>NZ_CM165584.1:0-4800000 GCF_056782835.1 Pseudomonas sp. 20-5 | reverse complement strand
GGCACGGTGATGCTGGTCAACCGCAACGGCGTGGTGTTTTCCGGCAGCAGCCAGGTGGACGTGCGCAACCTGACGGTGGCGGCGGCGAACATCTCGGACGAACAGTTCCGTCAGCGCGGCCTCTACTACGACAACGCCGGCAGCCGTCCGACCTTCACCGACGCGGCCGGCGCCGTGCGCGTGGAGCAGGGGGCACAGTTGCGTACGGCAGCGCCGTCCGGCTCGACCAGGGGCGGCGGCTACGTCCTGCTGCTCGGCAGCGAGGTGGACAACGCCGGCAGCATCGTCACACCGAAGGGGCAGACGGTCCTGTCCGCCGGCGACAGCTTCGTCATCCGCCGTGGCCAGGGCACCGACGGCAACCTGACCTCCACCACCCGCGGTAACGAGGTGCTGCCGGGCTTCGCCGCCGACAGCAGTGCCGGCCGGGTGCGCAACAGCGGCCTGGTGCAGGCCGCCACCGGCGATATCAGCCTCAGCGGCCGCGAGGTGGAGCAGGCCGGCGTATTGCTTTCCAGCAGTTCGGTGGACAGCCGCGGCACCCTGCACCTGAAGGCCAGCGAGCGGATCACCCTGGCCGAAGGTGCCACCAGCGCCATCCTGGTGGATAGCAGCGGCAGCGCCGCCCTCGACAGCCAGCGCGAGGCCTTGCTCAAGCCGTTGAACGGCTCCAGTGCCGCCGTCAGTCGGGGCGACGACGACCGCCGCGACCTGTCGCGGGTGGAGATCGACTCCGCCGGCAGCGTCGATTTCCGCGACGGCTCCATCACCCTCGCCAGCGGTGGCCAGGTGGCGGTCAACGCTGGCCAGCGCGCGCTGCTGCGCGACGGCGCGGTGATCGATGTCTCCGGCGCGCAAGGCGTGCAGGTGGCGATGGAGACCAACAGCATCAAGGTCAACGTGCGCGGCAACGAGCAGCGCGACGCCTCGGTCAACCGCGAGGGCGGCGGTCTGAACAGCCAGGACGTGTGGGTCGACGTGCGCGACCTGGTACGGGTGCCTGCCGGCACCAACGGCTATGCCAGCGACCGCTGGTACACCGCTGGCGGCCTGCTGGAGGTCGGTGGCTACCTGGGCACCCAGGGCCACTCGGCGGGCGAGTGGATGGCCCAGGGCGGCATCGTCAGTTTCACCGGCAACGACGTGGTGACCCAGGCCGGTTCACAGATCAACCTGTCCGGCGGAACCCTCGATGTGCAGGGCGGCTACATCCGCCAGACCTGGCTGAAGGGCTCGGACGGACGCCTCTACGAACTCGGCTCGGCGCCGGGTGACCTGCTCTACGACGGCATCTACCGCGGCTACGAGGCACACAGCGAGCGCTGGGACCAGACCCGTTATTTCTACAATCCGCTGATCGCGCCGACCCAGCGCTACGAGAACGGCTACAGCGTTGGCCGCGACGCCGGCAGTCTGGTGATCGGCAGCGCCAATGCGCGGCTCGACGGCCAGGTGGTCGGCGATACCTATCGCGGCGAGCGGCAGACCGAAGCGCCACAGGCCGGCCTGGACGGCTACAACCAGTCGCAGAATGCCGTGGCGCGCGGCGCGCAGCTGGTCGTCGGGCGCTACACCCCCTACTACGTGAAGAGCAGCGGCCTGCTGGAGTACGCTCTCGGCGCCGATGCCGGCAGCCTCAAGCAGGTGGTCATCGGTGCCGGCGAGGTGGCGGCCGAGGAGCCGACCCTGGACGCTCCGGTGGCCGCCGAGCGCCAGGGCCGCCTGAGCCTGGACAGCGAACTGCTCAACGGCTTCCAGCTGGGCGGCCTGAAGGTGGCGGCCGGCGAGAGCATCCGCGTCGACAGCGCGCTGACCCTGGCCAATGGCGGCGAGGCGATCCTGTTCGCCAAAGACGTGGCGATCGACGCCGACATCACCGCTCATGGCGGCAGCCTGCAGGCCGGCAACGTACTGGCGCAGATTTCCCCGAACGGGACGATCGATGGTTTCGTCGATGCCGGCCGCGAAGCCGGCATCTTGCGCGTGGGCGATGGTGTACGACTGGATGCCAGCGGCTTGTGGAGCAACCTGCTGCTGGCGCCGGAGGACAACGATACGTTGGTCTACCGCGACGGCGGACGGATTTCCCTGCGCAGCGGCGGCGACCTGAGCCTGGGACAGGGCAGTCTGCTCGACGTGTCGTCCGGGGCGGCGCTGCTGGCCGACGGCAAACGACTGGGCGGACGCGGCGGCGACATCGCCTTGCACGCCAGTGCCGGGCTGGCGCAGGCCAGCGATGGCCAATTGCAGTTGGGCGGCACATTGAATGGTCTCGGCACGAGTGGCGCCGGCACGCTATCGCTGCAGAGCGGCAAGGTGCGGATCGGCGGCGGCGACCTCGGGGATGGCAGCCTGCAACTGGCCGAAGATTTCTTCCAGCAGGGCTTCGCCAGCTACCGGGTGGTCGGTCGCTCCGGATTGACGGTAGCCGAGGATGCCCAGGTGCGGGTCGCGCGGCCGGTCTACCGTTTCGCCAGCGGGGCCGGCGAGGTCGCGGCTGGCGAGGCGCCGCGAGAGGCGCTGGAGGCCTGGATACCGCCGCTGTACCTAGAGGATGCCTTGGCCGGACGCTTGGTCCAACGCGAAGGGGCGGACCTGTACCTGCAGGCAGGCGGCGACGGCAATATCCTCGGGCAGCTCGATCCCGCCAGCCAGACGCTGGAGCTGGGGCGCGGTTCGCTGGTCGAGGTCGATCCGGGGCGCGCCATCGTCCTGCGCGGTCCCGGACAGATCACCTTGGATGGCATTCTGAACGCTTGGGGCGGACGCATCGACGTGCGCCAGCAGCAGTTCGGCGCGCTCGACGTTACCCAGGACAATCAGCCCAAGGCGCAAGGCCAGCCCCATGCTCGCTCCATCTGGATTGGAGAGCAGGCATTGCTGGATGTTGCCGGCCGCGCTGTCACTGCCTTGGATGGGCGCGGTCGCCGCTATGGAGAAGTGCAGTCCGGCGGCAGCATCGTCATCGGCGGCGAGATCGATCCGGGCAAGGCGATCGCGACCTCGGCGGATGCGTTCGTCATCGTACGCCCCGGTGCACGACTGGAGGCCTCCGGCAGCCAGGCACAGCTGGATGTACCGGGACTGGGAAGGGTTTTGCTGGCCGGCGACGGCGGGCGCATCGCTCTCAGTTCCTACAATGGGCTGTATCTAGACGGCTCGTTGCGCGCCGCAGCCGGCGGCTCGGGAGCGGCGGGCGGCAGCCTGGAGATCATTGCGGACGCTCCCCTGTACCAAGGTTTTACTGTCGTGGATGACCGGGTATTGGCCATGCGTGAGCTGATCCTGACGGCAGGGCACGCCGATTCGGGATTACCGACCTTGCTGCAACCGGGAATGGACGATTCGGCTCTGCGCTATGGCCAGAGCCGAGTTGGGACTCAGTCGCTGACGGGCGGCGGATTCGACCAACTTTCGTTGTTCAGCAACGGTCCGCTGTCGTTCGAGGGGAACATCGATCTTGCGATGGGGCGCAGCCTGAATCTGTACGCGGGGACGATAGCCGCCACAGGTGGCGGGCCGAGCGAGGTGAAGTTGCAGGCGCCCTATGTCCGCCTTTCCGGCATCGGGATGTATGGGCAGCAGGCCTCTGGCGAGTTTCGTCCGCGTCTCACGTACGGGCCGACCGCGACAGCGGAGCAGGTTCGCTTGCAGGTTTCTGCCGGGCGCCTGCTGGATATCGCCGGGCGCTTGTCATTCGGTAGCGACGGGGTGATCAATGGGGTCAACGCAGAGGCTGTCCGCTATCAGCGACCAGGTTTCGAGAAGGTAACGCTGCGCAGCGAGGGCGACCTGCGTTTCGCTGGCGACTATCCAGAGAATGGCGATCCGTCGGGGCGCTTGATAACCCACGGCGATCTGCAACTGACTGCGGCCCAACTCTATCCGGTGACGGGAGCGAGTTCGACCCTCTATGCCGGGTATGGACTGGATGAGAGGGGGCAGGCCGTCTTCGATGCCGAACGGCATTTGGCTATCGAACGTAGCGGCGAGTCCTTGCCGGACACTCCGCTGTCGGTATTCGGCAGTCTGGCGTTCATGGCATCGAATATCGAGCAGGGTGGCGTGGTGCGTGCGCCGCTGGGGCTCATCCAGTTCGGCAGCAATCTGGATCGTGCCCCGGGCACGGTAAGGTTGTTGCCGGGTAGCCTGACCTCGGTCAGCGGCGCTGAGCTGGTTATGCCCTATGGAGGCACGACCGATGGGATCAACTATCTGGTCAACCAGGTCCCCATTCAACTGACCGGTGCCGGGGGCGCTCTCGCTGCTGGGACACTGGTTGCGGGAGTCGGCCTTTATGCCAGCGAGGTCGATGTGCAACAGGGCGCGCGGCTGGACCTGTCCGGCGGCGGCGAACTCGCGGGGGCTGGATTCATCTCCGGCAGAGGGGGTTCGACCGATGCGCGTTTTCATCCCCTGGTGCAGCAGGACAATGATGGGTTCCGTCTGCCGGAGCTGTCCAGCAACCCGGTGTATGCCATCGTGCCTGGACACCAGGCCGTTAGTGCGCCATTGGGCGGCGAGGCGGGCGCCATCCAGCCGTTGGTCGGGCAACAGGTCACCATCGGGGATGGCGTTCCCGGCCTGGCCGCCGGTACCTACACCTTGCTGCCTTCGACCTATGCCCTGTTGCCGGGCGCTTTCCGCGTCGAGATCAACGGTCTGGCGGGGCAAGGCGCGCCCATGGCGACGCAGGGGTTGCGCAATGGCTCCTGGGCGACGTCCGGGCAGTTGTCGATTGCCGGCACGTCCATCCGCGACAGTCTGAGCCGTCAGGTCATCCTGTCTTCCGCCGATACGCTGCGCCGCTACTCGCAGTACAACGAAATGAGCTATGCGGATTTCATTCGCGCCGATGCCGCGCGCAAGAACATCCCCAGAGCGATGTTGCCAGTGGATGCCAGATCCCTCTACCTGGGATTGCGCGCGGATGAGGAGCTTCGGGAAAACGCCCTGAGCTTCGAGGGGAAGGTCGACTTCACGCCGGAAGAAAGCGGATATGGCGGCAGCCTCATCGTGGATGCCGAGGCGGGCGTCGAGATTCTGCCTGAAGGTGGGCTGCCCGACTCCGATTTCGCTGGCGTGTCGTTGGTTGCGGACGATCTGAATGCAATAGGCGCCAGCCGTATCGCCATTGGCACGCTGCCCTACGTCGAATACGGCGAGCAAGGAAACTTCGTCCAGTTCGGCGGGAGCAACCGGCTCTTTCCCGTTGTGCTGCGAAAGGGCGCGCACCTTTCCGCACCGGAGGTGATCATTGGCAGGGATATCACCCTTGAAGGCGGGAGTGGCATCAGCACTCTGGGGAAAGGCAAGACTGCATACGATTCGTCCGATGGTTTCATCTATCAACCCGGCGGCCGTAACCTGCTGCTCTTGTCCAACGGATGGCTGAACCTGCTGGCACCCGCAGCGGATAGCTCGTTACCGGTTCGTCTCGGAGGTTGTGCGGAAGGGGCGGGCTGCGCCGACACCGAACTCTATTCGGAGGGCACTCTGGGTATCGCCACCAATGGTACGGTGACGTTTGGCGACAACGTTCGTTACGGGACACGCAATCTCAGCCTGGCGCTGAGTACGATCAATATCGGCTCCAGCCAGTCGCTGGCCGACGCGGCCGCTCGCGGCGTGTTGCCGAACGGCCTGGCGCTGGACCAGACGGTGCTCCAGCGCCTGCTGCGCGGCGAGCGCGGGGCGGGTATTCCGGCCCTGGAAAACCTGATCCTCAGCGCTCGCGATGCGGTCAACATGTACGGTAGCGTCAGCCTCGACACCTACGACCCGGCCACCGGCAAATCCAGCCTGGCCAACCTGGTGCTGGGCACCCCGGCCATCTACGGCCATGGCACCGGCGAGGATGTCGCCAGCATTCGCACCGCCAGCCTGGTCTGGAGCGGCTCCAGCCAGCCGGCCGCAGGACCGGTCGCCGGCGGCGCCGGTAGCGGTAGCGGAACCCTGCGGGTGGATGCCGAGCGCATCACCCTGGGCTACGGCGCGAATACCCAGCCGGCCGGCGAGACCGACGAGGCGCGCCTGGCGCTGGGCTTCGCCGAGGTGCAACTGAACGCCAGCGAGCGGATCAGCGCCAACCACAAGGGCAGCTTGCGGGTCTACCAGCGCCTGGACGGCTACGTCGCCGGCGAAGGCCTGCGCTACAGTGGCGGCGACCTGCGTCTGAGCACGCCGTTGCTGACCGGCGAGGCCGGCTCGCTGAGTCGGATCAGCAGCGGCGGTAGCCTCAGCCTGGCGGCGCCGGCGGGCGCTGCCGCGGTGACCTTCGACAGCGGCACCGCCGGGCTTGGTGCCGAGTTGTCCCTCAGCGCCCGCGAGATCCGCCTGGATAGCGCGGTCTCGCTACCCAGCGGCAAGCTGAGCCTGAGCGCCGAAGACGACCTGGAGCTGGGCGATGGCGCGCGCATCGACCTGGCCGGACGCAAGGCCAGCTTCAACGATGTGGATAAATACAGTTGGGGTGGCGACCTGCTGCTGAGCAGTCGCGCCGGCGACATTCGCCAGGCCGCCGGTTCGCTGATCGACCTGTCGGCGCGCAACAACCGCGGCGGTACCCTGAGCGCCGTGGCGTTGGCCGAGGACGCCGGGGTGGTGGACCTGCAGGGCCGCATACTGGGTGGCGCCAGCGGCGACTACGATGCCGGCGGCACCCGCGTGCCGTTCCTCGGTGGCGAGCTGGAGATCCGCGCCCAGCGCCTGGGCGACGGCGGCAGCCTGAGCGAGCAGTTCACCGCCTTGAACCAGCGCCTGAACCAGGGCGAGGTCTTCGGCGCGCGGCGCTTCCAGCTCAAGCAAGGCGACCTGCAGATCGGCGACGGCCTGAAGGCGCATCGCATCGAGGTGTCCCTCGACAATGGCCAGCTCGGCGTGAGCGGAACGGTGGACGCCAGCGGCGCGCAGGTCGGCGAGATCCGCCTGGCCGGTGGCCGCGGCCTGAGCCTGGGCGGCAACGCGCTGCTGGATGCGCATGGGAGCCTGCTGCGGCGCGACAGCTACGGGCAGATCATCGACAGCCCGAACCGGGCGATGGTCGAGCTGAGTTCCGGCAGCGGCACCTTGGTCCTGGCCGGCGGCGCGCGCATCGACCTGCGCCATGGCACCGCGGCGCCAGCGGAACAGGTTGATGGCGTCGCCCGTGGCACGTTGGAGTTGAACGCGCCACGCCTGGGCGGGGTCAGCGCCGGCGACATCGCCATCGATGCCAGCGGCGCGCTGGACATCCGCGGCGCCGGCAGCATCGCCCTGAACGCGGTGCAGCGTTACGACGATGCGCGCTGGGGCAACGATCCGGCGGCCGGCGGGCGGCCCTACCAGGTGATCGACCAGGCTTACCTCGATGCGCGGCATGCCGAGAGCAGCGCGTTCATCGCCGCGGCGCTGGCCAACCGCGAGTTGCTCGACGGCAAGCTGGCCGGACTGACCAATGCCACCTACGCGGATGCTTTCCACCTGCGTCCAGGGGTGGAGATCGTCAGCGCAACGGCGGACGGCGATCTGGTGGTGCAGGGCGATCTCGATCTGTCCGGCTACCGCTACGCCAGCCTCAATCCGAACACGCCGCTGACCGAGGTCTACGGTTCCGGCGAGGTCGGCGCGCTGGTGCTGCGCGCCGGCGGTGACCTGAACCTCTACGGCAGTATCAACGACGGCTTCGCGCCGCCGCCGGACTCGCCGGACGACAAGGGCTGGATCCTCACCCCGGGAGTGCAGCCGTTCGGTGGCGACCTGGTGGTTCCCGGCCCGGGCGTGGTGCTCGGCGACGGTACCGCGTTCCTCGGCGGCCGCACCCTCAACTACGACCTGCCGATCAAGGGCACCACCCTGGCCGCCGGCACCCGTCTGGCCACCGAGGCGGTACTCGAACAGCCCTATACCCTGGCCGCCGGCAGCGTGCTGGTAGCGGACATCCACGATGCCGCCGGCAACCTGCTGTACGCCGCGGGCAGCCTGCTGCGCGACGGGGTGACGCTGGAGGTCGGCAGCCGGCTGGGTGCCGGTACCCTGCTGGCTGCACCGGCCAGCGTGCAGGCGATGACCTGGCCTGCGGGCGTGCCCTTGCCGAGCATCCTGCGCGAGGGGCCAAGCAGACCCAATGTCCTGCTGCTCAATGGAGAGCTGGCCTTGGCACGTGGTTCTCTGATCCCTTCGCAGACCGAGGTGGTACTGGCTGGCGATGCGCCTTTCATCGAGTTGCGGCCCAGCGACGGTGTCCGCCAGGGACGCAACTGGGCATTGGCCGAGATGCTGCCGGCCGGTAGCCAGTCCTGGTCCATGCGCCTGGTCGCCGGTGCCGATCTCGCGGCTGCCGACAACCGTCTGGTGCGTCCGGACTCCTCGGCCAGCCTGAACCTGGCCGATACGCACTATCAGGCGAAGATCGAACAGAGCTCGGGAGGGCTGGTGTTCACCGATCAGGCTACCGACTGGGGGATCACCCCGGGAACTCCGGTCGACGAGAGCAATGAATGGATCTGCGGGCTGGGGCCGTATTGTGCCGAGCCTCCCCGCTGGACCTGGGCGCCCGGCAATTACCTGGGCATGCCTGCTGGTACGGCGATCGGCGAGGGCGATCTGTGGTGGTGCAGTGTCGATCCGTCCCTGTGTATCGAGAATCTCGGCAAAACCGTGGTCACACCGCAGAACCAGTTGTTCAGTGTGCTGCGCACCGGCACTGGCGATCTTGACCTGGCCAGTGCCGGTAACCTTACGCAATGGTCGCCGTACGGCGTCTATACCGCCGGAACGCAGGCCGCCGATGTCGCGACGGGATTCAATCAGCCTCGCGGTCTGTTCAATGGGTCGGTACTGGGCGCCGGTGGCGCGGATTACGAAGTGCTCTCAACCAGCCAGTACCAGGCCTGGTATCCGGAACATGGCGGCAACCTCGATATCGCCGTTGGCGGTGATGTGGTTGGCGATCAATGGGCCGAGAAACTGACAAGTAGCGATCCCATTCGCCCCTTGCCCCCCAGCGCTGCAGTCGGCAACTGGCTCTGGCGCCAGGGCAGCGCCGATAGGGAAGGAGTGCCGACGGCCTGGTGGGTCAATTTCGGCAGCTATGTGCGTGGCGCGGAGGGAGATGCTCCCTATCTGGTCGGCTTCACCGGTTTCGGCACTCTGGGAGGCGGCAATCTCAGCATGCGAACCGGAGGTGATGCCGGCAATATCGCGCCACGCGGAGATGGTTCGATACCTTCGTCCGGTAACCTTAATCCGCGCAGCCAGGGACTGGTCTTGGCGGTTGCCGGCACTGGCCGGCTCACCTCCGACGGCGCGCTGCAACTTGGCGGCGGCGGTGACCTGAATGTGAGAATTGGCGGGGAGGTGAACCCGAGCCGGGAGGCGCGGGCTACCCAGACCTACTCGAGTTCGGGGTTTGACGGTCTTTACAGCGGCGGCACCATTCACGATCTGCAGGGGGCCCTCATCAATCTGCGCGGTTCCGCGAGCTTGTACAGTGGTGCGCTGGGAGGCATTGATCCTCGCTACGACACTCTACTGCGGGACCCCGCCGAAGTGCGCAGCAGGGATGCGTTCAGCCCGACGCTGGCTAGCTCCACGGGCGGCCTCACCCTGGTGGCCGGAGATACTGGCATGCGTCTGGAAACCCGTGGCGACCTGGTCCTGGGCGGGGTGACTGATCCCGGTAGGGTGGGGGTGCCGAATACCGTTGGCTTCACGGCTCCCGATGGCAGCGTCTACCAAGGGGGCGGGATCGCTTGGTTCAGTCTCTGGACTGCACACACCTCGATCGATCTGTTTGCGGCGGGCGGCAACCTGACGCCCAGCACCCAATTGGTCGAGGCAACCAACGCTATTCCCATGGCAGGCCGAAACCTGTCGCCTAGCGATGGGCGATTCATCTATCCATCGATAGTACGTGCGGCGGCCCCGGAAGGAAGTATCTATCTCGGTCCTTCCAGCGGTTACATGGGAGGCGTGAGCCTGAATGTCTCGACCACTCCCTACTCCTTGTTACTGGCACCGTCGCTCAACGGTGAACTGGAGTTGCTGGCTGGAGACTCCATTTATGCCGGTGGCTATTCGGTGCAACGCTCAGGTGCCGATCCTGCGAACCTGCCATCGATCTGGACGCCGGCATTTGCCGGCTACTCCGATGCCGCGCTGCTCAACCCGATAGCCGGCAACGGCAGTCCGGACGGGAATCCGGCCGTCATTGGCGGATTGCCTCTGTTCTACTTCGGCCCCGATAGCGCTGCGAGCTTGGCGCGCGATCTGCAACCGGCGCGTTTCTATGCGTTGACAGGAGATATCGTCGGGCTCAATAGCGGTGCGCAGATTCGTTTCGGCGAGCAGGCGGGGAACCGCGCCGGGCAAACCTGGTATGAAGGTGCGGGTCCCGTCTGGATGCGCGCCGGGCGCGACATCGTAGCCTCCGGAACCCCATTGGGACAGCGTATCAGCGCTCCCAGTCAGATCAGTACGGATGCCTCGTTCACCGGCAACCTCTTCGTCCACGACGACCCCAACGACCTCTCGCTGGTCCAGGCCGGCCGCGACATCCTCTACGGCAACTTCAACGTCGCCGGCCCCGGTACCCTGGAGATCAGCGCCGGGCGCAACATTCTCATGGAGGATCGCGCGGCGATCACCAGTCTCGGCGCGGTGGTGCCGGGCGACAGCCGGCCGGGTGCCGATATCGTGCTCCAGGCCGGCGCGGCGGGGGCCGACTATCAGGCCTTCCTCGAGCGCTACCTGGATCCGGCCAACCTGGCGCAGGGCGGCACCCCGTTGGCCGAGCAGCCGGGCAAGGTGGTCAGGACCTACGAAAGCGAGTTGGCCAAGTGGTTGAACGAGCGCTTCGGCTTCGCCGGCGACGCGGAACAGGCCCAGGCGTTCTTCGCCGGCCTGCCCGCCGAGCAGCAGCGGATCTTCGCCCGCCAGGTGTACTTCGCCGAACTCAGGGCCGGCGGCCGCGAGTACAACGAAGTCGGCGGGGTACGCCAGGGTAGCTACCTGCGTGGGCGCAACGCGATCGCCGCGCTGTTCCCCGAGCGCGATCCGGCGGGCAATCCGATCAGCTACGAAGGCGATATCGTCATGTATGGCGGTGCCGGCGTGCACACCGACTTCGGCGGCGACATCCAGTTGCTCAGCCCCGGCGGGCGCCAGGTGTTCGGTATCGAGGGCGAGGCGCCGCCGTCTACCGCAGGCATCGTCACCCAGGGCCAGGGCGATATCCAGGCCTACTCGCGGGACAGCATCCTGCTCGGCCAGAGCCGCATCATGACCACCTTCGGCGGCAGCATATTGGCCTGGTCGGCGGAAGGCGACATCAACGCCGGTCGCGGTTCCCAGACCACCGTGGTGTACACCCCGCCGCGGCGCATCTACGACGCCTGGGGCAACGTCAGCCTGTCGCCGCAGGTGCCCAGCACCGGCGCCGGTATCGCCACCCTCAACCCGATTCCCGAAGTGGCGCCGGGCGACATCGACCTGATCGCCCCGCTCGGCACCATCGACGCCGGCGAGGCGGGCATCCGGGTCTCCGGCAACGTCAACGTGGCGGCGCTGCAGGTGGTCAACGCGGCGAACATCCAGACCCAGGGCCAGTCCAGCGGCATTCCGCTGGTGGCTTCGGTGAATACCGGTGCGTTGACCTCCGCCAGCGCCGCGGCGAGTTCCGCGACCCAGGCGGCGGAGGACGTCAGTCGCCAGCAGCAGGCCGCCGCGCGGCAGCGCATGCCGTCGGTGATCACGGTGCAGGTGCTCGGGTTCGGCAACGAGCGCCTGGAGCCTTCGCGCGACGGCGCCAGTCGTTCGCCGGGCTACAACCCGGACAGCGCCGTGCAGGTGCTCGGCGCCGGAGCCCTCGGCGAACAGGCGCGCAGCCAATTGACCGATGAAGAGCGCGGCAACCTGATCCTGTAGGGCACCGCCGCGGAGGCACGATACCCGCCAGGCCCTCCCCACGGAGGGCCTTTTTTTCGGCGAACTTCCGAGGCGCTGGTCGATTCTCGGGTGAATGCCCGTTCGTCCCCGCCGGCGGCGCGCGAATGGCCGGCCGCATGAAGTTTTCATGACAAAAGTTCGGTGGTGCGGCGGGGTTGCCGTCAAACAGGTGTGAATGAGGAAAACGGAATTCAGTGGTGAAAGGCAGGGACGGGAACGAAAGGAATCGGCCATTTCCCGGTTGCGCTGACCGGTTGCTGGAAATGAGCGTGTCGTTCGAGAAAGACGCGTTCCGCTCTGAAACAAGAGAACAGTATCCGCTAACGGCCGTGGTCACTCCGGTGAATACGGCGAAGGACGGTGAGTATTGATGGAAAGTTACTCGAAAGTCGGTATGCAGGAACTTGACCAGCGCCTATCGAAGATCGTCGAAGCCGCACGCAAGAAACCGGTATCGGTTTATCGATATGGGGCGCCATGGGTCTGGATAGTGTCCCAGGAAGATTGGCAGGGTGCGCTCAAGGAAGTGTCCAGCTATATACCACCGGGACATTCCCTGGCGTTGCTGAAACCGCAAATAGAAAGTCTCCTTGTCGAAGAGGCGAAAGTCCTCTCGGCGCTCGCCCGCGAACATGGCATGCAGTTGGCCCCGGAGCCGCTGATCCACGCGCTGCTGCTGCAACTGCTGTACGCGATTCCCAGCGAGCAGCAGTTGTACGAGCAGTTGAACTACAACCTGCTGTATCGCTGGTTCGTCGGCCTGGAAATGAAGCAGAAGATCTGGAATTTTCCGGTTTTCGTCAGCGATATAACCGTCCTGCTGAACAGCGCGGAGGCGGTAAGGATAATAGGCAGGATTATCGGGGAAGTGATTTCCGGGGATCTCATGCAGATGCCGGAGTTCTCCCTGAACTTCGCCTTGTTGCATACATGGCAAGCGCGCCATGGCGGAGCGCGACGGCTGAATATCTAGCACGAAAGTGAAAATAGAAAAGAACGAGATTTCATAAGGGCGGGCGCCGTTTTTAACAGGTTGTTCATGCGTCGCCGCTAGTTTGTTGTCTTTCACAGAACTGTTCGATGAACGGACTTGTTGCATTAGAACAATAAGTCCCGATGGAACTTCGGGGGACCGTGTGAAGCGTTCGCTGTTCAATTGTGCGCACCCGTTTCGCCAGCGCTGGTCGATCGGTTGCCTGGCTGTCGCATTGTCGTGCGCTTCGCTGGCCGACGAGGCCCCTCCCGCCGCGGCGGGAGCCGAGACCCAGCGTCTGGTGGACATCAACGAGTACGTGGTACGCGGCAACACCGTGCTGGACAACCGCGCCATCGAGGCGGCGGTGTATCCCTTCCTCGGACCGCAGCGCAGCCTGGGCGACATCGAGGGGGCGCGCGATGCGCTGCAGGCCGCCTACCAAGAGAAGGGCTACCAGTCGGTCTACGTCGAGCTGCCGGAGCAGCAGGTGAGCGGCGGGGTGGTCTACCTGCAGGTCACCGAGACCACTGTCGGTCGCGTCCGGGTGGTCGGCGCCAAGCACTATTCGCCGGTGGAGTTGCGCGAGGAAGTGCCGGCCCTGGAGGAGGGCAAGGTGCCCGACTTCGCCCAGGTCCAGCGCGAGCTGGCGCAGGTCAACCGCACCCCCGGCCGCCAGGTGCTGCCGATGGTGCGCGAGGGCCAGCGGCCCGGCACCATGGACGTCGACCTGCAGGTGGAAGACAAGAATCCCTGGCACGCCAGCATCGGCCTGAACAACGACTACAGCGCCGACACCCGTCACTTGCGCTCGGTGGTTTCGCTGGGCTACGACAACCTCTGGCAACTCGGCCACGCCATCTCGCTGACCTATTTCACCGCGCCGCAGGACCAGGACAACGCCAAGGTCTGGTCCGGCTCCTATACCGCGCCGCTGAGCCAGCGCTGGAGCGTGCAGTTGTCCGGCTACCAGTCCGACAGCGACGTGGCCACGGTGGGCAGCATGAATGTGGTCGGCCAGGGCCACTCCTACGGCGTGGCGGCGATCTACAGCCTGCCGGTCACCGGCCTCTGGTCGCACTCGTTCTCCTTCGGCGTCGACTTCAAGGACTTCGAGGAACAGACCCGGATCGGCGGCAACAACGACAGGGTGCCGATCAAGTACGCCCCGCTGACCCTCGGCTACAACGGTTTCCGCTACACCGAACGTTCCCAGTTGGCCCTTGGCCTGAGCCTGGTGGCCGGTACCGGCAGTCTCCTCGGCTACGGCGACGACGACGAGGAATTCGACCGCAAGCGTTATCGCGCCAAGTCCGGCTTCGGCGTGCTCAAGGGCGATCTCAACCACACCCTGACCTTCGGCGGCGACTGGCAGGTGGCGACCAAGGCGGCCTTCCAGCTCGCCTCCGGGCCGCTGATTTCCAACGAACAGTTCGCCGCCGGCGGTGCCACCAGCGTGCGTGGCTACCTGGCGGCGGAGAACACCGCCGACGACGGCTACCTGCTCTCCCAGGAATGGCGTACGCCGTCCCTCGGACGCTTCCTCGGCAAGCGCGCCGGCGGCTACGTCAACGACTGGCGCTTCTACGTGTTCGCCGAGGGCGCGCAACTGCGCCTGCAGGATGCGCTGCCCGAACAGGACGACGACTTCAGCCTGGCCAGCGTCGGCATCGGCACCCGCGCGCAACTCGCCGACTGGCTGTCCGGCAGCCTCGACTGGGCCTTCCCGCTGCTGGAAGGGACGAACACCGACAAACACGACTCGCGCCTGCATTTCAGCGTGCAGGCGAGCTTCTGACGCTGACCCCGGAGTAACCCCACATGTATCGCTTATTGCTGACATCGCTGATCTGCCTGGGCCTGCTGGCCCCGGCCAGCGCCAGTGCCTGGTGGCAGGACGACTGGCAGTACCGCAAGCAGGTCTCGGTCGATACCACCCCGCAAGGCGCGGCGATCAACGAGAGTCTCGGTCGCCTGCCGTTGCTGGTGCGCCTGCATACCGGCAACTTCACCTTCGACGGGGTCAACGAGAACGGCTCGGACATCCGCTTCGTCGCCGCCGACGACAAGACCGTGTTGCGCCACCAGGTCGAGAGCTTCGACCCGCTGATGGGCATGGCCCTGATCTGGGTCGACGTGCCGCGGGTGGAGGGTGGCCAGCGCCAGGACATCTGGATGTACTACGGCAACGCCAAGGCGCCGGAGAGCGGCAACGGCCAGTCGGTGTTCGACCCGGACTACACCCTGGTCTATCACTTCGACGGTGCGCCGGGCACTCCGCCGCGGGACTCCACCGCCTACGCCAACAATGCGCAGACCGCCGCCGGCAGTCCGGTGGAGGGCGTCATCGGTCGCTCCGCGCAACTGCTGGGCCAGCCGCTGCTGCTGCCGGCCAGCCCATCGCTGGCGGTGAGCGCCGGTGGCACCTTCAGCTTCAGCGGCTGGGTGCGTCCCGACCAACTGGCCGGTGAACAGGTCCTGCTGTCGCGCCGCGAAGGCGGCAACGCCCTGTTGGTCGGCCTGGCCCAGGGCGCGCCCTTCGTCGAGCTGAACGGTCAGCGCGCTGCCGCCAGCCAGGCCCTGGCGCAGGGGCAATGGCAGCATCTGGCGCTGGTCGCCGACGGTACCCGGCTGGCGCTGTATCTCGGGGGGCGCGAAGTCGCCAGCCTGGCGGCGGCGCTGCCGGCGTTCAGCGGTGCGATCGCCATCGGCGCGGAAGGCCAGGCCGCGCCTGCGGTCGCCACCGAAGCGGCAAGCGGGGAAGGTGAGGCGAGCGCCGCGGCGCCGACCCTGCAACCCTTCCAGGGCGCCATCGACGAGTTGCGCCTGTCGAAGATCGCCCGCCCGGCGGCGCTGCTCCTCGCCGACGCCACCGCCCAGGGCGCCGAGTCGCGCCTGGTGGCCTACGGGGTCGACGAGAAGCAGTCCGGCTTCGGCTTCGGCAAGCTCGGCTTCCTGCTCAACGCAGTGCCGCTGGATGCCTGGGTGATCATCGCGATCCTGGCGCTGATGATGGTCCAGTCGTGGGTCATCATGTACCGCAAGAACCAGAACGTCGGCCGTGTCAGTCGCGCCAACGGGCTGTTCCGCGAGCGCTTCGCCGAGGTCGGCACGCGCCTGGAACTGCTCGCCGACGACCGCGAGCTGGCCGCCCGCCTGCAACACTCCTCGCTGTGGCGCCTGTACCAGGTGGCGGTGAAGGAGATCCGCACCCGCCGCGAGCAGGGCGCCGACACCTCTTCCGTCTCCGCGGCCACCATCGAGGCGATCCGCGCCTCCATGGACGGCGTGCGCACCAAGGAGAACCAGCAGCTCGGCTCGCGCCTGTCGAGCCTGTCCAACGCCATCGCCGGCGGCCCCTACATCGGCCTGCTCGGCACCGTGCTGGGGATCATGGTGGTGTTCCTCGGCACCGCCATGGCCGGCGACGTCAACATCAATGCCATCGCCCCGGGCATGGCCGCCGCCCTGCTGGCCACGGCCATGGGCCTGTTCGTCGCGATCCCCGCGTTGTTCGGCTACAACCGCCTGGTCACGCGGAACAAGGAAGTCAGCGCGGACATGCGGGTGTTCGTCGACGAGTTCGTCACCCGCCTCGCCGAGGTGCATGGCGAAAGCCAGCTCAGCGAAGTGGCCCATCGTCGCAACGGCCAGCCGTTGCCGGCCTGAGGAGAACGCCATGGCTTCCGTGAACAGCAGCCACGACGATGACGACGACGGCGCCGTCGACAGCATCAACATCACCCCGCTGGTGGACGTGCTGATGGTGGTGCTGGTGATGTTCATCCTCACCGCCACCGCCCAGGTCGCCGGGATCCAGATCAACCTGCCGAAGGCCAGTGCCACCGTGGCGCTGTCGCAGCCCAAGACCAAGGCGATCTCGGTGAACGACGCCGGCCAGGTGTTCCTCGACGCCTACCCGGTGACCCTGCCCGAGCTGGAGGACCGCCTGCGTACGGAGAAGGCCCTCAACCCCGACTTCCCGGTAGTGGTCCGCGGCGACGCCACGGTGCAGTACCAGAAGGTCATCGAGGTCCTCGACCTGCTGCGCCGCCTAGAGCTGTCCCAGGTCGGCCTGGTCACCGGCAAACCGACCTGAGGCCCGGGATGAACATGTCCGCCGATCCCAAGCACACCCCCGAGCCGAAAAATGCCGCGCCGCTGTCCATCGACGGCCGCCCGGCGAACCCGACCCTGCGCTACCTCAAGTGGGGCCTCGGCGCGCTGCTGCTCGCCGGCCTCGCCTGGCTGGTCTGGGAGTGGGCCAACGACATGAGCGGCGTGCGCCGCGAGGCGCCCAAGGTGCCGGCGATCATCCCGCTGCCGCCACCGCCTCCGCCGCCGCCGGAAAAACCGCCGGAACCGGAGCAGCCGGTGGAAGAGGAAAAGATCGTCGAGCCGGAACCGCAACCCGAACTGGAGGAGGTCAAGCCGCAGGAGGAAGCGCCGCCGTCGCCGGCCGACGACCTGGCCGACCCGATGCAGATGGATGGCGACGCCCAGTCCGGCTCCGACGCTTTCAACATCGGCGCCGGCAAGGGCGGCGGGATGGCCGGTTCCGGCGGCGGTCGCGCCGGCAACGCCAGCTATAGCCAGTACCTGGCCTACGCCTTCCAGCGCCTGCTGCGGGACAACCCGGAGCTGCGCAACCTGGCGTTCCGCCTGCAGGCGGAGATCTGGCTGAGTTCCTCGGGGGATATCACCCGGGCCGAACTGACCCGCTCCAGCGGCGACCCCGAGACCGACCAGAAGGTGCTGGCCGCGCTGCGCGCCGCCGGCCGCCTGGAAGAACGCCCGCCGGCTTCGCTGACCCTGCCGGTGCGCATCGCCCTGCAGGGCAAGCGGCCGGGATGAGAAGACGCCAACCCAGAATGATTTCCGGCAGGCGACTGCCTTGAAGGACCTTAGGAGCCGTACACAGATGAACGCGAAAGTGAACCGACTGGCGCTGGGGATGGGCGTCATGCTCGCCGCGCTGGCCGGCCAGGCGCAGGCCCAGCCGCCGGCGCCCTCGGAGAACGCCACGATCAACCTGATCCGCCTGTTGGTACAGCAGGGCGTGTTGAAGAAGGAACAGGCCGATGCGCTGGTCAGGCAGGCCGAGGCCGAGGCGTTGCAGGCCCAGCAGGCGCGCCAGGCCGTGGCGCCCGCGGCGGCCGTCGCCGCGGTCCCCGGGGAGGTCCGCGTACCCTATATCCCGCAGGTGGTGCGCGACCAGATCCGCGACGAAGTGAAGGCCGAGGTAATGACCCAGGCCAAGGCGGAGAACTGGGCGCAGCCCAACGCCTTCCCGGACTGGGCCTCGCGCATCAGCTTCGACGGCGACGTGCGCCTGCGCTACGAGTCGCGCTCCTTCGGCAACGGCAACAGCAACCAGATCACCGACTTCGCCGAACTCAACGACGACGGTCCCTATGACGTCAACCCGAATACCAGCTCGGGCCTGCCGCCGCTGCTCAACACCCGCGAGGACCGCGACAGCCTGCTGCGCCTGCGCGCGCGCTTCGGCCTCAAGGCGGCTCTGTCGGAAAGCTGGAGCGCCGGCATCCGCATCGGCACCGGTTCGGACAACAACCCGGTGTCGACCACCCAGACCCTCGGCGGCGGCTTCGGCAAGAAGGACCTCTGGCTCGACCAGGGCTACCTGACCTGGAAGCCCAGCGAGCGCCTGAGCCTGACCGGCGGGCGGATCGCCAATCCGTTCCTGTCCACCGACCTGTTGTATTCCAACGACCTCAACTTCGACGGCGTGGCGGCGATCTTCAACCAGCCGCTGAGCCGCGATGTCGCGCTGTTCGGCACGGTCGGCGCGTTCCCTGTGGAATACAGCTCGGACACCGCCTCGTCGAACGGCTTCGACAAGGAAGACAGCGACAACAAGTGGCTCTACGGCGCGCAACTGGGCGCCACCTGGAAGATCAACCCGCAGCACAGCCTTACCGGCGCGCTGGCCTACTACCGCTTCGACGATATCGAAGGGCGGCGTTCCAGCCCCTGCCGGCCCTGGGCCGGAGATCCGGAGTGTGACACCGACGGCAGCCGTCCGACCTTCATGCAGAAGGGCAACACGGTGTTCCTCCTGCGCGACATCGTGCCCAACCCGGCCGACCCGGCGAACACGCCGAACCCGCAGTACGTCGGCCTGGCCTCGGAGTTCAATCTGCTCGACCTGAACCTCGGCTGGGATGCCGAGCTACCCAACGACTTCAAGCTGCGGGTGGCCGGCAACTACGTGCACAACCTGGGCTACGACGAGGGCGACATGCGCAAGCGCGCCGGCGGTGTGGCGCAGATCGCCAACAACCTCGGCTCCGACGGCGACATCAAGAGCGGGGCGAACGCCTGGATGCTCCAGTTCACCCTGGGCAACGCCCTGGACATGCGCGACGCCGGCGACTGGCAGGTCTTCGCCGCCTACAAGTACATCCAGCCGGATGCCCTGCCGGACGGTTTCAACGATTCCACCTTCCACCTTGGCGGGACCAACGCCAAGGGCTACATCCTCGGCGCCAGCTATGGCTTCGACAAGCGCGTCTACGGTACCGCGCGCTGGCTCAGCTCCGACGAGGTCTACGGCGCACCGTTCTCCATCGACGTCCTGCAACTCGAGGTCAACACGCGCTTCTGAGCGCTCCTCGAGGCAGACCATGAAGAGGCAGACCATGAACACGCGACCTTTCTCATTACCGATCTGGGCCCAGGCGCTGCTCGCCGGCGCCGCCTTCGCCGCCTACGCCAGCCAGGCGGCCTACGCCGACAGCCTGGAGGAACGCCTGCGCACCCAGTTGCGCAGCACCACCCAGCAACTCCAGGCGCTGCAGACCGAACAGGCCCAGGCCGCCGCGGCGAAAGCTGCGCTGGAGAGCCAGCGCGATGCGGCGCTGGCCCAGGTCAAGCAACTGAGCGCCGAGCTGGCCCGGGCCAAGGGCCAGGCCGAGCAGCTCTCGGCCCAGCAACAGGGCTTGCACGACCGGGCGCGGCAGATGGTCGAGGCGAGCAACGAGCAACTGGGCAAGTACAAGCAGGCCTACGACGAGTTGCTGGTCATGGCGCGAGCCAAGGAGGCCGAGCGGCAGAAGCTCGACCTGGCGTTCCGCGAGCACGACCAGCAGTTGCAGCAGTGCACCGCGAAGAATCGGGAGATGTATGGCGTGGCCAAGGAGATCCTCGGCGCCTACGAGAACGTCAGCGTCGCCGAGGTGATGAAGATCCGCCAACCGTTCGCCAGCGGTGCGCGGGTGAAATTCGAAGAGATGGCGCAGAAGCTCGGCGACGACCTCTACAAGACCCAGGTCGAGAACCGCCAGGCGGCGCTCGCCCAGTGAAATCCGACAGCAAACCAGGAACCCGGACATGAACGACATCACCCTGATCGAACACCTTTCCGTCGACAGCCTGACCGAGGCCTTGCAGGACGCCGGCTACCGGGTCAACCGCAGCGAGCAGAACGGCGTCGTGCAACTGCTCAGTGCCAGCCAGGGAATCGGCTACGCGGTGCGCTTCGGCAATCCGGCGGCGACGCCGGCGAGCTACCTCGACTTCACCTTCAGCTGCGCCCTGCGCGTGCAGGGCGAGTTGCCCGCCGGGCTGACCGAGCGCTGGAATCTCAGCCGGCGCTTCGGCCGCCTGTCGCAGCAGGGCGAGTTCCTGGTGATGGAAATGGACGTGATCGTCGCCGGCGGCGTCAGCCTGGCCAACCTGCGTAGCCATATCGAACTGTGGGATCGCCTGCTGCAGGAGTTCATCGCCTATCTGCGCGACTACAGCCGCCTGGCCGCGGAGCAGCAGGGCATGGCGCAGGATGCCGGTCAACCCGTCGATGGCGAGGCCTGAGCCGATGCGGCCGGCATTTCGTTGCGGCATCCTGGCGTTCGCGCTTGCCGTTCTCGCCGGCTGTGGCCAGCGCGAGGACGGCGGCGCGGGCCAGGCCCAGGCCGCGCTTGCCAAGCCATCTGCCAGCGCCGCCGCGGAACCCGCGGTGGCCCGCCTCGGTGCCTTGCAGGTGGCGCCGGACGAACTGAAGGCGCTGCTGGCCGAGGTGCCGGCGGAAACCCGCGCACAGTTGAGCGAGAACCGCGACGCGATGGAACGCTGGATGCGTGCGCGACTGGCCGAGAAGGCGCTCTACGAACAGGCCAGCGCCCAGGACTGGCAACAGCGTCCGCAGGTGAAGACGCTGATCGATGCGGCGGCGCGGCAGATCGTCCTGCGTACCTACCTGGAGTCGGTGAGCACGGTGCCCGAGGACTACCCCAGCGATGCCGAACTGCAGGCCGCCTACCAGGCGAACAAGGCGCAACTGGCTGTACCGGCGCTGTACCGGGTCAGCCAGATCTTCATCGCCGCCTCTGCGGCCGGCGGGCTTGCCGAAGCGCGCAAGCGCGCCCAGGAACTCTACCGGCAGGCCGCGGACGGCGACTTCGCCGAACTGGCGCGCAAGCATTCCGACGACCCGCAGACCGCCCGCAACGGCGGCGACATCGGTGGGTTGCTGGCGCAGGCGCAACTGCTGCCGGCGATCCGTCCGGCGCTGGAACGGCTGAAGGTCGGCGCGGTGTCCGAGCCGATCCAGGGCGCCAACGGTTTCCACCTGGTCAAGCTGACCGAGCGTCGCGACGCTCGCCTCGCCACCCTCGACGAGGTCCGTGGTCGCCTGCGCGAAAGCCTGCGCGCGCAACGCCAGGAGCAGATTGCCAAGGCCTACCTGGATGGCCTGGTGAACAACGCTACCCTGAGCATCGACGGCGCGTTGCTCGGCAAGACCCTGGCGGAACTGCACTGATGGGCGGCACGCCGGAGGCCAGGCGTGGGCCGCGCGCGAGCCGCTGGCGGCACCTGCGCAGTTGGCTGTTCGGCGAGCCCGAGCGGTTCCGCGACGAACGCCAGCGGCTCTGGGGCGCCTATGCCGCATGGCTCGGCGAGCAGGTCCAGCAGCGCCTGGGCGAAGACGCCGAAACCGCGCCGCGGCTGCTGGCCTTCCTGGAGTCGCGGCGCGCGGCGGGGCAGTTGCCGAATACCGACATCGACCTGCGGGTCTGGCTCGACGAACGCGGCTGGATCGTCCGTCTCGCCTGCCTGCGCAGCGACGCCGAGCCGATCGAGAATGAACTGCGGCGCGCGCTGATGGACCGTTCGTTGCGCCTGCCGCCGCCGGAACACATGCCGCAGCCGATCGAACTGCGGATTCGCCTCATGCCTGGACGCTAGCGAGGAAGCATGGCCCTATCGGAGTCCGCCGGGCAGCGCCCGGCACTGCTCAGGCCCGCGCAGGGACGCGACGACCGTGCCTATTGGCACGAGCTGTTCGGTTCTCTGGAGGTGGTGCATTTCTTCCTGGTCACCGCCCGCTGCGGCTGTTTCATGCAGGCTGCGCGCAGCCTGGACGTCAAGCCGACGCTGCTGCGCAAGACCCTGGCCCGGCTCGAGGAGCGCCTCGGCCTGCATCTGTTCGTGCATGAGGGCAACGCCCTCTCGCTGACCCGCGAGGGCCGCATCGTCCAGGCCGCCGGGCAGCGCCTGGTCGAGGACAGCCAGAGCCACGCCGATCTTCACCGGCAACAGCCGCTGGTGCGCCTGGCGGTGGCCGAAAGCGTCCTGCACGATGTGCTCAGTCGCGAGCTGTGGGGCTACCTGCGCAAGAACGCCAACCTGCGCGTAGCCCTCGCCGAGTTGCGCGAGGGCTGGCCGGAAAGCGCAGGGCCGGCGGAGATCGCCATCTGGATCGCCGATCCGGGGCAGCCGCATCCGCCGATGGAAGGCCACTTCGCCGCACCGGCGCGCATCGCCGAGCTGGAGTACCAGCCGCACATCGGCAAGCGCTATTCGCGCGAGCGCACGCGGCCGGCCAGCGAGGACGAGCTGGACGACTACCTGCTGGCGCAGCTCCATGGCCAGGCCGCCAGCGCCGCCCTGGCACCCTGGAACCGGCGGGTGGCGGCTCGCCAGTCGGGAGTGATCGAGGTGCAGAGCCACGACCTGCTGCTACAGGCGATCCTCTGGGGCGCCTGCATCGGCCTGCTGCCGCATTACGCCGGACGCCTGGAGCGCAACCTGGCGGCGTTGCCGCAGGTCTTCGACGAGCCGATGCGGCGGGAAGTCTGGATGAGCGTGCAGCCGGAAGCGGAGAACCGCGTGGAGGTGCGTGCCTTGCTCGATCTGATCGAGCACGCCTTCGACGACCGGCGCGACTGGTTCGGACGCTGACCTTGCGGGCTTGACGGCGGTCGCCATAGCCGACACCGTTTCGCCACGGAACGGTTGACGGAAGGTACGCGATGACGGAGCGGCATTGGCAGGGCGAGGTCTGGCTGGCGCGGGACCACGCGCTGTTCGCCGGGGTCAACGGCGATACCCGCGAGCACGCGCACTATGCCCACCAGTTGCTGCTGGCGGAGACGCCGCTGCGGGTGCGCGTCGCTGGCCAGGTACTGGAGGCCCGGCGCTTGCTGGTGCCCTCGCTGCAAGCCCATCGCGTCGACGCGTCGCAGCCGTTGCTGGCGCTGTACGCCGAGCCGCTGGCGTTCGACAGCGACGACCTGCGTCAGCTTCTCGAGGACGCTCCCGGCGAGCCCGAGGCGTTGCTGGGGCGGCTTGCGCGGCTGCCTCGTCGACGGCTCGACCGCCGCGTCGAAAAGGCCCTGGCGGCGCTCGACGAGCAACTCGCGGCGCGGGTCGAGGCGGAAAGACTGGCGCGCAGCGCCAGTCTTTCGCTGAGCCAACTGGAGCGGCTGTTCGCCGTCCAGGTCGGCCTGTCGGTGCGCCGCCTGGTGCTCTGGCGCCGCCTGTACCTGGCCTTCGCCCTGGCCTTGCAGGGGCGCAGCCTGACCGAGGCGGCCCATCACGCCGGCTTCGCCGACGCCGCGCACCTGTCGCGCAGCGTACGCAGCCTGCTCGGTATCCGCGCCGGCCTGTCGCTGCCGCACCTACGCCTGGCCGGCTGAACGCCCCAATCCTTCCGGCGGCTGTGGGACGTGCCTGCTGCGTGGCAGGTCGCGGAATGGCGCGAGCAACTGGCCGGCATAGTCGCGGGGATAGTCAGGCTGGTCGCCGATGCCCATGTCGGTGCTGTCCAGGCGGTAGTCGGGACGATGGAGGGCGGTGCCGAGCAGGCGGTCCCAGACGCTGAAGAACAGCGCGAAGTTGACGTCGCCGGCGCGCCCGTAGCGGATGTGGTGCAGGCGATGCAGCGGTGCCCAGGCGAACACATGGCGTAACCCGCCGATGCGCATGTCGACGTTGCTGTGTTGCAGCAGCAACTGGATGCCGATGGCGAAGGCGAGCAGCGCGGCGACCGTCTGCGGCACGCCGAGCAGCAACAGCGGCAGGGTGCCGCCGAGCGCTTCCAGGCCCAGGTGCAGGGGATGCTTCATCAGCCCGTTGAAACCGTACAGGCGCTGCACGCTATGGTGCACCGCGTGCAGCCGCCAAAGCAGCGCCGAACGGTGGCTGGCGTAGTGCACCAGGGTGATGCCGAGATCGGCCAGGACGATCGCCAGCAGCAGTTGCAGCCACAGCGGCCAGGCCTGCGGCCATACCGGCCAGAAGCCCAGGACTCCGGCCAGCAGTGGCAGGGCGAGGATGCCAAGTGCGTTCAGGCTTTCGTTGACCGACGCGTGCAGGACATCGCGCAGGCGGTCGGCGTGCGGCCGGTTCCAGCGTGGCTGGTAGGGCAGTCGTCGTTCGGCGAGAAAGGACAGGCCGAGCGCCCCGAGGAACAGGGCGACCAGCCAGGCGTGGGAAGCCTGGCGATAGCCGACCTGCCAGGTCGCCAGGCCGATGAAGCCGGACCAGAAGAGGGGCGCGTAGGCGTAGCGCAGGAAGAACTGCATGGTGGGACCTCCGGATGAATGAGGTCCCCAGCGTCGCTCGCGACAGGCCGGCGGCGCTTGAACGAACCGCGCAAGTTCTCAGTCGCGCAGCACCAGCGGCGCGCCTCCCATGTCCCCGCGACCCGGCCAGGTCTCGCGGGCCAGCCAGGCCCCACCCAGGCAGACCAGGTTGGCCAGCAGCAGGTAGCCCAGCGGCGACAGCGGATTGCCGGTGACGCCGATCAGCCAGGTCACCACGATCTGCGCGGTGCCGCCGAACGCGGCGACGCCGGTCGCATAGACCAGGGAAAAACCGGTGGAGCGCAGCGCCCGGGGGAAGCTTTCTACCAGCAGCACGATCAGCGCCGCGCCGCTCATGCCATGCAGGGCCGAGAGCAGGGCGAGGACGGCGAGGAAGACTGCCGGCTCGGGGGGACGGGTCATTGCCTGCAGTGCCGGGAACAGCACCGCGAGCAGCGCCAGGCGCGGCAGGATCAGCACGGCGCGGCGCCCGTAGCGGTCGCAGAGCACGCCGCCGAGCAACGCCGAGAGCGCCAGTGCGGCGCCGGCGACCAGCGTCGAGAGCATCGCGATGCCCGCCGGCAGGTGTAGCTCGGTAAGGGCGAAGGTGGTCATGTAGTTGAGGAAGTACTGGGTGATGGTGCTTCCGGAGAGGATCAGCAGACCGAGCAGCAGGGCCCGCCGATGATTGCCGAACAATTCGCCGAGCAGGCTCCGGGTGTTGGCCTGGCGGCCGCGTCCGGCAAAGGTCTCGGCCAGGTTGAGGCGGATGTACAGGCCGATCGGCAGGACCAGCAGGCCGGCCGCGAAGGGAATCCGCCAGCCCCATTCCTGCAGTTGGCGCTCGTCGAGCCAGAGGGTGAGCAGGTAGCCCATCAGCCCGGCGGCGACCGCCGCGATGCCTTGCGCTACGACCTGCCAGCAGGCGTAGGTGCCGCGCTTGTGCGGCGGTGCCGCCTCGAGGATGTAGGTGGTCGCCGGCCCGGCCTCGCCGCCCCAGGCCAGGCCTTGCAGCAGGCGGGTCAGCACCAGCAGCAGCGGCGCGGCCGGGCCGATGCTGTCGTAGCCGGGGAGCACCGCGATGCCGCCGGTGCCCAGCGCCATCAGGAACAGGGTAAGGAGCATCGCCGGCTTGCGCCCGGCGCGGTCGGCGTAGGCGCCGATAAGGATCGCGCCGAGGGGGCGGATGACGAAGCCGACGCCGAACGCGGTGACCGACAGGAGCAGGCTGACGAAGGTGCTGTCGGAGGGGAAGAAAGTCCGTCCGATCATCACCGCGAAGGTGGCATAGACCCCGAAGTCGAAGAATTCCACGGCGTTGCCGAGGACCACGGCAAAGACGCTGCGGCGGCTGGCCGGATCGGCGGCCGCCGGGGGACGGGTGGGGGAGCGCATGGCGAAGGCCCTCTCGGAGTGACGACTGAAACACTCAGGCCTGGAGCCGAGCGACGAGCGGCCGCCGGCTTCAGTCAGCCGGCGGCCGGGGCCAGCCGTGGATCGGACCGCGCCAGCCTTCGTAGGTCTTGCCGATGCGCAACAGCCAGGTATCGGCGAAGCGCGGCGCGACCAGTTGCAGGCCGATCGGCATGCCGGCGGCCGTGAAGCCGCAGTTTATCGAGAGCGCGGGCTGTTCGCCCATATTCCACGGCACGGTGAAGACGATGTGCTCGAACGGCCGCTGCGGATCGTTCAGCGGCGAGGCCCAGTCGGCGGGGAAGGCCTCGACCTGGTTGGTCGGCGTCAGTAGCAGGTCGATCTCGCCGAACAGCCGGGCGGCGCGCCGGCGCATCTCGAAGGTCTGGTTGAAACCGCGCACCGCATCGACCCCGCTAACCCGTGCGCCGCCCTCGGCCCAGGCGTGGACATAGGGCAGCACTCTGGCCCGCCGCGTCTCGTCGAGGAGCAGCAGTTCGCTCCACAGGCGGGCGCGCCAGAAGTCGTTCAGGCCGTCGAGCAGGCTCCGGTCCATCAGCGGTTCGACGATCCTGAGCTGGGCGCCGTGCTCCTCGAACAGCCGCGCTGCGGCCTCGATCGCGGCGCGGATTTCCGCGTCGGGCTGCAGGCCGCAGCCGGGGTCGAGTTGCAGGCCGACCCTCAGGCCGCGCACCGACAGCGGCTCGGCGCTCCAGTCCAGCGCTTCCGGCGGCAGGCTGGTGGCGTCGCGGGCGTCGGGCTGCGCGAGGTAGCGCATCAGCAGCAGGCAGTCGTCCATGCAGCGGGTCATCGGACCGGCGCAGCGACCGGTGTAGTAGGGGTCGATGGGGATCCGCCCGAGGCTTGGCTTGAAGCCCACCAGGCCGCACCAGCCCGCCGGCAGTCGTACCGAGCCGCCGATGTCGGTGCCCAGGTGCAGCGGTCCGTAGCCGGCGGCGGCCGCCGCTGCCGCGCCCGAACTGGAGCCGCCGGTATTCTTGGCCAGGTTCCAGGGATTGCGGGTGACTCCGTGGAAGCTGGAGAGGCCGGATGAGAGCATGCCGAAGTCTGGAACCGTAGTCTTGGCCAGGACGATCGCGCCGGCTTCGCGCAGCCGAGCGGCCGGTGGCGCGTCGCAGGGCGCGGGTTGCAGGGCGGTGGCGGCGCTGCCCAATGGGATAGGTTCGCCAGCGGTCGCGATCAGCTCCTTGATGGTTACCGGCAGCCCGTCCAGCGGGCCTTTGGGCTGTCCCTTGCGCCAGCGCTCGGTGGCCGCCGCGGCCTGTTCGCGAATCCGTTGAGGGTCGAAGCGATACAGCGCGTTGAGATGCGGTTCCCAGCGCTGGATGTGGGCCAGCAGATGCTCGTAGTACTCGCCAGGCGAGAGTTCCCGGCGGGCGAACAGTGCCAGCAGGCGGGTTCCCGGGAGGTCGTGCAGCGCGGTCATTCAAGCTCCCTCGAAGAACGGCCGCGGGCGTCAAGCGACCGGCCTACCCGTTGTCGGGCGGCGATTCGAAACCAAGGTGTATCGGGGAGGTATAGCCCATGACCGGCGATCATTCCCGCCGGGGAATCAGCCCTTGCGTTGCTCGATGTAGCGCAGGAAGGCTGTCATGTCGGTACTGCACAGGGTCCGGGCGACCTGCTTCACCTCGTCCACCGGCCAGTCCCACCAGGCCGAAGCCAGCAGGGCTTCGCGGATGTCTTCCTCGAAGCGCCAGCGGATCTGCCGGGCCGGGTTGCCGCCGACGATGGCGAACGGTGGCACGTCGCGGGTCACCACCGCGCCGGCGGCGACTACCGCACCATGCCCGATGGTGACCCCGGAGAGGATCAGCGCGTTCGTGCAGATCCAACAGTCGCTACCGATGACCACGTCGCCGCGGGTCGTGGTGCTGTCAGGGATGTCGGCGACCTCATCGATCATCTTCGGGAAGGGGTAGGTGGTGAGCCAGTCGGTATGGTGCTCGCCGCCGAGGAGGATCTTCACGCCGGCAGCGATCGAGGTGTAGGCGCCGATCCTTAGGGTGGCCTTGTCGCCGAACTCGGTGACCTCCGGGATCCCGTAGGTGCCCACGCCGACCTCGTAATGTGGGTAGGCAAGACGGATCTTCTCCGGGGCCTTGAAGATCTTTTCCCAGCCACGGAAGTACTTCCGCTCTTTGCGTTTTTTCAGTTTTTCCAGGAATTTCATCGAATTACCTTGCCACCTTGGAGTCCGCGGGGCTCAGGTGGTCTCGTGATGGAGAAGGAAGCGCTTCAACCGGCGGAAGGTGGTGCGGTTCCACTGCCGCAGCGGCAGCGAGCGGAGCAGTTGCCAGGCATGCCGCTTGTCCGCGACCACGGCGTATTTCAGGGCCTTGTTGACCAGCTCCGTGCGGCCGCGCTCGTAGGCGGGATGCGACTGGTAGGGCGCGATGGTGCGCAGGTCGGCATCGAGCAGCACCTTGTAGCGCCGCGACAGGTTGTCGGGGTGGCGCCGGTAGCGGGTGACCAGCACCGGCAGCTTGTGGATCTGGTAGCCCTGGCTGGCGATACGCAGGGTCATCTGGAAGTCCTGCACCTTGATCTCGGGATCATAGAAGCCGGCGGCGCGCAGGGCCTCCATGCGGTACAGGGACACCGGGGCGCCGCAGACGTAGGCGTTGCCGAGCAGGTAGTCGAAGTCCAGCTGGCGGATGCGATTGCCGTTCTGCCGCTTGGTTTCCTGGCCTTCGCTGTCGATGTAGATCACCAGGGCGCCGACGCAGCCGACTTCCGGGTGCTGGTCGAGGTACGCGGCGCGCACGCTCAACGAGTGCGGCAGCATGATGTCGTCCAGGTCCGGCGTGGCTACGTAGTCGCCGCGGGCGTGTCGCAGGCCGAAGTTCAGCGCTGCGCTGACGCCCTGGTTCTGCTGGCGGTAGAGCTGGAAACCGTGGACTTTCTGCAACTGCTCCAGCATGGCGTAGCTGTTGTCGGTGGAACCGTCGTCGACGATGATCACTTCGAAATTCGGGTAGTCCTGCTCGTAGATGCTGCGCAGGGCTTCTTCCAGGTACTTTTCCGCGTTGAAGCAGGGCGCTACGACGGATACCAGCGGGGCGTCCGTCGTGCCTGAGTGCTTGCTGGAAGTGGCTTCTTCAATCATGTGTCGTTCTTGTCACTCGTCTTGCCCGGTAGCCGTTCCAGGGGGCCGTCGGTCATGAAGTCCTGCGATCGTTCCGGCGATCGGTGCTCGGCGCGGGCTGGCGGAAACACAGCGTTTCGCTCCGCCGCTACGGTCGCTGGAGTGGCTCTGGCACGCATGCCTGGATGGCCAGGCATCGCGACAGTATACCGTCGGAAGCATAGAGGGTAGGCCATCGGGCCCGAGAAAAATCCTCGACCTCCTTCGTCCAACCGTCAGGCCGTGGCCTGGCGCTGTTTCCAGTGCCGGTACAAGGCGGGGATATCCCCAGTACACAGCAGTGGCATGGCTGCCTCGATATCGGCCAGTGGCCAGTCCCACCAGGCCATTTCCAGCAGGTTCTGGATATCGCCATCGGAAAAGCGCTTACGAATGGTCCGGGCCGGGTTACCGCCGACGATGGCATAGGGCTCGACATCGCCGGTCACCAGCGCGCGGCTGCCGATGATGGCTCCGTGGCCGACCCGTACGCCGGGCATGAACATCGCCTCGGTACCGATCCAGACGTCATGGCCGATCAGCGTGTCGCCCGCTGGCTGATAGCCGTTCACGGCGCCGGCGAAGGCAGGCTCTTCGTGCATGAAGTGGAAGGGGAAGGTCGACGCCCATTCGGCGCGGTGTCCCTGGTTGCCGGCCATGATGAAGGCGGCGCCACTGCCGATCGAGCAGAAACTGCCGATGACCAGCTTGTCCACGTCGTCGCGGTCCGGCATCAGGTAGCGGGCGCAGTCGTCGAAGGAATGCCCGTGATAGTAGCCGGAGTAGTAGCTGTAGCGCCCCACCCGTATGTTCGGGTTGCTGACCTGTTCCGAGAGCAGCTTGCCCCTGAAGGGGCTCTCGAAATAGTTGCCCATGACCGTCGTCCCTGTCCGTCGAAACCGCCAAGGGTAGCGCCTGGTGGGATAGCGGGCCAGCCTGGCGTGACGGCTGGCAGCCGCGTCGGCGTTCAGCAGGCCGGAGTGCTGAACGGCCAGGCCTGGAAAGGCTCCGAATAGTGCCTGCCGTGACGGAAGGCGAAGGGGAGTGCGTTGGCTTGTTGGTGCAGTTCCTCATTGTCGACGTTGAGGCAAAGCATCTGGATGTCCTGTGCCACCAACAGCCGGTTCAGGTACTCGATGCTCTTGCGCTGGCGCAGGTTACGCGTCAGCGGGCCGGGGGCAAGCAGGCGCGCGTCCAGGCCCAGGTAATCGCAGAGGCCGGCGTCGACCTCGGCGAAGCACTGGCGAGCGTCGGTATCGATGCGTTGCGGGTGCAGCGCGATGCGCACGCCGCTGTCGCGTAGCCGGGCGAGGGACGCCAGGTACTCCGCCGAGGCGGGTTCCTGCTCGTCGATGGCCAGCAGCAGGCAGAGTTCGACCTGGTGCTGCTGCAATTGCCTGGCCGAGGCCAGGATCCGCTCGCAGACCCCGGCGTTGCCCAGGCTGCTGGCATGCAGGGGAATGAAGTTCTTGCCGAGCAGTTCGAGGTCGGTGTTGTGCCGGTGCACGCACAGGAGGCGCGCCAGCAGGTGCTTGACCGCCGCCTCGGCAAGCAGCGGCGGTGCGCCGGAAAGGAAGGCCGACAGGTCGACGCGCTGGCGCCGTTCGCGCAGGGAGAGCTTGCTGCCGACCAACGCGCCGTTCCTCGCATAGATGCCATGGGCGAAGAGCTCGAATCCGTCGTTCGCATCACGGTTGCCGAGGCAGAGCCATTTCAATGGCGGGGGCGTTCTGTCTGTCGCAGTCATAAGTGATGGCTCTATGGGCAAATCTCGCCAAGGCGCTCGGGCATGGAGCCCGCACGCAGGGTTGAGGGGTATCTAGCGGAGACGACCCTACCTCCCACGAATCAAGGTCTTTCGTCGGAAAACCCAGGGGGCAGGTAGGGGATCGGCTCGGCAATCGGCCGCCGAGGGTACTTCCGGTGTCGCCGCCAGGCCTGGTTGGTGGCGGCTTTTTCTCTGGTCTGTGCAGTGGTTCCGCTGTTACCGATTTTTCCGAGTGCGTTTGTGTTGCGGCATCGATCATTGGCGTCAGTCGGCGCCGATGCTGTCGATGAAGCCCTGGATCAGCGGCGAGGCTTGCTGTTTGCGCCAGACGAAATGGATATCGCTGGAGTCCAGGCCGGCTACCGGTTCGGCATGGAAACCCCGTCGCGCGGAGGGCATGCGTGCAACGAAGCTCTCCGGCACGCAGGCGAAGCCGAGACCGGCCTCGATGCAGGCGAAGAGGCTTGGGTAGGACTCGATTTCCAGGGTTGCACGCGGCTGGATACCGCTTTCCGCCAGCCAGCGGTCGACCTGGCGGCGGTAGTGGCAAGTGTGGCCGAACACATAGAGTTCGAGGCTGGCGAGGTCCTCGGGAGTGGGCGCCGGTAGGTCGGCGGGAGTGACCCGCAACAGGCGCTCGCGGAAGGCCAGGCGGCTGGCCAGCAACGGGTGTTCGATGGGGCCGTCGGTGACGATCAGGTCCAGCTCTCCCTCCATCAGCAGGCGCTCGAGCAGCAGCGAATGCTCCGGGCGGATGTGCAGTTCAACGCCCGGCGACTCACGGCGGTAGCGGGCCAGGCGCTGGGGCAGGTGATTGGCCAGGGCCACGTCCAGTGCGCCGACCCGTAGCGCGCCGTGCGCCTGGTCGCCGGCGAACAGCGCGGCGGTCTCGTCGGCCAGCGCCAGCAGGCGCCGGGCATGGCGGTACAACAGGCGGCCCTCGGGGGTGACCAGCAGGCGGTTCCTTTCGCGATTGAACAGGGCTACGCCGAGTTGTCCTTCGAGTTCGCGCAAGCGGGTAGTGATGTTCGACGGCACGCAATGCAACTGTTCGGCCGCGGCTGCGATGGTGCCGCGTTCGACCACCGCGCAGAAGAATCCGAGTTGAGAGAGTTTCACATCATTCTCTTTAAGTGAGCGATTTGCTGATTATTGATTACTTTTAATGAGTGAAAGGCCACCCTAGCATGGACCTCGCGATCGCTTCCAACCCCATTTCACGAGGAAAGATTCCATGACCTACCACGTACTGGTTCAGTTCGACGTTCCCTCCGACAAGCGCGAAGCGTTCGCCGCGGCAGGCCTGTTCGATGCCAATGGCTCGTTGCAGAACGAACCGGGCACCCTGCGCTTCGAGGTGATCCGCGACGAGAACAACCGCAACCGCTTCTACCTCGACGAGGTGTACGAAGACGAGGCGGCGTTCCTCCAGCATTGCCGCAACGAAACCATCGCGCGCTTCTATGAACTGATCGACAGCTATGCCTTCGGTCCGTTTTTCCTGTTCAAGGGCTACCGCGTCGAGGGTTGATTCCCGCTCCGGCGGCTCGCCGCCGGACTCCATGGAGAGTTTCCATGCGAATCCTGCACAGCATGCTCCGCGTGGCCGATCTCGAGGCCGCGCTGGAGTTCTACACCCGCGCCCTGGACATGCGTCTGCTACGGCGCCGGGACTATCCCGAAGGCCGCTTCACCCTGGCCTTCGTCGGCTACCAGGACGAGCGCGCGGCCGCTGCCCTGGAGTTGACCCACAACTGGGACCGGGACGGCTACACCCAGGGCGACGGCTACGGCCACCTGGCCATCGAGGTCGAGGATGCCGCCGTCACCTGCGCCCGGGCCAGGGCGCTGGGCTATCGGGTCACCCGCGAGGCCGGGCCGATGCAGCACGGACGCAGCGTGATCGCCTTCCTCGAAGACCCGGACGGCTACAAGGTGGAACTGATCCAGAAGGGTACCCAGTTCGATTGAGCCCGCGACCAGGGGGCGACATAGCGGCTGCTGTCGTTCCGGCTCAGCCGCTGGCGTCGAATGCGGCGTGGAAGGCCACTATTCCTTGCGCCATGCGCCCGCTGAAGGACTGTGCCTGGAAGTATTCGGCGGGAACGCCGGGCAACGCCAGGCCGCTTTCCACCCGAAAGCCGAAGTGCGAGTAGTAGGTCGGTTCGCCCAGTACCACGCAGCCGCCCGCGGGCAGCATGCGCAGCTCGGCGAGCAGGCGCCGGACCAACTGCGAACCGAGACCCTGGCGCTGCCGCCCGGGCGCCACCGATAGCGGCGCGAGGCCGTACCAGTCGCCCGCTTCGCCATCGATGGTCACTGGTGAGGCAGCGATATGGCCGATCACCTGGCCGTTCGCTTCGGCCACCAGCGAAAACGTCAGCGCGCCGGCACGGCGCAGGGCGTCGATGATGTACTGCTCGGTATGGCTGCTGTGCGTTTCGTTGCGGAACGCGGCTTCGGTCAGGCGGGCGATGGCGTCGATGTCGCCGGGCGTTTCCGCACGGATGGAAATATTCATGCAAGCACTCCTCGGAACCCCCGCCTTGTCCCGGCGGGGGCAATGGAAAAGGAAGAGGGTCAGCGATTGTCCGCCTGCGGGCGCACGGCTTTCAGCCCGGCCATGGATATCCGGTAGGGCCTGCCCTGGCGGGAGTGGACCAGGCCCTTGTTCTTCAGCCTGGAGAACACCGCCAGGGTGCAGTCGAGCAGCAGGTGGCCGTCGCGGTTGTAGCACTCGACGCGGGTGATCTTGCCCGAAGCGTCGCGAAGGAAGGCGATATGGCCGCCCTGGGCCAAGGCGTGAAGCGTCCGTTGTTCCGGCTTGGAAACGTTCATGTCGGTAGAACCTGTAATCATCGGTGTGACAACGCGGCCGCACTGCGCGAAAAGGCGTGTGCGAGCCATGGCGAAGGCAGATAACCGGCGACACCTCGTGCGGGATGACGAAGTGGCGGTTATCGGATGACTACTATCTCCAACATGCAAGCCTCGGATCGGGGAGGGCGCAGCCACGAAAGCGTGCTGCGATGCGGCAGTCTAACGAAGCTGGCGAAGCGACGGCAAGAAACTGCCTGCGTCGCTATGCCGCCGTGCGACGCTTGCGCCTTTGTGAGGGAGTTCGCCTCGCCCCGCGGCGGTCCGCGCTTTCATTATCGGGGGAAGCGGGAGGTATCCATGTTTCGCACGGCGCTGACGCTGGTCATGTCTTCGTTGGCAATTCCTGCCGTCGCCTCGATGAGATGCGGCACGCATCTGGTGGACGAGGGCGACAGCGTCGAGCAAGTCCTGGAAAGGTGCGGGCAACCGCTGAGCAGGATCGTCAACGAGCCTGCCCTGCGCAACAACGGCGTGCCCAAGTTGAATGCCGCACGCACCGAATTCTGGGTGTATGGCCCCAGTGGAGGCGTCTACCGACACTTGCGCTTCATCGATGGCAAGCTGGTCGAGATTCGGCTCGAGCGGAAGTGATACGAGGCTGTTGAGGAGTTATTCCTACAGATAATTACTAATTCGCTGCGGAACACCGTGAAAGAGCGCTGAGAGAGAAGACGAGCCGGGTGCGGGCCTAGGTGGATGCGTCTTCCGTCGTGTAGGAATTGCCCGATATCGGGCGGCGGGGCGGAAGGTTGCGGGCCACCCTGATCGCATACCTGAAAAGTTGGCGGCGTAATCTCCGCGATTTTCAGGCGAGGACGCGTCGTGTTGAAGTTATTGGTCGTGGTTGCTTCCCTGTTCATCGGCGGAGGCATGGCCATGGGAGAGCCTGGGGGGGCGGATGGGTTTTCCGCTGTCGCAGCGGTCGATCCGGGAGCGAACCCCGAAGCGCAACTGGACGAGGAGCCTCAGGAGGTCAGCGAAGCGCCGGTCTATCGCGTGGATGACCTCACCTTCCTGTACCTCACCCATGAGGTCTATCTGGAACCCTACGTTTCCTGCCGTCCGAAAGTCCTGGGCGAACGTTCGTACGTCGCCTGCTGGAACGAAACCTACTCCGGCCGCTCCCCGCTGAACTTCTGGGAATACGACGGGGGCGACTTCCTCGCCCTCAACGACCCGGCACGTGTGTTGGCCGAGGGAAAGTTCGCCAGCGAGCAGCACATCGGCGAAGCGCCCCTGCCGCTGCCTCTGGATATCGATCTGGACCAGTTGGAACGGGCCTACTCGCTGATGATGTAAGGAAGAGGAACCTTCCGGCTGCGCCTCCGCCGAAATCCAGGGGGCGCTTCCGATCTTTCCTGGGCTTTACGCGGTAAAGCCTGAAAACAGAAAGCCCCTGGCACTGGTTGGTGTCAGGGGCTTTTGCATTGGGATCTGGAGCGGGCGAAGGGAATCGAACCCTCGTCATGAGCTTGGGAAGCTCAGGTAATGCCATTATACGACGCCCGCTCGGATGGCTTTTGCGGCCAGGGCGCCTTTTTACCAGATGCGCGGCGGCAGGTGAAGCCCGGGGCGGGGTTTTTGTTGATTTCGCTGGGTTTTTCCGCCAGGGGAGCGGGGCTCCCCGTGGCGGTGGCGGTTAGCTGGCGAGGGCGGCGAGGGGGACGCTGGCGCCGTTGGGCTGGGGGCGGTAGATCGGGTTGAGCGGCTGCGTGCGCTGCGGGCGGAGGAAGGCCAGCAGGGCGTCCTGGGTCTGTTGCCAGGCGGCCTTGTGCTCGACGTCGATGAAGTGGCCGGCATTGCGGATGGTGTGGAATTCCGCGCCGCGGATCAGTTGGCCGAACTGGCGGGCTTCGTGGGGCGTGGTGTAGATGTCCAGCTCGCCGTTCATGAACAGCACCGGGATCTCGATGCCGGCGAAGCTCTCGGTATAGCTATCGGCGTTCAGGCGCAGCACTTCGCGGATATGGAAGTGCATCTGGTGGTATTCGTGCTCGTCCAGGCTGCTGACGTGGCGGAAGTTGTAGCGCTTGAACAACTGTGGCAGGTAGCGGCCGATGGTTTCGTTGACCAGGTTGCCGATCTGGGTGCGATCGCAGGCGGCGAGGTAGTCGAGGCCGCGATGCAGGTAGTCGAGCATGGCCGGGTTGAGCTGAGGCGAGAATGAGTTGACCACCGCCCTGCGGATCCGTCCGGGACGTTGCGCCAGGGCCAGCAGGGTGGCGACGCCGCCCCACGAGAACGACATCACTACCTCGGCACGGAAGCGTTCGATCAGTTCCAGCAGGATCCTGGCCTCGCATTCCTTGCTGATCGGCGTGTGGTTTTCGTTATGGGGTTTGGACTGGCCGGCATACGGCTGGTCGTAGAGCACCACGTTGTAATGCGGCTGCAGGTACTTCACGGTCTGGGCGAAGGACGCTGTGGTCGACAGCGAGCCGTTGACCAGGATGATGGTCTGCTGCGCCGAGGGGTTGCCGTAGAACTCGGTGTGAATCCTGTATTGCCCGTGGATCTCGATGATGGCTGTTTCCGGCCTCATGTCGCTTCCTCCTGGAATCGTTCGATGGGAACGCGGCGACCTGCTTGTCGCGGCGAATACAAAATGCTCATGGGCAGATGAAAGCGCCTCCCAATGACAGTTGAATGTCATTCGGATGGATTTAATAAACTTTTGATTTTCAACGACTTACAGGCAAATAGAGAGCGTCCGAAATCCTCTCGGATTTTGGCGAAGCGGCTATTGGCCGGGCAGGAAAGGCCGGCGCCGAAGCGCGGGCAGTCACGCGGGCTTTCTTGGAAGTCGTTTGTGACTGGTCAGTCACAACGTGAGCGTCAGTTAAGCAGCCGGCGTGCCGGACTGCAAGCCCTGTTTCGCTTTTGGATGGGGGAAGGGGGGCTGGAATCCGACGAAATGCCGCGAGGCAAGTACCGATGCTGCGATTTCGGGATGCCGGGAAGGAAAGGGACGGCGCGGCCGCCGCCCCGGCGGTTCATTTGAGCAGGCTGGCGATGACTTCCGGCGTACGCGCCGCACGTGCCACGGCGCAGCTCTGCGGGGCGAGGAAGCGCGAGGTTTCCAGCCACTTCGGTTGCGGGTAATAGGCGAACACGTAGCTGCCGCGCTTGAGGGTGTTGATCAGCCGGGCCGCCACGGCCGGGCGTACCGCAGGGCAGCCCTGGCTGCGGCCCAGACGACCGAGCCCGGGAACCACCCTGGGATCGGCGTAGGCAGCGGAATGCATGACGATGGCGCGTTCTTCGCTCTTGTCGTTGAAGCCCGGCTCCAGGCCAACCAGGCGCAGCGACTGACCATGCTTGCCGGTATAGAGCTGGCCGGTCTGGAACAGCCCGATCGACGACTGGTAGCTGTTCGGCCGGTTGGAGAAGGAGGTGGCAAGGTCATCGCCGCTGTTCTTGCCGTGGGTCACCCACTCTTCGAAGAGCAGCTTGCGGGCCTTCAGGTCGAATACCCAGAGACGCTTGTCGCGCGACGGCCGCGAGTAGTCGATCACCGTCAGCAGGCCGTTGTCGCCGCCCTGGCTGGCACTCGCGCAGGCATAGGCGGTAAGGGCCAGTTCGAGGGTCGGCAGGCTGGCCTGGGGAGCGAGTTTCTGCAGGTCCTTGGCGGAGGGAAGTGGCATGGCGAATACCGGCCCGCTGGCCAGTGCGCAAAGGGTGGCGCCCGCCAGGTTCAGCCTGCGCAGGGCGGCACGGAGGAAGGTTGGCATACGAGCAGTATTCCCATCGGTTCAGTGTGGTTTTTACCGGATGAGAGGCATTGTGCTCGATTTTTGAACAACTTGCCGACTACTTTTTAAGCGATTTCGTCGGATTGTTCGGTGTTTCCGTGGCGATCACCGTGAAATCGGAGTCGCTGTGGGTGTCCCGGGTCGAGGCCCAGTCGGTGATCACCAGGGTGCTGCCGACGTCCATGGCACCGAGCATTTCGCGGACGAAGGTCGGGTCCATGCGGATCTTGCCCAGTTGCTCGGAGGGTGTCAGGCCCTGTCCCGGGTTGCTCACCTGGACCACCGACCAGCGCAGGTTCGGCGAGGTCTCGCTGATTTCTTCCGGGGTCGGCTTTTCCAGCAGCGAGAACACCGCCATGCCGGTTTGCGGGCGTGCCGGCAACTGCACCGGTGCGGTGCCGATGCGCTGGCCGCCGCGATAGACATAGGCGCGCTGGTCGGCGCGGCTGATCAGCACCGACAACGGACCGCGTTCCGCGCCGGGGTCGTTCCAGGCGATTTCTCCGGGCTCCACCGGCAGCGTCACCGGTCGCCCGTCCGCTACCGTCGGTGCCAGCAGGCCGGGGTGGTCGACTTCCTTCGGCGCGCTGCTGGCGTTGGAAATGATTACCGTGGTGGAGCTGAATCCGGTGATGCCGTAGAGCTTCTTGGCGAACGCCATGGGCAGGCGGATGCAGCCGTGGGAGGCGGGATAGCCGGGCAGGTTGCCGGCGTGCAGGGCGATGCCGTCCCAGGTCAGGCGCTGCATGTAGGGCATGGGCGCGCTGTTGTAGAGGTCGGACTTGTGGTCGACGCTCTTTTGCAGGATCGAGAACACTCCGGTCGGGGTCTCCCGGCCCTTCTTGCCGGAGCTGAGGGTGCTGACCCCGATGGCGATACCGTTGCGGTAGATGTAGGCCTTCTGTTCGGTAAGGCTGACCACGATGGTCACTGGTCCCTGCGGGGAAACCTCCGGGTACCAGAGGTACTCGCCGGGCTTCATGCTCTTCAGCCGCGCCTTGATGTCGGCCGGCGGCAAAGGCGCGTTCGCTGGGCTGGCGGGCGCCGCGTGGAGGCTGCCGACGGCGAAGGCCAGCAGCAGTACGGCAAGGGATCTTTTCATTGGCGCTTTCTCTTGCTCCATGCGGGAAAGGCTGTCGCTCCGACAGATGCCATTCAGCTTAGCGTCGCTCGCGACGGCCGGCCAAACCCCTGCGGTCCGGCCTCTTTCGGTGGACAGGCGGCGGGCGGCGGGGTTTCACACCGAACAGATTTCTTCAGCATTCAGGGGGCGCCAGGCACCCGGCGGCAACTGTGGGTCGAGACAAATATCGCCCATGCGCTCGCGGTGCAGGCGCAGCACCTTGTTGTCGAAGTGGCCGAACATGCGCTTGACCTGGTGATAGCGGCCTTCGTGCAGGGTCAGGCGGGCGCAGCGTGGGCCGATCGGTTCGAGCTGCGCGGGGAGGGTGACCAGGTCTTCGAAGCGGAAGTGGAGGCCGGCGGCGAAGGCATCCACGTAGCGTTGGTCGATGGGCGCCTCGGTTTCCACGTAGTAGACCTTGTCGCGCCGGCTGCCCGGCAGGGTCAGGCGGCGCGACCACTGGCCATCGTTGGTCAGCAGCATCAGGCCGGTGGTGTTGTAGTCGAGACGACCGCCAATGTGCAGGTCGTCGCGCAGGTCTTCCGGGAACAGGTCGAGGACGGTCGGGTGTTGCGGGTCGCGGGTGGCGCTGACGCAGCCCATCGGTTTGTGCAGCATGTAGTAGCGCGCCGGCTTGCCAGCCTGGAGCAGCCGCTCGTCCAGTTCCACCCGGCTGAACACCCGCACCTCGTGGGTGCCGTCGCGCACCACCTGGCCGTCCACGCGCAAGTGTCCACCGGCGATCAGCATCTGCGCGTCGCGGCGGCTGAGTTCGGGCAGATTGGCGAGGAAGCGGTCCAGGCGCATCAGTCGTCGGCGTCGGGCGGCAGCAGTTGCGCGCAGCGTGGGCAGAGGCAGGCGCGGCGGCGCAGCTCGGCGGGAATCCGCTCCAGCACGGCCGCATCGATCTCCGTGGTGAAGCACCAGCAAGCCTGGGTGGCGCTAGCGGGATAGGCCAGGGTGCAGCGGTTGGATTGCTGGCACAGCGGGCAGCGGCCTGGATCGATTTCGCTGTTCATGGCGCGGTGGATGGCTGGCGGGTGCCCAGGGTGCAGGGCCCGGCGCGCGGATGCAAGCATCGTGCGCCAGGCGGGGCGTTTCAGCGGCGAACGGCGTTGGTGATCCAGGGCTCCAGGCGCTGGCCGAAGCTGAGGTGCAGTTCCAGCGGCGCTAGCCGGTAGTTTTGTTCGTCGACCTTGGCGAATACCGCGTGCCATTGTCGTGGCACGTTGATCGCGGCGAGGTCGGTACGGCTGATGTAGCCGCCGACCAGAGTCCTGCCTCCGTCGACCGCGGACCAGGGACGCACCCGGCCCTTGACGATGGCGTAGCGCTGGCGCTCGGGGTAGCGCTGGCGCAGGGCGGCCAGGTCGAGGCCGGCGTCGACGATGAACAGTCGGCTGGCCTCTCCCTGCTCATGCTTCAGTTGGTGGCGAGCGGCTTCCATCTGGCTGGACAGCATTTCGTCCTTGGGCAGGGCCTTGCTGCGGGCGCTGGCCTCGGCCAGGCGCTCCTCGGCCAGGCGTACTTCGCGGCGATAGGCCGGGCCGTCGAGCTCCAGGACCAGCAGCACCTGTTTTTCCTGTTGGCGGCGGTAGCGCCGTACGCTCTCTTCGTCGAGCGCGTCCGGGATGCTGAAACCGAGGGCGCGCATCTGCTCGGGCGGCAGCGGGGGAGCGAGGTCACTGGGCGGCTCGCTGCTCGGCGAGCGAAGCTCCAGGCGCAGTTCGACGCCACTGTTCTCTTCGCTCCAGAAACCGTAGGACCAGTTGCGCTGGAGCTCGCGCTGGCTGAGCACCAGCTTGCTTTCGGCCTCGCCGGACCGGTTCCAGGCGACGCCACCGAGGGCGGCCAGGTTCGCCGCCAGCAGCAGGAGGCTGCCGGCGATCAGGGCGTTGCGACGGTTGCGATTCATGCGTCAGTCCTCGCGGCGATGCCCAGGGGCGTGCGCAGGCGGCGCAGGACCAGCAGGATCAGCAGGGCGCTGAGGCCGAGCACCAGGAAGAACAGGTACTTCGGCATCGCTTCCCACCACCAGTCGAAGAACTTGGTGTAGAGGAAGATGACGAAGAAGGTGATCCCGGTATTGCTCACGTCCGCCCAGTTGCGTCGCGCGCCGAGCCAGATCACAAGGGCGGCGGCGACGAAGCCGGCGACCTGGTAGAGCCCCTCGATGAGCGCCGACGGTAACGCCAGGTAGCTGCCTGAGCCCCAGTTGGCCAGCACCAGCATCGGCAGGAACAGGCCGAGCAGGGCGAACACCCGGTAGATCACGGCGAAGCCGCTGAAGTTGCGCTGCTCGAAGCACAGCGGCACGGCGAAGATCAGCGCGGCGGCGGGGAAGAAGTTCTCCGGTCGCTCGCCTACGCTCAGCCAGTAGCCGCCGCCCCAGGTGCCGACGCGCGCGGCGATGAAACCCATCACGCAGAGGATCGCCGCCGCCAGCAGCAGGCGGGCGTTGCACAGGTAGGCCAGGAGCAGGGCGTAGAGCGCCCAGGGCACCAGCGCCAGGTCGCTGGGGGTGACGTTGAATATCTGCCCGAGCATGGTCAGGTCGAGGACGAAGCAGGCGAACGCGACCATCGCCGCCAGCTTGCTGAAGTAGCCCGAGGCGTCCTTGGCCTGGACCCAGAGCGTGGCGAAGAACGCGGCGAAGGCGCTGCCGATCAGGATCGCCACCTGGGCGACGGTGGGGAACAGGCCCCAGAAGCGATAGAACAGCAGGAACACGCTGGCGGCGAAGGCCAGGGCGCCGAAGAACGAGGCTACCCGCATGCCCAGCGAAAGTTGCTGGCTGCGCAGGTCGTGGTCGATGTCGAAACGGTCGCGGTAGCTGTCCAGCAGGGCCAGGTGATAGTCGGCGAGTTGCCGGGCCTGGGCCGGTTCGAGGCGGAACGCCTGCTCCTGGTCGAGGCGTTGCAGCTCGCGCTGGAACACCAGGATGTCGTTGGCGCGCTGCTGTGCCTGGGCGCGGTCGATGGGTTGCATGCATGCTCCTTGAGCGGTTCCGGCGGGGCCGGCAGTCCTTGGTCCGCGCACTCTACCGAGAAACGCCGGCTGCGGTCACGTTCTGGAGGCCCGTGTCGTTGGTCGGATTCAGGGAATTTCCGTTTTTTCCTTCGGTCTCTATTGCAGCCGGGTTGCAACCGCCGCAACCGGCTTCCCGCTCCATCGGGATCTTGTCCAGGCGTGGTTCGGCTGCGTTCTGCGATGAAGGAGAATGCTGATGGTCATGCGATTGTTCGGGCTGCTACTGGCGGCCTTCCTGATGAGCGGTTGCAGCGTTCGGGTGCCGGGCGCCTACGTCGAACTGGATCCGTTCGACGATGGCTACTACGGCTACGATCGCGGCGGCCCGCCCCATTGTCCTCCGGGCCACGCCAAGAAAGGCTGGTGCTGAGCCCACTTCCATTTCCCGAGTCTTCACGTCGTATGCGCGCCTCGCGGCGTCGCCGGTCGTCCGGCCGGTCGGCAGCGGGGCCGCAGGAGGCTGCCATGTGGCGCACATTCCTGAGAGTCCCGCTTCTTCTGCTTCTCGCCAGCCTGGGTGGCTGCGCGGTGTATGACTACGACTACGATGACGGCGATTGGCGCCACTATCGCGGCCAGCCCTACGGCTACGCCTACGAAGTGCCGCGCTATCGCGTGTATGACGATGGCTGGCGCAGCGAACGGCGCTACTACTCGACGCGCTACTACGACCAACGCTACTACCCGGCGCCACGCCGCTACGATGGCCACCGCGACTACCGGCGCGAGCAATATCGCTACCAGCAGCGCTACCACGAATCGCGCCCGGCCCATCGTGGCGAGCGGCATCCGGGCAACTGGCAGCGCGGCGGCCAGCCGCAATGGCGCGGGCATTCTCCGCAACGCTGGCAACAACACGGTCGGCAGGATCGTCCGGGACACCAGGGCCAGCAGGGCGGGACACCTCGCTGGCGCAACTGAGGTGCGCAAGGAAAGGCGGCGCTTGCGGGCGCCGTCGTGCTTTCCAGTCGAAAGTGCGGACCCTCTTGGCGCATTTGCTCGGCACACTCTGCCGATACCGAAACGAGGAGGTACCCATGAGTCATTTTCTGTCGTTCGCCAAGGGCGCCCTGGCGATGTTCTGGCTCGTCGCGCTGGTCAACCTGGCCTACCCGCTGGGCGAGTTGCATCGACCGATCCTGCTGTTGTCCGGCGTGCTGGTGCTGGTCCATGCCGCCGAGATCCTGCTGCTCAACGGGCGTCTCAAGGCGCGCCCGGCACCTTGGCTGGAGCGCCTCCAGGTGCTGCTGTTCGGCGTCCTGCACCTGCGTAGCCTCGGCTGATTTACCCAGGCTTTACTCTCGCCGCGGGCACCGTCCGCGCGCCGCGCAGTCCGATGTGCAGGTTCCGGAACAGGCAATCCTCCCGCATCCGCAGGAGAGGCCGGAACCGCACAGGAGGCGCCATGCGTCGTTTGCTTTCCCTGCTGATCCTCGTCCTGCCGCTGTCGGCCTGCGTGGTCTACGACCGCAACGACCACCGGCATCGTCCCGACTACCGCTACGAGCGCTATCACGACCGCGACCGTGACAACCGCGGGCGCGACTGGAACCGTTCCTGGCAGGAGCGCCGCGACGACGCTCGCTGGCGCTGAGCCTCAGGTGGCGGCGAAGCGCCGGTCCTGTTCCAGCACCCGCTCGACGAACACTGCCGCGGCCGGCGACAGGCTGCGGCCGGCGCGGCTGACCAGACCGTAGGCGGAGCCCTTGGCGCGGGCGGGCTCGGAGCCGGCGGGCCAGGGCAGCAGCGCCAGGCGGCCGGCCTCGACGTCGGCGGCAACCACGTCCCAGGGCGCCAGGCTGATCAGCTCGCTGGAGCCGACCAGGCCCTTGAGCATCAGCACGTCGTCGCACTGTATGCCGAGCGGTTCTTCGCGTTGCAGCAGGCGCGCCAGGTCGCCGCGGACTGCCTCGGGCAGGCGCGGGCCGGCCAGCGGGTAGTCGGCCAGTTGCTCGGCGCTCGGCCTCACCAGACGCAGCAACGGATGGCTGGGGCGGCAGAAGAGTACGCCGGGATACTCGCGTAGCGGGTGGATGCGCAACTGCGGATCGCCTTGCAGCTCGCGGATATCGGCGACGAAGAGTTCGACGGCGTCATCCAGCAGGCGCTGGCGTAGGGTCTGCCAGTCTTCGATGAGCAGTACGACGCGCACGCGTGGGTGGGCGCTGGAGAAACCGGCCAGTGCCTCGGGCAACAGCCGTGCGGCGGGGAAGGGACCGCCGCCCAGGCGTAGCTCGCCGCTGTCGAGATTGGCCAACTGGCTCACCGCGTTGTGCAGTGCGCGATGCCCGGCCAGCAGGCGCCGAGCGTGTTCCAGCACCAGCCGGCCGTGGGCCGTGAGGGCCACGCCGCGGCTGCCGCGCTCCACCAGGGTGCAACCCAACTGTCCCTCCAGCGCCTGGATGCTGCGTGACAGCGCCGGCTGGCTGAGATTCACCGCTTCGGCGGCGCGGGCATAGTGGCCGTGCTCGGCGAGGGCGACGAAGTGGCGGAACTGGCGTAGATCGCTCATGCGGACTCCGCATCGAATGTGGACCTGGAATGCATTGGAATTATTGCCGTGCCGCTCGGCATAGTGCCAGCCGAAGCCCACAACAATAAAACGGAGTATCCGATGAGCCGTCTGCTTGCACTCCTGGCGCTCGCCCCGCTGCTCGCCGGCGCCGCCGAAACCACCGCGCCCAAACCGCCCAGTGCCTTCACCGTCGAGGCCCAGCGGCGGGTCGAAGCGGAATTGCCCTTCGCCGACCGCGCCGACTTCGAGCGCGCCGAACGCGGCCTGATCCGGCGCCCGGAGCGGTTACTCATCCGCAACCCCGACGGCAGCGTCGCCTGGCAGCTCGGTGGCTACGACTTCCTCCTCGACGGCAAGCCTCGCGACAGCATCAATCCCAGCCTGCAACGCCAGGCCCTGCTCAATCTCAAGTACGGCTTGTTCGAGGTTGCCGAGGGTATCTACCAGGTGCGCGGCTTCGACCTGGCCAACATCACCTTCATCCGCGGCGACAGCGGCTGGATCGTGGTCGACACCCTGACCACCCCGGCCACCGCCAGGGCGGCCTACGAACTGGTCAGCCGCGAGCTGGGCGAGAGGCCGATCCGTACGGTGATCTACAGCCACGCCCACGCTGATCACTTTGGAGGCGTGCGCGGTCTGGTAGAGCCACAGCAGGTCGCCAGCGGCGCGGTGCAGATCATCGCTCCGGCCGGCTTCATGGAGGCGGCGATCAAGGAGAACGTCCTGGCCGGCAACGCCATGATGCGCCGCGCCACCTACCAGTACGGCACGCAACTGCCCAACGGGCCGCAGGGGCAGGTCGACATGGCCATCGGCAAGGGATTGGCGCGCGGACCGCTGAGCCTGCTGGCGCCGACCCGCCTGATCGAAGGCGAGGGCGAGGACCTGGTGCTGGACGGCGTGCCGTTCACCTTCCAGAACACGCCGGGTACCGAATCGCCGGCGGAGATGAACATCTGGCTGCCGCGGCAGAAGGCCCTGCTGATGGCCGAAAACGTGGTCGGCACCCTGCACAACCTGTACACCCTGCGCGGCGCCGAGGTACGTGATGCGCTGGGCTGGAGCAAGTACATCAACCAGGCGCTGCATCGTTTCGGCAGGCAGGCCGAGGTGATGTTCGCAGTGCACAACTGGCCGCGCTGGGGCAACGCGGAGATCGTCGAGGTGCTGGAGAAGCAGCGTGACCTGTACGGCTTCCTGCACGACCAGACCCTGCACCTGGCCAACCAGGGCGTGACCATCGGCCAGGTGCACAACCGCCTGCGCCTGCCGCCCAGCCTCGACCAGGAATGGTACGACCGCGGCTACCACGGCTCGGTCAGCCATAACGCACGGGCCGTGCTGAACCGCTACCTGGGCTACTACGACGGCAACCCGGCGAGCCTCGACCCGCTCAGCCCGGAGGACTCGGCGGGCCGCTACGTGGAATACATGGGCGGCGCCGAGCGCCTGCTGGAGCAAGCGCGGGCGTCGTACGCCAGGGGCGAGTACCGCTGGGTGGTCGAGGTGGTCAACAGGCTGGTCTTCGCCGAGCCGGATAACCGGGCCGCGCGCGAGCTGCAGGCCGACGCCCTGGAGCAGCTCGGCTACCAGGCGGAGAACGCCGGCTGGCGCAACAGCTACCTCAGCGCCGCCTACGAACTGCGCCACGGCGTACCGCGCGACCAGCCGACGATGAAGGCCGGCAGCGCCGATGCCCTGGCGGCGATGGACACCGGCCTGCTGTTCGACTATCTCGGCGTGCGCCTGGACGCCGGCGCTGCGGAGGGCAAGGCGCTGAGCATCAACCTGCGCCTGCCGGACATCGGTGAGAACTACCTGCTGGAACTGAAGAACTCGCACCTGAACAACCTGCGCGGCGTGCAGAGCGAGGACGCCGGGCAGACCGTGAGCATCGACCGCGCCGATCTCAACCGGCTGCTGCTCAAAGAGGTATCGGCGGTACGCCTGGTCTTCGAGGGCAAGCTGAAGAGTTCCGGCAATCCGCTGTTGCTGGGGCAACTGTTCGGCATGCTCGGCGACTTCGACTTCTGGTTCGATATCGTCACGCCGGCGGCGAAGTCCGAAGGCTGACGACGAAGGCGCCCGAGAGGGGCGCCTGGTCTTTTCAGTAGGCCACGGTGAAGCGCTGGCGATGATGACGGGGCTGCTCGGCCTCGTCGAGCATGGCTACCGCCAGGTCTTCCAGGGAAATCCGGCTCTCGCCCTTGGCGTCGAACAGGACCTGGTCGCCGCCGAGGCGGAACTTGCCGCTGCGCTGGCCGGGTTCGAGGAGCATCGCCGGGCTGAGGAACACCCAGTCCAGTCGTTGCTCGCCGCGCAGTTGGTCGAGGGCGTCGGCGGCGCCGAGGGCGCCCTGCTTCCACTGCTCGGGGAATTCCGGGCTGTCCACCAGGCGCTGGCCGGGGGCGATCTCCAGGCTCCCGGCGCCGCCGAGAACCAGCAGGCGCGGCACGCCGGAGCGTTTCACGCCGTCGAGAATGGCCTGGCTGCCGGCGGCGTGGCGGGCGCGGAGGTCGGCGCTACCCCAGCCGCCGTTGAAAGCGCTGATGACCACCTCGTGGCCTGCCACGGCGCTGGCCACCTGGGCCGGGTCGCTGACGTCCGCCTGCACTACGCAGAGGCCGTCGCGCGCCGCCAGCTTGCTCGGGTCGCGGACCAGGGCGGTCACCGCGTGGCCGCGTTGCAGGGCTTCGTTGAGGAAATAGTGGCCGACGTGGCCGGTGGCGCCGATCAGGGCGATTTTCATGCTGCACCTTCCGTTCGAGAAATGCCGCAGAGCGGCGTCGATCAGCATCATCCGCCCTGCGCTCGCCGGGATAAACCGCTGCGCGGGGGATGCACTCGTTAGCCCAGCTTAATAATCAGACCTCCTCGCTGTCGCTCATCAGGGTCAGGCTGCGGGCCACGGCGAGGGCGATGAACAGGACCCCGATCACTCCTTCGCTGCCGGCCAGCAGGCGCGCCAGCGGGTTGATCGCCTGGATGTCGCCGTAGCCCACGGTGGTCAGGGTCACCAGGCTGTAGTAGACGAAGGTATCCAGGCCGAGTGCGCCATGGCTGGCGATGAAGCTGGCCGGCTGCATCTGTTCGACCATGTAGTAGGCGAGAGCGAAGGCCAGCGCCATCTGCAGGTAGAGCGCGCAGAGTCCGTAGAGCAGCTCGTGGGTCACCGGGCGCTCCTGGGTGACGCGGCGGAACAGCGCGGCGAACAGGGTCAGGTACAGCAGGATCAGGCTCAGCCCGCGCAGCAGGCCGGGCGGCAGGCTGGAGTAGGGACTGCTGAAGTCCGCAGTGGTGTACAGGGCCAGGCTGAACAGGCCGAAGAAGGCCGTCAGGTAGACCAGCGGACTGCGTCTGCGCAAGGTGTTCATCCCGGCCAGCACCAGCAGCAGGAGGCTGCCGAGCACCCGTGGCTTGGTGCTCGACGGCAGGCCGAGGATCGCCGTGAACAGCACGGTGGAAAAGAACAGCAGGCGGAAACGGTAACGCAGCAGCAGGGCGTTCAAGGCGGGCTCCTCGCATCGTCGAATCGACCAGCCTGGGCGCGGACCCGCCTGCCTGTCTATTGGCCTTGGGTCGGATCGAACAATTTCTGCACCACGGAAAAGTCCCGCTCCGCATAGCCCTGCTTCAGCAGCAGACGGTACAGGCTCAGCGCCAGGCTGCCCATCGGCGTGCTGCTGGCGCTGGCCTGGGCGGCTTCCTGGGCCAGCCCGAGGTCCTTGGCCATCAACTGGGCCATGAAGCCGCCGCTGTAGTCGCGCGACGCCGGAGCGTTCTCCATAACCCCCGGCCAGGGGTTGTAGACTTCCAGCGCCCAGTTGCCACCGGAGCTGCGGCGCATGATCTCGGCCAGCACCTTCGCGTCGAGGCCGTTGGCCACGCCCAGGGCCATGGCTTCTGCGGTACCGATCATCAGCACCGCGAGGAGCTGGTTGTTGCACACCTTGGCCACCTGGCCGGCGCCGTCGGGGCCGGCATGGAAGATGTTGCGACCCATGGCCTCGAACAGCGGCCGGGCCTTCTCCAGGGCTTCGGCGTCGCCGCCGACCATGAAGGTCAGGGTGCCGGCTGCCGCGCCGGCAGTGCCGCCGGACACCGGCGCGTCGAGCATCGCCAGGCCGCGCTCGCGGGCGGCGGCGTGGACCTTGCGCGCCGAGGTCGGGGCGATGGTCGAGCATTCCAGCACCAGGGTGCCGGGGGCGATGTGCGCGAGCAGGCCATCGTCGTCGAGGTACAGGCCTTCGACGTGCTGGCTGGCCGGCAGCATGCTGATGACCACGTCGGCGCCCTGCACCGCGTCGCGGGCACTGCGGGCGGCGCTGGCGCCGGCGGCGACCAGGCCGTCGACGGCGCTCTGCACCAGGTCGAAGACGTTCAGCAGGTAGCCGGCCTTGAGCAGGTTGGTGGCCATCGGCGCGCCCATGTGGCCGAGGCCGATGAAGGCGATCTGTTTCATGGAGCTCCTCCTGTGGCGGCCGCGAGGCCTCTTGGGGATGCTGTGAAACAGCTTAGACGCTATGGACGTGGCGGGCCCGCGCCCTCCTTCGGCAGAGGGCGGCGCGGCGGATCAGAGCCCCGCCAGTGGATGCTCGCCCTCCCAGGTCGGCTCGAAGTGCGCCTCGATCACCGCCTGCGGGATCGATTCCACCTGCGGCCAATGCCAGTTCGGTGCGTTGTCGCGATCGATCAGCCTTGCGCGTACCCCCTCGGCGAAGTCCGGATGGCGCGTGCAGTTCAGGCTCATGGCGTATTCCAGGCGGAACACCTCGGCCAGCGACAGGTAGCGCGCACGCTCGATCTGCTGCCAGACCAGATGCGCGGTCATCGGGCAGCCCTCGGCCAGGGTCTTCGCGCCACGCGCAAGCAGCGGGTCGGCGTCGTCGCGCAGCGCCACCAGCGCCTGCCAGGCGCTCGCCAGGTCCGGCTGGTCGAGCAGTGCGTCCAGGCGCGGCCGGCGCGGGAGCAACTGGGCCTCCGGCAGTTCGCCGCGGGCCTCGTGTTCGAGGGCGCGAAGCAGGCTGTGAAGTTGCACTTGGGGCGACTCGTTCCAGTTCATCTGCACCAGGCCGGCGAGCAGGGCGTCCTGCTGGTCGTCGAGAAGGAAGCGGTCGGCCAGGTCGAGGTCGAGAGCGTCGCGGGCGTTCATCTGCGCCGCGCTCAGGCCGAGGAACAGGCCGAGCCTGCCGGGCAGGCGGGCGAGGAACCAGCTGGCGCCGACGTCTGGGTACAGGCCGATGCCGATCTCCGGCATCGCCAGGCGGCTGGACGGGGTGACGATGCGAATCCCGGCACCCTGCATCAGCCCCATGCCGCCACCCATCACATAGCCGTGGGCCCAGCAGATGAAGGGTTTCGGGTAGGTATGGATGCGGTAGTCGAGGCGGTATTCATCGGCGAAGAAGCGTCGCGCCAGGGCCGGTACCTCGCCGGGTTGCTCGCGGCAGGCGTCCACCAGCTTGCGCACGTCGCCGCCGGCGCAAAAGGCCTTGGCGCCGTTGCCGCGCAACAGCACGCAGGCGATGCCGGCGTCCTCGGCCCAGGCGTCGAGTTTCGCCGCCAGGGCCTCGATCATCGGCAGGGACAGGGCGTTCAGACTCTTTTCCGCATCCAGGGTGGCAATGCCGATGCGGAAGCCATGCAGGCTCGGGCGTTCTTCGAAAAGCACGTTCATGTCGGGGCTCTCGGCTCGGGCGGGCTGTGGCGCAGCCCGCCGGGTTCGATGGGAAGGCTCAGCAGTTGCGCCACTTGGGATCGCGCTTCTCGAGGAAGGCGTTGACCCCTTCGCGGGTGTCCTGGGCGTCGAACAGATCGACGAAGCGCTCGCGCTCCTCCGGCAGCCAGGTGTTCGGCGCGCGTTCGCGGGCACCCTGGATCAGCGGCTTGATGGTGCGGATCGCCACCGGGCTCTGGCGTGCCACCTTGGCCGCCAGCAGCAGGGCGGCGCCGCGCGCCTCGCCGCTGTCCACCACCTGTTCGACCAGGCCGATGCGCAGGGCGGTTTCCGCATCCACCCGCTCGTTGCAGAGGATCATCCGCTTGGCCCAGCCTTCGCCCACCAGCCAGGGCAGCGCCTGGGTCCCGCCGGCGCAGGGCAGCAGGCCCACCGCGGCCTCCGGCAGGGCCATCTGCGCCTGGCGCTCGGCGATGCGGATGTCGCAGGCGAGGGCGCACTCCAGCCCGCCGCCCATGGCGTAGCCGTTGATCGCCGCGATCGACACCCCGCGGAAATCGCGCAGCGCCTCGAAGGCTTCGCCGAAGCGGCGGGCCATCTCGCGAGCGCGGGCCTTGTCGCCGTCGGCGAACATGTTCAGGTCGGCGCCGGCGGAGAAGAACTTCGGCCCCTGGCCGGTCACTACCAGGGCGTAGATATCGTCGTCGCGGTTGAGGTGCTCGATCAGTTGGCGCAGGCCGATCAGCGAGTCGCGGTCCCAGGTGTTGGCCGGCGGGTGGTTGATGGTGATCAGCGCGGTGTGCCCGTGCTTTTCCACGGTGAGCTTGTGGGTCAGGTCGAAGGAGGAAGCCTTGTAGGGTTCGACGGCAGTGTTCATGAAGTCCCTCACTGGATCATGGGCCGGGGCGTCCCGGCACTATCGGATGCGATGGTTCGCGGCGTTCACAGCAGGCGATCGAGCATGCCGCCCTGCTCCAACAGGCGGCGGGCGACGATCACCCGCATGATTTCGTTGGTGCCTTCGAGGATCTGGTGCACGCGGGTGTCGCGTACCCAGCGCTCCAGCGGATAATCGTTGAGATAGCCGTAGCCGCCGTGCAGTTGCAAGGCCTCGTTGCAGACATCGAAGCAGCGGTCGGTGGCGAAGCGCTTGGCCATTGCGCAGTACAGGGTCGCCTCGGCGTCGCCGCGGTCCAGCCGATGGGCGCCGAGGCGGACCATCTGACGGCTGGCGGTGAGTTCGGTGAGCATGTCGGCGAGCTTGAACTGCAAGGCCTGGAAGGTCGCCAGCGGCTTGCCGAACTGCTCGCGCTCCTCGACGTAGCGCATCGACTGCTCCAGCGCCGCCTGGGCGGCGCCCAGGGAACAACTGGCGATGTTCAGGCGGCCGCCGTCGAGGCCTTTCATGGCATAGACGAAGCCCTGGCCCTCCGGGCCGATGCGGTTGCCGGCGGGGATGCGCACGCCTTCGAAGGTGATGGTGCGGGTCGGCTGCGCGCGCCAGCCCATCTTGTCCTCGTTGCGGCCGTAGCGGATGCCGGGCGCGTCGGCCGGCACCAGGAAGCAGGAGATGCCCCTGGCGCCGTCCTCGCCGGTGCGCGCCATGACGATCAGCACCTGGGTGCTGCCGGCGCCGGAAATGAAGCACTTGCTGCCGTCCAGCACGTATTCGTCGCCCTCGCGGCGGGCGCGGGTGCGCAGGCGCGCGGCGTCGGAGCCGGCATCGGGCTCGGTCAGGCAATAGGAGGCGAGCGACTCGCCGCCGATCAGGCCGGGCAGCCAGGCCTCCTTCAGCGCCGCGTCGCCGAACGAGGCGAGCATCCAGGCGGCCATGTTGTGGATGCTGATGTAGGCGGTAGTGGCCACGCAGCCGGCGGCCAGTTGCTCGAAGATCAGCGAAGTGGACAGCCGCGACAGGCCCAGACCGCCGTCTTCCTCGGCGATGTACAGGCCGAGGTAGCCCTGTTCGGCGGCGGCGCGGATGACTTCCTCCGGGAAGTGATGGTCGCGGTCCCAGTCGGCCGCCTTCGGCGCCAGTTCGTGGCGGGCGAAGGCGCGGGCGCTCTCCACCAGCAGGCGTTGTTCTTCGGTGAGGTCGAAATCCATAGGTCCTCGGGTCACTTGAGATGGATGGTCATGTTCGGGCCGGCCGACGATTCGGCGGCCGTCGGTTCATCGTCGAACCAGCGGCTGGTGACGGTCTTGGTCTCGGTATAGAAGCGCACAGCCTGCTTGCCGTAGGCGTGCAGGTCGCCGTAGAAGGAACCCTTCCAGCCGGTGAAGGAGAAGAACGGCAGCGGTACCGGGATCGGCACGTTGATACCCACCTGGCCGACCTGCACCGCGTGCTGGTAGCGCCGAGCGGCGCCGCCGGAGCGGGTGAACAGGCTGGTGCCGTTGCCATAGGGATTGGCGTTGACCAGGGCAATCGCCTCTTCCAGGGTATCGACCTCCAGGCAAGCCAGCACCGGGCCGAAGATCTCCTCGCGGTACAGGCCCATCTTCGGCGTCACTGCGCGGAACAGGGTGGGACCGAGCCAGTTGCCGTTGGGATAGCCTTCGACCTGGCACTGCGAGCCGTCGAGCAGGCACTCGGCGCCTTCTGCCTTGCCTTCGGCGATCAGGCGCAGCACGCGCTGGCGCGCCTGCGGGCTGATCAGCGGACCATAGGCGGCGTCCGGGTCCTGCCAGTGACCGGGGCGCAGGGCGGCCATCCGCTCGGCCAGCTCGGGAATCCACTCGCGCGCCGCGCCGACGAACACCGCCGCGCTGATCGCCATGCAGCGCTGGCCGGCGGCGCCGCAGCTGGCGCCGACCAGGTTGCCGAGGACCTGGGCCTTGTTCGCGTCGGGGAGGATCACCATGTGGTTCTTCGCCCCGGCGAAGGCCTGCACCCGCTTCAGGTGCGCGGTGCCGGTGCGGTACACGTGCTGGCCCACGGCGACCGAGCCGACGAAGGAAATCGCCCGGATGTCCGGGTGGGTGAGGAGGGCATCGACCTGTTCGCGGCCGCCATGGATCACCTGCAGCACGCCCTTCGGCGCGCCGGCCTCGAGGAACAGCTCGGCGAGGCGGTTGGGTGTCAGCGGATCCTGTTCGGAGGGCTTGAGGACGAAGGTGTTGCCGCAGGCGATGGCCAGCGGGAACATCCACAGCGGGATCATCGCCGGGAAATTGAACGGGGTGATCCCGGCGCACACGCCGAGGGGCTGGATCCAACTGGCGGTGTCGATCTCGCGGGCGACGTTTTCCACCGTCTCGCCCATCATCAGGCTGGCCACGTTGGCGGCGTGTTCGACCACCTCGATGCCGCGCCACACGTCGCCCTTGGCATCGGCGAGGTTCTTGCCGGTCTCCCGGGCCAGCAGTTCGCCGAGTTCGTCGTGGTGTTCCTTGAGCAGGTGCTGGTAGCGCAGCATCAACCGCGCTCGCTCGGGAGCCGGGACTTCGCGCCAGGTCTCGAAGGCGCGCTGGGCGCTGGCGATGGCCTGCTCGATCTCGTCGGCGGTGGCCTTCGGCGCCAGCGCGAGGACGTCCTGGGTCGCCGGATCGGTGACTTCGACCAGCTCGCGGGAACGGCTGCCGCGCCATTCGCCGTCGATCAGCTGGGGGATTGCCTTGGCCATCGTCGCCTCCGCTTCCCGGTGGACCGGGATGTTGTTTTGAGTCGTTATAGCCGGCCGCAAGCCGCCTGTGGATTGACGATCTTGCGCAAGGGATGGACGATCTTGGGATTCAGACTACCGAGTCGCGTCGCCGTGAAGCGTTCCGTACAGACCTCCGCCTGGCCCCTGCCCAACCAGGGTGTGCGTTTCATCACGCCGCCCCGCCTGCGTCGCGCCCTGGCCCGCCATCCGCTCGGCCAGGCCTGCTACCCGCTGGCCCTCGGTTACTATCCGGAGGCGCATGGCCACCACATGCAGCGGCGCGCGCCGGACGACAACCTGTTGATCTACTGCCGGGCCGGACGCGGCTGGCTGGAGTGTGCCGGCGAGCGCGTCGAGGTCGGCGGCGGCGACCTGCTGGTCCTGCCCAAGGGCCGGGAACATGCCTACGGCGCCGACTCGCAGCGGCCATGGAGCATCTACTGGGTACATTTCGAAGGCGGACTGGCGGAGGATTTCCTGCGTCCGCTGGGCAGCGCCCCGCGCCTGCGCCTGGGCATGCAGCCGCGCCTGCTGGCGGAGTTCGATGCGCTGCTGGCGCTGCGTCGCCAGGGCCTCAGCCTGCCGCACTTCATCCATGCCGCGCACCTGTTGCAGGGCCTGCTCACCTCGCTGGCGGTGCGTCCGGCGCGGGCCAGCCTGAAATCCGGACGGGTGCTGGACATCGACGCGGTGCAGGCGCTGATGCGCGCGCACCTGCACGACAGCCTCAACCTCGACGAGCTGGCGGCGCAGTTCAAGCTGTCGCGCTTCCATTTCGCCAAGACCTATCGCGCCCTGACCGGCCAGGCGCCGATCCAGGATTTCATCCAGATGAAGATGGCCCATGCCTGCCGCCTGCTCGACGAGGGCGCGCTGGAGGTGCGGCAGATCGCCGAGCAGCTCGGCTACGCCGATCCCTATTATTTCTCGCGGCTGTTCCGCAAGGTGGTGGGCATGGCGCCCAGTCACTACCGGGCGCTGCACCAGGGCTAGTGCTCCGGGCATAATGCTGCATCCTGCCCGTGGGCCGAGACCGACAAGGATCGTCGATGCGCAAACCCCTATCGCTCTACCACCCCTGGCTCTACTGGCTGCGGGTCTGGCAACGACGTCTCTGGCGGCACTGCCGCTGGCGTCTTGGCGGCCGTCGCTACGTGCGGTTGCCATCGGTCGACGAGCGCCTGCCGTACCGCTACATCAAGCACACCTCGAAGTTGATCCGCCGCCTCGGCGACAGCGACCTCGCCCTGCAACGCAACAAGGTGGTCAACCTGCGCCTGGCGGTGGACTGCATGAACGGCGTGAGCATCGGCCCCGGCGAGTACTTCTCGTTCTGCCGGCTGGTCGGTCGGCCCAGCGCCCGGCGTGGCTTCGTCGAAGGTATGGAGTTGTCCTTCGGCGAGGCGCGCAGCGGAATCGGCGGCGGCATCTGCCAACTGAGCAACCTGATCCACTGGATGGCCCTGCATTCCCCGCTGCGCGTGGTGGAGCGGGCCAACCACAGCTTCGACCCGTTTCCCGACGAGGGACGGATCCTGCCGTTCGGCTCGGGCGCGGCGATCTTCTACAACTTCATCGACCTGGTGCTGCACAATCCGACGGCGGATACCTTCCAGCTGCGCTTCCATATCGCCGCCCACCAACTGGAAGGCGAACTGCTGTGCAGCGCGCCGCGCCCTGTGCGCTACCACGTCTATGAGAGGGCCCAGCGCTTTGTCCGCGACGGCGATGCGGTGCTGAGGCTCAACGAGATCTGGCGCGACATCCGGGAAAAGGGCCAGGCCGGCACCCTGCTGGCCAGCGAGTGCCTGTACCGCAACCGGGTGCGCGTGAAGTATCCGGTGGAAGAGGCCCGCCTGTCCCGAGATTGACAAGCGCGGCGGGCTTTTCTACGGTTCCGCGGCCACAGGCTGTCGGCGACCTTCTGAAAAAGGCCGGACGACTTTTTCAGTACCGAGACAGGGGGTTCCATGACCGATAACGACGACCGCATCAAGCTCGAGGCGAGTTGGAAGGAAGCGCTGCGCGAGGAATTCGACAAGCCCTACATGAAGCAACTGGGCGAGTTCCTGCGCCAGGAGAAGGCCGCCGGCAAGGTGATCTTTCCGCCCGGGCCATTGATCTTCAACGCGCTGAACACCACGCCGCTGGAGAACGTCAAGGTGGTGATCATCGGCCAGGATCCCTACCACGGACCAGGCCAGGCCCACGGCCTGTGCTTCTCGGTGCAGCCCGGCGTGCCGACGCCGCCGTCCTTGCAGAACATCTACAAGGAACTCAACCGCGACCTGAACATCCCGATTCCCAACAACGGCTACCTGCAGCGCTGGGCGGAGCAGGGCGTGCTGTTGCTCAATACCTCCCTGACCGTCGAGCAGGCCAAGGCCGGCTCCCACGCCAATGCCGGCTGGCAGCCGTTCACCGACCGCGTCATCGAGGTGGTCAACGAGCGTTGCGAGCGCCTGGTGTTCCTGCTCTGGGGCAGCCACGCGCAGAGCAAGCAGAAGCTGATCGACCCGCAGCGCCACCTGATTCTCAAGTCGGCGCACCCGTCGCCGTTGTCGGCCTACCGCGGTTTCCTCGGCAACGGCCACTTCAGCCGCACCAACAAGTTCCTCGAGCAGAACGGCAAGACGCCTATCGACTGGTCGCTGCCGGACCTCTGAAGGCCGCTGTCGCCCAGCTCTTCACATGGTGGGCGCCGCTGTGTGCCTCTGACCGCGCCCGGAAAAAAAAGCCCGCACGAGGCGGGCTGGAAAACGCCACACATCCAGTGTGGCGGCGTGGCTCGATCAGCCGGCGCGCTTCCTCCAGTAGCGGAAGCACGGCTCGGCGAGGAACAGCACCAGCAATAGCCTCAGTACCTGCAAGGCGGTGACCAGCGGCACCGAGAGCTGCAAGGCTTCGGCGGTCAGGCTCAGCTCGGCGATGCCGCCGGGCATCATGCCGAGCATCAGCGACTGGTGGTCGAGGGTGGTCAGCCAGCCGAGCAACTCGGCGGCGAGCGCCGCGGCGAACATCATCCACAGCGTGCAGACCAGGGTACGACTGACGAAGGCTGGAGCGCTGCGGAAGAAACTGCGGTTGAAATGGCAACCCAGGGCGCTGCCGATCAGCCATTGGCCGACGCCGCTGGAACCGGCCGGCAGGCCGATATGCAGGTCGAAGCCGAGGCTGACGCCGGCCGCCAGCAACAGCGGGCCGAGCAGCCAGGGATTGGGTTGGCGCAACTTCTGCCAGCCCAGCGCGACCAGCGCCCCGGCCGGGAACAGCAGGGCCAGCCAGTGCCAGTCCACCGGCGCGGCCTGGTGCGGGCCTGGCTGGCCGCCGCCGAGCAGGTACTGGAACGCCGCCGGCACCAGCAGCACTACCAGCAACAGGCGCAGGCTCTGCGCTGCGGCGACGCGGCTGAGCACCGCGCCGTGGCGCTGCCCGAGGTTGACCATCTCGCTGGCACCACCGGGCATGCTGGCGAAGAACGCGGTGGCGCGGTCCTCGCCGCTGCGGCGCATGAAGGCGATCGCCAGCACGCTGGAAAGCGTGGTGGCCACGGCGCCGAAGACGATGATCACGCTATGCGCCAGCACTTGCTCGATCACTGCCGGGGTGAAGTGCAGGCCGATGCCGATGCCGACGATCCATTGCCCGCACTTGCGTGCCCCCGGCACTTCGGCCAGCGGCAGGTCGGCCAGGCAACGCACCAGCATCACCGCAAGCAGCGAGCCGATCATCCACGGCAGCGGCCAGCCGACCAGGCTTGCCAGCCAGCCGCCAAGGGCGCCCACCAGCGGCGTCGCCCAGTACAGCCTCCAGGTGACGCGCTCAGGCATCGGCCAGCCCCGTCGCGCGACGGGCCGCGCGGCGGCGCCAGGCGCGGACCAGCGGCAACAGCAGCATTACCACCACCAGCGCCCAGGTTACCAGGCTGATCGGGCTCGACCAGAGGATGCCCAGTTCACCGTTGGAGATCGACAGCGCGCGGCGTAGGTTCTGCTCCATCAGTCCACCGAGGATGAAGCCCAGCAGCAGCGGCGAGAGCGGGAAGTCGAGCTTGCGCAGGATATAGCCGATCACGCCGATGCCGACCATCAGGAACAGGTCGAAGGTGGTCGCATGCACGCCGTACACGCCGATCCCGGTGATGATCGCGATGGCCGGCACCAGGGCCCAGTTCGGCACCGCGAGGATGCGGGTGAATACGCGGACCATCGGCACGTTGAGGATGATCAGCATGACGTTGGCGATGAACAGCGAGGCGATCAGGCCCCAGACGATGTCCGGTTGCTGCTGGAACAGCAGCGGGCCGGGAGTGATGTTGTACAGGGTCAGGGCGCCGATCATCACCGCAGTGGTACCCGAGCCGGGCACGCCGAGGGTCAGCATCGGCACCATGGCGCCGCAGGCGGAGGCGCCGATGGCGGTCTCGGGAGCGGCCAGGCCGCGCATGTCGCCCTTGCCGAACTCGCCCTTGGCACCGGCCAGCTTCTTCTCGGTCATATAGGCCACCGCGCTTGCCAGGGTCGCGCCGGCGCCGGGCAGTACGCCCATGACGAAACCGAGCAGACCGCAGCGCAGGTTGACCAGGAATACGCTGGCGGCCTCCTTGAAGTTGAACAGCATGCGTCCGGTGGCTTTCACCGCCTCCTGGCCGTGGTGGGTCTTCTCCAGCAGCAGGAGGATCTCGCTGACCGAGAACAGGCCCAGCACCAGGACCACGAACTGGATGCCGTCGGCGAGGTGGATGCTGTCCCCGGTGAAGCGGTACACGCCGCTGTTGGCGTCGATCCCGACGCTCGACAGGAACAGCCCGAGCAGCGCCGCCAGCAGGGTCTTCAGCGGGCGGTCGCCGGCCATCCCGCCGAGGCAGACGATGGCGAACACCATCAGCACGAAATATTCCGCCGGACCGAAGGCGATCGCCCACTTGGCCAGCAGCGGGGCGAACAGGACCATCCCGCAGGTGGCGATGAAAGCGCCAATGAACGAACTCCAGGCCGACAGCGACAGGGCCACGCCGGCCAGGCCCTTGCGTGCCATCGGGTAGCCGTCGAGGGTGGTCATCACGGTCGAGGCTTCGCCGGGGATGTTGAGCAGGATCGAGCTGATCCGCCCGCCGTATTCGCAGCCCAGGTATACGGCGGCGAGCAGGATCAGCGCGGTTTCCGGCGGCAGGCCGAGGGCGAAGGCCACCGGGATCAGCAGTGCCACGCCGTTGATCGGACCGAGGCCTGGCAGCAGGCCTACGATGGTGCCGATCAGGGTGCCGATCAGCGCGGTGATCAGGTTGGTCGGCGTCATCGCGACGCCGAAGCCCTGGCCGAGGTAGTTCAAGGTTTCCATCACGAAGTCCTCACAGCGGCAGGAAGTCGAGAACGCCCAGCGGCAGCGGGACGTCCAGGGCGCGGTCGAACAGCCAGTAGAGGCCGATCCCGAGCAGGCTCGCGGTGACCACCGCAGGGATTGGCCGGGCGCCGTAGAGAATGGCCATGCAGGAGCCGACCAGGGCGGCGCTGAGGATGAAGCCGAGCGTTTCGAACAGGCCGGCGAACACCAGCAGCAGGGCGATGCAGGCGAGCACCTTGAGCAGCACGGCGCCGCCCAGCGGTTGTTCGTCCTCGGCGTGGCGGATCGGCGTCGGCCGCGCGATCAGCCACGCCAGGCCGGCGCCCATCAGCGCCAGGCAGAGCAGCGGGTAGGCGCGCGGGCCGACCGGTTCGTAGGAAAACGGCGCCTGGTAACGCCAGCCGGCGACCGCCAGGCCGACGCAGGCGAGCAGCCAGAGCCCGGCGAACAGGCGCTGGTACAGGTTGGAACGGGTCATGGGACGATCCTCGTGGCGCGGCCGGGGTCCGGCCGCGCGCGGGCTGGCTTACTGGATCAGGCCGAAGTCCTTGGCCAGTTGCTTGTACTGCTGGACCTGCTGCTTCACGTAGCCGTCGAGTTCCTCGCCGGTCATGGCGAAGGGGAACAGCTCGCGCTGGTCGCGCAGCTTGGCGAAGTCCTCGGAGGCCAGCAGTTGGTCGAAGGCGTTCTTCCACCAGGCGTAGTCTTCGTCGCTGACCTTCGGCCCGAGGTAGAACCCGCGAACCACCGGCCAGACGATGTCGTAGCCCTGTTCCTTGGCGGTGGGGATGTTGGCCATCGCCGCCTCCGGCAGGCGTTCTTCGGAGAACACCGCGAGCAGGCGCATGTCGCCGCTCAGGATGTGCGGCATGGAGTCGGAAATGTCGGTGCTGCCGACCTGGATGTGCCCGCCGAGCAGCGCGGTGGCGATCTCGCCGCCGCCTTCCAGGGCCACGTAGCGCAGGTCGCGCGGATTGATCCCGGCGGCCTTGGCGATCAGCGCGGTCTGCATCCAGTCCTGGCTGCCGACGGTGCCGCCGGAGCCGATCACCACCTTGCTCGGGTCGGCCTTGAGCGCCTTCACCAGGTCGTCGAGGTTCTTGTAGGGCGAGTCGGTGCGCACCGCGATGGCGCCGTAGCTGGTGCCGATGGCGGCCAGCCATTTCACCGCGTTCTCGTCGAAGCGGCCGAACTTGCCCTGGGCCAGGTTCAGCAGCGAGCCGCTGGAGAAGGCGGTGATGGTGCCGGCGTCGCCCGGGCGTTGGGCGACCACCGCGTTATAGGCGACCGCGCCGACGCCGCCGGGCATGTAGGTGACGCGCATCGGCTTGCTCAGCAGCTTGGCCTCGACCAGGGCGCTCTGCGCCAGCTTGCAGGTGAGGTCGAAACCGCCGCCGGGGGACGCCGGGGCGATGCATTCGGGACGCTTGGGTTCGGCCACGGCGGCGCCGGCCAGCAGCAGGCCGGCGGCAACCAAGGCGAGGGGACGAAAAGACAGTTTCATCATCATCGGTGCTCCTGTGGAGTTCTTGTTCTGGCTTACCAGATCGGCAGGGTATAGCTGACGATCAGGCGGTTCTCATCGATGTCGCGGGTGAAATTGGAACGGAAGGTCGCGTTGCGCCAGCGGATTCCGAGGTTCTTCAGCGCGCCGCTCTGGAACACGTACTGCAGTTCGGTGTTGCGCTCCCATTCGCGGCCTTCGCCGCGCTGCCCGGCGAGTTCGACATTGTCGCCCTTGACGTAGCGGGTCATGAAGGTCAGGCCGGGAATGCCGAGGCCGACGAAGTCGTAGTCGTAGCGCAGTTGCCAGGAGCGCTCCTTGGGGCCGGCGAAGTCGTTGACCTGGACGAAGTTGACCAGGTACGGGTTGCTGCCTTCCAGGTAGGGGAAGGCGTCGTCGCCGTTCATTCGCTGCCAGGCCGCGCCGAAGGCATGGTTGCCAAGGCTGTAGGTGAACATGCCGTTGAGCGACTTGTTGTCGATGCCGCCGGCCTTGGCCGAGCCGCTGTCGGTGCTGCGGGCGAAGCGCAGGTCGCTGGTCAGTTCGCCGGGACCGATCGGCCAGCTGTGCAGCAGGCCGACGAAGTGCTGGCGGTAGACGTCCTGCAGGTTGCTGTAGTGATAGCTGGCGGTGAGTTGGTCGGTGAGCTTGTAGTCCAGTCCGCCGAGGTCGAAGTGATCGGCGCTGACCCCGGCGAAGCGGCCGTTCTTGTCGTTCAGCGCGAGGTCCTCGGAGTCGCTGGAGTCGCGGATCTTGGTCTTTTCCAGGCGCCCGGCGGTGAAGCCGAGGTCCTTGATCTCCTTCGAGGTGAGCAGCGCGCCTTCGAATATCTGCGGGAAGATCCGCCCGTTGTTCGGTTGTACCGATGGCAGCTTCGGAATCAGCGTGCCGACTTTCAGCTCGCTCTGCGAGACCTTGACCTTGGCGGTCAGGCCCAGTTTCGAGTAGGTGTCCGGCGCGCGGCCGTCGGAATCCTTCGGCAGCAGTCCGGTACCGCTGCGGCCGCGGCCGGAGTCGAGCTTGACGCCGAGCATGCCCATGGCGTCGAGGCCGAAGCCGACGGTGCCCTGGGTGTAGCCGGACTGCAGGTTGAGGATGAAGCCTTGCGCCCACTCCTCGCGCTTGGACTGGCCGGGGCCGTCGCGGAAGTCGCGGTTCATGTAGAAGTTGCGGGTTTCCAGGCTGGCCTTGCTGTCTTCGAGGAAGCCGGCGGCGTTGCCCAGGGGCGCGATGCCGGCGAGCACGACGGCGGTGGTGGTCAGGGTGGTGCTGCGGGACGAACGTACAGACCTTGCGGCCTGCGGCAGGGAAGTCGACATGCAGTGGTCTCCGATTCTTGTTCTTGTACGCCGAGCACCACGCTGCAGGGCGTTTTGGCGGACGATCTGCGCCGTCCATCGACTGATCCTAAGGCGCCAAGCTTTCGCCAGGCTTTCAGCAATCCCCGGTGGCAGAGAAGCCATTTACCGGAGGGTTTTCCCCGGTACACTTCGCCTCTTGTGCCCTCATCCGGTGGTGGAGAACCGTCCATGCGCATCCTTCTGGTGGAAGATCATCCGCAGCTCGCCGAAAGCGTGGTCCAGGCGCTCAAGGGCGCCGGCTGGACGGTAGACCTGCTGCAGGACGGGGTGGCCGCCGACCTGGCCCTGGCCAGCGAGGAGTACGCCCTGGCGATCCTCGACGTCGGCCTGCCGCGGATGGACGGCTTCGAGGTGCTGGCGCGCCTGCGCGGGCGCGGCAAGACCCTGCCGGTGCTGATGCTGACTGCGCGCGGCGAGGTGAAGGACCGGGTGCACGGCCTCAATCTCGGCGCCGACGACTACCTGGCAAAGCCTTTCGAACTGTCCGAGCTGGAGGCGCGGGTCAAGGCCCTGCTGCGCCGCAGCGTGCTCGGTGGCGAACAGTTGCAGCGCTGCGGCGCCCTGGTCTACGACCTCGGCACCCGGCGCTTCAGCCTCGACGAGCAGCCGCTGACCCTGACCTCGCGGGAACAGGCGGTGCTGGAAGCGATGATCGCCCGTCCGGGGCGGGTGATGAGCAAGGAGCAACTGGCCGCCCAGGTCTTCGGCCTGGACGAGGAGGCCAGCGCCGACGCCATCGAGATCTACGTCCACCGCCTGCGCAAGAAGCTGGAAGGCGGCGCCGTGCGCATAGTCACCTTCCGCGGCCTCGGCTACCTGCTGGAGGCGCAGGGTGACTGATGCCGGCAGCCTGCGCGGAAGGCTGCTGCTGTGGCTGGCCCTGCTCCTGCTGCTGGTGCTCCTGGCGAGCGGCCTGAGCGCCTACTGGAACGGTCGCGAGGTGGCCGACACCGCCTACGACCGGACCTTGCTGGCCTCGGCGCGGGCGATCGCCGACGGGCTCTACGAGAAGGACGGCACCCTGCGCGCCGACGTCCCCTACGTGGCACTGGATACCTTCGCCTACGACAGCGCCGGGCGGATCTTCTACCAGGTCAACGACATCCACGGACGGATGATCTCCGGCTACGAGAGTCTTCCGGCGGCACCCGCCGATGCCCTGCGCACCGACGACTACCCGGCCCTGGCCAAGTTCTACGACGGCGTCTACCAGGGCGTCGACGTACGCGTGGTGAGCCTGCTGCAACCGGTCAGCGAACCGAGCATGAGCGGCATGGCGGAGATCCGCGTGGCGGAGACCGAAGGCGCCCGCGAGCGCATGGCGCGCAGCCTGATGACCGATACCCTGCTGCGCCTGGGCGTCCTCGGCGTCGGCGCGCTGGTGCTGGTGTGGCTGGCGGTGAGCGCCGCGCTGCGTCCGCTGGATCGCCTGCGCCGCGAGGTGGAAGAGCGCCAGCCGGACGACCTGCGGCCGTTGCCGATGCTAGAGGTCCAGCATGAATTGCGGCCGCTGGTGGAGTCGCTGAACCACTTCACCCAGCGCCTGCGCAGCCTGTTCGAGCGGCAGTCGCAGTTCATCGCCGATGCCGCCCACGAGTTGCGCACGCCGCTGGCGGCGCTCAAGGCGCGCCTGGAACTGGGCCTGCGCGAGCAGGAGCCGGAAGCCTGGCGTTCGACCCTGGAGACCACGGCGAAGAACACCGACCGCCTGATCCACCTGGCCAACCAGCTGCTTTCCCTGGCGCGCATCGAAAGCGGCGCCCAGGCCATTGCCGAGGGTGGCGCCGAGCGTATCGACCTGACCGCCCTGGCCCGGGAACTGGGCCTGGCGCTGGCGCCGCTGGCCTATGCGCGGGGAGCCTCGCTGGCGCTGGAAAGCGCCGGGCCGGTGTGGATCCAGGGTGAACCGACGCTGCTCAACGAATTGCTCAGCAACCTGCTGGACAACGCGCTGGCGCACACCCCGCAGGGCGGCAACGTGATCCTCAGGGTGCTGGAGGGGGGCGTGCTGGAAGTGGAAGACGATGGTCCGGGAATTCCCGCCGCCGACCGCGAGCGGGTCTTCCAGCGCTTCTACCGGCGCGGCGACAGCCCCGGCAGCGGCCTGGGGCTGGCGATCGTCGGCGAGGTCTGCCGGGCGCACCGGGCGCAGATCCAGCTCGACCAGGGCGAACTGGGCGGCTTGCTGGTGCGGGTGCGCTTCCCGGCGGAGTAGGGCGGGGTCTATTGCAGCATGCTGGTGGCGGCCTCCAGGGCGCTGGAGAGGTCCTCGTCTTCCTTCATGTCGACGGTCGGCTCGAGGCCGAGCTTGGCGAACGCCGGGATCTGGCTCCAGTCCAGGCGGGTATAGGGATGCTCGCTGCCAAGGTAGCTCTGCAGGGTGGCGACCTGGACCAGGTCGGTATAGTCCGCGCGCGGCGAGTTGCGGGTGAAGTCCAGGTGCTGGCGCGGGACCTCGGCGATCGGCGCGGGGAAATCCCAGGCCTTGAGGATGCGCTCGCCGATCAGCGGATGGATGCGCTCGATCACATGGCTCAGGCTGATGGAGTCCGACAGCAGCTCGTTGTGATCCTCGGCGTAGGTGAGGATCGGCAGCACGCCGATCTGGTGCACCAGCCCGGCCAGGGTCGCCTGGTCCGGCGCCAGGCGGGTGTAGTGACGGGCCAGCACGTGGCAGATGCCGGCGATCTCGGTGCTCTTGTTCCAGACTTCGCGCATCTTGCGGTCGACCACGTCGGTGGTGGCCTGGAACATCTGCTCCATGGCCAGGCCGGTGGCCAGGTTGCAGGTGTAGTTGATGCCCAGCCGGCTGATCGCCATCTGCAGGTCGGTGATTTCCTTCGGGCTGCGCAGCAGCGGACTGTTCACCACGCGGATGATGCGCGCGGTCAGCGCCGCGTCGTTGCCGATCACCTTGCTCAGGGCCTGGATGCTGACATCCGGGTCTTCCGCCGCCTCACGGACCTGCAGGGCCACCTCGGGCAGGGTCGGCAGCACCAGTTCATCCTGATCGATGGCGCGGATCAGGTCCTGTTGGACTTTGTCGGCAAGCTTGCTCATGGCATTTCCTTTGAAAACGCAATGGCCGGAGCACGCTCTACGTGCACCGGCCATGGGAATACTGGCGGGCCGTCCGCGGACGGCGAGGCACAGTTTACGGTCAGCGCTGGATTTCGCGGTCGCTGTCCAGCGTGTAAGGCAGATTGAGGAGGACGAGCGGCGCTCCTTCGGCGCTTCCGAGGCTGATCCGGCCGTCGGCGACGGCGTCGTCCTGCAGCACGGCGAGCAATTCCACGCTGTTCTCCGGCGTACGGGCGGCCAGTACCACTTCGCCGACGCTGGTGGAATGGACTGGCGAGAACAGCCCGGTGCCGGGCGCCGGCACCTCGTCTGCGTCCAGCGCCAGGCGATACAGGCGGCGCTTGAGGCGGCCGAGATACTGCATGCGGGCGACGATTTCCTGGCCGGTATAGCAGCCCTTCTTGAAGCTGACCCCGCCGACCGCCTGCAGGTTGATCATCTGTGGGATGAACAGCTCGCGGGTAGCGCCGAACACCTGGCCGATGCCTGCGCGCACCTGGCCGAGCAGCCAATCGTCGAGCGGCGCCTCGCGGCTGTGCTCGCGGAGCGTGGCAAGCACCGCCTCGGCGCGCTGCGCCGGAACCCATAGCTCGACGCGGGCGTCGCCCAGGGCGACGGCGAGCAGGTCGCCGTGGCGGGCGATCCTGCCGCTCTCCGCCGGGGTGTCTATCCCCAGGGCGCGCAGTGCCTCGCTGGCGTCGCGCAAGCCTATGCGGAGCCAGGCTGCGCTCTCGTCGGCAAGGCTGGCCTTGGAGAATACGGCGTATTTCTTCAGGTCCGCCAACTGGGCCTCGAGCAGCTCGCCGGCCATCGCCAGCAGCAGGCCGTCGCCCTCGGGCAGGATGCGGAAGCTCGATAGCAGGCGGCCCTTGATGTTGCAGCGGCCGCCGAGGCTGGAGGTCTCGTCGTTGAGGTAGGCGAGGTTGCAGGTCAGCTGGCCCTGGAGGAACTTGGCGGCGTCAGGGCCGCGGACGGCGAGGATGCCTTCATGGACTAGCGGGGTGTGGAAAGCGGGGTCGGCCATTGCGATGCTGCGCGGTCAGTCAGTCAGGACCGTCATCATAGAACTCGGTCCGAGGCTTGTCAGCGGGCAAGAATGCCTGGCGCATCCGCCTTGGCGGTTGTCGGACACTTCCGAGGCCGCCGTCGGCATGGGCCTGCGTCCCGCGCGGATACCCTTGGTTTGCCGGGCAATACGACCAAGGGCGGACGCCGGCGGAGCGACGCCTCGTCATCGGGCCGCGCCATTCGAGCGCAACCGCCCTATAATGCCGGGCGTTTTCGAGGAGCCCGAACATGGCAGATGAAACCGAACTGAAACGACTCTACTGGCACAGCCGTCGCGGCATGCTGGAACTGGATGTGCTGCTGGTGCCTTTCGTGCAGGAGGTTTACCCGGGCCTGGACGCCGAGGACCAGGCGCGCTTCCGCAAGCTGCTGGAGTGCGAGGACCAGGACATGTTCGGTTGGTTCATGCAGCGCGGCGAGCCGGAAGACGCCGACCTGCGGCGGATGGTGCGGATGATCCTGGACCGTGTCCAGCCGGATTGAGCCGTTCGAATGCCGCTGGCGGGTCTCTCCGATCCTGCTGGCGGCGAGCCTGGCACTGTGGGCCCTGGCGCTGCTGTCGATCCTGCTGGCGGCGCTGCCGGTCTGGCTGAAGCCGCCGCTTGCGCTGGTCTGCCTGGCCTACGGTGCCTGGGGGCTGTACCGCCAGGTACTGCTGCGCGGCTCGCGGGCCTTCCGCGGCTTGCGCCATGACGAGCGGGGCTGGCAGCTGTGGAGCGCCGGAAGCGGCTGGCAAGCGGTGCAATTGCGCCCTGACAGCCTGGCGCTGCCCTGGCTGATCGTACTGCGCGTGCGCCTGCCGGGCCGCTGGCGCATCCTTGGCTGCTGTATCCCGGCCGATGCATTGGGCGCCGACAGCCATCGGCGCCTGCGTGTCCGCCTGCGCTTCAGTCGCCGTAGATGGGCGGCACCAGGATAGTGTCGCGGGCTTCGGGCAGCAGGTCCGGATAATCCAGCGTGTAGTGCAGGCCCCGGCTTTCGCGGCGCTGCATGGCCGAGCGGATGATCAGCTCGGCGACCAGTGCCAGGTTGCGCAACTCGATCAGGTCGCGGCTGACCTTGTAGTTGCTGTAGAACTCGTCGATCTCGCTGAGCAGCAGGCGTACCCGGTGCTGGGCGCGCTGCAGGCGCTTGTTGGTGCGCACGATACCGACGTAGTCCCACATGAAACGCCGCAGTTCGTCCCAGTTGTGCGCGATGATCACGTCCTCGTCGGAGTCGGTGACCTGGCTGGCGTCCCAGCTCGGCAGGCTTTCCGGCACGGGCGTGCCGGGCAGGCGCTGGAGCATGTCGGCGGCGGCAGAGCGGGCATAGACGAAGCATTCTAGCAGCGAATTGCTGGCCATGCGGTTGGCGCCGTGCAGGCCGGTGAAGGTGGTTTCGCCGATGGCGTAGAGGCCCGGCACGTCGGTATGCCCGTGCTGGTCGACGAGCACGCCGCCGCAGGTATAGTGAGCGGCCGGCACTACCGGGATCGGTTGCTGGGTAATGTCGATGCCGAAGTCCAGGCAGCGCTCGTAGACGGTGGGGAAGTGCGCCTTGATGAACTCGGCCGGCTTGTGGCTGATGTCCAGGTAGACGCAGTCGATCCCCAGACGCTTCATTTCATGGTCGATGGCGCGGGCCACGATATCCCGGGGCGCCAGCTCGCCACGCGGGTCGAAGCGCGGCATGAAACGCTCGCCATTGGGCAGGCGGAGCAGGGCGCCTTCGCCGCGCAATGCCTCGGTGATGAGGAAACTCTTGGCCTGCGGGTGGTACAGGCAGGTCGGGTGGAACTGGTTGAACTCCAGGTTGCCGACCCGGCAGCCGGCGCGCCAGGCCATGGCGATGCCGTCGCCGGAGTTGCCGTCGGGATTGCTGGTATAAAGGTAGACCTTGCTCGCGCCACCGGAGGCCAGCACGCTGAAGCGGGCACGGAAGGTATCGACTTCGCCGCTTTCCCGATTCAGCACGTAGGCGCCCAGGCAGCGCTTGCTCGGCAGGCCTAGCTTGCGCTCGGTGATCAGGTCGACCGCCACCCGCTGCGACAGCAACTCGATGTTCGGTCGCCGCCGGGCCTGGGCCAGCAAGGTATTGAAGATCGCGGCGCCGGTGGCGTCGGCGGCATGGATGATGCGCCGGTGGCTGTGCCCGCCTTCGCGGGTCAGGTGGTATTCGAAGCTGCCTTCCTCGTGGTTGTGCTGCTCGTCGCGGGTGAAGGGCACCCCCTGTTCGATCAGCCACTGGATCGCTTCGCGGCTATGCTCCACGGTGAAGCGCACCGCATCCTCGCGGCACAGGCCGCCACCGGCGACCAGGGTGTCCTCGACGTGGGATTCCACGGTGTCGGTATCGTCCAGCACGGCGGCCACGCCGCCCTGGGCCCAGTAGGTCGAGCCCTGCGACAGTTCGCCCTTGCTGAGGACGGCGATGCGCAGGTGTTCCGGAAGGGTCAAGGCCAGACTCAGGCCGGCGGCGCCGCTGCCGATGACCAGTACATCGTGTTGATAATGTTGGCTCATGCCCGCATTTCCCCGTGGTGGAGCCCTAGTATATAGAAGGGCCTGGCGGCACAATAGCGCACCCCCGCTGCCGGTCCGGCGGATGAGCTGCGGGCCTGTCATCGGCAGGCGTCATCAGAGCGGGGCGATGTAGTGCTGGAACTTTCTTAGACGCATCGGTTCCAAAGCAGGATGCCTGAAGACCTCGTCCGGTTGGCCTACCCAGCGGCACAGAGGCCGGGCCCTGAGCCCGATGCAATCCATTTTCGCGGGGCCCGGACACGATGTCCGGGGCCGCACGTCACGAGCGAGGAAAAAACTCGTGACGCATGCTTGGAGGGGAGAACTTTTGCAAGAAGCCCGAGTCTATCTTGGCAAGACGATTCGCTGGGACGCTCGAAGCTCCTCCAGGTTCGAAGAGGAGCTTTCATGCTAACCCAGGAACAGGATCAGCAACTGGTTGAACGGGTACAGCGCGGAGACAAGCGGGCTTTCGATCTGCTGGTACTGAAATACCAGCACAAGATACTGGGATTGATCGTGCGGTTCGTGCACGACGCCCAGGAAGCCCAGGACGTAGCGCAGGAAGCCTTCATCAAGGCATACCGTGCGCTCGGCAATTTCCGCGGCGATAGTGCTTTTTATACCTGGCTGTATCGGATCGCCATCAACACCGCGAAGAACCACCTGGTCGCTCGCGGGCGTCGGCCACCGGACAGCGATGTGACCGCAGAGGATGCGGAGTTCTTCGAGGGCGACCACGCCCTGAAGGACATCGAGTCGCCGGAACGGGCGATGTTGCGGGATGAGATCGAGGCCACCGTGCACCAGACCATCCAGCAGTTGCCCGAGGATTTGCGCACGGCCCTGACCCTGCGCGAGTTCGAAGGTTTGAGTTACGAAGATATCGCCACCGTGATGCAGTGTCCGGTGGGGACGGTACGGTCGCGGATCTTCCGCGCTCGTGAAGCAATCGACAAAGCTCTGCAGCCTTTGTTGCGAGAAGCCTGACACAGCGGCAAATGCCAAGAGAGGTATCGCTATGAGTCGTGAAGCCCTGCAGGAAACTCTGTCCGCTGTGATGGATAACGAAGCGGATGAACTCGAGTTGCGGCGGGTGCTCGCAGCTTGCGGCGAGGATGCCGAGCTGCGTTCCACCTGGTCGCGTTACCAGCTGGCGCGGTCCGTCATGCACCGCGAGCCTACCCTGCCGAAGCTGGATATCGCTGCGGCGGTCTCTGCTGCCCTGGCCGACGAGGCCGCTCCGCCGAAAGCGGAGAAGGGACCGTGGCGGATGGTCGGTCGCCTGGCGGTCGCTGCCTCGGTGACCCTGGCGGTGCTGGCCGGCGTGCGTCTGTACAACCAGAACGACGCCCTGCCGCAGATGGCGCAACAGGGGACCACCCCGCAGATCGCCCTGCCTCAGGTGAAAGGCCCGGCCGTGCTGGCCGGCTACAGCGAAGAGCAGGGGGCGCCGCAGGTGATCACCAACTCCTCGTCCAGCGATACCCGCTGGCATGAGCAGCGTCTGCCGATCTACCTGCGTCAGCACGTGCAACAATCCGCCGTCAGTGGTACAGAGAGCGCGCTGCCCTACGCTCGGGCAGCCAGCCTGGAAAACCGCTGAGGAGAGACATGCGCACCACCTCCCTGTTGCTTTTGCTTGGCAGCCTGATGGCGGTTCCCGCTACTCAGGCTGCCGACGCTTCCGACTGGCTGAATCGTCTCGCCGAGGCCGATCGCCAGAACAGTTTCCAAGGCACCTTCGTCTACGAGCGCAATGGCAGCTTCTCCACCCATGAGATCTGGCATCGCGTGGAGAGCGATGGTGCGGTTCGCGAGCGCCTGCTCCAGCTCGACGGCGCGCGCCAGGAAGTGGTCCGGGTCGACGGGCGCACCCAGTGCATCAGCGGCGGCCTTGCCGACCAACTGGCCGATGCCCAGCTGTGGCCGGTGCGCAAGTTCGATCCCTCCCAGCTGGCTTCCTGGTACGACCTGCGCCTGGTCGGCGAATCCCGTGTCGCCGGCCGCCCGGCAGTGGTCCTTGCGGTGACTCCGCGCGACCAGCATCGCTACGGCTTCGAGCTGCACCTGGACCGCGACACCGGCCTGCCGTTGAAGTCGCTGCTGCTGAACGAGAAGGGGCAGTTGCTCGAGCGCTTCCAGTTCACCCAGTTGAATACCGGCGCGGCACCTGCCGAAGACCAGTTGCAGGCGGGCGCCGAATGCCAGGTCGTCGGCCCGGCCAAGGCCGACGGCGAGAAGACCGTGGCCTGGCGCTCGGAATGGCTGCCGCCAGGTTTCACCCTGACCCGCAGTTTCATGCGTCGCAGTCCGGTCACCCCCGATCCGGTCGCCTGCCTGACCTATGGCGATGGCCTGGCACGATTCTCGGTGTTCATCGAGCCGCTGCACGGTGCCATGGTTGGCGACGCGCGCAGCCAGCTCGGCCCGACCGTGGTGGTTTCCAAGCGCCTGCAGACCGATGACGGCGGCCAGATGGTGACCGTCGTCGGCGAAGTGCCGCTGGGCACCGCCGAGCGGGTGGCGCTGTCCATCCGGCCCGAGGCCGCCGCCCAGAAATGATCGAGGAGCAGGGGCGAGTGGTGGCGACCGAGCCGGGAGCGGTATGGGTCGAGACCGTGCGCCGCAGTACCTGCTCGTCCTGCTCGGCCAATGCCGGTTGCGGCCAGGGGCTGATGCAGCGCCTGGGCGTCGGCGCGGGGCGTGCCCGGGTGCGCGCGTTGAGCGACCTGAGCCTGCGGGTCGGCGATGCGGTCGTCCTAGGAATTCATGAAGACCTGTTGTTGCGCGCCTCCGTCCTCTTCTATCTTTTCCCTCTGCTCGGGTTTTTCGTGGCAGCATTGCTGGCGACCCGGGCGGGCCTTGTCGAACCTCTGATCATCGTGTCCGGGCTGGCGGGTTTGCTGGCGGCCTGGCTATTGGTGCGTCGGCATGCTCGTCGTCATGCCGATGATCCAGCCTCGCAGCCGGTGGTTCTGCGAGCGCTGATTTCCGGGCCGTCCGATTCGGCCTGAGTCTTTCTCTTCCCTCGAACATCACGGGAGCTGTAGTCGATGCATACCCTAAAACGCTGTATGGCTGCGATGGTGGCCTTGCTGGCCTTGAGCCTGGCGATGACGGCCCGGGCAGAACTGCCGGACTTCACGCCTTTGGTCGAACAGGCGTCGCCGGCGGTGGTGAATATCAGTACGCGGCAGAAGCTGCCGGATCGCGCCATGGCGCGCGGGCAGCTGTCTATCCCCGACCTCGAAGGGCTGCCGCCGATGTTCCGCGACTTCCTCGAACGCAGCATCCCGCAGGTTCCGCGCAATCCGCGCGGCCAGCAGCGCGAGGCGCAATCGCTGGGTTCCGGCTTCATCATCTCCAACGACGGCTACATCCTCACCAACAATCACGTCGTGGCCGATGCCGACGAGATCCTGGTGCGCCTGTCCGACCGTAGCGAGCACAAGGCCAAGCTGGTCGGCGCGGACCCGCGCAGCGACGTGGCGGTGCTGAAGATCGAGGCGAAGAACCTGCCGACCCTGAAACTGGGCGATTCGAACAAGCTGAAAGTGGGCGAATGGGTCCTGGCCATCGGTTCGCCGTTCGGCTTCGATCACTCGGTCACCGCCGGTATCGTCAGTGCCAAGGGTCGTAGCCTGCCGAACGAGAGCTACGTACCCTTCATCCAGACCGACGTGGCGATCAACCCGGGTAACTCCGGCGGTCCGCTGCTGAACCTGCAGGGCGAAGTGGTCGGCATCAACTCGCAGATCTTCACCCGTTCCGGCGGCTTCATGGGCCTGTCCTTCGCCATTCCGATCGATGTCGCGCTGAACGTCGCCGACCAGTTGAAGAAAGCCGGCAAGGTCAGTCGCGGCTGGCTGGGCGTGGTGATCCAGGAAGTGAACAAGGATCTCGCCGAGTCCTTCGGCCTCGACAAGCCGTCCGGCGCGCTGGTGGCGCAACTGGTGGAAGACGGCCCGGCGGCCAAGGGTGGCCTGCAGGTGGGCGATGTGATCCTCAGCCTGAACGGCCAGTCGATCAACGAGTCCGCCGACCTGCCGCACCTGGTGGGCAACATGAAGCCGGGCGACAAGATCAACCTGGACGTGATTCGCAACGGCCAGCGCAAGTCCCTGAGCATGGCGGTAGGCAGCCTTCCGGACGACGACGAGGAAATCGCCTCGATGGGCGCTCCGGGCGCCGAGCGCAGCAGCAACCGCCTGGGCGTGACCGTCGCCGACCTGACCGCCGAGCAGCGCAAGAGCCTGGATATCCAGGGCGGCGTGGTGATCAAGGAAGTCCAGGACGGTCCGGCCGCGGTCATCGGCCTGCGTCCGGGCGATGTCATCACCCACCTGGACAACAAGGCGGTGACCTCGACCAAGGTCTTCGCCGACGTGGCCAAGGCCCTGCCGAAGAACCGTTCGGTTTCGATGCGGGTGCTGCGCCAGGGACGCGCCAGCTTCATTACCTTCAAGCTGGCCGAATAAGCCGGCTGGCGAAAAAAGGGCGGTTTCCACCGCCCTTTTTCATGCCCGTCAATCCGTTACCTGCGTGACGCCTTGCCCGAGCATCAGGTAAACTCCCCGGCTATTTTTCGGCGGATTGCCGCCCTTGCCCTTTTCGAGTGTGTTGAGCCGTGAGCGACCTGAGCCATATCCGCAATTTCTCCATCATTGCCCATATCGACCATGGCAAGTCGACGCTGGCCGATCGCTTCATCCAGATGTGCGGCGGCCTCTCCGATCGCGAAATGGAGGCCCAGGTCCTGGACTCCATGGACCTGGAGCGCGAGCGCGGGATCACCATCAAGGCCCACAGCGTGACCCTGCACTACAAGGCGCAGGACGGTAAGACCTACCAGCTCAACTTCATCGATACCCCCGGCCACGTCGACTTCACCTACGAAGTCAGCCGCTCGCTGGCCGCCTGCGAGGGCGCGCTGCTGGTAGTGGACGCCGGCCAGGGCGTCGAGGCGCAGTCCGTCGCCAATTGCTACACCGCCATCGAGCAGGGGCTGGAAGTGATGCCCGTGCTGAACAAGATGGACCTGCCCCAGGCCGAGCCGGAGCGGGTGAAAGAGGAAATCGAGAGCATCATCGGCATCGACGCCACCGACGCCGTGGCCTGCAGCGCCAAGAGCGGGATGGGCGTGCTGGAGGTGCTGGAGCGCCTGGTGACCGCCATCCCCGCCCCGGAAGGCGAGATCGAGGCGCCGCTGCAGGCGCTGATCATCGACTCCTGGTTCGACAACTACCTCGGCGTGGTCTCGCTGGTACGGGTGAAGAACGGCCGGGTGAAGAAGGGCGACAAGATCCTGGTGAAGTCCACCGGCAAGGTCCACCAGGTGGACAGCGTCGGGGTATTCACTCCGAAGCACACCGAGACCGTCGACCTGAAGGCGGGCGAGGTGGGCTTCATCATCGCCGGTATCAAGGATATCCACGGCGCGCCGGTGGGCGATACGCTGACCCTGAACAACACGCCGGACGTCGAGGTCCTGCCGGGCTTCAAGCGGGTCAAGCCGCAGGTCTACGCGGGCCTGTTCCCGGTCAGCTCGGACGATTTCGAGGACTTCCGCGACGCCCTGCAGAAACTGACCCTCAACGACTCGTCGCTGCAATACGAGCCGGAAAGCTCCGAAGCCCTGGGCTTCGGCTTCCGTTGCGGCTTCCTCGGCATGCTGCACATGGAGATCATCCAGGAGCGCCTGGAGCGCGAATACGACCTGGACCTGATCACCACCGCGCCCACGGTGGTCTTCGAGATCGTGCAGAAGAATGGCGAGATCATCTACGTCGACAACCCGTCCAAGCTCCCGGACCTGGCGTCGATCCAGGAAATGCGCGAACCGATCTGCCGCGCCACCATCCTGGTGCCCAAGGACCACCTGGGCAACGTGATCACCCTGTGCATCGAGAAGCGCGGCGTGCAGCGCGACATGCACTTCCTCAGCGGCCAGGTGCAGGTGGTCTACGACCTGCCGATGAACGAGGTGGTGCTCGACTTCTTCGATCGCCTCAAGTCCACCAGCCGCGGCTATGCTTCCCTGGACTACAGCTTCGATCGTTTCGAGCCGTCCAACCTGGTTCGTCTCGACGTGCTGATCAATGGCGAGAAGGTCGACGCCCTCGCCCTGATCGTCCACCGCGACAACGCCCCCTACAAGGGCCGCCAGCTGGTGGAGAAAATGAAGGAACTGATCCCGCGGCAGATGTTCGACGTGGCGATCCAGGCAGCCATCGGTGGGCAGATCATCGCCCGCTCGACGGTCAAGGCGCTCAGGAAGAACGTGCTGGCCAAGTGTTACGGTGGCGACGTGAGCCGTAAACGCAAGCTGCTGGAGAAGCAGAAGGCTGGTAAGAAAAGGATGAAGCAGGTCGGTAGCGTGGAAATTCCCCAGGAAGCCTTCCTCGCCGTGCTCAAAGTGGATAGCTAGAACCCATGACACTCAATTTCCCGTTGTTGCTGGTCATCGCCGTGGCTGTATGCGGCGCCCTGGCCCTGGTCGACCTGGTGCTGTTCGCGCCGCGTCGGCGGGCCGCGATCTCTTCCTACGAAGGGCAGGTGAACGAGCCCGATCCGGCAGTGCTGGAGAAGCTCAACAAGGAACCGCTGCTGGTGGAGTACGGCAAGTCGTTCTTCCCGGTGCTGTTCATCGTGCTGGTGCTGCGTTCCTTCCTGGTCGAGCCGTTCCAGATTCCCTCGGGGTCGATGAAACCTACCCTCGAGGTCGGCGATTTCATCCTGGTCAACAAGTTCGCCTACGGTATCCGCCTGCCGGTGCTGGACACCAAGGTGATCCCGATCGGTGATCCGCAGCGCGGCGATGTCATGGTGTTCCGCTATCCCAGCGAACCGAACATCAACTACATCAAGCGCGTGGTCGGCCTGCCCGGCGACACCGTGCGCTACACCAAGGAAAAGCGCCTGTACGTCAACGGCGAGCTGGTGGCGGAGAAACTGGTCGGCGAGGAACCGGGCACCCTGGGCAGCGTGACCCTGTACCAGGAGAAGCTGGGCCAGGCCGAGCACCTGATCCGCAAGGAAATGAGCCGCTATCGCATCGAGCCCGACCGCCAGTGGACCATTCCCGCCGGCCACTACTTCATGATGGGCGACAACCGCGACAACTCCAACGACAGCCGCTACTGGAACGATCCGAAGATCCCCAAGGATCTGCTGGGCATGGTTCCGGACCGCAATATCGTCGGCAAGGCCTTCGCCGTGTGGATGAGCTGGCCCGATCCGAAGATGAGCAACCTGCCGAACTTCTCCCGGGTCGGCGTGATTCACTGACCTGTGCGCAGGTTCGCCACGCGGAAGGGCGCTCCTGCTGAATAATCGCGAAGCGGGGCTGCTCCCGAGGGCAGCCCCGCTTTCACTTCCGCGAACGCCGCCGCAGGGCCCTGCCCGATGGCGTTACCGCTCGCTGGACGGAATAACTACACTGACATGAGGTCCGACATGAGGTTCGCGCGTTCGCAGAAGGGGATGTCCCTGCTGGGGTGGCTGGTGGTGCTGGGCGTGGTGGCGTTCTTCGCCAGCGCCGCGTTCAAGATCATCCCGCACTACATGGATTACTACTCGCTGGAGAAGGTGATCACTTCCGTGGAGACCGACAAGGCGGCCGAGGTGCGTTCCGTGCCGGAGTTCTACAGCTACGTCGGCAAGGGGATGCAGATCAACGGCATCCGCAACCTGGACCTGGAGAAGGCCCTGGAGGTGCAACTGGAAGACAACCAATTCCGGGCGCACCTGAAATATGAAAAACGCGAGCCACTGATCAGCAACATCGACCTGGTGGTCCACTTCGACAAAGAATTCCGTGTACGCATGCCGTGAGTAATTCGCTGGACCGACTCGAGCGCAAGCTCGGCTATACCTTCAAAGACCGGGACCTGATGGTCCTGGCCCTGACCCATCGCAGCTACGCCGGGCGCAACAACGAGCGCCTGGAGTTCCTCGGTGACGCCATTCTCAACTTCGTCATCGGCGAGGCGCTGTTCCACCACTTCCCGCAGGCTCGCGAAGGCCAGCTTTCGCGCCTGCGCGCGCGACTGGTCAAGGGCGAGACCCTGGCCCTGCTGGCGCGCGGCTTCGAGGTGGGCGACTACCTGCGGCTGGGCTCGGGCGAGCTGAAGAGCGGCGGGTTCCGCCGCGAGTCGATCCTCGCCGATGCGATGGAAGCCCTGATCGGCGCCATCTACCTGGATACCGGCATGGACTCCGCGCGCGAGCGGATCATCGCCTGGCTCGGACCGCAACTGCGCGAGCTGACCCCGGTGGACACCAACAAGGACCCCAAGACCCGCCTGCAGGAGTTCCTGCAGTCGCGTGGCTGCGACCTGCCGCGCTACGAGGTGGTGGATATCCAGGGCGAACCCCATTGCCGGACCTTCTTCGTCGATTGCGAAGTGGCCCTGCTGAGCGACAAGACCCACGGGCACGGCGGCAGCCGCCGCATCGCCGAGCAGGTGGCCGCGGCCGCCGCGCTGGTGGCCCTGGGCGTGGAGAATGGCCATGACTGACATGCACGACGACATCCCCGCCGGCAGCCGTTGCGGCTACGTGGCGATCGTGGGGCGCCCCAATGTGGGCAAGTCCACCCTGCTCAACCACATCCTCGGGCAGAAGCTGGCGATCACCTCGCGCAAGCCGCAGACCACCCGCCACAACATGCTCGGGATCAAGACCGAGGGCGAGGTGCAGGCCGTCTACGTCGATACGCCCGGCCTGCACAAGAGCGGCGAGAAGGCCCTCAACCGCTACATGAACCGTACCGCCAGCGCGGCATTGAAGGATGTCGACGTGGTGATCTTCGTGGTCGACCGCACCCGCTGGACCGAAGAGGACCAGATGGTCCTGGAGCGCGTGCAGTACGTCAGTTGCCCGGTGCTGATCGCGGTGAACAAGACCGACCGCATCGAGGAAAAGGCCGACCTGCTGCCGCACCTCGAATGGCTCACCCAGCAGTTGCCGAAGGCCGAGGTAGTACCGATCTCGGCGCAGCACGGGACCAACCTGGACGTGCTGGAGAAGCTGGTCGCCGAGCGTCTGCCGGAAAGCGAGCACTTCTTCCCCGAAGACCAGATCACCGACCGCAGCAGCCGCTTCCTGGCCGCCGAGCTGGTCCGCGAGAAGATCATGCGCCAGCTCGGCGCCGAGCTGCCCTACCAGATCACCGTGGAGATCGAGGAGTTCAAGCAGGAAGGTCGCATCCTGCATATCCATGCGCTGATCCTGGTGGAGCGCGAGGGGCAGAAGAAGATCATCATCGGCGACAAGGGCGAGCGGATCAAAAGCATCGGCCAGAACGCGCGCAAAGACATGGAAGTGCTGTTCGACTCCAAGGTCATGCTCAACCTCTGGGTCAAGGTCAAGGGCGGCTGGTCCGACGACGAGCGTGCCCTGCGCTCGCTGGGCTACGGCGACCTCTGACCGTTCCCGGCAGCCCGGCGCCAGCCGGGCGACATTCCTCTCGCGCCCGGTCGACCCGCCATGTCCTTCGCCGCCGCCCAAGCCACCTACGTGCTGCATAGCCGGCCGTACAAGGAAACCAGCGCCCTGGTGGATTTCTTCACCCCGCTGGGTCGCCTGCGCGCGGTCCTGCGCGGCGCCCGCGGCAAGGCTGGCGCCCTGGCGCGGCCATTCGTGCCGCTGGAAGCGGAGTGGCGCGGGCGCGGCGAACTGAAGACCGTGGCCCGGCTGGAAAGCGCCGGTGTTCCCAACCTGCTCAATGGCCAGGCGCTGTTCAGCGGTCTCTACCTCAACGAGCTGTTGATCCGCCTGTTGCCGGCGGAAGACCCGCAGCCGGAAATCTTCGCCCACTACGCCGCGACCCTGCCGCTGCTGGCGGCGGGGCGCCCCATCGAACCGCTGCTGCGCGCGTTCGAATGGCGCCTGCTGGAGCAACTGGGCTATGGTTTCGCTCTCGATGTCGACATCGATGGGCGCCCGATCGAGCCGCAGGCGTTGTACCAGCTTTTGCCAGAGGCCGGCCTGGAGCCGGTGGCGCAACTGCAACCCGGGCTGTTCCAGGGCTCCGAACTGTTATCCATGGCCGACGCCGACTGGAGCGCCCCCGGCGCCCTGGCGGCGGCCAAGCGCCTGATGCGCCAGGCGCTCGCTCCCCATCTGGGCGGCCGGCCGCTGGTCAGCCGCGAGCTGTTCATGAACCGTAAGGAGTCACCCCGTGACTGAAGCCACTCGAATTCTGCTCGGCGTGAACATCGATCACGTCGCCACCCTGCGCCAGGCCCGGGGCACCCGCTATCCGGACCCGGTGAAGGCCGCCCTGGACGCCGAGGAAGCCGGCGCCGACGGTATCACCGTGCACCTGCGCGAGGACCGCCGGCATATCCAGGAACGCGACGTGCGGGTGCTCAAGGAAGTGCTGCAGACGCGGATGAACTTCGAGATGGGGGTCACCGAGGAAATGCTCGCCTTCGCCGAGGAGATCCGGCCGGCGCATAGCTGCCTGGTCCCCGAGCGCCGCGAGGAACTGACCACCGAGGGCGGCCTCGACGTCGCCGGCCAGGAACAGCGCATCCGCGACGCGGTGCGACGCCTGGCTGCGGTGGGCAGCGAAGTGTCGCTGTTCATCGATCCCGATCCGCGGCAGATCGAGGCCTCCGCCCGGGTCGGCGCGCCGGCTATCGAACTGCATACCGGTCGCTACGCCGACGCCGAAGACCCCGAGGAGCAGGCCCGTGAACTGCAGCGGGTACGCGAGGGCGTGGCCCTCGGGCGTTCCCTCGGCCTGATCGTCAACGCCGGGCATGGCCTGCACTACCACAATGTCGAGCCGGTCGCGGCCATCGACGGCATCAACGAGCTGAACATCGGCCACGCCATCGTCGCCCACGCCCTGTTCGTCGGCTTCAGGCAGGCGGTGGCCGAGATGAAAGCGCTGATGCTGGCCGCGGCGACCAAGCGCTGAGGCAATCGCGCCCCGCTTGCCGTCGACCTGCGGGGCGGATGAAAGCAAAAAAAAGCCCATCCGAGGATGGGCTTTTCCCTATTCGCTGTCAGGGCTTGCGCGCCACCAGCGTGGCGCGCATCGGTGCCGGCAGGCCTTCGACGGTTCGCGAACGGTCCTGCGGATCGAGGAATTCCGGCAGCGACTGGAAACGCATCCATTCGGTGGAGCGTTGTTCCTCGACGCTGGTCAGGCTGACGTCGACGCAGCGCGCGTCGGCGAACCCGGCGCGGCGCAGCCAGAGCTCCAGGGCTGCCACCGAGGGCAGGAACCAGACGTTGCGCATCTGCGCGTAGCGGTCCTCGGGCACCAGCACGGTGCTGGCGTCGCCTTCCACCACCAGGGTCTCCAGGACCAGTTCGCCGCCGCGCTTCAGGCAGTCCTTGAGCGCCAGCAGGTGGTCGATGGGCGAGCGACGGTGATAGAGCACGCCCATGGAGAATACCGTGTCGAAGCCTTCGAGCTTCTCCGGCAGGTCTTCCAGGGCCAGCGGCAGGTGCCAGGCCGGCAGCTCCGGCAGGTAGCGCTTGGCGGCGAGGAACTGGCAGAGGAACAGCCAGTTCGGATCGACCCCGACCACGCTTTCCGCGCCGGCGCCGAGCATGCGCCACTGGTAGTAGCCGTTGCCGCAGCCGACGTCGAGGACGCGTTTGCCACGCAGTTCGACATGTGGCGAGACACGCTCCCATTTCCAGTCGGAACGCCATTCGGTATCGACCTGTACGCCGAAGAAGTCGAACGGCCCCTTGCGCCAGGGAATCAGCCCTTGCAGCGCTTCCTTCACCTGCGCTTGCAGCGCCGCATCGTGGTCGCTGTGCAGGGCGAAGCGCTGGGCCAGTTCGACCTTCGGCGCGGGCACCTGGGGCAGGCGCTGGACCGCGCTCCACCAACGGGCCAGGTCGCCGTGGCCTTCCTCGATGCGCGCGGCGATCTGCGCGGGCAGGCTGGTCGCCCAGCCGTACAGCGGAGAGCCGGCGAGGTGTCGCTGGAGGGCGTCGAGGGCGAGGTGCTGGATCATGGCAGGGCGATCATCGAGGCGAAGTTGAGACACTGGAACCATTGGCTGACCCGGCTGAAGCCGGCGGCCAGGAGCCGTTCACGGTGTTCCTCGAAGGTGTCGGGGAGCATGACGTTTTCCAGCGCGCTGCGCTTCTGCGCGATCTCCAGCTCGCTGTAGCCGTTGGCACGCTTGAAGGCGATGTGCAGGTCGGTGAGCAGCGCGTGCTCCTGCGCATCGGCGAAGCGCAGTTTCTCCGAGAGGATCAGCGCGCCGCCGGGCAGCAGTGCCTGGCGGATCCTGCGCAGCAGGCCGAGGCGCTGGTCGGGGGCGACGAACTGCAGGGTGAAGTTCATCGCCACCAGCGAGGTGGGTTGCAGGTCCAGGGCGAGAATGTCGGCCTCGATCAGCTCGACCGGCAGCAGCTCCTGGTACATGGCGTCCTGGGCATGCAGGTATTCACTGCAGCGCTCGATCATCGCGTGCGAGTTGTCCACCCCGATCACCCGGCAGCCGTCGTTGCGGACGTGGCGGCGCAGCGACTGGGTGACCGCGCCGAGCGAGCAGCCGAGGTCGTAGAGCACGCTGTTCGGCTGGGCGAACTGCGCGCCGAGTACGCCGATGTTCTCGACGATGGTGGGGTAGCCCGGCACGGAGCGCTTGATCATGTCGGGGAACACGCGCACCACGTCTTCGTTGAACACGAAGTCGGCGACACGTTGCTGGGGTTGGGCGAACAGGCGATCGGACTCGCTCACGCGGGTGACCTCGGGCATCACGGCTTTTCAGGGGGCCGAATTGTAGCCGAGGGATGAGCGTCGCCCAACTGCGCGGCGACGATTCACCCATGCGCGCAGGCGAATCACCTGAGCTTGTCGGAGAAGTACTCTCCCGCGCCCTGCAGCGGACCCAGCGGGTTCTTCTTGTCTTCCAGGCGATGGATGTTCGGTTCGCCGTTGCTGACCTTGTGCACCAGCACGTCGTTGACGAAGACGAACACCGCCTTGAACGACCAGCCCTGCAACTCCCGTTTCTTGCGGAAGTTGAACACGTCCGCCCAGAAGCTGCCGACCCGCTGGGTGTCGGTCTTGCTGAAATCGAAGGCGTAGCCGATGCAACGGTCCTTCGCTTCCAGGCATTGCACCAGGCCGCCCGGCAGGTAATCGATGGGGATGTTCGGCTGGATGAACATGAGCCGCACGTCGATGAACGACAGCATGCGGCCGTTGCCCTGGGTCAATGGATCGAAACCCAGCCCGAACAGCTGCGAACGGGTCGTGCTGCCGGGTTGCGCCTGGGAATAGCGCAGTTCGGCATCGAGGTAGTCGACGAAGGGGGATTGGACTTCCGCTCGTTCGCTGGGCAGCAGGCTGCCGCAGGAGGAAACGAAGACAGTGGATGCCCAGAGCAGTGAGTAACGAAGAGCGGTGCCCATGACGCGCCTCCTTTCGGTGCCGTCGTAGATTGAGTAATAGACGACGCCAAAAAGGCCTGCCGGAATTTATTCAATCGGCTGAAAGCAGCGTGGTTGCTGGTCTGGCGGCGGATTTCCGGCGGCCCGGAAAGTCATTCGAAAGAAAGCCTATAGCGCTCGCCGAGGACCTTCAGGGTGCCTTCGCGACGCAGTTGGCGCAGCCCTTCGTCGAGTTCCGCGAGACGCGCGTCGACCTCCGGCAGGTGCGGGCTGAGGCCGACGTGCAGCGGCTGCCGCCCGGGTAGTCCGCCGGCGCGGCGGATCTGTCCGGCGAGCTGCGGATGATGCTCCAGGTAGTGCTCGATGATGTCGCGGTCTTCCAATAGCACGTCGATGCGGCCGAGCAGCAGTTTCTGCAGGTTGCGCGGCAGCACGCGCTCGCCGCCGAGGACCTGCAGGTGCAGGTCGTCGTCGCCGGCCTGGCTGCGCCAGGCTTCGAAGCGCGGATTGTTCACGTAGCCCTGGGCGAGGCCCAGGCGCTGGCCGAGCAGGGATGCATCGCCGGAGTAGTGCCAGTCGCTGTCGTGGCGGGTATAGAAGGCCAGCCCGACCCAGCCGATGGGCTCGCTGCCGACCCGCAGGCCGTCGAGTCCATAGGCGCCGACCAGGCCGTCGCGATGGCCGTCGCGGACCATCTGCACGGCGCGCGGCCAGGGCAGGCTGTCGAAGTGCGGTGGCTCCCGAAGGACCTGGCTGAGCGCCTCGACCAGGTAGCCGGGCCGCTGCGGCGTGCCAGGGCACAGGTAGGGGCAGCCGTCGTCGCCTGCGAAGCGCAACGGTTCGGCCAGCGAGAGCAGAGGAGCGGCGCAGGACAGGGCGAGCAGGACGAAGGAGGCGCGGAGCATGGAGTCCTCAGGGCGACGGGGCCTGTCAAGATAGGCCAGGTCGCCACGGCGCAGGACGTCGCTCTTCGTACAGAATGTGTCCGCCGCGGGCAGCGGTTTCAGCGCACCTGGATCGCGCAGGAAAAGCTTTCCGCCGGTTCCGCGTCCTTTTCCCAGGGCCGCCGGTAGACCAGTTCCAGGCGGTCGTCGCCGCTGGCGGCGACGCGGAAGCGCCAGGTCGATTCGCCGCCGCTGCCAACCAGGCCGCTGTCTTCTTCGGAATTGCTGTAGACCTCCGGGCCAAGGCGCTTGAGCACGCTGGCAGCAGGGTTGCGCAGTTCCCAGCGGAAGCCGGTGGTGGGATTGCTCGGCAGGGTCAGCACCAGTTCCTGGCCTTGCGTCAGCTTCAGCGGCGAACAGTCGTCGGCGTCGTCCAGGGTGACCACCGGCTTCTGTTGCCCGGCGCAGCCGGCCAGGACCACGATGGACAATGGCAGCAGCAGACGGGAGGGGGAAAAGGACATGCAGCGCTCCTCGGCTCGAATGGAAAGGGCGCCAGCATAAACCTTGCTGGCGCCCGAGTGCCAAGGTTGGCGCGGCGGACGGCCGAACCGGTCGGCCATCCGCCGCCGGCTCAGGCCGGGAACAGCACCTTGGCCACGTCGCCGTAGCGCTTGGCGAAATGCACGGTCAGCCCTTCCCTGAGATAGTCGGGCAACTCTTCGAAGTGGCCGCGGTTGGCTTCCGGCAGGATCAGCTCGAAGATCTTCTGCCGGCGCGCGGCGATCACCTTCTCGCGGACCCCGCCGATGGGCAGGACCTGGCCGGTCAGGGTCAGTTCGCCGGTCATCGCCACGCCTTTCTTCGGCACCTGGTTGCGCGCCAGGGAGAGCAGGGCGCTGGCCATGGTGACGCCGGCGCTGGGACCGTCCTTGGGCGTGGCACCTTCCGGCACGTGCAGGTGGACGAACGCCTGGTCGAAGAAGGTCGGGTCGCCGCCATACTTCTTCAGGTGCGAGCCGATGTAGCTATAGGCGATCTCGGCGGATTCCTTCATCACGTCGCCGAGCTGGCCGGTGAGCTTGAAGCCACGGTTCAGCGTGTGGATGCGGGTCGCCTCGATCGGCAGGGTGGCGCCGCCCATGCTGGTCCAGGCCAGCCCGGTGATCACGCCGATCCCGGAAAGCACCTGCTCGCTGCGGAACACCGGCATGCCGAGGTAGTCCTCAAGGTCCCTGGGACCGATCTTCACCTTCGACTCGGGATCCTCCAGCAGTTTGACCACCGACTTGCGCACCAGCTTGCCGAGCTGTTTCTCCAACTGGCGCACCCCGGCTTCCCGCGCATAGCCCTCGATCACCGCGCGCAGCGCGGCATCGCTGATGCTCAGGCGGCCCTTAGGTACGCCGGCCTTTTCCAACTGCTTGGGCCACAGGTGGCGCTTGGCGATGGCCAGTTTTTCCTCGGAGATGTAGCCGGACAGGCGGATCACTTCCATCCGGTCGAGGAGCGGTCCGGGGATCGAGTCGAGGGTGTTGGCGGTGCAGACGAACAGCACCTTGGACAGGTCCAGGCGCAGGTCCAGGTAGTGGTCGAGGAATTCGACGTTCTGCTCCGGGTCGAGGGTTTCCAGCAGCGCCGAGGCCGGGTCGCCCTGGTAGCTGGCGCCGAGCTTGTCGATCTCGTCGAGCATGATCACCGGGTTCATCACCTCGACTTCCTTCAATGCCTGCACCAGCTTGCCGGGCAGGGCGCCGATGTAGGTGCGGCGGTGGCCCTTGATCTCCGCCTCGTCGCGCATGCCGCCGACGCTGAAACGGTAGAACGGCCGGCCGAGGCTCTCGGCGATGGATTTGCCGATGCTGGTCTTGCCCACTCCCGGCGGGCCGACCAGGAGCACGATGGAGCCGGCGATCTCGCCCTTGAAACTACCCACGGCGAGGAACTCGAGGATGCGATCCTTGATGTCGTCGAGGCCCGCGTGATGCTTGTCGAGGACCTTGCGCGCATGCTTGAGGTCGAGCTTGTCCTTGCCGTACACGCCCCAGGGCAGGGCTGTGGCCCAGTCCAGGTAGTTGCGGGTGACGGCGTACTCGGGCGAGCCGCTCTCGAGGATCGACAGCTTGTTCAGCTCTTCGTCGATACGCTTGCGCGCCTGCTCGGGCAGCACCTTGCCTTCCAGGCGGGCGCGGAATTCGTCGGCGTCGGCGCTCTTGTCGTCCTTGGTGATGCCCAGCTCCTGCTGGATGATCTTCAACTGTTCCTTGAGGAAGAATTCGCGCTGGTGTTCGCCGATCTTGCGGTTGACCTCGGCGGACAGTTCCTTCTGCAGGCGCGCGACTTCCACTTCCTTGCGCAGCAGCGGCAAGACCTTCTCCATCCGCTTGAGGATCGGCACGGTGTCCAGCACTTCCTGCAGTTCGCCGCCGGGCGCGGTGGTCAGGGCCGCGGCGAAGTCGGTGAGTGGCGACGGGTCGTTGGGACTGAAGCGGTTCAGGTAGTTCTTCAGTTCCTCGCTGTACAGCGGATTGAGCGGCAGCAGCTCCTTGATCGCGTTGATCAGGGCCATGCCGTAGGCCTTCACTTCGTCACTGGGATCGATCGGGGTCTTCGGATAGTCCACCTCCACCATGAACGGCGGACGATGGCGCTTGATCCAGCCCCGGATACGCACCCGCGACAGGCCCTGGGCGACGAACTGCAGCTTGCCGCCCTCGCGCGAGGCATGGTGCACCCGGACCAGCGTGCCGTGCTCGGGCAGGCTGTTGACGTCGAAGTGGCGCGGGTCTTCCGGAGGATTGTCCATGAAGAACAGGGCCAGCGAATGGTGGTCGGTCTTGGCCACCAGTTCGAGGGTTTCCGCCCAGGGTTCTTCGTTGACGATCACCGGCAGCACCTGCGCCGGGAAGAACGGGCGGTTGTGGATCGGGATCACGTAGAGGGTGGTCGGCAGGGTCTGGCCGGGCAGCACCAGGCCGGTGCCGGCGGGCTGCGCGTCGCTGATGTGTTCGGGATTAACGTCCTGGTCGCTCATGAGGCACCTGACTGACTGAAACATGAGAGTCTAGATGGGGCCCCGGGGGCGGGTTTCAATCCCTGTCCGTTCAAGGATGTTGCCGAAGGTTTCCACGCAGCACGCGGTACGCGGGTACCACTTGCGGCAAGGTGCTGGGCAGCGTCGGGCAAGTCGAGTAGAGTGCGCAAAAATTGAGCAGTTGCCGTTCATGTTCGACACCCGCCTCATCCGTCTGCCCGACCAGTCGCATACCCACGCCCACGAGCATCACCAACTGGTGATGTCGCTGGCCGGGCGCGCCGAATTCGAGGTCAACGGCTGTGGCGGGGAAGTCTGCCGGATGCGCGCCTGCCTGGTGCCGGGCGAGGCGGGCCACGTGTTCGCCGGGGTGGGCGACAACCGCATGCTGATCATCGACCTGGGCGAGGACAACCCGACCCCGGAAGACCCCGACCTGCTCGCGCGCCTGTTCGAGGCGCCGCGCTACCCGACCCTGGACGCCGACTTCCAGAACCTGCTCAGCTACGCCGGCGCCGAACTGGCCCGCTACGGCAGCGACCCGCTGCTGACCCGTGCCCTCGGCGGAGTGCTGATCCGCGCCCTGCACCTGCGCCTGTTCGGCGAGCAGCAGCCCCTGGCGGCCAGCGGGCCGCTCGACCTGGAGCGCCTGGACGCGCATATCGTGCGGAACCTGGCGCGGCGCATCACGGTCGCCGAACTGGCCCAGGTCGCCTGTCTCAGCCCGAGCCATTTCCACGCGCAGTTCAAGGACAGCGTCGGCCTGACCCCGCACCAGTACCTGCTCAAGGTCCGCCTCGACTGCGCCGCGCGGTTGCTGCGGGAAAGCCGCCTGCCTCTGGTGCGGATCGCCGAGGAATGCGGCTTCTCCAGCCAGAGCGCGCTGACCACGGCGATGCGCCGCTACCTGGGGCTGACGCCGAAGTCGCTGCGCAAGGGCTGAGCGCCATCCGCCACCTTCGGCGGATAACCGCAGGCGGTTATTCGCCCTACCGGGAGTGGTGTAGGGCGGATAACGGCGCGGACGTCATCCGCCGAGCGAATTCGTCCCGCACGGCCTGTCTCAGAACGCCACCTTCACCCCCGCCTCGATGCCGCGTCCCGCCGCCGGCACCCGGTCGCGCAGGATCGAACTGGCGTAGCGCACGGTCTGGTTGGTCAGATTGGTGCCCTTGACGAAGGCCAGCCAGCGGCTCTCGCCGAGGTCGAAGTTGTAGCCGAGGCTGGCGCCGAGGGTGGTGTAGCCGTCGGTGGAGAGTTCTTCCTCCGGCACGCGGTGCTGCGAGGCGGCGTGTTCGACATCGACCCGCGCCTGCCACTGCTGCAACTCCCAGATCAGCGCGGTGTTCAGGCGCAGCGGGGCGATGCGTGGCAGCGGTTCGCCGGTGTCCTTGTTCTTGGCGCGGGTGTAGTCCCCGGAGAGTTCCAGGTCGAAGTTGCCGTACGGGCTTTCCAGCAGGTGGATGCGGTCCTGCGCCTCGACGCCGTAGAAGTCCGCGCGAACGCCGCTGTAGAGGTATTCCGGCAGCGCCTCGTCATCGCCGGCGGCGACCACTTCGCCTTCCTCGTTGCGATGGCGACCGCTGGCGAGCAGGCCGATGTAGTTGGAGAAGCGGCTGTAGAACACCCCGACGCTGCCCTTGTGCACGCCGTTGTCGAAGCGCAGGGCGAGGTCGGTGGAGACCGCCTTTTCCTTGTCCGCGTCGGCATCGCCTACCTCGTAGGTGCCGGTGGCGGCGTGCGGACCGTTGGCGTACAGCTCGTAGAAGGTTGGGGCGCGCTCGGTGTAGCTGAGGGTGGCGGCCAGCGACCAGATCGGCGTCAGCTTGTACACCGCGCCGGTGGACAGGCTGCCGGTGGTGAAGCTCTGTGAACCGTCGTTCTCGGCGAAGCGCTCGTTGCCCTTGGCGTCGGGGTCCACGCGGGTGTGCTCCAGGCGGGCGCCGAAGCTGAGGTCGAGGCGGTCGCTGAGCTTCCATTCCTCCAGGGCGAACAGCGCGGCGCTGTCGGTTTCCGTGTGCGGCACGAAGGCTTCCTCGCCGAGGGCGGAGAAGCGGCTGTTGGCGAACTGCGCGCCGACCACCCCGTTCAGCGGGCCGAGCGGGCGGTGGCGGGCCTCGATGCGGCCTTCGTAGCCTTCGTTCTTGAAGGTGGTGCCGGTCTCGCCGTCCTCGATTTCCTTGTGCTCGTACTTGGTATAGGCGGCGTCCAGCTTCAGCGAGGTGAACGGGCCTTCGAGGTCGCGGATCTCGGAGGCGAAGGCGTAGCGGTCCTGCTGCATCTTCAGGCGCACGTCGTCCTCGGCCGGCGAGCCATAGTTGCTGTCGTAGCCGCTGTAGGAGAGGCCGGCGTAACCGTGCTCCCAGTGATAGGAGCCACCGACGGCGCCGCCGTCCTGGCGGCCGTCGCTGTTCTGCACCCGATGCTTGCCGGTGTCGCCGTCGATCTGCCGCTGGCGGCTGGAATGGGCGTAGCCGGGAATCCTGACGTCGTTGAACTCGCGGCTGGCGGCGTCCACGTGCAGGGCGAAGTTGCCGTCGCCGGCCTCCAGTGCGCCGGAGCGGCTACGGGTGGTGTCGGCGCCGCCGTAGCGCAGTTCGCCGCTGCCGTGGATGCCGTCGACGGGTTCGCTGGGGATGCGGTTGTCGAAGCTGTTCACCACCCCGCCGATGGCATTGCCGCCGTAGAGCAGGGCGGCCGGGCCGCGTACCACTTCCAGGCGCTCGACGCTGTTGGGGTCTTCCGGCACCGCGTGGTCGTAGGACAGCGACGAGGCGTCGAGCGCACCGACGCCGTTGCGCAGCAGGCGGATGCGATCACCGTCCATGCCGCGGATCACCGGTCGGCTGGCGCCCGGTCCGAAGTAGGTGGAGGACACCCCGGGCAGGCCGTTGAGGGTTTCGCCGAGGCTGCCTTTCTGTCGCAGGGTCAGCTCGTCGCCTTCGAGCACGCTGCTGGGCGTGGCGGGAGATTCGTTGCCCAGCGGGTTGGCGGTGATCACCTGGGAGGGCAATTCGCTGGGGCGGCCGTCGGCGCCGAGCGTTTCCCCCGAAACAATCAGGCAGGCCAGCGCCAGTGGCGTGAGAGGCCAGAGCGGACGGGAAGGGAAAAGGCCGGAAGAGGACATTGCGGGCTCCATGGTCATGGGTCGGACTTTTTTCAGGCCAAAGCGAACCCAGGCCCTTCCCGGAGGAAGGGCGACGGGGTCGGATCGGCGTATTTATTGGGATGTTATATTATTTCTTTTTGTGTCGGTAGACCCGCGTAGCCACTCTGCATGGCGTCGTGCCGACGTGCAGCGGCAATGTCCGCATGCCTGCCGGCGAAGAGGAACGGGAAAGTTCCGCAGCCAGGAGTTTTCCGCAAAAACTCCAGAGTCTTTCGCAAGAATCGCCCCTCTCGCAGCCACTACATTCCGCTATCCGCTGGTGCCTCGCGCCGGCGGAATGGGCCTGACCCATACTGATCCGTATTCCCGCGCCACAGGACGTGCCGCGCCGCCGGCACAACCCGCCGGCGGCGGTGCCCCGGGCAATGGACGCCTGGCCGGACTTCTTTCAATAACAATGGCTCCACAAGAGGAGGGCGTGATGTTCAAAGCCAGTCACGTCTTGCAGGGCGAGGACCAGACCCGGTCCGCAGCCGAATTCTTCCCTGTCATCAGCGCCAACTACGCGGTCGACGAGGAAGCCTACCTGGGCGAACTGCTGCAGCTCGCCGACCCCGGTCCCGACGGCATCGAGGCTATCCGCCGCAACGCCCGCGCACTGATCGAAACCGTGCGCAGCCGGGACAACGCCGTCGATACCCTCGACGCACTCCTGCGCCAATACAGCCTGGACACCCAGGAAGGCCTGATGCTGATGTGTCTGGCCGAGGCGCTGTTGCGTGTGCCTGACGCGGCGACCGCCGACGCGCTGATCCGCGACAAGCTGTCCGCCGCCGACTGGCAGCGCCATCTCGGCCAGAGCGACAACGTTCTGGTCAATTTCGCCGCCTGGGGCCTGGTGATGACCGGCAAGGTGGTGAACATCGACGAACGCACCGACGGCCGCGCCCCGAGCGTCATCAGCCGGCTGGTGCAGCGCTCCGGCGAACCGGTGATCCGCGCCGCGATGAACCAGGCGATGAAGCTGATGGGCAAGCAGTTCGTGCTTGGCCGGACCATCTCCGAAGCGCTGAAGAACGGTCGTCCATGCCGCGAGCAGGGCTACACCTATTCCTTCGACATGCTCGGCGAGGCCGCGCTGACCGCCGCCGACGCCGAGAAATACATGGCCGACTACCGCCAGGCCATCGACACCGTCGGCGCCGAGCCGCAGGTCGGTCCGGGGCCGCGGCCGTCGATCTCGATCAAGCTCTCGGCGCTGCATCCGCGCTACGAAGTGGCGCAGCGCGAGCGGGTGCTCAGCGAGCTGTTCGCCAACGTCCTGGAACTGGCGGTGCGCGCGCGCAAGCTGAACGTCGGCATCACCATCGACGCCGAGGAAGCCGATCGCCTGGAGCTGTCCCTCGAACTCTACGAGAAGCTGATGCGCGACCCGGCCATCGCCGGCTGGGGCGAGTTCGGCCTGGTCATCCAGGCCTACTCCAAGCGCTGCCTGCCGGTGCTGGTATGGCTGACCCTGCTTGGCCGCGAGCTTGGCGCACGCATCCCGCTGCGCCTGGTGAAGGGCGCCTACTGGGACAGCGAGATCAAGCAGTGCCAGGTGCAGGGCGCCGACGGCTACCCCGTCTACACCCGCAAGGAAGGCACCGACACTTCCTACCTGGCCTGCGCCCGCTACCTGCTCAGCGAGCACACCCGCGGGGTGATCTACCCGCAGTTCGCCAGCCACAACGCCCACACCGTGACCGCCATCCTCGCCCTGGCCGACGAAGCCAGGGCCGCCGGCGGCGAGGAGCGCGACTTCGAGTTCCAGCGCCTGCACGGCATGGGCGACGCGCTGTACGACACGGTGATCGAGAAGTACCGCCGCAACGTGCGCATCTACGCCCCGGTCGGCGCGCACAAGGACCTGCTGCCGTACCTGGTCCGCCGCCTGCTGGAGAACGGCGCCAACTCTTCCTTCGTGCACAAGCTGGTGGACCCGCGCGTGCCGGTGGAGACGCTGATCCAGCACCCGGTTACCCAACTGCGCCAGTTCAAGACGCTGGCCAACGACCGTATCCCTCTGCCCCAGGCGATCTTCGGCGCCGGGCGGAAAAACTCCCAGGGCATCAACATGAACATCCAGAACCAGTGGAACGAGCTGGAGCTCGCCTACAAGCCGCACCTGACCCGCCAGTGGCAAGCCGCGCCGATCGTCAACGGCGAGAAACTTTCCGGCCCGGCCCACGAAGTGCGTTGCCCGTACGACCTGGAGAGGCTGGTCGGCAGCGTCCAGTACGCGTCCGCCGAGCAGGCCGGCAAGGCCCTCGACGTGTTGCAGGCGGCCTGGCCGCGCTGGAGCGCCACCCCGGTGGACGAGCGTGCCGGCATCCTCGAGCGTCTCGCCGACCTGCTGGAAGCCCAGCGCGGCGAGCTGATGGCGCTGTGCACCCTGGAAGCCGGCAAGTCGTTGCAGGACGGTATCGACGAGATCCGCGAGGCGGTCGACTTCTGCCGCTACTACGCCCAGCAGGCCCGCCAGCGCCTGGTCCGCGAGGAACTGCGCGGCCCGACCGGCGAGCGCAACGAGCTGTTCTACGAAGGCCGCGGCATCTTCGCCTGCGTCAGCCCGTGGAACTTCCCGCTGGCGATCTTCCTCGGCCAGATCAGCGCCGCGCTGGTGGCCGGCAACACTGTGCTGGCCAAGCCGGCCGAGCAGACCAGCCTGATCGCCGCGCGCACCGTCGAACTGATGTTCGAAGCCGGCCTGCCGAAGGACGTTATCGCCTTGCTGCCGGGCGACGGCGCCACCCTCGGCGGCGTGTTCTGCCGTGACGCGCGGGTCGCCGGGGTGGCCTTCACCGGCTCCACCGACACCGCCCGCATCATCAACCGCCAACTGGCCGAGAAGCCCGGCGCCATCGCCACCCTGATCGCCGAGACCGGCGGGCAGAACGCGATGATCGTCGATTCCACCGCTTTGCCGGAACAGGTGATCAAGGATGCGGTACAATCCGCGTTCACCAGCGCCGGCCAGCGCTGCTCCGCGCTGCGCGTGATGTACGTGCAGCAGGACATCGCCGAGCGGGTGATCGAGTTGCTCAAGGGCGCCATGGCCGAGCTGAAGGTCGGCCCGACCGACGTGCGCGTCAGCGACGTCGGCCCGGTGATCGACGCCGAGGCCAAGGCCGGCCTGGAGCAGCACATCGCCGCGCTGAAGGCCGCCGGCAAGCTGATCGCCGAGACCAAGGTGCCGGGCAACCTGAACGGTCACTTCGTCGCTCCCGTCGCGTTCGAGATCAGCGGCATCGACGAGCTGAAGAAAGAGAACTTCGGCCCGGTGCTGCACGTGGTGCGTTATGCCGCGCAGGACCTGGAAAAGGTCGTGCAGGCGATCAACGCCACCGGTTTCGGCCTGACCATGGGGGTCCATAGCCGCAACGAGGAAACCGCCCGTCGCATCGAAGAGCTGGCGCGGGTCGGCAACCTCTACATCAACCGCAACCAGATCGGCGCGGTGGTGGGCGTGCAACCGTTCGGCGGCCACGGGCTGTCCGGCACCGGTCCCAAGGCCGGCGGGCCGAACTACCTGCTGCGTTTCGTCAGCGAGCGCACCACGTCGGTGAACACCACCGCGGTGGGCGGCAACGCGTCGCTGCTGTCGCTGGCCGACGCCGAGTGATACTCCGTTCCCGGGCGCCTTGGCGCCCGGGTCGGTTTCCGGGGTTCGCCGCAGCGAACGCCGAGGGAAATGACCGCCGTTCCGGTGCGTGCCCGGAACGGACCATAAAGGACGATTTTCCCTGCCCGACAGGGGAGGGATCGTGAGGCGTGGGCCTGTTCGGACTCGTTTGAGGCCACCCACGTTTCCGGCTTGCTCCGGCAAGCGCTCACGGAGTGACGCCACAAGCGCCATTCTGCCAACCAAGGGCCCGCTACCCGTTGCTTGCACACGCAAGGGCCCGGATAAAAACAAGCAATAGGGGAGTCCCTATGAGTGTCAATACGCCCACGCTGATCACCTTCGTGATCTACATCGCGGCCATGGTCCTGATCGGCCTGGCGGCATATCGCTCCACCAACAACTTCTCCGACTACATCCTCGGTGGCCGCAGCCTCGGCAGCTTCGTCACGGCGCTGTCCGCCGGCGCCTCCGACATGAGCGGCTGGCTGCTGATGGGCCTGCCCGGCGCGGTGTACCTGTCCGGCCTGTCCGAAAGCTGGATCGCCATCGGCCTGATCGTCGGCGCCTACCTCAACTGGCTGTTCGTCGCCGGCCGCCTGCGGGTGCAGACCGAGCACAACGGCAACGCGCTGACCCTGCCCGACTACTTCACCAACCGCTTCGAGGACAACAGCCGCCTGCTGCGGATCTTCTCGGCCCTGGTGATCCTGGTGTTCTTCACCATCTACTGCGCTTCCGGCATCGTCGCCGGTGCGCGCCTGTTCGAGAGCACCTTCGGCCTCTCCTACGAGACCGCGCTGTGGGCCGGCGCCGCGGCGACCATCGCCTACACCTTCATCGGTGGCTTCCTCGCGGTGAGCTGGACCGACACCGTGCAGGCCTCGCTGATGATCTTCGCGCTGATCCTCACCCCGGTGATCGTGATGCTCGCCACCGGCGGCGTCGAGCCGACCTTCACCGCCATCGAGCTGAAGGACGCGACCAGCTTCGACATGCTCAAGGGCGCCTCCTTCATCGGCGTGATCTCGCTGATGGCCTGGGGCCTGGGCTACTTCGGCCAGCCGCACATCCTGGCGCGCTTCATGGCCGCCGACTCGGTGAAATCGATCCCGGCCGCGCGCCGCATCTCCATGACCTGGATGATCCTCTGCCTCGGTGGCGCCGTGGCCGTGGGCTTCTTCGGCATCGCCTACTTCCAGGCGCATCCGGAGCAGGCCGGCGCGGTCAGCGAGAACCCCGAGCGGGTATTCATCGAGCTGGCCAAGATCCTGTTCAACCCGTGGATCGCCGGCGTGTTGCTGTCCGCCATCCTCGCCGCGGTCATGAGCACCCTGAGCTGCCAGCTGCTGGTCTGCTCCTCGGCGCTCACCGAGGACTTCTACAAGGCCTTCCTGCGCAAGGGCGCCAGCCAGCTGGAACTGGTCTGGGTCGGTCGCGCCATGGTGCTGCTGGTGGCGGTGATCGCCATCTGGCTGGCCTCCAACCCGGAAAACCGCGTGCTCGGCCTGGTGTCCTATGCCTGGGCCGGCTTCGGCGCCGCCTTCGGCCCGCTGGTGCTGTTCTCCCTGCTGTGGAAGCGGATGACCCGCAACGGCGCGCTGGCCGGCATGATCGTCGGCGCGGCGACGGTGATCCTGTGGAAGAACCTGTTGGGCTGGACCGGCCTGTACGAGATCATCCCCGGCTTCCTCTTCGCCAGCGTCGCCATCGTCGTCTTCAGCCTGCTCGGCAAGGCGCCTTCGACGAGCATGCTCAAGCGCTTCGACGATGCGGAGCAGGAGTACCGCGAGGCGCACCAGGGTTCCGCCGCTCCGGTAACCCAGCGCTGATCGAGCCTGCGGGCGGGTAAAGCGCCCGCGCATGGAGACGGCCCGCCCCGCAAGGTGCGGGCCGTCGTTTTGTCCGGCGGCTGCTGCGCCTGGCCGCGCAGGACGGATAACGGCAGCCGCGTTGTCCCTGTCCCGCCGCGCCGCTCAGGCGTCCCGCTCCAGCCGGCAAGCGTGCCCCGACTGTCGTGCCTCCAGCCTCAGCCATTCGAAGAATGCCTTCACCGGCGGATGACGTTCCCGTCCGGGCACGCATAGCGCGCTGTAGCCGGCGCCGTCGACACTGATATCCGCTCTGTAGGGTTGCAGCAGGCCGCTGGCGACGCTTTCCGAAACCAGGATCGAACTGGCCAGCACCAGTCCCTGGCCGGCGATGGCCGCCTGCAGGGCGTAGTGCTCCTCGTCGTACTGGCGGATCACCGGCTGGCCCTCCATCCAGTCTTCGCCGGCCTGCGCGCACCAGGCCTCCCAGCCGTGGGCGTAGAGCCTGGAGTTGTGCCAGCGCACGCTGATCAGGGTCGGCTGCCGTTCTGCGGCCAGGGCGACCTGGGCCGGCGAGCCGTAGACCGCGAAGCATTCGTCGAACAGGCAGAGACCGTAGAAGTTCGGATGGTCGTCGAGGCTGTAGCGGATCACCAGGTCGATGCTGGCGTCCTGGTGCAGGTCGAGGACTTCGCAGTTGGTGTCCAGGCGCAGGTTGATCTGCGGGTGCGCGGCGTAGAAGCGGCCGAGACGCGGCACCAGCCAGAGGGCGGCGAAGGCCGGGGTGGTGGAGACCGTCAGGTTGCCTACGCTGCGCTGCGGACGCAGCGTGTCGACGCTCTGCGAAATTTCCAGCAGGGCCCCGTGCAGGCTGCGGAACAGCCGTTCGCCGCAGTCGGTCAGGCGCACTTTCCGTGGCAGGCGCTGGAACAGCGGAACGCCGAGCCAGGCTTCCAGCGAACGGATCTGGTGGGAAACCGCGGTTGGCGTTACCGCAAGCTCCTCGGCGGCGGCCTTGAAGCTCGACTGGCGGGCCGCCGATTCGAAGGTGCGCAACGCGGTCAGCGGCAGGGAAGCGAACATTGGAATCTCCATGGGTGAACTGAATTCACCCTGAACAACTATTGCTCATTTGTCGGGAATCCCCGCTGCCAATAATTTCTGGCTCCAGGAGAAGGGCCTTGAGGCCATTCGAGTCTAGCCGAATCCAAGGAGATACAGATGAGTAGAATTCTTGCAGTGCATGCCAGTCCGCGAGGCGAGCGCTCGCAGTCCCGGCGTCTCGCCGAGGTTTTCCTGGCGGCCTATCGCGAAGCCCATCCGCAGGCCCGCGTGGCGCGCCGCGAAGTCGGCCGGGTACCGCTTCCGGCGGTCACCGAGGCCTTCGTCGCCGCCGCCTTCCATCCCCAGCCGGAACAGCGTTCGCTGGCGATGCAGGCCGACCTGGCGCTGAGCGACCAACTGGTCGGCGAACTGTTCGACAGCGACCTGCTGGTGATCTCCACGCCGATGTACAACTTCAGCGTGCCCAGCGGCCTGAAGGCCTGGATCGACCAGATCGTGCGCCTCGGGGTGACCTTCGATTTCGTCCTCGACAATGGCGTCGCCCAGTACCGGCCGCTGCTGCGTGGCAAGCGTGCGCTGATCGTCACCAGTCGCGGTGGCCATGGCTTCGGCCCGGGCGGCGAGAACCAGGCGATGAACCACGCCGATCCCTGGTTGCGCACCGCGCTGGGTTTCATCGGCATCGACGAGGTCACGGTGGTCGCGGCGGAAGGCGAGGAATCCGGCGGCAGGTCCTTCGAGGACTCCTGCGCCGAGGCGGAACAGCGCCTGCTGACGCTGGCGCGGTCGGCCTGAGGAGCCGCCATGGCCTGGTTCCATCTGCTGGTGGCGGCGGCCTTCGAGGTCGCCTTCGCCATGGGCATGAAGTTCTCCAACGGCTTCGGCAGACTCTGGCCGTCGCTGCTGACGGTGGTCGCGGCGATCGGCGGGATCTATTTCCTGACCCTGGCGCTGCGCGAGTTGCCGGTCAGCGTCGCCTATCCGATCTGGACCGCGATCGGCTCGCTGGGCACGGTGTTCCTCGGCGTCCTGCTGCTTGGCGAGAGCCTGACGGCGGTGAAGCTGGTTTCTGTCGGGTTGATCGTCGCCGGGGTGGCCGGGCTCAAGTAAGCGATGCGGCATTTGGCCTACAATCGGCCGCGTTTCCGTTCCTTCGAGAGCAGCCATGCTGACCACCCTGGCGGTGTCCAACTACCGCACCCTGCGCGACCTGGTGATGCCGCTGCGGCGCCTGAACCTGATCACCGGCGCCAACGGCGCCGGCAAGTCCAACGTCTACCGGGCCTTGCGCCTGCTGGCGGACAGCGCGCGCGGCGAAGTGATCCCGTCGCTGGCGCGCGAGGGCGGCCTGCCATCGACCCTGTGGGCGGGACCGGAGGACATCAGCCGGGCCATGCGCAGTGGCGCCCAGCCGATCGAAGGCAGCGTGCGCCGGCAGTCGGTGAACCTGCGCCTGGGCTTCGCCGGGGAGGATTTCGGTTATTGCATCGACCTCGGCCTGCCGGAGCCAAGCCAGAGCAAGTTCGGTCTCGACCCGGTGATCAAGCGCGAATGCATCTGGGCCGGCCCGTTCCTGCGCCCGGCCAATGTCCTCGTCGACCGTCGCGGGCCGTTGTTGCGCGCACGCGGCGGCGGCGGTCGCTGGGAAGTGGCGGCGCAGCACCTCGCCACCTTCGACAGCATGCTGGGCGCGGCGGTGGACCCGCGACAGGTGCCGGAACTGCTCGGCCTGCGCGAGCGGATCCGCTCCTGGCGCTTCTACGACCATTTCCGCAGCGACGCCGAGGCACCGGCGCGGCGGCCGCAGATCGGCACCCATACGCCGGTGCTGGGCGCCGACGGCGCCGACCTGGCCGCGGCCCTGCAGACCATCCGCGAGATCGGCGATGCGGCGGCGCTGGACGAGGCGGTGGACGATGCCTTTCCCGGCAGCCGCCTGCACATCGACAACCCGGGAGGGCGCTTCGAAGTGCTGATCGAGCAGCCCGGCCTGCTGCGGCCGCTGCGCACCGCGGAGCTGTCGGACGGCACCCTGCGCTACCTGCTGTGGATCGCCGCCCTGTTGTCGCCGCGGCCGCCGGCGCTGCTGGTGCTCAACGAACCGGAAACCAGCCTGCATCCCGACCTGCTGCCGGCCCTCGGGCGCCTGGTCGGCCAGGCCGCGCAGCACTCCCAGGTGCTGGTGGTGTCGCACGCCGCGCGGCTTGTCGCGACGCTCGAAGAGCACCCGGAATGCCATTCGCTGGGGCTGGAGAAGGACTTCGGCGAGACCCGCATCCAGGGGCTGCGCGAGCTGGACCGACCGGCCTGGTACTGGCCGGTGCGCTGAACCGCTACAGGCGGCCGATCTGTTGCGGCGACAACGGTACCTGGCAGCGGGTGGCGGTGCGTGGGTCGAGGTAGTCCCTGAGGAGCGGTGCCATGCCCTTGAGTACCTGCACTGGCAGGGCCGAGGTGAACTTGAACTGGCTCGACTCGCTGCCGTCGACGTAGGCGGTGAGGGTACCGAAGTGCCGCGGGCCGATGTAGAAGACGAAAGTGGCGGTGCGGTTCAGTGCCTTCGAACTGCGCACGTGGCCGCCGGCGCTGAAGGTCTGCAGGCGGTTGTCGCCGGTGCCGGTCTTGCCGCCCATCACCAGTGGCGCGCCGTCCGGACGGCTGAAGGTGCCTTGCAGGCGCCGCGCGGTGCCGGCGTCGACCACCTGGGACAGGGCGTTGCGCAGGGTCGTGGCGACCTCCGAGGTCATCACCCGCTGGCCGAGGGTGGCTTCCGGGGCGAAGCGCGTCTCGTAGGGCGTACCCAGGGCGAAGTCGAGGTGCTCCAGGCGCAGGGTCGGCATGCGCACGCCATCGTTGACGATGATCCCCATCAGTTCGGCCAGCGCCGCCGGGCGGTCGCCGGAGCTGCCCAGGGCGGTGGCGTAGGAGGGCACCAGGTGATCGAAGGGATAGCCGAGTTTCTTCCATTGCTGGTGCAGGTCGAGGAAGGCCTCCACCTCCAGCAGGATGCGGATGCGCTTGTCGCGGGCGTTCTTGTGCCGCGACTTGAACAGCCAGCCGTAGACCTCCTTGCGCTCGGCGCCGCTGGCCGCCACCGCCTCGCCGAAGGTCGCCTGCGGCTGCTTCTGCAGATAGCCGAGCAGCCATAGCTCCAGCGGGTGCACGCGGGCGACGTAGCCCTGGTCGTTGAGGTTGAACTTGCCCGGGCCGTAGCGCTCGTACAACTCGGCGGCGCGCTTGTCTGTCAGGCTGCCGTGGGGCAGGCGTTCGCGGAGGAAGGCGCTGAAGCTCGCCAGGTCGGCCTGTGGCTGCAGGTAGCGGTGGATCGCGGCCAGCCGCACCGGCCAGGGACGCAGGCCGTCGAGGAAGGTCTCCAGGCGCTGGTTGGCGTCCTTGTCGCGGTACTTGACCCAGAAGCGGCGCAGGTAGACCTGGCTTTCCTTGTCGACGAAACGGTCGAGGTAGTCGGCGCGGCGCGGGTCCTTGTCGTCGGCCAGCAACTGCACCTTGCTCCCGGCGTTCTGGTAGATATCGTGGCGGATCAGGTCGCGCAGCAGGCGCACGAAGGGCAGGTTGATCGATTCGCGCAGGGCTTCCAGCAGCATCGGCCGGCGGCCGTTGTCTTCCTTGCGGAAGTTGTTGAAGGTGTGCAGCCCGCCGCCGGTGAAGAAGCTCTCGTAGGGGCTGGCCGAATAGCGCCGTTCCATGGCCGCCTGGAGCATCGCGGAAAGATCGCGGTCGCGGCTGGCGACCAGGTAGTCGATGCCCCAGCGGAGGATGAAATCGAGCGGCTCCACTTCCACCTTGCGCAGCTCGGCGACGCTCATGCCGCCATAGTCGCGGTGGATCTGCGCGACGGTCTCCAGGTAGCTGGCCAGCACCCGTAGCTTGGCGGTGGAGCCCAACTCCAGCTTGCTGCCTTCGTTGATGTCGAAGGGCTGGTCGGTGTTGTCGGTCTGCACCCGCACCTGGTTGCCGCTCGGCGTACGTTCGAACAGGGTGAAGCTGTAGCGTACCGAGCGGGTCGAGGTCGGGGTCAGCAGGCGTTCGCCGATCAGCCCGAGCTGGGCGGCGTAGTCCGGGTCGGCGAGTTTCTGCAAGTAGGCGGTGACGCTTTCCTGCAACTCGTGCTGGAGGGTGGTATTGGCCCGCAGGTCGAGACGGTCGAGGTCGTACAGTGGCACGCCGAGCATCCCGGCCAGGCGGGTGCGAGCCAGGGTCACGCCCTTGTTGGTCGGCAGCGGTTGCACCGTCGGCTGGCTGCGTGGGTCGCGGAACGCCAGCTTCTGCGCCAGCGCCGCATCGCGTAACGGCGCCTCGATGACGCCGGCCTGGGTCAGGACCCGCAGGTGGCTGTCGGTCATCCGGTCCAGCTCGTCGCGGCCGCGCGGCGCCAGATAGAAGGAAGGCCGGCGGTGGGCGATCATCAGCGCCAGCACCTGGCGCAGGGCCAGGCCCTGGGCGGCGAGTCCGGCCTTGCCGTCGAGTGCCTCGCCGACCTGCCGGTAGTCGGCGCCGTACCAGACCCACAGGCCATCGGCCAGGCCGGTGACCTCGCCGTAGCCCGGCGCCGCCGACAGCGGCACCGAGTTGAGGTAGGTGAGCACGATGTCCTGGCGCGCGGCGAAGTTGGCCGGGCCTTCGCGATAGCTGCGTACGCTGGCCGAGAGCATCTGCCGTAGCTTGTCGCCGATGCTGCCGGTGCGCCCTTCGGCAGAGTGGCGGTATTTCTCGATCTGGGTCGCCAGGGTGCTGCCGCCGGAGGAGTGCGCGCTGAAGCCGAGCATCTTGCCGACCTGCGACAGCGCCGCCTGGGTGAAGCGACCCCAGTCCACCGCCGGGTTGAGGTAGGGGCGTTCGTGATCGAGCAGGTCGCGGTTCTCGATGAACAGCAGGCTCTGCACCACCAGCGGCGGCAGGCTGGCGAAGTTCGCGTAGCGCCGTTGCGGATAGCGGAAGTCGTAGATCGGCACGCCGCGGCAATCGGCGATGTCCAGCCCGGCCTGGGCCTTTTCCGCGTAGGGCGGGAGCAGCCGGTGTTCGGCGTAGCGCATCAGTGCCGGGGAGAAGTGCGCCTGGCGGGTGATGGCGTAGTCGCGGTCGTACAGGCGCTGCATGAACGAAGGCAGCAACTGGTAGCCGAGGCGGCGGTCGAAGGGGCCGTCCGCCGGGAACAGGATGGCCTCGCTGGGACCCTGGCGCACCTCGTAGTCCAGGGTCGCGGCATAGCGTGCCAGCTCGCGTGCCTGCAGCCGCGAGGTGTGCGCTTCGTGAAGTACCACGATGCCCACCGCGGCGAGGATCGGCAAGGCGAAGCCGATCAGCATCAGGCGTTGGCGGAGACGGCTTTTTCGAGGAGAAGCGGAGGCAGGGAGACTGCAGGGTTGCAGCTCGGAAGGGTCGTTCGTGGATCGTTCTGATGCACCCATGCTCGCACCGCCTGTAGCTGCGCAATTCATCCGCACCTGGGGGGAAGTCTAGTTGTCCCGCTGCAACCCTGCTGTCATTCGTGCAAGGAAAATCTCCCCGGCGGCAATCGGACGACCGAGGATTGGAGCGGCGTGGCGCAGGGGTTAGAGTGTCTGTCTGAGTTCCTTGTGTTTCGGGTCCGGAATGTCGATGCGCACACTTTTTCCCCTTCTCGTCGGTGTCGTCCTGGCGGGTTTCTCCGGCCTCGCGGCGCAGGCCGCGCCGGCGCCCTTCTACAAATGGCAGAGCAAGCTCGACGGCCAGGTCGCCTGCATGCAGACCTCGCCGGGAGACGGCTGGGTCAGGCTCGACGGCCCCTACCGCGATCTCCGCTGCCGCGAACCCCTGCGCTGACCCCATGCAGCGCAGCCGGCTGCTCGAGCGCAGCTGGCGCCTGCAAGGCCAGCGCGAAACCGTCCACTCCCGGCTCGGCCGGCCGCTGTCCCTGCTGCTGCGCGCGCGGCCCAGGGAGTGAATCCATTCAGCGTTGGCGGTCCTTACGCCTTTGGTCCAGTTGCCCCATCGCGGGGCATGACGGCCTTGAAATCTTGTGTAAAACTCCGGCCCGACCTCAGTTGTAGTCGACTCCCGCAATGCCCACGTTCGCTCCACGAGAGCGGACAGCCTCTTCCGGTGTGCAGTCCTGGAACCTATGACGCCCCGTCGTCGCCCGCTGTGCGGTATCGCGCAGGGGCCGCGCCGTTGGCGAAATCCGCTTCCCTACCCCGACCGCACGAGCGAGTCCGCAACTGATCTATCTCAATAACAAAATGAGGTTGTTCCCATGTCGTCTGTCGGCGAACAGAAGGTTCAAGACGGCTCCCTGAAGCGCGAGCTCGGTGAGCGACACATCCGCCTGATGGCGCTCGGCGCCTGTATCGGCGTCGGCCTGTTCCTGGGCTCGGCGAAGGCCATCCAGATGGCCGGCCCGGCCATCATGATCTCCTACATCCTCGGCGGCCTGGCGATCCTGGTGATCATGCGCGCCCTCGGCGAGATGGCGGTACACAATCCGGTGGCCGGTTCCTTCAGCCAGTACGCCAAGGACTACCTGGGCCCGCTGGCGGGCTTCATCACCGGCTGGAACTACTGGTTCCTCTGGCTGGTGACCTGTGTCGCCGAAATCACCGCCGTCGCCGTCTACATGGGTATCTGGTTCCCCGACGTGCCGCGCTGGATCTGGGCCCTGGCGGCCCTGGCGAGCATGGGCACGATCAACCTCATCGCGGTGCGTGCCTTCGGCGAGTTCGAGTTCTGGTTCGCCCTGATCAAGATCGTCACCATCCTGGCGATGGTGGTGGTCGGCATCGGCATGATCGCCTTCGGCTTCGGCAACGACGGCATCGCCACCGGCATCTCCAACCTCTGGGCCCACGGCGGCTTCATGCCCAATGGCATCCAGGGCGTGCTGATGTCGCTGCAGATGGTGATGTTCGCCTACCTCGGGGTGGAAATGATCGGCCTCACCGCCGGCGAAGCGCGTAACCCGACCAAGACCATTCCCAGCGCGATCAACTCGGTGTTCTGGCGCATCCTGCTGTTCTATGTCGGCTCGCTGTTCGTGATCATGTCGCTCTATCCGTGGAACGAGATCGGCACCCAGGGCAGCCCCTTCGTGATGACCTTCGAGCGCATGGGCATCAAGACCGCCGCCGGGATCATCAACTTCGTGGTGATCACCGCCGCGCTGTCGTCCTGCAATGGCGGCATCTTCAGTACCGGGCGCATGCTCTACAGCCTGGCCCAGCATCGCCAGGCCCCGGCCTTCTTCGGCAAGGCCTCGCGCAGCGGCGTACCGCGCCGGGCGCTGATCCTGTCGATCCTGGCGCTGCTGCTGGGCGTGTTGCTGAACTACCTGGTGCCGGAGAAGGTATTCGTCTGGGTGACTTCCATCGCCACCTTCGGCGCGATCTGGACCTGGGCGATGATCCTGCTGGCCCAGTTGCGCTTCCGCAAGACGCTCAGCCCGGCCGAGTGCGACAAGCTGCAATACCGCATGTGGCTGTACCCGGTCAGTTCCTACCTGGCGCTGGCGTTCCTGGTGATGGTGGTGGTGCTGATGGCCTTCTTCGAGGACACCCGCATCGCCCTCTACATCGGCCCGCCGTTCATCCTGCTGCTGACCGTCCTGTACTACGCCTTCAACCTGGCGCCGAAGGAGCCTGCCGGCACCGGCTCGGTAAGCCGCGCGGCGTCCTGAGCGGTGTAGCGCCGGAAAAGAAAAGGGGCCTCGGACGAGGCCCTTTTTTCGTTGCGCCGATATCCGGTCCGGTGCATCCGGCGGATAACGCCGTTGGCGTTATTCGCCCTACCCAGGCTGGGGCATCAGCCCGCCAGCATGCTCAGCATCACCGCCGCCAGCAGGCCGACGTACACCCGTGCATGCAGCGCATCGGGAATCCGCCCGATCAGCGGGGTCGCCAGGCGGATGCCGAGCCAGCCGCCGCCGGCCAGGGTGGCGAAGGCCAGCAGGTCGATGTAGCCGACGAAGCCTCGGCCCAGGCCTTGCTCCTGGTAGCCGGCCAGGACCAGGTAGGTAAGGGTGCCGCCAAGAGCCACCGGCAGGCTCAGCGGGTTGGCCATGGAGGTCGCCTGGGTCATGCTCAGCCCGCAGCGGCGCAGCAGTGGTACGGTCATCACGCTGCCTCCGACGCCGAGGAAGGTGGCGATCGCACCGATCAGCGTTCCGCCCAGGCGCGTCTCGCCGACGCCCAGCGGCCGCGCCTGGCGCTCCTCGGCGCGGCTGAGGAAGCCGCGACGCAACAGGCAGTCGAGGATGGTGATGGCGAGGTAGGCGACGAAGGCCAGGCGAATGAAGTCGCCGCTGGCCAGGCCGACCAGCGCCGCGCCAAGCACCGCGCCGATACCGATGTACGCGCCCAGCGGCCAGACATAGGCGCGCAGCAGGCTGCCGGCGCGCCGGTGGCGATAGGTGGCGAGGGCGGCGTTGACGATCATCACGCAGGTCGAGGTGGCCACCGCGACCTGCATGGCCGCCTGGGCCAGCGGGTCGTCGGCGGCGCGACCGAGTTGCAGCAGGTGATAGAGCAGCGGCACCACCACGAAGCCGCCGCCAAAGCCGAACAACACGGCGCTGACCCCGGTGAGGCAGCCGCAGAGAAAGAGCAGGAGATAGAACATGGCGGGTTTCCGGAGCGAGAGCGGAAGGCCAGCTTAGGCGTCCCGGGGCTGGCCCGCTTCGCGAGGTTGGCCAATACTATTCGCGTTTCGGCCAGATGCTTCGACCATGCGCAACGCTTCCATCGAGCAGTACGACGCCACGCCCCGGGCCGTGGTGGCCATGGGTACCGACTATCCCGACGGCTACCTGCTGCCGCGCCATCGGCATCGTCGCGCGCAATTGCTGTACGGTGCCAGCGGGGTGATGCAGGTGCGTACCGGCGACGCCGGCTGGGTGGTGCCGCCACAGCGCGCAGTGTGGATTCCGCCGGGCGTCGAGCACGAGGTGCGAATGCTCGGGGTGAGCACCCGCAGCCTGTACATCGAGCCCGGCAGCGCCATGGCGATGCCGGCGCACTGCCAGGTGCTGGCGGTGTCGCCGCTGCTGCGGCAACTGTTGCTGGCGGCGGTGGACATGCCCCTGGAATACGACACCGAAGGTCGCGACGGCGCGTTGGCGACGCTGTTGCTCCATGAGCTGGCGGCGGCCGAGACGCTGCCGCTGCACGTGCCCTTGCCGCCCGAGCCGCGCTGGCTGGCGCTCTGCGAGGCGTTCCTCGTCGAGCCCGACATCCGCGCCAGCGCCGAACGCTGGGCCGGGTTGCTGCATACCAGCCTGCGCAGTTTCAACCGCACCTTCCGTCGCTACACCGGCCTCAGCTTCGGTGCCTGGAAGCAACGCGCCTGCGTGGTGCAGGCACTGGCGCGGCTGGCCGGCGGCGAAACGGTCACCGCCATCGCCCTGGACTGCGGCTACCAGAGCCCGGCAGCCTTCTCGACCATGTTCCGCCGGGTCCTCGGCCAGCCGCCCAGCGCCTTCCAGGCGGGCGCGCTCAGATCGCCAGGAGGTCCATGAAGCGGTTCACCGGCGTGGCTTCCAGCGATGCCTGGTGGCTGCACAGGTCGAAGATCCTCTGGCAGCGCTGCGGCGGGAAGCGCGTGGCCAGGTTGGCCTTGAACTTCTCCTGCAGCAGCGGGATGCCTTCGGCGCGCCGGCGGCGATGGCCGAGCGGGTACTCCACGGCGACCTGGCCGGTGCTGCTGCCGTCGTCGAAGAACACTTCCACGGCGTTGGCGATGGAGCGCTTGTCCGCCTCCAGGTATTCACGGCTGTAGCGCGGCTCCTCGACGATCTCCATTTTCTCGCGCAAGCGATCGATCAGCGGGTGGGCGGCGTGGAAGGCGTCCTCGTAGTGCTCGGCCACCAGGTCGCCGAAGATCAGCGGCACGGCGGTCATGTACTGCAGGCAATGGTCGCGGTCGGCGGGGTTGGCCAGCGGGCCGACCTTGGAAATGATGCGGATCGCCGACTCGTGGGTGGTGATGACGATGCGGCTGATCCGTTGCAGGCGGTCCTTCACCAGCGGATGCAGGCGCACGGCGGCCTCGGCGGCGGTCTGCGCGTGGAATTCGGCGGGGAAGCTGATCTTGAACAGCACGTTTTCCATCACGTAGCTGCCGTAGCCCTGGGGGAAGCTGAAGCGCCGCTTGTCCTCGGGCTTGGTCGCCAGGTCCTTGCTGGTGTGGCTGAACAGGACATCGTAGAAACCCCATTGCGGCGCGCTGAGCACGCCGGGGATGCCCATCTCGCCGCGCAAGGCGATGTCCGCCAGGCGCACGCCGCGGCTCGTCGCGTCGCCTGCGGCCCAGGACTTGCGCGAGCCGGCGTTCGGTGCGTGACGGTAGGTGCGCAGGGCCTGGCCGTCGACGAAGGCGTGGGAGAGGGCGGCCAGCAGTTGCTCGCAGTCGGCCCCCATCAGCTTGGCGCAGACGGCGGTGGACGCGACCTTGACCAGCAGCACATGGTCGAGGCCGACGCGATTGAACGAGTTCTCCAGGGCGATCACGCCCTGGATCTCGTGGGCCATGATCATCGCTTCCAGTACCTGGCGCATGCTCAGCGGCGCTTCGCCGTTGGCCAGGCGTTTCTGCGAGAGGTGGTCGGCGACGGCGAGGATGCCGCCGAGGTTGTCCGAGGGATGGCCCCACTCGGCGGCCAGCCAGGTGTCGTTGTAGTCCAGCCAGCGGACGATGCAGCCGATGTCCCAGGCGGCCTTGACCGGGTCGAGCCGGAAGGAGGTGCCCGGCACCCGCGCGCCGTGCGGGACCAGGGTGCCCTCGACCAGCGGGCCGAGGTGCTTGGTGCATTCCGGGAAGCGCAGCGCCAGCAGGCCGCAGCCGAGGGTATCCATCAGGCAGTTGCGGGCGGTGTCCAGGGCCTCCGTGGAATCGATGCGGTAGTCCAGCACGTAGTCGGCGATGTCCTGCAGGACGGCGTCGTAGTCGGGACGTTGGTTGAGATCGACGTTGGCACTCATCGCGTACTCCAGTGGTTCGTAAGTGGTGGGTTTCCTCTCGGGTCAGGCTGGTTCGGGGATGGTTTTTCTTGTCGTGGCTGCAAGACGCCCCGGCCTTTCGCGGTGGCGGAAGGCCGTGGCAAGGATAGGTCGGTTCAGAAGGCGTCGCCGGGTACGCGCACCCAGCCTTCCATGAGGATTCGCGCGCTGCGGCTCATGATCGCCTTGGTCACCGTCCATTCGCCGTTCGCCTGGCTGGCCTCGGCGCCCACTCGCAGGGTGCCGGAGGGATGGCCGAAGCGTACCGCGCTGCGTTCGCCGCCGCCGGCGGCGAGGTTCACCAGGGTGCCGGGAATGGCTGCGGCGGTGCCGATGGCCACCGCCGCGGTACCCATCATCGCGTGGTGCAGCTTGCCCATGGACAGCGCGCGGACCAGCAGGTCGATATCGCCGGCCGCCACCAGCTTGCCGCTGGCGGTGCGGTAGTCGCGGGGCGGGGCGACGAAGGCGATCTTCGGCGTGTGCTGGCGGGTCGCGGCTTCCTCGGGGGTCTTGATCAGGCCCATGCGCAGGGCGCCGGCGACGCGGATCCGTTCGAAGCGCGCCAGTTGCTGCGGGTCGCCGTTGATCTCTTCGCGCAGCTCGGTGCCGCGGTAGCCGATCTCCTCGGCATTGACGAACACCGTGGGAATCCCGGCGTTGATCATGGTCGCCTTGAAGGTACCGACCCCCGGCACCTCCAGATCGTCCACCAGGTTGCCGGTGGGGAACATGGCGCCGCCGTCCTCGCCGTCGTCGGACGGGTCGAGGAACTCCAGCACGATCTCGGCCGCCGGGAAGGTCACTCCGTCCAGCTCGAAGTCGCCGGTTTCCTGGACTTGGCCGCCGCTCACCGGCACGTGGGCGATGATGGTCTTGCCGATATTGGCCTGCCAGATGCGCACCTCGCAGATGCCGTCTTCCGGTATCCGCGCCGGATCCACCAGCCCGGCGTGCAGGGCGAAGGCGCCGGCCCCGGTGGAGAGGTTGCCGCAGTTGCCGCTCCAGTCGACGAAGGGCTTGTCGATGGAGACCTGGCCGTAGAGGTAGTCGACGTCATGGCCCGGCTGGCTGCTCTTCGAGAGGATCACGCACTTGCTGGTGCTGGAGGTGGCGCCGCCCATCCCGTCGATGTGCGCGGCATAGGGGTCGGGACTGCCGATCACCCGCATGAACAGCCGGTCGCGCGCCTCGCCGGGGACCCGGCAGGATTCCGGCAGGTCTTCCAGGCGGAAGAACACGCCCTTGCTGGTGCCGCCGCGCAGGTAGGTGGCGGGGATGCGGATCTGGGGTGGGTGGGCCATGCGTCGTCGTCCTCGGCAATCGAATTCAGGGGCAGCGGCTGCGTTCGACAGCCGCTGCCGGTCGTCGGCGGATGACGCTACGCGTCGTCCGTCCTACCAGGGTGTTTCGCCGGCGCCATCAGGCGCCGGCCGCCTCCAGGAAGTCCTGGGCGAAGCGTTGCAGTACGCCGCCGGCTTCGTAGATGGAGACTTCCTCGTCGCTGTCCAGGCGGCAGGTCACCGGCACTTCGAGCCGCTCCCCGTCGCGCCGGTGGATGACCAGGGTCAGGTCGGCGCGCGGCCGGCGAGCGCCGAGCACGTCGAAGGTCTCGCTGCCGTCGATCCCCAGGGTCAGGCGGGTGGTACCCGGCTTGAACTCCAGCGGCAGCACGCCCATGCCGATCAGGTTGGTGCGGTGGATGCGCTCGAAGCCCTCGGCGACGATCGCCTCCACCCCGGCCAGGCGCACGCCCTTGGCTGCCCAGTCGCGCGAAGAACCCTGCCCGTAGTCGGCGCCGGCGACGATGATCAGCGGCTGCTTGCGCTCCATGTAGGTCTCGATGGCTTCCCACATGCGCATCACCTTGCCTTCCGGCTCGACCCGCGCCAGCGAACCCTGCTTCACGCTGCCGTCGGCGTTGCGCACCATCTCGTTGAACAGCTTCGGGTTGGCGAAGGTCGCGCGTTGTGCGGTGAGGTGGTCGCCGCGGTGGGTGGCGTAGGAGTTGAAGTCCTCCTCGGGCAGGCCCATTTTCGCCAGGTATTCGCCCGCCGCGCTGTCGGCGAGGATCGCGTTGGACGGCGACAGGTGGTCGGTGGTGATGTTGTCCGGCAGCACCGCCAGCGGGCGCATGCCGCGCAGGGTGCGTTCGCCGGCGAGGGCGCCTTCCCAGTACGGCGGGCGGCGGATGTAAGTGCTCGTCGGGCGCCAGGCGTAGAGCGGGTCGACCTTCTCGCGCTCGCCGTGGGTGATGTCGAACATCGGGATGTAGACCTGGCGGAACTGCTCGGGCTTCACCGCCGCCCTGACCACCGCGTCGATCTCCTCGTCGCTCGGCCAGAGGTCCTTCAGGCGGATCTCCTTGCCGTCCACCACGCCGAGCACGTCGCGCTCGATGTCGAAGCGGATGGTCCCGGCGATGGCGTAGGCCACCACCAGCGGCGGCGAGGCGAGGAAGGCCTGCTTGGCGTAGGGGTGGATGCGCCCGTCGAAGTTGCGGTTGCCGGAGAGCACCGCGGTGGCGTACAGGTCGCGCTCGACGATCTCCTGCTGGATCGCCGGGTCGAGGGCGCCGGACATGCCGTTGCAAGACGTGCAGGCGTAGGCCACCACGCCGAAGCCGAGGGCTTCCAGGTGCGGCAGCAGGCCGGCTTCGCGCAGGTATTCGGTGACCACCTTGGAGCCGGGTGCCAGCGAGGTCTTCACCCATGGCTTGCGGACCAGGCCGAGGCGGTCGGCGTTGCGCGCCAGCAGGCCGGCGGCGATCACGTTGCGCGGGTTGCTGGTGTTGGTGCAACTGGTGATCGCGGCGATGATCACCGCGCCGTCCGGCATCAGGCCCTCGGCTTCCTCGGCGCGGGCCCGCTCGAGGTTGCCGGCGATGCCTTTCGCCGCCAGTTCGCTGGTGGCGACCCTGGCGTGCGGATTGGACGGGCCGGCCATGTTGCGCACCACGCTGGACAGGTCGAACTTCAGTACCCGCTCGTACTCGGCGTCGACCAGGCTGTCGGCCCAGAGTCCGGCGGTGCGCGCATAGGCCTCCACCAGGGCGACCTGCTCGTCGTCGCGGCCGGTGAGGCGCAGGTAGTCGATGGTCTGCTGGTCGATGGCGAACATCGCCGCAGTGGCGCCGTATTCCGGAGCCATGTTGGAGATGGTCGCGCGGTCGCCGAGGGTCAGGCTGGAGGCGCCTTCGCCGTAGAACTCCAGGTAGGCGCCGACCACCTTCTGCTTGCGCAGGAACTCGGTCAGGGCCAGCACCACGTCGGTGGCGGTGATGCCCGGCTGGCGACGGCCGCTCAGCTCGACGCCGACGATGTCCGGCAGGCGCATCCAGGAGGCGCGGCCGAGCATCACGTTCTCCGCTTCCAGGCCACCGACGCCGATGGCGATCACGCCCAGGGCGTCGACGTGCGGGGTATGGCTGTCGGTGCCCACGCAGGTATCGGGGAAGGCCACGCCGTCGCGCGCCTGGATCACCGGCGACATTTTCTCCAGGTTGATCTGGTGCATGATGCCGTTGCCCGGCGGGATCACGTCGACGTTGCGGAAGGCCTGCTTGGTCCAGTCGATGAAGTGGAAGCGGTCCTCGTTGCGGCGGTCCTCGATGGCGCGGTTCTTGGCGAAGGCCTCGGGGTCGTAGCCGCCGCATTCCACCGCCAGCGAGTGGTCGACGATCAGTTGCACCGGCACCACCGGGTTGACCTGGGCCGGGTCGCCGCCCTTGTCGGCGATGGCGTCGCGCAGGCCGGCGAGGTCGACCAGCGCGGTCTGCCCGAGGATGTCATGGCAGACCACCCGCGCCGGGTACCAGGGGAAGTCGAGGTCGCGCTTGCGCTCGACCAGTTGGCGCAGCGAAGCCTCCAGGGTCGCCGGGTCGCAGCGGCGCACCAGGTTCTCGGCGAGCACGCGGGAGGTATAGGGCAGCTTGGCGTAGGCGCCGGGCTGGATCGCCTCGACCGCCTCGCGGGCGTCGAAGTAGTCCAGGCGGGTGCCGGGGAGCGGTTTGCGGTGTGCGCTGTTCATGGCTCGGACTCAATCACGGGGTGTTCGGAAGCGTGTCGCTCGCGCCGTGGCGCAGCCCACGCCGGCCTTTCGAATTCTGGGTGCGGCAACCGTCCGGCGCGCTCGCGTTCGGCGCGCCGGACGGCATGGATCAGCGTTGCTCCAGCGGCACGAACGCACGCTGCTCGACGCCGGTGTACTCGGCGCTCGGGCGGATGATGCGGTTGTTGGCGCGCTGTTCGAAGACGTGGGCGGTCCAGCCGCTGGTCCGCGAGCAGACGAAGATCGGCGTGAACAGCTTGGTCGGGATGCCCATGAAGTGATACGCCGAGGCGTGGTAGAAGTCGGCGTTGGGGAACAGCTTCTTCTGCTCCCACATGGTCTTGTCGATGGCCTCGGAAACCGCGAACAGGACCTTGTCGCCGACCTCGTCGGCGAGCTGCTTCGACCAACCCTTGATCACTTCGTTGCGTGGGTCGGAATCCTTGTAGATGGCATGCCCGAAGCCCATGATCTTGTCCTTGCGCTCGAGCATCTTCAGCAGCTCGGCGGTGGCTTCCTGCGGCGAAGAGAAGCGTTCGATCAGTTCCATCGCCGCCTCGTTGGCGCCGCCGTGCAGCGGGCCGCGCAGCGAGCCGATGGCGCCGGTGACGCAGGAGTAGAGGTCGGACAGGGTCGAGGCGCAAACCCGCGCGGTGAAGGTGGATGCGTTGAACTCATGCTCGGCGTAGAGGATCAGCGAGACGTTCATCACCTTCACGTGCAGCTCGCTGGGCTTCTTGCCGTGGAGCAGGGCGAGGAAGTGCCCGCCGATGGTCGGCTCGTCGCTGTTGCAGTCGATGCGCTGGCCTTCGTGGGTGAAGCGGTACCAGTAGGTCATGATCGCCGGGAAGGCGGCGAGCAGGCGGTCGGCGACGTCGCGCTGCTGGTCGAAGCTCAGCTCCGGTTCCAGGGTGCCGAGGACCGAGGCGCCAGTGCGCATCACGTCCATCGGGTGGGCGTCCTTGGGAATCCGTTCGAGAACTTCCTTCAGCGCCTGCGGCAGGTCGCGCTGGCCCTGGAGCTTCTTCAGGTAGGCGTCGAGCTGTTGCTTGTTCGGCAGTTCGCCGTAGAGCAGCAGGTAGGCGACTTCCTCGAAGATCGCCGCCGCCGCCAGGTCGCGGACGTCGTAGCCACGGTAGGTCAGGCCGGCGCCTTCCTGGCCGACGGTGGACAGGGCTGTCTGACCGGCCACCTGGCCACGCAGGCCGGCGCCACTCAGTACTTTTGCTTCAGCCATTGCTCTCTCCTTTCTTGAACTTTTTCTGGATGCTGCAACTCGGTTTCACGGGGTTCGCGGACCGGCGCTCAGGCGCACGCCGGGCTCGATGTTCAGGCGTTCTTCTTCTGCGCGAAGAGCGCGTCGAGCTTCTGCTCGAAGCTGTGGTAATCGATGCGATCGTACAGCTCCATGCGGGTCTGCATGGTATCGATCACATTCTTCTGGGTGCCGTCGCGACGGATCGCGGTGTAGACGTTCTCCGCCGCCTTGTTCATGGCGCGGAAGGCCGACAGCGGGTAGAGCACCAGGGACACGTCGGCGGAGGCCAGTTCGTCGGTGGTGAACAGCGGGGTGGCGCCGAACTCGGTGATGTTGGCCAGCACCGGCACCTTCACCGCGGCGGCGAATTCCTTGTACATGGCCAGTTCGGTCATGGCTTCCGGGAAGATCATGTCGGCACCGGCCTCGACACAGGCGCAGGCGCGGTCGATGGCGGCCTGCAGGCCTTCCACGGCCAGCGCGTCGGTGCGCGCCATGATCACGAAGGAGTCGTCGCTGCGGGCATCGACGGCGGCCTTGATGCGGTCGACCATCTCCTGCTGCGAGACGATCTCCTTGTTCGGCCTATGGCCGCAGCGCTTGGCGCCGACCTGGTCCTCGATATGCATCGCGGCGGCGCCGAACTTGATCATCGACTTCACCGTGCGGGCGACGTTGAACGCCGAGGAGCCGAAGCCGGTGTCGACGTCCACCAGCAGCGGCAGGTCGCAGACGTCGGTGATCCGGCGCACGTCGGTGAGCACGTCGTCGAGGCCGCTGATACCCAGGTCCGGCAGGCCCAGGGAACCGGCGGCGACGCCGCCGCCGGACAGGTAGATGGCCTTGAAGCCGGCGCGCTTGGCCAGCAGGGCGTGGTTGGCGTTGATGGTGCCGACCACCTGCAGCGGGTGTTCGGTGGCCACGGCTTCGCGGAAGCGCTGGCCGGGGGTAAGGGACGTCTGGCTCATCACGGACCTCTTAGACGGTGGAGGAAGCGGAGGCGAGCTTCGCCGGCTGGGGTTCCAGCTGGCGCTCGATATTGCGGCGCGACGCACTGATGTGGCGGCGCATCAGCAGCTCGGCCAGTTCGCCGTCACGGTCGGCGATGGCGTCGAGAATGCGGTGGTGTTCGGCGAAGGCCTGGCGCGGCCGGTTCGGCGTGGTCGAGTACTGGATGCGGTACATCCGCACCAGTTGGTAGAGCTCGCCGCAGAGCATGCGGGTGAGAGTGGCGTTGCCGCTGCCCTGGATGATCCGGTAGTGGAAGTCGTAGTCGCCTTCCTGCTGGTAATAGCCGCGCCCGGCCTGGAACGCCTCGTCGCGCTCGTGGGTGTCGAGCACTCGGCGCAACTCGTCGATCTCGGCCTGGCTCATGCGCTCGGCGGCCAGTCGGCAGGCCATGCCTTCCAGGGACTCGCGGATCTCGTAGAGCTCGATCAGCTCGGCGTGGCTCAGCGACACCACCCGCGCCCCGACATGCGGCACCCGCACCAGCAGGCGCAGGCCTTCCAGGCGGTGGATCGCCTCGCGCAGCGGGCCGCGGCTGATGCCGTAGGTGCGCGCCAGCTCCGGCTCGGAGATCTTGCTGCCCGGCGCGATCTCGCCGCTGACGATGGCGCTCTGGATCTTGCGGAAGACGTGTTCCGACAAGGTCTCTCCGTCGTCATGGGCAATCTCGAGAGGGGGCGGGTTCTGGGTCATGGTACTGGCTGTCCGGGTCGATGTGTCGACAATGTTTGCGAAAGCTACCGCCTGGATTGCGTGGGGTCAATCATTCGTCGCTTGATTGTCGACAATCGTCTAATGCATCGCTGGTCTATGCTTTCCCCTCCAGCCGCTGTGCCAGGAGAGAGTTTCGTGGGCATCTATGACCGTTACGTGTTGCCGCGCCTGATCGACTTCGCCTGCGGCATGGGCGACGTGATGAAGCAGCGTTCGCTGCTGGTGCCGCGCGCCCATGGGCGGGTGCTGGAGATCGGTCTGGGCACCGGGCTCAACCTGGGCTTCTACGACGCGGCGAAGGTGTCGGCGATCGTCGGCGTCGACCCGGCCGCGCAAATGCAGGCGCTGGCCCGCGAGCGCGCGGCGCAAATCGGCATCCCGGTGGAAATGGTCGCCCTCGAGCTTGGCGAGATCCGCGCCGAGGCGGAAAGCTTCGACACCATCGTCTGCACTTTCACCCTTTGCTCCATCGCCGCGCCGCTGCCGGCGCTGGGCGAGATGCGTCGGGTGCTGAAGCGTGGCGGCGAATTGCTGTTCTGCGAGCACGGGCGCGCGCCGGACGCCTCGGTGCTGGCCTGGCAACGGCGCCTGACGCCCTGGTGGAAACCGCTGGCCGGCGGTTGCCATCTGGACCGCGACATGCCGGCCTTGCTGCGCGAGGCCGGCTTTCGCATCGACGAGCTGGAACAGGGCTACCTGCCCGGGCCGCGGCCGATGACCTACGTCTACCGCGGCGTCGCGCGCTGAATCCGGGCGGCCCTCAGAGCGCCTTGGGCAAGGGCGCGAACAGCGCGTCGATATCGGCCTCGTCGAGCTTCCAGCCGTCGCCGTTGCCTTCGCTGAACAGGCCGTCGGCGAGGGCGGCCTTTTCCTGCTGCAGGTGCTGGATCTTCTCTTCCACCGTGCCGCGGGCGATCAGCCGGTAGACGAACACCGGCTTGTCCTGGCCGATGCGGTAGGCGCGGTCGCTGGCCTGGTTCTCCACCGCCGGGTTCCACCAGGGATCGTAGTGGATCACGGTGTCCGCCGCGGTCAGGTTGAGGCCGACCCCGCCTGCCTTCAAGCTGATCAGGAACACCGGCACCTTGCCGCTCTGGAAGCGCTGTACCGGGGCGCGGCGGTCGCGGGTCTCGCCGGTCAGCAGGACGTAGTCGACGCCGCGCTGGCGCAGGGCGTCCTCGATCAGCGCGAGCATCGAGGTGAACTGCGAGAACAGCAGGACCCGGCGACCCTCGGCGATCAGTTCGTCGAGCATGTCGAGCAGGTAGGCCAGCTTGCCCGAGCTGAGCGCCCGGCCGCTGCGCGCGCCGTCTTCCTGGCGTTGCAGCAGGCGCGTGTCGCAGCAGACCTGGCGCAGCTTGAGCAGCGCCTCGAGGATCACGATGCGGCTGCGCGCCAGGCCGCGCCGGGCGATCTCCTCGCGGACCTTGCGGTCCAGCGCCAGGCGCACGGTCTCGTAGAGTTCGCGTTGCGCCTCGCTGAGTTCGACGAACTGGGTGAACTCGCTCTTCGGCGGCAGTTCCGAGGCCACCTGTTCCTTGGTCCGTCGCAGCAGGAACGGCCGCAGGCGCGCGGCCAGGTGACTGAGGCGTGCCTCGTCGCCGTGCTTCTCGATCGGCGTGCGGTAGTCCTGGGCGAACTGGCGGGCGTCGCCGAGCCAGCCGGGCATCAGGAAATGGAACAGCGACCAGAGTTCGCCGAGGTGGTTCTCCAGCGGCGTGCCGGTCAGGCACAGGCGATGCCGTGCCGCCAGCTCGCGGGCGGCGACGGCGGCCTTGGTGGTGGCGTTCTTGATGTTCTGCGCCTCGTCGAGGATCAGCAGGTGGAACCGCCGCTTGCCCAGCTCGGCGGCGTCGCGTGGCAGCAGGGCATAGGTGGTCAGCACCAGGTCGTGCTCGTCGATGCGGGCGAAGTCGCGGCGCCGGCCGGCGCCGTGCAGGGCCAGCACGCGCAGATCGGGGGCGAAGCGCTCGGCCTCGTCCAGCCAGTTGGGGATCAGGCTGGTGGGCATCACCACCAGCGCCGGCGTGTCGAGCCGCCCGGCCTGCTTTTCCAGGAGCACGTGGGCCAGCGACTGCAAGGTCTTGCCCAGCCCCATGTCGTCGGCCAGCACGCCGCCGCTGTCGAGTTCGCGCAGGGTCTGCATCCAGCTCAGGCCTTCGAGCTGGTAGGGCCGCAGTTCGGCGCGCAGGCCTTGCGGCGGGGTCGCCGGACGAGCCTGGAAACTGCGTAGGCGGCGGGCGAAGTCGCGCAGGTTGTCGCCGCCTTCCCAGGCCAGCGGCAACTCGTCGAGATCGGCCAGGCGCGCCGCGTCCGGTGCGCCCAGGCGCAGCTTGCGCTGCGGTTCGGGGTCGCCCAGGTAGAAGTCGGAAAGCGCCGCCAGCACCGGCTTCAGGCGGCCGAAGGGCAGCGCCACGCGCAGCGGCGGGTTGAGTTCCAGGCGCAGCACCAGTTGCTCTTCGTCGGCGTGCCGGGCGAGGGCGCGCGGATCGAGCAGGGCCGGGCTGCGGCGGATCAGTTCGGTCAGCGCCGGCAGCAGGCTGACCCGCTGGCCGGCGACCTGGATGCCCAGTTCCAGCTCGAACCACTGGCGGTCGTCGGCTTCCTCGACCTCGGCGTACCAGGCGTCGATGGGCGTCAGGTCGTAGGCGAAGTCGGCGCGGATGTCGATGAACCAGCCTTGCTGGCGCAGGCGCGGCAGGTCGTCCTGCATGAAGTGCAGCCAGGCGTTGTCGCCGGGCAGTTCGAACATCTCGCCGGCGCTCTCCTCGAGCGCGTCGCTGCGCCGGGTCGCCGGCTTGAAGCCGAGGCGGCGCAGGGTCTCGCGGTAGTCCTGCTCGTGCGCCGGACGCCGTTCGATACGCCGCTGGGCGTCCCGTGGCTCGCTGCCGGGACGCCCGGAAACCGCCTCGCCGGCATAGATGAAGGCCAGCGCCGCACGGTGCCGGGAAATGCTCTGCATGCGTCCGCTGCGCAGGTCGTAGCCGCTGTGCACGTGGCTGCCGAGGGTCAGCCGCGCATACGGCCGGGCCGGGTCGATGGCCAGGCTGAGCTGGGTGTCTGGGGCGGAGGGTGAAGTCATCCGGTATGTCCTTCGGCGAAACCAGCCGAAACCGCAAACAGCCGATATTACCAAGCTCGGCGCGCTTGCGCAGAGCGGAGATGGACGTATGGCGCGGCGGACGAATGCGACGGGATACGACCCGCACTCGTCGGACCCCGGCAATCCCTGGCGCGACGCGACCTGGCGGTCGTCCGGAGCAAGTACAAATGCGAACGTAATTGAGATACAGTCGCAAACCTTCCGAATCGACGACCGCCTCGCCACCCGCGAGCGCGGCGTCGCCGTGCCAGCCAGACGAGGTAGCGACGATGCAAGGCCCAGTTTCCACCCGGGACGCCGCCCCATGACCAGCCAGGCCCTGGCCGGCGGACTGTCCGTCACCGGCCGCATCCTCGTCGCGGTGCTGCTCGGCTACGCGCTGGCCTACGCGGTCACCGCCTGCCTGAGCATCTACCTGCCGCTGCCGCGTCCCGACCGGGTCTCGTTCGGCAGCCTCGGCTGCTTCGCCGTGTGGGTCGCGGCCATCGTCTACGCCTTCGCCGCGCGCAGCGCCTGGCGCGCCTGCTGGGTGCTGGCGCTGGCCAGCCTGGCGCTGGGCGGCCTGGCCTGGCTCGGCCTCGACTACGGAGCGCGTCCATGAACCTGCGTCAATCGATGTCCGGCCTGCATACCTGGTCGGGGCTGCTGGTCAGCTGGCTGCTGTTCGTCATCGTCTTCGCCGGCAGCCTGGCCAGCTTCGACAAGGAGCTGACCCGCTGGATGCAGCCGGACCTGCACCTGCCCGGCGCGCAGTCGCTGGGCGCCGACCAGGTGCGCGACTGGTTGCGCCAGCGCGCCCCCGATGCCCATGCCTGGTGGATGCTGCCGCCGAGCGAGCGGGCGCCCTACTGGAACGCCGGCTGGGAGCCGCGCGACGGCAGCGAGTTCAAGGTCTTTCAGCTGGACGCGGTGAGCGGCCAGCCGCTGCCGAAGACAGTCGGCGGCGAGTTCTTCTTCACCCTGCACTACGACCTGCACGCCGGCATGGTCGGCCTGTACATCGTCGGCATCGCCGGGATGCTGATGCTGGTGGCGCTGGTCAGCGGGACCATCGTGCACCGGCGGATCTTCAAGGACTTCTTCACCCTGCGCCCGCAGGCGGCGCGGCAGCGCGCCTGGCTCGACGCGCACAACGTGCTGGGGGTGATCGGCCTGCCGTTCCACCTGATGATCGCCTACACAGGCCTGGTGATCTTCATCGTCTACTACATGCAGGCGGGCCTGCAGGTGGTCTACCAGAACGATGGCGAGCGCTTCTTCCATGAAGTGCAGGGCTCCTACGAACGCGAGGAGGTCGGCCGCCCGGCGGGGCCGCCGGCGTCCATAGACGGCCTGATCGTCGAGGCCGGCAAGGTCTGGGGCGACGGCGGCGCGCCGGGCTGGATCAGCGTCCACCATCCCTATGACGAGGCGGCCACCGTGGACATCCGCCGGCGCGACGCCTCGCGCATCCTCGACGACCAGCGCACGGTCAACTTCGATGCCTCCAGCGGCGAACTGCTGCATGCCCAGCCGTCCTATGCGCCCGGCTACGCCACCTACGGCTGGCTGACCGGCCTGCACATGATCCAGTGGGGTGGCCAGTTGGTGCGCTGGATGTACCTGTTGCTCGGGCTGTCCGGGGCGATGATGATCTTCGGCGGGTTGCAGGTCTGGCTGGCCAAGCGCGAGGTCCGCGGCAGTCGTGGCGTTGGTCTGGTGCGGGCGCTGAACCTGGCGGTCTGCGGCGGCCTGCCGCTGGCCAGCCTGGCGCTGCTGTGGGGCAACCGCCTGCTGCCGACGCAACTGGCCGGCCGCGACACCTGGGAGATCCGCGTGTTTTGCGCCAGTTGGGCGCTGGTCGCGCTGTGGGCCATCGTCCGCCGCAACAGCGGGACCCTCGGTCGCACGCAACTGCGCCTCGCCGCCGTGCTGGCGCTGGGCCTGCCGCTGCTCGGCCTGCTGCGTAGCCCGGAAGGCAACCTGTTGGCCAGCCTGCAGCGCGGCGACTGGGTGCTGGCCGGCGTCGACCTCAGCCTGCTGGGCCTCGGCCTGCTCTGCGCCTGGCTAGGTTGGCGACGTCGGCAAGCGTCGAGCAAGCCCGTCCGGCGACGCCTGAACGTCCAGGAGGTGGCCTGATGCTGCTGGTCTTCGGCCTCAACCTGCTGGCTTTCACCGCTCTCTGCCTGGCCATGAACCGCCACCACAAGAACCTCCTCGGCCACGAGCCGTCGGCTCCCCGGGTGCTTCTGCTACGCGGCGTGGCGCTGCTCGACCTGGGCCTGGCACTGGCCTTCTCGATCCACCGGCAGGGCGTGGAGATCGGCATCGTCTTCTGGTCCTGCCTGCTGATGCTGGCGGCCGGCACGCTGGTCCTGCTGCTCGCCTGGCGGCCACGCTGGGCATTGCCTTGCGCCGCCGGAGTGCCGTTGCTCGGCGGGGTGCTGGCGCTGCTGCGCTGAAGGGCGCGCCGCCCATCCGTGCCTCGGGGGCGGTCCGGTCCAGCGTCTATGCTGGTGGTCGTGCTTTCCCCCGGAGGTATGCGCCATGCACACGCCCGCCAGCAACACCGTCGCCAGCGTCATTCCCTGCCTGCGTTACCGCGATGCGCCGGCCGCCATCGACTGGCTGTGCCGGACCTTTGGCTTCCAGCGCAAGCTGGTGGTGCCCGGCGAGGACGGACAGGTGCTCCACGCCGAGTTGACCTACGCCAGCCCGAACGGCGCCAACGGCATGCTGATGCTCGGCTCGAGCGTCCGCGACAACGCCTACGGTCGGCTGATGCGGCACGTCGACGAAGCCGGCGGCAATACCCAGAGCCTCTACCTGGTGGTCGCCGATCCCGACGCCCTGTTCCGCAGCGCCCAGGCCGCCGGCGCCGAGATCGTCATCGACATCAAGGACGAGGACTACGGCGGTCGCGGCTTCACTTGCCGCGATCCGGAGGGCCACGTCTGGAGCTTCGGCAGCTATGATCCCTGGGCATGAGGCCCCGTCCATTCACCACAGGAGACGCTGCATGAAAACGCTCACGCTGATCGATGGCCAGGAGGTCGCCGCCATCGGCCAGGGTACCTGGCATATCGGTGAGCAGCCCGGAGAACGCAAGCGCGAGGTCGCGGCGCTGCGCGAAGGCATCGAGCTGGGGATGACGCTGATCGATACCGCCGAGATGTACGCCGAGGGCGGCGCCGAAGACGTGGTCGGCGCGGCTATCGCGGGACGCCGCGAAGAGGTCTTCCTGGTCAGCAAGGTCTACCCGCACAACGCCAGCCGCAAGGGTCTGCCGGCGGCCTGCGAGCGCAGCCTGCGCCGGCTCGGTTGCGAAACCATCGACCTCTACCTGCTGCACTGGCAGGGCCGGTATCCGCTGGAGGAAACCATCGAAGCCTTCGAGCGGTTGCGCGACCAGGGCAAGATCCTGCGCTGGGGCGTGTCCAACTTCGACCTGGGCGACATGTACGAACTGGACGGCAGCGCCTGTGCCGCCAACCAGGTGATGTACAACCTGGAGGAACGCGGTATCGAATACGACCTGCTGCCCTGGTGCCAGGAGCGCGGCATGCCGGTGATGGCCTACTGTCCGGTGGGGCAGGGCGGCAGGCTGCTACGGCACCCGGCGCTCGGCGAGATCGCCGCGCGCCACGACGCCAGCAGCGCCCAGGTCGCCCTGGCCTGGCTACTGGAGCAGGGGGTGATCGCGATCCCGAAGGCGGTGACGTCCGCTCACATCCGCCAGAATGCAGCGGCGGCCGACCTGGAACTGAGCGCCGATGACCTGCGGGCGCTCGACCAGGCGTTTCCGCCGCCTACCCGCAAGCGAAACCTGGCGATCGTCTGAGTGGAGTACGGGAGAAACGGCCTGCGCTTGTTTCCCCTGGCCGCGGGAATATGACGAAGTTGGCGAGGAAATATTTAAAAAGGAATAAGTAAATATTTATTTCCTGCGTGGGAACTTTCTTCAACTTAACCTGTACTTTTCGCTGTCCCACAAAAAAGCCCCGTCGGGGACGGGGCTTTTCCTTGCATTCGCGCTGATGCTTGCATGATTCAGGCAGCCAGTGTTTTCTTGCGAACTCGATTGATCACTTCTTCCATTTTGCCGGAGTCGTCGTACTGCTCCGGATACAGGCGCTCGCTGTGGCAGGCCACGCCATGCTGGTCAACGATGGTGAAACTGAAGTTTCCTTTACGAGTTGCCTGGATCAGGCAGTCGAACGGCGCAAATGCGGCGGTTAGGGTGCGAATTGCATCCTGAGTACGATGTTGAATAGACATATTCTTATGTTCCTTTACTTTCACGCTTATGGAGCAGCGTATATTGCAAATGTTCCCGCTCCGTGACAGTGCCAAGAAAGCTTTGTGTCGGGGGAACGTACTGGTTATGCCGGCTTTTTTCGAAAAGAGCAAGCTGGCAGTTCAGGTACTAATCAGAGGATCGATTGGCAAGAAAGTTTCCAGGCCAGGATCCTGATCAATCTGCGGGTGGTATTGCGGGACGCCGGTCTTCCCATCGGCCCTGCGTGGCAGGGGATTGCTTCAGAAGAGTGGCGACCGAAGAACCATCGGAAGGCTGTAACCCTGATGGTAGAGCCCTTTTCATCTGTGGGCCCGGTCGTGGGGTAAAGCCTGATTGACTTTCAGTTTGGTACGCAGTCCCGGATTCTATGTCTTTCGACGAAGAAAGGCCAGGACATTTTTTGAGCAGATGTCGCCCCGGCGGCGGGAATGTTTGAGCATTTGTTTCGGCGGACGCCTGCCAACCGGGCAAAGGTTATGGGCCTGGCGTCGGCGGCGCGTGGCAGGATTGCCGTTCCATCGCCGCGCCGAGGTTATCCATGCCGTCGCCCGCTCGCACGCTGCTCGTGGCCTTCGTGTCCGCCTGGTTCCTGCTGGGTGGGCTGGGCCATTTCGTCTTCACCGATTTCTTCGTCGGCATCGTCCCGCCCTACGTGCCCTGGCCGCTGGCGGCGGTGTGGGTCAGCGGGGTCTTCGAACTGCTCGGCGCCGCCGCCCTGCTGGTGCCGGCATGGCGCCGGCTGGCGGCGTGCGGGCTGTTCATCCTGACCCTCTGCGTGACCCCGGCCAACCTCTACATGTGGCAGCACCCCGACCTGTTCCCATCCTTCCCGCCGACGCTGCTGGCCGCTCGCCTGGCGCTGCAGGCGTTCCTCCTCGGCTGCATCCTGGCGCTGATGCTGGCGCGGGACGAGGCGCCGCTGGCACGACGCTAGGCGCAGGCGAAAAAAAGCCACTGTGCGGGGGGGGACAGTGGCCGGGAATGCCAGGAGATGGAGGAGCAATCGGACCTGGCGTGGATAGAGTAGTAGCCGCTCTGTCGAGGGTCTGTATGGCTATTGGTGAACTTTGTGAAGAAGTGCAAAGTAGAGCGGCCAACGGACGAACGGTGTTGCACGCGGCGGGACGCTCGCGGTAGTTTTTTCCCATGATCACGTTTCCCGTGGTCGCCCTCGAAGCCCGGCCCCAGCGCCGGGCTTCGTCGTTTCTGCCCGCCGCGCAACCGGACGCAGCGGGCGGCGACCGGTGCGAAAGGCTCTGGGGTGCGCCCGCACGGCGTCCGGCCAGCTTAAAGTTCGGTTGTGCCGGGTGCTGTCATAACGCCATCGTTCAGTGGCCTCGGTGAGCCCCCGCACCCCCAGTTCGCTGGGGCTTGCCTTTGGTGTATCCCTTTTGCCCGGCCGCGTGCCGGGCTTTTTTATGCCCGGTCTTCTTCCTTCCGGTTTAGCCGGGGTCCGCGTTTCCTTGGCCGGCCCCTGAACCTCATCGCTGCATCGACGTCCCTAGCTACAGGCGAGCCTGTGGCCGGGGGCTTTCCATCATCCGCAAAAAGGTGAAAACCATGCTGACCATCGACTACAACAGCTATCGCACCACTACCCCCTACGGCAAACGCGTGCGCTTCCTGGTGCTGCACTACACCGCGCTCGACTTCGCCGCCTCGGTCAAGGCGCTGACCACCGGCGCCGCCAGTGCCCACTACCTGATCCCGGCGCCGCACGACCCCAGCTACAAGGCCGCCGGCTTCAAGGGCCAGCGCATCTTCAACCTGGTCGCCGAGGAAGACCGCGCCTGGCACGCCGGCGTCAGCGGCTGGGCGCGCCGCGACAACCTCAACGACACCTCCATCGGCATCGAGATCGTCAACCTCGCCCGCGACGACGACGGCGTGTTCACCTTCCCCGACTACGAGCGCTCGCAGATCAACGCACTCAAGCAACTGGCGAAGAACATCCTGCAGCGCTACCCGGACATGACCCCGAAGAACGTGGTCGGCCACTCCGACATCGCCGTCGGGCGCAAGTCCGACCCGGGTCCGAAGCTGCCCTGGAAGGAACTCTACGAGGCCGGTATCGGCGCCTGGTACGACGACGCTACCCGCGATCGCTATCGCGAAGGCTTCGAGCGCGACGGCCTGCCGCCGCGCGCCGACCTGCTGGAGGCGTTCCGCCTGTACGGCTATGCGCTGCCGGCGACGGTCGACGACGCCTACTTCGCCAGCCTGCTGCGCGCCTTCCAGATGCATTTCCGCCCGGAGAACTACGACGGCGCGCTGGATGTGGAGACGGCGGCGATCCTCTACGCTCTGAACGAGAAATACCCGGCCTGAGCCATCAACCGCGAGCGGCCGCCCGATGCGGCGGCCGCTCCCTTGCCCACCCCCATGGAGGACTTGCCATGACTGCCGTCGCACAGGTCGTCGCCAAGGCGGAAATGCTGATCCGCCGCCCCATCGCCGAGGTCTTCGAAGCCTTCGTCGATCCGGCCATCACCGCCAGATTCTGGTTCAGCCGCGGCGATGCCCGCCTCGAAGCCGGGAAACGGCTGCGCTGGCACTGGGACATGTACGGGGTTTCCCAGGAAATCGAAGTGAAAGACCTGCAAACGAACCGCCGCATCCTCATCGAATGGCCGAATGGCGACAGCAACCCTTCCCAGGTGGAGTGGCTGTTCGAGGAACTGCCCGGCGCCGGGACCTTCGTCAGCATCCGCAACAGCGGTTTCGTCGGCACCCCGGAAGAGGTCATCCCGCGGGTGGTAGATGCCACCGAAGGTTTCACCCTGGTGCTGGCCGGGCTCAAGGCCTGCCTGGAGCACGGTATCGCCTTGAACCTGGTGGCCGACCGTTTTCCCCGCGGTCTCGATGGCTGAGCATTGCCTGAGTGCGCGTCCCGCACCGCGCAGCGTGCCCTCAAGCAATGCTCAGCCGAACGCGAAGTCGGCCAGCAGTTGCAGGTTCAGGCCGACGATCGCCAGCGCTACCGCCCAGGCCAGCCACCGGGTCCCGGCGCCGATCGCCAGCGGGCCCATCAGGCGCCGGTCGGAAACGAACTGTAGCAGCGGGATCACCGCCAGCGGCAACTGCATCGACAGGATCACCTGGCTGAAGATCAGCAGCCGCGCGGTGCCGTCCTCGCCGTAGAGCAGGGTCACCAGCAGCACCGGCAGCACTGCGACGCCCCGGGTCAGCAGGCGCCGCGCCCAGGGCGCCAGGCGCAGGCGGAGGAAGCCCTCCATGACGATCTGCCCGGCCAGGGTGGTGGTGACCGTCGAGTTGAGGCCGGACGCGAGCAGCGCCACGGCGAACAGCAGCGAGGCGAGTTCCAGGCCGAGCAATGGCGAGAGCAGCGCGTGGGCCTGCTCGATATCGACCACTTCGGTGTGCCCGTTGCGGTGGAACACGCTGGCGGCGACGATCAGGATCGCCGCGTTGACCAGCAGCGCCAGGGTCAGCGCCAGGCTGCTGTCGGCCACCGCCCAGCGCAGCGCCTGGCGCTTGCCGGCGAGGCTGCGTGGGTAGGCGCGGCTCTGCACCAGCGAGGAATGCAGGTAGAGGTTGTGCGGCATGACGGTCGCGCCGACGATGCCGATCGCCAGGTACAGGGCAGCCGGATCGCTGAGCACCCGCGGGCTCGGCAAGAACCCTTGGAGCACCTCGCCGAGTTCGGGACGCGAGAGCAGCAACTGTACCGCGAAGCAGGCGAAGATCAGTGTCAGCAACGCCACCACGAAGGCCTCCAGCGGCCGCTGACCACGTCCGATCAGGACCAGCACCAGCAGCGCGTCGCCCACGCAGAGCAACGCGCCCCAGGCCAGCGGCAGGCCGAACAGCAGCTTCAGGGCGATGGCGGTGCCGATCACCTCGGCCAGGTCGCAGGCGATGATCGCCGTCTCGCAGGCCAGCCACAGCAGGCGGCAGGTGCTCGGCGAGTAGCGTTCGCGGCAGGCCTGGGCCAGGTCCAGGCCGCTGGCGATGCCCAGGCGCGCGGACAGCGCCTGCAGCAGCATCGCCATCAGGCTGGAGAGCAGGATTACCGAGAGCAGCAGGTAGCCCAGTTGCGCGCCGCCGGCGACGTCGGTGGCCCAGTTGCCCGGGTCCATGTAGCCCACCGCGACCAGGTAGCCGGGGCCGGCGAAGGCCAGCAGGCGGCGCCACCAGTGGCCGCCACCGGGGACTTCGACCGGCTGGGCGCGACCGGGCTCGGTGGCCTGGGGGGCCGGGGTATCCTTCGCGGACATGACGAAGCTCCTGCCGGACGCGTGCCGGCGCTGCGCGCGCCTTTCCCGGCGCGCCGTGGCGCGCGGGTTGGGCGAGCGGTTCAGGGGGCAGGAAGGAGGAAGTCGGTCAGGCCGAGGCCGCCAGTTGCCGGTGCAGGTCCGGCAGGTCGCTGGCGATCAGGTCCCAGTCCTGCTCGGCGGCGAGGTCCTGGGTCTGGCCGGGGCCGTATTCCAGCGGCCGGGCGATGAACGCGGTCTTCAGGCCGAGGGCGCGCGCGGCCTTGAGGTCGTAGTTGTGCGCCGCGCAGAGCATCACCTCCTGCGGCGGCAGGTCGAGCAGGCGGCAGGCGCCGAGGTAGACCTGCGGGTCGGGCTTGTAGTGGCCGAACAGGTCGGCGCACAGCAGCATGTCCCAGGGCAGCCCGGCGTGCCGCGCGACGTCGAGCATCAGCGCGGTGTTGCCGTTGCTCAGCGCGGCGAGCCAGTAGTCGGCCTTCAGCGCGTGCATCCCGGCGAGCGTGTCCGGCCACGGCCGCAGGCGGTGCCAGAAGCCAGTGATGCGTTGCAGCAGGGCCTCGTCCAGCGCCAGGCCGAACTCTCCGGCCAGGGCCTCGAGACTCTGCCGGTGCAACTGGTCGAGGTGCTGCCAGGGCGCCTGGCCGTTGCGTACCCGGTCCAGCGCCGGCTTGTATTGCTGGCGCCAGCGGTCGGTCAGTTCCACGCAGGGCAGGGTCCCGCCGAGTTCGCGCTCCAACGCCTGGAACTGCTCGATCAGGCTGGAACGCCAGTCCACCAGGGTACCGAACACATCGAACAGGATCGCGCGCATCGTGCCTCCTCGGCCGTGGCCGTCATCGCTTCAGTGCTTCTGTGGCAGCGCGGTGGGCAGGCCGCGGCCGCTCCAGGCGGTGACCACAAGGGCTACCGCCGCCATCAGGCAGAGCGCCAGCCAGCCGGGGACGAAGCTGTGGCTGAAGTCCTTGAGCAGCCCCAGCGCCGGCGGCGCGAGAACGATCGCCAACTGGTTGATGGCCATCGCCAGGCCGAGGGCGAAGCCGGTCTTGCCGACCGGCGCGGTATCCGCCACATAGGCCACCCAGGGACCGTACCAGCCGAAGCCGAAGAAGCCCAGCCAGGCCACTACCAGGCCCATCCCCAACGGTGATTGCAGGGGCAGCAGGACCAGCGCCAGCAGGCCGAGGATCACCGCGCCGAGGCAGACCATCACCGGGAAGTAGCGCCCGGCGCGGCAGCGGTCGCTCCAGGCGGCCAGCAGGATGCGCCCGGCGACGCCGCTGCCCTGGGCGACGAACAGCAGGGTCGCGGCCATGCCGATGCCGATCTCCAGGGTCTCGTGCAGGTAGAGCACGGTGAACACCAGGATGCCGTACTGCACCGAGATCAGCGCCACCCCGGAACAGACGATGTTCTTCATCGCCGGGTCGGTGATCATCGCCAGCCGCGACTTCACCACCGCGCCCAGGTCGCGTTCGGCGGGGTTCGCGCCGGGCGCGGGGGCGTCCGGCGGGGTGCGGTAGAAGAGCATGAAGGCCAGCGCGCCGAGGAACGCTACCAGGCCGCCGGCGAGGAATGCGCTGCGCCAGCCGTAGATCCCCGCCAGGTATGGCAGCAGCGCGGCGGACAGCGCGCCGCCCAGCGGCAGCCCGGCCTGGCGGATGCCCATGGCGAAGCCCAGCTGGGTCTTGGCGAACCAGCGTGACACCGACTTGCTGCCGCCCGGCTGCGCCGTGCTGTAGCCGGCGCCGACGACCACCAGGAACAGCAGGATGGTCAGGTAGTCGGTGGCCCACAGCGAGGCGCAGAGGGCCAGCGCGACGATCAGCGTGCCGAGGCCGACCACCAGCCGCTCGGAGTAGCGGTCGAGCAGCTCGCCGGCCACCAGCAGGCCGACGATCGGCACCAGCTGCGCCGCCGACACCAGCAGGCCGATCTGTAGCGACGAGAGTTGCAGGTCGTTCTGGATGAACACGGCGATCGCGCCGATGCCCTGGACGAAGAAGCAGGCGCAGGCCTGGGCGAAGGTGGCGATCAGCAGGATGACCCAGCGGTAGCGCTGGGTCGGGTTCGCGGCGAGGGCGGCGGTCACTGGACGAACTCCCGTGCGAGGGTGAAGTTGGCTTCGCCGAGCGGATGCAGGCGCTGCAGCGACAGGTATTCGCCGAGGGTGCGTTCCATGCCCATGCGCTGGAAGATCCGTTCGCCGTCGAGCTCGGCCTCGGCGCCGTTGGCGCGCAGTTCGTCGAGAGCCTGGCGCAGCAACTGGCAGTTGTCGCTGAGCGTCACCTGGCCGTCATCGTCCACCGCGTAGGGCGTGTCCTCCATGCCGACCCGCAGCACGTCGACCTGGCTGTCCGCCTGCGCGGCATAGGCGGCCAGCCGGCGCACCGCGCAGAGCGGGGTGCCGGCGCGAGGGCCGACGTCGAGCGGCCGGAAGTGCTGCGCGGCATGCTGCGGCATCACCGCCGCGCCGACCGTGATGCTGACCTTGCGCTTGCGCACGCCGGGTTCGCCGATGTCGTACTCCAGGCTCTTGGCGCTCTCGATCACCGCGCGGAACTGCTGGTAGGTCTCCGGGAACGGCAGGCGTGGCGAGAAGCCGAACAGCAGGATCACGTTCAACTGGCCGGAACCGCCCAGGCGCAGGCGCGGGTGCTCCACGGCGAAACGGGTCATGGCGTAGCTGCGCACATGCTGCACCCACTCCACCTCGTGGAACAGGCCGAGCTTCTGGCGCGCCTGGATGGCGTTGCGGTAGACCTGGAACTGGGTCATCGGCGAGGTCACCCCGTAGTCGGCGCCCTTGCTGGTGGAGTGGGTCTGCAACTCGGCCCTTTCCAGCGCCGTCGACGGCTGGTAGTCGCGCAGGTCGGCGAGGAAGGCCGGGCTGGAGGCATAGTCGAGGTCGAGCTTGCGCCTTTGCTTCTCCAGCTCGCAGATCACCTGCAATTCGATGGCCGCCTGGATCGTCACGAAGTGCGCACCGCCCAGGTGCAGCGGGATGGCGCAGTGGCTGACCCGCTCCCACTCGCCGAAGCGGCGGATGTTCTCCTGCACCTCGCTGCCGTTGCGGCTGGCGCCGAAGCTCAACATCAGGTCGGGGAAGCGGTTCTGCAGGGCGCGGCTGACCGCCTGGTAGATGTCGTTGTCGGTGGTCTGTTCCTGGGTCAGCGGGTTGCGCGCGTGATAGTGGTAGTAGCGGCAACCCATCTCGTAGAGCTGGCGCGCTTCGTCCAGCAGTTCGCCAGGGGCGGTGCGGATGGTGGCGCCGGTGCAGATGCTGTCGAGCAGGCGGTCGCCGGTGGCGGCGTGGTTGCGCGGGGTGAACTTGGCGCCGGTGGAGGCGCATCCGAGAATCAGGGTTTTCCGGGATCCGGTCATGATCGTCTTTCCTCCATTCATCATTCCATTGAGGGCGGAGCGGTCCGCGGGGGACCGAAAGGCTGCCCAGGGCGTCGAAAGTCGTCGGTGTCTCAGGCAGGTGAAAGATGTCGCTGGCGGGATCGTTATGCGTTGTTCTACGAGAGGGATTTAAACCGCATGGCGGCGGCCGTGCGCGGCGCATTCGGCAACGCTCGTTGCCGCCGGCACAAAGACCTTGCGCAAATCGCCCGGCGTTGCGCCAACCGCCGGCACGGCGGCGCAACGTTGCCATTCGCGCAAGGTCGCTCAACTGGCGGCGCGCTGTCGCAGGCAATCCTCCAGGGCCTCGCCGAGGCGCTCTATCTCGCCGTCGTCGGTCAGGTAGTGCGGAGTCAGGCGCAGTACCCCCGGCAGCGCCTGCTCGCGCAGCGCCCAGCGGGCATACTGCGGGCCGATGTAGGAGGCGTTCACGCCGCGCGCGTGGAGGCGCTTCAGCCATTGCTCGCCGCTCAGTTCGGGGGCTGCGTAGGTCATCAACGCGCTGGCGTGCGGCCCTTGTTCCAGTGGCGTCCAGCCGAGCCGGCGGTAGAGCTGCTGGGCGATGCGTTCGCGCAACTGGCGGTTACGCCGGGCGATGCGCCGGACGTCGGTCTGCAACAGGTAGTCGCAACTGGCCTTGAGCGCCAGGCGCAGCCCCGGGTTGAACTCCGAGCATTCGAAGCGCCGCGCGTCATCCCGTGCCTGCAGGGCGAAGGCGTCGCTCCATTGCGCGCCGCCGACGTCCAGCCCGTCGGGCAGGGCCAGGCGCTCCAGGGCACGTTCGCCGAGATAGAGCACGCCGAGTCCCTTCGGCCCGCGCAGCCACTTGCGCGGCGGGAACACCAGCACGTCGCAGCCGATCGCCTCCACCGCCAGCGGCAACTGGCCGACCGCATGGCTGGCATCGAGGAAGAACAGCCCGTCATGGGCGCGGATGCGCTCGGCCACGCCCTCCAGCGCGGTAGCCGCGCCATGCCCGGTGGGCACCGCGCTGAGCGACAGCAGCGGCGTCTGGCCGGGGGCGAGGTCGTGCAACTGCTCGTCGAGCCGTTGCAACAGCTGTGCGGCGTCGCCGCGTGCGTCGATCAGGCGCAGCTCCAGCCCGCGCTGCTGGCGCGCGGCGAGCAGGCACAGGCTGTTGGAACCGTATTCGTCGAAGCTGCTGATCGCCCGTATCCGTGGATGGGCGGCCAGGGCCGCGGCAAAGGCCACCGACCATGCGCGGCTGGCGCAGTCGAGCAGGGCGATGTGCCGTGGCTGGGTGCCGAGCACTCGCGCGACGCTGTCGCGGACCGCCAGCAAGGGCTCGGCGAAATGCTCGGCGGCGCGCTGCACGCCCCAGCGCCGCTCGGCTTCCAGCCAGCTGTCGAGGGCGTCGTAGAGCACCTGCGGCGGCAGGCTGGCGGAGCCATGGGCGAAGTGCGCGTAGCTGCCCCAGGCCGGGGTCTCGCGGCGCAGGCGCAGCAGTTCGTCGGCACCGAAGGCGTCGGGGGCGGCGGGGAAGAGCGCGCTCATGGCCGCACCGCCGCGATCAGTTCCACCTCCACCGCGGCGCCGCGCGGCAGCTCGGCCACGCCGACGGCGGCGCGGGCGTGGCCGCCGCGCGCGCCGAGCACCTCGTCGAAATATTCGCTGGCGGCATCGATCACCGCCGGCTGCTGGACGAAACCCGCCGCGCTGGCGACGTAGCCGGTCACCTTGAGCAGCCGCTCGACCCGTTGCAGGCCGCCCAGCGCCTCCTCCAGCGCCTGCAGGCAGCGCGCCGCGCAGAGCCGGGCGGCCTGGCGGGCCTGTTCCAGGTCGAGTTCGCTGCCGACCTTGCCGGTCCAGCGCAGCTCGCCGTGCTGGCGCGGCAACTGGCCGCTGACGTAGGCGATGCCGGCGTGGAGCACCACCGGCTGGTAGGCGCCGCCGGCGACGATGGCCGGAGCGGGGGATGTCTGCATGGTCCTGTCCTCGTGGCGGACCCGCCCGGCCACGATGCTCGGGCGGGTCGATGGCTGGAAAAGCGCGACCTCACTACTGTGGGCCGCTTTTCCCGGTCTGTTTTGCGGGAGTCGACGAGCTGCTTGCCAAATCGGCAAAACAAACCGAACTTTAGCCTTGCAACAGGCACCGCCGCGCGAAGTAGACTGAAAACGCCCGACCGTTGAGGAACGCGCAACGATGATCGACCTGGTGATGCTCAAGGACTTCCTCGTCCTCTGTCGGATCAAGAGCTTCAGCCGTGCGGCGCAGGAGTGCCATGTCTCCGTGTCCGGGCTCAGCCGGCGTATCCAGACCCTGGAACACTGGCTCGGCGCGCCGGTCTTCGAGCGCCACAAGCACGCCCTCGAACTGACCGAGGCCGGCCGCCAGTTGCAAGGCGTGGCGCAGGACGCGGTGCGCGCCCTGGACAACCTGCGCCAGTCGATCCGCGAGCGCGACGAAGACGCCCAGCGGCGCATCCGTTTCTGCGCCCCGCACATCCTCTCCTCGGTGTTTTTCCCGCACTGGATTCCGCGTCTGCAGGCGGACTTCCGCAGCGCCAAGTTCAGCGTCGACTGCGATTACCTGCCGCAATGCCTGTCGCGCCTGCGCGACGGCTCGGTAGACTACGTGGTGGCGTTGCTCGACGAAGGCGAGGCGGTGTCGCGCCGCCTGGGCATCGACAGCGAAGCCGAGTTCCAGCGCCTGGAGCTTGGCCACGAACAACTGGTGGCGGTCTGCGCGCCGGACGCCGCCGGCCAGCCGTTGTTCAACCTCGACCGCCTGCAGACCGAAGCGCTATCGTTCCTCGGCTACTCCGAGGAATGCCACCTGGGCTGGGCCCTGGAACCGCTGCTGCGCGACAGCGGCCTGTTCCTCCAGCGCCATCACAGCTCCAGCCAGACCGAGGGGCTGCGCTTCTTCGCCCAGTCGCGCCTGGGCGTCGCCTGGCTGCCGCATACCCTGGTCCGCGAGGACCTCGCCAGCCGTCGCCTGGTGCGCGCCGGCGGCCAGCGCTTCGACGTGCCGTTGCGCTACACCCTGATCCGTCGCCGCCTGCCGCTACCCGGCGAGGCCGAACGCCTGTGGACCTTCCTCGGCGAGCTGGCGCGCCCGGCGCCGCGCTACGCGGTGGTCGGCGCGGCCTCCTGAGCCGCCGTCTCGGCCAGCAGGGCGCGGCGGAATTCACCGACCAGGTCGTCCTGCGCCGAACCGCTGCGGCTGACCATCACCAGCTCGCGCTGGAATTCCAGCGCGCCCAGTTCGATCACCCGTACCCGCGCCGGCTCGCGTAGCCACAGCCCGGCCCGGGGCAGCAGCGCCACGCCGAGACCGTTCTCCACCATCCGCGCGATCGCGTCGATCTCATCCAGCTCCATCACCTGGCGCGGCCTGAGCTGCTGCGCCTCGAGGAAATCGCCCACCAGGCGACCGCCGAAGGACACATGGTCGTAGCGGATGAACGGTTGCGTGCGCAGCAATTCCAGCGCATCCGTCGTGGTGCATTGCGGCGGCGCGATCAGCACGAACGGCTGGCGCTCGACCCGTTGCGCGGAGAGCCCGCGCGGCAGGTTGAACGGCGGGCGGATGAGGATCGCCAGGTCCAGTTCGGCGGCGTCCACCTGGTCCAGCAGGTGCAGCGAGACGCCCGGCACCACCTGCGGCTCGATGTGCGGCGCCTGTTCGGCGAGGCGCTTGAGCACCTCCGGCAGCAGCCCGGTCTGCGCCGTGTTCACCGCACCGATGCGCAGGCGTCCGCGCGGGCTGTCGCCCTGGCCGATGCCGTCGAACAGCGTGAGGATCTGCTCGGCCGTACGCACCGCCTGCCGCCCGACCTCGTTCAGGTGCGCCGCGCGCGGTGTGCGCTTGAACAACTCGACGCCGACGCTGCGTTCCAGCGCGCGGATCTGCGCGCTCACCGCCGACTGCGTCAGCCCCACCTGTTCCCCCGCCGCGGCGAAGGAGCCCCGGCGCGCCACGGCGACCAGGGTGCGGAGTTCGCGGATCATCCAAGCCTCGAAAAAAGTGTTGCTCAGGCGAAATATTATGCGCTTTCCATCGAAATCGGCACGGCAAATAATCCCGGCACACCCACAGAGGAACCGCGCCATGAGCCTGATGCCCTTCCACCTCGCCATCCCTGTCCACGACCTGCCCGCCGCCCGGCGCTTCTACGGCGAGGTCTTCGGCCTGAGCGAAGGCCGCTCCGCCGAGCACTGGGTCGACTTCGACTTCTTCGGCCACCAGTTGGTCATCCACCAGCACCCGCAGACCGACTCCCAGCGCCACGCCGGCAGCAACCCGGTGGACGGCCACGACGTGCCGGTGCCGCACTTCGGCGTGGTCCTCGCCTGGGACGACTGGCACGCCCTGGCCGAACGCCTGCAGCAGCGCGGCACCCGCTTCGTGATCGAGCCCTACATCCGCTTCAAGGGCCAGGTCGGCGAGCAGGCCACGCTGTTTCTCTTCGACCCCTGCGGCAACGCGCTGGAGTTCAAGAGCTTCCGCGACATGGGCCAGTTGTTCGCCAAGTGAGATTGCCGGCGCTCCACCTTACTGTGCGCAGTCCGTGCAGAACTCCAGCGCCGCGCAGCTGGACTGCTCGTCCGGTAGGCTCGATGTCGCGCACTCTTTCTTGCGCACCACGCTACCCAGCGGCGCCAGCTTGAACCGCTCCGGCGACGGGCTGGCCGGCTTTGCGCTTGTCGTCCCGTCGAGGTCGGGCTTGAAGGCGTGTTCAAGGTCGCCCAGGCGTTCGTCCAGGGTGGCGGAGGAGGCGAGGGCGGGCGTCAGGGCCAGGATGAGCAGGAGAACGCGGCAGGGCATAGGGTTTCCGGTGTGGGTGGCGATGCGCTGGAGCCGGGCACGGCATCCCCGCATGACGAGGAATCGAAGCGGCCATTCAAGGCGATTGCGTGTTGGCGATGGGATGCGCTCGCCCTCTGTTTGGCATTTTGTGAAGCGCTTCGCACCTTGCCGGAGCGGCACCTTGTCCGGGCAAAACCGTCACCGCACAGTCCCCTTCCACCTTCATCCCCCTGCGACGCACCTCGCAATGCAACCAGCATCCCGGCTGCGCCACCCTCTACCTGGACTGCAGCGCAGCCAGCGAAGATCTGTTCGACACCGCCCGCACCCGTCTGGAGTCGGCGATCGGAACGCTGAGCGTCCTCGACCTGCTCGACGAAACCGAAGAACCCGGTGAAAGCATCTGCCGCATCACCGGCTCCCTGCTGTCGCTGTTCGAGGCGGAATACGCACGCAGACACCGATAACCGACGGAGGCGGTGCCCCCGGCGAGGCCGGGGGTTGGAGGAGTCTCTAATGTGAGCTGGTATGTCCATTGAGCCGAACTCACACAGGCCTTAACTATGAGCGTCTGTGCCGTACTATCCGCCTTGTCTGGCTAGGCTGTTGTGGTGAATTGGGCATGCCTTATCGCTACACCGATGTGGGTATGCCTTGCAGGGTTTGGCGGATATGATCTGCCTTTAATCACTGGCTGGGCTGGCCGATCGGTTGGGGGGGCTAGTCCGTCGTTAGCCGACAATTAAGCAAAAGGAAGCTTGTATGACTAATTTACTGCTGGAAGAAGAAATCGCCGCAGCAGTTGGCGAGGTTCGGACAGATTCCTTTGATATGACCTTTGGCGAGATTGCTAATTTGCATGTCAATAAAGAGTTGGTAATTCAGCCAGAGTATCAGCGTCTATTCCGTTGGTCGAATCAGCAAAAATCTCATCTGATTGAGTCCATTCTCTTGGAGTTGCCCGTTCCTCAGATTTTTGTCATTGAGAATCCGGATGGTGTTCTAGAGTTGATAGATGGCTTGCAGCGAGTTAGTACAATACTCCAATTCATGGAGCCGCAGAGTATTGAGTTAGAGCCTCTTGTCTTGGATGGCTGTTCGCTCATTCGTGGTCTCAATAATTTGTCCTTTGCTGATTTGCCGCTTTCTCTTCGGTTGCGATTAAAGCGTTCGCCTATCAGGGTTGTTGTTATTAAAAAGCAAAGTAAAGGTTTCTTGCGCTATGAAATGTTCAAGCGCCTGAATACAGGTGGCTCGAATCTTGAGCCGCAAGAAATTCGAAATTGCTCTGCTAGGATGGTAGGTGAGGCAGGTATCAAGTTTTATAACTTCTTGGTGCGCCTGTCTGAGAGTGAGGATTTTGCTGCTTGTGCAGAGTTCCTTGCTCAGCAAGATAAAGATAAAAAAGCAGCAGAGGAGCTTGTTTTGCGTTTCTTTGCCGTGAAGAACTATATTGATGAATTTAAGGGTAGTGTCAGAGACTGGCTTGATAATTATATGGAGGGGATACTGCTAGAGGCGCTTCCATTTGATTATGAGAAGGAGGAAGCAGCTTTTATCCAGACTCTAGCTATCGTTCGGGCAAAATTGGGCGATGCTGCGTTTTTGCGGCATCGAGGCGATGCTCCTGTGGGCTCTCTGCCTCCTGCATACTTTGAGGCAATCGCAATTGCCTTCTACTCTGAGTTTGATCGTGTAAAGGATAAAGCTCCCGAGGTTTTGCGTAGAGCAGTTTCTGAGCTTATTCAGGGGGGCGATTTTAGGGCCGTCACCGGGCCAGGCGCGAACTCTAGAGAAAAAATGAGAGCTCGAATTAATCTGACTGCTCAAGCGATTGTGGCCGCCTAATGAGCTTTGATCAATCAATTGAGGATGATCTCAAGTGGAGGGAGGCCGAATTGGCCTCTCTAAAGCGCTTGGCAATTACTGCGCCAGAAGGGAGTGTATCAAGAAAGAGTATATTGCGGGCAATGTGGGCTATTCTTTATGCACATTATGAAGGTTTCACTAAGTTTTGCTGGGATACAGTTTTTGATCATATTCAGTCGAAGTGTATTCCTAAAGGTAAACTTGCTGAGAACTTTTCTTTGATTGCAATGGAGAAAGATTTCAAAGAGCTGAGGGGCAGGATGGATAGCGCCTCGTTGCTGCGCTTCTTTAATGATGAACTTGCTGCGTTGCTGACTGATAAAGCAGAATTTCCAGAGGATTTTCGACTTAAAACTGAAAGCAATCTGTGGCCAAATATTTTTGAGCGTGAGTCTTCCAAGATTGGCTTGGTTTGTGGTGAATTGGATAATCATCGCGTCAGGATAAAGACTTTGGTTGGGCGTAGAAATGAAATTGCGCATGGTAATGGGGTCTTTATAAATACTCTGAATGAGTATAGTGAGTATGAGGAAGCTACTATTTGTTTAATGCATGATCTCGCTCTGAGGGTTATAGAGCTTTTAGATGGAGAGCATTATTTGTTGAAGGCGTGATTTCTATGAAGCCCACACTTAGGTGGGCTTCATTTTTATATTGTTCTTGGTCGTCTGTCTCGATGGCTTTTGATGCTCTTGGTGAGCTTTTCTCCAAAGCGCTCAACAAAGTCTACTTGGTAGCTGGTTAGCCGCTGAATTGCTTCTGGTATTGGGAGTAATTTCAGTGCTTCCAGCTTATGCCTGATTGCAGCGCCCTCATCATAATGTAATTCGCCCATGTCCCTGGCGGCTCTCCCGGATATTGCATCTGTTACGGTTTTGTCTATAAAGGTGTTTTGCTGTTCTTCTGTGGCATGGCCTGTAATTGAATCAATTATGTGCTGTTCTGCATTCGGTTTTCCATCGCGTCGAGCATGCCGCAAGTTGGTCTCAAGTGTGTGCCGAAATGAATACAGGCTTTTGCCATCATGCGCTTTATGTACGCCTATCTCGACGAGATAACCTTTAGGGGCTTCGTTGAAAAATTTACTGGCGCTCTTGGCCCACCCTTCTTTGTTGTGGTCGAGATCTTCATTTCGAGGAGGCAGGTAAGCAAGGCCGTCCCCAAAGAGCTTTTTCTGTTTGGCTTTTCGCTGGCTCTCGACGTAGTCAAGGAACCCTAATTCAATAAGTTGTGGATGAATGGGAACCTGCCGCGCTTCCTCTGTTTTAACTCGCTTCGCTTCAAAGGCCCCTGGAGCATCGGGACAAAAGTCGAAGCAAGGGTAGCCGTCAATCTCTCGAATATCTGCAGTATCCAGTTGTGCTATTTCATTAGTGCGGGCGCCGGTGAAATAGCCTACAAGTGGAAGCCAGAACCAGAAAGGATATGCTTTGGTTCTGTTAGCTGGTAGTGCTCCGCGATAGATATAACCAGAAAATATCGCTTCAACATCTGTCTTCGAGAAGGCCTTACCGCCTCGCGTACGAACTGTTTTCCTTTCCTGAATAGGTTTAATGACTAAGTCATCTGGAGTGATAGTCGTTAGATCGAGGATGCTAGCGGCGTGTTTTTGAATGTCTTTCATAGCGCCGATTAGGGCTCTTGTCGCCTCGTGCCCAAGCATCTGCTCTGGCGTGTCAGTTGTCAGGTCATCTACAGGGGTTGGGGGATTAAGGGATGCAATAGCGTGGACTTTAACCTTGCGCGCAGCGTCGTAAGCAGCCTGCCAGTCTCGTTTAGTCAGCTGGGATACGGCCTTGTGCTGCGTAAGTACGGTCATCACGCGAGCCCGGCGCTCGCTCTCTTCATAGGTGCCTCCGTGGTTTGCTTGCCCGCCTTTCTCTGAGGTATCGGCTTTGTCCCGTTCAAGCTGGTGTTTCCATACGTCGTAGAGAGTCCATTCTGCTATTGCAGGATCAAAGTCAGGCCTCTGTGTAGTCAAGGTTGGAGCTGCGGAGGCAAAACCGCTCAGCGCCAGCTGATCTCGGAGCTTTGGCAGGATGGCTCGTAGCTCTGTCGATTGGTAGGTGCGGGAAAGCTCTAGCAGTCGTTGCGCCATCTGCTCTAATTCGGCTGGTATTGGGCGGCCATAGGCTCCAGTCAGCAGGCGCTCTACTTCCCTGCGTCGTTGGCGGGCTTCGATTTCTTGATTGGAAAGTATGGGCTCCGCTAATCGGCTCTCGTCCTGCGGACTGGAGAAATCCGGTGCAGGCTTGGTATCCGATACAAGCCCCATTAGCTCTTTGTAGTCGGCCTCGGTTAGGCCGAGTTCATCACGCTCAACCATGTTCACTACCTTGTCAAAGACGGCTTCGTAGCGTGCGACGTATTGCCGGGCACGCTTACGCGCCAGCCTTTCGCTGTCTGTTTTCAGGGTACGTCTGACTTCTCGCTGGCCATGGAGCAAGGCTCGCAATGGTCGTGGAATCACGATGCGGAAGTAGAAGGTTCCGTGTCGGTTGCGTGTGAGGTAGGAGGGGGAGGGTTTCATGCTGGGCACCGAAGCGATGCCCCACATGAGTGTCACACCTCAGTGTCACACCGGCCTGGAACGGCCGGTAGACTGAGCACAAAAGCCTATGAAATCAAGCTCTTGTGTGGTTGATGGTGGAGCCGGGGGGATTTGAACCCCCGTCCGCCAGCTCTCCGCTATCGGTTCTACATGCTTAGCCAGCTCTACTGAGTTAACTCCGCGCCGCCCGAGTGGCAGGGTGCTTGGAGCGAGCTGTATGAGTTTTAGCCGTTACGTCTACAGCGAACTTGGCGGCGATCCTGTTCTATCTGACAGTCGTTTCGGGTTTACAGGCATCCCCTAGCGACTGCTAGCCGCATTAAGCAGCTAGAGCGTAGTTGTCGTCGTTGGCAACTATAAGTTTGCAGCAGCGAATTTACGAGTTCTGCTACCAGCTCGGCATGCCCCTCAAGTTTTGTTACCGGCGTCGAATCCTAATCGGCCCCAAAACCTTGACAGGTCGACGACCAGTCTACGGCAAAGGGCTGCGAGAGTCCAATCCGCCGCTCATAAACCTTTGACGCCGCTGGGTTTCCCCTCCGGAGGCGGGCTCAGGTCCAGGGGTTTGTCCGGTGCCTTGGCGTTCCGCCCGGGCGCCAGTTGTTTTTCCACGTCGGCCTGGATCGCCTGCAACACCGGTTGCAGGTCGCGCATGTTGTCGCGGACCTCGGGGTAAGGGTGGTCCTTGGCGAAAGCGGCGATGCGTTCCAGCAACTGGGCGCGCACCGGGGAGGGCAGGTGGATGAACAGCTCGGGCATTTCCTTGGCCAGTTCGGCGGAGTAGAGCACCAGGTCCTGGCGCTCGAACTGGGCGGTGAGGCCGAGGTAGTCGAGGGCGCTGCCGGTGAGCATCGCCGCGGCCGCCTTGGTTTCCTGCATGCCCTGCAGGCGCGCGGGGTTGCGCTGCTCGGCCTGGGACAGGGTCATCCAGAATTCGACGGTGAGGGTGAACAGGATCGACTGCTCGCGCAGCGAGTAGCTCATCAGGCCCAGCGCCTCGGCGCCGTAGGGCTGTTTGGCGGCGCGGAAATCGAAGTACAGGCGCATCAGCTCCTTGAGCTTGAACAGTACTTCGCGGGCCTCGTTCTGGCGGATCTCCAGGGGGCTGTAGATGTTCAGCTGCGGGCGGAAGTTTTCCTCGCTGACCATGCGCAGGTAGAGCGGCCCGGTGAATTCGCCGCTGCGTCGCGGCAGGGCGTTCTTCTGGGTTTCCTCGATCTTCTTCAGGGCGTCGATCAGCACCTGGTAGTCGTGGCTGTCCCAGGGCTTCTGGATGTCCGGGATGCGCTGGCCGAGGTAGTAGAGGTCGGCGGCCGCGAGCGGGCGGCCGAGAACCAGTAAAAGGATGGCCAGCGGCCAGAGCAGGCGGCGTGATAGGGTCGGCACGGACTTTCCTTGCGGGGCGCGTGGATCGGCCTAGGTTAGCGATGGCCGGGGCCGCCGTCACCCCGCGCTTCGATTGGGGCGGACGGGATGGCAACGGCGCAGTGGGACGGCTTGCAGGCGGTATTCGAGGATCTCGGCGGCTACGGCGCGCTGGCGCGCCAGGCGGCGCAGGGCGAGGGGCCGCTGGTGGGGCATCTGCAACGAACCAACATCCAGCTCGCGGCGATCCCGGTGTTCACCCGCAAGGGGATCGCCGAGACCACGGTCAACGACTTGCTGGAGGCGGCGCGGGTCTCGCGGCGGACTTTCTACAAGTATTTCGCCGGCAAGCTGGAGGTGCTGGAAAGCATCTACCACAGCGCCGTGCAATTGCTGCTGGCGCGCTTCGGCGGGCTGCGCAGCGAGGCCGGCAGCGACGAGGACTGGTTGCGGGCGATGGTCTCGCTGTTCTTCGACTACCACCTGGCGGTCGGTCCGATCATTCGCATGATGCAGGAGGAGGCCCTGCATGCCGGCTCGCCGCTGGCGGCGCACCGGCAGCGCGCGCACCTGAAGATTATCGAGCTGTGGGCCGAGCGCCTGGGCGCCCAGGGCGCGGCCCACGATGCGCTGACCTACCGGGTGCTGATCTGGGCGATGGAGGCGGCTTCGCTGGAGCTGCTCAATGCCAGCGACCCGCTGGAGCTGCCGCGGGTCAAGCGGGTGCTCGGTGACCTGCTGGTGGGTACGCTCTGTCCCAGCACCCAGGCTCCGACGAGACTGCAAGGGTAACAGCCGGGCAGTCGCCGCTCGCGCCTACAGAACCTAGGTTGGGCTCGCAGCCCGCCGTGGCCATGCTCTGATGCCCTGTCATAACAACAAGACGGGAGACGTGCGTCCATGTCCGCGACACCCTATCTGCTGCAACCGCCGCTGGCGGTCGGATTCGCCCGCCTGGGCTTCGGCTCTCTCTCGCTGGAGTCGTTGCGCGAACGCTACGCCGCACCGTCCAGCGGCTCGCGCTTCATCGAGCTGGACGGTTTCCCGCTGCACTACCGCGACGAAGGCAGCCGCGACAAGCCGGTACTGGTGATGATCCACGGCGTAGTGGCCTCGCTGCACACCTGGGACGACTGGGTGAAGGCGATGTCGCCGTACTTCCGCATCGTGCGCTTCGACGTACCGGGCTTCGGCCTGACCGGGCCGGGGCGTGACAGCCGTTACTCTGGCGAGCGCATGGTGGCGATCCTCGGCCAGTTGCTCGATTTCCTCAAGATCGACAAGGCCTCGATCGCCGGCAACTCCCTGGGCGGCTATATCGCCTGGAACTTCGCCCTGGCGCAGCCGCAGCGGGTGGAGCGGCTGGTGCTGATCGACCCGGCCGGTTACCAGATGCGCAAGGTGCCGTGGATGATCGCCTCGGCGGCGCTGCCCGGCTCGACCCTGGCGATGCCGCTGTGGATGCCGCGAGCGCTGATCGCCCAGGGCATCAAGGAAGTCTATGGCGAGCCGGGGCGGATCAAGCCGGGGGTGGTCGACCGCTACTACGATCTGAGCCGCCGCCCGGGCAACCGCAAGGGCATGATGGAGATCTTCCGCGTGTTGCTGAAGGTCAACCGCGAGGAGCTCGGCACCTCCGGCGAACGCATCGCCCGGATCGTCGCGCCGACCCTGCTGATGTGGGGCGAACGCGACCGCTGGATCTCGCCGAAGCATGTACCGCTGTGGCAACGCGACCTGCCGGGGATCCAGGTGAAGACCTATCCGGGCGTCGGGCATATCCCCATGGAGGAGATTCCCGAGCAGACCGCGGCGGATGCACTGCGCTTCCTGATGGCCTGATCCCAGGCCTTCATGAAGAAGCCCGCGCTGGTCAGTCGCGGGCTTTTTAATGCGTGGACGAAAGGCCGAAATACCAGGCAGGGCAGGGAAGCGATGCATGCCCCTCTCGCGGCGCGGAGGGGCGGCGAGGAGGGTCAGGCGGCCTTCGGTTCCGGTTCGAATTGGTCGCGGTACTGCTCGATGAGGTGCAGGTTATTGTGCTGCCAGGGGTGGAAGTCCTTCTTGTAGAAGTCCAGGTACACGCCCACCAGCGAGCGGAACACGCCGTCCTTGCCCCACAGCCACTTGATGCCGTCGCGCCAGACCTTGAAGTTCCACAGCAGGCCGTCGCGCTTGAGCATGTGGACCAGGCCCTTGGTGGTGTCGAGGGCGAAGAAGAAGGTGCCCTGGACCATCGCCCGGCGGCGCAGCCTGGCCTTGCCGTTGACCAGCATGAACACGTCGTAGGCCACCGCCTTGTGCTCGGTTTCCTCCAGTGCGTGCCAGCGCCACAGGCGGGCCATGGTCGGGTCGGCGCCTTCCAGCCACCTGGGGTTGCTCAGCAGGCCGTCGGCCATGATCGCGGTGAGGTGCTCCAGGGCCGCGGTGGCCGCCAGTTGCCGCGACGGGTGCAGTTTCTGCTGGGCGAAGCGGATGCGCCGTTTGGCGCCGCCTTCCAGGCGGTCGATGTCGTAGCCGAGGGCGCGCAGGCGGTCGCTGTAGACCAGGTGCTCGCGGCTGTGGTGGCCTTCCTGGCCGATGAAGCCACGGATCTGTTGCTTCAGCGCCGGGTCCTCGACCCGTTCGCGGTAGTGGCGCACGGAGTCGATGAAGAAGCGCTCGCCATCGGGGAACAGCACCGACATGGCGTTGAACATGTGGGTCTTGAAAGCGTCGCCGCTGTGCCAATGGCGCGGCATCGGATCGGGCAGGTCGAAGTCCAGATGACGCGGGCGGATCTCCAGACCTTCGGGGGTGGTGCTGGCCATAGCGGCTCCCTGTGATGGTGAAGGACCATGGGATCGACTATCGCTTGCGGGGGATAGCCTCACAAGGTTATCTTCTGCCAACTTTCCGGTCATATCCGGCCAGCGGTCAGAACAATAAACAGCCATGAAACAACCGCTCAATTTCACCGCCGAACTGGTGCCGGTGGCCTATGCCGAGGCACTCCTCGATCTTGTCGCGGAGTACGGCGTATCCCGCCAGGCGCTGTTCGACGCTGCGCGGGTGCGTCCCGAGGTGCTGGACAGCCCGAACGGCCGCCTGTCCTTCCTCGACTTCAACCAGCTCACCTACAGCGCCCAGGCCCTGTGCGGCGAGCCGGCGCTGGGGCTGGTGCTCGGCCAGCGCCTGAACGTCTCCGCCCACGGCATCCTCGGCTACGCGGTGCTGTCCAGCGCCAACCTGGGCAAGGCCATCCAGTTCGCCCTCAAGTACTACCGGGTGCTCGGCCTGGCCTACGAACTGGAACTGGTGCTCGATGACGGCCGCGCCGAGTTGCGCGCGGTGGAGTCGATGCCGCTGGGCGCCGCCTCGGTGTTCGCCGCCGAGGGCCTGATGGCGACGCTGTATTCCATCGCCTGCTTCCTGGTCGGCGAGCCGTTGCAGGACGTGCGGGTCGGCTTCGCCTATCCGCCGCCGGCCCATGCCCGGCGCTACGCCGAGGTGTTCGGGGTGGCCGCGGAGTTCGAGCAGCCCTGGCACTGGCTGAGCATGCCCAGCGAGTACCTGGAACGACCGATGGCGCTGGCCAACCCGGCCACGGTGCAGATGTGCGAGCAGCAGTGCGAGGCGCTGCTGGCCACCCTGGACGTCCAGGAAGGCCTGCTGACCCGTGTGCGCCGCCTGCTGCTGGCGCGTCCCGGCGACTTCCCCGATCTCGAACAGGCCGCCCGCGAACTGCACACCAGCGGGCGCAGCCTGCGCCGGCACCTGTCGTCGTTGGGCACCACCTACCAGCAGGTCCTCGACGATGTGCGCAAGCGCCTGGCCCTGCAATACCTGACCACCACCCAGCTACCGCTGTACGAGATCGCCCTGCTGCTCGGCTTCAACGATTCGTCGAACTTCCGCCGGGCGTTTCGCAAGTGGACCGGCAAGCTGCCCAGCGACTACCGCGAAGCGCCCTGAGCCGACGCCGGCGATCCTCGGCAGCGGATGGATGTGCCATGCTTGGCGTTTCATAGAAATCCATGGCGCGCTTGCCGCGCCGACCGTGATCGGAGTCTTGCATGTCGACATCCCCCGCGCTGATCCGCGAAACCTTTCCCGTCGGGCCTTTGCAGTGCAACTGCACCATCATTGGCGATCCGCTGACCAGGAAGGCCATCGTCGTCGATCCGGGCGGCGACCACGAAATGATCCTGCAGCGCCTCGACCGCCTCGGCCTGCAGGTGGTCAGCATCATCCATACCCACGCGCACCTGGATCACTTCCTAGCCTCCGGCGAGATGAAGAAGCGCACCGGCGCCAGCCTGCACCTGCACAAGGACGACCAGTTCCTCTGGGACAACCTGGAGATGCAGTGCCAACTGTTCGGCGTGCCCTACACGCCGGTGCCGGCCCCGGACCGCTGGCTGGCCGACGACGAGGAACTGGCCTGCGGTTGCGGAGTGGCACTGCACACGCCGGGGCATACGCCGGGCTCGATGAGTTTCTGGTTCCCCCGGGCGAAGCTGCTGATCGCCGGCGACACCCTGTTCCGCCGTGGCATCGGCCGCACCGACCTGTGGGGCGGCGACTCGGCGGCGATCCAGCGTTCGATCCGGCAGCGCCTGTACAGCCTCGACGAGGACGCCACGGTGGTCGCCGGCCATGGCCCGGACACCACGCTGGGCGAAGAGATGCGCGAGAACCCCTTCGTCAGGGGCTGAAAAGGATTTTTCCGAGCATCGGGAATTTTGCCACTTGGCTATGCTCTAAGATATCGGCCGCCCCTCACGCAGGGGCGTTTCAGTACCTCGAGGAGTAGTTTTCCCATGTTCACCTCCCGTTGCCTGCCTCTGGCCGCAGCCGTCACCGCACTGGCGCTGCTCGCCGGTTGTGCCAACAACAACCCCTACGACACGCAAAGCCAAAGCCAGGGTGGCATGAGCAAGACGGCCAAGTACGGCGGACTGGGTGCGCTGGCCGGCGCCGTCGCCGGCGCTGCGATCGACCACAACAACCGTGGCAAGGGCGCGCTGATCGGCGCTGCCGTTGCCGGCGCGGCCGCCGCGGGTTATGGCTACTACGCCGACAAGCAGGAAGCCGAGCTGCGTCGGCAGATGGAAGGCACCGGCGTGGAAGTGCAGCGCCAAGGTGACGACATCAAGCTGATCATGCCGGGCAACATCACCTTCGCCACCGATTCGGCGAACATCGCCCCGAGCTTCTACGCGCCGCTGAACAACCTGGCGAACTCGTTCAAGCAGTACAACCAGAACACCATCGAGATCGTCGGCTACACCGACAGCACCGGCAGCCGCCAGCACAACATGGACCTGTCCCAGCGTCGTGCGCAGAGCGTGGCCGGCTACCTGACCGCCCAGGGCGTCGACGGCACCCGCCTGAGCACCCGCGGCATGGGCCCGGACCAGCCGATCGCGAGCAACTCCACTGCCGACGGTCGCGCGCAGAACCGGCGCGTCGAGGTCAACCTGCGACCGGTTCCGGGCGCCCAGGGCCCGGCGCAGACCCAGCCGCAGTACTGATCGCGGCCTGGACGAAAAAGCCCGCCATTCGGCGGGCTTTTTCATGGGCGCTGGTCGGCGCTCTTCGTCCTAAGCCTTGGCGTTACCGGGAAACTCGCGGTGCAGGCTGTCGAGCAACTGGTCCTTGCGCTCCCACAGCTGGTTGACCCATTGCTGGAATTCCGCGCGGTAGCCGGCGTCCTGGTCGTAGCTCTTGCCGACGAACTGGCGCGGAATCTCCAGTTCCTCGAAGCGCACCACGACGTCCTTCAGGCGTCCGGAAAGCAGGCACCAGAAGGTCGGGCTGCCGTCCGGGTAGTGGATGGTCACGTTGACCAGGGTCTTCAATTGCTCGCCCATGGCGTCGAGGACGAAGGCGATACCGCCGGCCTTGGGCTTGAGCAGGTGGCGGAACGGCGACTGCTGCTCGTCGTGCTTGGCGCGGGTGAAACGGGTGCCTTCGAGGAAGTTGAACACCGCTACCGGGATGCGGCTGAACTTGGCGCAGGCCTTGCGCGTGGTCGCCAGGTCCTGGCCTTTCTTCTCCGGGTGCCTGGCCAGGTAGGCCTTGCTGTAGCGCTTCATGAAGGGGAAATCGAGGGCCCACCAGCACAGGCCGATGATCGGGACCCAGATCAGTTCCTGCTTGAGGAAGAAGCGCAGCAGCGGGATGCGTCGGTTCAACTGGTATTGCAGGACGAGGATGTCGACCCAGCTCTGGTGGTTGCTGGTGACCAGGTAGGAGTGTTGGTACTCCAGGCCCTCCAGGCCCTGGACGTTCCAGCGGGTGCGCTGGACCAGGTTCATCCAGCCCTTGTTGCAGGCGATCCAGCCTTCGGCGATCAGGCTCATGATCTTGCTGCACAGGCGCTGGGCGGCGGCGAACGGCAGGAGCAGCTTGACCAGGGTCATGCCGAACAGCAGGCAGGCCCAGCACAGGGTGCTGGACACCAGCAGCAGGCCGGCCAGGGAGCCGCGCAGGAAATGGGGGAGAAACGACAGCATCAAGGAGTCCTTGTACGTAGGCGCCCGGCCAGGGCCGGGCGCGTGGAGCGGGGCGTGGTCCCGCCGTTCACATGGCACATCCTCGTGCCTGGCCGAAGCCAGTGCCGCCCACTGGGCGGCGTTCCTTCAGGCCGGGGCCTGGGCGTCCGCCTGGATGGCGGTGAGGGCGATGGTGTAGACGATGTCTTCCACCAGCGCGCCGCGCGACAGGTCGTTCACCGGTTTGCGCAGGCCTTGCAGCATCGGCCCGACGCTGACGCAATCGGCGCTGCGCTGCACCGCCTTGTAGGTGGTGTTGCCGGTGTTCAGGTCGGGGAAGATGAACACCGTGGCCTGCCCGGCCACCGGGCTGTTCGGCGCCTTCTGGCGGCCGACGCTGGCGATGGCGGCGGCATCATACTGCAAGGGTCCGTCGATCAACAGGTCGGGGCGCTGCTCGCGCGCCAGGCGGGTGGCCTCGCGAACCTTGTCGACATCCACCCCGGAACCGGAGTCGCCGGTGGAGTAGCTGATCATCGCGACCCGTGCCGGGATGCCGAAAGCCTGCGCCGACGCGGCACTCTGCACGGCGATCTCGGCCAGGTCACTGGCCGAAGGATCGGGATTCACCGCGCAATCGCCGTAGACCAGCACCTGGTCCGGTAACAACATGAAAAACACTGACGACACCAGGTTGTAGCCGGGCGCGGTCTTGATCAGTTGCAGCGCCGGGCGGATGGTGCTGGCGGTGGTGTGGATGGCGCCGGAGACCAGGCCGTCGACCTCGTCCAGGGCAAGCATCATGGTCGCCAGGACCACGCTGTCCTCCAGTTGCTGCTCCGCCATCGGCGCGTTCAGCCCCTTGCCCTTGCGCAGCTCGACCATCGGTTCGACGTAGCGCTGCCGCACCAGGTCAGGGTCGATGATCTCCAGGCCTTCCGGTAGCACGATGCCCTGGGCCTGGGCCACCGCCTGGACCTCTTCCGGCTTGGCCAGCAGCACGCAGCGGGCGATGCCGCGCGCCTGGCAGATCGCCGCCGCCTGTACGGTGCGCGGCTCGCTGCCCTCGGGCAGGACGATGCGCTTGCCGGCCTTCTGCGCGCGTTGCACCACCTGGTAGCGGAACGCCGGCGGCGACAGGCGCAGCTCGCGCGGCGTGCCGCAGCGCTGCTTGAGCCATTCGAAATCGATGTGCCCGGCGACGAACTCGGTGACCCGCTCGGCGCGCTCGCGGTCGTCCACCGGGATTTCCTTGTTCATCCGGTTCAGGTTGGTCGCGGTGTCGTAGGAGCCGGTGGCCACCGACAGAACCGGCAGGCCGCCCTGCAGGGCGCCGCGGCAGAGTTCCATGATCCGCGGGTCGGGCGGGAAGTCGCTGCACAGCAGCAGGCCGGCCAAGGGTACGCCGTTCATCGCGGCCAGGCTGGCGGCGAGGATGATGTCGTCGCGGTCGCCGGGGGTCACCACCAGCACGCCGGGCTTGAGCAGTTGCACGGTGTTGGGCACGGCGCGGGCGCATAGCACGATCTTCTGCACCCGGCGCTGCTCGTAGTCGCCGGCGTTGATCACCCGTGCGCTGAGCAGGTCGGCGATGTCGCGGGTGCGCGCGGCGTTGAGTTCGTCCTGCCAGGGAATGCAGCCGATCAGGCGGAAGTCGTCGCGCAGCAGCGGCGAGTGTTCGGTGAGGCGCCGGGCGAAGTCCGCCACGCCGTCCTCGGCGTTGGCCGCGTCGGCCTCGCCGCGGACCTTGTTGAGGATCACCCCGAGTACCTTCGGGTCGCGCGGGCCGCCGAACAGCTGGGCCTGGATCTCGATACGGTCGGTCAGTTCGGTGAGCGTCTCGTTTTCCGGCGCGGAGACCAGGATCACCTCGGCGTCGAGACTCTTCGCCAGGTGGAAGTTGACCCGCGCGGCGTAGCTGGCGTGACGGGTCGGTACCATGCCTTCGACGATCACCACGTCCTTGTCGGCGGCGGCGCGCTGGTAGAGGCTGATGATCTCTTCGAGCAGTTCGTCCAGTTGGCCGTCGCCGAGCATGCGCTCGACCTGGGCCAGCGGCAGCGGCTTCGGCGTATCCAGGCCGTGGGTGCGCGCCACCAGTTCGCTGGAGCGCTCCGGGCCGAGGTCGCCGGGATGCAGTTGGGCGATGGGTTTGAAGAAGCCAACCTTCAGCCCGGCGCGTTCCAGGGCGCGAAGCAGGCCGAGGCTGATCGAGGTGAGGCCGACGCCGAAACCGGTCGGGGCGATGAAGAAGGTATGCATCTGGGCTCCTTAAGCCGTGCGTTTGGCCACGCCGCCTGGTTGGGCGGGGGCGTCGATCCAGTTCAGTCGAGCAGGGCCAGCGTGTCGAGGGCGATCTGCCGCTCTTCGTTGGTCGGGATCACCAGTACCCGCGGATGCCCCGCGGCCTGGATCGGCCCGGCGACGCCGCGCACGCAGCGGGCGTTGGCCTCCTGGTCGAGGCGCAGGTCGAACAGCCGCAGGTGGGCGGCGGTCTTGGCACGCACCAGCGGCGAGTTCTCGCCGATGCCGCCGGTGAAGATCACCCCGTCCAGTTGCGGCAGGGCGCAGCTCATCGCCGCCAGGGACTTGGCCAGGCGGTAGCAGAACACCTCGATCGCCAGGGCCGCGCCGGGGTGGCCCTGCTCGCGCTCCTGCTCCAGGGTGCGCATGTCGTTGGACAGGTCGGAGAGGCCGAGCAGGCCACTTTCGTTGTTCAGCATCGAGTCGATGCGCTCCAGGCTCCAGCCCAGGGTCCGCGCCAGGTGGCTGTGCAGGTTGGGGTCGACGTCGCCGCTGCGGGTGCCCATTACCAGGCCTTCCAGCGGGGTCAGGCCCATGCTGGTGTCGAGGCTCTGGCCGTTGACGATGGCGCAGGTCGAACTGCCGTTGCCGAGGTGGGCGCTGAGCCAACTGCTGTCGCCGACCGCCAACCCGGCCATTTCCGCGGCGCGGTGGCTGACGTAGCGGTGGCTGGTGCCGTGGAAGCCGTAGCGGCGTACGCCATGCTCGCGGTAGAGGGCTTCCGGCAGGGCGTAGCGGTAGGCGTGCTCCGGCAGGCTCTGGTGGAAGGCGGTGTCGAACACGGCGACGTGGGGCAGCTTGGGAAACAGCGTCATCGCTGCCTCGATGCCTTGCAGGTTGGCCGGGTTGTGCAGCGGCGCCAGCGGCGCGGTGGCCCGGATCGCCTCGACCACCCGGTCGTCGATGCGCGTGGCATGGGTGAACAGCTCGCCGCCATGCACCACCCGGTGGCCGATGCCGTGGAGCTTGCCGCCCGCGGCGTTCTGCACCATCGGCAGCAACTGGGCGAGGGCGGCGCGGTGGTCGGCGTTGGGAATCATCAGGCTGTCGCTGTCGCCGCCGCGCTTCCAGCGCAGCACCGCATCGCGGCTGCCCAGGCGCTCGGCGAGGCCGTGCAGGGGAAACAGGGAGTGGGCCTCGTTGACCAGGGCGAACTTGATCGACGAACTGCCGCAGTTGATCACCAGTATGTTGCGTGAGGGCATCACTGCTCCTTGGTCTGCTCTTCTTCTTCCCGGGCACACCAGCCGCAGCGAAATTCGCGGCCGAGCTGTCTGTGCCGCTCGTTTTCGTCAAGGACCCAGGCGCGCGATTGCCAGGGCGGTTGGTGGCGCAGGTGTTGAGTATGGCCACAGGACAAGACTGCCACCCAATGGCCTTCCTCGTCCTGATGAAAATCAATCACCCGCGACGGCGCTCGCGCGCCCCGTTCATCAGGGGCGCGGTCGCTTTCGGGGCTATTGATGCGTACACTTACGCATTCATCTTCTTTATCGAAAAGGTTTCGAACCATGCAGATCGCGGCCAACAAGGCGGTTTCCATCGACTATACCCTGACCAACGACGCCGGGGATGTCATCGACAGTTCCGCTGGTGGCGCGCCGCTGGTCTACCTGCACGGTGCCGGCAACATCATCGTCGGCCTGGAGAAGGCCCTGGAAGGCAAGAACGTCGGTGACGAACTGAGCGTCGCCATCGAGCCGGAAGACGCCTATGGCGAATACAGCGCCGAACTGGTCGCGACCCTGACCCGCGAGATGTTCGAAGGCGTCGACGAACTGGAAGTCGGCATGCAGTTCCACGCCTCGGCTCCGGACGGCGGCATGCAGATCGTCACCATCCGCGACATCGACGGCGACGACGTGACCGTCGACGGCAACCATCCGCTGGCCGGCCAGCGCCTGAACTTCAAGGTCAAGGTAGTCGACGTGCGCGAGGCCAACGCCGAGGAAATCGCCCACGGCCACATCCATGGCGAAGGCGGTCACCACCACTGATCGGCGTTCATTCGCCGATTGATGGCCTGGGCCGTCCGCCGGCGGAACTGCTAAGCTGGTATAGCGAAAGGCGCCTGTGGGCGCCTTTCGCGTCATGCGCCATGCCTGGGCTCTTTACCCCGTCCCTGGGGATGCGCCGCAGCCAGGGTTCTTGCCCGGTGCGGGGCTTGGCACGTTGTGTCGCTGAATGCGCAAGGAGTACGTCATGAGTGCCTTTCACGATCTCACCCTGCAGGGGTTGGATGGACAGGACCTGCCGCTTTCCCCGTTCAAGGGCAAGGTGCTGCTGGTGGTCAATGTCGCCTCCAAATGCGGCCTGACACCCCAGTACGCCGGCCTGGAGAATCTCTACCAGACCTACCGCGAGCGCGGTTTCGCGGTGCTCGGCGTGCCCTGCAACCAGTTCGCCGGGCAGGAGCCGGGCAGCGAGGCGGATATCCAGTCCTTCTGCAGCCTGAACTATGGCGTCAGCTTCCCGATGAGCGCCAAGGTCGAGGTCAACGGCAGCGCGCGGCATCCGCTCTATCGCCTGCTGGCGGGCGAGGGCGCGGAGTTTCCCGGCGACATCACCTGGAACTTCGAGAAATTCCTGCTCGGTCCCGACGGTCGCGTGCTGGCGCGTTTCAGCCCGCGCACGGCGCCGGACGACCCGGCCCTGGTGCAAGCCATCGAGAAGGCCCTGGGTTGATCTCCCGCGGGACGCGTTCGCGTCCCGCCGCTTCCTTTCCTGTCTTGCGCCGCTTCATGACGCAACGCGATAAGCCCCTGCCTGTAACGCCTGATCACCGCCGTTGATAATGCTGGGCGGACGAGACGACCGGTCATATTCTCTCGTTCCATGACTAGCAACCGACTCGACAAGCGCGAACTGATCCTGGCCAAGGGCTCCGAGGTCATGACCCGACGTGGCTACCACGGCACCGGGGTGCTGGAGATCGTCCAGGCCGCGCGCATCCCCAAGGGCTCTTTCTATCACTACTTCGATAGCAAGGAAGCTTTCGCCCAGCAGGCCCTGGAGCACGTCTACGCGCCGCGCCTGGCGCGCTACGCCCAGGCCCTCGGCGATAGCCGCTTCAGCCCGCGCGAGCGGGTGCTGCGCTACTACGGCGAGCTGCTGGAGCACTTCGCCCGCCAGGAAAAGCCCGAATACCACTGCTTCATCGGCAGCCTGAGCTTCGAGATGGCCGAGCTGTCGCCGCCGATCGCGGCCAAGGTCGAGTCGATCCTGCAGGCTTCCGCGCGAATCCTCCAGGACTGTCTGGAGCAGGCGCGCGAGGCCGGCGAACTGGCCGCCGACGAGGACTGCGCGAGCCTGGCCGGCTTCATCGGCTTCGCCTGGCAGGGCGCCCTGGCGCGCTTCAAGGTCGGCGCCGGCCTCGCTCCGCTGAATGCTTTCATGTCGCGCCTGGAGCTGCTGCTCCGCGCCTGATACCTGCCCGAACCTCCCATTCCCCCTCAGGAGTCCGTCCATGAGTGCCCCCGTAGAAGCCCTGTTCCAACCGTTCCGCCTCGGCGCCCTGGAACTGCCCACCCGTGTGGTGATGGCACCGATGACCCGCAACTTTTCCCCCGGCGGCGTACCCAACGCCAAGGTCGTCGAGTACTACCGCCGGCGCGCCGCCGCCGGCGTCGGCCTGATCGTCAGCGAAGGCACAACGGTCGGCCACAAGGCCGCCAACGGCTATCCGAACGTGCCGCGCTTCTATGGCGAGGACGCCCTGGCCGGCTGGAAGCAGGTGGTCGAGGCGGTGCATGCCGAGGGCGGGCGCATCGTTCCGCAGCTCTGGCACGTCGGCAGCGTTCGGCGCCTGGGCGTGGAGCCGGACGCCAGCGTGCCCGGCTACGGCCCGATGGAGAAGGCCAAGGACGGCAAGGTGCTGGTCCACGGCATGAGTAAGGCCGACATCCAGGACGTCATCGCCGCCTTCGCCCAGGCCGCCCGCGACGCCCAGGCGATCGGCATGGACGGGGTGGAGATCCACGGCGCCCACGGCTACCTGATCGACCAGTTCTTCTGGGAAGGCAGCAACCAGCGGGACGACGAGTACGGCGGCAGCCTGGCCAATCGCTCGCGCTTCGCCGTCGAGCTGGTGCGGGCGGTGCGCGCGGCGGTCGGCGCGGATTTCCCGATCATCTTCCGCTTCTCTCAATGGAAGCAGCAGGACTATTCCGCGCGCCTGGTGGAAACCCCGGAGGGCCTGCGCGAGTTCCTCGCGCCGCTGGTGGAGGCCGGCGTCGATATCTTCCACTGCTCGACCCGCCGCTTCTGGATTCCCGAGTTCGAAGGCTCGGAACTCAACCTGGCCGGCTGGACCCGCGAGCTGACCGGCAAGCCGACCATTACCGTGGGTAACGTCGGCCTGGACGGCAGCGAGTTCCTGCAATTCTTCGGCAAAACCGACGAGGTGGCGCAGCCGGCGAGCATCGACGGCCTGGTGGAGCGCCTGGACAAGGGCGAGTTCGACCTGGTCGCGGTGGGCCGCGCGCTGCTGGTGGATCCGGAGTGGGCGGTGAAGGTCCGCGAGGGGCGTATCGGCGACATCAAGCCGTTCAGCCGCGAGGCCCTGGCCAGCCTGGTCTGAAGGCGCGTCCGCGACGCACCGGCCCGGCGCCGCGCCGGCAAGCAGATCCCACCCCTCGGGGTGGGATTTTTCATGGCCGTGATTTTTTCCGAAAACCCGCCGTGCGGCCGGCTGACTTCAAAGTCCGAAACGGGCATTGTATGACCGCCAACACAACAATAGGCCGAGAAACGGCCAGAGGAGCGAATCCATGCGTATCGGCCTGGTGGTCGACGCGACCTGCGACCTGCCGCCCGAATTCCTCGCCGCCCACGGCATCCGCGTGATGCCGATCGGGATCCGCCTGGGCGAGCAGCGGCTCATCGATCGACGCGACCCCGACACCACCCTGAGCTTCTACCGCGACCACCTGCCCAAGGTCGGTAGCAAGGACGGCAGCCAGCCGCTCTCCGCCGCCGAGTTGCAACAATGGTTCCTCGACGAACTGGTGACCGACTTCGACTACGTGGTCTGCCTCACCGTCGACAGCCTGCGCAGTCCGATCTTCGAGCACGCCACCCAGGCCTCCTTCGGCCTGCTCCAGCACTACCACGAGCGCCGCCACGCGGCCGGCATCGCCGGTCCCTTCACCCTGCGCGTACTCGACAGCCACTCGGTGTTCGCCGGCATCGCCTGCCTGGCGGCCGAGGGCACGCGCCTGCTGGCGCAGGGCAGCCACCCCAACGCGCTGCGTACGCGCCTCGAACAGCTCAGCCAGCAGACCTGCACCTACCTGGTCGCCGATGACCTGGGCCACTTGCGCCGGCGCGGCTTCCAGAAGGGTGATCGCAGCGGTTTCGTCGACCGGGTCAAGGGCGCAGCGCTGGGGTTGGGCTCGCTGCTCGACGTCAAGCCGGTGTTCAGCCTGGCCGATGGCGAGGACAAACCGGTGGCGCTCTCGCCGAGCTTCGAGAAGTCGGCGGAGAAGCTGTTCGGCTATGCCCTGGCGCGGGTACAGGCGGGTGAGCTGCTGGCACCGCAACTGGGTCTCAGCTATGCCGGCGATCCGACCGCGCTGCGCGACCTGCCGGGCTTCGCCGCGCTGGAGAACGCCTGCCGCGAGCGCGACATCCACTTGCACCTGGGCATGCTCAGCCCTACCGGCGGCATCAACCTGGGCGCCGGGGCCATGAGCCTGGGCTTCATCGCCACGCCGAAAGCCTTTGCCTGAGACCTACTCGCGGCTGCGTGGCAAGGCCCCGCCATCCTCTGCCGGCGGCCGCTCGGGCTTCGACCGAGCGGGCTGGACCAGCGGACTGGCGCAGGCGTCTTCCAGGTAGTTCTGGAAGTGCTCGACGATACTGTCCCAACCTTGCCGGCTGGCGTGTTGGCGGGCGTTGAGACGGACCCGGCGCAGGCGTTCCTGGTCGTCCAGCAGCCAACTGGCGACTTCGACGAAGCCGCTCTTGTCGCCCGGCGCGGCGAGCACGCCGTTGTGCCCATGGCGGATGTGCTGGCCGGCGGCGGCCTGGTCGAAGGCGACCACCGCGAGGCCGGCGGCCTGGGCTTCGAGGACCACGTTGCCGAAGGTCTCCGACAGGCTTGGGAAGAGGAACAGGTCGCCCGAGGCGTATTGGGCGGCCAGGGTTTCGCCGCGCTGGACGCCGCAGAACAGCGCTTCGGGCAGGTCCCGTTCGAGGTGCCTGCGCTCCGGCCCGTCGCCCACCAGTACCAGGCGCAGCTTCAGCTGCGGATGGGCGGCGCAGAGCGCGCGGAAGGTGCCGCCGAGCAGGCCGAGGTTCTTCTCTGCCGCCAGCCGGCCGACGTGCAGCACGGCGATGTCCTGTTCGCCCAGGCCCCAGCGCCGGCGTAGTTCGGGATCGCGCCGGGAGGGATGGAAGAGTTGGCTGTCGACCCCGCGGGAGAGCAGGTTGAGACGTTCGAAACCGCGCCGCTGCAATTCCATGCGCTGGCTGCCGCTGGGCACCAGGGTCATCTGCGTGCGGTTGTGGAACCAGCGCAGGTAGCCGGTGACCAGCCGGGTCAGCGGACCGAAGCCGTAGTGCTCGCTGTACTGCTGGAAGTTGGTGTGGAAGCCGCTGACCGCCGGGATGCCCAGGCGCCGCGCGGCGCGCAGGGCAGAGAAGCCGAGCGGGCCTTCGGTGGCGATGTAGAGCACGTCCGGGCGCTGGCGCTTCCAGCAGCGCAGCAGCTTGTGCAGGCTCGACATGCCCCATTGCAGGCCGGGGTAGCCGGGCAACGGCCAGCCGCGGGTCAGCACCAGCTCGGCGTCGCTGCGCCGGCCGTCGTCGCCGGGCTGGCGCGGGCGCACCACCTGGACCCGATGGCCAAGCTGCTGGAGACCGGCATGCAGGCGCCCCAGGGTATTGGCGACGCCGTTGACTTCCGGTGGGTAGGTTTCGCTGATCAGGGCGATGCTTAGAGGTCTGCTCATGACGTCAGTGTCGACCGACGCCGTGTAGCGGATGTGAAGTTTTGGTGACGCTTGCGTGACGGCGCCCCTGTCGGGGCGCCGTGGATTTCAGCGTTGCAGCAGGCGTGGGTTCTCCTCGCCGAAGATCTGCTTGCGCAGGGCCTTGAGGCGTTCGTCGATGGCGGCGTGACGCTGCTCCTCGTCGTCGACGCTGGCGAGCACCTCGGCGATCACCTTGTCTGACTCTTGCGCGTATTCGCGCAGTTGCTCTTCCTCGCCAGGCGTCGGCGCTTGCTGCTGGACGGAGGCGTTGTCCTTGAGCGCCATCCAGATCTCGAAGTCGAGCGCCTCGCGGCGCCTGGCATCGGCCTCCACATAGGGCGTCAGACGCTGGATCTCCTCGAAGGTCTGGCGCGGATCGGCGCCGACCGCCACCTCGCGCTTGAGCTGTTCGATCAGGCCTTCGGCGGCCTGCTTGCGTTCGATCTCGGACATCTGCCCGGCGTTGCGGCCGAACTCGCCGAGTTGCTGTTCCAGGTTGTCGGGAGCGGTGGCTGTATTCATCTCGGGGGCTCGGGAAGGAATGGAAGGTTTTGCCGCCGGTGTGTCCTGCGGGGGAGACGCGAAGGGCGCGACGGGCGCCGGCTCCGATGGGTAAAGCAACAGGACGGCGCCGATGGCCGTGCCGCAGAGCAGCAGGGCCAGCAAGGTCCAGGTCAGGGTAGGTCTCATGCGATGGACTCCTCGCTTCAGGTCGCTGCGATGTCGAGCAATGGATCGCTCCTGCTCGGCTTGCCGGTCTCGACGTGTCCGGCCAGGCGGCGGAGATAGTTGGCTTCCGTATTGCTGGCGGTCACGCTGAGGTCGTACCAGCCCTGGCTGCTGCGTAACAGCCACACTTCACTGATCGCCTGGTTCGGTTCGAGTTCATAGCGACGGCTGCCCTCCCGGGTATAGGCCGGGTTCGGCGTCACCGTCACGCTGCACGGCAGGCGGCCGAGATTGCGGATGTTCAACTGCAGGTTGCCGTTGCGTTGATAGGTGACCGATACCTCGGGCCGCGCCATCTGCGCGGCGAGATGCAGGTTGCCGTGGAACTCGCGGAAGAAGCCGTTGGGGCCGTGCACCTCGAAGGCGTAGCGGCCGTTGGCGTCGAGCAGGTCGTCGAGTTCGTCGTTGAGGGTCCGGCCCAGTTCCTCTCCGCTTTCCTGGACCACCGGATAGCTGGTCACGGTATAGAAGCGCGGATTGCCGACTTCCCGCGGCTGCACCTGGAATACCGCAGCGGAGTGTCCCTGCGGATTGCCCGGCAGGCTCATGCCGTCGTTGCCCAGGGTCAGGCGCAGCTTGCCGGCGGCGATGTCGAGGGCCAGCGTGGCGTGCAACTGGTAGGGCACCGCGAGGGTAGGGCGCTGGCCCTTTTCCTGGCCGGGCAGGCTCTTCGGCTCGTAGGACCAGTACTTGGGGCTGGGCCGGTAGAACTGCTGCCAGTAGGCGTCCTCCTTGCGCGCGTCGCTCTGCGGGACGTTGGTCAGGTCGGGGGCGACCTGGGTATCGCCTGCGCCCTGGAAGTCGAACAGCGAAGTCAGGTCGCCGCAGACGGCACGCCGCCAGGGCGAGATGTTTTCCTCGACGACGCCGAAGCGGCGTTCGAGGAAGCGCAGCACCGAGGTATGGTCGAACACTTCGGCGCTGACCTTGCCGCCCTTCGACCAGGGCGAGATGGCGATCAGCGGGACGCGGTGGCCGAGCCCGATGGGCAGCCCGCTGGATGCCTCGATCTCGCCGGCGGTGCTGACCGTGGAAAGGCCGACGCCATCCTTCCACGGCGGCACCGGGGCGCTGGCGTGGTCATAGAAGCCGTCGCCCTCGTCGTAGTTGAGGATGAACACGGTCCTGGCCCAGACCTCGGGGTTGCTGGTCAGCGCCTCGAGCACCCGGGTCACGTAGTACTCGCCGAACGAGGGGCCCCACCAGGGATGCTCGCAGTAGCAGTAGGGCGCGACGATCCACGACACCTGCGGCAGCGTGTTCTCCTGCACATCCTTGCGCAACTGGTCGACGCCGCGGGCGAGCATGGCGCGCTGCCAGAGGTCCGAATCGCGCGGAGCGTTCTTGAAGTTCCTGAACCAGGCGAGGGCGTTGCAGTCGTAGTTGTTCTGCTCCTGGAGCCGGTATTTCCAGTAGGCGTCGACGTACAGGTACCAGAGTGACGAGGAGCGGTAGCCGCCTTCCTGGTAGACCCGCCAGTCCACGCCAGCGGCGCTTAGCCGCTCGGGATAGGTGGTCCAGTCCACCGTGCCGCTGGCGCCGATGGTGCCGTCGCCCATGTCGTTGCCGATGTGTACGTCCTTGCCGTCGCCGCTGGGGGCGGCGCGTCCGCTCATGTGGTAGAGGCGGTTCGGATTGGTCGGGCCCATCATCGACTGGTGGTAGGCCTCGCACAGGGTGAAGGCGTCGGCCAGGGCGTAGTAGTAGGGAATGTCGCCGCGCTTGAAGTAGCCCATGGCTTCGGGGTACTGCACCGCCATCCACTTGTCGTTGCGGCCCTGGTTCCAGATCGCGTGGAAGGCCGACCATTCATGGTTCTGCGAACTCACCCACTGGGCGCTGGTGACCTTGGTATCCCAGTGATAGGGGGAGAACTCGTACTTGTAGTTCTGGTACCAGACCGGCTTGCCGTCCTGGCGCTTGAGCGCGCGAGGGTCGTTGAAGCCGCGGACGCCGTTGAGGTGGCCGAAGTAGTGATCGAAGCTGCGGTTCTCCTGCATCAGGATGACCACGTGCTGGACGTCCTGGATGGTTCCGGTGCGGATGTCCGGCTCGACGGCCAGGGCGCGCCGGAGCGTCTCCGGGAACAGCCCGGAAAGGCCGGCCAGGGTAGCGGCCTGGGCGCCGTGCTTGAGAAAGGTTCGACGGCGGAATTTCCAGTTTTCGGTCATCGTTTTATTTCCCGGGTGGTTTTTTGATTTCCATCAATCTGCGTACTTCTTGTTTCGAGATGATTAATCGTCTTCGCTGTTTTTCCGGCAGGGAATACAGCGAGCCGATGGTTTCATGGCGATAATTTATCGGTTGATCCCGAAAGCGACTTCGATATGACCTTGAGCGACAACTTGAGAAGTTTTTCGGGATAAAAACAAAGGGCATGGAAATGGAGTTCCATGCCCTTGTCGGCTGAATGAAAGGTCACTTGTTCATGTGTTTAAATCACATTTTATTTGACGACTTTCATGCGTCATAAAGTTGGCTGGCGAATCTCGCAACCTTGGCTGGAGCCCGCTAGGGAGTGGTGCCGAGCACCTCGAAGGAGCGGGTCGATCCGCCGATTTCGCTGATCTTCTGGGTCCAGAAGTTCTTCGCGTTGCCGTAGTGCCTGATGTAGTAATGGCCGGGCTCGGTCCCTGGTGGAATGGACCAGTTGATAGTCGCTTTCGAGGCAGATATACCCACTCTCTCCCAGCGGTATTGAGTATCCCAGTCATTATCGGTGGCAACGGTCACGGGCGTCTGTTTGCCATCCTTGCCGATATTCACCACTTCCAGGAAAGTCTTCTCGGTGCGCAAGTCATTCTTCGGATGTCCGGTCACGAAAGCGACGGTCACCTTGTCGCCGATGCGATAACTTTCCCTGGGTTGTTGCAACACGTCGCCGAAGGACTTGCCGATATAGGGATCATCGGCCACTACTCCGGTCTGGAAGTTCATCTGGCAGCAGGACAGGTCCGGCGCTATCGCCGAGGTTTCCACCGGCAGGCGTTCGCGCAGCGCCACCGCCATGTCGACGAACAACTGCTGGTAGGCGGCCTGGGTCCAGGGGCCATAGAGGGTCGAGCCGCCTTCGTATTCCTGGGCGGCGTATTCCTCGCGGGTGGTGACGTAGCTGGCATAGGCATTCGCGTAGCCATTGAAGACCACATGGCGGATACCGGCCGCTTCGCTGGCCGCCTGCACCGCGCGGCGGATCCGCACCCCGGCCATCACGGTGAACTCGGCGGGGGCGCCGAGCAGTTCCAACTGGCCGATGCGGAACATCTGGATCGGCAGCACCGTCGGCGTCCAGGGGTAGGGTTTCTTGTTGCCGGTGTCGGCGAGGATGGTCTTTTCCGCCTGGCATTGCACCAGTTCCTGCGGCGGCACGCCGGTGAGCAACCCGCCCAGGGCCGAGAGGAACGGATTGTTGCCTTCCTCCAGCCCCAGCGGGCCTGGACCGTCTTCGGTGCTACCGGCGGCCAGGCTGGTGCCGATGGCCGCGGTGCACAACTGGCGCGGCTGGCCGTCGGTGAACTCCGGGCGGATCGGCAGGCGGGTGAAGTCGACGAAACGGAAGCGCGAATCCAGTTCGCCGAGCACTTCCTCCTGGGCCTGGCCGGCGATCTCGTAGGCCTTGGCGAATTGGCGCAGACCGATCTCGCGGGTGTTGTCGAACTCGTTGTCGAAGGGACCGGAGCCGGGCTTCAGGTTCAGGTTGGGCGACAGGTTGCCGGCATTGGTCTGGGCGAAGGCGGCGACGAAACCGCTCTTGCGGCTGACGTCGTGCTCCCAGTGATAGGAGGCGTAGCCCTTGTTGTCCGGGGAGATCAGGTGATTGGCGTTGGTCATCGAGGTGCTGTGCACCGGGAACCAACTGATCGCGCCGGCCAGGTCGCCGTTGGCGTCGACGAAGCTGAGCACGCTCATCTGCGGGTCGATGCCATCCTCGTAGCCGGCGATGTCCGGATTCTTCAGGTGCGACAGCAGCGAACGGTTGCGGCTGGCGTTGCGCAGCTCGCCGCTGCCGTAGAACAGGCGGCCGGGCTGCAACCTGGCCTGGGCCCGCTCGATGGAGCGGACGATGCCGTCGACGATGGCGTTGAAGGTCTTTTCCTGGAAGCCGAGCACCGACAGGTTGTACATCGCGTAGTGGGAGAAGCCGCCCGGACCGGAGTGGGTGTGGGTGGCGGCGAGCATCACGTTGTTCTCGTCGTAGACACCGGGGTACTTCGCCTTGAGCCGGGCCAGGACCTTCAGGTGCACGGCCTGGAAGATCATCCCCAGGTCGGTGTTGACGTAGACCAGGCGACGTCCGCTGGCCGCTTCCTCGATCACGAAGGCACGCGCCCACTGGCGCATGTGGATGCCGGCGGTCTTCTGTTCGAGGGAGGAGTAACCCATCATGCCGACTTCGGCGGCTTCGCCGGTGATGTCCGCCTTGCCCAGGCCGAAGCGGTAGGGCAGGTCGTCGGCCCTGGCAGGCATGGAGAGCGCCAGCAGGACGCAGGACAGCAAGAGCGCGGTGAATGCGGAACGTGACATGGCGACCCTCTTCTTGTTTTCCGCCGCTGGGCGGGCTGGGGACGGTGGTCATCGAAAGCGGGCCGGAGCCTGCTTCGCCTGGTTGCCACTGTAGTGCCAGGGTGGTGGAGTCGAGGGGGGCGTAGCGGACAGGAAGGGGGTGAGCGCCGGCCATCCTGCATGGACGGCAAGGCAGGCGGGTAAAAAAAGGCCGCCTGCGTGGGGAGGCACCGGCGGCCAGTCGGTTCGGCAGCGTCGAGCCGGTCTGCAAGGGCTGGCGCAGGTCTCGGCTGCGGCCTGCGCCGACGCTCCCGAGGGCATTCGTAGTGTGCCCGACGCCGGCTGTCAGGGTGCTGACGCCCGCCTGACAATGCCGACAGCGGACACCGGGCGCATGCTTATTTCACCAGCGCCTTCTCGCCTTCCTCGCGGACCCAGAACAGGGTGGCGCCGGCGACGGCGGCGGGCATCATGACCAGGTTGACCAGCGGGATCAGCAGCGCCAGGTAGGTCACCCCGCCGAAACCCATGCACGCCCAGCGCTTGCTGCGCAGCCAGGCGAGCATCTCGTTCCAGCCGAGCTTGTGGTTGTCCGCCGGATAGTCGATGTACTGCACCGCCATCATCCAGATGCCGAAGAGGATCCACAGCGGCGTGGCGATCAGGTTGACCCCGGGCACGAAGCTCAGCACCAGCAGCACCAGCGCGCGCGGCAGGAAGTAGGCGAGCTTGCGCATCTCGCGACCCATGGTGCGCGGGATCATCGCCAGCAGTTCGGCCCAGCTGAACGGCGGGAAGTCGTCGCGGCCGCGAACCACCACCTCGACCTTTTCCGAGAGGAAGCCGTTGAACGGCGCGGAGATGATGTTGGCGACCATGGTGAAGGTGAAGAACACGATCACCAGCACCAGCAGGACGAACAACGGCCAGACGATGTACTGCAGGAAGCTCAGCCAGTCGGGCAGGCTGGGCATCAGCAGGTCGACCCAGTGGCTGAACTGCTGCATCGCGAAGCCGATCAGCAGGGCGAACACCAGCAGGTTGAGGGTCAGGGGGATCAGCACGAACAGGCGCAGGCCGGGACGCATGATCAGCTTCAGGCCTTCGCCGAGGTATTGCGGGCCGCTCAGGGCTGGCATAGGGAATGGTTCTCCGATGGGATGCGGGCTGAAACCTTAGCAGACTGGCGAAAGCCCGCGACAGAGCCTGTTTGTCCGCGCATTTCAGGCTGGCGCCTGGTACAGGCAATAGTGGTTGCGCTGGCGCTTGGCCTCGTACATGGCGCTGTCGGCGGCACGGACCAGTCCTTCGGCATCGCCGGCATGCCGCGGGTAGAGAGCGATGCCGATGCTCGGGGTGACGAAGTCGATGCGTTCGCCATTCAGCGCGATCGGTTGGACCAGCGCCGCCAGCAGGCGTTCTGCGAGGCGCTGCGGATTGTTTTCCTGGCTGTCCTCGAGGAGCACGGCGAATTCGTCGCCGCCCAGGCGGTAGGCCTTGTCCGGCTGCCGCAGGGTGCTGCGTACCCGTTCGGCGACGGTCCTGAGGAGGGCATCGCCGATGTCGTGGCCGAAGCGGTCGTTGACCTCCTTGAAGCGGTCCAGGTCCAGGTACAGCAGCGCCAGTTCGCTTCCGCCGGAGCCGGCGCGAAGCAACGCCTGGCCGAGCTGTTCGTCGAAGGCCTTGCGGTTGCCCAGGCCGGTCAGCGGGTCGCGGTAGGCCATTTCCAGCAATTGCTGCTGGTAGGCGATCTGGTCGCTGACGTCGCGGACGATGCCGCGGTAGCCCCGTAGTTCGCCCTGCAGGTCGTGGATCAGCGAAACCGTGGCCTCGAAGTAGCCGAGGCTGCCGTCGGCGCGCTGCAGGGGGATGGCGAAGGTCTTGCCTGCGCCGCTCTGCATGGCGCGCTGGAAGGGTTGGCGGGCACGCGCCAGGTCGTCTTCGCCGAGCAGTTCGTAGTAGGGATGGCCGATCAGCGTTTCGCGCGTCTGGCCGAGCAGTTGGCAGAGCGCGGGGTTGACGGTGAGGATCACGCCGTCGACGTCCATTTCGAAGTAGCCGTCGCGCATCGACTGGAGGATCGCCCGGTCGCGCGCCTCGCTGTGTTCCAGGCGCTCGAGCATCTGGTTCATCTCGCCCGCCAGTTGTCCCAGCTCGTCGTTGCCGAAGTCGCTCAGGCGTATCGAGTGGGCGTTGCGTCCGACTTCGGCGACCTCCCGGTTGAGCCGTTGGACCCGGCGCAGGACCCACAGCTCCAGGGCCAGGTAGCCGACCAGGAAAGCGCCCAGCGCGACCAGCAGGGAGGCGCCGAGGAAGAAGTTGATGGCCTTCTCGCCCTGGATGTAGAGCAGGCGTTTCTTGGTGATGTCGAAGCGCAGCTGCGGCTCGCCGCTGGAACTCAGGTACTGCACCGAGACCTGCTGGACATGTTCGCCGATGAACCGCCGTGGGCTGAGCAGGGCCTGGTTGTGGGTACTGCCGCTGCGGCTGCGCAGCGGCTTCCAGGTGGAGTCGGTGGCGATGTTGGGCATCGGTTGCAGGTCGGCCTGCATCTGTTCGCGGAGGTTGGCCAGGCGTTCCCGGTCGAGGAAGTAGCCGGCGAGGATCGCGCCCTTCGCCGGCGCGCTACCCTGGTTGTTGCTGATAGGCACGCTGACCAGCAGGGTCGGCAGGTTGTCGACCAGCAGCAGCTCGCTCAGGCTGTGGTCGGTGCGTCCGCGAAAGTCCAGCGCGCCGAGGCGGATGGCGCGTTGCTGCAGTGCCTCGAGCAGGGCCTGGTCGCTCGCCGAGGGGGCGCCGAAGAGCACGCGCTGGTCGGGCGCGGGCGGGGACCACTGCTTCAGTTGCAGGTGACCCCGGTCGTCGAGGAACAGGACGAAGTCGAATCCCAGGTCGTCGAGCATCTCGTGGTCGAGGTTTTCCTGTTCGAAGGTCTCGTTGGGGCGCTGGATGAAGTCGTAGCTGGCATCCCACCAGGCGTAGGTGCGAACGATGTCCAGATGGCGCTTCAACTCGAAGTCCAGCCGGTTGTGCAGGACGGTGGCGCCCTCTTGCAGGCGTTGCTGGTCCTCTCGGTCGAAACGGCTCAGCAGGATGCTTTCCGACAAGAGCCAGATACCGCCGAGACTGGCGGCCAGCAACGGCAGGAACAGCCAGAGCAGGCGTGTGCGTAGGGGCATGCGGTGAGGACGGGTAATGGGCGACAGCATGAGTCTAGCCGCAGGTTGAGAGCATAGGCTGACTCTATCGTGCGAATTGAAATTCGACATTTCAATGCATCGTCGTGGCTGGGTAACCTGCGCTGCATATTCTTCCGGGAGCCTGGCGTCGCCGGGCGCAACCCAACCTTCTAGGAGCCTCGCGATGAGCGTACTGGTCAACAAGCAAGCCCCCGATTTCACTGCCGCCGCGGTCCTCGGCGACGGTTCCATCGTCGATGCCTTCCAGCTTTCCAGCCTGCGCGGCAAGTACGTCGTACTGTTCTTCTGGCCGCTCGACTTCACTTTCGTCTGCCCCTCGGAAATCATCGCCCACAACAACCGCATGGATAAGTTCCGCGAGCTGGGCGTCGAGGTGGTCGGTGTCTCCATCGACTCGCAGTTCACCCATCACGCCTGGCGCAGCACGCCGGTGGAGAAGGGCGGCATCGGTGCGGTCGAGTTCACCATGGTCGCCGACGTCAAGCACGAGATCACCCGCGCCTACGGCATCGAGCACGAGGACGGCGTGGCCTTGCGTGCTTCGTTCCTGATCGACCGCGCCGGGGTGGTCCAGCACCAAGTGGTGAACAACCTGCCGCTGGGGCGTGAGGTGGACGAGATGGTGCGCCTGGTCGAGGCCCTGCAGTTCACCGAGGAACACGGCGAGGTCTGCCCGGCCGGCTGGCGCAAGGGCCAGAAAGGCATGAAGGCGAGCGCCGAGGGCGTGGCCTCGTACCTGGCCGAGAACGCCGAGGCACTGTGATCCCGATGCCGGGCGCGAAGTGTGCCCGGCCGACCTTTTCCCGGGGCGACCGCTCCTTCCAAGCCTTCCCCATGTGCTTTGGTGGCCCCGTTTTTATTCGCGCCGACGCTGATGTCGGCAGGAGTCCGACGAGATGCCCGATACCCTCCGCCACGCCCGAGTGATCATCCTCGGTTCCGGTCCCGCCGGTTACAGCGCGGCTGTCTACGCCGCGCGCGCCAACCTCAAGCCGCTGCTGATCACCGGCATGCAGGCCGGCGGCCAGTTGACCACCACCACCGAGGTCGACAACTGGCCGGGCGATCCCCACGGCCTGACCGGCCCGGCACTGATGCAGCGGATGCAGGAGCACGCCGAGCGCTTCGAGACCGAGATCGTCTTCGACCACATTCATGCCGTGGACCTGGCCGGCAAGCCGTTCACCCTGCGCGGCGACAATGGCACCTACACCTGCGACGCACTGATCGTCGCCACCGGTGCCAGCGCGCGCTACCTGGGGTTGCCGTCGGAGCAGGCGTTCATGGGCAAGGGCGTGTCGGCCTGCGCCACCTGCGACGGTTTCTTCTACCGCAACCGCGAAGTGGCGGTGATCGGCGGCGGCAATACCGCTGTCGAAGAGGCCCTGTACCTGGCCAACATCGCCAGCCGGGTGACCCTGGTGCATCGTCGCGAAACCTTCCGCGCCGAGAAGATTCTCCAGGACAAGCTGCAGGCGCGGGTAGCCGAAGGCAAGATAGTGCTCAAGCTCAACGCCGAGGTCGATGAGGTGCTTGGCGACACGATGGGCGTCACCGGCGTGCGCCTGAAGACCCGCGATGGTGGCAGCGAGGAGATCGCCGTGGATGGCATGTTCGTCGCCATCGGCCATACTCCCAATACCTCGCTGTTCGAAGGGCAACTGGCCCTGAAGGACGGCTACCTGGTGGTCAACGGCGGGCGCGAAGGCAACGCCACCGCGACCAACGTACCGGGTGTGTTCGCCGCCGGCGACGTGGCCGACCACGTCTACCGCCAGGCGATCACCTCGGCCGGCGCCGGCTGCATGGCCGCGCTGGATGTGGAGCGCTATCTCGATTCGCTCTGATGAGAAGACAGCCCTGAGTGCTGCGTGCAAGGAAGGCCCCGCTTCGGCGGGGCTTTTCTTTGTCCGTTCGGAAGGCCGCGGGCAGTGGGTCGTCCGGTTACGCATCCGCCGACGGCGTACATCGGGGCCGAGCGGCGTGCCGGCAGAACACGACTTAAGGACGGCGGACTGCGAATAGAGCAATTGCTCTAGCCGGCCTAGAATCCAGACGCTTCATCCTTCCCACGACAACACAATAGAAGGAGCGTCATCCATGTTTCTCAGCCCTAGCGCGATCTGCCTGCTCGGCCTGATCGCCTGGACCCTGTTGCTGGTCTTCCTGCTGGTCAGCCAGCGCGGCCTGCTGGTACTCGGCGGGCGGATGGCGGTGAACGCCTTCGCCGCCGATGGCAGCAACACGCCTGGCGGTTTCGGCCAGCGGCTGGTGCGAGTCCATGCCAACTGCGTGGAGAACCTGCCGCTGCTGGCCGGCGCGCTGCTCTACGCGATCGCCAGCGGGCAGAGCAGCCTGACCGACCCGTTGGCGCCACTGGTGCTCGGCGCACGGCTGTTCCAGTCGCTGATGCACCTGGTCAGCACCTCCGCGCTGTTCGTCTGGCTGCGTTTTGCCGGCTTCTTCGTGCAGTTGCTGGTGCTCGCCTGGTGGCTGCTGCTCCTCGCGGGGCTGGCCTAGCGGCGCCGGCTCAGTCGCCGGCGGCCAGTTGCTCGGCGAATACCTCGCGGTCGACGTTCGCTCCGCTGAGGATCAGGCCTACCTTCAGCCCCTTCAGGCGCTCGCGCTCCTGCCAGGCGGCGGCCAGCGCCGCCACCCCGGCGCCCTCGGCGACGTTGTGGGTGCTGGTGAAGCACAGGCGCATGGCCGCGCCGATCTCCCTGTCGCTGACCCGCACCAGACGATCGGCGCCGGCCAGGATCATTTCCAGCGCGCTCGGGTCCGGCGTACTGCACGCCATGCCGTCGGCCAGGCGGGTGTCGACCGGGTGGCTGATCGCCGTGCCGGCCTCGAACGACAGGGCGTAGGCCGGCGCATGGGCGGACACCACGCCGACGATGCGGGTCTTCAGGCCCAGCGCGTCGCGCGCGGCGATCAGGCCGCAGATGCCCGAACCCATACCGATCGGCACGTAGACTTCGTCAAGGTCGGCCAGCGCGGCGAACAACTCCAGGCTGTAGCTGGCGACCCCGGCCACCAGCCAGGGATGGAACGCCGGAATCAGGTGCAGGCCTTCGCGCCGGGCGCGCTCGGCGGCGTATTCGCGGGAGGCTTGGAAGTCCTCGCCGTGCTCGATCAGCTCCGCGCCAAGGCTGCGCATCGCCGCGTTCTTCTCGCGGCTGTTGCCGTGCGGCACGACGATGATCGGCTGGATGCCGTAGCGGCTCGCCGAGAAGGCCACCGACTGGCCGTGGTTGCCGCGGGTCGCGCTGATCACGGCGGCCGGCCGCTCGCCCTGGTGCGCCAGGTGGTGGAAATACACCAGGCCGCCGCGCAGTTTGAAGGCCCCCACCGGCAGGTGGTTCTCGTGCTTCATCCACACTTCGCAACCCAGTGCCTCGCATAGCAGCGGCCAGCGTATCTGCGGCGTCGGCGGCAGGCTCTGGTGGACGATGGCGGCGGCCTGTTGGAGGGCGGCGAGAGAAAAAGGCATGCGTGGTTTCCCCGTGCTGGTGGTCGGACCAGCCTAGGGAGCGCACGGCAGATTGAACAGGCACACGTAGCCAGGGTTTCGCCGGGGGACTGTACCGTTGCGCGGATTCGCCGTCTCGCGGCGGGTGCCTGGCGGCGAAAACGACTGCCGCCCGGAGCGGGCGGCAGTCGAGGGCGTTACAGCAGGGTCCAGGCGTCCTGCCAGGCCATGCCCTTGCCCGGGGCGTAGTAGAGGTCCCAGCCCTTGCACCAGCCGGAGTTCGGGTAGGGCTTGCACTGGTAGCGCTTGCCATCGGCACCGCGCACTACGGTCCCGGCGTCGTATTGCTGCAGGCCTTGCGGATAGTCGAAGTCGACCTTGCCGTCGCCGCCCGGTTGCTCGCCGCCGCCCTCGACCGGCAGTTCGATGTCGACCTGGAAGCGGTAGCCGGCCTGGCGCACGTAGACCTGGTTGTCCTGCGAGCTGGCCACCGGGCTGACCGCCCCGTAGGCATCCAGCACGCCGATGTTGACCAGGGTGGAGTCCTGGTTGACCTTCTGCGCCAGCGCCAGCGGCCATTGCTTGGCACCGTTGGCGCCCTGGGCCAGGGTCAGGCTGTGACGCTGGGCGTCGCGGCCCTGGGCATCGAACAGACGCAGGGTGACGGTAGCACCGGCTGGCAGGTCCTGCTGCGCGCGCAGGTTGCCCAGCGCTTGCCAGGGGTTGGCGACGGCGCCGCTGAAGCTCACGTCGATGCAGGCGTAGAAGGCTTCCGGGCTGTCCGAGCGCTGCCAGACGTTATAGATCACATGCTTGCCGGTCTTGCCCTGGGGCAGCGGGCAGTTCATCCGGTAGGTGCCGTTCTCCAGCTTGACGCTGGTGATCGAGCAGAACGGCGCGGGTTCCAGGTCGCTCCAGGCCAGCGGCTTCTCGGGGTTGTAGCCGTCCTTGGTGATGTAGAAGTCGAAGTAGCGGGTCGCGTGCGGCGCGCTGGCCTTGTAGACGAACTGGAAGTTGCCGCTGGCGTCCGGCGCGATGGCAGTGCTGGGCCAGTCGCTGCGAGCCAGGTTCAGGCCCTTGAACAGTGCCTTGCCGGCGCCGCAGAGCTGGCCGTCGGGGACCACCGCCTGGTGGTTGCCGTTGGCGTTGCCCTGGTTGACGCCATTCCAGTCGTACAGCGCCTGGGTGCCGCCAGCGGCGACGGCGGCCTTGCAGGCGGCCGACTTGGGATTCTCCGGACCTTCGAGGAAGCAGCCGTAGACCCGACTGGGCGGCGTTTCCATCGAGCCGTGGGCATGGGCTGCCTGGGGCAGGAACAGGGCGAGGGTGAGTGGCAGGAGTGCCAGGGTGGCTGAGTAGTGTTTCATGACAAGTCCTTTTTTCCAGAACCGGATTCATTTCGAAGCGGGCTGATCCTAGCCCTCGGTGCCGGTTTGAGGTCCCTACCAAATGTGACGGGCCGGTCAGATTCGCTACCCATTCCTGATGGATGTCGCGGAATGCAAAGCGGTCGGCACCCGCACTGTGAGCCGGTAGAGGCAGGCAAAGGGCCGCCATGGGGGCGGGGAAGGGACGCCGGCGGGAAGGTGGCGGACCTGTCAGAACGATCAGTGTCCGCGCCCGGCCGCAGCCGGGCGGGAAGGGAACTAGACCTGGCTGCCGAGCTGTTCGGCGCGACGCAGCCAGCCCTGGCGCTGTTCCTCGCTGGAACTGCGCATCGGCGCGAACTCTTCCAGGCGGCGGGTGGCGATGCCACAGGCGCCGAGCACGCTGCGCACCATCTGCCGGTGCGCCGGCGGGCCCTTGAGGAAGCGCAGCCGCGACAGCGGCTGGTCGTGGCAGACCAGCAGGTCGGCGCTGCGCCCGCCCAGCAGTTGCTCCCAGTCCTTGTCCTGGGTGCCGCGGTAGCGGAAGGCGAAGCCCGGCTGCAGGGCGCGGTCGAAGAAGCCCTGCAGCAGCGCCGGCAGGCCGCCCCACCAGACCGGGTAGACGAACACCAGGTGCTCGGCCCAGTGGATCTGCCGCTGCGCTTCCAGCAGGTCGGGTTCGAGCACCTGGCTCTGTTCGTAGCCTTCGTGGAGGATCGGGTCGAAGGCCAGCTCGCCCAGCTTCAGTTCGCGCACCACGTGATCCTTGCTGCGCGCGCCCTGGGCGTAGCATTCGGCGAGCAGGTGGCAGAAGCTCTTGCGCTTGGGCGAGCCGACGATCAGCAGGATGCGCTTGCCGTCGCCTTCCAGCGGGGTGGCGCCGGTCTTGGCGGTTTCAACCATGGTGGCCGGCCTCCAGCATCTGCTCCGGCCGTACCCATTCGTCGAACTGCGCTTCGTCCAGGTAGCCCAGCTGCAGCGCCGCGGCGCGCAGGGTGGTGCCTTCGGCGTAGGCCTTCTTGGCGATTTCGGCGGCCTTGTCGTAGCCGATGTGCGGGTTCAGCGCGGTGACCAGCATCAGGCCGCGCTCCAGCAGGTCGGCCATGCGCTGGGCGTCCGGCTCCAGGCCGGCGACGCAATGCTTGTTGAAGTTGCGGCAGCCGTCGGCGAGCAGGCGGATGGACTCCAGCAGGTTGTAGACGATCACCGGCTTGAACACGTTGAGTTGCAGATGGCCCTGGCTGGCGGCGAAGGAAATCGTGCTGTCGTTGCCCATGACCTGGCAGGCCAGCATCGACAGCGCCTCGCACTGGGTCGGGTTGACCTTGCCGGGCATGATCGAGCTGCCCGGCTCGTTGGCCGGCAGCTTCACCTCGGCGAAGCCGGCGCGTGGGCCGGAACCGAGCAGGCGCAGGTCGTTGGCGATCTTCATCAGGGCCACCGCCAGGCTCTTCAGGGCGCCGGAGAGGATGACCAGCGGCTCGTGGCCGGCCAGGGCGGCGAACTTGTTCGGCGCGGCGACGAAGGGCAGGCCCGATTCGGCGGCGATTTCCGCGGCGATGGCGTCGGCGAAGCCCTTCGGCGCGTTGAGCCCGGTGCCCACCGCGGTGCCGCCCTGGGCCAACTGGTAGACCGCCGGCAGCGCCGCGCGGATGGCGCGCTCGGCGTAGTCGAGCTGGGCGACGAAGGCCGAGAGTTCCTGGCCGAAGGTGATCGGCGTGGCGTCCATCAGGTGGGTGCGCCCGGTCTTGACCAGGCTGGCGTGCCGCGCCGACTGTTCGGCGAGACCGCCGGAAAGCTCGGCGATGGCCGGCAGCAATTGTTCGTGCACGGCCTTGGCGGCGGCGATGTGCATGGCGGTGGGGAAGCTGTCGTTGGAACTCTGCGCGCGGTTGACGTGGTCGTTGGGATGCACCGGCGACTTGCCGCCACGCGGATTGCCGGCCAGTTCGTTGGCGCGGCCAGCGATCACCTCGTTGACGTTCATGTTGGTCTGGGTGCCGCTGCCGGTCTGCCAGACCACCAGCGGGAAGTGTTCGTCGTGGCGGCCTGCGAGGACTTCGTCGGCGGCCTGTTCGATCAGCCGGGCGACTTCCGGCGGCAGTTCGCCGAGGTGGTCGTTGACCCGCGCGGCGGCTTTCTTGATCAGCGCCAGGGCGTGGATCACGGCGAGCGGCATGCGCTGGCCGCCGATGGCGAAGTTCTCCAGCGAACGCTGGGTCTGGGCGCCCCAGTAGGCGTCGTCGGGCACCTCGATGGTGCCCAGGCTATCGGTTTCGGTCCGGCTCATGAGTGTTCTCCAGGGTGCGTATCCGGCAGTTTAGGCCTTCGCTCCCGCCTTGGGTTCCGCTGCCGTCGCTTCCTCGTGGGCATTTTTCGCCGCGCTGCGGGTCGGAAATAGATTGCCCGCCGCCGGCCTCACCAGCGCGCGCGGGTCGAACCGATCCAGCCGAGGGCGCCGTCCACCGGCACGCAGTCGCCGTCGTCGTGGCGCAGGGTGCCGTTGAAACGGCCGAACCACTGGCGGGTATTGGCATAGAACAGGCCGACGCTGGGCCGCGCCTGGTGCAGCTGTTCGGGACGGAAGAGCAGCTCGACGCGACCGCAGGCGCTGTCCAGGCGCCATTCGGCCAGCGGGTCGCGAGGCTCGCGGATGTGCACGTCGTCGAGCACGCGGCTGAGCTTGCCGCCGAACCACAGGGCGTTCTCGCGCAGGTCGCTGGCTTCGGTCCAGCCGGTGCCGAAGTTGCCGGCGATGCCGCCGGGGGCGGCGAAGGCGGCGCGGGTCCAGTAGGTATGCAGCGGCCAGACACCGCGGCCGAAGTCCAGCGCGGCGAAGCTCTGGCCCGCCTGGCAGTCGTAGCGTCGGCGGCCGAGCTGCAGGCAGCCGCTGATCGGCAGGCCGAGCTGGCGGCTGCAGGCATGGAAGGTGTGTTCGCCCATCGGCACCACCAGGTTCACCGACTCCAGGTGCGACGGTCGTCGCACTTCCAGCGCCAGCTCCAGCGGCAGGCCACCGAGGTCCGGGGCCTGGCCGGTGACGCGCAGGCGCCCGGGCTGTTCGTCGAAGCGCAATTGCAGGCGGGGATGCTCGAAGGCATGGCTGGCCTGCGGCTCGTCGGGCAACTGGCAGCCGAGGCCGAAGAAGCGGATCTGCGTGTGCGCTACCGCCTGGCCGCTGTCCAGGTCGAGGAAATAGGCGGCGCCGTAGGTCAGGTAGTCGAGGTCGGCGATGGTCAGCGAGAGCATCCAGCCGGGGCTGACGATGCACCAGTGGTTCCAGCGCTTGCGCCGGCCGAAGTGGCCGGGGATGTGGCAGAGCACCCGCGGCCGGGCGGACCAGCCGACCGCCCGGGGATCGAGCCGGCCGTGGCCGTCGCAGAGGTTGCGCAGGGGCGGGGGCGATACGGCGAGGGTATCGGCGGCGGTTCCGTTCATCTAACACATCCATGTGACAGGCTGACGCAAGCATGCCGGCTGCGGAAGGAAGGCGGCAAGTACCCACTACAGAACTGATAGTAGACGGCATGGAGCGGGCGGGCGCCGGATAGGATTCTCCCGATATTCGGCGCCGCGCTTGAGCGGATTTCGAACTTAGGCGCAGAATGTCGGGTCCCACGGACACATCTACCCAACCTCAAGGATTTTCCATGACCCGTCTTCGCCTCATCGGCAGCGCCGTGCTGCTCAGCCTCAGCTCCATGGCCATGGCCGATTCCGCCAGCCAGGCCGAGCAATTCCTCAAGCTGGTCCATGCCGACAAGCTGACGGTCCCGGTCTATGCCCAGGTGCAGCAGATGCTGGCCCAGCGCTTCGCCCAGGCCAAGGCGCCGGAGAGCAAGAAGGCGGTTCTCGAGCGTTACCAGGCCAAGGCCAATGCCGAACTGGACCGCGCCATCGGCTGGGACAAGATCAAGCCCGAGCTGATCAAGCTCTACACCACCAACTTCACCGAGTCCGAGCTGAAGGACCTGAATGCCTTCTACCAGTCGCCGCTGGGCAAGAAGGTGCTGGAGAAGATGCCGCGCCTGACCGCCGAATCCGCCCAACTGACCCAGGCCAAGCTGCAAGGCGCCGTCGAGCCGGTGAACAAGCTGATGGCCGACATGGACAAGGAACTCGGCGTCGCCGCGCCGGCCCAGAAGAAAAAGTGAGTCGTGATTCGCGATGAGCATGCGTGACCGTATCCAGACCGCCCTGCAGCCCCTCGATCCGCAACACGTCGAGGTGCTCGACGAGAGCCACATGCACAGCCGCGGGCTGGAGACCCACTTCAAGGTGGTGCTGGTCAGCCCGCAGTTCGCCGGGTTGAACGCGGTGAAGCGGCACCAGAAGGTATATGCCACCCTCGGTGGGTTGATGGGCGAGTTCCACGCCCTGGCGCTGCATACCTTCACCCCTGAGGAGTGGAGCCAGGCTGCGGTGCCGGCCTCGCCGACCTGCCGCGGCGGGAGCAAGCACGACATACCCTGAGACGGCGTCCGTCGCGGCGGGGTGCAGAGCCTGCCCCTGCTGCGCTAGACTACGCACCCAGCGCCGGCCTTCCGCCGGCGTTGTCGTTTCCATGGCGCCAGCGGCTGGCGCTTTTCGTTCCGGTCCGCCCTTTACGCGGGCGACCACCTGGAGGCTATATCCCCATGACATCCATCGTCGTGGCGGCGCTGTACAAGTTCGTGACTCTCGACGATTACGTGGCGCTGCGTGAACCCCTGCTGCAAACCCTGCTCGACAACGGTGTGAAAGGCACCTTGCTGCTGGCCGAGGAAGGCATCAACGGCACCGTCTCCGGTAGCCGCGAAGGCATCGATGCGCTGTTCGCCTGGCTGCGCAGCGATCCCCGGCTGGCCGATATCGAGCACAAGGAATCCTACTGCGACGAACAGCCGTTCTACCGCACCAAGGTCAAGCTGAAGAAGGAAATCGTCACCCTCGGCGTGCCTGGCGTCGATCCGAACAAGCAGGTCGGCCAGTATGTCGAGGCGAAGGACTGGAATGCCCTGATCAGCGATCCGGAAGTCCTGCTGATCGATACCCGCAACGACTACGAGGTGGCGATCGGCACCTTCGAGGGCGCGGTCGATCCGAAGACCAGGTCGTTCCGCGAGTTCCCCGAGTACATCAAGGCCCACTACGACCCGGCGCGGCACAAGAAGGTGGCGATGTTCTGCACCGGCGGCATCCGCTGCGAGAAGGCTTCCAGCTACATGCTCGGCGCCGGTTTCGAGGAGGTCTTCCACCTCAAGGGCGGCATCCTCAAGTACCTCGAAGAGGTGCCGCAGGAACAGAGCCTGTGGCGCGGCGACTGCTTCGTATTCGACAACCGCGTGACCGTGCGCCACGATCTTAGCGAGGGCGAGTACGATCAGTGCCACGCCTGCCGCAACCCGGTTTCGCTGGAGGACCGCCAGTCCGAGCACTACGTGCCCGGCATCAGCTGTCCGCACTGCTGGGACTCGCTGAGCGAGAAGACCCGCGCCGGCGCCCGCGAGCGGCAGAAACAGATCGAACTGGCGCGGCAGCGCAACCAGCCGCACCCGCTCGGTCGCGATCCGCGCCAGTCCACGCTGGAGAACTGAACCTTGGCCAAGGCCCGCCTGCTGTACGTGATGGACCCCATGTGCTCCTGGTGCTGGGGCTTCGCCCCGGTCGCCGAGGCGCTGTCCCGGCAGGCGGCCGCCGACGGCGTCGCTTTCCACCTGGTAGCCGGTGGCCTGCGCGCCGGCCACGGCGCGGCGCTCGACCCGAATACCCGCGGCTACATCCTCGGCCACTGGCAGACCGTGCAGCAGACCACCGGCCAGCCGTTCCGCTTCGACGACGCGTTGCCCGAAGGCTTCGTCTATGACACCGAGCCGGCCTGCCGGGCCCTGGTGGCGGCGCGCAGCCTCGACGAGGAAAGCGCCTGGCCGCTGGTAAGGGCGATCCAGCGGGCGTTCTACGCCGAGGGTCGCGATGTCACCCAGGCGGCGGTGCTCGCCGGCCTGGCGGAAGCGGTGGGGCTTCCGCGCATCGAGTTCGCCGCGGCCTTCGACAGCGGCGAGGCGCGTGACGCCACCGCCGCCGATTTCGCCTGGGTCCAGGACCTCGGCATCGCCGGGTTCCCGACCCTGCTGGCCGAACGCAACGGCCAACTGGCGTTGCTCACCAACGGCTACCAGCCGCTTGCCGAACTTTCACCCTTGCTCGGCCGCTGGCTGGAACGGGGCCGGCATGAGTGAGCGCGGAGACCGCCTGAGCTGGGCGGAGATTCGTCGACTCGCACTGCGCCACAAGAAAGCCCTGTTGTTCGCCAACCTGGTGGCGGTGCTGGCCACCCTCTGCACCGTGCCGATTCCCTTGCTGCTGCCGCTGCTGGTGGACGAAGTGCTGCTCGGCAAGGGTGACGGCGCGCTGCGTTTCATGGACCGCCTGTTGCCCGCCGACTGGCAGGTGGCGTTCGGCTACATCGGCCTGATGTTGGCGGCGACCCTTCTGTTGCGGGGGGCGGCGCTGGTATTCAACGTGCTCCAGGCGAAGCTGTTCGCGCGGCTGTCCAAGGACATCGTCTACCGCATCCGCCTGCGTCTGATCGAGCGCCTCCGGCATATCGCCTTGGGCGAATACGAAACCCTCGGCGGCGGGTCGATCAGCGCCCACCTGGTCACCGACCTGGATACCCTGGACAAGTTCGTCGGGGAAACCCTCAGCCGCTTCCTGGTCGCCTTGCTGACGCTGCTCGGCACCGCCGCGATCCTGGTCTGGATGCACTGGCAGCTGGCCTTGCTGATCCTGCTGTTCAACCCGCTGGTGATCTGGTCCACGGTGCAGCTGGGCAAGCGCGTCAAGCATCTCAAGAAGCTCGAGAACGACAGCACCGCGCGCTTCACCCAGGCGCTCACCGAGACCCTCGAGGCGATCCAGGAAGTCCGCGCCGGCAATCGCCAGGGCTATTTCCTCGGCCGCCTCGGCCACCGCGCCCAGGAGGTCCGCGACTACGCCGTGGCCTCGCAATGGAAGAGCGACGCCGCCGGGCGCGCCAGCGGCCTGCTGTTCCAGTTCGGCATCGACGTGTTCCGCGCCGCGGCGATGCTCACCGTGCTGCTCTCGGACCTGTCGATCGGCCAGATGCTCGCGGTGTTCAGCTACCTCTGGTTCATGATCGGTCCGGTCGAACAGCTGCTCGGCCTGCAATACGCCTACTACGCCGCTGGCGGCGCGTTGCAGCGGATCAACGAGTTGCTGGCGCGGGCCGACGAGCCGCGCTACCCGCCGCTGCGCGATCCGTTCGCCGGCCGCACGACCGTTGGCATCGAGGTGCGCGGGCTGGATTTCGCCTACGGCGAGGACAAGGTCCTGGAGCAGTTGGACCTGAACATCGGCGCCGGCGAGAAGGTTGCCCTGGTCGGCGCCAGCGGCGGCGGCAAGAGCACGCTGGTGCAACTGCTACTCGGCCTCTACAGTGCGCAGCGCGGCAGCATCCGCTACGGCGGGGTGCCCCTGGAGGAAATCGGCCTGGACTGCGTGCGCGAACATGTCGCGGTGGTCCTCCAGCATCCGGCGCTGTTCAACGACAGCGTGCGGGCCAACCTGACCATGGGCCGCGAACGCAGCGACCAGGCCTGCTGGCGGGCTTTGGAGATCGCCCAGTTGGCCGACGGCGTGCGGCGCCTGCCGCAGGGGCTGGACACCGTGGTCGGGCGTTCCGGGGTGCGCCTGTCGGGCGGTCAGCGGCAGCGCCTGGCGATCGCCCGGATGATCCTCGCCGAGCCCAAGGTGGTGATCCTCGACGAGGCCACCTCGGCCCTCGACGCCGCTACCGAGTACGCCCTGCACCAGGCGCTCGGCGACTTCCTCGAAGGCCGCACCACATTGATCGTGGCTCATCGGCTGTCGGCGGTGAAGCAGGCCGACCGGGTCCTGGTCTTCGATGGCGGGCATATCGCCGAAGACGGCGACCACCAGCAACTGATCGCCGAAGGCGGCCTCTACGCCCGGCTCTACGGACATCTGCAACAGATGTGAGGCGCCAGGCTGTCGCCTGGCGGTTTTTCTCGTATATTCCATATAAGACATCCGGTTTTTATTGGCTGCGGCAATAAAAAACGCTGTCTGTTCCGCCAGGTGCAGGGCAGGTTCGGCAAACAGCCACTAGACTCCTACTGTTTGCCGGGTGTCCGCCTCCTCCAGCGTCGTGGCTGCCGGCAGGCAAGGCCTCGGGAGTTCTGCGACGGGATCTTGAGCGGCCGACAGGTGATGCAGTCAGGGGTGACGGAGACGGCACCCGATCGCTTAGCGCCAGTTTGAATGGTAGATGGAATGAGGCAGAACCGGACTCTCGACAAGCCCCGCCTGCTCGGCCTGGTATGGCCCTTCATCGTCGTGGTGCTGTTGCAGGCCATGCTGGCGGGCGGCAGTCTCTACGTCCTCTCCGCGGTGCGCAGCTATGTCGGCGGCGAAAGCCTCTGGTCGAAGGGCCAGAAGGATGCCATCTACTATCTCACCCTCTATGCCGACTCACGCGCCGACGAAGACTTCCGCCGCTACGAGGAGGCCATCGCGATCCCCCTCGGCGACCGCGAGATGCGCCTTGCCCTGGACCAGCCCGACCCGGACATCGAGGCGGCCCGCCAGGGCATCCTCAAGGGCGGCAACCATGCCGACGACGTTACCGCGATCATCTGGCTGTACCGCAACTTCCACGACTTCAGTTACTTCGAGCGCGCCATCGAGCTGTGGCTGGTGGGCGACAAGTACGTCATGGAACTGATCGACGTCGCCGGCAAGATGCGCGCGGGCATCGGCACCGGGCAGGCCAGTGCCGAGCAGGTGCAACAGTGGAAGACCGAGATCCATGCGATCAACGAGAAGGTCACGCCGGCGGCCAAGGCCTTCAGCGACGCCCTCGGCGAGGGCTCGCGGGCCTTGCTCAGGCTGCTGCTGGTGGCCAACCTGACCACCGCCAGCGTGCTCATCCTCCTGGCGTTCCTGCGGACCCGGCAGCAACTGATGCAGCGCCAGGAAGTGGAGAACGCCCTCGATGCCGAGCGCGAACGGGCCCAGATCACCCTGGCCTCGATCGGCGACGGAGTGATCACCGCCGACACCCAGGGGGGCATTTCCTACCTCAACCCGGCCGCCGAGCAGATGACCAACTGGACGCTGGACAAGGCCCGCGGCCTGCCCCTGGCGTCGCTGTTCCGGATCGTCGACGAAAGCTCGCGGGAGGAGGGCATGCTGCTGATCGAGCAGATCCTCAGCGGCGAGATCGACGGCGGTCGCGAGCATTCCAAGCTGGTTCTGCGTCACGACGGCAGCAGCGTGCCGGTGACCCTGGTGGGCGCGCCGATCCACCGTGGCGCCGAGATCACCGGGGTGGTCCTGGTGCTTCACGACATGACCCGCGAGCGCCAGTACATGGCGCGCCTGTCCTGGCAGGCGACCCACGATGCGTTGACCGGGCTGACCAACCGCCGCGAGTTCGAGTATCGCCTGCAGATAGCGCTGGAACGCCTGGAGCGCAACAGCGGGCGGCACGCCCTGATGTTCCTCGACCTGGACCAGTTCAAGCTGGTCAACGACACCTGCGGCCACGCCGCCGGCGACGAACTGCTGCGCCAGGTCTGTACCCTGCTGCAACAAGGCTTGCGCGAGGGCGACACGCTGGCGCGGCTGGGCGGCGACGAGTTCGGCATCCTGCTGGAGAACTGTCCGGCGGAAAAAGCCGTGGAGATCGCCGACCATCTGCGCAAGACCATCCAGGACCTGCACTTCACCTGGAGCGGGCAGCCGTTCAACTGCACCGTCAGCGTCGGCCTGGTGCACCTGCTGCCGGGTATCTCGACCCTCGAGGAGGCGCTGCGCTCCGCCGACATGGCCTGCTACATGGCCAAGGAAAAGGGCCGCAACCGGGTCCAGGTGTTCCATCAGGACGACGTCGAACTATCGATGCGCTTCGGCGAGATGACCTGGGTCCAGCGCATCCACCTGGCGCTGGAGGAAGACCGCTTCAGTCTCTATGCCCAGCCCATCGTGCCGCTGGGCGAAGGTGCGGAGGAGGGCTTGCACGTCGAACTGCTGCTGCGCCTGCGCGACGAGGGCGGGCGCCTGGTGCCGCCGCTGAGCTTCATACCCGCCGCCGAGCGCTACGGCCTGATGACGCTGATCGATCGCTGGGTGGTGGAGAATGCCTTCCGCACCCTTGTCGAGCGCGCCCAGGACCCTCGCGCCGAGCCGATCGGCACCTGCGCCATCAATCTCTCCGGCGCGACCATCGGCGACGAGTCGTTCCTGCAGTTCCTCACCGAGCTGTTCGCCCGTTACCGCATTCCGCCGCAGACGATCTGCTTCGAGGTCACCGAAACCGTGGCGGTTGCCAACCTGGCCAGCGCCATCCGCTTCATCAACGAGCTCAAGGACACCGGTTGTCGTTTCTCCCTGGACGATTTCTGCGCCGGCATGTCGTCCTTCATCTACCTCAAGCACCTGCCGGTGGATTACCTGAAGATCGATGGCAGCTTCGTCAAGGACATGCTCGAGGATCCCATCGATCGCGCCATGGTCCAGGTGATCAACCATATCGGCCACGTGATGGGCAAACGTACCATCGCCGAGTTCGTCGAGACCGTCGAAGTCATGGAAGCGCTGCGCGAGATCGGCATCGACTATGCCCAGGGCCTGGCCATCGGCGCGCCCCTGCCGTTCAGTCGCCAGCCTCCGGGGGCTGGAGTGGATGCCCAGGGCCTGTGGTCGAGCCTGGGACAGAACCTCCGGTAGGTGACCGCGGGGCGAAGAAAGAGTAGTTTCGCTGCTATGAGGCCGTTGCCGACAAGAAGAGAAGGGAGACGGGTGTGAGCGAGTTCTTTGACCGTACGGGCCCCTTGCAGGAGGCGGGAAGCTATCCGCAGTGGGCGCAGCAACTGATCGTCGACTGCCAGGCGAGCAAGGACCGGGTTTCCGGTCACGAGCTGTACCGGCGCATGCGCGACGCCGAGCTGAGCCCGGCGCTGATGCGCCTGTACCTGATCGGCGGCTGGCCGGTGGTCGAGCAGTTCCCCTTGTACATGTCGCAGAACCTGCTGAAGACCCGTTTCGCCCGCCATCCCGGCGAAGACATGGCGCGCCGCTGGCTGATGCGCAACATTCGGGTCGAACTCAACCACGCCGACTACTGGCTGCACTGGGCCGAGGCCCACGGCGTGAGCCTGGCCGAGATCCAGGCGCAAGACGTGCCGGCCGAACTGCACGCGCTCAGCCACTGGTGCTGGCACACCTGCGCCAGCGACTCACTGGCGGTGGCCATGGCCGCCACCAACTACGCCATCGAAGGCGTCACCGGCGAGTGGTCGGCGCTGGTCTGTTCGAACGGCGTCTACGAAAACGCCTTCCCCAAGGAAGGCCGCAAGCGCGCCATGAAGTGGCTCAAGCTCCACGCCCAGTACGACGATGCCCACCCCTGGGAGGCGCTGGAGATCATCTGCACCCTGGCCGGCACCAATCCCAGCGCCGAGCTGCGCCGGCAACTGCGCGACGCGATCTGCAAGAGCTACGACTACATGTACCTGTTCCTCGAGCGCTGCATGCAGCTGGAGGAGGCGCGCAGCGCCCGCAAGCTCGCGGTCGGCGCGGAGTAGTCTTGCGCGCAGCGGAATCCCGGCGTGTTCCGCCGGGATTCCGCCCGCTCCTCAGGGCACCAGGATGATCTTCTCGCAGGTGCCTTCGTTCACCGCCCGGTACTGCTCAACGCCCTGCTCCAGCGGGACTTCCCGCAGCCCGTCCGGCAGCGGCAGGCGGCCTTGGTCGAACAGCTTGCCGAAGGCGTCGAGGAAGCCTGCGCAGGCTTCCACGCCATAGAGCAGCGAGTTGATCCCCACCACCGAGCCACCGCGACGGTACAGGTTCAACGCCGGCAGGCGCACATGGCCGTCGGCCGGTGCGGCGATGATCGCCAGGCGACCGAAGGCGGCCAGCGCCGGGACCGCCGCCTCGAGCCAGAAACCGGTCGTATCGAAGATCACCTCGGCCCCGCCGGGGAAGATCCCTTCCACCTGTGCCGCCAGTTCGGCCGGCTCGCCCAGCAGCAGCGCGGCGATGCCCTGCGTTTCCAGCGCCTGGCGTTGCTCCTCGCGCCGCACCGCGCCGATCGCTTCGGCCCCCAGGGCCTTGGCCAGCGCCAGCGCGGCCTTGCCGACCGCGCCGTTGGCGCCGATTACCAGGAGCCGGGTGCCGGCCTTGACCTGGCTGCGTTGCAGGGCGTCCCAGGCGGTGCTGTAGGGCACCCCGCAACTGGCGGCCTGGGCGAAGCTCAGGCTTTCCGGCTTGAGCGCGACGCCGGCGGCCGGCAGGGTCAGGAACTGCGCGTGGCTACCGTCGCGGAAGAATCCCGGCTCCCGCCCGGTGCCCCAGACCGCCTGGCCGAGCAGAGCCTTCGGTCCCTCCACCACCACCCCGGCGAAGTCGCGGCCCGGTACCCGGGGCAGGGTGGTATAGGGGAAGCGGCCGAGGACGTTCTTCACGTCGCTCGGATTCAGCCCGGCAGCGCGGATTTCCACCCGCACCTCATCGGCGGCGGGAAGCGGGTCGGGCATGTCCACCAGCTCGAGGGCGGCGAGGTCGCCGGTACGGTCGAATTGCAGTGCTTTCATCGGGGGCTCCGTGTCGTCGCGGCGATCAGTGCAGCCACTGCTGCAGCAGGTCGCGGCCAAGGGGGAAAAGCTGTTCGCCGAGCTGCATGCCAAGCAGGCCGACCAGGGCGATGGCGGGGGGCGCCGGCGAGCGGAAGTCGAGGACGGCGTAGAGCGCGCCGACCAGCAGGCCGATGCCGAGGGAGATCAGGTAGTTCATGGCGGCTGACAGGGAGGGTGAACGATGGTGCCAGTCTAGTTGGCCGAAAAAACATCTATCGGCCAATCGCTATCGAATACCGGTCAAGGCTGGAACGGCTGGTGATGCTCGGCCCTGTACTCGGTGGGAGAGACGCCCAGCTCGCGGCGGAACATGTCGCTGAAGGCGCTCGGCGTATATCCCAGGGCATGGGCGATGCCTGCCACCGGACGGCCATCGATCAGTGCGGCGGCGGCGGTCGCCAGCTGCACCTGCCGCCGCCAGTCGGCGAAGCCCATGCCCAGGCTGCGCTGGAACAGGCGCGAGAGGGTCCGCACGCTGGCCCCGGCGTCTTCGGCCAGGCGCTCCAGGCCGATGTCCAGGGAGGGATTGGCCATCACCGCCTGGCACAGCGCGAGCAGGCGCCTGTCGGAGGCGTCCGGCAGCGGTACGCGTAGGCTGGAACGGCGCGCGCGGCCGAGTTCGAGCACGGCGAGATCGGCCAGCGCCCGATAGTAGTGGGGGTCGCTCTGTCGTTCCTGCTCCACCAGGCTGACGATCAGCTCGCGCAGCAGCGGGCCGACCACCAGCACCAGGGTGCGGTCCTCCAGGCCGCGGGAGAGTTCCGGGCTCAGGTAGATGTTGCGCATCTGCAACTCGGAGGCGACCCGCACCGCATGGCGCAGGCCCGGAGGCAACCAGACCGCCCGTTGCGGCGGGACCGGCAGGGCCTCGTCGGGCGTCTCCAGCCACATCATCCCGGACACCGCATAGAGCACCTGGCCCCAGGCGTGCTCGTGGGCATCGACGCGGTGCCCGGCAGGATAGCTGCGGGCGACGCCGCGCAGGGGCCGGCGGCTGTCGCTCAGGTCGGGTGGTGCGGGTCGTGCCATGGGAATGCCGTCGCGGAGGAAAGACGCAGGTTAACCGCTTGACGCCGATCATGCAGCGCCGGCTTTCAGCGCAGCCGTGACAGCGCTGCTGGCAGCTTTTCGCACCGCACTGTAAAGATAACTTTACGAAGACCGGGCGTTCGCCATGCATGCCGCCGGCGCGTAAGGAATAGTTGCCAGAAACCCTGCGCCAGGCCCTGTGCCGGGCCCTGCCGACGGCTTGTCCGCCGCGCCGCCACGGGGTGAGATGAAGGCATCTCCCATGTCGTCGGCCGCCTGGACCGGCGGCGGTCCATTCAACAAGAACAACGAGGAGGCCGGATGAACGCCGTGGCCAAGATCGAACAGCACAATCCCATCGGTACCGACGGATTCGAATTCGTCGAGTTCACCGCCCCCGACGCCAAGGGCATCGAGCAGCTGCGCCAGCTGTTCAACATGATGGGCTTCACCGAAACCGCCAAGCATCGTTCCAAGGAAGTCTTCCTGTTCCAGCAGAACGATATCAACATCGTGCTCAACGGCAGCCCAACCGGGCATGTCCATGAATTCGCCCTCAAGCACGGCCCGAGCGCCTGCGCCATGGCCTTCCGGGTGAAGAACGCTTCCCAGGCCGCCGCCTACGCCGAATCCCAGGGCGCCAAGCTGGTGGGCAGCCACGCCAACTTCGGCGAGCTGAACATCCCTTCCCTGGAAGGCATCGGCGGTTCGCTGCTGTATCTTGTCGACCGCTACGGCGACCGCAGCATCTATGACGTCGACTTCGAGTTCATCGAAGGCCGCAGCGCCAACGACAACTCGGTCGGCCTGACCTACATCGACCACCTGACCCACAACGTCAAGCGCGGCCAGATGGACGTCTGGTCCGGTTTCTACGAGCGCATCGCCAACTTCCGCGAGATTCGCTACTTCGACATCGAAGGCAAGCTCACCGGCCTGTTCTCCCGCGCCATGACCGCACCTTGCGGGAAGATCCGCATCCCGATCAACGAGTCGGCCGACGATACCTCGCAGATCGAGGAATTCATCCGCGAATACCATGGCGAAGGCATCCAGCACATCGCCCTGACCACCGACGACATCTATGCCACCGTGCGCAAGCTGCGCGACAACGGCGTGAAGTTCATGTCGACCCCGGACACCTACTACGAGAAGGTCGACACCCGCGTCGCCGGGCATGGCGAGCCGCTCGAGCAACTGCGCGAACTGAACCTGCTGATCGACGGCGCCCCGGGCGACGACGGCATCCTGCTGCAGATCTTCACCGACACGGTGATCGGCCCGATCTTCTTCGAGATCATCCAGCGCAAGGGCAACCAGGGTTTCGGCGAGGGCAATTTCAAGGCCCTGTTCGAGTCCATCGAGGAAGACCAGATTCGCCGCGGCGTGATCTGATCCCGCTGCCGCCAGCCTCTTCCGGGGCTGGCGGTTTTCCTTGCGCTCCGCGTTTCCGTTCCAGCGGCGCCGATCGCGCCAGCCTTGCCCGCACCGCCGAGCCACGAGCCTGGCGGCCCATTCACGTCACGTACAACAACAAACAGGTGACGCATGATCCGTGAGTCCTCCCTCCGCCCAGCCGACCGCCCGCCGCCACGCGCCCCGCATGGCGCCCGCCGTGCGCCTGCCGCCTGAGCCGCACGGCCCCGTTTCGCCTCCGACAACAATAAATTTCCACTTGCGTGAGATAATTCAATGGACGGCCAACATCCGCATTCGGGCGAGCTCAAGCGCGGCCTGAAGAATCGTCACATCCAGTTGATCGCCCTCGGCGGCGCCATCGGCACCGGCCTGTTCCTCGGCTCGGCCGGGGTGCTCAAGTCGGCGGGCCCGTCGATGATCCTCGGCTACGCCATCGCCGGCTTCATCGCTTTCATGATCATGCGCCAGCTCGGCGAGATGATCGTCGAGGAGCCGGTCGCCGGCTCCTTCAGCCACTTCGCGCACAAGTACTGGGGCGGCTTCGCCGGCTTCCTCTCCGGCTGGAACTGCTGGGTGCTGTACATCCTGGTCGGGATGTCGGAACTGACCGCGGTCGGCAAGTACATCCACTACTGGTGGCCGGAGGTGCCGACCTGGGCCACGGCGGCGTTGTTCTTCGTCGTCGTCAACGCGATCAACCTGGCCAACGTCAAGGCCTTCGGCGAAGCCGAGTTCTGGTTCGCGATCATCAAGGTGGTGGCGATCATCGGCATGATCCTGCTCGGCTGCTACCTGCTGTTCAGCGGCAGCGGCGGTCCGCAGGCTTCGGTGAGCAACCTCTGGGCACACGGCGGTTTCTTCCCCAACGGAGTGAGCGGACTGGTGATGGCCATGGCGATCATCATGTTCTCCTTCGGTGGCCTGGAAATGCTCGGCTTCACCGCGGCCGAGGCGGACAAGCCGAGGACGGTGATCCCGAAGGCGATCAACCAGGTGATCTATCGCATCCTGATCTTCTACATCGGCGCCCTGGTCGTGCTGCTCTCGCTGACGCCCTGGGACAGCCTGCTGCAGACCCTCAACGCTTCCGGCGATGCCTACAGCGGCAGCCCGTTCGTGCAGATCTTCTCGATGATCGGCAGCGGCACCGCCGCGCACCTGCTGAACTTCGTGGTGCTCACCGCCGCACTGTCGGTGTACAACAGCGGCACCTATTGCAACGGCCGCATGCTTCTCGGCCTGGCCGAGCAGGGCGATGCCCCGCGCGCGCTGGCCAGGGTCGACAAGCGCGGCGTACCGGTACGCGCCCTGGTGGTATCGGCGCTGGTGACCTTCCTCGCGGTGGTGGTGAACTATGTGATCCCGCACCAGGCGCTGGAGCTGCTGATGTCGCTGGTGGTGGCGGCGCTGGTGATCAACTGGGCGATGATCAGCATGGCGCACCTGAAGTTCCGCGCGCAGATGGACCGCCAGGGCACCCGCACGCACTTCCGCGCGTTCTGGTATCCGTACGGCAACTACCTGTGCATGGCCTTCGTGGTGTTCATCCTCGGCGTCATGTTGCTGATCCCCGGCATCCAGGTCTCGGTCTATGCCATCCCGGTCTGGCTGCTGGTGATGTGGGCCTGCTACCGACTCAAGGGAGCCCCGCGGCCGATGCCGGGCCTGCGGGTGAAGCCGGTCACCGAGTGATCGATGGGGCGCCGGCGCGCAGAGGAGAGGGGAGCGCTCCTTTGCGTGTCCCGGCGGCCCACAAGACTTTTTCTAGGGGCGCCTGTCGTTGACGCGGCAGGTGCCGAATTCCTACAGTGGCAGCGCCATTTTTTCTCGTTAGAGGGATTTCCATGAAAAAAGCGCTCTGGCTGCTTCTGGCTGCCGTTCCCGTGGTCCTGGTCGCCTGCGGCGGCAGCGACGACGACAAGCAGACCGCCCAGGTCGATTACCTGGCCCTGCCGGGGGATGCCAAGCTGGATACCCGCAGCGTCGACTACAAGTGCGAGAACGGTCGCAAGTTCACCGTGCAGTACCTGAACAAGGGCGACAACAGCCTCGCCGTGGTGCCGGTCAGCGACAACTCGACGCTGGTCTTCAGCAATGTGATTTCCGCCTCCGGCGCCAAGTACGCCGCCGGCCAGTACATCTGGTGGACCAAGGGCGAGGAAGCCACCCTCTACGGCGACTGGAAGGGCGGCGAGCCCACCGACGGGGTCGCCTGCAAGGAGCGTTGAGTTCGACCTGGCGCCTTAGTCGAAATGAAGGAGCCCGGCCGCGGCCGGGTTTCTTTTGGCCTGCTTTTCCGCTCGGCAAAGGGGTTATGCTGGCAGCCCGTTGGTCCACCGTGCCGCCCCATGCTGATCATCTCCAATGCCGTCCACCTGCCCGACCATGAGATCGAGCTGAATGCCATTCGCGCCCAGGGCGCCGGCGGGCAGAACGTCAACAAGGTCTCCAGCGCGGTGCACCTGCGCTTCGACATCCAGGCCTCGTCGTTGCCGCCGTTCTACAAGGAGCGTCTGCTGGCACTGAACGACCAGCGCATCAGCGGCGACGGCGTGGTGGTGATCAAGGCCCAGCAGTACCGGACCCAGGAGCAGAACCGCGAGGATGCCCTGGAGCGCCTGGCGGAGTTGATCCGCAGCGTGGCCAAGGTGCAGAAGGCGCGGCGCCCGACCAAGCCTACGCGCGGCTCGCAGAAGCGCCGGCTGGACGGCAAGGCCAAGCGCGGCGCGGTGAAGGCCGGGCGCGGCAAGGTGGATTTCTGAGCCGGCCGGTCTTCGCGACGGATCAGCGTACGGCCTGGGCCACCGGCTGGCCGAGGCCGCGCTCGCGGTCGCGTTGCAGGCGATAGGCCTTGGCCGCGGCCGGGATCGCAGTGACCTGGCCGGTTTCCAGCCAGCGTCGCAGGCGCGTGGCGTCGGCGAAGTGGGTGTACTTGCCGAAGGCGTCCAGCACCACCAGATTGACCGGGCTGCGGTTGATCGTGGTGCGCATCACCAGGCAGTGGCCTGCCTCGTTGGTGAAGCCGGTCTTGGTCAACTGGATGTTCCAGGTCTTGTTGTTGATCAGGTGGTTGGTGTTGCGGAAGCCCAGGGTGTAGTTGGGGTGGCGGAAGGCCACGGTCTTCTCCGGAGTGGTGCTCCACTGACTGAGCAGCGGATATTGCCGGCTGGCCACCAGCAGGCGGGTGAGGTCGCGAGCGGTGGAGACGTTGTGCAGCGACAACCCGGTCGGCTCGACGTAGCGGGTGTTCTTCATTCCCAGGGCGTGGGCCTTGGCGTTCATCGCCTTGACGAAGGCGTTCTTGCCGCCCGGATAGTTCTGCGCGAGGCTGGCGGCGGCGCGGTTCTCCGAGGACATCAGGGCGAGCAGGAGCATGTCCCGGCGGCTGATCTGGCTGCCGACCCGCACCCGGGAAAACACCCCGCGCATTTCGCTGGTCTCGCTGATGGCGATCGGCAGTACCTCGTCCAGCGGCAGTTTCGAGTCGAGCACGACCATGGCGGTCATCAGCTTGGTGATCGAGGCGATCGGCACCACCAGGTCGGGGTTGCGCGAGTAGAGCACCTTGCCGGTGTTCTGATCGGTAACCAGCGCGCTGCCCGACGCCAGCTCCTGTTGCAGCGGCAGCCCGGCCTTGGGCGGCGGGGAGGCGGATACCGCGGTGGCAACGCTGAGGGACAGGAACAGGGTGACCAGTGACAGGAGACGGTTTCTCACGTGCGTTGCTCACTAAGACGAGAAAGTGGGGGCCGTGGGGCGCAGTGTGAACTGGTGCCCATAGTTGAGCATTTTATGCTCTTTTGTAGGAAAAGCACGTAGGGCTTTGAAAGTGCTGACTTATGGTTGGCCCGGTTCAGAGAGGTTCGGCGGATAACGCCTGTGGCGTTATTCGCCCTACGCCCGCATGGTCGTGGTGCGGTAGGGCGAATAACCGCAACGCGGTTATCCGCCGCCTCGGCGGGAGTGTGCGGCATTCGCTGGGGCGAAAAAAAGCCGGCCATCACAGCCGGCTCAGGGTAACCGTGAGGGTTCAGTCCGCGCAGACCTGGGCGATGGCTTGCGCCAGGCGGTCGAGGCGGCGCGCGTCGAGACCGGCGACGTTGGCCCGGCCGCTGGAGACCAGGTAAACGGCGTGCTCGTCGCGCAGCCGAGCGACCTGCTGCGGGCTCAGTCCGGTATAGGAAAACATCCCGCGTTGCGCGCCGACATGGGCGAAGCGCTCGGCCAGGCCGTGCGGCGCCAGGGCTTCGACCAGGCCGATGCGCAGGCTGGCGATGCGCGAGCGCATGCCTTCGACCTCTTCCTGCCAGAGTCCCTTCAACTCGCTGTCGCCGAGGATCGCCGCGACCACCTCGGCACCATGCGCCGGCGGGGTCGACCAGAGGTTGCGGGCGAGGAAGGCCAGTTGGCTACGCAGGTCGGTGAGCTTCTCGGCGTTCTGCGCGCAGACGATCAGCGCACCGACGCGGTCGCGGTACAGGCCGAAGTTCTTCGAGCAGGAACTGGTGACCAGCACCTCCGGCAGTTCGCCGGCGAACAGGCGTACCGCCCAGGCGTCTTCCTCGAGACCGTCGCCGAAGCCCTGGTAGGCGAAGTCGATCAGCGGCAGCAGCTCGCGGCGACGCACCACGTCGAGCACCCTGCGCCAGTCGTCGTGGCTCAGGTCGAAACCGGTCGGGTTGTGGCAGCAGGCATGCAGCAGCACCACGTCTCCCTGGGGAATGCGCTCCAGGCCAGCAAGCATCGCCTCGACATCCAGGCGGTTGTCGGCGCTGACGTAGGGGTAGTGGGAAACCTTCAGGCCGGCGGCGGCGAACAGGGTCTCGTGGATCGGCCAGGTCGGGTCGCTCAGCCAGATGCCGCGGCCGGGCAGGCAATGGGCGATGAAGTCGCCGGCCAGGCGCAAGGCGCCGGTGCCGCCGGGCGTCTGGGTGGCGTCGGCGCGTTGCTCCAGCAACAGCGGCGAGGCGGCGCCGAGCGCCAGTTCCGCCAGGCGCGCGGCGAACAGCGCATCGCCGTGGCCGCCGACGTAGCTCTTGGTGGTTTCCTGCTCGACCAGGCGCTGCTCGGCGAGTTTCACCGAGCGCAGGATCGGGGTCAGGCCCTGGGCATCCTTGTAGACACCGACGCCGAGGTCCAGCTTGTCCGCGCGCGGATCGTTGCGGTAGGCGTCGAGCAGGCCCAGGATCGGGTCGCCCGGTACGCGGGCGACCTTGGCGAAATGACTCATTTGCGCCCCTCGGCGGTTTTCGCTACCTCGTCGGTGCGCGCCGCCATGATGAAGTCGTTGCGGTGCAGGCCCTTGATCGAGTGGCTCCACCAGGTCACGGTGACTTTGCCCCACTCGGTCAGCAGGCCCGGATGGTGGCCTTCGGCCTCGGATATCTCGCCGACGGCATTGGTGAAGGCCAGGGCATGCTTGAAGTTCTTGAACAGGTAGACCTTCTCCAGTTGCATGATGCCGTCGCGGACTTCGATGTTCCAATCCGGGATCTGCCGCAGCAGCACGGGTAGTTCTTCGTCGCTGACGTGCGGGGCGTCTGCGCGGCAGGCTTCGCAATGGGCTTGGGTGAGTGCGGTCATGGTGGGAGTCCTTGGTTGTCGCATGTGGGAGCGGCGGACGGGCCGTGCCCGTCCACCATAGTACAAGGCCGCCGCGGGGTCAGCCGCGGCGGCGGCGTTTCTCGTCAGGCCGCCTGCTTGGGCGGGAACAGCGGCGCGTGCAGGCCCAGGCGCATGGCCTCGTGGACCAGCGCCATGATGTCTTCCTGGGCCAGTTGGAACAGGCGCTTGAGGTCGGGCAGGACGAAATAGAGCGGTTGCAGGATGTCGATGCGGTAGGGCGTGCGCATCGCCTCCAGCGGATTGAAGGCCTGGTGCAGCGGCTCGTCGGAGAGGCTGTAGACGGTCTCCTTCGGCGAGGAGAGGATGCCGCCGCCGTAGATGCGCTTGCCCTGGTCGGTCTCGACCAGGCCGAACTCGATGGTCATCCAGTACAGGCGGGCGAGGAACACGCGTTCCTCCTTGCTCGCCTTGAGGCCGAGCTTGCCGTAGGTATGGGTGAACTCGGCGAACCAGGGGTTGGTCAGCAGTGGGCAGTGGCCGAAGATCTCGTGGAAGATGTCCGGCTCCTGCAGGTAGTCCAGTTCTTCCGGGGTGCGGATGAAGGTGGCGACGGGGAATTGCTGGCTGGCCAGCAGTTCGAAGAAGGTCTGGAACGGAATCAGCGCCGGAACCCGCGCCACGCGCCAGCCGGTGGTGGCCTGGAGAACCCTGTTGATCTCGTCGAGCTGGGGGATCCGGTCGTGGGGCAGGCCGAGCTGTTCGATGCCGTCGAGGTATTCCTGACAGGCGCGGCCTTCGATCACCTTCAGTTGCCGGGTGATCAGGGTATTCCAGACCTGGTGCTCGGTTTCCGGATAGTGGATGAAACCGTTGTCGTCGGGCTGGCGGGCCACGTACTGCGTCGTTTTCATACGGACTCCATGAGCGGCTTGTGGCCGCGGGGTCTTTGTTGTTGTCGTTGCCTTATCGATACCGCGTCGGGACGGTCCGTGCAGCCCCGGATAGGGACCGGGCAACGGGGAGGAATCGGCGTTTTCGTAAAGTTTTCCTTACGAATTGGCCTGGGTCGCCTGTTCATTGGGTCAGGCATTGTTGCTGGTGAGTCTAACTGTCACATATTCTTGACGGAAATTTCCGGCCGGGAGTTAAAAAACCGGCCGCGAGCCCATCAGAACGACAACACCGGGCCACGCCATGCGTATCAAAGTGCACTGCCAGAACCGTGTAGGCATCCTCCGCGACATCCTCAACCTGCTGGTCGACTACGGCATCAACGTCAATCGCGGCGAAGTCGGCGGCGACCAGGGCAACGCCATCTACCTGCTCTGTCCGAACATGATCAACCTCCAGTTGCAGTCGTTGCGGCCCAAGCTGGAGGCGGTGCCGGGGGTCTTCGGGGTCAAGCGCGTCGGCCTGATGCCCAGCGAGCGCCGGCACCTGGAACTCAACGCGCTGCTCGCCGCCCTGGACTTCCCGGTGCTCTCGGTGGACATGGGCGGGCAGATCGTCGCCGCCAACCGTGCCGCCGCGCAGTTGCTCGGCGTGCGCGTCGACGAGGTGCCGGGGATTCCGCTGTCGCGCTATGTGGAGGACCTCGACCTGCCCGAACTGGTGCGCGCCAACAAGGCGCGGATCAACGGGCTGCGGGTGAAGGTGAAGGGCGACGTGTTCCTCGCCGACATCGCGCCGCTGCAATCCGAGCACGACGAGAGCGAGGCGCTGGCTGGAGCGGTGCTGACCCTGCATCGCGCGGATCGCGTCGGCGAGCGCATCTACCATGTGCGCAAGCAGGAGCTGCGTGGCTTCGACAGTATCTTCCAGAGTTCGCGGGTAATGGCCGCGGTGGTCCGCGAGGCGCGGCGCATGGCGCCGTTGGACGCGCCGCTGCTGATCGAGGGCGAGACCGGCACCGGCAAGGAGCTGCTGGCGCGCGCCTGCCACCTGGCCAGCCCGCGCGGGCAGTCGCCGTTCATGGCGTTGAACTGCGCCGGCCTGCCGGAATCCATGGCCGAGACCGAGCTGTTCGGCTATGGTCCGGGAGCCTTCGAGGGCGCCCGCCCGGAGGGCAAGCTCGGCCTGCTGGAGCTTACCGCCGGCGGCACGCTGTTCCTCGACGGCGTCGGCGAGATGAGCCCGCGCCTGCAGGCCAAGCTGTTGCGCTTCCTGCAGGACGGCTGTTTCCGCCGGGTCGGCAGCGACGAGGAGGTGTACCTGGACGTGCGGGTGATCTGCGCCACCCAGGTAGACCTGTCCGAACTCTGCGCCAAGGGCGAATTCCGCCAGGACCTCTATCACCGTCTCAATGTGCTCTCGCTGCACATCCCGCCGCTGCGCGAGTGCCTGGATGGCCTGGCGCCGCTCGCCGAGCATTTCCTCGACCAGGCCAGCCGGCAGATCGGCTGCGGCCTGCCGAAGCTTTCCGCGCAGGCGCTGGAACGTCTCGAACGCTACCACTGGCCGGGCAACGTGCGGCAATTGGAAAACGTGCTGTTCCAGGCGGTTTCGCTGTGCGAAGGGGGAACGGTCAAGGCCGAGCACATCCGCCTGCCGGACTACGGCGCGCCGCAGCCGCTGGGGGATTTTTCCCTGGAAGGAGACCTCGACGCCATCGTCGGGCGCTTCGAGAAGGCGGTGCTGGAGCGCCTGTTCCGCGAACATCCGAGCAGCCGCCAGTTGGGCAAGCGCCTCGGCGTTTCGCATACCACGGCGGCGAACAAGCTGCGCCAGCATGGCGTGGGGCAAGGCGAGGGCTGAGCGGCATGCTTGCCGGTTTGTTGCAGGCTGGGAAAGAAACGGTGGAGGCGTCGGCCCTTGTGAAAGGGCGGCAGCACGATGAGGCGTGGGGAGGACGGCCAGGATGTTCGCCGAGAGGCGGGATTGTCGCCGCCGAGTACACAATGATCGCGCCGGATGGGCGAGCTGCCCCTCGTGGCGCGATCCTTCGGAGGTCGACCCGGAGGTCGAGCAGAGTTTAGCCGCCAGTGCAGCCGTTGCCCCAGACCTGATATTCGACGGTATGTTTCTGGCCGTTCGAATCTTCGTAGGTCATGCGTGCGGGAACGATGCCGCAGGCATTGGAAGTGTCGGTTGAAGATATAACGCGAGCCACATCCAGTTGCATGCCATAGGCATATTCTTCAACAGCGTTTTCCTGCTGGCTGGCAGGTTGATCCTGGGCGCCAGCCGCCATCACCAGCGGCGAGCAGGCGAACAGGGCCATCAGGGCGAAAGCCTTCATTACTATTTACCTGAGTAGTTTCTGAGTGGGTACGATCTGCCGTCGGAAGACAGGCGGACAGGTCACCGGGGCAACTCGATAAACAAGGCTGGGTAAGTAAGTCTGCAATCAAGTTGCGGAGTCGAAGTTCAACGGGAGTTAACTTCGGCTGTTGGGTTTATTGTAAGTTGGGATAGGCTGCGACATATAGACTCAGTCAAGACAAGAACCTTGTACGGATCGGTAACAATATCCCTGTGGCCTTCTGCGCCGCGGCTTTGCGACCGGCTCACGGGTTTCTTTCCTGGCCCAGGGGCGATTGCGGGTCGAGCAGGGCGCTGCGAATGAAGTGCAGGTAGCTGAGCACCCGTCGCAGCGGCGAGGTATCGAACTGCGGTGCGCGCGGCTCCGGCGCCGCCCGTACCGCCATGATCGCCTGGTTCACCGCGTGCAGAGCGCGCTGGCGGTTGCTCGGCCCGGGTTGCAGGAACAGCCGGATCAGCGCCCGGCCCATCAGGCGGATCGCCCGGCGCCAGGCGGTGCGTTCGGCGTAGCAGGGCTCCTGGGGCAGGCGTTGCTGTTCGAGGCGCAGCTCAATGATCGCCTGGCCGACCTCCAGCACCAGGAACATCCAGCCCAGCAACCGGCGTTGCACGTCCGGGCGGCCGGCGGAGAAGGTGTAGGCCTGGTTCAGCAGGTCGCGGGTGCCGCTTTCGAAACCGGAGACCAGGCCCTTGCTCTTGCCGCTGATGGCGAACACCACCCGCTCGCGCAGGTCGTGCTCCAGGCGCTTCCACATCCACGGCCGGTTCGGCGGCAGGATCACCATGGCGGCGACCGTGGCGAGGACCATCGACAAGAGTAGTGCCAGGTATTCGTTGAAGAAGGCCAGGGCGTCGTAGCGCGCCATGTTGGCCGGCAGCGAGGCGAAGCAGAACCACACCAGCAGGCCGACGCCGTAGCCGTTCCACTGCGGCCGCCAGAGCAGCAGGGCGCCGACCGCGAAGACCGGCAGCAGGCAGCAGAGCAGCATCGGGAAACCGTCCACGTGGGGTAGCAGGTAGAGCAGCACGAACAGCCCGATGCAGGCCCCGGCGAGGGTCCCGAGGGTGAGTTGCAGCGACAACCGGCCGGGATTCGGCGAGGTCGAGGAGAGCGCCGAGATCAGTACCGCGGTGAGGGCGAAGGTGCCGCCGTGGGGCCAGGAGGTCTGGATCCAGAACGTGCCGAGCAGGCCGATCATCAGCGCGCTGCGCGCTCCGGCGACCAGCGCGGCGACCGGGTTGGCGCGGGCGACGAAGCTTTCCTTCCATTGCTCGCGGGCATGGTGGTGTTCGGCCAGGGAAGCGTGGGTCAGGGCGTAGTTGTGCAGGTCGTCGGTGAAACGGAAGGCCAGTTCGGCAGCGGTGTTGAAATCCAGCAGGTCGTTCTCGCCGGGGCGCTGCTCCACCAGGCGCTGGCGGGCCTGGCGGATGTTCTGCATCAGTTCCGGCTTGTAGGCCTCGATGCGTTCGGCCAGGCGCGCGGCGTCGGCGTCGGTGGGCGTCCGTTCGCGAATCGGCGCGAGCAGCCCGGCAAGCTCCGCCAGGCAGGGCGCCAGGACCTCCAGGACATTCTGCGCCCCGCGCCCGCGCAGGCGTTCGAGCAGGCGGTGGAGGCCGTGGAAGCGACTGGTCATGACCATGAATTCGTTGTTCAGGCGAATCAGCCGGCCGCTGCGCAGGCGCATGTGCGGATCTTCGAAAGTAGTGGCGCTGCGCAGGTTTTCCAGGCCCACGGACTGGGCGACGAAGCGCGCGCTGAGCTCGCCGAAGCGCTCGCCGTCGAGGCTGCCCTGCAGGCCTTCGGCGGCGAACCCGGCGAAGTCGCGGAAGCGCCCGTAGAGTGTGTTGCGCAGGGCGGCGCCGCTGGTCTGCGGCAGGAAGATGGCGCTGACGGTACCGGTGCAGAGGATGCCCAGGGATATTTCCAGGACCCGCCACAGCGCCGCCATGAAAGCGCCTTCCGGGTGCGCGGTGGCTGGAATCCCGATCATGGTCGCGGTGTAGCCGGCGAGTACGCAGGCGTAGCCGCGGAAATCGCGGTAGCGCGCGGCGCCGGCGGTGCACAGGCCGACCCAGAGCGCCAGGCAGGCGAGGAACAGCACGCGCTCCTGGGCGAACAGGGCGATCAGAGTGACCATCACGCTGAGGCCGATCAGGGTTCCGACGATGCGGTAGAAGCTCTTGGCCAGGACCTGCCCGCTCTGCGTCTGCATGACGATGAAGACCGTCACCAGCACCGTGCTCGGCTGCGGCAGCTCCAGGCGATAGGCCAGCCACAGGGCGAGGCTGGCGGTGAGCAGGGCCTTGAACACGAAGACCCAGGCGACGCCGTCGCTACGCGCCCATTCGAGCAGGGCGCGGCGCAATTCGTCGGGGCTGGGAAAGAACGCGAGGGGAGCCGGTGGAACCAGGGGGAGACCTTTCCGGGTGGCGCGGGGCACTGCTGCGAATCCTGAACGACGGCGAGGGGAGGCCGAAACGGCTGGGAATTCTAGGAGCGCCCGCGCTTGCGGATAAGAGCTCGGATAGGTGAAAAATTTTTGTCACAAAAGGCAATAATAGGTGGGTTGACTCGTGACAGAATCTGCGCCGCCTTGGGGTGTCCTCCGGGTTGCGTGGAAAAGAGACGCGCCATAAGCGTCAGAGCCTAGAGGGCCGTGATGGATATCCTGTTCAATATGCGCGCGTTCGTCAGCGTCGCGGAGACCGGCAGTTTCACTGCCGCCGCCCAGCGCCTGGACCTGACGACCGCCTATGTCTCCCGTGCGGTGGCCAAGCTGGAGGCCCACCTGCAGACCCGCCTGCTGCATCGCACCACCCGGCGCATCGCGCTGACCGAAGCCGGGCAGCGCTACCTGATGCGCGCCCAGCAGATACTCGCCTACATCGAGGAGGCCGAGGCCGAGGCGGGCGACGCCCATGCGCGGCCGTCGGGCACGCTGAAGGTCCACGCGATGACCGGCATCGGCCAGCACTACCTGATCAAGGCCATCTCGCAATATTGCGAGACCTACCCGGAGGTTGGCTTCGACCTGACCCTGGCCAACCGGATCACCGACATTCTCGACGAGGGCTACGACATTTCCGTGGTGATAGCCCCCGAACTGCCGGACTCCGGTTTCGTCTCCAAGTGCATCGGCCAGACCTACAGCATCCTCTGCGCCTCGCCGGGCTACATTGCCGCGCACGGCTTCCCCAAGCTGCCGGCGGAGCTGTCCGCGCACCGTTGCCTGCGCCTGGTGAACTCGGTGATGTCGCTGGACCGCTGGCTGTTCGACGGGCCCGACGGCCAGGAACTGGCCTGCATCAACCAGACGCATTTCCAGGTCAACACCGCCGACGCCATGACCGAGGCGGTGGTCTCCGGCATGGGTATCGGCGCGCTGCCGGTGTACGCGGCGGTCAACGGCCTGAAGGACGGCAGCCTGGTGCGGGTGTTGCCGCGCTATAGCCTGTTCCATCTCAACGTCTACGCCCTCTACCCCTCGCGGCAGTACCTGGATGCGAAGATCCGCACCTGGGTCGAGTTCCTCCGCGAGCACATGCCGGCGATGCTCGCCGCGGACGAGCACAGCCTGGCGGAGAGCGGTGGGTTGGCGAACTGAGCGGGAGTGGTGGGCGGCGCCCTTCGCGACGATCGCACCCCGGCTTGTCGGGAGTCGTAGGGCGGATAACCGCCTGGCGGTTGTCCGCCGATTCTCCGGAGCCCCGCGGACAACGCCAGGGGCGTTATCCGCCCTATAGGCTGTCTCCCACCCTCTGCAACTCCTCGATCAACGCCCGCAGGCAACTCGGCAGTGCTTCCAGGTCGCGTACCAGCAGGCTGCGCTCGCGGATCGCCCAGGGCTCGTCGAGTTCGATGGTCGCCAGCTTCATCGTCCGGCTGTGGCGGCGCGCGGCGGACTGCGGGATCACGCCGATGCCGACGCGGCCCTCGATCATCCGGCAGATCGCCTCGAAGCTGGAGACCTGGATGCGCAGCGATAGCTGCTCGCCCATCTGCTCCACCCGTTCGTACAGGAAGGCGTGCAGGGTGGTGCCCTCGGGCAGGCCGATATGCTGGAACTGCAGGGTGTCGCGCAGGCGTACCCTGGCCTGTCCGGCCAGCGGATGGCCCTGGGGCACCGCCATCACCAGGCGGTCGGTGCTGAAATGCAGGACCTGCAGGCCACTGGCCGCCACCGGCCCGGCGATGATGCCGAGGTCGGTGGAGCCGTCCAGCACGCCGCGGACAATGTCGCGGCTGAGGCGTTCCTGCAGGTCGACGGTGACCCCGGGACGAGCGGCGAGGAAGCCGGCGAGGATTTCCGGAAGGAATTCGGTGACCGCGGTGGTATTGGCGAAGATGCGGATATGCCCGGCGGCGTCGCTGCCGTACTCGGTGAACTCGCTCTTCAGGTATTCCACCTGGCGCATGATCAGCCGCGCGTGCTGTAGCAGGCGCTGGCCCGCCGGGGTCAGTTCGACGCCGCGGCTGTCGCGATACAGCAGGCGGCTGCCAAGCTGGCCTTCGAGCGCCTTGACCCGCGCGCTGGCGGCGGCCGGGGAAAGGAAGGCGCGGCGCGCGCCCTGGGTCAGGCTGGGCGACTCGGCGATATGGATGAACAGGCGCAGGTCGGCGAGATCGAAATGCATGGGCACTCCATGGCGTTCGGCAAATCCGAACGCGCCATTGCGTAATTGCAAATTCTCAAAACGCTAGCATCCTATCATTCTCCTCCCATCACCCCCTAGGTCATGGGAAGCCACGCATGAGTGAGTCCGCTTTCGCCCCCTGGATCGGTCGCCAGGAAGAAACCCACGATCAATTGAGCCGCAACCTGGTCAAGCGCATCGCCGCCACCTTCGGCGAGCCGACCCCGGCCCACGGCGAAGCGCTGCCGCCGCTCTGGCACTGGGCGTTCTTCCAGGACCCGGTGGAGGCCGCCGGCCTCGGCGTCGACGGCCACCCGGCGCGCGGCGGTTTCCTGCCGCCGGCGGACGATCGCAACCGCATGTGGGCCGGCGGGCGCCTGGAGTTCCACCAGCCGCTGCGGGTCGGCGGCGAGGCCAGCCGCACCTCGACCATCCTCCGGGTCGAGGAGAAGCACGGTCGCAGCGGCGCGCTGCTGTTCGTCACCCTGCGCCACGACTACCGCCAGGACGGCCAACTGGCGCTGAGCGAAGAGCACGACATCGTCTACCGCGAACCGACCCCGCCCAAGCTCGGCGGTACCGAGGCCTTGCCCGAGGGCGACTGGCGCGAGGCGCTGGAGCCCGATCCGGTGTTGCTGTTCCGCTACTCGGCGGTGACTTTCAACGGCCACCGCATTCACTACGACTGGCCCTATGTCACCGATGCCGAAGGCTATCCGGGCCTGGTGGTGCACGGTCCGCTGATCGCCACCCTGGCCCTGCGCGCGTTCTGCCGGGCCAATCCGCAGGCGCGCCTGCGTCGCTTCGCCTATCGCGGCCTGCGCCCGCTGATCTGTCCCGAGCCGTTCGAGGTCGGCGGCCGCCTGCTCGCTGCCGGCAAGGCCGAGGTATGGGTCGGCAATGGCGCCGGCCTGGCCCAGCGCGGCGACGTGGAATTCGACTGAAAGGGCCCCAGCGCCCATCCAACGACAAGAATCGAGGAGTCACCGATGAATCCGAACAGCGAAGAGCTGAACGCGATCCGCGAGGGCGTACGTGCCCTCTGCGCCGAATTCGACGCCGCCTACTGGCGCCGCATCGATGAGCAGCGCGGTTTTCCCGAGGCCTTCGTCAAGGCCCTGACCGACGCCGGCTGGCTCTCGGCGATGATCCCGGAGGAGTACGGCGGTTCCGGTCTGGGCCTGGCCGAGGCCTCGGTGATCCTGGAGGAAGTCAACCGCTGCGGCGGCAACTCCGGCACCGTGCACGGGCAGATGTACAACATGTTCACGTTGCTGCGTAACGGCAGCGAGGCGCAGAAGCGCTTCTACCTGCCGAAGCTGGCCAGCGGCGAGCTGCGCCTGCAGTCGATGGGGGTGACCGAGCCGACCACCGGCACCGATACCACCAAGATCAAGACCACCGCCGTGCGCAAGGGCGACCGCTATGTGATCAACGGGCAGAAGGTGTGGATCTCGCGGATCCAGCACTCCGACCTGATGATCCTGCTGGCGCGCACCACGCCGCTGGCCGAGGTGAAGCGCAAGTCCGAAGGCATGTCGATCTTCCTCGTCGACCTGCGCGAGGCCATCGGCAAGGGCCTGACCGTGCAGCCGATCGCCAACATGGTCAACCACGAGACCAACGAGCTGTTCTTCGACAACCTGGAGATCCCCGCCGATAGCCTGATCGGCGAGGAAGGCAAGGGCTTCCGCTACATCCTCGACGGCCTCAATGCCGAGCGCACCCTGATCGCCGCCGAATGCATCGGCGACGGCCGCTGGTTCATCGACAAGGCCAGCCACTATGCCCGCGACCGCGTGGTCTTCGGCCGGCCGATAGGGCAGAACCAGGGCGTGCAGTTCCCCATCGCCGAGGCGCACATCGAAGTGGAGGCCGCCGACCTGATGCGCTGGCGCGCCTGCCAGGAGTACGACGCCGGGCTCAACGCCGGGGCCAGCGCGAACATGGCCAAGTACCTGGCGGCGAAAGCTTCCTGGGAGGCGGCCAACGCCTGCCTGCAGACCCACGGCGGCTTCGGCTTCGCCTGCGAGTACGACGTCGAGCGCAAGTTCCGCGAGACCCGCCTGTACCAGGTGGCGCCGATCTCCACCAACCTGATCCTGTCCTACGTGGCCGAGCACCTGCTCGAACTGCCGCGCTCGTTCTGAAGCGGGAGCCGCCCATGCAGATCGACCGTCTCGACCACCTGGTGCTCACCGTCCGCGACATCGACGCCAGCATCGATTTCTACACCCGCGTGCTGGGCATGCGCGCCGTTACCTTCGGCGCGGGTCGCAAGGCCCTCGCCTTCGGTGCGCAGAAGATCAACCTGCACCAGGCCGGGGGCGAATTCGAACCCAAGGCCGAGCGACCTACGCCAGGGTCCGCCGACCTCTGTTTCATCGTCGCCACGCCACTCGAGGCGGTGGCCGAGCAACTGCGCCAGCAGGCCGTGGAAATCCTCGAGGGCCCGGTGCAGCGCACCGGCGCCGGCGGGCCGATCCTCTCGCTGTACCTGCGCGACCCCGACCTGAACCTGATCGAACTGAGCAACCCGCTGTAGGCCGCGTGCCTCGGGACAACTACAAGAGAGCGTTGGTCATGACCGACTACACCCAGCAACTCGCCGGCTTTCTCGCCGGCCTGCGCTACCAGGACCTGCCGCCGGCGGTGCTGGCGCGGATGGAAGAATTGTTCCTCGACTGGCTCGGCTCGGCGCTGGCCGGCAAGGGCCAGCATCCGATCCCATTGTTCGAGCGCTACGCCGAACGCATGGGCCCGGCCGACGGTAGCGCGCAGATCCTGCCCAGCCGGCGGCGCAGCTCGCCGTATTTCGCCGCCCTGGTGAACGGCGCGGCTTCCCACGTGGTGGAGCAGGACGACCTGCACAACAGCTCGGTGCTGCACCCCGCGGCGGTGGTCTTCCCTGCTGCCCTGGCCGCGGCCCAGGACCTCGGCCGCAGCGGCGCCGAGCTGATCCTCGCGGCGGTGGCCGGCTACGAGGCCGGCATCCGCATCGGCGAATTCCTCGGCCGTTCCCACTACCGGGTGTTCCATACCACTGCCACGGTCGGCACCCTCGCCGCGGCAGTGGCGGTGGGCAAGCTGATGGACTTCGACCGCGAGCGCTTCGTCGACCTGCTCGGCAGCGCCGGAACCCAGGCCGCCGGGCTCTGGGAGTTCCTCCGCGACGCCGCCGATTCCAAGCAGTTGCATACCGCCAAGGCCGCCGCCGACGGGCTGCTCGCCGCCTATCTCACCGCCGACGGCCTGAGCGGCGCGCGACACATCCTCGAAGGCGAGCAGGGGATGGCCGCCGGGATGTCCAGCGACGCCGACCCCGAGCGCCTGGTGGATCGCCTCGGCAGCCGCTGGGCGTTGCTGGAAACCTCGTTCAAGTTCCACGCCTCGTGCCGCCATACCCATCCCGCGGCCGACGCGCTGCTGGCGCTGATGCAGCGCGAAGGGCTCGATCACTCGCAGATCGCCGCGGTCACCGCGCGGGTCCACCAGGGCGCCATCGACGTGCTCGGCCGGGTGGTCGAGCCGCAGACCGTGCACCAGGCGAAGTTCTCCATGGGCACCGTGCTGGGCCTGATCGCCGTGTACGGCAAGGCCGGCCTCGGCGAGTTCCATCGGCATGCGCTGAGCGACCCGCGGGTCGCAGCGTTCCGCGAGCGGGTCGAGATGCGCCTGGACCCGGAGGTCGACGCCGCCTATCCGCAGCGCTGGCTCGGGCGGGTCGAAGTACTGGATCGCGAAGGGCGGCGCCATACCGCCGCCATCGACGAACCCAAGGGCGATCCCGGCAATACCCTCAGCCGCGACGAACTGGCCGACAAGTTCCGCCGCCTGCTGGCGTTCTCCGGCGCGGCCACCGACGCCGAGGCGGAAATCCTTATCCAGCGCGCCTGGGGCCTGCGCCAGGCGCCTTCCGTAGCGCCGCTGATCTGATCAACCGAACCAGCCGCACCTCGTCTTCGACGGACGAGGGCAGGGAGTCCGACCCATGACACAATCCCACCGACCGCGCCCGCTCGACGGCATCACCGTGGTCAGCCTGGAGCACGCCATCGCCGCGCCGTTCTGCACCCGCCAACTGGCCGATCTCGGCGCGCGGGTGATCAAGATCGAACGCCCCGGCGTCGGCGATTTCGCCCGCGGTTACGACGAGCGGGTCAACGGCCTGTCGTCGCACTTCGTCTGGACCAATCGTTCCAAGCAGAGCCTCAGCCTCGACCTCAAGCAGGCCGAGGCGCTGCCGTTGCTGGAGAAGCTGCTGGCCGGCGCCGACGTGCTGGTGCAGAACCTCGCGCCGGGCGCCGCCGCGCGCCTGGGCCTGTCCTACGAGGCGTTGCGCGAGCGCTTCCCGCGACTGATCGTCTGCGATATCTCCGGCTACGGCGAAGGCGGTCCCTACGAGAAGAAGAAGGCCTACGACCTGCTGATCCAGAGCGAGGGCGGCTTCCTTTCGGTGACCGGCGGCGCCGGGCCGAACGAGATGGCCAAGGCCGGCTGTTCGATCGCCGATATCGCCGCCGGCATGTACGCCTACAGCAGCATCCTTTCGGCCCTGCTGCTGCGCGAGCGCACCGGCGAGGGCAGCCGCATCGACGTGTCGATGCTGGAGAGCCTGGTGGAGTGGATGGGCTACCCGATGTACTACGCCTACCAGGACGCGCCGCCGCCGCCGCGCGCCGGCGCTTCGCACTCGACCATCTACCCCTATGGGCCATTCCCCGCCGGCGACGGCGGCACGGTGATGCTCGGCCTGCAGAACGAGCGCGAGTGGCGGGCCTTCTGCGACAAGGTCCTGCGCCGCCCGGAACTGGCCGACGACGAACGCTTCTCGGCGAACTTCAAGCGCTCGGCCAACCGCGAGGAGCTGCGTGCGCTGATCGTCGAAGCCTTCGCCGCCTTGCCGGCCGCCGAGGTGGTGGCGCGCCTGGAACAGGCGCAGATCGCCAGCGCCCACGTCAACGACATGGCCGGGGTCTGGGCGCACCCGCAGTTACAGGCGCGGCAACGCTGGACCTCCATCGACAGCCCGGCCGGGCGCCTGCCGGCGTTGTTGCCGCCGGCCAGCAGCAGCGCCTTCGTTCCGCGCATGGATGCGGTGCCGGCGCTGGGCGGCGACAGCGACGCGCTGCTTGCCGAACTGGGCTGTACCGCGGCCGATATCCAGCGCCTGCGCGCGACCGGAACGGTATGAGGAGGCGGACATGAACCGACAGATCGTGCGCAGCGCGCTGTTCGTCCCGGCGACCCGCCCGGAGCGGATCCCCAAGGCCCTTGCCAGCGGCGCCGACCGGGTCATCGTCGACCTCGAGGATGCGGTGGAGGAGGGGCTGAAGGTCGAGGCGCGGGCCAATCTCCGGCGTTTCCTCGTCGATACGCCGGAAGCCCGGGTGCTGGTGCGGATCAACGCGGCGGAGCATCCCGGGCATGCCGACGACCTGGCGCTGTGCCGCGACCACGCCGGAGTGATCGGCCTGCTCCTGCCGAAAGTGGAGAGCGCCGCCCAGGTGCGCCACGCCGCCGTGGCCAGCGGCAAGCCGGTCTGGCCCATCGTCGAGAGTGCCCGCGGCCTTGCCGCGCTGGGCGAGATCGCCGCCGCCGCGGGGGTCGAGCGGCTGTCCTTCGGCAGCCTCGACCTGGCCCTGGACCTCGATCTCAACAGCGGCAGCAACGCAGCCGAACAGATTCTCGGTCACGCCCGTTACGCACTGCTCCTGCAAACGCGCCTGGCAGGCCTGGCGCCGCCGCTGGACGGCGTCTATCCGGCGATCCAGAACCGTGCCGGACTGGTCGAGGCAGTGCGCTTCGCTCGCGACATGGGCTTCGGCGGGTTGCTGTGCATCCATCCGAGCCAGGTCGAGCCGATCCACCAGACATTGATGCCGAGTCCCGCGGAACTGGAGTGGGCGCGTCGGGTGGCAGAGGCCGGCGCCTCCGGTGCCGGCGTCTTCGTGGTCGACGGCGAGATGGTCGACGCGCCGGTGCTGGGGCGCGCGCGACGCCTGCTGGAGCGGGCCGGGGAGGGTGGCTGAACGCGTTCGACAGACGCGAACGCGGGCTTGAGCAATGGCGAATTCTCCGAACGCGCCGGCTGCGTCAGGCTCGTCGATACCTCGAAAGCACAACAACAATCTGAGGTCACGAAATGTTCAAGACGATGGTACGGGCGCTGTTGTGCGCCCTGGCGATCGGTGGCTCCTGCCTGGCGAATGCCGCGCAGCCGATCGTCATCAAGTTCTCCCACGTGGTCGCGGAAAACACGCCCAAAGGCCAGGGCGCGCTGCTGTTCAAGAAACTCGTCGAACAGCGCCTGGGCGGCCGGGTCGAGGTAGACGTCTATCCCAACTCGTCGCTGTTCGGCGACGGCAAGGAAATGGAGGCGCTGCTGCTGGGCGACGTGCAGATGCTGGCGCCGTCCCTGGCCAAGTTCGAGCAGTACACGCGCAAGGTGCAGATCTTCGACCTGCCGTTCCTCTTCGACGACATCCAGGCGGTCGACCGCTTCCAGCGCAGCCCGCAGGGGCGCGCCTTGCTGACCAGCATGCAGGGCAAGGGCATCCTCGGCCTGGCCTACTGGCACAACGGGATGAAGCAGCTCTCCGCCAATCGCCCGTTGCTGGAGCCGGAAGACGCGCGCGGGCTGAAATTCCGCGTGCAGGCGTCCGACGTGCTCAACGAGCAGTTCCGCCAGCTCCGCGCGATCTCCCGGAAGATGTCCTTCGCCGAGGTCTACCAGGGCTTGCAGACCGGCGTGGTGAATGGCACCGAGAACACCTGGTCGAACTACGAGAGCCAGAAGGTCAACGAGGTACAGAAGTATTTCACCGAGTCCAACCACGGCTTGGTGGACTACATGGTGATCACCAACGCGAAGTTCTGGAATGGCCTTCCGGCGGACATCCGCGAAGAACTGCAGCGGATCATGGACGAGGTCACCGTGCAGGTGAACCTCGAGGCCGAGCGCCTCAACCGCGACGCCCGCCAGCGCATCCTCGCCAGTGGCGCCAGCGAGATCCATACCCTGAGCCCGCAGCAGCGCGCCGACTGGCGCCAGGCGATGCAGCCGGTATGGCAGAAATTCCGCGGCAATGTCGGTGCCGATCTGCTCCAGGCCGCCGAAGCTTCCAACCGTCCCGATTGACCCGTCCGGCCCCGCCCGGCCGGGCGGGGCATTGTGGAGAACGCTGCGATGAATCGACTCGTGCGCGTCTGGAACCGCTTCGAGGAGGGCGCTATCGCCTTCCTGCTGGCGGCGATGACGCTGGTGACCTTCCTCTATGTGGTGATGACCAACGTCTTCACCCTGTTCTACGACCTCGGCGACCGCCTGCCGACACTGCGGGCTCCGCTGTACTCGATGGGCGACGCGATCCTCGGGGTAGCCCAGGATATGTCCTGGAGCAACGCGCTGACCAAGGCGCTGTTCGGCTGGCTGATCTTCCTCGGCATCGCCTACGGCGTACGCACCGCCGGCCACCTCGGGGTGGATGCCCTGGTGCGCCTGGCGCCGCGTCCCTTGCAGCGCCTGATCGGGATACTCGCCTGCCTCTGCTGCCTGGGCTACGCCGGGCTGTTCATGGTCGCCAGCTACGACTGGGTGAAGACCCTGTTCGTCGCCGGCATCGGCGCCGAGGACCTCGACCACTTCGGCATCCTCCAGGCCTACATCGCGGTGGTGGTGCCGGTCGGCTTCGGCCTGGTGCTGCTGCGCTACCTGGAAATCCTCGTCAACCTGTTGCGCGGTCGCCAGCTCGGGCTGGGCCTCGCCGACGAGGCCGCCGAGGCCTCCAAACTGGCCGGCGAAGAGGCCGGGGAGAACCGTCCATGACCGTGCTGATCCTGTTCCTGCTGCTGTTCCTGTTCATGTTCATCGGCGTGCCCATCGCCATCTCCCTGGGGCTGTCCGGCGCCCTGACGATCCTGCTGTTCAGCCCGGATTCGGTGCGCTCGCTGGCGATCAAGCTGTTCGAGACCTCCGAGGCCTACACCCTGCTGGCGATCCCGTTCTTCCTGCTCTCCGGCGCGTTCATGACCACCGGTGGCGTGGCGCGGCGCCTGATCGACTTCGCCAATGCCTGCGTCGGGCATATCCGCGGCGGCCTGGCGATCGCTGCGGTGCTTGCCTGCATGCTGTTCGCCGCGCTGTCCGGTTCGTCGCCGGCGACAGTGGCGGCGGTCGGCTCGATCGCTGTGGCCGGCATGGTCCGCTCCGGCTATCCGCGCGCCTTCGGCGCGGGGATCATCTGCAATGCCGGGACTCTGGGCATCCTCATCCCGCCATCGATCGTGATGGTGGTCTACGCCGCCGCCACCGAGACCTCGGTGGGCAAGCTGTTCGTCGCCGGGGTGGTTCCGGGGCTGCTGCTCGGGGTGATCCTGATGGTGGTGATCTACATCGTCGCGCGGGTCAAGAAGCTGCCGGCGCAGCCGCGCGCCAGCTTCCGCGAGTGGCTGGCCGCCGCACGCCGTGCAGGCTGGGGCCTGTTGTTGCTGGTGATCATCCTCGGCGGCATCTATTCCGGGCTGTTCACCCCCACCGAGGCGGCGGCGGTGGCGGCGGTGTATTCGGCCTTCGTCGCGCTGTTCGTGTACAAGGACATGCGCCTGCGCGACTGTCCCAAGGTGCTGCTGGAGTCGGGGCGGCTGAGCATCATGCTGATGTTCATCATCGCCAATGCCATGCTCTTCGCCCACGTGTTGACCACCGAGCAGATCCCCCAGCAGATCACCGAATGGGTGGTGCAGGAAGGCCTGACCCCGATCGGCTTCCTGCTGATGGTCAACGTGGTGCTGCTGGTCGCCGGCAGCTTCATGGAGCCCTCGGCGATCGTGCTGATCCTGGCGCCGATCTTCTTCCCCATCGCCATGAAGCTGGGCATCGACCCGATCCACCTGGGCATCGTCATGGTGGTGAACATGGAGATCGGCCTGGTACACCCGCCGGTCGGCCTCAACCTGTTCGTCACTTCGGCGGTCACCGGCATGCCGCTGGGGGCGACCATCCGCGCGGCGCTGCCGTGGCTGATGATCCTGCTGCTGTTCCTGATCCTGGTGACCTACGTGCCGTTGATCTCGCTGTGGCTGCCGGGCCTGCTGGGCATGAGCTGAGGTCGCGGCGGCGGGGCGCGGGACGCGCTCCGCCGCTGGCGCAAGGCTACGATCGGCGCGGCTTATAGCTACTATCGGCGCTGTCGCGCAGTGGTAAGACCATGGTCGTATGGTTCGTGGGGTGTGCGCTCGCTACAACTGGGCACAACAAAAACAACACTCACGTACCGAGGTTAAAGCCATGTCTGCGGCATCCCTGTACCCCGTGCACCCGGAAGCGGTGGCACGGACCTTCACCGACGAAGCCACCTACAAGACGATGTACCAGCAGTCCGTCGTCAACCCCGACGGCTTCTGGCGCGAGCAGGCCCAGCGGATCGACTGGATCAAGCCGTTCGAGAAGGTCAAGCAGACCTCCTTCGACGACCATCACGTGGACATCAAGTGGTTCGCCGACGGCACCCTCAACGTGTCGCACAACTGCCTCGACCGTCACCTCGCCGAACGCGGCGACCAGGTGGCGATCATCTGGGAAGGCGACGATCCCGCCGACCACCAGGAAATCACCTACCGCCAGCTCCACGAGCAGGTCTGCAAGTTCGCCAACGCCCTGCGCGGGCAGGACGTGCACCGCGGCGACGTAGTGACCATCTACATGCCGATGATCCCCGAGGCCGTGGTCGCCATGCTCGCCTGCACCCGCATCGGCGCGATCCACTCGGTGGTCTTCGGCGGCTTCTCCCCCGAGGCCCTGGCCGGGCGCATCATCGATTGCAAGTCGAAGGTGGTGATCACCGCCGACGAAGGCGTGCGCGGCGGCAAGCGCACTCCGCTGAAGGCCAATGTCGACGACGCCCTGACCAACCCGGAAACCTCCAGCGTGCAGAAGATCATCGTCTGCAAGCGTACCGGTGCGGAGATCAAGTGGAACCAGCACCGCGACGTCTGGTACGACGACCTGATGAAGGTTGCCGGCAGCACTTGCGCACCCAAGGAAATGGGCGCCGAGGACCCGCTGTTCATCCTCTACACCTCCGGCTCCACCGGCAAGCCGAAGGGCGTGCTGCATACCACCGGCGGCTACCTGGTGTACGCCTCGCTGACCCACGAGCGGGTCTTCGACTACCGTCCGGGCGAAGTCTACTGGTGCACCGCCGACATCGGCTGGGTCACCGGCCACACCTACATCGTCTATGGCCCGTTGGCCAACGGCGCCACCACCATTCTGTTCGAGGGCGTGCCGAACTACCCCGACGTGACCCGCGTGGCGAAAATCATCGACAAGCACAAGGTCAACATCCTCTACACCGCGCCGACCGCGATCCGCGCGATGATGGCCGAAGGCAAGGCGGCGGTGGCCGGTGCCGACGGTTCCAGCCTGCGTCTGCTCGGTTCGGTGGGCGAGCCGATCAACCCGGAAGCCTGGCAGTGGTACTACGAGACCGTCGGCCAGTCGCGCTGCCCGATCGTCGACACCTGGTGGCAGACCGAGACCGGCGCCTGCCTGATGACCCCGCTGCCGGGCGCCCACGCGATGAAGCCGGGCTCCGCGGCCAAGCCGTTCTTCGGCGTGGTCCCGGCGCTGGTGGACAACCTCGGCAACCTGATCGAGGGCGCCGCCGAGGGCAACCTGGTGATCCTCGACTCCTGGCCGGGCCAGGCGCGGACCCTGTTCGGCGACCATGACCGCTTCGTCGACACCTACTTCAAGACCTTCAAGGGCATGTACTTCACCGGCGACGGCGCGCGCCGCGACGAGGACGGCTACTACTGGATCACCGGGCGGGTCGACGACGTGCTCAACGTCTCCGGCCACCGCATGGGCACCGCCGAGGTGGAAAGCGCGATGGTCGCCCACCCGAAGGTCGCCGAGGCGGCGGTGGTCGGCATGCAGCACGACATCAAGGGGCAGGGCATCTATGTCTACGTCACCCTCAACTCCGGGGTCGAGCCGAGCGAGGCGCTGCGCCAGGAGCTGAAGCAATGGGTTCGCCGCGAGATCGGTCCGATCGCCACGCCGGATGTGATCCAGTGGGCGCCGGGACTGCCGAAGACCCGTTCGGGCAAGATCATGCGGCGCATCCTGCGCAAGATCGCCGCGGCCGAGTACGACACCCTCGGCGACATCTCCACCCTTGCCGACCCGGGCGTGGTCCAGCACCTGATCGAGACCCATCGCTCGATGCAGGCCGCCTGACTTCCGCCTGATCCGAAACGACCCCGCGCGGTGCGAGCCGCGCGGGGTCTTTCATTTGGCGCGGGCCGAGGAGGAGGGCGTTTCGAATGGGCTCGCGCCGGGAATGGGGCGGCGGTAACACTTCGGTGATGCGCGCCTGCGCATAATTGGGGCGAGAGGAAACGCCACGCACAGCCAAGGTGCGACACGGGGTAGCAGTCGAGGCGAGTCGTAGCGGCCAAGCCATTGAAGGAGAAGGAATTGGCAATTTATGGCTTGAGATTTGCTTTACTCATTGATTACACTTCGCGCTTTCCGGGCACAAATGTCGCTGCCTGTCAATATCGCCGAATGCCCTCTTCGGTGCTTTTATAATTAGTTGTCGCATTGAAGAAATAACCACTTTCGGCCTGTCGCTAGAATGCCGCTCACCCCAGCTGGCGCCCTGTCCACGAGAAGGCGCCATGCGCAAGAGCCGGTGATCACGCATATCCGTCGGCAGCCTGGGCAAGGTTCTATTTCTCCTGCCAATCGATGCCATCCCCTTCGAAGGAGTTCCAGATGAAGAAGCTCGCACTTCTCGGCGCCCTGGCGCTGTCCGTGCTCTCCCTGCCCACTTTCGCCGCCGACAAGCCGGTGCGCATCGGCATCGAGGCGGCCTACCCGCCGTTCTCGCTGAAGACCCCGGACGGCCAGTTGGCAGGCTTCGACGTGGATATCGGCAATGCCCTCTGCGAAGAGATGAAGGTGCAGTGCAAGTGGGTCGAGCAGGAGTTCGACGGCCTGATCCCGGCACTCAAGGTGCGCAAGATCGATGCGATCCTCTCGTCGATGACCATCACCGACGAGCGCAAGCGTTCGGTCGACTTCACCAACAAGTACTACAACACCCCGGCGCGCTTCGTGATGAAGGAAGGCGCCAGCCTCAACGATCCCAAGGCCGACCTGAAGGGCAAGAAGGCCGGCGTGCTGCGTGGCAGTACCGCCGACCGCTACGCCTCCGCCGAACTGACCCCGGCCGGCGTCGAAGTGGTGCGCTACAACTCCCAGCAGGAAGCCAACATGGACCTGGTGGCCGGTCGCCTCGACGCGGTGGTCGCCGACTCGGTGAACCTCGAGGACGGCTTCCTCAAGACCGATGCCGGCAAGGGCTACGCCTTCGTCGGTCCGCAACTGACCGATGCCAAGTACTTCGGCGAAGGCGTCGGCATCGCCGTGCGCAAGGGCGATAGCGAGCTGGCCGGCAAGTTCAACGCGGCCATCGACGCGCTGCGCGCCAACGGCAAGTACAAGCAGATCCAGGACAAGTACTTCAGCTTCGACGTCTACGGTTCGAACTGACGCTATCCGTCAGAGGTGGCACAAACGTCCGCGACGCCTCGCGCTGTTTGTGCCACTTTTTTATTGACTGGACGCCACTGCTTTAGCGCTGCATTAGCTGCATAGAGGTACCGTTTTGATGATCACTGGCTACGGTGCGACCATCGTCGATGGCGCCTGGCTGACTCTCCAGCTGGCCCTGCTTTCCATGCTCCTGGCCATCGTCCTCGGCCTGCTGGGCGCGGCCTTCCGCCTGTCGCCGGTGCGCTGGCTGGCCTGGTGCGGCGACCTGTACGCCACGGTAGTGCGCGGCATCCCCGACCTGGTGCTGATCCTGCTGATCTTCTACGGCGGCCAGGGCCTGCTGAACTGGGTCGCCCCGCAACTCGGCTACGACGACTACATCGACCTGAATCCCTTCGTGTCCGGCGTCGGCACCCTCGGCTTCATCTTCGGCGCCTATCTCTCGGAGACCTTCCGCGGCGCCTTCATGGCGATTCCCAAGGGGCAGGGCGAGGCCGGCTACGCCTACGGCATGAGCCACCGCCAGGTGTTCTTCCGCATCCAGGTGCCGCAGATGATCCGCCTGGCGATCCCCGGCTTCACCAACAACTGGCTGGTGCTGGTCAAGGCCACCGCGCTGATTTCCGTGGTCGGCCTGCAGGACATGATGTTCAAGGCCAAGCAGGCCTCCGATGCGACCCGCGAGCCGTTCACCTACTACCTCGCCGTGGCCGGCCTGTACCTGCTGGTGACCAGCGTGTCGCTGCTGTTGCTGCGCCTGCTCGAACGCCGCTATTCGGTCGGCGTGAAAACCGCGGAACTGTGAGTCAAGGGGCCCTATCGTGATCTTCGATTTCTCCGTCATCTGGGACAGCCTTCCGCTCTATTTCGACGGCCTGCTGGTCACCCTCAAGCTGCTCTCGATCTCCCTGCTGATCGGCCTGCTGCTGGCGGTGCCGCTAGCGCTGATGCGGGTCTCCAAGCAGCCGCTGGTGAACTTCCCGGCCTGGCTCTATACCTACGTGATCCGCGGCACGCCGATGCTGGTCCAGCTGTTCCTGATCTACTACGGCCTGGCGCAGTTCGACGCGGTGCGCGAGAGCGCGCTGTGGCCCTGGCTGTCGAACGCGTCCTTCTGCGCCTGCCTGGCGTTCGCCATCAACACCAGCGCCTACACCGCCGAGATCCTCGCCGGCAGCCTGAAGGCCACGCCCCATGGCGAGATCGAGGCGGCCAAGGCGATGGGCATGTCGCGCCTGAAGATGTACCGCCGTATCCTCCTGCCGTCGGCCCTGCGGCGCGCCCTGCCGCAGTACAGCAACGAAGTGATCATGATGCTGCAGACCACCAGCCTGGCGTCCATCGTCACCCTGGTGGACATCACCGGCGCCGCGCGGACCGTCTACTCGCAGTACTACCTGCCGTTCGAGGCGTTCATCACCGCCGGCCTGTTCTACCTGTGCCTGACCTTCATCCTGGTGCGCCTGTTCAAGCTTGCCGAGCGCCGCTGGCTGGCCTATCTGGCGCCGCGCAAATCCTGATCCGGAGGACCGCATGGAGCGTATCGACCACCTGCTGCCGTGGAGCACCCTGGGAAGCGAGAAGCGCCTGAGCGTGTTCCGCTTCGGCTGCGGCGCGCGCAAGGTCTACATCCAGTCCAGCCTGCACGCCGACGAGCTGCCGGGCATGCGCACCGCCTGGGAGCTGAAGCAGCGGTTGCGCCTGCTGGAGGCGGAAGGCCGCCTGCGCGGCACCGTCGAGCTGGTGCCGGTGGCCAATCCGGTCGGTCTCGGGCAGATGATCCAGGCGCTGCACCAGGGGCGCTTCGAAATGAGCAGCGGGCGCAACTTCAATCGCGATTTCCCCGACCTGCTGGACGCGGTGATCGACAGCGTCGGCGAGCGTCTCGGCAGCGATCCGGCGGCCAATGTCGCGCTGGTCCGCCAGGCCCTGCGCGCGGCGCTGGACGCCCTGCCGCCGGCGACCTCGGAACTGGAGGGCATGCAGCGCGTGCTCTATCGCCACGCCTGCGACGCCGACCTGGTGCTCGACCTGCATTGCGACTTCGAGGCCGCCATCCATCTCTATACCCTGCCGCAGCAATGGCCCGCCTTCGCCTCCCTGGCCGCACGCCTGGGCGCCGCTGTCGGGCTGCTCGCCGAGGAGTCCGGCGGCGGTTCCTTCGACGAGGCCTGCTCGGTGCCGTGGCTGCGCCTGTCGCGCCTGTATCCGCGCGCCGAGCTGCCGCTGGCCTGCCTGGCGACCACCGTCGAACTCGGCGGCCAGGCCGACACCACCGTGCAGCAGGCCGAGGCCAACGCCGCGGCGATCCTGGCCTTCCTCGCCGAGCAGGGCTTCGTCGAGGGCGAATGGCCGGCGGCGCCCGAAGCCTGCTGCGAAGGCTTGCCCTTCGAGGGCACCGAATACGTCCACGCCCCGCATACCGGCGTGGTGAGTTTCCTGCGCCGGCCGGGCGAATGGGTGGAGGCGGGCGAACCGCTGTTCCAGGTCATCGATCCCCTGGCCGACCGTGCCAGCACCGTGTGCGCCGGGGTTTCCGGCGTGCTTTTCGCCATCGAACGGATGCGCTACGCGCAGCCGGGACTCTGGCTGGCCAAGGTGGCCGGTCGTCAACCGATCCGTCAGGGACGCTTGCTCAGCGACTGATTAGCCGAGAACACACACATGTACAAACTGGAAGTCCAAGACCTGCACAAGCGCTACGGTAGCCACGAGGTGCTCAAGGGCGTCTCGCTGGCGGCGAAAGCGGGCGACGTGATCAGCATCATCGGCTCGAGCGGTTCCGGCAAGAGCACCTTTCTGCGCTGCATAAACCTGCTGGAACAGCCGCACGCCGGCAAGATCCTGCTCAACGGCGAGGAGCTGAAGCTGGTGCCCGGCCGCGACGGCGCGCTGAAGGCCGCCGACTCCCGCCAGTTGCAGCGCATGCGCTCGCGCCTGTCGATGGTGTTCCAGCATTTCAACCTGTGGTCGCACATGAGCGCCCTGGAGAACGTCATCGAGGCGCCCGTGCATGTGCTCGGCGTGTCGAAGAAGGAAGCCATCGAGAAGGCCGAGTACTACCTGGCCAAGGTCGGCGTGGCGCACCGCAAGGACGCCTACCCGGCGCACATGAGCGGCGGCGAGCAGCAGCGCGTGGCGATCGCCCGGGCGCTGGCGGTGGAGCCGGAAGTGATGCTGTTCGACGAGCCGACCTCGGCGCTCGACCCCGAACTGGTGGGCGAAGTGCTGAAGGTCATGCAGGACCTGGCGCAGGAAGGCCGCACCATGGTGGTGGTGACCCACGAGATGGGTTTCGCCCGCGAGGTGTCGAACCAGTTGGTGTTCCTGCACAAGGGCCTGGTCGAGGAACACGGCTGCCCGAAGGAAGTCCTCGCCAACCCGCAGTCGGACCGCCTCAAGCAGTTCCTCTCCGGCAGCCTCAAGTAACATTCATCGCAGAGGCCGGCTAAGCTGCTCCCATGACTGCCCAACCCCAACGCATCGGTTTCCTCCTCTGGCCCGCCACCCGCGCGCTGACGCTATCGCTTGCCGAGGAAGCCCTGCGGGCGGCCCGGCGGTTGCACCCCGAGGCGCTCTACGAGCCGCTGTTCCTGCTCGCCGAAGCGCCGGCCGAAGAGGAGGGCTGGCGCCTGCCGGGAACGGCCTGGAACGGCAGGCTGGAGCAATGCTCGCGGCTGTTCCTGGTCGCCGACGAGGCGCCGGCGGCGGTGTCGCCAGCGCTGGGCCTGGCGCTCAAGCAACTGGCGCGTTCGGGAGCGGCGATCGGCGCGCTGTCCGCCGGCATCTACCCGCTGGCCCAGCTCGGCCTGCTCGACGGCTATCGCGCCGCGGTGCACTGGCGTTGGCACGACGACTTCACCGAGCGCTTCCCCAAGGTCATCGCCACCAATCACCTGTTCGAGTGGGATCGCGACCGCATGACCGCCTGCGGCGGCATGGCGGTACTCGACCTGCTGCTGGCGCTGCTGTCCCGCGACCATGGCGCTGAACTGGCCGGCGCGGTCTCGGAGGAGCTGGTGGTGGAGCGCATTCGCGAAGGCAACGAGCGCCAGCGCATCCCGCTGAAGAATCGCCTCGGCTCCAGCCATCCGAAGCTGACCCAGGCGGTACTGCTGATGGAAGCCAATATCGAGGAGCCACTGACCACCGATGAGATCGCCCAGCATGTGTGTGTTTCGCGGCGCCAGTTGGAACGGATCTTCAAGCAATACCTGAACCGCGTACCCAGCCAGTACTACCTGGAGCTGCGCCTGAACCGCGCGCGGCAGATGCTGATGCAGACCAGCAAGTCGATCATCCAGATCGGCCTGTCCTGCGGTTTCTCTTCCGGGCCGCATTTCTCCAGCGCCTACCGCAACTTCTTCGGCGTCACTCCGCGCGAGGACCGCAACCAGCGGCGCGGCGGCAGCGCCTTCGAGACGACCTTCACTCCCGTCGAACGCGGCTGATCGCCAACGGCGCGGCGGTTTCAGCCGGGCTTTGCGACGCCCCGGGAGGCGGATCGCCTCGGGAAGTCGCCGAGTTCGCGACGGGCCGTCGGAATGATCGTCTCCAGCAGTTCCAGCGGAACGTCGCTGGCGAACAGGTTGACCACGAAACGCCGGCCGACGTCGTCGCGAAAGACCTCGAACAGCGGCTGTTCGCCGCGCCAGCACTCCAGGCCGAGGCCGTCGCGCGGATTGACGTCGGAGGCGAAGACGAGACGGTAGTCGATTCCCTCGATGGGCATGGCTTGTTTCCCTGCTGTTCCCGCCCGCGGGGCGGCGTAGAAGAAGTATGCACCCGAGTGCATCGCGCGTTTACACTGCGCCTTCCCGATGCTTTCTGTCGCATTTCCGAAAGCCGCGGAAATTCCCGGGTTGGCGCTATAACAAGTTGTCGCATGGCGGCAATGCCGGCCCGGTCCCAATCCCTACAATCCTTTCATCGATAGCCGCCTTCAGGCAGGAGAAACACCGATGTCCGCTCCCCATGCGCAGGTAGAACGTGCCGATTTCGACCGGTATATGGTCCCCAACTACGCCCCCGCCGCCTTCATTCCGGTGCGAGGCGAGGGATCGCGCGTCTGGGACCAGAGCGGCCGCGAACTGATCGATTTCGCCGGCGGCATCGCCGTGACCTCCCTGGGCCACGCGCATCCGGCGCTGGTCAAGGCGCTCACCGAGCAGGCCCAGCGCATCTGGCACGTTTCCAACGTCTTCACCAACGAGCCGGCCCTGCGCCTGGCGCGCAAGCTGGTGGACGCCACCTTCGCCGAGCGGGTGTTCCTCGCCAATTCCGGCGCCGAAGCCAACGAGGCGGCCTTCAAGCTGGCTCGCCGCTACGCCAACGATGTCTACGGCCCGCAGAAGTACGAGATCATCGCCGCCAGCAACAGCTTCCACGGGCGCACCCTGTTCACCGTCAACGTCGGCGGCCAGCCGAAGTATTCCGATGGCTTCGGGCCCAAGTTCGAGGGTATCACCCACGTTCCCTACAACGACCTGGAAGCGCTGAAGGCGGCGATCTCCGACAAGACCTGCGCCGTGGTGCTGGAACCGATCCAGGGCGAGGGCGGCGTGCTGCCGGCGCAGCAGGCCTACCTGGAAGGGGCGCGCAAGCTGTGCGACGAGCACAACGCGCTGCTGGTCTTCGACGAGGTCCAGAGCGGCATGGGCCGGGTCGGCGAGCTGTTCGCCTACATGCACTACGGCGTGGTCCCGGACATCCTCTCCAGCGCCAAGAGCCTGGGCGGCGGCTTCCCTATCGGTGCGATGCTGACCACCGGCGAGATCGCCAAGCACCTGTCGGTCGGCACCCACGGCACCACCTACGGCGGCAACCCGCTGGCGTCGGCGGTGGCCGAGGCGGCGCTGGACGTGATCAATACCCCGGAAGTGCTGGATGGCGTGAAGGCCAAGCATGAGCGCTTCAAGTCCCGCCTGCAGAAGATCGGCCAGGAGTACGGCATCTTCGACGAGATCCGCGGCATGGGCCTGCTGATCGGTGCGGCGCTGACCGACGAGTGGAAGGGCAAGGCCAGGGATGTGCTCAACGCCGCCGAGAAAGAGGCGGTGATGGTGCTCCAGGCCAGCCCGGACGTGGTGCGCTTCGCGCCGAGCCTGGTGATCGACGACGCCGAGATCGACGAAGGCCTGGAGCGCTTCGAGCGCGCCGTGGCCAAGCTGGTCCGCGGCTGAGCGAACCCACGGGGCCCCGGCGCAGGCCGGGGCACCCGATGCGAAATCCCGGAGCGGCCCGCGCCGGAGCCGGGAACCGTGCCGCCGTGCGTGGCGCGGGATCTTCCCTGCTGGACGTTCGAAACCGTGGCACAGGAAGGTGCCGCGGTCCCGCGCATGGATGCGGCAATCATCGTTGTCTGAGAAAGGAGTGACGCCATGTTGGTGATGCGCCCCGCCCAAGCGGCCGACCTGCCACAGGTGCAGCGTCTGGCGGCGGACAGCCCGGTAGGCGTCACGTCCTTGCCGGATGACGCCGAACGCCTGCGCGACAAGATCCTCGCTTCCGAGGCCTCGTTCGCCGCGGAGGTGAGCTACAACGGCGAGGAAAGCTATTTCTTCGTCCTCGAGGACAGCGCCAGCGGCGAGCTGGTCGGCTGCTCGGCGATCGTCGCCTCGGCCGGGTTCTCGGAACCGTTCTACAGCTTCCGCAACGAAACCTTCGTGCACGCCTCGCGCTCGCTGTCGATCCACAACAAGATCCATGTCCTCTCGCTGTGCCACGACCTTACCGGCAACAGCCTGCTGACCAGTTTCTACGTACAGCGCGACCTGGTGCAGAGCGTCTATGCCGAACTCAACTCGCGCGGTCGCCTGCTGTTCATGGCCAGCCATCCGGAGCGCTTCGCCGACGCGGTGGTGGTGGAGATCGTCGGCTACAGCGACGAGCAGGGCGAATCGCCGTTCTGGAACGCGGTCGGGCGCAACTTCTTCGACCTGAACTACATCGAGGCGGAAAAGCTCTCCGGGCTGAAGAGCCGCACCTTCCTCGCCGAACTGATGCCGCACTATCCGATCTATGTGCCACTGTTGCCGGATGCCGCCCAGGAGTCCATGGGCCAGGTCCACCCGCGAGCGCAGATCACCTTCGATATCCTGATGCGCGAAGGCTTCGAGACCGACAACTACATCGACATCTTCGATGGCGGCCCGACCCTGCACGCGCGTACCTCGGGGATTCGCTCGATCGCCCAGAGCCGGGTGGTTCCGGTGAAGATCGGCGAGGCGCCGAAGAGCGGGCGTCCATACCTGGTCACCAACGGCCAGTTGCAGGACTTCCGCGCGGTCGTGCTGGACCTGGACTGGGCGCCCGGCAAGCCGGTGGCCCTGAGTGTTGAAGCCGCCGAGGCCCTGGGCGTCGGCGAAGGCGCCAGCGTGCGCCTGGTAGCGGTCTGAAGGAGCCAGTCATGATCGTACGTCCTGTTACCAGCGCCGACCTGCCGGCCCTGATCGAGCTGGCGCGCAGCACCGGCACCGGCCTGACCACCCTGCCGGCCAACGAGCAGCGCCTGCAGCATCGCGTCAGCTGGGCCGAGAAGGCCTTCCGCGGCGAGGCCGAACGCGGCGACGCCGACTACCTGTTCGTCCTCGAGGACGACGCCGGCAAGGTCGTCGGCATCTCCGCCATCGCCGGAGCGGTGGGGCTTCGCGAACCCTGGTACAACTACCGGGTCGGCCTCACCGTGAGCGCCTCGCAGGAACTCAACATCCATCGCGAGATCCCCACGCTGTTCCTGGCCAACGACCTGACCGGCAATTCCGAGCTGTGCTCGCTGTTCCTCCACGCCGACCACCGCAGCGGCCTCAACGGCAAGCTGCTGTCGCGTGCGCGCTTCCTGTTCATCGCCGAATTCCGCCACCTGTTCGGCGACAAGCTGATCGCCGAGATGCGCGGCATGTCCGACGAGGAGGGGCGTTCGCCATTCTGGGAAAGCCTCGGCCGGCACTTCTTCAAGATGGAATTCTCCCAGGCCGACTACCTCACCGGGGTCGGCAACAAGGCCTTCATCGCCGAGCTGATGCCGAAGTTCCCGCTCTACACCTGCTTCCTCTCCGAGGAGGCGCGCGGGGTGATCGGCCGCGTCCATCCGAACACCGAGCCGGCGCTGGCCATGCTCAAGGCCGAGGGCTTCAGCTACCAGGGCTACGTCGACATCTTCGACGCCGGCCCGGCGATCGAGGCCGAGACCGACAAGATCCGCGCCATCGCCGAGAGCCAGAACCTGGTGCTGGCGGTGGGCACTCCCGGCGACGACGCCGAGCCCTACCTGATCCACAACCGCAAGCGCGAAGACTGTCGCATCACCGCCGCGCCGGCGCGGGCCGCCGCCGGCACCCTGGTGGTCGATCCGCTGACTGCCAAGCGCCTGCGCCTGTCGGCCGGCGCCTCGGTACGCGCGGTGCCGCTGTCGGCGCAGAAGCGCGGTTGAAAGCCTGATGGAGGCGTCCCGGCGAGGGCGCCCGAGGAGTCGATGATGAGTACCCATTACATTGCCGGCCAGTGGCTGGCGGGCCAGGGCGAGACCCTGGAGTCCCTCGACCCGGTTGGCCAGGGCGTGGTCTGGTCCGGGCGCGGCGCTGACGCCACCCAGGTCGACGCTGCCGTGTGCGCCGCCCGCGAGGCCTTCCCGGCCTGGGCGCGGCGCCCGCTGGAGCAGCGCATCGAGTTGCTCGAGCGCTTCGCTGCGACCCTCAAGTCCCGCGCCGACGAGCTGGCCCGAGTGATCGGCGAGGAAACCGGCAAGCCGCTGTGGGAGTCGGCCACCGAAGTGACCAGCATGGTCAACAAGGTGGCGATCTCGGTGCAGGCGTTCCGCGAGCGCACCGGCGAGAAATCCGGTCCGCTGGCCGACGCTACCGCCGTGCTACGGCACAAGCCGCATGGCGTGGTGGCGGTATTCGGTCCCTACAATTTCCCCGGCCACCTGCCCAACGGGCATATCGTCCCGGCGCTGCTGGCCGGTAACTGCGTGGTGTTCAAGCCCAGCGAGCTGACCCCGAAGGTCGCCGAGCTGACGCTCAAGGCCTGGATCCAGGCCGGCCTGCCGGCCGGCGTGCTCAACCTGGTCCAGGGCGGTCGCGAAACCGGCGTCGCGCTGGCCGCCCACCGAGGGCTCGACGGTCTGTTCTTCACCGGGTCCAGTCGCACCGGCAACCTGCTGCACAGCCAGTTTGGCGGCCAGCCGCAGAAAATCCTGGCGCTGGAGATGGGCGGCAACAACCCGCTGGTGGTGGAGGAGGTCGCCGACCTCGACGCCGCCGTCTACACCATCATCCAGTCCGCCTTCATCTCCGCAGGCCAGCGTTGCACCTGCGCCCGCCGCCTGCTGGTGCCGCAGGGCGCCTGGGGCGACGCACTGCTGGCGCGCCTGGTGGCGGTCAGCGCTACCCTGCGGGTCGGTCGCTTCGACGAACAGCCGGCGCCGTTCATGGGCGCGGTGATTTCGCTGAGCGCCGCCGAGCACCTGCTCAAGGCCCAGGAGCATTTGATCGGCAAGGGCGCACAGCCGCTGCTGGCGATGACCCAGCCGATCGACGGCGCCGCCCTGCTGACCCCGGGCATCCTCGACGTCAGCGCGGTGGCCGAGCGACCGGACGAAGAGTTCTTCGGGCCGCTGTTGCAAGTGATCCGCTACTCCGATTTCGCTGCGGCGATCCGTGAAGCCAACGCCACCCAGTACGGCCTGGCCGCCGGGTTGCTGTCGGATTCCCGCGAGCGTTTCGAGCAGTTCCTCGTGGAAAGCCGCGCCGGCATCGTCAACTGGAACAAGCAGCTCACCGGCGCCGCCAGCAGCGCGCCGTTCGGCGGTATCGGCGCGTCCGGCAACCACCGGCCGAGCGCCTACTACGCCGCCGATTACTGCGCCTATCCGGTCGCCTCGCTGGAAAGCCCCAGCGTGTCCCTTCCTGCCACCCTGACTCCCGGGATCAGCCTATGAATGCCCATGAAGTGAATTTCGACGGCCTGGTCGGCCCGACCCACAACTACGGCGGCCTGTCCTACGGCAATGTCGCTTCGCAAAGCAACAGCCAGGCGGTGTCCAACCCGAAGGAAGCGGCGAAGCAGGGCCTGGCGAAGATGAAGGCGCTGATGGAGATGGGTTTCAAGCAGGGGGTACTCGCTCCGCAAGCCCGCCCGGATACCGCTGCGCTGCGTAGCCTGGGCTTCTCCGGCAGCGACGAGGAGGTGATCCGCCGTGCGGCGAAGGAAGCGATGCCTCTCCTCGCCGCCTGCAGCTCGGCGTCGAGCATGTGGACCGCCAATGCCGCCACGGTCAGCCCGAGTGCCGACACCGCCGACGGCCGCGTGCATTTCACCGCGGCCAACCTGAACTGCAAGTTCCACCGATCCATCGAGCATCCCACCACCAGCCGCGTGCTGGCGGCGATGTTCAACGACGAGCGGCATTTCGCCCATCACGCGGCGCTGCCGGCAGTGAGCCAGTTCGGCGACGAAGGCGCGGCCAACCACACGCGCTTCTGCAAGGACTATGGCGATGCCGGCGTGGAGTTCTTCGTCTTCGGTCGCAGCGCCTTCGACAGTCGCTTCCCGGCGCCGCAACGCTATCCGGCGCGCCAGACCCTGGAAGCCTGCCAGGCCGTCGCGCGTCTGCACGGGCTGAGCGAGGCCGGAGTGGTCTACGCTCAACAGAACCCGGCGGTGATCGACCAGGGCGTGTTCCACAACGATGTGATCTCGGTGGGCAATGGCGAGGTGCTGTTCCATCACGAGGACGCCTTCCTCGATACCGAGAAGGTCCTTGCCGAACTGCACGACAAGCTGGGCCGCCGCGGCGGCCGCTTCCGCGCCATCTGCGTGCCGCGCGACCAGGTCGCGGTGGAGGACGCGGTGAAGTCCTACCTGTTCAACAGCCAACTGCTGTCGAAGGCCGACGGTTCGATGCTGCTGGTGGTACCGGAGGAGTGCCGGAACAACCCGCGGGTCTGGAACTACCTGGACCAGCTCACCGGCGACGACGGTCCGATCCGCGAAGTGAAGGTCTTCGACCTCAAGCAGAGCATGCAGAACGGCGGCGGTCCGGCTTGCCTGCGCTTGCGCGTGGCGCTGCAGGAACGGGAGCTGGCGGCGGTGAATCCGGGGGTGATCATGAGCGCCGGCCTGTACGACACGCTGGTAGCCTGGGTCGACCGGCACTACCGCGACCGCCTGAGCGAGACCGACCTGGCCGACCCCCAACTGCTGCTGGAGTGCCGGACGGCATTGGATGAACTGACGCAGATCCTTAAACTGGGCTCGGTTTATTCCTTCCAACTCGATTGAGAGCCTCGCCACCATGTCCGATAGCCTGCAACTGATCCTCGAAGATACCGACGGCACCCAGCTGGAAACTTCCTGCACCCGTTTCGCCGTGGTCTGGCAGGGCAAGGAAGTGTGGGTCCAGCAAGCCGGCAACGGCCAGTTGCTGATCGGCGTCGACGTCGAAGACGGCGATACCGAATACACCAACCTGCTGCTGCGGCCGATGGCGACCAACCTGGTCAGCCTGCAACTGGAGATGGAGCCGATCGAAGAGGGCGACGACCACGAGCACGGCCCCGACTGCGGCTGCGACCACACCCACTGACTGAGGACATCCCATGCTCGCCCTCGGCAAACTGCTCGACTTGACCCTGGCCGGCCGCGAGCCGACCGAGAAGATCCAGCTCACCGCCGACGGCACCCGCCTGCACTGGCTGGCCGAGGGCGCGCTGGAAGTCACGCCGATCGGCGCCCGCGATAACGGCGTCGACCTGTTGCTCTCGGCCGGTATCCACGGCAACGAGACCGCGCCCATCGAACTGCTCGAACGGCTGATCCGCAAGGTCGCCGCTGGCACCCTCAAGCCTGCCGCCAGGGTCCTCTTCCTGTTCGGCAACCCCGAAGCCATCCGCCGCGGCGAGCGCTACGTCGAACAGGACATGAACCGCCTGTTCAACGGTCGCCACGAGGAGGGCAGCGGCAACGAGGCCTTCCGTGCCGCCGAGCTGGAGCGCCTGGCCCAGGTGTTCTTCAGCAAGACCGAGCGAGTCCACCTGCACTACGACCTGCATACCGCGATCCGCGGCTCGAAGATCGAGCAGTTCGCCCTCTACCCCTGGGCCGAGGGCCGCCAGCATTCCCGCAGCGAACTGGCCCGCCTGCGCGACGCCGGCATCGAGGCGGTGCTGTTGCAGAACAAGCCGGGCATCACCTTCAGCGCCTACACCTACGGTCAGCTCGGCGCCGAGGCCTTTACCCTGGAACTGGGCAAGGCACGTCCGTTCGGAGAGAACCAGGAGGTCAACCTGGAGCGCCTGGAGCGGAGCCTGGAGCTGCTGATCGACGGCAGCGAGGAACAGCCGGACGGCTCCCGGCTCGACGGCCTCAAGCTGTTCAGCGTGTCGCGCGAGGTGATCAAGCACAGCGACCACTTCCGCCTGCACCTCGACGACGACGTGGCCAACTTCACCGAACTCTCGCCGGGCTACCTGCTGGCCGAGGATATCGGCGGCACGCGCTGGGTGGTGGACGAGGTCGGCGCGCGCATCATCTTCCCCAATCCACGGGTGAAGAACGGCCTGCGTGCCGGAATCCTGGTGGTGCCGGCCAAGCTCTGAGGCGTATCGGCCTTCCCTCTCGATCATGACGGAGCGCTTCGGCGCTCCGTTTCCGTTGCGGCCGGGAAGATTTCCCGACTTCCCTTGTGGCTGTCGGTAGAGCGCCGTAGGATCGGGCTTTTCCGCCGAACCGAGGAGCCCTCCGTGCCTGTCATCGACCTGCGCAGCGACACCGTCACCCAGCCCACCGCCGGCATGCGCGAAGCCATGGCCGCGGCCGAACTGGGCGACGACGTCTATGGCGAGGACCCTACGGTCAACCGCCTGGAGGCCGAACTGGCGGCGCGCCTGGGCTTCGCCGCGGCGCTCTTCGTACCGACCGGGACCATGAGCAACCTGCTCGGATTGATGGCCCACTGCGAGCGCGGCGACGAATACATCGTCGGCCAGCAGGCGCATACCTACAAATACGAGGGCGGCGGTGCCGCGGTGCTGGGCTCGATCCAGCCGCAGCCGATCGACGGCGAGGCCGACGGATCGCTCGACCTGGACAAGGTCGCGGCGGCGATCAAGGCCGACGACTTCCATTTCGCCAGGACCCGCCTGCTGGCCCTGGAAAACACCATGCAGGGCAAGGTGCTGCCGCTCGACTACCTGGCCGCGGCGCGCGCTTTCACTCGCGCGCGTGGCCTGGCCCTGCACCTGGATGGCGCGCGCCTGTACAACGCGGCGGTGAAGCTGGGCGTAGACGCCAGCGAAATCACCCGGCACTTCGACTCGGTGTCGGTGTGCCTGTCCAAGGGCCTCGGTGCGCCGGTGGGCTCGGTGCTTTGCGGCAGCGTCGAACTGATCGGCAAGGCCCGTCGCTGGCGCAAGATGGTCGGCGGCGGGATGCGCCAGGCCGGTCTGCTGGCGGCTGCCGGCCTGTACGCCCTCGATCACCAGGTGGCACGCCTGGCCGACGACCACGCCAACGCCGCGCGCCTGGGCGACGGGCTGCGCGAACTGGGCTATGCGGTGGAGCCGGTGCAGACCAACATGGTCTACGTCGATGTCGGCGAGCGGGCGGTCGCGCTGCGCGACTTCCTCGCCGAGCGCGAGGTGCGGATCAGCGCGGCGGCGCGTTTGCGCCTGGTCACCCACCTGGACGTTTCCGCCGAGTCCATAGGACAAGTACTGGATGCCTTCGCGGCCTTTCGTCGCTCATAAGCGAAAAGGTCGGCAATAGGCAATAACTATCGCGCAAATACACTACAACCTTGCCCAAGGGCCGATATAATGCGGCCCTTTGCCGGCGATTCGTGGCCGCCAATTTTCCGTGGAAGAACCTATGAAAAGCGCTGAAATCCGTGAAGCCTTCCTCCGCTTCTTCGAAGAGAAGGGACACACCCGTGTCGCTTCCAGTTCGCTGATCCCGGCGAACGATCCGACCCTGCTGTTCACCAACGCGGGCATGAACCAGTTCAAGGACTGCTTCCTCGGCCTGGAAAAGCGCGCCTACACCCGTGCGACCACCAGCCAGAAATGCGTGCGCGCCGGCGGCAAGCACAACGACCTGGAAAACGTCGGCTACACCGCGCGGCACCACACCTTCTTCGAAATGCTGGGTAACTTCAGCTTCGGCGACTATTTCAAGCGCGACGCCATCCATTACGCCTGGGAGTTCCTCACCGGCGAGAAATGGCTGAACCTGCCCAAGGAAAAGCTCTGGGTCACCGTCTACGCCACCGACGACGAGGCCTACGACATCTGGACCAAGGAAGTCGGCGTGCCCGCCGAGCGTATGGTGCGGATCGGCGACAACAAGGGTGCGCCCTATGCGTCCGACAACTTCTGGGCGATGGGCGATACCGGACCTTGCGGTCCCTGCACCGAGATCTTCTTCGACCATGGGCCGGAGATCTGGGGCGGCCCGCCCGGTTCGCCGGAAGAGGACGGCGACCGCTACATCGAGATCTGGAACAACGTGTTCATGCAGTTCAACCGCACCGCGGACGGCGTCATGCACCCGCTGCCGGCGCCGAGCGTGGACACCGGCATGGGCCTGGAGCGCGTCAGCGCGGTACTCCAGCACGTGCACTCGAACTATGAGATCGACCTGTTCCAGAATCTGCTGAAAGCCTCCGCCGAGGCCATCGGCTGCGCCAACGACGACGCGCCGTCGCTGAAGGTGGTAGCCGATCACATCCGTTCCTGCAGCTTCCTGATCGCCGACGGCGTACTGCCGTCCAACGAGGGTCGCGGCTACGTCTTGCGGCGGATCATCCGCCGCGCCTGCCGCCACGGCAACAAGCTGGGCGCCAGGGGCACCTTCTTCCACAAGATCGTCGCAGCGCTGGTCACCGAGATGGGCGATGCCTTCCCCGAGCTGAAGCAACAGCAGGCGCACATCGAGCGCGTGCTGAGGACCGAGGAAGAGCAGTTCGCCAAGACCCTGGAGCAAGGCCTGAAGATCCTCGAACAGGACCTCGCCGAACTGCAGGGCAGCGTGATTCCCGGCAACGTGGTGTTCAAGCTGTACGACACCTATGGCTTCCCGGTCGACCTGACCAATGACATCGCCCGCGAGCGCGAGCTGACCATCGACGAGGACGGCTTCGAGCGCGAGATGGAGGCCCAGCGCGAGCGCGCCCGCGCTTCCAGCGCCTTCGGCATGGACTACAACAGCCTGGTCAAGGTCGACGGCGAGACCCGCTTCCTCGGCTATCAGGGCGTCTCCGGCGCCGGGCAGATCGTCGCGCTGTTCAGGGACGGCCAGGCCGTCGAGCGCCTGGAGGAGGGCGAGGAGGGCGTCGTGGTCCTCGACCAGACGCCGTTCTACGCCGAATCCGGCGGCCAGGTCGGCGACAGTGGCTACCTCGAGGCGGCTGGCGTGCGCTTCGACGTGCGCGATACCACCAAGGCTGGCGGCGCGCACCTGCACCATGGCGTGGTCGCCCGGGGCAACCTGAGCGTCGGCGGCGCGGTCAAGGCCGAGGTCGACGCTTCGGTACGCCAGGCCACCGCGCTCAACCACTCCGCGACCCACCTGCTGCATGCCGCGCTGCGCCAGGTACTGGGCGACCACGTACAACAGAAGGGCTCGCTGGTGGACAGCCAGCGCCTGCGTTTCGACTTCAGCCACTTCGAGGCGATCAAGGCGGAACAACTGAAGGCCCTGGAGGATATCGTCAACGCCGAAATCCGTCGCAACACCGAGGTCGAGACCGAGGAAACCGATATCGACACCGCCAAGGCCAAGGGCGCCATGGCGCTGTTCGGCGAGAAGTACGGCGACCAGGTGCGCGTACTGAGCATGGGCGGCGATTTCTCCGTCGAGCTGTGCGGTGGCACCCACGTATCCCGCACCGGCGACATCGGCCTGTTCAAGATCACTAGCGAGGGTGGCGTGGCTGCCGGCGTACGCCGTATCGAGGCGGTCACCGGCGCGGCGGCGCTGGCCTACCTGAACGGTGCCGAGGAGCAGCTCAAGGAAGCCGCCAGCCTGGTCAAGGGCAGCCGCGACAACCTGCTGGACAAGCTCGGCGCCCTGCTGGAGCGCAACCGCTCGCTGGAGAAGGAGCTGGAACAGCTCAAGGCCAAGGCTGCCAGCGCGGCCGGCGACGACCTTTCGGCGGCGGCGGTGGAAATCAAGGGCGCGAAGGTACTCGCCGCGCGCCTCGATGGTCTGGACGGCAAGGCGCTGTTGGCGCTGGTCGACCAGTTGAAGAACAAGCTCGGCCGCGCAGTGATCCTGCTCGGCGGCGAGCTGGACGGGAAGGTCGTACTGGTCGCAGGCGTGACCCAGGACCTGACCGGCCAACTGAAGGCCGGCGAGCTTATGAAGCAAGCCGCGGCGGCAGTTGGTGGCAAAGGTGGCGGACGCCCGGATATGGCCCAGGGCGGCGGCACCGATGCAGCGAAATTGGACGAGGCCCTGGCCCTGGCCCAGCGCTTCGTCGAGCAAGGGCTCTGATGCCATGCCGGCCCCGCGCCAGAGCGACGCGGGGCCGGGCGGCCAGCGCCCCTTGATGCCCGGCCGGCGGTGCGCCCCGCCAGTCCGGGTAGCGAAAGAATGTGGCAGGTTCAAAAGGGCGCCCTTCACGGAATCAGGCGGTTTGAAATGGCTTTGATCGTACAGAAGTTTGGAGGGACCTCCGTCGGCACCGTCGAGCGTATCGAGCAGGTGGCCGAGAAGGTGAAGAAATTCCGCGAAGCGGGCGATGACGTCGTCGTGGTGGTATCCGCCATGAGCGGCGAGACCAACCGTCTGATCGGCCTGGCCAACCAGATCATGGAGCAGCCGGTTCCGCGCGAACTGGACGTCATGGTCTCGACCGGAGAGCAGGTGACCATCGCCCTGCTCAGCATGGCCCTGATCAAGCGCGGCGTGCCGGCGGTCTCCTATACCGGCAACCAGGTGCGTATCCTCACCGACAGCGCGCACACCAAGGCGCGCATCCTGCACATCGACGACACCCACATCCGCGCCGACCTCAAGGCCGGCAGGGTAGTGGTGGTCGCCGGTTTCCAGGGCGTCGACGGCAACGGCAACATCACCACGCTGGGCCGCGGCGGTTCCGATACCACCGGGGTGGCCCTGGCGGCGGCGTTGAAGGCCGACGAATGCCAGATCTACACCGACGTCGACGGCGTCTACACCACCGATCCGCGCGTAGTGCCGCAGGCCCGTCGGCTGGACAAGATCACCTTCGAGGAAATGCTGGAAATGGCCAGCCTCGGTTCCAAGGTGCTGCAGATCCGGGCGGTCGAGTTCGCCGGCAAGTACAACGTTCCGTTGCGCGTGCTGCACAGCTTCCAGGAGGGTCCGGGCACCCTCATTACTATCGATGATGAAGAGGAATCCATGGAACAGCCGATCATCTCCGGCATCGCCTTCAACCGCGACGAAGCCAAGCTGACCATCCGTGGCGTACCCGATACCCCCGGCGTGGCCTTCAAGATCCTCGGGCCGATCAGTGCCGCCAATGTGGAAGTCGACATGATCGTGCAGAACGTGGCGCACGATAACACCACCGACTTCACCTTCACGGTGCATCGCAACGATTACCTGAACGCCCTGGAAATCCTCAAGCAGACCGCCGCCAACATCGGCGCGCGCGAAGCCATCGGCGACACCAACATCGCCAAGGTTTCCATCGTCGGCGTCGGCATGCGTTCGCACGCCGGCGTGGCCAGCCGCATGTTCGAAGCGCTGGCCAAGGAAAGCATCAACATCCAGATGATCTCCACCTCGGAAATCAAGGTTTCCGTGGTGATCGAAGAGAAGTACCTGGAACTGGCGGTACGTGCCCTGCACACGGCGTTCGAGCTCGACGCGCCGGCGCGACAGGGTGAGTGACGCTGACAGGCGAAAGGCGCGGCAACCCCGCGCCTTTTGTCGTTTTTGACCGTTTGGCAGGAACTTTCATTCCGGCGGGACTGGTCAATACTGGGTGAAGGATCGCGCTCTTGATTTCTGCGGATCCGCCGCCATTTCTTTTTTGCAGACTGTTGTCCTGAAATATTCGCGTGAGGAGAAAGGAATGCTGATTCTGACTCGTCGGGTCGGAGAGACCCTGATGGTAGGTGACGACGTCACCGTGACGGTACTGGGTGTCAAAGGGAACCAGGTGCGCATCGGCGTCAACGCGCCGAAGGAAGTCGCCGTACACCGGGAGGAAATTTACCAGCGCATCCAGAAAGAGAAAGATCAAGAGCCAAACCATTAATTTTTATCTAATTTTCCCTTTGCAAACGGGGTAAAGATGGGTATCATGCGCCCCGTGTTGCGGAGAGGTGGCCGAGTGGCCGAAGGCGCTCCCCTGCTAAGGGAGTACACCTCAAAAGGGTGTCGGGGGTTCGAATCCCCCCCTCTCCGCCATTCAAGTGTTAGAGGTTGATTCAGGCGGCGAAAGCCATCTTGGTAACTAAGTTACTGATTTGATTGAAAAAATCGCTTGACGGATAAAATCCACAATCTATAATGCGCCCCCACGACGCACTCATAGCTCAGCTGGATAGAGTACTCGGCTACGAACCGAGCGGTCGGAGGTTCGAATCCTCCTGAGTGCGCCATATTTCGAAGGGTTCCTCTCGTCAGGGGCTCGGCGAGCGAAGGATCGACAGTTGCGGTCTTTCACGGTAAAACAAGCGTTACCGGCAGGTGGCCGGAAAAAGCACCGACACGCACTCATAGCTCAGCTGGATAGAGTACTCGGCTACGAACCGAGCGGTCGGAGGTTCGAATCCTCCTGAGTGCGCCATACCGAAAGGGCCTGCAGCAATGCAGGCCCTTTTTCTTTGCCCGGGATTTTTCTTCCGCCGGAACGCGGCCCCGTCGTCAGGCGGGGCGGGAAGGGGTCAGACCAGCACCGAGTACCAGAACACCCGGCCGATCACGTTGATGTGCTCGGCGGCTTCCTGGGGCTCGTAGCGCTCGTCCGGATGCTCGTCACTGTTGAAGCTGCGAATGCGCAGGCCGCCGCCTGGAAGGCGGTAAAGCAGTTTAACGCGCAGTTGGCCGTCGTGGTCGAAGGCGTACATGTCGCCGTCCTTGATCGTCCGCGCGCTAGTGTCCACGCCTACCGTGCTGCCGTCCGGCAGCACCGGCTCCATGCTGTTGCCGCTGACCGTGACGCAGGCGGCACTGGCCGGATCGATGTTCTTCTTGCGCAGGGTGTACTTGCCGAAGCGCAGCTTGCGCCCGCCGGTCTGCAGGATCACCGTGCTGCCCTTGCCGCCGGACAGCTCGATCTCCTTGTAGAAGGGCAGTTCGATCTCGTCGGCATCCAGGGGCGTTTCGTCGTCCCATGACTCTACTGCGCCAAGCCAACTGGCATTGGGTCCTGCGTTCGCCTGGCCGCGCTCGGCGAGCATCTCGCCGCGACCTTCCGCCAGCCACAGGGGGTTGACGCCGCAGGCGCCGGCGATCTGCGCGACGAAGCTGGTGGCGCGGGACTTGCCGCGCTCCAGATCGGAAATGGAGGTCTGGGTCATGCCTACCGCCTGGGCAAGCTGGACCTGGCTGAGATGGGCGTGCTTGCGCGCCGCCTTGATGCGATCTTTGAGTTCCATAGGGGGCAAGACTAAGGGTGTGCCTGTGGCATTGCAAGCGTCAGTATATGGGTATTACCATAATTTCAGCGCTTTCCTACTCGCCTCGGGTAGGACGGCGGCCCAACACAGCCACTGCGGGTGGCTAATGCGAGCGGCCAGCCAGGTGGGCCGGCCAAGGAGGGAATACCATGTTTCAAAGTACCGAGCAGGCGCTGGCCGTGGCCTACTGGATGTTCGAGCACCAGCCGGGACCGAAGTCGTCGACGGCGATGGTGATCGATGGCCTGCGCGAGCGCTTCGATCGCAGCTTCATCGAACACCTGCCCAGCGGTTTGAGTCCGCACGAATGGCAGGCCCAGGCGGTGATGACCGTGCGTTTCGCCCAGCGCCAGCTGGCTGCGCACCCACTGGAGCTGGCGGTGGTGCGGGCCGAGTTCGCCCGCGGGCGGGATTTCGTCCTTGGCCTGGCGGCTTTGCGCGACTGGCTGAAGCCCGGGGCCGACCCGATCGAGCAGCGGGCAACCCTGGCCTTGCTGATGCGCATGTTCCGTCGTCCGCCGTCGAGCATCCGCGAGATCGAGCGACTCAGCGGCCTGTCGAAGAGCACCCTGCATCGCTGGGACAAGGAATGGCGCGAGCGGGTCGTCGCTTTGCTGCGCCAGGCCTTGCAGCGACTGGAGGAGCCGATGGCGGAGGTGGGGATCGTGGGCGAGCGCTAAAAAAATTTCTGTATGAAAACGGGTTTTCCCATATTGACGCTATGGGACGATAAAGGTATAAATTCTCCACGATTGAAATTCCTCTGGCCGAAGCCCGCCGATGCGGGCTTCGGCCGTTCCGGGCCCGCCTTTTCGGCGGGCCTTTGCATTTCCGGGAGTCATCCATGTCCGAGCCAAGCTCTGCGGCCTCCGCCGCCAGCGCAATGGCTGGCGTCGGCCTGGCCATGTACCTGCCGGGTATCGATATCGATGGCAACGCCTTGCTGGGAGGCTTCGGCGGCGCCATCTTCTTTGTCGTGTTCGCCCGTGACTACAACGCCCTGACCCGCCTCGGCTACCTGCTGGTGTCCTGGGTCGGCGGCTATTACGCCGGAATCGAGGCGCTCGGCCGCGGGTTGACCCAGACCAGCGGCATGGCCGCCTTCGTCGCCGCGACCCTCTGCGTGACCGGCGGCATCGGCATGCTCGAGTGGATGCGTGGCGGCGAACTGCCCAGCTGGATGCGCGGGCTGTTGCGCCGCCGGGGAGGCAAGTCCGATGGTTGATCCGCTGTCCACCCTGACCGTGCTGGTCTGCTCGGCGATCTGCATGCGCCTGATCACCTATCGCCGCGCCGGCGCGCGTTTCCGCCCCGGCGTTTCCCTGTGCGCCTACCTGCTGGCGTTGTGCACCGGCTGCCAGGCGCTGGGAATAGTGGCCGGGTTGTATCGTGCCGAGCACCTCTCGCCGTGGATGCTCGGGGTACTGCTGGTGCTGCTGGTCCTGCTGTTGCAGGCGCGCGGCAACCTGGCGCGGGTCCTGCGCCTGCATTGAACGAACGTACTTCGCTCCGGCCTGGCCGGCGGTTGTATCCGCCGCGTCGGTGCCTGTCCGTCATCCATCCATCCTGAAAAAGGAGTTCGCCATGTCCAGTGCAACCGTGCGCCTGGATCACGCCGCCCTGCGCGAAACGTTGCGGCAGTTGTTCGGCCTGCCCGCCGGCAGCGTCATCGATGCCGATCAACTGCTGGCCCCGCCGGCCATCCCCTTCATGACCTTGCGCCTGGAGTCCTCGAGCCTGCTTGGCAAGGTGCGGCGGGAGTTTTCCGCCAGTGGCGAGCAGGAGTCCCTGCTGGCCAGTTGCGAGAGCATCTTTCGCCTGACCTGGCATGGACCCGAGGCGCACCAGTACCTGCAGGATGCCCGCTGCCTGCTGCAGTCAGGCAATGCCGGCGAGCGCCTGCGCGTGCTGAAGGCCAGCCTGCTGCGCCTGACACCCATCGAAAACCTGTCCGTCGTGCAGGATGGCCAGGCGCTGGGGCAGGCTCGTTTCGACCTTGTTCTCGCTCACGAACACGTGCTGCTCGTCGACCTCGAGCGCACCGCTCCCGGGCAGGCCTCCGGGGGGGGGGGCAGGTGGAACGGCTTCCTAGAGGTCGTTGCGATGCATCGTAGCGATGCCATCCATACATAGAGGAGAGATCCATGGTCATGTTGATCAGTCGTCGCGTCGGCATCGTTCGCCTGGATGCGGTGATTTCCGAAAACCTCGCGCAGGCTGCCGGGAGTGTCGTCGAGACGGGGCAAGAGGCTGCCGTCAGCGCGCGCGGCGACAAGCTCATCACCATCGTCGGCAGCATTGTCGACCATGCGCCCGCTGACGAGCCGTTGCCCTCCTTGCTGCCGATGGAGGGAGGCAGCCGCGCGTTGAACGAGTACCGTGTGCGCAAGGGCATCGCTGCCTTGACTTCACTGCAAGGCGCTTCCGAAACGGTGGACGTGCAAACGGGATTCCACCTCTATCGCGGTCTGTTCATCACGCGCGTTGTTGCCCGGCGAACCGCAGAAAGAGGATTGAGCCTGACCATAACCGCCAGCCAGAGGCGTGCGCGGCGGGTAGGCGGTAGGCTGCTGAAGACTGTCGTCCGTCTTTTCCATGCAGGCAGGGCGACACCCTGCCCGGCACGCTAAGGGCGATGCCGGTCCTGCTTTCATCGGTATGAGGACGGCCCGGCCTTAGCTCCCGGGATCGACTCGCTCCACCCGGTACCTTCTCTTCCCTTCACACATCCCTCCTGATCGAAGCTCACGCTTCTCGCTCCCCGTCGCTTGTCGGCCTTGTACTGATAACGCACCTCCGCATTGTTCCCGCTGACCCGGTCCGGCTTGCCCAGCGCCCGCTCCACATCGGAGCGGGTCATTCCCGCCATTATCCGCTGCTCCACGATCGCCTTGCGGCGTTCCTTCTCGTCCAGGCGTCTGCCGCAGCGATCTTCTCTTTCTCCGATCACCGCGAGCGGCACGCTTTTCCGGCCGATGGACGCCTTTTTCGTCTTCGTCTCGGCCATCGGCGTGACGCTCCTGCCTCCCGGCGGCGGGTTGTCCGCCACGACGGTCTCGCCGGCCTGCCCGGCGGGGCAACCGAGTTGGGTGAAGCTGACATGGCCGCTGGCGTCTTCGCAGCGGAATACCGCAGCGGCCTCGCAGGTGGACGCCAGCGAGAGGAGGAGAAGGAGGGACAGGGAACGCATGGGCGGCACTCCGGGTCGGATAAGGGTGAGTGCAGGCTAACGCGTTGCCTTTTTCCGCGGGGCCGAGTGTCCTGAGTGAAATTTCCGGCGTCGCAGTCAGGCGTCGAGTGACGATGAACTTTGTGCCGCAAGCGCTTGTTCTTGCCGCCATTTTGTAACGCGCAAAACGCAAGCGGAGTGTTATCATTATCCGTATCTGCCCCGAGAGGGCCCTTGGAACACCCCCATGGACTTACCCAGTAGAAACTCGAACAGTTTCCCGTTTGACCAATCACGTTTCTGATTGACCCCTTTGGCGTGCTCCGCTACTGGGGGTGGAGCGCGCTATGACCGAAGTAGAAGCCAAGAAGCCGCAGGAAAGCCTGCAGGACCGCCTAGCGCAGGTGGTCGAGCTGCTGCATCGCCACAAGGTGGTGGAAGACCTGACCCATCGTCAGGAAGGCCAGCACCATGACCGGGTGGAAAACCTCGTCCACCGGCAGAATCTCGTAGAACTCCAGCGCAAGCTGGAGGAACTGCACCCCGCCGACATCGCCCACATCCTCGAATCGCTGCCGCTGGACGACCGCCTGACGGTCTGGCAACTGGTCAAGTCCGAGGACGACGGCGACATCCTTCTCGAAGTCTCCGACGCGGTCCGGGAAACCCTGATCGCGGACATGGACGACCACGAGATCATCGCCGCGACCAAGGACCTGGACGCCGACGAACTCGCCGACCTGGCGCCGGAACTGCCGCGCGACGTGGTCCATGAACTGATGGAAAGCCTCGACGCGCAGCAGCGCGAGCGAGTGCGTTCGGCGCTGTCCTACGAGGAGGACCAGGTCGGCGCGCTGATGGACTTCGAGATGGTCACCATCCGCGAGGACGTCAGCCTGGAAGTGGTGCTACGCTACCTGCGCCGCCTGAAGGAACTGCCCGGGCATACCGACAAACTGTTCGTGGTCGACTACGACGGCGTGCTCAAGGGCGTGCTGCCGATCAAGCGCCTGCTGGTCAACGATCCGGACAAGCAAGTGCTGGAAGTCATGGCCACCGACCCGGTGACCTTCCACCCGGACGAGGACGGCTACGACGCCGCCCAGGCATTCGAGCGTTACGACCTGATTTCCGCGCCGGTGGTGGACAAGGGCGGCAAGCTGATCGGTCGTCTGACCATCGACGAGATGGTCGACCTGATCCGTGAGGAAAGCGAAAGCGAAGTCCTCAACATGGCCGGTCTGCGTGAAGAAGAAGACATCTTCGCCTCGGTCTGGAAGTCGGTGCGCAACCGCTGGGCCTGGCTGGCCACCAACCTGATCACCGCCTTCGTCGCCTCGCGGGTGATCGGCCTGTTCGAAGGCTCCATCGAGAAACTGGTGGCGCTGGCCGCGCTGATGCCGATCGTTGCCGGCATCGGTGGCAATTCCGGCAACCAGACCATCACCATGATCGTCCGCGCCATCGCGCTCGACCAGGTACAGCCGACCAGCAACAGTCGCAACCGCCTGCTGCGCAAGGAGCTTGGCGTCGCGCTGGTCAACGGCCTGGCGTGGGGCGGAGTGATCGGCGTGGTGGCCTTCTATCTTTACGGCAACTGGGAACTGGGCGTGGTGATGACCGCCGCGATGACCCTGAACCTGCTGCTGGCGGCGATGATGGGAGTGCTGATCCCGATGACCCTGCATCGTTTCGGACGCGATCCGGCGATGGGCTCCAGCGTGATGATCACTGCGATGACCGACAGCGGCGGTTTCTTCATCTTCCTCGGCCTGGCGACGATCTTCCTGATGTAGCCGGAGCGCCACGCGAGAAGCCGCCCACGGGCGGCTTTTTTCATGGCGGTCAGATCAGCGGGGAAACCTTCGGTGGCGACCAGGACAGCACGCTCAGGCAGCGATCGCCGCCATTGACGAAATACTCGTCGACGGCCTTGGTCTCGCGGGCGACGAAGCCCTCGCGACGGCATTCCTGGTCCAGCCAGCCGCCTTGCTCGACCCGGTACAGCCAACCCTCGGATGCCGCACAGGCTGGCCAGAATTCCAGCAGGTCGGCAGCGTCGAGCTGGCGCAGGCCTTCGACTTCGACGAACTCGACGCGCCAGGTGCGCTGGTTGGCGAGGTCGCGGACGAGGATGGTCAGGCCGGCGCGATCCTGGCGGCACTCCAGGAACCAGGGGTCGACGCAGGGCGGCGCCTGGAGCAGAACCGCCAGCAGTGGCTCCGCGCGTTCAGCCACGGACGCGCAGGGTCAGGCCCTTGAGGAAGTTGCGCAGCAACTGGTCGCCGCAGGTCCGGTAGTTGCTGTGGCCGGGCTTGCGAAACAGGGCGCTCAGCTCGGGTTTGGAGACCGGGAAGTCGACGCTGTCGAGGATGGCATGGAGGTCTTCCTCCTTGAGTTCGAAGGCGACCCGCAGCTTCTTCAGGATCATGTTGTTGCTCAACGGCAGCTCCAGCGGCGGTAGCGGACGCGACTCGTCGCGACCGCGGCGCTGGATGATCAGTCCGTCCAGGCAGCGCGCCAGGTAGCGGTCGGGGCAGGCCTGGAAGCCGTCTTCGTCTTCCTTCTTCAGGTAAGCCTCGAGCAGGTCCGCTTCGACTTGCTCGCCGAACGGGGCGGCCAGTTCGGCCAGATGTGCGTCGGGAAGATCCAGCAGGTAGCGCAGGCTGCGTAGTACGTCGTTGTTGAGCATCGTGCTCTCCGGAACGGTTGGCGATGAAAAAGCCCCGCGGGGCGGGGCTCTTCAGGGGGGCTCAGACCAGCTCGGCCCAGAGGTCGTACTCGTCGGCATCGGTGATGCGCACGCGGACCTTGTCGCCCGGCTTCAGCTCGTCGCTGTCGACGAACACGTTGCCGTCGATTTCCGGAGCGTCGGCCCAGGAGCGGCCGACCGCGCCCTGTTCGTCGACTTCGTCGATCAGCACTTCGATTTCCTTGCCCACCTTGAGCTGCAGGCGAGCGGCGGAAATCGCCTGCTGGTGGGCCATGAAGCGTTCCCAGCGGTCCTGCTTGACCTCGTCCGGCACCGGCTCCAGGCCCAGCTCGTTGGCCGGAGCGCCTTCGACGGGGGAGTACTGGAAGCAGCCGACGCGGTCGAGCTGGGCTTCCGTCAGCCAGTCGAGCAGGTACTGGAAGTCTTCTTCGGTTTCGCCCGGGAAGCCGACGATGAAGGTCGAGCGGATGGTCAGTTCCGGGCAGATCTCGCGCCACTGCTTGATCCGGGCCAGGGTCTTGTCCTCGAAGGCCGGGCGCTTCATGGCCTTGAGCACCTTCGGGCTGGCGTGCTGGAAGGGGATGTCGAGGTACGGCAGGAGCTTGCCGGCGGCCATCAGCGGGATCACGTCGTCGACGTTGGGGTACGGGTAGACGTAGTGCAGGCGAACCCACACGCCCATGCTGCTCAGCGCCTCGCAGAGTTCCTTCATGCGGGTCTTGACCGGCTGGCCGTTCCAGAAGTCGGTCTTGTACTTCAGGTCCACGCCGTAGGCGCTGGTGTCCTGGGAAATCACCAGGAGTTCCTTGACCCCGGCCTTGACCAGGCGCTCGGCCTCGCTCAGCACGTCGCCGACCGGCCGGCTGACCAGCTTGCCGCGCATGGACGGGATGATGCAGAAGCTGCAGCTGTGGTTGCAGCCTTCGGAAATCTTCAGGTAGGCGTAGTGGCGTGGGGTCAGCTTGACGCCTTGCGGCGGGACCAGGTCGACCAGCGGGTTGTGTTCGGTCTTCGGCGGCACCACTTCGTGCACCGCGGTAACCACCTGCTCGTACTGTTGCGGGCCGGTGACCGCCAGGACGCTGGGATGCACGTCGCGGATCGCGTGCTCTTCCACGCCCATGCAGCCGGTGACGATGACCTTGCCGTTCTCGGCGATGGCTTCGCCGATCACTTCCAGGGACTCGGCCTTGGCGCTGTCGATGAAACCGCAGGTGTTGACCACCACGACGTCGGCGTCTTCGTAGGTCGGAACGACCTCATAGCCTTCCATGCGCAGCTGGGTGAGGATGCGCTCGGAGTCGACCAGCGCCTTGGGGCATCCAAGACTGACGAAGCCGACTTTGGGAGTGGGGGTGGACATGGCTAACCTCGGTAGGCGGGCGCGCTTGCTGGCGCCTCTGATCAAAAAGTGCGCAATTCTAGCGGCAGCGCCGCGGCTTTTCCAGTCTCCCGTGCAGCTCTTTTCCGGCCCTGGAAAAACTCTCCGCGGGCGCTCGGCAATCGGCTCCCCGGCCTTCTATAGTCATAGCAGTCCGTGGCCTCGGCGCTTGCATCGCGGACGGCATGGGCGCAGCATTTGCCGAATTTTTCCGGGGGAAAGCGTTTCATGAGTGATGCAGCGACGCGTGCCGAGGAGACGTCGGAGGGGCATTCCAGCTCTGCCATCGGCCTGATGGTCGGGGCGGTTGGAGTCTGCTATGGGGATATCGGCACCAGTCCCTTGTATACCCTGAAAGAGGTCTTCATCGGCGGCTACGGGGTGCAGGCCAACCACGATGGCGTCCTTGGCGTGCTGTCGCTGATCTTCTGGTCGCTGGTCTGGGTCGTTTCCATCAAGTACGTGATCTTCGTCCTGCGTGCCGACAACCAGGGCGAGGGCGGGGTGATGGCGCTGTCGGCCCTGGCGCGCCGGGCGGCGGCGCCGTTCGGCAGGCTGCAGACTTTCGTGGTGGTTGCCGGCCTGATCGGCGCGGCGCTGTTCTACGGCGACAGCATGATCACCCCGGCGATCTCGGTACTGTCGGCGGTAGAAGGGCTGGAGATCGCCTTCGACGGCCTGGAGCACTGGACGGTACCGCTGGCGCTTATCGTGCTGATCGGCCTGTTCCTGATCCAGAAGCACGGCACCGCGCGGATCGGCATCCTGTTCGGCCCGGTCATGGTGCTCTGGTTCGGCGCCCTGGCGGCGCTGGGCGTCTACGGGGTGATCCAGCAGCCGGAAGTGCTGCAGGCGATGAACCCTGTATGGGCCGTGCGTTTCTTCAGCTCGCATCCCGGCATCGGTGTCGCCATCCTCGGCGCCACCGTACTGGCGCTGACCGGCGCCGAGGCGCTGTACGCCGACATGGGCCACTTCGGTCGCAAGCCGATCGCCCGTGCCTGGTTCCTGCTGGTGCTGCCGGCGCTGGTGCTGAACTACTTCGGCCAGGGCGCGACCATCCTTTCCAACGCCGAGGCGGCGCGCAACCCCTTCTACCTGCTGGCGCCGGGCTGGGCGCTGCTGCCGATGGTGGCGCTGTCCACCCTGGCCACGGTGATCGCCTCCCAGGCGGTGATCTCCGGCGCCTTCTCCCTGACCCGCCAGGCGATCCAGCTCGGCTACGTGCCGCGGATGACCATCCAGCACACTTCCAGCCACGAGCAGGGGCAGATCTACATCGGCGGGGTGAATTGGGCGCTGATGGTCGGCGTGGTCCTGCTGGTGCTCGGCTTCGAGTCCTCGGCGTCGCTGGCGGCTGCCTACGGCGTGGCGGTGACCGGAACCATGCTGATCACCACCCTGCTGATGGGCGTGGTGATCTGGCGCCTGTGGAAATGGCCGCTGTGGCTGGGCGTCCCGTTCTTCTGCGTGATGCTCGCGGTGGACAGCCTGTTCTTCGCCGCCAACCTGCCCAAGGTGATCCAGGGCGGCGCCTTCCCGGTCATCGCGGGTATCGTCATCTTCATCCTGATGTCCACCTGGAAGCGTGGCCGCCAACTGCTGGTGGAGCGTCTCGACGAGGGCTCGCTGCCGCTCTCGGTGTTCATTTCCAGCATGCGCGTGCAGCCGCCGCACCGGGTCCAGGGGACCGCGGTGTTCCTTACCGCGCGTACCGACGCGGTGCCTCACGCGCTGCTGCACAACCTGTTGCACAACCAGGTGCTGCACGAGCAGGTGGTGCTGCTCACCGTGGTCAACGAAGACAGCCCACGGGTTTCGCCGGATCGCCGTTTCGAGGTCGAGGCCTATGGCGACGGGTTCTTCCGGGTGATCCTGCACTTCGGCTTCATGGAAGAGCCAGACATCCCGGCTGCCTTGCGCCTGTGCCATCTCAACGAACTGGACTTCAGCCCGATGCGCACCACCTACTTCCTCAGCCGGGAGACGGTGATTCCATCCAAGCGCATCGGCATGGCGCGCTGGCGCGAGGGGTTGTTCGCCTTCCTGCTGAAGAACGCCAACGGCAACCTGCGCTATTTCAACCTGCCGCTCAACCGGGTGATCGAGTTGGGAACCCAGGTCGAGATCTGATCCGCTCCGCTGCAAAAAAGCGCGCCCGATTGGGCGCGTTTTTTTGCGCGTTTCTCAGCGCCGTTGCGGCAGCATCCGTACCAGGGTGTTGTCGCGGCTGACGAAGTGATGGAAGAGCGCCGCGGCGGCGTGCAGGCCGATCAGGAAATAACCGGCGTTGCCGATGGTTTCGTGCCATTCCTTGATTTGCCCGGCGAGGTCGGGGTTCTTGTCGACCAGCGGCGGTAGCTCCAGGCCGAAGAACGGTATCGGCTTGCCGGCGGCGCTGAGGATCAGCCAGCCGGCGAAGGGCAGGCCGATCATCATCAGGTAGAGGGCGTAGTGCATCAGCCTGGCCAGCGTCGCCTGCCAGGCGGGGATGGCGGGCTCTATGCGCGGGGTAGGGGTGGCCAGGCGCACCAGCAGGCGCAACCAGACCAGCAGGAAAACGCTCAGGCCAAGCATGAAGTGCCATTGCTTGAGCAGTTCGCGGGTTTCGCTGCCCTTGGGGAAATTGCCCTTCAGTTCGATACAGGCGTAGACCCCGGCGATCAGCAGCAGGGTCAGCCAGTGCAGGACAATGGTCAGGCTCCCATAACGGGATTCGGTGTTTTTCCAGCTCATCACGGTTCCTTCTCTTCGGCTCTCGGGAGCCCGCTCTGCGGCGGGTCGGCCGGTATTCTCGGCGGCTCCGCTGAAGCCAGCCTGAATGCCCCCGGCAGGCTCAGTCTAGCTGGCGCCGGCCGGGGACAAGAAGGGCGGAGCGGGGAGAGCTTGATCGCGATCAGACGTCGGGAGCGTTCTCGCGGTCGCGGATGGCCTGGAGCATCTTCTTCGCCAGGGACAGGTAGTCCTCGTCGAAGTGGTGGCCGCCCGGCAGTTCGAGCTTCTCGCCGACGGCCTGGGATTGGGTACAGCCGCTTTCGTCCTTTTCTTCGGCGCCATAGATGCAGAACACCTTGGCTGCCGGCAACCTGGCCATTTCCGGGCCGGTGGCGGCTTCCTCGCCGGCCTTGCCCAGCCAGCCTTCCACTTCGATCTCGAAGCTGCCGGTCCGCGCCAGCGCCAGCAGCAGCATGGCTTTCACTTGCTGCTGGTCCTTTCCGGGCAGGCGGTTGTAGATCGCCGGCAGGATGTCAGCGCCGAACGAGTAGCCGGCCAGGACGAAACGTTTCGCGCCCCACTTCTCGCGGTAGTGTTGCATCAGCTTGGAGAGGTCGGCGGCGCTCTGTTCCGGGCTCTTGTGTTGCCAGTAGTAGCGCAGGGTGTCGATGCCGACCACCGGGTAGCCCATGCTGGCCATATGCTCGGCAGAGTCCTTGTCCAGGTCGCGCCAGCCGCCGTCGCCGGAATAGAACAGGGTGACGATGTCCGAGGGTTTCGCCGCGGGGACCTCGAGTACCGGCAGGGCCTCGGCGTTGCCTTGCAGTTGCAGGCGCAACTGATGGGCGAGCACGTCGGACAGCGGGGTGTCGTAGTCGCTGATGCTGGTTTCCGCGCTCGACTGCTTGCGGACGAAGACTGCGGTGTCGTCGTCCGGGTTGTCGTTCCAGGCCAGCAGCCACTGGCCGTGCGACGCCTGGTGCGGCAGCGGGGCGTCGCAGTCGCGCTCGGCCAGGGCAATGTCGAAGCCGACCGAGAGCGCCTTGGCCTTGTCGTCGTCCTGGCTGGCGAGCCAGCGCCAGGCGGTGGTCGAGCCCGGGCCGATGCCGGCGACCAGGTTCGGCTTGCCGCCGAGGTGGGCAATGACCGCTTCGAGCCGGGACTGCTGCGCCCTGCAATCGCCGTTTTCCGGGGGGAAGTACTGGATCACCCGGGCGGCGCTGTCGTGAGCCAGGTTCAGCATCTGGGCGTCGTTCAGTTGCTGTTCGGGGGCGGCGATCACCACCACCCGCGAGCGCGGCTTCTCGCCGGGTTCGGCAAGGGTGGCGTGGCCGCCGTCGTCGAGGTCCAGGGCTTCCAGTTTCGCCTGGGCCGCCGGTCGGCTCCAGAGCAGCAGGGCGGCACCGACGATCAGCACCAGGGCGGCGACCAGAAAACGGCGCCAGTGACGTTTCACGACAGACATATCAGCGTTTCACCAATCCAGTCAGGCCGCCGGCGATCAGCGCGGCGGTATCGGCCAGGGCCACCAGCGGGTCGAGCCCGGCTGGCACGGCCAGGTAGCGGGGTTCCCAGTCGGGCTGGAACTTGTCCTTGAAGCGTCGCAGCCCCTGGAAATTGTAGAACTGTTCGCCCCGCCGGAAGACCAGCGCGCCCAGGCGCTGGGTCAACGGCGCGCCGCGCCTTGGCTGGAGCCCGGCCAGCGGCACCATGCCGAGGCTGAAGCGCGCGTGGCCCTTGGCCTTGTAGTGGAGGATGAGGCCGAGCATGAGGAACTCCATGGTCAGCTTCGGCGCGTCCGGGTGCACGCGCATCAGGTCGAGGCTCGCCAGTTCGCGGCTGTCGGTTTCCAGCAGGTTGGCGAAGGCCACCGGCTTGCCCTGGTGGCGGACGATGGCGATGCGGAAGAAGTTCAGGTACGCCGGGGTGAAGCGGCCCAGGGAGAAGCCTTTCTCGCGCACCTGCTTGCCGCCCAGCCAGGCGTCCGATATCGCCTTCAGCTCGTCCAGCGGAGCCTGGCCCGGTTCATGGAACTCCAGGGCCAGGCCGTCGCGCTGGCCGCGGTTCCAGGTGTAGCGCAGGTCTTTCATTTCCTTGCCCTTGTTCTCCAGGTCGAAGCGCAGCAGGTCGACTCGCGCTTCTTCGCCGAGCTTGAGGGCGGTCAGGCCAATGTCCATGTAGAACGGCAGGTTCTCGGCACGCACCTGGTAGAACACCGGGCGGGCATGGTGCAGGTCGCAGAGGTCGCGGAACTGCCAGATCAGTTCGGCGCGCTGCATGGCCGGGCCGATCGGGTCGTACAGGGCGATCATGCTGCGACCGCGGCGGGCGTACATGAGGAAAGCGTCGTCGCCCTCATGGAAGAGCAGGGCCTTGTCGCCGGTCAGGGCCAGGCCGCCATCCGGCTGGTCCGAGTGGCGGATGATCCGCGCCGCGCGCTGCAGCTCTTCCGCGTTCGGCTCGCGGATCGCCGGCGGTGCCGCGCGCAGCAGCCAGCCAAGGGCCAGGGCCAGGAGCAGCAGGCAACTGCCGAGGGCGGCGCGCAGGGCGCGCGGGGCGTCGGCGTCCAGGGCGAACTGCCACCAGAGCTGGTTGCTGTAATGCACGTCCTGGTTGGCGAACAGCAGCAGCCAGACCGAGGCGCCGACCACGCAGATGCTGGCGCCTACGTAAAGCGGCGAGAAGGGGACTTCCATCAGCCGGCTGGGACGGTAGAAGGAGCGGCGGAACATGGCGAGCAGCGCGGCGGTCAGGCTCAGCAGGCTGGCTTCCTCCCAGTCGAAGCCTTTCAGCAGCGAAAGCAGGGCGCCCACCAGCAACAGCACCAGGGTCAGGGCCCAGGCGGCCGACAGCCGTCGGCGCAAACCCTGCGCGAGCAGGAGGCAGAGCACGCCGATCAGGCTGGCGACCAGGTGCGAGGCATCGATCAGGCGATGTGGAATGAGGAAACCGAGGTGTTCCAGGCGGGTGTCGATCGCCGGTGTGGCGCCGGAAAACAGCAGCACGACACCGGAGAGGAAGACCAGGATCGCCAGGATCGGTGCGGCGAAACCCGAGGCGACGCGAATCGCCTGGCGCGTCACCCACAACCGGCGCGCTTCGAGGAACAGCAACAAAAGGCAGGCCAGCAGCAGTGGCAGCACCACATAAATCAAGCGGTACAAGAGCAGGGCCGCGGCCAGCGGCGCGGCGCCCAGTTGGCCGGCGAACGCGGCCAGCAGCACCGCCTCGAACACCCCGACTCCGCCCGGTACGTGGCTGAGTACGCCGGCGGCCAGGGCGAGCAGGTAGACCAGCAGGAACGCCGCGAAGGGTGGGGTTTCCGGCAGCAACAGATAAAGGACGGTAGCGGCGGCGGCGACGTCGAGGGCGGTGATCAGCAGTTGCAGCAGCGATAGGCGCAGGCCTGGCAGGCGCAGGCTGCGGCGGCCGAGGCGGACCAGCAGGCTGTCGGGGGACGGCCGTTCTCCCGGCAGGCGGTGCCGGGCCAGGAACGCCACCAGGCCGACAGCCAGCGACAGGACGGCGATCGCGATGACGGCGACCAGGGCGCGGGGCAGGTGCAGCGCCGACGCCGCATCGTCGAGGTCGCAGAGTGCGGCGAGTGCCGCCAGCACCGGCAGTGCGCAGCCCAGGGAAAGGCTGGCAAATAGCGTCATCCGGGCAATTTCGGCAGCGCCGATGCCATGCCGGGAATACAGTCGGTAGCGTACGGAGCCGCCGGAAAGCAGCGACAGGCCTACCGCATTGCCGATGGCGAAGGCGCTGAAGCCGCCGGTGGCCAGGCTGCGCATGGGCAGCGTGACGCCAGCGAAGCGGCTGGCCGACCACTCGTAGCCGAGCAGGATGACGAAGCCGAGGGCGGTCGCGCCCAGGGCGCCGAGCAGCGCCGGCCTGGGCACGTCGGCGATGGCATCGTGGAGGGCGCCGGGATCGATCTCCCGTAGCAGGTGGTAGCAGGCCACCAGCGCCAGGCCGAACAGCAGCAAGGTGAAGACCAGGCCGATGGGCTGGCGGTAGGCGGTAATCCGATCGATCAGCCGGATGCGTTGTGGGGACGCGGGAGAGCTGGGTGGAGCGGGATGTTCTGGAACGGGAGCGTCGGTGCGCATCAGCCACCTCATGGGAATTTGCGCGACAGAGTATGGCCTCTCGGGCGAGTTCCCAAGTGGTCGCAGCAGATTTTTTCTGTGCGGGGCGGCGTCCTGTCACAGGGAGAAGACCGTCGGGTTTTGCAGGAGTTGCGTCGGCGAAGTGGCCGAAGGCCATTTGCTGGTATTCGTTCAGCGATGGTTCAGCTTGCCGTGGGCATAGTGGCGGCTTGCACTGTCCGACCATTTCCGAGGGGGGAAGGGTGACGATGATCCAGGCGGGCATTCATGTCGGCGCCGGAGTCGTGCTGGGCGTGGCCGCTGGATGGTGGCTGGGGGATTGGGAACAGTCGTTGCAGGTCAAGGACTCGGTGGCGCGGGTCGATTGCCTGTTGTACGGCGCCCTGCTGGTGGTGTTGCTCCGCCACGACGGTTGGTTGCGCCGCCTGGGCCTGCTGGGCCTGGGGCTGTTCTGCGGTTCCCTGCTGGTCTATTCGGTGAATCCAGCAAGCCTGTTCGCTGCGAAAGAGTCCTGGAGCCTTGCGCGGATCTCCATGCGGGCCTTCGGTCCGCTGGTGATGCTGGTCGTGGGGATGGCCTGCGCGCGCCTGGCACACGAGTTGCGCTGACGCAGGCGTTGCGCTCACGCCGGAGTCAGGTGACGCGATTCCTCGCGGTATTCCTTCAACCAGCGCAGCACTTCCACGGCCTCCCAGCGAGAGGGGTCGTACAACGCATAGATCTCGCCCTGGTAGCCGACCACATCGAGCGGCCGGTGGAAGCCGGCGCGCTGGAACAGCGCCTCGATCTCGGCGAAGCAGGTGTTGAAGTGCACGCGGGTGAACGGCGTCTTGCCGTCGGTGACCAGGCCGTCCATCTGCAGTTCGTCCACTGCCTGGCGGATGTCGTCGAGTTCCATCCGGTTCACGCTGCGCTTCAATTGTTCGACGTTCAGCATCTGTCTGTCCTTTCCGTATCCGTTACCGAGCATTCATCGAAGGCTGAGCTGGCTGTACGAATATACAGTTAAATGTGCGATGATGCGAGCGAACGGAGGACGAGGCGATGCAGTGGAGCAGGAGGGGCGGAATGCAAAAAGCCCCGGCGCTATCGCTAGCGCCGGGGCTTTTCGAATGTGGTTGCGGGAGCTGGATTTGAACCAACGACCTTCGGGTTATGAGCCCGACGAGCTACCAGACTGCTCCATCCCGCGTCTGTGTGGGCGCATTCTACGGACTCTCGTCGGGCTGTCAATCGATTTTTCGAAAAAAGTGTTTTTTCTTCAAATGCTTAGCGCTTGCCCAATGTTAGAATTCAGCGCTCCGGGGCAGGCCCGGCGGGGCTTGTAGCGAGATTCCGGTGCGGAAAATCATCCATATAGACTGCGACTGTTTCTACGCCGCCCTCGAGATGCGCGACGACCCCAGCCTGCGCGGCAAGGCGCTGGCGGTTGGCGGTTCGCCGGACAAGCGCGGAGTGGTCGCCACTTGCAGCTACGAGGCGCGGGCCTATGGCGTGCGCTCGGCGATGGCCATGCGCACGGCGCTCAAGCTGTGTCCCGATCTGCTGGTGGTGCGCCCGCGTTTCGATGTCTACCGGGCGGTGTCGAAGCAGATCCATGCGATCTTCCGCGATTATACCGATCTGATCGAGCCGCTTTCGCTGGACGAGGCCTACCTGGACGTCAGCGCTTCGCCGCATTTCGCCGGTAGTGCCACGCGGATCGCCCAGGACATCCGCCGCCGGGTGGCCGAGGAGCTGCACATCACCGTTTCGGCGGGCGTCGCGCCGAACAAGTTCCTGGCCAAGATCGCCAGCGACTGGCGCAAGCCGGACGGGCTGTTCGTGATTACCCCGGAGCAGGTCGACGGGTTCGTCGCCGAGTTGCCGGTGGCCAAGTTGCATGGCGTCGGCAAGGTCACGGCGGAGCGCCTGGCGCGGATGGGCATCCGCACCTGCGCCGACCTGCGCCAGGGCAGCAAGCTGAGCCTGGTGCGCGAGTTCGGCAGCTTCGGCGAACGCCTGTGGGGACTGGCCCATGGTATCGACGAGCGACCGGTGGAAGTCGACAGCCGGCGCCAGTCGGTGAGCGTCGAATGTACCTTCGATCGCGACCTGCCGGACCTGGCGGCTTGCCTGGAGGAACTGCCGACCCTGCTCGAGGAGCTGGACGGACGCCTGCAACGCCTGGATGGCAGTTATCGGCCGGACAAGCCGTTCGTTAAACTGAAGTTTCACGATTTCACCCAGACCACGGTGGAACAGTCCGGCGCCGGGCGCGACCTGGAGAGCTACCGGCAATTGCTCGGCCAGGCCTTTGCCCGTGGCAATCGTCCGGTGCGCCTGATCGGCGTCGGCGTGCGCCTGCTCGACCTGCAGGGCGCCCACGAACAACTCAGGCTGTTCTGATGCTCCTCATGGCGTCAACGAAGTCGCGAGGTTCCGCGGCGACGGCTCTTCCCCTACCGGCAAGGCGCTGAAGCGGCCGAGATCCTGCAGCAGTTCCAGGCGTGCTGCACGGAGTGGGCCGCGTATGGCTTCCTGTTGTTCCACGTCGAGCGGGCGGTCGTCGCCATCGCTCACCGGACCGTGGTGACGGTCCGTGCCACGCAGTGGGAAGCTCACCTTGAAGCCTTCGCCCAGGTAGGCGATGCGCGTGGTATCGGCGCTCACCGCATAGTCGCGATGGTAGTCCGCTGCGAGCAGGTCCTGTCCCAGCGAGTAGTCGCGGGGCGGATTGTGTACGCCCAGCAGCGGCAGGAGCGTTGCGGGCAGGTCGATGTGGCTGGTGATGCCGCGGACGGCACGGGGCGCCTGTCCGGGAATGCTCAGCACGGCGACGGTGCCGGTCTGATAGCGATTGAACTCGGTATTGTGGCCCCAGCGCGAGCGTTCCATGAACTCCTCCCCATGGTCGCCGAGCACCACTATCGCGGTGTTTTCCAGCAGGTGCTGGTTTTCCAGGTGCTGCAGCAGGCGGCCGATCTGTGTATCGACTTCGCGCACGGCATTCAGGTAGCGGTTCTTGATCAGCGGCATCTGCGCCTGGAAATCGGTGGTCAGGTAGTTGAAGTTGACCAGATAGGGGCGGATTTTCGCGGTCTCGTCGCGGAAGCTGTAGTTGGCGTGGCTCGACTCGAGGAACAGGCAGGCGAAGAACGGCCGGTCGGGTAGTCGGCGATCGACGAAGCGCAGCAGGTCGTCGGTGTTCCGGGCGTCGCGCTGCCAGGCAGGCTCCGGGCTATCCAGCACGTGCAGGTCCTGGGGGCGCAGGTTGACGAACACGCTGCGGTCGAAGGGCGGATAGCTGAAACGTTGCGCGGCATTGATCCGGAACTGGTAGTTCTGCTGCCTGAGTACCTCCATGAGCACCGGCGGCTGGCCGGCCTTCAGCACGGCGTCCCAGTAGCCGCCGTGCAGCCCGTAGAACATGCCGAAGACGCCCATCTGGGTCAGGTTGCCGCTGCTGTAGTGGTTGTCCAGGCGGATCGCCCGGTTGGAGAAGTCCCACAGCCTGGGCATGTAGCGCGGATCGAGCATGTCCCCGCGGAGCGACTCGGCGACGATCCAGACGATGTTCAATGGGTGCGCCGGGGCGCTGATCTCCAGCGGCCGGAGCGGATAGTGCAGGTCGCTCTGCTGCTGGAGCAGCTCGCGCTGGGTGGGCGTCGGCTGGATGCCCAGGCTTCGCGCCAGGCTGCGGACGGTCAATGGCAGGTAAAGCGGATAGCGTTCGCTGGCCAGCAGGATCGGCCGGTAGTCGCGCAGGGAGCTGAACGCATAGGCCAGGCGTTCGCCCAGGGCCAGGCAGAGGAAGGCCGCCAACAGGTAGCGCCAGGCGCGCCGAGGGAGCGCGGGAAGGCGCTCGCGGCTGACCTGGCAGGCGCTGTACAGCAGCACCTGCAGACAGAGGAGGGCCAGGGCCGCCAGGCTTGCGCTGAGCAGGGTGCCGTCGCCGCTGCCGAGGCTGGAGAGGCCGCCGGGCGAGACCAGCAGGCCGATGCTGAAACCGTTGAGGTGGAATCCGTACAGGTCGTAGAGGGTGCGGTCGGCGTAGAGCAGTATCTGTACCGCCGCGCTGCCGACGATGGCCAGCACGCCTGCCAGCCACGGACTGAGGCGCACGGGAAGGCGATCATGGAAATGCAGGAGCAGTCGGCAGGCGAGGTACACCGGGACTATATAAAGGAAGGCGTAGCTCAGGCTGGCAGCGACGCTCCAGAGCGGCAGCCAGGCGTCGTCGAAGACGATCCCGTCCTGCAGGCGCAGCACCTGCCAGAGCACCACCAGCCACGACAACAGAAAGAAGCGGTTGAGTGTCTCGGTGCTGGGTGGGGCGAACATCAAGCGTCTCCGGGCGAGGATGCGGAAGCCTAGGGACGTGGTGGTCAAGCGGGAATGAAATGGATGTCAAAAAAATGTAAACGGGCGGCGCCGGGTAGCGCCGCTTCAGGCTTCAGTCGTGCTCGGGGACCAGGCGCAGCGGCTTGCCTTCGGCCGGCCACAGGCGCAGCTCGTCGGACGGCGAAATGTCCCAGTGCTGGACGCTCTGCAGCAGGGCCAGGAAGCGCCGTTCCTGCTCCATGATCTCCGCCGCGCACAGGCGGCGGGTGCTGCCGATGGCGCCGAACTGAAGGAGGTCGTCCTGCAGGGTGTAGCTGGCGAACCAGTGGTTGCAGCCGCCATTGCCGAAGGCGCGGCCCTGGCCGTCGAAGGTCAGGCTGATGTGGCTGTAGTCCATCGTCGGTTGTGCCCCGACCCAGTCGACCTGGTAGGCCTGCTCGGTTTCCAGGGTGGTCTCCTGGCTGGCGCAACCGCCCAGGATCAGGGCGGCGGAGGCGAAGAGGGCGAGAGAGGGTTTCATGGCGTTTCCTTTGCGCATTTCGTACGGGCGATAGTTCACAGACCGTCGGTCGGACGGGGCGTTCGCCCTACTGGCATTTCGGGCACAGGTGCTTGCCTTCGCGGCTGCGCCAGCCCAGTTCGTGAATGCGTTCTTCGGCGGCCGGCGCCAGGGCCTTGCGACCGAGACTGGCGTCCACGGCGAACTCGAAGTCGAGACGAGCCTGGCACTGGTCGCAGTCGACCTGCCAGGTATGGATCGCCAGTTCGCGGAATGCCGGGCCGCGGGCGACCGCCAGCCACTGGCCGGGTGGGTTGATCAGGTGGCGAACCTTTTCCACGGTCAGGCGCATGCTCAGGGTCTTGCTGCCCTTGAGGCTGACCAGCAGCACGTCGTCGGCCTTGATCGAGCCGCCGGTGCCGGTGACCTGGTAGCGCCCCGGGGAGAGCGCGCGGCATTCGTTGAGGGTGTATTGCGGGTTGAGCAGGGTGTAACGGAAATCGTGTTCAGCCATGGAGCCTCCAATCAGCCGCGCATGCTACCACGCCATCAGGCCCGGACCCGATTGCGCGGCGTCCCGTCCTGCCAGGCGGCGATGTTGTCCAGGGTGGTGTCGGCGATCGCCGCCAGCGCCTCGCGGGTAAGGAAGGCCTGGTGGGCGGTCACCACCACGTTGGGGAAGCTCAGCAGGCGTGCCAGCACGTCATCCTGCAGGGGCTGGTCGGAGCGATCCTCGAAAAAGATATCCGCTTCCTCTTCATAGACGTCCAGGCCGAGGTAGCCCAGTTGTCCGCTCTTCAGCGCCTCGATCAGCGCCGCTGCGTTCACCAGGGCGCCACGGCCGGTATTGATCAGCATCGCGCCGGGTTTCATCGTCGCCAGGCGCTGCGCGTCGATGAGGTGGCGGGTGTCGGCGGTCAGCGGGCAATGCAGGCTGACGATGTCGGACTCGGCGAGCAGGGCGTCGAGCGCCAGGTAGCGGCCGCCGAGCGCTTGGATGCGCGGATTGGGATAGGGATCGTAGGCCAGCAGCTCGCAGCCGAAGCCGGCCATGATGCGGGCGAAGGTCTCGCCGATCTGTCCGGTGCCGATCACTCCGACGCGTTTGCCGTGGAGGTCGAAGCCGGTCAGCCCATGCAGCGAGAAATCGCCCTCGCGGGTCCGGTTGTAGGCGCGGTGCAGGCGCCGGTTGAGCGTCAGGATCAGGCCGACCGCGTGCTCGGCGACAGCGTGCGGCGAATAGGCCGGGACGTGCACCACCGGCAGGCCGAGCGCTTCGGCGGCGGCCAGGTCGACGTGGTTGTAGCCGGCCGAGCGCAGGGCGACCAGGCGCGTGCCGCCGGCCGCCAGGCGTTCCAGCACCGGCCGCGAGAGGTCGTCGTTGACGAAGGCGCAGACTACTTCGAAGCCCTGGGCGAGGACCGCCGTGTCCGCCTGCAGGTGGGCCTGCTGGAAGTGCAGTTCGAAGCCGTGCCGGTGGTTGCTGGCCTGGAAGCTCTCGCTGTCGTAGGCCTGGGTGCTGAAGAACAGGATGCGCATGGTCAGAGTTCGCTGGAGTCGAGGCTGGTGGAGGACAGGTGGGTGGTGGCCGAGGCAGTGTCGGCCAGGGCCTCGATGGCCTTGTCCAGCTCGTCCAGGGCCGCGGCCGCCGCCGGATCGTTCTGCTTGAGCAGGGTTTCGCTGGTCTGGCAGGCCGCGCGCAACTGCGGCACGCCACAGTAGCGGGTGGCGCCATGCAGCCGGTGGACCCTCTCGAGCAAAGCGGTGCGGTCGTCGTTGTCGCGGGCCTGGCGAATCGCCTGGCGGTCCGCCGCCAGCGAGGCCAGCAGCATCGCCAGCATGTCGGCGGCGAGGTCGGCCTTGCCGGCGGCCAGGCGCAGCCCTTCCTCGGGGTCGAGCACGCTCAACTGGCCGAGCTGCGGCGCACGGCTCATGCTGGCCAGCGACTGGCCCAGGCTCAGTCCGGTCCACTTCAGCACTACCTGGGCCAATTGCTGCTCGTCGATCGGCTTGGTCAGGTAGTCGTCCATGCCGGCCTGCAGCAATGCGCGCTTCTCGTTGGAAAGCGCATGTGCGGTGAGCGCGATCACCGGCACCGGGCTGACTTCCCGCTCGGCCTCCCAGCGGCGGATCGCCTCGGTGGCCTGGCGGCCGTCCATGCCGGGCATCTGCACGTCCATGAAGACCAGGTCGAAGCGCTCGCGCTGCACCACCTCGAGGGCCGCGTAGCCGCTGTCCACCGCGGTGACCTGGGCGCCGAGGTCGCTGAGCAGGGTCTGCACCAGCAGCAGGTTGGCCGGGTTGTCGTCGACGCAGAGCAGCCGTGGCGGCCGTCCGGAAACCATGGCGTGGGGCTTGTCGCTGCGCGTCGGGCGGACTTGAAGCAACTCCTGCAGCTTGCGTTGCAGCTTGCGGGTGCAGGCGGGCTTGGCCTCGACCTGTTCGTCGGGCAGGGTCGCGTGGTATTGCGCCTGCTCGGTGGTCGGGCAAAGCACCAGGGTCTTGCAGCCGAGCCGTTCGAATTCCCAGAACGACTGGCTCAGCTCTTCCGGCGGATGGATCGCGGCCGAGACGCCGAGCACCGCCAGGCTGATCGGCAACTGGCCGGGCGGCGGGTTGCGCAGGCTTTCCTGGAGGCTGTCGAGGTCGGCGAATTCGCTCACTTCCAGGCCGAAGTCGGTGAGCTGGTGGTGCAGCGAGCGGCGCGTCAGTTCCTGCGGTTCGAGCAGCGCCACGCGTTGGCCCGCGGCCCAGGAGGCGCCCGGCTCCTCGTTGTCGTCGCGACTTTTCGGCAGACTCAGGCTGATCCAGAACTCGGCGCCTTCCCCTGGCGTACTGTCGACGCCGATCTCGCCGCCCATCTGCTCGATCAGGCGCTTGGAGATCACCAGGCCCAGGCCGGTGCCACCGGCTTGTCGCGACAGTGAGTTGTCGGCCTGGCTGAAGGCCTTGAACAAGGCTTGCTGGTCCTCCTCGGAGAGGCCGATACCGGTGTCCTGTACGCTGATCCGCAGCTGCGCGCGGTCGTCGCTTTCGTCCTCGAGCATGGCGCGCACGGCGACGGTGCCGCCCTGGGTGAACTTGATGGCGTTGCCGACCAGGTTGGTGAGGATCTGCTTCAGCCGCTGCGGGTCGCCCTGCAATTGGATCGGGGTATCCCGGTAGACCAGGCTGACCAGTTCCAGTTGCTTCTCGTGGGCGGCCGGAGCCAGCATGGTCAGGGCGTCCTGGATCAGGTCGCGGAGATTGAAAGGGAGGTTTTCCAGAACCAGCTTGCCGGCCTCGATCTTCGAGAAATCGAGGATCTCGTTGATGATCCCCAGCAGGCTTTCCGCCGATTTCTGGATGGTCGTGAGGTAGTCCTGCTGGCGCGGGCTGAGCTCGCTCTTCTGCAGCAGGTTGGTGAAACCGAGGATGCCGTTGAGCGGGGTGCGGATCTCGTGGCTCATGTTGGCGAGGAACTCGGACTTGATCCTGCTCGCCTCCAGGGCCTCCTTGCGCGCCAGGTCCAGCTCGATGTTCTGGATCTCGATGGTTTCCAGGTTCTGCCGTACGTCCTCGGTGGCCTGGTCGATGTTGTGCTGCATTTCCTCCTGGGCGCTCTGCAGCGTTTCCGCCATGCGGTTGATGCCAGAGGCCAGTTCGTCCAGCTCGTTGCTGCCCATCGGTGGCAGGCGGGTTTCCATGCGGCCTTCCTTGAGCTGGGCGACGCCCTGGCTGATCAGTTCCAGCGGCGCGTTGATCGCGCGGCTCATGCGCAGGGCGAGGAGGGCGGTGACGCCGAGGCCGGCGGCGATCAGCAAGAGGCTGGTGAACAGGCTGCGATATCCGCGCAGCAGAGTCCCGTGGTGCGACAGTTCCAGTTCGACCCAGCCGAGTACGCGCTCGTCGTCAGGCTCGGTGGCGCCGGACAGGCTGTGGTGGCGGCCAAGAACCGGTAGCAGGAAGTGCGTGGTGTCCAGTTCGGTGGACATGCTCAGATGGCTGGCGTCGCCGGCCGGGGCGACGGTGAGCATGCTTGGCCCGGCATGGGCGAGGCGTTCCTGGCGGGCGTCGAGGAAGGTCACCGCGCGCACGTCCGGTTGGTCCAGCGCCTCGTTGGCGATGCGGTTGAGCACGGCGGTATCCTTTCGCGCCAGCGCGGTGGCGGCCAGCGGCGCCAGTTGTTCGGCGATCAGTTGCCCGCGCTCGATCAACTGGGCGCGCATGTCGGACAGCTGGACCCAGGTGAAGTAACCGCCAAGCACCATCGCCAGCAGGCTGGTGGGGAGCAGGGTGAGCAGCAGTACGCGCCCCTTGATGCCGAGATCCTTGAACACACGTCTCTCCGTCGAGCCAGATCGGGATGGCCGACGCTCCCCGGCCATACGTTTACCCCGCGCAGTTTAGCGGGTCGCGGAAGGGGAATCTGCACCGATGTGCGCAGCCCGGCGGATTCGGCTTGCGACGAAGCGGAAAGATCGTGAATACTGGCACGATTGCTAATCAATCTTATTTGGCTGCCATGTTCCCATCCCTGACGCCCGACCCCCGACTGCTGGCCATCGAGGACGATCCGACACTGGGTGCACATCTGTTCCAGCACCTCAATGGCAGCGGTTTCGAGGTGACCTGGTGCCGAGACGGGGAAGAGGGGTTGGCGGCTGCGCGCAGCGGCGGCTATGACCTGATCCTGATGGACATCATGCTGCCCGGGCGCGATGGCCTCGAGATTCTTCGCCAACTCCGCCAGGAGCAGGCGCTGCCGGTGATCCTTATGTCGGCCCTGGGCGCCGAGCAGGACCGCATCGCCGGGTTCAGCCAGGGCGCCGACGATTATCTGCCGAAGCCTTTCAGCCTGGCCGAGCTGCGGGTACGCATCGATGCCATCCTGCGTCGGATCGCCCTGGAGCGGGGGGGCGCGCCGGGCCGCTGCGCCGAACCGCTGGCGCGGCCCTCGCTGCAATTCTCTGCCGATGTCTGCGATGTCAGCCTTGGCGAGCGGTTCGCCGGCCTGACGCCGACCGAATACCGCCTGCTGGAAACCTTCCTCGCCGCGGAAGGCGAGACCCTGACCAAGGCCTTCCTTTACCAGCATGTCCTGCACCGCGGTCATACCCAGCATGATCGCAGCCTGGACATGCACGTCAGTCACCTGCGGCGCAAGCTGCAACGCCTCGGTTACGCCGGTCACCAGTTGCATACCGTCTGGGGCAAGGGTTACGTCCTGACACCGGCGCCATGATGCCCAACCGCCATTCGCTGTTCTGGCGCCTGGCCCTGGTGCTGGTGGCGTTCTTCCTGCTATCGGTATGGCTGTCCTGGACCTGGGGACGCAGTGCCGAACTGAAGGGTTACTACCTGTCCGCCGAAGCCCGCTCCGCCTTGGCGGATTATGCGCGGCGAGCCGAACGTGCCTGGCTCGACGATGGCCGCGAGGGCATCGACCGTTGGCTGGCCGAGCCGCGCCAGCGGGCGCTGGACTGGGTGGTCGTGCTCGACGGACGGTTGCAATCGCTGGGCAGTCGTCCGCTCACCACGGAGGAAGCCGAGCGCCTGACTTTCCTGCGGGGCGTCGACTGGCCGATGAGCTCCCGCTCGTTGTCGCGGCCGTTCATCAGCCTGCGCTTCCCCGAACATCCGGAGCAAGGCCGGGTGGTCCTGCGTCTTCCCGCCGAGTTCGTCCCTCCCGGCTTGTCGCCGGCCAAGCGCCTGGTCACCCATGGCCTGGTGCCGGCCGGGCTGGCCCTGCTGCTGGGAGTGTTGCTGTATCGGCGCTGGATAGTGCCGCTGGGACGCCTGCGAGCGCAGGCCAATGCCCTGCGCGGCAACGACCTGACGGCGCGTACGCAGGCAGAGATCAGCCGGCGCAGCGACGAGCTGGGCGATCTGGGGCGGGCGTTCGACCATATGGCCGAGCGACTTGACGAGCACATGGTGTTGCAGCGCCAACTGCTCCGCGATCTCTCCCACGAGCTGCGCACGCCGCTGGCGCGCCTGCAGGTGGCGGCAGAGGGCACGCTGTCCGCGCAGCTCCTGCGCGAGCGCCTGGAGCAGGAGGTACAGGGCATGCAGCAACTGGTGGACAACACCCTGGAGCTGGCCTGGATGGACACCGAACGCCCGGTATTGGCGCTGGAGGACATTTCCATCCCGGCGTTATGGGACCTGCTGGTGGAGAACGCACGCTTCGAAAGCGGCTGGGCCGCCGAGCGGTTCCGCAGCGCTCTGCCCGAGGATTGTGTCGTGCGTGGCAACCTCAATGCACTTGCCCAGGCCCTGGAGAACCTGCTGCGTAACGCCATCCGGCATTCGCCGGAAGGCGGCGTGATCCGCCTGCATGGTCGGCGCGAAGGAAGTTGCTGGTGGCTTTGCCTGGAAGACCAGGGCGAGGGTGTGGCCGAGCACCAGTTGGAGACCATCTTCCGCCCGTTCACCCGGCTGTCTTCGGCACGTACCGGCAAGGGCTTCGGCCTGGGACTGAGCATTGCCCGTCGCGCCGTGGTGCTCCAGGGCGGCCGCCTATGGGCGGAAGCCGCCGATCCGGGGCTGCGCCTGTGCCTGGTGCTGCCTTCTGCCTAGCGAGGCGCAGGTGCCTTTACATTTGGCCTGGATGTAAATGATCTTTACTCTCTTTTGTGAATGATTATCATCCGTTCCGATCTCCTCGGCCGGCCTTGTTCCGGGTCTGCGCCCTGTCCTACCCGTGCCGAGACGTCACCCGCGCAACGCCGGCGACCCAGGCTTCAGAAAAAACGTCAACGTATCCCTCGTGGCTCGCCTGCTACCCGTTTTCCCTCGACAGGAGTAGTCACGCATGTACCCCCAATTCCGTCGCGGCCATCTCGCCGCTGCCGTCCTTTTCGCTTCATCGAGCCTGCTGGGCGGGCAGGCCCTGGCCGAGGACGAGCGCCTGGAAGAGCTGGACGAACGCGCCGAATCGGTGGTCCAGCTGGGTGACGAGGTGGTGCTGGGCACCGCCGAACAGGAGCTCAAGCAGGCACCGGGGGTATCCATCATCACCGCCGAGGACATCAGGAAGCGCCCGCCGGTGAACGATCTCTCCGAGATCATCCGCACCATGCCCGGGGTCAACCTCACCGGCAACAGTTCCAGCGGCCAGCGCGGCAACAACCGGCAGATCGACATCCGCGGCATGGGGCCGGAGAACACCCTGATCCTGGTCGACGGCAAACCGGTCAGCTCGCGCAACTCGGTGCGCTACGGCTGGCGCGGCGAACGCGACACCCGCGGCGACAGCAACTGGGTGCCGCCGGAGGAGGTCGAGCGCATCGAGGTCCTCCGTGGGCCCGCGGCGGCACGCTACGGTTCCGGCGCGGCGGGCGGGGTAGTCAACATCATCACCAAGCGCCCGACCGATCGTTTGCGTGGTTCCATGACGGTGTTCACCAACATTCCGGAAAGCTCCAAGGATGGCGCCACGCGCCGCGCCAACTTCAGCCTTAGCGGGCCGCTGACCGAAGCCTTGAGCTTCCGCGCGTACGGCAGCGCGAACAAGACCGATTCGGACGATACCGACATCAACCTCGGACATACCGTCAACCCGAGCCGTACCGTGGCCGGACGCGAAGGGGTACGCAATCGCGATCTCAGCGGGATGCTGTCGTGGCAGGTGACCCCCGACCAGGTCGTCGATTTCGAAGCGGGCTTCAGCCGACAGGGCAACATCTATGCCGGCGATACCCAGAACAACAACGGCACCGCCAATACCCAGGGACTCGCCGACGACGGTGCGGAGACCAACCGCATGTATCGCGAGAACTACGCCATCACCCACAACGGGACCTGGTCGTTCGGTACTTCCAGGTTCGTCGCCCAGTACGACTCCACCCGCAACAACCGTCTGGAGGAGGGGCTGGCCGGTTCCGTCGAGGGGCAGATCGGCGCCGACCGTTCGTTCAGCACCAGCAAGCTGGAGAACTATCGCCTCAGCGGCGAACTCAACCTTCCGTTGCATGCGTTGTTCGAGCAGGTGCTGACGGTGGGCGCGGAGTGGAACAAGGAAACCCTCAACGACCCGTCCTCGCTCAAGCAGGGCTTCGTGGGAAGCGATAGCTTGCCGGGGACCCCCGCGGCCGGCTCGCGAAGCCCGAAAAGCAAGGCGGAGATCCGCGCGCTGTACGTGGAAGACAATATCGAACTGCGCCCCGGCACCATGCTCACCCCCGGGCTGCGCCTGGACGATCACAGCGACTTCGGCCTGAACTGGAGCCCGAGCCTGAACGCTTCCCAAACGCTCGGCGAATACTTCACGGTCAAGGCCGGTATCGCACGGGCCTTCAAGGCGCCCAACCTGTACCAGAGCAACCCGAACTACCTGCTCTATACCCGTGGCAACGGTTGCCCGATCCAGACCAGCAGCGGCGGCTGCTACCTGGTCGGCAACGAGAACCTGGACGCCGAGACCAGCGTAAACAAGGAACTGGGCATCGAGTTCCGGCGCGATGGCTGGGTCGCCGGGCTCACCTACTTCCGCAACGACTACAAGAACAAGATCGTCGCGCCGCTGGATGTCATGGGACAGACCGGGACCGGTAACAACATCCTGCAATGGAGCAACGCGAAGAAAGCAGTGGTCGAGGGCCTGGAAGGCAACCTGCTGGTCCCCCTGCACGAGGACCTGAGCTGGAGCACCAACCTGACCTATATGCTGCAATCCAAGGACAAGGACACCGGCAACCCGCTTTCGGTGATCCCCGAGTACACCCTGAACTCGACCCTGGACTGGCAGGCCAGCGAGCGACTTTCCACCCAACTGACCAGCACCATCTACGGCCGCCAGGAGCCGCCGAAGCATGGCACCAGCCGCAACACGCCGGTGGTCTCGCGAAAAGAGGTGGGTACCTATGGCATCTGGGGCGTCAGCGCCGGCTACACCTTCAGCGAGAACCTGAGCGTACGGGGCGGGGTAAGCAACCTCTTCGACAAGCGCCTGTACCGCCAGGGCAACTCCTTCGACGCCGGCGCGGCAACCTACAACGAGCCGGGTCGCGCCTACTACGTTTCGATGACCACCTCGTTCTGATCGCCGCGGCCAACGTGCTTTCACCGGCAGGCGCAACGCCTGTCGGACCTTTCTTTGGCGTTGGTCAGGCATCGGCTGTCCAACGCCAGGTTTTCTCTTCGGACGCCTCTGGTCATCGCATCGCATACCGTTTCGGGCGGTCTTTCGGCTGAATCGGCATGCATGACCGGATATTGCGGTGCTAGGGTCCGGCCCCAGTTTCCCGGTATCATGCTCAGCCTTTACCGTCAGTGCCGAACGAGTGCCTCCATGACCGTGCAGTACCCGACTATCGCCGACTGCGTTGGCAATACCCCTCTGGTGCGTCTGCAGCGCCTTCCCGGGGAAACCTCCAATACCCTGCTGGTGAAGCTCGAAGGCAACAACCCGGCGGGATCGGTGAAGGACCGCCCGGCCCTGTCGATGATCACCCGTGCCGAACTGCGCGGCGACATCCGCCCCGGCGATACGCTGATCGAGGCTACTTCCGGCAACACCGGCATCGCCCTGGCCATGGCGGCGGCGATCAAGGGTTACAAGATGATCCTGATCATGCCGGACAACTCCACGGCCGAACGCAAGGCGGCGATGACCGCCTATGGCGCCGAGCTCATTCTGGTCAGCAAGGAAGAGGGCATGGAGGGCGCGCGCGATCTGGCCGACAAGCTGCAGCGCGAAGGCCGCGGCAAGGTCCTCGACCAGTTCGCCAATGGCGACAACCCGGAAGCCCATTACCACAGCACCGGCCCGGAAATCTGGCAGCAGACCGGCGGCAGCATCACCCATTTCGTCAGCTCCATGGGCACCACCGGGACCATCATGGGCGTCTCGCGCTACCTCAAGGAGCAGAACCCGGCGGTGCAGATCGTCGGCCTGCAACCCATGGAGGGCTCGGCCATCCCGGGAATCCGACGCTGGCCGCAGGAATACCTGCCGAAGATCTATGACGCCAGTCGCGTCGACCGGGTCGTCGACATGCACCAGGACGAAGCCGAGGACATCATGCGCCGGCTGGCCCGCGAGGAAGGCATCTTCTGCGGCGTGTCCTCCGGTGGGGCGGTGGCGGCGATGCTGCGCCTGTCCCGCGAACTGGAGAATGCCGTGCTGGTGGCGATCATCTGCGACCGCGGCGACCGCTACCTGTCTTCCGGCGTCTATGACCCGCGCTGAGCATGTCCATGGCCAGAAATAAGGGCGGGCTGCGCTTCCAGCCCAGCGGTGGTGCGCGCGGTCCCGCGATACCGGTAGGCAAGAAGCAGCGCCTGACCATCGAGCGCCTGGCCCATGACGGCCGAGGTATCGCCCACGAGGCGGGGATGACCTGGTTCGTCAGCGGCGGGCTGCCTGGCGAGGAACTTGAGGCCCGGGTGCTGGGCGCACGAAGCAAGGTGGTCGACGCGCGCAGCGAGCGCCTGTTCAGCAGTAGCGACCTGCGTCGCCGCGAGCCCTGCACTGTAGCGGGTCGCTGCGGCGGCTGCACCCTGCAGCACCTGGAACACGGCGAGCAGTTGGCCCTGAAGCAGCGTACCTTGCAGGAGCAGTTGCAGCGTTTCGCCGGGATCGAGCCGGAAGAATGGGCCGCCCCTCTGGTCGGGCCCGAATTCGGCTATCGGCGCCGCGCTCGGATCGCCGTGCGCTGGGATGCCAGGGCGCGGCGTCTGGATGTCGGCTTCCGTGCCTCGGCCAGCCAGGAGATCGTCGCCTTCGATGAGTGCCTGGTCCTGGTGCCGCCTTTGCAAACGATTGCCCGTGCCCTGCCTGCTCTTCTGCAGGACTTCCGCAAGCCGGAAAGCATCGGCCACGTGGAGCTCTTCCATGGCACGGCCAGTGCATTGCTGTTGCGGCATACGACTGCCCTGGTCGACGAGGATCGCCAGCGCCTGGCCGCTTTCTGCTCCGCACACCAGGCCCAGCTCTGGCTGCAAGGTGCGGAACAGCCCTTGCCGGTGGAGCCGGCCGCCGAACTGGGCTACTCCTTGGGTGACTGGCAACTGACTCTGGCATACCGACCCGGAGACTTCGTCCAGGTCAATGCGCCGGTGAACGAGTCGATGATCCGCCAGGCCCTTGACTGGCTGGCGCCGACCGCCGACGAGCGGGTCCTCGACCTGTTCTGCGGGCTGGGCAATTTCTCCCTGCCGCTGGCGCGCCGGGTGGCGCGGGTAGTCGGGGTGGAGGGCGTGGCGGCGATGGTCGAGCGGGCAGGCGCCAACGCGCTGGCCAATGGCCTTGGCAACGCGCACTTTTTCCAGGCCGACCTGTCCAAAGCGCTTGCCGAAGCGCCCTGGGCGGAGCAAGGTTTTACCGCTGTGCTGCTCGATCCGCCGCGCGACGGCGCGTTCGAGGCGGTACGCGAAATGAGTTCTCTGGGTGCCCGGAGGGTAGTCTATGTATCCTGCAATCCGGCGACCCTGGCGCGCGATGCTGGCGAAATGGCCAGGCAGGGCTATCGTCTGAAGCGCGCCGGAATCCTCGATATGTTTCCGCAGACCGCACATGTCGAGGCCATGGCTTTGTTCGAGGCAGGCTAGGATGCCTGCGTAATCCGACCAGCCCGTTCGAAGGCTGGCGCAGTCATCGGTGGGCTACGCGCACCGTGGTAAAGGGTAGGCAAGATGGTACAGGTGAGAGCGCACCAGCCGGTCAACACCGACGGCAGTATCAACCTCGAGGCCTGGCTGGACCACGTCCAGAACCTCGTCCCCGGGCTCGATCGTCAGGGCTTGCTGGAGGCTTGCGAGTTCGCTCGCGAATCCGAGCAGCGAGCGATCGCCGCACAGAACTCCTGGGCGGAAGGCACGTCCAGCTTCCAGACCGGACTGGAAATCGCCGAGATCCTCGCGGACCTCAAGCTGGATCAGGAGTCCCTGGTCGCCGCGGTCATCTATCGAGGCGTGCGGGAAGGCAAGATCACCCTGGAAGCGGTCAACAAGCATTTCGGGCCGGTGGTGGCCAAGCTGATCGAGGGCGTGCTGCGCATGGCCGCAATCAGCGCCAGCCTCAATCCGCGCCATTCCATGGTGCTGGGTACCCAGGCGCAGGTGGAGAACCTGCGCAAGATGCTGGTGGCGATGGTCGACGACGTTCGCGTCGCCCTGATCAAGCTGGCCGAGCGCACCTGCGCCATTCGCGCGGTGAAGAACGCCGACGAGGAAAAGCGCCACCGCGTCGCCCGGGAAGTCTTCGATATCTACGCGCCGCTGGCCCACCGCCTGGGCATCGGGCATATCAAGTGGGAACTGGAGGACCTGTCCTTCCGTTACCTCGAGCCCGACCAGTACAAGCAGATCGCCAAGCTGCTGCACGAGCGCCGGCTGGATCGCGAGCAGTACATCGCCAACGTGATGAGCCAGTTGAAGGAAGCTCTCGCGGCCACCGGCGTACAGGCCGATCTCAGCGGACGGGCGAAACACATCTATTCGATCTGGCGCAAGATGCAGCGCAAGGGCCTGGACTTCAGCCAGATCTACGACGTGCGCGCCGTGCGCGTGCTCGTTCCGGAGATGCGCGACTGCTACACCGCGCTGGGCATCGTGCATACCCTCTGGCGGCACATTCCCAAGGAATTCGACGACTACATCGCCAACCCCAAGGAAAACGGCTATCGCTCGCTGCATACCGCAGTGATCGGCCCCGAGGGGAAGGTGCTGGAAGTACAGATCCGTACCCACTCCATGCACGAAGAGGCGGAGCTCGGAGTCTGCGCGCACTGGCGCTACAAGGGGACCGACGTCAAGGCCAGCTCCAACCATTACGAGGAAAAGATCTCCTGGCTGCGCCAGGTGCTCGAATGGCACGAGGAACTGGGCGACATCGGTGGCCTGGCGGAGCAACTGCGGGTCGATATCGAGCCGGACAGGGTCTACGTCTTCACTCCCGACGGCCATGCCATCGACCTGCCCAAGGGCGCGACCCCGCTGGATTTCGCCTATCGGGTCCACACTGAAGTCGGGCACAACTGCCGCGGGGCGAAGATCAACGGACGCATCGTGCCGCTGAACTACAGCCTGCAGACCGGCGAGCAGGTCGAGATCATCACCGGCAAGCACAGCGGTCCGAGCCGCGACTGGCTGAACAGCAACCTGGGCTACGTCACCACCTCCCGGGCGCGGGCGAAGATCGTCCACTGGTTCAAGCTGCAGGCGCGGGACCAGAACGTCGCTGCCGGCAAGGCCCTGATCGAACGCGAGCTGTCGCGCCTGGCGCTGCCGCCGGTGGATTTCGACCGGCTGGCGGAGAAGGCCAACGTGCGTACCGCCGAGGATATGTTCGCCGCTCTCGGCGCCGGCGACCTGCGCTTGGCGCACCTGGTCAACTATGCCCAGCAACTGGTCGAGCCGGACCGCGACAGCGAGCAACTCGAACTGATCCCGCGCAAGCCGAGCAAGATCGGCCACGGCAAGCGCGGCGACGTGCAGATCCAGGGTGTCGGCAATCTCCTGACGCAGATGGCCGGCTGCTGCCAGCCGCTGCCGGGAGATCCCATCGTCGGCTACATCACGCTGGGCCGTGGGGTCACCATCCACCGCCAGGATTGCGCCACCGCGCTGCAACTGGCGGGACGCGAACCGGAGCGGATGATCCAGGTCAGCTGGGGGCCGGAGCCGGTTCGCACCTATCCGGTGGATATCGCGATCCGTGCCTATGATCGTTCCGGCCTGTTGCGCGACGTGTCCCAGGTGCTGCTCAACGAGCGGATCAACGTTCTGGCGGTGAATACCCGTTCGAACAAGGAAGACAACACCGCGACCATGCAACTGACCATCGAGATTCCCGGTCTGGACGCTCTTGGACGCCTGCTGGCGCGCGTCTCGCAACTGCCCAACATCATCGAGGCGCGGCGCAACCGTACGCCTTGAGGCGAGGTGGAAACAGGCCACGGGCGCTCGCAGGCTGCCCGTGGCCTTTTCGTTTCCGGAAAGGGCAGAATGCCCGGACCGTTCACTGAAGACCCGAGATACCCATGTACCGACTCGACGACCTGCTCCACCTCATGGCGCGCCTGCGCGATCCCGAATTCGGCTGCCCCTGGGATCTCCAGCAGAGCTACGCGACCATCGTCCCGCACACCCTGGAAGAAGCCTACGAAGTAGCGGACGCCATAGAGCAGGGGGATTTCCCGCAATTGCGCGAGGAACTGGGCGACCTGCTGTTCCAGGTGGTCTATTACAGCCAGTTGGCTCGCGAAGAGGATCGCTTCGCTTTCGACGAGGTGGTGGACGGCATCACCCGCAAGCTGATCCGTCGACATCCCCACGTATTCCTCGATGGCGATCTCTATGGCAAGCCCGATGCGGCGAAGCTGGCCGAAGCGGCGGTCAAGCAGCGCTGGGAAGAACTGAAGGCCGAGGAGCGTGCCGCCAAGGCCAAGGAGCCGCAGCAGTTGTCGCTGCTGGATGACGTTCCTGTCGCCCTGCCGGCGTTGTCACGGGCGGCGAAGTTGCAGAAGCGCGCGGCGCAGGTCGGCTTCGACTGGCCGGAAGCGCTGCCGGTGGTGGACAAGGTTCGCGAGGAGCTGGACGAAGTCCTCGAGGCGATGGCAGAGGGTGACGAGGGTGCCGTGAGCGAGGAGGTTGGCGACCTGCTGTTCGTCGTGGTCAACCTGGCCCGGCATCTCAAGGTCGATCCGGAGGCTGCTCTGCGCCAGGCCAACGGCAAGTTCGAGCGGCGATTCCGGTTCATCGAGCGGAACCTGCGCGAAGCCGGCCGGAAAGCCGAAGAGTGTTCGCTGGAGGAACTGGACAGCCTCTGGGGCGAGGCTAAGAAAGCGGAGAGGAGCGCGCCCGGCTGTTAATGGGAAAATTACCGTGGCAGCCGGGCTGCCACGGCATCTGAATCAGCCGAAGATCCAACGATAGAGGATGACCAGCAGGATCACCGCCAGCACCGGGCGGAGGATTCGGTAGGCCTTCGGGTAGGCGCGTTTGAAGCGCTTCACCTGGGCGCCGATGGCATTGCCGCCGCGAATGGCGACCGAGTAGGCCTGGTTGATGCTGCCGACGCGTTCGCCTTCGACGTTCTGCGGTGCGGTCGCTCGCCCGAGAATGCCGCTTATCCAGCGATTGAGCCGGGTCAGCAGGCGGGAGCGGAGCGGCCGCTCGATATCGCAGAAGAGAATCACCCGGGTCTGCTCGGTCTCGTTCTTCACCCAGTGGACGAAGGTTTCGTCGAACATCACGTCTTCGCCATCCCGCCACGCGTAGGGCTGGCCGTCGACGTAGATGCGGCAGTTGTCCGAATTCGGCGTGGACAGGCCGAGGTGATAGCGCAGCGAGCCGCCGAAGGGGTCGCGGTGCGGATTCAGGTGGCTGCCGCCGGGAAGCAGGGTGAACATCGCGCCCTTGACGTTGGGGATGCGGCTCACCAACTCTACGGTCTTCGGGCAGAGCTGCTGGGCGGAGGGCAGCGGGCCGTCGTACCAGGTCAAGTAGAAGCGCTTCCAGCCTTTCTTGAAGAACGAGCCGAAGCCGGCTTCGTTATTGTTCAGGGCAGCCCGGATATAACCCTCGTCGAACAGGTTGAGGGCTTCTTCGCGGATGGTTTGCCAATTGTTCTTCAGTTCGTCCAGCTCCGGAAAACGGCTGCGATCCAGATAGGGCTTCGAGGGAACGCTGGAGAACAGGTACATCAGCGAGTTGTAGGGGGCGAACCAGGCGGAGTGGTTGACCAGTTGGCGCAGGAAGGGCAAGCGCGCGCGCCCACGGAAATGGACGAACAGGACGCTGGCGACGAACAGGCCCACCAGAGTGACTTTTACCAGGAGAGAAACGCTCATGCCTTGCTTTCCATGCCTTCGATATCAGGGGCCGGGAGGAGTGCCTGCGGGTGCTCGGGACGGTAGGGAGGGGTCTCCAGGGCATGCGTGGCAGTTTGCGAGCCGCCGAGACTTGCGTTGAGGCGGCTGAGGCTGGAGGATTATACCCCCTGCGAGGGCCGGCTGAACCCCAGTCGGCTGGAAGATTATGCCGCACCCCACCGGGCGTGCCACGCGAGCGAGTCGTTGACGAATGAGCATGTCATTGCGTGACCAGTTGCTGAAAGCCGGGCTGGTCAATGAGAAACAGGCCAAGCAGGCCACCAAGCAGAAACAGAAACAGCAGCGCCTGGAGCACAAGAACCAGGTCGACAAGGACGACTCCCAGCGCCAGGCCGCGGAGCAGGCCAAGGCGGAAAAGCTGGCGCGCGACCAGGAATTGAACCGCCAGCAGCAGGAAAAAGCCGAGAAGAAGGCCAAGGCCGCGCAGATCAAGCAACTTATCGAAGGGACGCGCCTGCCCAAGCTGGAAAGCGACGACTACTACAATTTCGTCGACGCCAAGAAGGTCAAGCGGATCGCGGTCAACGACCTGATCCGCGACAAGCTGAGCCGAGGCAGCCTGGCTATCGTCAGCTATGACGGACGCTACGAGATCGTGCCCCGGGATGCGGCGGTGAAGATCCAGGAGCGCGATCCGCGGCGGGTGGTGCTGCTCAACGTACAGAGCCAGGAGCCGGACGAAGACGATCCCTACAAGGACTATGTGGTGCCCGACGATCTCATGTGGTGAGGCCCGCATCCGGAGTGTCGCTTGACCGGTACGGATGCCGGTCAACTACCAATTCTGGAATGCGAAGCAGTTCTAAAATAACTACCGATGATTTCGTTTCGATAGCATAATGCCTTTCCTCAGAAATATCCTACGGTTGCCTTTGCGTGCATCTGTGGGCTAGCCGCCTATCGAAAAGGACGTTGGTATGCCTTCCTCACAGCTTCCGGGGGCTTCGCCCTCGGAGATCGATCTCGTTCAGCTGTTCCAGCAATTGTGGGCGTCGAAATGGCTGATAGCGCTGATCGCGGCCTTGGCGACCGCCGCTGCGCTCGCCTACGCGCTGTTGGCCGTTCCGACCTACCAGGTGGATGTCCTGTTGCGGCCGATCCAGACCAAGGCCCTGGAGGCTGTCAATGTCAACGGGCTGTATGCCCTGACTCCGCGGGAAGCGCTGGATCGCGTCGGCAACGAGCTGGCAGCCTACTCCGGCAGGCTGGAGTATTTCGAAGCCCATCCAGAGCTATTCCAGCAATTGAACGCCGAGGGCTTGTCCCCCGAGCAGGCTTTCTGGAAGTTCAACCAGGATGCCTTCAGCATGCAGCAGGCGGACTTGAAGAAGGACCCCCAGGCGGCGCCTTTCTTCCGCTTGTCCATGCAGTATCCCCAGGGCATGGATGGTGCCGCCATTCTCAACGGCATGCTCGCGTCGACCATCGAGAACGAGCGTCAGCGAATCCTGGACGACCTCCAGGCGCGTATCGACGGTCGCCTGCAATTCCTCGAGCAGGATATCGAAGGCAAGCGTGCCAGTTACCAGGCTACCAAGGAGGGCAAGATCGCCCGGTTGCTGGAAGCGGACAGCATCCGGCGGGCCGGCCTGGAGGATGAGCTCAAGGCGTTGCGCGGGCGGCTGAAGATGGTGCGCGATTCGCGTATCCAGCAGCTCAACGAGGCTATCCAGATCGCCACCCGGCTGGGGATCGTCAAGCCGACGACCCCGGGCGCACTGGGAGAGGTCGGGCAGGATGGCTCGCGCAGCGTTTTCCGCACCGAGGTGAATAACCAGCAGATACCCCTGTATTTCATGGGTGTCGATGCCTTGACCGCCGAGCGCGATACCTTGCTCAAACGCAAGGGCGATGACTTCACCGAGCCCCGCGTGGCGAAGATCCAGCAGGAGCTGAAGCAGCTGGAGAACAACCGTGAAGTGCAATACCTGCAGGCTCGAAAGGGCGAGGAGCGTTTCTTCGAAAACATCGACAAGCTGCGTGGAGAGCAGGCGCGCCTCAAGACTCTGAAGGCGAGCGAGCTGAAGATCGAACTGGTGCGGATCGACCAGAAGGCTTCGACCCCTCTGAAACCGATCAAGCCGCGCAAGGCCTTGGTGGTGGCCTTGGGTCTCCTGGGCGGGTTGGTGTTCGGCGTGCTGGTGGCTCTGGTTCGGGCAATGTTGCGTGCCCCTCGGCAACGGGTACAGGAAGATAGCCTGCCGCCGGGAGTCGTCAGTCTCGACCGGAGCCTTTCCGGGACCTGAGACCAAAGGTGCGCCCCCGAAGTACGCGGGGGCGCATGGTTCAGGCCGATTTACCTATCTGTCGCAGTTCTTCTTCTTTCTCCAGCTTGATCCGATAGGCGTGGGCGTCATCCTCGTTATGGAAGACGCCAACCAGCAGTCCCTGCTGATGCACGTCCCAGCAGCGGCGGCCAAGCGCACGCAGCTCGCGGGATTTGTGGTCATCGTCACGCTCGGTCACTGTCACACTCATCTTTTCTGCTCCAGGGTTGATCTGCATCAAGGCAAATCCAGCCTATTTCAATAGCAGGCTAATCAAATAGCCCTGGAATTGAGAAAAACCTTTTCAGTTTCCAAGGTGTGAAGGTGGCATGCCGGATGCTCTGGAACAGGCCTCTTCCCTCAGGCGTATGCGGCCGAACAAGGCCGCTTCCGTGAGGGCGGTAATCGCCAACAGGCGATCCAGGCGCAGCAGCAGAGTCGCTCCTTCGACGGCCACCTCAAGGTATTCCTCCTTGCCGCCGCCTGGCCGAACGGCCCGGGTATGCGTCGTGCGCGCCTCGGCTTCGAAGCGAACACCGTCCTCGAGTTCGAGGAGCAACCGGTAGCGGTAGAGGCAGGCGATCTCCAGGTAGTCATGGAGATCGCAGGCGATCGGGCGGTAGCTGTCCATTGGCCTCAACAGCCTTCCAGGGGAAGGATGTAATGGCCATGGAGCCGAATGGCTTCGGCAACCTCTGCTGTCGCAATCTCGCTATGGCAGTAGCTGCAATGCCCCTGGCTGATATCGGCCTCGTCTATGCCTCTTCCGGCGAGCCAGCGTCGAGCGAACTCGCCGGCGCGAGCCCCCAGCTCCTCCGTGACCAGGACATCGAAGTGCAGGTAGCGGCCGTCGCGGGTTCGCACATGGGTGTCGAAGATCTTCACCTCCATGGCCGTTCTCCTTATTTCAGATCGCTGAGCGCCGCACCGAAGTTAAGGTGCAGTACCTGTCCGTCGACAACCAGGGCAGGAACCGACCTGACCCCGGCCTTTTCCGCCTCGGCGATGCGTGCCGATTGTTCGGCGAGATGGACCACTTCGATGTCCACCTGCTTGCGATCGAGCAATGGCAGCAAGGAACGTTCGGCTTCGACACAGATTGCGCAGCCGGCGTGGTAGTAGATGGCTTTGGTCATGCTGATTCTCCTGTAGGAATTTAGTATCGATACGATACGTTTTCAGCCTAAACAAGGCGCGACCTCTTTGTCAAACATGTTTTTAGTCGATACTATAATGGCAAGGAGGTATCCCATGTCCGCCATCGCCCTTTACGATTATCTGGAAAGGCTGACCAGCCTGATGCGTGCCTGGTCCCGCGAGCAGCCGCTGGTGGCTGAGCTGCAGCCGGTGCAGTTGAGCGCCTTGCATTACCTGGCGCGTTGTAATCGCTATTCGGATACTCCGCTGGGGGTGACCGAATACCTCGGCTTGACCAAGGGCACAGTGTCGCAATCGCTCAAGGTGCTGGAAGGGCGGGGGCTGATCAGCAAGCTGCCGGATGCGCGGGATCGGCGCAGCGTTCATCTGCGGCTGACCGATGCGGGGCGCGCGCTGATCGAGGCGGTGATTCCGCCGCAGTTCCTCGAGCAGGCCGTCACGGCACTGGGCGAGAAGGGCGAACACTTGCAAGGCTTGTTGCGTGATCTTCTGGTCGTCATCCAGCGTCAGGAGGATGTGCCTGGTTTCGGCCTTTGTCGGTCCTGCCGGTTCCATCAACGGCGTGCGGGTTCGCCCTTCTGCGGTCTAACCGGGGAGCCGTTGAGCGATGCCGATGCCGAACTGATCTGCCGCGAGCACCAGGCCTGCGGCTGATCCGCGGGCAATAAAAAACCGGGCAATGGCCCGGCTTTTCGTGGGAGGGGGGATCAGCTCTTTTCGCCAGTGACGGTCTTGCCGTCGATGGTGCCTTCCTTGAGCATGATCTGGTATTCCTTGCCGTCGGTTTCCATCTGGTACAGGCGGACCAGCAGGTAGTCCCAGTCCTTGGCGAACCAGAGGATGGTCTTGCGGTTGCTCTTGCCCGGATCACGCACGCGCTCGACCTTGATCGCGTTGATCAGGCCAGCCTGGGTGCGTACCTTTTCCTCGCCGAGAACCCGGAAGTCGTAGGTATCGACATCCTCGCCCTCGATGATCTGGTAGCTCATGCTCTTCTTGCCGTCGGCAACGTCATGCTGCAGGACCAGTTGATAGGTGGACTTGTCCAGTTGACCGCGATTCAGGGGTTGCCGCACCGCATCGCCGCGGTCGCTGCCGAGCACCTGCTTCTGCGACCAGTCGAAGTCCAGTTCGATCTGCTTGCCTTTGCCCAGACCCTGGCGGGCGAAGCGGTAGGTCTGCGGCAGGAAGGTGTCGTTCTCGACCTTGAAGGTGCTGACTTCGTTGAGGCTGGCCAGCAGCATGGAGGCCTCGAAGTCCAGTTGCCAGCGGCCGTCGCCGAGAGCCTTCAGGCTGCGGGAGGCATTGCCGCTGATGGGCATCTGTTTCCAGTCGGCGGTATAGCTGGCGGTGAACGGCTTCAGCTCGAAGGCATAGGCCGGCAGGGTCAGCAGCGTCAGCAGGAACAGCATGGCTTTACGCATTGCGAATCTCCTTGGTGCGAATCTGATGGCCGGTGGCAGGCAGGGCCTGGCCATCCAGCAGGGCGCCCTGTTCGCCCAGGCGCAAGCGGCCCTCGGCGAACCAGCGCATGGCCAGCGGGTAGATCCGGTGTTCTTCCTCGTGAACCCGTCTGGCCAGGCGTTCCGGCGTATCTTGCGACTCTACCGGGATTACTGCCTGTACGACCAGTGGCCCCCCATCGAGTTCCTCCGTCACGAAGTGCACGCTGCAACCGTGCTCGCGGTCGCCGGCTTCGAGGGCGCGTTGATGGGTATGCAGCCCTTTGTGGCGCGGCAGCAACGAGGGATGGATATTCAGCAGACGCCCCTGGTAATGGCGAACGAAATCGGCGGTGAGGATGCGCATGAACCCGGCAAGGATCACCAGGTGCGGTTCATGGGCATCGATCCGTTGTGCCAGGGCCTGGTCGAAGCTTTCGCGATCGGCATAGGCCTTGTGATCGAGCACCTCGGCCTGGATGCCGGCCTGGCGCGCGCGTTCCAGGCCATAGGCGTCCGCGCGGTTGGAGATCACCGCGCGGATCCGGGCCGGCGTGGCGCCGTCCCGGAGGCTGTCGATCAGCGCCTGCAGGTTGCTGCCGGAGCCGGAAATCAGCACCACGACATTGCAGAGTTTCGGCATCAGTGGTTTTTCAGATTGTTCAGGACCACGCGCTCGGCGTCCGCGCCGCAGGTTTCGATGCGACCGATCTGCCAGGGTTGCTCGCCGGCGGCACGCAGGACTTCCAGGGCTTTCTCGGCGTCGCTCTGGGCCACGCAGATGACCATGCCGACGCCGCAGTTGAGTACGCGATGCATCTCGGTCTCGTCGACGTTGCCCTGTTCCTGCAGCCAGTCGAATACCGCCGGACGGTTCCAGCTGGCGACATCGATCACGGCCTGGGCGTTGTCCGGCAGGACGCGCGGGATGTTGTCCAGCAGGCCGCCGCCGGTAATGTGAGCCATGGCCTTGACCGCGCCGGTCTGCTTGATCAGTTGCAACAGCGGCTTGACGTAGATGCGGGTCGGCGCCATCAGCAGGTCGGCCAGCGGCTTGCCGTCGAGTTGGACCTGCTCGATGTCGGCGCCGGAAACCTCGATGATCTTGCGGATCAGGGAGTAGCCGTTGGAGTGCGGGCCGGAGGAGGGCAGGGCGATAAGCGCGTCGCCGGCCTGGACCCTGGAGCCGTCGATGATCTCGGCCTTTTCCACGACGCCGACGCAGAAGCCGGCCAGGTCATAGTCTTCGCCTTCGTACATGCCGGGCATTTCGGCGGTCTCGCCGCCGACCAGGGAACAGCCCGCCAGTTCGCAACCGGCACCGATGCCGGTGACTACGGTGGCGGCGACGTCGACGTTGAGCTTGCCGGTGGCGTAGTAGTCGAGAAAGAACAGCGGCTCGGCGCCGCAGACCACCAGGTCGTTGACGCACATCGCCACCAGGTCCTGGCCGATGCTGTCGTGCTTGTTCAGGTTGAGCGCCAGGCGCAGCTTGGTGCCCACCCCGTCGGTGCCGGATACCAGCACCGGCTGCTTGTAGCCGGCCGGGATTTCGCAGAGGGCGCCGAAGCCGCCGAGGCCGCCCATCACTTCCGGGCGTGCGGTGCGCTTGGCCACGCCTTTGATGCGTTCCACCAGGGCTTCGCCGGCGTCGATGTCCACACCAGCGTCCTTGTAGCTCAACGAGGGTTGCTTGCTGCTCATAAATCCAGGCCTATAGGGGTAATTCGGAGATCGGCCGGCCGCCCAGGCGTGCAACGCTGTTTGCCGGTTTTGAAGGCGCGCGATTTTATCAGGCTTGCCACGCAGCGGCCATCTCGGTTGCCGCTGGACGGACTGCTGTTTAAGGTATAGGTCCACTTGCGCGGCCTTCACAGCTCGTCGCCGCCGTTCCCATCCGTTCGTCGAGAGCCCTCCATGCGCATAGCCCGACTCTTCGTTCTCTGTTTTTCCCTGCTAGGCTTGCCCGTCTTCGCGGCAACGGTCCCCAATCTCTACCAGGTCCACGAGCCGGTTTCGTCGCAGCAGCCCGGGGAGCGCGATGCCGGACTGGTGCGAGCCCTGCAGACCCTGCTGGTGCGCCTGACCGGCAATCCGCAGGCGCCGCAGAATCCGGCATTGGCGGGGTACCTGAAGGATCCGCAGCAACTGATCAGCCAGTACGCCTTCGAAAATGGTCCGCCGCTGGCGCTGGTGGTCGATTTCGATCCGACCGCCACCGGTAATGCGCTGCGGGCCGCCGGCCTGCCGAGCTGGGGCGCCAACCGGCCGGCGGTGCTGGCCTGGTGGCTGAACGAAAGCGCCGATGGCAGCTCCCTGGTCGGTGACAACCAGGCCTCGGCCGAACCGCTCAAGCGTGCGGCGCAGAACCGCGGCTTGCCGTTGCGCCTGCCTCTGGCGGATCTCGACGAACAGATCGTCGGTACCCCGGAGAACCTCACCGCCGCCCAACCCGATGCCCTGCGCGCAGCCTCCGAGCGTTATGCCGCCGATGCCTTGCTGGCAGTGGACGCCAAGGAGGCGGACGGCAAATGGCAGGCGCAATGGCGGCTGTGGATGGGCGATTCGCGAGAGCAAGGCCAGGCTGAAGGCGCTACGCCCGACGCGTTGGCAGACAGCGTGATGCTGGCCGTCGGCAACCGCCTGTCTACCCGTTTCGTTGCCACGCCGGGAGCGGCGACCGGCCTGACCCTCCAGGTCCAGGGCGCGACACTGGCACGCTATGCCGAGTTGCAACGCCTGCTCGATCCGTTCGGCGCGCGCCTGGTAGGCGTGCGGGGCGACCGCCTCGACTATTCCGTGAAGGCTAGTCCCGAGCAATTGCGTGCCCAGCTGGGCCTGGCGCAGTTGCAGGAAGTCCCGGCCGACAGCGTACCGCTGGATGCCTCCGGCCAGCCCGCAGCGCCCAGCGCGGCGGTGCCGTCGTCGACCCAACTGAATTTCCGCTGGCAGTGAGTCGGCGCGCCGATCCGCTCCTATGCAACGGAGCGGGCCGGCGCGCGACCGGCCGATGCTCTGGGCAAGGAGCCTCGGCTATCGGCAAACCTTTGATTTTGCTTGCCTAGTTGCTCATTGTGCGGCCTTGCCGAGGCGTATAAACTTTGCAGCCTTTACGGTGACTCCTGCGGCGTTTTCGGATTGTCCGCCCAGCCTGGCATGAAACCTATTCAGCTTCCCCTCAGTGTGCGTCTGCGCGACGACGCCACCTTCGCCAACTACTATCCCGGTGCCAATGCCGCGGCACTGGGATATGTCGAGCGTTTGTGCGAAGCCGAGGCTGGCTGGGCGGAAAGCCTCATCTACCTCTGGGGACACGACGGCGTCGGCCGCAGCCACCTGTTGCAGGCGGCCTGCTTGCGTTTCGAGCAGTTCGAAGAGCGAACCATCTACCTGCCGATGGCCGATCTGGTGCAGTACGGCCCGGAAATCTTCGACGATCTCGAGCAGTGCGAGCTGGTCTGCATCGACGACCTGGATGTGCTGGTTGGCAAGCGAGAGTGGGAAGAGGGGCTGTTCCACCTGTTCAATCGACTGCGCGATACCGGTCGGCGCCTGCTGCTGGCGGCATCGAAGTCGCCCCGGGAGCTGCAGGTCAAGCTGCCGGACCTGAAGTCCCGCCTCACCATGGCGCTGATCTTCCAGTTGCACGGTCTTTCCGACGAGGACAAGCTTCGTGCCCTGCAACTGCGGGCATCCCGTCGTGGCCTGCATCTGACCGATGAAGTCGGTCGTTTCATCCTCAACCGCGGTTCGCGCAGCATGAACTCTCTGTTCGATCTGCTGGAGCAACTGGATCGCGCTTCGCTCCAGGCTCAGCGCAAGCTGACCATTCCTTTCCTCAAGGAAACCCTCGGCTGGTAAGCGTCGACAGTCCGTCGGCGAACTCCCGCATGGCCGTGCCGCAGTCCTTGGGTTTCGCTTGCGGCAGGAAGTGACCGCCTTCTATCCGTCTCTCCATCCATGCGCCGGCAATACTGGAGCGCTGTCCGCAGGCTTCCCGGCGGTCGGCAGGGCAGGAGGGGGCTCCTGCCTTACCATCAGCGTTCCCCGGCGACCCGTCGGTCGTACTGGAATCGCCAGCGCGTATAGAGCAGCGCGGCGCAGAACAAGGTCACGCTGAGTAGCACTTCGGCCCAGCCGAACAGGCGCTGCGTGGGATCGAAGGCGGCGAGTACGCCGAGGATGAAATACAGGTTGACCACGTAGCAGGCCCAGGCATGCCCGCGCGCGCTGCCCATGAGCAGTCCGGGGGCCACCACCAGCAGCGGCAGCAGCTTGAAGGCGAGGACCAGCCAGGGCACCCAGCTCGCCGCACCATGGGCGTCCGCGTAGATCAGGTCGCGAATGAGGATGAGCAGGACCAGGCCGACGAAGCTTCCCAGGCTGATGGCGCGGCTGAGCGCCAGGCGCGGCTGCAGCCACGCTACTTCGGGCAGCGGTTTGTTCTTGCGGGCCATTTCAACTCCCCAGCTTGCCGGCGGTTTCCGCCAGGCGTTTGCCCAGCGCGCGACACAGGGTCAGTTCGTGCTCATCGAGGCTGCGCTTGCCATCGGCGCCGGCGAAGTGGCTGGCGCCGTAAGGCGTGCCGCCGCCGCGGGTTTCCAGCAGGGCGGGTTCGCTGTAGGGAATGCCCAGGACCAGCATGCCGTGGTGCAGCAACGGCAACAGCATCGATAACTGAGTGGTCTCCTGGCCGCCGTGCAGGCTGGCGGTGGAGGTGAAGACCGCTGCCGGCTTGCCGACCAGGCCGCCGGTCAGCCATAGGCTACTGGTACCGTCGAGGAAGTATTTCAGCGGGGAAGCCATGTTGCCGAAGCGGGTCGGGCTGCCGAGGGCCAGGCCCGCGCAGTTCTTCAGGTCCTCCAGGGTTGCGTACAGCGCCCCCTCCGCGGGGATGTCCGGGGCGACCGCTTCGCATTCGGTGGATACCGCGGGAACCGTGCGTACGCGCGCCTCGAAGCCGCCCTGTTCGACGCCACGGGCGATCTGCCGGGCCATTTCCGCGGTAGCGCCATGGCGACTGTAGTACAGCACCAGGATGTAGGGACTGCTCAAGCGAGGATCTCCAGGACTCTTTCCGGAGGCCGGCCAACCACCGCCTTGTCACCCGCGACCAGCACCGGGCGCTCGATCAGCTTCGGATGCCTGGCCATTGCCTCGATGATGGCCTCTTCGCCAAGACTGGGCTCATCCAGGCCGAGGGCCTTGTATTCGTCCTCCCCGGTCCGCAGCAACTGGCGGGCGGGAATGCCGAGCTTGGCCAGGATCGCTTTCAGCTCGGCGGCGCTCGGCGGGGTTTCCAGATAGCGCACCACCTGCGGTTGCAGGCCGCGGGCTTCGAGCAGTTCGAGCGCTGCGCGGGATTTCGAGCAGCGCGGATTGTGCAACAGGATCAGTTCGCTCATGTCAGGGGTCGCATGGCCGGTGAAGTGACGGCTATTCTAACCGCCTCGTCGACCAGGACTGAACCCGTCGGCGCGAAGTACCGCCCCGAGAGGCGAAGAACCGGCGCGACTTCAAGGAGAGGGCATGCGCGAACATTTCAACGATGGGGTCGAGTTCGCTCGCTTCCTCGCTCATCGCTTCGTCACCGACAAGGCTCCCAACAGCGCGGCGGCGCTGACCTACACCACGTTGTTCGCGGTAGTGCCGATGATGACGGTGATGTTTTCCATGCTTTCGCTGATTCCGGCATTCCATGGCATGGGCGAGTCGATCCAGACTTTCATCTTTCGCAATTTCGTGCCTTCCGCTGGAGAAGCGGTGGAAACCTACCTGAAGAGTTTCACCACCCAGGCCCGGCACCTGACCTGGGTCGGGGTGGTCTTTCTGGCAGTCACCGCCTTCACCATGCTGGTGACCATCGAGAAAGCCTTCAACGAGATCTGGCGGGTTCGCCAGCCACGCCGCGGTGTCGGGCGGTTCCTCCTCTACTGGGCGATCCTCAGCCTGGGCCCATTGTTGCTGGGGGCCGGCTTCGCCGTGACCACCTACATCACTTCGCTGTCGCTGCTCCATGGCCCGGACGCGTTGCCGGGCGCAGAGACGCTGCTGGGGCTGATGCCGCTGGCGTTCAGCGTGGCGGCCTTCACCCTGCTCTATTCGGCGGTCCCGAACGCCCGGGTCCCGGTGCGCCATGCCCTGATGGGCGGCGTGTTCACCGCGGTACTGTTCGAAGCCGCGAAAACCCTGTTCGGGCTGTACGTAAGCCTGTTTCCCGGCTACCAGTTGATCTACGGTGCCTTCGCCACCGTGCCTATCTTCCTGCTGTGGATCTATCTTTCCTGGATGATCGTTCTGTTCGGCGCGGTGCTGGTCTGCAATCTCTCTTCTTCCCGTCTCTGGCGGCGGCGCTCGCTGCCCAAGCTGATCGTCCTGCTCGGCGTGCTGAGGGTGTTCCACCAGCGCCAGCAGCTTGGACAGTCGCTGCGCCTGACCCACTTGCATCGTGCGGGTTGGCTGTTGCCCGAGGATGAGTGGGAGGAACTGCTGGACTTTCTCGAGAAGGAGCAGTTCGTCTGCCGCGCCGGCGGAGGCGAGTGGGTGCTGTGCCGGGATCTTGGCGCCTACAGTCTGCATCGCTTGCTGAATCGCTGCCCCTGGCCCATGCCTAGCCGAGAGCGCATGCCTGCGAATCTGGACGAGGCGTGGTATCCGCCGTTCCAGCAGGCCATGGAGCGCTTGCAGGTGGAGCAGGAGGCGCTGTTCGGAGAAAGCCTGGCCCACTGGCTGGCGGACGGAACCTCGGGAGCGAAGGTGACGTAAAGTGTCAGTTTGCGGCGAACGATGTGCATGAGGCGCTGCATGCTGCCGGAGGAACCCCAGCAAGCGCAGGGAAAGCGCTGTTGGCACGCTTCTGGCAAACCCTCGTGTGACAGTCGTTTCACTCCGTAGTTCCGCCGAGGTTCCCGTTCATGCTCCCAATGTCGAACAAGGTCGTCCATTTGCATCACAAGGATGAGCAGGCAGCGCTTGAGCGTTTGAACCGGATTACCGGGCTGCAGTTCAGCAGTTGGCCGGAGTCGCTGGTGCCGGCGCGCAGCGTCAGCGAACCGTCGCCTGAGAAAGCGCGGGACGAACCCCTGCTCGATCAGGTGCGCCAGGGCTGAGCGATCCGGCTCAAGCTTCGGACACCTGCTGGGACCTGTTTTCCTGCTCCACCGCTTGTACGAAGAACTCCTCCACGACCAGTCGGGAAAAGGCCGTCGCCGACTTCAGGCGTACCTGCATGTTCTCCACTTTCTGCCGTACGGGCAGGCGGGCAATGCCGGAAAGCAGGATGCGTTGCTGGCGGTCGATTCGTCCGTGATCCACCGCCACTTCGCGCTGGCGCCCGCCATCCAGATAGCTGACCACCAGTGACACCAGCAGGTCGCAGGCATCCGGAAGATGTAGCCAGGCGGCAATGTTGTAGTCCGCGACCAGGCCCTCGTGGGCTGTCAGGGTCGGGCGTGCGGCATCCACCAGGTGTGCGGGGACGCTTCCGATCAGATGGTCTTTCATAAGCAGCAGTGTGTCCGTTTAAAAGGGCTTCGGACTCGTCGCTCTCGACTTCTCCCCAAGTCGATCCTGCCGATGCCTGGGCATACGGCCGGTTGAGTCGTCGTGTCGTGTGTGGCACGCGGATTATAGGGGTGGTCCTTTGCGTCAAACTGTGCGGTTCGACGGCGATCGTAGTGACTCTTCTCGCACTTTGTGCCTTGTAGGAAGTATCGGGGCTTCTTCTTCCCATATTCGTCTCCACTCGGTTTTGCAGAGGTGGATGGCTTCCAGTAAGGTCTCGCCATAGTGCCGCGCCGGGTTGCCCTGGTCCGGCCGAAGTTTTCCTGACTCGAGAGGTTCCTGACATGGGGAGTTGGCTACGCCCGCTGGGCGCTGCTGCGGTGTTGTTTCTCGCGGGCTGTTCGGCGGATTACGGAGTCGACCAGGACGGGCGTCCTGTCGCTGCGGAGCAGTTGGACGGGCATTGGCTGGTGGTCAATTACTGGGCTGACTGGTGCGCGCCCTGCCGGGCCGAGATTCCGGAGATGAATCGCCTTGCGCAGGTGCTGGAAGGGCAGGGCGGGCGCGTCATTGGCGTGAATTTCGATGGCCTGCGCGATGCCGAGTTGAAGAAGTCGGCCGATGGCATGGGGATTCGCTTCACCGTGCTGGCCGATGATCCGGCGCCTCGCTTCAAGCTCCCTCGCAGCGAAGCGTTGCCCGTCACCTATATCGTCGATGCTCGGGGGGAAATGCGTCAGCGTCTGCTGGGCGAGCAGACGGCCGATGGCATATTGAAACAGCTCGAGGCTTTGCGGGAGGGACGCTGATGGCGAGGATCTGCTTGCATGCCTATGTCGGCGGCCGGGTACAGGGCGTCGGTTTCCGTCAGGCGACCCGGGAAGAGGCTGATCGCCTCGAACTCGACGGTTGGGTGCGAAACCTGGATGACGGGCGTGTCGAAGTCGTCTGGGAGGGCGAGGAGGACCGGGCGAAAGCCCTGGAGCGATGGCTGGGGCGGGGCCCGCGGCACGCGGAGGTCTCTGCGGTCGAGGTCGAGCAAATGCCGCTGCAGGGGATCGCTGGCTTCGTCGTCCGTCGCTGACGAGGCGAGTTCGCCGTCAGGGCGTCTCGCCAGGGTCCGCGGCCAGGCGACCGGCATCCCGGAGCAGGGCATGCATAAACTGCTGCTGCAGTTCGGGGTCGTTGCGCGTGAGCTCGATCAGGCTCTGTTCCAGTTCGCTGGCTTCTTCTTCCAGGCCCAGCTCCGCGAGGCGTTTCACCCGATGGACCCAGTGGTGGACGTCATCGCCTTCCAGGTCGTCATAGATCAGGGCGTGAGCTTCCAGGAGCTTGCCGCGCAGGCTGCGGCTGACGCGGAGGCTGGCATCGGCGCGGGTACCATCCTGTGGGTCGCTCACCGAAAGGTGTATCTGCGAGATGCGGCTGATGTCCTGTTCGGCGAAGGGGCTGTCGAGCAGGTTGAGGCGCAGCACGCCATGACGGTCGGTAAGCAGTTCGTTGAGTTCCTTGCCGGAACTGACCAGGACCGGACGCTCCGCCCAGGGCAGGCTGGAGTATTCTAGGCGCTTGTCGCGCTGTTTCTCGTCGATGCTCGCGAGATTCTGTTCGGCGCGACCGTTGGATTCCACGTTCATGAACGGATTCACCCCGGCCAGTCCGTAGTTGATCCAGCCGTGGGTGATGTTGTCCGGTACGCTGCCGAAGGTCACCACGTTGACGATGTTCGCTCCGACGCCGGCCACCAGCGCCACCGCGCCCAACGGGATCTCGTAGATCTCCCGCCAGGCCTGGTACGGCGTATAGCGGTCGTAACGGCGCGTCACCTCGAACTCGGTGACCTCGAAGGACTTCTGGTCGTTGATCCGGACCCGGCGCTGCGGCAGTTCGAGCACATCGGGCTGGCCGACATCGACTTGCAGGGTGTGTTCGAGCAGCTTCCGCTCGACGCGCTCCTCATGCTCGCTACGCTGCGGCAACTGGTTGGCGCAGCCGCTCAGCAGAAGGCCGCCGCACAGGGCGGCGGCGAATAGGCGCAGGGGTCTTCCGGTGGGCATCGTTACGCTCAGCGGCTGAGTTTTTCGGTGATGAACGACATCAGTTCGCCGATCGGCAGGTTCTGCGACTCGCTGTCGCGGCGGCCCTTGTATTCCAGGACGCCTTCGCTGAGGCCGCGGTCGCTGATCACGATGCGGTGGGGAATGCCGATCAGCTCCATGTCGGCGAACTTCACCCCGGGGCTGGTCTTCTTGTCGCGATCGTCCAGCAGCACTTCGAAACCGGCTGCGGTCAGCTCGGCATAGAGCTTGTCGGTCGCCTGCTTGACGCTCTCGGTTTCGTACTTCAGCGGTACCAGGGCGATCTGGAACGGCGCCAGTGCGCTTGGCCAGAGAATGCCGCGCTCGTCATGGTTCTGCTCGATGGCGGCGGCGACCACGCGGGATACGCCGATGCCGTAGCAGCCCATGATCAGGTTGACCGGCTTGCCCTGTTCGCTCAGGACGCTCAGCTTCATCGCTTCGCTGTACTTGGTGCCAAGCTGGAAGATATGACCGACCTCGATGCCGCGCTTGATCACCAGGGTGCCCTTGCCGTCCGGGCTGGGGTCGCCTTCGACGACATTGCGCAGGTCGGCGACCTCGGGCAGCGGCAGGTCGCGCTCCCAGTTCACGCCGAAGTAGTGCTTGTCCTCGATGTTGGCGCCAGCGGCGAAATCGCTCATCAGGGCGACGGAGCGGTCGACGATGCAGGCGATCGGCAGGTTGACCGGGCCCAGCGAGCCGGGGCCGGCGCCGATGGCGGCACGGATCTCGGCCTCCGAAGCGAATACCAGCGGGCTGGCGACCAGCGGCTGGTTGGCGGCCTTGATTTCGTTGAGCTCGTGATCACCGCGGACGATCAGGGCGACCAGGGTGCCTTCTTCGGCGCCATGCACCACCAGGGTCTTGATGGTTTTCTCGATCGGTAGCTGGAAGCCGTCCACCAGGGCCGCGATGGTCTTGGTGTTGGGCGTGTCGACCAGGCGCATGTCCTCGGTGGCGCTGCCGCGGGCGCTCTCGCGCGGCACGGCTTCGGCCTTCTCGATGTTCGCGGCGTAGTCGGAGCTGTCGCTGAAGACGATATCGTCCTCGCCGGAGTTGGCCAGCACGTGGAACTCATGGGAGCCGCTGCCGCCGATGGAGCCGTTGTCGGCTTGCACGGGACGGAAATCCAGGCCGAGGCGGGAGAAGATCTTGCTGTACGCCTGGTACATCCCGTCGTAGGTCTGCTGCAGCGAGTCCTGGCTCAGGTGGAAGGAATAGGCGTCCTTCATGATGAATTCGCGTCCGCGCATCAGGCCGAAGCGCGGGCGGATCTCATCGCGGAACTTGGTCTGGATCTGATAGAAGTTGATCGGCAGTTGCTTGTAGCTGTTCAGCTCGTTGCGCGCGAGGTCGGTGATCACTTCTTCGTGGGTCGGGCCTACGCAGAATTCGCGCTCGTGGCGGTCCTTCAGGCGCAGCAGCTCAGGGCCGTATTGCTCCCAGCGCCCCGACTCCTGCCACAGCTCGGCCGGCTGCACCGCCGGCATCAGCACTTCCAGGGCGCCGGCAGCGTTCATTTCCTCGCGGACGATGGTCTCGACCTTGCGCAGTACCCGCAGGCCCATTGGCAGCCAGGTGTAGAGACCCGAGGCCAGGCGACGGATCATGCCGGCGCGAAGCAGCAGTTGATGGCTGATTACCACCGCGTCGGCGGGGGTTTCTTTGAGCGTGGAAAGCAGATACTGACTGGTACGCATCTTTGGCCGTTATGTCGGTTGTATCGGGAGGAATGGCTGGGCATTGTACGGTGCCGGTCTGGCTGCGTACAGGGCGCCGGCCATCGATGATGAGGAGTCAGCAGGCAATGAACGCGGCGCAGGTACAGGCGTTGATCCGCATGGGGCTGCCCATGGCCGAGGACATCGATTTTCGTGTCGAGCGTCTCGACGAACGACATGCGCTGGCGCGCATACCTTTTCACGGCAAGCTGGTGCGTCCCGGTGGAACGCTGTCCGGCCCGACCATCATGGCGCTGGCCGACGCGGCGATGTACGCGGTCATTCTCGGGCGTCTCGGGGCGGTCGAGATGGCCGTGACCTCGAACCTGAACATCAACTTCCTCAGCAAGCCCAGGCCCGAGGACCTGTTGGCCGAGGCGAGCATCCTCAAGCTGGGGCGGCGCCAGGTCGTCTGCGAGGTCGGGGTGTTTTCGCAGAGTAATGAGGAAGACCTGGTGGCCCATGTCACCGGTACCTACGCCCTTCCTTTATAGGCGCGTTGCCGCCAAGAAGAAAAAACCCGGCGATGCCGGGTTTTTTCGTTGCCTGTCGGTCGATTACAGGATCGACAGCGGATAGTCGACGATCAGGCGGAACTCGTTCTGGTCGCCTTCGCCCTGGTCGGCGTTGGCACGGTGCCAGGCCTGGCGGATGCGGAACGACAGGTCCTTGGCCGGACCGGACTGGACCACGTACTTGGCTTCGAGGTTGGTTTCGTGGTGCTTGCCATCCTCGCCGTACAGGCCTGCATAGGAGGAGCTGGAATCGACCTTGGTACCGTCGATGTCCTTACCATTGATGTAACGCAGCATGAAGGTCAGGCCAGGAACGCCGTAGGAGGCCAGGTTCAGGTCGTAGCGGGCCTGCCAGGATTTCTCGCCAGGACCGTTGAAGTCGGAGTACTGGACGGAGTTGGCGAGGAAGATCGAGTCGCCGCCGGCGCCGGAACCGTTGCCGCCGAAGCCGATGTAGTCGAACGGCTCGTCGCCATGCACCTGCTGGTAGGCCAGGGTGAAGGTGTGGGCGTCCAGGGTATACGCGCCCGCCAGGGACCAGGTGGTGTTGCTGATGTCGCCAGCCTTGGACTTGCCTTCGTCGGTGGTGCGGTAGATGTTGAAGTCGAAGCCCAGCGATTGATCGGAGGCCAGCGGGATGGTGTAGTTGGTGTTCAGGTAGTACTGGCGATAGATGTCTTTCAGCTCTGCGCCATAGAGGGAGGCGCTGAGGTTGTCGGTGATCGCGTAGCGGCCGCCAGCGAAGTCGGCGCTCTTGGCTGTCTGGCCGGCGTAGGTGGCGTAGAGCTCACCGCGCGATTTGACGGTGGTCGGCTCCTTGCCCTCGGTGAAGTGGCCTGCCTCGAGGTCGAGCCCTTCGAATTCGCTGCTCTGCAGCTGGAAGCCGGTCGCGGTCTGCGGGAACAGGCGGCTGCCGCCAGCGGCGAAGACCGGGGCGGTCGGTTGCATCTCGCCCCACTTCAGCATGGTCTTGGAGATGCGCACCTTCACGGCGCCGCCGGCGCGGCTGTAGTCATCGCGCGGCTTGCCGTCGTTCATCACCGGCAGGTTGCCGGTGCCGGTCTTGTCGGAGGTGCCGTCGAGCTTCAGGCCCAGGTAGCCGAAGGCATCGACGCCGAAGCCCACGGTGCCTTGAGTGAAGCCGGATTCGTAGGTGGTGAGGAAGCCCTGGGTCCAATCGACGCGATCACCCCGACCTTCCTTGCCGTCACGGTTGAAATAGTAGTTGCGGAGCAGCAGGTTCAGGCTGCTGTCTTCGATGAACCCCTTCGCTTCGGCCTGATCGCTGACGAATGCGTCGGCCACGGCGAACTGAGTGCTACCTGCGGAAACCGCCAGTGCAATGGCGCTCCACTTCATCACTTTCATTGTGATTGCTCCTTTGGTTTTGAAATTATCTCTGCCATCACAGTGCCGCAGTGACGGCTAGTTCTTCTTGTCGGCGCTAACTTATAGCACGCAGTGTTTCTTGGCGATAGTTGAGGTTCCGAAGCGACGGATTCTTTACCGTGCTGTCGCAAAATTGCATGACGCATGTCGCATCTGCGTAGGTGCGCAGTTGAAAAAATGACGTATGTCGCGGGGTTGGTCACTCTTGTTGAGGTCGCTTCTCAAGTCGCTTTTTCCGATTGGCGGGGCCTTGTAATAAAAATGTCATGTTCCGTACGGCCCCTCTTACTGTGATGAAAGAGGTATAAGCAAACTCCGTGCACAAATTGGAAAATGGCTTCGCCTATGTATTCCAGTTGGTCTCTTCGAGAGCGAGGCTATTCTGTTTGAAAGCAAACGAATTATGCTTTGAAACCTGATTGTAATCCGTCTGCTTCAAGGGTTGGTTGCCATCGAGTTGTCTGTGGCGAATGCGTTTGTATCCACGGCATGTCTTATGTTCGGCGTCGCGCTGTATTCATTTGGCCGGCATCTTATGGGGCGTTCGGCTGGAGAGGCGCGCCAAGCTGGGGCGGGCGGATGTGTGGGCTTGCTTTGGCCGGGCGGCGAAGTATCCTGCGCGGCAGTTACGGCGGGGCCCTTCCCGGAGGGAGGGGCTAAGCTGTCCATGAACGACGGTCGAACAGGAGAGGTCAGTATGTTCGCTTTGGATCCCCGGCTGGAGCAGGACACCCTGTTGCTCGGCGACTTTCCCCTCAGCCGCCTGCTGCTGATGAACGATGCCCGCTATCCGTGGTTCATCCTGGTGCCGAGGCGGGAGGATGTCACCGAGCTGTTCCAGCTCGATGTCGATGACCGGCAGGCGCTGTGGCGCGAGGCCACGCTGCTGGCAGAGGTCCTCAAGGACACCTTCCGTGCGGACAAGATGAATGTCGCTAACCTGGGCAATGTGGTCAGCCAGCTTCACATGCACGTGATCGTCCGGCGACGTGGTGACGACGCCTGGCCCGGCCCTGTCTGGGGGCGCCATCCGGCTCGGCCTTATTCTTCCGAGCAGGTCGAGGCGATCCGCGGCAAGTTGCGGATGGTGCTGACCGACGGCTTCCGTTTTGCCGGGGAGGCCTAGATGGAGCTGGACGCGCGCATGGATGACCTGGAATGCCGCCAGGCTTTCCAGGATGACACTTTGCAGGCTCTCAACGATGTGGTGGTCGAGCAGCAGCGCAGCATCGAGCGACTGCAGCTTCAGGTCGCGGCATTGATCAAGCGTCTGGAAGACGTCCAGGGGCTGGTGGGCGAGGCGGGGGAAGACGAAGCGCCTCCTCCCCATTATTGAATGCACAAAAAACCCGCCGTTCGGCGGGTTTTCTGTTTTTCGCGGCGGTCAGCGGCGGGAGGCGATCACGTCTTCCGCCTGCAGGCCCTTGTCCCGTTGTACCACCGAGAACTCCACGCGCTGGCCTTCGATGAGGATGCGGTGGCCTTCGCCGCGAATCGCTCGGAAGTGGACGAAGATGTCCTCGCCCGAATCGCGGGAAATGAAGCCGAAACCTTTTGAGGTGTTGAACCACTTCACGGTACCGGTCTCCCGGTTGCCGCTGTCCTGGCTGCCGCCGAGGGCTGCCGGGGCGCTGGCGCTGCGCGAGACCGGTTTGCCGGGTTTCAGGCTGCCCGCCAGTTGCAGGGCCGTGGCCAGCACCAGGCTTAGCAGGGGCAGGACGATCGCCGGCTGGTCGGCGATGGTCGGCAGCGGCGCCAGCAGGATCAGTGCCTGCAGGACGACGCCCAGGACCAGCAGGGCGGCTGCGCCGGCCTGCAGCGGGCGGGTTGGATGTGACGATTGCAGTACGGGAGCGAAGAGCAGGTTGATCAGGCCCAGAATGGCCAGGTAGATGGCATCGGGATGTTGCAGGAAGGGTGTGGCTTCGGTTCTTAGGCTGGGAATGAAGGACAGCAATAGGGCGGCGACGCCCGTGACCAGAAGGACGATTTTCAACATGTCAATGAGTTCACCTTGATGGGGTAACGATCAAGTAGCCGGACAGCGCTTCGGTGCATGAAACGAAAGGTGCGGAAGGACGGCCGGCCTATGCGCGTGACGCACGGCGGCTATTTAACAGGAAAGCAGGAGGCTACTCAAATCAAGCGGTTGGCGCCGGAGGGGGGAGGGCGGGACCCTGAGGCGGGCCCCGCTTTCTATCGAGCGATCGACGATCAGCTGGCAAGAAGGCTGCGCAACATCCAGGCGGTCTTTTCATGCACCTGCATACGTTGGGTGAGCAGGTCGGCGGTGGGTTCGTCGCTGACCTTGTCCAGCAGCGGGAAGATGCTGCGGGCGGTGCGCACCACGGCTTCCTGACCCTGGACCAGTTGCCGGATCATCTCCTCGGCTTCCGGAACGCCTTCCTCCTCCTTGATGGACGAGAGGCGGGCGTAGGCGGCGTAGGTGCCGGGCGCCGGGAAGCCCAGGGCCCGGATGCGCTCGGCGATGTCGTCTACGGCAACGGCCAGTTCGGTGTACTGGCCTTCGAACATCAGGTGCAGCGTGTTGAACATCGGGCCGGTGACGTTCCAGTGGAAGTTGTGGGTTTTCAGGTAGAGGGTGTAGGTGTCGGCCAGTAGCCGCGACAGGCCCTCGGCAATGGCTGCGCGATCCTGTTCGCCGATTCCGATATTGATTTCCATGGCGTTCTCCTTTCAGTCGGCCTTGTGAATGGGGCACTCCGAAACAGTTGGAGTGAGGCTAACACAGGGTTTTTCCCAGCGCTCTTGGTCTATGTCAAAGGCGGCGATAGGGAGAATCTATTCCGACTGCCCGGTCAAGCGAATGGTTCGCAGGGGGAGGCGAAATGCTTCCGTTCAACGGCCTGGCTTCCCGCGTGACAGGCCGGCGGGGCTGGCTGCAAGCCATGGATTTTTCAGGCTATAATCCCCGCCTTCAATGCGAAGTGAGCCCGGATGCGGGTGCTTCGCCGTTGCCGTTCACCGGGCAGCGCGGGAGATGTCCTTCCGGGGGCGTACCGATGGTTCCGGTGCTCGGTCAGGGCCGGCGAGAGCCCGGCAATGGTCGCCAGGCAGCCGGCGGCTCCACAGAATCCAAGACTTACGAGAAGCGAACCACACCATGATGCGCAGCCACTATTGCGGCCAACTGAACGAGAGCCTGGACGGCCAGGAAGTCACCCTTTGCGGTTGGGTTCACCGCCGCCGCGACCATGGTGGAGTGATCTTCCTCGATGTGCGCGATCGCGAGGGGCTGGCCCAGGTGGTGTTCGATCCGGACCGTGCGGAAACCTTCGCCAAGGCCGACCGGGTGCGCAGCGAGTTCGTGGTGAAGATCACCGGCAAGGTGCGCCTGCGCCCTGAAGGCGCGCGCAACCCGAACATGGCGTCTGGCTCCATCGAGGTACTGGGCTACGAACTGGAAGTGCTGAACCAGGCCGAGACTCCGCCGTTCCCGTTGGATGAATACTCCGATGTGGGCGAGGAAACCCGCCTGCGCTACCGCTTCATCGACCTGCGTCGTCCGGAGATGGCCGCCAAGCTGAAGCTGCGCGCGCGCATCACCAGCAGCATTCGCCGCTACCTGGACGACAACGGCTTCCTCGACGTCGAGACCCCGATCCTCGGCCGGCCGACGCCGGAAGGCGCGCGCGACTACCTGGTGCCGAGCCGTACCTACCCGGGCCACTTCTTCGCCCTGCCGCAGTCGCCGCAGTTGTTCAAGCAACTGCTGATGGTCGCCGGCTTCGATCGCTACTACCAGATCGCCAAGTGCTTCCGTGACGAGGACCTGCGTGCCGACCGCCAGCCGGAATTCACCCAGATCGACATCGAGACCAGCTTCCTCGACGAGAGCGACATCATCGGCATCACCGAGAAGATGGTGCGCCAGCTGTTCAAGGAAGTGCTGGATGTCGAGTTCGACGAGTTCCCGCACATGCCGTTCGAAGAGGCCATGCGCCGCTACGGTTCGGACAAGCCCGACCTGCGCATCCCGCTGGAGTTGGTGGACGTCGCCGACCAGTTGAAGGAAGTGGAGTTCAAGGTCTTCTCCGGTCCGGCCAACGATCCGAAGGGGCGTGTCGCCGCCCTGCGTGTGCCGGGCGCCGCCTCCATGCCGCGCAGCCAGATCGACGACTACACCAAGTTCGTCGGCATCTATGGTGCCAAGGGCCTGGCCTACATCAAGGTCAACGAGCGCGCCAAGGGCGTGGAAGGTCTGCAGTCGCCGATCGTGAAGTTTATCCCCGAGGCCAACCTGAACGTGATCCTCGATCGCGTTGGCGCGGTCGACGGCGACATCGTGTTCTTTGGTGCCGACAAGGCCAAGATCGTTTGCGATGCCCTGGGCGCGCTGCGTATCAAGGTCGGCCATGACCTCAAGCTGCTCACCCGGGAGTGGGCGCCCATGTGGGTCGTGGACTTCCCGATGTTCGAGGAGAACGACGACGGCTCGCTGTCCGCGCTGCACCACCCGTTCACCTCGCCCAAGTGCACCCCGGCCGAGCTTGAGGCCAATCCGGGCGCGGCGCTTTCCCGCGCCTACGACATGGTGCTCAACGGTACCGAGCTGGGTGGCGGTTCCATCCGTATCCATGACAAGTCCATGCAGCAGGCGGTGTTCCGTGTGCTGGGCATCGACGAGGCGGAACAGGAAGAGAAATTCGGCTTCCTGCTCGACGCGCTCAAGTACGGTGCGCCGCCGCATGGCGGCCTGGCCTTCGGCCTGGATCGCCTGGTCATGCTGATGACCGGTGCATCGTCTATCCGCGAAGTGATCGCCTTCCCGAAGACCCAGAGCGCTGGCGACGTCATGACCCAGGCACCGGGTTCCGTGGACGGCAAGGCCCTGCGCGAGCTGCACATTCGCCTGCGCGAGCAGCCGAAGGCCGAGTGATTCGAATCAACCCGCGGAGGCGCCGCTTGCGGCGCCTCCTGCCGAGAGAGCAATACGGAGTGAGTTATGGCTGGTCATTCTAAATGGGCCAACATCAAGCACCGCAAAGAGCGGCAAGATGCCAAGAAAGGCAAGATCTTTACCAAGCTGATCCGTGAGCTGACCGTCGCTGCAAGGCAGGGCGGCGGCGTCCCGGCGGACAACCCGCGTCTGCGCCTGGCCGTGGACAAGGCGCTGACCGCCAACATGACCCGCGATACCATCGATCGTGCCATTGCGCGCGGCGTCGGCTCCAACGATGCCGACAACATGGTCGAGCTTTCCTATGAAGGTTATGCGCCGAGCGGCGTAGCGATCATCGTCGAGGCGATGACCGACAACCGCAACCGTACCGCTGCCGAAGTGCGTCATGCCTTCAGCAAGTGTGGCGGCAACCTGGGCACCGATGGTTCGGTCGCCTACATGTTCGAGCGCAAGGGACAGATCAGCTTCGCTCCCGGCGTGGACGAGGAAGCGCTGATGGATGCGGCCCTGGAGGCTGGCGCCGATGACGTGGTAGTCAACGACGATGGCTCCATCGACGTGTTCACCACCTTCGCCGACTTCATTTCGGTGAACGAGGCGCTGGCCGCCGCCGGATTCAAGGGCGACGAAGCCGAAGTCACCATGATCCCTTCGACCACCGCGACCCTGGACCTGGAAACCGCGCAGAAGGTGCTCAAGCTGATCGACATGCTCGAGGACCTGGACGACGTGCAGAACGTCTATTCCAATGCCGATATCCCGGACGACGTGATGGCGCAGCTCGGCTGAGCCGATCGGAGCGATAACGCGAAGCCGGAAGTGGGGTACGCTTGATGCGTTCGAACCCCGCTTCCGGCTTTTAGTATCCAGCTTATGACTTTGATTCTAGGGATTGACCCGGGCTCGCGCATCACCGGCTTCGGCGTGGTGCGGGAAACGGCGCGCGGTTGCGAATACGTGGCGTCCGGATGTATACGGACCGGTAATGGCCCCTTGCACGAGCGTCTACACGTGGTGTTTCGCAGCGTCCGCGAGGTGATCCGCACCCATGGCCCGACGGCCCTGAGCATCGAGCAGGTGTTCATGGCGCGCAACGCCGATTCGGCCCTGAAGCTGGGGCAGGCGCGGGGGGCGGCCATCGTCGCGGCAATGGAGGAGGGGTTGAGCGTGGCGGAGTACACCGCCTCGCAGGTCAAGCAGGCAGTCGTGGGGACCGGCGGTGCAGACAAGCAGCAGGTGCAGATGATGGTCATGCATCTGTTGAAGCTGACCCAGAAACCGCAGATAGATGCTTCCGACGCCCTGGCCATCGCCCTGTGTCATGCCCATACCCAACAGAGTCTGGTCCCCCATGGCCTGGTGGGCGCACGCCGACGTGGCGGGCGCCTGCGTCTTTGAATAAGGAAAGCTCTTCGTGATCGGACGCTTGCGTGGCACCCTGGCGGAGAAACAGCCGCCACACCTGATCCTCGATGTGAATGGCGTCGGCTATGAAGTGGAAGTGCCGATGACGACCCTCTATCGGTTGCCTTCGGTGGGCGAGCCGGTGACCTTGCATACCCATCTGGTTGTGCGTGAGGATGCGCACTTGCTCTATGGCTTCGCCGAAAAGCGCGAGCGAGAGCTGTTCCGTGAGCTGATCCGGCTCAACGGCGTGGGTCCGAAACTGGCCCTGGCGCTGATGTCGGGCCTGGAAGTGGACGAACTGGTGCGTTGCGTCCAGGCACAGGACACCTCCACCCTGGTGAAGATCCCCGGTGTTGGCAAGAAGACCGCCGAGCGCCTGCTGGTGGAGTTGAAGGACCGCTTCAAGGCTTGGGAAAACATGCCCACGATTGCACCGTTGGTGATGGAACCCCGTGCCAGCGCTACAGTCTCAAGCGCCGAGGCCGATGCAGTCAGCGCGCTGATCGCCCTCGGCTTCAAGCCACAGGAAGCCAGTCGTGCCGTCGCAGCCGTACCGGGAGAGAATTTGTCCAGCGAAGAAATGATCCGCCAGGCCCTGAAGGGCATGGTCTAGGTGGCGCCCGATGATCGAGCCTGATCGCCTCATATCCGCCGTTTCCGGTCGCGAACGCGATGAGCAGCTGGACCGTGCCATTCGCCCGCTGAAGCTGGCCGACTACATCGGCCAGCCCAGCGTGCGCGAGCAGATGGAGCTGTTCATCCATGCCGCGCGCGGCCGCCAGGAGGCGCTCGACCATACGCTGATCTTCGGTCCGCCGGGGCTGGGCAAGACGACCCTGGCGAATATCATCGCCCAGGAAATGGGCGTTTCCATCAAGAGTACTTCCGGGCCGGTGCTCGAGCGTCCCGGCGATCTCGCCGCGTTGCTGACCAACCTGGAGGCCGGCGACGTCCTGTTCGTCGACGAGATCCACCGTCTTTCGCCCATCGTCGAAGAAGTGCTGTATCCGGCCATGGAAGATTTCCAGCTGGACATCATGATCGGCGAAGGGCCCGCGGCCCGCTCCATCAAGCTGGACCTGCCGCCGTTCACCCTGGTCGGCGCGACCACCCGTGCCGGCATGCTGACCAATCCACTGCGCGATCGCTTCGGTATCGTCCAGCGCCTGGAGTTCTACAACGTCGAGGACCTGGCGACCATCGTCAGTCGGTCGGCCGGCATTCTCGGCCTGGAGATCGAGCCGCAGGGCGCGGCGGAAATCGCCAAGCGCGCCCGCGGTACGCCGCGAATCGCCAATCGCCTGCTGCGCCGGGTACGCGACTTCGCCGAGGTCCGGGGGCAGGGCGACATTACCCGGGTGATCGCCGACAAGGCATTGAACCTGCTCGATGTCGACGAGCGTGGCTTCGACCACCTCGACCGTCGTCTGTTGCTGACCATGATCGACAAGTTCGATGGCGGGCCTGTAGGAATCGACAACTTGGCTGCGGCGTTGAGCGAGGAGCGGCACACGATCGAAGATGTACTGGAGCCCTATCTGATCCAGCAGGGCTACATCATGCGGACACCGCGGGGGCGCGTGGTAACACGCCATGCGTACCTGCACTTTGGCCTGAATATTCCGAAAAGGTTGGGGCCGGGGGTGACGACGGATCTGTTCACGTCTGAAGATGGTAATTAATTGCATTTGTGGGCGATTGCCGATTGGCAAAGCCGGGACTTGGTTCTAGAGTATGCGCGCGCAACACGGGGGAAAGCCGTTCCAGCAGCGTTTCCGGGTCTATTACGAGGACACGGATGCCGGCGGCATCGTCTATTACGTCAACTATCTCAAGTTCATGGAACGGGCTCGGACCGAGCGGCTGCGAGCTTTGGGGTTCGCCCAATCGCAACTGGTCGGCGACAATCTGCTGTTCGTCGTGCACTCCGCCGAGGCGCGTTACCACGCCCCGGCCAAGCTCGATGATGAACTGCTTGTCAGCGCCGAGGTCGAGGAGTTGAACCGGGCGAGCCTGAAGTTTCGTCAACAGGTTCGTCGAGCGTCGGACTCCGTCCTGCTCTGCGAGGGGCGGTTCCTGGTGGCGTGCGTGCGAGCGGACACCCTGAAGCCACGTGCTATCCCCGAAACGTTGCGTGCGGCTTTTGCCGGAAGCCCGGATTCTTTTTCAGCAGGAGATTAAAGTGGAACCGAACGTCGTCGACCATACCTCCATGTGGAGCCTGATCAGCAACGCCAGTATCGTGGTGCAGCTGGTCATGCTGACCCTCGTGGCCGCCTCGGTCACATCTTGGATCATGATTTTCCAGCGCGGCAATGCCATGCGCGCCGCCAAGAAGGCACTGGATGCTTTCGAAGAACGCTTCTGGTCGGGCATCGACCTGTCCAAGCTGTACCGCCAGGCCGGTAGCAATCCGGACCCGGACTCCGGCGTCGAGCAGATCTTCCGTGCCGGCTTCAAGGAGTTTTCCCGTCTGCGCCAGCAGCCCGGCGTCGATCCCGATGCGGTGATGGAGGGCGTGGCGCGCGCCATGCGTGTGGCCATCTCCCGTGAGGAGGAGAAACTCGAAGCCAGCCTGCCATTCCTGGCAACCGTCGGTTCCACCAGCCCGTACGTCGGCCTGTTCGGTACCGTCTGGGGTATCATGAACTCCTTCCGTGGCCTGGCCACCGTGCAGCAGGCAACCCTGGCCACCGTCGCCCCGGGTATCGCCGAAGCGCTGATCGCTACCGCCATCGGCCTGTTCGCCGCGATCCCGGCGGTCATCGCCTACAACCGCTTCTCCGCACGTTCTGAGATGCTGATCGGTCGTTACTACACCTTCGCCGACGAGTTCCAGGCCATCCTGCACCGCAAGGTGCACACCAGCGACGACTAAGACGACTGAGAGGTAAGCCGATATGGCAAGGGTTCGTCACAAGCGCAAGCCGGTCGCGGAAATGAACGTGGTGCCTTACATCGACGTGATGCTGGTACTGCTGGTGATTTTCATGGTGACCGCACCGATGCTTAACCAGGGGGTCAAGGTCGACCTGCCGAAGGTGTCCAGCGAGGCGTTGCCTCAGGACAACAACAAGCAGGTCCTGACCCTTTCGGTGAAGGCCGACGGTTCCTATTACTGGAACGTCGGCAGCGAAGTGGATACTGAAAAACAGACCGATAGTGCCGTGTCGTTGGAACAGATGACCGATGCAGTCACCAAGATCATGAGTGCCCGTCCGGACACCCAGGTATTCATCCGCGGCGACAAGGCGGTGAACTATGGTGCGGTGGTTGGCGCCATGGGTGCCTTGCAGCAGGCCGGTGTGCCCAACGTCGGGTTGATTACCGAGGCCCCCTGATCTTGAAGCAACAGTTCGAACGCTCGCCTTCCGAGAGTTATTTCTGGCCCGTCGTCCTGGCGGTGGTCCTGCACGTTCTGATCTTCGCCATGCTGTTCGTCAGCTGGGCGTTTGCTCCGGAGCTTCCTCCCTCCAAGCCGATCGTGCAGGCCACGCTCTACCAGCTCAAGTCGAAGAGCCAGGCGACGACACAGACCAACCAGAAGATCGCTGGCGAGGCGAAGAAGACCGCCTCCAAGCAATACGAAGTCGAGCAGCTCGAACAGAAGAAGCTCGAGCAGCAGAAACTCGAGCAACAAAAGCTGGAACAGCAGCAGGTCGCTGCTGCGAAAGCGGCGGAACAAAAGAAGGCTGACGAGGCTCGAAAGGCCGAGGCCCAGAAAGCCGCCGAGGCGAAAAAGGCCGATGAAGCCAAGAAAGCTGCCGAGGCCAAGGCCGCCGAACAGAAGAAGCAGGCTGACATAGCCAAGAAGCGCGCCGAGGACGAGGCCAAGAAAAAGGCCGCTGAGGACGCCAAGAAAAAGGCAGCCGAGGACGCGAAGAAGAAAGCGGCCGAGGAGGCCAAGAAGAAGGCTGCTGCGGAAGCGGCGAAGAAGAAAGCCGCCGTCGAGGCCGCCAAGAAAAAGGCCGCCGCCGCTGCCGCGGCAGCCCGCAAGGCTGCCGAGGACAAGAAGGCGCAGGCATTGGCCGAGTTGCTTTCGGATACGACCGAGCGCCAGCAGGCCCTGGCCGACGAGGTGGGCAGCGAGGTCACCGGCAGTCTCGACGACCTGATCGTCAACCTGGTGAGCCAGCAGTGGCGGCGTCCTCCATCGGCGCGTAATGGAATGAGCGTAGAAGTACTGATCGAAATGCTGCCGGACGGTACCATCACCAATGCCAGCGTCAGCCGTTCGAGTGGCGACAAGCCTTTCGACAGTTCGGCGGTGGCGGCGGTGCGCAACGTCGGCCGTATTCCCGAGATGCAGCAATTGCCGCGGGCTACCTTCGACAGCCTGTATCGTCAGCGCCGCATCATCTTTAAACCGGAGGATTTGAGTCTGTGAGTACCCTGATTCGCATTGCGCTGTTCGCCCTGGCCCTGGTGGCAGGTGCTGCGCAGGCTGCCGACCCGCTGGTGATCTCCAGCGGTAACGACCGTGCCATTCCCATCGCCGTGGTGCCGTTCGGCTTCCAGGGGGGCAACGTGTTGCCGGAAGACATGTCCAATATCATCGGCAACGACCTGCGCAACTCCGGCTACTTCGAGCCGCTGCCCCGGCAGAACATGATCAGCCAGCCGGCGCAGGCCAGCGAAGTGATCTTCCGTGACTGGAAGGCAGTTGGCGTCAACTACGTGATGGTCGGCAACATCGTGCCTGCCGGCGGACGCCTGCAGGTGCAGTACGCATTGTTCGATGTCGGCACCGAGCAGCAGGTCCTGACCGGCAGCGTGACCGGCAGCACCGATCAGCTCCGCGACATGTCGCACTACATCGCCGACCAGTCGTTCGAGAAGCTCACCGGTATCAAGGGCGCGTTCTCCACCAAGATGCTCTATGTCACCGCCGAGCGTTTCTCGGTCGACAACACCCGCTACACCTTGCAGCGCTCCGACTACGACGGCGCCCGCCCGGTGACCCTGCTGCAGTCGCGCGAGCCCATCGTGTCGCCGCGCTTCTCGCCCGATGGCCGCCGTATCGCCTATGTCTCCTTCGAACAGAAGCGCCCGCGTATCTTCATCCAGTACGTCGATACTGGCCGTCGTGAGCAGATCACCAATTTCGAGGGCCTGAATGGCGCTCCGGCATTCTCCCCTGACGGCAACCGCCTGGCCTTCGTCCTGTCGCGCGACGGCAACCCGGAAATCTACGTCATGGACCTTGGCAGCCGCGCCCTGCGCCGCCTGACCAACAACCTGGCGATCGATACCGAACCCTTCTGGGGCAAGGACGGCTCTACCCTGTACTTCACCTCGGACCGTGGCGGCAAGCCGCAGATCTACAAAATGAACGTGAACAGCGGTGCCGTGGACCGGGTAACCTTCATCGGCAACTACAACGCCAACCCGAAACTCTCGGCCGACGAGAAGACCCTGGTAATGGTCCACCGCCAGCAGGGCTACACCAACTTCCAGATCGCCGCCCAGGACCTCCAGCGCGGCAATCTGCGGGTGCTGTCGAACACCACTCTGGACGATTCGCCCACTGTTGCGCCCAATGGCACCATGCTAATCTACGCCACCCGCCAGCAGGACCGGGGCGTGCTGATGCTCGTATCCATCAACGGACGCGTACGGATACCTCTCCCTACCGCTCAGGGCGATGTGCGCGAGCCTTCCTGGTCCCCTTACCTGAACTGACGGTCGCCAACGGTTACAAACTTATACACTGGGGTTCATTAGGAGTTACATGATGGAAATGCTGAAATTCGGCAAATTTGCTGCGCTGGCTCTGGCCATGGCTGTGGCTGTGGGTTGCTCCTCCAAGGGCGGCGATGCTTCCGGTGAAGGTGCCAATGGCGGCGTCGATCCGAACGCAGGCTATGGCGCCAACAGCGGTGCCGTTGACGGCAGCCTGAGCGACGAAGCCGCTCTGCGTGCGATCACCACCTTCTACTTCGAGTACGACAGCTCCGACCTGAAGCCGGAAGCCATGCGCGCTCTGGACGTACACGCGAAAGACCTGAAAGGCAGCGGTCAGCGCGTAGTGCTGGAAGGCCACACCGACGAACGCGGCACCCGCGAGTACAACATGGCTCTGGGCGAGCGTCGTGCCAAGGCCGTTCAGCGCTACCTGGTGCTGCAGGGTGTTTCGCCGGCCCAGCTGGAACTGGTTTCCTATGGTAAAGAGCGTCCGGTCGCTACCGGCCACGACGAGCAGTCCTGGGCTCAGAACCGTCGCGTCGAGCTGAAGAAGTAAGAAGTCGTTATGCCCAAGCACCTGCGTGTCCTGACGTTCCTCGCGCTCAGCCTGCCATTAGCGGCCTGGGCGGAAGTTCCTGTGTATGACGGCGTTGCCGCCAACAATGGCGGCAACGTTCCTCCTTCCGGGTATGGCACGGCAGGTGCCGGCGGCGCCTTTGCCGGAGGTGGGGTGACAACCCCCACCTCCGTGCAGGGCGAACTGTTCATGCAGCTCCAGCAGATGCAGGACGAGTTGGCTCGCCTGCGTGGCACGCTCGAGGAGCAGCAGAACCAGATCCAGCAGCTCAAGCAGGAAAGCCTGGAACGCTACCAGGACCTCGACCGTCGGATTTCCGGTGGTGGCGCTCCCGCTGCACAGAATTCCGCACCCGCTGGCGCCATCAACGCCAATGGGGCGCCTGCGGCTCCCGCAGGCAACAACGCACCGGCGCCGAGCAGCGAGCCGGGCGACCCGGCGAAGGAGAAGCTCTACTACGATGCGGCCTTCGACCTGATAAAGAGCAAGGATTTCGACAAGGCGAGCCAGGCGTTCAATGCCTTCTTGCGCAAGTACCCGAACAGCCAGTACTCCGGCAACGCCCAGTACTGGCTCGGCGAGGTGAACCTGGCCAAGGGCGACCTGCAAGGTGCCGGCCAGGCCTTCGCGCGGGTCAGCCAGAGCTACCCCAGCAGCCAGAAGGTGCCCGACTCGCTGTACAAGCTGGCGGACGTCGAGCGTCGCCTGGGTAACAACGACAAGGCCAAGGGTATCCTCCAGCAGGTCATTTCCCAGTACCCAGGCACTTCGGCCGCTCAACTGGCGCAGCGCGATCTCAAGAACCTTCGCTGATCCCGTTCCCGATGAACAAACCCGCGCCTGTCGCGGGTTTTTTCGTTAGAATCGGCGCCCCCGTGAAGCTGCATGGTTTCAGCTCGGCTGATCTTCGTGCCTCTCCACGCGAGACCTTCCGGGATTTCGAGCGCCACGACAGGATACGTCCCGTGGCGTTCCTTCATTTACCGCAACGGAGGCGGACGACCTGTTCAGTCGTCACGCCCGTGGCTGAATATGCAACAGACCCTGCGCATCACCGAGATTTTCTACTCGTTGCAGGGGGAAACACGTACCGCCGGCTTGCCGACGGTCTTCGTGCGCCTGACCGGCTGCCCCTTGCGCTGTCACTATTGCGATACCGCCTATGCCTTCAGCGGCGGCGACGTCGTTAGCCTGGACGCCATTTTCGAGCGGGTTGCCGCCTACAAGCCCCGCTACATCTGCGTGACCGGCGGGGAGCCGCTGGCCCAGCCGAATTGCATCTCTCTGCTGGAACGGCTCTGCGACGCCGGCTACGAGGTTTCCCTGGAAACCAGCGGGGCTCTCGACGTGTCACGGGTCGACCCGCGCGTAAGCAAGGTTCTCGACCTCAAGACGCCGGGATCTGGCGAGGTCGGACGCAACCGATACGAAAATATCCCGTTGCTGACCGACAACGATCAGGTGAAGTTCGTCGTCTGTTCGCGAGAGGACTACGACTGGGCGGTATCCAAGCTGATCGAGTACCGCCTCGACCAGCGTGCCGGTGAAGTCCTGTTCTCGCCGAGCCACCATCAGGTCAGCGCGCGAGAACTGGCCGATTGGATCGTGGCCGACAACCTGCCGGTCCGCCTGCAATTGCAACTGCACAAGATTCTCTGGAACGACGAACCGGGCCATTGAGACGAGGAATTCATCATGAACCAGAAGAAAGCGGTCATCCTGCTCTCCGGCGGCCTCGACTCCGCCACCGTTGTCGCCATGGCCAAGGCCGACGGCTACGCCTGCTACACCATGAGTTTCGACTACGGCCAGCGCCATCGCGCCGAGCTGCAGGCCGCCGAGCGCGTGGCCCGGCAGTTGGGCGTGATCGAGCACAAGGTGATAGGGCTCGACCTCAATGGCATGGGCGGCTCGGCATTGACCGACGAGAGCATCGCGGTGCCCGAGTCGCCTAGCGAAGGTATACCGGTGACTTACGTGCCGGCGCGCAATACGGTGTTCCTCTCGCTCGCCCTGGGCTGGGCCGAGGTCCTGGATGCCCGTGACATCTTCATCGGTGTGAATGCGGTGGATTACTCTGGTTATCCGGATTGTCGCCCTGAATTCGTCGAGGCTTTCGAGCGCATGGCGAACCTGGCAACCAAGGCGGGCGTGGAAGGCAATGGCTTCCGCATCCAGGCGCCGCTGCAGTATCTGTCCAAGGCGCAGATCATCCAGGCGGGCGTGGCGCGTGGGGTGGATTACGGCCTGACGGTGTCCTGTTATCAAGCCGATGAGCAGGGACGTGCGTGCGGCAAATGCGATAGCTGCCGGCTGCGTGCGGATGGCTTCGCGGCGGCTGGTATTTCCGACCCGACGCCATATTTCTGAAAAAAATTCACGAGGGGTGTTGTTTTTACGTTAGAAATCAGTATTATACGCCTCGCGTTGGGTCGTTAGCTCAGTCGGTAGAGCAGTTGGCTTTTAACCAATTGGTCGTAGGTTCGAATCCTACACGACCCACCATATTAGAAAGGAGTTTCTGTAGCTCTCCGTAGAGCTCGCAACTTTAGCTTCGGAGCTGCAGTATGCCTTGGCCAGGAAACTGGCCAGAATCGACCGAGTCGATATGAAAAGCCCGCCCGACAAGGCGGGCTTTTCTGTTTCCGCAGTCCGGATATCTCATCCCCAGCGCACCGCAACTCTTATCCTTATCGACATCGGGAAGAAGGCCGGTTTCGCGCTTCCGCCAGTCATATCGGTACTGGCAGCCGCTTTCCCGTTCGTTCTGGCGTGTTCCTGTCAGACCCCGCGCAGCCTGGTGAACTGGTGCACGGCTATCCGAGGATTTGTCAGCGGACCGGGACTCCCATAGAGTGAGGTTCCTTTCCTGGCGACCGGATGAGTGACCCGATGCCGACCCCGGTTTTCATAAAGAGAACGGTACTGTTTGGCGACTGTGATCCCGAAGGGATCGTCTATACGCCACGTTTTTCATACTTTGTGCTGGAAGCGGTGCAGGAGGCGCTCGGGGTCTGGCTGGGCGGCCCGGGGCTCAGAACCCTCCTGGGGTTCAGGATTCTTCCCCCGGCGAGAGCGTTCTCCCTGGAATTCCTGCATCCGGTCACCTGGGACGACGAGCTCACGATGCAGGTGGGCGTGTCGAACGTGGGGACGCATTCTTTCTCGTTTTCAGTCGAAGGACGTCTTTCGCCGGACGTGGTGGCGTTCACTGCGAGCCTGACGCAGGTCTGTGTCTCCCCGGATACCCGCGAAGTCATGGAGGTCCCCGCGCAGCTCCGCGCGCTCCTCGCATAGAGAAACATTCTGGCTATTCGTCGCGGCGCTGGCTACGGCCGGCAGGACGCTGCGAGCGGCATGCCGCTGACCTGCTCCGTGGGGCTCCGGAGGAGGGCGGCAAGCCGCCTTCCTTCATTTCTACTCGTTGCCGAGCATCGCATCCAGATCGCGCATGGTCTGTTTCTTGGCCTGGACGCCCTGCAGTTCGACGAACATTGCCTGGACGGTCTGCACCATGCGTGCAATGGGCATCTTGCCCAGCGGCAACATCTGGTTGTTGTCGCGGATGGCCGGGGCGCAGACGAAAGCGAACGAGCGTTGCAGCCAGTAATCGTATTTCCCCGGGTCGATCCAGCCGTCGACGGTTTTCACGTTGGTGATGACGTTGTCGATGCGGCGCATGGCGCGTGCGTTGTCGAAGCGGACCCTGCGCTCCTTGCACTTGAACTGGACCTCGTAGGCCGTCAGCGTCGGCATCGACCGGTCTTCGAATAGCTGGATGATCTGCGCCGACTGGATACCTTTGGGTTGCTGCAAGATGCCGGTGGCGTTGGCGACGAATACCTCGTTGTTGTAGCGTTCGCCCTTGCCGTAGACGATCCAGTAGTCGCCGGTGCTTTCGGCGACCGCAGTCGTTGCCGTGCAGATGAAGGTGAGCGGCAGCAGCCAGCGCCGAGCGTGAAGGAATGGTTTGCCCATGAGTTCGTCCTTGAATGTCTTGTTCCCGACCGCGGAGGGTCATCCAAGGGACGAATCATAGGTGCAGCCCAAGGTGAGGGTCGACTAGCACAGATGAGCTATGGACGAAGCGGGGGAACTCGCTCGGAGTTCGCTCCATCGGCACGTTCGGGATGGTCGATGGCTGGCGCCTCGGGTGCGCTCCGCCACGCATTCGAACGAGAACGACGGGCCGGCTTTACTGCTCGGAAGGCACGCTGCGCCGCTGTTGGCGGCATCAAGCTGCCGGCGATGGGGGAGGGCGGCAGGCGCTCGTCGACTGGCCGGTCGATCTGCCGGGTACGCCTGCTGGACGTCGTTAGGGTCAGGCCGTCTGCCGCGCGATGACTCCATGAGGTCGGGGGGCTAGTCGAAAAGCGCCTCTGGCGTTTCCGCGTGGATTCGCTGCCATAACGTCTGGATCTGCGAGGCCAGTACCCGGTGCTCGGAAAGCGGCGGCAAGGCGTCCACCGGGAAGTACTCGGCCGCCGACGTTTCGTCCGTTTGTTGTTGAAGACTGCCTCCGGTGACGTGGCAGAAGAAGAAGGCTTTCAACGCATGCGGCAGTTGGGGAGGGTGGGGATGCTTGTGCTTGTCCAGCAATGCCAACAGGCGTATCGCTCGAACTTCCAGTCCGCTTTCTTCCTGGGTTTCGCGAACTACCGCATCTGCCGGCGACTCGTTTACGTCGCACCAGCCGCCTGGTAGGGTCCAGCGACTATCCGAGGCCTCCCGAACCAGCAGAACCCGCTGTTGCGAGTCGAGGATCAACGCACGGACGTCCAGTTTCGGGGTCGGGTAGTGGCTGTCCAGAGCGATCCAGTTCTCGACCCGTTCGTACGCTACCCCCTGGTCGCTGGCGATGAATTCGGCGACGGCATGCTGGAGCGCGCGAAAGCGTCCGATGTCGAAGCGGTCCTTGGAGAAGGCGAGACCGGCCTGGGCGGTGGACAGTATCAATTCCAGAAGACGGGCAAGCGCCCTGGGATCGCTGACCGATGGCATCCTTCCTTCCGTTTTTTCGGCCTTCGCGTGGTCCGCGTCGTGCAAGCCGTCCAATGGATTTGCCATAGATAGAACCCTCGCCGCTCGATGATCTGTAGAGCTGGTTTTCAACCAGGTGTTCCCTGCGTCTTCCTCGTATGCCTGTGTGCGCCAATAGTGGCTTATGCCGCTGTTTCATCGCGACCTGCGCGTAACCCAGACTCGCCTGTCGCAGCGATGGCTCCTCCGCCAGGTTCGCTTCGAACCGTCAGGCGGTCGCAACCGATGACGCCTCTTCGCACAGACTTACCGTAGGAGTTTCCCTCCCCGAAACGAGCGGTCGGGCCGGCTGCGGTCGGCTGGCAAAGGTAGACTCCGTGCCGGCCATGAGCGTTTCCAGGGCCGTTTGGGTCCGTTCGAGGAGACGCAACAAGCGATGCTCCCCTGTTTGGACGGCAGAGGCGGAGGCAATTCCCTTATGCTGCTTGCGGATAACTGGCCCGGACGGCATGTACGGCCTTGTCGTTCTACGGATGCCTGGAGTCCCGCAGGCGGGATAGCGCAACGCGCAGTGACCTTCCTTTAAGCATATCGATGGAGTCTGTATGAAAGAGCTTGGTTCGGAATCGCCGATGGAAAGTCTTTTCGACATTCGTTCACTGGAGGTCATTACCGGCGGCGAGCCGGCTGCATTGCAGCGGTTGCTGGAAACTTTATTGGCCAGCAGTCGGGATGATCGTACTCGGTTGGCGGAATTGCTTGAACTCGCAGACCTGCAAGGAGTGGCCGAACTTGCGCACAGGATAAAAGGGGCTGCGAGGGTGGTGGGCAGCAGCCTATTGGTCGAGTCTTGTTCCTGCCTTGAAAAGGCTTGCCAGAACCCATCGGAGTCTTCCGAGCGGATAGCCAATCTGGCCTCTTCATTGGAAGGCAAACTAAGTGCGTTCGAAATCAGTATCTCAACCGAATTGGCAAAGCTCTAGAGATCGGACCAGATAGAGGTTTCAGAAGCTGTTCAGGTTTCTCCATAACCTGAATCGCATCTATTCACCAGCATGGATTTCCCGTTCCCGTAAGCTCCGCGCCTGCTGCTGGGTAATGGGATAATTGGGAGCCTGCTGGGTTTGCTTTGGTTTGTCTTGGTTTTTCATTTTTCTATATAAGAGGCGCTATCGAAGCTGATGCGCTTCTTTCGGATCGTTCATTTTGTTTGGCTATTAGTGGTAACGGGCTTATGGTGTCGGAGGGTTTTTAACTACGAGGTTTTTTCCGCTTGTAGGAAACTTCATACAAGCACTGGGGAGATTTCACACGATTGCCTGGGAAGTGCTTCGTTGTCGTTCTATTCGGCTTTTCGGAGAATGTTGCTGGCTCTTATAGAGTTCAAAAATCGCAACACTTTCACTGTCAAAAGGAAGCTCAATCGTGTCCATTTCCATGAAAAGCATTCTGGCTGCCGCAGTAGCCAGCCTGGTCGTCGGCAATGCCATGGCGGCAGACGGCACCATCAATTTCAAAGGTGAAATCACCGCGGCCGCTTGCAGCATCACTGGTGGTGCCGGCACCACCGTTGGCGGTGCTGCGGGCAACCAGACCATCGACGTAAACCTTGGCAAGATCAGCATCGACTCGCTGGGCGGCACCGCGGGCGGCAGCATCGCCGGTGGTACCAGCCTGAACCTGAACCTGGACTGTGGCAAGACCGGTACCGGCCTGACCACCGTCAAGCTGAAGTTCAACCCGATGTCTGGGAGCACTATTGACCCGAACAATGAGAGCCTGCTGAAAACCGTCGGCACCGCCACCGGTGTCGGCATCGGTATCTATGGATCCGATGGCAAGCTGCTGAACCTGTCGGCGAACGAGACCATCGATGCGCCCCTGGATTCCAAGGTACAAAAAGATGGCGAAGGCAATGACATCACTGTCTACAGTGCCAAGCTGAATCTGCGTGCCGCTTATGTCAAATCCGGCTCCGTAGCTCCTACGGCTGGTAGTGCCGACGGCTCCCTGCCGTTCACCCTGGAATACAACTAAGTTCTGCTACGTGGGCGGGGTATGTATATACCCCGTTCCATGAGGTGCGAGTTCATCATGAAATATCCATTTTCTTCCAGAGTTATCTGGGGTGGCATCCTTTTGCTTTTTTCCACCCTGGCCAATGCGGGAATCACACTGGGAGGAACCCGGGTCGTTCTGCAGGCGCCTGCCAAGGAGGCTGCGATCCTGGTCAGGAACCAGGCTTCCAAGGACGTGATGATTCAATCCTGGGTAGAGGCTGATAATGGGGCAGATAAACGTGAGGTTCCGTTTGTCATCACGCCTGCCCTCAGTCGTTTGGGAGGCAACAAGCAGCAAACCCTGCGTATCCTGTTTCAAGGGGAGGGCTTGCCGAGCGACAGGGAATCCGTATTCCGCCTGAACGTCCAGGAAATTCCGCAAAAATCTGCCTCGGCTAATACGTTGCAGATAGCTTTGCGCCAGCGTATCAAGGTCTTCTACCGCCCCGATAACTTGTCGGGAACTTCCGCCGAAGCGCCTGGAAAGTTGAGCTGGCGTCTTGTCCGTCAGGGTGGAAAGTCGGTTGTCGAAGTTTCCAACGATACTGCGTTTCATGTCTCTTTAGCCAGCGTGAAATTAAAAGCTGGCAATGCCTACTATGTTGTTGATGCCGACATGGTCGCGCCGAAGTCGAGTCGCCGATTCGAAATCAAGGGAACTCCATCCGGCGTTTCTGGAAATGTCGAGTTCCAGAGCGTAAATGACTATGGCGGACTCGATAAACATTCCAGCTCCTTATCCGACTGAAGCTCAGAAGAGCAGAGTAGAAGAGCAGAAGAACTGCTCTTAACTTTCCCTATGGATGGGTGTTTCCGTTTTGTCGGAAATTAGTCCAAGGAATATTCGCGTGGCCATATTTAGGAAAAAGTTCGATTTCGAGTTGTCCGTCTATTCCAGGTCTTCCTGTCTCATGGCCTTGGGATTGGCTTTGCCTGCCGTAACCTTCGCGGTGGAATTCAACGCCGAGTTCCTGAACAACGAGGGCGGGGCGCCCGTTGAACTGAAGTATTTCGAGAACGGCAACTCGGTGTCGCCCGGCACTTACAGCGTCGACATTCATTTGAACCAGATCATGATCCGGCGCGAAGATGTCGTGTTCAGTGCCGATCCCGAAACCGGAAGCGTTCGTCCGGTCGTCCGGGTAGGGCTGCTCAAGGAGATCGGGGTCGATATAGCCCGGCTGACGCGAGACAAACTCATTCCGGATAATCTGGAAAACAATACGCCCCTGAATGTCGCCGAACTCATCCCCGGTGCATCCATCGAGTTCGACGTCAACAGCCTTTCCCTGCTGGTCAGCATTCCACAGCTGTATGTACAGCGGCACTCGCGTGGCTATGTGGATCCCTCTCTTTGGGATGACGGTGTCACCGCGTTGTTTTCCAACTACCAGGCCAACTTCACGCGCAACACCAACTTTGGCCAGAACAGCGATTATCGCTACCTGGGCCTGCGCAACGGCTTCAACCTGTTTGGCTGGCGTCTGCGCAACGACTCCTCCCTGAGCGGAGGTACCGGCATGCGCAACAAGTTCAGTAGCAACCGTACCTATGTGGAACGTGACATTCGTGCCCTGAAGGGGACCTTGTCCCTCGGCGAGTTGTATACCTCCGCTCAGGGGGATGCTTTCGAGAGCGTGCGTATGCGCGGCGTGCAACTGCAATCCGATATCGGCATGCTGCCCGACAACGAGATCAGCTATACCCCGGTGGTGCGCGGTATCGCTGAAACCAATGCGACGGTCGAGGTGAGCCAGAATGGCTTCGTGATCTATTCCACCAACGTACCTCCCGGTGCGTTCGAGATCACCGACATCTATCCCAGCGGCTCCAATGGCGACCTGGAGGTCAAGATCATCGAGGCGGACGGACGCCAGCGGTCCTTCAAGCAGTCCTATTCCTACCTGCCGGTCATGACCCGCAAGGGGAACCTGCGCTATGGCCTGGCCGCCGGTGAGTACCATAATGATGGCCAGCCGTCGGTCAACCTGCTCCAGGGGTCGGCTGTGTATGGCTTGTCCGACAGGGTTACCGGCTTTGGCGGCCTGCTCGCTGCGGAGAAGTACAATGCCACCAACCTGGGCCTCGGCTTCAACACGCCCCTGGGCGGTTTTTCTGCGGACGTGACCCATAGCCAGTCCCGCACGCGGCGGGGTGGGCGCAACCAGGGACAGAGTCTGCGGCTTCTCTATTCCAAGACCATCAACGCCACCGAAACCAGCTTTACCGTGGTGGGCTATCGCTATTCCACGGAAGGCTACCGTACTCTCAGCCAGCATATCGACGACATGTCCGAAGAGAGCTACCTCTATGGCTCAAGTTCCAGTCGGCAGAAGAGCCGCATAGACCTGACGGTGAACCAGACGCTGTTCCGACGCAGTTCGCTCTATCTCACGGCGGGCGAAACCACATATTGGAATCGCCCCGGCAGCAGCCGTCGCGTGCAGTTCGGCTTCAGCAGCGGCATCAAGCGCGCGAGCTATAGCCTGGCGGTTTCCCGTACCCAGGAGACGGGTTCGTTCGGGCGCTCCGATACCCAGTTCACGGCCTCCGTCAGCATCCCCTTGGGCGGTAGCGCACGCTCCAGTCAGGTATATGCCAATGCCGTGAGTTCACAGCATGGTGATTCGAGCCTGAACACCGGTATCTCCGGATACCTGGATGAAGCCAATGCGTTCAACTACAGCGCACAGGCCAACTACAGCAAGGACGGCGGCAACTCCGGCAGCGTCGGCCTGGGTTGGGACACGTCCAAGGCCAAGTTGTCCGCCAATTACAGCCAGGGGCGCGACAACAAGCAGATCAACCTGGGAGCAAGCGGTTCGGTAGTGGTGCATTCGGGGGGAGTGACCTTCGGCCAGCCGGTGGGGGAAACGTTCGGCCTGGTGGAGGTTCCGGAGGTCGGCGGCGTCGGCCTCGACGGCTACTCTTCGGTTCGCACCGACGGCCGTGGCTATGCCGTGCTCCCCTACATGCAACCCTATCGTTACAACTGGGTGAACCTGGATACCAATACCCTTGGAAGCGATACCGAGATCAGCGACAGCACGCAAATGGCCGTGCCGACCCGGGGCGCCGTGATCGCCAAGCGTTTCTCCGCGGAGTCCGGTCGGCGGGTGCAGTTCGACCTGAGCATGGACTCTGGAGGAAAGATTCCCTTCGGTGCACAGGCATACGACAAGGAAGAGCGGGTCGTGGGAATGGTCGACAACCTGTCCCGTTTGCTGGTGTTCGGTATCGAGGACCAGGGGCGCCTGTCCATTCGCTGGAGCGATGGCTCCTGTTCCGTCGACTATCAGTTGCCGCCCAGGAACAAGGACCTGACTTACGAACGAGTTGCGCTCAGTTGCCGTCGGTCCTCGATCTGAAATGTCACCGCTGCAGTCGGGTCAAGTCAAAAGGCGAGGATTTTTCCGGTGAACACCGGGCGCGAGGGCAAGCGGCAGCTCACTCGTCCTCGATCATGCTCAACAGGTCTGGTGTCCTGCCTCGGGTTTCCAAACGCAGCAACCACTGCTTGGCGGCCAACCCACCGGCGAAACCGGTGAGGCCGCCAGAGGCTCCGATCACCCTATGGCAAGGTGCAACAATGGACAGTGGGTTCCGTCCGTTGGCGGCTCCAACCGCCCGTACTGCGTTGGGGCTGCCGATCTGCACGGCTATTTCCGTATAGCTGCGGGTCTCGCCGAATGGAATGGTGAGCAGGGCGGACCAGACCTTTTTCTGAAATTCGGTACCTTGGAAGTCGAGCGGGAGTTCGAACCGGGAACGTTTGCCGGAAAAATATTCCCGCAACTGGCGTTCGGTTTCCGCCAGGAGGGAGCTGTCCTCGGAGAGCCGCATCTCGTCCAGCGGTACTCGGTTGGGACGCTCATGCTGCCAAAGAATCGCGACCAGAAAGGCATCGTCCCTGGCTACCAGGGTCAGTGTCCCGACCGGCGATTCCATTTTCCTGTAGCTATGGGGCATGTAGGTGTCCTCTTCGGCAGGCTCGCCCAGTGTACTACGCAATGGGATTTCAACAGGGAAGCCTGCAAATGGCAGGCGAGGCGGGGCGGAGCGCTATCGGCCCGATGGATGGCCGCCTGCTTCCAGGCATGCCGTCGCCCCCTTGGAGCCCAGGCCGAGCGCCTCGAACTGTGAGATCTGGGAGGCGATTTGCCGAGCAAAGTGGGTTGTCATTGGTTTGCCATCTCATGGGTTCGGACGAGGCCTCGAGCAAGGGTTGTAACGGTTTTTGTCTGGCCAATGGGCTCTTGCGTAAAAAGGCTGCCGCCCTTCTTGCTTGGTTGCCGTTCTCGGATCCCGCGCAGCCCGGTGGGTGTGCCAAATTTCTCGCGGTTTGGATCGCGCCGATTGCCGCGGCCTACGAAGCCCGTGGTTCTTCTCCCCGAAACTTTTTCGTTCGGACTCCGAATATCGCGCTTCGCCCAGCGCCGCTAGTTTCCCGTTCCTGACAAAGCAAGCGCTCTGGCTCAGGTATCTCCTGATCCGGATGCATATCGCTGAAGAGGGAACGTTCTGTCATGTCCACATTGGCCAACCTGACCGAGGTTCTGTTCCGCCTCGATTTCGATCCCGATACCGCCGTTTATCACTATCGGGGCCAGACTCTCAGCCGGCTGCAATGCCGGACCTACATTCTCTCCCAGGCCAGCCAACTGGCCCGCCTGCTCAAGCCCGGCGATCGCGTGGTGCTGGCGTTGAACGACTCGCCTTCGCTGGCCTGCCTGTTCCTGGCCTGCATCGCGGTCGGCGCCATTCCCGCCGTGATCAATCCCAAGTCCCGCGAGCAGGCCCTGGCCGATATCGCTGCCGACTGCCAGGCCAGCCTAGTGGTGCGTGAAGCCGATGCACCGTCGCTGAGCGGTCCTTTGGCGCCGTTGACCCTGCGTGCGGCCGCCGGACGCCCTTTGCTCGACGATTTCTCGCTGGACGCGCTGGTCGGTCCTGCGGACCTCGATTGGAGTGCCTTCCATCGCCAGGACCCGGCGGCAGCCTGTTTCCTGCAATACACCTCGGGTTCCACCGGGGCGCCCAAGGGGGTGATGCACAGCCTGCGCAACACGCTCGGTTTCTGCCGGGCGTTCGCTACGGAGTTGCTGGCATTGCAGGCGGGAGACCGGCTGTATTCGATTCCCAAGATGTTCTTCGGCTATGGCATGGGCAACAGCCTGTTCTTTCCCTGGTTCAGCGGAGCCTCGGCGCTGCTCGACGATACCTGGCCGAGCCCGGAGCGGGTTCTGGAGAACCTGGTCGCCTTCCGCCCCCGGGTCCTGTTTGGGGTGCCGGCCATCTATGCCTCGCTGCGTCCGCAGGCCAGGGAGCTGTTGAGCAGCGTGCGCCTGGCGTTTTCCGCCGGCTCGCCGCTGCCGCGCGGCGAGTTCGAATTCTGGGCCGCGCACGGGCTGGAGATCTGCGACGGCATCGGGGCTACCGAGGTCGGCCATGTGTTCCTCGCCAACCGCCCGGGCCAGGCGCGTGCCGACAGCACCGGGCTGCCGTTGCCTGGCTATGAGTGCCGGCTGGTGGACCGCGAAGGACACACTATCGAGGAAGCGGGCCGGCAAGGCGTGCTGTTGGTGCGTGGCCCTGGGCTGAGTCCGGGTTACTGGCGGGCCAGCGAAGAGCAGCAGGCGCGCTTCGCAGGTGGCTGGTACCGCACCGGCGACCTGTTCGAGCGCGACGAGTCGGGTGCCTACCGTCACTGTGGGCGGGAAGACGATCTGTTCAAGGTGAATGGCCGCTGGGTGGTGCCGACCCAGGTCGAGCAGGCGATCTGCCGTCATCTGCCGGAAGTGAGCGAGGCGGTTCTGGTTCCTACCTGCCGGCTGCACGACGGCTTGCGTCCGACCCTGTTCGTCACCCTGGCCACTCCGCTGGACGACAACCAGATCCTGCTGGCGCAGCGCATCGACCAGCATCTCGCCGAACAGATTCCCTCGCACATGCTGCCCAGCCAATTGCATGTGCTGCCGGCCTTGCCGCGCAACGACAACGGCAAGTTGGCGCGCGCCGAGCTGCGCCACCTGGCCGACACCCTTTATCACGACAACCTTCCGGAGGAACGGGCATGTTGATTCAGGCTGTGGGGGTGAACCTGCCCCCATCCTATGTGTGTCTGGAGGGGCCGCTGGGAGGCGAACGCCCTCGCGCCCAGGGCGACGAGATGCTGATGCAGCGCTTGCTGCCGGCGGTTCGCGAAGCCCTGGACGAGGCGGCGGTCAAGCCCGAGGAGATCGACCTGATCGTCGGCCTCGCCCTGTCTCCCGACCATCTGATCGAGAACCGCGACATCATGGCGCCGAAGATCGGCCATCCGTTGCAGAAGGTCCTCGGCGCGAATCGCGCGCATGTCTTCGACCTCACCGACTCGAGCCTGGCCCGCGCCCTCTACGTGGTCGATACCCTCGCCAGCGACCAGGGCTATCGCAACGTCCTGGTCGTGCGCGGCGAATCCAGCCAGGGATTGGAAGTGGACAGCGAGTCCGGCTTCGCCCTTGCCGACGGCGCCCTGGCGCTGCTCTGCCGGCCGACCGGCAAGGCCGCGTTCCGTCGCGGTGCGCTGGGCGGTGATCCGGCGCAGGAATGGCTGCCGCTGAGCATTCCGCTGAATACCGATATTCGCCAGGTAGGCGACGTCAAGGGACACCTCAACCTGCCGGCCCAACCTGGATTGCCCGAAGCGGTACGCGCCGGATTCACCCGTCTGGCCGGGGACTTCCCGCAACTGAACTGGGTGCGCGAGGAATGGTTCGGCCAGGGACGGCCCGATGGTCGTTGCCTGGGGCCGTTCGAACTGGCGTCGCAACTGCGCGCGGCACAGCGCGACCGTCTGGATGAACTGCTGCTGATCAGCTTCGATCCGTTCGGCATGGTGGTGGAGGGCGTGACCCTGGAACTGGCGGGAGAAGCTCATGCATAAGGTCAAACTGGCAGCGATCACCTGTGAACTTCCGGCTCGCAGCTACGAAAACGACGATCCGGTGTTCGCCGCGGTACCGGACCTCAGCGAGTCCTGGTGGCAATTCTGGGGCGTCAATCGGCGGGGCTATTTCGACCCGCGGAACGGCGAGAACGAGTTCAGCCTGGTGGTCCGGGCCGCCGAGCGCCTGCTGCGCAGCAGCGATACCGCGCCGGATAGCGTGGACATGCTGATCTGTTCGGCTTCCTCGCCGATCATGACCGACGCCGGCGATGTCCTGCCGGACCTGCGCGGACGTCTCTACCCGCGCATGGCCAACGTGCTGTCCAAGCAGCTCGGCCTGAGTCGGGCGCTGCCATTGGATTCGCAGATGGAGTGCGCCAGCTTCCTGCTCAACCTGCGCCTGGCAGCGAGCATGATCCGCCAGGGTAAGGCCGAGAAAGTGCTGGTGGTGTGCAGCGAGTACATCTCCAACCTGCTCGACTTCACCTCGCGTACCTCGACCCTGTTCGCCGATGGCTGCGCGGTGGCCCTGCTGACCCGCGGCGACGATGACAGCTGCGACCTGCTGGCTTCGGCCGAACACAGCGACGCTACGTTCTATGAAGTGGCCACCGGTCGCTGGCGCCTGCCGGAAAACCCGACCGGCGAGGCTAAGCCGCGGCTGTATTTCTCGTTGTTCAGCGACGGCCAGAACAAGATGGCCAGCTTCGTCCCGACCAACGTGCCGATCGCGATGCGCCGGGCGTTGGAAAAGGCCGGCCTGGGCAGCGATGACATCGATTATTTCGTCTTCCACCAGCCAGCGCCGTTCCTGGTCAAGGCCTGGGCCGAGGGCATCGGTGCCCGTCCTGAGCAGTACCAACTGACGATGGGCGATACCGGCGTGATGATCTCCGTTTCCATCCCGTACACCCTGATGACCGGCCTGCGCGAGGGCAAGATCCGCCCCGGCGATCGTATCGTCATGGCCGGCGCAGCCACTGGCTGGGGGTTCGCCGCCCAGGTCTGGCAATTGGGCGAGGTGCTGGTGTGCTGAGGCATCGCCATGTTGAACCACGGTGTCCGAGGAGGGCTGCACATGGGTAATCCGATCCTGGCCGGGCTGGGTTTCAGCCTGCCGAAACGCCAGGTCAGCAATCATGACCTGGTAGGGCGCATCAATACGTCGGACGAGTTCATCGTCGAACGTACCGGCGTGCGCACCCGCTATCACGTCGAGCCGGAACAGGCGGTCAGCGCGCTGATGGTGCCGGCGGCGCGCCAGGCCATCGAGGCTGCCGGGCTGCTGCCGGAGGACATCGACCTGTTGCTGGTGAACACCCTGTCGCCGGACCACCACGACCCGTCCCAGGCCTGCCTGATCCAGCCGCTGCTGGGCCTGCGGCACATCCCGGTACTGGATATCCGGGCACAGTGCAGCGGGTTGCTGTACGGCTTGCAGATGGCTCGCGGGCAGATCCTCGCCGGGCTGGCACGGCATGTCCTGGTGGTCTGCGGCGAGGTGCTGTCCAAGCGCATGGACTGTTCGGACCGCGGCCGCAACCTGTCGATCCTGCTCGGCGACGGTGCCGGCGCAGTGGTGGTCAGCGCCGGCGAGAGCCTCGACGACGGCCTGCTGGACCTGCGCCTGGGCGCCGACGGCAACTACTTCGACCTGCTGATGACTGCGGCGCCGGGCAGTGCCTCGCCGACCTTCCTCGACGAGAATGTCCTGCGCGAGGGCGGGGGCGAGTTCCTCATGCGCGGCCGGCCGATGTTCGAGCATGCCAGCCAGACCCTGGTACGGATCGCCGGCGAAATGCTCGCGGCCCATGAGCTGACCCTGGACGACATCGACCATGTGATCTGCCATCAACCGAACCTGCGCATCCTCGATGCGGTGCAGGAGCAACTGGGCATTCCCCAGCACAAGTTCGCGGTGACCGTGGATCGTCTGGGCAACATGGCTTCGGCCTCGACCCCGGTCACGCTGGCGATGTTCTGGCCGGACATCCAGCCGGGACAGCGGGTGCTGGTCCTGACCTACGGCTCCGGCGCGACCTGGGGCGCGGCGCTGTACCGCAAACCTGAGGAGGTGAACCGGCCATGTTGAGGCTTTCGGCTCCCGGTCAACTGGATGATGACCTGTGCCTGTTGGGGGACGTCCAGGTGCCGGTGTTCCTGCTGCGTCTCGGTGAGGCGAGCTGGGCGCTGGTTGAAGGAGGGATCAGCCGGGATGCCGAATTGGTTTGGGCGGACCTGTGCCGCTGGGTCGCCGACCCGTCCCAGGTGCACTACTGGCTGATCACCCACAAGCACTACGACCACTGCGGCCTGCTGCCCTACCTGTGTCCGCGGCTGCCGAACGTACAGGTCCTGGCGTCCGAGCGGACCTGCCAGGCCTGGAAGTCGGAAAGCGCGGTGCGGGTGGTCGAGCGCTTGAACCGGCAACTGTTGCGTGCGGAGCAGCGGTTGCCCGAGGCCTGTGCCTGGGACGCTCTGCCGGTTCGCGCGGTGGCCGACGGCGAGTGGCTGGAGCTGGGACCGCGGCATCGCCTGCAGGTCATAGAGGCCCACGGCCACAGCGACGATCACGTGGTTTTCTACGACGTGCGACGCCGACGCCTGTTCTGCGGCGATGCCCTGGGCGAGTTCGACGAGGCAGAGGGGGTGTGGCGGCCGCTGGTGTTCGACGACATGGAGGCTTACCTGGAGTCCCTGGAACGTCTGCAGCGTCTGCCGACCCTGCTGCAACTGATCCCGGGACACGGCGGCCTGCTGCGGGGGCGGCTGGCCGCGGATGGGGCCGAGTCGGCCTATACCGAGTGTCTGCGCCTGTGCCGGCGGTTGCTCTGGCGCCAGTCCATGGGCGAATCCCTCGACGAACTGAGCGAGGAGCTGCACCGCGCCTGGGGTGGGCAGAGCGTCGACTTCCTGCCCGGCGAACTGCACCTGGGGAGCATGCGCCGGATGCTGGAGATTCTCTCCCGCCAGGCGCTGCCTCTGGACTGAGACGGGACATCCATTGCGGCGATCGCCGCCGACGGCAGCGGTCGCAATTGGGGGAAAAGGGGGTTACCGATGATGAACATGCCGTTGCGCGCTAGCGTCGCGCAGGCCAGTCGCCCATGGGCGCGAGGAGGTGGCTCGTGAGCGGGGTTGGCTATCGACTGGAAGAAAGTCTGGAGTACCGCACGCTGGTGCCGGAGGCGCTGTCGATCTGGCGCATGGCCGGCGCCAACCGGATGCTGTTCGACTGCTTCGACGTGGACAGCAAGGCTGCGCGGCGTAGCGTGGCGATCCTTTCCAGCTGCCTGCGCATCGAGTGCTGGGGGCGCGATGTGGTGCTGCGGGCGTTGAACTCCAACGGACGCGCCTTGCTGGCGCCGTTGAGCGAGGACTGTCCGGCCCAGGTCACCTGCTTGCGTGACGGCGACACCCTGCACTGGCGCTTCCCCCAGGAAGAGTCGCATGCGGACGAGTGGCGACGCCTGCATGGCCTGTCCAGCCTGGAGGCGCTGCGCCGCGTGCTCGGAACGCTGGGCGACGCGGAGGGGCCCGTGCTGCTGGGCGGCCTGTTCAGCTTCGACCTGGCCGAGCAGTTCGAACCCTTGCCGGCGCCGGCCGAACCTGCGCGGCATTGCCCGGACTACCTGTTCCTGGTGCCGGAGTTGCTGCTGGACATCGATCACCTGGCGCGCCGGACTTCGCTGCAGGCGTTCGTCCACGATCCGGCCGGGCACGACCGGTTGGCCGCCAGCCTGCGCCAGTGTGCCGACGAATTCCATGGCGCCGTGGAGGAGGCTTCCGAGTCGCCGGTGGCAGGCGTACGGGCCGGCAACTACCAGGTCGACCTGGACGATGCGAGCTTTGCCCGCCAGGTAGAGCGCCTGCAGGCCCACGTGAGGGCCGGCGACGTGTTCCAGATCGTACCGTCGCGCAGCTTCAGCATGCCGTGTGCGGACCCCTGGCGGGCCTATCGCCAGTTGTGCCTGCGCAACCCCAGCCCGTACCGCTTCTTCCTCGATGCGGGGGACTTCTGCCTGTTCGGCGCTTCGCCGGAGTCGGCATTGAAGTACGACGCGGAGAGTCGCGAGGTGGAACTCTATCCCATCGCCGGCACCCGCCCGCGCGGACGCGATGCCCGGGGCGCCATCGATGCGGAACTGGACAATCGCCTGGAAGCGGAGTTGCGCCTGGACGCCAAGGAGATCGCCGAGCACATGATGCTGGTCGACCTGGCGCGCAACGATCTGGCGCGGGTCTGCCGCAGCGGTACGCGGCAGGTGCGCGACATGCTCAAGGTCGATCGCTACAGCCACGTGATGCACCTGGTCTCGCGCGTGGCTGGCGAACTGCATGGCGAACTGGATGCGCTGCATGCCTACCGTGCCTGCCTGAACATGGGCACCCTGGTCGGTGCGCCGAAGGTCCGTGCCATGCAGTTGCTGCGGCAGTACGAGGATGGCTATCGCGGCAGCTACGGTGGCGCGATCGGCATTCTCGACAGCGCCGGCAACCTCGATACCAGCATCGTCATCCGCTCCGCCGAGGTCCGCGAAGGTATCGCCCGGGTCCGGGCAGGCGCCGGCGTGGTGCTGGATTCGGATCCACGGCTGGAGGCCGAGGAAACCCGCAACAAGGCGCTGGCGGTGCTGACCGCCGTGGCCGCTGCCGAACGCGAAAGGGGAGAGCGCGATGCGCATCACGCTGTTGGATAACTTCGATTCCTTCACCTACAACCTGGTCGAGCAGTTCTGCCTGCTCGGCGCGGAGGTCCGGGTGATGCGCAACGATACGCCGTTGCCGACGATCCAGGCGGCATTGCTGGCCGACGGTTGCGAACTGCTGGTGCTGTCGCCGGGGCCCGGTCGGCCGGAAGACGCCGGCTGCATGCTGGAATTGCTCGCCTGGGCCCGCGGGCGCTTGCCGGTGCTCGGCGTCTGCCTCGGCCACCAGGCGCTGGCGCTGGCCGCCGGTGGCGCGGTGGGCGAGGCGAGGAAGCCGCTGCACGGCAAGAGCACGTCCCTGCGTTTCGATCAGCGTCACCCGCTGTTCGACGGCATCGCTGACCTGCGCGTCGCGCGCTACCACTCGCTGGTGGTCAGTCGCCTGCCGGAAGGTTTCGACTGCCTGGCCGATGCCGATGGCGAGATCATGGCGATGGCCGATCCGCGCAATCGACAGCTGGGCTTGCAGTTCCATCCCGAGTCGATTCTCACCACCCACGGCCAGCGTCTGCTGGAGAACGCTCTACTCTGGTGCGGCGCGCTGGCGGTACGCGAGCGCCTTCGGGCCTGAGCGGCGCTGCGCCGTTTCGACGATGCTCGGTTGCCAGGCCGGCGCATCGTCGAAACGCTGGCGGCCGAGTTCGCGCAGGCGCTGGCGGGCGCTTTCGAGAAAGCGCAGGAAGCTGCGCTCGGATTCCAGCGCGGTGTTGTAGTAGCAATACACCTTGGTGTCGATGCCGCCCGGTTCGTAGAGTTCGCTGAGGACTGCCAGGGTACCGTTGCGCAGGCGTTCCTCGACGAAATAATGCGGCGCGATGCCCCATCCGACGCCGGCTTCCACCAGACGCAGCATGTCGTCGAAGTTTTCCACGAAGAGCACCTTGTCGCTGACCGGCCGCAGCAGGTTCGAATGCTGCCCGGAGCGGCTGCCGAGGCTGATCTGCCGGTAATTGGCCAGGCTCGCGATGCTGTGCAGGGAGGCATTGCACAACGGGTGCTGCGGATGGGCGACGACGAACGCCTTGGTGTAGCCGAGCACGCACTGGTTGAAGCGGGAGATCTTCAGTTCCTCGTCGATGGTGATGGCGATATCGATTTCCGCGTTGTCCTGCTTGATCGTCGCCAGGCTATCGGCGGGCGAGGTGCGTATCAGGCTGACCATGTTGAAATCGTCGAGCAGTACGCTGCTCACCGTATCGCAGAACGACGGCGGGATGGCGGTGTCCAGCAACACCCGGAGATTGCGCGGACCCTTGTTGAGATTGAAGGCGATGTCGCCGATCAGCTGCTGGTAGTTCAGCAGGCTGCGCATGTAAGGGATCAGGCGAAGCGCCTGCTCGGTGGGTTCGACCTTGTAGCCGTCCCGACGGACCAGCTCCACGCACAGGTCGATTTCCAGGTTGCTGACCGCCGAGCTGACCGCGGTGTGCGACTTGCGCAGGATCCGCGCAGCGGAGGAAATCGAACCGGAGGCGATGACCTGGAGGAACATGTTCACGTGATTCAGGTTATGAATAGGCATCCCTTATTCCTTTTATTGGGTGGCGCGTGCCGCTTCCCTTGATCGGGTCAGGTTGCCGCTACTGTGGAAGAAGCGTCGAGGACTCGATAGATAGCGCCCGAGTGTTTCAACTTGTCTTCTGGATGACGTTTTCATCGGGGAAACCTCCCGTCGGTCAGTGAAGCGCAAGGGCTGGCGTGCGAGGGTGGAATCGGCCGCCGGCTCGCTTTCTGCGCGGCGGGCGCACGGCACGGGGAGTCGTCGTTTTGGAGGTGAGGGATGACGGCTCTGTTTCAGGATATTTTTATAATTATGTGAAAGAAGAGCTTATTTCAACGAAATATGTTTCATATTGCTCGTAAATTCGACGAAAAGAAAATCCGGATATTTACCGGTTATTTAACGTTAATACCAAGGGCCTAATACCAAAGTATTAACGCTGGCATGCCGGCATGTCGTGTTCGGTCGTGGAGCGAGCCGAGCCAGGGACGGTTCTAAGAAACGAAAAAATTATGTCGCGTAGGTCTAACGACCGAAACCTATGTCTTTTGTTAGCGTAGCCACCGGCCAGGCCGGTACGGATGCCGGGATGGCCCTGGCGCGACCTATGCGGTTAGAATCCGCGGCCTTGCAGGCGGATCCCCGGGGTTTGCTCAAGGGGACACGGGTGCCGTGCCCGAAACCTGCAATCGTCAGTTCCCTGCGGTCCAGCCTGCCGCCGGGTATAAAATCGAGAGACGCGCTGTTGCGCCTTCAGGTGTAGCGACTATGACGCACATTTCCGAACGACTCCTGGTACAGGCCCACCTGGCCGCCAAGCAACCCCGTGTGTTGAGCGAGCAGGAGAGCGCCGAGCATCGCGCGGCGATCGCGGCCGAACTGAAGGCGCAAAATGCTGTACTGGTGGCGCATTACTACTGCGACCCGGTGATCCAGGCGTTGGCCGAGGAGACCGGCGGTTGCGTATCCGATTCGCTGGAGATGGCCCGTTTCGGCAACCAGCATCCGGCGCAGACGGTGGTCGTGGCCGGGGTGCGCTTCATGGGCGAGACGGCGAAGATCCTCAACCCTGAGAAGCGTGTGCTGATGCCGACCCTCGAAGCGACCTGCTCGCTCGACCTGGGCTGCCCGGTGGATGAATTCTCGGCATTCTGCGACCAGCACCCGGAACGGACCGTGGTGGTCTATGCGAACACCTCCGCGGCGGTGAAGGCACGCGCCGACTGGGTCGTGACCTCCAGTTGCGCGGTGGAGATCGTCGAACACCTGATGGACAACGGCGAGCCCATCCTCTGGGCGCCGGACCAGCACCTGGGACGCTACATCCAGCGCGAGACGGGGGCCGACATGCTGCTCTGGGATGGCGCCTGTATCGTCCACGAGGAGTTCAAGGCCAAGCAGCTGGAAGACATGAAGGCGCTCTACCCGGACGCCGCCATCCTGGTCCACCCCGAATCGCCGGAAAGCGTGGTCGCGCTGGCCGATGCCGTGGGCTCGACCAGCCAGTTGATCAAGGCCGCGCAGACCCTGCCGAACAAGACCTTCATCGTCGCCACCGATCGCGGCATCTTCTACAAGATGCAGCAGTTGTGCCCGGACAAGGATTTCATCGAGGCCCCCACCGCCGGCAACGGCGCCGCCTGCCGCAGCTGCGCGCACTGCCCGTGGATGGCGATGAACACGCTCGAGCGGACCCTGGCCTGCCTGCGCGAGGGCAGCGGGGAAATCTTCGTCGACCCGGCGTTGATCCCGAGGGCGGTCCGTCCGCTCAAGCGCATGCTCGACTTCACCCAGGCCGCGCGCCTGCGCCAGGCCGGGAACGCCTGATCCTGGCGAGGGCGTCCCGCTGCGTAGGGCGAGTAAGCGCGGTGCGGTTGTTCGCCCAACCCCCTGTTTCGATGAGCTTCGCCGGGTGTTTTTCCTCGGATATGCCGCTCAGCGGAACATTTCCTTGACCATCTTTTCCTGTTGGCGAATTTCCTGCTGGCGAGCGTCGAGTCGCGCAGCCAGTTGGAAGTTGCCGCCAGCGCGGCGCTTGGCGAAATCGAGCTGCTCGATGGCGGCCTGGTAGTCGCCGGTCAGAGACAGGTACTCGGCACGGGCCTGGTGCACGCCGATGGCGTTGTTGGTCAGGCTGCGCACCTCGGCCAGGCGGTTCCAGACATCCGGGTCCAGCGGCCGCGCCTTGCTCAGGTCGTCGAGGATCTTCTCCGATTCCTGCGGCTTGCCCATCTTCAGCATCAGGTCGGCGCGCACCTGTTTCAGCGGGTAGCTGCTGGGGAACTGGGCGAGCATCTTCTTCAACCGCTGATCGGCATCCGGAAGGCGGTTGGCGGTGATGTCCAGCTCGACCTGGGCCAGGTTGTAGGCCACGTCGTTGGGTGCCTTCGCCAGCAATTGCCTGAGGTTGTCACGGGCATCGTTGAGCTGGCCGATGCGCGTCTGCGAGATGGCCAGTCCGTAGCGCGCGGCATCCAGCTTGGGATTGTCGTTGAGCATGGCGCGGAAGCGCTTGCCGGCCATCCCCGGGGTTTCCTCGAAGAGCAACTGGGTGCGCGCGCGCATCTGCTGGTAGCGCAGGCTGTCTTCCTTGCCGCCCTGGGGATACTGTTCGGCGCGGTTGCGGGTGTCGGCGATACGCGATTCGGTGACCGGGTGGGTGAGGAGGAACTCCGGCGGCTTGCCGTCGTAGCGATACTGCCGCGCCAGGCGCTCGAACATGTTCGGCATCGAGCGCGGATCGTAACCGGCGCGAACCATGTTGGTGACGCCGACGCGGTCGGCTTCCTGCTCGTTCTGCCGGGAAAAGCGCAACTGGTTCTGGATCGCCGCCGCCTGGGTCCCGGCGATCGCCGCGATACCCGCATCCCCTGCGCCGGCGGCCGCGGCGACGATGCCGGCGAGCATCGCTGCCATCACCGGCAGTTGCATGCGCTGCTGTGCCTCGATGCCGCGGGCGAAGTGGCGCTGGATCAGGTGGCCGAGTTCGTGGGCCAGCACCGCGGCATACTCGCCTTCGGTCTGGGCGTTGAGCAGTAGCCCGCCGTTGACCCCGATCACGCCGCCGGGCGCGGCGAAGGCGTTGATCTGTGCGTCGCGGATGAGGATGAAGGCCAGCCGGTGGTCCTGCAGGTCGCTGGTTTCGGCCAGCCGGTAGACGCTGCTTTCGACGAAGTCCTTGAGCTGCGGGTCGGAGATCGCATCGACCTGGTTGCGCAGCATGCTCAGCCAGGCGCGGCCCAGCTGGAACTCCTGCTCCGGCGAAACGATCGAGGAAGATGCGTCGCCCAGGGAGGGCAGATCGTCCGACATGACCGGCGAAGCGAGCATGCAGGCGAGCGTCAACAGGGCAGGGCGCAGTACATTCATGCAGGAGGCTCAGGTTGGCAAAGGCCTTACTTTAGCCGTTGGTTATCGGCACTGCCTAGGTATCTGCCCGAGCCCCCGAAGCTGTTGGACTTCGAGCGCCGTTTCAACTGGCCAGCGGCGGATAGGCTTGGGTATGCTTGTCGGCCCTTCGGGAGAGGCTGTCATGACGGATAACGATTCATCCCCCCTGGTATGTGACGCGGAGCTGGATGCCAGTGGTCTCAATTGTCCGCTGCCCCTGCTAAAGGCCAAGCTGGAGCTGAACCGCCTGCCCAGCGGCGGGGTGCTCAAGGTGATCGCCACCGATGCCGGGTCGCAGCGAGACTTCCGGGCCTTCGCCCAGCTCGCCGGCCATGAACTGCTGCGCGAAGAGGCCGCCGAAGGCGTCTATCGATACTGGCTGCGCAAGCGTTAGCGGAGCCTTCGCCGTTCCGATTCAGGATTTCCGATGATCAAGGTGTTACGCGACTGGATGCAGCGCTACTTCTCCGACGAGGAGGCAGTGGTGCTGGCGATCATGCTGGTGCTCGGCTTCAGCGTCATCCTCGCCTTCGGCGGGATGCTCGCGCCGGTACTGGCGGCGATGGTGATCGCCTTCCTGATCCAGGGCGTGGTCGGCATGCTGGAACGCTTCCGGGTGCCGCACCTGTTCGCCGTGTGGCTGGTCTACAGCCTGTTCCTCGGCTTGCTGGCGCTGTTCCTGGTGGTCCTGCTGCCGCTGCTCTGGCAGCAATTGTTCACCCTGTTCAACGAACTGCCGCGGATGCTCGGCGAATGGCAGAGCGTGCTGCTGATGCTGCCCGAGCGCTATCCCAGCCTGATCAGCGAGGAGCAGGTGCTCAAGGCCATCGAGACCGCGCGCGGCGAATTCGGCCAGATCGGCCAGTGGGCGCTGACCTCGTCGCTGGCCAGCCTGCCGGTGGTGGTGAACGTCATGATCTACCTGGTGCTGGTGCCGATCCTGGTGTTCTTCTTCCTCAAGGACAAGAAGCGCTTCCATACCTGGTTCCACCGCTACCTGCCGCGCGAGCGCGGGCTGATGAAACAGGTCTGGGCCGAGATGAACCAGCAGATCGCCAATTACATTCGCGGCAAGGTCATCGAGATCGTCATTACCGGCGCGGTGACCTACATCGCCTTCGCCTACCTGGGGCTCAACTACGCAGCGCTGCTGGCCCTGCTGGTCGGCCTGTCGGTGGTGGTGCCGTACATCGGCGCGGTGGTGGTGAGCGTACCGGTGGCGATGATCGCCTTCTTCCAGTGGGGCTGGAGCGACCAGTTCATCTACCTGATGGTGGCCCACGCGATCATCCAGGCGCTGGATGGCAACGTGCTGGTGCCGCTGCTGTTCTCCGAGGCGGTGAACCTGCACCCAGTGGCGATCATCTGCGCGGTGTTGCTGTTCGGCGGGCTCTGGGGCTTCTGGGGCGTGTTCTTCGCGATCCCCCTGGCGACCCTGGTGAAAGCGGTGCTGGATGCCTGGCCCAAGGACCTTCCCGAGACTCCGGCAGCCACGCGATAGCATCGGCCGCATGAAAAATGCAAAAGGCCGCGGATGCGGCCTTTTTTTTCGGGGCGGGGCTCAGGCGCCGTTGAGCGCCTGGGCGGCGGCGAGAACCGCGTCGACATGCCCGGGCACCTTCACGCCGCGCCACTCCTGGCGCAGTACGCCGTCCCTGTCGATCAGGAAGGTGCTGCGGTCGACGCCCATGTATTCCTTGCCGTAGAGCTTCTTCAGCTTGATCACGTCGAACAGCTGGCAGACCGCTTCATCCTTGTCGCTGATCAGCTCGAAGGGGAATTCCTGTTTGCACTTGAAGTTCTCGTGGGACTTCAGGCCGTCGCGGGAGATGCCGAAGACCTCGGTATTGGCCTTCTGGAACGCCGCGTACTGGTCGCGGAAGCCCTGGCCCTCGGTGGTGCAACCGGGGGTGCTGTCCTTCGGGTAGAAATACAGGACGACCTGCTTGCCCTTCAGCGCGGACAGGGTCACCTCCTTGCCGCTGGTTGCGGGGGCGGTGAAGTCGGGTACGGGTTTGTCGATTGCGACCGGCATGGCTCGGCTCCTCAGGGGTGTTGGGGGCGCCAGGGTTCGATCAGGGCATCCAGGTTCAGGGCGTCGGCAAAGTCCAGGAACTGGTCGCGCAGCCAGCTGATCTGGGTGCCGGCGGGCAGCGTCACGGTAATCGTGGCGTTGAGCATGGTGGTGTTAGTGTGCGGCGCCTGGTAGGTGTCGCAGGTCAGGTTCTCCAGCTCGATGTTGTGGTCGATGAAGAACTGGCAGAGTTCGTTGAGGATGTCCGGGCGATACACCGCGCTGACATAGGCCACGTAAGGCAACGCCTGGGCGCGGGTCACGTGGGCGTTGCTGCGGGTCATGCTGAGGGTGATGTCGCCGCGCTTGGTGAGGGCCGGCAGGCTGCCCTCGAGGCGGGCGAGGGCATCCCAGCTTCCGGAGATCTGCAGCACCAGGGCGCTGAACTCTCCGTGGCGGGTCAGGCGGCTGCTGACCACGGCGCAGCGGCTCTCGACGCAGGCGCGGCAGAGCAGGGTGGTCAGCTCCATCGGATTGGGGCCGAGGGCGCTGATCAGAAGGAATTGTTCGCGGGGTTGGCTGGTGGACATTCAACTTTCCTGGAATACGCTGGCGGCACGGGCCGTACCTAAAGCGGGAAGGGTAGCGAAAAGCGCCGCCGAGGGAAACGTCTGCCGCCTGTCAGCGGCTTCCGACGAGGTGGCGCTCGTCTTGTGCAAGGCCTGCCGCCGACAGTACCATTACCGCTTTAATTTCGCGGCAGGAGCGGTTGCATGATTGCGGGCAGTATGGTGGCACTGGTCACCCCCTTCGATGCTCAGGGTCGACTGGACTGGGACAGCCTCGCCAAGCTGGTGGACTTCCACTTGCAGGAAGGCACCAACGCCATCGTCGCCGTCGGCACCACCGGTGAATCGGCCACGCTGGACGTGGAAGAGCACATCCAGGTGATCCGTCGCGTGGTCGACCAGGTCAAGGGCCGCATCCCGGTGATCGCCGGCACCGGCGCCAACTCCACCCGCGAGGCGGTGGCGCTGACCGAGGCCGCGAAAAGCGGCGGCGCCGACGCCTGCCTGCTGGTGACGCCGTACTACAACAAGCCGACCCAGGAAGGCATGTACCAGCACTTCCGCCATATCGCCGAAGCCGTTGCGATCCCGCAGATCCTCTACAACGTACCGGGCCGCACCTCCTGCGACATGCTTCCGGAGACCGTCGAGCGCCTGTCCAAGGTGCCGAACATCATCGGCATCAAGGAGGCCACCGGCGACCTGCAACGCGCCAAGGAAGTCATCGAGCGCGTCGGCAAGGACTTCCTCGTCTATTCCGGCGACGACGCCACGGCCGTCGAGCTGATGCTGCTGGGTGGCAAGGGCAACATCTCCGTGACCGCCAACGTCGCGCCGCGCGCCATGAGCGACCTGTGCGCCGCCGCCATGCGCGGCGACGCCGCAGCCGCGCGCGCCATCAACGATCGCCTGATGCCGCTGCACAAGGCGCTGTTCATCGAATCCAACCCCATTCCGGTGAAGTGGGCCCTGCATGAGATGGGTCTGATCCCCGAGGGCATCCGCCTGCCCCTGACCTGGCTCAGCCCGCGTTGCCACGAGCCGCTGCGTCAGGCCATGCGCCAGACCGGCGTATTGGCTTGATCAAGGAGCTCCACGCAATGAAGCGACTGGCTGGACTGACCGCCCTCGCCCTGGTTATCGGCAACACTTCCGGCTGCGGCTGGCTGTGGGGGCCGGAGGGCTATTTCCGCGACCGCGGTGACGACTACCTCGGCGCCCGCGAAACGCCTCCCATGCAATTGCCCGAAGGGGTGCACAGCAAGCCGCTCGATCCGCTGCTGCCGATTCCGCTGAACGTCGCCACCACCCACGAAAAAGAGGGTGAGTACGAGGTTCCGCGTCCGCAGCCGCTGGCCAACGCCGGCGACATCAGCGACTACAGCCTGCAGCGCAGCGGTGATAGCCGCTGGGTCGTGGCCCAGCGTCCGCCGGCGGAAGTCTGGCCGGTGGCCCGGCAGTTCTTCGAGGAGAACGGTTTCCGCATCGCCGACGAGCGCCCGCAGACCGGCGAGTTCAGTTCCGACTGGCAATCGCTGTCGCAGCTTTCCGCGCCGCTGGCACGCCGCCTTAGCAGCCGCGTGAGCGGTGTCGAGCCGGACGGCCAGGCACGGGTTCGGGTGCGTATCGAGCCCGGCGTGCAAAGCAATACCAGCGAGGTCTACGTGCTCAGCCAGACCCGCGCCGCCGGTGACACCAGCAGCCCGAGCTGGCCGAGCAAGTCGGTGGCGCCGAGCCTCGACGCGGCGCTGCTCGACGAGATGGTCGCGAGCATGGCGCGCAGCGCCGAGCAGGGCGGCTCGGTCTCGCTGCTGGCAGCCAACTCGATCTACGACACGCCCGGCACCTTCGAGTTGAGCAAGGACGGTAGCGGCAACCCGGTGCTGACCTTGCAATCCGACTTCGACCGCTCCTGGGTCAGTGTCGGGCGTGCCCTGGATAACGCCGATATCCGCGTCGACGACCTCAACCGCAGCCTTGGCGTGTACTACGTGAACATCGCCGAAGGGGCGAAGAAGCCCGACGAAGACAAGCCCGGGTTCTTCAGTCGCCTGTTCGGCGGCGGCGAGAAGACCAAGGAAGAGGAAGACGCCAAGGCGCAGCGCTACCAGGTCCGCCTGACCACCGTCAGCGACGCCGTGCAGGTCACCGTCGACAAGGACATCAACACTTCTGCGCCGGCCGATGTCGCGCAAAACGTACTGGAAAAACTCCAGGAGAGCATGCGCAATGCGGTTCGCGGTTCTGGGCAGCGGAAGCCGGGGCAATTCGGCCTTGGTGAGCAGTTCTGACACCCGGATACTGATCGATTGCGGCTTCCCGCTGCGTGAAATCATCAAGCGTCTGGCGCGCCTGGGGCTGAGCCCCGCGCAGCTGGACGCGATCCTGGTCACGCACGAACACGCCGATCACATCCATGGCGTCGAACTGCTGGCGCGGCATTACCAAATCCCGGTCTATCTCAGTGCGGGTACCCTGAGCGGCATGCGCCGCCCGGTGCACCCCGCCGAGCTGTTGAGGGCCGGCCAGCGCCTGGCGATCCGCGGGCTGGAAGTGCAGGTGGTTGGCGTCTCGCACGACGCCCGCGAGCCTACCCAGTTCGTGCTGTCCGACGGGCAGCGGCGCTTCGGCATGCTCACCGATCTGGGAATGGCCACGGCCGAGGTGCTGGAGTGCTATCGTGCGGTGGATGCTCTGGTGGTCGAGGCCAACCACGACAGCACGATGCTAGCCGGTGGCCCGTATCCCTATTTTCTCAAGGCCCGCGTAGGCGGTTCGCGAGGGCACTTGAACAACCATCAGTCCGCAGAACTGGTGAAGCAGCTGGATTGGGGCCGCATGCAGCACCTGGTGCTGGCCCATCTCAGCGAAAAGAACAACTCGCCGCAGCTGGCCCGGCAAACCTTCGTCGACACCCTCGGGTGCGATCCGGGCTGGCTGCAGGTGGCCGATCAGCATTCAGGCCTGGATTGGCGCGAGATCGCCTAGGCCCTATTACCCGTAAGCGGAGCCCATCATGGAAAAACGCGAAGAACTCTACCGCGGCAAAGCCAAGTCGGTTTACCAGACCGACGATGCCGATCGTCTCATCCTGCTGTTCCGCAACGACACCTCCGCCTTCGACGGCAAGCGCATCGAACAGCTCGATCGCAAGGGCGCGGTGAACAACAAGTTCAACGCCTTCATCATGCAGAAGCTGGAAGCTGCCGGCATTCCGACCCAGTTCGACAAGCTGCTGTCGGATACCGAGTGCCTGGTGAAGAAGCTCGACATGATCCCGGTCGAGTGCGTGGTGCGCAATTTCGCCGCCGGCAGCCTGGTGCGTCGCCTCGGCGTGGAAGAGGGCATCGCCCTGACTCCTCCCACCTTCGAGTTGTTCCTGAAGAACGACGCCCTGGGCGATCCGTTCATCAACGAATCCCACGTCCAGGCCTTCGGCTGGGCCACTCCCGAGCAACTGGCGCAGATGAAGACCTATTCCTTCAAGGTCAATGAAGTGCTGAACAAGCTGTTCGACGACGCCGGCCTGCTGCTGGTGGACTTCAAGCTGGAGTTCGGCCTGTTCCATGGCCAGATCGTCCTCGGCGACGAGTTCAGCCCGGACGGCTGTCGTCTGTGGGACAAGGAGACCCGCAAGAAGATGGACAAGGACCGCTTCCGCCAGGGCCTCGGCGATGTGATCGAAGCCTACGAAGAGGTAGCCAAGCGCCTGGGCGTGCCGCTTTAACCTCTAAATGCGCGCAACCATCTGAAAGAACGCGAAAAAATCTTCAAGAAAGCTTCGCGTTCTTCGTACAAGCTGGTATCATGCGCGCCGCACGGAGAGATGCCGGAGTGGTCGAACGGGACGGATTCGAAATCCGTTGAGTCAGCAATGGCTCCTAGGGTTCAAATCCCTATCTCTCCGCCATTACATATGAGCAAAGCCCCTGGAATGCCTGGCGTTCCGGGGGCTTTGTCTTTTCTGGCGAGCGTTCGGGCATCCCCTCTGCCGGGCGGGCGAAAAAGCCGTGCCATGGTTTCGGGTGCCGGCCAGGTCGTGCAGCTTTCCTAGGAATGCTGCGGGCCCTTCCTTCGTTCTGCCCTTCCTTCTCCTCTGGGTGGTCGTCCCGCTCTGCCTGGGTTTCGTGGGTGCGCTGAGCGCGCATTTCTCCACCGCTTCCGATTTTCTGTCCTTCGGGCGCCGGGTCGGGCGACCTGCCGGTTTCGATGGTCGGTGCGGTTCTTCTTAGTATCCCGGCGCTTGAAGGCGCCGCGGATGTGTGGCCGAGCTGCATGGCACGGTTTCCTTCCGGCGGACAGCCAGGATATCGGTTTGTGCCGAGTCCCGGAGACGGGGCTGGGGAGGAAGAAATGCGTCCGCTCGTTTCCGTCGTTTGCGCCTGTTTCAATATCTCGAAGTATCTGGACGAGGCGATCGCCGGCATCTACGCGCAGGGCTATCCCAATCTCGAGTTGATCGTGGTGGATGACGGATCCACGGACGACACCTATGAGCGTCTCGCCATGCTCCGCGAGCGTCACGGTTTCCAGCTCTACCGCCAGGCTAACCGAGGGGTGAGCGACGCGCTCAATCACGGTTTGCGTCATGCGCGGGGGGAGTTCGTGATGACTCCCGACCTCGACGACATTGTCCTGCCTGGAGCGCTCGACACGCGCGTCGACTACTTGCTTGCGCACCCCGAGGTCGGGTGCGTGGGCGGTTTCAATATCTGTATCGACAGTGCCGGTAACGAAGTGGCGCGAGACGGTTTCAGCGAGGGTTGTGTGGAGCGTTGGGGGTTCGATGCAGCATTGGCCGAGACCCTGGTGGTCATGCCGCTTACGGCGCTCTACCGCATGGACGCGATGAAGCGGGCGGATTTCTTCGACCCGTCGATTCGCGTGCAGGATTTCCAGATCACCCTCAGGATCGCGGCGCAGGGCTATGAAATTCATCGACTACCGGCCTACATGGGGCGTTATCGCCGGCATGGAAGCGGTCTATCCGGCAGGTACAAGCTCAATTACGAGGCGGATATGCAAGCCATCGAGCCTTATCGGGCTCACCCGAATTATCGCCGGGCCCGGCAACTGATCCTGAACAAGGCGCTGAAGAAGGCTGTTGTCCAGGATGGGCGATATGCCTGGCAGCTGTTCCGCTCGGTGCCGCTGCGGGCGTGGGACCGGGTGACGCTGAAGCGATTCTGGCGCTTCCTCCGTTATCTGCCGGTCCTCGGGTTGAAAGGTGGTACCGACGTCGCGGGTCGATAACGGCGGGCCGGCTAATCTTTCAGTGGGTTGAATGTCATTTCAGGATTTCCCCTTCAGTGCCTCGCCCTGGGGAAATAGCGCGCGGCTCACGAAGCGCGCGGTATCCCGCAGGCTGGTGCCGATCCGTTCCAGGTCGTCGGGCTGGTGTTGGGCGCTGATGCCGATCGCGGAGATGGCGAAGCGCGGTTGTCCGTCGCGGTCGGTGATGGCGCTGGCGACCATGCTCACGCCGCGGTAAAGGTGTTCCTGGTCGATAGCCCAGCCGCGCTCGACGGCCTCGGTCGCTTCGGCCTGGTAGCGCTCGAAGCTCGGCGGATTTTCCCAGCGCACGCGGGTCAGTCGGCGGCGCAGTTCGTCCTCCGGCAGTTCGCGCAGGCCGGCAATGCAACGCCCGGCGGCGCCGACCAGTTCCGGCAGGCGCGTGCCGACGGCGACGTTGACGTGGGCGACGGGCGGCGCGGCAAGGGCGATGACGCGGATGTGCGCATCGTCGGTGACTTGCCACAGGGCGATGAGGATGTGGTGGGCAAGGCTTAGTCGCTCCAGCTCTGGCTGGATCAGGTCGGCATAGCTGCGTCCGACGAATCCTACGGCCAGTTCCGACAGGCCAAGGCCCAGTTGGTAGGTCTTGCCCGCATCGTCGAAGGAGGTCAGTCGTTCGTTGCTCAGGGTGCGCAGGATATTGAAGGCGCTGCTCGGGCTGATACCGGTGGCGCGAGCGATGGCGGCCACGCCTTGCGGTCCGTCGGCGTGGGCCAGGTGGCGAAGTATCTGAATGGCGTTCACTACCGCGCCGACATCTTTGCTGCTGGTGCCTTTGGTTGTGGCGTCCTTGGTCATTTTTCCTCTTTTCATTCAGTATTGTGATTGACATTCACGATAGTGAATATATTCTGGCCTTCCGGAACGTACAACCGGGGGCGGAAGCAGTATCCGGTTCGGCGTCCAGCGCGATGCACTTTGCAGCAAAGGTCGACAAGAACAAAGGAGAAACCTCGTGGCAGATCTTCCCGATGGCAGTACTCCGGGACCTGAGGCGCAGTACCTTGCGTTTCTCGCCCAGGGCCGTTTCATGTTGCAGCGCAGCCGTTCCAGCGGTCGCCATGTGTTCTACCCGCGCCAGTTGGTGCCGGGTAGCGGCGAGACTGATCTCGAGTGGGTTCCCGCCAGCGGCCTGGGTACGCTCTACGCGATCACTGTCAATCGCTCCCGCGGCGGCAATCACAATGTCGCGCTGGTCGACCTGGACGAGGGCGTGCGCATGATGTCGCGGATCGACGGGCACCAGAGCCTGCCGATCGGCACCCGTGTGCAGGCGCGCATCGTCGAGCAGGATGGTGCCAATGTCGTGGTGTTCGTTCCCCACCAGGAGGGACGACCATGAGCGCAGCCATCCGTGGCAAGACCGCCATCGTCGGCATCGGTAGCGCCGGCGTCGGCGAGGCGCCGGGCTACAGCGCCATCGAACTGCTCGGCCAGGCGTCGCTCAGGGCCATTGCCGATGCCGGCCTGAAGCTTTCCGACATCGACGCGATCTTCGCAGCCACCAGCTCCCATGCCTTTCCCACCTTGTCGGTCGCCGAATACCTCGGCATCCGCCCGAAATTCGTGGATGGCACCAATATCGGCGGCTCCAGTTTCGAGCTGCACCTGCTGCAGGCCACTTTGGCACTGGAGGCCGGTCTCTGCGACGCTGCGCTGATCTGCTACGGCTCCAACCAGCGAACCGCCGGCGGCCGCCTGGTATCGATGAGCGAGCCACAATGGCACGAGACGCCCTACAAGCCGCGCCACCCGATCACCGCCTATGCCCTGGCGGCCAGCCGGCACATGCACCAGTACGGCACCACACGCGAGCAGCTCGCCGAGGTGGCGGTCTCTGCCCGGCAATGGGCCAACCTGAATCCCGAGGCGTTCGCCCGCGGACCGTTGAGCGTCGATGACGTCCTTGCCGCGCGGATGGTCAGCGACCCGCTGAGCGCCGCCGACTGCTGCCTGGTCACCGACGGCGGCGGCGCCTGCGTGGTAGTGCGCGCCGAGCGCGCCCGCGACTTGCCCAATGCGCCGGTGTACTTCCTTGGCGCGGCCGGAGCGCAGTGGCATCGCTCGATCGTGTCGATGCCCGACCTCACCGTGACGGCGGCCTCGGAAAGCGCTCCGCGAGCCATGCAGATGGCCGGTGTGCGGCACGCCGACATCGACCTGGTGATGCTCTACGACGCCTTTACCATCAACACCCTGCTGTTCCTCGAGGACCTGGGATTCTGCGCCAAGGGCGAGGGCGGCCCATTCGTCCAGGGCGGACGCATCGCGCCCGGCGGCGAGTTGGCGGTGAACACCAACGGTGGCGGGCTGTCCTGCGTGCATCCGGGGATGTACGGGATGTTCCTGATCATCGAGGCGGTGACCCAGCTCCGCCGCCAGGGCGGCGAGCGGCAGTTGGCCAAGGCCGACGTGGCGTTGCTGCACGGCAACGGCGGCACGCTGTCCAGCCAGGTAACCGCGTTGCTCGGTACCGGCGACACGCTCTAGACCCCTGGCCGACAGGCCTTCCGGGCGCTGCCGTGGCGGCGTCCCGCGGGCGCGCTCGCCCGCGAGAAGGTTGTCGTGCCGGCCACAGACAAACGGATCAGGTGAACCCATGTCAGCGAACCACTCGCAACAGCTCATCGACGCTCCCCGTTTCGCCAGTCTTACTCCATTGATCGAACCACGCTCGGTCGCGGTGATCGGCGCTTCCAGCGACCCGACCCGCATCGGTGGCCGACCCATCGCCTACATGCTGCGCCATGGCTATGCCGGGCAAATCCTCCCGGTCAATCCGAACCGTGCTGAAATCCAGGGGCTACCGGCCTTCGCCAGCGTCGCGGAGCTGCCGCAGGCACCGGACGCGGCCATTGTCGCGGTGCCTGCGCCTCAGGTGCTGGAGACCGTCCGGGCACTGGGCCGCCAGGGGGCGCGCAGTGCCATCGTGTTCTCTTCCGGATTCAGCGAGGTCGGCGAGGCCGGCGCGGCGATGCAGGATGCGGTGGTAGCCGCTGCCCGCGAGTACGGTATGCGTCTGCTCGGTCCGAATGCGCTGGGCGCGTTCAACAGTAACCTCGGTTACTACGCGTTCTTCTCCACCAGCCTGGAACGTGGCGTACCGCTGCCCGGCCGGGTAGGCATCGCCACCCAGTCCGGCGCATACGGCGCGCACCTGCTCGGCATGGCGTGCCAGCGCCGCCTGGGAACCCCTATCTGCGTGGCCACCGGTAACGAGGCCGACGTCACCCTGGGCGACAGCATCGGCTGGCTGGTGGAGTCGCCGGAGATCGACGTGGTGATGGCCTACGCCGAATCCATCCGCAACGTCGACAGCTTCCTCGCCGCCCTGGAGGCCGCGCATCGCGCCGGCAAGCCGGTGATCCTGCACAAGGTCGGGCGCAGCGCCCTGGGTAGCCGCGCGGCGCTGTCCCACACCGCTTCGCTGGCCGGCGACGACAAGGTGCTGGACGCCGTGCTGGGCGACTATGCGGTGATCCGCGCCAGGACCACCGAGGAACTGATGGACATCGCCTACCTCGCCACCCGGCGTATCTATCCGGTGGGCAACAGCCTCGGCATGATCACCGTCAGCGGCGGCGCCGGGATCATCGTCAGCGATGTCGCCGAGGAAGTCGGCCTGCCGATGCCGCCGATGCCGGACATGGCCCAGGAGCGGCTGAAGGCACGGCTGTCCTTCGCTTCGCCGATCAACCCGGTGGACTGCACCGCGCAGGCCCTGAACGACCTGACGCTGGTGCGCGACTTTACCGAGTCGATGGTGGTCGATGGTGGCTACCGTTCGCTGCTCGCCTTCTTCACCCAGGCCGGCACCGCCGCCTCCATCGGCGCGCGTCTGGCCGAGCAGTTCCGGCGGATCAAGGAGGCTCATCCCGAGCGTCTGTTCGTGGTCTCGGTGATGGGCGAGGGGGAGGAGCTGGCACCCTACGAGGAGGCCGGCTTCGCACTGTTCGAAGACCCCACCCGGGCGGTAGTGGCGATCCAGGCCATGGGGCGGTTCGGCGAAGCCTTCGCCCGGCCGTTGCGCCTGCGCCGGCCTGCCGGCGGGCTACAGTTGCCCGCCTCCACGCCCGGCGAAGCCGAGGCCAAGCGCCTGCTGGCGCGCGCCGGTATCGAGTCCGCCGCCGAGGCGGTGCTGGGCAGTGCCGAAGAGGCGGTTGCCTTCGCCGAGGGCATCGGATACCCGGTGGTGCTGAAGCTCGCCTCGGCGGACATCCAGCACAAGTCGGAAATCGGCGGCGTGCTGCTTGGCGTAAGCGATGCGGACGCGGTACGCGCCGGTTTCCAACTGCTCCTGCGCCGGGCCGCCGAGAAGGCGCCGCAGGCGCGTCTCGATGGCGTCCTGGTGGCGCGCCAACTGCAGGGCGGGGTGGAGTGCTTCATGGGGATCCAGCGCGATCCGCTGTTCGGCCCGGTGGCGCTGTTCGGCCTGGGCGGGATCTTCGTCGAAGTGCTGCAGGACGTGGTGTTCCGCCGCTGCCCGTTCGAGGTCGACGAAGCCGAGGCGATGATCCGTAGCATCAGAGGCGCGCCGCTCCTGTTCGGCGCGCGTGGCCGGCCGCGGGCCGACGTCGCGGCGCTGGCACGGCTGCTGTCGAATCTCTCGCGGTTCGCCTGGGAGGCGGGAGAGCGCTTGCGCTCGGTGGACCTCAACCCGGTCATCGCCTTGCCGGAGGGCCAGGGCGCCTGGGCGGTGGATGCGGTGTTGGAAGTCGAGGAGGTGGCCGATGGCGCTCGATCCTGAGGTGCTCCTGAACTACCCGATCCCCGAAGTACGCCAGCGCTACAGCCGGCGCGACAGCGCCTTCTACGCATTGAGCCTCGGTCTGGGCGGCGACCCGCTGGACGAGCGCCAACTGGCCTACGTCGATCCGTGCCGCGATCTCCAGGCATTGCCGTGCATGGCCCTGGTGCTCGGTCATCCGGGCTTCTGGCTGGGCAATCCGGCGACTGGCGTGGACGCGCTGCGCCTGGTTCACGGCGAGCAGCGCCTGGAGTGGCGGCGGCCGTTGCCGGCGGAAGGCGAGGTGATCGGCCGGACCCGGGTCACCGGTCTGGTAGACAAGGGCGCCGACAAGGGCGCGCTGCTCTACAGCGAGAAGGTGCTCAGCGACGCGCTCAGCGGCGAGGTGCTGGCTGTCGCCCGCAGCACCACCTTCCTTCGCGGCGACGGCGGCTTCGGTGGTTCCCGGCAGGTGCCGGAAACGCCGCATCGCTTGCCTGAACGGACACCCGACCTGCGACTCGACCTGCCGACCCGTCCGGAGCAGGCCCTGTACTACCGCCTCAACGGCGACGACAACCCGCTCCACGCGGAGCCCGCGGCAGCGCTGCGGGCCGGCTTCCCGCGGCCGATCCTGCATGGCCTGTGCACCCTCGGCGTGGCATTCCACGCGGTGTTGCGCGGGCTCGCCGACTACCGCGCGGGGCAACTGGGACATCTGCAGGTACGTTTCTCGGCTCCGGTGTTTCCCGGCGAGACCTTGCGTACCGAGATGTGGAGCGACGGCTCGTTCCGCACTCGCGTCGTCGAGCGCGATGTGGTGGTGCTGGACAACGGCCGGGTAGGTCCGCCGCCAGAGCGGCCGGACTGAAGCGAAGGGCGGCGGCGCGAGGGAACGACTGTCGGGCTGCCGTGAAGATCAACCGAAATCCTGCTTGCGAGAACAAGAATAATGAATGCAACCGCGCTTTCCCCGAACCCGGCGCCGGCCATTTCCCGGCGCACCATGCTGATCGCCTTCGTCTTCTGCTTCCTCGGCCTGCTCGCCGACGGCGTCGACCTGATGTTCCTGGCCTACAGCCTCAACAGCCTGAAGGCCGAATTCGGCCTGAGCAACTTCGAAGCCGGCTCCCTCGGCAGCCTGACTCTCGCCGGCATGGCCGTCGGCGGCATCTATGGCGGCTGGTGCTGCGACCGCTTCGGCCGGGTGCGAGTGGTGACCTGGACCATCGTGCTGTTCTCCATCGGTACCGCGTTGCTGGGGCTGACCCAGAACTACTGGCAGTTCGCGCTGATCCGCTTCGTCGCCTCGCTCGGCCTCGGCTCGCTGTTCGTCGCCTGCAACATCCTGATGTCCGAGTGCGTCGGAACCAGGTACCGCACCACCATCCTCGCCGCCATGCAGGCCGGCTGGACCGTGGGCTACCTGGTGGCGACCCTGCTGGCGGGGCAGATCATCCCCGAGTTCGGCTGGCGCGCCTTGTTCTTCACCGCCGTGGCGCCGGCGCTGGTCTGCCTGGCCCTGCGGCCCTGGGTGCCGGAGTCGCCGTCCTGGCTCGCGGCCCAGGCCGGGCGCCAGCGTCCCGGCGCGGCTCCGCAGAGCCACGCCGAGGCTGGCGGCGCCGGCCCGCTGGGACGGATGCTGGGCGATCCGGAAACGCGCGGCATGTTCCTGCTCTGGAGCCTCACCTCCTGCTTCCTGCTGTTCGGCTACTACGGCACCAACAACTGGATGCCGTCCTACCTGGAGAGCGAGTTGGGGATGAACTTCAAGTCGATGACCGGCTACATGGTCGGCACCTACAGCGCGATGATCCTCGGCAAGGTCGCCGCCGGCGTCTGCGCCGATCTCTTCGGCCGGCGCCTGACCTTCGCCGCCGGGGCCATCGGCAGCGCCGCCTTCATGCCGTTGATCGTGTTCTACCACTCGCCCTCCAACATCCTCTGGATCCTCATCACCTTCGGCTTCATCTACGGCGTTCCGGTCGGGGTGCTGGCCACCTACATGACCGAGAGCTTCTCCACCCGCGTCCGCGGCTCGGCGGTGGGCACCGCCTACAACCTGGGTCGTATCGGCGCGGCGGTGGCGCCCGCCGGCATCGGCCTGCTGGCCACCCACGTGTCGATCGGCGCGGGTTTCCTGGTGATGGGCATCACCTACGTGCTCACCGGGCTGATCCCGGCGCTGTTCATTGCGGACCGGCTCTACGACCCGAACCGCGAGTCCCGCGATGCCGAGAGCGCTTCCCGACGGCAAGCGCCGGGCAGTGCCGGGGATACCGCCGAGCGGCGCGCGGCCAAGGCCTGATCCTGCGGCAGGAGTGCACATCCATGAGTTCTTTTCCACGACAGCCAGCGGCGGAGCAGCGGCCCGCCAGCTTCCAGGAGTTCATCGGCCTCGAGCGCTGGACCGATGCCGACGGGGTGGCGCGGGTGCGCCTGGGGCATCGCCCGGAACTGATGAACTACCTGCAACAGTTCCACGGCGGGGTGTTGATGTCGGTGCTGGACGCCGCCATGGCCCAGGCGATCCGTGCCTGCCTGCCGGACTGCTCGATGGTGACCATCGACATGGCTACCCACTTCATGGGGAGCGCCCGCGGCGAGCTTCGTGCGGTTGGCAGGGTGGTGCGACGGACCCGCACGATCTGCTTCTGCACGGCGGAAATCTGCAACGAGGACGGCGAGGTCATCGCCATGGCCTCGGGCAGCTTCAGGTACCGCGCGGCTAAGCCGTAGCGGAGTTCCGGCGGCGCGGCAGCGGAGCCATCCGTCGCGCGTCCGGACCACGGCCTGCGCGGTCGCTCCGCGCGGACAAGCCGGCGCCGCCCGTGCAGATGACGAACGGGCGGTCGGCGTATCGACAGGAGGGCGAACAGATGAGTGAGCAAGACGAGTGGGCCGGCGAGCGCGAGCAGCGTCTGCGGATGATCCGCGACAGCGCGGCTTCGCTGGTGCCGCGCGACGGCGACCTGACCCGCGTGCGCCGCGGTCGTTTCACCGGTAGCGGGGTGGACCGCCAGGCCTGGCGCGAGGTCTGCGCCATGGGCTGGCCGGCGCTGCGCCTGGATGAAGCGTTGGGCGGCAGCGGCCTGGGCATGAGCGAATACGCGGCGTTGCTGGAGGCGCTGGGGCGCGGCCTGCTGCCCGAGCCGCTGATCGAGGCCGGGCTGGTGGCGCCGCTGCTGCCGGAAGACGAGCGCGTTGCGTTGCTGGCCGCTGAGCGGCTGGTCCTGCCGGCGGGCATCGCCTACCGCGATGGGCGGCGACGCCCTCGTATGCAGCAAGGGCGGTTGCACGGCGAAGTCGCTCACGTACATCTGGCTGGTGCCGCCGATGCCTGGCTGGTGGCCTGCGAGCAGGGCCTGGCGCTGGTCGAGCGCGATGCCGATGGCGTGGAACTGCTCTGCGAGGCGACCCAGGATGGCGCTCACCTGGCGCGCCTGCGTTTCCGCGATGCGCCGGCACGGTGGTTGTCCGGCGAGGTAACGGAACAGGTTCTGGACGAGGCAGCGCTGGCCTGCGCTGCCTATCTGGTCGGACTGATGGATGGCGCCTTCGAGCGAACCCTGGAGTACCTCAAGGTACGTCGCCAGTTCGGCCGCGAGATCGGTAGTTTCCAGGCGCTGCAGCACCGCATGGTCGACCTGAGGATCCAGATCGAACTGTCGCGCGCCATGGTCGAGCAGGCCGCCGCCGCGATCGATGCCGGGGCGTCGGAAAGCGAGCGCCAGCGGCAGGTTTCCAGCGCACGGGTACGGGCCTCGGAAGCGGCTCTGCTGGTGACCCGCCAGGCCATCCAGTTGCACGGCGGCATCGGCTACACCGACGAGGCGGACATCGGCCTGTTCCTGCGCCGCGCCATGGTACTGCTCAATGCCCACGGCTCGCTGGCGTTCCACAAGGCGCGCTACGCCGCGCTGCTACAGCGGGAGGTGGCCTGATGAGCGGTTTGTTGCAGGAAACGCGCGGCACGGTGCGCCTGTTGCGCTTCGACAACCCGGCCCGGCGCAACGCACTGTCGCCGGCGCTGCGCATGGAATTGCTGCGGGCCCTGGAGGCGGCCGAATGCGACCCATCGATCCGCAGCGTGCTGCTGACCGGTGGCGAAGAGGTGTTCTGCGCCGGCGGCGACCTGGGCGACATGCGGGTGACCGAGTTGGCCGCCGGCAGGGCGCGAATGCAGGACAACGCGCGGCTGGTGCGGCAGATGGTGCGCATGGGCAAGCCGCTGATCGCCGCGGTCGAGGGCTGGGCGGTGGGGGCCGGGCTGTCCGTGGCGCTGGCCTGCGACAGCATCGTTTGCGGCGCCGGCGCCCGCTTCGCCGCCGGCTTCGGCAAGGTCGGGCTGCTCGCCGACCTCGGCCAGTTGCATACCTTGCCGGCGCGCATCGGTTGGGGGCGGGCACGGCAGATCCTGATGTTCGGCCAGGTGGTAGAGGCCGAGGAGGCACTGCGCATCGGCCTGGCCGACCGCCTCTGCGCCGCTGGCGGCGCCTTGGCGATGGCGCTGGAGCTGGCCGGGCGGGTGGAGCAGCAGGCGCCGTTGCCCCTGGCGATGACCAAGGCGTTGCTCGCCGAGGGCCTTGACCTATTGCTGGAGCGGGAGGGCGAGTTGCAGAGCCAGTTGTTTCTCAGCGCCGACCACGCCGAGGGCAAGGCGGCCTTTCTCGCCAAGCGTCCCCCCGTATTCAGAGGAAACTGAGATGAGCGACTACGACAGTCTCGATGACAACGCCTTTCGCCTGATGGTCCGTGAGTGGATCGCCGCCAACTATCCGCAGCGCATCCGCAATCCGCCCCGTCGCCTGGGGCGCGAGGAAACCCGCGAGTGGTACCTGCTGTTGTCGCGCCAGGGCTGGCTGTGTCCCGGCTGGCCCAGGGAGTACGGCGGCATGGGGCTGAGCGCCGGCAAGCAACTGATCATGATGGAGGAAATGGAGGAGTACGGCTGCGCGCGCCTGCCCGACAGCGGCGTGACCATGCTCGGCCCATTGTTGATCCGCTATGGCGACGAGGCGCAACGGGCGCGCTTCCTGCCGCGCATTCTCAGCGGCGAAGACATCTGGTGCCAGGGCTACAGCGAGCCCAACGCCGGCTCCGACCTGGCCAGCCTGCGCACCGAGGCGCGCCTGGAAAACGGCGAGTGGGTGATCAACGGACAGAAGACCTGGACCACCATGGGCTCGGAGGCCAACTGGATCTTCCTGCTGGTCCGCACCGAGCGCAGCGCCAAGGCGCAGCACGGCATCAGCTTCCTGCTGGTGCCGATGGACAGCCCGGGCATCGAGGTGCGGCCGATCCTCAACCTGGAGCTGCACGGCGAGTTCTGCGAAGTGTTTTTCAACGACGTGCGGGTGCCCTACGACAGCCTGGTCGGCGGAATCAACCAGGGTTGGAGCATGGCCAAGGCGCTGCTCGGTTTCGAGCGGATCTTCCTCGGTTCGCCCAAGCAGTCCACCTTCGCTCTCCAGCGCCTGGAGCGCCTGGCCCGGCACCTGGGACTGTGGCACGACCCTCTGTTCGTGCGCCGCTTCGCCGCGCTGAGCATGGACCTGGACAGCCACAAGGCGCTCTACGAGCGTTTCGCCGAACGCCTGCGGCGTGGGGAGAGCCTCGGCCCGGAGGTATCCATGCTGAAGATCTTCCAGTCCGAACTGTTCCAGCGCATCAGCGAGCTGGGCCTGGAGGTCGCCGGGGAGGATTCGGCCCTGCTGCAGCCCTTCGCCGAAGACCCCGAGTTGCATCCGGCGGGGATCTTCATCCAGTCGCGGCCGACCACCATCTACGGCGGCAGCAACGAAATCCAGCGCAACATCCTGGCCAAGAGCGTCCTCGGCCTGCCGGGCTGAGCGCAACCGAACGACATCCACGGGACGAAGAGGATTACCCATGAGCAGCAGACTCAATGAAGGCAAGGTCGCGATCGTTACCGGCGCGGGCGGCGGCATCGGCCGCGAGATCGCCCTGGCCCTGGCCGATTCCGGGGCACGGGTGGTGATCAACGATATCGGCGTATCGCTACAGGGCGAGGGCGGGTCGGCCTCGCCGGCCGAAGAGACCCTTGGCCTGATCCGCCAGCGAGGCGGCGAAGGTCTGATCAACACCGACAGCGTCGCCGACTGGGACAGCGCGCGGCGTATCGTCGAATGCGCCATGGACGGTTTCGGGCGTCTGGATATCGTGGTGAACAACGCTGGCATCCTGCGCGATGCGATCTTCCACAAGATGAGCGCCGACGACTGGCTGTCGGTGATCAATGTCCATCTCAACGGCAGCTTCTTCGTCAGCCGGGCCGCCGCCGAACGCTTCCGTACCCAGCAGGCCGGCGCCTTCGTACACATGACCAGCACTTCCGGGCTGATCGGCAACTTCGGCCAGGCCAATTATTCCGCGGCCAAGCTGGGCATCGTCGCCTTGAGCAAATCCATCGCCCTCGACATGCAGCGCTACAACGTGCGTTCGAATTGCATCGCGCCGTTCGCCTGGAGCCGGATGACCGACTCGATCCCGGCCGCAACCCCGGAGCAGAAGGCCCGCGTCGACAAGCTGCAGCGCATGACCCCCGAGAAGAACGCGCCGCTGGCCGTCTACCTGGCGTCCGACGCCGCCCGCGAGGTCACCGGCCAGGTGTTCGCCGCGCGTCACCACGAACTCTTCCTGATGAGCCAGAGCCGGCCGCTGCGCAGTGTGCATAGCGAGCACGGCTGGACCCCGCAGAGCATCGCCGAGCACGGCATGCCGGCGTTGCGCGGCAGCTTCATGGACCTGGCGCGCAGCCCGGACGTGTTCTCCTGGGACCCGATCTGACCGAGGAGGCAATCCATGGGCGTGTTCAGGACCCGTTTCACCGAGACCTTCGGCGTCGAACACCCGATCATGCAGGGCGGCATGCAGTGGGTCGGCCGTGCCGAGATGGCTGCGGCGGTGGCCAACGCCGGTGGCCTGGCGACGCTGTCGGCGTTGACCCAGCCGAGCCCGGAGGCACTGGCTGCGGAGATTGCCCGCTGCCGCGAGCTGACCGATCGGCCGTTCGGGGTCAACCTGACCTTGCTGCCGACGCAGAAGCCGGTGCCCTATGCCGAATATCGCGCAGCCATCATCGAGACGGGAATCCGCGTCGTCGAAACCGCCGGCAACGACCCCGGCGAGCACATCGCCGAATTCCGTCGACACGGCGTCAAGGTGATCCACAAGTGCACCGCCGTGCGCCATGCGCTCAAGGCCGAGCGACTGGGCGTGGACGCCGTCTCCATCGACGGCTTCGAGTGTGCCGGCCACCCGGGCGAGGACGACATCCCCGGCCTGGTGTTGCTGCCGGCCGCGGCCAACCGGCTACGCGTGCCGATCATCGCCTCCGGCGGTTTCGCCGATGGACGTGGCCTGGTCGCGGCGCTGGCGCTGGGCGCCGACGCGATCAACATGGGCACGCGCTTCCTGGCCACTCGCGAATGTCCGATACACCCTGCGGTGAAGGCGGCGATCCGTGCGGCCGACGAGCGTTCCACCGACCTGATCATGCGTTCCCTGCGCAATACCGCGCGGGTGGCGCGCAACGCGATCAGCCAGGAAGTACTGGCGATCGAGGCACGCGGCGGCGCCGGCTACGCCGATATCGCCGCGCTGGTCAGCGGCCAGCGCGGTCGCCAGGTGTACCAGCAGGGCGATACCGACCTGGGGATCTGGTCGGCCGGCATGGTCCAGGGCCTGATCGACGACGAACCGGCCTGCGCCGAGTTGCTCAGGGACATCGTCGAGCAGGCGCGCCAACTGGTGCGTCAACGCCTGGAGGGCATGCTCGCCGGGGTCTGATCCGCTCCGCCACGGCGGTCGCGGCAGGGAGTGGCCGCGGCGCCGTGTCTATCCACTGACGACGAAGAGACAACAACAATGAAAATTCTTCCCGTTCCGATGCTGGCCGCGGGGCTGGCGTTGCTGCCGTCGTTCGCCCAGGCGGAGTTTTTCGCCGACGGCAAGGCCGGCCTCGAACTGCGCAATTTCTATTTCAATCGCGACTATCGCCAGCCCGGCGCCAGCCAGTCCTATTCGGAGGAGTGGGCGCAGGGTTTCCTGTTGCGCTACGAGTCCGGCTACACCGAGGGGCTCTTCGGTCTGGGCATCGATGCGCTGGGCCTGCTGGGCGTCAGGCTGGACTCCTCGCCAGAGCGATCCGGTAGTGGTCTGTTGCCGTATTCGACGAGCGACCGGCGCGCCGCCCACGACTATTCCAGCCTGGGCCTGACCGCCAAGCTACGGGTCTCGCACAGTACGCTGAAGATCGGCAGCCTGATGCCCAGGCTGCCGGTGGTGCAGTTCAACGACACGCGCCTGCACCCGCAAACCTTCCAGGGTGGACTGCTGGAAGTGAACGAGATCGACGGGCTGGCGCTGCAGTTTGGCCAGTTGCGCCAGGTCAAGCAGCGCGACTCGACCAACGCCGAAGACCTCGGCATCACCCGCGGCAACAAGCGCAACGTACTGGCGGGCCGGCACCCCGGCAGCGACCGCTTCGACTTCGCCGGCGGTACCTACCGCTGGAGCGAGCGCCTGAGCAGCAGCTACCACTACGCCAACCTGGAGGATTTCTACCGCCAGCATTATCTCGGCGTGCAGCACCTCTTGCCGCTCACCGATGACCGGTCGCTGAAGTCCGACATCCGCTGGGCGCGTTCCACCGACGAGGGCGGCAGCCGCGTCGACAATCGCGCGCTGAATGCGCTGTTCACCTATCGCCTGGGTGGCCACGCCTTCGGCCTCGGCTACCAGCGCATGTCCGGCGACAGCGGCTTCGCCTACCTGGCCGGGACCGATCCGTATCTGGTCAACTTCGTGCAGATCGGCGATTTCGCCAACAAGGACGAGCGCTCCTGGCAGTTGCGCTACGACTACGACTTCGCCGCCATCGGCCTGCCCGGCCTGACATTCATGAGCCGCTACCTGCGTGGCGAACACATCGACCTTCTGGACGGCGGTGGGCGCGGCAAGGAATGGGAGCGGGACACCGATATCGCCTACCTGGTGCAATCGGGGCCGCTGAAGAACCTGGGGATCAAGTTGCGCAACGGCACCTTCCGCAGCGATTTCGGCAACGACATCGACGAGACCCGGCTGATCGTCAGCTACGCGTTGCCGCTGTGGTGAAGCGGACTTGAGTTTCCCGATGTTTCCGCGCCATTGACCCTGTAGTGGCTACAGCCTTTTCACTGGAAGCCGTCAGATCCAGACGAGAGGGTTGTGCCATGGGGTTCTTCGAACGGTTGTTGATGGGTGGGCGTCATCATGGACAGGGCGGTGGTCATCACGGCGGCGGTCATCACCGCGGTCAGGGCGGCTATCCGCCGGCGCCAGTCGCGGCGGGAATGGCCTGTCGCGCCTGCCGCACCGCGAATGCGGCGACGGCACGATTCTGCCAGGGCTGCGGCGGCGCCCTGGCGCCGCTGCGCTGTATCGCCTGCAGCGCCGATCTCGCGGCGGGCGCGAAGTTCTGCGGCGCCTGCGGTGCGCCGCAGCAGTAGCCTCAGTCGACGGCGAGGATTTCCACCGCAAGGGGGGAGTCCTTCGCCCCGGTCTCGTCGCCCGGGTGCCTGCCGATCAGGCTCTGGCCCAGTGGCGAGCGAGGCGTGATGACCAACACCTCGCGACCTTCGCAATCGATCTTCAGCCCGGCCGCCTCGGGGCCGAGGAACACTGTTCGCCGGCTGCCGTCGGCGTTCAGCAGGGTGACCAGCGCGGTGAGCTGGATGCCCTGTTCCTCGTCGAAATCGCGCAGCACCAGGTTGCGGTACAGGCCCAGCGCCTGGCGGATCTCCTCGACCCGGCGCGACTGCCCGGCGGCCAGGTAGGCCGCTTCCAGGCCGAGGGTGTCGTACTTGTTCTCGGCGACGTTCTCTTCGTGGGTTGCCGTCTCATGGGCGGTCTGCGCGGCGCGGACGGCGACTTCCAGGTCCGCGGCGAGCTTTTCCGTGATCAGGCGCAACAGCTTTTTCTTGTCCATGTCGGGTAGGCGGGGGCTGGCCGGCGAAGGCGTGCATGGTACGGGAAACACGGCGGATCGCGACAGCTCGGAGCCAGTATGAAAACTCGGAATGACGTGGCGAATAAAGGTCGTTTGTCGCTACCGGGCAAACCGACTAAAACGAGCGGAAACGAACAGCCAGGAGAACCTCACATGATCGACGGATTGCTGCGCAGTCTCGGCCTCGACCCCAATGCTTTTCGCGATGGCGAGCTTGCCGTGCATACCCCCATCGACGGCAGTCGCCTGGCTGCGGTGCGACTGGAGGGGCGCGCCGCCGTTGCCGCCAAGGTCGAGCGCGCCGAACAGGCGTTCCGCGCCTGGCGCCAGGTGCCGGCGCCGCGCCGTGGTGAACTGGTGCGGCTGTTCGGCGAGGAATTGCGTCGGCACAAGGCCGAACTCGGCGAACTGGTGTCCTGGGAGGCGGGCAAGATCACCCAGGAAGGCCTCGGCGAAGTCCAGGAAATGATCGATATCTGCGACTTCGCGGTGGGCCTCTCGCGCCAGTTGTACGGTCTTACCATCGCATCCGAGCGTCCCGGCCACCACATGCGCGAGACCTGGCACCCGCTGGGCGTGGTAGGCGTGATCAGCGCGTTCAACTTCCCAGTCGCGGTGTGGTCGTGGAATACCGCGCTGGCGCTGGTCTGCGGTAATTCCGTGGTCTGGAAGCCTTCGGAGAAGACCCCCCTCACCGCACTGGCCTGCCAGGCACTGTTCGAGCGTGCCGCGCGGGCCTTCGGCGGCGATGCGCCGGCGCACCTGAGCCAATTGCTGATCGGCGACCGCGAGGCCGGCGAAGCGCTGGTGGACGACCGTCGCGTCGCCCTGGTCAGCGCCACCGGCAGCACTCGCATGGGGCGCGAAGTGGCGCCGCGGGTGGCGGCGCGTTTCGCTCGCTGCATCCTCGAACTGGGCGGCAACAACGCGATGATCCTGGCGCCAAGCGCCGACCTCGACCTGGCGGTGCGCGGCATCCTGTTCGGCGCGGTGGGCACCGCCGGGCAGCGCTGCACCACCTTGCGCCGGTTGATTGCCCATGAGTCGGTGAAGGACGAGATAGTCGAGCGCCTCAAGGCAGCCTATTCCAGGGTCCGTATCGGTCATCCGCTGGAGGGCAACCTGGTCGGGCCGCTGATCGACGAACGCAGCTACCTGGCCATGCAGGACGCCCTGGCGCGAGCCCGCGAGCAGGGGGGGCGGGTGTTCGGCGGCGAGCGGCAATTGCAGGAGCGCTATCCGGATGCCTACTACGTGTCGCCGGCCATCGTCGAGATGCCGGGACAGACCGAAGTGGTGCGCACGGAGACCTTCGCACCGATCCTGTACGTGGTCGGCTACCGCGATTTCGACGAGGCCCTGCGCCTGAACAACGAGGTTCCCCAGGGACTGTCGTCGTGCATCTTCACCACCGACCTGCGCGAGGCGGAACTGTTCCAGGGCGCGGCGGGCAGTGACTGCGGGATCGCCAACGTCAACATCGGCACCAGCGGGGCGGAAATCGGCGGGGCGTTCGGCGGCGAGAAAGAGACCGGCGGCGGCCGCGAGTCCGGCTCGGACGCCTGGAAGGCCTACATGCGACGGCAGACCAACACCGTCAACTATTCCCGCGAGCTGCCGCTGGCACAGGGCATCACCTTCGATTGAACGGGGCGCGGCGGGCTCCCGCCGCATGGCAATGAGGCTGGCAGCGGAGTCGCGCATGGGCGGTTTGCAGCAACGGTGTCTGTGGGAAGTGGTTACGCCTCGCCTGTCCGGAGCGGCGAGCCTGAACGGCGAGCAGCGCGCCGACGTATGTGTGATCGGCGCCGGTTTCACCGGGCTTTCGGCGGCGCTCCACCTGCTGGAGGCCGGCCGTTCGGTGTGCGTGCTGGAAGCGTACGAGGTCGGCCACGGCGGGTCGGGACGTAATGTCGGATTGATCAACGCCGGCACCTGGATTCCCCCGGACGAGGTGCTCGCCACCCTCGGCGCCGAGCAGGGAGAAAAGCTCAACGCCGTGCTGGGGCGGGCGCCGGCGCTGGTGATGGAGACCATCGAACGCCTCGGCATCGATTGCCAGTTGCGCCGCGAGGGCACCCTGCACATGTCGCACAACGCCAGCGGCGTGGCCGATCTGCAACGCCGTCACGCGCAGTGGACGCGCCGCGGCGCTCCGCTGGAGTTGCTGACCGGCGCGGCTTGCCACGAGGCCTGCGGCACCCGGCGAATCAGCGCGGCGTTGCTCGACCGACGCGCCGGCACTCTCAATCCCATGGCCTATTCGCGTGGACTGGCTACCGCCGTCGTACAGCGGGGTGGGCAACTGTACCAGCGCTCGCCGGTGCTCGCCCTGGAGCGGCAGGGCGCGCTGTGGGCGGTGCGCAGCGCCGCGGGGGCGGTACTGGCGGAACAGGTGGTGATCGCCTCCAACGCCTATACCGAGGGCGAGTGGACCAACCTGAGGCGGCACTTCTTTCCCGGCTACTACTACCAGGTGGCTTCGGCGCCGCTGCACGGCGCCGCGGCCGAGCGCATCCTGCCTCACGGCCAGGGTTCCTGGGATACCAGGACGGTGCTCAGCAGCATTCGTCGCGATGCCCAGGGTCGCCTGTTGCTGGGAAGCCTCGGCAATGGCGCGAACAAGCCCGCCTGGTTCCTGCGGCAATGGGCCGATCGAATCCGGAGCCATTACTTTCCCGACCTGGGCCAGGTCAACTGGGAGTACAGCTGGACGGGTTGCATCGCCTTCACCCCCGATCATCTGATGCGCCTGTTCGAGCCTGCGGAAGGCTTGCTGGCGGTGACCGGCTACAACGGACGCGGCGTGACCACCGGTACGGTAGTGGGCAAGGCGTTCGCCGACTACTTGCTGAGCGGCGAGCGAGCGACATTGCCGTTGCCGTTCAGTGACATGAAGCCCGTCCCCGCGGCCAGGCTGCGCAGTTGCGCCTACGAGATGGGTTTTTCTCTCTATCACGCCGGTCAATGCTTGCGCGTGGTTCTCTAGGCTCGACCGAATCAAGGTGTGTTTTCAGCAAAATAATGATAGTTTGTTGTAAACACACATGAGGAGGTCGTCATGAGCGCTCTCATCAAGGAACGTCCCAGCGCCGATGCCGTCCTGGCCAAGGCCGTCCTGGCCGCGCGCGAGCAATTGGGGCTGACGCAGCTCGAACTGGCCGGCATCGTCGGCGTCGATCGCAGCGCCATCAGCCGCTGGAAGACCCAGGGCCTGCGGGTGGACAGCAAGACCGGCGAGCTGGCTCTGCTGCTGGTGCGAGTCTATCGCGCACTGTATGCCCTGTTCGGCGGGCAGCAGGAGGACATGCGCCACTTCCTGCGCACTCCCAACCATCACCTGGCGGGCGAGCCGCTGGCACTGATGGGACAGGTGCAGGGCCTGGTTCATGTGCTGGAATACCTCGATGCGATCCGCGGCAAGGTCTGATACCCGGCGCGCCTGTACGGGGGCCTACGCCTGTCACGGAAAAGGCTGGCAGCCAGAGGCGACAAGCCTGGCTGAATGGAGACTGCGGTGCCGCTACGCTGGCATCCGACACCACAGGAAGCGAGGGGCGGAAGGTGAGCGAGATCTGGCGACAGTGCAAGGGTGAGCGGCATATCCGACCGCTCCAGGGGCGCCTGGTGCGGTTGGTGGAGAGCCAGGAGCAGGTGGCGACCCTGCAATTGGTCGACACCCTGGAAGAACAGGCGTTGCTCGAGGAACTGCTCGAGTCGAGCAAGCCGCCGGTGCCGGCGGATGCCGAGCCATTGCATTACCTGTTGAAGACCCCGTTCCGTTATCCGCCCTTGCGCTGGGGGTCGCGGTTTGGCCGTCGCCACGAGCCAAGCCTGTTCTACGCCGCGTTGAAGCTGGAAACGGCCATGGCCGAAAGCGCGTATTACCGTTGCGTCCTGTGGAGTGGCATGGTGGTGCCGCCACCGAGCGGGAGGATTCTGTCCGAGCACGCTTCGTTCGAGGCGGGCTGGAAGGTGGAGCGGGGAATCCGTCTGCAGGCGCCGCCTTTCTCCGATCACGAGGCTGCGCTGACCGACATCGCCGACTACCGCGCTCCCCAGGAACTGGGAACTGCCATGCGCAGCGCCGGGGTGCAGGCATTCGAATACCGTTCGGCGCGTTGCCCGGAGCGCGGCTGCAATGTCGCCCTGTTCACGCCCGCGGCCTTCACCGAAAAGCGTCCTCGCAACCTGACGCCCTGGCTGTGCGAAACCACGGCCGGTTACGTGGCCTTCAAGCCGGCGCATGTGCCGGGGTCGCCGAAAATCTTCTCCTGGGAGCTGTTCCTGGTGGACGGAAAGTTGCCGCATCCGGCGTGAGTGGAGGGGGCACGGTTGCCAGCGATCCGGGGGCGCCGTCTGAAGGCCGCCACCTGCCGGTTGGGCAGGGCTGGCCTGCATGCCCCGAGGGAAAGAGTGGCTGAGGATTTCGAACGGCATTGCCCTGCAATGGGGCGGCAAGAGGCTTCGGCGAAAATTTGTGCACAAATGGAAAGCAGCTTGTCAAGGGTTGAGAGCGTTAGGCTCTAAACGCTTGATTTTTCATGTTTGAAACGTAACTTATTGAAAAATAACGATAAAAATAGTTGGTGAAAAAATCGTCAATCTGTCCCATAGCCCCACTCCATCGGGGGTTCGGCAGTTTTTTAGGGGCTTTTCCACTGGGTTATCCACAGGATCTGTGGATTTCCCAAGCGCTTGCTCGACAGCACATCGCACGCTCCAAGGCAAGCCCTGTAGCCGCGACAAAAATGCCGTGGAAGCAGAAATGTCCCGGCGGCGAAGGGCGCAGGGCGATGGTTTCCGTTATGGAAGTATCTGAAATGTCCTGCGCATGGGGTACGCACAGCTCGGAAGCGGAGTGCTCGTTCGGCGCGGCGCTATTCGCTCGACGGTCTTTTCCCAAGAACCTAGAATCCGCTGCACGCGCGCCTGCCAGGCGGGTGTTGCGTCGTTTTCCGCTGGAGTGCCCCATGCCCGTCGATCTACCGAACCTGTTGCTTGGCCTGCTGGCTGCCGCGATTCCCCTGGCCGGCCTGGCATGGCAGCTACAGAGAAGGGCCAGCCTGGCGGAGCGCGAGATAGCCTTGCTCGGCGAGCGACTGGCGACCGCGCAACTGGCCCAGGACGGGCTGAATGCGCAGTTGGAGACCAGTAGGGAGGCTTACCAGCAACTCGGCGAGCGCCATGCCAGGCTCTCCGGCGAGGTCGCCGCGCTGCGTCGGGAAGCCGAGTTGATGGGGGAGGAGCGGCAACGGGCGTCCCAGGCGGAGGCACGTTGGGCCAGCGAGCGCCAGGGCCGGGAAGAGGAAGTGCGTCGCCTGGCTTCCGAACGGGCTGCGCTGGCTGCGGAACTTCGCGAGCAGCAGGAAAGCCACCAGCAGCGCCTGACCGACCTGCAGTCGGCCCGCGACGAGTTGCGGGCACAGTTCGCCGAACTGGCGGGAAAGATCTTCGACGAGCGCGAACAGCGTTTCGCCGAGACCAGCCAGCAGCGCCTGGGGCAGATGCTCGATCCACTGAAGGAGCGCATCCAGGCGTTCGAGAAGCGGGTGGAGGAAAGCTACCAGCAGGAAGCGCGCGAGCGTTTCTCCCTGAGCAAGGAACTGGAGCGTCTGCAGCAGCTCAACCTGCGCCTGGGCGAGGAAGCGACCAACCTGACCCGCGCGCTCAAGGGCCAGAAGACCCAGGGCAACTGGGGCGAACTGGTGCTGGAGCGGGTGCTCGAGCATGCGGGCCTGGAAAAAGGCCGGGAATACGAGACCCAGGTCAGCCTGAAGGGCGCCGAGGGCGAACGCTTCCAGCCGGACGTGCTGATCCGCCTGCCCGGCGACAAGCAGGTGGTGGTGGATGCCAAGGTCAGTCTCACGGCCTACCAGCAGTACATCGCCGCTGACGACGATCTGCTGCGCCAGCAGGCGCTGAAGCAGCACGTAACGTCGTTGCGCAACCATGTGAAAGGCCTCTCCGGCAAGGACTATCGACGCCTGGAAGGGTTGCACAGCCTCGACTTCGTCCTGCTGTTCATGCCGATCGAGGCGGCTTTTTCGACGGCCCTGCAGGCCGAGCCGAACCTGTTCCAGGACGCCTTCGCGCAGAATATCGTGATCGTCAGCCCGACCACCCTGCTGGCCACCCTGCGGGTAATCGACAGCCTCTGGCGCCAGGAGCGGCAGAACCAGAATGCGCGGGAAATCGCCGAACGTGCCGGTTCGCTGTATGACAAGTTCGTGCTCTTCGTCCAGGACCTCGATGAGGTCGGTTCGCGCCTGCAGCAACTGGACAAGGCCTATGCCGCGGCGCGCAACAAGCTCACCGAGGGACGTGGCAACCTGATCAGTCGCAGCGAGCAACTCAAGCTGCTCGGTGCCCGCGCCAGCAAGAGCCTGCCGACGGACTGGCTGGACCGGGCGCTGGTGGCGCCCGTGGAAGAGGCCGGAGAGGAGTGAGATCGGTTCGATCCCGTGCCCGGGCTTTCGAGAAAACGGAGGCTTTCCGGGAGGGGGATAAAAGAAGGGCGTCCGGAAGGACGCCCTGAAGATGATCATGGAGTAAGTCGGCTGTTCAGAGCCACGGCGCGGAGGAAAGTTCCGCGCCGTCCGTTCAGCGAGCGGGAGTGAGCGTCAGCCGCTTGTTGCCGTAAACGCGATCGAGGTTCTGTGGCTGGAACGGGAAGCTGACGTAGCGCCCCTTGAGCCAGGCGTCGATACCGTCGGCGTAGTGCGGGCTGGCCGGATTGCCGGATTGGCCGCTGCTGTTCACGCCGATCATCGGTTCGCTCTGGCCGAAGTCGACGATCAGCCGCATCGCCGGGATCAGCCAAGTGTCGAAGTCCTGGCCCCAGCCGTAGGCCGATACGTCCAGCGTGGTGTGGTCGCCGCCGGCCGGATAGGGCCCGCGATCGAGATAGCCCTTGATCGCGCCGAGTCCGGCGCGCTCGCCGGCGCCCAGGTAGGGGGCCATTTTCGAGCTGTCGCTCCGCCATTCGTAGGTGTGCAGCTTGCCCCATTGCCAGGCCTTGCGCTCGCTCCCCAGTCGCTGTTCGCAGAACTCCACGGCGGCGGCGAGGCTGCGCGCGAGGATTGCCGGCTTGTCCTCCTTCTGCGGAGTGCGGGTATCGTCCCAGAACGGACTGTCGTCGCGCCCGAGCAGGTGGTCGGCTTGCGCCGAGTAGGAGAGGTTGGCGGTCTCGACGAAGGCTTTCCAGGCAGGGCCGTCCTCCGGTCCTAGCTCGTCGAGGAATATCTGCCTGGCGCTCTCGTGGAGGAAGGCGCCGTACAGCGCGGCGTCGCTGGAGCTGGCTGTCAGCTTGCCGTCGAACGCCATCAGCCGGTCGTAGGCCTCCCGCGCCCGGCTGCGTTGCGCCTCCGGCAAGGCGTCGATGGCCTGGCGCAGCGGCGCCGCCATGCCGGGATTGTCGAACATGGCTTGCAGCTTGGCGACGAACAGCGAGGTCTGGTCGTACTGCATGCGGATCATGCTCTGGGTGTCGTGGCTCTTGCTGGCACCGGCGAGCTGGGCGATGCGCTCGGCGCGCTCCGGGTAGTACCAGGAATTGGACAACTGGGCGCCGTAGCCGGGCTGCACGGTGCGGTGGTTGGCGGTACCCAGCCAGCCCTGCTGCGGGTCCTGGTCGGAGGGGTGGAGGATCGGGTCGGCATAGCCATCCCAGTCGTAGCGGCCGTCCCAGCCAGGGGAGGGCAGCAGGCCGCGACCCTCCTTGCGGTTCGGATAGCGTCCGGTGACCTGCCAGCCGATGTGCTTTTCGTCGGCGAACACGATGTTCAGCGGCATCGCGCGAATCTCGCGGGTGGCGTCGAAGGCCTGCTCGATGGTCTTGGCCCGCGACAGGTCGAAGAAGCCGTCCAGGGTCTTGTCGGCTTCCTGCTGGATGCTCCGGTAGGCCAGTCCGTAGCCGCTCTTCAGCGGCAGCGGCTGGAGGATGTTCTTGCGCTCGCCCAGGGCGCTGTTGAGCAGCGGGCCATGGCGGGTTTCGTGGATGACCTCGCGGATCGGCCGCTGGCCCTTGATGAAGAAGGTTTCCTGGCGTTCGCGGGTTGGCTGCCACTTGCCGTCGGCCAGGTAATAGAGCCGGTTGCCCTGGCGTCGCAACTGTTCCAGGTAGAGATCCTGGTTGTCGCCCAGGACCATGGTCATGCCCCAGGCCAGCTTGCCGTTGAAGCCCGCCACCACGCCCGGCAGACCGGCGATGGAAACGCCCGCGGCCTGGTACTTGGGCGAGCGGATCTGCACGTAGTTCCACACCGACGGCATGCTCAGCGGCAGGTGGGTGTCGTTGGCCATCAGGCTCTTGCCGCTGCGGCTGCGTTGCGGCGCGATAGCCCAGTTGTTCGAGGCGGCGACCCCGAGCATGCTCAGCGCTGCGACCTGCCGCGCCGCGCCCTCGACGCCCGCGAGGCCGGGAACCTGCCCGTCCAGGCGCAGGCCCTTGAGCTTTTCCGCCTCGTCGAACGGCAGGTTTTCGTCGGGGTAGGTCGGCGTCAGCCAGGCCAGCTTGTCGCTGCCGACCTTCTGCGCGAGCGTCAGCGAGGCGATTTCTTCCTGTAGGTTCACCGCCAGGCCGAAGTTGAGCAGGGCGAAGACCAGGGCCGAGTCCTCGGGCTTCCAGTATTCCGGACGGTAGCCGGACTGGGCCAGGTCCATCGGCAGCTTGTCGCGATAGCGATACAGGTAGGCGTTGACCCCGCGCGCGTAGACCTCGAAGAAGCGTTGCAGGCGCGGCGAGGCGTTCCTGTACTGGATCTCCGCGGCCTGGCGCAGGTTCACGGTACGCATGAAACGGTCGATCTCCAGCGCGCCGGGGCCGACCATCTCGGCCAGCCGTCCCTGGGCCAGCAGGCGCAGGCTGACCATCTGGCTCAGGCGGTCGGAGGCGTGTACGTAGCCCAGGGCGAACAACGCGTCATGGAAGGTGCCGGTTTCGATCAGTGGCATGCCCAGCGCGTTGCGCCGGATCGATACGTTTTGCGCCAGGCCCTTGATCGGTTGCACGCCGGAGGTCGGCGGCAGGCTGTCGGCGTAGCGATCGTCGAGCCAGGACTGGCAACCGGCCAGGCCCAGGAGGGTGCCGAAGGCCGCGGCGGCGCCGCAACGGGGAAGAAAACGCATGAAGGCTGGCGAGGCCATGGGGTGGGGGCTCCTGCGGGAGTGGTCGCGTCGAGAGGCGCTACGTTAGTGAGGAGCGCAGGGCTGCGCAAGCTCCGCCTGCGGTCGTCCGCGAGGACGTCCGCAGGCCGGCTCGGGACTCGCTACTTCGGCGGATTGATGCGCTCCACCAAAGCATAGGCGCGTTGCGTCGCCGGACGCTGGCGAATGCTCTCGAACCAGCGCTGCAGGTGCGGAAAGTCGGCGAGATCCTGCTCCTGCCACTGGTGCGGGACGATCCACGGATAGATGGCCATGTCGGCGATGCTGTAGTCGTCGCCGGCGACGAAGGCGCGGTCCGCCAGGCGCTGGTCGAGAACGCCGTACAGGCGCGCGGTTTCCTTGACGTACCGGTCGATGGCGTAGGGAATCTTCTCCGGGGCGAAGCGGTTGAAATGGTGGTTCTGCCCTGCCATCGGCCCCAGCCCGCCCATCTGCCAGAACAGCCACTGCAGGGTTTCCTGGCGCGCGCGCAGGTCCTTGGCGAGGAAGCGTCCGGTCTTTTCCGCGAGATAGAGCAGGATGGCGCCGGACTCGAACAGCGACAGGGGAGCGCCGCCGTCGGCCGGTTGGCGATCGACGATGGCGGGAATCTTGTTGTTCGGCGACACCTTCAGGAAATCCGCCTGGAACTGGTCGCCCTGGCTGATGTTGATCGGATGGATGGCGTAGGGCAGGCCGGTTTCTTCCAGGAAAAGAGTAATCTTGTGGCCGTTCGGGGTGGTCCAGTAGTACAGGTCGATCATCGGTGCGTCTCCGGCTCGTCGATGGGCTACGAACGGAAGACTCTACGCCAGGAACCTAGGTTCGATGCAAACCGCTGTCGCGCATGACGCCCCGGCGGGGCTGGTGGCGCGCCAACGAAAAGGCCCGCTGCTCAGCGGGCCTTCGGATGCCGGCGCGTGCGAAGGGTCAGGCGCCGTGGCACTTCTTGAATTTCTTCTCGCTGCCGCAGGGGCAGGGATCGTTGCGGCCTACGGCCTTGAGCGGATTGCGCACCGGCTCGTGGCTGTGGTTGCAGTGCGGACCATGGACATGACCATGGCCATGATCGTGATGATGATCGTGGTCGTGGTTGCAGTTCGGGCCGTGTACGTGGGGTTCCTGACTCATGGTGGACCTATTCTGGGATGAAATCGCCGGGAATTATCTCGCCATTTCGTCTCAGGTGCACGCTGCGGCCGAACATCAGTCCGGTCTTCACTTCGCCTTGCAGGCGGTAGCGGATCGGCTCCTCGGGACGCTCGAGGAGCTTGACGATGTATTTCATGTGGCGCCAGAGATTGGTTCGCACCGGCACGTCGAATACCTCGTGGCCGTGGGCGGGAACCGTGAACCACTGGCCGGACTCGCCTTCTGCGAGCTGGATGTCGTTCAGTTGCACGGCGTACTGCAGGCCGCGTACCGGCAGGCTGAAATCGTTGGGGTTGTCGATGCGGAAGCGCATCACGAACTCCTGTTCCAGCAAGCGTGCCTTGACCACTTCCACCTTCAGCAGCTTGACGTCGGGGTCTTCGAAGCTGCCGGTCATCCAGCTGCAGCCCGAGAGATGGGAGAGAACTCCCCACGCCATTATTAGGCTGATAATTCTTATCATTTGCGCCTGGTAATTCATGCTATTCCCCCCGAGACGCCCCAGTTTAACAAGCAGTGATTGTGCTGCAACTTATTGTTGTGTAGAGGAAAGATGTTTCAGGTACAGGCCTGTGTCCATATGTTTCCCATAGCGCAGTCGGGGGAGCATGGAGAAGCGCGTACGCCCGTGCAAGTCTTCCCGTCGGCTGGCGTGACCGGCTCGGCTAACCTGAACGGACCCGCCGGCCGATTTGCCGGACCCAGTCACTCCACGCGTGGCTGTCGATGGGTACAATCGCTCGACGAAACGCCAGGGCCGCCATGCCGAGCGGCCCTTCACTCGGAGAGATGCCAATGAGCCGCTTTGAAATCGCCTTTTCCGGCCAGTTGGTCGCCGGCGCCCGTCCCGAGGTGGTCAAGGCCAACCTGGCCAAGCTGTTCCAGGCCGACGCGCAGCGTATCGAACTGCTGTTCTCCGGCCGCCGGGTGGTGATCAAGAACAACCTCGATGCCGCCTCCGCGGAAAAATACCGCAGCGTGCTGGAGCGAGCGGGAGCGATCGCCGTGGTCGCCGAGATGGAGGTCGAGGAGGTGGTCATGGCGCCGCCGCCTGCGCAGACGACTCCCGTGGAGGCCCCGCAGACCCGCGCCGCTACTGGTACCAGCGCGCCCGCCGGACGCTTGCAGGTAGCGCCGCGGGACGGCTACATGGCGGCGTTCGCCGAGGTCGATGCGCCGGATTTCGGCCTGGCTCCGGTAGGCGCCGACCTACAGGACGCCAAGGCCGAAGCCGAGGCGCCGAAACTCGACCTGAGCCGCTTCAGCGTCGCCCCGGTCGGTAGCGACATGGGCCAGGCACGCTCCGAGCCAGCGGCTCCGGCTCCGGACACCAGCCACCTGCGCCTGCAGGACTGAGGCGGGCAGTGGCCTGCGACAAGCCAGGGCGTGGGGCGGATAACCGCGTCGCGAGGCCGTGGCATCGGGGACTGGCGAGGGGTTGGAGGAACGCGTCGGCCAGGGGGCAGGCGCTTGCTTCAGTGGTCGAAATCGTCCTGGTAGACGAACTTGGGCATTTCCCAGTGGAAGCGGATGGCCAGCAGGCGGAACAGGAAGCCGCTGAACAGGGTGATCAGCATCGCCTGCTCGGAAGGCAGTTCCAGCTCCACGCAGATCAGGTAGCACCAGGCGCTGGCGAAGGACACGCTGGCATAGAGTTCGCGGCGGAATATCAAGGGTACGTCGTTGCACAGGATGTCGCGGAGAATGCCGCCGAACACCCCGGTGATCACCCCGCTGATCGCCGCGATCAGCAGGCTGTGGCCCATTTCCAGGCTGACCTGGCAGCCGATCAGGGTGAAGGCCACCAGGCCAACCGCGTCGAGTACCAGGAACAGCGAGCGCAGGTGGCGCATCAGCGGCGCGATGAACACTGTCACCAGCGCGGCGACTGCGGTCAGCGCCAGGTATTCCGGGTGACGGACCCAGGTCAGCGGGTAATGGCCCAGCAGCATGTCGCGTACCGAGCCGCCGCCCAGGGCGGTGACGCAGGCGATCAGCACCACGCCGAACAGGTCCATGCTGCGCCGGCCGGCCGACAGCGCACCGGTCATGGCTTCGGCGGTGATGGCGATGATGTAGAGCACGGTCAGCAGCATGGGGATGGGGCCCGGATGAAAAGGCTGCGCATTCTACCCGAGCGCTCGTCAACGCCCAAACCGCGCAGCCTGGCGCAGCATCTCAGGCGTGCATGCGCAACCAGAAGCGTTCCTGGCAGGCGTTGACGAAGTGCTTGTAGCGTGGGCTGATTTCCTGCCCGGCGGAATCCAGCACTTCGTAGCCGATCCAGCATTCCTCGCAGGCCCCGCTGCTCGGCAGGAGGTCGCGCTCGCAGTGCTGGCGCAGGCGCACGCCGTTGTCGAAACGGTAGAGCGCTTCGCAGCTGTGGATCTCGACGCCGTCCTCGCAGCGCTGTTGCTCTTCGACCTGCGCATCGCTTATCGAGACCGGCGAGGGCAGGGCATGGATGGCGCGGATATAGCTGGCGAGCGAATGCATCAGGTGATCCACGGACCGCAGCATTTCTTCAGCTTGCCGCCGGCGCCGCAGGGGCAGGGATCGTTGCGGCCGAGTTTCAGGGCCACGGTCGGATCGAGGAAGTACCAGCGACCGTTGCGCTGGACGAAGCCGGAACATTCGCGATGGGCATGTTCCCCGTCGGCGTCGTGCCAGCGCGCGACGAAGGTGACTCGCGCATGCTCCGGCTGGCCGCCGAGCACCTCGTGGTTTTCCACCTCCAGACCGAGCCAGGTGCTGCCGTGGCTCCAGGCGCGGATGCCGTCGAGATCGAGGCCGGCCTGTTGCGCCGGCAGCGTGGTGTCGCGCAGATAGTCCACCAGTCCGAGGGCGTAGGCGCTGTAGCGCGAGCGCATCAGGGCTTCCGCGGTAGGCGCGGGATGTCCCTGGTGATAGCGGCCGCAGCAATCGTCGAGCGGGTCGCCGCTGCCGCAGGGGCAGGAGGGTTGGGTCATGGTTACCACCAGTACTTGCCGAAGTTTTCCGGGTTGGCCCAGAACTTGGCGTTCAGCCAATCGGGGACCTGCTTGTATTCGTGCAGGTCGTAGGTGTACAGGGTCAGCGTCTGGCCTTCGCGCTGGAAGCGTTCGCTGTTCTGCATGGCGAGGGCGAAGAAGTCGGTTTCCTGCCAGTTGCTGGCCTCGAGGTCGACCAGTACGGCGACCCGGCTGGCGTTCAGGTTGCGCACGCCCGCGAGCAACTGCAGACCGGTGCGCTGCGGCAGGTGTTCCAGGCAATCGACGAACAGCGCCAGGTCGAAGCGCTGGCCGGCCAGTTCGGCGGGCAATGCCGCCGCCGGGCTGTGCGCCAGTTGGCACTGGGGATGGTTGTGGATGAAGGCCTCCACCGCCGGCAGCCGGCTGGCGCCGACCAGCAGCAAGCGCTTCGGCGCGTAGCGGGCGAGCAACGCGGCCAGGGCCTGCTGCGGGGTGCGGGGAGAAATCGGTTCGCTCATGGGAAAACACTCTCCTGGGATTCGCCAAGACTAGCCTGAAGCGCCTGCATGGCCTAGTGCTGGCGCTTTTTTCGGCTGGGGTCTTTACTCCCTATTTGTCGGTTACAACCGATCCACGAGGAGAGTTCCAATGAGCATCACGAGGACCGCTTTACCCCTGATTCTGGTCAGCGGCTTGCTGACCGGTTGCGCAGGGTTGCAGAAAAGCGACTGGCCGACCTGTGCGGCGGTCGGTGGTGTTACCGGCGCCGGCCTGGGCGCGATCGAAAGCAGCAGCTGGGCCGGCTGGGGCGCCCTGATCGGCGGTGGCGTCGGTGCCGCCTATTGCTGGGTGCACGGTGCCGGCGAACAGGTCGCGCCGCCGCCTCCGCAGCCGGTCGAGGAAGTCGCGCCGCCGCCTCCCGTCGTCAAGGAAGAAACCATTGTCGTGCGCGACCTGCACTTCGCCTTCGATTCGTCGAAGGTGGACGCCGCCGACAGCGAGAAGCTCAACGGCATCGCCGAACGCCTGAAAGGCGAGGCGGCCAGTACGCGCCTGAGTATCACCGGGCATACCGACAGCGTCGGTTCCGATGCCTACAACCAGAAGCTGTCGGAACGGCGCGCGAATGCCGTTGCGAACTATCTGATTGATGCCGGGGTGCCTTCGAGCATCATCGTCGGCGTGCAGGGATTGGGCGAAAGCCAGCCGGTCGCCGACAACAAGACTCGCGAAGGGCGGGCCGAGAATCGCCGGGTGGAAATCCTCATCAAGCGCGAATGACGCAGGCGGCGCGGAGCAGAACGGGGGCGTCGAAGCCCCCGTTTTCGTTCATGGCTGGCGCCGCGGCGGGCTGGCGAGTATGTTCCCCCGCACACGATGTCTTGGGGGGAGTTCCATGAAAGCGTTTCTCGGGCTGGGCAAGCTCGTGACCCTGGTATTCTGGGGCGCGGTGCTGGTCAATCTGCTGCATCCGTTCGCCTATCCGCTGAACTGGCTGTTGTCGATAGCCGGCGGCCTGATCCTGTTGATCCACCTGATCGAGATTCTCGTCCTCGGAGGACGCCTGAAAGCGCGCGCGCATCCCTGGCTGGATCGTCTCCAGGTCTTGCTGTTCGGGGTCTTCCACATGCTTGCGTTGCCGGCGTTGAGCCCGGCCAGCGAGTTACCGCAGGACAAGGAGGACGATCATGCGTAAGGCCATGCTCGGATTGTTCCTGGTCGTTCCCCTGGCCTGGGCTGGCGCCGCGTTTTCGGCCGAGGCGCCGCCGGCACGCCAGCAGGGTATCGGCGGAACCGTGAAGGTGCAGGCGAACTCGGTGATGCGCCTGCCCAAGCGGGCCCAGGAGCTGCGCCTGCGCAGAGTGGAGATCGGCGAGGATGCCGCCCTGCTGATTCCGCTGGAGGTCAGCGTCCTGCGCATCGAGGAACTGCACATGGCGAAGAACGCCCGGATCGGCGTGGCGCCAGGCGAGGAGCGAATCAGCATCGAAGTCGTCAGCGGCCGCCTGGCCGATGGCAGCATCATTTCCGCGCCCGGCGCGACCGGCACCTTCCGGCAAAGCGCCGGTAACGGCCGCGACCTGACCTTGCGCCTGCAGGCGGTGGAGGTGGAAAGCCTGCTGCTGGACGCCCGCGGTGGCGTCGGCGCTCCAGGCTACGATGGCCTGGACGGGGCTTCCGGCAAGGCCTCCGGCTGCCTCTGGGGCAGCGCGCTGAAAGGTGGCGACGGCCAATCCGGAAGCGACGGCGGTCCGGGCGGGGCGGGCGGTCGGATTCGTCTGGAAGTGCCGGGCGATTTTCCTCTGGAGCGCTTGCAAACCCGTCTGCAAGGCGGCGTCGGCGGCGCTGGAGGCAAGGCCGGCAAACCGGGTGCGGCGGATAACGCCACCGGTTGCTGGATCTACTCGGTGGATGCCGGTCGTGCGGGGCGCAGCGGAGAGGACGGCGCGAACGGCACCAACGGCAGCGACGGCAGCCTGGACGTCGTGCGCTTCTGAGGAGAGGCCGGCAGCACGGCTTCCGGCGCCTCGCCGGTTCAGAGGCTCGGGCGTGCCGCTACCAGGGCTATCAGCAACAGGCCGAGGAGCAGGTTGAAGCCGACGGTGCGGCGGATCTTCCCCAGCGCCTGCCCGCCTGCCGGCCAGTCCTGGGCCTGCACCGCGCGGCGCAGTTCCGGCACTTGCAGCGCCTGCACCCGCAGGAACAGTGCCAGCATGGCGACGTAGAGCCCCATCATTACCTGTACGTAGCGCGGCGCGCCGGCGAAACCGTTGAAGCTCAGGTGCAGCATGCCGACGCCGCTGATCGGCAGCAGGATCACCGCAGCCCAGACCCAATGGAAGAAACGGCGGAACACCTCCAGCCACAGGCCCAGGCGGGCTGGGGCCTCCAGCGCGGCGACGGCCGCCGGACGAAGAATCGTCCAGGCGAAGAACATGCCTCCGACCCAGACCAGGGCGGCCAGGACATGCAGGGCGTAGACGAGGGCGTAGGGGGTCATTCGGCGATCTCCGCTGGCGGTTGTGACGAAGCGCGTTATCATAGCCGCCCTGTCGAACCACTGAAAATTTATCCAGCTATGGCGCGCCGGCGGATTCGTCTTCCGCTGCGCGCCGGGCCCAGGAATTCCATGCTCAGCGCCGAACTCAAGTCCCAGATCCAGGGTGCCTACACCCGCTTTCTCGAAGCCAAGGAGCTGAAGCCTCGCTATGGCCAGCGCCTGATGATCGCCGAAGTGGCCAAGGCCCTCGGCGCGATCAAGGAGGACGAGGAGGGGCACCGCGAGGGCGAGCCGGCGGTGGTCGCGGTGGAGGCCGGAACCGGTACCGGCAAGACCGTGGCCTACAGCCTGGCGGCGATCGCCTGCGCCAAGGCCAGTGGCAAGCGCCTTGTGATAGCCACCGCGACCGTCGCCCTGCAGGAGCAGATCGTCCACAAGGATCTTCCCGACCTGCTGCGCAACAGCGGGCTGGCCTTCAGCTTCGCCCTGGCCAAGGGCCGCGGGCGCTACCTGTGCCTGTCCAAGCTCGACGTGCTGCTGCAGGAAGGCCAGGCGCAGAGCGCGACGGCGCAACTGTTCGCCGACGACGGTTTCAACATCGATGTCGACGAGACCAGCAGCAAGCTGTTCAACCAGATGATCGAACGCCTGGCCGGCAACCGCTGGGACGGCGACCGCGACAGCTGGCCGGAGGCGATCGACGACGCGCATTGGGCGCAGCTCACCACCGATCACAGCCAGTGCACCAACCGACATTGCCCGAACTTCCAGCAGTGCGCCTTCTACAAGGCGCGCGAAGGGATGACCAAGGTCGACGTGATCGTCACCAACCACGACCTGGTCCTGGCTGACCTGGCCCTGGGCGGCGGCGCCATCCTGCCCGATCCGCGCGAGACCCTCTACGTGTTCGACGAGGGCCATCACCTGCCGGACAAGGCGATTGGCCATTTCGCCCATTTCACCCGCCTGCGCGCTACCGCCGACTGGCTGGAGCAGGTCGCCAAGAACCTCACCAAGCTGCTCGCCCAGCACCCGCTGCCGGGCGACCTCGGCCGCCTGATCGAACAGGTGCCGGAGCTGGCCCGGGAGATCAAGACCCAGCAGCAGTTCATGTTCACCGCCTGCGAAGAGATCGGCGATTTCCGCGCCGGCGAGGACATGGAAGGTCGCGAGCGGCCGCGTCACCGTTTCGTCGGCGGGGTGGTCCCCGAGCATATCCGCGAGATGGGCATCGAGCTGAAGAAAGGCTTCTCCAAGCTGACCGACCTGTTCACCCGCCTCACCGATATCCTCAAGGAGGCGATGGACGGCGAAGGCGCCGGCGGCATCGCCAGCCACCAGGCGGAGGAGTGGTACCCGCTGTTCGGTAGTCTTTTGGCGCGCGCCCAGGGCAACTGGGAACTGTGGACCGCCTTCACCTGCGAGGACCCGCAGGACAGCCCGCCGATGGCGCGCTGGCTGACCCTCGCCGAGAGCGGCAGCTTCTACGACATCGAAGCCAACGCCAGCCCGATCCTCGCCGCCGAGACCCTGCGCCGCAACCTGTGGAACGTCGCCTATGGCGTGCTGGTGACCTCGGCGACCCTGACCGCGTTGGGCACCTTCGACCGCTACCGCATGCGCGCGGGCCTGCCGCGCAACGCGGTCACCGCGGTGGTGCCGAGCCCCTTCCACCATGCCGAGGCCGGGGTATTGCGGGTCCCCGACCTCAAGGCGGATCCGCGCAACGCCGCCGAGCACACCGCGGCGATCATTCGCGAGCTGCCGGAACTGGTGAAGGGCGCGCGCGGCAGCCTGGTGCTGTTCTCCTCGCGCAAGCAGATGCAGGAAGTCTTCGACGGTCTCGACCGCGACTGGCGCAAGCGGGTGTTCATCCAGGGCAACCTGTCCAAGCAGGAAACCCTGAACAAGCACAAGTCGCGAGTCGACGACGGCGAGGACAGCGTGCTCTTCGGCCTCGCCAGTTTCGCCGAAGGCGTGGACCTGCCGGGGGCCTATTGCGAACACGTGGTGATCGCCAAGATTCCCTTCGCGGTACCCGACGACCCGGTGGAGGCGGCGCTGGCCGAGTGGATCGAGGCGCGCGGCGGCAATCCGTTCATGGAGATCGCCGTGCCAGACGCCTCGCTGCGGTTGGTCCAGGCCTGCGGGCGGCTGCTGCGCACCGAGCAGGACCGCGGCACCATCACCCTGCTGGACCGCCGCGTGGTCACCCAGCGCTACGGCAAGGCTATCCTCAATGCATTGCCGCCGTTCCGCCGGGAAATCGCCTGACGCGCTGGCCTGCGCGGGAGGGCGCCAGCCTTCACGTCCGAGCCGCATCAGGAATTCTCGGCATTTGCCCAGGCCGGGATGGAGTTAAGGAAAACAGGCTTCATGATCCGTTCGCGTTGGCATCTTCCCCTGCTTCTCGGCCTGCTCGCGGTGGCCACGCCGCTGGTGGCGAGCGACATCCAGCAGGTACTGTTCAACTTCGTCAAGCCAATGGCCGTGGTCGGCATCACCCTTGAGGATGCCGACCTGCCCAGCGCGACGGCGGAGGCCACCCCGGAGGGCGACATTCTCCGTCGCGTCACCTTCAGCCCGGCGCAACGGCCCACCTTGCGCATGAGTCCGGCGCTGGGCCGTTGGGACTGGTCCGCAGCGGACTACGTGAGCCTGCGCATCCAGAACGCGATGAGCTGGGACATGACCCTGGAGGTCGCGATCGAGGGCGAGCAGGGCGCGCCGGGGCTGCAGGCATCCATCGAGCTACCGGCAGGCCCGCCGCAGACCCTGCTGGTGCCGTTGCGGGCGGTTTCGCCAGAGGCTCTGGGCATGCGTGCGGGGCCGCCGATGCCACAGATGGTCGAAGGCCAGCGGGTGCTGCTGGCGCCACGCGTGGAGGGCTCGCTGGACCGCGCCAGGGTCGGAGCGCTGAGCCTGTCCCTGCGCTCGCCGCAAGCTCCCCAGAGTATCCTGCTCGGACGTTTCGGCATACGCACAGGGAGGGCGGTGGAGCGGAGCATCCTGACCGGCCTGATCGATCGCTATGGCCAGTACAGCCGCGCCGACTGGCCGGAAAAGATTCGTTCCGACGAACAGTTGCGCAGCGCCTATGCGGCCGAGGCCGCACAGCTCCGCGACTGGGAACGGCAGACACCGGCGCGCGACCGTTTCGGCGGCCTGCTGGGTGGGCCGGTGTTCGAAGCCAGCGGTTTCTTCCGCACGGAAAAACGTGGCGGGCGCTGGTGGCTGGTTACTCCGGAAGGACATCCGTTCTGGTCGCTGGGCGTTAATGCGGTGACCGCCGACGGCAGCCGGACCTACGTCGAAGGACGCGAGCCGATGTTCGCCGAACTGCCGGCGGAGGGTGAGCCGCTGGCCGCATTCTTCGGTGAGGGCGACGACCGCCGCGGCGTCGCCGCGCAGGCCGGGCGGCGCTTCGGGCATGGCCGCTGGTTCGATTTCCTCGGTGCCAATCGCCAGCGCATCGCTCCCCAGGCGAGTGCTGACCAGCTCGCCGGCGAATGGCGCCAGCGCACCCTGGAGCGCCTCTCGGCATGGGGTTTCAACAGCCTCGGCAACTGGAGCGATCCGGCGCTCGCCGCACAGGCGCGGATGCCCTACAGCCTGCCGCTGTCGATCGCCGGCGACTACGCCACGGTCAGCAGCGGTTTCGACTGGTGGGGAGCCATGCCCGATCCCTTCGACCCGCGCTTCGCCATGGCCGCCGAGCGCGTCATCGCCATCGCTGCTCGCGACCACCGCGACGATCCCTGGCTGCTCGGCTACTACGCCGACAACGAACTGGCCTGGGCCGGGCGCGACGGCTCGGCCCAGGCGCGCTACGGCCTCGCTTTCGGAGCCTTGACGCTGTCCATGGACAGTCCGGCGAAGCGCGCCTTCGTCAAGCAATTGAAAGCCAAGTACCTGGGCCATGAGGCATTGGCCGAGGCCTGGGGCATCGAGCTGGCCGCCTGGGAGGCCCTGGAGGCGCCGGGCTACGCGGCTCCGCTGCCGGGCGAGGGGCATCCGGCCATCGCTGAGGACTACAGCGCCTTCCTCCGGCTGTATGCCGACGCTTACTTCAAGACCCTGCGCGACGCCCTGCAATGGCACGCACCGAACCACCTCCTGCTCGGCGGCCGCTTCGCCGTCAGCACTCCCGAGGCGATCACCTCCTGCGCCCGGTATTGCGACCTGCTCAGTTTCAACCTCTATACGCCGTTGCCCGGGCAGGGCCTGGACGACTCCCTGCTGGCGCGGCTGGACAAGCCGGTGCTGATCAGCGAGTTCCACTTCGGCTCGCGGGATCGCGGTCCGTTCTGGGGTGGTGTCAGCGAGGCGGCCAATGAGCGGGCGCGCGGCGACTCCTACCGAACGTTCCTGGAGGCGGCGCTGAAGAGTCCGTATATCGTCGGCGCCCACTGGTTCCAGTACCTCGACCAACCGGCCAGCGGGCGTCTGCTGGACGGCGAGAACGGCCATATCGGCCTGGTCGGGATCACGGGCTTGCCGTTCGCCGGCTTCGTCGACACGGTGCGCCGAAGCAACCTTGCCGCCCTGTCGCGACTGTCGGCGATGGCCAGGTCCATGCCTGCCGTCGAGCCTCCGCCGCCGCGCGAGGATTCAGCCGGTTCATGAGCGCGCATTCACCGCCGCCCGCTTGCGGCGAACCCCTCTTATGTCAGGGTTCACAAGGCCGCCGAGGGCTGGAAGAATGCCCCGACCACTTTCCCACCGGAACTTGCCCATGACGCCCCAAGGCCACTGTGACAGCCGTTTCGCCCCGCTTGCCGAGGCCTTCGCCCGGCTTTTCGACAATCCGCAGGAGCGCGGCGCGGCGTTGTGCCTGGAGGTCGGTGGCGAGACGGTGGTCGACCTCTGGGGCGGCGTCGCGGACAAGGACGGCGAGCAGCCCTGGCAGCGCGACACCATCCTCAATCTGTTCTCCTGCACCAAGACCTTCACCGCCGTTGCCGTGCTGCAACTGGTGGCCGAGGGCAAGCTCGAACTGGACGCGCCGGTGGCACGCTACTGGCCCGAGTTCGCCGCGGCCGGCAAGGCAGCGATCAGCGTGCGCCAGTTGCTCTGCCATCGCGCCGGCCTACCGGCGCTGCGCGAGCAGATGCCGCCCGAGGCACTCTACGACTGGCAGGCGATGACCACGGCACTGGCCGCCGAGGAGCCCTGGTGGACGCCTGGCGAAGCGCACGGCTATGCACCGATTACCTATGGCTGGCTGCTCGGCGAGGTGATCCGCCGGGTCGACGGCCGCGAGCCGGGCGAGGCCATCGTGGCGCGCACCGCGGCACCGCTGGGCCTGGATTTCCATGTCGGCCTGGACGACAGCCAGTTCGGCCGCGTCGCCCACATGGCACGGAGCAAGGGCAGCCTCGGCGACGCTGCCGCCCAGCGCATGCTGAAGACCATGATGAGCGAGCCATTGGCGCTGACCACCCGTGCCTTCACCAATCCGCCGTCGATCCTCACCAGCACCAACAAGCCGGAATGGCGACGCATGCAGCAGCCGGCCGCCAATGGCCATGGCAACGCGCGCGCGCTCGCCGGCTTCTATAGCGGCCTGTTGCAGGGACGTTTGCTGGAAGATGAACTGCTGGGCCAGTTGGCCCACGAACACGCGGTAGGCGAGGATCGGACCTTGCTGACCCGGACCCGCTTCGGCCTCGGCACCATGCTCGACCAACCGGGCGTGGCCAATGCGACCTACGGACTCGGCCCCAAGGCCTTCGGCCACCCTGGGGCGGGTGGCTCGATCGGCTTCGCCGATCCCGAGCGCGACCTGGCTTTTTCCTTTGTCAGCAACGCCTTGGGGCCGTATGTGCTGATGGATCCGCGGGCGCAGCAGCTGGCGCGTGTCGCGGGGGAGTGTCTGTAATCCGTTGGTTAACTTTTAACCGCTTGTCGGCTCGACGCTAAATTTCATTGCCAAATAATGGCTTAGCGACACAATCTAAAGCGTCGTATGAGATAGGGCGTTGCCGGGGCAGTGGATTGACTCCGGCATCGCTGCGATGTGACCGGCGGTTGAGCCGAATGTTCCATCGGGCTCGCCTTCTTTCACTTCCAACGGACCCCGACGTATGAAACTGCTTAAGACCTCGACGCTTCTTCTCTGCATGACCGCCTCCGGCTGCAGCTATTTCCAGACCCAGGACGCTTCCTCGCAGCCAGCCAAGGCTCCGGCCGAGCAGGCTTCCAGCCATTCATGGTGGCCGTTCGGCAAGGACGACGGACAGACCGTCGCCAAGCAGGCCACGGAACAGAAGGCCGAAGCCGAGCATGTCGGCTCCAGCCACTGGTGGTGGCCGTTCGGCAAGGACGAAGGCGGTCGGGACGTAGCCGCCAAGGCTGCGGAGCAGAAGGCCGAGATCGCCGCGGCGAAGAAAGAAGTCGCCGCCGCAGCCGAGCCGAAGGCCGCCAACCCCTGGTGGTGGCCGTTCGGCGCCAGCTCGGCGAGCAAGGCGTCGGGCAAGCCGGCACTGGTCCAGCAGAAGGTCACCAAGGAGTGGCTGGATGCCCATGAGAAAGCCCTGCGCGAAGCGATCGCCGGTAGCGAGTTCACCCTCGAACGCCGCGACAACGCATTGATCGTCATCGCCCCCGCCGACTACTCGTTCAATCCCAAGCGCCACACCATGCTGATGCCGATCACCCTCAACCCGCTGGGCAAGGTCGCCAAGATGGCCCAGGCCGATCCGCAGAGCGGTATCCTGGTACTCGGCCATACCGACAGCACCGGCAGCAAGGCGGTCAACGACAAGCTGAGCTTCGAGCGTGCCCAGTCGGTGGCGGCGATCTTCCGCCTCAGCGGCCTGAAAGGCGACCAATTGCGCCTGAAGGGGGTCGGTTCCGACATGCCGCGCGCGGACAACGCCAGCGCCGCCGGCCGCGCCCAGAACCGTCGCGTCGAAGTGCTCTATACCCAGCGCGCCAGCCTGCTGTCCCTGGCCCAGGGCAACTGAGCCGAACCGGGGCAGGGCGCTTGGCGCCATTGTCCCGGATCAAGCGCGAGGCGGAGTCTGCGGTTAAGCTATGGCGCATTTCCCCCTGGAGATGCGCCATGACCCAGTCCCTGGCCGATATGCGCCGCGAGTACACCCGCGATGGCCTCAGCGAGGCCAACGCCCCTAGCGATCCCTTCAGCCTGTTCCGCCAGTGGTTCGACGACGCGGTGAAGACCGAGCGCCTGCCGGTCGAACCCAACGCCATGACCCTGGCCACCGTCGACGCCGACGGCTATCCGCATTGCCGTATCCTCCTGCTCAAGGGCCTCGACGAGCGCGGCTTCACCTTCTTCACCAACTACGAAAGCGCCAAGGGCCGGCAACTGGCGGCCAATCCGCGGGCGGCCATGACCTTCTTCTGGCCGGCGCTGGAGCGCCAGGTGCGCATCGAAGGCAGCGTCGAGAAGGTCACTCCCGAGGAATCCGACGCCTACTACCAGGTGCGTCCGCTGGGCAGTCGCCTGGGCGCCTGGGCCTCGCCGCAGAGCCGGGTCATCGCCGATCGCGCCGAGCTGGAACGGCTGCTCGCGGACACCGAGCGGCGTTTCGCCGACCAGCCGCCGAGCTGTCCCGAGCACTGGGGCGGCTACCGTCTCCTGCCGCAGCGCATCGAGTTCTGGCAGGGGCGGCCGAGCCGCCTGCACGACCGTCTCGACTATCGACGCCAGGACGGCGGCTGGCTGCGCGAACGCCTGGCGCCCTGAATCCTCCATGTTCGAACTGGATTCGACGCTGGCGCAGCACATCGTCGATCGGGCGATGGCGATCCTGCCGCACAACATCAATGTGATGGATGCCCAGGGCATGATCATCGGCAGCGGCGATCCATCGCGCCTGCATACCCGCCACGAAGGGGCGCAACTGGTGCTGGCCAACCGGCGGGTGGTGGAAATCGACGAGCAGGCCGCCGCCTGCCTGCGCGGGGTGCGGCCAGGGGTGAACCTGCCGTTGCTGCACGCCGAGCGGCTGGTCGGCGTGCTCGGCATCACCGGCGCGCCGGAGGTGGTCCGGCCCTATGCCGAGCTGGTGCGGATGGCAGCGGAAATGCTCATGGAACAGCGCCAGATGCAGGACGAGCGACACTGGCAACGCCAGCGTCACGAAGCCTGGCTGCGCCAGTTGCTCGATCCCGGCCACGGCCTCGGGGCGCTGGCGGCCGATGCCGAACACCTGGGGCTGGCCATGCACTGGCCGCGCCAGGCGGTCTTCCTGGAGCTGCCCGAGCATGCCGATCCGCTGCCTTGCCAGGCTCGCCTGCTGGCGGCACTCGGCGGCCGGGCGGAACACTGGAGCGCGGCGCTGGGCGAGCGCCTGGTGTTCTGGTGCCGGCCGGTAGCCCACGCAGATACGCTCGAGCACTGGCTGGAGCGCGCCGACGCGCGCGGCTGGGGCGTGGCGCGCCTGTGTGCCGGCGACCCGGCGCATGACCTGGCCGAGCTGCGCGCCTCGGCCTGCGCCGCGCGCGACCTGCTGGACTATGCGCGCAGCCGGTTGCCCGGTCGGCGGGTCGTGACCCTGGACGGACACCGCCTCGCCAGCCTGCTGTTCAGCCAGCGCGACAGTTGGCAGGTGCGGCAGCTGCTGGCGCCCTTGCAGCGGTTGCTCGACCACGATCCGCAAGGTTCGCTGGCCGCTACCCTGGAGTCCTGGTGCGCCCATGACGGGCACGCCCAGGCCTGTGCCCAGGCGCTGGGAATCCATCGCAACAGCCTGCGCTACCGACTGGAGCGCATCGCTTCGATCAGCGGGCTCGATCTCGCTCGCCTGGAGCACCGCCAGCAATTGTTGCTGGGGCTGCAATTGCTCGTTCCGCGCCGCGGGTAACGGGCGATCAATCGATTCACTGTGCAGTCGCACAAAATGTTCCCCTTCCAGCGCCGTCTTCCTCTGGCCGTTGCACAAGGCGTGTCCGGTCCCGACGGAGCGAAAATGACCCGCCCCTGGGCGCCCATCCCACACCCATAACAACAAGGAGGCGGCTCATGACCCTGGTCCTGATCCTGCTGGCGTTGATCGCCTTTATCGTCCTGTCCACCACGCGACTCAAGCTGCACCCGTTCCTCGCCCTGCTGGCGGCCGCGCTGATCGCCGGCTTCGCCTACCAGGTACCCACGGCGGAAATCGTCAAGACCGTTACCGGCGGCTTCGGCAGCATCCTCGGCTACATCGGCATCGTCATCGTGCTCGGCACCATCATCGGGGTGATCCTCGAGCGCAGCGGTGCGGCGATCACCATGGCGGAAAGCGTGATCCGCCTGCTCGGCGAACGCTTCCCGACCCTGACCATGTCGATCATCGGCTACCTGGTGTCGATCCCGGTGTTCTGCGATTCCGGCTTCGTCATCCTCAACTCGCTGAAGAACGCCCTGGCGGCGCGGATGAAGATATCCACCATCGCCATGAGCGTGGCCCTGGCCACCGGTCTCTACGCCACCCACACCTTCGTGCCGCCGACCCCGGGACCGATCGCCGCGGCCGGCAACCTCGGCCTGGACGCCAGCCTTGGCCTGGTGATCGTGGTCGGCCTGGTGGTCGCCTTCGTCACCGCGATGGCCGGCATGTGGTGGGCCAATCGCTTCGTCGGCAAGGACATTCCCCTGGTCGACGACGGCCAGGTCGTCCAGACCGAAGAGGATTTCAGCGAGCTGCGTGCCCGCTACGGCAAGCTGCCCAGCGCGACCCAGGCGTTCGCGCCGATCTTCGTACCGATCCTGTTGATCTGCCTTGGCTCGGTCGCGGTATTCCCGAGCAAGCCGCTGGGCGAGGGCGTACTGTTCGCCTGCCTGAACTTCCTTGGTCAACCGGTGATCGCCCTGCTGGTCGGCCTGGCCCTGGCCTGCACCCTGCTCAAGGGCCAGAGCAAGCGCGAGGAATTCCATGAGCGCGTGGTGGAAGGCATCCAGTCGGCCGCGCCGATCCTGCTGATCACCGGCGCCGGCGGCGCCTTCGGTGCGATGCTGAAGATCACTCCGCTCGGCGACTACCTGGGCAGCACCCTGTCCGCGTTGGGCATCGGCCTGTTCATGCCGTTCGTGGTGGCGGCCGCGCTGAAGACCGCGCAGGGCTCGACCACCGTGGCGCTGGTCACCACCTCGGCGCTGGTCGCTCCGCTGCTGCCGCAGCTCGGCCTGGACAGCGAGATGGGCCGGGTGCTGACGGTCATGGCGATCGGTGCCGGAGCGATGACGGTGTCCCACGCCAATGACAGCTTCTTCTGGGTGGTCACACAGTTCAGCCGCATGACCGTATCCACTGCCTATCGCGCCCAGACCCTGGCGACCCTGGTCCAGGGTATCGCCGGTATGCTCGCGGTATGGCTGCTCAGCCTTGTGCTGCTCTGATTGAAGCGGGGCCGGGGACTCCCGGCCCTGCGAGGTGACTGATGAAAATCGTGATTGCTCCTGATTCGTTCAAGGAAAGCCTGTCCGCGCCCGACGTCGCCGAGGCTATCGCCCGCGGCTGGCGGCGAGTCTTCCCGCAGGCCGAGGTGTTGCTGCGGCCACTGGCGGACGGCGGCGAAGGCACGGTCGATGCGGTACTCGCCGCCACCGCCGGCGAACGTCGCGAATGCCGTGTCGAAGGCCCGCTCGGTGAGCCGACCCTGGCGCACTGGGGCTGGCTGGACGACGCCACCGCAGTGATCGAAATGGCTTCCGCCAGCGGCTTGCACCTGGTCCCGCGCGACCGCCGCGACGCCACGCGCAGCAGCAGCCGTGGCACTGGCGAGCTGATCCGTGCGGCGCTGGACGCCGGGGCGCGGAAGATTATCCTCGGCCTCGGCGGCAGCGCTACCAACGATGCCGGCGCCGGCCTGCTGGGCGCGCTCGGCGTGCGTTTCCTGGCTGCCGACGGCGAGGAACTGGCGCCCGGCGGCGCCGCGCTGGCTGGCCTGCACAGTCTCGACCTGGGCGGGCTGGATCCGCGCCTGGTGGATGTCGCGGTGGAAGTCGCCGCAGACGTCGACAACCCGCTATGCGGGCCGCGCGGCGCGTCGGCGGTGTTCGGTCCGCAGAAGGGCGCCAGCGCCGAACAGGTGGCGCAACTGGATGCCGCCCTGGCGCACTTCGCCAAGGTGGTCGCGGCGACCCTTGGCGAGGACTTCAGCCGGGTGCCGGGCGTCGGCGCCGCCGGCGGCCTGGGTTTCGCCGCGAGGGCATTCCTCCGCGCGCGTTTCCGCCCAGGCATCGAACTGGTGGCGGAGCTGGCCGGGCTGGCCGATGCGCTGGTCGGTGCCGACCTGGTGCTGACCGGCGAGGGCCGTCTGGATGCGCAGAGCCTGCACGGCAAGACCCCGGTGGGCGTGGCGCGGATCGCGCGCCAGGCCGGCGTTCCCGTGGTAGCCCTGGCCGGCAGCCTGGGCGACGGCTACCAGCGCCTGCACGACGCCGGCATCGATGCGGCGTTCAGCCTGGCGCCGGGACCGATCAGCCTGGAGCAGGCCTGTGCCGGAGCGGCGGCGGAACTGGAGGCGCGCGCCGAGCAGATCGCCCGGCTCTGGCGCCTGGCTCAGGCTTCGCGGGAAGGGTAGTCGGCGGCGGCGCGCTCCAGCCAGGCCGGCAGGTCGCGCCGCTTCACCTTGCTGGCCTTGGCCTCGGCCAGTCGCTGTAACAGATAGTCACGCTTTTGCGGGTCGTCGCCGGCGAATGACAGCGCCAGGTCGCGGTCCATCCAGCGGCGGATGCGCCAGTAGATCCACCAGTGGAAATACAGGCCGGCGGCGGTGGTGACGACGATGATGAAATAGTCCATGGCTGTTCCTTCTGCGGGCGCTCACCCTAGCCGATGGGTCCCGCCGATGAAAGCGGGAGGGTTCGGTCGAAACTGAACGAACCTGTACCATTGCTGAATCGATTCGATTATCTCGCGCCGGCCAGGTGACAGGAGCGGCTGCGGGAGAGTCTAATATTCGTCAGTTATCCCTTTCGGAGATGCCGTTATGCGCAAGTCTGCCTTGATCGTTGCTTCCTTCACCGCCATGGCCCTGGCTCTTGGCGGCTGCCAATCCAGCCTCACCGGCGATACCTACAGCCGTGAGGAAGCCCGTACCGTGCAGACTGTACGCATGGGCACCATCCAGGCCTTGCGCCCGGTCAAGATCGAAGGCACCAAGACCCCGATCGGTTCCATCGCCGGTGCCGGCGTCGGCGGTGTCGCCGGCAGCGCGGTGGGCGGCGGCAAGGGCAGCTACGTCGCGGCCATCATCGGCGCGGTCGCTGGCGGCCTGCTGGGCGCGGCTACCGAAGAAGGCCTGACGCGCACCCAGGGCGTCGAGATCACCGTGCGCGAAGACGACGGCAGCACCCGCGCCTATGTCCAGCAGGTCGACCAGGGCCAGATCTTCCGCGTCGGCGAGCGCGTGCGCATCCTGACCGTCAACGGCACCAGCCGCGTCGCCCACTGATTCTTCCCACGTTATCCCGCGGCCGGCATTTCGCCGGCCGTTTTCGTTGTAGCGCCGAACCACTGCCGGCGTTGTCTTGCTAAGCTTCAAGTCGTTGCCGCTGCAGAGTTTTTTTCGGCTTTCCGGCAGTCGGAACGCCTGAATTTTGTAATAATTCAATCCATGACGTTCGTTCGATAGATTGCGATAATCGTAGTTCCGTCGCGCCGCGCCTGCCGGTGGCCGATGGGGCTTCGAGCTGCTGGCGATCCGGCCGCGCACCGACAACCGCGGGGAAGCACCGCCGGCCAGGCATGCCGGGGGCTCCGCCATCGAAGAGGAGTAGCCCATGATTCTGGCGCTGATCATCGCGCTGCCGTTCATGGGGGCGTTGTTGCCCCTGCTTGCCGAGCGTGGCGGCCGCACCTTGTGCGCGGCGTCCGCCGGCGTGGCGCCGCTGATCGGCCTGATCCTGTTGCTCGGGCAGCGCGGCACGGTGTTCGCCGGGCAGACCCTGACCGCCAGCTATTCCTGGCTGCCGGAAATCGGCATCAACCTCAGCCTGCGCCTGGACGGCCTCGGTTTCCTCTTCGCCCTGCTGATCCTCGGCATCGGCCTGCTGGTGATCCTCTACGCCCGCTACTACCTCTCCGAACAGGAGCCGATGGGGCGTTTCTTCGCTTTCCTGCTGCTGTTCATGGGCTCCATGCTCGGCGTGGTGCTCGCGGAAAATCTCTTGCTGATGATGCTCTTCTGGGAGCTGACCAGCCTGTCCTCGTTCCTGCTCATCGGCTTCTGGGGCAGCCGTTCCGACGCCCGCAAGGGTGCGAGGATGGCCCTGACCGTTACCGGAGGGGGCGGCCTGGCGCTGCTGGCCGGGGTGCTGCTGCTCGGCCACATCGCCGGCAGCTTCGAACTCACCGAGGTCCTCGCGGCTGGCGAGCTGATCCGCGCCCACGCCCTGTATCCGCTGGTGCTGATACTGATCCTGCTCGGCGTGTTCACCAAGTCGGCGCAGTTTCCCTTCCATTTCTGGCTGCCCCACGCGATGGCGGCGCCGACCCCGGTTTCCGCGTACCTGCACTCGGCGACCATGGTCAAGGCCGGCGTATTCCTGCTGGCCCGGCTGTATCCGGCGCTGGCCGGCACCGAGTGGTTCTTCTACCTGGTCAGCCTGAGCGGCCTGGTGACGCTGTTGCTGGGGGCCGGCATGGCACTGTTCCAGCATGACCTGAAGGGGCTGCTGGCCTACTCGACGATCAGCCACCTGGGCTTGATCACCCTGCTGTTCGGCCTCGACTCCCCGCTGTCGAACGTCGCCGCGGTGTTCCACATCATCAACCACGCGACCTTCAAGGCCTCGCTGTTCATGGCCGCCGGGATCATCGACCACGAGACCGGCAGCCGCGACATGCGCCTGATCAACGGGATGTGGAAGTACCTGCCGCATACCGCGGTGCTGGCCATCGTCGCCTCCCTGGCGATGGCCGGGGTGCCGCTGCTGAACGGCTTCCTCAGCAAGGAGATGTTCTTCGGCGAAACCCTCAGCCAGAACCTGCTGGGCAGCTTCAACTGGCTGGTGCCGGCGGTGGCGACCCTGGCCGGCGTGTTCTCGGTGGCCTATTCGCTGCGTTTCATCCACGACGTGTTCTTCAACGGCGAGCCGGCCCGGTTGCCGAAGTTCCCGCCCCACGAGCCGCCGCGCTACATGAAGGTACCGGTGGAGATCCTGGTGTTCCTCTGCCTGTTGGTCGGCATGCTGCCGGCCTACACCGTGGCGCCGCTGCTGGCCGCCGCCGCCAGTGCCAGCCTTGGCGGGCAACTGCCGGAATACAGCCTGGCGATCTGGCACGGTTTCAACCTGCCATTGCTGATGAGCGTGGTGGCGCTGGTTGGCGGTGTGCTGGTCTATGTCCTGCGCAAGCCGCTGTTCAACTGGTACGCCGGGTTACCGGAGGTGGACGCCAAGCTGGTCTTCGAGCAGCAGGTGCAACGTGTGGTGGCCCTGGCCGCGCGCCTGACCGCCTGGCTGGAGAACGGGTCGCTGCAGCGCTACCTGGCCTGGCTGCTGGGCGCGGCGCTGGTCGTGGTGGCGGTCGAGCTGGCACCGCTGGCGAGGCTGACCGGCTCGCGCGGCCTGACCCCGCTGGACGGTATCACCGCCCTGGGCATGCTGGTGCTGGCCTTCAGCGGCCTGGCCACGGCGCTGTTCCATCGTATGCGCCTGGTCGCGCTATTGATCCTCAGCGTCGCCGGCCTGCTGGTGGCCCTGGCCTTCGCTCGCTTCTCGGCCCCGGACCTGGCGCTGACCCAGTTGTCGGTGGAAGTGGTGACCATGGTCCTGCTGATGCTGGCGCTGTATTTCCTGCCCTCGCGCACTCCGGCGGAGTCCTCCAGCCTGCGCGGCTTGCGCGACGTGGCGCTGGCCGGCGGGGTCGGCATGCTGGTGGCGCTGCTGGCCTACGCGGTGCTGACCCGGCCCTACGAGAGCATCGCCGGATTCTTCGTCGAGAACAGCGTCTCCGGGGGCGGCGGCTACAACGTGGTCAACGTCATCCTGGTGGACTTCCGTGGTTTCGATACCCTCGGCGAGATCAGCGTGCTGGCGATCGCCGGCGTCGGCATCTACGCGATGCTCGCCGGTTTCGCCCTGCACAAGCCGACCTGCGACCCGCAGGGTCGCAACTGGGCCCACGCCAAGCACCCGCTGATCCTGGAAACCCTGTCGCGGGTGCTGCTGCCGCTGGCGTTGCTGATCTCGGTGTTCATCTTCCTGCGCGGCCACAACCTGCCGGGCGGAGGTTTCATCGCCGGCCTGGTGACTGCCATCGCCCTGGTGCTGCAATACATCGCCAGCGGCTCGCAGTGGGTCGAGCAGCGCCTGCCGCTGAACTATGCGGCCATGGCTGGCGCCGGAGTGCTGATCGCCGGGCTCACCGGGCTCGGCAGCTGGCTGTTCGGCTATCCGTTCCTGACTTCCGCGTTCGGCCACTTCGAGTTGCCGCTGATCGGCGAGATCGAGCTGGCCACGGCGATGCTGTTCGACCTCGGCGTGTACCTCACCGTGGTCGGTGCCGCGCTGCTGATCCTGTCCTACCTCGGCAAGCTCAGCCTGATGCCTGAACCCGTCGCACAAGAGGAGGCGCTCTGATGGAAGCCCTGTTCGCCATCACCCTCGGCCTGCTCACCGCCAGCGGCGTCTACCTGCTGCTGCGGGCGAGGACTTTCCCGGTGGTGCTCGGTCTCACGCTGATCTCCTACGCGGTCAACCTGTTCCTGTTCGCCATGGGCCGGCTCGGCGGCAGCGTCGCGGTGATCGGCACTCCCGGGGAGTATGGTGATCCGTTGCCGCAGGCGCTGGTGCTGACCGCCATCGTCATCGGCTTCGCCATGACCGCCTTTGTCGTGGTCCTGGCCCTGCGTGGCCTCGGTGACCTCGGCAGCGACCACGTAGATGGCCGTCCGGACGAGGAGGAGCCGCGCCCATGAGCCATTGGCTGATCCTGCCGATCCTGCTCCCCCTGTTTGCCGGCAGCCTGCTGCTGTTGCCGCTGGCCGAGCGCTGGCAGCGCGGCCTGTCGTTGCTCGCGGCGCTGGCACTGATCCCCCTGAGCCTGCTGCTGATACGTACGGCCGCCAGCGGCGACCTGAGCGTCTATGCCCTGGGCAACTGGGCCGCGCCGTTCGGCATCGTGCTCATGCTCGATCGTCTCGCCGCCCTGATGCTGCTGGCCACGGCGGTGCTCGGCAGCGCCGCGCTGATCTACGCGCTGCGTGGCGACGACCGCCTGGGCAAGCATTTCCACGCGTTGTTCCAGTTCCAGCTGCTCGGTATCAACGGCGCCTTCCTGACCGGCGACCTGTTCAACCTGTTCGTGTTCTTCGAGATACTCCTGATCGCCTCCTACGCGTTGCTCCTGCATGGCGGCGGCGCGGAGCGGGTACGCTCGGGCTTGCACTACGTGATCCTAAACCTGGTCGGCTCGGCGTTCTTCCTGATCGCCGTGGGTACCCTGTATGGCCTCACCGGCACCCTGAACATGGCCGACATGGCGCAGAAGATCGCCATGGCAGATGCCGAGCGCGCGCCGCTGCTGGCGGCAGCCGGGCTCCTGCTGCTGGTGGTGTTCGCCCTGAAGGCGGCGCTGTTGCCGCTGTACTTCTGGCTGCCGCGCGCCTATGCCGCGGCCAGCGCGCCGGTGGCGGCGCTGTTCGCGATCATGACCAAGGTCGGCATCTACTCGATCCTGCGGGTCTACACGCTGGTCTTCGGCGATGCCGCCGGCGAGCTGGCCAACCTGGCGCAGGCCTGGCTCTGGCCGCTGGCCCTGGCGACCCTCGGCCTGGGCGCGATCGGTGCCTTGGCGGCGCGGACCCTGCAAGGCCTGCTGGCCTACCTGGTGGTGGTCTCCGCCGGAACCCTCCTGGCTGGCGTGGCGTTGGGCAGCGAGCGGGCGCTGGCGGCGTCGCTGTACTACCTGCTGCACAGTACCTGGATCGCCGGTGGCCTGTTCCTGCTCGCCGACCTGGTCGCCCGCCAGCGCGGCGACAAGGCCGGCGACCTGGTCCAGGGCCCGGCGTTGCAGAATCCTCGGTTGCTCGGCGGGGCTTTCTTCATCGGCGCCATCGCCGTTGCCGGTCTGCCGCCATTGTCGGGGTTCTTCGGCAAGGTCATGCTTTTGCAGTCGGTCGCTCCCGGCAGCCAGGCGCTGGCCCTATGGAGCGTGGTACTGGGCAGCGGCCTGGTGGCGCTGGTGGCGTTGAGCCGGGCCGGCAGCACGCTGTTCTGGCGCACCGGGCATACCGTGCTCGGTAGCGCCGAACTGGACCACGGCCGCTTGTTCGCCTGCATCCTGTTGCTCTCCGCCGGCCCGTTGCTGGTGTTCGCCGCGAAGCCGCTGCTGGCCTACGTCCAGGCCACCGCGGCGCAGTTGCACGACCTCGACCTGTATCGCCAGATCATCACCCGCGGAGGTGCCGCATGATCAGCCGTTCGTTGCCGCGTCCGCTTCTTCGCGTACTGCCTCATCCCGTGCTTAGTGTCCTGCTGTTGCTGGTCTGGTTGCTGCTGGTGGATTCCTTCGCCATCGGCCACTGGCTGCTCGGCGCCTTCCTCGGCGTGTGCATTCCGCTGCTGACCAACCGCCTGCTGGTCGGGCGCAGCCAGGAGTGGCATCCGTTGCTGCTGCTGAAGCTGCTGGCGCTGGTGATGTGGGACATCCTCGTCGCCAACATCCAGGTCGCCCGCCTGACCCTCGGACCGATCGAGCGCTTGCGTCCGGCCTTCGTCGAGGTGCCGATCGAGCTGGAGAACGACCTCGCCATCAGCGTGCTGGTGAGCATCGTCTCGCTGACCCCGGGGTCGGTGTCGTCGGACCTCAGCGACGACCGCAAGACCTTGCTGGTGCACGGCCTCGACGTGCCGGACAAGGCGGCGCTGATCGCCGAGATCAAGCAACGCTACGAAGCGCCGCTGAAGGAGATCTTCCCATGCTCGCTTACGTGATCCCGCTGTGCCTGGCGCTGCTCGGCCTGGCCCTGTTGCTGACCCTGGCGCGCCTGGTCAAGGGGCCGTGCCTGCCGGACCGGGCGCTGGCGCTGGACACCCTCTACGTGAACGCCATCGCGCTGCTGGTGCTGTACGGCATCTGGCGCGACAGCGACCTGTTCTTCGAGGCGGCGCTGCTGATCGCGGTGCTCGGCTTCGTCGGTACGGTGGCGGTGGCCAAATACATGCTGCGCGGAGACATCATCGAATGACTGGCGAACCCCTGAGCCTGTGGCTGGAAATCATCGTCTCGGCGTTCCTCCTGCTGGGCAGCGCCTTCGTCCTGATCGGCGCGATCGGCCTGTACCGCCTGCCGGACTTCTTCATGCGCCTGCACGGGCCGACCAAGGCCACCACCCTCGGGGTCGGCGGGGTGATCGTCGCCTCGCTGATCTATTTCTCCAACCGCCAGGCGGGCATCAGCCTGCATGAGCTGCTGATCAGCCTGTTCCTCTTCATCAGCGCTCCGGTCAGCGCCTACATGCTGGCCAAGGCCGCGGTGCTGCAGCAGTTGCCGCTGGAGAAGAAGACTCGCGGCAAGCCCTGGGAGCAGTGAGGCACGGCGCAACAGTTTTGCCCGCTTTCTGTGCCTGTCGGCGCGGCTAGTCGGCTGCCTATACTGGGAGTCCTTTTTCCGGCGCCGTGACGGCGCCCGTGGTGGAGATTCCCTTGACTCGGACGCGCTGGTTCGCCCTGGCCTGCCTGATCCTGGCGATGGCGCTGTGGGGCAGTTCGTACGTGGTGCTGAAGGTCGCTTTCCGCGAACTGCCGCCGCTCTGGGTGATCTTCGGTCGCATGGCCCTCGGCAGCCTGGTGTTCCTCGTCGCCTGGCGCTGGCGGGGACGCATCGACTACCGCTCGGGCGACTGGAAGTACCTGCTCGGCCTGGCCGTCTGCGAACCCTGCCTGTACTTCCTCTGCGAATCCTTCGCCCTGCAATACACCAGCGCGGCCCAGGCCGGGATGATCACCGCGCTGCTGCCGTTGCTGGTGGCGGTGGGGGCCTGGTTGCTGCTGCACGAACGGATCGGTCGGATGACCTGGATCGGCTTCGGCCTGGCGGTGCTCGGTTCGATCTGGCTGAGCCTCGCCGGCGAGCCCGACCTGCACGCGCCGCAGCCGCTGCTGGGCAACTTCTTCGAACTTCTCGCGATGATCTGCGCCACCGGCTATACCCTGTTGCTGAAGCACCTGTCGGCGCGCTACTCGGCATTCGCCCTGACCGCCATGCAGGCCTTCGTCGGCACGTTGTTCTTCCTGCCGCTGGCGCTGGCCAGCGCCGACCTGCCGAGCCAGCCCAGCGCGCTGGGGATCCAGGCGGTGGTGTATCTCGGCGTGGTGGTCACGGTGGGCGCCTACGGCCTGTACAACTTCGGCGTCGGTCGACTGCCGGCCAGCCAGGCCTCGGGATTCATCAACCTGATCCCGGTCTTCACCCTGGTATTCGCCGCGCTGTTCCTCGGCGAAACCCTCAACGGCCCGCAGATGCTCGCTGCCGGCATGGTCTTCATCGGCGTCGCCATCAGCCAGTGGCGCAGCGCTCCGCCGCCGCCTCCTGCCGGCGTCCTGAACTGAAGGAGTTTCCATGACCGTCGACCAACGCCAATGGGCCCGCGAGGCGATCCGCATCATCGAAGCGGATTTCCAGCGCAGCGCCGATACCCATTTGATCCCCCTGGAGACTCCCGGCCTGCCTGGCGTCGAACTGTACTTCAAGGACGAGTCCAGCCACCCCACCGGCAGCCTCAAGCATCGCCTGGCGCGCTCGCTGTTCCTCTATGCGCTGTGCAACGGCTGGCTCAGGCCGGCCGCGCCGGTGATCGAGGCATCGAGCGGTTCCACGGCGATTTCCGAAGCCTATTTCGCACGCCTGCTGGGCCTGCCCTTCATCGCCGTGATGCCGGCCAGCACCTCGAAGGAAAAGATCGCCCAGATCGCCTTCTACGGCGGCCAGAGCCACCTGGTGGAGGACCCCACCCAGATCTACGCCGAGTCCGAACGCCTGGCGCGGGAGAGCGGTGGCCATTTCATGGACCAGTTCACCTATGCCGAGCGCGCCACCGACTGGCGGGCGAACAACAACATCGCCGAATCAATCTTCCAGCAGATGCGCCACGAGCCGTACCCGACCCCGACCTGGCTGATCTCCAGCCCCGGTACCGGCGGCACCCTGGCGACCCTCGGCCGCTACGTGCGCTATCGCCAGCACTGCACCCGGGTACTCTGCGCCGACGCCGAGCGTTCGGTGTTCTTCGACGCCTATGTCAGCGGCGACCGTGGCCTGACCCTGGATTGCGGTTCGCGGATCGAGGGCATCGGCCGGCCGCGGGTCGAGGCGTCCTTCCTGCCGGAAGTGATCGACGCGATGGTCAAGGTGCCGGACGCCTGGTCGCTGGCGGCCATGCATTACCTGGCCCGACGCCTGGGGCGGCGGGTCGGCGGCTCCAGCGGAACCAACCTGATCGGCGCCCTGGTGGCCGCACGGCAAATGGTCGCGGCCGGCGAGAAGGGTTCGCTGGTGGCGATTCTCTGCGACGGCGGCGAACGCTATGCGACCACCTATTACGATCCGGTCTGGCTGGCCAGGCAGGGCTATGCGCTGGAGCCCCTGGTCGAGGCGCTGGCTGCCTGCATCGAGCGGGGCGTGGCGTTGCCCGACGGGCTGCTGGTGGCTGGACTTTGAAGGAATGGATATGCACCGTTTGCGAGCTGCCGAAACCGGCGATATCGAGGCCATGACCGACCTGTTGCTGCGCCACGGGCCGAATCCCTGGAACCATTTGCCGGAGGAGGGGGTGCGTGCGCATCTGCGAGCCATCGCCGACGGCGAGGTACGTGCCGTCCTGGCCGAGCGCGACGATCGGCTGCTGGGGTTCGCCAGCTTCCGTCGCACCGAGGATTTCGCCCATTACCAGCCGCAGCGTGCCGATGCGCCGCGGGCCTACATCTGCGAGGCGGTAGTGCATCCGGCGGCGGCCGGCCAGGGGCTCGGCAGCGCGTTGCTGGAGGCGGTGCTGGCCCAACTGGCCGACGAAGGCATCGAGGACGTCTATATCGATCGTCACGAAGAGAACCTGGCGTCGGCGGGAATGATGCGCAAGGCCGGCTTCGTCGAGCTGGAAACCTACGCCGATCCGGCGCGGCGACCGAACGGCTCGGGGCGCTCGACAGTGTGCCATCGCAATCTTTCCCTCCAGCGCAGAGCCGTGCGATGAGTTTCATCCGCCTCAAGGTGCGCGCCGCCTTCATGGTCCACGGCTACGACGCGGACAACCGGGAAATCGTCGAGCAGATCGGCGAGGAACGCTTCGTCGAGAAACTGCTGCGCATCGAACGGATCCAGTCGATCAGCGAGAAATACCTGCTGGTCAGCGCCTCCCACGGGCGCGTCGCCTACTGGGAATACGAGGGCGGCCTGACGGCGCTGCGGCGGCGCCTGGAGCAGGCCGGACTGCTCTTGTAGGGAAGGGCCGCCGCTGCGCGGCCCCTCGCTTCACTTGCCCAGTGCGCCCGGATAGGCGCAGCCGCGCAGCGTCTCGCCATCGATGCGCAGTTCGGCGGAGTAGCTGCTGAAGGCGCCGCTCATGCTGTCGGTGCAGGACGACGGGGCGATCCACAATTCGACCTTCTTGCCGTTCGCCTCGCTGGAATAGCTGGTGCTGCCGTTCGGCAGTTCCTCGGCGACGTAAGGCAAGGCCAGGGTCTCGTGTTCCGGGCGGTCCAGGCGCAGGCCCTGGTTGTTCACCCTGGCGCTCCAGAAGGGTTCGTTGCCGTTGGCGGCGAAGGTCAGCAGCTTGAAGTTCGGGTCGTCGCAGCCGGGGCCCTCGTTCTGCACGCGGTACAGTCGGCTGACCTCCAGCTTGCCGTCGGTACCGCGGACCTTGGCCGGTCCCATGGTGCCGCGCAGGTCGACGAACAGGCCCTGGGCGCCGTCGTCGAACAGGCTGTCGGCTTCGCGGCGCAGGCCGGTATTGGCCACGTCCTCGATGCTGAACAGGCGCTTCTCGGTACAGGGGCGGAATTGCAGCGCGCCGTTGATCTTCACCAGTTCGCCCTGGAAGCGGGTGTCTACACTGGTGCTCGGCGATTCGGGCTTCCACACCTGGCAGGCGGCGAACAAGGGGAGCAGGCTGTAGACCAGCAGACGGGCAGGGCGCATAGGGAAGACTCCATCGAAAATGCGCCCACGTTACCGAGCGTCCGGGCCTAGCTCAAGTCCGGATCGGACTTCATCGCAACCAGGGAGTCGATCGATGATCCAATGCAAGCGTGTATACGAACCGGCGTCGCCCGCCGATGGCCGGCGCGTACTGGTGGACCGGCTGTGGCCGCGCGGCATCCGCAAGGAGGCCCTGGCCATGGACGACTGGCTGAAGGACGTGGCGCCCTCCAACGAGGTGCGCAAGCAGTTCTGCCACGATCCGGCACTCTTCGACAGCTTCCGCGAACACTACCGCGCCGAGTTGCAGGCGCACCCGGAACATTGGTGGGGCCTGCTCGACAGCGCTCGGGAGGGCACCCTGACGCTGCTCTACGGCGCCCACGACCAGCAGCACAACAATGCCGTGGTGCTGGCCGAGTTCCTCGAGGAGGAGCTGGACCGCCAGCAGCCGGGCAGTTCGCCGACCTGCTACGCCGACCGCTTCTCCTGAGAAATATCGCTTACCAGATGCGGTACACCTGGCCGGTCTGCGCGCCTTCCACGCTGCGTGCGTAACCCAGCGCGGCGTCCGCCGCCGGAACCGGCTTGAAGCCACGGAAGTAGGGCGCGTAGCCGGGCAGCGCCTCGCTGACCACGGTCGGGCTGACGGCGTTGATGCGCAGGCCGCGCGGCAACTCCAGGGCTGCGCCGCGGACGAAGCCCTCGACGGCGCAGTTGACCATGCTCGCCGAACTGCCGAAGCGGATCGGCTGCTCGGCGAGCACGCCGCTGGTGAGGGTGAAGGAGCCCCCGTCGTTGGCGTACTCGCGGCCGAGCAGTACCAGGTTGACCTGGCCCATCAGCTTGTCGCGCAGGCCGAGCTGGTATTGCGCCTCGCCCATTTCCTCCAGGGCGCCGAAGTGCACCTTGCCGACCGCGGCGACCAGCGCGTCGAAGCGACCGGTTTTCTCGAACAGGGCGCGAATGGAGTCTGAGTCGCTGATGTCGACCTGGAAATCGCCGCTGCTGTGGCCTACCCGGACGATCTCGTGGCGCTCGCCGAGTTCTTTGTCGATACCCTTGCCAAGGGTGCCGCTGGCGCCGATCAGGATGATTTTCATACAGGCCTCTCGTTGAGTGAAGGTGAGTGGTTTCCAGTGTAGAGTCGCTTTTGCCATGGATAATCCTGTCAATCGACAACCTACCGTTTTCATAGGGAAACAATCGTGAAGGACCTGGACGATCTCGCCGCCTTCGCCGTACTCCACGACCTGGGCAGTTTCACCCGCGCCGCCGAGCGTCTCGGTTGCAGCAAGGGCCAACTGTCGAAGCGCATTGGCGTCCTCGAGCAGAAGCTCGGCGTGACCCTCTTGCACCGCACCACCCGCCGTCTTTCGCTGACCGCCGCCGGCGCCGCGCTGCTGCCCGAGGCGCAGGCCTTGCTGGTGCAGGCCGAGCGCGCGCGGCAGGCGGTGGCGCGCTTGCAGGAGCGAGCGGAAGGACGGGTGCGGGTGACCCTCCCGGTCTCGCTGGGCGAGACCCTGTTCGATGCACTGCTGGAGGACTTCCAGGAACGCCATCCGCTGCTGCGCGTCGAGCTGGACCTGTACAACGGCCTGCGCGACCTGGTTGGTGAGGGCTTCGACCTGGCGATTCGCTCTGGGGTCGAGCAGGACGCCCGGCTGGTGGCGCGGCCGCTGTTCGTCCTGCAGGAAATCACCTGCGCCAGTCCCGCCTACCTGGCGCGACACGGCGAGCCGCAACGCCCGGCCGAGCTGGCCGAGCGCGAGTGCCTGCTGAACTCGCACTACAGCGGCCACGAGGAGTGGCTCTATCACCGCCACCATCGGCTGGAGCGGGTACGGGTTGCCGGCTTTCTCGCCAGCAACCACTACAGCCTGTTGAAGAAGGCCGCGCTGGCCGGCACCGGCATCGCCCGGCTGCCGTCATACATGGTCCACGACGAACTGGGCGACGGCCGCCTGGCCTGGTTGCTGCGCGACTACCAGACGCGCAGCACGCCGATGTTCCTCGTCCATCCGTTCCAGGGCGGCCTGCCGCGGCGCACCCAGGTACTCGCCGATTACCTGCTCGACTGGTTCGAGCGCAGCCGGCGACAATTGATCGGCCTGGAGGGTTGAACATTTCGCCGCGACGCGGCTCTATTGCACTCCGGGCCGCTTCCATGCGGCCTGAAGCTCATCGCGGGCACGTCGTTGCACAAGGAACGTGACGGAACGTGGCAGAATCCCGCACCGGACCGCTCGCGTGCGAGCGGACGCCATTCATCGAACGCTTGGATAGGGACATGCAAAGCAGCTTTCCGCAATCGAACACTCCCCAGATCCGTCGCGCCGGAGTCGACCTCAACGGCGTGATGTCGGTGCTCAGCAAGCACCTCTATTCCACGCCCACCGTGGCGTTGCGCGAGCTGGTGCAGAACGCCCACGACTCGATCCTCCGTCGCCGCCTGGAGCAGCCCGACTGGCAAGGGCCGTCGCGAATCGAGGTGATCGGCGACAGTGCCAGCAACACCGTGCGCATCGTCGACACCGGCGCCGGGCTCACCGAGCACGAAATCCACGCCTACCTGGCCACAGTCGGCGTCGGCTACACCCGCGGACTGCGCCAGTCCGGCCACGAGGACAGCGGGCTGATCGGCATGTTCGGCCTGGGCTTCCTCTCCGCTTTCGTCCTGGCCCGCCGGGTCAGCGTGCGGACCACGTCCTACCAGCAGCCGGAACTGGGCTTCTGCTACGTCTCCAGCAACGCCGAGCAATACAGCGTGACGCCGATGCCGGCGCGCCCGGTGGGTACCGAGATCACCCTCGAACTGCAGGACGAATACAGTGCGCTGACCCAGGCCGTGCGCCTGCGCGAGATCCTCGAACGCTACTGCGTGCTGCTGCGCGAGCCGATCCACGTCGGCGGCGACGCCCAGTCGATCAACCCGGAGCCGCCGCCGTGGCGGCTGGCCGCCGACGCCGCGCTGCACCCGCTGCAACGGCAGCGCCGCGACCTGGAGTTCGCCGCACGCTTCGAGCACGACTTCGAGCCGATCTGCTGCCTGCCGGTGCGCCCGGACGAGCGGGTCGACGTGCAGGGCCTGCTGTGGATCCAGGACGGCGGCACCTATGGCACCAGCGACAACCGCAATCTCTCGGTTTTCCTCCGCGGCATGCTGCTCGACGATGACGCCCGCGACCTGCTGCCGTCCTGGGCCGGGTTCGTCGGCGGGGTGATCGAATCGAACCGCCTGACGCCCACCGCCAGCCGCGAGGACCTGCAGCGTGACGACCATTACGCGGCGATCCAGCATGCGCTGGCCGAGGCGCTGATCGCCGGACTCGGCGAGGTGGCGCGGCAGCAGCCGGAGGCCTGGCGGCGGGTCCTGCTGCGGCACAACGAGGCCCTGCTGGGAGCGGCGTTGTGCGACGAGCGTCTATTCGCGCTGATGATGGACAGCCTGCGCGTACCCACCTCCCAGGGCGACCTCCCGGCTTCCGAACTCCTTTCGCGCGGAGCGGTGCATGTGCTGCTGGACAACGACAGCGGCTTCGAGGAAATGCTGTTCCGTGCCATGGGCGTACCGGTGGCCCATGGCAATCGCTATGCGGTGGTACCCTTCCTCCGTCGCTGGGCGCAGGCCAAGGGGATGCGCCTGGTGGAGCTGGGCACCGAGCAGGGCAACCGCCAGTTGTTCCGCCTCGACCGACTGCCCGAGCGCGAGACCGGCTGGCTGGCCGAACACCTGGGCGGCGCCGAGGAGCAACTGGTGATCGCCCGCTTCAGCCCCGAGGAATTGCCGCTTGTGGTGGTGCCCGACCGCGACGCCGAACTCAAGCGGCGACTGGAGGACGACGAGGCCGACAAGCGTATTTCCACCGCGGCGTTGCGCCTGGCTCGGCAGTTCACCCGCAAGCTCGACAATCGCCAGCCGAGCCGGCTCTACGTCAACCTCGACAATCCGGCGGTGCAGGCGCTGCTCGCGGCCGTCGGCGAGGAACGCGACGAAGCGGCCCATGCGGCGTTGCTGCTGCGCTCGTTCAAAGTGATCATCGCCGGACAGGGACGCGGCCAGCCCGCGACCTCGCTGAACCAGGCCCTGGCCGGACTCGCCGATTCGGTGAAGCGCCTGCTGGGGCAATAAGAAAATTCGCAACACGCCTGATGGAGACTGAAGCATATGGATATCTGGAACTGGGTGGAGAAGCTCCGCGCCGACCTGCGTGAGGCCGGCCAGGAGCAGAGTGCGCGGCTGATCGACGAACTCACCGCGTACGTCTGCGACCTCGAGGTGGAGCGCGCCGAGGCGCTGTTGCCGGAGGTCAAGGCGCTGAGCCGGACGTTGAACAACCCGTGGCTGGAAATCTTCGTCCGCCACTGGGAAATGCGTAACCGGGTCGGCAACCAACTGGAGGGTGAGACCGCCCTGGCCGACGCCGTTTCCCTGTTCGAACTGGCCAACCGCGACGACACCCAGGCCTGCCCGCAGTCGGTCTGCGTGACCCAGGACCTGGCGTCGTGCTACGCCAACGTCGACGGCCCGGGCTGGGTGGAGGAACGCATCGAGGTGTGCGACGAGACCCTGGCGCGGATCGACCCGACCTGGGCCTGCTTCCACTGTCTGAGCAACGAGAAGGCCGAGGCGCTGCTCGACGACGGGCGCGGCGAAGATGCCCTGGCCTTCCTGGCCGAACAGGAGAAGAAGATCCTCGCCGCCGGCGAGGAGGTATTCGACAGCCTCCTGGAGATGCGCGTGGCGATCCTGCTGAACCTGGGGCGCGCGGAACAGGCGCTGGCCCTGATCGGCGAGATGGAGGAGAAGGTCGAGGGCGCGGAGTGGAACAACATCAGCCAGCCACGGCGTCTGTACAAGGCCCACGGCCTGGCGTTGCTGGGGCGCGACGAGGAGGCCCTGGAGGCGCTGCTGCCGTTCTCCGAGATTGCCCCGCGCTACCGTACGATCTGGCTGCGCGCCGTCTACCTGCTGCTGCAACGGACCCCTGAGCGCAACACCTGGGACTTCGGCGGGCGCCTGCAGCAGATGCTCGAACACTACTCGCAGAAGGGCGCGCACCGGGTGGTCATCGATGTTGCCAGCCAGGCCATCCGCCTCGCGTTGCAACGCGGTTCGGTATGGAGCGCCAGGCGCCACCTGGCGCTGGCCGAACAGCATGCTCAACAGTTGCAGCGCGATCGGGGCGCCAGCCAGTTGCTCGCCGGGTTGAGGGAGGAGATCGATGCCGCGCCGCAGCAGCAGGAGCTGCCGGTGCCGGCTGCGGAGTTGCTCGACTGGCTGGCTGCTCAGGGCCGCGAAGACGCGCCGCGCAACCCGGAGAAAGAAGTGCAGTGGCTGCTCCAGGCGCTGGCCGAGCGGCCCGACGACACCGCCTTGCGCGAAGTGGCCGCCTCGGCGCTACAGGCCTGCTCCGCCGACGACGAGGCCATCGACCTGCTCTGGGAGTACGTCGAGCGCCACACCGACGAGGAGCAGCAACTGGCCTACTACCTGCTCAATGCCTTGCTGGCCCGCGGCGAGTACGACCAGGTCAAGCGCCTCGGCCGGCTCTACGCCGACAGCGTGCCGCTGATCGCGCTGTGGAGCGAAGTCAAGCTGGCCGAGAAACTCAACGACTGGCCGGAGCTGGAGCGCGCCTGCCAATCGGTGCTGGAAATTTCTCCCGGCTCGCTGGGAGCCCACAGCCTGCTGGGTAAGGCGCTGATGGAGCAGGATCGCTTCGCCGAGGCGGCGCTGGCCTACCAGCGTCTGGCCGGCAAGCTGGAGGAGCCGCAGTCGGTGCAGTGGGACCAGATGACCGCCGCCAGCGCCGCGCGCGACTGGACGATGCTGCGCGAGGTCGCTGCCGGCATGGGCATGGAGTTCGCCGCCGGCGACGGACCGATCGAGGAAGACTGGGGCTGGGTGATCGTCCGTTACATCGAGGATGGCGAAGCGCTCGACTACTACGCCCGGCGCACCGGCCCGGTGACCGCGCGGGTCCTCGAGAACGCGCCGGGCAATCGCAGCCAGCGGGTCGGTGACTGGGTGGTGTTCGACGCCGGCCTGATCTATCCGGCTCCGGAAGACGAGGAGGAGCGCAAGCGTTTCGTTCCCACCTATGCGGTGGTGCACGTCCTCGAGAGCGGTGGTTACTCGCCGAGCTGGCTGGTGGACGGCGTCTATCCGGGCGACGAGGCCTTCGACGCCTTCCGCGAAACGCTCGACGCGCGCGGCTGGAAGGTCTGGGTGCACAGCAACCGCGACTATCAGGTCACTGATGCCAGCAGCGGCGAGGAACTGCGGGCGATCTACTTCACCGTCGCGACACCCGCGCAGCAGGCGCCGCGCGACCTGCACCAGGCGTTGCAGGAGGCCACCGGGCAATGGCCGCACCGCATGTGCTGGCTGCGCCTGGCGGAAGCGGCGGAGGTCGACACCCAGCCGCACCTGGACGCTATCGAGCGCTACGGCCTGTAGCCGGTACGCCTCGGCATAAAAAAACGGCCCGTGAGGGCCGTTTTTTTATGCGCTGAAGTCTCCGGCGGGACGGTGCTCAGCCGCCGAGGTAGGCGTCGCGCACCTTCGGGTTGGTCAGCAGGGCGGCGCCGGTGTCGTGCATGACGATCCGGCCGTTCTCCAGCACGTAGGCGCGATCGGCGAGCTTCAACGCCTGGTTGGCGTTCTGCTCGACGAGGAACACGGTGACGCCTTCGCGACGCAGCTGCTCGATGATCTCGAAGATCTGCTGGATGATGATCGGCGCCAGGCCGAGCGAAGGTTCGTCCAACAGCAACAGCTTTGGCTTGCTCATCAGCGCGCGGCCGATGGCGAGCATCTGCTGTTCGCCGCCGGACATGGTCCCGGCGCGCTGTTCGTAGCGTTCCTTCAGGCGCGGGAAGAGTTCCAGCACCTTGTCCATCTGCACCTGGTAGTCGTCCTTGTCGGTGAAGAAGCCGCCCATCGCCAGGTTTTCTTCCACCGTCAGGCGGGAGAAGACCCGGCGGCCTTCCGGGACCACCGCGATGCTCTTGCGCATGATGGTGGAGGAGGGCAGGCCGACCAGTTCCTCGCCTTCGTAGCGGATGCTGCCGCTGGCCGCCTGCGGCGAGCCGCAGAGCGTCATCAGCAGGGTCGACTTGCCGGCGCCGTTGGCGCCGATCAGGGTGACGATCTCGCCCTTCTTCACTTCCACGCTGACGTCGTGCAGCGCCTGGATCTTGCCGTAGTAGGTGGAAACCTTGTCGAAACTCAGCATGCTCACGCTTCCCCCAGATAAGCCTTGATCACGTCCGGGTTGTCGCGGATCTGCTCCGGCGTCCCGTCGGCCAGGGGGGCGCCCTGGTTGATCACCACGATATGGTCGGAAATGCTCATCACCAGCTTCATGTCGTGCTCGATCAGCAATACCGTCACGTTGTGCTCGCTGCGCAGCTTGGCGATCAGCGCCTTGAGGTCGTCGGTCTCCTTCGGGTTGAGGCCGGCGGCCGGCTCGTCGAGCATGAGGATCCGCGGGCGGGTCATCATGCAGCGGGCAATCTCCAGGCGTCGCTGCTGGCCGTAGGCGAGGGTGCCGGCGCTGCGGTTGGCGAACTCGGTAAGGTTGACTTCCTCCAGCCAGTGCGCGGCGTACTCCATGGCCTCGCGCTCGCTGCGGCGGAATGCCGGGGTCTTGAACAGGCCGGCGAGGAAGTTGGTGTTGAGGTGGCGGTGCTGGGCGACCAGCAGGTTCTCCACCGCGGTCATTTCCTTGAACAGGCGGACGTTCTGGAAGGTCCGCACCACGCCCTTGCGAGCGATCTTGTGACCGGGCAGGCCCTGGATCTCCTCGCCGTCGAGGCGGATCAGGCCGCCGGTGGGCTGGTAGAAGCCGGTCAGGCAGTTGAACACGGTGGTCTTGCCGGCGCCGTTCGGGCCGATCATCGAGACCACCTGCTTTTCCTCGACCTTCAGGTTGACGCCGTTGACGGCCAGCAGGCCGCCGAAGCGCATGGTCAGGCCGCTCACTTCGAGAATCGGTCGGCTCATGGCTTCAGCTCCAGGTGCGGGCGTTGCATCGGCAGCAGTCCCTGGGGACGCCAGATCATCATCACGATCATGGTCAGGCCGAAGATCAGCATGCGGTATTCGTTGAACCCGCGCATTTCCTGGAGCAGCACCATCACCACCGCGGCGAGTATCACGCCGAGCTGCGAACCCATGCCGCCGAGCACGACGATCGCAAGGATCATCGCCGACTCGATGAAGGTGAAGGACTCAGGCGTCACCAGGCCCTGGCGGGCGGCGAAGAAGCTGCCGGCGAAACCGGCGAAGCTGGCGCCGATGGTGAAGGCGGAGAGCTTGACGATGGTCGGGTTGAGACCGAGAGCGCGGCAGGCCACTTCGTCCTCGCGCAGCGCTTCCCAGGCGCGACCGATCGGCATGCGCATCAGCCGGTTGATCACGAACAGGGCCAGCAGCACCAGCAGCAGGGCCACCACGTAGAGCAGGATGACCTTGTAGTTGGTGTTGTAGGCGATGCCGAAGAACTCGTGGAAGGTCTGCATGCCTTCCGGCGCGCGGCGTTCGAAGGTCAGGCCGAACAGGGTCGGCTTGGGGATCGAGCCGATGCCGTTGGGGCCGCCGGTGATCTCGGTCATGTTGCGCAGCAGGATGCGGATGATCTCGCCGAAGCCGAGGGTCACGATCGCCAGGTAGTCGCCGCGCAGGCGCAGCACCGGGAAGCCGAGGAGGAAGCCGAACAGCGCGGCCATCATCCCGGCGATCGGCAGGGCGGTCCAGAAGCCGAACCCGGCGTACTCGGCGAGCAGCGCGTAGGTGTAGGCACCTACCGCGTAGAAGCCGACGTAGCCGAGATCGAGCAGGCCGGCCAGGCCGACCACGATGTTCAGGCCGATGCCGAGCATCACGTAGATCAGGATCAGGGTGGCGATGTCCACCGCCCCGCGCGAGGCGAAGAACGGCCAGACGAAAGCCACCACGACCAGGGCGAGGACCGCCCAGCGCTGGGTCGATGGCAGGCTGAGGAAGTTCTTCAGGCCGCTGCCGTTGACCTTGTAGCCGACGCCGCGACCCAGCTTGAGCGGGATGCGGTCGCGGAACAGCTGCCAGACGAACATGGCCAGGGCGGCCGCGGCGATGGTCCAGAGGGTCTGCGCATCGGCGCCGAGGACCTCGAGCTTGATGCCGACGGTGCGCAGCTTCAGGCCTAGGATCGGATAGGACACCAGGATCACGAGGAGGGCGCTGAACAGCGCGCGCTTGAGGGACTGGCTCATACTTTTTCCACCTCCGGACGACCGAGGATGCCGGTAGGTCGGAACAGCAGCACCAGGATCAGCAGGCCGAAGGCCACCACGTCCTTGTACTGGTCGCCGAACACGTCGGCGCCGAAGGCTTCGGCGACGCCCAGCAGCAGGCCGCCGAGCATGGCGCCGGGGATGCTGCCGATGCCGCCGAGCACCGCGGCGGTGAACGCCTTGATCCCGGCGAGGAAGCCGATCCCGGGGTTGATCACGCCGTACTGCATGCCCAGCAGCACCGCGGCGACGGCGGCCAGGGCGGCGCCGATGACGAAGGTGAGGGCGATGATGTTGTTGCTGTTGATACCCAGCAGGTTGGTCATCTTCAGGTCCTCGGCGCAGGCGCGGCAGGCGCGGCCCAGGCGGGAGCGGGAGATGAACAGGGTGAGGCCGAACATCACCAGGAAGGTGACGACGAAGATCAGGATCTGCATATAGGAGATCACCACGCCGTTCATGCTGCTTTCGCCGAACACGAAGTTGCCGGGCAGCAGGGTCGGGATGGCCTTTTCCTTGGAGTCCTGCGAGAGCATCACGGCGTTCTGCAGGAAGATCGACATGCCGATCGCGGAGATCAGCGGGATCAGGCGGTTGCCGCCGCGCAACGGGCGGTAGGCGACCCGCTCGATGCTGTAGCCGAAGGCACTGGTGACGATGATGCTGGCGGCGAATGCGGCGAGCATCATCAGCGGAACGCTGTCCAGCCCCATCATCGCCAGCAGGGTGATGGCGATGAAGGCGATGTACGAGCCGATCATGTACACCTCGCCGTGGGCGAAGTTGATCATGCCGATGATGCCGTAGACCATGGTGTAGCCGATCGCGATCAGCGCATAGGTGCTGCCGACGGTCAGGCCGTTAACCAATTGTTGTAGGTAATGATAAATCTCGGGCATGGGACTCTCTCGCTAAACGCCCGCCGTTGTACGGCAGGTAGACGTTCGGCTCGCGGGTGTGGGGCCGGAACGCTGCTGAGACCCGTCACGATCCGGCGCGCGGCGGGCCGGCGGGAGGCAGGGGAAAGCCGCGCTCCCGTCCACCAGGAGTGAACGCTGCCGGTCTTCGCCTGCCCTTGCCGGGCCGCCGCTCGCGGAATCATGCGGGTACTAAAACAAAGCCCACGGTGGGTGACGTGGGCTCCGTACTGCAACGATGCTTACTTGACCTCGGTCCGGGTGGCGTCCTTGTGCCACTCGTAGACGGTGAAGTCGAAGTTCTTCAGGTCGCCCTTCTCGTCGAACCCGAGGTTCCCGGTGGGAGTCTCGAAGGTGTTGGCGCGCAGGGCCTCGGCGACCTTCTCCGGATCGGCCTCGCCGGCTTTCTCGATGCCCTTGGCGATCACTGTGACCGCGGAGTAGGCGGGCAGGACGAAGATGCCGCTCGGATCCTGGTTCTTCGCCTTGAAGGCGTCGATCAGGGCCTTGTTCTTCGGATCCTGCTCGAAGGCGCGCGGCAGGGTCGCCAGCATGCCTTCCGAAGCGTCGCCGGCGATCGCGGTGATTTCGCTGTTGCCGACCCCTTCCGGGCCCATGAAGCGCGCGTCCAGCCCGGCCTGCTTGGCCTGGCGCAGCAGCAGGCCCATTTCTGGGTGGTAGCCGCCGAAGTAGACGAACTGCACGCCGGCTTTCTTCAGCTTGCTGATCAGCGCGTTGAAGTCCTTGTCGCCGGCGTTCAGGCCTTCGAAGACGGCAACCTTGATGCCGGCGTCTTCCACGGTCTTCTTCACCTCGGTGGCGATGCCTTCGCCGTACTGCTGCTTGTCGTGCAGTACCGCGATGGTCTTGTCCTTGTAGCGTTCGGCGATGAACTTGCCGGCCACCGGGCCCTGCATGTTGTCCAGGCCGATCGTGCGGAAGATCAGCTTGTAGCCGCGCGAGGTGATTTCCGGGGCGGTGGCCGACGGGGTGATCATCAGCACGCCTTCGTCTTCGTAGATGTCGGTGGCGGGTTGGGTGGAGCTGGAGCAGACATGGCCGACCACGAACTTGACGCCGTCGTTGACCACCTTGTTGGCGACCGCCACGGCCTGCTTGGGATCGCAGGCGTCGTCGTAGATCACGCCTTCGAGTTGCGCGCCGTTCACGCCGCCTGCCTTGTTGATCTGTTCGATTGCCATCAGCGCACCGGCGCGCTGCATGTCGCCGTACTGGGCTACCGGACCGGTGACCGGGCCAGCCAGGGCGATCTTGATGGTGTCGGCGGCCATGGAGTAGCTGGCGAACCCGGCAATGGCCATCGCGGCGAACAGGCGGGATAGACGCTGAGTACCCTTCTTCATAGTGCTCCACTCTTCTTGTGTGTTGTCATTGTTGTAGTCTCGCGGCCGCGGGGGCCGGAGGAGACCGGGTGATCGTCATGGACGGACCCCGGGAACTGTACCGGTACAGTGTAGAGCGGCGCTTCGTCGCTTGAAAAGCACGGCACGGCGAGCTCCCGTGAGTCGTGTCGCCTGGTTGACATAAACGTATAGAAAAACGGCGCGGACCTGCCTCACCTCCCTGGGCCCGGTTTCCCTTCGGCTGTCGTGGGCTACCGGCGGGCGTTATCATGGCGCCCATGCAATCCAGGTAGATCCCATGACAGAACAAACTAGCACCCTCTATGCCAAGCTGCTCGGCGAGACCGCGGTCATTTCCTGGGCCGAGCTGCAACCGTTTTTCGCCCGTGGCGCCTTGCTCCAGGTCGATGCCGCGCTGGACCTGGTGGAAGTCGCCGAGGCCCTGGCCGGGGACGACCGCGAGAAGGTCGCCGCCTGGCTTTCCGGCGGCGGCCTGAGCAAGGTCGGGGAGGATGCGGCCAAGGACTTCCTCGAACGCGACCCGACCCTCTGGGCGGTGGTGGTGGCGCCCTGGGTGGTCATTCAGGAACGCGCGGAAAAAGCGACGTTGCACTGATCCAGGGCGGTTTTCTTTCGCTCGACCCTGGCTAGACTGATTCCGATTCCCACCAGGAGATTCGTCATGTTCGAACCAGGCCACCTCCATCTGGTCAGCCTGCCCGGCCTCGACCAGCAGGACATCAACATCCATATCCGCTACGAGGTGCGGCAGAACGCCGAATCCGGCGCCTATGTGCACTTCGACATGGACGGCGAGATCGACGGCAAGCCGTTCAGCGACTCCTTCGAGCTGCCGCGCGATACCGCCTTCAACTTCGCCAGCGATGCCACGCGGGTCGCCCAGAAGCACGGTCTGCACCCGAAGTTCGGCGCGATCACCCGGGTGCACAAGGAATACGATGCGATGTTCGAGGACATTCGCGCCAAGCTGCATGCCCATCCCGGCGAACCGGTGGATCTCGAGCGGATCATTCGCCACGAGTGAGCCGAGTCCCCGGCGGCCGGAAGCATGGGAAAGGCCCGATATCGACGATATCGGGCCTTTTTTCGTTTGCCGGAGAGGCCGTTCCAGGGGCTTGCCACCCTTGCCGGCAAGCGGAAACGGCTTGCCGCTTGCCGCTTCCGGGTTGCCCTTAAATAAACTCAAGTTCTTGAATATAAAGGATTTTAATAATCTGGCACGGGCCTTGCTGAAGTGTTGGCGACGAAAGCCACACCGGCAAACAGGTTCGCAGCCATGAGCATCAGTTTCGACAGAGCACTCGGTATCCACCAGCAGGCCCTCAGCTTCCGCGCCCAGCGCGCCGAAGTGCTGGCCAACAACCTGGCCAACGCCGATACCCCGAACTACAAGGCTCGCGACCTGGACTTCGCCGCGGTTCTCGCCGAGCAGAAGGACAAGGCCGCCAAGGGTACCTTCGCCACCCGCACCACCAACGAGCGGCATATCGCCGCCGAAGGTTTCGGCATGGGCGAGGGCAGCCTGCAGTACCGCATCCCGGTCCAGCCGTCGATCGACCAGAACACTGTCGACGCCCAGATCGAGCAGGCCAACTACGCCGAGAACGCCATGCACTTCCAGGCGTCCTTCACCTTCCTCAACAGCAAATTCAAAGGGCTGGTCAGCGCCCTGCGTGGAGAGTAACCGCCATGTCCCTCGCCAGTGTCTTCAACATTGCCGGTAGCGGCATGAGCGCCCAGAGCACCCGCCTGAACACCGTGGCCAGCAACATCGCCAACGCCGAGACGGTTTCCTCCAGCGTCGACAAGACCTACCGCGCCCGCCATCCGGTGTTCTCCACCATGTTCCAGCAGGCCCAGGGCGACAGCGGCTCGCTGTTCGCCGACCAGGACAGCTCCGGCGCCGGCGTGCAGGTGCTGGGCATCGTCGAGGACCAGAGTTCGCTGATGCCGCGCTACGAGCCGAACCATCCGGCCGCGGATGCCAACGGCTACGTGTATTACCCCAATGTGAACGTGGTCGAGGAAATGGCCGACATGATTTCCGCCAGCCGTGCCTTCCAGACCAACGCGGAAATGATGAATACCGCCAAACAGATGATGCAGAAGGTCCTGACCCTGGGTCAGTGAGCGGAGTAGAGCATGAGCATCGATAACGTCAGCGGCACCAGCAGCAACACCGGCAACGTCAACGGCAGCAAGCGCGCCGCCGGCAGCGGCGCCACCGAGACCGGGCAGAGCGTCAAGGGCAGCAGCAACCTTGGCAAGGACGAATTCCTCAAGCTGCTGGTGGCCCAGTTGAAGAACCAGGACCCGATGTCGCCGCAGCAGAACGGCGAGTTCATCGCCCAACTGGCCCAGTTCAGCACCGTGGAAGGCGTGCAGTCGCTGAACAAGAGCATGGAGAGCATTCTCTCCAACTACCAGTCGTCGCAGGCCCTGCAAGCCTCGTCGCTGGTGGGGCGGAAGGTCATCGTGGCGACCGACAAGTCGGTGGTGGACACCAAGGACACCTTCAAGGCGTCCCTCAACCTGCCGGTCTCCAGCAGCAACGTATGGGTCAACGTCTACGACGACAAGGGCACCGTGGTCAATCGCATCAACCTCGGCCAGCAGGCTGCCGGCAGCGTCAGCTTCATGTGGGACGGCAAGGACAGCAGCGGCAACATCATGCCGCCGGGCACCTACAAGTTCGAGGCGCAGACCTCGATCGACGGCAAGACCTACGGGCTCCAGACCTACCTGCCGGCCAACGTCGACAGCGTCACCCTGGGGCAGAACGGCGGCGAGCTGATGCTCAACCTCGCAGGCCTGGGCAGCATCGCGCTGTCCAAAGTACAGATCATCGGCCAGTAAGCCGGCGTTTCCGGCAAGGAGCTATCCATGAGTTTCAACATCGGCCTGAGCGGCATCCAGGCGGCCTCCAGCGGCCTGAACGTCACCGGCAACAACATCGCCAACGCCGGCACCGTAGGCTTCAAGCAATCCCGCGCGGAGTTCGCCGACGTCTACGCCGCCTCGGTGCTGGGTTCGGGCAGCAACCCGCAGGGCAGCGGCGTGCTGCTCTCGGACGTCTCGCAGATGTTCAAGCAGGGCAACATCGACTCGACCAACAGCGTGCTGGACCTGGCCATCAACGGCAACGGCTTCTTCGTCACCAGCAACAACGGGGCGATCAGCTACACCCGCGCCGGCTACTTCAATACCGACAAGCAGGATTTCATCGTCGACAACAACGGCTACCGCCTGCAGGGCTATGCCGTCGGGCCGAACGGCCAGTTGCAGAACGGCGTGGTCACCGACCTCAAGGTCGAGCGCGCCAATCAGGCGCCGCAGGCCACCTCGAGCATCCAGCAGTCGTACAACCTCAACTCGACGCTGAAGCCGCCGACCGTGACGCCGTTCGATCCGTCCGACGCCGCTACCTACAACTCGTCCTCTTCGCTGGGCATCTATGACAGCCAGGGCAACTCCCACACCATGAGCCAGTTCTTCATCAAGAACGAGCCGGACCCGAATGCGACCCCGCCGATTCCGGAGAACAGCTGGACCATGAAAGTGCTGATCGACGGCGTCAATCCGCTCGATCCGTCGAACAAGACGCCGATGAGCTTCAACGTCACCTTCGACGCCAGCGGCCAGATGACCTCGGTTCGGGCGCCGGACGGCAGCACCAGCGGGCCGGGCTTCAGCATCGACGCGACCACCAACGTGATCCAGTTCAGTCCGGCCACCGGCAATCCGCCGACTCCCGGCACCGGCTGGATTCCGGCGGCCTCGGACGGCAAGACCCCGCCGACCTACGCCTGGAACGGCGCGACCGGTGCCGCCAGCGGCATCTCCTTCGACATGCGCAAGACCACCCAGTACTCCACCGCGTTCGCCCAGAGCAACCCGATCCAGGACGGCTACACCACCGGTCAGCTGGCAGGCCTGGAAATCGACGACACCGGGGTGATCTTCGCCCGCTACACCAACGGCCAGTCCAAGGTGCAGGGCCAGGTGGTGCTGGCCAACTTCGCCAACATCCAGGGCCTGACGCCGATCGGCAAGACCTCCTGGGTGCAGTCCTCGGAGTCCGGCGAGCCGGCGGTCGGCGCGCCGCGCTCGGGCACCCTGGGGGCGCTGCAATCCGGCGCGCTGGAAGCGTCCAACGTGGACATCTCCAACGAACTGGTGAACCTCATCGTCCACCAGCGCAACTACCAGGCCAATGCCAAGACCATCCAGACCGAGGATGCGGTGACCCAGACCATCATCAACCTGCGCTGATGACGGCTTGCCGGTGCCGTCCGGGCACCGGCAAGGCCCTTGCCGCCAGCGGCAACCCCTGGCCAGGGGGTGCCCCCGAAGCCTCCGAAAGGAGGCTTTCTGTTTTATAAAATCCTTTTAAATCAATGTATTAATTGTTTTTTCGAATTCTGGCACGGCGCTTGCTGGATAACCTGCAAGAAAGCCCGGCGGATTGTGCCGGTGCCTGGAGGATTCGATGGACAAGATGCTGTACGTCTCCATGAGCGGGGCTAGCCAGAACACCCTGGCGATGCGTGCTCATGCCAACAACCTGGCGAACATCTCGACCAGCGGCTTTCGTCGCGACTTCGAGCAGGCGCGTTCGATGCAGGTGTTCGGCGACAGCTTCCCGGCGCGGGTATTCGCCATGAGCGAGCGGCCCGGTACCGATTTCAGCCATGGCAGCCTCCAGGAAACCGGCAACGAGCTGGACATCGCCATCGACGGCGACGGCTTCGTCGCGGTCCAGGCGCCGGATGGCAGCGAGGCCTACGTGCGTACCGCCGGCATGCATATCGACGCCCTCGGCATGCTGCGCACCGGCGATGGCTTGCCGGTGCTCGGCAACGGTGGGCCGATCGCCGTGCCGCCGGAGGAAAAGGTGGAGATCGGCCAGGACGGCACCATCAGCATCCGCGCCCTTGGCGAGAACCCCAACGTGGTCGCCGTGGTGGACCGGATCAAGCTGGTCAACCCGAACCTGAAGCAGATGGAGAAGGGTACCGACGGCCTGCTGCACTACAAGCCGCAGCCGGGCGAGCAGGCGCCGCTGGCCGACGCCAACGTGAAGGTGGTCTCCGGTTTCCTGGAAAGCAGCAACGTGAACGCGGTGGAAGAGATGACCGCGATCCTCTCGCTGTCCCGTCAATTCGAGCTGCACGTGAAGATGATGCGCACCGCCGAGGACGATTCGGCGGCCATGGCGCGGGTTTTGCAAATCAGCTAATCACTTGAGCGTGGTGCCATAAAACCGGCACCCGAGGAGCACGACGATGTTATCGGCACTGTGGGTCAGCAAGACCGGTCTGTCCGCCCAGGACATGAACCTGACCACCATTTCCAACAACCTGGCCAACGTATCCACCACCGGCTTCAAGCGCGACCGCGCGGAGTTCCAGGACCTGCTGTACCAGATCCGGCGCCAGCCGGGCGGCCAGTCGACCCAGGACAGCGAGCTGCCTTCGGGCCTGCAACTGGGTACCGGTGTGCGCGTCGTCGGCACCCAGAAGATCTTCACCCCGGGCAGCCTGCAGACCACCGAGCAGCCGCTGGACATGGCGGTCAACGGGCGCGGCTTCTTCCAGGTCCTGCTGCCGGACGGCACCGTGTCCTACACCCGCGACGGCAGCTTCCACCTGAACTCCGACGGGCAGATCGTCACCTCCAACGGCTTCGCCCTGGAGCCAGCGATCGTGGTGCCCAACGAGACCCAGACCTTCACCGTCGGCCAGGACGGCACCGTCTCGGTGACCACCACCGGCAACGCCCAGCCGCAGGTGATCGGCAACATCCAGACCGCCGACTTCATCAACCCGGCCGGCCTGCAGGCCATCGGCAACAACCTGTTCCTGGAAACCGGCTCCAGCGGCGCGCCCCAGGTCGGTACGCCGGGTCTCAACGGCCTCGGCACGGTTGCCCAGAACACCCTGGAAAACTCCAACGTCAACGTGGTCGAGGAACTGGTGAACATGATCACCACCCAGCGCGCCTACGAGATGAACTCCAAGGTCATCTCCACCGCCGACCAGATGTTGTCCTTCGTCACCCAGAATCTTTGACGGGCCCTGACCGGGCCCTGGCTGTACGCCGCGAGGTAGCTTGATATGAACCGGCTGATGATCGTCTCCCTGCTTGGCATCGCCACCGCCCTGGGCGGTTGCGTCAATCCACCGCCGAAGCCGAACGATCCGTACTACGCGCCGGTGCTGCCGCGCACCCCGCTGCCCGCCGCGCAGAACAACGGCGCGATCTACCAGGCCGGTTTCGAGCAGAACCTCTACGACGACCGCAAGGCCTTCCGCGTGGGCGACATCATCACCATCACCCTCAACGAGAAGACCCAGGCGAGCAAGAAAGCCAACTCCGATATCCAGAAGGACAGCAAGACCAAGATGGGGCTGACCTCGCTGTTCGGCAGCGGCATGACCACCAACAACCCGATCGGCGGCGGCGACCTCAGCCTCAGCGCCGAATACGGCGGCTCGCGCGACGCCAAGGGCGATAGCCAGGCGGGGCAGAGCAACAGCCTGACCGGCTCGATCACCGTGACCGTGGCCGAGGTGCTGCCCAACGGCATCCTCTCCGTGCGCGGCGAGAAGTGGATGACCCTGAACACCGGCAACGAGCTGGTGCGCATCGCCGGCCTGGTCCGCGCCGACGATATCGCCACCGACAACACCGTGTCCTCGACCCGCGTGGCCGACGCCCGGATCACCTATTCCGGCACCGGCGCCTTCGCCGATGCCAGTCAGCCGGGCTGGCTGGACCGCTTCTTCCTCAGCCCGCTGTGGCCGTTCTGAGGACGCTCGCGATGACCAAGTTCAAGCACCTGCTGGCCCTCGCCGCGCTGCTCCTGGCCGCCGGCGCGGCCCAGGCCGAGCGGTTGAAGGATATCGCCAGCATCCAGGGCGTGCGGACCAACCAGTTGATCGGCTATGGCCTGGTGGTCGGCCTGAGCGGCAGCGGCGACCAGACCACGCAGACGCCGTTCACCCTGCAGACCTTCAACAACATGCTGGCGCAGTTCGGCATCAAGGTGCCGGCCAACGTCGGCAACGTGCAGTTGAAGAACGTCGCCGCGGTATCGGTGCATGCCGACCTGCCGCCGTTCGCCAAGCCGGGCCAGCCGATCGACGTCACCGTGTCGTCCATCGGCAACGCCAAGAGCCTGCGCGGCGGCAGCCTGCTGATGACTCCGCTGAAAGGTATCGACGGCCAGGTCTACGCGGTCGCCCAGGGCAACCTGGTGGTCGGCGGCTTCGACGCCGAAGGCCGCGACGGCTCGAAGATCACCGTCAACGTACCGTCCGCCGGACGTATCCCGGCCGGCGCCACCGTCGAACGCGCGGTGCCGAGCGGCTTCGACCAGGGCAACAGCCTGACGCTGAACCTCAACCGCCCGGACTTCACCACTGCCAAGCGCATCGTCGACCGCATCAACGAACTGCTCGGTCCGGGCGTCGCCCATGCGGTGGACGGCGGCTCGGTGCGGGTCAGCGCGCCGCTCGACCCGAACCAGCGGGTCGACTACCTGTCGATCCTGGAGAACCTCGACGTGCAGCCGGGCGAGGCGGTGGCCAAGGTCATCATCAATTCGCGCACCGGCACCATCGTCATCGGCCAGAACGTCAAGGTATCGCCGGCCGCCGTCACCCACGGCAGCCTGACCGTGAGCATCACCGAGGACCCGATCGTCAGCCAGCCCGGTGCCTTCTCCAACGGCCAGACCGCGGTGGTGCCGCGCTCGCGGGTGAACGCCGAGGAGGAGACCAAGCCGATGTTCAAGTTCGGTCCCGGCACCACCCTGGACGACATCGTCCGCGCGGTGAACCAGGTCGGCGCCGCGCCGAGCGACCTGATGGCGATCCTCGAAGCCCTGAAGCAGGCCGGCGCGTTGCAGGCCGACCTGATCGTGATCTGAGGACGACGCCATGGATTCCCGTTTGCTCAGCGGTATCGGCGCAGGCCCCGACAGCGGCTCCTATACCGATCTCAACCGCCTCAACCAGCTCAAGGTCGGCAAGGACCGCGACGGCGAGGCGAACATCCGCAAGGTCGCCCAGGAATTCGAATCGCTGTTCCTCAACGAGATGCTCAAATCCATGCGTTCGGCCAACGAAGCGCTGGGCGACGGCAATTTCATGAACAGCCAGACCACCAAGCAGTACCAGGACATGTACGACCAGCAACTGTCGGTGAGCCTGTCGAAGAATGCCGGCGGCATCGGCCTGGCCGACGTGCTGGTGCGCCAGTTGTCGAAGATGAAGCAAGGCTCCAGGGGCAACGGCGAAAACCCGTTCGCCCGGGTCGCCGAGAACGGCGCCGGTCGCTGGCCGAGCAACCCCAGCGCGCAGGCCGGCAAGGCCCTGCCGATGCCGGAAGCCGGCCGCGACGACTCGAAGCTGCTCAACCAGAGGCGCCTGGCGCTGCCGGGCAAGCTGACCGAGCGCATGCTCGCCGGCATCGTTCCCTCCGCCTCGCCGGCCGCCAGCCAGATGCAGAGCCTGGGCCAGGACAGCTACCTGCCGGCGCAGAGCTACCCGGCGGCGAGCCGCCGCGGTTTCTCCACCGATGGCGTCGACAGCCAGGGCAGCCGGCGCATCGCCCAGCCGCCGCTGGCCAGGGGCAAGTCGATGTTCGCCTCGGCCGACGAGTTCATCGCCACCATGCTGCCGATGGCCCAGAAGGCCGCCGAGCGGATCGGCGTCGATGCCCGCTACCTGGTGGCCCAGGCCGCGCTGGAGACCGGCTGGGGCAAATCGATCATCCGCCAGCAGGATGGCGGCAGCAGCCACAACCTGTTCGGCATCAAGACCGGCAGCCGCTGGGATGGTGCCTCGGCGCGCGCTCTCACCACCGAATACGAAGGCGGCAAGGCGGTCAAGGAAGTCGCGGCGTTCCGCTCCTACTCGTCGTTCGAGCAGAGCTTCCACGACTACGTCAGCTTCCTCCAGGGCAACGACCGCTACCAGAACGCCCTGGACAGCGCCGCCAACCCCGAGCGCTTCATGCAGGAACTGCAGCGCGCCGGCTACGCCACCGATCCGCAGTACGCCCGCAAGGTGGCGCAGATCGCCAGACAGATGCAGACCTACCAGGCCGTCGCCGCCGCCGGCACGCCGCCTCTGGGTTGAGCAAGGAGGAACTGACCCATGTCCGACCTACTCTCGATAGGCCTGTCCGGCCTCGGCACCAGCCAGACCTGGCTGACCATCACCGGGCACAACATCACCAACGTCAAGACGCCGGGCTACAGTCGCCAGGATGCCATCCAGCAGACCCAGGTCCCGCAGTTCAGCGGTGCCGGCTACATGGGCTCGGGCAGCCAGATCGTCGACGTGCGCCGCCTGGCCAGCGACTTCCTCACCGGCCAGTTGCGCAACGCCACCAGCCAGAACAGCGAGTTGAGCGCATTCCGTAGCCAGATCGAGCAGCTCGACGGCCTGTTGTCCAACACCACCACCGGCGTCAGCCCGGCCATGCAGCGCTTCTTCGCCGCACTGCAGGCCGCTGCCAACAATCCCTCCTCGACCGAAGCGCGCGAGGCAGTGCTTGCCCAGGCCGAGGGGCTGGGCAAGACCTTCAATACCCTCTACGACCAGTTGGACAAGCAGAACAGCCTGATCAACCAGCAACTGGGCGCGCTGGCTTCGCAGGTCAACCATCTGTCGCAGAGCGTGGCCAGCTACAACGATGCCATCGCCAAGGCCAAGTCGGCGGGCGCGGTGCCCAACGACCTGATGGATGCGCGCGACGAAGCCGTGCGCAAGCTGTCCGAGATGATCGGGGTGACCGCGGTCACACAGGACGACAACAGCGTCAGCCTGTTCATCGGTAGCGGCCAGCCGCTGGTGGTGGGCAATACTGTGTCGACCCTGAGCGTGGTGCCCGGGCTGGATGACCCGACCCGCTACCAGGTGCAACTGAGCAACGGCAACTCCATACAGAACGTCACCGGCCTGGTGTCCGGCGGCGAGATGGGTGGCTTGCTGGCTTACCGCAACAGCGCCCTGGACAGCAGCTACAACAAGCTCGGGCAGTTGGCGATCACCCTCGCCGATACCATCAACAAGCAGTTGGGGCAGGGCCTCGACCTGGCCGGCAAGGCCGGCGCCAACCTGTTCGGCGACATCAACGATCCGGACATCACCGCGCTGCGGGTCCTGGCGAAGAACGGCAACACCGGCAATGTCCACGCCAACCTGAATATCACCGATACCAGCAAGCTGAATTCCAGCGATTTCCGCCTGGACTTCGACGGCACCAATTTCACCGCGCGGCGCCTGGGCGACGACGCAAGCATGCAGGTCACGGTCAGCGGTACCGGTCCCTACACCCTCTCGTTCAAGGATGCCAACGGCGTCGACCAGGGCTTCAACCTGACCCTCGACCAGCTCCCGGCTGCCGGCGACCGCTTCACCCTGCAGCCGACCCGGCGTGGCGCGGCGGATATCGAGGCGACGCTGAAGAATGCCTCGCAACTGGCGTTCGCCGGTACCGCGCGTACCGAATCGACCACCGAAAACCGCGGCACCGGCAAGATCGGCGCGCCGACCCTCACCAGCGGTCCGTCGCCGGTGGACCCGGCGGTGCTACAGGGCGCGTTCGGGCCCAACGGGATCAGCCTGGGCGCGACGCTCAGCGCCGACGGCAAGACCTATACCCTGTCCTCGCCGTTGCCGGCCGGCTGGAACTACGTCGACAAGGACGGTAACGCCCTGAGCGGCAGCCCGACGCTGACCAGCGGCAATACCAATACCGTGCGCATGGCGTTCACCGACCCGAGCGGGCAGAAATACAGCTACGAATTCGAGCTCAGCGGCGTACCGCAGAACTCCGACAGCTTCAAGCTGGGCTTCAACGACAAGGGCATTTCCGACAACCGCAACGCTCTCAACCTGCTGGCCCTGCAGACCAAGCCGACCGTCGGCGGCACCGACAACACCGGTTCCACCTACAACGAGGCCTATGGTGGCCTGGTCGAGCGGGTCGGCACCCTGACCGCCCAGGTGCGTGCCAGCAGCGAGGCCAGCGCCACGGTGCTGAAGCAGGCCCAGGACAGCCGCGATTCGTTGTCCGGGGTGAGCCTCGACGAAGAGGCGGCCAACCTGATCCAGTTCCAGCAGTACTACGGTGCCTCGGCCCAGGTGATTCAAGTTGCCCGCACTTTGTTCGATACCCTGATTGGAGCGTTCCGTTGAGTTCTCTCGACGGGGCCTAAGCCAGCGAGACCGCCACCATGCGCATTTCCACCATCCAGGCCTTCAACAACTCGGTCAACGGGATTTCCCGCAACTACGCGGACCTGAACCGTACCTTCGAGCAGATCAGCACCGGCAAGCGCATCCTGACCCCGGCGGACGACCCGGTCGGTTCGGTACGCCTGTTGCGCCTGGACCAGGAACAGGGGTTGAACGAGCAGTACAAGACCGGCATGACCGAGGCGAAGAACAGCCTGAGCCAGGAGGAAACCATCCTCCGTTCGGTCGGCAACGTCCTCCAGCGCATCCGCGAGATCGCCGGCCAGGCCGGCGACGGCGCACTGGACTCCAACGACAAGAAGTCGCTGGCCAGCGAGTTGCGCCAGCGCGAGGACGAGTTGCTGAACCTGCTCAACAGCCGCGACGCGAGTGGCAAATACCTGTTTTCCGGGTCCCAGGGCTCGGTGCAGCCGTTCGTGCGCAACGAGGACGGCACCTACAGCTACATGGGCGACGAGAGCCAGCGCGAGGTGCAGATCGCCAGCAGCACGCGGATTCCGGTCAGCGACAGCGGCAAGGTACTGTTCGAGGACATCGTCAATGCCGCTCGTCTCGATACCAAGGCGGCGGCTGGCAATACCGGCGACGGTCGCATCTCGGTCGGCCTGGTCGAGGACGAGCTGGCCTTCGACAGCCAGTTCCCGGCGAGCAATCCGCCTGCGGCAACCGACGGCTTCAACATCCACTTCGTCAGCGACAAGGAGTATGTGGTCTACGATCCGAAGAGCCTGCCTCCGGGCTATGACTGGACCACCTACGATCCGAATTCGCCGCCGGCCTGGCAATTGTCCAAGGGCGCCATCGACGACGACCCGAAGACCATCGACAAGGTGCTCTACGCCGGCGTCAGCGTGACGATCGACGGCACGCCGAAGGCGGGCGACGAGTTCAACGTCAACTACAAGCCGGGCAGCGAGAAGCGCAGCCTGCTGAACGTGGTGTCGGACCTGCGCAAGGCCCTGGAAAGCTCCACCGACAACCAGGCCGGCAACGACGCCATCCGCGATGCGACGGCGGTGGCCCTGACCAACCTCTCCGCCGTGGCTGCCGCCGTGGATGGCGGCCAGGGCAAGATCGGCGCGCGCCTGAATACCGTGGAAAGCACCGAGACCTTCATCGACGATGTGAAGCTGGTGAATGCGTCGGTGATGTCGCAGATCCAGGACCTGGACTACGCCGAGGCGTTGTCGCGGCTGTCGTTGCAGTCCACCATCATGGATGCCGCGCAGCAGAGCTACGTGAAGATCCAGGGGTTGAGCCTGTTCAACTACCTGAAGTGACAGTCCCTCTGTGGAACAGGGCCCATGACTCCGTCATGGGCCTTTTCGTTCGCAGGGACTGGACCTGTGTCGCTGGAGGGTATGTTCCGCAAGGTCTACGGAAACACGGGAGAATTTGTCAGAAGTTTGACTGCCGATTCGCGCCGCAGCGCCTGTGGAACAGCCAGGGGCCGCGCGACCAGGGGCTTTGACCTGCATCAGGCTCTTTGGGTACGGGCCTTGCATAGAGTGGCGTGCTCGGGTTTTTCGCCCTTTACTCGCCTGAGTATCCATTCATCAGGGCCCTACATGAACAACAAGACGATCCCGGTCACCAGCCCGCTGCTGCCGCCCCTGGAAGAGTTCATCCCCTACCTGGAAAAGATCTGGGAGAGCCGCTTCCTGACCAACGGGGGCGACATGCACCATGCGTTGGAAGAGGCCCTGTGCGAATACCTGGGGGTGAAGCACATCGTGCTCTTCGCCAACGCCACCCTGGCACTCATCACCGCGCTGCAGGCATTGCGGGTGACCGGCGAGGTGATCACCACGCCGTACTCCTTCGTCGCCACCAGCCACGCGCTGCTGTGGAACGGGCTCAAGCCGATCTTCGTGGACATCGATCAGGACTCCATGAATCTCGACCCGTCGCGGATCGAGGCGGCGATCACCCCGCAGACCACCGCGATCCTGCCGGTGCATTGCTACGGCAACCCCTGCGATGTCGAGGCGATCCAGCGGATCGCCGATATCCACCACCTGAAGGTCATCTACGATGCCGCGCATGCCTTCGCCGTGCGCGACGCCGGCGGCAGCGTGCTGCGCCACGGCGACCTGAGCATCCTCAGCTTCCATGCCACCAAGGTGTTCAACACCTTCGAGGGCGGTGCGATCATCTGCTCGGACGAAAACACCCGGCAACGCCTCAACCACCTTAAGAATTTCGGCTTCGTCGACGAGGTCACGGTGGTCATGCCCGGCATCAACGGCAAGCTCAACGAGGTCGGCGCTGCCTTCGGGCTGCTGCAACTCAAGCACGTCGACCAGGCCCTGGAGCAGCGCAGGGAGATCGCCGAGCGCTATCGGCGCCTGCTGGCCGGCGTCCCTGGCATCCAGTGCCTCCGGCCTGGTACCCAGACCTTCGCCAACAACGCCTATTTCCCGATCCTGGTGGAAGACGATTTTCCGCTTTCGCGCGACGAGCTGTACCAGCGCCTGCGCGACAGGGATGTGCTGGTGCGGCGCTACTTCTACCCACTCATCAGCGACTTCCCCATGTACCATTCGCTGCCCTCGGCGGCGCCCGCCAATCTTCCGGTGGCGCGGTCGATTTCCTCGCGGGTGCTGTGCCTGCCGATCTATCCCGGGCTGGCCGCCGCAGACGTCGAGTTCGTCGCCGGCCTGATCGCTTCCGCCGCCATGCCGCGGCGGCGAGCATCAAGTTGAGCCCGTCGCGACCGATAACAGAATGAACAACCGCCTCACTCAGGTAGACAAGAAATGAGCCAAGCAAAATTCATCGAAGACTTCCTTTCCGCCACCGATTTCCAGAATCCCGTCGAGGTCAGCATGGACACCCAGCTCGAAGACCTGCCGGAATGGGACTCGCTGGCCGCGCTCGGGGTCATCGTCATGTTCGACATGGAATACGGCAAGACCATCACCGGCGAAGACCTGATCAAGGCTCGCACGGTGGGCGACCTCTACCAGATGCTCGGACTCTGACCATGGCCACCTCCACGCTGAAGAACGTCCGTTTCGCCGGGATGGCGACCTGCGTCCCCAAGCGCGTTATCTCCAACCTGACCGACTGCAAGCCGCAGTTGCGCGCCGAGCGCGAACGCCTGGTGCGCAACATCGGCATCGAGACGCGGCGCATGGCGCAGGAGTGGCAGTGCTTCTCCGACCTGGCCTTCGACGCCGCCGAGCGCCTGCTGGAAAGCCTGGAGTGGAAGCGCGAGGAGGTCGATGCGCTGATCGTCGTGACCCAGTCTCCCGACTACCTGGCGCCGGCTACCGCGATCATCCTCCAGGACCGCCTGGGGCTGCCGCATTCCACCGTGGCCTTCGACGTCAACCTGGGTTGCTCGGCCTATCCGTTCGCCCTCAACCTGCTGGGTTCGCTGATTGCCGCCGGCGGGGTGAAGAAGGGCCTTGTGCTGGTCGGCGACCGCGGCGCCAGTGTCAACGATCCGATCTTCTCCGACGCGGGCACCGCGACGGCGCTGGAGTTCTGCGAAGGCGCGCCGCCGATGCATTTCGACCTGAACAGCGACGGCAGCGGCTACAAGGCCATCATCCTGCCGGTAGGCGGCCATCGCGAACCGGTCGGCGTGCAGCACCTGATGCCGTTCCGTGAGGACGAGCACGACCATTGGCACCGTGCCATCGACCTGCAGCTCGACGGCACCGCCGTGCTCAGCTTCTCCACCCAGCGCGTACCGCCGGCGGTGGAAAAGCTGCTCGACTATGCCGGTGCGAGCAAGGACGAAGTGGACTACTTCGTTTTCCACCAGGCCAACCGGATGATCAACGAGACCATCCGCAAGAAGCTCGGCCTGCCGGTAGAGAAGGTGCCTTCGACCCTGCGCGACTTCGGCAACACCAGCGGCGCCTCCCTGCCGGTGACCATGACCGCGCGGATCAACCGGGAACTCGAGGCCGGCCGCAATCGCGTGTTGCTCTGCGGCTTCGGTATCGGCCTGTCCTGGGGTACCTGCCTGGTGGATATCGAAGGGGCGAAGTTCCCCGACCTGATCGAGTCCTGAGAGCCTTGAACGCGGAATCAGCCAAGTGAACGACGAGACTTCCTTCAATCCCTTCAGCCTGTCGGGCAGGCGCATCCTGGTCACCGGCGCCAGCTCCGGCCTGGGCCTGGCCATCGCGCAGAGCTGCGCGCGGATGGGCGCCGAGCTGATCGTTACCGGACGTGACCAGACCCGCCTGGATGGATGCCTGACAACCTTGCAGTCGATCTCGGAGCTGCCGCACCGTGCTGTCCAGGCCGATCTTCGGGTAGCCGAGGAGCGCGCTGCGGTGGTAGCGGCTGTCGACAGCGAAATCCATGGACTGGTGCATAGCGCCGGTATTTCCCGTCTGTGTCCAGTGCGGATGATGACCGAAGCGCACTTGCATGAAGTCCAGTCGATCAATGTCGACTCGCCGATGCTGCTTACCCAGGCGTTGCTCAAGCGCAACCTGGTAGCGCCCGGCGGTTCGATCCTGTTCATCGCTTCCATCGCCGCCCACATCGGGGTTGCCGGAGTGGGGGCATACTCGGGAACCAAGGCCGCTCTGATCGCCATGTCCCGCTGCCTGGCCATGGAAGTGGTGAAGCGCAACATCCGGGTTAACTGCCTGTCTCCATCACTGGTGGAAACACCGCTTCTGGATGCAGCCACCCAGACGGTCGGTTCGATGGACGGTCAACGCAGCAACCACCCGATGGGCTTCGGCAAGCCCGAGGATATCGCCAACGCCGCTATCTTCATGCTTTCCGATGCCAGCCGCTGGGTGACCGGCACGACCCTGGTGATGGACGGCGGCCTGACCATCAGTTGAGGACGATGCAATGAAGAGGATCATCATCCTCGGCGCCGGTGGGTTGGGGCGTCAGGTGCTGGCCCAGCTGCAGGTCGACTACGGTCACGGCATCGACTGGGTGATCGGCGGGTTTCTCGACGAGCGCGGCCCCGACGCGGTCGCGGAGTCGCTCTACTACCCGTGGCTCGGGTATCCGGAGAGCTTCGTCGCGGAGCCTGACCAACTGTTCGTCGCCGCGGTCGGCGATCCGCTCAGTCGCCAGAAGCAGGTCGCATGCCTGCTGGCGAAGGGCGCCGAGTTCGTCGCTATCCGCACCCGCTGCACCCTTGGCGTGCGGACCAGCTACGGCCCGACCTTCTTCGGCTACGACGTGAGCAGCGGCGTGGACTGCCGTATCGGCGCCTACGGTTTCATCGACCAGCAAACCATGCTCGGCCACGACGTGGTCATCGGCGACTATGTACACATCGGCCCGCGCTGCCTGCTGGCCGGCTACGTGAAGGTGGGCGATCGTGCGGTGATCAACTCCGGGGCGATGATCGCCCGCGACGTCAGTATCGGCGAAGACGCCGTGGTGGGCATGGGCGCGGTGGTGTTCAAGGACGTGGCGGCCGGACAGACCGTGGTCGGCAATCCGGCCCGGGTTATTTTCAGCAAGTGAAGGTTGTGGATGTGGACATGACTCGCCATGCGCTGGACGCAGCGCACTACACCGAGCCGCAGACGCTCGCGCTGGAGCGCGAAAGGCTGTTCGGCAGGCTCTGGATCTTCGTCGGCTTCAGTTCGATGGTGCGCGAGCGCAACCAGTTCTTCACCCGCAAGATCGCCGGCGTGCCGGTCGTGGTGCAGCGTACCGAGTCCGGCATTCGGGCCTTTCTCAACCAGTGTCCGCATCGTCTGTCGGCGATCCAGACCGAATGCACCGGCCAGCGACCGCTGGTCTGCCCGTACCATGCCTGGTCGTTCGGCGCCGAGGGGCAGCTACAGGGCATTCCGAACTCCAGTCTGTACCAGTTCAGCGCCGAGGAGCGGGCGCGGATCGGCTTGCGCAAGCTGCACCTGGAAGAGGTGGGGCAACTGCTGTTCGTCAACCTGGCGGACGACCCGCTGCCGCTGCGCGAGCAGTTCGACGATGGATTCCTGGAAACCTTGCGGGAGGTCTCCTCGCACCTGGATACGCGGCTGATCTACAGCTGCCACAAGGTGCGCTACAACTGGAAGCTGAACATGGAGAACGTGAAGGACTACAACCATGTTCCTTTCGTCCATCCGAAGACCTTCCTCCCGGTGATGACCGCCCCGGTGCGCGGTCTGGCACGCGAGGCTGCGGTGCCATCCGAGGTGCTGCGCCTGCTGCAGGAAGGCGAAACGCCGGAGCTGCGTTCGCTGAGCTTCCCCACCAAGGCGCCGATCCAGCCCTACAAGAGCTGGTTCTCCGACCTCTGCGAGGGCTACGGCGACGAGCACGCCTACTACAACTGGTTCATCTACCCGAACGTGAACTTCTGCAGCGTCCGTGGCGAGCACTTCCTGCTCCAGCAGTACGATCCGGTGGCACCCGGCGAGACCGACTACCACCTGTGGATGATGACTGCCCGGCGCAAGGATCCGAAGACCGATTTCAGCGCTTTGCTGAGCACCCTGATTCGCGGCGAGCGTAACGTGATCGGCGAGGACGCCCTGGTCCTGGAACGCCTCCAGGAGGGACTGGGTGCACATTCGCCGCCGTTCATGCACGGCGACTACGAGGTGCAGCTGGTGCGCCAGCATCTGTGGTATCGCGCGCAGGTACTGGGGGAGAGGGCATGAAGCAGGCGATCATCGTCGGGGAAGGGCGCGCGCTCGAACGGGCGGACAGTACCGCGCGGGCACGGGGACTGGAACACCGGGTCCTGGAGCTGAATGCTGCGGATCGACACAACTTCGATATTGCGCCTCTGCTCGAACGCTATCCCGCTGCGGAAAGCGAAGTATTCGTGGCGCTGGACGAGCGGGCGGTGAACTACGCCCGCCACAAGCTCATCGCGGACATCCGCCTGGCGGGCTACCGGCTATTCGATATCGTCTCGCCTCAGGCCATCGTCGGCGAAGGCGTGCGACTGCTGGGCAACGTGTTCGTCGGCGCCGGTTGCGTGCTCGCCGGTCGTGCCCGCATCGGCACTGGCAGTTGGCTGGAGCTGCAGGTCCTGGTGGAGGAGGACTGCCGGGTCGGAACCTGTAGCACGCTGCTCGCTGGCGTGCAGTTGGGACGGCGAGTGGAGATCGGCCAGGGCAGCACGCTGGGTGCGGGCAGCGTCGCGCTCGCCGACACCCGGGTGGGGCGACACTGCGAATGGTTGTTGCCGGGCAGGCTTCCCCGGGAACTGCCTAATTACTCCTTTTACGATGAACTCATGCCCGATGGGGCACGCATCCTATGAGCGGGGAGCTGTCGATGATGGCGGGAAACGATATGACGCAGGCGGACTTCCTTTCGCGATGCGAACGGAGCGGATATCTATTGGTGTTGGTGCCTAGTTCCTATCTTGGAGGGGTGTTCCGCTCACAGGTGGTTGCCGGTTTGTCGCAGCGTCTGCCTGGGGTTCGCCTGATTGCTGTGGACGATGTGCTTTTCGCCAGCAATAGCGTTCCCGATGGTTTCGACCAAGTGATTCCTACCGCCCAGTTGAAGGAACCATGCCACGCAGGGAAACCCGCGGTGAATTGTGCCTATTCGCTGCCTACCTGGCTGACGCTGGATCACCTGGCGAAGACTGCGCAATGCATCACCCTCGATCTGCCCGAGCTTCTCTACCTGCTGGATATTCCTTTGGTCTACCAGACCGGCGCGCTGACTCGCGAATTGGCGATGCAGTATCACGCCGAGTTCGTCTCGCTGCGCGAGCGCCTGGCCGACGAGCGAAGCCGGAAGACCCTGGAAGCCATCATGCGCCTGCGTTTGGACGGCAACCGCGCTGCGTTGCTGGACGTGTTGTGTCCGGGAGAGCAGGAATACTTTTCCCTGTACCGGGGCCCCGAGCATCCGATCGTCTTGCGAAGCGACGAGCATTACGTGGATATCGGTGCCTACGATGGCGATACGGTGAAGAAGTTCATGCTGGCGGCTCGTCATGAATATGCTTCGATCCATGCCTTCGAGCCTGATCCGGCGAATTACCGGCTCATGCATGCGTCGCTTGCTGGAAGTGTCGGTCTCCATCTGCATAACCAGGCGGTGTCCGATACCGGCGGCCATCTCGCATTCGCAGCCCACGGTACCATGGGAAGCAGGGTCGAGATAGACGGCACCGTGCAGGTGCCGTGCGTGCGGCTCGACGATGTCCTCGATGTCATGACCTTGCTGAAAATGGATGTGGAAGGCCATGAGGCACGGGTTCTGCGGGGGGCCGCGCGGCTGATCGACGAGTGCCGGCCGCGCATGGCCATCACCTGTTACCACCATGTGCAGGACCTGCTGGACATCGTCGCCGCGATCGACGGGATCGCTGCGGGAGCCCGGCTGCGCCTGCGCCATTACTCGCTGTATTTCTACGACACGATTCTCTATGTCGACTGGCCCGATGCTCTTCGTGAAGGGCGCTGACGCGCTCGTCGGAGCAGATGCTCCGCCGCGGGGAGTCGAGACCGGGAGCGGCGACACGAAGGGCCATGGCCCGGCCCTTCCGATCACCATGCGCTGCACCAATTACTCAGGAATGGCTCAATGAGCGCGAACGTTCGTGTCAGCATCGTCATGCCGACCTACAAGCTGGAGTACTTCGAGGACGCCCTCGACAGCGTGCTCGGGCAGACCTATCCGGCCCTGGAGCTGATCATCTGCGACGACAGCAGCGACGAGCGGGTCGCCACGCTGGTCGAGCAGAAGCGCGCCTCCGCGGCGTTCCCGATCCGCTACTTCCGTAACGAGACGCGCCTCGGCGAGCTGGGCAGCACGGCGAAAGGCATCCGCCTGGCGGAGGGCGAGTACGTCAAGTTTCTCCACGACGACGACGTGTTGCTTCCCGAATGCGTCGAGGCGTTGGTGGGAGCGATGGAGCGCGAGCCGAACGTGGTCCTGGCCTCGTCGCGGCGGTTGCGTATCGACGAGGAAGGGCAGCCGCTGCCGGACATCCTGGCGACCTGCTTCCCGTTCGCCGGCGACGTCCTGATCGACGGTCGCGAGCTGGTCTCGTTCCTCGCCGACCACACCATCAACTTCATCGGCGAACCCAGTTGCCTGATGGCCCGGCGCGATGCGCTGCTGCAGATCTGCGAGCGCCTGATGATGCTCAACGGCCGGGCCATCGACTGGATCGGCGACCTGGCCATGTGTGCGCAGTTGCTACAGCGTGGCGACCTGGCGTTCCTGTCGCGGCCGCTGACCCGTTTCCGCGTCTCCCGCCAGCAGTTCAGCCAGATCGGGCGCGACCAGCCCGGTATCGGCGAGCAGGGCCATGCCGACTTCCGCCTGGCTATCCGCGAACTGGGTTGGTATCGCCAGGCCGGCGACAACCGCTTCGTCCGGGTGGCACCGATCACCCGCCTGGACGCCCGTGTCTTCAAGCCGGTCAACCTGCTCGCCGCGCTGAGGCGGGCGGCGGGCTTCGGTAGCGTCACGCTGTCGACCTGGCTGGAGGCGCGGCGGCCGGATGCGGTGCAGAAGGTGCTGATCGATCGATTCCTGCAGGAGCAGGGTGGTGGGCCGCGCTTCGCGGTGCTGGTGCTCGATGCCCACGGCGATACCGAGGCCGTGGAGCGTACCCTGCAGAGCCTGGAGCACGTCAATTTGTATCCACGTGTCGAGAGCCACCTGTTCGCGCCGCTGGGCACGAGTCCGCGGAACGGAGCGATGCTCTTCGATCCAGAGGTGGGGCCGGTGCCGACGATCAACCAGGCGCTTGCCCGGCTTGATACCGACTGGTTGCTCCTGGTCGAAGCGGGTGTCGAATTCGCTGTCAGCGGCCTGCTGGTGGCGGCGCTGGACCTGCTGGCGGCACCGGAGAGCTGCCAGGCGGTGTACGCCGACGAACTCATGCGCCTGGATGACGGCGAGCTGGGCGCGGCGTTGCGCCCGGACCTGAATCTCGACCTTCTGCTCAGTTTCCCCGCCGGGCTGTCCCGGCACTGGTTGTTCCGCCGCGAGCCGCTGCTTGCCACGGGCGGATTCGACGAGACCGCCGGCGAGGCTTTCGAGCTGGCCTACCAGTTGCGTCTCGTCGAGCAGCGGGGCCTGGGCTGTATCGGACACATCAGCGAGCCACTGCTGTCTGGCCCAGCGCTGCGCCTGCAGGACAGCACCGCCGAGCGTGCGGCGATCGAAGGCCACCTGCGTGCCCGTGGCTACGCGCAGGCGACAGTCGGAAGCCGGCTGCCGGGGCGCTACGAGCTGGACTACGGCCACGCCGGGCAACCGCCGGTCAGCATCCTGGTGCTGGCCGGGGAGCGCCTGGCGCAGCTCCAGCGTTGCGTAGAAACCGTGCTGGAGAATACCGCCTATCCCAACTACGAGATCCTTCTGCTGGAACAGGGTGGCGAAGCGGCCGACGTTCGCGAATGGCTGCTCGCCGTCGAAGGCATGGGTGTCGAGCAGGTGCGGGTGCTGCGAGGCGATGGGCAGTTGTCCCGTGGGGCTCTGCGCAACCTGGCGGCGTCCCGGGCGCGCGGCGAATTCCTGCTCTGGCTCGATGCCGGCAGCGGCATCCTCGACAAGGACTGGCTGCAGCAGTTACTCAACCATGGCCAGCGTCCGGAAGTCGGCGCGGTAGGCGCCAAGCTCCTGGCGGCGGACGGACGGGTCTGCCACGCCGGCTGGCTGCTCGGCTTGTGCGGACCGGCCGGGCGGGCCTTCGAAGGGCGTTCGCACGAGGACGCCGGTTACCTGCAGCGCCTGCAGGTGGACCAGAACTACTCGGCGGTGGCTGGCGAATGCCTGTTGATGCGCCGCGAGTTGTTCCTCGAATTGGGCGGTTTCGACGAGGCGCTGACGCGCTGGGACGATGTCGACATCTGCCTGCGGGCGGTCCAGGCGGGCTACCTGAACGTATGGACGCCGCGTGCGCGGCTGTTGCTCGATGCGCCTGCCACGACGGCGGCGAGCGTCGAGGAAGAAGATGCGCTGTACGCGCGCTGGCTACCGTTGTTGGCACGCGATCCCGCCTATAACCCGGGCTTTTCGTTGCAGGCCGAAGGCGGTTTCAAGCTGGCCGACCCGCAGCTGGCCTGGCGCCCGTTGCAGGGGTGGCGGCCCTTGCCCACTGTCCTGGCGCACCCCGCCGACCTGTTCGGCTGCGGCCATTACCGGGTGATCCAGCCGTTCAGCGCGTTGCGCGAGTCGGCATCCATCGATGGCGCGCTGTCGATCGGCCTGATGCACGTGGCCGATCTGGAGCGCTACGACCCGGACGTACTGGTGCTGCAGCGCCAGGTCGGCGAGGAGCGTCTCGAGGCCATGCGGCGGATGCAGGCGTTCTCGCGGGCCTTCAAGGTCTACGAGCTGGACGACTATCTGCCCAACGTGCCCCTCAAGAGCGCCCATCGCCAGCACCTGCCGAAGGACATTTTGCGCACGTTGCGTCGCGGGCTGGGTTACGTCGACCGCTTCGTGGTGTCGACGCCGGCCCTGGCAGAGGCCTTCGCCGGTCTCCACCCGGATATCCGGGTGATCGAGAACCGCCTGCCGGTGGGGTGGTGGCAGGGGCTGCGGGCGCAGCGGCGGCGCGGCGAGCGGCCACGTGTCGGTTGGGCGGGCGGCTCGAGCCATACCGGCGACCTGGAACTGATCGCCGATGTGGTCCGGGAACTGGCCGACGAAGTCGACTGGGTGTTCTTCGGCATGTGCCCGCCGTCCATCCGTCCCTTCGTCAGGGAAGTGCATGCGGGGGTGCCTATCGAACGCTATCCGCGGGCATTGGCGGCTCTCGATCTCGACCTGGCGCTAGCGCCGGTGGAGCAGAACCTGTTCAACGAGTGCAAGAGCAATCTGCGCCTGCTGGAATACGGCGCCTGCGGTTTCCCGGTGGTCTGCAGCGACGTGCGCTGCTACCAGGACGATCTGCCGGTGACGCGGGTGAAGAACCGTTTCCGCGACTGGGTGGAGGCGATCCGCATGCATACCCGCGACCTGGATGCCGCAGCCAGGGCAGGGGATAACCTGCGCGAACGGGTGCTGGCGGATTGGATGCTCGACGGCGAGCGTTTGCGCGCCTGGTATCGTGCCTGGATGCCGGACTGAGCGGCCGGCGGGGCTTTCCGTCGCTGTCCGCAGCGCTCGGGAGGCCTTGCGCGAACCCCTCCGACGGGGCCGATGCATGAAAAACGAGGATGGTCAAAAAAAAACCTAAAGCTCCCCAGGGAAGCGCCGATAAAGATCACGAATGCGAACTTTAGGGGTGCCTGGGCGATGCCCACCCGAGGTCGCAAGCTCAGGCAAACATATCGTCCTTGGAGGGCATCAAGATGGCCTTGACCGTCAACACCAACATCGCTTCGCTGAACACTCAGCGGAACCTGAACAACTCTTCCGCGTCGCTGAACACTTCGCTGCAGCGTCTGTCCACCGGTTCGCGCATCAACAGCGCCAAGGACGACGCCGCCGGCCTGCAGATCGCCAACCGTCTGACCAGCCAGGTCAACGGCCTGAACGTGGCTACCAAGAACGCCAACGACGGTATCTCCCTGGCGCAGACCGCTGAAGGCGCCCTGCAGCAGTCGACCAACATCCTGCAGCGTATGCGTGACCTGTCCCTGCAGTCGGCCAACGGCTCCAACAGCGACTCCGAGCGTACCGCTCTGAACGGCGAAGTGAAGCAACTGCAGAAAGAACTGGATCGTATCAGCAACACCACCACCTTCGGTGGCCGCAAGCTGCTCGACGGTTCCTTCGGCGTCGCCAGCTTCCAGGTGGGTTCGGCCGCCAACGAAATCATCAGCGTCGGCATCGACGAGATGAGCGCAGAGTCGCTGAACGGCACCTACTTCAAGGCTGACGGCGGCGGCGCGGTCACTGCTGCAACCGCTTCGGGCACCGTCGACATCGCGATCGGCATCACCGGCGGCAGCGCCGTGAACGTCAAGGTCGACATGAAGGGCAACGAAACCGCCGAGCAGGCGGCTGCCAAGATCGCCGCTGCGGTCAACGACGCCAACGTCGGCATCGGTGCCTTCACCGACGGCGCGCAGATCAGCTACGTGTCCAAGGCTAGTGCGGATGGTACTACCAGTGCGGTTTCCGGCGTAGCCATCACCGACACCGGCAGCACCGGCGCAGGCACCGCGGCAGGCACCACGACGTTCACCGAGGCTAACGACACCGTCGCCAAGATCGACATCTCCACCGCGAAGGGCGCTCAGTCCGCCGTGCTGGTGATCGACGAGGCGATCAAGCAGATCGACGCCCAGCGTGCCGACCTCGGTGCGGTGCAGAACCGCTTCGACAACACCATCAACAACCTGAAGAACATCGGTGAGAACGTATCGGCTGCTCGCGGCCGGATCGAAGACACCGACTTCGCAGCCGAAACCGCCAACCTGACCAAGAACCAAGTGCTGCAACAAGCCGGCACCGCGATCCTGGCTCAGGCCAACCAGCTGCCGCAGTCGGTTCTGAGCCTGCTGCGCTAAGCTTCGGCGAGGTCAAGGTGAAGTCACGAGGGGGAGCGCTGGCGCGCTTCCCCTCGTATCTCATTGAGAGGTAGCGACGATGGACGTCAGCAATGTCAACAATTCGACGGCTGCTCCGGTAATCCGGCTGTTCGGCTCGGCGTCTTCTTCCGATGGCGCACGCCCGGCCGGCCAGGCCGGCGAGGCGGCCGCCAGCGCAAGCGCGCAACGGACGGGCGACGTCAGGATGGGCGACAAGGAGCAACGCGCTGCGGTCGAGGAGGCGGTTTCCTCCATCGAGAAGTTCACCCAGAGCATCCGTCGTGATCTGAGTTTCAGCCTGGACGACTCCACGGGGCGGGTAGTGGTCAAGGTGACCGATTCGACTTCCGGAGAAGTCATCCGGCAAATCCCTTCCGAAGAGGCCCTGCGCCTGGCAGAGCGACTGGACGAAGCGCGCAGCCTGCTGTTCAAGGCGGAAGCCTGAGCGGAATTGGCACGTCTTTTGAGTGTCTGTTGGAATTGGAAGGACAAAGCGTCAATGAGCTGACGAGGTGAAGCAAGATGGCGAACAGTACGACGATCAACGGCTACAACTCGGGCCTTGATATCAAGAACATCGTTTCCACCCTGGTGGCGGCCGAGAAGGCGCCGAAGGAGGCGCAGCTCAAGCGTCTGGAAAGCGACACCACCGCCAAGTTCACCGGCATCGGCCAGCTCAAGAGCGCGATCTCCGACCTGCAGACCATCCTCAAGGAGCTGAACAAGCCCGAGCTGTTCCAGAAGCGCTCGGCGAGCACCAGCGACGAGAAGTTCGCCACCGCCACCGCCACCAAGGACGCCCTGCCGGGTATCTACAAGCTCGAAGTGACCCAGCTGGCCAGCGTCAGCAAGGTGGCCACCGCGTCGTTTGCCGATGGCTACAAGACCACTTCCGGCGGAACCCTGACCATCAAGCAGGGTGCCGACGATGCCGGTGTCACGGTAAACGTCGCGGCGGGCGCGACCCTCGCCGAAGTGCGCGACTCGCTCAACGCGCAGCTGAAGGACAAGGGCATTACCGCCAACATCGTCAACAACCCTGGAGACGGAACCTCGCGACTGGTCTTCACCGGCAAGGATTCCGGCGCCGGCAAGGACGTGTTCGTCCAGGGCAGTTCCGGCCTGGAGAACTTCAACATCGGCAGCGTCGGCGCCGATGGCAAGCTGACCCTGTCCCAGTTGGACGGTAGCTCCTCCAGCAGCAGCGGCTATATCACCCAGGCGAAGAATGCCAAGTTCAGCATCGACGGCCTGACCCTGGAAAGTCCGACCAATACGGTCGACAAGGTCATCAACGGCGTCACCTTCGAGCTGAAGACGGTCACCGACACCAACAAGCCGATCACCATCTCGGTCGAGCAGGACCGTGGCGGCGTCAAGGACAACATCAAGAAGTTCGTCGAGGCCTACAACAAGCTGGTCGGCGTGACTTCGGAACTGACCGGCGTGACCAAGGTGGGCGACGACAAGGCTCCCGTGGTCGGTGCCTTGGTCGGTGACAGCAGCGTGCGCAACCTGCTCACCACCATGCGCAACGAGATGGTCCAGCCGGGGCAAGGTACCGATGTTCGCATGCTCGCCGACATGGGTATCACCACCAAGAAAGACGGCACCCTGGAAATCGACGACAAGAAACTCGACAAGGTTCTGAAGGACAAGTTCGAGTCGGTTTCTGCTCTGTTCACCGGCGATACCGGCCTGATGAAGCGTCTCGACGACAAGCTCACGCCTTACACCCAGACCGGCGGTGTGCTCCAGCAGCGCCTGGATGGATTGCAGGACACCATCAAGTCGGTGGATACCCAGCGCGAAGCGCTCAATCGCCGGGTCGAGCAGTTGCAGGATCGTTTGCTCAAGCAGTTCACCGCCATGGACCAGTTGATCGGCCAGCTCAACCAGACCAGCGGACGCATGGCCCAGGCTCTTAGCAGCCTGCCTGGCCTTGTGAAGAAAAGCTGATGTCGCGTCCTATCGATACCTACCGGCAGGTAGGCAGCGCACAGGACGTCCCGCCCTACCAGGTGGTCAAGCTGCTGCTGGACGGCGCGCTCGAACGCATCGCCCTGGCCCGGCGCGCGGTGCTGGAGCGCAACCCGGCGCTGCGCGGCGAAGCGGTAGGCACCACGTTGTCGATCATCGGCGCCTTGCAGGCTGGCCTCGATCACCAGCAGGGCGGCGAGATAGCCGGCAATCTGGATGCGTTGTACGATTACATGACCCGCCGCCTGGCTGGTGTCGCGCTGGACGACACACCGCGTCCGCTGGACGAGGTCGAGGCGCTGCTGGGCCAGATCAAGCAGGCCTGGGATGCCATTGGCAGCGCCGAAGCGCAGGGCGAAGACAGCGAACGGCGCTAAAGAATCGCGGTAGCCGACCGATATAGAGCGTATCAGTCACCGAACAAGGCAACCGTCGATGAACGCAATGGCAGCCATGCGGCAATACCAGAATGTCAGTACCCAGGCTCAGGCTATCGATGCCAGCCCGCATCGCCTGATCCAGATGCTGATGGAAGGCGGCCTGACCCGGATGGCGCAGGCCCGCGGAGCCCTGGAGCGCGGCGAAGTGGCGCTGAAGGGCGAGCTGATCGGCAAGGCCATCGCCATCGTCGGTGGCCTGCGCGAAGGGCTCGACTTCGAGGCGGGCGGCGAGCTGGCAGCCAACCTCGACCGCCTTTACGCCTACATGTCGATGCGCCTGACGGAAGCCAACTTGAAGAACGACGCGGGCAAGCTCGAGGAAGTTTCCGAGCTGTTGCGCAACATCAAATCCGGTTGGGATGCGATTGCCCCCTGAGAGGCATCCCCAGAGGGACCAAGCAATGAGTGCAGCTGTACAGATCCTTGAAGAAACCGGTAGCGCCCTGCGCGTTGCCCTGGCCAGCCAGAACTGGGAGGCCATCGGTGAACTCGACCAGCGTTGCCGCCAGGCCGTCGACGAGGCGATGCTCGATGTACAGGACGAAGCCACCTTGCGGGCGCGGATGGAAGAGCTGCTGGCGCTGTATCGCGAGCTGATCGATGTCTGTCAGGGCGAGCAGCGCAAGCTGGCCACCGATCTGATCCAGCTGAACCAGTCGAAGCAAGGCGCCAAGGTCTACCAGATGTTCGGATAAGTTTTTCATGGCTTTGTGCCGTTACTTTGGCGCAAGGCTTTTCGGAAAAATTTACATATCCCCCAAAACCCCTGCCAGTACTGCTTTCCATGCGGTCTGTAGGGGTTTTTTATTGCCTCTCCCTGTCGGAAACAGCAAAAAAAACACGCCATAAAATTGACTAATCGTTCACATTTGACTTAACTAGTGGCCAAATGCTGGCTGCTTATTAGAAATAGGCATTAGTCCCAGCCCTCTTTCGGGTCGAGCGAGACCCATTCGATGCAAGGCAGCTGATCAAAATGTGGCGCGAAACCAAACTCTTGCTGATTGACGACAATCTCGATCGCAGTCGCGACCTGGCAGTCATTCTCAACTTCCTCGGCGAAGATCAGCTGACCTGCAACAGCGAGGATTGGCGAGAGGTAGCGGCGGGCCTGAGCAACAGTCGCGAAGCCCTGTGCGTGCTGCTCGGCAGCGTCGAGTCGAAGGGCGGGGCGGTAGAGCTGCTGAAGCAGCTGGCCAGTTGGGACGAGTACCTGCCGATCCTGCTGATCGGCGAGCCGGCCCCGGCCGACTGGCCGGAAGAGCTGCGCCGCCGGGTGCTCGCCAGCCTGGAGATGCCGCCCAGCTACAACAAGCTGCTCGACTCCCTGCATCGCGCCCAGGTCTACCGCGAGATGTACGACCAGGCCCGCGAGCGCGGCCGTTCCCGCGAGCCGAACCTGTTCCGCAGCCTGGTCGGCACCAGCCGGGCGATCCAGCAGGTGCGGCAGATGATGCAGCAGGTCGCCGATACCGATGCCAGCGTGCTGATCCTCGGCGAGTCCGGCACCGGCAAGGAAGTGGTGGCGCGCAACCTGCATTACCATTCCAAGCGCCGCGAGGGGCCCTTCGTCCCGGTGAACTGCGGGGCGATCCCGGCGGAACTGCTGGAAAGCGAATTGTTCGGCCACGAGAAGGGCGCCTTCACCGGTGCCATCACCAGTCGTGCCGGACGTTTCGAGCTGGCCAACGGCGGCACCCTGTTCCTCGACGAGATCGGCGACATGCCGCTGCCGATGCAGGTCAAGCTGCTGCGCGTGCTGCAGGAGCGCACCTTCGAAAGGGTTGGCAGCAACAAGACGCAGAACGTCGACGTGCGGATCATCGCCGCGACCCACAAGAACCTCGAGAAGATGATCGAGGACGGCACTTTCCGCGAAGACCTCTACTACCGCCTCAACGTATTCCCCATCGAGATGGCGCCGCTGCGCGAGCGGGTGGAAGACATCGCCCTGCTGCTCAACGAACTGATCTCGCGGATGGAGCATGAGAAGCGCGGGTCGATCCGCTTCAACTCGGCGGCAATCATGTCGCTCTGCCGCCACGACTGGCCGGGCAACGTCCGCGAACTGGCGAACCTGGTGGAGCGCCTGGCGATCATGCATCCCTACGGGGTGATCGGGGTCGGCGAACTGCCGAAGAAATTCCGCCATGTCGACGACGAGGACGAGCAACTCGCCAGCAGCCTGCGCGAAGAGCTGGAAGAGCGCGCGGCGATCAACGCCGGGCTGCCGGGAATGGACGCGCCGGCGATGCTGCCGGCCGAAGGCCTGGACCTCAAGGACTACCTGGCCAACCTCGAGCAGGGCCTGATCCAGCAGGCCCTCGACGACGCCGGCGGAGTGGTCGCGCGGGCCGCCGAACGCCTGCGCATCCGTCGCACCACGCTGGTGGAGAAGATGCGCAAGTACGGCATGAGCCGGCGCGACGACGACCTGTCGGATGATTGACAGGTCGTTTCGCAACGCTTTGATTTTCAAGTGAAAAAAATTTAGGCACGGGTATTGCTATATCTCCGTCGACCGACAGAACCATGACGTCGCGCCGACCGAGAGAAACGCAATGCAACCAGCCCTCAACGCCTTCCCCGAGCAGCCAGCCGATACGGCCGAGGCCACCAGCCGCGCCGGCCTCGAGCAGGCCTTCGCGCTGTTCAACCAGATGTCCAGCCAGCTCAGCGAGTCCTACAGCCTGCTGGAGGAGCGCGTTACCGAGCTGAAAGGGCAACTGGCCCTGGTCAGCGCGCAGCGCATGGAGGAGCTGGCGGAAAAGGAGCGCCTGGCGAACCGCTTGCAGAGCCTGCTCGACCTGCTTCCCGGCGGCGTCATCGTCATCGATGCCCATGGCGTGGTCCGCGAGGCCAACCCGGCGGCCCTGGGCCTGCTTGGCGAGCCGTTGGTGGGCATGCTCTGGCGTGAGGTGATCGCCCGCTGCTTCGCTCCGCGCGAGGATGACGGTCACGAGATTTCCCTGCGCGACGGGCGACGCCTGTCCATCGCCACCCGCTCGCTGAACGGCGAACCGGGTCAACTGATCCTGCTCAACGACCTTACCGATACCCGCCGTCTCCAGGAGCAACTGGCGCGCCACGAGCGCCTGTCGGCGCTGGGGCGGATGGTCGCCTCGCTGGCCCACCAGATCCGCACGCCGTTGTCAGCGGCGTTGCTCTATGCCGGGCACCTCAGCGAGCAGGCGCTGCCGACCGACCAGCAGCAACGCTTCGCCGGGCGCCTGAAGGAGCGCCTGCACGAACTGGAGCATCAGGTACGCGACATGCTGGTGTTCGCCCGCGGCGAGCTGCCGCTGACCGACCGGGTGGCGCCGAAGGCGCTGTTCGACAGCCTGCGCGCGGCGGCCGAAGTCCATGTCCAGGGGCTCCAGGTGCGTTGGCAGTGCGAGGCGCGCGGCGGCGAGCTGCTGTGCAATCGCGACACCCTGGTGGGCACCGTGCTCAACCTGGTGGAGAACGCGATCCAGGCCTGCGGGCCCGAACTGCGCCTGAAGGTGCATCTCTATGCCCGCGCCGACAGCCTGCGCCTCAGCGTCAGCGACAACGGACCGGGTATGGACCCGGCGACCCTGGCGCGCCTGGGCGAACCCTTCTTCACCACCAAGACCACCGGTACCGGGCTCGGCCTGGCGGTGGTCAAGGCCGTGGCACGCGCCCACCAGGGGCAATTGCAGTTGCGCTCTCGGCCCGGGCGCGGCACCTGCGCCACCTTGATCCTGCCGCTGATTCCGGCGGCGCCTCTTTCTGCGATTCAGGAGTAACCCCATGGCAGCCAAAGTCCTGCTGGTCGAAGACGACCGCGCACTACGCGAAGCCCTCAGCGACACCCTGCTGCTGGGCGGTCACGAGTTCGTCGCCGTGGACTCGGCGGAGGCGGCGCTGCCGGTCCTGGCCCGCGAAGCCTTCAGCCTGGTGATCAGCGACGTGAACATGCCGGGCATGGACGGACACCAGTTGCTCGGCCTGATCCGTACACGCTACCCGCACCTGCCGGTGTTGCTGATGACCGCCTACGGCGCGGTCGATCGCGCCGTCGAGGCGATGCGCCAGGGCGCCGCCGACTACCTGGTCAAGCCGTTCGAGGCGCGGGCGCTGCTCGACCTGGTGGCACGCCATGCGCTGGGCCAGTTGCCGGGCAGCGAGGAGGATGGTCCGGTGGCCCTGGAGCCGGCCAGCCGGCAGTTGCTGGAACTGGCCGCGCGGGTCGCGCGCAGCGATTCCACCGTGCTGATCTCCGGCGAGTCCGGGACCGGCAAGGAAGTCCTGGCCAACTATATCCACCAGCAATCGCCGCGTGCCGGCAAGCCGTTCATCGCGATCAACTGCGCGGCGATCCCGGACAACATGCTCGAGGCCACCCTGTTCGGCCACGAGAAAGGTTCCTTCACCGGCGCCATTGCCGCCCAGCCCGGCAAGTTCGAGCTGGCCGACGGCGGCACCATTCTTCTCGACGAGATATCGGAAATGCCCCTCGGCCTGCAGGCCAAGCTGTTGCGCGTATTGCAGGAGCGCGAGGTGGAGCGGGTCGGTGCGCGCAAACCGATCAACCTGGATATCCGCGTGCTTGCCACGACCAACCGCGACCTCGCGGCGGAAGTCGCGGCGGGGCGTTTCCGCGAGGACCTCTACTATCGCCTGTCGGTCTTCCCGCTGGCCTGGCGGCCGCTGCGCGAACGCCCTGCGGACATCCTGCCGCTGGCCGAGCGTCTGCTGCGCAAGCACAGCCGCAAGATGAACCTCGGCGCGGTGGCGCTCGGCCCCGAGGCCGCCCAGTGCCTGGTCCGGCATGCCTGGCCGGGCAACGTACGGGAACTCGACAACGCCATCCAGCGTGCATTGATCCTGCAACAGGGCGGCCTGATCCAGCCCGCCGACCTGTGCCTCACCGCGCCGATCGGCATGCCGCTCGCGGCCCCGGTGCCGGTGCCCATGCCGGCAATGCCACCGGCCACCCCGCCGAACGTCGAGATTCCGTCGCCGGCCGCAGGCCAGGACGCTAGCGGCGCGCTGGGCGACGACCTGCGCCGCCGCGAATTCCAGGTGATCATCGATACCCTGCGCACCGAGCGCGGCCGCCGCAAGGAGGCCGCCGAGCGCCTTGGCATCAGCCCGCGGACCCTGCGCTACAAGCTCGCCCAGATGCGCGACGCGGGGATGGACGTGGAGGCCTATCTCTACGCCATCTGAGTGCTCGCCATGTTCCCCAGGCCCGCCTCGTGCGGGCCTTTTGCGTCCGCCGCCGGTCGTCGCCCGGGGCTGTTCGAGCGTGCGCGCCTGCCGATAACCGGAGCAGGGACGGACCCTGCAGCGGTCGCGGGCATTGGCGGCGAACGCCGATGCCGGGCCTTGGGGTCGACTTGGCACCCTTGTTGCTAACTCCTCTGCAAAGTGCCGGGCGGCGTCAAAAAAGCCGCGGCTGTTGGAGGAAGAGTCATGAGTCAGGGTGTCGAGTTCAATCGTCTGATGCTGGAAATGCGTTCCATGCAAATGGAAGCCATGGCCAAGGCCAAACCGGTTCAGGCGCCGGCCGAAGTGGGGGCGCCGAGCTTTTCGGAAATGCTTTCCCAGGCCGTGGACAAGGTGAACGAGACCCAGCAGGCCTCCACCGCGATGGCCAACGCCTTCGAGGTCGGCCAGAGCGGCGTCGACCTGACCGACGTGATGATCGCCAGCCAGAAGGCCAGCGTGTCGTTCCAGGCCATGACCCAGGTGCGCAACAAACTGGTCCAGGCCTACCAAGACATCATGCAGATGCCGGTCTGAGCGGCGCGAGGATAACTAGTTCATGGCCGATGCACTGATCGACAGCCAGGTTCCCGCCAAGAGCGGCGGTGCCGGGATGCTGAAGAAATCCTTCCCGGGACTGTCGTTCCTCGACAACCTTTCCGAGATGACCATGCTGCGCCAGATCGGCCTGCTGGTCGGTCTCGCCGCCAGCGTGGCGATCGGCTTCGCCGTCGTGCTCTGGTCCCAGCAGCCGGACTACAAGCCGCTCTATGGCAGCCTCAACGGGGTCGACGCGAACCGTGTGGTGGAAGCGCTGACCGCGGCGGACATTCCCTACAAGGTCGAACCCAACTCCGGCGCGCTGCTGGTCAAGGCCGACGACCTCGGCCGGGCACGCATGAAGGTGGCCTCCGCCGGCGTGGCGCCCACCGACAACAACGTCGGTTTCGAGATCCTCGACAAGGAACAGGCGCTGGGCACCAGCCAGTTCATGGAAGCCACCAACTACCGCCGCGGCCTGGAAGGCGAGCTGGCGCGCACCGTGTCGAGCCTGAACAACGTCAAGGCCGCCCGCGTGCACCTGGCGATCCCGAAGAGTTCGGTGTTCGTTCGCGACGACCGCAAACCCAGCGCCTCGGTGCTGGTCGAGCTGTATCCGGGGCGCAGCCTGGAGCCGAGCCAGGTGATGGCGATCGTCAACCTGGTCGCCACCAGTGTGCCGGAGCTGGACAAGTCGCAGGTCACCGTGGTCGACCAGAAGGGCAACCTGCTCTCCGACCAGCAGGAACTCTCCGAGCTGACCATGGCCGGCAAGCAGTTCGACTTCACCCGGCGCATGGAGGGCCTGCTCACCCAGCGCGTGCACAATATCCTGCAACCGGTGCTGGGCAACGGTCGCTACAAGGCCGAGGTGTCCGCCGACGTCGACTTCAGCGCGGTCGAGTCGACCTCGGAGATGTACAACCCGGACCAGCCGGCCCTGCGCAGCGAGCAACGCAACAACGAGGAACGGCAGAATTCGTCCGGGCCGCAGGGCGTGCCGGGGGCGCTGTCGAACCAGCCGCCGGGCCCGGCCAGCGCGCCGCAGCAGGCCACCGCCAGCGCGCCGGCCGACTACGTCGCGCCGGGCCAGCCGCTGAAGGACGCCAACGGCCAGACCATCATCGATCCGAAGACCGGCAAGCCGGAGCTGGCGCCGTACCCGACCGACAAGCGCGACCAGACCACCCGCAACTACGAACTGGACCGCTCGATCAGCTACACCAAGCAGCAGCAGGGGCGCTTGCGCCGACTGTCGGTGGCGGTGGTGCTGGACGACCAGATGAAGGTCGACGCGAAGACCGGCGAGGTCAGCCACCAGCCCTGGAGCGCCGACGAACTGGCGCGCTTCACCCGCCTGGTACAGGATTCGGTGGGCTACGACGCCAGCCGCGGCGACAGCGTCAGCGTGATCAACGCGCCGTTCGCCCCGGCCCAGGCCGAAGAGATCGACAGCATTCCGTTCTACTCGCAGCCGTGGTTCTGGGACATCGTCAAGCAGGTGCTCGGCGTGCTGTTCATCCTGGTCCTGGTGTTCGGCGTGCTGCGTCCGGTGCTGAGCAACATCACCGGCGGCGGCAAGGGCAAGTCGCTGGCCGGCGGCGGTGGTCGCGACGGTGACCTGGCGCTGGGTGAGAGTGGCCTGGAAGGCTCGCTGGCCGACGACCGGGTGAGCATCGGCGGGCCGTCGAGCATCCTCCTGCCGAGCCCCACGGAGGGGTATGATGCGCAATTGAACGCGATCAAGAACCTGGTCGCACAGGACCCGGGCCGCGTCGCCCAGGTCGTGAAAGAGTGGATCAACGCCGATGAGTAAGCGCCATGAGTGAGAATCGTCTCGCCGCCAAACTGACCAAGGTCGACAAGGCCGCCATCCTGCTCCTGTCGCTCGGCGAGACCGACGCGGCGCAGGTGCTGCGGCACATGGGGCCGAAAGAGGTGCAGCGGGTCGGCGTGGCCATGGCGTCGATGCGCAACGTGCACCGCGAACAGGTCGAGCAGGTGATGGGCGAGTTCGTCGAAGTGGTCGGCGACCAGACCAGCCTCGGCGTCGGTGCCGACGGCTACATCCGCAAGATGCTCACCCAGGCCCTCGGCGAGGACAAGGCCAACAACCTGATCGACCGCATCCTCCTCGGCGGCAGCACCAGCGGCCTGGACAGCCTGAAGTGGATGGAGCCGCGTGCCGTGGCCGACGTGATCCGTTACGAACACCCGCAGATCCAGGCCATCGTGGTCGCCTACCTCGATCCCGACCAGGCCGCCGAGGTGCTCAGCCATTTCGACCACAAGGTGCGCCTGGATATCGTCCTGCGCGTCTCCTCGCTGAACACCGTGCAGCCCTCGGCGCTGAAGGAACTCAACCTGATCCTGGAGAAGCAGTTCGCCGGCAATTCCAACGCCACCCGCACTACCATGGGCGGGGTCAAGCGCGCGGCGGACATCATGAACTACCTCGACAGCTCCATCGAAGGCCAGCTGATGGATTCGATCCGCGAGGTCGACGAAGACCTGTCCGGACAGATCGAGGACCTGATGTTCGTCTTCGACAACCTCGCCGACGTCGACGACCGCGGCATCCAGGCGCTGCTCCGGGAAGTCTCCTCGGACGTACTGGTGCTGGCGCTCAAGGGCTCCGACGAGGCGATCCGCGAGAAGGTCTTCAAGAACATGTCCAAGCGTGCCGCCGAGCTGCTGCGCGACGACCTGGAGGCCAAGGGGCCGGTACGGGTCAGCGAAGTGGAAGGTGCGCAGAAGGAAATCCTCACCATTGCCCGGCGCATGGCCGAGTCCGGCGATATCGTGCTGGGCGGCAAGGGTGGCGAGGAGATGATCTGAGGTGGTCCCCCACGACAAGGACAAAGACAGTCCCAGCGAACTGATCCGCGGCAAGGACGTGGCGGCCTTCGGCCTCTGGTCGTTGCCGAGCTTCGACGAGCCGCGCGACGAGCCGGCCGTTGCCGCGCCGCAGGTGCCCGCGGTCGCCGAACCCGCGCCGGCGCCGCCGGCGGTGGAAGAGGTCGAGCTGGAGACCGTCAAGCCGCCGACGCTGGAGGAAATCGAGGCGATCCGCCAGGACGCCTACAACGAAGGCTTCGCCACCGGCGAGCGCGACGGTTTCCACGCCGGCCAGTTGAAGGCGCGGCAGGAAGCCGAGGAGGCGCTGAAGGAGCGCCTGCAAAGTCTCGAGCGCCTGATGACGCAGCTCCTGGAACCCATCGCCGAGCAGGACGCCCTGATCGAGCAGGGCATGGTCAACCTGGTCAACCACGTTGCCCGCCAGGTGATCCAGCGCGAACTGCACATGGACTCCAGCCATGTCCGCCAGGTCCTGCGCGAGGCTCTGAAGCTGCTGCCGATGGGCGCGGCGAACATCCGTATCCATGTCAACCCGCAGGACTTCGAGCGGGTCAAGGCGCTGCGCGAGCGCCACGAAGAGAGCTGGCGGATTCTCGAGGACGATTCGTTGCTGCCCGGCGGCTGCCGCATCGAGACCGAACACAGTCGCATCGACGCGACCATCGAGACGCGCCTGGCGCAGGCAGTGAAGCAACTGTTCGAGCAACAGCGCGAACAGGCGACCCATCCGCTGGCCAGCGACATCCGGATCGACTTCGACGCCCCCGGAGACGTCGATGCGCCTTGAGCGAACCAGTTTCGCCAGGCGCCTGGAGGGCTACACCGAGGCTGTCTCGCTGCCGGCGCAGCCGGTGGTCGAGGGCCGCCTGCTGCGCATGGTCGGCCTGACCCTCGAAGCCGAAGGCTTGCAGGCTGCGGTCGGCAGCCGCTGCAACGTGATCAACGAAAGCGGCTACCACCCGGTGCAGGTGGAGGCCGAAGTGATGGGCTTTTCCGGTAGCAAGGTGTACCTGATGCCGGTCGGCAGCCTCGCCGGCATCGCGCCTGGCGCGCGGGTCGTGCCGCTGCCGGACACCGGGCGCCTGCCGATGGGCATGTCGATGCTCGGCCGGGTGCTCGACGGCGCCGGCCGCGCCCTCGACGGCAAGGGCGGGATGCGCGCCGAAGACTGGGTGCCGATGGACGGCCCGACGATCAACCCGCTCAAGCGCCACCCGATCAGCGAACCTCTCGACGTCGGCATCCGCTCGATCAATGGCCTGCTCACGGTCGGCCGCGGCCAGCGCCTCGGCCTGTTCGCCGGTACCGGGGTGGGCAAGTCGGTGCTGCTGGGGATGATGACCCGTTTCACCAGGGCCGACATCATCGTCGTCGGTCTGATCGGCGAGCGGGGTCGCGAGGTGAAGGAGTTCATCGACGAGATCCTCGGCGAGGAAGGCCTCAAGCGCTCCGTGGTGGTCGCCTCGCCGGCCGATGACGCGCCGCTGATGCGCCTGCGCGCCGCGCAATACTGCACGCGGATCGCCGAGTACTTCCGCGACAAGGGCAAGAACGTATTGCTGCTGATGGACTCGCTGACCCGCTACGCCCAGGCCCAGCGCGAGATCGCCCTGGCCATCGGCGAGCCGCCGGCGACCAAGGGGTATCCGCCATCGGTGTTCGCCAAGCTGCCGAAGCTGGTGGAACGCGCCGGCAATGCCGAAGCCGGTGGCGGCTCGATCACCGCGTTCTACACCGTGCTCTCCGAGGGCGACGACCAGCAGGACCCGATCGCCGACGCCGCTCGCGGCGTGCTCGACGGGCACTTCGTATTGTCCCGGCGGCTGGCCGAGGAAGGCCACTATCCGGCCATCGATATCGAAGCTTCGATCAGCCGGGTGATGCCGCAGGTGGTCGAGGCCGAGCACCTGCGCGACGCCCAGCGCTTCAAGCAGCTCTGGTCGCGCTACCAGCAGAGTCGCGACCTGATCAGCGTCGGTGCCTACGTGGCCGGCGGCGATCCCGAGACCGACCTGGCCATCGCGCGCTTCCCGGTCATGCGCCAGTTCCTGCGCCAGGGCCTCGACGAAAGCGAAAGCCTGGCGGAAAGCCGTGCGCGGCTGGCGAGCCTGCTCGCCGGCGGGCAGGCCTGAGGCGCGCTGAGGCATGGAGAAGCGCGCGGCGCGGCTGGCGCCGGTGGTGGACATGGCCAGCAAGGCCGAGCGGGATGCCGCGACCCAGCTGGGCAGGTGCCAGCAGCAATTGCTCGCGGCACAGCAGAAGCTGGCGGAGCTGGAACGCTACCGCAACGACTACCAGCAGCAATGGATCAGCCAGGGCCAGAAGGGCGTCAGCGGCCAGTGGCTGATGAACTACCAGCGCTTCCTCTCGCAACTGGAGACCGCCGTCGCCCAGCAGGCCAACAGCGTGACCTGGCACCGCGAGGCGGTGGACAAGGCGCGGCTCAACTGGCAGGAGAGATACGCCCGCCTGGAAGGGCTGCGCAAGCTGGTCGAGCGCTACCTGGAAGAGGCGCGCCAGGCCGAGGACAAGCGCGAGCAGAAACAGCTCGACGAACTCGCCCAGCGTACCCGCCGCCAGGACGACTGACGACTCAGAAGAACGGACGCGACGCCTTCAGCATGAACGTGGTGTCGCAGTAGCTGTTGTGTCCCGAGTAGGCGCTGCAATCGTTGCCGGTCAGGCTGGTGCCGCTGTAGGACAGGTTCAGGTCGATGCCCAGCCAGGGCCGCGAGAGGTTCACCGACCAGTCGTTGAAGACGCTCACGTAGCCCCCGCCGCTGAGGCTCGCCGGGTTGTCCAGGCGATGGTTGCCGTACTTCAGGGTGACGTCGAAACCGAACGGCGGGTTGACCCCGAGGTCGGCGAACAGGGTGGTGTCGTTGCGCCCCGGGTCGCTGCTCAGGGCCGCGCCGAGCCGGCTGCCGAAGATCGACAGGCCGCCGTAGAGTTCGGCTGCGTCGTTGGCCGGCTGCTCCGGGCGGCTGTAGCGGATCAGGCCCATTTCGTAGCCCAGGCGGTTGTTCAGCGGGCGCTTGAAGCCGGCGTAGGAGTCGATCTCGGTGGGCTTGCCGGGGTCGAGGTTGGAGGTCCAGTTGCCGATGTACCAGCCACTTTCGTGGCTTAGGTCGAGGCCGCCGTGGAAACTGCCGGAGCTGCCCGGGGTGACCAGGCCCTGGGCCATGCTGCGGGTCGGACTGGTGGCCAGCTTGAGTTCGAAATCGCCCAGGTCGCGGGCCATCACCTGGGCCAGGGCCGAGGAACTGGCGAGCAGGGCACAGGTGAGCACGAGCAGGTGCTTGAGCATGGTTCTCCCCTGGTAATGCGGACAACGGCGCTGCGCCGGTCTTCCCGCACGACGCCAACGGCAAGGCCGCGGCATGGGGCCGGGCGAGGTCGGGCAGGTCGGAAGGGCAGGAAGAGCGGCGAGCTAGAGCGCCACGGACCATCTTAACCAAGGTTCGGGCGGCTGACCGACCGCTCGTCAGGGCCGGCCGATCAATTGTTACCGCAGGCTTTCCGCGAGGCTGGCCAGGCGAATCACTTCCACCCGGTTGCGACCGCTGCTCTTGGCCCGGTAGAGAGCCTGGTCAGCGGCGCTGTAGAGCTGCTCGTAGCTGGCCTGGCCGCCTCCGTCGAGGCTGGCCACGCCGAAGCTGGCGGTCAGGCAGAGCACGCCGTCCTGCGTCGCCAGCGGGGTACCTTCGAGGCGTTCGCGGAGTTTTTCCGCAAGGCTGCGAGCCTGCTGCTCGGCGGTGTCGGGCAGGAGCAGGAGGAATTCTTCCCCGCCCAGGCGCGCCACGCTGTCGCTGCTACGGGTATTGCCGCGCAGCAGGTTGGCGGCATGGCGGATGACCTCGTCGCCGAAGGGGTGCCCATAGCGGTCGTTGATGTACTTGAAGTGATCCAGGTCGACCATCAGCAGGCTCAGCGGCTGCGGTTGGCGAGCGATGCGCGCGAGCTCCATGAGCACCAACTGGTCGAACTCGCGACGATTGAACAGGCCGGTCAGGGGGTCGTGACCGGCCAGGTACTCCAACTGGCGATTCTTCTCCTCCAGCTCCTGCCGCTGCAACTCCAGCTTGCGTTGCTGGCGCAGGTTGCGCACGTGGCCGTGCCAGAGGATCAGCGACAGCAGCAGGCCGAGGCCGAACGCGGTGAGGCCGTTGGCCTGGTTCGACAGGCGCAGTTGCGGGTCGGCCTGGGCGTGGTCCATCGCCACCTCGAAGGCCAGCATCGCCAGACCGTAGAAGGGCACCGCGTAGGCCGGGCGGATCAGGATGAACATGGCGCAGGCGAAACAGGCCAGCAGCAGCGGCGTGATGTTGCTGGTGATGCGCTGGTCGATGCAGGCGATGGCGACGCCGAAGCCTATGATCCCTGCGCCGCCCAGCAGGATCAGCAGGCGCATGCGCCACAGCTTGGGCGGCTGGCGGCGCAGCCATAGCGCGAGCAGGCCGATGCCGCCGAAGAGCAGGGCCATGGCGCCATGGGCGTACATGATTTCCTGGCGCCAGAGCTGATGGCCGAGGTCCGGGCGGAAGTCCTTGAGGGAAAACACCAGGATGTGGATCAGGTTGAAGGGGACGGTCAGCAGCGCGAGGTGGGTCAGACGCGAGAGATTCTCCAGGGCGATGGGAAGGGCCAGGGACGAATTCACCTCGATGGCGTGCTGGATCGATTCGAGCGTCGTTCTGGCCACGTTCTGCGGGTCCGCATGGGCGCTGTGCCATCACAGCATAGCAGCGTCGCGACGGCCGCCCTATCCGGCTTTCCGGGCCGGTCGTCCGGTTTGCACGGGCGTACCTGGCGCCGCTTTCATTCCGGCAGCCGCCTGGCCAGCAGCAGTGCGACCAGGCCCAGCAGGCTCCAGTACGCGGCCAGCGGCCAGGGACGGTCGAACGGTAGCAGGGTGGACGCGCCCAGTCCGAGGCCGATCAGCAGGTAGTAGGCGAGCCCGAACAGGGCTCCGGCGCGTCCCCGGCAATCGTCGTAGGCGTGCAGCGCCGGACCCAGCAGGTTGGGAATCGCCACGCCGAAGCCGATGAAGATCGGCAGGGCTGGCAGCGCCCAGTACAGGCCTTCGGCGTATCCGACGGCGGCCAACAGCGTCTGCGCTGTCGCGCCGGCGGCCGCCAGCGCTAGGCCCAGGCGTACCCGGCGAGCGCTGTTCCAGGTGCGCGGCAGGCGTCGGTTGAGCAAGGCGCCGAGGCTCCCGGCAATGGCGATGGCCAGGCCGATCCAGCCGAAGCCCAGGCCGGGCAGGTCGCCGACCATGAACGGCCCGGCGGCGTAGAAGGAGAACACCAGCACATTGAGCACCGCCACCAGCAGTGCGCGCGTTTGTAGCGGGCGGTCGGCCAGGACCCGTCGGAAGATCGCCAGGGTCGCGGGCTCGGGCGTGCCCGCCAGCAGCGGACGGGTTTCCGGCCAGGCCGGGACGACCAGCGCCGCCAGCGAGGCGAGCAGCACCGCCAGGGTGGCGAACACCGCCGGGTGCCCGCCGAGGTCGGCCAGCCACTGGCCGCCGAGGGGGCCGACTGCCGGCGACCAGGCCAGCACCGCGCCGAGCGTGACGAAATAGCTCATCAACGCCGGGCCTTGCAGCACATCGCGCAGGCTGGCCTGCACCGTCACCGAGCAGGTCGCCAGGCCGAGGCCCTGGACCAGGCGACAGGCAAGCAGGTAGGAATAGTCGGTACTGGCCCAGGCACCGAAGGTCGCCAGGGCCGCCAGGCCGAGCCCGCCGAGCAGAGCCGGGCGCCGGCCGAGGCGGTCGGCCAGCCAGCCCCAGAGCCAGATGCCGGGGGCGAAACCGACGAAGAACAGCGCCATGGTCCACTGGCTGGTAGCGTCGTCCAGTCGCCAGTGGCTGGCCAGGGCCGGCAGCGCGGGGGAAAGGATGGTTTCGGCGACTTGCGGCAGGGCTAGCAGGGCGAGCACCAGCAGCAGGGGAGGGCGAGGACGGTCAGGCATGATGGCTCCGGAAAAAAGAGCCAAGCCTAGGCCGCCTGCGCCTGGCAGAATGCTGCGGTCAGGACGGAAAACATCGCGAAGAGGACAAGGTGCCGCGCTATCCCTACGAACGGGTCGAGGATCCCGATCTCGCCCGCTGCCCGGTGGTCGGCCTCGAGGTCGACAGCACCGGCCACCGCAGCGACTGGCATTGCCACCGGCGCGCGCAGTTGCTGTACATGGCGGCCGGTAGCGTCACGCTGTATTTCGCCGAGCGCATTTGCCAATTGACGCCGCTCCAGGCCGCCTGGCTGCCGGCCGGCGTGCCGCATCGCACGGTCCTGCACGGGCGCTTCGCCTACCGTAGCCTGTACTTCGAACCCTCGGCGTTCGCCGAGCTGCCGGACAGCGTCCAGGTCCTCGAAGTCGGGCCGCTAATGCGCGAACTGATCCTGCGCATGACCGGCTGGGCAGCCGACTTGCAATTGGAAGGGCCGCACCTGACGCTGTTGCGCGCACTGTTCGATGAACTGGCGAGCGCGCCGGCACACGCCGCGAGCCTGCCGATGCCGCGCGATGCGCGGGCGCTGAAGGTGGCCGAGGCGCTGCTGGCGCAACCCGCGCTGGACTGGAGCATCGAGGCGTGGGGACGTGAGGTCGGCGCCAGCGGGCGGACCCTGGCGCGTCTGTTCACCGAGCAGACCGGCCTGGGTTTCTCCCGCTGGCGAACCCAGGCGCGCTTGTTCGAAGCGCGGAGGCGCCTGGCCGAAGGCCGCTCGGTGACCGAGGTCGCCCACGCCCTGGGCTACGCCAGCGACAGCGCGTTCATCGCCATGTACCGGCGGGTCTGCGGGCAGTCGCCGGGGCGCGCCCTGCGTGGCCTCGAATGAGCGCTCAGAAGCGTTCGTGGAGGCCGAGGTAGCGCCATTCGCCGAGCGGTAGCCTGGCCAGCGACAGCGCGCCGATGCGCAGGCGGCGGATGCTCCGCACTTCCAGCCCCTCGCTTTCGCACATGAAGCGCAACTGGCCGGGCAGCACGTCTTTGAGGGCGAAGCGCAGGTGGCTTTCGTTCTGCCAACTGACCTTGCACGGCGATAGCCTGCGGCCCTGGTAGGCGAGGCCGTGGCGCAGGCGCTCGAGGCCGCCGGCGGCCAGGTCGCCGGCGACCTCGACCAGGTATTCCTGCTCCAGCCGTGCACCGTCGTCCACCAGCTTGCGCAGTACGCCGTGCTGCTGGCTGAACACCACCAGCCCCGAAGCCTCGCTGTCCAGCGCAAGGGTGGGACGCTGGCGGGCGAAGTGTTTTTTCAGCGCTCGCAAGGGACTGGGGTCATCGCTCCAGCGCCGCCCCGCAGCGAGCAGGCCTTCGAAATCGTCGTGGCGCCAGCCGGCCGGCTTGTGCAACAGCAGGGTGGCCGGTTCAATCGTTTCCGCGCGGGCGCCCGGCAGCAGCTCCACGCGCTGGTCGAGCACCTTGAACTGTGGCTCCTCGATCACTTCGCCGTCGACGCTGACCCAGCCGCCCTCGATGTACAGCTCGGCTTCGCGGCGCGAGCAGGCGGTGAGTTCGGCGAGGCGTTTGGACAGGCGGATCGGGTCGGTCATGGCGAGGCTACTGGAATGAAAGACCGCCAGTTTACTCGTTGTGGCGATGGGCGCCGAGGAATGATTCGGCGCCCGCTCGGTCCCAACTTAAGGAACCGGAGAGGAGACCCTCATGCAGTCACGCCTGATCGATGGCCTGGAATGGGACCTGGACGAGGATGGCAGCGGCGGCCTGTGCAACGTCCATGGCGACAAGGTCCATCTGCGCCAGGGCGACATGGACGGCGCCTGCGGGCCCTACTGCCTGGTCATGGCGATGCTGGTCCGCGGCCAACTGCGCCGGCGCCAGGCCAAGGGCCTGGAGCGGGTCGACAGTCGCAGTCGCTACGGGCGCCTGATGAAGGCGCTGGACCAGCACGGCCCGCTGCTGCGCGTCGGCACCACCGGCGTCGACCTGCTGGAGCTGCTGGCCGAGATCAACGATACCGAGCATTTCGCCCTCAAGGGCGAGGGGCGCAGGTTGGTCCGGCACACCCGCGAATACCTGGAGGCCGGCTTTCCGGTAGTGCTCGGTTTCCACGGCCGCAAGGGCAGCGATATCCGCCACTGGGGCCTGGCCATCGGCATGAGCGAGCGCGCCTTCCTGCTCCTCGACCCGGCCCACGACCTGCCGCGCGGGCAGGCCTGGAACGCGGTGATCACCAGCGAGGCGCACGGTTCCCGGTTCGGCTATCGCTATATCAATGCCAAGGGCACCTGGGCGGTGACCCTCAAGGAAATGGTCGCCTTGCTTTGAGGGGCGGGTTTGTTACAGCCCGTGTGCGGACTGCCAGGCGCGGCGGATCTGCGACTAGAGTGGTGTTTTTCGCTTGGGGAAGGAGAGAACGCATGCCGGGCCTGTCTTTGAATGCCATCCTGCTGAGCGCCGTCGCGCTGCTCGCTCCGTCGGTCGAGGCGGTGGACGCCGGTCGCCACGACAGCGAGCTGGGCGCCGTCGAGGTCACCCCGGTGGTTGGTGGTCTGGCCTATCCCTGGGCCGTCGCCTTCCTGCCGGACAACCAGGGCATATTGGTCACCGAGCGGCCCGGCAGCTTGCGTTTCGTCAGTCCCGAGGGACAGTTGTCGGCGCCGCTGGAAGGCGTACCCAGGGTCTTCGCCAGCGGCCAGGGGGGACTGCTCGACGTCGCCTTGTCGCCGGGGTTCGCCGAGGACCGGCTGGTCTACCTGACCTATGCCGAGGCCGGCGAGGACGGCCGCGCCGGAACGGCGGCGGGACGTGGCCGGTTATCGGCGGACAAGCGACGGCTGGAGGGCTTCCACGTGATCTTCCGGCAGTTGCCGAAGCTTTCCAGCGGCCATCACTTCGGCTCGCGCCTGGTCTTCGACGGCAAGGGCCACCTGTTCATCGCCCTCGGCGAGAACAACCAGCGCAGCACCTCGCAGGACCTGGACAAGTTGCAGGGCAAGGTCGTCCGCCTGTATCCGGACGGCGGCGTTCCCAAGGACAATCCCTTCGTCGGCCGTACCGACGCGCGGCCGGAGATCTGGAGCTATGGCCACCGCAACCAGCAGGGCGCCGCGCTGAATCCCTGGACCGGCCGGCTCTGGACCCACGAGCACGGCCCGCGCGGCGGCGACGAGATCAACATACCCCAGGCCGGCGGGAACTACGGCTGGCCGCTGGCGACCCATGGAATCAACTACACCCTGCTGCCGATCCCCGAAGCCAGGGGCAAGGCCGTCGAAGGTACCGAGGCGCCGCACCATGTCTGGGAGAAGTCGCCGGCGATCAGCGGCATGGCGTTCTACGATGCGCAGCGCTTCCCGGCCTGGCAGCATAATTTGTTCATCGGCGCGCTGGCGACGCAGGAACTGATCCGCCTGCAACTGGATGGCGACCGGATCGTCCACGAAGAGCGCCTGCTGGGCGATCTCGGGGTGCGCATCCGCGACGTGCGGCAGGGCCCGGACGGCTATCTCTACCTGCTCACCGACCAGAAGGACGGGCAATTGCTGCGCCTGGGGTTGGCGCGCTAGCCTTCAGCCTTGGTTGCGCTTGAGCTGGACGTAGAGCGCCTCGACCTTTTCCCGGGCCCAGGGCGTCTTGCGCAGGAAGGCGAGGCTGGACTTGATGCTCGGGTCGTTCCTGAAACAACGAATGTCGACCCGTTTGCCAAGCTCCGCCCAGCCGTGGTGGGCGACCAGTTCGGTGAGCAGTTTTTCCAGGGTGACGCCGTGCAGTGGATCGGGATGGCCAGGCATGAAGGGCTCGGGATTCAGGCAATGAAAAAGGGGATGGAGCGTGGCACATCTGCGTGCCGGCCTGCCATCCCCTTCGTAGTCCCCGGCGAGGGGCGGGCGATCAGCGCTTCTTGCTGATGGTGATCTGCCGCGACGGGCCGTAGACCTGGCCGCTGACGCCCTTGGCGATCTTCTGGATCTCGCCGCCGGCCTGGAGGAAGGCGGCGACCTGCGCTTCGATGGACTCGCGGGTTTCGACCGCGGGAGCCGGCTTGGCGGCTTTCGGCGCGACGGTTTTCTTCATGATGGCCATATCCGGGGACCTGTCTCTGCATTAAATATGGCCGTTCATTATAACCGAAGCGGCGTTTTATTTCATCTTGAATATTGTCGATCAGATTTCGGACGTAACCTGCTGTTTTCTATAAAGTCCGTTAGGCAATACCCGAGCGAGGCGCTGCGGCATTGGCGATCCGGCGGTGAACTGCTCGAGGTCTCCGCGGCTGGATGTTCCGCCGACCCCGGGCGACGCAGGATACCGCCAGGTGGATAACTCCCTTCGCGCATCCCGGCATGAATTCCAATGTTTGCATTAGTTGATGCGAGAAAGTTCTCCGGGCCTCTATCTCACCTATATCGAGAATAATGAAAAGTTCACGATTAGTTATCGGCTAAGTTGCCCGGATATATACGTCGATATCATCGCGCTGCCGGCCGGGGCATGCATCGCCTCGCTGCGTTCCCGGTGCTAACCTGCGGAACCCCAGCCGCCGAGCGAGCGCCGCATGCCAGCCATTCTCTCCTCCCGCCAACGTATCGCCCTGCGCCTGGCCTGGCGCTTCATGGCGCCTTACCGCTGGCGCATGCTCGGGGCCCTGGTGGCGTTGCTGTTCACCGCGGCGATCACCCTGTCCCTGGGCCAGGGCATCCGCCTGCTGGTGGACCAGGGGTTCCTCACCGCCTCGCCCGAATTGCTCAATCGCTACATCCTGCTGTTCTTCGTGCTGGTGCTCGGCCTGGCCGTGGGCACCTTCGTGCGCTTCTACCTGGTGTCCTGGATCGGCGAGCGCTTCGTCGCCGATATCCGCAAGCGCGTGTTCGACCACCTGATCGAGTTGCATCCCGGTTTCTACGAAACCAACCGTAGCTCCGAGATCCAGTCGCGCCTGACCGCCGACACTACGCTGCTGCAGACGGTGATCGGTTCCTCGCTGTCGATGGCCCTGCGCAATGCCCTGATGCTGGTCGGCGGGGTGCTGCTGATGTTCGTCACCAACGCCAAGCTGACCAGCATCGTGGTGCTGGCGTTGCCGCTGGTGATCGCCCCGATCCTGCTGTTCGGCCGCCGCGTGCGCAGCCTGTCGCGGGAAAGCCAGGACCGGGTGGCCGACGTCGGCAGCTACGTCGGTGAAACCCTCGGTCAGATCAAGACCGTGCAGGCCTACAACCACCAGGCGCAGGATCGCCAGCGCTTCGCCGGCACCGTCGAACGCGCCTTCGACACCGCGCGCAAGCGCATCGCCCAGCGCGCCTGGCTGATCACCGTGGTGATCGTGCTGGTGCTCGGCGCGGTCGGCGTCATGCTCTGGGTCGGCGGCCGCGACGTGATCGCCGGCAGCATCTCGGCCGGCGAACTGGCCGCGTTCGTCTTCTACAGCCTGATCGTCGGCATGGCCTTCGGCACCCTCAGCGAGGTGATCGGCGAATTGCAGCGCGCCGCCGGCGCCGCAGAGCGCATCGCCGAGCTGCTCAGGGCGCGCAGCGAGATCCGCCCGCCAGCGCAACCACGCAAGCTGGCGGCACGGGTGAGCGGGAGGATCGAATTGCAGGCGGTGCGCTTCGCCTATCCGACCCGTCCCGAACACTGGGCCATCGACGACATCAGCCTGGCCGTCGAACCGGGGGAAACCCTGGCCCTGGTCGGACCTTCCGGCGCCGGCAAGTCGACCCTGTTCGATCTGCTCCTGCGTTTCTTCGATCCGCAGCAGGGACGGCTGCTGCTGGACGGGCAGCCGATCGTCGAACTGGACCCGGCCGACTTGCGCCGCAGCTTTGCCCTAGTGTCGCAGAACCCCGCGCTGTTCTTTGGCAGCGTCGAGGAAAACATCCGCTACGGCCGTCCGCATGCCAGCGCCGCCGAGGTCGAGGCCGCAGCGCGTGCCGCGCATGCCCACGAGTTCATCCTGGGTCTGCCGCAGGGCTACGCCACCCACCTGGGCGAGGGCGGCATCGGCCTGTCCGGCGGCCAGCGCCAGCGCCTGGCGATCGCCCGGGCGTTGCTGGTAGACGCGCCGGTGCTGCTGCTCGACGAGGCGACCAGCGCCCTGGATGCGGAAAGCGAGCACCTGATCCAGCAGGCCCTGCCAGGCCTGATGAGCGGACGTACCACCCTGGTGATCGCCCATCGCCTGGCCACGGTACAGAGCGCCGACCGCATCGCGGTGATCGACCAGGGGCGGCTGGTGGCCATTGGTAGCCATGCCCGGCTGATCGCCGAGAACCCGCTCTATGCGCGCCTGGCGGAACTGCAGTTCGCTGCCGGCGGACGCTAGCTTCAGAGCGGCTTGTCGATGCCCGCGTACTGCTTGTCCAGCTCGTCGATACGCTGCGCGTAGGCGCGGGAGAGGCAGTCGGTGTCGCCACCGCAGCGCCGGCGCTGGCGCAGCCAGTCCTGCTGCCGGTCCTGCATGGCGCCGCGGCCGCCCATGGCGAACAGGCCGCGGAGGAAGTGGTACTTGACGCTCATCTCGACGTCCTTGTCGTTCAGCGCCCGGTTCGCGCAGATGGCCTTTTCGTCCGCTCGCTCAGCCTTTTCGCAATCGAAGCTGGCCGCTTCGGCCAGGGGCGCCAGCAGGAGTCCGCCGAGGGCGAGGAATGCCAGGTGCTTCATGCCGTTCTCCGTTTCGCCTGGTTGCTTGCGAATCTTCGACGCCCGCGACGGCGCTGGGTTCAGCGGGGAGCGCACGGCGGCCGGGCGGGCCGCTCCGGCGCGGTCAGTGCGAAAGGATCAGGGCCTTCTGCTCGGGGATGACGGTGCGCTCCCGAGGGGCGTCCGCGCGTTCCGCTTCCTCGGTTTCGGGGCGGTTGGCGAACAGGCTTTTCAGGGTGCTCAGCAGCGGCTGTTCCTTCGCCGCTTCGGCGACCTGGCTGCGGCTTTCCACGGGTTCCGGGTTGGCCGCCGTGACCACGTGGAAGTCGCTGATCTCGATGATCCCGCGGCCCTCGGCGAGCAAGTGGAAGGAGAAGGCCTTGCGCGCTTCCGGGTTGTCGAAGGTGAAGCTCATGTCCAGCGGCTTGCCTTTGAGCAGGCGCGGGATGTCCGGTACCGGTATGGGAACGTCGCGTTCGAACTCCTTGGTCTTCAGCGTCACCCGGGCGCCGTTGCGGTCCATCTGCAAGGCGCGGATCTTCAGGGTGACCGTGGTCCTGCTGTTCTTCGGCATCTCCAGGTATTGCGCGCCGATCAGGTTGTCGGTCCAGTCGTTGTGGGTTTCCGGCTTCAGGCGGATGCGTTCGTGGGTGGCGAACTGGAACTCCTGGCCCAACTGGCCGGCCTGTTGCACGGAGTGGTCGAGGACGGCGGCGCGCTGGCTGACCAGGCGTGCCTGGCGACCGCTGAAGCGACCGAGGAACTCGGCTTCGTCGGCGATGAAGCCCTCGCTGCGGTAGCGCCGGCAGACCTGCTGGAAATCGCATTCGACGAAGGTGTCCTTGCCGTCGTGGTGGCGCAGCATGCCGTTGGTGTAGGACATCATTTCGCGGCCGCTGGCGTAGTCGCGGAACAGCGAGCGCCCGGAAATCCCCGCCGGCACGCGGTAGCCGAAATAGTCGAGGACGGACGCGGCGAGGTCGACGTGGCCGTAGACGCCGCTCTTGATCGGCGGCAGCGCCGCCTGTTCCGGTGCCAGTACCAGGTTGAAGCCCCAGGCCGAGGCGAGGCGCACCTGGTCGACACCGTGGGATTCGTCGGAAGTGAGCACCACCAGGGTGTCGCGCAACACGCCCTGTTTCTCCAGGTCGGCGAGGAAGGCGTCGATCGCGTCGTCGAGATAGGCCACCGCGGCCTGCTTGGCGCTCGGGTAGCGGGCCAGGTAGTCGGCAGGCGCCGAGTAGGGCTGGTGGGTGCCGACGGTGAGCAGGGTCAGCATCCAGGGTTTCTTCTGCTGGCGCAGCTGCTTCACGTAGGTCGCGGCGCCCTCGAAGAAGGCCTTGTCGTCCATGCCCCAGGGAAACTCCAGGTAGGACGTGTTGCGGAACCAGTCGCGCCCGAGGGTCTTGTCGAAGCCCATCTGCGGCATGACCTTGTCCTTGGCCATGAAGCGCAGGCCGGCACCCTGCAGGAAGTGCGTGCTGAAACCGTGCTGGCGCAGCTGGGCGGGCAAGCACTCCCTGGCCCGGGCCGGGTTGTTGAGCAGCTCGACGCCCTTCGGCGTGCCCGAGTCGAGCTTGCTGTAGTCGCCGCAGAGCATGGCGTAGAGGCCGCGGATGGTCTGGTGGCTGTGCAGCACGTAGTCCGGGGTGGTCATCGCCCGTTCGGCCCAGCCACTCAGCCTGGGCATCGGCGCTTCGTGGTAGCTGCTGTTGATGGCGGCGCGGTTGGCGGCGATATACGCGCCGGGGATTCCCTCCATGGCCACGATCAGGACGTTGCGCGCGCGCCCTCCGCCGGCCAGCAGCGGCGTTCCGGAAAGGTCGAGCTGGTTGAGCCCGGCGACGTCCGGCGGGGTGTCCGGACGGTCGTCGGCGAGCCAGTCTTCGACCGCCAGTTGGCCACTGCTGAGCGCGCTGGCCAGCAGCTTGTGCGGCAGGTTGTACTGCTGCCATTGGTCGGCGTCGCTCGGACGCAGGTATTGCAGGCCGACATGCGCCGCCAGGAACGCCGCCGGCAGCGCGTAGGCATAGCGCGGCAGGCGCGGACCGCGGCGACGCCAGAGCAGCACGCAAAGCAATGTCGCGCCACCGAGGCCGAGCGCCAGTGGCAGGTGGGCGAGGCCGCCGCCCTGGGTGGAGCTGCTGACGAACTGCGGATCCAGCAGGTACTTGAGGTCGGAAGGTTCCGGCATGCGCCCGACCGCGCCGACCAGTTCGGCATTGCCGATCAGGAACAGGCACCAGAGCAGCATGACCGGGAGCGCGAACCACAGGGAGCGTCGATGCAGGAGCAGCACCAGCAGGCTGCCGAGGGCCAGGTCCGAGAGATAGCCGAACGGCGTCGACCAGCCGAGCCAGTAGCGGCCGGCGAGGGGAACGACCAGGAACAGCGCGGCCAGCGCCAGAAGCGAGCCGCAAGATGAGAGCCAACGGCTGAGTGGACGCACAGGAACTCCTGATGAGCGGCAGCGAGAATCCTTGATAAGGATGTTCCAAAAAAGTCTTTAGGGTTCACGATTTTGAAACATCGTTGTGCTTACTGCCAGTAGACAGTCGGCATTTGGGAAATGTCCGCGTGGTTCAGGATGTTTCGGCGCGAATGGCCGGCAAGGCGATGAGCGGCGTCGGCGTACCGGCAAAAACTTCCGCCCGCATGCGTGGCGCCCGGTAGAATGCCGCCCCTTCGACAGGGGGAGACAACATGGCGGTCATCGGGCGTTTCAATTCACTGCAGGTGGTCAAGCACACGGAGTTCGGGCTCTATCTCGACGGTACCCAGCACGGCGAGATCCTCCTGCCCAAGCGCTATGTGCCGAAGGACCAGCCCAGCGAAGTGGGCGACTGGCTCAACGTGTTCATCTACCTGGACAGCGACGACCGCCTGATCGCCACCACCCAGACGCCCAAGGTCCAGGTCGGCGGTTTCGCCAGCCTGAAGGTCGTGGAGATCAACCGGATCGGCCTGTTCCTCGACTGGGGCCTGCCCAAGGACCTGCTGCTGCCGCATTCGGAAGAAAAGCGTCCGTTGCAGGTCGGCGACTACTGCGTGGTCTACGTCTACCTGGACAAGCGCACCAACCGCATCACCGCCACCGCACGCCTGGACCGCCAGTTGGACAACCTGCCGCCACGCTACAGCGTCGGCCAGGCGGTCGACCTGCTGGTGGTGGAGCGTACCGAGATGGGCTTCAAGGCGATCATCGAGGGCAAGCACTGGGGCCTGATCCACAAGAACGAGGCGTTCAAGTTCCTCCGCAGCGGCATGCGCGAACAGGGCTACATCAAGGAATTGCGCGCGGACGGCAAGATCGCCCTTAGCCTGCAGCCGGTCGGCGCCGAGGCCGCCGTCGAGCTGAGCCAGCAGATTCTCGCCCGGCTGCTGGAGGCCGGCGGCAGCCTGCCGCTCAGCGACAAGAGTTCGCCGGAAGATATCCACCGGCTCTTCGGGGTCAGCAAGGGGACCTTCAAGAAGGCCATCGGCGGCCTCTACAAGAAAGGCCTGATCCTGATCCACCCGGAACGCATCGAACTGCCGCGCTGAGGTTTCCGCTCAGGGCTGGAGGAACGGGGCGAAGTCCAGGCCAGCGCCGCCGGGGCGGACGTCGCGCAGGCGCTTGCCGGGGTCCGCGCTCAGCTCCAGGCTGAGGGTCGGCCGGCGGGCGTTCTTGTCGCGCAGTTCCAGGCTGTCCTGCTGATGGCGAAGGAAACCGGTGGGCACCTTCAGGTGCTCCACTGCATCGCCGGCCGGGTTCGCCAGCAGCAGGTTGAGGAACTTGCCGGCCTTCAGTTGGCTGAGCGGAATATCGAACCACCAGACGTTCTTGCTCTTGTTGAAGCGGGCGAGCAGGGTGTTGCCGGCATCCAGCACGGACATGCCCAAGGCCTGGTTGAGCTGTGCGATGGCTGCCGCTTTATCGAGTTTCATGGAGTTTCCTGACGGGCCGCGCCGGCCGGGATGGCGGGCGGGTAGCCGGATATTCTAGCAGCCGGAGGGACGCCGCAGGACCTGCGCGGTGCGCAGGCCCCGCCGCTCAGACCATCCGCCGGAACTGCCGCCAGCGTTGCTGCCAGCCCAGCAGCAGCGGAGAGACCGCGGGGCCGGTGCCGGCGTCCTGCAGGCGCGGGTGGTGGCTGACCACGTTGACCAGGATCGGCTCCTGGGCGTTCTTCACATCGACGAAGAACAGGTGCTGCCCCTGGTGCAGGCGTTCTTCGAAGGGACGGAAGGCGCGGTTGGTGCGCTGCAGGCCGAAGAAGCTGCCTTCCCACAGGCAGAACGCGCAGAGCATGGCGCCGAGGAAGATCACCGGAATCCAGCCGGCGGCGGTTTCCGTCCAGCCGCTGGCATAGGCGAAGGCCACGGCGACGATGGCCAGGACGAGGCCGACCAGCAGGCCGACACGGCCGGAGCGGACCACATCCTTCTTCATGAACGGAGAGACTTCGTGCAGATGGCGCTGGCCGGTCTCCGCGTCCTTTTCGCTGAGGACGTGGATCTGCTCGGTGGCGATGCCGCTGGCTTCCAGTTCGGCTTCGAGCCGTTCCAGCTCGTCGAGGTTGTCGCTGATGTAGTAATGCCGGTTCATGGCATGCCTCCCATCGTCTGACGGCCTGTTCCTTGGGCGAACAGGCAAAGGTCGATACCCCCTGTCGGTGAATCCCGGAGCACCCGCAAGCGGCAGGTCGGCCGGGATTGTCGGTTTCTTGCGCAGCATTCAGTCTAGCATCCGCGGCAGCGGCGGCCGGTACGCCGGTCTGCTGGCTTCTTCCTTCAACATAGGCCGGAAGCGGGGTAGTGGCGGGGCCGGGCGATGGACGGGCCAGGTACGGGTGGGCCGTACGCAGCCCGCGAGCGCAGGATTACTCGGCGGGAACGATGATGGCGACGCGGCGGTTCTCGCTGCGGCCGGCGCGGGTCTTGTTATCGGCCACCGGCTTGCTCATGCCAAGGCCGCGGACCTCGATGTTGGCCGCCGGCATGCCGGCTTCGCGGAATACCGCGGCCACCGATTCGGCGCGCCGTTCGGAGAGCTTTTGATTGTAGCCTTCGTCGCCGTAGTTGTCGGTGTGGCCTTCCAGGCGGACCTTGTCGATGTCTACCGCGAGCAGGGCGCGGGCGATCTTGGTCAGGGTGTTGCGGCTGTCGGGATTGAGACGGTCTAGATTGTTGCCGAACAGCACCTTGCTCGACATGCCGAACTCCCAGCCTTCGTCGCGGAGTTCGAAGCCCTGCTCCTGGAGCACGGCGATCTGCTCGGCGCTCAGGCCGGTCTGCGGCGGCTTGGTCTGGCAACCGGCCAGGCCCAGCACAAGGCTGAACAGGGCGAGGGCAAGCAATCTACTTGGGTGGAGCCTCTGGGGTAGCACTGTCTATCTCCTTTTCTTCCTGAAGGATGCGGGGGTCGTTGAGTTCCGCCAGGCGCCGGCTGCCGCGGGCCTGGCGCTTGGCGATGTACATCGCCATGTCGGCGTCGTGGAGCAGCGCCGCCGGGGTATCCGCATGCTCGGGATAGAGGGCGATGCCGATGGTCAGCGAGGTACTCACCGTGCTGCCGTCGCTGAGCCGGATCGGCGCCTGCATGCTGGCGATGATGTTGTCGGCGATGCGCAGGGCGTCGGCGCCGGACGCCAGCGGTGCGAGCAGGACGGCGAATTCGTCGCCGCCCAGGCGCGCCACCAGGTCGCTTTCGCGCAACTGCCCACGGATGCGCATGGCGATGTTGACCAGCACGGTGTCGCCGGCGGCATGGCCGAGGCGGTCGTTGATCTCCTTGAAGCGGTCGCTGTCGATGAACAGCACCGCCAATTGCTCGCGATGCTCGTTGGCATCGCGCAGCGCCCGGCTCAGGCGGCCTTCGAAGAAGGCGCGGTTGGGCAGGCTGGTCAGGCTGTCGTGGTGGGCCTGGTGCGCCAGCGAGGCGTTCTCGTCCTGCAGGCGCGCCTGCCAGGATTCGAGTTCGTCGAGCAGGGCGTTGAAGTCCTCGCCCAGTTGGCTCAGCTCGGCGATGCCGGCTTCCGGTACGCGCTTCTCGAAATCCCGTTCGCGGCGCACGGTATGCGCGACCTTCGCCAGTTGGTCGAGCGGGCCGACGATACCGCGTACCAGCCGCCGCGACAGGTAGAAGGCGCCCAGGGCGGTAAGCAGCAGGCACAGGACCATGCCGGCGAAACCGGTGAGCAGGAAGCGCAGCAGGCTGCCGCCGGAGCCCTTCACCTCCACCGAACCGATCTTCTGGCCGTCGTGCAGGATCGGTTGTTCGGTCGGCGCGCTGAGCAGCCAGTGCGCCAGTTGCTGTTCCAGCAGGTGCAGCGGCCCGGTGCTTTCCCGATGCCAACTGGCCAGGGTCTGTCCCTGGCGGTCGTAGACGATGGCGCTGGAGACCTCTTCGCTGGAGGCGATCAGCGCCAGGGACTCCTCGGCGGCCTGGGCATCGCCGAAGACCACTGCGGCTTCGACGGTATAGCTGATGGAACGGGCGATCAGTTGCTGGTTGGGGTCGGCATAGGCGCGCAGGGTCAGCAGGCCGACCAGGGTCACCGCCAGCCCGGCGGTGAATACCGCGACCAGCGCCACGCCCAGGTGTGCGCGATAGAGCACCCGGCGCAGCGATGGATTGGAACCCGTATAGCGACGACGACGGTTCATCACGGAGTGGCCTGCCGCCTTGCCAGTTTCAATACGCTCGGGTGCACGCGTACGCCGCTGCGGGCGATGGAGTCGAGATTGGCCTCGAAGGTGATGCGCGGACCGCCGACGTTGAGGCAGAACATGCTGCCGACGCTGCATTCGGTGCCACGCTCGCTGATGGACAGGACCGGATGCCCGGCCAGGCTGCGGAACACCTGCTGGCGCTCGCGCTCGTCGACCACTCCGAGGTAGATCACGTTGCAGAGCGTGCCGAGGTCCGGGTTGTCCACCGCGCGGCGTTCCGCATGCACGCGCCTGCCATTGGCCTGCACCATGCCGCGGAGCAGGCCGTCGGCGTACTCGGTCGGTCCGACCACGCAGAGTTGCAGGACCGCCGGCTCCTTCGGCCAGCGCACGTAGCTGAATATGCCCAGCAGAACCTGGCTGACCGCATTGCTGCGTTGCTCGACCGACGTCCGTGCGTCGTCCGCCCACAGGCCTCCGCCGCCCAGGCAGGAAACCGCCAGGACCAGGCAGGCCAGGGTGCGCCTGTAGAGGTCGAGGGGCTGCAAGGTGGGCAACGAAGGCAAAAAGGTTTCCTCCAGGAAAACGTAGCGGGGTGGCACGACTGGCCAGTGTAGTCGGTGTGCGGCGAATATTACCGGATGTGCCGGGAAAGAAAGCCGTTCGGTGTCAAATCAATGGCGCAATTGCCGGAGATGGAAGCGCTTTGCGTCTTGTCCTGTCTGGTTTTCTGGCTGAGCATGTAGGGCGTTACTGACCTTTATCAGGGGGCGGCATGATCCGGGAAATCCTCAAGATGGGTGACGAGCGCCTGTTGCGTATCGCGCAGCCGGTGCCGTCCGAACTGTTCGGCAGCGAGGAGCTGCAACGGCTGATCGACGACATGTTCGAAACCATGCATCACGTCGGCGGGGTAGGGCTGGCCGCGCCGCAGATCGGCGTCGACCTGCAGCTGGTGATCTTCGGTTTCGAGCGCAGCGAGCGCTATCCGGACGCCCCGGCCGTGCCGCCGACCATCCTGCTGAACCCGCGGATCACCCTGCTGGACGACGAGATGGAAGAGGGCTGGGAGGGCTGCCTGTCGGTGCCGGGGTTGCGCGGCGCGGTATCGCGCCATCGGCGCATCCGCTACCAGGGCCTGGACCCGCAGGGACAGCCGATCGACCGCAGCGTCGAAGGGTTCCATGCGCGGGTGGTGCAGCACGAGTGCGACCACCTGATCGGCCGCCTGTATCCCTCGCGAATCACCGACTTCAGCAAGTTCGGCTTCACCGAGGTGCTGTTCCCCGATCTGGACCCCGCCGCGGACGATTGAGCGGTTGCGCCTGCGGCTCTGCTCCGGCCTGGCTCAGCTCCGCGATGGGGTGCCGAGCGGCACCGCCGGAGCGTGTTTTTTCGCTCGTTTCGCCAGGCGTTTCTCCTGGGCGGTTTTCAGCGGTTTCCTACGAGTTTCCTTCTTCGCGTTCAGTCCCTTGCTCATGGCGTTCACCTCCCCACGCAGCACCTGCGTGGCGCGCCGGATGGCCGATGGCGTCCGCGGCGCCGGACGGCGGCGGACGCTTCCAGCATAATGCGTGGCGCAGCGCCCGGCGCGGGCGGCGATCGACGGCGCTCAGCGCAACTGGCGTTGTGCGGTGATTTCCGGCAGGTCCTGGCGGCGCAGATAGACCAGTAGCGGCTCGCCGATGTTCAGTCGTTCGTTGATGTTCTGTTCCAGCAGGATCTGCAACTGCTCGCGGCCCAGGCGCATGACGTCGTCGCGTACCGAACTCCAGACGAACTCGCTGGTGGGCGTGATGCTGTCGTCGGCTACGTCCATGCCGAAGGAGTCTTCGCTGAAACGCACGATGTAGCGGCCGGTCTTGCGGTTGAAACCGACGAACCCCTTGAGGGCATCGGCGGCCTGGCAGATGTCGGTGGATGTGATGCTCATGCGGAACCTCCCTGAACGTTCCTGTTTCTCTGGGCGCACGCATGATCGGCGGCGCCCCCGTTCTGCGGCGGGGGTCGCTGGTGCCGAGCGGGGTATTCTGCCAGTTGCCGCCGCCCGGGGAAGAGGACGGATCGCGAACGGTAGTGGGACGGATTGTCGCGACCTTGGTTAAACCGCCGCCACGCGCTAGGCTCGGGGTTCGCAGCCGACCGAGTGGAGAACAGCGCCAGATGCCAGGGGCCGTGGATTTCAAGGAGCGGATATCCCGCCAGCGTCCGCATGACAGGGAAACCTACGGACATGCCGGGAATACCGATCTGCAAGACATCGTCTACCAGTTGGAAAGCGATCGCGGGCGCATCGTCAATTCCGCCGCCGTGCGTCGCTTGCAGCAGAAGACCCAGGTCTTCCCGCTGGAGCGCAACGCGGCGGTGCGCAGCCGCCTGACCCATTCCCTGGAAGTGCAGCAGACCGGGCGTTTCATCGTCCGCACGCTGTTCCGCCAACTGGGCCCGCGTGCCGCGGAGGTCGGCCTGGACGGGCTGGAAGGCGCGCTGGAAAGCCTGGTGGAAATGGCCTGCCTCATGCACGACGTCGGCAATCCGCCGTTCGGTCATTTCGGCGAGTACGCCATCAACGACTGGTTCGAACGCAACCTCGACGCCCTGTTCGAGCGCCGCATACCGCCGGGCCAGGGCGACGGCCTGTTGCAGCAGCGCATGCTCACCGACCTCAAGCACTTCGAAGGCAACGCCCAGGCCATCCGCCTGGTGGTGAAGCTGCTGCGCCTGAACCTCACCTACACGCAGACCGCCGGCCTGCTCAAGTACGTGCGTCCGGCCTACGAGCCGAAGCCGGACAAGGCGGCGAACCACTACCTGAACAAGAAGCCGGGCTTCTATCTTTCCGAGGAAGCCTTCGTCGACGAACTGCGCCGAGTCCTCGGCATGCGCCCGGGCACTCGCCACCCTGTGGCCTACATCATGGAAGCGGCCGACGATATCTCCTATTGCCTGGCCGATATCGAAGACTCGGTGGAAAAAGGCATCCTCGACATCCGTCAATTGGCGGATCTGCTGGTGAAGAAGTTTGCCGTCCACCATTCGCCGGACGCGCCGATTCCCGGCGACGCGGACAACATGAGCTTCCAGCGGATGGTCGACTACTCGCTGGAAAAGGCCGAGCGGGAGCCGATCAACAAGGTCAGCGAATTCTTCATCCGCCTGCGGGTGAAAATGATCCACCCGCTGGTCCAGCACGCCGCCCAGCAGTTCATCGACAACCTCGAAGCGGTTCATGCCGGCACCCTCGGCCGCGCGCTGATGGAGGACGGCAGCCTGCCGCACGCCATCGTCCAGACGTTCAAGGACGTGGCAATGGAATGGGTGTTCTGCCATCCGGAGGTGGAAACCCTGGAATTGCAGGGCTACCGCATCATCCAGGGCCTGCTGGATTTCTACGCGCCGCTGCTGCGCCTGCCGGCCGAGGAGTTCCAGGCCCTCGCCGAAGGTCGCCAGGCCGCCGCGCCGCATCCGCAACTGCTGGTTCGGCGCCTGCCGAGCCAGCAGATCAAGGCTTACCTGGAGGCCATGAAAGGTGTGGCGGAGGACCCGTTGCAGCGGCAGTGGGAGTTCTACCACCGCTGCCGCATGCTCCAGGATTTCGTCAGCGGCATGACCGACCAGCATGCCCAGGACGAATACCGCGCGTTGTCCGCGCTGTAAGCGGAGGAGCGAGATGCGCGCTGTCGTCGAACTGCTCGCCGGCGCCCGCCGCCTGGTGATCTTCACGGGCGCCGGGGTGTCGGCGGAAAGCGGGATTCCCACTTTCCGCGATGCCCTTGGCGGTCTCTGGGCGCGCTACGATCCGGCGGCCCTGGCCACGCCCGCGGCCTTCGCCGACGATCCCGCGCTGGTCTGGGGCTGGTACGAGTGGCGCCGCCTGAAGGTGCTGGGTGTCCAGCCGAATCCCGCGCACCGGGCGATCGCCGCGTTGAGCGGACGGATCGCCGGCACCCGGTTGGTCACCCAGAACGTCGACGACCTGCATGAACGCGCCGGCAGCCGCGACGTCCTTCACCTGCATGGCAGCCTGCACGCGCCGCGTTGCGCGATCTGCGCGGCAGCCTACCGGGACGCCTTGCCCGATTCGGTCGAGCCGGAAGAGGGACGACGGATCGAGCCGCCGCGTTGTCCGGCCTGCGGCGGACAGGTCCGGCCGGGCGTGGTCTGGTTCGGCGAGGCGCTGCCCGAGGCGGCGCTGCGCGAGGCTTTCGCCGCGGCCTGCGAGTGCGACCTGTTGCTCAGCGTCGGCACTTCCGGCGTGGTGCAGCCGGCGGCGCGGATACCCGGACTGGCGCTGGAACACGGTGCCAGCGTCGTGCATGTGAACCCGCAACCGGTGCGCACCCGCCATCCGCGCGAGCACTGTCTCGTCGGTCCGGCCGGCGAGGTGCTGCCCGAACTGTTGCGCCGGGCGTTTCCCGGCTGAGGCGGCTCAGCCCTGGGACGAGCCGAAGAGGATCACCGCGGAACCGATCAGGATCAGCAGCCAGTAGAGCGCGCCGAGCACGATGAACAGCAGGTTGTAGCCCGAATAGCCGGCGTTGCCCGTGCCCTGCGGGTCGCCGCTGGCGAGGTTGGCCTGGCGCTGGATGTTGCGCATCGGGATCAGCGGCGTGAGCAGCAGCAGGAGCGAGGGCAGCGAGTAGGGCTCCAGCGCGGGGACCACGTCGGTGAGGTGGCTGATCAGGTTCGCCGCGACCGTCAGCAGCACCGCCCAGGTCGCATCCTTGCTCGGGCTCCATAGTGCCTGGCGCTCTTCCGGCAGGGCCTGGTGGATCCGCCGGGCGAGGGCGTGGAAAAAGAAGATGCCGAAGATCGCCCGCCATACCGGGCTGATCCGCCGCTCCATCTGCGGTTGCTGGGCCTTCCAGTGCTTGTACATCCAGTACACGCCGTACAGCCCCAGGGTGACGAGGAAGAGCACGCTCATCTTGCCCAGGGAAGTGACGAAGAAATGCGCCCGCTTCGCGCCGCGGGTTTCCACCAGGGGCGCTTCCGGGGTCTTGTAGACGTTTTCCATAACTGATCCGGCAGTCCTTGAGAAAAACCGCCATTTTGCCTTCCGCCGCTCCGTCAGGCCAGCGGCCAGGGGCGTTGCCGCCCCGGCCGTCCGATCAGGCGTTGCGGCTGGGCGGCGCCATGAACTCGGGACCGACCGGATCCTGGATGGTCTCGGCGAGGATCCGCTCGATGCGGGCCATGGCCTCGTCGTCCAGGCGCCAGCCGAAGGCGTCGGCGATGCCGTTCAACTGCTCCGGCTTGCGCGCCCCCCACAGCGCCACCGTAGGGCCGCGATCGAGAATCCAGCGGATGGCCAGGGCCAGCACCGACTTGCCATAGCGCTCGCGAGCCAGTTCCTCCAGTTGCGCGACCGCTGCCAGGTACTGGGCGAAGCGGGGCTGCTGGAACTTCGGGTCGGACTTGCGCAGGTCGTCGCCATCGAAGCGGGTCTCGGCGTTCATCCGTCCGGAAAGCAGGCCGCGGCACAGCGCTCCGTAGGCCAGCACGACGATGCCGTTACGCTCGGCGTAGGGCAGCACGTCGGCGTCGATGGCGCGCTCGAACAGGTTGTAGGGTGGCTGCACGCTGGCCAGCGGAGCGAACTGGCGGAACCCGTCCATCTGTTCCGGCGAATAGTTGCTCACGCCGATGGCGAGGATCTTGCCGTCGCGGCGCAGGCGCTCCAGTTCGCCGGCGGTTTCCTCGTGCGCCACCAGCGGGTCCGGCCAGTGAATCTGGTACAGGTCGATACGATCGGTCTTCAGCCGCCGCAGCGAGTCCTCGACCTCCCGGCGGATGCGTGCGGCGGAGGCGTTGCGGTGGATGCCCGCGTCGCTCCACTCCAGCGCCGCCTTGGTGGCGATCACCGCCTTGTCGCGCAGGCCCTGCAAGGCCTTGCCGACGACCTCCTCGGAATGGCCGAAGCCATAGACCGGCGCGGTGTCGATCAGGTTGATCCCGGATTCCACCGCACGCCGGATGGTTTCCACCGACGTCGCGTCGTCAGCGCCGCCCCACATCCAGCCGCCGATGGCCCAGGTGCCGAGGCCGATGCGCGAGACCGGCGTGTCGATACCCTCGATGCGAATGCTTTCAACACTCATGGAAATACTCCTGCAGATCGGGAAAACGCTTGCCGGCAATGCGCCCGGCGGCACGGAGCGATTACTCTAGATCACCCGAGATTGAATGTGGCTCAATGCTGCATTGACCTCCGAGAACTGCCAGGAGCCCTGGAATGCCGGCTTTCACCCGTTCCGAACTCGCCGACCTGAACGTCTTCATGACCATCGTCCGGCGCCGCAGCTTCCGTCACTCGGCCCAGGAACTGGGTGTCAGTACCTCGGCGCTGAGCCACAGCATGCGCAACCTCGAGGCGCGGCTCGGGGTGAAGCTGCTCAACCGTACCAGCCGTTCGGTGGTGCCGACCGATGCCGGCAGCGCGCTGGCGGCCAAGCTGGAGGATGGTTTCCAGGTGATCGGCGAGGCGCTCGGCGAGCTCGATGCCTATCGCACCTCGCCGGTGGGCCGGCTGCGCCTGAACGTGCCGCGCGATGCCTCGCGGCTGCTGCTGGGGCCGGTCCTCAGGCGCTTCACCGAGGCGTATCCGGACCTGCAACTGGAACTTTCGGTGGAGGACCGCATGGTCGACATCGTCGCCGACGGCTACGACGCCGGCATCCGTTACGGCGGCACGGTGCCCCAGGACATGGTCGCGGTGCCATTGACCGGGGAGCTGCGCTGGGTGGTGGCCGCGTCGCCCGATTACCTGGCGCGCCACGGCGTGCCCCAGCGGCCGGACGACCTGTTGCGGCACGCCTGCATCCGCATGCGCCTGGGCGACAACTCGTTCTACAAATGGGAACTGGGCGACGGCGAGCGGATGGTCGAGGTCGACGTGCCCGGCCCTTTCAGCGTCAACGAAAGCAATACGGCGGTCGCCGCGGCCCTGGACGGCGTTGGCCTGGCCTACTGCCTGGAAGTGGGAATCGCCGAGGAGCTGCGTAGCGGCCGGCTGCAACTGGTATTGCCGGACTGGACCTCGATGGGCGCGCCGTTCTGCCTCTATTATCCGAGCCGACGCCAGCCGCAACCCGGCTTGCGCCAACTGATGGAAATGATCCGCGGCGACTGGCTGGGGCGTGCCTGAATCGTCCTCTCGCCAAACCTTGCAAGGAGCCCCCCATGCTCACCGGTCTTAATCACCTGACCCTGGCGGTCGCCGACCTGCCGGCCAGCATCGCCTTCTACCGCGATCTTCTCGGCTTTCGCCTGGAAGCGCGCTGGGACCAGGGCGCCTATCTCGAACTGGGTTCGCTGTGGCTGTGCCTGTCCCGGGAGCCGCAGTACGGTGGGCCGGCCGCGGACTACACGCACTACGCCTTCGGCATCGCCGCCGCGGACTTCGCCCGCTTCGCCGCGCAGCTGCGCGCGCATGGCGTGCGCGAATGGAAGCAGAACCGCAGCGAGGGCGATTCGTTCTACTTCCTCGACCCGGACGGCCATCGCCTGGAGGCCCACGTCGGCGACCTGCGCAGCCGGCTCGCGGCGTGCCGGCAAGCGCCCTATGCGGGAATGCGTTTCGCCGACTAGGCCTTGGCCTTGCCGGAAGCTACGGACGCCACGGCCGGACCGGCGAGGCGCTTCAGCAGGCGCGGGCGGTTGCGCTCCAGTGCGCCGCCGCGCCCCCGCAGGCCGTCCCACAGGCCCCAGCCCAGGCAGCGCAGCTTGAGCAGCTTGTCGCGTTCGAGCAGGAGCACCGCGAGGCCCTGGGTCAGGGTCGGCAGGTTCGCCAGCAGGGCCAGCGGCGAGGACCGGGCGTAGCGGCGCAGGACCAGCAGGCCGTTGCGCGCCAGGTAGTAGCGGCGCAGCGGGGCGTGGTTCATCGCGCTGAGGCTGAGACCGCCGAGGCGGCGGGTCTTGCGCGTGCCGATGCGGTGCTCGAGGACCAGCCGCGGGTCGACGTACAGGGGCACGTCCAGCGCCTGGGCGCGCAGGCTGTATTCGGTGTCCACGTGGTCGATGAACAGTTCCTCGTCGAAGTGGCCGAGGCGCTGGTAGGCCTCGCGGGTCAGCAGGCAGCCGGAGGAGATCAGGAACGAGGTGCGCTGCGGGGTCGTCAGGCCGTCCAGAGACAATTGCCTGAGCGTCAGTCCGTCGAGATGGATGGCCGGCAGGAAGCGCCGGTCACCCCGGTCGAAGATCCGTGGGCCGAGCAGGCAGGCCTGACCGTTGCGCGCCTGCAGGTTGCGCCACTGGGCGGCGAGGAAGGCGCCGCCGGGACGGGAGTCCTGGTCGAGCAGCAGCACACCCTGCACGCCACGCCGGAACAGCGCGTCGAGCCCCTGGTTGAAGGCGCCGGCGATGCCCTGCCGGTTGCCGTGGTGCAGCACGGCGATGCCTTGCCCGCGCAGCCGGGCATTGCGCTGCGGATCGCTGTGCGGTGAGTTGTCGACGGCGAGGAAGCGCAGTTGCGGAAACGCCGCCGCCAGTTCGCCAAGGTGTTCCAGGTCGTCGTCGCCAGGATTGAACAGTACCACCAGCACGCCCATGTCTATCCGGTCCATGATCGTTCTTCTCCCGTAGGTCGAAGTTGCCAGGCCAGGACCAGCCCGGCCAGAACGAGAAGGGCGCCGGCGAGGAATGGCGCGCCGGCCAGGGGCAGCGGCGCGAGCGGACCGCTGCCCCAGTGGAACAGGCCGCTCATCAGCGGCGGACCGACGATCGCGGCGAGGCTCATCAGGCTGCTCAGCACGCCCTGCAACTCGCCCTGGCGGTCGACCGGCACGCGGGCCGAGAGCAGCCCCTGCATGGCCGGGGTGGCGAGGCTGCCGAGCGCGAAGGGCAGCAGCGCGCAGACCAGCCAGAATGACGAGTCGACCAGGGCGAACAGCAGCAGGCCGCAGCCTTGCAGGGCGAGGCCCAGGCGCAGCAGGCGGGCGTCGTCCAGGCGCCGCTTGCAGAGGTTCACGCCGAGGGTCTGGGCGAGCACCGCGAGCACGCCGTAGAGGGCCAGCGAGTAGCCGATCCAGGCGCTGCTCCAGTGAAACTTCTCGATCACGAAGAACGGCCAGACCACCATCACCGCCTGCAAGCCGAGGAATACCAGGGCAAGCACCGCCAGCAGGCGTCCGACCCCCGGTTGCCGAGCCAGGCCGCTGATCGAGCGCAAGGCATTCATCCGCCTCGGGTCCAGGCGGCGGCGTCGCGTCGGGGGCAGGGTTTCCTCGAGGAACAGGCCGGCGAGCAGGGCGTTGAGCAGGCACAGGCCGGCGGCCAGCAACAGCGGCAGCGTCGTGCCGTGCACCGCCAGCAGCCCACCGAGGGCGGGGCCGAGGATCATGCCCAGAGCGAGGCCGGCGTACAGCCAGCCGAAGTGCCGGGTGCGCTGCCCGTGCGTGCCGAGGTCAGCCGCGCAGGCCATCGCGGTGGCCACGCTGGCGCCGGTGAGCCCGGCCAGCGCGCGACCGAGGAACAGCATCCAGAGGCTGTCGGCCAGCGCCAGCAGCAGATAGCTGAGGGCGAAGCCGAGCATCGCCAGGACCAGGACGGGGCGGCGTCCGAAGCGGTCGCTGAGGCTGCCGAGGACCGGCGAAAAGAACAATTGCAGCAGCGCGAAGGTCATCACCAGGGCGGCGCCCCAGGTGGCCGCGTCGCGGACCGCCAGCGGCGCCACGCTGCCGATCAGCGTCGGCAGCAGGGGCACGATCAGGCCGACGCCAGCGGCATCCAGCAGGCAGGTGAGGAACAGCAGAGGCAGGACGCGTTTCGCGCCGGGACCGTGTTCCCGCGTGGCGGAGGGGCAGAGGCTGGTCGTGGACACGCCAGGATCCTCCCGGCGAACACAGGAAATCCTGATCCTGGGACGCCAGCGAGGGCAAGGGAAACTACCGGAATTCACAGGTTCGACGAACGGTCGCGGCAACGCCGGCGGGCGGCGTGATGTCATAATGATGCGACCCGTGCGCCAGTCGGGTATCCTTGCCGGCCTCTCAACGTTGTTTCCTAACGATATTTTCCTCCTGTCGCGAGCAAAGGGATTTCAATGACGCCCAGAAAAGGAAAGCTACCTGCCGTGCTCGCCTGCATGGCATCGCTGGCGGGCTGCAACATCAACCCGGCGAACCAGGGCTCGGTGTCGTCCTGGTTCTCCATGCGCGCCGGCGATCCGCCCAGTTTCGTCACCGGCGTGGTCGGCTTCGAGAACACCGGCAGCAACGACCCGTCCACCCGCCTGACCCTGCGTTTCCGCGATCCCGCCTCCAAGACCCATGCGGCCCACGTCACCACCTCGTCGTACTCCGAGCTGTTCAGCCTCGCACTGACGCCGCGCTACTACGAGCTTTACGAGTTCGAGGTGAGGTACCTGTCCTATACCGTCACCCGCGAGACCGGTGCGTACGAGGAGCGCTGCGAGGCCAACGGCGAGGCGCTGGAGAAGACGGTCCGGAAAAGGAAGCGCAGCGTCACCCACACGGCGGTGAACGTGGAGTCCAACTGTCGTTCTACGCCGCTGACCAAGACCGACTACTACTACGAGACCTATACCTCCAAGCCGTTCTTCGCGCCGTTCCGTGCCGAGAGCTTCGCCACCAACTACATCGGCGACTTCCGCGTGCAGTGCAGCTACAAGGAGAAGAAGGGCAAGACCCTCGTCGACAGCTGCCGTCTCAACTACGGCGCCGTCAGCCGCGATCGGGTGGACGCCTGGGTGGCGCAGATGAACGAGGCAGACAAGGACAAGCGCGAGCCGCTGCCGCCGGTACGCCAGCAGGCGGTCGACACGAAGAAGGCCGGCAAGCTCATCCATTCGGTATTTCGCTGAGGCGCTCGCTCAAAGAGCGCCGGCGATCGCGCGCCAGGTGTCGGCGTATCGCCATCGCAGCCAGGCGACCAGGCAGCGCTCGTGCCAGCGTCGCAGGGCGCAGCTCCTTTGCCGCGCCAGGCGTCGCTCGATGGCCTCTTCCAGCCAGGCCTCGTCGAAGGCGGTCCATACCGCCGGAGCGGGGCTGAGCAGGTTGCCGTGGCAGACCGGCGCCACTTCCTCGAAGAACAACCGCTCCAGCAACGCCGGGTCGACGCCCTTTATCCGCCGGGCGATATCCTCGGGCTCCAGGAGAGTGTCGACGAAGGCGTCGGATAGCGCGTGGCGCAGTCGTCGGCGTTGGCTCGGGTCAAGGGCCATGGCAAGTATGGGGCCGCAGGCTGGTGCGCAGGCAGCATAACCCGCCACGGCCAGCGCGGAGAGGCGTCAGGCTCGACGGGGACGCCAGGAGCGACGACGAAGGGGTGGGCGCTGGCGGCCGAACCAGCGCCAGCGGTTGCGCCGTAGCGCCTCGTGGCACTCGTCGCGCAGCCAGGCTGGCAGCAGGCGCAGCCAGCGCAGGTGACGCCAGGGGCCCGGCAACAGGCGCAGCACCTCGAGCAGGGCATCGTTGTCGTCGCAGGCGTAGGCGCCGTCGACGAACAGCCAGGTGTCGAAATGATCGGGTGCCAGCCCGAACCAATCGAGAATCGCCAGGCCTTCGGCGGACTGCGCGGCAAGCAGCTTCAGCCGGTGGTCGGCGCGGCGTGCCAGGAAACCGCTCCAGAGCGTGCAGAAGCGGCAGTGCTGGTCGTACAACACGACCTTGTCGCCGGGCTTGAGGTACGGCGGCAGTGACATGAGGGGCCCCCTTGGGTTCGGCTTTGTGCGCAAGCCCGGAACCGTAACGGCGGGAAGGGAGGACGACTAGTCGGTGTGCTGTCAGAGTTTTCTTTCTGTGCGGTCATCGATTCGTCTTTCGCCGAACGGCGTCGGGCAACGCGCCATTCCTCTTCCTGAAGGACGATGCTGCGCCAGGCCGGTTTAAGTTCGATGACGCCGGGACGAACGGGAGATGTCCCCGTCCGTGGGGCACGGACGGGGCGCGGCGGGGAATCAGCGGGCGAACGCTTCGAGAAGGGTCTTGGCGGCCAGCTTGCCAAGGTTGTTGGAGGCCAGCGGGCTGTCGCCGGTGAGCAGCTTGCGGTCGCGGTGGACCTGGCCGGTGATGCCCTTGTTGAGGATCTTCACCCCGAGCTTCTGCAGGTTCTCGCCCACCAGCCAGGGCAGGGGACCGGGCATGTAGCCGATCTCCAGGTTGGCGCCGGTGTCCAGGGCGTCGGGGAACACGCAGATTTCGTAGCCCTTGAACGGGTAGTCCTCCGGCTTCTCGTCGACCGCCGGTGCCAGCAGGCAGGCCGGACCGTGGCAAAGGGTGATGATGTAGCGGTCCTTGGCGAGGAAGGCATTGAGCAGCCGTTTCACCTCCCGGCTGTGCGGAATGCCCGCCAGCACGCCGTGGCCGCCGGGAACGAACACCGCGGCGTACGGCGAGTCGTCGGCGACGGCCTGCTCCAGGAGGTCGGCGAGCTTCCGCGGCGCTTTCAGCTTGGGCAGGTACTTCGCGTAGATGCTCTTCACCGCCTCGTCCTCACCGGGCATCGCCCACATCTCCAGCTTCACCGGGTTGCCGGAGAGCGTGGCGACATCGAACTCGAAGCCGGCCTTGTCCAGGTGGTACATCGGCAGGAGCATTTCCACCGGGTGGTTGCCGGTGGAGAACATGCTGCCGTTCTGCATCAGGATGTAGCGTTCGTCGGTACCGATCATCAGCACCTTCTTGCCGCCCTTGTACGGGGTCGGGTAGTCGGCGCCGTCGAAGTCGGTCTTTGCCGAGGTGTACTGGCTCAGGGAATAGGGCGAGGGAAAGAACGCGTTGTGCTCGGCGGGGTCGGGCGTCGGGGTTCTGCTGGTATCGCGCTCGTTGCTCATGGCTCGTTCCTTTCTGCGTGATGGAGGTCGTACCAAGACGATAGGCGGGGTCGCCGGCCGGCGAAATAGGGGAAATCCCCTAACCCACGATCGGTCGCCTGAGGGTTTTCCCCTATGGGCTTTTGCCGGCAAGCCGGGGATCATGCGGAAAAAGCCAGGAATGCCCGCGCCATGACCGACTACGCCAGCCTTCTCTTCGACAGCGTCGCCCGGCTGCGCAAGGCCGCTACCACCGAGGCGGTCTGCCGCGAGATGGTGGAGTTCGCCGCACGCCTGGGCTTCGACCGGGTGATCGTCTGCAGCCTGTTCCCCCGCCCCGACGAGGACGAACTGATCGACGAGCTGTTCTTCGTCCATGGCGACTGGGCCGAAGGGCGCAGCGCCCAGGAGCGCGACGCCTATCTTCTGCACTGTCCGGTCACCCGGCACATCCTCGAACTGGACGAGCCGTTCTTCTGGTCGAAGAGCCCCTCGGAGGATCCCGAGCGCATGACCTACCGCATCGTCCGTGGGGTCCGCGACCTCGGCCAGGTCAATGGCATGCAGGTGCCGGTGTTCGGCCGCAACGGCCTGGAGGGCGCGGTGTCTTTCGCCGGCGAGCGGCTGGACCTGAATGCCGGTTGCAAGCTCGCCGCCCAGGCCTTCTGCCCGATCCTGTTCTTCGCCCTGAAGCGCCTGCGCGGCCCTGTGTCGGCGGGCGATGCGCAAGCGCTCAGCGAGCGCGAGCGGGAAGTCCTGCAATGGATCGCCCTGGGCAAGCAGCAGGCGGAGGTGGCGGCGATCCTGATGATTTCCGAGCGCACCGTGGAGAATCACCTGCGTGCCGCCCGCCGCCGTCTCGGCGCGGCGTCCACCGCCCAGGCGGTGGCGCGGGCGCTGCGCCTGGGCGATATCGAGGTCTGAGCGGCCTCAGGGAGCTGACGTGAGGACGATCTTGCCGATGTGCTGGCCGGAGTCCATCAGTTCGTGGGCCTGGCGCGCCTGTTCCAGGGGGAAGGTGCGGAACACCTGCGGCCGGACAGTGCCGGCGCGCACGTGCGGCCAGACCTGGCGCTCCAGTTCGGCGATGATCGCGCCTTTCTCGTCGTGGCTCCGCGAGCGCAGGGTCGAGCCAAGATGGACCAGGCGCTTGCTCAGCATCGGGAACAGGTCGACTTCGGCGGCCTTGCCCTTGATCACGCCGATCTGCACGATCCGTCCGTTCATCGCCGCCGCCTGGTAGTTCCGCGTCACATAGTCGCCGGCAACGATATCGACGATCACATCGACCCCGCGACCTTCGGTGCCGCGCAGCACTTCCTCGACGAAATCCTGCTCGGTGTAGTTGATCGCCAGGTCAGCGCCGAGGCGCAGGCTGGCCTCGCGCTGGGCCTCGCTGGAGATCGTGGTGAAGATTTTCGCCGCGCCGAAGGCCTTGCCCAGCATGGTCGCGGCGGTGCCGATGCCGGAGGCGCCACCGTGGACCAGCAGCGTCTCGCCGGCCTTGAAGCCACCGCGCTGGAACAGGTTGACCCAGACGGTCATGAAGGTTTCCGGCAGCGCCGCCGCTTCCTCCATGCCCAGGCCGTCGGGCAGGTGCAGGGTGGTGCGCTCGTCGGCCACCGCGAACTGCGCGTAGCCGCCGCCGGGAATCAACGCCATCACCGCCTCGCCGACGGCGAAGCGGCTGACCTCGCTGCCGACCGCCCGCACCGTGCCGGCGATCTCCAGGCCGGGAATGTCCGAGGCGCCGGGCGGCGGGTCGTACACGCCCTTGCGCTGAAGCACGTCGGGACCGTTGACGCCGGCGGCGCGGACTTCGACCAGGACCTCGCGCGGGCCGGGCGTCGGCAGCGGCCGGCTGGTCGCCACCAGTACCTCGGGGCCGCCGGGCCGGGCGATCTCGATGGCGGTCATTCGTTCGGGAAATCGGTTCGTGCTGCTCATCGCATGCTCCTGGGAAAATGGTTCGGACCTGGTTCGCATGGTAATCAGCGCGGATGCCGTGGTCGCGCAGCGCTTTTTCATTAGACTGATGCGAAAATGCATCAGGAAAACCGCCATGAATTGGGACGACACCCGCGTCTTCCTCGCGCTCTGCCGCGAGCACACCCTGCGCGGCGCCGCCCGCGCGCTTCACGTCGACCAGGCCACGGTGGGCCGGCGGCTGGCGTCGCTGGAGGCGGCGCTGGGCTCGACCCTGTTCCTGCGCACCTCGTCCGGCTACCTGCTGACCCCGGCCGGCGAGGCGGCCTTCGAACTGGCCGAGAAGATGGAACGCTCGGCCCTGGAGTTGCTGCGGCGGACCCGCGGGATGGACCACCGACTGTCCGGCGAGGTGCGGTTGTCCACCACCGACTCCCTGGCCGTCGACTTCGTGCTACCCGCCCTGGCCCGCCTGCACCTTGAACACCCGGATATCCGCGTGCTGCTCGACAGCGCTTCGGCCGTGGTCGACCTGCCCAAGCGCGAGACCGACATCGCGATTCGCACCCTGCGGCCGGAAAATCCCGATTTGATCCTGAGAAAACTCGCCAGTTGGCCCATGGGCCTGTTCGCTTCCGCGGACTACCTGCGGCGCAACGGCGTACCGGTGCCCGGCGAGCGTTTCCGCGGCCACGACCTGGTGATGTACGAACCCTATTGGCACAGCCAGCGCGAACTGACCCTGGGCGGCGAGCCGATCCGCGACGGCCGGGTGGTCATCGCGGTGAATTCCAACATGATGGTGCGCCAGGCCCTGGCGCGCGGCCTGGGGCTCTGCGAGCTGCCGCTGTACATGGGCGAGCTCGACGGACTGGTGCGGGTCTGGCCGCAGCGCGAGCGACGCCGGCCATACGAGGTGTGGATGGTTACCCACAAGGACCTGCGCCACACCGCGCGGGTCCGCGCGGTGATCGAGCGGCTGGTGGAGGCGTTCGCCGAAGCGCCGGCCTGAGCCTGCAACGCCGGCGCCGGGTTCCGGTCGAATGCGGCGGCGCGCCGCGGAATCGCGCATCATAGGCGCCATCAGATCGAGGAGATTTCCATGGCAATCCCAAGCATCCCGCGTTTGGCCGTACTGACGCTCGGGCTGGCGCTCGCAGCGGCCGCCAGTGCCGCCGACGAGGCGCAACTGATCGAGGCGATCAACGCTTACCGCGGTCAGGTGCAGTCCTGCGGCGGGCAGGCCAGCGGCGAACTGCCGCCGCTGGCCGCCGATCCGCGCCTGGCCTTGCCGGTGAATGCCGCCGGCGACCTGCAGCAGGCGATGGCGCAGGCTGCCTACCCGATGGTCAACGTGCAGTCGATCAGCCTTTCCGGGCCGCGCGATGCCGGCGCGGCGATGAAGGCGCTGGAGGAAAGCTTCTGCCGCGTGGTGCTCGACCCGCAATTCGTCGACGTCGGCGTCAGCCGCCAGGACCGCGACTGGCGCATCGTCCTCGCCCGGCCATTGCTGCGCGGCGGCATGGGCGATTGGCAGGCGGAAGGGCAGAAGCTCCTGGAACGGATCAACGCCGCCCGCGGGCAAGCCCGCCAGTGCGGTGGCAAGCCCTACGCAGCGGCCCAGCCGCTGGCCTGGAACGCCACCCTTGGCGGCGCCGCCGAAGCGCATTCGCGGGCGATGGCCAACGGCAACTTCTTCGACCACCTCGACCGCGACGGCCGCACCCCCGGCGACCGCGCCGAGCTGGCCGGCTACAGCGGCGGGCTGGTCGGCGAAAACATCGCCGCCGGCCAGGACGGGGTGGACAAGGTGGTCGACGGCTGGCTGGCCAGCCCGGGCCACTGCGCCAACCTGATGAACCCCGGCTACCGCGAGCTGGGCGCGGCCTACGCCACCGATCCGAAGAGCGACGCGGGAATCTACTGGACGGCCATGTTCGGTTCGCCCTGAAGTCCTCCGCGCCCGGAGCTGACGACGGGCTGGGCGCCTTCCGCAAACGAAAAACCCGGCGCCATGGCGCCGGGTTCCCTTTCAGCCTGTCCCGCCCTCAATGCGGCGCATTGAGGGTCAGGCGCATGTGCCGGTTGACATCCTTGTACAGCAGGTAGCGGAAGCGCCCCGGGCCGCCCGAATAGCAGGCCTGCGGGCAGAAGGCGCGCAGCCACATGAAGTCGCCGGCCTCCACCTCGACCCAGTCCTGGTTCAGGCGGTACACCGCCTTGCCTTCCAGCACGTACAGGCCGTGCTCCATCACGTGGGTCTCGGCGAAGGGGATCACGCCGCCCGGCTCGAAGTTGACGATGTTGACGTGCATGTCGTGGCGCATGTCGCTCATGTCGACGAAGCGGGTGGTGCTCCAGCGGCCTTCGGTGTCCGGCATCACCAGCGGCTGGATGTCCTGCTCGTTGGTGACGAAGGCTTCCGGCAGCGGTACGCCGTCGACCTTCTGGTAGTGCTTGCGGATCCAGTGGAAGCGGGTGTGCTGGCCGGTGGTATTGCGCACCTTGTAGTCGGCGCCCGGCGGAATGAAGGCGTAGCCGCCCGGCTGCATGGCGTGGACCTGGCCCTGCAGGGTCAGGCTCAGCTCGCCCTCGACGACGAACAGCACGGCCTCGGCGTTGGGATCCTGCTCCGGTTTGTCGCTGCCACCGTTGGGCGCCAGTTCGACGATGTACTGCGAGAAGGTCTCGGCGAAGCCGGACAGCGGGCGGGCGATCACCCACATGCGCATGTTGTCCCAGAACGGCAGGTGGCTGGTGACGATATCGCGCATCACCCCCTTGGGAATCACGGCATAGGCTTCGGTGAACATCGCCCGGTCGGTGAGCAGCTCGGTCTGTGCCGGGTGCCCGCCGTGCGGCGCGTAGTAGCTGGACTTGGACATGGAGCGTTTCCTCGTTGTTGTCTTGCTGCCGGCGCACGCGCCGCCGGAGCGAAACGGGCGGGCGCGAGCCGTTGCTGACGGCAACGATATCCAGCGCCTGTCGCATGCACAAATTAAATGTTGGAATCCAGCATATTCATTTTTCGAATGAGAGCCGGCTCCGGGTATCTTCCGCCAGCACCCGCGACAGCACGCGTGCCAGTGCCTTCACCATCGGATCCGCCGCCGGCCGGTGCAGCAGCGCCACTTCGAACACGTCCACCGCCGGCAGCCCGGCGTTCTTCGGCAGCACCGCGTGGCCTGCGCTCACCGCGCGCAGCGGCAGCAGGCCGATGCCCATGCCGTCGGCGATGGCCGATTGCAGGCCGCTGAGGCTTGAACTGGTGAAGCTGATGTGCCAGCGCCGGCCGACCGCTTCCAGGGCGGCGATCATCTCGTCGCGGTAGACCCCGCGCGGCGGGAAGGTGACGATGGGCAGCGGGTCGAGGTCGATGCAGGGGTTCCTGGCGCTGTCCACCCAGCATGTCTTTTCCGGCCAGCAGGCCAGTGCCTCGCGGCTGGCGCGTCGCTGCTTGAGCAGCACCAGGTCCAGTTCGCCGCGGTCGTAGCTGGCGCTGAGGTCGCGACTCATGCCGCTGGTGACTTCCAGCTTGACCTGTGGATAACGCCGGTTGAAGGCCGCCAGTCGCTCGGTGGTGCGGCCGGCGGCGAAGTCGTCCGGCACGCCGATGCGCACCGTCAGCGCCACCGTGGCGCCGGACAGCGCCTCGGCCAGTTCGTCGTTCAGCGCCAGCAGGCGGCGGGCATAGCCGAGCAGCGTATCGCCGGCGTCGGTCGGCAACACGTCGCGGTTGCCGCGCTCCAGCAGGCGGTGTCCGGCCATTTCCTCCAAGCGGCGAACCTTCTGGCTGACGGTCGACTGGGTCGAGTGCAGGCGCGCGGCGGCAGTGGTGAAGCTGCCGCAGTCGGCCACCGTGACGATGGCGCGGAGCAGGTCGAGGTCGAACAGGCGGCTATTCGATTTTTCACTGTCGCTCATGGTCGTATCGCATTTTCGAATGTCGTCGCCGCTTTTAGCAGGCCGTGCCGTCAGCGGCAACCGCTCAGCGTCGACGCAGCGTGCCCAGCGGTCGACCAATGCGCTGAAAGCGGCGGGAAACCCGCCAGGCGGTCATGCATGCGCCAGGAACAGGACCGCGGAGCGCTACTCGGGCACCTCGACGTTGACCTGCAGCGCGTCGTGGCGCCAGTACTCCAGGTCGCAGTCGATCAGGCGGCCCGCCTGGTCGCGGTTGATCCGCACGATCTGTAGCGCCGGGCTGCCCACCGAGACCCGCAGCGGTCCCGCGGCCTCCGCCGGGAGGATGGTCGGGACCATTTCGAAGCGCACCCGGCCGTAGCGGATGCCGTAGTGGTTGGCGTAGAGATCGGTCAGCGAGCGAGTCAGGTCGAAGCGCTCGATGCCGGGAAAGTAGGCGGGATTCAGGTAGTGCTCGACGTACAGCACCAGCCGCCCGTCGACCCGCCGCGCCCGGCGGATCTGGAACACCCGCGACAGCGCCGGCAGCTCCAGGCGCTGGCAGATGTCGACGCTGGCCGGGATCATCGCCGCGCCGAGCACCTCGGTCTCCGGCACCCGGCCCTGGTCGGCGACCATCGCGTGGAAGTGGCTGCGCACCAGCGGGTTGTACAGCAGCCGCTGCGGCGAGACGAACCAGCCGCGGCGTTCCTCGCGGTAGATCAGGCCCTGGTCCTCCAACTGGCCGAGCGCCTCGCGCAGGGTGATGCGGGTGGTCGAGAACAGCTCGCTCAATTGCCGTTCGCTGGGCAGCTTGCTGCCGCGCGCGAGCAGGCCGCGCTCGATCTGCTCGCGCAGGGACTGGTAGATCACCGTCAGGGGGCGGGACGGCTCGTCGCGCATATCGACGCTTCTCCGCTGGGGCTCCGGGGGGGGGCTACAGGGTAATGCTTCCGGGCCGCCGGCGGTATAGCGCGGCGCGCTTTCTCAGCGCCATTCCAGCACTGGCCAGCCGGCCTCGCGGGCGTGCCCGAGCAGCGCCGGGTCGGGGTTCACCGTGTGCGGCCGGTCGACCCGCGAGAGCAGCGGCAGGTCGTTGCGCGAGTCGGAATAGAAGGTCGCGCCGGCCAGCGTCTCGCCCTCCTGGGCCAGCCAGGCGTCGAGGCGACGGACCTTGCCCTCGCGGTAGGTGAGGGTGCCGCGGGTGCGCCCGGTGTAGAGGCCGTCGCGCTCCTCGATGTCGATCGCCAGCACCTCGTCCACCCCCAGCCGGCGGCCGATGGCGCTGACCAGGAAGTGCGCCGAGGCGGAGATGATCAGCAGGCGGTCGCCGGCCTGGCGGTGGCGTTCCAGGCAGCGCACGGCGTCGGCGTGGATGCGCGGCGCAACGATCCGCGCGACGAAATCCTCGACGGCGCCGGCGATCTCCGCCGGGGTGCGGCCGGCGATGGGCGCCAGGCTGAAGTCCATGTAGTCCTCCATGGCCAGCCGGCCCTCGGCATAGAGTTCCATGAGGCGGCGTTCCTGGTGCAGGAAGGCGGTCTTCTCGACCCAGCCCAGTTCGGTCATGTAGCGCCCCCAGAGGGTCGCGCAGTCGCCGTCGATCAGGGTGTCGTCGAGGTCGAAGAGGGCAAGTGGCATAGGCGGTTCCTTGTTCGCTAGGGATTGGCCCGGCACGCCTGGCGCCGGGCGGTGGTTCGGCGAGGTTTCAACGCGGCTTGCCGGCCGCCAGCAGCGGCCCGCCGGCATGCGCCTTCGGTTCGACGCGGCACGCGCCTGGCCGGCTGTTCCAGAACGGCACCAGCAGCAGGCTGGCGAGCAGCGCGGTGGCGGTGAACACGAAGAACACCGTGAGGGTGTCGAAGTAGCCCGGCAGCAGGCCGCCGAGGATCGCCCCGACCGAGCCGCAGCCGTTGACGAAGCCGGTGGCGGTACCGGCTGCTTCGCTGGTACCGAAGTCGATGGCGGCGGCGCCGCTGATCATCGAGTCCGGCCCGTAGAGGGTGACGCCCATCATGAACAGCAGGCCGACCACCAGGTACAGGCTGCCGCTCTGCATCGCCGGGACGAACAGCGCCAGGCTCACGGTCAGCGCCGCCAGGCTGAGCACGCAGGCCGGCATGCGGCGGGCGCCGAACAGCTTGTCCGAGGCCAGGCCGATGAGGATCGGCCCGGCCAGCCCGGCGACCTCGAAGGCCGAAGGCACGATGGCCGAGGCGACCTTGCCGATCTCCGGCATGCGTTCGTAGATGATCACCGGGCCCCAGAGCAGGATCGCGTAGCGCGCCGGCTTGAGCAGGAAGTAGGCGAGGCCGAGGACCAGCACGTGGGGATTCCTGAGCGCCTTCAGCAGGGCGCCGGAATGGCTCGGCCGGGGCGCGTTGGCGGGGGGCGCGGCCTCGGCCTCCACGGGCGGCAGGCCAACGTCCTGCGGACGGTTGCGCTGGAGGAAGAAGAACAGCACGGCCACCGCCAGCACCACTCCCGCCGAGGACAGGAAGGCCATGCGCCAGTCATGCGTCAACCGGTAGGCGCACCAGCCGGCGAACGGCGTCGCCACCAGCCCGCCGAAGGCGTAGCAGGTACTCCACAGGCCGAGCACGCGGCCTCGCTCGTAGGTGGCGAAGAAGGCGCCGATGTTCTTGCACAGCCCCGACCAGCCGGTGGATTGCGCCAGGCCCTGGACCACCATGCAGGCGGCGAAGATCGGCAGGGTGGCGAAGGTACCCATCGCCAGCGCCGCCAGCGCCGAGGTGAGCAAACCGCCGAGCACCACCACGCGGGTGCCGAAACGGTCGGCGAACACCCCCCACATGAACTGGCCCACGGCGTAGGCGGCCAGGTAGAGGGCATCGAGATCGGCCATGGCGCTCTTGTCGAGCTCGAAGGAGGGGTCTTCGGCGATGCCGAGCTTGGCCACCGAGAAGGCCTTGCGGGTGAAGTAGAAGGCGGCGTAGGCCAGCCAGGTGATGACGAAGATCTGGATGCGCCAGCGCTGGAGCGATTGCCAGCCACGGTGCAGGGTACCGTTGTGGTTGTTCATGTGGGTCCCTATGGGTCTAGACAGTGCGGGGAGGTTGTTCTTGTTGTGCTGCTGCAAAGCTGTCCGGATGCATGGTCTAGGCCAGATGCCTTTTCCATGACTTTTTTCGTGCGCAAGGTTGGCTGTCGGCGCGCTCCTGCTCGGTCCTGCCGAGGCTGAGATGGATTGTGAAGGTGTGGCGGCGGTGCGTGGCGCCGATCCGGTCAGGCTGGGCCGGCTGGCGAAGGTCAATCTAGCACCGGGTATTTTTATGGTCTAGACCAAAAGCAGGGCGAAACGATTCGATTTTTTCGAGGGATTGCCTGGGATTGGTGCATTTTCTTGTCCTGGCGGCACCTTTGGGCGGGACTTTTCTACGTATTTTCAAGAAATTGGAATAGACCAGATTTTCGATGATACGCCAGCGCCTCTGGTGCGCCGTGCGCCGCCGCTGGATGGCCGCGTGTCGCGGCGCTCGGCTAGACTGCGGGACCTCGCGCCGGATCGGACCGCCATGCTGAGAAACGTCACCGACCTAGACCTGCGTCTATTGCGCATCTTCGCCTGCGTGGTGAAGTGCGGCGGTTTCACCGCGGCCCAGGCCGAGCTGAACATGAGCCAGTCGAACATCAGCATGCACATCGCCAGCCTGGAGAAGCGCCTCGGCTACCGGCTCTGCGAGCGCGGCAAGGGCGGCTTCCGACTGACCGCCAAGGGTCGCCGGGTGCTGGAGGCTTCGCGAACGATGTTCGACGCCATCGGCCTGTTTCGCGACCAGGCGCAGGCGTTGTCCGGACGTTTGGTCGGGGAGCTGTACCTGGGCCTGGCGGACAATCTCGCGACCTTGCCCCAGGCCCGTTTCGGCGATGCGCTGGCGCGCTTCCAGCGGCGCGACCAGGATGTCCAGCTGAACCTTTTCGTCAATTCGCCCACCGAGCTGGAACTGGCGGTGATCGAAGGCGAGCTGGACCTGGCGATTTCCTATTTCAGCCGTTTGCGGCCGAGCCTCGAATACCGCCCGCTGTATCGCGAAGAGATCGGCGTGTTCTGTGGCGATCGCCATCCGCTGTTCGCCGAGGCGCAGCCGACCCTGGAGCGGATCGCCGCCTGTGACTGGGTGATGCATGGCTTCCTGCCGGAAAACCTGGTCCTGCCGCTACGCCCGTCGCGCAGCCGCGCCACCGCCTACCACATGGAAGCGGTCGCCCATGCCGTGCTGGCCGGCACCCACCTGGGCTACCTGCCGACCCATTACGCCGAAGCCTGGATCGAGCGTGGGCGGATGCGCGCGCTGTTGCCGGAGCGGCTGAGCTACCCGGTGGAGCACAGCATGATCGTCTATGCCGGGCGCCCCCTCAGCGAAGCCGCCCGCGCCTTCATCGACGACCTGCTGCAGGTCCACGGCCTGGGGTCCTGAGCGCTCAGGCGAGAGTCCCGGCCACCGCCTGGCGGTAGATGCGCGCATAATCCCGGGCATCGAGCGGCAGGGCGTTGGTCGCCGAGGACGACAGGTCGGCCAGCGCCTGCTCGCCCACCCATTGCGCGTCCTCGCCATCCAGGCCGAGGGCGGCGAGGTTCGCCGGGATGCCGATGCGCGCGCGCAGTTCGAGGATCCACGCCAGCAGGCCGTCGAAGCTCGCTTCGTCGAGTTCCAGGTAGCGCGCCAGGCGCGCGGCGTCGGCTTCTATCGCCGGGCGGTTGGCCAGCAGAACGTAGGGCAGCAGCACGGCGTTCAGCAGGCCGTGGTGCAGGTGATGGCGAGCGCCCAGCGGGTGGGCCAGGGCGTGGACCCCGCCAAGCCCCTTCTGGAATGCCACTGCGGCGCTGGCCGAGGCTACCAGCATGCCTTCCCGGGCGGCGAGGTCGTTGCCGTCGCGCACGGCGTTTTCCAGGTGCTGCCTGACCAGGCGCACGCCTTCCAGGGCGATGCCCGCCGACATCGGATGGTAGAGCGGCGAGAACAGCGCCTCCAGGTGATGGGTGAGGGCGTCCATGCCGGTGGCGGCGCTCAGCGCCGGCGGCAACCCGCGGGTCAGGCGCGGGTCGAGGAATACGCAGGCGGCCAGCAGCTCGCGATGGCCGACGACCCGCTTGATGCCCAGTTGCGTGTCGGTCAGCACCGCCTCGCGTCCCAGTTCCGAGCCGGTGCCGGCGGTCGTGGGCAGCGCCAGCAGCGGCGGCAGGCCGAGCAGCGGGTAGTCGGCGAGGGTCGGATAGCTGCGCAGCGTCTGGGTCCATTCGAAGCGTTCGAGGCCGTGCGGATCGCGGCTGAGCAGGGCGATTCCCTTGGCCGCGTCGAGGGCGCTGCCGCCGCCGAGAGCGATCAGCGCGTCATGCCCGCCAGCCTCGAAGCGCCTGGCGCCGCCGTGGACTTCAGCGAGGCTGGGGTTGCTCGACAGTTCGTGGAACAGGTCATGGTCGATGCCGGCGCGTTCCAGGCACTCGCGCACCAGGCGCAGGGGCTCCAGGGCGAGCATGCCGGGATCGGTGACCAGCAGGGGCCGGCGTGCGCCCGCCAGCGCGCAACGCCTCGGCAGTTGTTCCAGGGCGCCGACGCCGCAGAGGATATCGGTGGGGTAGTTCCAGTAATGCAGGTCGCTCATGGCGATGCTCCGTGAAAGCAGGATGATCCGGGCCCCGCCGGGCGCGAAGCCAGCGTGCGGGAACAACCGGAGGAGGCGCCGGAACGGCCGGCGCGTGCGGGTCAGTCCGCCGGCGGAGCGGCGAAGCTGAGGCTGGTGGCGATGCGCCGATGCGGCTTGGCGATGACCATGTAGAGCAGGCCGAACGCGGCCAGCGCGGAGAACACCACGACCACCGCCCAGACCTGGAACCAGGGCGCGTCGGGCGGGGCGAGGCTGGCCCGCGGCCAGGCGACGTTGAGCGCCTCGAACGACAGCCAGGCGACTGCCAGGACGTTCACCGCCAGCCCCGCGCGTCCCAGGCGCAAGGCGCCCTTGTCCGGGTCCCAGCGGCCGACGAGGCGGGCCCAGAGGGCGCAGGCGGCGACGATCAGAAAGACCACGAAGAAACCGCCGCTGCCGAACGCGATCAGCGTGCCGACCGCCGTGGCGTTCAGCCCCAGGGCCAGGCCTAGGCTGGCCAGCAGCGTGCTGCAGACCATCGCCGCCATCGGCACCTTGCGCCGGTCGACCCGGCGCAGCAGGGCGGAGCCGGGCAGGATGGCGTCGCGCGCCATGCCGAAGATCGCCCGGCCGATGTAGGTCTGCACCGACACCACGCAGGCGACGAAGGCGATCAGCACCACTGCGACGAAGGGCCGCTCGGCCCAGGCGCCGAAGGCGTCCACCACCGCCGGGGTGACCGGGTCGACCACCTGGCCGCTGACCACCGCGCCGATGTCCTGGTAGGACAGGGTCACGGCGAAGGCGGTGAGCATCACGGTGAGTCCCACCACCAGCATCGAGCGCAGGATCGCCCGGGGAGTGGAGACGCGGGCATCGGTGGTTTCCTCGGAAATCTGCGAGCAGGCGTCGAAGCCGAGGAAGGCCCAGCCGCCCACCGCCAGCGCGGTCAGCACGCCGTCCAGGTAGGCGCCGTCCGCACCGCCTGTGCCGCCCGGGCCGCTGAACAGCAGGTCGAGCGGATGGTTGCGGAAGAACAGCAGCAACAGCACGCCGATACCGATGGAGGCGATGGCCTCGGCGACGATCCCGGCATTGACGAAGTACTTCAGCGGGTTGATCCCCAGCAGGTTCACCGCCAGGCCCAGCGCCAGCAGCAGCGCGCCGCAGAGCACCTGGCCGTTGGCCGACGGCGGCGCGCCGGTCGCCAGCAGGCCGAGCCAGAAGCCGCCGAGGTAGGCCACGGTGGTCAGCGAGGCCAGCGCCGAAGCCAGGTAGAGGAAGCCGGTGAACCAGGCCAGGCGGTCGCCCACCAGGCGCCGCACCCACTGGTAGCAGCCGCCGGCCAGCGGAAACTGCGAGGACAGCTCGGCGTAGACCAGCGCCACGCCGAACTGCAGCAGCAGGCACAGCGGCACCACCCAGACCCAGGAGGGGCCCATGCTCATGGCGCCGAGGGACATCACCGAGTAGATGCCCACCACCGGCGAGATGGTGGCGAAGCCGACGGAAAAGGACGACCACAGGCTCAGCCCGCGCTCCAGTTCCTGGCGATAGCCGTGGGCCGCCAGCAGGCGTTCGTCGCGGGAGGTATCGCGGAGATCAGTCATGGCGGTCTCCGGGCGAGCGCTGCGGGGAAGGGGAAAGGCGGATGCCACCGATGCGATGGGTGAGCATGGAGAGTCCTCGTCGGCTATTGGAATTGTTATGGCCGCTTCCGGGACGAGCGAAAGCGTGGCAGACGCAGGTTAGGCGGATTACCTATCAGGATGAATTCATATTCGATTGGGCTGGCATCAGGAAAACCTGATGTATGGCCAGGCCCCGAGAAGGCCGGCTCCTGCGAAGGGAGCCGGCCGGTCGCGGCAGCTACTTCAGGTCCTCGCGCGACGGTTTGCCGGGCTGGCTGGCGTAGTCCGGCAGGGCGCTGATCGCCTGTTCCTTGTCGGGGATGCTGGACGGGTCGAGGTCGCCGCCGACGTTGCGCGGGTCGGTGGGGATCGCCGAGGGAATCACCACGGTGCGCTCGGCCAGCGGCCAGCCGAGAATGGTCTCCAGGCGCCCGCCTTCCTCCTCGGGGCCGGTGATGGCGTCCAGGCGCAGCGGCAGCGGATGGCCGATCAGCCGTTCGACCTCGCCCGCCGCCTCCGGCGCGGCCAGGGTCAGGCCGGTGCGGTAGAAGCCCGGCAGACTCGAGCGCGGCACATAGACCCGCAGCAGGGCACCGTTGCGGATCCGGCCGCGCGCGTCGGGTTCCTGGTCCTGGGCGTAGCCGTAGGCCAGCGCCGGATCGCCGGCGATATAGAAACCGCGCCAGATCGCGTCGAGGTCCTGGCTGCGCGCGCGCACCCCGCCGAAGACGATGCTTTGCGCCGCTTCGAGGAAGGTGCCGTGGTAGCCGACGAACACATAGCCGCGCTCCTCCAGTTGGCGGTGCGCCTGGAGCAGCCGCTCCACCGTCCAGTTCTGCGTGCCGCGGGTGCTGAAGCTGATGTCGCCGCCGTCGCCGAGGAACTCCGCGCCAGTGGGATAGTTGCGCTCCAGCAGGGCGTCGCCGCTGTCCGCCGGGCCCGCGCATTCACCGGCGGCGACCGGGCAGGTCAGGCTCACCACGTCGGCGCTGGCCGCGCCGGCCTCGTCGTTGCCTGTGCCCTGCCGGACGAAGCGCTCGCTCTCGGCGGCGGCCAGGGTCAGGGCCAGACGGGCCTGCTCCGGCTGCTCGCGGATCGCTTCGCCCAGGTCGCCGCCGCTGCCGGGGCTGGCCAGGGCGTTGCGGATCACCTGGTCGACCTGGTTCCACGAAAGTCGCGCCGCCAGGTAGAGGGCGACCAGCCGCTGCACCGGATAGCCGCACTGCTCCAGTTGTTCCCAGCCGCGCGGCTGGCGATGACGGGTGAAAGTCTCCAGCGGCAGGTGGCAGGCCTGGTGCGCGGTCAGCGCGGCCAGGCTGCCGCCTTCGGGGAAGTGCAGGCGATGACTGATGACCGTGGGCTTGATGTCCAGGTCATGCTTCGCCGGGTTGCCGGCGAGCACCCGGTAGATCTTGCCTTCCCAGGTATCGTCGAGGTTGCAGCGCTGCTGGGCGAGGTAGTTGTAGACCCCGTCCAGCGGGTCGAGCAGGCACAACACCTTGCCGCTGGCCCATTCGCTCCAGCGCTTTTCCCGGCGCGGCTGGGCCTGGGCCATGACCACGCTGACCCCGGCATGGCTGATGGCGAGCGTCGGCTGCATCTCGTTGCTCTCGTGCGCCCTGACGAAGAAGGTGGCATCGCGCGCCAGCTTCGCCAGCAACTCGTCGCCCATCTCGATGGTGTAGATCGGCGACATGTGGCTGAGCTGGTTACCGGCGTTCAGTTCGTGGATGAACACCTTGATGTTCGAAGGCTTCTCGTGGCCGATCGGTACCAGCCAGTTCAGCGACCAACTGCCGCGCGCCTGGCGCGTGTAGCTGTAGCGCACCGGCTTGTTCGGCTCGACGCCGCCTTCGAGGCGGATGGTCAGGCCGTTGCTGGTGATGCTGAGGGCGTTGTCGATGGCCAGCTTGAGCGCGTCGTTGCCGCCCTCCAGGACCATGGAGTAGTGCAGCACGCCCTGGCCGTTGGTGTCGGCGATGGCCGGGTCGACGCTCATGCGGCTGGAACGCACGCCGTCCTTGAGGTCGAGCACGCAGGCCTTGGCGCATTCGTTCCAGAGGTCGAAGGCTTCCTCGGCGGCGGACGCGGACGAGCCGCCGGCGAGCAGGCCGAGGCTGGCGACCAGGGGGATCCAATGGGGTATCAGGTGCATCGCGATGGCTCCTGTGATGGGTGAAGGATGAGGCTGATCGAGCGGTTGGTTTTTCTTGTCGGGCGGGCCGGCGGAGAGCGGCGGGGCGTCTAGGGTGCGGGATGCGGGGAGGCTGGCGGGGAGCGGAAGAGGGCTTTTATGGGATTTATGAACTGGATTGCAGAGTGGTGAATGTGCGAACGGGAGGCTTGCCGATCGGCGTGTGCATGCAGGGCGTCCATCTCGGCCTGGTGGTGGCAGCCCGGCCTGTCAGTCAGGCGCCTGGCAACCCAGGGTGACGACCAGTTCGCGGCCGCTCGCCAAGCCGGCGTCCGCCGCCAGGGTCAGCGTGCGCGGCGTGTCTTGGCGACTATCGAGCAGCCCCTCTTGAAGCACGAGGCTGTCGGCGCTGGCGCCCCTGGCCAGCAGCCGATATCGCACCAGCGCTGAGGTACAGCCGCATTCGCCAGTGGAGCGCCGGGCCTCAAGGGTGAGTGGCAGGTGCAACTGGCCCTCCGCCGTGTGCGGTGCACCGAGCCGGGCGGCGAGGCAGGCGGAGAGGGCATTGTCGAGCGTCGCCGCGTCGGCGAATGGGGCGGCCAGGCAGAGGCTGCCGAGGAGCAGAGCTTTGGCGTCCATGTCGGGGTTCCGCTGGGGATGGAAAGGGCATCATGGCTGAGGTGGCTTTATTCGTCGAACGATGGCTGGCCCTGCCGGTATATCGGCCAGGACTTCATGCGCTGCGGAAATGGCCTGACCAGGTGCAGCGGCTTGCAATCAAAAACGCTGGGCTCGCAATCAGGGTGGTTTTGTCCGGAAGCTCGCGAAGGGGCGGCATGGATGAATTTTGAAGGTGGGACTTCGTTAATGAACCGAAGGTATGCGGCTTCCGTTACTGGCAGGGGTAGATGAGGTTTTCGTGCAGAAAATGACCGCTGGATGGGCGCATGCGCAAACGAGGTCGTTTCGTAGAAGGGAATGGCCAAGGATGGGCCTTCTGGGTCATTGGATACGGGATATTGCAGTTTGATTGCTGTGTATTTCCAGTGTATTGGCGTTCATTTGGCAAGGGGCGTTTAAAAAGTCTAATTCGACGTAAATAATAAGCCATGCACTCATGGAAGTAGGAGATACATATGGCACGACCCATTGCTGACCTTATCCACTTCAACTCTACAACTGTCACGGCAAGCGGAGACGTTTATTACGGCCCTGGGGGAGGTACCGGCATTGGCCCCATTGCCAGACCTATAGAGCACGGCTTGGATTCGTCCACTGAAAATGGCTGGCAAGAGTTTGAAAGTTATGCTGATCTGGGCGTTGACCCCAGACGCTATGTTCCTCTTCAGGTTAAAGAAAAACGCAGGGAGATCGAGCTTCAGTTCCGAGATGCCGAGAAAAAACTTGAGGCGTCGGTACAAGCCGAGCTGGATAAGGCTGATGCCGCTCTTGGTCCGGCAAAGAATCTTGCACCATTGGACGTCATCAACCGCAGTCTGACCATCGTTGGAAACGCCCTCCAGCAAAAGAATCAAAAACTACTGCTGAATCAGAAGAAGATTACCAGCCTGGGTGCAAAGAATTTCCTTACCCGTACGGCGGAAGAGATCGGTGAACAAGCGGTGCGAGAAGGCAATATTAACGGACCTGAAGCCTATATGCGCTTCCTCGACAGGGAAATGGAAGGTCTCGCGGCAGCTTATAACGTAAAACTCTTCACCGAAGCGATCAGTAGTCTCCAGATCCGCATGAATACGTTGACCGCCGCCAAAGCAAGTATTGAGGCGGCCGCAGCAAACAAGGCGCGTGAACAAGCAGCGGCTGAGGCCAAACGCAAAGCCGAAGAGCAGGCCCGCCAGCAAGCGGCGATAAGAGCTGCCAATACCTATGCCATGCCGGCCAATGGCAGCGTTGTCGCCACCGCCGCAGGCCGGGGTCTGATCCAGGTCGCACAAGGCGCCGCATCCCTTGCTCAAGCGATCTCCGATGCGATTGCCGTCCTGGGCCGGGTCCTGGCTTCAGCACCCTCGGTGATGGCCGTGGGCTTTGCCAGTCTGACCTACTCCTCCCGGACTGCCGAGCAATGGCAGGACCAAACGCCCGATAGCGTTCGTTACGCCCTGGGCATGGATGCCGCTAAATTGGGGCTTCCCCCAAGCGTAAACCTGAACGCGGTTGCAAAAGCCAGCGGTACCGTCGATCTGCCGATGCGCCTGACCAACGAGGCACGAGGCAACACGACGACCCTTTCGGTGGTCAGCACCGATGGTGTGAGCGTTCCGAAAGCCGTTCCGATCCGGATGGCGGCCTACAATGCCACGACAGGCCTGTACGAGGTTACGGTTCCCTCTACGACCGCAGAAGCGCCGCCACTGATCCTGACCTGGACGCCGGCGAGTCCTCCAGGAAACCAGAACCCTTCGAGTACCACTCCGGTCGTACCGAAGCCGGTGCCGGTATATGAGGGAGCGACCCTTACACCGGTGAAGGCCAAACCAGAAACCTATCCAGGAGTGATGACGCTACCGGATGATCTGATCATCGGCTTCCCGGCCGACTCGGGGATCAAGCCGATCTATGTGATGATAAGCCGAGAGCACAGTTACCATCCTGCTCCGGCAACACTACCTGCCTTCCCCGACGCCTTGAGAGCTAAGCCAAAAACCTCTATTCAAGGTGGTGGTGGGTTGCGTAAGCGTTGGAAGGATAAAAAAGGGAATATCTATGAATGGGACTCTCAGCATGGCAGTGTTGAAATGTATGACAAGAGAGGGCGGCACTTGGGAGAGTTTAATTCTAATACAGGTGCTCGCACGAAACCCGCTGATCCAAAAAGGAGTGTAGAACCATGACCGTATTGATTTCTGGATACCTAGCATCGGGAAATGATGACTCCTTGAAGTATGAAAAGGCCGTTCCTTCCGGATGCATCTCGCAAGTTATGGAGGTGATGCGCTGGAAGAAAGGGGAGAATATTGAAGGTGAATATCCCGTCAAGGATAATGATGTCGTAAGGATTGAGGAGATTCTAGGCGAAAAACTTCCGGTTGGATTGGAGTATTTTATTGGGGTTTACGCCTAGCTACAAGTTCTAGAGGAAGGCCCTACTGCATGGGCCTTCTTTGTTAAGTTGGACAGCTATTGGTGGAGTGGTTTTCTTTGGTCTGATAGTTGTAAATAAAGAGAGCACTACTGGAAAGGCCTAGATTTGTAGTAGTCATGGAGAAAAGATCACTCTGTTGCTTCAAGTCCTGACTCCTTTCAGGGCATGTGGCAGGGTCAGACCCGGACCAGCGGGCTTGGGCTGTCGAGGAGTTGGGGGCAGTCGGAGAGGGGGATCCAGGTCTTGCCTTGCCGGTGCAGGGTGTCGATCTCGGCGGTCTGCCAGCGCGGCGCGCAAGGCCCGGTGGTGGGTGAACGACTAGGGTGGAGGTGCGGTGAGAACCGTTGGAGAATTGCCCCCAGGCGAGTTGGCTGTCGTACTCACCTCTTAAACTTCAGGATGATTGACGCAAGCAAATCACTCACTGTCCAAACCACTCCTCCCAGAATAGAAGCTCCCAGCAGAATCGATAGTTCCTTGCTGAATGAAGAGGTTCTCCTTGCGGATATATTGTCTCCCATCGCCCCAATACCCAGAATGCAAAGGCCAAGGTAAAACAGCGCTCTGAGGAAGAGATACTGCTCATGCCCCCTGAGAACCTTTGGTAGCCCTCCATTGGTGATATAAGTCGTGAGTATTATTAATGCGTGGGCCAAGCATGAAAGACTCAGAGAGAGTATGACAGCTCGCGCAATGTCTCGACTCATATCGAAACCAATGCTGCTGTAGAACCTCCATACGCTTTCGACGAAGGGGGGCAGGCTGATCGGAGACCTTATCAAGAGTATTCCACTGAGCAGATAAAGCGCTGCTACAGCGATAACGCACCACTTCTTGTCGCTCACCATGTTCCTCTCATTAGTCGAATAGCGTTTCTGGTGAGCCATTCAAGTGGACTTCCAGTGGTCTTTGTGTCGCTCTGCGGGACTTTGCCATCACTGCTTACAATAAAATGTGATCTAGATCTCTATTGGTGGTGGCATAAGTTTCAGTAAGTGCTCCGGGCCGTTTGTCTGGTTACCAGACGATTCGAACGAGGGGCTTTGGAAGGACCTTGGCTTTGGTATTTCTGCGGGGCTCTGGGTAGCAACAGGGCTTGGAAATCCAGTCCTAGGATCTGTACAGACGAGCGTGCCGGGGCATTGGGGAAAGGTTGCCAAAGGTCGTGCTGTTGTTACAAGCCCTGACTCCTTTCAGGGCGTATGACGGGGGTCAGGCCCGGATCAGCGGGCGTGGGCTGTCGAGGAGTTGGGGGCAGTCGCAGAGGGGGATCCAGGTCTTACCTTGCCAGTGCAGGGTGTCGATCTCGGCGGTTTTCCAGTGCAGCACGGCGCGCTGGGGCGTGGTTTTGGGGTGGGACTGGCTGCGCAGGCGTGGCAGCACCGAGCCGCTGACCCAACGGCGCAAACCCCGCGCCGCGCCGGGCACGGCGAGCCAGAGCAAGGCATAGAGCCCGGACTCGCTGACCAGGCAGTCCTGGCGTGGCCCGTGGCGTTCGTCATGGAGCCAGGCGAGCCGCCACTGATCGGTGTCCAGATGCCGCTCCAGCGCATGACAGAGGGCGAACAAGCGCTCGCGCTGTTCCGCCGTCGCCAGCGGCCACGGCGCCTCGTCACACAACGCCGCCGGCGCCCGACCGCCTAGGTAACGGCCCAGCAGTCGCACCAGGTCGGAGAGTACGAACCAGCCTTCCTCATCCAGCAGCACGGCGCGCAGGACCCGATGGCGGTGGGTGAAACAACTGGGGTGGAGGAGGGCGTCAGACATGGCGCACCTCCGGGGAAGTGCTGGGGTGAAGCGATGTGGGTGGAGATATGAGGGTGGTGATAGGCATTTCCGTTACCTCTGCTGATGGCAAAACAGCGTTGAAAGCTGGGCGCCGGGAGCTAAGAAACCCTACTACCTAGCTAGAGGGCCGGACATATTTCCCTTTCGGGTTTTTTATTAGTCCACTCCCGGCATTACAGAGGTTTTTGAGGGCGAGAGAGTACCGCAGACTCAAAAAAGCCGCTTGCTTGTCGGGAGCGGCTTGGCCGCTAGGTAGTTGGGCGTTTCTTAGGCGCCGGTGGCAGATTATTGCGGCAAGAGGGACGAAACAACCGAGCTGAACGAGCGAAGTTGAAAGACTTTCTCTATCAAAGAAACCATATGGAACAGGGCATTTTGACCAGTTCCGCGTCGTCTGGCGCTTAGCCGCTTTGCCCCATCTTGCGAATCACGCTTTGCGTGATTTGCCCTACGTCTTCCAGAGAAATATCCGACGCTCCGGCCCGCCCCATCAGGAGGCCGAGCGGAATCGTCGTGTAGGGGGTTGAGCGGCAGGAGGCCGCGAAAGTCGCCTCGGTCCACGAAGGACCGTGGTGGCGTGCCCCTGGAACGGCGATGGAGGGAGGGAACCCCAGTCGCAAAGCTACTGGGGCCGGATGCAGGGGCAAGCGCTTCTGGTTACTTTTGCCGCGACTGGCAAAAGTGACTCGCCGGGGGCGAAAGAAGGGTTTTCATTATGCTACGGACTTGAGATGATAACTACAGGCTGACTATTTTTCTTATCTGATGGATTTGTTTTTTATGGTTAGGAAAAATTTTCTGAAATAGTCTCGTTCACTTTCTAGGATGAAAAGGAGTTTTTATGAAGGTCGTAAGACTAAAGCTTAAGAATTGGCTTAACTTTAGAGAGGTGGATGTTCCTTTAACGGATAGATGCTATCTGTTAGGGCCGAACGCTGCGGGGAAATCAAATTTTTTAGACGTTTTTCGATTTCTGCGTGATGTGGCGAAAACAAATGGCGGTGGGCTTCAGAAGGCAGTGAATGATAGAGGAGGGATTAAGAAACTTCGGTGTTTACAGGCCAGGCGTGATCCTGTTGTGCGAATAGAAGTTCACCTGGAAGATAATCAGACGAAGTGGGAATATGCCCTGGCTTTTCAAAGTGAGGGGAAAGGGGCACAGAAATTAGTTGTTATAGAGGAGTCGGTGGTAAAAGATAATATGGTCTTGGTTATCCGTCCGGATAAACATGACGTTCAGGATGGTTTGAGGCTCACTCAAACTTATCTTGAACAGATCAATGCTAACCAATCCTTCAGGCCTCTGAGTGAGTTCTTTTCTGCAACTACGTATTTACATTTGGTTCCGCAGTTGCTGCGATTTGGTGAGAAGATTGCAATCAGAGCTATGGAGGATGATCCGTTCGGTCAAGGTTTCTTAGAGCGGTTGGCTAAAACGCAGGATCGTACACGAGTTAGTAGATTGAAACGGATCGAGAAAACCCTTACGGCGGCGTTGCCGCAGTTTAGGGAGCTCCAGTTTATAAAGGACGAAGCAGGTAAACCTCACTTGCAGGCTCGGTATGAGCACTGGAGGCCGAATGCAGGTTGGCAGACTGAAGAGCAATTCTCTGATGGTACATTACGTCTCATTGGTCTTTTGTGGTCAATGATGGATGGAGATAACTTGCTGCTTTTGGAAGAGCCAGAGCTTTCCTTGAATGATGCAATTGTAGAAAAGATTCCGTTAATGATTGATAGGATTCAGAAGCAGTCGAAGCAACGTAGGCAGGTTCTAATAAGTACCCATAGCGAAGCACTTTTGAAAAGTCCGATTGATGCTAATGGCGTTCTCTTGTTGGAGCCTACAGATAAAGGAACCAGAGTTCGGCAGCCAGATAGCGCGGAGAAGAAAATGCTTGATTGCGGGCTGACTGTGGCAGAGGTGATTTTGCCTAAGGCTAGACCTCAATTGACTTTGCAGGGAACTCTTTTTGATTAGGGTTTAATATGGATTTTCTGATTGCTACTGAGGATGCTGTAAGTGAGAGTGTTCTGGTTCGTCTTGTTGAGGGGGTGGGGAGGGGGTTTAATGTTCATACTAGGTTAGGGGGGCGGGGTTTTGGCTATTTAAGGCAGAAGATGGAAGCTTTTAATTCTATTGCTAGTTATATGCCGGTGATTGTGCTTACTGATTTGGATACGTCAAGAACCGTATATGACTTGCGTAAGAAATGGTTGCCTAAAAATAAGTCTGAAAATTTGATATTTCGTATTGCCGTTCGAGAGATTGAATCGTGGATTCTTGCCGATTCGGAGTCTTTTTCGGAATTTCTGGGGGTAAGCAAGGCTGTGATTCCAAGAGCGCCTGATGAGTTGGCTAACCCCAAAGATAAACTGCTAGAGCTAGTCAAAAAGTCTAGCAAAAGAAGCCTGAAGGAAGAGATGTTACCCGCTAAAAATAGTAGCTCTCCTATTGGGCTTGGTTATAATGTTAACTTGTGTAGTTATGTTGAGGGGGATTGGTCATTTGAAAGGGCCTGTGAGCGCTCGCCAAGCTTGGCTAGGGCAAAGAAATGCTTAAGTGGTTTTGTTTTCAAGTAATATATTTTAATAAAAGAGCCCTGGAGTGTCAGGGCTCTTTTATTTTTACGGCTGCCCCAAAGATCCCTTTCCGGCGACAGCGTCTAACGGTCTTGACCTAAATCGAGAATCTCAATCCCAGCTCAGTGCTCCGCCCGTCTGGTACTCGATAACCCGCGTCTCGAAGAAGTTCTTCTCCTTCTTCAGGTCCATGATCTCCGACATCCACGGGAACGGGTTGGTGGTCCCCGGATACTCTTCCTTCAGGCCGATCTGGGTCAGGCGCCGGTTGGCGATGAACTTCAGGTAGTCCTCCATCATCGCCGCGTTCATGCCCAGCACCCCGCGCGGCATGGTGTCGCGCGCGTATTCGATCTCCAGCTGGGTGCCCTGGAGGATCATCTGGGTCGCCTCGTCCTTCATCTGGGCGTCCCACAGGTGCGGGTTCTCGATCTTGATCTGGTTGATCACGTCGATGCCGAAGTTCAGGTGCATCGACTCGTCGCGGAGGATGTACTGGAACTGCTCGGCGGTGCCGGTCATCTTGTTGCGGCGGCCCATGGAGAGGATCTGGGTGAAGCCGCAGTAGAAGAAGATGCCTTCCAGCACGCAGTAGTAGGCGATCAGGTTGCGCAGGAACTGGCGGTCGGTTTCCGGGGTGCCGGTCTGGAACATCGGGTCGGAGATCGAGCGGGTGTACTTCAGGCCCCACGAGGCCTTCTTCGCCACGCTGGGGATCTCGTGGTACATGTTGAAGATCTCGCCCTCGTCCATGCCCAGCGACTCGATGCAGTACTGGTAGGCGTGGGTGTGGATCGCCTCTTCGAAGGCCTGGCGCAGGATGTACTGGCGGCACTCGGGGTTGGTGATCAGGCGGTACACGGCCAGCACCAGGTTGTTGGCGACCAGGGAGTCGGCGGTGGAGAAGAAGCCGAGGTTGCGCATGACGATGCGCCGCTCGTCTTCGCTGAGGCCGTCCTTGCTCTTCCACAGGGCGATGTCGGCGTTCATGTTGACTTCCTGCGGCATCCAGTGGTTGGCGCAACCATCCAGATACTTCTGCCAGGCCCAGTCGTACTTGAAGGGGACGAGCTGGTTGAGGTCGGCGCGGGCGTTGATCATCTGCTTGTCGCCGACCTGCACGCGCGCGGCGGAGCCTTCGAGGTCGTCCAGGCCTTCCTGGATGTCGAGGTCGTTCAGGGCCTTCTTGGCGCGGGCGACGGCGTCGGAGTCGTCGGCGGAAACGGCGCGCGCTTCTTCCACCGAGCCGGCGGCTTCGTCGTCCAGCTTGTCATGGCCCTGGGCAACGGCCTGGGCGGCGGCGGGCGCGGCCTTGGCTTCGGTCGGGTCTTCTTTGTCGAATTCGTCCCAGCTCAGCATCTTGCTCTCTCCTGGTCTGGCGGCCGTCTCGGCGGCCTGGATATGGGGCGTGAGGTGCACGCGAAAGCGGTGGTCCGGCACGGTCTGGCCGGGCCGTTCTTCTCCCCCGGAGGGAAGAAGGGGATTGTTCCTGGCCCTGGCGAGGGGCCTTGCGCTGCCAGCGTGGCGCTGGACGAGCGACCGTCAGGCGCCGGGCAGGCCGAACCCACGCGAGGAGTCCGGCTTGCCCGGCCGCGACACGGACGCCGTTCAGCGACGCGCGATCACTGGCAGGCTTCGCAGTCGGGGTTATCGATGCTGCACGCCTGCGGCACCGGCGCCGGCTTCGGCTCGGCGGCCGGGGCGGCTTGCAGGCCGTCGTTGCCACCGGCCGACACGGCGTTGAGCTTGCCGGTGTTGATGGTGGACTTCTCGGTGCTGGTGGCGGCCAGGGCACGGAGGTAGTAGGTGGTCTTCAGGCCGCGGAACCAGGCCATGCGGTAGGTCACGTCGAGCTTCTTGCCCGAGGCGCCGGCGATGTACAGGTTCAGCGACTGGGCCTGGTCGATCCACTTCTGACGACGGCTGGCGGCTTCGACGATCCAGCGGGTCTCGACTTCGAACGCGGTGGCGTAGAGGTCCTTGAGGTCCTGCGGGATGCGCTCGATCTGCTGCACGGAACCGTCGTAGTACTTCAGGTCGTTGACCATGACCGGGTCCCACAGGCCGCGGGCCTTGAGGTCGCGCACCAGGTAGGGGTTGATCACGGTGAATTCGCCGGAGAGGTTCGACTTCACGTACAGGTTCTGGTAGGTCGGCTCGATCGACTGCGAGACGCCGGTGATGTTGGCGATGGTCGCGGTCGGCGCGATGGCCATGATGTTCGAGTTGCGGATGCCTTTCTGTACGCGCTCGCGCAGCGGCGCCCAGTCGAGGGTTTCCGACAGGTCGACTTCGATGTACTTGGCGCCGCGCTCTTCGATCAGCTTCTTCTCCGAGTCGATCGGCAGGATGCCTTGCGACCACAGCGAGCCCTGGAAGGTCTGGTAGGCGCCGCGCTCGTCGGCCAGGTCGCAGGAAGCCTGGATCGCGTAGTAGCTGATGGCTTCCATGGACTGGTCGGCGAAGGCGATGGCCGCGTCCGAACCGTAGGGGATGTGCTGCAGGTACAGGGCGTCCTGGAAGCCCATGATGCCCAGGCCGACCGGACGGTGCTTGAAGTTGGAGTTCTGCGCCTGCGGGACCGAGTAGTAGTTGATGTCGATGACGTTATCGAGCATGCGTACCGCGGTCTTGACGGTCTTCTCCAGCTTGGCGGTGTCCAGCTTGCCGTCGACGATGTGGTTGACCAGGTTGATCGAGCCCAGGTTGCAGACGGCGATCTCGTCCTTGTTGGTGTTCAGGGTGATCTCGGTGCAGAGGTTCGAGCTGTGCACCACGCCCACGTGCTGCTGCGGGCTGCGCAGGTTGCACGGGTCCTTGAAGGTCAGCCACGGGTGGCCGGTCTCGAACAGCATGGAGAGCATCTTGCGCCACAGGTCCTTGGCCTGGACGACCTTGTGCAGCTTCAGCTTGCCGTAGCTGGCCAGGGCCTCGTAGTACTCGTAGCGCTCCTCGAAGGCCTTGCCGTAGAGGTCGTGCAGGTCGGGGACGTCGGACGGCGAGAAGAGGGTCCAGGAGCCGTCGTCGAAGACGCGCTTCATGAACAGGTCGGGGATCCAGTTGGCGGTGTTCATGTCGTGGGTACGACGACGGTCGTCACCGGTGTTCTTGCGCAGCTCGAGGAATTCCTCGATGTCCAGGTGCCAGGTCTCCAGGTAGGCGCAGACCGCGCCCTTGCGCTTGCCGCCCTGGTTGACCGCGACCGCGGTGTCATTGACCACTTTCAGGAAGGGCACGACGCCCTGGGACTTGCCGTTGGTGCCCTTGATGTAGGAGCCCAGCGCGCGCACCGGGGTCCAGTCGTTGCCCAGGCCGCCGGCGAATTTCGACAGCATGGCGTTGTCGTGGATGGCGCCGTAGATGCCCGACAGGTCGTCCGGCACGGTGGTCAGGTAGCAGCTGGAGAGCTGCGGACGCAGGGTACCGGCGTTGAACAGGGTGGGGGTGGAACTCATGTAGTCGAAGGACGACAGCAGGTTGTAGAACTCGATGGCACGTGCCTCGCGGTCCTTCTCCTCGATGGCCAGACCCATGGCCACGCGCATGAAGAAGATCTGCGGCAGTTCGAAGCGGATGCCGTCCTTGTGGATGAAGTAGCGGTCGTACAGGGTCTGCAGGCCGAGGTAGGTGAACTGCTGGTCGCGCTCGTGATCGATGGCCTTGCCCAGTTTCTCCAGGTCGAATTCCTTCAGCTTGGCATCGACCAGCTCGAACTCGGCGCCTTTCTCGATGTAGGCCGGCAGGGCCTTGGCGTACAGCTCGGCCATTTCGTGATGGGTGGCGCTCTCGGCCACGCCGAGGAAGCCCAGGGCTTCGGCGCGCAGGGTGTCCATCAGCAGGCGGGCGGTGACGTAGGAGTAGTTCGGCTCGCGCTCGACCAGGGTGCGCGCGGTCATCACCAGGGCGGTGTTGACGTCCTTCTCGGCGACGCCGTCGTAGAGGTTCTTCAGGGTCTCGCGCTCGATCAGCGCGCCGTCCACCTCGGCCAGGCCTTCGCAGGCTTCGCTGATGATGGTGTTCAGGCGGCCCATGTCCAGCGGCGACAGGCTGCCGTCGGCGCGGGTGATGCGGATGCTCGGGTGCGGCTGGGCGACGTCGCTGGCGGCGCCGGCGTTCTTGCGCTCGGCGGCGCGGGCTTCGCGGTAGATCACGTAGTCGCGGGCGACCTTCTGCTCGCCGGCGCGCATCAGGGCCAGTTCGACCTGGTCCTGGATCTCTTCGATGTGGATGGTGCCGCCGGACGGCATGCGGCGCTTGAAGGTGGCGGTGACCTGCTCGGTCAGGCGGCGCACGGTGTCATGGATACGCGACGAGGCGGCGGCGGTGCCGCCTTCCACGGCGAGGAACGCCTTGGTGATGGCCACGGTGATCTTGTCATCGGTGTAGGGGACTACGGTGCCGTTGCGCTTGATCACGCGCAGCTGGCCCGGCGCGGTGGCGGCCAGATCCTGCGACGAATCGGCGGCCTGCGGCGCACTGGCCTGCGGGTTCTCGCGTGTGGTGTCGGTATGCATGGGTGGGTATCTCCACGTTCTCGTAATGGTTTTGCTAGCGGGCGCCGGGGCGCCCATTCCCTTGAATCGATAAAGAGCCGGGCAGCCGGCCTCGCGGCGGCTGCTTCATTCGAATGCTGAGGGTGGGGACTGTGAGTGCCTCCCTGGCCCTGGCGGGTTCGTGGCGTTTTGCCGTCGAACACAATACCTAGTGGTGTTGACTGTCTGTTTACAGCGTCCGTTGCAACACCCGTACCGCTTTTCCAACGTCATGAAGGGCTCCTTGCGGTGAGCGCCGTCGATGCTTTCAGTACGTCTGGAAAATGCTTTTTTGCGGAGCCGCCGGAGCCATCAGAGTGGTCCGTGCGCGGTTGGTTCCGTTGTAGCCGTTCGTGCGCTCGAAACCCAAGATATAGGGGGTGGCGACGATGGGGATACAAGATAATGCGCTAATGGGGTGTTTGCAAGGTGACAGTCTGGGGGAAACCTGTGGATAAAGTGTGGGTCTTCTGTGCGTGAGTCCTAGGAAGCGTCCGTAGGCCGCGGCAGCGCTGGAGAATGCCATTCGTCGCCCTCGGAAAGCACCGGCGCAGACCTACTCCCCAACCTTTCGGGGCGCGCACCCTACCCACAATATGTAGTGTTTGCAAGATGTTCCTCGCGTGCTGCCGCGCGGCCCCCGTATTGGCTACAATGCGGGCCGCTCTGAGGGGGCCGCACGGCGGCTCCGGGACCGCGATACGAGGAGGCTGTGTGGAGCAAGAAGCCTGGCGCATCCTGATCGTCGAGGACGATCGACGCCTGGCCGAGCTGACCCGGGAATACCTGGAAGGCAACGGCCTGAAGGTCGACATCGAAGCCAACGGCGCACTGGCGGCGGCGCGTATCCTCGCCGAACGCCCGGACCTGGTGGTGCTCGACCTGATGCTGCCGGGCGAGGACGGCCTGTCCATCTGCCGCCAGGTGCGCCCGCAGTTCGACGGTCCGATCCTGATGCTCACCGCGCGCACCGACGATATGGACGAGGTACTCGGCCTGGAGATGGGCGCCGACGACTACGTGTGCAAGCCGGTGCGCCCGCGTGTGCTGCTGGCGCGCATCCGTGCCCTGTTGCGGCGCAGCGAGGCGCCGGAAGCGGGCGCCCCGGCGGCGGACAGCAAACGCCTGGCGTTCGGTCGCCTGGTGATCGACAACGCGATGCGCGAGGCCTGGCTGGACGGGACCACCATCGAGCTGACCAGCGCCGAATTCGACCTGCTCTGGCTGCTGGCGGCGAACGCCGGGCGCATTCTCTCCCGCGAGGAGATCTTCAACGCCCTGCGCGGCATCGAGTACGACGGCCAGGACCGCTCCATCGACGTGCGCATCTCGCGGATCCGCCCGAAGATCGGCGACGACCCGATGCACCCGCGGCTGATCAAGACCGTACGCAGCAAGGGCTACCTGTTCGTCGGCGAGGGCTGAGGCGCTTTTTTCCTGCGGGCCGGGGCGCGGGCGTCCCGGTCGGCCAGAATCAACAGCAGCGGACAGCGGCCGGGGGCTCGCCGATGAAATCCATCTTCCTGCGCATCTATGGCGGCATGCTCCTGGCCCTGCTGCTGGTCAGCGGCCTGGGCCTGCTCGGCCTGCACTGGATCAACGAGGTGCGCGGCGAGCACTACCGCGAGGAGCTGGCGCGCGGCACCTTCCGCCTGATGGCCGACAACCTGCAACCGATGACCGCCACCGAGCGCAAGCGCGCCCTGGCGCAGTGGAGCCGCTTGCTGGGTATTCCCCTGCAACTGCACGGGCTGGATGAGCTGCGGATGGACGGACGCAGCCGCGCGCGCCTGATGAACGGCCAGGTGCTGGTGAAGCAGACCGCCGAGCACGCCGTCACCGTCTATACCCAGGCCAGCGCCGCCGAGAACCTGGTGCTCAGCGGCGAGGTGCAGCAGGTCAGCGAGCAACTGGCGCGGGCCACGGTGTACCTGCTGATGGACGAACTGGTGCGCTACCCGGCCAGCGAACAGCCTTACCACCTTGCGCGGATCGTCCGCGACAAGCGCTTCGGCTTCCCGGTGCACCTGCTCCAGGTCAAGGAGCTGGACCTCGACGACGACCAGCGCCGGCGGGTGGTGGAGGGCGACACGGTGATGGCGCTGGGCAAGGACGGCGACTCGATCCGCATCTTCGCCGGCATCCTCGACACGCCCTGGGTGCTGGAGCTGGGCCCGCTGTTCCAGATGAACCCCTATCCGCCGCAGCTGCTGTTGCTGCTCGGCGCGCTGTGCCTGAGCTTCATCGGCCTGATCACCTACCTGCTGGTGCGTCGTCTGGAGCAGCGCCTGCGCAGCCTGGAGGCGGCCGCCACGCGGATCGCCCGCGGCAGCCTGGATACTCGCGTCGAGGTGCGCGGAGGCGACTCGGTGGGACGCCTGGGCGCGGCCTTCAACCATATGGCCGAGCACATCCACCGGCTGCTGACGGTGCAGCGCGAGATGGTTCGCGCGGTGTCCCACGAGCTGCGCACGCCGGTGGCGCGGTTGCGCTTCGGCCTGGAGATGATCGAGACCGCCGAGACCGACGGCGCCCGCCTGAAGTATCTGGAGGGCATGGATAACGATATCCAGGACCTCGACAAGCTGGTCGACGAGATGCTCACCTACGCGCGCCTGGAACAGGGCTCGCCGCCGCTGACCTACCAGCGCCTGGAGCTGGGCGTGCTGGTGCGCCAGGTGGTGGAGGAGATCGCTCCGCTGCGCCGCGAGGTGCTGGTCAGTTGCGAGGAGGGCGCGCTGGTGCCTGAGGAGCTGGGCAGTTGGATCGAGGCCGAGCCGCGCTACCTGCATCGGGCCTTGCAGAACCTGCTGACCAATGCGCTGCGGCATGCCGATCGTCGGGTCAGGATCAGCTACCGGGTCAGCCTGGAGCGTTGCCGGGTGGATGTCGAGGACGACGGGCCGGGGGTGCCGGAGGCGCAATGGGAGCGGCTCTTTACGCCATTCCTACGCCTGGACGATAGCCGGACCCGTGCTTCCGGCGGGCATGGCCTGGGACTGTCCATCGTCCGGCGGATCGTCTACTGGCATGGCGGCCGGGCTTCCATCGGCCGCAGCGAGACTCTGGGCGGCGCCTGCTTCACCCTGGCCTGGCCGCGCAAGGCGGGTCTGCGCGACCGCTGAAAAGCCGACGGAAATATGGCGGCTAGCTATCTGCAAGTGCATGCGCAGACGTATTCCAGGCGTAGCGAAAACATATCGAAAGGCCAGTCCCGCCGGGCGTGGCGAGTATTCCGCCAGGGGCTAAAAAAGTCCTTTTCAGTTGGACTCGTTTGTTTATACTCCGGGACGCGGTGGCTAGTGGAACGCCATTCGAAATGCCCGCTCCAACGGCATTTTGCCGGGGTCGGATAACAAGAACAGCGTTGCGCAGCCGAACCGTCGAAGTCTTCCCGGATTGGGAAGGCCACTTATAAAAAATTGCAAGTTGGAGAGTGTGGTAATGGCTGATCGTGAGGTCGGAACCGTCAAGTGGTTCAATGACGCCAAAGGTTATGGATTCATTCAACGCGATAGCGGTCCGGACGTATTCGTTCACTACCGCGCCATCCGCGGCGAGGGTCACCGCTCCCTGGTGGAAGGCCAGAAAGTGGAATTCTCGGTGATCCAGGGCCAGAAAGGCCTGCAAGCGGAAGACGTCTCCAAGGTCTGATTCCCGCAAGCAAAAGCCCGTCGCGAGACGGGCTTTTGTCATCCAGCGCATCCACCCCGCCAGGCCCCCGTTGGGTGGCCCCTCGCAGCGCGGGGTTTTCGTCGTTCAGGCGGTGCGCCAGGTAATTTCCTCGACGCCCCCGGCGTCGACCCGCAGCCAGCGGTCGGCGTCCTCTTCGCCCTGGTTTTCCTCCCAGCCGCCCGGCGCGCAGCGGATCTCCACGCCGAGCGCGGCATGCGCGGCCCTGGCGCAGGCGAGGTCGTCGTCCCAGGGCGTGCTGTCGCTCTCCAAGAACAGGCTGTGCCACTTGCCCACCGCCTTCGGCAGCCAGGTGACGCGCACCGCGCCGTGCTCGCCGCGGGCGGTGCACTTGAGGGTCTGGCCGTGCTCCTGCCATGGGCCGCAGGGCCCCAGCGCCTGTTCCAGCCAGGCGGCGACGGCCGCGTGCTCGGCGTCTTTCAGGTAGATCTCGATATCCGGTTGGCGCATGGGGTCCTCGGGGACGGTCAGTCGCGTTGCAGCCAATCGTAGCGCACCGCCACGCTGACTTCGAAGGGTTCGGCCAGGATTCGCGCGCGGCGCTCGGGGTTGACCCGCCAGCCGTGCGGGGTCATGGCCAGGAGGTTTTCCCGCGCGTCGTAGCTGTCCAGCGCCAGGCGGAACTCGAGGGTCTCGGTGTGGCGCAGGCGCAGTTGCGCGGGCAGGCCGGCGAGGTGCTTGTCGTCGGCGTAGTCGCGCACGTCGTCATAGAGCCGCTGGCGCAGTTCCAGCAGGTGCGCGCTGGCCGGGCCCAGGCGCAGTACGCCGCCGCCGGGGGCGAGGACGCGCACGGCTTCGTTCCAGTCGATCGGGCTGAACACGCTGGCGATCAGCTCGCAACTGGCGTCGGCCAGCGGCAGCCGGGCCATGCTCGCCACCAGCCAGGACAACTGCGGCGCGCGGCGGCAGGCGCGTTTCACTGCCTCGCGGGAGATGTCCAGGGCATAGCCTTCGGCGCCGGCCAGGGCTTCGCCGAGCCGGGCGCTGTAGTAGCCCTCGCCGCAGCCGATATCCAGCCAGCGTCGCGGCGCGCGTTCGGCGGCCAGTTCGGCCAGGCGCCGGGCTAGCGGCGCGTAGTGGCCGGCGCCGAGGAACTGGCGACGGGCCTCGACCATGGCGGCGTTGTCGCCCGGATCGAGGCTTTTCTTGTGCTGCACCGGCAGCAGGTTCAGGTAGCCCTGGCGGGCGCGGTCGAAGCGGTGCCCGGCGGGGCAGGCGACGCCGTTGTCGACCTCGCCCAGGGCGGCGGAGCAGAGCGGGCAGATCAGCATCAGGCGAGCAGCCTCACCAGGGTCTGGTAGTAGATTTCGGTGAGCAGTTCCAGGTCGCTGGCCAGGACCCGCTCGTTGACCTGGTGGATGGTGGCGTTGACCGGGCCGAGTTCGACCACCTGGGTGCCCATGGTGGCGATGAAGCGTCCGTCGGAGGTGCCGCCGCTGGTCGAGGGCTGGGTCTCGCGACCGGTGACCGCCCTGATGCTGGCGGCCACCGCATCGAGCAGTTCGCCCGGCTCGGTGAGGAACGGCAGGCCGGACAGCGCCCATTCGACGTGCCAGTCCAGGCCGTGCTTGTCGAGGATCGCCTCGACGCGTTTCTGCAGGCCTTCGACGGTGGATTCGGTGGAGAAGCGGAAGTTGAACAGCGCGGTCAGTTCGCCGGGGATGACGTTGGTGGCGCCGGTGCCGGAGTTCAGGTTGGAAACCTGGAAGCTGGTCGGCGGGAAGAAGGCATTGCCGTCGTCCCAGTGTTCCGCCGCCAGTTCGGCCAGCGCCGGGGCGGCCAGGTGGATCGGGTTCTTCGCCAGGTGCGGGTAGGCCACATGGCCCTGTACGCCGCGGATGGTCAGCTTGGCGCCGAGGGAGCCGCGGCGGCCGTTCTTCACCACGTCGCCGACCAGGCTGGTGCTCGACGGTTCGCCGACGATGCACCAGTCCAGGCGCTCGCCGCGTGCGGCGAGGCGTTCGACCACCGCCTTGGTGCCGTGGTGGGCCGGGCCTTCCTCGTCGCTGGTGATGAGGAAGGCGATGGCACCCTTGTGCTCCGGGTGGTCGGCGACGAAGCGCTCGACGGCGACGATCATCGACGCCAGGCTGCCTTTCATGTCCGCCGCGCCGCGCCCGCAGAGCATGCCCTGGTCGTCGATCAGGGCGTCGAAGGGTTGGTGCTGCCAGGCCTGCAGCGGGCCGGTGGGGACCACGTCGGTGTGCCCGGCGAAGCACAGCACCGGGCCGTCGCCGCCGCGCCGTGCCCAGAAGTTGTCCACCTCCTCGATGCGCATCGGCTCCAGGGCGAAGCCGGCGGCTTCCAGGCGGCGCATCATCAGGGCCTGGCAGTCGGCGTCGAGGGGCGTGACGGAGGGGCGGCGGATCAACTCGCAGGCGAGTTCGAGGGTCGGCGAGAGACTCGGCGAAGAGGCGGTCATGGGGAGTGCATCCTGAGCGGGTCGAGCGGAAAGGGGGAATCTTAAAGCATAAACGCGGGCGAAGGGACGCCGTTTAGGCGAGCGGAGCCGGCTGTCCCGACGCCTCGCTCGACCTCAACCGCCGATCCGCTCGGCGCCGCCGGCCAGTTCCTCGCGCGGTTTCGGCAGCGACGAGAGCAGGGCCATGACCAGCGCCGCCAGGTAGGGCAGCGATTGCACCAGGAGCATGGCGACCCAGATCAGCAGGTCGCGGCTCGGCACGCCCTGAACCGCCACGATGCCGGCCGCCGCGCCCCACAGCAGGAGCATCACGAAGACTTCCTCGCGGGCCTCCGCCAGGGCCACCAGCAGGCCGTGGCTGGAGCGCATCTTCGGCGTGCGGAAGAACGGGATGCCGCGGGTGACGAAGCCGTACAGCACCGCCTTGGCAATGGTGTGCGAGAGCGACAGGCCGGCGAGGGCGGCGAAGAACGAGTCGCGCAGGTCGACGCCGACGGTGCGCCGGTAGAGGAAGAGGATCTTGCCGACCTTGAAGACGAACAGGGCCAGCGGCAGGATCGCGAAGATCAGCAGCGGCGGGTCGACGCGCTTGGGCACGATGATCATCGCCGCCGACCAGAGCAGCGCGCCGAGGGTGAAGAAGATGTTCAGGCCGTCGGCGATCCACGGCAGCCAGCCGGCCACGAAGTGGTAGCGCTGGCCGCGGGTCAGGCGGCTGCCGTCGGGACCGCGGCCGCGCAGCAGGGCGTCGGTATGCCGCTTCATGATCTGGATCGCGCCGTAGGCCCAGCGGAAGCGCTGCTTCTTGAAGTCGATGAAGGTATCGGGCATCACCCCCTTGCCGTAGCTGCGCTCGAAGTAGGCGGCCGACAGGCCCTTCTCGAACACCCGCAGGCCCAGCTCGGCGTCCTCGGTGATGCACCATTCCGGCCATCTCAGCTCGTCCAGCACGCTGCGCCGGATCATGGTCATGGTGCCGTGCTCGATGATCGCGTCGCGGTCGTTGCGGGTGACCATGCCGATGTGGAAGAAGCCCTTGTACTCGGCGTAGCAGAGCCGCTTGAAGGCGCTCTCGTGCTGGTCGCGGTAGTCTTGCGGCGACTGCACCACGGCGATCCGCGGGTCGCCGAAGTGCGGCACCATGTGCCTGAGCCAGTCGGGGTCGACGCAGTAGTCGGCATCGATCACCGCGACCACCTCGACGTCCGCCGCCACGTGGCCCAGGGCGAAGTTCAGCGCGCCGGCCTTGAAGCCTTCCAGCGGGGCGACGTGGAAGAAGCGGAAGCGCTCGCCCAGGCGCGCGCAGTGCGCCTCGACCGGCTGCCAGACGGCCGGGTCGCGGGTGTTGTTGTCGATCACCAGGACTTCGTAGTCCGGGTAGTCGAGGCGGGCAAGGGCGTCGAGGGTCTGCTTCAGCAGTTCCGGCGGCTCGTTGTAGCAGGGCACGTGGATCGACACCTTGGGCCGATAGGCCTGCGCGGCGGTGATCGGCAGGAATGGCCGGCGCCGCTTGCGCGTCCAGACCGCCTCGGCCAGCTCGTGGGCCTCGGTGAACAGCACGATGACCACCCCCAGCGCGCCGACGCCCAGCAACGCGCCGACGGTCAGGCTGAACCAGGTGCTGTACTGCTGGCTGTAGTCGTAGGCGATCCACACCAGCACCGAGGCGCAGGCGAACGAGACCACGGCGAGGAAGGTCCTCCCGCGCTGGCGCAGCGAGGAACTGTCGATCAGCAGCAGGGTGAAGGCGAGTACCGCGAGTACCGCCGAGGCGATGGCCAGGGCGCGCCACTTGGGAATCGGCACCACCGGCCCGGTGAAGTTGAACTTGGCCTTGCGGTCGGCGTTGTAGACGCCCCAGTAGGCGCCCACCGAGCCTTCGGCGCTGACCTTCCAGGGCTGGTCGAAGGCTTCGATGACGAAGTAGCTGTAGCCTTCGCCGTTGAGCGCGTTGGTCAGGCGCCGCAGGTAGATGGCCTGGTCCGCGGGTGTCGCCTCGGCGCTGCCGCGCATGCGCCCGTTGCTCGGCCAGCCGACCTCGGCGAGCAGCAGCGGCTTCCTCGGGAAGGCGGCCTTGAGTTCGCGCGCGCGTTCGAGCACGAAGTCCACCGCGTCGGCCACCGGCGTAGCCTCCCAGTAGGGCAGGACGTGGGCGGCGATCAGGTCGACGTGTTGCGCCAGTTCCGGGTATTCGCGGTAGACGTGCCACTGTTCGGCGGTGGTCACCGGAACCTTGACCGCCGCGCGGACCCGGTCGAGGTAGGCGATCAACTGTTCCGCCGTCACCTCGCGGCGGAACAGCGCCTCGTTGCCGACTATCACTCGCACCACGCTCGGCGACTCGTTGGCGATGCGGATGGCGCGGGCGATCTCGGCCTCGTTGCTGGCCAGGTCCGGGCCGAGCCAGATGCCCAGGCTGACGCGCAGGCCGAACGCCTCGGCCAGCGCCGGGATGTCGCCGAGCGCGCCCTGGACCGAATAGGTGCGGATGCTGTGGGTGTGCCGGGCGACCAGTTCCAGGTCGGTGCGCATCTGTTCGGCGCTGGGGTAGCGGCCGCTCTGCGGGTTCTGGTTGAGGCGGAACGGCGAGAAGGAGAGGCCGGAGATGCGTTCCGGCCAGTCCGGTACGCTGACCGGACGGTTGTACAGGGCCCAGATGCCGGTGAAGAGGGCGGCCAGGGCGACGATGACCACCAGGTTGAGCCCGATCTTGCGTGAAGACATAGAGATGAAACCAGGTTCCGGATGTTTCGCTGAACACGGGGCGGCGCATGCTACCCCGCACCCCCCGGGGTGTACAGGCGCCGGGCCGGCGGGTCTGTTGCAAGTCTAGTCCGGCCTGCGCGACGAGCCGCAAGAACGCAGGCGACGCGGCGGCCGCGGCTTTTTATAATGCGCGCGGCAATCCGCGATTCGGTTTCAGAGGTGGTTGGTGATGCAGGTGGATGAACAGCGCTTCGGCGGTATCGGCCGGTTGTACGGTCGCGAGGGGCTGCAACGCCTGGCCGATAGCCACGTCGCGGTGGTCGGCATCGGCGGGGTCGGTTCCTGGGCGGCGGAAGCGCTGGCCCGCAGCGGCGTCGGCGAGATTTCCCTGTTCGACCTCGACGATGTCTGCGTGACCAACACCAACCGCCAGGTGCATGCCATCGAAGGCTCGGTGGGCAAGGCCAAGGTCGAGGTGATGGCGGCGCGCATCCGGGCCATCAACCCGGCCTGCCGGGTCCACGCGGTGGCCGATTTCGTCACCCGCGAGACCATGGCCGAGTACATCGTCGACTTCGACTACCTGATCGACTGCATCGATAGCGTGGCCGCCAAGGCCGCGCTGATCGCCTGGTGCAAGCGGCGCAAGATCCCGGTGATCACCACCGGCGGCGCCGGTGGCCAGGTCGACCCGACGCAGATCCAGGTCGCCGACCTGAACAAGACCTTCAACGACCCGCTGGCGGCCAAGGTGCGTTCCACCCTGCGCCGCGACTACAACTTCTCGCGCACGCCGGGGCGCACCTACAGCGTGCCCTGCGTGTTCTCCAGCGAACAACTGCGCTACCCGAAGCCGGACGGCACGGTGTGCCAGTCGAAGAGTTTCGTCGGCGAAGGGGTGAAGCTGGACTGCGCCGGCGGCTTCGGCGCGGTGATGATGGTCACCGCCACCTTCGGCATGGTCGCCGCCGCCCGCGCCGTCGAGCGCCTGGCGGAAGGCCGCGCGCTGCGGCCGTCGCGGCGCACGCCGGGGAACGCCTGATCAGGCGCCGACCGCCACCAGGCTGAGCAGGCGTTCGTCGAGCACGGCGAACTGGGCGTCCAGCTCGCTGCCGTGGCGCCACTCCGGCGACAGGTCGGTGAGCAGGCGCAGCCGGGCCTGGCCGTCGGCGCGCCATTCCAGCAGTTCCGCATGTTCGAAATAGAAGCGCTTGCCCACCAGCGGATAGAGCGCCTTGAACAGGCTTTCCTTCAGCGAGAACGCCAGGGTCACCAGCAGGCCGGTGCGTCGCTCCAGGTCGTCGGCGAAGCGCAGGCGCTCGCCTTCGGTGAGTATCTCGCCATGCAGGTAGCGCGCCCGTTCGGCTTCGAGCAGGGTTTCCACGTCCAGGCCGAGCCCGCGCCAGTCACCGCGCGCCGCCACCAGGGCGGCGGCCCAGCGGTCGCCATGGGTGATCGAGCCGCTGATCGCGGCCGGCCAGACCGGTGCGCGGTCCTCGCCGACGGCCGGCGTCTGGGCGCGGCCATCGAGGGCGAACAGGGCGGCGCGTGCGCAGAGGCGCCCGGCGAGAAACTCGGCCTGGCGCTTGGCCACCGCGCGGAGGATGTTCGCCGGCGGCTGGATGCCGGCCAGGGCGAAGTCGCCGGGTTGCAGCAGCGCCGGGTCGAAGCGGGTGCTGCGCAGTTGCACGCCGGGCAGCGCGACGGGCAGCGGCCAGTGGTCGTCCAGCGGGGTGCAGAAGGAGGGGAGACGGTCGTTCATCGCGCGCATTGTGCCGGTTCCCGACGTGGCCCACCAGTCACGCGGCGCTTACACAAGATTGCAAAAGCGCAACAAAGGAAAACGGACCGCGAGGCCCGGTTTTGACAGACTGCGCCGCGCATTCCTGTGGAATGCAGGTGAGGTTGTTTGTTGATGACGGGATACTGTCCTGTCTCGACCTTTCAAGACGGGAGTCCCTCCGGGGACTCCCGTTTTTTTATGCGTCGGCGCAGGGTTCAACCCTGCCCGAAGATGTCCTTGAGGAACGCCTGCAGGTCTGCCCAGGAGCGCTGGTCGGCCTGGCGGTCGTAGCCGATGTCCAGGCCGTGGCCTTTGTGCGCGTCGGCGTCGGGGTTGGTGAAGCCGTGTTTGGCGTCGTCCTGGATCACCACCCGGTAGTCGGCGCCGGCGGCGTTCAGTTCCTGTTTCAGGGCGTCGAGGTCCTTGGCCGGGACCAGGCTGTCGGCGCTGCCGTGCTCCACCAGGATCTTGGCCTTGACGCTGCCCTTGCTGGCCGGGGTGGCGGTGCCGAGGGCGCCGTGGAAGCTCGCCACGCCGGCCAGCGGCAGGCCCTGGCGGGCCATGTCGAGGACGATCTTGCCGCCGAAGCAGTAGCCGATCGCGGCGATCTGGCTGGGATCGGTCTGCGGTTGCCGCTTCAGCAGTTCCAGGCCGGCGAGGAAGCGCGCCTTGGCGGCGTCGGCATCCCGGGCCGCGGCCTGCATGAAGGCCATCGCGTCCTGCGGGTGCTCGGTGTGCTTGCCTTCGCCGTACATGTCGATGGCCAGGGCGCTGTAGCCGAGTTCGGCGAGGTCGCGGGCGCGGCGTTTGGCATAGTCGTTGAGCCCCCACCATTCGTGGACCACGATGACCCCAGGGCGGATCCCCGGCTTGCTGTCGTCGTAGGCGAAATAGCCGACCATGCGCGTGCCGTCGGCGCTCCGGTAAGGCATCTCGCGGGTCTGGATAGCGGCCTGGGCGCTGGCGGCGCAGGCGATGAGCAGCAGGGCGCAGAACAGGCGCATGGCATCTCTCCGTGAAAGGGTCCCCGATCAAGATAGACGCTTGTGCGCGGGACGCGGGGAAAACCCTCGGTGCCGGCCTTGCGCCGCTCAAACGCGGGCCATTCGGCCAGGCAAAGCGTGCGCCGCTCATCTACCCTATGGGCGAGTCCCTTCCCCTCGCTAGGACACCGTCTGGATGCCTGACCTGAGTACCTGGAACCTGACCATTCCCCAGGGCCGCCCGGCCATCACCATCTCCACCAGCCAATTGCAGCGCGACTACCGCAGCGACTATTTCCAGCGCACCGCCGACGGCATTCGCTTCTGGGTGCCGGTGAACGGCAGCCACACGCGCAACAGCGAGTTTCCGCGCAGCGAGTTGCGCGAGACCCTGTCCAGCGGCAGGCCCTATAACTGGCGTTACGCCAGGGCCGACAACTGGCTGGAGGCGACCCTGCGCATCGAGGCGGTGCCCTCGACCCGGCGCATGATCATCGGCCAGATCCACAGCGATGGCAGCAATAGCGGCCAGGCCGCGCCGCTGGTGAAGCTGCTCTACCAGTTGCGGCTCGACCAGGGGCGGGTCCAGGCGCTGGTCCGCGAGCGGCCGGACGACGGCGGGACCAGAGCCTACACACTGATGGACGGGATTCCTCTCGGCCAGTCATTCAGCTACCGCATCGGCGTGTCTCGCAGCGGATTGCTCAGCGTGTCGGTGAATGGTAGCGCCCTGGAGCAGCAACTGGACCCGCAGTGGGCCTACCAGGGCCTTTATTTCAAGGCCGGACTCTACCTGCAGGACAACCGCGGACCGTCCAGCGAGGGCGGGCGGGCGACATTCAGCGAGCTGCGCGTTAGCCATCAATGAGCGGTCGAGGCGTCTGCGCCGCGGACTTCGCGTTGTCGTGGCGCTTCGCAACTGCCAGATCTGGCAGGCGCGGAAGAAGGAAAACCTGGCTCGGAAAAAAATATCCGTATTTTTCCAAGGGGAAATAGGCCGCGCGATCTGGCGATTCTGGTACTTCAGTACAGGGAGCCGCCTTGGCGTATCGCCCCGAATAAATGTGACGTTTTGCGCAGCGCCCTTCCGGGTTTGCACGATTGGTATAGCCCTGGCTGGATGAAATTCACTCTTGCCGCTGGCCAGCGTAGTTCTTTGCAAGTCAAAAGTTCGCCGTCAATAATTATTGTGGATAACTATTGTTCCAGGCTTTTCCTGTCAACTGTGCGAAGCGTCAGCTTATTGCCGGTTTTTCCTCTCGCTATTGCTTTCTCCACGTTCCGAAGAAGTTCGGGCGTACAGGTTTCTTTGCTGTTTTCAGCGAGAACCATTCGTTTCAACAATTCGAATATGTGGAGATTCAGAAATGAAAAATCAGGTGAATGCCCTGGCGGTTCTAAGTGTGGGTGAAATCGAACAAGTTTCTGGCGCCGGGACTTTCCTGGGCGATGCCATCATCAACGGCGTCTACGCGGCCAACTCCTTCCTGAACTCGCCGCTGTTCTCCAGCATCGGCAACGCGGCCAGCGCCATCGGCCTCAACCGTACCCACGAGCTGGTCGACCTGCTGGCCTTCCAGGTGCCTTCGGTGGCGGCGATCACCGTCGGCAAGATTCTCGGCGGGACCGACAACCACAATGTTCCGTTGCATTACAACAAGGAAAGCGGCGAAGGGCTTTACAGCTGATCGCAACCTGTTGAAAGAGCGATTCGATGCTCAGGCATCGAGTCGTTCCTGGTTAATGCATTGATGGAGTCGATGATATGAAACGCAGGAGTGTGCTCTTGTCGGGTGTCGCCCTGAGTGGAACCGCACTGGCCAATGACTCGATATTCTTTTCACCCTTGAAATACCTCGGGGCGGAACAACAGCGATCTATCGATGCCTCGCGAAGTTTGCTGGACAACCTGATTCCGCCGAGTTTGCCGCAATATGACAACCTGGCCGGAAAGTTGGCGCGGCGTGCGGTATTGACCAGCAAGAAACTGGTATATGTCTGGACCGAGAACTTCGCCAATGTCAAAGGCGTGCCGATGGCCCGCTCGGTGCCGCTGGGCGAGTTGCCGAATGTCGACTGGCTGTTGAAGACCGCTGGGGTGATCGTCGAGCTGATCGTCAATTTCGTCGCCTCGTTGCCGGCGTCGGCCGCCGCGCAGTTCGAGCGGATCGCCGCCGGGCTCAGCGGTGACCTGGAGGCGGCGCGCCAGGTCCACGAGGCGTTGCTGGAGGAGGCGAAGAACGATCCGGCCGCGGCCGGCAGCCTGCTGCTGCGCTTCACGGAGTTGCAGACGCGGGTGATCGCCTTACTGACGCGGGTCGGCCTGCTGGTCGACGATATTCTCAAGAGCGCCAGCAACCTGGTTACCCAGGGGGGGCAGGGCGACGGCCTGAATCGCTTCCGCGCGGTGTTCGGCACCCTGCGCCTGCCGGAGGTCGCCGACAGCTTCCGTGACGACGAAGCGTTCGCCTACTGGCGGGTGGCCGGGCCTAATCCGCTGCTGATCCGTCGCGTCGATGCGCTGCCGGCCAACTTTCCGCTGGGCGAGGAGCAGTTCCGCCGGGTGATGGGCGCCGACGACAGCTTGCTGGAGGCCGCCGCCAGCCGCCGCCTGTATCTGCTGGACTACGCCGAGCTGGGCAAGCTGGCGCCGTCGGGAGCGGTGGACAAACTGCTCACCGGGACGGGCTTCGCCTATGCGCCGATCGCCCTGTTCGCCCTTGGCAAGGATCGGGCGAGGCTATTGCCGGTGGCCATCCAGTGCGGTCAGGACCCCGCTACCCATCCGATGTTCGTGCGTCCCGCCGAGTCGGAGAGTGATCTGTACTGGGGTTGGCAGATGGCCAAGACGGTGGTCCAGGTCGCCGAGGAGAACTACCACGAGATGTTCGTCCACCTGGCCCAGACCCACCTGGTGAGCGAGGCGTTCTGCCTGGCCACCCAGCGCACCCTGGCGCCCAGCCATCCGCTGCACGTCCTGCTCGCCCCGCACTTCGAGGGCACCCTGTTCATCAACGAGGGGGCGGCGCGGATCCTGTTGCCCAGCGCGGGCTTCATCGACGTGATGTTCGCCGCGCCGATCCAGGACACCCAGGCCACCGCCGGCGGCAATCGGCTGGGTTTCGACTTCTACCGCGGCATGTTGCCGGAGAGCCTGAAGGCGCGGAACGTCGACGACCCGCTGGCGCTACCGGACTACCCCTATCGCGACGACGGCCTGCTGGTATGGAATGCCATCCGCCAGTGGGCGGCCGACTACGTGGCGGTGTACTACGCCAGCGACGGCGACGTCACCGCTGACGTCGAACTGGCGGCCTGGGTCGGCGAAGTGATCGGCAGCGGCAAGGTGGCCGGGTTCCGCCCGATCACCGGTCGCAGCCAACTGGTCGAGGTGCTGACCATGGTGATCTTCACTGCCTCCGCGCAGCATGCGGCGGTCAATTTTCCCCAGCCTTCGATGATGACCTACGCACCAGCCATCTGTGCCATGAGCGCGGCGCCGGCACCGGACTCGCCAAGCGGCAAGAGCGAGGCCGATTGGTTGAAGATGATGCCGCCGACCCTGGTGGCGCTGGAGAAGGTGAACATCTATCACCTGCTCGGTTCGGTCTACCACGGTCGCCTGGGCGACTACCGGCAGACCGGGTTCCCCTACGCGCCGGTGTTTTCGGACAGGCGGGTGACCGCCAGCGGCGGCCCGCTGGAGCGCTTCCAGGCACGCCTGAAGGAGGTCGAGGCGACCATTCGCACGCGCAACCAGGCGCGCCGCAGGCCCTACGAGTACCTGTTGCCGAGCCGGATCCCGGCGAGCACCAATATCTGAGCCGGAGAAAGAGGACGGGGCGCCCCTGGGCGCCCCGTTGCTCTTAGCGGCCTTCGCTTTCGGCGGCGTCCGCCGGCGCGGCATGCCGCTGCTTCAACTGGCGGCGCGCCAGGAGGCTGCCGAGGAGGATCACGAACAGCGCGCCGAAGGCCGCCGCACCGTAGTGCAGGTAGGAATCCCATTGCGCGTAGGGCGCCAGCCAGGGCTTCAGGGCGCTGTCGGTGAGCAGCATGCCGCCGGCGATCCAGCCGAGCAGGCCGCCGCCGAAGAGGATGATCAGCGGGAAGCGGTCGATCAGGCGCAGGATCAGCTGGCTGCCCCAGACGATGATCGGGATGCTGATCAGCACGCCCAGGGAGACCAGGAAGAAATCCCCGGCCGAGGCGGCGGACAGGGCGATGACGTTGTCCAGGCTCATCACCGCGTCGGCGATGATGATGGTCTTGATCGCGCCGAGCAGGTGGGTGCTGCCCTTGATGTCGTCGCCGTTCTCCTCCTCCGGCAGCAGCAGCTTGATGCCGATCCACAGCAGCAGGAGCGCGCCGATTACCTTGAGGTAGGGCAGGTCGAGCAGGTGCAGGGCGAAGAACAGCAGCAGGATGCGGATCAGGATGGCACCGGCGACGCCGCCGAAGATCGCCTGCTTGCGCCGGTGCGCCGGCAGGTGCCGGCAGGCGAGGGCGATGACTACGGCGTTGTCGCCGCCCAGGAGGATATCGATGGCGACGATCTGCAGCAGGGCTGTCCAGAACGTCGGGTCGCTCAACCAGTGGATCAAGGTTGTACTCCGAAACGTGTAGTGAGGGTGGAAAGCCCGGGGCGGTGGCGGGTGGCGGCCGCCCGGCTTTCCTGCGGTGGTCTGGGACCGTCGGGGCCGGCTCCGGCTTGTGGACGGAGGCGGGGAACACTGCTTGGACCGGCGAACGCCCGGCCAGTGCCCGGAAAACGGACGCGCGGGTGGCGCAGCGCGTTCGGGCACGGATGTGACGCGGCGGATCGGCCGCGAGACACCCGGCATGCGTATTCCGCCGCCAGTCTGCCCGAGCAAGGTTTCACCCGCCTTTCAGGGCGGAGATGGCGCCGCACCCGGCGGGACGGTAGGCTAGTGGCCCGTGTGGCTGACTCGACCAGTCGAACGCCGATCACCGAGTCAACCGTACAGGCCACCAGGCCTTCGGCGCCGGGGGAAGCCCGCCGGTGCCATGGATGACCGTTCACCGTACAAGGAAACCCCATGCGCAGTCTTCTTCTCTCCTCGCTGGCCCTGCTACCCGCCCTGGCCCTGGCGCAACCCGACGCCTCGAGCTTCCCTTCCTGCCTCGCCGGCCTGCAGAAGAAGGCCCAGGCGCAGGGCATTTCCGCCGACAGTTATGAGCGCTTCACCAGCGGCCTGCAGGCCGACCTCAGCGTGCTCGACCTGCTCGACGCGCAGCCGGAGTTCACCACCCCGCTGTGGGACTACCTGGCCGGTCTGGTGGACGAGCAGCGGGTCAGCGATGGCAAGGCGATGCTCGCCCAGCACGACAAGCTGCTCGACCAGGTGGCCGCGCGCTACGGCGTGGACAAGTACACGGTGGTGGCGGTGTGGGGCGTGGAAAGCGACTACGGGCGGATCTTCGGCAAGCGTCCGCTGCTGACCTCGCTGTCGACCCTGTCCTGCTACGGGCGCCGCCAGTCGTTCTTCCAGGGCGAGTTCCTCGCCACCCTGAAGCTGTTGCAGGCCGGCGACATCCGCGACGCCGGCATCACCGGCTCCTGGGCCGGGGCCTTCGGCCATACCCAGTTCATGCCATCGACCTACACGCGGATCGCCGTGGACTTCGACGGCGACGGTCGCCGCGACCTGGTAGGCAGCGTGCCGGATGCCCTCGGTTCCACCGCCAACTACCTGAAGAAGGCTGGCTGGCGCACGGGACAGCCGTGGGGCTATGAAGTGAAGGTGCCGGCCGACTTCCCCGCCAGCCTGGCCGGGCGCGGCAAGCGCCAGCCGCTGTCGGCCTGGGTCGCCCGTGGGGTGAGGCGGGTCGACGGCCAGCCGCTGCCGGGCGGCGACGAGAAGGCCGCGATCCTCCTGCCGGCCGGGGCCCAGGGCCCGGCCTTCCTGGTCTATCGCAACTACGATGCGATCTATTCCTACAACGCCGCGGAAAGCTACGCGCTGGCCATCGCCCTGCTTTCCGACCGCCTGCGCGGCGGCAGCGGCCTGGTGGCGTCCTGGCCGACCGACGACCCGGGCATCAGCCGGCTCGAGCGCAAGCAATTGCAGAAGGCGTTGCTGGCGCGCGGCTACGACATCGGCGAGGCCGACGGGCTGATCGGCACCAGCACGCGCAAGGCGATCCAGGCCGAGCAGAAGCGCCTCGGCCTGACCCCGGCCGACGGTCGCGCCGGGCGCAAGATCCTCGAGGCGCTGAAGGGCGCCCAGCCCTGATTGCGCCGCGCCGCCCGGTCCGCGGGCGGCGCTACCAGCCCTTCACCCCGGTCATGTCCGGCAGGTGGTGGGCGATCCCCTTGTGGCAGTCGATGCAGGTGGCTTCGCCGCTGGCCAGGGCGGTGGAGTGCATCTGCCGCGCGCGCACGCTCTGCCGGGTGAAGTCCATGAACTCGAAGTTGTGGCAGTTGCGGCATTCCAGCGAATCGTTGGCCTTGAGTCGTGCCCATTCGTGCTCGGCCAGCTCGCGGCGGTGATCGAGGAATTTCTCGCGGGTGTTGATGGTGCCGAAGATCTTGCCCCAGACCTCCTTGGAGGCCTGCATCTTGCGCGCGATCTTGTCGGTCCACTTGTGTGGCACGTGGCAGTCGGGACAGGTGGCGCGGACTCCGGAACGGTTGCTGTAGTGGATGGTGTCCTTGAGTTCGACGAACACGTTGTCGCGCATCTCGTGGCAGGAAATGCAGAAGGTCTCGGTGTTGGTCGCCTCCAGGGCGGTGTTGAAGCCGCCCCAGAAGACGATCCCGGCGATGAAGCCGCCGAGGGTGAGGAAGCCCAGGCTGAAATGCACGCTGGGACGACGCAGGACCCGCCAGTAACCGGCCAGCCAGGCGATGAGTGCTTTCATGCGGCCTCCCTCAGGGTTTGCGCGCCGCATTGGCGGCTTCTTTCTCGAGGATCTGGTCGATGTTCTCGAAGCGGTTGTCGACCAGCGGCTTTACGTCCTGTTGCGGCACATGGCACTGCACGCAGAAGTAGCGGCGCGGCGAGACGGCGGCCAGCGGCTGGCCGTCGCGGTCCATGTAGTGGGTGATGCTGATCATCACCGCCTGGGTTCGCGCGCTGTTGGCGCGGCTGTGGCAGGACAGGCACTTGTTGCTGTCCTTGTCGATGCGATAGCCGACGATGCTGTGGGGAATGGTCGGCGGCTGCTCGGGGTAGTTGCGCTCGCGTTTCAGGTCCTTGTTTTCCTCGGCCGCCAGCGGCGGCGCGGGGCGGCTTTCGGCCAGCGTGCCGCCGGGGCGGCGGCCGTCGGGGGCGGGCGCGTCCAGCGGGTAGCCGAGGTCGGCGGCGAAGGCCGCGGGGGCGCCGAGCAGGACGAGGAGCAGGGCAGTCAGCAGAGGTTTCATGGCGCGCTCCTCAGGCCAGGTTGAGCAGTTCGATGCGAACGGCGCACTTCTTGTAGTCGGTCTGCTTGGAAATCGGGTCGGTGGCGTCCAGGGTGACCTTGTTGATCAGCTTGTTGGCGTCGAAGAACGGCACGAACACCAGCCCCTGGGGCGGCTTGTTGCGCCCGCGGGTCTCGACCCGCGCGCGGATCTCGCCGCGCCGGCTCACCACCTTGACCTCGCTGCCGCGGCGCAGCTTGAGCTGGCGCGCATCCTCCGGGTGCATGTAGACCAGCGCGTCGGGCACCGCCTTGTACAGCTCCGGGACCCGCGCGGTCATGCTCCCGGTGTGCCAGTGTTCGAGCACCCGGCCGGTGGCGAGCCAGAACGGGTAGTCCTGGTCCGGCGCCTCGGCCGGCGGCTCGTAGGGCAGGGCGAAGACGATCGCCTTCTTGTCCGGATAGCCATAGAACTGCACGCCGCTGCCCTTGCTCACGTAGGGGTCGTAGCCCTCGCGGTAGCGCCAGCGGGTCTCCTTGCCGTCCACCACCGGCCAGCGCAGGCCGCGCGCCTCGTGGTAGGCGTCGAAGGGGGCGAGGTCGTGGCCGTGGCCGCGACCGAAGGCGGCGTATTCCTCGAACAGACCCTTCTGGATATAGAAGCCGAATGCGTCGACCTCGTCGTTGGCATAGCCCTTGGCCAGGTCGCTGGCCGGGAAGCGGTCGACCTGGCCGTTGCGGAACAGCACGTCGTAGAGGGTCTTGCCCTTCAGCTCGGGGGCCTTCGCCCGCAGTTCCGAGGGCCAGACCTCGTCGGTGGTGAAGCGCTTGGAGAATTCCACCAGCTGCCAGAGGTCGGACTTCGCCTCGCCCGGTGCCTTCACCAACTGGTGCCAGAACTGCGTGCGGCGCTCGGCATTGCCGAAGGCGCCTTCCTTCTCCACCCACATGGCGCTGGGCAGGATCAGGTCGGCGGCCTGGGCCGAGACGGTGGGGTAGACGTCGGAGACGATCACGAAGTTGTCCGGGTTGCGCCAGCCGGGCAGCACTTCCTGCATCACGTTGGGACCGGCCTGCATGTTGTTGCTGACCTGGGTCCAGTAGACGTTGAGCACGCCGTCCTTGAGCATCCGGCTCTGCTGCACGGCGTGGAAGCCGACCTTCTCCTGGATGGTGCCGGCCGGCACCTTCCAGATCTTCTCCGCGGTTTCCCGGTGCTTCGGGTTGGTCACCACCAGGTCGGCGGGGAGCCGGTGGGAGAAGGTGCCGACCTCGCGCGCGGTGCCGCAGGCCGAGGGCTGGCCGGTGAGCGAGAAGGGGCTGTTGCCCGGTTCGCTGATCTTCCCGGTGAGCAGGTGGATGTTGTAGATCAGGTTGTTCGCCCAGACCCCGCGGGTGTGCTGGTTGAAGCCCATGGTCCAGAACGACACCACCTTGCGCTTGGGGTCGGCGTAGAGTTCGGCGAGGGCCTTCAGCCGCTCGGCCGGCACGCCGCTTTCGCGCGCGGTGCGCTCCAGGGTATAGGGCTTGACGAACTCGGCGAAGGCCTTGAAGTCGATATCGCTCCAGGTGTTGGCCTTGTCGGCGTTCTTCGCCTTCTTCTCCAGCGGGTCGTCCGGGCGCAGGCCGTAGCCGATGTCCTCGGCGCCATGGGCGAAGCGCACGTGGCGCTCGACGAAGTCGCGGTTCACCGCGCCGCTCTCGATGATGTGGTTGGCGATATAGTTGAGGATGATCAGGTCGGTCTGCGGCTTGAACACCATGGGCAGGTCGGCCAGCTCGAAGCTGCGGTGCTCGAAGGTGGACAGCACCGCGACCTTGACCTGCGGCGCGCTGAGCCGGCGGTCGGTGACCCGCGACCAGAGCACCGGGTGCATCTCGGCCATGTTCGAGCCCCAGAGGACGAAGCTGTCGGTGGCCTCGATGTCGTCGTAGCAGCCCATCGGCTCGTCCATGCCGAAGCTGCGCATGAAGCCCATCACCGCCGAGGCCATGCAGTGGCGGGCGTTGGGGTCGATGTTGTTGCTGCGCAGGCCGGCCTTGAACAGCTTGTTCGCCGCATAGCCTTCCCAGACCGTCCACTGGCCGGAGCCGAACATGCCGACCGACTCCGGTCCCTTGGCCTTGAGCGCGGCCTTGAACTTCTCGGCCATGATGTCGAAGGCCTGTTCCCAACTGATCGGCTGGAACTCGCCCTGCTTGTCGAACTTGCCGTCCTTCATGCGCAGCAGCGGGCGGGTCAGGCGGTCGCTGCCGTACATGATCTTCGACAGGAAGTAACCCTTCACGCAGTTGATCCCGCGGTTGACCTCGGCCTTGATGTCGCCATGGGTGGCCACCACCTGGCCGTCGCGGGTGGCGACCATCACGCTGCAACCGGTGCCGCAGAAGCGGCAGGGGGCCTTGTTCCAGACCAGGCTGGTGACGTCCGCCTCGGTCACCAGGTTGCTGGCGCGGACCAGGATCGGCAGGCCGGCCGCCGCCGCGGCGATGGCGGCGGCGTTGGCCTTGGCGAATTCACGACGGGTGAGGTTCATCGATTGTCTCCTCGGGCGAGCACGGTATCGCGCGGTCGGTCATGGCCGCCGCGTCGTTGCTATCGTCGTCGTGCAGGATCTCGTGGTAGACCAGCACGGCGTTGAGCACTCCTGGCAGGTTCTGCAACTGGCCCAGGGTGTCGAGAATCTGTTCTTCGCGTTCGGCTTCCAGCACCAGGATCAGCTTGCCCTGCGGGCTTTCCTGGTAGATCTCCAGGCCGTCGAGCAGCGCCAGGTTGGCCTTCACCGCCGGCAGTCGCTCGGGCCGGCAATGCAGGATGAGGCTGGCGATCTGCAGGGCTTCAGGCATGTCGTGGAGACTCCTTGGTGGATAGCGCGCGCAGTTGGATGGCCTGGCTCGGACAGTGCGCCAGGCAGGCGCCGCAGCCGTTGCAGCGCTGGCTGTCCAGCTCGGCCAGGGCGACGCCGCCGGGGCCCGGGCGGAAGCGGATCGCGGCGGGTTCGCAGGCGTCCTGGCAACTGCGGCAGTGGATCCCGGCCAGGGCCAGGCAGGCTTCGCCGATCGTGGCGATCCAGGGGAAGGCCGGGCGCGCGCCATCGAACAGGCCGGCCTCGCAGCGGCTGGCGCATTCCCCGCACAGCGTGCAGCCGGCGCTGGAGAGGTCGAGTTCGACGAGCCGACCGGCGCCGAGCTTCAGCACGCCTTCCGGGCAGGCCTCGACGCAGGCGGCGCAGCCTGTGCAGCCTGCGGCGAAGTCGGCGGCGGTCCACGGCGGGCGACGCGTCGGCGGGTGCCCGCCGAGGCGGCGGAACAGCTCTCGGCGACTGCTCATACCCGACCTCAGGCCGGCGGCCCGGGCGGGCCGGCCAGTAGCTGGTACATCCAGACGCAGAAACCGAAGCCGCCGACCAGTGCGACGGACAGCAGCGGGAACAGGCAGATCACGAGAAACAGGAAGAGCCTGGCTTCCATGCCCTTGACGCGTCCCTGGTCGGGTTGTTCGTTCATTGGCCCAGCCTCTATGCAGGCGACTGTAGAAAGCCTAGACCCTACTGGCAGTACGGGCAAAAACCTCGCCGAGCCGGCGCGCGGCAGCCTGGAAACAGAGCGTTCGCCGGCAAACGCGAGTCGTTCAGCCCGGGTTCAGCAAGCGTTCAGGGGCGGTTCAGTACCCTGTCCGTACTCTGCAAGCCGTGAACGACACGACTCTCGCAGAACGGAGAAACACCATGAAAGCACTCAAGACTCTCTTCATCGCCACCGCCCTGCTGGGTTCCGCCGCCGGCGTCCAGGCCGCCGACAACTTCGTCGGCCTGACTTGGGGCGAGACCAGCAACAACATCCAGAAATCCAAGTCGCTGAACCGCAACCTGAACAGCCCGAACCTCGACAAGGTGATCGACAACACCGGCACCTGGGGCATCCGCGCCGGCCAGCAGTTCGAGCAGGGCCGCTACTACGCGACCTACGAGAACATCTCCGACACCAGCAGCGGCAACAAGCTGCGCCAGCAGAACCTGCTCGGCAGCTACGACGCCTTCCTGCCGATCGGCGACAACAACACCAAGCTGTTCGGCGGTGCCACCCTCGGCCTGGTCAAGCTGGAACAGGACGGCAAGGGCTTCAAGCGCGACAGCGATGTCGGCTACGCTGCCGGGCTGCAGGCCGGTATCCTGCAGGAGCTGAGCAAGAATGCCTCGATCGAAGGCGGCTATCGTTACCTGCGCACCAACGCCAGCACCGAGATGACCCCGCATGGCGGCAACAAGCTGGGCTCCCTGGACCTGCACAGCAGCTCGCAATTCTACCTGGGCGCCAACTACAAGTTCTAAATGACCGCGCAGCGCCCGCGAGGGCATGCTTCGATGGCCGGGCCGGAAGGTCCGGCCGCATCTCATCCGGAGGAACCTCATGAAACTGCTGGTAGTGGAAGACGAGGCGCTGTTGCGCCACCACCTCTATACCCGCCTGGGTGAACAGGGGCACGTGGTGGACGCGGTACCGGATGCCGAGGAAGCCCTCTACCGGGTCAGCGAATACCACCACGACCTGGCGGTGATCGACCTCGGCCTGCCGGGCATGAGCGGCCTGGACCTGATCCGCGAGCTGCGTTCGCAGGGCAAGTCCTTCCCGATCCTGATCCTCACCGCCCGCGGCAACTGGCAGGACAAGGTCGAAGGCCTGGCCGCCGGGGCCGACGACTACGTGGTCAAGCCGTTCCAGTTCGAGGAACTGGAAGCGCGCCTGAACGCGTTGCTGCGACGCTCCTCGGGGTTCGTCCAGTCGACCATCGAGGCCGGTCCCCTGGTCCTCGACCTGAACCGCAAGCAGGCGCTGGTCGAGGAGCAACCGGTGGCGCTGACCGCCTACGAATACCGCATCCTCGAATACCTCATGCGGCATCACCAGCAGGTGGTGGCCAAGGAACGCCTGATGGAACAGCTCTATCCCGACGACGAGGAGCGCGACGCCAACGTCATCGAGGTGCTGGTCGGCCGCCTGCGGCGCAAGCTGGAGGCCTGCGGCGGCTTCAAGCCGATCGATACGGTGCGCGGCCAGGGCTACCTGTTCACCGAGCGCTGCCGGTGATCCGTTCCCTGCGCATCCGCCTGATGCTCGGCGCCGCCGCCCTGGCGGTGCTGTTCATGCTGGCGCTGCTGCCGGCCCTGCAGCGGGCCTTCGGCATCGCCCTGGAGAACACCATCGAGCAGCGCCTGGCCGCCGACGTGGCGACCCTGGTCTCGGCGGCGCGGGTGGAGAAGGGCCGCCTGGTGATGCCCGAGCACCTGCCGGTGGAGGAGTTCAACCTGCCGGAGGCCAAGGTCCTCGGCTATATCTACGACCAGAATGGCGATCTGCTCTGGCGCTCCACCTCGGCGGCCGACGAGTCGATCAACTACACGCCGCGCTACGACGGCCGCGGCAACGAATTCCACACCACCCGCGATGCGAAGGGCGAGGAGTTCTTCGTGTTCGACGTCGAGATCGACCTGCTGCGCGGCAAGCAGGCGGCCTACAGCATCGTCACCATGCAATCGGTCAGCGAGTTCGAGAGCCTGCTCAAGGGGTTCCGCGAGCAGCTCTACCTGTGGCTCGGCGGCGCCCTGCTGGTCTTGCTCGGGCTGCTCTGGCTGGGTCTGACCTGGGGCTTCCGGGCGATGCGCGGGTTGAGTTCCGAGCTGGACCAGATCGAATCCGGCGAGCGCGAGAGCCTGAGCGAGGAGCATCCGCGCGAGCTGCTGCGCCTGACCCACTCGCTGAACCGCCTGTTGCGCAGCGAGCACAAGCAGCGCGAGCGCTACCGCCACTCCCTCGGCGACCTGGCGCACAGTCTGAAGACGCCGCTGGCGGTCTTGCAGGGGGTCGGCGACCAGCTCGCCGAGGAGCCCGGCAACCGCGAGCAGGTGCGGGTGCTACAGGGCCAGATCGAGCGCATGAGCCAGCAGATAGGCTATCAGTTGCAGCGCGCCAGCCTGCGCAAGAGCGGCCTGGTACGCCATCGCGAGCAACTGGCGCCGCTGGTGGAGACCCTGTGCGACGCGCTGGACAAGGTCTATCGCGACAAGCGGGTAAGCCTGCAGCGGGACTTCTCGCCGTCCTTCAGCGTGCCGGTGGAGCGCGGCGCGCTGCTGGAACTGCTCGGCAACCTGCTGGAGAACGCCTATCGCCTGTGCCTGGGCCGGGTCCGCGTGGGCGCCCGGCTGGGGCCGGGTTACTCGGAGCTGTGGGTCGAGGACGACGGTCCCGGAGTGCCTGCCGAACAGCGCGCACGAATCATCCGCCGCGGCGAGCGCGCCGATACCCAGCACCCGGGGCAGGGCATCGGCCTGGCCGTGGCGCTGGACATCATCGAGAGCTACGACGGCGAACTGAGCCTGGACGATTCCGAGCTGGGCGGCGCCTGCTTCCGCATACGTTTCGCTACAGTCTGAGACTTGGCGGCCGTTACCTACGTCTGAGGTGTTTCCGCGCTACGCTGAAGTCTGTTCGGCTGGCGCAGTTCCTTTGACGCAGGTACCGGGGATTCGAGCGGATGTTCAGTGGCAAAACCGACGACAGGGGCTTGTGGGCGGGCATCCAGGCCGGTGTGCTGTTCTTTCTCGCCGCCCTGGCCTGCATCTACCTGTCGCGCCAGCCCGCCACCATCGCGGCGATCTGGCTGCCCAACGCGATCCTCACCGCCGCCCTGCTGCGCGCGCCGCTGCGCCAGTGGCCGGCGATCCTGCTCTGCTCCGCCGTGGCCAACCTGGCGGCCAACCGCCTGTATGGCGACAGCCTGTGGATGAGCGCGGCGTTCCTGCCGGCCAACCTGAGCGAAGCGATCTTCGCCGCGATGCTGTTACGCATCAACCGGGTGCGCGAGGACTTCGAATTCAACCTGCATTCGGCGGTTCGCGTGCTCTGGGCCGGCGCGCTGATCCCGCCCTTGCTCGGCGCCTCGGTGGGCGCGGTGCTGGTCAGCGTCTTCGGCATGGGGCGTTTCCCGGAAATGTGGGCGCGCTGGTACGTGGGCGATGCGATGGGCATGCTCGCGCTGCTGCCATTGTGCATGGCCAGCAACCTGGCGGCCTGGCGTCACGCTCTGTCGGGGCGGGCGGGAGTGGACAACGCGATGCTCCTGCTGGTGACCCTGGTGATCAGCTTCGTGGCCCTGACGCGCCTGCCCTACGCCTTCATCTACGTGCTCCTGCCGCTGCTGGTGGCCGCCGCCAGCACCAGCGTGTTCGGTACCGCGCTGATCGGTTGCCTGAACACCTGTTTCATCGCCGTGCTGATCGCCCTCGGCGTGTTCGTCCCCGAGTCGTCCCAGCAACGTTTCGGCGAGCCGCTGCTGTACCTGCCGATGGCCTTGACCCTCATTCCCGCCTTCCTGGTCTCGGTGATCATGGAGCGCAGCCGCCGCGAGCAGCATCAGGTGGCCATCGGCGAGGCGCAGTTCCGCGGCGCCATGGAATTCTCGGCGATCGGCATGGCCCTGGTGTCGCTGGAGGGGCGGCTGTTCAAGGTCAACGAGGCGCTGTGCCGGATGCTCGGCTATTCCGCCGAACGCCTGGGCGAGCTGTCGTTCCAGGAGATCACCTATGTGGACGACCTGGAACTGGACCTCGACCTGGTGCGCGACCTGCTCGCCGGGCGTATCAACTCCTACCAGATGGAGAAGCGCTACCTGCGCCAGGACGGCGAAACCTTCTGGGCGCGCATCAGCGTGTCGCTGGTGCGCGACGAGGAGGGAGTCGCCCAGTACTTCGTCACCCAGGTGGAGGATATCGACAGTCGCAAGCGTGCCGAGCTGGAGCGCGAGCGCCTCGCCGAACGGATCAAGCTGGCCACCGACGCCGGGCAGATCGGCATCTGGGAGTGGGACCTGGCGCGCAACCGCCTGCACTGGGATTTCCGCATGTTCGACCTGTACGGCATCCGCAGCGGTCCCGGGGAGACCACGGTGGAGCAGTGGAAGGCGAGCCTGCATGCCGAGGATCACGACCGCGTGCTGCGCGAGCTGGAGCGCGCCGTCAGCGGGTTGCAGAAATTCGACTGCGAGTTCCGTATCGTCCGCCCCAACCGCGAGGTTCGCCACCTGCGGGCGATCGCCACGCTGACGCGCGACGAGGACAACCGTCCGGTGCGGATGATCGGCATCAACAGCGACATCACCGAGATCCGCACCCTGGCGGAAACCCTGCACGAGGAAAAGGAACGCCTGCAGGTGACCCTGTATTCCATAGGCGATGCCGTGTTGACCACCGACGCCGGCGGCCGCGTGACCTTCATGAACCCGGTGGCCGAGGCGATGACCGGCTGGACCTTGCAGGACGCCATCGGCGCGCCCCACGAACTGGTCTTCAACGTGCTCGACAGCGACACCGGCGAGGCCCTGGAAAGCCCGGTGCGACGCTGCCTGCAGAACACCCGGGTGTTCTACCTGGAGGACGGCGCCACGCTGATCAGCCGCAAGGGCGAGCAGCACGATATCCAGAATTGCGCGGCGCCGGTGCGCACCCGCGATGGCGAGATCATCGGCACCGTGCTGGTGTTCCAGAACGTCACCAAGGCCCGGGCGATGCAGCGCGAGCTGAGCTATCACGCCTCCCACGATGCCCTCACCGGGCTGTTCAACCGCACCAAGTTCGAGGAGGAGCTGCAACGCGCCCTGGCCAACGCCCAGGAGCGGGCGACCCAGCATGCGCTGTGCTTCATCGACCTCGACCGCTTCAAGGTGGTCAACGATTCCGCCGGGCACGCGGCGGGCGACATGCTGCTGCGCGAGCTGAGCCGGATTCTCGCCGACCGCACCCGCGCCTCCGACACCCTGGCGCGGCTGGGCGGCGATGAGTTCGGCCTGCTGCTGTTCGATTGCGACCTGGCGGAGGCGGAGCAGGTGGCGAGCAAGCTCATCGAGCAGATCTGCTCGGTGCGCTTCCCCTGGGAAGGGCGGCTCTACGACGTGGGCGCGAGCATCGGTATCACCGCCCTTACCGCCACCTCGCGCAGCACCAGCGAACTGATGAGCCAGGCCGACGTGGCCTGCTACGCGGCCAAGCATGCCGGGCGCAACCGGGTTTCGGTGTACCAGTTCGGCCATGAGGAAGTGGAGCGCCAGCACCGCGACATACTCCTCGCCAGCGGGCTGCGCGAGGCCCTGGAGAACGACCGCTTCCAGTTGCAGGCGCAGGAGATCGTCCCGGTCGGCCCCCGCCGCGACGGCGACCGGCACTACGAGCTGCTGCTGCGACTGTACGATCCGGATGGCCAGATGACTCCGCCGGGCGCCTTCATCCCGGCCGCCGAGCGCTTCAACCTGATGGCCAGCATCGACCGCTGGGTGATCAACGAGGCGCTGATCAACTTCGGCGCGCGGATCGCCGCGGTGGAGGGCCTGAGCATCGGCATCAACCTGTCCGGCAACTCGCTCAACGACCCGCTGTTCCTGCCTTACCTGCTGGATCGCATCGAACACTCGCCGCTGAGGCCGGAGCGCCTGTACTTCGAGCTGACCGAGACGGCGTTGATGAACCAGTTGTCGGTGGCTTCGCGGATCGTCGCCAAGCTGCGCGACCTCGGCTGCAAGGTGGCGCTGGACGACTTCGGCTCCGGCCTGAGTTCCTTCAATTACCTGAAGAATTTCGTCGTCGACGTGATCAAGATCGACGGCAGCTTCGTCCGCAACCTGGACAAGAGCCCGGTGGACCAGGCCATCGTCGACTCCATCAACCAGATCGCCCACCGCCTGGGCGCGGTGACCGTGGCCGAGTTCGTCGAGAGCCGGGAAATCCTCGATCACCTGGCGCGCCTCGGGGTGGATTTCGCCCAGGGCTACGCGGTCGGGCGGCCGCAGCCGTTCGCCACGGTGCTCGACCAACTGCGCAGCGGGCTTCGTCGCCAGGAGTTGGGCTGAGCTTCAGGCTTCCGCCTGGTGCCGGTACGCGCCGGGGGTGAGGCCGGTCCACTTCTTGAACGCGCGATGGAAGGCCGAGGGCTCGGAAAAGCCGAGCTGCTCGGCGATGTCCTGGATCGACAGCTCGTCCCGACCCAGGTGGTAGATCGCCAGGTCGCGCCGCAGGTGGTCCTTGAGTTGCTGGAAGCTGCCGCCTTCCTCGCGCAGGTGGCGTCGCAGGGTCTGCGAACTCATGTGCAGCTGGCGGGCGACCTGGTCGAGGTCCGGCCAGCGCCGGCAGTCGCGGCCGAGCAGGCGGCGGATCTGGCTGGTCAGGCTGTCGCCGCCGTCCGGGCGCGCCAGCAGGTCGGCGGGAGAGTGCTGGAGGAACTGCTTGAGGGTGCGTTCGTCCTGCAGCAGCGGCATGCCCAGGTAGCGGGCGGCGAACAGCAGGCTGGTGCAGCCGGCGGAAAACCGCCGGGGGCAGGGAAACAGTAGGTCGTACTCGGCCTGGTGGTCCGGCGCCGGGTAGCTGAAGGTGGCTTCCTCCAGGCGGATGCGCTGGCCGATCAGCCAACTGGCGAGGCGGTGCCAGATCACCAGCAGGCTTTCGGCGAGAAAGTGATCCGGGTCCGACAGGTGGCGTTCCTCGAGGCTCAGGCGCACCAGGTCGCCGTCGCGCCGCAGGTGGATCAGCGGCGCCTGGGGGAACAGGCCGTAGAACAGTTCGCCGCGCTGCAGGGCCTTTTCCAGGGTCCGGCAATGAATCAGGGTGTGGCACATCATGGCGAAGGTGCCGCGCTTGCTGCGGACTTCGCCGAAGCCCATGTATTCGTCGTCCAGCACTTCCCAGAGCAACTGCATCAGGCGGGTGAACTGCTCCGGCGCGATGCGTGCCCGCGGTTCGTCCAGCAGGGCCGGCTGGATGCCGGCGCGACGCAGCAGGGCGGGGCCGTCCAGGCCTTGGCGCGTGGCCCCGCGCAACGCGGCGCGGACGAAATGGCTGGCGATGGTGCGCTCACGCATGGCGGCGTCCTTGTTGTTGGAACGGCGATGGTAGGGCGCCACCCGGAAGACGACAAGGGTGGTGGCGGACTCCCGCCATGCTCGCGCGGCACAGCCGGCCCGCCGGGCGGTAATCCGCCACGCTTAGCCCGCTATGCAATTTTCATTTTTTATTTAACTTGTTGATATATAAGGATTTTATTTAGAGAAAGAGCATCCTGGCACAGCCTCTGCAATGCCTGGGCAAGGTTCCGCCGCGGCGGTTCACGACAAAAAATCTCCCCAGCAAGGGGGGTAACGCTACCGGTGAGCGCGTTCCAGGGAACTGGCGAAGCGCCCCCGTGAGGACTCTGCCCATGACCAAACAACCCTTCTACAAGAGCCTGTACGTGCAGGTTCTGGTCGCCATCGCCATCGGTATCGCGCTCGGCCACTGGTACCCGGAAACGGCGGTGGCGATGAAGCCGTTCGGCGACGGCTTCGTCAAACTGATCAAGATGGCCATCGCGCCGATCATCTTCTGCACCGTGGTCACCGGCATCGCCGGCATGCAGAGCATGAAGTCGGTCGGCAAGACCGGCGGCATGGCGCTGCTGTACTTCGAGGTCGTCTCCACCGTGGCCCTGATCATCGGCCTGGTAGTGGTCAACGTGGTCCAGCCGGGCGCCGGCATGCACGTCGACCCGAACACCCTCGACACCAGCAAGATCGCTGCCTACGCCGCTGCCGGCGAGAAGCAGAGCACTGTCGACTTCCTGATGAACGTGATCCCCGGCACCGTGGTCGGCGCGTTCGCCAACGGCGACATCCTCCAGGTCCTGTTCTTCTCCGTGCTCTTCGGCTACGCCCTGCATCGCCTGGGCAGCTACGGCAAGCCGGTGTTCGAGTTCATCGAGCGCGTCTCCCACGTGATGTTCAACATCATCAACGTGATCATGAAGGTCGCCCCGATCGGCGCGTTCGGCGCCATGGCCTTCACCATCGGCGCCTACGGCGTGGGTTCGCTGGTGCAGCTCGGCCAACTGATGCTGTGCTTCTACATCACCTGCATCCTGTTCGTGCTCATCGTCCTCGGCGGCATCGCCCGCGCCCACGGCTTCAGCATCCTGCGCTTCATCAGGTACATCCGCGAGGAACTGCTGATCGTGCTGGGCACCTCGTCTTCCGAGTCGGCCCTGCCGCGGATGATCGACAAGATGGAGAAGCTCGGCTGCAACAAGTCGGTGGTCGGCCTGGTGATTCCCACCGGTTACTCCTTCAACCTCGACGGCACCTCGATCTACCTGACCATGGCCGCGGTGTTCATCGCCCAGGCCACCGATACACCGATGGACATCACCCACCAGATCACCCTGCTGCTGGTGCTGCTGATCGCTTCCAAGGGCGCCGCCGGCGTCACCGGCAGCGGCTTCATCGTGCTCGCCGCGACCCTTTCCGCCGTCGGCCACCTGCCGGTCGCCGGCCTGGCGCTGATCCTCGGCATCGACCGCTTCATGTCCGAAGCCCGCGCGCTGACCAACCTGGTCGGCAACGGCGTGGCCACGGTAGTGGTTTCCAAGTGGTGCAAGCAGCTCGACGAGGGCACTTTGCAGCGCGAACTGGCCGGCGAGGGCAACGCTTCGTCGCCTGCCAGCGATATTCCGGTGGGCGGCCGCGAAGCGGTCTAAGCTCAAACCTGTTCGGCAGGGGGAAGTGAAGAGCTCCCTGCCGCCCTTCGAACCCGCCCTCGTGGCGGGTTTTTTTATGCCTCGGCGGCGGCCTGCTCGCGCAGCCAGGCGAGGAACAGCGAGAGGGGCGCTCGTTGCGCCGCTCCTGGCAGGCTCACCGCGTAATAGGCGAAGCGGCTCGGCCAGGGCCGCTCGAGGGCGACCGCCAGGCGGCCGCTGGCGATCTCGGCGCGGGCATGGATCTCCCGTACCAGCGCGATACCCTGGCCGGCCTCGGCGGCGCGAACCAGCAGCAGGTCGTCGGCGAAAGCCGGACCTCTCTCGCTGCGCGGGTCGTCCTCCACCCCCATCGCCCGCAGCCACAGGCGCCAGTCATTGCGCTCCGACTCCTGCAACAGCGGGTAGGCCAGGCAATCGATCGCTTCGCGGATCTCAGGGCCTTCCGCCAGCAGGCGCGGGCTGGCCACCGGGATCAGCGGCGGGGCCATCAGCGCCTGCACGTCGAGTCCGGGGTAGTCGCCGAGCCCGTGGCGGATGGCGACGTCGATTCGTTCCCGGCGCAGGTCGGCGAGCAGTGCCGTAGCCTCCACGCGGACTTCCACCTGCGGGTGCGACGCGCTGAATTGACCGAGGCGCGGCACCAGCCAGGTGGCGGCGAAGGAGGGCTCGGTGCTGACCGTGAGGGTCTGGCGGGCATTGATCGCCTCCAGCTGGGCAAGGCTCGCGGTGATCTGCTCGAAGGCCTGGCGGAGGCCGGGATAGACCTGCTCGCCCTCCGGCGTCAGGCGCATGCCATGGCTGAAGCGCTGGAACAGGACGACGCCGGTGCGCGCCTGCAGAGCCCTGAGCTGCTGGCTTACCGCGCCGGGAGTGACGCCCATGGCCGCGGCCGCGCGGGTGAGATTGCCATGGCGGGCGGTTTCGACGAAAGCGCGTAGCGCGAGGAGCGGGAGGACGGCACCCATGAATTCAGTTTTTCTATAAACAGGTTGTAGAAAGGATCGTTTTTCATCCGCCGACCTGGGCTTCAGCATGTGTGGCGAAACGAGAGACTTTAGCCTAGCTGCTTTCTTCGGTGTGCGGGAAGCGGCCGAGGCGGTTTCCCCGGTCGGCGCCGCCCCCATCGCCCAGGCGCCGGATAGTCCAGCGCTGCAAGGATACTTGCCATGCCTTCGCTCCAGCTCTACAGCGACAGTTCACCCAACGGATTCAAGATCACCATCGCCCTCGAGGAACTGGGGCTGCCCTACGCACTGCACCACGTTCGCATCGACCATGGCGAGCAACGCCGCCCGGAATTCCTGCGCCTGAATCCACATGGCCGGATACCGGTGCTGGTAGACCGGGCCGCCGGCATCACCCTGTTCGAGTCGGCGGCGATCCTGCAGTACCTGGCGGAGACCAGCGGGCGGTTGCTTCCCGACGCCCCCCGGGAACGCTGGGAGGCCCTGACCTGGCTGACTTTCCATGCTTCCAGCATGGGGCCCATCCTCGGCCAGCGCGTGCATTTCGAGATATTCGCCGAAGAGCGGTACCCGCCGGCCATCGAACGCTATCGGCGGCTCTCCGAGGAGGTTTTCGCCACCCTCGACCAGCGCCTGGCCGGACGGTCCTGGCTGGCCGGTGAGCAATACTCCATCGCCGATATCGCCACCTTCGGCTGGACCCATACGGCGCGGATCGTCGACTTCGACTTCAGCCATTATCGCCACCTGGACGACTGGCACCGGCGCATGGCCCTGCGGCCTGCGGTGCAGCGCGGGATCCTCCTGCCGGAACCGGCGGTGGGTCCATGAGCGCCCTGCTGCAAGGCGCCTCGGCGCCGGCCTTCGTCGGGCACCCTGGCTATCGGCGCATGTTCGCCGCAGACGCGCTGACCCTGGGCCTGTTCCTGCCGTTGCGTTTCTACCAGGGCGACATGCGGGTGCTGCTGGGCCAGGCGCGGCTGGTCGAAGAAATCGATCGACTGGGATTCGCCGCCGTCTGGGTACGCGACGTACCGCTGTTCGACCCACGCTTCGGCGATGCCGGACAAGTGTTCGACCCGTTCACCTACCTTGGCTATCTGGCCGCGCGGACCCGCCGTATCGCCCTGGCCACCGGCAGCGCGGTGCTTTCCCTGCGCCAACCGGTCGACCTGGCCAAGGCCGCGGCGAGCGTCGACCGGTTGTCCGGCGGACGCCTGGTGCTGGGCCTCGCCTCCGGCGACCGGCCGGTGGAGTTCCCCGCCTACGGGTTGGAGCATGCGCAGCGCGGCGAGCGGTTCGCCCAGGGCCTGGACTACCTGCGCCAACTGCTGCACGGCTGCCGGCACGTCGCCTCGCCGCTCGGTACGCTGGACGACGCCGAACTGTTGCCGCGTCCGCCGGCCGGCGCCATCCCGCTGGTCGTCACCGGCTCCGCGCGGCAGCCGGCGGACTGGCTGGCTCGCCAGGCGGATGGCTGGCTGACCTATCCGGAGTCGACTGTCGATGCGTCCGGACCACGTCGCCTGGCCCGGAAGATCCGCGCCTGGAGGATGTCCATCGCGGACGGCGGGTTCCGCCCGCACATGACCAACGAATGGCTGGACCTGGTGGACGACCCGGCGTATCCGCGTACGCCGTTGCACGGCGGCTACGTCCTGCGCACCGGGCGCAACGGTCTGATCGAGCTGCTCGGCGAATGGCGTGCGGCGGGCGTCAACCATGCCGCCCTGGGCATCCAGTTCGCCGCCAGGCCGGCAGCGGAAGTCATCCAGGAACTGGCCGAGGAGGTGCTGCCGTTGTTCCCGTCCCACCCGGGCGTGCAGCCGGCGAGCATGGACTGGTAGCTGACCGATTCGGTCAACCGAGCCTGAGCGCTCGCGTCATTGAGGGCGCCGGCCGGCGCCGCCTACCCTGCGGAACCACTGACCGCAGGGAGTCCCCGTACATGCAACGGCAGATCTTCGAGACCGAACACAACCTGTTCCGCGATGCCTTCCGCGCCTTTCTCGACAAAGAGGTGGTGCCGCACCAGGACGCCTGGGAAGAGGCCGGGGTGGTCGACCGCGCTGTCTGGAGGAAGGCGGGGGAGATGGGATTCCTGCTGCCCTGGGCGGACGAGGAGTACGGTGGCGCCGGGCTCAAGGACTTCCGCTACGAGCAGATCATGTGCGAGGAGCTGGCGCGGATCAACGAACCGGGCTTCATGATCCCGCTGCACTCGGCGTTGTGCGGGCCGTACATCGCCGAATACGGTAGCGCCGAGCAGAAGGCCCGCCTGTTGCCGGGGATCGTCCGTGGCGAGACCATCCTCGCCGTGGCCATGACCGAGCCGTCCGCCGGCTCCGACCTGGCCGGCATGCGCAGCACCGCGGTGGACAAGGGTGACCACTGGCTGCTCAACGGCTCCAAGGTGTTCATCTCCAACGGCCTGCTGGCCGACCTGGTGATCGTCGCGGCGAAGACCGATCCGGCGAACAAGCACGCCATGGGCCTGTTCCTGGTGGAGCGCGGCATGCAAGGCTTCGAGCGCGGGCGCAACCTGAAGAAGCTCGGCATGAAGAGCCAGGACACCGCCGAGCTGTTCTTCAACAATGTGCGGGTGCCGAAGGAAAACCTGCTGGGCGACGCCAAGGGCGGCTTCTTCTACCTGATGAACATGCTCGCCCAGGAGCGCCTGACCAACGCCTGCGGCGCGGTGGCCGGGGCCGAGGCGGCGTTGCAGGCGACCATCGACTACGTGAAGGAGCGCCAGGCCTTCGGCCGGCCGGTGGCGCACTTCCAGAACACCCGCTTCAAGCTCGCCGAAATGCGTACCCAGATCGACGTGGCGCAGGTCTTCACCGACCGCTGCGTGATGGACCACAACCAGAAGAAGCTGTCCCCCGAGGTCGCCGCCGAAGCCAAGCTGTTCACCACCGAGCTGCTGGGCAAGGTGGTCGACGAAGGCGTGCAACTGCATGGCGGCTGGGGCTACATGTGGGAGTATCCGATCTGCAGGATGTACGCCAACGCCCGCATCCAGCGGATCTTCGCCGGTACCTCGGAGATCATGAAAGAGATCATCAGCCGCGGCATGAAGCTCTGACGCCACGGCCATGTCGCGCCGCGCGGCGGGTGGATAGGCTGCTCGGCAGGCGATCCCGACCAATGCCCGGCGACCCAGAGGAGGGAGCATGAAAGGCCCGTTGTCATCGTTGAAAGTGCTGGATTTCTCGACCCTGTTGCCGGGGCCGTTCGCCTCGCTGCTGCTGGCCGACATGGGGGCCGACGTGCTGCGCGTGGAGTCGCCCGGGCGCATGGACCTGGTGCGGGTGCTGCCGCCGCACGTCGACGGCACCTCGGCCAGCCATGCCTACCTGAACCGCAACAAGCGTTCCATCGGCCTCGACCTGAAGCGGCAGGGCGCACGCGAGGTGGTGCTGGAGCTGGTACGCGAATACGACATCGTCCTCGAACAGTTCCGTCCGGGGGTGATGGACAAGCTCGGCGTCGGCTACGAGGCGCTGAAGGCGGCGAACCCGCGGCTGATCTACGTGGCCATCACCGGCTACGGCCAGACCGGGCCGTACCGCGAGCGCGCCGGGCATGACATCAACTACCTGGCGCTGGCCGGCGTCGCCAGCTACACCGGGCGCCGCGAGCGTGGCCCGTTGCCGCTGGGGGTGCAACTGGCGGACCTCGCCGGTGGTTCGCTGCATGGCGTGATGGGCCTGCTGGCGGCGGTCATCCACCGACAGCAGACCGGCGAGGGGCAGTTCGTCGACATCAGCATGACCGACTGCGCCTTCAGCCTGAACGGCATGGCCGGTGCAGGCTATCTCGCGGCCGGGGTCGAGCCGGAGATGGAGGCGCTGGCGCTGAACGGCGGCAGCTTCTACGACTACTACCGCACCCGCGATGGCCGCTGGTTTTCGGTGGGCAGCCTGGAACCGCAGTTCATGCAGCAGTTCTGCGCCGCCATCGGCCGCCCGGAACTGGCCGCCCGCGGCCTGTCGCCGAAGCCGGAAGAGCAGCGGGCGCTGAAGCGCGAGATCGAGATGGAGTTCGAGAAACGCGACTTCGCCGAATGGCAGGCGGTGTTCGCCGCCCTGGATGCCTGCGTGGAGCCGCTGCTGCCGCTCTCCGAGGCGCTGGAACACCCGCAGTTGCAGGCGCGCGGGCTGGTCGCCCGGGTGCCGCTGGCGGACGGCGGCAGCCAGGCGCAGATGGCCTGTCCGATCAAGTTTTCCGCCGGCCTGCCGGCGCCTCGCCACATCGGCGCGGCGCTCGGCGCCGACACCGTGGCGGTGCTCGAAGGCCTGGGCTACTCCGCCGAACGGATCGCCGAGCTGAAGGCGGCCGGGGCCATCGCCTGAATCACTCGCGGAGCACTTCGCCGGTGAACACCAGGGTCGCCTTGCAGCGCCGGCAGTAGTAGCGGCGCCCCTTGGCCACCAGGGTGTGGCGTTGCGGGGAGAACGGGAAGTCGTTGTGCTCCGGGCAATGGCAGCGGTACAGGTAGCGGGTGGTGGCGCGGCGCTTGACCGCGTAGGTGTGGCAGCGGTCCGGCGGCAGGCCGTAGATGCCGCGCATGATCAACTGCCACTCCTCGCCGTGGGGGCGGATGCGCGGGCCGAACAACTGGTGCGCGATCAGGTGCGCGACTTCGTGGGCCACGGTCTGTTCCAGGAAGTGCTCGCGGTTCTCGCGGTACAGCTGGGGATTGAAGCGCAGCAGGTTCTCGTCGAGATGGGCGACCCCGGCTTTCTGGCCGCGCAGGCGGAAGCTGACGGTCGGGCGGGGGAAGCTGCGTTGGAAGAAGTGTTCGGCCTGCCGATAGCAGGCCTCGACGCGGGCGTTGAGGTGTTCGGGCATTCGGGAAGACTCCAGCAGCGGGCGATTATGCCGGAGACAGGAGGGCGGGCGCAGGCGTCGGGACGACCGCTCGTCCGGGGTGCAGGATCAGGCAAGCGCGGCGGCGGGCAAGAAAAAACCGGGCGGCGGTTGCCCGCGGCCCGGTCGTACGATGCGTTCGCTGGACGTCAGCTGGTGTATTCCGGGCCGACCCCGCTGCCCCAGAGGATCACCGACAGGGCGATCATCGCCACCAGCACCACCAGGCCCACCGCCAGCACCGAGCTGGAGAACAGGAAGCCTTCGTCCTTGTGGATGTTCATGAAGGTGGGAATCCCCACGTAGAGCAAGTAGACCGTGTAGCTGATCGCCGCCACCCCGACGATCATTCCCAGCCAGAGGTGCGGATACAGCGCCGCCAGCCCGGCGATGAACAGCGGCGTGGCGTTGTAGGCGGCGAACACGATGCACTGGGTCAGGCTCGGGTTGGCGTCGTAGGTCCGCGCCATCCAGTGGATGAACGCGCCCATCACCGCCACCCCGGCGAGCATCGCCAGGTAGGTGAGGACCGTCATCTGCAACGCGCTGGCCTGGGTCAACTTGACCGGATCGCCGCCGCCGACCACCCAGCCGACCTGGGTCGTGCCGATATAGGCGGAAATCGCCGGAATGGCAGCCAGGATCAGGATGTGGGTCAGGTACATGTGGCTGATGCTTTCTTCTTCGCCACGGATTTCCTGCCATTCCTGATCGGGATGGGTGAAGAGCCCCCATACATGATGGATCATGCCGTTTCCTCCTCGTTCTTATGTGGTCGCCCCCCAGCGAAGCGCCGGGCGCGCATGGACAGCGCCACCCGGTGCTCGGCCGACCTATGCGACCTTATGTCGCAGTATAGGAACGGCCCGAGCCCGCGTCGCTCGCGGGTTTAGAGCAAATCGAAGCTTCACGGCCGGCTGTAATAGCGTTGCAGTATTTCCATCGCCTTGTTGATCGATTGCAGGCGCGCAGTGCTGCCGCCGCGGTCGGGATGGTGCTGGCTGACCAGTTGCCGGTAGCGCAGCTTGATGGCGGGATAGTCGACCGCGCCCTCCAGCTCGAACAGGGCGAGGGCGGCAGCCTTCTCCTCGCTGCCCTGCATGCGCGTCCAGAAACTCTGCAGCAGCCGCTCGACGTCGGCCTCGCTGGTCTCCCCCAGGTGACGCAGGTCGAGGTAGTAGTCGCGCAGCGGATCGCCCTGTTCCAGCGCCTGCGTGCCATCCACGTAAGGATGCAGGCGCAGGCTCAGCGGGCTGATCTCCAGGTGCGCCTCGCGCTCGGCCCAGAGGTGGTCGCGCAGGTGGTAGAGCGCGTTGAACAGGAGGAAATGGGTGCGGAACAGCACCAGCTTGTCGGCCAGTTCGCGATGGGGGATATGCGTCGAATGGCGGGCCTTCAGCAGCTGGATCAACTGGTATTCGGAAAGCCCCTCGGGATGCTCGCGCAGCAGGCAGAGGATCTGCCCGGCGAGGTCGAGGCGGTGGTCGAGGTCGGGAGTCATGGGACAAGACTAGCATCGGGCGTCGGGAGGGGCTGGGGTCGGCGTCGCTTTGTGCGTAAAATAGCCAGCTTTTCTCCTCGAACACCCGGATTCCAGAGCACCATGGGCACCCTTTCGGTCAATCAGAACAAACTGCAGAAGCGCCTGCGCCGCCTGGCCGGCGAGGCCATCACCGACTTCAACATGATCGAGGATGGCGACAAGGTCATGGTCTGCCTGTCCGGCGGCAAGGACAGCTACACCATGCTCGACATCCTGCTCTACCTGCAGAAGGTCGCGCCGATCCGCTTCGAGATCGTCGCGGTGAACATGGACCAGAAGCAGCCCGGTTTTCCCGAGCACGTCCTGCCGGAGTACCTGAAGTCGATCGGCGTGGAGTACCACATCGTCGAGAAGGACACCTACTCGGTGGTCAAGGAGAAGATCCCGGAAGGCAAGACCACCTGCTCGCTGTGCTCGCGCCTGCGCCGTGGCACGCTGTACACCTTCGCCGACGAGATCGGCGCGACCAAGATGGCCCTCGGTCACCATCGCGACGACATCCTCGAGACCTTCTTCCTCAACATGTTCTACGGCGGCACCCTGAAGGCCATGCCGCCGAAGCTGCTGGCCGACGACGGGCGCAACGTGGTGATCCGGCCGCTGGCCTATTGCAGCGAGAAGGACATCGAGGCCTATTCCCAGCTCAAGGAGTTCCCGATCATCCCCTGCAACCTCTGCGGTTCGCAGGAGAACCTGCAGCGCCAGGTGGTCAAGGAAATGCTGCTGGAATGGGAACGCAAATCGCCGGGGCGTACCGAGATCATGTTCCGCGCCCTGCAGAACGTGGTGCCGTCGCAACTGGCCGACCGCAACCTGTTCGACTTCGCCAACCTGCGCATCGACGAGAACGCCACGCCGCGCTTCCTCGACGTGATGAACCTCTGAGCCGCGCCGCGGGTCAGTTCTTCTCTCCGGTCTGCAAGGATTCCCGATGCGCGACTACGCCTGGATGTACGAATACTGCCTGAACCGCTTCGGCTCCAGGGAGGCGCTGGAAGCGCGCCTGCCGCAGCCGAAGAGCGCCGCCGAGCTGCGCGCGGTGGGTGACGACCGCTACCTGTCGCTGATCAGCCTGCGGATCTTCCGCGCCGGCCTCAAGCACAGCCTGGTGGACGCCAAGTGGCCAGCCTTCGAGGAAGTGTTCTTCGGCTTCGATCCGCAGAAGGTCGTGCTCATGAGCGCCGAGCATCTCGAGCGGCTGATGCAGGACGCCCGCCTGATCCGCCACCTGGGCAAGCTCAAGAGCGTGCCGCGCAATGCGCAGATTGTGCTCGACCTGGCCCGCGAGCATGGCAGCTTCGGCAACTTCCTCGCGGATTGGCCGGAAACCGACATCGTCGGCCTGTGGAAGCTGCTGTCCAAGCGCGGCAACCAGCTCGGCGGCTTGTCGGCGCCGCGTTTCCTGCGGATGGCCGGCAAGGACACCTTCATTCCCAGCGACGACATGGTCGCCGCGCTGAAGGCCCAGGAAATCATCGACAAGCCGCCCACCAGCCTCAAGGACCTAGCGGCCGTCCAGGGAGCCTTCAACCAGTGGCGCGAGGAGAGCGGCCGGCCGCTGTGCCAGCTGTCGGTGATGCTGGCACATACGGTCAATCATTGAGCTAGAGGCTCAGCCGACCGCTGCCGATCATCCACAGCGCCGCCAGCGCGAGGACCAGCACCAGCGCCGCGACGCTGCCTTCGGCGCGATTGCCGAACGCCGGCAGGCCGCGCTGGCGACGGGCATGCAGGAAGAAGCCCAGGCCTGGCGCGTAGAGGATCATCGACAGCAGCAGGTATTTCAGCCCGGCGGCGTAGATCAGCCAGACCCCGTAGAGCGTCCCCAACAGCGCCAGCGCCAGCATCGCGCCCGAGTGTGGGCGGCGCGCCACCAGCTTCAGGCAGAAGCCGGCGCAGAGCAGGTAGGGGATCAGCGCCATCGAGGTGGCCAACTGGATCAGCGCGTTGTAGCCCGAGGCGTTGAGGAAGGCCACCAGCAGCAGCGCAGAGATCAGCGTGCTGGTCAGCCACAGTGCCGGCGCCGGGGTTTCCACCGTATTGGTGCGGCCGAACAGTGCCGGCGCGGTGTGCGTTGGGCCACGGCTGGCCAGGTAGAGCATTTCCACCGCGAGCATGGTCCAGGCCAGCAGCGCGCCGCCGACCGAGACGATCAGCCCGACGTTGATCAGCGTGGCGCCCCAGGGGCCCACCGCCGCGGCCATCACCTGGGCCATCGAGGGGTTCTTCATCTGCGCCAGTTCGTGCTGCGGCACCACGCCCAGCGACAGCACCGAGACGCAGACCAGCAACAGCAGGGTGACCACGAAGCCGAGCAGGGTTGCGCGGCTGACATCGGCCGCGTGCCGCGCGTGGCTGGCATAGACCGTGGCGCTCTCGATGCCGAGGAATACCCAGACGGTGTAGAGCATGGTGGTTTCCACCTGGCGGGTGACGCTGCCCAGGGCCGGGCTGCCCCAGAAGTCCAGGTGAAAGGTCTCGATGCGGAAGGCCAGGGCTACGCAGAGGATGAACAGGGCGATCGGCACCACCTTGGCGAGGGTCACGATGGCGTTGGTGATCGCCGCGTTGTGCACGCCGTGGAGGACGAAGGCATGCATCAGCCAGAGCACCGTCAATTCGCCGAGCAGCGCCGGCCAGGTGGTTCCGTCGCCGAAGAAGGCCAGCGCGCCGAACGAGCCGAGGGCGCTGAACAGCACCACCAGGTAGCCGGCGTTGCCGACCCAGGCGGAAATCCAGTAGCCCCAGGCGGCATTGAACCCCAGGTATTCGCCGAAGCCTTCGCGGGCGTAGCCGTAGACGCCGTCGTCCAGTTCGGGGCGGGTGGTCGACAGCCACTGGAATATCCGCGTCAGGGTCAGCATGCCGACGAAGGTGATCGCCCAGGCGATCAGGATCGCGCCGGCGCCTGCGCCTTCGGCCATGTTCTGCGGCAGGCTGAAGATGCCGCTGCCGATGATGCCGCCCACCACCAGCGCGGTCAGCGCCGGCAGCCCCAGTTTTCCCTTGTCCGAATCGGCCATGTGGCACCTCCGAAACTGCATCCGGTATGTCGCGCCCGGCGCAGGCGGAGCCTGCGCCGGGGTGCGACGGCGGGAGGCGGCGGGTCGGTCCGCCGCGGCATGGTTCAGAAGCGCAGCGACATGCAACTGACGCCGCCGTCGATCTTGCGATATTCGGAGGTGTCCACCTCGATCACCCGGTAGCCGAGGCGGGCGATCTTCTCGCGGGTCCGGGGATAGCCGGCGGGCATGATCACCCTTTCGTTGACCCAGATGCAGTTGGCGGCGTAGGACTCCTCTTCGGGGATCTCGATGATGTTGAAGTCCTGGAACTCCGGCTTGCTGACGAACTCGCCGGCGGCCAGCAGGTTGTTGTGTTCCAGGTAGGCGAGCCCGGTCTTCAGGTGCAGGACCTTTTCCAGGCGCACCACCGAGCCGCTGAGGCCATGTTTCTCCAGGATCGCGATCATCTGCCGGGCGCCCTCGGCGTTGGTGCGGGCCGATTCGCCGATGTAGAAGTGGTCGCCGACCATCATGATGTCGCCGGCTTCCACCGTGCCGGGTGCCTCGATGCGCTCGACCTTGCCCGGATAGAAGCGCTGCACGGTTTCCTCGATGATCTCGGTCTCGCCGCGCCGCGATTCGGCGCCGGGGCGGGTGATGATGGCGCAGCGCGAGGTGCAGAGCACCGGGTCCTCGACGAACACCGAGTCGGGGAAGCGTTCGTCCGGCGGCAGCAGGGTGATGTCCACGTCGCAGGTCTGCAAGGCGCGGATGTAGGCGTTGTGCTGCTCCAGGGCCTTGGCGTAGTCCGGCTTGCCGAGGTGGCTGGAGGTCAGGCCGTCGACCAGGCTGCGGGCGGGCGTGCGAGCGATGATGTGCTTGAACATGACGATTTTCCTCGTGTGGGGACGACGAGGTCGTTGCAAGCCACGCGCCAGCCAACGCCCGGGAATTGCCTTGGAAATCCTTGATAAATCGGAGGATTTTCCTGGTTTTCCGAGGGCTTGGTTGATCCACGCCAAGGATGCTCGGTCGCGCTGCGTCGAAGATGGGACAACTGACGAGATTTCGACATCCGGGAAACCGAGGGGGAGAGCATGGCGCTTGTCGAGGAGCCGACGATTTCCACGCGAAGCGGTGAACTGGCCTGGTTGGTGGACTGCCTGGCGCCGATTTTCGACGGCCTGCGGCAACCGGTCACGGTGGTCGACCCCTCCGGTCGCTTCGTCTACTACAACCGTGCCAGCGGCCTGCTCGATGGTCTCGACCCGCAGCGGGCGTTGGGTATGCACCTGTTGCAGAGCGCTCCCTGGCTGGCGGCCGAGCAAAGCACGCTGTTGCGTTGCCTGGCCGAAGGGCGGCCGTCGATCGATACGCTGCAGGCCTACGTGGGGGCCGGCGGCGAGCTGTTGCAGTATCGCCACCGGGCGATCCCGCTGCGCGGGCGCGACGGTTGCCTGCTCGGCGCGATGGAACTCGGCGAAGTCGTCGCCGAGACCGAAGAGGCCGCAGGCCTGGCGGATTGCCCGAACATCCTGAGCGTGGCGCCGAGCCTGCTGCGGCAGTTGCAGCGCCTGGACGTTTTCGCCGCCACCGACCTGCCGCTGCTGATCCATGGCGAGACCGGCACCGGCAAGGAACTGTTCGCCCGTCGCGCCCATGCCCTGAGCCCGCGACGCAGCGGTCCGATGATCAGCCTGAACTGCGCAGCGATTCCCGAGACGCTGCTGGAAAGTACCCTGTTCGGCACCACCCGCGGCGCTTTCACCGGCGCCGAGAACCGCAAGGGCATGTTCGCCCTGGCCCAGGGCGGCAGCTTGTTCCTCGACGAGATCAATTCCATGCCGATGGCCATGCAGAGCAAGCTGCTGCGGGTCCTGCAGGACGGCAGCTACCTGCCTCTGGGCAGCCTGAGCCCGCAGCGGGCCGATGTGCGCCTGATCGCGGCGAGCAACCAGCCGCCGCGCCAGGCGATCGCCGAGGGACGCCTGCGCGAGGACCTGTACTACCGTCTGGACGTGGGCAGCCTGTGCATCCCGCCGCTGCGCGAGCGCCCCGGCGATGTGGAACTGCTGGCACGGGCGTTCGTCCGTCGCGATGCGCGCAGCCTCAACCCGCGTGTCACCGCTCTTGGCGAGCGGGCGCTGGCGCAGTTGCTGGCCTGCGACTGGCCGGGCAACGTCCGGCAACTGGAAAACGTGATCCGGCGCAGCCTGTTGCTGCACGGGGAGGGCGGCGCACTGCTGGATGAGGTGGCGTTCGCCGACGACGGCGCCGAGGCCGTGGGCGGCGAGGCCGCGCTCTCGATGAACAGCGCGGCGGTCGGAGGCCTGCGCGAGGCGCTGGCGCAACAGGAGCGCAACCTGATAGAAGACGCCTTGCGCCAGGCGCGCGGCAATCTCTCCCGGGCCGCCGCCCGGTTGCGGATTCCGCGCACGACCCTGCTCGGGCGCATGCGCCGGCTCGGCTTGCCGGCTTCCCTCGATCCGCCAGCCTGACAGGAGCCAACCATGGACAGCCACAGCCCGATCGCCACCGTCGCCCAGGCCCTGCGGCGCGCCGAACGCATCCTGGTCATCACCGGCGCCGGCCTCTCCGCGGACTCCGGTATGCCCACCTATCGCGGCCTCGGCGGTCTCTACAACGGTCGCACGGAAGAGGGCCTGCCGATCGAGGCGGCACTTTCCGGACCGATGCTGCGGCGCGATCCGGCGCTGTGCTGGAAGTACCTCGCGGAACTTGGCAAGGCTTGCCTGGCGGCCCGACCCAACGCCGGCCACGAAGCCATCGCCGAGTTGCAGAAGCACAAGCCGGAATGCTGGGTGCTGACCCAGAACATCGACGGCTTCCATCGCCAGGCCGGCTCGCCGGCCGAGCGGCTGATCGAGATCCATGGCGAACTGGCGCCGCTCTACTGCCAGTCCTGCGGTGCCGAGAGCGGCGGCCTGGAGGAGCATCTGCACGGCCAGTTGCCGCCGCGCTGCGCCGCTTGCGGTGGGGTGCTGCGGCCGCCGGTGGTGCTGTTCGAGGAAATGTTGCCGGAAGAGGCGATCGATACCCTGTACCGCGAATTGCGCAAAGGCTTCGATGCGGTGCTGGTGGTGGGAACCACCGCGAGCTTCCCCTATATCGTCGAACCGGTGCTGCGCACGCGGCAGGCGGGAGGCTTCACCGCGGAGGTGAATCCTGGCGTGACCGACCTCAGCGAGCGGGTCGATGTGAAAATGACAGGACGAGCCTTAGACATCATGCCGCAGGTGGTAAGTCACATTTATCGATAAAAAACTTGCATAGGATTGATCGAGAAGGCAAATTAGCCCGCTAGTAAAACTAATGAGACACGGTCGTGCCCATGCTTAAACGCTTAGCACCCCTCGTGCCCATGAGTTTCGTTCTGCTGCTGGCCGCTTGCGCCAGCCATTCGCCGGAGCCGCAGGTCGCCAAAGAGCCGACCGCAGCCAAGAGCAGCATCGACGTCGAACGCGACGCGATCGCTTGGCAGGATGTTGAGGACGAAGGGGCGGACAATTCATCGGCTGGTACGCCTGCGCTGGCGTCCAGCATCCTCGAGCGCGCTTTCGAACTGATCGGTACGCCGTACCGTTTCGGCGGTACGACGGCGAAAGGCTTCGATTGCAGCGGCTTCGTCGGCTACCTGTTCCGCGAGGAGGCCGGCATCAAGCTGCCGCGCTCCACCCGCGAACTCATCGATATGGACGTACCGCTGGTCTCCAAGGACGAGCTGCAGCCCGGCGACCTGCTGTTCTTCAACAACCGTGGCCGTGGTCGCGTCAGCCACGCCGGCATCTACATCGGCGATGGCCAGTTCATCCATTCCGCCAGCCGTCGCGGCGGCGGGGTGCGGGTGGACAGCCTGGACTCCAGCTACTGGAGCCTGAGCTACATGGAAGCCAAGCGGGTGCTCGAACCCGGCTACAAGGATGCCCTGACGAGCAAGCGCTAAACTTAAAGTTTTACTTTAAGTATTGCGTTTAACTCCTTGTCGTAGCAAAGTGGAAGCATTCCTCACCAGGAAGGCTTCCACCATGCATGCACTGGCCCGATTCTCGATCCTCGCCTTTGCTGCGCTGCTTACCGCCTGCGCCAGCAAAGCGCCGCCCCCCGCGCCCGCCAAACAGGTCGTATTCCGTCCGGCGACGAATTTCTCGCCCGCCGCCGACGATGTGCTGTTCCGTGCCCTCGGCCTGGTCGGCACGCCCTACCGCTGGGGCGGCAACACGCCCGATTCGGGCTTCGATTGCAGCGGCCTGATCAACTTCGTCTACCGCGACATGACCGGCATCAAGCTGCCGCGCTCGACCCGCGAGATGATTTCCATGCGCGCGCCCAGCGTGCCGGTGCAGGCCCTGCAGACCGGCGACCTGGTGTTCTTCGCCACCTCCGGTGGTCGCACCGTGAGCCATGCCGGCATCTACGTCGGCGAGGGTCGCTTCGTGCATGCGCCGCGCACCGGCGGCACGGTGCGCCTGGACAGCCTGCAGAACAGCTACTGGCAACGCGCGTACCTGGACGCCAAGCGCGTGCTGGTCGCGCCGTCGCCGTTGGCGCGGGTGCCCTGAGGCGGGGAGGTCCGGGCCGATGACCACCCGCACCCTCAACCTCGACGACAACCTCTACCGCTACCTGCTGGACGTTTCGCTGCGGGAAACCCCGCTGATGACCCGCCTGCGCGAGGAAACCGCGAAGCTGCCCAACGCACGCTGGCAGATCGCCCCCGAGCAGGGCCAGTTCATCGCCTTGCTGCTGACCCTGATCGGCGCGCGGCGGGCGCTGGAGGTCGGCACCTTCACCGGCTACAGCGCCCTGTGCATGGCTACCGCCCTTGGCGAGCAGGGGCGTCTTACCTGTTGCGACCTGCCCGGCGACTACCACCTGACTGCGCGCCGCTACTGGCGCGAAGCCGCTGTCGAGGAGCGCATCGAGCTACGCCTCGGGCCCGCCCTGGAAACCCTGCGTGCGTTGCTCGCCGAAGGCCTGGCCGGGCAATTCGACCTGGCCTTCATCGACGCCGACAAGGCCAACTACCCCGAATACCTGGAGGCCGCGCTGGCGCTGGTGCGCCAGGGTGGGCTGGTGCTTTTCGACAACGTGCTGTGGAGCGGCCGGGTGCTCGAAGCGCAGCCGAAGAGTGCGGATACCCGCGGCATCCAGCAGCTCAACCTGGCGCTGAAGAACGACGCGCGGGTGGACTACTCGCTGCTGCCGATCGGCGACGGGCTGAGCGTCTGTCGCAAGCGCTGAGCGAGGCTCAGCGTACGCCCCACGGCGGGCTGCCCAGGGCCTGCTGGAGAAACTGGACGAACAGCTTCACCTTCGGCGAGAGGGTTGCCGCTCGCGAATACATGGCGTAGATCAGGTCGTCCAGCGGCCGCTCCTGCGGCAGGGCCTCGACCAGCCGGCCGGCGGCCAGGTCCTCGGCGGCGATGAACAGCGGCAGCATCGCCAGGCCCAGGCCACGCACCGCGGCGTCGCGCATGGTCTGGCCGTTGTTGGTGTTGAAGCGTCCGCGCGGGGTGATCATCCGCGCCGGCTCGCCGGCCACCCGCGGCTCGAAGCTCCATAGCTGCGACGGGGTGTTGTGGCTGTAGCCGATGCAGGGATGGCAGAGGATGTCTTCGATGCGTTGCAGCGGGCCGTGCCGTTCCAGGTATTCCGGGCTGCAACACACTACCCGGCGGCTGGTGCCCAGTTGGCGGGCGATCAGCGAGCTGTCCTGCAGGCGGGTGATGCGGATCGCCAGGTCGTAGCCTTCCTTCTCGAAGTCGACGATCCGGTCGTCCAGTTGCAGGACCACTTCCAGGCGCGGGTTGCGCGCCATGAATTCCATCACCAGCGGCCCCAGCCAGAGCGTGCCGAAGCTCATCGGCGCCATCACCCGCAATTCCCCGCACAGGTCGTTCTCGCGCAGGGCCACGCTTTCCGCGGCGTTGTTCAGGTCCTGCAGCGAGGCCTTGGCCGACTTGTAGAAGAAGCCGCCGGCCTCGGTCGGCTCGACGTTGCGCGTCGAGCGGTAGAGCAGGCGCACGCCGAGGTGGCGCTCCAGGTCGCTGACGCGTTTGCTGATCACGGACTTGGACAGGCTCATGCGTTCGGCGGCGGCGCTGATGCTGCCCAGCTCGACCACGTTGAGGAAGGCCTGTATGTCTTCAAGGCGCAGGCTCATGGCGAATCTCGAAACAATCGGGAGGCAGACTGTCGCATGCGGGAGAACTCCTGGTAAGGGGATGCGCGCGTCGCACGTACGGGAAAGACAATGGCAGGGCAAGCGTAGCGCGCCCGGGGAATGGCATTGTTCTCGTATCGAGAACACCGTTTTCGCATTTTACCGGGCAGTAAATCGCTGTCGCTGTCACTACTCTTGATGGGCGGCGTGCGCTCCCGAGACCGCCCATGCTTGCCTCCCAGGAGGCGCTTCGTTTCACACCGCGCGGCGACGGACGCCGCCCGAGACCGGAGAAACACCATGTCCTTCACCTACAAGCGACTCGACAAGAACGATGCGGCGGTGCTGTTCGTCGACCACCAGGCAGGCCTGCTCTCCCTGGTCCGCGATTTCAGCCCGGACGAGTTCAAGAACAACGTCCTGGCATTGGCCGACATCGCCAGGTTCTTCAACCTGCCGACCATCCTCACCACCAGCTTCGAGGATGGCCCCAACGGCCCGCTGGTGCCGGAACTCAAGGAAATGTTTCCGCAGGCCCCGTACATCGCCCGCCCCGGCAACATCAACGCCTGGGACAACGAGGACTTCGTCAAGGCGGTCAAGGCCACCGGCAAGAAGCAACTGATCATCGCCGGCGTGGTGACCGATGTCTGCGTAGCCTTCCCGACCCTCTCGGCGCTGGAGGAGGGGTTTGACGTATTCGTCGTCACCGACGCCTCCGGCACCTTCAACCCGGTGGTGCGCGACGCCGCCTGGGCGCGCATGACCGCCGCCGGCGCGCAACTGATGAACTGGTTCAGCGTCGGCTGCGAACTGCACCGCGACTGGCGCAACGACATCGAAGGCTTCGGTGCCATCCTCGGCGGCCACCTGCCGGCGTACGCCAACCTGATCCAGAGCTTCGGCACGAAGAAGTAAGCCGGCTTCGCCGCTGTCCCGGACACAAGGCACTCCGACCATCGGGTGCCTTGTGTCGTTTTCCGTCCAGGTGTTTTCATCGGAACGCCGCTTCGCCGGAACCCGAGGTTCCGGCACGCCCCCCCCATGCACAGGAGAAACCCCATGGCTACCCAGGTCGTCAACGCTTCCCTCGGCACCACCCCTTATCGCGTGACCCTCGGCGACGACAGCCACCAGTGGCTGAGCGACGTGCCGGCCGCCCTCGGCGGTGCCGACAGCGGTCCCTCGCCGCACGAGATCCTGCTCTCGGCGCTGGGCGCCTGCACGGCGATCACCGTGGCGATGTACGCGCAGCGCAAGGAGTGGCCGCTGGAGGGTATCGACGTGCAACTGAACATCGTCGAGGAACGCACCAAGCCGGAGCCCTTCACCCATATCCGCCGCGACATCCGCCTGGCCGGCGATCTCGACGCCGAGCAGCGCCAGCGTCTGCTGGAGATCGCCAATGCCTGCCCGATCCATCGTGTACTCTCCGGAGAGGTCAGCGTCAGCAGCCAGCTACGCGACTGAACCCGCACGCACAACGAGGAGCACGGCATGAGCGACGACATCAAGGTATTGGGCATTTCCGGCAGCCTGCGCAGCGGCTCCTACAACAGCGCGGCGCTGCAGGAGGCGATTGGCCTGGTCCCGCCGGGCATGAGCATCGAGCTGGCGGACATCTCCGGCATCCCGCTGTACAACGAGGACGTCTACGCCCTCGGCTTCCCGCCCGCGGTGGAACGCTTCCGCGAGCAGATCCGCGCGGCGGACGCGCTGCTGTTCGCCACCCCGGAATACAACTATTCGATGGCCGGGGTGCTGAAGAATGCCATCGACTGGGCCTCGCGGCCGCCGGAGCAGCCGTTCTCCGGCAAGCCGGCGGCGATCCTCGGTGCCAGTGCCGGGCGTTTCGGCACCGCGCGGGCGCAGTATCACTTGCGCCAGACGCTGGTGTTCCTCGACGTTCATCCGCTGAACAAGCCGGAAGTGATGATCTCCAGCGCGCAGAACGCCTTCGACGCCCAGGGCCGGTTGCTCGACGACAAGGCGCGCGAGCTGATCCAGCAGCAGTTGCAGGCCCTGCAGCTATGGGTGCGCCGCCTGCGCGGTTGAATGCCTCGTCACCGGAGAGCCTGAACATGAGCAATACCGAAGAGCGTTGCGACCTGTCCTCCTCGCGGGACTGTCCGGAGCGCCGCGAACACCTGCTGCAACGGGTCACCGCGCGTGCCGCGGAAATCGGCGGCGGGATCACCGTCAGTCGGCTGATGCCGTCGCGCCAGCGGCGGATGATCGGTGCCTGGTGCTTCCTCGACCATGCCGGTCCCGCCGAATTCGAACCTGGCGGCGGACTGGCCGTGGGCCCGCACCCGCACATCGGCCTGCAGACCTTTACCTGGATGATCCAGGGCGAGGCGTTGCACCGCGACAGCCTGGGCAACGTCCAGGTGATCCGCCCCGGCCAGGTCAACCTGATGACCGCCGGTCATGGCATCGCCCACACCGAGGAGTCGCTGCCCGACGAGCGCCACGCCCACGCCGCGCAGTTGTGGATCGCGCTGCCCTACGAGCAGCGCGACATCGCCCCGGCCTTCGATCATCATCCCGACCTGCCGCGCTGGCAGGAGCAGGGGGTCACCTTCACCCTGCTGGCCGGTGCGCTGGCCGGGCGACAGGCGCCGTGCCGGCTCTACTCGCCGCTGCTCGGTGCCGACCTGGCCTGCCACGACGCCTCGACCCTGCAACTGACGCTCGACCCGCACTTCGAGTACGGCCTGCTGCCGCTGGAAGGCGGGTTGGAAGTGGGCGGCGAGCATTTCGCGGTGAACGAACTGGCCTACCTGGGCGACGGCCGCGACGGCCTGCAACTGCAACTCGACCCTGGCGCGCGGGTGCTGTTGCTGGGTGGCGCACCGTTCGGTGCGGAGATCTTCATGTGGTGGAACTTCGTCGGCCACAGCAAGGGCGAGATCGCCCGGGCGCAGAAGGCCTGGGAGGAGGGGGATGCCCGCTTCGGCCGGCTCGACGCCCTGGAAGGGCCGCGCTTGAGCGCTCCGCCGATTCCCTGGAAGATCGACGCCGAGTGAGGTCGATGTGCCGCCGGGTGCCCCGGCGGCGTCCTCGAATGCCTGTCGGCGATCGTTGTGGACCTGCGGCCTGGCGATTCGCCGGCAGCGGGAAAACTTTCTGCACCCATCGCCGGTCAGAACTCGCCTATCGCATGCACCGAACAGGAAGTGAGCCACATGCAATTCGAACACCTGGTCCAGGTCAACGACCGGACACTTGTCGACCTGCCGGTCCTCGACCGGCTGCAACTCTGGGAAGGCCTGGTCTGCCGTGCGCGCGAGCCACAGTATTTCGTCGTCGGCCTGGAGCGTTTCGAGATCCTCGTCGATGACGGCGACCGCCTGCACCGGCGCCTGTACCTGCCGGGTCTGGTGGTCGAGGACGAAGTCGTGCTGAAGGCGCCGGACAGTGCCCACTACAGTATCAAGCCGAGCGCCGAGGTGGCCGGCGGCAGCCTCGACATGACCATCGAGGAGCCGGAACCCGGCTCGCTGTTCGTGCGTTTCGCCTACTGCACCCGCTACCTGCAGCCGCTGGGCGACGAACTACCCTACGACGCCTTCGTCAAGCAGGCGTATATCGCCATGGATGTGGAGACCATCGCCACCATCCGCGACCGGTTCGGCGCCAGCGCCGCCAGCGGGAGTTGAGCGTGGAACACGGAAGCAGTTTTCTCCAGTCCGGCGTGGTCTTCCTGATCGCGGCGGTGTTCATGGTGCCGCTGGCCAAGCGCCTGCAACTGGGCGCGGTGCTCGGCTACCTGCTGGCCGGCGTGCTGATCGGTCCCAGCGTGCTGGGCCTGGTGGACAACCCGGAAAGCGTCGCGCAGATCTCCGAGATGGGCGTGGTATTGCTGCTGTTCATCATTGGCCTGGAGCTGTCGCCGCGGCGCCTGTGGGTGATGCGCAAGTCGGTGTTCGGCGTCGGCCTGCTGCAGGTGCTGCTGACCGGCCTGGTGATCGGCACTGTGGCCCTGGTCGGCTTCGACCAGCCGGTGAACAGCGCGGTGGTGCTCGGCCTGGGCCTGGCGCTGTCGTCCACCGCCTTCGGCCTGCAGATCCTCGCCGAGCGCAAGGAACTTACCCAGCCCCATGGCCGCCTGGCCTTCGCCATCCTGCTGTTCCAGGACATCGCGGCGATCCCGCTGATCGCCATGATCCCGCTGCTCAGCGGTGCGCACAGCGACGCCGGCGGCAGCGAACTGACCCAGACCCTCAAGGTGGTCGGCAGCATCGCCGCGGTGGTGGTCGGTGGCCGCTATCTACTGCGCCCGGTGTTCCGCATCGTCGCCCAGACCAAGCTGCAGGACATGTCCACCGCCACCGCGCTGCTGGTGGTGATGGGCACCGCGCTGCTGATGGAGCTGGCCGGCGTGTCCATGGCCCTCGGTGCCTTCCTCGCCGGCCTGCTGCTGGCCGACTCGGAGTACCGCCACGAACTGGAGGCGCAGATCGAGCCGTTCAAGGGCCTGTTGCTCGGCCTGTTCTTCATCAGCGTGGGGATGAGCGCGGACATCAGCCTGCTGCTCAAGTCGCCGTGGATGGTGCTCGGCCTGACCGTGCTGCTGATCGCCCTGAAGGCGCCGGTGCTGTACTTCGTCGGACGCATTTCCGGCGGCCTCGACAAGGCCTCGGCGCTGCGCCTGGGCGTGGTCCTGGCGGCCGGCGGCGAGTTCGCCTTCGTCGTGTTCAAGATGGCCCGCGACCAGGGCCTGTTCCAGAACGACCTGCACAACCTGCTGGTGCTTTCCATCACCCTGTCGATGGCCCTGACCCCGTTGCTGGTACTCGGCCTCGCGCGCCTGCTGGCGAAGGAGCCGGAGGCGACGAAGCCGCCGCCGGAAATGGAACGCATCGACAACGACGACACCCCGCGCGTGGTGATCGCCGGGGTCGGCCGCATGGGCCAGATCGTCGCTCGCGTGCTGCGCGCCCAGCGCGTGCCGTTCATCGCCCTGGACACCTCGGTGGAGACCATCGAGCTGACCCGTACCCTCGGCGCGATCCCGATCTTCTACGGCGACCCGATGCGCCCGGAGATCCTTCGCGCGGCCCAGGTAGAGAAGGCCGAGTTCTTCGTCATCGCCACCGATGACCCGGAGACCAACATCGAGACGGCCAAGCGCGTGCGCAAGCTGTATCCGCACCTGAAGATCATCGCTCGCGCGCGTAACCGCCAGCACGTCCACCTGTTGCTCGACGCCGGGGTCGAGCCGGTGCGCGAGACCTTCTTCTCCAGCCTGGAGATGAGCCGCATGGTGCTCTGCGGCCTGGGTCTGAGCGAGGAACAGGCGGACGCGCGGATCCGTCGTTTCCGCCGGCACGACGAAGAGGTCCTGGCCTCCCAGCACCTGTTCTACAACGACCGCGACGCGCTGATCAAAAGCGCTCGCGAGGCGCGGGTCGAGCTGGAGACGCTGTTCCAGACCGACCAGTTGGAAGACCGTGGCGCGGTAGCGGCGGAGACCCCGGAGAAACCTTCCCGCGCCTCCTAGCGCCCGACCCATGCCGGTACGCCGGCATGGGTGATTCCCCCGCCTGGGTCCATACTTTGCGGATATCGCAGTACGAAGGTTGGGATACCCGCGCGGCATCCCCTCTGTAGGGTGGAGGGCATCAGCCCAGCAGACGGCTGGACGCTTCCGCCGATCGAGGAACCTTATGCCTGTCGAACACCTGGACGTACTCATCGTCGGCGCCGGATTGTCCGGCGTCGGCGCCGCCTACCACCTGATGAAGCATTGCCCCGGCAAGAGCTTCGCCCTGCTCGAAGGGCGCGCGGCGATGGGCGGTACCTGGGACCTGTTCCGCTACCCCGGCATCCGTTCCGACTCGGACATGTTCACCCTCGGCTACAACTTCAAGCCATGGAGCGATCCCAAGGCCATCGCCGACGGTCCGTCGATCCGCCGCTACATCGAGGAGACCGCACGGGAGAACGGCATCGACCGGAAGATCCGCTACCGCCACCGGGTGCTCAGGGCCGACTGGGATTCCGCCAATGCGCGCTGGAACCTCGACGTGCAGCGCGGCGACGAGCCCGAGCCGCTGCGCATGACCGCGCAGTTCCTGCTGATGTGCACCGGCTACTACCGCTACGAGGCCGGCTATACCCCGGAATTCGTCGGTCGCGAGGATTTCGCCGGGCAGGTCGTCCATCCGCAGCTGTGGCCCGAGGACCTCGACTACAGCGGCAAGAAGGTGGTGGTGATCGGTAGCGGCGCGACCGCCGTAACCCTGGTGCCGTCGCTGACCGACAAGGCCGCCCACGTCACCATGCTGCAGCGCTCGCCATCCTACGTGATCACCCTGCCGCAGAAGGACGCGATCTCCAATTTCCTCCGCCGCTTCCTTCCGGAAACCTGGATCTACCGCCAGGCGCGGGCGCGCAACGTGGCCATGCAGATGGTCTTCTTCATGCTCGCCAGGACCTTCCCCGGCCTGGTCCGCAAGGCCCTGCTCAAGCTGGCCAGCCTGCAACTGGGCAAACGCTTCGACATGCGTCACTTCAGCCCGCGCTACAAGCCGTGGGACGAGCGGGTCTGCGCGGTGCCGGACGGCGACCTGTTCAAGGTGCTGCGCAAGGGCAAGGCGTCGGTGGTCACCGAGCACATCGACCGCTTCGTCGAGCGGGGCATTCGCCTGAAGACCGGCGAGGTGCTGGAGGCGGACATCATCGTCACCGCCACCGGCCTCGACCTGGTGATGTTCGGCGGCGCCGAGCTGGCGGTCGACGGCAAGCCGTTCCAGGTCAACCAGAGCATGGGCTATCGCGGCATCATGCTGCGCGACCTGCCAAACCTGGCGGCGGTGGTCGGCTATACCAACGCCAGTTGGACGCTCAAGGCGGACCTCTCCAGCGAATACTTCTGCCGCCTGATCAATCACATGGATGCCACCGGCATGCGCCAGGTGACCGCCCGCGACAGCACCGGCGACGTGCGCGAGGAGCCCTTCCTCAACCTCGACTCCGGCTACATCCAGCGCGCCGCCGAGCGCATGCCCAAGCAGGGCGACCGGATGCCCTGGAAGCTTTACCAGAACTACGTCCTCGACCTGGCGCTGCTGCGCTACGGCAAGGTCGAGGACGGCTACCTGGTGTTCTCCTCGCCGGCGCCGCAGCGGCAAGCCGGCGGCGCGGCGGTGCAGGCCCTGGGCTGAACCCGGTGGGCGTCGCTCAGGCGTTCGCCACGACCTGCCCGTAGGCCTTGCGCCAGGCGTCCAGGCCGCCGGCCAGCGCCCAGGTGCGGGTGAAGCCGGAGGCGTTGAGGCGCTGGGCGAGCATCGCGGCGGAAAGTTCGTGGGGACAGGCGCAATAGATGACGATGCTGGCGTCCCTGAGGTCGCCGGGGAGGTCCTTCAGCGACACGTTCAGCTCCACCGGGATGGCTCCCGGAATGCCGCTCGGCTCGTCTTCGTGATGGGCGCGGACATCGAGGATCACCGGCAATTGCCCCTGTTCGCGAAGGTTTTCCAGTTCCTCCACGCTGATTCGCGGAATCCGCCGGCTGCGCGACAGCAGGCGCTGGCGCTGCCAGAGCTTCCAGGCGATGAAGGCGGCGAAGGCGCCGGCGATCAGCAGCGCGCCGATGGCCGCGTAGTCGCTGAGCAGGGCCAGCAGGTGGTCTACCGCATCGCTGAAGATCACCCCCAGCAGCAGCGCGGAACCGGCCCAGAGTGCCGAGCCGGCGGCGTCGTAGGCGAGGAAGCGGCGCAGGTGGGTGCGGGTCATGCCGGCCAGGGTGGTGGACAACGCACTGGCGCCGGGCAGGAACTTCGACATCAGCAGCGCCCTCGGACCGACCCGCAGGTACATGTTCTGGCTCTGGCGGATGCAACTGTCCTGGGACAGCGAGACCTTGCAGATGCTGCGCAGGAGGAAGCCGCCGTAGCGGCGTCCGGCCAGGTACCAGGCGACGTCCGCCAGCAGGCAGGCGAGCACCACCACCAGCAGGACCACGCCCAGCGGCGCGCCGACGCCCTGCATGGCCAGCGCGCCGGCGACGATCAGCGCCGGGTAGGCGGGGATCGGCAGCCCGGCCTGCTCGCAGAGCACGTTGAGGAACAGCAGGAGCAGCCCGTGGTTCTCCAGCAGGGGTTGCAGTTCACGCATGGCGGAGCCTCTCGAATTCTTCTGCGGGTAGTGTGAGCGCGAAGCGTGAAGCTGGGAAGAACCCAGTCGGCAGGGCCGGAGGCGTTGCGGCGGATAACGCCGCTGCGTCGAGAGAGGCTGGGGCGCAACGAAAGCAGCCCCTCGCCCGTGGAGGCGAGGGGCTGTCGGGTCAGGCCACTTCCACCAGCAGCACTTCGCTGTCTTCCAGGGCGGTGACCTTCAGGGTCGGTTCGTCGCGTACCGCCAGGCCATCGCGGGCCTCGGCGCGCACGCCGTTGACCTCGATGCTGCCGGTGGCCGGCACCAGGTAGGCGCGGCGACCGTTTTCCAGGGCGTACTCGGCGCTCTGGCCGGCCTTCAGGGTCACCGCGGCGACCTCGGCGTCGGCGCGGATGTGCAGCGCTTCGCTGTCCTGCTCGTCGCCGCTGGCGAGAGTGACGAAACGACCGTCGCGCTCGGCCTTCGGGAACGGTTTGGAGCCCCAGCGCGGTTGGTCGCCGCGGCGGTCCGGGATGATCCAGATCTGGAAGATCCGGGTGGTCTCGGCTTCCAGGTTGTACTCCGAATGGACGATGCCGGTACCGGCGCTCATCACCTGCACGTCACCGGCCTCGGTGCGGCCCTTGTTGCCCAGGCTGTCCTGGTGGGTGATCGCGCCTTCGCGGACATAGGTAATGATCTCCATGTCGCGGTGCGGGTGCGGCGGGAAGCCGCTGCCGGCGGCGATCTCGTCATCGTTCCAGACCCGCAGGCGGCCCCAGTCCTCGCGCTCCGGATCATAGTAGTCGGCGAAGGAAAAATGATGACGCGCGTTCAGCCAGCCGTGGTTGGCATGGCCCAGACGGTCGAAGGGACGACGTTCGATCATGATCGGATCTCCATTGGGCCCGTCGCCGCTCGTTTGCGCGAGGGGGGCGGGCGGTTGATGGGGTCATCATCCGTCAGATCATTGCGATAAAAAAGCGCGTATTTTTGGCTTTATCTATCTAATTATTAGATTCGATAAGGGCGCGAAGGAAGCGCGGGTCCGCCAGTGCGGCGAGGTGCCCGCCCGGGTATTCCCGCACTCGCGCGTCCAGGCGGTGGGCGAAGGTACGTTGCAGCGGCGGCGGGCTGAGCCGGTCGGCGGCCGCCACAACGTAGGTGACCGGGCAGGCTGGACGAACCTGCCGCGGCGAGTCGATCAGCAATTGCGCGGGTTCGCTGGCGCTGGTCGGCACCTCGGCGCCGAGCAGTTCGAGGAAGCCGGCGCGGTCTTCCAGGCGGACCCGCCCTCCGAGCGGGTCGAGGCGGCATAGCCCGAGGAGATTGTCCTGGCCGCTGTCCTGGTAGCTTTCCAGCGCGCCGCCGCCCTCGCTGACCAGCGCGCTGAACAGGTACAGGTGCGCGGCGCGCTCGCCCAGGCGGGCCGCCAGGCATTGCGCCAGGTAGCCGCCGAAGCTGTGGCCGCAGAGTATCACCCGCTCCTCGCCGGCCAGCGTGGCGGCGGCCTGGTCCAGCCAATGCGCCAGGTCGCATCCGGGCGCGTCGCGCAGATGGTCGCAGCTTCGCCAGCCGGCGCCTTCCACGGACCAGGCGGAGCGGCGCAGGAAAAATCCCGAGACCAGCAGCGCGCCGCTCATCCGCCGGCCCGCTCGGCCTGGCGCAGGCCGACCGCGCCGACCTGCAGCAGCATGATCACCCCGCACAGCGCGGCCAGGCCGAGGTACAGCGCCTGGCTGCCGGCATGGTCGAGCATGATCCCGCCGTACAGCGGTGCCAGCGCGGTGCCGAGGCTGTAGAGATTGGCCGCGCCGAAATAGCTGCCGCGCAAGTCGTCGGGGGTCAGTTGGTCGACCTCCACGCTGAAGGTCGGGAACACGATCAGTTCGCCGAGGCTGAGCACCACCGTGGCCAGCGCCAGGCCGGCGAACAGGGTCACCGGGGTCCAGGCGAAGCCTAGCTGGGCCAGGAGCATGAGCAGCATGCCGAGCATCAGGCGGCCGCCGGTGCCGGTGTTTTCCAGCAGGCGGAGGAGGGGAAACTGGGCGACCACTATGGTCAGCGCGTTGATGGTCACCAGCAGGGCGATGCTGTTGACCACGTCGGGCAGACCGCTGCGGGTGAGGTACTGCACGAGGGTCGAATCGAAGGTGGCGTAGATCAGCGCGGCCAGCATGTTGCACAGCAACAGCAGGGTGAAGGCGCGATGCCGGGCCATGCTCAGGCAGGCTTCGAGGAACCCCGTCGAGGATCGCGGGGCAAGGCTGCGCCGCTTAAGTTCGAGGTGGTGCAGCAGGCGCCAGAGCAGCAGGCCGTAGCAGAAGTAGACCAGCGCGGTGACCAGGAAGGTGCCGGCCTGGGCGGCGACGCCGAGAGTCAGGCCGATCAGCGGGCCGAGGGCGGCGCCGAGGTTGATCAGGAAGTACCGGCAGTAGAGCGCCAGTTCCCGCGAGCGGCGATCCTCGACGCGGTCGCCGATCAGCGCCTTGCAACTGGATTCGAGCAGGGCGCAGCCGATGCTCACCCCGGAGATCGCCAGTCCGTAGGACAGCGGCTGGCCGCTGAAGCCCAGCAACACGAAGGAAAGCCCGCTGAGGCTGGTGCCGAAGAAGATCAGGCGCTTGCGCCCGAAACGGTCCGACAGCCAGCCGGTGTAGATGCCGCTGAGCGCGCCGCAGACGGTCGCCAGCGCCAGCAGCAGGCCGATGGCGCTGGCGGACAGCCGGAACTCGCGCCACAGCAGCAATGCCAGGAACGGCCAGACCATGAAGTAGGCGCCGCGGGTCAGCAGCGTACCGACGAGCATCACGTGGATTTCCGTCGGCAGGGCGCGGAAGCGTTGCACGCTGAAGGTGTTGTCGCTCACGGGCGGGGCTCCTGGGCGAGGGGACGGATGCCGCCGCGCAGGCTGCCGGCGGCTACCTGGTGGAACAGCGGCAGGAAGCTTTCCGGCAGTTCGCGGGTGAACTCGCTGCTCAGCCAGCAGCGCAGCAGGCAGCGGCGCTGCCGCTCGTCGTCGCTGAACTCGGTGCGCGCGTGCAGGGTGGTGTGGTTGTTCACCAGCACCAGCATGCCCTTGCTGAAGTCCAGTTCGGCATAGCCGTCGGCGCGTTCGATCGCCTCGTCCAGGCCGTCGAGCATGCTTCGCACCTGCGGGGCGAGGCTTAGCCCGTGGCGCGTCACCGATTCGTTGAACTTGCGGATATAGCGCAAGACGAAGGTCCGCGGGGTTTCCGTGAGCAGCGGCACCAGCGCGTAGTCGGCGTCGCCTTCGTCGCGCAGGTCGTGGGGGATCGGCTGGCCGAGCAGGGGCAGCCAGGCCGGATTGGCGGCTTCCAGGGTGGCGAGGACGTCGGCCGAGGAACGGATGCGGAAGGCGCCGCCCCGGCGTGCCGGCGACCAGCAGGCGAGCACCGTGAGGTCGGCGCGATCGGAGTGGAAGGCCAGTTCCTGGCTGGTCAGGTGGCCGCGCTGCGGCGCGTCGCGGGCGTCGCGCAGGCCGAGGTCGCGCACTTCCTTGAGGTACTCGCCGTTGCGGTTGATCGCCACGGTGCGTCCCAGCCATTGGCAGAATGCGCGGAACACCCGCTGGAATTCGTCCTCGGCGAGTCCGCGCAGCAGCGCGGAATCGTGCAGCAGCACGCCGCTTCCATGCTCCAGTTCGTGATGCAGGCGCTGGCGCAGGAGAGCCTCCGCGCTATCCGCGGGACGCCGCTCCAGCAGGCGCGCGAACAGCGTTTCCAGGCCGGCGGCGAAAGCGGCCGAAGCGCAGAACACCGCGTTGCCCCGCCAGGGCGCGGGGCGACGATGGATGGTTGTCATAGCGAGGCTCCGTATTCCTGCTGCCAGAGCGACAGGGTGGTGAGGGTGAACAACTGGTCGCCGGGCAGCGCCGCGACGCTCGGTGCATCCAGGCCTTCCAGGCCGAGGTCGTGGAGCGCCGGCAGGCGTTCGGCGAGGTGCCGGCGCATTTCCCCGAGGGCCTGCGGCCAACGTTCGAACGGCAGGCGGAAATGCCGTTTCGGCTGCGCCTGCCAGCGTTTCTCGCGCTGCTCCAGGAGCGCCACCAGCGGTGCCTTGGCGGTGTCGCCGACGATCCGCTGGAGGCGCCCGGCGCGCTGCGCCAGGGCGCCATGCAGGTAGGGGGTGCGCGCTTCGATGGTGCGCGACATCAGCAGATGGTCGGCGCGGCGCAGCAGCGGCTCCAGCGAGTAGTGCAGGTCGAACTGGCCGATCGCCGCCTCGAGGCCCTGGCCGAGGGCCTCGTGGGCGAGTTCCTCGATCCGCTCGGCGACCCGTCGGCCCGCCGGTTCCGCCAGCAGCGCGGCCTTGCGCCGGTACTCGCCGAACCAGGCGGCGGCGAAGCGCCGCGGTTCCGGTGCGTCGCGCCGGCGCCAGAGTTCGAGATGGCGCGGGTAGCCCCAGAACAGTTCGTCGGCGCCTTCGCCGAGAAGCACGCAGTGATAGCCCTGCTCGCCGATACCGTCGGCCAGGCGCTGGTACATCAGCAGGCTGGACATCCGTGTCGCCCCGCCGAAGTTGCCGACCGCGCGACGCAGCAGCGGCATGAAGGCTTCCTGGCGCAGCTCGAAGCGTTGCAGCCGAGGGTGTGGCAGCAGGCTTTCCTCGTCGCCTTCCAGGCACAGGTGAAAGCGTTGCAACTGCGGGTCCAGGTAGCTGCCGAGCAGGTTGGAATCGACCCCGCCGCTGACCAGCAGGGCGCAGGGGCGGAAGGTCTGGCGGCAGCGTTCGAGGGTTTCGCCGAGCTGCTCGTCGAGGCTGTCCACCTCGCTGGCCGGGGCGGTGGCCAGCCGCTGGCGCTGGCAGAGGCGCGGACGCTCCTGGGAGAGATCGAAGCGCAACACCTCGCCGGGCAGCAGCAGACGGACCTGCTGGAACAGGGTCTGGCCTTCCAGCGGCACGCCGGCGGCGACCACCTGGGCGATCGCCTCGGCGTCGGCGCGGGCGCCGCCGAGCAGGTGCAGCAGCGCCCGCGGCTCGGAGGCGAAGGCCAGCAGGCCGCGCTCGGGCTGGTAGCTGTAGTACAGCGGCTTGATGCCGAACTCGTCGCGCAGCAGGGTCAATTGCCGGGTCTGCGGGTCCCAGCTGGCGAGGGCGTACATGCCGTCCGGCAGTACCCCGCGCTGCAAGCCGTCGAGCAGCAGGCGGATCTCGCCATGGATTTCGCAGCCGGCCTGGTAGACCTCGCCGTTGTAGGCGACCCGCCGCTGGCCCTCCTGCGGCGGCAGCGGTACCGCCGCGGCGCCGGACATCGGCAGGCGGGTCATGCCGATGGCGCCGTTCGGCAGGGCCGCGATGCCCTCGCCGAACGGGCCGCGATGGGCCAGCAGGCGTAGCGCTCCGGCGAAGCGCGAGACACTGAAACCGGTGCCGACGTAACCGAGGATGCCGCACATCACGAGGCTTCCCGTTGCAGCAGGGCGGCGAGCGCACGGCGGTCGTGCTTGCCGGCGCCGTTCAGCGGCAGGGCCTGGTGCGACAGCACCACGCGCTGTGGCGCGCGGAGGGTGCCGAGCTGCTGCTGGAGCCAGGGCAGGAAGGCGAACTCGACCTGCGGCGCGGTGTGGATCACGGCGACATAGTCTTCGCCATAGAGCGGGCAGTCGACCTTCAGGCAGCAGACGTCGATCACCTCGTCCAGGCCGTTGAGCGCCCTTTCGCATTCATTCAGGTGGAACAGGTTGCCGCCCTTGTTGATGGTGCCGTCGCAACGGCCGAGGACGTGCACGCAGCGGTCCTCGTCGAAGTAGGCGAGGTCCTGGGTGTTCAGCCAGCCGTCCTCGAGCACCTGGGCGGTCAGGTCGGGGCGGTTGACGTAGCCGGAGAACAGGCTCGGCGTGCGCACCCACAGGCGCCCGCGTTCGCCGCTGCCCTCCAGCGGGCGGCCGTCGGGGTCGGTCAGCTTGAGTTCCAGGCCGATGGCAGGTCCCACCGAGTTGTCGAACGCATCGCCGCGACGCTTGCCGAAGAGGAAGGCGAAGCCGCACTCGCTGAGGCCGTAGATGTTCGCCAGCGCCGCGTAGTCGCGCTGGAAGGCCGCCTGCAGGTCGGCGTCCAGGCGCGCCGAGCCGGCGACGCAGAGCAGGCGCTGCAACGGCAAGCGGCGCGGCGGCGGGGAGCCTTCCTTGACCATGTGGTTGACCACCGGCGGCACCAGGTAGAGGAAACTGATGCCGAAGCGTTCCACGCATTCCCAGAAGCCTTCGCTGTCGGCCCAGCAGTGCAGCGGCAGGAGCACCGCGCTGCCGCCGTACAGCAGCGGGAAGAGGAAATTGATGCCGAGGATGCCCAGGCCGCTGATCCGGTAGAAGCAACCGGAGCGCGTGTGCTCGCCGATGCCCAGGCAGTCGCGGCCGATGCGGTAGGCATGGAGCATGGCCTGCTGGCTGAGTTCGATGCCTTTCGGCTGGCCGGTGGTGCCCGAGGTGAACAGGATCATATGGCTGTGCGCGGCGCGGTCGAGCCGGCGCGTCGCGCTGCGCTCGAAGTCCAGCGCCAGGCGCAGCCCGGCCAGCGCGCCCTCGAGCGGATGTTCGCTGGCCAGCGCGTCCAGGCGCATCTCGTCGACGATGGCCTGCTTCGCGGCCTCCCCCCACTCGGGATCGATCAGCACCAGATGCTTGCCCGCGCGCATGACCGCATAGATCAGGCAGAGGTTGCGGTAGCTGTTGTCGAGCAGCACGCCGACACTGCGGCAGGCATGCGCGGCGATCTGCTCGGCGAGGGCATCGACCTGGCGGTCGGCGTCGCCCCAGGTGTATTCCAGCGGTCGCTCCGGCTCGCGGGCGTCGATCAGGAACGGCCGCCGCGGGTCGGCGCTGCCGAGATGGCGGAGGGTGCTGTCGAGCGATACGGGTACGGGGAGGCTGCTCATGCCGGCTCCTCAGCGATTCAGCGCGGTGAAGGCGTGGATGTCGAAGTTCACCGCCACCTGCGGCGCGCTCTCGATCTCGCGCACCGCGGCGATGAAGCGGTCGGCGTAGTCTTCGCCGCCTTCCTGCTCGATGTAGCGGGTCACGTAGCTGGTGGAGAGGAAGAACAGCGCGACCTCCTCCGGGCTGAGGAAGATGATGTTGGCGAACACTTCGCGGCGGCAGTCGCGCAGGTGCGGGCAACTGCCCATGATCTCCAGGGTGTCGTCATAGCGGGTCAGGCGCGGATCACGGTGTTTGGCCCACTTGTTCACCAGTTCGTGCTCGATGAAGTCGCGCAGCGGCCCGTAGGCGATCGGGAAGTCGTACTTGTAGGCGCAGAACAGCCCGCCGGGGGTCAGCCAGTCGGCCATGCGCGTCAGCACCTGCTTGCGGTCCATCCAGTAGAAGGAGGTGGCGCTGGTGACCAGGTCGAAGCGGCGTTGCGGCGCGAAGGTTTCCGCCGGCGACACGCTGAAGCGGATCTCCGGGTAGTTCTCGCGGGCCTTGGCGATCAGCGCCTCGCCCAGGTCGCTGCCTTCCACGTAGCGGAACCAGGGTTGCAGGCGGACGGTCGAGACGCCGTTGCCGCAGCCGATGTCCAGCGCCGCTTCGCGTGCCGGGGCGCGTTCGGCGAGGTTGCGGTAGAGCGAATCCGGATAGGCGATCTTGCCGCGGACCACGTTGTAGGCGTCTGCGTGCTTGTCGAACTGCTTCATTGGGTAATCTCCAGTAGGCTCTCGTGGTAATCGCCCTTGTGGACGAAATTGATGTAGGTGCCGCTGCCGCCGAGGTAGCGGTAGCTGTGCTCGACGCCGGCGGGGATGAACACGCTGGCCGGGCTCTGCAAACGGCGCAGTTGGCCGCCGAGCAGGACTTCCACCTCCAGGCCGCGGTAGTCCTCGTCGCTGCCGAGGAACAGGAACACCGAGTCGCAGTTGTGCACGTGGCTGTCGACGTGGCCCGGCCCGCCGTCGCCGACGTCGTGGAACTGGCGGGCGATGAAGTAGAACGGCGAGCCGTCGAGCAGGCGCCGGTCGAGCATGACGAAGCGCTTGCCGGGGCCGTGGCGGTGGTACTTCAGTTCGCTGGCGGATTTCTCGAAAGGCGTGAGGAACAGGGATTGGCGGTGCATCGGCGTGTAGCGTTGCAGCGAGACGCGGCCGTTGATCAGTTCCGGATCGAAGGCGCTGTAGGCGTCCTGGTTTTCCTGCATGGCCAACTGGTGCAGGCGGGCGACATGGACGAAGGCGTTCTCGCCGACCACCGGGTGCATCGGTGAACGCTTGATCCGGCTGTGCGCCTCGACCAGCTCGGAGACCGCGAGGACGTTCTTCAGGTTGAAGCGGTCGGCGGCGAACTTGGTGTGCAGCAGGGTCAGCAACTGGAAGGTGTCGGTGATCCCGGCGCGTTCGCCGATCCCGTTGCAGCTCGCCGAGTGCCACTGGACCCCGGCCTGGATCGCCGCCAGGGTATTGCCCAGGGCCAGGCCGCGGTCGTTGTGCACGTGGTACTCGAAGACCACGTCGGGGAACTCGTGGCGCAGCAGCGAGAGCACGTCGAAGGTCTCGTCCGGCAGCAGGATGCCGACGCTGTCGGCGAAGCAGATGCGATCGGCGCCGGCGTCGCGCGCGGTGGCGATCATGCTGACCAGGTCGCTGACCGAGGTGCGCGCGGCGTCTTCCACCGTGGCCCGGACCCGCAGGCCGCGTTCGCGGGCGTAGCGGATCGCGTCGTGGAACAGTTCGAGCACCTCCTCGCGGCTCATGCCCTTGAACTTGGTTTCCAGCGAGATCGCGTTGATCGAGGCGAACAGCCCGACCCACTGCGCACCGGTTTCCAGCACCGCGTCGATATCCTCCCGGCGCGCCCGGGCGTGGGCCAGCACCGGCGTGGAAACCGCCGCCACCACGGCGCGTACCCGCTCGCGTTCGTCCGCGGAAATCCGCGGGTGGCCGCACTCGATCATATCCACCCCCAGCGCCGCGATTTCCCTCGCCAGCTGGACCGACTGCGCGCTGTCGAAGCTGCACTGGCGGGCCTGGCACCCCTCGCGCAGGGTGCAGTCGATGACCCGGATCATCGTCTCGCTCCCGCGTCCGAGGCCGACAGCGTCGCCAGCCGCGGCTCCCTGATGAAGTCGTGGATCTTCGGCGCATGGCCGAACTGGCGGGAGAAACGGGCGAGGAAGGTGACCATCTTCAGCGAGTAGTCGCACAGCTGCGGAAGATAGTGGTCGAGGTTGTCCTCGGTGATTGCCTCGTCCGGGAACACGCTTTTCAGGTTGGAAGCGATCCAGGTTTTCATGCTGTCCTCTCGATTCAGTTGGTGGAATTCGTCGTCGTCGACGAAGACGATCGGCATGCCGATGCGCAGCTGGCCGCTGCGGTTGTTGTGGCTGCCATGTGCGGTGCGGGCGGGCCAGACCAGGACGTCGCCGGCGTCCAGCTCGGCATCCACCAGTTGCTCGCGGGAAATGCCGTTGGCCTGGAGGTCGATGCACTTGAACATCGGGTAGGCGAGGTCGAACTCGTGGGGGAAGATCGTGCGGTCGTCGGGGTAATAGAACATCCCACCGTTGTCGTTCCGCGACGGGGTCAGGGCGACCCAGAAGGTCTGCGCGCTTTCGTAGCGCTTCTCCCATAGCGCGATGTCCTGGTGCAGCGGGATGTAGGACTCGTCGGCGTGGCGCTTGATGAACGCCGCGTGGCGCAGCAGGCGCGGCTTGCGCAGATGGTCGCGGACCAGCGCGTCGAGCCCGGAGCGGGCGAACCAGTCGTCCCAGAAGAGCGGGTCGTGGCGGTGCAGGTTGCGCACCTTCTTCGCCTCGCGGCGCTCGTCGTCGGCGATGTCGAATTCCGGTTCCAGCGCCGGGTCCGGCCGCTGCGCCGCGGCGAGGATCCAGTCCAGCGCCTGTTGGCGCAATTGCGGGGATACCACCTGCCGATAGTGTTTCATTGGACGGACTCCTTGCTGACGGTGTGGACGATGAAATCGATCACCGCCGGGTCCTGCAGGGCCAGGTGGTGCGGACGCTCGCAGGGGAAGGTGTCGAGCCGCTCGATCAGGTCGCACCAGCGTTCGGCGGCCGGGTCGCGGCCGGCGTCGTCCCGGCAGCGCACCCAGCTGGCGCGGGCGAGGCGATGGCGGGGCTGCCAGCGGCCGAACAGCTCGACATTGCGCAGCAGGACCTCTTCGCGCAGTTCGCCAAGCTCGCTCATCAGGGCGATCCATTCGCGCATCTCGGCGCTCAGCCAGCGCTGGTATTGCTCGCTCGGCGGCATTCGCCGCAGGGCCGGCCAGGGCAGGTGGCTGTCGATCATCAGCAGGCGGCTGGCCGGCAACTGGCGGGCCATCTCGTAGCCGACCAGGCCGCCGAAGGAATAGCCGATCAGCCAGTCCGGTTCTTCCGCCAGGCCGTCGAGTACCTGGCTGGCGAGGGCTTCGATGCTGGCGTAGGCATCCAGCCGGTGGTAGTCGACCAGCCGGCAGTCCGTTGCGCCGAGGCGTGCCAGCAGCCCGCGGAAGCAGCTCGGGTGGCCGATGAAGTCAGGCAGCAGGATCAGCATGGGCGTAGCGCCTCGGCCATGGCCGCCGCCAGCGCCAGGGTCCGTTCGCGGCCGAAGCGGCTGGCCAGGCTGGCGTCCCAGCCGCCGTCGTCGCGCCGGACCAGGGTCAGGGTCAGCGGCAGGCGGCTCTTCAGTGTCGGCCGGTGGATGAACCCGGCGCTGCGGAATGGCTGGTCGATGACATTGATCATCACCTGGGCGCCGGCATAGCGCAGCCCGGCCCGTTCGGCGATGGCCTCCGCCGGCAGCAGGCTGTGCTCGAAGGCCTCGAGCCTGTGTCGTTCGAAGGTGTCCTCGGCGGTCGCGGCGTCCAGCAACAGCGGCACCAGGTTCAGCCAGCAACCGGAAACCGCCGTGCCTCGGCGACTGCGCAGGCTGACCGGGGTCAGCGCCAGGACCTTGCCGGTGGCGCCCTGGCTGGCCAGGGCGAGAGCCAGGGCGCAGGCGAGCCGGGTCAGCAGGGCGGCTTCGCCGCCTCCTGGCGTGGCAGCCAAGCGGAAATCCTCGCAATGGCTGGCGAGCTCCGCCCAGGGCAGGCTCGCCAGTTCACGGAACGCCTCGCCGCGCTCGCTCCAGTAGTCTTCCAGCCTGGTCCTGCGCTCGCGCAGCTGGCGCTCCAGGCGCCATTGCTGCTGGAGGAAGCCGAACTCGGGGGCCGCCGCTTCGGTCGTGGGGTCGGCGTTGAGCACGGCCAGGCGGGCCAGCAGCACGCTGGCGAAGTCGGCGTCGGCGACCAGGTGATGCAGCCAGACGCCCCAGCGCGCACGTCCTCCGCAGCGCCCGTGGAACAGTCGCAGCAGGCCGCGCTCGAACAGGGAATGCGGGCGTTGCAGCAGCGCTGCGATGAGCGCGTTTTCGTCGGCGAAGGGGCCGACTTCCAGCGCCGGGCTCTCCTCGGGCTGCCCGTGGACGACCAGTTCGAAACCTTCCGCGCCGCTGTCCACCTGGCTGTCGAGCAACGGGAACTCTTCGCGCAGGCGCCGTCCCAGGCGCGTCAGGTCGGATGCCGGCACCTCGGCCGGAGCCAGGTAGCAGAGGCCGAAGCGGGTCAGGTCGGCGCCGAGCAGCTCGCTGAAGACCATCCCGCAGGACCAGGGCGACAGGTCGACGCGCAAGGACTGCGCGGCCTCATCCGGCATCGGTTGGTGCCGCAGGCGGTCGCGCTCGGAGGGGGACAGGCGGTGCCAATCGCCGACCACCACCAGGTGCTCGCGGAACCAGTGGTAGCGCACCTCCGCGGAGAGGCCGACGTTCATGCCGCGCTCCTCGACAGCACCAGCGGCTGCTCCGGCGTCGCCGCCCGTTCCAGCAGACGCTCCGGCGCCAGGCCGTGGCTGCGCAGGAGACGGCTGAACTGGTCGAGGCGCGAGTTTGCCTGCAAGTCGGCGAGTCCCAGGTTTGCTCCCGCACCCGCCGATTGACAGAGGGCGACCAGTTGCAGGGCGAGCAACGAGTTGCCGCCGCAGAGGAAGAAATCCTGGTCGGCGGCGCCGACCTCGCAACCCAGCAATTCGCTCCACAGCTGCGCGCAGCCGCGTTGGTCGGGATCGAGCGCGCTGGCGCAGCGCTCCAGCGGTTCTTCCAGGCGGCGCAGCAGGGCGGCGCGGTCCAGCTTGCCGTGCGCCGTCAAGGGCAAGGCCTCGACCCGGACGCAGGCATGCGGGCGCTGCCAGGTGGGCAGTTGGCGGAGCAGGGCCTGCGGGCTGGCGTCGGCTTTTCCCGTCCAGGCGCAGAGCAGTTGCTTGACGCCGTTGCGCTCGCGGACCAGCAGGGCGCAGTCGAGGATGCCCGGCTGGCGGCGCAAGCGCTGTTCCAGGGCGGGGAGGTCGAGGCGATAGCCGTTCAGCTTGACCTGGCCATCGCCGCGGCCGATGAAGCGCAGCCGGCCCTGCTCGTCGTAGCGAGCGCGGTCGCCGGTACGGTAGGCACGCAGGAGGCGGCCGCGATAGGGCAACTCGACGAAGCTGGCGCGGGTGCGCGCCGCATCGTTCCGATAACCCTGCGCCAGGCCGGCGCCGAAGGCGACGATCTCCCCGGCCCGGTCGGGCTCGGCGATCTCCTGTCCGTGCTCGTCGAGCAGGAGCACCGCGGTGCCGGCGATGGCCTTGCCGATGGGGATGTCGTCTTCCTCGAGGTCGTCGTCGGTGACGACATGGCAGCAGGTGAAGGTGGTGTTCTCCGTCGGTCCGTAGCCATTCACCAGGTGCAGTCGCGGATGCCGCAGCAGCGCCCGGCGCACGTGCGGCACCGAGAGGATGTCGCCGCCGGTGAGCAACTGGCGAAGGCCGCCGAGACAGTCCGGGTCGAGGTCCACCAGGGTGTTGAACAGCGAGGCGGTGAGCCAGGCGCTGTCGGCTCCGCGCTCGCCGATCAACTGGCGCAGCACGCCCGGGTCGAGGGGGCCGAGGTCGTTCAGCACGCAGCAGCCGCCGTTGAGCAGCGCACCCCAGATCTCCAGGGTCGCCGCATCGAAGGACAGCGGCGAGTTCACCAGGAAGCGCATCTGCGGAGCGAACGCGAGGAACGACTGGCCCAGGCACAGGCGGGTAATGCCGGCGTGGGTGCAGGCGATGGCTTTCGGGCGGCCGGTGGTGCCCGAGGAGAAGTTGATGTAGGCGATCTGGTCCGCCGCGAAGCATGGCCGGGCGACCGAGGCTGGAGCGGCAGGCAGGTGCCTGACCGGGACGCAGGGAAGACCGTTGGCGGGCGTCGGCGTGGTCGAGCAGTCGAGGATCAGGCGGCAGTCGACCTGCCGGCACAACTCTGCATTCCAGGCCGCCGGTTGTTTCAGGTCTATATATAAGTAGTGATGGCCGGATAACAGTATGGCGAGCAGACAGGTAATGCTTTCCCGAGAATATTCGCCGTACACTCCAAGACAAACTCCCGGCTGCGGATAATGCTCGAGAAGATAGTCTGAAAGTTGTTCGGCGCTATCCAGGAGTTGCCGATAGTCGACACTTCCGAAACGGTCCCTGATGGCTTCGCGATGGGGATGAAGCGCTGCCATTTCGCTGAAGCGGGCCACCACCGTCGGGTGCGCGTACAGGTCGAGCAGGGAGTTCTGGGACATTCTGGCAATCGCCTTTTTTCGAAAAAATGAGTCCATCTGCCGGCTTCTTCGGCTAAATGAAGGGTTTTTGGTTTTTCGTAAGGACGGCGGCCGAGTCTTCCCGGGAACTGCCAGTCGTCCGCCGCCCACCGGCTCGCTCACGCGAGCGGCAAGCGTCGAGGCGCCTTGCCCGGAAAAAACGTTATGGAAATACGGAGTGCCGTCGACTCAAGGGCAGTCAACTGCTGCCATGCAGACTTATCGTCAGGAAAGAGAGAAAAGCGATGAGAATGGATTCACGGTCACGCATTGCACTTCCACCTTGCGTTGGGTTTCCGAAGTGTTTCGCTGTGTGTGTTTTTATATGTTTCGTGGGTATTTAAAATAAGATACAAATTTCCCCTCACAACTATGAGAATTGGTAGTTGGCGAAAGGGCGCCATGAGGGGCGTCGAAGCGTGCCGGCTGATGGCTTTTTGCCGAGGCAGGCGGCCGCGGCTACGCCTGCCGGGGGTAGCACGGACAAGTGGTGTCGGGGGGCCTGGCCGCTGCGGCGAGGCGCGGAGGTCCGGCTGGCGCGGCGATCATCACAGAAGATTCTGCGGCGTCATTCATCGTTTGAATGGTTGCTGCCGCAAGCGCGCCCGGCGCCGTCGATGCTGGTCGGCGGTGTCGGGCGCTCGCTGGCGTTGCGTTGGCCAGCCGTCCCGGCCGGGTGCGTAGGCACCGGCCGGAGGTTTTCAGGAGGCGGGCAGCGGCGCACCCTTGGGCCATAGCAGCCAGAGCCGGCCCGGCTGCTTCATGTGTCCGGCGAGTTCGCCGGCGGCGTCGCCGGTGCCCCAGAACAGATCGGCGCGGACCTCGCCGACGATGGCCCCGCCGGTATCCTGGGCCGCCACCGGACGGACCACCGCGCTGCCGTCGTCAGGGCGGGTGGTGGACAGCCACATCAGGCTGCCCAGCGGAATCACCTTGCGGTCGATGGCCACGCTGTAGCCGTCGGTCAGCGGTACGTTCAGCGAGCCGCGCGGACCTTCGTCGCTGTCCGGGCGCAGGCTGAAGAACACGAAGCTGGGATTGCTCGCCAGCAGTTCGGAGACCCGCTGCGGATTGGCCTCGGCCCAGTCGCGGATGCGCTTCATGCTGATCTCTTCCTTCGGCACCAGGCCCTGCTCGACCAGCCAGCGGCCGACCGGCTTGTACGGGTGGCCATTCTGGTCGCCGTAGCCGATCCGCAGTTGCCGGCCGTCTTCCAGCTGGATGCGCCCGGAACCCTGGATCTGCAGGAACTGCAGGTCCATCGGGTCGCCCAGCCAGGCGAGCACCGGCGCGCTGGAGCCGTTGTCGCGGATCGTCGCGGCGTCGTCGTAGGGTTTCAGCACCCGGCCTTCCAGGCGTCCGCGCAGGCGCTTGCCCTTGAGTTCCGGGTAGACGCTTTCCAGCGCGACCACCACCAGGTCGTCCGGTACGCCGTAGACCGGCACCGGGGTTTTTTCGCCCTGGCTCAGGCTGCCGTGGTAGACCGGTTCGTAGTAGCCGGTGATCAGGCCCTGGTCGCCGTTGCTGGAGGAACGCAGGCTATAGACCTGCATCCGCTCCTGGAGGAACGCGCGCACCGCCGTCGGATCGGCGGCGACCGTCGTGGCGCTCGCACAGGGCTCGCCCCATACCGGGTCCTTGGCCAGCCGCGCGCAGGCCGAGCGCCAGGCATTGAAGCCGGCGAGCAGGTCGGCGTCGCTGGTGGCCGGCAGGGCGTCCCAGGGCACGCTGTTGTAGGTGGTGACTTCGGCGGGTTTGGGCGGGGGCTCTTTCTTGCCGTCGTCGCATGCGGTCAGCAGGGCGGCGAAAGGGAGCGCGCAGAGCAGCAGGCGGCGCCAGGGATGGAACGGAAACTTCACGCCAAGGACTTCCTGGTGGTGGATCGAAGCCCGCTAGCTTGGGCAAAGCGCGACGGTGCGTCAAACCGCGGCGACGACCGAAGCGTATCGCCGCGTTACACCGAGGCGGCGATGAGTTCGCGCAGCCAGCGATGGGCCGGATCGCGGTGCGAGCGCTCGTGCCAGAGCATGGCCAGGTCGTAGCCGGGCACCTCCAGGGGCGCCTCGACCACCCGCAACCTGTCGCGCTCGCGTACCAGTCGCGACGGCAGCAGCGCCACCAGGTCGGTGCTTTCCAGCACCGCGCGGAGGAACAGGAAGTGCGGCACCGACAACGCCACCCGGCGTTCCGCGCCGAGTTCGGCGAGCGCCTGGTCGGTGGGACCTAGGAAGCCGCCGCCGTCGGGCGAGACGATCGCCTGCTCGAGGCGGCAGAACTGCTTCAGCGTCGGTCGCCGACGCAGCCCCGGATGCCCGGCGCGCCCGGCCAGCACATAGCGCTCGCTGAACAGCCGGCGACAGCGCAGTCCCGGCGGCGCTTCTTCGAGGGTGTGGAAGGCCAGGTCGATCTCGCCGCGTTCCGCCTGCCTGACGATTCGCGTCGGCGCCAGCTCCAGCACCGCCAGGCGGCTGCCCGGCGCCTGGCGGCGAAGACTGGCGAGGATCGGCAGGAGGATCGCCGACTCGGCGTAGTCGGTGGCGGCGACGCGCCAGGTATGCCGTGACTGCGTCGGATCGAACGGCGCGGCCGGCGCCACCGCCTGCTCCAGGGCTTCCAGGGCCAGGCGTAACGGCTCGCGCAGCTCCTCCGCCCGCGCCGTCGGGCGCATCCCGCGCGGGCCGGGAAGCAGCAAGGGATCGTCGAAGATCGCCCGCAGCTTGGCCAGGTGCACGCTCACCGAGGGTTGGGAAAAATTCAGGCGTTCCGCCGCGCGCGTCACATTGTGTTCGGTGAGCAGCACGTCGAGGGTCACCAGCAGGTTCAGGTCCAGTCGCCGGAGATTAATCATCAATATACCTGGAATTTCGGATATTCATTTCAACTATAATCCGGCGATGGCCGATCCTGCGCCCACCTTTTGCCGGAGATCCGCCATGAACGTACTCATCGTCTATGCCCATCCCGAGCCGCGCTCCCTCAACGGTGCGCTCAAGGACTTCGCGGTCGCCCGCCTCGAGGCGGCCGGCCATGCGGTGCAGGTTTCGGACCTCTACGCGATGGGCTGGAAGGCCGTGCTCGATGCCGGCGACAGCCTCGAGCGCGAGGCCAGCGAACGCTTCGATCCTTCCGCAACTTCCCTGCGCGCCTTCGAGAACGGTTGGCAGAGCGTCGACATCGCCGGTGAGCAGGACAAGCTGTGCTGGGCCGATACGCTGATCCTGCAATTCCCGCTCTGGTGGTTCAGCATGCCGGCGATCCTCAAGGGTTGGATCGATCGCGTCTATGCCTGCGGCTTCGCCTACGGGGTCGGCGAACATTCCGACAGCCACTGGGGCGACCGCTACGGCGAGGGCCGGATGCAGGGCAAGCGGGCGATGCTGGTAGTCACCGCCGGCGGCTGGGAGTCGCACTACGCCGCGCGCGGTATCAACGGACCGATGGACGACCTGCTGTTCCCCATCCACCACGGCATCCTGCATTACCCCGGCTTCGAGGTATTGCCGCCGTTCGTCGTCTATCGCAGCGGCCGGATCGACGCGGAGCGTTTCGCCGCGCTGAGCGAGCAGTTGGGCCGGCGCCTCGATGACCTGCAGCGCGCTGCGCCGATCCCCTTCCGCCGGCAGAACGGCGGCGACTACCTGATCCCGGCGCTGACCCTGCGCGACGAACTTGCCCCGCAGCGGGCCGGTTTCGCCATGCACCTGGCCGAATGACCTGGGGTCAGGCCTCCAGCGGCTGCGCCTGGGCGGCCCCCTGCGCGCCGCGTGCGGCGAAGAGCTGGCTGCCGATGTGCAGGGCCTGGTCCAGATGCCGGATCGGATCGGCGCTCTCCGACTCCAGCAACAGTTCGGAACGGACCACCCGTGCGCCGCAGTAATCGAAGATGCCATGGTCGATCTGGGTGCGCATCGCCCCGGCGTAGCCGTGCCGCTCGAAGGTGCCGGCATCGGCGCCGCCGACACCGACCAGCACCACGCGCAGGCGCTGCAGCTTTTTCCGCAGGTCGCCGCCGATGCTGTAGTCGAAGGCCCAGCCATTGGAGAACACGCGATCGATCCAGCCCTTGAGCAGGGCCGGCATCGACCACCAGTAGATCGGGTAGACCAGCACCAGGGTATCGGCGCGATCGATGCGCGCCTGCTCGGCGAGGACGTCGGCGGGAGGCGACGCCTGGCCGCGATGCACGGCGTGGTCGGCCAGGCCGAAGCGCGGCTCGAAGCCTTCCGCCGCCAGGTCGGCGGTTTCCGCGGAATGACCGGCGCGGACCACGCCTTCGGCGATGCGCGCGGCGAGGGCGTGGGTGAGAGAGCGGGGATGATGATGAGCGACGACGATCAGGGCATGCATGGGCGAATTCCTCCGGGAATTGCGGGAAGGGGGGCAAGTCGATAGTCTGGGTAAAACCTACCTTCTGTAGGTTACCTTTAGTAAGTTACTTTTAGTAGGTTATCTATGTCAATGCACTCCCCAGACGACCCGTCGCCACGCCGCCGCCTGTCCCGCGACGAGCGCCAGCGCCAGTTGCTCGAGGTGGCCTGGCGGCTGGTCCGCGAAGAAGGTACCGAGGCGCTGACCCTCGGACGCCTGGCCGAGCAGGCCGGGGTGACCAAGCCGGTGGTCTATGACCACTTCGGCACCCGCGCCGGCCTGCTGGCGGCGCTCTACCAGGATTACGACCTGCGCCAGACGGCGCTGATGGAGGCTGCCCTGGAAGCGAGCGAGGCGACCCTGGAGGGGCGCGCCGACGTCATCGCCCGCGCCTATGTCGACTGCGTGATGCAACAAGGCCGGGAGATTCCCGGGGTGGTCGCGGCCCTCGCCAGCTCGCCGGAGCTGGAGCGGATCAAGCGCGACTACGAGGTTCTCTTCATGGACAAGTGCCGCGCCGTGCTGGAGCCCTTCGCCGGCGGCGGACGGCTGACCGTCGCCGCTCTGCGCGCAATGATCGGCGCCGCCGAAGCGCTGTCGCACGCGGCCGCCACCGAAGAGATCGCCCCGGAAGAGGCGCGGCGGGAACTGTACGAGGCGATCGTGGCGATGGTCGCGCGGAGTCGTCGGTGAAGGAACCGCGTGCCCTGGAGGAATATCGCCGGGCGATAGTGGCGGCCTGTCCGGAGCTGGCGGACGCCACTTTCGCCATCCTGGCCTCGGGCTGGCATTCCACGGCGGTGGAGGTCGGAGGGCGCTGGGTGTTCAAGTTTCCGCGCGGCGCGGAGGCCGAGGCGGCGCTGCTGCGCGAGGCCGCCGTGCTACGCCTGGTGCGTCCGGCGGTGAGCCTGCCGGTGCCGGCGCCGCAGGTGTTTGCGGGACCGCCGCTGTTTTCCCGCCACGAGAAACTGCCTGGCGGTTACCTCCTGGGCGAGGACTACCGGCGCCTGGACGAACCCGCACGGCAGGCGGTCGGCGATGCGTTGGGGCGCTTCTACGCCGAGCTGCATCGACTGCCACCGGCGCGCATGCGGGCGGTTGGAGCCTTGCCGGTGCGTCCCTGGGAGTCGCCTGCGGCGATGCGCAGGCGCGCCTTGCCGCTGCTGCCTGCGGCCTGGCGCGAACGCGCGGAACGCTTGGTGCGGGAATATGCCAAGCTGCCTGCCGATCCGCTGGGTTCGATCTTCGGCTTCTTCGACGGCCATGGCTGGAACATGGCATTCGATAGCGAGGCCGGGCGGCTGAACGGTGTGTACGACTTCGCCGACGCGGGCATCGGTCCGCTGCACCAGGAATTCATCTATTCCGCGTTCATCGATGCCGACCTCACCGAGCGCATCGTCGCCGCCTACGAGCGCTTCAGCGGTCGGCGCCTGGAGCGTCGGCGGATCGCCTTGCTGACGGCGGCGCATCGGCTGTCGGAGCTGGCCGAGCTGGCCGACGAGCCGCGCCATCTGCCGGAGATGCTCGCCGGCGCCCTCGACGGCCTGGCCCTGGCGGAGGCGCAGGGCCTGGCCTGATGAGGGGACGCGCGGTTGTGCTGGGCAGGACGGATATGACCGCGTGCGGACATCCGCCGCGAAGTACCGCTACCGCTCAGAGATAGGCTTGCGCGCGGCGCCGCGAGCGCGGCATGCGGTTCTTCCCGGACAATTCGTTGAGACGCGCCTGCCAGGCCTTCCGGGCGGCATCGCGGTCCTGGCGCTGCGCGGCGGCGGGCCTGGCCTCGGCTTTCGGCCGCGGCGCGGCCTTGTCGGTCACTGGCGCAGCGGCGGTGGGGGTGACAGGGGCACTGGCCGGAGCGGCGTTTTCCTGGGCCTGGGCGAAGGCGTTGGTGCGCCGGCAGGTCTTGCAACTGACCTGGCCGACGTCGCTCGAGCCGTTCACGTTGCTGTCGCCGCGCCCGCAGGCTGCCTGGCCGGATTCGCTCAAGAAGTGCGTAACCATCTGATCCTCCTGGAGAAAAAAGGGCGGCATTATTCCCAGAAGTGTCTTCGAGTGCCAGCCTCGGGGGAGAACAGCTGACGAACTGCAAGACCTTTCCGTCGACCTCCGTTCAGTCGGCTGGCCGCCGCATGCTGTCGCGCACGTAGCGGGCCGGGGGGCTGCCGAGCGCCTTGCGGAACATGCCGATGAACGAGCTGACCGACTCGTAGCCGAGGATCTCGGCGGTGCGTTGCACCGAAACGCCGGCGGACAGTTGCTGCAGGGCGATGATGATCTGCAATTGCTGGCGCCACTGGCCGAAGGTCATGCCGGTCTCCCGGCGCACCATCCGCGCCAGGGACCGCTCGCTCATCGCCACTCGCCTGGCCCATTCGGCCATGCTGGCGCGGTCGCCGGGGGCGCGGGTCAGTTCGTCGGCGATGCGGCGCAGGCCGCGGTTGTCCGGCAGCGGCAGGTAGAGCTGTTCGGTCGGCGCCTGTTCCAGGAGTTCCAGCAGCACCCCGGCGAGACGTGCGAGCGGGCCGTCGTGCGGATAGTCCTGCGGTTGCGCGCTCAGGTGCAGGATCAGTTCGAGGACCAGCGGCGACAGGGCCAGGGTGCAGCAGTCGCTCGGCAGGCGTGCCGCCCCCGGCTCGACGAAGAGGAAGCAGACCTTGCCGTTGGCGGTGACCCGGTTGCTATGGGCGATGCCGCCGGGAATCCACACACCGAACCCGGCCGGCACCATCCACAGGCCATCGGGCACCGTGCAGGTGATGCCGCCGCGGCAGGCCACCACCAGCTGGCCCTTGCGATGCCGGTGCACCGGCACTTCGGTGTCGTTGTGCCGGGCCTCCAGCTGCAGGGCCAGGGCCGGCTGGCCGAGCGCGTCGGGATCGAAGCGTTGGGCGAGGTAGGTCTGCGGTTCACGGCTCACGGCAGGTCCTGTGGTTGTCCGAATTCGATTATTTTCTGGCTGAGTAGTCGATATTTGCAAATCGCCACGACCCGTAGCCTGTGCTCCTCAACCCGACAGGAGCGGCCGACCGCTCCGCGCCCTCGATACCCTGGTGCCCTGCATGCTGAGCGAAGTCTCCGTTTCCGGCCTCTACGTGCCGCCATTGTTCCTCTACCTGTGCCTGGCGATGCCGCTCTACCTGCTGCTGGAGCGCCTCGCCTGGCGCTGGCTGGAATGCGCCTGGCATCCCGGCCTGCTGCGTTTCTTCCTGTCGTTCATCGTGCTGTCCGTGCTGGTGCTGAAGTTCTGAGCCGAGGTCCCCATGTCCATCGTTCGTCTTTCCAAGGTGGCTGCGACCTTCGCCTGCGGCCTGCTCGCCCTGTGCCTGGCGTTGCAGTTGTGGCAAGCCTACGTGCTGGCGCCCTGGACCCGCGACGGGCGGGTCAGCGCGCAGGTGATCCGCATCGCGCCGGAAGTCCCCGGCAGCGTCGAGGCGGTGTTCGTCGCAGATAACCAGCGGGTGGCCCGCGGCGATCCGCTGTACCGCATCGATCCGCGCAGCTATCGCCTGGCCGTGCGCCAGCGCGAGGCGGAGCTGGAGCAGGCGCGGGAAACCCTGCGCCAACGTGACGAGCAATGGCGCCGACGCATGCAGTTGGCCGGCGCGGTTTCGCGCGAGGAGGTCGCCAACGCCGGTCGCGCCTTGCGTATCGCCCGCGCCCGCGCCGAGGCCGCCGGGGCGGCGCTCGACCAGGCGCGGCTGGACCTGCGGCGCAGCGAGTTGCGCTCGCCGGTGGACGGCTATGTGACGCAGTTGCGCGTGCAGCCCGGCGATTACGCGGCGGCGGGCCGGACCAACATCTTCATCGTCGATCGGCGAAGCTTCTGGGTCACCGGCTATTTCGAGGAAACCAAGCTGCGCAATGTACAGGTCGGCGCGCCGGCGACGATCAAGCTGATGGGGTTCGATCCGCTGCTCGACGGCCATGTCGCGAGCATCGGTCGCGGTGTCGCCGACCTCAACGAAAGCCGTGCCGACAGCGGCCTGCCGCAGGTCAGCCCGAACTTCAGCTGGATACGCCTGGCGCAGCGCGTGCCGGTGCGCATCGAACTCGACCGGGTACCGGCGGGCGTGGTGCTTGCCGCTGGCATGACCGGCAGTGTCGAGGTGCTGCAGGCGGGGACCGCGCGGCACTGGCGGCTGACCCGCTGGTTGCAGGAGTACCTTTGATGGCGGCGTCGGCGTCCGGCGGGCGCGATTGGTACGCGGCGTTGCCGTTGCCCTGGCGGACCGACAGCCTGGACTACGTGCTGCGCAGCATCGGCGCTGCCGCTCTGGCGCTCGGCCTGGGGCTCTACCTGCAACTGGATTCGCCGTTTTCCGCGGCGTCCACTGTGCTGTTGCTGATCAATCCGGTGCAGGGAGCGGTGGTCGGCAAGGGCTGGTGGCGCGCCGTGGGTACCCTGGTCGGCACGCTCGCTGCCTTCGTCCTGACCGCGCTGTTCGCCCAGAAGATGCTGCTGTTCGTCGTCGCCCTGGGTTTCTGGCTGGGTCTCTGCGTCGGCGTCATGAGCCTGGTCCGGCACTTCTACGCCACCGCCGCGGTGGTCGCCGGCTACACCGTGTGCCTGGCGCTGGGATCGGCCATGGTCGAGCCCGAGGCGGCCTTCGAGCACATCGTCACCCGCGCCTCGGCGGTAATCGTCGGGGTCTGCTGCCTGAGCCTGGTGACCGTGCTCTTCAGCCGCAGGACCGTGTCCGGGCGGGTGCGCCAGCGTCTCGTCTCGCTCTGCGCGGCGACGCTGGCGCTGGTCGCTGCGCGGCATGCCGGTGCGGCTGACGGGGAACTGGAGCGCCGTCGCCGGACGCTGGCCGGCGAGGTCTACGCCGTAGACGACCTGCTGGGCGTCGGTCGCGCCGAGTCGCGGGCGCTGAGCGTTGCGCTCCCGGCGATCCGCGGTGGCCTGGCGGCGCTGTTTTCCACGCTGATGGAGTTCCGCTTCGCCGGCGAGACGCATTGGGCCCGGCGCTTGGCGGAGCGTGGACTGGCGCTGCCGATGGCCGACGACCTGTGCCTGCTGGGCGGCCAACTGGAGCGCGGCGAGCTCGACTTCGCCGGCGCCGCGCGACGGCTCGCGAGCTTGCGCGGTCGCCTGGCGGCGATTCGGCGCGGACTTCCGACAGACCAAGCGGATGCCTGTCGCGAAGGGCTGTTCATGGAGCGTCTCGACGAGCAACTGGATGACCTGCAGGCCGCCCTGCGGGGGTTCGCCCGGCTCGACGGCCGGGCCCGCGCCGACGTCCGCCCAGCGGCCTTCCATCGACATTACCGCGAGGCCTTGCGCAACGGCGCGCGAGCCTGGCTGGCGATGCTGGTCGGCGGCGCCCTGTGGTTCCTCAGCGGGTGGGACCAGGGGCCGACCCTGCTGGCGGTGCTCGGCCCCTACTGCACGCTGCTGGCAGCCTCGCCCTTTCCCGCCGAGGGCACGCGCAATTTCATTCGCGGCACGCTCTACGCGATACCTGCCGCATTGCTCTGCAAATTCCTTCTGCTACCGCTGATCAACGGCTTTCCATTGCTGCTGCTGTGCCTCGCCTTCTTCTGGTCGTTCGGTATCCAGGCCACCACAGTGCCCAGGCGGGCGTTGCAGGGAATCGCCTACCTGATCGCCTTCAACACCCTGGTCGCCACCGGCAATCTCGCCCGCTTCGATTTCGGCGACTTCGCCAACCAGTCCTGCGCCTGGGTGCTGGCGCTCTGCATCAGCCTGCTGGTCTACCGCCTGCTGCCGAAGGACCTGGAACGGCATTCGGCGTCGCTGCTCGACCATCTGCGCCGCGAGACCCTCGCCTTGCTGCGTCGTCGCGCCGGTTTCGACGCGCATGCCTGGCAGGCCCGCCAGCAGCATCGCATCGCCCAGTTGGGCGCGCTGCATGGCATGGAACATCCGCGCAGCGCGCTGGCCCTGCGCCTCGGCTTCGTATCCCTGCAACTCGGCCGCGAGTCGCGGCGCCTGTGGCGCGCCCTGGCCGGGCTCGACCCGGCCGCCGCGGAGGCGCGGTGGATCGAGCGCGCACTGCGAGCCATCGCCGTCCGCCATCGCGATCCGCCGCTCGCCGCGCGGCACGCACGCCGTGCCGGCGCCCGCCTGGCGGCCGCCGGCGAGTGGCGCCTGGCCGCGATCCTCACCGACCTCGCCTGGTTGCTCCGGGCCTATTCGCAAAGCGTCTCGTCCGACGGGGCGCAGCATGGAGAAAAGACCTCATGAAAACCTCGTTCTTGCTGGCCTTGCTGCTGTCCTGCTGGTCCCAGGTCCAGGCGGCGGACGACGACGGGAAAGAGTTGCCGCCGATCGAGCGCTACGACTACGGCATGCCGCTGGACATCGAGCGGGTGCTTTCCGTCACGCCGGTGCCGGCCACCTGTGGCGTGGTGCCGCTGGTGATGCTCTACCGCGACAGCGCCGGACGCCTACATCGCTTGCAGTACCGAGGCCTTGGCGCGGGCTGTTCGCGGCACTGAGAAGCGGGCGCAGGCGCTGTCTCAGCGCGCCGCGCCTTCGATGATCGCCAGGACGTCGCCGATGGCGTGCTCCAGGTAGTCGCCCGCCTTGTACGCCGCAAGCGCCTGCGGACCGCCGTCGAGCACCGCCTGCGGCCGTTCGACGAAGCGTCCGAGCAGGTTGAACTCCTCGTCCAGCACCAGTACCAGCGGAATCGCGATTCGCTCCAGCGCCAGGCGCTGGCGCAGGTCGTCCTCGGCGCGGCCCTTGGAAATGATCGCCAGCTCGATGTTCGGTTGCAGGCGCTGCGCGAAGTCCAGCGCGGCCAGGTTGATCTGGCAGTCCGGGCACCACATTTCCCCGGCGACCAGCAGGCGATAGCGCCGTTCGATGCGTTGCAGGCGTTCCGTCAGCGCGCTCGGCAGCCCGTTGCTTTCCAGCTTCTGCCGGAACCGCGCGACCGCGCCCTGTTCCGTGGCCAGGCCATGGCCGACGAAGGCGGCGAAGTCTTCTCCGATATCGAACAGTTCCGCGTAAGAGGCCATGCTGGTTTCGCTCCTGTGCTTGGGGAGGGATGGCGCGGCGGATACGCCAGGTAGTCGCGCCACGCCGGGGCGGCCAGGGTAGCGCGCTCGCCGCGTCGCGGCGAGCGCCGGCGTGCTTCGCCGGGACTGGTCGTTAGCATGGCGCGGCTGGTAAAAAGACAGAGCCCCCACTGCCCGCCAAGGCCCGCCCGATGCTGATCGACCTGCCTTCCACCCGTCCGGTCTTCGCCTATGCCCAGGATTATCTCCACGGCGAGCGCGTCGAGCTGCACCGGCATTCGCGCGCGCAATTGATCCATGCGCTCAGCGGGGTGGTCACGGTCGGCACTGCCGAGGGCACCTGGGTGGTGCCGCCGGGACGCGGTGTCTGGTTGCCGGCCGGTATCGAGCATGCCCTGCGTTTCGCCGGCCAGGTGCGCATGCGCACCTTGTTCATCGCCCCGCAGGCGCGCCACGACCTACCGCGGGACTGCCGGGTGGTGGACGTGCCGCCGTTGCTGCGGCAATTGATCGTCGCGGCGATGCGGATCGCCCCGGACTACCCGCCGGGCGGCCGCGACGAGCGGGTGATGGAGCTGATCCTCGATGAACTGCGGGTGCTGCCGATCCTCGCCCTGCACGTGCCACAGCCGGTCGATCCGCGACTGGCGGCGCTGTGCCGCAGCCTGCGCGCCGAGCCGGCCGCCGACTGGAGCCTGGGCGATGCCGCGCGTCGCCTGGGCGTCAGCCCGCGGACCCTGACCCGCGCCTTCCAGCGCGAAACCGGTCTCAGCTTCGTCCAGTGGCTGCGGCGCATGCGCCTGCTCGCCAGCCTCGATGCGCTGGCGGCAGGGCACTCGATCCTCGAGGTCGCACTGGACCTCGGCTACGACAGCCAGAGCGCCTTCAGCGCCATGTTTCGCCGGACCCTGGGCGTTTCGCCGAGCCTCTATTTCGGCCGCGGCGCCGCCTACGGGGTGGCCGAGGGCGACTGAGTTCAGTCCTTCTGGCGCAGCATCAGCGAGGCCAGGGCGCAGGCCAGGAGCGCCACGCAGGAAAGGTAGAAGGCGTCGGAGTAGGCCATCAGGTAGGCCTGCTGGCGCACCCCGTGGTCGAGCAGGGCCAGCGCCTGCTGCTGCTCCGGCAGTTGTATCCGCACCTGGCCACCGCCCAGGCGCTGCTGCAGGGCGCCGTCGAAGATCGTCAGGGTCTCGCCGATCCGCTCGGAGTGGAAGCGCTCGCGCAGCGAGACCAGTTGCGTCAGCAGCGCGGTGCCGATCGCGCCGCCGAGGTTGCGCAGCATCGAGATCAGCGCCGAGGCCGAGCCGGCCTGGGCCTTGTCCAGGCCCTTCACCGCCAGTACCGAGAGCGCGACCATGATCAGCGGCTGGCCGATGCCGCGCACGACGATGGAGGGGATGATCACGTTGCGTCCCGCGTCGGCGTTCAGGTGCGCGCCCATCCAGCAGCCCAGGGCCATGATCGCGAAGCCGCCGGCCACCAGCAGCTTGGGGTTCAGCCAGCGCATCAGGCGCGGCAGCAGCGGCGCCAGGAGCAGTTGCACGAGGCCGTAGAGGATCAGGCTGTCGCCGATCTGCCGGGCGTTGAAACCCTGCAACTGGGACAGGTAGTTGGGCACCAGGAACACCAAGCCGAAGGTCGCCGCGCCGAACACCGCCATCGCCAGGCTGGACACGCCGAAGTTGTAGCTGCCCAGCAGGCGCAGGTTGATGAACGGCCGCGCGCCCCACAGTTGGCGCTGTACGAAGAGCAGCAGGGCCAGCACGGCGAGGACGGCGAAGGTGCGGATGAAGCCGGACTCGAACCAGTCGCGGCGGCCACCTTCCTCCAGCACGATCTGCAGCGCGCCGAGGCCGGCGACCATCGCGCCGATGCCGAGCCAGTCGGCCTGGCGCAGGCGTTCGCGGTCGCCATCGCGGGGGCGGATCGACCAGGCCACCGCGGCCAGCAGGGCGATCCCCGGCAACAGTTGCAGGAGAAAGATCCAGCGCCAGGAATAGGCATCCGCCAGCCAGCCGCCGATCGACGGGCCGGCGGCCTGGGCCACACTGTTGGAAAGGCTGAACAGCGCCATGCCGAGGGGTATCCGGCTGGACGGCAGCTCGGTGAGGATCAGTTGCATCGACAGCGGGATCAGCACCGCCCCCGAAGCCCCCTGGATCACCCGGATCAGGATCAGCGTCGACAGGTTCGGCGCCAGCGCGCAGCTCAGCGAACTGAGCAGGAACACCAGCGAGCCTAGGAGCATCACCCGGCGCAAGGAGAACACTTCCACCAGCCAGGCGGTAAGCGGGATCATACTGATTTCCGCGACCAGATAGGCGGTGGAGATCCACGAGCCCTCCTCGAAGGTGGCTCCCAGCGCGCCTTCTATCTCCGGCAGCGCCGCGCTGGTGACGTGCACGTTCATGCCGGCCATGAAGCAGCCGAACAGGCCGCCGGTGACGGCGACCCAGGCACGCAGCGATACCTTGTCGTCAGCGCTCATCGGCGGAGGCTCCGTCCGGTTCGCGAGTGTCCACGGTGGCGATCACCGACATCCCCGGAAGCAGCCGGCCCCGCTCGGCGGCGTCGGCGTCCAGGCGGATACGCACCGGGAAGCGCTGGACGATCTTGGTGAAGTTGCCGGTGGCGTTGTCCGGCGGCAGCAGCGCGAATACCGCGCCGGAGGCCGGCGCCACGCTGTCGACGCGGCCGCGCCAGCGGCGGCCGAACGTGTCCACCTCCAGCTCTACCGGTTGCCCGGGGCGGATGCGTTCGAGCTGGGTCTCCTTGTAGTTGGCCACCACGTAGGCCTGCTCCAGCGGCACCACCGCCAGCAGCGGCAGCCCCGGCGTGACGTACTGGCGTAGGCGCACCTTGCGCTGGCCGACGCGGCCGGCGAATGGGGCGCGGATTTCGGTATCGTCCAGGGCGTGGCGCGCCAGTTCGCGCGCCGCCGCGGCTTCCTGCAGCTCCGCCTGGCGCTGGGCGAGCGCCGCCTCCGCCTCGCGTCGCCGGCTCTTCAGTACGTCCCTGGCGGCGCGCTGGCGGCCTTCCTCGGCGTTTGCCCGCCGCGCCGCCGCCCGCGCTCGCTGGTGCGCCGCGTCGGCGTTCTCCAGGCGCTGGCGACTGGTGGCATGCTCGTCGGCCAATTGCCGGTAGCGTCGCCAGTCGGTCTCGGCGCGGCGCCATTCGGCTCGCGCCGCTTCGCCATCGGCGCGGGCGCGGCTGATCGTCTGCGCCTGCTCCAGCAGTTGCCGATCGAGGGTCTCCAGCTTCGCGCGCTGGGCTTCCAGCGCCGCCTGCGCCGCCGCTTCGCGGGCCTCGGCGGCGCGCAGGCGCTGGCGGAAGTCGCGCGGGTCCAGGCGCAGCAGCAGGTCGCCGGCCTGGACGTCGGCATCGTCGGCCACCAGCACCTCGGCGACGTAGCCGGAGACCTGCGCGCTGACCGCCACCCAGTCGGCGCGTACATAGGCATCGTCGGTGCCCTCCAGGAAGCGTCCGCTGCTCCACCACCAGGCCAGCAGGGCGGCGAGCGCGATGGCGCCGGCGAGGCCGCCCAGCAGCCAGGTTCGGCGCCGGCGCGTGGCTGCTGGCATGGTTTCGCCAGTGGTGTGTTCGATGGGTTCCCTGATTGCCTGGTTCATTGTCCGTTTTCCTGATGGGAGGGGCTGGGAGCGGCTTGCCAGCCGCCGCCGAGAGCCCGGAACAGTTCGACCTGGCGCTCGGCGACGCGCATCTCGGCGTCGACCAGGCGCGCCCGGTCGGCGACCAGGCTGCGTTGGCTGTCGAGCAGCTCGAGGGCATCGAGGGCGCCGGCGCGATAGTTGCTGCGCGCCAACCGGTAGGCGTGGCGCTGCTCGTCGAGGGCACGCTGGAGGTCGGCACGCCGCTGGCGCTCGCCGGCATACAGCGCCAGGGCACGCTCGACCTCGCGCAGGGCGCCGAGCACCGCTCCGTCGAAGCGCGCCAGGGCGGCGTCGCGCTCTGCCGCTGCGCTGTCCAGGCGGCCTCGCGCGCTTTCCCGGTTGGGGAAGCGCCAGCTCAGCAGCGGGCCGGCCGCGTAGGCCAGCGCGCCGCTGCCGCCGAGGCCGGCGAGGGTCACTGCGGAGGTCTCGGCGCCGACGGCGAAGCTGATGCGCGGGTACAGCTCGGCTTCGGCCAGCGCGCGCCGGGCGTCGGCGGCGGCGAGCCGGCGCTCGGCCGCGCGGACGTCCGGGCGGCGCGCCAGCAGGCTCCAGCCGTCGCCGGTGGGCAGGGCACGGCGCAGTTGCGGTATGCCGGCGCAGGTCGCGGCAGGAGCGTCCAACTGGCGCGGCGAGCGCCCGCTGAGCAGCGCCAGTTCGTAGAGTGCCGCGCGCCGCCGCGCCTCGAGCATCGGCAGCGCGGCGCGGGTCCGCTCGCGCAAGGCCAGCAGCCGGCGTCGCTGCAGCTCGCTGGAAAGGCCGGCGGCGAGCTGGCGTTCGCTCAGCGCCAGGCTCGCGTCGAGCAGGCCGACCGATCGGCGTTGTACCTCTGCCCGTCGCGCCAGGGCGCAGGCGCGGACGTAGGCGAGGGTGGTCTGGCTGGCCACGCTGACCCTGAGCAGGTCGCGCGCCGCTTGCGCCGCTTCGGCATCCGCCTTCGCCGCGGCGATGCGGGCGCGGACTTCGCCCCACAGGTCCAACTGGTAGGACAGGTCGAGGCGGGCGGTGTGTTTCCACTGGCTGTGCAGGTCCTCGTCGGTGGCTTCGGCGAGGGTCTGGTCGTCGCCGTCGCGCCCATACTGGTAGCCATAGCCGACCTCGGTCCGTGGCCAGCGTTCGCCCTGTGCGCCGCGCAGATGGCCGAGGAGCGCGCGGGCATGGGCATCGGCTGCGGCCAGGTCGCGGTTGTGGCGCAGCGCGGCGGCCACCAGGTGGTTCAGCCCAGGGTCCTGGTAGAGCGTCCACCACTGGGCGGGCAGCGCGTCGCCGCGGGTTCCCGCCACCCTCGACAGGCCAGGGTCGAGGCTTTCCGCGCGTGGCGCGGGTTGGTTGCGGTTCGCGCAGCCCAGCGCGGTGGAGATCCCCAGCGCCAGCGCCACGCAACGCAGATGACTGGCAAGCGGCATTGCCCTGCTCCCGTGTCTGAAAGAGCGGGGAACGGTAAGGCAGGCGCAGGCGGCCTGCGCCGGCAAAAGCGCCAGTCATCGTCGCGAAATGGACAGTCGGCGGATTTTTCAGCGTTGCCGCATCAGGTACGGGCCGCAGCCCGGCCGGGATGGCCAGCAGGGAGATGCGGTGGATCTGCCGGGAGCAGCGGTTCACCCCGCCTTCGACGAGGCGCAGGCGCTGGAACAACTGGTGGGCTAGCCTGCGCCTTGGCGTGGCCGGGGGCCCGCCTTCAACCTGAACGAAGCGTTTCGCCAGGTGGTCGGAACAACAGGTCCCCGTTCCGGAAGCCGAGTCCATGCCGCTGCGCCGTGCCGTTTTCGCCATCCTTTTCGCGTCCCTGGGCAGTCCTTTGGTCGCCGCCGAAACACCCCTGCGCCTGGAGCGCCTGGAGCGCTGCGGCGATCTCCTGGCCAGCGAGCGGCAGGAGTGGTGCCTGCGCGTGCGCGGCCTGGGCTCCGGCCTGCCGCGCCTGTTGCTGGACGGCCGCGAACTGCCGGCCACCGCCCTGCGGCGCGAGGGCGACGGCCTGCGGCTCCGCCTGGACCGCCGTGGCCACGCCAGCGGTCCGCTTTGGCTGGAGCAGGGCGGGCGCAGCAGCAATCCGGTATGGCTGACCCTGAACGGCAGCCATGTGCTCGCCGCCGGTCCCGACGAGGTGGCGAAGAACATGGATGGCCTGACCACCTACGTCGACCTGGTCAGCCTGTTGATCGAGGAGAACCACGACGGTCGCCGGGAGGCCGAACGCCTGGCCGATAAATATGGCGCGCGGGTGGTCGGCGCGATCCCGCCGTTGAACCTCTACCAGTTGCGCCTGCCGGCGCGCGACCTCGTCCAGCGCGACGCGCTGGTCCTCCGCATCGGCAGCGAGACCAGCGTGGACGCCGTGGTGGTGGAGGAGTCCGCGCCGGAGAAGGGCGAGGAAACCGAGGCGGCGCGCCGGCCCGTGGACAAGCCGGACAGCGACTCCGACGAGTGGGCGGCCAATCGTTTCATGGACGCGGTGAACTATTACCAGCGTCGGGTCCGCGCCCGCCAGGCGCCGCTGGAGACCCGCCCGGTGCGCATCGGGGTGATCGAGCGCGACGTCGACTTCGACGCTCCCGACTTCGCCGACTACCTCGGCCCCTGCAAGGCGCCCGCACCGCGTACCTGCCTTTACGCGCGCGATGCCGAACGTCCCGACAACCACGGTTCGACGGTCGCCGGCATCCTCGCCGCGCGCTGGGACCAGGGCGGCAACAGTGGTTTCCTGCGTGGGCTGGACCGCGCCAGCCAGGGTTTCGAAGTGATCGTCGAGCGCAATTCGGATGCTGGCATCACGGCCAACGTCGCCGCCTCGGTGAACCTGGTGGAGGATGGCGTGCGGGTGCTCAACTGGAGCTGGGGCATCCACCGCGTCGGCGCTCGCGACGTCGATGGCGACGAGGTGGATTCGCTGGTGCGCTCGGGGATCGCCATGAGCGGCTACGAGGAGTTGCTCGAGGAGTTCTTCCTCTGGCTGCGCAAGGAGCATCCGGACGTGCTGGTGGTCAACTCCGCCGGCAACGGCTCGTCCTACTCCGGTACCGACGAATACCGCCTGCCGTCCTCCTTCGTTACCGAGCAGTTGCTGGTGGTGGGCGGCCACCAGCGCAGCGAGCGCCAAGGCCTGGCGGTGGACGACCCGGCCTACGCGGTCAAGCGCAGCACCTCGAACGTCGACATGCGGGTGGATGTCACCGCCGCCGCCTGTACCCATGCCTCGACCCTGGAGCGGGACGCGCGGGGCGAGGTGCACTGCGGCACCTCCTATGCCACGCCGATGGTCGCCGGCACGGTCGCCGCCATGCTTTCCCTCAACCCGCGGCTGCGACCCGAGGAGATCCGCATGCTGCTCCGGCGCAGCGCCATGACCATCGGCGGCGACTACGATTTCGAGCCGGCCGATGCCGAGGACCTCACCGCACCGATCCTGCCCTCGGAGCGCGGCTACCGCCTGGACCACCGCGACGTCGGCCGCTCGGCGCGGCTGGACATGCAGAAAGCCCTGGACCTGGCGGTGAAGAGCCGCGAGCGCGTGCGCTGAGGCGTTCCGCCGGCCCGGGGCCTCACGGCGAGGCTTCCAGCAGCCGGGCGAGGCGTTCGGCGAGTTCGTTGTGGCGGAACGGCTTGGTCAACACCTCGAAGCCGTTGAGTTGCTCGGGCCTCAGGTTGGCGTAGCCGGTGATGACCAGCACCGGCAATTGCGGGAAGTGCTGGCGCAGTTCCTCGGCAAGCTGCACGCCGGTCTTGTCGGCCATGAGATGGTCGGTGACCAGCAGGTCGGGCGCCAGGCCGCGCTCGACCTCGCCCAGGGCTTCCTCCGCCGACGCCGCCTCGCTGACCTGGTAGCCGAGATCGCCGAGCAGCAGCGCGGTGGTGTAGCGCACCATCCTGTCGTCGTCGACCAGCAGCACGTGGGTCGGCCGCGACGCCTCCGGTGCGTCCGGGCAGCTTTCTGCGGTGGATTGCGTCTGCTCCGCGGTGATCGGCAGCCAGATGCTCACCCGGGTCCCCTTGCCGATCTCCGAGTGGATGCCCAGGCCGCCGCCGGACTGGGCGACCAGGCCCTGGACCATCGACAGGCCGAGGCCGGTGCCCTTGCCCACGCCCTTGGTGGAAAAGAACGGCTCCATGCAGCGGGCCAGCACCTCGGCGGGCATGCCTCCGCCGTTGTCGGCGACTTCCAGGCACACGTAGCGGCCGGCGCCGAGACCGTCCACCGCGCCGTCGATCACCAGGTCGGTCCGCGCGCCTATTTCCAGGCGGCCGCCTTCGCCCATGGCGTCGCGGGCGTTCACCGCGAGGTTGAGGATGGCCAGTTCGAACTGGTGCGGATCCACCACCACCGCAGGCAGGCGTTCCGGGATCTCGATGCGGACCTCGATGGTCGGGCCGAGCGAGCGCTCGATCAGGTCGTGCATGCCTTCGACCAGCTCGCGCAGGGCCACCGCCTGCGGCTTGAGGGTTTGCCGGCGGGCGAAGGTGAGCAGGCGACCGACGAGGTTCCGCGCCCGTTCGGCGGACTGTAGCGCGCCGTCGATGAGGTCGGTGGAGCGGGCGTCGTCGAGCCGCCGGCGGATCAGTTCCAGCGAGGCCATGATCGGCGTCAGCAGGTTGTTGAAGTCATGGGCGATGCCGCCGGTCAACTGGCCGACCATCTCCATCTTGCGTGCCTCGTGAAGCTGCGCCAGGGCGCTTTCGCGCTGGGCGAGCATGGTCGCGACACGTTCTTCCAGGCTTTCGTTGAGTTCGCGCAGCTCGTTCTCGGCGCGTACCCGCGCGCTGATGTCCATGCACACGCAGAGCAGGCCGCTGGCGGCATGCTGCTCGTCCACCAGCGGCGTGACCTGGTTCTGCACCCACACCGTATCGCCGTCGGGGCGAACGTAGCGGCCGCTCATCTCGAACGCCGCGCCGGTCGCTCCGCCTGGCGCCGCGGGGAGGGCGAAGTCGGCGGGGTCGAGGATGTCCTGCATGCGCAGGCCGAGCAGGGTCTCGCGCGAACGGCCGGCGATCTCGCAGTAGCGATCGTTGACCCGGGTGAAGCGCCAGTTCCGGTCGCATACCGCGATGCCCGCGCTGGCCTGGTCGAACATCGCCGCCAGTTGCGCGGAACTGGTGCGCAGCGCCAGCTCCGCGCGGGCATGGGTGAGCGAGGTCCAGGCCAGCTTGGCGGCTTCCTCCGCCAGGCGGCGCGAATCTTCGCCGAGGGCCTGCGGATGGGCGAAGTGGATCGCCAGCAGCGCCTCCAGCCGGCCGTGGCGCAGCACCGGGACGTGCAGCGTGGCGCCCAGCCCCAGGCGCGCGCGGCTCGCCGCCTCGTCGAGACTCATGCCGCGCTCCCCGGCGAGGTCTTCCCGCGCCACGCTGCGTCCGGCATGCAGTTCGCCGGACAGGGTGGCGCCGAACGCCAGGTAGCGATGCCGACCGACCGCCGAGCGGCCGTCGTGGAGATAGTCGCGATGGACCTGGAAGGTCATGCCGTCGCCGTTGTCCTCGCCGAAGAATATCCGCGACGCGCCCAGCTCCTCGCCGAGCCGGCGCAGGGCGGTGGCTTCGATCTCCAGGGGATCGGCCAGGGACGGCAGGGTCTGGCCCAGTTCCAGGAGGAACGCCTGGCGGCGTTCGAAACGCACCCGCTCGGTGGTCTCGGTGACGATGCACAGCACGCCGCCGACGGAACCGTCGGTTTCCCGCACCGCCGAATAGGACACGTCGAAATAGACCGTCTCGCCGCGTCCATGGCGTTCGATGTAGAAGGGCCGATCCTTTGCCGCGAAGGTTTCACCGGTCTCGTACACCCCGCGCAGCAGCGGTTCGAGGTCATCCCACAGCTCCCGCCAGTTCTCTATCGCCGGCCGGCCGAGGGCGCGCGGATGCTTGTCGCCGATGCTCGGCGCGTAGGCATCGTTGTACAGGGCGACGAATTCCGCGCCCCAGAACAGCACGATCTGCGCCTTGGCCGGCAGCAGCGTGGCCATCGTCGTCTTCAGGCTCGCCGACCAGGCGTCCGGCGGGCCGAGGGGCGAACTGGCCGCGTCGAGGCTGAGCAACAGTTTCCCGACCGCTCCTCCGTTGGCCAGGAAGGTCGGTGGATGGTCGAGGGGGTTCGGGTCCGGTTCGATGGTGAAAGGCTGTGCCATGTCTGCGGAGTCTTGCTCGGTTCCGGTTGAGGTGGTGGGTCGTATGGAATATAGGAGGGCGGTGGGTGCGCTTGCGTTCAATCAGCTTGGGGGACCGCGGGATCCCGATGCGGGTAGGTTTCGAATGGTCCCGAGGGAGCTGCCGGATTAGGCTGTGGGATGAGTACGGCCCTCATTTCCAGGAGCGGCGCGAGGGCCGCTTGGCCCGGTAGAATTTTGCTGTTGTTTTTCTTTTTTTAAAACAATGGGATACGGTAAGGGTGTTCCCCACGGGTGTGGGGATGAACCGCGCGTCATCCCGCGGTTCAGCGCACCAACAAAAACGCCGGCTCGAGGGCCGGCGTTCGGGAGGACATGCAGCAACTGCTGCTCAGTGATGGGCATGTTTTCTCCGGACAAAAAAAGCCGCGCATAGCGCGGCTTATTGGTAGCCTTTTCCCTAATTATTTGTTGATACTGACCTGGGCTTAGTTACCAGGCGCAGGAACAGGTCCTTATTCGCATAAATCACGTACTCTGAGCCAGCCTTTGAAAGGTGGTGACTATCACTATATAGAATTCTCTCTTTATTAACGGATTTACAGAACCCCCCATCACAAAGTGAACGCTGAGGATCAACAAAATAAACCCCACTCTCTTCAGATAGCAGAGAAAGCGACCTATTCAGCTTAGCTGAAGGAACGTCAGAGTATGGAATTCCAATACGTTTCAAACAATCTCCTCGTCCGATGGACGGCCTGCTATAGCAACCAGCAATATCTGGCGAGCCAGCGCCAGGAACATTCCCTATTACAACCAGTTCGTGGCTCCCAATAAGAGACTTTAACTCCAGAATTTTTCCATTCAAAAACTGATAGGCTGAGTCCTGATCAATTGGCTTCTTCTCACCCAATCGCGCGGCATATTTTATCTGCTCATGCCAGAACTCAGAAATAACCAGAACAGAATTCGGATTCTTTTTAAGAACTGAAATCGCCTGATCTAAAGCGGCAGGGCAAGTTGAGTCCCAATCTGTTCCGGGAGTAAGTCGCGTGACGCCGGGAAGCATTATACAACTAACCGTACTAATATAAATGCTGAGTTTATTTGGCTTTCCAATAGCATGATCGAATCCATAGGCATACTGTCGTGCGTGACTATCTCCCATAACGACGATATCTGCCAGTCCATCAGCACCGCCAACTATCCATCCATAACGCTCGGGATATCCATTTCCACCGTATTGGTCTACATGAAATTGCTTCGAGTCTGCCAACTGACGCTTTATCCCTTCAGGCGGTTCTGCTACGCGCCATACCCAACCAGAACTTCCCCATGCCGTCGAGGCAGGAACTACGAGAAGGCAGGCAAGCATCAAGCATGTCAGATTGAAACCATTACTAGTAAGTGACTTCTCGTTAGGTCGACGAAGTGGAGTTTCAACCGTTTTATACAGTGCATATCCAAGAACAAGCGAGAGAAATACTATTACGAATTTTTCATAAACAGACGCTTCCCCGGAGAAATAATACTTATAGAAAACAATTATCGGCCAATGAACAAGATAGACCGAATAGCTTATCATGCCCAAGAAAACAAACGGCTTCGTAGAAAGCGTATATCTCGAAACGGGCGAACTTGAGGAAAACACTATAAGAGCCGCACCAATGCATGGAAGTAGTGCGTTATAGGTTGGAAACGGAGTTAAAGAATCAAACTTAAAGATCGAATAGACAACCAATGCCAGTCCAGCAGCAAAGGCAACATTATGAAATGCATTCGACTTAATCTGAGGAATAAAAACAAGGATCGCGCCTATCGCGAATTCAAACACTCGAAATGGTGTCAGATAGAAAACTGTAGAGGCGCCATCTGCAAACCACTTGGCAACTGTTGGCCCAGCCCAAGCTACGGCCGAGCTATAACCATCTATGAAGGAAAAATTTGCGAGAAGGCTCAACACACCGCCGACAACAAGAAACGATACTATTCCTTTCGCACCAAATCTCTTTCCAAAAAAAACAAGGACAACAGGCCAAAACATGTAAAACTGCTCTTCTACACTAAGAGACCACGTATGTAAAAGCGGCTTAAAGCCTGAGGATGTATTGAAGTAACCGCTTTCACTCCAAAAATAGAAGTTTGAAAGGGAAAATAGCGAGTAAACAACCTCCCCCCCAAATCGCTTAAGATGTTCAGAACTGAATAAAAACAGAGATACAAAGAAACTACAGAAAACTACCACAAAAAGAGCGGGAAAGAGCCTGCGCACCCGACGGGAGTAGAATCTATGATAGTCGAAACACCCACTTGACGACACTTCTGAATAGATGAGTCTCGTAATCAGAAATCCACTGATGACGAAAAACACATCTACTCCGACATAGCCTCCCGCCAGAGAGCTAAATCCCGCATGAAAGAGCAGAACGCTCATCACCGCGACAGCCCTCAGGCCGTCGACACCAGGCATGTACTTCATTGCTGACATTGAAGCGTCTCCGCCGCCATCCAAGGACAAACGGCGGATTATGCCTTAACCGGCCAGAACTGTCAGGCCGAGGCAGAAGCCCCGGCCCGATCTCACTTGAGCAGCCAACTGGAACCGTTGCTCTTCAATTCCGCATACTGCCCAGGCGTGAGCGTCAGCGTCGTGCCGTTGTTCGTGTACGTGCCGTAGGTACTCGCTGTGATCGCGCCAGCTGCCGGCGTGACGGCCACATTTCCGCTAGAGGCGTTGCGGATCATGTACGTCGTGCCGATAGTGAGGGCGGCCTCGGGCAGGGGAAACGCACCGGCAACAGCTGCTTCAATATGTTGTCCGGCATATTCGAAAGCGTCTGTACCTGGGGCCGTCGATAGCGTGACAACTGGCGGAGTGTCCCATGTGATACCGCCAACAACTTTCACGCGCATCCGCTCGACAGATGGATAACCATGGCGATTCACGCGCACGTTTCGGATATTCGCAATGACTGGAGCATTTGTAGCCCCTAGACACCACACAGGGCGCACCATCTGCAAATTATCGTTAAATACAGTGAACCCGTTTATATCGAAATTCCCCTTGGATTCGACAACCTCCAGACTGTCAGTGGAATCCAGCCAAACACCGCACCGATTTATATTGCCAGTAGCTCCAGCAAAATTAAGATTTCTCGCCGAAGCGTTATTAACAATAACAGCGGCATTCTTTGCGCTCCAATTTCCGAATCGAATGGCCGACCCAAATGGCTGCTCAATATGTGGATTATGAATAACAATTTCCCCATACATATTTAACGATGGAGTCTTGCCCCCACCATATACGAACCCGATTCCACCCCCTTTTGCACCATACTGTGTGGCTGAACCATTACGATAGGACTGGAACCCGTAGACTCGAACCGAGATTGCAGAGTCCGTGTTTGGTATTGTGAACTGCAAGCCAAAACCCGCATTGCCCTGAGCCGAGCACCCGTACATATTGATATCTTCAAAATAGTAACCGGAACCTTCGTTAGGCTCTATATCAAATCCAGCCCACGGGCCGTTTGCAGAGGCTCCCATTCCATTTGTATTCGTATTTGTCGACCGGCACTTAGTCAGAGTTGCACGCTTGGCGTTAACAATTGAAACGCCATTCCGGCCGTTATAGTTGCAGAGAACACGCTCTAAATTTATATCTTCACAGGGAAGCCCTACATTACCAGTTAATGCAGCGCCATCACCAGAAAATGCGTTTATCGATAAATCCTGAACAAGTACATTTTTTGAACCATAGAGAAACAGACCATAGCGTCCCTCTCCGCTAGTTGCCTCGTTCTTCTGACCATTGATCTGCATTCCGTTTCCGCGGATATAGACGTTTGTCTGGCTGGCAATAGCGATGAACGGGGCGTTGTCACCGATTACTGTTCCTGGCTCTTGAAGAACTACCGTCCGACTGGTCGCCCCTATAATCTGGTTCGAACCGATCACGAATGGCGCTGTGCGAATCGTCCCCGGCGGCAGCACGGCGACTGCACCAATGTTGGCGCCATCGCCCTCGTTTGACCGAGTTTCGCGGAGCAGCATCGCGAGCGGTGCCGTACCAAGCTCACCTTCGACCCAGCCGAAGTACTCCAGCCGCACAGCGTTGTTCTCGATCCGGCGAACGAATGCACCGCTCGCCGACGGCTCCGTCTCGCCGACGCCGGCGAGATAGTCTGCTAGGCCAGGCTGGGCGGTGTATGCAGGGACCGTCGGACTGATTACCGTTCCGCCATTGTGCATTGATCGAGGCATCAACGGGTCCCAGACGAATACGCCGCCACCGGTTGTAATGCCTGGGCGATGCTCACGAACATGGTACGTATGAGTCGTTTTCCGAGGCGATCCGACGAGATCGGCAAGTGACTCAACTACAACTGCGGACCGGCCGACAACCGCCGCGCCAAGCGCCAGGTCGGTCTCATTGACCAGCTCAGCGCGTAGCGCGCGATCAACCTGGTTCACAAGTAGCGGCTCGTCGGTAGCCCAGTTCCCGCTCAGGCTGACCGGGAAATCTGCTGGCAGTTGAACGCTATACAGGTTCCCGTCACGCTGAATCAGTTGAGTCGGGCGATCAACAATCAGCGGAGAGCCGTCGACATATTCAAGGAAAGCCTGGTTCGAATCCTTGAGCATCCAGCCAGTCTTAGAACTGTTCCGCATATCCTTTCATCGTTGGGCGCATAACGCCGAAACGATCACTCCACGTGGTGTTTACTCGGTCGTTCATCGCCGCGTCGAAGTTCTCGGCGTTATCGTACAGATCAGGCGGGTCTTTGGAGCCAAGCGGGTTACCGGTGGCGTATGTAGTCATGCAAGTTCTCCGGGCATGAGAAAGCCCACTCTATGGCGGGTTATGGTTTTCGTGTGGTGTTCCCCACATGCGTGGGGATGAACCGTAGAAGTACGCTCGCGCAGCGGCATGGATAGAGCAGTCCCATAGGGCGAACGACGCCACCGGCGTCATTCGCCATGGTCGGGTCAACCGGAACGTCGAGCGGCTACCAGGCGCTGCTGCAGGCGCGTCAGGAAGGCCACTTCGAAGGCGGTCTTCTGCATCGGTGTGGGCAGGCTGTCGCGGCCGAAGGCGAAGGCGGTCCAGAGCTGGCCTTCGATCTGGTCGGCAAGCCAGTTCTCGGCCTGGCGGACGCCCTTGTCGATGGCGGGCTGGGCGGGAACCGGCCAGAGCAGGGAGAGACCGGGTTGCCGGTCGGCGGGGGGAATCTCGACCATCAGGTCCTTGTAGCGTTCGATGATTGCGTCGACGTGGGTCTTTTCCTTTTCATCCTTCGTCATGCTGGGTACTCCGTTTCTGAGAGTCACATGACCTGCCGCCTTCGCTGTCAATCGATGGAGGCAGGATCGCGCAGGGTTGACAGACCGGGAAACGGAACCGGCAGACCACGAGGGTCTCCCCACGCGATCCGCCATGAAGGCCCGCAGTTGGAAAACTGCGGTCGAGCCGATGCCTGCAAAAGCATTCGCTGCTTTCGCATGCACCGCTCGGCGCATCGCGCCGTCTCTTCGGGCTGTCAAACCCGGTCACGGATTTGGCCGTGACGGGCGCAGGATAGGGGCAGGCAAGGCGGGGAGCAAGGGCGGGAATGGGTGACGGCAGAGGCTATCGGCAGGCAAGGCGTTGGCTGAAGCGATTCATGGAAATAACCCGGCGTTGGGAGCGCGCCGTTAATCATCGTTTACCAGGAGAAAACAATCCGCCTGGACTGTTCGATTCAATATTTTGTGATGCGCTTCACGCAATAAGAGTATTCCTTATGAGCCACGCAAAAGTGTCATTCGCTTCTTCGAAGAGGGCGCTGCCGAAGTTGCACGCTAGTTGGGCACGCCGCGAGGGCGGCTTGGCACTTTGGTGCATAAGGATATAACCCTTTCTTCATTTCTGATTTTCGTCAGAGTTCGTGCCGGGGCGACCGTCCGTCATTCGATATTAATTAAAAGCGTCAATAATCCGTTTAGGAATCAGGGGCTTGGAAATCCACCTGGCAGAACTGACAGGTCGGTATGCCCAACCAAAGTATTGAACTGATTTAAGTGGTGGTACAAATTTGCCTTTCCCATGTTAGTCCTACTTAACAGGCGAAGCGGTGGAGAGCGCTCTGTTGCGGGCTGCTCGGGATTAAATGGGTTTCGCCCTCGGGGGCTCCTGTCTTCCAATAAAAACAAGTTGTCGCCAGGCCTGATGAACTTTCAGGTACCCGCGTTCCGTTTTCTCGCGGAACTCACTGACTGCGCTTAACCGCGTGACCGGTTCGGTCGGTAAACAGCGACCTGCGCCGGAAACGCGATAACCGAGACAACTCAATCGAGGAACAGAAGATGGGATTATTCAATGCAGCCGCGAACCTGTTCGGCCAGGTCTACGAGCGTGCGACGCAGGTGGCCGCCACCGCCGTCACGGCGGTGGCGGACGTGGCCAGGACATTGGTGGGCTCCACCGTCGACGCCGTGGAGCAGCAGGTGCACGAAGCGCTGACATCGGTGCATGACGCCGTTGCCAGCGTGGAGCAGGCGCTGGAGGGTACGGTCGGCGCGGTGGCCGGCACGCTCGGCGAGATCGCCGGCGACGCCCTCGACACCGTAGGCTCCGCGGTCGGCACGCTGGGCGGGCTGGCCGGCAACTCGCTGGCGATCGCTGACGACTTGTTGCACGGGCGCGTCGAGCCGGAGGATTACCTGAAGCTGGTCGGTGACCTGGGGCAGGGCGTCGGTGCCACCGTCGGCCATGCCTGGGAATTCGGCAGCGACAGCCTGAAGGCCGCCAACGATCTCTACCACGCCGCCTACCAGGGTGGCTCGCTAAGCCTCGGCAATAGCGACGGCCTGCTCGGGGTCAATGTGATCGGCTCGCTGCTCGGCGGCAATCACGACCAGGGCGTGATTCCCGATAGCCGCGGCATCCTCGGCCCGCTGCCGATCAACGTCTCCTTCACCGAGCAAGGCCTGACCTTCGGCGGCGAGACGCCGCTGACTCCGCTGGTCACCGCAGCCCTGGCGCTGAATCCGATCACCGCGCCGCTGGTGCCGGTGCTGGCGCCGCTCAACCTCGGCGGCCTGGGAGTGGTCGGCTCGGTCGACAAGGAAGGCTTCAGCGCCAAGTTCTACGGTATCGCCGGACCCAGCTACAACCTCGGCGTGGCCAATCTCGGCGGCACCCTGGAGCTGGGTAGCTACAACGAGGTCAAGCTGCTGAGCTGGAACGAGGTGACCCTCAAGGACCTGCCCATCGTCGGCGGCATCCTCGGCTACGTGCCGGTGGTCAAGGACATCGGTGTCTCGCTGCCGACGCTGGACCTGCACTTCGACAGCAAGCTGTATGCGCAAACGATTGCCGGTGTCAATGTCGCCGGGGTCGGGCCGAAGGGCCAGATCGAGCTGGTGCATGACCTCGACAATGACCTGTCGATCGTCGCCGGTATCGCCGGGGATACCGCGCACAGCGCACTGGACGGGGCCGGCAAGGTGCTCGCGGCGCTGCTCGGCCACGGCGACGAAGCGGCGCCGCCGACAATCCAGCTGATCGGCGCCGACCCGGCGCCGGAGCATCAGGCCCTGGCCGCCTGACGGCGAGGGAACGCCCGGCACAGGGAGGTGCCATCCGGGCTCATTCGGGATTCCAGCGGCAGTCGTGGCAGAAGTGAGCGCGCTCGATGGCAAGGCTCGGTTCCAGCGTTACCAACGAAATCAAACAGGCCCTGGCGGCCAGCCGCGGCGCATTGCGCAGCGTGGCGGCGTTCTCCGGGGTGATCAACCTGCTGATGCTGGTGCCCTCGCTGTACATGCTGCAGGTGTACGACCGCGTGCTGTCCTCGGCCAACGAAGTCACCCTGTTGATGCTGACCCTGATGGCGCTTGGCGTGTTCGTCTTCATGGGCGCGCTGGAGGCGCTGCGCAGCTTCGTCCTGGTGCGGGTCAGCGAACGCTTCGACGGCCAGTTGCACGGGCGGATCTACGCCGCCGCCTTCGAACGCAACCTGCGCGCCGGCGGCCAGGAGGCCAGCCAGGCGCTGCACGACCTGACCACCCTGCGCCAGTTCATCACCGGCCAGGCGCTGTTCGCCTTCTTCGACGCACCCTGGTTCCCGGTCTACCTGCTGGTGATCTTCCTCTTCGACCCCTGGCTCGGCCTGCTCTCGCTGGTCGGCGCGCTGGCCCTGATGGCCCTCGCCTGGTTCAACGAACGCGCCACCCGTGCGCCGCTGGCCAAGGCCGGCGAGTTGTCGATCAAGTCCGGCCAACTGGCCAGCAACAACCTGCGCAACGCCGAGGTGATCGAGGCGATGGGCATGCTCGGCAGCATGCGCGGGCGCTGGGAACGGCTGCACCAGGCGTTCCTCGACCAGCAGAGCCTGGCCAGCGAGCGCGCGGCGCGGATCAACGCGCTGAGCAAATACCTGCGCATCGCCCTGCAATCCCTGGTGCTCGGCCTCGGCGCCTGGCTGGCGGTGGAGGGACGCATCACCCCGGGGATGATGATCGCCGGCTCGATCCTGATGGGCCGTGCGCTGGGGCCCATCGACCAACTGATCGGCGTGTGGAAGCAGTGGGGCGCGGCGCGCGATGCCTATCGCCGGCTGAGCGGCCTGCTCGACGAATTCCCCGCCCGCGAGCGGCGCATGGAATTGCCCGAGCCGCGTGGCCACCTGCTGCTGGAATCGCTGGACGCGGCGCCGCCCGGCAGCGAGGCGCGCACCCTGCGTGGTCTGACCCTGGCGATCCCGGCCGGCTCGGTGGTCGGCGTGATCGGTCCGTCCGGCTCCGGCAAGTCGAGCCTGGCGCGGGTAGTGCTGGGCATCTGGCCGACCCTGCACGGCAGCGTGCGCCTGGACGGCGCCGAGATCCGCCAGTACGAGCGCGAGACCCTCGGCCCGCGCATCGGCTACCTGCCGCAGGACATCGAACTGTTCGCCGGCACGGTGGCGGAAAACATCGCCCGCTTCGGCGAGGTGCAGGCCGACAAGGTGGTGGAGGCGGCGCGCCTGGCCGGGGTCCATGAACTGGTCCTGCGCCTGCCGCAGGGCTACGACACCGTGCTCGGCGTCGGCGGCGCCGGGCTTTCCGGCGGCCAGCGCCAGCGCATCGCCCTGGCCCGGGCGCTGTACGGCGCGCCGACCCTGGTGGTGCTCGACGAACCCAACTCGAACCTCGACGACAGCGGCGAGCAGGCGCTGCTGGCGGCGATCCAGGCGCTTAAGGCGCGTAGCTGCACGGTGCTGCTGATCACCCACCGGGCCGGCGTGCTGGGTTGCGCCGACCGCCTGCTGGCGCTGAACGCCGGCCAGTTGCACCTGTACGGCGAGCGCGACCAGGTGCTCGCCGCCTTGAACAACCAGCGCGCCGCGTCGGCGTCGCAGCAGCGCGCGGACTACCGGGTGGCCGGCTACGGCGCGCCGCAGGTGGTGGCCGCGCCGCGCCAGGGAGGTGTGGAATGACCCGCACGGTGAAACGCGACGAGAACGCCTATGCGCGACTGGGCTGGCTGCTGGTCCTGTTCGGCTTCGGCGGCGCGCTGCTCTGGGCCGCCTTCGCGCCGCTCGACCAGGGCGTGGCGGTGCCGGCCACGGTGATCATCTCCGGCCAGCGCAAGTCGGTGCAGCATCCGCTGGGCGGGGTGGTCAAGCACATCCTGGTGCGCGACGGCCAGCATGTGGAGGCGGGCGAGCCGCTGATCCGCATGGAACCGACCCAGGCCCGGGCCAACGTCGATTCGCTGCTCAACCGGTACGCCAACGCGCGGCTCAACCAGGCGCGCCTGCAGGCCGAATACGACGGCCGGCGGACCCTGGAGATGCCCGCGGGGCTGGCCGAGCAGGCCCCGCTGCCGACCCTCGGCGAGCGCCTGGAGTTGCAGCGGCAGTTGCTGCACAGCCGCCAGACCGCGCTGGCCAACGAACTCTCCGCATTGCGGGCGAACATCGAGGGGCTGCGCGCCCAGCTCGAAGGGTTGCGCCAGACCGAGGGCAACCAGCGCCTGCAACAACGCCTGTTGAACAGCCAGTTGAGCGGTGCGCGCGACCTCGCCGAGGAAGGCTACATGCCGCGCAACCAGTTGCTCGAACAGGAGCGCCAACTGGCCGAGGTGAACGCCCGGCTATCGGAGAGCAGCGGTCGCTTCGGGCAGATCCGCCAGAGCATCGCCGAGGCGCAGATGCGCATCGCCCAACGCGAGGAGGAGTACCGCAAGGAAGTCAACGGGCAACTGGCGGAAACCCAGGTCAATGCGCGGACGCTCTGGGAGGAGCTGTCCTCGGCGCGCTACGAACTGCGCCACGCCGAGATCCGCGCGCCGGTCAGCGGCTACGTGGCCGGCTTGAAGGTGTTCACCGATGGCGGGGTGATCGGCCCCGGCGAATTGCTGATGTACATCGTGCCCAACAGCGACAGCCTGGAAGTGGAGGGCCAGCTCGCGGTGAACCTGGTCGACCGGATCCACAGCGGGCTGCCGGTGGAGATGCTGTTCACCGCCTTCAACCAGAGCAAGACCCCGCGGGTCACCGGCGAGGTGACCATGGTCAGCGCCGACCGCCTGCTCGACGAGCAGAACAAGCAGCCCTACTACGCGCTGCGCGCCCAGGTCGACGCGGCCGCGATGGGTAAGCTGAAGGGCCTGCAGATCCGCCCGGGGATGGCGGTGCAGGTGTTCGTCCGCACCGGCGAGCGCTCGCTGCTCAATTACCTGTTCAAGCCCCTGTTCGACCGCGCCCACGTGGCGCTGGCGGAGAACTGACCGATGACCATGCGCCGCCTGATGACCTGGCTGTTCGGCGCCTTCCTGTTGCTGCTGCGCGAGGACGCCTTCGCCCTCGGCCTGCTGGACGGCTATCACCTGGCCCTGGAGAACGACCCGCAGTTCCAGGCCGCGATCCAGGAGCACGAGGCCGGCAGGCAATACCGTGCGCTCGGCCGCGCGGCGCTGCTGCCGCGCCTGGTGTACAGCTACAACCGTGGGCGCAGCTGGTCCGATGTGACCCAGACCACCACCCGCGGCGATTTCAAGGAAGACCGCGACTACGACAGCTACGTCTCCACCCTCAGCCTGCAACAGCCGTTGTTCGACTACGAGGCCTTCAGCCGCTACCGCAAGGGCGTGGCCCAGGCGCTGCTGTCCGACGAGCGCTTCCGCAGCCAGAGCCAGGAACTGCTGGTCCGGGTCCTGGAAGCCTATACCGGCGCGCTGCTGGCCCAGGACCAGATCGAACTGGCGCGGGCGCAGAAACGCTCCTACCGCGAGCAGTTCCAGCTCAACCAGCGCCAGTTCGAGCGCGGCAACGGCACCCGCACCGACACCCTGGAGACCCAGGCCCGCTTCAACCTGGCCCAGGCCCAGGAAATCGAGGCGCGGGACAGCCAGGATGCCGCCCTGCGCGAGCTGGAGCGGCTGGTCGGGGCGCCGCTGGAGATCGCCGACCTGGCGCCGCTCGGCGAACGCTTCCAGGTGCGCCCGCTGAGCCCCGCCAGCTACACCGCCTGGCGCGACCTGGCGCTGGCCGAGAATCCCGAGCTGGCCTCGCTGCGCCACGCGGTGGACGTGGCCCGCTACGAGGTCGAGCAGAACCGCGCCGACTTCCTGCCGCGCCTGGGCCTGTACGCCAGCACCGGCAAGTCCAAGTCCGGTTCGGAGAACACCTACAACCAGCGCTACGAGACCGACAGCGTCGGCATCCAGTTGAGCGTTCCGCTGTTCTCCGGCGGCGAGACCCTGGCGGCGACGCGCCAGGCCACGCATCGCATGGAGAAGAGCCATTACGACCTGGACGACAAGGTCCGCGAGACCCTCAACCAGGTGCGCAAGATGTACAACCAGAGCAGCAGCAGCGCGGCGAAGATCCGCGCCTACGAGATGACCGTGGATTCGGCGCGGACGCTGGTGATGGCCACGCGCAAGAGCATCGCCGCCGGGGTGCGGGTCAACCTCGACCTGCTGAACGCCGAGCAGGCGCTGTACAGCGCGATGAACGAGCTGTCCAAGGCCAAGTACGACTACCTCACGGCCTGGGCACGCCTGCGTTTCTACGCCGGGGTGCTGGACGAAGCCGACCTGGAACTGGTGGCGGCGAACTTCGTTTCCGGCGAGACGCCGGCGCGCCGCCGCGACTGCGCGACGACGGATTGCCCGGCGCCGCTGCACACCCTGTCGAAGACCGATACGGAGGAAAACCGGAGCGCGCTCAATTGAGACCGCGAAGGACGTGCAGGCAATTGTTCGCCTGGCGTGAAGTCGATGTCCCGGGCGGGTCGACAGAGGTCGAACAATACGCATGGAATTGTTTTTTCAATAAGGCGCTATTTATATGAAACGGTTTTTATAATATTCCAGTGTCTTCGGTAGTTTATCTTTCCTGCATGATTTCATATATGCGGAATTCGTTCGTGCATATGCTTTAAGTGCAGCTTAATTTTTTTCGTGAAACCTGTGGACATTGGAAAATGAGCTGTGTCAGTTTGGACTTCGGCCTGATCTGGCCGATAACTGCAATTATCCATCCGATAATTGTATCCGAGTTATTTCCTTTACAACTTAAAGGGATATGACAATGTCCAGCAATTCTCTTGCATTGAAAGGTCGTAGCGATGCGTATACCCAGGTAGACAACTTCCTGCATGCCTATGCGCGGGGCGGGGACGAATTGGTCAATGGCCATCCGTCCTATACCGTCGACCAGGCGGCGGAGCAGATCCTCCGCGAACAGGCGTCTTGGCAGAAAGCGCCGGGCGACTCGGTGCTGACCCTGTCCTATTCGTTCCTGACCAAACCGAACGACTTCTTCAATACGCCGTGGAAGTATGTCAGCGATATCTACTCGCTGGGCAAGTTCAGCGCCTTTTCCGCGCAGCAGCAGGCCCAGGCCAAGTTGTCGCTGCAATCCTGGTCGGACGTCACCAATATCCACTTCGTCGATGCCGGCCAGGGCGATCAGGGCGACCTGACCTTCGGCAACTTCAGCAGTAGTGTCGGCGGTGCGGCGTTCGCCTTCCTGCCGGATGTACCGGATGCGCTCAAGGGGCAATCCTGGTACCTGATCAACAGCAGCTACAGCGCCAACGTCAATCCGGCCAACGGCAACTACGGACGCCAGACCCTGACCCACGAGATCGGCCATACCCTGGGCCTGAGCCACCCCGGCGACTACAACGCCGGCGAGGGCGATCCCACCTACGCCGACGCTACCTACGCCGAGGACACCCGCGCCTATTCGGTGATGAGCTACTGGGAAGAGCAGAACACCGGCCAGGACTTCAAGGGCGCCTATTCCTCGGCACCGCTGCTGGACGACATCGCGGCGATCCAGAAGCTCTACGGGGCCAACCTGACCACCCGCACCGGCGACACGGTGTACGGCTTCAACTCCAACACCGAGCGCGACTTCTACAGCGCCACCTCGTCCAGTTCCAAGCTGGTGTTCTCGGTGTGGGACGCCGGCGGCAACGACACCCTGGACTTCTCCGGCTTCAGCCAGAACCAGAAGATCAACCTCAACGAGAAGGCGCTGTCCGATGTCGGCGGGTTGAAGGGCAATGTGTCGATCGCTGCCGGGGTCACCGTGGAAAACGCCATCGGCGGCTCGGGTAGCGACCTGTTGATCGGCAACGACGTGGCCAACGTGCTCAAGGGCGGCGCCGGCAACGACATCCTCTACGGCGGCCTCGGCGCGGACCAGTTGTGGGGCGGCGCGGGGGCCGACACCTTCGTCTACGGCGATATCGCCGAGTCCTCCGCGGCGGCGCCGGATACCCTGCGCGACTTCGTCAGCGGCCAGGACAAGATCGACCTGTCCGGGCTGGATGCCTTCGTCAACGGCGGGCTGGTGCTGCAATACGTCGACGCCTTCGCCGGCAAGGCCGGCCAGGCGATCCTGTCCTACGACGCGGCGAGCAAGGCCGGCAGCCTGGCGATCGACTTCAGCGGGGACGCCCATGCCGATTTCGCGATCAATCTGATCGGCCAGGCGACCCAGGCCGACATCGTCGTCTGACGCGCTGAAGCGGGCGCGGTTCGGTGCGGCGGTACGAACCGCGGCCCTTCGGCCGGCCGGGCACTGTTCGAATTGATAGGTGTCTTCCACAGGAGCGAAGTTGTGAACTGTGGCGCGCCCGTCGGCCGGCGGCCTGGCGGACGAACGGAGGCCCGCGGCGCCTGGCGCGCGCTGGCGTTCGAAGCGAGGATGGCGGGCGGCGTTCGCCGTGTTATCCGATGTTCCAGGCTTGAAGGAGATCTCTCGATGTCGGCAAGCGCGAAGCTCTCCAGGATGGTTTGCTTGCTCTGCGGTTTTTTCAGCACAGGTATCAGTATGGCCAGCAGTCTGATTCTTCTCAGCGCTTCCGATCTCGCCGGGCAATGGACCCTGCAGCAGGACGAGGCGCCCGCGATCTGCCACCTGGAGCTGCGCGACAGCGAAGTGGCGGAAGCCAGTGGCTACGACCTGGGCGGCGATACCGCCTGCCTCACGCGCTGGCTGCCCAGCGAGCCGCGCGCCTGGAGGCCTACCCCGGCCGGGATCGCGCTGCTCGAACGCGGCGGCCTGACCCTGATGCTCCTCGGTCGCCAGGGCGAGGGCGACTACCGGGTGCAGAAGGGCGACGGCGGGCAGTTGGTGCTGCGCCGCGCGACGCCCTAGCTCGCCTGCGGGTCAGACCACGAAGCGACCGATCATGCCCTTGAGGTCGTTGGCCAGGCGCGACAGCTCGTGGCTGGCGCCGCGGGTCTGCTCGGCGCCCTGGGTGGTCTGTACGGCAACGTCGCGGATGTTCACCAGGTTGCGGTCGACCTCGCGGGCGACGTGGGCCTGCTCTTCGGCAGCGCTGGCGATCACCAGGGTGCGCTCGTTGATCCGCGTGGCGTGCTCGGCGATCTCGCCCAGGGCGTGGTCGGCGGCCTCGGCCTCGTCGAGCATCTGCCGGGCGCGCTGGTCGTTCTCGCGCATCGCGGACACCGCGGTGTCGGTGCCCTCGCGGACGCTGGCGATCATGCCTTCGATCTCATGGGTCGATTGCTGGGTGCGGTGGGCGAGGGCGCGCACCTCGTCGGCGACCACCGCGAATCCGCGGCCCTGCTCGCCGGCGCGGGCGGCCTCGATGGCGGCATTGAGGGCGAGGAGGTTGGTCTGCTCGGCGATGGCGCGGATCACGTCGAGCACCTTGCCGATGTCCTGCGCCTGGCTGGCCAGGCCTTCCACCAGGCGCGCGGTCTGGCCGATCTCGGCGTTCATCTGGCGGATCGAGCGGACGGTCTGTCCGACCCGTGCGCGGCCGTTGCCGGCGGCCCGTTCCGAGAGACTGGAGGCCTCGGCGGTGGAGCTGGCGTTGCGCGCGACCTCCTCGACCGCCGCGCTCATTTCGTTGACCGCGGTGGCGGCCATCTCGATCTCATCGTTCTGCCGGGCCAGCGACCGGTTGCCTTCCTCGGTCACCGCGTTCAGTTGCTCGGCAGCGGCGGCCAGCAGCGCGGCGGAATCGCCGATCTGCTCGATGGTGTCGTGCAGGCTGGCCTGCATGCTGCGCATGGCCTTCATCAGTTGCGCCGGCTCGTCGTCGCCCTCGCTGGCGATCTCGCCGGTCAGGTCGCGGGCCGCGATGCGGTCGGCGCAGGACACCGCCTGGCGGATCGGCACGACGATGCTGCGGGTCAGCAGCCAGGCGATCGTCACGCTGGCCGCCAGGGCCACCAGCAGCACCGCGAGGATCGCGGTGGAGGCCCGGGAGTAGACATCGGTGGCTTCGGCGGTGGAGGCGCGGGCGGCCTCGCGGTCGAGGGCGATGAGTTGCTTCAGGGTCCGCTGCACCTGCTCGTAGCGCTGCAACTGGGCCCCGCCCATCAGCACGCTGGCTTCGTCGGTACGGTTGTCACGGGACAGCGCGAGCAGGGCGGCGTGTCCTTCGAGGTATTCCTGCTGGCGCTGGACGAACTGGTCGAGCAACGCGCGCTCCTCGTCCAGGACCAGCAAGGGGCGGTATTCCCTTTCCACCCTGGCGAGGGTAGCGATGACCTCGTCCATCCGTTGTTCCTGCTGGCGCATGCGCGTGGCGTCGTGCAGCAGCACGTGGTTCATCTCGCCGAGGCGCAGTTCGCTCATCAGGCCGCTGAGCTGGGCCGAGGCTTCGACGCTGGGCAGCCAGACCTCGCCGATATCCTTGGCGGCGCGGTTCAGCGAACCCATGCGGTTGTGCGCGAAGAGGCCGAGCGCCACCAGCAGCGAGGCGAGGATGGCGAAGCCGATGACGGCGCGTGGGGTGATGGCGATACGACGAAGAAGCATGGGGTGGTCTCCGACCGGGCTGTGGGAAGGTGCTTGGTCCTGTAGCGGGGCGCGGAAGGGTTTCTTGATGGTCTGCGGGGCTATTTGGAATTGCCTTACATGATTGCTAGGAATTTTCTGTAAGTTTTCGATGTGCTCGAGCCGGTTGTGCCGTTTTCGGCATGCTCCGGGTCGATTGAGGTCAAGAGAAGGCTGTCGCGGCAGGCCACCCTAGGGATTGGTCGAACAAGGAGAAGCCCGTGATCCGAATGACGCTGGACGAGGTCCGCGAGCTGGCCGTGCGCATCCTGCGCCGGCACGCTTTCAGCGAAGCCCATGTACAGGCGGTGGCCGATACCCTGGTGGCGGGGGAGCGTGACGAATGCGCGTCCCACGGTATCTGGCGGTTGCTCGGCTGCATCGCCACCCTGAAGGCCGGCAAGGTATCCGCCGACGCCGAGCCGGAACTGCACGACATCGCTCCCGGCCTGCTGCGGGTCGACGCCCATGGCGGGTTCTCCCAGTGCGCATTCCGGCTGGGGCTGCCGCATCTGCTGGAGAAGGCCCGCAGCCAGGGTATCGCGGCGATGGCGGTAAACCGCTGTGTGCATTTCTCCGCGCTATGGGTTGAGGTCGAGGCACTCACCGAGGCGGGCCTGGTGGCCCTGGCGACCACGCCGAGTCATGCCTGGGTGGCGCCGGCGGGCGGACGCAAGCCGATCTTCGGCACCAACCCGATCGCCTTTGGCTGGCCGCGTCCGGACGGCCCGCCGTTCGTCTTCGACTTCGCCACCAGCGCCGTGGCGCGTGGCGAGATCCAGTTGCACGAACGCGCCGGCAAGCCGATCCCGCTGGGCTGGGGGGTGGACGAGCAGGGCGAGCCGACCACCGATGCCAGCGCCGCGTTGCGAGGCGCCATGCTCACTTTCGGCGGGCACAAGGGCTCGGCCCTGGCGGCGATGGTCGAACTGCTCGCCGGTCCGCTGATCGGCGACCTGACCAGTGCCGAGTCGCTGGCCTACGACGAGGGCAGCCGTTCTTCTCCCTACGGTGGCGAACTGCTGATCGCCATCGATCCGCGGCGCATGCTCGGCGCCTCGGCGGAGGAGCACCTGGCGCGCGCCGAGACGCTGTTCGAAGGCATCGTCGAACAGGGCGCGCGCTTGCCCTCGCAGCGACGCTTCGAAGCGCGCGAACGCAGCGCCAGGGACGGTGTGACGATTCCCGAGGCGTTGCACCGGGAGCTGCTGGCGTTGCTGGAGTGAGCGCAAGGCGAGGGGCCGACCGGACAGCGTGGCGCAACGAGGACGACTGCGTAGGGCGGATAGCGCCAACGGCGCTATCCGCCATCCAGGCTCCCAGGCGTGCTCAATCCAGCGCCTCGCGCGTGCTCCGGCCATCGACCAGGCGCAGCAGGCCCAGCGGGTTGGCGTTCTTCAGGGCGTCCGGGAGCAGGCTGTCGGGGTAGTCCTGGTAGCACAGCGGGCGCAGGAAACGCTCGATGGCCAGGGTTCCCACCGAGGTGCCGCGAGCGTCGGAGGTGGCCGGGTAGGGGCCGCCGTGGACCATGGCGTCGCACACCTCGACGCCGGTCGGATAGCCGTTGAATAGCAGGCGCCCGGCCTTGCGTTCGAGCAGCGGGACCAGCCCGGCGAACGCCGCGAGGTCGTCCGCTTCGCCGATCAGGGTCGCCGACAACTGGCCGTGCAGGTTGTCCAGCGCGCGGGCAAGCTGTTCCTCGTCGGCCGCCTCGACGACCACGGTGGCCGGGCCGAACACCTCTTCCTGGAGCAGTTCGTCGCCTTCCAGCAACAGGCCCACGTCGGCCTTGAACAACTGCGGATGGGCCTGCCGCCCTTCCTGTGGCGCGCCGGCCAGGCGCCGGATGCTGGGGTGGCGCTCCAGGCGTTGCAGTCCTTCGACATAGCTGCGCAAGGTGCCGGCGTTGAGCATGCTCTGTGCCGGCCTGGCGGCCAGTGCCTCGCCCAGGGCCGCGACGAAGGCGTCGAAGCCGGGGGAGCGCAGGCCAAGCACCAGGCCCGGCTTGGTGCAGAACTGGCCGCAGCCGAGCGTCACCGAGGCGGCTAGCTCCTCCGCCACCTGCCGGCCGCGCCGGCGCAGGGCTTCGGGGAGCACCACCAGCGGATTGATGCTGCTCATCTCGGCGAACACCGGGATCGGCTGCGGCCGCGCCGCTGCCAGGTCGCACAGTGCGCGCCCGCCCTTGAGCGAACCGGTGAAGCCGACCGCGCGGATGGCCGGATGGCGCACCAGCGCCTCGCCGACGCCGCTGCCGTAGACCATGTTGAATACCCCGGCCGGCATGCCGCTGTCGGCCGCCGCCTGGAGGATCGCGTCGGCCACGCATTCGGCTGTGGCCATGTGTCCGCCGTGTGCCTTGACCACCACCGGGCAGCCGGCGGCCAGGGCGGCGGCGCTGTCGCCGCCGGCGGTGGAAAAGGCCAGCGGGAAGTTGCTGGCACCGAACACCGCCACCGGGCCGAGACCGATTCGCCACTGGCGCAGGTCGGGGCGCGGCGGGGTACGCCCGGGTTGTCCACGGTCGATGCGCGCGCCGTGGAAGTCGCCACGCCGCAGGACTTCGGCGAACAGCCGCAACTGGTTGGCGGTACGTATCCGTTCGCCCTGGATGCGTGCGGCGGGCAGCGCGGTCTCGCGACGGACCAGGGCGACGAAGTCGTCGCCCAGGGCGTCGAGGCGCGAGGCGATCGCCTCGAGGAATCCGGCGCGGCGCGTGGCGGACAGTTGCCGGTAGTGTGGATAGGCGCGTTCGGCGGCGCGGGCGGCGGCGTCGACCTCCGCCTCGGTGGCCTGGACGAAGGCGTAGGGCAGCGCTTCGCCGCTGTCGGCGTCGAGGCTGCGCAGGATGAGGTTGCCGGCGGCGCTGCGAGCGCCGCCGACATAGTTGTGACCGAGGATGCTGGGCATGGGGCCTCCCAGGGGACGGTGGACGGAATGCTCTGCCGCTGGCCCTCGCCGGCCGCTCCCCGGGGAGCGAGGCGGCGAGGGCGGGGCGTCGGCTACAAGCCGACGTCCGGCAGCGCCGGCCGGCTGGCCAGGGCCTTGGCCATGATCCGCTCGACGTGCTCGCGATCGGCGCCGCGCAGGGCCAGGCGCGGTGGACGGGTGAGGGCGCTGCCGCGACCGGCGAGTTGCTCGCAGAGCTTGATGCACTGCACCAGGTCGGGACGGGCGTCGAGATGGAGGATCGGCATCAGCCACTCGTAGATCGGCATCGCCTCGGCGAAGCGCCCGGCCCTGGCCAGGCGGAAGATGGTCTCGCCTTCCTTCGGGAACACGTTGGACATTCCCGAGATCCAGCCCTGGGCACCCACCGCCACGCTTTCCAGGACCACGTCGTCGAGGCCGGCGAAGAGGATGAAGCGCTCGCCCACCTGGTTGCGTACGTCGATGAAGCGGCGGGTGTCGCCGGAGCTGTCCTTGAAGCAGACGATGTTCTCGCAGTCGGCCAGGGAAACCAGGATGTCCGGGGTGACGTCGTTCCGGTAGATCGGCGGGTTGTTGTAGACCATCACCGGCAGGTCGGTGCCGCTGGCCACGCTGCGGAAATGCTCGGCGGTCTCGTGCGGCTTGGAGGAATAGACCAGCGCCGGCATCACCATGATGCCGTCGACGCCGGCCCGCTCCACCGCCTTGGCCACCTTCGCCGCGCCGGCGCTGGTGAACTCGGCGATCCCGCAGATCACCGGCACGCGGCCGCCGGAGGCATCCTTGGCGACCTCGGTGACGGCCATCTTCTCCTCGATGGTCAGCGAGGTGTTCTCGCCGACGCTGCCGCATACCACCAGCCCGGACACGCCGTCGCGCACCAGGTTGGAGATGACCGTGTGGGTTTCCTCCAGGTTCACCGAGAAATCGGCGTTGAATTGGGTGGTGACCGCGGGGAATACGCCGCTCCAGTTGACGTGCTTGCTCATGGTTTCTCCTTTGTTCGTATTTCGTATACGAATTCAATCGGACCGCTGCGGTCCGAGTCACAGGGCGACGGCAGCGTTCGCCGTCGTGGGCGATCCGGTACGCGCCGGATCGGTTTCCGCCCGGCCGCTGCCTGCGGTCGGGCGGGGTGGTCAGCAGTGGCCGCCGGGCCAGGTGTCGGACAGCCGATAGCCTTGCGGCCAGGGATCGTCCGGGTCGAGCAGGTACTGGTGGATGCCGGTGATCCAGGCCCGCCCGGACAGGCACGGGAGGATCGCCGGACGGCCGCCGAGTTCGGTCAGCGACTCGATGTGGCAGTGGAATTCCGAACCGATGATGGAGCGCCCGACGAAGCGTTCGCCGACCCGCAGCTGGCCTTTCGCCTGGAGCACCGCCATCCGCGCCGAGCAGCCGGTGCCGCAGGGCGAGCGGTCGATCTTGCCGGGGCGGATGACCACCGCGTTGCTCGCGCCGAGGACACCGTCGCGGCGCTCCGGCGGCGCGGCCAGCTGGCAGAAGGACAGATGGTCCCAGTCCGGGTTGGTCGGGTGGCGGAAGCCCAGTTGTTCGTTGGCCGCGTGGGTGATCTTCAAGCCGGTGGCGACCAGCTCGGCGGCCTCGTCGGCGCGCAGGGCGAAGCCCAGGCGCCGGGCGTCGGCGATGACGAAGCTGTCGCCGCCGTAGGCGGTGTCGACCTGTAGCGAGCCGAGGCCCTCGACTTCGATCCAGGCGTCGAGGCGGTCGGCGAACGACGGCACGTTGCGGATTTCCACCCGCTCGGCCTTGCCGTCGCGGCATTCCGCGCGGGCCTCGATCAGCCCGCCCGGCGCTTCCAGCAGCAGCCGGGTCAGCGGTTCGCGCATCGGCAGGATGCCGCTGTCGAGCAGTACGGTGGCCACGCACAGCGAATTGGAACCGGACATCGGCGGGGTGTCGGCCGGCTCCATGATGATCCAGCCCATCTGCGCGCGCGGGTCCTTGGCCGGCACCAGCAGATTGGCGTGGCGGAACACTCCGCCGCGCGGTTCGTTGAGGACGAAGTTGCGCAGGTCCTGGTCTCTGGCGATCCAGCGCGACTGTTCCCAGAGGGTGGCGCCGGGCGGCGCGGCGACGCCGCCGACGATCACGTCGCCGACCTCGCCTTCGGCATGGCAACTGACGATGTGGACGATCCGCTGCGAACGCATGGCTATCTCCTGTGCGGGGGCGGGCTCAGAGCACCGAGCGGAGGAATTCCACCGTCTCCGGCCGCTGCGGGTTGCCGATCACCTGGTCGGGGGTGCCGATCTCGTGGACCAGGCCATTGCGGAAGAACGCCACCCGGTCGGACACGTCGCGGGCGAAGCGGATCTCGTGGGTGACCAGCACCATGGTCATGCCTTCCTCGGCGAGCAGGCGCATGGTGTCCAGCACCTCGCCGACCAACTGCGGGTCGAGCGCCGAGGTGGCTTCGTCGAACAGCATGTAGTCCGGCGACATCGCCAGCGCCCGGGCGATCGCCATGCGCTGTTGCTGGCCGCCGGAAAGGCGCTGGGGGAAGACCTTGAGCTTGTCGCCGAGACCGACGTGGGTGAGTTGCTTCAGCGCCATCGCCTCGGCTTCGGCGCGGCTCTTGCCGAGCACCTTGCGCGGCGCGAGCATGACGTTTTCCAGCACGGTCAGGTGGGGGAAGGCGTTCCACTGCTGGAAGACGATGCCGATCTTCCGCCGCAGGCGGTTGAGGTCGGTACCGCGGGCATGCACGTCGATGCCGTCGACGCGGATGCTGCCGCGCTGGATCGGCTCCAGGCCGTTGATGCACATCAGCAGGGTCGACTTGCCGGAACCGGAGCCGCCGATGATCGACAGCACCTCGCCCTTGTCCACCCTCAGGTCGACACCCTTGACCACCTCGAACTGGCCGTAGGCCTTGTGCACGTCGCTGATCTCGATCATTGCTGCCATCTCCGTTCCAGCCGGGCGCCGAGTCGCGCGATCACCCAGCTCATGAGGTAATAGACGAGCCCCGCGATGCAGAGCACGAAGAGCGGTTCCTGGATGCGCGTGACGATGGTCTGCGAGGCGCGCAGCAGTTCGACGATGCCGATCCAGAGCACCAGCGAGGTGTCCTTCATCACCGACAGGGTCAGGTTGACCCAACCGGGGAAGGCCACCCGGGCGGCCATCGGCAGGACGATGTGGAACAGGTCCTGGCGATAGCTCAGGCCCAGCGAACGCGCCGCCCGGCGCACGCTCGGCGGTACCGAGAGGACGCCGCCGCGGACCACCTCGGTGCAGTAGGCGGCGGCGTACACGCCGAGCACCAGGCAGGCCACGGCGAAGGCGCTCCAGTCGAGGCCGAGGATGCTCTTGAAGGAATTGAGCAGGACGAACTGGATCAGCAGCGGCACGCTGCGGAATACGTCGAGCAGCGCCGCCAGCGGCAGGCTGGCGCGTGGCAGCAGGGCGCGGAGCAGGCCGAAGACGACACCCAGCAGGGTGCCGATCAGCATCGCCATGGCGGTGATGGCGAGGGTGGTCCAGGCGCCTTGCAGGAGGAACAGCAGGTCGTTGGCGGTGAGGCTGGTGGTGAACACGGCATTCCCCTCAGTAACGGAACAGGCGCCAGCCCAGCAGGCGGGCGGCCAGCACCAGCAGCTTGGCCATGGCGAAGTAGAGGACGGCGGCCAGGGCGAAGTATTCGAAGGTGCGGAAGGTCTTGACGTTGAGTGCCTGGGTGACGCCGGTGAGGTCGTCGGTCAGGCCCACCACCACGCCGAGGGAGGTCATCAGCATGGCCCAGACCAACTGGTTGGTCAGCGGGTAGAACACCACCCGCAGCAGCTGCGGGATCACCACCAGGCGATAGGCCTGCGGCGCGCTCATGCCCAGCGAGCGGGCCGCCCGCAACTGGGTCTCGGGCACCGCCTGGAGGCCGCCGCGGAAGGTCTCGGCGAGGTAGCCGGCGTTGTTGAAGGTGACCCCGGCGAGCAGGGCGAACCAGGAACTGACGTGCAGGCCGAAGGAGCCCAGGCCGAAGTAGAGGATGTAGATCTGGAACAGCGCCGGGGTATTCCGCGCGATGGAGATCCAGGCTCCGGCGGCGGCGCGCAGCGGGCGGTTGCCGCCGAGCCGGGCGAAGGCCAGGAGCAGGGCGATGAGGATGCCGAAGAGCATCGACAGCGCGGTGACCTGGAGCGTCACCAGGCTGCCGGCGAGCATCTCCGGCAGGGCGTTGAACGCCGAGCGCCAGTGGAAGGTGTAGTCGAACATCAGCAGTCCTCGCTCAACCAGGCGGGCAGCCCGGCGGGGGCCCGCCCGCCGACGGCGGCCTCGACGCAGCCGGCGAGGCCGGCGAAGCGCACCTGGCGGCCGACCAGTCCGGGGGCGTAGTGGGCATACTTGGCGGAGTTGGTCATCAGGGTGCGCGCGCCCGGCGGCACCAGCGGTTCGTCGAGCATGCACCAGCAGGTGTCGGTGACCAGCCGCGCGCCGAACGCCTGCAGCGTCGCCAGGTGCCCGGCCGCTTCGGCCTGGGCGACGACCTGCCGGCTGCTGGTGATCACCAGCGCTACCTCCGGGTGTCTGCGGCGGCCGTGGCAGAGCGCGGCGAGCTGGGCGAATTCGCTGGCGGAGAAGTGCGGGTTGCCCAGCGCCACCAGGTCGATCCGCGTCTCGCCGGCGCTGTCCAGCTCGCGCCAGGCGTCGCGCAGGCGCTCGCGTCCGACCCGCAGGGTCCGCCGCGGCGCGCGGCCGCCGAAGGCGCTGGCCAGGTCAGGGGCTTCCGGGGTGACGCCGATGACGTGGAACATCGGCACCGAGGAACTGGTGCCCAGCGCCGCGCCGAAGGCCTTGAGCGCGTCGTGGTCCGGCTGCCGCTGCCGCAGGCCGTCGATCGCCGGGATCTGCCCGTCGCAGAGCAGGCCGCAGAGGTAGCCGAGGGTCGGGTAGAAGGCATCGTCGACGCTGCCGAGGTCTTCCACTTCGATCAGTACCCGCGCCTGGCGCTGCTCGTCGAGGTGGCAGCCGGCCAGCGGCGCGCGACCGGTGAGGGCGCAGCAGATATCCATGAAGTCGGCGTACTTGTTGGTGCGTGCGCCGAGCACGCTGTTGGCGAAGAGCACCGCGTTGGACTCGGCCCAGACGATCTGTTCGCCGGCCCGCGCGCTGTCGTCGAGCAGGTAGGGCGCGCAGGTGAAGCTGGGCTGCGCGCCCATGTCGAGATAGGCCTGGGCCAGGGCCGCGGCTGGCTCGCCGAGGGCGGCGGGTACGCCCTGTTCGCGCCAGCGGCGCTGGTCCACGGAGATGGCGTTGAGGGTGGTCGGTACCCGCACCCGGGCACCGAGGTCGCGCAGGGTCTCGGCGAAGCGCAGGCCGGCCGGGCCGGTGTAGATGCAAGCGTCGATGTGCGCGCGCTGGATGTCGATCAGCCGTTGCGCGCCCTGCAACGCCGCCATGCGCAGGACGATGCGCATCGCCAGGCGTGCGGCTTCGCCGTGTTCGCCGGCGAGCAGGGCCTGGTCGAAGGCGTCCAGTCGCGGGCCGGCATCGGTCGCCAGCGCTTCGGCGGGTCGGGCCTCCAGCGGCGGCGGGGCATCGCGGTGGAGTTCCAGGCGTCCGTCGGCCAGGCGCGCCCAGGGATAGGCGGTGAGTTCGTCGAAGCGCTCGCCGAGACAGGCGATGGGTAGCGAGCGGCCGAACAGTTCCTCGGCGACGATCGCGCCGAGGGCGAGGATTTCGTCCGGTTCGCGCAGGAGGATCGCCGCCGGCGCACGTCCGCCGAGGATCAGTTCCAGCAGTACGCTGCTGCCGGTACAGGAGCCGCGCCCACCGGGAATCGCCAGCAGCCTGCCGTGTAGATGGCGGCCGCTGAGCGGGTGGTGACGGTCGATCACTTCCGCGCTGCGCGGGTCGACGCCGCCCCAGAAGCTCAGGCCGGTCGGGGCGTACAGCAGTTCGCCGGACGCGCTGCCGGCGACCAGGGTACGGGGAACGATGAGGTGTGCGTGCTTCATCGGCGCATCCAGGACGGGGGGAAACGGCGCGGCCCGGCGGCGGACCGCGCCCTCGGCTTCAGCGGTAGACCGCGCTGGTGGTCAGCTCCGGCGCCGTGCCGCCGACCCATTTCTGCGCCAGCTCGGCGTAGCGGCCGGTGCGCACCTGCTGGTTGATGAACAGGTTCAGGTAGTTGAGCAGGCCGTATTCGTTGCGCTTGGCGCCGAGGGCCACGTAGTCGATGTCATAGGGCGCGTCGCCGGCGATCTTCAGGCCCTTGTACTTGCCCGACTTGATCCACGAGGCGGCGACGGTGGAAGAGACGACCGTGGCGTCGATATGCCCCTGGCTGATCGCCAGGGCGGTGTCGGCCTCGGACTGGTAGGCGCGGAAGCTGCCCTTGGCGTCGCCCCAGGCCTTGCTGTCCTTCTCCAGGGCCAGCGCCTCGAAGGTGCCAGCGGTGCCGCCGACCGGGCGGCCCTTGAGGTCCTCGTAGCTGGCGATGCCGGTGTCCTCGCGGGTCAGTACCACCTTGACGAAGGCGAAGTAGGGGATGCTCATGCCGATGGTCTTGGCCCGCTCCAGGGTGTCCGAGGTGGATGCGACGATCACGTCGGCGCGACCCGACACCAGCGCCGGGATGCGGTCGGGAAAGGGCGTCTCGACGATCTCCGCCTTGACGTCCAGGGCCTTCGCCAGGTCGTTGCAGTAATCGACGTCGAAGCCCACCGGGTTGTTCTGTGCATCGCGCGAGCCCATCGGCGGAAAGTCCAGGGTGACGGCGCAGCGCAGCTTGCCGGACTCGATGATGTCGTCGAGCTTGTCGGCCTGGGCGAGACCGGCGAGGGAACAGCCCAGGGCAGCGGTGAGGGCTAGGGCAAGGGTCTTCTTGGTATTCATGGGGGCCTCTGGCGATGCGGTTGAGTGGGAGGGCGGCAAATCCCGTATTTGTGATTTCGTATACGATATTTTAAGTGAGCAATGGCTGTGCCAGAACCTCGTCCGACGGCGATAAAAAACCTTTCGCTGGAGCGCGACCGCTTTGGCTGGCGCGTCGCTGTGCCAGGCCGCGCCGGACTGCGCCCCGCTCGGGCGCGGCCGGCGGTGTTACAAAAGGGAGCAGGATTGCTACCGCCGCCCCGTGGCGGGGCGAGGCGTTACGCTTTTCGGGGCTGGCGATGGGTCTCGCGGTACTGGCTCGGCGAGAGTCCGGTGAGCGCCTTGAACTGGCGGCTGAAGGCGCTGTGGTCGGTGTAGCCGCAGCGCAGGGCGATCTCGGTGATCGGCGCGTCGCCGGCGAGCAGTTGCGAGGCGGCGCCGAGCCGCGCCTTGTGGATCATCTGCCGTGGGGTGAGCTGGAAGATGCGCTTGCAGTGACGTTCCAGTTGCGCCACCGAGAGCCCGGCGATGGCAGTGAGATCGGCGAGGCTGAGCGGCTGGTCGTAGTGCTCGCGGATATGCGCGTCCACCGCCGCCAGCCGCCCGTAGGCCGGGTGCGCCGACTGCGCCGCCGGCAGGTCGTGGGAGATGCCGGCCATGCCGATGATCGCCCCGTCGGCATCGCGCAGCGCCTGCTTGTGGGTCAGGCACCAGCCCGGCTGGCGACCGGGATAGAGGTGCAGCTCCAACTGGTTCTCCAGCGTCGCGCCGCCGCGCAGCACGCGCCGATCCTGCTCGGCATAGAGCGGACCGAGGCTGGAAGGGAAGACCTCGTCGGCGCTGCGGCCGAGCAGTTCGGCCTTGTCCTTCACGCCGCAGCGGCGTGCCAGGGTGCGGTTGACCAGGACGTAGCGGGCGCGCTCGTCCTTGACGAAGAACACCACGCCGGGCATGGCGTCGAGCAGCGCCTCGACCTGGCGCAGGCTGGCCAGCAGGCTGGCGAGGTCGGCGGGGGGCGGGGCGGCGAGCAGGTCGTGCATCGGGGCGAAGGCCTGGCTGGGGGACCGCGCCAGCATACGGGGCGCCGGCGGCCGGGAACAGGGCCCGGCCGCGCGCCTCAGTTGCCCGGCGAGTCGCAGCGCAATGGCACCGTGCGCACGCGGCGCAGGTAGAAGAGGCAGGTGGCGCCGAGCAGCAGCGTCATCAGGACGAACTCGACGGCCAGGGTCGTCTGCGTCGCTTCCAGGTAGTCGCCATGGCGCTCCAGCCTGTGCGCGAACACCGCGCCGAGCAGCGCCGAGCCGAGGCCGAGGGAGGCCTGCTGGACGGTGGCGAGCATGGCGCTGCCGGCGCCGGCCTGGGCGGCCGGCACCTCCGAGAGGCCGATGCGGAAGAAGCTGCTGACGATGAACGCCTGGCCGAAGCCGATCACCAGGGTCGCCGGCGCCAGGTTGAGGATGCCCGGCTGCGGCCAGACCCGTTGCAGGGTCAGCATCAGGCCGAGCAGGCCGCACATCTGGATGACGCAGCCGAGCAGCAGCAGGCGTACCGGGCCGATCCGCGCCGCCACCCGGGCGGTGAGCAGCGCCGAGACGAAGTAGGAGGCGCCGAGGGCGATGAAGGCATTGCCGGCCTGTACCGGCGAGAGACCGGCGCCGGCCTGCAGGGCCAGGGCGAGGGCGAACATGAAGCCGCTCCAGCAGGCGAAGAACAGGATCGCCAGTAACAGGCCGAAGCGGATGCTCGGCAGGCGCAGCAGCGACGGCGGCAGCAACGGCCAGGCCTGGCGGCGTTCCTGGCGCAGCTCGGTGCGCCACAGCCAGGCCAGCAGCGGCACCGCCGCCGCCAGCAGCAGGGCGCAGGGCCAGGACCAGTGCAGCGATGGGCCGAGAGCCAGCGGCAGCAGCAGGCAGAGGATCAGCGCGGCGAGCAGCAGGGTGCCCGGCGCGTCGACGCGGGCGGCATGCTCGGCGCGGGTCTCCGGTACCCAGCGGCGGCTGCAAAGGAGAATGCCGAGGCAGATCGGCAGGTTGATCAGGAACACGCTGCGCCAGCCGAGGCCGCCGATGTCGGCGGAGACCAGGAAGCCGCCGAGCACCTGGCCGACGACGAAGGCCAGGCCGCCGATGGCGCCGTAGGCGGCCAGCGCGCGGGAATGCGCGTGGCCGCTGAGGCTGACATGCAGGGTGGCGAGAATCTGCGGCACGACCAGCGCCGCGCCGACGCCCTGCAGGGCGCGCGCCACCAACAGCAGCCAGACCGAACCGGCCAGCCCGCAAAGCAACGAGGCGACGGCGAACAGGGCGACGCCGAGATCGAACAGGCGGCGACGGCCGTAGTTGTCGCCAAGCCGGCCGCCCATCGCCAGGCACACGGCGAAGGCCACGCCGTAGACGGCGACGATCAGTTCCAGTTCGGTTTCGCTGGCGCCGAGGGAATGGGCGAGGGCGTCGAGGGCGACGTTGACGATGGAGAAATCGATCATCGGCAACAGTTGCCCCGCCAGCAGGATGCAGAGCCCGGCGAGGCCGAGCCGCGACGACGAGACGGTGCTGGGCATGGGCGGAGTCCTTGTGCGGAAGGGAGTGGGCTGGCAGCATGCGCTTCTGGCTAACCCGGTACCAGTTCTTGCTTATCCTGGTATTGGCGCTACCCGTCTGCCCTTCGGAGGACTTCGCCATGCCCCTCGACGCCCCTGCCAGCCACGCTGCGGAAAGCCCCGCGCAGCCATCCCGCGCCGAACAGCTGGGGGCCTTCCTGCGCCGCCGGCGGGAAAGCATCGAGCCGCAGCGGGTCGGCATTTCCCGCCTCGGCCGCCGACGCACGCCGGGCCTGCGTCGCGAGGAGGTGGCGCAGCTCGCCGGGGTCGGCGTGACCTGGTACACCTGGCTGGAGCAGGGCCGCGCGGTACGCGCTTCGGAGCAGGTGATCGGAGCCATCGCCCGGGCCCTGCTGTGCAACGAGACGGAAACCCACCACCTGTTCAACCTCGCCGGGCTGGCCGCGCCGACCTCGGCGCGGCGGGCGGTCTGCGAGAAGCCCTCGGCCGCCACCCAGGCCATCCTCGATGCCCTCGACCCGTTGCCGGCCATGGTGCAGAACGCCCGTTTCGACATCCGCGGCTACAACCGCGCCTATTGCCGGCTGGTGGGCATCGACCTGGCGGAGATCCCCGAGGAAGACCGCAACTGCATCTACCTGGCGCTGACCCACGAGCGCTGGCGCTACTGCATGGCCAACCGCGAGGAGGCGTTGCCGCGGATGGTCGGCTTCTTCCGCGCGGCAATGGTCGAGCGCATGGGCGATCCGCTGTGGGAGCGGCAGTTGCAGCGCTGCCTGGAGGCTTCGGCGGAGTTCCGCGAGATCTGGCGGCGCAACGAGGTGATGGGTATCGAAAACCAGCTCAAGCGCTTCCGTCATGCGCGCTGCGGCGAATTCGAACTGCAGCAGACCAACTGGTGGTCGGCGCCGAAGAACGGCGATCGCCTGCTGGTCTTCGTCCCCCTCGACGACCACGCCCGCGACTGCCTGGAGCAACTGTGAGTCGGCGCCCTGTCCCGTAGCCAGCGCCTGCTCGACCTGCTGCAGATTCTGCGCCGGCACCGTTACCCGGTGGCCGGGCATGTGCTCGCCGGCGAACTGGGGATCAGCCTGCGCACCCTCTACCGCGATATCGCCACCCTGCGACAGCAGGGCGCGCACATCGAGGGCGGCGCCGGCGCCAGGCGTTGCTGCGCGAGTGGCGTGAACGGGAAAGCATCGCCGCGCAGTGAGCGACTGCTGCCGGAAACTGACAGACGGCCACCGCCTGCGGGTCTAGCGCCCGGCGCTGTAGCGGCTCAGAGCCGGAACTCCTCGGCGATCAGTTCGCCGAGGCGCTCCAGCGCCGGCGGCCGCTCTCCCGGGGCGAAGGCCAGGCGAATGCGGTGGGCGGGCAGTTCGGCGAAGCCCTCCGCCGGCCCCAGCACGCGCATCGTCGGGCCGACCCGCGCACGGTCGATCACGCCGATCGCCAGGCCGCCTTCGATGGCCGCTTCCAGCGCCGTCGCGCCGGGACTGCTAACCACCGTGCGCCAGCGCCGGCCCGTCGCGCCGAGGGCTTCCAGCAGCGCCTGCCGATAGGGACAACCCTGGCCGTGCAGGGCCAGCGGCAGCGGGCGTTGCGGATCGATCCGCAGGCCGTGGCCGGCGACCCACACCGGCTGGGTGCCGCCGATCTCGCGGGAGTGCCCGTCGTACGGGGTTTCGTCTTGCGCTTGCACCAGCAGGGCGAGGTCCAGCTGGCCGCGCCGCAGGCGTCCGGCCAGCCTGCCGCTGGCGTCGGTGAGCACCTCCAGCTCCAGCGCCGGCAGTTCCGCGCCGAGGCGTGGCAGGAGGCGGCCGAGCAGCTTGCCGGCGTATTCCTCGGAAATGCCGAAGCGCACGCGCAGCGGCTCTTCCCGTCTGCGCAACCCGGCGAGCACGCGGTCGTGGGTCTCCAGCAGCTCGGCGGTCTGGCGCTGGAACCGCTGCCCCAGCGGGGTCAGCCGCACCGACTGGTTGTCGCGCTCGAACAGCCGGCCGCCGGCCAGTTCCTCCAGGCGCCGGACGTGGGTGCTCACCGCCGAGGGGCTGCGGTTGAGGTGGCTGGCCGCGGCGAGAAAGCGGCCGAAGCGCAGGATGGCATGGAAGGTACGCAGCAGCTCGATATCCAGGTTGGCGCTCATGGTTCCGATTTCCTGCATGACTGGTGCAGATAGTTTCGTTTGATAGTAGCGGCGGAGGCCGCCTAGCCTCGACTCGAACCTGACCGACGGAGGCGAGCGATGCGCGCGACCACCTGCACCCCGCGAGCGATGCCCGGGGCGACCCGCCTGCTGGCCGTGCAACTGGGCATGGTACTGGCCTGGAGTTCCGGCTTCGTCGGCTACCGCTATGCCATGGAACAGGCGCCGGTGTTCCTCACCAGCTTCTGGCGCTTCGCCGTTTGCCTGGCGCTGCTGCTGCCCTTCGCCTGGGCCGGGCTGCGCCGGTTGTCGGCGCGCCAGTGGCGGCGCCAGGCGCTGATCGGGGCGTTGGCCTACGCGGGCTACATCGCGCCGATCGCCAAGGCCATCGAACTCGGCGTCTCGCCGGGCGTGGCGGCGCTGATGGCCGACCTGTTGCCGCTGCTGGTGGCCTTGCTGGCGCTGGTCCTGCCGGGGCAGCGAACGCGGCCGGGGCAGTGGCCGGGGATCGCCCTGGGCGTCGCCGGGGTGCTCTGGGCCGGGCATGCGGCGTTGGCGCTGGGGCGGGCGCCGGGCTGGGCCTACGGCCTGCCGCTGCTGGGCATGCTGGCGCTGGCCCTGGCCACCCTGTTGCAGAAGCGCTGGGACGATGCGCCGGGATCGCTGGTCGTGGTGCTGTTCGTGCAGATCGGCGCCGCGCTGCCGGCGTTCGCCGGCCTGGCGCTGGCGGAGGGTAGCCTGCGGCCGCCGCTGTCCGGCGGATTCCTGTTCGGGCTCGCCTGGCTGGTGCTGCTGCCCACCTTCGGCGGCTACGGCCTGTACTGGCTGGGCCTGCGCCATCTTTCCGCACAGGGTGGCAGCGCGGCGCTGTACCTGAGCCCGGCGCTGACCCTGCTATGGGCGCACTGGATGTTCGCCGAGCCGCTGACACCCATGCTGCTGGGTGGCCTGCTGCTGTCGCTGGCCGGCCTCGGCTGGCTGTATCGCGCCGAGCGTCGCTAGCCGGCGTCGCCCTGCCAGCGGGCCAGGGTCTCCAGGCGCGCCGGGCTGAACGGCGGACGCGGCGCCGGAGGCGTCCAGCCGAACAGGAATTGCGCGGCGCTGCCGCATATCCGCCCCTGGCAGGCGCCCATGCCGCAACGGCTGTGCAGCTTGGCCTCGGTCCAGCCGGCATGCCCGGCCAGCGCGGCCAAGGGGACGTCTTCGCAACGGCAGACCAGGGTATCCGCCTCCGCCAGTTGACGCAGTTCGGCACGCAGGGCGAAGTGTCGCGCCAGGGTGTCGGCGAAGCCCTGCCAGCGTCGCCGTCGTGGCCACAGGCGGCGAGCCGCGTCGCGCTCGTCGACGGCGGCATGGCCGGCGATGGCGCCTTCCACCAGGGCCAGTTCGCTGCCGCCGAAGCCGGTGCATTCGCCGGCGGCGTAGTGGTCGGGCAGGCTGCCGGCCTGCCATTCGTCGACGGCGAGCGCCGGGCCGTCGAGGCGATAGCCGAGGGCCTGGCCGAGTTGCACGTTGGGCACCAGGCCGAAGCCGCAGGCCAGGCGTTCGCAGGCGATCTCGCGGACCCGACCGCCTTCGCGCAGGCGCACGGCTTCCAGGCGCTCCTCGCCGAGGGCGGCGAGCACGTAGCTGTCGGCGCGGTAGCTACGGGCGAACAGGCCGGCGGCCTGCCACAGCTTGCCGGGCCAGCGCGGGAGGCGTACGGCGAAGGCGGCCAGGGTTCTCGCCGGCGCCTGTTCGGCGACGCGCAGCAGGCGCGCCCCGCACTGGCTGGCGCTGGCGGCGCTGGCCAGCAGCAGCGGGCCGGAGCCAGCCACCACCAGGCGCTGGCCGGCCAGTGGCAGGCCGCCCTTGGCCAACGCCTGCAGGCCGCCGGCGCCGGTGACGCCGGGGAGGGTCCAGCCGGGAAAAGGCAGCAGCAGTTCGCGGGCGCCGGTGCAGAGGACCAGGCGTCGGTAGCCGACCTGCCAGCCACGTTGCGGGTCTTCCAGCAACAGGCGCCTGCCGGGACCGCAGGCGACCACCCGGGTCGCCGGGAAGTGCTCGACATTGGCCTGCCCGGCCAGGCGTTGACGCATCTGATGGGCACGCGGCGGCAGGCTGGCACGCGGGCCGTCGCGCCAGATCTGTCCGCCGGCGGCCGGGTTGTCGTCGACCAGGGCGATGCGCGCGCCGCTCGGCGCGGCGGCCAGCGCTGCGGCCAGGCCGGCGGGGCCGGCACCGACGATCAGCAGGTCGTAGTCGGCGCTCATGCCTGGGTCTCCACGCGCATGCCGGATTGGCAGACGGTCTGGCAGGCCAGGCGTCGCCGACCGTCGATCAATACCCGGCATTCCTGGCACGCGCCCATGCCGCAGAACGGCGCGCGCCGCCCGCCGCCGACCGCGCTGCGGGAGCAGCCGTCGCCGCCGAGGGCGAGGGCGGCCGCCACGCTGGTACCGACGGCGACCCGCAGCGGACGCCGGTCGATGAACAGTTCGATCATGGACGGGCACTCCCGGAGCTGGAGAGGAAGCGTTGCGGCAGATAAGGCGTGGCATCCAGCGGCGGCGTTTCGCCGAACAACTGGGCGGCGAGCAGGCGCGCGCTGCCCGGCGCGGTGGTCACGCCCAGGCCCTCGTGGCCGACCGCCAGCCACAGGCCCGGCTGCGCCGGGTGCTCGCCAAGCAGCGGCAGGCCGTCCGGAGTGGCGGCGCGGAAGCCGGTCCAGGCGCGGATCGCATTGAGGCCGGCGAGCCCCGGCAGGTAGTCCAGGGCACGCCGCAGCATGCGCGCCAGCACCGGGCCTTCCACCTGCGGGTCGAGCGTGTCGAACTGCCGCGAGGAGCCGAGGAAGACCTGCCCGGTGGGGCGCGGCTGGGCGTTGAAGGCTACCGAGGTACCGCTGCTGGCATGGGCGCTGCTGACATAGCCGAGTTCCACCAGTTGATGGCGGAGGGTGCCGGGATAGCGGTCGGTGATCAGCAGGTGGCCTTTCTTCGGGCGGATCGGCAGCTCCGCGCACAGCTCGCCGGCATGGATGCCGTTGGCCAGCACCAGCGCCTCGGCGCTCAGCCAGCGGCCGTCGGCCAGGCGCAGGCGGCTGCCGTCCACTTCGCTGACTTCGGCGTACAGCCGTCGCAGGCGCGGCCCGGCCTGGTCGAGCAGCCAGCGCGCGGCGTTGGGCGCGTAGAGGATGCCGTCGCCGGACACCTCCAGGGCGCCGGCCAGGCCCGGCCGCAGGGCCGGTTCGAGGGCGTACAGGCGCGCGGCGCCAAGCATCCGGCAGGCAACGCCGGCGGCTTGCAGCGCCTGGCGCTTGCGTTCGGCCTCGGCGAGTTCGCTGGCATCGGCGGCCAGCCAGAGGGTGCCACAGCCGCGATAGGCGCAATCCTCCGGCAACTCCGCCGCCCAGGCGCGCCAGGCCTGGGTCGAGTAGTCGCTGAGGGCCAGTTCGGCCGGGTTGTCGTCCATCGCCACCAGATGGCCCATGCCCACCGCGGTGGCACCGCCGCGGCGGCTGTCCAGCACCAGTACGTCGAGGCCGCGACGCGCCAGTTCATGGGCGCAGGCGCTGCCGACGATGCCGGCGCCGACCACGATGACCTCGGCGTTCACCGGCGGATGCCCCAGGCGAACGGATCGTCGTCCGCCAGCAGCAGGGTGGCTTCCGCGCTGACGTGGGCGCGGCCGCGGATGGTCGGCACGATGGGCCCGCCGGGCTGGCCGTCGAGCCATTCGTAACGCCCCTCGAACTGGCTGCCGATCACGCTCGCCTGGCGCCAGGGCTGGCCGGGCAGCAGCTTGCCGTCGGCGGCCAGGCAGGCCAGCTTGGCGCTGGTGCCGGTGCCGCAGGGCGAGCGGTCGTAGGCCTTGCCGGGGCAGAGCACGAAGTTGCGGCTGTCGGCGTGGGGATCGTCGGCGAACAGTTCGATGTGATCGATGGCGCCGCCGTCCTCGCCGCGGATGCCCTGGTCTTCCAGCGCCTGCTGGACGGCGACGGTGTAGGCGGTGAGGGCGTCGAGGTTGTCGCCGGCGATGCGCTGGCCGTGTCCGGCGACCAGGAAGAACCAGTTGCCGCCCCAGGCGATGTCGCCGCTGACCCGGCCGATGCCGGGCACTTCGACGCTGACCTGGCGACGGTAGCGGTAGGCCGGCACGTTGCGCACGCTGACCGAGCCGTCCTCGTGGAGGGTCGCCTCGACCTCGCCGACCGGCGTCTCGATGCGGTGCACGCCGGGACCGATCCGCCCGAGGTGTGCCAGCGAGGCGACCAGGCCGATGGTGCCGTGGCCGCACATGCCGAGGTAGCCACTGTTGTTGAAGAAGATCACTCCGGCACAGGCTTCGGGATCGACCGGTGCGCAGAGCAGGGCGCCGACCAGTACGTCGCTGCCGCGCGGTTCGAGGATGCAGGCGGCGCGCCAGGCGTCATGGCGCTCGCCGAGCAGGCGCCGGCGCTCGGCCATGTCGCCCTGGCCGAGATCGGGAAAACCGCCGATGACCAGGCGGGTGGGCTCGCCGCCGGTATGCGAATCGATGATGCGGATGCGTTGCATGGTGGCCCTCGCCTGTGCCGGGGAATGCGCCACAGGGTGGCGTTTCGGCGGGGCGGGGCGCTTGAGGGTTTTCACTCAGGCGGATGACGAAAGCGGCATAGCCGGGATGGCCCGGCTCAGGTGCTGGCCGGGCGGTTCGGCAGGTGTTCGTAGAGGGTCCGGCAGACCCCGACGATATGTGCCTCGATCAGTGCCGCGGCCCGTTCGGCATCGCCGGCGCGACAGGCGGCGACGATCTCGCGGTGTTCCTGGTCGGCGCGCTGCTTGCCTTCGGACAGGCTCATCTGCATGCGCAGGTAACGTTCCAGCTTGTCGTGGATGGAGCGGATCAGGTTGACCAGGAACGGCCGCTGTGCCGGTTCGTAGAGGCAGGCGTGCAGTTGCCAGTTGAGTTCGGCCCAGCGGCCGACGTTGTCTTCGCCGACGAAGTCGGCGCAGATCGCCTCGGCGCGGGCGAAGGTGGTCTCGTTCATGTTCGGCACCGCCAGGCGGATCGCCTGCGCCTCGAGCAGCACCCGCACTTCGAACATCTGCGCCAGTTCCGGTTCGGAAATACGCGTCACCACCGCGCCCTTGTTGCGCTGGAACAGCACCAGGCCTTCCGCCTCCAGGCGCTTGAGGGCCTCGCGGACGGGAATCTTGCTGACATTGAAGAGTTGCGCGATGTCGTCCTGGCGGATCGGTTCGTCCTCGGCGAAATGCCCGGCGATGATCGCTTCGCGCAGGTGCTTGGCGATGATCTCGGAGGCCGAAGGGGCGATGCCCAGGTTAGGGGCGTTGAGCATGGAGAGAGGCAAGCGGGACAACCTGCATGGCATGGGATACGTGCGGGATATTGTATACGAACGCTTGGCGCGTGCTGCTGCCAGTTGGCGCCTTCTGCGCAGGCGTGTTGGTCGGCTCCAGTGGGCCTCCGTGGCGCATGTTTCGCAGGGCGAAACGCTCTTCCGGAAAGTTCGCGGAGAGGCTGGACAATAGAAATTAGCTTGCTAATAATTCGCTCGCTCATGTATTTCGGGGCGTCCGCGATGGCCAAGCCTTCCTTCTTTTCCTCCGACCTGGTGCAGGTGCTGCTGTGCCCGCGCCTGCACGAACTGCAGTTCGCCGTGAAGGCCCTGCTGGCCGGCGGGTTGGCCCTGTACCTGGCCTTCAGCCTGGAGCTGGAGCAGCCGCAATGGGCATTGATGACGGTGTTCGTGGTCAGCCAGCCCTATAGCGGCATGGTCCTGGCCAAGGGCATGTTCCGCCTGATCGGCACCTGCGCCGGTGCGCTGGTGTCCATCGGCATGGTCGCGCTCTATGGCCAGGCATCGCTGCCCTTCCTCCTGCTGATGGCGCTCTGGCTGGCGTTCTGCACCGCCGGCGCGTCGCTGCTGCACAACCATGCGTCCTACGGTTTCGTCCTGGCCGGCTACACCGCGGCGATCGTCGCCCTGCCGGCCAGCGCCGATCCGGCGACGGTGTTCGACCAGGCGGTGGCCCGCTGCTCGGAGATCGGCCTGGGCATCCTCTGCGCGGCGCTGGTGAATGTGCTGCTCTGGCCGCGGCGCCTGGAACGCCAGTTGGCGAACCAGGGCAAGGCGGCCTGGGAGGCCGGCTTGCAGGCGGCCGCGGCGGAGCTGCGCGGCGCCGACGAACGCGGCGAGCTGCTTGCGGCGCTGGGGCGGATCGCCGCGGCGGACGCCCAGCGCGACCACGCCTGGTTCGAGGGCGCGCTCGGCCGCGCCCGTTCCCAGGCCTTGCGCGTGCTTGGCCTCGACCTGCTCGGCCTGCTGCGCGCGGCGCGCAAGGTGGCTCGCGAGCGGAGGCTGCTCGATCCGGCCAGCGCGCACGCCTTGCAGCCCTGGCTGGAAGAACTCGAGGCACTGTTGCGCGAGGGCCGCCAGGCCGAGTTCGAGGCCTGCCGGCAGCGCTTGCGCCTGGCGCTGGACGCGGCGCACGGACAGTTGCACCTGTGCCTGGTCTGCCTCGAACGCCTGCTCGGCGAGGCGAGGGCGGCCGGGCGCAGCGTCGAGGCGCTGGTCTATGGCGCGCCCACCCGCCAGGCGCCGGGCGCCATCGCCTGGCACCGGGACATCGAGCGCGGCGTGCTGTTCGGCCTGCGCAGCGCCCTGGCGTTCCTCTGCGTAGCCGCGTTCTGGCTGGCCAGCGCCTGGCCGAGCGGGTTGGGCGCGGTGTCGATCACCGGCGTGGTGCTGAGTCTCTTCGCCAGCCGCGACAACCCGGCCCAGGCCGGCCTGAACTTCCTTCGCGGGATTCTCCTGTCGATCCCGCTGGCCGGCTTCGTCGCACTGTTCTACCTGCCCGGCGTGGACGGCTTCCCGCTGCTTTGCCTGGGCCTGGGCGTACCGCTGTTCTTCGCCGCGCTGTGCGTGAACCGGGCGAGCCTGGCCGGGATCGCCTCGCCGTTCTGCATCTTCTTCGTGAAGAACGTCGCGCCGAGCAACAGCATGAGCTACGACCTCGCGCACTTCCTTAACAACGCCCTGTCGACGGTGCTCGGGGTGGCCTTCGCCGTGCTGGTGTTCAACCTGGTCAGCCTGCGGCCGGGCGAACGCCATTACCGGCGCATGCTGCAGGCCACCCTCGGCGACCTGGCGCGGCTCACCCTGCGCTCGCCGGCGCAGGCCGAGGCCTGGTTCGGCGGGCGCACCGCGGATCGCCTGATCCGCCTGGCGCAGCGCTACGACCGTTTGCCGGAGGGGCGCCGCCAGCCCTGGTCGGACGGCCTGATGGGACTCGACTTCGGCGACGAGCTGCTCTACCTGCGGCAGTGCCTGGAGGAGGTCCCGGCGTCCCTGGCGCAGGCCCGCGACCGTTACCTGCGGCGCCTGCGCCTGGCGCTGCTGGGCGATGGCCCGCGGGCCGAGCGTGAACACGCCCTCGACCCGCCGACCGCGCGCCTGCTCAAGGCCCTGGCCGCCAGCCCGCTGGCCGGCAGCGAACGCGGCGAGCTGGCCGGCGCCGCGCTGGTGCAGTTGCAGGCCACCTGGCGGCAGTGGTGCCGCAGCCATGCTCCGGCCGGGACGGCGCTGCGCACGGACCCGCTCCCCGGAGCCGGGCGCTAGTTCTGCGGTGGCCGCCCACATTGACCGCGCAAGCCCCGAACCACTAAGCTGCGCGCCTTGCGACAGGTGCCCCGCAAGGGGTGAAACAGGGAAGCTGGTGCGTTCCGTCGGAACCAGGCCAGCGCTGCCCCCGCAACGGTAGGCGAATCAGACAGCCGCTCGATGACCACTGTGCTCCGGCATGGGAAGGCGCGGCTGGAAGCGTCCAGCGCTTCGCTCGCGAGCCCGGAGACCGGCCTGACGCACCCACGGCATCGCGGAGGGCGCTGTCGGACGTCTCCTGCCGTCGCTTCGTCCTCCGTCTGCCTCAACCCAGGTCGCGCGGGTGAGAGCGACGGAGCAGCGCAGAGCATGAACAGAGTTTTCCTGACCCCGGCAGCCGTGGCGCTGTGCGGCGCGTCTTCCCTGAGCCTGGCCGAACCGGTCAGCCTTGCCGACCAGGTGGTGACCGCCACCCGTACCGCCCAGACCGCTTCCCAGAGCCTGGCGGCGGTGAGCGTCATCGACCGCGAGGATATCGAGCGCAGCCAGGCGCGCAGCGTGCCGGAGCTGTTGCGCCAGGTACCCGGCGTGTCGCTGGCGAACAACGGCGGTTTCGGCAAGAACACCACGCTGTTCCTGCGCGGCACCGAGTCCGACCATGTGCTGGTGCTGATCGACGGCATCAAGGTCGGCTCGGCCAGCGCTGGCCTCACCGCGTTCCAGGACTTGCCGGTGGAGCTGATCGAGCGCATCGAGGTGGTCCGCGGGCCGCGTTCCAGCCTGTACGGCTCGGAGGCCATCGGCGGGGTGATCCAGATCTTCACCCGGCGCGGCGACGGCCAGGGCGCCAAGCCGTTCTTCTCCGCCGGTTACGGCACCCATCACACCCTGGAGGGCAGCGCCGGGGTCAGCGGCGGCGCTGGCAACGGCTGGTACAGCCTCGGGGTGAGCAGTTTCGATACGGCGGGGATCAACACCAAGCGCGCCAGTACTGCGGGCTATGAGCCAGACCGAGACGGCTACCGCAACCTGTCCGGCAACCTGCGCGGCGGCTATCGCTTCGACAATGGCCTGGAACTCGACGGCACGCTGCTCAGGGCCAAGTCGCACAACGACTATGACCAGGTTTTCGGCAACTCTGGTTTCAATACCAACGCCGACGGCGAGCAGAACCTGGTCGGCGGCCGTGCCCGCTTCACTCCGCTCGATCCCTGGCTGGTGACCCTCCAGGCAGGGCGCAGCGAGGAGAAGGCCGATGCCTATCAGGATGGCCGTTTCTACTCGCGCTTCGATACCCGTCGCGACAGCCTGTCCTGGCAGAACGACCTGACCCTGGCCGAAGGCCATGTGCTGACCCTCGGCTACGACTGGCAGAAGGACGAGATCAGCAGCAGCGAAGCCTTCAGCGTCGACTCGCGGCTGAACAAAGGCTGGTTCGCCCAGTACCTCGGCCGGTACGGTCGCCAGGATTGGCAACTGAGCCTGCGCCGCGACGACAACCAGCAGTTCGGCGTGCACGACACCGGCAGCGCCGCCTGGGGCTACGCGCTGAGCGACGCGCTGCGCTTCACCGTCAGCTACGGGACGGCGTTCAAGGCGCCGACCTTCAACGAACTCTACCTCCCCGACTACGGCAATCCCGACCTGGACGCCGAGACTTCGCGCAGCCTGGAGGTCGGTCTCAGCGGTACGCACGACTGGGGGCACTGGGCGGTGAATGCCTATCGTACGGACATCGACTCGCTGATCACCTATACAACCCGTCAGGGGCTTTATGTGCCGTTCAACATCGACGAAGCGCGCATCCGTGGCGTCGAACTGGTCCTCGGCAGCCAGTGGCTGGGCTGGGACTGGAACGCCAACGCGACCTTCCTCGACCCGCAAAACCGTTCCGGCGGCGTCAACGACGGCAACGAACTGCCGCGCCGGGCGCAGCGGATGTTCAACCTGGAACTGGACCGGCGCTTCGAGCGTCTTTCGCTGGGCGCCAGCGTGCACGCCGAAGGCCGACGCTATGATGACCCGGCCAACGAGGTGCGCCTGGGCGGCTACGCCACCCTCGACCTGCGCAGCGAGTACCGGCTGAACGACGAATGGCGCCTGCAGGGCCGGATCGCCAACCTGTTCGGTGCCGACTACGAAACCGCGTATGGCTACAACCAGCCTGGCCAGGCGGTCTACCTCAGCGTGCGCTACCAGGCTCTGTGAGGCCGGGTATTTCGAATGAACGAGGCGACGGCGCGGCCGCGTCGCCGCAAGGAGTGATCGACGATGAACGAATCCCCTGAGAAGGACCAGCGCCACCGCGAGCGGATGGAGCGCAAGAAGGCCGTGGTCGACGAGAAGATCGCCCAGGCCCGCGACGAACGCGGCGTGCTCCTGGTGCATAGCGGCAACGGCAAGGGCAAGAGCAGCTCGGCCTTCGGCATGGTCGCGCGGGCCCTGGGCCATGGCATGAAGGTCGGTGTCGTGCAGTTCATCAAGGGCGCCGCCAGCACCGGCGAGGAAGCCTTCTTCCGGCGCTTCCCCGAGGAAGTCAGCTACCACGTGATGGGCGAGGGCTTCACCTGGGAGACCCAGGACCGCCAGCGCGACATCGCCAAGGCCGAGGCAGCCTGGAAGGTCGCCGCGCAATTGCTGGCCGACCCGGACGTGGGCCTGGTGGTGCTGGACGAATTGAACATCGCCCTCAAGCACGGCTACCTGGAACTGGACAGGGTCCTCGCCGACATCCAGGCGCGCCCGGCCATGCAGCATGTGGTGGTGACCGGCCGCGGCGCGCAGCCGGGGATGGTCGAGGCCGCCGACACGGTGACCGAGATGAGCCTGGTCAAGCACGCGTTCAAGGCCGGGATCAAGGCGCAGAAAGGAGTGGAATTCTGATGCCGGCGCCATGCGCGGAGACGCTTCGCCCATGACCCAGGCACGCTGTCCGGCCCTGCTGATCGCCGCCCCGGCCTCCGGCCAGGGCAAGACCACCGTCACCGCCGCCCTGGCCCGCCTGCATGCGCGCCAGGGGCGGCGGGTACGGGTGTTCAAGTGCGGGCCGGATTTCCTCGACCCGATGATCCTCGCCCGCGCCTCCGGCGCGCCGGTCTACCAGCTCGACCTGTGGATGGTCGGCGAGGCCGAAGCGCGACGCCTGCTGGCGCGGGCCGCCGGCGAGGCCGACCTGATCCTCATCGAAGGGGTGATGGGCCTGTTCGATGGCAACCCCTCGGCGGCAGACCTGGCGCGGCGTTTCGGCGTGCCGGTGCTGGGGGTGATCAACGGCGCGGCGATGGCCCAGACCTTCGGCGCGCTGGCCTACGGCCTGGCGCATTTCCAGCCGGACCTGCCGTTTTCCGGAGTGCTCGGCAACCGCGTCGGCAGCCAACGCCACAGCGACATCCTGCGCGATTGCCTGCCGCCTGGCATGCGCTGGTTCGGCGGCCTGCCGCGCTCGGCCGAATTCGAACTGCCGAGCCGCCACCTGGGCCTGGTCCAGGCCGAGGAACTGGCCGATCTCGATGCGCGCCTGGACGCCGCCGCCGATGCCTTGCGGGCCAGCGCCGAGACCGACCTGCCGGAGCCGGTGACCTTCGAGGTGCCCGCTCCGGCGCCGCTGCAACGCAGCCTGGAAGGCGTGCGCATCGGCGTGGCCCGCGACGCCTCGTTCGCCTTCCTCTACCAGGCCAATCTCGACCTGCTGCGCGAACTCGGCGCCGAGCTGGCGTTCTTCTCGCCGCTGCAGGACCAGGCGTTGCCCGCCGTGGACAGCCTGTACCTGCCGGGCGGCTATCCCGAACTGCACCTGGGGCGCCTGCAGGGCAATCGCGCCATGGCCGAGGCGATCCGAGCCCACCATGCCGCCGGCAAGCCGCTGCTGGCCGAGTGCGGCGGCATGCTCTACCTGCTCGACTGCCTGGAAGACGCCGACGGCGAGCGCGGCGAACTGCTCGGCCTGCTGCCGGGCCGGGCGCGCCTGCAGAAGCGCCTGACCGCCCTGGCCTTGCAGGAGGTCGAGCTGCCGGAAGGGCGGCTGCGCGGGCATACCTTCCATCACTCGACCCTCGACTGCGCCGTCGAGCCTCTGGCCCGTGGCGTCTGCCCGAACGGCCGGAACACGGCGGAGGCGGTGTTCCGTCTTGGCCGGCTGACGGCTTCCTATATCCATTTCTACCTGCCTTCCAACCCGCAGGCCGCCGCCGCGTTGCTGGCGCCCGCGCGAGACGCCGACTGACATGTCCGATTCTTCTCACGCCTTCAGCGCCACGGAACGCGCCGCCGTCTACCGGGCCATCGCCGAGCGCCGCGACATGCGCCACTTCAGCGGCGGCAGCGTGGCGCCGGAGCTGCTCGCGCGGCTGCTGGAGGCCGCGCACCAGGCGCCCAGCGTCGGCCTGATGCAACCCTGGCGCTTCATCCGTATCACCGAGCCGGCGTTGCGCCGGGCCATCCACGGGCTGGTCGAGGAGGAACGCGGACGTACCGCCGAAGCCCTCGGCGAGCGCTCCGACGAGTTCATGCGGCTCAAGGTCGAGGGCGTGCTGGATTGCGCCGAACTGCTGGTCGCCGCCCTGATGGACGACCGCGAACGCCATGTGTTCGGTCGCCGGACCCTGCCGCAGATGGACCTGGCGTCGCTCGCCTGCGCGATCCAGAACCTCTGGCTGGCCAGTCGCGCCGAGGGCCTGGGGATGGGCTGGGTATCGTTGTTCGATCCGGCCGCGCTGGGCGAGTTGCTCGGCCTGCCGCCCGGCAGCGAGGCGGTGGCGGTGCTCTGCCTGGGCCCGGTGGCGGAGTTCTACCCGGCGCCGATGCTGGCGCTGGAGGGTTGGAGCGAACCGCGTCCGCTGGCCGAGCTGGTCTACCAGAACCGTTGGGGCGAGCGAGCATGAGCGCACTGCTGGGTATCCTCGGCGTGGCGCTGGATGCGCGCTTCGGCGAGCCGCAGGGCTGGCACCCGCTGGTCGCCTTCGGCCGCCTGGCCGAGCGCCTGGAGCGCCGTTTCAACCGCTCGCGCCTGGCCGGCGAGGGTGATCCCGGGGTCGGCTGGCGCAGCCACGGGGTGACCGCCTGGGTCCTCGCGGTACTGCCGCTGACCCTGCTGGCCTGGGCGCTCGCTGAACTTCCCTACCTCGGCTGGCTGGTCCAGGCCCTGGCGCTGTACGCCGCGCTCGGCCTGCGCAGCCTCGGCGAGCACGCCGAACCGGTGGCGCTGGCCTTGCGCGCCGGCGACCTGGACGAGGCGCGGCGACGTGTCGGCTACCTGGTCAGCCGCGATACCCGCGAACTGGACCAGGCCGGGGTCGCCCGCGCGGCCACCGAATCGGTACTGGAGAACGGCAGCGACGCGGTTTACGCCGCCCTGTTCTGGTTCGCCGTGGCCGGCGCGCCGGGGGTGGTGCTGTATCGCCTGAGCAATACCCTGGACGCGATGTGGGGCTACCGCAACGCGCGCTTCGAGCGCTTCGGCTGGGCCGCGGCGAAGATCGACGACATCCTCAACTACCTGCCGGCGCGGCTGGTGGCGCTGACCTACGCGCTGCTCGGTGACACCCGCCAGGCCCTGCGCTGCTGGCGCGAGCAGGCGCCGCAATGGGACAGCCCCAACGCCGGCCCGGTGATGGCCGCCGGCGCCGGTGCGCTGGGGGTTTCCCTGGGCGGCGCGGCGATCTACCACGGCGAGCTGCACCAGCGGCCGCTCCTCGGCAGCGGCCCGCAGCCGCAGGGCCGCGACATCTATCGGGCCCTGGCGCTGGTGCGCCAGGGCGTGCTGCTCTGGCTGCTGGTGCTGGCCGGACTCTGGGCCATGGGGTGGCTGCATGCTTGAACACGGAGGGCGGTTGCGCGAGGCGGCGCGCCGCTACGACATTCCGCTGGCGGACTGGCTGGACCTGTCCACCGGCATCGCGCCCTGGCCGTTTCCGCTGCCGGCGATCCCCGAGCAGGCCTGGACCCGCCTGCCGGAGAGCGACGACGGCCTGGAAGCCGCCGCCTGCCTCTACTACGGCGCCGAACGGGTATTGCCGCTGGCCGGCAGCCAGGCGGCGATCCAGGCCCTGCCAAGGTTGCGGCGGGGCGGGCGGGTCGGCGTCCTGTCGCCGTGCTACGCCGAGCACGCCCACGCCTGGCGCCAGGCCGGGCACCTGGTGCGGGAGATCGGCGAGGCCGAGGTCGAGCCCTATCTCGACAGCCTCGACGTGCTGCTGGTGGTCAACCCGAACAACCCCACCGGGCGGGTCTTCGAGCCCGCCGAGCTGCTGGCCTGGCATGCCCGCCTGCAACGTCGCGGCGGCTGGCTGCTGGTCGACGAGGCGTTCATGGACTGCACCCCGCAGTCGAGCCTGGCGGCCTGCAGCAACCGGCCCGGATTGATCGTGCTGCGCTCGTTCGGCAAGTTCTTCGGCCTGGCCGGCGCGCGGCTCGGCTTCGCCCTCGGCGAACGGCCGCTGTTGCAGGCGCTGGCCGAGCAGCTCGGCCCGTGGACGGTCAATGGCCCGGTGCGCCATGTGGCCCAGAGTGCCTTGCGCGACCGCCAGCAACAGCGCCAGCAGCGCGAGCGCCTGCTGGCCGCCAGCCAGCGCCTGGAGGAACTGCTGCGCCGCCACGGCTGGCCGCCGGCGGGCGGCAGCGCGCTGTTCCAGCGCCTGGTCGATCCACGCTGCGCGGCGTTGCACGACTACCTGGCGCGGCGCGGCATCCTCACCCGCCAATTCGAGCAGCCGGCCAGCCTGCGCCTCGGCCTGCCCGCCGACGAGGCCGCCTGGGCCCGGCTCGATGCCGCGCTGCTCGGCTTCAAGGAGCCTGCTCATGAGTGATCGCGGACGGACCCTGATGGTCCAGGGCACCACCTCGGACGCCGGCAAGAGCACCCTGGTGACCGCGCTGTGCCGCTGGCTGGCCCGGCGCGGCGTCGCGGTGGTGCCGTTCAAGCCGCAGAACATGGCGCTGAACAGCGCGGTCACCGCCGACGGCGGCGAGATCGGCCGCGCCCAGGCGGTCCAGGCCCAGGCCTGTCGGCTGGCGCCGCACACCGACATGAACCCGGTGCTGCTCAAGCCGAACACCGACATCGGCGCCCAGGTGATCATCCATGGCCGCGCGGTGACCAGCATGGACGCCGCCGCCTACCACGACTACAAGCGCGTGGCGATGGAAGCGGTGCTGGCTTCCCATGGGCGGCTCGCCGCCGCCTACCGGGTGGTGATGGTGGAGGGCGCCGGCTCGCCGGCGGAGATCAACCTGCGCGCCAACGACCTCGCCAACATGGGCTTCGCCGAAGCGGTGGACTGTCCGGTGATCCTGGTCGCCGATATCGACCGCGGCGGGGTCTTCGCCCACCTGGTCGGCACCCTGGAACTGCTCTCCGACTCGGAGCGGGAGCGGGTCAGGGGCTTCGTCATCAATCGTTTCCGCGGCGACATCGCCCTGCTGCAACCTGGCCTCGACTGGCTGGAGGCGCGCACCGGCAAGCCGGTGCTCGGCGTGCTGCCCTATGTCAGCGACCTGCACCTGGAGGCGGAGGACGCCATCGACACGCGCCAGGCGGCCAAGGTCGGGCCGCGCCTGAAGGTGGTGGTGCCGGTGCTGCCGAGGATCAGCAACCACACCGATTTCGATCCGCTGCGCCTGCACCCCCAGGTCGAGTTGAGCTTCGTCGGCCCCGGCCAGGCGCTGCCGTCGGCGGACCTGATCGTCCTGCCCGGCTCGAAGAGCGTGCGCGCCGACCTCGCGGCGCTGCGCGAGCGTGGCTGGGACGAGGCGATCCTCCGTCACCTGCGCTACGGCGGTCGCCTGCTGGGGATCTGCGGCGGCCTGCAGATGCTCGGCGAGCGCCTGCACGATCCGCTCGGCCTGGAAGGCGCGGCCGGCAGCAGCGCTGGCCTCGGCCTGCTGGCGTTGGAAACGACCCTGGAGGCGGACAAGCAATTGCGCAACGTACAGGGCCGCCTGAGCCTGGAGGATGCGCCGCTGTCGGGCTACGAGATCCATGCCGGAGTCACCCGTGGCGAAGCCCTGGCGCGGCCGGCGGTGGTGCTCGACGATGGCCGCGCGGATGGTGCCCGCAGCGTCGACGGGAACGTCATGGGCACCTACCTGCACGGCCTGTTCGAATCCACCGCGGCCTGTTCGGCGCTGCTGCGCTGGGCCGGCCTGCGCGAGGTCCAGGCGGTGGACTACCAGGCCTTGCGCGAACGCGACATCGAGCGGCTCGCCGACCTGGTCGAGCGCCACCTGGATACCGGGCGATTGCTCGCCCTCTGCGGAGAACCCCATGCGTGACCTGATCCTTGGCGGCGCCCGTTCCGGCAAGAGCCGCCTGGCCGAGCGCCTGGCCGCCGAGAGCGGGCTGGCGGTGAGCTACATCGCCACCGCCCAGGCCGGCGACGGCGAAATGGGCCGGCGCATCGCCGAGCACCGCGCGCGCCGCCCGGCCCACTGGCGAACCCTGGAAGAGCCCCTGGCGCTGGCGGCGACGCTGCGCAGCGAGGCCGAGGCCGGACGCTGCCTGCTGGTCGACTGCCTGACCCTGTGGCTGACCAACCTGCTGCTCTGCGACGATCCCCAGCGTCTCGACGGCGAGCGCGAGGCGCTGCTGGAATGCCTCGGCGAGCTGCCGGGACGGATCATCCTGGTCAGCAACGAAACCGGGCTCGGCGTGGTGCCGCTGGGCGAACTCAGCCGGCGCTACGTCGACGAGGCCGGCTGGCTGCACCAGGCCATCGCCGAACGCTGCGAGCGGGTGACCTTCACCGTCGCCGGCCTGCCCATGCCGTTGAAAGGAGAACCGCTATGAGTCTGCAATGGTGGCGCGACACCTGCCGCGAGGCGGACCCGCAGATGCGCCGTCGCGCGGCCGAACGCCAGGACCGGTTGACCAAGCCGCGCGGCTCGCTGGGCCGCCTGGAGCAGGTGGCGATCGACCTGGCGGCGTTGCAGGGGCGCGAACGACCGAGCCTGGAGAGGCTCTGGGTGACGGTCTTCGCCGGCGACCACGGGGTAGTCGCCGAGGGCGTCTCGGCCTATCCGCAGGCGGTCACCGGCGAGATGCTGCGCAACTTCGTCCGCGGCGGCGCGGCGATCAGCGTGCTGGCGCGCGAACTCGGCGCCGGCCTGGAGGTGGTCGACCTGGGCACCGCCGTCCCCCTGGAAGCCTTGCCCGGTGTGCGCCACCTGCGCCTGGCGGCGGGTACCGCGAACTTCGTCGAGGCCCCGGCGATGGGCGCCGAACAGTGCCTGCTGGCGCTCGAGGCCGGGCGCGAAAGCGTGCGCCGCGCCGAGCAGGCCGGCAGCCAGCTGTTCATCGGCGGCGAGATGGGCATCGGCAATACCACCGCGGCGGCGGCCATGGCCTGCGCGCTGCTGGATGCGCCGGCGAGCGCGCTGGTCGGGCCGGGAACCGGGCTGGACGCCAGCGGCGTGGCGCACAAGACCGCGGTGATCGAGCGCGCCCTGGCCCTGCACGGCGCCCATCGCGCCGACCCCTTCGAAACCCTCCGCCGTCTCGGTGGGCTGGAGATCGCCGCGCTGGCCGGCGCCTACCTGGCCTGCGCGCAGAAAGGCATGGTCGCCCTGGTCGACGGCTACATCTGCAGCGTCGCGGCGCTCTGCGCGGTGCGCCTGAACCCGGCCTGCCGCGACTGGCTGCTGTTCGCCCACAGTGGTGCCGAGCCGGGCCATCGGCATGTGCTCGAAGCCCTGGCGGCGCAACCGCTGCTCGACCTCGGCCTGCGCCTGGGCGAGGGCAGCGGCGCGGCGCTGGCGGTGCCGCTGCTGCGCCAGGCCTGCGCGCTGCACGCGGGGATGGCGACCTTCGCCGAAGCGGCGGTCTCGGACCGCCCGGCATGAGCCTGCGCCTGGACCTCCTGCGGCATGGCGAAACCGAGTCCGGCGGCGGTTTCCGCGGCAGCCTCGACGACGCCTTGACCGCGCGTGGCTGGGCGCAGATGCGCACGGCGGTGGAAGGCGGACGCTGGGACCTGCTGGTCAGCTCGCCATTGCAACGTTGCCGCGCCTTCGCCGAGGAACTGGCGCAGCGCCAGGGGATCGAGCTGGAACTGGAAAACGATCTGCGCGAACTGCATTTCGGCGCTTGGGAGGGGCGCTCGGCGGCCGCCCTGATGGACGGCCACAGCGAGGCGCTCGGCCGCTTCTGGGCCGATCCCTACGCCTTTACCCCGCCGGGCGGCGAGCCGCTGTCCGAGTTCGAGGCGCGGGTGCTGGCCGCCCAGCGACGCCTGCGCCAGCGTCATGCCGGCCGTCGTGTGCTGCTGGTGACCCATGGCGGCGTCATCCGTCTGTTGCTCGCTCGCGCCCGTGGCCTGCCGCGCGAGCACTTGCTGCAGGTGGACGTCGGTCATGGCGCACTGTTCGGCCTGCGCGCCGGAGAGGGCGACGATCGCTGGCACGAATGCCGGGAAGGGGAATAGCCATGCGCGAAGCCTTGCGCTCACTGCTGGTCGCCTTGCAGTTCCTCACCCGCCTGCCGGTGCGCCTGTCGGCGATGCCGACGCCGGAACAGTTCGGCCGCGCGGTGCTCTGCTATCCACTGGTCGGGGTGCTGATCGGCGTCGTGCTGTACGCCGCGGCGCGGTCGCTCGACGGTACGCCGCCGCTGTTGCAGGCAGCCTTGCTGCTGAGCCTGTGGGTGGCGCTGAGCGGCGCGCTGCACCTGGACGGCCTGGCCGACATGGCGGACGCCTGGGTCGGCGGGCTGGGCGACCGCGAGCGGACCCTGGCGATCATGAAGGACCCGCGCAGCGGCCCGGTGGCGGTGGTGGTCCTGGTACTGGTCCTGTTGTTGAAGTTCTCCGCCCTGGCGGCGCTGCTCGGCCAGGGCGAGGCCGGGTTGTTGCCGCTGGCCCCGTGGCTGGCGCGCAGCAGCCTGCCGCTGCTGTTCCTGACCACGCCCTACGCGCGCCCCGGCGGCCTCGGCCAGGCCATCGCCGAGCACCTGCCGGCGCGCAGCCTGCCGTGGGTGCTGGGGGTGAGTTTCGGCCTGGCCCTGGCGTTCGGCCTGGCCGGCCTGCTGGCGTTGCTGGTGACGCTGATGCTCTTCGCCTGGCTGCGCAGCCGTTTCCTCGCGCGCCTCGGCGGCACCACCGGGGACACCGCCGGCGCGCTGGTTGAACTTACCGAGTGTGCGGTGCTGGTGGCGCTGGCTCTGTAGCCGGACGCGGCTGGCGCAGGACCGCCATGGCGCTGAGGAAGAGCAGCGCGGCGGCGGCCAGTAGCACGGCGACGAAGGCCTGGTCGAAAGCCTGCCGGGCAAGCTCGACGAGCCGCGACGCGACCTCCGGCGTCAGGCCCTCGGCGACCAACAGGGCGTCGTCGAGGCTGTCGCGGACCCGCGCCGGCAGCTCGGCCGAGGGCAGCCTCAGCGACATCCCGTAGACGAAACTCATCAGGCTGCCGAGCAGGGTCACGCCGATCACCCCGCCCAGTTCGTAGGACACGTCTTCGATGGCGGCCGCCATTCCGGAACTCTGTTCGTCCACGTTGAGCATCACCGCGGTGGAGGCGGCGGTCATCGCGCCGCCGAAGCCGACGCCGAGCAGCACCAGGCTGGCCAGTTGCGCTCCGGTGGCGGACTGGTAGGACAGGGCCAGGCCGAGCAATCCGGCGCTGCCGAGCAGCAGGGAGGCGCACATCACCCGGTTCTCGCCCCAGCGCGGCACCAGCCAGCCGGCCAGCGGCCCGACCACCAGCGAGGCCAGCGGGATCGGCAGGACGAACAGGCCGGCCTTCAGCGGCGTCAGGCCCTGCACCAGTTGCAGGTGCTGGCTGAACACCAGTTCCATGCCGACCAGCGCCATGGTCGCCACCAGGGCCACCGCGACGCCGCGGGCGAAGCGCCGGTTGCGGAACAGCGCGAAGTCGATCATCGGTTCGCGGGCGCGGCGCTGGCGGCGGACGAACAGGTACAGGCAGAGCATGCCGCCGAGCGCGGCGAGGACGGCCAGCCCGAAGTCCGGGGCGCGTGTGCTGAGTTCCTTGATCGCATACACCACCCCGACCAGGCCGAACATCATCTGCAGCGAGCCGAGGGCGTCCCATGGGCGCCGCGACTGGCCGCCGCAGGCCGGGATGGCCGGCAGCGCCAGCAACAAAGCGACGACCACCACCGGGACGTTGATGAGGAACACCGAGCCCCACCAGAAGAACTCCAGCAGCACGCCGCCGACCACCGGCCCCAGCGCCGCGCCGGCAGAGGCGACGGAGGCCCAGATGCCGATGGCCAGGGCGCGTTCGCGTTCGTCCTGGAAGACATGGCGGACGATCGACAGGGTCGCCGGCATCATCAGTGCCGCGCCCACCGCCAACCCGGCGCGGGCGGCGATCAGCGCCGCGGCGCTGGGGGCGAAGGCGGCGCACAGCGAGGCCAGGCCGAACAGCGGCAGGCCGGCGAGGAACAGCCGCTTGTGGCCAAGGCGGTCGCTGAGCAAGCCGGCGCCAGGCAGCAGGCCGGCGACCACCAGCGGATAGGCGTTGACGATCCAGAGTTTCTCCGCGGCCGTCGCGCCGAGGTCGTGGGTCAGGCGCGGCAGGGCCGTGTAGAGCACGGTCATGTCGATGATGATGAGGAACAGGGCGCTGGAGACGATGGCCAGGACCAGCCAGCGGTTCTGCCGGAACATGGGATAACCTCTGTGGCGAACGGTTCATCGCTCGCCGTGGATAACGGGAATTGCGCGCCACGGGCGGGCGCGTGAAAATATAAATACATACGTATGGATTTAAACTCAAGAGGTAGCCATGGGACGCCGACGAACGATCGACCGTGACCAGTTGCTCGATGCCGCCGAGGCGGTGATCGCCCGCGAAGGCGCGGCCGGCCTGACCATCGATGCGGTGGCGAAGGAAATGGGCATTACCAAGGGCGGCGTGCAGTACTGCTTCGGTACCAAGGATGCGCTGATCGACGCGATCTTCGAGCGCTGGGGCAAGGCCTACGACAGCCTGTTCGAAGCGGTGGCAGGGAAGCAGCCGACGCCACTGACGCGGGTTCGCGCACATGCCGAGGCGACCCAGCGTTCGGACGAGCTGTCCAGCAGCAAAGCGGCGGCGCTGATGGCGGCGCTGATCCAGGCTCCCGAGCACCTGGAGGGCAGCAACCAGTGGTATCGCAGCCGGTTGGAAGGCCTGGACCTGTCCGCACCTGAGGGACGCCGTGCGCGCCTGGCGTTCCTGGCGGTGGAGGGCGCTTTCATGTTGCGCTACTTCCGCCTGATGGACATTGGCCAGGAGGAATGGGACTCGATGCTCGACGACGTTCGTGCGTTGTTGCTGACCCCGACTGGCGCCAGCGGAGACTGAGGCTCCGCTGGCGCGCGCTGCGGGTGGTCGCCTCAGTCGAAGGCGAAGTGCTCGCTCTTCAGGTCCATGATCGAACCCGTCGGCTTCGCCATTGCCGCCGCGTGGCCCTTGGCGCGCGGAAGCAGGCGGGCGAAGTAGAACTCGCTGGTGGCGATCTTGGCCTTGTAGAAGTCCGCCGACTCGCTGCCGCCCTGGCGCAGTCGCCGGCGCGCAGCGGCTTCCTGGAGGGCCCAGGAATAGGCCAGCGTGGCGTAGCCGGAGAACATCAGGTAGTCGTGGCTGGCGGTGCTCACCAGATCGCGTTGCTTGCGCGCGGTGAGGGCAATGCGCAGGGTCAGCAGGTTCCATTGGGCGCAGAGCTTGAGCAGCACCAGGGCGCGGCCGCGCATGCGCGGCTCGTTCTTCAGCAGGTCGACGGCGAACCGGGCCACACCCCTGGTGAAGTCGCGCACGGCCTTGCCCTGGGTCATCAGCAGGACCTTGCGGCCGAGCAGGTCGAGGGCCTGGATGCCGGTGGTGCCTTCGTAGAGGGTGGCGATCCGCGCGTCGCGGACGATCTGCTCCATGCCGTGTTCGCGGATATAGCCGTGGCCGCCGAACACCTGCATGCCGAGGTTGGCGCTTTCCAGGCCGAGTTCGGTCAGGCAGCCCTTGAGGATCGGCGTGAGGAAGCCGAGCTTGTCGTCCCAGCGTTCGTATTCGGCGTCGTCGTTGCTGAGGATGCCCTGGATCATCCGGTCGGCGTACTGGGTGGCCAGGTAGACCAGCGCCCGGCCGCCTTCGGCGATAGCTTTCTGGGTCAGCAGCATGCGCCGCACGTCACCGTGGTGCATCAGGCTGTCGGCGACCTGGTCGGGTTCCTTGGTCCCGGAGAGCGCGCGCATGGAGCGGCGTTCGCGGGCGTAGGCGAGGGCGCCCTGGTAGGCCAGCTCGGCGGTGGCCACGCCCTGGATGGCGGTGCCGATGCGGGCGCTGTTCATGAAGGTGAACATGCATTCCAGGCCCTTGTTCGGCGGTCCGATGAGGAAGCCGGTGGCGCCGTCGAAGTTCATCACGCAGGTGGCCGAGGCCTTGATCCCCATCTTCTTCTCCAGCGCGCCGCAACTCACGCCGTTGCGCGGGCCGAGCGCGCCGCCTTCGCCGGGAAGGAACTTGGGCACGATGAACAGGGAAATGCCGCGGGTGCCCTTCGGTGCGTCCGGCAGGCGGGCGAGGACGATGTGGACGATGTTCTCGGTCAGGTCGTGTTCGCCGGAAGAGATGAATATCTTCGTCCCGCTGATGGCGTAGCTACCGTCGGGGTTGGCCTCGGCGCGGGTCTTCACCTGGCCGAGATCGGTGCCGCACTGCGGCTCGGTGAGGCACATGGTGCCGCCCCAGCGGCCCTCGGTGAGCGGAACCAGGTAGGTCTGCTTCTGTTCCTCGGTGCCGTGCTGCATCAGGGTGTTCATCGCGCCGAGGGAGAGGCCGGGATACATGGAGAACGGCCAGTTGGCGGTGCCCATCATCTCCTGCTTGAGCGCGCCGAGGCTCATCGGCAGGCCCTGGCCACCGTACTCCACCGGGTGCGAGAGGCCCTGCCAGCCGCCGGCGACGTAGGCCTCGTAGGCTTCCTTGTAGCCCTTCGGCGTCCGTACTTCGCCGTTCTCCAGGTGGCAGCCTTCCTCGTCGCCGCTGTGGTAGAGCGGGGCGATTACTTCCTCGCAGAGCTTCGCGCATTCGCCGAGGATCGCATCGACCATGTCCGGCGTGGCTTCGGCTCCGTTGACCAGGTTGCGGTAATGCTCGGGGAAATCGAAGACTTCGTTGAGCAGGAAGCGCGTGTCGCGCAGCGGGGCTTTGTAAACGGGCATGGCTACCTCGGCGATGGATGGAGGGCGCCGGGTGCTCCCGGTCGCCGCTGACAGCGCGAGTTATAGGCCAGCGCCCGGCGTCCGGCCTTGGCAGGGGCAACAGACGGCGTTGGCAGTTCGGACAATCCGCTTGACCGTCGAGAAGTACGGGTATATACACGCATCCATGCTACCGACCCAATGCCTCTGTACCAAACTGCGTCGCGCCGCCCGCAGCGTTTCCCGCTTCTACGACGAGGCGCTGGCCGATACCGGCCTCAAGGTGGCGCAGTTTTCCCTGCTGCGGCACCTGCGGCGCCTGGACCGGCCGAGCATTTCCGAACTCGCCGAAGCCATGGGACTCGACCGCAGCACCCTCGGTCGCAACCTGCGGGTGCTGGAAGGCGACGGCCTGCTGCGCCTGACCGGTGGCGAGGACCAGCGCAACCGCCTGGTCGAGCTGACGCCTGCCGGGCTGGATGCCCTGGAGCGCGGAACGCCGGCCTGGGAAGATGCGCAGCGGCGTCTCGCCGGGCGCCTTGGCGAGGAGCGCAGCGGCGCCTTGGCGGCGTTGCTGGCGGAACTGGAGCGACTGGACTGACAACCGACGAAGCCTCTCGCCGAGGCGCTTCGTTCACGATAAAGCGGGTATATACCCGTAGATGGAGCGACCCATGCCGCGTGCCGCCTTCTGGATCCTGCTGTCCGGAGCCCTGATCCTCGCCCTGTCCCTCGGCGTGCGACATGGCTTCGGCCTGTTCCTCGCGCCGATGAGCGCCGACTTCGGCTGGGGCCGCGAAGTCTTCGCCTTCGCCATCGCCTTGCAGAACCTGGTCTGGGGCCTGGCCCAGCCGTTCACCGGGGCGCTCGCCGACCGCTACGGCGCGGCGCGGGCGGTGCTGGTGGGGGGCCTGCTGTACGCCCTCGGCCTGGTCCTGATGGGACTCTCGCAGTCGGCCACCGGGCTGTCGCTGAGCGCCGGCCTGCTGATCGGCCTGGGCCTTTCCGGCACCTCGTTCTCGGTGATCCTCGGCGCCGTCGGCCGCGCAGTGCCGGCGGAGCAGCGCAGCATGGCGATGGGTATCTCCAGCGCGGCCGGCTCCTTCGGCCAGTTCGCCATGCTGCCCGGTACCCTCGGCCTGATCGGCTGGCTGGGCTGGTCCTCGGCCCTGCTCGCCCTGGGCCTGCTGGTGGCGCTGATCGTGCCGCTGGCCGGGCTGATGAAGGATCGCCCGTTGCCGCCGCAGGGCCATGAACAGAGCCTCGGCGAAGCGCTGCGCGAGGCCTGCGCGCATTCCGGGTTCTGGCTGCTGGCGCTGGGCTTCTTCGTCTGCGGCTTCCAGGTGGTGTTCATCGGCGTACACCTGCCGGCCTACCTGGTCGACCAGCACCTGCCGGCGCAGGTCGGCACCACGGTGCTGGCGCTGGTCGGGCTGTTCAACGTGTTCGGCACCTACATCGCCGGCTGGCTCGGCGGGCGCTGGTCGAAGCCGCGCCTGCTGACCGCGCTGTACCTGGTGCGCGGGGTAGTGATCGTGCTGTTCCTCTGGCTGCCTCTGAGCGTCTACAGCGCCTACGCCTTCGGCGTGGCCATGGGGCTGCTGTGGCTGTCCACGGTGCCCCTGACCAACGGCACCGTGGCGACCCTGTTCGGCGTGCGCAACCTGTCGATGCTCGGCGGCATCGTGTTCCTCTTCCACCAGTTGGGCGCCTTCCTCGGCGGCTGGCTGGGCGGGGTGGTCTACGACCGCACCGGCAGCTACGACCTGGTCTGGCAGTTGTCGATCCTGCTAAGCCTGCTCGCGGCGCTGCTCAACTGGCCGGTGCGCGAGCGTCCGGTGGCGCGCCTGCAGGTGGCCGGAGGCGCGGCGTGAAGCTGGCCTGGCTGCTCGCCGCCGGGGCGCTGCTGGGACTCGCCTGGTGGGGCTGGCAGCGTGGCGGACTGGCGCTGCTGGAACTGGGCATGGGCGCATGCTGATAGGTGGCGATAGGCGCGGGGAAGGGTAAGCTGGGACATTCGTCGCCAAGGAGCCATTCCATGAAACCTCGCGTGCTGTTGTCCGTCCTGGCGCTCGCCGGGCTGCCGCTGAGCGGCTGGGCCGCCGATTGCCCGGAACTGTTGCAGGGCCAGTTGACCAAGCTGCGTTCCAAGGAAAGCATCGATCTTTGCCAGCGTTACGCCGGCAAGCCGCTGGTGGTGGTCAACACTGCCAGCCACTGTGGCTTCACCCCGCAGTTCAAGGGGCTCGAGGCGCTCTACCAGCGTTACAAGGGGCAGGGCCTGGAAGTGCTCGGGGTACCTTCCGACGACTTCAAGCAGGAAGCCGCGGATACCGCCGAGACCGCGAAGATCTGCTATGGCAACTACGGCGTGACCTTCGCCATGACCCAGCCGCAGCACGTGCGCGGCGACGAGGCGATCCCGCTGTTCCGCCAGTTGGCCGAGCAGAGCGGCCAGGCGCCGCGCTGGAATTTCTACAAGTACGTGGTGGATCGCCAGGGCAGGGTGGTCGCGCAGTTCTCCAGCAAGACCACCCCGGACGATCCGCAGCTCCAGGCCGCCATCGAGAAGGCCATCGCCAGCCAGCCCTGAGGGTCGGCCAGGCATGAAAAAGCCGGGCATTGCCCGGCTTCTTCGTTGGCGCGTGCGATCAGAAACGATAGGTGACCTGGGCGGTCAGGCCATGCGCGCTGTTGTCGTACTTGGCGCTGTAGGCCGGCTGCAGGGCGCTGCCTTCCTGGTTGACGCCGGCGGTGGTTTCCCACAGGTAGGCGTAGGCCACGTCGACGGTCAGGTCCTGGTTCGGCGACCAGCCGGCACCGACGGTGAAGACCTTGCGGTCGCCCACCGGGATACGCACGTTGCGGTCCTCGTTGGAGGTCGGCGACGGCTCGTAGGCAAAGCCGGTGCGCAGCACCCACTCCGGGGTGGCCTGGTAGGAGGTACCTACCGAGAAGGACCAGGTGTCGCGCCAGTTCAGGTCTTCGCCGATGGTGTTGAAGCCCAGGGCCTGGCCGAGCGCCGGTACGCCGCTGTTGCGCACCTCGATCTTCTCCAGGCGGCTCCAGCGGGTCCAGACGGCGCCCAGGTAGCCCGTCCACTTGTCGTCGAACTTGTGGGTGATGGAGGTATCCACCGATTCCGGCAGGGTGATGTCCAGCTTGGCATCGTACTTGCCGTTCAGGCCCAGGGCACCCGGAGCGTTCTTCACTTCGGTGTTGCCGCCCAGGTGGTACTTGACCTTGGAGTGGTAGGTCAGGCCCCAGGTGGTGTCGTCGGTCAGGTCGACCATCACGCCGACGTTATAGCCGATGGCGGTGTCGTCGCCCTTGATGTTGATCTTGGTATCGCCGTTGCTGCCGAGCAGGCCATTGGTGGCCAGGGTGTTCTTCAACTGGCCGTCGATGCGGTTGAAGGTCGGACCGAAGCCGACGGAAACCTTGTCGTTGATCTTCCAGGCGATGGTCGGCTGCACGGTGATCACCTGCACCTTGCTATAGGAGCCGTGGGAGCTGCCCATGAAGCCGTTTTCGTAATCGTTGATGATGCCGTAGGGCACGTAGATGCCCAGGCCGAAAGTGAAATCTTCGTTGATCGGCGTGGAGAAGTAGCCGAACGGTACGGCGGCCAGCGGTACCGAGTCGCCCTTGTTGCTGCCCTGGGCGGTGCTGTGGGCCTGGCTGATGTCGTCCTTGGCCTTGACGATGGCCAGACCGCCGCTGACTTCGGTGCGTTTCAGCTTGGACAGGCCGGCCGGGTTGCCGTAGATGGTGCTGGCATCGAGCGCGGACGAGGCGCGGCCGGCGTAGGCGGTGCCGGCGCCGCTGGCGCTCTGTTCGTTGATGGCGATGCCGTTGGCGAGGGTGTAGGTGGAGACAGCGCTAATGGTCAGTGCGAGAGAGGTTTTAAACCATATTGTTTTCATTGTTGGAGCAACTCCTGTGTATAACGGCGCGCAAACTACCAAGATTCCCAGACCGGCGCCAGTGTTCCGAAGTTCCGCAGGGTGCGGAACAGAGCGGTTGGCTCCGGTGCCAGTGAAGCGAAGGTAGCGCAACCGTTCGTGTCTGTATGTAAAAAATTTTCTGACCGGTTGGTCTGTTTCGGACGCGGGATTTTTCCATTCGCCGTCAGGCGACCTGGCTGAGGCTGCCGATGCAGCGTTGCCAGGCGTCGATGAACTCGTGCAGGCGACCGTGCGGCTGGAATACCTGGCGCCACACGCGAGCCTGGGCGAGGTGGTCGTGCTGGTCGGGCAGTGGCAGTCGCGCGGCTTCCACCAGCGACCAGGCGATGGCCGTGCTGTAGCGCAGGTTCACCGTCAGTTCCAGGTGCGGCGCGGCGAGGAAGGCATGCTGGCTGGCCAGGCCGCGGACCCGGCTGGCGCGCTCCGGGTCCAGCGCCAGGTACTGGTCCCAGAGCTGCTGGTGGCGTTCGCTGGCGATCCGGTACAGGCCGTGGCCACGGCGGTCGTCGAGGGCGCTCCCCAGCGCCGACTGGCAGGCCGCCGCGCCCAGCAGCAGCGCTTCGGCGGCGGGGCTGTGGCAGGACAGGTAGTCCAGGGTCGGGCGTATCACGTGCTGGCAAAGATCGTTGGCGGAAATACCCATGACGGCCTCGCGCAAGGTGGATCGGCGGGGCCGGGCAGTTTGGCAGCTTCTATTCCGATGGCCCCGCCGATAGCGGACTTAGCCGCTTGATTTGAAGTGTAGTGAAACAAGTCAGCTGTAAAGGACTGTTTTTAAATTGTTTCCAGCTTTAGAGAACAGCTGATATGCCCGCTGGAAATTAAACCGGCGCGTCCTTGCTTCGCTTGTGCTGGGCGGCATTCTCAGCCCCTGCGCAGGCTGTAGAGGAAGTCGCGGATGATGGCTTTCACTTCATTGGCCGCTTGCCGCTTGCTGCGTGCATCGCGAAGACTCATCGCGGCCTGGGTAAGGAAGCCGTAGAGCTGGCCGACCAGGGTTTCCCGGCGGTAGTCCTTGAGTTCGCCACTGGCCGCCAGTTCGTCCACCAGGCGCCCGACGTAGCGCAGCGTGTGGCGCGAGTCGATGCGTTTCCATCGCTCCCAGCCGACGACCGTGATCACCTCCTGCAGCGACAGTTGCCGCTTGCCGCGCGCCATCACGCTGTCGATGAAGGCCTCGGCCAGTGCGGCGGCCTCCGCCCACTTGTCGACATGCGCCGGCACCCTGTCCAGGTCCTCGGCGATCGTCCGTACCTGGCGTTCGTAGCATTCGGCGAGCAGTTCCTGCTTGCTGCCGAAGTGGTGGTAGAACGCGCCCTTGGTCACGCGCGCCTCGCGGGCGATGGCGTCGATGGAGACGCCGCCATAGCCATGTTCGATGAAGGCGGAGAGGGCGCTTTCCAGCAGCGCCTCGCGGGTCGCCTCGGCATTTTCCTGCTGCCTGCTCTTGACATTCATACTGCTGCCTTCTTACATACCGTCGGTATGTTCATGCTAGCACGCCTGGCGATCCGTCGAGCATTGCGTCCGTCCCGGCTGCTCGAACCCGCACGGCAAAGGAGGGAGCGAATGAGTACCGCAGTGGAGATCGCCTGCCGTGACGGTGTGCGCCTGGCCGGCGACCACTTCCCGGTCGTCGGCCAGGCGCAGGGGAGCATCGTGGTGGCCTGCGCGCTCGGCGTCAGGCGCGCCTTCTACCAGCGCTTCGCCGTCCTGGCCGCGGCTTCCGGCTATGAGGTGCTGTTGTTCAGCTACCGCGGCAGCGAAGGCGACGACCCTGCCGTGGCTAGCTATCGCCTGGCCGATTGGGGACGCGAGGACATCGATGCGGCGCTGGCCTGGTGCCGAGCGCGCGCGCCGGAGCTACCGCGCTATTTCGTCGGCCACAGCATCGGCGCGCAGTTGCTCGGTCTGGCTGGTCAGGCCAGCGGATTGAGCGGCGCCGCGTTCGTCGCCGGTTCGTTTCCGTACTGGAGGCGCTGGCGAGGCAGGCAACGCTGGCAGATGTTCGGCCTGTTCTGCGTGGCGGTGCCGCTACTGACCGGACTGCTCCGACGCTTTCCCAGCCGTTTCTTCGGCCTCGGCAGCCTGGATATGCCGAGTCATTTCATGCGCGACTGGGCGCGCTGGGTGCGGCAGCCGGACTACCTCCTGGCACCGCGCTTCGGATTGCAGCGGCAGGGTTACGAGGCGCTGGACATCCCCGTCGCCAGCTTTCTGTTCGAGGACGACGACTACGTGCCGTGGGCTGCGGCGGAAAAGCTTCACCAGGTCTATGCCGCGGCGCACCTGGAGTTGCGTCGTAAGGGATGGGCCGAGGGGGCGGTCGGGCATTTCGGGCTGTTCCGCAACGAGGCGTTGCAGAAGGAGTTGCTCGACTACTTCAGGAAGCTGCCCGACGCGGCGTAAGCCGCGTCCGAGCGTATGGCGTCGTCAGTCGCCGGTGGCGACCGGGCGGCGCGGGTCGGTGATCCACTCGCTCCACGAGCCGGCGTAGAGGCGCGGAAGCGGGAAGCCGGCGAGGCTCAGGGCGAACAGGTTGTGGCAGGCGGTGACGCCGGAGCCGCAGTAGGCGACCAGCTCGTCCACCGGGCGACCGCGCAACAGGGCGGAGAACCGCTGGTGCAATTGTTCCGGCGGAAGGAAGCGGCCGTCGCTGCCAAGGTTGTCGGTGAAGGCGGCGCACTGGGCACCGGGAATGTGCCCGGCGACCGGATCTATGGGCTCGACTTCGCCACGGAAGCGCGGCTGCGCGCGAGCATCGAGCAGCGCCAGTCCGGGTTGGCCCAGTTGGGCCTGGAGGGTGGCGGCGTCGATCAGCAGCGAGGCATCGGGCTGGCCCTGGAAATCGCCGGGTCGAAGGCTGCTTTCGCCATTGGTCAGTGCCAGCCCCGCAGCCTTCCAGGCCGCCAGGCCGCCATCGAGGAGGTAGACCCCATCGCGCTTGCCCAGCCAATGCAACAGCCACCAGGCGCGGGCGGCGAATGCGCCGGGGCCGTCGTCGTAGAGCACCACCTGGCTATCCTGGCGCAGGCCCCAGGCTTGTAGCTTGAGCGCTAGCTCGGCGGGATCCGGCAGCGGATGGCGACCGGTCACGCCCTTGCGCACGGGAGCGGAAAGATCCCGTTCGAGGTCGGCGAAATGCGCGCCGGGAATGTGGTTCTCCTGATAGACGCGGGCACCGTAGGACGGGTCTTCGAGGGCGAAACGGCAGTCGAGGACCAGCAGGTCGGGTTCGCTGAGGCGGGCGGCCAGTTGTTGCGCGGTCAGCAGTTGGGCGGACGACATCGCGGACTCCTTGGGTCGGGAAGCAAAGCCGGTGGCGGATGGGTGGATCATGCCCCTTGGACCGCGTCGCGTCATCCCGGCGTCGCGCGGCGAGGCGGAGAAATGGCGAAAGGAAAGGGCTGGCTCCAGGCGAGGAAGATTCCTACTCGGTCATCAGCCTCGCCCGGCAGCGGGGGATTTGTCCAGACATGCAGAATCGGCTCGTTCCGAGATACCCGCTCCTGTGTTCTATCCCTCGGGACGCTTGTCCGATTGGCTTGGCCCGACGCTTGCGCCGGGCTTTTTTTCGCCTCGGCTTTTTCAGGGAATCGCCAGACGGCCGATCCGATCGTTTTCCAGGCTGCCGAAGTAGAGCTGGTCGCCCACCGGCTTCGCCGAGGTGATCATGCGCAGGTGGTGGCCGCTGGTGTCGTGCAGGCTGCGGACGATCCTGCCCTGTTCGTCGATGGCGATGACCAGCCCGTAGGCGGTCGGCTTGGGCAGGAACATGCGCGGCAGCTTGGCCAGCTGCGCCTTCAGCCAGGGATGCCGGTGGAGGAAGTCGGCGTCGGCCTTGCGCGGGGTCGGCAGGGCCACCCAGAAGGTACCCTTGCGGTCGCCCTGGAGGTTGTCCGGCAAGCCCGGCAGGTTGTCGATGAACACCTCGTGCTGGCCAGCCTTCTCGCCTTTCAGCCAGTAGCGGGTGATGCGATAGCGGTAGGTCTCGTTGACCAGTACGAAGTCCTCGTTTGCCGAGAGTGCCACGCCATTGGCGAAGTACAGGTCCTTGAGCAGCACCTCGGTCTTGCCGGTGGACGGGTCGTAGCGCAGCAGGCGGCCGTGCGGTCGGGCCTCGAGCAGGTCGAGGATGTAGTCGGGCTGGTGGAACTTGCTGGAAGCGTCGCTGAAGTAGATGCGGCCGTCGCTGGCGATGTCGAGGTCGTCGGTGAAGGCGAAGGGGACACCGTCGGCCTCGGTGGCGAGGGTTTCCACCTTGCCCTGCGGATCGATGCGCAGCAGGCCTTTCCAGGCGTCGGCGAGGATCAGGTTGCCGGCGGCATCGAAGTCCATGCCCAGCGGGCGGCCGCCGGTGTCGACGAAGGTCTCGACCTTGCCGCTGGCGTCCAGGCGTACCACGCGGCCGTCGGCGAGACCGGCATAGACGCGGCCCTGGCTGTCCACGGCGGTGTCCTCGGGGCCGTGCAACTGGCCCTGGCCAAGCAGCTCGGCCTTCATCAGGGTGTCGTTGGGTTCGAGGACCCCGGTCATCTGCGGAGCGGCCGGAGCATCCCAGGCGAGCGGGTCGATCGGGCTGGTCTTCAGGGCCAGGTAAAGAGCCGCGCCAGCCAGCAGGAGGACGATTATTCCGCTGAGCTTCTTCATGCAGTTCCCTTGTTCGGATTGTCGGACAAAGGGCGGAGTATGGACATTCGCTACGCTCATCGGCAAGCGCGGTGCCGAGCGGAATGCTCGCATGGCGCCAGGCTCTATATAATGCGCCGCACTTGACCAAGGAGATGTTCGTGACCGCGCCCGAAATCCAGTGGATCCGCGATGATGCCAGCCTGGCGCAGCAATGCCGGGAATGGCGCACACAGCCGTACCTCGCGCTCGATACCGAGTTCATGCGCGTCGATACCTTCTATCCCGCGGCCGGTCTGGTGCAGGTGGGCGATGGCCGGCAGGAGTGGCTGATCGATCCGCTGCTGATCCAGGACTGGAGCCCCTTCGCCGAGCTGCTCGAAGACGAGCGGGTGGTGAAGGTGCTGCACGCCTGTAGCGAAGACCTCGAGGTGTTCCTGCGCCTCACCGGCAGCCTGCCGGTGCCGCTGTTCGATACGCAGTTGGCCGCCGCCTATCTCGGTATGGCCCATTCGATGGGCTATTCGAAGCTGGTGAAGGAGGTGCTGGACATCGACCTGCCCAAGGACGAGACCCGTTCCGACTGGTTGCAACGGCCGCTCACCGAGATGCAGATGCGCTACGCCGCCGACGACGTCCAGCACCTCGCCCAGGTCTACCTGGCCCTGGATGCGCGGCTGAGCGAGGAGAAACGCGCCTGGCTGCTGGAGGACGGCGCCGAACTGGTCGCCAACCTCTGCCGCGAGAGTGATCCGCGCGAGGCCTACCGCGAGGTCAAGCTGGGTTGGCGGCTGCGTCCGCAGCAACTGGCGGTGCTCCGCGAACTCTGCGCCTGGCGCGAGGAGCAGGCACGCCTGCGCAACCGGCCGCGCAACCACGTGCTGCGCGAACGTACCCTGTGGCCGCTGGCGCGCCTGCTGCCGAAGAACAAGACCGACCTGGCGGCGATCGAAGACATGCATCCGCGCACCGTGCGCCAGGACGGCGACTTCCTCATCGAACTGATCGCCCAGGCTGCGCGCCTGCCGCAGAGCGAATGGCCCGAGGCGCTGCCCGAGCCGCTGCCGCCGGAGGTCACCCCGCTGCTCAAGAGCCTGCGCGCCATCGGCCAGCGCGAAGCGGAGACCCTGGGCATGGCGCCCGAGCTGATGCTGCGCAAGAAGATCCTCGAGGCACTGCTCAAGAGCGGCTATCCCGACGGTCCCTACGAACTGCCCGATTCCCTCCGCGGCTGGCGCCGCGAACGCATGGGCCAGGCCCTGCTGGACGCCCTGGAGAGCGCATGAAACGAATCTGTTCCGTCTACAAGAGCCCGCGCAAGAACGAGATGTACCTCTACGTCGACAAGCGCGAGGCGTTGAGCCGCGTACCCGAGGCCCTGCTGGTGCCGTTCGGCGCGCCGCAACATGTCTTCGACCTGCTGCTCACCCCCGAGCGCCAACTGGCCCGCGAGGATGTCGCCAAGGTCCTGGAGAACATCGAGAAGCAGGGCTTCCACTTGCAGATGCCGCCGGGCGAAGAAGAGTACATCGAGCATCTCCCGGAAGAGTTGCTGCGCATGAACGACCCGCTCTGACGCGAGCCGTACCCCGCTGGCGCCGGCTTCCCGGCGCCACTTTCACGACGTGAAACCCGCTCTGTGCAAGGTTGCGCCTTCGGTGCATGATGTCCGCAAGATGTCGCACGATAGCGGAACCCCTGGCAGCGACCGTGGTCTACCAGCGCCAAACCTGCTGCTCTCGAGGGCTTCCCTCCAGGAGCCGTGATGCATGAAAGAACAATATTCTCCGGCCTGATCGCCAGCCCTTGTCCGGCTTGGCAGTGTGACCCATGCGCTTGCTGATTCTCGAACGTGACCACGCTCTCTATGCCGCGCTGCTGATGGCGGCCGACCCCAGCCTGAAGGTGGTGGCGGGGGACGATCCCCTGCAACTCATCGACGCCGCCAGCGAGTGCTCGATCTGGCTCGGCCAGCCCGACCTGGTGGCGCAGATGCTGCGCCAGGGCGTGCATCCGGTCTGGGTGCAGTCGACCTGGGCGGGCATCACGCCGCTGCTGGCCGCCGACCTGCCGAAGGACTACAGCCTGACACGCGCGGTAGGCATCTTCGGCCAGGTGATGAGCGAATACCTGCTGACCTACATGCTCGCCCACGAGCGCCAGTTCCTCGGTCGCCTGGCCAGCCAGGTCGGTTCGCAATGGGATAGCCGCACGCCTGGCGGGTTGCGTGGCCGGCAGGTGGTGATCGTGGGCACCGGGGAGATCGGCCAGGCGGTGGCGCATACCCTGTCCGGCTTCGGCATGGACCTGACCGGGGTGGCGAAGAATCCGCGTTCGCTGGTGCCGTTCAACCGCATGGGGTCGCTCGACGACCTCGGTCGCCTGGTGGAGACGGCCGACTACCTGATCAACCTGCTGCCCGACACCCCCGATACCCACGACATCTACGACCGTGCGCTGTTCGCCCGGCTCAAGCCCACGGCGCTGTTCATCAATGCCGGGCGTGGTGTCGCGGTGGTGGACGCCGACCTGGTGGCGGCACTGGAGAACAACCAACTGGCCGGCGCGGTGATCGACGTCTGCCGCGAAGAGCCGCTGCCGGCCAACCACCTGTTCTGGCATACCCCGCGCCTCTTGCTGACCGGGCACACCGCCGCGCCGACCCTGCCGGGGGCGATGGTCGAACTGTTCCGCGACAACCTCGCGCGCTTCTGGGCGGGTACCGCCATGCGCGGCGAGGTGGACTTCGCTCGCGGCTACTGAGCCGCGTTCCCTCAGGCGGCGAGCGGGAGCAGCGGGTTCACCTCGACGGTGATGTGCACCAGTTCCTCATGCTCGGCCAGGCGGCGCTTGAAATAGTCGGCGCTGCCTTCCTCGGTGGTCAGCAGACTCAGCAGGCAGGCGTACTTGCCCTGGCCGACCTGCCACAGGTGCAGGTCGAGCAGTTCCGCCGGCAGCGGGCTGCTGGCGATCGCCGCGCGGATTTCCGCAGCCACCGGCGCGTCCATCTGCGCATCCAGCAATACCCGGCTGCTCTGCCGGATCAGGCCGCATGCCCAGACACTGACCAGTACCGCGCCGACGATACCCATCAGCGGGTCCAGCCAGGCCGCGTTCCACAGCAGGCCGCCGGCCAGCGCGACGATCGCCAGCAGCGAGGTGGCGGCATCCGCCAGCACGTGCAGGTAGGCGGCGCGCAGATTCAGATCGTGCCGGTGGGCATGATGGTCGTGGTGGTGGTGGTGGTGGTGGTGGTGGTGGTGGTGGTGGTGGTGCGAGTGGCCGTGCCCGTGGTGGGCATGGCCGTCGCGCAGCAGCCAGGCGCAGGCGAGATTGACCAGCAGGCCGAGCGCGGCGACCAGCATCGCCTGCTGGTAGTGGATCGGGCTGGGGTCGAGCAGGCGTTCGACCGATTGGTAGAGCATCAGCCCGGCCACCAGCAGAAGCAGCAGGGCGCTGGTGTAGCTGCCGAGCACCTCGATCTTCCACGTACCGAAGCTGAAGCGCGGGTCGTTGGCATAGCGCCGCGCGGCGCCGTAGGCGAGTACCGCAAGACCCAGGGCCAGGGCATGGGAGCTCATGTGCCAGCCGTCGGCGAGCAGGGCCATGGAGTTGAACAGCCAGCCGCCGGCGATTTCCGCGACCATCATGCAGGCGGTGAGCAATACCGCCCAGCGCGTGTTGTGCTCGGCCAGCGGGTTGCCCTGGTCGAACCGATGGGAATGGCGCAGGGGCTGGGTAGTCGGGGTGCCGGGCATTTGCTACTGTCCTGTCGAGACGTCGAAAATATACTATACCCCAGTATATTACCTTGAGGAGAGAGCGGTGGCCCATACCATCCATGGGAAGAAGAAGCTCCTGGCGCGGGTGCGCCGCATCGCCGGGCAGACCCGGGCGCTGGAGCAGGCGCTGGAAGAGGGCAGCGAATGCGCGGCGGTGCTGCAACAGATCGCGGCGATCCGCGGTGCGGTGAACGGCCTGATGAACGAAGTGCTGGAGGGGCACATCCGCGAACACCTCGGCGCCGAGCAGGCGAGCGCGGAGCAGCGTCGCGAAGACCTGGAACTGGTGGTGACCGCGCTGCGTTCCTACCTGAAGTAGCCATGTGCCGGCCGGTGCTTGGCCTGGAGGGGGCGGGGGACTAGACTATCGCGCCTTTTCACCAGCCCCCGATGCCATGGCCGCCAAAGTCGAACCCTTCTGGAAACGCAAGACCCTCGCCCAACTCGACCAGGACGAGTGGGAGTCGCTGTGCGACGGTTGCGGCCTGTGCTGCCTGCAGAAGCTCGAGGACGAGGACGACGGCAGCGTCTACTACACGCGTATCGCCTGCAAGCTGCTCGACCTGCAAAGCTGCCGCTGCACCAACTACGCCGAGCGCATCCGTTTCGTCCCCGACTGTATCCAGCTCACCCCGGCGCAGGCCGACGAGTTCCAGTGGTTGCCGCCGACCTGCGGCTATCGCCTGGTTGCCGAAGGCAAGGACCTGCCGCTCTGGCACCACCTGGTCTGCGGCGACCCGGAGCGGGTCCACAAGGAACGCATTTCCCAGTCCGGGCGCATGCTCAGCGAGACCCAGGTGGCCGAGGACGACTGGGAGGACTACCTGATCTTCCGCGCCGGCTGAGCTCGCGTCCGTCGCACTTCCTTACCTTGTGAAATGATATGTATTATCATTCGCATATTTGCAAGGGACTTCCGTATCCGACGGAAGCGGGGAGGCGAGGTGTTGCAGCGGGTCAACGGCGCGGGGGGCGCCGCCGGAGGATGCACGGATGGATGAGCGCTTCCGTGGTTCCGTCTCGCATGCCTATCAGGCGTTCCATGGCGAGTTGCTGCGCTTCCTGCGCAAGCACCTGGGCAGTTCGGCGGACGCCGCCGACCTCGCCCAGGATACTTTCGCCCAGTGGCTGAAATGGCCGGGCCGGCAATCGGTCGAGCAGCCGCGCGCATTTCTTTTCCAGATCGCCCGCAACCTGTTGCGCGACCATTGGCGCCGGCAGCAGAGCCGCGGCCAGGATCTCGACCGGCCGGCGGCGAACGACGAACCCGCCGCGCTGGAAGGCGAGGCGGCCGGGCCGGGCGAGCGTTTCGAACAGCAGCAGCGTCTCAGCCACCTGGCGGCCGCGCTGGCCGAGCTGCCGCCGCGGCGGCGCGAAGCGTTCGTCCTGCACAAGTTCGACGGCCTGTCCCAGGTCGAAGTGGCCGAGCGCATGGGAATCTCCCTGAGCATGGTGGAAAAGCACATCGCCAGCGCCTTGCTGCACTGCAAGCGGCGGCTTGGCCAGGGAGGCGAAGGATGAAGCCGCTGGAACGACTGGAACCGCTGTTCGCAGACGAAACCGAAGAGGACATCGATCACCGCGCCGCCTACTGGTTCAGCCGGCGTCGTTCCGGGCATTTCAGCGCTGCCTGCCGGGCCGAGCTGGAGGATTGGCTACGCGCCGATCCGCGCCATCGCGAAGCGCTCGAGGGCATGGAGCGGCTCTGGCGCGAGTTCGACGGCCTGCCGCGCCCGGCGCTGGACGATATTCCCGAGCCGGTGCCGGCCTGGCGCCTGCCACGGGCGCTGGCGGCGGCGTTCTTCGTGTTCTGCGCGCTACTCGTCGCCACCCTGTTCTGGCGCGACCAGTCGCTCGGGCCGAACCTCGCCTACGGCACGGCGCCTGGCGAGCAGCGCGAGGTGGTCCTGGCGGACGGCTCGAAGCTGTTCCTCGACGTCGATACCCAGGTGCAGGTGCGTTACGCCGAGCGCACCCGCGACGTGCTGTTGAAGAAAGGCGAGGTGTTCTTCGTGGTCAGCCACGATCCGGCCCGGCCTTTCCGGGTCGGCAGCGGCGACAGCCGGGTCACCGTACTCGGTACCCAGTTCAGCGTCCGGCGCAACGCGCAGGCCCTCGCCGTGGCGGTGAAACAGGGGCGCGTGGCGTTGCAGCCGTCCCTGGAGAAGGATGCCGAACATGTGCTGCTGGCTGGCGACAGCGCGCGCCTGGACCTCGCCGAGCAGCGCCTGGAACTCGGCCATGTGGCGCCGGAGCAGGTCGCCAGTTGGCGCGATGGGCAGCTGGTGTTCCGCGACAAGCCGCTGGGCGAACTGGTGGAGGAACTGTCGCGCTATCGCGCCGCGCCGATCCGCCTGGGAGATCCCCGGCTTGCCGGCAAGCGGGTCTCCGGTACGGTGCGGATCGCCCGCCCCGACGATTTTCTCCTCGCCCTGCCGGCGCTATTGCCGGTGCGGGTGCAGCCGCAGGCTGGTGGCGAGGTGCTGATCCTGGCGCGCTGAGGCGCGTCGTCAGCATTAATGAAAATATTTTTCATTCGCATATGTGGGTTTTTCTCCCTGCTGCGTCTTCTCTGCTGTCCGTCGCCGCTGCCGGCGACATCCAGCAGTCACTTGGGGAGAGTTCCAGCATGACCTTGCCTTTCACCCGCGCCGCCTGGCGCCCGCTGTGTTCCGCCGCCGTGCTCGGCGCCGCGTTGTGGGCCGCCGGCGCCAGCGCTGCCGAACGACGCTTCGACCTGCCGGCGCAGCCGCTGGCCGCCTCGCTGTCGCGCCTGGCGCAGCAGGCGCAGGTCCAGGTGCTGTTCGACGAGTCGCTCCTGCGGGGCCTGCGCGCTCCGGCGCTGAGCGGCAGCTACGGGGTGCGCGAGGCGCTGGAGCGGTTGCTGGTCGGTTCCGAGCTGGAGCTGGTGGAGGCGGGCGGCGGCTACGTGGTGCGCCGGCGCCAGGTCGACGCCTACAGCGACAACGCGCTGCAACTGGACGCGCAGACCATCGTCGGCAACGGTCGCGAAGTGGACGCCAGCAACGTCGGCCGTTCGACCCTGACCCGGCGGGATATCGAACGCCAGCAGGCGGACAACATCCCCAGCCTGCTGCAGACCCTGCCCGGAGTGACCATGGGCGGCTCGCCCAAGCCGGGCGGACAGACCACCAACATCTGGGGCCTGGGCGACGCCGAGGACGTGCCCTATACCCTGGACGGCGCGCAGAAGAGCGGCTTCGAGCGCTACCAGCAGGGCACCGTGTTCATCGAACCGGAAATGATCAAGCGCATCGAGGTGGAGAAGGGACCGCACTCGGTGTTCACCGGCAATGGCGGCTTCGGCGGCACCGTGCACATGGAGACCAAGGACGCGCCGGACCTGCTGCGCGAAGGCCGCGACGTCGGCGCCATGCTCAAGTACGGCTATCACTCCAACGACCAGCAGAAGATCTACTCCGGCGCCGTGTTCGGTCGCAGCGAAGACCGCCGCGTCGATGCCCTGCTCTATCTCAACGGTCGCGACGGCCGCGACATGAAGCTGGCCGACAACCTGCCGCTGTCGCCCACCGACTACCCGATCAACCCCAAGCGCCTGCCCAACAGCGCCCAGGACGAGAAGACCGGCCTGTTCAAGCTCAACCTGCACCCCACCGAGGAGCACGACCTGGGTTTCACCTACCTGCGCTCGAAAAGCTCGCGCTGGACGCCGTTCTCCGCCAGCAGCTACCCGACCCCGCCGAGCCAGTGGACCATCGACCGCTACGGCTACGAGCTGGGCCTGACCCGCCTGCTGGCCCACCGCGATACCACCGACACCACCTGGACCGGCAAGTACAACTACCATCCGCTGGACAACCCCTGGGTCGACCTGCAACTGAGCTATTCCGACGCCCGCACCGAGCAACTCGACCGTCGCGAGGACACCGCCTTCTACCAGCTCGCCACCGGTGGCAAACGGATGCGTACCGAGTACCAGGACAAGGTCCTGGAGCTGCGCAACACCAGCCGTTTCGATACCGGAGCGCTACAGCACGAGCTGACCCTGGGCGCGGCGCTGCACAGGCACAAGCGCGACATCCTCATGCACATGCCGGGCAAGACCTACGAGACCCCGCGCTACAACTACGGCTGGCTGCAACCGGCATTCATGCCGGCCGGCAAGCAGGACACGCAGAGCTTCTACATCCAGGACGCGATCACCTACGGCAGCCTGACCGTCACCCCATCGATGCGCTTCGACAGCGTGCGCAACGACGGCCAGGCCAACCTGGCGCCGATCTACGACAATCCCAAGCTCGGCCATGACTATCGCGCCCAGACCTACTCCGGCTGGTCGCCGCGGCTGTCGGTGTTCTGGACCGCGACGCCGAACCTGGCGTTCTTCGCCGACTACACCGAGACCTGGCGAGCGCCGGTGATCGACGAGCAGTACGAAGTGCAGAACAGTTCGACCATCGGTGGCAGCAGCCGCGACCTGGACGCCGAGCGCATCCATGCGATCCGTGGCGGCAGCGTGATCAACCTGCCGGACCTGCTGGTCGCCGGCGACAGCCTGCAGATCCGCACCACGTTGTTCCAGAACCGCATCAAGGACGAGATATTCCGCACCCGCAGCGTCGGCTGCCGCCAGCAGTCGATCGACAACGGCAGTATCGGTGGTAGCTGCGGCGACATGCTGCCGCTGAGCAACTACCGCAACTTGCCGGGCCTGACCATCAAGGGCTTCGAGATCGAGAGCTTCTACGACAGCCAGCGGCTGTTCGGCAGCCTGTCCTACTCGTGGATGACCGGCAAGCACGATGGGGCCTACAGCAATCCCTGGGGACCGAACGTGTGGGCGCGCGACATCCCGCCGCCGAAGTGGGTGGCCATGCTCGGCCTGAAGGTTCCGGAATGGGATGCCAAGCTCGGCTGGCAGGGCGAGTTCGTGCGCAAGACCGACCGCCTGCCCAGCGATCGCTACAGCGGCGGGATGGGTACCGGTTCCGGCGATATCTACTGGGATCACGCGGCCAACGACAGCTACGACACTCATCGGCTGTTCGCCGAGTGGGTCCCGGCCAAGCTGGGCCTGAAGGACACCCGCATCGACTTCACCGTGGACAACCTGTTCAACCGCTCCTATCGCCAGCCGCTGGGCGGCGACCTGGTCTACAGCCAGGGACGCAACGCCAAGATCAGCGTCACCCAGTTCTTCTGAGGGGCGTCAGCGCACCGAACCGATGCGCCGGGTGTCCTCGGCATACCAGACGGCGAACACCCGGCCGACCAGGTCGGCGCGCGGTACGTAGCCCCAGTAGCGGCTGTCGTTGGAGTTGTCGCGGTTGTCGCCGAGCATGAAGTATTGGCCGGCGGGGACGGTCCGCTCGGCCATGCGCAGGGAGTCCGGCTGGCGCAGCGCCTGTTGCGCCAGGTAGGGCTCCGTCACCGGGCGCTCATTGACGTAGAGCCGGCCGCCATCGATCCGCACGCGATCGCCGGGTATCCCGGCGATGCGCTTCACATAGGCGATGCTGCGCTGCGGCGGGAAGCGGAACACCACCAGGTCGCCGACCTGCGGGTCGGCGAAGGCGTAGCGCGCGGCGTTGGCGAGGATGAAGTCGCCCTGTTGCAAGGTCGGTTCCATCGAGCGCGAAGGGATCTTGTACAGCGCCACGCCGAGGAGCCGTGCGCGCGGGTCGAGACTGGCGGTGCCGAACGGATTCGCCAGGTAGACGGCCAGCATGATCGCGGCGAGCAGGCCCATGGCGGGCCAGAAGCGTCGTTTCACGAAGGTTCCCTTTTTCGTGGCGGAAGGCCGGCGTCGCCGGCCCCCGCGGTGGTCATACCAGGCCGAGGACCTTGAGCAGGAAGGCGTATTCCAGCGCCACGTCCTTCAGCCCCTGGTAGCGGCCGCTCATGCCGCCGTGGCCGGCGCCGAGGTCGGTCTTGAGCAGCAGCAGGTTGGCGTCGGTCCTGGTCGCCCGCAGTTTCGCCACCCACTTGGCGGCTTCCCAGTACTGCACGCGGCTGTCGTTGTAGCCGGCGACCACCAGCAGGTGCGGGTAGTCTTGGGCCCTGACGTTCTCGTAGGGCGCGTAGGCGGCGATCCGCGCATGCACCTCGGGCTCCTGCGGGTTGCCCCACTCATCGTATTCGGTGACGGTCAGCGGCAGGTCCGGATTGAGCATGCTGTTCAGCACGTCGACGAAAGGCACCTCGGCGATGGCCGCGCCGAACAGTTGCGGGCGCTGGTTGAGCACCGCGCCGATCAACAGCCCGCCGGCGCTGCCGCCGCTGATGGCGAGACCCTCGGGACGGCAGTAGCCCTCGGCGAGCAGGTGCTCGGCGCAGGCGATGAAGTCGTCGAAGCTGTTCTGCTTGTGTTCCAGCTTGCCGGCCCGGTACCAGGCTTCGCCCAGTTCGCCGCCGCCACGGACATGGGCGATGGCGAAGACGAAGCCGCGTTCGAGCAGGCTCAGGCGGGCGTGGGAGAACCAGGGATCGAGGCTATGCCCGTAGGCGCCGTAGCCATAGAGATAGAGCGGCGCGGGGCGCCCGGCGGCGATGCCGTCGAGGACTTCCTTGCGCGCCACCAGGCTGACCGGCACCTGCGTGCCGTCGCCGCTGCTGGCCCAGATGCGCCGGCTGGCGTAGGCGTCGGCGTCGAATGGGCCTTCCACCGGGGTCTGCTTGAGGACGGTCTGCGTGCCATCGGCGAGGTTCAGCTGGCGTACCTGCGCCGGACGATTCAGGGCCTCGTAGCGCAGTCGCACGCAGGGGCTGTCGAATTCCAGGCTGTCCTGCACGTAGAGGCTGTAGGCGGCGTCCGGCAACTGCACGCGGTAGGCCGGCAGGCCCTGCGGTTGCACCTCGATCACCGGCAGGCCGCCGTCGCGCAGGCCGAGGATCACCGCCTCGGCGTTCAGGCTGACATCTTCCAGGGTCCGCTGCGGGTCGTGGGCCACGCGCAGTTGCCAGTGCTCGCGAGTCGGCCGCGACTCCTCGGCCTGGTAGAGGGCGAAGTTGATCCCCGCCTGGTTGCTGCGGATCAGCCACAGGCCCCGGCCGTCGAGGCGACCGTGGTCGGGGTAGTACTCGTGGCCTTCCTCGCGCGGCGCCAGGCAACGGAACGTTCCCTGCGGCTGGTCGGCGTCGAGCACCCAGGCCTCGCTGGTGGTCTTGCTGTTGAGCAGGAGGATCAGCTGGCGTTCCGAGCTGGAGCGGTAGCAGTGCAGGAAGAAGCGCCCGTCGCCTTCCTCGAACACCAGCTCGGCGCCGGCCTCGCCCAGGCGGTGGCGATAGAGCTTGTGCGGGCGGTGGGTGTCGTCCAGTTCGCCGAAGAACAGCGTGCGGTTGTCGTTGGCCCAGGTCAGGCTGCCGTCGCAGTCGTCGAAGGGCAGGGCCTGCACCGCGCCGCTGGCGAGGTCCTTGACGAACAGGCGGTAGATCTCGTCGCCGCTGGTGTCCAGGCTGTAGGCCAGCAGGCTCTGGTCGGGGCTGATGCTGAAGGCGCCGAGGGAGAGGAAGCCGCCGTCGGCCAACTGGTTGGGATCGAGCAACAGTTGCTCGGCGCCTTCGTCGACCGCCAGGCTGCCGTCCGCCGGACGCGGGCAGCGGTAGTGGCGCGGGTATTCGTCGCCGGCGGTGGTGCGCTGGTAGTACAGCCACGGACCCCACGGACTGGGCAACGACAGGTCGGTCTCGCGGATGCGTCCCCTGATCTCCTCGAACAGGGTCTCGCGCAACCCGGCCTGGTCGGCCAGTTCGCTATCCAGGTAGGCGTTCTCGGCCTTCAGGTAGTCGAGCACCTCCGGGGCGTCGCGCTCCTCCAGCCAGGCGTAGGGGTCGCTTCCGGCGTCGCGGCGGGCGATGGGGGGCTGCGGATGGGGCATCGGGAATCCTCGTCGATCCGGCCATGCGCGAGGCCGGGAAATCTGAATAAAACTGGCGGCGCGGCGCCCGCCATCGGTGGGTAGGCGCGTCGGCATGCAAAAGCGGCTATCATAAGCCCCCCATCACCGCTATCGCCACGCACGCCGCATGAATGAACAAGACTATCTGATCGCCTGGGGCGCCTACGCCATCGCCGGACTCGGCCTGATGCTGGTGTTCTGGCTGATGACCGGCTGGATGTGGCGCTGGCTGCGCGAACCCCTGCGGCTGATCGTCTTCATCCTGCTGTTCACGCCGACTCCGGTGGACCCGCAGAACGACCTCTACGCCCCGGCCATCGCCATCACCGCGCTGGATGTCGTGTTCAAGGTCGGCAACAACGCCTGGCGCGCGGTCTCTGACCTGGCCCTGGTGGCGCTGCTCGGTTTCGGCCTGTACCTGCTGATCGCCGCCATCCGCTGGCCGCTGGAGCGGGCCTGGAAGAATCGTCGGCATCCGTCGCAGGACGCCGAGGACGAGCCGACCCTGCGGCAGATGATGCAGCCCGAGTTGATGCCGGACGTCGACACCCGCACCGACGAGCACGGCGACCGGCGCATGCGCATCGAGCCGCGCCTGTAGCCTTTCGCGACGAAATCCATTCTTGCGCTACGCCCGGCAGGCGTTCAGCATGAGGCGAGGCCTATGTCGGGATTTCCCATGGATTGCGTGTTCTGCGCCATAGCGGGTGGCCGCGAGCCGGCGCACAGACTCTTCGAGGACGAGCATTTCATCGTCCTGCTGGACATCTTTCCGCTGCGACCGGCGCACGTGCTGATCGTAGCCCGCGAGCACGCCCCGCACCTGAGCGATCTTTCCGCCGCCGCCCGCGACGCCCTCCTGGCGCTCGCCGAGCGTATCGGTCGCGCATTGCGCCGGGCCGGTTTCGGCGTGGAAGGCATCAACCTGTTGCTCAACGATGGCGTGGCGGCCAACCAGCACGTGGCGCACCTGCATCTGCACCTGATTCCCCGGCGTCGCGGCGACCTGCCGCGACTGCTCTGGCGCGCCCTGACCCGTTTCCTGCCGGTCGGTCGCGCGAGCCTGCAGGCGCGTCTGCAGCGGGAACGAGAACTACTACGTACAGCCTTGCTCAGGGAGGTTTGAGCCATGTGTGAACTATTGGGCATGAGCGCCAACGTCCCGACGGACATCGTCTTCAGCTTCACCGGACTGATGCAGCGCGGCGGCGGTACCGGCCCGCACCGCGACGGTTGGGGCATCGCCTTCTACGAAGGACGCGGCGTGCGGCTGTTCCAGGACCCGCTGGCGAGCGTCGATTCGGAGGTGGCGCGGCTGGTGCAGCGCTTCCCGATCAAGAGCGAGACGGTCATCGGGCACATCCGCCAGGCCAACGTCGGCAAGGTCGGGCTGAGCAACACCCACCCCTTCATCCGCGAACTCGGTGGGCGCTACTGGACCTTCGCGCACAATGGCCAACTGGCCGACTTCCAGCCCAAGCCCGGTTTCTACCGCCCGGTCGGCGAGACCGACAGCGAGGCGGCCTTCTGCGACCTGCTGAACCGCGTGCGCCGGGCTTTCCCCGAGCCGGTGCCGGTGGAGGTGCTGTTGCCGGTGCTGATCTCGGCCTGTGACGAATATCGCAAGAAAGGTGTGTTCAATGCCCTGATCAGCGACGGCGACTGGCTGTTCACCTTCTGCTCCAGCAAACTCGCCTACATTACCCGCCGTGCGCCATTCGGCCCGGCGCGGTTGAAGGATGCCGACCTGACCGTGGACTTCCATGCGGAAACCACGCCGGACGATGTGGTCACGGTGATCGCCACCGAGCCGCTCACCGACAACGAGAACTGGACCTTGCAGCAGAGCGGCGAGTGGGTCCTCTGGTGGGGCGGCGAGGTGTTGGCCAAGGGGCGGGTCTGAATCGCCGCCGTGGACGAGGAGAGCGCATGTTCCGCAGTTACCTGAGACTGCTGCTGTTCACCCTGGGCCTGCTGCTCGGGGTGCAGGTGCCCGGTTTCATCGACGACTACGCCAAGCGCGTCGACGCCCATCGCCTGGAGGCCGCGCAGAACATCCAGGGCTTCCAGCAGACCGCCGGGCAGTTCTTCAACGGTAGCCTGGAGGAACTGGTCAGGCATTACCGCAGCAACAGCGATCCGGTGTTCCAGCGCGACGGCGAGAACCTCGACCGCCTGATGCGTCGCGCGCGCATGCTCGACGCCGAGTGGCAGGCCATGCAGGGTCCCTGGTACGCCCGCGCCTGGCACATGCTGCGCGCACCGAACCATGAGTTGCTGATGGAAACCTATGCCAGCTACAGCTACCAGGTCCTGCTCAAGCCCGAGGTGATCGCCTGGGGCCTGGGCTGCGCCTTGCTGGTCGCCTGGATCGCCGAGCTGATCGTGTATTCGCTGGCCTCGCTGTTCGGCTTCGGCGAAGACCGCCGCACCCGCGAGCGTCACTGGAGCTGAGGCGCGACTCAGGTCGCCGCCAGTTCCAGGAATGCCCTGATCACCCGTAGGCCGCGGCGCTTCTCCAGGCAGCCGATCAGGTGGCGGTTGGTCAGCTCGGGACCGACCAGCGGCACCGCGCGAACCCGCGGATCGTTGCCGACCTCCAGGGAAGACACCACGCCGACGCCCAGTTCGGCGGCCACCGCTTCGGTCACCGCTTCCCGGCTGTCCAGCTCCAGCAGCACCCGCGGCTGCACGCCCTGCTCGGCACAGGCGCGGTCGAAGGTGCGGCGGGTGATCGAACCGGGTTCGCGCAGCACCATGATCTGCTGGTCGAGCTCTTCCAGCGGTACGCTTTCGTTGCGTTCGCACCAGGGATGCTGGCGAGGCAACAGGGCGCAGATGCGCGAATTCACCAACTCCTCCAGGAACAGCCCGGGACGCGCCTCGACCTCGGTCAGCACGGCGACGTCGACGTGTTCGCTGAGCAGCGCCGCGAGGGTTTCCTGGGCGTTGCCCAGGCGCAGGTTGACGGTGATTCCCGGATAGCTCGCGCGCAGCCGGGCGAGCATCGGCATCACCAGGTGCGGGCCGTCGGCGGCGACTTCGAGGCGGCCGGAGACCAATTGTCGATTGGCGTCGAGCAGGGCCTCGGCTTCTTCCTCCAGAGCGAACAGGGTGCGCGTGATCGCCACCAGGCGCGAGCCCTCCTCGGTCAGTTCGATGCGCCGGGCGGTGCGCCGGAACAGGGTGACCTGGTAGTGCTCCTCGAGGGCCTTGACGTGTCCGGTCACCGCCGGTTGGCTGATGCACAGGCGCTCGGCGGCGCGGGTGAAACTGCCTTCGCGGGCGACGGCGTCGAAGGCGCGGAGCTGGAAGAGATTCATGGTATCGGCCTGGCTTATGGCTGGCATCGGAACAAACAATTTGAACGATAGTAGCGCGGCGCTCACCTTATGTCTCCAGGCTTCCCTGGAACGCCGGCGCGGAACGACCGCCCGGACCGCGAAGCCCGATCCGGTTTCTTTGGCCGATTCCCGCAGAGGAAATGAGCATGAGCACTGCCGAACGCGCACCCATCCTGCTGACCCCCGGTCCGCTGACCACCTCCTACCGTACCCGTCGGGCGATGATGGTCGACTGGGGCTCCTGGGACAGCGATTTCAACGAACTCACCGCCAGCGTCTGCCAGCGCCTGCTGAAGATCGTAGGCGGCGAAGGCAGCCACACCTGCGTACCGTTGCAGGGCAGCGGCACCTTCGCCGTGGAAGCGGCGATCGGCACCCTGGTGCCGCGCGACGGCAAGGTCCTGGTGTTGATCAACGGTGCCTACGGCAAGCGCCTGGCGAAGATCTGCGAGGTTCTGCAACGGCCCTTCAGCACCTTCGAGACCGAAGAGAACGTGCCGACCACCGCCGCTGACGTCGAGCGTCTGCTGGCCGCCGATCCGGCGATCAGCCATGTGGCGCTGATCCACTGCGAGACCAGCACCGGCATCCTCAATCCGCTCGAGGCCATCGCCAAGGTCGTCGAGCGTCACGGCAAGCGCCTGATCGTCGATGCCATGAGCTCCTTCGGGGCGATCGGGATCGATGCCCGGAAAGTTCCGTTCGATGCCTTGATCGCCGCCTCCGGCAAGTGCCTGGAGGGCGTCCCCGGGATGGGCTTCGTCTTCGCCCGCAGCGCCGCCCTGGAAGCCAGCGCCGGCAACTGCCACTCCCTGGCCATGGACCTGCAGGACCAGCACGCCTATATGCGCAAGACCGGGCAGTGGCGCTTCACCCCGCCGACCCATGTGGTCGCCGCCCTGCACGAAGCGCTCAGCCAGTACGAAGAGGAGGGCGGCCTGCCGGCGCGTCAGCGGCGCTACGCGAGCAATTGCGAAACGCTGCTCGGCGAGATGGCCCGGCTCGGTTTCCGCAGCTTCCTGCCGGCGGAAATCCAGGCGCCGATCATCGTTACCTTCCACGCGCCGCGCGATCCGCGCTACCGCTTCGCCGACTTCTACCAACGCGTGCGGGAGAAGGGCTTCATCCTCTATCCGGGCAAGTTGACCCAGGTGGAAACCTTCCGCGTCGGCTGCATCGGCCACGTCGACGCCGCGGAGATGCGGCAGGCGGTCGCCGCCATCGGCGAGGCGCTGCGCGAACTGGAAGTCCTCGAGATCTGAACTGAACGACAACGAGCAGAAAAGGGTTCACGACAATGAATTACAACCAGCCAGCCACCCTCCAGGCCGCCATCCTCGACTGGGCGGGAACCGTGGTCGATTTCGGCTCCTTCGCGCCGACCCAGATCTTCGTCGAGGCTTTCGCCGAATTCGGCGTCCAGGTCAGCCTGGAGGAAGCGCGCGGTCCGATGGGAATGGGCAAGTGGGACCACATCCGCACCCTCTGCGACATCCCGGCGATCGCCGAGCGCTACCGCGCCGTCTTCGGCCGCCTGCCCAGCGACGACGATGTCACCGCCATCTACGAGCGCTTCATGCCGCTGCAGATCGAAAAGATCGCCGAACATTCGGCGCTGATCCCCGGCGCCCTGCAGGCGATCGCCGAACTCCGCGGGATGGGCCTGAAGATCGGTTCCTGTTCCGGTTATCCGGCGGTGGTGATGGAGAAGGTGGTAGCCCTGGCCGAGACCAACGGTTACGTCGCCGACCACGTGGTGGCCACCGACGAAGTGCCCAACGGCCGGCCATGGCCGGCCCAGGCGCTGGCCAACGTGATCGCCCTGGGGATCGACGATGTGGCGGCCTGCGTGAAGGTCGACGACACCTGGCCGGGTATCCTCGAAGGGCGCCGCGCCGGGATGTGGACGGTGGCGCTGACCTGCTCGGGCAATGCCCTGGGCCTCACCTACGAGCAGTACAAGGCGCTGCCGGCGGCCGAACTGGAGCGCGAGCGGACGCGTATCGAACAGATGTTCGAAGGTTCGCGTCCGCACTACCTGATCGAGACCATCGCCGAGCTGCCAGCGGTGGTCCGCGACATCAATGCGCGCCTGGCGCGCGGCGAGATGCCGCAGGGTAACTGAGCCACGTCTGTGCCGAGGCCGCCGCGGGCAATCGCGGCGGCCTCGGTTTTCTAACCGGCGTCCGGGTGCCCCAGGCGAGTCTTGAGGAAGTCGATGAACGCGCGGACCTTCGACGGCAGGTGGCGGGTCGGCGGATAAACGGCATGCACGCCCTGGAGCGGAAACCCGTGGTCCGCCAGCAGGCGTTGCAGTGCGCCGCAGCGCAAGTCGGCCTGCACCAGCCAGTCCGGCAGCACGGCGATACCCAGGCCGTCGAGGGCAAAGGCGCGCAGGGCCGCGGCGTTGTCGGCCAGCAGCATGGGATGGCGCGGTCCGCGGTAGCTGCGCAGGGCGCCGTCGGGGGCGCGTACTTGCCAGGGCAGGGAGTCCGCCAGCCGGCTGTGACCGAGATTCTGCAGGCGCTCCAGACTCTCCAGGTCGGTCGGCGGCGGTTCGCCGAGCGCCGCCAGGCAGGCCGGGCTGGCCACCGCCAGGACCTCGAAGCTGGCCAGTTGCACCGCATGGTGGGTGGAGTCCTCCAGGCGCCCCAGGCGGATGGCGACGTCGAAGCGTTCGCCAATCAGGTCGGCATGCAGCGATGAGGTCGACAATTGTACCTGCAACGCCGGGTGCAGCCGGGCGAATGCCTGCAGGGCCGGCACCAGTTGGCGCAGGCCGTATTCCTGGGTGGTGGTGACGCGCAGGCTGCCACGCAGTTCGCCATGCTCGGCGCGGGCGTCGTCGATGGCCAGGCGCGCCTCGTCGAGCACCTTCACGCAGCGCTGGTAGAAGCGTTCGCCAGCATCGGTCAGGGCCATCCGCCGGGTGCTGCGGCTGAGCAGAGAAACGCCCAGTTCGGCCTCCAGCCGCTTGAGGTTGAAGCTGACTACCGCACGCGTCTGGCCGAGGGTGTCGGCGGCGGCGCTGAGGGAACCGCAGTCGACCACGGCGCGAAAGGTTTCGAAGCGGTCGAGGCTGACCATGGAAGGCGTCCCTATTGTCAAATTCGATTTGACAGTCTATGCGCGATTAGCCTCTCCAGATAGCGCGAGCGCCTCGCTATGCTCCCCGGCAAACCTCCGGAGCGCCCATGAATCAACCGTCCCGCCTGGCCACTTTGTACCTGCTGGGGTTCGCCCTGGACCTGGTGAACATCTTCATCGCCAGCGTCGCCTACCCGGACATCGGGCGTTCCCTTGGCGCTTCGGTGGCGACCCTGGCGTGGATCGGCAACACCTACCTGCTCGGCTTGACCCTGGTGATTCCGTTGAGCGTCTGGCTCGCTTCGCGCCTGGGAGAACGGCGACTGATGCTGCTGGCACTGGCCGGTTTCGCCAGCGCTTCGCTGGGTTGCGGCCTGGCTGGATCGGCGGCGACGTTGATCGTCTGGCGCCTGTGCCAGGGGTTGGCCGGCGGGTTGCTGATCCCCCTCGGCCAGGCCATGGCCTATCGGAATGTCCCGGCGTCGGCACGGGCCGGCCTGACCGCACGGGTGATGCTGGTGGCGCTGATCGTTCCCGCCGTGGCGCCTGCCCTCGGCGGCTGGCTGGTGGACAGCCTGTCCTGGCGTGGGATCTTCTTCGCCAGCGTGGCGCCGGCGCTGCTGGTGCTGGCCCTGGCGATGCGCTGGCTGCCCAGGCACAAGCATGCGGCGCAGCGCCTGGACCTGCGCGGCCTGCTGCTCGGCTCGGCGGCGCTGGCCACGCTGCTGGTGGCGCTCGCCTGGCTGGGATCGCCCGGCGGCGGCGGGCGTGGCCTGCTCCTGGCGCTGCTGGCCTGCGTGCTGGGCTGCTGCTACTGGCGTGACGGGCGCGCTCGTACCGACGCGCTGCTCGACCTTGGCTTGCTGGAGGCGCCATTGCTGCGTACGGCGATGCTGGTCTATCTCTGCGTGCCGGGAGCCTTCATGGGCGCCAACCTGGTCGCCATGCTCTATCTGCAAGGCCCCCTCGGCCTCAGCGCGAGCCGTGCCGGTGCGCTGATGCTGCCCTGGGCGCTGGCGGCCGGCCTGGCCATCGGCCTGACCCGGCGACGCTTCAATCGCTGGGGGCCGAAATCCTTGCTGCTGGCGGGCATGGCGATACAGGCCGGCGGCCTGCTGTGGCTGGCTCGAAGCGGGGAGGGGAGCGGCTTCTGGCAACTGGCGGGGGCCTACGCGACCATGGGATTCGGCGGCAGCCTGTGTAGCAGCGCGGCACAGGGCATGGCCTTGCTCGACGTCCCGGCGGCGCGCATGGGCCATGCCAGCGCCTTGTGGAACATCAATCGGCAACTGGTGTTCTGCCTGGGCATGGCCGTGCTCGGTGGGTTGCTCAACCTATTGCAGGCGCGGGCCGACCCCGCGGCCTTCGTCCACTGCTTCCTGTTCGCCGCCGCTTTCACGCTATTGCCTCTGCCGTGGGTGAGGCGTATCGATTCCGCCGGGGTTCGCGCCCTGGTCCAGACCTGAAAGGAGCTACACCATGACTTGTGCCTACCGCCGGGAAATCCACCATGCCCACGTGGCGATCCGCGACTGGCTGGCCGGCGACTCACGGGCTGACGCGCTGGATGCGTTGATGGCGCGTTTCGCCGAGGACTTCTCGATGGTCACGCCGCATGGCGTGGTCCTGGACAAGACTGCTCTGGGCGAGCTGTTCCGCAGCAAGGGCGGCACTCGTCCTGGGCTGCGCATCGAGATCGACGGCGAGAGTCTGCTGGCTTCAGGCGTGGATGGCGCGACCCTGGCCTATCGGGAAATCCAGTCCGACGCGGCGGGTCGCAGCGAGCGCCTGTCCACCGTAGTCCTGCACCGTGACGACGAAGGGCGGCTGTACTGGCGCCACCTGCAGGAAACCTTCTGCGGCTGAGCCTGCCTCAGTCGCTGGCACCGAGCAGGCGCAGGAAGGCATCGGCGAGTTCGCCGGCCAGCGGCTGGGTATCCAGGCGGCCGCCGGCGATGGCGTCGTCGGCGGCGCCATGCAGCCCGGAGTAGAGCAGCAGGGCGTTCAGCCGTGGGTTGCGCAGCGGCCAGGCGCCGGCCGCCGCGCCGTTCTCCAGTAGCTCCGCCAATTGCTCCAGCACGCGGTCGCGCTCCTGGTTGCCGCGCTGGTGGTGATGGTGTTCGCTGTAGACCACATCGTGCAGCCGGTAGCCCTCCAGGTAGCCCGCCAGGCCGCTCTCGGTCCAGGCGCGCAGGCGGCCGGGATGGTCGTTCGCCGGACAGGCCTCGACGGCATTCGCGATGCGCTGCTGGAAAGCCTGGGTGAAGCGCTCGCGCAGGGCCAGGAGGATGTCGGTCTTGGCTTGGAAGTAGTGATAGAAGGTACCCTTGGCGACCCCCGCGGCAGCGACGATGTCGCTGATGGTGGTGGCGTCCACACCCTTGTCTAGGAACAGTTGCTGCGCCGCCGCCATCAGTTCCTCGAGACGAACCTCCGCAGGCTTGGTGCGCGGTTGGCGGGCAGGCTGTTCGGCGTGGCGATCGGGCATGGAGCGCGGGTCCGGTGGTTGGGTTGGCCGCAGTGTAAAAGAGCGTGGAGGGGAAGACGAGGCATGACAGGAAGATGAGAATGTTTCGCGATATTTATTGACTGACCGTCGGTCAATGGATTATTCCTGGGCCAGCGCCCTCTCATCGGAGTACTCCATGAACCCTTCGCGTCGTGTCGCCCTGGTCGCCGCCATTTACCTGGGAACCTTCATCGCCTCGCTCGACATCAGCATCGTCAACCTCGCCCTGCCGACGCTGCAGTACGCCCTGGATACCGACTTGGCCGGCCTGCAGTGGGTGGTCGACGCCTATGCGCTGTGCCTGAGCGCCTTCATGCTGTCTTCCGGACCGCTGAGCGACCGCTACGGTCGCAAGCTCACCTGGCTGCTCGGGGTCGGCCTGTTCAGCTTCGGTTCGCTGCTCTGCGCGCTGGCCACCTCGCTGCCGCTGCTGCTGTTCGGACGCGCGGTCCAGGGCATCGCCGGGGCGCTGTTGATACCCGGCGCGCTGTCGATCCTTACCCAGGCTTTCCACGATCCCGGCCAGCGCGCCCAGGTGATCGGCGGCTGGACCTCCTTCAGCGCGCTGTCGCTGATCCTCGGCCCGCTGCTCGGCGGCCTGCTGGTGGAGCACGCCGGCTGGCAGAGCATCTTCCTGATCAACCTGCCGCTCGGCCTGCTGGCGCTCGCCCTGGGCCTGTGGGGCATCGAGGAAACCGCGCACCCCGAGCACGCCGCCTTCGATCCTCTGGGGCAGCTGCTCAGCGTGGTCTGGCTGGGGGCGTTGACCTACGCCCTGATCGCCGCGGGAGAGGGCGGCTGGTTGTCTCCCACGGCCTGGCCGGCGCTGCTCCTGGCCGGGGTCGGCCTGCTTGGCTTCCTCTTCGTCGAGCGGCGGACCGCCCGACCGCTGCTGCCCCTGGGGTTGTTCCGCCAGGCCGGGTTCGCCGTCTGCAACCTGGCCTCGTTCGTCCTCGGTTTTTCCGGCTACGCCAGCCTGTTCTTCCTCTCCCTGTTCTTCCAGCAGGTGCAAGGTGCCTCGGCGCAGCAGGCCGGCTTCTATCTGGCGCCGCAGTTCCTCGCCATGGGCGCACTGTCCATGCTGTTCGGCCGGTTGCAGCGGCACGTACCGCTGCGACGCCTGCTGGTGCTGGGCTACCTGGTGATCGGCCTGGCCATGCTGGCGCTGGCCACTTGCGGTACGGGAACCGCGTATCCCTGGGTCGGCCTGTTGCTGGTGGCGCTCGGCCTGGGCATGGGCCTGGCCGTTCCCGGCACCGGTCTGGCGGTCATGGCGAGCGTGGCCCGCGAGCGTTCCGGGATGGCCTCGGCGACCATGAATACCCTGCGCCAGGCCGGCATGGCCGTCGGCATCGCGTTGCTGGGAGCGCTGCTGAGCGGGCGGGCGATCGTCGTCCTGGGCGATCGGCTGGAGGAGCTGGGGATTGCCGATGCGCAACGGCTCGCCACCCAGGCGATCACGGCCCATCGCTTGCCTGGTTCCCTGGCGGGGCTCGACGCCGAGCTGCCGGCCGCGCTGGCCGAGGGCTTCCGTCTGGCTATGCTGGTGGCCGGAGCCAGCGCCCTGCTGGCCGCCGCGCTGCTCTGGCGCCTGCGCGTTAGCGCCGGCCCGGCGGCGGATACAGTTGGCGCATCTGGACGAACGGCAGGGGTACAGTTGCAGGCCGATAGACACTGACTCTCGGGTCACGATGCTGGCGTGGGGGCGATTTCCTTGCGTTATGCTGCTTGAAGCGAAGAATATTCGCGTATTCCAACTGTTGTGCTAGGGTATGGCCTGCGACAACCTGTCGCAGGCAGGTAAAAGCCCTACTTTATCTATGTTTGAGAAAGTCTATTGCAAGATGTGTCATAGGCTCCTCAGCTGAAATGAATTGTAATAACTGACGCTCAGTTTCGGTCCAACGAGCGTCGCGCGAGTCTCTGCTCCGCATCGCGATAAATGGGTTCCTGCCTTGCCTGTTGCACAACAAATAGCCGACCGATAACTGCGACCTGATCACCCGGCGGGAAGGGCAATCCTTCTCGCCCAGGCATGCACGTGCCTTGGCCGCCCTTGGCCTCTTCCGGCACAGCTTCGAAAACGCTGTTCATCAAGGAACGACTCAGCGCGTGGAACGAGTCCGCCACCGGAATCGGGAAAGGTATCCGCTTGCCTTCTCCCGTGGCCGGGCAATGGCCGTTCCGTACCCCGGCGGCGACTGCATGTCTGGAACTGGCTGAAGCCAGCGGTCTCCGCCACAAGCCTTGCAAGGAGACATCCATGAGCGACCACTCGCTCCTTCCATCGATTAAGGCCGGAAGATGACCAAAGCAAACCCGTTTGCCGCATTGAAATGGCTTTCCCTGGCGCCCGCGCTGCTGCTCGGCGGCTGCGACATGACCCTGTTCAACCCGAAAGGGCAGGTGGGCATGGACGAGCGCACCCTGATCATTACCGCGACCCTGCTGATGCTGATCGTGGTCATCCCGGTGATCGTGATGACCCTGGCGTTCGCCTGGAAGTACCGCGCCTCGAACACCCAGGCCGAGTACAAGCCGGACTGGCACCACTCCAACCGCATCGAGGCGGTGGTCTGGCTGGTGCCCTGCGTGATCATCGCGATCCTCGGCTGGATCACCTGGGAAAGCACCCACAAGCTCGACCCGTACCGTCCGCTGGACTCCGAGGTCAAGCCGGTCACCATCCAGGCCGTTTCGCTGGACTGGAAGTGGTTGTTCATCTACCCGGAGCAGGGTATCGCCACGGTCAACGAGATCGCCTTCCCGAAAGACACCCCGGTGAATTTCCAGATCACCTCGGATTCGGTGATGAACTCGTTCTTCATCCCGCAGCTGGGCAGCCAGATCTACTCGATGGCCGGGATGATGACCAAGCTGCACCTGATCGCCAACGAAGAAGGCGTGTTCGACGGTATCTCCGCGAACTACAGCGGCGGCGGTTTCTCCGGCATGCGCTTCAAGGCCATCGCCACCTCCGAGCAGGGCTTCCAGGACTGGGTCGCCAAGGTCAAGGCGGCACCGGCCAGCCTGTCGATCGGCACCTATCCGGAACTGGTCAAGCCGAGCGAGAACGTTCCGCCGACCTACTTCTCTTCGGTCAGCCCGGAACTGTTTGGCCACATCCTCACCAAGTACGAGCACCACGGCGACGCCAAGGGTGCCGCGCACGGCGAGCACGCCGGGGCTGAGCACGAAGCCGCCATGACCGGTCACGACATGCAGGACATGGACATGCAAGCCATGCAGGGCATGAAAGACATGAAGGACATGCACATGCAACCGAGTACCCAGGAGTAAGCGCAGATGTTCGGGAAACTGACACTCTCGGCCGTGCCTTACCACGAGCCCATCGTCATGGTCACACTGGCCGTCGTCGCCCTGCTGGGCCTCGGCGTGGTCGGTGCGATCACCTACTACCGCAAGTGGACCTACCTGTGGACCGAGTGGCTGACCTCGGTCGACCACAAGAAGATCGGCGTGATGTACATCGTCGTCGCCCTGGTCATGCTGGTCCGCGGCTTCGCCGACGCGATCATGATGCGCGGCCAGTTGGCCCTGGCCGAAGGCGCCAACCACGGCTACCTGCCGCCGGAGCACTACGACCAGATCTTCACCGCGCATGGCGTGATCATGATCATCTTCATGGCCATGCCGTTCATGACCGGCCTGATGAACCTGGCCGTGCCGCTGCAGATCGGCGCGCGCGACGTGGCGTTCCCCTTCCTCAACTCGCTGAGCTTCTGGCTGCTCGTGGTCAGCGCCATGCTGGTCAACGTGTCGCTGGGCCTGGGCGAATTCGCCCGTACCGGCTGGGTGGCCTATCCGCCGCTGTCGGAGCTGGCCTATAGCCCCGGGGTAGGGGTGGACTACTACATCTGGGCGCTACAGATATCCGGGATGGGCACGTTGCTCACGGGGATCAACTTCCTGGTCACCGTGTTCAAGATGCGTGCCCCGGGCATGAAGCTGATGCAGATGCCGATCTTCACCTGGACCTGCACCTTCGCCAACATCCTGATCGTCGCCTCGTTCCCGATCCTCACTGCTGCGCTGGGCCTGCTGTCGCTCGACCGCTACCTGGACATGCACTTCTTCACCAACGAGCTCGGCGGCAACGCCATGATGTACATCAACCTCTTCTGGGCCTGGGGCCATCCCGAGGTGTACATCCTGATCCTGCCGGCCTTCGGTATCTTCTCCGAGGTCACCGCGACCTTCGCCGGCAAGCGCATGTTCGGCTACAAGTCGATGGTCTGGGCCAGCGCCGCGATCACCTTCCTCGGCTTCACCGTGTGGCTGCACCACTTCTTCACCATGGGTTCGGGCGGTGACGTCAACGGCTTCTTCGGCGTGGCCACCATGCTGATCTCGATCCCCACCGGGGTGAAGCTGTTCAACTGGCTGTTCACCATCTACAAGGGCCGCCTGCGCTTCAGCACGCCGATCCTGTGGACCCTGGGCTTCATGGTGACCTTCACCATCGGCGGCATGACCGGCGTCCTGCTGGCCATCCCGGGCGCGGACTTCCTGCTGCACAACAGCCTGTTCCTGATCGCCCACTTCCACAACACCATCATCGGCGGCGCGGTATTCGGCTACCTGGCCGGCTTCGCCTTCTGGTTCCCGAAAGCGTTCGGCTTCACCCTCGACGAGAAGTGGGGCAAGCGTTCCTTCTGGTGCTGGCTGGTGGGCTTCTACATGGCCTTCATGCCGCTCTACATCCTCGGCTTCATGGGCATGACCCGTCGCCTGAACCACTACGACAACCCGCTGTGGAAGCCCTACCTGGTGGTCGCGTTCTTCGGCGCCGTGCTGATCTTCTGCGGCATCGCCTGCCAACTGATCCAGCTGTTCGTCTCGGTCCGCAACCGCAAGCAACTGGCCGACGTCAATGGCGACCCGTGGGAAGGCCGCACCCTGGAATGGGCCACTTCCTCGCCGCCGCCGTTCTACAACTTCGCCGAGCTGCCGAAGGTACAGGACGTGGATGCCTTCCACGACATGAAGAAGGCCGGCACCGCCTACCGCAAGCTGCCGGCCTACCAGCCGATCCACATGCCGAAGAACACCGCCGCGGGCTTCTCCATCGCCGTGTTCGCCTTCCTCTTCGGCTTCGCCGCCATCTGGCATATCTGGTGGCTCATGGCGGTCGGCTTCGTCGGCATGATCGGCTCCTTCATCGTGCGCAGCTACAACCAGGACGTCGACTACTACGTCCAGCCCGAAGAGATCGAGAAGATCGAAAGCGCCCGTTTCCAGCAACTCGCCAAGCAGGTCTGAACCATGTCGACGGCAGTATTGAACAAGCATCTGGCCGACGCCCACGAAGTGGGCCACGACCACGATCATGCACACGATAGCGGCGGCAACACCGTATTCGGTTTCTGGCTCTACCTGATGACCGACTGCGTGCTGTTCGCCAGCGTCTTCGCCACCTACGCGGTGCTGGTTCACCACACCGCCGGCGGCCCCAGCGGCAAGGACATCTTCGAACTGCCCTACGTGCTGGTGGAAACCGCCATCCTGCTGGTTTCCAGCTGCACCTACGGCCTGGCCATGCTCTCTGCGCACAAGGGCGCCAAGGGCCAGGCGATCGCCTGGCTCGGGGTCACCTTCCTGCTCGGCGCCGCGTTCATCGGGATGGAGATCAACGAGTTCCACCACCTGATCGCCGAAGGTTTCGGCCCGAGCCGCAGCGCCTTCCTGTCGTCCTTCTTCACCCTGGTCGGCATGCACGGCCTGCACGTCAGCGCCGGTCTGCTGTGGATGCTGGTGCTGATGGCGCAGATCTGGACCCGCGGCCTCACCGCGCAGAACAACACCCGGATGATGTGCCTGAGCCTGTTCTGGCACTTCCTCGACATCGTCTGGATCTGCGTCTTCACCGTCGTCTACCTGATGGGGGCCCTGTAATGAGCAGCGCTGCACACGACAACCACGGCGCCGGCCACGGCAGCCTGGGTTCCTACGCGATCGGCTTCGTGCTCTCGGTGATCCTCACCGCGATCCCGTTCTACATGGTCATGGACGGCGGCTTCTCGCGCCACGCGACCATCCTCACCATGGTCGTCCTCGGCCTGGTGCAGGTGGTGGTGCACCTGATCTGCTTCCTGCACATGAACATGTCGTCGGAAGGGCGCTGGAACGTGATGGCGTTCATCTTCACGGTGATCGTCATCCTGCTGGTGGTCGGTCTCTCGCTGTGGATCATCTTCAGCGCCGACATGCTGATGATGCCGATGCCCTGAGGGCCATGACGTGAAGCTGAAACGCTATCTCCTGGTGGCCAAGCCGGGAATCATCTTCGGCAACCTGATCGCGGTGGCGGGGGGATACTTCCTCGCCGCCCGCGGCAGCGTCGAGCCGATGCTGTTGCTGGCCACGGTCATCGGCCTGTCGCTGGTGGTCGCCAGTGGGTGCGTGCTGAACAACTGCATCGACCGCGACATCGACCGGCACATGGAGCGGACCCGCGGGCGGGTCACCGTGACCGGGCAGATCTCGCTGAAGGCTGCCCTGGCCCACGGCCTGGTCCTCGGGGTCGCCGGCTTCGGCCTGCTGTGGTGGCGGACCAACCCGCTGACCACCGCGCTGGCCGGCTTCGGCTACTTCGTCTACGTCGGCCTGTACAGCCTGTGGTTCAAGCGTCGTTCGCAGTACGGCACGCTGGTCGGCAGCCTCTCCGGGGCGATGCCGCCGGTGGTCGGCTACTGCGCGGTGAGCGGCCAGTTCGACGCCGGCGCCGCCTCGCTGCTGGCGATCTTCTGCCTGTGGCAGATGCCGCACTCCTATGCCATCGCCATCTTCCGCCTGAAGGACTACGAGGCGGCTGGCATCCCGGTGCTGCCGGTGGCGCGCGGCATCGCGGTGACCAAGATCCACATCGTGCTCTACATCCTCGCCTTCATGGCGGCGACCCTCGCCTTGTGCCTGGGCGGCTACGCCGGCTACGGCTACCTGCTGGTGGCGGTGGCGGTGAGCCTGTGGTGGCTGGCCATCGCCCTGACCGGCTACTGGACCGCCGACGACCGGGTCTGGGCGCGCAAGCTGTTTGCCTTCTCCATCGTCGCCATCACCGCGCTGAGCGTGATGATGTCCATCGACTTCCAGGTGGCGCCCGCCACCCATCTGGTCGCCTCGCTGTTCTGAGGCGACACGCTTTAGGGAAAGCCCCGCCGGTCGATTGGCGGGGCTTTTTTTTGTCTGCGCGATGGCAGGGATGCGGTCGCCGCCTGGCAGAAGGGCCGCGCGGCGAGCCCTCTGTTCCGGGACTCTGCCGTTGGTTATCAGATTTTTCCGGGAGCTTTTTCGGAGCTGTCCGGCTTGTGAAAAAAACCCTCCATCAATCAAATGCCAATGATTCTCAATAACCAAGATGGAGTACTTCATGGATCGTCGCAACGAGCCGTCCCCCTTGCCCACCAAACGCCCGCTGGCGCCGCTGATGCTGTTGATGGCCGCCTGCTCCTCGCCGGCCCTGGCCGAGGACGCGGCGCGCAAGGACGATCCCCTGGAACTGGGAGCCGACACGGTCACCGGCGAGCAGGCGTCGTCCAGGGTCGAACGCTCGGCCTCGGCCAAGTACGCCGTGCCGCTGCTGGATACCCCGCAGACCGTCACGGTGGTGCCGCAAAAGGTGATCCAGGAGCAGAACGCCCTGAGCCTGCGCCAGGTGCTGTCCAACGTCTCCGGCATCACCTTCAACGCCGGCGAGGGCGGCGGCGGTTCCGGCGACAGCATCAACATCCGCGGCTTCAGCGCCAACGCCAACATGCAGGTGGACGGGCTGCGCGACAGCGCCCAGACCAGCCGCAGCGACCTGTTCAACCTGGAGGCGGTGGAAGTGATCAAGGGACCGAACTCGGTGTTCGGCGGCGCCGGCACCAGCGGCGGCAGCATCAACATGGTCAGCAAGCAGCCCAAGGCCGAAGCCTTCACCCACCTGGGCGCCGGACTGGGCACGGACCGCTACCGGCGCCTGACCCTGGACACCAACCAGCCGCTGGAAGGGCTTGGCGAATCGACCGCCTTCCGCCTCAACCTCATGGCCCACCACAACGACGTCGCCGGGCGCGAACAGATCGACAAGCAGCGCTGGGGCATCGCGCCATCCCTGACCTTCGGCCTGGACACCCCGACCCGCCTGACCCTGAGCTACTTCCACCAGCGCGACGACAACCTTCCCGACTATGGCGTGCCGGCGCTGAACGGGCGCAAGCTGGACGGCGTCAGCCGCCACGATTATTTTGGCTGGCGCAACCTGGACGAGGAACGGATCGACAACGACGTCGCCACCCTCAAGCTCGAACACGATTTCAGCGACGACTTCCAGTTGCAGAACCTCATCCGCTATTCCCACCTGCATCGGGACACGGTGATCTCCGCCTCCCACGTCAACCAGAAGGGCCTGCCGCCGGGTCGCTACCTGCCGGCGGGACCGCAAGCCTATGGGCGCGATTCGAAGACGCGGATGTGGATCAACCAGACCAACCTCACCGGCCGCTTCGATACCTTCGGCCTGGCGCATACGCTGATCGGCGGCTTCGAGCTGTCCCGCGAGACCTACGACCGCACCACCTACTCCTACAACCTGGGCAAGTTCTACCCGGCCAACGGCTTCGACCTGCACAACCCGCCGGGCTACTGGAACGGCCCCACCGACAAGCGCGACAGCGCGCGCAACCGGACCGAACTGGAGGTCAAGGCGCTGTACGCCTTCGACACCATCGCCCTGGACGAGCGCTGGGACCTCAGCCTGGGCCTGCGCTACGACTGGATCGACGGCACCTCGCGGAGCACGCCCTCAGGCAAGCCGACGGTGCGCGCCGACAGTTCCGACGGCAAGCTGAGCACACGGGCGGGGCTGGTATTCAAGCCGCTGGAGAACGGGCGGGTGTACTTCTCCTACGGCACCTCCTTCAACCCCTCGGCGGAACACCTGGTCACCACCGGCTCGGGCGTGACCGAGGCGACCGGAGGCCTGGCGCCGGAGAAGAACAGCACCTACGAGCTGGGCACCAAGTGGGAGTTCCTCGGACGGCGCCTGGAGCTGGACGCGGCGCTGTTCCAGGTGAAGAAGGAGGACGCTCGCGAACGCCTGGCCGACGGCAGCTACGTGCTTGCCGGCGAACAGCGCGTGCGTGGCCTGGAGCTGAGCGCCAGCGGCAAGCTGAACGAGCACTGGGACCTCTTCGCCACCTACACCTACCTCGACAGCGAAACCCTGAAATCCAGCAACCCGCAGCGTGAGGGACAGGCCCTGGGCAATACCCCGCCGCGCTCGTTGAGCCTCTGGAGCACCTACGAACTGCCCGAGGGCGTGACCCTGGGCTATGGCGCACGCTACGTCAGCCAGCGCAACGTCACCTCGGTGGACAACGGCAAGCTGGATGCCTACTGGGTGCACAACATGATGCTCGGCTACCAGGCGACGCGCGACCTGAAACTGCAACTCAACCTCGACAACCTGTTCGACAAGGCCTACGTCGAGCGGGTGCGCCAGGTGTACGGCAACCAGTCGCGCTCCTCGGCCATCGAGTACGGCGACGGTCGCACGGCGATTCTTTCGGCGATCTACGCGTTCTGACGGCAGGCAGGCCACGGAAGCCGGCGCCCACTGCCTGGGCGTCGGTTCTTCCCGGCGATTTCCTCTGAACTTTTTCACTGCGGCGCCTATCAACTCCTTTGCAAGTCATTTTTCAGGGAGCCTCTTCGATGGCACGCAAGAACGCAGTGAAAGACAACCTCGAGCAGATCCAGCACCAGAGCTACAGCGAGCTGCAGGAACTGCTCTCCGAAGCCAACAGCATGCTCGCCGACAGCGCCGCCTTCGCCGGCGACAAGGCCGATAGCGCCCGTGCGCGGATCGGCGCGCTGCTGGAGAAGGCCAACGATGCCCTCGGCAAGGGCGGTAGCGCCGTGGCCGAACGCAGCCGCCACGCGGTGGATGCGACGGAAAGCTATATCGGCGCCAATCCCTGGCAGACCGTGGCCATCACCACCGCGGTGGGCCTGCTCGCCGGCTTCCTGCTCGGGCGTCGCTCCTGAGCACGCGGTCGGTGCCGCACAACGGACTCGTTACCTTCGCTTGAAAAAAGGAATTGCCCATGCTTTCGATCAAGAAGAACCTCGGCCTCCTGGCCATGACCGCGGCCCTGGCGGCCTGCGCCTCCAACCCCAACGACCTGCCGGATTTCCCGGAGCATGAATACGCGGCGACCCAGCAGGTGGGCGAGGGCGTGATCAACGGCGACCTGTACCTGACCAGTGCGTCGGGTGCGATCCAGAAGGGGACCAACACCAAGGTCACCCTGGAGCCTGCGACCAGCTACATGAAGGCCTACTACGCGAAGTTCGGCAACCTCGATGCCGCCAAGCGCGATCCCGACGTGCAACCGCCGGTGCTCGACCCGCGACGCGCCACCTACGTGCGCGAGGCGACCACCGACCAGAACGGTCGCTTCGACTTCGACCACATACCCAACGGCACCTACTACATTTCCAGCGAACTGACCTGGAGCGCCCAGAGCGATGGCAAGACCATCACCGAGGGCGGCACCGTCACCAAGCTGGTCACCGTGAGCGGCTCGCAGCCGCAGAAGGTGCTGCTGACCCGCTGATCTCTGGCGGCGCTCGGCCAAAAACGGCAAGCCCCTGCCATCGCGGCAGGGGCTTTTTCCTGCCGGCGCGGCCGGACCGCTTGACAGCCAACGGGCCTGCGCCGTAGTTTCGATACCCATGACCTTCGCGACCCTGCTTACCCGCCGCAGCATTATTACCGCCATTCCAGCTATGGCGGGTTAGCCAGCGTCCACTCCGAACCCGCCCTCGAGGCGGGTTCTTCGTTCTGTCTCCTGGGCCAAAACCACCGAACCGGGAGAACAGCATGCAGCACCAGACCCTCCAGAACCTCGTTGGCCGGGCCGACGCCCTGATCAATGCCGGGCAGTTCGATGCCCTGATGGATTTCTATTGCGACGACGCCACCCTGGTGGTCAAGCCGGGCCTCAACGCCTGCGGCAAGGCGCAGATCCGCCAGGCGTTCGACGCCATCGCCCGGCACTTCGAGCACAGCCTGCGAGTGCGCCAGCACGACCTGCGGGTGATCGAGGCGGGAGATACGGCGCTGGTCATGGCCGAGGCGGTGATCGAGTCGAAGGCCGGACGCCTGCAACGTCGGGCCACCTACGTGTTCCGCCAGGAGGCCGATGGCCAGTGGCGCTGCGCGGTGGACAACTCCTACGGCACCGACCTGCTGGCCTCGGTGGCGGCGAGCGCGGAGGCCAGCCGATGAGCGCCTCGACCCTCAGCGCAAGCAAACCCCTGCTGGCCGGCTACGTGGAAAGCATCCTGGCCGCGCCGGTGTACGACGTCGCCGTGGAAACCCCCTTGCAGGTCGCGCCGCAGTTGTCCCAGCGCCTGGGCAACCGGGTGCTGCTCAAGCGCGAGGACCTGCAGCCGGTGTTCTCCTTCAAGATCCGCGGCGCCTACACCCGTGTCGCGCGCCTGAGCGACGAGCAGAAGGCCCGCGGGGTGATCACCGCCTCCGCCGGCAACCATGCCCAGGGCCTGGCCCTGGCGGCGCAGCGCCTGGGCGTGCGGGCGGTGATCGTGATGCCGCGCACCACTCCCGAACTCAAGGTCAAGGGCGTGCTGGCACGCGGCGGCGAGGCGTTGCTGCACGGCGACGCCTTCCCCGATGCGCTGGCCCATGCCCTGCAACTGGCCGAGCGCGAAGGCATGACCTTCGTCCCACCCTACGACGATCCGGACGTGATCGCCGGACAGGGCACGGTGGCGATGGAGATCCTCCGCCAGCACAGCGGCCGCCTCGACGCGATCTTCGTGCCGGTCGGCGGCGGCAGCCTGATCGCCGGGATCGCCGCCTACGTCAAGCACCTGCGTCCGGATATTCGCGTGATCGGCGTCGAGCCGGAGGATTCCAACTGCCTGCAGGCGGCGCTGGCCGCCGGCGAACGGGTGGTGCTGGGCCAGGTCGGGCTGTTCGCCGACGGGGTGGCGGTGGCGCAGATCGGCGCTTGCAACTTCGAGGTCTGCAAGGACCATGTCGACGAGGTGATCACCGTCGGCAGCGACGAAATCTGCGCGGCGATCAAGGACATCTACGACGACACCCGTTCGATCACCGAGCCGGCCGGCGCCCTGGCCGTAGCGGGGATCAAGAAGTACGTGGCCCGCGAACGCACCGAGGGGCAGACCCTGGTGGCCATCGACTCCGGTGCCAACATCAACTTCGACCGCCTGCGCCACGTTGCCGAGCGCGCCGAACTGGGCGAACAGCGCGAAGCGATCATCGCCGTCACCGTGGCCGAGCGGCCGGGCAGCTTCAAGGCCTTCTGCGCGGCGCTGGGCCGGCGCCAGATCACCGAGTTCAACTACCGCTACCACAGCGACCGCCAGGCCCACCTGTTCGTCGGCGTGCAGACCCATCCGCTCACCGACAGCCGCGCCGACCTGCTCGCCGGCCTGCGCGAGCAGGGCTTCCCGGTACTCGACCTGACCGACAACGAGATGGCCAAGCTGCACATCCGCCACATGGTCGGCGGCCACGGTACCGAGGTGCGCCGCGAGCGGCTGTTCCGCTTCGAGTTTCCCGAACGCCCCGGGGCCTTGCTGAACTTCCTCGACAAGCTCGGCTCGCGCTGGAACATCAGCCTGTTCCACTACCGCAACCACGGCGCCGCCGACGGTCGGGTGCTGGCCGGATTGCAGGTGCCGGACGAGGAGCGCGGCGAGCTGGAGGCGGCGTTGCAAGCCATCGGCTATCCGTACTGGGAGGAAACCCACAACCCGGCCTACCGGCTGTTCGCCGGTTGAGCTGCGCGGCGGTGCGCCAGCGGGACATGGCCCTGTCATGTCCCTCGGCTAGACTCCTGCCAGGGATATCCGCCCAGCGAGGGACATGGCCATGCGCAAGCGCAACCCCCGGCGGGCCACGCCGGAAGAACTGCGGGTCTGCTCGGTACTGAAGGAAAAGGGCACCCGCGAGGAACTCGCCCACCTCGCCGCCCGCGGTGAGTGGAGCAACGTGCCGGCGTACAACGCCAGCCGCGAGCAGATCGCCGACCACTTGGGCAAGAGCGTGTCGCCGGAATCCGACGCCTCGTTCTTCGACTCGCGGCGCTTCAGCGAGGCGATCGTCCTGCTCAAGAGCCGGCCGGTGCTGCTGGTGAAGAACGGTATCTTCGACGAAGCGCCGCTGGCCGGCCTGGAGCAGCGCCTGAAGAAGCATCGCGCCGCGCTGGCCACGCCGATCCGCTCGGTCGGTCGGCTGGAACTGATCGACCACGACAGCATGGACTGGTGCGGTACCGGCTGGCGCATCGAGGACGACCTGATCGTCACCAACCGGCATGTCGCCAGCCTGTTCGCCGAGCGCCAGGGCAGCCTGTTCCGCTTCCGTCTCAACCAGGCCGGCAAGCAGGTGCGCACCCGCGTGGACTTCCGCGAGGAATACCGCCAGCCGGAAAGCGACGAGCATGTGATCGCGCGGGTCCTGTGGATCGCCCCGGACGTCTCCGAGGCGCCGGACATGGCGATCCTCCAGGTAGTGAAGGGCGACCTGCTGCCGCCGCCGCTGGTCCTCGCGCGCCAGGATGCCGAGCCGCGCCAGGCGGTGGCGGTGGTCGGCTATCCGGCGCGCGACAGCCGCAACGACGCCGGGGCGATGGAAGATATCTTCGGCAACATCTACGACGTCAAGCGCTTCGCTCCCGGCGAAGTCGTGGGATTGCCCCATGACGCCTGGTACCTGACCCACGACTGCTCGACCCTGGGCGGCAATTCCGGCTCGGCGGTGCTTTCGATCGACGGCGGCGAGGTGGTCGGCCTGCACTTCGGCGGCCAGTTCCGCAAGACCAACTATGCGGTGAAGGCCAGCGTGATCCGCAGCCTGCTGGCGCGTCGCGCCTGGGTGCCGGTGGCCGGGGCGGAGCTGAAGCGCGGCGTGCCGCGCTTCCAGGAAAAGCAGCGCAGCGTCGCCGACCTGGCCGAGCGCAAGGGTTTCGACGAGGCCTTCCTCGGGCCGAAGGCGGCCTTGCCCAAGCCGGGCAAGAGCCACCAGGTGCTGCCGGTGGGCAAGGGCACGCGCCTGGACTATCTGCATTTCTCGGTGGTGATGAGCGCCAGCCGGCGCTTGCCGATCCTCACCGCGGTGAATATCGACGGCGCGCTCAAGCGTTCGCTCAAGCGCAAGGATTCCTGGGGCTTCGACCCGCGCATCGAGGCGGCCGCGCAGGTCGGACACAAGGACTTCTACGGCCCGGCTTCGTTCGACAAGGGCCACATGGTGCGTCGCGAGGATCCCGGCTGGGGCGACAGCGATGCCGTCGCCCGGCAGGCTGAGGACGACACCTTCGTCTACACCAACGCGGTGCCCCAGGTGGCGCAGCTCAACCAGCGCAGCTGGCTGTCGCTGGAGGACTACGTGCTGCAGAACGCCAGGAGCGAGGGCTTCCGCATCTCGGTGTTCACCGGCCCGGTGTTCCGCGACGACGATCCGCTCTACCAGGGCGTGCAGGTGCCGCTGGAGTTCTGGAAGGTGGTGGCGATGATCGACGCCGACAGCGGCGAACTGGGAGTGTCCGCCTACCTGCTGGGGCAGGAAGGGATGATGCCCAGCGAAGGCTTCCGCTACGGTGCGTTCAAGACCTACCAGGTGCCGTTGGCGAAGGTCGAGGCCAGCGCCGACCTGCGTTTCTCCAGCGCCCTGCGCAAGGCCGACGTGCTCGCCGGCACGCCGCTGGAGGAGGCGCTGGAAAGCGGTCGCTTCATCGAGATCGACGGACCGGACGACCTCCTGCTGAGCCGGCCGGGGCCGGCCGGCAAGGGCCGCTGAGGTTCAGGCCGGCTGCCGCCACTCGCGTAGCAGTTCGATGAAGGCGCGCAGCTTGGCCGGTACGTGGCGGCGGTTCAGGTAATACAGCCACATCGGCGGCAGCGGCAGGCAACTGCCAGGCAGCACTTCCACCAGGCGCCCGGCGGCGAGGTCCGCGGCGACCCGCTCGCGGATGAATGCCTGGGCGATCCCTGCGCCGGCGCGGGCCGCCTCGATGATCGCCTCGGTGTCGGTGCTGACGAAGCGTGCCGGCAGGTCCACTTCCAGTTCCCGCCCGTCTTCCCGCAAGCGCCACTTGTGCAGGCGGCCGCTGCGCGGGAAACGGAAGCGCACGGCGGCATGCCCATCGAGGTCGGCGACGCTGGCCGGCGTACCGTACTCGGCGAGGTAGGCCGGAGTGGCCACCAGCAGGCACGCCAGCGGCGCTGTCAGTTGCACCCCGACCATGCCCGGCTGCAGGGCGTCGGCCAGGCGGATGCCGGCATCCAGTCGTTCCCTGACGATATCCACCAACTGGTCCTCGTAGCGGATCTCCAGTTGTACCTTCGGGTAGCGTCGCACGAACTCGTTGAGCATCGGTGCGATCACCAGGTTCTTCGCCAGGTGCAGGGCGCTGATGCGCAGCTGCCCGGAGGGTTCCGCGAGGCTTTCGCCGAGCGCTTCGCGGGCGCGCACCAGGTCGCGGTAGGGCTGTTCGGTCTGTTCGTGGTAGCGCTGCCCGGCCTCGCTCAGGCTGACCCCGCGGGTGGTGCGGTGGAACAGCTTGAGACGCAGCTCGGCTTCCAGTTGGTTGATCGCCTGGCTCACCGCTGCCGGCGTCACCCCGAGCAGGGCGGCGGCGCGGGTGAAGCTGCCGGTGTCGGCGACCTGCCTGAAGACATGCAGGCCGGCGAGGGGATCGCGTCGATTCATTGTTAGAAAAACTTGAAAGTCTACGTAGGAGAAGGCCGGTTCTGTTAAAGCTTCGACCTTTCTAGACTGGCCCGCAAGCACTCGATGAGGACGCCGGCCATGTCTACCCACCTGTCTCTGCAACATGCCCAACGCTGCATCGCGGCGGCCATTGCCGAAGCGCAGCGGCAGCGCCTGGCGGTCTGCGTCGCGGTGGTCGACGCCCATGCCAACCTGCTGGCGTTCGTACGGATGGACGATAGCGTTCCCGGTGCCATCGACCTGGCCCAGCGCAAGGCGCGCAGCGCCGCGCTGTTCCGCCTGCCCAGCGGTGAGCTGGGCCGACTCGCCGGGCCGGGCCAGCCGTTGTGGAGCATCGAGCAGAGCAACGGCGGGCTGGCCTGCTTCGCCGGCGGCATGCCGCTGGGCGATGCCGGCGGTTCCTGCCTGGGTGGCGTCGGCGTCTCCGGCGCCAGCGCGGCCCAGGACCAATCCATCGCCGAGGCCGCCGTGGCTATGGCAACAATCCAGAGGTAATCGAGATGAAACAGAAGCGAATCCTGGTGACCGGGGCCGGCAGCGGCTTCGGTCGGGAAGTGGCGTTGCGCCTGGCCGCCCGCGGCCATCGGACGATCGCCGGCGTGCGCGGCGCCGGGCAGGCCGCCGACCTGCGCGAAGAGGCCGGGCGACGTGGCGTCCCGCTGCGGGTGGAAACCCTCGACATCACCGTCGCCGCCGATCGCGAACGCGCCTGGGAATGGGATATCGACGTGCTGCTGAACAACGCCGGCAGCGCCGAGGCCGGGGCCAGCGCGGAGATCCCGCTGGAACTGGTGCGCGCGCTGTTCGAGACCAACGTGTTCGCCAACCTGGAACTGACCCAGGGTTTCGTCCGGCGCATGGTCGAGCAGAAGCGTGGCGGCAAGGTGCTCTTCGTGTCGTCCATCGCCGGCCTGATCACCGGACCCTATACCGGCCCCTACTGCGCCTCCAAGCATGCCCTGGAGGCCTTCGCCGAGGCCCTGCATGCCGAACTGAAGCCGTTCGGCATCCAGGTTGGCACCATCAATCCCGGCCCGTACCAGACCGGCTTCAACGATCGCATGATGGAAACCTGGAAACGCTGGTACGACCCGCAGCGCCACTTCACCGACCACAGCGGCGTGCGCTTTCCCTTCGAGCAGTACGATCCGGAGGAAATGATCGCGCGGATGGTCGAGCTGGCCGAGGCTGACGAAGGCCCGTTCCGCACCCTGTTGCCGCAAGCTTTCGTCGAGGTGGTGAAGGACGAGCAGGCGCAGGCCTGGCAGCGCCGCCTGTAGCGGTCTGCCGCTGCGCCGGGGAGGACGGCGGCCGGATCGGCGGCCGCCGCTTCGCTCAGCCCCTGCGCAGCAGGACCCGGGTCACCCGGCGTTCTTCCACTTCCACCACCCGCAGTTCCCAGTCCTGCCACTGCAGGCGGTCGCCGATCACCGGCAGGCGGTCGAGCAGGCTCATCACCAGCCCGGCGAGGGTCTGGTAGTCCTCCGTGGCGTGCGCGTCGAACCCCACGCGTCGACGCACCTGGCTGAGGTTCATGGCACCGCTGACCAGGTAGCCGTCGTTCTCCTCGACTACGTCCGGACCGTCGATCTCGCTGGCGTCGGGCAGCTCGCCGGCGATGGATTCGAGAATGTCGGTCAGGGTCAGCAGGCCGATGAATTCGCCGAACTCGTTGACCACGAAGGCCACGTGGGTCGAGGCCTCGCGCATCTGCTCCAGGGCATTGAGGATCGAGCAGTCCTGCAACAGGTTGAGCGGCTGGCGGGCCAGGCTTTCCAGGTCCGGCTGGGCGCCGGCGAGCAGCTCCTTGAGCAGTTCCTTCTTGTGCACGTAGCCCAGCGGCTCCTCGACGCGCCCGTCGCGCACCAGCGGCAGGCGCGAGTAGGACGATTCGAGCAGCGCCGCGCGGATCGCCTCGCGGCCGCTGTCGAGGTCGATGCAGTCGACCTCGGCGCGTACCGTCATCAGGCTGCGGATGGGCTTCTCGGCCAATTGCAGCACGCCGCTGATCATCACCCGCTCGCGGCGGTCGAAGACCACCTGGTCGTCGCCCTCCTCGAACAGGTCGGCGACTTCCTCGCCGACCTCGTCGGCCTCCAGGCGCTGGCCGCCGAGCAGGCGCAGCACCGCATGGGCGGTACGCGCGCGCAGCGGGCGGTGGCCCTGCAGGCTCTTCTTGCGGCGCTTGCGGGCGACCTGGTTGAACACCTCGATGAGGATCGAGAAGCCGATGGCCGCGTACAGGTAGCCTTTCGGGATATGGAAGCCCAGGCCCTCGGCGGTCAGGCTGAAGCCGATCATCATCAGGAAGCCCAGGCACAGCATGATCACCGTCGGGTGACGATTGACGAAGCGGGTCAGCGGCTTGCTGGCGACGATCATCAGGCCGATGGAGACGATCACCGCGATCATCATCACTTCCAGGTGCTCGACCATGCCCACCGCGGTGATCACCGCGTCGAGCGAGAACACCGCGTCGAGCACCACGATCTGCGCGACGATCGGCCAGAACAGCGCGTAGGTCTTGTTGCCGGCGTGCTGGGCGACATGGCCTTCGAGGCGTTCGTGCAGCTCCATGGTGGCCTTGAACAGCAGGAACACGCCACCGAACAGCATGATCAGGTCGCGGCCGGAGAAGCTCTTGCCGAATACCTCGAACAGCGGCTCGGTGAGGGTCACCATCCACGAGATGCTCGCCAGCAGGCCCAGGCGCATCAGCAGCGCCAGCGACAGGCCGAGGACCCGGGCGCGGTCGCGCAGGTGCGGCGGCAGCTTGTCGGCGAGGATCGCGATGAACACCAGGTTGTCGATGCCGAGGACGATCTCCAGCACGATCAGGGTCGCCAGGCCGAGCCAGGCAGTCGGGTCAGCTATCCATTCCATGTGCGCTTACCTCCCGGTCCGGCTGGCCGTCGCGCTGGCGCGACGCTGCACGGCGCGGCTGCGGCAGCCGGCGGTGACGGAGGGGGACGAGGCGAGGGATTCGGCGTCGAGGGGCGGACGCAGGTGGCGAAGGCGAAGCGGGGAGGGTTGTCCGGAAGGACGACTGGGGGGCTCCGAAAGGGTGGTCATGATGGCCATTGAGAGTCAAAGGGAAGTCGATCCTACTGTGTCGCGGGCCCTCGCCACAGCGGGAAACTATTACAAAACCTTAGGCGAAACCCGTGCCGGCGCTAGACTGGGCGGAACCCCGCCACTGCGAGCAGACATGAGCACCGAGGATTTCGACGCGATCACCGCCACCACCCTGGCCGACTACCAGCGCAACGCCGAAGGCTTCCGCGAGGGCACCCGCGGCCATGACGTGAGCCAGAACGTCGAGGCGCTGCTGCGCCATATCGACGGGTCGCCGCCGTACCGGATCCTCGATTTCGGCTGCGGTCCCGGGCGCGACCTGGCCACCTTCCGCCGCCTCGGCCACCAGCCGGTGGGACTCGAAGGCACGCCGCGCTTCGTCGAGATGGCCAGGGCCGACAGCGGTTGCGAGGTATGGCAACAGAATTTCCTGGCGCTGCGACTGCCGGCCGGGCACTTCGACGGCATCTTCGCCAACGCCAGCCTGTTCCATGTGCCCGGCAGCGCCTTGCCGCGGGTGCTCGGCGAACTCTTCGAAGCGCTGCGGCCGGGCGGCGTGCTGTTCAGCTCCAACCCGCGCGGCGACAACCGCGAGGGCTGGAATGGCCAACGCTACGGTGCCTACCACGATTACCCGGCCTGGAAACGCCTACTGGAGGAAGCCGGTTTCGTCGAGCTGGAGCACTACTACCGGCCGCCGGGCCTGCCGCGCGAGCAGCAGCCCTGGCTGGCGAGCGTCTGGCGGCGCCCCGTCTGAAGGCGCTAGAGGGTCTGCCGGTGCGGCGTGCCGAGCACGCTGCGGTACTGGTCGAGGCGCTTCGGCGAGAGGTCGCTGCGTTCCAGGCTGTCGAGGGCGTAGGACTTGATTTCGGCGTCGCTGTAGGGGCGCTCGACGCTGCGCGGCGGGTTGGCGCAACCGGCCAGGACGACCAGGCTGGCGGCCAGGGAGACGATCAGGGACTTGCTCATGGCGGATTCCTCGAAATGTTCCTCGATGCTATCGGTGGTCCCCCCTGTCCAGGAAATCAGGCCTATTAATAATGAATATCTGGCGAATTGAGTCTAGGTCCCGCCAGCCGTGGGTTCTAGTCGACCAAAGGCGAGGTTGTGGCGGCATGTTTCGCCAACCGGCCGCGCGCTCGCGGTCCGGTCGGCTAGGGGGTTCAACCGGCCGCCTGCGGCAGGCTCGGGTAGTCGGTGTAGCCGGCGGCGCCGCCACCGAAGTAGGTCGAGCGGTCGCCGTCGGCCAGCGCCAGGTCGTGCTCCAGGCGGTAGGGCAGGTCGGGGTTGGCGATGAACGGCCGGCCGAAGCCGATCAGGTCGGCCCAGCCCCTGGCCAGGGCTTCCTCGGCGCGCGCCTTGGTGTACATGCCGGAGTAGATCAGGCTGCCACGGTAGACGATGCGCAACGCTTCCTTGAACGCCGCCGGCATGGCCGGGGCGTCTTCCCAGTCGGCCTCGGCGATGTGGATGTAGGCCACGCGGATCTCGTCGAGTAGCCGCGCCGCGGCCAGGTAGGTGGCTTGCGGGGTGTCGTCGACCGCGCCCTGCAGGGTGGTCAGCGGCGCCAGGCGCACGCCGATGCGCTCCCTGCCGACCACCGCGGTGACCGCCTCGGCGACTTCGCGGAGGAAGCGCAGGCGGTTCTCCAGCGAGCCGCCGTATTGGTCGTTGCGCGCATTGGCCTGGGAGTCGATGAACTGGTTGATCAGGTAGCCGTTGGCGCCGTGCAGTTCGACCCCGTCGAAGCCGGCGTCGAGGGCGTTGCGTGCGGCCTGGGCATAGTCGGCGACGATCTCCCGGATTTCCTCCACTGCCAGTGCGCGCGGCGCCGAGTGCTGGACCATCTCGCCGCCGCCAGCCTGCGCTCCGCGGCCCTGGGGATCGACGAAGACCTTCACGCCTTCGGCCACCAGCGCCGAGGAGGACACCGGGGCGGCGTTGCCCGGTTGCAGCGAGGTGTGCGAGACCCTGCCGACGTGCCAGAGCTGGGCGAAGATGCGCCCGCCGGCGGCGTGCACCGCGTCGGTGACCTGGCGCCAGCCGGCGACCTGCTCGGCGCTGTGGATGCCCGGTGTCCAGGCGTAGCCCTGGCCCTGCCGGCTGATCTGGGTGCCTTCGGAAACAATCAGGCCGGCGCCGGCGCGCTGGCTGTAGTACTCGGCCATCAGCGCGGTGGCGACTTCGCCACTGGCGGCGCGGGAACGGGTCATCGGCGGCATGACGATGCGATTGGGGAGGGTCAGGTGGCCAAGGGCATAGGGGCTGAACAGCATGATGGCGATCTCGCTCGTGAGGCCGGCCGCGGCGCGGCGTACTGGAAGAAGGTGGGCGCATTATTGGCGGAACGATTCGTGCGAAAAACCGCTGCCGGGGAAAATGACACTTGAGTTCAATTCATGAATGCCCGGATAGCGCGTTCCCCACACCGGCGGGTAGGGCGCACCGAGGGAGGAGGAATGGCCTATGACGCGCTGCGTCAGGCGGGTAGGGCGAATAACGCCCCCGGCGTTATCCGCCGAGCGGAATCGCAGGCGGGTGAGAAATGTCGGATGAAGCATCGCGCCCTGCGCCAGGCGGGCAGGGCGAAGAGGGCGCTCCGGCCTATTGCAGGCCGTACTTCTTCACCTTGTCGAACAGCGTGGTCTTGGCCATGCCCAGGTCCTGGCTGGCCTGGGTCAGGTTGCCGTGGTGGCGGGCCAGGGCGTCGCCGAGCAGGGCCTTCTCGAATGCCTCCACCGCTTCGGCGAAGCGCGGGCCGCCGGTCTGTACGGCCTGGCCGCCCTTGTTGAACACCGGCAGGCCGAGGGCGAAGCGTTCGGCGACGTTGCGCAGTTCGCGTACATTGCCCGGCCAGTCGTGGGCCATCAGGCTGGCCACGGTGGCACGGTCGAGTTCCGGCGCGGGGCGGTCGAAGCGCAGCGAGGACTGCTGGAGGAAGTGTTCGAAGAGCAGCAGGATGTCCTCGCGGCGGTCGCGCAGCGCCGGCAGTTCCAGGCTCACCACGTTGAGCCGGTAGTAGAGGTCGCTGCGGAACTGGCCGCTCTTGCCCATGGCGGCGAGGTCTGCCTTGGTCGCCGCGATCACCCGGCAGTCCACCGGGATCGACTGGTTCGAGCCGAGGCGTTCCAGGGTGTGTTCCTGCAACACCCGCAGCAGCTTGATCTGCAGGTTGACCGGCATGCTCTCGATCTCGTCGAGGAACAGCGTGCCGCCGTTGGCATGCTCGATCTTGCCGATCCGCCGCTTGTTGGCACCGGTGAAGGCGTGCGCCTCGTGGCCGAATATCTCGCTGTCGAACAGGTTCTCCGGCAGGCCGCCGCAGTTCAGCGCGACGAAGGCATGCTGGTGGCGCCGGCTATAGTCGTGGAGGCAACGCGCCACCAGCTCCTTGCCGGTGCCGGTCTCGCCGAGGATCAGCACGTTGGCCGAGGTGTCGCCGACGTTGGCGATCAGCTCGCGCAACGCCTGGATCGCCGGCGAGCGGCCGATGATCCGTTGCGCCAGGTCCTGGCGGCCGGCCAACTGGCGACGCAGCGCGCTGACCTCGCGGGCCAGCCCGCGCTGCTCCAGGGCGCGGCGGGCGACCTCGACCAGGCGTTCCGGAGAGAAGGGCTTCTCCATGAAGTCGTAGGCGCCGGCGTGCATCGCCTGTACCGCCATGGAGATGTCGCCGTGACCGGTGATCAGCACCACCGGCAGGCTCGGGTCGAGGGACTTGAGACGCTCCAGCAGGGTCAGGCCGTCGATGCCGGGCAGGCGGATGTCGCTGACGACGATGCCGGCGAAGTCGCGGTCGACCCGTTGCAGCGCCTCCTCGGCGCTGCCGACGCCGATGCAGGGGATGTCCTCCAGCTCCAGCGCCTGCTGGCAGCCGAGCAAGACATGCGGATCGTCTTCGACGATCAGGACGGAAAGCGGCTCGTTCATCGGGCGGGACTCGCAGTCGGGGAATCGGGAACCAGGGACAGGCTCAGCTCGAAGGCGGTTCCGCCGCTTTCGGGGTGCTGCACGCTGAGGCTGCCGCCGGCGGCGGTGGCCAGGCTGGCCGAGAGGGTCAGGCCGAGGCCCAGGCCATGTTCGCCGGGCTTGGTGGTGAAGAAGGGTTCGAACAGGTGGACGCGCGCCGCCGGCGGGATACCGGGGCCGTTGTCGCGCACGCGCAGGACGTAGCGCTCCTCCTCGCGCCGGCCTTCCAGCCAGAGCTGGCGGTCGGCCTGCCCGCTCATGGCGTCGAGGGCGTTGGCCAGCAGGTTGACCAGGATCTGTTCCAGGCGGGTCTGGTCGATGCCCAGGCGCACGTCGTCGAAATGCCGGTGCAGGGTCGGCGGGTCCTGCTCCAGGCGCCCGTGCAGGATCAGCAGCGCCGCGTCCACCGCCTTGGCCAGGCTGGCCTGGCCGGCGTCGTCGCTGCGTCGGGCGAAGGCACGCAGGCTGGCGGTGATGCGGCCCATGCGGTCGACCAGTTCGTTGATGGTGGCGAGGTTGGTGCTGGCGGTCTCCAGCTTGCCGCGCTGGAGGAAGCGCACGGTGTTGCCGGACAGCGTACGCAGCGCCGCCAGCGGTTGGTTGAGTTCGTGGGCGATGCTGGTGGACATCTGCCCGATCACCGCCAGCTTGCCGGCCTGGACCAGTTCGTCCTGGGCCTTGCGCAGGGTGTCCTCGGCCTGCTGGCGCTCGTGGATCTCGGCGGTCAGGCGTGCGTTGCTGGCCTGCAGGTCGGCGGTACGTTCGGCGATCTTCACTTCCAGCTCGCCGTTGGCCCGTTGCAGCGCCTCGCGCGCGGCGAGGCGGGTGGCGAGTACCTTGCGCCGCTCGTTCCAGGCGATCAGCAGGAATGCCAGGAGGGCGAAACCGATGGCGGCCAGCATGCCGTTGCGCACCGCGTCGCGGCGCAGGTCTTCCAGCGGGCTGAGCAGGGTCAGGTTCCACGGTGTGTCGTTCAGCGCGCGGGTCTGCGCCAGGTAGGTGACCGCTTCGCCGCGCGGATGCTGCTCATCGGCGGGGAAGCTGAGCTTCTCCACACCGGCGGCCAGCGGCTCGCGCTGCAGCGGTTGCCACTCGTTCAGCGCCCACCAGTAGTACTGCATGCTGCGCGCCAGGCGCTCCTTGTCGTCGGCGCTCAGGGAGCGCACCGCCTTCAGGCGCAGGGCGGGGTTGCTGGAGAGGATGATGATGCCGTTCTCGTCGCTGACGAAGGCTTCCAGGCGCGCCTTCTCCCAGCGTTCCTCGAGGGCGTCCATCTTCACCTTGACCACCGCCACGCCGATGATCCGGCCGCCGTGGACCAGGCCGTGGGCCAGGTAGTAGCCCGGCTCGCCGCGGGTGCTGCCGATGCCGTAGAAGCGGCCCGGCTTGCCCTTCATCGCGTCCTGCCAGTAGGCGCGGAACGACAGGTCCTCGCCGAGGTAGCTGTCCGGGTCGCTCCAGTTGCTGGTGGCCAGGACCCGGCCGTTGGTGTCCAGCAGGTACACCGCGCGGCTGCCGGCGCGGCGGTTGAGGCCTTCGAGGTAGGCGTTGACCTGGTTGCGCCGGTATGGCGTCGGGTCGGTGAGCAGGTGACTGACGCTGCGCTCCAGCTCCAGCAGGCTGGGCAGGTAGGTGTACTTGCTGATCTCGCTCTCGACCGTCCGCGCATGCAGCTCCAGCTGGCGTTCGCCATTCTCGGCGAGGGCACGGATGCCGGCGCTCTCGCTGATCCGGTAGCCGCCGTAGCCGAAGCCGAGCATCAGCAGGAGCAGGGGAATGGGGAGCAGCAACTGGCGGACGAGGCGGGGCTTCACGGTCAGTGACGGAGGTACGCTGCAGGGCGGGTCGGGGGATTCCATCACAGTCGTCGCGGCTAGGCCAGCCCGCCGCCACGATGGGCGGCGGAGCGGGCGGTTTTCCGGCACGGCCGGCAGGCGGCGCCGGAAGGGTTCACTCAGTATTCCCAGAAGATCCGTTGCAGCTCCTTGCTGTCCTGGGTCTTGGTCATCGCGACCGCGGCCAGGATGCGCGCCTTCTGCGGGTTCAGGTCGTGGGCGACGATCCAGTCGTTCTTGTCGTCCGGCTGCTCGGCGTTGCGCAGGACGAAGCCGCCGGCATTGACGTGCGAGGAGCGGATGATCTGCACGCCCTGCTTGCGCAGTTCCTGCAGGGTCGGCACCACGCGCGCGGGCACCGAGCCGTTGCCGGTGCCGGCATGGATGATCGCCTTGGCGCCGGCCTGGGCCAGGGCCTTGTAGGCGGTGTCGCTGACGTTGCCGTAGCTGTAGGCGATTTCCACCGGAGCCAGCGCGGAGATCTGCTTGATGTCGAACTCGGAGTTCACCGTGTGCCGCTTCACCGGTGCGCGGAACCAGTAGCTCTTGCCTTCGACCACCATGCCCAGCGGGCCCCACGGGCTCTTGAACGCTTCGGTCTTGATGTTGACCATCTTGCTCGCGTCGCGGCCGGAGAGGATCTCGTCGTTCATGGTGATCAGCACGCCCTTGCCGCGTGCCGACTTGTCGCCGGCCACCGCCACGGCGTTGTACAGGTTGAGCATGCCGTCGGCGGACATCGCGGTGCCCGGGCGCATCGAGCCGACCACCACGATAGGCTTCTCGGTGTGCTCGACCAGGGTCAGGAAGTAGGCGGTCTCTTCCAGGGTGTCGGTACCGTGGGTGATCACGATGCCGTCGACGTCGTCGCTATCGGCCAGCTTGGCGACGGTCTTGCCCAGTTCCAGCAGGTTCTCGTTGGTGAAGCTTTCCGAGGCGATCTGGAACACCTGTTCGCCGCGGACGTTGGCGATGTCCTTGAGCTGCGGCACGCTGGCCAGCAACTGGTCGACCGGCACCTTGGCGGCGGTGTAGGTGGCGCTGTTGGCGGCGCTGGCGCCGGCGCCGGCGATGGTGCCGCCGGTGGCCAGGATGACCACGTTGGACAGTTTCTGTTGCGGTGCGACTTCCTTGGCCTGGGCGGCCTGCGGCAGCAGGAGCATCAGGGCCATAACACCGGGGGCGAACGCGTGGAGCAATGGCTTCATGGCGATATCTCGTGTCGGTAGGTTGGTAGGGTTATCGTCGTTGCACGCAATCAGGCGCGGGCGGCGGGCCGCCCGCCGTCCTGTCAGGGTTTCACCACCAGGCCGACGCCGCGGCCACGGGGATCGGAGGCGGTCTCCAGGGCCTTGCCGTCGACGCGGATGGCCTGGATATCGCCCATGTTCCAGCCCTGGTCCTCCAGGGTGTAGCCCATCGCCTTCAGCTCCTCGGCGACCTTGCCGGCGAGCGGCGCGTAGGCGTCGTAGTAGATCGTGTCCTTGGGCAGCAACTGGTGGTGCACGCGCTGCGCGGCCACGGCCTTCTCCAGCGGCAGGTGGAAGTCGTAGATGTTGTTCAGCACCTGGAAGATCGAGGTGAAGATCCGCGAGCCGCCGGGAGTGCCGACCACCAGGCTGACCTTGCCGTCGCGGGTGACGATGCTCGGGCTCATCGAGGAGAGCATGCGCTTGCCCGGCTCGATGGCGTTGGCGTCGCTGCCGACCACGCCGAAGGCGTTGGCCACGCCCGGTTTGGCGCTGAAGTCGTCCATCTCGTCGTTGAGCAGGAAGCCAGCGCCCTTGACCACCACGCCGCTGCCGAAGTCCCAGTTGAGGGTGTAGGTGTTGCTCACCGCGTTGCCGTCGGCGTCGACGATGGAGAAGTGCGTGGTCTGGTGCGGCTCCAGGCCGGGACGGACCTTCTCGGTCGGCGAGATCGCCGTCGGATTGACCTCGGCGGCACGCTGCTTCAGGTATGCCGGATCGGTCAGGCGCGCCACCGGGACCTTGGAGAAGTCCGGGTCGCCGAGGTAGTCGGCGCGGTCGGCGAACACGCGTTTCTCGATCTCCGCCAGCAGGTGGATGTAGCGCGCGGAGTTCAGCTCGACGCCCTTGAAGTCGGCGGCACGGTTTTCCTTGATGCCCAGCAACTGGGCCAGGGCGATCCCGCCGGAGCTTGGCAGCGGCGCGGTATAGAGCGTGTTGCCCTGCCAGTCGACGCGCATCGGTTCGCGCCACCTGACCTTGTAGTCGGCGAGGTCCTGGTGGGTGATCAGTCCCTTGTCCTGCTGCATCTGTGCCACCAGCAGGTCGGCGGTATGGCCTTTGTAGAACTCGTCCGGGCCCTTGTCGGCGATACGCTCCAGGGTCTTCGCCAGGTCCGGCTGGAGGAACGCCTCGCCGGCCTTCATGTGGCCGAAGTAGTCGCCGAAGTTGGTCTTGCCGTTGAACAGGGCGACGGCGTCCTGGCGGTACTGGAACTGCTTGTCGGCGACCTTGAAGCCCTTCTGCGCGTAGCCGATGGCCGGGGTCAGCAGCTCGCTCCAGGGCAGCTTGCCGAACCGCTTGTGGGCTTCCCAGAGGCCCATCACGGTGCCCGGCACGCCGGCGGCCTTGGCGCCGACCAGGCTGAGGTTCTCGATCACCTCGCCCTTGTCGTCCAGGTACATGGTCTTGCTCGCGGCCTTCGGCGCCACCTCGCGGTAGTCGAGGAAGTACGGCTTGCCGTCCATGTACAGGGTCATGAAGCCGCCGCCGCCGATGTTGCCGGCCTCGGGGTAGGTGACCGCCAGGGTGAAGGCGGTGGCCACCGCGGCGTCCACCGCGTTGCCGCCGGCCTTGAGGATCTGCGCGGCGACCTTGGCGCCGTACTCGTCGGGCGCGGCGACGGCGCCGCCGTCGAGCGTGGCGGCGAAGGCCGAGGAGGATGCGGCGGCAATGGCGACGCCGAGGGACAGGGTTCTGAAGAGCACAGGTTGCATGGGCTTTCCCTATTTATTGTTATCGCAGGCGAGGGTGGAGCAGGCCCCCGCCGGGCGGGCCGGCGAGGGCGGGTACATCAGTGCGGGAGGATCTTGGCGAGGAACTGCTGGGCACGTTCGGAGCGGGCGCTGACGTCGCCGAAGAACTCCTCCTTCTCGCAGTCTTCCACGATCTGCCCGCGGTCCATGAAGATCACCCGGTTGGCGACCTTGCGCGCGAAGCCCATCTCGTGGGTCACGCACATCATGGTCATGCCTTCGTGGGCCAGCTGGACCATCACGTCGAGCACTTCGTTGACCATTTCCGGGTCGAGCGCCGAGGTCGGCTCGTCGAACAGCATCACCACCGGGTCCATCGCCAGCGCGCGGGCGATCGCCACGCGCTGCTGCTGGCCGCCGGAGAGCTGGCCGGGGTGCTTGTGCGCGTGCTCCTTGAGACCGACGCGCTCGAGCAGGGCCAGGCCCTTCTTGGTGGCTTCTTCCTTGCTGCGGCCGAGTACCTTGATCTGCGCGATGGTCAGGTTCTCGGTGATGCTCAGGTGGGGAAACAGCTCGAAATGCTGGAACACCATGCCGACCCGCGAGCGCAGCTTGGGCAGGTTGGTCTTCGGATCGGCGATGGAGGTGCCGTCGACGACGATGTCGCCCTTCTGGAAGGGTTCCAGTGCGTTGACGCACTTGATCAGGGTCGACTTGCCCGAGCCCGACGGCCCGCAGACCACCACCACTTCGCCTTTCGCAACCTCGGTGGAGCAGTCGGTCAGGACCTGGAAGTCGCCATACCACTTGCTGACATTCTTGATGGAAATCATACGGTTAACCTTTTCTGCAGACGTTTGACGGCGAACGAGGCGGTGAAGCTTACGACGAAGTAGACCAGGCCGGCGAAAATCAGGAACTCGTTGGCCTGGCCGATGATGTCGCCGCGCGAACGGGCCGAATTGAGGAAGTCCATCAGGCCGACGGTATAGACCAGCGAGGTGTCCTGGAACAGGATGATGCTCTGTTGCAGCAGCAGCGGGGTCATCTTGCGGAACGCCTGCGGCAGGATCACCAGGCGCATGGTCTGCCCGTAGGTCATGCCCAGTGCCTGGGCGGCGCCCATCTGGCCTTTCGGGATGGCCTGGATGCCGGCGCGGACGATCTCGCAGTAGTAGGCCGCCTCGAACATCATGAAGGCCACCAGGCAGGAGGTGAACGCCCCCACCGGGGTGTCCTCGCCGGTGATCCAGCGCAGGATGAAGGGCACCGCGAAGTAGAACCAGGTGATCACCAGCAGCAGCGGGATCGAGCGGAAGTAGTTGACGTAGAAGCCGGCGATGTTCGACAGCAACTTGCTGTGCGACAGCCGCATCAGCGCCAGCACGGTACCCAGCGCGACGCCGCCGAGGACGCCGAGGACCATCAGCTTGAGGGTCATCAGCATGCCTTCCCAGAGGCTCGGCAGGGCGGGAACGATTCCACTGAAGTCCATCATTTACCTCCTACGGAGATCAGGCCCGGTACGGCGACCTTTCTCTCCACCAGGCGCATGATCAGCATCAGGCTCATGTTCAGCGTGAAGTAGATAAGCGTGGCCAGGGTGAAGGCCTCGAACAGGTTGGCGGAGAACTCGGCGGTCTGCTTGGTCTGCGCCAGCAGCTCCATCAGGCCGATCAGCGACGCCACCGAGGAGTTCTTGAAGATGTTGAGGAACTCCGAGGTCAGCGGCGGGATGATGATCCGGAAGGCCTGCGGCAGCAGCACGTGGCGGTAGATCTGCGGCAGGCGGAAGCCCATCGCGCGGGCCGCCGAGGTCTGCCCGTAGGGCAGCGCCTGGATGCCGGTGCGCACCTGCTCGCAGACCCGCGCGGCGGTGAACAGGCCGAGGCAGACGACCACGCTGAGGTAGGCCGAGGTAGTCGGGTTGAGGTCCTGCTTGAACCAGGTCTGCAGGCCCTCGGGCAGCAGGTCGGGTACCAGGAAGTACCAGATGAACAGCTGCACCAGCAGCGGCACGTTGCGGAAGATTTCCACGTAGGCGGTGGCGATCCCCGATACCAGGCGGTTCGGCACGGTGCGCATGACGCCGAGCAGCGAGCCCAGCGCCAGGGCGATGATCCAGCCGACCAGGGCGATGGCGATGGTCCAGCCCAGACCGGCGATGTACCAGTCGAGGTAGGTTTCGCTGCCGATCCCGGTGGACTTGAAGAACACGCCCCAGTCCCAGTTGTAATTCATGTTGGGGTTTCCCCTCGGTTCAATCGGTTGCAGACACTGGCGGGGAAGGCAGGCGCTGGCGCGGCCGTGCGGGCCGGCGGCGCTGCTCTTCCGGGGGAGACGGCTGGGGAGGGGCAGGCCCCTCCCGCGTCCCCGAGGCCCCGCTGCGAGGCGGGGGCGACGCGCGAAGCGCTGGCGCTCCGGGAGGAACGCCAGGCGCTCGTTACATCTGCTCGGCGGCCTTGTCGGTCGGGCTGGCGATCAGCTTCTTCAGCTCTTCGCTCATGGGGAAGTTGAGGTTCAGGCCCTTCGGCGGGATCGGCTGGGTGAACCACTTGTCGTAGATCTTGTTGACCTCGCCGGAGGCGTAGGTATCGGTGATGGCCTTGTCGACCACTTTCTTGAACGCCGCGTCGCCCTTGCGCACCATGCAGCCGTAGATCTCGAAGGACTGCGGGGTGCCGCCGACGACCCAGTCGTCCGGCTTCTTGGCCTTGGCCATTTCGCCGTAGAGCAGCGCGTCGTCCATCATGAAGGCCACCGCGCGGCCGGATTCGAGCATCATGAAGGACTCGCCGTGGTCCTTGGCGGAGATGATGTTCATGCCCATCTTCTTGTCCGCGTTCATGGCCTTGAGCAGGCGCTCGGAGGTGGTGCCGGCGGTGGTCACCACGTTCTTGCCCTTGAGGTCGTCGAAGTCCTTGATGTTGGCGGTCTTCTTCGACAGCAGGCGGGTGCCGACCTCGAAGATGCCGACGGAGAAGTCGACCTGCTTCTGGCGCTCTTCGTTGTTGGTGGTGGAGCCGCACTCGATGTCCACGGTGCCGTTCTGCACCAGCGGGATGCGGGTCTGCGAGGTGACCAGGTTATAGCGGACCTTCAGCTCGGGGAGGTTGAGTTCCTTCTTCACCGCCTCGACCACTTTCAGTTGCAGGTCGTGGGAGTAGCCGATCGGCTTGCCCGGCTCGGTGCCGAGGTAGGAGAAGGGAATCGAAGCGTCACGGTGACCGAGGGTGATGGTGCCGGTTTCCTTGATCTTCTTCAGCGTGCCGGTGAGCTCGTCAGCGACGACCGGAGCGGACAACAGAGCGGCCACGATGGCGGTGCTCAGCAGACTGGGAGCGATACGCATGAATTTCTTCCTCGACTTGTTTTGATTTTTATTGAGCCGCGAGCGCCTGGCCTCTCCGGGACAGGGTGTTTCGCGGTTTTCCCCGGCGGGGGAAGCCACGAGAGTATCGTGCTTGCCGAATAGTGTAGTGGCAGGATGCATGCCAGCTTATGAAATCCGGTTTTTTTTAGCCTAACCGTTTGAAAGTAAAAGAAATTAAATTTGGATGAAAATGCCCCGAAATGGCCTTTCGTCCGCTCTTCCGAATATTTTCGGGGCATGGCGTTCGGTTTTCCGAACGTTTCGCCGAGGTCCGTTCTTGAGCCATTCCGGGGTTTTCTGACGGTTCGTTCAGAAATTGTTCAGGCTTCGTTCAGGCCCGATTCAGGCCGGGTTCAGCAGAATTCACGCTGCGAGGCGCAAGCCGTCACGTCTTGCCTTCCTTCCCTGGCGACGGCCGCCTGGAGTCCACATGCGCTATCTCATCCTCAGCCTGCTGGCCGTGCTCGCCGCACCTGCCTGGGCTGCCGACGACGGCGACTTCTGGTACCTGCAGACCAGCGTCTACACCCGGCATTTCAACCCGGACCCTGAACACAACAATCACCAGGACCTGCTCGGCCTCGAATACAACCGCGCCGATGGCGTGCTGGCCGGCGGTGCGACCTTCCGCAACTCGTTCAGCCAGCGCTCCAACTACGCCTACCTGGGCAAGCGTTTCGACAGTGACAGCTACCCGGTCTACCTGAAGCTCACCGGCGGCCTGTTGCAGGGCTATCGCGGCGAATACCGCGACAAGATCCCGCTGAACCGCTTCGGCGTCGCGCCGGCGATCATCCCCTCGGTGGGCGTTCGCTTCGGCCCGCTAGGCAGCGAGCTGGTGCTGCTCGGCAATTCGGCGGCGATGATCAACCTCGGCCTGCGTCTCTGAGGCCAGGAACGGGCACGGAACGCTGGCTGGTCTAGGCTGTCGTCTGTTCCCCGAGCCGCGTTCCTGAGCGGTTCGTCACTCGACAGGAGACTCCCATGCAGATCGATCTGAGCGACAAACTGGCAATCGTCAGCGGTTCCACCGCCGGCATCGGCTTCGCCATCGCCAGCGGCCTCGCCGCCGCCGGCGCCACCGTGGTGGTCAACGGACGCAGCCAGGCGGCGGTGGACCGTGCGATCGCGGCGATCCGGAACGGCCAGCCGGATGCCAGGGTGCGCGGCGTCGCCGGCGACCTGGGCACGGCGGAAGGCTGCGCGGCTTTCGTTGCGGCCGAGCCGAAGGCGGACATCCTGGTCAACAACCTGGGCATCTTCGAGCTGAAGGACTTCTTCGACATCGAGGACGCCGAGTGGAGCCGCTTCTTCGAGGTCAACGTGATGTCCGGGGTGCGCCTGGCCCGCGCCTACGTCCCGGGAATGGTCGAGCGCGGTTGGGGGCGAGTGGTGTTCCTGTCTTCGGAATCGGCGTTGAACATCCCGGCGGACATGATCCACTACGGCTTCAGCAAGACCGCCAACCTCTCGGTGTCGCGCGGCCTGGCCAAGCGCCTGGCCGGCACCGGGGTGACGGTGAATGCGGTGCTGCCCGGACCGACCCTCACCGAAGGCGTCGCCGAGATGCTCCGCGAGGATGCGCAGAAGGCCGGGCAGAGCATAGAAGAGGCCGGCACCGCCTTTGTCCGGCAGCACCGTTCCAGTTCGATCATCCAGCGCCTGGCGACGCCCGAGGAAGTCGCCAACCTGGTGGTCTACACCTGCTCGACCCAGGCCTCGGCGACCACCGGCGCGGCCCTGCGGGTCGACGGCGGGGTGCTCGACAGCCTGGCCTGACGAGCGCGCAACGCCAGCGTAAAAATGCTCCTCGGCACTCGCGGCGCGGTGCCCGGCGGCCCTGGCCGGTTGCCGCGCCGGCGTCTGGCGGCGGCGCCCGTAAAGCTTGCGTAACGAGGCGCGACAGGAGGCGCCGGCAGGTCTAGAACGGCAGGTACCGTCATTCAGAGGATACCGCCACTCATGTCAGCAGCCTCGTTAGCCACCCTCGACGGGTCGCTCCGCATGACCCCCGTCGAGCAACCCCGACCGCCGGCTCTCGCCGACCTCGGCAGCCGCCTGATGATCGTCGTCGAGCGACGCGAGGACTGGGCCTCCTACCTGCCCAGCGAGGAAGTACTCACCGCCCAGGAATACCTCGAGCAATCGGCGCGCGACCACGGCGGCCGCCGCGTGCAGGTGATCAACCTGTGCCGCGGCTACAAGTACCTCGGCCTAGGCTACTACTGTTCGCTGCTGGCCGAGGCCCGTGGCCACCGGGTGATCCCGTCGCTGCGCTGCATCAGCGAACTGGCTCGCAAGTCGGTGTACGGGCTGGCCCTGGGTGGCCTCGACAAGGCCCTGGACAAGGCGCTGTGCCGTACGCCCTATGGCGCCACCGACGGCTTCACCCTGACCCTGTATTTCGGCCATACCGAGTTCGAGCCACTGGCCGACCTCGCCCGCCAGTTGTTCGAAGCCTTTCCCTGTCCGATCCTGCTGGTGGAGTTCCGTCGCCAGCAGGGCTGGCATATCGAGGGCGTGCGCCCTGGCGTGCTGAACCGCCTGCGCAGCGACCAGGAGGACGTTTTCGCCGACGCCCTCGACGGTTTCAGCCGGCGCGCCTGGCGCATGCCGCGTTCGCGGCGGGTGGCGCGCTACGACATGGCGATCCTCCACGATCCCGACGAAGCGCTGCCGCCGTCCAACCCGCAGGCGCTGGCCAACTTCGTACGGGTCGGCGCCAGCCTCGGCATCGACGTCGAACTGATCGGACGCAAGGACTACGCGCGCCTGGCCGAGTTCGACGCCCTGCTGATCCGCGAGACCACCCGGGTCGACCACCATACCTATCGCTTCGCCGAGAAGGCCGAGCGCGAAGGCCTGGTGGTGATGGACGACCCGGCATCGATCCTGCGCTGCACCAACAAGGTTTACCTGGCCGACCTGCTTGGTTGCCGGCAACTGGGCATGCCGCTCACCGAGATCCTCTACAAGGAACGCCCGCAGGACTGGCAGCGGGTGGCCCGGCGCCTGGGCTTCCCGCTGGTGCTGAAGATTCCCGATGGCTGCTTCTCCCGTGGCGTGGTCAAGGTCAACGACGACAGCGAACTGCTGGCGGCGGCGAGCGAGCTGTTCGAGCGCTCGGTCCTGTTGCTGGCCCAGGAGTTCTTCTACACCGAGTACGACTGGCGCATCGGCGTGCTCGACCGCCAACCGCTGTACGCCTGCCAGTACTTCATGTCGCGCGGCCACTGGCAGATCTACAACCACAAGGCCGACGGCCAGGACGTCAACGGCGAGTGCCGCGCCGTGCCGCTGGAGCAGGTGCCGCCGGCGGTGCTGGAGCTGGCCCTGGAGGCCGCCGGGCGGATCGGCGACGGCCTCTACGGGGTGGACCTGAAGCAGGCCGGCGACAAGGTGCTGGTCATCGAGGTCAACGACAACCCGAATATCGATGCCGGCGTCGAGGACGGCCAGCTCGGCGACGAACTCTACCGGCGCATCCTCCAGGCCTTCGTCCAGCGCCTGGAACTCAAGCACCGTGGCCAGTTGAGCAAGGCGCTGCGCTGAACGGCGCGCCTCAGTCCGGCCGGCGCGTGGCCAGGCGCAGGCCGGAGCCGCGGGCGAGGGCGGCCGGCCTGACGCAACGGACCCGGTAGCGGCCGCGCTCATCGATCTCGATGCCCTGCAACTCGGGAGCGAAACCGGGAAAGTGCTCGCCGAAGGCCTGCAAGGCCAGCAGGTAGTCGATCAGCGCCGGCGATTCCTCGGCCACCCGTTCGCCGGGCAACAGCAGCGGCGTGGCCGCCGGATGGACGCCGACCAGGCTGGCGACCACACGGCCGCCGAGCCTGTCGATCGCCACCGCTTCGGTTTCGTCCCTGACCAGGTGTCCATAGACCGTGGCCGGCGCCAGCGCGGCGTGGCCGGCAGCCCTGGCGGCGGCGTCGGCGAGGGCGGTCAGGTGCAGCCGCAGGCTGGCTTCGTGGATCATCGCGCAGAGTTCGCGCAGGCCGATGTAGCGGTACAGCGGCGAGCTGTCGAGCAACTCCGGCAACACCTGCTTCAGCGGCGCATCGTCGTCGTGCCGGCGTTTGAATTCGCACAGCCTGTCCACCAGCGGCTGCGCGTGTTCCGCCCTGGCGCCCTGGGGAAACAGCAGCAGGAAGCGATAGTCGCCGGTGCGCAACGGGGCGATGCCGTGCCGGCGCAGGTAGCGGCAGACCACCGCGGCGGGTACTCCGAAGCTGGCCGGGCGACCGCGCGAATCGAGGCCGGGGGCGCTCAGGGCGACGCGCAGCGGGTCCAGCCGAGGACTGCTGTCGAGTGTCTCGGCGAGCCCGTGCCAGCGCTTCGCCGGCGTCTCCCGGCCGGCCTCGATGCCAGGCCCCGGGTTGCCCCGCAGTATCTCGAAGAACCACGTATCGCCATCCTCCCTGGCGAGCCGCGCAGCGGCTTCCCAGAGCGCCCGGCGAAAGGCCTCGGCGATGTCGCCGGCGTGCGCCGCCGGGGCTCCTGCGGACGTCTTGCGGTAGGCCGTGGAGAGGTCGTTCAGCGGTGTCGCCAGGCGCTCCGCGGTGCTCCCCGAGCCGATCCGCCACTGCTTGGCCGGCGCCAGGTCGAGGCGTGCGCGGCCGTTGTAGCGGGCGCTCACCGGCGTGCGCGGGACCGGCGGGGCATAGTCGCGCAGCCGCCTGGGGCCTGCCGGGGCGCGCCATTCGCGCAGGTCGCTGTCGATGCGCTCGGCGATGAAGCGTGCGGGGCCGGCGGCCAGGTTGAAGCATCCCTGGGCCTCGTCCAGTAGCTGGCTGGACAACTGCTCGATGCGCAGTTGACGAAACAACAGGAACAGCGGGATGGACGGCGCGACCTGGCGGAGTTCATCGAGGGCCGCCAATTGTGCGGCCTCGTTCTCGCCTGTCGGCTCCGCGACGAGCAGGAGGATGCCGGCGGGGTGCGCGGCGTTGCCGAGAAAATCCAGGGCGACCTTGCGGCTTGGCGCCTGGAAGAGCCGATAGCCGCGTATTTCCAGTTGTCGACAAAGCTCGGAAAGACGATTCGCATCATTGGCCGCGTTTATGTTGGAAGTGACGAGTATTGAATGACGCGAAGGATTGTTTCGAGACATGCTGTTGTCCTTGTCCATTCGAACCGCTCGGTTTCGCCGGCAAAAGCGTCGCCCGGCACGCCGAAGGCTCTCGCGAGGCGCGACTAGTGATTGATGATGTACTTGGCGCTGGCGAAGGTCGGCGGGATATAGAAGTTCCACTTCTTTTGCCGGGCGAGTGCCTTGAAGGCGCCGATGCAACTGCAACCGACCTTCTGGAAGATGTTGCTCTTGTGAAACTTGACGGTACTCAGGGAGCGGCTGATCTGTTCGGCTATTTCTTTTTCCGAGAGACCGGAAAGCAGCAGGTAGATCACGTCCCATTCGCGCGAGGTGAACAACTCCGAGGGGGGCGTGAAGGTGAAGGTACCGATGCCGTCGGTGGCGATGAAGCCGCGCGGGGCGACCGAGGTCAGGGTCTTGGCATGGGCGATCACCCCGGTGCGGTTGCCGCGCCGGTCATACAGCGGCATGCGCTCGAAGTACAGGCAGCAGGGCGCCGGATGGTCGTCCGGCCTGAGCAGCGCCAGGGCCTCGATGCGCTTGCCGGTCTGGATGACCAGCTTGTCGTGCTCTTCGATGCTGGCACTGAAGGGGGACAGCAGGGAGTTCTTCTGGCCGAACCGCGGGGTGATCAGTTCGGTATAGCGACGATTGACATAGACGAAGTTGAGACAGTTGTCTTTCACACTCCAGGCCTCTTCGCTCTGCTCCCAGGAAATGATCAGTTCGATGGGAATGTGCACCGACATGTGGTGAGTCATGTCCAGCAGCTTTTCGATATCCAATAGCGTCATTGGCTACTCCACTCATTTACATGTGGGCGGGTCTTTGAATGGAAGAAAGATGGCGAGGCGAGTGCGTGCCGGGATGTTCGTTGGGACCTGCGGAAGTTTCTCTGGCAAGTGCTATCTTCTTTTCGGTGGCGTTCGACTCCTGCGTCTGCGAAGTGTTACCGGAGCAACTACGCCGGGGCGCAATTCGATTTCAGGTTATATCCGCGACCTCATGCCCAGGCTGTACTTTTGATCGAGTTTTTTTGCGCTGTTCTAATAGGGGGCGGGCGCGTTGTTCGAAAAGTCGATTGACAGCTGACGGAGGTGGCCAGGGTCCTATCGAACAATTCCAGGAATTCCCTTTTTCCAATGCGCGATGCCACCGGTCCGTACTTCGCTCGCCGGGGCCGTTGCGCGGCTATGGTGGAAGTCCCGAGGCCTATCGAGGCTTTGTCATGTCGCGTGTGCTTTTCCTGCTCCTGGCCATGGTGCTCGCCGGCCTGGGCCAACCGACCCTCGCCGCGCCCCTGCCGGACGAGCTGCCGGCAGCGTTGCCCGCCGCGCCGCCGGTCGCGCCGTTGCCCATGGGCAGCGCGCCACAGCCGCAACCGGAGGCCGCCGAGCCGGACCTGCCGGGTAGCGACGCGGCCAGCGCCGACGGGGAGGCGACGACCAAGGACGGCTTGAAGATCGGCAACGGCAGTCTCCGCCTGCGCCAGGACGATCCCGGGCCGACCCGGGAAAGCCCGCTGCGCGATCCCCGCCTGAATCCCTACGCACCGCGTCAGCCCTGACCGACGGCCCGCGCCCGGTGGTCGGGCGGGTCTAGGCTTGTGCTGCGGTCGGCGGCGTTCCACGGCGAGCGCCGACCGTTCGTCCGCGCCGCGGGCTTTTTTCCCCGCCACTGTCGAAAGGCGCCCTCGCCGGGCGACTACCGAACGAACGGATCGTCGATCCGCACCAGGAGCCCACCGCCATGAAATACCTCTGCCTGATCTATTTCGACGAAGCGAAGCTGGCCGCCGTGCCGGCCGAGGAGCTTGCCGCCATCGTCGACGAGTGCATGACCTACTCCGACCAGTTGGGCAAGGCCGGCCACTACATCGCCTCGCACGCCCTGCAGTCGGTGCAGGCCGCCACCACCCTGCGCCACCAGGGCGGGCGGCTGGCGATGACCGACGGGCCGTTCGCCGAGACCAAGGAGCAACTCGGCGGCTTCTACCTGATCGAGGCGCGCGACCTCAACCAGGCCCTGCAGATCGCCGCGAAGATTCCGCCGGGACGGCTCGGCTGCGTCGAGGTGCGACCGGTCAAGGAATGGGAGTGAGGGCGCCCGGCGCCGGAGGTGAAGCATGTGCCCCCTGTGCATCGCATCCCTGTCCCTGCTGTGCGCCGGCGGCGCTTCGCTGGCCGGCTTCGCCCTGGCGACCGGGCGCCGGCGCCGCTGGCGGAACGACCCCGGGCAGGCTGGAAAACCGAGAATTTCCGTGGAGAATCGGCAATGAATCCTTCTTTGCAGGACCACCCGGTGAGCAGCCGGGAACAATGGCTGGACGCCCGTCGCCGCCTGCTGGCGCGGGAAAAGCAACTCACCCGCCTGCGCGACCAGGTCGCCGCCGAACGACGCGAACTGCCCTGGGTCAGGGTGGACAAGGACTACCGCTTCCAGGGCGAGCGCGGTGAGCGTTCGCTGGCCGAGTTGTTCGGCGGCAATAGCCAGCTAATCGTCTACCACTTCATGTTCGCGCCGGGCTGGAGCGAAGGCTGCGTCGGCTGTTCGTTCCTCGCCGACCACATCGACGGCGCCAACCGGCACCTGGCGCACCACGACGTCAGCCTGGTGGCGGTATCGCGCGCGCCCCTGGAAGAGTTCCAGGCGTTCCGCCGGCGCATGGGCTGGCGTTTCGACTGGTACTCCTCGTACGGCAGCGATTTCAACCGTGACTTCGGGGTGTCCTTCGACAAGGCGCAACTGGCCGCCGGCAGCGTCGACTACAACTACCAGCCGACCCCCGACGCCGGCGAGGAAATGCCGGGTGCCAGCGTGTTCCTGCGCAATCCGGCGGGCGAGGTGTTCCACACCTATTCGGCCTATGCGCGCGGCCTCGACATCCTGCTCACCACCTACAACTTCCTCGACCTGACGCCCAGGGGGCGCAACGAGGACGCGATCATGGACTGGCTGCGTCACCACGACCGCTACGACGAGGCGCCGAAAAGCGCCTGCTGCCATGCGCAGGCCAGCCATTGAGGGAGCACGGCGAGCCGTTGCGCAGCCGCATCGAGGCGCTGTACCGCGAGGAGTCGCGGCGCGTGCTGGCGACCCTTATCCGCCTGCTCGGCGATTTCGAGCTGGCCGAGGAGGCCTTGCACGACGCCTTCATCGCCGCCGTCGAGCAGTGGCCGCGCGACGGTATCCCGCGCAACCCGCGCGCCTGGCTGGTTTCCGCTGGGCGCTTCAAGGCCATCGACAACCTGCGCCGGCGAGCGCGTTTCGACGCCTCGCAGCGACTGCTCGCCGAGCAACTGGAAGAGCAGGCCGAGGCGCCGGCGGAGGAGGGCGATGCGGTGGAAGACGACCGGCTACGCCTGATCTTCACCTGCTGCCACCCGGCGCTGACCCCCGAGGCACAGGTGGCGCTGACCCTGCGCGAGGTCTGCGACCTGCGCACCGAGGAGATCGCCCGCGCCTTCCTCGCCGCGCCCAGCGCCATCGCCCAACGCATCGTGCGGGCCAAGAACAAGATCCGCGAGGCCCGGATTCCCTACCAGGTACCGACCCTGGAGGAACTCCCCGAGCGGCTGGGCAACGTCCTGCAAGTGATCTACCTGGTGTTCAACGAGGGCTACTCGGCCTCCACCGGCGCCAGCCTGACCCGCGCCGATCTCAGCGGCGAGGCGATCCGCGTCGGCCGCCTGCTGGTCGAGCTGCTGCCCGACCCCGAGGCCCTCGGCCTGCTCGCCCTGATGTTGCTGCACGACTCGCGGCGCCAGGCGCGGATCTCGGCCAGCGGCGAACTGGTGCGGCTCGACGAGCAGGACCGCGCTCTGTGGGATCGTGGACTGATCGTCGAGGGGCTCGGCCTGGTCGAGCGGGCCCTGGCCAGCCGCCGCGTCGGGCCCTACACCCTGCAGGCGGCGATCGTTGCGGTGCATGCCCAGGCGCCGCGCGCCGAGGACACCGACTGGGCACGGATCGTCGCCCTCTACGACGCGCTGCTGTACCTGGCGCCGTCGCCGGTGGTCGAACTCAACCGCGCCGTGGCCTTGGCCATGCGCGATGGCGTCGAGGTCGGGCTGGCCGTGGTCGATGCGTTGCTGGCGCGAGGTGAACTGGCCGATTACCACCTGGCGCACTCGGCGCGTGCCGACTTCTGCCGCCGTCTCGGTCGCCGCCGCGAGGCCCGCGAGGCCTACCGCGCGGCGCTGGCCCTGGCGCGCCAGGAGCCGGAGCGGCGCTTCATCGAGCAGCGCCTGCGCGAACTCGATTGAAGCCGGCTCAGGCGCCGTTGGCGCAGGCCGTACGCGCTTCGCCGCCAACGCCACGGGTGAACCACCAGAACGCCAGGGCCGCCAGGCTGATCGCCGCGCCGAGCAGGCTCACCGCGTCCCAGCCGGCCCAGGCGTACATGGCGGTGCCGGCGCTGGCGCCGAGGCCGCTGCCGGCGGCGTAGAACAGCATGTAGCAACCCACCAGGCGGCTGTGGGCGCGCGGGTCGATGGCGAAGACCAGGCTCTGGTTGAGCACATGGATCGCCTGGCCGGCGAGATCGAGCAGCAGCACGCCGAGAATCAGCGCCGCCAGCGAATGCGCGCCGAGGGCGAGCGGCAGCCAGGACAGCAGCAACAGCAGCAGGGCGCCGCCGCTGAGCGCCTGGGCGTGGCCGCGATCGGCCAGGCTGCCGGCCCGCGCCGCGCCCAGCGCGCCGAGCGCGCCGACCAGGCCGAAGGCGCCGATGGCGCTGTGCGACAGCGAATGCGGCGGCGCGCCGAGCAGCAATACCAGGCTGCTCCAGAACACCCCGAAGGCGGCGAACATCAACAGCCCGAGCAGGCCGCGCACCTGCAGCACGCGCTGGCTCGCCAGCAGGCCGAACATCGAGCCGAGCAGTTGCCGGTAGGTCAGCCCCAGTTCGTTGCTCGGCGCCGCCGGCAGTACCCGCCAGAGCAGCAGGCCGAGCCCGCCCATGCTCGCTGCCGAGACCAGGTAGACGCTGCGCCAGCCGCCGAGGTCGGCGAGCAGCCCGGCCAGGCTGCGCGCCAGCAGCAGGCCGATCACCACGCCGCCCTGCGCCGCGCCGACCACCCGCCCGCGCTCGCCAGGCGCCGCCAGCGCCGCGGCGTAGGCCAGCAGTCCCTGGGTCATGGCGGTGCCGAGCAGGCCCAGTCCGAGCAGCCCCAGCGCCAGGCCGAGGGTATCGCCGGCGAAGCCCACCAGCAGCAGCGACAGCACCAGCAGCAGGAGCTGGACGAACATCAGCCGGCGCCGCTCCAGCAGGTCGCCCAGCGGCACCACCAGCAGCAGCGCCAGGGCGCAACCGGCCTGGGTCGCGCCGAACAGCAGGCCGACCCCGGCCTGGCCGATGGCGAACTCGGCACCGAGGACGTCCAGCAGCGGCTGGGCGTAATAGACGTTGGCCACGCTGAGACCGCAGGCGACGGCGAACAGCAGCACCAGCGCGGAGGGGAGGGAGGATGGCGAGGATGGCATGCGAAGCGCTCCGTAAGGTTTCAATATGAAACTAAAGCGGAGGCTAGGAATTTTGGTTTTAAAATGCAACCTAAATTATCGCAGCAGTGCGTCTATCGATCGCGACTCGCGCACAGTGGAACGCGGGCCCGCCGCCGATTCACCTGGCGGCGGGCCCGCGTAGCGGACGCTACCGGTCCTGCTCGCAGTTGACCATCCAGGCCACGCCGAAGCGGTCGGTGAACATGCCGAAGCTCGCCGCCCAGAAGGTCGGGCCCAGCGGCATCTGGACCGAGCCGCCCTCGGCGAGGGCGTTGAACAGGCGCTCGGCCTCGGCCTTGCTGTCGACGTTGAGGCTGATGGAACAGCCCTTGATGCCTTCGTAGGGATAGGCCGGGTGATTGTCCGAGGCCATCAGGGCGAAGCTGCCGACCACCAGCCGTGCGTGCATGATCTTGTCCTTCCAGTCGGCCGGGATGTCGCCGCACTCGGGGCTGTCGCCGAACGGCAGCATGGCCTCCAGCGTGCCGCCTAGGTGCTGGTGGTAGCAGCTGAAGGCCTCCCGGCAATTACCGTTGAAGATCAGGTAGGGGACGATTTGCATGGCGCTTTCCTCGTTCTTGGCGGAGTGCGGGGCGGTTCAGTTGCGTTTTTCCAGCTCGGCGCGCAGACGCTCCTCGCGCTCGCGCAGTTCCGGGGTGAACTCCTCGCCGAAGTCCTCGGCCTCGAAGACCTGGCGGATCTCGATCTCGGATTCGCCGTCGAATGGGTTCGGGCATCGCTTGACCCACTCGATGGCCTCTTCCAGGGAGGCCACCTGGAACATCCAGAAACCGGCGATCAGCTCGCGGGTCTCGGCGAAGGGGCCGTCGATCACCGTCCGCGCGTTGCCGGAGAAACGCACCCGGGCGCCCTTGGCGCTGGGCTGTAGCCCTTCGCCGGCGAGCATCACCCCGGCCTTGACCAGTTCCTCGTTATAGCGGCCCATCGCCGCGAGCAGTTCCTCGCTGGGCATCTCGCCGGCTTCGGAAGCCTGGGTGGCCTTGACGATCACCATGAATCTCATCTGCGTTCTCCTTGTTGTTCTGCGCAATGACGGCCCGTTCTGGCCCGCCTCCCGAACTGGTCGAACGGCAGGCCGGCGGATCGACAGGCGACGGCGGTTTTTTCGCTGGCCGGGGCAGTATAGGAGGCCCGCGCCGAGCGCCCGGGATGGCCGACGAGCGTCGCTGCGGAGTGTGCCGACCGCTGGGCGGGCCGCGCCAGCCGTAGCCTGCAGGGCTTCTACACTGTTCCGGCAGAGCCATTTCCGCGAGCCTCGGCATGCCCCGTATCGTCTTCGCCCCGGCCATCCAGCGGCACGTCGCCATGCCCGCGCTGGACGTCGGCGCCGCCACCGTCGCCGCCGCCTTGCAGGCGGCCTTCGCCCGCGAGCCGCGCTTGCGCGGCTACCTGCTCGACGACCAGGGCAGTCTGCGCCGGCATGTGGCGCTGTTCGTCGATGGCGTGCAGGTCCGCGATCGCCGGGGATTGGGCGATCCGCTCCAAGACGATAGCGAGATCTACGTGGTGCAGGCGCTGAGCGGCGGTTGACCAACAGAGGAGGACATCCGGTGAGCGAGCGACTCTATGTCGGCACCCGCAAGGGCCTGTTCGAGCTGCGGCGCAACGCGGCGGGCCAGTGGCTGCCGATGGCCAGCCACTTCCTCGGCGAGCCGCTGAGCATGCTCCTCGCCGACCCGCGCGATGGCGCGCTCTACGCGGCGCTGAACCTCGGCCATTTCGGCGTCAAGCTGTGGCGTCGCGACGCCGGCGCGACGGACTGGATGGAATGCGCGGTGCCGGTCTATCCGCCGCAGCCGCCAGCGGCCGAACCGCTGGAAGGCCAGGCGGCGGAGCCACCCTGGTCGCTACAGCAGTTGTGGATCCTCGAGCCAGGCGGCGCCGACCGGCCCGGCACGCTGTGGGCCGGGACCATCCCCGGCGGCCTGTTCCGTTCCGACGACCGTGGCGCCAGCTGGCGCCTCAACCGCGAACTCTGGGAACGACCCGAACGCGCCCAGTGGTTCGGCGGCGGCTACGACCATCCCGGCATCCATTCCATCTGCGTCGACCCACGCGACAGTCGCCACCTCACCGTCGCGGTGTCTTGCGGCGGCGTCTGGCAGAGCCACGACGACGGCCGCAGCTGGACCTGCACCACCAGAGGCATGCGCGCCGACTACATGCCGCCGGAGCAGAGCGAGGAGGCGGCGATCCAGGACCCGCACCGCCTGGTGCAGTGCCAGGCGCGCCCGGAGTTCCTCTGGGTGCAGCACCACAACGGCATCTTCCGTTCCCGCGACGGCGGCCTGCATTGGCAGGGCGTGGTCGCCGAGCCGTCCAGCTTCGGCTTCGCCGTCGCCGTGCATCCGCGGCAGCCGGACACGGCCTGGTTCGTCCCGGCGACCAAGGACGAATGCCGCATTCCCAGGGACGCCCGTTTCGTGGTCACCCGCACCCGCGACGGTGGCCACAGCTTCGAGACCCTCGAGCGCGGCCTGCCCGATGGCCCGGCCTACGACCTGGTCTACCGCCACGGCCTGGACATCGACCCCAGCGGCGAGCGCCTGGCCATGGGCTCGACCACCGGCGGCCTGTGGCTCAGCGAGAACGGCGGGGAGGACTGGCAGCAGCTCTCCGCCAACCTGCCGCCGATCTACTGCGTGCGCTTCGCCTGAGCGCGCGGTGCTGGACAGCCTCGGCGCGCTTGCATAAGTTCGTGGGTTTTCGCCAAGGAGCCCACCCCATGAGCCTCGAATCCGTCCGGCGGTTCTTCGCCGAGAAAGCCCCGGACCTGCGCATCATCGAGCTGGAAACCAGCACCGCCACCGTCGCCCTGGCCGCCGAGGCCCATGGCGTGGAGCCGGGGCGGATCGCCAAGACCCTGTCGCTGCGGGTCGGCGAGCGCACCGTACTGGTAGTGGCGCGCGGCGACGCGCGGCTGGACAACCGCAAGATCAAGGCCGCCTTCGGCGGCAAGGCGAAGATGCTCGGCGCCGAGGACGTGGTCGAGCTGACCGGGCACCCGGTCGGCGGAGTCTGCCCGTTCGGCCTGGCGACGCCGCTGGCGGTGTACTGCGACGTCTCGCTGCAAGCCTTCGACGAAGTGCTTCCGGCCGCCGGGGCGGTGCACAGCGCGGTCCGCATCGCCCCGCAACGGATGGCCGAGCTGGTGGATGCGCAGTGGGTCGATGTGTGCCAGGAAGTCCTCCAGGAAGCCTGACGGCAACTGCCGGGCTCAGGCCAGATTGAGCTGCCAGGACACCCCGAAGCGGTCGGCCAGCCAGGCGAAACGCTGGCTGAAGCCGTAGTCGCCGAGCGGCATCAGGGCCTTGCCGCCGTCGCTCAGGGCCTCGGCCAGGCGCTCGATCTGCGCGTTGCTCTCGCAGTCGACGAAGAAGGAGAACGCCGGGGTGAAATCGAAGGCGTGCCGCACATGGCTGTCGATGCAATGCACGCTCTGGTCGCCGAGGCGGAACAGCGCCTTCAGCACCGAGCCCTCCGGGCCCGGCCCCTCGGCGCCGTAGCGCTGGATCTGGAGGATCTCGGCGTCGTCGAACAGTGACAGGTAGAAGTTCATGGCCGCCTCGGCCTGGACCCCCTGGAACATCAGGAAGGGTCGTACGCGTGCGCTCATCGCGGTCTCCTCTGGAAGGCTGGCTCGAGGCTAGAGCCTAGCTCACCACGTTGCGGGTGAAACGCACCACCTCGTCGCCGTCGTTGACGTAGGCGTACGGCTGGTCGCTGGCGAAGGCATGGAAGTCGCCGGCCTTGATGCGCCGTTCGCCGTCGGCCAGTTCCAGGCGCAGGCGACCTTCGATGACCAGAACCATCTCCCGCCAGCCGGCGGCGTCGGGTTCCGATACGTAGCGCTCGCCCGGTCCCAGCGACCAGGCCCAGAGTTCCACCTCGCGCCGCGCCGGTGCGCTGGCGAGGAGGGTGGCGCGGCTCTCGGGGTGGTGGCCGACCCAGGCCACCGCATTGATCCGCGAGCGGTCGGTGGCCGGTGCCTGGACCAGGTCGGGGAACAGCACGCCGAGGGCGGCGGCGATACGGTCGAGGGTCGACAGGCTGACATTGACGTCGCCGCTCTCGATGCCCACCAGCATCCGCCGGCTGACACTGGCCGCGCGGGCCAGCGCTTCCTGGCTGAGGCCGGCTTGCAGGCGCAGGCGGCGGACGTTGCCGGAGACATGTTCGAGGACGCTGGGGCGTTCGGTAGGGTTGGGCAATATATTGCTCACTGTCGCGGTTTTGCGCATTATAGTGCACATCCCGTTTCCCGCAGTCCATCGGGCTGCTTCCCACTGCCGGACCTCTTCCATGACCTCCACCTCCCGCGGCCTCGCCGGAACGCTGTTGCCGGTCGGCCTGCTATTGATCGCCATGGCCTCGATCCAGAGCGGCGCCTCCCTGGCGAAAAGCATGTTCCCCCTGGTCGGCGCCCAGGGGACCACGGCCCTAAGGCTGTTCTTCGCCGCGCTGATCCTGCTGCTGCTCCTGCGTCCCTGGCGCAAGCGCCTGAGCCTGCAATCGCTGCGCTCGGTGGTGGTCTACGGCATCGCCCTGGGCGGCATGAACCTGCTGTTCTATCTCTCGGTGCGCACCGTGCCGCTGGGCATCGCGGTGGCCCTGGAGTTCACCGGGCCGCTGCTGGTGGCGATCCTCTCCTCGCGGCGCCTGCTGGACTTCCTCTGGATCGGCCTGGCGGTGTTCGGCATCTGGCTGTTGCTGCCGCTGGGCAACAGCGCCGAGCCGCTCGACCTGGTCGGCGCCGCCTATGCCCTCGGTGCCGGCGTGTGCTGGGCGCTGTACATCCTCTTCGGCCAGCGCGCCGGCGCCGACCATGGCGCCCAGGGCGCCGCGCTGGGGGTGCTGGTGGCGGCGATCCTGGTTGTGCCGATCGGCGTCGCCCACGCCGGCGCCGACCTCCTCGACCCGGCGCTGATCCCGTTGGCGCTGGGCGTCGCGGTGCTCTCCACGGCCTTGCCCTACACCCTGGAAATGGTCGCGCTGACCCGCCTGCCGGCGCGCACCTTCGGCACCCTGATGAGCATCGAGCCGGCCTTCGGCGCGCTCTCCGGGCTGCTGTTCCTCGGCGAGCGGCTGAGCCCGACCCAATGGCTGGCCATCGGCGCGATCATCCTCGCCTCGGTCGGCACTACCCTCAGCGTCAAGTCGCGTGGCGCCGCCCCGGCGCTACCGGCCAAGGACTGAGGCGGCCTCCGCGTCCTCCCGCTGCAGGCGCTCGTGCTGGCGGATGAAGCGCCGCGCGCTGCGCGCCAGGCGGATGCAGAGCATGATCGCCGCGCCGGTCAGGCCCACCACCAGGCCTTGCCACAGACCGCGCGGTCCGGTGGGTTCCTGGAACCAGTCGGTGAGGCCGAGGCTGTAGCCCACCGGCAGGCCGATGCCCCAGTAGGCGAACAGGGTCATGATCATCGTCACCCGGGTGTCCTGGTAGCCGCGCAGGGCCCCGGCGGCGGTGACCTGCAGGGCGTCGGAGAACTGGAACAGCGCGGAGAACACGATCAGCGAGGCGGCGATGGCGATCACCGCCGGGTCCGGCGAATACATCGCGGCGATCTGCTCGCGCAGCAACAACATCAGGCTCGCCGAGACGCAGGCGTAGCCCAGCGCCGCGGCCATCCCCACGCCGGCGGCGAAGCGCGCGTCGCGCGGCAGGCCGGCGCCGAGGTTGTGGCCGACCCGCACGGTCACCGCCATCCCCAGCGAATAGGGAATCATGAACACCAGCGCGCTGAAGTTCAGGGCGATCTGGTGGCCGGCCACCACGTTCTCGTCGAGCCCGCCGATCAGCAGGGCGATCACCGAGAAGATGCTCGACTCGGCGAACACCGCGATGCCGATCGGCAGGCCGACCGCCACCAGCGGGCCGATGGTCGCGCGATCCGGCCACTCCCAGCGCGAGAACAACTGGCTGGCGCGGTAGATCGAGGCCTTGTTCACCCAGAACAGCATGCCGAGGAACATGAACCACATCACCGAGCCGGTGGCCCAGCCGCAGCCGGGGCCACCCATCTTCGGCATGCCGAAGTGGCCGTAGATCAGCGCGTAGTTGATCGGGATGTTCAGCAGCAGCCCGCCGATCCCCAGCACCATGCTCGGCCGGGTCCGTCCCAGGCCGTTGGTGTAGCAGCGCAGTACGTGGTACAGCGCCGCCGCCGGGAAGCCCAGGGCGATGCCCTTGAGGTACAGCAGGCTCGGCCCGATCAGTTCCGGGCGCACTTTCATCAAGCCGAGGATCGGCTCCGACAACCACCACAGCACCGCCCCCGACAGCGGTCCGATCAGCAGCGCCAGCCACAGCGCTTGGCGCACCAGCGGCCCGGTGCCGGGCTGGTCGCCGGCGCCATGGCGCTGGGCGACCTTGGCCGTGGTGGCGAGCAGGGTGCCGGTCATCAGCAGGAACATCGGGATCCAGATCGAGTTGCCCAGCGCCACCGCTGCCAGGTCGTGCGGACTGGCGCGCCCGGCCATCACCGCATCGACGAAGCCCATGGCGGTGGTCGCCAGTTGCGCGATCATGATCGGCGCGGCGAGGGTCAGCAGTTCCTTGAGTTCGGCGCGGATGCGCAAGCCACGGGAAAGGGGCAGGGCGGGGCTGTTCACGGCAGTCCTTGTCTGGGCAGGGGAACCGCGTAGTTTACGGGTTGACGGGGTGGTCAGGAAGGGTCAGCAGGGTCGTGCCGGTTGCCCAGCCCCCCACCGCGCTACGCGCAGACAAACGACCCCGCGCTGCCCGCTTGAGGCCCGACCCCGTAGGGCGAATAACCGCCTGGCGGTTATCCGCCGGATACCCGTGACAGCGGCGGATGACATGCCCTGGAAACGCCGGACATCTCCCCCAGACTTTTCCGCAGCCTCTCTCAGACGCCCAGGAATTGGATAAAAAACCAGTAGGAGGAAGATGGAGGGGTCGCCAAGTCCATCTGTTTTCTTGGGGGCAGAAAAGACGCGGGCCGCAGGTGCAGGAACACCTACGACCCGCTAACCAGAGACCAGCTAATCAAGGAGCTGACCCATGGCTAAGGCCGATGATACGTCGAATCCCGCAATAACCGCACAGTCCCCTTCCACCTTCATCCCCCTGCGACGCACCTCGCAATGCAACCAGCACCCCGGTTGCGCCACCCTCTACCTGGACAGCAGCGCAGCCAGCGAAGACCTGTTCGACACCGCCCGCCGCCGGCTGGAGTCGGCGATCGGAACGCTGAGCGTCCTCGACCTGCTCGACGAAACCGAAGAGCCCGGCGAAAGCATCTGCCGCATCACCGGTTCCCTGCTGTCGTTGCTCAGCGACGCCCTGTCGCTGTTCGAGGCGGAGTACGCACGCAGACACCGATAACCGACGGAGGCGGTGCCCCCCGGCAAGGCCGGGGGGTTGAGTAGCGGGGCGAAAAGGGGATCCCTCTCCGCCCTGGCTCGGCAGTTGCGCGGGCGGGCGAAAGCCACCTGCCCGCTACGCACGCCAGCCCAGGCAATCCCTGACGATGACCGGTCTTTCATCTGCGACTGTTTCTCATTTACACTCGATCCCCATTCTTCGGAGCCAGGCTCCTTTCCTGGGTGCATCGTGCCGTTCGATCCCGCCAAGCCGACGCTGTTGTCCACACTGGTTCGTCACTACGAGGAACTGGTCGACCATGTTCGCCGGCGCTTCGGCGACCGGGGCATGGCGCGCGAAGTGGTGCACGACGTGTGCGTGCAGTTGCTCGAACGCGACGAGAAGGAGGACGTGCACACGCCCCTGGCCCTGCTGCGGAAAATCTCCCACGACACCGCCGTGAGCCGCTATCGTAGCGACCGTCGTCGAACCGCCTGGGTAGAAGCCGTCGCCGAGCTTCCGGAAGTCGCCTGCATGGCGGCGACGCCCATGGGTCGCCATGAGGCCGAGCGCGAGTTCCAGGCACTGGTCGACGCCATCGCCACGCTTCCTCCTCGCTGCCAGGCCGTTTTCGTCATGCACAAGATCCACGAAGTTCCCCAGGCGCAAGTCGCCGACCGCCTCGGCATCTCCGTCAAGACCGTGGAAAAGCACCTGCGCCTCGGACTGGCGGCCTGCCGGGAACGGCTCGGCCGCGGCGAGGCACGACCATGACCCAGCCCTCGAAACGGAATGGGCAGGTTCCGCTGGACGACGCCCTGGAGCGCCATCGCGACGCGCTGAAGGACCTGTTCCCGCTGCCGCCCTCCCGGCCGAAATCGCGCAAGGCAAGCAAGGCGGCCGGCGTCGCGCTATTGCTGGCGCTGGCCATCGGCGCCCTGGCCTGGCTGGACCCGGCCTACAAGCGCGAGCGCTTCGCCACCGCCATCGGTGAGCGGCGCGACGTGACCCTGGCCGACGGCAGCCAGCTCCTGCTCGACAGCGGCAGCCAGCTCGAGGTCAGTTGGCACCCGCTCAGCCGTCGGGTCGCGTTGCGCGCGGGGCAGGTGCTTTTCGAGGTATCCCCGGCGCGCTATCGGCCCTTCGTGGTGTCCGCGGGTTCGACCGACATCCGCGTGCTCGGCACCCGGTTCAACGTGCGCCGCCTGGACGACGATGTCCGCGTGACCCTGGAGCGTGGCCGGGTGGAGGTCGGCACCTCGGCTACGGCGCAAGCGCCAGTCGTGCTCCTGCCGGGCCAGCAGGTCGATGCCATTGGCGGGCAACTGATGCCGCTGGCCAAGGTCGATGCCGCCACGGCGATGGCCTGGAAAGACGACCGCCTGGTCTTCGAGCGCACGCCCCTGGGCGAAGCCGTCGCGCTGCTGCGCCATTATCGCAAGGCGCCCATTCTCCTGGACGACCCCAGCCTGGCCTCCCTCCGGCTGACCGGCGTCTTCGCCGCGCACAACGCCGACCGGCTGCTCGACCTGCTGCCGAGCATCCTTCCCGTGGCCGTGTCGCGGCAGGAGGACGGCAGCGTCGAGATCCAACGCAAATCGACGCGAAAATAATTCTCGGACGCAGGTAGGGTTTCCCGCGCGCCGTGGCGGCTATCCAGGAAAAGCCAACCTGCATAGGAAATCGAGACGTGCATTTTTCCCTCCGCAGTCGCCACCTGCGTCCTTCATTGCTCGCCAGCAGCCTGCTCCTGGCGGTGTCGGCCCAGGGCCAGGAAAAGCTCGACGTGGATCTGCCCGCCGCGCCGCTCGGCCAGGCGATCAACGCCCTCGCGCAACAATCCTCGGTACAGATCCTTTTCGCCGGCGATCTCGGCGCCGGCCGCCAGGCGCCCGCGCTGAAGGGGCGTTTCACCCCCGAAGAGGCATTGCGCCAGTTGCTCAGGGATAGCGGCCTGAAGGCGCAGGCCAGGGACGAACATACCTTCATCGTCGTTCCGGCCAGCGAAGCCGCCGTGCCCGCTACGCAAGCCCGCAGCGAACCGCTGGACATGGAGCAGATGGAAATCACCGCCTCGCGCACCAGCAGCGACCTGGTCTCCGCCACGCGCCAGTCCACCGTCATCGAGCATGCCCAACTGGAGGAGCTGCGCCAGGGCTCCGACAGCCTGGCCACCGTGCTGGCCAAGGCGGTGCCGGGGATGTCCGATTCCAGCCGCACCATCACCGAATACGGCCAGACCCTGCGCGGGCGCAGCATGCTGGTGATGGTCGACGGCGTGCCGCTGAACACCAACCGCGACTCCTCGCGCAACCTGGCCAACATCGACCCGGCGCTGATCGAGCGGATCGAGGTCATCCGTGGCAGCAGCGCCATCTACGGCAGCGGCGCCACCGGCGGGATCATCTCCATCACCACCCGTCCGGCCGGCGGCGAGAACCGCGCGGAAACCCGCCTCAGCGCCACCTCGTCGCTGACCCGGCTGGGCAGCGATGGCCTCGGCGGCCAGTTCCAGCAATACTTCGCCGGCTCCCTGGGGGCGCTCGACTATTCGTTCGACTTCGGCACCCGTCACGTCGGCGCTTCCTACGACGCCCATGGCGACCGCATCGCCCCGGAACCCAGCCAGGGCGACCTGTTCGACTCGAACGTCTACAACATCGGCGGCAAGCTCGGCCTGCGCATCGACGAGAACCAGCGCGTGCAGCTCGCCCTCAGCCACTACGACGCCCGCCAGGACACCGACTACGCCACCGACCCGAGGGTCGCCAGGCTGCCGCCGGGCTCGGTCCCGGCCAACGCGATCAAGGGCCTGGAGCTGGACGAGCAGAACCGCATCCGCAACACCCTGGCGAACCTCGAGTACGAGAACCTCGACATCCTCGGCAGCCGGCTCTCCGCGCAGCTCTACTACCGCGACTATTTCACCCGCTTCACTCCGTTCGACGCCCGCGCCGTCTCCACCCGCGGCGGCAATGTCGACCAGATCATGCAGAACAGCGAAGTGTTCGGCAGCCGCCTGACCCTGCGCACGCCGCTGGGCGAAAGCGGCAATACCGAACTGGTCTGGGGCGGCGACTACAACCAGGAACGCAGCGACATGCCGCTCGACGTGTTCGACCCGGCGGCCTACGACGCCAGCGGCGGGCTGGTCTTCGACAAGATCGGCAAGCTCACCTACATGCCGCCGCTACGCACCCGCAGCGCCGGCGCGTTCGCCCAGTTGCAGCATCGCTTCGACGAACACTGGTCGATCGACGGCGGCCTGCGCTACGAATACTCCACCGCCGAATTCGACGACTTCGTCCCGCTCTCCGAGTCCAAGGCCGCCTCGCCGGTGACCGTCAAGGGCGGCGACCTCGACTACGACGCGGTGCTGTCGAACCTCGGCATCGTCTATTCGCCGGTGGCTGGCCAGGAAATCTATGCCTCCTTCAGCCAGGGCTTCCAGTTGCCCGACGTCGGCATCCAGCTGCGCAACGCCCGCCGTGGCTTCGATATCGGCTCCTCGAACCTCGAACCGGTGAAGACCAACAACTACGAACTCGGCTGGCGCGGCGCCATCGGCGGCAACACCCTGGGCAGCCTGGCGCTGTTCTACACCACCTCCAAGCTGGGCGACGTGCAGAGCTTCAACAACGGCCTGATCCTCACCCGCACCAAGGAGCGCATCTACGGCGTCGAGGCCAGCGCCGACTGGCTCAGCGACGACGAAGTCTGGGGCGCGGGCGGCAGCGCCACCTGGATGCGCGGACGCGAGAAGCCGGACGGCAAGGACTGGCAGGACATGACCGGCTACCGCGTGCCGCCGCTGAAGCTGACCGCCTACCTGCAATACAAGCCGGATGCCGACTGGAACAACCGCCTGCAGGCCACCTTCTTCGACTCCAAGGACTACCGTCTCGACGGCGTGGAAAGCTTCGGCCGGCGCCAGGTCAGCACCTACACCACGGTCGACCTGGTCAGCCAGTACCGCATCACCCCCGACGACCAGTTGAGCCTGGGCATCCAGAACCTGTTCAACCGCGACTACTACCCGCTCTACAGCCAGTTGCTGCGCAACAACAACAACACCAGCCACCTGCCGGCGCCGGGCACGGTGCTGACGGCGAGCTATACGCACAACTGGTGAGGGGAGGGCGGAGCCACCGGGCCTGGGCCCGGTGGGTGTCTGGGCCGCGGCGTCGAGGGCTGCACGCCTTCGGAGAGAGGACGGTTGGGGGCGGGTTCTTGCGGGGGCGGCAGCTACCGGCCAATTGCGCTCAGTGTGCTGGGCACTCAGGGCCTGGATTGCGCGAAATCCCATACATCCTCCGGCCTGGAGAGCTTAGGGTTCGGAGTCGGGTGTGCCATCTTTGGCTGGGTAGGGATGCTCGGCGTGATACGCCGCATAGACTTTCTGAACCTCGGGATCATCGAGGTTTTCGTAGGTAATGTTCTCACCATCCATACCATCGAGTCCGTTGATTTGCCCGATGATCTCAGGCCACTGATCACGGCTGTGGATAGGCACAACGAATGGGACAAGGTAGCGGTCCAGGTGACCCTTGCCAGGATTGTGAATCTCATCGTCCAGGGCCTGGAGATAGTCGTCCTTACATGTGCTGGCCCAGTCGATGGCAAAGCCGGCTCGATAACTGAGCTCCATGTAGAACAGCAGAATCGAGCGTCCGTTGCCGTCTAGAAAGGGATGCGCAAAGCAAAGAAGTCCCATGACCTCACCGGGCTTCTGCATGAATCCCTGCTTCTTGCTCGCCAGGCTCAGGGCATAGTCCACCGCGCGTTCGATCATCGCGGGACTTTCGAAGAAGGTACGTCTGGGGGCGCCCTTGGGACCTTTCCAGATAGAAAGATGAGGGACCAGCTCGAGACGGTCACGCCCGGCCCAGGGGTAGAATTTCTCGAACAACAACCTGTGTACCTGCAAAAGGGCCTGGTAGTTCAGGTTCTTTGTGCGTTCGAGATAGGAAAGGGCTTCATCGAGCCCCATTTCGAAGGAGAAGTGTTCGTTTTCCTTCACTTCCGCCGGATCTTTCAGACCCAAGCTGTTGCGCAGGTAGCCAGTCGTTTCGAAGTCACCAAAGGGATCGAAACTCATCCACCAGGTATCTCTTTCGCCTTGCGCTTCTCGATGACGTAGCGGCGCTGGAGATCGAACGCCTGGGACTTGCTTAGTGCGCCTTTGCGCTTGAGGTTGATCAGCATCTGCTCAATGCTATCGAGAGATACCGAGTCGCCGGCCAGGCACGTGATGGTGAGCGCCATCCGGCTCAGACCATCGCGCTCCGCGCTAACGCCATTGGCCTGGGCAAGTCTCTGAATTTCGGTTGCGACTAAGCCTTTGCTCTTTTTCATCGGTAAACCTCTTTCCATTCCGCAACTTTAGCATCAAAGCCATACATACGCGGGACCGCTCGACAGCACGAACTCGGCTGCCCCAGCACGTCAGTGTCGCGGCACGCATCCTCCAGCCCTGCATCGAGTGTCCGCTCACGACCGGTTTGCCTGCGACGAATGGGCTCAGAACACGACCTGCCCCGACATGCCCGGCTGCACCTCACCGCCGATCCAGATATCGCCGCCGATCTGCTCGACGCTTATCCGCCCCCGGCGACCCAAGGCCGTGCCCTGGCTCGCCGTGTAGCGCCCGGGCATGACTCCCGTGCCGATCAGCCATTGCGCCAGGCTCGCGTTGAGGCTACCGGTAACGGGGTCTTCATTGAGTTCCTCGCCCATGAAGGCGCGCACTTCCACATCCGCCTCCGCCTGGGGACCTTGCCAGGGCGCGACCACGCCCACGTTGAGCCCGTCGAGCTTCGCGTAGTCCGGGCGAATGGCCAGGACCTCGTCACGCGTGGCCAGCCGAACGGCGACCCAGCCGGGTCCGTTGTCCACCCATTGGCTGCCGAGTACCTGCCCCGGGGACAGGCCAAGCCCGCTCTCGATCCGTCGCAACACCTCGTCTTCGACCGCTCCGCCACGAAGCAGGGGAGGCGCCGCGAACGACAGCAAGGCGCCCTTGCGGCGGATGCGGATCAGGCCCGCCAGACACTCCTGGACGATCTCGTCAGCAGCATTGCCGCCCCCCTGGTTCAGCCAGACCTGGCAGCTTCCCAGCGTCGGATGCCCGGCAAAGGGCAACTCCCGCAACGGGGTGAAGATCCTCACGCGATAGTCGGCTTCGGCAACGGTCGGCCGCAGCAGGAAGGTCGTCTCGCTCAACTGGGTCCAGGCGGCGAACTCGAGCATCTGCTGGCTGCTCAGGCGGTCGGCGCCAATCACCACGGCAACGGCGTTGCCTTTGAAGGGCTGTTCGGAGAAGACATCGACTTGCTCGAAGGGTAACGAAACCGGCATGGAACCTCCTGTTGTTGTGGCGGGGGAGGATAGGGCAGGGGCGGATGTCTGAAACCGGGGCACAGACTTTCGAGGGGCTTGGGGCTTCTTGTCGGGGCAGCAATCGGCCAGAAGCGGATTCAGGTAGACAAGATCATCTGCCTCTGCCAACCAAGCGATGCAATGGAAAATTCGGCCACGACAGGTAGCAGTGACCCACGGCAATGTCATAGCTGCCCCGCATATACGAGCGTACCTTTTACCTAATTGATAGGGAGATCAGGGCGATGATTTCGCACAAATTTGCAGATCATTCAAATGTTCAAGTTGTGCCGGAGAGACCTCCATCGAAGCGCAGGTTCGCCGCGACACAATGTCCTTTGAGTTCATCCGTCAGAGGCTCCGCGTCAAACAAGAATGCCAAATGTGCTAGGTGTGATGTTGCTGAGCTCATTAGCGGAACAGAATTCAAATCACAGTCTCATGCGACGTCGTACAGGTGGCTCACTGTGGGGGCAACACATTTTGCGTTGCGGAACCGAAGGGAATCACACCGATCGATGGCACTTTGACGCTAGCCAGAGCTAGTCCTATAGTGTTGCTATAACCACATACCTCAAAGGGATGTTGAGATGAAAAAACGTGATTTCCTGCTGCCCCTTGCCACCCTGACCGCCGCCGTTACCGCCAACCAAGCTTCGGCCTCCACCGTGATACCCGAGACCGATCAGGCTGACGAAAGCATGTCCATCGAGAACCACGGCGTGACACTGCCAATTGTTAACTTTGGCGAGCAAATGGTCACCGGTCGCCACGGTGACAACCTCTTTGGCTTCGTCCTCAAGCGTGGTGAGGACGGCAAGATGGTCGCTGCGCATTACTCACATAGCTCGCACGCTTCCCATAGCTCTCACAGCTCACACTATTCGAGCCGCTAATGGCTGGTCTCGCTGAGCTGACCTTCGATAGTCAGTTGTATGGTACCGAAGCGATCCAGAAGGCGGCATATCGCTCTATGCATGCCTTCACGGTCGATATTAAAGTCGATGGCGGGATCATCCTTTGCAAGCTGATCGGCAACATCACAACTGAGCAAGACGCGTTCGAACGGGCTGTCGAAGAGTTTCGCAAGGACGTCCTCGACTATCAGCTGCGTGCGCAGCTTCAGATTGAAACCGCTCCCATCCGAAACCTCATCATGGGATTGGCTTTCTCCAACGCCAGGCTGAACTGGAGTGAGTAAATTCCAGGGACTGGATGTCTATACCCGGCGAGATCGGTATGAGTTGCTGCCGTTCAAATTCGATCGCCTCGTAGGTGATGACTATGTCATTACCAACATGACCGGCGAACATCTTGTCGTGCCGATGCCTGAGCTGCGCGCCCTCCTCTCTAAAGCTCTTACCTCTGAGCATCCGCTCTATGCGTCGCTGCGTGCGAAGCATTTCATCCGATACTCCGATGAGCAGGCGCCGCTGGATCTTCTTGCGCTGAAACTCCGCACACGATTATCGCGGCTGACAGGCTTCACCAGTCTGCACATCTTTGTCGTGACACTGCGCTGTGACCATAGCTGCCCGTACTGCCAAGTGTCCCGGCAAATGGACGGGGAAACCTCGTTCGACATGACGCCAGAGATGGCGGACAAGTCGCTGGATTTCGTTTTCCGATCTCCCAACCGAGCGATCAAGATCGAATTCCAGGGGGGCGAGCCGCTCTTGAATTTTGAGATGGTGCGCTATGTGGTCGAGGCCGCCAAACGACGTAACCTGGTTGAAAAGCGTGATCTGGAGTTTGTCATCGCCACGACCCTTTCACTGCTCACCGACGAAGTCCTTGAGTTCTGCCACAAGCACGACATCATTCTATCGACCTCGCTCGATGGCCCTGCAGATCTACATAATGCCAATCGCCCGCGTATCGGTCGCGATAGCTTCGAGCGCTTCGAAGCAGGATTGGCCAAGGCTCGAAACGTTCTTGGCGTGGACAGAGTCAGCGCCCTGATGACTACCACGGATAAGAGCCTGCCTCGCGTCCGTGAAATCATCGATGAATACCTCCGCCTGGGCTTCAACGGTATTTTTCTAAGGGCACTTTCTCCGTATGGTTTTGCGATCAGAACTCGCAAATTCATGACCTACGATACGGAGCGCTGGCTGGAATTTTACAAGGAAGGCCTCGCGTACATCCTTGAGTTGAACAAGGCGGGTATCCCCTTCGTTGAGCACTACGCATCGCTGATCCTGAAGAAGATGCTGACTAGCAATGACCCCGGCTACGTCGACCTGATGAGCCCCGCTGGCGCCGGCATCGCGGCGATCGTCTTCAACTACGATGGATCGGTTTATGCCTCGGACGAGAGTCGGATGCTCGCAGAAATGGGTGATCAGTCGTTCAGGCTGGGCAACATCCTAACTGACAGCTACGAAGACATCATCCTCTCCGATGCGCTACTCGATGCCTTGGAGCAGTCTTTTACCCTAAGTGCGCCGATGTGCTCTGACTGTGCCTTTGAGCCCTATTGCGGCGCCGAGCCGGTCTTCCACCACGCCATTTTCAAAGATGTCTTGGGCCGGAAACCTGAGTCTTCGTTCTGCAAGCGGAACATGACGATCTTCAAACACCTCATCGGCCTGATGCAGTCTGATGCATCCACGCGCCGCCTCTTCATGCAGTGGGCCAACGCATGCTGAAACTCGCGGGGAAAGTCGGTCGAATCCAACTGATCGAAGTCCGAGATCGCCCGTTACTGCTGCAGGTGAGCACCAATCTGGGGCTCCCGAAGGTGCTGCGAGAGAATCGGGCGTTCCTGATTTCTTCGCAGGACATTCCGGAAGGCTACCAGCACTACCTCATCCCGGAATCTCTCGAATGGCGTGCTCAAGAGCTGGAAGGCAAGAGGTCCTTCACCTTGCTGCCCAATGACTACGACTACTTGGGCCACAACGACATCATCCGGTTGGACGGCCAGGCGATTAGAGTACTTTTCAGGGCCAACTCTGGTCATAACTCGTTACTGGTGACCGAGCAATGCAACCACTATTGCCTGATGTGCTCTCAACCACCCAAGAATATCGACGACAGCTGGATCCTCGATGAACTTGAGGCGCTGATACCCCTAATCCCCAGGGAAACGCCCGAGGTAGGTTTTTCAGGTGGAGAGCCGACCCTGGCTGGTATTCGATTCATCAATCTCATAAAGATGATGAAATCGTATTTGCCACGAACTGTTGTTCACGTGCTCTCGAATGGCAGGACATTCGCTGACGAGAGCTTTGCTCGCCAGTATGCGGAGATAGACCACCCCGACATCATGATCGGAATCCCACTCTACTCCGATGATCCCGACCTGCATGACTACATCGTTCAAGCACCGGGAGCATTCCAGGAAACCGTGCAAGGGATCCTCAACCTCAAGCGTCTTGGTCAAAAGGTTGAGATTCGGATCGTGCTGCACAAACAGTCAATCAGTCGCCTGCCGCAGTTGTGCGAATACATCGCAAGAAACCTACTGTTCGTCGATCACGTGACGCTGATGGGGCTGGAGATGATCGGCTTTACACGCGCCAATTTGGACGCCCTGTGGATCGACCCCATTGACTACCGGGATATTCTCAGTGAGGCGGTTGGCATTCTGGCAGCCTATCGCATGAACGTGTCTGTCTATAACCACCAGCTGTGTCTGGTGAGCAGCGATGTACTTCCCTATTACCGCAAGTCCATCAGTGATTGGAAAAACGAGTACGTACCTGAGTGCGAGGGCTGTGCGCGCAAATCGCAGTGCGGTGGTTTTTTTGCTTCTGGCGTGCGCAATGGTTACAGCAGAGCGATAACCCCTTTCCGAACATGACAGGCGGTTAGGCTGTACAGTCGCAGGAAGCACGGGGGCCCATGGATCTAGCTGACTTTCGATGTTAGAAAGTTGCCGTTTATCCGCTATGGGTTGGTAGCAGACCTCGGCGAGCGGCAGCTTCCGACCCGTTGCAGCCATTGGAAAAACCGCGTCTGATGACGGGGCAGCAAATTGAACGCCCACTCCACAAGCAATTTCCCGCCCCCACGAATCCAGATCGTGCCTACACACCGTCACGACGCAGTTACAGCATCAGGAATGCCCACACTCCCTGCGGCAGCGACATGAGTGGCTTCCCCTCCGCCAGTGTGCTCAGGAGTGCCTGGCGGAGGGCCGGCCGCGCTACACCCAGCGCCGGAACAACAGGCTGGCATTCACCCCGCCGAAGCCGAAGCCATTGGACAGCGCGTGTTCCATCGGCCAGCGCCGGGCTTCGCCGCGAACCAGGTCGAGGCCCTCGGCGTCGGTGTCGGGCGTTTCCAGGTTGAGCGTGGCGGGGGCGAGCTGGTCGCGCAGTGCCAGGACCGTGAAGATCGCCTCGATGCCGCCGGCGGCGCCCAGGAGGTGGCCGGTGGCGGATTTGGTCGCGCTGATGGCGAGCCCGCTGCCGGTGCCGAACACGGCCTTGATGGCGGCCAGTTCGCCCTTGTCGCCTACCTGGGTGGAGGTGGCGTGGGCATTCAGGTGCTGCACCGCGGCCGCTTCCACGCCGGCCTGGCGCAGCGCCTGCTGCATGGCCCGGCGGGCGCCGCTGCCATCTTCCGGCCCGGCGGTCATGTGGTAGGCGTCGGCGCTGGTGCCGTAGCCCACCAGCTCGGCGATGGGCCTGGCGCCGCGCGCCAGGGCGTGCTCCAGTTCCTCGATGACCAGTAGGCCGGCGCCTTCGCCCATGACGAAGCCGTCGCGGGCCTGGTCGAAGGGGCGCGAGGCGCGTTCGGGGCTGTCGTTGAAATCGCTGGACAGGGCGCGCGCGGCGGCGAAGCCGGCCAGGCTGACCCGGTGGATGGTCGCTTCCGCGCCGCCGCAGAGCGCCACGTCGACCTCTCCCGCGCGGATCATCCGCGCCGCGTCGCCGATGGCTTGCACGCCCGCCGCGCAGGCGGTCACCGGGGCGCCCAGCGGTCCCTTGAAGCCATGGCGGATCGACACATGGGCGGCCGCCATGTTGCAGAGAAAGGACGGGATGGTGAAGGGCGACAGGCGTCGCGGTCCCTTGCCGTCGGTGGTCCGCACCGCTTCGGCGATGGCATGGAAGCCGCCCACCCCGGAGGCGATGACGGTCGCCGTGCGCTCCTGCGCCTCGGCGCTCTGCGGCGCCCAGCCGGCCTGGGCCAGGGCCTCTTGCGCGGCGGCCAGGGCGAAGAGGATGAAGCGGTCCATCTTGCGTTGTTCCTTGGCGGCCAGCAGCAGGTCGGGATCGAAGCCGGCCTGCGGGTCCTGGACACGGTCGGGGACCTGGCCGCCGATGCTGATGGGCAGGTCGCCGATCAGCTCCGCCGGGAGCCTGGCGATGCCCGATTGCCCGGCCAGCAGGCGTTGCCATATGGGTTCGACTCCGCAGCCCAGCGGGCTGACCGCGCCCATGCCGGTGACGACGATACGTTTGCTCATGAGGTTCCGAGTCCTTCTGTTCCGTTGGAATAGCAGTCAGTGGACGTAACTATCATCATGAAAGTAACATGCGGACCAGCACTTTGTGAGCCTCGCCAAGGAAGAACCATGCAACGCAAGACCTTCGCCGATGCCGAATGCCCCATCGCCCGCAGCCTGGAACGGGTCGGCGAATGGTGGAGCATCCTGATCATGCGCGATGCGCTACAGGGCCTGCGCCGCTTCGACGAATTTTCCCGCAGCCTGGATATCGCGCCGAACATGCTCACCCGGCGCCTGAACGCGCTGGTGGAGGCGGGCCTGCTCGAACGCCAGCCCTACAGCCAGCGCCCGCTGCGCTATCAGTACGTGCCCACGGCCAAGGGCGAGGATTTTCGCGTCGTGCTCATGGCTTTCGTCGCCTGGGGCAATCGCCACTACGCAGAGGAAGGGCAGAGCGTGCAGCTCGTCGAGCGAACAAGCGGGCGGCCGGTGCGCTCGTTCATGGCGGCTCTCGCCGATGGCCGAACGGTACCGCTGGAGCAATGCACCGTGCAGGCCGGGCCTGCCGCCAGCGAGGAAATGCGCCAGCGCCTGGCGGCCATGCCGGAGCGGAGCGAGCTACCGGCTCGATGAACGGGCTCCCTGGCGTCCGCCGCCTGGTCGAGGAGACGGACGAGGCGTTCGCGGTTCTGTTCCTTGTAGCTGGCCATCGTTCGCGGTCGTGGTTGGGAAAAACGCGATCGTCGAGGCTTGCGCATGGCGCTGGCAGGTCCGCCTCGCGAGCCGTTCGGCAACACCGCGAGCCCTCGGCCTGCTAGAGTGTGCAGCCTCGTTCGCGGAGGTCTGCATGCGTATTCTCGCCGATGAAAACATTCCCGTGGTCGACGCCTTCTTCGCCGACCAGGGCTCCATTCGCCGCTTGCCCGGGCGCGCCATCGACCGCGCGGCGCTGGCCGAGGTCGACGTGCTGCTGGTGCGCTCGGTCACCGAGGTCAGCCGCGCCGCGCTGGCCGGCTCGCCGGTGCGCTTCGTCGGCACCTGCACCATCGGCACCGACCACCTCGACCTCGACTACTTCGCCGAGGCCGGCATCGCCTGGTCCAGCGCACCCGGCTGCAACGCCCGCGGGGTGGTGGACTACGTGCTCGGCTGCCTGCTGGCGATGGCCGAGGTGCGCGGCGCCGACCTGGCCGAACGCACCTATGGGGTGGTCGGCGCCGGGCAGGTCGGCGGGCGGCTGGTGGAGGTGCTGCGCGGGCTGGGCTGGAAAGTGCTGGTCTGCGATCCGCCGCGCCAGGCACGCGAGCCGGACGGCGAATTCGTCTCGCTGGAACGGCTGCTGGCCGAGGCCGACGTGATCAGCCTGCACACTCCGCTGAACCGCGACGGCGAACACCCGACCCGCCACCTGCTGGATGAGCCCCGCCTGGCCGCCCTGCGTCCCGGCACCTGGCTGGTCAACGCCAGCCGTGGCGCGGTGGTCGACAACCAGGCCCTGCGCCGCCTGCTCGAAGGCGGCGCCGACCTGGAAGTGGCGCTGGACGTCTGGGAAGGCGAACCGCAGGCCGACCCCGAACTGGCCGCGCGCTGCCTGATCGCCACGCCGCACATCGCCGGCTACAGCCTGGAAGGCAAGCTGCGCGGCACCGCACAGATCTACCAGGCCTACTGCGCCTGGCGCGGCATCGCCGAACGCGTGAGCCTGCAAGACGTGCTGCCGGAAACCTGGCTCGCCGGCCTGCAGCTCAACCCCGGCTGCGACCCGGCCTGGGCGCTGGCCACGCTGTGCCGCGCGGTATACGACCCGCGCAGCGACGACGCCGCCTTCCGCCGCAGCCTGACCGGCGACAGCGCCACCCGCCGCGCCGCCTTCGACGCCCTGCGCAAACACTACCCGCCGCGCCGCGAGATCACCGGCCTGCGCGTCGCCACCGGTGGACGGGCGGAGTTGCAGCGGGTGGTGCGGGCGCTGGGGGCGCAGTTGGTCTAGGAATGTGCGGCTGGTTCGATTCCTGTCTCCGGCACCAGTTCAGGTTCCAGTGAAGGCTACCAAAATCTCTGGAACTCCCGTAAAACCCGCCTTCTGGCGGGTTTTTTCGTTATGGCGTTCCGTCGGAATCCGACAGCTGCCAGCCGATTTAGGGGTAACGTTTGGGATAAAGTCGATTCGATAAAGGGGTTTACCCTTATGGCTCGTACTACTGCTCCCCTGACCGACACCGCATGCCGATCGGCCAAACCTACTGACCGCCCCTACAAGCTTTTCGACGGTGACGGTCTTTACCTCCTCGTTTACCCCAATGGCCGCAAAGGCTGGCGCTTCCGGTATGTGAAGCCGGATGGGCGAGAGGGGCTGACCTCGTTTGGCAACTATCCCGTCATCGGGCTTGCAGATGCTCGGCAGAAGCGTCTGGAGACTAAGCGGATGCTGGCTGAGGGCATTGATCCGATCGCGTCCAAGCAGCAGGCCAAGGCCGAAGCGGTTGTCAGAGGACACACATTTGAACGCGTTGCCTTGGACTGGCATAAGGAAATGTCCGTGAAGTGGGCGCCTGGCCATTCCCGGACAGTGCTGAGTCGTTTGAAGACTCACGTATTCCCGCTGCTAGGAGCGCGCGCCATCGTTGATCTGGATACCTTTGACCTCATGCAGCCACTGGAAGCGATCAAGAAGCGCGGCACGATCGATGTGGCCTTAAGGGTACAAAACTACCTTCAGAGCATCATGCGTGAGGCGAAGCGGCTGCGGCTGATCACGGTGAATCCTGCATATGACTTTGAGGGCTTCATCAGTGCGCCACGGGTTACGCACCGACCTGCACTCCCGCTGTCTCGTCTGCCTGAGTTGATGGACCGCATCGAGAACTACAAGGGACGTACTCTCACTCGGCTGACCGTCATGTTGTCGCTGCATGTGTTCGTACGCTCCAGCGAACTGCGCTTCGCACGTTGGAGTGAGTTCGACCTGAAGCGCGGCGTATGGGAGATACCTGACACGCGGCCCGCGTTGGACGGCGTTCCGTATTCGACCAGAGGGACGAAGATGGCGGGTGACATCCACCTGGTCCCGCTTTCACCGCAAGCGGTGGCGTTGCTCGAACAGATTCATGCGATCACGGGGTACTTCGATCTGGTGTTCACCAGTGACGCTCGCTCGTGGAAGCCTATGTCCGAAAATACGGTCAACAGCGCTTTGCGGAACATGGGCTACGACACCAAGACCGAAATCTGCGGGCATGGCTTCCGGTCCATGGCGTGCAGTGCCTTGGTCGAATCCGGGCTTTGGTCAGAGACGGCTATTGAGCGGCAAATGAGCCACAGGGAGCGCAACAACGTTCGGGCGGCATATATCCACAAGGCCGAGTTCCTGGAGGAGCGGCGAATGATCATGAGTTGGTGGAGCCGTTACCTCGAAGCGAACCGGCAGGAGCATATCTCGCCGCATGAGTTCGCGAATCAGACCGGGGCAAACGTTTCTAGCCTAAGAGCAAGGCGTGGCGCAGTCGAGTGAGCGCACGGCTTTGAAATTTCGGTGATCTGCTTTCCATACGGATCCATCCAAACAGGGCTGCAAAGCCGCCCTGTTTGGATGGACCTCATCTAAAAAAATCAAAAGCACCCAATCGGCCAATGGAAACTACGGGATTCCGTACACGGCCAATGCCATTTTCAACCACAAAATCCAGCGGGCGTGTCGCTTGACCCCCTCGAATTGCGGGCGTAGAAAAGACAGTGCAAAGGCTGTCGTTGACAGCACCCCAGGTGACCCGAGCCTTCAAGGTCACGCCGCTCTCGCGGTGGTTCTCCCCAAGGGCGATTAGCATCCGGCAGCTCGCCCGGTCACTTCCCAGTGATGGATGCTCTTATACTCATGGCCCTCGTGCGCCAGACACACCGTACCTCGCTGCCCTGCAGCAACCTATCCGCTTGGCCGACTATTGCGCCAACCTGCGGCCGTCTCTTTCTTCTGGAAAGAGACGGGCGCTTCTAACACTGCTGCAGCCCTGATCGCATAAGGCTTTGCGGCAATCCCCCTCGTGACAATCGGCGTGACAAACGCCGATGTCACCAGCAACAGCGCTGTAGATGATGGTGCCGCAGACCACGGAATGGACTGCACCTGACTGACAGTCAGGCATGCCCCGGTCATCGCATTGCTGCTTGCACATGCTCAGGATCTTCAGGCGCTGGTCTCGTCAGCCAGTGCTGCCTCCACCCGCCCACCGGTAATGGTGTTCAGGAGGCCAGATCATGAGATGCCCTTGCTCCCGGACGTAAGGAGCCGCCAGTCCCGCGAAGAGGACATTCCCCACAGGTCGCAGGGGCCTTGATCCCTGATAACACTCAGCATTTTTGGCGGGATGACGTGGGGCGAGGATTGGAGAGTAAAAGATGAGGTGACGGCATGGCATTGGTGGGTAGACGCGATGGCCGCAATTTCGGCTACGGCAGGCAATTGAGCTACGCAGGACCACAGGCGCTGAAAGACATGTTCGGCGGTGGCCACTACGGTACGGTCAAGGCGCACAGTGGTCGGTGGCAGGCATTCGTTAAGTGGTGCCGCTCCGAACAGGGGCCAGGTATCAATGATGCGCGGCAGATTGATCGGAAGGTATTGGCGGACTATGCGGCGTATCTGCGCGATGCGGTTGAGTGCGGTAGCCTCGCCATCAGCACCGCACAAAACCGGCTATCCAGCGTTAACAGAACAATGGCGGCGCTGCGCGGTGATCAGCGTGTCAAATTGCCCAGTCCGAGCAAGGCGTTGGGAATGCAGCGCAGCGGAGTTCGCCAATCGGCTCCGCAAGGCCAAGACCGCGAACAGGTTAAGCAGATCGTCGATGCGCTTTGTCGCGATCATCAACAACGGGCTGCAGCGATTGTTCTGTTGGCGCGAGCCACCGGCATGCGCCTGCGTGAGGCCATCCTGGCTGACCTGCCACGGTTAAGTCGTGAGGCTAACGACCTAGGTAGGATCAACATCCAGAATGGCACCAAAGGCGGCCGAGCTGGCGCCTCAGCGCCACGATGGATAGCGGTGGACCACCATGTTCAAGACGCACTTGGGTTTGCACGGCAGGTGTCGCCTGTGAGTAGCCGTAACCTGATTGCGCCAGACGAAAGCTATCTGAATGTTCTGCAGGAAATCATCCGCCCTGCGCGGGAAATCCTCCATGCCCACAATCTCAAAGGCCTCCATGAGCTACGAGCGGCGTATGCGTGTGATCGGTATGAGCAAATCACCCAACACCTCGCGCCCATCAACGGTGGCCAATGTCGCGAGATAGATAAGACCCTTGATCGTGAGGCTTGTAGACAAATCAGCTACGAGCTGGGGCACGGCAGGATCGACGTAGTCGCGGCCTACATAGGTGGCCGGGCATGAGTAAGCCATTCGATATGAATCTGTTCCTGGCTGGCGTTCTGACCGGCTCGCACGCAACCCGGCAACGCCATGTGCGACAGGCAAAAATCATCCAGGCCGAAATTGCAGGGCGCTGGCAAGTAGAAACACCATGGGGTTGGCGGCGAAAGCATGTGAATTGGTTTCTGACTTACCGGCTAGGTCAGCGTAGTAGGTCGACACAATACTACTACTTGCTGACCATCCGACTTTTAGCTCATCGATTAGGTAAGCCTTGGGTATTTAAGTGATAAAAATGCCATGGTCATAGGTAGACTTGACATAGTCACTAGACAGAATCATGGCAAATAGGTAGCGTCAAGAAATTGTGCTGACTGGCGCTGGAGCAAGGTAAGGGGGGGATATGTCAGAGGTAAGGATTAGCTCAGTAAAGTTTACAAATTTCAAAGCGCTTAGCAACTATTTTGTTAGTCTGGCTGAGACAAATATTTTAGTTGGGGCTAACAATGCAGGTAAGTCGACTGTAATCAGTGCTTTTCGAATACTTGATGTCGCTCTTAGGAGAGCAAGACGCCTAAAAGCTGAACGTGTTCCATTACCGGGTGGAGGATCTGGGCTTGGTCATCGAATTCCTGAGCAGCAAATAAGCGTATCTCTTGAAAATGTGGCGACTAATTACAATGGTGAGGACAGCAGGATTGAATTTAAGTTAACAAACAAAAATAAGCTTTGTTTGTTTTTTCCGGGTGATGGTGGTTGCATATTGTATTGGGAGGCAGAAGGGAATCTTATCACTACCACCTCGAGATTCAAGTCTGCTTTTCCTATCCTTATTCAAGTCGTCCCCGTGCTTGGCCCGCTTGAGCATGAAGAGGCCTATGTCTCAGAAGAGACTGTAAAAAACGCACTAAATACGCATAGGGCAAGCAGGCATTTCCGTAACTATTGGCACTACAATAAGAGCGAGTGGAAAAAATTTTCGGATATGATAGCGTCGACATGGCCTGGAATGTTGATGAACGAGCCGGAGCTCGATATAAGTAGTAGAACTTTGCGCATGTTTGTTGCTGAGGACCGTATTGATCGTGAAGTCTATTGGGCGGGATTCGGTTTTCAAATATGGTGTCAGCTTCTAACGCATCTGTCTAGGTCTGATGATGCCACTATAGTTGTAATTGATGAGCCGGAAATTTATCTTCATCCAGATGTTCAGCGTCAGCTATTAAATATTCTTAGGTCTTTGGGCGCAGATGTTTTATTGGCAACTCACTCTGTTGAAATAATGGGCGAAGCAGATCCGTCGGAAATACTATTGGTGAATAAAGGGGCAAAGCAAGCGAAGCGTCTCAGAGATGTTGAGGGCGTTCAATTAGCGGTCGAAGAACTTGGGTCAGCCCAGAACATCACACTTACTCATCTGGCGAGAACAAAAAAGATATTGTTCGTAGAGGGGATGAGTGACTATAAGAGCATTCGGCGGTTTGCTAAGAATTTAGGGCTCAGTGATCTTGCCTCGGGGAATGATCTAACAGCTTTCGAATCAGGAGGTTTTTCATCTTGGGAGAAAATCAAAGCTTTCGCCTGGGGGTTAAAGAATACTATTGATGCTCGAATGAAGCTCTATGTCGTGTATGATCGGGATTACTACTGCCAAGAAGAAATTGAATCGATTTTATGTGGGCTGAGGTCGGAGTTGACATCTGCGCACATTCACAGTCGGAAAGAGATGGAGAATTACTTTTTGGTCTTGCCAGTGCTTCAACGAGTGCTGGAAAAGCGTCTGCAATCGAGAAATCGAAGGTCTGGTGAAGAAGTAGTGCCAAACAAAGGGATCAATGAATATTTAGATGAGATTACTTCTGGGTTGAAAATTGATGCTCAGTCTCAATACATAGCTAGGCGCCTTGGTTATTGTCAAGGGAGGAAGGAAGATACAAGTACTTTAAGTAAGGTTGCTATTGAAACATTTGAGCGAATGTGGGCAGATATCAACTTGCGAATGCATGTAGTGCCTGGGAAGACTACGCTGCGACTACTTAGAGAAGTCGTGCAAAGAGACTACAATGTTAATATGACAGATGTTCAGATTATCGACGAATTTAATCGAGATGAAATTCCAGAAGATTTGTTGGGTTTAATTATGGGGCTGGATGCCTTTCGCAAAAGCTGAGTACTTCATAAAAAGTGATAGGGTGTGATATGAATTGCATATGCAGCTTGCAATATACCCATGGTTAGAAGTAGTTGAAATTGCGCAGCGGTTTTTTATAGGTGTATTAATTTAAAGTTAAGTTTTTATGGTAGTTGGAACGCTTCTAAGATTCGGGTTTCGCCTAGTATGCACCGCGGTGCCAGTACATCGGCATGGATTGCTGATGGAGAGGAAGACATAGTCGAGCGCTATCAAGGTGGATGAAAAACTAGCTAAAGGCTAGCTTCATCCGTCAATTCTTGATAGCGTAAGGCCATCATGCACGGTAGGTGAGTTTAGGAAACGTTATGGAAATCCAAGATCAGATAAAGAATATAGAGCTTTTTTCTCCTAGAGGAATAACTGCCGATTATTTGGCGGAGGTAGATGAAAGCGTTAAGGAAATAGACTCTCAACGTCCGTTGCAACCACACATTGTCGAGAAGCTACAGTCAGAAATATTATATGATAGAGTCCATGCTTCAGCTGTAATTGAGGGTAATAAGCTTTCGCGAAGAGAAACTATTGTTGTATTGAGTTCGGGAATTGTAGAAGCTGGGTCAAGGAAAGATCAACAGGAGGTGATAAATCTGGCGGATGCATGCTTGTATCTGCAAGAGTGTTTGGATAATAAAACTCCGCTATCAGTTCAATTGGTAAAAGAGCTGCATCAGAAAATACTTACTGATATTGACCCAGTTAATGCTGGGTGTTTTAGAGGGGTGGATGTTGCTATTTCAGGAGCAAAAATTTCTCCGCCATCACATTTGGATGTCCCACATCTAATACAATCGATTGTAGCCTTGGAAAACTCTGCCGCGGGACATCCAATACAAATTGCGGCATGGATACACTGGGCTTTTGCTCGAGTTCACCCTTTTGTTGATGGAAATGGTCGTGTAGCCCGCTTAGTTCAAGACTATGTTTTGCTAAAGAATAATTATGTTCCCGCATCAGTACAGCCGGAAGATAGAGAGCGAAACTATTACGAAGCGCTTGAAGGTGCAGATCTTGGCGATGGCGAAGATTTCCTTGAGATCGTTGCTAAAAACGTTCTCAGAACATCCGAAAGGTACCTTTCGATAATCAGAGATGAAAAGTCGAAATCGACATGGATCCAAGGCATCGCGAAAGCAGCTTCGGAAAAGGTCAAACAGACTGAGCATCGCAAGTTTTTGATAACTCAAAAGACCTACGACTCCTTAAAGCATGAGTTTGAAAGCATTTGTTCTGACTTGAATTCTCAACTTACAGATATGAGGGTTAATTTCAAGGACTATGGAAGCCTTGATTTTGATAAGTATCTTGATCTGAAGTCAAAAGGACGAGCGTCAAGGACTTGGTTGTTTGGTCTTAATTTTAAGTACGGCGAAATCGATCAGAGATTTATTTTCTGGTTTGCATGTCACTATCGTTCTGCTCAGGATATTCGAGACTTCGGGCAAAATGCGATAACTATACTGCTGTCAATGCAGGATAGCGCTGGAGGATACAAAAAACTGGAGGATTTCGAGTCCGAAGATCGCATAACGCTAAGGGAGTTGTTAGTCGTTGATCGTGAGTTCTATCGGAAAAGATATAATCCAGTTAAGCGATGCTCAGAGTGGGATGAGGAAGTTTCTACCACAGATATAGCGCAAAACTTTATTCAGGAGGTTTTGGCCAAGGTGGGTCTGATATAAATTTACCTTGATCTCGTGATTGTGGTGTTTTTAACGCACTATCCCATCTGCCATTATCTGCTGATGTCATTCTACAGATACTGGCAGACTTTGGTAAAAATATGCGAGTTGTTAGCGACCTCACGAGAGGAGGACGAATTCAGATTCGTTGATCTTGCAGGTATTAATATATAGATCAGCGTCGAGTGTCTGAGAGTGGTTGATAAAAATGGCCTAGGAATATTTGCTGTCTCCGTGTTGTGATATAAGCTTCTGGTGTGTACTTAAGTTTTAATCCCTCACTCGCTCGATTCGTCATATCACTTGAATCATGTCTGCAACTTTGGTTGGGAGTTTTTCTTTGTTCGATATGTTCTGTTGGTTTTGTGGTTAATTGGATGGGACGGTTGAGGTAAATTTAGGGGTAAAGTTATTATAAAGTTTTCTAGCAGATCAGCTAAATCAATGCGTTAGATATGGGTTCGATTCCTGTCTCCGCACCTACCCGAGCAACTGCTCAGGCGTCTCCTGCCGCCGATAGGGAAACACGTCGATCACCTTGCCCTCGCGGATCTGCTCCTGGAGGCCCTGCCAGTATTTGGCGTCGTAGAGGTTGCCGTGCAGCTTGGCGAATAGCCGGCGCTGGTTGAGGTCGACGAACAGGAAGCGCGGGAATTCTTCCGGGAACACGTCGTTGGGCCCCACCGAATACCAGGGCTCGGACGACATCTCGTCCTCGGGGAAGCGCGGCTCGGGGATGTAGCGGAAGTTCACCTCGGTGAGGTAGCAGATCTCGTCGTAGTCGTAGAACACCACCCGGCCATGGCGGGTCACGCCGAAGTTCTTCAGCAGCATGTCGCCGGGGAAGATGTTCGCCGCCGCCAGTTGCTTGATCGCCAGCCCGTAGTCGTTCAGCGCCTCGCGGGTCTGCGCCTCGCTGGCGTTCTCCAGGTAGATGTTCAGTGGGGTCATGCGCCGCTCCGTCCAGCAGTGGCGGATCAGCACCACGTCGCCTTCCATCACCACCGTCGACGGCGCCACTTCCAGCAGTTCGGCCAGGCACTCCGGCTCGAACTTGCTCACCGGGAAGCGGAAGTCGGCGAACTGCTGGGTGTCGGCCAGGCGTCCGACCCGGTCGTGGTTCTTCACCAACTGGTACTTCTGGATCACCGTGGCGTGGTCGACGCTCTTCGACGGGTTGAAGCGGTCCTTGATGATCTTGAACACCGTGTTGAAGCCGGGCAGGGTGAACACGCTCATCACCATGCCGCGCACCCCGGGGGCCATGACGAAGCGGTCGTCGGTGGTCGCCAGGTGGTTGATCAGGGCGCGGTAGAACTCGCTCTTGCCCTGCTTGTAGAAGCCGATCGACGTGTACAGCTCGGCCAGGTGCTTGCCCGGCAGCAGGCGCTTGAGGAAGGCCACCAGCTCGGCCGGCACCGGCACGTCGACCATGAAGTAGGAGCGGGTGAAGGAGAAGATGATCGAGACTTCCGCCTCGTCGGTGATCACCGTGTCGAACTGGATGCCGTGGCCCTCGCGGTGCAGCAGCGGGAACACCAGCGGCCACTGCTCGTCCGGGGTGAACAGGCGACCCACCAGGTAGGCGCCCTTGTTGCGATAGAACACCGAGCCGATCAGCTCGATGGCCAGGTCCGGGTCCTTGCACACCCAGTCCGGCAGGTTGCTGTGCAGCAGTGCGTCGATCCGTTCGAGGTCGCGCTCGCGGTCGTCGTAGGGCACGTCGAAGCGGTAGTCGTCGAAGATCTTCTCCAGCGCCTGGCGCAGGTCGCCGCCCGGCCGGTAGGTGCGGGTGTAGGGCGCGCGGGCGTGGGCGCGCAGCGAGGGCCGGGTGGTGTGCACGAACATCGTGCCGTCGCTGATGTTGTCGTGGCTGAACAGCCCGCAGAAGATCGAGTTGAACCAGGTCTCGGCCAGCTCGTCGTCCAGCCGCAGGTCGATCTGCGCGATGTAGGCGCTCTTGATGATCGGCCAGCGCTCCACGTCCAGCAGCTCGCTGTCGGCCAGCCCCGCGCGCAGCCCGGCCACCGTCTCGGCGACCTTTTCCTCGTAGAGGTTGATCCGCTGCGCCGAGGCGCGCTGCGCTTCCTGCCACTGCGCCTGCTCGAAGCGGGCACGGGCGCCGTCGGTGATCTCGCGGAACTGCTCTCGGTAATCGTCGAAACCGCGCAGGATGAGGGCGGCGATTTCGCTGGCTGGGGCGCTCTGGACCATGCTGGCGTCCTTTCGTTGTTCGAAGGTCGAGCTTAGCCAGAGCCGCGCGGCAGGGAAAGCGCGATCTCCGACCGGCTGGTCGAGCCCGGCGCAGACGCTTATGCTGGGTGGCCAGACAGCCCAGGGATGACCGCAATGACCGCCGAATCGCCGACGACCCGCCTCGAACGCTACAGCGAACGCCACGTGGAAGGCCTCACCGCCCTGTACAACGACCCCGCCGTGGCCCGCCAGGTCCTGCAGATGCCCTACCAGTCGGTGGAGCAGCGCCGCAAGCGCCTGCACGACAGCGTGGACGACGACCGCCTGCTGATCCTCGTCGCCTTGCACCAGGGGGACGTCATCGGCAGCGCCAGCCTCGAACAGCACCCGCGCATCCGCCGCAGCCACAGCGGCAGCATCGGCCTGGGCGTCGCCGTCGCCTGGCAGGGCAAGGGTGTCGGTAGCCGTCTGCTCGGCGAACTGCTGGACATCGCCGACAACTGGATGAACCTGCGCCGCGTCGAACTCACCGTCTACACCGACAACGCCCCGGCGCTGGCGCTGTATCGCAAGTTCGGCTTCGAGACCGAAGGAGAGATGCGCGATTACGCGGTGCGGGATGGGCGCTTCGTGGACGTGTACAGCATGGCGCGCTTGCGGAGGGTCGAGGGGCGGGTGGGAGAGTGAGGGGCGGGCGCGACGAGAGGCTGCGGACCGGCGCGACCTCCTGGCTCGCCGGGCTTCCGTTCCACGACAGGTTCGTCCTGGGCTTCGGGCATACGGTGACAGTGGACAAGCAGCGCGGCTGTTATCTGGGAGGCGAGGGCGCGTGACGAAGGATCCTGCGACGGACAGCGGCCTGAACGTGCGCCTGGTCGCCGCGTTCGCCGGCTGGAAAGGCATTCCCTGGCTGTGCTGGGCCCACAGCGACCTGTCCCCGCGGCTGGTCCTGCATGCGGACCGTGTCGAGTTCCGCGTCATCCGCACGCGCTCGAAGCCGTATTCCAGCATTTCCCGGGTGGACTACCGGAAATGGCACTACACCGAGAACATCGTACTGGAGTTCACCGACTCGCTGACGACCTTCATCGGCAATGCGATGAACCCCGCCACGGCACGGCAGGCGATTCGGTACTTGCAGGAAAAGGGCTGTCCGTTGTCGGAGCGGGCCAGCAACCTGGCCATGGCGTAGGGCGGATAACCGCAGTGCGGTTATCCGCCGGTTCGGCGCGGTATCAGCGGATAATGCCGTGGAATTATCCGTCTACGACTTTCCAAATCTCATCCATCCGTCGACCGCGTGACCTCTTCCCACGCCGCGATTTCCTCCTCCAGCGCCTTCAGCTTCTGCCGCACCAGCCCCAGTGCATCGCTGCCCAGCAGCAGGTGCGCCGGCGGGTTTTCCGCGTCGATGGCCTGGAGCATGGCGCGCGCGGCCTTGCGCGGGTCGCCCGGTTGCTTGCCGCTCTTTTCCTGGCGCGCCTGGCGGACCGGGTCGAAGAGCGCGTCGTAGTCGGCGATGGTGCGGGGGCTGCGGACCATCGAGCGGCCCGCCCAGTCGGTGCGGAAGGAGCCGGGGGCCACGGCGGTGACGGCGATGCCGAGGCCGGCCACCTCCTTGCCCAAGGCTTCGGAAACCCCTTCCAGGGCGAACTTGCTGCCGCAGTAGTAGGCGATGCCGGGCATGGTGATGTAGCCGCCCATGGAAGTGATGTTGAGGATATGACCGCGGCGGCGCCGACGCATGTAGGGCAGCACGGCCTGGATCATCGCGACCGCGCCGAACAGGTTGACCTCGAACTGCCGGCGCATCTCGGCCAGCGGCGACTCCTCGAGGATGCCTTCATGACCATAGCCGGCACTGTTCACCAGCACGTCCAGCGGACCGATGTCGCGCTCGATGGCTGCGACCGTCGGCTCGATGGCGGCGAGGTCGGTGACATCCAGCAGCCGGCCGAAGGCCTGGCCCGGCGCCACGGCTTCCAGTGCGCTCCTGGCCTCCTCGCTGCGCACCGTGCCCACCACGCGGTGACCGGCATCCAGGGCCTCGCGGGCCAGGGCCTGGCCGAAGCCGCTGCTGGCGCCGGTGATCAACAGGGTCTTGCGAAACGACATGTGTGACTCCGTTACGGGGGAATGAGTGCACAATACGCAGAAATTTCCCTATCTCAGAGACCGGAATTTCTCGTTTCATTGCCTGATTCTATGAGCGCATCACTGCCTGATTCAGAAGCCATCCGCTCCGCCGACCGACAGCGCATGGTCGCGTTGCTCGAAAACCTGGCGCCCCAGGAGGGCTACAACCTCACCGGGCTCGACAGCGTCCGCCTGCTGCGTTCGGATCGTCCGCTGGCGCGGACGCCGGTGCTCTACGATCCGGGGATCGTCATCGTTTGCCAGGGGCGAAAGCGCGGCTATTTCGGCGAGCAGATCTACCTGTACGACGAGCAGCACTACCTGGCCGTGGCGGTGCCGGTGCCGTTCACCATGGAGACCGATGCCACGCCAGAGCGACCGCTGCTGGCGATCTACCTGCATCTGGATTTCCCGCTGGCGGCCGGGCTGGCGGTGGAGATCGACCGTCAGCGCGCGCTTGCGCAGGTCGAAGCGCCGCGCAGTCTGATGTCCAGCCCTATGGACGCGCCGCTGCGGGCATCGGTGATGCGCTTCCTGGAGGCGCTGGGCGATCCGCTGGAGACAGCGATCCTCGCGCCTGCGCTACTGCGCGAGCTGTACTTCCGCGTGCTCACCGGCCCCCAGGGCGGCGCCATGCGCGCGGCACTGGCCATGCGCGGGCGCTTCGGCAACATTGCCCGGGCGCTGCGTCGCATCCACGCGCAATACGCCGAGCCGCTCGAGCTGGCGCAACTGGCGGGCGAGGCGGGGATGAGCGTGCCGTCGTTCCACAGCCACTTCAAGGCGATCACCCAGACCTCGCCGATGCAGTACCTGAAGTGCACACGCCTGCACCAGGCGCGTCTGCTGATGGTGCGCCAGGGCATGAGCGCCCAGGCCGCCTGCCATGCGGTCGGCTACGCCAGCGCTTCGCAGTTCAACCGCGAATTCAAGCGTCTGTTCGGCCGTTCGCCACTGGCCGAGGCCCGACGCCTGCGCGCGGGATTCTCGCTGCCGCCGGCGCAGGGGGGAGAGGAGTACGTGTCGTCGCATTAGTGGGGAGCGGACGCTGAGGTGGGCCCTTGCCATAGAAAATCGGCCTAGTGGCGCCCGGATGGGTTCGGACGAGGAAAAAGGAACGGATCCAACCGGTCATGCAACACTTTTCAGTTCCACTACAGGCAGATTGAGCTCGGACGACACGACCCCGTCGCGTTGCAAGGCCCGCCACAAGCTTCAACAGGGGCTGCTTTGAAGTGGCTGCGTGGTCAAGGGCCCGAACCGAAAATAGTACCTCTGTGCTATTCGAGCTTCTTCGCCGCGACGCTATAGTCCCGCCCTTGATCCCCGCGTTTCGCGGAAACCGGTTGTGCAGGACGCACGCGACTTGGAAGGAACCATGACTCGGCAATCCGTACTCGCCACCGGCCCGGAGGCCAGCGATTGGTGGTGCTTCGGCAGCGGCGACGAGCCGGCGCGCGAGTCGTTCTCTGCCGGTGGGCGTTCGCTTGCGGCGTCGAGGAAACCCGTCGGCGCACAGAGCGGAATGGCCGTGGCCGAGCAGGCGAACCGCGCGCAAGCGTCCGGGCGGGACGCCGCGCCGGGCCTGCGAACCTTCGACCTGCTGCCTGGCAACCCGCCGAAGAACCCCTAGACACGGAGTCAACCCATGCGCCGGATATTCATCGCGCCGTTACTGGCGTCGCTTTCCCTGGGCGGCTGTATCCAGATGGACACGCTGCCCGAGGTCTACGCCCGCAGCCAGTGGAAGGGCCGTTCCGCCGAGGAAGCGATAGCCTTCTTCGGTACGCCGCAGAACATGGAGCGCACCGCTGACGGCTCGCAGGTGGTGATGCAGTGGTACACCGACACCAGCTATTCCCGCTATGAAGTGGTGGGCTCCAGCTCGGAGATGCAGGGCAACGTGATGGTAAACACCAACTACTGGGATACCGTCAACCACCCCAATCGCTGCATCATTTCCGTCACCGTCGACAAGAGCAAGCGGATCACCCAGTTCGAGGCCGACGACGGCGAGTTGCTGCTGTCCCACGGCTGCGCTGGCATCAAGTACGGCCCGCCGTAGGCCTGAGCTCCTCGACCTGCCTTATCTCAGGAAGCGTGGCTGGCGGCCACCGGGCGCTCGCGCAGGGCGCGCAGGGTGGCGCGCAATTCCGTGGGGCGCACGGGCTTGGAGAGCAGGGCGATGTCGGTGTCTTCGACGCTGGCCTGGATACGCTCGATGTCGTGGCCGCTGATCACCAGCGCCGGTATCGCCTCTCCGCGTTGCCGCCGTACCCGCTCGATGCACTCGACGCCGGAGGCGTGGGGGCCGAGGTCGTAGTCGACGACGAGGATGTCGCAATCGGTTCGCCAGCCGTCCGCCTCGGTTTCCGCCTGGACCGTGCAGCCCCAGCGTTCGAGCAACGCCGAGGTGGCGCGCAGGACGTTGCGATCATCTTCCACCAGGCACACCCGCAAGCCGGTGAGCAGGCCGGCCTGCAGGGGATCGTCGCGGCGGGGCAGGGCTTGCGCGGCGACCGCCGGCAGGCCGTGCAGGGTCACCGCGGTGCCGCGTCCGACCCGCGAGCGCAGCGTCACCTCGATCCCGGTCAACTGCCCCAGGCGGCGGACGATGGACAGCCCCAGGCCGATTCCCTCGACGTCGCGGTCGCGCGTCTCGCGTACCCGGTAGAACTCCTCGAACACCCGCGGCAGGTGTTCCTCCGCGATCCCCCGGCCCTGGTCGTAGATGGCTACGGCCAGGCCGTCGCCTCGCCGCCGCACGCCGATCAGCAGCGGGCGCTCGGCGGCGTACTTGAGGCTATTGGAGAGCAGGTTCTGCAGCATGGTCGACAGCAGCCCCGGATCGGTTCGCGTCCACAGGCGGCAAGGGCGCAGGCGCAACTCCACCCCGGCCCAGCGGGCCGCCTCGGCGTTGCGCCGGACCAGGTCGCGCAGCAACTCGCCCAGGTGGACGTTCTCCTGCTTGGGCTGGAGCCGGCCGTTGTCGAGGGTGTAGAGATCGAGGATGGAGCGGAACAGTTGCGAGACGTTGAGCAGCGAGCGGTCGATGTTGTCCACCAGGCGCCGTTCCTCGTCGCCCAGGCGGGCGTCGCGCAGGCAGGCGGTGAACAGGCCGATGGAGTGGATCGGCTGGCGCAGGTCGTGGCTGGCCTGGGCCAGCAGGCGCGATTTCTCCTGGTTCGCCTGCAACGCTTCCTCGGTGGCCTTGCGCGTGCGCTCCAGCAGGAGGTGCGCGTAGAAGGGAATGACGGTGCTGGTGGTCATCAGCATCAGCACCATGAACGGCTGAGCCTGCCAGGCCGGGGTCAGGCGATAGATGACCAGTAGCGCGAGCAGCGCCAGGGCGGTGGCGATGGCCAGGTAGCGCGAGCCGTAGCGCATGCCGTTGCCCAGGTTGATCCAGACCATCACCGCGTACAGCGGCAGCGCCGCCTCGCCGCCCACGATCAGGCCGAACGAGGTGCCGGCGTAGTCGTGCAGCATGCAGAAGATCCGCCGCGCCGGGTAGTGCCCCGGCCAGCGCACGATGGCCTGGCGCAGCAGTATGGAGGCGATCAGGAACAGGCCGTAGTAGGCAACGATCGGCAGGTAGGTCTCGACCTTCAGGCCGGGCAGCAGGCCGATCAGCACCACGTAGAGAATCGCGCAGGTGGCCACGATCAGTCGCAGGTTGGCCTGGTCCAGCTCGGTATTCTTCTCGAACTTCATGTGCACCTCCGTGTGCATGGGAGCGCCGCGCGCCTTTTCCTCTGTTTCGCCCCCTTCGTCACGAAGACGGACGAAGGGTGGGCGCGGCGGTAGCGGGCTAAGGTAGCATGCGCGGCGGAAACTGCGACTCCTGGAGACTACAAGAATGACTGGCCGCATCATCGTCGCCGATGATCATCCGCTGTTTCGCGAGGGCATGCTGAGTATCCTCCAGCGCCTGCTGCCCGAGGCCAGGATCGAGGAGGCCGGCGATCTCGCCGGGGTCCTGCGCCTGGCTGGCGAAGGCGAGCAGCCCGATTCGCTGATCCTCGACCTGCGTTTCCCCGGCCTGACCCGCATCGAGATGCTCGCCGACCTGCGCCGCCAGTTCCCGCGCACCACCCTGATCGTCGTCTCGATGGTCGACGACCCGCAGCTCATCGGCGAAGTGATGAATGCAGGGGCCGACGGCTTCCTCGGCAAGAGCATCGCGCCCGAGGAACTCGGCCAGGCGATTCTGGCCATCCGCGCCGGGGAAGTGCTGGTGCGCTACGAACCCTCCGGTCTCCTGCCGCTGCAGCCCAGCCCGCGCCTGGAGGGGCTCACCGAGCGCCAGCTGGATGTCCTGCGCCTGCTGGCCCAGGGCAAGAGCAACAAGGAGATCGGCCGCGCCCTGGACATCTCCCACTACACGGTGCGCATCCATGTGTCGTCGCTGCTGCGGGCGCTGGACGTGCCGTCGCGGACCGCGGCGGCGGTGAAGTACCGGGCGGCTCTGGGGCATGGCGACGGGGAGTAGCGGCAGCGATGGGCCCGGCGCAGATCAGACGTCGTGCGCCTTGTCCTGCCGCCGGCATGGGGCCTTGGTCCTAACAGGCCAAGACCATGCGGCTCGGCACGTTCAGTAGCGCTGCGAGTATGGCTTGACAGTCGCTTGACTGCCTGAGTGAGACGGCAGCAGGTCCCGACAGAACCACTTCTGGTCAGACAGCGTTTTCAGAATTTTCTGCGCATACGTTCGAAGGGCGACTTGCTAGAGTCCTCGCTCCATGCCCGCGCAGCTGCATTTTTATAAGTGCGCTGTCCAGCTTAAGGAAAAGCAAAATGTTCGCGCCAGCCAATAGTGCGCACTTTGCGCTATCGATCCCCTCCGTACGCAACGACTTCAAGGTACTGGCTTTCGATGGCACCGAAGCCATCAGCACCCTGTATGCCGTCCGTATCGAATTGCTCAGCGAGAACCCCGATTTCGACCTGGAGGGTTTGCTCGGTCAACCGGCATTTCTCCAGTTCGGCCTGAGCGGCGAAGGGATCCATGGGCATATCGAAGACGTGTACGTGGGCGAAGCCGGTAGGCGCCTGGCGCGCTATCACCTGACCCTGGTGCCGGTATTGCACTACCTGCAGTTCAGCTTCAACCAGCGCATTTTCCAGCACCTGACAGTACCGCAGATCATCGCACAGGTGCTGGCAGGCCATGGTATCCAGCCTGATGTCTACGTCTTCAATGTCCACTCCAGCCCGGAACGCGAATACTGCACCCAGTACGGTGAAAGCGATTTCGATTTCATCCAGCGGCTGTGTGCCGAGGACGGCATCGCTTGGCACCACCAGCATTCAGCGGATAATCACCTGCTGGTGTTCACCGAGGACCAGGCCTGGTTCCCCGTGCTGGGATGCACGCCATACCGCCAGGATACTGGAACGGTCGCCGATCATCCGGTGGTCAATCGGTTTTCCCAGCGTTTCAGTTCCCGCACCAGCAAGGTAACTCGCCGCGACTACGACCTGCAGCGGCCAAGCCTGTTGCTGGAAAGCCAGTTCACCGCGGAGTTCGAGCCGGCCCTCGAGGACTATCGTTATCCTTCGCCGATCACCACGCTGGAGCGTGGACAGGTGTTGGCCAGACAGGCTCTGGAACGGCATCGTGTCGATTACCAGTTGGCCGAAGGCCAGAGCGATCAGCCGACGTTGCGCAGCGGTCACTTCTTCAAGCTGACCGAGCATCCGCGCAAGACATGCAACGAACTGTGGTTGTTGCTGAGCGTCACGCACTCTGGTCGGCAACCCCAGTCACTCGAAGAGTCCGTGACCGGGGATAGCCAGGCAGAAGACCGCTTCACCCAGGGTTATCGCAATACCTTCACCGCCATTCCATGGGATGTGTTTTTCCGGCCGCCGCTGCTGCCGCGCCGGCCCCTGCCGGGGTGCCAGACCGCTCGGGTCACCGGTCCGGCCGGCGAGGAGATCTTCTGTGATGAATACGGGCGGGTGAAGGTCGAGCTGCATTGGGACAGACGGGAACTGGGAAGCGACAAAAGCAGTTGCTGGCTGCGGGTTGCTTCCAGTTGGGCAGGCGAGCGTTTCGGCGCGGTGACCATTCCGCGCATTGGCATGGAAGTGGTGGTGAGCTTCCTCGAAGGCAACCCGGACCGCCCGTTGATTACCGGTGTCGTGCCGAACAAGACCACGCCTGTGCCCTACGCGCTGCCGGCGAACAAAAGCAGAACCGTATTGCGTAGCCGAAGTACGCCGAACAGCGGCGGTTACAACGAACTTTCGATCGAAGACCGGGCAGGCCAGGAAAAGATCTTCCTGCGCGCGCAGCGCGATATCGAGCAACTGATCCTCAACGACAGTCACACCAGCATCGGCAATGACCGTCACGAACGGATAAGCCGGGACAGCCGCAGCCTGGTCGAAAACGACCGCTTTGAGCAGGTGAACATGAACAGTTCCAGCCTGATCAAGGGCGATGAGCTGCATACCACCCAGGGTGAGCGCCACACCCGGATCGGCGGCAACGAACTGCTTTCCATCAGCGGCGCCGGCAGCATCGCCGTGGACGGCACCTGGGTCGTGCAAGCCGGATCACAGGCCCGCGTCACCGCCACCAATGTGCTGGTCGATGCCGGCGTGAACCTGACACTCAAGGCCGGTGGACAGCATATCGTCATCAACTCCGCGGGGATTTTCAGCAGCGTGCCGATCGTGCAGGGCGGAGCCCCCATGGCCGGCATCGCACCGCAGCAGGCACTCCAGGCTCTGGCCGAAGCAGCACAGACCGTCGTCGCCAATTCGCTGCCTCTCGTGGCTGCCGCCAGGCAACGCGCCGCGGACTTCTGCCCGCTCTGCGAAATCTGTCGCGATGGACTGTGCCGTGTTGGAGGTGCCGCATGACCACGGCCGAACAATGGCTGCAGAAACAAGGCGAGCTGGGCCGATACCTGTACCTGGTACTGGACTCCGATGGCCAGATCGACGAGCGCGATGCCTTGCTCGAAGGGCGCGAACCCCATCAGTACGGCAATCTGTATAGCGGTACGCCCGCCAGTTCGCTGGCGGCGATAGGTCCCTACCTGTTCCGGCTCGATGCGCTGGACCATCCGGTCATTCAGGCGTTGCTCAAGTCGCCCGAACGTCATTGGGGCTGGCTGGCCAGCAGCGTGAGCAGTGATCTGGAGTCGCTGGCCCGGCATTGGCGCACTCGCCTGGTAACGGGCGAGCGGCCGAACCAGGCGCTTTATCGCTTTCACGACAGTCGCGTGCTGGGTCGCGCCCTGGCACACCTGCAGCCGGAGCAGCGCCCGGCGTTCCTGGGACCGATCTCCAGCGCGTGCTACTGGCTGGCCGGGCGATGGCTCCATGCCGACAACCCCGCCCCTGGCGACCATCCCGTGCCGGCCGAACCGGCGTGGCTCGTTGTCCCCACGGCTTCGGAGACGGCGGCAGGTATTCAGTTCGACAACGCCTGGCGCTACCTGATCGCCGAGTGGACGGAGCCGTTTGCGGAATTGGCCGGGCAGCGGGATGCCGACGCCTGGCTTCGGGCGCAGTTGGAACTGGCCCGCACATGGGGCTGGCGGGCGCCTGAACAGATCCGCTTTCTACTGCTTCAACGCCTGCTCGCATCGGATGACGCCCTGCCCAGGTCCTGGTCACCCCTGCCTGACGAAACCCCCACGACGCATTTCGAGCGTGTGTATCAGGAGGTGCGGTTCTGGCAAGGAGACGCCCCCGTATGAACCGCACCCTTAAAAACATGACCCTTGCCAGTTGCCTTGTGCTGGCACAGGGCTGCACTGCCCTGGGCAAGTCCAACAGTTTTACCGTTACGGCGGACCTGCCGCCTGAGTTCACTTATGAAGCCACGGCAACTTATGTGCCGGCCAACGGTGAAACCTGCACGGTGCCGGGGGGAAAGGATACGCAAATTGGCTACAACTCGGGGCGGGAAAAATATGAACGGGATTCGAAGATATTGTTACGCCGTACGGTCAGTGGCTGCCCCTTGGTACTGCAGAATATCTATTTTTATGTATATGGTTGGTATGGCAAGGATTGGGGGGATTTCGGACGAGACTCAGCAATGATTGCCGTGCGCGAAAAGCTGGTCGAAGTGAAAAAGGGTACTTTTAATGCCGCCGGGGAAAGTGAGTTCTCCGGGCAGTGCCAGTTTCTATTCCGCACGGTAGGAAAATTGCGCCGTATCGTAAAAATCCTCGATTGCAAAAGGATGGATGAGACGGGCGTACGGCGCAAAGCGAAACCTTTCGTGGCTTACACCCTGGATCAACTGCCCGGCAAGACGGTGAAGTTGAGGATCAAGTTGGCTGATGAAGAGCGCCCCTATATGAAGGATACCTGGGTCAAGGTTCCTGGTGGGCGGAAGCGCTGTATGGGGAAAGGGTTTGAAGATCAATATGCATTCTGCTACGGAAACTACAAGGACTTCAGCACCTTCAGAATGCCGGATGGACGCAGTTGCACCCTCTATCCCGGTTGTACGGAAAACAAGGCGGTGACCCCATGACTCTTGGTCTGATGGAGGAGTGGGAAAAGCCGTTCTTCGCTGAGCGTATCCATACCTGCCCACTGCGCTCGCGCTCCAGCAACTTTCAACCCGTGGACGAATAACGTCCAAGACTGCAGTTATTGGCAAGGAGACGCCTCCAGATGAACCGCACCCTTAAAAACATGACCCTTGCCAGTTGCCTTGCGCTGGCCCAGGGCTGCACTGCCTTGGGCAAGTCCAACAGTTTTACCGTTACGGCGGACCTGCCACCTGAGTTTACTTACGAAGCCACGGCGGCCTATGTCCCGGCCAAAGGTGAGACTTGCACAGTGCCGGGTAGGCGGGATACCAAAATTGGCTACAACTCGGGCCGGGAAAAGTACAAACGTGATTCGAAGATTTTGTTACGTCGCACGGTCAGCGGCTGCCCTCTGGTACTGCAGAGCATCGATTTCTATATCTATGGCTGGTACGGCAAGGCTAGGGGGGACTTCGGGCGTGACTCGGCCCTGATCGTCGTACGAGACAAGCTGGTCGAGGTGAAAAAGGGCACTTTCAATGCGGCCGGGGAAAGCGAGTTTGCCGGGCAATGCCAGTGGCTGTTTCGTACAGCTGGGAAGACCCGTGTTCTGAGAAAGCTCCTCGATTGCAAAAGGATGGATGAGACGGGTGTACGGCGCAAAGCGAAACCTTTCGTGGCTTACACCCTGGACCAACTGCCCGGCAAGACGGTGAGGTTGAGGATCAAGCTGGTTGACGAAGAGAGGCCGGGGTGGGGCGACACTTGGGTCAAAGTGCCCGGTGGTTGGAAGCGCTGCATGGGCAAGAGTTTTGACGATCAAAGAGCCTATTGCAACGGCAACTACAAGGATTTCAGCACCTTCAGAATGCCGGATGGGCGCAACTGCACCATCTACCCCGGCTGTACGGAAAACAAGGCGGTGACCCCATGATCCCTGGGCCGATGGAGGAGTGGGAAAAGCCGTTCTTCAGCGAACGTATCCATGCCTGCCCGCGACGTACCCACTCGACCAGTTTTCAACTGGTGGATGAGCGGGGGGATGGCAGGCCCTATGCCGGTCTGGCCTATGAAGTCAGCGATTCTGAGGAGGTTGTCTACCTTGGCATTCTGGACGAAACAGGGACTGGGAAGATCAATCGGCACTATTGCGGGCCGGTGCTGCTCAAGCTTGATAGGAGTTACCAAGGAGGAGATGAGCTTTATAAGGACTTGAGGAATAGACCACATTACCCGCTCCCCATCACTGAACTGCAAGTGCGTGCCGAGAAGACCCGCTTTGTCAACCCTGACGGCGACCGCACCCGGTCCAACCCCGCCCAAGGCCAGGCCGATTCTTTCTGCCAGGTCGAAGTGAGCGAACTGGTGGAGCACCGGGCCCATCTTCCGCCCCTGGCGCCCCGGTTCTTTCCGCCTCGGCACCAGGTGCATGCGCTGATGCGCCGTCCCTCGGCCGCCATGGCGGAGTTGGGATTTGCTCCCAGGCCTCCCCGGGTTCGCGGTATCGCGCTGTTGCCGAACCGGCACCATGTGCTGGAGGTGCGCCCCTTGCGGGCGCTGAGTCCGCTCCTGTCCACGGGCGAAGCGTTCTGCTACCTCAACCTGTACCAGTTGGCGCTGATGTCGACCCTGAGCTATAGCTCGTTTGGCCAGGAACCCGATACGCAACCGGTGGAAACCGACAGCGTGAGCTTTCCGGCGCAACCCAGCGTCGGCAACTGGTTCGGCGATGCCCTGGCCAGGTCCGATGAGCTGTGGCAAGTGGACGCAACTCAGGCCGGCGGGAAGGCTTATTACCCCCTGTATGAAGATGTGGCCTACTCCAGGCGCCTGGAGGTCGTACCGTTCGACCCCGAACTTTACCCCGAAGTGAACAGCCCCGAGCTTGGGGTGGGTCAGGAACATCCGGCCAGGCTCCACTACTTGGATGACTCGGATACAAGGGGTGGTACCGATACGCAAGCCTATATCACCCACAATGATGAGCTGATCCTGCTGGTGGTACGCGGCACCGCGAGTATGGCTGACGTTCTGCGCGATGTGGATGCTGCGCAGACGCCGTTCGAGGAAACCAGCGGCAAGGTACACAACGGCTTTTACGAGTCGGCCAAGGTGGCCTTCAATTTTTTTACAACCTACCTGGATAAGTTCTACAGCGGGCAGAAGCTGTTGATCACCGGTCACAGCCTTGGTGGCGCAGTTGCGCTGCTGATCGCCGAGATGTTGCGGCAAAGACCGGAGAAATATCAAATCGTGCTCTACACCTACGGCAGCCCGCGCGTAGGCGACAAGACCTTCGTGGAAAACGCCAGGCCTCTGGTGCATCACCGCATGGTCAACCAGAACGATCCGGTGCCCAGTGTCCCGGCGGCTTGGATGAAAACGTCCTGGCGCATGTCGGGGGCGGGCGTCCTGCTGATGCTCTTCAACCCAGCCATCGGAGGGGCGGTGGTGCTCCTGAGTCCCGTCAACATCGTCGGCGAGCCTTACACGCACCACGGCAAACTGCGTCATTTCATGCCCGTGTCGTTTGCCGATGGCCACAAGTCCGCGATCCTGTGGACGCCCGGCTGCGAAAGCATTACCGAGCGCGGCGGCGCGGCGGTTTGCGCCAAGGCACTGGCTGCAAGGAATGGCTTGCCGGAGCGAGGCGGGCTGCTGCGGCAGATGCTGGATAATGCCGATCACAAGATGGTCGCCAGCTACATTCCGCATTGCTGGGCTTCCTTGCGCCGTGCACAAGAGGCCTTGGAGGAAGGCCGCACCGTGGTGACCCCGACCGAGTACGAGCGGGTCGGGGAAGCGCTGCAGGACTTCAAGGCGCAGTTGCGGGAAAAGGAGGCGGCGGCCTACGGTTCTGCCAGGGAACAACAGATAATGGGGCCATTGCGCGCTGAAATCGGCAGGTTGCAACAGACCGCTGTGCGACTGAAAGCATTGAGTGTCGAACGTGTCAGCGAGGCCAAGGTCTACGGCCGGGTTGCCGAGCGGCCCGAGGCGCTGGCGGTGAGCCTGGAGCGCTGGCTGGCGCACTCGTTCAATCGCTCGCATGAACAACTCGCGATGGCCCCGCCGGATGCCGACAGCAATGAGCGCGCGATCGCTACCCTGGTAGGCGGCCATGCCCCTGGAGCGGTGTTCGATCTGGACATCGATACGCTTGGATAGAGCGGAGTCAAACAAACCCTATCGAGGGCTCTATCCATATCCGCCTCCCCTCGGCTTTTTGCCTGGGACCTGTTCCAAGCCACATGGGCAGGCGCGCGTCGTAGCGACGTTCGCGCAATACCGACACGTGCTGGCGACGCCCGTCTTTCAGGGCATCGGTTTGAAGCGCGGTGAAGATGCGCAACAGGCGTGGCTTGTGGGTCATCTCCAGGCCGAGGACCATCGGACAGGCTAGCCGCTCGGCCGCCATCTGCCGTTGGGAGAAATGGCTGGCTGGGCACGGCTTGCCGCGTGGGAGCGGCTCTGAGGCGATGGCGGGTGCGCCGAGGCGTCGGGGCTGTTTTAATGGCGCACTCTCCATGGCCAAGGAAACGGACACATGCGTAGCCCGCTTGCCACGATCGCCTGCGCCTGCCTGCTGCTCGGCGGCTGCTCCAAGTCCGCCGAGGACAGCGCCAACCCGTTGCTGGGCAAGGATGCCGAGTGCCTCGAACTGTTCGCCCGCAGCAATGCGCTGTACTGCGACATCCGCGAGGACGAACGCGAATCCCAGGCGAAGGGTACGCCGCGCCGGCACACCGACTACGAGGTAGCCGATGCCGCCTACCTGCTCAAGGCCACCGGGGAGCGCTGCGCGATCGATACGACCTATGTCACGGAGTGTTCGGCGAAGGCCGGGCAGTGGCTGCAGAAGGCCCGCGCCAAGGCGGTGAAGCCCTAGTCGCAGCGCCCGCGCTCAGCGCAGGCGCGTCGCCAGCTCCGCCAGTTCGCCGCGCAGCCAGAGGCTGCCGGCTTCGTCGTCGGCCTGGCGCGACCAGTAGAGATTCAGAGTCACCGCTGGCAGGGCCAGCGGCATCGGCAGCAGGCGGTTGCCCAGGCCGCGGTTGATCAGTTCGGCGTAGCCTCGGGTCAGGGTCAGCAGGTAGCCGCCCTGGGCCACCAGCAACGCCGCCGACAGGTAGTGCTGGCAGCGCTGGCGCACCTGGCGGGTCAGGCCGAGGTGGCCGAGGGCCAGGTCTTCGATGCAGATGCCGCGTCGCCGCGAGGTCACCGCGACATGGTCTGCCGCCAGGTACTCCTCCGCACTCAGTTCGCCGGCGAAGCCCGGCCCGGCCATCACGCACAGGCTGTCGTCGAGCAGGTGCTGGCGGCGCAGGGCGGCGTCGGTGGGCCGGGCGATCTCGATGGCGAGGTCGATGCGTCCGGCGCCCAGTTCCGCCTTCAGGTCCGCCCAGTGCAGGCTGTTGCAGCATATCTCGATGTGCGGCGCGGCCTGGCGCAGGTGGTCGAGGATCGCCGGGAGCACCAGCGGTTCCAGTTGCTCCGGCATGTTCAGCTGGAAGGTCCGCGCGTCGCGCCGAGGGTCGAACGTCTGGCAGCGATTCATGCTGCGGTGCAGGCCGGCGAGGGCGTCATGGATGCCCGGCGCCAGTCGCTCGGCCAGCGGCGTCGGCGCTACTCCGCGTCCCTGGCGAACGAACAGCGGGTCGCCGAGCTGGTCGCGCAGGCGCGCCAGGGCGTGGCTGACGGCCGACTGGCTGAGATGCAGGAGGCCCGCCGCGCGGGTCAGGTTGCGTTCTCGATAGACCACTTCGAAGACCCGGAACAGGTTCAGATCGAAGCGGCTGAGGGGCGACCATTCATGTGGCTGATTCATGTTTGCGCGCGCCTGTCTGGGGAAGGCGCCAGCCTAGCAAGCATGCTCGCCGATAGGACCATGCATAGGCTTCATGGATGTCGATGAATAAGCCTCAGTTCTGCCGCTTCCTTCGGCTGCCTAAGATGCCTGCGACGATGACCAATGCGCCGCCGGGCCAGCTCCTTTCGCCGGCCGCCTGACCCGCTCCCCGGAGAACCTGCCGTGACCGTTCCCTTCAACGCCTTGCTGATCGCCAACCGCGGCGAGATCGCCATTCGCATCGCCCGCGCCTGCGCCGACCTGGGTATCCGCTCGGTGGCGGTGTTCGCTGAAGACGATGCCGCTTCCCTGCACGTGCGCAAGGCCGATGTCGCGCTACCGCTGGCCGGCCGTGGCGTGGCGGCCTATCTCGACATGGATCGGCTGGTCGCGCTGGCCCTGGAGCAGGGCTGCGAGGCGATCCATCCGGGCTACGGTTTCCTCGCTGAGAACGGCGAATTCGCCCGGCGCTGCCAGCGCGCGGGCATCCACTTCGTCGGGCCGCAAGCGGAAGTGCTCGACCTGTTCGGCGACAAGGCTGCCGCGCGTGCCCTGGCCGAGCGCCTGGAGGTGCCGCTGGTGGCCGGGATCAACCGCGCGGTCAGCGTCGAAGAGGCCGAGGCGTTCCTGGAAGGGCTGGGCGATGGCGCCGCGGTGATGCTCAAGGCCCTTGCCGGCGGCGGCGGACGTGGCATGCGCGCGGTGGAGGAGGTTGCGCAACTGGCCGATGCCTACCGCCGCTGCCGTGCCGAGGCGCAGGCGGCGTTCGGCCGGGACGAGTTATACGTCGAGCAACGGGTAGCGCGGGCGCGGCACATCGAGGTGCAGGTGCTCGGCGACGGCAGCGGTGCGGTCAGCCACCTCTGGGAGCGCGATTGCAGCCTGCAACGGCGCCAGCAGAAGCTGCTGGAGATCGCCCCCAGCCCGGACCTGCCGGAGGCCACCCGCGAGGCGCTGATCGATTGCGCCCTGCGCATGGCCGGCGCGGTGCGCTATCGGGGGATCGGTACCTTCGAGTTCCTGGTCGACGAGGAGCGCCCCGGGCGCTTCTATTTCATGGAAGCCAATCCGCGCATCCAGGTGGAGCACACCGTCACCGAGGAAGTCACCGGGGTCGACCTGCTGCACGCCCAGTTGCGTCTCGCCGCCGGCATGGAGCTTGCCGCCCTTGGTCTGGAGCGACCGCCGGCGATCGGCGGCTGCGCGGTGCAACTGCGGATCAACCTGGAGACCCTGGCGGTCGACGGCAGCGCCCGTCCGGCGGTGGGCACTATCGGCGCCTACGAACCGCCCAGCGGTCCCGGCCTGCGGGTGGACGGCTACGGCTATGCCGGCTATCGGGTCAGCCCCAGCTACGATTCGCTGCTGGCCAAGCTGGTCGTGCGCGGTGCGGATTATCCCGCCGCATTGCGCCGGGCCTATCGGGCGCTCTGCGAATTCCGCCTGGAGGGTGTGGCGAGCAACCTGGATCTGCTGCGCAACCTTCTGCTGCATCCGGCGGTACAGGCCAACCGGGTCGACACCCGCTTCGTCGAAAGCCACCTGGAGACACTGCTGGCGCCTATCCCGGCGAGCCATCCGCGGCTCCGCGCCGAGTGCCCGCTCGCTGAGGACGCCGCGCCTGCGCGGGTCGAGGCGCCACTCGGCAGCCTGCCGCTGCCTGCGCCGAGCAGCGGGGTGCTGGTGGCCCTGGAAGTGTCCGTGGGCGAACGGGTGCGTGCCGGCCAGCGGGTCGCGATCCTGGAAGCGATGAAGATGGAGTTCGAGGTCAAGGCACCTGGCGGGGGGATCGTCCGGCGGCTCGCGGCGAGCCTCGGGGAGCCGCTGGAGGAGGGCGCGACGCTGCTGTTCCTCGAACCGACGGAGGATGACGACGAGCAGGCACCGACCGAACAGGCGCTGGACCTGGCGCATATCCGCGCCGATCTCGCCGAGGTACTCGAGCGCCAGGCAGCGCTGGGTTATGAGCGTCGTCCGCAGGCGCTGGCCAGGCGGCGCAAGACCGGACAGCGTACCGCGCGGGAGAACGTGCTCGACCTGCTGGACGAGGGCAGCTTCAGCGAATATGGCGGTTTCGCCCTGGCCGCCCAGCGTCGCCGGCGCTCCGCCGAGGAGTTGTTGGAGCTGAGCCCCGCCGATGGCCTGGTCGCCGGTACCGGTACGGTGGGGGCCGCCAGCTTCGGCGCGCAGGCCGCGCGTTGCCTGGTGCTGGCCTACGACTACACGGTGTTCGCCGGCACCCAGGGGGTGATGAACCACAAGAAGACCGACCGCCTGCTCGGCCTGGCCGAACAGTGGCGCTTGCCGCTGGTGCTGTTCGCCGAGGGCGGCGGCGGGCGCCCGGGCGATACCGATTTCGTCGGCGTCGCCGGCCTCGATTGCCATACCTTCGTCGGCATGGCCCGGCTCTCCGGGCTGGTGCCGCTGGTGGGAGTGGTCTCCGGTCGCTGCTTCGCCGGCAATGCCGCGTTGCTGGGCTGCTGCGATGTGATCATCGCCACCCGCGACGCCACCATCGGCATGGCCGGCCCGGCGATGATCGAGGGCGGCGGCCTGGGCCGTTTCGCCGCCGAGGAGGTCGGTCCGACGGGCGTGCAGGGGCCCAACGGAGTGATCGACGTACTGGTGGAGGACGAGGCCGAAGCGGTCGCGGTGGCCAGGCGCTATCTCGGCTATTTCCAGGGCCCGCTGCCCGACTGGAGTTGCGCCGACCAGCGCGAGTTGCGCCACCTGGTGCCGGAGAACCGCCTGCGTGCCTACGACATCCGCCAGGCGATCGAGGTCCTGGCCGACCGGGGCAGCGTGCTGGAACTGCGGCGCCAGTTCGCTCCCGGCCTGGTCACCGCGCTGCTGCGCATCGAGGGCCGGGCGTTCGGCCTGATCGCCAACAACCCTGGCCATCTCGGCGGCGCCATCGAGGCCGCGGCTGGCGACAAGGCCGCGCGCTTCATGCAGTTGTGCGACGCCTTCGACATCCCGATCGTCTCGCTCTGCGACACCCCTGGCTTCATGGTCGGCCCGGAGGCGGAAAAACAGGCCACGGTGCGCCACGTCTCGCGGATGTTCGTCAGCGCCGCCAGCCTGACGGTGCCGTTCTTCACCGTGGTCCTGCGCAAGGGCTACGGACTGGGAGCCCAGGCCATGGCGGCGGGCAGCTTCCATTCGCCGCTGTTCACCGTCGCCTGGCCCAGCGGCGAGTTCGGCGCCATGGGCCTGGAAGGCGCGGTGCGGCTGGGCTTCGCCAAGGAGCTGGCGGCCGAGGAAGATCCCCAGCGGCGCGAGGCGCTGTTCCGCGGCATGGTGGACAAGGCCTACCGCAACGGCAAGGCGCTGAACATGGCCAGCTACCTGGAGATCGACGCGGTGATCGACCCGGCGGAGACCCGCGCCTGGCTCCTGCGCGGCCTGGCCGTCGCCGGAGAACCGGCGCCGAGGGCGGGGCGCAAGCGGCCGTTCGTGGATACCTGGTAGATGGTCGGCCCGCAGTGCCCTGGCGCCTCAGGACGACGGCGGCGCCACCTGAACCTGCGTGGCGACCGCCGCCTTGTCGATCACCGACCAGACGCCGGCGATGCGCTCGTCTTCGAATTCGTAGAAGACGTTCTCGGCGAAGCGTACCCGCTGGCCGTTGACCGGGATGCCGAACAGCCGGCCGCTGGGTGTGCAGTCGAAGTGCAGGCGGCAGGCGACGCCCGGCGGATCGACGAGCAGGCGTTCGATCTCGAAGCGCAGGTCGGGGATTGCCAGGAAGTCGCCTTCGAGCATCCGCAGGTAGCCGTCGAGTCCGATCTGCACGTCGTTGTAGCGCACCCGGTCATGGACGAAGTCGCCCAGGCGCGCCCAGTCCTGGCGGTTCAGGCAGTCGATGTAGGCGCGGTAGCGCTCGGCGAGTCGGTCACGGGTCATGCGGGTCTCCTTCGAGCTGTCCGGGCGGCATGAGCCAGACCCTAGCAAACCCGCGAGACGCCGTCAGTCGCTAGGCTTCAGCCCAGGCGCATGGACAGCTCGACATCCTCGGCGAAGGGCGTCGACAGGTAGCCGTTGGCCGGCGAGCGGACATGGGCCAGGTACTCGGGACTATGCTCGGCGTTGTCGGCGATCACCAGCGCGCCGGGGCGCAGGCGGCTTTCCAGCAGGGCGAGGACCTCCGGATAGAGCGCCTTGGCGCCGTCCAGCAGGACCAGGTCGATGCTGTCCGGCAGGTCCTTGGCGAGGGTTTGCAGGGCATCACCCTCGCGCAGTTCCACCAGGTCGAGCAGCCCCCCGGCGGCCAGGTTGCGCCGTGCCCGCTCGGCCTTGGAGGGTTCGAACTCGCTGCCGATCAGGCGGCCACCGCCGTTGTCCCGCAGCGCTGCGGCGAGGTGCAGAGTGGACAGGCCGAAGGACGTGCCGAACTCGACGATGCTGCGCGCCGAGCTGCTGCGCGCCAGCATGTAGAGCAGGCAGCCGGTTTCGCGGGAGACGGGCAGCGCCAGGTCCTTCAGGCGGCCGTAGAACTCGCGGTATTCGGTCTTGCTGCCCATGAGGCGCTTCAGTTCGGCCTCCGAGAGGTCGGCGAGGGCGGGACTGTCGCCCGGTGCGCTGGCTTCGGCTTCGGCGAACAGGCGTTGCAGGAGATCGGCGAGCGGGGCGTTGGTGAGGGTATTCATGGATGGCTCCGGGAATGTTTGAGCGCGTAAGTGCGTGGACCTAGAATGCGACGGATTCATCGCATTCCGCCATTCGCATTCCGGAGCCTTCCATGAGCGACAAGCGAAACCCGCGTATTTCCTCGCGCAAGCAGCCGCAGCAGGCCCGTTCCAGTGAGTTGGTGGCGAGCATCCTGGAGGCGGCTGTTCAGGTTCTGGCCAGCGAAGGCGCGCAACGTTTCACCACCGCGCGGGTGGCGGAGCGCGCCGGGGTGAGCATCGGTTCGCTGTACCAGTATTTCCCGAACAAGGCGGCGATCCTCTTCCGCCTGCAAAGCGACGAGTGGCGGCGCACCACGCGTCTGCTCGGCGAGATCCTCGAGGACACCACCCGGCCGCCGCTGGCGCGCTTGCGCCGGCTGGTGCTGGCATTCGTGCGCTCGGAGTGCGAAGAGGCGGCGATACGCGTGGCGCTGAGCGACGCGGCGCCGCTGTATCGCGACGCCGACGAGGCGCGGGAGGTGAAGGCGGAGGGCGCGCGGGTGTTCCAGGCGTTTCTCCGGGAGGCCTTGCCGGAGGTCGCCGAGGCCGAGCGCAGCCTGGCCGGCGACTTGCTCACCACCACGCTCGGCGCGGTCGGCAAGCAGTTCTCCGAACAGCCGCGCAGCGAGGCGGAGATCGAGCGTTACGCTGAGGCCCTGGCCGATATGCTCTGCGCCTATCTCGCCGCCCTTGACGAGCGCTGAGGTGCCGGGTGGACGGAGCAAAACCGTCGCTTGGCCCAGCGGCCCAGGTACGCGGCTGGCGCGTTCGTAGGCTTGGCGGAGCAGGCGTTTATCGGCGGAAGCGACCGGCGTCTGCCGGTCGCGGGAGGGATCAGGCTTCGGCGATGCCGGTGACGACGATGCCGAAGCGGCGCAGCAGCAGTTCCGCCGGCTCGTCGCTTTCCAGCTTGCCGGTGCTGTAGTGGCCCGGCTTGAGGTTGGCCTCGGCCCATTCCAGCAGGTGCTCGGCGACCTCTTCGGGGCTCGGCTTGTGGGGGAACGGCAGGACTTGGCGCTCGGTGGCTTCGTCCTTGCTGTAGGTGATTGCCCAATCGCTCATGGGTAGGCTCCTTGTTTTCGCTGAGTTGGCAGGCCGGCAGGGCCCGAAGGGTAGACCGGCGCGGTCGCGCAAGGGTTGCCCTGGCGCGATGGGCGGTCCGCGTCCGACTGTCGGCCGAGGGCGGAAAACACTTATGATTCAGCCACATGCTTTGTCTGGACCGGTCCCCGATGCTGTCTGCCGTACGGCGCTACAAGTCGATGCTCTCCAGCGCCCTGGCGCGTTGTTTCCCGCGTACCACCGCCTACCTGCAGGCCGAGCGCGAGGCTCGCGAAGCCTTGTTGCAGCCGGCCAAGGCCCGCTCCAGGAAGAACGCCGCGAAGGCTCCGGCCAAGGCCGCCGGCAAGCCTGCGAAGGGCGCCGTTCGGGGGTCTCCACGCAAGCCCGCTGCCGCCTCGCGGCGCGCGCCGCAGGGAATCTATCCGGCTGCCGCACTGAAGGTCGACGAATCCCAGGAGCGCGCCATGCGCGAGCAGGTGGCGCAGGCCGTGACGCTCGGTGTGGTCAGCCCGCCGTCCGAGGAACAGTGGGCGATGATCCTCTGCCGCCAGCCGCTGGCGCGGATCTTCGCCGGTGCCGGCTCGGGCAAGTCGACCACCCTGGTCCTGCGGGTGGTGTTCATGCTCTGCCACCTGGGCGTCGAGCCGCAGCGGCTGACAGTGATTTCCTTCACCAACGCCTCCTGTGCGCAGTTGCGCGAACAATTGCTGCGGCTGCTCGCGCACTGGCAGTACCCGTTCGACGCGGCCCAGGCGCGGCAGTGCGTGCGCACTTTCCATTCGGCGCTCGGCAGCCTGGCCCGCGAGGTGCTCGGCAATCCGCGCTGGTTCGAACAACTGGACGACCGCGACCCCGCCGCCGAGCCGGACAACCCCCTTGCCGCCGGACGCCTGCGTCCGGCCCAGCAGCGCCTGCTGAAGCAGGCCTACCAGCAGTGCTACGCGCAAAGTCCGGCGTTCCGCGCCAAGATCCACAAGCTGCTGGAACTGCCGCCGCCGGCGGAGCCGGAAGAGGGCGCGCGGCGGCAGCCGAAGGCGCCGCTGGAGCCGTTCAAGCTGGCCGGCGAGTTCCAGGCGTTGCCGCTGTACGAAGCCTTCCATGCCCAGGCCGGGTTCGCCGAGAGCCTGGGCCTGCGCGTCGAACGCCTGGACAGCGGCAAGCTGGAATGCGGGTTGCGCGAGAAGATCTTCGTCGAAGCCATGGCACTGTTCTGGGCGAGGTTCCAGGCGCTGTTGCGCGAGGAGGGCCTGATGACCTTCGACGCCGCGTTCCAGCAGCTCGGCGAGCGGATGGCCGGCGGGGCCCTGGCGGAAACGGCGCTGGCGCCGTTCACCCATCTGCTGATCGACGAGTTCCAGGATGTCTCGCCGCAGATCGTCCTCTGGCTACAGGCGTTGCACCGTCGCCTGGCGACCCAGGGCACCGCGCCGAGCCTGATGGCCATCGGCGACGACTGGCAGTCGATCTACGGCTGGCGCGGCAGTTCGCCGGAGCTGTTCATCGACTTCGACCGGCACTTCCCCTCGCGTGGGCGGGGACGCAAGAGCGCGCTGCTGGTGCTGGAAACCAACTACCGCTCCGTCGAACCGATCATTCGCGACGGCGAGAAGGTGCTGGCCGGGGTGCGTTTCAAGCAGGACAAGACCTGCCGCGCGTTCCGCCCGATCCAGCCGGGCGACCATGGCGTGAAGCTGGTGCAGCGTTTCGACCTGCGTGCGCAACTGCCGAAGCTACTGGCGGAAATCCGCGCCCAGTGCGAGCACGCCGCCGCTCGCGAGAGCAGCGAGCGCACCGCGGTGCTGTTGCTGAGCCGGCGCAACGAGCCGTTGCAGGCGATCCAGGCGGAGTTGGATCGCGCGCTGCCGGTGAAGGGCATGACCATCCATCGCGCCAAGGGCCTCCAGGCCGAAGTGGCGATCGTCGTCGACGACTGCCTGCCGGGCGAGAAGCATCCGTTGCGCAACGCGCTGTACGCGGCTTCGGGTTTCTTCCGCAACAGCTACGACCAGGCCATGGAGGACGAAAGCCTGCGCCTGGCCTACGTGGCGATTACCCGTGGCGTCAGCCGGGTGCTCTGGTACACGCGCAAGGCCCAGGGCGCCACGGCCCTGTTGGCCCGACGCTGAGGACGACCGTCTCGGCGGGCTACGCCTGGCGCTGCATCCAGGCGCTGAATGCGCGCAGGCGCTCGATGAACACCGCCGGGTCGGTGACCTGGTCGTCCAGTACGGCCTTGAAATATTCCAGGGCCGGCGCCTGTCCGGGGTGCCGCGCGCGAAACAGCGCCAGGTAATGCTCCAGGGTTTCCGGCCAGACGCTTTCCGTCTCCCCGCGAAGGATGTCGCTGGAGCGGATCAGCTTCTTCGCCGCTTCTCGTTGCAGGCGGCGGCGCTCCTCCTCCGAGGACGCGCTTTCCAGGCGTCGCGCATAGTCTTCCAGCACCTGCGCATAGTCGCCGTTGAGGGCCAGGGCGATGGCTTTCGCCGGACGCAAGGGCGGCAGGGCGCTGGCCAGGTCTTCGCCCCACAGGCAGCGGCAGCGGTGCTTGAGCCAATAGCCCCAGCTATCGCGGTTGGCCGGATCGCGGGCCTGGTCCAGGTGGCCGATATCGAAATCGATCTTGCTGACTTCCGGGTGGCGCGCCTGCAATGCCAGGCGCGCGGTTTCCAGTTGCGCGGCCAGTTCGGGGCTGGGCGGGTCGCGCAGGACCAGGGTCAGGTCGAGGTCGGAGCGCCCCGTGATGGCCTCGCCGCGGGCGACGCTGCCGTACAGGTAGATGCTGTGCACGGCCCGCTCGAACGGAGGCCGGGCCAGGGTCCGGCGCAGGTCGTCGAGCAGGGGGCGAAAGGCCGCCTGCGGTTCGACGCGTGGCGGCAGGGGGATGAAGCCATCGGGCATGTCCATGCCGACAGCCTAGCGACACGCCGCCCGCGCGTCGATCAGCCTGCGTTGCGGAACAGCAGCGCCTTGAGGCCCGCCGCGGGGTCGACATCGGGGAACTCCGGCGGATTCTCCAGGCGTTCGACGAAGTGCAGCGACGGCGCCTCGCGGGCGGTTTCCTCGAGGAGGAAGTCGGGGCCGATGGCCGGGTCATTGATACAGGCCAGCAGGGTGCCGCCGGGCACCAGCAGTTCCGGCAGGCGGCGGAGGATCCTGCGGTAGTCCTGGGTCAGGACGAAGCTGCCTTTCTGGAAGCTCGGCGGATCGACGATCACCAGGTCGTACGGGCCGAGCTTGCGCAGCTTGCCCCAGGACTTGAACAGTTCGTGGCCGAGGAAGCTCACCCGGCCGAGGTCGTGGCCGTTCAGGCGGTGATTGTCGCGGCCGCGGTTGAGCGGGCCGCGGGCCATGTCCAGGTTGACCACCTGGCTGGCGCCGCCGGCAATGGCCGCCACCGAGAAGCCGCAGGTGTAGGCGAACAGGTTGAGCACGCGGCGGCCGGCGGCCTGCTCCTGCACCCAGCGGCGGCCCAGGCGCATGTCGAGGAACAGCCCGGTGTTCTGGTTGCGCCCCAGGTCGAGGCGGAAGCGCAGTCCGTTTTCCACGATGTCCCAGGTTTCCAGCGGCTCGCCCGAAAGCCATTCGCAGGCGCTGTCTGGGCGGTAGCGGTGCTGCAGGACCAGGTGCCGGCCCTGGCTCGCAGCCCAGGCCGGCGCCGTGGTCAGTTGCCCCAGGGTCCGGCGCAAGGCCTGCAGTTCCTCCGGCTGCGGCTCCTTGAACAGAGTCACCAGCAGGACGCCCTGCAGCCAGTCCGCGGTCAATTGTTCCAGGCCCGGCCAGCAGCGGCCGCGACCATGGAACAGACGGCGGGTCTCCGCCGGCGCCGGGGACAGCGCGGCGAGCAGGTGCTGGAGGAGGGTATCGAGGGCTTCGCGATTCATGGCGGTTCGGCGTTGAAAAAGGGGCGGATTCTACCCGTTGCGTGACGGCCAGTCCGCCCCTTCGCTTCAATCGGGCGTCGCGGGCGCAGGCGCGGCGCTGGCCGGGCCGCCATCCTGGATCATCAGCAGGCTCTGCGGCGAGGACAGCGCGATGCCTTCGCTGCGCAAGCGGTCGAGGATGGTGAAGAGCAGGTCGCTGCGCGCGCCGGCCACCGAACGCGGGCTGTTGACGAAGCCGCTGGCGTTGAGCACCAGGCCGTTGCTGGCGAGATCCTTGAACGTCACCGAGGGCGCCGGTGCGTCGAGGATCGCCGGGTGTTCGGCGAAGGCCTGCAGGAGCAGTTCGCGGACCTTCATCGCGTCGGTGTCCAGCGGCAGGGTCAGGTTCACCCCGACCACCCCGAGGGCATTGCCCATGGTCACGTTGCGCACGGTCTGGGAGATGAACTGCGAGTTCGGCACGATCACCGTGGAGCGGTCGCCCATCTGGATCTCGGTGGCGCGCACGTTGATCCGCCGGATATCGCCCTCGACCCCGCCCAGGCTGACCCAGTCGCCGACCTTCACCGGCCGCTCGGTCAGCAGGATCAGGCCGGAAATGAAGTTCTGCACGATGGCCTGCAGGCCGAAGCCGATGCCTACCGAGAGGGCGCTGACCACCCAGGTCAGGCTGGTCAGGTTGATGCGCAGGGTGGACATCACCAGCATCGCCAGGAGCACGAAGCCGAGGTAGCCGACCAGGGTCACCAGCGAGGCGCGCATGCCGGCGTCCATGTTGGTTTCCGGCAGCAACCGCTCGCTCAGCCAGCGCTTGACGATGCGCAGGGCGAACAGGCCGCCGACGAACAGCATCAGGGCGACCAGGATGTCCTGCGGGACGATGTTCAGGTTGCCCAGGGTCTTGCTGCTTTCGCCCAGTTGGGCGAAGCCCTGCAGCAGTTCGCTGGGGCTCGAGCCGACCGGAAGGAAGGCCAGCAGCAGCGCGGTGAGCAGCAGCAGGGTGCGGCCGACCCCGGCCAGCACCGTGCTGGCCTGGGCCTGGTGGCGCGGCGACAGGCCGAGCGCATTGGCCAGCGCCAGGCCGCTGGGATGCTTGGGCGAGAGCAGGGTTTCGCAGATGTCGCCGAAGAAAGCGATCAGCAGGTAGGTGGTGGCCGCGATCACGCTGATCCACAGCAGCTTGCCGGTGAGGAAGTAGGCCAGCGACAGGTAGCCGGTGAACAGGGCGAGGAGGATCGCTGCGATCCATACCGAGGCGACGAAGGGGATCAGCCCGGCGATCCCGCCTGGCCGCTCCAGGTCGTGCTTGCGCCGCACATGGTGGTAGCGCAGCAGGGCGGCGGCGAAGATCAGCGCGGTGACCAGCGCGGTCAGGCCGTTGAGGGCGACGGTCAGGGCCAGGCTGGTGCCGGTGACGCTGTTGATCCGTTCCTCGGTGGCCACCAGCATCAGCGCCACCGCGAGGATCGCCGGGAACGGGCCGAGGGCGCTGGCGATCCTGTCCGGGATCGCCGGCAGCCGCCAGGATGGTCGCGGCAGCATCAGCAGGGCGCGGCCGAGGCCGGCGATGAAGGCGCAGAAGGTCGCCAGGCTCACCAGTTGATCGGTCAGGCTGGCCATGTCGGGGCTCAGGCTGGCGTTGCTTTCCAGGCCCCAGCGCATCAGCGACACCGCGCCGACGATGGTCAGGATGGTCGCCAGCCCGACCGCCAGGGCCAGGGCGCTGCGCCGCAGGCGGCCTTCCGGCAGCCAGCGGATCATCGCCCAGGTAAGCATGCGCTCCAGCAGGCGGCGGCCGAAGCTCCAGATCAGCACGGTGGCCAGCAGGGTTCCGGCGAAGGCCCAGCGGTGTCCGGGCGCGATGGCGCTGTCGAAGGCGACCAGGGCCTCCGCCTTCAGCTTGTCCAGCCGGCGCAGGTCGTCGTCGGTGGGACGGATCAGGGTCGACCAGAAGCTCGGGCTGAACGGTGTCGCCGCGCGGCTGCTGATCTGCGAGTTGAACAGGCTGCGGCGCAGGTTGACGATCTGTGCCGCCAGGTCGCGGGACGACTGGCCGAGCTGGGTGGCCTGGCGTTCGTCATCGAGCAGGGCGTTCTTCTGCCGGGTCAGGGCCTGGCGCTGGGCGGCGAGGCTTTCCGCCTCGTCGGGCTGCGGCGGGCCGATCACTTTCAACTGATCGTCGAGCCGCTCGATGTCGGCCACCCGTAGCGCGAGCAGGGCGTCGGCCTGGCGCTGGACTTGCAGCGCGCTCTGGCGCAACTCGGCGAGGAGGTCGTCGCTGGCGTCGGCGGTGACGCGCTGGCGGATCAGGTCGAGTTGCGCGTTGAGCTGGTCGAGGCTGGCGTCCTCGGCCAGGGCGGGCGGCGCTTCCAGGTCGACGGCCGCCTGCGGAGCCGGCCTGGCGGCCCAGGCCTCGCTGCCCAGGCTCAGGAGCAGGCCCAGGGCCATGGCGAACTGGCAGAGCAACATATGCAGGCTGGCGCGCCTCATCGAATCCCCCTTTCGATCCTGACTGGCTCAAGCAGTATGGACCGGCGCGGGCGCCGAGTAATTCCCCGCGTCGATAATCGCCAGGCGGCGCTAAAGGGACATGGATTCTGGCCATATCGATCCCTTTTTGGCCGCCGCCGCCGTTTTGCCGCGACCGCGCGCTGGGCAGAATCCCTCCACCAAGAACAAGAAACCTGCGAGGTCTCTCCATGCTGAGCGTCTACAGCGACGATCATCGTCTGCACTTCGGCCAGTCGGAACTGGTCGACGGCAAGCTGCAACCCTGTTTCGAAATGCCCAGCCGGGCCGACACCGTGCTGGCCCGGGTGAAGTCGCAGAACCTTGGCGAGGTGATCGCGCCGAAGGATTTCGGCCGCGAGCCGCTGCTGCGCATCCACGACGCCGCCTACCTGGACTTCCTCCAGGGCGCCTGGGCCCGCTGGACCGCCGAAGGCCACAGCGGCGACCTGGTGTCCACCACCTTCCCCGGCCGCCGCCTGCGCCGCGACGGGCCGATCCCCACGGCGCTGATGGGCGAGCTGGGCTACTACAGCTTCGACACCGAGGCGCCGATCACCGCCGGCACCTGGCAGGCCATCTACAGCTCCGCCCAGGTCGCGCTGACCGCCCAGGAGCATATGCGCCAGGGCGCCCGCAGCGCCTTCGCCCTCTGCCGTCCGCCGGGCCATCACGCCGGTGGCGACTTCATGGGCGGCTACTGCTTCCTCAACAATGCCGCCATCGCCACCCAGGCGTTCCTCGACCAGGGTGCCCGGCGCGTGGCGATCCTCGATGTCGACTATCACCATGGCAACGGCACCCAGGACATTTTCTACCGCCGCGACGATGTTCTGTTCGCCTCGATCCATGGCGATCCGCGGGTCGAATACCCGTACTTCCTCGGCTACGCGGACGAGCGCGGCGAAGGCGCCGGCGAGGGCTGCAACCACAACTATCCGCTGGCCCATGGCAGCGGCTGGGACCTCTGGTCGGCGGCGCTCGACGACGCCTGCGTGCGGATCGCCGGCTACGCCCCGGATGCCCTGGTGATTTCCCTTGGCGTGGACACCTACAAGGAAGACCCGATCTCCCAGTTCAAGCTGGATTCGCCGGACTACCTGCGGATGGGCGAGCGCATCGCCCGGCTGGGCCTGCCGACCCTGTTCATCATGGAAGGCGGCTATGCGGTGGAAGCCATCGGCATCAACGCGGTCAACGTGCTGCAGGGCTACGAAGGCGCGGCCCGCTGAGGAGCGAAGCATGCAATCGACTCGCAAGCTGCTGGCCGGCCTCGCGCTGGCCGTTTCCGCCGGGCTGGTCCAGGCCGCGCCGGAAGTACGGATCTACAACTGGTTCGACTACATCGCCCCGGACACCCTGAAGAACTTCCAGGCGCAGACCGGCATCGCGCCGAAGTACGACGTCTACGACAGCAACGAGGTGCTCGAGGCCAAGCTGCTGTCCGGGCATTCCGGCTACGACCTGGTGGTGCCCAGCGACAGCTTCCTGCCCAACTACCTGAAGGCCGAGGTGTTCCAGCCGCTGGACAAGAGCAAGCTGCCGAACTGGAAGAACCTCAACCCGGCCCTGCTCAAGGTGCTCGCCGGCAAGGACCCCGGCAACCGCTACGTGATGCCCTACATGTGGGGCACCAACGGCATCGCCTACAACCTCGACAAGGTCCGCGCGGTGCTCGGCGACGATGCGCCGCTGGACTCCTGGGACCTGGTGTTCAAGCCGGAGAACCTGGCGAAGCTGCAACAGTGCGGCGTGGCCTTCCTCGACTCGCCCACCGAGGTGATCCCCGAGGTGCTGCACTATCTCGGCCTGTCGCCCAACAGCCACCAGCCGGAAGACTACCGCCGAGCCGAGGAGCACCTGGCGAAGCTGCGCCCGTACATCACCTACTTCAGTTCCTCGAAGTTTGTCAGCGACCTGGCCAACGGCAACGTCTGCGTGGCCATCGCCTGGTCCGGCGGAGCGATGCAGGCGGCCAACCGGGCCAGGGAAGCGAAGAACGGCATACGCATCGAGTACCGCATCCCGAAGGAGGGCGCCGCGGCCTGGTTCGACGTGCTGGCGATTCCGCGCGACGCGAAGAACGTCGAGCAGGCGCACGCCTTCCTCGACTACCTGCTGCGCCCGGAGGTAGTGGCGCCGATCTCCGACTACGTGGCCTACGCCAACCCGAACAAGGCGGCGGACGGCCTGATCTCGGCGGAGTTGCGCGACAACCCGAACGTCTACCCGCCGGAAGAAGTGCAGGCCAGGCTGTATTCGGTGGAAATGCTGCCGCCGAAGCTGGAGCGGCTGCGCACGCGGACCTGGAGCAAGATCAAGACCGGCAAGTGAGCGGCCGCGGCCAGATGGCGGGTTCGCAGGACGGATAGCGTCCCCCAGGCCAGGCCAGGCAAGCAGGCCGGAACCGCCGCCCACGGCCCGCTGGAGGTCGCTTCCAGGCTTCGACCGGGCGCGCCGGCTTGTCCATAATGGCGCTGCCCGACGGTCGCCGCTGGCGGCCGCTTCCTTCCATGCCTGCCTGTGAGTCCGCCATGCGTAAGTCCGCCGATGCCTTCGCCTTCCAGACCATGCTGTTGCTCTGCGTGATCTGGGGCATCCAGCAGGTGACCATCAAGTGGGCGGCGACGGACATCGCGCCGGTCATGCAGGCGGCCATCCGTTCCGGCATCGCCGCCGCCCTGGTCGGCCTGCTGATGTGCTGGCGCGGCGGCTGGGAGGGCTTGCGCCAGGGCACCCTGGGCGCCGGCCTGCTGACCGGCACGCTGTTCGCCCTGGAGTTCCTGTTCATCGCCCTCGGCCTGCAATACACCACGGCTTCGCACATGTCGGTGTTCCTCTATACCGCGCCGATCTTCTCTGCCCTCGGGCTGCACTTCCTGCTTCCCAGCGAACGCCTGCGGCCCTTGCAGTGGCTGGGCGTGGCGGTGTGCTTCGGCGGCATAGCGGTGGCCTTCGGCGGAGGCCTGTCGTGGGCGGAAATGGATGGGCGGATGCTGCTCGGCGACGCTTTCGGCCTGCTCGCCGGGATGTCCTGGGGCGCGACCACGGTGGCAGTGCGCGGCACCCGGCTGTCCGAGGCACCGCCAAGCCTGACGCTGTTCTACCAATTGTTCGTGGCATGCGCCGGGTTATTGCTGATCGCTCTTTTCAGCGGCCAGTTCGGCGAGGTCCGCTGGACCCCGGTGAGCACCGCCAGCGTGCTGTTCCAGGGCGTGGTGGTGTCGTTCGCCAGCTACTTCTGCTGGTTCTGGCTACTGCGTCGCTACCTGGCGAACAACCTGGCGATCTTCTCCTTCATGACCCCCCTGTTCGGCGTCACCTTCGGTGTATTGCTGCTGGGCGAGCCGCTCAGCCTGAACTTCGTCGCCGGCGCGGCGCTGGTCCTCGCCGGCATCACCCTGGTCAGCGGCGAGCAGTGGCTGCGACGCCTGCTGCGACGCTGAGCGAGTGCGGCCGGCGCAACAGCAGGCCGGCGGAGACCAGGCCGAGCCCGGCGAGCGCCAGCGCCGGTTGCAGGCCGCCGGCGAAATGCGTGCTGAGCGCCGCCAGCAGCGGGCCGAGCAACTGGCCGAGGGCGAAACCGGTGGTCAGTTGGCCGGCGTTGCGCTGCGGCGTATGCGGCGCCAGTTCGCGGGCGTATTGCATCACCAGTTGCATGCCGGCGAGGAACGGCAGGCCGGTCAGCACTACCCCCAGGGCCAGCCCGCCGATCCCTGGCAGCAGGCAGGCGAGCACGCCGAGGGCCTGTAGCCAGAGCGCGCCGACCAGCCAGCGGCGGGTGCCGTCCGGGCGCTGCCGGCGCAGGCTGATCAGCACTACCCCGGTGGCCGAGGCCAGGCCGAAGCAGGGCCAGAACAGGTCGGCCTGCCATTGCCCGTGGAAACGCGCCGCGGCCATCTGCGAGAGAAAGGTGGCCGGGATGATATAGCCGAGGCCGACCAGTCCGTAGGCCCAGGTCAGGCGGCCGAGGCCGGCGTTCTCGCTTGCCGTGGCAGGCGCGTCGTGGCCGGCGCTGCGTGCGGCCGGGCGCGGCAGCAGCGGCAGGAGCATGAGGATCAGGACCAGCGCGAGGTCGGCGAAGAGCTTCCAGATGAACACCGAGTCCTGGCCCAGGGCGTTGCCCAATGCCGCCAGCAGGCCGGTGACCATCACCCCGATGCCGGGGCCGGCGAACACCAGCGCGCCCAGCCGGGCCCGACCGCTTTCCGCGGCGAGGCGCTGGCTGAGGGCGGTGACCATGATCAGTACCCAGGCGCTGGCCACGCCAAGACCGAAGCGCAGCAGCGCGTGCGGCCAGAAGCCCTCGGCCCAGACCGAGGCCAGGGTCAGGCCGAAGCAGGCCCATAGCCCGACCAGCAGGCGCAAGCGCGCCTGCCGCGCTTCGCGGGCGAACAGCGCGTCCAGCGCGCCGACCAGGTAGCCGAGGTAGTTGGCGGCGGCCAGCAGGCCGGCGCCGGTCAGGTCGAGCTGGCCTTCGCGGATCAGGTGCGGCAGTTGCGGGGTCAGGGAGAAGCGTCCGACCCCCATGGCGACCACCAGCGCCAGCAGGCAGGCGAGCAGGCCGACCAGCGGCGAACGAAGAAAATCACGGGACATGTGCGGATTCCTGCCGGGGGATGAATGGCAGCAGGTTAGGTCTTGCGGCAATTCTGTAAAAATGAATAATCGTGAATTACTTGTTCTGTTTTGGAGAATTAACCGTGGAGTTCGGCCAGTTGAGGATCTTCCAGGCGGTCGCCGAGGAAGGCTCCATCGCCCGCGCCGCCGAGCGCCTGCACCGGGTGCCGTCGAACCTGTCGACGCGCCTGCGGCAACTGGAGGAACAGCTTGGCGTCGACCTGTTCCTCCGCGAACGCCAGCGCCTGCAACTGTCGCCGGCCGGCAAGGTCCTGCTGGACTACGCCGCGCGGCTGTTCGCCCTGCAAGAGGAGGCGCGCGCGGCGGTGCAGGGGGGCGAACCGGTGGGCGACTTCGCCCTCGGCTCGATGTACAGCACCGCGGCGATCCACCTGCCGCCGCGCCTGGCGGAATACCACCGGCGCTATCCGGCGGTGAACCTGCAATTGCAGACCGCGCCCAGCGGCGAGCTGGTCGAGTCGCTGCTGGGCGGGCGCCTGGATGCCGTGCTGGTGGACGGCCCGCTGGACTTCGACGGTCTGGAGGGCCTGCCGATGTTCGAGGAGCGCATGGTGCTGGTCACCGAGAATGGCCACCCGCCGGTGCGCGGTCCCGAGGACGTGGCCGGCAGCGCGGTGATCGCCTTCCGCCCGCGCTGCTCCTATCGCCTGCTGCTGGAGTCCTGGTTCGCCAGCGCGCGGGTGAGCATGGGCCGGGTGATGGAGATCGAGTCCTACCACAGCATGCTGGCCTGCGTGGTGGCCGGCGGCGGGGTGGCGCTGATGCCGGTGTCGATGCTGCAAAGCCTGCCGGGGCGGGAGTCGGTGGCGGTGCATGCGCTGGCCGAACCGTTCGCCCGGGCGAATACCTGGCTGGTCTGGCGCAAGGGCATGGTCGGCGCCAACCTGAAGGCCTGGATCGGTCTCCTGCAAGGGCGGGAATCGGCGTTGGCTTGATTCAGGTCAGGGTCCGGGGCCGGTTTCCCGCAGTAAAGTTGTTTCCAAGGACGGAGTGGAACGTGCGGAGAGTGGGACGCCGGTCTACTCTTTCCTAGGGCGACCTGACTTGTCAGGTCGCCCGATTCTTCTTCCCTTGGACAAGGGGCCTGTCATGAAACTCTGGCTGCAAAACCTGGCGTGGCAACTCGGTGTCGCCCTTGGCCTGATCGAGCCCCCGCGCATGCAACCCATCCCGGTGGAAAACGACGAGCAACGCCGGCGCCTCGCCGCGCGGCAACGTCGCTGAGCCGGTTCCCCGACGCTCTGGCATCCGCCTGCGGCGCTGGCCAGAGTCCCGGTTTTGGTCTATCGATCGTGGTTCCTGAACCAGGCGACGATCATTTCCCTCAAACGCTCCCCGGAAAAGCTCGCGAAATGCCCGCCATGCACGGTGCGCACCGGTAGCTCGCGCAGGCGCGCGAGGCTGGCGGCATAGTCGTCGAGGTTGGAATGATAGGCGTCCTCGACCAGCGGACCGTCGTAGACGATGTCGCCGGAAAACAGCGTCTGTGTTGCCGCTTCCCACAGGCTGATGCCGCCCGGCGAGTGCCCGGGCGTGTGCAGCACTTGCAGCACGCGGTCGCCGAGATCGAGCACGTCGCCTTCGTCGATCAGTCGGGTCGCCGGCGCTGCTCGCACCCGGTATTCGGCGTAGCACAGCGGGCACTCCGGATGCGCCTCGAACATCTCGTCGCCGACATAGGCGCGCGCCAGGGTGTTGTCGCCGTCCGGCGCGGCGAGGATCTCCGCCTCGGCCGGATGCGCCAGGCGCTCGGCGAATTCGTGGTGGCCGGCGATATGGTCGAAGTGGGTGTGGCTGGCCACCGCCAGCAGCGGTCGTTCGGTGAGCCAGGGCAGTTGCTCGCGCAGGCTGACCAGACCGGAGCCGCTGTCCACCAGCACGTCGCGCTCGCGGCCCTGGACATGCCACATGTTGCAGCGATAGAAGGGGCGCACGTAGGGCTCGTGGATCAGGCTGATACCGTTGTAGAAGTGCCGGGTTTCGAACCAGCGGTCGCGGCTGACGATTCTCATCGCGGTCTCTGTCGGTGGAAAGGCTATCCCAGAAGGATAGGCGTTCAGGGTATGACCTTGCCCGGGTTGAACAGCCCGCTGGGGTCGAGCAGTTCCTTGATCTGCGCCATCAGCGCGAGCTTCAGCGGATCGGCGTAGCGTCCCAGGGCTTCCTTCTTCTCCAGGCCGATGCCGTGCTCGGCGGAGATCACGCCAGCGCATTCGCCCAACTCGCCGTAGAGGATTTCCTCCACCGCCTGGTGCAGCGGCAGCAGCGGGACGTCGGCGGCGAGCATGACGTGCAGGTTGCCGTCGAGGAAATGGCCGAAGAGGAAGACCTGCATGCCCTTCACCAGGTCGTCCAGGCGCCGCCGGATGCGCTTGACGTAGCCGGCCAGGGCCGGCACCGGCAGCGATACGTCGAAGGACAGGCTGTCGACGCCGGCGTGGATGGCCGCGTCGGAGTCTTCGCGCAGGCGCCAGATGGCCAGGCGCTGGGTTTCGTTGGCGGCGAGCAGGGCGTCTTCCACCAGCCCGTCCTCGAAGCAGTCTTCCAGCAGGGCGGTGAGCGCCTCGCCGGCATCCAGGTGGCGGTCCTCGGCCAGCTCCACCAGCAGGTAGAGAGGGCAGGGCGCCAGGCTCGGCGCGCTGTCGCCCATGGGGGCGGCGGTGCATTGCAGGTAGTCGTGCCAGAGGATCTCGCAGGCGAACAGGCGTTCGGCGTGCTCGCGGCGCAGGCGCGCGGCGATGGTGATCGCCGCGTCGACGTCGGGCAGGCCGAGCAGGGCGGTGGCGCCGGGACGCTGCAACGGCTCCAGGCGCAGTACCGCACGGGTGACGATGCCGAGGGTGCCTTCGGCGCCGACGAACAACTGCTTGAGGTCGTAGCCGGTGGTGTTCTTCAGCAGCCCGCGCAGGTCGCTGTAGACGCTGCCGTCGGCGAGTACCGCTTCCAGGCCGAGCACGCGCTGGCGCATGGTGCCGAAGCGGAAGGCGCGGATGCCGCCGGCGTTGGTCGCGACCAGCCCGCCGATGCTGGCGCTGCCGCGCGCGGCGAGATCGATGCCGGGGTCGAGTCCGGCCTCGGCGGCCAGCGCCTGGGCCTGTTCGAGGGTGACGCCGGCGTCGAGGTCGAGGGTCTGGCTGGCCGCATCCAGCCGATGTATGCGGTTCAGCCTGCGCAGCGAGAGCAGCACGTCGCCGGCTTGCGCGGCGCCGCCGCCGACCAGGCCGGTGAGTCCGCCCTGGGGTACCAGGGCGCGTCCCGCCTGGCGGCACAGACGCACCACGGCGGCGACCTGGTCGGTGCTTTCCGGCAGGACCAGGAAGCTTCCGGCGAGGTTCTGCGGATGGTAGCCGGGGTCCTGCCCGGCGAGCGCGGTACTGTCGCGCACGCCACGGGCGCCGAGGATCTCGCAGAGGGAGCGGTAGAGTTCGGAATCGTCCATGGCGGGCTCCGGGTCAGGGATGGAAGGGCGCGGCTTGCAGCACCTCGACGATCAGCGGACGGTCCGCCGGGGCGCCGCGCAGCAGTTCGCGCAGGTGTTCGAGATCGCGCGCGCGTTCGGCGGCGCAGCCGAAGCCGCGGGCGATGGCGAGGAAGTCCGGGGTGTAGATATCGACCCCGAGCGGAGTGATCTCGCGCCGCTCCATGTAGCGCTTGATCTCGCCATAGCCGTGGTTGTTCCACAGCAGCACGACGATGCCGACCTTGGCTTCCACCGCGCTGGCCAGTTCCGGCAGGGTGAACTGCAGGCCGCCATCGCCCATCAGGCTGACCACCGGGCGTCCCGGCTCACCGAGCTTGGCGCCGATGGCGGCGGGCAGGCCATAGCCGAGGGTGCCGTAGCCGGTGGAGGCGTTGAACCAGCGGCGCGGCTCGTCGAGATCGACCAGGTGGTTGCCGCTGTAGACGGTCTGGGTCGAATCGCCGACGAAGCGGGCGTCCGGCCACTCGGCGAGGATCGCGGCGAACAGCTGGCGATAGTGCGACCAGCCGGCGAAGTCTTCGGCCAGGCGCTGGCGCACGGCGGCGGCGCGCCGGGCCCCGGGGCTGTCCGGCGAGGCCTCGCCGCCCGGCAGTTCGGCCAGCAGCACGCGCATGGCCAGCCGGGCGTCGCTGTGGATGGCCAGGCTCGGCGTGTAGTTGCGCATCAGTTGCTGCGGGTCGATGTCGATGCGGATCAACTCGCCATCGAGGGCGAAGCCGCCGTCGAACACCACGTCGTAGTCGGTTTCGCCCAGCTCGGTGCCGATGGCCAGCACCACGTCGGCCTCGGCGGCCAGCTCGCGTACCGGCACGCAGGACTGGTTGCTGCCCAGCAGCAGCGGGTGGTCGGCCGGTAGCAGGCCCTTGGCGTTGATCGTCAGGGCGGTCGGCGCGTCCAGCGCGGCGGCCAGGGCACGCGCTTCGGCGGCGGCCTCGACGCAGCCGCCGCCGAGCAGCAGCAGTGGCTTCTTCGCGTTGCGCAGGCGCGCTGCGGCCTCGCGCAAGGGCGCGAGGGCCGGCGCCGGGCGGCTGGCGACGGTGCGTGGGCGCAGGGCCAGGTGTTCGGCGGGAGCGGTGATGACGTCGAGCGGCAGCTCGATGTGCACCGGCCGCGGCCGCTCGCTGTCGAACACGGCGAAGGCGCGGGCGAGCACCGCCGGCAGCTCCTCGGCGCTCATCAGGGTATGGCTGAAGGCGCAGACGTTGCCTACCAGGTTGCGCTGGTTCGGCATCTCGTGCAGGTAGCCGTTGCCGTGGGCCAGGCGCGCGCGTTCGTTGACGCTGGAGATCACCAGCATCGGAATCGAGTCGGCGTAGGCCTGGGCCATGGCGGTGAGGATGTTGGTCATCCCCGGGCCGGTGATGATGAAGCACACGCCGGGCTTGCCGGTGACCCGTGCGTAGCCGTCCGCCATGAAGCCGGCGCCCTGCTCGTGGCGCGGGGTGACATGGCGGATACGGCTGCCGGGCAGGCCGCGATAGAGCTCTACGGTATGCACGCCGGGGATGCCGAAGACGGTCTCGACGCCCCAGGCTTCGAGTTGCTTGACGAGGAATTCGCCGCAGGTGGTCATGGCCGTTCCTTTTTCATGTTCTCGGGAATGGAAAAGGCGAGGGAAAGTCCCTCGCCTGTCGGGGTTGTGCCTGGTTCAGGCGGCGCTGGCGACACCCGTCGGGCGCCGCGAGAACAGGCTGACCAGGACGAAGCTGAGCAGGCCGACCGCCAGGCTGTAGTAGATCGGCGTATTGGCGTCGAGGCCGTCCTTGATCATGAACACCAGTACGGTAAGGAAGCCCAGGGTCATGCTGGTGATGGCGCCGGCGGTGGTGGCGCGCTTCCAGTAGATCGCGCCGATCAGCGGGATCAGCATGCCGCCTACCAGCAGGTTGTAGGCCACGGTCAGGGCGCTGATCACGTCGCTGACCACCAGGGCGATGCCGAGCACTACCAGGCCCAGCAGCAGGGTCGCGATGCGGTTCTCGTGCACGTCGCCGTTGTCGGACTGGCCGCGGCCGCGGCGCAGGCGCGGCAGCAGGTCCTGGGTGACGGTGGTGGACGCCGCCAGCAGGCCGGCGCTGGCGGTGGACATCAGCGCCGCCAGGGCGGCGGCGATGACCAGGCCGCGGATGCCGTTCGGCAGGCTGTGCTCGACCACACTGGCGAAGGCGTTGTTGACGTTCTCCAGGTCCGGCAGCAGGACCTTGGCGGCCATCCCGATCAGCGCCCCGGCCATGCCGTAGAGCACGCAGTAGATACCGGCGGCGGAGCCGGCGACCTTGGCCACGGTCTCGCTGCGGGCGGTGAACACCCGCTGCCAGATGTCCTGGCCGATGAAGATGCCGAAGAAGTAGATCAGGAAGTAGGTGACGATGGTGTCCCAGCCGATCGCGGTGAAGTCGAAGTAGCTGGCCGGCAGCTTGGCTACCAGGGCGTCCCAGCCGCCGGCGTCGTTGATCGACAGCGGCATCAGCAGGAACACCAGGCCGACGGTCATGATCAGGAACTGCACGATGTCGGTCAGGGTCAGCGACCACATGCCGCCGATGGTGGAGTAGAGCACCACGACGCCGCCGCCGATCAGGATCGAGACCCAGAACGGCAGGCCGAACAGGACCTGCATGACGGTGCCGATGGCGATGGTCGAGGTGGCGCCGATCATCAGTGCGTAGACCAGCATGATCAGGGCGCTGGCGTGGCGCGCGGCGGGGTTGTAGCGACGCTCCAGGACCTGGGTGACGGTGTAGATCTTCAGCTTCAGCAGCGGCTTGGCCAGGAACAGGCTGAGGCCGACGATGCCGAGGCCGATCGCGCCGCACAGCCAGAAGCCGGAGATGCCATGGACGTAGCCCAGGCGCACGGTGCCGATGGTGGAGGCGCCGCCGAGGACGGTGGCGGCCATGGTTCCCAGGTAGAAGCCGGGGCCGAGGTTGCGGCCGGCCACCAGGTAGTCGTCGCGGGTCTTGGCGCGGCGCATGCCGTACCAGCCCAGCGCGATCATGCCCGCGGCGTAGATCAGAACGACGAATATGTCGAGGGCCATATCAGGTCTCCCAAGTTTCTCATTGTCATTGTTGTATCCGGCGAGGCGCCGGAAGCGCGGGACGCTGGCGTCCCGCCGTGTGTGTACCCCACCTCAGGCGGTGGCTATCGCCGGTGCCCTCCGCGTGCCGTGCGCGCGCACCCAGCGCGGTCCTCGCGGGCCATAGACGCAAGGCGGTTCCGGGAACAGGCGCAGCAGTGCCAGGTAGAGCAGGGCGGCCAGGCCGAGGGCGACCGGCAGGCTGAGGTCGATGCCGCCGGCCAGTTCGCCGAGCGGACCGACGAATTGCCCCGGCAGGTTGACGAAGGCCAGGCCGGCTGCCGCGCTGGGAATCCAGGCACCCATTCCGCGCCAGTTCCAGCCGTGCTCGAACCAGTAGGCGCCGCCGCGCTGGCCGCGGGTGAACACCTGCAGGTCGTCCGGGCGGTAGAAGCCGCGACGGGTCAGCAGGCCGATCAGCATGATCACCATCCACGGGGTGGTGCAGGTGACGATCAGCACGGCGAAGGTAGAGACGCTCTGCACCAGGTTGAAGGCGAAGCGGCCGACGAAGATGAAGCCGATCGAGGCGACCCCGATCAGCACCGTGGCCTGCACCCGCGAGAGCAGGCGCGGGAACACGCTGGACATGTCCAGCCCGGTGCCGTACAGCGAAGTGGTGCCGGTGGACATGCCGCCGATCACCGCGATCAGGCATACCGGCAGGAAGAACCAGCCGGGAGCGATGGCCAGCAGGCCGCCGACGTAGTTGTTGGCAGCGATGTAGTCCGGCGCGCGGACGGCGACGATGGTCGCGGTGGCGAGGCCGAACAGGAAGGGAACCAGGGTCGCCAGCTGCGCGCCGATCACCGCTAGCATGATCCGTGCCTGCGAGGTCTGGCGCGGGATGTAGCGGGCCCAGTCGCCCAGGAAGGCGCCGAAGGAGATCGGATTGCTCATGGCCAGCAGGGTGGCGCCGATGAAGGCGGCCCAGAAGCCCGGCTGGCCGAGTTGCACGCTGCCGGCGTAGGCGGCGTCGAAGGGGCCGGCGAAGGCGAACAGGCCGAGCAGGAACAGCAGGCTGGCGGCCCACACGGCGATCCTGTTGACCAGCAGCATGAAGCGGAAGCCGTAGATGCATACGGTCAGCACCAGCACGGCGAACAGGCCGTAGGCCAGGCCCAGGTTCAGTTCGCTCTCTTCCAGGCCGACCAGGCGCCGGGCGCCGCCGACCAGGGCATCGCCGGAACTCCACACCGAGAGCGAGAAGAAGGCGATGGCGGTCAGCAGCGAGAGGAAGGAGCCGACGATGCGCCCGTGCACGCCGAAGTGCGCGCCGGAGGAGACCGCGTTGTTGGTGCCGTTGAGCGGGCCGAACAGGCCCATCGGGGCGAGGATCAGCGCGCCCAGCGTGACGCCCAGCAGGATCGCCCACAGCCCGGCCTGGAAGGACAGCCCGAAGAGCACCGGAAAGCTGCCGAGCACGGCGGTGGCGAAGGTATTGGCGCCGCCGAAGATCATGCGGAACAGATCGACCGGCGTGGCGTTGCGTTCGTGGTCGGGAATCTGTTCGACCCCGAAGGTTTCGATGCGTGTGATTGCGTGTTGGTTATTGTTGTTATCCATGACGTTCTCCCGGGAGAGCTAGCTAGTCGATGGCAGGTACTCCGGCATCGCCGACAAGTGCTCATGGCAGGCCAGCCAACGGCCTTCTTGTTGTTCTAGGCGGAACAGGATGGTTTCCCGTTCCCGGTTCAGGCTTTCCGTTCCCTGGAGGCGCAGCCGGGTGGCGACATCGTGGCTGAAGATCGCCAGGTCGCCTTGCAGGCTGACGCAGGTATTGCTGGATTCGCACGCCAGCACTTCGAAGCCGTCCTCGCGTCGCCAGCGCTCCCACAACTTGCGGTAGGCCGCGCGCGAGCGCAGCGGCTGAGGCCAGTTGTGGAAGATGAAGCTGGCGTCCTCGCTGAAGGCGGCGAAATAGGCCTCGGCATCGTTGCGGGCGAAGGCCGCCACCAGTCGGCGGGCGGCCTCCAGCACCTGTTCGACGCGGTCGTCGGTCATGGTCGCGCTACGGCTCAGCGACGCACCACGCCCGGGAGGACGCAGAGCATTTCATAGAGCAGGTTGGCGCCCAGCAACGAAGTGTTGCCGGTGGTGTCGTAGGGCGGCGAGACTTCGACCAGGTCGCAGCCGATCAGGTCCAGGCCCTGGCAGCCGCGGATGATTTCCATCGCCTGGATGGTGGTCAGGCCGCCGATTTCCGGGGTGCCGGTGCCGGGCGCCCAGGCCGGGTCGATGCCGTCGATGTCGAAGCTCAGGTAGACGGGGCCGCCGCCGACCTTCTCGCGGACCTCGGCCATCAGCGGCTCCAGCGACTTGTGCCAGCACTCCTCGGCCTGCACCACGCGGAAGCCCTGCTTGCGGCTCCAGTTGAAGTCCTCGGCGGTGTAGCCCTGGGCGCGCAGGCCGATCTGCACAACACGGTCGCAATCCAGCAGGTCTTCTTCCACCGCGCGGCGGAAGGTGGTGCCGTGGGCGATCTTCTCGCCGAACATGTGGTCGTTGACGTCGGCGTGGGCGTCGACGTGGACCAGGCCGACCTTGCCGTGCTTCTTCTTGATCGCGCGGAGGATCGGCAGGGTGATGGTGTGGTCGCCGCCGAGGGTCAGCGGGAGGATGCCGTGACCGAGGATGCGGTCGTATTCCTGCTCGATGATGCGCACGGCTTCCAGCAGGTTGAAGGTGTTGATCGCGACGTCGCCGATGTCCGCCACGTTCAGCGAGTCGAAGGGGGCGGCGCCGGTGGCCATGTTGTAGGGACGGATCATCACCGATTCGGCGCGGATCTCGCGGGGGCCGAAGCGGGTACCGGAGCGCAGGGAGGTGCCGATGTCGAGGGGCACGCCGACGAAGGCGGCATCGAGGGCGTCGAGTTCGGCGGGGGACTGGACATGGGGCAGGCGCATCATGGTGGCGATGCCGCCGAAGCGGGGCATTTCATTGCCGCCCAGGGGCTGGTGGAGATTCTTGTCCACGGGGTGGCCTCACGGTCGTTGTGGTTGTTTTAGGGGTCGGACGGATTCTCTTCACAGCCGGTAGCGAGTCAAATCGCTGGCTACAAATAATCAGTTCAGAGATTTCTAAACTAACGGCGAAGCGGCTAGACTTCGCCGCCGAGCCCGGACGGCGGCCTTTGCCTCGGCCTGCTGTCCGAAATCCTCGCCCGCAAACCGGAGTCGCCGTGTCCAACGCCTTGCCCGACCTGCGCCTGTTGCGCATCTTCGCCGCGGTGGTGCGCCACCAGGGCTTCGCCGCCGCCCAGCAGGAGTTGAACCTGTCGACCTCGGCGATCAGCACCTACATGAGCCAACTGGAGAACCAGCTCGGCATCGTGCTCTGCCACCGTGGCCGCGGTGGCTTCAGCCTGACCAGCAAGGGCGAGCTGTTCCACCAGGAAACCTTGCGCATCCTCGGCGAACTGGAAGGCTTCGAACGCTACGCTCTGGCGTTGAAGGGCGAGCTGCGCGGCACCCTGAACCTCGGCGTGCTCGATTCCACGGTAAGCGACCCGGCGCTGCCGCTGGCCGAGGTGATCGGCGCCTTCAGCTGCGAACACCCGGCGGTTCACCTGCACCTGCTGGTGCAGAGCCCCTACGAACTGCAACTGAGCGTGCTGGAGAACCGCCAGGACCTGGCTATCGGCGCCTTTTCCAGTCGCATGAACGGACTGGTCTACCAGCCGCTGTACCGCGAACAGCACTGGCTGTACTGCAGCGACCGGCATCCGCTGTTCGACGGGCGGAGAATTTCCGCCGATCTGATCACCCAGCAACGCATGGTCGGCCGCGGCTACTGGAGCCAGGCCGAGCTGGCCCGGCACGGATTCAAGCACAGCGCGGGAACGGTGGAGAGCATGGAGGCGCAACTGATCCTGATCCTTTCCGGCGGCTACATCGGTTACCTGCCGGAGCACTACGCCCACCCGTGGGTCGAGCAGGGGCGCCTGCGCGCCCTGCTGCCGGCGACCTTCGGCTACCAGGCGCCATTCTCCCTGATCCTCCGTCGCGGCCGCTCGCGCGAGCCGCTGATCCAGGCCTTCCGCGACCAGTTGCGGACGCAGATGAGCCTGGCCTGAGCCCTAGAGATCGGCGTTGAGGGTGCGCGAGAATTGCTGCACCGCTTCTACCACCTTGTGCGTGCTCTCGCGGATGCCGAGGATCGCCGCGCCGGCCTCGTTGGCCAGCTCCACGCCGCGCCGCGCCTGTTCCTGGCTGTGCTGCATGTCGTCGATGACGCTGCGGGTGCCGGTCTGGATGCGACCGATCATGTCGGCGATCTCCTTGGTCGACTTGCTGGTGCGTTCCGCCAGTTGCCGCACCTCGTCGGCCACCACGGCGAAGCCGCGACCCTGGTCGCCGGCGCGGGCGGCCTCGATGGCGGCATTGAGGGCGAGCAGGTTGGTCTGCTCGGCGATCTCGCGGATGGTGTTGACGATCGAGGTGATCTGTTGCGAGTGCTGTGACAGTTCGCCGATGTTCAGCGAGGAAGCATCCAGGGTATTCGCGATCTTGAGCATTTCCTCCACCGCGCTCTGGATGATCAGCGCGCCGTGTTCGGCGACGGTGCGGGTCTCGGTGGACAGGGTGTGGGCCTGGTGGGCGTTGTCCGCCTCGGCCTGGTAGCGGCGCATGCGGTCGCTGACGTCGCTGGCGAACTTGACCACCTTGAACAGCTTGCCGTCGGCGTCGTAGACCGGGTTGTAGCTGGCTTCCAGCCAGACCGGCTGGCCGTTGCGGTGGACCCGGCGGAACTGCCCGGTAACGTACTCGCCGCGGTTCAGGCGGCGCCAGAGGTCGGCGTACTGCGGGCCGTCGCGGTAGCCCGGTTCGCAGAACTGACGGTGGTTGGCGCTGGCCAGCTCGGCTCGGCCATAGCCCATGGTGGCGAGGAAGTTGTCGTTGGCCGCGAGGACATTGCCGTCGAGGTCGAACTCGATCATCGCCATCGAGCGGGACAGGGCATCCAGCTTGCTCTGCATCTCGTGTTCCTGGTGGACGATGGCATCGATGTCGCTGGCGTACTTGACCACCTTGAGCAGTCGACCCTGCCCGTCGCGTACGGGGTTGTAGGTGGCTTCCAGCCAGAGTGGCCGGCCCTCGCGGGTAATGCGCTTGCAGCGGCCGGAAAAGTGTTCGCCGCGCCGCAGGCGTTCCCAGAAGCGCCGGTAGTCTTCCGATTGCGCGTAGGCGCCGTCGCAAAGCTGGCGATGCGGTTTGCCGAGGATCTCGTCGCGGCGGTAGCCCAGCAGGGTCAGGAAATTCTCATTGGCATCGGTGATATTGCCGTCCGGATCGAACTCCACGCGCGCCATGGAGCGGTCCAGGGCCGCCATGTGCAGGCGCTCGGCGGCGAGTTGCTGTTGCAAGTCGGCGTTCATCTGTCGGTACTTGCGAGTGAACATGAGAAAAATCCTTGGATAGAGAGAGGGGCTCATCCCTGTCTTCGGCGCCGATGGGCGGGAGTTGAGAGGGTGGGACGATTGTATTTTTTCATCGAACGACAAAAATTCGTCGTTATTCTTAATGGGTGAAACAAATTACCGCCATTCGTCGGAAATATGACGTTTTGCGAGTGAGAGGAAGCCCCTCCGCCTGTGGCACACTGGGCCCCTTCCAGGAGTCGTCCCATGCCACGTATCCGCTGCGAGCGTTGCGCTCGCCCCGCCAGCCATTGCCTCTGCGCGCTGATTCCCTCCTTGCCGTCGCGTACGCGGGTGCTGGTCCTGCAGCACCCCAGCGAGGTCGGGCACGCGTTGAATACCGCAGGATTGGCCGTCCTCGGCTTGTGCAATGCGGAGCTGCGGGTTGGCGAGCGTTTCGCCGAGGAGACCTGGCGGGTACCGGGCTACCGGGCCTGCCTGCTGTTTCCCGGCGAGCAGGCGCGTGCGCTGGCAGAGATGGCCGCCGAGGCCGCCGGCGAGCCCCTCCTGCTGGTGGTGCCGGACGGCACCTGGCGCAAGGCGCGCAAGCTCCTGCACCTGAACCCGGCCCTGGCGGCCTTGCCGCGGGTGAGCCTGGCCGAAGGCATGGCGTCGCGTTATCGCCTGCGCAAGGCGCCGGGAGAGGGCGCGCTGTCGACCATCGAAGCAATCGCCGCGGCGCTCGACGAACTGGAGGCGCCGCGTACCCACGAAGCCTTGCTGAAACCCTTCGATGCCCTGATCGAGGGGCAGATCGCGGCGATGGGCGAGGACACCTATCGGCGCAACCATCTCAGCCAGGAGCGCCGCCGCCGATAGCGGTCGAGCAGTTCCGGGATTGCCGTTTCGCGCCAGAACTCCGGGCTGACCATGCCGCTGGACATGCCGCCGTGGGCGTGGCGCGCGAGGTAGATCAAGGCATCGTATTCCAGCGAATGGCCGCTGAGGCGCTCGAAGGTCTCGCCGAGCAGGTGTTCCAGGGCCGCTGCGGAAGCCGGCCAGGACGCGTCCGCCAGTTGCCCGGCCATTTCCTGCCAGAGGTAGGGGTCGCCACGGCCGCCCCAGCGCGAGGGTTCCTGTTCGAAGAGTTCGGAGATGCGCGGTCTGGCCATGTCGGTCGGTCGTGTCTGTCGGAAACGAAAAGTATGCCCGATTGGCAGGGCCGCATGGGCGGAGTAGACTGCCGCGGTCTTTCCTTCCGTACGAGGTGTTCGTCCGATGCGCAATTGATGCTGCCGTGTCCGCACGGCCGGTTTTCCGTCCCTGGCCCGAGGGCCCGGGGGAATGCATGGCATCAAGGGGGTATCCATGACGAAGACGTCGACCCTGACGCTCGATGGCGTCTCTTTCCAGCTGCCGGACGGCAGCCTTCTGTTTTCCGATCTCGACGAAACCTTCGACACCCGGCACACCGGGCTGGTGGGACGCAACGGCGTAGGCAAGTCGCTGCTCGCGCGCCTGCTCGCCGGACACTTGCAGCCGTCCAGCGGCAGCGTCCGGCGCCAGGGGCGCGTGCGCTACCTGGCGCAGCAGCTCGAACCGGCCGACTACCCGACCGTCGCCGATCTGGCCGGCGTCCGCCCATGGCTGGAGGCGCTGGCGCGGATCGAGGCGGGTAGCCTCGACGCCGCCGACTACGAATGCCTGGGCGAGCGCTGGGACATCCGCCAACGCCTGGCCGACGCCCTGGCCGCCGAGGGGCTCGGCCATCTCCGCGCGGACACCCCGAGCGAACGCCTGAGCGGCGGCGAATGCATGCGCGTAGCGCTGCTCGGCGCATTCCTCGACGACGCCGACTTTCTCATCCTCGACGAACCGAGCAACCCTCTCGACGGGCCGGCACGCGCTTTGCTGCGGGCGCGGCTGGCGGCATGGGACGGCGGCCTGCTGCTGGTCAGCCATGACCGCGAACTGCTGGAGGGCATGCAGCGGATCGTCGAGCTGTCGACCCTCGGCCTGCGCAGCTATGGCGGTGGCTATTCCTTCTACGCGCAGAGCCGGGAGGAGGCGCGCGAGGCCGCCGAACGTCGCCTGGACCAGCGTCGTCTGGAGCGCAAGCGGCAGACCCTGGCCATGCGCGAACAGCAGCAGCGCCAGGAGCGGCGCCAGGCCAGCGGCCGGCGCGAAGGCAAGACGGCGAACCAGGCGAAGATCCTGCTCGGTGGGTTCAGGGAACGTAGCGAGGTCAGCGCCGGCAAGCTGCGCAACGCCCACCAGGCGGAGCGCGAGCGTCTCGACCGCGAGGTGCGCGAGGCTGCCCGGGAGGTCGAGGAGGCGTCGCCGCTGCTGCTCGATTCGCCCGATGCCGAACTGGCGGCACAGCGCCGGATCGTCGAGTTGAAGGGCGCGGTCCTGCCGCATCTGCGCGGGCCGTTGCGCGAAATCGACCTGCTCCTGAGCGGTCCGCGACGGCTGGCACTGGTCGGCCCGAACGGCAGCGGCAAGTCGACCCTGCTGCGGCTGCTGGCCGGGCAACGGGCGCCGCTGGCGGGGACCTGCGCGGTGACGGTGGGCGCCGCCTATCTCGACCAGCGGCTGAGCGTGCTGGACCACGGGCGAGGCGTGCTGGAGCAGTTGCTGGAGGTCAATCGCAGTCGCGGCGAAAGCTGGCTGCGCACGCGCCTGGCGCAACTCGGTTTGCCGGCTGAACGGCTCGCCCAGCCGTGCGCGACGCTGAGCGGAGGCGAACGCCTGAAGGCGGCCCTGGCCCTGGTGCTCTACGCCGACCGGCCGGCGCAGCTGCTACTGCTCGACGAACCGGACAACCACCTCGACCTGGCTGCGCGGCAGGCCCTGGAAAGCATGCTCGGGCAATACCGTGGGGCCTTGCTGGTGGTGTCCCACGACCCGGTGTTTCTCCGCCACCTGGCGCTGGACGGCGAACTGCGGGCTACTGCCGCGGGTTGGCGCCTGGAGGACCGATGAGCTGGCCATCCGCCGCGACCTGCAGGAGGCTGACTCCGCCGTGGCTGAAACCGATGGCGAGGAGTTTGTCGCTGACTGCCAGGCACAGCGGTATGGCGTCTGCCGTGCGGTAGCGCCAGCGACATTCGCCGCTGGCGAGGTCGCGTACCTCGACCTGACCATCGACCAGCGCCAGTGCGATCCATTGTCCGCCGGGCAACGGCGCGAAGGCGCTGACCTGGGCGGACAGGGTCGCGCCCCAGAGCGTGCCGCGGCTCTCCAGGTCGTAGCAGGTCAGGCGCTGGGTACCGTAGGCGTGATGCGGCGAGTTGTAGACCTTGGCGTTGAGCAGCAGGCGATTGCCCAGCAGGCAGCCGTGCAGGTTGTTGAAGTGCTCCGGGTGGCGCTCCAGGCGTAGCACTTCGCGGGTCTTGAAGGTCTGCGGGTCGAGGCGGAACAGGCCCTTGTCCTGGTGCTGCTCCGGCGGATTGCCGGCCAGGTAGAAGAAGGCTTCGCCACGGTCGATGCGCAGATGGTGGTTGAACAGGTCGTAGTGTCCGAGACGGCGCCTGTGGACGATCCGGCCGGCCGGGTCGAGCACGAGGTCTTCCAGGTCTTTGCCCTCGAGGGCGATCTGGCGGGCGAGAAAACCGCCTTGGGCGGATTGCGCCAGCAGATGGCGGCAGTCGCTCAGGAGCAGCGGTTGTCCCGGTGTCAGCGGCACCTTGAACAGTCGCTGGGCGGCATACCCGAGTTGCAGATTGACCAGCAGGCTGTCGTCCGTGGCGTTATGGAAGACCTGCAGGCACTGGCCCCGTTCGGCCAGTTCGAAGCTGCGCAGGCTGTCGTCGGCCAGATTCCAGAGCTCGAGCCGGGGGCTGGCGCGGGCGATGGCCAGGAGTTGGCCGTCGAGAAAGCACAGGTCCCACACCGGTGGACGATGCAGGAACCGCCGATCTTTGCCCAGGGCTAGGTTTTCCAGGATCGGCAGCGCTGCTTCGCGTTGTGTCGAGGCAGGGTAGAGGGCCCAGTCGAAGGGCAGGCGGGTGCCGGGCAGGTCGTCCAGCACCAGTGGGGCGTCGACCGGAAAGGCTAGCGAATGGCGCTGGCGGAACAACGGTCGGTCCTCCAGGTCGTCGCTGGGGGCGACGGTGAAGGCCAGGCGCCGGCCGTCGTCCTCGAAGTCGCAGGCGAGCACTTCGCGGTTGTCGGCGAGCAGCGATTGGGTCTTGCCGCTCGCGTAGTCCCAGGCCAGCAGACCGCCTTCGAAGAAGGCGCCGCCGTCGTAGCGTCCGCCGCCGATCACCAGTACGGGCCGGCTCGGGTGCCAGGCGATGGCGTTGAGCGGAAAGCCCAGGTCCGGCAGGACGGCGATGCATTCGAGGTCGCCGCCGCGGTACAGGCGCAGGCTCTGTTCGTAGACGTCGAGCTGTCGGCCCGGGTGTTGCCCATGAAAGGCGCTGGCCACCGCGAGGAGCGCGCCGCCGGGAGCCTGGAACACGGCGTAGGGCTCGCCGATGTCGGCGAAGGCGCAAGCGGGCAGCCTGCGGCCGGAAGGAAGCGGGGAGTTGGGCATGGGCGATACCGGGAAAGAGAGTCGGGCGCAGTGTCGTTCATTCGTCGTTTCGGGAAAAGCATGGGAAGCGCGGCTGTTCCGACCGGTCGTTTTCTTCTAGGATGGCGCTCCCTTCCTCCCTCGTCGCCGCCGCTGTGCACCGTCCATGCGTTGATTCGCGCCACGGGCATCCAGGCGACGAACCTCAGCGTGGCGCCCGGCCTGGCGGTCGCGGCTGCCTTTCGTTCTACCTGGAATCTTTCGGATAAAGGAATCCAGCATGCACATTCGCAAGCGCGTCGACGCCGACAACACGGCATTGGTCGACCTGTGGGAACGTTCCGTCCGCGCGACCCACGATTTTCTCAGTGAAGCGGACATCGTCGAGCTTTACCCACAGGTCCGCGACCTGTACCTGCCGGCCGTCGAGGTCTGGGTGCTGGTCGACGACGACGGCGTGGCCCAGGGCTTCATTGGCCTGAACCAGGCGCATGTCGAGATGCTCTTCGTCGAACCCGGGCTGCGCGGCCGGGGTATCGGCCGACGCCTGCTCGATCATGCGCGGGCGACCTGGCCGCGCCTGAGCGTCGATGTCAACGAGCAGAACCCGCAGGCCTGCGGTTTCTATCGACACTATGGGTTCCGCCAGACCGGCCGCTCCGCGACCGACTCGGCGGGGCGGCCGTTCCCGCTGCTGCACATGAGCCTCTAGGAGGGCGCGGCACCTCGCCACGTGGGGCGAGGTGCCGCGCAACATCCGGAAAAGTTTTCCCCGGCCAGATGCTTTCAACTGCAAGCATCCGTTTGAGACAGGTCAAACGTTGCGGCGCAGGCCTGCCCGATAGTTCTGTTCATCAGAACGAGGCGCAGGAATCCCATGAACGGCATCCCACCCCTGTCTTCCCGCGACGCCCATGCCAGCCCGCCGCAACGGGTGCTGGAACGATTGCACAGCTCCGCCGCCGGCCTGGACGCGGACGAGGCCGCCCGCCGCCTGGCGGCGCACGGCTACAACCGGTTGCCCGCGCCGAAACGCCAGGGGCCGCTGCTGCGCTTGCTGCGGCAGTTCCACAACGTCCTGCTGTACATGATGCTGTTCGCCTCGCTGGTCACCGCGCTGCTCGGCTTCTGGGTGGACAGTGCGGTAATCCTCCTGGCGGTGGTGGTCAACGCGCTGATCGGTTTCGTCCAGGAGGGCAAGGCGGCCAACGCGTTGGACGCCATCCGCGACATGCTTTCGCTGCATGCCCTGGTCCTGCGCGACGGCCAGCGCCAGGCGCTGGACGCTGAACGCCTGGTACCGGGCGACGTGGTGCTGCTGGCCTCCGGCGACCGGGTGCCGGCCGACCTGCGGCTGTTCGAAACGAAGAACTTCCATGTCGACGAGTCGGCCCTGACCGGTGAGTCGGTGCCGGTGGAGAAGGGCTGCGTCGCGGTGGCCATCGACGCGCTGCTCGGCGACCGCCGTTGCATGGCCTATTCCGGCACCCTGGTGACCAGCGGCCAGGCGCGCGGAGTGGTGGTCGCCACCGCCGGGGATACCGAACTGGGCCGGATCGGTACGCTGTTGCGCGAAGTCCGCACCCTGGCCACTCCGCTGCTGCGACAGATCGCCAGCTTCAGTCGCTGGCTGGCCCTGGCGATCCTGCTGCTGGCCGGCGCCACTTTCGTCCTCGGCACCCTCTGGCAGGGCCAGCCGATGGTGGACATGTTCATGCTGGTGGTGGCGCTGACCGCCTCGGCGATTCCCGAGGGACTGCCGGCGATCATGACGGTGATCCTCGCCCTCGGCGTACAGCGCATGGCCCGGCGCAACGCCATCGTCAGCCGCCTGCCGGCGGTGGAGACGCTGGGTTCGGTGACGGTGATCTGCTCGGACAAGACCGGCACCCTGACCCGCAACGAGATGACCGTGCAGCGTATCGTCACCGCCGACCAGGTAATCGAGGTCAGCGGCGCCGGTTACGCCCCGCTGGGTGGTTTCAGCCACAACGGCGAAGGCCTCGATCCCGCCGGACGCGACGATCTGCAGGAGATCGGTCGCGCGGCGCTGTTGTGCAACGAGGCGCGCCTGCACCAGGAGGGCGAGGCATGGCAACTGGAGGGCGACCCCACCGAAGGCGCGCTGCTCAGCCTCGGCCTCAAGCTGGGCCTCGATCCGCAGGCGCTGGCGGCGGAACGGCCACGCAGCGATGCGATTCCGTTCGAGTCCGAGCATCGCTTCATGGCCACCCTGCACCACGACCACGCAGGCCAGGCGATGGTCTACCTGAAGGGCGCGCCGGAGCGCATCCTCGACATGTGCGAGGCTGAACGGGTGGGCGACTCGGTGCGGCCGCTGGACCCGGACTACTGGCGGCGCCTGGCCACCGACACCGCCGCTCGCGGCCTGCGCCTGCTGGCCATCGCCCGACGGGCGATGCCGGCGGAGCAGCGCACGCTGGATTTCGCCGACGTGGAACATGGCTTCACCCTGCTGGCCCTGGTGGGCATCATCGACCCTCCGCGCGAGGAAGCCGTGGCCGCGGTCGCCGAATGCCAGGTGGCGGGTATCGCGGTGAAGATGATCACCGGCGACCACGTCGACACCGCGCGGGCGATCGGCGCCATGCTCGGGATCGGCATCGACCGGCCGGCGCTGACCGGCGCGGAGATCGAGTTGCTCGACGACCAGCGCCTGCGCGAAGTGCTGCCGGGCGTCGATGTGTTCGCCCGCGCCAGCCCTGAGCACAAGCTGCGCCTGGTGCAGGCCCTGCAGGCCAGCGGCGAGGTGGTGGCGATGACCGGCGACGGGGTCAACGATGCGCCGGCGCTGAAGCGCGCCGACGTCGGCGTAGCGATGGGCAACAAGGGCACCGAGGCGGCCAAGGAGGCGGCCGAGGTGGTCCTCGCCGACGACAATTTCGCCACCATCGCCAATGCCGTGCGCGAGGGAAGGGCGGTCTACGACAACCTGAAGAAATTCATCCTCTTCATGCTGCCGACCAACGGTGGCGAGGCGCTGATCGTGATCGCCGCGATCCTGTTCCAGTTGACCCTGCCGATGACGCCGGCGCAGATCCTCTGGATCAACATGGTCACCTCCAGCACCCTGGGCCTGGCGCTGGCCTTCGATCCGGCCGAGCGCGGCCTGATGCAGCGTCCGCCGCGTCCGCCGGCGGAGCCCCTGTTGTCGCTGTTCTTCGTCTGGCGGGTGCTGCTGGTCTCGCTGCTGATGATGGCGGGCGCCCTGGGCCTGTTCCTCTGGGAGCTGGAGCATGGCACCGGGCTGGAGAGCGCGCGGACCATGGCGGTGAACAGCGTGGTGGTGTGCGAGATGTTCTACCTGCTCAACAGCCGGCATATCTACGATTCGGTGCTCAGCCGCGAGGGCCTGTTCGGCAACCGCCAGGTCTTGCTGGCGATCGCCGCCTGCGTGGTGCTGCAACTGCTCTATACCTACGCGCCGCCGTTGCAGGCGCTGTTCGGCTCGGTCGGCCTGGCCCCGGGCGAGTGGGCGCGGGTGCTGCTGGCCGGGCTCGGCCTGTTCTGCGTCGCCGAACTGGAAAAGTGGCTATGTCGCCGGGTCCGTGCCCGGCAGGCCTGACGCCGCGAGGTCGCCCCCTTGGCCGCGGCGCTGTGCCTTTGCGCGTGCGCCGCGCACAGACGTCTGCGCCTCGGATCGCCCGGCCGAGAGCGGTCGCACGCGTGGCGATGGGCCGACAGTGAACCCGGGGACCAGGTGTGACTGGGTATTCAGTTCGCATAAAATGTGATCTAGATCACATTTAAACGTTTGCTTACCCTCTAGGACGGGTATCGTACTAGGTGCATCAAACGCTGCGGTCTATTGTTAAGTGGGACTGAAATGTGCCTTTCCGGCACAACGCCAACTCTATAGAGTGGGCTGACTGGACATCTTCAGGGGTCGTCGGGCACGGGCGCATGCGCCTCGGCAGGAAGCCGGGATTCTCGGACTGCCGTACAACGTGCCGGATATCGGGTGCCGAATCCATATTTGGCTGATTGGTTAATAGTTTAAGAAGAACGTAGCGCTATGGCCTTGGTTGACGGTTTTCTTGAGCTGGAACGCTCAAGTGGAAAATTGGAGTGGAGCGCCATCCTGCAGAAGATGGCGAGCGACCTTGGATTCTCGAAGATCCTGTTCGGCCTGTTGCCTAAGGACAGCCAGGACTACGAGAACGCCTTCATCGTCGGCAACTACCCGGCCGCCTGGCGCGAGCATTACGACCGGGCTGGCTACGCGCGGGTCGACCCGACGGTCAGTCACTGTACCCAGAGCGTACTGCCGATTTTCTGGGAACCGTCCATCTACCAGACGCGAAAGCAGCACGAGTTCTTCGAGGAAGCCTCGGCCGCCGGCCTGGTGTATGGGCTGACCATGCCGCTGCATGGTGCTCGCGGCGAACTCGGCGCGCTGAGCCTCAGCGTGGAAGCGGAAAACCGGGCCGAGGCCAACCGTTTCATGGAGTCGGTCCTGCCGACCCTGTGGATGCTCAAGGACTACGCACTGCAGAGCGGTGCCGGACTGGCCTTCGAACATCCGGTCAGCAAACCGGTGGTTCTGACCAGCCGGGAGAAGGAAGTGTTGCAGTGGTGCGCCATCGGCAAGACCAGTTGGGAGATATCGGTTATCTGCAACTGCTCGGAAGCCAATGTGAACTTCCATATGGGAAATATTCGGCGGAAGTTCGGTGTGACCTCCCGCCGCGTAGCGGCCATTATGGCCGTTAATTTGGGTCTTATTACTCTCTGATCTTGCCTCTCAGGTCGGCGAGCTGGCGATCGGTAATTTGCCCTTCTATATAGAAATGCAAAAGCAGATATATAGGGAAGGGCAGGTTCTCGCCATTCTCGAAACGACTGCCGCAGGATTGGCTTATCCCGAAGCGGCTCCAGAAAGTTTCCTGGCTTTCCCGTCGGGCGGTGCGGGTGGCCTTTGCCCGGAAGGCCATGTTTTGGGGCTGTGTTCTCTCGTGTGAAGCCATTGCTCTGATCTTTTCGGACGTTTCTTCGAGCCTAGCAAGGGTCCGGGTTCACCGAAATCTATCTCATTTGCTAGTTATAAAATTATGAAATTTGCATAAATTCTTCAGCTTCCTATTTGGAGGAAGTGAAGATGATCGTACAAATTGGTCGGCGCGAAGAGTTCGATAAAAAACTGCTGGGCGAGATGCACAAGTTGCGTGCTCAAGTGTTCAAGGAGCGCAAAGGCTGGGACGTTAGTGTCATCGACGAGATGGAAATCGATGGTTATGACGCACTCAGTCCTTATTACATGTTGATCCAGGAAGATACTCCTGAAGCCCAGGTTTTCGGTTGCTGGCGAATTCTCGATACCACTGGCCCCTACATGCTGAAGAACACCTTCCCGGAGCTTCTGCACGGCAAGGAAGCGCCTTGCTCGCCGCACATCTGGGAACTCAGCCGTTTCGCCATCAACTCTGGACAGAAAGGCTCGCTGGGCTTTTCCGACTGTACGCTGGAGGCGATGCGCGCGCTGGCCCGCTACAGCCTGCAGAACGACATCCAGACGCTGGTGACGGTAACCACCGTAGGCGTGGAGAAGATGATGATCCGTGCCGGCCTGGACGTATCGCGCTTCGGTCCGCACCTGAAGATCGGCATCGAGCGCGCGGTGGCCTTGCGCATCGAACTCAATGCCAAGACCCAGATCGCGCTTTACGGGGGAGTGCTGGTGGAACAGCGACTGGCGGTTTCATGACGGGGACCTGTCGGCTCGCGCCGGCGCGTTCTCTGTCGGAGAGGGAGCGCCTGGCGTCGATGCCGAATCCGCTGTAAAGCGAGTCCGACCCGCTCCGGACTCGCTATCAGGCATCCCCGGACCAGGGCGCCGGGCTGCCGAACAGGCGTCCCATGGCGCCACGCAAACCCATTTCCCGCAGTACTTCGAGTTCACCGAGGGTTTCCACCTGTTCCGCGATCAACGGTAGATCGATGCTGTGGGTGGTGCGATAGACCGCTTCGATGAACAACCGCTTGTCGCCTTCCCGGTCGACGGCGTGCAGGTAGCAGCCGTCCAGCTTGAGGTAGGCCAACCCCAGATGGGTAAGGTTGCCGATCAGGCTGAAGCGGCCGCCGAAATGCTGCAGGCCGAGACCGCAGCCCAGTTCGCGCAGGACCTGGCTGAGGCGTTCCAGTTCGGCCGCGGCTGGCAGGTGCCGCTCGTCCAGTTCCAGGGTCAGCTGGCGCGCCTCCTGCGGATGCGCCTTGAGCAGGGCCAGTAGCGGGGCAAACGTCTGCGCATTGCGGACACTGGCGGCCGACAGGCTCAGCGCCAGCGGCCGTGGATGGCGCCGCAGGTGCTCCAGGCTCTGTTCGAGCATCGCCAGGTCCAGGCGCGCGGCCCAGCCGAAACGTTCTATCCAGGGCAGGAAGCGCCCGGCGGCGATGGCCGTGGCCTGCGGGTCGAGCAGACGCGCGAGGACCTTGTGGTGGAGGACGCGCTGGGTGTCCAGGCAGTCCACCACCGGCTGGAAATAGAGCAGCAGGCGGCGCTCCGTCAGGGCCTGGTCGATCCAGTCGTGCCAGTCCTGGCTATCGTTGAGCGCCGCGAGCGCGGTGCCGTCCTGGCTCGCCCAGGGCTGGGCGGGCTGGCTTTCGGCCTGGGCCAGGGCCTGGTCGGCACGGGCCAGGAGATCCGCGGGCGAGTCGCCTTCGGCGAACGCGCTGATACCGAGATAGGCGACCGGCGTGAGATCGCTGGCACCGGTGCGAGCAAGGTTCTCCAGGCCTTCGCAGAGTTCCTCGGCCAGGCGTTCGGCCTGCTCGCGGGAGCAACCGGGAGCCAGCACGGCGAACTCGCCGCCGCGGCTGCGGGCCAGCAGCCAGTCGGTGCGCCCTTGCTGGCCGCAGGAGTCGACCAGCAAGCGGGCGACCGCCTGGATCAATTCATCCGTGCGTTGCCCGCCGAGACGCTGGTTGAGCCCGTTCAGGTCGTTCAGGCGCAGCAGCAGGAGCTGCCCGGCATGCTCGTGCTCGCCGGCACCCAGCTGTTCGTTGAGGCGGGCGTCGAACAGGCGCCGGTTGGGCAGGCCGGTGAGACTGTCCTGGTAGGCCTGGGCGCGTAGCTTGTCGCTACGCGCGGCCTCCTCGGCGAACAGCGTGCGAAGTTTCTCCACCATCTGGTTCATCGCCTGCACCACGCGGCGCAGCTCCGGCGTGCGCGGCAGCCTGGGCAGGCTGAGGAATTCCCGCCGGCTGATGGCATGGGCCTGGCGCACCATCTGGTCGAGCGGGCGCAGTTGGCGGCGCAGCAGCCAGCCGCCAAGCAGCAGGCTCGCCGCGCCGCAGGCCAGCAACCAGTAGAGGCTGCCCAGGGCGCTGTCCCACAGGCGCGCCAGGGCGAATTGCGGATGGCTGACCACCTCGACCCGCGCCGCCTGTTCCCAGCCGCGCATGATCAGCGCGTCGCCACCCTGGGGCTGGAGATCCACCAGGCGTTCGAACCAGCCGGGCACCGTACGCTCGGCATGCGCCTGCACGCGCTCGACCAGCGGCTTGCCGCTCTTGATGTCGATCACCCGGATGCTGGCGAAGTAGCCGCTGTCGAAGATCGAGCTGACCATCAGTTGCACCATCGCCGGGTCGTCCACGTGTGGCGTCAGGGACAGGCCGAGGGCGGTGGCGGCGTCCTGGGCGTGGGAGCGCAACTGGCCGCGCAACTGCTCGCGGGAGTTCTCCACGCTGCTGACGAAGCTGCCGCTGAAGGCGACGACGAGGAACAGGCAGATGGCGAGGAACAATTGCTTGAGCAGTGACATTCAATCCTCCTTGGGTGCGTCGAGGTCGAGGCCTTCGGCGCGCATCTTGGTCAGCAGGTCCTGCCAGCGCGACAGCTTCTTGCTGTCGCCGGTCCGGCGTCCGCCGTCGGCGCCGGGCAGCCAGAGGCCCTCGGCATTGAAGGCGTACACCGGCAACAGGTCGTCACGTTGCGAAGCGGGGCGGATCTCGCCGATCAGGTTGTCCAGCACCAGTGGGTCGGCGCCCGGGCTGGCGTACCAGGTCAGCACCATGTGCGCCTGGTTCAGGCGCAGGGCCTTGACGTAGGTGATGCGCAGCTTGTCGCTGGCGACGCCTAGGCGACGCAGGGTCACGTACTTGGCGATGGCGTAGTCCTCGCAGTCGGCGGCGCCCTTGACCAGCGCCTCGACCGGAGTCGCCCAATAGTCTTCCTGTTGCCAGATCTCGATGTCGTCGGTGAAACGCAGCGACCGGTTGAAGAAGTCGTTGACCGCGCGCAGCTTGGCCGCTTCGTCGAGCGTGCCGCCCTGTTCGAGCAGGCGGCCCCAGTCGCCCAGGCGTGATTTCGCCGCGCCCAGCTCGCCGTAGCGCTGCTCGGCACGGCTCAGTATCGACTCCAGGTCCCACTGCGCCAGCGCCGCGCCGACTGCCAGCAGCAATGTCGCCGCCAGCGACAGCAGCCAGGGGGCGTAGGCCCTGGGGCAGGGCCGGCGTGCGCCGGGGGTTGGGGACATCGAGCGGGCTCCGGAAGGACTCAGCGAAGTCTACGAGAGCGCCGGGCGGCCTGCCAGCGCGGGGTGTCCGGCGAAACTGACAGGATTGTCATTCAGGGGTCAGGGTGGGGTCCCGCTGCGCTGCTTATAAAGAAGAACGAAGTCGGCCGCGCGAGGCCGGCCACTGGGAAAGGTGGACAGATGCAGGCGTTGCGCAGTGGTGGGGGACGGGTCCTGGTGGGCATGCTGGCGGCGGGCCTGGTCGCCTTCGGCGGTTGGGCATGGCTCGGCGGCGACGCCGGGGCGAAGGCGGCGCCCGCGCCGGCCAGGGTCCCGGTGAACGTGGCGCGGGTGGAGCGGCGCGACGTCGAGCAACAGGTCAGCGGCATCGGCACGGTGACTTCGTTGCACAACGTGGTGATCCGCACCCAGATCGACGGCCAGTTGACCCGCCTGCTGGTGAGCGAAGGGCAGATGGTCGAGGCGGGCGAGTTGCTGGCGACCATCGATGACCGCGCCGTCGTCGCCGCGCTGGAGCAGGCGCAGGCCTCCAGGGCGAGCAACCAGGCCCAGCTGAAATCCGCCGAGCAGGACCTGCAACGCTACCGCAGCCTGTATGCCGAGCGTGCGGTGTCACGCCAACTGCTGGACCAGCAGCAGGCGACGGTCGACCAGTTGCGCGCGACCCTGAAGGCCAACGATGCCACCATCAACGCCGAGCGGGTGCGCCTGTCCTACACCCGGATCACCTCGCCGGTATCCGGCAAGGTCGGTATCCGCAACGTCGATGTCGGCAACCTGGTGCGGGTCGGCGACAGTCTCGGCCTGTTCAGCGTGACCCAGATCGCACCGATCTCCGTAGTCTTCTCCCTGCAACAGGAACAGTTGTCCCAGTTGCAGGCGCTGCTCGGCGGCGAGGCGGCGGTGCGCGCCTACAGCCGCGACGGCGGGAGCGCGCTGGGCGAGGGCCGGTTGCTGACCATCGACAACCAGATCGACAGTTCCACCGGTACCATCCGCGTGCGCGCCTCCTTCGATAACCGCCAGGCCCGGCTCTGGCCCGGGCAGTTCGTCGCGGTGAGCCTGCACACCGGGGTCCGGCGCGACCAGTTGGTGCTGTCGAGCAAGGCGGTGCGCCGCGGCCTGGAGGGTAATTTCGTCTACCGGGTCGCCGCCGATCGGGTCGAGGCGGTGCCAGTGCGGGTGCTCCAGGACATCGACGGCCTCAGTGTGGTGGAAGGCCTGGCCAGCGGTGACCAGGTGGTGGTGGACGGCCACTCGCGGCTGATGCCCGGCGCCCTGGTCGATATCCAGGAGCCGCGCCCGAGCCTGGCTCAGGCGGCGGAGCGGCAGCCGTGACGCCGCGCGCCGGGATTTCCGGCTGGTGCGTACGGCACCCGATCGCCACCGCGCTGCTGACCCTGGCCTCGCTGCTGCTGGGGCTGCTGGCGTTCCTCCGGCTCGGTGTGGCGCCGTTGCCGGAGGCGGACTTCCCGACCATCCAGATCAACGCCTTGCTGCCCGGCGGTAGCCCGGAAACCATGGCCTCGTCGGTGGCCACCCCCTTGGAAGTGCAGTTCAGCGCGATTCCCGGGATCACCGAGATGACTTCCAGCAGCGCCCTGGGCACCACCACCCTGACCCTGCAGTTCAGCCTCGACAAGAGCATCGACGTCGCCGCCCAGGAGGTCCAGGCGGCGATCAACGCCGCGGCCGGGCGGCTGCCGGTGGACATGCCGAACCTGCCGACCTGGCGCAAGGTCAACCCGGCGGACAGCCCGATCATGATCCTGCGGGTCAACTCGGAGATGATGCCGCTGATCGAACTCAGCGATTACGCCGAGACCATCCTCGCCCGCCAGCTCAGCCAGGTGAACGGCGTGGGGCAGATCTTCGTGGTCGGCCAGCAGCGCCCGGCGATCCGCATCCAGGCCCAGCCGGAAAAGCTCGCCGCCTACCAGCTGACCCTGGCCGACCTGCGCCAGTCGTTGCAGTCGGCCAGCGTCAACCTGGCCAAGGGCGCGCTCTACGGCGAGGGGCGGGTGTCGACCCTCGCGGCCAACGACCAGTTGTTCAACGCCAGCGACTATGACGACCTGGTGGTCGCCTACCGCCAGGGCGCGCCGGTGTTCCTCAAGGACGTGGCGCGGATCGTCTCGGCGCCCGAGGACGACTACGTGCAGGCCTGGCCGAACGGTGTGCCCGGGGTGGCACTCGTGATCCTCCGCCAGCCTGGGGCGAACATCGTCGATACCGCCGACGCGATCCAGGCCGCATTGCCGCGCCTGCGCGAGATGCTCCCGGCGACCATCGAGGTAGACGTGCTCAACGATCGCACCCGGACCATCCGCTCGTCGCTGCACGAGGTCGAACTGACCCTGCTGCTGACCATTGGCCTGGTGGTGCTGGTGATGGGCCTGTTCCTCCGCCAGCTGTCGGCGACCCTGATCGTCGCCACGGTGCTGGCGGTGTCCCTGAGCGCCAGCTTCGCGGCGATGTACGTGCTCGGCTTCACCCTCAACAACCTGACCCTGGTGGCGCTGATCATCGCCGTCGGCTTCATCGTCGACGACGCCATCGTGGTCGTGGAGAACATCCACCGACACCTGGAAGCGGGCGCCTCGAAGGTCGAGGCGGCGCTCAAGGGCGCGGCGGAGATCGGCTTTACCGTGATTTCCATCAGCTTCTCGCTGATCGCCGCGTTCATTCCCCTGCTGTTCATGGGCGGGATCGTCGGCCGGCTGTTCCGCGAATTCGCGGTCAGCGTGACGGTGGCGATCCTGATCTCGGTGCTCGCTTCGCTGACCCTGGCGCCGATGCTGGCTTCGCGCTTCATGCCGGCATTGCGGCATGCCGACGCGCCGAGAAAGGGCTTCGCCGAATGGCTGACCGGCGGATACGAGCGCGGCCTGCGCTGGGCGCTCGGGCACCAGCGGCTGATGCTGGTCGGCTTCGCCTTTACCGTGCTGGTGGCGGTGGCCGGCTACGTCGGGATTCCCAAGGGTTTCTTCCCCTTGCAGGACACCGCCTTCGTCTTCGGCACGAGCCAGGCTGCCGAGGATATCTCCTACGACGACATGGTCGCCAAGCACCGGCAACTGGCCGAGATCATCGCCAGCGACCCGGCGGTGCAGAGCTACAACCATGCGGTGGGCGTCACCGGCGGTAGCCAGAGCCTGGCCAACGGGCGTTTCTGGATCGTCCTCAAGGACCGTGGCGAGCGCGATGTCTCGGTCGGCGAGTTCATCGACCGGCTGCGCCCGCAACTGGCCAAGGTGCCGGGAATCATGCTCTACCTGCGCGCGGCGCAGGACATCAACCTCAGTTCCGGACCCTCGCGGACCCAGTACCAGTACGCCCTGCGCAGCAGCGACAGCACCCAGCTGGCGCTCTGGGCGCAACGCCTCACCGAGCGCCTGAAGCAGGTGCCGGGGCTGATGGATGTGTCCAACGACCTGCAGGTCGGCGCCAGCGTCACCGCGCTGGACATCGACCGGGTGGCCGCGGCGCGTTTCGGCCTCAGCGCCGAGGATGTCAGCCAGACCCTCTACGACGCCTTCGGCCAGCGCCAGGTCGGCGAGTACCAGACCGAGGTCAACCAGTACAAGGTGGTCCTCGAACTCGATGCGCGCCAGCGCGGCCGCGCGGAAAGCCTGGACTGGTTCTACCTGCGCTCGCCGCTGAGCGGCGAGATGGTCCCGCTGTCGGCCATCGCCAAGGTCGCGGCGCCGCGCTCCGGGCCGCTGCAGATCAACCACAACGGCATGTTCCCGGCGGTCAACCTGTCCTTCAACCTGGCTGCCGGGGTGTCCCTCGGCGAGGCGGTGCAGGCGGTGCAGCGCGCCCAGGAGGAGATCGGCATGCCCTCGACCATTATCGGCGTGTTCCAGGGCGCGGCGCAGGCCTTCCAGAGCTCGCTGGCCTCGCAACCGCTGCTGATCCTCGCCGCGCTGATCGCGGTGTACATCATCCTCGGCGTGCTCTACGAGAGTTTCGTACATCCGCTGACGATCCTTTCGACCCTGCCCTCGGCGGGGATCGGCGCGGTGTTCCTGCTCTGGGCCTGGGGCCAGGACTTCTCGATCATGGCGCTGATCGGCATCGTGCTGCTGATCGGTATCGTCAAGAAGAACGGCATCCTCATGGTCGACTTCGCCATCGTCGCCCAGCGCGAGCAGGGCATGAGCGCGGAGCAGGCGATCTACCAGGCCTGCCTGACCCGTTTCCGGCCGATCATGATGACCACCCTGGCCGCGCTGCTGGGCGCGATACCCCTGATGATCGGCTTCGGCACCGGTTCCGAGCTGCGCCAGCCTCTGGGCATCGCGGTGGTCGGCGGGCTGCTGGTGAGCCAGGTGTTGACCCTGTTCAGCACGCCGGTGGTATACCTGGCCCTGGAGCGGCTGTTCCACCGGCGCGGGGCGACGACCTCGGACGGCGGAACCGCTGGGGCGACGGCGACATGAGGCGTAACGGACGCGGCTTTCCTGGACGGCGGCGCGTGGCTAGGATGCAGGCAGGCATGCGTCCCGCCCGGGATGCGAAGGCGAACAGAGGATCGGGCGATAGATGCGGGTACTGATTGTCGAGGACGAGGCGAAGACGGCGGACTACCTGAACCGTGGCCTCAGCGAACAGGGGTTCACCGTGGACCTGGCGGACAACGGCATCGACGGTCGCCACCTGGCGCTCCATGGCGAGTACGACGTGATCGTGCTCGACGTGATGCTGCCGGGCGTCGACGGCTACGGCGTTCTGCGGGCGTTGCGCGAGCGGCGGCAGACCCCGGTGATCATGCTCACCGCGCGCGAGCGCGTGGAAGACCGGGTGCGCGGGCTGCGCGAGGGCGCCGACGACTACCTGATCAAGCCGTTCTCCTTCCTCGAACTGGTCGCCCGCCTGCAGGCCCTGACCCGGCGCGGCGGCAACCATGAAAGCCATTCGCAGATGCGCATCGCCGACCTGTCCATCGACCTGCTCAGCCGCAAGGTCTTCCGTGGCAACACCCGTCTGGAGCTGACTGCCAAGGAGTACGCGCTGCTCTGCGTGCTGGCCCAGCGCAGCGGCGAGATCCTGTCGAAGACGGCGATCGCCGAACTGGTCTGGGACATCAACTTCGATACCGACACCAATGTCGTGGAGGTGGCGATCAAGCGCCTGCGCGCCAAGCTCGACGGTCCGTTCGAGAACAAGCTGCTGCATACCATCCGGGGCATGGGCTACGTCCTGGAGAACCGTGCGCTGGCGGAGTCGGGCTGAGGTGGGCATGTCCTTGTCGACCCGCCTGGCGGGAATGTTCGCCGGCGCCGCGGTGGTGATCTTCGCCCTCATCGGCACCATGCTCTATTGCATCCTCGACCGCCAGACCGAGCGCCTGCAGCAGGGCGAGGTGGACGTGCGCTTCAACATGGTCTCGCGGATGCTCGACCATCCCGACCTGGCCGAGCGCTGGCCGCACCTGCAGGGCAAGCTGGACAACCTGAGCCAGGAGTACGAGCTGATTCGTTTCTGGATCGACAGCGACGACCCGCGCTATCACTACGGGCGCTTCAGCGAACCGGTGCAGCGGCTGATCGCCGATGGCGCCGGCCGCTACGAACTGGAGTTGCCGGAGCACCGGTACGCGCTGACCGCGCGGGTCGGCGTGTTGCCGGCGCGCGAGGGGCGGCCGCGGCTGACCTACGTCACCGCCATCGACAGCGCGGCGTTCCATGAGGCGCGGACCTCCACCCTGAAATGGCTGCTCGGCCTGTCCGCCCTCGGTGTGCTGCTGGCCTCGTTGCTTGGCCACTGGATCGCCCGCCTGGGCCTGTGGCCGGTGCATCGGCTGTCCGAGGAGGCCCGGCGGATCAGCCCGCGGCAGTTGTCGCAGCGCTTGCAGCTCTCGCCGCTGCCGGCCGAGCTGCGCGAGCTGGTGGGAGCGTTCAACGGCGCCCTGGACCGCCTGGAGCAGGCCTACGTGCGCCTGGAGTCGTTCAATGCCGACGTCGCCCACGAGCTGCGCACGCCATTGACCAACCTGATCGGCCAGACCCAGGTGGCGTTGTCCCGCGAACGCAGCGGCGAACATTACGAAGAGGTCCTGCAATCCAACCTGGAGGAGCTGGAGCGGCTGCGGGCGATCGTCAACGACATGCTGTTCCTCGCCCGCGCCGACCAGGGACGCCTGGCCTGCGAGCGCGAGGAAACCTCGCTGGCCGGCGAGATCGCCACCACGGTGGATTTCCTCGAGGTGATCTTCGACGAGGCCGGGGTCGGTATCGAGGTGCGCGGCGAGGCCCGCGCGCTGGTCGAGCGCGCCCTGTTCCAGCGGGCGGTGACCAACCTGCTGTACAACGCCGCCCAGCACACCGCCGCCGGCGGCACGCTGCGGGTCGGCGTCGAGCGGCGCGGCGACGAAGTGCGGGTGGCGGTGAGCAACCCCGGCGTGCCGATCGCCGACGAGCACCGCAGGCACCTGTTCGAACGCTTCTATCGGGTCGACGCGGCGCGCAGCAACAGCGAGGCCAACCACGGCCTCGGCCTGTCCATCGTCAAGGCGGTGGCGAGCATGCACGGCGGTTCGGTGTTCGTCGACAGCGCGGACGGCTGGAACACCTTCGGCTTCACCGTGCTGAGCCCCGAGCGGCGCGGGCCCGGCGACCGCTTGCCGCTGGGCGAGGGCGATCCGGCGCTGTCCTGAGCGGGCCATCAGGCGTCGTGCGGCGGGCGGGTCTTCTGGCGGAGGATATAGATGCTGACCAGTACCGCGCTGGTCAGCATGAAGCCCTGGGCCCAGGGGCGTCGGACCAGGTAGCAGGAAAGGGCGATGCTGGCCCACATCAGGCCGATGGCGTAGACCTTGCCCTTGAGCGGGATGCCTTCGCCGTCGAGATAGTCGCGGATCCACGGGCCGAGCCGTGGATGGCCGACCAGCCAGTGGTAGAAGCGCGGCGAGCTGCGCATGAAGCAGGCCGCCGCGAGGAGCAGGAAAGGCGTGGTCGGCAGCACCGGCAGGAAGATGCCGATCACGCCCAGGGCTACGCTTAGGAAACCCACGGCCTGGAGGCTATAGCGCACCCAGGCACGAGCGCTCGGGCGAATTTCCCGCTGCGCCACCGCGGCGCTCCTTAGTGCGTGCGCGGCTTGAGCAGGGCGGGCTTTTCTTCCGGCGCCTGGCAGAGCAGGAACAGGTTGGTCAGCAGGTCGGGAATCTGCGCGACCATGTCGTCCACCAGGTGGCGGTCGCGGGCGATCTCGTCGAACTCGGGCTGCTCGTCGAACAGGCCGGAGCCGACCATGATAGGCAGCAGCAGCTCGCTGACTTCCTCCTCGGCCTGCTCGAACCAGACTTCCTCGCGAAGGAACACGCCTTCCATGAAGCCGATGCACCAGCCGCGCAGGTCGGAGTCGTCCGGCTCGTCGCCGAGGTCGAGGTCGCAGGGCAGCTCGAGGTCTTCGTCGCTGGCCAGCACGCGGGTGATGTGCGCCTTGAGCTGCTCGAGGGAAGTCTCGATCTCCTGGCGCTCCTCATCGCTGCGGTAGTGCGGCGGTTCGGCGAACAGGGCGTCGATCCACTCCCGCTCCGGCACCTGCTCCGGGCAGATGGAGAGGGCGGTCAGGTAGCCGTGGGTCGCCACGTAGTCCAGCGCTTCTTCGTGCAGGTCATCGGCATCGAGGAAGGCTTGCAGACGGGACAGTTTTTCGGCGAAGGACATCAGGGTACTACCTCGGGAGGGATGCGGCTCTGGATTGTAGTCCAGACGGGACCTGCGGGCAAAGCGAGCGTGCCTGCTGCGGCGCCCTGGCGAGCGTTTCGCGGACGCTCTCGGCGAAGTTGGCCCGGACCTTGCTCCATCCCTTGCGCAAGCCACGATGCAATCCCTTCGCAAATGGAGAATTCCCATGGCCGTCGCCCCTGGTGTGTTGTTGCCGCCGACGCCTGATGTAAAGCCCAAGGCCGCTGCGCCGAAGAGCCAGCAGAAAACGCCTGAGCCCAGTAACGACAAGACTTCCAGCTTCTCCGACATGTATGCCAAGGAGACCGCGAAGAAGCCCGCCGAGCGCGCCGACGGTCCCGCGAAGGGTTCGCGGGACAAGCCGCGGGACGCCGGCAAGGAGGCTGCCGAGGCGCAGCCGACGGATGCCGCCGGGCAACCGGCCGTTGCCGAAGACGGCAAGCCTTTGCCGGCCGACGGCCAGGCCAAGGCCGACGGCGAAGATAAAGTCGAAACGCCGGTCGATCCGCTGCAACTGCTCGGCCTCGGCGGCGCCGTGCCGATGCTCGACGAGAATACCCAGGCGACTTTGCTGCCGCCGGCCGTGCCGACGGCCAGCAGTGCTCCGGCCAGCCTGACCGAAGCCAGCAGCGACCCGACCCTGGTCAAGCTCAACGGCGTTCCGGCAGTGAACATGGCCCTGGAGCAGGGTGCCCAGGACGCCGCGCAGGCGGCGAAAGGCGGGCCGGCGAAGAGCGCCGATCCGCGCCAGGCGAACCTCGGCGATGCCCTTGCCAGCCTGACTTCCGATTCCTTGCCCAAGGCCGTCGACGGCAAGGCGCTCGAGGCCCAGTTGCAGCAGACCGCCGAGCCGGCCATCGCCAGCGCCGCCTCCGAGAGCCTGCTGGAGAGCAAGGCGGAGCCGCGCGGCGAGCCTTTCGCGGCCAAGCTCAACGGGCTGACCCAGGCCATGGCGCAGCAGGCCCTGACCAACCGTCCGGTGAACGGTACGGTGCCCGGCCAGCCGGTGGCGATACAGCAGAACGGCTGGAGCGAGGCGGTAGTGGACCGGGTGATGTGGATGTCCAGCCAGAACCTGAAGTCGGCGGAGATCCAGCTCGACCCCGCCGAACTGGGACGCCTGGACGTGCGCATCCACATGACCGCCGACCAGACCCAGGTGACCTTCGCCAGTCCCAACGCCGGCGTTCGCGACGCCCTGGAAAGCCAGATGCACCGGCTGCGCGACATGTTCAGCCAGCAGGGCATGAACCAGCTCGACGTGAACGTCTCCGACCAGTCGCTGGCGCGGGGCTGGCAGGGCCAGCAGCAGGGCGAGGGCGGATCGGCGCGCGGACGCGGCTTTGCCGGCGACGCCTCGGGCGATGAGGAAACCCTTGCCGGAGTCAGCGAGATCCGCAGCCGGCCGGGTTCCTCGGCGGCGCGCGGTCTGGTCGACTACTACGCCTGAGGCGAACGACTGCATTTCCCCTTTGGGCCTCCTGCGGGAGGCCTTTCTTTTTCCGGAGCGGGCGATTTCGCAAAAGACGGGGATGATTTCCTGTGGCCAGGCTGTAATATCCGCGCCGTCTATCATCTCGGACAGCCCTCCGGGGCTGGCCCCAGGGGGCGGGGCGGCGTTGCAGAAATGGCATAACCCTTGCTCTGCCCCTGTGAAACCCTTCATTTGACGCTATAGCGACGGATTTTTGGCATGGCTAAGAAAGAGGCGACACCCGCCGACGCGGGGGCTCCGAGCGGCGGCAAGAGCAAGCTGAAGCTGATCCTGCTGATCGTGGTCGGCCTGCTGCTGGCGATCGGCCTGTCGGTGGGCGGCACCTGGTTCTTCCTCAGCAAGTCGCTGAAGGCCGAGAAGACCGAGGAAGTCGCCAGCGAGGCGGCGAAGCCGGGCAAGCAGCCGGCGCTCTACGAGATCCTGGCGCCGGCCTTCGTCGTCAACTTCAACCAGAACGGCCGGCAGCGCTACATGCAGGTCGGCGTCGCGTTGATGGGGCGCGACAAGGCGCAGATGGACGCATTGCGCGAGCACATGCCGCTGGTTCGCAATAAACTGGTGATGCTGTTCTCGAGTCAGAGTTTCGACTCGCTGGTGACGCCGGTGGGCAAGGAAATGCTCCGCCAGCAGGCGACCGCCGGATTGCAGGAACTGGCCAAGAAGGAAACCGGCCAGCTGGCTATCGAACAAGTGTTGTTCACCAATTTCGTGCTGCAGTAGGTATCCCATGGCCGTGCAAGATCTGCTTTCCCAGGATGAAATCGACGCGCTGTTGCACGGCGTCGACGATGGCCTGGTGGAAACCGAAGTCGAGGCGACGCCGGGATCGGTCAAGTCCTATGACCTGACCAGCCAGGACCGCATCGTCCGGGGCCGCATGCCGACCCTGGAGATGATCAACGAGCGTTTCGCCCGCTACACCCGCATCAGCATGTTCAACCTGCTGCGCCGTTCGGCCGACGTCGCGGTCGGCGGCGTGCAGGTGATGAAGTTCGGCGAGTACGTGCACTCGCTGTACGTTCCCACCAGCCTCAACCTGGTGAAGATGAAGCCGCTGCGCGGCACCGCGCTGTTCATCCTCGACGCCAAGCTGGTGTTCAAGCTGGTGGACAACTTCTTCGGCGGCGACGGCCGCCACGCCAAGATCGAGGGCCGCGAGTTCACCCCGACCGAACTGCGGGTGGTGCGGATGGTGCTGGAGCAGGCCTTCGTCGATCTGAAGGAAGCCTGGCAGGCGGTGCTGGAGATGAACTTCGAGTACGTCAACTCGGAGGTCAACCCGGCCATGGCCAACATCGTCAGTCCCAGCGAGGTGGTGGTGGTCTCCACCTTCCACATCGAACTGGACGGCGGTGGCGGCGACCTGCACATCACCATGCCCTATTCGATGATCGAGCCGATCCGCGAGATGCTCGACGCCGGTTTCCAGTCCGACCACGACGACCAGGACGAGCGCTGGATCAAGGCCCTGCGCGAGGACGTGCTGGACGTCCAGGTACCGCTCGGCGCCACCGTGGTCCGCCGCCAGCTCAAGCTGCGCGACATCCTGCACATGCAGCCGGGCGACGTGATCCCGGTGGAGATGCCGGAACACATGGTGATGCGCGCCAACGGCGTGCCCGCCTTCAAGGTCAAGCTGGGCGCCCACAAGGGCAACCTGGCGCTACAGATTCTCGAAGCGGTCGAGCGCTCGCGCTGACCGCTTCCCCCGGAGGAAAGACGAACCATGGCAGACGAAGAAAAAGTGACCACCGAGGAACAGGCACTGGCCGACGAGTGGGCGGCGGCGCTGGCCGAGGCGGGCGACGCCAGCCAGGACGACATCGATGCGCTGATGGCCCAGGGCGGCGCGACCCCCGTGGCGGAGCCGAGCACCCCGCGGGCGCCGATGGAAGAGTTCGGCGCTTCGCCGAAGGCGCCGACCATTTCCGGCCTGGAGGGGCCCAACCTGGATGTGATCCTGGACATCCCGGTGACCATCTCCATGGAAGTCGGGCATACCGACATCAGCATCCGCAACCTGCTGCAGCTGAACCAAGGGTCGGTGATCGAACTCGATCGCCTGGCCGGCGAGCCGCTGGACGTACTGGTCAACGGCACCCTGATCGCCCACGGCGAGGTGGTGGTGGTGAACGAGAAGTTCGGCATCCGCCTGACCGACGTGATCAGTCCCAGCGAACGCATCAAGAAGCTGCGCTGACATGCGTCGCTACCTGTTCGCCGGCTTCCTGCCGGCACTCGCCTCGCTGAGCGCGCCGCTGTGCGCCGCCGAGGGGACGACGGGTGCCGCCGCACCGACGGTGGGCGCCGCTTCCGGCGCCGCCGCGCAACTGGCCCAACTGGTGCTCGGCCTGGGCCTGGTGATCGGCCTGATCTTCCTGCTCGCCTGGCTGGTGCGCCGGGTGCAACAGGCCGGTCCGCGCGGCAACCGCTTGATCCGCACCCTCGCCAGCCAGCCGCTGGGTCCGCGCGACCGGCTGGTGCTGGTGCAGGTCGGCGAGGAGCAGATCCTGCTCGGCCTGACGCCCGGCCGGATCACGCCGTTGCACGTGCTCAAGGAGCCGGTACACCTGCCGGACGGCGAGCCGGCCACGCCGGAATTCGCCCAGCGCCTGCTGGAGCTGCTGAACAAGGACCCCAAGGGCAAGCCATGACTCCGCGCATCTCCCTGGCCGGCGCGCTCGCCGCGCTCTGCCTCCTGTTGCTGGCGCCGTGGCCGGCGCTGGCCGCCGACCCGACATCGATCTCGGCGATCACCGTGACCACCAACGGCCAGGGCCAGCAGGAGTATTCGGTCAGCCTGCAGATCCTGCTGATCATGACCGCGCTGAGCTTCATCCCGGCGTTCGTCATGCTGATGACCAGCTTCACCCGGATCATCATCGTCTTCTCCATCCTGCGCCAGGCGCTGGGCCTGCAATCGACGCCGTCGAACCAGGTGCTGGTGGGGCTGGCGCTGTTCCTGACCATGTTCGTCATGGCCCCGGTGTTCGACAAGATCAACAGCCAGGCCCTGCAGCCCTACCTGAACGAGCAGATTCCCGCCCAGGAAGCCCTGCAAAAGGCCGAGGTACCGCTGAAGGCGTTCATGCTGGCGCAGACTCGCACCTCCGACCTGGAGCTGTTCGTCCGCCTGTCCAAGCGCACCGACATCGGCAGCCCGGAGGCGACGCCGCTGACCATCCTGGTCCCGGCCTTCGTCACGTCCGAGCTGAAGACGGCGTTCCAGATCGGCTTCATGATCTTCATCCCGTTCCTGATCATCGACCTGGTGGTGTCCAGCGTGCTGATGGCGATGGGTATGATGATGCTGTCGCCGCTGATCATTTCCCTGCCGTTCAAGATCATGCTGTTCGTCCTGGTGGATGGCTGGGCGCTGATCATCGGGACGCTGGCGGGCAGTTTCGGCACCGTCTAGCGGTGGTGCCGCCGGCTTGACGCGCCGCTGGCGCACTGGAGAGAGACATGACCCCTGAGGTGGCACTCGACCTGTTCCGCGAGGCGTTGTGGCTGACGGCGATGATCGTCGGCGTGCTGGTGGTTCCGAGCCTGCTGGTCGGTCTCGTGGTGGCGATGTTCCAGGCCGCCACCCAGATCAACGAACAGACCCTGAGCTTCCTGCCGCGCCTGATGGTGATCCTGCTCACCCTGATCGTGCTGGGTCCCTGGCTGCTGCGGCAGCTGATGGAATACACCCAGACGCTGATCGGCAACATCCCGCTGCTGATCGGCTGATGCTGGAGCTGACCAACGCGCAGATCGGCGGCTGGATCGCCAGCTTCGTGCTGCCGCTGTTCCGGGTCGCGGCGCTGCTGATGACCATGCCGGTGATCGGCACCCAGCTGGTGCCGGTGCGGGTGCGACTGTACCTGGCGCTGGGCGTCTGCGTGGTGCTGGTGCCGAACCTGCCGCCGATGCCGCAGGTGGACGCGCTGAGCATGAAGGCCATGCTGCTGATCGGCGAGCAGATCCTGGTCGGCGCCTTGCTCGGCTTTTCCCTGCAGTTGTTGTTCCACGCCTTCGTGATCGCCGGGCAGATCATCTCGATGCAGATGGGCCTGGGCTTCGCTTCCATGGTCGACCCGGCCAACGGCGTCTCGGTGCCGGTGCTCGGCCAGTTCTTCACCATGCTGGTGACGCTGCTGTTCCTGGCGATGAACGGACACCTGGTAGTGTTCGAGGTAATCGCCGAGAGCTTCGTCACCCTGCCGGTGGGCGAGGGCCTGAGCGGCAACCATTTCTGGATCATCGCCGGCAAGCTCGGCTGGGTGATGGGCGCGGCACTGCTGCTGGCGCTGCCGGCGATCACCGCGCTGCTGGTGGTGAACCTCGCCTTCGGCGCCATGACCCGCGCGGCGCCGCAACTGAACATCTTCTCCATCGGCTTTCCGTTGACCCTGGTGCTGGGCCTGGTGATCCTCTGGATCGGCACCGCCGACCTGCTCAGCCAGTACCAGGTGCTGGCCGGCGAGGCCCTGCAATTCCTCCGTGAACTGGTGCGGGCGAAATAGCCATGGCCGAGAGCGAGAGCGGGCAGGACAAGACAGAGGAACCCACGGAGAAACGCCGCCGCGAGGCGCGCGAGAAAGGGCAGTTGCCGCGTTCGCGGGAGCTGAACACCCTGGCCATCCTCATGGCCGGCGCCGGCGGCCTGCTGATCTACGGCGCCGACCTGGCGGGCGCCCTGTTGCGCCTGATGCGCAGCAATTTCGAGCTGTCCCGGGAAACCGCGATGAATACCGAGAGCATGCTGCAATTGCTCGGCGCTTCGGCCTACCTGGCTGCCCAGGGGCTCTGGCCGATCCTGCTGATGCTGCTGGTGGCGGCGATCGTCGGGCCGATCGCCCTCGGCGGCTGGCTGTTCTCGATGGACGCCCTGCAACCCAAGTTCAGCCGGCTCAACCCGCTGTCGGGGCTGAAGCGGATGTTTTCCGCCAAGTCGCTGCTCGAACTGAGCAAGGCGCTGATCAAGTTCCTGGTGGTGCTGGCGGTGGCCCTGCTGGTGCTCTCCGCCGACCGCGACGCCCTCCTGGCGCTGGCGCACCAGCCGCTCGAGCAGGCGATCCTGCACAGCGTGCGGGTGGTCGGCTGGAGCGCCTTCTGGATGGCCTGCAGCCTGCTGCTGATCGCCGCGGTGGACGTGCCCTACCAGATCTGGGACAACCGCCAGAAGCTGCTGATGACCAAGCAGGAAGTCCGCGACGAATACAAGGACTCCGAGGGCAAGCCCGAGGTCAAGTCGAAGATCCGCCAGATGCAGCGCGAGATGGCGCAGAGACGGATGATGGCGGCGGTGCCGGAGGCCGACGTGGTGATCACCAACCCGACCCACTTCGCCGTAGCCCTGAAGTACGACCCGGCGGGCGGCGGGGCGCCGCTGCTGCTGGCCAAAGGCAACGATTTCCTGGCCCTGAAGATCCGCGAGGTGGCCCAGGAGCACAAGGTGATGGTCATGGAGTCGCCGGCGCTGGCGCGAGCGGTGTACTACTCCACCGAGCTGGATCAGGAGATTCCCGCTGGGCTCTATCTCGCCGTGGCCCAGGTGCTGGCCTATGTCTACCAGCTCAAGCAGTACCAGGCCGGCAAGGGCAAGCGGCCGAGCCCGTTGAAGGACCTGCCGATCCCGCCGGACCTGCGTCGCGACGAGTGACCTGGCTGGAGCTACGCGCCGCGCTGTGGCAGCCTTGGCCGATACCCGCTCGGGATGAGAGCTTTGCCGTTCATGGATCGAACCTTGTCTGATCGTATTTTCCCGCCTGTCCTCCTGTTGCTCGCCCTGGCCTGGCTGCTGCCCTGGATGCCTGCGCACGCCGAAGCGCCGGCGGAATGGGTCGCCTTGCCCCTGTCGGAGCGGGTGGTGGATGCCACCCACACGCTGGACGAGGCGACGCGCCAACGCCTGGTGGAGAAGCTCGAGGCGCTGGAGCGGCGACGCGGTGCGCAGATCGCGGTGGTGATGCTGCCGACTACCGGTACCCTCGATATCGAAGCCTTCTCCGACAAGTTGTTCCAGGCCTGGAAGCTCGGCCGCAAGGCGGTCGACGACGGTCTGCTGCTGGTGGTGGCCAAGGATGACCGGCGCATGCGCATCGAGGTCGGCTACGGCCTGGAGGGTGCGGTGCCCGATGTGGTCGCCGGGCGGATCATTCGCGAGCGGATGGCCCCGGCATTTCGCGAGGGTGACTACGCCGGCGGGATCGAGGCCGCGGTGGACGAGCTGATCCGCCTGGTCGACGGCGAAACGCTGCCGGCGGCCGCGTCGTCGGGTGCGCCGAAAGTCTCGCTGGGGCCATTGCCGGCGGAAGCCTGGGCGCTGCTGGTCGCCTTCATCTACGGATCGTTGGCCGGAGTGCTGTTGAGTGCCCGGGCGCTGCGCTGGCCCTGGCTGCTCGGCGGGGCGCTGCTCTGCTGGCTGTTGGGCACGCTGGCCGGCGCTTCCGGCGAATGGATGAGCGTGCTGCTGGTCGCTCCGCTGTGCATGCTGGTCGGCGGCGCGACCTTCGGCGCGCTGTGGACGGTGCGCCCGGCCTTCTACCTGGTGATCGGCGTACTGGTCTATGTAGCCCTGCTCGGGCTGGCGGCGCATTGGTTCAGCGCGGTGTCCTTCATCTACGGCCTGCTGTGGCCGGCCGGGGTGCTGATGCTGGCGGTTCTCTGCTGGTCGAACTACCGCCTGATGCGCTCGCTATGGCGCGAGCGGCGGAAAAGTTTCCACCGCCGACTGTGGGCGTTGCTGGCGGCCTACCTGCTGCTCGGACTGCTGTCCGGTGGCCTGGACGCACCGCTGGTCTGGCTGGCCCTGCTACCGTTCCAGCTCATGCTCGGGCTGCTGGTGTTCGGCCAGGTACGCCTGAGTGGGGGGGGTGGAGGCTCGTCGGGAAGCTCCGGCGGCGGTTCCTCCTCCTCTTCCTCCTCGTCGTCCGGCGGCTTTTCCGGGGGCGGTGGTTCCAGCGGCGGAGGCGGTGCCTCGGGCAGTTGGTAATGGGTTCCCATTCATTTCATTCGGAGACAAGGATGTCTGCAATCACGCGTTATCTCGCCATGCTTCGGCTGTTCGGCATGCTGCTCTGCGCCGCCGCGATTCCCTCCGTTGCCACCGCGACGGTGCCGGTCACCGTCGCGGTGGCAGCGTCCGATGTCGAGGAGGGGGCCGTGGAGGCATCGGCGGTCGGCGCCGAGGCCGAGGCAGCGCGCGATGCGGGCTACGAGTCCGCGGAGGTTCCAGCGCTGGCGCGGCGGGTGACCGACCTTACCGCGACCCTCGACGCCGCCGAGCGTGCCCGCCTGGAAGCTTCGCTGGCCGCGCTGGAGGCCCGGAAGGGTGCCCAGGTAGCGATCCTGATGGTGCCCAGCACCTATCCGGACAGCATCGAGGCCTATGCGACGCGGGTCTTCGAGGCGTGGAAGCTGGGGCGCAAGGGGATCGATGACGGCGTCCTGGTGCTGGTGGCGAAGGACGACCGGCGCATGCGCATCGAAGTCGGTTATGGCCTGGAAGGAACGATCACCGACATCGATGCCGGGCGGATCATCCGCGAATACATGACCCCTGCGTTCCGTCAGCAAGACTACGCCGGCGGCCTGGAAGCGGCGGCGCAGCGCCTGGTACGACTGATCGACGGCGAGGCGTTGCCGCCGCCGCCGCGCGACCCGCTGGAGCCCGGCGCGGTACGGCAGACCCTGGCTATCGCATTCCTGCTCGGCGCTCTCGGCGGGGTGGCGCTGCTGGTACGTCCGCGCGCCTGGTACTGGACCCTGGGGGCGGTAGTGGCGCTCGCTGCGGCGTTGGCACTGGGGCGGCACTGGCCGGCAGGGGCGATGGTGGCGCTGGCGGAGATGGTGGCGGTCCTGGGCGTCGGCTTCGGCGCGTTGCTCAAGTATTCGCGCGGTGCCCGCTGGTTCTTCGCCATTCTTGTGCTCTATGCGCTGGGGCTGTTCTGGGCCTACCGCCGTTATGGCCTGCCGGTGCTCCATTACGGATTGGCCGTGCCGCTTTCGCTGGGGCTGACCCTGCTGATGCTGGCCGGTGCCTGGCAGGGGCTGCGCAGAGGACGGCGCTGGGCCTACCTGCCGGGCCTGCTCGGCCTGCTGCTGACCCTGGCCCTGGAGTGTCTGCTGTTGCTGGTGGACGACCCGCTGAACAGCATCGAGGCGCTGATCATCCTGCCCGCCGCTTGCCTGCCGCTGCTCATCGGTTGCAATTTCAGCGCCGGCGGCTCGGGGGGAGGGCGTCGACGCGGCGGCGATTACGCTAGCTCATCGGGTTCCTCGTCGTCCAGTTCGTCCAGTTCGTCTTCGGACTCGTTCTCCGGCGGCGGAGGCTCGAGTGGCGGCGGTGGCGCCTCCGGTAGTTGGTGATTGGCGAAAACCCTTTTCAATCAATGAATTGAAAAGTTGGAACGGTTCCTGCAATGACCCGCCCGACGCGCATTCCGGCGTCAAAAGTTTGTTCGGCGCCCACCTACGGGCGCCATACGCAGGGCAGGGGAGTCGAGAGTGGATCGCACGCAACTGATCAGCAATGTGCGCAGCAACCTGGCGGGACTGGGGCGCGGCAGCCTCGGCGTGCCGGTCCTGCTGCTGGCCATGCTGGCGATGATGACCCTGCCGATCCCGCCATTCCTGCTGGACGTGCTGTTCACCTTCAACATCGCCCTGTCCATCGTCGTCCTGCTGGTCTGCGTGTACGCCCTGCGGCCGCTGGACTTCGCCGTGTTCCCGACCATCCTGCTGGTGGCGACCCTGTTGCGCCTGGCGCTGAACGTTGCCTCGACCCGCGTGGTGCTGCTCCACGGCCACGACGGCCATGGCGCCGCAGGCAAGGTGATCCAGGCCTTCGGCGAAGTGGTGATCGGCGGCAACTACGTGGTCGGGGTGGTGGTGTTCGCGATCCTCATGATCATCAACTTCGTGGTGGTGACCAAGGGCGCCGGGCGGATTTCCGAAGTCAGCGCGCGCTTCACCCTGGATGCCATGCCCGGCAAGCAGATGGCCATCGACGCCGACCTCAACGCCGGCCTGATCGAGCAGGAGGAAGCCAAGAAGCGCCGCAGCGAGGTGGCCCAGGAGGCCGACTTCTACGGTTCGATGGACGGTGCCAGCAAGTTCGTCCGCGGCGACGCCATCGCCGGCCTGCTGATTCTCTTCATCAACCTGATCGGCGGCGTCGCCATCGGCATGATCCAGCATTCGATGTCCTTCGGCGACGCCGGCAAGGTCTACGCCCTGCTGACCATCGGTGACGGCCTGGTGGCACAACTGCCGTCGCTGCTGCTGTCGACTGCGGCGGCGATCATGGTGACGCGGGTCTCCAGTTCCGAGGACATGGGCCAGCAGGTCAACCGGCAGATGTTCGCCTCGCCCAAGGCGCTGGCGATTTCCGCGGCGATCCTGATCGCCATGGGCGCCGTGCCGGGCATGCCGCATGTTTCCTTCATCGGCCTCGGCGCCCTGGCCGGTGCTGCCGCCTACTGGATCTGGCACCGGCAGAACAAGGCCAAGCAGGTCGCCGAGCAGGAGGTGCAGCGCCAGCAGGAGCTGCTGCCGGCGCAGCGCGCCCAGGAGGTCAAGGAACTGGGTTGGGACGACGTCACCCCGGTGGACATGGTCGGCCTGGAAGTCGGCTACCGGCTGATCCCGCTGGTCGACCGCAACCAGGGCGGGCAACTGCTGGCGCGGATCAAGGGCGTACGCAAGAAGCTGTCCCAGGAGCTGGGCTTCCTGATGCCCTCGGTGCACATCCGCGACAACCTCGACCTGCTGCCCAACGCCTACCGTCTGACCCTGATGGGGGTCAGCGTGGCCGAAGCGGAGATCTATCCCGATCGCGAGCTGGCGATCAACCCCGGCCAGGTATTCGGCAGCCTCAACGGCATCGCCGGCAAGGACCCGGCCTTCGGCCTGGAGGCGGTATGGATCGAGCCCGGCCAGCGCGACCAGGCGCAGTCGCTGGGCTACACCGTGGTGGATGCGAGCACCGTGGTCGCCACTCACCTGAACCAGGTGCTGCACAAGCACGCCCACGAGCTGCTGGGCCATGAAGAAGTGCAACAGCTCCTGCAATTGCTCGCGCGCAGCTCGCCGAAGCTGGCGGAAGAGCTGGTGCCGGGGCTGATTTCCCTGTCCACCCTGCTCAAGGTCCTGCAGGCGCTGCTCCAGGAGCAGGTGCCGGTGCGCGACATCCGTACCATCGCCGAGGCCATCGCCAACGTCGCTCCACGGAGTCAAGATCCCGGCGCGATGGTCGCCGCGGTTCGCGTCGCGTTGTCCCGCGCAATCGTGCAAAGCATTGTCGGGCTTGAGCCGGAGCTGCCTGTGATCACGCTCGAGCCGAGGTTGGAACAGATTTTGCTGAACAGCATGCAGAAGGCCGGACAAGGCTCCGAGGACGGCATGTTGCTGGAGCCGGGGATGGCCGAGAAGCTGCAACGCTCGCTGATCGAGAGCGCGCAACGCCAGGAGATGCTCGGTAAGCCGGCGATCCTGCTGGTTGCCGGACCGATCCGCTCGATGATGTCGCGCTTCGCGCGGATGGCGGTGCCCAGCATGCATGTGCTGGCCTACCAGGAAATCCCGGACAACAAGCAAGTCACCATCGTCGCGACGGTGGGACAGAACTGAACGAGGGCTGCGCCGGCTCCAGGGCTGGCACACCGGGCAACCTGAGGTTGCCGGCAAGACTACTGAACTGAGGGGTTCGGGCAATGCAAGTCAAACGCTTCTTCGCCGCCGATATGCGCCAGGCCATGAAACTGGTCCGCGACGAACTGGGTCCGGACGCCGCGATTCTCGGCAACCGCCGGGTCGCCGGCGGCATCGAGCTGACCGCGGCGCTGGATTACCAGGCCCCGCCGGCGCCGAGCAAGCCCAACCCGGCGCTGGAAGTGGAGCTGCGCAAGACCCAGGCGCGGATCGCCGAGGCGCGCGCCGAGTTGACGGCGCGTCCGGCGGAAAACCAGCGCAAGGACCGTCAATTGTTCGCCGAGGAGAAGCCGGCGCGTCCGACCCTGGCCGAGTCCATGACGGCGGCGCAGGCCAAGCCCCAGGCGGGCGGCCAGACCCTCGAGGCAATGCGTTTCGAACTGAACGGCCTGCGCGAGCTGATCGAGGTACAACTGGGTTCCATCGCCTGGGGCCAGTTGCAGCACCAGCGTCCGCAGCAGGCCAATCTCTGGCGGCGCCTGCAGCGCATGGGCTTGCCGGCGGAGCTGAGCAAGCCGTTGCTGGAGCGGGTCGCCGCGGTGGGCGATACGCGCCAGGCCTGGCGCATGCTGTTGGCGCACCTGTCGCGTGCCGTGCAGACCCCCGAGCAGGACCCGCTCGACGCGGGCGGCGTACTGGCCCTGGTCGGCCCGGCAGGCGCCGGCAAGACCACCACCCTGGCGAAGATGGCCGCGCGCTACGTCCTCAAGTACGGCGCCCAGAGCCTGGCGCTGGTGAGCATGGACAGCTACCGGATCGGCGCCCAGGAGCAGATCAAGACCCTCGGTCGGATCCTCAACGTACCGGTGACCCTGGTCGATCCCGGCCAGTCGCTGATCCAGGCCCTGGCGCCGCTGGCGCGCAAGCGCATGGTGCTGATCGATACCGCCGGCCTGCCGGCCAGCGACCCGGCATTGCGCATGCAGCTCGAGGCACTGGCGTCGCCGAGCCTGAACGTGAAGAATTACCTGGTGATGGCCACCACCAGCCAGAGCCAGGTGCTCAAGTCGGCCTACCAGACCTATCGGCACTGCGGGCTGGCGGGTTGCATCCTGACTAAGCTGGACGAGGCGGGCAGCCTCGGTGAATCGATGGCGCTGGCTATCGCCCAGCGTCTCCCGGTAGCCTATCTGGCGGATGGGCCGCGGATTCCGGACGACCTGCAGGTGGCGCGCAGTCACCAACTGGTCAGCCGGGCGGTGAGCCTGCAGGCACCGGAAGAGCCCAGCGAGGACGCCATGGCCGAGATGTTCGCCGGGCTCTACCAGCAACCGGCGCGGCGTGCCGGCTGAGGACGTGGGAAGAACCGCGCGTGGCGCGGGTGACGGAAGCGAAGGTGGCTTCCGCCGGGCCGGGAGCGATGGCGCATCGTTCCCGCCAATACCGGAGAGCGCTGGAAGGGGCGTTCCGGGAAGACGACAACACAAGGTATGAAGCAGATGGGTAGCATGCATCCCGTACAGGTGATCGCAGTAACTGGCGGCAAGGGCGGCGTCGGCAAGACCAATGTGTCGGTGAACCTGGCACTGGCTCTGGCCGATCTCGGCCGTCGCGTCATGCTGCTGGATGCCGACCTCGGCCTGGCCAACGTCGACGTCCTGCTGGGACTCACGCCCAAGCGCACCCTGGCCGACGTGATCGAGGGACGCTGCGAACTGCGCGATGTCCTCCTCCTCGGTCCCGGTGGCGTGCGCATCGTTCCCGCGGCCTCCGGCACGCAGAGCATGGTGCACCTCTCGCCGATGCAGCATGCGGGGCTGATCCAGGCGTTCAGCGATATCAGCGACAACCTCGATGTCCTGGTCGTCGACACTGCCGCCGGGATCGGCGATTCGGTGGTCAGTTTCGTCCGCGCCGCGCAGGAGGTGCTGCTGGTCGTCTGCGACGAGCCGACCTCGATCACCGATGCCTACGCCCTGATCAAACTGCTCAACCGCGACCACGGCATGACCCGCTTCCGGGTCCTGGCCAACATGGCCCACAGCCCGCAGGAAGGACGCAACCTGTTCGCCAAACTGACCAAGGTCACTGACCGTTTCCTCGACGTCGCACTACAGTATGTAGGTGTCATCCCTTACGACGAGTCGGTACGCAAGGCCGTGCAGAAACAGCGAGCCGTATACGAGGCATTCCCCCGCTCGAAGGCGTCCCTGGCCTTCAAGGCGGTCGCGCAGAAGGTCGATAGCTGGCCGCTGCCGGCCAACCCGCGCGGGCACCTGGAGTTCTTCGTCGAACGACTGGTCCAACACCCCGCGACAGGTTCGGCCGTATGACAGCGGCCTCTGGAGTGCGTATGTATAGCAAGGCGCAAGCGCAGAACTCCCAGGAGCAACTGATCCAGCGTTACGCACCACTGGTCAAGCGCATCGCCTATCACCTGCTCGGCCGCCTGCCGGCCAGCGTGCAGGTGGAGGACCTGATGCAGGCCGGCATGATCGGCCTGCTCGAGGCCGCGAAGAAATACGACGCCGGCAAGGGCGCCAGCTTCGAGACCTATGCCGGCATCCGCATCCGCGGGGCCATGCTCGACGAGGTCCGCAAGGGCGACTGGGCGCCGCGTTCGGTGCACCGCAACACGCGCATGGTGACCGACGCGATCCGCGCGATCGAGGCGAGAACCGGACGCGACGCTAAAGATCACGAAGTTGCTGCCGAACTCCAATTGAGCCTCGAAGATTACTACGGCATCCTCAGCGACACGCAGGGCAGCCGTCTGTACAGCTTCGACGACCTGTTGCAGGACGGCGAACATGGATTGCCGGAAGACACCAGCCTCAGTCACAACGAACCGATCCACGGCCTGCTCGACGAACGTTTCCAGGCGGCCCTGGCGGATGCCATCGCCAAGTTGCCGGAGCGCGAGCGCCTGGTGCTGGCGTTGTATTACGACGAGGAACTCAACCTCAAGGAGATCGGCGAGGTACTGGGCGTCAGCGAATCGCGGGTCAGCCAGTTGCACAGCCAGTGCGCCGCGCGTTTGCGCGCGCGCCTGGCCGATTGGCGGTCGGCCTGAACCGGCCTCGACCGCAGCTTGTAACCGTTAACGCAAAAGAATGTGTGGCGCGTCCCCTGGGGCGCGCTCTGGTCTGTACGGAGGTTTACTTGGACAAGAACATGAAAATTCTCATCGTGGACGACTTTTCCACGATGAGACGCATCATCAAGAACCTCTTGCGGGACTTGGGCTTCACCAATACCGCCGAGGCCGACGACGGCACCACGGCGCTGCCGATGCTGCACAGCGGCAATTTCGACTTTCTCGTCACCGACTGGAACATGCCGGGCATGACCGGCATCGATCTGCTGCGCGCGGTTCGCGCCGACGAGCGCCTCAAGCACCTGCCGGTGCTGATGGTCACCGCCGAGGCCAAACGCGACCAGATCATCGAAGCTGCCCAGGCCGGGGTCAACGGCTATGTGGTCAAACCCTTCACCGCTCAGGTCCTGAAGGAAAAGATCGAGAAGATTTTCGAGCGGGTCAACGGCTGAAGCCGGCCAAGAGGGTGTCATGGTGCTTGGTAACGATTCCACGGGCGACGAATTCGAATCGACCCTGAAAAAACATGCGCGCGAACTGGTGGACTGTCTCGAACGGGGGCACTTCCAGCAGGCGGTGCAATTGATCCAGGAGCTCAGCCAGGCCAGGGACCGTGGCCTCTACCAGGAAGTGGGCAAGCTGACCCGCGAACTGCACAACGCCATCGTCGATTTCCAGATCGACCCGCATTCCCCCCACGCGCAGGAAATGTCGCAGATCGCCGATGCCACCGATCGTCTTTCCTACGTGGTGGAAATGACCGAGAAGGCCGCCAACCGGACCATGGACCTGGTGGAGCAGAGCGCCCCGCTGGTCAACCAGTTGGGCGACGATTCGCGGGAGCTGCACCAGGAGTGGCAACGCTTCATGCGCCGGGAAATCGACGCTGACGGCTTCCGCGAGCTGGCCAAGCGCATCGAACAGTTCCTCGTGCGCAGCGGCGAGAACGCCGGCCAGTTGTCCTCGCAGCTCAATGACATCCTGCTGGCGCAGGATTACCAGGACCTGACCGGCCAGGTGATCAAGCGTGTCACCAAGCTGGTCACCGAGGTCGAGAGCAACCTCGTGAAGCTGGTCTGGATGGCCGGCCAGGTGGACCGTTACGCCGGAATCGAGCACGACCACGTGAGCATGCGCCACCAGGCCGCGCTGGAGCGTTCGGCCAAGGGCGAGGGGCCGCAGGTCGCCGCGGAAAAACGAGAGGATGTGGTGTCCGGGCAGGATGACGTGGACGATCTGCTGTCCAGCCTGGGTTTCTGACCCGCCCGGCTCAAGACTGCGGCATCGCTGCCGTTAAGTAAGCATTGAACGCTGGCATCCGCGGGCTGCTGGCACAGCCTTCGTCATGCCGGTGATCCCGGCGGGCGGGCTGAAGTCGGTCCGGAAAGCCGGGCCGGTATTTCCGGCAGGACAGCGGTCCTGCCGATCCTTTCGAGTAACACGTCTCTGGGAGCAGCCGAATGAGCTTCGACGCCGATGAAGAAATCCTCCAGGACTTCCTGGTTGAGGCCGGCGAGATTCTCGAGCAATTGTCCGAGCAACTGGTCGAGCTGGAGAGCCGGCCGGACGATATGGACCTGCTCAATGCCATTTTCCGTGGGTTCCATACGGTCAAGGGCGGTGCCGGCTTCCTCCAGCTGAACGCGCTGGTGGAATGCTGCCACATTGCGGAAAACGTCTTCGATATCCTGCGCAAGGGCGAGCGGCGCGTCAGCTCCGAACTGATGGATGTGGTGCTGCAGGCGCTGGATACGGTCAACGCGATGTTCGACCAGGTGCGCGAGCAGTCCGAACCGACCCCGGCGACGCCCGAGCTGCTGGCGGCCCTTGCCCGCCTGGCCGAGCCCGAGGGCGCCGAGCCCGCGGAACCTGTGCAAGCGCCACCGGCGGCCGTTCCGCCAGCCGAGCCTGCGGCGCCGCCGGAAGCGCCCGCGCAGAGTGCCTCCAGCGATATCACCGACGACGAGTTCGAGCAGTTGCTGGATGCTCTGCAGGGCGACGAAGCGCCGGCCTCCGCCGTTGCAGAAGCGCCCGCGGCTCCCGCTGGCGACGAGATCAGCGACGCCGAGTTCGAGGCGTTGCTCGACCAGTTGCACGGCAAGGGCAAGTTCGTCCCGCCGGCGGTCTCGGCCGAGCTTGCGCAAGTCCCCGCCAAGGCGGTCGAGCCGGCCGCGGCTGCCGCTGGTGACGATATCAGCGACGACGAGTTCGAGGCGCTGCTCGACGAACTGCACGGCAAGGGCAAGTTCGGCGATGTCCCGGAAGCCGCCGGCACACCCGCCGCACCGGCTGCCGCGGCTCCAGCGGCTGCGCCGGCGGAGCAGGGCAAGGCGCCGGCCGCCGCGGGCGGCGATGAGATCAGCGACGACGAGTTCGAGTCGCTGCTCGACGAACTGCACGGCAAGGGCAAGTTCAACGGCGCCTCCGAGGCCGTGGCGGCCGCCGCGGCGGTAGCCAAGAACATCGCGGCGAAGAGTCCCGCGGCGAAACCGGTCGCTCCGGCCAAGGCCGCCGCCGCGCGTCCGGCGGCGCCCGACAGGCCCGCGGCGAGCGAGGCGGAGACCACCGTGCGGGTGGATACGGCGCGTCTCGACGAGATCATGAACATGGTCGGCGAGCTGGTGCTGGTGCGTAACCGCCTGGTGCGCCTGGGCCTGAACAGTGGCGACGAGGCCATGGCCAAGGCCGTGGCCAACCTCGACGTGGTCACCGGCGACCTGCAGATGTCGGTGATGAAGACCCGCATGCAGCCGATCAAGAAGGTCTTCGGCCGCTTCCCGCGCCTGGTTCGCGACCTGGCGCGGAACATGAAGAAAGAGATCAACCTGGAGCTGGTGGGCGAAGAGACCGACCTCGACAAGAACCTGGTCGAGGCCCTCGCCGATCCGCTGGTGCACCTGGTGCGCAACGCCGTCGACCACGGCATCGAGAGTCCGGAGGAGCGCGAGGCCGCCGGCAAGCCGCGGGTCGGCCAGGTGGTGCTGTCAGCGGAGCAGGAGGGTGACCACATCCTCCTGATGATCACCGACGACGGCAAGGGCATGGACGCCGAGGTGCTGCGCAACAAGGCGGTGGAGAAGGGCCTGCTGGAGCGCGATGCGGCGGACCGCCTGACCGACCTGGAGTGCTACAACCTGATTTTCGCCCCGGGTTTCTCGACCAAGACCGAGATTTCCGACGTGTCCGGCCGCGGTGTCGGCATGGACGTGGTGAAGACCAAGATTTCCCAGCTCAACGGCACGGTCAACGTGTTTTCGCAGAAGGGGTCCGGCTCGAAGATCGTCATCAAGGTGCCGCTGACTTTGGCGATCATGCCTACCCTTATGGTGATGCTGGGCAGCCAGGCGTTCGCCTTCCCGCTGGTCAACGTCAACGAAATCTTCCATCTTGACCTGTCGCGCACCAATGTCGTGGATGGCCAGGAAGTGGTGATCGTCCGCGACAAGGCCTTGCCGCTGTTCTATCTCAAGCGCTGGCTGGTGCCGAGTGCGGCCCACGAAGAGCAGGGTGAGGGGCACGTGGTGATCCTGTCGGTCGGCACCCAGCGCATCGGTTTCGTCGTCGACCAGTTGGTGGGACAAGAAGAAGTGGTGATCAAGCCACTCGGCAAGATGTTGCAGGGCACCCCCGGCATGGCGGGCGCCACCATCACCGGGGACGGGCGCATCGCCCTGATCCTCGATGTGCCGAGCATGCTCAAGCGTTACGCACGGCGCATCTGACGCCGCGTATGGGTTTCCGGCGGCGCAGGAGCGTCGCCCTCTGAGGAGTAGCTATGGCAGTCAAAGTCCTGGTGGTGGACGATTCGGGGTTCTTCCGCCGCCGTGTCTCGGAGATTCTCTCCGCCGATGGACAGATCCAGGTGGTCGGCACCGCCACCAATGGCCGCGAGGCCATCGAGCAGGCGCTGGCCCTGAGACCCGATGTGATCACCATGGATTACGAGATGCCGCTGATGGACGGCATCACCGCGGTACGCAACATCATGCAGCGTTGCCCGACCCCGGTCCTGATGTTCTCCTCGCTGACCCACGAGGGCGCGCGGGTGACCCTGGATGCACTGGACGCTGGAGCGGTCGACTACCTGCCGAAGAATTTCGAGGACATCTCGCGCAACCCGGACAAGGTCCGCCAGTTGCTCTGCGAGAAGGTCCTGACCATCGCCCGTAGCAATCGTCGCTCGATCACCCTGCCGCCGCTGCCTTCGGCCACCTCGTCCAGCCATGCGCCGGCGTCGTCCTCCAGCGTCGGCGCGAGCGCGCGTGTTGGTGCCGGCGCGTCGCCGGCCCCGGCGTCGACCTCGGCGGCGCCGAAGCGCAAGGCCTACCGGCTGGTCGCGATCGGTACCTCCACCGGTGGACCGGTTGCCTTGCAGCGGGTGCTGACCCAGTTGCCGGCCAACTTCCCGGCGCCGCTGGTACTGATCCAGCACATGCCGGCGGCCTTCACCAAGGCCTTCGCCGAGCGCCTCGACAAGCTGTGCCGGATCAACGTCAAGGAGGCGGAGGACGGCGACATCCTGCGTCCCGGCCTGGCGCTGCTGGCGCCGGGCGGCAAGCAGATGATGGTCGACGGCCGCGGCACGGTGCGCATCCTCCCCGGCGACGAACGCCTGAACTACAAGCCCTGCGTCGACGTGACCTTCGGCTCGGCGGCCAAGGCCTACAACGACAAGGTCCTGGCGGTGGTCCTCACCGGCATGGGCGCCGACGGGCGCGAGGGTGCGCGCCTGCTCAAGCAGGGCGGCAGCCAGGTGTGGGCGCAGGACGAGGCCAGTTGCGTGATCTACGGGATGCCGATGGCCGTGGTCAAGGCCAACCTGGCGGACGCGGTGTACGGGCTCGACGACATCGGCCGGCACCTGGTCGAGGCGTGCCAGTAAGCGTGCGTGCAGGAATGAGGAGACTGCCTTCGATGGCCACCCACGTGACGAGCTGCGCGCGCCTTCGCCGAGCCGAGGGGACGCGCTGATGGATGTGCTCAGCCTGGTCGGGATCACCCTGGCGTTCGTCGCCATCGTCGGCGGCAACTTTCTCGAGGGCGGCCACGCCGGAGCCCTGCTCAACGGTCCGGCGGCGCTGATCGTGATCGGCGGCACCCTGGCCGCGGCGCTGTTGCAGACCCCGGTGAACGTGCTCAAGCGCGGCCTGGGCATGCTCGGCTGGGTGTTCTTCCCGCCGCGCGAGGATCTTTCCGGGGGAATCGACCGGATCGTCTCCTGGAGCATGACCGCGCGCAAGGAAGGCCTGCTCGGCCTGGAGAGCATCGCCGATGCGGAGCCCGATCCCTATGCGCGCAAGGGCCTGCAACTGCTGGTGGACGGCGCCGAGCCGGAAGTCATCCGCAGCATCCTCGAGGTCGACCTGTTCACCCAGGAAAGTCGCGACCTGCAGGCCGCCAAGGTGTTCGAGAGCATGGGCGGCTATGCGCCGACCATCGGCATCATCGGCGCGGTAATGGGCTTGATCCATGTGATGGGCAACCTGGCCAACCCGGCGCAGCTCGGCAGCGGCATCGCCGTGGCCTTCGTCGCCACCATCTATGGCGTCGGCTTCGCCAACCTGCTCCTGCTGCCGATCGGCAACAAGCTGAAAACCCTGGTACTGCGCCAGTCGCGCTACCGCGAGATGCTCCTGGAGGGCCTGCTGTCCATCGCCGAGGGCGAGAACCCGCGTTCCATCGAGTTGAAGCTGCAAGGCTTCATGGACTGACCGGAGCCGAGCATGCAGCGCCGCCGTCGCCACCAGGAGGAACACGAGAACCACGAACGCTGGCTGGTTTCCTATGCCGACTTCATCACCCTGCTGTTCGCCTTCTTCGTGGTGATGTATTCGATTTCCTCGATCAACGAGGGCAAGTACAAGATCCTCTCGGAGACCCTCACCGGCGTGTTCAACCAGCCCGACCGCTCGTTGAAGCCGATTCCCATCGGCGACGAGCGGCCGCGCACCACCGAGCCGGAGCGCACCAGCGTCGAGGAGCAGCCCAGCGACAACGCGGCCAGCGCCGACTCGCTGGAGCGGATCGCCGACAGCGTGCGCGATGCCTTCGGCGACTTGATCGCCTCCGACCAGTTGAGCGTGCGCGGTAACGAGCTGTGGATCGAGATCACTCTCAATTCCAGCCTGCTGTTTCCCAGCGGCGATGCGCTGCCCAACGATGCCGCCTTCGATATCGTCGAGAAGGTCGCCAAGATCCTGGCGCCCTACAAGAACCCGATCCATGTCGAGGGCTTCACCGATGACGTGCCGATCCATAGCCCGCGCTATCCCACCAACTGGGAACTGTCGGCGGCGCGGGCGGCGAGCATCGTCCGCCTGCTCGGCAACGATGGGGTCGAGCCGTCGCGGATGGCTGCGGTGGGCTATGGTGAATTTCAGCCGGTGGCGGACAATGCCAGCGCCGAGGGGCGGGCGAAGAATCGCCGGGTGGTGCTGGTGATCTCGCGCAACCTGGAGGTGCGGCGCAGCGTCAGCGGGGTCGGCAGCGGCAAGGCGCAACCGGATTCGGCGCTCCGCCACGCAGGCTCGGCAGCTGGCACGCAAGCTGCAGATACTGGCGGTACGCCGGCGCCCGCGCCGGCAACCGTCAATTCCCCGTCGCCTTCGCCATGAGCGCGCGAACCATGGTTTGCGTACGGGCGCCGGGGCCGAACTGGCCATTAGCGCGGCCCCAACCGGGTAGACCCATGCCAGGAAGAGTAGAGCAATGAAAGTCTGGGCAGTCGCCAATCAGAAAGGAGGGGTCGGCAAGACCACCTCGTCCATCGCCCTGGCCGGCCTGTTGGCGGATGCCGGCAAGCGCGTGGTCGTGGTCGACCTGGACCCCCACGGCTCGATGACCAGCTATTTCGGCTATGACCCGGACACCCTCGAGCACAGCGCCTTCGACCTGTTCCTGCACCAGGGCAACGTCCCCGAGGGGCTGCCGGCCTCGCTGCTGCGCAGCACCAGCAACGAACGCATTTCCCTGCTGCCGTCGAGTACCGCGCTGGCCACCCTGGAGCGCCAGTCGCCGGGCAAGAGCGGTCTCGGCCTGGTGGTCTCGAAGAGCCTGGCGCAGCTCTGGCAGGATTTCGACCATGCGATCATCGACAGCCCGCCGCTGCTCGGCGTGCTGATGGTCAACGCCCTGGCCGCCAGCCAGCACCTGGTGATCCCGGTGCAGACCGAGTTCCTCGCGGTGAAAGGGCTGGAGCGGATGGTCAACACCCTGGCGATGATCAACCGGTCGCGCAAACAGGCGTTGCCCTATACCATCGTACCTACGCTGTTCGACCGGCGGACCCAGGCTTCGCTGAGCACGCTGCGGATTCTCAACGAGAACTACCCGGACAACCTGTGGCAGGCGTTCATTCCCATCGATACCCGCCTGCGCGATGCCAGCCGGGCCGGGGTCACGCCGTCGCAGCACGACGGCAAGAGTCGCGGGGTGATCGCCTACCGCGCCTTGCTCAAGCATCTGCTGGCGCAGCAGCCGGCCACCCGGGTGGCCTGATGGCGCGCCGGTCGCCGCGCCGACAGGCGCATTCAAGCCGCACCGGAGTGCGGCCGATAACCGTTGTAGACCCCTGTCGCGGAATACCCACATGAGCGCCGCCACCGCCACCCGTTCGCAACTGGCCTTGCAGTCCTACCTGGATGCGTTGCTCCAGGAGGCCACTTTCGAGGACCTGGAACCTCTCGTCGAGACGCCGCCAGCGCCTGCGCCCGCGCCGTTGAAGCCTGTCGCGCTGGCGGTCGCCGAAGTGGCGACACCGGCCCCGGCGCTGGAAACGCTGCCGGTCGACCACGGGTTCGACGAGTTCGAGGCCGCGGTGCTCGAGGAGCAGGTCCGCGATGCGCGCCTGGTTCCGCCGGCGCCGGCGGCCCTGCTCGACGAACCGACGACGTTGCGCGAGCTGCCGGTCGAGCCACGGCCCCACGAAGTCATCGAGTTGCGCGTGCCGAGCGCCCCGGCGAGCGTCGGCGAGCCGCCGCTGCTCGACCTGCCGCTGCTCGACGACGGTCGTCCGGCCTGGGCGGCGGAGCCCTTCGAGTGCCTGCTGTTCGACGTCGCCGGGCTGACCCTGGCGGTGCCGCTGGTGTGCCTCGGCTCGATCTATCCGCTGGAGAACCAGGAACTGACCCCGTTGTTCGGCCAGCCCGACTGGTTCCTCGGCATCCTGCCGTCGCAGGCGGGCAACCTGAAGGTGTTGGACACCGCACGCTGGGTGATGCCCGAACGCTACCGCGACGACTATCGCGACGGCCTCAAGTACGTGATCTCGGTCCAGGGCTACGAGTGGGGGCTGGCGGTGCACCAGGTGAGCCGCTCGATCCGCCTCGACCCGGCCGAGGTGAAATGGCGCAGCCAGCGTAGCCAGCGGCCCTGGCTGGCCGGCACGGTCATCGAACACATGTGTGCGCTGCTGGATGTGGCGGCGCTCGCCGAACTGATCGCCAGCGGCGCCGTCAAGCGCCTGCACGGCGACCATTGATAGACAGCTTCCGCCACTTGCGGCGGTTTTCGAGAGGTTAGGGGAATGAGCAAAGCCACCGCGCAAAGCGCCGAAGATCCGATCCTGCAGTGGGTCACCTTCCGCCTGGACAACGAGAGCTACGGCATCAATGTGATGCAGGTCCAGGAGGTGCTGCGCTACACCGAGATCGCCCCGGTGCCGGGCGCGCCGAGCTACGTGCTGGGCATCATCAACCTGCGCGGCAACGTGGTCACGGTGATCGACACCCGCCAGCGCTTCGGCCTGGACCCTGCGCCGGTCAGCGACAACACGCGGATCGTCATTATCGAGGCGGACAAGCAGGTGGTCGGCATCCTGGTCGACAGCGTCGCCGAGGTGGTCTACCTGAAGCAGTCGGAAATCGAGACCGCGCCGAACGTCGGCAACGAAGAGTCGGCCAAGTTCATCCAGGGTGTCTGCAACAAGAACGGCGAGCTGCTGATCCTGGTCGAGCTGGACAAGATGATGACCGAGGAAGAATGGTCGGAGCTGGGCAGCATCTGATGCGTTCTACCGACACGAGGGCCTGCTGAGATGGAGGTCGTCGCGCTGGCACTGGCGCTCGCCGCCTGCCTCGGCCTGGCGGCGGCGTGCCTGTGGCTGCGCCGTGAATTGCGCCGCCTGCAAGCTGCGCTGGCGCAGCAGGCGGAGGAGGGCGCCGCGCGCGAGCGCCGGCTCAAGGAGCTGAGCAAGCGCATCGAGTCCTACCAGCAGGTCAACGTGCGCATGGGCGAGGCCTTGCAGGACCTCGGCAAGCAACTCGCGCCGCTTCCCGACCGGGTCGCGCGCCTGGAGCAGCGCGATCCGACCACGCTGTCGTTCAGCCAGGCCGCACGCCTGGTCGGGCTCGGCGCCAGCGCCGAAGACCTGACCCAGGCCTGCGGTCTGTCGCAGGCCGAGGCCGAGCTGGTGGCGCGCCTGCACGAAGCCAAGGGCAAGTGACGGTCGCCGGCCCGGCGCTGGCGCTGGCGCTTTTCAGGCGAGCAGGCGGCTCGCCACTTCTGCCAGTGTCACCTCTCCCCTGAACTCCCCGCAGCTCTGCGCCGGCAGGCGATCCTCGATGGCATGGGCGAAGCGCACCGCCGGGTCCTGCTCCAGCTTCTCCAGGTGTCGATGCAGGCGCGGAAAGTCGTGTTGCAGGTCGAAGTAGCCCAGCTCCCGTCCCCAGCGAGCGGTACCCGCGAGGTAGGCGTCGGCCACGCTCGGCCCTTCGCCGGCCAGCCACTTGCGGTCGCCGAGCAGCTTGTCGATCCGGTCATAGGCTCGCGCCGCGCGCGTCAGCGCCCTTGCCGTCGTGGTTGCGTCGGCGTCCTCCAGATAGAACAGGGCTCCCCAGGCCGAATGGCATTCGGTATGCAGGAGGGCGAGGGCGAAGTTCAGTTCGTCGAACTCGGCGCTGCCCTGCGGATAACCGAGCTTCCTGCACAGGTCGCGCGCCGCCAGGTGCTGGAGAATGGCCAGGCTTTCGCTGAGCGCGCGGCCGTCCTCCAGGAGCAGGGTGGGCGTCTGGCGAGCCGGGTTCAGGCGCACGTAGGTGCGCTCGCCGGTCTCCAGCGGCATCTCGATCCGACACAGGCGATAGGGGCGGCCGAGCCACTCGAGGGCCACGATCGAGCCGAAGGAACAGCCGTGGGGTACGCCATAAAACAGTACAGGTTCCATCTTCCATCTCCGTTCAGGTAACGCACGTTGCGCATCGCAACCGGGCTGAACGCAGGGTAGGGGGGATATAGGCTATATTCGGTCCTGATTTTTCCGGTGGATCGAAAAATGTCCAAGCCCACGGTGCGCGTGCTCGCCCTGCTCGAACTGCTGCAGAGCCACGGCCAGCTCAGCGGTAGCGAGCTGGCCAGGCGCCTGGAGGTGGATGGACGGACGCTGCGTCGCTATATCGTCGCCCTCGAGGAGCTGGGCATACCCATCTCGGCGGAGCGCGGACGCCATGGCGGTTACCGCCTGGTGGCCGGTTTCAAGCTCCCGCCGCTGATGTTCAGCGCGGAGGAAACCCTGGCCGTGTCCCTCGGCCTGCTGGCGGTGCGCAGTCTCGGCCTGGGCGAAAGCGAGCTGGCCCTGGAAAGTGCGCAGGCCAAGCTGAGCAGGGTGATGCCCGTTGCGCTGCGGCGGCGCCTCGTGGCGCTCCGCGAGACCGCCAGCCTGGACCTGGCCCGCGCCCGGGCGGGAACCAGTGTGGCGGCGCTGGCGACCCTCGCCGAAGCCGCCCAGGTCCGTGCGCGGGTCGAGTTCCGCTATCGCGACCCGCAGGGCGCCGAAACCCTCCGCCAACTCGATCCCTACGGCCTGGCCTATCGCAACGGCTGCTGGTACGTCAGCGGTTTCTGCCACCTGCGCCAGGCGTTGCGCTCGTTCCGTCTCGATCGCCTGGACGCGCCGCGCATGCTGGCGGAGCGCTTCGAGCGACCGGCGGATTTCGATACCCTCCGCCACCTGCGGGAGAGCTTCGCCCGGATGCCGCGCGCCTACCCGGTGGAAATTCTGATGCGGGCGGCGAGGGAGCAGGTGGTCGCGGTGCTCGGCGAGCCCCTCGGTCTGCTCGCCGAGGTCGATGGCGGTACGCTGTTGCGCGCCAGCACCGACGACCTGGACTGGTTCGCCCGGCGCCTGTGCGGCCTGCCGTTCGACTTCGAGGTCAGGCAGCCGCTGGAGTTGCGCGAGCCGTTGAGGCGCCAGGCCGAGCGTGTCCTGCGTAACCTGGGCCAGGAGGAAGCTTCGGATCACAGGTAGGCATTTAGAGGAAAAGTCCTATTAATTGCGCGGCTGTCGCTTTCTAGAATCGGTCCTGGTCAACCCGCACGTTTCCAGGAGGCCACAAGGATGCCTGCAATACCCCTGCGCGCCATGGTGCTGTGCGCCAACCCCGGCCGTCTGCTCAGGTACGGAGCGCTGTTCAACCGCTGCGGCTACTTCCACCTGAGCCTGTGCCTGGACCGACGGGAGCTGCGGCGCTCCCTGGACCAGGGTTACCCGTACGACTATTGCCTCTACGACGGATTCCGCCTGGACCAGGGCTGCAAGGGCACGCTGGCGATGCTGGGACGCAGCGGCAGCATCCGGCGCTTCCTGCTGGTGGGCGAACTCGATTGCCGCGAGAAGCGCCTGTTGTTCGAGTGGAGCAGAGGCCATGGCCTGAGCATCGGCGCGGTGTCCGACCGGCCTTTGGGCCAGGTCGCCCTGGCTGCGTTGATCAAGCGTGATCGTGGCTGCCCCGACCTCCTGCGCGGCATCGCCTGAGGCGGCTTCCGGGAAGATGAGGTAAGGTCGTTTTCCAACCTTCCATGGCGAGACAGCATGACCGTCCAGGCCGACATCCTCAAGGCGATCGAAGGCATCGAGCATGGCTTCCAGCAAGCCGGCCAGGCACTCTCCGAACGGATATTCCATTGCCGGCAGGTGCATGGCGCCGAGATCGTCGACGCGCGCTCGTTGTCGGAATCGGGACGGCATGCCGCCGACGGTGTTTTCAGCGAAGGGCCGCTGGCGGTCGCGGTGGTCACCGCGGACTGCCTGCCGATTCTCATGAGCAGTCGCGACGGTCGGGTGGTGGCCGCCCTGCACGGCGGCTGGCAGGGGCTCGTCGCCGGTATCGTCGGCGCGGCGGTGGCGCGCTTCAATGCGCGCGGCGTCGCCAGCGCGGACATCCGGGTCGCCATCGGTCCCGGGATCAAAGCCTGCTGCTACGAGGTGAGTGCCGGGTTCATCGAGGCGTTGCAGGTCGGCCACGGCCGCCTCTGGGAGGGCGCGGTGCCGCCCTGGAGCCAGCGTCGTCCGCTCCCCGAGCGGCCACCCCGGTTCGCTCCGCCCGAGCCAAGGCAGGCGGAGCAGGGCGCCTGGCTGGACCTGGTAGCCTTCTGTCGCCAGTTGTTCCAGGCCGCCGGCGTCGGGCCGGCGCAGATCGAAGCCAGCGCCGTCTGCACCTACTGTTCCGGCGATGCGTTCGCCAGTCATCGCCGACGCCAGCGCCTGGGCGAGGAGAAGCGTCAGCAGTACGCCTGGATCGCGCGCAAGCCGTGACCGCGTATCGGTATTGTCCGGAAATCCTGGATAGTCATGACGGTTGTCTGCTGTTTATCCGCCAATACCCGGCTTCTAGACTTTCCCTGTCGATGCGTGGCTGTCGCCACGCTCATTCCAGGAGAGTCCCAGCATGCCTGACATCACCCAAGCCGCCATCGTCACCGGCGCCTCCCGCGGCATCGGTCGCGCCATTGCCCGGCGGTTGGCCGCCGACGGTTTCGCGGTCGCGGTCAACTATGCCGGCAACCAGACCATGGCCGACGAGGTCGTGGCCGAAATCGTCGCCGCCGGCGGCACGGCCATCGCCGTGCAGGGCGACGTGGCCAGCCCGGAGGACATGGACAAGCTGTTCGAAGCCACCAGGGGCGCCTTCGGCCGCATCGACGTGGTGGTCAACAGCGCCGGCACGATGCCCTACCTGAAGATCGCCGACGGCGACCTGGAGGGCTTCGACCGGGTGATCCGCACCAACCTGCGCGGCGCCTTCATCGTGCTCGGCCTGGCTGCCCGGCATGTCGAGCGCGGCGGACGGATCATCGCCCTGTCCACCAGCGTGATCGCCCGGGCGCTGCCCAGCTACGGTCCGTACATCGCGTCCAAGTCCGGGGTCGAGGGGCTGGTGCACGTGCTGGCCAACGAGTTGCGCGGCCAGGACATCAGGGTCAACGCGGTGGCGCCCGGCCCGGTGGCCACCGAGCTGTTCTTCAACGGCAAGAGCGCCGAACAGATCGACCAGATCGCCAGGCTGGCGCCGCTGGAGCGTCTCGGCGAGCCGGACGAGATCGCCGCGGCGGTGTCCTTCCTCGCCGGGCCGGACGGGGCCTGGGTCAATTCCCAGGTGCTGCGGGTCAACGGCGGTTTCGCCTGAGCCGTGTGGGCGGGGCACGAAAAAGCCGGCGCGAAGGCCGGCTTTTTCGTGGTCGCCACTGGCGGTCAGCGGTCGTTCTTGGTCGAGGAGCCGATGGCGTTGCTCAAGCCCTTGCTGTTGTGATCGCCGGGGGTGGTGGCGGAGATCGCGCTGGCCTGCGACAGCCCGCGGCTGTCGCGGGAGCTGGCGATGCCGGAGGTGGCTGAACCATGGCCTTTGCTGGAGTGGCCGCCGAGGTTGCCGCCATGGCTGCCGCCCTTGCCGCCGCCATGACCGCCACCGTTGCCGCCGCCATTTCCGCCCTTGGCATAGGCGGAGCCGACAGGAGAAAGCTCGCCAGGCAGCAGGGTGCTGCCCGCGAACAGCAGGCCGAGAGCAGCTACGGCGAACAGGGTATGTTTTTTCATTTGAGGGATGCCTCCGCAGGCATGTGGTGTGCCGTCTAAAGACCGTTGCGCGAACGACAGGTTCTGTGGAAAGTGACGGATGGCGGGCCCTGCCGGTGGTTCCTCCTTCAGCGGTTGCGCCAGTGCTCGGCGAGCAATCCGTAGAGCGCCGAGTCGGAGACTTCTCCGGAAACGATCCAGCGTTGTGCGAGCAGGCCCTCCTGGCGGAAGCCCAGGCGCTCCAGGCTGGCGGCCGAAGGCCGGTTGCGCGGATCGATCTCCGCCTCCAGGCGGTTCAGGTCGATTTCATCGAAAGCGAACGCCAGCAGCCTGCGCAGCGCCTCGCCCATGTAACCCCGGCCCTGGGCTGCACGTGCCAGGCAGTAGCCGAGTTCGGCGCGGCGCGAGCCTTTCTCGAAATGGAAGAGGATACAACTGCCGAGCAATTGGCCGTCTTCTCGACGCTCGATGGCCAGGTTCAGGTATTCGCCGTCGACGAGCGCCTGGCTGTCCCGCAGGATCGCCTCGCGGGCCTGCGCAGGGGGCGTCCACGGCGGTGTGTTCCAGTAACGCATGACTTCCGGGTCGGACATCATGGCGAACAGCGGCGCGGCGTCTTCCTCTCGGAAAGTGCGTAGCCGCAGGCGCGGGGTGACCAACGGGTGGGGAAAGACGAAGTTCATCGGGCGCTCCTTTGCCGAGGTCGGAGGCTGCGCAGCTTAGCGCGCAGCGGCGAGGTCCTGGAGCTGATGTGCGTGCGGATGTTTCGCCGTGCGGGCTGGCTCAGTCGCCGGGACCGCCGAGTAGCAGCATCTGGTTGCCATCCGCGGCGTCCGGCGCGAATCCCTCGGGACACTTGCCTTTCAGGTGCCAGGCGAAGGCGATGATCTCGGCGATGGTGCGATACAGCGCTTCCGGAATGGCGTCGCCGAGTTCCAGGCGGGCGAGCAGGCGGACCAGCTCGGCGTTCTCGTAGATCGGTACCTCGTAGTCGCGGGCGATGGCCAGGATCGCCTCGGCCAGTTCGGCGTCGCCCTTGGCGGAAAGGGTCGGCGCGGCCTGGCCGTCGTAGCTCAGGGCGATGGCCTGGCGCGGGGCGGGTGACTGCTTTCTGTTCATGCGGTTTCGTCTACCCAGCGTTGTTCGATGGTCGCTCGCGGGCCCTGGGGCGGGCGGCCGCGTTGGCAGGTGATCTCGCCAACGGTCAGGCCGGCGTCGCGCAGGCGTTGGCGCAGGTGGCCGAGTTCATGCTCGACCAGCCGCGCGGTCGCGTCGCGCTCGGCCCAAAGCTGGCTGGACAGGCTGCCGCGTAGCAGGGTCGCCTGGGCGTGCAGCGGTCCCAGCGGCTCCAGGTCGAAGGCCAGTTCGACGCGCCAGAGGCTTTCGCGGGCCTCTTCGCCGGTCTTGCGCTGTTCTTCCTGGAACTTCACCTGCAACGGTACCACCGAGTGCTGATGGCGCATGGGCACCTCCATCTGCCAGGTCGCCAGTTGGGTGCCATCCGGCAGGGTGCTGGTCTGCGCCAGGCTCGACAGCTGATGAGTCTGCAGGCGGGAGATCGCCGCGGCGGCAAGGCGCAGCAGCGACTCCAGTTCCATGTCCTCGTCGAACAGTTGGAGAACCTTGCTCGGCAGGGGAAAGTTCAGTGCCTGGGTCTTGTTGGCGCTCTGTCCCAGGTTGCCCAGGGCGTTGCGGACAAAGGCCGGCAGCGCCTGGGCCAGGTTCGCCGTGTTGCCGGCGAACATGCCCGGCGCCTGGGCGCCGGTCGGCGGCAGCGGCGACAGCTGGGCGAACAGGCGCAACAGGTTGGCCTTCAGGTCCTGGCCGAGATGATCGGTGGCGCCCTGCATCAGGCGCGCCTCGAGGAACAGGCCGCTCTGCTGCAGGGCCTGGCCGAGCAGCTTGGAATCGCCCATCTTCTGCGCCTCCGGCAGGCCGGCGAAGAGGCGCTCCACGGCCTGGCGCAGGCTGTCCGGCAGGTCGTTGCGGCCGTTCAGCCCCTGCAGGGCGGCGAACAGGCCTTCCAGGGAAGCCTGGCGGGCGCTCTGCCCGGCCAGTTGCTGGCCCAGCGCAAGCTGGTCGAGGCGTCCGCTGAGCGGCAGGAAGTCGATCTGCTGGCTGTTTTTCACCAGCGCCGTGAGCAGGCTGCCGACCGGCAGCGCCTGGGGCGAGTCGAGGCTCAGCTTGCTGCCGGCGAGCGGCGTGTTGAGCAGGTTCAGCAGGACCCGGTAGACCACCTGCTGGGCCTTGTCCGCCGGCAGCGCGGTGCTGGACAGGACCTTGCCCTGGAGCAGGGTGCCGGGCGGCAGTTGCTCCAGGTCGAGGCTGCTCAGCGGGCCAGCGCCGGCCATGCTGTCGAGCAGGGTTGCAACCACGCTGGTGTTGCTGGTGGCGCTGACGTTGAGCAGGTTGCCCGGCACCAGCGGCCGATTGCTCTGCACTTCCACCAGGCTCTGCCCGCTGTTCGCCAGGGTCAGCTTGAGCAGGACCTGGAAATTGTTCGCCAGGCCTTCCTTGACCGCCAGCACCTCGGCCTTGCCCGACTCGCCTTCGCCCAGCAGGCCGGCCAGGGTCTGCACCAGCTTCAGGGTCATCTCGGCGTCGGCCTGGGCGTTGCCCTGCGATTGCGCCGGCGGCAGCGGGCGTGGGGCGGAGACCGGGGGTAGTGGCGGGGAAGCGCCTATCTCGGCTGGCATGGGTAACAACCTGTCTTAAACGACCCTGCGGAGGCTGGGGAAGGGCGTGTATAATGCCGCGCCTGTCAAACAGGCTGGCCGCGTCGTCACCAGTATAGCGGCCGTGTTTATCCCGACTTTAGGGTCTGTTCCGTGAAGGCCTCCGGCGCCGCGACGAGGAGAGACGCTTGGCGATGTTGTTCGATGTCCGATCCTGCTGAAGTCCCCACAGCCAGCCCCTTGCTGGAAACCGTCGGGCTCGCCTGCGAGCGCGACTGGCGCATGCTGTTCGAGCGCCTCGACCTGCGCCTGGCCGCCGGTGAGATGTTGCAGGTGGTGGGTCCCAACGGCAGCGGCAAGACCAGCCTGCTGCGCCTGCTGTCCGGACTGATGCAGCCGACCGCCGGGGAAGTCCGCCTGAACGGCCGGCCGCTCGCCGAACAGCGCGGCGAACTGGCCCGCAGCCTGCTGTGGATCGGCCACGCCGCGGGAATCAAGGGCCTGCTCAGCGCCGAGGAGAACCTCACCTGGCTCTGCGCGCTGCACCAGCCGGCCAGCCGCGAGGCGATCTGGCAGGCCCTGGCCGACGTCGGCCTGCGTGGCTTCGAGGACGTTCCCTGCCACACCCTTTCCGCCGGCCAGCAACGCCGCGTGGCGCTGGCCCGCCTGTACCTGGACGCACCGCCCTTGTGGATCCTCGATGAACCCTTCACCGCCCTCGACAAACAGGGGGTGGCGCAACTGGAAGCGCACCTGGCCGGGCATTGCCAGCGCGGCGGGATGGTGGTGCTGACCACCCACCACAGCCTGCAGCAGGTGCCCGCCGGCTACCGCGAGCTGGACCTCGGTGCGCTCAAGGCGGCCAGCGGCGCGACGGTCGAGCCGGCGTTGGGCGATCCGGCATGAGCAACGTCTTCAGCCTGCTTCTGGCGCGCGAGGCGCGCCTGCTGTTCCGCCGACCGGCGGAGCTGGCCAACCCGCTGGTGTTCTTCGCCATCGTCATCGCCCTGTTCCCCCTGGCGGTCGGGCCGGAAAGCCAATTGCTACAAACCTTGTCGCCCGGCCTGGTCTGGGTGGCGGCGCTATTGGCCGTGCTGCTCTCGCTGGAAGGGCTGTTCCGCAGCGATTTCGAGGACGGTTCTCTGGAGCAGTGGGTCCTTTCGCCGCACCCCCTGGCTCTTCTGGTGCTGGCCAAGGTGCTGGCACACTGGCTGTTTTCCGGGCTGGCCCTGGTCCTGATGTCGCCGCTGTTCGCGCTGATGCTGGGCCTGCCGGCCCGTTGCATACCGGTGCTGCTGCTTTCCCTGTTGCTCGGTACGCCGGTGCTGAGCCTGCTCGGCGCCGTCGGCGCGGCCTTGACCGTGGGCCTCAAGCGCGGCGGCCTGTTGCTGGCGCTGCTGATCCTGCCGCTGTACATCCCGGTGCTGATTCTCGGTAGCGGGGCGCTGCAGGCTTCGCTGCAGGGACTGCCCAGCAGCGGACATTTATTGTGGCTGGCGAGCCTGACGGCGCTAGCATTGACACTCACGCCATTCGCCATCGCTGCCGGCCTGAAGATCAGCGTAGGCGAGTGAGTCCGCCCGCCGAAGGCATCGGCGGGCGTGCGGTACCGGGCGGCTGTGCCGCCCACGCTTGACCCGGGCTGGCAGCGGAAGGTCTGCCCGGTATTTCCAAAGAGCCCTGTAAACAGAGCCTGATGATGAATTGGACATGGTTTCACAAGCTTGGGTCGCCCAAGTGGTTCTACGAGATCAGCGGCCGCTGGCTGCCCTGGTTCGCCGTGGCGGCGGCGCTGCTGATCGTCACCGGCTGCGTCTGGGGGCTGGCCTTCGCGCCGCCGGACTACCAGCAGGGCAATAGCTTCCGCATCATCTATATCCATGTGCCGGCGGCCTTCCTCGCCCAGTCCTGCTACGTCATGCTGGCCGTGGCCGGTGCCGTCGGGCTGATCTGGAAGATGAAGATCGCCGACGTGGCGGTGCAGTGCGCGGCTCCCATCGGCGCCTGGATGACCTTCGTCGCGCTGCTTACCGGGGCCGTCTGGGGCAAGCCGACCTGGGGCGCCTGGTGGGTCTGGGACGCGCGCCTGACGGCGATGCTGATCCTGCTTTTCCTCTATTTCGGCATCATCGCCCTCGGCCAGGCGATCAGTAACCGCGACAGCGCGGCCAAGGCCTGTGCCGTACTGGCCATCGTCGGCGTGGTGAACATCCCGATCATCAAGTACTCGGTGGAGTGGTGGAACACCCTGCACCAGCCGGCCACCTTCACCATCACCGAGAAACCGGCGATGCCGGTGGAGATGTGGTTGCCGTTGCTGATCATGGTCCTCGGCTTCTATTGCTTCTTCGCGGCCATGCTGCTGGTGCGCATGCGCCTGGAAGTGCTCAAGCGCGAGTCCCGCACCGCCTGGGCGAAAGCCGAGGTGAAGGCCCTGGTGGAGAAGGCACGATGAGCTTCGAATCGTTCGGCGACTTCCTCGCCATGGGCCATCACGGTCCCTACGTCTGGTCGGCCTACGGCATCAGCCTGCTGGTGCTGGCGATCAATGTCGCCGAGCCGCTGCTGGCCCGGCGCCGCTACCTGCAAGAAGAGGCGCGTCGTCTGCGCCGGGAGGCCCAGCAGTGAATCCGGTCCGCAAGAAACGTCTGATCATCGTCCTCGCCATCGTGGTGGGCGTCGGCGCCGCGGTGGGCCTGGCGCTGTCGGCCCTGCAACAGAACATCAACCTGTTCTACACCCCGACCCAGATCGCCAACGGCGAAGCGCCGACCGACACCCGCATACGCGCCGGCGGCCTGGTGGAAAAGGGTTCTCTGCAACGCAGCGAGGATTCGCTGAACGTGCGTTTCGTGGTCACCGACGGCGCCAAGGAAGTGACCATCGCCTACCATGGCATCCTTCCCGACCTGTTCCGCGAGGGGCAGGGCATCGTCGCCCTCGGCAAGCTGGGCGGCGACGGCGTGCTGGTGGCCGATGAAGTGCTGGCCAAGCACGACGAGAACTACATGCCGCCGGAAGTCACCAAGGCGCTCAAGGACAGCGGCCAACTGAAGCACTACGAGAACGGCAAGGCCGCCGGCGAGACCTCGTACAACCAGGAGGGCAAGTAGATGATCCCCGAACTCGGCCACCTGGCCCTGATCCTCGCCCTCTGCCTGGCCCTGGTGCAGTCGAGCTTGCCGCTGGTCGGCGCCTGGCGCGGCGACCGCCAGTGGATGAGCCTGGCGCGCCCGGCGGCCTGGGGGCAGTTCGCCTTCCTCGCCTTCGCCTTCGGTTGCCTGACCTGGGCCTTCCTGCGCGACGACTTCTCGGTGGCCTACGTGGCCGGCAACTCCAACAGCGCGCTGCCCTGGTACTACAAGTTCAGCGCCGTTTGGGGCGCCCACGAAGGTTCGCTGCTGCTCTGGGCGCTGATCCTCGGTGGCTGGACCTTCGCCGTGTCGATCTTCTCCCGGCAACTGCCGGAGGTCATGCTGGCCCGCGTGCTGGCGGTGATGGGCATGATCAGCACCGGCTTCCTGCTGTTCCTGATCATCACCTCCAACCCGTTCAGCCGCCTGCTGCCGCAGACCCCGATGGACGGCAACGACCTCAACCCTCTGTTGCAGGACGTCGGCCTGATCGTCCACCCGCCGATGCTCTACATGGGTTACGTCGGATTCTCGGTGGCCTTCGCCTTCGCCATCGCCGCACTGCTCGGCGGCCGCCTGGACGCCGCCTGGGCGCGCTGGTCGCGGCCCTGGACCCTGGTAGCCTGGGCCTTCCTCGGTATCGGCATCGTGCTCGGCTCCTGGTGGGCCTACTACGAGCTGGGCTGGGGGGGCTGGTGGTTCTGGGATCCGGTGGAAAACGCCTCCTTCATGCCCTGGCTGGTCGGCACTGCACTGATCCACTCGCTGGCGGTGACCGAGAAGCGCGGCGTGTTCAAGAGCTGGACCGTGCTTCTGGCGATCGCCGCTTTCTCCCTGAGCCTGCTGGGCACCTTCCTGGTCCGCTCCGGCGTGCTCACCTCGGTGCACGCCTTCGCCTCCGACCCGGAGCGCGGGGTGTTCATCCTCGCCTTCCTGCTGCTGGTGGTCGGCGGCTCGCTGACCCTGTTCGCCCTGCGCGCGCCGGTGGTCAAGAGCCAGGTCGGCTTCGCCCTGTGGTCGCGCGAGACCCTGCTGCTGCTGAACAACCTGGTGCTGGTGGTGGCGGCCTCGATGATCCTCCTCGGGACCCTCTACCCGCTGCTGCTCGATGCCCTCAGCGGCGCCAAGCTGTCGGTCGGCCCGCCGTACTTCAACGCCATGTTCCTGCCGCTGATGGCGGCGCTGATGGCGGCCCTGGCGGTCGGCGTGCTGGTGCGCTGGAAGGACACCCCGAGCCGCTGGCTGCTCGGCATGCTGACCCCGGTGCTGGTGGCCAGCGCGGTCCTGGCGGCGGCCGGTTCGATGTACTTCGGCGATTTCAACTGGGCGGTGCTGGCGGTGTTCCTGCTGTCCGCCTGGGTGGTCCTGGCCGGTTTCCGCGACTTCCTCGACAAGACCCGGCACAAGGGCGTGCTGGCCGGCGCCCGCAGCCTGACCCGCAGCTACTGGGGCATGCAACTGGCGCACCTGGGCATCGCCGTGTGCGCCATCGGCATCGTCCTCAGCAGCCAGTACAGCGCCCAGCGTGACCTGCGCATGTCGCCCGGCGACACCGTCGAACTGGGCGGCTACCACTTCCTCTTCGACGGCGCGAAGCACCACGAAGGGCCGAACTACACCTCGGACAAGGGCAGCATCCACGTCAGCCGCGACGGCAAGGAGATCGCCACCCTGCATCCGGAGAAGCGCCTGTACACCGTGCAGAGTTCGATGATGACCGAGGCAGGGATCGATGCCGGCTTTACCCGCGACCTCTACGTGGCGCTCGGCGAGCCGCTGGAGAACGGTGCCTGGGCGGTGCGCGTGCACGTCAAGCCGTTCGTCCGCTGGATCTGGTTCGGTGGCCTGCTGATGGGCCTCGGCGGCGCCCTGGCGGCGCTCGACCGGCGCTACCGGGTGAAGGTGAAAACACGTGTGCGCGAGGCCCTGGGCCTCGCCGGTCAGGGAGCCTGAGTCTTGAAACGAGCGATTCTGCTGCTGCCGCTGGGGATCTTCCTGATCGTCGCGGTGTTCCTCTTCCGCGGCCTCTGGCTGGACCCCAGCGAGCTGCCCTCGGCGCTGATCGGCAAGCCGTTCCCGGCCTTCGACCTGCCCAGCGTGCAGGACCCGGCCCGGCGCCTGACCGAGGCCGACCTCAAGGGCAAGCCGGCGCTGGTCAACGTCTGGGGCACCTGGTGCCCGTCGTGCCGGGTCGAGCACCCGGAACTGACCCGACTGGCCGAGCAGGGCGTGGTGATCTACGGGATCAACTACAAGGACGACAACGCCGCCGCCATCAAGTGGCTGAACGAGCTGCACAATCCCTACCTGCTGAGCATCAGCGACGCCGACGGCACCCTGGGCCTGGACCTGGGCGTGTACGGTGCGCCGGAAACCTACCTGATCGACAAACAGGGCATCATCCGCCACAAGATCGTCGGGGTGGTCGACCAGAAAGTCTGGCGCGAGCAACTGGCGCCGCTGTACCAGCAACTGCTGGACGAGCCGGAGGCCCGATGAAGCGTTTCCTCGTCACCGCGCTGCTCGGTCTCGCCCTCTGCGGCGTGGCCCGGGCCGCCATCGACACCTACGAGTTCGCCAGCGACGCCGAGCGCGAACGCTTCCGCAACCTGACCCAGGAACTGCGCTGCCCGAAGTGCCAGAACCAGGACATCGCCGACTCCAACGCACCGATCGCCGCCGACCTGCGCAAGCAGATCTACGGCCAGTTGCAGCAGGGCAAGAGCGACGGCGAGATCGTCGACTACATGGTTGCCCGCTACGGTGATTTCGTTCGCTACAAGCCGCCGGTCAACGAGCGTACCTGGCTGCTCTGGTTCGGTCCGGGCGCCTTGCTGCTGTTCGGCGTGCTGGTGATCGGCGTGATCGTCCTGCGCCGCCGGCGCACCGCTGCCAAGGTGCAAACCACCCTGTCCGCCGAGGAGCAAGCGCGCCTCGCCAACCTGTTGAAGAACGACAAATGATCGATTTCTGGCTCGCTGCCGGCCTGCTGCTGCTGGCGGCCCTGGCATTCCTGCTGATTCCGCTGCTGCGTGGCCGTCGCGCCCAGGCCGAGGAAGACCGTACCGCCCTGAACGTCGCGCTTTATCAGGAGCGGATCGCCGAGCTGGCCGGCCAGCAGGCCGCCGGCACGCTGACCGCCGAGCAACTGGAGAATGGCCGCGCCGAGGCTGCCCGCGAACTGCTCGCCGACACCGAGGGCAGCGGCGAAGAGCGTAGCTCGCGCCTGGGCCGGGCGGTCCCGCTGGTCGCGGCGCTGCTGGTGCCGTTGGTCGCGCTCGGCCTGTACCTGCATTGGGGCGCCAGCGACAAGGTCGAGCTGGCCCGCGAATTCGCCCAGGCGCCGCACTCCATGGAAGAGATGACTGCGCGCCTGGAGCGCGCGGTACAGGCCCAGCCGGATTCCGCCCAGGGCTGGTACTTCCTCGGTCGCACCTACATGACCCAGGAACGCGGCGCCGATGCGGCGCGGGCCTTCGAACGCGCCGCCGAACTCAGCGGGCGGCAGCCGGAAGTGCTCGGCCAGTGGGCGCAGGCACTGTATTTCTCCGGTGGCAAGAAAATGACCGCGCAGATCAAGGCCCTGGCCGACGAGGCGCTGAAGGGCGACCCGGCCGAAGTGACCACCCTTGGCCTGCTCGGCATCGCCGCCTTCGAAGAGCAGCGTTACGCCGACGCCATCGGCTTCTGGGAGCGCCTTGTGTCGGTGTTGCCGAACGAGGACCCGGCACGCTCGGCGATCCAGGGCGGCATCCAGCGTGCCCGCGAGCGCATGACCGAGGCCGGGCAGACCCCGCCGGCGCCGGCCGCGCCCGCTGCCGCCGGGGTGACCCTGACGGTGAAGGTGGATATCAGCGACGCGGTGAAGGGCCAGGTCAAGGCCGACGACAGCGTGTTCGTCTTCGCCCGCGCCGTCGGCGGCCCGCCGATGCCGTTGGCAGTGAAGCGCCTGACCGTCGCCGACCTGCCGGCCGAGGTCAGCCTGAGCGATGCCGACGCCATGATGCCGCAGCTCAAGCTCAGCGGATTCCCGCAGGTCGAGCTGGTCGCGCGGGTATCCCGCGCCGGCAATGCCATCTCCGGCGAATGGATCGGACGCGGCAAACCGTTGTCTACCGCCCAGTCGTCGGCGCAAGCGCTGACCATCGACGGCCCGGACCAGCCCCAGGCGGCCCGGCCATAACGACAATCGGTTGGGGAGGTGCGGCGGTGAAGGCGAAGTATCTGGGTCTGGCGATTCTCCTGGGCGGTCTCGGCGGGTGCGTGGTGCATCCGCCGCAGACCAGCGAACCGCCGGCCTCGCTGCCGCCGCAGAGCCAGCCGCAGCCCGGTCCGTCCAGCGCGCCCGGCGCCACCCCGCCGCGCATCACCCCGCAACCGCAGACTCCGGCGCAGCCCAGCCGCTCGCGTCCGCAGTTCGCCCCGCCGCCAGGCGGCAAGGGCGTCTGGGACGGCAGCCTGGGGGTCTATGTGATCCGCGGCGAGCGCGATCTCTACTACCGCCAGCGTACCTACTACCGCTGGGACGGCGGCTGGTTCTGGTCCACCAGCCCGCAGGGTCCCTGGACCGAGACCGACGCCCGCGGCATCCCGCCCGGTCTCAGCCGGCGCTACGCCAATCCATGACCCCTAGGGGTTCTCCGGGTCGTGCCCGAGCGACTGGATGAACAGCGAGAACAGTTCCGGTTGCGAGGAAATGTCCAGCTTGGCGTACAGGTGGCGCCGATGGACCTTGATCGTCTCCGGCGAGATCGCCAGGCGCTCGGCCATGGCCTTCGACGAGTAGCCGCGAAGGATCAGGCGAGCGATCTCCAGCTCGCGTTCCGATAGCACGCTGGCGCCGAAGTGGCTGAGGGCGTCGCGTATCTGCGTGGCCATCTCTTCCTGCGGTGCGGCCGGCAACAGGCGCTGGCTGCGCTGCTGCCAGTGCTGCTGCATCAGCGCCAGGACCCAGCTCGAGAGCAGCCCGAGCATCCCGCATTCCTCGTCGGCGAATATCCGCTGCATCCCCAGCGATAGCGACAGCGCGCCCTGGCCGGGTACCTGGAGGATGAACTGCACCTCGTCCTCCAGCACGTTGTCGTGGAAGTAGCTGAGGTAGTACTCGCTCTGCCGGAAATGGTCCGGGGCGATCTCCTCGAGGCGGTACAGTCCGCTGGCCAGGCCTTCCCGGCAAGCCTGGTAGAAGGGGTCGAGCAGGTACAGCCCGTTCAGGTAGGCGAGCATCGAGGCCGGCCCGGCCTGCGGTTCGGCGTCGTATTCCTCCAGGGCCACCGGCACGCCGTTGGCGGGGTAGAAGATCGCCAGGGCGTTGTCGAACGGCAGGTGCTGGCGCAGCAGCAGGATCAATTGCTTCCAGAAGCGGTTGCCGCCGATCTGTTCGATGGCGCGGCCCAGGCTGGCGTGCATGCCGATGTCCCGGAACAGGGTGTGCATCCGTATTCGCTCCACGGTGGGTTTTCGCAGGCTCCGGTTTGCGGCTTTTCCACCCGCCGCGTCAAGGGGCGTAACCCCAAAGGGTGATTGGCCCGCCGGTTCCGCGCTCCTAGAGTCGGCGCATAACCAGCGCCCCGGCAAGGGGCCGCCGCGAGTCTCCGTTACTGCCTCAACTTCAATAACAATCAGAGGACAACGACATGAGCTCTTCCCCCGCGCCCGAAAGTGCGCTGAAACCCACCCTGGGGGTGTTCGACGTGGTCGCCATCACCGTTTCCGCGGTCACTCCCGCCAGTTCCGTCTTCGTCATCGCCCCTTTCGCCATCCAGCAGGCCGGCACCGGCGCGTTCTGGGCCTTCGCCCTGGCCGGGGTGCTGGCGCTGATGTTCGCCTGGTGCTATGCCGAGCTGGGCAGGGCGCACAGCACCGCCGGCGGCGAGTATGTCTACGCCAAGCGCGTGTTCGGCGGCTTGGCCGGCTACGCCACCTTCCTCACGGTGCTGGCGATGCTGCTGTTCATCCCGCCGGTGCTCGCCACCGGCGCGGCGACTTACCTGAACGCTGCCCTCGGCACCCACTTCGATGCGCAGACCGTGGCCCTGGCGATCGTCGCCTTCAGCTACCTGCTGGGCATCCTCAACATTCGCGTCAACGCCTGGGTCACGGGCACCTGCCTGCTGCTGGAAGTGGCGGCGCTGCTGGTGATCGTCGGCCTCGGTTTCGGCCATGCGCAGCAGCCGGCGAGCGTCCTGCTGCAGCCGCAGGTAGTCGGCGACGGCGGGCTGCTGGCGATCGCACCCTGGGCATTGGTGATCGGAGCGGTCGGTACCGCGCTGTTCTCCTACAACGGTTTCGGCGGCGCGGTGCTGCTCGCCGAGGACATGAAGGACGGCGGCCACAGCGTGCATCGCGCGGTGCTCTGGTCGCTGGCGCTGGTGGTGCTGATCGAGATCGTCCCGCTCGCCGCGCTGCTGATCGGCGCGCCGTCGCTCCCGGCGATGCTCGCCAGCCCCGATCCGATCGGCTACCTGTTGAACAGCCATGGCAACGAGACGCTGTCGCGCCTGGTCAGCGCGGGAATCTTCCTCTCGGTGTTCAACGCCATCGTCGCCATCGTCATCCAGAGCGCCCGGGTGATCTTCAGCAGCGGTCGCGACGCGCTCTGGATGCCGGCGTTGAACCGTGCCTTCACCCGTATCCATCCGCGCTGGGAATCGCCCTGGCTGGCCACGCTGTTCCTCGCCATTCCCTCGGCGGCGCTGAGCTTCAGCTCCAACCTGGCCGAACTGACCTCGTTCACCGTGTTGCTGATCGTCATGGTCTACCTGATCGTCGCCCTCTGCGCGCTGTTCAGCCGGGTGCTGCGGCGCGACCGCGAGCATCCCTACCGGATGCCGCTGTGGCCGCTGCCAGCGCTGCTGGCGGTGAGCGGGGCGGGATACCTGCTGCTCAACCTGTTCCTGGCGGCCTCGGCCAGGGACGTGATGATCATTGTCGGACTGCTGGCGGTGTCGGTGATTCTCTACTGCACCTACGGCAAGCTCAGTCCGGCGTTCCAGAAGCTTTGAAACAGGAGTCCGCATGCGCGCTCGACAACTTGGCATCACCCTCGGCCTGGGCACTCCCGGCCCGTTCAACGCGATCACCGACGTTCCCGGCGTGCGCGTCGGCCACAGCACCCTGAACCAGCGGATCGACGGCAGGCAGGTTCGCACCGGCGTCACCCTGGTCCAGCCGCGCGCCGGTGCGGCGCGCCTGCAACCCTGCTTCGCCGGCTGCCATGTGCTCAACGGCAACGGCGACGCCACGGGCCTGGAGTGGATCCGTGAAGCCGGCCTGCTGACCACCCCGATCGCCATCACCAATACCCACAGCGTCGGCGCGGTGCGCGACGCGCTGATCGCCGAGGAGCGCGCCGAACTCGGCGACAGCGGGCTGTACTGGTGCATGCCGGTGGTGATGGAGACCTTCGACGGCCTGCTCAACGATATCTGGGGCCAGCACGTCGGCGCCCGCCAGGTCGGCGAGGCGCTGGCCTGCGCCGAGTCCGGACCGGTCCGCGAAGGTTCGGTGGGCGGCGGCACCGGGATGATCTGCCACGAGTTCAAGGGTGGCATCGGTAGCGCATCGCGGCGGCTGCCGGCGGAGCAGGGCGGCTGGACGGTGGGCGCGCTGGTCCAGGCCAACCACGGCCAGCGTCGCGAGCTGCGGGTCGATGGCTATCCGGTCGGCCGCCGGCTGGGCGACATCCCCTCGCCGTTCAGCGAGGAAGGCACCCCGGGCATGGGCTCCATCGTGGTGATCCTGGCCACCGACGCGCCGCTGCTGCCGCACCAGTGCCAGCGCCTGGCGCAGCGCGCCTCGATCGGCATCGCTCGCACCGGCGGTGGCACCGAGGACTCCAGCGGCGACGTGTTCCTCGCATTCGCCACCGGCAACCAGGACCTGCCGCCAGCCGACTATGCGCGCAAGGACCTGCCGCAGAGCACGCCGCTGCGGATGCTCAACAACGACCACATCTCGCCGTTGTTCGCCGCGGCGGCGGAGGCGGTGGAAGAAGCCATCGTCAACGTGCTGCTGGCCGGCGAGGACATGCGCACCGAGGACGGCCGGCTGGTGCCCGCGCTGAAGGGGGAGACGCTCCTGGCGGCGCTGCGCGAGACCGGCTGGCCGGGACGCTGAAAGCGGCTCAGCGCCAGCCGCGGGTGCGCGCCACCGCTTCGCTGAAACGCACCTGCCAGCGCCGGGCGGTGCCGGCGTCGACCCGCGGCTGGAACTCCGTGCGGGTGTTGCGCGGCTCCGCCAGCTCGTAGCCGAGGCCACGCGCGGCAAGGGCGGCGCAACCGAAGGCGGTGAGTTCGTCGAAGCGCTGGGTGACGATGCGCCGTTGCAGGCTGTCGGCGAGGAACTGGGCGAAGTAGGGGCTGCGCGCCAGGCCGCCGTCGATGGACAGGCGGTCGGTGACCTTCAGGTAGCCGTCCATCGCCTGGATCACCTCGGCGCTGCGCAGCACCACGCCTTCGAGCAGGGCCTGGCAGAGGTCCTCGCGGCGGGTGCCGGCGTCCATTCCCAGCCACATCGCGCCGGCGCTGCGGTCCCAGTGCGGGCATGCGAGTCCCGACAAGGCCGGGACGAAGGCCAGCCCGCGGTCGATGGCCGGCGGCCGGTCGAAGCCGGCCAGTTCCGAGAAGTCGCTGAACAGGCCAAGACGCCCGGCCCACTCGACTGCGGCGCTGGCATCGTAGACCCCGCCGTCCATGGCGTACACCGGCTTGCCATCGATCTGCCAGGCGATGGTGGCGAGCAGGCCTGTCTCCGGCGAGCGGATGATCCGCTCGCCGCTAAGGGTCAGGGCGAAGGCGCCGGTGCCGAAGGTGATCTTCGCATCACCGGGCTGGCGGCAGCCGTGACCGTAGAGCGAGGCCTGCTGGTCAACCACCGAGGCCGTCAGCGGAGTGTTGCCGATCACCCCGAAATGGCCGACGGTATCGCGGATTTCCGGCAGGCACTCGATCGGCACGCCGAACAGGGCGCACAGTTCGGGGTCCCAGCGGCCCTCGGCGAGGTTCATCAATGCGGTGCGCGAGGCGGTGGTGACGTCGGTGGCGAAGGTTCCGCACAAGCGGTCGAGAAACCAGGCGTCGCTGGTTCCCAGGCGCAGGCGGCCGGCCTCGAGAGCCCGGCGAGCGGCAGGAAGGTGCTCGACGATCCAGCCCAGCTTGCTGGCCGAGAAATAGGCATCGAGCGGCAGGCCGCTGCGTTCCAGGACCAGCGCCTCGGCGCCGCTGGCGCGTAGACGCTCGATGTGCGGGGTGGTGCGGTTGTCCTGCCAGACGATCAGCGGCGACAACGGCTCGCCGCTGCGGGCGTCCCAGGCCATGCAGCTTTCGCCCTGGTTGGCGAGGCCGATGGCGTCGACCCGGCCGCTGGCCTCCAGGCAGCGTTGCAGGTTGGCCAGCAGTTCCAGCGGATCGTGCTCGACCCAACCGGACTGCGGATGGTGTTGCTGGTGACGCAGCGCCAACTGAATATCGGCGCTGCCGTCCTGGCTGGCGACCAGCACGCGGGTACTGGTGGTTCCCTGGTCGAGGGCGGCGATTCGCATGGTCGGTTCTCTTCGCGGGTTCAGTGGCCGGAGGTGAGGAAGGCGACTTCCAGGCGCCGGGTGTCCGGCGGTAGGCGCAGGGCGGCCAGCGGCACCAGCAGGCGGCGCTCCGGCAGGCAGGACAGGGCGCGTTCCCACACCGGGCGACCATCGGCCAGTATCCGCAGGCGTCCGCTGGCGGCCTCGCTTACGCGTAGCTGTAGATGCGCCAGGCCGGGTGTCGGATCGTCCAGCAGCCGCTGCGGCACGCACAGCTTGAGCGGACCGCTGCAATCGATGGCGATACCGGGCGCGGCGACCGGCAGTTCGGCCCGCAGGTCGGCGGCCAGCAGGCCGGCGATCCTTCGTCCCTCGCGGAACGACCAGCCGGCGGTCTCGATCGGCCGGAGCAGGTTGCCGGCGGCGAAATAGGCGGGGTCGGAGCAGCGGCCGAACTGATCGATGCGCGGGCCGCCGCTGGCCGGGTCCAGTTCCAGGTGGCTGAGGCGGACCAGGCTCGATTCGGGAACGAAGCGTCCGCTGAGGAGGATGCCGTCGCAGGCGATCCGTTCGACCCGCCCGTCGCCCAGGCGTACCCGCGCCGCCTCGACCCGGCCGCGGCCTTCGATCTCCAGCAGCTCGCTGGAGAAGTGCATCGGCACTCCGCACAGCCTGGGAAACAACGATAGCGGCCAACGCGCGGTGGCCCGTGCGTTGCGTTCGAGCATGGCCACCGGGCGGATGCCGGCACGCCGGCAGCTCATCACGGCGGACAGGCTGACCAACTCGGTGCCGACGATCAGCGGCCGTTCGAACGGCTTCAGGCCTTGCAGATAGAGATAGGCTTGCAGCGCGCCGGTATTGATCACGCCCAGTGGCCGGTCGCCGCCCAGCAGGCGCGCCGAGCGCGGCGTCTCGCGTGCGCCGGTGGCCAGCAGCACGCGTGTCGCGCGCAGACTGCGCGGGCCTTCGGGGGTGGCCAGTTGCAGCAGACCGGCGGCGGCGAGAGCGACCACGCTATGGCGCAGGCGGATATCCACCCCGGCCCGTTCAGCCTGTTCGACGTTACGCAGCGCGTAGGCCGGGCCGGTCAACAGGCGGCCGTGCTCGCGCAGGCCGAACGGCGGATGCGCGCAATGCCGGGGTATACCGCCGGCCTCGCCGTCGCGCTCCAGCACGCAGACCCGGGCGACGCCCTGGCGGCGTAGTTCGATGGCGGCCGCCAATCCGGCGGGACCGCTGCCGATGATGGCGACGTCGACCTGTTCAGTGATGCTCATGGCAACTCCCGGTGGCGAGGGGCTGAGCGAGGCGGCCGGCGCTCAGCTCGGCGACCCGCGCGTTGCAGTAGAAACCCTGGCAGCGTCCCATGCAGGCGCGGGTGCGACGCTTCAGGCCGCCGAAGTCGCCGGCTGGCAGCGGGCCTTCCAGGGCGGCGAGGATTTCCCGGCGGGTGACCATCTCGCAGTGGCAGACGATCTCGTCGTAGCCGGGACGCTGCCAGTCGCGCGGCAGGTGTTCGGCGAGGTTCGGTACCTGCGGCCAGAGCGGCTCGCGAACCGCTTCGTGGAAGCGCCCACCCTGGTAGAGACGATAGACGTGGCGTGCGATGCCCAGCGCCGCGGTGAGACCGGTGGAACGGATGCCGCCGACACTGATCCAGTTGCGTCCGTCGACCTGGCGGATGCGGTATTCCTTCTTTTCGCTGGCCGGCCGCAACCCGGCGTAGGTGGCGGTGACCGGCATGCCGCGCAGGCCGGGGAGCCGCTCGACGGCGGCGTCGATCAGTCGCTGCAGGGTGTCGCTGTCGACCCGTGCCTGTTCGCGGTCGTCCTGTTCCTCGGCGGTGGGGCCGGCAAGCAGGTTGCCGAAGACAGTACGGGTGAATACCACGCCTTTGGTCCGCTCGTTGGGTACCGGCAGCAGGATGTGCCGCAGCAGCGCCGCGGCGGCCTTGTCGAAGACCACGAACTGGCCCTTGCGCGGATGGATGGCGAAGCTCGCCGCGCCGAGCAGGCGCTGTTCCAGTTGGTCACCGAAGAGTCCGGCGCAGTTGATTACCTGGCGCGCGCGCAGATCGCCGCGGCGGGTATGCAACAGCCATTCGCCGCCGTCGAAGGCGCCGTCCAGCACCTCGACGTCGAAACAGGCCTCGGCGCCATGGGCCTGCGCCTGTTGCAGATAGGCGAGCGGCGCGGACCAGGGGTCGATCAGATGCTCACCGGGGACCCGCACCGCACCGAGCACATTGCCGGCCAACTGCGGCTCCAGCGCCAGGACCTCGTCGCGACCGATCTGGCGGACGTCATCGACACCGTTGCCGTGGGCCTGCTCGACGATGGCCGGCAGGCGCGCCAGATCCTCGTCGCTCCATGCCGCCACCAGGGCGCCGGTTTCCAGCAGCGGCAGGTTGAGGCGCGCATGGATGTCGCGGTATTCGCGATAGCCCTCCTGCATGCAGGCCAGTTCGATGCTGCCGGGCGGCGCGTCGAAACCGGTATGGAGGATCGCGCTGTTGCCCTTGCTGGCACCGGAGAGGATGTCGGTGCTTTTTTCCAGCAGGACCACCCGTGCACCTTCCAGGGCGAAGCGGCGGGCCATGGCGCAACCCACCACGCCAGCGCCGATCACTGCAACGTCGAAGATCGCGGTCTTTGTCGCAAGCGGCTCAGTCATCGTTTCTGCCTGTTTCTTTTGGTATCAGTTTGCTTTTTGACCGTAACACTGATTTTTCACACAGAATTCTATGTGAAATTTGTTGTTTTAATGTGGCAACTGAAAGAGAAACAGTCAATCGATTAATCGACGGGCAGCCACCGGCACAGCCCCGGCCTGTCTCCGGGGCTGCGCGCGAGGGGAGTCAGGCCTGCGGGGTGCGCAGGGGGGCTTCGTGGACTTCCACCCGCGCCTGTTGCAGGGCTTCCCAGAGTTCCCCGGTAGGCTTGCGGTCGACCACCAGGCGGTTGATCCGGCTCAGCGGGAAGACCTGAAACAGGGCGCGCCGGCCGAGCTTCGAGGAGTCGGCGATAACCGTCAGTTGGCGGGCCTGGGCGATCATGGCACGGGCGATCTCGGCTTCCTCGATGGAAAAATCCATGGCGCCATCGCCGTTCAGCGCGCCGACGGTGATCACCGCATGCTCGGCGTTGAACCGGGCGATCTGCTCGATGGCCAGGGCGCCGACGTTCTGTTCGGATTCCGGGCGGTATTCGCCGCCGATCATGAATGCACGGTTGCCGGAGGCGCCGACGCTGCCGGCGATCAACAGCGAGTTGGTGATCACCGTCAGATGGCTCTGGCGCGCCAGTTCGCGGGCGAACAGCAGGGTGGTGGTGCCGGTGTCGATGAAGATGCTGTCACCGGGCCCGAACAGGCCGGCGGCGTAGCGGGCGACTGCGCGTTTTTCCTGGGCGTGCTCGTTCATTCGCGTCTGGAAGGCGTTCTCGTGCTCGCCGCTGGGCGGCAGGGCGGCCCCTCCGTGGAATTTGCTGACCAGGCCTTGTTCGGCCAGCGCGGTGAGGTCGCGGCGAATGGTTTCCTGAGAGGTGGAAAGGGTCCGCGCCAGTTCGTCCACCGAGATCCGCTCGCGCTGGCGCAGCAATTCGAGAATGTGGCGGCGGCGTTCCTCGGGGCGCATCGTGTTCTCCCATGGGCCGCATCCTGGTGCGGCGATTGTTACCGTGAATCGCCCGGTAGCGCCTGGCGGCGCTGGGCGGAAGGGGGCGGGGCGAGGCTTTGCGCAGGCCCGGCGGAAAATCCCACAGGTCCGTAAGGCAGGTACGCTCTTGGATTGGCCGCCTACTTGACCGTATGGGTGACCAATTTAGGTAAAACGAACCTTAAAATCAACACGAAAACCAAATTGTGGCACGCGAAATGCGAGTGTTCGCTTCGGCGGAGCGACCGGCGTGGCCGGCCTCCCGACCAGACAACCAGAAGAACGCATCCCGCTACGGGAGCCTGCCGAGGGGAGAACGACGCAGATGGCCGAGTTCGGAAACTATGTGATTTACCTGATCATGCTGGGTGCGGTACTTGGCGCGCTGGCTTCCATCCTGCGCCCGGAAAGCGGTCTGGGCCGCGAGTTCGTCAACGGCATCCACGCCATCGGTCCGGTGTTCCTCGCCCAGGCCGGCATCATGGTAGCCATTCCCTATCTGTCGAAGGCGATTTCCCATGCCCTCGGCCCGTTCTTCCAGACCCTCGGTTCCGACGTATCCATCGCCGCGCTGTCGATCATCGCGGTGGACATGGGCGGCTACCAGTTGGCCGATGCCCTGACCGCCAACCGCGACATGTGGATTACTGCCATGCTGGTGGGCTACACCTCCGGCGCGACCATCGTCTACCTGATCCCGGTCGGCCTGACCATGCTCGAGCGCAAGGACCACAAGTACCTGGCGCTGGGGGCGATGGCCGGGTTGATCAGCATTCCGTTCGCGGTGCTGGCGGCGTTGCTGCTGATTACCCTCAACCACATCCCGGTGCGCGAACTGGTATCGACCGGTTCGCCGGCCCTGCACTACCTGTCGCTGGACTTCCTCGACATGCTTCGGCTGCTGGCGCCGCTGTTCGTCTTCTGCTTCCTGCTGGCCGCCGGCCTGAAGTACCGGGCGACGGCGATGGTCACCGGGTTCCTGGTATTCGGCAAGGTGATGGACGCGTTCATCAAGATGGCCCTGGCGCTTTCCATCGTCCAGCACTTCACCGGAGTCTTCACCAAGGTCTTCGGCGGCTGGGGCTTCGACCCGATGTTCGCCGACGAGAAAGAGTTGTTCCGCGCCATCGAGATCGCTGGCTACATCGGCATCATGCTGGCCGGGACCTTCCCCATCTGCTACCTGTTCCAGCGCTACTGCAAGCGCCCGATGGCGGTCCTCGGCCGTTACCTGGGGCTGTCCCAGCCGGGCGCCACCGCCTTTGTCATGGTACTGGCGAACATCATCGCCACCTACCACCTGTTCAAATACATGAATGCTCGCGACAAGGTGCTTTGCGTGGCCCTGGGCGTCTGCGCCCAGGCCACCATCGGCGATCACCTGGCATTCACCGCCAACTTCCAGCCGACGCTGATCCTACCGATCCTGCTCGGCAAATTGTTCGGCGGCCTGCTGGCGGTATTCATCGCCATCCGCATCTCGGTGCCTGCCGCCGAGCGCTATGCGCGGCAGGAGCAGGAGCATGACGAGGCGGAAAAAAGCGCCCTGCACGCAGCCTGAAACATCCCCCGACGAGCGCCGCGAGCCATCGCGGCGTCGCTTTCCGCAACGAGGTAACCATGCGCAAGATATTCCTAGCCTGTCCCTACAGCCATGCCGACGCCGAGGTGGTCGAGCAGCGCTTCCGTGCCTGCAACGAGGTCGCGGCGACCATCGTCCGCGCCGGCCACGTGGTATTCAGCCAGGTCTCCATGTCCCACCCGATCAACCTGTGCCTGGCCGAGCTCGACCGCGCGGCGATCGGCAGGTTGTGGGCGCCGGTGGACGCCTTCTACATGGATCACCTGGAAGAGCTGATCGTCCTCGACCTGCCGGGCTGGCGAGACAGCGCCGGCATCCGCCGCGAGATGGAGTTCTTCGAGGCCGGCGGACAGCGGGTCAGCCTCTGGTCCGAGGTGGAGCACGAGTTTCGCTGAGGCGGCAGTGGCTGAACTGCAAGCCGAATGAAAAAGCCGGAAGCGCGAGCGCTTCCGGCTTTTTCGTCAAGCGGCGAGGGATCAGTTGGGGCTGTAGATCTGGTCGAATACGCCGCCGTCGATGAAGTGGGTCTTCTGCACGCTGCGCCAGTCGCCGAAGGTCTTCTCCACCGAGAAGAAGTCGACTTTCGGGAAGCGGTCGGCGAACTTGGCGAGGATCTCCGGGTTGCGCGGGCGCAGGTAGTTGTTGGCGGCGATGGTCTGGCCCTCGTCCGACCACAGGTACTTCAGGTAGGCCTCGGCCTGGGCGCGGCTGCCTTTCTTCTCGACCACCTTGTCGACCACCGCCACGGGGGGCTCGGCCTCGGCGGACACGCTCGGGTAGACCACCTCGAAGCCGCCTCGGCCGAATTCGCGGGCGATCATCTCGGCTTCGTTCTCGAAGGTCACCAGTACGTCGCCGATCTGGTTCTGCATGAAGGTAGTGGTGGCGGCGCGGCCGCCGGTGTCGAGCACCGGTACCTGCTTGAACAGCTTGCCGACGAATTCCTTGGCCTTGTTCTCGTCACCGCCGTTCTTCAGCACGTAGCCCCAGGCGGAGAGATAGGTGTAGCGGCCATTGCCGGAGGTCTTGGGGTTCGGCACCACTACCTGGACGCCGTCCTTGAGCAGGTCCGGCCAGTCCTTCAGGGCCTTGGGGTTGCCCTTGCGAACGATGAACACGGTGGCCGAGGTGAACGGCGCGCTGTTGTTCGGCAGGCGGGTCGCCCAGTCCTTCGGCACCAGGCCGCCGTTGTCGGCGAGGGCGTCGATGTCGGTGGCCTGGTTCATGGTGATGACGTCGGCGGGCAGACCGTCGATCACCGAGCGCGCCTGCTTGCTGGAACCGCCATGGGACATCTGGATGGTGATGTTCTCGCCTTTCTCCGCTTTCCAGTATTTCTGGAAGGCCGGGTTGTATTCCTTGTAGAAGTCGCGCATCACGTCGTAGGAGACGTTGAGCAGGGGCTGGGCGGCGTGAGCGGCGCCGCCGAGCGCCAGGCCGGCGGCCAGCAGGGAGGCGCTGAACAGTCGTTTCACAGGGCAGTTCCTTTGAGCATGTTGTAGTGGCTCGACTATAACGTCGGGTTATATGCAGGGTAAATATCAAAAACTGCTTTGCTTATTACCCGCTCGAGCCTATGCCGCGGCCGGCGCTTTGGCCAGCGCTAGTCGAGGCCGCTGACCGCCAGGTCCTTGGGATACTCCACGCTGAACTTCAGGGTGGCGCTGCGTTTCTCGCCGGGTTGCAGGGTCCAGTCCCACTTCAGCTTGCCGTCGTCCTCGCGCTTGACTTCCTGCGCCTTGGGTTCCAGCAAGGTGACCTGGATCTGCTCGTTGCGCGAGACCGGCAACTGGTCCTCGAACTGCACGCGTTCGGCGTTCTTGTGGTTGTTGCGCACGTCGATGCGGAATTCGTAGTTGACCCGCGTGCGGTTGCCGATCAGGCCGCTGCTGTCGGTATAGCGCTTGACCAGCTTGCGTTCGATGCCGATGCCCTCGTCGGCGCCCAGTGCCAGTTCGAAGCTCTCGCCGGGCATCACCCCGCGCAGATGGCCGCTGGCGACGAAGCTGTTGCCGAGAAAGGTATTCAGGGTGCCGGGGAGCAGCGGGTAGTCGCTGTCGTTGCGGGTCTCCGCCTCCAGGTAGGCGGTTTCGCGCAGGGCCGGGGCCGCCAGATAGCGCAGCTTGGCCGGCATTTCCAGGCGGGCGATGGTGACCTTCTGCGCGCTGCCGTCGCTGTTCAGGGTCGCCGGCACGGGGATGTGGAAAGAGGCGCTGGCGGCGCCGCTGCTGACCTCCGCGGTGGCGAGCCGCGCCTCGGCCAGCTTCGGCGCCGGGGCCGGCATGGCCATCTTCGCCGAGGTCCTGGCGATGGGAGCGGCTTGCGGCATGGGCGCCGGAACGTCCTGCATGGCCATCTCGGCACCGTAGTAGGCGTTGGGCGCGTCGATGTCGACGATCCAGGGATTCAGCCGCGGTACGTTGCCGCCCAGGGCCGGACGGGCGGTGGAGAGGGTCAGGTCGACGTCGGTCCAGTCTTCGCCGCTGCTCTGCCGGACCAGGCCCTGGTAGGTCAGTTCGATGGTCTTCGCGCCGTCGCGCAGGCGTGCGTCGTAGGTCGGCTGCCAGGAGGCGTCGCGCAGGGTGTAGTCGAGCTTCACCTCGACCTGTGCCGGTTGCTCCAGGGCGACCCGCAGGACCGCGCGCTTGAAGCGCTTGCCGTCGCCGTTGAGGGTGCCGCGCTGCTCCTGCAACTGCTGCTTGCGCTGTTCCAGTTCGGCGGCGCGGTCGTCCAGCTGGCGCTGCTCGGCGAGCAGGCGTTCGAGGTTGCCTTCGGTCAGTTGCAGCAGGCTTTTCAGCTCGTCGATGCCGGGCATGGGGCGATCCTTGCCGGGCTGGGTGCTGCCGCTCTGGATGTCGGCGAGGAACTTCTTCTGCGCTTCGAGCACGCTGCCGCGGTCATGGATTTCCCGCAGTTGCCGGTCTATCTCGCGCAGTTGCTGGTCGAGCTGCTGCACACGATTGTCGTCCGGGCGCTCGACCCGTTGCGCGGCGCTGCTGACGTCGAGCAGGGTGGCGGCGGCGCTGGCGCCGAGGGACGCGCGCAGGCTGGTGTCGTCGAGCTGGAAGGGCAGTTGCTCCAGGGCGATCTCATGCTGGCCCTTGGGCAATTGCAGGCGGGCGGTGCGGGTGACCACGGCACGGTCGGCGTAGACGGTGACCGCGCTGATGCGGCTGTCGACCGCTTGTGGCGCGGCCAGCAACGGAGCGCTGGCGAACAGGCCGGCGAACAGGAGCGGAGAGGCGGCGAGTCGATTCACGATATCTCTTCCTTGGGCGGATGGAGGGGCGAGGAACCCGTGCGTGCGGTCCCTTCCTGCTGCCTAAGACGCAAGTGCGGCGAAAGACGGGTTAAGCGGCGCGAAGAAATTTTCCCGTGCGGCTCAGGCCGGCTGTTCCAGGCGCTCCAGGGCACCGCGCAGGTTGGCGCGGGCGGCGGCCTCCCAGCGTTGCCGCAGCGGTTCGCAGTGGTACAGCGCCGGTTGCTCCAGCAACTGGCGCAGCAACTTGCCGCGCCCGGCGCGGAACAGCGGTTCCGGCACCCAGGCGTATTCGGCGCGGACGTCCGCCTCGTAGCGCGCGTAGACCGGCGCCGGCGCGGCGAGGATGGCGAGGTCGATATCCACCACCAGGGCGGCGTCGGCGTCTCCCGGCGGCGCCTGGTGACAGGTGGCCATGATCAGTTCGCGCAGGGCCGGCCGCAGCGCCGCCAGCCCGGCCTGGTCGAGCCAGTGCTCGGTGCTGGCGGCGCTGGCGGCCTCGTTGTCCTGGCGCTGGGTGTCGTAGACCAGGTCGTGGGTCCACAACGCCAGCTCCACCAGGTCCGGCCGCAGCGCCAGTTGGCGCCAGCGGTCGAAGTGCTCCAGGCAGGCGAGGATGTGGCGATCGCTGTGGTAGTGCCGGTCGGCCCCGCCATAGGCCGCCAGCAGCGCGTCGAAGGCATCCGCCGGCGGGTTGCCGCCGAGTTGCTGCCAGAGGGCGTCCCAGCGCTGCCGGTCAAGACTTCCCATGGCTGCCTTCCTCGCGAGGGAACAACGGGTTGCCGCAGCGGCAGCAGAATGCCGCCTGCACTTCGTGGGTCGCCTTGCGGCACACCGGGCAATCCCGCTGCAACAGGTTGGCCGGGTCCTGGCGCATCGCGGTGGCGAGTTCGGCGGTGAAGATCCCGGTGGGCACCGCGATGATCGAGTAGCCGGTGAGCATCACCAGGCTGGCGATGGCCTGGCCGAGCGGGGTCTTCGGGGTGATGTCGCCGAAGCCGACCGTGGTGAGGGTGACGATCGCCCAGTAGATGCCGCGGGGGATGCTGGTGAAACCGTGCTCCGGGCCTTCGACCACGTACATCAGCGCGCCGAACACGGTGACCAGGGTCATCACGGTGAGGAAGAACACGATGATCTTCTGCTTGCTGCCGCGCAGGGCGGTGAGCAGGAAATTGGCCTGGCTCAGGTACTGGCGCAGCTTGAGCACGCGGAAGATCCGCAGCATGCGTATCACCCGGACGATCAGCAGGTACTGGGCGTCGGGGTAGAGCAGGGCGAGGAAGCCGGGGAGGATCGCCAGCAGGTCGACCAGGCCGTAGAAGCTGAAGGCATAGCGCAGCGGCTTGGGCGAGCAGTACAGGCGCAGCAGGTATTCCACCAGGAAGATGCCGGTGAAGCCCCATTCGATGTAGGCCAGCAGGTCGCCGTAGTCCTGGTGGATCTCGTCGATGCTGTCGATCATCACTACCAGCAGGCTGGCCAGGATCACCAGCAGCAGCGCGCTGTCGAAGCGCCGGCCGTCGCGGGTGTCGGTCTGGAAGATGACGATGTAGAGGCGTTCGCGCCAGCTGTCGGGTGCGCTCATCGTGGCTCCTGATGATGGATGCGGCACCTTACCAGACTAGCCCGCCGGCGCCAGCGTTCCCCGCTCAGGAGCGCCGCCGGCCGAGGCGCGCGCCGAGGCTGCCGGCCAGGCGCAGGTAAAGGCGCTCGCCGCCAATGCAGAGCAGGCAGGCGAGGATGAACGGTGCGGTCAGCGCCGGCAGGCCGAGCAGGCCGAACAGCGGTTGCAGCGCCACCGCCAGGCCCATGCCGAGCAGTGGCGGCCAGACGCTGCGGTAGCGCAAGGCCAGGGCCAGCCCGGCAAGGGCGGCGTTCAGGCCGTAGAACCCGGCGAGCGCGCTCGCCCAGTCGTAGCCCAGCAGCCAGGCCAGCGGCAGGCTGGCCGCGGCGCCGGCGAGGGCCCAGGCGGCGGAGGGACGCGAGACCAGCAGCAGGCCGAGCCAGACCAGCAGCCCTGCCAGCGGTTCACCGAGGAAGATGATCTCGCCGATCCCCTGCGCTAGCGCCGCCAGCTCCGCCGTGCCGCTCCAGGCGCAGCTGAAGCAGCCGCCATGGGTCGCCGGGGCCAGGCCTAGCCAGGCGCCGAGGGGCACCAGCCACCAGCCGTTGAGGACGAAGCCCAGGGTATAGGGCGGAAGCCAGCGGCGTCGGCGCAGCCCATGCAGGAACAGGCGCTGCAACGCCACGCTGGCCAGGCAGCCGAGCGCTACCAGCGACACCAGCCCCGGCGACCAGGCGAAGCGGAATGCCAGCAGCATGCCGATCAGCACGGCGTTGTAGCCGTACAGCCCGGCCTCGATGTCGCTGTCGGCGCAGTGCAACAGGCGCGCCAGCAACGGGCCGAGGGCGCCGCCAAGGAGGGCGCCGGCGAGCAGCGGCGGCGCGCCGACGGCGATCGCCAGCAGACAGGCCAGGCCCAGGCGTGGGTCGCCCTGGAGGAACACCTGGCTGATGCCGCGCAGGAGGATTCGGGATGCATTGAGGAGAGATTGCAGGGGCATGGCGGTCAGTGCGGCAAGGGCCGCTCGGCAGGCACGGAGATGCCAGGCCTGCGCGAGGGGCGGGGGCGGTCATTGTAGGGTCTGGCGCGGAGGCGACGCACCCCGGACGAGAAGGCCAGGCGAGGGTCATGCATGCAGGGCGTTCCAAGAAGAAAAAAAGACCTCCGGCAGGAGTTGAACCGGAGGCCTTGAATGTCCATGGCCTGCATGGGAGTGCGCGAGGGAGGCCATGGTCCGACAAGAAGGTCTTTCCCGGATGGATGGAGACGCGGCCCCGTATTTCCGGCCCCATCCATCCGAGAGAGACAAGGGTGGCCCGACCCGCATGCCCGGGGGGACGGCGCGAGCCGGACCGAACTCGTTGCTTCAGAGATCTCCCAGCGGCGGCGCCACGGTCTCGATGCGCAGCATGTTGGTCGAGCCGGGGCGACCGAACGGCACGCCGGCGGTGACCACCACGGTGTCGCCGCGGCGCGCCATGCGCTGGGCCAGGGCGATGTCGAGGGCGGTCGAGCAGATCTCGTCGACGTGCGCCAGTTGCTCGTTGACCACCGAATACACGCCCCAGGCCACGGTCAGTCGCCGCGCGGTGCGCAGGTTCGGGGTCAGGCTGAGGATCGGCGCCTTGGGCCGCTCGCGGGCGGCGCGCAGGGTCGAGTTGCCCGACTCGGTGTAGTTCACCAGCACCGCCACCGGGAGGATCCGGCTGACCCGGCGGATCGCGCAGCTGATCGCATCGGAGACGGTAGCGTCGGGCTGCGGACGGTTGGCCTCGAGCTGGACGTGGTAGTCCGGCTCGGCCTCCACCTGGCGGACGATCTTCGCCATCATCTCTACCGCCTCGCGAGGGTATTGTCCGGAAGCGGTTTCCGCCGAGAGCATCACCGCGTCGGCGCCGGCGCCCACCGCGGTGGCTACGTCGGTCACCTCGGCGCGGGTCGGGGCGGGGGAGAAGCGCATCGACTCGAGCATCTGGGTGGCCACCACCACCGGCTTGCCGAGCTGGCGGCAGACCTGGACGATGCGTTTCTGGATGCCCGGCACGCTCTCCGCCGGCACCTCTACGCCGAGGTCGCCGCGCGCCACCATGATCGCGTCGGCGCGCTCGGCGATCGCCTCGATGGCGCTCACCGCGCTGGGCTTCTCGATCTTGGCCATGAGGAAGGCCTTGTCGCCGATCAGCCCACGGGCCTCGTCGATGTCCTCCGGGCGTTGCACGAAGGACAGCGCCACCCAGTCGACCCCCAGTTCCAGGCCGAAGGCCAGGTCGCGGCGGTCCTTGTCGGTCAGCGGGCTGAGTTGCAGCACCGCTTCCGGCACGTTGACGCCCTTGCGATCGGACAGCTCGCCACCCACCGCCACGCGGGTCTCGATGGCGTCGCTGTGGCAGTTGACCACTTCCAGGCGGATCTTGCCGTCGTCCAGCAGCAGGCTCATGCCCGGTTCCAGGGCATGGATGATCTCCGGATGCGGCAGGTTGACCCGCCGCTCGTCGCCGGGGGCGTCGCTGAGGTCGAGGGTGAAGGTCTGCCCACGCTGCAATTGCACGGCACCGGCGGCGAAGCGGCCGACTCGCAGCTTCGGACCCTGCAGGTCCATGAGCACGCCGATCGGGTAGTTCAGCTCCGCTTCCACCTCGCGCACCCAGGCGAAGCGCTGCGCGTGATCGGCGTAGTCGCCGTGGCTGAAGTTCAGGCGGAACAGGTTGGCGCCGGCCTCCACCAGGGCACGGATATCGTCGCGGCTGCGGGTGGCCGGGCCGAGGGTGGCGAGGATCTTGGCTTTCTTGTCGGCTGTCATGTCAGGACTCGAGGATGAGAATGGCGCGGAAGTCGTTCACGTTGGTGCGGGTCGGTCCGGTCACCAGCAGGTCGCCGAGGGTCTGGAAATAGCCGTAGCCGTTGTTGTCGTCGAGCTCGTCGCGGATCTTCAGCCCGGCCTTTTCGCCGCGCGCATGGGAGCAGGGCGTCATCAGCGCGCCGGCGTTGTCTTCCGAGCCGTCGATGCCGTCGGTGTCGCCGGCCAGGGCCCAGATGTTCGGTTCGCCCTTTAGCTCGGCGGTGAGGCTGAGGAGGAACTCGGCGTTGCGTCCGCCGCGACCGTTGCCGCGCACGGTGACGGTGGTCTCGCCGCCGGAGAGGATCACGCAGGGCGCCGCCAGCGGCTGGCCGTGCTTGCGGATCTGCCGGGCGATGCCGGCGTGGACCTTGGCGACTTCCCGCGCTTCGCCCTCCAGGTCGCCGAGGATCAGCGTCGAGAAGCCGGCCGCGCGGCACTTCACCGCTGCTGCGTCGAGGGCGTTCTGTGGCGTGGCGATCAACTGGAAGTGGCTGCGCGCCAGGCACGGGTCGTCGGGCTTGACGGTTTCCGAACGCGGGTCGGCGAGCCAGTCGAGGACGTTCTGCGGCACGTCGATGGCGTAGCGCCTGAGGATCGCCAGGGCGTCGGCGGAGGTGGTCGGGTCGCCGACGCTGGGGCCGGAGGCGATCACCGTGGCCTCGTCGCCGGGAACGTCGGAAATCGCGTAGGTGTAGACGCTGGCCGGCCAGCAGGCCTTGGCCAGGCGACCGCCCTTGATCGCTGAGAGGTGCTTGCGCACGCAGTTCATCTCGCCGATGGCGGCGCCGGACTTGAGCAGCGCCTTGTTCACCGCCTGCTTGTCCGCCAGGCCAATGCCTTCGGCAGGCAGCGAAAGCAGTGCGGAGCCGCCGCCTGAGAGAAGGAAGATCACCCGGTCGCTCTCGTTCAGGCCGCTGATCAGTTCCAGCACGCGACGGGCGACGCGCTCGCCGGCGTCGTCGGGCACCGGATGGGAGGCTTCCACCACCTCGATGCGACTGCATTGCGCGCCGTAGCGGTAAGGCGCCACTACCAGGCCCTGGATCTCGCCCTGCCAGTGCTTCTCCACCACTTCGGCCATGGCTCCGGCGGCCTTGCCGGCACCGATGACGATGGCGCGCCCGCTGCGATCTTCCGGCAGGTGGTCGGCCAGCACCTGGTAGGGATGGCCGGCTGCCACCGCGGTATTGAACAGCTCGGTGAGAAAGGCGCGTGGATCGGTACTCATGACAGGCTCCGAATTTCTTGTTGTCGTGCCGCCGGTCGGACCGGCGGTCGCAGCGTCGTCGACGCTTCCATTCCGCAGCACCCGCGCCGGCGGGAACTGGGGAATGGAAGCGAGGCGCCCGGACGCAGAGGCCGTGAATCTCCCGGCCGGGCGTTCGCTTCCTTTACCCCGCCTTGTGGGCGGGGAAGGAAGAGGGCGGCGGCGAACACCGGAGTTCGCCGACCGTTCCTCTCCCCGAGCCCTTCGAAAAGGGGTTCGTCGCTCCGCGCGGGGTGACGGCCCGCGCGGACTGCGGATCACTCGTCGCGGATCGAGAAGTTGGCCATGTGCTCCAGGCCCTTGATCAGCGCCGAGTGGTCCCAGTTACTGCCGCCGATGGCCGCGCAGGTGCTGAACACCTGCTGGGCGTTGGCGGTGTTGGGCAGGTTCAGGTTCAGCTCGCGGGCGCCGGCCAGGGCCAGGTTGAGGTCCTTTTGGTGCAGGCTGATGCGGAAGCCTGGGTCGAAGGTGCCCTTGACCATGCGTTCGCCGTGCACCTCGAGGATCCGCGAGGAGGCGAAGCCACCCATCAGCGCCTCGCGCACCTTGGCCGGATCGGCGCCGTTGCGGGCGGCGAACAGCAGGGCCTCGGCGACCGCCTGGATGTTCAGCGCGACGATGATCTGGTTGGCCACCTTGGCGGTCTGGCCGTCGCCGTTGCCGCCGACGCGGGTGATGTTCTTGCCCATCGCCTGGAACAGCGGCAGGGCGCGTTCGAAGGTGTTCGGGCAGCCGCCGACCATGATGCTCAGGGTCGCCGCCTTGGCGCCGACCTCGCCGCCGGAGACCGGGGCGTCCAGGTACTGCGCGCCGGTAGCCTTGATCTTCTCGGCGAAGCCCTTGGTGGCGGTGGGGGAGATCGAACTCATGTCGATCACCACCTTGTTCGGGCCGACGCCTTCGGCGATACCGTCCTTGCGGAACAGCACATCCTCGACCTGCGGGGTGTCCGGCACCATGACGATGATGAACTCGGCTTCCTGGGCCACTTCCTTCGGGTTGGCCAGGGCAATGGCGCCGGCTTCCAGCAGGTCGGCCGGAGCGGCGTCGTGGTGGGTGGAAAGGAACAGGCTGTGGCCGGCCTTCTGCAGGTTCTGCGCCATGGGCTTGCCCATGATTCCGGTGCCGATGAATCCGATCTTGGCCATGAGAATGTCTCCTGGTTCTGTCTGTCGAGTGGCTCCGCGCAGGGAAGCGGGAGCGTCTTGTTCGTGGGTGCGGATCAGACGACGTTGTGCGTCTTCATCCAGCCGAGGCCGGCTTCGGTGGTGGTGGCCGGCTTGTACTCGCAGCCGATCCAGCCCTGGTAGCCGATGCGGTCCAGGTGCTCGAAGAGGAAGCGGTAGTTGATCTCGCCGGTGCCCGGTTCGTGGCGGCCGGGGTTGTCGGCGAGTTGCACGTGGTTGATCGCCGCCAACTGGTTTTCCAGGGTGCGGGCCAGGTCGCCTTCCATGATCTGCATGTGATAGATGTCGTATTGCAGGAACAGGTTGGCGCTGCCGACCTTGTCGCGGATCTCCAGGGCCTGGCGGGTGTTCTGCAGGTAGAAGCCGGGGATGTCGAGGGTGTTGATCATCTCCATGACCAGGCGGATGCCTGCGGCTTCCAGCTTGTCGGCGGCGTAGCGCAGGTTGTCGACGAAGGTCTTCTCGACGCTGGCGCAGTCGTGCCCCTGCGGCCGGATCCCGGCGAGGCAGTTCACCTGGCGGTTGCCCAGCACCCTGGCGTAGGCGATGGCCTTGTCGACCCCCTCGCGGAACTCCTGGACCCGATCCGGGTGGCAGGCGATGCCGCGCTCGCCCTTGGCCCAGTCGCCGGCCGGCAGGTTGAACAGCACCTGCTCCAGGCCGTTGGCTTCCAGGCGGGCCTTGATCGCCTCGGCCTCGACGTCATAGGGGAAGAGGTACTCGACGCCGGCGAAGCCGGCCTTGGCGGCGGCGTCGAAGCGTTCGAGGAAATCCACCTCGGTGAACAGCATGGACAGGTTGGCGCAGAAACGGGGCATGTCTTGCTCCTATCGTTCGGTCAAACGTTCGGGAGGCCTTTCGCCGGGGGCGGGGTGCCGCACGCACCGTCCGCGCCTCCGGGAAAGGCCGGCGATCAGTCGAGCAGCGAGATGGCGGTCGGCGCGTCGGCGCCTTTCTCGGCCAGTTCCTCGAACTCGTTGATGGCGTTGATCTCGGTACCCATGGAGATGTTGGTGACGCGCTCCAGGATCACCTCGACCACCACCGGCACCTGGTGCTGTTGCATCAGTTCGCGGGCCTTGGCCAGGGCGGCGCCGATCTCGTTCGGGTCGAACACCCGGATCGCCTTGCAGCCCAGGCCCTCGACCACCGCGACGTGGTCGACGCCGTAGCCTTCCAGCTCGGGGGCGTTGATGTTGTCGAAGGCCAGCTGCACGCAATAGTCCATGTCGAAGCCGCGCTGCGCCTGGCGGATCAGGCCCAGGTAGGAGTTGTTCACCAGTACGTGGATATAGGGCAGCTTGAACTGCGCGCCGACCGCCAGTTCCTCGATCATGAACTGGAAGTCGTAGTCGCCGGAGAGCGCCACCACCTGGCGGCTCGGGTCGGCCTTGACCACTCCCAGCGCGGCGGGAATGGTCCAGCCCAGCGGGCCGGCCTGGCCGCAGTTGATCCAGTGGCGCGGCTGGTAGACATGGAGGAACTGTGCGCCGGCGATCTGCGACAGGCCGATGGTGCTGACGTAGCAGGCATCCTTGCCGAAGAACTCGTTCATCTCTTCGTAGACGCGCTGCGGTTTCACCGGCACGTTGTCGAAGTGGGTCTTGCGCTGCAGCGTGCGTTTGCGCTGCTGGCAGCTTTCCAGCCAGGCGGCGCGCGACTTCAGCTTGCCGGCGGCCTTCCACTCGCGGGCCACTTCGAGGAATGCGTCGAGGGCGGCGCCGGCGTCGGAGACGATGCCCAGGTCGGGCATGAACACCCGGCCGATCTGGGTCGGTTCGATGTCGACATGGATGAAGCGGCGACCTTCGGTATAGACCTCGACGCTGCCGGTGTGGCGGTTGGCCCAGCGGTTGCCGATGCCGAGCACCAGGTCGGATTCCAGCAGGGTGGCGTTGCCGTAGCGGTGCGAGGTCTGCAGGCCGACCATGCCGGCCATCTGCGGGTGGTCGTCGGGGATTACGCCCCAGCCCATCAGGGTCGGGATCACCGGGATGCCGGTCAGCTCGGCGAATTCGCGGAAGCGCTCGGCGGCGTCGGCGTTGAAGATGCCGCCGCCGGCCACCAGCAGCGGGCGCTCGGCTTCGTCGAGCATGGCCAGGACCTTCTCGGCCTGGACCCGGGTGGCCTTCGGCTTGCTCACCGGGAGGGGCTCGTAGGCGTCGATGTCGAACTCGATCTCGGCCATCTGTACGTCGAACGGCAGGTCGATCAGTACCGGGCCGGGCCGGTCGCTGCGCATCAGCTGGAAGGCCTTCTGGAATACATAGGGGACCTGGGCCGGTTCCAGCACGGTGGTCGCCCACTTGGCCACCGGCGCGGCGATGCTGGAGATGTCGACCGCCTGGAAGTCTTCCTTGTGCAGGCGGGCGCGCGGTGCCTGGCCGGTAATGCAGAGAATCGGGATGGAGTCGGCGGAGGCGGAGTAGAGGCCGGTGATCATGTCGGTGCCGGCAGGGCCGGAGGTGCCGATGCAGACGCCGATGTTGCCGGCCTTGGTACGGGTGTAGCCCTCGGCCATGTGCGAGGCGCCTTCGACGTGACGGGCCAGGACATGGTCGATGCCGCCGATCTTCTTCAGCGCGGCGTACATGGGGTTGATCGCGGCACCGGGGACGCCGAACGCGGTATCCACGCCTTCGCGGCGCATCACCAGTACGGCGGCTTCGATTGCTCTCATTCTGGCCATCGTTTTGTTCCTCGTTCTTATACTAATTGTGTACAAAAGTTGGAACGATTCTAGGCAGAGGGGGAGCGCAAGGTCAAGATGGGTTGTATACGCTTGAAAAAGCCGCTGAAATCCATTTTTTCATAATAAAAACAATTAGTTGTAATGCTTGTTAGTAGGCTTATAAAACCAGCGTTTGAAAAAATGTATACAAAATTATGTTCATATTGTTCTGGAATGTTGCTTTCGTAGGGCCGGTCGGCTACTAGATTGGGTACAAATTTTCGAACGCGCCCGCATAGCGGGTGGTTTCCCGATTTCTAGCCTTAACAACTCGAGAGGAACGACCATGACCACCATCAGTCTGGAAACCGCGCTGGGCATTACCCGCCAGGCGCTGGCGGTGGGGCGCGAGCTGTCCACCGCTCCCCTGACCATCGCGGTGCTCGATGCTGGCGGCCACCTGGTGGCGCTGCAGCGCGAGGACGGCGCCAGCATGCTGCGACCGCAGATCGCCATCGGCAAGGCCTGGGGCGCCGTGGCCCTGGGCAAGTCGTCGCGGCTGCTGGCGGCGGATGCGCAGCAGCGGCCTTCGTTCATTTCCGCGGTGAACACCCTGGCCCATGGCAATCTGGTTCCGGCGCCGGGCGGGGTGCTGATTCGCAACGACAAGGCAGAGGTGGTCGGCGCGGTCGGTATCAGCGGCGATACCTCGGATATCGACGAGCAATGCGCGATCCAGGGCGTGCTGGCGGTCGGGCTGGTGCCCGACGCCGGTTGAGCTTGCGGCCCGCTCACCAGGACCGGGCCTTCGCTCCCTTCTTCAGGTAGCGTACGCCGCCATCCACCAGGCTCTCCGTGCCATACCTGCAGCGGGGCTCGTTCGAGGCCAGGAATAGCGCGGCACTGGCGATCTCCAGCGGCTCCCCCAGGCGTCCCGGCCAATCTTCTCCCTCAGCGCCTGGGTGGCCTCGACATCGGTAGCGGCTTTGTCCAGCGCTGGCGTCCGGGTCGGCCCCGGGTTCAGGGCGTTGACCCGGATACCGCGCTCGAGCAACTCCGCCGATAGCGTCCAGGCGAGGTGTATGCGGAGCTGCCGCCGCGGGTCGAATACCGCGTCACGCCGCTCGGTGCGAAGCCGGCGCTGGGGCGGGGGCGGCACGTGATTGAGCGCGCCGCGGCGGGTCAGAGCGGCAGCGGCCGAAGCCGGCCGGTGCTCTTGCCGGATTGCCCGTCGGGCGTGCAGCCTTTCAGGACCAGGCGGGTGATGGTTTCCACCGCAGCGTCGTAGTCGGCGTCGCTGAGCTGTTCCTTGCCGGTGACGATGGAAATCTGCCAATCGAAGTCGGCATAGGTCTGGGTCGCCGCCCAGATGGCGAAGAGCAGGTGATGCGGGTCCACCGGGGCGAGCTGGCCACGGTCGATCCAGGTCTGCAGGCAGGTGACGTTGCGCTGGGCCTGGGCGTTCAGTTCGTCGAGGTATTCCTTCGGCAGGTGCGGCGCGCCGTGCATGATCTCGCTGGCGAAGACCTTGGAGGCATGCGGCAGCTCGCGGGAGATGCGGATCTTCGAGCGGATGTAGGCGGGCAGGGCGAGCAGCGGGTCGTCTTCCACGCGGAACGGTGCCGACGCTTGCAGCAGCGGCTCGACGATGCTTTCCAGCACGCAGCGATAGAGGTTTTCCTTGGACTGGAAGTAGTAGTAGACGTTGGGCTTGGGCAGGCCGGCGCGGGCGGCGATGTCGCTGGTCTTGGTCGCCGCGAAGCCCTTGTCGGCGAATTCCTCGCTGGCGGCGCGGAGGATCAGGCGCTTGTTGCGCTCGCGGATGCTGGTCATCAGTCCTTGTTCTTCATTGCTGCAACGGCGGCAGGAAGCCGAGGATGGTAGCACCCGCCCGGAGCGCCCCTCAAGCAAGGTGCGAGCGAGGCGGAGGCCCGGGAAATCCTGACCCGCCGGTTCATTTGCCCTATACATTTTCCGGTATTTGGAGTATTCGTTAGGGGTATCGAGTCGCCCGCTCGCACTCACCCACCGAGCGCCGGGCGAGCCCCCGGAACAGAACGAGTCACTATGTCCGATTCCCGTCTGGTCGATCCCTTCGGCCGTCGCATCACCTACCTGCGCCTGTCGGTGACGGATCGCTGCGACTTCCGCTGCACCTACTGCATGAGCGAAGACATGCAGTTCCTTCCCCGCGACCAGGTCCTCAGCCTGGAGGAACTTTACGCGGTGGCCGACGCCTTCATCGGCCTCGGCGTGCGGCGCATTCGTATCACCGGCGGCGAGCCGCTGGTGCGCAAGGGCATCACCGGCCTGCTGGCACGCCTGGGGCAGCGTGCGGAACTGGAAGACCTGGCGATCACCACCAACGGTTCGCAACTGCGCGAGCGCGCCGCCGAGCTGAAGGCCGCCGGCGTCCGCCGCCTCAACGTCAGCCTCGACTCGCTGCAGCGCGAACGCTTCGCCGCCTTCACCCGTAGCGATCGCCTGGAGCAGGTGCTGGACGGCATCCAGGCGGCGCGCGAAGCCGGTTTCGAGCGGATCAAGCTGAACTGCGTGGTACAGAAGGGCCGCAACGACGACGAGATCCTCGACCTGGTCGAGTACGCCCTGGCCAACCAGTTGGACATCAGTTTCATCGAGGAAATGCCGCTGGGCAGCATCACCAGCCACCGTCGCGAACTGACCCTCTGCACCAGCGACGAAGTCCGCGCGATCATCGAGCGCCGCTGGCCGCTGACCCCGAGCCTGGCGCGCAGCGGCGGGCCGTCGCGGTATTACCAGATCGGCGACGAGCCCAGCCGGATCGGCTTCATCTCACCTCACAGCAATAATTTCTGCGGCGACTGCAACCGCGTGCGCGTCACCGCCGAGGGCAAGCTGGTGCTCTGCCTCGGCCACGAGGGGGCGCTCGACCTGCGCGAACTGCTGCGCAGCCATCCCGGCGACCGCGAGCGCCTGAGCGCGGCACTGGTGGCGGCGCTGAACCTGAAGCCGGAGCGGCATCACTTCGACGCCCAGGAGCAGGTCCAGGTGCTGCGTTTCATGAGCATGACCGGCGGCTGACGGTATCCTCCTGGGACGATGGCACCAACGGCGCCATCCGCCGCTTCCTCCCCCATGCCACCCGGGTGACCGTGTTCCGGCACGCACCGCTCGCTGCCCCGTCCCGGGAAAAGCGACGCGGCGCAACGCCGAAACGCGGCGAAGAAGTCATGCTACCTGCCGCGCCAGCAAAGGAAAGCCTCCCATGCACCGGGTCCTGTTCATCTGCAGCCGCAACCGCCTGCGTAGTCCCAGCGCCGAACGGCTGTTCGCCGACTGGCCGGGCGTCGAGACCGATTCCGCCGGGCTGGCGGCGGACGCCGAGACGCCCCTGGAGCGGGAGCAACTGGAGTGGGCGACGCTGGTCGTCGTCATGGAGCGCCGCCACCGGCAGGCGCTGCTGCGCCGGCACGCCGCGGCGATGAAAGGCAAGCGCCTGGTCTGCCTGGATATCCCGGACGACTACGCCTACATGCAGGCGGAATTGCTGCATCTGCTGGAGCGCAAGGCGGGGCCTTTCCTTCGGCGGGACTGAGTGGTGCGGACCGCGAGCGGAAAAAAAGAAGCCGGACGAAGTCCGGCCCGAGGGAAGGGCGGACCGGGAGTGTCGCCGGTCCGCCAGGGAGTCAGGAGTGCTTGGGCGCCGGCGCGTGGCTGCCGCACAAGTGGCTGCGGTCGTTGCGGCTGAGGATGTTGAACAGCAGGTTCAGCACCACCGCCCAGATCGCGGTCATGGCGATGCCGCTATGGGTGATCGGCTCCATCCAGACCGGCAGGCGGGCGAAGAAGTCCGGGCGCACCACCGGCACCATGCCCATGCCGATGCTTACCGCCACCAGCAACTGGTTGCGGCGGTCGGTGATGTTGGCCTCGTGGAGGATCTGGATGCCGCTGGCGGCGACCATGCCGAACATGGCGATGCCGGCGCCGCCGAGTACCGCCGGCGGGATCGAGGCGACCAGGAAGGCGGCCTTGGGCAGCATGCTGAGGAGGATCAGGAAACCGGCGGCGGCCACCGTGACGTAGCGGCTGCGCACCCCGGTCATCTGCACCAGGCCGATGTTCTGGGCGAACGAGGAATGGGTGAAGGTGTTCAGGAAACCGGCGAAGAACGAGGCGCCGGCGTCGCAGAGCAGGCCGCGGCGCAGTTCGGTCGGGGTGATCTCGCGGCCGGTGATCTTGCCCAGGGCGAGGAACATGCCGGTGGACTCGACGAAGATGATCACTACCACCAGGCACATCGACAGGATCGGCGCCAGGTCGAAGGTCGGCGCGCCGAAGTGCAGCGGGGTGACGATGTCGAACCAGGGGCGCTCGGCCAGACCGCCGAGGTCGACCATGCCCATGCCGCCGGCGATCGCGTAGCCCAGGCCCATGCCCATCAGCACCGAGATGTTGACCCAGAAACCGCGCATGAAGCGGTTGATCAGGAGGATGGTGCAGAGCACCAGGCTGGAGAGGAACAGGAAGTGCAGGGAGCCGAAGTCTTCCGCGCCCTTGCCGCCGCCGGCCCAATTGATCGCCACCGGGAACAGGCACATGCCGATCGAGGTGATCACCGTGCCGGTCACCAGCGGTGGGAAGAAACGCACGATGCGCGACATGAAGGGGGCGATGAGCATGCCGAAGAAACCGGCGGCGATGGTCGCGCCGAAGATCCCGGTGATGCCCACGCCGGGCATCCCGGCCATCGCCACCATGCTGCCGACGGCGGCGAAGCTGGCGCCCATCATCACCGGCATGCGGATGCCCATCGGGCCGATGCCCAGCGACTGGACCAGGGTGGCGATGCCGGCGACCAGCAGGTCGGCGTTGATCAGGAAGGCGATTTCCTCGCGCGAGAGGCCGGCCGCCTGGCCGACGATCAGAGGCACGGCGACGGCGCCACCGTACATCAGCAGCACATGCTGGAAGCCCACCAGCAGCAGCTGCGTCAGCGGCAGGCGCTGGTCTACGGGTGAGTCGGGGATGCGGCGATCAGTTACCACGGACATGCAACACCTCAGGCGTTTTTATTGTTGTCAGTCGCAGGCGGACACCGGAAAAGGCAGGTTCCGGCGGCCGGGTATTTCTGGCCGAACATCCACCCCAGGCTTCAGGGCGATGCGGTGGGGTGTTTTATATCCCCGTTGTGTGCTCGATTCAATCGATTTTTTGTATACAAAGTAATTTTTTGTAGTTGACCAATCGGTCTACTACAGGCTTTCCAGAGCTGCTTCCACTGTATCCATAGAACTGGCGCCGGCTACCCCCGGGACGCCCGGCGGTGTACGACATTGGTCGGATAGCCGACGTGCTCTAGCCGCTGGGAGTTTTCAGCGACCCCTACCTCAGTGAGCGCAAGCCCGGTGCAGCAAGGCCTTGAACCCTGTCGCCCGGGATCAGCCATGGGTCTTTGCGGAACGCCTGCTTGCATTGGCGACTACAAGCAGCGACGTGCGCGAGAGCAACCGGCTATCTGAGCGCCAGTAGATCCTGGCGGCAATGGAGACGCTCAACGAGCAAAGAGAATGCCGCCAGCGCTTGCTGGAGTGCACAACGGCAGACTGGCCAAGGTGCCAAGGCTCTGGGCAGGTCAGGCTGGACAAGAAGCCGGCGGAGTTTTCCTGAGCGTTCTACAGGAGAGGCACGAAGGAGGTCGCCGAAGTCTTTCGGCATATCGAACGTCCCCCTTTTTCAGTTTTCGGCAGCGCCCAACGGGCCACTGGCAATCAGGCTGGCACCACAAGCTGTTTTCATCCCATGTAGCGCGACCGGGACCCCATTCACATCCAGCAGGGCGCTACCTTCGGTAATGGGGAAGGTTCCCTTGCACAAGGGACAAACCACTTGGTGGCCTACACCGGCCATCGGCTTGCCGTTGAGGTCGGTCTGGCCGAACGCCTCAATCACCGTGCCTCCATGGCTGGTGGTGTCGCCAAGGCGAATGATGTCCATCGCGGGTTGCTCCTATAGGTCGTCCAGCCAGCTGTCTTTTGGCTTCAGGCTGGAGAGGAATTCCTCATAGACATAGTGATCACCGAGCGTTTGGCCGCCAGGCGTAGCGGGTTTCGGAGCAGGGGAAGGACCGGCATTTCCGCCACGTGGCGATGAAGACGTCGGGCGCACGCGAATCGAATCGACAATGGTGTCCCACAGTTCCAATGCTTCTTTATCCGATTTGAAGGCAGGGGGCGGTGGTTTACCGTTTTCATTGCTGCGTTCCAGTACCGCCAGTCCCGCAGTAAGATTGGGCTCGGTTAGCGATTCCTCCTTGCCTTGAACCTCCCACATGAATGTGTAGGCGCGCTGTCCCTTGTTGCTTCCCGCAACCAAGTACTCCTCTCCCGGAAGGCTCCCCACAGGGTGCTTCCCCTTTCTCAATCTCTCGACTCCAGCAACCGTAGCGAGCATGTTCTGCACGAAGCCGTCGACTCGCTCAAGAAGGCTGTTTAGCTCAGATCCCGTGGAGGAGCGGAATTCAAAGCGCGCACCAGGGTGATTGGGAAAGGTAACACCTACGCCAAACTCTTCATCTTGAAAACTCTCCCCTGCAATATAGGCATGATCAATGCAAAAGCCCGGCTCAGTTGGAGCTTCTTTGGGCTCGCGAGAGCGAAGGCTTCGGGATATATCATTGATAGCTTCCTCCCCTTCCTTCTCTTTGTCGTGAGTAACTTCTCCTGAGTATAGAAAAACCTCTCCCTTGGGATGAGCCACAAAATATGAGTCAACCCTATAAGAAAGCAAACTAGCATTCGAATCCCAAGACCACAGGCTAATGGCTCCAGCCTTGTCTTCCGCCCTCCGAACAAACATGCTCTCCTTTGTTTTTTTATGAATGCCATTCCGTAACTCTTGCTCGCGATGGGCAATCCTGGCTGCTAGCTCAGCAGGTGTGCCATCTAGCCGTTGGATGTTGTCGCCCCATAGATAGTATCCGGCGTTAATTACCGCGTCAGGCGGCAGATCAATCAGAAAGCGACCAAAGCAATGAGTAATCCATCCGGTCTTGTCCATGGAAGGGCTCCGAGAAGAAGAAAACGAAGTACAACTGGTCATGCTGGTCAAGACCACCAACCCAAGTACAGCAAACAACCGACGGGGATGCATCATGTCCCTCCTTTGTCATTAGGATGCCAATCCGCCAACTGGGTGATTTTGATCACACCATATAGCGCTGCCCATTGGGCACGAGCATCGTTGTAACTCTCCTGGTGCTCATAGCCCCGTTTGGTATTGGCCTGTCCCTTGCCCTTGCTGCCATGCCGAAAGCTGGCCTTGACACCTGCCAGGGCAGGCGCCTGGCCGGAGTCGGTCGGTACCGTTTCGTCACCTCCGCTGCCGGAAGCGTCCAGTGGATTTCCCGCCTCCAGCGGACCCTGCACTATGGTGGGCAAGCCCCGGCGGAACCAACTGTTGTAAGTGCCGTTCTCATCGTCGTTGAGTGTGGCGCCAGGGGTTTCCAGAGGGGTCGGGTCACCTTTCCAGATCAAATCACGCCAACTATGGCGGCTATCGTCAGCACCGTAATGAACATAGGTTTCGACGTGGTAGCCCGCCGTAGCCAATTCATTATGAAAGTCAGCAATAGCATCAATTTTCTTCTCAAAAATTACCCTGGGATTTTTCTTTTTATTTTCAGTGTTTGATAAGTCTAGATATTGTGCATTTTGTTCAGGCACCAATCCATACCACGTAGAGCTCTTGTATATCTCTTCATAAGGATCCTGGTTCTGCGGATAAGCCCGAGGCTTTCCATCAATATCCTTGAGTACCTGGCCTTGCGCGTCGCACAGAAACAGCCAGGGACGTCCTTCCCGGTATTCGGCGCTAGGGGCCAACTCCAGCGCGCCGGCCGAGTTGGCGACAACGGCTGTCACTTCACCGGCATTTCGTCCCAGCACGACCTGTGCGATACCTTCATAGCCACAACGCATATGATGGTAGATGGTCGAGGAACCCGTCGCAGGTTGCACGCCATGCACCACCCCCAATACGCGCTCATAGCCGTGCAACTGCGTCAAGGCACGCGCCACCAGCCCTCCCATCGAGTGGGTGACCAGAATGACTTTCATACGACTCATTTGCTCGGGATCGAGACCATACTCCTTCTGGTAGAAGGGCCACACCGTGTTCTCGATGTAGTCGCGTACATCCAGCGCCGACTGCCGATTGGACTGTAGCCAGTTATAACCGGCGCACCAGACGTCGAACTGGTATCGGCTGGCCTTGAGCAATTCCTCTTCATCGATCGGCCCAACCTTTCCCTGCTCCTCACCCTGATCTGCGGGAGGAGAGAGGGCTTCGTCATTCCACCATGCCTGGAGTTCCCTACGGCTGACGATGTTATCCAGTCGCCTCTCCATTAATCCCATGACGGGGTTGTACGCACTGCGCATGACCTTGCCCCAGCCGCGTAGGCGGGCAGCGTCTTCATCCAGGCCAGACTGGCCGACATCGATCGTGCCTTGGTCATCGACTTCCACTCTCTCGGCTCTCAGAAGTTTTTGACGGACCTTTGGGCCCCTCCAGGCCCAAGTCCACAACGCACCAAACGAGGCAGCGAAGTCTCCCAGAGGCCACAGACCATTCGGCGGCCTCCAGACCTCGCTTTTATCTGCCTTGTTGCGCAGGTTGGTTCCCATGATCCCCGGAATGAAGATCACCGGCAGGGGAGCGGTCTGCCGAACCAGTGCCACCTTTTCGCTCTGGTTGTCGGTACGGGTCAACTGCGCCTTGTAGACAGGCCGTCCCAGACTGTCGCGAGAGCGAGGGATGATCACATCCTGATTCGGCTCGAGCGGTTCGCTGCTCATGTGTTGGACTCCGTGTCGCTGTTGTGACTGCCCTTGCCCAGGATGCGTATCTGCACCGGGTCCATGGCCAGGTGTTGTTGCTTGGGTAAACGGCCCTGGCTGTCGGTCATCAGTTTCACCACACCACCATCGCCTCGTATCACTTCAACGGCGATATTGGGTAACGGCTCCAGCGTGGCTTCGTCGCGCAGGACATACCGGTCATCGAACGGTGTCGAATCCCAGGCGTTGAAGCTGGTCGATGCATGAGCGGGACCGACATGACTGTGCTTCGCCGCCTTGACCACGAAGTTGCCGGGCATGCCCAGCTCGATGTTGCCGCCCTTGAGGGTCAGGTAGGCGCCGCCGCACATCAGGGTGATGTGCTCCTTCGCGGTGACCAGCACGTGCTGCTGGCTGGCGCTGACCTCCACGCTCTGCTCGGCTTCCAGGCGGATGTCGTTCTTCTGCGCCTGCAGCAGCATCGGCCCCTGGTGGGTGATCTGGCGCAGCTCGCCGCCCTGGGCGAACAGGCCGATGTCGCTGCCGGCGTTGATCACCACCTTCTGCCCGGCGGTCACCTGCTGGTTCTGCCGGGCCACGCTGTCGACGTGCTCGCCGGCGGCCAGGGTCAGGCTCGCCGGCGTCGCCGCAGCGATCCCTGCCGGACCGCTCAAGGCGATCGCCGGCTTGCCTCCGTTGCTCTTGCCGGACTCGTCGTTGGCGCCGTGGCCGAGGTCGCGCACGGCTTCCTGGAGGGTTTGCTGCGGCGCCGCGTCGTGCCCCACGCCCTGGTGCTCCCCGGCGTAGTCACCCAGCTCGCGGGCCAGCTCCAGCGCCGCCTCCAGCACCTGCACCACGACGCCTCGGTCGAGATGGCCGGCGCCGGCCCTGAGCTGCTCCTCGGTGCTCAGCAGCAGCCCCTTGGCCGCACGCACCGCGCCATGTTCGTCGGTGCGCAGTTCGAAGCCCTCGCCGCGCGGCTTGCCGCCTTCGGGCCGAGGATGGGTCAGGTAGCCCAGGTGCAGCGCGCTGGCACCGTGGTCGCTCATCAGCGCCGCACTGATCTGCGCCGTGGTGTCGTCGATGCGCAGCTCGTTGGCCCGACTGCCCTTGTACTCCTTGCTCTTGATGGTGCTGAGGATCTTGTGGTCGGGCAGCGCGTAGGGCGGTCGGTTGGTCGCCCGGTAGGTGCGCCCGGTGACGATCGGCTGGTCGCAGTCGCCGTCCAGGTAATCGACGATCACCTCCTGGCCAATCCGCGGGATCGCCATGTGTCCCCAGTCGGCACCCGCCCAGTTCTGCGCGACCCGTATCCAGCAGGTACTGAATTCATCGTGACGTCCCTCGCGATCCCAGGGGAACTGGACCTTCACCCGTCCCCACTCGTCGCAATGGATCTCTTCCCCTGCCGGGCCGACTACCGTCGCGATCTGCGGACCATCGATACGCGGCCGAGGCAGCGGTGCGGGACGCCATTCGACGTCCTCGGGTACCAGTTCGGCGCGCAGGTCGTAGCTCACCCCCAGAGGGGCGTCGGCGGACTCTTCCTCCTGGCCGGCATACTGGGTGCCGCGATGGACCACCCGCACCGGCCGCCACCAGGCGTTGAAGTCGGCACGCGGATGACCTTCCAGGGCAAAGGCGTGGCCCGGGATCAGCCGTGGGTCGTCGCCGCTGACCGATGCCACCCGCGCATCGCGCCGGTGCCCTCTGAGGCGGCTTTCGCTGAAAGGCCGGCCGGCGCCGCTCCGCTTGTAGCGACCGGGGTAGTCGTAGCGCTCGTAGGACGAGCCCTGATGCTCGAGCGCCTCGCCAGCGAGATGATGCTCCTGGTCGTAGGTCGGGCGCTTGAAGCTGTAGTCCCGCTGGGTCTGTCGAGCCGTACGAACATTTTCGCTGTAGCGGAAAGAATGAAGCACCGGCTGCGGGTTGTCGCCCTCCGGCTGGGCGCTGAACAGCACCGGGCCGCCGGCGATACGCTCCTGGACGTAGAGCCGGTCGCTGCAGACCAGGGTGTGGCGGTGTTCGTCGAAGCGGAAGTAGTAGACCAGGCCTTCCTCGAAGGCCAGCCGGTCGTGCAGGTAGTGATCGCTGTCGCCGGCCTGCACGCAGTATTCGCGTGGCAGGTGCTCATGGTAGATACGCTGTTCGTAGTCGAGCACCCGGTGCTCCTTGAGCAGCGCCTGGAGAATCTCCGGAACACTCTTCTCCTGGAATATCCGCCAGTTGCAGCACAGCTCCAGGCGCGCCAACTGCGGTTCCAGCAGCAGTTCGTAGCGGGTCCGGCGAAAACCCGAGCTGCCCTGGGTGAAGTGGCTGACGATGCCATGGACGTAGCGGGCCGGACGGCCGTCCTGCCAGAGGGTGAAGGTGCCCGGCTGGTCGAGTACCTGCCTGAAATCGATGGCGTTCTTGTCGCTGGCCAGCTTCAGGTTCAGGCGGAAAGGCTCGCAGAGCGCTTCTTCCAGTTCGAACTCGACGACATCGAACGCGAGTTTCCCTTCGCCGACGACGAAGGTGAATTTCAGGTCCCTTTGACGCATGGATCGTTCCTTGTTCCTGGCGGGCGGTTCCTCCCCCATCCGTTGGAGAAGCGAGCCCCACGTTACTCTTGCTCAGCCGCTGCCGAAAGTCTTGGCTCGGTGTCTATTTCGCGAAGTAGCGGACATTTTCGGCTCGACGGAGAACCGGCCGTACAGGTGTACGACCGGTGTGCCTGTCAACTCACCCTGCGACCGGGGAGCGCCAGTCGTCGGAGCCGGAGGTGCCGGAGACTTCGTGGGTCCAGGTGATCTTGCGGTAGGTGAAGTGCACGTCTTCCAGGTGGGTGAAGTGGGCGTTGCCCGGGTCCTGGCAGTTGTGCATGTAGTCCTTGATGTCGACGATGATCGCGTCTTCCAGGACGGTGGTGTAGTAGTGCTCCTGGGTGCCGGCGGCGGAGGTGCGGTACCACTGGATCTCGACCTTGGTCAGGCGCTCGCCGGAGGTCAGGGCGGCCAGCAGCAGCGGCGAGGCCTTGTCGAAGACCTTGGTGATGACCACCGGCTTGTGCACGCGCTGGCCGGTCGGCTGGCCGGACTGCGGGTCGCGCGGGATGATCACTTCGTGGTTGAAGCCCTGGACCATCACCTGGTCCTCGTGGCCTTCCTGGTAGGTGTTGCCGACCGAATCCTCGGTGAAGGCGCCGGCGGTGATCAGGCCCTGCTTGGTGCCGGTGATGGACATGTAGGCGGGGGTTGCCATGGATACGTTCCTTGTCGTTGAAAGTGCCCAGGCGATATGCCGGGGGCATCGGTGCTAGACAAGAACCGTGCCACTAGTCTTGAAACTCTTTTCCATCAAGGCGTTATTGGGGGAAGCCAAAAATTCGCTGGCGATTCTCATGAGAAGAACACTGAAAATTGTGCAACTTTTTGCACACCGCTTGCAAAAAGTTGCGCATTCTCTCGGAGCCCTTTGGGTGTTTGTTCCCTAGCGTTCTATCCACAACGTTATCAACCAAAAAGTTGCACAGTTCTTCATTGGCAAGGTAGGCGAAGATAGCGCCGCACGGTTTCGTTCCATCGGCCCAGGGTGAAGGAAAGTGAGTTATCGGAGAGGTTGGGGGGCTGAAAGATATGGCCAGTTATGGCCAAAAGCCCTCTATGGAGAGGGCTTTTGGGGTAGGGCCAGCAGGGTTGTTCTGCTGCGGGGAACCGGAGGTGCGGTTCTTCGCCTTTCGGCCAAGGCTCAGTTGATCTGTGCGCCCTTGGCGATCCAGCTGCCGATCAGGTTGCGTTCTTCCTGGGTCATCTGCGTGATGTTGCCCAGCGGCATGATCTGCGAGGCCACGGCCTGGGCCTGGATCTTCGGTGCCAGTTGCTGGATCTGCTGCGGGGTGTCGAGCATGATCCCGCCTGGCGCGGTGCTGAACAGCTGGCTGGTCGGTTTCGCCGAGTGGCAGACGGTGCAGCGCTCCTGGATCACGTGATGGACCTTGTCGAAGTCGGCTCCGCTCGCGGTCCCGGCATTGGAGGCCTGGGGCGCGGCTGGTGCGTCGCCGCCGGTCGCCGGTTGTGCCGGTGCCGCCGCCGGGGTGCTGGCCAGCGGTGCGGAAGCCTGCTGGTAGTTCGGCGTGGTGACGAAGGCCAGGGCGATCATGCCCAGCGCGCCGGCGGGCAGTGCCCAGGCGAAGCGGTTGCTTTCGTGGCGGGTGTTGAAGTAGTGGCGTACCAGTACCGCGAGCACCGCGATGGCGGCCAGGATCAGCCAGTTGTACTGGCTGCCGTAGGTGCTCGGGAAGTGGTTGCTGATCATGATGAACAGCACCGGCAGGGTGAAGTAGTTGTTGTGCCGGGAGCGCAGCAGGCCCTTGGCCGGCAGCACCGGATCGGGCTCGCGGTTTTCTTCGATGGCTTTCACCAGCGCGCGCTGGGCCGGCATGATCACCCTGAACACGTTGCCGACCATGATGGTGCCGATGATCGCGCCGACGTGCAGGTAGGCGCCGCGGCCGCTGAACACCTGGGTCAGGCCGTAGGCGGCGGCGACCAGCAGGACGAACAGGACCAGGCCGAGCAGGGCAGGGGTCTTGCCCAGCGCCGAATCGCAGAGGATGGTGTAGACGAACCAGCCGCAGACCAGCGAACCGATACCGATGGCGATGGCCGCCGCCGGCGCCAGGTCGCTGCCGGGGGCGATCAGGTAGAGGGTCGGGTTCAGGTAGAACACGATGGTCAGCAACACCACCCCGGACATCCAGGTGGAGTAGGCCTCCCATTTGAACCAGTGCAGGTTCTCCGGCATTTTCGGCGGAGCCAGCTTGTACTTCTCCAGGTGGTAGATGCCGCCACCGTGGATTGCCCAGAGGTCTCCGGACAGGCCTTCACGCGGGTTGCTGCGGTTGAGGTTGTTCTCCAGCCAGACGAAATAGAACGAAGCGCCGATCCACGCGATCCCGACGATCATGTGAATCCAGCGCACCAGCAGGTTCAGCCATTCGATGAGATGTGCTTCCACAGTCTTGTACCTCTTGCCCTGGCCGGCGGACCGGCGGCAGGACCTCTCTTATTGGTTTGATTGGGGGTCGAGGAGGAGCTGTTCGTCCTCGGTGAAGAAATGCTCGTCGCAGTTGTTCCCGGAACCGCTGCGATCGACCACCAGGAAGTCATCCCGCTTTTCGATCGTCAGCACCGGATGGTGCCAGACGCCGCGGTGGTAATTGACGCCCTGCCTTCCGTTGGTCAGGAAGGCGCGGACGAGGCCCGGTACAGGTACATCGCCAAGTGGCGCGACCACGACCAGAAAGGGGTTGCCGAGCAGCGGGATGAAGGCCTGGCTGCCCAGCGGATGGCGTTCCAGCATGCGGATGCGCAACGGCATTTCCAGCTTCTCGGCGCTGAAGATGCTGATGATCGCGTTATCTTCCGGCTGCGCGGTCTCGACCGTGGCCAGCTTGTGATAACGGCGGGTGGAGCCGTTGTTGATCATGAAATAGTCGCTGCCGGCGGTTTCGATCACGTCACCGAACGGGGCGAAGGCTTCCTTGGTCAACGGCTCGATCTTGAGAGTGCGCATACTGATCCTGTCGATTCTGTTTGTTGTATTCCGGACGCACGCGGGGCCCGGGTCTCACGGTAATTGTGGCCTGCCGAACAGGCGCAGGCGGCTGACGCCGCCGTCGGGAAAGATGTTCAGGCGTACATGGGTGATCGGGCCGAGGGCGTTGAGGTGCCGCTCGAACCGGTGTTCCTGGTGCATTTCCAGCTTCTGCGCTGGCAGCAGCTCGCGCCAGAAGAGGCTCTGCGCCTCGATCCGGGCCTCGTTCCCGCCTTCCACGAAGGCGGCCTGGATGCTGCAGCTTTCCGGATAGTTGCCCTTGAAGTGCAAGGTATCGACGACCGCCGCCTCGATGCTGCCGGGATGGCCGAGGGCGACGATCACCCAGTCGTGGCCCGGCGTGCGGCGGCGGCCGGTTTCCCAGCCGTCGCCCATGTTGATGGCACGTCCGGGGTTGAGCAGGTTGCCCATGCGTCCGAAATGCTGGTCGGAGCAGGCCAGCGCCCGGCCGCCGTTGACCGCTGCGGCCAGGTCGAGCGCCGTTCCCGGCGGCTGGTTGCTCCAGTCGCGGTAGGGCACGCCATAGAGGCGCAGGCGGGCGATACCGCCGTCCGGGTAGATGTTCAGGCGCAGGTGGGTCCAGGGACGTTCGTCGTCTATCGGGTGGTAGTGATGGCTATCGCCCTGCAGCCCCACCGCCGCCAGCACTTCGCTCCAGGACGTGCTGTCGTCCGGGTCGCCTTCGGCGCAGAAGCAGCCATCCAGGGAAGCCGCCGGCGGATGGTTGCCGGTGAAGAAGCGGGTGTCGATGTCGACGCCCTTCAGCACGCCCGGCACACCCAGGCGGATCACCGCCTGGTCATGGCCCTCGAAGCGCTTGCGGCGGGTTTCCCAGCCGTCCATCCACTTGCCGCTGTCGTCGAATACGCCTTCCTTCCACACCGGTTCGCCGGCCTGCAGCATGCGGCTGGCCGGGGCGAACCATTCGTCGCTGACGGCGACCACCTGGCTGCCCAGGCGTGCGTCGGCGAGGTCGAGGTAGTGGCGGAAGGGCGAGTGTTCGGCGTTCATGCTCGTATCCGCAGGCCTCAGAGCTGCTGCAGGCGGAACAGGGCGATCTTGTTGATCTCGGCCAGCGCGGTAGCGAACTCCTCGTCGGCGGAGTGCTGGATGCGTTCCTCGAAGGCCGCCAGGATCTGATGGCGGTTGCTGCCCTTCACCGCCTTGATGAAGGGGAAGCCGAACCTGGCCTTGTAGGCGTCGTTGAGTTCGGTGAAGCGGGCGAACTCCTCGGCGCTGCATTCGTGAATCCCGGCGCCGGCCTGCTCGGAGGTGCTGGAGGCGGTCAGTTCGCCACGGATCGCCGCCTTGCCGGCGAGGTCCGGGTGGGCGTTGATCAGCGCCAGCTGGGCCTCGCGGCTTGCCGACAGGAGAATGTCGGCCATGCGCTGGTGCAGGCCCTCGATATCGTTGAGGCTGTCGTCGATACCCAGGTCATAGGCCTTCTCGGCGACCCAGGGGGAGTGTTCGTAGATGTCGGCGAAGGCTTCGACGAAGGCCTCGCGGGACAGCGAGGCGGGGGTCAGGGTCTGGAAACGGCTCATGCCTCGGTCTCCTGGAAAGGATGCTCACGGTGCCAATGGCGGGCGATGTCTTCGCGGCGGGCGAACCAGACCTTGTCGTGGCTCTGCGCGTACTGGATGAAGCGCTCCAAAGCGGCCATCCGCGCCGGGCGACCGATCAACCGGCAATGCAGGCCGATGGAGAGCATCTTCGGCGCCGTCGCGCCTTCTTCGTAGAGCACGTCGAAGGCGTCCTTCAGGTACTGGAAGAACTGCTCGCCATTGTTGAAGCCCTGCACCTGGGTGAAGCGCATGTCGTTGGTGTCCAGGGTATAGGGAATCACCAGGTGCGGTTTCTCCGCGGTGCTGGCCGGGTCCCAGTAGGGCAGGTCGTCGTCGTAGGTGTCGGAGTCATAGAGGAAGCCGCCTTCCTCCATCACCAGGCGCCGGGTGTTCGGGCCGGTGCGTCCGGTGTACCAGCCCACCGGGCGCTGGCCGGTGAGTTCGGTGAGGATGCGGATGGCTTCGAGCATGTGCTCGCGCTCCTGGGCCTCGTCCATGTACTGGTAGTCGATCCAGCGGTAGCCGTGGCTGCAGATTTCGTGGCCGTCGGCGACCATCGCCCTGATCACCTCAGGGTTGCGCTGCGCCGCCATGGCCACGGCGAACACGGTGAGCGGCACGTTGCGTCGCTTGAACAGCTTGAGCAGGCGCCAGACCCCGGCGCGGCTGCCGTATTCGTAGAGCGATTCCATGCTCATGTGGCGCACGCCCTGCAAGGGCTGGGCAGCCACCATCTCGGAAAGGAACGCCTCGGACTCCTTGTCGCCATGCAGGACGCAGCGCTCGCCACCTTCTTCGTAATTGAGCACGAAGGACAGGGCGATGCGCGCATCGCCGGGCCAGTGAGGGTGGGGAGGGTTGTTGCCGTATCCGATCAGGTCGCGTGGGTAGTCAGCGCTCACAGCAGTGTTCCTTATTGTGGATGGGGCGGCGGGCCGGACGGGCCGGGGATGCCGTGATGGATTTATTGTATACAAGTTTGCCTGCGGTCTGTAAATACAATCCTGCTTGCCGATCCCTGCCATTCATCCAGCAAAAAACCTGCCCGACTGGTCAGTTAGCGAAGAATGAGGCCCTGCGGGGTGGGGCTTGTGGAAGGAATGCCCGATTTCGGGGCGGCTGCCGCATTTTCGGTTGTGGCGGTGTTTTTTGTATACAATTCATCGAAGGATAACTTATATTGCTTCGCAAGCGGCTCCCTGGCGGGCTGCAAGCGAGCGGCGCCGGGCAGGTCCCGGAGCGATCCCCATCGAACGAAGGCAAGAGGAGGAGTGGTGTCCGCCAGCGGGCGCCCGCAACCCATGGGACGTTTGACCACGCATGTACTGGATTCCGCACACGGCTGCCCCGGCCATGGCATCAAGATCGAGCTGTACCGGGTAGAAGGCCAGCAACTGGAACTGATCGCCACCACCCTGACCAACCACGACGGCCGCTGCGACCAGCCGGTGCTGCAAGGCGAGGACTTCCGTCCCGGGGTCTATCAACTGGTGTTCAACGCCGGCGACTACTATCGCGCCCGCGGCGTGCAATTGCCGGAGCCGGCCTTCCTCGACCAGGTGGTGCTGCGTTTCGGCATCGCCTCCGCCGACGATCACTACCACGTGCCGCTGCTGATCTCGCCCTACAGCTATTCGACCTATCGCGGCAGCTAGGTGCGTGCCACGAAACACTGACTCTCCGAGTCCTTTTCCCTGGCCCGCCATCGAGCGGGCTTTTTTTCGTTCGCGGGGAGTGCGCCGAGGGTTGCCGGTTATCCGCCACTCGTGGGCAGGAAGGGAAATGCGGCGCAGGGTACGAATGGGCGGGGGATGAAGCTGCGCGTCGCGAGCCCTGCGGGGCAACGACAGGTTCGAGGCGGATAGCCGCGTGCGGCCATCCGCCATCCGGGCGGGTCAGAGGAAGATGAACTTGGCGACGAAGATCACGAACAACGCATAGAGGCTGGCCGAGACTTCGCGGTGCTTGCCGGTGAGGACCTTCATCGCGACGTAGGTGATGAAGCCCAGGGCGATACCGTCGGCCACCGAGAAGGTCAGCGGCATCATGATCACCGTGACGATCGCCGGGATGGTCTCGGTGTGCTCGTCCCAGTCGATGTGCGCCATTCCGCCCATCATCAGCATGGCCACGTAGATCAGCGCGCCGGCGGTGGCGAAGGCGGGGATCATCCCGGCCAGCGGGGCGAAGAACATCGCGGCGACGAACAGCACGCCGACCACCACCGCGGTGAGCCCGGTACGTCCGCCGGCGGCCACGCCCGCGGCGCTCTCCACGTAACTGGTCACCGGCGGGACACCGAGCATGCCGCCGAACACGCTGGAGGCGCTGTCGGCCTTCATCGCCTTCGACAGATTCTCGATACGTCCGTCCTCCTTCACCAGGTGCGCGCGCTGGGCGACGCCCATGAGAGTGCCGGCGGTATCGAACATGTGCACGAAGAGGAAGGCCAGGATCACGCTGATCATGGTGACGTTGAACGCGCCGGCGATGTCCATCGCCAGGAAGGTCGGCGCCAGGCTCGGCGGCGCCGAGAACACCCCGCCGTACTGCACCAGGCCGAGGGCCCAGCCGACCAGGGTGACGCTGAGGATGCTGATGAGGATGCCGCCGAACACCCGGCGGTACTCGAGCACGGCGATCATCAGGAAGCACAGTGCCGCCAGCAGCGGGCCGGGCGAGGTGAGGTGGCCGAGCTTGATCAGGGTCGCCGGGCTGGCCACCACGATGCCGGCGGTCTTCAGGCCGATCAGGCCGAGGAACAGGCCGACTCCCGCACCCATGGCGAACCTGAGGCTGCGGGGGATGCTGTTGAGCAGCCATTCGCGGACCCGGGAGAAGGTCAGCAGCATGAACATCACCCCGGAGATGAACACCGCGCCGAGGGCGATCTGCCAGCTGTAGCCCATGGTGCCGACCACGGTGTAGGTGAAGAAGGCGTTCAGCCCCATTCCCGGCGCCAGGCCCACCGGCCAGTTGGCGTACAAGCCCATCAGGAAGCAGCCGAGGGCGGCCGCCAGGCACGTGGCGACGAACGCCGCGCCGTGGTCGATGCCGGCGTCGGCCATGATGTTGGGATTGACGAAGATGATGTAGGCCATGGTGATGAAGGTGGTCAGCCCGGCCGCCAGCTCGGTCCTGACCGTCGTACCATGCTGGCGGAGCTTGAACAGGCGTTCGAGCAGGCCGGTGGCGGGCGGTGTCGCAGCGTAGATCCCTTGTTCTTCTTGTTTGGTGCTTTCCACAGCAGGTACTCCTCATCGCTCTTGTTGTTAGGTCCTGCGGGCCGGTTGGTTACCAGGTCCCTGACGCGGCTCGAAGGTGATGTGAGGGCACGATTTTCTGACCTTTGGGTCAAGAACTCGTGCGAGCGATTATGCCTTTGTATACAAAAAGGTCAAAGAATGTTTGAGGGTGTTTCGCCACATTTTTATCAGCTTTCCGTCACGCGTCCTTCCGGGCGGTGCCGCGCGCTCGGAACGAGGGGCGGAAAGGGGTGGTGCGCCGGATGCCGCTGCTTGTGTACACTATTTCGCTATCAGCCGCCGGCGTGCCTCACCCACGCCCGTGAGCGAGGATCAGCCCAGGCCACAAGCCGGACGCACAAGGTTCGAGACCGATGACCGATCAGTTGCAACACATCAGGAAGCCGCCGCGCACCGGCAAGGCTGCCCGCAGCGGTACCCAGGACGAGATCGTCTACGCCCACATCTTCGACGCCATCCTCGAACAACGCCTGGCCCCCGGCACCAAGCTGAGCGAGGAAGCGCTCGGCGAGATATTCGGCGTCAGCCGCACCATCATTCGCCGCGCCCTCTCGCGCCTGGCCCACGAGCAGGTGGTGCTGTTACGGCCGAACCGCGGTGCGGTGGTCGCCAGCCCGAGCATCGACGAGGCCCGGCAGATCCTTTTCGCCCGCCGCACCGTCGAGCGCGCCATCACCGAACTGGCCACCGACAACGCCACCGCCGAGCGCCTGGCCGAGTTGCGCGAGATGGTGGTGCAGGAACAATCCAGCTTCGCCCGTGGCGACCGGGGCGCCGGCATCCGCCTGTCCGGCGAGTTCCACCTGAAGCTCGCCGAGATGGCGCGCAACGCTCCTCTGGTGAGTTTCCAGCGCAGCCTGGTGTCGCAGACCTCGCTGATCATCGCCCAGTACGAAAGCGGCGGTCGCTCGCACTGCTCGTTCGACGAGCACAACGAGATCCTCGACGCCATCGAGAAGGGCGACAAGGAGCGCGCGGTGACCCTGATGATGCACCACATGGAGCACATCGACAGCAAGCTCAACCTGGAGAGCGACAACGCTTCCGGCGACTTGCACGCGGTGTTCTCGCACCTCCTCGGCGGCAAGAAGAAGCCACGCCGGGCCAAGGCCGACAGCGATTCGGCGGCCTGATCCGAAGCATTGAAAAGCCCCGCGATGCGGGGCTTTTTCGTTTCCGCCGGGAGTCAGTCGCGGCGATGCACCGAGCGACCGGCGGCGAAGGTTTCCTTCACCGTGCGGTCGTCGCCGAGGATGGTCAGCGCGAACAGCCGTTCGGCCAGGCTGCCGGCCTGGCTCAGGCGGTAGGAGAGCAGCGGGGTGGCGTGGTAGTCGAGGACCACGAAGTCCGCCTCGTTGCCGGTGGCGAAGCTGCCGATCCGGTCGTCCAGCTCCAGCGCACGGGCGCCGCCGAGGGTGGCGAGGTAGAGCGACTTGAACGGATCGAGGCGGGCGCCCTGCAACTGCATGACCTTGTACGCCTCGTTCAGGGACTGCAGCTGGGAGAAGCTGGTGCCGGCGCCGACATCGGTGCCGAGGCCGACCTTGACCTTGTAGCGCTCCAGCTTCGGCAGGTCGAACAGACCGCTGCCGAGGAACAGGTTGGAGGTCGGGCAGAACGCCACCGCCGAGCCAGTCTCCGCCAGGCGCTGGCATTCGCCGTCGCACAGGTGCACGCCATGGGCGAACACCGAGCGCGGCCCGAGCAGGCCGTGGTGGTCGTAGACGTCCAGGTAGCCGCTGCGCTCGGGGAACAGCTCCTTCACCCACTCGATTTCCTTGAGGTTCTCCGACAGATGGGTGTGCAGGTATACGCCGGGATGCTCGCGCAGCAGCCGCGCCGCCATGTCCAGCTGTTCCGCGGTGCTGGTCGGGGCGAAGCGCGGGGTCACCGCGTAGAGCAGACGGCCCTGGCCGTGCCAGCGCTCGATCAGCGCCTTGCTGTCGCGGTAGCTGCTCTCGGCGGTGTCGGTCAGGTAGTCCGGCGCGTTGCGGTCCATCATCACCTTGCCGGCGATCAGGCGCAGGTCCAGGCGCCGGGCGGCCTCGAACAGCGATTCCACCGATTGCCGGTGCACGCTGCCGAAGACCAGCGCGGTGGTGGTGCCGTTGCGCAGCAGTTCCTGCAGGAAGATCTCGGCGACCTGGTCGGCATGGGCCTGGTCGCCGAATTGGCGCTCGGTGGGGAAGGTATAGGTGTTCAGCCAGTCCAGCAGTTGTTCGCCGTAGGAGGCGATCATCCCGGTCTGCGGGAAATGGATGTGGGTATCGATGAAGCCGGGGGTGATCAGCGCGTCGCGGTACTCGAAGACCTCGACCTCGCCGATCTCGCCGAGCAGGGTTTCGGCGTCACCGAGGCGAGCGACCTTGCCGTCCTCCACCAGCAACAGGCCGTCCTCGAAGTATTCGTAGGAGCGTTCGACGCCGACCTCCGCGGGGTCGGCGATGCTGTGCAGGATGGCGGCGCGGTAGGCTTTGGCGTTGCGGGTCATGGCAGTCTCGAAAAAAGGTTCGTGGGAGGTCCGCCGCCTGGCGGCGGACGCGGGGGAGCGGGGGGCCGCTCAGGATTCGTGGGCGCGGCGCGACTCCGGGGTCAGCCGGGTGACGCTCGACGGCCCCTGCTTGCGTTCCAGGCCGAAGGCGGCGTTGTAGGTGGCGATCACCTCGCCGGCGATGGAGATGGCGATCTCCGCCGGCAGCTTGCCTTTCACCTGCTCCAGGCCCATCGGGCAGCGCATCCGTTGCAGGCGTTCGGCGTCGACGCCACGTTCGCGCAGGCGGTGCTCGAACTTGACGCGCTTGGTCTTCGAGCCGATCAGGCCGAAGTAGGCGAAGTCGTTGCGCGCCAGGATCGCCGCGGTAAGCTCCAGGTCCAGCGGGTGATTGTGGGTCATGACGATGAAGTGGCTGCCGGGCGGCATCCGCTCGACCTCGTCGAGCACTTCGTCGTTCACCACTTTCTCCACGCCGTCGGGCAGGAGCGCGGGAAATTCGTGTTCCCGCGAATCGATCCAGCGCACCCGGCAGGGCAGGCTGGCGAGCAAGGGTACCAGGGCGCGACCGACGTGGCCCGCGCCGAACACGGCGATGTGTGCCTGCGGCTGGCCCATCGGCTCGAACAGCAGCACCGTGGCGCCGCCGCAGCACTGGCCGAGACTGGCGCCCAGGCTGAAGCGCTCCAGGCGGGTGTCCTGGGTCCGCGCGGCGAGCATTTCCCGGGCAATGGCCTGGGCCCTGTATTCCAGGTGGCCGCCGCCGATGGTGTCGTAGAGCCGCTCGGCGCTGACCACCATCTTCGAGCCGGCGTTGCGCGGGGTCGAGCCGCGTTCCTCGATGATGGTCACCAGGACGCAAGGTTCGCCGCTACGCTGCAACTCGGCCAGGGCGCTGATCCAGTTCATCTCGTCATCCTCCCGATCGCGGCGGTTCAGGCCGGTTCGACCGCGGCGTCCGCCGCTTGCGCCTGGGCGGCCTTCAGCCGGCGCATCTGTTCCACGCCCCAGAGCACCCGCTCGGGCGTCGCCGGCGCGTCGATGGCGGGTTGCGCGCGGTAGTCGGCGAGGCTGGCCACGGCGTCCTTGATCGCGCACCAGACCGAGATGCCGAGCATGAACGGCGGCTCGCCCACGGCCTTGGAATGGAACACGGTCTGCTCCGGATTCTTGCGGTTCTCCAGCAGTTTCACCCGCAGGTCCAGCGGCATGTCGGCGACGGCGGGAATCTTGTAGCTGGCCGGGCCGCTGGTCATCAGCTTGCCCTTGGCGTTCCAGACCAGTTCCTCCATGGTCAGCCAGCCCATGCCCTGGACGAAGCCGCCTTCGACCTGGCCGATGTCGATGGCCGGGTTCAGCGAGTCGCCGACGTCATGCAGGATGTCGGTGCGCAGCATGCGGTATTCGCCGGTGAGGGTATCGACTATCACCTCCGAGCAGGCGGCGCCGTAGGCAAAATAATAGAAGGGCCGGCCACGGGCCTGCTCGCGGTCGTAGAAGATCTTCGGCGTGCGGTAGAAGCCGGTGCTGGACAACGAAACCTGGCCGAAGTAGGCCTGCTGGACCAGTTCCTCGAACGGCAGGATCAGCTCGCGGATACGCACCTGGTTGTTGCGGAACTCGACGTCTTCCTCGCTGACCTTCCAGTGCCGTGCGGCGAACTCCACCAGGCGCCGCTTGATGGTTTCGGCGGCATTCTGCGCGGCCTTGCCGTTCAGGTCGGTGCCCGAGGAGGCGGCGGTGGGGGAGGTATTGGGTACCTTGTCGGTATTGGTGGCGGTGATCTGGATGCGCTCCACGTCGACCTGGAAGACCTCGGCGACCACCTGGGCGACCTTGGTATTGAGGCCCTGGCCCATCTCGGTGCCGCCATGGTTCAGGTGGATGCTGCCGTCGGTATAGATGTGGATCAGCGCACCTGCCTGGTTGAGGAAGGTCGCGGTGAACGAAATGCCGAACTTCACCGGGGTCAGCGCCAGGCCTTTCTTCAGGACCGGGCTGGCGGCATTGAAGGCACGGATTTCCTCGCGGCGGCGGGCGTACTCGCTGCTCGCTTCCAGCTCGGCGGTCATCTCCGCCAACAGGTTGTGCTCGACGGTCTGGTGGTAATGGGTGACGTTGCGCTCGTTCTTGCCGTAGTAGTTGAGCTTGCGCACCTCCAGCGGGTCCTTGCCCAGGCTGCGGGCCACGGCGTCCATGATCTCCTCGATGGCGACCATTCCCTGGGGCCCGCCGAAACCGCGGTAGGCGGTGTTCGAGGCGGTGTTGGTCTTGCAACGGTGGCCGTTGATGGTGGCGTTGCCGAGGAAGTAGGCGTTGTCCGAGTGGAACATGGCGCGGTCGACGATCGAGCCGGAGAGGTCCGGCGAATAGCCGCAATTGCCGGCCAGGTCGATCTGGATGCCGTGCAGGCGGCCATCGTCGTCGAAGCCGACGTCGTATTCGACGTAGAACGGGTGACGCTTGCCGGTGATCTGCATGTCCTCCATGCGCGGCAGGCGCATCTTCGCCGGACGCCCGGTGTGGTAGGCGACCACCGCGCACAGGCAGGCCGGCGCCGCGGCCTGGGTTTCCTTGCCGCCGAAGCCGCCGCCCATGCGGCGCATGTCGATGACGATGCGGTTGAAGGAAACCCCGAGGACCTCGGCCACCAGCTTCTGCACTTCGGTGGGGTTCTGGGTCGAGCAATAGACGATCATGCCGCCGTCTTCGCTGGGCATTACCGAGGAAATCTGCGTCTCCAGGTAGAAATGCTCCTGGCCGCCGATGTGCAGCGTGCCTTGCAGGCGATGCGGCGCGCCGGCCAGCGCGGCGGCGGAATCGCCGATGCGGTGCTGGTGGCTGTCGAGGACGAAATGGCGCTTGCGCAGGGCCTCGACCACGTCGAGCACCGGCTCCAGGTCTTCGTACTCGACGATCGCCGCCATGGCCGCCTTGCGCGCGGTTTCCAGGCTGTCGGCGGCGACCGCCAGGACCATCTGTCCGACATACTCCACCTTGCCATCGGCCAGCAGCGGGTCGCCGGCCACCACCGGGCCGATGTCGAGCTGGCCGGGAACGTCGGCGGCGGTGAGGGCGATGGCGACGCCGGGGAACTGGTAGCAGGGCGTCACGTCGAGGCGGGTGATGCGGGCGTGGGCGCGCTCGCTCAGGCGCGCATAGACGTGCAACTGGTTGGGAAACTCCAGGCGATCGTCGATGTAGATCGCCTCGCCGCTGACGTGCTTGGGGGCGCTTTCGTGCTTGACGCTGCGGCCGACTCCGGTGGTCAGCTCGGCGCGGAACAGGTCGGCCAGCTCTTCCTGGCTCTTGTGCGGCTTGCGATGGTTAGACATAGGCGGTCACCCGGGTTTCGACGGCGGGAGCGTGCAGCTCCAGGAAGCATTTGCGCAGCAGGTTCTGCGCGGTCAGCAGGCGATATTCCTTGCTCGCGCGGAAGTCGCTGAGCGGGGTGAAGTCGTTCGCCAGGGCGGCCGCGGCGCGTTCGAAGCTGGCGGCTTCCAGGCGCGCGCCTTGCAGCGCCGCTTCGCAGGCGGCGGCGCGCTTGGGAATCGCCGCCATGCCGCCGAAGGCGACCCTGGCGCGGGCGATCCGGCCATCTTCCAGGTCGAGGCTGATGGCGGCGCAGACCGCGGAAATATCGTCGTCGATGCGCTTGGAGACCTTGTAGGCCTTGAACGCCTGGCTGGGCCGGGCACGCGGGACCAGGATCTTCTCGATGAACTCGCCTTCTTCGCGGGCGGTGACCTTGTAGTCGAGGAAGTACTCCTCCAGCGGCAGCTCGCGGCGCCGTTCGCCGCGGCGCAGGACGATCTTCGCGCCGAGGGCGATCAGCAGCGGCGGGGCGTCGCCGATCGGCGAGGCGTTGCCGATATTGCCGCCGAGAGTGCCCTGGTTGCGGATCTGCAGGGACGCGAAACGCTGCAGCAACTCGCCGAAGTCCGGGTAGTCCGCGGCCAGCGCCTGGTAGCAGTCGGTCAGCGGGGTGGCGGCGCCGATTTCCAGGCAGTTGGCGCCCACTTCGATGCGTTTCATTTCGCGGATGTGGCCGACATAGATCATCACCGGCAGTTCGCGATGGAACTGGGTGACCTCCAGCGCCAGGTCGGTGCCGCCGGCCAGCAGGCGTGCCTGCGGATTAGCGCCGTAGAGGTCGGCCAGGTCGGCGACGGTGAGCGGCAGCAGGCAGCGCCGGTCACCGCTGTTCAGCTCGGCGGTTTCGCGCGGAGCGATGGCGCGCAATTGCTCGATGGTGGCGGCTTCCCGGGCGTCGAACTGGTCTGCGCGCTTGTGGCAGCAGGCCTGCTCGGCGGCGTCGAGGATCGGCCGGTAGCCGGTGCAGCGGCAGAGGTTGCCGGCGAGCGCCTCGTGGGCCTTGGCCGGATCGGCGCCGGCGCTGTTCTTCTGCAGGGCGAACAGCGACATGACGAAACCCGGCGTGCAGAACCCGCACTGCGAGCCATGGCAGTCGACCATCGCCTGCTGCACGTCGTGCAGGCGGTCCTGGTGCTTGAGGTCCTCGACGGTGATCAATTGCTTGCCGTGAAGGGCGGAAACGAAGGTCAGGCAGGAGTTCAGGCTGCGATAGCGGATGCGTTCGGCACCATCCTCGCCGGTGACCAGTTCGCCGACCACCACGGTGCAGGCGCCGCAATCGCCGGAGGCGCAGCCTTCCTTGGTGCCGGTCTTGCCGAGGTGCCGGCGCAGGTAGTCGAGGACGGTGAGGTTGGGGTCCAGGCGTTCTTCGACGCGGATCTCCCGGTTGAGCAGGAACCTGATCAAGGCGTGCCTCCAGGCGGGTTCTTGTTATTGAATTCTAGGCCTTGCAGGAGAACCGGCCGGAGTGGGGCGGTTTCCGCACAGGGCTCCACGGTAGGAGCTATGGAGGCGAATCTAGAAAAAACTGACTTTTGAGTCAAATAATTTTTTGACCTGTAGGTCAGTCAGTTTGCCCATAAACGAAAACGGCACCCGAAGGTGCCGTTTCCCAGGGGCGGGACGCTCAGATGCGCTGGGTGTCGGTAAGCTGGTATTCCTCGCCGGCATAGTAGGCGCGCACCTTCGGGTCCATCACCGCGCGCCAGAGCGGTGGGAACAGGGCGAGGACGATCATCCCGGCGTAGCCGTTGGGCAGTTGCGGGCTGCTGTCGTAGTGGCGCAGCACCTGGTAGCGGCGCTTGGCGTAGGCATGGTGGTCGGAATGGCGCTGCAGGTGGAAAAGGAACAGGTTGGTCAGGAGGAAATTGCTGTTCCACGAGTGTTCCGGCGTGGTGCGTTCGTAGCGGCCGTTGTCCAGGCGCCGCCGATGCAGGCCGTAGTGCTCGACGTAGTTGACGATCTCCAGCAGGGTGAAGGCCATCACCGACTGGCCGAGGAAGAAGATCGCTCCCAGCCAGCCGAAGGCCAGGCTGAAGCCGAGCAGGAAGAGGGCGCTGATGGCGTACCACCAGATCAGCTCGTTGCGCCAGTGCAGGGCCGGCAGGCCCTTGCGCTTCAGGCGCTCGGCCTCCAGGCGCCAGGCGTTGAGGAAGTTGTGCTTGTAGGCGTGCGGGAGGAACGAGTAGAGGCTCTGGCCGTAGCGCGAGGACGAGGCATCTTCCGGGGTCGAGACGTGTACATGGTGGCCGCGCACGTGTTCGACCTTGAAGCCGGCATAGCACACCGCCGCCAGCAGCAGGCCGCCGGCGTTCTGTTCCAGTTGCGGGTCCTTGTGGATCAGTTCGTGGGAGACGGTGATGCCGATGGCGCCCATCACGGTGCCCACCGACAGGATCCAGCCCAGTTGGCCGACCCAGTCCCAGCGGGTCTCGTGGGCGAGGATCCAGCCGGACCAGACGAGCATGCCCAGCAACAGCGGGACGGTGGCCAGGGACAGTACGCGGTAGTAGCCCTGTGCTTCCATCTCCGGCACTTCGCTGGCTTCCTCGGGGTTGGCCGGATCGCGGCCGACGATGGCATCGAGGATCGGGATCAGCCCGAACACCACGCTGATCACCAGCCAGGGCCAGGCGTTGGGGTAGTCGCTACCGAGCGACCACCAGTAGCTGAGCGGGATGCCGAGCACCGCGATCAGCCAGATCCAGTAGCCGTACTTTTTCAGACGCAGCATCCAGGCAGAGGAAAGCGAGGCAAACATGGGAAGTCCTCGTATTTATCTTGTTAGATTGTCTGACAATTGTCCTCCCTTGACCGGCCTGCCCCATCCCAACCTTCGTTCTGTCCGCCGCTTCGCCGGGAAGCCGGCGGGGTAACGCCCTGTGTTACACTTCCCATCCATATACCCCCGGAAAACGCGCCCCTGGATAAAAGGATCACCATGACGTTCAAGGCCCCGGACAGCCTGGCAGAGCAGATCGCCCACCACCTCGCGGAACGCATCATCCGGGGAGAACTCAAGGAACGGGAACGTATCCAGGAGCAGAAGGTCACCCAGACCCTCAACGTCAGTCGCGGCTCGGTCCGCGAGGCGCTGCTGATTCTCGAACGCCGCCACCTGGTGAACATCCTGCCGCGCCGCGGCGCCCAGGTGTCCGAACTGTCCCCGCAACATGTGGAAAGCCTCTACGCGCTGATCGTGCAGCTCTACATCCTGCTGGCGGAAAGCGTCGCCCGGCGCTGGCGCAGCGAAGCCGAGCTGGCACCGTTCCTGGTCATCCAGCAGCGCCTGCTGAACAACCTGGCGCAAAGCGATATCGACGGCTTCGTCGAGGCCAGCTTCGACATCATGCGCGCGGCCTTTCCTTTCGCGAACAATCCCTACCTGCAGGAGACCGTCGAAAACCTGCTGCCGGCGGTGAGTCGCGCCTACCACCTGGCGCTGGAACGGCGCAAGGCGGAAATGAACCAGTTCCTCGGCAGTTTTGCTCAGCTCCTGCAAGCGGTGATCGCCCGTGACGAGGCGAGGATCCGCGAGGTCCTGCTGGAATACGGCCGCCACAACTGCCAGCTGGTGCTGGCCGCGCTCGCCGAACGCTGATGGCGACCCTGGCGGGAGCGCACGCATGCGCCTGAAGAGCATCAAGCTGGCGGGGTTCAAGTCCTTCGTCGATCCGACCACGGTGAACTTCCCCAGCAACATGGCGGCAGTGGTAGGGCCGAACGGCTGCGGCAAGTCGAACATCATCGACGCGGTGCGCTGGGTGATGGGCGAAAGCTCGGCGAAGAACCTGCGCGGCGAGTCGATGACCGATGTCATCTTCAACGGCTCGAATACCCGCAAGCCGGTGAGCCAGGCGAGCATCGAGCTGATCTTCGACAACGCCGAGACCACACTGGTGGGCGAATACGCCCAGTACGCCGAGATATCCATTCGCCGGCGGGTCTCGCGGGATGGGCAGAACACCTATTTCCTCAACGGCACCAAGTGCCGGCGGCGCGACATCACCGACATCTTCCTCGGCACCGGCCTGGGGCCGCGCAGCTACTCGATCATCGAACAGGGCATGATCTCCAAGCTGATCGAGGCGCGTCCGGAAGACCTGCGCAACTTCATCGAGGAAGCCGCGGGCATTTCCAAGTACAAGGAGCGCCGCCGCGAAACCGAAAGCCGCATCCGTCGGACCCAGGAAAACCTGGCACGCCTCACCGACCTGCGCGAAGAGCTGGGGCGGCAACTGGAACGCCTGCACCGGCAGGCCCAGTCGGCGGAAAAATACCAGGAGCACAAGGCCGAGGAGCGCCAGCTCAAAGCCCAGCTGGGTGCCGTGCGCTGGCGCGACCTGAACGAGCAGGTCGGTCAGCGCGAGCGGGTCATCGGCGACCAGGAGATCGCCTTCGAGGCCCTGGTGGCCGAGCAGCGCGGTGCCGATGCCGGCATCGAACGGCTGCGCGACGGCCATCACGAGTTGTCCGAACGCTTCAACCAGGTGCAGGCACGCTTCTATTCGGTCGGCGGCGACATCGCCCGGGTCGAGCAGAGCATCCAGCATGGCCAGCAGCGCCAGCGCCAGTTGCAGGACGACTTGCGCGAAGCCGAACGGACCCGCCAGGAAACCGAATCGCACCTCGGGCATGACCGTACCTTGCTCGCGACCCTGGCCGAGGAAATGGCCATGCTCGCACCGGAACAGGAACTCAGCGCGGCCGCCGCGGAAGAAGCGGGCATCGCCCTGGAACAGGCCGAGCAGGGCATGCAGGCCTGGCAGCAGCAGTGGGATGCCTTCAACCAGCAGAGCGCCGAACCCCGCCGCCAGGCCGAGGTGCAGCAGTCGCGCATCCAGCACCTGGAGCAGAGCCTGGAGCGCCTGCAGGATCGCGAGCGGCGCCTGCAGGAGGAGCGTGGCCAGTTGGCGGCCGACCCCGAGGACGCGGCGATCCTCGAACTCAACGAACAGGTGGCGATCGCCGAACTGGCCCTGGAAGAACTGCAATTGCAGGAGCAGGGCCAAGCCGAGCGACTCGAACAATTGCGCCAGGAATTGCAGCAACTGGCCGCCGAACAGCACCAGGCGCAGGGCGAGTTGCAGCGCCTGAACGGGCGCATCGCTTCGCTGGAGGCCCTGCAGCAGGCCGCTCTCGATCCCGGACAGGGCGCCTTGGAGTGGTTGCGCGAGCAGGGCCTGGAACAACGTCCGCGCCTCGCCGAAGGCTTGCGTGTCGAGCCGGGTTGGGAGCTGGCGGTGGAGACCGTGCTCGGCGCGGATCTGCAGGCGGTCTTGCTGGACGGCTTCGACGGGCTCGCCCTGGCCGGCTTCGGCAAGGGCGAGTTGCGCCTGCTCAGCCCCGCTCGCGGAGCCGCGACGGCGGCCGGTTCGCTGCTGGACAAGGTCCGCGCCGACGCCGACCTGAGTCCCTGGTTGGCCCGGGTGAAACCGGTGGAGACCCTGGAACAGGCGCTCGCCCAGCGCGGCGCCCTGGACGACGGCGAGAGCCTGATCAGTCGCGATGGCTACTGGGTCGGCCGGCACTTCCTGCGGGTCCGGCGCAGCGACGAGGCCCAGGGCGGCATGCTCGCCCGCGCCCAGGAACTGGAGGCGTTGCAGGAGCGGCGGGAGGCCCTGGAAACCCGTGTCGCCGAAGGCGAGGAGCGTCTGGCTGCGGCCCGCGACGAGCAGCGCGAGCTGGAAGGCGCGCGCGAGCAGGTGCGGCGCCAGGTCCAGGAGGAGGGGCGCCGGCACGGCGAGCTGAAGGCGCAGTTGTCCGCGCAGCAGGCCAAGGTCGAGCAACTGGTACTGCGTCGCCGCCGTCTCGACGAAGAAGTGGCGGAACTGGCCGAGCAGCGCGCGCTGGAACAGGAGCAACTGAGCGAGGCGCGCCTGACCCTGCAGGAAGCGCTGGATAGCATGGCGCTGGACACCGAGCGCCGGGAAACCCTGCTGGCGGAGCGTGACGCCCTGCGCGAACGGCTCGACCGGATTCGCCAGGATGCCCGCACCCACAAGGACCATGCGCACCAGTTGGCGGTGCGGGTCGGCTCGCTGAAGGCGCAGCACAATTCCACCCAGCAGGCCCTGGAGCGCCTCGACCAGCAGTCGGCGCGCCTCAACGAGCGTTGCGAACAGCTCAACCTCAATCTGGAGGAGGGGGCGGCACCGCTGGAAGAGCTGCGCATGAAGCTCGAGGAGTTGCTGGAGCGGCGGATGGCCGTCGAGGACGAACTCAAGCAGGCGCGGCTGGCCCTGGAAGACGCCGATCGCGAACTGCGCGAGGTGGAGAAGCGCCGCGGCCAGGCCGAGCAGCAATCGCAACTGCTGCGTGGTCAGCTGGAGCAGCAGCGCCTGGAGTGGCAGGGGCTGGTGGTGCGGCGCAAAGCCTTGCAGGAGCAGCTCGCCGAAGACGGCTACGACCTGCATACGGTACTGGCCAACCTGCCCCTGGATGCCAGCGAACGCGATTGGGAGGAGCGTCTCGAGAGTCTCGCGGCGCGCATCCAGCGTCTGGGGCCGATCAACCTGGCGGCGATCGAGGAGTACCAGCAGCAGTCCGAGCGCAAGCGCTACCTGGACTCGCAGAACGACGACCTGGCCGAAGCGCTGGAGACGCTGGAAAACGTCATCCGCAAGATCGACCGGGAAACCCGCAATCGTTTCAAGGAAACCTTCGACCAGATCAATGCTGGCCTTCAGGCATTGTTCCCGAAGGTATTCGGCGGCGGTACGGCATATCTGGAACTTACCGGCGAAGATCTACTCGATACCGGTGTGGCGATCATGGCGCGTCCGCCGGGCAAGAAGAACAGCACCATCCACTTGTTGTCCGGCGGGGAAAAGGCGCTGACCGCGCTGGCGCTGGTATTCGCCATCTTCCAGTTGAACCCGGCGCCGTTCTGCATGCTCGACGAAGTCGATGCGCCATTGGACGATGCCAACGTCGGACGTTATGCGCGATTGGTGAAGGAGATGTCGGAAAAGGTGCAGTTCATCTATATCACCCACAACAAGATCGCCATGGAAATGGCCGATCAGTTGATGGGCGTGACCATGCATGAGCCGGGCTGTTCACGGCTTGTTGCAGTTGACGTGGAAGAGGCGGTCGCATTGGCTGAAGCCTGAGTGTCAGGCAGTGTAAACTTGTGCATGGGCATGTTAGTTTAATGGCCACTTTTTGTATCGCGTGGGAAAGTTCTGTCAGAACAAGGTTGGCTCCACGTTTCAAGGGACAGGACGTCCTTTTTTCATTTTTTATTCACCATTTTCACTAGGGGCTACGGAATTACATGGATATCGGTCTGCGCGAATGGCTTATCGTTATCGGGCTTATCGTGATCGCCGGCATTCTCTTCGACGGTTGGCGGCGGATGCGGGGCGGCAAGGGCAAGTTGAAGTTCAAGCTCGACCGCAGTTTCGCCAATCTGCCGGACGACGACGGCGACTCGGCTGAACTGCTGGGGCCGGCGCGCGTGGTCGAGCATCGCGAGCCATCCTTCGACGAACAGGACCTGCCCAGCGTCAGCGCCCGCGAAGCCAAGGAACGCAAGGGCGGCAAGCGCCAGGAAGAGCCGCGCCAGGGCGATCTGGACCTCGACGAGGGGCTGGCCCTGGAGGCGGACCCGAGCGATGCCGCCGAGACGGTGGAGCCGCGCAAGGGCAAGTCGAAGGGCCGCAAGGAGAAAGAGCGGGAGAAAGCCCCTGCGGTTGCTGCCGAACCTGCCCCGGTCGACGAGGTGCTGATCATCAACGTCATCGCCCGCGACGAGAGCGGCTTCAAGGGGCCGGCATTGTTGCAGAACATCCTCGAGAGCGGCCTGCGCTTCGGCGACATGGACATCTTCCATCGCCACGAAAGCATGGCCGGCAATGGCGAGATCCTGTTCTCCATGGCCAATGCGGTGAAACCGGGCACTTTCGACCTGGACGACATCGACAACTTCAGCACCCGCGCCGTGAGCTTCTTCCTCGGCCTGCCGGGGCCGCGCCATCCGAAGCAGGCCTTCGACGTGATGGTTGCCGCCGCGCGCAAGCTGGCCCACGAGCTGAACGGCGAGCTGAAGGACGAGCAGCGCAGCGTGTTGACCGCCCAGACCATCGAGCACTACCGCCAGCGCATCATCGACCATGAGCGTCGCAGCCTGATGCAGAAGCGCTGATCCGGCCACAGCCCCTTTCTTCGTACGGGAGGGGGCGAACTACTCTATAGAGCAGCCGAGGCTGCTCTTTTCGTTTCACGGACTCCCACCATGACCGACACCCAGGCTGCCGCCGAACGCATCGCGCAACTGCGAACCGAACTGGACACCCACAATTACCGTTACTACGTGCTCGACGAACCGAGCATTCCCGACGCCGAATACGATCGCCTGTTCCGCGAGTTGCAGGCGCTGGAGGCCGAGTACCCGCAACTGCTGACGCCCGACTCGCCGACCCAGCGGGTCAGCGGCACGCCGGCCTCGGCGTTCGGCGAAGTGCGCCATGAGATCCCCATGCTCAGCCTCGGCAACGCCTTCGAGGAGCAGGACCTGCTGGACTTCGACCGCCGCGTACGCGAAGGACTGGCCGACCTGTTGCCTGGCGGCGACCTGCTCGGCGGTGGCGCGGAGGTCGAGTACAGTTGCGAGCCGAAGCTGGACGGCCTGGCCGTCAGCCTGCTCTACGAGCGCGGCCAACTGGTGCGCGGCGCCACCCGCGGCGATGGCAGCACCGGCGAGGACATCACCAGCAACGTACGCACCATTCGCAACGTACCTCTGAAGCTGCATGGCGAAGGCTGGCCGGAGATCCTCGAAGTGCGCGGCGAGGTGTTCATGTCCAAGGCCGGTTTCGAGGCGCTCAACGCCAAGGCCGTGGAAACCGGCGGCAAGACCTTCGCCAACCCGCGCAACGCGGCGGCCGGCAGCCTGCGCCAGCTGGATTCGAAGATCACCGCCAGTCGCCCGCTGGAGTTCTGTGCCTACGGCTTCGGCCAAGTCAGCGGGACGCTGCCGGACACCCAGGTGGGCATCCTCGAGGCGTTCCGCGGCTGGGGTATCCCCATCAGTCGCGAGCTGCGCCTGGTCAAGGGCGCCCAGGCCTGCCGCGACTACTACGACGACATCGGTCGCCGACGCGATGCGCTGGCCTACGAGATCGACGGCGTGGTGTTCAAGGTCAACCGCATCGCCTTCCAGCGCGAACTGGGCTTCCGCGCGCGCGAGCCGCGTTGGGCGATCGCCCACAAGTTCCCCGCGCGCGAGGAGCTGACCGAGCTGCTGGGTGTCGAGTTCCAGGTCGGCCGCACCGGCGCCGTGACCCCGGTGGCACGCCTCAAGCCGGTGCAGGTGGCCGGCGTCACGGTGTCCAATGCGACCCTGCACAACATGGATGAAGTCGCCCGCCTGGGCCTGCGCATCGGCGATACGGTGGTGATCCGCCGTGCTGGCGATGTGATTCCGCAGGTCATGCAGGTGGTGCTCGAGCGCCGCCCGGCGGATGCGCAGGCTATCGAGGTGCCCGAGCATTGCCCGGTCTGCGGCTCGGCCGTGGAGCGGACCCAGTTGGTCAAGCGCAGCAAGGGCAAGGAGTCGATCAGCGAGGGCGCCATCTATCGCTGCGTCGGCCGCCTCTCCTGTCAGGCGCAGTTGAAGCAGGCGATCATCCATTTCGTATCGCGCCGGGCAATGGACATCGACGGTCTTGGCGACAAGATCGTCGAGCAACTGGTGGATCGCGGGCTGGTCGCCTCGCCGGCGGATCTCTATACCCTGACCTATGAACAGGTGTTCGAGCTGGAAGGGTTCGCCGAGCTGTCCACCAACAACCTGCTGGCGGCCATCGCCGACAGCCGCAAGCCTTCGCTGGCGCGCTTCATCTTCGCCCTGGGGATTCCCGACGTCGGCGAGGAAACCGCCAAGCTGCTGGCGCGTTCGCTGGGTTCGCTCGAGCGGATCGGCAAGGCGCTGCCGGAAGTGTTGACCTACCTGCCGGACGTCGGCGCCGAGGTGGCCTACGAGATCCACAACTTCTTCGCCGACGAGCACAACCGCCAGGTGATCGCCCAGTTGCGCGATGCCGAACATGGCGTGCAGTTGCAGGAAGAGGGCGAGGTCGCCGCGGAGTTCGCCGCTTGTGCCTCGCTGGCCGGTTTCATCGACAAGCTGAACATTCCCTTCATCGCCGCCACCGGCGCGGAAAAGCTGGCCAGCCGCTTCGGTTCGCTCGACGGCATCATCCGCGCCGACTGGCTCGATCTACGCCAGGTGGAGCGTCTGCCCGAGCGAGCGGCGAAAAGCCTGCGCGATTTCTTCGACGAGCCGGCCAACGTGCAGCGTGCCCTGGCCATCGAGGCGCAGTTGCGTGAGTTCGGCATGCATTGGCAGAGCGAGCGCAAGGCGGTCGAAGGCCTGCCTCTGGCCGGGCAGACCTGGGTGCTGACCGGCACCTTGGAGGCGATGAGCCGGGACGTGGCCAAGGACAAGCTGGAAGGGCTCGGCGCCAAGGTGGCCGGCTCGGTGTCGGCCAAGACCCACTGCGTGGTCGCCGGGCCCGGCGCCGGCTCGAAGCTGGCCAAGGCCAACGAGCTGGGCGTGAAGGTGCTCGACGAAGACGGCCTGCTGAAACTGTTCGACGAGCACGGCGTCGCCCGCTGAAGCGGCGGCGCTGCTGCGAAAGATTTCCGAAGACTGGAGTTAACGATGGACAAGGCAAGAAAGCAGCGGTTGCTGGGCGTGCTCGCATTGGTGGTGCTGTTCGGCGCCTACGTGGGTTGGAGCGAGCGGCCGCGCATCCTGCTGCATTACAGTGGCCAGGCTTCGGCGCCGATCGCCTACAGCTACAAGGAGCAGGGCGTGGAAACCTTCTCCGGGGAGATCCGGCCCGGCCAGGTCCGCGAGTTTCCGGTGAAGCTGTTCGGCGGCAGCGATTACCGGATCGCCTTCTCCTTCCATCGCGGTGAGGAGAAGTATGCGTCGTTCAGCACCAAGCCGGGCTGGGGCACCCTGGACCTGTATGTCGATACCGAGCTGAGCGTATCGACCCAGCCGCCGCCGGAGGGTCTGATCCAGCAGCAATGAACCGCTTTCGCGAAATGGATTGCAAACGTAAGTGCTTGAAGTGGTTGTAACTTACGCGCAAGCCGGTAGAATGGCGCGGCCTACCCGAGGGTAGGCTGCAATGGTGGCCCTGTCGGTCCCCCCGCAACGATTACCCGTCAACCTGGTCAGGTCCGGAAGGAAGCAGCCACAGCGGGAACATCGTGTGCCGGGGTGTGGCTGGCGGGGCCGCCTCCATTTCAGGCCCGCCATTTTCCGCACGCCGCCGCCGCTCTTATCGGTAGCGCTGCAGTATCTCCTCGATCTCTCCGCTGCGCTTCATTTCCTCGAACGTCTTCAGTATCGCTTCCACCGGAACCTCTGCGGAGTCCCGCACCATGCAGCTCACCGCCGTCTCTTCGAGCTGCGCGGCTTCCTGGAGTGGCGGCTGCCCCGGCGCCTGGCGGTTGCTCCAGTGCAGCGACAGTTGATGGCTGACCGCGTAGCGGTAGCGGCCGGCGCGCAGCTTTTCCAGCACCAGATCCTGGGTGCGCGCATCGTCGCGGCGCAGTCGGCCGATGTCGAACAGCGCTTGCAAGCGGGGATAGCTGTAGCCAAGGACGGTACCGATACGCTGGGCCGGCAGCGCCTCGGGAATCGGCGCGAAGCCTTCGCGGGCGACCAGGATGTCGCGTTGCACCAGCAGCGCGACGCTCCAGCGATAGCCGGGGAGGTCGTGGCTGAGCCAGGCGGGGCTGATGTAGCAGCGGACATCGATTTCGCCAGCGTTCATCGCCTGCTCGATGCGCCCGCGCGGGTAGGGGTGGTAGAGCGCCTTGCGGCCGACCTGCCGGGCAAGGGAGCGGGTGATGTCGTAGACGATGCCGTCGATCGGCTGGCCCCGTTGCAGGCGGACCAACGGCATGCTCCAGCTTTCCATCACCGAGAAGCGCAATGGCGTCGCGTCGGTCTCCGCGGCCGTCGCTGGCAGGGCCGCGAGCAACTGCAGCAGGAGCAGCGCAGGTGCGCCGAAATGAGGCATGAACGATGTCAGGGAAGGTAGAGTCATTGCCACCGACGAGGGCTGCTGAAGGGCCAGGGGAATTCTTAGCACGCAGTTTGCCAAGTCGGCGAGCGCAGAAGGGGTAAATTGCGCTAGCATTGGCCGACTTGTGCTTCCCTTCTGCGACGGTTTTCGATGAGTTATCAAGTTCTTGCGCGTAAATGGCGTCCCCGTTCCTTCCGTGAAATGGTCGGCCAGACCCATGTGCTCAAGGCTCTGATCAACGCCCTGGACAACCAGCGGCTGCACCATGCCTACCTGTTCACCGGTACCCGCGGGGTCGGCAAGACCACCATCGCGCGGATCCTGGCCAAGTGCCTGAACTGCGAGACCGGGGTCAGCTCCACGCCGTGCGGCGAATGCTCGGTCTGTCGCGAAATCGACGAAGGCCGCTTCGTCGACCTGATCGAAGTGGACGCCGCGAGCCGGACCAAGGTCGAGGATACCCGCGAGCTGCTCGACAACGTGCAGTACTCGCCGACCCGCGGACGCTACAAGGTCTACCTGATCGACGAAGTGCACATGCTCTCGTCGCACAGTTTCAATGCGCTGCTCAAGACCCTCGAGGAGCCGCCGCCGCACGTCAAGTTCCTGCTGGCCACCACCGACCCGCAGAAGTTGCCGGTGACCATCCTCTCGCGCTGTCTGCAGTTCTCCCTGAAGAACATGCCGCCGGAGCGGGTGGTCGAGCACCTGACCCACGTGCTCGGAGCCGAGAACGTGCCCTTCGAGGATGACGCCCTGTGGTTGCTCGGGCGCGCCGCCGACGGCTCGATGCGTGACGCCATGAGCCTGACCGACCAGGCCATCGCCTTCGGCGAGGGCAAGGTGCTGGCCGCAGACGTGCGGGCGATGCTCGGTACCCTCGATCACGGCCAGGTCTATGGCGTGCTCCAGGCCTTGCTGGAGGGCGATGCGCGCGCCCTGCTCGAAGCGGTGCGCCACCTGGCCGAGCAGGGCCCGGACTGGGGCGGCGTGCTTGCCGAAATACTCAACGTGCTGCACCGCGTCGCGATCGCCCAGGCCCTGCCGGAAGCGATCGACAATGGCCAGGGCGACCGCGAGCGGGTGCTGGCCCTGGCCCAGGCGTTGCCGGCGGAAGACGTACAGTTCTATTACCAGATGGGCCTGATCGGCCGCCGCGACCTGCCGCTGGCGCCCGATCCGCGTAGCGGCTTCGAGATGGTGTTGCTGCGGATGCTCGCGTTCCGCCCGGCGGACGCCGACGGCGTGCCGAGGACGCCGCTAAAGGACCTGGGGATCAGCAAGGCCACGACTGATCCCGCCAACTCCCCCGTGGCCGGCGCGGCCTCGCCTGCGCCGGTCGCTACCGTTGCTCCCGCGCCTGTCGTGGCTGCGCCCGTCGAAGCCCCGGCTGCCCCGCCGGCAGCGCCATCCGCGCCGCCGGCGGCGGTCGAGGCGCGCGTCACGGAAGCGGTTGTCGAAGAGCCCGCCGCCGCGGCAGAGGTCGTCGACTTGCCCTGGGAAGAGCCGGCGCCGAGCCTCGCTGCCGAGCCCGAGCCCGAGCCCGAGCCCGAGCCCGAGCCCGAGCCCGAGCCGCTAGCCGTGGAGGCTCCCTCGGTCCCTCCGGCAGTGGCGGTCGAGGCGGTGGTGGAAACCGTTCTGGAAGCCCTGCCGGCTGCGTTGCCGGTAGCACCTGACGAGCAGGACGAGCAGGACGACGAGCCACCGCCCGCAGACGACTACTACGAAGTCGACATGGATACCCTGGCCTACCTGGATGCCGCGCCCGAGCCTGACGTGGTCGTGGTGGAGGAGCCGCTGCCGGCGGCGAAGCCGGCCACCGGCCTGGCCGCGGAGTGGCTGGAGCTGTTCCCGCGGCTCGGCCTCGGCGGCCTGACCGCCAGCATCGGTGCCAACTGTACGCTGGTAGCTGCCGACGGCGACCACTGGCATCTGCATCTCGATCCGGGCCAGAGCGCGCTGTTCAACGCCACCCAGCAGCGGCGGCTGAACGATGCGCTGAACCAGCACCTGGGGCGCACCCTCAAACTGGAGGTGACCCTGCAGAAGCCTGAGCAGGAGACCCCGGCTCAGGCAGCGGCACGCCGGCGTGCCGAGCGCCAGCGGGCGGCCGAGGCATCGATCGATGCCGACCCGTTGGTCCGGCAGTTGCGCGAGCAGTTCGCCGCGGTGGTCCGTGACGGTACCATCGAACCTTTGGAAGCCAAGGCCTGACCGGCGCTTGGCGCACGCAACAAGACGACATTCGAGGTGAAGAACATGATGAAAGGTGGCATGGCCGGCCTGATGAAGCAGGCGCAGCAGATGCAGGAAAAGATGCAGAAGATGCAGGAAGAACTGGCCAACGCCGAAGTGACCGGGCAATCCGGCGCCGGTCTGGTCAGCGTGGTGATGACCGGGCGCCACGACGTCAAGCGCGTCAGCCTGGACGACAGCCTGATGCAGGAAGACAAGGAAATCCTCGAAGACCTGATCGCGGCCGCGGTCAACGATGCGGTGCGCAAGATCGAGCAGAACAACCAGGAAAAGATGTCCGGCTTCACCTCGGGCATGCAACTGCCGCCCGGCTTCAAGATGCCCTTCTGATCCCGCGTTCGTGCCGGGTCCGCCTTCTTCGGACGGCGCCCGGCAGCCATTCCCCTCCCTCTATCCGACGAGTCCTGCATGAGTTTCAGCCCGCTGATCCGCCAACTGATCGAGTCCCTGCGCATTCTTCCCGGTGTCGGGCAGAAGTCGGCCCAGCGCATGGCGCTGATGCTGCTGGAGCGCGATCGCAGCGGCGGCCTGAAGCTGGCCCAGGCGTTGACCGCCGCGATGGAAGGGGTCGGTCATTGCCGGCAGTGCCGTACCCTCAGCGAGGAGGAGTTGTGCCCGCAGTGCGCCGACCCGCGACGCGACGACTCGCTGCTCTGCGTGGTGGAAGGCCCGCTGGACGTATTCGCGGTGGAGCAGACCGGCTACCGCGGCCGCTATTTCGTGCTCAAGGGACACCTGTCGCCGCTCGACGGCCTGGGGCCGGAGGCGATCGGCATTCCCGAACTGGAAGCGCGGATCAGGGACGGAGCCTTCAGCGAGGTGATCCTCGCCACCAACCCCACCGTCGAAGGCGAGGCCACCGCCCACTATATCGCCCAGCTACTGGCCGGCCGCGGCCTGACCTTGTCGCGTATCGCCCATGGCGTGCCGCTGGGCGGCGAGCTGGAGCTGGTCGATGGCGGCACCTTGGCCCACGCCCTGGCCGGACGGCGGCCGATCTCCTGAGCTCTGTGCCTCCCGTATCCGTAGGACGGGCGGCCTATACGCCCTCGCCGATGGCCAGTTTCCCGTATTGAAAACCAAGCAAGCGCTAGGTAAGTTCTGAGGCTCCCATCAGGAGCCCGGCCATGACTGACTTCCAGCAGTACTTCGACGAGTCCCATCAACTGATCCGGGATTCGGTGCGCCGTTTCGTCGAGCGCGAGGTGTTGCCGTACATCGATGAATGGGAGGAGGCCGAGGAATTTCCCCGCGAACTCTATCTCAAGGCCGGCGCGGTCGGGATCCTCGGCATCGGCTACCCGGAAGCCTACGGCGGCAGTTGCGAAGGCGATCTGTTCGCCAAGGTGGCGGCCAGCGAAGAGCTCATGCGCTGCGGTTCCGGCGGCTTGGTCGCCGGGTTGGGATCGCTGGATATCGGCTTGCCTCCGGTGGTCAAGTGGGCCCGTCCCGAGGTGCGCGAGCGGGTAGTGCCGGCGGTGCTGCGCGGCGAGAAGATCATGGCCCTGGCGGTCACCGAGCCCTCTGGCGGCTCCGACGTGGCCAACCTGAAGACCCGTGCGGTGCGCGATGGCGATCACTATCGCGTCAGCGGCAGCAAGACCTTCATCACCAGCGGCGTGCGCGCGGACTACTACACGGTGGCGGTGCGTACCGGCGGCGAGGGTTTCGCCGGCATCAGCCTGCTGCTGGTGGAGAAGGGCACTGCCGGGTTCAGTGTCGGCCGCAAGCTGAAGAAGATGGGCTGGTGGGCGTCGGATACCGCCGAACTGTTCTTCGACGACTGCCGGGTGCCTGCGGAAAACCTCATCGGCGTGGAGAATGCCGGCTTCGCCTGCATCATGGCCAATTTCCAGAGCGAGCGCCTGGCCCTGGCGGTGATGGCCAACATGACCGCGCAACTGGCTCTGGAGGAGTCGCTGCGCTGGGCGCGCGAGCGAGAAGCGTTCGGCAAGCCGATCGGCAAGTTCCAGGTGCTGCGCCATCGTCTCGCGGAAATGGCCACGCAACTGGAGGTTTCCCGGGAGTTCACCTATCGCCAGGCAGCGAAGATGGCCGCCGGCAAGAGCGTGATCAAGGAGATATCGATGGCCAAGAACTTCGCCACCGATGTCGCCGATCGCCTGACCTATGATGCCGTGCAGGTGCTCGGCGGCATGGGCTACATGCGCGAAAGCCTGGTGGAGCGGCTGTATCGCGACAACCGGATTCTCTCCATCGGCGGCGGTTCGCGGGAAATCATGAACGAGATCATCGGCAAGCAGATGGGGTTGTAGGGCCGCGTTCTATCAGGTGAAGTCCAGGTCGTAATGCGCCTGGCCACAGTGCAGGCAGTCGAAGCGGTAGATGGCCGGATTGCCGCCGGGCGTATAGGCGTCGACGAGGCGTTGCCAGGTGATAGCCGGCCAGGCGAAATCGGCGAAGCGCTGCGCCAGGCCCTCGGCTCCCAGTTGCCCGATTTCCTCACGCCCCGCGTCGCCGCGAAAGGCGCAGGCATCCTCGCAGCAAACCAGCCAGCGCTCCTGCTGCCAGGAGGTGTAGCCGGGCGTGCGCTCGCAGACTTCGGTGACGATATCCGCGGCGACGCCGGCGTCGAGCAGCGGATAGTCGTCGGAAAAGCTCGCTTCGTAGCGCGCGGCCGCGCTGCCGTCGGCTATGCACCAGGGGCAAAGGCTGCCGGGCGGCAACTCGTGGCGGGAATAGGGCGAACCGGTGTAGACGTAGCCACGAGCCTTGCCACAGCACTGGCAGGTGGTGGCGGAAGCCTCGATGCTGCCGCTGGCGAGCGGTTCGGGATGGTAGCGGAAGTGAGGAAGGGGAGGGTTCATGACGGCCGTACCCTGGAGACTGGCCGTCGAGTATGACGTGCCGGGCAGCCTAGCGGCTACCCGGCGGGCCTGTTCACTCGCTGGCTTCGCGGGCGCCCTGGGGGCTCTTCGGGCGCGGCGCGAAGCGCGCTGCCAGGCGCATGCTGGCGGTGACCAGGCGCTGGTAGAGCACTGGTGCCAGGCGCAGCATCACGTCGATCGCGTGGGCGTCGGTGCCGATCAGGATGCGCCGGCTGTCGCGCTGCACGCCGCGCAGGATGACCTGGGCGGCCTTCTCCGGGGTGGTCCGCAGCAACTGGTCGTTGAATTGCTCGCGAGCCTTGTCCGGAGCCTGGCCGGTGACCTTGGCCATGCTCTCGTTCATTCGCGCGGTCTTGGCGATGTTGGTCTTGATCCCGCCGGGATGCACGCAACTGGCGGAGACGCCGGAGTCCTCCATGTCCAGTTCCTGGCGCAACGACTCGGTGAAGCCGCGCACCGCGTACTTGGTGGCGTTGTAGGCGCTCATGCCGGGCTGGGCGAACAGCCCGAAGACGCTGGAGACATTGACCACGTGGCCGTTGCCGGAGGCCTTCAGGTGCGGAAGGAACGCCTTGGTACCGTTCACCACGCCCCAGAAGTTGATGTTCATGATCCACTCGTATTCCGAGTAGTCGCTGCCTTCCACGGTACCTGCGTGGGCGACGCCCGCGTTGTTGAAGATCAGGTTCACCCGGCCATGTTCGCTGGCCGCCTTGTCGGCCCAGGCCTGCACCTGCTCGCGGTCGGCCACGTCGACGACCGCGGTGGAGACGCGTACCCCGCTGCTGGCGAGCAATTGGCGGGTTTCCTCGAGAGCTGCGGCATTGACGTCGGCCAGGGCCAGGTGACAACCCTGCCTGCCCAGCTCCACGGCCAGGGCGCGACCGATGCCCGAGCCTGCGCCGGTGATGGCGGCGACTTTGTTTTCGAACGACTTCATGCGGGTACCCCTTCGGCCTGTTGGCGGGCTTCGTTGCTCAGGGCGGCGAGCGGTGTCGTGGTGAGGTGGTAGGCGGAGGCGTCGAACTGCCGGGTCAGGGCACGGAAGCGCCAGGTGAATCCCGGCCACAGGGTGCAGTTGCGGCCGCTGACCGGATGCAGGTACCAGCTCTTGCAACCGCCCACGCTCCAGACGCTGCGGTCCAGCTTGCGCTGGAGGTATTCGTTGTAGCGTTCCTGCACCGGGGCCTTGACCTCGAGACTGAGCAGTTCGCGGCGCTTCATCAGCTTCAGCGCATCGAGGACGTAGGCGATCTGCGACTCGATCATGTAGACCATCGAGTTGTGGCCGAGGCCGGTGTTCGGTCCCATCAGGAAGAACAGGTTGGGGAAGCCCGCGGTGGTAGTGCCCTTGTAGGCTTCCGGGCCCTTGGTCCAGCTGTCCAGCAGGTCGCGGCCGTCGCGACCGAAGACCACTCCGCGGGGGATAGGGTCGTTGGCGGTGAAGCCGGTACCGAAGATGATCGCGTCGACCTCGCGTTCCCGGCCGTTGCCGTCGACGATTCCATTGGCGGTGACGGCGCGGATGCCTTCGGTGATCACCGTGGAGTTGGCGGCAGCCAGGGCAGGGTAGTAGTTGTGCGACATGAGGATGCGCTTGCAGCCGATGGTGTAGTCCGGCGTGACCTTGCGGCGCAGTTCCGGATCCTTGATCTGCTTGTGGATGTGGCGGATCGCCAGGCGCTGCACCAGCTTCATTACCTGCGGGGCGAAGGTGAAGCCCAGCACCCGCCCTTCGAGCAGGCTGTAGAGGCCGCCGCGCCAGAGCTTCTGCACCAGCGGGAAGCGCCGGAAGCGCCGGCGCTCGGTTTCGCTGATTGCCCGGTCGGGTTTGGGCAGGATCCATGGCGGAGTGCGCTGGTAGAGATCGAGCGCGGCCACCAGCGGCTGGATCTCCGGGACGAACTGGATCGCCGAGGCGCCGGTGCCGATCACCGCCACGCGCTTGCCCTTGAGGTCGTAGTCATGGTCCCACTGCTGGGAATGGAAGACCTTGCCCTGGAAGTTCTCCAGGCCATCGAGGCGTGGATAGGCCGGGGTGGACAGGCCGCCCATGCCGGAAACCACGGCGTTCGCGGTGTAATGGTTGCCCTGGGCGTCATGCAGGTGCCAGAGGCTTTGCCGCTCGTCCCAGGCCAGTTTGCCGATCTCGGTGTTCAGCAGGGTCTTTTCCTGCAAGCGGTATTTTTCCCAGCACTTCTCCAGATAGGCGCGGATTTCCGGCTGGCGGGCGAACATCCGCGTCCACTCCGGGTTCGCTTCGAAGGAGAAGGAATAGACGTGGGATTGCACGTCGCAGGCGCAACCAGGGTAGTTGTTGACTCTCCAGGTGCCGCCGACGCCGGCGTCCTTTTCGAAGATCAGGAAGTCGTCCTCGCCTTCCTGGCGGAGACGGATCGCCATCCCCAGCCCGGAGAAACCGGTGCCGATGATGGCGACCTTGCAGTGCCGGGCGGCGGCAGGGGTGGGTTGGGTACTCATGGCCAAGCTCCTGTTATGATTGTTTGCTGGCGTATACACTCGTCTACCTGCGAATGTAGACATCTGTATACTTCAGGGTCAAGCCAACCTTAGGTAGGGTCGGCGCGGCGCAACGGCCGAACTTGTGGCGCATGGAAACAACCAGGTGGAACATGAGCGATATGAACGAAACGAAGGACAGGGTTGCCGACGCTCCCGGCAAACGCGCCTTGCTGGAGGCGGCCTTGCGCCTGGGCAGCAGCAGCCGCAGCCTGGGGGCCATCGGCTTGCGCGAGCTGGCGCGCGAGGCGGGCCTGAATCCGAACACCTTCTATCGGCATTTCCGCGATATCGACGATCTTGGCCTGACCATGATCCGCGACATCTCTACCCAGCTGCGCCAGCCGCTGCGCCAGCTTCGCCGCGAGGCCGCGACTCGTGCGGCGCCCGGCGCCCGAGCGCAGACGACGCCGTTCGGGCTGGACCTGGAAAGGGGGCGGCGGGTCTGCCGGGAGACGGTGCGGCTGTTCTTCGACTTCGTGGAGAGCAATCCCGCCGCGTTCATCGTCGGCGTGCGCGAACTGCATGGGGCTTCGCCGGTGCTGCGTGGTGCCCTGCGTCAGATCATGGATGAGTTCGCCGAGGACATGTCGGAGGACATCATCGAATTCAGGTTGTTGCCGGCGGTGAGCGAGGCGACCATCCGTCGCCTCTCCAGCCTGATCGGCCGCCAGCTGTTTCAGTTGTCGCTGGACTATATCGGCCAGCCGGAGCGGCGTCGGGAAATCTGCGCCCTGGGTGAGGAACAGATACTGCTGTTGTTCACCGGCGCCGCGGTCCTGCAGATGATGGGCGTTTCGTTGGACGCCGAGGCGTCAGGCCAGCTTGAGCAGGCTCATGCCGGCCAGCAGCAGCAACAGGCCGAGCCAGCCGCGCCAGGCCAGGCGCTGGCCGAACAGCGCCCAGCCCATGGCGACGGTGGCGAGGATGCCGAAGCCGCCCCAGATCGCATAGGCGAGTGACAGCTCGATGTCCTTCACCGCCTGCGCCAGCGCGGTGAAGGCGGCCATCACGCAGAGGATCGAGGCGATCCCGAGGCCGCGCCTGCGGAAACCGTCGGAGTATTTCAACAGCAGGTTGGCGACGACCTCGAGGGCGATTGCCAGGCCGAGCCAGGCGAAGGGAATCCAGTTCAGGGTCAGCATGTGACGGCCTCCCCACGGGGCTGTGCCGGCGTGCCGCTGGCGTTGCGGGTGCCGGACTTGATCAGCAGGATGCCGGCGATCATCACGCCGAGGCCGACGGCCTTGTACAGGCCGATGCTTTCGTCCAGCCAGGCGACGCTGACCGCCGTGATCAGGACGATGCCAATGCCTTCCCAAAGGGCGTAGGCGACTCCGACGGGGACACGCTTGACCGCCAGGGCGAGGAAGAAATAGGACAGGCCGATCATCCCGTACATCAGCAGCATGCCTGCGACAGGGGCGTGGGTGGCGGCCAGTTTCATCGAGGTGGTGCCGATCACTTCGGCGCCGATAGCCAGTAACAGATAGATCCAGGAACGCATGTTGCCCTCCCATGGGCACCGCGGAATGGAGGCCGCGGCCAAAGATGACGAAGAGCGGTGGCGAGGGGCGGGAAAGACCGCGAAGCGCAGGGGCGGTCGCCACCGACAGCAGGTGTCGAGGGAGGGAGCTAGAGGTCGCCGGTCCAGTGACGCTCGCGGGAGACCAGACGGGAAGTGGGGAGAGGTAATGCCTTAGTGTTCAACATAATGAACATGATATTACCTCAGGGCATCGTAAAAAGCCAATCGATAGGAATTGACTAATTATTTCCTCCGTAAAATGGCGGATTCAGGAACGGTAGTCGAAACGGAGGCTTTTCCGTGTGCAATATCCTGTTCTTCTCTCGAATAAGAAACGCCAGGCGGGGCCTGGCGTCGGGGGCGGAGCGGCACTGGCGGAGGCGGGCTTCAATCGGCGAAGGCCAGTTTGTCCTTCCAGTATTTCTCCAGTTTCGCGGTGTCGTGGTCGCTGGGGTGGAAGCCCGGCCGGTAGTAGTCCAGGTAGGGCAGCAGCAGGCGGGTGAAGAAGCCCTTGCGCAGGCCGAACAGGGTGCCCAGGCCATGCTTCCAGGAGCGCCAGTTGAACAATTGGCCGTCCTTGCGTAGCAGGTCGAGCTGGAACCAGCCGATGACGCCGAAGAACATCAGGGTGGTCAGCATCATCACCAGAACCCGGGTGAAGTAGCCGCCGTAGACTTTCTGGTACACATCGTAGGCGACATTCTTGTGTTCGTTCTCCTCGATGGCATGCCACATCCACAGCTTGTACATCTTCGGCGACTGCATCTGGATGGTCAGGTCTTCGCGCTTGAGCAACTGCGCGGCCATGGTCGCGGTGAAATGCTCGAGGGCGCAGGTGATCGCCAGCTGGTGTTTCCTGGTGGTGACCTTGCTGACGTTTTCCAGCAGGACCTTGATCCGCAGTTCGAGGCACTCCAGGTCGACCCCGTGCTCCTCGGCATATTCGTTGTAGGCGGCATGCTCCTTGGAGTGCATCGCCTCCTGGCCGATGAAGGCGCTGACGTCCTTCTTCAGTTGCGGATCCTCCAGGCGGTCGCGCACCGCGCGGACGCTATCGACGAAGAATTTTTCGCCGTAGGGGAAGAGCGAGGACAGGTTGTTCATGAACTGGGTCATGAAGGGTTGGCCGTCCCACCAGTACTTCGGGGTTTCGCTGAAGCTGAAATCCATCCGCCGCACGGGGAAATTGGCGCGAACCGGGGAGGCGGTGCCAGTGGCAGTCATGGCTAACTCCTTTTGTTGTTCTGGGGAGGGGAAACGCACAGGTTTCCTCGGGTTCCCTATGGCGAGTTCGCTATAACACCTCTGAATGTGTCATTAGCTGATGTAATTATTGCAGGATTGTCCAACAGCGGGAGGTCATTCCTGGCCATTTCGAAGTCATTAATGGCCAGGTCGGCTCGACCAGACGGAAGATGGGGCGCAAGGAGCGAGCGCGGGGCGCCAGGGCGCCCCCCGGCGTATCAACGCTCGTCGAGAGCGAACGCGGTGAGACTGAAGGTGGAGATGCCGGCGTCCTGCAGGCGAGTGGAGCCGCCGAGTTCCGGCAGGTCGATGATCGCCGCGGCCTCGAAGACCCTGGCCCCGAGGCGTCGTACCAGGCTCGCGGCCGCCAGCAGGGTCCCGCCGGTGGCGATGAGGTCGTCGAAGATCAGTACGCTGTCGCCTTCGCAGAGGCTGTCGGCATGTACTTCGAGGAAGGCCTCGCCGTATTCGGTCTGGTAGCCCTCGGCGAGTACGTCGGCGGGTAGCTTGCCCTGCTTGCGGAACAGGACCAGCGGCTTGTTCAGCGCATAGGCCACCGCCGAGCCGATGAGGAAGCCGCGGGCATCCATGGCGCCGATGTGGCTGAAATCGGCCTCGATGTAGCGCTGGACGAAGCTGTCCACGGTCATGCGCAGCGCGCGTGGCGACTGGAACAGCGGGGTGATGTCGCGGAACACCACGCCGGGCTTGGGAAAGTCCGGCACGGCGCGGATCTGCGACTTGAGGGTGAACTCGTCGAAAATCATGGAAGATCCTGGGCTGGGCGTTTTTCGGGGCCCATCATACAACGGGCCCGCGCTGAGGCGGGCCCGTTGGCGGTTCGCAGGCGCTTCAGCCTTCCAGCTGGCCGCCGGCGAGGGCGCACAGCTCGATGGAGTCGAGGATGTGCACTTCCTTGCCTTCCGCGCTGATCAGGCCGTTCTGCTGGAAGCGGGTGAAGACCCGCGACACGGTTTCCACGGCCAGGCCGAGATAGTTGCCGATCTCGTTGCGCGACATGGCCAGGCGGAACTGCTGGGCGGAGAAGCCACGGGCACGGAAGCGCGCCGACAGGTTGACCAGGAAGGTGGCGATGCGCTCGTCGGCAGTCTTCTTCGACAGCAGCAGCATCATCTGCTGGTCATCGCGGATTTCCCGGCTCATCAGGCGCATCAGTTGGCGGCGCAGTTGCGGCAGCTGCTCGGACAGTTCGTCCAGGCGCTCGAAGGGAATCTCGCAGACCGAGGTGGTTTCCAGGGCCTGGGCGGATACCGGATAGGTCTCGGTATCCATCCCGGACAGGCCGACCAACTCGCTGGGCAGGTGGAAGCCGGTGATCTGCTCTTCGCCGGCATCGGTGATGCTGAAGGTTTTCAGGGCGCCGGAGCGCACGGCAAAGACCGAGCCGAAAGGATCGCCCTGGCGGAACAGGAATTCGCCTTTCTTCAGGGGACGACCGCGCTTGACGATCTCGTCCAGCGAATCCATGTCTTCCACGGTCAGCGACAGGGGGAGGCACAGCGGGGCCAGACTGCAATCCTTGCAGTGTGCTTGGGGCAGTGCGCGCACCTTGATGGTTTCGGCCATTGAGGGGTCCTTGCTAGGTTAAAGGCACAACAGGAGTAAGGGTAACGCAGCCGCGATGCGGGTGCCAGCCATAGGTCTGGCAACGACCATTTCTGACAGGCCGATGGCGTTTCCAATCAGTGACTTGCGTCAAACAACTGCGACTACCTGTCGCACCCTGTCAAGGGGCGACGAAAAGGGGGCTCAAGTTCGCGACGCGTGGGCCGATCCAATGGAAGAATTCCATTTTTCCCGGAGTGACTGGAATGTTGACCCTCAGTGGCTGGATCACCACCCAGGTGCCACCCTCGTCGCGCGCCGCCGCGGACGCCAAGGCCGCGCGGACCGGCACCGCCGAGCAGGCGGAAGACCCGGCCGCCGGCACCGACGCCGCCGATCAGCATGTACGGCTTTCCCAGGCAGGGCGCGAGCTGGCCGCCACCATGGGGGTGCCGGTGGAGGAGGAGGACGAGGATATCCCGCAGGAGTTGCGGCCGATGGTGAAGATGATCCGCCAGTTGAAGAAGAAGATCGAAGAGAAGCTCAGGGAGCTGCAGGAGGCCATGAGGTCGTCCGATCCGGGGGCGAAGGAGGCTCGCGTGCCTGAGTTGCAGAAGGAGTTGCAACAACTCAACTCCGCCCTGCAGACGGCGACGGCAGCGATGGCATCGGCCATCAAGGAGATGGGTATCAGCGACCCGGCGCTGATCATGAAGGTCATGGGCAGCCGGTAGAAGGGGCGGGGATTCACCGCCCTGTCGTGCGGGCAGGGCGGTGCGCTTTCAGATCACCCGGGAGAAGCGCTGCCGGTTGAGGCTGGGCAGGTAGCGGTCGAACAGCATGCAGATCGAACGCACCAGCAGACGTCCGGAAGACGTGATGTCGATGCCCTTGGCGTCCAGGCGGATCAGGCCGTCGGCGGCGAAGCGTTCGAGGTCGGGCCACAGCTCGGCGAAGTAACTGCGGAAGTCGATGCCGAACTCCGTCTCGATATCCTCGAAGGCCAGTTCGAAGTGGCAGATCAGTTGCTGGATCACCGCGCGCCGCACCCGGTCGTCGCTGTTGCAGTGCAGGCCGCGACGGATCGCCAACTGGCCGTTGTCGAGGCTGGTCTGGTAGTCGTTGATGTCGCTGCTGTTCTGGCTGTAGAGGTCGCCGATCTGGCTGATCGCCGAGACCCCGAGACCTACCAGGTCACAGTGCCCGTGGGTGGTGTAGCCCTGGAAATTGCGTTGCAGGGTGCCGTCTTCCTGGGCGCTGGCCAGCTCGTCGTCGGGCAGGGCGAAGTGATCCATGCCGATATAGCGGTAGCCCGCCGCGGCGAGTTGCTCGGTGGTGCGCTGGAGCATTTCCAGCTTCTGGCCCGGGCTCGGCAGGTCGTCGGCGTTGATCCGCCGCTGCGGCATGAAACGCTCGGGCAGGTGGGCGTAGTTGAACACCGAGAGGCGATCCGGCTGTAGCGCGATCACTTCGTCGACCGTGCGGGCGAAGCTGTCCGGCGTCTGTTTCGGCAGTCCGTAGATCAGGTCGAGGTTGATCGAGCGGTACTGCAGGGTGCGCGCGGCCTCGACGATGGTACGGGTCTCCTCCGGGGTCTGCATGCGGTTGACCGCCTTCTGCACCTCCATGTCGAAGTCCTGTACGCCGAGGCTGACGCGGTTGAAACCGAGTTCGCGGAGCAGGCCCATGGTCGACCAGTCGGCCTCGCGCGGGTCGATCTCGATGCCGTAGTCGCCCGAATCGTCGTCCAGCAGGTTGAGGTGGGTGCGCAATTGCGACATGAGTTCGCGCAACTGGCCGGGACTGAGGAAGGTCGGGGTTCCGCCACCGAAGTGCAGTTGCTCGACCACCTGCTCGCGGGAGAGGTGGCGGCTGACGATCTCGATCTCGCGGACCAGGCGCGCAAGGTACGGCGCGCTGCGCCCGCGATCCTTGGTGATCACCTTGTTGCAGGCGCAGTAGTAGCAGATGTTGGCGCAGAACGGGATGTGCACGTAGAGCGACAGGGGGTGTCCGGCCTTCCGGCTGTCGCGCAGGGCGTGCAACTGGTCGAACGGGCCGATGCCTTCGTGGAACTGCACGGCGGTCGGATAGGAGGTGTAACGCGGGCCGGAAAGGTCGTAGCGCCGAATCAGGTCAGCGTCCCAGCGAATGGTGTCGAGCATGCCAGAGATCCCCAGTTGGCGAGCTTTAGTCGGGAAGTCTAGGGATTGCGCCGGGAAGGCCTGTTGATTTGTATCAAGCGGGTGAATGTATACAGGATGTGTCGCCCGATGTTGGGACGGGCGTCCGTCAATGCCCCATCAGCCAGGCCTGGTGCGGTCCTGGGAGGGTCCAGAGGCCGAAGAGGATGACCATCAGGCCGCCCACGATGCGTACGCCGCGACGGCGCAGCAGGGCGGTCACCCGTTCGGCGGCCATGCCGGTGGCCAGCAGAACCGGCCAGGTGCCGAGGCCGAACGCCAGCATCAGCAGCGCGCTGTCCAGTGCCGATCCCTGGCTGGTGGCCCAGAGCAGGGTGCTGTAGACCAGCCCGCAGGGCAGCCAGCCCCAGATCGCTCCGAGCAGCAGGGCCCGTGGCAGACTGGAGACCGGCAGCAGGCGCCGGGCGAAGGGTTCCAGGTGGCGCCAGAGGCCGCGACCGAGCGCCTCGACGCGGGTCAGGCCGCTCCACCAGCCGGCCAGGTAGAGTCCCATGGCGATCAGCAGCAGCCCGGCGACCACCCGCAGCGCGCCGGCCAACGGGGTGCGCGCCACCGCCCAGCCGGCCAGGCCGAGCAGCAGGCCGGCGCAGGCGTAGCTGAGGATGCGGCCGAGGTTGTAGGCCAGCAGCAGGCGCAGACGACGGCCGCGCTGTTCGGCGGGAATGGCCAGGGTCAGGGCGCCCATCAGGCCGCCGCACATGCCCAGGCAGTGGCCTCCCCCGAGCAGGCCGAGGATCAGCGCGGAAACCAGCAGCGGCGCCAGTTCAGCCACGCGGTCGGTCCTCGGGTTTCGACGGCTTCTCCGCTTCGTCGACGCCGGCCTGGTGCTTCGGGTCTTCGTCGTCGAAGAGAATGCTGTGGGCGGGGCCGTCGAGATCGTCGTACTGGCCGCTGTCCACCGCCCAGAAGAACACGTAGATGGCGATGGCGACGATGACGATCGCGACGGGGATCAGGATGTAGAGCGCGGCCATACGGACCTCGGCGAAGGGATTCGGGTCAGCCGCAGGGCGTTGACCACCACCAGCAGCGAACTGACCGACATGCCGATCGCCGCCCAGCCCGGGGTGATCCAGCCGAGCGCGGCGAAGGGCAGGACCAGGCCATTGTACAGGCTGGCCCAGGCCAGGTTCTCGATGATGATATGGCGGGTGCGGCGCGCCAGCCGGAAAGCCTGCACCAGGCTGTCCAGGCGGTTGGACAGGAGCACCGCGTCGGCGCTGGTCTTGGCCAGGTCGGTGGCGCTGCCCATGGCGACGCTGATGTCGGCACCGGCGAGCACCGGTACGTCGTTGACTCCGTCGCCGAGCATCAGCACCCGGCGGCCCTCGCCGTGCAGGCGTTCGAGCATGGCCAGCTTGTCGTCCGGGGTCAGGCCGCCGCGGGCTTCGTCGATGCCCAGTTCGGCAGCGACGCTGGCGACCATCGGCGAGGCGTCACCGGATAGCAGGAGGGTGCGCCAGCCGCGCGCCTTGCAGGCGGCGAGCAGGGCGGGGGCGTCGCTGCGCAGGCGGTCGTCGAGACCGAACCAGGCCAGCGGTCCCTGCTCGTCGCCGAGCAGCAGCCACTGTCCGGAGTCGCCGGGCATCGCGGGCGTGGCGCTGCCGCCCAGGTTGCTGACGAAGGCGGCCTGGCCGATGCGCAGGCGGCGGCCTTCCACCAGGCCTTCGAGGCCCAGTCCCGGATGGCTTGCGACGCTGTCGGCGGCCTCCGGCGCACGGCCGAAGGCGCGGGCGATGGGGTGTTCGGAACGGTTCTCGAGGGCGGCGGCGAGGGCCAGGCAGCGATCCGCGTCGAGATCGCGCAGGGGTAGCACCTGCTTGAGCGTCAGGCGGCCTTCGGTGAGGGTGCCGGTCTTGTCGAAGATTACCGTGTCGATGTGGTTCAGCCCTTCCAGCACGTGCCCGCGCGTGATCAGCAGGCCGAGCTTGTGCAGGCTGCCGGTGGCCGCGGTGAGCGCGGTGGGCGTGGCCAGCGACAGGGCGCAGGGGCAGGTGGCGACCAGCAGCGACAGCACCACCCAGAAGGCGCGCTGGTGGTCGACCTGCCACCACAGCGCGCCGACCGCTGCGGCGACCAGCAGGACGATGAGCAGGAACCACTGCGCCACCTTATCGGCCAGTTCCGCCAGGCGCGGCTTGTCCGCCTGGGCGCGTTCCAGCAGGCGGACGATGGCCGACAGGCGGCTGTCGTCGCCAAGGGCGCCGACCTCGACGGTCAGCGGCCCCTCGACGTTCAGGGTACCGCCGGTGACGGCGTCGCCGGCCTGGCGTGGATGGGGCAGGTACTCGCCGGTGAGCAGCGACTCGTCGACGCTGGACTGGCCGTCGAGGATCACTCCGTCGGCCGGCAGCACGGCGCCTGGCGGTACCAGTACGCGGTCGCCGACGCGCAGTTCGCTGAGCAGGATGCGCTCGCCCTGGTTGGCGGCGTCCAGGCGCAGGCAGGACGCCGGCAGCAGGTTGACCAGTTGCGCGGTGGAGGCGGCGGTGCGCTCCCGCGCGCGGCGTTCGAGGTAGCGGCCGGCGAGGAGGAACAGGGCGAACATGCCGACCGCGTCGAAATACAGCTCGCCCTGGCCGGTGATCGTCGACCAGATGCCGGCGACGTAGGCGCCGCCGATCGCCAGCGACACCGAGACGTCCATGGTCAGGTGGCGGGTGCGCAGGTCGCGCAGGGCGCCACGGAAGAACTGGCCGCAGCAGTAGAAGACGATCGGCGTGGTGAGGATCAGGCTGACCCAGCGCAGGATGCGGTCCATGCCGGCGGAAAGGTCGAGGTTGAATTCCGGCCAGGTCGCCATCACCGCCATCATCACCTGGATCCACAGCAGCCCGGCGACACCGAGCTGGCGCAGGGCGCGGCGGTTCTCCATGGCCAGGCGCTCGGTGGCGCGGTCGGGTTGGAAGGGATGGCCGGCATAGCCGATCTGGCGCAGTTCGCCGAGCAACTGGCTGAGCGGCAACTGGCTGTCCTGCCAGCGCACGTGCAGGCGATGGTTGGACAGGTTGAGCCGCGCCTCGGCCACGCCAGGCAACTGGCGCAGGTGCTTCTCGATCAGCCAGCCGCAGGCGGCGCAACTGATGCCTTCGATCATCAGGCTGGTTTCCGCCAGCTCGCCCTCATGGCGGACGAAGCCGCCCTGTACGTCCGGGCGGTCGTAGAGCTGCAACTCTTCGCTGAGCGCCTTGGGCAAGGCTTCGGGATTGGCGGCGTTTTCGCTGCGGTGCCGGTAGTAGCTTTCCAGGCCGCCGGCGACGATGGCCTCGGCCACCGCCTGGCAGCCCGGACAGCACATGGCCCGCGTCTCGCCGAGCACGCGGGCCTCGAAGCGGCTGCCGGCGGGGACCGGCAAGCCGCAGTGGTAGCAGGGCAGGGGGGCGCTCATGGGCGCTTCGCTTCTGCTCCCTGGAGCGGTTCGTCACCCAGCTCCATGACCACGGTCGGCGATACCACCTCTTCCTCGAAAAGACGCCACTGGCCGCTGCCTTCCTGGCCGAGCAGTTCGACGAAGCGACGGCCCTCGACGGCGTCGGTCAGTTGCCCGACGTAGCGCTCGCGGTCGGAGTTGCTGCGCAGCAGCTCCACGCGGCGGTCCTTCTCCGGCTGGGTCGGCGAGATCAGGTTGAGGGTGAGCCGATCCGGACGGCTGTTGCCGGTCAGGCGCACTTCGACTTCGCCGGTCAGGTCGTCGACCTTGACCTTGGCGTGCACCTGCAGGCGTACGGCCAGGTTCTCGCGTTCCAGGGAGCGGTTGATGCCCTTGCCGGCCTCGTAGTAGTTGTCGGTGACCAGGGTGTCCTGGTTGCGCACCGCGATGGTGACCAGGCTCAGCCCGAGCACCACCGAGGTCGCCAGGAGGGCCACGATGAACCAGGCCCAGAAGTGTTTGTACCAGGGTTGAGGGTGGGTCTCGGACTGCATGCTCAAGTTACTCAACGGGTGCGTGGGCCAATGAAGCGACTCTTCGCTTCTTTATGGATGCTCGGGTCGTCGGCCGACTCGATGGTGAAGACGATCTCGTTGGTGGTCGAAGGCAGCTTCTCCGGCTCGATGGACAGTTCCATCGGCAGGTTGAGGATGTCGCCCGCCGCCACCTTCAGCTCGCGCCGGCCTTCCAGGGTCAGGCCTTCGAGGCCCTTGGCGCCGAGGATGTAGGTGTGGTCCTGCTGATCCTTGTTCATGATCTTCAGGCTGTACACGTTCTCGATGCGGCCGAGTTCGTTCTCGCGGTAGAGCACGCGGTCCTTGCTGACGTCGAAGCCGACCAGCGGACGCAGGACCACCGCGGTGATCAGGGCGGAGATCATCAGCACCAGGGCGATGGCGTAGCCGATCAGGCGCGGCCGGGCCAGGTGGGTCTTCTGGCCGTTGAGGTTGTGCTCGGTGGTGTAGCTGATCAGCCCTTTCGGGTAGTTCATCTTCTCCATGATGCTGTCGCAGGCGTCGATGCACGCCGCGCAGCCGATGCACTCGATCTGCAGGCCGTCGCGGATGTCGATGCCGGTCGGGCAGACCTGCACGCACATCGTGCAGTCGATGCAGTCGCCCAGGCCCTGGGCCTTGTAGTCGAGGGACTTCTTGCGCGGGCCGCGCTTCTCGCCACGACGCGGATCGTAGGAGACGATCAGGGTGTCCTTGTCGAACATCACGCTCTGGAAGCGCGCGTAGGGGCACATGTAGATGCACACCTGCTCGCGCAGCCAGCCGGCGTTGCCGTAGGTGGCCAGGGTGAAGAAGCCGACCCAGAAGTAGGCCCAGCCGTCGGCCTGGCCGGTGAGCAGCTCGGGAATCAGCTCGCGGATCGGCGAGAAGTAGCCGACGAAGGTCAGGCCGGTGACCAGGCCGATCAGCAGCCACAGGCTGTGCTTGGCGGTCTTGCGCAGCAGCTTGTTGCCGCTCATCGGAGCCTTGTCCAGCTTGATGCGCTGGTTGCGGTCGCCTTCGGTGACCTTCTCGCACCACATGTAGATCCAGGTCCACACGCTCTGCGGGCAGGTATAGCCACACCAGACGCGACCGGCGAACACGGTGATGAAGAACAGGCCGAAGGCGCAGACGATCAGCAGCCAGGAAAGCAGCATGAAGTCCTGCGGCCAGAAGGTGGCGCCGAAGATGTAGAACTTGCGCTCGGGTAGGTCCCACCAGACGGCCTGGCGGCCGCTCCAGTTGAGCCAGACGGTACCGAAGTAGAGGAGGAAGAGCGCCGCACCGCCCACCATGCGCAGTCGGCGGAAGATACCGGTGAAGGCCCGGGTGTAGATCTTCTCGCGCTTGGCGTAGAGATCGTTGTTATTGGTGTCGCCCTTGGCAGGCGGGGTGACGTCTTGAACGGGAATCTGTTTGCTCATCAGTGCGTACCACGGCAGTGGGGGGCGCCCGGCCGGTACATGCCGACAGGGTCAGAAAATAGTTGCACGCCTACTGATTATACGCCTGATCTATCAGGCTTTTTGCGGTAACTGTGCGACTTTTGGTCGCGTATTGTCCCATTCGCGCTTTTCTTTTGCACAAAATAAAACGGCGCCGGGGTTGCCGGCGCCGTCTGGGTCGTGGGGGAGGGAGCGCTTATTCGGCGCTCTTCTCGCCGTGCGACAGGCTGTATACGTAGGCGGCCAGCAGGTGCACCTTGTCGTTGCCCAGGTGTTCCTGTTGCGCCGGCATCACACCCTGGCGACCGTAGCGGATGGTCTGCTGCAGTTGCGCGAAGCTGGAGCCGTAGATGAACGCGCCGGGGTGGGTCAGATCGGGAGCGCCCATCGCCGGGGTGCCCTTGCCTTCCGGACCGTGGCAGGCGACGCAGGTGGTAGCGAAGACCTGCTTGCCGGCCTCGATGTCCGCCTTGGCGCCTTCCGGCAGCTTGCGGCCATCCATCTGGGTGAGGACGAAAGCGGCGACGTTCTTCACGCCTTCCTCGCCGATCACTTCACCCCAGGCCGGCATGGCGGCGTGGCGGCCAGCCATGATGGTGGTCTTGATGGTTTCCGGCTCGCCGCCCCAGCGCCAGTCGGCGTCGGTCAGGTTGGGGAAGCCGTAGGCGCCCTTGGCGTCGGAGCCGTGGCAGATCGAGCAGTTGGAGGCGAACAGGCGACCGCCCATTTTCACCGCCTGCGGATCCTTGGCGACTTCCTCGATGGGCATCGCGGCGAACTTGGCGAAGATCGGGCCGTATTTCTCGTCGGCCTTGGCCATTTCCTTTTCCCACTGGTGGACGCCGGTCCAGCCTTTTTCCTTGTCGGCGAATTCGTCGGCGGACTGGTAGCCCGGCATCAGGCCTTTCCAGGTGCCCAGGCCCGGGTACAGGGCCAGGTAGCCCACGGCGAACACCAGGGTGCCGACGAACAGCATGAACCACCACTTCGGCAGCGGGTTGTCGTACTCCTCGATGCCGTCGTAGGAGTGGCCCACGGTCTCGTCGGTGGTGCTGCTGCGCTGGCCCTTGCGGGTGGCGAAGATCAGCCAGGTCAGCGCCAGCAGGGTGCCGAGGGTGAGAGCTGTAATGTACAGACTCCAGAAGGTCGTCATTCTTTGTTACTCCTAGAAGCTTGCTCGACGTGCTTTTTGGCTTCGGGATCGTCTGCGAAGGGCAGCATCGTCGCTTCGTCGAAGCTTTTCTTGCGCTTGCCGCTGTAGGCCCAGATCACCAGGCCGATGAAGGCGACCATGATCACCACGGTGCCCAGTCCACGCAGAGTCCCGATATCCATCACACTCACCGTTTGCTCTTGATAGAGGTTCCCAGGCCTTGAAGGAACGCCACCAGGGCGTCCATCTCGGTCTTGCCCTTCACGGCTTCACGTGCACCGGCGATGTCCTCGTCGGTGTAAGGCACGCCCAGCTTGCGCAGGACTTCCATCTTGGTGGCGGTGTCCTTGCCATCAAGCTTGTTCTCTACCAGCCACGGGTAGGCAGGCATCTTCGACTCGGGCACCACGTTGCGCGGGTTGTACAGGTGCGCGCGGTGCCAGTCGTCGGAGTAACGGCCGCCGACGCGGGCCAGGTCCGGGCCGGTACGCTTGGAACCCCACAGGAACGGGTGGTCCCAGACGCTTTCACCGGCGACCGAGTAATGGCCGTAGCGTTCGGTCTCGGCACGGAACGGACGGACCATCTGCGAGTGGCAGCCGACGCAGCCTTCGCGGATGTAGATGTCGCGACCTTCCAGTTCCAGGGCGGTACGCGGCTTCATGCCTTCGACCGGGGTATTGGTCACGTCCTGGAAGAACAGCGGAACGATCTGGGTCAGGCCGCCGATGCTGACGGCGATCACCATGAAGATGGCCAGCAGGCCGACGTTCTTCTCGAGTATTTCGTGGTTCTTCATTTACGTCGGGCTCCTCAGGCGATCTGCGCGGCGGCTTCGTATTCGGCCGGCTTGGCAGCACGCACGGTGCGCCAGGTGTTGTAGGCCATCAGCAGCATGCCGGTGAGGAAGAAACCACCGCCGATCATGCGCACGATGAAGCCCGGGTGGCTTGCGACCAGTGCTTCAACGAAGGAGTAGGTCAGGGTGCCGTCCTCGTTGACCGCGCGCCACATCAGGCCCTGGGTGATGCCGTTGACCCACATCGAGGCGATGTACAGCACGGTACCGATGGTGGCCAGCCAGAAGTGCGCGTTGATCAGACCGATGCTGTGCATCTGCGGACGGCCGAAGACTTTCGGGATCAGGTGGTAGAGCGAGCCGATGGAGATCATCGCCACCCAGCCGAGGGCGCCGGCGTGCACGTGGCCGATGGTCCAGTCGGTGTAGTGGGAGAGGGCGTTGACGGTCTTGATCGCCATCATCGGGCCTTCGAAGGTGGACATGCCGTAGAAGGCCAGGGATACCACCAGGAAGCGCAGGATCGGGTCGGTGCGCAGCTTATGCCAGGCGCCGGAGAGGGTCATCATGCCGTTGATCATGCCGCCCCAGCTCGGTGCCAGGAGGATCAGCGACATCACCATGCCCAGCGACTGCGCCCAGTCCGGCAGCGCGGTGTAGTGCAGGTGGTGCGGGCCGGCCCAGATGTACAGGGAGATCAGCGCCCAGAAGTGGACGATGGACAGGCGATAGGAATAGACCGGACGCTCGGCCTGCTTGGGCACGAAGTAGTACATCATGCCGAGGAAGCCGGTGGTCAGGAAGAAGCCCACGGCGTTGTGCCCGTACCACCACTGGACCATCGCATCGGTGGCGCCGGAGTAGGCGGAGTAGGACTTGAACCAGCTCACCGGCAGCGACATGTGGTTGACGATGTGCAGCATCGCCGTCACCAGGATGAAGGCACCGTAGAACCAGTTGCCCACATAGATGTGCTTGACCTTGCGCTTGACGATGGTGCCGAAGAACACGATCGCGTAGGTGATCCAGACGATCGCCAGGAGGATGGCCAGCGGCCATTCCAGTTCGGCGTATTCCTTGGAGGTGGTGAAACCCTGCGGCAGGGTCAGCACGGCGCCCACGATCACGGCCTGCCAACCCCAGAAGGTGAAGGCCGCCAGCGTGTCTGAAATCAGTCGGGCTTGCGAGGTACGTTGCACCACGTAGTACGAGGTGGCGAAGAGGGCGCACCCACCGAAGGCGAAGATCACCGCGTTGGTGTGCAGGGGGCGAAGGCGGCCGAAGCTCGTCCACGGCAGGTCGAAGTTCAATTCGGGCCATACCAGTTGGGCGGCGATCAGGACACCGAGACCCATTCCAATGACCCCCCAGACCACCGTCATAACGGCGAACTGGCGGACCACCTTATAGTTATAAGCAGTCTGACTGATTGCTGTGCTCATGCTAGGGGTTCCACGGTTAATGGACTTTTTTAGGGACAAAAAATCGGCGGCAAGTATGGAGAAAGCGGGTGGGCATTGCAACGCGCCAGGCCAGGGGCGACGCCAGTTTGATGCCTGCTTCAGAGCGCTTTCCAAGGCGGCCGTATGGCTTTTTGGCGCTATCCGGGCGAGTGGGTTCGGCCGGTGAAGTTAGGTGTCCCGTCGCTCTGCCGGAGAGGGACGAATGCAGAGCAGCTTAGACGCGATTGAAAAGGATGGGTAGGAAAGGCGTCCGCTGGTGCGACACTTCGTCGCGCCGCCTGGGACTAAGGTCTGAGACCGGGGGAAGGACCCGCGCCCGGGAGGGCGCGGGTGGAGGAGGGGTCAGTTGCTGCCCTGGTTGTGCGACAGGTTGTAGATGTAGGCGGCCAGGATGTGCACCTTTTCCTTGCCCAGGTAGGGCTCCTGGGCCGGCATCTGGCCCTGGCGGCCATGGCGGATGGTTTGTTGGAGCTGGGCGTAGCTGGAGCCGTAGATGAACGCGCCGGGGTTGGTCAGGTTCGGCGCGCCGACCAGGGCGGTACCCTTGCCTTCCGGGCCGTGGCAGGCGACGCAGTTGACCGAGAAGATCTGCTTGCCGGCCTCGACGTCGGCCTTGGTGCCTTCCGGCAGCTTCAGCCCGGCGAGTTCGGTGCGGACGTAGGCGGCGACGTTCTTCACCCCGTCTTCGCCGAGGATGTCGCCCCAGGCCGCCATGATCGCGTGGCGACCGCCGAGGATGGTGGTCTCGATGCTCTGCGGGTCACCGCCCCAGCGCCACTCGTTGTCGGCCAGGTTGGGGAAGCCGAGGGCGCCCTTGGCGTCGGAACCGTGGCAGATCGAGCAGTAGGTGGCGAACATGCGGCTGCCCATCTTCATGGCGTGCTCGTCCTTGGCCACTTCCTCGATGGGCATGGCGGCGTACTTGGCGAAGATCGGCCCGTACTTCTCCTGGGCGATGTTCATCTCGCGTTCCCACTGCTTGTCCTGGGTCCAGCCGCCCTCGTAGCCCGGCAGCACGCCTTTCCAGTTACCCAGGCCCGGGTACAGGACCAGGTAGCCGACGGAGAAGACGATGGTGCCGATGTACAGCATGAACCACCACTTCGGCAGCGGGTTGTCGTACTCCTCGATGCCGTCGTAGGAGTGGCCCATGGTCTTTTCGGTAGTACCCTTGGCCTCGCCCTTGCGGGTGGCGAAGACCAGCCAGAGCAGGGCGATCAAGGTACCGACGGTAAGAGCTGTGATGTACAGACTCCAGAAGGTGGTCATTCTTTGTTACTCCTAGAAGCTTGCTCGACGTGCTTTTTGGCTTCGGGATCGTCTGCGAAGGGCAGCATCGTCGCTTCGTCAAAGCTCTTCTTGCGTTTGCCGCTGTAGGCCCAGATCACCAGACCGATGAAGGCGACCATGATCAGCAGCGTGCCGAGTCCTCGCAGCGTCCCGATATCCATTGCCGTCACCGTTTGTTCTTGATCGAGGTGCCGAGCACCTGCAGGTAGGCGACCACGGCATCCATTTCGGTCTTGCCTTTCAGCGAGTCCTTGGCGCCCTTGATGTCTTCGTCGGTATAGGGCACGCCGAGGGTGCGCATCACTTCGAGCTTCTTCTCGATGTCCTTGCCGTCGAGCTTGTTCTCCACCAGCCACGGGTAGGCCGGCATCTTCGACTCGGGCACCACGTTGCGCGGGTTGAACAGGTGTGCGCGGTGCCAGTCGTCGGAGTAGCGGCTACCGACGCGGGCCAGGTCCGGACCGGTACGCTTGGAACCCCACAGGAAGGGGTGGTCCCAGACGCTCTCGCCGGCCACCGAGTAGTGGCCGTAGCGTTCGGTTTCGGCGCGGAACGGACGGATCATCTGCGAGTGGCAGCCGACGCAGCCTTCGCGGATATAGATGTCGCGGCCTTCCAGTTGCAGCGCGGTATAGGGCTTCATGCCTTCGACCGGGGTGTTGGTCACGTCCTGGAAGAACAGCGGCACGATCTGGGTCAGGCCGCCGATGCTCACGGCCACGGCCATGCATAGCGCCAGCAGGCCGACGTTCTTCTCGAGTATTTCGTGTTTCATGCTCGGCTCCTCAGGCGATCTGTGCGGCGGCTTCGTATTCGGCCGGCTTGGCGGCACTGACGGTGCGCCAGGTGTTGTAGGCCATCAGGAACATGCCGAGCAGGAAGATGAAACCGCCGAGCATGCGCACGATGAAGCCGGGGTGGCCGGCGGCCAGCGCTTCGACGAAGGAGTAGGTCAGGGTGCCGTCCTCGTTGACCGCGCGCCACATCAGGCCCTGGGTGATGCCGTTGACCCACATCGAGGCGATGTAAAGCACGGTACCGATGGTGGCCAGCCAGAAGTGCGCGTTGATCAGGCCCAGGCTGTACATCTTCTCGCGGCCGAAGACCTTCGGGATCAGGTGGTAGAGCGAGCCGATGGAAACCATCGCGACCCAGCCGAGGGCGCCGGCGTGTACGTGGCCGATGGTCCAGTCGGTGTAGTGGGAGAGGGCGTTGACGGTCTTGATCGCCATCATCGGGCCTTCGAAGGTGGACATGCCGTAGAACGCCAGGGACACCACCAGGAAGCGCAGGATCGGGTCGCTGCGCAGCTTATGCCAGGCGCCCGAGAGGGTCATCATGCCGTTGATCATGCCGCCCCAGCTCGGCGCCAGGAGGATCAGCGACATCACCATGCCCAGCGACTGCGCCCAGTCCGGCAGCGCGGTGTAGTGCAGGTGGTGCGGGCCGGCCCAGATGTACACCGCGATCAGCGCCCAGAAGTGGACGATGGACAGGCGGTAGGAGTAGACCGGACGCTCGGCCTGCTTGGGCACGAAGTAGTACATCATGCCGAGGAAGCCGGCGGTGAGGAAGAAGCCCACGGCGTTGTGCCCGTACCACCACTGGACCATGGCGTCGGTGGCGCCGGCGTACAGCGAGTAGGACTTGGTGAAGGTCACCGGCAGCTCGAGGTTGTTCACCACGTGGAGCATGGCGACGGTGAGGATGAACCCGCCGAAGAACCAGTTGCCCACATAGATGTGCTTGACCTTGCGCTTGACCAGGGTGCCGAAGAACACCACCGCGTAGGCGACCCAGACCACCGTGATCAGGATGTCGATCGGCCATTCCAGCTCGGCGTACTCCTTGGACGAGGTGTAGCCCAGCGGCAGGCTGATGGCGGCCAGCAGGATCACCAGTTGCCAGCCCCAGAAGGTGAAGGAGGCGAGGGTGTCGGAGAACAGTCGCACCTGGCAGGTGCGCTGCACCGCGTAGTAGCTGGTGGCGAACAGTGCGCAACCGCCGAAGGCGAAGATCACCGCGTTGGTGTGCAGCGGGCGCAGGCGGCCGAAGCTCGTCCACGGCAAGCCGAAGTTCAGGTCGGGCCATACCAGCTGGGCGGCGATCAGGACACCGACGGTCATGCCGACGATGCCCCAGACCACGGTCATGATGGCGAATTGGCGGACCACCTTGTAGTTATAGGCGGACTCTGGGTTAGTGGTGCTCATGCTATGGGCTTCCATCCACGGTTATACGCTATGGCTTTTTCCGGCAGTTGGGATGCCGGGCGTCCCCCCATTGGGGCTGGTCTAATTGGCGTAATTAGCGAGAGGAAGCATGGATAATGGGGCGTTATGAAATATTGATCGGGATCAATTGGCTTCCCGACCCCCACTGCATACGAGGTGTGGCAAGTTGTCGCTGAAATGGAACCGCCCGGCCGGCTCGCTGTCGGCCACCCTGATTCTCGCCCATGGCGCCGGGGCGCCGATGGACAGCCCGTTCATGGAGCGCATCGCCGAACTGCTCGCCGCCCAGGGCATCGCCGTCGCGCGCTTCGAGTTTCCCTACATGGCCCAGCGCCGCGAGGACGGCCGCAAGCGTCCGCCGAATCCGCAGGCGCAGTTGCTCGACTGCTGGCGGCGAGTCCATGCGCAGGTCCGCGAGACCCTGGACGGGCCCTTGGCCCTGGGCGGCAAGTCGATGGGCGGGCGCATGGCCAGCCTGCTGGCCGACGAGCTGGGCGCGGATGCCCTGGTCTGCCTCGGCTACCCGTTCTACGCCGCCGGCAAGCCGGAGAAGCCGCGGGTCGCGCACCTCGCCGGGCTGCGCACGCCGACCCTGATCGTCCAGGGCGAGCGCGACGCCCTGGGCAACCGCGAGGCGGTGGCGGGCTATGCGCTGGCGCCGACGATCCGCCTGCACTGGCTGGCCGCGGCGGACCACGACCTCAAGCCGCTGAAGGCCTCCGGCCTGACCCACGAGCAGCACCTGGCGGCAACGGCGCGGGAGGTGGCCGGCTTCCTTCGCGGGCTCCAGGGCCATTAACGGTTCCTTAAGGCATCCCCTCATAAGCTGCGGCGCAACCACCCTCGCATCGAGGCGTGGGCGACTGACTTCTCTGAGGGGGGAAGACATGAACATGCATGCCGACGGTGAGCAGATCACCGCTATCGATACCCGCGAACGCATCCTGCTGACGGGGGCCACCGGCTTTCTCGGCGGTTCGGTCGCCGCCCAGCTGATCGCCGCCGGGCACGGCGCCAACCTGTCCTTCCTGGTCCGCGCCGAATCCCGCCAGCAGGGGCTCGAACGCCTGCGCGGCAACCTGCTGATGCATGGCGTCGACGAAGCCGACTGCCTGGCACTGCGGGCGGAGCAGATCCTCTGCGGCGATTTCCTCGACACCTCTTGGCTGGCCCGCGAGACGCCGCGCCTGATGCAGGTGGAGCGGGTGATCAATTGCGCCGCCGTGGCGTCGTTCTCGAAGAACCCGACCATCTGGCCGGTCAACGTCGACGGCACTTTCGCCTTCGCCGACGTGCTGAGCCGTTCGAAGCGACTGAAGCGTTTCCTCCACGTCGGTACCGCGATGTGCTGCGGACCGCAGCGAGAGTCGCCGATCAGCGAGTCCTGGGAATTCCCGGCGGCGGAGCAGCAACTGGTGGACTACACCGCGTCCAAGGCGGAAATCGAGCGGCGCATGCGCGAGGAACTGCCGGGCCTGCCCCTGGTGGTGGCGCGGCCATCCATCGTGGTGGGCCACCGTACCCTTGGCTGCCAGGCCTCCGGCAGCATCTTCTGGGTCTTCCGCATGGGCTTCGCCCTGGAAAGCTTCACCTGCGGCCTGGACGAGCAGATCGACGTGATTCCGGTCGACTACTGCGCCGAGGCGCTGATCGGCCTGGCGCTGAAGCCGTGCCTGGGGCACAGCCTCTATCATATCTCCGCCGGCCATCGCGCGGCCTGCACCTTCGGCGAGATCGACGAGGCCTTCGCCCGCGCCAACGGGGCGGCGCCGGTAGGCGAGCGCTACCGCAAGGTGGAGGTGGACGACCTCAAGGAACTGGCGAAGAGCTTCGAGTCGCGCATCGGCCCGGCCAATCCGCGTCTGGTCCTGCGCGCGTTGCGCTTGTACAGCGGCTTTGCCGACCTCAACTACCTGTTCGACAACAGCCGTCTGCTGGAGGAGGGGATCTCCGCGCCGCCGCGCTTCACCGACTACCTCGACGTCTGCGTGCAGTCGTCAAGCGCGGTAAGCATCCCGGCGCAGATGCAATGGGACTTCAAGTGACGGCAGGTGCGGGGAGCTTCCTCCCCGCGGCCTGATCTCAGCGGTTGAAGCGCTCGACCAGGGAATACTGGCTCTGCGCGGTGGTGGTCAGTTCCTCGCTCAGTTTCGCCGTGCGCAGCGCCTCGTCGGAGGTCTGCTCGGCCAGGGCGGCGATGGTGCTGATGTTGCGGTTGATTTCCTCGGCCACCGCGCTCTGTTCCTCCGCGGCGGCGGCGATCTGGGTGGTCATCTCGGTGATGTTGCTGACCGCCTCGCTGATGCCGACCAGCGCGCTGTCGGCTTCCAGCACCCGCTGGACCCCGGCTTCGGCCTGCTGCAGGCCGCTCTCCATGGTATGTACCGCATCGTTGGCGGTGTTCTGCAACTTGGCGATCAGGTGGTGGATCTGCTCGGTGGAGGCCGCGGTGCGTTGCGCCAGCGAGCGCACTTCGTCGGCCACCACGGCGAAGCCGCGTCCCTGGTCGCCGGCCCGCGCCGCCTCGATGGCGGCGTTGAGGGCGAGCAGGTTGGTCTGGTCGGCGATGCCCTTGATCACATCGACCACGCCGCCGATCTCGTTGCTGTCCTGGGCCAGGCGACTCACCGCGGCCCCGGTCTCGCCCACCGACTCCGACAGGCGCTGGATGGCGTTGCGCGTCTCCGCGGCGATGTCGCGGCCGCGCGAGGTCAGTTCGTTGGCCTTCTGTGTGGCGTCGGCGGTCAACTGGACATTGTTCGCCACTTCCTGGGTGGTGGCGGCCATCTCGTTGACCGCGGTGGCCACCTGTTCGGTCTCTGCGCGCTGCTGTTCCAGACCGGCGGAGCTGTGGTGGGCCAGGGTGTCGGCCTGGCGCGCCTGTTCGGTGAGGTATTCGGCGGTGTCCTGCAGGCGCGTCAGGCAGGTCTTCAGGCGCGCGTCCTGGCTGAGGATGGCCATTTCCAGGCGCGCCTGGTCGCCGCGGCTGTCGGTGTACATCTGCGCGATCAGCGGGTCGGAGGTGGTCTGTTCGGCGAGCCGCATCAGGCGCTTCAGCCCGCGCTTCTGCCAGCGCAGTCCGGCCAGGCCGAGCGGAACGGCGAGCAGGCCGGCGAGGATGAAGCCCCACCAGGAGTTCAGCCAGATACCGATGAGGAAGCCGATCTGGCTGATCAGGATGAACGGCAGCCAGTCGAGCAGTACCGGCAGCCAGCGGTCGCGCCGGGGGATCGCCGGCTTGCCGGCGCCGAGGCGACGGTAGAGGGCCTCGGCGCGCTGGATCTGTTCGGCGGTCGGCTTGACCCGCACCGACTCGTAGCCGACCACCGCGCCCTGGTCGTAGATCGGCGTGACATAGGCGCTGACCCAGTAGTGGTCGCCGTTCTTGCAGCGGTTCTTGACGATCCCCATCCACGGGCGGCCGGCTTTGAGGGTGGTCCACATGTGGGCGAACACCGCCGGCGGGACGTCGGGGTGACGGATCAGGTTGTGCGGCGCGGACATCAGCTCCTCGCGACTGAAGCCGCTGATGTCGATGAAGGCTTCGTTGCAGTAGGTGATGATGCCTTTGAGATTGGTGGTGGTGATCAGGCGTTGTTCCGCCGGATAGACGCGCTCGTGCTGGGTGATGGGCTGATTGTTGCGCATGGGCCTTCCAAAACAAGTGAAGCATTTACCTCTGCATCGGCGAAAACGCCTTTCACATGAGGGATTTGTGAATGCTTTCACGAGGAAAAACAGATAGCTATTGACCCAAAGCATGAGAACCGACCACGTGGTCGGATAGATGGCGGATTCGCTGATGGAGGTCAATGCGTTACGGTTTCGTGTCGTTCCCGGCGGCGCGCATGGGCTGGGGAGGGGCCTGGCGGATAAGCGCGAGGCGGCCATCCGCCGGTCCTGCGGGGTATCGGCGGATGACGCCGGGGCGTCGTTCGCCCTGCGAAGCGCTCGCGGCCCCGGGCGCCGGAATGAAAAAGGGGTGGCCGAAGCCACCCCTCCGCGCGTACCGCCGCTGCCTCAGAGCATGCTGCGCAGCACGTAGTGGAGGATGCCGCCGGCCTTGAAATACTCGACCTCGTTGAGGGTGTCGATGCGGCAGAGGACCTTGAAGCTGTCCTGGCTGCCGTCCTCGCGGGTCACTTCCACGCTGAGCGGCATGTGCGGCTTGAGTTCGCCGCCGAGGCCGCGGATGTTCAGCACCTCCTTGCCGGTCAGCTTCAGGCTCTTGCGGTCCTGGCCGTTCTCGAACTGCAACGGCAGCACGCCCATGCCGACCAGGTTGGAGCGGTGGATGCGCTCGAAGCTCTCCGCGATCACCGCCTTCACGCCCAGCAGGTTGGTACCCTTGGCCGCCCAGTCGCGCGACGAGCCGGTGCCGTATTCCTTGCCGGCGACGATCACCAGCGGGGTGCCGTCCTCCTGGTAACGCATGGCCGCGTCGTAGATCGCCAGTTTCTCGCCGCTGGGCACGTACAGGGTATTGCCGCCTTCCTCGCCGCCGAGCATCTCGTTCTTGATGCGGATGTTGGCGAAGGTGCCGCGCATCATCACCTCATGGTTGCCGCGACGGGAGCCGTAGGAGTTGAAGTCCTTCGGTTCCACGCCGTGCTCGCGCAGGTAGCGGCCGGCCGGGCTGTCGGCCTTGATGTTGCCGGCAGGGGAGATGTGGTCGGTGGTCACCGAGTCGCCCAGCACCGCCAGCACCCGCGCCTGCTCGACGTCGGCGATGGCCGGCGGCGCCTCGGCGATGTGTTCGAAGAAGGGTGGATGCTGGATGTAGGTGGAGTCGGCCTGCCACTCGTAGGTGTCCGACTGCGGCACCTGGATCGCCTGCCATTTCTCGTCGCCGGCGAAGACCTCGGCGTACTCCTTGTGGAACATCTCGGTGTCGACCTTCTGGATCGCCTCGGCGATTTCCTTCTGGCTCGGCCAGATGTCCTTCAGGTAGACCGGCTGGCCGTCCTTGCCGGTGCCCAGCGGTTCCTCGCTGAGGTTGATCCGCACGCTGCCGGCCAGGGCGTAGGCCACCACCAGCGGCGGCGAGGCCAGCCAGTTGGTCTTCACCAACGGGTGCACGCGGCCTTCGAAGTTGCGGTTGCCGGAGAGTACCGAGGCGACGGTCAGGTCGGCCTGCTGGATGGCTTTCTCGATCGGCTCCAGCAGCGGGCCGGAGTTGCCGATGCAGGTGGTGCAGCCGTAGCCGACCAGATCGAAGCCGAGTTCGTCGAGGTAGCGGGTCAGGCCGGCGGCCTTGAAGTAGTCGGTGACCACCTTGGAGCCCGGCGCCAGCGAACTCTTCACCCAGGGCTTGCGTTGCAGGCCTTTCTCCACTGCCTTCTTCGCCAGCAGGCCGGCGGCCATCATCACGCTGGGGTTGGAGGTGTTGGTGCAGGAGGTGATGGCGGCGATCACCACCGCGCCGTTCTTCAGGCGGTGGGTCTGGCCGTCGTGCTGGTAGTCGATCTCGCCGAAGGCGGCGTTGGCGCCGACCGCGGTGCCGCCGCCGCCCTCGCTGAGCAGGCGGCCTTCTTCGGTGCTGGAGGGATGCAGTTGCAGGCCGAGGAACTCGTTGAAGGCGCTGGCGACGTTCTGCAGGGCCACGCGGTCCTGCGGGCGCTTCGGTCCGGCCAGGCTGGCCTCGACTTCGCCCATGTCCAGGTGCAGGGTGTCGGTGAACACCGGCTCGTGGCCCTTCTCGCGCCACAGGCCCTGTTCCTTGCTGTAGGCCTCGACCAGCTTGACCGTGCTTTCCGGACGTCCGGACAGGCGCAGGTAGCCGAGGGTGATCTCGTCCACCGGGAAGAAGCCGCAGGTGGCGCCGTATTCCGGTGCCATGTTGGCGATGGTGGCGCGGTCCGCCAGGGGCAGGTCGGCCAGGCCGTCGCCGTAGAACTCGACGAATTTCCCCACCACGCCCTTCTTGCGCAGCATCTGCGTGACGGTCAGCACCAGGTCGGTGGCGGTGATGCCCTCGCGCAGCTTGCCGGTGAGCTTGAAGCCGATGACCTCGGGGATCAGCATCGATACCGGCTGGCCGAGCATGGCGGCTTCCGCCTCGATGCCGCCGACGCCCCAGCCGAGCACGCCGAGGCCGTTGATCATGGTGGTGTGGGAGTCGGTGCCGACCAGGGTGTCGGGGAAGGCGTAGGTCCTGCCATCCTCGTCCTTGGTCCAGACCGTGCGGCCCAGGTACTCCAGGTTGACCTGGTGGCAGATGCCGGTGCCCGGCGGTACCACGCTGAAGTTGTCGAAGGCGTTCTGGCCCCAGCGCAGGAAGGCGTAGCGTTCGCCGTTGCGCTGCATCTCGATCTCGACGTTCTGTTCGAAGGCCGATTCGCTGGCGAACTTGTCGACCATCACCGAGTGGTCGATGACCAGGTCCACCGGCGACAGCGGGTTGATCTTCTGCGGGTCGCCGCCGGCCTTGGCCATGGCCGCGCGCATGGCGGCCAGGTCGACCACCGCGGGAACCCCGGTGAAGTCCTGCATCAGGACCCGCGCCGGGCGGTACTGGATCTCGCGGTCGGAACGGCGCTCCCTGAGCCAGCCGGCGAGGGCCTTGAGGTCGTCGCCGGTGACGGTGCTGCCGTCCTCCCAGCGCAGGAGGTTTTCCAGCAGGACCTTCAGCGACATCGGCAGCTTGCCGAGATCGCCCAGGGTCCGGGCGGCTTCCGGGAGGCTGTAGTAGTGGTAGGTCTTGCCGTCCACAGCGAGACTGCGAAGGGTTTTCAGGCTGTCCAAAGCAGGCATTTCTGATTTCCTCACGGCGGGCCCGGGGGCGGCGGGCCTGGCCTCGTCCTGACGCCAGGCCCGTCGTCGAGCCGATAGTGCCTGGCTTCGCCCGGGACCCGCGGCGTCCGCGGACGCCAGGGTGCCGTTACCTCGGTAATGCGCGGTGGCCCGATCCCATCGGTACCGGCCGCTGGCGAGAGTCAGACTTTGGGATAGCGTTGTTCGAAACCTTCAAGCTAGACCGGCTCGAGGGCTCCTGCCATATACACTGGACCGACGAACGGTCGCTGCAGTTCCCTTGAGGCATGCCCGGCACTATAGTGCGCGGCCAAGGAGACAACCCCATGAATACCCTGTTGATGCACTGCCGGCCAGGCTTCGAAGGTGAAGTCTGCGCCGAAATCGCCGAGCATGCAGCCACTCTCGAGATTCCCGGCTACGCCAAGAGCAAGCCGGCCAGCGCCCACGTCGAGTTCGTCTGCCAGGACGCCGACGGCGCCGAGCGCCTGATGCGCCGCCTGCGTTTCGCCGACTTGATCTTCCCGCGCCAGTGGGCGCGCGGGCCCGGCTTCATCGAATTGCCGGAAAGCCAGCGCATCGAGGTACTGCTGGCGGAACTGGCGAGTTATCCGGTTTGCGGCAGCCTCTGGCTGGAGGTGCTGGACACCAATGCCGGCAAGGAGGTGTCGACCTTCTGCCGCAAGTTCGAGAAACCGCTGCGCGCGGCGCTGGTGAAGGCCGGGCGGTTGCAGGAGGACCCGGCGCTGCCGCGCCTGCTGCTGACCTTCCGCTCCGGCCGGGAAGTCTTCGTCGGCCTCGCCGAGCCGCGCAACAGCGCGCTCTGGCCGATGGGCATCCCGCGCCTGAAGTTTCCCCGCGAGGCGCCGAGCCGTTCGACGCTGAAGCTGGAGGAAGCCTGGCACCAGTTCATCCCGCGCAGCGAATGGGACAAGCGCCTGGCGCCGGACATGCTCGCCGTGGACCTCGGTGCGGCGCCGGGCGGCTGGACCTGGCAACTGGTTAACCGGGAGATGCGGGTGACCGCCGTGGACAACGGGCCGATGGCGGAGAACCTGATGTATTCCGGGCTGGTCGACCACCAGAAGGTCGACGGCTACCAGTACCGCCCGCGCCAGCGGGTCGACTGGATGGTCTGCGACATCGTCGAGAAGCCGGCACGCACCGGTGCGTTGATCGAGACCTGGATCGGCGAAGGGCTTTGCCGCGAGGCGGTGGTCAACCTCAAGCTGCCGATGAAGCAGCGCTACGCCGAGGTGCGCAAGATCCTCCAGCGCCTGCGCGAGAGCTTCGACGCGCGCGGCCTGAAGGTAGCGATCGGCTGCAAGCAGCTGTATCACGACCGCGAGGAAGTGACCTGCCATCTACGCCGCCTCGAACGCTGAGGGGCGGCGTCATTCCGGCCGGGGACAGGTGACCGGCCGCGCCGCATGCGCGACAATGCGCGGATTCTGTTGCGGAGTTTCCCGATGACCCATTCTGTCGACGCCATTCTCGACGCCACCGGCCTGAACTGTCCCGAGCCGGTGATGATGCTGCACAACAAGGTCCGCGACCTGGCGCCCGGCGGCCTGCTCAAGGTGATCGCCACCGATCCCTCGACCCGCCGCGACATCCCCAAGTTCTGCGTGTTCCTCGGCCACGAGCTGGTCGAGCAGCAGGAAGAGGCGGGCACCTATCTCTACTGGATCCGCAAGAAGGCCGACTAGGCCTTCCGCGGACCCCGCCATCCCTCGCGCTTCAGCGCAGCTTCTCCATGAGCTGGTAGTACCACATCCCGGCGGCCAGCATCGGATTGCCGAAGAGGTCGCCCAGCGGCACCCTGAGGTGCTTGCAACGGGCGAAGGTGTCGAACTGCTCCAGGCTCCCGCTCATCGCCTTGGCCATGATCTCGCCCATGATGTGGCTGGTGGCTACGCCATGCCCCGAGTAGCCCTGGCAGTACCAGACGTTGTCGGAGAGCTTGCCGAGCTGGGGGATCCGGTTCATTACGATGCCCATGGCGCAACTCCACTGGAACTCGATCTCCACGCCCTTCAGGCGCGGGAAGGTGCGCTCGATGCATGGCCGCAGCTCGGCGGTGATGTCCCGCGAGTCGCGGCCCGAGTAGTTGGCGCCGCCACCGAACAGCAGGCGGCCGTCGGCGGTGGGGCGGTAGTAATCGAGGACGAAGCGGCAATCGTAGACCGCCAGCCCCTGCGGGTTGATCTCCCGTGCCAGCTCGCCCAGCGGCCGGGTGGTAACGATTCCGCCCATGGCCGGGAAGATCATCCCCTTGAGCTGCCTGCGTTCGAGCTTGTGGTAGACATCGCCGGCAAGCAGGATCTGCTGCGCCTCGATCCTTCCCTCGCGGGTAATCACCGCCGGCCGCGGGCCGTGGACGATATCCAGCACCTCGGAATGTTCGAAGATCAGCGCGCCGAGGCCGGCCGCCGCCCTGGCCTCGCCGATGCACAGGTTGAGCGGGTGCAGGTGCATGTTGCGGGTGTTCTTCAGCGCGCCGCAGTACAGCTCGGTCTCCAGGTGGGCCTGGACGCCGGCCTTGTCCAGCAGGACCACCTGGTCGCCCATGCCGCGGCGCACCGCCTCCTCGTAGGAGGCCTGCAGCTCGCCCATGTGGCTGGCCTTCATCGCCGCGTGCAGGTGGCCATGGCGAAGGTCGCAGGCGATGCCGTACTTCTCCACCCGCTGGCGGATGATCTCGTGGCCGCGCCAGCGCAGGTGCCAGATGAAGTCCTCGACCTCGGCGCCCAGCCATTGGCGCATCTGCTTGTGCATCGCCGCGTCGCCGGACAGGCTGCCGGTGACCTGGCCGCCGTTGCGCCCGCTGGCGCCCCAGCCGATGCGATGGGTCTCGACCAGGGCTACCTTGTAGCCACGCTCGGCCAGTTCGACCGCCGTGGCGACGCCGGTGAAGCCGCCGCCGATGATGGCGATGTCGACCGTCACCGCGCCCAGCAGGGTCGGATAGTCGGTTTCCTCGTTGAGCGTGGCGGCGTAGTAGGACGGCGCGCGTTCCGCGGCCGGACGGGGATGGATTGCTGCGTTCATCGGGTATTCCTTGTTCCAGTGCGGCGCGTCCTGCCGGCGCGCCGCCGTATGCGGGCGGGTCCGGGATCTCAGGCCTGGGTCAGGTACCAGCGCCAGTCCTGCTCGCCGACCTCGCCCATGAATTGCCGGTATTCCGCGCGCTTCACCGCCAGGTAGACGCCGAGGAACGGCTCGCCGAAGGCTTCCCGCGCCCACTCGGAGCCTTGCAGGGTATCGAGGGCGGTCAGCCAGTCGGTGGGCAGGCGCTTGCCGGCCTGGGCGTAGCCGTTGCCCTCCACCGGCGCACCCGGATCGATGCCTTCGCGGATGCCGCGGTGGACCCCGGCGAGGAGCGCCGCGGCGGCCAGGTAGGGGTTGGCGTCGGCGCCGCAGATGCGGTGCTCAATATGCCGACTGGAGGCCGGGCCGCCCGGCACGCGCAGGCTCACGGTGCGGTTGTCGACGCCCCAGGTCTGCGCCAGCGGCGCGTAGCTGTTGGCCTGGAAGCGCCGGTAGGAGTTGGCGTTGGGACAGAACAGCAGGAGCGAGTCGAGCAGGCTGGCGAGCATGCCGCCGACCGCCTGGCGCAGCAACGGCGTGCCGGCGGGGTCGTCGCTGGCGAACAGGTTGTGGCCTTGTTCGTCGGCCAGGCTGACGTGCAGGTGCATGCCAGTGCCGGCCAGGTCGTCGAACGGCTTGGCCATGAAGCAGGCGAGCATCCCGTGCTTGTGCGCGATGCCCTTGACCAGGCGCTTGTAGCGGATCGCCTGGTCCATGGCGGCGAGGGCGTCGCCGTGGTCGAGGGTGATTTCCACCTGGCCCGGGGCATATTCCGAGATCGCCGTGCGTGCCGGCAGGCCCTGCGCCTTGCAGGCGGCATAGAGGTCGGCGAGGAACGGCTCGATCTGCTCCAGTTCGCGCAGGCCGTAGACCTGGGTCGCCCGTGGGCGGCCGCCATCGGCGTCGCGGGCCGGTTGCGGGCGGCCGTTGGCGTCGCGCTCACGGTCGAGCAGGTAGAACTCCAGCTCGGCGGCCATCACCGGGTGATAGCCCTCGCTCTTCAGCGCGTCGATGGTTCGCACCAGGAGGTGCCGCGGATCGGCGACGCTGGCGGGCAGGCCCTCGCTCGGGTGCATGCTGACCTGCACCGCCGCCGTCGGGATCTGTCGCCAGGGCAGGCGCACCAGGCTGCCGGACAGGGGGTAGGCGCGGCAGTCGATGTCGCCGACGTCCCAGACCAGGCCAGAGTCCTCGACGTCCTCGCCGTTCATCGTCAGCCCGAGGATGGTGCTCGGCAGCGGCCGGCCGCTGCGGTAGACGGCCAGCAGCTCGTCGCGGTGCAGCAGCTTGCCGCGCGGCACGCCGTTGGCGTCGAGAATGAACAGTTCGAAGAGTTCGATGTCGGGGTTGGCGGCCAGGAAATCCTGGGCTTCTTGTTCGCAGGCGAAGTTCATGGGGCTCTCTTGTCGGTCTTGTCCGGTAGCGTCGCGACGCTCGCAGCGGCGCTCCGGCGACGGCAGCGTCGCGGAACGGCATGCAAGCGGCAGGCCGGCCCCGCCGTTGCGCGGGGCCGGAGGGATATCAGGCGTGACGAGCGTCCGGCGGACGCGCGTGGCGGCAATGCCAGAGCGCCCAGAAGGCCAGTTCGAGAGGGAGGGAGAGCGGCTCCAGTTCCAGCCAGCGGCTGTGCTTGCGGGGTAGACGCGCGGGCGTTCCGGCCGGGTTGGCGGAAGGCTGGTAGGGCAGGGTGCGCGTCGTCGGTAGGTGCATGAAGGAAAACTGGGCCAGGGGTTGGAACAGCCTCGCACAGGCTGACGGGTGAATTAAATGCGCTTTTTACGACCTTTGCTTGAGCGAAATCGAAACCGAAGGAAAAAGAAGGGCGCCCCCGAATGGGCTGAAGAGACGCCCGGAAAGCGGCTCAACCCTTGTCGGCCTTGCCCGCGGCGGCGGCGAACCTGGCCAGGCGTACGTCGAGATGACGCGGGCGCCGGCCGGCGTCTTCGGCGTGCTCCTTGCGACGGATCGCGTTGCGCACCATCAGCGAACCGACATAGCGGATCGGCTCCGGCGGGAAGCGGCCGAGCGGCCCCTGGGTCAGCGGCGAACGGGTCCAGGGATTGTCCAGGCCGAGCGCCAGCGAAGAAAGGATCTGCCCGCCCATGTGGCATGGACCGACGCCGCTGCCGGAGTAGCCGAAGCCGTAGAACACATTGTCGCGGCCGTCGAGCCGGCCGAAGAACGGCAGGCCGGTCACCGAGCGATCCGACGGACCGTTCCAGCTGGCCTCGATGGCGACCTCGGCTAACTCGGGGAAGAACTCCCGCAAACTGCCGCGCAGTTGTCCGAGATACGGCGAGGGGCGGTCGAACACCGGCAGCATGCGTCCGCCGTAGGCGAAGGTGTTGCCGCCCTTGCCGAGCATCAGCCGGCCGTCCGGGGTGTTGTGGTAGTAATGCACGAAGATCCGTGAGTCGAGCACGCTGACCCCGCTGGTCAGGCCGATCTCCTGCAACAGGTCTGGTCGTGGCTCGGTGATGAGCATGTCGCTGGAGACGATCGCCACGCTGCGTTCGAACTGCGGGAAGGCCCTCGCCATCCAGGCGTTCAGCGCCAGCACCACGCGGCCGGCGACGACCCGCCCGTGGGGGGTGACCACTTCCGCCGGGCGGCCGTGCTCCAGTCCTCGCATCGGCGTGCCTTCGTACAGGCGTACCCCCAGTTGCAGGGCGACCCGGCGCAGGCCGCGAACCAGCTTGCCTGGTTGCACCGTCGCGGCAGCCGGCGAGAACCAACCCTCCAGGTGCCTGCGCGAGCCGGCCAGGCGCTGCACGTCGGCCAGCGGGCGCTTGGCGAAGGAGTTGATGCCGTGGCGCTCCAGAGCGGCGATCACGCTGTCGGTGCTGCCGACCTGGGCCGGGTTGGTGGCGGTATAGAGGGTGCCGTCCAGCCGGTAGTCGGCCTCGACGTCGTAGCGCTGGCAGAAGGCGCCGATGGCCCGGATGCTGTCCTCGGAGGCCTTGACCAGGCGGATCGCCTCGGTTAGTCCGAACAGCCGTTCCAGGGTGAAGAACTTGGCCGACCAGGACAGCGCGCAGCCGCCGTTGCGGCCGCTGGCGCCGGCGCCGCAGAGATCGGCCTCGACCAGCACCACGTCGAGCCCGGGATCGTGCTCCTTGAGCATGATGGCGGTCCACAGGCCGGTGTAGCCGCCGCCGACGATGCACACGTCGGCGCGGGTATCCCCGGCCAGCGGCGGGCAGGGTGCCGCATGTTCGGAGCGTAGGGCCTGGTCCAGCCAGAATGGGCGGAAGGTCATGGCTGTGCTCTCACTGCGGGCGGGCGGCGACGACGATCATTTCCACCCGCCAGCGCGGGTCGATCAACTCGGCCAGGCTACAGGCGCGGGTCGGCGCCCGGCCTTCGGGAAACCACTGGTCCCAGACCTGGTTGAGACCGGCGTAGTCCTCCCGGTGGGCTAGCAGTATGCGTACCGAGAGCACCTGGCCGCGGTCGCTGCCAACGCTCTGGAGCAGCCGGTCGATGTTCTCCAGGATCTGGCGGGTCTGGTCCTGGATGTCACCGCTGGGGTCGTCTGCGACCTGGCCGCCGATGTAGACCGTGTTGCCGTGCAGGGCCATCTCGGCCCGACGCTTGACGACTTCGAAACGTTCGATATGCATGAGGGGGTTCCCGGTTCGTGGAGAAGGACGCGGCGGAGGTTCCCGCCGCGGACGGTCAGGAGCGGATGGGACGGAAGTCCGCCAGGCTGGGGATATTCCGCAGGCTTTCCCGTGCGCCGCCGGGCCGGCTGTTCCAGTGCGGGAGGAGCACCGCGGTGGCGATCAGGGCTGCGATGGTGAAGCCGATGAACACCGTGTAGGTGTCGAAATAGCCGGGCAACAGACCGCCGAGGATCGCGCCCACCGAACCGCAGCCATTGACGAAGCCGGAGGCGGTGCCGGCGGCCTCGCTGGTGCCGAAGTCGATGGCGGCGGAGCCGCAGATCATCGAGTCCGGGCCGTACAGGGTCAGTCCCATCATGAACAGCAGGCCGACCACTATCGGAATGCTGCCGGTGGTCATCGCCGGGACGAACAGCGCCAGGCAGACGGTCAGCGCCAGCAGGCTGATCACGCAGGCCGGCATGCGCCGTGCGCCGAACAGCTTGTCCGAGGCGAAGCCGATCAGGATCGGGCCGAGCAGGCCGGCTACCTCGAAGGCGGTGGGAACGATCGCCGCGCCGACCTTGCCGAGTGCCGGCATGCGTTCGTAGACGATCACCGGTCCCCACAGGAGGATCGCGTAGCGCGCCGGCTTGAGCAGGAAGTAGGCCAGGCCGAGGCAGAGCACCGTGCGGTTGCGCACCACCTTGGCGAGCACCTGCAGGCTGCCGCCGTTGCCGCCTTCCGGCCTGAAGCCGGCATAGCGCACGGCTTCGCTCGCGGCCTGCGGTTCGACGGGAGGATGGCCGACGTCTTCCGGGCGGTTGCGCTGCAACAGCAGGAACAGCAGGGCCACGCCGCCGACCACCGCGGCGCTGGAGTAGAACGCCGCGTGCCAGGTACCGAACACGCTGTACGCCCACCAGCCGGCGAACGGCGAGGCGACCAGGCCGCCGAAGGCGTAGCAGGTGCTCCACAGGCCAAGCACCCGACCGCGTTCGTGGGTGGCGAAGAAACTGCCGATGTTCTTGCACAGCCCCGACCAGCCGGTGGACTGCGCCAGTCCCTGGACCACCATGCAGGTGGCGAAGATCGGCAGGGTGGCGAAGGTGCCCATGACCAGCGCGGCCAGTGCGGAGATCAGCAGGCCGCCGAACACCACGATGCGCGGGCCGAAGCGGTCGGCCAGCACGCCCCAGGTGAACTGGCCGACGGCATAGGCGGCGAGATAGATGGCGTCGAGATCGGCCATCGCCATCTTGTCCAACTGGAAGTCCGGATCTTCGGCGATGCCGAGCTTGGCGACGGAAAAGGCCTTGCGGGTGAAATAGAAGGCGGCGTAGGCCAGCCAGGTGATCGCGAATATCTGCAGGCGCCAGCGCTGGAAGCTGGACACGGGAGAGGACGGCAGCGCCGTCCCGGGACGTTGATTCATGGTTCTGACCTCGATCTTGTTATCGGTGCCGGCAGGTGTGAGGGGAACACGCCTTGTTGTTGTTCTGATGAGCACTTCCGCACCGCCATGTCGCGGTGCCTGGTCAGAGGGATCTGGAGTCGGCTTCACCTCCTGGGTAAGGGTTGCGGATGCCCAGGCAGGGGCTGGCTGCCGAGGCGCTGGCGCGCTGTGGTGAAGCGATGGAAACAATTCCGGATAAATAAATGAAATCGATTTATCAAATTTTAAATATAAGTTTTACTTGTTTGTCCGTAGGCCTGGCGCGGCGTGGGTCGAGGAAGTTGACCGAACGGTCATTCCCGTGTGCGCCGCCCATGGCGCGGAACCCCTTGTCCTGCCTGGAGTGGTGAAGGTCCATGTCGGTATCCCATGCGCAGTTGAAGGCTTTCCATGCAGTCGCCGTGTACGGCAGCTTCACGCGCGCCGCTGAGCGCCTGTTTCTCACCCAGCCGGCGGTTTCCGACCAGGTGCGCAAGCTGGAGGAGCGTTACGGCGTGCTGCTGTTCCACCGTAACAAGCGCTCGGTGCGCCTGAGCGAACTGGGCGAGCGCCTGCTCGCGGTGACCCAGCGGCTGTTCGCGATCGAGGCCGAGGCGGAGGAGCTGTTGTCCGCCTCCAGCGCCCTGCAGACCGGCACCCTGACCCTGGCGGTGGATGCGCCGGTGCACGTATTGCCGCAGATCGCGCGTTTCTGCGAGCGCTATCCGGGCATCGCGGTGCGGGTGGAGACCGGCAATACCGACGAGTCTCTGCAGCGACTGTTCAGCTACCAGGCCGACCTGGCCCTGTTGGGCCGGGACGTCAGCGACGAGCGGTTGCTTTCGCTGACCCTGCGCAACGATCCGATCGTCGCCTTCGTTTCGCTCAGCCATCCGTGGGCCGGGCGCGAGTCGATCCGGCTCGCCGATCTCGACGACATGCCGCTGGTGCTGCGCGAGCAGGGCTCGGTGACCCGCCAGACCCTGGAGGAGGAGATGAGCCGCGCCGGCCTGCGGATCCGTCCGGCGATCCAGGTCGAGGGCCGCGAGGCCTCGCGCGAGGCAGTGGTGGCGGGGATCGGCGTGGGGGTAGTGTCGGCCGCGGAGTTCGGCGCCGACACGCGGGTCCATGCGCTACCCATCGTCGATTGCCAGCGACGCCTGACCGAGACCCTGGTGTGCCTGCGCGAACAGCGTTCGCGGCGGATCGTCGAGACCTTCCTCGACCTGGTCGGCGAGGACCTGCCGGCGCCGAGCTAGGGCGCGGCTTCGCGCAAGCGAAAAAAAGCCCGGCGGATGCCGGGCTTCGAAGTCGTGCTGGCGGGCGCTCAGGCCTGCTTCTGTTCCTGCTCCAGGGACCTGTCCAGTTCGCGGCAGGCGCGCTGGATCATCACCTCGGTGATCGGGATCTCCCGGCCCTGGGCGTCGATGATGGCGCCACCGGTGTGCTGCTGCGTATTGAAGGGGATCACGCGGCGCTTGGCGGTATCGGTGTGTTGCGAATTCATTGCCCGTCTCCTCATCAGGTTTATCGGCAGTCTAGGGAGCGCAGATGAAACCGCCGTGACAAACGGCGGATGTCGTGCCGCTCCAACGCGAAAGCCATGGACCATAGCAATCTTGCAGTCGGCGTGCCAGCTTGCCGGCTACCGCTGGGTTTTTCTGGTTATAGTGGTCCGACCGGTGTGGGCGTCCTGGAGTTCGCCCGAGGATGAGTATGGACATGTTTCGCCTGGGGTTGGTGGTCAATCCCCTGGCCGGGCTGGGTGGCCCGGTCGCCTTGAAGGGTAGCGACGGGGTGGCCGCCGAGGCCCTGGCCAGAGGCGCCGAACCACGTGCGCTGGAGCGCACCCGGATAGCCCTGGAGTGCCTGTTGCCGCTGGTCGAGAAGATCGAGTTCCTGACCTTTCCCGGGGCCATGGGTGGCGAGTTGCTCGAGCGCATGGGCTTCCGCCATCGCCTGCTCGGCGAGTGGCAGGGAGCGGTCAGCAGCGCGGCGGATACCCGGTTGGCGATCGAGCGCCTGCAGGAGGCCGGTGTCGCCCTGATCCTGTTCGCCGGTGGTGATGGCACAGCACGGGATGTTGCCGGGGTGGTGCGCGAGCAACAGCCGGTGCTCGGCATTCCGGCCGGGGTGAAGATCCACTCCGGGGTCTATGCCATCAGTCCGCGCGCGGCCGGCGAATTGGCCAGGCGCCTGGTCGAGGGCGGCCTGGTGCGCCTGGCCAGCGGCGAGGTGCGCGACCTCGACGAAGAGGCGCTGCGCGCCGGCCGCGTCGCCGCGCGTTGGTACGGCGAGATGACAGTGCCGGAGGAGGGCCACTTCATGCAGCACGTGAAGCAGGCAGGGATGGAGTCCGAGGAGCTGGTGCTGGTGGACCTCGCCGACTGGCTGGCGGAAAACTGGGAAGACGGCGTGCGCTATGTGCTCGGACCGGGCTCGACCTTGCATGGCCTGGCGCGCAATCTCGGCCTGGAAACCACCCTGCTGGGCGTCGACGTGCTGGAGAATGGCGCGGTGATTGCCCGAGACGTCGACGAGGCGCGGCTGTTCGAACTGGTGGACGGTCATCCGGCGTACCTGCTGGTCACCGCCATCGGCGGCCAGGGCCACGTGATCGGTCGCGGCAACCAGCAGATCAGTCCCCGGGTGTTGCGCGCCATCGGCCTGGAGCGCATGCGGGTGGTCGCCACCAAGCGCAAGCTGGGGACCCTCGGGGGCCGGCCGTTGCTGGTCGACAGCGGCGACCCGGTGCTGGACGACAGCTTCCCGGACGCCATCCGGGTCTGGGCCGGCTACAAGGAAGAACTGCTGTATCCGCTGGGATACGCGAAGGACCAGGACGCGCCCGCGGGCGCTTAGGAGGAAAAGGATGTACAAGGACGTATCCGGCGCGCTGCGCCGCCTGTTGCTGCTCGCCATGCTCGGACTGCCGCTGGTGGCGGCCGCTGCGGTCGAACCGCAGCGACTGGTGGATGCGGCGCGTGCCCAGGTGGGCGTTACCCTGGGCTACGACCCGGCCTACCGGCAACTGGACTATCCGGGCGGCGACGTGCCGCTGCAGACCGGGGTCTGCACCGACGTGGTGGTCCGTGCGCTGCGCGGACAGGGGCTGGATCTACAGAAGGCGGTGCACGAGGACATGCGTCGCCACTTCGCGGCCTACCCGCAGCAATGGGGAATGAAAGGTACCGACCGCAACATCGATCACCGCCGCGTACCGAACCTGATGACCTGGTTCAGCCGCCAGGGCCTGGCCCTGGCGCCTAGCCGCGACGCTTCCGCCTACCGGGCCGGAGACATAGTCGCCTGGCGCCTGGACAACGGCCTGCTGCATATCGGCGTGCTTTCCGATCGCAGGCTGGAGGGCAGGCCGCTGGTGTTGCACAACATCGGTGCCGGCGTGCGGGAAGAGGACCTGCTGTTCCGCTACCAGGTCATCGGCCACTACCGCTTCCCGCAGGGCTGAATGGGCTGGGCAAGCCGTTCCAGCGGCGGATGAGCGCAGCTCGATTCCTCCGCCGCAGCCGCTGGACGACGGGCAAGAAAAAACCGGCCTGCGGCCGGTTTTCCTGTCTGCCCGGGCTCAGCGATATTCGCAGAGGTAGGCGGTGTCCTGGGCGACCTTGAGCTGGAACTTGCTGTTCGCCGGGACGGTGAACTGGCTGCCGCTGGCGTATTCCTGCCACTCGTCGCTGCCCGGCAGCTTGACCGTCAGCGCGCCGGCGACCACATGCATGATCTCCAGCTGGCTGGTGCCGAACTCGTATTCGCCTGCCGCCATCACGCCGATGGTGGCCGGGCCGGCGGTCATGTCGAAGGCGATGGATTTGACGGTGCCGTCGAAGTATTCGTTGACCTTGAACATGGGCTTCTCCTGAAGGGGTGAACAGGCGGGTTTGAAAAGGCCCGCCAGTATGCCCAAGCCTCGGAAAGGCGTCACTAGGCGGCGCGGGCCTCGTTCAATGCTCCACCGGCAATACCAGCGGCAGCAGCCGTGCGGTATTGCGGGCATCCTCCAGGGCGCGGTGCTGCTGGCCCTGGAAACTCATCCCGGCCAGTTGCAGGGCCGCGTTCAGGCCGACTGGGCGGGGCAACTGGCGGACTTCGCCGAAGCGTTGCTTGAGATTGACGTGCGGCACTTCGCTGAGCTGGCTGGTCAGCCCGTGCTGGCGCCATTCCTGCTCCAACTGGCGGCGGTCGTAGTCGCCCCAACTGGCCCAGCCGGCCAGTCGCGGACGATGCTGGGCGAGCCAGCGCTCGAAGGCTTCCCAGACCGTATTGAGATGGGCTGCGCCATCGACGTTGGCCTGGCTGATATGCGTGAGGTCGCGGCAGAAGTGGGTCAGCAGCGGCCGCCTGACCGGCCGTACGAAACGCTGGAAGTGGTCCAGTTCGCGGGCGTCCGCGGCGGCGACCAGGGTGGCGCCGATCTCGATGATTTCCATTTCCTCCAGGGGCCAGCCGCCTTCCGCGGTGGTGGCCTCCAGATCGATTACCAGCCAGTGAGGCATCGGAGCTATCCATACCAGGGTCCGCGCTGAGTATGGCGGGGCTTCCGGACCTCGGCAAACCGCTGTGCTAGGCTGCGGGATCGGATTTCGAGGAGATGACGGAATGACTGCGGTCGCATTTCTCGGCCTGGGCACGATGGGCTACCCGATGGCCGGGCACCTGCAACGAGAGGGCTACGACGTCTGTGTCTACAATCGCTCGTCGGCCAAGGCGCTGCGCTGGGTCGAGGAGTACGCCGGACGGCGCGCCGATACGCCGCGCGAGGCCTGTGCTGGCGCCGAGCTGGTGTTCTGTTGCGTCGGTAACGACGACGACCTGCGTGCCGTGGCGCTGGGCGAGCAGGGCGCCTTCGCCGGAATGGCGCCGGGCAGCCTGTTCGTCGACCACACCACCGCTTCGGCGGAAGTCGCCCGCGAGCTGTCGCTGCTGGCTGCCGAGCGTGAGCTGGGCTTTCTCGACGCGCCGGTCTCCGGCGGCCAGGCAGGCGCGGTCAACGGCGCCCTGACGGTGATGGTCGGTGGCGAGGAGGCCTTCTATCGACGCGCCGAACCGCTGTTGCGCAGCTATGCGCGGATGGTCCGGCGAATGGGCGACGTGGGTAGCGGGCAATTGACCAAGATGGTCAACCAGATCTGCGTCGCGGGGCTGCTCCAGGGCCTGGCCGAGGCGCTGCACTTCGCCCGGTGCGCCGGTCTCGATGGCGAGGCGGCGATGCAGGTGATCGGCAAGGGCGCGGCCCAGTCCTGGCAACTGGAAAACCGCCACCAGAGCATGCTGGCCGGAGAGTTCGACTTCGGCTTCGCCGTGGACTGGATGCGCAAGGACCTGTCGATCCTGCTCGCCGAGGCGCGGCGCAACGGCGCGCAGTTGCCGGTCACGGCGCTGGTCGACCAGTTCTACGCCGAAGTGCAGGCGATGGGCGGCGGTCGTTGGGATACCTCCAGCCTGATCGCCCGGCTGCGTTCGTGACGCGGCTCAGGCGCGGAAGATGAAGTACACCGCGCCGAGCAGGCACAGGCCGGCCCAGAGGTAGTCCAGTTTCAGCGGCTGCTGCATGAAGTAGACGCTGAACGGGACGAAGATCGCCAAGGTGATGACTTCCTGCATGATCTTCAGTTGGCCGACCGAGAGTTCGGTGTAGCCGATGCGATTGGCCGGTACCTGCAGCAGGTATTCGAACAGCGCGATACCCCAACTGATCAGGGCGGCGATGATCCAGGGCTTGCTGTTGAGAGTCTTCAGATGACCATACCAGGCGAAGGTCATGAACAGGTTGGAACAGGCTAGCAACAAGGCGGTTTGCAGCCAGACGGGCATGATGGGTGGGCTCCGGGGGATTGGGACGGCGCCGCAGCCTAATTGGCTGCGGCGATAAATCCAAGTGGGCAGGCATCGACCGGTAGGGGCTGGTGCTCGGAAAAGGATGAAAGGTATGCGGTTGCACAAACGCTCGCTGGTCTGGGGGCTCGCCTTGAGCGGGCTGGCCGTCGTGCTGGCGGCCGCCTGGTGGGCGAGCCAGGCGTCGCGGGAGCCGGCTCTGTGGAGCGAGCTGCGGGTGCCGCCGGCGTTTGCCATCCCGCGCGATTTCGACCTGGGCGAATACCGCTTGAGCTGGGGCGGCAAGAGCCTCGCCCTGTCAGTGGCGGGTAGCGCTCGGCCGCCGTTGTGGGAGAGCGAGGGCGGTTTTCTCGGGGCCGGGCGGGAAAGCGCCGGTCGCCTGCAGTTGCGCTGCCAGGAGCAGAGCCTGGAGAGCTTCGAACTGGTCGGTCGACGCTTGTCCCTGAAGGGGCACCTGCGCTGCGCCGATGGCCGGCTCAGCGCCTACGAGCTGTCGTTCGAGCCGCGCCAGGGCGGCGTGGAGGTGCGCGTCGCGCTGGCGGACAGCGAGCTGAACCGGGTCGCCCTGTCCTGGCGGCGTGGAGCGGGGGAGCGCTTGTCCGGTATCGTCGATGACGAGGCGGAAGGTCGCTCCTGGGTCTTGCCGGCCGGGATCGCTGGCTACTGGAGTTCCGCTGGCAACGCCTTCCTCGGCCACTCGACGGCGGCGCAATCCCTCGACCTGCGCGAGCCGGGCCGCGTGCAATGGCGGGCAGCGACGGAGTCGGCCAGGGCCTGGCTGTTCGCTGCCGGCAACCGCGAGCAGTGGCAGCTTCGCAGCGCACGTCTCGAGGCGGAAACGCGCCGCTGATCCGCCGGGCTTGGCGGCGGCCTGGCCGGTCCGTATTCTTTGCGCCCGTTTCGGACGGCTGTCCTGGCCGCTCCTCTGCCAACTTTCGGGCGAGATCCTTCCCATGCAATGTAGAGCCGGCTGCGGCGCCTGCTGCATAGCACCGTCGATTTCCTCTCCGCTGCCGGGCATGCCGGCCGGCAAGCCCGCGGGCGTACGCTGCCTGCACCTGGACGAAAACCATCTCTGCGGGCTGTTCGGCCGACCGGAGCGACCGGCCGTATGCGGCCAGTTCGGCGCCGATCCGGAAATCTGCGGCGACAGCCGTGAGCAGGCGCTGGCCCTGATCGCGGAGTGGGAAGTCATCACTGCCGCTTGAACGGGTTGGAAGTCTGGCTGTCTCACGCCATACTGCTGCGCATCCTGCGCCGAAGGCTCAGGATCGCGGCTTGCAGGGCGTCGACCGCCCGGCCGGCGAACCGAAAATAACCATAAAGAGAGGAACAGGAACGATGCGTGGCATTTTGCGTATGACCGTGCTGGCTGCCGCAGTGTTCGGGGTGGCCGGCAATGCGCTGGCCGAAGACTGGAAGCTGGCCAAGGACGAGGATGGCGTGAAGGTCTACCTCAGCAGTGTCCAGGGCTCCAAGTACAAGGCTTATCGCGGCGTTACCGACATCAAGGCCGACGTGGCGACCATCGAGGCGCTGCAGGAGGACGTCAAGGGTTCCTGCAAGTGGATCCATGCCTGCGCCGAGATGAAACTCCTGAAGCAGGAAGGCGCCGACGCCTGGACCTACTCGAAGATCGACATGCCCTGGCCAGTTACCGGTCGCGACGTGGTCATCCATGTCACCACCGAGAAGACTGCGGATGGCACCGTGATCCGTCACCTTAAGGCCGATCCGACCTATATCCCCGAGGAAAAGGGCCAGATCCGCGTGCCCAAGCTGGTCGGCGAGTGGAAGTTGCAGCCGAAGGGGCAGGGCGTGACGGAAGTGACCTACCAGGTGGAAACCGAGCCGGGTGGCAGCATTCCTTCCTGGTTGGCCAACAGCTTCGTGGTCGACGCGCCGCTGAACACCCTCAAGGGCCTGCGTAGCGCTGCCGAGAAGCGCTGAGCGCGCCTTCCTTGCAAAAAGACCGCCTCCGGGGCGGTTTTTTTGTGTCCGGCGGAAAGGGGCGGGCACAAAAAAGGCTGCCGAAGCAGCCTTTCTCGCCGGGCGTGACGGGTTTCAGCCGCGATCCTTGAGGGCGGTGAAGTCGCGCTGGGTGTGGCCGGTATAGAGCTGGCGCGGGCGGCCGATCTTGTAGGGGCCGGAGAGCATCTCCTGCCAGTGCGAGATCCAGCCGACGGTACGCGCCAGGGCGAAGATCACGGTGAACATGCTGGTCGGAATGCCGATCGCCTTGAGGATGATCCCCGAGTAGAAGTCGACGTTCGGGTACAGGTTGCGTTCCACGAAGTAGGGGTCGTGGCGGGCGATTTCTTCCAGCTTCATCGCCAGTTCCAGTTGCGGGTCGTTGATGCCCAGCTCCTGGAGGACCTCGTCGCAGGTCTGCTTCATGACCTTGGCGCGCGGGTCGAAGTTCTTGTAGACACGATGGCCGAAGCCCATCAGCTTGAACGGATCGTTCTTGTCCTTGGCCTTCTCGACGAACTTGTCGATGTTGGACACGTCGCCGATCTCGTCGAGCATGCGCAGCACCGCTTCGTTCGCGCCGCCATGGGCCGGTCCCCACAGGGCGGCGATGCCGGAGGCGATGCAGGCGAACGGATTGGCGCCGGAGGAGCCGGCCAGACGCACCGTGGAGGTGGAAGCGTTCTGCTCGTGGTCGGCGTGGAGAATGAAGATGCGGTCCATGGCCTTGGCCAGCACGGGGCTGATCGGTTTGGTCTCGCAGGGGGTGTTGAACATCATGTGCAGGAAGTTTTCCGCGTAGTTCAGGTCGTTACGCGGATACATCATCGGCTCGCCCTTGGAGTACTTGTACACCATGGCGGCGATGGTCGGCATCTTGGCGATCAGGCGATGCGCGGAGACTTCGCGATGCTTCGGGTTATTGATGTCCAGGGAGTCGTGGTAGAAGGCCGAGAGGGCGCCGATCACGCCGCACATCACGGCCATCGGATGGGCGTCGCGGCGGAAGCCGTTGAAGAAGGTCTTCAACTGCTCGTGAACCATGGTGTGGTTCTTGATGGTGCCGACGAACTGTTCCTTCTGCGCGGCGGTGGGCAGCTCGCCGTTCAGCAGCAGGTAGCAGGTTTCCAGGTAGTCGGATTTCTCTGCCAGTTGCTCGATGGGGTAGCCGCGATGGAGGAGGATGCCTTTGTCGCCGTCGATATAGGTGATCTTCGACTCGCAGGAGGCGGTCGACATGAAGCCAGGATCGAAGGTGAAGTGGCCCGTGGCGGTGAGGCCCCGTACATCCACTACATCGGGACCCATGGTACCGGATAGGACGGGCAGTTCGACGGGGGCTGAGCCCTCGATGATCAACTGCGCTTTTTTGTCAGCCATGATGGCCTCCTATTTATGCTTGAAATCATCAGTACCCCCCACGCAGGGCCCGCACCACTATAGAGGGATAAATTCGAAAGTCAATTTGCGCGAATCCATGCCGTAGAGCCTTCCGTGGCGGGGTTTTCGCAGAAAAAGGGGGCTATTTACGCCTTTTATAAAAGGCCCGCAATCAACCATTTGGCGATGGGTGTTTTCGTTGTCATTAGTAGCCTAACTGTCTATACTCGGCGTCCGACCGCAAGGGGTATTCCTGGCCCGCTTTCATAGACGGTCGCCACTCCCTGGTGATGGGTACCTGACAAGTGCACTTCCCGACAACTAGCCCTGTTCGTTAGGGCTCTCAGTGTGAAAAAAGCCGTGAATAGCAAACGACCTGTAAACCTAGACCTAAGGACCATCAAACTCCCTGTCACCGCTTACACGTCCATTCTCCACCGTATCTCTGGCGTCATCCTGTTCCTCGGTATTGCCGTGCTGCTGTTCGCGCTCGACAAGTCGCTGAGTTCGGAAGAAGGCTTCGAGCAGGTGAAGGCGTGCCTGACCAGTCCCCTGGCCAAGCTGGTGATCTGGGGCCTGCTGTCTGCGCTGCTGTACCACCTGGTGGCCGGTGTTCGCCACCTGGTCATGGACGCTGGCGTCGGCGAGACGCTGGAAGGCGGTAAGCGTGGCTCCAAAATCGTCATCGCCATCGCGGTGGTGCTGATCGTTCTGGCGGGGGTATGGGTATGGTAACTAACGTCACAAACTTCTCGCGCTCCGGCCTCTACGACTGGATGGCCCAGCGCGTTTCCGCGGTCGTTCTCGCGGCTTATGTCATTTTCCTGCTGGGCTACCTCATTGCTCACCCCAACATTTCCTACGCGGACTGGCACGGCCTGTTCTCGCAGGGTTGGATGCGCATCTTCAGCCTGTTGACCCTGGTTGCCCTGAGCGTCCATGCGTGGGTCGGTATGTGGACCATCTCCACCGACTACCTGACTTCGATGGCTCTCGGCAAGGCGGCGACAGTCGTGCGTTTCCTCTTCCAGGCGGTTTGCGGCATGGCGATGTTCGCATTCTTCGTCTGGGGTGTGCAGATTCTTTGGGGTATGTGATCCATGGCTAGCATTCGTACACTTTCCTTTGACGCCATCATCGTCGGTGGCGGTGGCGCCGGCATGCGTGCCGCGCTGCAACTGGCCCAGGGCGGCCACAAGACCGCCGTGGTGACCAAGGTCTTCCCGACCCGTTCCCACACCGTATCCGCACAGGGTGGCATCACCTGCGCGATCGCTTCGGCCGACCCGAACGACGATTGGCGTTGGCACATGTACGACACCGTCAAGGGCTCCGACTACATCGGTGACCAGGACGCGATCGAATACATGTGTTCCGTCGGCCCCGAGGCCGTGTTCGAGCTCGAGCACATGGGCCTGCCGTTCTCCCGTACCGAAACCGGCCGCATCTACCAGCGTCCGTTCGGCGGCCAGTCCAAGGACTTCGGCAAGGGTGGCCAGGCCGCCCGTACCTGCGCCGCCGCCGACCGTACCGGCCACGCGCTGTTGCACACCCTGTACCAGGCCAACCTGAAGAATGGCACCTCGTTCCTCAACGAGTGGTACGCGGTCGACCTGGTGAAGAACCAGGACGGCGCGGTGGTCGGCATCATCGCCATCTGCATCGAGACCGGCGAGACCGTCTACATCCGTTCCAAGGCCGTGGTCCTGGCCACTGGCGGTGCCGGCCGTATCTACGCCTCCACCACCAACGCGCTGATCAACACCGGTGACGGCGTGGGCATGGCCCTGCGTGCCGGCGTGCCGGTGCAGGACATCGAGATGTGGCAGTTCCACCCGACCGGCATCGCCGGCGCCGGTGTACTGGTCACCGAAGGTTGCCGCGGCGAAGGCGGTTACCTGATCAACGCCCACGGCGAGCGCTTCATGGAGCGTTATGCGCCGAACGCGAAGGACCTGGCCGGCCGCGACGTGGTCGCCCGTTCCATGGTCAAGGAAGTCCTGGCCGGCAACGGCGTGGGCCCGAACAAGGACCACGTGCTGCTGAAGCTCGACCACCTCGGCGAGGAAGTCCTGCACAGCCGCCTGCCCGGCATCTGCGAACTGTCCAAGACCTTCGCCCACGTCGACCCGGTCGTTGCGCCGATCCCGGTGATCCCGACCTGCCACTACATGATGGGTGGCGTTGCCACCAACATCCATGGCCAGGCCATCACCCAGGACGCCAACGGCAACGACCAGATCGTCGAAGGCCTGTTCGCCGTGGGCGAAGTGGCCTGCGTATCGGTACACGGCGCCAACCGCCTGGGCGGCAACTCGCTGCTCGACCTGGTGGTATTCGGCCGTGCCGCCGGTCTGCACCTGGAAAAAGCGCTGAAAGAGGGCATCGACGCCCGCGGCGCTTCCGAGAGCGACCTGGAAGCCTCCTTCAAGCGCCTGAACGGCGTGAACGAGCGCACCAGCGGCGAAGAAGTCGCTCCGCTCAAGCGCGAGCTGCAAAGCTGCATGCAGAACTACTTCGGTGTGTTCCGCACCGGCGAGTACATGCAGAAGGGCATCGCCCAGCTGGCCGACCTGCGCGAGCGTATCGCCAACGTCAAGATCAACGACAAGAGCCAGGCATTCAACACCGCGCGCATCGAAGCGCTGGAACTGCAAAACCTCCTCGAGGTGGCCGAGGCCACCGCGATCGCGGCCGAGCACCGCAAGGAGTCCCGTGGCGCCCACGCCCGTGAAGACTTCGAGGAGCGCGACGACGAGAACTGGCTGTGCCACACCCTGTACTTCCCGGGTGAGAAGCGCGTATCCAAGCGTTCCGTCAACTTCGCGCCGAAGACCGTTCCGGCATTCGAACCCAAGGTTCGGACTTACTAAGGGTGCCCGCCATGTTGCAAGTGAGTGTTTATCGTTACAACCCCGACAAAGATGCTGCGCCGTACATGCAGGATTTCCAGGTCGACACCAACGGCAAGGACGTGATGGTCCTCGACGTGCTGGCGCTGATCAAGGAACAGGACGAGGGCTTCTCCTACCGTCGTTCCTGCCGTGAAGGCGTCTGCGGCTCCGATGGCATGAACATCAACGGCAAGAACGGCCTGGCCTGCATCACCCCGCTGTCGGCCGCCGGCCTGAAGGGCGGCAAGCTGGTGATCCGTCCGCTGCCGGGCCTGCCGGTCATTCGTGACCTGGTCGTGGACATGAGCATCTTCTACAAGCAATACGAGAAGGTGAAGCCGTTCCTGCAGAACGATACGCCGGCCCCGGCCATCGAGCGTCTGCAGACCCCGGAAGAGCGCGAGAAGCTGGACGGTCTGTACGAGTGCATCCTGTGCGCCTGCTGCTCGACCTCCTGCCCGTCCTTCTGGTGGAACCCCGACAAGTTCCTCGGTCCGGCCGCACTGCTGCAAGCCTATCGTTTCCTGGCCGACAGCCGTGACACCAAGACCGAAGAGCGCCTGGCTTCGCTGGACGATCCGTTCAGTGTGTTCCGCTGCCGCGGAATCATGAACTGCGTGAACGTTTGCCCGAAGGGTCTGAACCCGACCAAGGCGATCGGCCACGTGCGTAATATGCTGCTGCAGAGCGGAACCTGATCCTCTCGCAGTTGTTATATGAGTTGTACCTAGCAACACCTGTGGCGCCGGAGTTCTTCCGGCGTCGCAGCAACTAAGCGGGCCAAGCTCACAAAGCCATGGCCCAGATTTGAAAAATATGACCAGCAGGGGCATCCGGGCTGGTACCCGGACTATCTGCGGGATCTGTAGTGGCCATACCGATGTCGCTGCCTGAGGACTTCGGAGCCTTCAAGGTTTCGCCAGGTGGTTGTCCCCTTACCGAGGGTGACCTAGCATGCACGAAAGCGTAATGCAGCGGATGTGGAACAGTGCCCATCTATCCGGTGGTAACGCTGCCTACGTCGAAGAGCTCTACGAGCTCTACCTGCACGACCCTAACGCTGTGCCAGAAGAGTGGCGCACGTATTTCCAGAAGCTTCCCGCCGATGGCAATCCCGCCCCCGACGTCTCGCACTCCACTGTGCGCGATCATTTCGTCCTGCTGGCCAAGAACCAGCGCCGTGCCCAGCCGGTTTCCGCCGGTAGCGTGAGCAGCGAGCACGAGAAGAAGCAGGTCGAAGTCCTTCGTCTCATTCACGCTTACCGTCTCCGCGGCCACCAGGCTTCCACCCTCGACCCGCTCGGCCTGTGGCAGCGTCCCGCGCCTGCCGACCTGTCGATCGACCACTACGGTCTGACGGGTGCCGACCTGGACACCACTTTCCGCACCGGTGAGCTTTACATCGGCAAGGAAGAGGCGACCCTGCGTGAAATCGTCGACAGCCTGAAGAGCACCTACTGCGGTACCTTCGGCGCCGAGTTCATGCACATCGTCGATTCCGAGCAGCGCAAGTGGTTCCTCCAGCGTCTGGAAAGCGTGCGTGGCCGTCCCGGCTTCTCCGCCGAGGCGCGTGCGCACCTGCTCGAGCGCCTGACCGCGGCCGAAGGCCTGGAGAAGTACCTGGGCACCAAGTACCCGGGCACCAAGCGTTTCGGCCTGGAAGGCGGCGAAAGCCTGATCCCGATGGTCGACGAGATCATCCAGCGCTGCGGTTCCTACGGCGCCAAGGAAATCGTCATCGGCATGGCTCACCGCGGTCGCCTGAACGTCCTGGTCAACACCCTGGGCAAGAACCCGCGCGACCTGTTCGACGAGTTCGAAGGCAAGAAGATCGTCGAGCTGGGCTCCGGTGACGTGAAGTACCACCAGGGCTTCTCCTCGAACGTGATGACCAGCGGTGGCGAAGTCCACCTGGCGCTGGCGTTCAACCCGTCGCACCTGGAAATCGTTTCCCCGGTGGTCGAGGGTTCCGTTCGTGCTCGCCAGGACCGCCGCAAGGACAGCTCCGGCGACAAGGTGGTACCGATTTCCATCCACGGCGATGCCGCCTTCGCGGGACAGGGCGTGGTCATGGAAACCTTCCAGATGTCGCAGACCCGCGCCTACAAGACCGGTGGCACCATCCACCTGGTGATCAACAACCAGGTCGGTTTCACCACCAGCCGCCAGGACGATGCGCGTTCCACCGAGTACGCCACCGACGTGGCGAAGATGATTCAGGCGCCGATCTTCCACGTCAACGGCGACGATCCCGAAGCCGTGCTGTTCGTCACCCAGCTGGCCGTCGACTACCGCATGCAGTTCAAGCGTGACGTGGTCATCGACCTGGTCTGCTACCGTCGCCGCGGCCACAACGAGGCGGACGAGCCGAGCGGCACCCAGCCGCTGATGTACCAGCAGATCGCCAAGCAGCGTACTACCCGCGAGCTGTACGCCGATGCCCTGGTGAATGCCGGCGTGCTCAGCGCCGAGCAGGTTCAGTCGAAGATCGACGACTACCGCGACGCCCTGGACAACGGCCTGCACGTGGTGAAGAGCCTGGTCAAGGAACCCAACAAGGAACTGTTCGTCGACTGGCGTCCGTACCTGGGTCATGCCTGGACCGCGCGTCACGACACCCGCTTCGACCTGAAGACCCTGCAGGAACTGTCCAGCAAGATGCTGGAAGTGCCGGAAGGCTTCGTGGTTCAGCGCCAGGTTTCGAAGATCTACGAAGATCGCCAGAAGATGGCGGCCGGTGGCCTGCCGATCAACTGGGGCTTCGCCGAGACCCTGGCCTACGCGACCCTGCTGTTCGAAGGCCATCCGGTACGGATGACCGGCCAGGACGTCGGCCGTGGCACCTTCTCGCACCGTCACGCGGTGCTGCACAACCAGAAGGATGACTCGGTCTACGTACCGCTGGCCAATCTGTTCGACGGCCAGCCGCGCCTGGATATCTACGATTCCTTCCTTTCGGAAGAGGCCGTGCTGGCGTTCGAATACGGTTTCGCCACCACCACGCCGAACTCGCTGGTGATCTGGGAAGCCCAGTTCGGCGACTTCGCCAACGGCGCCCAGGTGGTCATCGACCAGTTCATCACCAGTGGCGAAAGCAAATGGGGCCGACTCTGCGGCCTGACCATGCTGCTGCCGCACGGCTATGAGGGGCAGGGCCCGGAGCACTCCTCCGCGCGCCTGGAGCGCTACCTGCAGCTCTGTGCCGAGCAGAACATCCAGGTCTGCGTGCCGACCACCCCGGCTCAGGTCTACCACATGCTCCGCCGTCAGGTGATCCGCCCGCTGCGCAAGCCGCTGGTGGTGATGACGCCGAAGTCCCTGCTGCGTCACAAGCTCGCCATCTCGACCCTGGAAGATCTGGCCAACGGTTCCTTCCAGACCGTGATCCCGGAAATCGACAGCCTGGATCCGAAGAAGGTCGACCGCGTCGTGCTGTGCAGCGGCAAGGTGTACTACGACCTACTGGAGAAGCGTCGCGCGGAAGGCCGCGAAGATACCGCGATCGTCCGTATCGAGCAGCTGTATCCGTTCCCGGAAGACGACCTGGCGGAAGTTCTGGCTCCGTACAAGAACCTCAAGCACATCGTCTGGTGCCAGGAAGAGCCGATGAACCAGGGCGCCTGGTTCTGCAGCCAGCATCACATGCGTCGTGTCATCGCCGCGCACAAGAAGGGCCTCAACCTCGAGTACGCCGGCCGCGAAGGCTCCGCTGCTCCGGCTTGCGGCTACGCCTCGATGCACGCCGAGCAGCAGGAAAAACTGCTGCAAGACGCCTTTACTGTTTAACGCCTACGCGCTGAAGAAACCGAATTTAAGGAAACGCACACAATGGCTATCGAAATCAAAGCCCCAACCTTCCCGGAATCGGTCGCCGACGGCACCGTCGCCACCTGGCACAAGAAGCCGGGCGAAGCAGTCAAGCGCGACGAACTGATCGTCGACATCGAGACCGACAAGGTGGTCATCGAGGTTCTCGCCGAGGCTGACGGCGTGCTGGCCGAGATCATCAAGAACGAAGGCGACACCGTTCTGAGCAACGAGCTGCTCGGCAAGCTGAACGAAGGCGGCGCCGCCGCTCCGGCCGCTCCGGCTGCCGCTGCGCCCGCCGCCGCTCCGGCTGCACAGGCCGCCGCTCCGGCCGCCGCTGGCGGCGACGACGCCATCCTGTCCCCGGCCGCGCGCAAGCTGGCCGAGGAAGCCGGCATCGATCCGAACAGCATCGCCGGCACCGGCAAGGGCGGTCGCGTGACCAAGGAAGACGTGGTCGCTGCGGTCGAAGCGAAGAAGAACGCCCCGGCCGCCCCGGCCAAGCCTGCCGCCCCGGCTGCCGAGGCGCCGATCTTCGCCGCCGGCGACCGTGTCGAGAAGCGCGTGCCGATGACCCGCCTGCGGGCCAAGGTCGCCGAGCGCCTGGTCGAGGCGCAGTCCGCCATGGCCATGCTGACCACCTTCAACGAGGTCAACATGAAGCCGATCATGGACCTGCGTTCGAAGTACAAGGACCTGTTCGAGAAGAAGCACAACGGCGTGCGCCTGGGCTTCATGTCCTTCTTCGTCAAGGCCGCCACCGAGGCGCTGAAGCGCTTCCCGGGGGTCAACGCTTCCATCGACGGCAACGACATCGTCTACCACGGCTACCAGGACATCGGTGTTGCCGTTTCCAGCGACCGCGGCCTGGTGGTTCCGGTACTGCGTAACGCCGAGTTCATGAGCCTGGCCGAGATCGAGGGCGGCATCGCCAACTTCGGCAAGAAGGCGAAGGAAGGCAAGCTGACCATCGAAGACATGACCGGCGGCACCTTCACCATCTCCAACGGTGGCGTGTTCGGTTCCCTGCTGTCGACCCCGATCGTCAACCCGCCGCAGACCGCTATCCTCGGCATGCACAAGATCCAGGAGCGCCCGATGGCCGTGAACGGCCAGGTGGTGATCCTGCCGATGATGTATCTGGCGCTGTCCTACGACCACCGTCTGATCGACGGCAAGGAAGCGGTGAGCTTCCTGGTGGCGATCAAGGACCTGCTGGAAGATCCGGCTCGCCTGCTGCTGGACGTCTGATTTAGCGTTTCTCTTCACGGCGGCCCCCTCGTGGGGCCGTCCGGTTTCACCCGAATAAGGATTGAGATATGAGCCAGAAATTCGACGTGGTAGTGATTGGTGCCGGCCCCGGCGGTTACGTTGCCGCCATCCGCGCTGCCCAGCTGGGCCTGAAGACCGCCTGCATCGAGAAGTACATCGGCAAGGAAGGCAAGGTGGCGCTCGGCGGTACCTGCCTGAACGTTGGCTGCATCCCGTCCAAGGCGCTGCTGGACAGCTCCTACAAGTACCATGAGGCCAAAGAGGCCTTCAAAGTCCATGGTATCGAAGCCAAGGGCGTCACCATCGACGTTCCGGCGATGGTTGCGCGCAAGGCCAACATCGTCAAGAACCTGACCGGCGGCATCGCTACCCTGTTCAAGGCCAACGGCGTGACCTCCTTCGAAGGCCACGGCAAGCTGCTGGCCAACAAGCAGGTGGAAGTGACCGGTCTGGACGGCAAGACCCAGGTCCTGGAAGCCGAGAACGTGATCATCGCTTCCGGCTCCCGCCCGGTGGAGATCCCGCCGGCCCCGCTGACCGACGACATCATCGTCGACTCCACCGGCGCCCTGGAATTCCAGGCCGTACCGAAGAAGCTGGGTGTGATCGGCGCCGGCGTCATCGGCCTGGAGCTGGGTTCGGTATGGGCCCGCCTGGGTGCCGAGGTGACCGTGCTGGAAGCCCTGGACAAGTTCCTCCCGGCTGCCGACGAGCAGATTGCCAAGGAAGCCCTGAAGGTCCTGACCAAGCAAGGCCTGAACATTCGCCTGGGTGCCCGCGTGACCGCTTCGGAAGTGAAGAAGAAGCAGGTCACCGTGACCTTCACCGACGCCAACGGCGAGCAGAAGGAAACCTTCGACAAGCTGATCGTCGCGGTCGGCCGTCGCCCGGTGACCACCGACCTGCTGGCCGCCGACAGCGGCGTGACCCTGGACGAGCGTGGCTTCATCTACGTCGACGACCACTGCAAGACCAGCGTTCCGGGCGTCTTCGCCATCGGTGACGTGGTTCGCGGCGCGATGCTCGCGCACAAAGCCTCGGAAGAGGGCGTGATGGTCGCCGAGCGCATCGCCGGCCACAAGGCGCAGATGAACTACGACCTGATTCCGTCGGTCATCTACACCCACCCGGAAATCGCCTGGGTCGGCAAGACCGAGCAGACCCTCAAGGCCGAGGGCGTCGAAGTCAACGTCGGCACCTTCCCGTTCGCCGCCAGCGGTCGCGCGATGGCTGCCAACGACACCACCGGCCTGGTCAAGGTCATCGCCGATGCGAAGACCGACCGCGTCCTGGGCGTCCACGTGATCGGCCCGAGCGCCGCCGAGCTGGTACAGCAAGGCGCGATCGGCATGGAATTCGGCACCAGCGCCGAAGACCTGGGCATGATGGTCTTCTCTCACCCGACGCTGTCCGAAGCCCTGCACGAAGCTGCCCTGGCAGTGAATGGCCATGCCATCCACATCGCCAACCGCAAGAAGCGCTGAGTGATCCGACGCCCCGGTTCACGCCAGGGGCGTCACAGCGACGCGGGACGCGTCGTCCGTCAGGCCAGGACAGGTTCCTGGCCTTGTCGGGTCCGGGTTCTGTAGAATCCACGGTTTGCCGCCTGCGTCGGGATGCCGCAGGCGGCAGACTTTCAGAAGAACCACGGCGGGTGAGCGCCGGCGACCGTTGCGAGGTGGCCGCGGGCGTATGCCGCCGGACTGTTTTTTCGCGAGCCGGGTGGTTCGCGAAACGACGGTCACAGGTGGTGGGGCGCCACGAGCGCTCCGCCGAAATGCGCAATACCTAGACGAATAACGGTAGACAAGCATGAATCTCCACGAATATCAGGGTAAGCAGCTGTTCGCTGAATACGGCCTGCCTGTATCCAAGGGCTTTGCCGTAGACACCCCCGAAGAGGCCGCAGAAGCCTGCGACAAGATCGGCGGCAGCGAGTGGGTCGTCAAAGCTCAGGTGCACGCCGGCGGCCGCGGTAAAGCGGGCGGTGTGAAGCTGGTGAAGAGCAAAGAGGACGCCAAGGCGTTCGCCCAGCAGTGGCTGGGCAAGAACCTGGTGACCTACCAGACCGACGCCAACGGCCAGCCGGTCAGCAAGATCCTGGTGGAGTCCTGCACCGACATCGACAAGGAGCTGTACCTCGGCGCCGTCGTCGATCGTTCCAGCCGCCGCATCGTGTTCATGGCTTCCACCGAAGGTGGCGTGGACATCGAGAAGGTCGCCCACGACACTCCCGAGAAGATCCTCAAGGCTACCATCGACCCGCTGGTCGGCGCGCAGCCGTACCAGGGCCGCGAGCTGGCCTTCCAGCTGGGCCTGAAGGGCGACCAGATCAAGCAGTTCACCCATATCTTCGTCGGCCTGGCGAAGCTGTTCCAGGACTACGACCTGGCCCTGCTGGAAGTGAACCCGCTGGTGATCAAGAAAGACGGCAACCTGCACTGCCTGGATGCCAAGATCAACATCGACAGCAACGCCCTGTACCGTCAGCCGAAGCTGCGCGCCATGCACGACCCGTCCCAGGACGACGCCCGTGAAGCCCATGCGCAGAAGTGGGAGCTGAACTACGTCGCGCTGGAAGGCAACATCGGCTGCATGGTCAACGGCGCCGGCCTGGCCATGGGTACCATGGACATCGTCAACCTGCACGGCGGCAAGCCGGCCAACTTCCTCGACGTTGGCGGCGGTGCGACCAAGGAGCGCGTGACCGAAGCGTTCAAGATCATCCTGTCCGACAGCAACGTGAAGGCTGTCCTGGTGAACATCTTCGGCGGCATCGTGCGTTGCGACATGATCGCCGAAGGCATCATCGGCGCCGTCAAAGAAGTCGGCGTGAAGGTTCCGGTTGTCGTCCGCCTGGAAGGCAACAACGCTGAACTGGGTGCCAAGGTCCTGGCCGAAAGCGGCCTGAACATCATCGCGGCAACCAGCCTGACCGACGCTGCCCAGCAAGTCGTCAAGGCCGCGGAGGGTAAGTAATGAGCGTCCTGATCAACAAAGACACCAAAGTCATCTGCCAAGGCTTCACCGGTAGCCAGGGTACCTTCCACTCCGAACAGGCCATCGCCTATGGCACCAAGATGGTCGGCGGCGTGACCCCCGGCAAGGGCGGCACCACCCACCTCGGCCTGCCGGTGTTCAACACCGTCAAGGAAGCCGTGGAAGCCACCGGCGCCGAAGCCTCGGTCATCTACGTTCCGGCTCCGTTCTGCAAGGACTCGATCCTGGAAGCGGCATTCGGCGGCATCAAGCTGATCGTCTGCATCACCGAAGGCATCCCGACCCTCGACATGCTGGACGCCAAGGTCAAGTGCGACGAGCTGGGCGTACGCCTGATCGGCCCGAACTGCCCGGGCGTGATCACTCCCGGCGAGTGCAAGATCGGCATCATGCCGGGTCACATCCACCTGCCGGGCAAGGTAGGCATCGTGTCGCGTTCCGGCACCCTGACCTACGAAGCCGTGAAGCAGACCACCGACGCCGGCTTCGGCCAGTCCACCTGCGTGGGCATCGGCGGCGACCCGATCCCGGGCTCCAACTTCATCGACATCCTGAAGCTGTTCCAGGAAGATCCGCAGACCGAAGCCATCGTCATGATCGGCGAGATCGGCGGTTCCGCCGAAGAAGAAGCCGCGGCCTTCATCAAGGCCAACGTGACCAAGCCGGTGGTGTCCTACATCGCTGGTGTGACTGCCCCTCCGGGCAAGCGCATGGGCCACGCCGGCGCCATCATCTCCGGCGGCAAGGGCACCGCGGACGAGAAGTTCGCCGCCCTGCAGGACGCCGGTGTGAAGACCGTGCGTTCCCTGGCCGACATCGGCAAGGCCCTGGCCGAGCTGACCGGTTGGGAAGTGAAGAAGGCCTGATTTCCCGGGTTTTCTGAGTTCCAGGACGAAGGCCACCGCCTCACAGCGGTGGCCTTCGTCGTTCTATCGCATCCGTCAAACGAATGTTGCCGCGATGCGCTATCATTGCCAACGGTTCGTGTCCGACAAAACCCCGGGCGCGCCACGCATCATCCCGCAGGCCAGCGCGCCTGCAGCTATAGCGCCACATGGCCCTCAAAAGGGGTCGGGCGGCTTGACCGGTCCTCCTCATCCGGAAGGACGATGTTTCCTAACACCCCCAAAGGGAAACCCCGAACAACCGAGACTTCTGCCAGTGGTACATCCTCCTATGACTCATTTGAAAGGGTTCGACCTGCTCGCCCTTGGCTTCATGACGTTCGCGCTTTTTCTCGGCGCGGGTAACATCATCTTTCCTCCCAGTGCCGGCATGGCGGCGGGCGAACACGTATGGAGCGCGGCTTTCGGCTTCCTCCTTACCGGTGTCGGCCTGCCGTTGCTGACGGTGGTCGCCCTGGCCCGGGTCGGAGGCGGTATTGGCCGCCTGACCCAGCCGATCGGGCGGCGCGCGGGAGTGGCGTTCGCCATCGCCGTCTATCTTGCCATCGGCCCGCTGTTCGCCACCCCGCGTACAGCCGTGGTGTCCTTCGAGATGGGCGTCGCACCCTTCACCGGGGACGGCGGCGTGCCGTTGCTCGTCTATACCGTCGCTTACTTCTCCGTGGTTCTGTTCCTGGTGCTGAACCCGGGTCGCCTTGTCGACCGGGTCGGAAAGGTCATCACGCCGGTGCTGCTGTCGGCCCTGCTGGTCCTTGGCGGCGCGGCGATCTTCGCGCCGGCGGGAGAGATCGGCAGCAGTTCCGGCGAGTACCAGAGCGCGCCCCTGGTGCAGGGTTTCCTGCAGGGCTACCTGACCATGGATACCCTCGGTGCGCTGGTCTTCGGTATCGTCATCGCCACCGCCATTCGCGACCGCGGCATCAGCGACAGCCGGCTGGTCACGCGCTATTCCATGATCGCCGGGGTCATCGCCGCCACCGGCCTGTCCCTGGTCTACCTGGCGCTGTTCTATCTTGGCGCCACCAGCCAGGGCATCGCCGGCGACGCCCAGAATGGCGTACAGATCCTCACCGCCTATGTGCAGCAGACCTTTGGCGTTTCCGGCAGCCTGTTGCTGGCGGTGGTCATCACCCTGGCCTGCCTGACCACGGCGGTAGGGCTGATCACGGCGTGCGGCGAGTTCTTCAGCGACCTGCTGCCGGTTTCGTACAAGACGGTGGTGATCGTGTTCTCGCTGTTCAGCCTGCTGGTCGCCAACCAGGGACTGACCCAGTTGATCAGCCTTTCGGTACCGGTTCTGGTGGGACTCTATCCGCTCGCCATCGTGCTGATCGCCCTGAGCCTGTTCGACCGGCTCTGGGTGTCGGCCCCGCGGGTGTTCGTGCCGGTGATGATCGTCGCGCTGCTCTTCGGCATCGTCGACGGGCTGGGGGCGGCCAAGCTGAACGGGTGGGTGCCGGACGTCTTCGCCAAGCTCCCGCTCGCCGATCAGAGCCTTGGCTGGCTGCTGCCGGTATCCATTGCGCTGGTCCTGGCAGTCGTTTGCGATCGGCTGCTGGGCAAGCCGCGCGAAGCGGTCGCCTGAGACGTCAGGCGAACCCCAGGAAGGCCGCCTCCGGGCGGCCTTTTTCATGAGCCGACGAAAGTCGTGTCCTGGCCGCGGCGAGCGGCGTCCCAACGGCGCGAAACAACGGCGGGGCGATTCCCGGCCGGCTCAAGAGGGAGTTTTCATGACCGCCGAACTCGGCATTTTCAACGGGCACCTGCCGCAACACCTGCTGGCGGCGCTCTGGTTCCTGTTCTGCTGGGTGGGCTACACCCGCTACGCCACCTGGAAGGGCCGCGACACCGCCTGCCTGGCCAGCGTCCTGCACCTCTACCGGGAGGACTGGATGCGCCGGCTGCTGCTGCGTGACAACCGTATCGCCGACGCCAGCGTGATCGGCAACCTGGAGCGCAACGCGTCGTTCTTCGCTTCCAGCACGCTGATCATCCTCGCCGGCATCCTCACCCTGCTGGGCTCCACCGACCGCGCCGTCTCGGTACTGGCCGACCTGCCGTTCGTGGAGGAGGCCAGCCGGGGACTATCGGAACTGAAGCTGCTGTGCCTGGCAGTGGTCTTCGTCTATGCCTTCTTCACCTTCAGCTGGTGCATGCGCCAATACAACTTCGCGGCGATCCTGGTCGGCTCGGCACCGATGATCGGCGAGCGCAACGTCGGCGAGCTGGAGCGCAAATCCTTTGCCGAACGTGCCGCCCGGGTCATCTCGCTGGCGGCCAACCAGTTCAACTTCGGCTTGCGCTCGTACTATTTCGGCCTGGCCATGCTCGCCTGGTTCATCAATTCCTGGTTCTTCATGCTGGTGACGGCCGGCGTGGTGCTGGTCCTGTATCGCCGCGAATTCCATTCGGACGTGCTGGAGGTGATGGTCTACACCGAGACCGCAATCGCCGAAAGCCCGCGGGAAGGCGAGGGCGAGGTGCCCAGGGGCTGAATCCCGGGCATGAAAAAGCCCGCTTGCGCGGGCTCTTTCAGGGTACGTCAACGAGAACTTATTGCTGGTTCTGTTGCGGTTGCTCCGGAGTCGGTGCCGGAGTCTGCGGGGTTGCCGGAGTGTCGCTCGACGGCGCCGGGGCGCTGGGCTCGGCAGGGGGAGTAGCCGGAGCGCTCGGCTGGGTCTCGGTAGCCGGAGCTGCCGGGGCCGCTGCCTTGTCTTCCTCTTTCTTGTCGCAAGCGGCCAGGCCAAGGCTGGCAGCGAGCAGCAGGGCAAGAGTTACGGTCTTTTTCATCGTTTAGCCTCCATGTGCGGCTTTCCTCGTTGTAGCCCTTTGAACATTTGCGCTGGCGTGAAGTTCCACACACTTCGACTATTTCGATCGTTATGTCCAAAACCCCGGCTGCCGGGGCTTTGGCGGCAGGGTATGATTCGCCCTCCAGAAAACTCCCAGCAAGGTCGCCGTCATGTCGGAAAATCCTCTCCTCGAGCGCGCCCGGCGCTTTCTCTCGGCCTTGCGTCATTGCCAGGTGCTGGGGTTGACGGTCGAGGCCGCCGACGAGAAAGGACTGACCCTGCGCCTGCCCTACAGCCAGGCGATCATCGGCAACCCGGAAAGCGGGGTCGTCCACGGCGGCGCGATCACCACCCTGATGGACACCACCTGTGGTATTTCCACGGTCTGCGTGCTGCCGGACTTCGAGATCTGCCCGACGCTCGACCTGCGCATCGACTACATGCATCCCGCCGAACCGCACAAGGATGTCTATGGCTTCGCCGAGTGCTACCGGGTCACGCCGAACGTGATCTTCACCCGCGGCTTCGCCTACCAGGACGATCCGGGCCAGCCCATCGCCCATGTCGTCGGCGCTTTCATGCGCATGGGCGGTTCGGCCCGCGCCGGGGCGGCCAGGCCGGCCGCGCAGGGAGGTGCGGCATGAGCCCGACCAGCCTCGAGCAACTGGTCCGCGACGCGCGTCGGAACAACGACTACAGCCCGCTGGTGGAGCTGATCCCGTACGCCAAGCTGCTCGGCATCGAATGCCTGCGCCTGGGCGACGACATGGTCTTCCGCCTGCCGGCGAACAAGGACAACATCGGCAACCCGACCCTGCCGGCCATCCATGGCGGCGTGATCGCCGGCTTCATGGAGCATGCGGCGATGTTGCACCTGCTGACCTTCATGAGCATTCCGCACCTGCCGAAGATCATCGATTTCTCCATCGACTACCTGCGTGCCGGGCACTTCCGCGATACCTACGCGCAATGCCAGGTCTGGCGCCAGGGGCGACGGGTGGCGAACGTCGCGATCAACGCCTGGCAGACCACCCAGGGCGAGCCCATCGCCACTGCGCGGGCGCATTTCAAGGTGGACGAGCCGTGAGCCGTACGCTGCGGAAAGTGGGCTGAGGATATCGCGATGGATGCCTTGCTGATTCTGGGCGGCCTGCTGCTGATGGTCGCCGGCTATATCTGGGTCATCGTCCTGGCCTTCGGTACCGGTCTGCTGTGGGGTTACGGCAGCCTTTTCCCGCCGGTGGCGCTGGCCTATATCGGCGTGCACTGGCGTACGGCGCGCAAGGGCGTCGGGCTGGCCGCGCTGGGTTGCATCCCGCTGGTGGTCGGCCTGGCGCTGCTGGCCAGTCACGACGCTGCGCGGCTGGAGGCGATCCTCAGCCTGCGCTGGCTGAAACCGGAGGCCAGGCCGCCGGCGGAACTGTCCATCGCGCTCAGCGGGGAGTTCAACGGCAAGCCTTTCGCGCCGCAGAGCGGCGAGTTGATTGGCGGCGTGCTGAGCCTGCGCCAGGGGCACGATTTCTACGCCCAGCGCGAGCTGCAGATCCGCCTTCCGGCACAGCCGCTCGGGGCGCTGCGCCTGGATGTGCTGCCCGAGGACGGCGGCGCGTTGCCAGAAGTCGAGCTGAGCTGGCTGCAACCGGATCAGGACCTGCCCGAGGCGCGTCGTCTCCTGCGTGGCTATACCTTGCACCTGGACCTGCGGCCCAAGGCGCCGAACCGCCTGGAGGGCGAGTTCCACCTGAGCCTGCCGAGCGACTACCGGACCACCCTCAGCGGCCACGTCGAGCTGTATACCGACCGGCTGCGCTATCGGCACGGCAAGGTCGACCTGGGATACGACTCCGACGATACCCTGGCCCTGGTCTTGCGCGATTATCTGCAGCGACGTTTCGCCAGCCGCGACGTCAGCCTCGTGCGGGCGCCGTCCTGGCGCGCGGCCAGCCATGCGCGGCCGCTGCGTATCGAGGCCCTGGTGGCCGGCCAGGCTCAGGTGCTGGAGCTGACGCTGGAGAAGAACGCCCGGCGGGAGTGGACGGTGCGCGGCGACGCGTTCCCCGCCTTGCCGGCGGAGCCTGCGACCGTGGCCGCGGCGGCGGCGCCGCCCGAGCCGCAGGCGCTGCCGGCGCCGGGTAACGCCACCCTCGACCTGGAGCTGGTCCAGGTCGAACCGCAGCGCTACAGCCAGCGCCTGGTCAAGGCCACTACGGTACGCGGGCGTATCGCCGAGGGCCGTTTCACCGGCCTCGACAGCGAGGGGCGCCTGGTGATCCGCCGGGAAATGCCCGGTGCGGGGGAGGCGAGCTACCTGTTGCGCCCGGCGGAGATCGCCCGTCTCGAACTGCTCGAACGCTAGTCGTCGCACGATGGTGCGCGGTTTTTTCGCATAAGCGCTTGAAAAGCCGGAAGAAGGCCCCACCTAGGGGACATCCGCCGTGGTACGCGGCTTATGTCATTGATGGAGCTTGGAGCGATGAGCGTGGAAACCCAAAAAGAGACACTGGGCTTTCAGACTGAAGTGAAGCAACTGCTTCACCTGATGATTCATTCTCTCTATTCGAACAAGGAAATCTTCCTCCGCGAACTGATTTCCAACGCCTCGGACGCCGCCGACAAGCTGCGTTTCGAAGCCCTGGCCAATCCCGAGCTGCTCGAGGGCGGCGCCGAGCTGAAGATCCGCGTCAGCTTCGACAAGGAAGCCAACACCGTCACCCTGGAAGACAACGGCATCGGCATGAGCCGCGAGGATGTGGTGACTCACCTGGGCACCATCGCCAAGTCCGGGACCGCCGACTTCCTGAAGAACTTGTCTGGCGACCAGAAGAAGGATTCGCACCTGATCGGCCAGTTCGGCGTCGGTTTCTACAGCGCCTTCATCGTCGCCGACAAGGTCGATGTCTACTCCCGTCGCGCCGGCCAGCCGGCCAGCGAAGGGGTGCACTGGTCGTCGAAGGGCGAGGGCGAGTTCGACGTCGCTACCATCGACAAGCCCGAGCGCGGTACCCGCATCGTCCTCCACCTGAAAAAGGGCGAGGAGGAGTTCGCCGATGGCTGGCGCCTGCGCAACGTGATCAAGAAATACTCCGATCACATCGCTTTGCCGATCGAGCTGCCCAAGGAATTCCACGGCGAAGAGGCCGACAAGCCGGCCGAGCCGGAATGGGAAACGGTCAACCGCGCCAGCGCGCTGTGGACCCGTCCGCGCGCCGAGGTGAAGGACGAGGAATACCAGGAGTTCTACAAGCACGTCGCCCATGACTTCGAGAACCCGCTGAGCTGGAGCCACAACAAGGTCGAAGGCAAGCTGGAATACACCTCGCTGCTCTACGTGCCGGGCCGCGCGCCGTTCGACCTGTACCATCGCGAAGCGCCGCGGGGCCTGAAGCTGTACGTACAGCGCGTGTTCATCATGGACCAGGCCGACGAGTTCCTGCCGCTGTACCTGCGCTTCATCAAGGGTGTGGTCGACTCCAACGACCTGTCGCTGAACGTCTCCCGGGAAATCCTGCAGAAGGATCCGGTGATCGACTCGATGAAGTCGGCGTTGACCAAGCGCGTGCTGGACATGCTGGAGAAGCTGGCGAAGAACGAGCCGGAGCAGTACAAGACCTTCTGGAAGAACTTCGGCCAGGTCCTCAAGGAAGGCCCGGCGGAAGACTTCGGCAACAAGGATAAGATCGCCGGCCTGCTGCGCTTCGCCTCCACCGGCGACGATTCGGGCGAGCAGAGCGTAGCGCTGGCCGACTACATCGGTCGGATGAAGGAAGGCCAGGACAAGATCTACTACCTCACCGGCGAGAGCTACTCGCAGGTGAAGAACAGCCCGCACCTGGAAGTCTTCCGCAAGAAGGGCATCGAGGTGCTGCTGCTCACCGATCGCATCGACGAGTGGCTGATGAGCTACCTGCCGGAGTTCGACGGCAAGCAGTTCGTCGATGTCGCCCGCGGCGACCTGAACCTGGGCAGCCTGGACTCGGAAGAGGACAAGAAGGCCCAGGAAGAAGTCGCCAAGAGCAAGGAAGGCCTGATCGAGCGCCTGAAGAAGGTGCTCGACGAGCAGGTCAGCGAAGTCCGCGTTTCCCACCGCCTGACCGATTCGCCGGCGATCCTCGCCATCGGCGAACAGGACCTTGGCCTGCAGATGCGCCAGATCCTCGAGGCCAGCGGGCAGAAAGTGCCGGACTCGAAGCCGATCTTCGAGATCAACCCGCAGCATCCGCTGATCGAGAAGCTGGATGCGGAGCCGGACGAGGACCGCTTCGGCGAGCTGTCGCATATTCTCTTCGACCAGGCCGCCCTGGCCGCAGGGGACAGCCTCAAGGATCCGGGCGCCTACGTACGCCGACTGAACAAGCTGCTGGTGGAGCTGTCCGCTTAAGCAGTAGCCCCGACAAAGCCCGCTTCGGCGGGCTTTGTCTTTTCCAACTCTCGCAGGAGCAGTACCCATGAGTGAGATTCGTGTAGAGCCGGTCGCCTACGACATCGATGGGCAGCCGTACGAAGGTCAACTGGTGTACGACGCCAGCCACGCGGGGCCGCGCCCGGGCCTGCTGATGGCGCCGAACTGGATGGGCGTGAGCGCCGCCGCGCTGGACATCGCCCGGCAGGTCGCCGGCCGTGGGCACGTGGTGCTGGTGGCGGACCTCTACGGCAGGGACGTGCGTCCGCAGAACGGCGACGAGGCGGGCGCGGCGATGATGCCGCTGAAGAACGACCGGGCCCTGCTGCGCAAGCGCATGCAGGCAGCGCTGGCGGCCTTGCGCGGACAGGCGCTCGCGGCTGTCGATACGACCCGCCAGGCTGCCTTCGGTTTCTGCTTCGGCGGTTGCTGCGCGCTGGAGCTGGCTCGCGACGGCGCCGAGCTGAAGGCCTTCGTGTCCTTCCATGGCACCCTGGATACGCCGGACCCGGCGCATGCCAGGAACATCAAGGGCGCGGTACTGGTCCTCGACGGCGCCTCCGATCCGCTGGTGCCGCGCGAGCAGTTGCCGGCCTTCGCCAGGGAGATGACCGATGCCGGCGTCGACTGGCAGCTCACCAGCTACGGCGGCGCGGTGCATTCCTTCACCGATCCGAACGCCAAGGTGCCGGGCAAGATGCACTATGACGCCAGGACCTCCCGGCGTGCCTTCCAGGCGATGGACGACCTGCTGGCGGAAGTCTTCGCCTGAGACCGCCGGCTCACTCGCGCATGGCGAAGCAATGCCTGGCCTCGGGGAAGCGCCGTTCGCGCACGTCCTCGGCGAAGCGCCGGGCCGCCTCGTCGATTTCCCGGTCGAGGCGCGCGTAGCGTTCGACGAAGCGCGGTACCTGTTCGCCGCTTAGCCCGAGCAGGTCCTCGCTGACCAGTACCTGGCCGTCGCAGGCCGGCGAGGCGCCGATACCGATGCAGGGGATCGCCAGTTCTTCGCTAAGGCGACGGGCCAGCGGCTCGCCTACGCCTTCGATGACCACCGCGAAGGCGCCGCCGCGCTGCATGGCGAGGCCGTCGCGGCGTACCCGTTCGGCGCTTTCCGGGTCACGCCCCTGGGCCTTGAAGCCGCCCATGGCGTTGACCTGCTGCGGCATCAGGCCGATATGGGCGAGCACCGGTATGCCACGGCGTACCAGGAAGTCCACGGTTTCTTCCATTTCCTCACCGCCTTCCAGCTTCACCGCCTGGGCGCCGCTGTCGGCCAGCAGGCGTGCGGCGTTGCGGAACGCCTGTCGGGGCGATTCCTGGTAGCTGGCGAACGGCAAGTCGGCCACCACGCAGGCGCGCCGACTGCCGCGCATCACCGCCAGGGTGTGGGCGACCATCATCTCCAGGCTCACTCCCAGGGTGCTGGGCATGCCATAGAGCACCATGCCCAGCGAATCGCCGACCAGCAGCAGGTCGGCATGCGGATCGAGGAGGCGGGCCATGGGCGTGCTGTAGGCGGTCAGCGCCACCAGGCTGCCGGCACCCTTGCGGCGCTGGATATCGGGAACGGACAGGCGATGTTGCGGGCGATGACTGCTCATGGCGTGGCTCCGGTTTGTCTATGGGGAGCCACACGCTACCATCGGCCGCGCACCGCTCACTCGACGGATGGGGACAACCGATGCCGCAAACGGGACAAGAACGCGACCTGCCGCGATTCCGCAGCCTGCCCTGCGCGGTGTACCTGCGCGCCTTCGAGATGCCCGCCGGGCACCGGGTGGAGATGCACGAGCACCCCTGGGGCCAACTGATGTACGCCGCCAGCGGCACCTTGCGCGCCAGCACCGAGCGGCACAGCTATCTGGTGCCGGCGCAGCGGGCGCTGTGGATTCCGCCGGGCGTCCGGCACGCCGCGGAGGCTTGCAACCCTGTGCTGTTCCGCAGTCTCTACCTGGATCGTTCGCTGCCCGGCGGTTGCCGGGTACTGGAGGTGTCCGGCCTGCTGCGCGAACTGTTGCTGCGGGCGGCGGAGTTTCCCCGTGAATATCCGCCGGGTGGCGAGGCCGAGCGTCTCATGCAGGTGGTCGCCGATGAGGTCGGGCGCCTTCGCGAGGCGCCGCTGAACCTGCCGTTGCCTGGCGACCCGCGCTTGCGCCGGATCACCGACGCGCTACAGGCGGATCCCGCCGATCCGCGCGGCATCTCGGATTGGGCGGGACTGGTGGGGGCGTCCCGACGGACCCTGGCGCGGTTGTTCCGCGAGCAGACCCAGTTGTCGTTTCGCGAGTGGCGCCAGCGCCTGCGTCTGCTCAACGCGGTCGCCGCGCTGGAGGAGGGCGCCAGCGTGACGCGGGTGGCCAGCGACCTTGGCTACGACTCCACCTCTGCGTTCATCAGCCTGTTCCAGCGTCATTTCGGCCAGACCCCCGGTTGCTTCGCCCGCTCCCTGCGCTTGCCCAACTGAGCCGCATGCTTCAGGGCGCCGCCTGTCGGCGCAGGCTTGCCGCCTTGGCCGCGAGGTCCGGCCAGGCGGGCTTGCCGGCGAAACGCTCGCGCAGGTAGTTGGCCAGGGCGGCGACTTGCCGGTCGTCGAGGCTGTGGCGGAAGCCGGGCATATAGCCGAGGTCGCCGGTGGCCGGGCTGTGGATGCCGTCGAGGATGATCCGCAGCAGGTTGTCCGGGCTGTCCGCATGCACATTGCTGTTCAGCGCCAGGGATGGACGCACGCCGAAGAAGCGCGGTCCGTCGCCGTCATGGTGGCAGGCCAGGCAGGCCCCGGCGAACAGGCGCGCGCCGCTGCCGCTGGGCGGTTGCACGCGGCCGTAGCCCTGCCGGTCGAGGCGTTGCGCCTGTTGCTGATCGGTTTCCCCGGCCGGGGCAGCGGCGTAGGACGCAAGGTAATGGGCCAGGGCCCGCAGGTCCTCGTCCGGCTGCTTGGCCAGGCCTTCGCCGACCACTGGCGCCATCGGCCCGCTGGCGACCCCGTGGTAGGCCGAATAGCCGTGGCGGAGGTAGGCGTAGAGGGCCTCCTCGCTCCAGGCGATGGGCGCCGGCGAACTGGCGTTCAAGGCTGGCGCGGTCCAGCCCTCCGCCTCGCCGCCGGCGAAGTGCGCGCTGCCGGACTTTTCCGCGCCGAGCGCATTGCGCGGCGAGTGGCAGGCGCTGCAATGGCCGAGGCCTTCGGCGAGATAGGCGCCGCGGTTCCATTGCTGGTTGCGCGTCGGCTCGTCGCGGTAGGCGCCGGGCTCCAGGAACAGCAGGTTCCAGCCGGCCATCAGCTGGCGTTGGTCGAAGGGGAACGGCAGCTGGTTGGCAGGCGTTTCGCTGTGCACCGCCGGCTGGCTCATCAGGTAGGCGTACAGGGCCTTCAGGTCTTCGTTGCGAGTCCTGGTGAAGGCGGTGTAAGGGAACGCCGGATACAGGTAGCTGCCGTCGCGGGCCACGCCATGCCGCATGGCCCGCTCGAAGGCGGGGTAGGACCAGCCACCGATGCCGCTCGCGCGATCCGGCGTGAGGTTGCTGCTGTAGATCGTCCCGAACGGCGTCGGCAAGGCCCGTCCGCCGGCGTTGCGCGGGCCGCCTTCGCGAGTGTGGCAGACCGCGCAGTCGCCGAGGGCGGCGAGGCGTTCGCCGCGGGCGATCTGCTCGGCGCTGAAGGGACCGGGTGTGCCTTCCAGTGGCGCGATGGCCGGTTGCCAGGCGTAGCCGAGGGCGATGGCGGCGAGCGCGACGAGGCTGCCGGAGGCCCAGAGGCCGATACGTGTTGCCTTCTTCATCTGTCAGTCATCCACTGCGCGGGGCGCCGCGGCGCCCCGGGGAAAAGGATCAGGCCCGCGCGCTGCGCAGCGCCGCGAGTACGCGTTCCGGAGTGAACGGCACCTGTCGCAGGCGCGCCCCGGTAGCGTCGAAGATCGCATTGGCGATGGCCGCGGCGCTGGGCACCGAGGCTGACTCGCCAGCGCCCATCGGTGGCTGCTCGGGGCGGTCGAGCAGCAGCACGTCGATCTCCGGCAGTTCGGGGAAGCCGAGGATCGGGTAGCCGCCCCATTCCAGGCTGGTGACGCCGCGGCGGTCGAAGGTGGCGAACTCCTTGAGTACCCGGCTGGTGGACTGGATGACGTTGCCGTGGACCTGGTGCCTGACCCCATCGGGATTGACCATCTGCCCGCAGTCATGGGCGACCCAGACCTTGGCGACGCGCACCGCGCCGTTCTCCGGGTTCACCTCGACGTCGACGATCCAGGCGGCCCAGGCGGCGCCGAAACCGGGAAACTTGCTGTGGAAGTAGCGCGCATAGGCGAAGCCGCGTCCCTTCAGCAAGCCGTCCCGGCGCGCCTCTGGGTTGGGGGAGGTGCGTGGCTGCCAGCCGGCGCGGGCGACCAGGGCGTCGATCAGCGCCAGGGCGCGCTGGTCGTCCAGGTAGCGGCGGCGGAAGGCGATGGGGTCGATGCCGGCCAGGTGCGCCAGTTCGTCGGCGTAGGACTCATGGGCGAACACGTTCGGCAGCGCCGAGACGCCGCGCATCCAGGACGCGCGGACGATGGGGGCGGCGTCGTTGGCCACCACCCGCATCCGCGGGTAGCGGTATTGCGGGATCGCGGTGCGGTCGCCCATGTCGGCCACCTGCGGGGTGGCCGGGATCCGCCTGGTGAGGAGCAGGGCCAGGGTCGGCGCACCGTTGGAGGGGTAGCAGGTGGCGAAGTCGTAGGCCGCCACCCGGCCTTGCTCGTCGAGACCGCCGCGGACCTCGATCAGTTGCGCGGTGCCTTTCGGTTCCCAGCCATGTTCCTGTTCGCGCATCAGTTGTACCCGCACCGGCCGGCCCACCGCCTGCGCCAGGAGCACGGCGTCGGCGCTGACGTCGTCGGCGCCGTTGCGTCCGTAGCAGCCGGCGGCTTCCATGCGGATCACCTCGATGTCCCCGGTCTCGCGCTGCAGCAGCCTGGCCAGGTCGTTGCGCAGGTCGTGCGGGTTCTGCGTGCCGGACCAGACGCGAGCGCGCTGCGCATCGACCTCGGCGAGGGCGCAGGAAGGGCCGATGGAGGCATGCAACTGGTAGGGCCAGACATAGGTGGCCGACAGCGGCCGGGCGATGCCCGCGAGGTGCTGCTCGAGACCGGGCGAGTCGTGCAGCGTGCGTGGCTTCTTCGGATGCCGGCGAAGCGTGTCCTCGAGCCGGTCGGGTTCCAGCGGCGGCAGGCCCTGCCAGTCCTTCCAGCGCACCTTGAGCTGGCGCGCGGCGCGGATCGCCTGCTCCTCGCGTTCGCAGACCACGCCGACGAAGTCGCCGATCACGACCACCTTGACCAGCCCCGGCAGCCCGGCGACCGAGCTTTCGTCCACCGCCAGCAGGCCGCTGCCGAGCGGGGCGCTGACATCCGCGCCGGTATAGGGCGGGCGTACCACTCGTCCATGCAGCATGCCGGGCAAGCGCATGTCGTGGACATAGGTCAGTTGACCGGTCAGCTTCGCCGGGATGTCCACCCGACGCACCGGCTTGCCGACCAGACGGTACTCGCTGCGCGGCTTGAGCGGCGCCTTGCCGTCGATGTTCAGGTTGAAGCGCTGGCCTCGCAGCAACTCGCCGTAGCCGATCCGTCGCTGCGGATTGGCGGCGGCGAAGACCTGGCCGTTTTCGCTGCGCAGGCTGTCCGGATGCACCGGGAAATGGCTTCCGGCCTGGCGCAGGAGGAAGCGCCGGGCTTCGGCGGCGGCCTGGCGCAGCGGCACGGCGCTGACCTGGATGCTGGCGCTGGCGATGGTCGGCCCCTGGTCCGGTGTGCGACGGGTGTCGCCGAGGATCATCTCGACCTGCTCGAACGCGACGTCCAACTCTTCGGCGACGATCTGCGCCAGTGCCGTGCGGATGCCGGTACCAAGGTCGACGTGGCCGCAGAAGGCGGTGACCTTGCCGTCCGCGGCAATGGCGATGAACGAGTCGACCTGGTCCAGCGGCAGGTCGGTGGCGCCCTGCTCGGCAAGGGCGAGCAGCGGGGCGGGCAGGTTGACGGTGACCAGCAGCAGGCCGCCGGCCTTGAGGAAGCCGCGTCGCGAGGGATTGGCCAGGCTCATGCCGGGTGCTCCTCCTGATGCTCCTTCAGGCTCTCGGCGGCACGCCGCACGGCCTTGAGAATCTCCACATGGGTGCCGCAGCGACACAGGTTGTAGGCCAATTCCTGGCGGATCTCGCCGTCGCTGGGGTTCGGGTTGCGATCCAGCAACGCCTTGGCGGTCATCACCATGCCGTTGATGCAGTAGCCGCATTGGGCGGCCTGTTCGTCGATGAAGGCCTGTTGCAGCGGATGGGGATGGGCGGCATCGCCGAGTCCTTCGAGGGTAACCACCCGGCGGCCTACGGCGGCCTCCACTGGGGTGATGCAGGAGCGGGTGGCGACGCCATCCATCAGCACGGTGCAGGCGCCGCACTCGCCGAGGCCGCAGCCGAACTTGGGACCGTTCAGTTGCAGGTCGTTGCGCAGGACATAGAGCAGGGGGGTATCGGGGGCGACATCGAGGCGCAGGGACTGACCGTTGACGGTCAGGGCAAGGGCATCGCTCATGGCGGTTTCTCCCCATGCCGGCGGCATGGCTGTTCATCAGGCGGATATCCCGTCAGCCGTGCCTGGTAGCATGCGGCTATGCGGGAATTTGTTTGTATACAAACATGTTATGAACGCCTGCGGCGAACTGTCAATGGCAGGCCGCTACGACGAAAGGCGCAGCTCCGGGCGACGCAACGCGGACAAAAGGATAGACCGCAATGGCCTCAGGTCAGGCGAGCGAGCAACCCGCGCAGGGTTTCCTGTTCTTGCGGGGAGAGGGGGGCCAAGGCCTGCCGGTTGATCTCGCGGGCGGCCGCCAGGCCGGCCTCGAGTTCGGCGCGTCCGGCAGGACTGAGACTGACCAGCAGGCGCCGGCCGTCGTCCGGATCGGCGCTGCGCTGGATCAGTCCCCGTTTGTCCAGGCGCTCGACGACGCCCTTGATGGTCGCGGCGTCCATGGCGGTGAGTCGGCCGAGCTGGTTCTGCGGGCAGGGTCCGGTCTCGCCGAGGCGGACCAGGGCGGCCCACTGGGTGGGGGTCAGGCCGTTGCCGATGCCATTGGCGAACAACGCCGCATAGCGCTGGTTGGCTTGGCGCAGGATGAAGCCGATCTGGTCGTCGAGGCGGTACGGGGCGTTACGGGACATGCTGGACATCGGTGGTGGCGTGAGGGCTTCATTCTAGCTCACGGCCGGTACCAGAGCGCCTCGCGCTGAAAAGGAGTTTTTCCTGGAAGATAGGGGTTTTTCAGCTCGATTATTCTCCGCTGCCGAAGGGCAAGCTTGCCCAGCCGCGTCTTGAAATGTCGCTCGAACAGCCGTTCGAAGCTACCGTCGGCAATCGCCTTCTCCAGGCCCTGGCGAATGGCCTCGGCCAGTTCCGGGCGTTGACGCGAAACGAAGAAATAGAAGGCCGCGGGGTAGTGCAGGGCCACGTGCTGGTCGATCGCCAGGTGCAGCCCGGCGCGGGAGGCGTCCTCCAGTTCTCCGTCGATCACTACGACCTCGCGGGGGAAGACCTCGAAGCGGCCGGCATCGAGCATGCGGAACAGGCTCTCGTAGTTCTGGCTGGTCTTCACCTCCAGGCCGTTGGCGCGCAGGATCGGTGTGTCGGCCCAGTCCTGGCGCTGGCCGAAGCGCAGGCGGCGGAGATCGTCGAGGGTCCGCGCCGAGGCCAGGAGATCCTTGTTGGCGGCGCTGACCAGGGGGATGCGCCAGCCGATCAGGCCGCGATAGATCGGAATGCGGATCGGCAGCAGGGTCTCTTCCAGGTCGTCGCGGGACTGCGCCCACATCACCTGCAGGCCCGGATCGTCCTGCTCCAGGCGCAGTTGCGCACGGGACTGCGGCATGGGCTGCGCGCTGGGCTCCAGGCGGTAGTCGCCGCCGCTCCTGGCCAGCGCCAGTTGCAGCAGCTCGACGACGTAGGGTTCGGGGTTGCGCCCTTCGGAGTGGCGCGGATAGATCACCCGTTCGCCAGCCCCGGCATGCCAGGCCAGCAGGCCGAACAGCAGGGCCAGCCAGCGGAGCGGCGAACCCTGGCCGAGCGGCAGCGGTCTATGTTCACTCAGGCCTATCAGGAGGAATGCCATGGCTGGCCCCCGTACGCGTGCCCTGTTTTCGACATTGTTCGCCCTGTCCCTGGTGACATCCTTGACCCATGCCAGGGATTATCGCTACAGCGACGCTCACGTGCACTATGTGGATTTCTTCCAGGAAAGCGAAGGCATGCCGCGGCTGCTGGAGGCGATGGACAAAGGCCGGGTCGACCATGTGATGCTCAGCGGCGTCGCGGTCGCCAAGAAATGGCACGAGGACGAGCCGAAGCGGCCGCGCTACTACGCTGGTGACGATGCCGGAGCCTATTGGTACAGCGCCACCGACGTGATCGTGGCGGCGGCGGTGAAATCCCTGCCAGCCGAGCAGCGGCGGCGCGTGCATCCGTTCCTGACCGGTTTCAACCCGACCGACAAGAACGCCGACGCGCACATCCGTCGCATGCTGGAGCTGGACCCGGGACTCTGGCAGGGCATCGGCGAGATCTTTACCCGTCACGACGACCTCACCGCGCTGACCTACGGCGACGTGCCGAGGGCCAACAACGAGGCGCTGGCGCGGGTCTATCACCTGGCCGCCGAATTCGACCTGCCGGTGTTGCTGCACGCCAACGTCACTTCCAAGCGCGAACGCAACCCGCTGTACCTGGCGGAAATCGAGGAGCCCCTGCGCAATCACCCGCATGTGCGGTTCATCTGGGCCCATGCCGGGACCAGCATGGAGATCCATCGCCACCAGAAGAAACTGGACTTCCTCCTGCCGACCCTTCGGCGTCTGCTACAGCGCTACCCGAACCTCTACATCGACCTGTCCTGGTCGGTGTTGCGCCCGTACCTGCTGGACGAGCAGGGCAAGCCCGATCCGCAGTGGCTGGCACTGGTCGAGCGGTTTCCGCAACGCTTCATGCTCGGTTCCGATGTGGTCGGCCAGTTCGACAGCCTGCCCGAGTTGATGGCGAGCTTCGATCCGTTCCTCGACGCCTTGCCCGAGCAGGTCGCTCGCCAGGTGGCGCGGGACAACTTCCTGGCGGTGCTGCCGCGCCAGCCCGCCGATCCGCGAGGCGAATAACCCGGATTCGTCATCAGTCTGTCATGCCGGCGTCATAGGCTCGCGCCAGTCCCATCCAGGAGTGAGTCATGTCCTTCATCCGTTCTTGCATCAGTCGTTCCGTCTTCCTGCTCGGCGCCGGCGTCGCCGTGGCGGCGCAGGCCGAGGTGCGTATCGACGGCCCCATCGAATATGGCGTGTTCGAAAGCCGCTACCAGGATTTCCAGCCCGGCGAACGGGTATTGACCCGTGGCGAGCAGAACATCCAGCAGACCACCGAAGTCCCGGCCAAGCTCGGCACCAAGTTCGGCATGCGTTATCAACTCAGCGGCAAGCAGGAAGGCGATACGCCTTTGACGCTGCTCTACCTCACCCCGGGCGTGGTCACTCCGGATGGTCAGCGGCATGACAAGTTCGAAGTGGTGCAGAAGCTGGTGCCGGGCGCGCCGACCGATGTCATGGCCTACGAATTCACCGAGCCGCACGAAGTGGTGAAGGGCGAATGGCGGTTGATGGTGTTCCAGGGCGATCGCCTGCTGGCGGAGAAATCCTTCGACGTGCGCTGAGCGCGAGCCATGCAAAGCGCTGGTTTTCTTGTGTGGCGTGGATAACGCGGGGGCGCCATTCGCTCTACCGGGCAAGGGTTGCCTGCGTGCGGTAGGGCGGATAACCGCCTGCGGTTATCCGCCGTTTGGGCGGCGTACGAACGGATGCCGACGGTAGCCTGTTCGTCCTTCGATCAGTCCCTGCTGACCCGGGTATCTTCCGCGGCGAGCGGACTGCCGTCGCCGGCGCGTACCTGCAGGCGCGGCACCGGCTGGCCGCTGTCGCGCTCGACCAGGCGGACATGGGATTCGTCCGGGGCGAAGAAATAGTCCTCGCCCCACTGCCGAATCGCCACCAGCAGGGGGAAGAGCGCGCGTCCCTTGTCAGTCAGGCGGTATTCCTGGTGACTGCCGCTTTCGGCCGGGACCGCCACCATCACGCCGTGCTCCACCAGGTTGCGCAGGCGCGCCGCCAGGATGTTCTTGGCCAGGCCGAGGCTCTTCTGGAATTCGCCGAAGCGCGTCAGTCCTTCGAAGGCATCGCGCACGATGAGCATCGACCAGCCGTCGCCGATCACGTCCAGCGGGCGGGCGACTGGACAACTGGCTTGCTTGTGGCTGGTGCGCTTGACCATCTGGGCGGCTCCGGAGGGGGAGAGGATCGGGTTTCATGGTAAAACCCGGGCTCCACGCTGGGCAACCGGAGGAAGTGCGCCGCCGTGAGACGGCGCACGGCATGGTCAGACGACGAAGCGGGTGACCATGTTGTTCAGGTCGATGGCCAGTTGCGACAGTTCCTGGCTGGCGGCTGCGGTCTGGTTGGAGCCGGCGGACGTCTGCAGCGAGATGTCGCGGATGTTCACCAGGTTGCGGTCGACCTCGCGGGCCACCTGGGCCTGCTGCTCGGAGGCGCTGGCGATCACCAGGGTACGCTCGTTGATCTGGCCGACCCGCTCCGCGATCTCGTTGAGCGCCAGGCCGGCGGCTTCGGCGATCTCCAGCATGTTGCGGGCGCGTACGCTGCTGCTGTCCATGGCGCCGACCGCGGCGCCGGTGCCTTCCTGGATGTTGGCGATCATCTGCTCGATCTCGCGGGTGGATTCCTGGGTGCGATGGGCGAGGGCGCGAACCTCGTCGGCGACCACGGCGAAACCGCGGCCCTGCTCGCCGGCGCGAGCCGCCTCGATGGCCGCGTTGAGCGCCAGGAGATTGGTCTGTTCGGCGATACCGCGGATTACGTCGAGGACCTTGGAAATGTCCTGGGCCTTTTCCGCCAGGCCGCCGACCAGCGCCGAGGTATTGTCCACTTCTTCGCTCATCAGGCGGATCGCCTGGACCGTCTCCAGTACCCGCTGGCGTCCGTTCTGCGCCGATTGCTCGGAGGCGGACGAGGCGTCCGAGGTGGAGCTGGCGTTGCGCGCCACTTCCTCGACGGCGGCGGTCATCTCGTTGACCGCGGTGGCGGCCATCTGGATTTCGTCGTTCTGCTGGGTCAGCGAGCGGTTGCCCTGCTCGGTGACGGCGCTGAGTTCCTCCGCGGCGGAGGCCAGTTGGGTCGCCGAGCTGCCGATCTGCTGGATGGTCTGGCGCAGTTGTGCCTGCATGCCCTGGAGGGCGACCAGCAGCTTGGCCGGTTCGTCGCGGCCAGAGGTGTCGATGCGGCTGGTGAGGTCGCCGGAAGCGATCACCTCGGCCACTCGCAGCGCCTCGCCGATCGGTTGGGTGATGCTGCGGGTGAACAGCCAGGCCAGTACCACGGTAGCGAGGCCGGCGACCAGCAGTACGCCGATCACTGCGGCGAAGGCGCTGTCATAGACCTCATCGGCCGTGTGGCTGGCCTGGCTGGCGCCCTTGACGTTGAAGTCGATCAGCGCCTGCAGTTGCTGCTGGGTGGCGCGGTACTGGTCGAGCAAGGTGCTTTCGGTGTACTGGCGGGTCTCTTCCAGCGGCTTGCTGCGCGACATCTGCACCAGGGTCTGCTGGCTTTGCAGGAGCGTCTGCCGGGTAGCCAGGTAGCGCTCGTAGATCGAGCGCTCGTCGGCACCACTGATCAGCCGTTGGTAGGCGCCCTCGCGATCGGTCAGTTCCTTGCCGATTTCCGTCATGCGGCTTTCCAGGAAGCGCTTGCTGCTATCGTCCGCCGCCAGCACATGGGCCAGTTGCACCTGCCGCAGTTCGGCGAGTAGAACGTTCAACTCGGCGCTTTCGCGGACGCTAGGCAGCCAGTTGTCGCTGATGTCCGAAGAGGCTTCGTTGAGCGAACCCATCCGGTTCAGGGAAAAGATGCCGGTGATGACCAGCAGAGCGGTGATCAGGGCGAAACTCAGGGCGGCACGGGTCGCGATGGGCATACTGCGCAAAGACATGATGGCGGATTCCAGGGGGCAGGAAGAGGGACGGGGCTGACCAGTACTATCGGCAGGCAGGGCGGGAGGTTTAGCCCGTTCATGCAGTCCGGGTAAAGAAACGCTGGGTACAAAAAAGCGCCCCGGAGGGCGCTTCATGCGGCGATGGAGGGAATCAACCCTGCCAGCGCTTGAGGACCAGGGTGGCGTTGGTGCCGCCGAAGCCGAAGCTGTTGCTCATGACGGTATCGAGCTTGGCGTTCTCGCGGGTCTCGCGGAGAATCGGCAGGTCGGCCACTTCCGGGTCGAGTTCGTCGATGTTGGCGGAGCCGGCGATGAAGCCGCCCTCCATCATCAGCAGGCAATAGATCGCCTCGTGCACGCCGGCGGCGCCCAGCGAGTGGCCGGACAGGCTCTTCGTCGAGCTGATGGCCGGCGCCTTGTCACCGAACACTTCGCGCACGCCTCGGATCTCGGCGACGTCGCCGACCGGGGTGGAAGTGCCGTGGGTGTTCAGGTAGTCGATCGGCGCGTCGACGGTGGCCAGCGCCTGCTGCATGCAGCGGATCGCGCCTTCGCCGCTCGGGGCGACCATGTCGTAGCCGTCGGAGGTGGCGCCGTAGCCGACGATCTCGGCGTAGATCTTGGCGCCGCGCTTGAGCGCATGCTCCAGCTCCTCGACCACCACCATGCCGCCGCCGCCGGCGATGACGAAGCCGTCACGCTTGGCGTCGTAGGCGCGGGAGGCCTTTTCCGGCGTGTCGTTGTACTGGGTGGAGAGGGCGCCCATGGCGTCGAACAGGCAGCTCTGGCTCCAGTGTTCCTCTTCGCCGCCGCCGGCGAAGACCACGTCCTGCTTGCCCAACTGGATCTGTTCCATGGCCTGGCCGATGCAATGGGCGCTGGTGGCGCAGGCGGAGGAGATCGAGTAGTTGACGCCCTTGATCTGGAACGGTGTGGCCAGGCAGGCCGATACGGTGCTGCCCATGGTGCGGGTCACGCGGTATGGGCCGATGCGCTTGACGCCTTTCTCGCGCAGGGTGTCGATGGCTTCCATCTGGTTCAGGGTGGAAGCGCCGCCGGAGCCGGCGATCAGGCCGGTGCGGGGGTTGGAAATCTGTTCCGGAGTCAGGCCGGAGTCCTTGATCGCCTGCTCCATCGCCAGGTAGGCGTAGGCGGCGGCATCGCCCATGAAGCGGAAGACCTTGCGATCGATCAGCTCTTCGAGGTTCAGGTCGACCGAACCGGAAACGTGGCTGCGCAGGCCCATCTCGGCGTAGGACGGATTGAAGCGAATGCCGGGCCGACCCGCACGGAGGTTGGCGGAAACGGTGTCTTTGTCATTGCCGAGGCAGGAAACGATGCCCAGACCGGTGATAACGACGCGACGCATGCGGATAACCCTTAGAAGCTGTCAGTGGAGGTGAACAGGCCGACGCGGAGGCCTTCGGCACTGTAGATTTCGCGGCCATCGACGCTGACGGTGCCGTCGGCGATGGCCAGGACCAGCGAACGATTGATCGTGCGCTTGATATGAATGTTATACGTGACCTTCTTCGCTGTCGGCAGAACCTGACCGAAGAACTTCACTTCGCCCGAACCCAGGGCGCGGCCGCGGCCGGGGTTGCCCTGCCAGCCGAGGTAGAAACCGACCAGCTGCCACATGGCATCCAGGCCCAGGCAACCGGGCATGACCGGATCGCCTTCGAAGTGACAGGCGAAGAACCACAGGTCCGGGTTGATATCCAGCTCGGCGACCAGCTCGCCCTTGCCATACTTGCCGCCGACATCGCTGATGTGAACGATGCGATCGATCATCAGCATGTTGGGGGCGGGAAGTTGCGCGTTACCCGGGCCGAACAGCTCGCCGCGACTGCAGCGCAGCAGGTCTTCTCGGGTGAAGGCGTGTTGTTTGGTCATGCGAGCTCCTCAAAAATCCCTGAACTGCAGGGTTGTGGCGGTTCGTCCAGCGGCCGTCGCGCCGGGTTATTGTATCGGCGTCGCAGCGGCAGCCTAGTCATAGACTGTTGCGTTGCGGTGAAAGTCACAGTGTCCGGCGAACAGATGTTCACTTTATTCCCGCGTCCGCTTGCCGCCCTTGTCGTAGATCATTCCGGCTCCCCTCGTCCGGTTTCGTTCGATGTCACGGGGAGTTCCGGCTGCGAGCCGATCCAGCGTTGCAGTATGCGTTGCAATTCCGCCCGTTTGAATGGCTTGGCCAGGTAATCGTTCATTCCCGCCTGCAGGCAGTTCTCCCGATCGCCCTGCAGGGCGTTGGCGGTCAGGGCGATGATCGGTACCTGCCGGCCGTTCTCCTGGGCCCTGATTTCCCGTGTCGCCGAGTAGCCGTCGAGCACCGGCAGGCGGCAGTCCATCAGGATCGCGTCGTAGCGCTGGCGCTCGGCGCTGCGTACCGCCTGGATACCGTCGGCGACCAGGGTGACGCGATAGCCGAGGCTGCGCAACATGGCTTCTATGACTGTCTGGTTCACCGGATTGTCCTCGACCAGGAGGATTTCCTGACCGGCGGCGACCGGGGCGGCGTCGCCGGCGGCCTGCTGCCGGTGCGCCGGCGACTGCTGGAAGGGCAGCGGAATCTCCAGGGTGAAGGTCGATCCCGAGCCTTCCTTGCTCTCTGCCTGCAGGGTGCCGCCCATCCGTTCCGCCAGGGTCCTGGCGATCGCCAGGCCGAGCCCGGTGCCGCCGTAGCGTCGGGAAATCGACGAATCCGCCTGCTGGAAGGCGTCGAACATATGTTCCAGGCGTTCCGGCGAGATGCCGATGCCGCTGTCGTGCACCGCGCAGGTCAGCCACAGTACGTCGTGATCGAGAGCCTGCCACTCCAGGCTGAGATGGATGGCGCCTTCCTCGGTGAACTTCAGCGCATTACCCAGCAGATTCACCAGGATCTGTCGGATCCGCGTCGGATCGCCGCAGACCTCGATATTCTCCAGGCCGGCCTGGATCTGCAATTCCAGCGCCAGTCCGCGTTGCTGGGCGCTGTGCTGGAACACCAGGGCGGAGCCTTGCACCAGTTCCAGCAGGTTGAAGGGGATGCACTCCAGTTCCAGCGCGCCGCGTTCGATCCTTGAGAAATCGAGAATGTCGTTGATGACCTTCAGCAGGTGTTCGGTGGACTCGGTGGCCAGCGCCGTGTACTCGGCCTGTTCGCGGGTCTGCTCGGTGGTTTCCAGCAGTTGCAGCATGCCCAGCACGCCATTCATCGGGGTGCGAAGCTCGTGGCTCATCATCGCCAGGAAGTCGGACTTCGCCCGGTTCGCCTGCTCCGCTTCCTCGCGGGCGCTGATCAATTGGCTGATCGCCTGTTCCTGTTCCCGGCTCGCGCGGTCCAGCCCGCTGGCGAGATTGTTGATGTGACGGGCCAGGTCGCCGATCTCGCCGTCGTCGAGGATCGGCAGGCTGGTCTTGTAGTCGCCGCTCTGGATCGCCTCGACCGCCTGGCCCATGGTGCTGATCGGCGCCGACAGGCGCTGCGCCAGGCGGCGCGCGACGAGGAAGGTGAGGATCAGGGCGAAGGCGGCCAGCAGGGCGGCCTTCAGGAGGATTTCCTGTTGCCGCTGGCTGAAGGCGTCGTTGGACATGCCGACCACCACCCGGCCGAGGTAGTCCTCGCCGGACTGGCCGTCGCCTTCGCTGGCGCCATCCAGCAGCGGGTCGCTGGCCAGGGCGATACGCTGGCGCTGGATGGTGGAGTGGAAGATGTCGATCGGCGCGGCGTTCTGCAACGCGCCGGGCAACTGTTCGACGTACACCAGGATATTGTCGTTGCGGTCGCGTACCTCGATGAAGCGCACATGCGGGGTGTCGAGGGTGGCCTGCAGCAGCTTCTGCAGCACGGGCGTGTTGCCGGCGATCACGCCGTATTCGGCGGCCGGCGCCAGCTGGTCGGCGATCAACTGGCCGGTATGGGTCAGTTCCTGGCGCAGGTCCTGCAGGCGCGAGTAGGTGAAGTAGGCGGTGAGCAACAGGGTCAGCAGCAGCGCCGGGCCCAGGCTGATCGCCAGCATGCGGGTACGGATGTCCCAGCCGTGGCGCTGGCTCATGGTTCTTCTCCTTCGGCGAGGCGCCGGCCGAGGTCGGCGTCGCTGGCCAGGTCGATACCCAGGGAACGGGCTACCTGCCGATTGCCGAGCACCTTGAAATGCCCTGGATAGAGGCTGAGGGGCCAGTGCCTGGGCGCCTGGCCGAGCAATTCGTCGAGGGTGTCCAGCCAATCCTCCTGGTCGCTGTAGCTGCTCGCCAGGCTGCCGGCCTTGACGAAGGCTGCGGTGGGGCCGAGCAGCGCGCGGTTCTTGGCGTAGCTGCCGAGCAGCAGGCTCTTGATGCTCTGCGAGTTGTACAGCTGTTTGTCGTCGATGCCGAGCAGCAGGTCACTATTGCCGAGCAGGAACTGCAGCGGGCGCGGGTCGTCGTTGCCGCTGCTGCTGGCGACGAACAGCTGGAGCCCCTGGCTGCGGGCCTCGCGGCGAAGCTCGTCGAGGAGGAATTCGCTGTCCTTGCCGTAGAGCACGCCGATGCGCTGGATGCCCGGCAGGATCAGGCGCGCCAGGCGGAGCTGGCGGGACGCCGGCGGGTCGCTCCAGAGTACGCAGAGACCTCCGACGCCGTGTCCGCCATGTCCGTTGGCGCCTGGCAGCAGGCGCTGGCCATCGACCCGGTTGAGCAGCAGCGCCAGGGTCGGCGGCGCCCGGTGCTGGCGCAGGCGCCAGGCCAGGGCCTCGGGGCCGAGCAGGAGCAGGCGGGTGTCGTCGGCGAAGACCATCCCCTCCGCCAGGGCCGCGGGCGTGCGCAGTTCCACCTGGTCCTGCGGCCGTCGCTGCGCCAGGGCATCGCGAAAGGCGTTCACCGCGGCCCCCTGGTTGGCGCTGACCAGGACCAGTTGCGCGGCCTCGCCGACATGCGGGAGACAGCAGAAGACGAGCGCGAGCAGCGCCTGGAAAGCCCGGCGGGCGGGGCGCAAGCGACGCATCTAGAACGTCACCTCGGCGCTGAAGTAGAGCAGGTGGCGGCTGTCGTAGCGGTTGTCGGGAAACGTCAGCGGTTCGTCGTCGAGACGCTGCTGGAGCACGCCGGCCAGTTCCAGGGCGGCCTTGCCCAGGGGAATGCGCTTGGCCAGGCGCAGGTCGACGCGTTCGAAACGATGTCCATTGAGCGAGTCGTCGCCATAATAGAAGAGGGCGCTGGACCAGCCTTGGCCCCAGTCGTGCATCCAGCCGGCCGAGCCGCCGTGGCGGGCGGTCAGGCGCCGGTCGTAGCGACTGGTGGCGTCGTAGTCGAGATAGGCGTAGGTGGCGCGCAGGCGGTCGCGTAGGCCCAGGCGCCAGTCGAGCTGGCCTTCCGCGCCGGAGAAGCGGATGCGATCGCCGTTGTCGGGACTGAAGTCGACGACGCTGAGCGGATCGCTGATCAGTCCGGTGATTTCCTCGTGGAACAGGCGTACATCCACGGCCAGCCCGGTCTCGCGGAAAAAACCGTTGTAGCCGATCTCGCGCGAACGGGTGTGTTCCTTGCCCAGGTCGCCGGGGCCGTGGGCGCTGGCGAAGTAGTAGGCTTCGCTCTGCCCATAGGGCGCCGGTGTCAGGTGGCGGACCCGGTAGCGCCAGTCGACGTCGTTTTCGTACATGCCCGGTGACCGCACTGCCTCCGAATAGACCGCGCGCAGGCTGTGCTGGGGGTTGAACAGGTAGTTCACCGCCAGCCGCGGGCTGAACGAACTGCCGGAGCCCTCGACGTCTTCGAGCATCCCCCCGCCCTGCAGCAGCCAGTGTTCGCCGGCATGCCACTCCAATTGGCTGAACAGCCGCCAGATCTGGCTGCTGACCCTGCCGCCGTAGAAGGTCTCGGAGTTTGCCTGGTCGTAGCGGTAGCTCAGGCCGTTCAGCAGGCGCAGGTTGTCGCCCAGGCTGAGGGTGTCCTGCATCTCCAGGTCGTAGCGGCTTTCCCGGATGTTGCGGTCGACCCGTCCGCAGACCGGGCGCAGTCCGCCGTTGCGTAGCTGGTCGAGGACCTGGGTCGCCAGTTGCAACTCCTGGGCGCTGCCGGGCGGCAGCCGGGTCGGATCGTCGGCGAACCTGCGCAGGTAGTCCGGGTTCAGTTCCCAGAGCTGCGCCAGTTGCGGGCTGAAGGCAATGGCCGCCTCGCAGGCGTTCCATTCCTGCCGGCGCTCCCAGTGCTGTGCGTAGCCTTGTATATAGAAGCTGTGGCGCGGGTCGAGGTCGACATTCCAGCGCAGCGAACCGGCATAGTCGTGGGCGAGCGTATCGGAGTTGTCGATGTCGTCGGGAACCTGGGGAAACGGCGAGCGATAGGCGTAGGGGTGCTGGTTCGAGCCTTCCTTGGCCGCCAGTTGCCACTCCAGGCTCTGGTTCGGCGCCAGGCTGTGGCTGGCGTTGAGGTTGAAGCGGCTGAGCCGGCGGCCGTCGCGCAGGGCGTGACCGTCGTGGTCGCGGTCGAAGCCGTCGTCTTCCTGGCCGGACAGCGACAGGCGGAAGTCGCTGTCTTCCAGGGCGATGCTCTGGCTGGCGTACCAGTCGCGGATGCCGCGCTGGCCCGCCGTGTACTTCAGGCGCGTGCCGGGCGACTCGCCGGGGGCGCGGGTGATGATGTTGATCACCCCCATCAATGCGTTGGCGCCGTAGCTGACGGTATTCGGCCCACGGAACACTTCGATCCGCTCGACATCCTCGAGGGCCAGCGGCAGGTCGCTCCAGTCGACGCTGGCAAGGCCCGGGCGGTACACCGAGCGGCCGTCGATCAGCACCTGCAGGCGCCGCGCCCCCGACATGCTGGTGCCGTGGTAGTTGACCGTGGGCTGGTTGCCGGACAGGTAGCCGACCATCATGCCCGGGACCAGGCGCATCAGTTCGGGAATGTCGCGGGCGCCGCTGGCGACGATCAGCTCGCGGTCGAGCACGCTGATGCTGCCGGGAACTTCCGCTGGGGATTGTTTCAGGCGTGTCGCGGTCAATACTTCGGGAACGCCGCTGGGATCGTTGAACAGGTCGGCGGCCGCGAGCTTGCCGCCGAACAGCAGGGCCAGCAGGGTCAGGGAGGCGGGAGCACGTGAAGCGATGGGCACGGAACGACCTTGTTCTCGATAGGTATTGTCTGGCCCCGGCATGGTAAACGAGGCGCGGGCTTTTGCCAGCGCCGGCGTCAAGACTGGTCGGCCGGCTGGCCGACCGTATAATGGCGTGATTGCCGCGTGGCGGCCAGAAATGGATGAATCATGACAGAGCAGCAACCGATTGCCGTGCTCGGCGGCGGCAGTTTCGGCACCGCCATCGCCAACCTGCTGGCCGAGAACGGCCAGGCGGTCCGCCAGTGGATGCGCGACCCGGAGCAGGCCGAGGCGATCCGCAGCCGACGCGAGAACCCGCGCTACCTGAAAGGGGTCAAGGTGCATCCCGGGGTCGAGCCGGTCACCGACCTGGAGCGCACCCTGGCCGATTGCCAACTGATCTTCGTCGCCTTGCCCTCCAGCGCCCTGCGCAAGGTGCTGCAACCACACCAGGCGGCATTGACGGACAAGCTGCTGGTGAGCCTGACCAAGGGCATCGAGGCGCACACCTTCAAGCTGATGAGTGAGATCCTCGAGGAAATCGCCCCGCAAGCCCGCATCGGGGTGATTTCCGGCCCGAACCTGGCGCGCGAGATCGCAGAGCACGAGCTGACCGCCACGGTGGTCGCCAGCGAGGACGACGAGCTGTGCGCCCGCGTCCAGGCGGCCCTGCACGGCCGCACCTTCCGCGTCTACGCCAGCCGCGACCGCTTCGGAGTGGAACTCGGCGGTGCGCTGAAGAACGTCTACGCGATCATGGCCGGCCTGGCCGCGGCGATGGACATGGGCGAGAACACCCGCAGCATGCTGATTACCCGCGCGCTGGCGGAAATGACCCGGTTCGCCGTCAAGCTCGGTGCCAACCCGATGACCTTTCTCGGCCTCGCCGGCGTCGGCGACCTGATCGTCACCTGTTCCTCGCCGAAGAGCCGCAACTACCAGGTCGGCCACGCCCTTGGCGAGGGGCTCAGCCTGGAGGAGGCGGTATCGCGCATGGGCGAGACCGCGGAGGGTGTGAACACTCTCAAGGTACTCAAGGAAAAGTCCGACGAGATGCAGGTGTACATGCCGCTGGTCGCCGGTCTCCATGCGATCCTCTTCGAAGGCCGCACCCTGGCGCAGGTCATCCAGCTGCTGATGCGCGGCGAGCCGAAGACCGACGTCGATTTCATTCCCACCACCGGCTTCTGACGAGGAGACCGCCATGTCCGCAGACCCGCAAGCACGCGAATCGATCGCCATCCGCATCCTCTGGATGCTGCTGTTCGTCCTGGTCTGGCAGGTCGCCGAACTGCTCCTCGGGGCGGTGGTGGTGATCCAACTGGTCTACCGACTGATCTACGGCGCGCCGAACGGCAGCCTGATGGCTTTCGGCGACAGCCTCAGCCAGTACCTGGCGCAGATCGGCCGTTTCGGTACCTTCCACAGCGACGAGAAACCCTGGCCGTTCGCCGACTGGCCGAGCGCCCGCGCCGCCGAGGGCGAGGCCGCCCACAGCGTGCCGCCCGCCGCGCACCCGGCGCGCGACGAAGAGCCGAAGTTGTGAAACTCTGGCTGTTGCGCCACGGCGAGGCCGAACCGCACGCCAGCCGGGATTCCGAGCGGCGCCTGACCGCCCATGGACGCAAGGAGGTGCTGCAGAGCGCCGCGCGGCTGGCCGGGTTGCCGCTGGACGGGATTCTCGCCAGCCCCTACGTGCGCGCCCAGCAGACCGCCGAGCTGGTGCGCGAGGCACTGGGCCTGGTCGAGCCGGTCGGCACCGCGCCCTGGTTGACCCCCGACGACGATCCGCGCGAGGTGCTCGGTTTCCTCGACGAGCGCAGCGAGCGCAATCTCCTGCTGGTCAGCCACCAGCCCCTGGTCGGGGCGCTGGGCGGTCTGCTGGTGCATGGCAACCGGCGCGATCCGTTGCCGATGAGCACTGCCTCGCTGGCCGAACTGGAAGGCGACTTCGCCGCCGCCGGGCTGATGACCCTGGTCTCGCTGCATCACCCGCGGCACGGCTAGGAAGCGCCTGGCACAACGACTACAAACCGAAACATTTCCCGGCTTGCCTGCGGTTGGCTGTGATGGAATATTCGACCAAGCAAGTGCTTGGTCGATCTCCCAGAACAACAACAACGGAGGCGGTACGTGGTCACTGCAAATCGTCTGCCGCTCGAAGTCTTCTTCGAGCGCGAAAAGCGTCATCCGCAACGGCGTTACCTGGTGCAGCCCATCGGTGGCGGCCGGGTCGAGGAGCTGAGCTGGGGCGAGGTGGGCGACCAGGCGCGGCGTGCAGCCGCCTGGTTGCGCAGCCTGGATCTCCCCGCCAGCAGCCGTATCGCGATCATCTCGAAGAACTGTGCGCACTGGATCGTCACTGACCTGGCGATCTGGATGGCCGGGCACGTTTCCGTCCCCCTCTATCCCAATCTCACCGCCGAGTCGGCGCGCCAGGTGCTGGAGCATTCCGAGTCGGCGGTGGTCTTCGTCGGCAAGCTCGACGACTGGCCGGCGATGGCGCCCGGAGTCCCCGAGGGCATACCGACCGTGGCCATGCCGTTGCACCCGGAAGGGCGTTTCGACCGCCAGTGGAGCGACCTGCAGGCCTGCGCGCCGCTCGAAGGCGACACGCCGACCGCCGCCGAGCAACTCGCCACCCTGATCTACACCTCTGGAACCACCGGCGTGCCCAAGGGGGTGATGCACAACTTCAGCAGTTTCGCCTTCGCCGCCAGCCGCGGCGTGGAACTGTTCGGCACCCGCGAAGACGACCGGATGCTCTCCTACCTGCCGCTGTGCCACGTGGCGGAGCGGATGTTCGTCGAGATGGGGTCGCTCTACGGGGGAACCACGGTGTTCTTCGCCGAAAGCCTGGACACCTTCGTCGAGGACATGAAGCGTGCGCGGCCGACCCTGCTGTTCGGCGTGCCGCGCATCTGGACCAAGTTCCAGATGGGGGTGTATTCGAAGATGCCGGCGCAGAAGCTCGACCGCCTGCTGAAGCTGCCGTTCCTCGGCCGCATCGTCGGTCGCAAGGTGCTCGCCGGGCTAGGCCTGGACGCGGTGCGCTACGCGCTCTGCGGCGCGGCGCCGGTACCCGAGGCGCTGCTGCTCTGGTATCGCCGCCTGGGCCTGGATGTGCTCGAGGTCTACGGGATGACCGAGAACAGCGGTTACTCCCACGTCTGCCGGCCCGGCAGGCAGAAGACCGGCTGGATCGGCCAGAACAGCCCCGGCGTCGAGGTACGCATCAGCGACGAGGGCGAGGTGCAGGTGCGTAGCGGCGCGACCATGGTCGGCTACTACAAGGAGCCGGAGAAGACCGCAGAGGTGCTCACCGCCGATGGTTTCCTGCGCACCGGCGACAAGGGCGAGCAGGACGCCGAAGGCAACCTGCGCCTGACCGGGCGGATGAAGGAAATCTTCAAGACCAGCAAGGGCAAGTACGTGGCGCCGGCGCCGATCGAGAACCGCCTGGCGGTACACGATCGCATCGAGCAGGTCTGCGTGGTCGGCGAGGGCCTCAGCGCGCCGTTGGGGCTCTGCGTGCTCTCCGAGGTCGGTCGCCGGGAGGCCCTCAACGGGACCCGCGGGGCGCTGGAAAGCAGCCTGCGGGCGCACCTGGAACAGGTCAACGGTGCGCTTGACAAGCACGAGCGCCTGGTCGGCCTGGTCCTGGTGCAGGAAACCTGGGCGGTGGACAACGGTTTCCTCACGCCGACCTTGAAGATCAAGCGCAATATGGTGGAAGGTGCCTATGGCTCGCGCTTCCACGAATGGGTGGAACGCCGCGAGGCCGTGCTCTGGCACGAATGACTCCCACCGACGGGAAGCCCTTGGCTTCCCCCTTGCGCAAGGAATTCCCATGAGCCTCTGGCGACAAATGCCCGACCTGGAGCAACTGAACGCCTCGCAGAAGAACAGCATCGGCGACCTGCTTGGCATCCGCTTCGAAGCCTTCGACGACGAGTCGCTGACCGCGAGCATGCCGGTCGACTCGCGTACCCACCAGCCGTTCGGCCTGCTGCATGGCGGCGCCTCGGTGGTCCTCGCGGAAAGCCTGGGCTCGATGGCCAGCTACCTGTGCGTCGATACCAGCCAGTACTACTGCGTCGGCCTGGAAGTGAACGCCAACCACCTGCGTGGCCTGCGCAGCGGCCGGGTCACCGCGGTGGCCAGGGCGATCCACCTGGGGCGCACCACCCATGTCTGGGACATCCGCCTCAGTGGCGACGACGGCAAGCCGAGCTGCATCGCCCGCCTGACCATGGCGGTGGTGCCATTGGCGGGCAGGGCGGGCTGAGCGCGGTCCGCAATTTTGTCCAAGATCGTTCCGTCCCGCGGGCGGTAGAGTAGCGGGATGGAACAGATCACCCATCTCAGCAGCGGGATTCCCGGCGTACGCCTGATAGACGCCGAGCACAACCGCTTTTCCTTTCCCCGGCACTTCCACCTGGAGTACCACATCGGCTTGCTGTTGCAGGGCCGGCATCGCTATGCCGCCGGCGGCGAACGGCGCCTGGCCGGGGCCGGCGACGCGTTGCTGATGGCGCCGGAAAGCATCCACGACGGCAGCAGCGCCGGCGAGGAGGGCTACCGTATCCGCGTCCTGGCGCTCGATGCCGACTGGCTGGAGCGCGCCAGCCGTGACTTCAGCGACGGCCGTCGGGGGGCGCCGCGTCTGACCAGTAACCTGGTCCGCGACGAGCGTCTGCAGCAGCGCCTGCGTCAGTTGCACCTGGGCATGCTCGGCGGAGCGGCGGCGCTGGAGAACCGTCTGGCCTTGGAAGAGCACCTCTGGCAGGCGCTGGCCTGCCTGCTCAGCCTGGGCAGCAGCCTGCGCCTGGAGGAGGGCGACCGGGAAGGCTTCGGCCAGCGCGACTGGACGCGGCTGCGCGACTGGCTGGAGTCGCGCCTGGAGTACCCGCCGAACCTGGAGGAACTGGCCGCCTTCTGCGGCCTGAGCCCCTGGCAGGTGCTGCGGCGCTTCCGCCGTCACTGCGGCCTGCCGCCCCACCAGTGGCTGACCCAACTGCGCCTGGAGCGCGCCTTGCCGCTGGTTCTGCGCGGCGAGCAGCCATTGAGCCAGGTGGCCCAGCAGTTCGGTTTCTACGACCAGGCGCACTTCAGCCGTCTGTTCCGGCGCACCTATGGGTTACCGCCGGCGCGCCTGCGCCAGCGCTGATTCGCGTTTTCCTTTCCGATCCCTTTTTCGTGGAGTAGCCATGCAGGAATTGTCTGTCTTGCTGACCCTGGCGGCGGTGTTCGCCATAGCCCTGGTCAGCCCCGGTCCCGATGTCGCCCTGGTGGTGCGCACGTCCCTGCACCAGGGGCGGCGGGCCGGCCTGGCCAGCGCGCTGGGGCTGGCCTGCGGGATTCTCCTGCATACCACCCTGGTGCTGACCGGCGTGTCGCTGCTGCTCAGCCGTACGCCTGTGCTGTTCGCCATCCTGCAGGCGCTCGGCGCGCTGTACCTGGCCTGGCTCGGCGTCGGCGCGCTGCGCGCCTGGCTGCGGCGCGGCGACGGCCAGCCGGGCCGGCTCGACGGGGCACTGCCGCCGTCGCCCCTGGGGCCCTGGCTGCGCGGAGTGGCGACCAATCTGTTCAATCCCAAGGCGCTGGTGTTCTTCATCGCCTTGCTCGGCAGCCTGATTCCCGCGCAGATGTCGCTCGGCGGCAAACTGGCGGTGGCGGCGCTGCTGTTCGGCATGGGCGCCTGCTGGTTCGGCCTGCTCAGCCTGACCCTTACCCGCCCGGCCCTGCAGGCCCGCCTGTTGCGCGCGGTGCCCTGGCTGGACGCGGCCTGCGGGGTGGTGTTCCTGCTGGTGGCGGCGGCGATCCTCGAGCATCTCGTCCGCTCTGCCTGAGGTTTTGGCCGCTTCGCCGTGCAAGGCAGCCGGCAAAGCCATTGCCGCCTCGGCGAGGCTGCCGGAGAATCCCTGGCATCAGCCCTGTCGAGACGTCGCGCATGTCGCAATCGGTTTTCTTCGCCCACGCCAACGGCTTCCCGTCGGCTACCTACGCCAAGCTGTTCGAGGCGTTGGCGCCGGAGTACCGGGTGGATCACCTGGAAATGCACGGGCACGACCCGCGTTTCCCGGTGAACGACAACTGGGACAACCTGGTGGACGAACTGCTGCACCATCTCGCCAGCCTGGAACAGCCGGTCTGGGGCGTCGGCCATTCCCTCGGCGGCGTGCTGCACTACCACGCGGCGCTGCGCCGGCCGGAACTCTACCGCGGCGTGGTGATGCTCGATTCGCCGGTGCTGACCCTCGCCGACCGCCTGGTGATCCGTGCCGCCAAGCGCTTCGGCTTCATCGACCGGATCACTCCGGCCGGGCGCACCCTGGGGCGTCGCGAGGCGTTCCCCGACCTGGAAGAGGCGCGGGCGTACTTCTCCGGCAAGGCGCTGTTCCGCCGCTTCGACCCCGATTGCCTGGAGGCCTACGTACGCCACGGGCTGGCCGACAGCGGCGGCGGTTCCGGCCTGCGCCTGCGCTTCGATCCGGCCACCGAGATCAGCATCTACCGCAGCGTGCCGCACAGCAGTCCGGGGCGTCCACGACAGTTGCAGGTGCCGCTGGCGATGGTGCGCGGGCGGCACAGCAAGGTGGTGTTGCCGCACCACACCCGGCTGATCCGGGCGATGCCGCGCGGCGAGTTCATGTCGCTGCCCGGCGGCCACATGTTCCCGCTGGAGCGCCCGCGGGAAACCGCCGAACTGCTGAAAGGCGTGTTCGATCGCTGGTCGCGGGCGACCGAGGAGCGTTCGGCATGAGCCTGCAGGTCGAGGAAGTACGCATCAGCCTGCCGCACATCGAACTGGCCGCGCATCTGTTCGGTCCGCCGGACGGCAAGCCGGTGATCGCCCTGCATGGCTGGCTGGACAACGCCATGAGCTTCTCGCGCCTGGCGCCGAAGCTCGCCGGGCTGCGTATCGTCGCCCTCGACTTCGCCGGCCACGGGCATTCCGCGCATCGTGCCGAGGGCGCCAGCTACCTGCTCTGGGACTACGCGCTGGACGTGCTGATGGTGGCCGAGCAACTGGGCTGGGAGCGTTTTTCCCTGTTGGGGCACTCGATGGGCGCCATCGTCTCGGTGCTGCTCGCCGGGGCCTTGCCCGAGCGCATCGAGCGGCTGGCGTTGATCGATGGCCTGATTCCCTACACTGGCGAAGCCGACAAGGCGCCGCAGAAGCTCGGCGAAGCGCTGAAGGCGCAACTGGCGCTACGCCACAAGCGCAAGCCGGTCTATGCCGAGCTGGAAAAAGCCGTGGAAGCGCGGATGCGCGGGGTCGGCGAGATCTCCCGGGAGGCCGCCGAACTGCTCGCCCAGCGCGGCCTGGAACCGGTGCCCGGTGGCTATACCTGGCGCACCGACGCGCGCCTGACCCTACCGTCGCCGCTGCGCCTGACCCAGGCCCACGCGCTGAACTTCGTGCGCAGCGTGGAATGCCCGGTCAGCCTGGTACTGGCCGAACAGGGCATGCTGGCGGTGGAGCCGCGCATGCGGGCGCTGCTGGAGACCCTGCCGTTCGAGCGGCACCACCTGCCGGGCGGGCATCACCTGCATCTGGACGACGAGGCCGGGGCGCAGGCGGTGGCCAGGGTCTTCGCGGCCTTCTTCGCGCGCTGAAACACCGGCTTGCCGTTGTTTCCTTGACTATTCCGGGTCCAGCCGTAAGGCTGGACGGATCGTTACGGAGAGTCACCGCATGATCGATCTCTACACCGCCGCCACGCCGAACGGCCACAAGGTTTCCATCGCCCTCGAGGAAATGGGCCTGCCCTACAGGGTGCACGCGCTGTCGTTCGACAAGAAGGAGCAGAAGGCTCCGGAATTCCTCAGGATCAATCCCAACGGCCGCATCCCGGCCATCGTCGACCGCGACAACGACGACTTCGCCGTCTTCGAGTCGGGCGCGATCCTCATCTACCTCGCCGAGAAGACCGGGCAACTGATGCCCACCGACGTCAAGGGCCGCTCGCGGGTGATCCAGTGGCTGATGTTCCAGATGGGCGGGGTCGGCCCGATGCAGGGGCAGGCCAACGTGTTCTTCCGTTATTTTCCGGAGAAGTTGCAGGGCGCCATCGACCGCTACCAGCATGAGACCCGGCGCCTCTACGAAGTTCTCGACGGGCGCCTGGGCGAGGCCGAGTACCTCGCCGGCGACTACAGCATTGCCGATATCGCCACCTATCCCTGGGTGCGCATCCACGACTGGTCCGGTGTCGCCGTCGACGGGCTGGACAACCTGCAGCGCTGGATCGCCGCCATCGAGGCGCGTCCCGCGGTGCAGCGCGGACTGCTGGTGCCGCGGCGGGAGAAGGAGGGCGACGACGCCATCCGTACCGCCCAGTCGATGCTGACCCGTTGAGGGCCGGTATGCGAGGGTTCCTGTTGCTATCCCTGGGCGTTTTCAGCTTTTCGGCGCTGGCCGCCGACCTTCCCGGCAGCCATGACCTGGACATCCTGCCGCGCTTCCCGCGCGCCGAGATCGTCGACTTCCGTCAGGCGCCGAGTGAGGAACGGATCTACCCGCTAGGGGCGATCAGTCGCATCAGCGGTCGCCTGCGCATGGAGGGCGAGGTGCGCGCCGAAGGCGAGCTGACCGCACTGACCTACCGCTTGCCGCCCGAGCACAGCAGCCAGGAGGCGTTCGCCGCGGCGCGCACCGCGCTGCTCAAGGCCGACGCCACGCCGCTGTTCTGGTGCGAGCGACGCGACTGCGGCTCCAGCAGCCTGCTGGCCAACGCCGTGTTCGGTAATGCCAAGCTGTACGGCCCGGACGAGCAGCAGGCCTACCTGCTGGTGCGTCTGGCGGCGCCGCAGGAGAACAGCCTGGTGGCGGTCTACTCGATCACCCGTGGCAATCGCCGCGCCTACCTGCAGGCCGAGGAACTCAAGGCCGATGCGCCGCTGGCGGAACTGCTGCCGAGCCCGGCGACCCTGCTGCGCCTGCTCAAGGCCAACGGCGAACTGACCCTCAGCCATGTGCCGGCGGAGCCGGCCGGCTCCTGGTTGGAGCTGCTGGTGCGGACCCTGCGCCTGGATACCGGGGTGCGGGTCGAGCTGTCCGGCAAGCACGCCCAGGAGTGGCGCGACGCCCTGCGCGGGCAGGGCGTGCTGAACAGCCGCATGGAGCTGGGCCAGTCGGAGGTCGAGGGCCTGCACCTCAACTGGCTGCGTTGAACGCGTTCGCCCGGGCCTGCGGGCCCGGGCGATGGCGAAAATGCCTTCGGCAAGGCCGCCCGCCAGAGTAGACTGCCTTTCCCCCGCGCCCCACGCTCCGGCTGGAAACGGCGCACGCCGAGCGCTGTCTATCGGTGTATCCCCCTTTGAGGAAGGCCTGCCTTGATGTTCGATAACGATCGGCTGTTGCTTCGCGTGCTGCTGTTCGGTCTGCTCGGTGCCAGTCTCTGGGTGCTGGCGCCATTCTGGTCGGCGCTGTTCTGGGCCGCGGTGCTGGCTTTCGCCAGTTGGCCGCTGATGCGCATGCTCACGCGCCTGCTCGGTGGCCGCGAGTCGCTGGCGGCGGGCCTGCTGACCCTGGGCTGGATCGTCCTGGTGGCATTGCCGCTGATCTGGCTCGGCTTCGGCCTGGCGGACAACGTTCGCTCGCTGATGGAGCTGCTGAAGAATCTCCAGGTCGAGGGCCTGCCGCCGCCGCCTTCGTGGATGGCCGGCGTACCGCTGATCGGCGACCGCCTGATCGGCTGGTGGGACTCCATCGACCAACAGGGCGTGGCGTTCTTCTACGTGCTCAAGCCCTATGTCGGCGAGGTCGGCAACTGGCTGCTGGCGCGCAGCGCGAAGATCGGCGGAGGGATCCTGGAACTGGTCCTCAGCCTGATCCTGATCTTCTTCTTCTACCGCGACGGGCCGCGCCTGGAGTCCATCGTCCACCGTGCCCTGGAGCGCCTGATCGGCAACCGCGCGGAGCACTATCGCGACCTTGTCGCCGGCACCGTACAGCGGGTGGTCAACGGGGTGATCGGTACCGCCGCGGCGCAAGCCCTGCTGGCCTGGATCGGCTTCATGATCGCCGGCGTACCGGGAGCCATGCTGCTCGGCCTGCTGACCTTCGCCTGCAGCCTACTGATGGTCCCGCCGCTGGTCTGGGGTCCGGCCACCGCCTGGCTGTTCTTCAAGGGCGACTATGGCCACGGGGTGTTCCTCGGCCTGTGGGGCTTCTTCATCATCAGCGGGGTGGACAACATCCTCAAACCCTACCTGATCAGCCGTGGCGGCAACCTGCCGCTGGTGGTGGTGCTGCTCGGGGTATTCGGCGGCCTGCTGGCGTTCGGCTTCATGGGCCTGTTCCTCGGCCCGATCCTGCTGGCAGTGGCCTACAACCTGCTCAGCGACTGGATCGCCAGCACGCCGCGGACGCCGCCCGCCGAAGGGCGCGGCCCGGATGCCTGAGTGACGAAGGAGAAAAAGCCCCGCGATGCGGGGCTTTTTGCGTCTGCGGGGCTACAGGTGTTCGCTGCGGGCCCCCACGTACTGGCTGCGCCCGGCGCCGAGGCCGAACAGGGTGGCGGCGATGGCGACGCCGATGAAGATATAGCCGACCGCGTTCCAGCCGCCGGTCAGGTCGTGGACCACGCCGACCATGAACGGCCCCATGGCCGCCAGGGTGTAGCCGACGCCCTGGGCCATGCCCGACAGATGCGAGGCGACGTGGGCGTCGCGCGAGCGCAGGACGATCAGCGCCAGGGCGATGCTGAAGGTACCGCCCTGGCCGAGGCCGAGCAGGACCGCCCAGCCCCAGATGGTCTGCAGCGGCGCATAGAGGAAGCCGAGCAGGCCGGCGAGGGTGGTCGCCATCACCAGCACCACCGCCAGGCGCTGGTCCCTGGCGCGAGCGGCGAGCCAGGGCGCGAGCAGGGCGGTGATCAGTTGCAGCATCACCGAGCCGGACAGCACCAGGCCGGCTTCTACCGCAGTCATGCCGCGGTCGATCAGGATCGACGGCAGCCAACCGAAGACGATGTAGGCCAGGGACGATTGCAGGCCCATGTACAGCGTGACCTGCCAGGCCAGCGGGTCGCGCCACAGGCCGATGACACGGAAGGCCTGGCGATGGGCGTGCTGGCCCTGGCGGGTCTGCGGCAGCCAGAAGGCGGCGGCGAGGATCGCCGGCAGCGACCAGAACGCCAGCGCCAGTTCCCAGTTGCCGAAGAGCTTCTCCAGCGGCGCGGTAGCGCCGGCGGCGAGCGCTGCGCCCAGGCACAGGGCCATGGTGTAGACCCCGGTCATCACCCCGGCCTGGCGCGGGAAGTCGCGTTTGACGATGCCCGGCAGGAGCACGCCGATGATGCCGATGCTGGCGCCGGCCAGGACGCTGCCGGCGAACAGGCCGAACACCGGGAACAGGCTGCGCAGGACGATGCCGCCGGCCAGGCAGAAGAGGATCAGCAGCACGCTGCGTTCGGCGCCGATACGCCGGGCCAGGCGCGGCGCGAGCGGCGCGAACAACCCCAGGCAGAGTACCGGCGCGGTGGTCAGCAGGCCGGCGGCGGCGGCCGAGAGGCCGGTATCGTCGCGTACCTGGTTGAGCAGGGGGGCGAGGCTGGACAGCGCCGGGCGCAGGTTCAGCGCCACCAGCACCAGGCCCAGCAGGAGCAGCCAGGGGCGTAGCGGCGGCGCCGGCGGGGCTGGTTCGTCGTCGACTTCGGCATCGATCAGCAGTTCTTCCGGAGGATGGCCGGGGTGCGCTCCCGGCCGGGCATTCAAGGCGTGAGTCATGGGTCTGTCCCGGGTTCAGATCAGCAGTGCGCGGTTGGCCGCGGCGGCAGCGTCCGGGTCTCCGCGTTCTATGGCATCGAGCAGTTGCTGGTGCAGCTCGAAGCAGGGCTGGGCCCTTTGTGGGTCGGCCATGGTGCGTTCCAGCGAGGTCCGGATGACCTGCGAGAAGTAGCGGTAGAGTTCGCTGAGCACCGGATTGTGGGCGGCATCGACCATCCGTTGGTGGAAGCGGACGTCGTGCTCGATGTAGTCCTGCAGGTCGGCGCTGCCGTAGCGCTGGCGCGAAGCGTCGAGATGTTCGCGCAATGCGCTCAGGTCGCTGTCGTCGCGGCGAACGGCTGCCAGGCGCGCCGCCTCGATCTCGATCATCCCGCGTGCCTCCAGGGAGTGCTGCACCGCGCTGCGCGCCAGCACCAGCATGGTTTCCAGCGGATCGGCGCAGGCGCGCACGTAGGTGCCGTCGCCCTGGCGGACTTCCAGCACGCCGGAGAAGGTCAGCACCCGCACCGCTTCGCGCACGGTGTTGCGGCTCATGCCGAGCAGCTCGGCGAGTTCCGGCTCCGGCGGCAGGCGCTGGCCGAGCGGCCAATGGCCGGCGTCGATGCGCTGGCGGATCTGCTCCAGGGCGATGTCCACCAGGGAGCGCTTGAGGGGAATGGTCTCGGAAGAAACATCCAATCATCGGATGAATTTGCGCGCAGGATACCTCGGCAGCTGCAAGCCCGGAAAGCGTCGCTCGGGGAAAAAGCGTTGGCCTGGCGGCGAGACGCATGACGCTGCGCCGCCAGGTCGCCGATGCGTCAGCCTACGGCGGCGGTTTCGCCGGCGCGCAGGGACATGCCCAGTTGCGCTCGTCGGCGCAGCCAGGGACTGGGCCGGTAGCGCGGGTCACCGGTAAGCGTCTGCAAGCGCTGGAGAATGCTCAGCAGGCGCCGCGGGCCGAGGCGGTCGCCCCATTCCAGCGGGCCGTGGGGATAGCCGAGGCCGAGGTGCACCGCCTGGTCGATATCCTCGACGCTGGCAATGCCCTGCTGGGCGATGTCGCAGGCGAGGTTGACGATCATCGCCAGTACCCGCTGGACGACGAAGCCGGGACTGTCGCGCAGCACCGTGACCCCGACGCCGTCGCCAGCCAGTAGCGCGTGGGCGGCGTCGCGCATGGCCGGGGTAGTCAGTGGCGAGAGCATCAGGCAGCGCCGGCGCTCGAGGTCGCAGAGCAGGTCGATGCCGACGCTGCGCTCGGCGGGACAGGCGAAGCGCTGCACGGCGCTGCTCAGGTCCTCGCCCCAGGCGGCCAGCAGGCAGAGCGCTGCGGCGGAAGGGCGTTCGCCGGTTTCCGGCTCGACGCCGAGGCGATGCAGCAGTTCGGCGAGCGTGCGGCGGTCGTCCTCGTTTTCGCAGCCCAGCCACACCGGGGGCCGGATGGCGGCCTGCGGCACCGGTTGCGGACCGGGCTTGTCCTGCGGCTGGCCGTCGACGTAGCGATAGAAGCCCTGGCCGCTCTTGCGCCCGAGACGGCCGGCGGCGAGCAACTGGCGGGTCAGCGGGTGCGGGCGGTAGCGCGGTTCCTGGTAGTACTGCTGGTAGATCGATTCCATTACCGGGTGCGACACGTCGAGGCCGGTAAGATCGAGCAGTTCGAACGGCCCCATGCGGAAGCCGGCACACTCGCGCAGCACACGGTCGATCTCGGCGCATTCGGCGACGCCTTCGCCGAGGATGCGCAGGGCCTCGGTGCCATAGGCGCGGCCGGCATGGTTGACGATGAAGCCGGGGCTGTCCTTGGTCCGTACGCCGCGGTGGCCCAGGCGCGCGGCGAGGGCGAGCAGGGCGTCGCCGACTTCCGGAGCGCTGGCCAGGCCGTCGACCACCTCGACCACGCGCATCAGCGGCACCGGGTTGAAGAAGTGAAAGCCGGCGACCCGCTGCGGCCGCTCGCAGGCGGCGGCGATGGCGGTGATCGACAACGACGAGGTATTGCTGGCGAGGATGGTCTCCGGCGCGACTATGGCTTCCAGCCGGCGCAGCAATTCCTGCTTGGCCTCCAGGCGCTCGACGATGGCCTCCACCACCAGTTCGCAGTCGCCCAGTTGTTCCAGGCGTTCCGCCACCCGCAGCCGGTTTTGCGCGGCCGCGGCGTCGGCGGCGCTCAGCTTGCCTTTGCCGCACAGGCTCTCGAAGGTCTGCCGCAGGCGCTGGCGTGCCTCGGCGGCGGCCTCGGCGCGGCTGTCGAACAGCCACACAGTCAGGCCGGCCTGGGCGGCGATCTGGGCGATCCCGGTGCCCATCGCACCGGTACCGACCACGGCGATACAACGAATATCGGGCATCGTCTATTTCCCCTGGTAGTTCGGCGGGCGTTTCTCCAGGAAGGCCTGCATGCCTTCCTTCTGGTCCTGCGAGTCGAACAGCAACTGGAACGCCTTGCGTTCCAGGGCCAGGGCACTGTCCAGCGGCAGGTCGGCACCGGCCAGGACCACCTCCTTGATCTGCGCCAGCGCCAGAGGGGGCAGGCGGGCGATCTCCGTGGCCAGTTCCAGGGCGCGCGCCAGCGTCGACTCGTCCGCCACCACTTCGCTGACCAGGCCCATGGCCAGCGCTTGCGGAGCCTTCACCAGGCAGCCGGTGAACAGCATGCGCAGCGCCTGGAACTTGCCCACCGCCCGTACCAGGCGCTGGGTGCCGCCGGCACCCGGCATCACCCCGACCTTGATCTCCGGCTGGGCGAACTGTGCCGACTCGCCGGCGACGATCAGGTCGCAATGCATCGCCAGTTCGCAGCCGCCGCCCAGGGCGAAGCCGTTGACCGCGGCGATCACCGGCTTCGGGCAGCGCGCGATGGCTTCCCAGTAGCGCTCGCCGTGGCGGCCGTACAGGCCGATCGCCGTGCTCGTCGAGAGATCGCGGAGATCGGCGCCAGCTGCAAAGCAGCGCGAGTCGCCGGTGAGCACGATGACGCGGATCGCCGGATCCGCGCCGAGCGTCTGGAAGTGGCTGGCGAGGCGCTGGCGCACTTCGTCGTTCAGCGCGTTCCTGGCTTGCGGACGATTGAGGCGAAGCAGGGCGATATCGGCTGCGGGAAATTCGAGCAGGACCACGGGCGAAGGATCGGCGGACATGGAAGCTCCGATGAATTGATATTTCGCTATGCGAAATATAGTTTCATGATTTATCGAAAATAATCAGCGCCAGCCGGGGCGTTGTAAATACTCGCGTCGGATTTTGGACGATCTACTTATACAATTTACTGTTTTAAAAGGATTTTATTTTCGTTGTTGAAAGTGCATGGGTTCTTCTATTAGTTTCGCTATGCGAAATATGATTTTGTTTTATTGATTTTTTGAAAAAGAGGTCCCTACTATGCGCGGCAACGACGAGCGCCGGAGTCCGGCGGAAGGTGCCAGTACGGAAGCGGAAGTGTCCGCCTTCGAAGCTGTGCTGATCGACCCGATGCAGGAGAAAGACGAGGAACTCAAGGACCGCCAGTTCGTCACCGCGCTGGCCCGCGGGTTGGAATTGCTGCGCTGTTTCACACCACGGGAAAGCCTGCTGGGCAACCAGGAACTGGCGAAGAAGACCGGCCTGCCGAAGCCGACGGTGTCGCGTCTGACCCACACCCTGACCCGGCTGGGCTATCTGCGTCACCTGCCGCATAGCGGCAAGTATCAATTGGAAGTGGGGGTGATGTCGTTCGGCTACGCGATGCTCTCGAACCTGTCGATTCGCGCGCTCGCCCGCCCTTTGATGGAAGAGATGGCCGGCTACGCCAAGGCCGCGGTGGCCATGGCGGCCCGCGACCGGCTGAGCATGGTCTACCTCGACGTGGTGCATGGCGAGGCCAACCTGACCATGCGTCGCCAGGTCGGCAGCCACCTCTCGCTGCACCGCAGCGCGATCGGTCGGGCCTGCCTGGCGGCGATGCCGGAGGACGAGCGGGAGTTCATCCTCGGGCACATCCGCAAGCGCCACCCGGAAGACTGGCCGGAAGTGCGCAAGGGGCTGGAGCGGGCCTTCCGCGACTATGCCGACTACGGCTTCTGCCTGTCGCTCGGCGAGTGGCAACGCGACGTCAACGCGGTGGGCGTGGCCTTGCACCATGAGAGCCATGGGCTACTGGCGTTCAATTGCGGCGGGCCGAGTTTCCATCTCAAGCGCGAGAAACTGGAGGACGACATCGGCCCGCGCCTGCTGCACATGGTCCACAACATCGAGGCCGCCACCCGCTGACCGAGGCCGGTGACGGAATCATGGCAACCGGCCTAGGGGCCTATTGGAGTGAGCATGATTCGTGATCCGGAAACCCTGAACCTGCTGCTGGACAGCATCCGCCAGTTCGTCCGCGAAAGCCTGGTGCCTCATGAGCAGGAAGTGGCGGAAACCGACCGCATTCCCGAGGCGATCATCGCCCGCATGCGCGAGATGGGCCTGTTCGGCCTGTCGATCCCGGAGGCCTACGGCGGCCTCGGGGTGACCATGGAGGAAGAGGTGAGCATCGCCTTCGAGCTGGGGCGGACCTCGCCAGCGTTCCGTTCGCTGCTGGGCACCAACAACGGCATCGGCTCCCAGGGCATCGTCATCGACGGCACCGAAGAACAGAAGCGGCGCTACCTGCCGCGCCTGGCGTCGGGCGAACTGCTCAGTTCGTTCTGCCTCACCGAACCGGACTCCGGTTCCGACGCCGCCTCGCTGAAGACCACGGCGGTGCGTGACGGCGAGCACTACGTGCTCAACGGTACCAAGCGCTTCATCACCAACGCCCCGCAGGCCGGCATCTACACCGTGATGGCGCGCACCGACCCGGCGATCCGTGGCGCCGGCGGAATCTCCGCTTTCGTCGTCGAGCGCGGTACGCCCGGGCTGTCCCTGGGCAAGCCGGATCGCAAGATGGGACAGAAGGGCGCGCATACCTGTGACGTGATCTTCGACGACTGCCGGGTGCCTGCCAGTCAGTTGATCGGCGGGGTCGAGGGCGTCGGCTTCAAGACCGCGATGAAGGTGCTCGACAAGGGCCGCCTGCACATCGCCGCAGTCTGTGTGGGGGTCGCCGAGCGGATGCTCGAGGATGCGTTGCGCTATGCCCTGGAACGCAAGCAGTTCGGCCAGCCGATCGCCGAGTTCCAGTTGATCCAGGCGATGCTTGCCGACAGCAAGGCCGAAGCCTACGCGGCGCGCTGCATGGTCATCGACGCCGCGCGGCAGCGCGACGAAGGCCGCGATGTCGGTACCGAGGCGTCCTGCGCCAAGCTGTTCGCCTCGGAAATGTGCGGCCGCGTCGCCGACCGCGCGGTGCAGATCTTCGGCGGCGCCGGCTATATCGGCGACTACGGGATCGAGCGCTTCTATCGCGACGTGCGGCTGTTCCGCATCTACGAGGGCACCACGCAGATCCAGCAACTGCTGATCGCCCGCAACATGATCCGCGCCGCCCAGGGCTAGCGTCGATCCTTCGCCTTGTCACCGGCCGTGGCGCAGTCCCCGGCCGGTTGCTGTCCCAGGCGCTGTCCGCGCCACTCTTTACGCTTTCTTTATGCCGTCCGACGCGGCCCTGAATCGCTTCTTTACGCCCCCTTTGCGGAGACTTTCCCTCAAGCGGCAGAGGCCGCTCGAAGGAGAGATCGCACACATGACCGTTCTGGATTGGTTGTCCCTGGCCCTGGCCACGGGACTGTTCGTCTATTTGCTGGTGGCGCTGCTACGCGCCGACCGTGCCTAGGGGAGGGCACATGAACAGCCACGAGATTCTCTTGATCCTGGCCTTTTTCGCCCTGGTCCTGGTGCCTGCACCGTTCCTCGGGCGCTACTGCTTCAAGGTGATGGAAGGCCAACGCAATCTCCTCAGCGCGCCGCTGGCGCCACTGGAGCGCGTCTGCTATCGCCTGTTCGGCGTCGATCCGGCGAGCGAGCAGGACTGGAAGACCTACACCCTGGCGCTGCTGGCATTCAACCTGGCCGGCCTGGTCCTGCTGTTCTCGATCCTCATGCTGCAGGGCAGCCTGCCGCTGAACCCGCAGCACCTGCCGGGCCTGGAATGGACACTGGCGTTCAACACCGCGGTCAGTTTCGTCACCAACACCAACTGGCAGGCCTACAGCGGCGAGGCCTCGCTGAGCTACTTCAGCCAGATGGTCGGCCTCACGGTGCAGAACTTCGTCAGCGCGGCGGTCGGCCTCTGCGTGCTGGTGGCCCTGGCGCGCGGCATCAGCCGCCGCTCCACACGACAGCTGGGCAACTTCTGGGTCGACCTGACCCGCGGCACCCTCTACGTGCTGCTGCCGCTGTGCCTGCTGCTGGCGTTGCTGCTGGTCTGGCAGGGTGTGCCGCAGACCTTCTTCGACTATGTCCATGCCACCACCTTGCAAGGCGCCGAGCAGACCATCCCGCTCGGCCCGGCGGCCAGCCAGATCGCCATCAAGCAGCTGGGCACCAATGGCGGCGGCTTCTTCGGCGTCAACTCGACCCATCCGTTCGAGAACCCGAGCGCCTGGAGCAACCTGTTCGAAGTGGCCTCGATCATCCTGATCCCGGCGGCGCTGGTATTCACCTTCGGCCATTACGTGAAGGACCTGCGCCAGAGCCGCGCGATCCTCGGCTGCATGCTGCTGCTGTTCTGCCTCGGCCTGGGCCTGTCGCTGTGGGCCGAATACCAGCCGAACCCGGCGCTGGCGCAGTTGCCGATCGAGCAGGGCGCGCCGATGGAGGGCAAGGAGAGTCGCTTCGGCACCGCCGCCAGCATGCTCTGGGCGATCACCACCACCGCCGCCTCGAACGGCTCGGTGAACGCCATGCACGACAGCCTGAGCCCCCTGGGTGGCATGCTGCCGCTGCTGAACATGATGCTCGGCGAGGTGATCTTCGGCGGCGTCGGCGCCGGCCTCTACGGCATGCTGCTGTTCGTCCTGATCGCGGTGTTCCTCGCCGGCCTGATGGTCGGGCGGACGCCGGAGTACCTGGGCAAGAAACTCGAGGCGAAGGAGGTCCGCCTGCTGGTCTTCACCCTGCTGGTGATGCCTGTCGGCGTGCTGGTGCTCGGCGCCATCGCCGCCAGCCTGCCGGGGCCGGCCTCGGCGGTGACCAATCCCGGCCCGCACGGCTTCAGCCAACTGCTCTACGCCTACACCTCGGGGAGCGCCAACAACGGCTCGGCGTTTGCCGGTTTCGGTGCCAACACGCCGTTCCACAACCTGATGATCGGCCTGGCCATGCTCATCGGCCGCTTCGGCTACATCCTGCCGATCCTCGCCATCGCCGGCAGCCTGGCGGCGAAGAAGGCCAGCCCGGTGGGGCCGAACAGTTTCCCGACCCATGGTCCGCTGTTCGTCAGCCTGCTCACCGTGACCATCCTGCTGGTCGGCGGCCTGACTTTCCTGCCGACCCTGGCCCTCGGCCCGATCGCTGAACAACTGAGCCTCGGCTTCTGAAGGAATCGCACATGAACGCTCAGACCCAGGCGTCCAAGAACGCCTTGCACAAATCGCTCGAACGTCGCCACAACGCGTCCACCAGCCTCGCCGCCTTGTGGCGGCCGGCGCTGCTGCAAGCCTTCGTCAAGCTCGACCCGCGCCAGTTGCTGCGCTCGCCGGTGATGCTGGTGGTCGAACTGACCGCCGTGCTCACCACCTTGCTGTGCTTCGTCCCCGACCAGGCGGTGCCGACCTCGGTGGCGCTGCAGATCGCCCTCTGGCTGTGGTTCACCGTGCTCTTCGCCAATTTCGCCGAAGCGCTCGCCGAGGGGCGTGGCAAGGCCCGCGCGGACAGTCTCAAGGCCGGCAGCCAGGGCCTCTCCGCCAATAAGCGGCGCGCCGACGGCAGTTTCGAGAGCGTCGTTGCCAGCAGCCTGCGCAAGGGCGATGTGGTACGGGTCCAGGCCGGCGAGATGATTCCCGGCGACGGCGAAGTCATCGAAGGGGTGGCGGCGGTCAACGAGGCCGCCATCACCGGCGAATCGGCGCCGGTGATCCGCGAGTCCGGCGGCGATCGCTCGGCGGTGACCGGCAACACCCAGGTGGTGTCCGACTGGCTGCTGGTACGGATCGGCGCCAACCCGGGCGAGTCGACCCTGGACCGGATGATCGCCCTGGTGGAAGGCGCCAAGCGGCAGAAGACCCCCAACGAAGTGGCGCTGGACATCCTGCTGATCGGCCTGACCCTGATCTTCCTGCTGGTAGTGGTGACCCTCAAGCCGTTCGCCCTGTTCGCCGGCGGCAACCTGCCGCTGGTGTTCCTGGTGGCGCTGCTGGTGACGCTGATCCCGACCACCATCGGCGGCCTGCTCTCGGCCATCGGCATCGCCGGCATGGACCGCCTGGTGCGCCTGAACGTGATCGCCAAGTCCGGTCGCGCGGTGGAGGCGGCCGGCGACGTCCACGTGCTGCTGCTCGACAAGACCGGCACCATCACCTTCGGCAACCGCCGCTGCAGCGCGCTGTACGCCGCGCCGGGGGTGAGCGGCAAGGAACTGGCCGAGGGCGCGTTGCTGGCCTCGCTGGCCGACGACACCCCGGAAGGCAAGTCGATCGTCGAATACCTGCGCATCCTGCATCCGATCGAGGAGCCGCGCCGCGAGGAGCTGACGCCGATCGCCTTCAGCGCGGAAACCCGCCTGTCCGGGGTCGACTGGAACGGCCAGGTGTACCGCAAGGGGGCGGTGGATGCGGCGCTGCGCTTCATCGACCTGCCGCGGGAGAAGATGCCCGAGGTGCTTTCGCGGGAGGTGGACAAGATCGCCCAGAGCGGCGGCACCCCGCTGCTGGTGGTAGCCAACGGCCGGCTGCTCGGCGCCATTCACCTGAAGGACGTGGTCAAGCCGGGCATTCGCGAGCGCTTCGCCGAACTGCGCCGGCTGGGCATCCGCACCGTAATGGTGACCGGCGACAACCCGCTGACCGCCGCTGCCATCGCCGCCGAGGCTGGGGTCGACGACGTGATCGCCGAGGCTACCCCGGAGAAGAAACTGGCGCGGATTCGCCAGGAGCAGGGCGAAGGTCGCCTGGTGGCGATGTGCGGTGACGGTGCCAACGACGCCCCGGCGCTGGCCCAGGCCGACGTCGGCATGGCCATGAACGATGGCACCCAGGCCGCCCGCGAGGCGGCCAACCTGGTCGACCTGGACAGCGACCCGACCAAGCTGCTCGACGTGGTCCAGGTGGGCAAGGAGTTGCTGGTCACCCGCGGCGCGCTGACCACCTTTTCCATCGCCAACGACGTGGCCAAGTACTTCGCCATCCTGCCGGCGCTGTTCGTCGGCATCTACCCGCAGCTCGACGTGCTCAACGTGATGCGCCTGCAAAGCCCGCAGAGCGCGATCCTGTCGGCCATCGTGTTCAACGCGCTGATCATCGTCGCGTTGATCCCATTGGCCTTGCGCGGCGTGCGGGTGCAGGCGGCGGACGCTTCGCAACTGCTGCAGCGCAACCTGCTGATCTATGGCGTCGGCGGCCTGGTGGCGCCGTTCCTCGGGATCAAGGCGATCGACCTGCTGCTGACCGCCGTCGGCCTGGCATGAACAACGGCCCTCGCCGTCGGGCGAGGGCCTGGGACTGAAGAGAGGATCTGCACATGTTCAAGCAACTCCGTCCGGCACTGGCGTCACTGCTGGTGCTGAGCATGGTCACCGGCGTGGCCTATCCGCTGCTGGTCACCGGTATCGCCCAACTGGCGTTCCCCGAGCAGGCCAATGGCAGCCTGCTGCGCGACGCCGAGGGCAAGGTGCTCGGCTCGCGGCTGATCGCGCAGAAGTTCGACGGCGAGGAGTGGTTCCATTCGCGGCCTTCGGCGGGCGACTACGCCACCGTTTCCAGTGCCGCGAGCAACCTGGCGCCGAGCAACCCGGCACTGGCCGAGCGCATCGCCAGGGACGCCGCCCAGGAGCGTATCGCCGACCAGGGGCCGGTGCCGCTGGCGCTGGTCACTACCTCCGGTAGCGGACTCGATCCGCAGCTGCCGCCGCAGGCCGCGCGTTACCAGGCGCTGCGGGTGGCCACGGCGCGCGGGCTGCCGCTGCGGCTGGTGGAAGACCTGGTGGAAGGCCACACCGAGCGGCCGCTGGTGGGGCCGGCGGTGGTCAACGTGCTGGCGCTGAACATGGCGCTGGCGGGGTTGAAGCGCTAGGTTTCCCCAGAGACCCACGCAAGGGCTTGCAATATCGCCGCATCGGCGGATGATCGCCGGCGATCGTCCGCCCTGCGCGGCGCAGAGCAACGGAGTACGACCGATCCATGACCGACACCGCACGCGCCGACGCGCTGCTGGCCGACCTGCCCGCTGACGGGCGCGGCCGCCTGAAAGTCTTTCTCGGCGCGGCGCCGGGGGTGGGCAAGACCTTCGCCATGCTGCAGGCCGCCCAGGCCCAGTTGCGCCAGGGCGTGAAACTGCGCGCCGGGGTGGTCGAGACCCACTCGCGGGCGGAAACCGAGTCCCTCCTCGCAGGCGTGCCGCAGCAGCCGCTGCGCAGCCTCGAGTATCGAGGGATGAAACTGCAGGAAATGGACCTCGACGGTCTCCTCGCCGACCCGCCGGCGCTGGCCCTGGTCGACGAACTGGCCCACAGCAACGTTCCCGGCAGCCGCCACGCCAAGCGCTGGCAGGACATCCAGGAGTTGCTGGCGGCGGGAATCGACGTCTACACAACGGTCAACGTCCAGCACCTGGAGAGCCTCAACGACCAGGTCCGCGACATCACCGGCGTGCAGGTCCGCGAGACGGTGCCGGACTGGGTGTTGCAGGAGGCCTACGAGATCGTCCTCATCGACCTGCCGCCGCGCGAGCTGCTGGAGCGCCTGCGCGAGGGCAAGGTCTACGTGCCGGAACAGGCGCGGGCGGCGATCGATGCGTTCTTCTCGCAGACCAACCTCACCGCGCTGCGTGAACTGGCGATGCAGACCGCCGCCGCGCGGGTCGACGCCGACCTCAACCACCGCTACCGCCAGCGCGGCGAGGAAGCGCCGGCGTTGCGCGGGCGGCTGCTGGTGGGCATCGACGGTGACGAACAGGCCGAACGCCTGGTGCGCCACGCCTGCCGGGTCGCCGAACGTCGGCACCTGCCCTGGAGCGTGGTACACGTCGATACCGGCGGCTTGCGCGGCGAGCAGGCGCGGATGCGCCTGCAGGGTGCGCAGCAACTGGCCGAGCGGCTCGGCGGCGAGATCGTCGTGCTGCGCGCCGGCGAGGTGGCGCGGACCCTCCTGCAACATGCCCGCGAGCGCCGCGCCAGCCTGGTCCTGGTTGGCCAGTCGCGGCGCCGCTGGCACCGCCGGGCCTTCGGCGGTGGTCTCGCCGGGCGTCTGCTGCGCGACGGCCAGGGCCTGGAGATCAGTGCCCTGGACAGCGAGGCCGACCTACGCCCGGCGGAACCGCGGCCACGCTATCCGGTGGTGTGGAACGACTATCTGCTGGCGCTGCTGGCGACCGCCCTGGCCAGCGGCCTGGCCTGGATCGTGGCGCACCTGCTGGAGCTGCCGAACATCTCCCTGGTGTTCCTGATGGCGGTGCTGCTGGTGGCAGTGCGCAGCAGCCTGATGCCGGCACTGCTGTGCGCGGTGGCGTCGTTCCTGGCCTATGACTTCCTGTTCATCCCGCCGCATTTTTCCTTCGCCATCCATCGCCACGAAGACCTGCTGAGCCTGGCGTTCTTCCTGTTCATGGCCGGCCTCACCGGCAACCTGGCGGCACGCCAGCGGCGCCAGCTGGAGGCGCTGCGCGATACCCAGGAGGAAACCAGCCTGCTGCTGGAGCTGTCGCGCAAGCTCACCGCCGCCACCGACCGCCAGGCGGTGCTGGCCGCCGCCGCCCAGCAGTTCGACGACTGGAAGGACGTCGAGGTCTGCCTGCTCGGTCAGGTCAATGGCGAGTGGAAGACCGAGGCCGGCGTGCAGCGGCAACTCGCCGACCAGGAACGGGTCGCCGCGGACTGGGCCTGGGCCCACGACCAGCCGGCCGGCCTCGGTACTGGCACGCTGCCCGGAGGACGCTGGTGGTGGTGGCCGCTGTCGGCGGAAGAGGGACCGCTGGCACTGCTCGGTGTCGCGCCGCTGGACGGCCAGCCGCTGAGCCCGCAGCGCCGGCGCCTGCTCGCCGCCCTCGGCCAGCCTCTGGCCCAGGCCCTGGCGCGGGCTCGCCTGGCCGAGGACCTGGAGGCCGCGCGCCTGCACGGCGAGACCGAGCAACTGCGCAGCGCCTTGCTCGCCTCGGTGTCCCACGACCTGCGCACGCCGCTGACGGCCATGCGCGGCTCCATCGACAGCCTGCTGGCGCTGGGTGAGGCGATCCCGCCGGCGGATCGTCGCGAACTGCTGGAAAGCACCCGCGACGAGGCCGAGCGACTGGACCGCTATATCCAGAACCTGCTCGACATGACCCGTCTCGGCCACGGTGGCCTGAAGCTGGCGCGCGACTGGGTGGCGCCGGGCGACATCGTTGGCAGCGCGCTGAACCGCCTGCGCGCGGTGCTGGCGCCGTACCGGGTGCAGGCGATCGTGGCCAACGACCTGCCGTTGCTCTACGTGCATGCGGCGCTGATCGAGCAGGCGCTGATCAACGTGCTGGAAAATGCCGCGCGCTTCTCGCCGAACCACGGCCGGTTGCGCATCGAGGTCAGCCAGGATGCCGCCGAGCTGCGTTTCGCGGTGAGCGACGAGGGGCCGGGGATTCCCGAGGCCGAGCGGGAGAAGATCTTCGACATGTTCTACACCGCTGCCCGTGGCGACCGCGGTGGCCAGGGCACCGGCCTGGGCCTGGCGATCTGCCAGGGCATGATCGGCGCCCACGGCGGGCGCATCAGCGTCGGCGAAGGCCTCGACGGTCGCGGCACCACGCTGATCCTGCACCTGCCGCTGCATCCGCAGCCGGACCTCGGGCAACTGGAGGGCGACGAATGAGCCCGGCGCACTTGCCTGGCGCCCGCGCTCGCGCTATTCCTGCCGTTTCCGCGACGCCGCCGCTGGCCTGTCGCCGTGTTCACCTGCCGTGCCGAGTGCCATGACCCAATTGCAGAACAGCATCCTGCTGATCGACGACGAACCGCAGATCCGCAAGTTCCTCCGTATCAGTCTCAATGCCCAGGGCTACCGGGTGCTCGAGGCCGGCACCGGCGAAGAGGGGCTGGCCCAGGCCGCGCTGAACCGACCGGACCTGGTGGTGCTCGACCTCGGCCTGCCGGACCGCGACGGCCAGGACATCCTTCGCGACCTGCGCGAATGGTCGCAGGTGCCGGTGCTGGTGCTGTCGGTGCGCGCCAGCGAGGGCGAGAAGGTACTGGCCCTGGACGGCGGCGCCAACGACTACGTGACCAAGCCGTTCGGCATCCAGGAGTTCCTCGCCCGCGTGCGCGTCCTGCTGCGCCAGGCGGCGCAGGGCGAAAGCCCGGAGGCGTCGGTGGCGGTCGGCCCGTTGCAGGTGGACTTCGCCTATCGCCGAGTCACCCTGGAGGGTGCGGAAGTGGCGCTGACGCGCAAGGAGTATGCAGTGCTCGCCGCGCTGGCACGCCATCTCGGACGGGTAGTGACCCAGCAGCAACTGCTCAAGGATATCTGGGGTCCGACCCATGTCGAAGACACCCATTACCTGCGGGTCGTGGTCGGCCACCTGCGGCAGAAACTCGGCGACGATCCGGCCAGCCCGCGCTTCCTGGTGACCGAGGCGGGCGTCGGCTATCGCCTGCGCGACAGCTGACGCGCAGCGCAATTCTGCGCGAGGGGCATGCCTCCCGCGCGTTCATCGCCTATGATGCCGCGCATTCGCGCTGGCCCGGATGCGCCGGGTCGGCGCCCCGGTGTCACGACGAAGGTCATCATGCAGCAACTGTTGAACGAGATTCTCGATGAAGTCCGCCCGCTGATCGGGCGCGGCAAGGTCGCCGACTACATTCCCGCGCTCGCCGGCGTCGAGCCGAACCAACTGGGGATCGCCGTGTACAGCCGCGACGGCGAGCTGTTCCATGCCGGCGACGCCCTGCGGCCGTTTTCCATCCAGAGCATTTCCAAGGTGTTCAGCCTGGTCCAGGCGATCCAGCATTCCGGCGAGGACATCTGGCAACGCCTCGGCCACGAGCCCTCCGGCCAGCCTTTCAACTCCCTGGTGCAGCTGGAGTTCGAGCGCGGCAAGCCGCGCAACCCGTTCATCAATGCCGGCGCCCTGGTGATCTGTGACATCAACCAGTCGCGTTTCGCCGCGCCGGCGCAATCGATGCGCGATTTCGTCCGGCGCCTGTGCGGCAACCCGGAAGTGGTGTCGGACTCGGTGGTGGCGCGCTCGGAGTACCAGCACCGCTCGCGCAACGCGGCGGCGGCCTACCTGATGAAATCGTTCGGTAACTTCCACAACGACGTCGAGGCGGTGCTGCTCAGCTATTTCCATCATTGCGCGCTGCGCATGAGCTGCGTCGACCTGGCGCGGGCGTTCTGCTTCCTCGCCGACAAGGGCTTCTGCAAGCACAGCGGCGAGCAGGTACTCAACGAGCGGCAGACCAAGCAGGTCAACGCGATCATGGCCACCAGCGGGCTCTACGACGAGGCCGGCAACTTTGCCTATCGGGTCGGCCTGCCGGGCAAGAGCGGTGTCGGCGGCGGCATCATCGCGGTAGTGCCGGGGCGCTTCACGGTCTGTGTCTGGTCGCCGGAACTGAACGCCGCGGGCAATTCGCTGGCGGGTATCGCCGCGCTGGAGAAACTCAGCGAGCGGATCGGCTGGTCGATCTTCTGAAACCGCCGCCCGTCGTGGCGGCGCTCGAATTCCCGGCGCCGCTGCGCTATGTTCTGCGGCTACCGCTTGCCGGCGCCGGATGCGCCGGTCCACTCGCCAGGAAGGTCGCCATGTCCCGTCCGATCCCCGTTTCCCGTGTCTTCGCCTGCCTCACCGTTCTCGCCGCCTGCGCGCATGCCGGCGCCGCCGAACCGGACTGGCGTGGCTACACCAGCGAACAGCAGCAGCGCAGCGTGCTGGCCGTCGAGCAGGACGCCGAGGCCATCAACAAGCGCTACTACGACAGTGCCTTCGAGGAATTCCTGCCGGAACTGGAGCAACTGGAACTCAGCCTGGCGCAGCCCGTCGTCGCCGTCGACGAGAAAGGCCTGCTGGGCGACTGGAAGTGCCGCTCGACCCAGGCCGACCAGTACGGCATCTATCGCTATCCGAACTTCCAGTGCCGCATCCGGCGTACCGACCGCGGCCTGTTCCTGGAGAAGACCAGCGGTTCGCAGCGGGTCAGCGGCTACCTGTTCCGCGAAGGCACGCAGCGCTACGTGTTCCTCGGCGGCGCCACGGTCAACGACGAGCCCCAGGTGGCCTTCAGTGGCCTGGCCCACGGCGCGCCGGCTGAGTCCGACGTGGTCGCGCTGCTGCGCCCGCACGCCGGTGGCTTCCTCCTGCTGTTCCCGGAACGGCGCGGCGGCTACGAGGTCCTCGAGTTCAGCCGCTGAGGCTCAGGCGTTGTCTTCCTCGTAGCGGTCCAGGGTGTCGCTGGCGATCTGCCGGCCGAGGGCGATCAGTTCCGGCGCCTTGTAGAACTCGAAGAAGCGGCAGACCCGCTTCGGCACGTTGATCAGGATGTCCGGCGGGTAGCCGGCGATCTTGTACTGCGCCAGCGAGGTCTGCATCACCTCGAAGCTCTGGTTGACCAGTTCCAGCAGCGATGCCGGACCGCTGCTTTCCACCACCGTGGTGCCGCTGGCCGACTTCGGCGAGTCCTTGCCTTGCGGCGCCGCGGCTGGCTGTTGCAGTTGCGGCTCGGCGGGCTCCTCGGATTCCGCCGGAACCGGATGGAGCAGGGCGTCGGCGCTCAGCTCCGGCGGGGTATTGTCGTCGCCGTGGCGGCGGAAGAACGAGAGTTTGTGGCCGAGGCTCTCGATCATGCTGTCGAAGCGCCCCTTGAGCGCGGCCGGACGCTCGATCACCGGCAGGTGGTACTGCTTCTGGTTGGTGGCGTTGAGATTGACCGCGATGATCAGGTCGCTGTGGGCCGACACCACCGGCACGATCGGCAACGGGTTGAGCAGGCCGCCGTCGACCAGCATGCGGCTGCCCTGCATGACCGGTGTGAACAGGCTGGGGATTGCCGCCGAGGCGCGCATGGCCTGGTGCAGGCAGCCTTCCTGGAACCAGATTTCCTGCTGGTTGGTGAGGTCGGTGGCAACCGCCGTGTAGGGAATCGACAGGTCCTCGATGTTTACCTCGCCGAGGATCTCGTGGATCTTGCCGAACACCCGCTCGCCGCGGATCGCGCCGAGGCGGAAGCTGACGTCGAGCAGGCGCAGCACGTCGAGGTAATCCAGGCTTTCCACCCACTCGCGGTACTCGCGCAGCTTGCCGGCGGCGTAGATGCCGCCGATCACCGAGCCCATGGAACAACCGGCGATGCAGGTGATCTCATAGCCGCGTGCCTCGAGTTCCTCGATCACGCCGATGTGCGCGTAGCCGCGCGCACCGCCGGAGCCCAATACCAGGGCGACCTGTTTGCTCATCTGCAACCCCTTGCCAATACTGCGTGACGAAGCGAAAACGATACGCGTGTCGCCCGGCCGCCGCCAAGTGCGTCGCGGCGATGCGCGGCCCTTTCCCTGTCCGGAGATCGTTCGATGAAAACCTGGATCGTTCTGCCCGTCCTTGCCCTGACCCTGGCCGGCTGCGCCGGCAAGACCGCCTACCGGGAGAACTGCGCCGACCAGTTGGACGCGGCCTGGAAGGAACTCGACCTGGCCAAGGCCGAAGGCTTCGCCGGCACCGTCAGCTACTCGAAGGCCCTGACCCTGCTCACCGGGGCCAAGACCCAGCAGCAGTTCGAGGCCTACGAGGGCTGCACCAGCAAGGCCGAGAAGGCGCGCTTCTATATCCGCGAGTCGCGCGCCGGGCGCTGAGCCGGGCGCGGCGATCGGTCCTCTGGCGGCGGCGCCGGCTTTGCTAGAATGGGCACTTTTCCGACATCCACGGGAGTACACCGATGAGCGAGGCGATCCGCCTGACCCAGTACAGCCACGGCGCCGGCTGCGGCTGCAAGATTTCGCCCAAGGTACTGGAGGTGATCCTCGCCGGCAGCGGCGCGCAGAACCTCGATCCGAAGCTCTGGGTCGGCAACGCCTCGCGCGACGACGCGGCTGTCTACGCCCTCGACGAGGAGCGCGGGGTGGTCTCCACCACCGATTTCTTCATGCCGATCGTCGACGACCCCTTCGACTTCGGCCGTATCGCCGCGACCAACGCCATCAGCGATATCTACGCCATGGGCGGCGACCCGCTGATGGCCATCGCCATCCTCGGCTGGCCGGTCAACGTGCTGGCCGCGGAAGTCGCCCGCGAGGTGATCGCCGGCGGCCGCAAGGTCTGCGAGGAAGCCGGCATCCCGCTGGCCGGCGGACACTCCATCGACGCCCCCGAGCCGATCTTCGGCCTGGCCGTGACCGGCGTGGTGGAGAAGCGCTTCATGAAACGCAACGACACCGCCGAGGCCGGCTGCAGGCTGTACCTGACCAAGCCGCTGGGCATCGGCATCCTCACCACCGCCGAGAAGAAGGCCAGGCTGCGCGCCGAGGACGTCGGCGTGGCGCGTGACTGGATGTGCACCCTGAACAGGCCCGGCGCGCGCTTCGGCCGGTTGGCGGGGGTCAAGGCGATGACCGACGTCACCGGTTTCGGCCTGCTCGGCCACCTGGTGGAAATGGCCGACGGCAGCAAGCTCACCGCACGCGTGGAGTACGCCGCGGTACCGCGCCTGGCCAGTGCCGAATATTACCTGGAGCAGGGCTGCGTGCCTGGCGGCACACTGCGCAACTTCGACAGCTATGGCGAGCGCATCGCGCCACTGCCGGAAGTGCAGAAGCTGTTGCTTTGCGATCCGCAGACCAGCGGCGGCCTGCTGGTGGCGGTGGCTCCGGAAGGCGAGGCGGAGTTCCTCGCCGTGGCGGCGGAACTCGGCCTGCAACTGGCGCCGATCGGCGAGCTGGTCGAGCGACAGAGTCTCGCGGTACAGGTGCTGTAATGCGCGACAACACCCAGCACTACCGCGAACTGTTTCTCGACGATATCCCCCTGATGGATGTGCGCGCCCCGGTGGAGTACCACAAGGGCGCCTTTCCCAACACTGTCAACCGGCCGCTGATGAACGACATCGAGCGGCAGAAGGTCGGCACCAGCTACAAGCAGCACGGCCAGCAGGCCGCCATCGCCCTTGGCCACGAACTGGTCTGCGGGGCGCTCAAGGCCGAACGGCTGGCGGCCTGGAAAGCCTTCGCCGAAGCCAACCCGAACGGCTACCTGTATTGCTTCCGCGGCGGCCTGCGCTCGCAGATCGTCCAGCAGTGGCTGAAGCAGGACGCCGGCATCGACTACCCACGGGTGATCGGCGGCTACAAGGCGTTGCGCAACTTCCTTTTCGAAACCACCCGCGCGGCGGTCGACGAGTGCGATTTCGTGCTGGTCGGCGGCCTCACCGGTTGCGGCAAGACCGAGGTGATCGCGGCGCTGGACAACAGCCTCGATCTCGAAGGCCACGCCAACCATCGCGGCTCCAGCTTTGGCCGGCGAGCCACGCCGCAGCCGGCGCAGATCGACTTCGAGAACCGCCTGGCCATCGACATCCTGAAAAAGCGTCATCGTGGCGTCGGCCAGTTCGTCCTCGAGGACGAGGGGCGGATCGTCGGCAGCTGCTCCTTGCCGCTGGAGCTGTACCAGGGTATGCAGAGCTACCCGCTGGTCTGGCTGGAGGATGCCTTCGAGCAGCGTGTCGAGCGTATCCTCAGGGACTACGTGATCGATCTGCGCAGCGAGTTCGAGCGCGTGGTGGGCGTGGAGGAGGGCTTCGCCGCCTTCTCCGCCTACCTGCAGAAGAGCCTCGCCGGCATCGTCAAGCGCCTCGGCGGCGAGCGCTACCAGCGGCTGGCGGCGATCCTCGTGCAGGCGCTGGAAGAGCAGGGCCGCGACGGCTCGGTGGATACCCATCGCGGCTGGATCGAGGGGCTGCTCAAGGAGTACTACGACCCGATGTACGCCTTCCAGCGGCAGAGCAAGGAAGACCGCGTCGAGTTCCGCGGCAACCAGGCCGAGGTGATCGGCTACCTGCGCCAGCGTCAGGCGTTGCGGCCATCGTAGTGCTGTACCGGGAGCGCGTTGGCGTCGATGTCCTCCAGGCAGCGCGCGTTGACCGCGGCCATCGCCTGGCCGTCCGGACCTATGCCTTCGCTGAACGGCGCGCAGCCGCAGGTGGGGCAGAAGTGATGCTGCAGGCGGTGGGTGTTGAAGGTGTAGGTGTGCATCGCGCTGGCCGGCGTCTTCAGCGCCAGACGGTCGCGCGGGACGAACCACAGCAGCCAGCCGCGCCGGCTGCACAGTGAACAGTTGCACTGGATCACCTGGTCGAGGTCGCCTTCGACTTCGTAGGCGATGGTTCCGCAGTGGCAGCTTCCTCGATAGTTCATGGCAGGGCTCCTGGGTGAGGGTAGGGCAAGTCTAGCCGCTGCCTCCAGGTGGCGCAGGGCTGCGGCGCAGACGGTCGCGAGAGCTGCGGGGCTGCGGCATAATCGGCGTCCCCTCCGTCGATTTCCGCGAGACCGCCATGCAACTGGACTTCACCACCATCGCTCCCGCCGAGGCCTATCGCTGGTTGGCTTCCACCGTCACCCCGCGACCGATTGCCTGGGTCTCGACCCTGTCCGCCGAGGGCGCCAGCAACCTGGCCCCGTTCAGCTTCTTCCAGGTGATCAGCGACGAGCCGCCGACCCTGATGGTCAACGTCAGCCTGCGCGACGACGGCAGCCTCAAGGACACCCTGCGCAACGTCCAGGCCACCGGGCAGTTGGTGATCCACCTGGTCGGCGCCGCCCAGGCCGAGACCATGAACGCCACCTCCGCCTGGCTGCCCCATGGTGTGAGCGAGATCGAGACGGTCGGCATCCCTACCGTGTCCAGCGTACGCGTGGCGCCGCCGCGGATCGCCGCGGCGGCGGTGGCCTTCGAGTGCGAGGTGGCGGAGATCAAGCCGTATCCGGCGGAGAACCCCAATTGCCACCTGATCTTCGCCCGCGTGCTGCTGGCCCATGTCGACGATGCCGTGCTGGCCGACGAGCGCCATGTGGATAGCGCCCGGCTCGACCTGGTCGGTCGCCTGGGCGGCAGCCACTACAGCCATACCCGCGACACGTTCAGCATGATCCGGCCCAGGTAGCCGGGCTCAGTCCGGCGCCCGCAGGCACTCGTCGACCGTGCGCCGGCACACCGGCGCCTGGCCCGCGGCCTGGCGTTCCTGCCACTGGCGATAGGCGAACTGGTAGCTTTCCGGATACACCCCGCCGCGCTTCAGCGGCGCCACGATACTCGCGCGCAGCGCCTGTTCGGTCAGCGCCAGGTGCGCGGCCAGGCGCTGGAACTGCCAGGGCTGCTGGCCCTGGCGGCGCTCCAGGACCTCGACGTGGTACAGGCCGTCGGCCGCCGCGCTCGACAGGTTGTGCACGATCAGCCAGCGCGACAGGCCCGGCGCCGCCGGCAACGACCAGAGCGGCTGCTCGATCGGGCCGCTCCAGTCGGCCAGGGCGGGGGCGCACAGACTCAGCGACAGCAACAGCGGCAATACGGGACGCATGGCAAGCTCCTTTTCCATGGGGCGCCCAGTATGGCTCCGCGCTCGACCGACGTCAGCCCGGATATCCTGGAAACGACCTGCGCATATCTCTCCTGGCCATTATCGTGCCACTACCTTGCCCGGCCGCTCAGGTTCGGCGAAAAACGCGCGACACAGCGGGAAATGCGCACGCAGACGGCGCGTCACGGGGGAGGGGAGTCATGCTGGGGTTGCTGCGCAGGCGTCTGGCCGATCTCGGCACGGCGAAGAAACTGGCCATCGGTTTTACCCTGGTCCTGCTATTGACCGCGCTGGTGGCCGCGCTCGCGGTGCTCTCGCTGCATGCGCTGGGGCAGCGCTTCGCGCGCCTGCAGGAGATGAGCGCGATCAATCGCGACGTGCTGGAGGTTCGCCAGGCCGAGAAGGACTTTGCCCTGCACGGGGAAAAGAGCGACGCCGAGCGCTTGCGCCAGCGCCTGGCCGCGACCCTTGAACGGGTGGGCCGGCTCAAGGCCGACGGCGACGCCGATCAGGCGCTTGGCATGGCCGAGGTGGAGCAGGTGCTGGCGGCATACCTAGAAGCGTTCGGCCGCTTCGAGCAGTCCATCCAGGGACGCCAATTGGCTTGGGAAAGCGCCAGTTGGTCGCTGAACGGCGCCGCCAACAGCCTCGATATCCTCCAGTCCAGCCTGGCCGAGGATGGCGCCTATGCGCTGAAGGAGAGCCAGGGGCACGACGGCGAGCCGCTGTTGCAGCAGGCGGCCCAGGTCGCCCAGGTCAATCGCCTGGTCCTTCAGGGGCTGGACGAGGCCCGCTCGCGTCTCGAAGCGCGCGCCGCGGATGCGCAGGAGGGGCCGCCGAAATCGCTGCGCGAGGCGCTGGAGCTGGCAGCCCGGCTGGAGCAGGCGATCACCGACGATGCCTACGTGTCGGTGGTCAAGGACGTGCTGACCAATATCCGCGGTTTCGCCGACAAGCTCGCCGAGTACCGCGCCAGTCAGCTCCAGGAGCGGCAGATGTACGCCGCCATGGGCGAGCGCGCCGGGCAGGTGATGGCGCGTGTCGACCGTAGCTGGGAGGCGCAGCAGCAGGCCATGCTCCACAGCCTGCGGACAAACTCCCTGCTGATCGTCGGCGCCGCCGTGCTGGCGCTGCTGGTGGGCCTGGGCGCGGCCTTCGGCATCAGCCTGCTGATCGTCCGTCCGCTGCGCCAGGCGATGGGTGTGGCGCAGCGGATCGCCGAAGGCGACCTTGCGGTACGGGTCGACAGCGAGCGGCGCGACGAGGTTGGCCAACTGATGGCCGCGATGCGCGCCATGACCGGCAGCCTGCGCGGTATCGTCAGCCAGTTGCAGGACGGCGTCGGGCGGATTGCCGGCGCTTCCGAGGCGCTGTCCGGCGTTACCACGCGCACCCGCCTGGGAATCGACAGCCAGCGGGCGGAAACCGAACAGGTGGCCACGGCGATGAACCAGATGGCCGCCACCGTCCATGAAGTGGCGCACAACGCCGAGGAAGCCGCGGGGGCGGCGGAAAGCGCCGACGGCAAGGTCAGCGTCGGCCAGGAGGTGGTACGCCAGACCCTGGAGCGGATCGAGCGACTGGCCGAGGCGGTGCGCGCGGCCACCGCCAGCGTCGAGGCGCTGAGCGCCGACAGCCAGCGCATCGGCAGCGTGCTGGACGTGATCAAGAGCGTGGCCGAGCAGACCAACCTGCTGGCGCTGAACGCCGCCATCGAGGCGGCGCGGGCCGGCGACCAGGGTCGAGGCTTCGCCGTGGTCGCCGACGAGGTGCGGGCGCTGGCGCGGCGCACCCAACAGTCCACGGCCGAGATCGAGACCCTGATCGGTGCCTTGCAGAATGGCACGCAGCAGGCGGTGCAGCGTATGCAGCGCAGCCACCAGTTGGTGGACCAGAGCGTCGACGACGCGTTGCAGACCGAGGCGGCGCTGGGCAACATCGCCACGGCGGTGGCGCTGATCCAGCAGATGAACCAGCAGATCGCCGCGGCCTCCGAGCAGCAGAGCGCGGTCGCCGAGGAGATCAACCGCAGTGTCACGGCGATCCGCGAGGTGGCCGATCAGTCGGCCCAAGCCATGCAGTCGACGGCTTCGTCCAGCGAACAACTGGCGGAGCTGGGCCGCGAACTACAGGGCATGGTCAGGCATTTCCGCTTGTAGCCGCGGCCTGGGCGGCGAGTCTTTCCTGCTGGCGCAGCCAGTAGCGATAGGCACTGACCCCGGAGCGCACCGAGCTGAACACCAGCGGCGGCTTGATCTCGCCGAGCATGCTCGAGCGTTGCAGCAGGTCCAGCGTCTGCCCGGTCACCCGCGCCAGCGACAGGTGCACGCCCTGGGCCTTGAGGATCTGTTGCACCTCGTGGAGGGTGGCCAGGCCGCTGATGTCGAGGTTGGTCATGGCTTCGGCGTTGAGCAGCACCGCATTCGGCCGCTCGCTGCCGTCCACCACGGCAAGCACCCGCTGCTTGAAGTAGTCGGCGTTGAAGAACAGCAGGGGGGCGTCGAAGCGGTAGATCACCAGGCCGGGAAGAGTGGTGGCCTGCGGGTACTTGGCCAGCTCGACCTGGCCGTCGATGCCGTGCATCCAGCCGAGCACCGCGTCGCTCGGGCGATAGGTGTAGTAGAGCAGGCGCAGTACGGCGATGCTGACGGCGACGAAGATTCCCGGCAGCACGCCGACGCTGAGCACGCCGACGGTGGTCAGCAGGCAGAGGCTGAACTCGAAGCGGCTGAGCTTCCAGAAGCCCTTCAGCGCCTGCACGTCGATCAGGCCCCAGCCGGCCAGCAACAGGACCGCACCGAGCGCCGGCATCGGCACCCAGCCCAGGGGCTTGTTCAGCAGCAACAGGGTGGCGGCGATCACCAGCGCGGCGACCACGCCGACCAGTTGGGTCTTGCCGCCGACCATGTCGTTCACCGCGGTGCGTGAGTCGGCGCCGCTGATGGCGAAGCCCTGGGAGACCCCGGCGCCGATGTTGGCCAGGCCGAGGGCGACGAATTCGTGGTTGGGGTTGATGCTGTAGCCGTGACGGGCGGCGAAGCTGCGTGCGGTGAGCATGGCGCTGCAGAAGCTGACCACCGTGATGCCGGTGGCGTCGCGCAGCAGGCTTTTCAGTTCCTCCAGGCTGGTCTGCGGCCAGCTCAGTTGCGGCAGCCCGGCCGGTACCTCGCCAAGCAGTTCCACGCCGTAGCGATCCAGGCCCAGCAGCGCCGCGGCGAGGCTGGCCAGGAGGACGCCGCAGAGCGCCCCGGGCAACTGCGGGAAGCGCCGCGGCAGCAGCACCATCAGCAAGAGCGAGAGGCTGCCGAGGATCAGCGTCGGCCAATGGATGTGCAGCAGGTTCTCCAGCAGCGCGAGGATGCCGGCGACGAAGCCGCTGGTCGCCGCCTCGTAGCCGAACAGCTTGCCCAGTTGCCCGACCAGCAGGCTCAGGCCGATGCCGTTGAGGTAGCCGACCAGGATCGGTCGCGAGAGGAAGCTGGCGATGAACCCGGCGCGGGCCAGGCCGGCGACGATGGAGAACAGCCCGACCATGATCGCGACGATCATCGACAGGTCCACCAGGCGCTGCGGATCGCCCGCCGCCAGCGGGGTGATGGCGGCGGCGACCATCGCCGCGGTCGCCGCGTCGGGGCCTACCATCAACTGCCGCGAGCTGCCGATCAGGGCGTAGATCAGCATCGGCAGGATGCACGCATAGAGGCCTACCTGGGGCGGGAAGCCGGCGATCTGGGCGTAGGCGATGGCGGTGGGGATCTGGATCGCCGCTACCGACAGCCCGGCCTGGACATCCGGACGGAACCAGGCGCGGCGGTAGTGGAGCAGGCTATCGAGTCCGGGTACCCAGCGGGCGAGTGGCATGCGGCTGATTCCTTGCAGGCGCGGATGCCGCAGCTTAGCCCGAAGGACAGGCGGCAGGATTGCCGGGAATCATTATTTCTTCAGTGCACACGCTCTTCGAGGCGAGGCGCTATCCGCCGCTTCTTCGCGCCAGCGGCGGACCTCAGACCTTCAACACCAACTTGCCGAAGTTTTCCCCGCTGAACAGCTTGAGCAGCGTTTCGGGGAAGGTCTCCAGGCCTTCGACGATGTCCTCGCGCGATTGCAGCTTGCCTTCCGCCAGCCAGGTGGCCATCTCCTTCAGGCCTTCTGGGAAGCGCTGGGCATAGTCCATCACCACCATGCCTTCCATGCGCGCCCGATTGACCAGCAGCGACAGGTAGTTGGCCGGGCCGCGCACCGCTTCCTTGTTGTTGTACTGGCTGATCGCCCCGCAGAGGACGATGCGTGCCTTGAAGGCGATGCGGGTGAGCACTGTGTCGAGGATTTCGCCGCCGACGTTGTCGAAGAACACATCGATACCCTTCGGGCATTCGCGCTTGAGTCCGGCGGCGAGGTCTTCGTTCTTGTAGTCGATGGCGCCGTCGAAGCCCAGTTCTTCGACCAGGAAGCGACATTTCTCGGCGCCGCCGGCGATGCCCACCACCCGGCAGCCCTTGAGCCTGGCGATCTGCCCGGCAACGCTGCCCACCGCACCGGCGGCGCCGGAGATCACCACGGTCTCGCCGTTCTTCGGCTGGCCGACGTCGAGCAACGCGAAGTAGGCGGTCATGCCGGTCATGCCCAGCGCCGAGAGATAGCGTGGCAGCGGCGCGCGGGACGGGTCGACCTTGTAGAAACCCTTGGGCTCGCCGATGAAATAGTCCTGCACGCCGAGGGCGCCGTTGACGTAGTCGCCGGCCTGGAAGCCGGGGTGCTTCGAAACCAGCACCTTGCCGACGCCGAGCGCACGCATCACCTCGCCGATCCCCACCGGCGGGATGTAGGAGCGGGCGTCGTTCATCCAGCCGCGCATCGCCGGGTCCAGCGACAGGTACTCGTTCTTCACCAGAATCTGGCCCTCGGCCGGTTCGCCGAGCGGGGTTTCGACGAAACTGAAGGTGTCGCGGCCGGGCAGCCCGCTGGGACGCTGGGCCAACTGGTATTGCCGATTGATCTGGGAGGTCATGGCAGGGCACTCGAATGTCGGGAAACAGGCCCCTAGGGATAGCTGGCGCCGGCGCCGGCGGCAAGCGAAGGCGAGTGCGGAAATGACCGGTCATCTATGCCGATGATTCGCCGCCATCAGTCTTATCAGCGGGCTGGATGGCCCATCCTCCAGTCCCCTGATAGTGCTATGCCTTGCGCCGGCCCTGGCTAGACTGGCGCGGCCCGGTTCCGTCGCAGTTGGCGGAAGGCGATTTTCCGAGGAGCAGCAGATGAGCAAACTTCTTTCCGGCCAGGTCGCACTGGTCACTGGCGGTGCGGCGGGCATCGGCCGCGCTACCGCGCTGGCCTTCGCCGCCGCCGGGGTCAAGGTGGTGGTCGCCGACCTGGACAGCGCCGGCGGCGAGGGCACGGTCGAAGCGATCCGCCAGGCAGGTGGCGAAGCCGTCTTCATTCGCTGCGACGTCACCCGCGACGCCGAGGTCAAGGCGCTGGTAGAGGGTTGCGCGGCGGCCTACGGCCGTCTCGACTACGCCTTCAACAACGCCGGTATCGAGATCGAGCAGGGCAAGCTGGCCGACGGCAACGAAGCCGAGTTCGACGCCATCATGGCTGTCAACGTGAAGGGCGTCTGGTTGTGCATGAAGCACCAGATCCCGCTGATGCTGGCCCAGGGCGGTGGCGCGATCGTCAACACCGCCTCGGTCGCCGGGCTCGGCGCGGCGCCGAAGATGAGCATCTACGCTGCTTCCAAGCACGCGGTGATCGGCCTGACCAAATCGGCGGCGATCGAGTACGCGAAGAAGGGCATCCGCGTCAACGCCGTGTGTCCGGCGGTGATCGACACCGACATGTTCCGCCGCGCCTACGAGGCCGATCCGCGCAAGGCCGAGTTCGCCGCCGCGATGCATCCGCTGGGTCGGGTCGGGCGGGTCGAAGAAATCGCCGCCGCGGTGCTCTATCTGTGCAGCGACAACGCAGGCTTCACCACCGGTATCGCCTTGCCGGTGGACGGCGGGGCGACGGCGATCTGAGCGGGCGGCGATACAACCGGGATGCCCCGGCGCGGGGCATTCGCATTCTGTTACAGGTCGGCGCGCGGTTTGGCGCGCCAGGCCACTGCCGGGGGACTAACCTGGGTCGAGAATCCGGGGCCTGAGCCCGTCTCCATCGCATCGGAGCAATAACAATAATGACCGCCGATCCCATCCTGACCCTGTTCCTCCCCATCGCCCTGGGCATCATCATGCTCGGTCTCGGACTGTCCCTGACCCCGGCCGACTTCCTCCGCGTGGTGCGCTACCCGAAGCCGGTGCTGGTCGGCCTGGTGTGCCAGATCGTCCTGCTGCCCCTGGCCTGTTTCCTGATCGTCCAGGGCTTCGCCCTGGAGGCGGCCCTGGCGGTCGGCATGATGTTGCTGGCGGCCTCGCCCGGCGGCACCACCGCCAACCTCTACAGCCACCTGGCGCATGGCGACGTGGCACTGAACATCACCCTGACCGCGGTGAACTCGGTGATCGCCATCCTCACCATGCCGCTGATCGTCAATCTGTCGCTGCAATACTTCATGGGCGACGGGCAGGCGATTCCCCTGCAGTTCGGCAAGGTCGTGCAGGTCTTCGTCATCGTCCTCGGCCCGGTGGCCATCGGCATGCTGGTGCGCAACCGCCTGCCGGCCGTGGCGGATCGCCTGCAGAAGCCGGTGAAGATCCTTTCCGCGCTGCTGTTGCTGGTGATCATCCTGCTGGCGCTGGCCAAGGACTGGCAGACCTTCGTCACCTACGCGCCGGTGGTCGGGCTGGCCGCGCTGGCCTTCAACCTGCTGAGCCTGGCGGTGGGCTACTGGGTGCCGCGCCTGCTGCGCCTGCCGAAGGCCCAGGCGGTGGCCATCGGCATGGAGATCGGCATCCACAACGGCACCCTGGCGATCGCCCTGGCGCTGAGTCCGAGCCTGCTGAACAACAGCACCATGGCGATTCCGCCGGCGATCTACGGAGTGCTGATGTTCTTCACCGCGGCGGCCTTCGGCTGGTGGGTCAGCCGTGGCCACCAGGCCACGCCGGCGCCCGTGACGGCGCCGGACTGAGGTCGGTCAGCCGCGCCGCCAGTTGAGCACGAACTGAGTCAGCAGGCCGGCCACCAGGCCCCAGAACGCCGAGCCGATGGACAGCAGGGTGAAGCCGGAGGCGGTTACCATGAAGGTCACCAGCGCGGCCTCGCGCTGGCGCTCGTCGGCCATCGAGTTGGCCAGGCCGTTCATGATCGAGCCGAGCAGGGCGATGGCGGCGATGGACAGTACCAGTGCCTTGGGGAACGCCGCGAACAACGCTGCCAGGGTGGCGCCGAAGGTTCCTGCGACGCAGTTGAAGAAGCCGCACCAGAGCGCCGCGGTATAGCGCTTGTGCGGGTCCTCGTGGGCCGAGGGACCGGTGCAGATCGCCGCGCTGATCGCCGCCAGGTTGATCCCGTGGGAGCCGAACGGTGCCAGCAGGATCGAGGCGATGCCGGTACTCGAGATCAGCGGCGAGGCCGGCACCTGGTAGCCGTCGGCGTGCAGCACGGCGATGCCGGGCATGTTCTGCGAAGCCATGGCGACGATGAACAGCGGGATGCCGATGCTGATGGTGGCGGCCAGGGAGAAGCTCGGCGTGGTCCACTCCGGTACCGCCAGTTCCAGGCGGAACCTGCTGAAGTCCAGTTGGCCCAGTATCCCGGCCAGCAGCACCCCCACCAGTAGCGCAGCGAACACCGCATAGCGCGGCGAGAAGCGTTTGCACAGCAGATAGCTGAAGAACATCGCCAGCACCAGCAGGGTCTGTTGCTCGGCGGCGTTGCAGATCTCGATGCCGATGCGGAACAGCACCCCGGCCAGCAGCGCCGAGGCCAGCGAGGAGGGAACCTGGCGCATCAGGCGTTCGAAGCTGCCGGTGACGCCGCACAGGGTGATCAGGAGGGCGCAGACGATGAAGGCGCCGATCGCCTCGCTGTACGGCACTCCGGGCAGGCTGCTGATCAGCAGCGCCGCGCCGGGGGTGGACCAGGCGATCACGATCGGCACCCGGTAGCGCAGGGTCAGGCCGATGGTCGCCAGGCCCATGCCGATCGACAGGGCCCAGATCCACGAGGAAATCTGCGCGCTGCTGAGACCGGCGTTCTGCCCGGCCTGGAACATCAGTACCAGCGAGCTGGTGTAGCCGGTGAGCATGGCGACGAAGCCGGCCACCACGGCGGCGGGAGAGGAGTCGGCGAACGGACGCAGACGAGGCTGGGGCTGGGTGGTTTCGGTCATGCCGGGTACTTCCATGGAGTGTGCGGGACGACCGGGCACGGCGGTGGGCGGAGCCACGGGGCAGGTTGCGCGAGGCGCGGAGTGCCGATCATCTTTTTCTGTTTTGCGCAGCCTAAACAGCCGGCCAGGGGCTGTCCCGGTACAGCCGCGGACATAGTTGGCCATACAGTCGCAGCTGCCGGAAGCTGGCGGAGCTGGTAACTTCCCGGCATTTGCCGAGGAGCTTCGCCATGGATGCAAACCCCTACGCCACGCCGCGTGTCGAATTGGTCGAGCAGGGCATACCGGATGCTTTCCGCCGGCGCTGGACGCCCGCGCAACTGCGCATCCTCGCCTGGCTCTGCCTGGCCTCGATAGCCGGCGGCGTGGTGCTGATGGTGCTCAGCCTGCTGGAGGCATTCGGCGACGGCGCCGCGTTCAGGGTCTACGCCGACTGGCTGGGCCTGCTCCTCAGCCTGCTCGGCGCCTACCTGCTGCTGCGGCTCAAGCACCTGGTCGAGTCGCGCTTTCGCGGCCCCTCGCTGGCCTGGCCGGTATGGTTGTCGATTCTCCTGACCCTGCTGGGCGAGGGCTGGAGCCTGCTGGCGGTTACCGACGATGCGCTGCAGGGCTGGAACTGGCAGGCGCTGGTGTACTTCGCGCTGCTTGCGCTGATCGGCGCTACCACCCTCTGGCTGGGCCTGCGTCTGCTCAAGCAGGAAAATCTCTATCCGTCGCTGCGGATCATGGCCTGGCTGGACATCGCCGGCGGCGCGATGCTGGCTTCGGTGCTGTTGCTGGTGCTGGCGGTACTGCCGCTGCTGGCCGCCACCGTGGCCATGGCGCTGGCCTGCTGGCGCGCGGCGCGGGAGTTGGAGCGGAGCTAGCGGGCAGCCGGTCGGCTTGTCGAGCGTCCAGGCGCCAGGCCCATGGGGCGTCAGTCGGTGGCCTCCGTCGCCGCTTCGCCGCGGCTGCCTGCATGCGCCCGAGCCAGGGTGCGATTGACCGCCAGCCAGCCGGAGACCGCTTCGCCGCCGGCTTCCTCGAAGCAGCGTTGGAGCAGCCGCGACTGCTCGCGACGCAGCGCCTTTTCCAACCGCACGCCCTCGGCGGTGAGGCCGAGGAGGCGTTTGCGCTTGTCGTCGTCGGCGGTGGCGCTGCCGATCAAGTTCATCTCCAGCAACTGGCGCAGCGGGATGTTCAGCGCCTGCTTGGTCACGCCGAGCAGGGCCAGCAGTTCCTTCACGCTGAGGCCCGGATAGCGGGCGATGAAGAACAGCACGCGGTGGTGCACACGTCCCAGGCCGCGGCGGGCGAGCATCTCGTCAGGCTTGGTGGTGAAGGCCTGGTACGCGAAGAAGAAGGCTTCCATCATGGCCTGCTGCTGGACGGCGTGGTTTTTCAGGTCAGGCATATTGACGCTTCCGGGTGCGGCATCGTAGTTTCGGTCAAGCAGTTTGACTCATTTTTCCCCGCCTACGCTACCGGTGATCCCATGGCCTTCTCTGAACGCATCTCCCGCCTGAAAAGCTCCTTGATCCGCGAAATCCTTGCCGCGGCGCAGCGTCCGGAGGTGATGTCGTTCGCCGGCGGGCTGCCGGCCGAGCCGATGCTGCCGAAGGTGCAGTGGGAGCAGATGCCGGCCTCCATGGGCCAGTACGGCATGAGCGAAGGCGAGCCTGCCCTGCGCGAAGCCATCGCCGCCGAAGCGCGTGCCCTCGGCGTCCCCTGCGAGGCGAGCCAGGTGCTGATCGTCAGCGGTTCGCAGCAGACCCTCGACCTGGCCAGCAAGCTGTTCATCGATCCGGGCACCGAGGTGCTGCTCGAGGCGCCGACCTACCTCGCCGCGCTACAGGCCTTCCAATTGTTCGGCGCCGATTGCGTGACCGTGCCGCTGGGTGCCGAGGGCCCCGACCTGGTTGCCCTGCGGCAGCGCCTGGAGCGACACAAGCCGGCCTTCGCCTACCTGATCCCGACTTTCCAGAATCCGTCCGGCGTGCGCTACAGCGAGGAACGCCGCGACGCGGTGGCGGCGCTGCTAGACGAATTCGGCGTGACCCTGATCGAAGACGAACCCTATCGCGAACTGGTGTTCGACGAGGGCCGCGCAACCCCGCTGGTCAGCCGCCTGCGCAAGTCCAGCTGGATCTATACCGGCACGGTGTCGAAGACCCTGCTGCCGGGCCTGCGCGTCGGTTTCCTGATCGCCACCCCGGACCTGTTCCCCCACCTGCTGCGGCTGAAACAGTCGGCCGACCTGCATACCAACCGGGTAGGGCAGTGGCAGGCGCTGCAATGGTTCGGCAGCGAGGCCTACCGCCAGCACCTGGCCGAACTGCGCGAGTTCTACCGGGTCCGCCGCGACGCCATGCAGGAGGCGCTGCTGGAGCACTTCGGCGAGCTGGCCGAATGGAATATCCCGGAGGGCGGGCTGTTCTTCTGGCTGACCCTCAGGCAGCCGCTGGATACCCGCACCCTGCTCCAGCCGGCGCTGGCCGCCGATGTCGCATTCATGCCCGGCGAACCTTTCTTCGCCGAGCCGGAGCAGAACCTCGGGCGTCTGCGGCTGAACTTCAGCCACGTCGCCCCGGAGCGCCTGCACGAAGGCCTGCGGCGCCTGGCCAAGGTCGTCCGCGACGCCCAGGCCGCCGAAGCGGCCTGAACCCTCATCGGCGCTCCTCCGAGGGCGCCGGCCATCCGATCCGAGGAGCGACACGATGTACAAGGTCTACGGTGATTACCGTTCGGGCAACTGCTACAAGATCAAGCTGGCCATGTCGCTGCTCGGCATCGACTACCAGTGGATACCGGTGGACATTCTCAAGGGCGAGACCCAGACCCCGGAGTTCCTGGCGAAGAACCCCAACGGCAAGATACCGGTGCTGGAGCTGGAGGACGGCAGTTTCCTGTGGGAGTCCAACGCCATCCTCAACTTCCTCGCCGACGGCAGCGCCCTGTTGCCCAGCGAACCGCGCCTGCGCACCCAGGTGCTGCAATGGCAATTCTTCGAGCAATACAGCCATGAGCCCTATGTGGCCGTGGCGCGCTTCATCAAGCTCTACCTCGGCCTCCCGGAAGCCCGCCGCGCCGAGTTCGAAGAGAAGAAGATCGGCGGCTACAAGGCCCTCGACGTCATGGAGAAACAGCTGTCGCGCACGCCATTCCTGGTCGGCGAACAGTTCTCCATCGCCGATATCACCCTCTACGCCTACACCCATGTCGCCCATGAAGGCGGCTTCGACCTGACGGCCTACCCGGCGATCCGCGCGTGGATCAAGCGAGTGGGGGAGGTGCCGGGGTATGTGGGGATGCTGGATTGAGGGGAGCTTCGATCAGCGGTTGGCGAGGCAGTGATTTCTGTCATGAGCGGGAGTTTCGGGTAGAGCGAAATTTTTATGCATCGGGCTGGATGCGCGTTTTTCCTGATTATTCGTAGCTCGCTTTCCTGGCGCTGCTGTTGGTACCCGGCGCTGCGCTGGTGGCGGGTCAGTTACTGGCCGTTGAGGTCGATGCCCAGGAGGGCATCGACCGACTGGCCGCGCTAGCCGACCCGACTACTGTCGGGCAGCTTTCTCGCCAGTAGGCGCACAGCACTGTCGAGCGGGTAAGCGGTGCGCAATTCTCTGTCGTCGCCGTACGCGGCCTACCGCATAAGTTGGTCATCGAGGGCTTGGCGATAGGCGCTGCGGCGGTCATCGAATCCTGCTTTCCTGACTGCTCGGGTCGCTATCGATTTCCGCCCAGCCGGTGCGGTACGGGCGTGTCCAGGGTAAACGCAGCGGTGCGTCCCGCCTACAGTCGGTCACGGCGCAACTTCCTCGCCGGTGGCCATGGGACCGCCCATCTCGATTAATTTCTCTAACAATTCCCGTGCCAGTCTTTTCATGGCTCTTTTAATCAATCTCATTCAATGGCTGATTGTTATCCATGTCTCATTCTGAAAAGAAATATAACAAGTGAATTGAGCAAGAAGTTGCGCAGTGCTGTGCAACTTTTTGCGCAGTAGTGTTCAGGCCAGTATTTTCAAGGGCTGTGGACTGTTATTGGGGATGTTTCTTGGTTTTCATTGTGCAACTTCTTGCACAATCGCTATTACGCTCTAAATCAGCTGTTGGTCCGCTTGGAAGGCCTATGTTTCGAGGTTCTCCGGAGAAATCCATACTGCCTGCCTTATTTTTTATAAATTGTTAACTACCTGTTTTGGTAGGGTTTTCCAAATGGCCATCAATGTCGTTATGATGGCTATAGCCAAGCCGTAAAGGGCATGGACGCAGACGCCTGACGTTTGGCTGAAAATCTTTCATTGATTCGTATCAATGAATAGGAAAATTCCCAAAGAGGGAATGTCCTGTTGCTTGCCAGTTTTTATGTTGTTTTCATGGAAAAGGCAAAGAGCTCTTCAGACTATTGGGATTTTCGTTCGGTTTTTATGCCAACTAGTTGAATTGTTAAGATATTCATTGGCGCACATGGTGTGCATTGAAGGGTTAGGATGACCTATTCGAGCAAGCTCTCCTCGCATTATCTGGAACTCGCGGAACAGCCGATTTCAAAGGATGTCTTTGCGGGTGAGGATGTGCGTTTTTCCAGCGAATACGAGGCGCTGGAAAATGAGCTGGGCAAGGCGCTCTCGCTCCATGAGAACGGCCAGACCGACTGGTTGAAAATCCTGGAAAACAGCGAAGCGCTGCTTCGTGCCCAATCCAAGGACCTGCGTGTTGCAGCCTGGTTGACCTGGGCCCTCTACCAACGGGAATCCTTTCCCGGTTTGCTGGCCGGACTGGGATTGCTGGAACGTCTGTGCAGCCGGCACTGGGTCGAGATCCATCCGCTCAAGGCGCGCACTCGCGCCGCGGCCATTGCCTGGCTGGTGCCCCGGCTGGAGCAGGCGCTGAACGAGAACGTACCGATCAAGGAGCAACTCCCCCTGTTCCGGCGTCTCGCCGAGCACCTGGAAAAACTCGATACCGCGCTGACCGCGCAACTGGGCGACGACGCGCCCTTGTTGCTGCCGATCAGCCGACGCCTTTCGGGCATGCTCCAGCGCGCCGCCGACAACCAGCCCGAACCTGGCGTGGTCGGCGCCGTGGTGGCCCAGGTCAAGCAGGCGGCCAGCCAGTTGCTGGCGCCGGGTGCGCCCATCGACAACGAGCGCGACGCCCACAAGGCCATGCGCGCCCAGCAGGAGGCCGCACGCCCCCTGTGCGCCTGGTGGCTGAAGCAGAAAGCCACCGATCTGCGCGCGCTGCGCCTCAACCGAACGATGCTTTGGCTGCCCATCGAGTCCATGCCCGAGCGCAATGCCGAACAGGTCACCGCGCTAAGGGGAGTGCCGGCGGACAAGCTGAAAAGCTACCAGGAGCGTTTCGCCCAGGGCCTGTACGCCGATCTCCTGGTGGAGCTGGAGGCGAGCCTGGCACGGGCGCCGTTCTGGTTCGACGGCCAGCGCCTGGTCTGGGAGTGCCTGCAAGGGCTCAACGCCGAGCAGGCGATGCGGGAAGTCGAAATGCATTTCGCCTTGCTCCTGCAGCGTCTGCCGGGGCTGGTGGAGCTGCGTTTCCACGACGGCAGCGCATTCGCCGATGCGGCCACCCGCGGCTGGATCAGCGCCCATGTCATGCCCCATCTCCAGAACGACAGTGCGCCGTGCAAGGTCGAGACCGTGGCCCTGCAGGCCGAATGGGACGTCGCCCTGGACGAGGTCCAGCCGGTGTTGCGCAAGGACGGCCTGAAGGCGGCGGTACAGGTGTTGAAGCAGGGCATGAAGCGCGCCCACGGCGGACGCGCCCGGTTCTTCTGGCAACTGAGCCTCGCGCGACTGTGCTTCCTGGCGAAGAAGTACGAGCTGGCCAAGACCCAGCTGGAGAGCCTCGACCATCAGTTGCACGAATCGGGATTGCACGCCTGGGAGCCCGATCTGGCGCTGGATGTACTGCACCTGCTGCATAGCTGCTGCGAGCTGTTGCCGCAGAACCACGCCGTGCGAGAACGCAAGGAAGACATTTATCGCAGGCTGTGCCACCTCGATCTCGAGGTGGTGCTCGAATAGGGCTTCGCGCCCTCAATTCTCAAGGAGAAAAAGCCATGGCCAAAGAAGGCTCGGTAGCCCCAAAGGAACGCATCAACGTCACCTTCAAGCCCGCCACTGGCGGTGCCCAGGAAGAAATCGAACTGCCGTTGAAGCTACTGGCGATCGGCGATTACACCCAGCGCGCGGATGAGCGCAAGGTGGAGGACCGCAAGCCGATCGGCATCGACAAGATGACCTTCGACGAGGTTCTGGCCAAGCAGGAGCTGGGGCTGACGCTGAGCGTACCCAATCGTCTCCAGGAGGAGGGCGGCAGCGACGAGCTGGCGGTGGGGCTGCAGATCAACTCGATGAAGGACTTCAACCCGGCCAGCATCGTCGAGCAGGTGCCCGAGCTGAAGAAGCTGATGGAGTTGCGCGATGCGCTGGTGGCCCTCAAGGGCCCGCTGGGCAACGCCCCGGCGTTCCGCAAGGCCATCGAAAGCGTACTCGCCGACGACGAGTCCCGTAGCCGTGTGCTGGGCGAGCTGGGGCTGAGCGCCGCCCCCTCCCAGGACGCCTGAGCCACCCCCTAGCCAAGGAAGCAGATACATGAGCACCAGTGCCGCACAGCAAGGCCGGAACCAGAACGGCGAATACAACATTCTCGACAGCATCATCGCCGAGACCCGCCTGAGCCCGGACGACGAGGCCTACGACATCGCCAAGCGCGGCGTCTCCGCCTTCATCGAGGAATTGCTCAAGCCGCAGAACGACGGCGAGCCGGTGAAGAAGGCGATGGTCGACCGGATGATCGCCGAGATCGACGCCAAGCTCAGCACGCAGATGGACGAGATCCTCCATCATCCCGATTTCCAGGCGCTGGAGTCGGCCTGGCGCGGCCTGCAACTGCTGGTCGACCGCACCAACTTCCGCGAGAACATCAAGATCGAGATTCTCAGCGTTTCCAAGCAGGACCTGCTGGACGATTTCGAGGACTCGCCCGAGGTGATGCAGTCCGGCCTGTACAAGCACATCTACACCGCCGAATACGGCCAGTTCGGTGGCCAGCCGGTCGGCGCCATCATCGCCAACTACTACATGTCGCCCAGTTCGCCCGACGTCAAGCTGATGCAATACGTCTCCAGCGTGGCCTGCATGGCCCATGCGCCATTCGTGGCGGCCGCCGGTCCGAAGTTCTTCGGCCTGGAAAGCTTCACCGGCCTGCCGGACCTGAAGGACCTGAAGGATCATTTCGAAGGCCCGCAGTTCGCCAAGTGGCAGAGCTTCCGCCAGTCCGAGGATTCCCGCTACGTGGCGCTGACCGTACCGCGCTTCCTGCTGCGCACGCCCTACGATCCGGAAGAGAATCCGGTCAAGTCGTTCGCCTACAAGGAGACCGTGGCCAACAGCCACGAGCATTACCTGTGGGGCAACACCGCCTATGCCTTCGGCACCAAGCTGACCGACAGCTTCGCCAAGTATCGCTGGTGCCCGAACATCATCGGGCCGCAGAGCGGCGGTGCGGTAGAGGACCTGCCGTTGCACCACTTCGAGAGCATGGGCGAGATCGAGACCAAGATCCCCACCGAGGTGCTGGTGTCCGATCGCCGCGAGTACGAACTGGCCGAGGAAGGCTTCATTTCCCTGACCATGCGCAAGGGCAGCGACAACGCCGCGTTCTTCTCCGCCAGCTCGGTGCAGAAGCCGAAGTTCTTCGGCATCAGCGCCGAAGGCAAGGCCGCGGAGCTGAACTACAAGCTCGGCACCCAGTTGCCGTACATGATGATCGTCAACCGCCTGGCCCATTACCTGAAGGTCCTGCAACGCGAACAGCTGGGGTCGTGGAAGGAGCGTACCGACCTCGAGCTGGAGCTGAACAAGTGGATCCGCCAGTACGTCGCCGACCAGGAAAACCCCAGCGCCGAAGTGCGCGGCCGTCGCCCGCTGCGCGCTGCACAGATCATCGTCAGTGACGTCGAGGGCGAGCCGGGCTGGTACCGCGTCAGCCTGAACGTGCGCCCCCACTTCAAGTACATGGGGGCGGACTTCACCCTGTCGCTGGTCGGCAAGCTGGACAAAGAGTAAGCGGAGCTTTCCATGACCGGATACGGCAGCCTGTTCGAGCGCCTGAACGGCGACGCGGATAAGCGCGTCGGCTGGAGCCGCGAGGTTTCCGCCATGGCGTCGGTGGCTGCCCATCTGGGCAAGATGCTCAGCACCCGGGCGGGCAGCGTGCAGACGCTGTCCGACTACGGGTTGCCCGATCTCAACGACATGCGCCTGAGCCTGCACGACTCCCTGAGCCAGGCCCGCTCGGCCATCGAAGGTTTCATCGAGGCTTACGAACCGCGCTTGAGCGACGTGCGTGTCGTTTCCCTGCCACGCGACAACGACCAGCTCCGCCTGGCCTTCAGCATCGAAGGGTTGCTGGAGGTGGAAGGTTTCAAGCGCCAGGTGAGTTTTTCCGCATGCCTGGATGGCAGCGGCCAGGTGAAGGTCAGCTAAGGAGGTTTCGATGTCCGGCAAACCCGCAGCCCGCGTTTCCGATCCCACCGCTTGTCCGCTCCCCGGGCACGGCAGCAATCCCATCGGCGTCGGTTCCGCCGACGTGTTCTTCGACGGCCTCGCGGCGGCCCGCCAGGGTGACGCCTCGGCCTGGCGCTGTACCGCTTCGATGCCTGGTTCGTCCATGAGGTCTTCTGAGATGGGCGCGAATCGGGTCGATTACGGAAAGACAACGGACACCGTGGGTTTCCGATCTTCAGGCCAGAAATGTCATTGCGGTTTTGGCGGCAGCGGTCAGACGACTGCCATCAGTGAAACGATATCCAGCAGGTAAGCCGTGTCCTTCAATCATTACTACCAGAGCGAACTCACCGCACTGCGCCAGCTGGGGCGCCGTTTCGCCGAGCGTAGCCCGGCCCTGGCCCCGTTTCTCGGGCAGGTCGGACGCGATCCGGATGTCGAGCGCCTGCTCGAGGGCTTTGCCTTCCTGACCGGGCGGTTGCGGCAGAAGCTGGACGACGAGTTGCCGGAACTCAGTCACTCGATGATGCACCTGCTGTGGCCGAACTATATGCGCCCGCTGCCGGCTTTCAGCATTCTCCAGTTCGACCCCCTGACCCGCCCGGGCGGGGCGCTGCGCGTGGAGCGCGATACGCCGGTCGAGAGCCGGCCGGTGGGCGAGGTCGCCTGTCGCTTCCGTACCTGCTACGCCACCGAGGTCCTGCCGCTGGTGCTGGAGGCGCTCAACTATTCGGTGACCGGCGAGGGTGCGCTGCTCGGCCTGCGCCTGGCGATGAACTGCGACGGGCATCTCGGCGAGCTGGGCCTGAGTCGGCTGCGCCTGCACCTGGCCGGCGAGCGCTACATCAGCCAGATGCTCTATCTGTGCCTGCTGCGCAACCTCGAGAGCATCCAACTGATTCCGCTGGACGCCCATGGGCGGCCGCTGGATGGCGTGGCCGGCAAGCCGATGTCGTTCCGCCTGACGGGCGAGCGGGTGCAGCCGGTGGGGTTCGCCGAAGACGAGGCGTTGATTCCCTATCCGCTGAATACCTTCCGTGGCTATCGCTACCTGCAGGAATACTTCGCGTTCCAGGACAAGTTCCTGTTCGTCGACGTGGATGGCCTTGACCTGCTCGGCGCTCTGCCCGAGGAAACCCTCAAGCAGGTTCGCGGCCTCGAGTTGCGCTTCGATATCCGCAAGAGCGGCATCCAGCGCCTGCACCCGACGCTGGAGAACGTCAAGCTGTACTGTACGCCGGTGGCCAACCTGTTCCGCCACGATGCGCTGCCGATCCGCCTCGACGGCAAGCAGGACGAGTACCTGCTGATGCCGGCCGAATACAGCCTGGAGGACTGCGGGGTGTTCTCGGTAGAGGGCGTCACCGGCTGGCGGCCGGGCGGGCTCGGCTACCAGGCCTATGTGCCGTTCGAGTCCTTCGAGCACGATCCCAGCTTCGACGTCCCGGAAGCACGGCCCCACTACAGCGTCCGGCAACGGACCTCGTTGCTGCACGATGGCCTGGACACCTACCTGAGCTTCGGCATCCGCCATCCCGAGCAGACCGAGACGCTGTCGGTGGAACTGACCTGCACCAACCAGAACCTGCCCCAACGGCTGCGCCTGGGCGATATCTGCGTCGCCTGCGAAGGCACGCCGGAGTTCCTCGGTTTCCGCAATATCACCCCGCCGACGCCGAGCTACGCGCCGCCGCTGAACCGCGATTTCCTCTGGAAACTGATCAGCAACATGTCGCTCAACTACCTGTCGCTGGCCAACGTCGACGCACTCAAGGTGATCCTCGAAACCTACGACCTGCCGCGCTACTACGACCAGCATGCGGCGAAGGTCAGCAAGCGCCTGCTGGGCGGGCTCAAGGCGGTCCGCCACGAGCATGTCGACCGCCTGCATCGGGGCCTGCCGCTGCGCGGCTTGCGTACCGAGCTGACGATCGATCCGGAAGGCTACATCGGCGAGGGCGACCTGTTCGTGTTCGCTTCGGTTCTGAACGAATTTTTCGCGCTTTACGCCAGCATCAACTCCTACCACGAGTTGCGGGTGAGGAGCACACAGGGAGACGTGTACCAATGGAAACCGCGCATGGGTTTGCAGCCCCTGCTGTAAGCGCGCTGGCCCGGGGCATTCGCGAGTACTCGCTGTTCCAGGCGGTCCTGCTGGTCATGGATCGCCTCCGCGAGGAATATCCCGGCCTGGGAGACGAGGCGCTCTACGATCAGTTGGAATTCCAGGCCAATCCTAGCCTCGGTTTCCCGGGCAGCGATGTCGATCGGGTGGAGTTCTTCGAAGAGCGCGGCATGCTGCGGGCGCGGCTGCGTTTCAACCTGATCGGCTTGTTCGGTGCCAGTTCGCCGTTGCCGGCGTTCTACAGCGAGCAGGCTCTGGGCGACAGCGAGGAGGGCAATCCTACGCGGAACTTCCTCGATCTCTTCCATCACCGCCTGCATCGGCTGCTGTTGCCGATCTGGCGCAAGTACCGCTACCGGGTGAGCTTCCAGAGCGGCGCGAGCGATGCGTTTTCCGCCCAATTGTTCGCCCTCGTCGGATTGGGCGGGGAAGAGATCCGCAAGGCCAGGGAACTGAACTGGAAACGCCTGCTGCCCTACCTGGGCCTGCTCAGCCTGCGGGCGCACTCGGCGGCCTTGATCGAGTCGGTGCTGCGCTACTACTTCAAGCATGCCGAACTGGTCGCCGAGCAGTGTATCGAACGGCGCGTCGCGATCCTCGAAGAGCAGCGCAACCGGCTCGGCCTGTTCAACAGCCAGCTTGGCGAAGACGCGGTGCTGGGCGAACGGGTCCGCGACCGCAGCGGCAAGTTCCGCATTCATATCCGCCAGCTCGACTGGCAGCGCTTCCACGAGTTCCTGCCGATCGGTCCCGGCTACCAGCCGCTTTGCGCGCTGGTTCGCTTCACCCTGCGCGACCCGCTCGACTACGACATCCGGCTGGTCTTGCGCCACGAGGAAATCCGTGAGTTCCGCATCGGCGCGCAGAACGCCTGCCGCCTTGGCTGGACCAGCTGGCTGGGCCGGGAGCGCGCGGATGGCGTGGTGACGCTGGGCAGCAAGATTCATTAAGGATGGATGAGCATGATCAACGTAGACCTGCAACAACTGATTCAGGCGCTGGATGCCGACACCCGGCGCGACCTCGAAGGCTCGGCCGAGCGCTGCGTAGCCCGTGGCGGCAGCAAGGTACTGGTGGAGGACCTGTTGCTGGGCCTGCTGGAGCGTCCCCAGGGACTGCTGGCGCGCGCCCTGCAGGATGCCGCGGTGGACGCCGGCGAACTCAACGCCGCGTTGCAAGCGCGGGGCGAGCATAGTGCCTCGCGCAATCCGGTGTTCGCGCCCGAGCTGGTGCAGTGGCTGCAGGATGCGCTGTTGCTGGCCAACCTCGAACTGGGCCGTAGCCAGATCGACCAGGCGGCATTGATCCTGGCCCTGCTACGCAACCCGTTGCGCTATGCCGGCAGCCGCTACCAGCCGCTGCTGGCGCGGCTCGACATCGAGCGGTTGAAGGATTTCGCGCTCTCGCAGCCGCTGGAGGGCGCGCCCAGCGGCAAGCCGGGCGGCGGCGAGTCCCTGTTGCAGCGTTTCACCCACAACCTTACCCAGCAGGCGCGCGACGGCAAGCTCGATCCGGTGCTCTGTCGCGACGGGGCTATTCGCCAGATGGTCGACATCCTGGCCCGTCGGCGGAAAAACAACCCCATCGTGGTCGGCGAGGCCGGCGTCGGCAAGACCGCCATCGTCGAAGGCCTGGCCTCGCGGATCGCCGCAGGGGAAGTGCCGCCGGCGCTGAGGGACGTCGAGCTGTTGTCCCTCGACATGGGCCTGTTGCAGGCCGGTGCCAGCGTGAAGGGCGAGTTCGAGCGGCGCCTGAAAGGCGTCATCGACGAAGTGAAGGCAGCGCTCAGGCCGACCATCCTGTTCATCGACGAGGCCCATACGCTGATCGGCGCGGGCGGTCAGGCCGGCGGCTCGGATGCCGCCAACCTGCTCAAGCCGGCCCTGGCACGTGGCGAGTTGCGCACCATCGCGGCGACGACCTGGGCCGAATACAAGAAGTATTTCGAGAAGGACCCGGCGCTGGCCCGGCGCTTCCAGCCCGTGCAGTTGCATGAGCCGAGCGTTGCCGAGGCGGTGACGATCCTGCGTGGCCTGGCCCGGGTTTACGAGGAAAGCCACGGTATCTACCTGCGCGACGACGCGGTGGTGGCCGCCGCCGAACTGTCCGCCCGCTACCTGGCGGGTCGCCAGTTGCCGGACAAGGCCGTCGACGTCCTCGACACCGCCTGTGCGCGGGTGCGCATCAGCCTGGCGGCGGCGCCGGAGAGTCTCGAGCGCCTGCGCGGCGAGCTGGCCGAAGGCGAGCGCCAGCGCCAGGCCCTGCGCCGCGATGCCGAGGCAGGCCTGCCGATCGACCACGATACCCTGCAGGCGCTGGAGGAGCGCCTGGCCCAGGCGGAAAGCGAGCGGCACGTACAGGAGGACCAGTGGAGCCGCCAGCGCGAACTCGCCGAGCGCCTGCTCGCCCTGCGCCAGCAATTGGCCAGGGCCCGCGAGGCGAACCGGGAAGAGCAGGGCGGCGAGGCGGACGCGGAGACTTTCCCGGCCGACGAGCATGGCGGTGTCGAAGCCCTGGAAAAGGCCCTTCACGAAACCCGCCAGGCGCTCGCCGATGCCCAGGCCCAGGGGCGGCTGGTCAGCTTCGAGGTCTGCCCGCGCCTGGTTGCCGAGGTGATCGGCGCCTGGACCGGCGTACCGGTGGAACAACTGGCGCGGGAACACAACGCCAAGGTGATGGGGTTCGCTGACGACCTGCGGGCGCGGATCCGTGGCCAGGAACAGGCGGTCAGCGCCCTGGACCGCGCGATGCGCGCCACCGCGGCCGGGCTGAACAAGCCCGATGCGCCGGTCGGCGTGTTCCTGCTGGTGGGCCCGAGCGGGGTGGGCAAGACCGAGACCGCGCTGGCGCTGGCCGACCTGCTGTATGGCGGCGAGCGTTTCATCACCACCATCAACATGTCCGAGTTCCAGGAGAAGCACACCGTCTCGCGCCTGATCGGCGCGCCGCCCGGCTATGTCGGCTATGGCGAGGGTGGCATGCTCACCGAGGCGGTACGCCAGAAGCCCTATTCGGTGATATTGCTGGACGAGGTGGAGAAGGCCGATCCGGACGTGCTCAACCTGTTCTACCAGATCTTCGACAAGGGCGTGGCCAACGATGGCGAAGGGCGCGAGATCGATTTCCGCAATACCTTGATCCTGATGACCTCCAACCTCGCCAGCGAGCACATCGCCGCGCTTTGCCAGGACGGCGCGCGGCCTTCCGCCGAACTCCTGGAGGAAACCATCCGGCCGGCGCTCAGCCGGCATTTCAAGCCGGCGCTGCTGGCGCGCATGCGCGTGGTGCCTTACTACCCGGTGGGCGGCCCGGTACTGCGCGAGCTGATCGAGATCAAGCTGGAACGCCTCGGCGAGCGTCTGGCCCGCCGTCAACTGGCTTTCGACTACAGCCAGGCGCTGGTGGACCACCTGGCCGAGCGTTGCACCCAGAGCGACAGCGGCGCACGGTTGATCGACCACCTGCTGGACACGCACCTGCTGCCGCTGGTGGCCGACCGTTTGCTGGAAGCGATGGCGCGCGACGAGCGTCTCGAGCGGGTCCATGCGACGCTGGGCGAGCACGGCCGCGTGCTCTGCGAGTTCGCCTGAGGTGGGTGCGATGTTCAGCCGCGTACCGCAACCCCTGGCCTTCGCCGAAGCCCTGCTCGCTCAGTTCGGCGCGCTGTCGCGGGAAACCGACATCACGGCCCTGCTGGGCGGTTTCGCACGCGCAGTCGGCGAACTCAGCGGCTGCGAGCTGAGCCAGTTGTATCTGCTCGACCAGACCCATACCGCGCTCACCCTCAACGCCGAATGCCGGGACGGCCTGTTGCAGGCGCTGGAGCCGTCGAGCCTGCCGGCGGACTACACCGGCGAGCAGTTGCTGCAGTTCGCCCTGTGCCAGAACCGCGTGGTCAGTCTCGTCGACCTGCCGTCGCGGCTGCACGAGACCGGCTTCCTGCCGGCAGGGGAGCAGCCCTGGCTGTCCCTGCTCTGCGTTCCGCTGGTGAGCCCGGAGAAAACGGTCGAGGGCATGGTGGTCTGCGCTACCCGGCGCCCACTGGACCTGCAGGGATTCGCCCATCCACTGGGCCAGCTGGGCTCGTTCGTGCTGGCCCAGCTGCATCTGCTGCAACGCCTCTCGCAACCCTCCGGCGAGCCGCAGGGACCGTCCAGCGCACCGGTGGTCAGCGGCTACGGGCTGATCGGCAGGAGCGCGGCGATGCGTGAGACCTGCCGCCTGATCAGCAAGGTCCTGCACAACCCCTATACCGTGTTGCTGCAGGGCGAGACCGGCACCGGCAAGGAGGTGGTCGCACGGGCGATCCACGAGTACGGCCCGCGGCGTGCACAGGCATTCGTGGTGCAGAACTGCGCGGCGTTTCCGGAAAACCTGCTGGAAAGCGAGCTGTTCGGCTACCGCAAGGGCGCCTTTACCGGTGCCGAGCGCGATCGTCCCGGGTTGTTCGATGCCGCGGATGGCGGAACCCTGCTGCTCGACGAAATCGGCGACATGCCCCTGTCGCTCCAGGCCAAGCTGTTGCGCGTGTTGCAGGAAGGCGAGATTCGCCCGCTCGGCGGCAACGACACGCACAAGGTCGATGTACGCATCATCGCCGCTACCCACCGTGACCTCGCCCTGCTGGTACGCGATGGCAAGTTCCGCGAAGACCTCTACTACCGGCTGGCGCAGTTTCCCATCGAGTTGCCGCCGTTGCGCCAGCGCGAGGGCGACGCCCTCGAACTGGCCCGGCATTTCGCCGAGCGCGCCTGCGTGTTCCTGCGCCGCGCGCCGCTGGGCTGGTCCGCGGAAGCGCTGGAACTGCTCGACGGCTATGGCTTTCCCGGCAACGTTCGGGAGCTGAAGGGACTGGTGGAATGCGCGGTACTGCTCTGCGAAGGCGAGGTGCTGCTGGCCGAACACTTTTCCCTGCGCGCGCCCCCGGAAGCGGAGGCGCCGCTCAAGCTGCGCGAGCATCTGGAGCAGATCGAACGGGACCTGCTGCTCGCCTGCCTGCGCAGGAACGCTGGCAACCAGACCCTCGCCGCGCGCGAACTGGGTCTGCCGCGACGAACCCTGATCTATCGCATGGGACGCCTGAACATTCATTTCGGCGATCCCCGGACCTGAAGCCCATGATCGAGATTTCCTTCCAACCAGCCCAGCCGGGCGCGCGCCTGGAGCGCGGCGTCCGCGGCCCTTCCATGGAGACTCCCTGATGCCTGTTCGTCACTGGCCCGCCGTGCTTCTGGCCCTGGCCGTCCTCTGCGGCCTCGCCGGTTGCAGCGGCAACTACAAATTCAACGACGGCGACTATCGCCCGCTTGGCGATCCGCAGGCGGTCAATCGCGGCAAGTGACCGCAAGGAGCGATCTCATGGAACTGGTATTGGAAATGCTCAGCGCCAAGCAATTCGTACCGACAGAGCTATGCAGCAAGACCTTCGGCAGGAACGGCGGCCTCATCGGCCGCGGCGGTGAGTGCGATTGGGCGATTCCCGATCGCAAGCGGCACCTGTCCAAGCAGCATGCGCGGGTCAGCTATCGCAACGGCGCGTTCTACCTGACCGACACCAGCAGCAACGGCATCCGCGCCGGCAACGGCAGCCGCCTGCCGCATGGCGAGCCGCAGCGCATCGAGCAGGACAGCGTCTTCCTGCTCGGCGACTTCGAGATCCGCGCGCGGTTGCTGCGCGAGCCCGACGAGCTCGCCATGGACGTCGGGCGGCCGCAGCCGGCGGGCAGCATCATTCCGGACGATGCCTTCCTGGCCCTCGATCCGTTGCAGGCGCTCGACCAGGACGGTGCAGATGCCTACGAACTCGACGACCTGAGCGCGATCGCCCAGCCCAGTCATGAGGCCGGGGCGCGTGCGGACTACGCGCGGATCGACATGGAAAGCCTGGTCGTACCGGAGCTGGTGCCCGCCCCGGCGGCTCCGCAGGAACCCGTGGAAAGTCCGCGTCCGGGTCGCGACGAAGCCTTCTGGCAGCGTTTCGGCCAGGCCCTGGGAATGGACCTCGAAGGCCTCGACGGCGCTGCGCGCGAAGCGCTGGCGATCGACGCCGCCGGTTTGCTGCGGCAGTGCATCGGCGGCTTGCAGCAGAGCCTGCGGACCCGCAGCGAACTGAAGAACGAACTGCGCCTGTCGCTGAGCACATTGCGCGATACCGGCAAGAATCCCTTGCGCTTCAGCGCCGATGCCGGCGAGGCGCTGGGGCATCTGCTACGGGATGGCAAGCCTGGCCAGTTGAGTGGCGAACAGGCCGTCGCACGCAGTTTCCGCGACCTCCAGGCGCACCAGGTGGCGCTGCTCGGCGCCAGCCGGGCGGCGGTGCGCGCGACCCTCGAGCATTTCTCGCCGCAGCAGCTGGCCCTGCGTTTCGAGCGCGACGGTCGCCGGCCGTTGCTGGCCACCTCGGGCAGCCGCTGGCGTGCCTACGGTCGCTACCACCAGTCGCTATGCCAGGACGACGATTGGAGCGAGCGTCTGTTGGCGCGTGATTTCGCCCAGGCCTACGAAGAGCAGGTTCGCCTGATTTCCACCCTCTACACCGAGCACCAAGGATGATCGCCATGTCTCGTCGCCCGATCCCGCCAGCCAGGGCGCTGGCCATGCTCGCCGTCCTGGCGCTGCTGGCCGGCTGTTCCACGCTGTCGCCGTATTCCAGACTGACCAAGCTCGACCTCGCCCTGAGCGCCGGCGAGCGGGTCAATCCCGACCTCAATGGCCGGCCGTCGCCGGTGGTAGTGCGGCTGTTCGAGCTGAAGCACCCGGTGGCGTTCGAGAACGCCGACTTCTTCAGCCTCTACGAACGTCCCAAGGAGACCCTGGACCCCGACCTGGTGACCAGCGAGGAGCTGGAGCTTCGTCCCGGCGAGCGGGTCGAACTCAAGCTCAGCGTGGGGGAGGGGAGCCGCTACGTGGGCGTGCTCGCCGCCTACCGTGATCTCGGCGAGGCAAGCTGGCGCTACGTGGTGCCGGTCACGGCGAAAGAGCTGACCCGGGTAGAGCTGAAGCTGGGCCAGAAGGGCATCCTGAATGCCGGCGAACTGCTCGGCAAGGCGGGTGACGCGCGATGAACGTGCACAAGATCGTCTGGCAGGAAGGCATGCTGCTGCGCCCGCAGCACCTGCAACACAACGACCGCTACTACGACAACCAGATGAAGGCCCGGACCCAGTTGCTGGGCAGCTACAACTGGGGCTTCCTCGCCCTGGAGCTGGACCGCCAGTTCCTCAACATGGGCAAGCTGGTGATCAGCCAGGCCTCCGGCGTATTGCCCGACGGCAGCCTGTTCGAACTCGGCGGCAACACCGAGCCGCTCGCCCTCGACGTGCCGCCCAATACCTCGAACGTGCCGATCTACCTGGCCCTGCCGCTGGTCACCGGCAACCACATCGAGGCGCGCCGGCCGGAGCAGGCCGAGGTCCTGGCGCGCTATACCGCCTACGACCTGGAGGTGGCGGACTCCAACGCCGGCGAGGATTCCATGGTGCAGGTCAGCTGCGCGCGGCCGGATTTTCGCCTGCTGCTCGGCGAGCAGCAGAGCGACCAGGCCTACGTCAAACTGAAGGTGGCGGTGGTGCTGGATACCACGCCGGACGGGGTGATCAGCCTCGACCCCGACTTCGTGCCGAGCTACCTCCACGCCCACGCATCCGCCTACCTGCTGTCCTGCCTGAAGGAGGTGATCAGCATGCTCGGCCATCGCGGCGACACCATCGCCGAGCGTATCCGGTCCAATGGCAAGGTCGGCGGCGCGGAGGTCGGCGATTTCATGATGCTGCAACTGATCAATCGCACCGAGTTGCTGCTGCGCCACTACCTGGGATTGGAGCAGGTGCATCCGGAGCAGTTGTACCGGGTGCTGCTGACCATGCTCGGCGACCTCGCCACCTTCGGCAGCGAGAGCAAGCGTCCGCGCCTGGACAGCCGTTACCAGCACAGCGACCAGGGCGCCAGCTTCCGCAGGCTGATGGAGGCGATCCGCCAGGTCCTGTCGATGGTGCTCGAGCAGCATGCCATCGAACTGCCTCTCCAGGCCCGCCAGTACGGCATCCTGGTCTCGCCCCTGCACGACCACAAGCTGCTCGGCAGCGCCTCGTTCGTGCTCGCCGCCAGTGCCAATTGCGAGTCGGAGGAACTGCGCCAGCGGCTGCCCGCGCATCTCAAGGTGGGTGCGGTCGAGCACATTCGCCAACTGGTCAACCTGCACCTGCCGGGGATCCGGGTCAAGCCGCTGCCGGTGGCGCCGCGGCAGATCCCGTTCCACTCCAACAAGACCTATTTCATTCTCGAACCCAACGCCGAGGACATGGCCCAGCTGGAGCGCTCCGGCGGTTTCGCGTTCCACGTATCCGGCGAGTTCTCCGAGCTTGAACTGAAATTCTGGGCCATCAGGAACTGAACATGATCAAGGAAAGGGAATACCACGAGGACGAGAAGACCGTCCTCCTCGATCACCAGGGACAGGTACCGGCCCAGGGGCCGCTGACCGATTTCGCCGAACCGCCGCGCTTCGAGCAGCTCGAGGAGCGGATGATCTACGCGGCGCGCCTGCGTCCGGGCGAGGCCTTCAACGTCAGCCTGAACCCGCTGGTGGCGGCGGCTTCCGAACTGCTTTCGGAAGTGGTCCGGCTCAAGCACAGCACCGTGCTGGAGAACCTTGCGGCGCTCAAGGAGCGGTTGACCTCCGCCATGAAGCTCTTCGAATTCCGCGCCGTGCAGGATGGCGTGGAAAACAGCCAGGTCATGGCGGCGCGCTACGTGCTGTGCACGGTGGTCGACGAGGCGGTGGTGACCACCCCGTGGGGCAACGAAAGCGAATGGTCGAAGATCAGCCTGCTGAGCAGCTTCCATAACGAGACCTTCGGCGGCGAGAAGTTCTTCCAGTTGCTCGACCGGCTGTCGAAGAACCCGGTCAAGCACCTGCCGATGCTGGAGCTGATGTACCTCTGCCTGGCCCTCGGCTTCGAGGGCAAGTACCGGGTGATGGCTCGCGGCGTGCTCGACCTGGACGGTATTTCCGATGCGCTCTACCGGCAGATCCGCCAGTTGCGCGGCGACGTGCCGCGCGAACTGTCGCCGCACTGGCAGGGGCTCAGCGACCAGCGTCGCGGCCTGGTGCGGATCGTGCCCTGGTGGATGGTGGCGCTGTTCACCCTGGTCTGCCTGGTGGTGATGTATTCGGGATTCGCCTGGGTTCTCGGCGAACAACGCGACACGGTGCTGCAGCCTTACCAGTCGCTCGATGCGGCGGCAGGACAGCCCGGTTCGTAAACACAGGGACGCGAAATGAAAAACTTCTTCAAGAAAGTCGGCGCCTTCCTGCGCAAGACGTGGGTCTGGACGCTGTTGCTGGTACTCCTGGCGGCATTGCTGGTGTGGTTCGTCGGGCCGCTGCTGGCGGTCGCCGACTACAAGTTCTGGGAAAGCCCGACCTCGCGGTTGCTGAGCATCAGCCTGATGTTCCTGGTCTGGGGGCTGGCGATGGTCTTCGTCAGCTGGCGCGCCGGAGTGCGGCGCAAGGCCGTCGAGGACAGCGACGAGGGCCAGGAGCGCCTGCGCCGCGACGGTCTGATCGAAGACGAACAGAAGGAATTGCGCAGCCGCTTCAAGGACGCCTTGCGCACCCTGAAGACCTCCAGCCTGTACCGCGGCCGCAGCGAGCGCTGGCGCAACGAGCTGCCCTGGTACCTGCTGATCGGCCCGCAGGGAAGCGGCAAGACCAGCCTGCTGGACTTTTCCGGACTGGAATTCCCGATCAACCGGATCGACCGCAAGCTGACCCGCGACACCGCCGGCACGCGCTACTGCGACTGGTACTTCGCCGACCACGGCGTCCTGATCGACACCGCCGGGCGCTACCTGACCCAAGCCGACGGCGAGGTCGACGGGGGCGCCTGGGCGACCCTGCTCGGCCTGTTGCGCAAGCGCCGCCGCGCACGGCCGCTGAATGGCGTGATGGTGTCGATTCCGGTGGAAACGTTGCTCAGCGACGACGAGATGGCGCTGGATACGCTGGCTCGCCAGGTGCGCGCGCGCCTGCAGGAAATCCAGCAGACCCTGCACCTCGATCTGCCGGTCTACCTGGTGCTGAGCAAGGCCGACCAGTTGCTCGGCTTCGACGAGTTCTTCGACCAGTTGAGCCGCGAGGAGAGCGACCAGGTTCTGGGCACCAGCTTCGGCAAGGAGCAGAACGGCACCGATGTGACGGTTCTGCGCCAGGCGTTCGAGGACCTTCTGCGACGTCTGAACAGCCAGGTGATCATGCGCATCCACCAGGAGCGCGATACCCTGCGTCGCGGTCGCATCCTCGACTTCCCGCACCAGCTTGGCCAGATCGGCGAGCGGTTGTGCCTGTTCGTCGAACTCGCCTTCACTGGCAATCGCTACCAGCGCGCCAGCCGCCTGCGCGGCTTCTACCTGACCAGCGCGCCGCACCTGGCCCAGCAGCTGGATGAAGACACCGCCGGCATCGGCGCCAACCTGGGGATCGCCAGCGGCCTGTTGCCGACCCTGCGCAACGGGCGCTCGCGCTTCATCCATCACCTGCTGAGCCAGGTGATCTTCCCCGAGGCCAACCTGGCAGGTCTCGATCGCCGCGAACGCACGCGCATCCACTGGGGCCAGCGCGCCCTGTACGTCGGTTCGCTGGCGCTCCTTCTGCTATTCGGCCTGCTCTGGGCTGGCGGTTTCTCGGCCAACCACGAGCGCCTGGAGCGGCTACGCGAGCTGGCGCAGCAATGGACCCAGCAGCGCCAGGCGCTTGGCGAGCGCGATGACGCCATGGCGGCGCTGAAGACGCTGGATAGCAGCTATGCGGCGACCACCGTGTTTCCGCCCAAAGGGGAAGTCTCGCTGCACGAGCGCGCCGGGCTGTACCAGGGCAACGAGGTCAACCCGCCGCTGGCCGCGGCCTATCGCCGCGAGCTGGAGACGCAACTGCTGCCGCGCGTGGCGCGGATGCTCGAAGCGCAGATCCGCGGCAACATGCAGAATCGCGAACGCCTGCTCAACAGCCTGCGGGCCTACCTGATGCTGAATCTGCGCGAGCGCCGCGAGAACGGATGGCTCAAGGACTGGGTGGCTACCGACTGGTCGCAGCGCTATGCCGGCAACGGCACCGTGCAGAATGGCCTGAACACGCATTTCGCCCGTCTGCTCGAGCAACCGTTCAGCTATCCGCTGAACGAGACCCTGGTGGCCCAGGCACGCCAGGTGCTGCGCAGCGAGTCCCTGGCCAACGTGGTCTACCGGGTGCTGCGCGAACAGGCGCGAAGCCTGCCCGAGTATCGCTTCGGCCAGCACCTGGGGCCGCAGGCCGGTCTGTTCGTCGGCACCGACTACGTGATCCCGGGGTTCTACACCCAGCAGGGCTACCAGCAGTACTTCGTGGTCCAGGGCGCCAGCCTGGTCAACGACATCCTTCGCGACAACTGGGTCCTGGGCGAGGGCAGCGGGATCAGCGACATGGACCTGCGGCGCCTGATGGTCGAACTCGAGCAGCTGTATTTCCGCGACTACGCGAACTTCTGGAGCGAGGCGGTCGGACGCCTGGGCCTGCTGCCGTTCAACGATGCCGGCGAGGGCGCCGACCAGGTTTCCGGGCTGCTCGCCGCCAACTCGCCGATCCTCCAGTTGTTGCTGGAGGTCCGTGAGAACACCCGTTTCCCGGTCCTGGCGGAGAGCGCCGAGGCGCTGGCAGAGGCCAGCGACAAGGCCGCGGAAAAGGGCGGCAAGCTGGGCAAGGCGGCCGCCGCGGCGGCCGGCAAGGCCAGGGACGCGTTGGCGAAGAACCTGCCGGATACCGCGAAGAAGTCCCTGCAACGCCGCTTCGAGCCCCTGCATCGCCTGCTCGACGATAACAACGGCCCGGCGGCCGACCTCACCCCGCTGTTGCAGGCGCTCAACGAGTTGCAGTTGCAACTCGCCGGACTGGCGCGCGCCAGCCAGCCGGAGCAGGCGGCTTTCGACATGGCGAAGAGCCGCATGGGCGGCCAGCGCGATGCCCTGAGCAACCTGCGCAACGCCTCCGCGCGACTGCCGCGACCGCTCGGCGGATGGTTCAGCGTGCTGGCCGAAGACGCCTGGCGGCTGGTCCTCGGCGATGCCTACCTGTACCTCAACCAGCGCTACCAGAGCGAGCTGTACGGTTTCTACAGCAAGGCGATCAACAAGCGCTACCCGTTCAACGCGCACAGCGCCAGCGATGTCGCGGTCAGCGATTTCCGCGAGTTCTTCAAGGCGCAGGGCGTCGCCGAGCGCTTCTTCGAAACCTACATGCGGCCCTTCGTCAGCGGCGACCCGGGCAGTTACCGCCTGCGCAGCGTGGACGGTTACAGCCTGCCGATGTCCAAGGTCTATCTCGACCAGATGGGCACGGCCCAGGTGATCCGCCAGAGCTTCTTCGCCGAGAACCCGGCCGAGCCACAGGTGCGCTTCCGCCTGGAGCCCTATACCCTCGATCCTGGCGTCAGCCGCGCCGAGTTCCGTTTCGACGGTCAGTCCATGGAGTACCGCCACGGCCCGATCGTGCCGATGTCGTTCAAGTGGCCCAGCGACGCCGACGGCGGCCGCACCAGCCTGGTGCTGGAGAAGATGGCCGGACGACCGGTGGGAATCGAACGCAATACCGGGCCCTGGTCGCTGTTCAGGCTGTTCGACCTGATGCAGACCGAGTACCTCAGCGGGCGTGACGTGATGGTGCTCAAGGCCGACCTGGGCGGCCTGCGCGCCAACTACCTGCTGCTCGCCCAGCGCACGCCGAATCCGTTCGATCTCGCGGTCCTGCGCAGCTTCCGCATGCCGGTGCAGCTCTGATGCAACGCACCGAGCCCTGGCGCAGCGCGGCACGCACGGATCGCGGCAAGGTCCGCGCGCGCAACGAGGATGCCTTCCTGGACTGCCCGGATCGCGGACTCTGGGCGGTCGCCGATGGCATGGGCGGGCACCAGGCCGGCGACCTGGCCAGCCGGATGATCGTCACCAGCCTGGCGGAACTGCCGGCCCGGGCGGGATTCGACGAGCGCCTGAACGCGATGCGCCAGTGCCTGCACTGGCTCAACCGGCGCCTGGGCGAGGAACTCACCCTCAGCGCCGAACGCGGCGACAGGATCATCGGCAGTACGGTGGTGGCGCTGGTCGTGGAGGGTTCGCGGGCGGCCTGCGTGTGGGTCGGCGACAGCCGCTGCTACCTGTGGCGCGGCCAGCGGCTGTACCAGCTGTCCCGCGACCACTCGCTGTTGCAGCGACTGGTCGACGAACGGCGGATGGATATCGAGCAGGCCCGCGCCTATCCCTCGGCGCGCGCGCTGACCCGTGCCGTCGGCGCCAGCGAACAACTGGTGCTGGACGTGTTGGAACTGGAGGTGCATCCCGGTGATGTCTTCCTGCTCTGCAGCGACGGGCTCTACGAAGAGCTGAGCGCCGATGCGCTGGGTCGCGCGTTGAGCCTGGCATCGCCGCAGGTGGCGGTGGAGCGGCTGTTCGACGGTGCCCTGAGCGGCGCCGCACGGGACAACCTGACGGCCGTGGTGATCCGCCAATGAACGAACCGCTGTCGTCGCTGGAGCTGCTGCCGGAGGAGGAGGGCGGCGCGAACCTGACCTATTTCGCCTTCGCCGCCCCGACCGCCTCGGCGCCGGACCTGCCGGCGGTGTTGCCCGGTCCGCTGCCGGACGTTCTTTCCGGACGCTACCGTCTGGAGCGGATGCTCGGCGCCGGCGGCATGGGGACGGTCTACCGTGCCCGAGACCTGCTCCATGAGCAGTTCGGCGACCCGGCGCCGCTGGTAGCGCTGAAGCTGCTCAACGAGTCGGTCGCCGAGTCACCCGACGCCAGCGCCTTGCTCTATAGCGAGTTCGCCCTGACCCGGCGCTTGCGCCATCCGAACGTCGTGCGTCTGTTCACCTTCGACGTCGACACCGCATGCCAGCGCGCCTACATCGTCATGGAACTCATGCCTGGCCTGCCGCTCGACCGCCTGCTCTGCGAGCGTCCCGAAGGCCTGCCCTGGTCCGAGCTGAGCGCGATCGCCCGGCCGTTGCTGGATGTTCTGGCCTACGTCCACGAACAAGGAGTACTGCATGGCGACCTGAAACCGAGCAACGTGATGCTCGGCGAAGAGGGCGTGCGGCTCTTCGACTTCGGCCTCGGCCAGGCGCAGGCAGGCATCCTGGATGGCCTGCCGCAGCTCAGCCGGGGCCGCATCGACGCCTGGACTCCGGGCTACGCCGCTCCCGAACTGCTCGAGGGCGCGCCATTGTCGCCGGCGGCCGACCTGTATGCGCTGGCCTGCGTCCTCTACGAACTGGCCGACGGTCGCCATCCGTTCCGCCGCCTGCCCTCGAACCAGGCCCGGGAGCAGGGGCTGGAGCGCCAGCTGCGCGCGCCCGGACACCTGCCTCGGCGCTGCTGGCCGGCGCTGCGTACCGCCCTGAGCCTCGACCCCGAACGGCGCTGCATCGGCGTCCGCGAATTACAGGAAGCGCTGGGCGCGCGGCGTTCCTGGCTGGCCGGCGTTCTTGCCCGTTGAGCCGGCGGCGCTCGGTTTGCAGGACCTCTACGGCCGCTCTCCGCAAGCGCTCTGCAGGGCGATACGATTGCCTTCGCTGTCCCTGATCTCGGCGATGAACACGCCGTCGCCAAGCGGCGTCTTCGGGAAGAGGATTTCGCTGCCTTCGCCGAGGGCCCGGGCAATGACGGCATCCAGGTCCGCGACATTCAGGTAGATGATCGCCCCATGTAGCGTAGGCACGTAGACGTCACCCTCGGCGAGTGCGCCGCTGGCACCGTCACGGCCTTCCTCGAAGGGGAAATGCGCCATTCTGCTTCCGTGCAGGGTGGCTACCTCGCCGAACGCCACTCCGAACACCGAGGCGTAGAAACGCATCGCCCTCTCCAGGTCGGACACCGGTATTTCCACGTGCGCGATCAGGTTCATTTCCTTCCTGTCCTGTCGGGACCACTGGTGACGCCGCTTTCCGGCGACGATGGCGGATGTTCAGCCGCGCGAAACCGAGCGGATCGAGCGGGCATGCCGCCGCGAGGGGGGCGAATGAATTCATGCGAAATTCATTAACATCTTGTCCCGCTTGACCGGCGTCAATACCCGTACTGCGTCACAAAAATACCCTGGCCCCAGGCCGTTCGGAAAGGCCGTTCGCTGTTCGCTTGGGGGAAGTCATCATGGCGCATCTGGTCTGGCAGGATGACCTGAATACCGGTATTCAGGTCATCGACAATCAACACAAACGCATCGTCGAGATGATCAATCACCTGCACGACGCCCAGCAAGGCAAGGAACACGCGGCGATCGCCGAGGTGATCGAGGAGCTGGTGGACTACACGCTGTCGCACTTCGCCTTCGAGGAAACCCTGATGGAGGACGCCGGCTACCAGTTTTCCCGGGCGCACAAGAAGATCCACGAGCTGTTCATCCGCCGGGTCTCCGAATACCGGGTGCGCTTCCAGGCCGGCGAGGATGTCGGCGATGAACTCAAGGGCTTGCTCTCGCGCTGGCTGTTCAACCACATCCGCAACGACGACGCCGGATATGTGGATGCGGTACGCCACAGCATGTCCGAACTGGTCAAGGACAAGAGCGAGGGCGGTTGGTTGTCGCGCTCGATGAAGCGCTTCTTCGGCTGATCGCCGGGGAAGGAAACGCAAAACCGGCCCAGTGGGGCCGGTTCTTTCGCCAGCGGACCTGGCCTCAGCGGATCAGGCTGAGGAATTCGCTGCGGGTGGCGGCGTTGTCGCGGAATTCGCCGAGCATCACCGAAGTGACCATGGACGAGTTCTGCTTTTCCACGCCGCGCATCATCATGCACATGTGCTGGGCCTGGATCACCACCGCGACGCCGAGGGCGCCGGTGACCTGCTGGACCGCCTCGGCGATCTGCCGGCTCATGTTCTCCTGGATCTGCAGGCGGCGGGCGTACATGTCGACGATCCGCGCGACCTTCGACAGGCCGAGCACCTTGCCGTTCGGGATATAGGCCACGTGGGCCTTGCCGATGAAGGGCAGCAGGTGGTGCTCGCAGAGCGAGTACAGCTCGATGTCCTTGACCAATACCATTTCGCTGTTGTCGGAGCTGAACAGGGCACCGTTGACGACTTCTTCCAGGCTCTGTTGGTAGCCGCGGCACAGGTACTTCATGGCCTTGGCGGCACGCTTGGGCGTGTCCAGCAGACCTTCGCGGTTAACGTCCTCGCCGAGCTGGGTGAGGATCGAGGAGTAGTGTTGTTCCAGGGACATGGGCGTTCCAGTCAGACGATTACCAGCGCGGAGGGTAGGACGTCGCCGGGCCGCTGGCAAGACTCGGCGCTTGCCGGCTACTCGTCGCGGCCTTCGAGCATGGTCCTGCGCAGCATCACGTAGACCGAGCCGGTGCCGCCGTGGCGTGGCAGGCAGGAGGTGAAACCGAGCACCTGCGGGTGCTGGCGCAACCAGGTATTGACGTGGCTTTTCACCAGCGGGCTGCGTCCGTCCTTGCGCGCGGCCTTGCCATGGGTCACGCGCACGCAGCGGATTTCCAGGCGGGTGGCCTCGGCAAGGAAGTCCCATAGCGTCTGCCGGGCCTTCTCCACGCTCATGCCGTGCAGGTCGAGGCTACCGTCGAAGGGCACCAGGCCCTGCTTGAGCTTGCGCAACTGGCTTTCCTGGACGCCGTCGCGGGCCCAGGACAGCTCGTCCTCGGGGCCGACGTCGATGACGAACTGGTCGGACAGGCCATCGACGCGGATTTCGTCGTTGCGCACGCTGGCATTGAGCTGGCGTTGCTTGAGTTGCTGGCGGTCGTTGCGAGGTTTGCCGGTATCGGCTCGATCGACCGAGATGCGCTTGACGCCGCGCATCTCGCTCTTGAACAGGGAAAAGTCGTCGTCTTGCATGGGAGCCTCCGCGAAGCGGCGCAGTTTACCGGATCGGCCGGACGCCGGCAGCCCGCTCAGTCGCGCTTTTTCATCAGGTTCGGCGACAGGCTCAGGTCGCTGTTGCGGCGGCTGCGGCGGCGGCTGAAACGCCAGAAGAACACGCCGAGGCAGAGCGACAGCAGGCCAAGGGCCAGCAAGACGCCGCCAGCGGCGGGTTCGATATGCAGCATGCCGACAGCCGGCTGGCGGCCGATCAAGGCCGAGGTGCCGGCCAGCGACAGCAGCACGCCCAGGCTCGCCACCAGGGCCGCGAACGCCGCCGCCAGGCGCCAGCGCCAGACTCTCGGCCGGCGCGGGCGCAGCCGGCGCGCATCGAAACTATCGGACAACTTCATCCCGACTTCCTCGTGTGTCATCGGGGCTAGGACCGGAACCTTCCGGCCGGGTTCCCGGATTCCCGGGAGCCGTGGGCAAACCGTGCGCCACTCGTCTTCTCGCCGCAAGCCATGGCCCTGCAGGCAGACTAGTCCTCCGCAGGGCGGGACGGGAGGGCGGCTGGATGGGCGGTCAGAGAAGTTCCCGGGCCTGGGCGACGATCGCCGCGAAGTTGTCGCCGAGGGCGGCGATCTCGGCGCGTTGCAGGTCCGCGGCGCTCAGGACCCCGCCGTTCAGGGTGGGTATGTCGCGGGTGGCGCAGGCGCTATCGGCGAGGGTGCAGCGGTAGCCGTAGTCCTTGGCCGCGCGCACGGTGGTGCTGACGCTGGAATGGGTCATGAAGCCGCAGACGATCAGGTCGAGACGGCCGTGGTTCTGCAGCAGGTCGTGCAGCTCGGTGCCGGAGAAGGCATTGGGCAGGCGTTTCTCCACGACCTTTTCCCCGGCTTCCGGTTGCAGTTCCGGGAGGAACTGGCCGCGCGGCCCTTGCGGATCGAACAGGCCGCCCTGGATACCCAGGTGGCGTACATGCACGATGGGCGTACCGCTGGCGCGGGCCGCCTGCACCAGCACGCCGATCTCCGCGGCGGCGGCGTCGAGGCCTGGCAGGCGCAGGGCGCCGCTGCGGTACTCTTCCTGGGCATCGATGATCAGCAAGGTGCTCTGCCGAAGGGGGGCTGGCGGGTAGCCGCGTCCGCTGATCTGCAAAAGGGTGAGCGGATGAGGCATGTCACTACTCCTGAGAAGGCACATGCCTTTCATTCTGGCCCCTATCGGCGAGCCTGTGAACCTTTGCCGCATGCGCACTAAAGTGGTATGGACTTCCCGCGCTGGAGGCCAGCTCCGGCGCGATCGGCTAGAATGTCGCCCTTTTGTGCGTTGCGAGGAGCAATTCCGTCATGTCCGAGTCCCGTCTGCTCACCCTGCGCGACTACATCCGCTGGGCTGTCAGCCGTTTCCACGCCGCCGGCCTGTTCTTCGGTCACGGCACCGACAATGCCTGGGACGAGGCGCGCCACCTGGTTCTGGGCTCCCTGCACCTTCCCTGGGAAATTTCTGACAGCTACCTGGATTGTCGCCTGGAAGACGATGAACGCGCCGAGTTGGCGGAGATCCTCCGGCGGCGCATCGAGGAACGGATTCCGGCGGCCTACCTGCTGGGCGAAGCCTGGTTCTGCGGGATTCCCTTCAGCGTCGACGAACGCGTGCTGGTGCCGCGCTCGCCTATCGCCGAACTTATCGAACAGCGCTTCGCGCCCTGGCTGCCGGCCGAGCCGGCGCGAATCCTCGACCTCTGCACCGGTTCCGGCTGCATCGGCATCGCCTGCGCCTATGCGTTCGAGCAGGCGGAGGTGGTGCTCGCCGACCTGTCCTTCGATGCGCTGGAGGTGGCCAACGTCAATATCGAGCGCCACGACCTCGGCGAGCGGGTCTACACCGTCCAGGGCGACGGTTTCGCCGGGCTTCCCGGCCAGCGCTTCGACCTGATCGTGTCCAATCCGCCCTACGTGGATGCCGAGGATTTCGCCGACATGCCGGCGGAGTTCCATCATGAGCCTGAACTCGGCCTGGCCTGCGGCGACGACGGCCTGGACCTGGTGCGACGGATGCTCGCCGAGGCGGCCGACCACCTCAGCGAGAAAGGCCTGCTGATCGTCGAGGTGGGCAACAGCGAGGTCCATGTGCAGGCGCTGTATCCGGAAGTGGACTTCACCTGGCTGGAGTTCGAGCACGGCGGCCACGGGGTGTTCATGCTGTCCGCCGCGCAGTGCCGCGAGCACCGGGAACTGTTCCGTTCGCGCTTGGAAAAGTGATCGGAGGCGGCTGGTGCCGCCGGTTCAGTGAGTGGCGATCCAGATCAGCAGGCCGGCCTGGAACACCGCGAAGGCGGTCAGGCAGGCGATGGTGAAGCGCAGGCTGGTGTCGTCGCGGCGGTAGTGGTTGATGCGCTGTTCCAGTTGGCGGATCTCCGCATCCTGGGCCTGCAGGGTCTGCTCGGCCTGTTCCAGCATCGCCGCGGCGTCCAGCAGCGGCACGATCTGCACCTTGTCCTTGTGCCAATCGCTGTGCAGCTCACTGACCCGGCCGGCGCTGTAGCGGGCCTTGAGCAACCGCTGGTCCTCATAGCTGACGTCGAAGCCCTGGGCGCGGATGAAATGGTCGCGGCGCAGGCGTGCGTCTTCGGTCAGGCCATCCTTCAGCGCCAGTGCGCCGCCTTCCACCTTGTAGTGGGCCCAGCGTCGTTGCGCCCAGGCGATCGCCTGGGCCAGCAGGAAACGGCCCAGCCCGCGGTTCAAGGGTTCCAGGCTGAGCCCGGCGTCCGAACCGAAACGCACTTCCTTGTTGCGATGATCGGCCCAGACCTCCAGCAGGTTCTGCTCCTTGCGCAGCATCAGGCCTGGCACCTGGATGCTCAGGCGCAGCAGGCTCTGGTCCGCGCTGTGCCGTTCGACCCTGCCGAGCTGGACGAAGCGCAGGGGGCGGGCGCCGGTCGCGCGGTCGGTGGGCAGTGGCGCCAGGCGGAGCAGGCGGAAATGCTCCGGGGCCAGTTCGGCCCAGGGGTGCGGCGGTTTCTTCTCGGCTTCTTCTGCGGCCGGTTGGGTATCGCTATCGATCATCGGACATCCTCTGGCCGGCCGCCTTCACGGGCCGGCTTTCAGAACTTGTCGGCGCGGGAAGCGATTTCTGTAGCGGCTCAGCGGCCTTTTTCCGCCTCTGCGCCGCGCAGGATGAAGCGGCTGACCGCCTCGACCAGTTGCCGGGCCAGCGGCAGGTTCGGGTCGTTGTAGGCGGAAAGCTGCTGGAGACCGGTGCTCGGGGCGATCCGCAGGATGTGGTTCATGCCGTCGATGAGCACCAGTTGCGAGTCGGGCTTGGCTCGCTGGAGCGCCTCGGCGTCGGCGACGCCGACCTGGATGTCATTGCGGCCCTGGACGATCAGGGTCGGGATGCGCAGGCGGCCGAACGCGCGGGCCGGGTCTTCGCGGAACAGCGAGATCAGGTACGGCTGCACGCTGGGGCGGAGCAGGCTGGCGAGCGCCGGCGGGATATCGCCGCGGGTCTCGCCGGCCTTCAGCGAAGCCAGCACCGAGTCGGCCTGGCGCAGTTGTGCCGGCGGCAGGCGACCGCGCAGTTGCTCGCGCAGCACCCGGTCGATGGGTTGGCCGCTGCCGGCGATGGCGATCAATTCCTCGGCCGGCGTGCGAGGCGCCGCCAGGCTGGCGATCAGCGCGCCTTCGCTATGGCCGACCAGGATCAGCCGGGAGAAGCGCGGGTCGCGGGCCAGCCGCTCGCTCCAGGCGACCACGTCGTCGACATAGACGCCGACGCTGAGGTCTTCCTCGCGCGGCGCCGCCGCCAGGCTGCGGGCGACTCCACGCTTGTCGTAGCGCACGCTGGCGATTCCGCGTTCGGCCAGGGCCTCGGCGAGACGCAACAGGTAGCGGTTGTTGCCGCCGAAGGGGTTGTTGCCGTCGCGGTCGGTGGGACCGGAGCCGGCGACCAGCAGGACCACCGGCGGCGGCACGGCGCTGCGCGGCAGCAGCAAGGAGCCGCGCAGCACGCCGTGCCCGGTGTCCAGGTCGTAGGGGCGGTGCAGGATGCTGTTGGGAGCGGCGTGGGCCAGGCTGGCGAGCAGGCAGAACAGGGCGAGGAAGGCGCGCGGCATGGAGGTCTTCATGGGCCGATGATAGCGCTTTGATCGCGTCCTCCGGGGAAGGTTCGCAGGCCCGTCCTTGACGGGTATACTCCGATGTCTTTCCCTCTCGTCCTCACGCGGAGCCTCGCATGTCCGGCAACACCTACGGCAAGCTCTTCACCGTCACCACCGCAGGCGAAAGCCACGGCCCGGCGCTGGTCGCCATCGTCGATGGGTGCCCCCCGGGGCTGGAACTGTCCGCCCGGGACCTGCAACGCGACCTCGACCGGCGCAAGCCCGGCACCAGCCGGCACACCACCCAGCGCCAGGAAGCCGACGAGGTGGAGATTCTTTCCGGGGTGTTCGAGGGCAAGACCACCGGCACGCCGATCGGCCTGCTGATCCGCAATACCGACCAGAAGTCCAAGGACTACTCGGCGATCAAGGACCTGTTCCGCCCGGCCCACGCCGACTACACCTACCACCACAAGTACGGCGTGCGCGACTACCGCGGCGGCGGCCGTTCCTCGGCGCGCGAGACCGCCATGCGCGTGGCCGCCGGGGCTATCGCCAAGAAATACCTGGCGGGCCTGGGCATCCAGGTGCGCGGCTACATGAGCCAGCTCGGGCCGATCGAGATTCCGTTCAGGAGCTGGGACAGCGTCGAGCAGAATGCCTTCTTCAGCCCCGACCCGGACAAGGTGCCGGAGCTGGAGGCCTACATGGACCAATTGCGCCGCGACCAGGATTCGGTCGGGGCGAAGATCACCGTGGTTGCCGAAGGCGTGCCGCCGGGCCTGGGCGAGCCGATCTTCGACCGCCTGGACGCCGAACTGGCGCATGCGCTGATGAGCATCAACGCGGTGAAGGGCGTGGAGATCGGCGCCGGCTTCGCCAGCATCGCCCAGCGCGGCACCGAGCACCGCGACGAACTGACCCCGCAAGGCTTCCTGTCGAACAATGCCGGCGGCATCCTCGGCGGGATCTCCTCCGGCCAGCCGATCGTCGCCCACCTGGCGCTGAAGCCGACCTCCAGCATCACCACTCCCGGCCGTTCGATCGATACCGCCGGCGAGCCGGTGGACATGATCACCAAGGGCCGTCACGACCCGTGCGTCGGCATCCGCGCCACGCCGATCGCCGAGGCGATGATGGCCATCGTCCTGCTCGACCAGTTGCTGCGCCAGCGTGGGCAGAACGCCGACGTGCGCGTCGACACGCCGGTCCTGCCGCAGCTGTGAGGGCTGTGGCAGGCCGCGGTGCGGGACGGGTGAACGGCGGATCGTGACCAGCGCGGTTCCCTACTGGCGCCTGTCCAGCTTCTATTTCTTCTATTTCAGCCTGCTCGGCGCCACGGCGCCGTTCCTCGCCCTGTATTTCCATCACCTGGGCTTCCCCAGCCCGCGCATCGGCGAGCTGGTGGCGATTCCCATGCTGATGCGTTGCGTCGCGCCCAACCTGTGGGGCTGGCTGGGCGACCGCAGCGGCCAGCGCCTGGCCATCGTGCGCTTCGGCGCGGTATGCACGGCGCTGGGCTTCTCGCTGATCTTCGTCAGCCACAGCTACGCCTGGCTGGCCTTGGTGATGGCGTTGCACGCGTTCTTCTGGCACGCCGTGCTACCGCAGTTCGAGGTCATCACCCTGGCCCACCTGCGCGAGCGCAGCGCCAGCTACAGCCGGATTCGCCTGTGGGGCTCGATCGGTTTCATCTGCACCGTGGTCGGTCTCGGCGCGCTGTTCGAGCGCCTGAGCCTGGATGTCTACCCGGCGACGCTGCTGGGTATCATGCTCGGCATCGTGCTGTGCAGCTGGTGGGTGCCCAATGCCCAGCCGGCCCATCGCGAACCGCGCGAAGGCGAGGGCGGCTTCCTCGCCCAGTTGCGCCAGCCGGGCGTGCTGGCGTTCTACCTGTGCGTGTGCCTGATGCAGCTGTCCCATGGGCCGTACTACACCTTCCTGACCCTGCACCTGGAATCGCTGGGCTACAGCCGGGCGCTGATCGGTCTGCTCTGGGCGCTGGGGGTGGTCGCCGAGGTCATGTTGTTCCTCGCCATGCCACGCCTGCTGCAACGTTTCAGCCTGCGCCAGGTGCTGGCCGCGAGCTTCCTGCTGGCGTCGTTGCGCTGGCTGCTTCTCGGCAACCTGGCCGACAGCCTGGCGCTGCTGGTCTTTGCCCAGACGCTGCATGCCGCCACCTTCGGCAGTTTTCATGCGGCTGCCATCCATTTCGTGCAGCGTAGCTTCGGCCCGCGCCAGCAGGGCCAGGGCCAGGCCCTGTATGCTGCGCTGGCCGGTACCGGCGGAGCCCTGGGCGCGCTGTATTCCGGCTATAGCTGGAGCAGCCTGGGCCCTGCCTGGACCTTCGCCATCGCCAGCCTGGCAGCCTTGCTGGCAGCCGCTATCATCAGTACCCGTTTGCAAGAGGTGCGGGCATGAACGACAACCGTGAACAGCTGACCCAGCAGATCATCGACGCCGGCCGGTTCCTCTACGGCCGCGGCTGGTCGCCGGCGACCAGCAGCAACTACTCCGCGCGCCTGGACGAACAGCGCGCGCTGCTCACCGTCTCGGGCAAGCACAAGGGCCAGTTGGGCTTCGACGACGTGCTGGCCACCGACCTGGCCGGCAACAGCCTGGAACCGGGCAAGAAACCCTCGGCGGAGACCCTCCTGCACACCCAGCTGTATGCCTGGAACCCGGCGATCGGCGCGGTGCTGCATACCCACTCGGTGAATGCCACCGTGCTTTCCCGCCTGGTCCGCGGCGACCGCCTGGTGCTGCAGGACTACGAACTGCAGAAGGCCTTCGCCGGGGTCACCACCCACGAAGGCCAGGTCGAGGTGCCGATCTTCGACAACGACCAGGACATCGCCCGCCTGGCCAGCCGCGTGCAGCCCTGGCTGGAGGCGCATCCGCACTGCCCGGGGTATTTGATCCGCGGCCACGGGCTGTACACTTGGGGCGCGCGCATGAGCGATGCCCTGCGTCAGGTGGAAGCTTTCGAGTTTCTGTTCGAGTGTGAACTGAAAGTACTGAGTCTGAGCCGATGAGCAGCCTTACCGTCTATCACGAGAACCAGCCGGAGCAGCCGCTGAAGCTGCTGACCCATGCCGAGGACATCGCTTCGACCCTGGCCGAGGTCGGCGTCCGTTTCGAACGCTGGGAAGCCGCCGCGCCGATCGCCGCCGGCGCCAGCCAGGACGAGGTGATCGCCGCCTACGCCCACGAGATCGAGCGGCTCAAGCGCGAGCGCGGCTACATCACCGTGGACGTGGTCAGCCTGAACAGCGACCACCCGCAGAAGGCCGAATTGCGCGCCAAGTTCCTCGACGAGCACCGCCATGGCGAAGACGAGGTGCGCTTCTTCGTCGCCGGGCGCGGCCTGTTCGTCCTGCATATCGAGGAGCATGTCTACGCCGTGCTCTGCGAGCGCAACGACCTGATCTCGGTGCCGGCTGGCACCCGCCACTGGTTCGACATGGGCGAGCACCCGCATTTCGTCGCCGTGCGCCTGTTCAACAACCCGGAGGGCTGGGTCGCCCAGTTCACCGGCGACGACATCGCCAGCCGCTTCCCCCTGCTGGAAGACTGAGCGAGGCACCGTCCCATCCGTCACCATCCGCGCCCCCGGTCCTGCCGGGGGCGGTTTCATCCGGAGTCCGCATGACCATCAAAGCCATCCTCACCGACATCGAAGGCACCACCAGCGCGGTCAGCTTCGTTTTCGACGTGCTGTTTCCCTATGCCGCCCGGCACCTGCCGGACTTCGTCCGCGAACACGCCGGAGAGACCGAGGTAGCCGCACAGTTGGCGGCGGTGCGTGCCGAGAGCGGTGAGGCGGACGCCGATGTCGAGCGGGTGATCGCGATCCTCCTGCAATGGATCGCCGAGGACCGCAAGGCGACGCCGCTGAAGGCCCTGCAAGGCATGGTCTGGGCCCAGGGCTACCGCGACGGTCAGTTGAAGGGCCACGTCTACCCGGACGCGGTGCAGGCGCTGCGCGAGTGGAAGGCCCGTGGGCTGGACCTGTACGTCTATTCCTCCGGCTCGATCCAGGCGCAGAAGCTGATCTTCGGCTGTTCCGAGGCCGGCGACCTGGGCTCGCTGTTTTCCGGCTACTTCGACACTACCAGCGGGCCGAAGCGGGAAAGCGCCTCCTATGCGCGGATCGCCGGGGCCATCGGCCTGCCGGCCGCGGAAATCCTTTTCCTTTCCGACGTGGTGCAGGAACTGGATGCCGCGCGCGACGCGGGCATGCGCACGCTCGGCCTGGCCCGCGAAGGCGGCAGCCTGGACGGCCATCCGACGGTGGCCAGCTTCGCCGACATCCTCGTGGAGTGAACGCGCCGGCTATCCTGAGGGAACACTCTTGCTCGGGAGCATCGCGCCATGGGTTCCACCCTCAGCGGGCTGATCAGCCTGGTCATCCTGGCCCTGGATATCTGGGCCATCGTCAACATCCTGAAAAGCGCTGCGGAAACCGGGATGAAGATCATCTGGGTCCTGGTGATCATCGTCCTGCCGGTGCTCGGCCTGATCATCTGGGCTATCGCCGGCCCGCGCGGCAACGTCAGGCTGTAGCCTCCCGCCGCGGCGTTAGCCGCCTGCGGCGTAGTGGTTCCACAGGTGGATCGCGGCGTAGGCGCGCCAAGGCCGCCAGGCCTCGGCGCGGGCCTTCAGGCTGCGCGCATCGATGCCTTGCGGTCCCCAGACCGTGGATTTCAGCAGGCCGAGGTCGGCGGCGGGGAAGGCGTCGGCTTCGCCCATGGCACGCAGGGCTATGTATTCGGCGGTCCAGGGGCCGATGCCGGGCAACGCGCAGAGGCGCTCCACCAGGGCCTCGGGGCCGTCCGCCAGGTCCAGGCTCAGCTCTCCCGAGGCGATCGCCGCGGCGAAGCGTTGCAGCGTCTGTACCCGCTTGCCGGGCATGCCGATGCCGTCGAGGTTGGCTTGCGCCAGCGCGGCGGGCGTCGGGAACAGGTGGCTGATGCCGTCGTAGCCGAGATCTTCCAGCGGCTCGCCGAGGCGCTGGATCAGGCGCCCGGTGATGGTCACCGCGGCCTTCACCGTGACCTGCTGGCCGACGATGGCGCGCACCGCCTGTTCGAAGGGATCGAAGGCCACCGGCAGGCGCAGTCCCGGATTGGCGGCCACCAGCGGGCCGAGCAGGGGATCCCCGGCGAAATGCCGGGCGATGGCGGCCGGGTCGCTGTCCAGGTCGAACATCCGGCGGACCCGTGCCTCGAGTTCGGCGGCCAGGGCATGGGCGGACGGGCTGAGGCTCAGCGCCAGGACCTGGCGTTCCGCCAGCGGTCGCACCTCGAACCAGGCCGGGCGGCCGTTGGCCCGGAAGCTGCGGGCATAGTGGTCGTCACCCAGGCTTTCGACACCGGCGAGCAGGCGCAGGGCGAAATGCTGGTGGAACTGGCGCCATTCCCAGGGTGACTGGTAGGGCAGGTGCAGGACGAGGGGAGAGGTAGGCTGGCTCATGGGCAGACGATACCTGTCCGGCGCAGCCGGCGCCATCCGCCGGCGGGGTTCGACCTGTCATTGCCGCCAGCGTAGAATGCGCGCCTTTCTTCGCGGCGCGGGCAAGTCCCGCTGCCAGATTGCAGCCTTACCAGGGAGATCCCGGCCCATGAGCGATTATCAGGAAACTCTGTACCAGGGCTACGGCCAGCGCTTCAGCATCGACAACATGCTGCATGAGGTGCGCACCGAGCACCAGCACCTGGTGATTTTCGAAAACGCCCGGATGGGCCGGGTGATGGCGCTCGATGGAGTGATCCAGACCACCGAGGCCGACGAGTTCATCTACCACGAGATGCTCACCCACGTGCCGATCCTCGCCCACGGCGCGGCCCGGCGCGTGCTGATCATCGGCGGCGGCGACGGTGGCATGCTGCGCGAGGTGGCCAAGCACAAGAGCGTCGAGCGGATCACCATGGTCGAGATCGACGGCACCGTGGTCGACATGTGCAAGGAGTTCCTGCCCAACCACTCCCAGGGCGCCTTCGACGACCCGCGGCTGAACCTGGTGATCGACGACGGCATGCGCTTCGTGGCTACCACGGAAGAACGCTTCGACGTGATCATCTCCGACTCCACCGACCCGATCGGCCCTGGCGAGGTGCTGTTCTCCGAGAACTTCTACCAGGCCTGCCGGCGCTGCCTGAACGAGGGTGGCATCCTGGTCACCCAGAACGGCACGCCGTTCATGCAACTGGAGGAAGTGCGCACCACCGCCGCACGTACCGACGGGCTGTTCGCCGACTGGCATTTCTACCAGGCGGCGGTGCCGACCTATATCGGCGGCGCCATGACCTTCGCCTGGGGTTCGACCCGCGAAGGCCTGCGTCGCCTTCCGCTGGAAACGCTGCGCCAGCGCTTCCGCGACAGCGGCATCGCCACCCGCTACTACAACGCCGATATCCACCTGGGCGCGTTTGCTCTGCCGCAGTACGTGCTGCAGGCCATTGGCAAGCAGGACAACGACTGACGCTTCACCAAGAAGGGCCGCAAGGCCCTTTTTCATGCGTCGCTCCGACATCCCCTGTTACTGCCAGCTAACATTTTTTTCACAATCGATCCGGGAAAATCTGCGCGCTTTTTTCCGTTGCCATGGCTATAAATGGCAGTTTTGTCCTTGAGTGCATCGAATGCTGACCAAACGATTGCGCCGGAGCGGCGTAGTAGTCTCCTGCCTGCTCGGTAGCGTCCTCTTCATCGCCCTGGCCTTCCTCGGCTGGCAGCGTTTCGCCCCGGCAGCCACCGTATCCGGCTGGACCTACCGGGTAGTGCTCGAGGACATTCCCCACGTCAGCGCCCTGGCCCGCGACCCGGACGGCCTGCTCTACGTGAGCCAGGAGTTGCAGGACGGCAAGGGCCTGGTGTTCCGCATCGCCGCCGATGGCAGCCGCGATACGGTGCTCGACGGGCTGTCCAAACCCGACGGCATGGCCAGCTTCCGCGACGGCATCGCGATCAGCCAGGAGCAGGGCGCCTCGCCGGTGTTCTGGTGGCATGCCCAGCAGGCCCGGCCGCTGTTCGACGGCATCCAGGTGGAGGGCGTCGCCAGCGACGGCCGCTACCTGTACGCCGCCGAGGATCGCGACCTGGACGGGCGGATTCTCCGCTACGACCCGGAGACCGGCGGACTGACGGTACTGCGCGAGGGATTGCAGCGCTCCGAAGGGGTGGCCGCCTGCCCGGACGGAAGCGTCTTCTACACGGAAAAGAAACGTGGCCACGTCATGCGTCTGCATGAGGGGGCCGAGGACGAGGTGGTGCTGAACGGACTGAATGCACCGAGCTTTTTGCTGTGCGACAGCGAAGGCCTGTGGATCACCGAGGACTCGACGCATAACGCGCGAGCCTTGCTGCTGCCGCCCGACGGGCCGCTGCAGGTGATCGTACGGCGCCTGCGTTCCGCACAGTCCCTACTGCCCATCGGGCCCGGCCGCTACCTGCTGGCCGAGCAGGGGCGGGACCGCATTCTCGAAATCGAACGACAGAAGAGCGAATTGTAAACATGGACCAAACGGAAGTCCGAACCACCCAATCGCCCCCACGGCTGTTCCAGCCCACCATCCGCAGCCACCTGGCGTTCACCGCGCTCAGCGCGCTGGTGCTGCTGGTCATGTTCAGCCTGCTGCGCCTGGCCTTGCTGATCTACAACCGCGAACTGATCGGCGCGACCCCGGCGAGTACCTTCCTCGAGGCGTTCGGCAACGGCGTGCGTTTCGACCTGCGGGTCGTCGTCTATGCCGTGGCGCCGCTGGTGCTGTCGTTGTTCGCGGTACGCGCGATGGCCGCTCGTGGCCTGTTCCGTACATGGTTGACGCTGTTCGCCAGCATCACCCTGTTCCTCGGCGTACTCGAACTGGACTTCTACCGTGAGTTCCACCAGCGTCTGAACAGCCTGGTCTTCCAGTACATGTCGGAAGACCCGAAGACCGTCATGAGCATGCTCTGGTACGGCTTCCCGGTGGTCCGCTACCTGCTGGCCTGGGCCTTCGCCACCTGGGTGCTGTACCGGGTGTTCAAGGCCATCGACCTGGCGACCCGCCCGAGCCAGCGCAAGCCGCGCGAAGACAGCGTGATCGCCCGGCCGAGCGCTGCCGCGCCCTGGTACGTGCGCGGCGTGGTGCTGTTCCTCTGCGTGCTGGTCTGCGTCCTCGCCGCCCGCGGCACCCTGCGCCAGGGCCCGCCGCTGCGCTGGGGCGATGCCTTCACCACCGAGTCCATGTTCGCCAACCAGTTGGGCCTGAACGGCACCCTGACCCTGGTCAAGGCGGCCAAGGAGCGCTTCTCCGAAGACCGCGCGAACATCTGGAAGGCCACCCTGGACGACAAGGTCGCCCTGGAGACCACCCGGCAGATGTTGCTGACCCCCAACGACAAGCTGGTGGACGCCGATGAGGCCGCGGTGCGCCGCGAGTTCACCCCGCCGGCGGCGAATACCCTGCCGATCCGCAACGTGGTGGTGGTCCTGCTGGAAAGCTTCGCCGGCCACTATGTCGGCGCCCTGGGCGCGCCGGGCAACATCACGCCGTATTTCGACAAGCTGTCGAAGGAAGGCCTGCTGTTCACCCAGTTCTTCTCCAACGGCACCCATACCCACCAGGGCATGTTCGCCACCATGGCCTGCTTCCCCAACCTGCCGGGCTTCGAATACCTGATGCAAACCCCGGAGGGCGGCCACAAGTTCTCCGGCCTGCCGCAGTTGCTCAGCGCCCGCCAGTACGAGGACGTCTACGTCTACAACGGCGATTTCGCCTGGGACAACCAGTCCGGCTTCTTCAGCAACCAGGGCATGACCACCTTCATCGGCCGCAACGACTATGTCGACCCGGTGTTCTCCGATCCGACCTGGGGCGTCTCCGACCAGGACATGTTCGCCCGTGGCAACGAGGAACTGGACAAGCTGGCGAGCACCGGCAAGCCGTTCTATGCGCTGTTGCAGAGCCTCTCCAACCACGTGCCCTATGCGTTGCCGAAGGACCTGCCGGTGGAGCGCGTGACCGGCTACGGTTCGCTCGACGAGCACCTGACCGCCATGCGCTATTCCGACTGGGCGCTGGGCCAGTTCTTCGAGAAGGCGAAGAAGTCGCCGTACTACAAGGACACCCTTTTCGTGGTGGTCGGCGACCATGGCTTCGGCAGCCCCGAGCAGCTCACCGAGATGGACCTGCACCGCTTCAACGTGCCGCTGCTGCTGATCGCCCCCGGCATCCAGGAGAAGTTCGGTACCCACCTGCCGACCGTCGGTACCCAGGTCGACATCGTGCCGACCATCATGGGCCTGCTCGGCGGCGAGACCGTCCACCAGTGCTGGGGCCGCGACCTGCTGAACCTGCCGGAAGGCGACAAGGGCTTCGGCGTGATCAAGCCGTCGGGCAGCGAGCAGAACGTCGCCATCGTCTCCGGCAACCGCATCCTGGTGCGGCCGAAGGACGGTGACGTGCGCGTCTACGATTACCAGCTGGGCGGCGATGCCAAGGCGGTGATCACCAAGGACGTGCCGGACCAGGCCGAGCTGCAGAAGAAGCTGGAGTCGTTCATCCAGACCGCGACCAAGAGCCTGCTGGAGAATACCGCGGGCGTGGTACACGGGATCCCGGACAAGGACTGACCCGTAGCAAGCATGTGAAAGGGGCCTTCGGGCCCCTTTTTTTCGGCGCCAGGTCGCAGCGTCTTGCGTCGCCGGTGCCGCGGCGGCCGCCCTGCCCGATAGCGATCAGGGCGTATCCGTCTGCTGGCTTTCCAGCCAGCGCAGGACTTCGGCGGTGGCCTGGATCAGGTCCGCCGGTATGTACTGGTCGACATTGCCGTCGCGCAGCAGCGCCCGTGCCAGCGGAATTCGTTGCAGCACCGGGATTCCTTCTTCCTCGGCGATGCGCCGGACCCGCAGGGCCAGGGCGTCGGTGTGCTTCAGGGTGACCAGCGGCAGGGGCGTTTCGCCGCGTCGATAGCGTATGCCGATGGCGACGTGGGTCGGGTTGGCGACGATCACCGAGGAGCGCCGGACATCCGCGCGCAGGTTGCTCGATTGCAGTTCCTGATGGAATTGCCGGCGCTTGCTCTTGATCTCCGGACTGCCCTCCATCTCCTTGTACTCGCGCTTCACCTCGTCCTTGCTCATGCGCAACTGCTTGTAGTGCTGGTGGCGTTCGAAGGCGTAGTCGGCGACGGCAATCGCCAGGAAGCCGACCGCGCAGACCAGCATCAGTTGCCTGAGCATCAGCCCGCTCACCGGTGCCACGCAGTCCAGCCCGCAGGCGGGAATCCGCAGGAGGCTGGCCAGGTTGCCCTGCAAGGTCAACCAGACCAGCAGGGAGAGCAGGGCGACCTTCAGGGTCGACTTGAGGAACTCCACCAGGCTCCGGATCGAGAAGATCTTCTTCGCGCCCTCCACCGGGTTGATCTTCTTCAGGTCCGGTTTGACGCTGTCGAGGCTGAGCAGGAAACCGTACTGGCCGACATGGCTGAGCACCACCACCAGCGCCGCGACCAGCAGGACCGGCGCCAGCAGGTAGAGGAGCTCCTGGAGAAGGTTCTCCAGGATGGTCTCCAGCGCCTGGCGAAACGGCAGGTCGATGTACTCGGCGGGCAGCAGGAGCAGCTTGCCGAGATGCTCCAGGTAGTAGTCGGAAAAGCCCATCAGCAGCGCCACCAGCGACAGGATCAACGCGCTGGAGACAATTTCCTTGCTCTTCACCACCTGGCCTTGCCGGCGGGCGTCGCGCAGCTTCTTCGCCGTGGGCTGCTCGGTCTTCTCGGCGCTCATGGCGTCTCCAGCACGGGACGCAGCAGGCGCAGCGGGTCGACGGCGAGCAGCAGGGCATCGTAGGCGTGCTCCATGAGGATGCCCAGGTAGAGCACCAGCAGCAGGCTGGCCACCAGGCTCTTGATCGGCATGGCGAGGATGAACACGTTCAGCGACGGGGCGAAGCGGCTGACCAGCGCCAGGCCGAACTCGGCGAGGAACATGGCGATCAGCAGCGGCGCGGCGAACAGCGCGCAGAGCATCAGCATCTGCGAGAACTGCGCGTAGAAGAATGCCACCCATTGGCTGCCGAGCTGCGGGAAGAAACTGCTCACCGGCCAACTGGCATAGCTCCTGAACAGCGAGCCGACCAGCGCGAGGAAGGCGCCGCCGGAGAAGAACAGGGTGATCAGCGTCTGCGTCAGCAACAGCCCGGTGGGGCTGGTCTGGCTGCCCAGGCTGGGGTTGAAGGTCGAGGCGAGTGCCGCGCCACGCTGGTTGTCGATGATGAAGCCGGTCGCTTCCATGGCCCAGAAGGGAATGGTGGCGACGAAGCCGATGAGCAGGCCGAGCAGCACTTCCTTGCCGATCAGCAGGGCTATGTCCAGCGCGTCGAGGGCCGGCGGCAGGCTGCCGGCGACGATCGGGTAGGCGAACAGCGCCAGCGAGCAGGCCACGCCGTTGCGCACCAGGCCGCCGCCCAGGGTTTGCTTGGCCAGCACCGGCAGGACCACGAAGCAACTGATGATCCGCGGCAGCAGCAGGCTGTAGGTCAGCAGCAGTTGCTGCAGGTCCTGGACGCTCATCGCACCAGCGGCACCTTCAGCAGGGTCATTTCGGCGAAACGGTACAGCTCGCCGCCCAGCCAGCCGCTGGTGGCGAACAGTACCACCACCACGGCCACCAGCTTGGCGACGAAGCCGAGGGTCTGCTCCTGGATCTGGGTGAGCGCCTGGACCAGCGATACCAGGGTGCCGATCAGGGCCGCGACCAGTACCGGCGGCAGCGACAGGACCAGCACCAGCCACAGGGTCTGGTTGGTGAAGTGGAGGATGTCGGCGCTGCTCATGGTCAGCCTCCGTAGCTGATGACCAGGCCGTGGGTCAGCCGCGCCCAGCCGTCGAGGAGGACGAACAGGAGCAGCTTGAACGGCAGGGAAATGGTCATCGGCGACACCATCATCATGCCCATCGCCAGGAGGATGTTGGAGATGATCAGGTCGATGGCGATGAAGGGCAGGTAGATCAGGAAGCCGATCTCGAAGGCACGGGTCAGTTCGCTGACGGTGAAGGCCGGCAGCAGGATCAGCAGGCTGTCCGGGTCGAGCCGCTCGGCGTATTCGCTGGGCCAGACCTGGCGGGTGCTTTCCATGAAGAAGGTGTGTTCGCGCTCCTGGATCTGCCGCTTGAGGAAGTTCCGGTAGGGCGCCATGCCCTCGTCGAGAAAGCGTTCCACCGATGCCGAGTCGCTCAGGCTGACGTCGTGGTTGCGCAGGTAGTCGCGGGTGGCGAAGCCGACCGGTGCCATCACGTACAGGCTGAGGATGATCGCCAGCCCGTACATCGCCATGTTCGGCGGAATCTGCTGGACGCCCAGGGCGTTGCGCAGCAGCGAGAAGACCACGGTCATCTTGATGAAGGAGGTCGCCATCACCGCGATGAACGGGACCAGCGCGAGCAGGGCCAGACCGAGGATCAGGCCGAGCTCGTCGGGCAACTGGATCATGCTTCGTCGTGTCCGAACAGGCGGGTTACGCGCACCCCGAGCCGATCCTGGAGCCTGACCAGTTCGCCGATACCGAGGCAGCGCTGGTTGGCGAGGATGCGCACTTCGCCGTCCAGGGCACTGTCGAGATCGAGCAGCGAGCCTGGCTGCAGGGTGGAGAGGGTATGCAGGTCCAGGGTGCGGCGGCCGACCTCGAAGCTGACCGGGATCGGCAGTTGGTCGAGTTCGTGCAGGTCCTCGCCGTCGGCGAGGGAGTGGGTGTCGTGCATGTCGAGCAGTTCCAGTTGCGTGGAGTGGAGTTGGCAGCGCGCCCAGGGGCGTCCTTCGAGAACCCCCAGCAGCGCTGCGTCGGGGCGATGACCGGCAGGCAGCAGCAACAGGTCGCCGGGCTCCAGGGTGCGCAGCTCGCCGGCGTCCAGCGGCAGGCCGGGCCATTGCAGCGACAGGCGCAGCGGTATGGCCAGGCGTTGCGCCGAGGGGCGCGGCGGCAGGCGTGCCAGCAGCGTCGCGGGATCGCCGTCGAGCCAGAGCGCCAGGCGCTGGTCGTCGCGTTCCAGGCTCAGGCGCAGGCCCATCGCAGCGCGTGGTTGCGCCGGGCTCAGGCCGTACCAGACCAGGCCGGGAAAGACGTTGCCTTCGCGCTCCAGCAAGGCCAGTTGCAGGGCCGCCGGCAGGCTGGCGAAGGCTGCCTCCTGCAGGTTCGGCGCGAGCCAGTGGGCCAGTGCCGGAGCCTGGCAGAGAAAGCGCAGGGGCAGGCCGTCCCACGCCAGGCTCAGTTCGAGATCGACGTCGGGGGCGGCCTGGGCGATGTCCAGGCGCGCTTGCAAAGCGTTGCCGACATAGTGGCGACGGCAACGCGCGAGACGTCGCTGGAGATCCAGTTCGGCGCGGCTGGCGAGCGGCAGGTCGAGGTCCGTACCGTTCATTCGGCTTGCCACTCTTCATGCAGGTAGCGACGTTGCCGCGAGCGCTGGCCGCTGTCCTGCTGCTGGTTGAAGGTGAGTTGCACCGGTTGTTCCGGATGCAGCCGTTGCAGGCGTTCGAGCAACTCGCCACGGGCTTGCTGGAGAAACGCCAGGCTGCCGGGGCTGGCACTGATCTCGACCTGCAACTGGCCATGGCCATGCAGGACCTGCACCTCCACGGCGCCGAGCTGGGGCAGTCGCACCTGCAGGCGCGCCGCATGGCTTTCGGCTGCGCTGGCGACCTGGATGCGCCCCTGCACGGCATCGAGCAGGCGCGCGAGATCGGCCAGCGGCAGTGGCCGGCTCCCGCTCGATGCCAGCAGGCGTGCCAGCAGGCGGTCGCCGGGGGTTTGCATGGCAGGCAGTGGCACAGGCGCTTGGTCGTCGGGGGGCAGTGCGGATGGATCGGTTTCTCCGGGTTGCCGACGCTCCTCTCCGCGGCCTTCGCCGCCCGCTGTCGGCGCGGGCGGCGAAGCCTGGACACTGGCCTGCGCCGTGGACGCGACCTCGGCTGCGGTTTTCGCCGGGAAGCCGGGGCCGGGCTGTGGCCGCTCATGCGTCCGACCTGCGATTTGCGGGTGGGAGGACACCGGCACCAGCGGCGGTTCGTCGACCGGAGGCGCCGAAACGCTGGCCGGCTCCCGGCCTTGCGTGGACGCCGCGACGCGCGCGGTGACTGCCGGCGCTTGCCGTGCTACCGATCCGGACGGCGACACTGTTGGCGTTGGCGTTGGCGTTGGCGTTGGCGTTGGCGTTGGCGTTGGCGTTGGCGTTGGCGTTGCGTCCGCGGCAACTGGCATGGGATCCTGCCGAGTGGTCGGCGGCCGGTCGGCGGCAGGCGCCGCGGGCTGGTCGGCGAGAGGCGTCGAGGTCGGCGCGTCGGCTGTCGCGGCGGCCTCCGTCGTTTCGTCGCCCTTGTCGAACGGTGGCCTGGGCGCCGGCGGTCGGTGCGCGGGCAGGGCCTGTTCGAAGGCGATCTGCTGCGCGCGCAGCGGCGGAAGGGGGGCAAGGGTGTCGGACGACACGAGCGGAGCCGTATCCACGGCGTTCAGCTTGAGCATGGCCAGGTCTCGTGGCGGGTGAATTCTTCCAGTTCGCCTTCCTCGCTGCGTTCGCGCAGCCCCTGGCGCTCGGCGTCGACGTGGCGCTCCAGTTCGGCGAACTTCTCCAGTTGCCGCTGGCGTTCCAGCAGCTCTCGCCGGCACTGCCGCAGGCGCTCGCGCTCCCCTTCGAGGCGCTGCGCGGCCTCGGCGCAGTCCTGTTCCAGGCCGGCTTCCTTTTCCCGCAGCAGCCCTACCTGCTGCTGCCAGGCTTCCAGGCGCCGGCGGTCGAGCATGGCCGCCTGGCAGGCGAGAAACAGCCGTTGCTCTTCGGCCAGTCGCCAGTCGCGGTAGTCCCGTTGCGCCGCCTGGCGCTCGGTGTGTTCCTGCGCCGCGGCGCGAACCCGTAGCAATTGGCGGCCCTGGGCGCGCTCGGCCCGGTCCAGGCGCAGGCGTCGGACGCGCAACAGCAGCGCCAGGCTCATGCGCAGAGGCTCCGCAACTGCGCGCAGGCCTGTGCGTAATCGCTGGTTTCGTGGGTACCCTGGCGCAGCCACTGGCGGATCGCCGCGATCTTCTCGATGGCCCGGTCGGCTTCACTGTCCTGGCCTTTCTGGTATTCGCCGATCTTCAGCAGCAACTCGACTTCCTCGTACTTCGCTAGCCATTCGCGCAAGCGTCCGGCCGCATGGCGCTGATCGTCGTCGACGATCTGGTTCATGACCCGGCTCACCGAGTGCAGCACGTCGATGGCCGGATAGTGGTTGGCGGCGGCCAGCTTGCGCGACAGCACGATGTGCCCGTCGAGAATCGAGCGGGTCTCGTCGGCCACCGGCTCGCTCATGTCGTCGCCTTCCACCAGTACGGTGTAGAGCGCGGTGATCGAGCCCCGCTCGGATTGCCCGGCACGCTCCATCAGGCGTGGCAGCGCGGCGAACACCGAGGGCGGGTAGCCGCGGCGGGTGGGCGGTTCACCGGCCGCCAGGCCGATTTCGCGCTGGGCCCTGGCGAAGCGGGTCAGCGAGTCCATCAGCAGCAGGACGCGGCGACCCTGATCGCGGAAATACTCGGCGATGCTGGTGGCGACGAAACCGGCCTTGGCGCGTTCCATCGCCGGTCGGTCGGAGGTGGCGACCACCAGCACCGAGCGGCGCAGCCCCTGTTCGCCGAGGTCGCTTTCGATGAACTCGCGGACTTCGCGACCGCGTTCGCCGACCAGGGCGAGTACCGTCACATCCACCTCGGCATTGCGCACCAGGCTGGCCAGCAGGGTGCTCTTGCCGCCGCCGGCGGCAGCGAAAATGCCCATGCGCTGGCCTTCGCCGCAGGTCAGCAGGCCGTCGATGGCGCGCACACCCAGCGATAGCGGCCGCTCTATCAGGCGCCGGCTCATCGGCGGCGGGGCATCCCGGTAGACCGGATACCAGGCCGCCGGCTCGGCCGGCGGGCTGCCGTCGAAGGGGCGGCCGAGGCCGTCGAGCACCTGCCCGAGCAGGTGCTCGCCGACCGCCACGCGATGCATGCCGCCGGTAGGGCTGACTTCGGTGTTGGAGGAAACCCCGAGCATCTCGCCGAGCGGGGTGAGCAGCGCCTGGTGCTGCTGGAAGCCGATGACCTCGGCGAGCAGCGCCAGGCTCTGGTCGGGATTGCGCAACTGGCAGAGTTCGCCGATGCGCACGCCGGGCACCACGGCCTTGAGCAGGGTTCCGGTGACCTGGGTGACCCGCCCGCGGATCTGGATCGGCCGGCAGCCTTCGATGGCGTGGCGCATCCGGACGATGAGAGGAGAGAGAGGCGCGGGCATGGCGGGTCGGTTCGGCTGGAGTCGGCGCGCACTATAGAGAAAGCCTCGCGCGACGAATTTCAGTGCCAGCCGGGAGTTTTTAGAAATCGGTTGCCGCCGCGGCTAAAAAAAACCGGCCGATATTGGCATCGGCGGCACTGGACCGGTTCCTATACTGCGCCGCCTTTGCAGACCAGGAACCACAGCCACGATGGACATCCTCCAGAGTTCCTCCGCCGCGCCCCTCGCGCCGCGGGAGGCGGCCAACGCCCCCGCGCAGCAGGCCGGCGGCAGCTTCCAGGGCGAGCGCGTCCACTACGTCTCCGTTTCGCAGTCGCTGGCCGATGCCGCGGAAGAGCTGACCTTCGCCTTTTCCGAGCGCGCCGAGAAATCCCTGGCCAAGCGCCGCCTGAGCGACGCCCATGCGCGCCTGAGCGAAGTCCAGGCCATGCTGCAGGAGTACTGGAAGCGCATTCCGGACCTGGAAAGCCAGCAGAAGCTCGAGGCGCTGATCGCCCACCTGGGCAGCGGTCAACTGAGCAGCCTGGCGCAGCTCAGCGCTTACCTGGAGGGCTTCTCCAGCGAGATCAGCCAGCGCTTCCTGGCGCTGTCGCGGGCGCGCGACGTCCTGGCCGGGCGGCCGGAGGCGCGGGCGATGCTGGCGCTGGTCGACCAGGCGTTGCTGCGGATGGCCGACGAGCAGGGCCTGGAGATCGAACTCGGCCTGCGCATCGAGCCGCTGGCCGCCGAGGCTTCCGCCGCCGGTGTCGGCGATATCCAGGCGCTGCGCGATACCTACCGTGACGCAGTACTCGACTACCGGGGCCTGTCGGCGGCCTGGCAGGACATCCAGGCGCGCTTCGCCGCGACGCCGCTGGAGCGGGTCGTGGCCTTCCTGCAGAAAGCCCTGAGCGCCGACCTGGACAGTCAGTCGAGCCGGCTCGATCCGGTGAAGCTGGAGCGGGTCATGAGCGACATGCACAAGCTGCGCGTGCTCGGCGGCCTGGCGGAGCAGGTGGGGGCGCTCTGGCAGGTGCTGGTGACGGGGGAGCGGGGCCATGGCATACGGGCCTTCTGAATTGACCGGCGCAGTCATCGCCTTGCTCGAGAAGCGCTGGGTCGGCGTCGCCGAGGTGCAGGCGTTGCTCGAGCCGTTGCCGCTGGCCGACGTCGCCCGGCAGATCCATTTCTTCCGCGAACTGAAGCGTCTCTACCGCTTGTTGCCGGTCGAAGTGTTCGGCGACGACGAGCAGCGCCAGAATCTTTTGAATGCCTGCCAGATGGCACTCGACCTGGCGATCGAGCGCGAAGAGGAGCAGCAGCATGGACTGGGTTGAGCTGGCCGTCGCGCAGTTCTGCCAGGACCTGCGGGTGAGCGTACCGGCGCCGCTGGCGCGCGTGGTGCAACTGGATTTCGAGGACAGCGGCACCTTGCAGCTGGAACGCCATGGCGAACAGTTGTCGCTCTGGCTGGCCTGTGACCTGGCCTGGCACCAGGCCTATCGCGGCACCCTGCGGGCGTTGCACCTGTGCCATGCGCGCGCGGCCGGGAGCCTGCCGCTGCGTTGCGCCTGGAGCGGCGAATCGCGCCTGCTGCTGTGCATCACCCTGGAAGCCCGGCAGGTCGGCATCCCGACGCTGCACCAGGCCTTGCAGGCGCTGCGCTCGGCGCGCAGCGAAGTGCTCGCCGCATGAGCCGGGTCGGTGCCTGGCACATCGGCATCGAACGGCTCGACCTGGCGCATGCCGAGCCGTTCGCGCCGCCCCTGCCGGAGCGCCATCTGCTGGCGCCCGACGGCCGGCCGGTGGAGACCCACGTCGCCAGCCTGTATCCCGCGCAGCAGGCGCAACAGCGCCTGTTCGACTACGCCCGGCCCCAGCTGGAGTTCCACGGCCTGCTGCGCCCCGGCGACTTCCGCCAGGCGCTGCGCGATCTCCGCCTGGCCCTCACGCTGCCCCGCCAGCCGGCCCTGCAGGCCGCGGCCTGCCTGCTCGGCGAGCGCGATGAAGACGAGCGACTGCTGCAAATGGCCCTGAACCTGTTGCACAAGGTATGAATCGATGACGTTGAAACCGACGCAACAGCGCCTGTTGCTGATGCTGGGCTGGTTGCACCTGCAATGCGGCCAGCCGCGACGCGCCCAGGTGTTGCTGGAGGCCTTGCTGAGCGTTGCGCCGGAGCGCCGCGACGGGCGCCGCGCCTTGCTCCTGGCGTTGCTCCAGCAAGGCCTCGGCGAGCCCGCCGTGCGCCTGTGCCGGCAGTTGCAGGAGGATGGCGAGGAGGAGCCCGGTCTGTGGCTTTGCCTGAGCCGTGCCGAACAGCTCGCCGGGCGTCTCGACGCGGCGCGTGCCGCGCACGCCCGGGCGCTGGAGCTGGAGGCGCGGGAATGAACGACCTGAGCGGGCTTCTCGGCCGGGTCGGCGAGCGCAAGGACATCCTGCTGGTGGTGTTGCTGCTGGCGGTGGTGTTCATGATGGTGCTGCCGCTGCCACCGCTGCTGCTGGACATCCTCATCGCCGTCAACATCACCATCTCCGTGGTCCTGCTGATGATGTCGGTGTACATCGGCTCGCCGTTGCAGTTCTCGGTGTTCCCGGCGGTGCTGCTGATCACCACGCTGTTCCGCCTGGCGCTGTCGGTGAGCACCACGCGGATGATCCTGCTGCAGGCCGACGCGGGGCAGATCGTCAACACCTTCGGCAGCTTCGTGGTCGGCGGCAACCTGGTGGTGGGCATCATCATCTTCCTGATCATCACCATCGTGCAGTTCCTGGTGATCACCAAGGGTGCCGAGCGGGTCGCCGAGGTCAGCGCGCGCTTTTCCCTGGATGCCATGCCAGGCAAGCAGATGAGCATCGACGGCGACATGCGTGCCGGCGTGATCGATGTCAACGAGGCGCGGGCGCGGCGCGCGGTGATCGAAAAGGAAAGCCAGATGTTCGGCTCCATGGACGGCGCGATGAAGTTCGTCAAGGGCGACGCCATCGCCGGGCTGATCATTATCGTCGTCAACATCCTCGGCGGCATCGCCATCGGCGTCACGCAGAAGGGCCTGAGCACCGCCGACGCGCTGCAACTGTACGCGGTGCTGACCGTCGGCGATGGCATGGTCTCGCAGGTGCCGGCGTTGCTGATCGCCATCACCGCCGGGATCATCGTCACCCGGGTGTCTTCCGACGAATCGGCGGACCTCGGCAGCGACATCGGCGAACAGGTGGTGGCGCAGCCCAAGGCGCTGCTGATCGGCGGCCTGTTGCTGGTGCTGTTCGGCCTGATTCCCGGTTTCCCGACCCTGACCTTCCTGGCTCTCGCGCTGCTGGTCGGCGGCGGCGGCTATTTCATGCTCTGGCGCCAGCGGGCCCAGGCCAGCGCCGGTTCCCGCGACCTGCCGGCGCTGCTCGCGCAGGGCGCCGGAGCGCCATCGGCCAAGGCGCGTGGCAAGGCTGGCGGCGGCAAGCCGAAGGCCGGGCGTCTCGCCGAGCAGGAAGAATTCGCCCTCACCGTGCCGTTGCTGATCGACGTCGATGCCAGCCTCCAGGAACGTCTCGAGGCGATGTCGCTGAACGAGGAGCTGGTGCGGGTACGACGCGCGCTGTACCTGGATTTCGGCGTGCCGTTCCCGGGTATCCACTTGCGCTTCAATGAAGCGATGGGCGATGGCGAATACCTGGTGCAGCTACAGGAGGTCCCGGTCGCGCGCGGATGCCTGCGGCCGGGCTGGTTGCTGGTGCGCGAACGCGCCGCGCAGCTGGAACTGCTCGCGGTCCCCCACGAGCCGGCAGAGCTGCAGGTGCCGGGAGAAGAGGCGAGCTGGGTGGAGCAGGCGCATCAGGATCGCCTGGAGCGTTCCGGCTGTGCCTGCCTGGGCCTGGAGCAGGTGCTCACCTGGCACCTGTCCCATGTGCTGCGGGAGTACGCCGAGGATTTCATCGGCATCCAGGAGACGCGCTACCTGCTGGAGCAGATGGAGCAGGGTTACGGCGAGCTGGTGAAGGAGGCGCAGCGGATCGTTCCCCTGCAGCGGATGACCGAGATTCTCCAGCGCCTGGTCGGCGAGGACATCTCGATCCGCAACATGCGGGCGATCCTCGAGGCGATGGTGGAGTGGGGGCAGAAGGAGAAGGACGTGGTGCAGCTCACCGAGTACATCCGCAGCAGCCTCAAGCGCTACATCTGCTACAAGTACTCCAGCGGCAACAATATCCTTCCCGCCTACCTGCTGGACCAGGCGGTGGAGGAGCAGATCCGCGGTGGCATCCGCCAGACCAGCGCCGGCAGCTACCTGGCCCTCGACCCGGCGATAACTCAGGCCTTCCTCGAGCGCGTGCGGCAGACCGTCGGCGATCTCGCGCAGATGCAGAACCGGCCGGTGCTGATCGTTTCCATGGATATCCGCCGCTACGTGCGCAAGCTGGTGGAGAGCGACTATGCCGGGCTGCCGGTGCTGTCCTACCAGGAGCTGACCCAGCAGATCAACATCCAGCCGCTTGGCAGGATCGTGTTGTGAGCGCCGATCCGCTGATTCCCTGGTTTCTCGCCCGCGGCCTGGCGGTGCGTCCGCACTGCCTGCGCGACACCTCGATCGCGCTCGGCTGGCAGGTCCTGGCCCATGGCTGCGAACTGGCCTGGCGCTGCGACGGCGAGCGGGTCTGGATCGTGATGTTGCGTCGGCGGCAGGCGCGCAGCGGATTGGCCAATCCATTCGCCGCGCTGTACCTGCTGGCGGAGGCCACGCTCGATACGCTGGGGCCGCGCCAGCGTCTCTACGGCAAGGTCCTGGCGCTGGCCGGCAGCCCACTGCCTGGCGAGCGCATGGCGCGCTTCTATCGCCGCTGGACCGGCGCCGCCGAGCCCGCCGACGGCTGGTTCGAGCTGGAGGCCGGGCGGGTGGTGACGCAGCGAAGCCTGCGAAAACGACAAAAACCCGACCGTGCCTGACAGGCTCCGGCAACGTCGATCCCTACCATGGGCGACATGAACGAATACACCGAAGACACCCTGCGGGCGACCGTCCAGGCCGCCGAACTGGCGATTCGCGACAGCGAGGAACGCGGCCGCCTGCTGGCGGAAATGTGGCAAGGCCTGGGGCTTGCCGCGGACGCCGGCGAGCTGCTGTTCCAGGCGCCGGAGCGAGAGCTGGCGCGAGCCGCCGAAGAGGAGCTGCTGGCCGAACTGCGGCGCATGCGCAGTTCCCAGCCGACGCAGGGCGAGCAGGGTACCCGGCCGCGGCGTCCGACGCCGATGCGTGGCTTGTTGATCTGAGGAATCACGATGGAAGTCAGAAACCTTAATGCCGCTCGCGAGCTGTTCCTGGACGAGCTCCTGGCCGCGTCGGCGGCGCCTGCCAGTGCCGAGCAGGAGGAACTGCTGGCCCTGTTGCGCAGCGAGCGGATCGTGCTGGCCCACGCCGGCCAGCCGCTGAGCGAGGCGCAAGTGCTCAAGGCGCTCGCCTGGTTGCTCGCGGCCAATCCGTCCGCGCCTCCGGGGCAGGGCCTCGAGGTACTCCGCGAAGTCCTGCAGGCACGTCGGCAGCCCGGTGCGCAGTGGGATCTGCGCGAGTTCCTGGTGTCGGCCTATTTCAGCCTGCACGGGCGTCTCGACGAGGATGTCATCGGTGTCTACAAGGATGTCCTGCAGACCCAGGACGGCAAGCGCAAGGCGCTGCTCGACGAGCTCAAGGCGCTGACCGCGGAGTTGAAGGTCTACAGCGTGATCCAGTCGCAGATCAACGCCGCGCTGTCGGCCAAGCAGGGCATCAGGATCGACGCTGGCGGTATCGATCTGGTCGACCCCACGCTCTATGGCTATGCCGTCGGCGATCCCAGGTGGAAGGACAGCCCCGAGTATGCGCTGCTGAGCAATCTGGATACCTTCAGCGGCAAGCTGTCGATCAAGGATTTTCTCAGCGGCTCGCCGAAGCAGAGCGGGGAGCTCAAGGGCCTCAGCGATGAGTACCCCTTCGAGAAGGACAACAACCCGGTCGGCAATTTCGCCACCACGGTGAGCGACCGCTCGCGTCCGCTGAACGACAAGGTCAACGAGAAGACCACCCTGCTCAACGACACCAGCTCCCGCTACAACTCGGCGGTCGAGGCGCTCAACCGCTTCATCCAGAAATACGACAGCGTCCTGCGCGACATTCTCAGCGCGATCTAGAGGTATCCATGAACCAGCAAGCGACCCCTTCCGACACCGACCAGCAACAGGCGCTGGAGGCCTTCCTGCGCGACGGCGGCACCCTGGCGATGCTTCGCGGACTCAGCGAGGACACCCTGGAGCAGCTCTATGCGCTGGGCTTCAACCAGTATCAGGCGGGCAAGTGGGACGACGCGCAGAAGATCTTCCAGGCACTGTGCATGCTCGACCACTACGACGCCCGCTACTTTCTCGGCCTGGGCGCCTGCCGCCAGTCCCTCGGTCTCTATGAACAGGCCCTGCAGAGCTACAGCTACGGCGCGCTGATGGACATCAACGAGCCGCGCTTTCCCTTCCATGCCGCCGAGTGCCACCTGCAACTGGGTGATCTCGACGGAGCCGAGAGTGGCTTCTACTCGGCCCGGGCCCTGGCCGCGGCACAGCCGGCGCACGAGGCCCTGGCCGCGCGTGCCGGCGCCATGTTGGAAGCCGTAACCGCGAGAAAGGATCGAGCATATGAATCCGATAACGCTTGAACGCGCCGGACTGCCCTACGGGGTGGCCGACGCCGGGGATATCCCGGCGCTCGGCAGGCCGGTCGCGAGGGATGTCGAGAGTCTGCGGGTGGAGCGCCTGGCGGCGCCGGCTGCGGCTTCCGCGAGCGGCACGGGGGTGGCGCTGACGCCGCCGTCCGCAGCCAGCCAGCAGCGCCTGGAGGTCGCCAATCGTGCGGAGATCGCCAGCCTGGTGCAAGCAGTGGGCGAGGATGTCGGACTGGCGCGGCAGGTTGTGCTGGCCGGCGCTTCGACGCTGTTGTCCGCCGGCCTGATGTCGCCGCAGGCGTTCGAGATCGAGCTGGCGAAAATCACCGGCGAAGTCGAGAACCAGCAGAAGAAACTCAAGCTGACCGAAATCGAGCAGGCGCGAAAGCAGAACCTGCAGAAGATGGAGGACAACCAGCAGAAGATCAGGGAATCGGAAGAAGCCGCGAAAGAAGCCCAGAAGTCCGGTCTGGCAGCCAAAATCTTTGGTTGGATCAGTGCAATAGCTTCGATCATCGTCGGCGCAATCATGGTGGCAACCGGCGTCGGCGCGGCCGCGGGTGCACTGATGATCGCGGGCGGTGTCATGGGAGTGGTCTCCCAGTCGGTACAGCAGGCAGCCGCGGACGGATTGATCAGCAAGGAAGTGATGGAAAAGCTCGGCCCGGCACTGATGGGTATCGAGATCGCCGTCGCGCTGCTGGCGGCGGTGGTCAGCTTCGGCGGCTCAGCGGTCGGCGGGCTGGCCAGACTGGGAGCGAAGATCGGCGGCAAGGCGGCCGAGATGACCGCCAGCCTGGCGAGCAAGGTCGCCGACCTGGGCGGCAAGTTCGGCAGTTTGGCCGGCCAATCGCTGTCGCACTCGCTGAAACTCGGCGTGCAGGTTTCCGACCTGACCCTGGACGTCGCCAACGGCGCGGCCCAGGCCACTCATTCGGGATTCCAGGCGAAGGCCGCGAACCGCCAGGCCGACGTGCAGGAATCGCGTGCCGACCTGACCACCCTGCAGGGCGTGATCGAGCGCCTGAAGGAAGAGCTGAGCCGCATGCTGGAAGCATTCCAGGAAATCATGGAGCGGATCTTCGCCATGCTCCAGGCCAAGGGTGAAACCCTGCACAACCTGTCCAGCCGACCGGCAGCGATCTGAGGAGACGTCACATGATCGACACGCAATATTCCCTGGCGGCTACCCAGGCCGCGATCCCCTCCGAGCCGATCGCTCCCGGCGCCGCCGGGCGTTCCGTCGGCACGCCGCAAGCGGCTGCGGACCTGCCGCAGGTGCCGGCCGCGCGGGCCGACCGGGTCGAACTGAACGCTCCGCGCCAGGTGCTCGACCCGGTGCGCATGGAAGCGGCCGGCAGCGAGCTGGACAGCAGCGTCGAGCTTCTGCTGATTCTCTTCCGCATCGCGCAGAAAGCGCGCGAGCTGGGCGTGCTCCAGCGCGACAACGAGAACCAGTCGATCATCCACGCGCAGAAGGCGCAGGTGGACGAGATGCGCAGCGGCGCCACGCTGATGATCGCCATGGCGGTGATCGCTGGCGTCGGCGCATTGGCCTCGGCGGTGGTCGGCAGCCTCGGCGCGTTGAAGAACGGCAAGGCCATCAGTCAGGAGAAGACCCTGCAGAAGAACATCGATGGGCGCAACGAACTGATCGACGCGAAGATGCAGGCGCTTGGCAAGACCTCCGACGAGGATCGCAAGATCGTCGGCAAGGTCTGGGCGGCGGACCAGGTGCAGGACAGTGTGGCGTTGCGTGCGGCGGGCCGTGCCTTCGAGAGCCGCAACGGCGCCCTGCAGGTGGCCAACACGGTGATCCAGTCCTTCGTCCAGATGGCCAACGCCTCGGTCCAGGTGCGCCAGGGCGAATCGCAGGCGAGCGCCCGGGAAGGAGAGGTCAACGCCACCATCGGGCAGAGCCAGAAGCAGAAGGTCGAGGACCAGATGAGCTTCGATGCCGGCTTCATGAAGGACGTCCTGCAGCTCATCCAGCAGTACACCCAGAGCCATAACCAGGCCTGGCGTGCGGCGGCCGGAGTGGTCTGAGCCGTCTCCGCGCGGGAGGAAAAGGCCACAGCGATGTGGCTTTTTTCTTAAAAGAAAAGTCTCTCAGTGACAAAAGCGATGCATAGCCCGGTGCTAGCATGCGCTGAGCTTTAGGAGGCGCCCCCATGGATTTAACGAGCAAGGTCAACCGACTGCTTGCCGAGTTCGCAGGCCGTATCGGTTTGCCTTCCCTGTCCCTCGACGAGGAGGGCATGGCGAGCCTCCTGTTCGACGAACAGGTGGGCGTCACCCTGTTGCTGCTCGCCGAGCGCGAGCGTCTGTTGCTGGAGGCCGATGTGGCGGGCATCGATGTGCTGGGCGAGGGGATCTTTCGCCAGCTCGCCAGCTTCAACCGCCATTGGCACCGTTTCGATCTGCATTTCGGCTTCGACGAGCTGACCGGGAAGGTCCAGTTGTATGCGCAGATTCTCGCAGCGCAACTGACCCTCGAATGCTTCGAGGCGACCCTGGCCAACCTGCTCGACCACGCCGAGTTCTGGCAACGCCTGCTGCCGTGCGACAGCGATCGCGAGGCGGTCGCTGCGGTCGGCATGAGGGTTTGAGTGGCCCCATGAAAATCGAATCGATTTCGCCGGTGCAGCCGTCCCAAGACGCAGGAGCCGAGACGGTGGGGCATTTCGAGGGGCGTTCGGTGACCCGCGCGGCCGTTCGCGGCGACGACCGTTCCAGCGTGGCCGGGCTGGCGCGCTGGCTGGCGCGCAACGTGGCTGGCGATCCGCGTAGTGAGCAGGCCTTGCAGCGTCTCGCCGACGGTGACGGCACGCCGCTGGAGGCGCGCACGGTCCGGCGCAGGTGAGGTGCTGGATGCTGTTGCCGCTGGCGCTGCTGCTCGGCGGTTGCGTCAGCCAGCCCGCGCCGATGTCGCCGAAGGTGACGGTGGGTGGTTCGGTGGGCGGCGTTTCCCTGCAGGCGCGCCAGGCGCAACTCAGGCTGCGCCTGTATGCCGTCGTTCAGGGAAGGATGCAAACGATTGCCGAGCGGCGCTACCGGGTGTCCGGGTTGCCGTTGCGCTATGCCTTCGATCTGGAGGTCGACAGGTTGGAGGGCGAGGCATTGTACCTGCGTACCGAGCTTTCCTGGGTGGGCGTCGCGGCGGTCCAGGCGAGTGCCTGGCAACAGGTGGCGGCGGGCGTCGATGAGCGGGTCCGGCTGGTTCGGCGCGACTGTTTTCCGAATTGTACGGCCGCTCGCCCGGAAGAAAGATCTGGCAACGATTGATACATTGCCTGCTGTTTCGGAAAGTGCGTATGGAGATTAAAGAAGTGCAAGTCTCGTTCGTTTTCAGGGAAGGCCTCGAATAATAAAACTGGTACTTTTGTTCCGCTTCTAAAGAAGGCTGGATTAATTGGCGGAAGCCGACTCGCTCTGCGAATCAGCGCACGTCGGATAATCCTGATTATTATAAAATCGACTCCGTGCTCATGGCTTTGAAAATCAATAAAACGGAGCGTATTCATGCCTCTCCGCTCGGCGGGGCATTCAAGGTACGACGGGAAGTGTTGGGGTTCTTATAATATGCAAGGAGCCAAATCTCTTGGCCGAAAGCAGATAACGTCTTGTCATTGGAACATTCCAACTTTCGAATACAGGGTAAACAAGGAAGAGGGCGTATATGTTCTGCTCGAGGGCGAACTGACCGTCCAGGACATCGATTCCACTTTTTGCCTGGCGCCTGGCGAGTTGCTTTTCGTCCGCCGCGGAAGCTATGTCGTAAGTACCAAGGGAAAGGACAGCCGAATACTCTGGATTCCATTATCTGCCCAGTTTCTACAAGGCTTCGTCCAGCGCTTCGGCGCGCTGTTGAGTGAAGTCGAGCGTTGCGACGAGCCCGTGCCGGGCATCATCGCGTTCGCTGCCACGCCTCTGCTGGCCGGTTGCGTCAAGGGGTTGAAGGAATTGCTTGTGCATGAGCATCCGCCGATGCTCGCCTGCCTGAAGATCGAGGAGTTGCTGATGCTCTTCGCGTTCAGTCCGCAGGGGCCGCTGCTGATGTCGGTCCTGCGGCAACTGAGCAACCGGCATGTCGAGCGTCTGCAGCTATTCATGGAGAAGCACTACCTCAACGAGTGGAAGCTGTCCGACTTCTCCCGCGAGTTCGGCATGGGGCTGACCACCTTCAAGGAGCTGTTCGGCAGTGTCTACGGGGTTTCGCCGCGCGCCTGGATCAGCGAGCGGAGAATCCTCTATGCCCATCAGTTGCTGCTCAACAGCGACATGAGCATCGTCGACATCGCCATGGAGGCGGGCTTTTCCAGTCAGTCCTATTTCACCCAGAGCTATCGCCGCCGTTTCGGCTGCACACCGAGCCGCTCGCGGCAGGGGAAGGACGAATGCCGGGCTAAAAATAACTGACGTTTTTTGAAAGCCCGGTAGCGGCTGCATGAGTAGAATCGGCCCAAATTGCAGGCTCTGACGAGCGCGCAATGTAGTGAGGAAGCCAAGGCAGAGAATGGAGCAGGAAGACGATAAGCAGTACTCCCGAGAAGCGGTGTTCGCTGGCAGGCGGGTATCCGTGGTGGGCTCGGACGCCCGCTCGCGGGGTCGGGTGCCGGGTTACGCATCGAGCAGTTTGTATCGTGAGTCCGGAATCATCAGTGCGCGGCAACTGGCGTTGCTGCAGCGGATGCTGCCGCGCCTGCGGCTGGAGCAACTGTTCCGCTGCGAGTGGTTGCAGCAGCGCCTGGCGCGCGGCCTGGCGCTGGGGCGCGAAGAGGTGCGGCAGATTCTCCTCTGCGCGGCGCAGGACGACGACGGCTGGTGCTCCGAACTGGGCGACCGGGTCAACCTCGCCGTGCCGCAGTCGATGATCGATTGGGTCCTGCTGCCGGTCTATGGCTGGTGGGAAAGCCTGCTCGACCAGGCGATCCCCGGCTGGCGCCTGTCGCTGGTGGAGTTGGAGACCCAGTCCCGGCAACTGCGAGTCAAGTCCGAATTCTGGTCCCGCGTGGCCGAGCTGGAGCCGGAGCAGGCCCGCGAGGAACTGGCCAGGGTCGCCAAGTGCCAGGCGCGCACCCAGGAACAGGTGGCCGAACTGGCCGGCAAGCTGGAGACGGCTTCGGCACTGGCGAAGAGCGCCTGGCCGAACTGGCAGCGGGGCATGGCGACGCTGCTCGCCAGCGGCGGGCTGGCCGGCTTCGAGCCGATCCCCGAGGTCCTCGAATGCCTCTGGCAACCTCTCTGCCGGCTGGACGACGACGTCGGCGCGGCGGACGCCGTCCAGGCCTGGCTGCACGAACGCAACCTGTGCCAGGCACAGGATCACTTCTACTGGCAGAGCTGAGCGGCCGGCGAAAGCCGGCCCTACCGAGGAATCATGGATCATCTGTTGAGCGGATTGGCCACTCGCCTGGGCCAAGGGCCCTTTGTTGCCGATCGGACGGGTTCGTACCACCTGCGCATCGACGGACAGAGCGTCCTGTTGCTGCGCCAGGGCGACGACCTGCTGATGGAAAGCCCGCTGGAGCACGCCCCCCTGGACCCGCAGCGCGACCAGCTGGGGTTGCTGCGGGCGCTGTTGTCGCGGGTCGCCAGTTGGAGCCGGCGCTATCCCCAGGCCATCGTCCTGGACGCGGACGGGCGCCTGCTGTTGCAGGCGCGGCTGGGCCTCGACGGCCTCGATCCCGAGCGACTCGAACGGGCCCTGGCCGCCCAGGTGGGGCTGCTCGAGGCGCTGGCGCCGGAGCTGGAGCCGCTGCCCCGCGGGTTGCCGCCGCAGGCTCCGGTGTGGCGTCCCTGATGCGCCGCCTGCTGATCGGCGGACTGCTGGCGCTGCTGCCTGGCGCGGTCTTGCGCGCGCAGCCGCTGGACTGGCCCAGCCTGCCTTACGACTATGTGGCGCAGGGCGAAAGCCTGCGCGACGTGCTGGCCAACTTCGGCGCCAACTACGATGCCTCGGTGATCGTCAGCGACAAGGTCAACGACCAGGTCAGCGGTCGCTTCGACCTGGAAAGCCCGCAGGCCTTCCTGCAGTTGATGGCCTCCCTCTACAACCTCGGCTGGTACTACGACGGCACCGTGCTGTACGTATTCAAGACCACCGAGATGCAATCGCGGCTGATGAGGCTGGAGCAGGTCGGCGAGGCCGAGCTGAAGCGCGCGCTGACCGCCGCCGGCATCTGGGAACCGCGCTTCGGCTGGCGTGCCGACCCTTCCGGGCGGCTGGTGCACGTGTCCGGTCCGGGGCGCTATCTCGAACTGGTCGAGCAGACCGCCCAGGTGCTGGAGCAGCAATACACCCTGCGCAGCGAAAAGACCGGCGACCTCAGCGTGGAGATCTTCCCGCTGCGCTATGCGGTCGCCGAGGACCGCAAGATCGAGTACCGCGACGACGAGATCGAGGCGCCGGGCATCGCCAGCATCCTCTCGCGGGTGCTCAGCGATGCCAACGTGGTTGCGGTGGGCGACGAGCCGGGCAAGCTGCGCCCGGGACCGCAATCGAGCCATGCGGTGGTCCAGGCGGAACCGTCGCTGAACGCGGTGGTGGTGCGCGACCACAAGGACCGGTTGCCCATGTATCGCCGCCTGATCGAAGCCCTCGACCGGCCCTCGGCGCGGATCGAGGTCGGCTTGTCGATCATCGACATCAATGCCGAGAACCTCGCCCAGCTGGGCGTCGACTGGAGCGCCGGGATTCGCCTGGGCAACAACAAGTCGATCCAGATCCGCACCACCGGCCAGGATAGCGAGGAGGGCGGCGGCGCCGGTAACGGGGCGGTCGGCAGCCTGGTGGACAGTCGCGGGCTGGATTTCCTGCTGGCCAAGGTCACCCTGTTGCAGAGCCAGGGACAGGCGCAGATCGGATCCCGGCCGACCCTGCTGACCCAGGAGAATACCCAGGCGGTGCTCGACCAGAGCGAAACCTACTATGTGCGGGTCACGGGCGAGCGGGTGGCCGAGCTGAAGGCGATCACCTACGGCACCATGCTGAAAATGACGCCGCGAGTGGTGACTCTCGGCGATACGCCGGAGATCAGCCTCAGCCTGCACATCGAGGACGGCAGCCAGAAACCCAATAGCGCCGGCCTGGACAAGATCCCCACGATCAACCGCACGGTGATCGATACCATCGCCCGCGTGGGCCATGGCCAGAGCCTGCTGATCGGCGGCATCTACCGCGACGAACTGAGCCAGAGCCAGCGCAAGGTACCCTGGCTCGGCGACATTCCCTATCTCGGCGCGCTGTTCCGCACTACCGCGGACACCGTGCGCCGCTCGGTGCGGCTGTTCCTCATCGAGCCGCGGCTGATCGACGATGGCGTCGGCCATTACCTGGCGCTGAACAACCGTCGCGACCTGCGCGGCGGCCTGCTTGAAATCGACGAGTTGTCGAACCAGAGCCTGTCGTTGCGCAAGCTGCTCGGTAGCGCCCGCTGCCAGGCGCTGGCGCCGGCCAGGGCCGAACAGGAGCGCTTGCGCCAGGCCGGGCAGGGTTCGTTCCTCACGCCCTGCCGGATGGGTGCGCAGGAGGGCTGGCGGGTGACCGACGGCGCCTGTCCCAAGGACGGCGCCTGGTGCGTCGGCGCGGAGCGCGGGAATTAGCATGGCCTGGAAGATCCGCTTCTACAGCGGGCTGAACCAGGGCGCCGAAGTCTCGCTCGGAGAGGGCCGGGTGGCGCTTGGCAGCGATCCGTTGCAGGCCGACCTGGTGTTGCTCGACGAGGGCATCGCGGCAGTCCACCTGGTGCTCGAGGTCTATGCCCAGGGCGTGCGCCTGCTGGAGTGGGCGGAGGGCTGCGAGCCTCGCCAGGACGGCCAGGCGCAAGTCGCCGGAGCGATCCTGCAGGCGCTTGCCGGGCAGACCTGTGGCCCGCTGCGCTGGGCATTCTGCGACCCGCAGCGGAGTTTTCCCGAGCGTTTCCCCGAAGCCGAGGCGCAGACCGCGCCAGTGCGCCGCAAGTCGTCCGCCCGTGCCGGCGGGGCCTGGCTGCTCGGCGTCAGCCTGGCGCTGGCGCTGTGCCTGCTGGGCATGCTCGTCGAACCCTGGTCGGCCCGCCAGCACGGCATGGCCGGCGAGGAGCCCCTGGCGAAGGTGCGCGCCTACCTGCGCGAGCAGGGCATGAGCGAGGTGGATGTGCAGCGCCAGGGCGACAGTCTCCTGCTCGGCGGCTACCTGGAGGACAACGCCCGGCGCCTGGCGCTGCAGCGCTACCTCGATGGCAGCGGCGTGGACTACCGACTGGAAGCACGGAGCATGGAAGACATTCGCCAGGGCGTGGATTTCATCCTGCAGAAATTCGGCTATCGGCAGATCCTCAGCAGCAACGCGGACAAGCCTGGCTGGGTCCGGCTCAACGGCGAACTGGCGGAACAGGACGAACGCTGGGCGCGGATCGACGCATTGCTGGAGTCCGAGGTGCCGGGCCTGCTCGGGGTGGAAAACCAGGTCCGGGTGGCCGGCTCGCACCTGCGCCGCCTCGAGCGCCTGCTGGCGGACGCCGGCCTCGACCGGCAACTGAGTTTCCGCGAGCGCGGCGAGCGCATCGAGTTGAGCGGTACGCTCGACGAGGTCCAGCTCAGCGCCTTCTACCGCCTGCAGCGCGAGTTCCAGCAGGAGTTCGGCAACCGCCCGAGCCTGGAGCTGCTCAGTCGCGGCAAGCGCGCCAGCGGCGACGAACTGGAGTTCACGGTGCGCTCGGTGTCGCTGGGGCGGGTGCCCTATGTAGTGCTCGGCGACGGCCAGAAATACCCGGTGGGCGCCTCGACATCCCGCGGTGTGCGAATCCTCGCCATCGAGCCGGAGTCGATCCTGGTGGCCCGCGGCAAGCAGCGTTTCATCATCAATCTCAAAGGGGAGGTGCTCCATGATGACAGCCTTGGAAACGCGACTGTCGGTCGCTGACGGCACGCATGCCGCAGCGCTCCGGCAGCGTCTGCAGGCGGCGCTGGCGGAGTGTCGCCGGGAACTGGCCAGAGGCGCCGGCCCGGAGCGCTTCCAGTTCCTGCAACAGCAGGCCCGGGCCCTCGAAGGCGGTCTCGGCATTCTTTCGCAGCTCACAGAGGACTAAGCATGGCGCAGATATTCAACCCCAACCCGGGGAATACCCTCGATACCGTGGCCAATGCCCTGAAGGAGCAGGCCAACGCAGCGAACAAGGACGTCAACGACGCGATCAAGGCCTTGCAGGGGACCGACAATGCCGACAACCCGGCGCTGCTGGCCGAGCTGCAACACAAGATCAACAAGTGGTCGGTCATCTACAACATCAACTCGACGGTGACCCGTGCGCTGCGCGACCTGATGCAAGGCATCCTGCAGAAGATCTGAACATGGACACTTCACTGATACGCGAATTGGCGGAACTGGCGCTGGCCGGCAGCGGGCAGCACTGCCACGAAGAGGCGCTGTGCATCGCCGAGTGGCTGGAGCGCCTCGGACAGGACGAAGCGGCGCGGCTGATCCGGATTTCCAGCCTGGCCAACCAGGGGCGCTATCAGGAAGCCCTGGCCTTCGCCCATGGCAATCCCTGGCCGGCGCTGGAGCCCTGGTTCGCCTTGTGCGAGTGGCACCTGGGGCTGGGCGCCGCGCTGGACCGCAGGCTGGCCGGGCTGGGCGGCAGCAGCGATCCTGCCCTGGCCGACTTCGCCGCCGGCATGCGCGCCCAGGTGCGGACATGAGCCGCATCGACACGCCGCCGGGATTCGCCGTCTATCCGTCGGCCAGTCCAAAGGCGGCGAACCTGCCGGCTGTCGATCAGGTGCTGGCTTTCGAGCAGGCCCTCGGCGGCGAGCCGCCGGCGGCCGGACGCCGCCTGGCCGGGTTGGAGAACGGCGCTCTCAGCGAGCGCCTGCTGCAGCGCTTTGCCCAGCCGCTGCAAGGGTTGGAGGCGGACCGCCTGGAGCTGAAGGCGATGCTCCGTGCGGAACTGCCGCTGGGGCGCCAGCAGCAAACCTTTCTCCTCCAGTTGCTCGGTGCAGTCGAGCATGCGCCGGGCGGCGAATACCTGGCGCAACTGGCGCGTCGCGAATTGCAGGTGCTGATCCCGCTCAACGGCATGCTCGACAACCTCGTGCGCAACAGCCACAAACTCGACCTGGAGTCATGATGGATATCTCTCGGATGGGCGCCCAGGCGCAGATCACCAGTCTCGAAGAACTCTCCGGCGGCCCGGCCGGCGCGGCCCACGTCGCCGAGTTCGAACGGGCGATGGGCGGTGCCGGCAGCCTGGGCGGCGACCTGCTCAGCGAACTGGGGCAGATCAGGGAGCGTTTCAGCCAGGCCAAGCAGGAGTTGCAGGTGAAGCTGTCGACGCCCGGCGACGATCCCAACAGCCTGATGCAGATGCAGTGGTCGCTGATGCGCATCACCATGCAGGAAGAGCTGATCGCCAAGACCGTCGGGCGCATGAGCCAGAACGTCGAAACCCTAATGAAGACCCAATGAGGCGAACGGTGAAAGGTCTGTCGCGCATGGCGCTCCTGGCGCTGGTCCTGGCGTTGGGCGGGTGCAAGGTCGAACTCTATACCGGGATCAGCCAGAAGGAAGGCAACGAGATGCTGGCGCTGTTGCGTTCGGAGGGCGTTTCCGCGGACAAGCAGGCGGACAAGGATGGCACCGTGCGCCTGCTGGTGGAGGAATCGGATATCGCCGAGGCGGTGGAGGTGCTCAAGCGCAAGGGCTATCCGCGGGAGAACTTCTCCACGCTGAAGGATGTGTTTCCCAAGGACGGGCTGATTTCCTCGCCCATCGAAGAGCGCGCGCGGCTCAACTACGCCAAGGCCCAGGAGATTTCCCATACCCTTTCCGAGATCGATGGCGTGCTGGTGGCGCGGGTCCATGTGGTGCTGCCAGAGGAGCGCGACGGACTGGGCAGGAAGTCCTCGCCGGCATCGGCCTCGGTGTTCATCAAGCACGCCGCCGACGTGCAACTGGATGCCTACGTGCCGCAGATCAAGCAACTGGTGAACAACGGCATCGAAGGACTCAGCTACGACCGCATCAGCGTGGTCCTGGTGCCGTCGGCCGGGGTCCGCCAGGTCCCGCTGGCGCCACGCTTCGAGAGTGTCTTCTCGATCCAGGTGGCGGAGCACTCGCGCGGACGCCTGCTCGGTCTGTTCGGCCTGCTGCTGGCGTTGCTGCTGGCGAGCAACCTGGCGCAGTTCTTCTGGCACCGGCAACGGGGCTGAGCGGCGCGATGACATTGACGGCCTACCAGTTGCGCTTCTGCCCGGCCCGCTACATCCACGAGTCGCACCTGCCCGCGGTATTGCTGCGGTTGCTGCCGGCGCTGCCGGACTGGCGGCGACAGAGCGTTCTCAACGCCTGGCTGCTGGAGCAACTGGAATTGGACTGCGCGTTCCGCATGCCCGCGCAACTGGGCGGGCTGGCCCTTTACCCGCAGGCGGCGCTGGAACGGACCCTGGGCTGGCTCGGCGCGTTGCTGCACGGCCAGGCCTTGCGGCAGGTGCTGGACGGTGCGCGGGTACGGCGCATCCGCGCGCAGATCGGCGAACAGGGCCAGCGTTTCTGCCTGGAGCAGCTCGACCTGCTCATCGGTCGCTGGCCACCCGGCTGGCAGCGGGCCTTGCCGGAAAACCCGGAAGAAGGCTATTTCCGGCGCTGCGGCCTGGCTTTCTGGCTGGCCGCCTGTAGCGATGCCGACTGCGGTTTCTCGCGGCGCCTGCGCCTGCGCCTGGAGGCCATGCCGGCCCCGGCGGACTGGACCTTCGACGAACAACGGCGATCCCTGGCGCGGACCCTGTGCCTGAAGGTCGCCCGACAAGCGAGCGATGAATGCTTCCATTTGTTGAACTAGACGCCAGTCGCGTACGGCTGGCCCCCGGGCAGGCCCTGTTGCGCGCCCGCGACTACCAGGACTACCTCAGCGCCAACCGCCTGGTGGAAGCGGCCCGCGAGCGTGCCGCCGAAATCGAGCGCGAGGCCCACGAGGTTTACCAGGAGCAGAAGCGCCTGGGCTGGGAGGCCGGACTGGAGGAGGCGCGTCTGCGCCAGGCCGGGCTGATCCAGGAAACGCTACTGCGCTGCAATCGCTACTACCGGCAGGTCGATCGCCAGCTTGGCGAGGTGGTGCTGCAGGCGGTGCGCAAGGTGTTGCGCCACTACGACGCTGTCGAGCTGACCCTGGCGGCCACGCGCGAGGCACTGGCATTGGTGAGCAACCAGAAGCAGGTGATCCTGCACGTCCAGCCGGAACAACTGGCCGCGGTGCGCGAGCAGGTCGCCCGGGTGCTCAAGGATTTCCCCGAGGTGGGCTACCTGGAAGTGGTCGGCGATGCCCGGCTGGACCAGGGCGGTTGCATCCTGGAAACCGAGATCGGGATCATCGACGCTTCGCTCGACAGCCAGTTGGCGGCGTTGCAGGCCGCATTGACGGAGAGCGTGGCGCGGAGCGGCGAGGAGGAAGGGGACGCCGGTTGAGGGAACCAGGCGACGCCCCCGGCCCGGGCGTTGGCTCCGGGCCGAGGGCGGAGACGCTGCCGTTCGCCCGCGGCGGCGACGCTGGCGGTGCGGTCGGCGCCTTCAGAGCAGGGTGAAGCTGCGGCTTTCGGTTTGCGCCGAATCCAGGCCGACGAAGACCTTGAACTCGCCCGGCTCGGCCGTGTGCCTGAGCTGGCTGTCGTAGAACTTCAGGTCTGCCTCGCCGAGGCGGAAGACGATCTCCCGCGATTCGCCGGGCTCCAGCATCACCTTGCGGAACCCGCGCAGTTCCTTCACCGGACGGCTGAGGCTGGCGACCGGGTCCTGCAGATAAAGCTGGACCACCGTGGCGCCGGCGCGCTTGCCGCTGTTGCTGAGCGTGACCCGCGCTTCCAGGGTAGCGCCGCGGGCCAGCCGTTCGCTGGACAGGCGCAGGGGCGAGAGACTGAACTCGGTGTAGCTGAGGCCGTAGCCGAACGGGTAGAGCGGGCCGTTGGCTTCGTCGAAATAGCGCGAGGTGTATTTGCCGGGGTTGTCGTGGTCCATCGGCCGGCCGGTGTTCAGGTGGTTGTAGTAGACCGGAACCTGGCCCACCGAGCGCGGGAAGGACATGGTCAGCTTGCCGCTGGGGTTGTGCTCGCCGAACAGCACGTCGGCGATGGCGTTGCCGCCTTCGGTGCCACTGAACCAGGTTTCCAGGATCGCGTCGGCGTTTTCCTGCTCCCAGCCCAGCGACAGCGGTCGGCCGTTCATCAGCACCAGCACCAGCGGCTTGCCGGTGGCCTTCAGTGCCTTCAGCAGCCGCCGCTGGCTGGCCGGGATGCGCAGGTCGGTGCGACTGGAGGCCTCGTGGGCCATGCCCTGCGATTCGCCGACCACGGCGACCACCAGGTCGGCGTCGCGCGCGGTACGCAAGGCCTCCTCGAGCATCGCCTCGGCGGAGCGCGGATCGACCTCGACTTCCGGGTTGTAGCTGTTCAGGTAGTCGAGGATCGCCTGGTCGCCACTGACGTTGGCACCCTTGGCGTAGAGCAGGGTGGCACGCTCGCCGACGGCATTGGCCAGGCCCTGGTAGACGGTTACCGCCTGGCGTGGCACGCCGGCTGCCGACCAACTGCCGATGACGTCGCGCTGGCTCTTGGCCAGGGGGCCGATCACGGCGATCCGCCCCTGTTTCTTCAGCGGCAGCAGACCGTCGCGGTTCTTCAGCAGGACCAGTCCTTCGCGAGCCACCTCGCGGGCGGCCTGGCGGTGCAGGCGGCTCTCGGCGTTGGTGTCGAACGGCGGGTCGTCCGGCTTGCCCAGGCGCCGGTAGGGATCGGCGAACAGGCCGAGGTCGTACTTCGCCGCCAGCACGTCGCGGCAGGCGCGATCGATGTCGGCCTGGTCGATCTCGCCGGCCGCCAGCAGCTTCGGTAGCCAGGTCGAGTAGAGATCGTCGTTCATGTTCATGTCGACACCGGCCTGGATCGCCAGGCGCGTGGCGTCCCGCTCGTTGCCGGCGAGGCCGTGCTTGATCAGTTCCTTCACCGCGCCATGGTCGCTGATGGTCAGCCCCTTGAAGCCCCACTGCTGGCGCAACAGGTCGGTCAGCAGCCAGCGGTTGGCGGTGGCGGGCACGCCGTTGATGGTGTTCAGCGAGACCATCACCGCGCCGGCGCCGGCGTCCACCGCGGCCTTGTAGGGCGGCAGGTAGTCCTGGAACATGCGCGGCAGGCTCATGTCCACGGTGTTGTAGTCGCGGCCGCCTTCGGCCGCGCCGTACAGGGCGAAGTGCTTGACCGCCGCCATGATGCTGTCCGGGGCGGCCAGGTTGGAGCCCTGGTAGGCACGGACCATCACGCCGGACAGCAGCGAGGTCAGGTAGGTATCTTCGCCGAAGCCTTCCGAGACCCGCCCCCAGCGCGCGTCGCGGGTGATGTCGACCATCGGCGAGAAGCTCATGTCGAGCCCGTCGGCGCTGGCTTCGAGGGCGGAGATCCGCGCGCTGCGGGCGACCACCTCGGGGTCCCAGCTGGCGGCGAGGCCGAGGCTGATGGGGAAGATGGTGCGGTGGCCGTGGGCCACATCGTAGGCATGGAACAGCGGGATCTTCAGGCGGCTATGGCGGACCTGATCCTGCATGGCGCGAATGTCCGGGCGGGTCACGGTATTGAAGATGGCGCCGACCTTGCCGGCGCGGATGTCCGCCATCAGCGCTTCCTTGGGATGGTCGGCGCCGACGCTGACCAGGCGTAGCTGGCCGATCTTTTCCGCGTTGCTCATGCGAGCCATCAGGCTGGCGATGAAACGCTCCTTGTCGGTAGCCGGTGGATTGCCGGATTCGCCCTGGCCAGCCGCCAGTGCCGGGCTCCCGCTCAGCCCGATGAGAAGCCCCAGTACACACAGCCTGTTCATGCATGTTTTCTCGTTATTGGATAGACGCTCGTCGTGGCGGCGTGACATGTCGCGGCATGCCGCCCGGCGGGCGCGACATAAGGTGTTCGCAGCGCGGGCGGAAGTCAACGAGACGGCGATGGGCGAATCTGCCGGTTCTGACAGGTCCCGTGGCACGCCGCTGGCGGCGCTCAGGCGACGCTGGCGAGCAACTGCTCGGCCGGCATCGGCCTGCCGAGCAGGAAGCCTTGCAGCGAATTGCAGCCGAGGCGGGTCAGGAACTCCTGCTGGGCCTCGGTTTCCACGCCCTCGGCGACGATCTTCAGGTTCAGCGTGCGGCCGAGGGCGACGATCGCCGAGACGATCGCGGCGTCGTCGCTGTCGTGGGCCAGCTCGTTGATGAAGCCACGGTCGATCTTCAGTTCGCTCGCCGGCAGGCGCTTGAGATAGAGCAGGCTGGAGTAGCCGGTGCCGAAGTCGTCGATGGAGATGCCGACGCCCATCGCCGACAACTGCTCGAGGATCACCAGGCTGGCATCGGCATCGCGCATGGCGGTCGATTCGGTCACCTCGAGGATCAGGTGGCTGGGCTCCAGGCTGTGGCGCAGGAGTGCGTTGCGCACCGAGTCGACCAGGCCGGCATGGGCGAACTGCAGGGCCGAAAGGTTCACCGCGATGTTCCACTCCGCATGCCCGCCGTCCAGCCAGAGGCGCATCTGCCGGCAGGCTTCGTCGAGCACCCACTCGCCGATCTGCACGATCAGGCCGGTTTTTTCCGCCAGCGGCAGGAACTGGTCGGGGGGGATCAGTCCGTGTTGCGGATGCTCCCAGCGCAGCAGCGCTTCCACGCCGACCATCGGTCCGTTCGGCGCCAGTACCTTGGGTTGGTAGTGCAAGACCAACTGCCGGCGCTCCAGGGCCTGGCGCAGGTCATGGAGCAGTTGCAACTGTTCCTGGGCGTTGGCGTTCATCGAACTCTCGAAGAAGCAGTAGCCGTTCCGTCCCTGGTCCTTGGCGTGATACATCGCCGCGTCGGCATTGATCATCAGTTCGTGGCGGGTCTGCCCGTCGCCGGGGTAGAGCGCGATGCCGATGCTCGCCGAGATCCGCACCTCGTGGCGGGATATCTGGTACGGCTGGCTGATCCGCTTCACCAGCTTCTCGGCCAGGGTCGCGGCGTCGGCGGGCTCTCGGGCCTCGATCAGCAGGACGAACTCGTCGCCGCCGAGGCGGGCGATGGTGTCCTGGGCGCGGACGTTGGCGCGGATACGCTCGGCGACTTCGATCAGCAACAGGTCGCCGAGGTGATGGCCGTAGGCATCGTTGACCGCCTTGAAGCCGTCCAGGTCCATGAACAGCACGGCGAACCGGCGATCGTCGCGGATCGCCTGCTGGATCGCCTGCTCCAGGCGGTCGTCGAGGAGCATGCGGTTGGGCAGCTTGGTCAGGTTGTCGTGCAGGGCCAACTGGATCAGCTCGCGGTTGGCTCGTGCGAGGGAGGTGGCGAGCACCGAGGTACGTGCCTCGAGGCGCGAGTCCAGCACCGACACGATCAGGGCGATGGCGATCACCGCCAGGGTGATCACGATGACCAGCACCGCCAGCCAGCCGTTGTCGATGCCTCGGCCGGCGGCGCCGCAGAAGCTGCCTAGGGGGAACTGCGCGGCGGCCATCCCGGTGTAGTGCATGCCGACGATGGCGCAGCCCATCACCAGGGCGGCGCCGGCGCGGACCAGGACGATGCGCCGGCTGCCATGGCGCAGGCGGAAGGCGATCCACAGCGCGGCGCCGGAGGCGATCACCGCGATCAGGATGGAGAGGCCGAGCCACAGCGGGTCGTAGACGATCCCCGGCATCATCAGCAGGGCGGCCATCCCGGTGTAGTGCATGGCGGCGATGCCGCTGCCCATCAGCAGGGCGCCCAGCGCCAGGCGTTGCCAGGGGAGTTCCGCCTGGCACACCAGCCAGAGGGCGAAGGCCGAACTGCCGACGGCCAGCAGCAGCGACAGCAGGGTCAGGCCCAGGTCGTAGCCGAGCGGGATCGGCAGGCTGAAGGCGAGCATGCCGACGAAATGCATCGACCAGATGCCGAAGCCCATGGCGAAAGCGCCGCCGATCAGCCAGGAGAGCGCCTCGCGGCCTTTCGCCAGGGTCACCCGGCCGGCCATGTCGAGAGCGGTGTAGGACGCCAGGATGGCCACAATCAGGGAAAAGGCGACAAGAACCTGGTTGTAGCTGCTGATAAGCATGAAAGCGTCCGAACGGGATAGCGGGAGAGAAGTGGTTGATATCAACCTGATATTATTGCACGAGTCGCTTTCGCCAATGCCATCGGGCAGGACCAACGGTCGCCGGCGCAGGCGGAATCTTGCTCAACGGCCGGGCCTTTTGTACAGCGCTTTGTCTGCCGCCGGTCGCCGCCCGCCGGGGCAGGCGGCGGAAAGCTCGGCAGCGCTGGCAGGTTGACGCTACCCTGAAAGAAGCCATGGTCGTCCGATCTTCCTCTGGCTTGATCAAAAAACTCTCATGATCGCCGACGATGGCTTCAGCTGAATGGGGAATCGGTGAACTTTCTGAATGTCTCGACAGGAGGTGCGTCTCATGGAAAAGCCCTTCTCGGATGATGTCAGCGTGAATGTCCTGCGTCGCATGAAAGAAGGCGGCTTCGACTTCGCGCGCATCCATCCCATCGACTTCTTCGCCATCTTTCCCAGTGAGCGGGAGGCTCGCCAGGCAGCGGGCCAGTTTCGCGGCGAATCCCTCAGGGCCCAGGTCGTCGCTCGCGACGATGGCTCCTGGAACCTGCAGGTCAGCAAGGTGATGTATGCCACCCATGCCGCCATCGGTGCCTTCGAACACGACCTGGAGGAAGTCGTGGTGCCGCTGGGCGGCGTGCTGGACGGGTGGGGCGTGACCCAGGAGGTCACTTCGCTGCGTCCGTGACGGCGGCGGGACCCCGGCCGCGATCCCGGGCCGGGGCTCCTGCGTCGGGCTTTCCTTCCTCGAAGGCTTTCCTTCAGACTGGGGAAGGAGGTAAGCCATGAGCGATATTCTGATCCTGACCCATGCCGAGTTCTGTCCGCCAGGCCATCTGGGTGTCGTGCTGGCGGAGCGCGGCCTGGACTTCCGCGTGATCCGCGCCGACCTCGGCGAACTCGCCGGTCTCGACGCCGAACGCCCGCGAGCGGTGGCGATCATGGGTGGGCCGATGAGCGTCAACGACGACCTGCCCTGGTTGCGCGACGAACTGGCGCTGCTGCGTCGCTTCATCGAGCGGCGCATCCCGCTGATCGGCCATTGCCTCGGCGGCCAGTTGCTGGCCCGCGCCCTGGGCGCGACGGTGCGGCACCAGCCCTACACCGAAATGGGCTGGCAGCCCATGCAGCGGGAAAGCCGCGACAGTCCATGGCTGGCCGGGCTGCCGGAGCGCTTCTCGATCTTCCAGTGGCATGGCGATGCCTTCGACCTGCCGCAGGGCGCCGAGCGCCTGCTGTCCAGCCCGTGGTGCGAGAACCAGGGGTTTTCCTGGGGTGGTCACGTACTCGGCCTGCAAGGCCATCCGGAAATGACCGAGGAACTGGTGCGGCGCTGGATCGCCGGCTGGCCGCACCTGCTCGATCCCTCCCAGCCCAGCCAGCAATCCGCCGAGGACATGCTGGCCGGGTTGCCTGCCAGGATTGCCGGGCTGAATCGGGTGGCCGAGGGTTTCTACCGTCATTGGCTGTCGCTGATCGATTGACCTTCCCGGCCGCGGGCGCCCCCCTGGCACTACCGCCGGTCCGCTTTATCGCTCGTTCGAGCGAGACGGCTGTCTGCATGGAAGGGAGGGGATAAGCCGTCTCCCTTCCGGGTCTGTTCTAGACTTATCGGTCCCACAGGTCGCTTCGCGATCGGCAGGTCGATGCCGGTCCGTGGCCGCGGGGCGCGCATGCCGTCGAACGGGGCGCCCTTCCTCTCCCTGTGGGCAGGATGCACCAGACTGGGGCGAACCCGCCGCGCCGACCCTGCGAATCGCCGACGAGCCGTGATCCGCGCGCTGGCACGGGCTTTGCGAGTTCCCCATCGTTCGTGACGACAAGGAGTCCGGCATGGCACGCATGTTTTACGACGAGATGCACGATGCTGGCGGCGAATGCCGCTCGCATTATCGGGAATTCGCTCGCTGGCTGGCCGACACCCCTGAAGAGCAACTGCTGCAACGCCGGCGTGAAGCCGACCTGCTGTTCCACCGCGCCGGCATCACCTTCACCCTGTACGGCGACGAGCAGGGCACCGAGCGCCTGATCCCCTTCGACACCATCCCGCGCAGCATTCCCGCGGCGGAGTGGGCGCACATCGAGGCCGGCTGCATCCAGCGCGTCCAGGCGCTGAACCTGTTCCTCGCCGACCTCTACCACGAACAGCGCATCCTCAAGGCCGGGGTGATTCCTGCCGAGCAGGTCCTGGCCAACGACCAGTACCAACTGGCGATGCAGGGACTGGACCTGCCGGGCAACGTCTACGCGCACATTGCCGGGGTCGACCTGGTCCGCGACGGCAGCGGCAACTACTTCGTGCTGGAGGACAACCTGCGCACGCCCAGCGGTGTTTCCTACATGCTGGAAAACCGCAAGATGATGATGCGCCTGTTCCCCGAGCTGTTCGTCCGCCAGCGCGTGGCGCCGATCGACCACTACCCGGACCTGCTGCTCGACACCCTAAAGCGGGCCAGTGACGTCGAATCGCCGAGCGTGGTGGTATTGACGCCGGGACGTTTCAACAGCGCCTACTTCGAACACGCCTTCCTCGCCCGCGAGATGGGCGTGGAACTGGTCGAAGGCGCCGATCTGTTCGTCCGCGACGAGCGGGTCTACATGCGCACGACGGCCGGACCGCAACCGGTGGACGTGATCTACCGAAGGATCGACGACGCCTTCCTCGACCCGCTGGCGTTCAACCCGGATTCGCTGCTCGGCGTGCCCGGCCTGCTGGCCGCCTACCGGGCCGGCAACCTGGTGCTGGCCAACGCGATCGGTACCGGGGTGGCCGACGACAAGTCGATCTACCCCTACGTGCCGGACATGATCCGCTTCTACCTCGGCGAAGACCCGCTACTGCACAACGTGCCGACCTGGCAATGTCGCAAGCCGAAGGAACTGGCGCACGTCCTGGCGCACCTGCCGGAGCTGGTGGTGAAGGAGACCCAGGGTTCCGGCGGCTACGGCATGCTGGTCGGACCGGCGGCCAGCCGGGAGGAAATCGAGCTGTTCCGCGAGCGCCTGAAGGCTCGCCCGGAGGCCTATATCGCGCAACCGACGCTGTCCCTGTCGACCTGTCCGACCTTCGTCGAGAGCGGCGTCGCGCCGCGCCATATCGACCTGCGGCCGTTCGTCCTGTCGGCGCCGGATCGGGTTCGCCTGGTGCCTGGCGGGCTGACCCGGGTGGCGTTGCGCGAAGGCTCTCTGGTGGTCAACTCGTCCCAGGGCGGCGGCACCAAGGACACCTGGGTGGTGGAGGAATAAGCATGCTCAGCCGGACCGCTTCCGACCTGTACTGGATGTCGCGCTACCTGGAACGCGCGGAGAACCTCGCCCGCATGCTCGACGTCAGCTACTCGCTGTCGCTGTTGCCGCAGGACCGCAACGGCGGCGGCCTGGACGAACTGGCCATGCCGCTGCTGATCACCGGCACCCTCGACGCCTACCTGGAGCGCCACGGCGAACTGGCCGCCGAGCGCCTGCTGAGTTTCTTCGCCCTCGACCCGGACAACCCGGCGAGCATCTACAGCTGCCTGGCCGCAGCGCGCGCCAGTGCCCATGCGGTACGCGGGCGGATCACCCTGGACATGTGGGAGAACATCAACGCCACCTGGCTGGAAATGCGCGGCATCGCCGCCGAGGGCATCCTGCGCTATGGCATCAGTCGTTTCTGCGAATGGGTGAAGGACCGCTCGCACCTGTTCCGCGGCGCGACCTTCGCCACCAGCATGCGCAACGATGCGTTCCGCTTCATCCGTCTCGGAACCTTCATCGAACGCGCCGACAATACCTTGCGCCTGCTCGATGCGCGCTACCAGACCCAGGGCGAAGCGGCGCTCGCCGGGGCGGACGAGGGCACCGCGCGCGGCTACTACCAGTGGAGCGCGCTGCTGCGGGCGCTATCCGCCTTCGAGGGCTACACCGAGCTGTACCGCGCCTCGCCCAACGCGCGCAACATCGCCGAATTGCTGCTGTTGCGCGAGGACGTGCCACGTTCGCTGCTGTCCTGCATCGAGGAACTGAGCGAGATCCTTTCCGGCCTGCCCGGCGTCAACGGCCGGCCGGCGCAGCGCCTGGCCGCCGAGCTGGAGGCGCGGGTGCGCTACACCGGCATCGACGAGGTGCTGGAACAGGGCCTGCATACCTGGATCACCGACTACATCCTGCTGGTTCGCCAGTTGGCCAACGCCATTCACAGCTCCTACCTGGAGGCCGCATGAGACTCTCGATCACCCACGACACCACCTATCGCTACGAAGACCGGGTGCGCGCCAGCATCCAGTACCTGCGCCTGACCCCGCAGGACAGCGAGCGCCAGCACGTGGTCGATTGGCGCCTGGACCTGCCGCGCCCGGCGCGGCCGCTGCGCGATCCGTACGGCAACATCCTGCACGTCCTGACCCTGGACGAACCGCATGAGTCGGTCCTGATCGCCGCCCACGGCCTGGTCGAGATCGACGAGGAGCGCGAGGTGGAGCACGATCGCCAGTCGCCGTTGCCGTTCCTGCGCAGCACCCGCCTGACCGGCGCCGATGCCGAGATGCGCGCCTTCGCCGAACGCGCCATGGGCGGCCGCAAGGACCGCGGCGGCCTGCTCGACCTGATGCATGCGCTGCACGAGCATATCCTCTACCAGCCGGGGGCGACCCGCGTCGACAGCACCGCAATCGAGGCTTTCGGCGCACGCGCCGGGGTCTGCCAGGACCATGCGCATGCCTTCCTCGCCTGCATCCGCAGCCAGGGCGTACCGGGGCGCTACGTCTCCGGCTACCTCTACACCGAGGACGATACGCACCTGGCCAGCCATGCCTGGGCCGAGGCCTGGCTCGGCGACGGCTGGTACAGCTTCGACGTGACCAACCGGCTCGGCCGTCCGGAGCGCCATCTCAAGCTGGCCGTCGGCCTCGACTACCTGGATGCCTGCCCGGTGCGCGGCTTGCGCCGTGGCGGCGGTTGCGAGCAGATGCATGCGAGGGTGCTGGTCAGCGCGCCGCTGCTGCAGGTGCAGCAACAGTGACGATCCATTGCGCGCCTGGCGTTATCGGCGATTGCCTTTACGCTTGAGGGGCGGGGACGGACGGAATAAGGAAGATTCGAGATGACCTACTGTGTCGCGATGCACCTGGCCGATGGGTTGGTGTTCGCCTCCGATTCGCGGACCAACGCCGGGATCGACCATATCGCCACCTTCCGCAAGCTGTTCACCTTCGGCACGCCTGGCGAGCGCCTGCTGGTGGTGCAGACGGCCGGCAACCTGGCGACCTCGCAATCGGTGATCAACCTGTTGCAGCAGCGCATCCGCCGGGACGGCGCCAGCCTGCTCAACGTGCCCTCGGTCTACGACGCCACGGCGCTGGTCGCCGAGACCACCCGCGAGGTGCTGGCCCGCGACAGCGGCAATCTGGCCGGCAATACCGACCTGAGCTGTTCCTTCCTGGTCGGCGGGCAGATCGCCGGCGGACCGCCGGCGCTGTACAGCATCTATCCCCAGGGCAACTTCATCCAGGCCACGCCGGACACGCCTTTCCTGCAACTGGGCGAAAGCAAGTACGGCAAGCCGATCCTCGACCGCAACCTGACTTTCGACACGCCGCTGGAGCAGGCCCTGCGCTGCGCGCTGGTGTCGTTCGACTCGACCATCCGCAGCAACCTCTCGGTGGGCATGCCGCTGGACCTGCTGGTCTACCACCGCGACAGCCTGATCCTGCCGGAGGGCTACCGGGTCACCGAGGACGACGCCTATTTCAGCGCCATCCGCCGCCAGTGGAGCGCCGGCCTGCACGACTTGCTGGAGCGCCTGCCGTCGCCGCCCTCGGCGTACAACATCTGACGCCGCTTCAGCCGGCCGCGCCCGCCTTGTGGCCGGCCATGTGGCGCAGGTAGCCGATCAACTGGCGCAACTCCTGGTCGTCGATCACCCGTTCCGGGAACGCCGGCATCTTCGCCTGCGGCCATTGCCGCAGCGCCTGCGGGTCGCGGATGTAGCGGGCGAGGAATTGCGGCTGGAAGTACTCGGTGGGGTTGTACGGCAGGTTCAGGTCCGGGCCGAACTGGGCGTCGCCGGCACCGTTGAGACGGTGGCAGGCCAGGCAGTTCTTCTGGAACACGGCGAAGCCGGCGCGCACCTCCGCGCTGGCGTCAGCGGCCGGCAGCAGGGCCGGGAAGCGTTCGGCCAGAGGGGACTGGTAGCGGATGCGGACGACCTGGAAGGGCCATTGCTCCGGACCGATGCGTTTTTCCTCGGGTTTGCTCCAGACCAGATAGAACGGCCCGGCGGACGGCTTGCCCGCGCCCAGCGGCGGCCAGGGGCGCTGCGGATCCTCTATCGCCAGCCAGGCTTGCGAGCCCTGTTCGGCGAGCAGCGGGGCGGCCGGCAACTCGGCGGCGAAGCCGTCGCTGGCCACGGCCTGCAAATGGTCTTCGGGATGCACGCCTTTCAACAACGCCGCCAGTGGCACGGCGCGGTAGCGCATGTTCCGGCGGTAGGCGACGTCGGCCGGGATGTCCAGGTCGCGGGCCTGCGGATGCCTGAGCAGTTCTTCGCTGCTCCAGGTCTGCGTGCCCCCCGGCAGTTCCAGGCGGAGCTCGGCGGCCCAGGCGGCAGCCACAGGGAAGAGCAGGGCACCTAGCAACGCCAGGCGCGGGAGAGTGACAGGCATGCGGGTTCCTCGTGCATCCGCCGGTTATGGCATGGAGCGAGAGATTGGCACGGAACGGGGGCCTCGCGGTAGCATGCGGGCCATTGCATAGCTGGCTAACCAAGGGGTTCCCGTGCTCGCCGAGTTGTTCGCCGTGATGGCGCCCGTGCTGTTCGGCGCCGGTGTCGGTTACGTCTGGGTCCGTCTCGGACACGCCTATCCGACCGAGTTCGTTTCGCGCATCGTGTTCAACATCGGTTCGCCATGCCTGATCCTCGCCACCCTGGCGCATACCCGGGTGGACCTGCACAGTTTCGGCCGGATGGCCCTGGCCAGCGCGCTGATCTGCGTCTGCATGGCTGCGCTGGGCTGGGCGGCGGCGCGCCTCGGGCGCCAGGAGTGGCAGGTGCTGGTGCCGGCCTACAGCTTCCCGAATGTCGGCAACATGGGCCTGCCGGTGTGCCTGTATGCGTTCGGCGAGGCGGGGATGACCCTGGCGGTGGCGTTCTACCTGATCATGTCGATCGGCAACTTCAGCCTCGGCGTGTTCTGGATGAGCGGCGAGCGCTCCTGGCGCTCGCTGCTGGGCAATCCGATCCTGCTCAGCGTGCTGCTGGCCTTGTTGTTGATGGGGCTCGACCTGCAACTGCCGCGCTGGATGGCGAATACCGTCGACCTGATGGCCGGGCTGACCATTCCGCTGATGCTGATCACCCTCGGTGTGTCCCTGGCCAGCATCCGTCCGCGGCAACTGGGCAATGGCTTCTTCTATGGCGGCCTGCGTCTTCTGCTGGGGGCGCTGGTGGGCTGGTCGGTGGCGCTGGCGTTGCAATTGCCGCCGCTGGCGCAGGGGGTGCTGGTGGTGCAATCGTCGATGCCGGTGGCGGTGTTCAACTATCTCTACGCCTTGCGCGGCAATCGTTCGCCGGATCAGGTCGCCAGCCTGGTGCTGTGTTCGACCTTGCTGTCGTTCGCCTTCATTCCGCTGCTGCTGACCTGGTGGCTGCCTGCGCTGCGCTGACCGCGAGGCGGTGCGCAGCGTGCAGGCAGCAGGGTGCCCTAGCGGATCAGACTGTTAAGGTTGGGAAGGATCAGGATGACTGTGGTGGCGAAGACGATGAGGCTCGCTTGCCGCCATCTTTTTGGCTGCTCGTTCAACATGGCCTGTCTGCCTTTCTTGTTGTCGGGTGGCTGCCTGCTCCGCGCTACGGCCCGGCGGAACGGCTTGCCACGCAGTGGCGTACTCTTCGGTCGGCCCGGCATCCCCGGCGTCGACCTCCCTTTCGAACGCTTGCATGAATCAGTCTAAGCCCCGGCCTGCGCGGGCTTAGACCACTTGGATACAAGCTGCTCCGGTCTAGACATATTCCCTCTATATGACAGCGTGGTGACGGCTCTGGCGTGCGTCTCGACCGTTCGTCCGGTGTCCGGGTTTCCGGTCGAAAGATGGCATGGTGCTATCTTCCCGGCGTTGCAGGCTGAGCTGGGCGGTCAATCAGCCTGAGCGGTTCGGTCATTGTCCCGCCGGCGAGCCTGTTTAAGGTAGGCGGAGGCCCGCTCGGCCGGACGAGAACAGGATAAGAGAGACCGCCATGACCGACGCATTCATTTACGACGCCGTGCGTACTCCCCGCGGCAAGGGCAAGAAGGATGGCGCGCTGCACAGCGTCAAGCCGGTGAACCTGATGGCCGGGCTGTTGCGCGCGGTCCAGCGGCGCAACGACCTGGATACCGCCCAGGTCGACGATATCGTGCTCGGCTGCGTGACGCCGGTGGGCGACCAGGGCGCCGATATCGCCAAGACCGCGGCGCTGGTGGCCGACTGGGACGAACAGGTTGCCGGCGTGCAGATCAACCGTTTCTGCGCCTCCGGCCTGGAGGCGGTGAACCTGGGGGCGATGAAGGTACGCTCCGGTTTCGAGGACCTGGTCCTGGTCGGCGGCGTCGAGTCCATGTCACGCGTGCCGATGGGCTCCGACGGCGGCGCCTGGGCACTGGATCCGGAAACCAACCTGCACACCAGCTTCGTCCCGCAAGGGATCGGCGCCGACCTGATCGCCACCCTGGAAGGCTTCAGTCGCGCCGATGTCGATGCCTTCGCCCTGCGCTCCCAGCAGAAGGCCGCCAAGGCCCGCGCCGAAGGGCTGTTCGGCAAGTCGCTGGTGCCGGTCGCCGACCAGAATGGCATCGTCCTGCTCGACCACGATGAGTTCATTCGCGCCGACTCCACCCTGGAAGGGCTCGCCGCGCTCAAACCGAGTTTCGAGATGATGGGGCAGATGGGCTTCGACGCCACCGCGCTGCGCAAGTACAGCCAGGTCGAGCGCATCGAGCACGTGCATACGCCGGGCAACAGCTCGGGGATCGTCGACGGCGCCAGCGCCATGCTCATCGGCTCCGAGGCCAAGGGCCGCGAACTGGGCCTGAAGGCGCGGGCGCGGATCGTCGCTACCGCGGTGACCTCCACCGACCCCACCATCATGCTTACCGGCCCCGCGCCGGCGACCCGCAAGGCCCTGGCCAAGGCCGGCCTGAAGGTGGAAGACATCGACCTGTTCGAAGTCAACGAGGCGTTCGCTTCGGTGGTGATGAAGTTCATGAAGGACATGGGCGTGGCGGAAAGCAAGGTCAACGTCAACGGCGGCGCCATCGCCATGGGCCACCCGCTCGGCGCCACCGGCTGCATCATCCTCGGCACGCTGCTCGACGAACTGGAGCGGCGCAACCTGCGCTACGGCCTGGCCACCCTCTGCGTAGGCGGCGGCATGGGCATCGCCACCATCATCGAGCGCGTGTGAAGGGAGAACCGGAATGACTGACGCTATCCGTTACGAAAAAGGCCAGGACAACGTCGTCGTCCTGACCATGGACATGCCCGGGCAGAGCGCCAACACCATGAACGGTGTCTACCGCGAGGCGATGGCGAAGACCATCGCACGGCTGGAGGCGGAGAAAGAGGGGATCGCCGGCGTGGTGCTGACCTCGGCGAAGAAGACCTTCTTCGCCGGCGGCGATCTCAACGAGCTGATCAAGGTCACCAAGGCCGACGCCCCGGCCTTCTACCAGGGCATCCTCGAACTCAAGGGCCAACTGCGGCGCCTGGAGACCCTCGGCAAGCCGGTGGTCGCCGCGATCAACGGCGCTGCGCTGGGCGGCGGCTGGGAGATCTGCCTGGCCTGCCACCACCGCATCGCCCTGGACAATCCCGGCGTGCAGCTCGGCCTGCCGGAGGTGACTCTCGGCCTGTTGCCGGGCGGCGGCGGGATCGTGCGCATGGTGCGCCTGCTTGGCCTGGAGAAAGCCCTGCCGTACCTCGCCGAAGGCAAGAAGGTGCGTCCGGCGGAAGCGCTCAAGGCCGGGCTGATCCACGAACTGGCCGACAGCCCCGAGGAAATGCTGGAGAAGGCCCGCGCCTGGATCCTCGCCAACCCGGCGGCGAAGCAGCCCTGGGACAGCGCCGGCTACAAGATTCCCGGCGGTACGCCTGCCAGTCCCAACGTGGCGCAGATGCTGGCCATCGCACCGTCGGTGCTGCGCGACAAGACCAAGGGTTGCTTCCCGGCGCCCGAGAAGATCATGTGCGCGGCGGTGGAGGGCGCCCAGGTCGATTTCGACACCGCGCAACTGATCGAGGCGCGCTATTTCACCGAGCTGACCACCGGCCAGGTGGCGAAGAACATGATCGGCACCTTCTGGTTCCAGCTCAACGAGATCAACGCCGGCAAGTCGCGGCCGCAGGGGTATCCGGTGCGGGCGACGAAAAAGGTCGGCGTGCTCGGCGCCGGGATGATGGGCGCGGGCATCGCCTACGTATCGGCGGCGGCCGGCATCGAGGTGGTGCTCAAGGACGTCTCGCTGGAAGCGGCGGAGAAGGGCAAGGCTTATTCGGCCAGGCTGCTGGACAAGAAGGTTGCGCGCGGGCACCTGTCCGCCGAGAAGCGCGACGCCTTCCTCGCGCGGATCGTGCCGAGCGTCAGCGAAGCCGACTTCGAAGGCTGCGACCTGATCATCGAGGCGGTCTTCGAGGACCGCGCGCTGAAAGGCAAGGTCACCGCCGAGGCCGAGAAACATGCCCTGGCCGATGCGGTGGTGGCGTCCAATACCTCGACCCTGCCGATCACCGGTCTGGCCCAGGCGGTGGCGCGGCCGGAGAAGTTCATCGGCCTGCACTTCTTCAGCCCGGTGGACAAGATGCCGCTGGTGGAGATCATCCGCGGCGAAAAGACCAGTGACGAAACCCTGGCACGCGGTTTCGACTACGTGCTGCAGATCAAGAAAACGCCGATCGTGGTCAACGACAGCCGCGGCTTCTTCACCTCGCGGGTATTCGGCACCTTCACCAACGAAGGCATCGCCATGCTCGGCGAAGGCGTGAGCGCCGCGATGATCGACAACCAGGCGCGCCAGGCCGGTATGCCGGTGGGGCCGCTGGCGATTTCCGACGAAGTCTCCCTGAGCCTGATGACCCACATCCGCAACCAGACCGCCCGCGACCTCGAGGCCGAGGGCAAGGCTCTGCCGACGCATCCTGCGTTCGCCGTGATCGACCTGATGGTCAATGAGTACAAGCGCCCGGGCAAGGCGGCCGGCGCCGGCTTCTACGACTACCCGGCGAACGGCAGGAAACATCTCTGGGCGGAACTCAAGAGCCGCTTCGAGAAGCCCGATGCGCAAATATCCGCCGAGGACGTACGCGACCGCCTGCTGTTCATCCAGGCCATCGAGACCGTGCGTTGCGTGGAGGAGGGGGTATTGCACTCCACCGCCGACGCGAACATCGGCTCGATCTTCGGTATCGGTTTCGCCGCCTGGAGCGGGGGCGCCTTGCAGTTCATCAACCAGTACGGCCTGAAGGACTTCATCGCCCGCGCCCAATACCTGGTCGAACAGTACGGCGAGCGCTTCGAGCCGCCGGCGCTGTTGCTGGAGAAGGCGGCGAAGGGCGAGCTGTTCTGAGTCCTGGCGTCGCATGGAGAGCCGGCCTTCGGGCCGGCTTTCTCGTGGTCGCGTACCGCGGCGGATGACGCCACCCCGGTATCCCCTGGTTCTTGCCAGCCAGGCCGCCACGGGTAGGGCGAATAGCGCCATGGGCGCTATCCGCCGATATGCCGAGGTTCGGCGGATAACCGCGATGCGGTTATGCGCCCTACGCCGCGCGGCGGTACAGGCCCTTGCCTCCAGCCGCCATTGGTAGGGCGAATAGCGCCACAGGCGCTATCCGCCGATATACCGAGGTTCGGCGGATAACCGCGATGCGGTTATCCGCCCTACGCCGTGCGTCGATACAGGCCAGCCTCCATGCTTGCCTCCAGGCCGCCACGGGCGCTTCCGCCGATGTGCCTACGCGGGACCTGGGTGTTCCTCGCCGGGGTAGCGCAGCAGGTCGATCACGGCGCTCAACGCCGCCGGGTGGTTGCGGCGGTTCGGATAATAGAGATGGAAACCGGGAAAGGGGGCGCACCAATCCGCCAGGACCCGTTCCAGGCGGCCGGCGGCGAGGTGCTCGGCGACTTCCTCCTCGATGGCGAAGGCAATCCCGACATCGGCCAGCGCCGCCTGTAGCATCAGGCGCGGGTCGTCGAGGACCAGCGGTCCGCTCACGGCCACCGAAAGCGTTTTCGCACCCTTGCTGAATTGCCATTTGTACAGCTCTCCGGAAGACACCTTGCGCCAGCCGATGCAACGGTGGCCGAGCAATTCCTCCGGGCTACCCGGCCTGCCTTGCCGTCGGAAGTAGGCCGGGGTCGCGACGATGGCCAAGCGCAGGTCCGGGCCGACCCGCACGGCGCGCATGCCGTGCTGGAGGTCTTCGCCGAGGCGGATGCCGGCGTCGAAACCGGCTTCGACGATATTGGCGAAACCCTCGTCCGCCACCACTTCCAGGGTGATGCCGGGATAGTCGCGGGCCAGTTCGCCGAAACGTGGCGCGAGGACGAGACCGATGGCGTTTCGCGGTGCGTTGATTCGTACCAGGCCGTGAGGCGTTTCGCGAAAGCGGTTAAGGCTGTCCAGCGCGGCGGCGATGTCTTCGAACGCCGGGTCCAGGTGTACCAGCAGGTGCTCGCCGGCCTCGGTCGGCGAGACGTTGCGAGTGGTGCGGTTGAGCAGGCGGATACCGAGCTGGGTTTCCAGTTCGCGCAGGGTGTGGCTGAGCGTCGGCGGGGTTACGCCGAGGGTGGCGGCGGCGCGGCGGAAACTGCGTTCGCGAGCGATGGCGACGAAGGCGGCGAGACCGGCGAGATCGGGCTTTTTCATTGGATTATTAAAATAACTCGATCAGTGAAAGAGATTTTTCCAGGATAGTTAGCTATTCGGCAGCAATATAGCATCGTCGGGAAACCTGGCTCATGAACAGGGTGGACCGGGGAAACCGCTCTTTTCAGAGCCTTCCGACGAGGTCGTACGATGCAGCATGTCCGTCTTGGCAATAGCGGCCTGAAAGTCTCCCGGCTCTGCCTGGGGTGCATGACCTATGGCGATCCGGCGTGGCGTCCATGGGTGCTGGACGAGGAACGGGCGCGTCCGTTCATTCGCGAGGCGCTGGAAGCCGGGATCGACTTCTTCGACAGTGCCGATATCTATTCCACCGGCGAGAGTGAGCGGATCCTCGGACGCGCGCTCAGGGACTTCGCGCAGCGCGAGGACCTGGTAATCGCCACCAAGGCGTTCTTTCCCATGAGCGACAGGCCCAACGCCTGCGGCTTGTCGCGCAAGCATCTGCTTGCCAGCGTGGATGCCTCGCTGCGGCGGTTGGGTACGGACTACCTGGATCTCTTCGTGATCCATCGCTTCGATCCGGAAACCCCGATCGAGGAAACCTGCGAAACCCTCGACAGCCTGGTGCGTGCCGGCAAGGTCCGTTACCTCGGCGCCTCGTCGATGCCGGCCTGGCGCTTCATGAAGATGCTCGCCTTCCAGCGCCACCACGGCCTGGCGCAATTCATCTCGATGCAGAGCCAGTACAACCTGATCGTTCGCGAGGACGAGGAGGACCTCGTGCCGCTGTGCCGGGAAGAGGGGATCGCGTTGACGCCCTGGTCGCCGCTGGCGCGTGGGCTGCTGGCCGGAGCGCGAAGCGCCGGCACGCTGCGGACCCGGACGGACGAACAGGCCCCGCGCTGGTACGGCGGCAGGGAGGAAGTCGAGTCGACCCTCGGCGCGTTGGAGAAACTCGCCGCTGCCCGCGGGCTTCCACCGGCGCAACTCGCCCTGGCCTGGCTGCTTGGCCGGAACGGTGTCGCCGCGCCGATCGTCGGCCTGTCCAGGCCGCATCACCTCGAGGATGCCCTCGCGGCGCTGACGCTGGACCTCGCCGAAGAGGAGTGCGCCACGCTGGAGGCGCCGCTCACGGTGCGCGCCCGGACCCCGCGCTGGTAGGGCGCACATCGACGGAGAAAGCATGATGAGACGACAGGCTTCCGTGTTGCTGCTGGTATCCATGGTATCGGCGACCGTCTTGCCGGTTTTCGCCCGTGCGCCGGGCGAGCGCGAGCCGTCCTGCGCCGCGACGAGCATCGTCCTGCCAGCGGGGGCCCGGTATCCCAACGGCATCGCCCATGCCGCCGATGGAACGCTGTACGTCGGCCTGGTCACCAGCGGGCGCATCCTGAGCAAGCCTCCCGGGGGCGAGTGGGAAACCTTCTTCGCCGGCAGCCCGGCGATCTTCGCTGCCACCGCGCTGCGGCTGGACGAGCCGCGTGGCCTGCTCTGGGGCAATTCGCCGGACTTCCTACCCGCTGGCCGGCGCCGGCCGCATGGGGTGTTCGCCCTGGATCTCGCGACCGGTGCCGTGCGCCGATATCTGACCCTGCCCGGCGACGGGATGGGCAACGATCTCGCGGTGGCGCCGGACGGAACGGTCTACCTGAGCGAAACCCGGGATGGCAGCCTGATGCGGCTGCGGCCCGGGGAACCGGCGTTCCAGGTGTTGCTGCGCGACAGCCGCCTGGCCGACCCCGGCGGCCTGGGCGCGGCGGGCATCGTCCGGGTGGACGAGGACACCCTGCTGGTCGGCAACTTCGGTAGCGGGGCGATCCATGTCGTCGAAGGGGTCGCCACGCGTCCGCGGCTGCGCGAGATGGAGCTGCCCCGAACGCTGGAGAATCCGGACGGCATGGCGCTGGCTCCGGACGGCTCGCTGATCGTGCTGGAGAACGCCATCCGCAGCGGTGCCGGCAAGGTGCTGCGGATCGCCGAGCCGCTCGCTCCAGGGCGGCGCGGCATCGAAGTGATACGCGAGGGCCTGGAGTCGCCGGTCAACCTGACCGTCACCGGACAGGGTTGCGCCTATGTCAGCGAGTCACGCATTCGCCACCGCCTGTTGCCGGGGCGCGAGGGCGAGGCGCCGGCGCGTTTCCTGATCCACCGGCTGCCCCTGGACGCGGCCGGGGGCGGTTGATCGGCCGCTCAGGCGTTGGCGAAACGACCCTCCAGATAGGCGATGATCTCGCTGGATTCGTACATCCAGCGCACCTGGCCGTTTTCCTCGATGCGCAGGCACGGCACCTTGACCTTGCCGCCGCCTTCCAGCAAAGCCTGGCGGGCCTGCGGATCGTTCATGGCGTCCTTGAGTTGCATCGGCAGGTTCAGCCGGTGCATGGCGCGGCGTGTCTTCACGCAGAACGGACAGGCGCGGAACTGGTAGAGCGACAGGTTCCGCAGCGCCCGCTCGACCTCGGCCTGGGCCTCGGCGCTGCGCTGCAGCTTGCGGGGGCGGCTGACGAAGTCGGCGAGGATAATCGCCTGACCCAGTCCGTTACGTACTGCCTTGAGCAACATGGCGTGTGCCTCGCGGGAAAACCGCCAGTTTACGTGGCGGTTCCGGGCATGGGGAGTCCTTCCGTCTCCTGTGCAGATTTCTTTACGGCTGGGCGTCTCGGGAATCTTTCTGCCGGCTGCTTGTTTTTTGGCGAATCGTCCGGATATTCCTTTCGAGGCCAGGGCGACGGTTCCCTTGCCCGCGCTCCTGTGTTAATTAAATCAAACGAAAACGACAATAACCCCACTTCTTCAGAGAGTCTTTATGTCGCTCCGCATCTGTATCCTGGAAACCGATATCCTTCGTCCCGAGCTGATCGAGCGCTACGAAGGCTACGGCCGGATGTTCCAGCAACTGTTCGCCAAGCAACCGATCGCCGCCGAATTCGTCATCTACAACGTGGTGGAGGGGCGCTATCCGGCGGACGACGAGCGCTTCGACGCCTACCTGGTGACCGGCAGCAAGGCCGACTCCTTCGGTCCCGACCCGTGGATCCAGACCCTGAAGACCTTCCTCCTGGACCGCTACGAGCGCGGCGACAAGCTCCTCGGCGTGTGTTTCGGCCACCAGTTGCTGGCCCTGCTGCTCGGTGGCAAGGCCGAGCGCGCCAGCCAGGGCTGGGGCATGGGCATCCACCAGTACCAGTTGAACGAACGGGCCGACTGGATGAGCCCGGCGCTGCCGGACCTGACCCTGTTGATCAGCCACCAGGACCAGGTCACCCGGCTGCCGGAAAACGCGCGGGTGATCGCTTCCAGCGACTTCTGTCCCTATGCCGCCTACGCCATCGGCGACCAGGTGCTGTGCTTCCAGGGGCATCCCGAGTTCGTCCACGACTATTCCCGCGAACTGCTCGAACTGCGCCAGCAGCACCTGGGCGAGGAACTCTATCGCAAGGGGGTCGATAGCCTGGCGGGGGATCACCAGGGCACCGTCGTCGCCGAATGGATGATGCGTTTCGTCGCGCGCCAGCCGACCGGCGCCTGAGCCGGCCCCGCGCCATGCGAGCGCCGCCAGCCTCCCGGGGTTGGCGGCGTTTTCGTTTCAGGCCGGGCAGTCGAGGATGAAGCGCTCCGGGATCCAGCGCTGCGGGCGTGCCGGCGGGGTGCCGCTCTGCAGCTTCAGCGCCAGGTTGGCCGCCAGCGCGCGGACCATCGCTTGGTTGCATTCGATGGTGCGCGCCAGTGCGCCTGCCGAGCCTTGGGCGAGGCCGAGTAGCGAGTAGCCATTGGTCAATATCGCCAGGGCGGCGACGATCCAGAATTTCCGTGTTTGCCTTCTCATGCTGTTTCCCGGGAAAGAAGCCGGCGTTCAACCGGCGCGTCGACTGTTCAACCCCGAGAGCAGGCCTGGCAGGGCCTGGCCGATCTGGTTGGAGAAGGTCGTGGCGGTGTCGTTGTCCGGTGTGGCGTTCCTGGCGCTTTCGGCGCCGGCGACGAGGCTCAGCACGACCAGCATGAGGATGGCGTACAGACCCAGGGTGGCCAGGGCGGTGTTGCGGGCGTAATGGCGTGGGCTGCGACGTTTCATGGCGGCTTCCGTGATCGATACCTCGGATGGGCATAGGATCGCGGAGAAGAATTCGATTGGATAACGAATTGTCGCGCTATTAACTATCGACAGAAATGATGCTTTGGCCGAACGACCGGTACGGGTTGCGGGGCCCGGGTTCGGGCCCGATGGATCAGGACGAAGTCGGCGCGAGCAGGCGATCGACCACCTGCCGGGCTCGCTCGAAGGAGGGGTAGCCGCTGCGCGCGACCGGCAGCTCGGCGTAGGCCTGGCGATAGGTCTCGGCCTTGGGAATGTCGGCGCGCGGCAACAGGAAGGGCTCGGCGTAGATCTTGTAGAGCATCGCGTTGGCCAGCGGGTAGCGTCGCTCGGCGGAACGTTCGAGGAGGCGGGTGATGCGCTCGCAATCGCTGGCCTGGCCGTCGCGGCGAGCGATCAGCACGGCCTGGTAGAAGTCCGCCTCGCCGCTGCGGTCGTCGCGCGCCGCGCGCTCCAGCAGGGCCTGGGCCAGCGGCAGGCGATCGCGGTCGTTGGCGACGATGATCAGTTTCGCCTGCAGCATGTCGTTCTCGTACAGCAGTTTTTCCCTGTCGCTGTCCTGGCGGCAGGTGGCGCAGCTTGCCAACAGCGGGATCAGGCAAAGTGCAATCCATTTCGGCATGGCGGTTGTTTCCTTGTCATGGATGAGACGGCACGAGGCTGGAATCCAATGGAGAGGCGAGGCGCCTCCAAGGTTCCCTCGCATGCAGTCTAGTCGGCCCGTAGCGGATGGGACCGGCCGTCTTTGATACGCATCAACTGGCGCCGGCGGGCAAGGCGTACGGTGAAAGATGCAGGGCGGCGCACGAAGCGCCTGTTCCGAAGCCAAGAAGGAAACGCTCATGATTCGTGAAGTTGAAGGTGACATTCTGCTTTCCGGGGCCCAGGTGATCGCCCACGGCATCGCGCCCCAGGACCATTTCGACAGCGGCCTGGCCCTCGCCTTGCGCGAACGCTGGCCGTCGATGGTTCGCGACTACCGGCATGCCGCCCATGCCAGGGCGCCCGAGCCGGGCGGCATCTGGGTCTGGGCCGGGGTCGACGAGCAGGGCAAGACCCAGTGCATCGTCAACCTGATCACCCAGGGCATGCTGCACAGCGGTCGCAGCGCCAAGCCGGGCAAGGCGAGCCTGGAGGATGTCGGCCATGCCCTGCGCGAGCTGGCCCGCTATGTGCGCAGCGAAGGGGTGAGCAGCCTGGCTCTGCCCTGCGTGGCGACGGGAGTGGGCGGGCTGGACTGGTCCGAGGTCAAGCCGCTGGTGGTTCGCCACCTGGGCGACCTGGAGATCCCGGTGATTCTCTACGAGGTCTATCGCAAGGGCGTGGCGGCCGAGGAAAAGCTGGCCTGAACGAGAAGCCCGGCGTGAGCCGGGCTTTTCAGGGTTGCGGGGAAAAGAAAAACGTTCCTGGCAGGCGGCGTTCAACCCTGCGCATCGGTGTCGCTCGCGGTTGGCGCCGTGGCCTGTTGCTGCTGGGCCTGCTCGATGGCGTGCTGGTTCAGTTGGACCATGCGGTTTTCCATCAGGCTGGATTCGTCGGCGAAGCTGGCTTGCACTGCGAGGGTGGTAGCCATGCCGAGGAGAATGGCGGCGAAGACGTTGCGTTTCATGATGACCTCCGGTTTTCCTTGGGAATGTCACCAGGATAATCCGTAATAATTTTTTAAAAATAGCAGTTAGGGAGAGTTACCTTTGCGTAATAAGTAATTATTGGGCGCAAAAAAGCCCGGTACCAACCGGGCTTTCGCTGGCGCGGGCCTTAGCCCAGGTGCTTCTTGTCCAGCTCGATCGCCTGGTCGAGGGTTTCCAGCAGTGCCTTGCGCACCTTGAGCTTGGTATTGCGATGCGCGGTCATGTTGAGTTTCTTCAACTGCTGGGCCGCTGCACGCGCGCTTTCCTGCAACTGGTCGGCGCTGACCAGGGTGTCGAGGAAGCCGGCATCCACCGCAGCGGCCGGACTGAACATCTCGGCATTGATGACCGAGCGGGTGAACGCCGACTTGCGCAGGCGATCGCGGGCCAGTTCGATGCCGACATGGTGCATGGTCATGCCGATGGCGACTTCGTTCAGGCCGATCTGGAACGGCCCGTCGACGCCGATCCGGTAGTCGGCCGAGAGCAGCAGGAAGGCGCCCTTGGCTACCGCGTGCCCGGGGCAGGCGACGATCACCGGATAGGGATGGGAGAGCAGGCGGCGAGCCAGGGTCGAGCCGGCGGCGACCAGGTTGACGGCATTCTCCGGGCCGGAGGTCATGACCTTCAGGTCGTAGCCACCGGAGAGGATGCCCGGCTGGCCGGTGACGATGACCACGGCCTTGTCCTGCAGGGCCTGGTCGAGAGCCTGGTTGAAGGCGTCGATCACCGCCGGGGAGATGGCGTTCACCTTGCCGTTGTTGAGGGTCAGGGTGGCGATGCCGTCTTCGAACTGGTAGCTGATCAACTCGCTCATGGCAGGATTCCTTTTGGTGGAGTGGCGCAGACCTTACTGATGGGCGTCGTCGGCGTAAAGCGCTTTGGCTGACCCGCGGGTCATGCGCGATTGTGCTTGCGCGGGCCTCCCGAGCAGGGCTCCAGTGACGCCTGCGCGTTTCTGGCAGAAGAAACGGTTGAGTCTGGCCGGGGAAGACAGCAATATGGGCCCTATCGTTAGTCCGGCCTTGCATGCGGTGCAGGTCACCCGTTTCGAGGATGTCCGCCAGGCGCGCTCAGCCGCCGGGACGAGAACGGACGAAGTTATCCGGCGGCCTGCTGAAGGCCGGTACGCGGGGGCATCCTCGCGAGGAACCCTATCAATCAGGCGCGGGTCGGGTTACGAACCCGTTGAGGAGATCCAAAGTGAGCGAGTCCCTGTCCATCCATCATGACGTGGGCGGCCATCAGTTCGAGACGACGGTGGATGGCCATCGTGCCTATCTGGCGTATATGGACCTGGGCAAGCAGACGCTGGACATCTACCGGACCTTCGTACCGGATTCGCTGCGGGGTCGCGGTATCGCCGCCGCGCTGACCGAACACGCCCTGCAGTACGCCGACCGCATGGGCTACAGCGTGATCCCGTCCTGCTCCTACGTGGAGCGTTACATCGAGCGTCGCCAGCGTCAGGCCGATCCGGCCGCCTGAGCAGGTGCGCAATGAAAAACGCCGGGCATCAGCCCGGCGTTTTCGTTTCCGCCTCGCTCAGCCGCGCTGGCGTTTCGGCAGCACGTCCTTGAGCTTGGCGTGCATGCTGCGGATGCTCTTCTCGGTGGTCGCCCAGTCGATGCATGCATCGGTGATGGAGACGCCGTACTGAAGTTGGTCGAGATCCTTCGGAATCGGCTGGCTGCCCCAGCCCAGGTGGCTTTCCACCATCAGGCCGACGATCGAGTTGTTGCCTTCGACGATCTGGTTGCTGACGTTGTCCATCACCAGCGGTTGCAGGGCCGGGTCCTTGTTGGAGTTGGCGTGGCTGCAGTCGACCATGATGTTCAGCGGGATTTTCGCCTTGTTCAGGTCCTGCTCGCAGAGCGCGACGCTGACCGAATCGTAGTTCGGCTTGCCGTTGCCGCCGCGCAACACCACGTGACCATAGCGGTTGCCCTTGGTGGTGACGATGGATACGCCGCCCTGCTGGTTGATGCCGAGGAAGCGATGCGGGCTGGAGACCGACTGCAGGGCATTGATCGCCACGGTCAGGCTGCCATCGGTGCCGTTCTTGAAGCCGACCGCGGAAGACAGGCCGGAGGCCATCTCGCGGTGGGTCTGCGATTCGGTGGTACGGGCGCCGATCGCCGACCAGCTGATCAGGTCCTGCAGGTACTGCGGAGAAATCGGGTCGAGCGCTTCGGTGGCGGTGGGCAAGCCTTTCTCGGCGAGGTCGCGGAGCAGTTGGCGACCGATGTGCAGGCCATCCTGGATCTTGAACGAGTCGTCCAGGTACGGATCGTTGATCAGGCCTTTCCAGCCCACCGTGGTACGCGGCTTCTCGAAGTACACGCGCATCACCAGGAACAGCGTATCCGCCACTTCGGCCGCGAGCGCCTTGAGGCGGTCGGCGTATTCGTGGGCGGCCTTGATGTCGTGGATGGAGCAGGGGCCGATCACCACGAACAGACGGTGGTCCTTGCCATCCAGGATGTCGCGCACCACCTGGCGACCATGGGCCACGGTCTGCAGGGCCTTGTCGGTCAGGGGAATTTCACGCTTGAGCTGCTCCGGCGTGATCAGGGTCTCGTTGGAGGCAACGTTAAGGTCGTCGATCTGTAAATCAGCCATCGTGGTACTCAATCAGGTCACGGGCGCCGGCCGCCGGGAGGCCCCCTGCGAAAGGGCGCAGGCATGAAGTTCGCAAACGGGGAGACGAACCTTAACGTGTCGGGCCGGGCCTAGACAATGGGCGGGACGCGGTTCGCCGGTGTTTTCCCCGCTCTGCGCACGTTTTCTTCGTTGCTCCGGGCCAAGGCTGCCAGCGGAGTTGCAGGTGAGGCCGCCGCGGACGATATTGTGCAGGTGCTGCGGAGGGGCGCGCCTTGCGCGTATCCGCTGGCCGAGGAGGGCGCCAGCGCTATCGCAGGAGCCGAAGCCTACGGATGATGGTCGGGCCCCATTTCTTCCTTTCTATCGAGGTCAGCAGCGTGCCGTCCCTGGAACTCACCGATCTGGACGCCGACCGGCAGTTGCTTGCCCTGGAAGGGGTTTCGCTGTTGGTATTCACCAGCGAAGGCTGCGCGTCGTGCCGCTGGGCCCGGCGCCATCTCCCCGCGATGGACCTGCCCATCGAGCGCCTGTGCTGGGTGGACGCCGGCCGCAATGGCGGCCTGGTGGAACGCTACGGCGTCTTTCACCTGCCGGCCCTGTTCATGGTCCGCGACGGCCGCTTCCATGGCGCACTGAACGTTCCGCTGCACCAGGAAGCCTTGCGGGGTGCGGTGCTGGCGGGGTCGACCGCTTTACCTGAGGAGTTGCCCTGATGGATTCAAAGCAGCAACGGATCGGCGTCATCGGTACGGGAGCCATCGGCGGCTTCTATGGATTGATGCTGGCGCATGCCGGTCACGACGTGCATTTTCTCCTGCGCAGCGAGTTCGAGGCGGTCAATCGCGCCGGACTCAGCCTGAATAGTGCGGTGCATGGCTTCCGGCGCCTGGCGCCGGTCCAGGCCTACCATTCGGCGCAGGACATGCCGCCCTGCGACTGGTTGCTGGTGGGCGCCAAGACCACCGGCAATCACGAACTGGCACCCCTGATCCGCGCAGCGGCGGCGCCGGGAGCCAAGGTTCTGCTGCTGCAGAACGGTCTGGGCGTGGAGGAGCGGCTGCGGCCGCTGCTGCCGGAAAGCCTGCATCTGCTGGGCGGCCTCTGCTTCATCTGTGTGCATCGCGGCGAACCGGGCGTGATCGAGCACCAGGCCTACGGCGGAGTGAATCTCGGCTATCATTCCGGACCGGCCGACGAGCGACGCCGGCGCGAGATCGTCGAGGAGGGTGCCGCGCTGTTCCGCGAGTCCGGGCTGGAGTCCACGGCGATGCCCGACCTGGAGCAGGCGCGCTGGCAGAAGCTGGTCTGGAACATCCCCTACAACGGGCTGTCGGTATTGCTGAAGAGCAGCACCGCGCCGCTGATGGCCAACGCGGACAGTCGGTCGCTGATCGAGGCGATCATGGAGGAAGTCATCGGTGCTGCCGGCGCCTGCGGCTTCATCCTGCCTGAGGGCTATGCGGACCAACTGCTGGCGGCGACCGAGCGGATGCCCGACTATCGGCCGAGCATGTACCACGACTTCGCCCATGGGCGGCCATTGGAGCTGGCGGCGATCTATGCCGCGCCCCTGGCCCGCGCTGCTGCTACGGGCTACCGGATGCCCAGGGTCGAGGCGCTGTACCAGGCGTTGCGCTTCCTCGAAGCACAACCGCGCTGAAGGGCCGAGCGCGGCGACCAGCCGGCGCCGCGCTCGCAGGGAGAAAAGGGATTTACCCCAACGGGCCGGAAAAAGCCCGAAACAGCAGGGAACGCTAGGAGAATGGATGCTTGCTGCTAATCTGCTAATGAGGCCCGCCGCGCAGGCTGTCGAGGAGGCCGCATGATTCGTTCGATTCTCTACGCCACCGATCTGGGGCTCTATGCTCCCTATGTCCTGCAACACGCCCTGTCGCTGACCCGCGCCTACAACGCCGAGCTCTATGTCGTCCATGTGGTGGAGCCCCTCGGGCTGTTCGCCGAGTCGGTCCTGCAGACCTACCTTGACACCGAGCGTCTCCAGGACCTGCGGGCGCAAGGGCTGGACAACGTCATGGAAAGCATCGAGAAGCGGGTCCTGGAAGGGTTTCGCGATGAACTCGGCGAGTTGCCCCAGGATGCGGCGCTGGTCAAGAGCGTGCGGGTGGTGCAGGGCGACCCGCCGCAGATGATCCTCGATGAGGCGGAAAAGCTGGCCGTGGACCTGATCGTCGCCGGCAGCCATAGCCACGGCACCCAGCTCGACACGCCGCTGGGCCGGACTGCCGCGCGTCTGGTGCAACTGGCGGAGGTACCGGTGTACCTGGTGCCGATGTTGCAGCACCGTAGTCGCGACCTGTAGGCCAGCGGTCGGCTGGTGAAAAAGCGTGCAAAATCAAAAAAAACGTCTAATTTTATTCCTCAAACCATTAATATGGTTATATACCTTCGGTTCTTGATCGCCGGTCGCGACAACCTTTTCGAGGAATCTCCATGAAGCTTCAGCAATTGCGCTATATCTGGGAGGTTGCGCACCACGACCTCAACGTCTCCGCCACGGCGCAGAGCCTCTATACTTCGCAGCCGGGCATCAGCAAGCAGATCCGCCTGCTGGAGGACGAACTGGGCGTCGAGGTGTTCGCTCGCAGCGGCAAGCACCTGACCCGTGTGACGCCGGCGGGGGAGCGGATCATCCATACCGCCGGCGAGATCCTGCGCAAGGTCGAGAGCATCAAGCAGATCGCCCAGGAATTCTCCAACGAGAAGAAGGGCACGCTGTCCATCGCCACTACCCACACCCAGGCGCGCTATGCGCTGCCCAACGTGATCAGCGGCTTCATCAAGCAGTACCCGGACGTCTCCCTGCACATGCACCAGGGCACGCCGATGCAGATCGCCGAAATGGCCGCCGACGGCACCGTCGACTTCGCCATCGCCACCGAGGCGCTGGAGTTGTTCGGCGACCTGATCATGATGCCCTGCTACCGCTGGAATCGCTGCGTCATCGTGCCCCACGGGCATCCGCTGACCAAGCTGCCGAAACTGACCCTGGAAGCCCTGGCCGAGCAGCCGATCGTCACCTACGTGTTCGGCTTCACCGGCCGCTCCAAGCTCGACGAAGCCTTCAGCCAGCGCGGCCTGGTGCCCAAGGTGGTATTCACCGCGGCCGATGCCGACGTGATCAAGACCTACGTGCGGTTGGGCCTGGGGGTCGGCATCGTGGCGCACATGGCGGTCGATCCGAAGCTCGACAACGACCTGGTGATCCTCGACGCCAGCCACCTGTTCGAGTCCAGCGTGACCAAGATCGGCTTCCGCCGCGGCACCTTCCTGCGCGGCTTCATGTGCGACTTCATCGAGAAATTCGCTCCGCACCTGACCCGCGAGCTGCTGGCCAAGGCCGTGCAATGCCACAACAAGGCCGAGCTGGACGAGTTGTTCGACGGCATCGAACTGCCGGTCTACTGATCGCCTCGGCCCATGAAAAAGCCCGGCCTGGTGCCGGGCTTTTTCATGGCTGGCCCTCAGAGCATGTCGAGATTGTCGCGACCGGCCAGCCTGGCCAGCGCTTCGCGATCAGCGTCCGCGGACTGCTCGGCTCGCGGTTCGAGGACTTCATGGAGGAAGCTCATGAACACGGTGTAGACCTGTTCGCGCCCGTCGTCGTGGCGAACCACGAAGAACGGCGCGGTCTCTACGCCATATTGGGCGGCGACCATCCAGCCTGCGCTGTTCGGGTCGCGTTCGTCGGCCACCAGGGTGCGATGGATGCGCGGCAGGTAGCCGCCTTGTTCCAGGCGTTGCCGGACTTCCTTGCACTTGCGGCAGTCCTCGCCGTTGGCGAGGACTTTCTTGACCATGGTGATGCGCATGCTGGGTCTCCGCTCGGGGTTCGACCCGCACTTTACCCCGATTGCATACGCTCTATCGACGGTTTCAGGCCTTGCTGATCAGGTTGCCGGCGTGCAGCCCGCACTCCTTGTGGGTGGCTTCCTCCCACCACCAGCGGCCCTCGCGCTCGTGCTGGTTGGGCAGCACCGGACGGGTGCAGGGTTCGCAGCCGATGCTGATATAGCCGCGTTCGTGCAGGCTGTTGTAGGGCAGTTCGAGCATGCGGATATAGCCCCAGACCTCCTCGCTGGTCATGGACGACAGCGGGTTGAATTTGTACAGCGGCTTTTCCGGCGTGGAAAAGGCACCGTCGATTTCCAGCACCGCCACCTGGCTGCGCGTGCCGGGGCTCTGGTCGCGGCGTTGGCCGGTGGCCCAGGCGCGCACGCCGGCGAGCTTGCGCTTGAGCGGTTCGATCTTGCGGATGCCGCAGCACTCGCCGTGGCCGTCCCGGTAGAAGCTGAACAGGCCCTTTTCCTTCACCAGGGGTTCGAGCAGGCGCGGGTCGGGGGAAAGCACGTCGATGGCGATGCCGTAGTGTTCGCGGACCTGGTCGATGAAACGATAGGTTTCCGGGTGCAGGCGACCGGTGTCGAGGCTGAACACCTTCACGTTGCGGTTGAGCTTCCAGGCCATGTCTACCAGGACGACGTCCTCGGCGCCGCTGAAGGAGATCCACAGCTCGTCGCCGAAGTGCTCGAAGGCGGCTTTCAGGATGTCCTGGGGGGATTTGTCGGCAAGGCTGGAGGCGAGGGCGGGAAGGTCGAAAGGCTGGCTCATCGGGCTGGGGTCCTGGTGCTGGGCGGCGCTGTTGCGCTCTGTGGCGGGAATGGTAGCAAAGGGCGGCATATGGCCCTAAATAACCATTTACCCCTGTCGACCTTGATTCCAGGAATAAGCCGGCGTTGCCTTGCCCTCGGCGAGGGGCTAGAGTGCCGCGTCCGTCGTCACCCCATCGTTCAGAGAATTTCGAGGAGAGTCCTGTGGAAATTGCCTGTCTTGACCTGGAAGGCGTGCTGGTTCCGGAAATCTGGATCGCGTTCGCGGAAAAAACCGGTATCGACGCCTTGAAGGCGACCACCCGGGACATTCCGGACTACGACGTGCTGATGAAGCAGCGCCTGCGCATCCTCGACGAACATGGCCTGAAGCTGGGCGACATCCAGGAGGTGATCGCCACCCTGAAGCCGCTGGAGGGGGCGGTGGAATTCGTCGACTGGCTGCGCGAGCGCTTCCAGGTGGTGATCCTCTCCGACACCTTCTACGAGTTCTCCCAGCCGCTGATGCGCCAGCTGGGCTTCCCGACCCTGTTGTGCCACAAGCTGGAGATCGACGACAGCGACCGGGTGGTCGGCTATCAATTGCGCCAGAAGGATCCCAAGCGGCAGTCGGTGATCGCCTTCAAGAGCCTCTACTACCGGGTGATCGCCGCCGGTGATTCCTACAACGACACCACCATGCTTTCCGAGGCCCACGCCGGCATCCTGTTCCATGCCCCGGAAAACGTGATCCGCGAGTTTCCCCAGTTCCCCGCGGTGCATACCTACGAAGACCTCAAGCGCGAGTTCCTCAAGGCTTCCAGCCGTTCGCTGAGTCTGTAGCCGCGCCGCCGATGAAAGAGCCCGCGGAACGCGGGCTCTTTTTCTATTCCGGGGACGCTGTCCCGGCCATCCCTTCCAGGGTTTCCAGCAGTACCCGGACCTTGTCCAGGGTTTCCTGGTACTCGTCCTCCCAGTGCGAGTCGGCGACGATGCCGCCGCCGCCCCAGCAACTGACCTGGCCGTTCCTGACCAGCAGGGTGCGGATGGCGATCGAGCTGTCCATCTCGCCGCGCACGTCGAGGTAGAACAGGCTGCCGCAGTAGATGCCGCGTCGGCTCGGTTCCAGTTCGTCGATGATCTGCATGGCGCGAATCTTCGGCGCGCCGGTGATCGAGCCGCCGGGGAAGCTGCCTTCCAGCAGGTCGAGGGCGTCCTTGCCCGGCGCCAGTTCGCCGGTGACGCTGCTCACCAGGTGATGCACGTTGGGATAGCTTTCCAGGGCGAACAGCTCCGGTACCCGTACGCTGCCAGGTTGGCAACTGCGTCCGATGTCGTTGCGCAGCAGGTCGACGATCATCAGGTTTTCCGCGCGGTCCTTGGGGCTGGCCAGCAGCGACGCCGCCAGCGCCATGTCCTCCTCGGGGGTCTTGCCGCGCGGGCGGGTGCCCTTGATCGGCCGGGTTTCCACCTTGCCCTTGCCGAGCTTGAGGAAGCGCTCCGGCGACAGGCTGAGGATCGCGCCGTCGGCCAGTCGCAGGTAGCCGGAGAACGGCGTCGGGCAGGCCTCGCGCAGGGCGCGATAGGCCGGCCACGGCGAGCCGCTGCAAGCGGCCTGGAAGCGCTGGCTATAGTTCACCTGGTAGCAGTCGCCTGCCTGGATGTAGTCCTGGATGCGGCGGATCGCCTGCCGATAGTCGGATGCGCTGATGCTCCGTCGGAATTTTCCCAGAAGCTTGAAGTTGCCGGCCGCGCCTTGCGTTTCCTCGCTGAACAGGGCGATCAGGCGCTGGCGTTCGCGCTCGTCCAATCGCGGGTGGAATACCAGTTGGCTGGTGCCGGCCTGGTGGTCGCTGATCAGCGCCCAGGCATACAGGCCGACGGAGGCCAGCGGCAGGCCCAGGTCATCGCGGGCGTGTTCGCCGATGCGCTCGATGCGCCGACCCAGGTCGTAGGATAAATAGCCCAGCAGACCGCCGGCGAAGGGCAGTTCGTACGGCGCTGGCAGCTGCGCGGGGCCCAGGCTTCCGGCCGCTTCGCGTAGGCGGGCGAAGAAGCGGTTGGCCGATTCGTCGGGCAGCGGCGCCAGTTCTGCCAATGGCCAGGCGCTCATAAGGTCATAGCGTCCACGGGTAGCGATGGGGCGACCCGAATCGAGCATCACCGCACCGGGCGCCTCATGGATGATGGCAAAGAGACAGCTTGGGTCGCTATGGTAGGGCAGGGGGTGAACATGACAACTGGGCATGGAAAGTGGGGGTAGTGGGACAGTCAGGAATTCTAGTTCGCCGGAATCGTCGATCCTAGAGCCATTTCTTCAGTTTACGTAAGAAGGGTGATCTGCTAATTATGGAAATATCCCACGGAGATTTGGCTCCGTACCACAATGATAATGACACAGGGATACAGGCCGTGGATGCAGTACAGAATCCAGCAGCCGGCAGCCTTTCGCGCTCCAGAATAGTGCCGCCTCAGGTGCCAGCCGAATATTCTCTTCGCCCCGCGATCCGCAACCTGCTGGATCGCAATCCCCATTCACGCGTTCTGATGTTTTCCGCACCTGCCGGCTTCGGCAAGACCTGCGCGCTCGCCGCCCTGGCCAGGGAGCGCACTGTAGCAGACCAGGCGGTGGCCTGGCTGTCGCTGGCCGAAGAAGACGACGACCCCGCCCGTTTCTGCCGGCAGCTGATCGAGGCGCTGGGCGAAGCCGTGCCGCAGCTTGGCGACGACGCCCAGACCTACCTGCAGAACACCATGCGGGTCCCGGTGGTGGCGGTGATCGAAAGCCTGCTCGGCGATCTCGATCGCTATGCGCGGCCGTTGCTGCTGGTGCTGGACGACCTGCACCTGGTTAGCAACCCGGACATCTTCACCGGCCTCAATCGCCTGGTGCAGTACGCACCGCCCGGGCTGGTCCTGGCCCTGGGCACGCGTTCGCAGCCGGCGCTGAGCCTGGCTACCTGGCGGGCCAAGGGACTGTTGCTGGAAATCGGCCTCGAGGAGCTGCGCCTCGGCTTCGAGGAAACCCGCGAATACCTCGAGCGCAGCGGTCTCTATCTGGACGAGCCCTGCCTGAAGGCGCTCTATGGCCAGACCGAAGGCTGGGTGGTGGGCGTGCATCTCGTCAGCCTGTGGCTGCGCCAGCAACCGCAGGCGCAGGAAATGGCCCTGCTCGACGGCGACAAGCAGGCGGTCAGCGCCTATCTGCTGGCGGCGGTCTTCGAACGCTTGCCTGGCGACCTGCAGGAAGCGCTGCTGGCCCTTGGCGTTGCCAGCCAATTGAGCGGCGACCTGGCCAACGCCCTGACCGGGCGCCAGGACGGCCAGGCGCTGCTGGAACGCCTGGAGTCCATGCAATTGTTCCTCCTGCCGCTGGATCGCGAACGCCAGTGGTATCGCTTCCACCTGCTGTTCGCCGATTTCCTCCGCAACCGCCTGCGCGACTCCGATCCGGACCGTTTCAAGCAACTGCATTTCAACGCCAGCCTGTGGTTCACCAACCACCACATGCCGACGTTCGCCATCGAGCATGCCTGTGCGGCGGAAGACCCGGAGATGATCGCCGCGCTGGTCGACGGATGCGGACTGGAATTGATCAACCGCGGCCAGCTCAGCCTGATCTACCGTTGGCGCAAGCATGTGCCGGACGAAATCGCCGAGCGCTATCCGATCCTGGTCCTTACCGATGTCTGGTCGCGGGCCAGCGACCTCAGCCTGGGCGAGGCCAACCGGATCATCGACGAACTGCTGGCGCGCTGGGGGGAGAGCCGCGGCGACGGGCCGATGGGCGACCAGTACCTCTCCGCGCTGGCGGTGAAGGCGGTGGTGGCGTTGCAGAAGGACGATCTGGAACTGTGCATCGCCCTGGCTCGCCGGGTCGAAGTCCAGCTCGGGCAGAACGCTGCCTTCCTCGAAGTGGCGGTGTTGATCACTGCCGCGCTGGCCCAGGTGGTCCGTGGCCAGGGCGACCAGGCGCGGCGCCTGCTGGGGCTGGCGCAGCAGCGCAATCATTTCCTCGAAGGGCGCTACCTGGACATGCAACTGGCCAACGTCGAGGTGATCCTCGCACTCGAGCAGGGCCAGGTGAAACAGGCGCAACTGCTCATCGAGCGGCTCCGCCAGCGCGCCCGGCCGCTGTTCGAGAAGTCCAGGAGCGCGCTGGCGCTGCCGACCATCACCGAGGCCCTGACCGCCTACTACAGGATCGAGCTGGACGGGCTGGAAGAGCGCCTGGGCTGGGCGCTCGGGCATGTGGATGTGATCAATCCGATCGATTTCTATGCCCAGGGACAGATCTGCCTGGCGCGCACCCAGCGCCTGCTGGGACGGCCGAAGGAGGCGCTGGCCAGCCTGGCGGCGATGCAGGCCCTGGCCTCGCGCAATCAGTCGTGGCGCTTCTTCGCCCAGGCCATGGCCGAAGAGATCAACCTGATCCTCCAGGACAGCGGCCCCGACCGCCTGAAGCGCGCCGAGCAGCGGTTGAAGAGCGTGGACTGGAACAAGATGGCGGCACACTACCGCAACATGGCCTTCAACCCGGTCAACTGGTCGCTGGGTGTGAGCCGCGTGCGCCTGTTGCAGGGGCGAGGACATTTCAGCGAGGCGCTGCACGAGATCACTCAGTTGCGCGGCACCTTGCAGCCCGGCTGGCACGGCCTGCAGCGCCTGCGCCTGGATATCCTGGCGGCGCTCAGCTATCAGCGCCTGGGCTACCAGGAACGGGCCAACAGCCTGCTCGGCGAATGCCTGATCAATGCCGAACGGGAAGGGGTGCGCAGCCTCTTCATCGAGGAAGGCGACGGTATTCGCCAGTTGCTCCAGCAACTCGAATCCACCGAGCGCCAGCCGGCGCTACAGACCTTCATTCGCGGCCTGCTCGGCATCTGGCCCGGGCAGGGCGTGCGCAAGCCCCAGGATGCGCTCGAGGAAGGCCTGACGGAGCGCGAGCGCGAAGTGGTCTGCCTGGCCGCACAGGGCCTATCCAACGAAGAAATCGGCCAGCGCCTGTCGCTGGCCCTGGGGACCGTCAAATGGCATCTGCACAACATCTACGAAAAGCTCAAGGTGCGCAATCGCACCCAGGCGATCCGGCGAGCCCGCGAGCTGAGCCTGCTCTGACCATGGGCCATCGCGACGGTGTTCCCGCCAGCACCATTCCGCTGTTGCAGACCAAGCTGTTCCCGCCAGGCGCCGGAGGGCTGCCGCTGCTGCCCCGCCAGGCGCTGATCGACCGCCTGTACGAGGCCCGCGGGCGACGCGCGATGGTGCTCAGCGCGCCGGCCGGCTTCGGCAAGAGCACCATCCTCTGCCAGTTGCGCCTGCGCCTGCTGGAGCAGGGCGCGGCGGTGGCATGGTTGTCCTGCGACGAGACCGACAGCGAACCGCAGCGTCTGATCCAGTACCTGCTGGCGAGCATCCAGCGAGTGGTCCCGGCATTCGGCGGCAATACCGCCAATCTGCTCGGCACCGACGTCGCGGTGCCGCTGGAGGGTATCCTGGATGCCTTCCTCGCCGACTTGCGTCGCCTGGAAGGCCCCTTGTACCTGTTCCTCGACGATTTCCACCGCATCCGCCACGCCGCCTTGCCGCATGGGGTTCGCTACCTGATCGAGAACCTGCCCGATCACGTGCGGGTGGTGGCCTCGACCCGCTTCCGCCCGCGCTTCCTGGTCGACGAGCCGACCCTCAAGCCCTGGACCTTCTGCCTGAGCGCGGAAGACCTGCGGCTATCGCGCGAGGAGAGCGATGCGTTTCTCCTCGACCTCAAGGGGCTGGAGCTGGGCGAACGCGAGCTGAAGCTGCTGTTCAAGCGCACCGAAGGCTGGATCACGGCGTTGCACCTGGCGGCCCTGGCCCTCAGTCGCAATACCGACCGGGAAGGTTTCCTCCGCGGGCTCTCCGGGACCGAACGGAACATCGCCGACTACCTGGCGGAAGACGTGCTGGCCAGCCTGCCCGCCGACCTGCAGCTGTTCCTCGACCAGACCTCGGTGCTCGATGAGTTCAATGCGGAACTGTGCAATGCGCTGACCGGGCGTCGCGACGGCCTGGACATGCTCATGCGCCTGCAGAACGAGCAGTTGTTCGTCATCGCCCTGGACGACCAGCGCGAATGGTTCCGCTACCACCATCTGTTCGCCGAGTTCCTCCAGGGGCGGCTGTCCCGGCATGCCGATCCGACCCCGTTGCTGCATGCGGCGGCGCGCTGGTGCGAGGGGCGCGACCTGGCCGACCGGGCGATCAAGTACGCCCTTCGCGCCCGCGACTACCTGTTCGCCGCCGAGTTGCTGGAGCGCCAGGGCGCGCGCCTGATCGCCGGTAACCGGGTGTACGGCATCCTCGGCATGCTCAACGGCATTCCCGCCGAGGTGATCCGCGAGCATCCGGTGTTCCAGATCTTCTACGCCTGGCAACTGGCGTTCGAGCAACGCTTCGCCGAGGCCGAGGCGTTGATCGAGGAGGTCAGCCACCGCCTCTTGCAGGGGCGCGGCAAGGTCATGCACTTCGGGCTCGGCGAGTTGCTCGCCGCCGCCCAGGTGCTCAAGGCCCTGGTGTTGCTCTACCAGGACAAGCTCGAAGCCTGCCTGAAGGTCGCCCGTCACTGGCTGTCCATGGTCCCGAGCAACCAGCCGGTGTTCCGCGCCAGCCTGCTCTGCGTGCAGGCTTCGGCGCATGCGCTGCTCGGCGACTACGCCGAGGCCGCCGGCGCCATCGGTTCCGCGCGGGAGGACCTGAAAGTCGCCGACAGCGAGTACCTGCAGGTGGTGACCAGCCTGATCGAATCCCTGATCTGCAAGGAGAGTGGCGACCTGGAGCGGGGCAGGGCGATAGCCGAGTCGGCGCGCAACCGGGTCGAGCAGGTATTCGGCCGGCGCAGCCGGGTCGGCGGACCCTTGTCGCTGGCCTATGCCGACCTGCTCTACGAGCAGGACCGGCATGCCGGCGTGCTCGCCGAACTACCGCTGGCGACGGTCTGGCGGGATGTCGCGACGCCGGTGGAACTGCTCAGTCGCGGCCAGTTGGTCATGGCCAAGGCTCGCTTCTTCTCCGGCGCCGCCGAGCAGGGGCTGGCGCAACTCGACGAATGGCTGAGCGGTCTGCTCTCGCCCGGCTACGAGCGTGTCTATGCTCACGCCATGAGCTGCAAGGTGCAGTTCCTGCTGTGGCTGCGCCGTCCGAACGAAGCCGAACGGGTCTGCCTGCAACTGGAGCGGCATCTTGCCGGGCTCTCCGGCGAGCGGCATGCCGACGCACAGACCGCCCTGGTCCTGGCGGAGGCTCGGCTGGCATTGTCCGAGCGTCACGCGGAACGCGCGCAGAGCAAGCTGGAAAGCTGTCTGGCCGGCTACTCTTCCGCTTACCAGAGGGATCGGCGGCTGCGTTTGTCCTTGTTACTTTCTGTGGCGTATTGGCAGAAAGGTAACAGCGAAAAAGCCATCGGCCTGTTCCTCGCCACGCTCGAGGAAGCCTGGAATCTCGGCTACCGCCGGCTGTTCCAGGACGACGCGTTGTGGCTGTTGCCGATGTGGGAAAGCTGGAGGGAAGCGGAGCCCAAGCGTGCCGCGGCCTGGCAGGGGCTGGCCGACCTGCTCCGCGAGCAGTGCCGGAAGCTCTCCGTGGACCCGGAAAGTTTCGATGAAAATCAGGATGTTAGCCATCGCGAACGGGAAATCCTGCGGCTGGTGGCGGCGGGCTTGTCGAACCGCGATATCGCGCAGGCGGTGCACCTGTCGGAAGCCACCATCAAGTGGCACCTGCACAACCTGTTCGCCAAGCTGGGTGTGAAGAGCAGAACGCAAGCCGTACTAAAGGGTAAAAGCCTGGGACTGCTGAGCGAGGCGTGAGCGGCAGCCGCCATCGCTCCATCCCTTGGATGGGCTGGCGGCGGAAGGGGTGGCCCAGTAGCTTGGAATCCAGGACGAGAGAGCATGAGGCTCTACCGAATCCATGTCCGGGACGCCTAGGGAAGCAGTACCGGACCTGGAGACCGGCGAGATGCCGGTCGATCTGCCGGGGACAGGATGCAAACGGCAGTGCCCTGGGGCAAACCACACCTGAACACTGGAGAAATAACAATGAAAAAGCACCTGTTCCTTGCAACTGCTGTTCTGGCTGCTCCCTTGCTGGCGCATGCCGACCTGAAAGCCATGGACGATGGCGCGCTGTCCGACGTGACCGGCCAGGCAGGCATCAGCATTTCCGGTACTTTCCAGGGCTCCGTCGGGGCCGTGACCTACACCGATACCGACACCAACGGCGGCTCCCTGCGGCTGGAGAACATCAGCCTGCCGGCGCTGACCATCGACGATACCAAGCCGCTGACCATCGACGTCGTCACCACCGATATCGGCGGCAAGTCGACCCAGCAACTGGCCATCGGCCTGCCGGCCATCACCGGCGACGTGACCGTTGGCGCCATCAAGGTGGGCGACACCAGCGCCGCCAGCATCGGCTCGCTGACCGTCTCCGGGCTGAACATGGCCGGTTCCACCATCAAGGTCTGGGGTCACTGATCCAGGAACCGAGTCGAGACGCGAAGACCTCGCCGAGGCATCGGCGGGGTCTTTCTCCGAAAGAGGTACGACGGGGCGATGTTCGAGATTTTGCTGGGAAGTCTGATCGGGCTGTTCGGGTTCACCCAGACGGTCGATACCAAGCCGCAACCGCAGGGCACGGTCAACCTCAGCCAGCCTCTGACCCCCAATGGACCCTACCGCGAATCGGTGCAGCTGGAGCCGATGAGCCAGTTGCAGTTCCGCAACGTCATCCGCCAGGCCTATGACTACAGCTGCGGCTCGGCGGCGCTTACCACGCTGCTGGACTACTACCTCGGGCGCAACCTCGAGGAACGCCAGGTCATGGAAGGGCTGCTGCGCTATGGCGAGGCCGATAAGATCGTGCAGCGCCGCGGTTTCTCGCTGCTCGACATGAAGCGCTACGCCGCTGCGCTGGGCTACAAGAGCGGTGGTTTTCGCGCCGAGTTCAGCGACCTGGACGCTCTCGAGCATCCGGCGCTGGTCCCCATCCACTATGCCGGCTTCAAGCATTTCGTGGTGGTGCGCGATGTCTACAACGATCACGTCTTCGTCGCCGATCCGGCCTTGGGCAACATCAGCTTCACCCGGACGCGCTTCGAGGAAATCTGGGACCAGAACGTCCTGTTCGTGATCTTCCCGAGTGGGCAGGAGCCCCGCAACGCGCTGGCGCTGAACGATCGCGACATGCGCCTGGTGGACGACCGCACCGTCAGCCTGCTGGCGTTCCGCGAGTTTCCGCAGATCAACAAGATCACTGAAAACCAGGTCCGTGAGCTGGGCACTGGTGGCGACGTCATACACCTGCGCACCAAGTAGCAGATACCCAAAAACAAGAACAATCTCTGGGGATAGCGCCATGAGAATCAGGGGGTACACATGCGCGGCGGCGCTGATGCTGTCTATCAGCGGTTTGTCCGTTGCCGAGGAAGCCTCGGTCGACCAGGCCCGTGACGCGCTGGCCAAGAAGAATGACGATGCCGACAGCGCCAAGGCGCTGGAGGAAGTCTTCCAGGCCGCCGAGAAGAGCTACACCTTGCTGAAGAAGGGCGAGCGGACCCTGACCTACGGTTTCGACTACGCGCTGGTGCGCGACCAGCGGCTGACCCTGGTGCCGCTGACCAAGACCAGCGGCGGCACGCAGATCTACGGCCTCGCCGGCCGGCAGAGCCAGTCCCAGCACACCTTCACCAACTCCTTCACCTTCGACTACGGGATCTGGGACAACCTCACCTTCAGTTTCCGCCTGCCGCTGATAGCCAAGTACGACACCGAGATGGATACCCACGCCTACAGCCTCGGCGACGTTTCCGCGACCTTGCGCTGGCAGCCCTGGGCGGCGGTGCGCGGGCGGCCGGTCACCACGCTGTATACCACCATCGGCCTGCCGACCGGCGACAGTCCCTACAAGACCAACCTGGACAAGGACATCTCCACCGGCAACGGCTACTACAGCCTGGGCTTCGGCGCGAACATGTCCTATGTGATCGACCCGGTGGTCCTCTACGGCTCGCTCGGCTACACCTGGAACCTGCCGGTGGACGACGTGCACCAGACCCTGGCCGACAACTCCCAGCTGGAGAAGGTCTCGCCCGGCAACACGATCAACTTCAACATGGGCATGGCCTACGCGCTGTCCTACGACGTCTCGCTGGCGACCTCGTACCAGATGGCCTACACGCTGAAGAACCGCTACCACACCACTGCCGGTACGTTCGAGTCGTCCGAACAGACCAGTAGCATCATGAACTTCTCGCTCGGCTTGCGGACGTCACCGGACTACATCGTCAACGTCAACGCCGGTTTCGGCCTCACGGAAGACTCGCCGGATGTACTGCTGGGGTTATCCGTACCCCTCGATATCAAAGGGCTGAAGGCCCAGTAACCCGCGAGCGAGGCCTGTTATGAAGATGCGCATTGCGCCGCTCTGGCTGGCGTTGGCAGGGGTGTGCCTGGCCTGGATTCCGCCGGCCGGCGCGCAGATGGCCAACGACCTGACCATCGGCAACCCGAAAGCCATGGCCCTCGGCAACGCCGTGACCGCCGACGAGACCGGCATCGATTCGGTGCACTACAACCCGGCGGCGCTGACCAGGATGAAGGGCCGCCAGGCGACCGTGAAGCTGCTCACCGGGGTGATGGACATCCGCGCCGGCTTCAAGGCGCCGCCGAACTACGGCGAAGGCACCTTCGGCCTGCGCGACGACCCGGTCGCCAACAGCGACAGCCGGACCCTGACCCCGACCATGTACCTGCCCGGTCTCGGCGGCATGACCGACGTGCCGTTGCTGGTGGCGCCGCTGGCCGGGATCTCGATCAACCCGCCGGGCTCCAAGTTCACCTTCGCCACCAACGTCTACACCCCGCAAGCGCTGGGCTACAGCCGCGATTCCGATAGCGATCCGGCGCGCTACCAGGGACGCGAGGTGTCGTTGCAGCGGCTCACCTACTTCTCGCCGACCCTGGCCTACCAGGTCAACGACGAGCTGTCGGTCGGCCTGTCTGTGGGTTTCTCCCACCAGGCAGTAGCGTTGAACGAGGATTTCCGGGCGCCGAACCAGTTGCTCGGGCTGTTGCAGCAGACCAAGGAGATCGGTTGCCTGCCGGGAATGCAGGAGATCCTCGAGGTGTTCTTCAACGTCTGCGGCGGCAATATCGGTCCGTTCCAGAACCTGGCCAATATCGACCTGGACATGCAACAGTCGCTTTCGCCCAGCTTCAACCTCGGCGTGCTCTGGGAGCCCACCGACTGGTTCGCCTGGGGCGCGACCTACCAGAGCGAGTCGCGGATGAAGCTCAAGGGCAAGTACCGGGTCGACTACGGCCAGGGCTGGCAGGGTTTCTGGACCGGGGTGCACAAGTCGCTCGGCGGTGCGATCCTCGGCCAGATGTTCCCCTACGGGAACGTCGACGAAGAGCATGGCAACGCCACGATGAACATGGTCTACCCGGATGCCTTCTCCACCGGTGTGAAGCTGCGCCCGTTCAAGAAGTGGCAATTCAACTTCGACCTGAAATGGAACGGCTACAGCGACTGGAACGAGTTCAAGATCGAGTTCGACCGCGAGCTTGACCTGCTGCGCATCGCCAAGTACCTCGACTCGAAGGACGCCACCAGCCACAGCATCACCCTCGACCGCGGCTACCGCGATACCTGGAGCTGGGCCATGGGCGTGCAGTACGACGTCAACGACCGTTTGCAGCTACGCGCCGGCTACGAATACCGGCCTTCGGCGATCCCCAAGGGCCAGGCGGACATCCTGGTGCCGATCGGCGATGCCAATCTCTACGGCCTGGGGCTGGGCTACCAGTGGGACAAGGACACGGTGATCGATGTCGGTTTCAACTACTTCGTCACCAAGCAGAGCGTCAAGGCCGATACCAGCTGCAACCTGAACTGCACCGGGCTCGACAACCTGGTGTACAACCCCTACGCGGGACTGGACGTGGACACCACGGTGAAGGCCTATATTTTCGCCATGACCTACCGTACGACCTTCTGAGGGCTGGAGCATGATGCGCGCATCCATCGTACTTTGCGTCTTCTCCCTGGCGCTGCCGGCATCTTCGCCGGGCTGGGCCTCCGGCGGGCGCTACCTGACCTGGGTGGACGACAATGGCGGGGTGCACAACACCTTCGTCGACGGCCAGTTCGACCGCCAGCAGCGCCAGGCGCGGCAGCGCATCGGCCAGAGCGACCAGGCGCGGGTGCTGAACAAGGCGGACAACGCCACGCAGTGGCCGGGGAACAGCAGCGGAGGGGAGAGCAAGCGTCGCTACTACACCTGGATCGATGCCAACGGCAACGTGCAGAACAGCTTCTATGCCGGCGCCCAGGTCGCCGGCCAGCGCGCCGACTACGTCCTGCCCAACGGCGAGCACTCTGCCGAATACATCGATGCCGAGGCCTTCGAGGGCAAGGGTTTCGTTCGCAGCGAGAACGGCAGTCCCTACTACACCTGGGTGGACGAGAAGGGCCGCATGCACAACTCGCAGATCCCGCCCGAGGAGCGCGCGGCGCGCTTCAAGCGGGAGGCCGCGCCTTCGTCGCAGATCGCCTTCACCGAGGGCCGGCAGATCGAGTTCAAGCAACGTCCGACGGCGTTGCCCGGGCTGGATGGCGCCGGCCAGCAGAGCGATGCGCTGAAGGCTTTGCTCAAGGGCACCGAGATGACCATCGACGATCTCTACCAGGACCTGCAACGGCGCTGCTGCGAGCAGATCGCCGAGAGCGACTTCACCGAACTGGATGCCGACGAACCGCGCTACGAGGAGTTGAACCGCTTCTCGCCGAGCTTCGACTTTCCCATGGGCAGGAGCTTCTACGCGGCGATCCGGCTGCCGCGCTCCCAGGGGGTCTACGGCCTGCGCATCCGCAGTTTCGCCAACCGCCAGGTGGTCTACCCGTCGCTGCTGTTCCTCGACGAGCAGAAGCGTCCGACCCGGCTGGTCAGCGACGCGGTGTACAAGCTGAACCCGGAAACCTGGTATCGCTACGCTTTCATCGAGGGTACGGTGCCGGTGCGAGCCAATCGCGGCGAGCGCTACGTGCTGCTGCTGACCACCGACGAGGACCGCTCGCTGCAAACCCTCGACAACAAGCCGTTCAAGCGTCCGCTACAGGGCCTGGCGGTGAACGAGGCGGGTATGCAGGTGCATGAGCACGCCCGGCAGGGCGGCTTCGAGCTGGCCGTGGTGCGTTGAAATCCGAGACATGAAAAAGCCCGGCCGGAGCCGGGCTTCTTCATACCGGAAGCACGTCAGCCCTGGTGCTGCTGGACGTGGCCGAACAGCTGCTGGGAGAAGCGTACGCGCTCTTCCGCGGACTCTTCGATGCCTTTCGCCTTGAGTTCTTCCAGTCGCGCCTCGACGGCGTGGCAGCGGTGCACCAGGCCGCTGTCGTTGGCGATCTGGATGTTCAGGCCCGGGCGGGCGTTGAGTTCTAGGATCAGCGGGCCTTTCTCCTGGTCGAGAACCATGTCCACGCCGATGTAGCCGAGGCCCGACAACTCGTAGCAACCGGCCGCCAGCTTCATGAAGCCGTCCCAGTTCGGCAGTTGCACACCGTCCACCGCGTTGGTGGTGTCCGGGTGCTTGGCGATCTTGTTGTTCAGCCAGGTGCCGCGCAGGGTGACGCCGGTGGCCAGGTCGACGCCCACGCCGATGGCGCCCTGGTGCAGGTTGGCCTTGCCGCCCGACTGCCGGGTCGGCAGGCGCAACATGGCCATCACCGGGTAGCCCATCAGCACGATGATGCGGATGTCCGGCACACCTTCGTAGCTGATGCTCTTGAAGATCTGGTCGGGGGTCACCCGGTACTCGATCAGTACGCGGTCGCGATGACCGCCGAGGGAGTAGAGGCCGGAGAGGATGCTCGAGATGTGGTGCTCGATCTCCTCGTGGCTGACGATCTTCCCCGACACGGTCTTGTAGCGGCCCTCGAAGCGGTCGGCGATCACCATGATGCCGTCGCCGCCGGCGCCCTGCGCCGGCTTGATGACGAAATCGTTGTGCTCGCCGATGATCTCGTTGAGCTTGTCGATGCCTTTCTCGGTCTCGATGATGCCGTACATCTCCGGCACGTGGATGCCGGCCTCGAGCGCGCGTTCCTTGGTGATGATCTTGTCGTCCACCACCGGATACAGGTGCCGCTTGTTGTACTTCAGGACGTAATCGGCATTGCGTCGGTTGATGCCCATCACGCCTTTCGCGGTCAGGTCTTTCCAGGTCTTCCAGATCGACATGGTTCAGTCCTTGAGCAGGGCCTTGAAGCGGAACAGCTCGGTCAGGCGGTAGCCGCGGTAGCGGCCCATGGCGAGCATGAAGGCGACCAGGATCAGCAGCACGGCCGGGAAGGTGAAGATGAAGTACACCAGTTCCGGGATGCGCATGAGGATGTGCGCCAGCGATGCCGCGAACAGGGTGCCGATGGCCACCTTCATCGCATGGCCGCCGCCGCGCTCTTCCCAGGTGATCGACAGGCGTTCGATGGTCATGGTCAGGATCACCATCGGGAACAGGGCGATCGACAGGCCGCTCTCGAAGCCGAGCTTGTGGCTGAACAGGCTGATCACCGCGATCATCACCACCACGAAGGTCAGCACCACCGAGAGGCGCGGCAGCATCTGCAGCTTCAGGTGCTCGAGATAGGAGCGCAGCGACAGGCCCAGGGCGGTGATCACGGTGAACAGGGCGATACCCCATTGCAGGCCGGTCTCGCGGAAGGCCAGGGCGATCAGCACCGGGGTGAAGGTGCCAAGGGTCTGCAGGCCGATCAGGTTGCGCAGGATCAGGATCACCAGCACGCCGATCGGGATCATGATCATGATCTGGAAGGTCTGCTGGGTGGACAGCGGCAGGCCGTACAGGGAGTACTCGAGGAAGGCCGCCTCGGTGTTCTCGTCGGACAGCTTGGCCAGGCGGATGGCGTTCATCTCGCTGCTGTTCAGGCTGAAGCTGACCTGGGCCTTCTTGCCGCCGTCGATGGTCATCAGCGGCTCATCGCCAAGCCACCAGATCAGGCGATCGGAGGGCAGGCCCTGTTCGCCGGTGACCACGTTGAAATACAGCCAGTTCTCGCCGTTGAAGCTGCGCAGCCACAGTTCCGGGCTCTGTTGCAGGTCGGCGACCAGGCGGATGGTATGGACCCGCTCCATCGGCACGTGGGCGATGGACAGCAGGGTTTCGACGATATGCGCTTTCTTTTCCAGGCTGGTGTCGCCGGCCATCAGCAGCTTGACGTTGTCGTCGTTGCCGTTGTTGGCGCGCTTGATGGCTTCGCTGACGAAGGTCTCGACGTCGGCCGAGTGCTGGCGAATGGGGGCCAGCAGGGCTTCTGCGGCGATCTTCTCCGGGCCTTCCAGGGGCAGGCTGTCGCGGAAGATCGGGCCTTTCTCCTTGGTCTTCTCGCCGGTGTAGCGCTTGGTCAGCACCAGGCGGTAGTACAGGGTCTGCTTGCCGTTGGCGCGGCGGGCGGACCAGGTCACCTTGCGATTGCCGTCGGCGCGATTGATGCTGACGCCGTAATTGTTGGAGACGAAGCTTTCGTTGAGGCTGACGTAGTCCTGGCTCAACGGCGGAACGAACATCTGCACCTTGACCGGGGTTTTCGGCGTGGCGACGAAGTCGACCTTGGCATCGATGTTCCAGAGGTCATCGGTTTCGGCTTCGGTAACGGGAATACCCTGGACGAAAATCTGATAGGCGGTGATCGCCACACCCAGGGTCAGCAGGATGGCGATCAGGACTTTCAGATGCAGGTTGAGAGAGCGCATGTCGTTTACTCAGCAGGTTTTGCATCAGGTTTGCAGCCGGGTTTCCCGGCCGAGTATTTCAAGCTCGGATCGACCAGTGCGTCGAATTTCTTCAAGGCCTCCGAGCCGATCAAAAGCGGGTATTGGAATGCACTTCGGTCGGTCAGGTTCACTTCGATGGTGCGAATCGCCTTGCCCATGCAGACCTGCAGCTCGATCACCGGACGGGCGGTATAGGCCTTGCCCTCGTCGGGGTTGAAGTCGCCGTGGCGGCGCTTGATCTTGCTGATCCGCGCCAGGGGCTTCTCGATCGGGGTGTCGTCGGCGTTGTCGGTGGCCAGGTAGAAGCGCACCCAGGTTTCGCCGTCGCGCTTGAAACGCTTGATGTCGCGGGCGCTGAGGGAGGCGGTCTTGGCGCCGGTGTCGAGCTTGGCGGCCAGCTGGATGTCCGGGTCGTTGATGCGCGCGTATTCGTTCAGGCCGTAGACCGTCTTTTCGGCGGCTACGCTCAGGCCTGGTACGGCGATGAATAGGCAGAGCAGGGGAGCTAAGGGCTTGAGTTTCATAAGTCCTGGTTGGTGTCGCGTTCGGCGGGTCGATCTTGCGATCGCTGTCCAGTCCGTGACGGAAAACCCTGCGTCATCGACCTGCGCTCGGCAGGCCGGGCATGCCGGGCGCCCCGCCAGGCGCATGCGGGCCGCATTCTATCACGCGGTTTTTCGGCAGCGACAGCCGCTTATACCACTTGGTCGGGGTTTTGCCCCTGGGATGAAACGAAATTCCATCCAGGGGCTCGAAGCGTTACCGGAAGCGGGCAAGGGACCTTGGCGGTGCCGAGCCGCTGGCCCCGGAGCGGTTATTTGAAGCGCCGTTCCACGCCTTTTTCGACGAGGATCTTTGCGGAAATCTCCTCCACCGAGAAATGCGTGGAGTTGATGTAGGCGATGTTTTCGCGGCGGAACAGGCTTTCGACCTCGCGTACCTCGAATTCGCACTGGGCGAAGCTGGCGTAGCGACTGTTGGGCTTGCGTTCGTTGCGGATCGCGGTGAGGCGGTCGGGGTCGATGGTCAGGCCGAACAGCTTGTGCTTGTACTGCTTGAGGGCGTTCGGCAGTTGCAGGCGCTCCATGTCCTCTTCCGTCAACGGGTAGTTGGCGGCGCGGATGCCATACTGCAGGGCCATGTACAGGCAGGTGGGCGTCTTGCCGCAGCGCGAGACTCCGACCAGGATCAGGTCGGCCTTGTCGTAGTAGTGGGTGCGGGCGCCGTCGTCGTTGTCGAGGGCGAAGTTCACCGCCTCGATGCGATCCATGTAGTTGGAGTTGTGGCCGATGGAGTGGGACTTGCCGACCGAATAGGACGAGTCGGCCGAAAGCTCCTGTTCCAGAGGCGAAAGAAAGGTGGCGAAGATATCGATCATGAAACCGTTGGATTGCGCCAGGACCGCCCGGATGTCGCGGTTCACGATGGTATCGAAGATGATCGGGCGGGCCCCGTCCGACTCGGCAGCATTATTGATTTGCTGTACCATGGCGCGCGCTTTTTCTTCGGTATCGATGTACGGTCTCGTCAGTTTGACGAAGCTGATGTTCTCGAACTGTGCCAGAAGGCTTTGGCCCAGGGTTTCGGCGGTGATACCGGTGCCGTCCGAGATGAAGAATGCGGTTCGTTTCATTTGCACCGAAAGCCTTAAGGTAGGAACGATTCTTGGCTATGATAGGCCGCGCGTTGTCAGAGGCCTTTCTGTCGCAGCATTGTCACTTATTTCTAAGGGCCAGGCCAGAATCCAGCGGAGCTGCTCCTGGCCCCGCTTGAGCTTTTCCAATTCAATAGTGGAGAGATCACCTTGGTAGAGTACGTAGTTTCCCTCGATAAGCTCGGCGTCCATGATGTAGAGCATGTGGGGGGCAAGAACGCATCCCTCGGCGAGATGATCAGCAACCTGGCCGGTGCCGGCGTTTCCGTACCCGGCGGATTTGCCACCACCGCCCAGGCCTACCGTGACTTCCTCGAGCAGAGTGGCCTCAACGACCGTATCCACGCGGCCCTGGACGCCCTGGACGTCGACGACGTCAACGCCCTGGCCAAGACCGGCGCGCAGATCCGCCAGTGGGTGATGGAAGCCGAGTTCCCGGCCCGTCTCGACAGCGAGATCCGCCAGGCCTTCGCCGCCCTGGCCAACGGCAACGACAACCTCGCCGTGGCAGTGCGTTCCTCCGCTACCGCCGAAGACCTTCCGGACGCCTCGTTCGCCGGCCAGCAGGAAACCTTCCTCAATATCCGCGGCGTGGACAATGTGATCCGCGCAGCAAAAGAGGTCTTCGCCTCCCTGTTCAACGACCGCGCCATCGCCTACCGCGTGCACCAGGGCTTCGACCACAAGCTGGTCGCCTTGTCCGCCGGCGTGCAGCGCATGGTCCGCTCGGAAACCGGCACCGCCGGGGTGATGTTCACCCTGGACACCGAATCCGGCTTCCGCGACGTGGTCTTCATCACTGGTGCCTACGGCCTGGGCGAGACCGTGGTCCAGGGCGCGGTGAACCCCGACGAGTTCTACGTCCACAAGCCGACCCTGGAAGCCGGGCGTCCGGCCATCCTGCGCCGCAACCTGGGTAGCAAGGCGATCAAGATGATCTACGGCGACGAAGCCAAGGCCGGTCGCTCGGTCAAGGTGGTGGACGTCGATCGCGCCGATCGCGCCCGCTTCGCCCTGAGCGACGCCGAGGTCACCGAGCTGGCCAAGCAGGCCATGATCATCGAGAAGCACTATGGCCGCCCGATGGACATCGAATGGGCCAAGGACGGTGACGACGGCAAGCTGTACATCGTCCAGGCACGCCCGGAAACCGTGAAGAGCCGCGCCAGCGCCACGGTCATGGAGCGCTACCTGCTGAAAGAGAAGGGGACCGTCCTGGTGGAAGGACGTGCCATCGGCCAGCGCATCGGTGCCGGTCCGGTCAAGGTGATCAACGACGTGTCGGAAATGGACAAGGTCCAACCGGGTGACGTCCTGGTCTCCGACATGACCGACCCGGACTGGGAGCCGGTGATGAAGCGCGCCAGCGCCATCGTCACCAACCGCGGCGGGCGTACCTGCCACGCGGCGATCATCGCTCGCGAACTGGGCATCCCGGCGGTGGTCGGTTGCGGCAATGCCACCCAGATCCTGCAGGATGGCCAGGGGGTGACCGTTTCCTGTGCCGAAGGCGATACCGGCTTCATCTTCGAAGGTGAACTCGGTTTCGATGTGCGCAAGAACTCGATCGACGCCATGCCCGACCTTCCGTTCAAGATCATGATGAACGTCGGCAATCCCGATCGCGCTTTCGATTTCGCCCAGTTGCCGAACGAAGGCGTGGGCCTGGCCCGCCTCGAATTCATCATCAACCGCATGATCGGCGTGCACCCCAAGGCATTGCTGAACTTCGCCGGCCTGCCGGCGGACATCAAGGAAAGCGTGGAGAAGCGTATCGCCGGCTATCCCGATCCGGTCGGCTTCTACGTCGAGAAGCTGGTGGAGGGCATCAGCACCCTGGCCGCGGCGTTCTGGCCGAAGAAGGTCATCGTGCGCCTGTCCGACTTCAAGTCCAATGAGTACGCCAACCTGATCGGCGGCAAGCTCTACGAGCCGGAAGAAGAGAACCCGATGCTCGGCTTCCGTGGCGCCTCGCGCTACATCAGCGAGTCGTTCCGCGACTGCTTCGAGCTGGAGTGCCGTGCGCTGAAGAAGGTCCGCAACGAAATGGGCCTGACCAACGTCGAGATCATGGTGCCCTTCGTGCGCACCCTGGGCGAGGCGAGCCAGGTGGTCGAGCTGCTGGCCGGGAACGGCCTGAAGCGCGGCGAGAACGGCCTGAAGGTCATCATGATGTGCGAACTGCCGTCGAACGCCCTGCTGGCCGACGAGTTCCTCGAGTTCTTCGATGGCTTCTCCATCGGTTCCAACGACCTGACCCAGCTGACCCTGGGCCTGGATCGCGATTCCGGCATCGTTGCCCACCTGTTCGACGAGCGCAATCCGGCGGTGAAGAAGCTGCTGGCCAACGCCATCGCTGCCTGCAACAAGGCCGGCAAGTACATCGGCATCTGCGGCCAGGGTCCGTCGGACCACCCGGACCTGGCCCGCTGGCTGATGGAGCAGGGCATCGAGAGCGTCTCGCTGAACCCCGACTCGGTGCTGGATACCTGGTTCTTCCTTGCCGAGGGGCAAGACCAGGCCTGATCGGTCCTCGCTGTATCCGGAAAGGGCGGGTAACACCGCCCTTTTTCGTGCCTCCTGTACAAGACAAGCATGCAAAGCAGTAGTCGCCTCTTTCCTGTCGCCCTGGTCAGCGCCGAGTTGCGCGCCGACCTTACCGAAGACATCTACCGCCTGAAGCCCGGCAACAGCCCCGATGCCAGCGTCGAGCTGGTCGTAACCCGGCTTGGACAGCAGGCCGCCGGCGAGCGGCGCGGACCGCCTGTGATCCTCCTGCACGGGAGTTTTTCCAACCGCCGCTTCTGGTACTCGCCGCGTGCGCTCGGACTAGGTCCTTACCTGGCGCGGGCGGGGTTCGATGTCTGGCTGCCGGAAATGCGCGGCCATGGCCTGTCGATTCGCAACGATGGTTACCGGGACAACCGGGTCGCCGACTACGCGCGCTACGACCTGCCGGCGCTGGCCTCCTTCATCCACGAGCAGTGCGGGCAGCCGGCGCACTGGATTGGCCACTCCCTCGGTGGGGTGGTGCTGGCGGCGGGACTGGGCGGGGGCTACCTGGACCAGGCGCGGATCGCTTCCGTGGCGTTGTTCGGTAGCCAGGTCAGCACCGCGCACTGGCTGTTCAGGTTGCCCATGGCAGGCATCCTCGCGCGCCTGCTGCTGCGCCGCGTCGATGCGCTGTCCGGAAGCCGTTGGCGGCAGGGGCCGGAAGACGAGCCGGTCGGCCTGGCGCTGGAGGTCCTGCGTTGGCATGGGCTGTTCGGCCGCTTCGGCGAGCCGGGCAACGACTGGTGGAAGGGGCTCGCCGCAGTCGACGTACCGCTATTGGCGGTCGCCGGGGCTGGGGACCGGCAGGACCCGTCCTGGGCCTGTCGCAAGTTGTTCGAGCAGTTCGCCTCGTCCGAGCGCGAATACCTGTTGCTCGGACGCGAGGCTGGCTACGCCGAGGACTACGGGCATATCGAGATGCTGATCGGCAAGGCGGCCCAGCTAGAGGTCTGGCCCTTGGTGGAGCGCTGGCTGCGCCAGCGATCGCCGGCGGGCGACGAATCCGCGTGGAGTGAGGCGCTAGACGTATCGGAAGCCGGAATCAGCGGCTAACATGTGACGCAAATGGCGGCTCCGGTCACGCCGGCGCCGCCGGGGCGGGCGGCCGATGATCCTCCGGAGCTGCCCGAGCCGATCCCTTCACCCACAGGAGCTTCCCATGCATTACGTCACTCCCGATCTGTGCGATGCCTATCCTGAGCTGGTCCAGGTCGTCGAACCCATGTTCAGCAACTTCGGCGGCCGCGACTCCTTCGGCGGCGAGATCGTCACCATCAAGTGCTTCGAAGACAATTCGCTGGTCAAGGAGCAGGTCGACAAGGACGGCAAGGGCAAGGTCCTGGTCGTCGATGGCGGTGGTTCGCTGCGCCGCGCCCTGCTGGGCGACATGCTGGCCGAGAAAGCGGCGAAGAACGGCTGGGAAGGGATCGTCGTATATGGCTGCATCCGTGACGTCGACGTGATCGCCCAGACCGACCTCGGCGTCCAGGCCCTGGCCAGTCATCCGCTGAAGACCGACAAGCGCGGCATCGGCGATCTGAACGTCGCCGTGACCTTCGGCGGCGTCACCTTCCGCCCCGGCGAGTTCGTGTATGCCGACAACAACGGCATCATCGTTTCTCCGCAGGCCTTGAAGATGCCCGAATAGGGCTTTTTAACAGCCGTTCCGGCCCCGGTGACGCAGGCAGCGTCCCGGGGCTTTTTGCTGGAATGAACCCGAGGCGCGCATATGGGTCTCAGGACTGGCTTTAAGGTTATGCCGCAAGTCCATGAATTGACTGGTACCGGACTTGTGTTTTTACTGTCGAAATGGTCGTTTTACCAAGGGAAGCGCAATGCAAGCGTACGAGTCGGGTGACGAGCGCGGCTTGATCTATGGCTACGTCCTCAACGGGCGCGGCGGCGGACGCCGTGTCGGACGCAACCAGATAGCGGTGCTCGACCTGCTGCCGGAGGAGAGCCTTTGGCTGCACTGGGACCGCGGCGTACCGGAAGCGCAGGCCTGGCTGCGGGATTCCGCGGGGCTCAGCGAGTTCGCCTGCGATCTGCTGCTGGAGGAGGCGACCCGCCCCCGTTTGCTCGATCTCGGGGCCGAAAGCCTGCTGGTGTTCCTCCGTGGAGTGAACCTGAATCCGGGCGCGGAGCCGGAAGACATGGTTTCGCTGCGGGTATTCGCCGACGCGCGCCGGGTGATCTCGCTGCGCCTGCGGCCGCTGAAGGCGGTGGCCGATCTGCTCGAGGACCTGGAGGCGGGGAAAGGGCCGAAGACGGCATCCGAGGTCGTGTACTACCTCGCGCACTACCTGACCGATCGCGTCGACACGCTGATCAGCGGGATAGCCGACCAGCTCGATGCTGTCGAGGAACTGGTCGAGGCGGACGAGCGCGCCAGTCCCGACCAGCACCAGTTGCGTACCCTGCGCCGCCGGTCGGCGGGGTTGCGGCGCTACCTGGCGCCGCAGCGGGACATCTACTCGCAACTGGCGCGCTACAAGCTGTCCTGGTTCGTCGAGGACGACGCCGATTACTGGAACGAGCTGAACAACCGGCTGACGCGGAATCTCGAAGAACTCGAGTTGATACGGGAGCGCATCAGCGTCCTGCAGGAAGCCGAGTCGCGGCGAATCACCGAACGGATGAACCGCACCATGTATCTCCTTGGTATAATCACCGGCTTTTTCCTGCCGATGAGCTTCGTCACCGGCCTGCTGGGAATCAATGTCGGCGGCATTCCAGGGGCGGATGCACCGCATGGGTTCTGGCTGGCCTGCCTGCTGATCGGCGGGGTCGCCACCTTCCAGTGGTGGGTATTTCGTCGGCTGCGCTGGCTCTGACGTGACCTGGAGTGAGGAGAGGGCGTCACTCCCTCGTACAGACATGAGGTGCGCATGCACGATCCGTTCGAAGAGTCCCTGCGGGACCTGCTCAAGGCTTCGGCTCCCCAGCCGGACGACGACGCGCGTCTGGGACGGGTGCTGAAGACCGCCAATCGCCAGGTCGGCGCCGGTGACCTGTTCAGCCTCATGGGGCACTGGCTGCAGGCGCTGATGATCGGCATCAACAACGGTTCGCCGCATCTGGCGCCGGTTTCCCGTATTTCCGCGAAAAACGCATCTTCTGCTGACAAGGCTGAGTGAACATGCAATTCGATATCTGGACCCAGAGCTTGCTGACCGCGATGAACACCCTGTGGGGCAAGCTGGCAGGCTTCATCCCCAACCTGCTCGGCGCCCTGGTGGTCGTTCTGCTCGGCTTCGTCATCGCCAAGCTGCTCGATGCGCTGCTTTCCAAGCTGCTGGCCAAGCTGGGCCTGGACCGGCTGATGGGTGGCACCGGCCTGACCAAGCTGCTGGCCCGGGTCGGTATCCAGGTTCCGGTCTCGACGCTGGTCGGCAAGATCGTCTACTGGTTCGTGCTGCTCGTCTTCCTCGTATCCGCCGCCGAGTCGCTCGGCCTGCAGCGGGTATCCGCCACGCTGGACGTCCTCGCCCTGTACCTGCCCAAGGTGTTCGGCGCGGCCCTGGTGCTGATCGTCGGCGTGCTCCTGGCGCAACTGGTGAACAGCGTCGTGCGCGGCGCGGCGGACGGCGTCGGCCTCGAATACGCGAACGGCCTGGGGCGGATCGCCCAGTGGCTGGTCATCATCATCAGCATCTCGGTGGCGGTGGGGCAGCTCGAGGTCAAGACCGACCTGCTCAACTACATCATCGCCATCGTCCTGATCACCGTCGGCCTGGCCGCTGCGCTGGCCCTGGGCCTGGGCAGCCGCGAGGTCGCCGGGCAGATCATTGCAGGAATCTACGTCCGCGAGCTGTATCAGGTCGGACAACAGGTGAAAGTGGGTGACGTTGAAGGCACTATTGAAGAGATAGGTACGGTCAAGACCATCCTGCTGACAGAAGAGGGAGAGCTTGTGTCGCTGGCCAACCGTCTACTGCTCGATCAGCGAGTTACCAGCCGCTGATCCGGGAGAGATAATGGACGTGGCTGCTCTGCAGGGCGGCCCGGCTTACGATATGACTGGCCTGATCTCACTTGAATAAGCCTCACCCCCTGTCACAGCGGTATGACCCACGCCAGCTTTCCGATGAAGAGCTGGTCGAGCGTGCGCACTCGGAGCTGTTCCACGTGACGCGCGCCTATGAAGAATTGATGCGGCGTTACCAGCGCACGCTGTTCAACGTCTGTGCCCGCTACCTGGGCAACGACCGCGACGCGGACGACGTGTGCCAGGAGGTGATGCTGAAAGTTTTGTACGGGTTGAAGAACTTTGAGGGCAAGTCGAAGTTCAAAACGTGGCTATATAGCATCACGTACAACGAGTGCATCACGCAGTACCGCAAGGAGCGCCGCAAGCGCCGATTGATGGATGCGCTCAGCCTCGACCCGCTGGAGGAGGCTTCCGAGGAGAAGTCGCCGAAGGTTGAGGAGCGGGGCGGATTGGATCGTTGGCTCGTCCATGTCAATCCGATAGATCGGGAGATTCTGGTTCTTCGCTTCGTCGCGGAACTGGAGTTTCAGGAGATAGCGGATATCATGCACATGGGTCTGAGTGCGACGAAAATGCGCTACAAGCGGGCACTGGACCGCCTGCGCGAAAAGTTTTCAGATGCGACCGAAACATAGTTGGGTAAATATTGTCTCTCTATGCGGGAAGTTCTGATAAACTTGCCACCCAAGTTGTGCGGCTGATTGTTGGACAACTAACTGACCATCAAGATGGGGATTTAACGGATGAAACTGAAGAACACCTTAGGCGTTGTCATCGGCTCGCTGGTTGCCGCTTCGGCAATGAACGCCTTTGCCCAGGGCCAGAACTCGGTAGAGATCGAAGCCTTCGGCAAGCGCTACTTCACCGACAGCGTTCGCAACATGAAGAACGCGGACCTGTACGGCGGCTCGATCGGTTACTTCCTGACCGACGACGTCGAGCTGGCGCTGTCCTACGGTGAGTACCATGACGTTCGTGGCACCTACGAAACCGGCAACAAGAAGGTCCACGGCAACCTGACCTCCCTGGACGCCATCTACCACTTCGGTACCCCGGGCGTAGGTCTGCGTCCGTACGTGTCGGCTGGTCTGGCTCACCAGAACATCACCAACATCAACAGCGACAGCCAAGGCCGTCAGCAGATGACCATGGCCAACATCGGCGCTGGTCTGAAGTACTACTTCACCGAGAACTTCTTCGCCAAGGCCAGCCTCGACGGCCAGTACGGTCTGGAGAAGCGTGACAACGGTCACCAGGGCGAGTGGATGGCTGGCCTGGGCGTCGGCTTCAACTTCGGTGGTTCGAAAGCCGCTCCGGCTCCGGAACCGGTTGCCGACGTTTGCTCCGACTCCGACAACGACGGCGTTTGCGACAACGTCGACAAGTGCCCGGATACCCCGGCCAACGTCACCGTTGACGCCAACGGCTGCCCGGCTGTCGCCGAAGTCGTACGCGTACAGCTGGACGTGAAGTTCGACTTCGACAAGTCCAAGGTCAAAGAGAACAGCTACGCTGACATCAAGAACCTGGCTGACTTCATGAAGCAGTACCCGTCCACTTCCACCACCGTTGAAGGTCACACCGACTCCGTCGGCACCGACGCTTACAACCAGAAGCTGTCCGAGCGTCGTGCCAACGCCGTTCGTGACGTACTGGTCAACGAGTACGGTGTAGAAGGTGGTCGCGTGAACGCTGTTGGTTACGGCGAGTCCCGCCCGGTTGCCGACAACGCCACCGCTGAAGGCCGCGCTATCAACCGTCGCGTTGAAGCCGAAGTAGAAGCTGAAGCCAAGTAATCGGCTGAGCCTCTAAGGAAAAACCCGGCTCAGGCCGGGTTTTTCTTTGCCTGGAAAAAGACCGCTCGTCAGGCGCTCAGGGAAATCGGTTGCGACACGATGTCGCGGGTTACTTCGCCGATCACCAGGATCGCCGGGCTTTTCAAGGCGAAACGTCCGGCGTCCCGCAGTAGCTCGCCGAGGTTGCTGCGGCATTCGCGCTGGTTGCCCAGGGTGGCGTTCTCGATCATCGCCAGCGGCGTATCCTCGGCCATGCCTCCAGCCAGCAGCCCGGCCTGGATCTCCGCGAGACGGGCGACGCCCATGTAGACCACCAGCGTGGTACCGCTGCGTGCCAGGGCTTCCCAGGCCAGCGGGCTGTCGTCCTGGGTATGCGCGGTCACCAGGGTCACGCCGCGGCTGATGCCGCGGTAGGTCAGCGGTATGCCGCAGGCAGTGGCGCCAGCCAGCCCGGCGGTGATGCCGTTCACTATCTCGCTGTCTATCCCGTGCCGGGCCAGCCATTCGGCTTCTTCGCCGGCGCGGCCGAAGATGCATGGATCGCCGCCTTTCAGGCGCACCACGCTGCGTCCCTGGCGGGCATGCCGCAGCATCAGGCGCTGGATGAAGTCCTGCGGTGTGGAGCGGCAGCCGCCGCGTTTGCCGACCCGGACCAGCCGGGCGGACGGACAGTGCTCCAGTATGCTCGGGTTGACCAGATCGTCGACCATCACCACATCCGCGTCCTGCAGGGCGCGAACTGCCTTCAGGGTCAACAGTTCCGGATCGCCGGGACCCGCACCCACCAGCCAGACCTTACCGCTCATCGTCGTTCTCCTCAGGCATTCGCCGCCATGGGCCGGGGGGCCGCCAGCAGTCTCTTGATTTCCGGTACGCAGGAGCCGCAGCCGGTGCCGCAGCCGAACTCGCGCTTCAATCCGTCCAGGTCCAATCCGCGGGCGATGCCGCCGAGCACCGTTTGCTGGCTGACGTTCTGGCAACTGCACAGGGTCTTGCCGCCCGCACCCTGGCTGGGTCGTCCCGGTGCCGCGCCGAGTGGGGCGAGCAGCCAGCGGCGTAGCTCGCTATCGGCCCGGCCGGTAAGCCAGAGCTCTTTCAACCAGTCACGGGCGAGGGTTTCGCCGGCGAGCCGGACGGCGACGATGCGCCCGTCTTCGAGGCGCACGCGCTTGCCGATGGCGCGCCGTGGGTCGTCGTAGGCGAGGATCGGCCCGTCGAGCAATTCGAGTTGGCGATCTATCCGCTCCAGCAGGTCTGCGCCAGGTGCCTCATGGTGTGCGGCGCTGACCAGCAGGGCGGGGCGCTCGCGTCCGGCGAGACTGAAGCTGGCGTGGTCGAAGACTTCGCACAGCGCACGGAGGGCCTCGAAACGCGCCTGGATATCGGTTTCCACCAGCGCGAACAGGCGCCAGGGCAGTTCGACGGACTCGACCTGAACCCCGGCGTGCTTGAGTTCGGGTTGTTTCGACAGGGGGTCGAACGCCGGCAGGGTTAGGACATTGCAGCCCAGGCCCTTGAGGAAGCGATCGCCCCAGTGCATCGGCAGGAAGGCCTGGCCGGGGCGCACCGAGTCGTCTGCGCTCACCGGCAGGACCAGGGCGCCACGCCGGCTCTTCAGGCGCACGAGCTGCCCGTCCAGCAGTTGGCGGCGGCGCAGTTCCTCGGGATGCAGGTGCACCAGGGCCTCCTCTTCATGGCCGAACAGGCGTGCGCAGGTGCCGGTCCGGCTCATGCCGTGCCACTGGTCGCGCAAGCGTCCGGTATTGAGGGTCAGCGGGTAGCGCGCGTCGCGTTTTTCCTGGGCGGCGCGGTAGGGTTCGGCGACCAGTTGCGCGCGTCCCGAGGCGGTAGGGAAGCGGCCGTCTGCATAGAGCCGTGCGGTGCCTTGCTCCGCGCCAGTGGGAAATGGCCATTGCTGCGGCCCCAGGCGGTCGAGCAGTGCGTAGCTGAGGCCGGAAAGATCGAGGTCGCGCCCGGCGGTGAGCAGCTTGTATTCGTCGAACAGGCTGCGGCTGTCGGCAAAGGCGAACAGGCCGGGTTTAGCGGGCCGCAGGTGCCCTTCCAGGCGGCGAGCGAAGTCGCAGACGATGTTCCAGTCCTGGCGTGCTTCCCCGGGGGGCGGAACGGCCCGACGGACATGACTGACCCGCCGTTCCGAATTGGTCACGGAGCCTTCCTTTTCTCCCCAGGATGCGGCTGGAAGCAAAAGGTCGGCGTATTGGCAGGTTTCCGTGCCGGCGAAGGCTTCCTGGACCACCACGAAGGGACAGCGGGCAAGGGCTTCGTGGATCTTGCGCTGGTCCGGCAGCGATTGCGCGGGGTTGGTACAGGCGATCCAGAGCGCCTTGATCCGGCCGTCGTGGACCGCATCGAACAGCTCGATGGCGCTGAGACCGGGGGACGTGGGCAACTGTTCCACACCCCAGTAGTGCGCCACCTCGGCGCGATGGCCGGGATCGGCGGCTTCGCGGTGGCCGGGCAGCAGGTTGGCCAGGCTGCCGGTCTCGCGACCGCCCATGGCGTTCGGCTGGCCGGTGAGGGAAAACGGTCCGCATCCGGCGCGGCCGATCTTGCCGGTGGCCAGGTGCAGGTTGATCAGTGCGCTGTTCTTGGCGCTGCCGGCGCTGGACTGGTTGAGCCCCATGCACCAGAGCGAAAGGAAGCGCGGCGAACGGCCGATCCATTCGGCGCAGCGCTGCAGGTCGGCGCGGTCGATGCCGCAGATGTCGGCGACGGCGGCCGGGGTGTAGTCGCGCACCAGTTCCTTCAGGTCGGCGAAACCCTCGGTATGCTCGGCGATGAACGAACGGTCGATCCAGTCCTCCCAGAGCAGGATATGCAGGATGCCGTGGAACAGTGCGACGTCGGTACCGGGCAGCAGCGCCAGGTGCAGGTCGGCCAGCTCGCAGGTGTCGGTGCGCCGCGGGTCGATCACCACGATGCGCATCTCCGGCCGAGCGGCCTTGGCGGCTTCCAGGCGACGGAACAGGACCGGGTGGGCGAAGGCCATGTTGCTGCCGGCGATCAGCACGCAATCGGCGCAGTCGAGGTCTTCGTAGCTGCAGGGCGGTGCGTCGGCGCCCAGGCTGCGCTTGTAGCCGACCACCGCCGAGGACATGCACAGGCGCGAATTGCTGTCGATGTTGTTGGTGCCGACCAGGGCCCGCGCCAGCTTGTTGAAGGCGTAGTAGTCCTCGGTCAGCAACTGGCCGGAGATATAGAAGGCCACGCTGTCCGGCCCGTGTTCGCGAATGGTCTCGGCGAAACGCCCGGCGGCATGTTCCAGGGCACTCTCCCAGTCGCTGCGAGCCCGCGCCAGTTGCTTGCCGAGGCGCAGTTGGGGGTACAGCGCGCGGGCCTGGAGGTCGCCGGTCAGGTGCAGGCTGGCGCCTTTGCTGCAGAGTCTGCCGAAGTTGGCCGGGTGCCGCGGATCGCCTTGCACGCCGAGGATGCGTTCGCCGTCGTGTTCGATCAGGACGCCACAACCCACGCCGCAGTAGCAGCAGGTCGAAGCGGTGGTGCGCAGCGGGGAATCTGTCGACATGCTCGGCTCCTGTTATCGGCGAGAGATCAGGCGCACAGCGCCACGCTGTCCAGGCCGAGCAGCACCCGTCCGTTCTCCACCCGCACCGGGTGGCGATGGGCGCAGCCCTGGTCCGGGGCCACGGCTTCGCCGCTCTCCAGTTCGATCTGCCAGTTGTGCAACGGACAGGCCACTCGCTTGCCGTAGATCAGGCCCTGGGACAGCGGGCCGCCCTTGTGCGGGCAGCGGTCATCGAGGGCGAAGACCTGGTCGTCGGCGGCGCGGAAGATGGCGATGTCGCCTTTCGGGCCGGCGACCACGCGCGAGCCCAGCGGGTTGATTTCATCGAGGGCGCAGATATCCAGCCAGTTCATCGGTTCACTCCGGTAGGGGGAGGGCCGCCGTGGGACGGCCCGGGCAAGGGATTCAGACGTTTTCCAGTTGCTTGAGCGGAATCCGTTCGAACTCCTTCTTCAATTGCGGCTGTTCGATGCGCTGCTTCCATGGGTCCTGCTCGAAGGACAGGGCGAATTGCAGGCGGTCGTTGAGCGCCTTGCGGTTTTCCGCGTCCTCGACCACCGCCTTGCGGATGTGCTCCATGCCGACCCGCTGCAGGTAATGCACCGTGCGCTCCAGGTAGAAGGCTTCCTCGCGGTAGAGCTGGAGGAAGGCGCCATTGTATTCGCGCACCTCTTCGGCGGTCTTGAGCTTGACGAAGAACTCCGCGACCTCGGTCTTGATCCCGCCGTTGCCGCCGATGTACATCTCCCAGCCGGAGTCCACGCCGATGATGCCGACGTCCTTGATCCCGGCCTCGGCGCAATTGCGCGGGCAGCCGGAGACCGCCAGCTTGACCTTGTGCGGCGACCACATGTTGAACAGGTCGTGTTCCAGATCGATGCCCAGCTGCGTCGAGTTCTGCGTACCGAAGCGGCAGAATTCGCTGCCGACGCAGGTCTTCACGGTGCGGATGGATTTGCCGTAGGCATGTCCGGAGGGCATGTCGAGGTCTTTCCAGATGGCCGGCAGGTCGTCCTTCTTCACCCCCAGCAGGTCGATGCGCTGGCCACCGGTGACCTTGACCATCGGCACCTGGTACTTGTCGGCGACGTCGGCGATGCGCCGCAACTCGGCGGCGTTGGTCACGCCGCCCCACATCCGCGGTACCACCGAGTAGGTGCCGTCCTTCTGGATGTTGGCGTGGGCGCGTTCGTTGATCAGGCGCGACTGCGGATCGTCCTTGGCTTCTCCCGGCCAGGTCGAGATCAGGTAGTAGTTCAGGGCCGGGCGGCAGGTGGCACAGCCGTTCGGGGTCTTCCAGTCCATGAAGCGCATGGCGGCGTCGAGACTGGTCAGCCGGTGTTCGCGAATGGCCTTGCGGATCTGCCCGTGGTTGAGGTCGCTGCAGCCGCAGATGGCCTTCTCGCTCTTCGGCTTGACGTCGGCGGCGCCGCCGACGGTGCTGATCAGGATCTGTTCCACCAATCCCGCGCAGGAACCGCAGGAGCTGGCGGCCTTGGTGTGTTTCTTGACTTCGTCGACGCTGAACAGGCCGTGTTCTTGTATCGCCTTGACGATGGTGCCCTTGCAGACGCCGTTGCAGCCGCATACTTCGGCCGTGTCGGGCATGCTCGCGGCGCTGTTCTGGCCCTGGTGGCCGACATCGCCGAGGGCGTTCTCGCCGAACATCAGGTGGTCGCGGATCTGCGCGACGTTGTGGTTCTCGCGGATCTGCCGGAAGTACCAGCCGCCGTCGGCGGTGTCGCCGTAGAGACAGGCGCCGACCAGTACATCGTCCTTGATCACCAGCTTCTTGTAGACGCCGCCGATGGGGTCGGAAAGGGTGATGGTCTCGCTGCCTTCGCCGCCGATGAAGTCGCCGGCGGAGAACAGGTCGATACCGGTCACCTTGAGCTTGGTCGAGGTCACCGAGCCCTGGTAGCGGGCGTAGCCGAGATGAGCCAGGTGGTTGGCGCAGACCTTGGCCTGCTCGAACAGCGGCGCAACCAGGCCGTAGGCGATGCCACGGTGGTTGGCGCATTCGCCGACCGCATAGATGCGTGGGTCGTAGGTCTGCAGGGTGTCGTTGACCAGGATGCCGCGGTTGCAGGGGATGCCCGCGCTTTCGGCCAGCTCGGTATTGGGGCGGATGCCGGCGGCCATTACCACCAGGTCGGCGGGAATCACGTCGCCGTCGTTGAACTGCACGGCACAGACCCGGCCGCTGCCGTTGTCCATCAGTTCCTGGGTCTGGGTGTTCAGGCGGAAGCGGATGCCGCGGGCTTCCAGCGCGCCTTGCAGGAGTTTGCCGGCGGTGCGGTCCAGTTGGCGTTCCAGCAGCCAGTCGGAGAGGTGCACGACGGTCACGTCCATGCCGCGTTGCTTGAGGCCGTTGGCCGCCTCCAGGCCGAGCAGGCCGCCGCCGATCACCACCGCGTGGCTGTGGGTCCGGGCGCAGTCGATCATGGCCTGGGTGTCGGCGATGTCGCGGTAGCCGATCACGCCCTGCAGGCGATTGCCGGGTATCGGCAGGATGAAGGGGACCGAGCCGGTGGCCAGCAGCAGGCGGTCGTACTCGGCCTCGCTGCCGTCCGCGGCGACCACCCTGCGGCGAAGCCGGTCGATCTGCACCACCTTGCGGTCGAGGAGGAGCTTGATGCCGTTTTCCGCATACCAGTTGAGGTCGTTGAGGACGATTTCCTCGAAGGTCTGCTCGCCGGCCAGCACCGGGGACAGCAGGATGCGGTTGTAGTTGGGATGGGGCTCGGCGCCGAACACCGTGATGTCGTAGAAGTCCGAGTTGAGCTTGAGCAGTTCTTCCAGGGTACGGACCCCGGCCATGCCGTTGCCGACCATCACCAGCTTGATCTTCTTCATGCGGAGGAGCTCCTGCATAAGGTTGGCGCAAACAAAAAAGGCGTCCCGCTGTTGCCAGCAGGACGCCTTTGTCCAGGTCCCGTTCGGTCGGGAAACGCCGCCTCGTCGTTGAGGCAGGCGCTTTGTTGTCGATTGTCGGGAGAACCCAAGCAGGCGCCGTGCCAACTTGCGCTATTGCCTATCTCCATGGCCTTGCAGGGATAACGCGGGGCCTCCCCGCGGTCTTTCTGCCCCGTGCCGGGGCGTATCGCACCGGGCTGGTGCCTCTCAGCCCTTCAGCCAGACCAGGAGTAGCGCCAGGTTGGCGGCCAGGGACAGCAGGGCGATGGCGCGCCAGGTCTGCAGCGGTTCGCGCTCCAGCAATGGGCGGGTTGCCGCGGCCGGCAACGCTTCTCCCTGTTGCAGCGAGAGCAGCCATTCCTCGGCGGTCTCGAAGCGCTGTGCGGGGTCGCAGGCGACGGCGCGCAGCAGCAGGTCGTCGATCCAGGCCGGCAGGTCGGGGCGATAGCGGCTGGGCGGGACGGGGCGACCGAAGCGCGGGTGCTGGAAGGCTTCGATCTCGCCATAGGGATAGCGCCCGGTCAGAGCCTGGTAGAGGCAGACGCCGGTGGCGTAGAGATCCTGGCGCACCGAGGGCGAGGTGCCGGAGAAGCACTCCGGCGCCAGGTAGCTGGGCGTACCCGGTAGCAGATGGGGGTCTTCGCGCGACAATCCCGGACACCAGGCCAGACCGAAATCCAGCAGGCGCAGCTCGCCGTCGCGGCCGAGGTGGAGATTTTCCGGCTTGAGGTCGCGGTGCAGCAGGTTGCGTCGATGCAACTGGCCAAGCCCGCGCAGCAGCTGGTTGGCCAGCCCCAGCCACTCCGGCAGCGACAGCGGGCCATGGTTGCGCAAGCGCTCGGCGAGAGTCTCTCCGGGGTGCTCGCGCATCAGGTAATACAGATGCTGGCGCTGCGCCAATCCGTGCAGCTCGGGGAAATGCCGGCCCTGGACGCGGCGCAGGAACCATTCCTCGAGCAGCAGGGCCTGGGTTGCCAGCGGATCGTCGGCACGTGCGGCGGGAAGGGTCTTCAGCAGCCAGGGTTGGCCCTGGCCATCCTCGACCCGGTAGAGCAGGGACTGGCGGGATTCGCCGAGCAACTGCCGGACCCGCCAGCCTTCGAAGAGCTGGCCGGGCTTCAGCGGCGGCGGCAGTGGCCAGTGGCCCAGTTGCGCGAGGGCGTCGCCGAGGCTGCCTGCGGGCACGGCTTCCACGCGTACCAGCAGGGCGCTGGCGTTGTCCTGGCTGCCTGCCAGGTGGGCGGCGCGAACCAGAGCCTCGGCGCTGCGCTGCGGCTCTTCGGCGTTGCGCAGGATGCTGCGGATGCCGCTGTCGCCCAGCGTCGCCCAGACGCCGTCGCTGACCAGTAGCCACTGGCTGCCGGGCTCCAGATCGCCTTCCAGATAGTCGACCACCAGATGCTGGTCCAGTCCCAGGGCGCGGGTCAGCACGTGTTGCATGTGCGGCTGTTCCCAGACGTGGTCGCTGGTCTGCCGGAGCAACTCGCCGTCGCGCCACAGGTAGGCCCGGCAATCGCCGACGTGGGCAAGGGTGTAGCGGGTGCCGCGCAGCACCAGGGCGGTGAGGGTGGTGAGCAGCGGCTGGCCGCCGCCGTTGGCCTGTAGCCAGCGGTTCTGCGCCAGCAGCAGGCGGTCCAGGGACTGCACGATGGCCCAGGTTTCCGGAGTCGCATAGTAATCCAGGGCCAGCGCTTGCAGGCTGCTGCGCGCCGCCAGGCCGCCATCGGCGCACTGGCTGACACCGTCGGCGATGGCCAGCAGGTGTCCCTTGCTGGCGGCCAGGGCCGGCGCCGGGGTGACCACCCGCAGCGCGTCCTGGTTTTCCGTGCGAGGCCCGCAGGCGCTGGCCTCGCCGATGCTCAGTCGCAGCCCCACGCTCAGACCCGCGCGGCGGTAACCGCGGCCGAGCCCCAGGTGGTGCGCCAGCGCCGCTTCACCCCGTGGAGGCCGAACCAGGCCAGCACGCCGAGACTGGCGAACAGCCACAGGCCGAGCTGGTAGTCGCCGGTGCTTTGCTTGATCGCGCCGAGGCCGGCAGTCAGGCAGAAGCCGCCGATGCCGCCGGCCATGCCGATCAGCCCGGTCATCACGCCGATTTCCTTGTGGAAGCGCTGCGGTACCAACTGGAACACCGCGCCATTGCCGGCACCGAGACTGAGCATGGCGACCACGAACAGGCCGAGGGCGGCCATCGCGCTGGACAAGTGGAAACCGACCGCGGCGATGCAGATGGCGGCCAGGGTGTACACCATCAGCAGGCTGCGGATGCCGCCGATGCGATCGGCGAGGGCGCCACCGAGCGGGCGCATCAGGCTGCCGGCGAAGACGCAGGCTGCGGTGTAGTAGCCGGCGGTCACCGGGTTCAGGCCGTACTGGTCGTGGAAATAGCCGGGCAGGGTGCTGGCCAGGCCGAGGAAGCCGCCGAAGGTGACGCTGTAGAAGAACATGAACCACCAGCTGTCGCGGTCGCCGAGGGCTTTCAGGTAATCGCCCATGGCCTTGGGCGCCGGCCGCTGCGGGGCGTTGCGCGCGACCATGGCGAACACCAGGAGGGTCAGGACGAGCGGCAGCAGGGCGAAGCCGAACACGTTGTTCCAGCCGAACGCGGCGGCCAGGCCGGGGGCGAAGAGGGCGGCGAGCACGGTGCCGGAGTTGCCCGCGCCGGCGATGCCCATGGCCTTGCCCTGGTGTTGCGGCGGGTACCATTGCGATGCGAGCGGCAGGGCCACGGCGAAGGATGCCCCGGCGAAGCCGAGGAACAACCCCAGCAGCAGTGCCTGCGCATAGCTGTTCACGCCCAGCAGCCAGGCGGCCGCGAGGGCGGCGATGACGATGACCTGGGCGAGGATGCCGGCGCTCTTCGGCGACCAGCGATCGGCCAGCAGGCCGAGCAGGAAGCGCAGTACGGCGCCGGCGAGGATCGGCGTGGCGACCATCATCGCGCGCTGTTGGGTGCTCAGTTGCAGGTCGCCGGCAATCTGCACCCCCAGCGGGCCGAGCACGTACCAGACCATGAAGCTCAGGTCGAAATAGAGAAACGCCGCGAACAGGGTCGGCGCATGGCCGGCCTTCCAGAAGCTGTTGTTCATCGAACACCTCGTATCCAGCGGAATCGGGGCGGAACGGCCGCCCGGCGGAAGTTGCATCGCTACAAGGTGAGCGTCCGACAGCGGACCACCCACCCGCCCCGACGCTGGGGCGAAACGACGAAGACGCCACGGGCCTCTGCCGGGAAGGAGAGGCCGCGCGACGTCTTTGTCGGGGATGGGTAACCGCCGTTGGCTACCGACTGGCAGGACGTAGCAAGCTCTTTGCCAAGTTGTCGAAAGCGCGGCGTAGAGCGGTTGCAGGGACAACCATGGCGTCGGGCGTGCACGCCGCGGTGGCAGGCGTCGGGGGCTTGCACAGGGCTGGGGCGGCGCGTCCGTGCGCCGTCGGCGGTTCAGCGATGGGCGGTGTTCAGGTGGTAGATGGTCACGCGGCTGCCTTCGCCGCTGTCGCCGGCGTTGTCGTTCACGTAGGCGCCGGCCTTGAAATAGAGCAACTGGTCGCTCCAGGCGCTGCCGAGGGTCTGGTAGTAGGCGTCCTCTTCGCCGTCCTGGCTGCGCGCGCGCACCGCCAACTCGCCGCTGGAGGTGACGCGCAGGCTGTAGTTGAAGCGCTCGCCCAGGCGTACCTGCTCGAGGATCGACACGTTGCGGCTATAGGAATCGTCCGGGTGGTTGCGTACCAGCGCCTCGACCCGGCCGAGGCCTTCCTCGGGCTTGTAGTAGTACTGCAGCTTCACCAGAGGTTCGCCGTCGTCGGTCTGTGGCGACTTGCTGTGGATCTGGCCGATGATCACCTTGTTCTTCGAGGGGACCTTCTCGACGCTCATGGTCACCCGCAATTCGTTGTCGGCCTGCCAGTAGTACCAGTTGTCGAGGCTGCCGTCGGCCTGGGTTTCGCGCAGTTCGGTGCGAGGATAGGTGCTGTCCTCGGTGTGCGAGCCGTCGATGGGCACCCAGAAGACCAGGCCGCCATCGTTGCCTTGCTGGAAGTACCGGCTCTGGTAGCCGTTGTTGAGTTGCTGGGTGGTGATCACCTGCGGGGTGGGTTCGGTGGGAATGGTAAGGTTCCAGGTGCTGAGATCGATCATGCTGAGCATCTCCTGACCGCTGAGTCGGCGGTGCGGTTCGGGCGGACGCCTGCGGCTCCTAGCCCTGGGCGTCCACTGCGGGCCTCCCTGGTCATGCTAGTCGAGGGTGGCGAGGGGGTAGCTCCCAGAACGGATAGGGCCGTTCCGGGCGCACGAGCATAGCCGCGCCGCTCTGCGCCGGGGGCCAGCAGGGTGGCTGGCGATATGATCGCCAGCTGCCCAGCCGGATTCAGCCGCCGAGCATGTCGTGCATGGCGATGATCTGCTCGGCGACCTGGATCAGCTTCTGCTGGCGGCTCATGGCCTGGCGTCGCATCAGCGTGTAGGCCTCCTCTTCGCCGCAATGCTTCATCTTCATCAGCAGGCCCTTGGCCAGCTCGATGCGCTTGCGCTCGGCCAGCTGCGCCTCGCGCGCCTGCAGTTGAGCGCGCAGCGCCTGGTCGCTCTCGAAGCGCGCCATGGCGACGTCGAGGATCGGTTGCAGGCGGCTGGCCTGGATGCCTTCGACGATGTAGGCGCTGACCCCGGACTGGATGGCGCGGCGCATCACTCCCGGATCGTGCTCGTCGGTGAACATCACGATCGGGCGCGGCTGGTCGCGGCTGACCAGGCAGACCTGCTCCATCACATCGCGGCCGGGAGACTCCGTGTCGATCAGGATCACGTCGGGACGCAGCGCTTCGACGCGCGCCGGCAGGTCGATGGTCAGCCCCGACTCGTCCACCACTTCGAAACCGCTCTCGAGCAGGGCGGCCCTGAGGCGTCCGACTTTCTTCGGCGTGTCGTCGATCAGCAGGATACGCAGCATGGCGGGCGCACCAGGGTCAGAGGTCGATGCCCTGGCCGGTTTCGGCCAGGGCGTGGATCGGGAAGCTGCGGGCGTAGCCGGCGGGGTCGCTGCCGTCCCAGGTGCGCCCGTCGATCAGTGTCGAGCGGCGCATGTCGGCGCCGTCCAGGCACAGGCCAAGGGCCGTCGCGGCATCGCGGTACAGCGCGGTCTGCTGGACCCTCCGGGCGATGCCCAGGTAGTCCGGGTCTTCGCGCAGCAGGCCCCAGCGGCGGAATTGGGTCATGAACCACATGCCATCCGAGAGCCAGGGCCGGTTGACTTCGCCGTCGGCATAGAAACGCAGCGGATGCGGGTCCTGCCAGGCGTTGCCGAGGCCGTCCTGGTAGCGGCCGAAGAAGCGCGGCTGGATCGCGCCGAGCGGAGCGTCGACATAGTCGCGGCCGCTGATCAGTTGCGCGGTGCCCAGGCGGTTCTCGGCGTTCTGTTCGATGAAGCGGCTGGCGTCGAGGACCGCCATGACCAGCGCGCGGGCGGTGTTCGGGTAGGCGTCGACGAAGGCGCGGGTAGTGCCGAGGACCTTTTCCGGGTGGTCCGGCCAGATCGCCTGGCTGGTGGCGATGGTGAAGCCCTGGCCCTGGTCCACGGCCAGGGCGCCCCAGGGACCGCCGGCGCAGAACCCGTCGATGCGCCCGGCCTGGAGATGGCCGACCATCTGCGCCGGTGGAACCACCACGCTGTGCACGTCGTCCAGCGGATGCAGACCGATGCTCGCCAGCCAGTAGTTCAGCCAGAGCGCGTGGGTACCGGTGGGAAAGGTCTGCGCCAGGGTCAGGCGTGCACCATTCTGGCGCCGATGCCGGAGCAGTGCCTCCGCACTGGTCACGCCAGCCTGCTTCAGCGGTTCGGAAAGATTGATCGCCTGGCCGTTCTGGCACAGTCCCATGAGCACCGCCATCTCGCTTGCCGCGCTGCCGCCGAGGCCGAGCTGGACGCCGTAGACCAGCCCGTACAGGCACTGCGCGGCATCCAGCTCGCCGCTGAGCAGCTTGTCGCGCAAGGCGGCCCAGGACGGTTGGCGCCTGAGATTGAGCGTGAGGCCGTAGGGCTGGGCGAAGCCCTGGGTGGCGGCCACGATCAGCGAGGCCGAATCGGTCAGCGCCATGAAACCGATGTCCAGGGCGCTCTTTTCCGGTGCGTCGGAACCGCCGGCCCAGGCCTGGCTGCGTATCGCTCTGTCTGTCATCACCACCTCAAGTGCGGGAGGGCGGCGCGGGCCGTCCCGTTTTCCAGTGCGCAGGCGCCGTCGTCGGCGCGCTTTTCCATAGCTGCCACAGCAAGCGCTATGCCAGGCGGCGCGGGGGTTTTCGCCGGGCAAGAAAAAGCCCCGCACGGGGCGGGGCTTGTTCGACGCGTCGCTGGATCAGGCCTGGACGACCGGGATCTTGGCGTTCGCAGCCGCTTCGCGGAACTCGGCGATCTGGTCGAAGCTCAGGTAGCGGTAGACGTCGGCAGCCATGCTGTCGATGTCCTTCGCGTAGGCCATGTACTCCTCCACGGTCGGCAGTTTGCCGAGGATCGAGGAGACCGCCGCCAGCTCGGCCGATGCCAGGAACACATCGGTGGCATCGCCCAGACGGTTCGGGAAGTTACGGGTCGAAGTGGAGACCACGGTGGAACCGGTCTGGACGCGAGCCTGGTTGCCCATGCACAGCGAGCAGCCCGGCATTTCCATGCGCGCGCCAGCCTTGCCGTAGATGCCGTAGTAGCCTTCCTCGGTCAGTTGGTGGGCGTCCATCTTGGTCGGCGGAGCCAGCCACAGACGGGTCGGGATGCCGCCCTTGACCTTGTCCAGCAGCTTGCCGGCGGCGCGGAAGTGACCGATGTTGGTCATGCAGGAGCCGATGAACACTTCATCGATCTTGCGGCCCTGTACGCTCGACAGCAGACGCGCGTCGTCCGGATCGTTCGGCGCGCAGAGCACCGGCTCCTTGACGTCGGCCAGGTCGATCTCGATCACCGCGGCGTACTCGGCGTCCTTGTCGGCTTCCAGCAGCTCCGGCTTGGCCAGCCAGGCTTCCATCGCCTGGGCGCGACGCTCCAGGGTGCGCGGGTCGCCGTAGCCTTCGCCGATCATCCAGCGCAGCAGGGTGATGTTGGACTTCAGGTACTCGGCGATCGCCTGTTCCGGCAGCTTGATGGTGCAGCCGGCGGCGGAACGCTCGGCCGAGGCGTCGGACAGCTCGAAGGCCTGCTCCACGGTCAGGTCGTTGAGGCCTTCGATCTCGAGGATGCGGCCGGAGAAGATGTTCTTCTTGCCCTTCTTCTCGACGGTCAGCAGGCCCTGCTGGATCGCGTAGTAAGGGATCGCATGGACCAGGTCACGCAGGGTGATGCCCGGTTGCAGCTTGCCCTTGAAGCGCACCAGCACCGACTCCGGCATGTCCAGCGGCATCACGCCGGTGGCGGCGGCGAAGGCCACCAGGCCGGAGCCGGCCGGGAACGAGATGCCGATCGGGAAGCGGGTGTGCGAGTCGCCGCCGGTACCAACGGTATCGGGCAGCAGCATGCGGTTCAGCCAGCTGTGGATGATGCCGTCGCCCGGACGCAGCGACACGCCGCCACGGGTCATGATGAAGTCGGGCAGGGTGTGGTGGGTCTTGACGTCGATCGGCTTCGGATAGGCCGCGGTGTGGCAGAAGGACTGCATCACCAGGTCGGCGGAGAAGCCGAGGCAGGCGAGGTCCTTCAGTTCGTCGCGGGTCATCGGGCCGGTGGTGTCCTGGGAACCGACGGTGGTCATCTTCGGTTCGCAGTAGGTGCCCGGGCGCACGCCCTGGCCTTCCGGCAGACCGCAGGCGCGGCCGACCATTTTCTGCGCCAGGGTGAAGCCCTTGCCGCTATCGGCCGGTGCTTCCGGCTTGCGGAACAGGTCGGAGGCGCCCAGGCCCAGCTCGGCGCGGGCCTTCTCGGTCAGGCCACGGCCGACGATCAGCGGGATACGGCCGCCGGCGCGGACTTCGTCGAGCAGGACCGGGGTCTTCAGCTCGAAGGTGGTGACCACTTCGCCGCTGTCGTGGCGAACGACCTTGCCTTCATAGGGGTATACGTCGATGACGTCGCCCATGGCCAGGTTGGTGCAGTCGAACTCGATCGGCAGGGCGCCGGCATCTTCCATGGTGTTGTAGAAGATCGGTGCGATCTTGGTGCCGAAGCAGAAGCCGCCGGCACGCTTGTTCGGCACGAACGGAATGTCGTCGCCGAAGAACCACAGCACCGAGTTGGTGGCGGATTTGCGCGAGGAACCGGTGCCGACCACGTCGCCGACGTAGGCGACCGGGAAGCCCTTGGCCTTGACCGCTTCGATCTGCTTCAGCGGACCGACCGAACCCGGCTGGACCGGCTCGATGCCGTCGCGGGCCATCTTCAGCATGGCCAGGGCGTGCAGCGGGATGTCCGGGCGCGACCAGGCGTCGGGGGCCGGGGAGAGGTCGTCGGTGTTGGTTTCGCCGGGGACCTTGAATACGGTGAGAGTCAGCTTTTCCGGGACTTCCGGCTTGGCCTTGAACCACTCGCCATCGGCCCAGGATTGCAGCACGGACTTGGCCGCGGCATTGCCCTTCTTGGCGCGCTCGGCGACGTCGTGGAAGGCGTCGAACATCAGCAGGGTGTGCTTCAGCTGTTCGGCGGCGGTGTTGGCCAGTTCGGCGTCGTCCAGCAGCTCGACCAGGGTGGCGATGTTGTAGCCGCCCTGCATGGTGCCCAGCAGCTCGGCGGCACGTTGCTTGTCGATAAGGGGGGAGGTGGCTTCGCCCTTGACGATGGCGGAAAGGAAACCGGCCTTGACGTAGGCGGCTTCGTCGACGCCCGGCGGTACGCGGTTGGTGATCAGGTCAAGGAGGAATTCTTCTTCGCCGGCCGGCGGGTTCTTCAGCAGCTCGACCAGGCCTGCGGTCTGTTCGGCGTTCAGCGGTTGGGGCACGACACCCTGGGCGGCACGCTCTTCTACGTGTTTGCGGTAGGCTTCAAGCACAGTATTTCCCTCATCAGTGGTCCCGGGGGACACGTATCCAGGAACCGACGCAGATCCGCTCGTCAGGCCCAGGTGGACGGTAATCCACCAACCTACGAGGGCATCGGCAGGTTCCAGACAGAAGCTGTTTTCAAAGTTTTACGCCGGCGGGCTGGGGTGGGGCTGGCGAGACGCTTGAGGGAGGCGCCGTCGCCAGCGTACCTGCCGGAAACTGTGCTCGTGACGCTTTGAAAACAGCTTCTAACGGACATTGGCGCCTAAAAAGGCGGGCCAATGTTACTGGAAACTCGACGCAAAGTTAAGTCGGAAACCCTAGGAACCACGGGGTGAACTTGATTAGACAAAGGGCTAAGATGCCGCTTTGTTTTCGTTGTCCCGGCCATGTCTTCGCAAAGAATCAAAACCCCCTGCGTAGGGCTTTGCTCCACGGTATACGGCGACCTGGTATGCCGTGGCTGCAAGCGTTTTCACCATGAGGTGGTCAACTGGAACCTCTACGACGCCGAGGAAAAGCGGGCTGTCTGGAGTCGCCTTGAGCAGTTGCTGGCCCAGGTGATGGCCGCCAAGCTGGAAGTCTTCGACGCCGCGCGCCTGCGCCTGCAACTGGAGCAGCGGCAGATCCGTTTCGTCCCCGAGCAGTCCCCCTATTGCTGGGCCTACCAGTTGATCGCCCGCGGTTCCCGGCTGATCAACCAGATCGAAGCCTACGGCGTGGCACTGCTGCCGGAATTCCGCGACTGGAGCCTGCCGGACCTGCGCGATGCCATCGACCGGGAATTCTTCCTGCTGTCGGAAGCGCATTACCAGCGCTACATCGCGCCCTCGTTCCTGCAGGCGATCGACAGATAGGCGGTGTCTCCAGCGAAAAAGCCGCCCTTGGGCGGCGTTTTCGTCCGACCAGCGGTCACTCCTTGCTGGCCAGCTCCTCCAGGTGGGCGATGATGTCGTCCGGCTTCAACACCAGCACGTCGCTTTCCAGGGTATCCAGCACCACTTCCGCGGTATTGCCGATCAGCGCGCCGGACAACCCGGTGCGCGCCACGGTGCCGATCACGGTGACCACCGCGTCGAGCTTCTGCGCGGTGCGCGGGATCAGCACGTCGGCCGGACCTTCCTCGATGTGCAATTGTTCGTCGCTGAAACCGTACTCGGCCTGGAAGGTGCGGCAGGCCTCGCGATAGCGGGCCTCGATGGTTTCGCTGAGCTGGAAGGTCGGGTCGGCAGAGGAGAGCATCGGCGAGGGGTGGGCGCTGATCACGTGCAGCGTGGCCTTGGCCAGGCCGGCGATGTCGTAGGCATGGCTGATGATCCCGGCGTGCAGGGAGCGGTGCTCGCCGTCGTTGTTGCCGACGTCGACCGCGGCGAGGATCTTTCCGCCCGTCCAGGGCCGGGCGGTCTTGGTCATCAGTACCGGACAGGGCGCGAAGCGCAGCAGCTTCCAGTCGTCCGGGGTGAGGATGGCCTTTTTCAGCGGGTTGTCGGGAAAGTGCTGCTTGATGATCAGTCCGCAGCCTTCGGCCTGTTGCTCGGCGATGATGGTCTGGTGCAGGGAGTCCTTCCAGGCCTGGTTGGTCGAGACGCTGTAGCCTTCCTCGCGCAGCTCCTGGGCCAGGTCGTTGAGAGCGGCGCTGTGGTCGCGGCGCTTCTCGCAGACCAGCAGGTGCAGGTGCGACTGGGTCACGCCGGCGATCAGTTGTGCCCGTTTCAGGGCGAGACCTTCCAGCTGGTCCGGTTCAATCACCACGAGGATGCTGCGAATGGCTTGCATGATCGTCTCCCTGAGTGCTTGTGGTTATCGCTGAAACAACTCTAGACGCAATCCAGCCGCTGCTCTTGATGCATATCAAACGGGTCGGCCTGCCCGACCGCCGCAGCTTCCGTATAATGCTCCGCCTTTCCTGCCCCGACCAGCGTCATGGCAGGCCCTTTCCAGAATGAGTGACCTGCACCATGTTGCCCGAGATCGACCAATTCCTTGCCTGTTCCACTCCCGCCGCCTGGGTCGAGGCGGCCCTGGAGCGCCAGGACGTCATGCTGCTGGACCACAAGGCCTGCGAGATGAAGGCCGCGGCGACGGCGATGCAACTGATCGGCAAGTACTCCGGCCGCCTGGACCTGGTGAACAAGATGAGCCGCCTGGCGCGCGAGGAGCTGCGCCACTTCGAGCAGGTGCTGGCGATCCTGAAGAAACGCGGTATCCCGGTGGTCAATGTCAGCGCCTCCCGCTACGCCTCGGCGCTGCGCGACCTGGTGCGCAAGCAGGAGCCGCAGCGGCTGACCGATACGCTGGTGGTCGGCGCCTTCATCGAGGCGCGTTCCTGCGAGCGCTTCGCCGCCCTGGTGCCGCACCTGGACGCGGAGCTGGCGAAATTCTACGGCGGTTTGCTGAAGTCCGAGTCGCGGCATTTCCAGGACTACCTGAAGCTGGCCTACCAGTACGGCGACGAGGCCGACGTGGAGCGGACGATCGAGGTGGTGCGGGCCAAGGAGGCCGAGCTGATCAGCAGTCCGGACAACGAATTCCGCTTCCACAGCGGCCTCCCGGTGGACCTGGTGGCCTGAGCCGGAAACAAGAAAGCGCCCCGCGGGGCGCTTTTTTTGCTGCCTGGATCAGTCCTTGACCTTGAGGTCGAGGGCCAGGTCGCGGGCGGCCTTGGTCGCCAGAACGCCCATCAGCTGGCCGATCTCGTCCTGGCGGCTCGCCGCGCCGTTGGCGCCGGCACCCATCATTACGCTGGGGACGGGGGCCTGGGCGGCGGCTTCGGCCCAGACCTTGTTGATCGCGATCAGCGCGTCGAGCTTCGGCTGCAACGCGCCGTCCGCCTTGATCACCGCTTCGCGGGCGTAGGCCTCGGCGTCGGCGGTGATCTTGGTGGCCTGGGCGGTCACCGTGGCCTTGTCGCGCAGCAGTTCGGCGGTCTGCTTCTCGATCTCGGCGCGCTGCTTCTCGCGCTCGGCGTTGATCACCGCCAATTGCTTGTCGGTTTCCGCCTGGGTGGTGCGTTCGATCTGGTCGCGCAGGGTTTCCTGGCGCTTGGCCTCGACTTCCTTCTCGCCGCGGGCGGTGACCAGCAGCTTTTCCTCTTCTTCCTTCAGGCGGTTCTGCCGCGCCACCGCCAGCTCGGCGAGCGCCTGCTGGACCTTGACCATGCGCTGCTTGTACTGCGGGTTGGGATCGACGTTGGTGATCCGCGCTTCCACCACCTCGACGCCGAACTTGCGGAACTGCTGTTGCTTGCGTACCGGGATGCCCTTGGCATCGGTGACCTTCTCGGTGACGAACTGGCTGGCGTTGTTGTCGCCGAACGCTCCCTGCTCGGTGCCGGCCTGGAGGATCGCGGTCTGGTGCGGAATGGCGCCGCGCGGCCCGCGGACTTCCTTGCGCTTGATCAGGTACAGGCCGTCGTTGAGCTGGTTCTCGAACTCGGCGGCGAATTCGCTGCGGGCTCCGGCGTAGTAGTCGTCGGCGCTCATCAGCGAAGCGGTGGCCTGGAGGGTTTCCTTGATCGCCGGCACCAGTGCGGTGCGGATGAAATTGTCCGGGTTGCGGTATTCCTGGGCCATCTTCAGGAACGGCTCGCCGCCGGGCAGGCGAAAGCGCGCGGAAGATTCGACCTTGGCGTCGACGTTGCCGAGGAACACGATCGGGAAAGCCTCGATGGTGGCGCCGAGGCCGTCGTTGTCCGGATTGGTGTCGTTATCGTCCATGACCAGCACGGACTGCACGCTGATGGCCTTCTTCCAGGTGGTGGCGCGACCGAACCACTTGGTCGCGTAGCCGACGTCATCGACGATCTTCTCGTCGCCGAAGATGGTCCTTACGTGGGTCATGAAGCCGGCTTCGTTATAGAAGAACACGCCGTTGAACAGGCCGAAGCCGAGGGCGAGCACGCCGAGGGGGGCGGCGACGAACTTGATCAGGTTTCCCTTCGAGATGATCACGATCATTCCTTGATGCGGGGTGGGGGAGCGCGATCCTGCTGAAAGGTGGCCCGCGACGTCAAGATGGACGGCGGAAAAAATGCGAATCGCATAATGTTTCGCTGAAAGGCCCGCATGGCGGGCCTGGGGTGGGTCAGAGCGGGAAGGGCGCCTGGCGATGGCCGTTGGCGTCGATCTCCAGGGCCCAGCCCTGGCGGTCCCAGTCGCCGAGCACGATGCGCCGGGCGGGCTGGCCGTCGATGTCCAGCGGGTGTTCGGCCGGCCGATGAGTGTGGCCGTGGATCAGGGTACGCACGCCATGCCCGCGCATGACCCGGGGCACTTCTTCGGGCGTGACATCGATGATGTCGACGGCTTTCATGCGGGTCTGCGCGCGGCTTTCCTTGCGCAGCTTGCGTGCCAGCTTGTGTCGGGTGGCCAGCGGCAGGTGGCGCAGTACCCAGAGCGTGAGCGGGTTGCGCAGCCAGCGGCGCAGGCGCATGTAGGCCTCGTCTCGGGTGCACAGGCTGTCCCCGTGCATCAGCAATACCGGCTCGCCGTACAGGTCGATCACGCTCGGGTCGGGCAGCAGCGTGCATCCGGCCTCGCGGCAGAACGCCTTGCCAATGAGGAAGTCGCGATTGCCGTGCATCAGGTAGATGCGCGTACCGCCGTCGGCCACCTGGCGCAGGGACTGGGCGATGGAGCGCTGGAAGGCGTCCATGCCGTCGTCGCCGATCCAGGCTTCGAAGAAGTCGCCGAGGATGTACAGGGCCTCGGCCCGGCGGGCGCGCTCATCGAGGAAAGACAGAAACGCCCGGGTGATGTCCGGGCGTTCCGCTTCGAGATGCAGGTCCGAGATGAACAGGACGCTCATCGCTTCATTCTTCGACGATTTCGGCCTTCTCGATGATCACGTCCTCGGCCGGCACGTCCTGGTGGCCGCTGCGCATGGTGGTGGCCACGCCCTTGATCTTGTTGACCACGTCCATGCCCTCGACCACTTCGCCGAAGACGGCATAGCCCCAGCCCTGGGTGGTGGGGGCGGTATGGTTGAGGAAATCGTTGTCGGCGACGTTGATGAAGAACTGCGCGCTGGCCGAATGCGGGTCCATGGTACGAGCCATGGCGATGCTGCCGACCTTGTTGGTCAGGCCGTTGTTGGCTTCGTTCTTGATCGGTGCGCGAGTGGGCTTCTGCTTCATGCCCGGCTCGAAACCGCCGCCCTGGATCATGAAGTTGTTGATCACGCGGTGGAAGACGGTGTTGTCGTAGTGGCCGCTTTTCACGTACTCCTTGAAGTTCGCCGCGGTTTCCGGGGCTTTCTCTTCATCGAGCTTCAGGGTGATGACGCCATGGTTGGTATGCAGCTTGATCATGTGGGTAATCCGCTTTGTCGTGAAAATCGAAGGCCTGTCAGGGGGTTGACAGCTTCGGCTATGATAAGCGCTTTGATTTGCCCGGCCTACCCTGGTCGGGCGAGAGCATGACCAAGGATCCCATGAGCAAGCCAGAGACCACCGCCGCCCCGAACTTCCTGCGCCAGATCGTTCAAGCCGACCTGGATGCCGGCAAGCACGCGAAGATCGTCACCCGTTTCCCCCCGGAGCCCAACGGTTACCTGCACATCGGCCACGCCAAGTCGATCTGCCTGAACTTCGGCCTGGCCCAGGAATTCGCTGGCGATTGCCATCTGCGCTTCGATGACACCAACCCGGCCAAGGAAGACCAGGAGTACATCGATGCCATCGAGGCCGACATCAAGTGGCTGGGCTTCCAGTGGTCCGGCGAGGTCTGCTATGCCTCCAACTATTTCGACCAGTTGCATGCCTGGGCCATCGAGCTGATCAAGGCCGGCAAGGCGTTCGTCTGCGACCTCGGTCCCGAGGAAATGCGCGAATACCGCGGCACCCTCACCGAGCCGGGCCGCAACAGCCCTTACCGTGACCGTTCGGTGGAGGAGAACCTCGACCTGTTCGCCCGCATGAAGGCCGGTGAGTTCCCCGACGGCGCCCGTTCGCTGCGGGCGAAGATCGACATGGGTTCGCCGAACATGAACCTGCGCGATCCGATCCTGTACCGCATCCGCCATGCGCATCACCACCAGACCGGCGACAAGTGGTGCATCTACCCGAGCTACGACTTCACCCACGGTCAGTCGGACGCCATCGAGGGCATCACCCATTCGATCTGCACCCTGGAATTCGAAGACCATCGTCCGCTCTACGAGTGGTTCCTGGCCAACCTGCCGGTACCTGCGCAACCGCGCCAGTACGAATTCTCCCGGCTCAACCTGAACTACACCGTGACCAGCAAGCGCAAGCTCAAGCAATTGGTCGACGAAGGCCATGTCAGCGGCTGGGACGATCCGCGCATGTCGACCCTGTCCGGCTATCGCCGCCGCGGCTACACCCCGGAGTCGATCCGCAACTTCTGCGAGATGATAGGGGTGAACCGTGCCAGCGGCGTGGTCGACATCGGCATGCTCGAGTTCAGCATCCGCGACCACCTGGACGCCACCGCGCCGCGTGCCATGTGCGTGCTGAAACCGCTCAAGGTGGTGATCACCAACTACCCCGAAGGGCAGGTGGAGAACCTCGAGTTGCCGCGTCATCCGAAGGAAGACATGGGAGTGCGCGTACTGCCGTTCGGTCGCGAGCTGTTCATCGATGCCGGTGACTTCGAGGAAGTCCCGCCGGCCGGCTACAAGCGCCTGATCCCCGGTGGCGAGGTGCGTCTGCGCGGCAGCTACGTGATCCGTGCCGACGAAGCGATCAAGGATGCCGACGGCAATATCGTCGAACTGCGCTGCAGCTACGATCCGGACACCCTGGGCAAGAACCCGGAAGGCCGCAAGGTCAAGGGCGTGATCCACTGGGTGCCGGCCGAGGGCAGCGTCGAGTGCGAAGTGCGCCTGTACGATCGGCTGTTCCGCTCGGCCAATCCGGAGAAGGCGGAAGAGGGCGGCAGCTTCCTCGACAACATCAACGCCGACTCCCTGCAGGTACTGGCCGGCTGTCGCGCCGAGCCGTCGCTGGGCCAGGCGAACCCGGAGGATCGCTTCCAGTTCGAGCGCGAAGGCTATTTCGTCGCCGACCTGAAGGACTCCAGGCCGGGCAAGCCGGTGTTCAACCGTACCGTCACCCTGCGTGACTCCTGGGGACAGGGCTGAGGAAAGACCGTGCTGCAGATCTACAACACGCTGAGCAAGACCAAAGAAGTCTTCACGCCGCTGGTCGGCAACCAGGTACGCATGTACGTGTGCGGCATGACCGTGTACGACTACTGCCATCTGGGCCACGGCCGCAGCATGGTGGCGTTCGACGTGATCACCCGCTGGTTGCGCCACCGTGGCTACGACCTGACGTACGTGCGCAACATCACCGATATCGATGACAAGATCATCAATCGCGCCAACGAGAACGGCGAGCCGTTCGATGTGCTGACCGAGCGCATGATCGCGGCGATGCACGAGGACGAGGCCCGGCTGAACATCCTCAAGCCGGACCAGGAGCCACGCGCCACCGATCACATCGCCGGCATGCACGCGATGATCCAGACCCTGATCGACAAGGGCTATGCCTACGCGCCGGGCAACGGTGACGTGTACTACCGGGTCGGCAAGTTCGCTGGCTACGGCAAGTTGTCGCGGCGGCGGGTCGAGGACCTGCGCATCGGTGCGCGGATCGAGCCGGGCGAAGCGAAGGAGGATCCGCTCGATTTCGTGCTCTGGAAGGGCGCCAAGCCGGGCGAGCCGAGCTGGTCGTCGCCCTGGGGCGAGGGGCGCCCGGGCTGGCACATCGAATGCTCGGTGATGTCCACCTGCTGCCTGGGCGATTCCTTCGACATCCATGGCGGTGGCAACGACCTGGAGTTCCCTCACCACGAGAACGAGATCGCCCAGAGCGAGGCCGCGACCGGCAAGCCCTACGCCAAGTCCTGGCTGCACTGCGGGATGATCACCATCAACGGCGAGAAGATGTCCAAGTCGCTGGGCAATTTCTTCACCATCCGCGAAGTGCTGGAGAAATATCACCCCGAAGTGGTGCGTTACCTGCTGATCGCCAGCCATTACCGCAGTCCGATCAACTACTCGGAGGAGAACCTGCGCGAGGCCAAGGCGGCCCTGGACCGTTTCTACAACGCGCTCAAGGGGCTGCCCGAGGCGGCGCCGGCGGAAGCGGTGGAGTATGTCGAGCGCTTCGCCGCGGCGATGGACGACGACTTCAATACCGCGGGTGCCTGCTCGGTGCTGTTCGAGCTGGCGCGGGAGGTCAATCGTCTGCGCGAAAGCGACCTGTCGGCGGCGGCCGCGCTGGCCGCGCGCCTGAAGCAGTTGGCTGGCCTGCTGGGGGTGCTGCAACTGGAGCCGGAAGCCTTCCTGCAGGCGGGCGCCGAGGGCAAGGTCGATGCGGCCGAGGTCGAGGCGCTGATCCAGGCGCGCCTGGAGGCGCGGGCGGCGAAGAACTGGGCGGAGTCCGACCGGATTCGCGATCGGCTCACCGCCATGGGCGTCGTGCTGGAGGATGGCAAGGGCGGCACTACCTGGCGCCTGGCCGACTGAACCCGCAGCGATAAATGAAAAGCCCCGCGAACGCGGGGCTTTTCATTACCGGCGACCTCAGTCGTGCAGGTGTTCGGCGGCGTGCAGGGTATTTTCCAGCAGGCAGGCGCGGGTCATCGGCCCGACGCCGCCCGGCACCGGGGTGATCCAGCTGGCGCGTTGCGCTGCCACTTCGTATTCCACGTCGCCGACCAGTCGGCCGTCGGCCTGGCGGTTGATGCCGACGTCGATGACGATGGCGCCTTCCTTGATCCACTCGCCCTTGACCAGTCCCGGCTTGCCGGCAGCGACCACCACCAGGTCGGCGCGCGACACATGGTCGGCCAGGTCGCGGGTGAAGCGGTGGGTCACGGTGACGGTGCAGCCACCCAGCAGCAACTCCAGAGCCATGGGTCGGCCGACGATGTTCGAGGCGCCGACCACGACCGCATCCATGCCGTACAGGTCGGCGCCGGTGCTGGCGAGCAGGGTCATGATGCCTTTCGGGGTGCAGGGGCGCAGGAGGGGCATGCGCTGGGCCAGGCGGCCGATGTTGTAGGGATGGAAACCGTCCACGTCCTTGTCCGGGTGGATACGCTCCAGCAGCAGGGAGGCGTCCAGGTGGGCGGGCAGGGGTAGCTGGACCAGGATGCCGTCGATGGCGGTGTCGTCGTTCAGGCGGTCGATCAGAGCCAGCAGGTCGTCCTGGCTGGTTTCGGCGGGAAGATCGTAGGCCTGGGAGAGAAAGCCGACTTCCTCGCAGTCCTTGCGCTTGTGCGCCACATAGACCTGAGAGGCCGGATCGGTGCCGACCAGGATCACCGCCAGGCCGGGAACGCGCAGGCCTTGCTGGCGGCGCTCGGTCACGCGTTGGGCTATCTGCTGGCGAAGGTTGGCGGCGATCGCTTTGCCGTCGATCAGTTGTGCGGTCATGTCGGAAGGGTAACCATCGAATCGGGTGGAAAAAGGACGCGCATTTTCGCATGGACGCCGCCCGGGGCAAAGGAGGCGACCCGTGGATTTGCCGTAACTCCTTTATATAGCTGAATTTTTTTAAAAAACCCGTTGACGGCCTTTCGCCCCCTGTATAACATGCGCCCCGCTTGCCGAGCACAGCCGGACGCAGGGTAAGAGGTAAAGCAAGTCGGTTGCTGACTTTGTGATTGCCAGAGCTTAAAGTTTGCGCTCAGCATTGAATGCAGATGAATAAAGCGCCCGTAGCTCAGCTGGATAGAGCATCCGCCTTCTAAGCGGATGGTCGCAGGTTCGAGTCCTGCCGGGTGCGCCATTCGGCGAATCGGCAAGAAGCAGGCGATGTTTTACCGCAAGTCGTAATATGGTGGGCGTAGCTCAGTTGGTAGAGCACAGGATTGTGGCTCCTGGTGTCGTGGGTTCGATTCCCATCGTCCACCCCATATTCCGAAGCGCCAGGCCCGGGGCCTGGCGTTTTCATTTCCAAGCAGTGTCCCGCGGACGTGGTGGAATTGGTAGACACACTGGATTTAGGTTCCAGCGCCGCAAGGCGTGAGAGTTCGAGTCTCTCCGTCCGCACCACCTTCAGGCTCGGCTTGTCCGGCCGCTGCGGTTGAAGCCGGAACGTCCGGCACGATTCACGATATGGTGGGCGTAGCTCAGTTGGTAGAGCACAGGATTGTGGCTCCTGGTGTCGTGGGTTCGATTCCCATCGTCCACCCCATATTTCGAAGCGCCAGGCCTTGTGCCTGGCGTTTTCGTTTGCGCTTCACGATCTCTTCTCCGTTTGCCTTTCCGGTACCCAATCCGCCCTCATGGGCGCGACGGCAGGTTGAACTTGTTCCGGGTCCGGCGCTCTTAAGCGAGCCTGTCGTTCCTGGCGGGTCCGTATATGCAGTCTGGGTGAAGCGACATGTCGATGAAATGGACCGAGCAGCGCTTGCGCAAGGCTCTCAAGCAGATGGCGAACAATCATGAATCGGCTGCGGTCGAGGTCATGCGCGCCGTCGAGCGGGCGAACGATCCGAAGCTGGCGCAGCGCCTGCTCGAGGTGATCGAGCAGATGCACCAGGATGCCGATGCGCTGCGCTCCATCGACGACGAAATCGCCAGCGGCGTGATCCGTTGCCAATGAGGCCGTAGACGCTCCGCAGTTCAGGACTTCCCGGCTGAAACCGGCGCATCCGGCCGGTTCGCCAGTTTCGGGCGCAAGGTCGCGCCCTGGGCTGTGTTCCGGCGAACGGTATAAGGTTGGCGGCCGCGGAAGGCGAAGGCGGTGAACATGTTCGTATTCTCTCTCGGTGTGTTTCAGAAACGGTATTCCACCAGGGCGCTCGGGCCGATGCTGTCATGCCACTCTTCGGCGACAGCGGCGGAGCAGAGGCTGGCGAGCGTGCCGGCGAGGCACAGGGAGGGGCTTCTCATGGGGACTCCTTCCGTTGCAGCCAGGGACGTGCCTTGGTGTCTTGCTGGGCGAAGCGGTAGCCGAGCGCGTTCAGACCGTCGAAGTCGCGACTGAAGGTGTCTCCCAGGCCCTGGCCGCTGCCGGCCAGGACGGCGTGTGCGCTGTCGATGGGTTGCAGGATGAACTCGCCGGAGCGGGTTCCTCCGGCTTGCCCGCGCACCAGCAGGAAGCCGTCTTCGATCCTGATGCTCAGGCCGTTCAGGTAGCTGTGCCGGCCCGTGCTGGCGACGCGGTAGGTGCCGACGGCTTCGTTCCAGGCCTGGGGCAGGGATGTCGGCTCGATGCGCTCGCCGAGGTAGGCGGTCTGGTCGTGGCGGCGGGACACCAGGATTCGGCGTTGGCCGTAGCTGACCACGTCCAGTTGCAACTGTCCGGCGCTGTCCACGCCGACAGGCCAGAACCCCAGCAGTCTTTTTCTCATCTGCAGCCAGCCCGAGGTGTCGCGCAACAGTTCCACGCGTTGTTCGCCGAAATCCGCGTACAGGCGACCCCTGCGCTCGTACAGGCGAATCTGGCCTTGGCGGGTTGCGTAGCGACCGTATAGCTGTCGCCGGTCCTCCGGGCTCGGTACCTCCAGTGCGGGGGCGCGCGCGGGGGTGGGCTGTACGGCGGGGCGACGAGCGCCCTGTTTGACCTGCAGCATGAGCGACGCCGCTTGCCGGGCCAGGGAGGCAGTGAGCGACCCGCTGTCATCGGCGTTGCTCATGACAATGGCGGCGAGGCGCTGTTCCGGCAGCAGAATCAGATGGGCGCTGAATCCTGGGGTGGCGCTGGCGTACTCATAGTGACGGATGCCTCCTTCCAGCGGTGCGGAGCCGCACGGGCTGAGGAACCAGGCCAGGCCCACCTGGCAGTCGAAGTCCAGGGCATTGCCGGCGTTCTGCTGGCGGAACATCTCCTCGACGGAGTGTTTCCGGAGAAGCTGGCGCTCCTTGTGGCGCCCGTTGGCGAACAGCATGCGGACGAAGCGGCTGAGGTCGACCGGGCTGCTCCACAGGTCGTTGACCGGGAGGTCGCTGGCGGCGGCGGAGCCGGGGCGACCGCCGCCGCCGCCGCTGTAGCCGTGGGCGCGTTGCGCCTGGGGCAGGGCGTTCCTGGCGAAGCTGGAGCGAGTCATCTGCAAAGGGTCCAGCAGGTGCTCCCGCATGTGCTGCTCGAAGTGCTTTCCGGTGTTGCGCTCGATAGCCGCGCCGACCAGCTCGTAGCCAAGGTTGGAATAGGCGACCTGGGTTCCCGGCGGATTGCTCAGCCAGACGCCGGATACTTTCGCCGGCAGTTGGCCGAGTGAGCTCGGGCGTTCGCCGAACAGGGGCGGCAGGTGTTCGCCAGGAAGGCCGGACTGGTGGCTGAGCAGCCGGCGGAAAGTGATCGCGCGATCCGCCTCGCTCTGGTCGGCATGGAAGCGTGAGCGTACGTAGAACTCGCGCAAGGTGTCCTGGAGCGGGGCGTCGAGAGAGAGTTGGCCGCGTTCGGCCAGTTGCAGGGTCGCGCTGGCGATCAGTAGCTTGGACAGGTCGCCGGCGTGGAATGCGGTGTGCTCGCTGGCGTTGATCCTGTGCTGTCGGTCGGCATAGCCGAAACCGCGGGCCCAGACCAGTTGCTGGTCGTCGACCAATGCCAGGGCCAGGCCGGGCACGTCCTGCCTTTCCATTTCCCGGCGGATGTGGCGTTGCAGATAGTCGATGACCTCGCCGTAGTTGCCCACGGCGGCGCTCGGCGCTGGCGGGGCGGGCGGCAGTCCGTGGCAGCCGCTGGTGCCGAGCAGGCAGCCGAGAAGGGAAAGATGCATTGCACGAAACATGGAACACCTGGCGGAAAGGCGAGGTGTCCCATGCTAGGGCGGGCCTGGCTGGCAGTCCTTACGGCTTTGTCAGCAATCTGTGAAAGATTGTTAAGCCTCCGCTGTCAACGGGGTCGCTCCCAGGTCAGGCGGAAGGAGGCGCCTCCCTGCGGCGTTTCCAGCGCTTCCGCATAGCCGCCGTGCCATTGCGCGACCCGGCGGACGATCGCCAGGCCCAGGCCGAAGCCGCCGGTGCTGCGATCGCGGCTGTCGTCCAGGCGCGAAAAGGGTTCGAAGATCTTCTGCCGGGCGTCCGCCGGTATCCCGGGGCCGTCGTCGTTGACCCGTATCTGACAGCTGTCGCCTTGATCGAGGAGGGCGATTTCGACGCGCGAGTGTGCGTGGCGAATGGCGTTGCGCAGCAGGTTGATCACTGCGCGCGCCATGAAGCGAGGCTCGATGCGGATCTGTTCGACCTGGCAGGCGCTGATCTCGCAGGTGACTCCGGCGGCTTCGGCTTCCAGGGCGACGTCGGCGACGACGCTATCCAGCCAGCTCGCGGCGTCGACGATTTCCCGGTGGCTCCCGACGTTGCCGTGCTCCAGGCGGGCGTAGGTCAGCAGTTCGGAGACCATTTCCTCCAGTTCGCCGAGATCGGCGCGCATGTCCTCTATCAGGTCGTGGCGTACTTCGGCGTCGACCTGCTTGTTCAATTGCTCGAGTTCGAAGGACAGGCGGGAGATCGGCGTGCGCAATTCGTGGGATACCGCGTTGGTCAGTTCACGCTGGTTGCTGATCAGGCTTTCGATGCGGTCGGCCATCTGGTTGAAGTGCTGGGCCAGGGTGCGGATGTCGGAGCGTCGGAAAATGCGCGTGCGCGATGACAGGTCGCCGTCGCCGAAGCGTTGCGCGGCCAGGCGCAGGGTCTCGAGGTCGCGCCAGTGCGGGCGGACCCATACCAGCAGGGCGATGCCGACCAGCACGCCGAGCAGGATGTAGGCCAGCACGGTGAATAGTGGGGTCAGCGAGGGTTCCGGCGGCAGCTTGATGTCGAGCAGCTGCGGGCCCGCGTCGATGCGGCTGATGAATTCCGTGAAGTCCTCGCGTACCACCAGCAGGTTCTTGTCGAGGAGGGCCTGCTCTTCCTGCGTCAGCTTCGCCTGCCTGGCATCCGTCAGGCTCAGCTCGAGCCCGTAGTGGGGACGCCAGTCTTCGAGCTGTCGCTGGCGTCCGGCCTGGTCCAGCGGGGCCAGCTTTTCCACCAGCGAATAGGCCTGGCCGCGAACGGCGTCGCGGTGATAGTTCTCGACGATGCTGTCGTAGAACGCGTCGATGACATGGTCGACCACGAAGATCGCGGCGGCGAACCCCAGGGCCAGCAGCAGGTAGAGGCGCAGGAACAGGCGCAGCATTCAGAGCTCCCAGCCCAGCGGGTTGAACAGGTAGCCCTTGCCCCAGACGGTCTTGATCCGGACCGGCTCGCGCGGATTGTCCTTCAGTTTATTGCGCAGCTTGCTGATGCAGACGTCGACGCTGCGGTTCAGGCCGTCGAAGCCGATGCCGCGGATCTGGTTGAGGATCTCGTCGCGGGAAAGTATTTCCCCTGCCTGGCTGGCCAGCAGCCAGAGCAGCTCGAACTCCATCGTGGTCAGTTCGATGCCGAGGCCTTCGAGTTCCGCTTCGCGCCGCCGTCGGTCGATGTTCAGCTTGCCGAATGTCAGGCTTTCCGGGGAGGCGGGAAGGGGCGCGTGCCGGCGCATCAGGGCGCGCAGGCGGGCGAGCAGCACCGGTGGCTCGATCGGCTTGATCACGTAGTCGTCGGCGCCGGACTCCAGGCCGAGGATGTGATCGAGATCGTCCTCCTGGGCGGTGAGTATGAGGATCGGCAGGTTCGCGACCCGGCGGATCTCCCGGCACACCTGCAGACCATTCTGTCCGGGGAGCATGAGGTCGAGAACCACCACTTGCGGCTTGAAGTCGAGGAAGGCGGCGAACGCGGCATCACCGCGATGCACCTGGCGCACTTCGAAACCATGCTGGGAAAGGAAACTGGCGATCAGGCGGGCGAGCTTCTGGTCGTCTTCGACGAGCAATACCTTGCTGAGGGTAGGGCAGTCCATAGGGTTTCATCGGTCGGAGCGGAATCGGCTGGCATTATATGCGCCCGCTTCCGGCGAAGCTCCAGCGACTCGTTCGAGATCGGGCTGCGATCGGCGGAAGCGGCCGGAAACACCCCGGGGATCCGCCTGCACCCTGGCGGGGTGACTTCTGCTTTTCCCTCTACTAGAATGCATGCCCTTGATTCTGGGAGCCGGAAGGACCGGCTTACGTCTGTGCAACGAGGAATATCCATGCAAGTTTCTGTTGAAAGCACTTCCGCTCTTGAGCGCCGCATGACCGTTGGTGTGCCTGCCGAGCGTATCGAGACCGAAGTCAACAAGCGTCTGCAGCAGACCGCCCGTCGTGCCAAGATTCCAGGTTTCCGCCCCGGCAAGGTGCCGATGAGTGTCATTCGTCAGCGCTACGAAGCTTCCGCGCGCCAGGAAGCCATGGGCGATCTGATCCAGGAAACCTTCTACGAAGCCGTGGTCGAGCAGAAGCTGAATCCGGCCGGTTCGCCGTCGGTAGAGCCCAAGTCCTTCGAGAAAGGCAAGGACCTGGAATACATCGCAACCTTCGAAGTCTTCCCGGAATTTACCGTTTCCGGCTTGGAAGACATCAAGGTCGAGCGCCTGCAGGCCGAAGTTTCCGATGCTGATGTCGACAACATGCTCGACGTCCTGCGCAAGCAGAACACCCGTTTCGAAGTGGTCGAGCGTGCCGCCCAGAACGATGACCAGTTGAACATCGACTTCGTCGGCAAGATCGACGGCGAAGCCTTCGCCGGCGGTTCCGCCAAAGGCACCCTGCTGGTACTGGGCTCCGGTCGCATGATCGCCGGCTTCGAAGAAGGGCTGGTGGGGGCGAAGGCCGGTGAAGAGCGTGTGCTCAACCTGACCTTCCCCGAGGACTACCAGAACCTGGACCTGGCCAACAAGGCTGCCGAGTTCACCGTTACCGTCAATAGCGTAGCCGAGCCCAAGCTGCCGGAACTGAACGAAGAGTTCTTCGCTCTGTTCGGCGTGAAGGAAACCGGTCTCGATGGCTTCCGCGCCGAAGTGCAGAAGAACATGGAGCGCGAGCTGCGCCAGGCGATCAAGTCCAAGGTCAAGAACCAGGTCATGGAAGGTCTGCTGCAGGCCAACCCGATCGAAGTGCCCAAGGCCCTGATCGGCAACGAAGTGAACCGTCTGCGCGTGCAGGCCGTCCAGCAGTTCGGTGGCAACATCAAGCCTGACCAACTGCCGGCCGAGCTGTTCGAAGAGCAGGCCAAGCGCCGTGTGGTGCTGGGCCTGATCGTCGCCGAAGTGGTCAAGCAGCACGAGCTGAAGGCCGACGAAGGTCGCGTTCGCGAAATGATCGAGGAAATGGCCTCGGCCTACCAGGAGCCCGAGCAGGTCGTCGCCTGGTACTTCAAGAACGAGCCCCAGCTGAACGAAGTCCGTTCTGTTGTACTGGAAGAACAAGTCGTAGATACTGTCCTGCAAAAGGCCACTGTGACCGATAAGCAGGTATCCTACGAAGAAGCGGTCAAGCCGGCCGAAGCTCCGCAAGCGGCCTGATTCGTTCCTCTCGTTCGAATCCCACAAGCCAGCCTTAGTGCTGGCTTGTGCGTCTTTGAGGCTTCACTATCTGTTAGGGAGTGATCGCAAGACATGTCTCGCAACTCTTTTATTCCGCACGTTCCCGATATCCAGGCCGCCGGTGGCCTGGTGCCCATGGTGGTGGAGCAGTCCGCCCGCGGCGAGCGAGCCTACGACATCTATTCGCGCCTGCTGAAGGAGCGGATCATCTTCCTGGTCGGCCAGGTCGAGGACTACATGGCCAACCTGGTGGTTGCCCAGTTGCTGTTCCTGGAGGCTGAAAATCCCGAGAAGGACATTCATCTCTACATCAACTCGCCGGGTGGTTCGGTGACTGCCGGGATGTCCATCTACGACACCATGCAGTTCATCAAGCCCAACGTCTCGACCACCTGTATCGGCCAGGCGTGCAGCATGGGTGCCCTGCTGCTTGCGGGCGGTGCCGCCGGCAAGCGCTACTGCCTGCCGCATTCGCGGATGATGATCCACCAGCCGCTGGGCGGTTTCCAGGGCCAGGCCTCGGATATCGAGATCCATGCCAAGGAAATCCTCTTCATCAAGGAGCGTCTGAACCAGATCCTGGCGCACCACACCGGCCAGCCCCTGGACGTCATTGCCCGCGATACCGATCGTGACCGCTTCATGAGCGGTGACGAAGCCGTCAAGTATGGCCTGATCGACAAGGTCATGACCCAGCGCGACCTGGCCGTCTAAGGCTCCGCAATACTGGCGGTCGAGACATTCGGCCGCCTCGTGGGCTTGAAAATGCCCACAATTGCCTTCATCTTGTGTTTGAAGCTACCCATTGGATCGATCGAATGACTGATACCCGCAACGGCGAGGACAACGGCAAGCTGCTGTATTGCTCCTTCTGCGGCAAGAGCCAGCACGAAGTGCGCAAGTTGATTGCCGGCCCCTCGGTCTTTATCTGCGACGAGTGTGTCGACCTGTGCAATGACATCATCCGCGAGGAGGTGCAGGAAGCGCAGGCGGAAAGTAGTGGGCACAAACTTCCGGCGCCGAAAGAGATCCGCACCATCCTCGATCAGTACGTGATCGGGCAGGAGCGGGCCAAGAAGGTTCTGGCGGTAGCGGTATACAACCACTACAAGCGCCTCAACCAGCGTGACAAGAAGGACGATATCGAGCTCGGCAAGAGCAACATTCTGATGATCGGCCCAACCGGCTCGGGCAAGACCCTGCTGGCCGAGACCCTCGCACGTCTGCTGAACGTGCCGTTCACCATCGCCGATGCGACCACGCTGACGGAAGCGGGCTACGTGGGCGAGGATGTCGAGAACATCATCCAGAAGCTCTTGCAGAAGTGCGATTACGATGTGGAGAAGGCCCAGATGGGCATCGTCTACATCGACGAGATCGACAAGATCTCCCGGAAATCGGACAATCCCTCCATCACTCGCGACGTTTCCGGCGAGGGTGTGCAGCAGGCCCTGCTGAAGCTCATCGAGGGCACCGTTGCCTCGGTACCGCCGCAGGGCGGTCGCAAGCATCCGCAGCAGGAGTTCCTGCAGGTCGATACGCGCAACATCCTGTTCATCTGCGGCGGCGCTTTCGCCGGTCTGGAGCGGGTCATCCAGAACCGTTCCGCGCGCGGCGGCATCGGTTTCAATGCCGAAGTGCGCAGTCAGGAGATGGGCAAGAAGGTCGGCGAGGCGTTCAAGGAAGTCGAACCGGAAGATCTCGTCAAGTTCGGTCTTATTCCCGAGTTTGTAGGGCGTTTGCCGGTGATCGCGACTCTTGATGAGCTCGACGAGGCTGCGCTCATGCAGATCCTGACCGAGCCGAAGAACGCTCTCACCAAGCAGTACGCCAAGCTGTTCGAAATGGAAGGCGTCGATCTCGAATTCCGTCCGGACGCACTCAAGGCGGTTGCCCGCAAGGCGCTCGAACGCAAGACCGGTGCACGTGGCTTGCGTTCAATTCTCGAAGGTATCCTTCTCGATACCATGTACGAGATTCCCTCCCAGCAGGATGTCAGCAAGGTGGTCATCGATGAGAGTGTCATCGATGGCTCGTCGCAACCCCTGATGATCTACGAGAACAGCGAAAAGCCAGCCAAGGCTGCGCCTGAGGCATGAAAGAGCAGGGGCCTTCGGGCCCCTTTTCTTTTCCGACTGGCACGCTTGTTTTTTCCCGGGCCTAACCCCATCTTAGGCTGAAAGGTCTTCCTATCTGTTTCGTGGCCAAGTGCCGCTGTAGAGCCGACATTATGAAAACACTCGTCGAATTGCCCTTGCTGCCGCTACGTGACGTGGTGGTGTACCCGCACATGGTCATCCCGTTGTTCGTCGGTCGGGAAAAGTCCATCGAGGCCCTGGAGGCAGCGATGACCGGCGACAAGCAAATCCTCCTGCTGGCGCAGAAAAACCCCGCGGACGATGATCCGGGCGAAGATGGCCTGTACCGCATGGGTACGGTCGCTACCGTGCTGCAGTTGCTCAAGCTGCCGGATGGCACCGTCAAGGTGCTGGTCGAAGGCGAGCAGCGCGGCCAGGTCGAGCGCTTCATCGAGGAGGAAGGGCACATTCGTGCCGCGGTCCAGGCTATCGACGACGCCAATGTCGGCGAGCGCGAGGCCGAGGTCTTCACTCGCAGCCTGCTGAGCCAGTTCGAGCAATACGTCCAGTTGGGCAAGAAAGTCCCCGCCGAGGTGCTTTCCTCGCTGAACAGCATCGACGAGCCGAGCAGGCTGGTCGATACCATGGCCGCGCACATGGCGCTGAAGATCGAGCAGAAGCAGGACATCCTGGAGATCACCGACCTGTCGTCGCGGGTCGAGCATGTCCTGGCGCTGCTGGATGCCGAGATCGACCTGCTGCAGGTGGAAAAGCGTATCCGCGGCCGGGTCAAGAAGCAGATGGAGCGCAGCCAGCGCGAGTACTACCTGAATGAGCAGATGAAGGCCATTCAGAAGGAACTCGGCGATATCGACGAAGGGCACAACGAAGTCGAGGAGCTGAAGAAGCGCATCGACGCTGCCGGCCTGACCAAGGAGGCGCACACCAAGGCCACTGCCGAGCTGAACAAGCTCAAGCAGATGTCGCCGATGTCGGCGGAAGCCACCGTGGTGCGTTCCTACATAGACTGGCTGCTGAACGTGCCGTGGAAGGCCGAGAGCAAGGTGCGCCATGATCTCGCCAAGGCGGAAGACATCCTCGATGCCGACCATTATGGCCTGGAAGAGGTCAAGGAGCGCATTCTCGAGTATCTCGCCGTGCAAAAGCGGGTGAAGAAGCTCAAGGGCCCGGTCCTTTGCCTGGTGGGACCGCCCGGCGTGGGCAAGACCTCCCTGGCCGAATCCATCGCTCGCGCCACCAATCGCAAGTTCGTGCGCATGGCGCTCGGCGGCGTGCGTGACGAGGCCGAGATCCGCGGTCACCGTCGTACCTATATCGGCTCCATGCCGGGCCGCCTGATCCAGAAGATGACCAAGGTCGGCGTGCGCAACCCGCTGTTCCTCCTCGACGAAATCGACAAGATGGGCAGCGACATGCGCGGGGATCCCGCCTCGGCGCTGCTCGAGGTGCTCGACCCGGAGCAGAACCACAACTTCAACGATCACTACCTGGAAGTCGACTACGACCTGTCCGACGTGATGTTCCTCTGCACCGCGAACTCGATGAACATCCCGGCGCCCCTGCTGGATCGGATGGAAGTCATCCGCCTGCCGGGCTACACCGAGGACGAGAAGGTCAATATCGCCGCCAAGTACCTGATTCCGAAGCAGGTCCAGGCCAACGGCCTGAAGAAGGGCGAGCTGACCTTCGAGGAAGGCGCCCTGCGCGACATCATTCGCTACTACACCCGCGAAGCCGGGGTGCGCAGCCTCGAGCGGCAGATCGCCAAGGTCTGCCGCAAGGCGGTGAAGGAGCATGCCAAGCTCAAGCGTATCCAGGCGGTGGTGTCCAGCGAGACGCTGGAGAACTACCTCGGCGTGCGCAAGTTCCGTTATGGCCTCGCCGAACAGCAGGACCAGATCGGCCAGGTGACCGGGCTGGCCTGGACCCAGGTCGGCGGCGAGCTGCTTACCATCGAGGCGGCCGTGGTACCCGGCAAGGGCCAGTTGACCAAGACCGGATCGCTGGGCGACGTGATGGCGGAATCGATCACCGCGGCGTTGACCGTGGTGCGCAGCCGCGCCCAGAGCCTAGGAATCGCGGCGGACTTCCACGAGAAGCGCGACATCCATATCCACGTTCCGGAAGGCGCTACGCCGAAGGATGGCCCGAGCGCAGGCATCGGCATGTGCACGGCGCTGGTTTCGGCGATCACGCAGATCCCGGTGCGCGCCGACGTGGCAATGACCGGGGAGATCACCCTGCGTGGGCAGGTGCTGGCGATCGGCGGGCTGAAAGAAAAACTTTTGGCGGCGCACCGCGGCGGGATCAAGACGGTGATCATTCCCGAGGAAAATGTTCGCGACCTGAAGGAAATTCCGGACAATATTAAGAGTGATCTGGTTATTAAACCGGTTAAATGGATTGACGAAGTCCTGCAAATTGCGCTGCAATACGCCCCGGAGCCCTTGCCCGATGCGGCTCCGGAGATGGTTGCAAAGGATGAAAAACGCGAGCCTGATTCCAAGGAGCGAATTAGCACGCATTAGTCGGTAGGTATTCTTGACACTGTTTTTGGGCCCTTGTTATAAAGCGGCACTTGCTGAGTCAGTTGGCCTACCAGCGCAGAATTTCCTTACACCTAACACATAGAAACATACTCAACAGAAATAAGGGGACTTAGAGTGAACAAGTCGGAACTGATCGATGCAATTGCCGCATCTGCTGATATCCCGAAAGCTGTTGCCGGTCGCGCACTGGACGCAGTGATCGAGTCCGTCACTGGCGCCCTGAAGGCTGGTGACTCCGTCGTGCTGGTTGGTTTCGGCACCTTCGCTGTCAAAGAGCGCGCTGCTCGCACCGGTCGCAACCCGCAAACTGGCAAGCCGATCAAGATCGCCGCTGCCAAGATCCCGGGCTTCAAAGCCGGTAAAGCCCTGAAGGATGCTGTCAACTAAGCGTCTTTTGGGACTCGTTCTACCCAGGTCGGCCAAGGCTGGCCTGGCTGCGGAGCGGTAGTTCAGTCGGTTAGAATACCGGCCTGTCACGCCGGGGGTCGCGGGTTCGAGTCCCGTCCGCTCCGCCAGTTACGAGAAGGCGCATCCTCGGATGCGCCTTTCTTATATCCGCATCTCTTACCCACGCCGCGCCGCCCAAGACGGCTGGTCGTGGCAGTTTTTGGGGGCTGCATGCTGCAGAACATCAGGGATAATTCCCAGGGCTGGATCGCCAAGACCATCATTGGCGTGATCATCGTTCTCCTGTCGCTGACCGGCTTCGACGCGATCATCCGGGCCACCGACCACTCCAACGTGGCCGCCAAGGTCAACGGCGACGATATCAGTCTCAATGAAGTCCAACAGGCCGTGGACATGCAGCGTCGCCAGCTGCTGCAACGCCTGGGCAAGGATTTCGATCCATCCATGCTGGATGACAAGCTGCTCAAGGAAGCGGCCCTGAAGGGGCTGATCGAGCGTACCCTGCTGCTCCAGGCCGCCAAGGACGACAAGTTCGCCTTCTCCGACCAGGCGCTGGACCAGTTGATCCTGCAAACTCCCGAGTTCCAGGTCGACGGCAAGTTCAACGCGGATCGCTTCGACCAGGTCATCCGCCAGATGAACTACAGCCGCATGCAGTTCCGCCAGATGCTCGGCCAGGAAATGCTCATCGGCCAGCTTCGCGCCGGCCTGGCGGGCACCGGTTTCGTCACCGACAACGAATTGCAGTCCTTCGCTCGCCTCGAGAAGCAGACCCGCGACTTCGCCACCCTGGCGATCAAGGCCGACGCCTCCAAGAGCAGCGTGAGCGACGACGAGGTGAAGGCCTTCTACGAAGGCCACAAGAGCGAGTTCATGACTCCCGAGCAGGTGGTCGTCGAATACGTGGAGCTGAAGAAGTCCTCCTTCTTCGACCAGGTCAAGGTGAAGCAGGAAGACCTCGAGGCGCTGTACCAGAAGGAAATCGCCAACCTTTCCGAGCAGCGCGATGCCGCACACATCCTGATCGAGGTGAACGACAAGGTCGGCGACGAGCAGGCCAAGGCGAAGATCGACGAGATCAAGGCTCGCCTGGCCAAGGGCGAGGATTTCGCCGCGCTGGCCAAGGAGTTCTCCCAGGATATCGGCTCGGCCGCCACCGGCGGCGACCTGGGCTACGCCGGCCGCGGCGTGTACGACCCCGCGTTCGAGGAGGCGCTGTATGCGCTGAAGCAAGGTGAGGTATCCGCCCCGGTGAAGACTCCGTACGGCTACCACCTGATCAAGCTGCTGGGCGTGCAGGCGCCGGAAGTACCGAGCCTGGAAAGCCTCAAGCCGAAGCTCGAGGACGAACTGAAGAAACAGATGGTCGAGCAGCGCTTCGTCGAGGCTACCAAGGACTTGGAAAGCTCCGCCTACGAAGCCGCCGACCTGAGCCAGCCGGCGCAGGAAATGGGCCTGAAGGTCCAGACCAGCCAGCCGTTCGGACGTTCGGGGGGCGACGGCATCGCTGCCAACCGCCAGATCGTGCAGACCGCGTTCAGCGCCGAGGTGCTGGAAGAAGCGGCCAACAGTGGCGCCATCGAGCTGGATCCGGACACCGTGGTGGTGCTGCGGGTCAAGGAACACAACAAGCCGAAGGAGCAACCGCTGGAGCAGGTCGCGGCGAACATCCGCGAGCGCCTGGCCGCCGAAAAGGCCGCCGAGGAGGCGCAGAAGCGTGGCGAGGCCCTGATCGCAGAGCTGCGTGAAGGCCGTACCTCTTCCGCAGCGGGTGAGTCGTGGAAAGTGGTCGAGGCGGCCTCCCGCGGCCACGAAGGCGTCGATCCGAAACTGCTCCAGGCGGTGTTCCGCATGCAGCGTCCGGAGGCCAAGGACAAGCCTTCGTTCTCTGGCGTGACCCTGGCCAATGGCGATTACGTGGTGATCCGCCTGAATGGCGTCAGCGAGCCGGAGGAGGCTATCTCCGACGACGAGAAGGCCATGTACCGCCGCTTCCTGGCTTCGCGCAGCGGACAGGCAGACTTCGCCGCCTTCCGCCGTCAGTTGCAGGACAAGGCGGAAGTCGAGAAATACTGAGACCGAGATGCAGAGAAAAGGCCGCTTACGCGGCCTTTTCTTTATTCCTCCCATGAAAAATGGCCGCTCGAAGCGGCCATTTTTCATGGGCGGGGTGATCAGTCGTCGTCCAGCGGGCCCATGGCGGTAGTGTTGAAGCCGCCATCGACGTAGAGGATCTCGCCACTGATACCGCTGGCCAGGTCTGAACAGAGGAAGGCGCCGGCATTGCCGACTTCCTCGATGGTGACGTTGCGCCGCAGCGGCGTCTGCCGCTCGTTGGCGGCCAGCATCTTGCGGAAACTCTTGATCCCGGAGGCGGCGAGCGTTCGGATCGGCCCGGCGGAAACCGCATTGACCCGGGTGCCTTCCGCGCCCAGGCTGCCGGCCAGGTAGCGGACCCCGGCCTCCAGGCTGGCCTTGGCCATGCCCATTACGTTGTAGTTCGGCATGGTCCGTTCGGCGCCCAGGTAGGAGAGGGTCAGCAGGCTGCCGTTGCGGCCCTTCATCATTTCCCGTCCGGCCTTGGCCAGGGCGATGAAGCTGTAGGCGCTGATGTCGTGGGCGATGCGGAAGCCCTCGCGGGTGGTCACCGCGGTGAAGTCGCCGTCGAGCTGATCGCCTGGAGCGAATCCGACGGAGTGGACGATGATGTCCAGGCCGTCCCAGTGCTTGCCCAGGGCGGCGAACACCGCTTCGATCTGGCTGTCGTCGGCCACGTCACAGGGGAAGCACAGCTCCGGCCGCGAGCCCCAGCCACTGGCGAACTCCTCCACCCGGCCCCTGAGCTTGTCGTTCTGGTAGGTGAAGGCCAGTTCGGCGCCTTCCCGGTGCATGGCGGCGGCGATGCCGGAAGCGATGGAGAGCTTGCTGGCGACTCCGACGATCAGGGCGCGTTTTCCTGTGAGAAATCCCATGGTCCGTTCCTTGTCTGCTACTCAGTTTTCCGCGCTTGCCGGGGCCATGAAGGCAGCCTCCAGCAATTGCTGCGTATAGGGATGTTGCGGCGAGGCGAAAACCGCTTCGGCGCTGCCCTGTTCCACCACCTTGCCATGTCGAACCACCATCAGCTGGTGGCTGAGCGCCTTGACTACCGCCAGGTCGTGGCTGATGAACAGGTAGGTGAGGTTGTATTTGCCCTGCAGTTGCCGCAGTAATTCCACGACTTGGCGCTGCACGGTGCGGTCGAGCGCCGAGGTCGGTTCGTCGAGCAGGATCAGCGCCGGTTTCAGCACCAGCGCCCGGGCGATGGCGATGCGCTGGCGCTGGCCGCCGGAGAATTCGTGGGGGTAACGGTAGCGGGTCTGCGGATCGAGCCCGACCTCCACCAGCGCGTCGATGATCGCCTGCTCCTGTTCGGCCTCGCTGCCGATCCTATGGATGCGCAGGCCTTCGCCGACGATCTCGCCGACACACATGCGTGGGCTGAGGCTGCCATACGGGTCCTGGAACACCACCTGCATCTCGCGGCGCAGCGGGCGCACGTCATGTTGCGCGAGACCGTCCAGCCGGGTGCCTTCGAAGCGGATGCCGCCCTGGCTTTCCAGCAGCCGCAGGATTGCCAGGCCAAGGGTCGACTTGCCCGAGCCGCTTTCGCCAACGATGCCCAGCGTCTGCCCGCGGGGTAGTTCGAAATTGACCCCGTCGACCGCCTTGACGTGGTCCACGGTGCGGCGGAACACGCCTTTGCGGATCGGGAACCAGACCCGCAGGTCGTCCACCGCCAACAGGGTTTCACCGGGCGGGTTGCTTGCCGGCGCACCGCTGGGCTCGGCGTTGAGCAGCTCGCGGGTATAGGGGTGTCGCGGGGCTGCGAAGAGTTCCTGGCAGGAAGCCTGCTCGACGATCCGCCCTTGTTGCATGACGCAGACGCGGTGGGCGATGCGCCGGACCAGGTTGAGGTCGTGGGTGATCAGCAGCAGGGACATGCCCAGGCGTGCCTGCAGGTCCTTGAGCAGATCGAGGATCTTCAACTGGACGGTGACGTCGAGCGCGGTGGTCGGTTCGTCGGCGATCAGCAGTTGCGGCTCGCAGGCCAGGGCCATGGCGATCATCACCCGCTGCCGCTGGCCGCCGGAGAGTTCGTGTGGATAGGCTTTCAGGCGCTTGGCCGGTTCGGGGATGCCGACCAGCTCGAGCAGTTCGAGAATTTTCGCGCTGGCCTTGGCGCCACCCAGGCCCTTGTGCAGGGCGAGGACCTCGGCGAGCTGCTTCTCGATGGTATGCAGCGGATTGAGCGAGGTCATGGGTTCCTGGAAGACCATGGCGATGCGGTTGCCGCGGATCCCGCGCAGGCGCCGTTCCGGGAGCTTGAGCAGATCCTCGCCCTGGTAGTGGATGCTGCCTGCTGGGTGGCTGGCGACGGAGTAGGGCAGCAGGCGCAGGATGGAGTGGGCGGTCACCGACTTGCCCGAGCCGCTTTCGCCGACCAGGGCCAGGGTCTCGCCCTGGCGGATGTCGAAGCTGACGCCTTCGACCACCCGCTGGCGTTGCTCGCCGGAGAGGAATTCGACGGCGAGGTCGCGGATTTCCAGAATGTTCTCGCTCATCTCATTTCCTCGGGTCGAAAGCGTCGCGGGCGGCTTCGCCGATGAACACCAGCAGGCTCAGCATGACCGCCAGCACCACGAAGGCGGAAATGCCCAGCCAGGGTGCCTGGAGGTTGGACTTGCCCTGGGCGACCAACTCGCCCAGCGACGGCGCGCCAGGCGGCAGGCCGAAGCCGAGGAAGTCCAGGGAGGTGAGGGTGCCGATGGCGCCGGTGAGGATGAACGGCATGAAGGTCAGGGTCGAGATCATCGCGTTCGGCAGGATGTGACGGAACATGATGGCGCTGTTGCGCATGCCGAGGGCCCGGGCGGCGCGGACGTATTCCAGGTTGCGCCCGCGGAGGAACTCGGCGCGGACCACGTCCACCAGGCTCATCCAGGAAAACAGCAGCATGATGCCCAGCAGCCACCAGAAGTTCGGCTGGACGAAGCTGGCCAGGATGATCAGCAGGTAGAGCACCGGCAGCCCCGACCAGACTTCCAGGAAACGCTGGCCGAGCAGGTCGACCCAGCCGCCGTAGTAGCCTTGCAGGGCGCCGACGGTGACGCCGATCAGAGAACTGAGCACGGTCAGGGTCAGGGCGAAGAGTATCGACACGCGGAAGCCGTAGATCACCCGGGCGAGCACGTCGCGGGCCTGGTCGTCGGTGCCCAGCCAGTTTTCCGCCGACGGCGGGGCGGGGGCGGGAACCTTCAGCTCGTAGTTGATGGTGTCGTAGCTGTAGGGGATCGGCGGCCAAAGCACCCAGCCGTCCTTCTCGGCGATCAGTTGGCTGATGTAGGGGCTCTTGTAGTTGGCTTCCAGGGGGAATTCGCCGCCGAAGGTGGTTTCCGGGTAGCGTTTGAAGACCGGGAAATACCAGCCGCCGTCGTAATGCACGACCAGCGGTTTGTCGTTGGCGATCAGTTCGGCGCCGAGGCTGCCGACGAACAGGATGAGGAACAGCCAGAGCGACCACCAGCCACGCTTGTTGCTCTTGAAGCGGGCCCAGCGGCGCTGGTTGATGGGAGACAGGCGCATCGGATTACTCCCGGTTCTCGAAGTCGATGCGCGGATCGACCAGGGTGTAGACGATATCGCTGATCAGCTTCATGACCAGCCCGAACAGGGTGAAGATGAACAGCGTGCCGAAGACCACCGGGTAGTCGCGGTTCATCGCCGCTTCGAAGCTGAGCAGGCCGAGGCCGTCGAGGGAGAAGATCACCTCGATCAACAGCGAACCGGTGAAGAAGATCCCCAGCAGCGCAGCCGGCAGGCCGGCAATCACCAGCAGCATGGCGTTGCGGAATACGTGCCCGTAGAGCACGCGGCGTTCGGTCAGGCCCTTGGCGCGGGCGGTGACCACGTATTGCTTGCCGATCTCGTCGAGGAAGCTGTTCTTGGTCAGCAGCGTGATGGTGGCGAAGTTGCCGATCACCAGGGCGGTTACCGGCAAGGCCAGGTGCCAGAAATAGTCGAGCACCTTGCCGCCGAGGCTGAGCTGGTCGAAGTTGTTCGAGGTCAGGCCGCGCAGGGGGAACCAGTCCCAGTAGCTGCCGCCGGCGAACAGCACCACCAGCAGGATGGCGAAGAGGAAGGCGGGAATGGCGTAGCCGACGATGATCGCCGAGCTGGTCCAGATGTCGAAGACGCTACCATGGCGGACCGCCTTGGCGATCCCCAGCGGGATCGACACCAGGTACATGATCAGCGTGCTCCAGAGCCCGAGCGAGATCGACACCGGCAATTTCTCGATGATCAGGTCGGTGACCTTGGCGTCGCGGAAGAAGCTCTGCCCGAAGTCCAGGTGCAGGTAGTTCTTCAGCATGATCATGAAGCGCTCGGGGGCCGACTTGTCGAAGCCGTACATGCGCTCGATCTCTTTCACCAGCTCCGGGTCCAGGCCTTGCGCACCGCGGTATTGCGAGCCGGCCACGGCGACTTCGCCGCCGCCGCCGGAGATGCGCCCGGTGGCGCCGCCGGAAGCGGCGTCGAAGCCTTCCAGCTTGGCGATCATCTGCTCCACCGGACCGCCGGGAGCGGCCTGGATGATGATGAAGTTGATCAGCAGGATGCCGAACAGGGTAGGGACGATCAGCAGCAGGCGCCGCAGGATATAGGAGAGCATGCGGCGTTACTCCCGTTCCGGCTCGGCGTCTTGCGTGGCTTCGGCTTGCGCCTTGCTCGGCAGCGCCTTGTCGCTGGTCTGCCACCAGGTCATCAGGCCCCAGTCGTAGAGTGGCGTCACCTTCGGCCGGCCGAAACGGTTCCAGTAGGCGACCCGCCAGGTATCGACGTAGTAGTTGGGAACCACGTAGTAGCCCCACGACAGTACGCGGTCGAGGGCGCGGGTATGGTCGATCAGGCTTTGCCGCGAGTCGGACTGGATCAGGCTTTCCACCAGGCTGTCGATGGCCGGGTCCTTGAGGCCGATGAAGTTGCGGCTGCCGGCCTTGTCGGCGCTGCTGGAATGCCAGAACTCTCGCTGTTCGTTGCCTGGCGAGTTGGATTGCGGCCAGGTCGCCGAGGTCATGTCGAAATCCCGCGAGCGCAGGCGGTTGACGAACTGCGAGACGTCGACGCGACGGATCTGCATGTCGATGCCAAGTTCGGCCAGGTTGCGCTTGAACGGCAGGATGACCCGTTCCATGTTGGCCTGGAACAGCATGAACTCGAAGCTCAGTGGCTGGCCGTCGGGACCTACCATGCGGTTGTTCTCGATCCTGTAGCCGGCCTCGGTGAGCAACTGGTAGGCCTTGCGCCGCTGCTCGCGGATCACCCCGCTGCCGTCATTGACCGGATTCTGGAAGACCTGGTCGAAGGCCTCGTCGGGAATCTTGCCGCGCAGCGGTTCGAGGATCTTCAGCTCGGCTTCGCTGGGCAACTGGTGGGCGGCCATCTCCGAGTTCTCGAAATAGCTGTTGGTGCGCTTGTAGGAGCTGAAGAACAGCTGCTTGTTCGACCATTCGAAGTCGAACAGCAGGCTGATCGCCTGGCGTACCCGGCGGTCCTGGAACACCGGGCGGCGGATATTGAAGGCGAAGCCCTGCATCCCCACCGGGTTGTGGTTGTGGATGCTGGCCTTGATGAAGCGCCCGTCGCGCAATGCCGGCGACTCGTAGCCGGTGGCCCAGTCCTTCGCCGAATATTCGAGGTTGACGTCGTACTGGCCGGCCTTGAAGGCTTCCAGGGCGACCGACATGTCGCGATAGGAGTCGATGGTGATGGTGTCGAAGTTATAGAGTCCGCGGGAGACCGGAAGGTCCTTGGCCCACCAGTCCTTGACTCGCTCGTAGCTGATGGAGCGTCCCGGATCGACCTTGGCGATGCGGTAGGGACCGCTGCCTACCGGGATTTCCATGCCGGTCTTGGAAAAGTCGCGGTCGGCCCACCAGTGTTTCGGCAGGATCGCGATCTGCCCGAGGATCAGCGGCAGTTCGCGGTTGCCGGCGTGCTTGAAGTCGAAGCGCACGCGAAGCTTGTCCTCGGCGACCACCTTGTCGACGTCCGCATAGTAGTTGCGGTACATCGGGTCGCCCTTGCTCACCAGCGTCTCGAAGGTGAACACCACGTCTTCGGCGGTGACCGGCGTGCCATCGCTGAAACGGGCCTGGGGGCGCAGGTAGAAGCGCACGTAGCTGTTGTCCGGTGCCTTCTCGATCTTCTCCGCGAGCAGGCCGTATTCGGTGAACGGCTCGTCCTGCGACTGGAAGGCCAGGGTGTCGTAGATCAGGCCCAGCGAAGGGGCCGAGACGCCCTTGCCGATGAACGGGTTGAGGCTGTCGAAGCCGCCGAAGTCGGCCTGGCGGAGGATGCCGCCTTTTGGCGCATCCGGATTCACGTAGTCGAAATGCTTGAAATCGGCGGGATACTTCGGAGGCTCATCGTAGAGCGTCAGTGCATGTTTCGGGGCGGCGAGGAGCGGGCCGCAGCAGCCGAGCAGCAGGGCTGCCAGCAGAGGGGTGAAGCGGGGACGGATCATCGGGACGTCTCCAGGTTTTTCTGCCACCACGCGCGCAGGCCCAGGGTGTAGGGCGGGGTGGCGACGAAGGCGAAGCGGTTGCGGTACGCCAGACGGTGCGAATTGAGGTACCAGTTGGGAATGCTGTAGTACTGCCAGAGCAAGGTCCGGTCCAGGGCGCGCGCGGCGGCGACCTGTTCGTCGCGGCTGTGGGCGCCGAGCAGGCGGTTGAGCATGGCGTCGACCACCGGGTTGGCGATGCCCGCGTAATTCTTGCTGCCCTTGACCTTCACCTGGCTGGAGTGGAAGTACTGCCACTGTTCCAGGCCGGGACTGAGGGTCTGCGGCAGGGTCATGAGGATCATGTCGTAGTCGAACTGGTCCAGGCGCTGCTTGTATTGGGCGCGGTCGACGGTGCGCAGGCGCGCGTCGATGCCGATGCTGGCGAGGTTTTCGCGATAGGGCTGGAGAATACGCTCCAGGCTCGGATTGACCAGCAGGATTTCGAAGCGCAGCGGTTCGCCCTTTTTATTCAGCAGTCGGTCGCCGGACAGCTTCCAGCCGGCATCGGCCAGTAGACCGAGTGCATGCCTGAGGGTTTCACGGGGAATGCCGCGCCCCTCGGTGGTCGGCAGGCTGAACGGCTGTTTGAACAACTGCGCCGGCAATTGCTTGCGGTACGGCGACAGGTACAGCCATTCCTGGCCCTCCGGGACGCCGCTGGCGGCGAATTCGCTGTTCGGGTAGTAGCTGCGCGAGCGCAGGTAGGAATTGCTGAAGAGGGCGCGATTGGTCCATTCGAAGTCGAACATCTCGCCCAGCGCCTGGCGTATCGCGCGCTCCTTGAACACGGCGCGACGGGTGTTCATGAACAACGCCTGGGTCTGGCTGGGGATCTGGTGCGGGATTTCCGTGCGGATCACATCGCCGCGCAGAACCGTGGGGAAGCGATAGTTGTTCAGCCAGTTCTTCGCCTGGTGCTCGATGTAGAAGTCGAACTCGCCGGCCTTGAAGGCTTCGAAGGCGACGCCGTTGTCCCGGTAGAAGTCCACCACGACCCGGTCGAAATTGTATTTGCCGCGGTTCACCGGCAGTTTTTCGCCCCACCAGCCCTTCACGCGTTCGAACACCAGGCGGCGCCCGGGATCGACCTCGACGATGCGATAGGGACCGCTGCCCAGCGGCGCGGTGAAGGTGGTGGCGCGGAAGTCGCGATCCTTCCAGTAATGCTGCGGCAGCACCGGAAGCTCGCCCAGGCGCAGGATCAGCAGCGGGTTGCCGGAGCGCCGCAGGACGAAACGCACCCGGTGGGGGGTGAGGATATCGACCCGCTTCACCTCCTGCAGGTAGGTGCGGTACATCGGGTGCCCCTGCTTGACCAGGGTGCGATAGGAAAAGGCCACGTCGCTGGCGGTGATCGGCCTGCCGTCGTGGAAGCGCGCTTCCGGCCGCAGGTTGAATACCACCCAGCTGCGGTTTTCCGTGTATTCCACGCTCTTCGCGATCAGGCCATAGCTGGAGGCTGGTTCGTCGCCGGACGGGTCGTACAGGCCGGTGCCCACCATCAATGGTTCGTTCAGCTCGTTGACGCCGTACTGGAGGAAATCGCCGGTGCCGATCGGGCTGGTGCCTTTCAGGGTGTAGGGGTTGAGCGTGTCGAAGCTGCCCGAGGCCATCAGGCGCAAGGTGCCGCCTTTGGGGGCGTCGGGATTGGTCCAGTCGAAGTGCTGGAAATTGGCCGGATACTTGAGCGTGCCGAATTGGGCATAACCATGGCTCTGGGTAATCGCGGCGAAGCTGGGCAGGCTCACGGCCAGGCCGAGGATCAGGAAGGAGAGGCGACGCATCAGGCGTGTGTCCGGGTCCTTGGCTATTTTTGACAACGAATCGTCAGGCAACAGTAACACCTTGCCCGCACAGGAAAAAAGAGGGAGCGCGGGCCTGTCCGGCCTAGGGGCCGGGGTTCTGGCCGCGCTTGCGAAAACGCCACGCCGGCAGGAGCGGGCGTGGCGTTTCGGGACGGCCTGCAATGGGCTGTCAGCGGCTCGCGGTGTCCAGGTACAGGGTCAGGGTCTGGCCGGGCTTGAGCGCCTGCTTGCTGCGCGGGTTCCAGCGCTGCAGGTGCTTCATTTCGACATTGAAGCGCTTGGCGATCAGGTACATCGAGTCGCCTTGCTTGACCTTGTAGTAGGTGGCGCTGTCGCGCTTGCCGGCGGCGTTTCCCTTGCGGGCCGCCAGGGCCTGGGTGCCGCCTTGCAGCTTGAGGGTCTGGCCGACCTTCAGGGCGTGCTTGTCCAGGCCGTTCCAGCGCTTCAGGTCGTTGACGTCGACGCCGTTGTTGCGGGCGATCTGCCACAGGCTGTCGCCGTTCTTGACCTTATAGGAGCGGGTCCTGGCCGGGGGGGAAGCCTGTCGGGCGAGTTGCTGGTAGACCGGCTTGACGGCGCCGCCGGCGATCTGCCCGGGGATGCTCAGTTGCTGGCCTTTGCGCAGGTGGTTGCTGGACAGGCGGTTGGCGCTCTTGAGCTCCGCTACGGTGATCCGATAGCGGTTGGCGATGCTGTGCAGGCTGTCGCCGCTACGCACCCGGTATTGCTGCCAGGCGGTGACTTCCTTCGGCTTGAGGGTGTCCAGCGAGGCGGTCAGGAACGCCGCTTTCTCCATCGGCACCAACAGTTGCTGGGGGCCGTCCATGGTCACGCGGCGCTTGTAGGCCGGGTTCAGCTGGTACAGCTCGTCCTCGTCCAGGTTCGCCAGCGCGGCGACACTGGACAGGTCGATCCCGCGCTTGACCCGGACGGCCTGGAAGTAGGGCTCGTTGTTGATCGGGTTCAGGCTGATGCCGTAGGAATCCGGCGCCATGACGATCTGCGAGAGGGCGAGCAGCTTGGGTACGTAGTCCTGGGTTTCCTGCGGCAGCGGCAGGTTCCAGTAGTCGGTCGGCAGGCCCAGTTTCTCGTTGCGTTCGATGGCGCGGCTGACAGTGCCTTCGCCGGCGTTGTAGGCCGCCAGGGCGAGCATCCAGTCGCCGTTGAACATGTCGTGCAGGCGCTCGAGATAGGTCAGGGCGGCATTGGTCGAGGCGGTGATGTCGCGGCGACCGTCGTAGAAATTGGTCTGACGCAGGTTGAAATGCTGGCCGGTGGCGGGAATGAACTGCCAGAGGCCGGCGGCGTTGCTGCGCGACAGGGCGAAGGGGTTGTAGGCGCTTTCGATGACCGGCAGCAGCGCCAGTTCGAGCGGCATGTTGCGTTCTTCCAGGCGCTCGACCACGTAGTGCATGTAGAGGCTGCCGCGCGCGCTCGATTGTTCGAGGAATGACTGGTTGCTGAGGAACCAGAGGCGCTGACGTTCGATGCGCGGGTTGGTGCTGATCGCATCCTGGAGCTGGAAACCGTCGCGCATGCGGTCCCAGATGTCGTTGTAGGCGGCGTTCTGGCCGGGCTGGGTATGCAGCCAGGAGGGGTTGAACTGGACGTCGACGGCTCGGGCGCCGGGACGTGCTGCTTTGGCCTGGGCCTCCCCCTTGATCTGGCCGCTGCCCTGGCAGCCGGCGAGCGCACCGGCGATGAGCAGGATGGACACCCGAACGGCGCGAGCCAGGGCGTCTAGATCGGGGGTTTTACGTGTCTGTGGCGGCATCGGCTGAGTGCTGTTCCGGGCAAAAATTCAGCCGATTCTAGAAATGACCTCAAGAGTGGTCAAGATTTCGCCAACCTTCAGAACTGGTCCTTCCAGGCCCTCAGGACGGCGAAAACCTCCTCCGGGGTGCGGTTTTGCTGGCCGCTCCGCTGGTCGGCTTTTTTCTTAACAGAATTTTCCGAAACGCGAAGAAATGGATTGGTCGACAATTCCAGCGAGATTTCCGACGGCAGGGTGATGCGGTCCCGTTCGCGCAGCCGGGTCGCTTCCTCGAAGCGTTCCCGCAGCGCCGCGTTGTCGGGCTCCACCGCCAGCGCGAAGCGCAGGTTGCTCAGCGTGTACTCGTGGGTGCAGTAGACCCGGGTGTTGGCCGGCAGCGCGGCCAGTCGCGCCAGGGAATGATGCATCTGCGCCGGGGTGCCTTCGAAGAGACGGCCGCAGCCGGCGGCGAACAGGGTGTCGCCGCAGAACAGCAGCGGCGTCTCCGCCGGGTGGTAGTAGGCGATATGGCCGAGGGTATGGCCGGGCACGTGGAAGATCTCGAAGACCAGGCCGAGCACCTCGACCCGTTCGCCGTCTTCCAGCGCCAGGTCGCGGGCCGGGATCTTCTCGTTGGCCGGGCCGAGAACCCGCGCGCCGGTCAGTTCCTTCAGGGCCGCGACGCCGCCGACGTGGTCGTGATGGTGGTGGGTCACCAGGATATCGCTCAACCGCCAGTCGGGATGGGCGGCCAGCCAGGCTTCCACCGGCTTGGCATCGCCGGGGTCGACCACCGCGCAGCGACGGCTTGTCGCATCTTGCAACAGCCAGATGTAGTTGTCGTTGAAGGCGGGCAGGGCGTCGATCTGTATCATGGGTCGATGTCGCTAAGCAGAAGTCATTGGCGCATAGTATTGCTTATTTTCCCGTCGTGCCGGCGTCCGTCGCCGCGAAGGGGAAGACGCTGGAGGTACGCATGAACGAACCGCAAGCCTTCGCCCAGACCGATGCCGAGTGGCTGGCATCGATCAACCGGGCGCGCGACTGGTTCCAGGGCCCGCTGGGCAGCCTGATGCTGGCCGAGGAGCGACGCCTGTTGTGCGACGAGCTGACCCGTTACTTCGGTGGCTACCTGGTGCACTACGGGCCGCATGCCGAACTGCCGCCGAGCACCGGGCAGATTCAGCGCGGCGTGCGCCTGGGGCCGCCGCTGCCGGGCGTGGACATCGCCTGCGAAGAGGGCGCCTGGCCGCTCAGCGAACATGCCGCGGACGTGGTCCTGCTGCAACACGGCCTGGATTTCTGCCTGTCGCCTCACCGTCTCCTGCGCGAAGCCGCGCGTACCGTTCGTCCGGGCGGCCACCTGCTGCTGATCGGCATCAACCCATGGAGCCTGTGGGGCATCCGTCATTATTTCGCCGGGGATGCCTTGCGCCAGGCCCGCTGCATTCCTCCGTCGCGGGCCTGCGATTGGCTCAACCTGCTGGGCTTCGCGCTGGAGAAACGGCGCTTCGGGTGCTATCGTCCGCCGCTTGCGTCGGCAGCCTGGCAATCGCGCCTGGCTCGCCTGGAGCGCTGGGGCGACGCCTGGCAGTCTTCGGGCGCCGGCTTCTATCTATTGGTGGCACGCAAGCTGGTCGTGGGGTTGCGCCCGTTGCGCCAGAGCAAGCGCGAACCGCGCGGTCAGCTGGTGCCCATGCCGGTGGCGAAAGTCAGCCGGCGAGATTCCGAAATTTAGGCATGACAGATAAAGAACAGGTAGTGATCTATACCGACGGCGCCTGCAAGGGCAACCCTGGGCGCGGCGGCTGGGGGGCGTTGCTCCTCTACAAGGGCGCCGAGCGAGAGCTTTGGGGCGGCGAGCCGGACACCACCAACAACCGCATGGAACTGATGGCGGCGATCCAGGCGCTGGCGGCACTCAAGCGTTCCTGTCCGATCCGTCTGATCACCGACTCGGAATACGTGATGCGCGGCATCACCGAATGGTTGCCGAACTGGAAGAAGCGCGGCTGGAAGACCGCCAGCAAGCAGCCGGTCAAGAATGCCGACCTCTGGCAGGCCCTGGATGAGCAGGTCGCCCGGCACCAGGTGGAGTGGCAGTGGGTCCGCGGGCATACCGGCGATCCCGGCAACGAGCGGGCCGACCAGTTGGCCAACCGTGGCGTCGCCGAATTGCCGCGCTGAGCGGCCACACCGAAACAAGCGTTCAGCAGCCGCGGCTGCAGCGAAACAGAGAAAGGCTCTATAGATGCGTAGCGTCGTACTGGATACCGAAACCACCGGCATGCCGGTGACCGATGGTCACCGGATCATCGAGATCGGCTGTGTCGAGCTGGAGGGGCGTCGCCTGACCGGTCGCCACTTCCACGTCTACCTGCAACCCGATCGCGAGGTCGACGAAGGGGCGATCGCCGTCCACGGCATCACCAACGAATACCTGAAGGACAAGCCGCGCTTCCGCGAGGTCGCCAACGATTTCTTCGAATTCATCCGCGGCGCCCAGCTGATCATCCACAACGCGGCGTTCGATATCGGCTTCATCAACAACGAGTTCGCCCTGCTGGGCCAGCAGGACCGCTCGGACGTGACCGAGTACTGCTCGGTGCTGGATACCCTGCTGATGGCCCGCGAGCGCCATCCGGGCCAGCGCAACAACCTCGATGCGTTGTGCAAGCGCTACGGCGTGGACAACTCCGGTCGCGACCTGCACGGCGCGTTGCTCGACGCCGAGATCCTCGCCGACGTCTACCTGGCGATGACCGGCGGCCAGACCAGCCTGTCGCTGGCCGGCAGCGGCGCGGAAGGCGACGGCAGCGGCCGGCCGATGGTCAGCCCGATCCGTCGGCTCGATCCGGCGCGGGTAGCCACCCCGGTGCTGCGCGCCAACGCTGAAGAGCTGGCTGCGCATGCGGCGCGGCTGGCGGTGATCGAGAAGTCGGCAGGTGGTCCGTCGCTCTGGGCGCAACTGGAAGCGCCGGTCGGCGAATAGCCTGCCCATGCACCACGGGCGCCGCGTTCAGCGTGTCGCCCGGTCCACCAGCAAGGTGTCGCAGAACTGCTCGAAACGGCGGATCCTGCCGTCCTCTACCGTCCATACGTGTGCCACACGCGCTTCGAACGACTTGCCGCTGCGACGGTGGGTCGCTGCATATCGACCGACGGCGACCACGCTGTCGCCGCCGTCGATCAGGCGCTCGATCTCGACCCTGAAGCCCTCCCAGTCCCGCTGCAAGGCCTGGAACACACCGGCGCCGATGGCGGCCGCGCCGACATAGGTGCCGGCCAGCGGGAAACCGGCCATTTCCGTCCATTCGGTGCGTTCGTCCATGTCCGCCAGCATTCCGGCGAGGTCCCCACGGCTAGAGGCCGCATAGTGATCGCTGACGATCCGATAAGCGCTGCGCATCGTTGTCGCTCCGTAGCAGGGCAGAGAGGTCCATGCTCCTCGCTGGCGGGAGAGGAGGCAAGCGCGGCGCGCCGACTTGTGTTGCCGCGACCTTTTCTTACAAGGGCAAGCCGCCGGGGGTTACGTGCGTGCCGGCAAGTCTCTACCCTGAGCCGACCGGCGGGGTTCGCCCGCCTGCTGCTCGGGATCAACAATGTATAAAGACCTCAAATTTCCCGTCCTCATCGTCCATCGCGACATCAAGGCCGACACCGTTGCCGGCGAACGCGTGCGGGGCATCGCCCACGAACTGGAGCAGGACGGCTTCAGCATTCTCTCCACCGCCAGCTCCGCGGAGGGGCGCATCGTCGCTTCCACCCACCACGGCCTGGCCTGCATTCTGGTCGCTGCCGAAGGTGCCGGGGAAAACCAGCGCCTGCTGCAGGATGTGGTCGAACTGATCCGCGTGGCCCGCGTGCGGGCGCCGCAATTGCCGATCTTCGCCCTCGGCGAGCAGGTGACCATCGAGAACGCGCCGGCCGAGTCCATGGCCGACCTGCACCAGTTGCGCGGCATCCTCTACCTGTTCGAAGACACCGTGCCGTTCCTCGCCCGCCAGGTCGCCCGGGCGGCGCGCAACTACCTGGCCGGGCTGCTGCCGCCATTCTTCCGCGCGCTGGTCGAGCACACCGCGCAGTCCAACTATTCCTGGCATACGCCGGGCCACGGCGGCGGTGTCGCCTATCGCAAGAGCCCGGTGGGACAGGCGTTCCACCAGTTCTTCGGGGAGAACACGCTGCGTTCCGACCTGTCGGTCTCGGTCCCCGAGCTGGGATCGCTGCTCGACCATACCGGCCCCCTGGCCGAGGCCGAGGACCGTGCCGCGCGCAATTTCGGCGCCGACCATACCTTCTTCGTGATCAATGGCACTTCCACCGCGAACAAGATCGTCTGGCACTCCATGGTCGGTCGCGAAGACCTGGTGCTGGTGGACCGCAACTGCCACAAGTCGATCCTCCACTCGATCATCATGACCGGGGCGATACCGCTCTACCTGACTCCGGAACGCAACGAACTGGGGATCATCGGGCCGATCCCTCTGAGCGAATTCAGCAAGGAGTCGATCGCCGCGAAGATCGCCGCCAGCCCGCTGGCGCGCGGCCGCGAGCCGAAGGTGAAGCTGGCGGTGGTGACCAACTCCACCTACGACGGCCTGTGCTACAACGCCGAGCTGATCAAGCAGACCCTCGGCGACAGCGTCGAGGTGTTGCACTTCGACGAGGCCTGGTACGCCTATGCCGCGTTCCACGAGTTCTACGACGGACGCTATGGCATGGGCACCTCGCGCAGCGAGGAGGGACCCCTGGTGTTCGCCACCCACTCCACGCACAAGATGCTCGCCGCCTTCAGCCAGGCCTCGATGATCCACGTGCAGGATGGCGGGACCCGGAAGCTGGACGTGGCGCGCTTCAACGAAGCCTTCATGATGCACATCTCGACCTCGCCGCAGTACGGCATCATCGCTTCGCTGGACGTGGCTTCGGCGATGATGGAAGGGCCCGCCGGGCGTTCGCTGATCCAGGAGACCTTCGACGAGGCCCTCAGCTTCCGCCGGGCCCTGGCCAACGTACGGCAGAACCTGGACCGGAACGACTGGTGGTTCGGCGTCTGGCAGCCGGAGCAGGTGGAGGGCACCGATCAGGTCGGCACCCATGACTGGGTACTGGAGCCGAGCGCCGACTGGCACGGCTTCGGCGATATCGCCGAAGACTACGTGCTGCTCGATCCGATCAAGGTCACCCTGACCACCCCGGGCTTGAGCGCCGGCGGCAAGCTCAGCGAGCAGGGGATTCCGGCTGCCATCGTCAGCCGCTTCCTCTGGGAGCGCGGGCTGGTGGTGGAGAAAACCGGTCTCTACTCCTTCCTGGTGCTGTTCTCGATGGGCATCACCAAGGGCAAGTGGAGCACCCTGGTCACCGAACTGCTCGAATTCAAGCGCTGTTACGACGCCAACCTGCCGCTGCTCGACGTCTTGCCCTCCGTGGCCCAGGCCGGCGGCAAGCGCTACAACGGAGTGGGCCTGCGCGACCTCAGCGACGCCATGCACGCCAGCTACCGCGACAACGCCACGGCGAAGGCCATGAAGCGCATGTACACGGTGCTGCCGGAGGTCGCGATGCGGCCGTCCGAGGCCTACGACAAGCTGGTGCGCGGCGAGGTCGAGGCGGTACCGATCGCTCGGTTGGAAGGGCGCATCGCGGCCGTCATGCTGGTACCCTATCCGCCGGGTATCCCGCTGATCATGCCGGGTGAGCGCTTCACCGAGGCGACCCGCTCGATCCTCGACTATCTCGAGTTCGCGCGGACCTTCGAGCGCGCCTTCCCTGGTTTCGACTCCGATGTGCATGGCCTGCAGCATCAGGACGGACCGTCCGGGCGCTGCTATACCGTTGAATGCATAAAGGAATGAAGCCGACAGGCTAAGGGGTGTCGATGGCGGGGGGAGAGAAGGCCGGCAAGCGCGGCATGGGGTTCTGGACCTGCAGCGCGCTGGTGATCGGCAACATGGTCGGTTCGGGAGTCTTCCTGCTTCCCTCCAGCCTGGCGGCGTTCGGCGGGCTCAGCCTGTTCGGCTGGCTGGTGTCGAGCACCGGCGCGGTGCTGCTGGCGCTGACCTTCGCCCGCCTGGCGCGGGTCAACCCCGGCGCCGGCGGCCCCTACGCCTATACCCGCGACGGTTTCGGCAGCTTCGCCGGCTACCTGTGCGCCTGGACCTACTGGAAAGCCGCCTGGATCGGCAACGCGGCGATCGCCGTGACCCTGGTCGGCTACCTGCGGGTATTCATCCCGGCGCTGGCGGATCCGCTGCTGATGGTCAGCGTGGCCATCGCCGCGATCTGGCTGTGCACCCTGATCAACCTGCGAGGCATCGGCACCTTCAGCGTGGTGCAGAACCTGCTGACCATCCTCAAGCTGCTGCCGTTGTTGCTGGTCGGTATCCTCGGCTGGTTCCACTTCAATCCCGAGCACCTGGCGATCCCGGCGCGCAGCGAGCTGCCGAACATGGGCTATGCCCAGGCGATCGCCACCACCGCGGCGCTGACCCTGTGGTCGTTCATCGGCCTGGAGTCGGCCACCGTGCCGGCCGACGACGTCGAGGATCCGCGCCGCACCATTCCCCGTGCGACCCTGTTCGGCACGCTGGCCGCGGCGGCCCTCTACATCCTCTCGATCACTGCGGTGCAGGGCCTGATGCCGCCGGAGGTGCTGGCCCGCTCCACCTCGCCGTTCGCCGACGCGGCGCGGATCCTGATGGGCGACTGGGGCTACTACCTGGTGGCTGCCGGGGCGGTCATCGCCTGCCTGGGCGCGCTCAATGGCTGGGTCCTGTTGCAGGGCCAGATCCCGGTGGCTCCGGCGCGCGACGGGCTGTTCCCGGAGTCGCTCGGCCAGCTCAACAAGAACGGCGCGCCGGCCCACGGCCTGCTGGCCTCGGGGCTGCTGGTGACGGCGCTGGTGATGGTCGACGGGCATGGCGACCTGGTCGATGTGTTCAACGTGATCATCCTGCTCGGCACCATGACCGGGGTGGTCCCCTACGCGTTCTGCACCGCCGCGCTGTTGCAACTGCTGGCGGTGCGACCGGACGAGTTCTCGCCGCGTTCACGCCGGCAATTGCTGGTGATCGGCTCGCTGGGCTTCGCCTACTCGCTATGGGCGCTGTATGGCACCGGCCAGCAGGCGATCTTCTGGGGCTTCCTGGTGCTGATGGCCGGTATCCCGATGTACACCTGGCGGCAATGGCGCAATCAGGTCAACGGAGTGCCGACGCTCAAAGCCAATGACTGACCGCCCACCAGCCCAGGCCGCCCATCACCAGGGTGTAGGGTAGCGCCATCCAGACCATGCGGCCGTACGACAGGCGCACCAGCGGGGCGATGGAGGAGGTCAGCAGGAAGAGGAACGCCGCCTGGCCGTTGGGCGTCGCTACGCTGGGCAGGTTGGTGCCGGTATTGATCGCCACCGCCAGGGTATCGAAATGCTCGCGGCTCATGTGGCCGGCATCCAGCGCCTGTTTCACCTCGGTGATGTAGATGGTGGCGACGAATACGTTGTCGCTGATCGCCGAGAGCAGGCCGTTGGCGATGAACAGCATGCCCGGCTGGCGTTCCGCCGGCAGCGCCAGCACCGCCTGGATGATCGGGGTGAACAGGTGCTGCTGGTGGATCACCGCGACCACCGCGAAGAACACCACCAGCAGCGCAGTGAACGGCAGGGCCTCCTGGAAGGCGCGGCCGATCTGGTGTTCGTCGGTGACGCCGGTGAAGGCAGTGATCAGCACGATCACCAACAGGCCGATCAGGCCGACCTCGGCGACATGCAGGGCCAGCCCGACGATCAGTACCAGCGCCGCCAGGGCCTGCACCAGCAGCGCGGCCTTCTGCTGCGCTCCGCGTTTGCGGCTTTCGCTGGCGGCGTACTCGGCGAGCACCTGGCGCACCGCCGCCGGCAACTGGGCGCCATAGCCGAAGCGGCGGCTCTTCTCCAGCAGCACGCAGGTCAGCAGGCCGGCCGCCAGTACCGGCATGGATACCGGCGCGACCTGGCGGAAGAACTCGACGAAATGCCAGCCGGCCTCGTGGCCGATCAGCAGGTTCTGCGGCTCTCCCACCAGGGTGCAGACGCCGCCCAGCGCGGTGCCGACCGCCGCGTGCATGAGCAGGCTGCGGAGGAAGGCGCGGAATTCCTCGAGATGGGCCCGGTGCAGCTCGGGGACCTGGCGGTCGGTGGCGGGATCGTAGTCCTCGCTGGCGCGCTGCCCCGAAGCGACCCGGTGATACACGGCGAAGAATGCCACCGCCACGCTGATCACCACGGCGGTCACGGTGAGGGCGTCGAGGAAGGCCGAGAGGAGGGCGGCCAGCAGGCAGAACAGGAGCGATAGCAGGGTCTTCGAGCGCACGCCGAGCAGCAGGCGGGAAAACAGCAGGAGCAGCAGGTCCTTCATGAAGTAGATGCCGGCGACCATGAACATCAGCAGCAGGAGCACCGGGAAGTTGTGCTGCAATTCCGCATAGAGCGCCTCGGGGGTAGCCAGGCCAAGCAGCAGCGCCTCCAGCACCAACAGGCCACCCGGCTGTAGCGGATAGCATTTCAGCGCCATGGCCAGGGTGAAGATGAACTCGCCGACCAGCACCCAGGCGCTTGTCACCGGCCCGGCCAGCCATAGCAGCAGGGGGTTGAGCAAGAGGAAGGCGAGCACCGTCAGCTTGTACCAGCGCGGCGAATGCCCGAGGAAGTTCTGTGCGAAAGCCTGGCTCAGGGGACTGCTCACGATGGACTCCACGGCAAGGAAAAGACTGAAAATGCCAGCAGGACTTTCGTTGGATCAAGCGTTTAGCGCAATCATCGAAGAGATTGCGGTATCAATGGGCGTGCCGTGCATCACATAGTGCAGCATCGACATTTGGCTCGCCCTTGTTATAGTTGCGGGATTTTCCGCACAACAAAAATCTCTGCGTTCTGACAGCGCAGTTGCTCTGCCGAGGACTATCGCCGTGACCGAGTACAACGCATTCCGTGTGGAGCTGGCAGACAAGATCGCCCACGTCCAGATCAACCGTCCGGACAAGATCAATGCCATGAACCAGGACTTCTGGCGCGAGATCATCGAGATCTTCCGCTGGGTCGACGATACCGACGAAGTGCGGGTGGTCGTGCTGTCCGGGGCGGGCAAGCATTTTTCCTCGGGGATCGACCTGATGCTGCTGGCCCAGGTCGGCAGCCAACTGGGCAAGGACGTCGGCCGCAACGCCGACGCCCTGCGTCGCAAGATTCTCGAGCTGCAGGCCTCGTTCAACGCGGTCGACAACTGCCGCAAGCCGGTGCTCGCGGCGATCCAGGGCTACTGCCTGGGCGGCGCCATCGACCTGGTCTCGGCCTGCGACATGCGCTACTCGACCGCCGACGCGCAGTTCTCGATCAAGGAGATCGACATCGGCATGGCCGCCGACGTCGGCACCCTGCAGCGCCTGCCGCGGATCATCGGCGATGGCATGATGCGCGAGCTGGCCTACACCGGGCGCATGGTCGACGGCGAAGAGGCACGGAGCATCGGCCTGGTCAATCGTACCTACGCGGACCAGGCCGCATTGATGGATGGGGTCTTCGAACTGGCGCGGCAGATCGCCGCGAAGTCGCCGATCGCCATCCGTGGTACCAAGGAAATGATCCGCTATATGCGCGACCACCGGGTCGACGACGGCCTCGAGTACGTCGCTACCTGGAACGCCGCCATGCTCCAGTCCGCCGACCTGCGGGTGGCGATGGCCGCGCATATGGCCAAGCAGAAGCCGGAATTCGCTGATTGATGCCGTTGTATATTCTTGCGCGGGAGGCGCACTAGACCGATGGTCACAGGAGCCACGTCCCTCAGTCTGGTGCGCGACGAGTTGTTCGCCACCATGGAACAGGCCGAACAGGGTCTTGAGCAGTTCATTGCCGAGCGGCAGAACGGCAGCCTGCTGCAGCACGCCGTCGAATGCCTGCAACAGATCCGCGGCACCCTCAACCTGATCGAGCTGGCCGGCGCCGAGCTGCTGGCCCAGGAAGCCCTGCAGCTGGCGACCGACATTCCCACCGGCGTCAGCGAGGAGCGCGACGGCCAGCTGGCAGCCCTGGGCAACGCCCTGTACGTGCTGCGCCGCTACCTGGAGAACGTCGAGGCCAATCGCCAGGAGATCCCCGAGCTGCTCTTGCCGGCGATCAACGAAGTGCGCTGTGCCGCAGGGCAGCCGGCGCTGCCGGAAAGCTTCTTCTTCAGCGCCCGCCTGGATATCCCGCGGCCGCCGAGCACTGCCATCGACCACCTGCCTTCCGAAGCCGAACTGGGCGAGGAAAGCCGGCGGATGCGCCACATGTACCAGATCGGCCTGCTCGGCCTGATCCGCGAACAGAACCTCTATCCCAGCCTCAAGCTGATGGGCCGCGCGCTGGCGCGCCTCGACAGCCTGCACGGCGGGGTGGCCCGTTCGCGGCTGTGCTGGATCGGCGCCGCGGCGATCGAGTCGATCGTCGATGGCCAACTGTTGCCGCGCAAGTCGCGCAAGCAACTGTTCTCGCGCATCGACCGCGAGCTCAAGCAATTGCTGATCGGCCCGGCCTACGAGGCGCCGCGCCATCTGCTCAAGGAACTGCTTTACCTGGTGGCGCTGTCCGACGGCCAGGGCCCGCGTTCGCGCGAGGTCCGCGAACTGCATGGGCTGGCGCCGCTGCCGTTCACCGACCACCTGCTGGAAGAGGAATCGCAGCGCCTGTCCGGCCCCGGCCAGTCGGTGATGCGTTCGCTGTCCACGGCGATCCGCGAGGAACTCGCCGGGGTCAAGGACATGCTCGACCTGATCGAGCGCGGCGTGGCCCAGCCGGATAGCCTGACCAACCTGCATGCGCAACTGGGCAAGCTGAGCAAGACCCTCGGCATGGTCGGCCTGAACTCGGCCGGCACCGCCCTGCAGACCCAGCTACCCACCGTGGCCGCCTGGGCTGCCAGCGGCGTCGCCGATTCGCCGCCGGCGTTGCTGCGCCTGGCCGATGCGGTGCTCTACGTGGAAAGCATGGTCGGCAACCTCGAGCGCGGCGAGCGCCGCATCATCCGGCCGACTCCGGCGGAGCCCGGGCAGGAAGCCGATGCGTTCGCCGTGCACCAGTTGGCCGAGGCGCGCATCGTGGTGATCGAGGAGGCCAAGGCCGGCCTGGCCCTGGCCAAGCGTGCGATCACCGCGTACCTGGAATCCAATGGCGACAAGCTCAACCTGGCCAACGTCCCGGCCAGCCTGCAGGCGGTCCGGGGCGGTCTCTGGTTCCTCGGTCAGGAGCGCGCCGCGCTGCTGGTCGGCGGCTGCGCCGACTACATCCAGCAGCGCATGATCGAGACCGCGCAGATGCCTTCGGAGCAGATGCTGGAAACCCTCGCCGACGCCCTGACCAGTCTCGAATACTATCTCGAGGGCGGTGCCGTGCTGCGTCCGCAGGGCCAGCCGGACGTCCTCGACCTGGCCAGCGCCAGCGTCAAGGCGCTCGGACTGCCGGTGGCCGCCTGATGGCCGGCGAGTTCCGCTGGCAGGCAGGTCGGCCGGCTACCGCCCAGGTCGGCGGCTGGGTGCTCGCGCACTGTCAGCAGCGCTTCCTCCAGGACGACAACGGCCTGCTGTTCCCCCGCGAATGGCTGAAGCGCCAGGAACTCCCGCTGCTCGCCGAACATGGGGTCGGCCATTGGCAGGGCGAGCCGGTCTACGTGCTGGAACTGGACGAGCCGATCGAGCTGCCGGGCATGGCCTGGGCGCCGTTGCGGCAGTTCATGCTGCACGGCGATTTCGATCAGTTCTGCATGCTCGGCTATGCCAGCCAGATCGGCATCTGGGCACGTCACAACCGGTTCTGCGGCAATTGCGGCACACGCATGCAGGCGCAGGACCACGAGCGGGTGATGCAGTGTCCGCAGTGCGGGCTGCACCAGTACCCGCGCCTGTCGCCGAGCATGATCGTCCTGGTGACCCGGGGCGACGAGGTGTTGCTGGCGCGTTCGCCGCGCTTCGTGCCGGGGGTCTACAGTACCCTGGCCGGCTTCGTCGAGGCCGGCGAGTCGGTGGAGCAGTGCGTGGTCCGCGAGGTGCGCGAAGAGGTCGGGGTGGAGGTCGCCAATCTCGAATACATCGGCAGCCAGAACTGGCCGTTCCCGCATTCGCTGATGCTCGGTTTCCACGCCGAGTACGTGTCCGGCGAGATCGTCCCGCAGGAAGACGAGATCGAGGACGCCCAGTGGTTCTCCCTCGATGCCTTGCCGCCGCTACCGGCGCAGCGCTCGATCGCCCGGCACCTGATCGACCTGTACCTGGCGCGCCGCTCAGGCGCCGCTGAACCAGTGCTGCCAGGCTAGCCGCGCGGTCAGCGCCAGGACCACCAGGATGAACACCGGGCGAATGAACTTCGCCCCGCCGCCGATGGCGGTGCGCGCGCCGAAATAGGCGCCGACCATCAGCGACGCACCCATGCACAGGCCGAGCAACCAGATCACCTGGCCGGAGGCGATGAACACCGCCAGCGCCACTATGTTGCTGACGAAGTTCATGCTCCGCGCCACACCGCTGGCGCGGACCAGGTCCAGCGGGTACATGAGCAGCGAGCTGACGGTCCAGAACGCTCCGGTGCCCGGTCCCGCCACGCCGTCGTAGAAGCCCAGGGCGAGGCCCTGCGGCCACTGGCGCTTGCGTCCGAGCGGCGCATCGGCGTCCAGCGGCGCCTTCGGCGTGCCGCCGAAGAGCATGTAGAGGCCGCAGGTGAATACCACCACCGGGAGCATCCGGTTCAGCCACTCGGCGGGCAGCAGGTGAGCCGCCCAGGCGCCTATGGCGGCGCCGATCGCGGTGGCGAGCAGAGCGTTGCGCCACTTCCCGGGATGGAACAGCTTGCGCCGGTAGAAGGTGTAGCTGGCGGTCGCCGCACCGAAGGTCGAGCTCAGCTTGTTGGTACCCAGCGCCAGGTGCGGCGGGACCCCGGCGGTGAGCAGCGCAGGGATGGTCAACAGGCCGCCGCCGCCGGCGATGGCGTCGATGAAGCCGGCGAGAAAGGCCACCACGGCCAGGATGATCAGGGTGCTGGGGTCTATCGCGAGTTCGAAGGGCATGAAAAACCGGACCTGCTTCCAATCGGGAAACGGCCTCGCTGGCCGTCGGGAGGAGGGGTGCGCATAATGCCCGCAATTTCACGCAGAAGGAATCGCTTGCATGCAGTACGACGGTCTGGCCTGGGCATTCGCGTTACTGGCCTTGCTGGCCGCCCTGGTCGCGGTGCGCATCCTCTTCGAACGCACCTGGTTCCTCGGCTGGCTGCGCGGCACCTGCGGCTTGGCCTTCGTCGCCGTGGCGGCGCTGCTGCTGGTGCTCGCCTGGGACCTGCGCAGCTATTCGCTGCTCAAGCCCGAGCAGCCGATGGCCACCCTGAGCTTCCAGGCCGAAGGGCCGCAGCGCTACCGGGTGCTGATCCAGGAGGGCGCCAACGAGCGCAGCGTGGTGCTGGACGGCGAACTCTGGCAACTGGACGCGCGGATTTTCCGCTGGAAGGGGCTGGCCGCGTTGATCGGTCTGGCGCCGGGCTATCGCCTCGACGCGCTCAGCGGCCGCTTCCTGGCCCTCGAGCAGCAGTCCCGGGGCCGCCGCCTGGGCTTGTCGCAGAGTCCGCTGGGGGTCGATCTCTGGCGCTGGCTGCGGGCCGGCGAGCACGACCTGTTCCTGTTCGAGCCGCTGGCGGGGCGGGTGACTTTCCTGCCGATGGCGGACAAGGCGGTGTTCGCGGTGAACTACGGCGTCGCCGGGCTGCTTGCCGAGCCGATGAACCTGGCGGCCGAGGAGGCGCTCAGGGACTGGCGCTAGGCCATGCGAAAAGCCGGGGCGGCGGCGATCGCCTGGGCGGTTTCGCGAAAGCGTTCGATGAGTTCCGACGGCGTGCGGTAGGCCAGCGCCAGCCGATAGGGAATTCGCGCCCGCCGCCCTTGCAGGGGACGAAAGGTGACCCCCGGCGGGCGCAACGGTTGTAGCAGCGAAGGCACTAGCGCGACGCCGATGCCGCCGGCCACCAGCCCGGCGATGGTCTGCATCTGCCGCGCCTCCTGCACCACCTCCGGGACGAAGCCGGCTGCCGCGCAGGCGGCGACGATCAGGTCGTGCATGCCCGGCCCATAGTGCCGTGGAAACAGCAGCCAGGGTTCTCCGGCCAGTTGTTCCAGGCGCAGGCGCGCATGGCGTGCCAGCCGATGCCCTTCGGGCAATGCCACGCGCATGTCGCCGTCCACCAGTAGATGTGTGTACAGGCCGGGCTGGCGGTCGACCGGCAGAACGATCAGGCCGGCATCGATGCGGTCTTCGCGCAACGCCTCCAGTTGCCCCGCGGTGGTGTCTTCCTGGAGCTGGAAGTCCAGCGCGCCATGCTGGTGGCGGAACGCCTGGAGTATGCGCGGTAGCAGAATATTGATGGTGCTGTCGACGAACGCCAGGCGCAACGTTCTGCGTCCGCTGGCGGCGCTGCGCGCGGCCGCCAGGGTGCGTTCGGCCTGGGCCAGGGTGCGCCGGGCTTCGTCGAGGAACGCGCGGCCTGCCGGCGTCAGGCGGTGGATACGGTTGTCACGCTCCAGCAGGCTGGCGCCGACTTCTTCTTCCAGCCGCCGGATCGCAGTGGTCAGCGGTGGCTGGGCCATGTGCAGGCGCTCAGCGGCGCGGCGGAAGCTCAGCTCCTCGGCAACCGCGACGAACTGGCGGAACTGGCGTAAGTCGGCCATTGCGATATCTCCCGGATATGGTGAGTTAAGAAAGACAGTATTGGATATATCGCGGCGGATCCGTCGAAAATCCATCCGTACGCTCGCTCTGGCCAGACGAGGCGTTCCATCCATTACAGAGGAAGCCCGTCATGCACACTCATTCTCCAATCCCCCGTACCGCCCTGGTCACCGGCGGCTCGTCGGGCATCGGCCTGGCCATCGCCCGGCGCCTTCGGCAACAGGGTTATCGGATCGCCCTGGTGGCCCGTGATTCCCAGCGCCTGCAACGCGCTGCCGCCGAGTTGGGCGGTGTGCCCTGGATGGCCGCCGATCTTTCCCGCCGCGAAGCTGTCGAGGCGGTGGCCGCCTGGGTTGGCGACACCTTCCAGGGGCTCGACGTGCTGGTGAACAACGCCGGGTTCACCCGAAAGATCGCCGCCACCACTCCGCTGGCTGAGGCCGAGCGGGAATGGGATGCGCTGCTGGACGGCAACCTGAAAAGCGCGTTCCTCATGTCGCTGGCGGTGTTGCCGCATTTCACGGAAGAGGGCGGGCGGATCATCCATATCGGATCGATCGCTGCGCAGACCGGTAGCGGCAGTCCTGGTGCGCTGGGCTATGCGGCAGCCAAGTCCGGCCTGCATGGCTTCGGCGTGGCCCTGGCGCGGGAACTCGGTTCGCGCGGGATCACGGTGAACAGCGTGGCGCCGGGTTACATCGCCGACACCCGGTTCTTTCCCGGCGGCCTCGATCCGCAACGGGTCGCCGCCATCGTCGGCGAGACCCCGCTGGGCAGGACCGGCCGGGTCGAGGACATCGCCGCGGCGGTGGCCTGGCTGGCCTCGCCCGAGGCGGGGTTCGTCACCGGAACGGTGGTGTCGGTGAACGGTGGCTGGCGGGTCGGCAACTGAAGTGGAAGCGGCGGGTAACGCCTATGGGGGTACTCGTCCGGCTACCCGAGAACGCAGGTGAATAGCCGTGGGGCGCCTGTCCCGCGCTGGTGCGAGGCATTGGCAATCCTGAAATGAAAAGAGGGAGCCCTGGCTCCCTCTTCGCGCGTTCGCCGTTCCGTCAGGAAAGGAAGCCGCCGTCGACGTTCAGCGCCACGCCGGTGGTGTAGCTGGACGCTTCGCTAGCCAGGTAGAGCACGGCGCCTGCCATTTCGCTCGGCTCGGCCACGCGCTTGAGCGGGATGCGCTGCAGGGCGAGGTTGCGGATCGCGTCGTTCTTCACCAGCGCCGAAGCGAACTTGGTGTCGGTCAACCCTGGCAGGAGGGCGTTGCAGCGGATGCCGAACTGCGCGCATTCCTTGGCGAAGACCTTGGTCATGCTGATCACGGCGGCCTTGGTCACCGAGTAGATGCCCTGGAACTCGCCGGGCGATACGCCGTTGATCGAGGCCACGTTGATGATGCTGCCGCCGCCGTGTTCCTTCATCAGCTTGCCGCCCTCGATGGACATGAAGTAGTAGCCGCGGATGTTGACGTCGACGGTCTTCTGGAAGGCGCCGAGGTCGGTTTCCAGTACGTTGCAGAACTGCGGGTTGGTGGCGGCGTTGTTGACCAGGATGTCGAGGCGGCCGAACTGCTCGCGGATCTGTGCGAAGACGTTCTGGATCTGCTCCATCTCGCCGATGTGGCAGGCGATCGCGGTGGCCTTGCCGCCCTCCGCGGTGATCGCGTCGGCGACCGCCTGGCAGCCATCGATCTTGCGGCTCGAGACGATCACGTGGGCGCCTTGCTGGGCCAGCAGCTTGGCTATCGCCTCGCCGATGCCGCGGCTGGCGCCGGAAACGAAGGCGATCTTGCCGTCGAGGTCGAACAGGTGGGTCTTGGACATGGGCTATCCCCTTGTAGTGGTCGGTTACAGGCGGGAGCGCTCGATGGCCTGCAGGCTCATCTGCTCCAGCAGCTTGTTCATCTGCACGAACTGGGCGAAACGCTTGTCCTGGGTCTGCCCGTGGTAGTAGCGGTAGTAGATCTGCTGGACGATGCCGGCAAGACGGAACAGGCCATAGGTGTAGTAGAAGTCCAGGTTGTCGATCGGTGGGATCCCGGCCCGCTCGGCGTAGTAGTCGGCGAACTCCCGGCGGGTCAGCATGCCCGGCAGGTGGCTGGGCTGGCGGCGGGTCAGCTGCACCGGAGCCGGGTCGCCGGCTTCCACCCAGTAGGCGAGGGTATTGCCGAGGTCCATCAGCGGATCGCCGAGGGTGGCCAGTTCCCAGTCCAGCACGCCGATGATCTGCATCGGGTTTTCCGGGTCGAGGATCACGTTGTCGAAGCGGTAGTCGTTGTGCACGATGCCCGGCTTGTGGTGATCGGCCGGCTGCTTGTCCTTGAGCCAGGCCTTGACCGGTTCCCAGAGCGGCGCGTCGGGGGTCAGGGCCTTCTCGTAGCGGTCGGTCCAGCCGGCGATCTGGCGCTGCACGTAGCCGTCCGGGCGGCCCAGGTCGGCCAGTCCGCAGGCGGCGTAGTCGACGTTGTGCAGTTCGACGAACTTGTCGATGAAGCTCTTGCACAGGCTGCGGGTCTGTTGTTCGTCGAGATTCAGCTCAGGCGGCAGTTCGGCGCGCAGGATGATGCCCTTGACCCGTTCCATGACGTAGAACTCGGCGCCGATCACCGACTCGTCGGTGCAGTAGAGGTAGGCTTTCGGGCAGTAGGGGAAGCCTGCGTTCAACTGGTTCAGGATGCGGTATTCGCGGCCCATGTCGTGGGCCGACTTGGCCTTGTGGCCGAATGGCGGGCGACGCAGGACGAACTCCTGGCGCGGATACTCGATCAGGTAGGTCAGGTTGGACGCGCCACCGGGGAACTGGCTGATCTTCGGGGTGCCTTCGAGGCCGGGGATATGGGCTTTCAGGTACGGGTCGATGACGGCGGCGTCGAGTTCTTCGCCGGCGCGGATGCGAGTGGATTGGTCGGTCAGCGACATGGGGTTCCCTTCTCGTGGTGCCACGGCGGAGCCGCGGGAGCCGGTGCGCGCATCAGGCTGCGCAATGATGGTGACCGGCGATAATTGGCTAATCTAATGCCCTGTCCCGGCCCTCACAAGCCGCCGCCGGGCGTTATGGGCAAGCGTGTTGCCGCTCCATCACGGTCCCTGATCGTCGGCCTGGAGGAATGCCGGACGAAAAAAAACCGGAGCCGCGAGGGACTCCGGTTTTCCTTCTGGCATGGCGCCGGAAACGGTCAGACCGGGAACAGTTCGCCCAGCTTCATCGCCAGCATCATGTCGCCTTCGGCGCGCAGCTTGCCGGCCATGAAGGCCTGCATGCCGTCGGTCTCGCCGCTGGTGATGCCCTTCAGGGTTTCGCTGTCCATGATCAGGGTGACGTTGGGGTTCTCGGCGTCGCCCTGTACCACTTCGCAGGTACCGTCCTTGACGACCAGGTAGTGGTTGTCGCCGTCTTCGATGTTGAACTGGAACACCAGATCCAGGCCGGCGGCCGCGCTGGCGTTGAACTTGCTTTTCATGGTGGAGACGATGTCAGCAACGGTGGTCATGGGTTCTATTCCTTTCTTCTAGGGTTTTTTCGGCGACCGGAACGGTCGCGGTAGGCCGGCTCATCGATAGGTGATGAGTTCCGGCGCCTTCAACAGTTCCAGGTGCACGTGACTGTTGAAGGAAGCCAGGGACACTTCCTCGCCGCGGAATTTCAGGCGAGTCAGCGAGGTATTGACGATCTGCCAGTTCAGCTCGAAGGCCTTGAGCGGCGGAACGCCGACGATCAGTTGGAGCAGGGCGGTGATGGTACCGCCGGAGGTGAACACGGCGACCCTGTCCTTGCCGCTGGCCTGCGCCAGCAGACGACGAAGACCGTCATGGACCTTATCGAGGAATTCCTGCCAGCTTTCCAGCCCATCTTTCTCATGGTTGCCGGAAACCCAGCGCGCGATGATGGTGGAGAACAGGCGCTGGAACTCGGCCCGATGCTCGGCCGCATGGCGAAGGATGTGCAGGGCTTCCGGCTGCTCCTCGAGCAGGTCCGGCAGGTGCGCGCGGATCACCGCGTCGGCTTCGAATTCGTTGAACGCCGGATCGACTTCCAGCTCCGGCGTGGCCAGCCCGGAGGACTCCAGGCGTTCGAGGGCGGCGCGGGCGGTGTGCTGCTGGCGGCGCAAGCCGCCGCTGAGGACGCGGTCGAAACGGACGCCGAGGTTCAGCAGGTGGTCGCCGAGGATTTCCGCCTGGCGGATGCCGGTCGGCGACAGCACGTCGTAGTCGTCGGCACCGAACGACGCCTGGCCATGTCGAATCAGGTAGATGCTGCCCACGGGCGGACCTCGGCGGGTGAAAGTTCCGCGAGGGTATGAGGATCACCCAGGGCTGTCAACGAAAAAACATACGCTTGTTTGAATGTCATTCGCTGCCTTTATCGGCTGCTCCGGGCGCGCCCTGCAAAGGCTCTCCAGGCAGTGGCATCGCTGGCCGCCCGTCGGTGGCCTGGGTATGCTTGCGCAATCGTGTCGCCCGTAGACGGGTGCGTCAACAGTAGAGAGGGGGTTGTGTGGAGTTCATTGCCGAATATGCGGGCTTTCTGGCCAGGACCGTGACCGTGCTGGCGGCGATCATCGTGGTGCTGGTGGTGATCGTCGCCCTGCGCGGCCGCGGCCGGCGCGGCGCAGGCGGGCACCTCGACGTGCAGAAGCTCAACGATTTCTACAAGGACCTGCGCGAGCGGGTCCGCCACAGCGTCCTCGACAAGGCCAGCCTCAAGGCCTTGCGCAAGGAGGAGAGCAAGGCGGCGAAGCAGGCGAAGAAACATCCTGAACAGAAGTCGCGGGTCTACGTGCTCGATTTCGACGGCGACATCAAGGCCTCGGCTACCGAGCAACTGCGCCACGAAGTGACTGCGGTGCTGAGCATGGCGGGCAAGGACGACGAGGTGGTGCTGCGCCTGGAAAGCGGCGGTGGCATGGTCCATGGCTACGGCCTGGCGGCCTCGCAACTGGCGCGCATCCGCCAGGCCGGCGTGCCGCTGACCGTGTGCGTCGACAAGGTGGCGGCCAGCGGCGGCTACATGATGGCCTGCATCGGCGATCGGATCCTTTCCGCGCCCTTCGCCATCCTCGGCTCGATCGGCGTGGTGGCGCAGTTGCCCAACGTCCACCGGCTGTTGAAGAAGCACGATATTGACTTCGAGGTGCTTACCGCCGGCGAATACAAGCGTACGCTGACGGTATTCGGCGAGAACACCGAGAAGGGCCGGGAAAAGTTCCAGGAGGACCTGGAGGTGACCCACGAACTGTTCAAGAACTTCGTGGCCCACTACCGGCCGCAACTGAACATGGACGAGATCGCCACCGGCGAGGTCTGGCTGGGCCAGGCCGCACTGGGCAAGCTGCTGGTGGACGAACTCAAGACCAGCGACGAGTACCTGGCCGAGCAGGCCAGGGAGCGCGATGTCTACCAGGTGCAATTCGTCGAGCGCAAGAGCCTGCAGGAACGCGTCGGCCTGGCCGCCAGCGTGGTTATCGACCGCGTGCTGGTGACCTGGTGGGGGCGGCTCAACCAGCAGAAGTTCTGGCAATAGGCCGGCGCCGACAGGGACGAACACGCTGTCTTCAGGGTTTTCACGAGAGGAGGTCGAAATGGCTGTATTCAAGGCGTTGTGGGTGACGGAAGCGCCCCACGGCGTTTACGAAACGCAGGTGGTCGAGCGCGATACCGGCGACCTGCCGGCGGGCGACGTACTGATCCGCGTGCAGTATTCCTCGCTGAACTACAAGGATGCGCTGTCCGCCAGCGGCAACCGCGGGGTGACCCGCAAGTACCCGCATACCCCCGGCATCGATGCCGCCGGTGTGGTCGCCGAGTCCTCGGTGGCCGAGTTCGCGGCCGGCGACGAGGTGATCGTCACCGGCTACGACCTGGGCATGAACACCGCCGGCGGTTTCGGCCAGTACATCCGCGTGCCCGCGGCCTGGGTGATCAAGCGCCCGCAAGGCCTGAGCCTGCGCGAGGCGATGATCCTCGGCACCGCCGGCCTGACCGCGGCGCTCTGCGTCGAAAAGCTGGAGCGCAGCGGCCTGCGCCCCGACCATGGCTCGGTGCTGGTCACCGGCGCCAGCGGCGGGGTCGGCAGTATCGCCGTGGAACTGCTGGCCAAGCTCGGCTACACCGTGGCGGCCGCCACCGGCAAGCTGGAGCAGGCCGAGTTCCTCAACCGCCTGGGGGCCAAGCAGATCCTCGATCGCGCCACCGTGGCCGATGGCGTCGACAAGCCGTTGCTCAAGGAACAGTGGGCCGGCGCGGTGGACACCGTCGGCGGCGACATCCTCTTCAACGTGGTCAAGTCGTTGCAGTACGGCGGCAGCGTCGCCTGCTGCGGCCTGACCGCCGGCGCCGGCTTCAAGGCCTCGGTGCTGCCGTTCATCCTGCGCGGGGTCAACCTGCTCGGGGTGGACTCGGTGGAGCTGCCGCTGGTGGTCAAGGCATCCATGTGGGACAAGCTGTCGCTGCAATGGAAGCTCGACAACCTCGAAGAGGTGGCGCGCGAGATCGCCCTCGAAGAGCTGCCGGGGGCGATCAACCAGATCCTCGCCGGCAAGCTGGTCGGCCGGGTGCTGGTCAACCTCGGCTGAGGGCGTTACCGGAGCCCAGCTCCGGCAACAGGTAGCCCGCCCATAGCGATTCGGCGAACTGCGGCCGGAAGAAGCCGAAATGGCCGATGTGGCGGGCGCCGATTTCCTCGGGAGCGATGCGCCAGGCGGTTTTCGGCGCTTCGCGGTAGAAGCCCAGCAGCGACTCGATGCTGCGTCGGGACATCATTTCATCGTCGGTGAACGACAGCGACACGATGGGCGTGCGTACGGCGGAGAAGGCGCGGCGGATGGCCTCGCCATCCGCGAGGGCGTACTGCGGATGCAGGCACCAGCGTCGCCATTGTTCGATCACCCCGCGCGGCAGGTCGCCGACCATGCCCAGGCGGCGCCCGGGAAAATAGCCGAGCAGCGGCGTCAGCAGGGGCGCGACGAGGTACCAGAACAACCAGACCTTGTTGCGCAACCGCGGGCTGTTTTCCTTCCAGTAGCCACTGCCGCTGGCGATGCTGAAGACCCTATCGATACGCTCGCGCCCTTCGACGAAGGGCAGGATCTGGCCGCCCAGGCTATGGCCGATCCAGTACAGGGGCTTGCTCCCGCTCTCGGCGAGCGCGGCGGCGAGCATGGCGCTGCAGTCATGACGGGCCCAGCCCAGCACATCGACCTCGAGACCGCGCAGCGAGCCGTTGCGCGATTGCCCCATGCCCAGGTAGTCGAAGGTGATGGCCAGGTAGCCGCGCTCTGCCAGCCAGGCGGCGAAGGGCGCGTAGAAGCGCTGTTCCACTCCCATCGCCGGGACGATCAGGAGATAGCCGCGCGGCTCCCCGGCAGGCCGGTACCAATGGCTGGCCAGCGGATGGCCGTTGCCGTTATCGATGAGGCGTGGTTGCGGAGGGTTCATGCCGGTCTCCGTGGTCTGCTCATGGCTTCGAGAATAGAGCTGGCCGCCAGGGCGCCTCCAGCCGGCCGAAAGCACGGCCGGGGCGCCTTGGCGGTCAGGCCTGGCTGACGTACATGGTGATCTCGGCGCGGAATACCGGCTTGTCGTCGACATAGGCGACCACCGGCACCACCAGGTTGCCGGTGGCTTGCCAGTCGATCTGGCTGCCGTCGGCCACCGCGCGCACGTCGCCAGTGGCCTTGGCCAGGTACTCGACGGTCATGCCGCGCGGAATCCAGCGATGGCCGGCGGGAATCGAGGCGTCGGTCATGGTCCCGGCGGCCAGTTCGGCGGCATTGCACAGGGCGATGGCATGCACCGTGCCGATATGGTTCAGCACCTCGCGGCGCTTGGGGAAGGTGACTTCGGCATAGCCGGGACGCAGTTCGACGAACTGCGGGGCGATGCTGGCGAAATAGGGTGCGAACTGGCCGATCATGGCGCTGAACTGGGCCGGGCCGACCTGCTGGTACATCTGCATCATCTGACTCATGGAAAACTCCGGGCGTTTCAGGATTGAAGATGTGTGCGCACCGGGGCAGTATACGAAGGTTAGAAATTTATTCTAGAAAAATATTCTAGTCAGCGTTTCGACGATTAACGACAAGGACCGAGATGGGCCGTTCTTCCCGCAAAGACGAGATTCTCCAGGCCGCCCTGGCCTGCTTCAGCGAGCATGGCGTAGACGCCACCACCATCGAGATGATCCGCGACCGTTCCGGAGCGAGCATCGGTAGCCTCTACCACCATTTCGGCAACAAGGAACGCATCCATGGCGAACTCTACCTGGCCGGGATCGGCCAGTACGCGGCGTTGCTCGAAGCCGGCTTCGCCAGGGCGCGCAGCGCCGAGGAAACGGTCAGGTTGCTGGTCACCAGCTACATCGACTGGGTCGTGGCGAATCCCGACTGGGCACGCTTCATCCTGCACAGCCGCGGGCGGGTGGAGGCGGGGGAGCTGGGCGAGCGCCTGCGGGCCGACAACCAGGCGCACTTCGCACGGATCCATGCGGCGCTGGCGGGATATCGGGCCGAGGGCCTGTTCCGCGAGATGCCGGACGACTGCTTTGCTTCGGTGGTGATCGGCCCGGCCCACGACCTTGCCCGCCAGTGGCTGGCCGGGCGAACCCGGGTGGCGTTGGCCGACTGTCGCGAACTGCTGGCGCAGGTGGCCTGGGACAGCGTGCGGGCGGCCTGAGGCGTCCGTGACCTCGGGAATGAAAAAGCCCCGCGGCTGCGGGGCTTTTCCGTCAGGGCGGGGGTCAGCCGCGGCGGCGGAACAGCGGTAGAGGCTGCTCCACCGAGGTCTGGTAGACCTCGCTGAAGTCGTCCAGGCTGGCCAGGGCGTCTTCCGGGCTGCGATCGGCACGGATGGCATAGGCGTCGAAGCCGCAGCGGCGCATGAAGAACAACTGGTCGCGCAGCACGTCGCCGATCGCGCGGATCTCGCCCTTGTAGCCGTAGCGCTCGCGCAGCAGGCGCGCGCTGCTGAAGCCGCGGCCATCGGTAAAGGCGGGGAAGTTCACCGCGATCACCTGGAACCTGTCGAGGTCGCCGGCGATGCTTTCCGGCTCCTCGTCCGCGTCCAGCCAGACCCCCAGGCCGCCGTCGCGGCCGCGCAGGGCCGGGCCGTGCTCGAGCCACAGGGCCAGCGGGATGATCACGTCGTCGCTGTTGGGTACGCTTTCCAGGGTCGCGTCCTTGGGCAGCAAGTGCCAGCGGTCGTCGACCACCTGGCGGTCCTTAATGATTCGCTGCATATACGCGCTCCTTGAACGGGTCGATACCGATACGGCGGAAGGTGTCGATGAAGGGTTCTTCCTCGGTCCGGCGTTCCACGTAGACCTGGATGATCTTGTCGATCACGTCGGCCATCTGCTCCTGGGCGAAGGACGGGCCGAGGATCTGCCCGAGGCTGGCGTCGCGCGCCGAGCTGCCGCCGAGGGAGACCTGGTAGAACTCCGCGCCTTTCTTGTCGACCCCGAGGATGCCGATGTGGCCGACATGGTGATGGCCGCAGGCGTTCATGCAACCGGAGATGTTCAGGTCGATGTCGCCGATGTCGAATAGATAGTCGAGATTGTCGAAGCGGCGCTGGATGGCTTCGGCGATCGGGATCGACTTGGCGTTGGCCAGGGAGCAGAAGTCGCCGCCGGGGCAGCAGATGATGTCGGTCAGCAGGCCGACGTTGGGGGTGGCGAAGCCCAGTTCGCGGAGTTCGCCCCAGAGGGCGAAGAGTTCGCCCTGCTCGACGTCGGCGAGAATGATGTTCTGGTTATGGCTGTTGCGCACCTCGCCGAAGCTGTAGCGGTCGGCGAGATCGGCGATGGCCTCCAGCTGTTTGTCGGTGACGTCTCCCGGCGCGGTGCCGGTGGGCTTCAGCGAGAGCGTCACGGCGACGTAGCCGGGCTTCTTGTGGGCGAAGGTGTTGCGTGCGCGCCAGCGGGCGAAGCCGGGGTGCTCCGCGTCGAGCCGGGCGAGGGACTCGTCGAGGTCGTCGAGGGTCTTGTAGGCCGGATCGACGAAATGCGCGGCGACGCGCTGGACTTCCGCCTCGGTGAGGGTGCTCGGTCCGTCCTTGAGGTTGGCCCATTCGGCCTCGACGCGCTCGGCGAAGACTTCCGGGGTCAGCGCCTTGACCAGGATCTTGATCCGCGCCTTGTACTTGTTGTCGCGCCGGCCATAGCGGTTGTAGACGCGCAGGATGGCATCCAGGTAGCCGAGCAGGTGCTGCCAGGGCAGGAATTCATTGATGAAGCTGCCGACGATGGGAGTTCGGCCCAGGCCGCCGCCGACCGAGACGCGGAAGCCGAGCTCGCCGGCCTCGTTCTTCACCGCCTCCAGGCCGATGTCGTGCACTTCGATGGCGGCACGGTCGCTCACCGCGCCGTTCACCGCGATCTTGAACTTGCGCGGCAGGTGGGCGAACTCGGGGTGGAAGGTCGACCATTGGCGGATGATCTCGCACCAGGGGCGCGGGTCCACCAGCTCGTCGCGGGCGACGCCGGCGAACTGGTCGGTGGTGGTGTTGCGGATGCAGTTGCCGCTGGTCTGAATCGCGTGCATCTGCACGGTGGCCAGCTCGGCGAGGATTTCCGGCACGTCTTCCAGCTCCGGCCAGTTGAACTGCACGTTCTGCCGGGTGCTGATGTGGGCGTAGCCCTTGTCGTAGTCGCGGGCGATCTGCGCCAGCTTGCGCAGTTGGCGCGAGGAGAGCAGGCCATAGGGAACGGCGATGCGCAGCATCGGGGCATAGCGCTGGATATAGAGACCGTTCTGCAGGCGCAGCGGGCGGAACTCCTCACCGGTCAATTCACCCGCCAGGTAACGGCGGGTCTGGTCGCGGAACTGCTTGACGCGGTCCTCGACGATCCGTTGGTCGTACTCGTCGTATACGTACATGAATATTCCTGCTGTCAGGCTATGCGGCTTACTGCGTTAACCAGCGCGCACGGCTACGCGCTCCACGCGGAGTGGGCGCACGATACCAGTTCATATTTATGCGTAAAAGTGATGTTTGAGTATATGGTAAGAACCAAAAAGACTAAGTCGCCAGGCAAGCATAACCGCTTCGCAACGGCGCCTTTCTTGAGCGATGGGCGGCGCTGGTCTTAACTGGAGAGTGCCTTTCGATGTCTTCGTCCCGATACCCACAAGAAACAGGGGGAGTCATGAGCGAGCCGAGCAAAACCCAGGAAAACCGCGACAGCGTGGTCGACGCCCGCGCGGCCTTCGTCCTGATCCTGCTGGTGGTGGCTACCGCGGTGTTCTGGGTCAGCCACCAGTGAAAGCCCGCCTCGGCGGCGCAGAGGTCACAGGCCGCTGAGGCTCAGCACCAGTTTCACGATCCCGGCCAGCAACAGCACGAACACCAGGGTGAAGAGCAGGCCCAGCATGATGAAGTGCACGGGCTTGCCGTGGGTGAAGTCGCGGGCGCGGTTTCGCCCGCTCTGTACGCCGAAGGCGGCAGCCATCACGCTATGCAGCATCTGCCAGAAGGTCGGCGGCTTCTGGTTCGGTTCTTCCGTCTCGATACCCATCGGTGGTCCTCCCTTTTCCATACCTGCCCTGAGAGTCTAGACCCTTGGCGGGAGGAGGGTGGCTTCAGGCCTGGCGGGCGGGGATGCGCCGTTCCACCGTGCCCTGCGTGGCCCTGGCGCGCAGTTGCCCGCAGCCGCCGTCGATGTCCTGGCCGGCCGAGTTGCGCACCTTGGTCAGCACGCCGCGGCTGTGCAGGTAGCGCACCAGCTCGACGATCCGCTCCCCGCTCGGGCGCCGGTAGGCGTCGCCGTCCATGCTGTTGTAGGGGATCAGGTTCATCACCGCGAAGCGGCCCTTGAGCAGGCGCAGGATGCCGTCCATTTCCTCCAGGCTGTCGTTGATCCCTTCGAGCAGGGTCCATTGGTACTGGATCGGATAGTCGACCCGGCGGGCGTAGGCCTCGCCGGCTTCCACCAGTTCTTCCGGGCTCAGCGGCGGCGCCTTGGGCAACAGTTGCCGGCGCAGTTCGGCGCGGGTGCTGTGCAGGGACAGGGCGAGGGCGGGCTTCACCCGTTGCCGGGGCAGGCGCTCGAACACGCGGGGATCGCCGACGGTGGAGAACACCAGGTTCTTGTGGCCGATGCCGCCATCGGTGCCGAGCAGGTCGATGGCTTCGAGGACGTTGTCGAGGTTGTGCGCCGGCTCGCCCATGCCCATGAACACCACTTTCTTCACCGCTCGCCGACGGCGCGCCAGGACCACCTGGGCGACCATCTCCAGGCTGCCGACCTGGCGCAGCAGGCCGCTGCGGCCGGTCATGCAGAACACGCAGCCGACCGCGCAGCCGACCTGGGTCGAGACGCACAGCCCACCGCGCGGCAGCAGCACGCTTTCCACCATCTGCCGGTCGGCCAGTTCCACCAGCAGGCGCGACGAGCCGTCGCTCGCCGGATGCTCGCTGTGCAGGCGGGCGATGCCTTCCAGTTCCGCTGCTACCTGGGGCAGACCATGGCGTACGCCCAGCGGCAGGAAGTCCTCGGCCCGCTGGCGGGCGGTGCAGGCATCGAGGGCGCGGCCCTGCAGCCAGGCGCGGACGATCCTCCCGCAATGCAGGGGCTTGGCGCCGAGATCGGCGAGGCGCTGGTGGAGGTCTTGGCTACGCATGGGGCGCGCATCCTACCATTGCCCGTCATGAGGCGGTATGGCCGGCGCCGACGTGCTATCGTTGCGCTCCGCTCCACCGCAGCAACGGAACCGTTCCATGAAATTCGTCCACCAGCGCGAACACCTCAACGAAGACGACATCGTGGTCATCGAGTGCTCGCAGCAATGCAATATCCGCCTGATGAACGACGCCAATTTCCGCAGTTTCAAGAATGGCGGGCGGCATAGCTACCATGGCGGCGCCTTCGACCGCTTCCCGGCGAAGATCAAGGTGCCCAGCACCGGGTTCTGGAACATCACCATCGATACCGTGACCCGGCGCCCGATCAGCGTGACGCGCAAGCCGAACTTCAAGTGGTCGATCAAGTTCGTGCGCCGTTCCGGTTCGCAGTTCACCTGAGGGCGCGCGTCCCATGAGTGCGAAAATGGACGAGCAGGCGCTTCTGGCGTTGCTCCGCGAGCTGGCCATCGACAGCCAGCGGGTCGAGCATCCGGCGATCGCCTCCATCGAGGAATATTACGCGCAGGGCATCGAATTGCCCGACCAGGGCATCAAGAACCTGTTCCTGCGCAACCGCAAGGGTACTCGCCACTACCTGGTGCTGCTCGACGAGCGCAAGGAGGCCGACCTGCCGGGCATCGCCGAACAGATCGGCGAAAGCCGCCTGTCGTTCGCCTCGGTCGAGCGCCTGCGCGAATACCTCGGTGTTGAACTGGGCTGCGTGACGCCTTTCGCGCTGGTCAACGATCCGCAGCACAGGGTCGAGGTGTTGCTCGACGATGCCATCCGCCAGGACCAGTTGCTCGGTTTCCACCCGTTGGTGAATACCGCCACCGAGTGCATCCGCTACGCAGACCTGCTGGCTTTCCTCGCCCACACGGGGCATGAACCGCGCCTGATCCGGGTGTAGGTCGCAGCTTCGCGCCTGCCGGCGCCAGGCCAGGTCATGCCGGCGCCGGTTTCACTCGAAGAAGTTGTGCCAGCAGTCGCTCAACGGGCCGACCTCGAAGGTCTTGCACCAGGGTTGGGCTTCCAGCCACAGGCGGGCGCTTTCCCGGTCCGCCTCGTCCAGGCTGCCGACCCGCGCCAGGCACAGGTAGCCGCTGATCTCCGCCTGTTCCGGCGAGCCGCCACCGCCGAACACCCAGCCCTGGGCCTCGACGAAGTCGATCAGATGGTCCAGCGCATCGTCGTGGGAGAGGGCGTTGCGGTCGTAGGTCAGTTCGAAGCTGAAGCCGAACTCCTGGAACTCGCCCAGGCGCAGTTTCTTGCGCAGGCGGCGCTTGCGCGGCTTTTCCATCTGCTCGGGAGTGAGGAATTTCATCGTCGCCTTCCTGGTCAGTCATCGTAGCCAAGGTTCGGCGCCAGCCAGCGCTCGCTGACGCTGGCTTCCTGGCCCTTGCGCTGGCTGTAGCGTTCCACCTGGTCCTTGTCGATCTTGCCGACCGCGAAGTACTGCGCCTGCGGGTGGGCGAAATACCAACCGCTGACCGCCGCGGCCGGGAACATCGCGTAGTGCTCGGTCAGGCTGACGCCGGACAGGCCCTGCGGATCGAGCAGTTCGAACAGAGTGCCTTTCTCGGTATGGTCGGGGCAGGCCGGGTAGCCCGGTGCCGGGCGGATGCCGACGTATTGCTCCTTGATCAAGGCCTCGTTGTCGAGGTGCTCGTCGCGGGCGTAGCCCCAGTACTCCTTGCGCACCCGCTCGTGCAGCCACTCGGCGCAGGCTTCGGCGAGGCGGTCGGCGAGCGCCTTGACCATGATGCTGTTGTAGTCGTCGCCCTTGGCTTCGTACGCCTTGGCCACTTCCTCGGCGCCGATCCCGGCGGTGGTGATGAAGCCGCCGATGTAGTCGCGCACGCCGCTTTCCTTCGGCGCGACGAAATCGGCCAGCGACAGGTTCGGCTTGCCGTCCGGCTTGATCGTCTGCTGCCGCAGGTGGTGCAGGGTGGCGAGGGTCTCGCCATCGGCGCCGTAGACCTCCAGGTCGTCGTGCTCGACCTGGTTGGCCGGCCAGAAGCCGAACACCGCGCGGGCCTTGATCAGCTTCTCGTCGATCAGCTTCTTCAGCATCGCCTGGGCGTCGTTGAACAACGAGGTGGCGGCCTCGCCGACCACCTCGTCGGTGAGGATGCGCGGGTACTTGCCGGCCAGGTCCCAGGAAATGAAGAACGGCGTCCAGTCGATGTACTCGGCGAGCACCGCGAGGTCGATCTCGTCGAGCACCCTGACGCCGGTGAAGGAAGGCGTCGGCGCCTGGTAGCCGGCCCAGTCGAACGCCGGCTTGTTGGCGATCGCCTGTTCGTAGCTCAGCCGCTCGGTGCGGGCGCTGCGGTTGGCCGTGCGTTCGCGGACCACCGCGTAGTCGGCGCGGGTGCGGGCCACGTAGTCGGCCTTCAGCTCCTTGGACAGCAGGCTGGTGGCCACGCCTACCGCGCGCGAGGCGTCGGTGACGTAGACCACCGCGTCGTTGCTGTACTGCGGATCGATCTTCACCGCGGTATGCGCCTTCGAGGTAGTGGCGCCGCCGATCATCAGCGGCAACTGGAAATTCTGCCGCTGCATTTCCTTGGCGACGTGGACCATCTCGTCCAGCGACGGCGTGATCAGGCCAGACAGGCCGATGATGTCGCATTTCTCGGCGATGGCGGTCTGCAGGATCTTCTCCGCCGGCACCATCACGCCGAGGTCGACCACGTCATAGCCGTTGCAGCCGAGCACCACGCCGACGATGTTCTTGCCGATGTCGTGCACGTCGCCCTTCACCGTGGCCATCAGGATCTTGCCCTTGGCTTCCGGCTTGTCGCCTTTCTCCGCCTCGATGAAGGGAATCAGGTGGGCCACCGCCTGCTTCATCACTCGCGCGGACTTGACCACCTGCGGGAGGAACATCTTGCCGGCGCCGAACAGGTCGCCGACCACGTTCATCCCGGACATCAGCGGACCTTCGATGACCTCGATGGGACGCGCACACTGCTGGCGGCATTCCTCGGTGTCCTCGACGATCCAGGTGGTGATGCCCTTGACCAGCGCATGCTCGAGGCGCTTCTCGACACTGTAGCTGCGCCATTCCTCGTCCTCGGCCTCCTTGACCGCGCCGCCGCCCTTGTAGTCGTCGGCGATCGCCAGCAGGGCCTCGGTGGCCTCGGGCGTGCGGTTGAGCACCACGTCCTCGACCCGGTCGCGCAGCGCTTTCGGAATCTCGTCGTAGATTTCCAGCTGGCCGGCGTTGACGATGCCCATGGTCAGGCCGTTGCGGATCGCGTAGTAGAGGAACACCGAGTGGATCGCCTCGCGTACCGGGTTGTTGCCGCGGAACGAGAAGGACACGTTGGACACCCCGCCCGAGCTCAGGGCGTAGGGCAGGTGGTCGCGGATGTAGGCGCAGGCGTTGATGAAATCGACCGCGTAGTTGTTGTGTTCCTCGATGCCGGTGGCGATGGCGAAGATGTTCGCATCGAAGATGATGTCTTCCGGTGGGAAGCCGACTTCGTCGACCAGGATGTCGTAGGAGCGCTTGCAGATTTCTTCCTTGCGCGCCTGGGTGTCGGCCTGGCCGTCCTCGTCGAAGGCCATCACCACCACCGCGGCGCCGTAGCGCTTGCACAGGCGGGCATGGTGCTTGAAGGCCTCGACGCCTTCCTTCATCGAGATCGAGTTGACGATGCCCTTGCCCTGAATGCACTTCAGGCCGGCCTCGATCACTTCCCACTTGGAGGAGTCGATCATGATCGGCACGCGCGAGATGTCGGGCTCGGAGGCGATCAGGTTGAGGAAGGTGACCATGGCCGCCTTCGAGTCCAGCATGCCTTCGTCCATGTTGATGTCGATCACCTGGGCGCCGGCTTCCACCTGCTGCTGGGCGACCTCGAGAGCTTCCGCGTAGTTTTCCTCGCGGATCAGCCGGGCGAACTTGGCCGAACCGGTGATGTTGGTGCGCTCGCCGACGTTGACGAACAGCGAGCTGCGGTCGATGGTGAACGGCTCCAGGCCGGACAGGCGACAGGCCCGGGGAATCTCCGGGATGGCCCGCGGCGGGTACTTGGCCACTGCCTTGGCGATCGCCTCGATGTGCGCCGGGGTGGTGCCGCAGCAGCCGCCGACGATATTGAGGAAGCCGGCGGCGGCGAATTCCTCGACCACCACGGCCATTTCCGCCGGCGATTCGTCGTATTCGCCGAAGGCGTTCGGCAGGCCGGCGTTGGGGTGGGCCGAGACATGAGTGTCGGCCTTGGTCGACAGTTCCTCGATGTACGGCCGCAATTCCTTGGCGCCGAGGGCGCAGTTCAGGCCTACCGAGATCGGCCGGGCATGCCGCACCGAGTTCCAGAATGCCTCGGTGGTCTGGCCCGACAGGGTGCGGCCGGAGGCGTCGGTGATGGTTCCGGAGATCATGATCGGCAGCTCCACGCCGAGTTCCTCGAACACGCCCTGGACGGCGAAGATCGCCGCCTTGGCGTTGAGGGTGTCGAAGATGGTCTCGATCAGGATCAGGTCGGCGCCGCCTTCGATCAGGCCGCGGGTCGCCTCGACGTAGTTCTCCACCAGTTCGTCGAAGGTGACGTTGCGGTAGCCGGGGTTGTTCACGTCCGGGGAAATCGAGCAGGTGCGGCTGGTCGGGCCGAGCACGCCGGCGACGAAGCGCGGCTTGTCCGGGGTCTCGGCGGTCTTCGCGTCCGCCACCTGGCGGGCCAGGCGCGCCCCTTCGACGTTGAGTTCGTAGGCCAGCGACTGCATGCCGTAGTCGGCCTGGGACACCTGGGTGGCGTTGAAGGTGTTGGTCTCGAGGATGTCGGCGCCGGCGTCGAGGTAGGCCTTCTCGATGGCCTGGATCACGTCCGGGCGGCTCAGCAGCAAGAGGTCGTTGTTGCCTTTCACGTCGCTCGGCCAGTCGGCGAAGCGCTCGCCGCGGTAGTCGGCCTCTTCCAGCTTGTAGCTCTGGATCATGGTGCCCATGCCGCCATCGAGGATCAGGATACGTTCCCTGAGGGCGTGCTGGAGGGCTTGCAGGCGGGCGCTGCGATCGGTGAGCGGGCTGGACATGGATGGACCTGGCGTCAGTGGGCGGAAAGGTGAAAAGCATAACAAAGGCAGGGGCTTTCCGACCGGGGGTGGCTGGACCATGAATTTCATTCAAGTTGAAAGATGTTCATCCGCGGGCCGGAAAAGCCCCTGGCGCCGTTTTGTCGCAGCATACGGGCGGAATGCGGAGGTCGGAGTGCGCAGGCGGGCGGCGAAGGGGCGGGCGAGTGGAGTCGGGATGCTCGTGGGGAATCGTGCTGCGAATGAGTCTGGCTCATTCGCAGCACGGCCTGAATCAACTGGCCCTGGGCAGGCTGCAACTGGCCAGGGAGTAGACGTAGTAGTTGAGGCGGTCGCGGTCGGTGCGATTCCATACCTGGCCGACCGACTTCAGGCCCTGGCTCTGGCCGACCGCTCCGGCGATGCTGCCGCACCAGCACATCGGGTACTTCTGCCGATACAGCGGACCGCTGATGACCACCGCGACGTGCCCGTAGGTGCGGCCCTTCAGGCCGGCGATCACCAGGAAGCCCTGGGCCGCCTTCTGCGCGGCCTCGGCGCCGGAGGCGAGCTTGGTCCAGCTCTGCTCCAGGCCGTCGACCATGGCGTTGGCGTTGCCGCGGGGCATCGGTACGCCCAGCTCGGCGGCCACCGACTGGACGAAGCCGGAACAGTTGTCCTTGTTCGGGGTGCCGGCCAGGTAGCTCTTGTCCCAGCTGTTCTTGCAGGCGTTGACGATGCATTGATCGAGACTGTCCATGTATCACCTATGCGTGTCGATAAGGGGCGCTCCGGCCCGGATCATTTCTTTGCGGTCTGGCAGAACGGCGCGAGCGAACGCTTCACGATCTTCGCGCAGCTGTCGACGGATTCGCCCGAGCATTTCTCACCCAGGCGCAGCCCGTCCTTGTCCACCGCCCAGCGCTGGCCGGAGATGTCCTCGCGGTGCACCACCTTGCAGGTGGCGCTGTCGTAGGACACCAGCTCGGCGCTGGAGCCGCTGAATTCATGCATCAGCACGCGCCGACCGTCCTGGCTCAGGAACACGCCGCCGCGCGACCAGATGCCGCCGTCCTCTATGCGGCAATCGTTGCCGCTGACGCGGTCGGCCAGGTAGACCGGCGGTTCGGGAAAGGCATCGGGGTTGTCGTCGTTGGGATCCTCGTTGCTGAACATCACGCGGACGTGCTCGTCCTCGCCGCCGAACATGTTCGGCGAGCCGAACTGGGGCACGATTTCCAGCTGGGTGAAAGTACAGTCCGCCGCCTGGGCCGAAAGGCTCAGGAAGAGAGCGGCGAAGCTGCCGGCGAGCAGTTTCATGGGGCGGGTTCTCCGTTGGGCCGCCAGGGCGGCGAAAGGATGGACCAGGCCGCGCCGGGCGCGAACGGAAGCGCCGCCTGACGACAGCAGGCGGAAAGCGGCGAAGAGGGGACGTGGGGCGCACGCGAACCGGCGCGGATGGGGCGCGGCGAGTCGAAACATATCCCTGTTTCCTCGAAGTCATCGTCCTTGATCGCCAGGGCGGGCCTGGGAGCCCGGCTAGCATACGTGGCGGCCGAAGCCGGTGGAATGCTGGCGAAATGGCGGCTCATATCCGGGGCGCGTTCGCCCGCCGTTGTGAAAGTGCGGCGCAGAGAGGCGGGTTTGCTAGAATCGCCCGTCGCCGAGTGAGGAGTGGTTCATGTTGCCAAGACCGTTGGTTGGGTTGGCCTTCGTTTTGTCGTCTTTTATCCAGTCTGTTTCCGCTGCTGAAATTTCCTATAGCCGTGACGTCCAGCCGATCTTTACCGCCAAGTGCGTCGCCTGCCACGCCTGCTACGATTCGCCCTGCCAGCTCAACCTGAGCAGCGCCGAGGGCGCGCAGCGCGGCGCCAACCAACTGCCGGTCTACGACGGCACGCGGACCAAGGCGCAGGAAACCACCCGCCTGTACCTCGATGCGCACGGTGCCGACGCCTGGCGGCGCAAGGACTTCTGGTCGGTGCTCGAATCGCAGGACGGCCAGGCCGCACTGATGGCGCGGATGCTCGAGCTTGGCCACAGCCAGCCGTTGCAGCCGAATGCGAAGATCCCCGAAGGCCTGGACATTTCGATCAACCGCGCCAACCAGTGCCCGACGCCGGCCAGCATCGATGCGTTCATCCGCAAGAACCCAGGTTCCGGCATGCCTTTCGCGGTGGCCGGGCTGAGCGACGACGAATACGCCACCTTGCAGAAGTGGCTGGCCGCGGGCGCCCCGGTCGACCAGCAGCCGTTGCGGCCGACCGCCGCCGAGGCGCGCCAGGTGGCCAGCTGGGAGCGTTTCCTCAACCAGCCTGGGGCCAAGCAGAGCCTGGTCTCGCGCTGGCTCTACGAGCACCTGTTCCTGGCGCACCTGTATTTCCCGGAGCAGGGCGCGCCCGGCCACTTCTTCCAGCTGGTGCGTTCGCGCACGCCCAGCGGCCAGCCGATCGACCCGATCCCGACCCGGCGTCCCAACGACGATCCGGGCAACAGCTTCTATTACCGCCTCTGGCCGATTCAGGGCGTGATCGTACACAAGACGCACATCACCTATCCGCTGACGGCGAAGAAGCTGGAGCGCGTCCAGGAGCTGTTCTTCGGCACCCAGTGGAACACCGACAAGGTTCCCGGCTACGGCGTGCAGAGCCGCGCCAACCCGTTCGCCACCTTTGCCGCGATCCCGCCACGGGCGCGCTACCAGTTCATGCTGGACAACGCCGAATACTTCACCCGTACCTTCATCCGCGGGCCGGTGTGCCGTGGACAGATCGCCACCGACGTGATCCGCGACAACTTCTGGGTGGTATTCCAGGACCCCGAGCAGGACCTGTTCGTCACCGACGCCAACTTCCGCGCGCAGAGCGAGCCGCTGCTGGCCTTGCCGGGGCAGATCGACGAGCTGAAGAACCTGCTCGGCCTGTGGAGCGCCTACCGGGACAAGCGCAACGAGTACGAAGACCTGCGCCAGGACGTCTACGCCGACGCGCCGCCGCCGACCTGGAACACGCTCTGGCACGGCAACGACAACGCCCTGCTGAGCATCTTCCGCCAGTTCGACAGCGCCTCGGTGCGCAAGGGCCTGCTTGGCGAGGTACCGCAGACCCTGTGGCTGATGGACTACCCGCTGTTCGAGCGAACCTACTACGGGCTGGTGGTGAACTTCGATGTCTTCGGCAACGTCTCGCACCAGGCGCAGACGCGGCTGTACTTCGACCTGATCCGCAACGGCGCCGAGCAGAACTTCCTCCGCCTGATGCCGGTCGACGCGCGCCAGCCGTTGCTCGACGACTGGTACCAGAACAGCGGCAAGCTGAAGATGTGGATGGACTACCAGGCCTTCGACGACGACACGCCGAGCGCGCTGGGATTGCCGGAGAAGCAGCCGAAGAAGGCCTTCGCCGAAGAACTGCTGCGTCGCTACGGCGACCTCAATGCGCGTCCCGACCCGATCAACCGCTGCCTGGACGGCAACTGCTATCGACCGGGCATCGACCGCGAACTGCAGGACGCCGAGCAGGCCTTCAGTCGCCTGGTGAGCCGGCCGGCGGCCGGCCTCAAGGTCATCGAGCGCTTCCCCGAGGCGACCATGCTGCGGTTACGTACGTCCAGCGGCAAGCGCGAGGTCTATACCGTGCTGCGCAACCGCGCGCACAGCAATGTCGCCTTCATGCTCGGCGAGTCGCTGCGCTACCAGCCGGGCCTGGACACCCTGACGATCTACCCGGGCGTGCTGTCCAGCTACCCGAACTTCATGTTCGATCTGCCGGCGACGGATGCCGAGGCCTTCGTCGGCGCCCTGGAGGCGGCGAAGAGCGGCGAGGACTTCGACAAGGTGGTCGAACGCTGGGGCGTGCGCCGCAGCAATCCGCAGTTCTGGAGCTACTTCCACGATCTCGAGGCGTACATCCGCGAAACCGAGCCGGTCGAGGCGGGCGCACTGGACATGAACCGCTACGAGAACCTCTGAGTCTCGCGACCCGCTCCACAAGGGGCGGGTCGGTTATCGCGAATTATTCCTACTAATTTACTAGGGCTTTATCCGCAAGTACCGATTGGCGTAAACTGTCGGCATATTTGCGAGGAGTTGCCATGAGCGCCATCACCATTACCGAAGCTGCCCAAGCGTATCTGGCCGAGTTGCTGGAGAAGCAGAGCACCCCGGGTATCGGCATTCGTATCTTCATCACCCAGCCGGGTACCCAGTACGCGGAAACCTGCATCGCCTACTGCAAGCCGGGCGAGGAAAAGGTCGAGGACACCGCCATCGCCCTGAAGGACTTCACTGCCTGGATCGATGCGGTCAGCGAGCCCTTCCTCGAAGATGCGGTGGTGGACTACGCCACCGACCGCATGGGCGGCCAGCTGACCATCAAGGCGCCGAACGCCAAGGTGCCGATGGTCAACGAGGACAGCCCGATCACCGAACGCATCAACTACTACCTGCAGACCGAGATCAATCCCGGGCTGGCCAGCCACGGCGGACAGGTGAGCCTGGTCGACGTGGTCGAGGACAACATCGCCGTGTTGCGTTTCGGCGGCGGTTGCCAGGGCTGCGGGATGGTCGACATGACCCTCAAGGATGGCGTCGAGAAGACCCTGATCGAGCGTATTCCCGAACTGAAGGGCGTGCGTGACGTGACCGACCACAGCAACAAGGAGAACGCCTACTACTGAGGCGTTTCCGTAAGGCAGAAGAGGCGACCGCAAGGTCGCCTTTTTCGTTGCCGGCGTTTCAGCGCGACAGCGTCCGCGTTCGCCGTACCGGCCAGAGCAGTGCCAGCGCCACCAGCAGCGCCGGCCAGACCAGCAGGTTCACCGCGTTCCAGCCAAGGCTGGTGATCAGGGCGCCGGAGCCGAACGACATCAGCGCCGCCACCAGGCTGTTGCCTTGCTCCATCAATCCTTGCGCGGCGCCGCGCTCGCTTTCGGCGTGGCCCTCGCCGAGCAGGGTGGTGCCGGCGATGAGCATCAGGTTCCAGCCGCTGCCCAGGGCCAGCGAACTGAGCAGGAAATGCGTGACCGACTGCCCGTCCAGGGCGATGCCGGCACTTGCGGCGAGCAGGAACGCGCCGAGCAGGGCGACGCGACGGTTGCCGATGCGGTCGACCAGCGGTCCGGCGAAGAACGCCGGAAGGAACATTCCCAGCACGTGCCACTGGATGACCCGACTCGACTGTTCCAGCGGCAGGCCGCAGAAGCTCATGGCCAGCGGCGTGGCGTTCATGATCAGGATCATCAATCCGTGTCCGGTCGCGGTGCAGGCGATGGCCGCGCGGACCACCGGCCGCCGCAACAGGCCGCCTATGTCGCGCCAGGCGAGTCGTGCCGGGCGTGGCGCCTGGCCTTCGAGGAGCAGGGCCATCAGCAGCAGGCCGGCGAGGGCCAGCACGGCGATCAGCAGATAGGCACCGACGAAGGGCTGGGCCAGCGCGTTGCGCGACCACAGCGCCAGGCTCGGCGCCAGCAGCGCGGCGAGTACTCCGCCGGCGAGCACGTAGGCGCTGGCGCGGCCTTTCCGCCCGGCATCCACCGCCTCCAGCGCGGCGAACCGGTAGTACATGGCCGAGGCCTGGTAGACCCCGATGCCCAGCGCGCCGAGACAGAACCAGAGGAAATCGCCAGTCCAGACACCGGCGGCGCAGACCAGGCCGCCGAGCACGCCGCCGCCGGCGCCGAGCATCAGCCCGGGACGTCGGCCGTGGCGCTGCATGAAGTGCGACAACGGCTGCACCGCCAGCAGGTTGCCCAGCACCAGCAGGGCCAGGGGCAGGGTAGCCAGGCTGTTCAACGGCGCCAGCTGGACGCCGACCAGGGCGGTCAGGGTTATGCCGATCAGCGAGCAGGACCAGTACAGGGCCTGGCCGCAGAACAGCAGGAGCAGGGTCGGGTTGCGTAGCAGCATGGCGTCACTCCGGACAACCGCCGGGCCTGACGACGCGTCGGCTGGAGGCAGGCTGACGGACCAGCGCATCCCGCGGACGCCTTGGCCGGGCCAGCAGTTCGCCGCCGCAGTTCGGGCACTGGCCGCCCAGGCGGGTCGTCGCGCAATCGCGGCAGAAGGTGCACTCGAAGGTGCAGATCAGCGCGTCGCCGCTGTCGCCGGGCAGGTCGCGGTCGCAGCACTCGCAGTTGGGGCGCAGTTCCAGCATGGGAAGGTCCTCGGTGGGAGCGTCAGGCCAGCATGCCGAAGCGTTCGGCGTATTCCTGGGGGCTGACCGAAAGATGCTTGTGGAACGTCCGCCGGAGGTTTTCCGGATGGCCGAAGCCGCACAGCCGGGACACCGTGGCGATCGACGCCTGGGCGTCCTGCAGCAGGGCGCGCGCGGCCTCCAGGCGAACCCGCTCGACGTAGCGACCGGGCGCCACGCCCAGTTCCTGGAGAAATACCCGGGACAGCGTACGCGGGCTCATGCAGGCCTGGTCGGCGAGGGCTTCCAGGGACAGGTCGCCGGCGAGGTTGGCGGGAATCCACTCCAGCAGCGCGGCCAGGCGCGGGGTGCGGCTCGGTTCCGGGGTCAGCCAGGCGCTGAACTGGGCCTGGCCGCCAGGACGCTTGAGGAACATCACCAGGCGTCGCGCGACGCTGAGCGCCAGGCTGCGGCCGAGGTCGGCCTCGACCAGCGCCAGGGCCAGGTCGATTCCCGCCGTGACGCCGGCCGAGGTGAAGATGTGGGCGTCGCCGTCGCGGCACCGCGGGTCGTAGGTGTGCAGGCGGTCGCCTTGCACATGGACGCCGGGAAACCCCTGGCGCAGCGTCGCCACGTCGGCCCAGTGGGTGGTCGCTGGGTGCCCGTCGAGAACCCCGGCGGCGGCCAGGATCAGCGCTCCCGAACACACCGAGCCGAGCCGCCGTATGCGCGGTTCGGCGGCTTTCAGCCAGGCGAGCAGGTCGGCGTTGCGGGTCTGCGCCTCGACACCGAGGCCGCCGGGCACCAACAGGGTGTCCAGGCTTTCCGGCGGACAGTCGCGCCAGGCGAGGTCGGCGCAGATGCGGATGCCCGCGGAACTGGGCACCGCTTCGCTACGCTCGCCGAGCACCTGTATCCGGTAGAAAGGCGGCAGGCCCTGGCGCTGGCGTTCGACGTTGGCCGAGGCGAATACCTGCAGCGGTCCGGTCACGTCCAGGCTCATCACGTCGGGATAGATCAGGCAGGCAATCAGGCGCGGTTCGGGCATGGCACAACCTCATGGCGATGGCGGCAGTCTGGCGTCCTTCGGGCCTGGCCGCAATGCCAGTCGGCCCACGGATCTTGCCATTCGCTCGCCCGGGGCGTCCCGCTGCGCCGATGGTTGGTATCGCCTCGGCACGCCGCATGCCCTATTGTCTGGTAACGGGTGATGGCTTTTTGACTCATCGCTGCAGAGGCGCCAGGGTATTGTCGTCCAGGCCTGTTCCAGCGTTCGGTCCGAGGTAGGGGAGTCAGCATGCTTGCACGCGACAGCCTGGTACAGGCTGGTCTGCCGGATAATCCGTATGCGCGCCAGTTGCGCAACGGTTTTCGTTGGTTGCGGTTCGAAAAGGAGCTGGAAAACGAGTTTCGCGAGTTTCTCAGTTGGAACTCGCTGATGCAGCGGCGTGCTGCCATCGGGGTGGCGTTCCTGATCTGGACGCTGTTCATCGTGGCCGACTGGTTGATGGTGGACATCCGCCTGCACCCCAGCCTGTTCGAGCAACTGCTGGGCGTGCGCCTGGGAATGATCGGCCTGCTGCTGGTGGTCTGGCCGGCGGCCTTCCTGCCCAGCCTGCGCAAGGTCGGCGATGCCATCGCGCCCTACTGCCTGCTGCTGATCAACCTGGCGGTGCTGGCCTGCGACGTGCTGTTCGAGTGGCATGGGGTGCCGCGCTTCACCCAGTTGGGTGCGACCCTGGGCATCCTCGCGGTGTTCTTCCCGCTCGGCCTGGCGTTCTGGGCCTGCGTGCGCCTGGCGTTGCTGTGCCTGGCCCTGAACCTGGCGGTATTCCTGCTCTTCGGCGGTGAAGAGAACCTGCGTACCAACCTGCTGAATACGCTCTACAACGGCCTGGTGGTGCTGATCTGTTCGTTCGCCCTGTACCTGCAGGACTACGCCCAGCGCGAGCAGTTCCTCGGCCGGCGGCTGCTGGGCATGATGGCCGAACAGGACAGCCTCACCGGCCTGGTCAACCGACGCTACTACGAGCTGCTCGCCCAGCGGGCCCTGGAGCAGGGCGCCCGCGAAGAAAAGGGAGTGGCGCTGATCCTGGTGGATGTCGACGACTTCAAGGCCTACAACGACCACTACGGGCATCCGGCCGGCGATGCCGCCCTGCGCCAGCTTGGCGTCGTGCTCCGGCAGGGCGCGCGGCGGCCGTTGGATATCGCCGCGCGCCTGGGCGGGGAGGAGTTCGCCGTGTTGCTCTACGACAGCGAGGAGGGCAACACCCTGGCCATCGCCGAGCGCCTGCGGCAGGCGGTGGAGGCGCTGGGCATCGAGCACCTGGGCTCCAGCGCCGGCCCCTGCCTGACCATCAGCCTGGGGGTGGCCTATTCGACCTCAGGCATGGGCCTGGACGCGCTCTATCGCGAGGCCGATCGCGCGCTCTACGAGGCCAAGGATGCAGGGCGCAACGCGGTGCGCGTGGCGTTCCGGCAGCACGACCGCCTCGAATAGAGGAAACGAAAAAAGGCGCCCGTGGGCGCCTTTCGTCGTATGGAGCGGCTCAGCCTTGGCTGGGCATACTCCAGTCCTGCAGGTTGTAGCCGTTGTGGCTGAGTTCTTCGCGTGCCTGTTGCAGCAGGCCGGCAAGCTGCTCCGGATCGGAGTAGGCGGAGCTCGGAATGCGCGCACGGCCCAGCAGGCGGGTGCCGGTGCGATCGACTACGGACAGGCTCAGGCCGCCGTCACTGCCTAGCTCGGACCAGGCAACGCACTGGTATGGCTGGAAGGCGCGCCCGGTGATCAGCAAAGCCTCGTTGAAACGGAGCGTAGCGTTCATGGGAGTCGGTCTCTCTCGTTCATGTCTGTGTGGAACATGGGTGGCGCTTCCCGGCTCCACCGTGTTCGGTCACGCTAACTGATGCTTTCGAAAGCGAAAAAGTCACGGCGTGGCGCGTTTGTGCAACAGGTTGTCGCTTTTTCGAAGGGTTTTAGCGTGCCGAAGCGGCTAGGCGCGGTGTTTTGTCGCAGAACTCCAGGAGGGCGGCCAGGCCGCCTTGCGCTCGCCGCCCGCGCCTGCACAGCCTAGAATGGCGGCCCACCTGTGGCCGCGGACCGCTTCGCATGGATATCGACCTCGCCCGTACCTTCCTGGAGATCGCCCGCAGCGGTAGCTTCGTCGCTGCCGCGGAACGCCTGCACCTGACCCAGACCGCCGTCACCGCGCGCATCCAGAACCTCGAAGGGCAACTCGGCTGCCGGCTGTTCGTGCGCAACCGCGCGGGCGCGCGCCTGACCGCCGACGGCGAGCACTTCCTCGGCTACGCCAGCCAACTGGTGCAGACCTGGGATGCGGCGCGACGCGACCTGCCGCTGCCGGACGGCTTCCGCAACCTGCTCAACCTCGGCGGCGAGGTCAGCCTGTGCAATCCGCTGCTGCTGAACTGGATGCGGCGCCTGCGCGAGGCGATTCCCGGCCACGCCGTGCGGGTCGAGATCGGCCAGGGTGCCGACCTGCTCAAGCAACTGGAGCAGGGCGCGCTGGACGCCGCGCTGGTCTACCAGCCGGAATACTGGCCGGGGCTGCAGGTCGAGCAGTTGCTGGAGGAAAAGCTGGTGATGGTGCGTTCCGTGCTATCCGCGGAGCCTTATCTGTATGTCGACTGGGGCCCGGATTTCCGCAGCCAGCACGATGCCGCGCTGCCGGACCGGGCCAAGGCCGCGCTAGCCTGCAACCTCGGTCCGCTGGCCCTGCAGTACATCATGCAGAACGGCGGCAGCGGTTATTTCCGTACCCGGGTGGTGAGCAGCTACCTGGATGGCGGCACCCTGCAACGGGTCGAGCAGGCGCCGGAGTTCGCCTACCCGACCTACCTGGTGTACTCCCGCGAGCGCCTGTCGCCGACCCTGCGCCATGCGTTCCAGTTGCTGCGCGAAGTGGTCCGCGAGGACAGCGACTGGTCGCAGCGCTGGGACTACGTGATCTGATCGGCCTGGCCCAGGTGCTGCAGCCAGTTGCGGTAGAGCGCGGCGATCAGGTCGGTCTGGCTGACGATGCCGACCAGGTAGCCGGCTTCGTTGAGCACCGGCAGGCAGTGCAGGCCTTCGTCGGATAGCAGCGAGACCAGCTCGACGGCGTGGGTGTCGGCCTGTACGCAGACCACCGGGGTGGTCATGATCGTCTTCAGCTTGGTCCCGCGCAGGAAGCGCAGGCGCTTGAACGGGCTGCCGTCGGGGCGGAAGTGCTTGAGCAGGTCGCTCTGGGTGACGATGCCGGCCAGCCGCCGATGCTCGTCGAGCACCGGCAGGGCCTTCAGGCGGTGGTCCTGCAACTGCTTCCAGGCGTCGTCGATGAAGGTCTCGGTGCTGGCGGTCTGCACGTCGCGGGACATGATCCGTGCCGCGGTCAGCTCGCCCATGCGCCGGCGCAAGGCGTAGCGCTCGGTGTGGTGGATCAGTCGCTCGAGGTCGTCGCGGGTGATGTCGACGTATTCGCCGAAGTCCTGCAGCGCCTGGTCCAGGTCCCGGGCGGAGAAGTCCGTTCGCGCGCTCGGCGCCAGGTCGCGGGTGCCATGGAGATTGGCCCGCGGCGGCTGGTAGGGGCGCGGGTAGGGAGAGCGCATCAGGTTGTTGTAGAGCAGCGCGCAGCCGATCAGCACCAGGGTGGAGAGCAGGATCGGCCAGACCACGTCGATGCCGAGTTCGCTCAGGGACGGGTTGAGGGCCACGCTCAGGGCCAGCGCGCAGCTCGGCGGATGCAGGCAGCGCAGGGCGAACATCAGCAGCATGCCGAGGGCCATGCCGACCAGGGCCGGGGCCAGTTCGTGCCCGAACCAGTAGGCGCTGAGGCCGCCGGCCAGGGCGGCGACCAGGTTGCCGCCGAGCATCGACCAGGGTTGCGCCAGGGGGCTGGAGGCGAGGGCGAACAGTAGTACGGCGGATGCGCCGAGCGGCGCTGCCAGGCGCAGCGCCAGTTCGCTGCCGAACAACGCCTGGCAGGCGAATACCGCGGCGAGCGCGCCGATGCAGGCACCGAGTCCGGCGCGCAGGCAGTCGCGCGGTCGAGCGTTCAGGGTCAGGGGGCGGAAGCCTTTCAGCCAGGTGCGTACGGCGGTGCTGGGGGAGTCGTTCATGGAACTCTTCGAAGCGAAAGAAAGGGGCCGTTGCCGGCCCCGCAAGGCACTTTCGTGCTGGAGGCATCCATCCCTGGATGATGGAGTCGGTTCAGGCGAGGAACGGCGGGCCGGCGGCCTCGCGGGATTCCTCGAGGGGGCGGACCACCTGCCGGCAGATCTTGCCGGTATCCCGGGCGACCCGGCGGGCGGCCTCGGGATCGTCGGCGAACGGCAGCAGGGCGGCCTGTTCGCGTTCCTCGCGGGTACTGCCGGCGAGGCTGAGGGCGAGGCCGAGCGCCAGGGTGGAGAGGCACAGCAGGGACAACAGCATGTTCAGGCCCCCTGGCCGGCCGCCAGGACCGGCTGCCGCTGGTCCTGCGCGCTGCGCAGGGTCCGCCAGGTGTTGTAGGCCATCAGCAGCATGCCGCTGGCGAAGGTGGCGCCGCCGAGCAGGCGCACCACGTAGCCCGGATGGCTGGCCACCAGCGCCTCGACGAACGAGTAGGTGAGCGTGCCGTCCTCGTTGACCGCCCGCCACATCAGGCCCTGGGTGATGCCGTTGACCCACATCGAGGCGATGTACAGCACGGTGCCGATGGTGGCCAGCCAGAAGTGCGCGTTGATCAGGCCGACGCTGTGCATCCGCTCGCGGCCCCAGAGTTTCGGGATCATGTGGTAGAGCGTGCCGATGGAGATCATCGCCACCCAGCCGAGGGCGCCGGCGTGGACATGGCCGATGGTCCAGTCGGTGTAGTGGGACAGCGAGTTGACCGTCTTGATCGCCATCATCGGGCCTTCGAAGGTGGACATGCCGTAGAACGCCAGGGACACCACCAGGAAGCGCAGGATCGGGTCGTCGCGCAACTTATGCCAGGCCCCGGAGAGGGTCATCATGCCGTTGATCATGCCGCCCCAGCTCGGTGCCAGGAGGATCAGCGACATCACCATGCCGAGCGACTGCGCCCAGTCCGGTAGCGCGGTGTAGTGCAGGTGGTGCGGGCCGGCCCAGATGTAGATCGAGATGATCGCCCAGAAATGCACGATGGACAGGCGATAGGAGTAGATCGGTCGCCCGGCCTGCTTGGGCACGAAGTAGTACATCATGCCGAGGAAGCCGACCGAGAGGATGAAGCCGACCACGCTGTGCCCGTACCACCACTGGATCATCGCGTCGGTGGCGCCGGAATAGGCCGAGTAGGACTTGCCCAGGCTCACCGGCAGCAATGCGTGGTTCACCATATGGACCATCGCGGTGACGATGATGAAGGCGCCGTAGAACCAGTTGCCGACGTAGATGTGCTTCACCTTGCGACGGGCGATGGTGCCGAAGAACAGGTAGGCATAGACCACCCAGACGATCGCCATCCACAGCGCCAGCGGCCATTCCATCTCGGCGTATTCCTTGGAGGTGGTATAGCCCAGCGGGTAGCTGACGATCATCCCCACGATCGCCGCCTGCCAGCCGCAGAACACGAAGCGCGCCAGGGCATCGGAGATCAGCCGCACGCCGCTGGTGCGCTGCACCACGTAGAAGGAGGTGGCGAACAACGCGCTGCCGCCGAAGGCGAAGATCACCAGGCTGGTGTGGATCGGGCGGATGCGGCCGAAGCTGGTCCAGGGCAGGTCGAGGTTGAGCGCCGGCCAGACCAGTTGGGCGGCGATGAACACCCCGAGGCCCATGCCGAGGATGCCCCAGACCAGGGTCATCAGGGTGAACTGGCGGACGACGTCGTAGTTGTAGCCGTCCGGATCTTTTCTGCTATCCGTATCGTTCATGGTCGCTGGCACGCCGGGCCCCGGGGTCCGGCCGGCTGGCGAGCAGGCGCGACCCTCGGGTCCTCGTTGGGTTATCGGTATTTTTCTGGGTATCCCGTTGCCGGGTCGATGGAGTGCGGAGGTCGGATCTTCGTCTGGAAGGCTCGGAACAGACGGCTCATGGCACTGGTGGCCATTCTAGGAGGGGAGCTTTATTCGTCTCCAACGAATAATGTTGCTATTACAGTGCAAAATTATTGAATTGAAACGGAGGAGGACTTCCGGGGCAGGGCGCACAACCGCTTCGTGGGATGTGCGCCAGGGCGGCTATCCGCCCTCCGCGATGGCGCTGCCGGCGATGGCAGGCTCAGCCAGTCTTTTTCTTCTTCGGCAGCAGGCGCTTGACCAGCAGCACCCCCGCCAGGACCACCGCGCCGGCGACGATGCCGAACAGGAAGTTCAGCAGGGTCGGGGTGATCGCCGCCAGCAGCGGGCCCAGCGTGGCGATGCCGGCGACGCTCTGCGCGGCCTGTTCGATGGCGTGGTGGACCACCGGGATACCGTGGGTGAGGATGCCGCCGCCGACCATGAACATCGCCGCCATGCCGACCACCGACAGGCCTTTCATCAGGTACGGCGCGGTGCGCAGGATGGCGCCGCCGAGGCCTTGGGCGAAGCCGCTGTCGCGCCTGGACAGGTAGAGGCCGGCGTCGTCCAGCTTGACGATGCCGGCGACCAGGCCGTAGACGCCGATGGTCATCACCAGGGCGATGCCGACCAGCACCAGTACCTGGGTGGTGAAGCTGGACTCGGCGACGGTACCCAGGGTGATGGCGATGATTTCCGCGGAGAGGATGAAGTCGGTACGGATCGCGCCGCCGATCTTCTGCTTTTCCAGGGCGGCCACGTCGACATTGGCCGCCAGCGCTGCCTCGTCGGCGTGCTCGTCGTCATGGGGCAGGTATTTGTGGGCGATCTTCTCGAAGCCTTCGAAGCACAGGTAGGCGCCACCGAGCATCAGCAGCGGGATCACCGCCCAGGGCGCGAAGGCGCTGATCAACAGCGCGGCGGGGACGAGGATCGCCTTGTTCCGCAGCGAGCCCTTGGCTACCGCCCAGACCACCGGCAGTTCGCGGTCGGCGTTGACCCCGGTGACCTGCTGGGCGTTGAGGGCCAGGTCGTCGCCGAGGACACCGGCGGTCTTCTTCGCGGCGACCTTGGTCATCAGCGAGACGTCGTCGAGCACCGCGGCAATATCGTCGAGGAGGGTGAGGAGGCTGGCTCCGGCCATCTTGGGTTTCCTTACTGGGTGGTGGGCACCGCCATCTTGGCGGGGTGTGTATTTGACACCGGATCGCGGCGGCGGAACAGTGCCTCGCGTTGGAGCGCGGGAGCCGCCGCACAGTTCATTGCGCAGGCGTTCGAGCGAGGTTTGCCAGGGCCAGGCGGGCGATGGCCAGCTCGGCTTCGGTCTCCTCGCGACTGCCGTCCTCGTCGAACCAGGCCGCCGAGAGTCCGGTCCAAGCCAGGATCCATTGCAGCAGGCGGCGGCGCTGCAGGCCGCTGGCGGCGATTACGATCTCCAGCTGGCGCTCGAAACGGCCGGGCGCCTGGGCGGTCTTCGCGTCGGGATTGGTGAACAGGTTGGCGTAGTCGTAGCCGCGCTCGCCGTAGAGCCGCTTGGGGTCGATGACTTGCCAGCCGCGCTCGCCGAAGTCGAGCACATTGCCGTGGTGGATGTCGCCATGCAGCGGGCGCTGTTCGCGAGCGGTCTCCAGCAGGTAGCGGGCGGCATTCGCGCAGTCGACGTAGAGCCCGCCGTAGCGGCGCTCGGCGGCATACAGCGAGTCGAACCAGCGCTCCAGCGGGGTCAGCTCCGGCAACGGACCCGGGCGCGGGGCATGGATGCGTTCGATGGCCTGGCAGAGGATACGCGTAGCCTCGTCGTCGTCGCCGCGCCTGACCATTTCCAGCAGCGAGCGCCCGCCGGTGGCACGCTCCATCAGCAGCGCCTGGTGGTCGTAGGCCAGCACCCTGGCCGCGCCCTGGCCGTCCCACCAGTTGAGCAGTACGTGGCCGAAACGCTCTTCTTCGGCACTGGATATCTTCAGCATCGCCGCTGCGCCGCGATGGCGCACCGGCAGCAGGCGGCTGCTGTGGGTGGCGAAGGGCTCGCCGTCGGGTTGCAACGCCCAGCGCTCGAGGTAGGGCGAGAAATCGAGGGATTCGTTCACGGTCGGTCTCAGGCGCCCAGGCGCTGCTGGATGAAGTCGAGGAAGCACTGGATGCGCAGCGCCAGTTGCGAGTTGCGATAGTAGACGGCGTGGATCGGTTGCCGGTATTCGCTCATCTGTTCGGCGAACAGCGGCACCAGGCGCCCATCCTGGATATCGCGGTCGGTCATGAAGCTGGCCAGGCAGGCGATGCCCTGGTGGCTCAGGGCCAGTTGGCGGAGCGTCTCGCCGCTGGAGGCAGAGATATCCGGCTGGATCTCCAGGCGATCGCCGTCGGCGTGCACCACCGGCCAGCGGTTGAGATGCTCGGGCTGGGTGAAGCCGAGCAGGGTGTGCCCTCGCAGCCCCTCGATGCTCGCCGGCGTGCCGTGGCGGGCCAGGTACTCCGGGCTGGCGAGGATGTGCAGGCGGCTGGCGCCCAGCGGCCGCGCGTGCAGGGTGGAGTCGCTGAGCGCACCGATGCGGATCGCCACGTCGGTGCGTTGCTCCAACAGGTCGATGATCAGGTCGTTGGTGTTGAGTTCGAGCTGGATGTCCGGGTACAGCCGGCGGAACTCGCCGATGTGCGGCACCACCGCGTGCAGCATGAAGGGCGAGGCGGCGTTGATCCGCAGGCGCCCGGCGGGGCTCTGCCGGCGCAGGGCCAGGCGTTCCTCGAGCGCCTCCATCTGCTGCAGGATCTGCCGTGCCTGGTCGAGGAAGTAGCGGCCTTCCTCGGTCAGCTCCATGCGCCGGGTGGTGCGGTTGAGCAGGGTGGTGCCGAGCTTGTGCTCGAGGCGCGAGAGGGTCCGGCTGACGGCCGAGGCGGTCAGTCCCATCTGTTCCGCGGCGGCGCTGATGGAACCGCTGTCGACTACACTGACGAAGCTTTGCAGTTCATCGGAGTTGGCTTTCATTCGTGACTCCAGGGCAATCATTGCCGAAGCATAGCGATGTTTTCGGCAAGGACTGAAGAGGCACGCGTGCCCGCAGGAGGTTTTCATGCCCGGCCACCGCATTACCCTCACCGGAGAAAAGCAGACGCTCCTGATCACCCTCTACGCCAAGGCGCTGGATAGCCGCCTGGACGATTCCATCCTCCATGACCGTTTCGCCGAGGAGGCGGTGCGGCAGATCGACTTCGACTTCTCCAGGGTCGCCCTCGGCAAGGGCAACGAACGGGCCCTGGCCATGCGCTCGCATTACTTCGACCAGGCCTGCCGCGAGTTCCTCGGCCGCCATCCCGAGGGGCAGGTGCTCAACCTCGGTTGCGGCCTGGACAGCCGTATCTACCGGGTCGACCCGCCGGCCGAGCTGCCCTGGTTCGACCTCGACTATCCGGAAGTCATGGACCTGCGCGAGCGACTCTACCCGCCGCGCGCCGGCGCCTATCGGGCGCTGCGCCACTCGGTGGACGACGACGGCTGGCTGCAAGGGGTGCCGCGCGAGCGGCCCGCCCTGGTCCTGGCCGAGGGGCTGATGCCCTATCTGCGGGAGTCCCAGGTGCGACGCCTGGTGGAACGCCTGGTCGACCACCTGGGTAGCGGCGAGCTGCTGTTCGACGGCTACGGCCGCCTCGGCATCATGCTGCTGCGCCTGTATCCGCCGCTGCGCGAGACCGGGGCGCAGGTGCATTGGAGCATCGACGACCCGCGCGAACTCGAGCGGTGGCATCCGGCCCTGCGTTTCATCGAGGAGGTCACCGACTATGACCCGCAGGACGTCGCCAAGCTGCCGCAGTCGTCGCGGCTGATGCTGCCGATCTACAACGGCTTCGCCTTCCTGCGGCGGATGGGGCGGCTGATCCGCTACCGTTGGCCCAGGGTCTAGGCGCCGCAGGCGAGGCCGGGGTCAGGCGAGCACCGCCACCGACTTGATCTGCGCCCACAACAGCTGGCCGGGTCGTAGTTGCAACTGGTCCCGCGAGTAACGGGTGATCCGCGCCAGCAGCGGATTGCCGCCGGCATCCAGGCGCACCAGGACGTGGGCCGCGGTGTCGGTATCGACCAATTCCAGGACCCGTACCGGCAGGCGGTTGAGGATGCTGCTCTGGGCGTCGTCGCGCAGGTTCAGGCTGACGTCGCGCGCCTGTACCTTGAAGCGCAGGCGCTTGCCGGGGGCCAGCGGGGCGTGGGCGACGCGCATTTGCAGCGCGCTGCCGGGCAGGACCAGGGTCAGCAGGCCGTAGGCCGGGTCGTGGTCGCTGACCGTGCCCTCGATCACCACCCCGGCGTCGTCGTCCAGCGCCAGCGGCAGGTCGACTCGCGCCAGGGTTTCGCCGATCGGCCCGCTGGCGCGGACCTTGCCGTTCTCCAGCAGCACCAGGTGATCGGCCAGGCGCGCCACTTCGTCTGGCGAGTGGCTGACATAGAGCACCGGGATGTCCAGTTCCTCGTGCAGGCGCTCGAGATAGGGCAGGATCTCGCCCTTGCGCTTCATGTCGAGGGATGCCAGAGGCTCGTCCATCAGCAGCAGGCGCGGGCTGGTGAGGAGGGCCCGGGCGATGCCGACGCGTTGCTGCTCGCCGCCGGAGAGGCGTTCCGGCATGCGTTCCAGCAGGTGCTCGATGCCCAGCAGGGCGCAGGCCTGTTCCAGCTCGACGCGGCGTTCGGCGGCGGCGATGCGCTTGAGACCGAAGGCCAGGTTGCGCCGCACCGTCAGGTGGCGGAACAGGTTGGCATCCTGGAACACGTAGCCGAGGGCACGCCGGTGGGGCGCGACGAAGAGGTTGCGGCGGCTGTCCTGCCAGGTCTCGCCATTGATCGTCACCTCGCCCTCGGCGGCCTTTTCCAGGCCGGCGATACAGCGCAGGCAAGTGCTCTTGCCGGAGCCTGAATGGCCGAACAGAGCGGTCACGCCACGACCGGGAAGAGCCAGGTCGATGTCCAGTTCGAAGCCGGGGTAGGCGCGGCGGAAGCGCAGGCGCAGGCCGTCCATCTCAGGCCCAGCCCGGCCGGCGGCGCCGGCCCGAATAGAGGGCGAGGAGGACGACGAAGGAGAACGCCACCATGCCGCCGGCCAGCCAGTGGGCCTGGGCGTATTCCATGGCTTCGACGTGATCGAATATCTGCACCGAGACCACGCGGGTTTTCTCCGGGATGTTGCCGCCGATCATCAGCACCACGCCGAACTCGCCGACGGTATGGGCGAAGCCGAGGATCGCGGCGGTGACGAAACCCGGCCGGGCCAGCGGCAGGACCACGCTGAAGAAACGGTCGACGGGGCTCGCGCGCAGGGTCGCGGCAGCCTCCAGCGGTTTCTCGCCGATCGCCTCGAAGGCGTTCTGCAACGGTTGCACGACGAAGGGCAGCGAGTAGAACACCGAGCCGACCACCAGACCGGCGAAGGTGAAGGGCAGGGTGCCGAGACCGAGGCTCTGGGTGAGCTGGCCGATGAAACCGTTGGGACCCATGCTGACCAGCAGGTAGAAGCCGATCACCGTCGGCGGCAGCACCAGCGGCAGGGCCACCACCGCGCCGATCGGCCCCTTCAGCCAGGAGCGGGTGCGCGCCAGCCACCAGGCGATGGGCGTGCCGATCAGCAGCAGGAGGAGGGTGGTGAGCGAAGCCAGCTCGATGGTCAGCCAGATGGCCGCCAGGTCCGTACTGTCGAGTGGCAACGCCATGCAGGTCCCGCCTTAGAGTTCGTAGCCGTAGGACTTGATCAGCGCGGCGGCCTTGGCGCCCTTCAGGTAGTCGACCAGGGCCTTGGCGGCGGCGTTGTCCTTGCCCTTGTTGAGGATGACCGCGTCCTGGCGGATCGGGTCGTGCAGCTCGGCGGGAACGATCCAGGCCGAGCCGGTTGCGACTTTACCATCCTTGTAGATCTGCGACAGGGCGACGAAGCCCAGTTCGGCGTTGCCGCTGGAAACGAACTGGTAGGCCTGGCTGATGTTCTGGCCTTCCACCAGCTTCGGCCCGAGCGTGGCGGCGAGGCCGAGCTTGTCCATCGCCTGGGTGGCGGCGAGGCCGTAGGGCGCGGTCTTCGGGTTGGCGATGGACAGGTGCCTGAAGCTGCCACTCTTCAGCACCTCACCCTTGGCGTCGACGTAGCCGGCCTTGGGCGACCAGAGTGCCAGGGTGCCGATGGCATAGGTGAAGCGCGAGCCGGGCACGATCTCGCCTTCCTGCTCCAGTTTCGCCGGAGTGCTGTCGTCGGCGGAGAGGAAAACCTGGAACGGAGCGCCGTTCTTGATCTGCGTATAGAACTGGCCGGTGGCGCCGTAGGCGGCAACCAGCCTGTGCCCGGTGTCTTTCTCGAATTCCTTGGCGATGGCCTGGATCGGCGCGGTGAAGTTGGCCGCGACGGCGACCTGCACCTCGTCGGCGCTGGCGGCCAGGGATACGGCGCTGGCGAGGAGGGCGAGCAATAGCTGGGGCAGGCGGGTGGTCATGGAGTGCTCCTGTGGGGGGGGGCGAACGAAGTTGGCGGACGGGGCTGGCGCAAGCTTAGGGGTTCGCTATGGCTTTTGGAATATAGCGCTACGCGGAAATTGATCCGGCGCAAGTCGCTCAGCCGGCCAGCGCGCGGAAACGCCGACGCGGCGCGGCCTCGCCGGGGAGTGCCAGGCAGCCGGCGCAGACCAGGCGGACGATGTTTTCCGCCGCCTGCCGGTAGTCGCTTGCGTCCAGCCCGGCCTGGCCGGTGAGGCGCGCCAGTTGCCAGCCGCCAAGGGCATAGGACTCGGTCATCGCCCACAGGTTGAGCAGCAGGTGGTACGGATCCAGCGGCGCCAGCAGGCCTTCGTCGATCCACTGGCGGATGCGCTCGGCGTTGCGTTCCGCCTGGGCGTCGAGGCGTTCCAGCAGCGGCGCCGGCATGCGCGGCGCGCCGCGCATGATCTCGCAGGAGAAGACCCTGGCCGCGTGCGGCCGCTCGGCGCCGATGCGCATCTTGTTGTCGACGTAGGCGCGTAGCGCCTCGGCGGGCGGCTGGCCGCCGGCGAATGGCCGGGAGGCTTCCAGCAGGGGCTCGACGATGCTGTCCAGCACCGCCTCGTAGAGTTGCGCCTTGGAGCGGTAGTAATAGAGCACGTTGGCCTTCGCCACGCCGGCGCGCTCGGCGACGTCGCTGAGCCGGGCGGCGCTGAAGCCGCAGTCGGCGAAGACTTCGCAGGCGGCGTCGAGGATCAGTTGCAGGTTGCGTTGGCGGATCTTCTTCATCGGGACCGATACGGGGCAGGTTTCGTTGTTAATATTTTTATATAACGAACGCCTTGTGCCTGGATAGTCGTCGTCAGGCCGGCGACGCTTGATCGGATGCGCATTGCCAAGCCGTGGGGGCGCTGGTATCTGTATGCATGAACAGTACCAGGCTCCGCTTCCCGTGAATTCCCCAGCGCTTCCCGAACCCTTCTACTACCTGCACAACTTCCGCGCGGTGCTCGCCTGGATCGGCGAACGCTATGCCGATCTGCTCGACGATCAGGAACGTGCCTTCATCGCCGCGTTCGCCGAGCTGCCCGAGGCCAGCCAGGCCCTGCTGGTGCGCATGGTGATGCGCAAGGGCACGCTGTTCCGCGAAGGCAAGCTGGCCTATGCCGAGATCGGCGACACGCGCGCCGCCGTACAACCGCTGTTGGCATTGGGCTGGGTGGACGCGCAGCCGACCCTGGAACTGGCGCAACTGTTCGGCTTGCTGAAGAAGGACGAATTGTCGCAGCTGTTCAGGGACCATCTCGGGCGCGCGAACCTGCGCAAGGATGCGTTGCTGGAGCGGCTCCAGCCGTTGTTCCCCGAGGCGCGGCGGCTCGGCGAGTGGCAGGCCGACTTCGCCGAACCGGTCTACGAGTTGCGCTGCATGGGGCTCTGCGACCGCTTGCGGTTGATGTATTTCGGCAACCTGTGGCAGGACTGGTCGGAGTTCGTCCTTGCCGACCTGGGTATCTATCGTTACGAAAGCGTCGAGTTTTCCGCCGACTCCCGCGGCTTTCGCCTGCGTGCCGACGTCGACGCCTATCTCCACCTGTTCGACTGCCGCCAGCGCTTCGACCTCGGCGAGCCGCTGGAGGAACTGCTCGCCGGCCTGCCGGGCGAACCCTACGCCAATCCCTGGCTGGAAGGGCGGCGGGTCAAGCTGCTGTTCCAGTTCGCCCAGCACTGCGAAAAGCAGCGGGATTTCGACCTGGCCCAGCGGCTCTATCGCCAATCCAGCCACCCCGGCGCGCGCCTGCGGGCGATTCGCAGCCTGGAACGTGGCGAGCGCTTCGCCGAAGCCCATGCATTGGCGCGGGAGGCCAGCTGTGCGCCGGAAAGCGACGCCGAACGCCAGGGCCTGGCCCGATTGCTGCCGCGCCTGCAAGGCAAGCTCGGCCTGCCGCGACAGGCGCGGGCGGCGGCTCCGGAAATCGACCGCCTGGACCTGTGCCTGGCGTTCCCGAGCGAACCCTGTAGCGTCGAGTGGGCGGTTCGCGAGCACCTGGAAGAGCCCGGTTGCGCGGTGCACTACGTCGAGAACGGCCTGATCAATTCGCTGTTCGGGCTGCTCTGCTGGGAGGCGATCTTCGCCGCCATTCCCGGGGCGTTCTTCCATCCCTTCCACAGCGCGCCGGCGGACCTGCACAGCGCCGACTTCCGCCAGCGCCGCGCCGCCCTGTTCGAGGCCTGCCTGGGACGGCTGGAGGACGGCAGCTACCGCGACGCGATCCGCTGTCGCTACCGCGACAAGTTCGGCATGCAGTCGCCCTTCGTCTACTGGGAACTGCTTGGCGAGGAACTGCTCGAACAGGCGCTCGATTGCCTGCCGGCGGCCCACCTGCGCGCCTGGTTCGAACGCCTGCTGGAGGATATCCCGGGCAACCGCGCCGGCCTGCCGGACCTGATCCAGTTCTGGCCGGCGCAGCGGCGCTACCGGATGGTCGAGGTCAAGGGACCGGGCGACCGCCTGCAGGACAACCAGTTGCGCTGGCTGCAATTCTGCCGCGAGCGGGAGATGCCGGTGGCGGTCTGCTACGTGCGCTGGCATGTCGATGACTGAGCAGGGCGGCGAGGCGCTGTACCAGGTGGCGGTGCGCGCGCTTTGCGAGTTCAGCGCCAAGCGCGGCGACCTCGACCTGCGCTTCACCCCGTCGCCCAGCGCCCTGGAAGGCATCGCCGGACATACCCTGGTGACCTCCCGGCGCCCCGCTCACTACCAGCGCGAAGTGGCGCTGGACGGACGCTACCGTCACTTGCAGGTGCGCGGCCGGGCGGATGGGTACGATCCGCAGGCGAACTGCCTGGAGGAAATCAAGACCCACCGCGGCGACCTCGCCCTGCAACCGGCCAACCACCGGCACCTGCACTGGGCCCAGGCCAGGGTCTACGGCTGGCTGCTCTGCGCCGAACGGAAGCTGGAGGAAGTCGAACTGGCGCTGGTCTACCTGGAGGTCGGCAGCCAGAAGGAGACCCGCTTCGTCGAGCGGGTGCGGGCCGACGAGCTGCGGCTGTTCTTCGAGAGCCAGTGCCAGGCGTTTCTCGCCTGGGCCGAGCAGGAACTGGCGCACCGCCAGCGGCGCGACCGCGAACTGGCCGCGTTACGCTTTCCCCACGCCGAATTCCGCCACGGCCAGCGGCAACTGGCGGAGGCGGTGTACAAGGCCGCCTCCGCCGGTTGTTGCCTGATGGCCCAGGCGCCGACCGGGATCGGCAAGACCATCGGCACGCTGTTCCCGCAACTCAAGGCGATGCCCGGGCAGCGCCTGGACCGGCTGTTCTTCCTGGCCGCCAAGACCCCGGGCCGGGCCCTCGCGCTGCATGCCCTGCGTAGCCTGGAAGGGGAGACCGGCGGACTGCCGGTGCGGGTGCTGGAACTGGTGGCGCGGGACAAGGCCTGCGAGCACCCGGACAAGGCCTGCCACGGCGAGTCCTGTCCCCTGGCCCAGGGCTTCTACGAACGCCTGCCGGCGGCCCGCGCCGCCGCCGTGGAGGCGCGCTGGCTGGACCAGGCGCGGTTGCGCGAGGTGGCGCTGGCGCACCGGGTCTGTCCCTACTACCTGGGCCAGGAACTGGCGCGCTGGTGCGACCTGGCGGTGGGCGACTACAACTACTACTTCGATCTCGGCGCCATGCTCCATGGCCTGGCCCAGGTCAACCAGTGGCGGGTGGCGGTACTGGTGGACGAGGCGCACAACCTGGTGGAGCGCGGCCGGCGGATGTATTCCGCCGAACTCGACCAGGGCGATTTCCTCGGTGTGCGCAAAACCGCCCCGGAGGCCCTGAGGAAACCGCTGGAGCGCATCCAGCGTGCCTGGAACGAACTGGGCAAGACCCAGGCGGACGACTACCAGGCCTACGACGAGCCTCCGCAGAAGCTGCTCCTGGCCTTGCAGAACGCGGTGGCGGCGATCAACGACCTGCTCGCCGAGCAACCGCAGGCGCTGGAGCCGGCGTTGCAGGAGTTCTACTTCGCGATCCTGCAGTTCGGCCGTCTCGCCGAACTGTTCGGCGAGCATTCGCTGTTCGACATCGAGAAGCGCCCAGGCCGCAACGGCCGCAGCCTGGCCCGGCTGTGCCTGCGCAACGTGGTGCCGGCGGCGTTTCTCGCCGAGCGCTTCGCCGCCAGCCGCTCCACTGTGCTGTTCTCCGCTACCCTCGGGCCGCGCGACTATTACGCCGACCTGCTCGGCCTGCCGGCGGGCACGCCCTGGCTGGAAGTGGACTCGCCATTCAGCGCCGAGCAACTGGAGGTGCACATACAGCGTCGGGTTTCCACGCGCTATGCGCAGCGCCAGGCATCCCTGGCGCCCATCGCAGCGATTCTCGGCGAGCAGTTTCGCCAGCGGCCGGGCAACTACCTGGCCTTCTTCAGCAGCTTCGATTACTTGCAGCAGGCGCTGGACGTCTTCCGCCAGGCATACCCGTGGGTGCCATGCTGGAGCCAGACGCCACGGATGGACGAGGCGGAGCGCCGGGTCTTCCTCGAGCGCTTCGTCGCGGGCGGCGAGGGCATCGGCTTCGCCGTGCTCGGCGGTGCCTTCGGCGAAGGCATCGACCTGCCTGGCGAGCGCCTGATCGGCGCCTTCATCGCCACCCTCGGGTTGCCCCAGGTGAATCCGGTGAACGAGCAGATCCGCCTGCGCATGCAGCGCCTGTTCGGTGACGGCTACGACTACACCTACCTGTATCCGGGACTGCAGAAGGTGGTCCAGGCCGCCGGGAGGGTGATCCGCAGCCGCACCGATCGCGGCGTGGTGCACCTGATCGACGACCGTTTCGCCCAGGCCAAGGTGCGCCGGTTGCTGCCGGGCTGGTGGCAACTGCGTTGACCCGTGGCGATACGCCGGCAGGTGCTGCCGGACAGCCGGACAGCCATGTATAATCGCGTCCCCACGATTTCCCCCGATCCGGATACGCCATGGCTTCCGCTCCCGACGCTCTTCCCCAGACCCTTTCCTCCGACGACGCTCCGGCCCAGGCCGCGCCGAGCGACGCCAGCGTGTTGCTGAAGGCCGCCCTGGCGAAGAAGAACCAGGCCCAGCTCTATCCGCAGCGGAAGATCCACGACAAGGGCCAGCGTCCCGGCATGGCGCCGCGCGGTACCCGTCGTTCGATGGGCAAGCGCTGAGGCCTTTCCCGCGCCTGGCGTTTTGTGGGCCAGTTCCCGCCACGAAGGATCAAAGCGGGCAGCCTTAACAGTTTTGCCCTTTCGCGGCCGTAGGCCGCAGCCCCATCCCTTATGCTCGCCGCCCCTGGGCGAGCCGCGTCGATGCAGCGCGCCCGTTTGCCGGAATCCGCCTGCTGCATGTCGCGTCACCTTCCATCGTCTTTCGTTTCCCTGCGCAGCCTGGCCGGGCATGCGCCCGCTGTGCTTTGCGTGCTGCTGCTGGCGTTGCTCAGCGCCAGCCTGGCCAGCCAGACGCGCTCGCTGCGCCGCGAGCTGGCGGAATTGCCCGCCGCAGCGGCCCCGGCGCCGCCAGCCAACCCTTCAGCGGCCCCGCGCGCGGCGTTAGCCGGCTTGTTCGGTGGCGCTCCGTCGCCGCGCGGCGCGACGGCGGGCGAGCGTCTGCAATTGCGCCTGCTGGCCTGCTTCCTGGCGCGTCGCGAGGACCGCTCGGCGGCGCTGATCGCGGTGGCCGGGCGCTCGCAGCGCTTCCTGCCGGGCGCCGAAGTGCGCCCCGGCACCGTGCTGCTGGCGGTTCATCGCGACCATGTGGTGCTGCGCGACCAGGGTTATGAAGAACGTCTGTATTTCCCCAAAGCCGAAGGGGCAGAAACCACCCATGCCACGTTGTAGTACCCGTTCCGCCCAGCGCCTGTCTCCGCTGTTCCTGGTCCTGTCGCTGGCCGTCCTCGGCCTGGCGCCGCCGGTCCATCCGGCACCTGCCGAGACTGCCGCCGCGCAAGAGGAAGAGCAGTGGACGATCAACATGAAGGATGCCGAGATCGGCGACTTCATCGAGCAGGTATCGAGCATCAGCGGCCAGACCTTCGTCGTCGATCCGCGGGTGAAGGGGCGGGTCACGGTGGTATCCCAGGCGCGGCTCAGCCTGGCGGAGGTCTACCAGCTGTTCCTTTCGGTGCTCGCCACCCATGGCTACGCGGTGCTGCCGCAGGGCGACCAGGCGCGTATCGTGCCGAACATGGAGGCACGCCAGGACGCCGCGCAGAAGACCGTCCGCGATGGGCCGGGCAGCCTGGAGACGCGGGTGGTCCAGGCGCAGCAGACCTCGGTGGCGGAACTGATCCCGATGATCCGGCCGCTGGTCCCGGCCCATGGCCATCTGGCCGCCGTACCGTCGGCCAACGCGCTGATCGTCAGCGACCGCCGCTCCAACATCGAGCGCATCGAGGCGATCGTGCGCAGCCTCGACCGGGCCGGCGAACATGACTACAGCATCTACGACATGCGCCATGCCTGGGTCGCGGAAATCGCCGAGGTGCTCGATCGCAGCGTCACCCCGGCCGCCGGGAAGAGCGCCGCCACCGTCCAGGTCCTTGCCGACAGCCGCAGCAACCGCCTGGTCCTGCTCGGTCCGCCGCAGGCGCGAGCGCGCTTGCTGCGGCTGGCGCAGTCGCTCGACGTCCCCTCGTCGCGGTCGGCGAACAGCCGGGTGATCCGCCTGCGCCATGGCGACGCCAAGACCCTTGCCGCCACCCTCGGGGAGATCGGCGAATCGCTGCACGGCGAGCGGGGCCAGGATGGCCGGGGAAGCGGCAAGCGCGGCCTGCTGGTGCGCGCCGACGAATCGCTGAATGCCCTGGTGATCCTCGCCGACCCGGAGGATGTCGGCCTGCTCGAGGACATCGTCCGCCAGCTCGACGTGCCGCGCGCGCAACTGCTGGTGGAGGCGGCGATCGTCGAGCTGTCCGGCGAGATCGGCGACGCCCTCGGGGTGCAATGGGCGCTGCGTAGCGGGCATGTCGCCGGCGGCGCTGGCTTCGCCGACAGCGGGTTGTCCATCGGCACCCTGCTGGGCGCGTTGCAGGCCGGCAAGCCGCCGGCAGAGCTGCCCGACGGTGCGATAGTCGGCCTCGGCAGTCGCGATTTCGGCGCACTGGTCACCGCGCTGAGCCGCAATAGCCGCAGCAACCTGCTGTCGACGCCGAGCCTGCTGACCCTGGACAACCAGAAGGCGGAAATCCTGGTCGGCCAGAACGTGCCGTTCCAGACCGGCAGCTACACCACCAGCGCCAGCGGTTCGAGCAATCCGTTCACCACTGTCGAGCGCAAGGATATCGGGGTGACCCTCAAGGTCACGCCGCACATCGGCGAGGACCGCATGCTGCGCCTGGAGATCGAGCAGGAAATATCCTCCATCGCGCCAACCGCCACCCTGGCGGCGAAGGCGGTGGACCTGGTGACCAACAAGCGCTCGATCAAGAGCACCGTACTGGCTGACGACGGCCAGGTCATCGTCCTCGGTGGACTGATCCAGGACGACCTGCTGCGCAGCGATTCGCGGGTACCGCTGCTGGGCGACATCCCCGGCGTCGGCCGGCTGTTCCGCTCGTCCCGCGAGACCCGGGTGAAGCGCAACCTGATGGTCTTCCTGCGCCCGAGCATCGTCCGCGATGCCGCCGGCCTGGAGCGCATCAGCCATGGCCGTTACCGTTCCATCCAGTTGCTGCGCGGTGCCGCCGGCGAACCGGCGCACCCGCTGTTCGAGGATGCCGGCGCCATCGACCTGCGTCCCGCCGCCCAGGTCGCACCGGCACCTATTGGCTCGCCGCGCAGCTATCCGGCTCCAGCCCCGGTGCTGATGGAGAAGCCGCGCCTGGCGGACCCGGCGTCCCTGGGCGACGGTCGCGGCGGCGAGGTACCGGAGGTTCGCCAGGGCACGCACGCGCCGCAGCCGCCGTCACCCCAGCGCTACGCCGTGCGATTGGTCGAGGGCAGCAGCGAAGCCTTCATGCGCGCGCTGATCGAGCGGCATCCGGGCCTGTCGTTGCGTTTGCGCCGCGAACTGCGCGATGGCCAGGAGCTGTTCGCGGTGGAACGGGGCGACTACCTCGACCCGGAGCAGGCACGCCGGGCCCTGGCGGAACTGCCCGAAAGCCTGCCGCGAGGGAAGGCGCGGGTGATTGCGCATACGCCGGGAAGCGCCCTGTGACGGACTTCGAATCCTCGCGTCGCGCTCCGTCCACCGGATTGTCCGGCGCGCTGCGGCGGCCGCGCTCCAGCGCAGCGCCACTGCCAGATCTGGCAGTTGTCGCTGGCGGGGACGGAGGCTTTAGTAGCCGCACTTTTTTCCAGGGCCGGGCAGTGGGACCGCAATGCATGGACGACATCGAGACCAGAGTGAGGAAACTGGTAGCCGCCCGGTTCGGCGTGGAGGAATGCGACATCCGGCTGGACAGCGACTTCCGTAACGACTTCGGTGCCGAGTCGCTCGAGGTAGTCGAACTGGTCATGGCCCTGGAAGCGGAGTTCGGCGTCGAGATCGCCGATGACGATGCGGAACGGATCGAGACCGTGCGCCAGGCCATCGACTATCTCGAGGAAGCCGTGCCGACCTGACTCCCCCTGGACCACCGGCCGATGCCGTGGTCATTCCCTGCGAAACGCTGTGCGCCACCTCCCGCCCGTGCCGGCGGCAAGGTGCGCGACGTCCCGCGCTTCGATTACGCCGGATCGTCCAGCCCGCCCCGGGCCGATCCGGCTTTTTTTTGCCCGCCGCCGCGATTGCGAGGCGGCCGCCGTCGGTTGGATTTCCTGAATCTTCCCGCGCCTCGCCGGTCGACCGAACAAGGGCAGCGTGCCATTCCCGGCGCGTGCCCGCCATTCGTAACGGAGGTCGTCATGGCTACACGACGGAAAACAACACCCCAGGAAATCGATGATATCCAGGACCGCATGGGTTCGATGCGCGAGCTCGATTTCGACGAGCGCCGCCAGGCGCGTAAGGCGCGGATCGGCGACGAGCGGCCCGAGGCCGAGGTGGAGGCCGAGTTTTCCTCGCGGCGGGTACGCGAGGCGGGCCACGCTGGCGGGCAGCCGGACGAGGACGATGGTTACCAGGATAACGTCGGCATGGACGATCTGGCGCCGGAAACCCTGATCGACGAAAGCGGCGCCCGCTCGCCGGCCGAGCGCGGCGGCGAATCGCCCGCGGACAAGCGCCTGAGGGTCGTGCATGGCAACGAGATCGGAGCCGGCCACGGCCTCGACGAGGCCGAGCTGGCGCGTCGTGATCCGCTCGACGGTTCCTCCGACGAGGAACGCTGAGCGCGCAGACTGTATCGAAGTATTTCCGACGCCTGGCGTTCTGTGATCGATTCGGCTCGGTTGGAGTGCGCTGCCGCACGCTTTTCGGCCGGACGGAGCGGGGCACGGGATCTACTGCAAAAGCTGATAGTTGTCTTCCCGGGTGACGGCGTTGCACGGTCCTGCGGCGTGCAACCCGGCCTGGGCGAAATACCGGCGGAGCGGACCAGGCTATCCCGTCGGAGGCGATGTCGCCGGGCTGCTGGCTTTCAAGGTTTCCCTTCGATGACCAGGAGCTACCCATGCAGCACAAAAGATCCCGCGCGATGGCGAGTTCGCGCTCGCCGTTCCTCTTCGTCTTGCTGGCGCTCGCCGTGGGCGGTACGGCCAATGCCCATGACGATGGCCTGCCGGCCTTCCGCTATTCGGCGGAGTTACTCGGCCAGTTGCAACTGCCCAGCGTGGCCCTGCCGCTGAATGACGACCTGTTCCTTTACGGTCGCGACGCCGAGGCGTTCGACCTCGAGGCCTACCTGGCCTTGAACGCGCCGGCGCTGCGCGACAAGAGCGAATACTTGGAGCACTGGAGCGGCTACTACAGCATCAACCCGAAAGTGTTGTTGACCCTGATGGCCATGCAGTCCGGGCCGTTGGGTGCGCCGGACGAGCGCGCCTTGGCGGCGCCGCTGGGGCGGCTGTCGGCGAAACGCGGCTTCGATGCCCAGGTACGCGACGTGTTGCAGCAGTTGTCGCGGCGCTACTACGGTTTCGAGGAATACCAGTTGCGCCAGGCGGCTGCGCGCAAGGCCGTCGGCGAGGACGGCCTGAACGCGGCATCGGCCGCGCTGCTCGGTCTGTTGCGAGAGGGGGCGAAGGCCTCCGCCGTGCAAGGCGGCAATCCGCTCGGCGCCTACGCGCAGACCTTCCAGCGCCTGTTCGGCACCCCGGCCGCGGAACTCCTGCAGCCGCGCAACCGCGTGGCCCGGCAACTCCAGGCGAAGGCCGCGCTGGCGCCGCCATCCAACCTGATGCAATTGCCCTGGCGCCAGGGCTATTCCTGGCAGCCCAACGGAGCGCATTCGAACTCCGGCTCGGGCTATCCGTTCTCGTCCTTCGATGCGTCCTACGACTGGCCGCGCTGGGGCAGTGCGACCTACAGCGTGGTCGCCGCCCACGCCGGTACGGTACGGGTGCTGTCGCGCTGCCAGGTACGGGTGACCCACCCCAGCGGCTGGGCGACCAACTACTACCACATGGACCAGATCCAGGTGAGCAACGGCCAGCAGGTCAGCGCCGACACCAAGCTCGGCGTCTATGCCAGCAACATCAACACCGCGCTCTGCGAGGGTGGCAGCTCCACCGGACCGCACCTGCATTTCTCGCTGCTCTACAACGGCGCCTTCGTTTCCCTGCAGGGAGCCAGCTTCGGTCCGTACCGGATCAACGTCGGCACCAGCAACTACGACAACGATTGTCGCCGCTACTATTTCTACAACCAGAGCGCCGGCACCACCCATTGCGCTTTCCGCCCGTTGTACAACCCCGGCCTGGCGCTCTGAGTCGGCGCGGGGCCCGGCTCCAGCCGGGCTCCGCCGCGAGCGAAACGGCGCTGAACAGCTGGCGCGTCGCTGCCGCCGCGCCCGGCGCCAGGCTGACCGCGTGGGCCGGCATGCTCAGCCGCGCCGGGGCAGCAGGGCGTAGGCGTCGCGAACCACATCCTTGCCGTAGTGGCGTTCCAGGCGGCGGACGACGAAGTGACCGCGCGCCATGGCCTGGAAATGGTTCATGAACACCGTGTTGATCGCCGCGCCGCCGAGGGCACCGACGATGGGCACGATCTGCGCCGCAAGCTTTTCCGAATACTGCACGCCCAGGCGCTCGGCGACCTTGCGCACCAGGGCCAGGAGCATCGGCGCGGCCTTCTTGCTGCCGGCGTCCTTGCCGAGGAAGTCGGCGGCCGCCTTGACCTGCTGGGCCAGCGCCGTACGCACCGCGTAGTAGCCGGACTCCGACGCGTCGTCCGAGGCGGATTTGCCGCCGAGGGCGAAGACTTCGATACAGGCCATCAGGGTGTCCATGTCCCTGATCGACTCGCCCTCGCTGCGCGCGATGTCGGCGATGGAACGGAAGATGATGCCGGTGGTGACCGGCACCTCGACCAGCATCGCCAGCGGCCCGAAGAAGCCGCCGACGCCACCGGAAACGGCGGCGCCGAGGGTATGCAGGCGGTTCGCCGGTTGACCGCTGGCGTTTTCCTGGAGAGTGGCGGTGGCCGAGCGGGCGACTTTCAGCAGCGCTCCCTCGATCACCGAACCGAGCTTCTCGTTGACCTTCCGCGGCAGCTTCTTCAGGCCGTATTCGATCGGCGTGCCCAGCAGGCTGGTGAGTTGCGCGGTGAGTCCAGGGTTCTCCAGCAGGTTCTTGGCGGCCTGGAGTTGCTTGAGATCGGCGGGGGAAAGGCTCATGGAAGGTCCGGCTGACGGTGGTCGGTCAACCTAACCACTGTCCGCCGGCGTTGTCCACGCTCAATAGTCGCCGCGCTTGCGGAAGGCCCAGCGGCCGGCGAGGAAGGTGAAGCTGGCGACCAGCACGAGCATGATCCAGAAGCCTTCAGGATCGTCGGCGAAGGGAATCCCGCCGACGTTCATGCCGAAGAAGCCGGCGACGATGTTGATCGGCAGGGCCAGCACCGTGACCATGGTCAGGGTGAAGAGGATGCGGTTATTCTGTTCGTTGAGCTTGGCCGCGATCTCTTCCTGCAGCAGCTTGATCCGTTCGCCCAGGGCGGTCAGGTCGCTGATCACCAGGGAGAACTCCTCGGTGGCTTCGCGCAACTCACGCAGGTCGGCATCCTGTAGCCATTCCGGCGGTCGGTTGAGCAGGCGCAGCAGCGAACCGGGCTCCAGCGCCAGCAGGCGTTGCAGGCGTACCAGCACGCGCCGCATGGCGCCGAGGTCGGCGCGGTTGGCGGAGAGGCGCAGGGCCAGTAGCTGGTCCTCAATGCGGTCCACTGCGACGCTGGTTTCGCGGACGATCTGGGTCAGCACGTCGCCCTGGTCGCGCAACAGGTGGATCAGCAACTGCAGGGGCGAACGGAAAGGTTCGCCGTGCTTCACCGAAGAGCGCAGCTTGTCCACCGAGCGCAGCGGTTGCGCTCGTGCACTGACCAGCAGCCGGCCACGGGCGCAGACCCACAGGGTGGCCACGTCCGAAGAGACCAGGCCGAAGTTGAAGACCACGTCGTTGACCACTGCCAGCAGCGCCGAGTCGACGTGTTCGATGCGCGTCGAGCGCGACCCCTCGCGCAGGCTTTCGAAGAAATAATCCGGCAGTTCCAGATGCTTCTTCATCCAGCGCTCGCAGGCGGCATGGGCGAGGTTCAGGTGCAGCCAGAGGAACTCGTCCGGCGCCTCCTCGCGAGCCTGCCGCAGGCAGGCGAGGGCGGTAGCCGAGTCGATTTCCCGCCCCGCTTCGCCGGGGCGGAAACGGAAACCGTAGATCAGGCCGAACAGGTCGGCGTCCTGGGGCGGGGAGATACCGTGATGCATGGTCGCTCGCGGGAGAGGATCGGTTGGGTAACTTGGCATCGTAACGATGACGCTTTGATTGCAGGGCGATGAAGGCCGCTTCGCGGGATGCCCGGCGATGCTTTCCGTTGGAACTGTCGGGGGCGTCTTGCCGTCGCCTCGCGCCGACGAACTACGAGGTGCCGGGAAGTGCTATTTCATTTCTCCCGGTTTTTATGAAATACGCATCGTAGAGTTCTGATATTTGCCCGCTGGGTTATTTAGTCGATTTGCCGTGCCAGGTGATGGGGGTTGTTTATAAAGTATTATAACTTTTTGATTATATATTGTTTATCAATTAGATAGGCGTGTGATGGCTAAATGGCTGCATGTTTTCCAGGGGTTATCTAAATTGAATTTTTCATGGGGGCTTTCTTAGTCGTTATATATAAAGTCAGACTCGCCTTTTATTTAAAAGCTGCTATTTCTGGATTACATGGTGCGGCCGTTCGGTCGCTGCTTGACAAGAGGAATGTCGGAAATGTCGATCCAGGCGAAAGTTACCCCTATCGATCAGAGTATTTCTTCTGCGGCTGCCGTCGAGGTTCCGGAAAACGGGATACTCAAACTCTCCCAGAGCAGTAATATCGCGCTCGATGTCGCACCGGAGTCGGTGGCGGGATACTCGAAGAGCGGTTCGGACCTGATCGTCCAGCTGAAGACCGGGGAAAGCGTACGCATCGCCAACTTCTATGCGGAAGGCCAGCCTTCCAGCCAGCTGTTCCTGGCCGACAAGGACAAGCTGGTGGCGGTAGATCTGCCGCCGGTCGCCGCCGACGGGCCGCTGATGGCCGGCTACATCCCGCAGGAAAGCCTGGCCGGTTTCGAGTCGCTGACCGGCGCCGGTGTGCTCGGTGGCATGAGCGCAGGGACTGCGCTGCTGGTCGGTGCGGCGGCCATCGGCGCCGGGGTGGCGATTTCCAACAGCAGCGGCGGCGGTGGCGGCGGCGGTTCTTCGGTGCCCCCGGACACCACTCCGCCGAAGGCGGCCAGCGGCCTGAAGATAGCGCCTGACGGCAGCAGCATCAGCGGCCAGGCCGAGGCCGGCGCGAGCGTCGGCATCGATACCAATGGCGACGGCAAGCCGGACCTCACCGTGATCGCCGATGCCAACGGCAATTTCACCGCTCCGCTGAACCCGCCGCTGACCAATGGCCAGACGGTCACCGTGGTGGTCACCGACCCGGCTGGCAACGCCAGCCCGCCGGCCCAGGTCACCGCTCCGGACACTACCGCCCCGGCGCCGGCTACCGACGTGCAGGTGGCGCCGGACGGCAGCAGCGTCACCGGCAAGGCCGAACCCGGCTCGACGGTGGGCGTCGATACCGACGGCGACGGCCAGCCGGACACCACCGTGGTGGTCGGCCCCGGCGGCAGCTTCGAGGTTCCGCTGAACCCGCCGCTGACCAATGGCGAGACGGTGACGGTGATCGTTACCGACCCGGCCGGCAACAACAGCACCCCGGTGACCGTCGAGGCGCCGGACACCACCGCCCCGGCGCCGGCCACCGACGTGCAGGTGGCGCCGGACGGCAGCAGCGTCACCGGCAACGCAGAGCCGGGCGCCACCGTCGGTGTCGACACCGATGGCGACGGCCAGCCGGACACCACCGTGGTGGTCGGCCCCGGCGGCAGCTTCGAGGTTCCGCTGAACCCGCCGCTGACCAATGGCGAGACGGTGACGGTGATCGTTACCGACCCGGCCGGCAACAACAGCACCCCGGTGACCGTCGAGGCGCCGGACACCACAGCCCCGGCGCCGGCCACCGACGTGCAGGTGGCGCCGGACGGCAGCAGCGTCACCGGCAACGCAGAGCCGGGCGCCACCGTCGGTGTCGACACCGATGGCGACGGCCAGCCGGACACCACCGTGGTGGTCGGCCCCGGCGGCAGCTTCGAGGTCCCGCTGAACCCGCCGCTGACCAATGGCGAGACGGTGACGGTGATCGTTACCGACCCGGCCGGCAACAGCAGCACCCCGGTCACCGCCGAAGCCCCCGACTTCCCCGACGCGCCCCAGGTCAATGCCAGCAACGGCAGCGTCCTCAGTGGTACGGCGGAAGCGGGCGTGACCATCGTGATCACCGACGGCAACGGCAATCCGATCGGCCAGACCAGCGCCGATGCCAACGGCAACTGGAGCTTCACCCCCGGTAGCCAACTGCCGGATGGCACCGTGGTCAATGTGGTGGCCAGGGACGCCGCCGGCAACAGCAGCCCGGCGACCTCCATCACCGTCGACGGCGTGGCGCCGAGCGCGCCGGTGGTCGAGCCGAGCAACGGCAGCGAACTCAGCGGGACTGCCGAACCGGGCAGCAGCGTGACCCTGACCGACGGCAATGGCAATCCGATCGGCCAGACCACCGCCGATGCCAACGGCAACTGGTCTTTCACGCCGTCCACCCCGCTGCCGGACGGTACCGTGGTCAACGTGGTGGCCAGGGATGCCGCCGGCAACAGCAGTCCGCCGGCCAGCGTTACCGTGGATGCCGTCGCGCCGGCCACGCCCACCGTCGATCCGAGCAACGGTACGACCCTCAGCGGCACCGCCGAGCCGGGCGCTACCGTGACCCTGACCGACGGCAACGGCAATCCGATTGGCCAGGTCACCGCCGACGGCAGCGGCAACTGGACCTTCACCCCGAGCACGCCGTTGCCCAACGGCACGGTGGTCAACGCCACGGCTACCGACCCGTCCGGCAACGCCAGTTCGCCGGCCAGCGTCACCGTGGACGCCGTGGCACCGGCCACGCCAGTGGTCAACCCGAGCAACGGCACCACGCTCAGCGGCACCGCCGAGCCGGGCGCCACCGTGACCCTGACCGATGGCAACGGCAATCCCATCGGGCAGGTCACCGCCGATGGCAGCGGCAACTGGAGCTTCACTCCGACCACGCCGTTGCCCAACGGCACCGTGGTCAACGCCACGGCCACCGACGCCTCCGGCAACACCAGTGCGGGCAGCAGTGTCACCGTGGACTCGGTAGCCCCGGCCACGCCAGTGATCAACCCCAGCAACGGCACCACGCTCAGCGGCACCGCCGAGCCGGGCAGCAGCGTGACTCTGACCGATGGCAACGGCAACCCGATTGGCCAGGTCACCGCCGACGGCAGCGGCAACTGGAGCTTCACCCCGTCCACGCCGCTGGCGGATGGAACCGTGGTCAACGCCACGGCCACCGATCCGGCGGGCAACACCAGCGGCCAGGGCAGCACCACCGTCGATGGCGTGGCGCCGACCACGCCGACCGTCAACCTGAGCAACGGCAGCAGCCTCAGCGGCACTGCGGAACCGGGCAGCACGGTGATCCTCACCGACGGCAACGGCAATCCGATCGCCGAGGTCACCGCCGACGGCAGCGGCAACTGGACCTACACCCCGTCCACGCCGATCGCCAACGGCACCGTGGTCAACGTGGTGGCCCAGGACGCCGCCGGCAATAGCAGCCCGGGCGCCAGCGTCACCGTGGACTCGCAGGCCCCGGCGGCTCCGGTGGTCAACCCGAGCAACGGCACTACGCTCAGCGGCACCGCCGAGCCGGGCGCTACCGTGACCCTGACCGACGGCAACGGCAACCCGATTGGCCAGGTCACCGCCGACGGCAGCGGCAACTGGAGCTTCACACCGGGCACGCCGCTGGCCAACGGCACCGTGGTCAACGCCACGGCCAGCGACCCGACCGGCAATACCAGCGCTCCGGCCAGCACCACCGTGGACTCGGTGGCGCCGGCCGCGCCGGTGGTCAATCCGAGCAACGGCGCGGAGATCAGCGGCACCGCCGAACCGGGCGCCACCGTGACCCTGACCGATGGCAGCGGCAATCCGATCGGGCAGGTCACCGCCGACGGCAGCGGCAACTGGAGCTTCACCCCGTCCACGCCGCTGGCGGATGGAACCGTGGTCAACGCCACCGCTACCGACCCGGCCGGCAATACCGGCGGCCAGGGCAGCACCACCGTGGACGCCATCGCGCCGGCCACGCCGACCGTCAACCTGAGCAATGGCAGCAGCCTCAGCGGCACCGCCGAGCCGGGCAGCACGGTGATCCTCACCGACGGCAACGGCAATCCGATCGCCGAGGTCACCGCCGACGGCAGCGGCAACTGGACCTACACCCCGTCCACGCCGATCGCCAACGGTACTGTGGTCAACGTGGTGGCCCAGGACGCCGCCGGTAACAGCAGCCCGCCGGCGACGGTGACCGTCGATTCCAGCGCGCCGCCGGCGCCGGTGATCAACCCGAGCAACGGCGTCGTCATCAGCGGCACCGCCGAGGCCGGTGCCACCGTGACCCTCACCGATGCCGGCGGCAACCCGATAGGGCAGGTCACCGCCGACGGCAGCGGCAACTGGAGCTTCACGCCGGGCACGCCGCTGGCCAACGGCACGGTGATCGTCGCCACGGCCACCGACCCGACCGGCAATACCGGCCCGCAGGCCGCCACCACGGTGGACGCGGTGGCGCCGCCGGCGCCGGTGATCGATCCGAGCAACGGCACGACCATCAGCGGCACCGCGGAGGCCGGGGCCAAGGTGATCCTCACCGACGGCAACGGCAACCCGATCGGCGAAACCACCGCCGACGGCAGCGGCAACTGGACCTTCACGCCCGCCACGCCGCTGGCCAACGGCACGGTGGTCAACGCCGTGGCCCAGGACCCTGCGGGCAATACCGGCCCGCAGGGCAGCACTACCGTGGACGCGGTGGCGCCGAACACGCCTGTGGTCAATCCGAGCAACGGCAACCTGCTCAACGGTACCGCCGAGCCGGGCAGCACCGTGACCTTGACCGACGGCAACGGCAACCCGATCGGCCAGACCACCGCCGATGGCAGCGGCAACTGGAGCTTCACGCCCGGCTCGCAACTGCCCAACGGCACCGTGGTCAACGTGACCGCGAGCGACGCCGCCGGCAATACCAGCCCTCCCGCTACCACGACGGTGGATTCCTCACTGCCGTCGATCCCGCAGGTGGATCCGAGCAACGGCTCGGTGATCAGCGGCACCGCGGACGCCGGCAACACCATCATCATCACCGATGGCAACGGCAACCCGATTGGCCAGGTCACCGCCGACGGCAGCGGCAACTGGTCCTTCACTCCAGGCATCCCGCTGCCGGATGGCACGGTGGTCAACGTGGTGGCGCGCAGCCCAAGCAATGTCGACAGTGCGCCGGCGGTGATCACGGTGGATGGCGTGGCCCCGGCGGCGCCGGTGATCGATCCGAGCAACGGCACCGAGATAAGCGGTACCGCGGAAGCTGGCGCGACGGTGATCCTCACCGATGGCGGCGGCAACCCGATCGGCCAGGCCACCGCCGACGGCAGCGGCAACTGGACGTTCACCCCGAGCACCCCGCTGGCCAACGGCACCGTGATCAACGCCGTGGCCCAGGACCCGGCCGGCAACACCAGCGGTCCGGCCAGCGTCACCGTCGATGCCATCGCCCCGCCGGCGCCGGTGATCGATCCGAGCAACGGAGTCGTCATCAGCGGTACGGCGGAAGCCGGGGCCACGGTGATCCTCACCGACGGCAACGGCAACCCGATCGGCCAGGTCACCGCCGACGGCAGCGGCAACTGGGCCTTCACGCCCGCTACGCCGTTGGCCAATGGCACGGTGATCAATGCGCTGGCCCAGGACGCCGCCGGCAACAACAGCAGTCCCACCAGCGCCACCGTCGACTCGCTGGCGCCAGCAGCCCCGGTGATCGATCCGAGCAACGGTAGCGTGATCGCCGGTACCGCCGAGGCTGGTGCCACGGTGATCCTCACCGACGGCAACGGCAACCCGATCGGCCAGGTCACCGCCGATGGCAGCGGCAACTGGAGCTTCACGCCCGGCACGCCGCTGTCCAATGGCACGGTGGTCAATGCGGTGGCCCAGGACGCTGCCGGCAACACCAGCGGCCCGGCCAGCACCACGGTGGACTCGGTGGCGCCGGCCGCGCCGGTGATCGACCCGAGCAACGGCAGCGTGATCGCCGGTACCGCGGAAGCCGGTGCGACGGTGATCCTCACCGATGGCGGCGGCAACCCGATCGGCCAGGCCACCGCCGACGGCAGCGGCAACTGGACGTTCACCCCGAGCACCCCGCTGGCCAACGGCACCGTGATCAACGCCGTGGCCCAGGACCCGGCCGGCAATACCAGCGGTCCGGCCAGCGTCACCGTCGATGCCATCGCCCCGCCGGCGCCGGTGATCAATCCGAGCAATGGAGTCGTCATCAGCGGTACGGCGGAAGCCGGGGCCACGGTGATCCTCACCGACGGCAACGGCAACCCGATCGGCCAGGTCACCGCCGACGGCAGCGGCAACTGGAGCTTCACGCCCGGCACGCCGCTGGCCAACGGCTCGGTGATCAATGCGCTGGCCCAGGACGCCGCCGGCAACACCAGCGGCCCGGCCAGCACCACGGTGGACTCGGTAGCCCCGGCCACCCCGGTGCTCGATCCGAGCAACGGTACGGTGATCAGCGGTACCGCCGAAGCCGGGGCCACGGTGATCCTCACCGACGGCGGCGGCAACCCGATAGGGCAGGCCACCGCCGATGGCAGCGGCAACTGGAGCTTCACTCCGGGCACACCGCTGACCAACGGCACGGTGATCAATGCGGTGGCCCAGGACGCCGCCGGCAACACCAGCGGTCCGGTCAGCACCACGGTGGACGCGGTGGCCCCGGCCACCCCGGTGATCGACCCGAGCAATGGTGTCGAACTCAGCGGCACCGCCGAACCCGGCGTCCGGGTGATCCTCACCGATGGCAATGGCAACCCGATCGGCCAGACCCTCGCCGACGGTAGCGGCAACTGGACCTTCACACCGGGCACGCCGCTGGCCAACGGCACGGTGGTCAACGCCGTGGCCCAGGACCCGGCCGGCAATACCAGCGGTCCGGCCAGCACCACGGTGGATACGGTGGCGCCGGCCACGCCGGTGATCAATGCCAGCAACGGCAGCGTGATCACCGGCACCGCCGAGGTCGGCGCCAAAGTGATCCTCACCGACGGCAACGGCAACCCGATCGGCGAGACCACCGCCGACGGCAGTGGCAACTGGACCTTCACCCCCGGCACGCCGCTGGCCAACGGTACGGTGATCAACGCCGTCGCCGAAGACGCCGCGGGCAACGCCAGCGGTCCGGCCAGCACCACGGTGGACTCGGTGGCGCCGTCCGCTCCGCTGCTGAGCATCAGCGCCGACGGCGCGCTGCTGACCGGCACCGCCGAGCCGAACAGTCAGGTGCGTATCGTGGTCAACGGCGACACCGCCAACCCGATCACGGTCACCGTCGACGGCGCCGGCAACTTCAGCCTGCCGTTCGCGCCGCCGCTGATCACCGGCGAACTGATCGCCGGGGTTGCCGTGGACGCCGCCGGCAACGTCAGCGGGCCGGCCACCATCAACGCGCCGGACCTGGCGCCGCCGACCATCAGCGTGCCGGAAGCCGCCGATACCTGGATCAACGCCGCGGAGATCGGCGACGGCATCCAGGTCGATGTGACGGTCCGTCCGACCATGCAGGTCGGCCAGGTGGTCACGGTCAAGTTCGCCGGGCAGAACGGCTACGAGGCCGAGGTCAGCCATACCCTCACCGCCGGCGACATCGCCGCCGGCAACCTGACCCTGACCCTGACGCCTCCCGGCGGCATGGGCCCGTTCCCGGAGGGCGCCTCGACCGTCACCGCCGACATCAACGGCGGCACCGCGTCGACCCCGGTGCCGTTCACCATCGACACCATTCCGCCGGCGACCCCGGTGCTGTCCCTGGTCGGCAACATCCTGACCATCTCGGCGGAGCCAGGGACCGAGTTGACGGTCACCGTCGACGTCGGCGGGGTGACCGCCACCGCCACGGTGACCGCCGACAACAGCGGGCTGGCGTCGCTGAACCTGCTCACCGACCTGGACATCGACTTCAGTTGGGACCAGTTGCTCAATGCCCAGGTGTCGGTGGTCGGACGCGACCCGGCCGGCAACCCGAGCAACACGGCGAGCATCGGCGTCGGCACCAGCATCGAGCAACCGGTGACCATCGGCAACTTCGGCCTCGACGTCAGCCTCAACCCGCTGAACCCGCGTTTCGGTTTCAGCGGAACCACCGAGCCTGACTCCAGCGTGGTGATCCGGGTCATCACCCCGGCGTTGAACGTCGAATTGCTGCCGATCCAGGCGGATTCGTCCGGAAACTTCTCGCTGAACCTGCTGAGCCCGACCATCCTCACCCAGTTGGGGCTGAACATCACCGACATCCTCAACCTCGGCTCGCAGATCTCGTTCAACCTGGTGTCCACCGACTCCAATGGCAACGACAGCGCCGCCTACGGGATCACCCTGACCCCCAACGGACTGTCGCTCAATATCGGCCAGATCGATGTCAATGGTACTTCCGGCGACGACGTGCTGTCCGGCGCCAACGGCAGTTCGGAGCACATCAACGGCGGCGACGGCAGCGACCTGATCTTCAACGTGGGCACCGGCGATCACGTGGTGGCCGGCAACGGCAACGACACCATCCAGATCACCGCGACCGATTTCGTCAGCATCGATGGCGGCGCCGGGTTCGACACCCTGGTCCTGGCCAACGGCATCGACCTCGACTACAACGCCGTCGGCGTCGGCACGCTCAGCAACCTCGAGCGCATCGACCTCGGCAAGGGCGATTCGGGTAGCGTGCTGACCCTGACCGCGGCGGAGGTGGATGCCATCACCGATGCCAACAACACGTTGCAGATCACCGGCGAGAACAACGACACCCTGAACGTGGTGGGCGCGGTGAATACCGGTACCACGCAACTGATCAACGGCATTACCTACGACGTCTACACCTTCGGCAGTACCACCCTGCTGATCGAGGACAACACGGTACAGGTCGTGGTCTGATGCGCGGGCGCAGGCAGTACGCGCGCAAGGGACGGCGGCATGGGAAGGGAGCCATCTGGCTCCTTTCCCTGGGTCTGCCGATGTTCGCGTCGGCCATGCCCCTCGACCAGGCGGTCAGGGCAGGGCTGGCGATCCACCCGGAAGTACGATCCGCGATGGCCGAAGCGGACCGTGCAGGCACCGAGGTGGAGATGGCCAAAGGGGGGTACTACCCCTCCGTGACGATGTCCGGGGGGCCGCAGGAGTTCGACTTCGGCGAGATCGTCTACGATCTCACCGCGTCGCAGATGCTGTACGACTGGGGTCGGGTGACGAGCAAGGTCGACAGCGCCAGCGCGACCCAGCGCAAGCTGTCCGAGGCGGTGCTGGTGGCGCGCGACGATGCGGCGCTGGATATCGTCGAGACCTACCTCGACGTGCTTGCCTCGGAGCGCCGGGTGGAGGCGGTGCGCGAACACATCCAGCGCCTCGACGGCATCCGCGAGATGACCCAGGCGCGCGGCGGCGACGGCTACGCCGACCGCAGCGAGCTGGATCGCGCCAATCTGGAACTGTCGCGGGCCCAGGAGCAGTTGTCGCTGGAGAAGGGCAACCTGCAGGACGCGCGCAACCAGTACGCGATCCTGGTCGGCCAGGAGCCCGCCGACCTGGTGGAGCCCGAGCCGATGTCGCTGCAACGCTACCTGGCGGCCAGCGATATGGCGCGGGTGATCCGCGAATCGCCTTTGCAGCGCAAGGCCCTGGAGGACGCCAATGTCGCCGAGGCCGAGGTCCGCGAGGCCAAGGCGTCGCTGCTGCCGCAACTGAACCTGGAGGCCAGCGCGCTGCGCCGGGAGATCGGCGGGCATCCGGAAAGCGACTCGGTGGTATCCCTGCGCTTCCGCATGGACACCTTCCAGGGGCTTTCCAACTTCCGCCGGCCGACCGCCGCGCAGCAGCGCCTGGAGTCGGCGAAATGGAGCGCCGACGCGATGCAGCGCGACATCCGCCGGCAACTGCAGAACCTCTTCGACAACGGCGACACGCTGCGCTGGCGGGAACAGTCGCTGACCCAGCAGGTGACCGAGTCGGAGCAGGTCGGCGAGTTGTATCGCGAACAGTTCGAGGTTGGCCGGCGCGACGTGATCGACCTGCTCAACGTGCAGCGCGAGCGGTTCGAGGCAGAGCGGCAACTGATCAACCTGCGGATCGAACGCAAGCGCATCGAGTATCGGGCGGCCGCGCAAGTCGGCCTGTTGGGTCCGCTATTGGAGAACCGGCTGAATCATGGAAGCTGAGAAAACCCCGGATAACGTCGTGATCCTCAACCACGACCCCATCGTCGACCCGTTGCGCCAGGGCTTGTTGCTGCTCTGCCGGCAGCTTGGCCGACCGCTCGGCGACGCCGAACTGGTGGACGGCATGCCGCTGGAGCACGGTCGCCTGCCGTTGCACCTGGTGGCCCGCGCGTTGCGCCGCGCCGACATCACCGCCCAGGTCACCCGCCAGCCGTTGCGCCGGATCGATCGCTACCTGCTGCCGGCCCTGCTGCTGCTCGACGACGGCCGCGCCCTGGTGCTGGTGGGCAACGACGGCGAGCACGCCGAGGTGCTGGTACCGCAGAGCGACGGCGGAAGCCAGAGGATGCCGCTGGCCGAGCTGGAAGCGCTGTACAGCGGCACGGCGGTCTTCGCCAAGTGCCGCTACCGCCCGGACGGGCGGGTCGGCGACTACGCCAGCGCCTTGCCCGAACACTGGTTCTTCGGCCCGCTCAAGCGGCTCTGGCGTTCCTACGCCGAGGTCACCGCCGCGGCGTTGGTGGCCAACGTCCTGGCGGTCGCCTCGGCACTGTTCGCCATGCAGGTCTACGACCGCGTGGTGCCCAACGCGGCGTTCGACACCCTGTGGATCCTCGCCAGCGGCGTGGCCCTGGCGATCGTCCTCGACGGTGTCCTGCGGATCATGCGCGGCCACCTGCTCAACGTGCTCGGCAAGCGCCTCGACCTGCAACTCTCGACCCTGCTGTTCTCCCGCGTGCTGAGCACCCGGGTCGCTGCCAAGCCGGCGTCGATGGGCGCCTTCAGTACCCAGGTGCGGGAGTTCGAGTCGGTGCGCGAGTTCTTTACCTCGTCCAGCGCGGCGCTGATCAGCGACCTGCCGTTCGTGGCGATCTTCCTGCTGATCATCGCCGTGATCGGCGGCCATGTGGTCTGGGTGCCGCTGGTGGCCTGCGTGCTGATGATCCTGCCGGGGCTGCTGACCCAGCGCCTGCTCGGCCACCTGTCGCGGCAGAACCTGCGCGAAGGGGCGATGAAGAACGGCGTGCTGCTGGAAGCCTTCGAGCACCTGGAGACGGTCAAGGCGACCCGCGCCGAAGGCCGCTGCCTGCACCAGTGGGAAACCCTGACCGGCGAACTGGCCGGTACGGCGATGAAGACCCATACCCTGGCCTCGACCCTGAGCTACTCGGCGAGCATCGTCCAGCAGCTCTGCTACGTCGGCGTGGTGGTCTTCGGCGTCTATCGGATCAGCGAGGGCGCGATGACCGTCGGCGGCCTGGTGGCCTGCTCGATCCTCGCCTCGCGGGCCATCGCACCGCTGTCGCAGGCGGCCGGCATCCTCGGTCGCTGGCAGCACACCAAGGTGGCGATGGAAGGCCTCGACCAACTGATGAGCGCCGAGCAGGAGCGACCCCAGGGCAAGCGCTTCGTGCACAAGGAGCGCCTGCAGGGGCATTACCGCCTGGAGGGCGTGCGCCTGGCCCACGGCGACAGCCCGCCGGTGGTCGACGTGCAGGCCCTGAACATCCGCGCCGGCGAGCGGGTGGCGCTGCTCGGCGGCAACGGCGCCGGCAAGTCGACCCTGCTGCGCCTGCTCAGCGGCCTGCTCGACGCGCAGGCGGGACGCCTGCTGCTGGACGACGTCAGCCTGACCCAGATCGACCCGGCCGACCGCCAGCGCGGTATCGGCTACCTGCCGCAGGACGTGGCGCTGTTCCATGGCAGCCTGCGCGACAACCTCAACCTGGAGAACGCCGCGCTGGGCGACGAGGAACTGCTGGAGACCCTCGACGGGGTCGGCCTGGGCGCTTTCGTCCGCGGCCACCCGCTGGGGCTGGACATGCCGATCCAGGGCAACGCCAGCCTGTCCGGCGGCCAGCGCCAGGCCGTCGGGCTGGCCCGGGTGCTGCTACAGGACCCTCCGATCCTGCTGCTCGACGAGCCGACCGCGGCCTTCGACCAGGGCAGCGAGAAACAGGTCATCGACTACCTGCAGCAATGGTTGGGCAAGCGCACCCTGGTCATCACCACCCACAAGAAAAGCATGCTCGCCCTGGTCGAGCGTGCGGTGGTCCTGCGCCAGGGCAGGGTGATAATGGACGGCCCGCTGGAGCAGGTGGTGCAGGGCAACCAGGTACAGGCACCGCAGGCCGCCGAAGGAGGCAACCATGGACTCTGACCGCGACGCCGCCGCCCTGCGCCGGCAACTGGCCGACCCGTTGCTGGCGGCTACCCACCCGGTCTACCGGCCGCTGCTCTGGACCCTGCTCGGTTGCGTGCTGCTGTTCATCGGCTGGGCGGCCTGGGCGCAACTGGACGAGGTGACCCGCGGCGACGGTCGGGTCGTGCCGTTCAGCCGCATCCAGAAGATCCAGAGCCTGGAGGGCGGCATCCTCGACCGCCTGCTGGTGAAGGAGGGCGACCTGGTGGAAGTCGGCCAGCCGCTGGTGCGCCTCGACGAGACGCGCTTCCTCACCAACTTCCAGGAGTCGGCGAACCAGGCCAGCGTGCTGCGCGCGGCCATTGCCCGGCTCGACGCCGAGGTGCTAGGCAAGAAGAGCATCGAGTTCCCGCCGGACGTCGATCCCGAGGGGCCGCTGGCGCGTTCCGAACGCGAGCTGTTCAAGTCGCGCCGCGACAAACTGGTGGAGGGCACCCAGGCGATCCAGCGGCAGATCCACCTGGCGCAGAGCCAGCTCGACCTGGTTCGCCCGCTGGTGGCCAAGCGTGCGGTGAGCCAGATGGAGGCGCTCAAGCTGAGCCAGGACATCGCCACCCTCAGCGGCAAGCTGACCGAGCTGAAAAGCACCTATTTCCAGGATGCCTATACCGAGCGCGCACAGCGCAAGGCCGATCTCAGCGCCCTGGAACCGATCGTCCAGCAGCGCCAGGACCAGTTGCGCCGCACCGAGATCCTGTCGCCAGTGCGCGGGCGGGTGAACACCGTGCTGATCAACACCCGCGGCGGGGTGATCCAGCCCGGCGAGCCGATCATGGAAGTGATCCCGGTAGAGGAGCGTCTGCTGGTGGAGGCGAAGATCAAGCCGCGCGACGTGGCCTTCCTGGTTCCCGGCATGCCGGCCAAGGTGAAGATCACCGCCTACGACTACACCATCTACGGCGACCTCAAGGGCACCCTGGAGCAGATCAGTGCCGACACCATCGAGGAGGACACCCCGCATGGCAAGGAGTCCTACTACCAGGTGCTGATCAAGACCGATGGCAGCCAGTTGAAGCGCGGCGAGGAGGTATTGCCGATCATTCCGGGGATGGTCGCCGAGGTGGACATCCTCAGCGGCAAGCGCAGCGTGCTCAACTACCTGCTGCGGCCGCTGATCAAGGCGCGCCTTTACTGAGGCGTGCAGGACAGGCCCCGGTCGGTGGAAACGTGCCAGCCGCTTCCCTGTAGCCATGGCGAGCTACGTAGGCGGTGGCGCTGGTAACGCTGCCCGGGCGGGCGCACGCTAGGCGTCGCGCCGAGCTGCGAGGCACTGTCGGGTCCTGGCGTCGAGTAGCTCGCGCAGGGTCTTGAACAGCGGTGCGCGGTCGGTATAGCGACGGCCGTAGTCGAGGTTGAAGGCATAGTCGAAGTCCGCCGGATTGTCGCCCTGGGTGTGCTGGAGCAGGGTTTCCAGCTTGTCCAGGGCCTTCACTGCCAGGGCTTCGGCGGACTCGCCGCGCTCGTATTCGTCCCACAGGGCGAGCAGGCGGTCGCGCAGCGGCGCGTCGAGGTGACGGGTCAGTTGCAACAGGTCGGCGCGTTCCTGTTCGCCTTTGTCCGGGTGCGCGGCCTGCTCGACGGCGGGGATGTCGCCGTGGATCGCTTCGCCGAGGTCGTGGACCACGCACATGCGCAGGACCTTGCCGAGGTCCAGGCCGGCCAGTTGGTCCTCGAAGGCCAGTGCCATCAGGCACAGCCGCCAGCTATGTTCGGCGGTGCTTTCCGGGCGGCCGGAGGAGGTGTGCGCGGAGCGCAGGACGTCTTTCAGGCGTTCGGCTTCGCGGAGGAATTCGAGGCGGTTGCTCAGCAGTTCGAGGGACATGGCGCGGGCTCCGCTACCGGTGAAACGAGCCTGCAAGCCTAGGCGCGGCGGTGCTGAAGGTCCATGGATAAAATATCCGCGGCGACGTTCAGAGGGTTTCCACCAGGCGCACCGCGCGTCCGTCCGAGAGGGTCATGCGGGTCCAGCGGCAACGGCTGCGCCGGATCGGCACGATGGCCGAGGCGTTCGCTCCGCTGGCGAACTCCAGCGCCGGCGGTGCCAGCAGTTCGCGCCAGCCGAGTTCCTCGAGGGTGGCTTCCTGGCGGAGGATTTCCTCGCTGCAATAGGGCCACAGCGAACGGTCGAGCAGTTCGCCGAGAGGCACGCCGAATTGCGCGGCGCGTGCCGGCGAACAGGCCAACAGGCGATGGGTGAGGTCGCAGATCAGGTGCACGGGTTGCGGGTTGGCCTCGACCAGGCGGGCCAGTGCCTGGTCGGCGGCGGCTTCCAGGCGGGCGCCGAGCAGACGCTCCAGGCGTGCCCGTTCCTCCACCAGCAGCGCCTGGGTACCGGACTCCCAGCGCGAGATGGTCGATTGCGCCACGCCGAGCAATTCGGCGGCATGCGTTTGCTTGACCCGGTGCAGCAGGCGCCAGCGACGCAGGGCGGGGCCCAGGGACGAAGAAGGGAGAGGCTCGGTCATGCTTGGCTACGCGGGCGAATGGACGCTGAAGTCTGCGCCCGACGCCGGGCGGAGGCAAATCGGCGCGACACCGGGGGGACCCGTATGGTCGGCGGCGATCCTCGGAGGGCCGCCCGCGCCGCGCCGGCAGCCGTGGAGCTGCCGGCGGGCGTCTCGCTCAGGCCTTGGCGAAGGAGGTGGGGAAGGGCAGGTTGTACAGGCGTTGCCCGGTGGCGGCGAAGATCGCATTGGCCAGCGCCGGGCCGATGGGCGCCACACCGGGTTCGCCGACCCCGGTGGGCGCTTCGCCGGAGGGCACGATGTGCACTTCGACCTTGGGCATCTCGGCGATCCGCAGCACCTGGTAGCCGTCGAAGTTGTTCTGCTCGACCTTGCCGTCCTTCAGGGTGATCGCGCTGTGCAGGATCGCGCCGAGGCCGAAGCCGATGCCGCCCTCCATCTGCGCGGCGATCACGTCCGGGTTGATCGGGATGCCACAGTCCACCGCACAGACCACCCGCTCGACCTTCAGCTTGCCGTCCTTGTCCACCGAGACCTCGACCACCTGGGCGACGAACGTCTTGAATGCCTCGGTCACCGCGATCCCGCGCCCGCGCCCGGCGGGCAGCGGCCTGGACGGGTCCCAGCCGGCCTTTTCCGCAGCCAGTTCGAGCACGCCGCGCAGGCGCGGCTGCTCTGCCAGCAGGTCGCGGCGGAACAGGTAGGGGTCCTTGCCGGCGGCCTGCGCCGCCTCGTCGATGAACGCCTCCACCGCGTAGACCGTGTGCGAGCTGCCGACCACCCGCCACCACAGGACCGGCACGCCGACCTGGGTGGTGCTCAGCTCGACCGAGACATTGGGCACCGCATAGGGCAGGTTGGCGGCGCCTTCCACCGAGGTGGCGTCGATGTCGTCCTTGACCATCACCGCGGCGAACGGCGTGCCTTCCAGGATCGACTGGCCGACGATGCGATGTTGCCAGCCGACCAGCTTGCCGTCGGCGTCGAGCCCGGCTTCGAGCCGGTGGTAGTACATCGGCCGGTAGAAACCGCCGTGGATGTCGTCCTCGCGGGTCCATTGCAGCTTCACCGGCACGCCGTTGGCGCCCAGCGCCTTGGCGATCGATACCGCCTCGACGATATAGTCCGACCAGGCGTTGGCGCGCCGGCCGAAGCTGCCGCCGGCGTAGAGCGTATTGATCTTCACCTGCTCCGGCTTCAGCCCGGCGGTGCGCGCCGCGTTGCCCTGGTCGACGGTCTGGAACTGGTCGCCGGCCCAGATCTCGCAGCTGTCGGCGGTCAGCCTGACCACCGCGTCCAGCGGCTCCATCGGCGCATGGGCGAGGAACGGGAACTCGTAGCTGGCGGCGATCCTGCGGGTCGCCCCGGCCACCGCCTTGGCGGCGTCGCCGTCCCTGCGCGCGGGCTTGCCGGGTTGCTCGGCGAGCTTGCGGTACTCCGCCATCAGCGCCTCGGAACCACGCTTCTCGGCCTTGCTCTCGTCCCACTCGACCTTGAGCGCGTCGCGGCCTTGCTTCGCCGCCCAGAAGCCCTTGGCGACCACCGCCACGCCGTGCGGCACCTGGACCACCTCGACCACCCCCGGAATCGCCCTGGTCGCCGTGGCGTCGAACGATTTCACCGTGGCGCCGAACAGCGGCGGGCGCTGGAGCAGGGCGACCAGCATGCCGGGCAGGCTGACGTCGAGGGTGAATTGCGCACTGCCGTCGGTCTTGCCGGGAACGTCGACGCGCGGCGCCTGGTGACCGATCAGGCGGAAGTCCTTGGGATCCTTCAATTGCACTTTTTCCGGCACCGGCAGTTCCGCCGCCGCAGCGGCCAGCGAACCGTAGCTGGCCTTGCGCTGGCTGGCCGGATGTTCGACGAAGCCGTCGCGGGTGCGCAGTTCGGTGGCCGGCACTCGCCACTGGCGGGCGGCGGCCTCGACCAGCATCGCGCGCGCCTTGGCCCCGGCCTCGCGCAATTGCATCCAGGAGTTGGCCATCGCCGAACTGCCGCCGGTGCCCTGCATGGTGCCGAAGGCCAGGTTGGCGTAGCGCTTGGCGTCGGCGGGCGCGCTTTCCACGCGGACCTTGCTCCAGTCCGCGTCGAGTTCCTCGGCGACGATGGTGGCGATACCGGTATAGGCGCCCTGGCCCATCTCCACGTGCTTGGCGATCACCGTGACACTGTCGTCCGGGGCGATCCGCAGGAAGGCGTTGGGCGCGAAGCCGGCGTCCGGCAGGGCCGCGGCGAGGGCACGCCGGGCTCCGCTCCACTGGAAGCCGATGGTCAGGCCGACCACCGCGGCGCCTTTGAGGAAGCCGCGGCGCGAGCCGGGCAGGGCGTTGCTCAGATCGATCTTGCTGTTCATGGCGTCAGGCCTTCAGGGTGTCGGCGGCTTCGTGGATGGCGGCGCGGATCCGCACATAGGCGGCGCAGCGGCAGATGTTGCCGTTCATCGCGGCATCGATGTCGGCGTCGCTGGGGCTGGCGTTCTGCTCCAGCAGCGCGGTGGCGGACATGATCTGGCCGGACTGGCAGTAGCCGCACTGCGGTACCTGGAGCTTGACCCAGGCGTCCTGCACGGCCTTGCCGGGCTTGCTCTGGATACCCTCGATGGTGGTGACGCGCTTGCCGGCGACCGCGGAGACCGGCAGCACGCAGGAACGTACCGCGGTGCCGTCCAGCTGCACGGTGCAGGCACCGCACTGGGCCATGCCGCAGCCGAACTTGGTGCCGTGCAGGCCGGCGCTTTCCCGGATGGCCCAGAGCAGGGGCATGTTGGGATCGACGTCGAGGGTGACGTTCTTGCCGTTCAGGACGAGCGAGGTGGGCATGCTGATTCTCCACGGAAAGGCCCGGGCAGGGCGTTATCTCTTATCAGGCAGGGATGCATCGGGCGAAGTGTGCGCGAAGGACGAAACGGACGCCTTGCACGATCCTGCGAAAGTCTAGATCAATCCTGCCGAGCGTCCCGGCGGGCACGGCGCGGAAACGCGGCGAAACAACTCCGTCGGCGCAGGCGTTCACCCGCCATCGGCAACGCGCTAGGATCGCTGCCGTCGGTGACTGACGCCCGCCCGGGCGGCACGCACTTTCAGCCGGAAGCGGGACGACCCGTTTTCCCTCTTTCATTGCGCGGGGACGACCCTGCAGAGAGGCTGAAAATGGCGTGGATCTATCTCTTGCTCGCCGGTGTCTTCGAAATCGTCTGGGCCACGGCCATGAAGGAGTCGGCCGGCTTCACCCGCCTGTGGCCAAGCCTGGTCACCCTGCTGTTCATGATCCTCAGCTTCGGCCTGCTGGCCGTTTCCATGAAAACCCTGCCCCTCGGCACGGCCTACACCATCTGGGTCGGCATCGGTGCGGTCGGCGCCTTCGCCCTGGGCATCCTGCTCTTCGGCGAAAGCCCGAGCCCGTTGCGGCTGCTGGCGGTGGGGCTGATCGTGGCCGGCATCGTCATTCTCAAGCTGGCGACCCGTCAGGGCTGAGGGGCGACCATCATGTACGCATCCTTCGCTCCCGCGACCTGGGCCTTGCTCGCCTACCTCTTCGGCGCGCTCGCCCTTTGCCTGCTCATGCTGGGGTTGGGCCGGGTGCTGGGCGGCCGATCGCATGGCCGGGCGAAGAACCTGCCGTTCGAGTCGGGGGTGGATTCCACCGGCTCGTCGCGCTTGCGCTTCTCGGTCAAGTACGCGTTGGTCGCCATGCTGTTCGTGATCTTCGGCATCGAGATGCCGTTCCTCTACCTCTGGGCGGTGTCGCTGCGGGAGAATGGCTGGGCGGGTTTCGTCGAGGCGACGCTGTTCGTCTCCCTGCTGCTGGTCGGACTGTTCTACCTGCACCGGGTCGGCGCCCTCGACTGGTCGCCGGAGCGCCGGCGGAAAAAGCCGCACGACTAGTCGTGGAGGATCACCAGCAGGTAGCGGCAGGCTTGCCCGGCGGTGGCGAAGGTCACCGCGCGGTCGACGCCGAAGTCCAGGCGGTCGCCGCGTTGCAGGTGGAACGACTGCTCGCCGTAATCCACCCGCAGCGCACCCTCGACCAGCCACAGGCGCTGCCGGTAGGGCCGGCCGCCCCAGCGGGGATAGTCGAGGCGGGCGTTCGCCGGGATCTCCACTTCCACCATCTCGCAGCCGCTGCGCGGATCGAGAGCGCCGACCTGGCGGCGGCGGTAGCCGCTGGCCGGGTCTTCCCACACTTCCTGCTGCGCGCGCCGGCAGAGCGGTTCGGCCGGCGCCTGCGCGTCGCCGAGCAGCTCGGAGAGGGCGACCCCCAGGCCGCCGGCGAGACGGCCGAGGACGCTGGCGGTGGGGCTGCTTTGGTTGCGCTCGATGCGCGAGATCATCGCCTTGCTCACCGCGCAGCGTTCGGCCAGTTGGGCGAGGGTCAGCTCGCGCTCCTTGCGCAGGGCGGCTAGGCGTCGGGCAATCAGTTCGTCGATATCCATGAGTGGCCCTGGCGGATTTTTCTCGTCCATGATAGTCACTGTCCAATATATTGGAAATTCGACCTTGCATTGGAGCTTGCCCGCGATGACCGAACCGACGATTCGCCGCCTGGCTGGCGAGGAGATCCTGGCGCGCCTGGACGAACTGGCCGAGGTACTGCTGGACTGCGTGGAAGGCGGGGCTTCGGTCAGCTTCATGTGGCCGTTGCCGCGGGAGCGGGCGCTGGCTTTCTGGCGCGGCGTCGGCGAGAGCGTGGCGGGCGATGAACGCCTGCTGCTGGTGGCGGAAGCGGAGGGGCGGATCGTCGGTACCGTGCAACTGCTCCTCGACCAACCGCCGAACCAGCCGCACCGCGCCGACGTGGCGAAGATGCTGGTGCACCGGCGTGCGCGTCGGCGCGGCATCGGCGAGGCGCTGATGGGCGAGCTGGACCGGCTCGCCCGGGCCTGCGGCAAGTCCCTGCTGGTGCTGGATACGGTCAGCGGCAGCGCCGCCGAACGGCTGTACCTGAAGACCGGCTGGACACGGGTCGGGGAAATCCCGGACTACGCCCTGATGCCGGACGGCACGCCCTGTCCCACCACCTATTTCTACAAGCGCCTGGCTGCTGCCGGCTGACCGAAGATGCCGGCGTTCCCAAGGCAGGCCGGGTAGAATCGGCGGATGCGAGAGATTCGGGGTCGATGGTGGAGTTACTGCAAGGGTTCGTCCTGACCCGGCACTGGCGCGATACGCCGGCCGGCACGGAAGTCGCGTTCTGGCTGGCGACCGAGCAGGGCCCGCGGCAGGTGCGGCTGCCGCCGCAGCCGTCGGTGGCGTTCGTCCTCGCCGAGCAGCGCGGGCGCGTCGAGTCCCTGCTCGCCGGGGAGACTGGCGCCGAGCTGCGGCCGCTGGCGCTGCGCGACTTCCAGCAGCGGCCGGTGCTCGGCCTGTACTGCCAGCAGCATCGCCAACTGATGAATCTGGAGAAACGCTTGCGCCAGGCCGGCGTCGAGGTGTTCGAGGCCGATATCCGGCCGCCGGAGCGCTACCTGATGGAGCGCTTCATCACCGCGCCGGTCAGCCTGGAGGCGAGTGTCGAGGCTGACGGCAGCCTGCTCGCCCGGCGCCTGAAGCCGGCTCCGGACTATCGCCCGCGCCTGCGCCTGGTGTCGCTGGACATCGAGACCAACGCCCGCGGCGATCTCTACTCCATCGCCCTGGAAGGCTGCGGCCAGCGCCAGGTATACATGCTCGGCCCGGCCAACGGCGATGCCGCGGCCGTGGATTTCCGCCTCGACTATTGCGACAGCCGTGCCGGGCTGCTGGAACGTCTCAACCAGTGGCTGGCCGAGCACGACCCCGACGCCATCATCGGCTGGAACCTGGTGCAGTTCGACCTGCGCGTCCTGCATGAGCATGCCCAGCGCCTGAAGGTGCCGCTGCGCCTGGGGCGTGGCGGCGACGAAATGGGCTGGCGCGAGCACGGCAGCCGCAACAACCACTTTTTCGCCGCGGCGGCCGGCCGCCTGATCATCGATGGCATCGAGGCGCTGCGCTCGGCGACCTGGAGCTTCCCCTCGTTCAGCCTGGAGAACGTCGCCCGGACCCTGCTCGGCGAAGGCAAGGCGATCGACAATCCGTACCAGCGGATGGACGAGATCGATCGCATGTTCGCCGAGGACAAGCCGGCCCTCGCGCACTACAACCTGAAGGACTGCGAATTGGTGACGCGGATCTTCGCCCGTACCGAACTGCTCGACTTCCTCCTCGAACGGGCCACCGTCACCGGCCTGCCGGCGGACCGCAGCGGCGGCTCGGTGGCGGCCTTCACCCACCTGTACATGCCGTTGATGCACCGCGCCGGCTTCGTCGCCCCGAACCTCGGCGAGAAGCGTCCGGAAGCCAGTCCCGGCGGCTTCGTCATGGACTCGCGGCCGGGCCTCTACGAATCGGTGCTGGTGCTCGACTACAAGAGCCTGTATCCGTCGATCATCCGTACCTTCCTGATCGACCCGGTCGGCCTGGTGGAAGGCCTGCGCCAGCCGGACGACGAGCACTCGGTGGAAGGCTTTCGCGGCGCCCGCTTCTCGCGTACCCGGCATTGCCTGCCGGCCATCGTCGCACGGGTCTGGGAGGGCCGCGAGGCGGCCAAGCGCGAACGCAACCAGCCGCTCTCGCAGGCGTTGAAGATCATCATGAACGCCTTCTACGGGGTGCTGGGTTCCAGCGGCTGCCGCTTCTTCGACCCGCGCCTGGCCTCGTCCATCACCCTGCGCGGGCATCGGATCATGCGCCGTACCCGCGAGCTGATCGAGGCCGAGGGCTATACGGTGATCTATGGCGATACCGACTCCACCTTCGTCTGGCTCGGCAGCCCCCGCGCCGAGGAGGAGGCCGCGGCCATCGGCCGGGCGCTGGTGGCGCGGGTCAACGACTGGTGGCGCGAGCACCTGAAAGAAGAATTCGGCCTCGACAGCGCCCTCGAGCTGCAATTCGAGACCCATTACCGGCGTTTTCTCATGCCCACCGTGCGCGGCGCCGAGGAGGGCAGCAAGAAACGCTACGCCGGCCTGGTGCGCCGCGCCGACGGTGGCGAGGAGATGGTCTTCAAGGGCCTGGAGACCGTGCGCACCGACTGGTCGCCGCTGGCCCAGCGCTTCCAGCAGGAACTCTACCTGCGCATCTTCAATCGCCAGCCCTACCAGGACTACGTGCGCGATTACGTACGACGGACCCTGGCCGGCGAGCTGGACGACCTGCTGGTCTACCGCAAGCGCCTGCGCCGGCGCCTCGACGATTACCAGCGCAACGTGCCGCCGCATGTGCGCGCGGCGCGCATCGCCGACGACTACAACCTCGAGCGCGGGCGCCCGCGGCAGTACCAGAGCGGCGGCTGGATCAGCTACGTGATCAGCGTCGCCGGTCCCGAGCCGCTCGAGGCGCGGCGTTCGGCCATCGACTACGAGCACTACGTGGGCAAGCAGTTGCAGCCGGTGGCCGACGCCATCCTGCCGTTCGTCGGCGATGATTTCGCCACTTTGGTCGACCGGCAGATGGCACTATTCTGAGGCTCATTGGCGGATGAGCCGCTGGTCCAGCTGGCGCAGCCGTTCCCGGTCGAGGTTGCGCGGCAGGACGAGAGTGTCCGAGCCGTTGGTCAACGGCGATTCCACGGGCCTGTTGAGTGGGATGACGATACGCTCGGCGTCGTAACGGATTTCCTTGGCGTCGGTCAGGCCCTGCTTCTGTAGCTGATGGATGGCTTCGAGGCGGGCGTCGGCGTCGGCTGCGCTGGGCGCCGATTGCATGACCTTCAGGTAGATGTCCAGTGCCTCCCGGCCATTGAACGGACCTTGCCCCAGGTGCTTCACGAATACCCGGTAGACGCCTCCCACCGCGCGGCACAGGCGGCTGTTGCCGTTCTGTGCGGCGATGTCGGCCTGCAGCCTGGCGTCGCACTGCTGCTTGCTCATGTTGCGGGCTTCGGACTTTTCGCTTTGCGCGCAGTAGGCGCTGCCGTAGAGGTCGCCGTCCTTGTCGCAGCGGCCGTAGCAGATATCGTGCAGGCGGCAGGCCTCGCTGAGCGAGCAGCCCGCGACGTCGTCCGGAACCAGATACTGGGTGAAGCCGGAGCCGCAATAGGTGGCCTTGTCTTCGGCGGCGCTGGCGGCGGGCGCCATCCGCGGGGCGAGCAGAACGACGGCGAAGCCGATCAGGAGCAGGCTAGAGAGGGTTTTCATAGAGGACGTCCTGTTCGCTGCGGGTGCCGGGTTCCGAGAGTTGCCGTTGCAGCCGCCGGTGCATGGCCGTGGCTTTGAGGTAGTGGAAGTCGAAGCACTTGCCGAACGAGAAGTTCTTCCGCACCGGGTCGTGGCACTCCCGGTAGTAGGAGGCGCCAGCCGTACGTTCGTAGATGGCCTTGCTGACGGCGGTGGCCATGAAGGCGATCACCTGGTCGTTGAAGATATCGTTGTGGTCGGCGATGAAGGACTGCGAGGTGTAGATGAAGTTGACCGGCTCGTTGCTGTAGCAGGGCATGCGCGGCAGCGCCGGATCGGCGTTGGCGCCGTCCGCGCTGCAGAAGCTCCTGAAGCGCCATTTGCCGATATCGGTGTCGTCGATCACCCGTGGTTCGGGCGGTCTTGGCGCGCAGTTGTCGCTGCCATCCGGCAGCGGGCACTCGCGGTCGATCAGCAGGGCGGTCCGATACAGGCTGTAGTTGCCGAGGGCGGTGGTATCCAGGTCTTCTTCCCGGAGGCGATAGCGGGTTCCGTTGTAGGTCCTGTCCAGGTCCACCTGGCTCCAGGTGAGGTTGACGCCGACCCATTGGCCGAGCGGGAAGGCGAAGTGGGTGGCGCTGTCGCCGTGCGAACTGATGACGTACAGCAGCGGCGGCGGCTGGGTTCCCAGGGCGCCGACCTTGAGGCTGTTCTCCTTGAGCAGCAGGCCCTGATTGGCCTCTATCGCCGGATTCAGCATGATTACCGCGTCGCCGAAGGCGCGTATCCGCTGACCGTCCTGGAGAGCCAGCAGGCGTTCGAGCAACGGGTCGTGAAGTGCGCCGAGGGTGATTGCGCCGCCGAAGCTGTGGCCGACGATCACCAGATAGTTCCTGTCCTTGCGATCGATCCGTTCCAACTGGGCGAGCAACTCGGCGACGCCACCCCGGCCGACTTCCTCGGCGACGGCCTTCCTGTCCCAGTAGGTCAGGTTCTCGCTATACAGGCCATGCATCGACTTGCCCCGCCAGCCAACATAGAGGCCGACCAGCCTGCGTTTGCCCAGCACCCCGGAGGAGGCGAGATTGGCGAGTGCCTTGTTGAAGCTGGCGACGTTGCCGTCGTCCCGTCCCGCGTTGTGCTTCCAACCGTGAATGAACACCACCATGGCGATGTCCCCCCGGGCGGAGTAGCGCTTTAGCTGGTCGATCAGGCGTTGCGTTCTGGCAGGCGCGAAGTCGTTGCCGCGCTCGCTGTATTCGACGAAGCCGATCTCGTAGTTCGGATGGCGTTCGTAGTAGCTGTCGCTGCAAGGCCGCATGTCGGCGCAGGTCGATTCGCTGTCATCGCGCAGCGGGGCGTTGGCGGCGCAGCCTGCCAGCAGGCAGGCTGCGAGAAGGGCGAGTATTTTCATGACGATTCCCGCGTGGAGATTCTTTTCCGGCGCGCCAGAACTCGACCGGTCGCTACCCGTTACGCAGGCCGGTCGGTACGCTCTGGCGCTGTCGGTGCCCGTGTCGCCGGCCGGGTGCTGTCATGGGGGATGGGAGAGCGCAGGCGGAGAAGTCGTCCCGCGAAAGGCTGGGGAGGCGTGTGTCAGGGTCCCCTGGAAGCGGGCCTGGGATATCCCGGAAAGGCTCGTCGTGGGGCGAACTGTCGAAGACGTTGACATGCTGAACCACCACTTCCGTGTCTGTTCTGCAACTGTCTATAGACCGCCGGGGGGTGGGTGTCAAAGTGCCACTTCGCAGCCTTCCCCATGGTGGATGGCTGCGAAGGAGAGTCGATCAGGCCAGTTGCGCCGGGTCGAGCATGTCGCTCTCGAAGGTCATCCAGCCGCCGTTCTCGCTGGCCGCGCCGTCGAGGATCGGGCCGTAGTAGGTGAGGCCGATGGTCAGGCTGAAGCAGATGTGGGTAGCGTTCTCCGGGGCGTCCAGCTGGCCTTCGAAGTGCAGCTTGAGCACGCCCGGCTCGACGCTTTCCAGGCCGATGGCGACGTTCGGGTTGTCCACGGCCTCGCTTTCGCGGCCGCGTTGCTCGGCGCTGACGGTGAGGGTCACGGTGTCTCGGTACATGTCTTGCTCCAGTTGGCGTGGGGCCGGCGTCGCCAGCGCGGCGGACAGACTACTGGCAGACGCGCCGGCTGGCCAGTGCTGGCTGCGGCAGGCGCCGCGCGGGGCCTGGGAATCATTCGCCGGCGGCGCAGTCCAACTGCGCATCACCAACCGACCCCGAGGGGATGATGAAGCTACCCGTGCTCGCTGTATTGGGCGCCGCGCTGCTGTTGAGCGCCTGCGCGAAGAAGGAGGCCGAGGCCTGTGCCTCGCCGGACGTGAAGGACCAACTGATGCGGATCTTCCTCCAGGGCGCGATCACCGAGCGCTCGCCGGAGTTCAAGGACAGCGCGCTGCGCGACGTGGCGATCCTCGAGAAGGATCCCGACAGCGGCGTGCTGTCCTGTGTCGGCACCCTCAGCGTGCCGGCCGGCCAGCAGGTGGTCGAGGGCGTCCTGCAATATCGCATCGCCCCGGTGGCCAAGTCCGACTACGACTACCTGCTGCTGGATACCGCCGGCGCCAACACCACCGCCCTGGCGCAGCGCCTGAACAAGGCACTCGGCCAGTGATCGCGCGCCTCGCTCAGGGTACGCCGTTGCGGCCGTGGGCGAGGAAGCCGGGACGGGCGCCGAGGCGCTCGTAATAGGCGCGCACCGCTGGCAGCGACGGATGCTCGAACGGCGTCTCGTACCAGCGGTTGACCGACAGGCCGATGGCGATGTCGGCCAGGCTGAAGGTCTCGCCGGCGACATAGGCGCCGGTGCGTAGCAGTTGTCCCTCGAGGATTTCCATGAAGCCCGTCCAGCCGCGCAACGAAGCCTCCACCTGGGCCGCGTCGCGGTGCGCCGGCGACTGCCGGACCAGGCTCATGAAGGCATAGCTCCACGAGCGGTTGAGGTCGGAGGCCTGCCAGTCCAGCCACTGGTCGACCCGCGCGCGCGGCGCCGCCTGCTGCGGATAGAGGCGTTCGCCGGCATAGCGGTTGGCCAGGTAGCGGATGATGCTGTTGGATTCCCAGAGCACCAGTTCGCCGTCGCGCAGCACCGGCACCATGGCGTTCGGGTTGAGGGCGAGGAACTCCGCCGCGTGGGTGTCGCGGAAGCCGCTGCCCCAGTCTTCGCGGCGGTAGGGCAGGTCCAGTTCGGCGCAGGTCCAGAGCACCTTGCGCACGTTGATCGAAGAGGCCTTTCCGAGAATCTCCAGCATGGCGATGGCGCGTCCTTGGGCGGATAGGAAGGCTCCGAGTATACGGGCCGATCCCGCCGACGGGGAACGGCTCGAGCGGGGGCGCCGGCTAGGCGCCGCTGGCTTGCCGGCGACCCGGGCGGCGGCGCGCCCAGAGGGCGAAGTAGAGCCAGCCGATGACGAACGATGGCGCCACGCTCGCCAATGGATGCGGCGTGCCCGAGAGCCAGTGCAGCGCGGCCATCGGCGCGGTCAGCAGGAGCACCACCAGCAGGGGCGCCTGGCGTTGCGCAAGGCCGTGGCGGCGGCCGAGACATTGCAACAGGTACAGGCCGAAGCGCGTCGCCAGGAGACTCGCGGCGCCCTGGAGCAGGGCGGCGACGCCCATCCCGGCCAGGCCGCCGTCCTGGTTGGCATAGGCCGCCCAGGCGCCGTAGAGCACCGCGGCCGGCAGCGCCGCCAGCCACGGGTCGTCGGAGCGCTGCGCGAGTCCGCTCACCGGATGATCCTCTGCTGCACGTAGGGTTCGGCACCGGGCGCGAGGCGGACCATGCAGAGGATCTGGTCGCTGCTGCCGACGTGGGCGACGAAGTGGTCGTTGGTCCTGGCGTGGCTGGACATCGCCATGCGCGGGAAGAAATCCGGGGCGACGCTGCGTTGCCCGCCGGGTATCAGGCCGGTTTCCGCATCCAGGCGCAGGTTGGCGGACAGCGTGCCGACAACGTCGAGGGCCAGGTCGACCATGTCCGGGCTCTGGCGCGGCGCTTCCAGGTCCGGGTACAGCGTCGCTCCCGGGATCCGCGCGCTGAGGGCGCGGAACATGTTGTAGACCACCGGGTTGTAGGTCTTCGCCACGATCAGTGGCGGCAGCCCGCCGTTGCGCTCGCTGACCTGGCGCAGGAAGAACTGGTTGATCCGCTTGAACAGGCTGGTGCGGTGGTAGCGGTCGACCACCATCGCCGTCCACAGGTAGAGGAAGCGTGTCGAGCCGCGGACGAAGTCCTTCGCGCCCAGGATGCCGATGATCCGTTCGCCCTCCGGGTCGGTCGCCAGCACCAGGTGGTCGTAGGTCTCGAAGATATCCGGCTGGTTGCCGAAGTATTGCAGCACGTCGAACTGCGGCATTCCCTCTTGCAGGTCGGCGACTATCTTGCGTTTGAAGCCCTCGGGGAATTGCCGTTCGCGGCTGGAGTAGTCGAGGTCGAAGGCGTTTTTCTGCGGATCGCTGGTCATGGTCGTGGCTCGCCGGAGGAAGAGGCTGAAGGGCGCAGGACCAACTGGCGGTCCGTCGCGTCGGGGGCGTCGTCGGCGATACGGATGTACGCGCCGCGGGCCCAGAGTTCGTTGAGGTCGGTGGCGCCGTCGAACGGCAGGCCGGAGTTGCGGGTGGACAGCGCGTAGCGCGAGTTGTCGAAGTCCGCCAGGTCGATGACCATCCGCAGGGTCGCGGCGATCCGGGTGTTGAACGGGTTGGCCGGGTCGCTGTAGTCGAAGCGCCCGACGTTGACGCTGAAGTTGTCGCCGCCCTTGTTGTTCTTCAGGTCGAACAGCGCGCGCAGCGGGGTCTTGTGGAAGGGCACGTGCTCGGCGAGGGCGGCGTGCGCCTCGCCCCACTTCCAGCCGCTCGGCGCGCTTCCGTGGGCGGCACGCAGTTCGTCGAGGGCGCGGCGCAACGACTGGTTCAGCTTGAGGTCGCAGCCTTGTTCCTGGCCGCACCAGAAGCGCAGGTCGGCCTGGCCGTCGAGGATCAGCCGGAGGAAACCGTCGTAGTTGCGCTGGTTCCAGCCGCTGGCCAGCAACTGCGTGCCGATCCTCGGTTGCAGCAGCTCGCGGGTGAAGGCGCGTACCCAGTAGCCGGCGATCAGTGGCGCGGCCAGGTCGGCGGCGGCCTGGTGGTTCCAGCCCTGGAGCAGGGCGAAGGCCTCGCTGGCGCGCAGTTCGGGGTCGCTGACCTGCTCCAGCATCTTCGGCAACAGGCTCGCCATCACGCTGGAGAACTCGTCGTTCTGCAACTCCAGGCTGTCTTCCAGGGTGCGCTGGCCGGGGCCGCCGAGCCACTCGCGGATGCGTTCGTAGCGGTAGGGCAGGACCCAGTCGTGGCCGAAGTCGAAGGCATTGTCGGGCGGCACGATGCGCTGGTTCGCCGTGGCGATGAACCCTTCGCGGGGGTTGAGGCTGCGTGGCTTGGCGCTTTCCGGAACGTAGCCGACCCAGTCGTAGCGGCTCTCCCAGCCGGGCGAGGGGGCCAGGCCATGGAGGTCGTCGTCGGCGCCGCGGAGCGGTACGCGACCGGCGGAGACGTAGCCGATGTTGCCCTCGACGTCGGCATAGACCATGTTCTGCGGCGGTACGCCGAAGTCGGCGGCGGCGTCGAGGAACTGTTCCCAGCCTTCGGCCCGGTTGATCGCCAGCAGGCTCGGGAAGGTCTTGTCGTGACGGTCGAGGCCGGTCCAGGCGAGGGCGATCACCAGCCGGTCGCGCTGCGCCTGCGGCAGCCGCGCCGGTTCGTAGATGTCGCTGATCACCGGGCCGTGGCGGGTGCTGCGGACCTCCAGCGAGACCGGCTCGCCGTCGCGCACGGCGATGCGTTCCAGGCGCGTCTCGAAGGGCCGGTAGCCGTCCGGGGTCAGGTAGCGCCGCGGGTCCTGGGGATCGACGCGCTCCAGATAGGCGTCCTGGATGTGCGAGCCGGTATTGGTGTAGCCCCAGGCGATGCGCTGGTTATGGCCGATGACGAACAGCGGGGCGCCGGCGAAGTTGGCGCCGGTGAGGCTCAGGCCGGGGATCTTCAGGCTGGCCAGGTAGAAGGCCGCCGGGTTGGTCAGGCGCAGGTGCGGATCGTTGGCCAGCAGCGGCTTGCCGGTGGCGCTGCGGCTGGCGGAGACCACCCAGTTGTTCGAACCGATGCCCTCGACGTTGGAACCGGGCAGTTGCCCCAGCAGCTTGCCGGCGTCCGGCGTGCCGTGCAGGGAGCGGTACAGGCTGGCGTAGTCGCGGGTGGCCGGCGGCCGCTCGCCCGGATAGGGGGCGAACACCTCGTTGATCCGCGCCAGGTCCAGGTGCTCGGCCAGCGCCAGGCGCTGCAACTGCATGCCCAGGTTGGCGCTCAGGGTCCAGGAATAGAGCAGGTGCAGGGACAGGCTGTCCACCGGCCCCCAGGGCCCCGGCCGCTCGTGGCGCACCAGGCTGAATTCCAGCGGCAGCGCCGCCGGGGCCAGCTCCAGGTAGGCGTTGATCCCGTCGCTGTAGCGTTGCAGCAGGACGCGCGTGGGCGCGTCCAGGTTGGCGTAGATGCCCTCGGCGGTGCGCCGGAAGCCCAGGGTGCGGGCGAACCTGTCCATCGGCAGGGTCTTGGCGCCGAACACTTCGGAGAGCGTCCCGCCGGCATAGCGGCGGGCGAACTCCATCTGCCACAGGCGATCCCTGGCGTGGCTGTAGCCGAGCAGGAAATAGCCGTCCTCCAGGCTCTGCGCGCGGATATGCGGGACGCCGGCGGCGTCCCAGGCGATCCGCCCCTCGTGTTCCAGGCCATGGCCGACCTGGATCTCGCCGTACTTGAAGCCCAGCGGGACGGCCAGCAGGTAGACCGCGCAGGCCAGTAGCCCCAGCAGCAGGCCGCCGAGGGACAGGCGCCAGGCGTAACGTGCGTTCTTCGACATCGCTTCGAGTCTCCACGCCGACGGGTCAATAGACCCGCCGGTTCCGGTCCGCATGGCGACTGACGAAGAACACCAGCGAGACGCGCTCGCCGGCGGTCACCTGCTGGACCTCGTGGGGATAGCTGCAGTCGCTGATGATCACCGAGCGCGGCTCCGGCTTGATGTCGTTGCGCAGGTTGCCGTCGCGGTCGTAGACCACGAACTGGCCGCCGGAGAAGTAGGTGCCGAGCTGCAGGACGATGGAGTACTGGTAGTCCGGGTTGCTGTCGGTATCCAGGTGCCGGCCGATGAACGAGCCGGCCTTCATCCGGTTCACCTGCATGCGCCGGACGTAGAAGGCGTCGTCGCCCATCAGCTTGCGGAACAGGCTCATCACGTTGTCGTTGCAGACGCGCGGGATGATCAGCTCCGACAGCGCATGGTTGACCACCGTGGGACGGTCGCGGTCGGTCATGAAACGGGCCACGTAGAGGTCGTTCTCCTCGTCGGCGTCGCCGATCAGGATCTTCTCCCACGGCAGGGTCGAGTTGGCCAGGACCTGGTTCATCAGTTCCCAGTCCTGCTCGTCGTAGAGCGCGTCGCTGGGGGTGATATAGGCGCAGCCGTTGGCTGCCAGGCTCTGGGTGATCTGGGCAATCTGAGTATTCATGGGGTTTCCTGTGTGATCAGGCGGTAGCCTGGGATGCGGGTTGGTTGGTGTGGGGCTGGTTGGCGGCATCGGTCTCCGGAGCGAGCCGGGCATGGTTCTCGCGGTACCAGTCGACGATTCCGAACGGGTCCGACTGGCCGCGGCAGAGGTGGTCGCGCAGGATCAGGAAGTTCTCCCACATGCCCCAGGTCTCGGTCATCGGGCCGAACTTCGAGGGGCGCGCCTCGTTGGCCGCGCGCTCCGGCGCGATGCGCCAGAAGTTCACTCCCGGCTTGCGATGGTGGAAGTCGTGGCTGGGCAGGTCCTGCATGAAGGAGAACACCCGCAGCGGGATGTCGATCAGCAGCACGCCCAGGCTCCAGCGAACGAACGCCAGGGCGAAGGCCAGGCCCTGCTTGTCGGCCGGGTAGGGGCGGCCGAGGAAGCGTCCCCAGCTCAGCGAGCCGTAGTGCAGGAAGCGCGGCAGGCCGTGCTCGTTGCGGGCGAACCAGAGGTGCTCGGAGACGTGCTGGATCCACGACGAGTACTGGGTGAGGATGAAGATCGGGAACAGGTAGAACAGCGCGAACGCCTCCAGGTAGCCGCTGGCGTACACCAGGCCGAGCAGCGCAGCCCAGTAGAGCGCCCGGCTGACGCGCTCGTGGCGCGGGGCGGAGACGAAGCTGACGTCGAAACGGAACTTCAGGTGCTCGAGGATCCGCGCCGGATGGAAGGGCGCGAGCACCAGGCGGGTCCAGAAGGCGCTCTCGGACATGCCCTTGTAGAAGCCGTGCTGTTTCATGAAGACCAGGTCGACGTCGTGCTCGGTATTGAAGGTGCGCACGCTGTGGTGTTCGTTCACGTGCAGCTTCACGTACTCGTCGCGCGGGGTGTGCAGGATCGGGATCGACAGGATCCACTTGCAGGTGAAGCGGGCCAGCGCCTTGTTCTCCAGGCTGGCGCCATGGGTGGTGTAGTGGAAGGTATGGAGGAAGCCACGCTGGCGGTTGACCACCAGGCACATGATCAGCGCGCCCAGCAGGCACTTCAGCCACAGTGGCTGCTGCGAGGCGAGCAGTTGCTGGCCGTAGATCACCGCGAGGAAGAACACCGCGTAGCCCCAACTGATGTGCAGGTAGAGCTGCCAGGGCTTGAGCAGGGTGTCTTTCGGCCGTCGCGGCGGGCGGTCGTTCAGCGACTTGCCGGTGACCCAGGTCCAGAACGGCTGGCAGGGCAGGTCCTTGTAGGTACGGCGCACGTCGATGCCGTATCCGTACTTGGAGTATCGGGTCTTGAACAGTTCATCTTGCATGGCGCAGGCGCTCCCTCGTTACAGGTAGTCGGTTCGGATGTAGAGCGTCGGGACGGTCGCGAAGAACGAGTAGAACGGCTCCATCCGGTAGTGATCGACGGCCAGCACGACGAAGTTGTCGAAGCGCTCGCCGAAGAGTTTTCCCATCAATGCGTACTCGGCGGCCTGGGAGACGAAGCTGGCCCAGATCTGCTCGCGCGACTGGCTGGCGAACCATTTCTCGTAGAGCGGCAGGCGCGACAGGAAGATCGATTCCAGGGCCGGGTAGTCCAGCCCGGTCTGGCCGTAGTCGCCCTGTTCCAGGCGCTGGACGATCTCGCCGTGGGCCCGGTGCCAGCCGTCCTCGCCGCCGCACATCTCGAAGAACGAGCAGGTCGCGGCCGGGCAGGGCAGGGCCCCGGCGATCCGCTCGAGCTGGCGCTCGACCTTGCCGAGGAAACCCTCGCGGGTCTCGCCGGTGGCGGGGTTGCGGTTGAACGACAGGTATTCGAACTCGCCGCCGAGGATCGCGTGGCGGATCTCCACCTGGCGCGCCCTGGCCAGCTCCGCCACCGCCTGCCCGGCGCTGACCAGCTTGGCGCCGGCCAGGCCGGGCTGGTCGCCGACTCGCTCGAAGGTGTAGCGCGGCTTGCCCTCGGCATCGCTGGAGTGCGAGTAGTCCGGGCATACCGCGCTCACCAGGTGCAACGGACGGCCTTCGCCAGCGGCGCGCTCCAGCGCCTCCACCAGGCCGCGCAGGGCCCGCTCGCTGGGCGGCATGACGTTGCCGGCGGCCAGCCAGCGCTCGATGTCGCGGGCGTGGCGGTCGAGCTGCGGGATGTCCGGATGCTTGAGTTCCAGCTCGCTCTTGGCGTTGACCGCATCGGCCAGGAGCAGGGTGGTCAGGGACGGGATGCGTCCCTTGCTCTTGAAGCGGTGGATGTTGGTGACCACCGAGTTGCCCTGGCGCAGCTTGAAGTCGAATTCCTGGTGGCGCGACTGGAGGATCAGGTAGAACAGGTAGTTGCTGAACGGCAGCTCGCGCGCGCCGTGGGAGATGCGCAGCTCCAGATACCTGCGTTTCAGTTCGCCGAGGCGCGTTTCCAGTTGCGCATAGGTATGGTCGGGGACCACTTCGGCGAGGGGGAGGCCATACGAGATGGATTTCAATATGTTCCGGCTGAGACGGGAATCGATGTCTGGAATCATGGCGTTCACCTGACGTCGGGCTTGACCAGGACGGGAGCGGGCTGGGTTTTTCCGGGGAGGCTGTGCACGTCGCGGAACAGCAGCATGTCGACGAACTGCTGCTCCTTGTCGCCGGCGAAGCCCTGCGGCTCGTCGATGCGGCGGGGGTTCTCGTAGGTGCCGAACAACATGTCCCAGATCGGGAAGTCGCTGTAGTTGCACTCGTGGCGGTCGCGCTGGTGGTGGATGCGGTGCATCTCCGGGCGCTGGAACAGGTAGCCGAGGACGTGCGGGGTGCGCAGGTTCGAGTGGTAGAACATCTCGCCGAGCGCGGCGAACATGATGTAGTAGGCGCCGGCCTCGATGCTGATGCCCATCACCACGTAGGCGACGAAGCTGCCCAGCAGCGAGTTGAAGACCATCTCGGTCGGATGCTTGTAGAAGGAGGTGAATACCTCGATGCGTTGCGGCGCGTGGTGCAACTGGTGGAACAGCCGCCAGAGCGTGTCGTTGGCGTGGCGCGCGCGATGCCACCAGTAGGTGACGAAGGTGTTGACGAAGTAGGCGGCGAAGCCGGCCAGCAGTGGTGGCAGGGCATCCGAGGTGTGCAGCAGGCTGTGCCCCATCATCCATTTGTTCCAGGTGATGCCGGCGAGCAGGGCGATCGACACCTGGACGATGTTGAGGAAGATCACCCGGGCCACCCAGGTGCTCACCTTGGGCAATTTCCAGCCGGGAACCAACTGTTCCAGCATGAAGATGAATAGCGCCACTCCGATCAAGTAATAAATCATATTTATCTCCTCTTCCTTAGGGGCGGACGCCATGCGGAACTTTCATCGATACGAAAGGCCAGCGTCCTGTTTATTGTCTGAAGCACTTCTCGGCAGGCTGCGGTTATCGCTTCGCTATATTCGGAAGGCGATCTCGGTCAGGCGTGGATAGCTTGTCCATGGTCGAATGGAGCGCTCTTTTTAATTGCCTCAGAATGCGCTTCGTGAAAATCGGCACGGACAATGAAATGCCTGGTCGAATTAAATTGTCACAGCCCGGCAGGGACAACCTGCCCTTCCGGGCAGGTATCTGCGGAGAGATAGGGGGGGAAGTATGTAGTTGCCATTTCTGGTCCCCGGGGAGCCTCGTCGACGAGGCCCGCCATGGGCCAAGGTTTGTTGTCGGGAGGCTCTCCCGACGACGATGGAGCGTGCGAGAAGAACAATGAGAAAGACCGCCGTGAGGCCCATCGGAGAGCCGTTCTACGGTTTCCGCAAAGATCCGGGGCGCCGTCCCCTCCAGCCCAGCGCAGTTCCTGCGCGGCGCCTCGTGTCCGTGCTCATCGAGAAGTTCTCTTCAGCCTCGTTTCGTCGTCGCCCGGCGGGCGGCGAATGGGCTCGACCTCGTCCGGAACACCCGCACAGGGCCGGTGGCGATATGTACTTCCAGGTCCGGCTTGATAAAGGGAATTGTCATGAGTGGATAAGACGGAAACAAAAAAGAATAAAAACGCTGAAGAACCGAATCCTGCCGGGATCGATTGTTGACTGGTGAAGCTGGCATGCATGATGAGAGAGAGGGATATCTCGAGATTTTGTCAAGAATAACAACCGAGGAAGAGTTCTTCTCCCTGGTTCTCGAGATATGCGGTAATTATGGATTCGAATTCTTTTCATTCGGTGCGCGGGCGCCTTTCCCGCTGACCGCACCTAAATATCATTTCCTGTCCAATTACCCAGGGGAATGGAAAAGCAGATATATCTCCGAAGACTACACATCCATCGACCCGATCGTGCGCCATGGTCTCCTGGAATACACCCCGCTGATCTGGAATGGCGAAGACTTCCAGGAGAACCGTTTCTTCTGGGAGGAAGCGCTGCATCACGGCATCCGTCACGGCTGGTCGATCCCGGTCCGCGGCAAGTACGGGCTGATCAGCATGCTGTCCCTGGTGCGTTCCAGCGAGAGCATCGCCGCCACGGAAATCCTGGAGAAGGAATCCTTCCTGCTCTGGATCACCAGCATGCTGCAGGCTACCTTCGGCGACCTGCTGGCGCCGCGCATCGTCCCGGAAAGCAATGTGCGCCTGACCGCCAGGGAAACCGAGATGCTCAAGTGGACCGCGGTGGGCAAGACCTACGGCGAGATCGGCCTGATCCTGTCGATCGACCAGCGCACGGTGAAGTTCCATATCGTCAATGCGATGCGCAAGCTCAACTCCAGCAACAAGGCGGAGGCCACCATGAAGGCTTACGCCATCGGCCTGCTCAACTGAATCGACGCCTCGTCGCCTAGCGAGGCCGCCGCGCAAGCGTCCGGCCATTCACCGAATGGCCGGATAGCGTTTGCGCCGGTCGCCTGAGCGCAGCCTTCCCACCGGCAGCGTTTCCCCGCTGCCCCCTTCGCCATTGCGCCCGTCCTCCTGTTGTCCGGCACGCTAGTGCAACTTTCCGGGCGCTTGGCAAACCGGCCAAAGAATAGAACGGAATCGATGCCCCACACCTGTAATTTTTAAGGGGTTATGGCTATTGCAAAAAAGCGTTTATAAGTTTGTCCCCTGTCAAATCTGGTTACAACTGGGTTTCAGGCGAAACATTCGGTCATGGCAATTCGGCATTAGTTGAAACTTTGGAGACGCTCCGAAGCGGGCAACTTTTGCCCGGAAAAAGCTTCACGGCAATTTCTCCGGCCTGTCATCCCGATGTCTTCTTTCCGGTATGGATGCCAGTCGATTCGAACTGGCGGAGATTCGCACCATGCGAGAGTACCAACGGTTGAAAGGGTTTACCGACAACCTGGAATTGCGTCGGCGCAACCGTGCCACGGTCGAGCACTACATGCGCATGAAGGGGGCCGAACGGTTACAGCGGCACAGCCTGTTCGTCGAGGACGGCTGCGCCGGCAACTGGACCACGGAAAGCGGCGAACCCCTGGTTTTCCGGGGCCATGAGAGCCTCAGGCGGCTCGCCGAGTGGCTCGAGCGCTGCTTCCCCGACTGGGAGTGGCACAACGTGCGGATCTTCGAGACCGAGGATCCGAACCACTTCTGGGTCGAGTGCGACGGGCGCGGCAAGGCGCTGGTCCCGGGGTATCCGGAGGGCTATTGCGAGAACCACTACATCCATTCCTTCGAACTCGAGAACGGCCGGATAAAACGCAATCGCGAGTTCATGAACCCGATGCAGAAATTGCGTGCATTGGGAATAGCCGTTCCACAAATAAAACGTGACGGTATTCCCACCTGATTAATGTTTATTCCAATTCAAGAGGAGATATGACGATGCTCGATAATGCCATTCCCCAAGGTTTCGAAGACGCCGTGGAGTTGCGCAGGAAGAATCGCGAGACGGTGGTCAAGTATATGAACACCAAAGGCCAGGATCGCCTGCGCCGCCATGAACTTTTCGTCGAGGACGGCTGTGGCGGTTTATGGACCACCGATACCGGCTCGCCCATCGTCATTCGTGGCAAGGACAAGCTGGCCGAGCACGCGGTGTGGTCGCTGAAATGCTTCCCGGATTGGGAGTGGTACAACATCAAGGTCTTCGAGACCGACGATCCCAACCACTTCTGGGTCGAGTGCGACGGCCACGGCAAGATCCTCTTCCCCGGCTATCCCGAGGGCTACTACGAGAACCACTTCCTGCATTCCTTCGAGCTGGACGACGGCAAGATCAAGCGCAACCGCGAATTCATGAACGTCTTCCAGCAATTGCGCGCCCTGAGCATTCCGGTCCCGCAGATCAAACGCGAAGGCATTCCCACCTGAGGCCATCCTGGAAGGGGTGAACTATGGACGATCTATTGCAACGCGTACGGCGCTGCGAAGCGCTGCAGCAACCCGAATGGGGCGATCCGTCGCGCCTGCGCGACGTGCAGGCGTACCTGCGCGGCAGTCCGGCGCTGATCCGCGCCGGCGACATCCTGGCCCTGCGCGCGACCCTGGCGCGGGTCGCCCGCGGCGAGGCGCTGGTGGTGCAGTGCGGCGACTGCGCCGAGGACATGGACGACCACCATGCCGAGAACGTGGCGCGCAAGGCCGCCGTGCTGGAACTGCTGGCCGGCGCCCTGCGCCTGGCCGGCCGGCGGCCGGTGATCCGCGTCGGGCGCATCGCCGGGCAGTACGCCAAGCCGCGTTCCAAGCCGCACGAGCAGGTCGGCGAGCAGACCCTGCCGGTCTATCGCGGCGACATGGTCAACGGCCGCGAGGCCCATGCCGAGCAGCGCCGGGCCGATCCGCAGCGGATCCTCAAGGGCTATGCGGCGGCGCGCAACATCATGCGCCACCTGGGCTGGGACGCCGCGTCCGGGCAGGAGGCGAATGCCTCGCCGGTCTGGACCAGCCACGAGATGCTGCTGCTCGACTACGAGCTGTCGATGCTGCGCGAGGACGAGCAGCGCCGGGTCTATCTCGGTTCGACCCACTGGCCGTGGATCGGCGAGCGCACCCGCCAGGTCGACGGCGCCCATGTGGCGCTGCTGGCCGAGGTTCTCAACCCGGTGGCCTGCAAGGTCGGTCCGGAGATCGGCCGCGACCAGTTGCTGGCGCTCTGCGAGCGCCTCGATCCGCGCCGCGAGCCGGGACGCCTGACGCTGATCGCGCGGATGGGCGCGCAGAAGGTCGGCGAGCGCCTGCCGCCGCTGGTGGAGGCGGTGCGCGCGGCCGGGCACCCGGTGATCTGGCTGAGCGACCCGATGCACGGCAACACCATCGTCGCGCCCTGCGGCAACAAGACCCGCCTGGTGCGCAGCATCGCCGAGGAGGTGGCGGCGTTCCGCCTGGCGGTGTCCGGCTCCGGCGGCGTGGCCGCCGGGCTGCACCTGGAGACCACCCCGGACGACGTCACCGAGTGCGTCGCCGATTCCAGCGGCCTGCACCAGGTCGGCCGGCACTACACCAGCCTCTGCGATCCGCGGCTGAACCCCTGGCAGGCGCTCAGCGCGGTGATGGCCTGGGCCGGCGCAGAAGCGTCCCCGAGCGCAACCTTCCCCCTGGAGACCGTGGCATGAGCGGCATTCCCGAAATCACCGCCTATCCCTTGCCGACCGCCCAGCAGCTGCCGGCCAACCTGGCGCGCTGGAGCCTGGAGCCGCGGCGCGCGGTGCTGTTGGTGCACGACATGCAGCGCTACTTCCTGCGCCCGCTGCCCGAGAGCCTGCGCGCCGGGCTGGTGGCCAACGCCGCGCGGCTGCGCCGCTGGTGCGTCGAGCAGGGCGTGCAGATCGCCTACACCGCCCAGCCGGGCAGCATGACCGAGGAGCAGCGCGGCCTGCTCAAGGACTTCTGGGGGCCGGGCATGCGCGCCAGTCCGGCCGACCGCGAGGTGGTCGAGGAGCTGGCGCCGGGGCCGGACGACTGGCTGCTGACCAAGTGGCGCTACAGCGCCTTCTTCCACTCCGATCTGCTCCAGCGGATGCGCGCCGCCGGCCGCGACCAGTTGGTGCTGTGCGGCGTATACGCCCACGTCGGGGTGCTGATCTCCACGGTCGACGCCTACTCCAACGACATCCAGCCGTTCCTGGTGGCCGACGCCATCGCCGACTTCAGCGAGGCGCACCACCGCATGGCCCTGGAATACGCCGCCAGCCGCTGCGCGATGGTGGTCACCACCGACGAGGTGCTGGAATGAACGCCCTGCCCACATCGCTGTTGCAGCGCCTGCTCGAACGGCCGGCGCCGTTCGCCTTGCTCTACCGCCCGGAAAGCAATGGCCCGGGCCTGCTCGACGTGATCCGCGGCGAGGCGCTCGAACTGCACGGCCTGGCCGACCTGCCGCTGGACGAGCCCGGCCCGGGCCTGCCGCGCCATGACCTGCTGGCGCTGATTCCCTACCGGCAGATCGCCGAGCGCGGCTTCGAGGCGCTCGACGACGGCACGCCGCTGCTGGCGCTGAAGGTTCTGGAGCAGGAACTGCTGCCGCTGGAGCAGGCCCTGGCGCTGCTGCCGAACCAGGCGCTGGAACTGAGCGAGGAAGGTTTCGACCTCGACGACGAGGCCTACGCCGAAGTGGTCGGGCGGGTCATCGCCGACGAGATCGGTCGCGGCGAAGGCGCCAACTTCGTGATCAAGCGGCGCTTCCAGGCGCGCATCGACGGCTACGCCACGGCCAGCGCGCTGAGTTTCTTCCGCCAGTTGCTGCTGCGCGAGAAGGGCGCCTACTGGACCTTCATCGTCCACACCGGCGAACGCACCCTGGTCGGCGCCTCGCCCGAGCGACACATCAGCGTGCGCGACGGCCTGGCGGTGATGAACCCGATCAGCGGTACCTACCGCTATCCGCCGGCCGGGCCGAACCTGGCCGAGGTCATGGAATTCCTCGACAACCGCAAGGAAGCCGACGAGCTGTACATGGTGGTGGACGAGGAGCTGAAGATGATGGCGCGGATCTGCGAGGACGGCGGCCGGGTGCTCGGTCCCTACCTCAAGGAGATGGCGCACCTGGCGCACACCGAGTACTTCATCGAGGGCCAGACCAACCGCGACGTGCGCGAGGTGCTGCGCGAGACGCTGTTCGCCCCGACCGTCACCGGCAGCCCGCTGGAAAGCGCCTGCCGGGTGATCCGCCGCTACGAGCCGCAGGGTCGCGGCTACTACAGCGGGGTGGCGGCGCTGATCGGCGGCGATGGTCAGGGCGGGCGCACGCTGGACTCGGCGATCCTGATCCGCACCGCCGAGATCGAGAGCGACGGCCGCCTGCGCATCGGCGTCGGCTCAACCATCGTGCGTCACTCCGATCCCCTGGGCGAGGCGGCGGAAAGCCGGGCCAAGGCTTCCGGGCTGATCGCCGCGCTGAAGAGCCAGGCGCCGCAGCGCCTGGGCTCGCACCCGCACGTGGTGGCGGCGCTGGCCAGCCGCAACGCGCCGATCGCCGACTTCTGGCTGCGCGGCGCCAGCGAGCGCCAGCAGTTGCAGGCCGACCTGTCCGGACGCGAGGTGCTGATCGTCGATGCCGAGGACACCTTCACCTCGATGATCGCCAAGCAGCTCAAGTCGCTGGGCCTGACGGTGACCGTGCGCGGCTTCCAGGAGCCGTACTCGTTCGACGGCTACGACCTGGTGATCATGGGCCCCGGCCCGGGCAACCCCACCGAGATCGGCCAGCCGAAGATCGGCCACCTGCACCTGGCCATCCGTTCGCTGCTCAGCGAGCGCCGGCCGTTCCTCGCCGTGTGCCTGAGCCACCAGGTGCTGAGCCTGTGCCTGGGCCTGGACCTGCAACGCCGGCAGGAGCCCAACCAGGGCGTGCAGAAACAGATCGACCTGTTCGGCGCCGCCGAGCGCGTCGGCTTCTACAACACCTTCGCTGCGCGCGCCCTGCAGGACCGCATCGAGATCCCCGAGGTCGGCCCGATCGAGATCAGCCGCGACCGCGAGACCGGCGAGGTCCATGCCCTGCGCGGGCCGCGCTTCGCCTCCATGCAATTCCACCCCGAATCGGTGCTGACCCGCGAGGGTCCACGCATCATCGCCGACCTGCTGCGCCACGCGCTGGTCGAGCGGCGGCCCTGAGCCAGGAGAGCCCATGCACAGATATGTCGTGATAGACGCCTTCGCCAGCGAACCGCTGCAAGGCAACCCGGTGGCGGTGTTCTTCGACTGCGACGACCTCAGCGGCGAGCGCATGCAGCGCATGGCGCGGGAGATGAACCTGTCGGAGAGCACCTTCGTGCTCCGCCCGCAACAGGACGGCGACGCGCGCATCCGCATCTTCACCCCGGTCAACGAACTGCCGTTCGCCGGCCACCCGCTGCTGGGCACCGCCATCGCCCTGGGCGCCGAGACCGACAAGGACAGGCTGTTCCTGGAGACCAGGATGGGCACCGTGCCCTTCGCCCTGGAGCGCCAGGACGGCAAGGTGGTGGCCTGCAGCATGCAGCAGCCGATCCCCACCTGGGAGCACTTCAGCCGCCCGGCCGAGCTGCTCGCCGCCCTCGGCCTGAAGGGCTCGACCTTTCCCATCGAGGTCTACCGCAACGGCCCGCGCCACGTCTTCGTCGGCCTGGAGAGCGTCGCCGCGCTGTCCGCGCTGCACCCCGACCACCGCGCGCTGTGCGACTTCCCGGACCTGGCGGTGAACTGCTTCGCCGGCGCCGGGCGGCACTGGCGCAGCCGCATGTTCTCGCCGGCCTACGGCGTGGTCGAGGACGCCGCCACCGGTTCCGCCGCCGGGCCGCTGGCGATCCACCTGGCGCGCCACCGGCAGATTCCCTACGGGCAGCAGATCGAGATCCTCCAGGGCGTCGAGATCGGCCGGCCGTCGCGCATGTACGCCCGCGCCGAGGGCGCCGGCGAGCGGGTCTCGGCGGTGGAAGTGTCGGGCAACGGCGCGGCCTTCGCCGAAGGCCGGGCCTACCTGTGAACGGGCAGAACGGAGGAACGCCGTGATGGGCGTCAACACGAACATTTCCGAGTCCCTCACCGGGACCATCGAAGCCCCTTTCCCGGAGTTCGAGGCGCCGCCGGCGAACCCCATGGAGGTGCTGCGCAACTGGCTGGAACGCGCCCGCCGCTATGGCGTGCGCGAGCCGCGGGCACTGGCCCTGGCCACGGTCGACGGGCAGGGCCGGCCGTCGACGCGGATCGTGGTGATCGCCGAGTTGGGCGAGCGCGGGGTGGTGTTCGCCACCCACGCCGATAGCCAGAAGGGCCGCGAACTGGCGCAGAACCCCTGGGCCTCGGGGGTGCTGTACTGGCGCGAGAGCAGCCAGCAGATCATCCTCAACGGCCGCGCCGAACGCCTGCCCGACGAGCGCGCCGACGCCCAGTGGCTGAGCCGCCCGTACCAGACCCACCCGATGTCGATCGCCTCGCGGCAGAGCGAAACCCTCGCCGACATCCACGCCCTGCGCGCCGAAGCCCGGCGCCTGGCGGAAACCGACGGCCCGCTGCCGCGCCCGCCGGGCTACTGCCTGTTCGAACTGTGCCTGGAGTCGGTGGAGTTCTGGGGCAACGGCACCGAGCGGCTGCACGAGCGCCTGCGCTACGACCGCGACGAAGGAGGCTGGAAGCACCGCTACCTGCAACCGTGACGACACCGCTGCGCCGACGTCTCATGGCGGATAACCGCAAGCGGTTATTCGCCCTACGCGGCCTCGGAACCCATCCAACCGCACGCGGTCATGCGTACCGCGGCCTCGGAGCCGGGTCGTAGGGCGAATGACGCCACCGGCGTTATCCGCCGCTGCGCCGACGTTTCATGGTGGATAACCGCAAGCGGGTATTCGCCCTACGCGGCCTCGGAACCCACCCAACCGCACGCGGTCATGCGTCCCGCGGCCCCGGAGTCGGGCCGTAGGGCGAATAACGCCACCGGCGTTATCCGCCGCTGCGCCGACGTCTCATGGCGGATAACCGCAAGCGGTTATTCGCCCTACGCGGCCTCGGAGCCCATCCAACCGCACGCGGTCATGCGTACCGCGGCCTCGGAGCCGGGTCGTAGGGCGAATGACGCCACCGGCGTTATCCGCCGCTGCGCCGAGGTTTCATGGCGGATAACCGCAAGCGGTTATTCGCCCTACGCGGCCTCGAAGCCCACCCAACCGCACGCGGTCATGCGTCCTGCGCGGACTCGGAGTCCGGCCCAGACGATGTTCGGGGTTGGACGCCGTAGCCGAATGCCCGGCGCAATCCGGCGATCGCCTGTTGCCGATCCATGCCGCGCACGGCCGGCGGATCGGCGCGTTCGCAGAATTCGCGCCAGACGAACAGGGTCAGCTCGGCGCCATCGGTAAGGGGGGCGGCGGTCGGCACGCCGAACTGCTGGAGCGTCCGGTAACGCGTGTCCTCCCAGAACAGTTCCTCGACCCAGTCGTACAGTGGCATCAGGTGGAAATGCACCGGCAGGCCGGGCATGTGGCCGTAGCGGCCGACATAGATGCGTCGCGGCCGCAGCAGCGCGTCCATTTCGCGCTCGACCCTGGCCAGCAGCGGCCCGAATTCGGCGAGGGCCTGTTCCGGCAACTGGTGGAAGGCCGTCGCCGGTTGCCGCGAGCCGAGCATGCAGTAGCCGGGCAGGGCCGAGTCGATCCGCTGGTTCAGCGTCCAGTGGCGGGTCTGGTGGATGATCAGCTCGGGCGGGATATGCATGGACGGCGCTCCGCAGATGGGACGCCCACTGTAACCCGTCGTCAGGGAAGATCCAGCCCGGTCTTGCGCCGTTTCATTTCGTCGATGCGTCGTCGCAGCGCCAGGCGCTGGGCTTCCGGCTTGGCCAGCCACCAGTCGCGCACCGCCGAGTTGTCGTAGCGCGTCAGCCAGGCGGGGAAGCGCGCCATCTGCGCTTGCGGAAAGTCGTTGGCGCGGCCGCGCAGGTAGTGATCGAAGAAACCCAGCACCAGGGCGTTGGGAGCCTGGATGAGGACTTCCGTCGGTGCCGAGCCGAGCAGCCCGTCGCGCAGCGGCCGGCGGATGAACAGCGGATTGTCGGTAAGCCCGGCATGGGCCGAATCGCGCAGTACCAGGCGATGAATGTCCTGGCGCTGGCCGGCGTGCTCGAAGCGTTCGTAGGAAAAGTCGTTGAAGCTTCTCGGGCGGGCCGGCGGTTCGATGCCGAACAGCCGGTAGAAGTTGCCAAGGTCGGCGTGCAGCATCAGCAGCGGTGCCGGGAAATCGCTGTCGAAGGGCGCGAAGTCGAAGTCGCCGCCGTCGAGGTTGACGGCCGCCGCGCAGCGTCGGTCGACCATGCAGACCGCGCCGGTGGTCGAGCCGCCGAAGGACATGCCCATCTCGCCGGTGTGCGCGAAGTCGCTGGCGGCCACCAGGTCGGCGACCCTGTCCGGGACCTCGCCGGCCTGCAGGCGGTCATGGACGAACAGGCGGTCGGCCAGCCATACCGGCGCGCTGAGGTTGACGGCGCGGTTGGCCGGGGCGGGCAGGTCGAGGGCGGTGTGCAACTGGCCGTCGAGGCGCTGGTCGAGATCGTCGCTGACATAGCCCTGGCGCATGGCCTGCGGCAAGCCGTCGTGGGCGGCCCGGCGCAGGTGTTCGACCAGCCCGGGGTCCATGGGCAGCAGCGTGCCATCGGGCAGGCGGGTCGGCGACGCGTCGCCGCTGTGCTGGATGGCGTAGACCGCGTAGCCGTGGCTGGCCAGTTCTTCCATCAGGGTCCAGTTGCCGCCGGCGAAGGCGCTGTAGCCATGGCTGTAGAACACCACCGGCAGGCGAGCGGAATCGTCGCGCAGCGGGGCGTCCGGATAGGAATTGGTGCGCAGGTGCTTGAGGTAGGCGAGCAACGGCGGAAAGCCGAGTATTTCACCGAAGCCCCGCGCGGTGCTGCGCGCCTCGCCTGGGTCGAAATAGTGACGCGGCGCGGCGCCGGCGATCGGGCGTGCCGGGTACCAGGCGCGTACCAGCAGGCGCCGCGGCTGCCCGGCCGGGGCGCCGAGCAGGCCGGGTCGGCTGGGGTCGCCCAGTTCGAAATCGCGCACGCCGACCGCATAGGGGCCGCTCGGCGCCGGCAGCGGCGCGACCGGGAACAGGTACAGCGCGGCGATTGCCAGCAGCACCAGCAGGCCGTACAGCGAACCGGTCCGGAACGGCAGGCCGCGCTCGGGCTTCCGGCGCAGGCAGGCGCCGAGCAGCAGGGAGAAACCGGCGAAGGCGCCGACGCCGGCTTGCCAGCGGTCGTCCCATGCAGCGTACAGGCCGGCGCCGAGCGCCAGCGTCGAGGCGAGCGCCAGCAGGCTACGGCGGCCGGGCAGGGCGGGTATCCACCAGGCGAGCAGGGCCGCCAGCAGGGTCGCGACCAGCAGCAGGTCGACAGCGGTCATGGTGCTTCGCTCCTCGTTTCCACGGGGCGCGTCGGTTGGCTCGACCAGAACGCCGCCAGCGCCAGCAGCAGACCGACCAGCGCGTAGGGGGCGCGGCTGTCCAATTGGTGGAGCAGCGTGCCGAGCAGCGGCCCGCTGATCAGGCCGAAGCCATGTACGGCCACCAGGGTGCCGGCGGCGGCACCCTGTTCCTCGGCGCGCACGGCATTGGCGTTGAGCGCCGAGACTGCCGGGAATACCCAACCCATGCCCGCCGCGGCGACGAAGAAGGCCAGCCAGAGCAGCGGCGGCGAGTCGGCGAAGCACACGGCGGCGAAGCCGATGGCGGCGACCAGCCCGCCGACCCGGATCAGTCGCGGCGGTGGCCAGTCCAGGCGGCGCACCAGGAGCTGGGCCAGGATCAGCGCGACGCCCACTGCGGTCAGGGCGATGCCGGCCACCCGCGCGGCGTCGGCGGAATCCAGGCGCAGCCGGTCGAGGGCGAAGAAGCCCACGGTGATCTGCGCCACGGTGACGCTGAACATCGCCACGAAGCCCACCGCCAGCGGCCGCCGCAGGCGGCGGTCGCCGATCGCCAGGGCGGCGCCGCGGTTCGGCTGGCGACGCTCCTCGCGCGGCAGCCAGCGCCAGAGCGCCAGCAGGGCGACCAGGGGTAGCGCGCCGGTGACCAGCAACGGCAGGACCAGCCCGTGAGTCGCCAGCAGTCCGGCCAGCCCCGGCCCGATCACCATGCCTATCGCGCTGGCCGCGCCGAGTCCGGCCAGCGCCGCGGCGCGTCGTTGCGCCTCGACGTGATCGGCCACCAGTGCCGCCGTGCAGGCCGGCACCGCGGCGTAGAAACCGCCGGCGAGGCCGCGCAGGAGAACGATACCGGCGAAGGCGAACAGGGTCGGCAACGTCCAGTGCAGGGCGAGCACGATGAACAGGCAGAGCGAGCCGTAGGAGAGGGCGAAGCCGGCCAGCCCGCCGAGCAGTATCCGCCGTCGCCCATGCCGGTCGCTGGCGATGCCCCAGGGCCGCGCCGCGAGCATCCAGGCGATGCCGCCGACGGTCACCGCGGCGCCGGCCTGCCAGGCCGCGAGGCCGAGCTTGCGGGCGAGCGGGCCGACCAGGGCGACGAAGGACATCACCGCGAGGGTGCAGACGAAGGTCTCGAACATCAGCGGACGCAGGTCCAGGGTGTTGGCGGAGGACGGCGGGGTGGTCATCTCAGGGGTTCCTTCGGGGTCGCGGCAGGCGCAGCCAGACCCAGCCGACCAGCACCAGCGGAGTGCCCAGGGCGAGCCAGGAGAGCAGGTCGTAGAGGCCGTCGCCGAGCAGCGCCGAGAGCAGCCCGAAGAGGCCGAGCAGGGCCAGTAGCAGGGGCCAGCGGAAGATCATCCAGAGACCGCGCCTCATGCCTTGCCCTCCGTCGCCAGGCTGCCGTCCGGCAGTTCCGCCAGGCGCTTCTCCAATGGCGTCTTGCGTCGGCCGAGCCAGAGGTAGAGACCGCTGGCGAGGATGACGATGCTGACGAGGTCGAGCAGCGCCCAGACGATCTTCAGCGGCATGCCGCCGTAGTCGCCGAAGTGCAGCGGCTGCGACAGCAGGAGCGTCTTCACGTACAGCGGCATCTCGCGCATGTCGGTGAGTTCGCCGCTCTGCGCGTCGATCAGTGCCGGCTTCAGCAGGCGCTCGGTGAGCGGCGTGTTGCCGCGCATGAACACCGCATAGTGATGCTGGCTGCTGAACTGGGTGCCGGGGAAGCCGACGAAGCTGACCTCCATGTCCGGCGCCGCCCGGCGTGCCGTGGCCAGGGCCGCGTCGAGCGAGCCGAGGCGCTGTAGCGGCGGCGCGTCCTTGTAGGGCGCGGTCATTTCCGCCAACTGCCCGCCTTGCCAGAGCATCAGGATCGGCAGGGCCAGGGTGTTGATCACTCCGGTCACGCCGACCACCAGTACCCAGGACAGGGTGACGATGCCCAGCAGGTTGTGCAGGTCCAGCCACTTCAGGCGACGGCTGCGTTCGGCGCGTACCGTGGCGAAGTCCAGCTTGCGCATGAACGGCGTGTATACCACCACCCCGGACACCAGCGAGGCCACCAGCAGCAGGCCCATCAGGCCGAGGAACAGGTAGCCGGGCAGGCCGAGGAACAGGTCGGTGTGCAGCTTCAGCATCAGGTACATGAAGCCGCCCGGCGGCGGCAGTGCGTCGAAGAATTCCCCGGTGCGCGCGTCGAACGGCTGCATGTGGCCGTTCTCCGGCGGCGGTACCAGGCTCGGCGCGCTGATCACCAGGCCCAGCGGGTCGTCCTTTTCGAATACCAGGAAGCGCACCACTTCGCCCGGCCGGGCGGCCAGGGCGCGGGCGATCACGTCGTCGTAGTCGATGCGCGGCGACTCGGCGGTGAGCGGCTCGAGCTGCGGATGCGGCTCGAAGTAGTGCTCGATCTCCTCGTGGAAGATCAGCGGCAACCCGGTGAGGCAAAGCATCAGCAGGAAGATCGTGGAGATCAGGCTGGTCCATTTGTGCACCAGGTACCAGGTGCGCAGGGTTTTCGCGGTCATTGGCTGGTCATCGGCGGTTTCTGGTTATGGTGGGGCGGACTCAGAAGTCCGCCGTGAGGGAAAGGGAAAGGGTGCGCGGCGAGCTGATCGACAGGTAGCCGTTGGCTGCGGTCCAGTAGTCCTTGCCCAGTGCGTTCTCCAGGTTGGCGCGCGCCACCAGCGGCTTGCCGGCGACCTGGAAGGCGTAGGCGGCGCCGAGGTCGACGCGGTTCCAGTGCGGCACGGCGAGGGCGTTGGCGCTGTCCATATAGGCCGAGCCGGTGTAGATCCAGCGGCTGTCGAGGGTCAGTCCGTCGACGAACGGGGTGTCCCAGCTGACCCCCAGGTTGGCCTGGCGGCGGGCCACGCCGGGCGCGTCCTTGCCTTCGCTGGCAGGGTCGCCGGTCTTGTTCTGCTCGGGCTTGATGTAGGTGGCGCCGGCCATCACCCGCACGCCGTCCAGCGGTTCGCCATAGAGGCTCAGCTCCACGCCGCGGTTGCGTTGCTCGCCGTCGGCGCGGAAGACGTTGCTGGCGTCGGTATAGGCGTTCGGTTTCCTGATCTCGAACAGCGCCAGGGTGGTGGTGAAGCCGCCCAGGTCGTACTTGGCGCCGATCTCGTATTGCTCGGCCTTGTACGGTGCCAGCACCTGGCCGGCGTTGGCCGCGGTCATCGGCGCCGCCTCGCCCTGGCTGAGGCCCTGGATGTAGTTGGCGTACAGCGACAGGTCCTGCAGCGGCTTGACCAGCACGCTGGCCATCGGCGTCCACACGTGCCGCTTGTCGTGGCTGGTGCGCGCGCCGCTGGTCTGGTCGTAGTTGCGCGACTCGATCTGCTGGCGGCGCACGCCCAGGGTGACCTGCACGCGATCCTCGAGGAACGACAGCCTGTCGGCCAGCGCCACGCCGCCGAGATCGGTTTCATTGGTCTTCGGAATGCTCCCGTCGAGGCTGGAGAAGTCCGGCAGCGGCGTATGCGGCGAGGTCTGGTAGAGGTTGCCCGGCTGCATCCCGGTGAAGGCATAGACCATGCCCAGCCGTTCGTGCAGGCGGTTGGCGCTGAGCGTCCAGTCGTGGCGGAGCGGGCCGGTGTCGAAGTTGCCGCGCAGGCCGACCTCGGCGGAATAGGTGCGGCGGTCGCCGCGCTGGCGTGCCAGGCTGTTGACGATATCGCCCTGGTTGCCGACGAGGATGCTGTTGGCGGCGATGGTTTCGTAGTTGCTCTGGCGGCCGCCGATGCTGGCGAACGCCGTCAGGTTGTCGGCGAGGTCGTACTCGCCGCGGTTGACCATGGAGTAATCCTCCTGGTCCAGGTAGGAATCGCGCAGGCCGAAGCGTGTCTTCGAGTCCGGGGCGTGGGGGATGTGGGTGGTTCCCGGGCCGGTCAGCAGCGGGCGCACCACGCCTTCCAGGCTTTCCTTCTGGTACAGCAGGTCGCTGGACAGGCGCAGGCGCTCGCCACGGAAGTCCAGGCCCAGGGAGAGCATGGGAAACTCGCGGCTCTGATGGTCGACGGCGGTATCGCCGTTGCGGTAGACGCCGTTGAAGCGCACGCCGAAGGCGTTGTTCTCGCCGAAGCGCCGGCCGATGTCGAGGTGAGTGCCGAGCTGGCCGCGCTGGGTCCAGTCGACGCTGACGCGGGTCAGCGGCTGGTCGTCGGCGCGCTTGGGCACCAGGTTGATGGTGCCGCCGACGCTGCCGCCGGGGGAAATCCCGCCGAGCAGGGCGTTCGGTCCCTTGAGCACTTCCACGCGCTCGGCGAATTCGATCGGTACCCGCCAGAACGGCAGCAGGCCATAGAGGCCGTTGAAGGCGACGTCGGCGTTCTGCACGCTGAAGCCGCGAATCGTGTAGCTGTCCACCAGGTCGCCGCGCCCGCCGACCACCCGCACCGACGGATCGTTGGCCTGTAGCAGGTCGGCGACGCTGCGCGCCTGCTGCTGCTCGATGGTCCTGGCGGTGTAGCTGGTGATGCTGAATGGCGCATCCATCACGTCGGCGTTGCCCAGCATGCCCAGGCGCGCGCCACGGGCCACCTGGCCGCCGGCGTACTCGGCGGGCAGGGTCTCGGCACCGGCGGCCTGGGCGGTGATCAGCGAGGATTGCAGTTCCAGCGCGCCATCGGTGGCTGCCGGCACCAGGGTGTAGCTGCCATCGCTGCGCTGCTGCAACTCCAGGCCGCTGCCCAGCAGCAGGCGGTGCAGCGCCTCGACCGGCGCGTAGCGGCCGCGCAGGGCGGCGCTGCGGCGACCCTCGGTGAGCGCCGGGTCGAACGCCAGGGATACCCCGTTGTCGCTGGCGAAGGCCGACAGGGTACGGCCGAGCGGGCCGGGGGCGATGTCATAGCTGCGCGCCGAGCTGGCGGCGGGCGCCTCGGCGGCAAGCAGGGCGGGGGCCGCGCCGGCGAGGGCGAGGGTCATGGCGGCGGCGTGGATGGCCAGGGACAGCGAACGGGGGCGAAGCGTGCGTACGGGCATGTACAGGGTTCCTCGTGGTCTCTGCGGACCTTGGGTCGGGGCGGATTCCTCTACTTGCCAGCCGAGAAGGAAAAAGGTCTCAGGTCGAGGCGGTTATTTTTCTGCGGAGCACGGTATGTCGATGGCAACGCCTGTTCCGGCGCAACCGCGGACGGCCTGCCGGGGTGGACGCGAGGGGGCGGTTGCCACGGGGATGGCGGCCGCGCCGTCACGCCGGCACCAGGCTGATCCAGTAGTCGGTCACCCCGCGCACCTTCAGCGGATAGGTGGCCTGCAGCATGCCCAGCGTGCGCCGCAGGTCCAGCAGCGGATAGGCGCCCGACACCGCCAGCCTGGCCAGTTGCGGGTCGCAGCGCAGTACGCCGCGACGGTAGCGGGCGAGTTCGGCGAGCACCTCGGCCAGCGGCATCCGGTCGGCCATCAGCATGCCGCGGGTCCAGGCGTCCGGCAGGCCGTCGAAGGCCAGCCGGCGCGCTTCGCCGTCGGCGCCCAGGCGCACCGACTCGCCGCTTTCCAGCCAGCGCCCGCGTCCGTGGAGCGGGCTCAGTTCGACCCGCCCGGCGAGTACCGCGACCCGGGTCGCGGCCATCTCCTGGCGTACGTTGAAGCGGGCGGCACCGGCATGCAGCCGCGCTTCGGCGGTGGCGACGCGGAACGGACGCGGGTCGGCGCGGCTATCGACGAAGATCTCGCCGCGCAGCAGGCGTACCAGCCGCTGGCTGGCGTCGAAGGCCAGGTCCACGGCGCTGTCGGTGTTCAGGGTCAGCAGGCTGCCGTCGGGCAGGGTCAGGCGGCGCTGTTCGCCGACGCCGGTGCGCTGGTCGGCCAGCCAGTCGCGCAACGGTTCGGCCTGCCAGGTGGCGAGCCCCAGCGAGGCGCCGCCGAGGACCAGGGCGAGGTGCTTGATCGCGCGCCGCCGGTCCAGCCCGCGCTCGCGGCCGAGGGTCGGCAGGGCCAGCGCCGGCGGCAGTCGGCCGAGGCATTGCAGCAGGCGCTCGGCGCGCTCCCAGGCATGGGCGTGCTGCGGGCTGCGCTGCCGCCACTGGGCGCAGGCCTGGCGCGTGTCGTCGGTGCAGCCGCTGTCCTGCAGGCGCACCAGCCACTCGGCGGCCTCGTCGAGGATCGGCGAGGGAATCCGGCCTTCGTCCGCGGCGTTCATTCCATCAGCTCCAGGCACTGGCGGAAGGCCTGCTGCATGTAGCGCTTGACCGAACCCAGGGACACGCCCAGGCGCTCGGCGATGGCTTCGTACTTCAGGCCTTCGATCTGCGCCAGGAGAAACGCCTGGCGGACCCTGTCCGGCAGGCTGCCGAGCAGGGCGTCTACTTCATGCAGGGTTTCCAGCACCATCAACCGCTGTTCCGGCGGCGGCGCGAGGTCTTCCGGGAGGTTGGCCAGGGCATCGAGGTAGGCGCGCTCCAGCGACTGGCGCTGGAACCAGTTGATCATCAGCCCCTTGGCGACGGTGGTCAGGTAGGCGCGCGGTTCGCGCGCATCCAGTACCCGGCGCGAGGCGAGCAGGCGGGCGAAGGTGTCCTGGGCCAGGTCGGCGGCGTTTTCCGCGCAGCCCAGGCGTCGCCGCAACCAGCCTTGCAGCCAGCCATGGTGGTCCTGGTAGAGATGGCTCACAGCGTCGTGCAGGGAGGCGTCGGCCGGCGGCATGGAGGGGATCGCTGTTGTAATTGAGAATGAGTCTCATACTACTTACAGCGAGGGCATGCCTACAAGTCCCCCGGATCGGCGGCGCAGCGCCTCAAGCGTTTTCCAGGCCGTACTGGAAGAAAGCCATGTCGGCCAGGCGCCCGGTGGGGTAGAGGAGCCCCTTGCGGGCGGTCTCCAGGCGCGGGAACGACAGCCTTTCTTCGCCGATCAGGCGGTGCAGCGCGGTGAGGGTCCCGCCGTTGACGCTCGTCAGGCCCCGGCGTGGATACAGCGCGCGACAGGCGGCCACGTAGTGGCGGTCGAGGGCGGGAAACTCGCCCCAGACGCCGAGCAGGATCTTGCTCTTCAGGGTGTCGGTCCAGCTCACCCGGCTGCTGAGGGCGTCCATCGACCCGAGTACCGTTTCCAGCAGCTTGCGGTTGTGCGCCAGGCGCGCGCCGTTGCCGGCGAAATCCACCAGGGACAGCTCGAAGAGTTCCGGTCCGGCACCGCTGAAGAGCTGCCGGGCCAGCGCTTTCATCAGGTCCAGGTTGCTGTTCTGCAGCAGTCCCGAGGAGCCACGGAACATGCCCCAGTTGGCCAGGTAGAAACCCAGGTGCAGGGCGGTGGTGTCGAGCTGTTCGGGGGCGGTCAGGTCGTCCCAGCTGCGACTGGGGTCCCAGACATACTCCCAGAGGTACTCCCAGGCCCTCAGGCGCGGGTATTCGTTGCCCGGGGCGGGCGCCAGGCTGGCGTAGTAGCGGTGGACATAGCGGGCGGCATCGAAAGCCATGCGTTCGTTCCCTGGCGGCTTGGAAAGACGGCATGGTAGAGTGTGTGATATCAAAAGGCCATATCGCTGTTCGCAGGGGACGCCTTAGCGCCCCCGCGGAGCGGCCTCAGGTGTTATTGCAGCCCTTGGCGATGGAGTCCTCGTTGGAGGTGTACGGCCGCGAGGGTTCCAGGTTCCACTCGGGCTTGTTGCGGGCGACGTTGAAGTGGCAGACCAGTTGTCGGCGCATGCTGCCGATATTGCTGTCGCGGTTGTCCGGGTTGTCCTTCCATTCGCTGTCCAGGTAGTGGTCGACCACCAGTTCGTTGAAGAAATTGTTGGTCTGGTTGTCCTGGATCTTGCGCCCGCAATCGGTCGGTACCACTTCCAGGGTCATGATCTTCTTCCTGAAGCCCGGATCGTCGCGCTCCACCCAGGTGGCGCTTTCCACATAGCGCTCGCAGGCATTCTTCTCGCTGGTCGGGTAGATCGCCTGCTTACGCCCGTCGTAGGCGAACTGCGCGTCCTGCTGGCGGGTCTGCGGCAGTCGCATGTTGATGATCGGGAGGAATGCCTGGACCGACTGATACCACTGGATCTGGTTGAGCCGAGCGCCCTCCAGGCCGGCGTCCTCGGTGTAGAACGCGGCGAGGATCGACGGCGACTTCGGCGGGTTTTCCTCCCACTTGGCCAGGCGCAGTTCGTTCTGGGTGGTGAAGGATTCGTCGGCGATCTGCGCCATCGCCCGGATGCTCTGGTAGAAGGCCGGGCCGGCGGCGGTATTGCGCTCGTCGCGGACGTCGAAGGAGCACTGCCGCGAATGGTCGCCGCGGTTCTGCCGGTAGTTCGCCGCCCACTGCTCGGCGGTGCTGACGTTGATGTCCTGGCAGGACTTCTCGACGCTGTTCGGCGTGCGCCGCGAATCGGTGCAACCCTGCTGGGCGCGGTCGTCGGTGGCGGCGTCGATGGGGAAGGAACAGAGCACCGCATAGTCTTGGTGGTCCTTCGGATTACCGAAGATGGTGTCGAAGATGAAGCCACTCTTCAGGCCATAGGCGAGCTTGCGGTACTTGGCGTCCTTGCGCAGGTAGGAGGCGGAGACGCCGCCGCTTTTCTGGCTCTTCGGACTGATGCTGTAGAACATGTAGTCGGTCGAAGGCCAGGTGGCGCGGAACAGCACGCCGGAACAGAGGAATGCCGGCTTCGACGGTCCGCCGCAATCCTGGCGGGTGTCGTTGTACAACTGGTTGAGCCGGGCGACCACGTCGTTGCCCCGGTCGGCCTGGGCCGCGGGTGTCAGCGCCAGGCCGGCGGCGGCGAGAAGGTAGAGAAAGGTGGATCTGCTTCCGTTCATGGGATGGACTCCACGCAGGTTCGAAGGAGCGGGCCGGGGGCGGCCCGGTTGGTCCCGATGGGGACGAGCGCGACGGGCGGATCGCGGGGGATGAAGCGCTTGCGACGGCATGGCCGTCGGCGTTGGGACGTCAGTGGGACGTGGCGGCGCCAGTCTGCAAGCGGACGCTGTCGGGAATGCCGGGTGACCCCGGCGGGCGCTGGGCGGCGGGGGCCTGCCGAGCGCGTGGGGGAAGTCGCTCGAGGGAGGCGGTGAAGACCGCCGGCGGAGATACGAACAGGGTGGGTAGCGGGGCGGATACAGCGTCGATTCCGTTACGCATCGCAGGCCTCCTTTGCGCCGCGCCGATGGGCTTCCGTCTTACCGTTCGAGCCTAGAAGCGCGGGCCGCGCCGCTCCAGCGGCGGGGTGGCTAGCTAGCAAGGGGGATTAATGCATTCGCAACGGCGCTCGCTGCGATGCACCGTGGTCCGGCATCCACAGGCCACGCCGCTGCCAGGCAACCGTTCCTGGCCGCGCCTGTTGGCGGCGGCGTCGCCCTGCAAGCGCCAGGTATCGGGCTCCGCCGTCAGTCCATGTCGCCGCCATGGTGCGCGGACTGCTCCAGGAGGCTGCCCTTCGCCGTCCTGCCCCTCGCTTCCGGCGACAGCCGGGTTGCCTGCAAGGCGAACCAGAGGGTCGCCACATCGGCGGTGCTGTCCAGCGAGCGACCGCTGATTTCCTCGATGCGGCGTATCCGGTAGACCAGGCTCTGCTTGTGTATGTGTAGCCGCTGCGCGGCGTTCAACCAGGACCTGTTTTCCTCGAGAAAGACCTGCAGCGTGTGTAGCAGTGCGGAGCCATTGGCCGCGTCATAGTCGTGGAGGGCGCCGAGGACCAGACGGAACGCCCGCTCGGCCTCGGCGAGGCTTCTGGGTAGCCAGGGCGCCTCGTCGTCCAGTTCCGCGTAGCGACACAACGGTCGCCGGGAATGGCTGTGGGCCAGGGCCAGACGCGCTTCGCGCAAGGCCTCGGCGCAACGTTCGGCACGACGGAGCGGGGCGCTCACGCCCAGCGAGCTGTCCAGGGCTTCCTGCAGTGTCGAGGCGAGGCCGGCCTGGTGCAGCAGAATGATTTCCTGGCCTTGCGCGCGAACCAGCAGGCGTGAGTCGTGGCCCCGGAAAAGACCGATAGGGTCGGTCGCGAGCCCCTCGGAACTTGCCACGGAAACGACTGCATCGTCGAGATCGAGCCCGGGCAGCAGTTCCTCCAGCCGCTCCTCGGCTTGTTCCCGGTATAGCCGTCGTTGCAGCAGGTCGTCGAGCAATTCCGAACCCAGGCGCAGGTGGCGTTCGCTTTCGACGCGCAGCCGTTCGATCTCTATGCCGAGCACTGCCGTCAGGTGGTGCAGGAGACTGTAGTCCGGCAGCCGCTCGCCCAGGGCTATCAGCAGGCAGTTCCGGTCGGAAGGAATGCCGATGCTGAGCGCTTCGCCTTCCGCGAGCGGATGGCGAAGGACCATCGGCTGCGGCTCCGCCTGCTCGCGACGGCGGTTGCGCAGCGCGTCGGCCAACTCCGCGGGCAGCCCTGGCAGGCCTGGCTGCCAGGCCGCCAGGGTGTCGGGAACGATGAGGTAGAGGCTGCTTCGCACGTCCTTGCCGAGGCGTTGCAGCAGCGCCGGCAGGCCCAGTCCCTGCATGCTCAGCCGGGCGCTTTCGTATATCCGGGCCAGGGCGTTGCGGCGCTCGTATTCGTCTTTCTGCCCCGCATCGACGATGGCCCGGGTCACGGCGGCGAAAGGGACGCCGTAGTGGGTGAGAATCAACGGGAAGCCCAAGGCCTCGGCCGTCTCGCGCAGGGCATCGAGGTCGCTCGGGGCTTCCATGTTCTCGCCGATCATCATGCCTGCCAGGCCGGCCTCGGCCAGTCTTCGGACGTAACGCCGTTGCCGCTCGGCGTCGCTCGGTATGCCCAGCCCGGTGGTCATCAGCAGGTCACCCTCGCCGAGCCATTCGGTGGGGTCGTCGAGTTCGCAGACATGCGCCCAGCGAACCGGGCGGTCGAGGCCGCCGGCTCCGCTCAGCAGGCGTGAACGGAGTTCGGGGAGGGCGATCAGGTGGCGGATGCTCTGCGGCATGTCCAGGAAACTCCAAGCATGGGCCTTCAGTGTAATCGCCCCGGGCGCAGGCAGCGCGCCCTGTCACCAACTGGCGGGCAGCATCCCCAGTGCCGAGGCGATCGCGTAGACCCCGCTGGAGGCGAACACCAGGACGATCAGCCCCTGTATCAGCGGATGGGCATACCAGCCGCAGCTGAATGCCGGCAGTTGGTCGCCGTGGCGCCGCGCCGCGTTGAGCAGGAGGATGGGGATGATGCCCATCAGTACGCCGCCGAAGGTACCGGCGAAGTACAGCGCGTTCACGAAGCCGCCGAGCCCCGCATAGGCCAGCAGGAACGGCGGGACCGAGACCGCGGCGAGCACCGCCAGGCGTTTGCGCCGGTTGGTTTCGCTGCCCAGGCGGAAGTGGTCGAAGATATTGGTGAACAGGCACCCGCCGAGTCCCCAGTAGGAGGTCAGCATCGCCAGCAAGGCGAAGGTGTTCGCCACGTAGTAGGCCCATTGGCCGAGGGAGCGTCCCCAGCTCAAGGTCGCCACCTCGCTGAGGTTGTCGGGGCCGACCAGGGCGATGACCGAGGCAGGAATGGCCGCCACCAGCAGGAAGGTCAGCAGCATGCCGACCACGATCAGGCGCGGCACGCGCCCGGGGGTTGCCAGGTTGCCGCGCACCAGCTCCGGAACCAGGAACTGCGCGCCGAACACGAAGACCGCCAGGTTGAACACTGGAACCACGTATTGCCACTGGCTCTGCCAAAGGTGGGCGAGACGGGCGTCGTCGTGCATCAGGGTAGCGCCGATGAGGATGCAGACGATGGCCACCATGCCGGCGCTGATCAGCTTCTCGCCCACGCCGAGCGCCTTCAGGCCCAGGTAGAGCACCAGCGCCGAGGGGACGAAGAAGATCAGGCTGCCGACCTCGCGCGTGAGGCCGTACTGGCCGAAGAACTCGAGCATGATGTTGCCGCTGCCGGTCATGTAGGCGACCAGGGCCCCGTAGCTGTTGGCCGCCACCGCGATGAAGATCAGCCAGCCGCCGAGCGGGCCCAGGTAACGCCGGGAGAGGCCGCTGAGCTGGTTGTTGCCGCGGGTTCTCAGGCAGGCTTCGGTCACGTAGAGCATGGTGACGATGCAGAAGAGGCAGGTCAGGGCCAGGCATACCAGCAACGGCACGTAGCCGACCTTGCGGGCGGCGTAGGCCATGCTCAGCACGCCGGCGCCGATGTTGGTGCCGATGATGATAGCGATCGTCTCGAGCGAGCCCAGGGGATGGGCCTTGAGGCCCGATGCGTTGTCGTTCGCTTCTCGCATACCCATTTCTTGTTTCCTCTGTCAGGGCGGTGGAGTTCGGTTCTTCGGGGTCAGTCGAAGATCAGGTAGGTCTTGCGCACGGTCTGGCGGATGTCCCAGGTGCCCTGGGTGGCAGCGGCGAAATAGAGCGCGTCGCCGGCGCGAAACTCCACGGCCTGGCCTTCGTCGGGGGTGAAGCGACCTTCACCGCTGACGATGTAGCTGTACTCGGCCTGCTCGACCTGTCGGCGGAAGCGCCCCGGGGTGCATTCCCAGATGCCGGTCACGCCGTTGCCGTCGGCGAGCGGGCGGTGGGCCGCGGTACGGGTCAGGGCTACCGGTTCGCCCAGCGGCTGGCCGACGGGCGTGGGCGAGGTGAAAGGACTTTCGTCGTCGAGACGGATGAGCGAAGGGTTCATGCCATGGGCTCCTCAGGATTTGTCTTCAAGGCCGGCGGGGGCGAAGCGCGCGAGAAAGCGGTCGGTGGCCGAGGGCGCGGTACCGGCGAGTTCCGCGCGTTCCTTGCGCAGGACGGCGTTGCGCACCAGGGAGCCACCCAGGTAGCGCAGCGGCTCGGGGGGGAAGCTCCGGCAGCGGCGTTCTACCAGCGGACAACGGCTCCACGGGTCGTCGCGGCCGAGGGCGAGGCTGGCGAGGATCCGCCCGCCCAGGCGGCTCGGTCCCACGCCGTTGCCGCTCCAGCCGATGCCGTAGTGGATGTTCTCGTGCAGGCGGCCGAAGACCGGCAGGCTGTCGTAGGTACGGTCGATGGGGCCGGACCAGCCGTCGACCAGCGGGATGTCGCCTAGCGAGGGATAGGTGCGGCGGAAGTCGGCCTCGGTCAGGGCCAGGCTCTCCCGGTCGACGTCGAATACCCGGCCGATGCGCGAGCCGTAGCTGATGGCGCCGGTGCCCTTGCCGAAGGCGATGCGCCCGTCGCGGGTGGTGCGGTAGTAGTCCACCATCAGTTGGGAATCGGTGATGGCTTCCCCGCCGGTCCAGCCGATTCGCTCCAGCCGTTGCGGTATCGCCTCGGTAACCGCGATGGAACTGTTCACCGGCACGATCAGCCTGGAGAGCCTGGGCAGGGCGGCCGACCAGGCGTTGGTCGCGAGAACCACCGCCTTGGCCTGGACCCGGGCCCCGGCGCTCAGCAGCTGTGCCGGCTGGCCGGGAACGATCTGGCTGACGCCACAACGCTCGTGGATTTCCACGCCGAGGGCCAGCGCCACGCGGCGCATGCCTTGCACCAGCAAGGCTGGTTGCACGGTGGCATTGCTGCGCTCGAAGACCCCGGCGAGATGCACCGGCGAACCGGTCCGGCGTGCCACTTCGCTGGCGTCGAGGCGTTCGAAGGGACTGACGCCGAGCCGTTCGCAGGCGGCGAGGGTATCGTTCCAGGCGTCGAGGTGGTGCGCCGTGGTGGCGGTCCACAGCCAGCCCTTCTGCTGGAAGTGCGCATCGATGTCATGCCGCGCGCAGAACTCCCCGAGTTCCTGGATTGCCCGCTCCGCGCTTTCGCCAAGGAAGCGCGCCTGCGCCTCGCTGCAGAAGCCCAGCAAGGTACCGATCTTCGGCCACCAGGACATCACGAAACCACCGTTCCTGCCGGAAGCGCCGCCGCCGCAGACGTCCTGCTCCAGCAGCAGGACCCGTGCGTCCGGCTCCAGTTGCTTGAGGGTGATGGCGGTCCAGAGCCCGACGAAACCGCCGCCGACTATCGCCACGTCCGCCGAGTGGGTGCCGACGAGGGGGGCGCTGGTGGCGTCGGCCAGGTCGGTCGAGCGCATCCAGTGGCTGGGGGTCAGGGGAGGGGTGAGCGTGAGTTTCATGGCGCGGGTCCGGGGTCGCTGAATCTGGAGCAAGGGTGGCGAGCGGCGCCGTCCGCGACAATTGGACGCAACTAGGAATCGAGGAGGTGCTCTCGTACGATCGTATGAGTCTTGTGAAGGACAGGCCTGGTCGGGACTGCCCGCCCTGTCCGAGCGAGCTGGCAGGCCCGAGCGGCGCCGCTGAACCGGAGGCTCAGGCGTCGCGCAGTTCGAAGGCGGGAAACAGCTCTTCCAGTTCTCGCCATAGCTGCGCAGCGCCCTGCGGCGCGGGCTTCGCGAGAAGCTGCGGATCGAGCTGGCGGGCCGGGCGCGCCAGTTGTACGGCGAAGCGCTCCACGCCCATCTCGCGCAGGCGCGTCGCCAGGCGCCAGAGGCGTTCGCTATCGAACAAGCGCCAGTGCACCGTGGTCCGGCATTCGTAGGCCACGCCGCTGTCCAGCAGGCATTCCAGGCTGCGCCAGTTGGCCGCGCCGCTGCCGTCCACGCCGGTAATGGCGGCGACGTCCTCGGCCGGCGCCTTGACGTCGAAGCCCACCCAGTCGCTCTGCGCCAGCACCCGGGCGAAGGCGCGGGGGTTGATGCCGGCGCTGTGCAGGCCGACGCGGAAACCCAGTTCGCGGACCGTGCGCATGGCGTCGCCGAGGGCCGCCTGCAGGGTCGCCTCGCCGCCGCTGAAGACCACCGCCTGCAACAGGCCCTGGCGTCGGCGGAGGAAGTCGAGCAGGCGTGGCCAGGGGATTTCCTCCGCGCCGCGCGGCGCGATCAGTTCCGGGTTGTGGCAGTAGCGGCAGCGCCAGGCGCAGCCCTGGCAGAACAGCACGCAGGCGAGCAGGCCGGGGTAGTCGAGGGTGGTCAGGGGCACCAGGCCCCCGACCCTGAGCGTGGCGCTCATCGCGTCTCGCGGAAATGGCGGCGTTCGCGATGCTCGGACTGCTTGCCGGCATTGAACGCTGCCACGGGACGGTGGTAGCCCATCACGCGGGTCCAGACTTCGCAGCGCTGGCGCTGGCCTTCGGGCAACTGGTTGGGGTTCATCGGTGGTACTCCTTGCTGGTGGATGAAAGGAACGACAGGCGACTCAACCGCCGCAGCCGCCGCAACAGCTCTTGGGCGTGGAGCGTTGCAGCAGCTCCTCGTCGCACTTCGGGCAGAACTCGTGCTCGCCGGCCAGGTAGCCGTGCCGCGGGCAGATCGAGAAGGTGGGGGTGACGGTCAGGTACGGCAGGCGGAAGCGACCGAGGGCGGTGCGCACCAGGGTCTTGCAGGCTTCGGCGGAGGAAATCCGCTCGGCCATGTAGAGATGCAGCACGGTGCCGCCGGTGTACTTGCATTGCAGGGCGTCCTGCAGCTCCAGCGCCTCGAACGGGTCGTCGGTGAAGCCCACCGGCAGTTGCGAGGAGTTGGTGTAGTAGGGCGCCTCCGGCGTGCCGGCCTGGAGGATGCGCGGATAGCGCTTGCGGTCCTCGCGGGCGAAGCGATAGGTGGTGCCCTCGGCGGGCGTGGCTTCCAGGTTGTAGAGGTGCCCGCTGTCCTCCTGGAAACCCACCAGCCGCGCGCGCACGTGATCGAGCAGGGCCAGGGCCATCTCGCGCCCGGCTTCGCTGTGCAGTCCCTCGCGGTCGTCGCTGAAGTTGCGCACCATCTCGTGCAGGCCGTTCACGCCGATGGTGGAGAAATGGTTGCGCAGGGTACCCAGGTAGCGTCGGGTGTAGGGATAGAGGCCGGCATCCATGTGCTGCTGGATCACCTTGCGCTTCAGCTCCAGGCTGGCGAAGGCGAGTTCGAGCAGGTGGTCGAGCTGGCGGTAGAGGCCGGCGGCGTCGCCACGGTGGCGATAGCCCAGGCGCGCGCAGTTGATCGTCACCACGCCCAGCGAGCCGGTCTGCTCCGCCGAGCCGAACAGGCCGTTGCCGCGCTTGAGCAGTTCGCGCACGTCCAGTTGCAGGCGGCAGCACATCGAGCGCACCTGGTTGGGCTGCATGTCCGAGTTGAGGAAGTTCTGGAAGTAGGGCAGGCCGTAGCGCGCGGTCATCTCGAACAGGCGCGTGGCGTTGTCGCTGTCCCAGGGGAAGTCGTGGGTGATGTTGTAGGTCGGGATCGGGAAGGTGAATACCCGGCCGTGGGCATCGCCGGCCTGCATCACCTCGATGTAGGCGCGGTTGATCAGGTCCATCTCGGCCTGCAGCTCGCCGTAGGCGAAGGGCATCTCCTCGCCGCCGATGCGCGGCACCTGGTCGCGCAGGTCGTCCGGGCAGACCCAGTCGAAGGTCAGGTTGGTGAAGGGCGTCTGGGTGCCCCAGCGCGACGGCACGTTGAGGTTGTAGATGAACTCCTGGAGGGCCTGGCGCACGCTGGCGTAGTCGAGGCGGTCCTTGCGCACGTAGGGCGCCAGGTAGGTATCGAAGGAGCTGAAGGCCTGGGCCCCGGCCCACTCGTTCTGCAGGGTACCGAGGAAGTTGACCATCTGCCCCAGGGCGCTGCCCAGGTGCTTCGGCGGACCGGCCTCGACCCGCCCCGGCACGCCGTTCAGGCCTTCGTTCAGCAAGGTGCGCAGCGACCAGCCGGCGCAATAGCCGGCGAGCATGTCGAGGTCGTGGATATGCAGGTCGGCGTCGCGGTGGGCGGCGGCAATGTCGGCATCGTAGACCTCATCCAGCCAGTAGTTCGCGGTGACCTTGCCGGATACGTTGAGGATCAGCCCGCCGAGGGAATAGCCCTGGTTGGCGTTGGCGCGCACCCGCCAATCCTCGCGGGACAGGTATTCGTTCATCGACGCGGCGACGTCCACCAGGGTCTTGCGCTCGCGGCGCAGCCGGCCGTGGCGTTCGCGGTAGACCACGTAGGCGCGCGCCGTGGGGTAGTGGCCGGCCTCCATCAGCACCCGTTCGACCAGGTCCTGGACCCGTTCGATATCCAGGCAGGCGCGCTCCGGCAGGCGTTCCACCACGCGTTCGGCGAGCGCCTGCGCCTGCTGCGGGTCGAACTCGCCGGTGGCCTGGCCGGCGGCGGCGATGGCGCGTTCGATCTTGCCGGGATCGAAGGGGACTTCACGTCCGTTGCGCTTGAGCAGGGTGGCCGGCCAGGTAGCCTTCCGGGGCTGGGTCATTTCAATTTCTCCACAACATGATGTGTTTTGATTTTGCAAAACAACAAGATGTTGTGGATTCTGGCGAGCGACGCCGAGCCGGCGTTGATCTGCGTCAACGTCCGGCGGATTGCCCGGGTTCCATTGGAGGTATTCCCCGCGCCCGGGTGACGGCGTATCAGGCCTGGGCGAGGCGGGCGAAGACCACGTAGTTGTCCAACTGCTGCCAGACCGTGGCGGCCTCGGCGAAACCCGCCTGGCGCAGGGCGGCGAGATGGAAATCGAGCGAGCAGTCTTCGTCTTCGCTGGCGCGCCTGAGCGGGCGCCGCGCGAAATGGGCGTCGCGCTGCGCCTTCAGCGGGGCCAGCCGGGGGATCTGCGCGGCGCGTTGCCACCAGTCTTCCCAACTGTCCGCGCCGCTGGCCACGGACGCCTGGAGGACCCGCTCGCGGTGCTTCCGGGACAATTCCGCGAGTCCCGGCCAGCGTCGGTCGTAGCGCATGTGGTCGGCGTTCAGCAGCACGCCGCCGGGGGCGAGCAGTTCGCCGGCCTGGGCGTAGAACCCGGCGAGTTCGGCGGGCGACAGCCAGTGCAACGCGGTGGAAGAGAGCAGCGCCGCGGGCCGTTCGCCGGCGAGGGACTCGCGCGCTTCGGCGACCCGTTCGGTCCAGCCTGGATCGGTGAGGTCGCACTCCACCACGCGGACCCGTTCGGCGAAGCCGGCCAGCGCCGTACGCGCGATCTCCAGCAGCATGACGTCGGCGTCCAGCGCCACCACCCGCGCCGCCGGGAAGCGTTCGAGCAGGCGCCGGCCGAGGGAGCCCGGGCCGCAGGCGGCGTCGATGGCGGTGAAGCGCCCGTCGCGGCCGAAGAGGTCTTCGAGCAACTGGAACATCGCCTCGTAGCGCTCCTCGCGCTGGCGGATGTAGCCCTCCTGCTGGCGGTCCCAGCGTTCGAGGAGCGCCATGATCTGCTCGGTTGCGGTCATCTTTCCTCCTGGGGGGCATGCCCGGTTGAGAGTGGGGTCCTGTGCTTCGAGGGATACGGCGAGCGAGACGTTCCCTGGCCTCGATGAAGAAGAAACGGCGGGCATTCTTCATTCGATTAAATGTTATGTTATAACTTATAAATATTCATAATTCATACCTGCCGACCATGACCCCCCATTCCTCCCCGCACCGTCTTCCTCCGCTGCGGCTGGCCCGCGCCGTGCCGTTCCTCTACCTGCTTCCCTGCCTGGCGCTGGCCGCGCCGGTCGACCTGGAGCCGACCGTGGTCAGCGCCACCACTACCGAGCGCAAGCTGCGCGACGCCCCGGCCAGCGTTTCGCTGATCGCCGCCGAGGACCTGCGGCGGCGCCCGGTGCGCGACCTGCAGGAAGCCCTGCGCGGTTCGGAAAGCCTGCAGTTCAACGGCGTCGGCATGTCCCGGCGGGGCATCAGCGTTCGCGGCATGTCCAGCGAGCACACCCTGGTGCTGGTGGACGGCCAGCGGATCTCCACCTCGTCCGGGGCCATCGCCCATTCCGACTTCGACCTCGGCTGGGTGCCGGTGGAGAGCATCGAGCGTATCGAGGTGGTACGCGGACCGATGTCCTCGCTCTACGGTTCGGAAGCCCTCGGCGGGGTGGTGAACGTGATCACCCGGCGCGCCACCGATACCTGGACGGGCAGCGGCCTGCTCGATGGCGGCGTGCGCGAGGACGGCCTCGGCGGGCAGAGCCACCAGCTCGGCGCCTATCTCGCCGGGCCGCTGGTGCCCGGCAAGCTGGGCCTCGCCCTGAACGGCGAGAGCCGCCGCCAGCAGGAAACCCCGGACGCCGATGAGCGCCGACTCTCCGAGCTGGAAGGCGGCAACGCCGACAGCGGTGGGCTGAACCTCAGCTGGACCCCGGACGACGCCCAGCGCATCGACCTCGGCCACCAGCGCGGGCGCGAACGACGCTGGCGCAACAGCGAGACCGGAGGGTTGCGCTCGCGCTACTACGAGTCGCGCGACGTGATCGAACGCGAGCGCTGGTCGCTCGCCCACAATGGCCAGTGGGACTGGGGCAGCAGCCAGCTGCGCACCTACCGCAACCGCCTGGAGCGGCACAACGCGCGTTCCGACGGACAACCGCCGAGCAACCCGCAGCGCCTTACCGACAGCGTGGTCGACGGCCACCTCAGCGTGCCGGCCTTCGAGCGACATCTCTTCACCCTCGGCGGCGAATGGCGCAAGGAAGAACTGGAGGATCGCTCGGTGAATACCGCCGGCGACGCCAGCGCGCGACACAAGGCGCTGTTCCTGCAGGACGAGATCGCCTTCGGCCCGGACTGGTCGCTGACCCTCGGCAGCCGCTTCGACAAGCACGAGGCGTTCGGCTGGGAAAGCAGTCCGCGCCTGTACCTGCTGCACCACCTTTCCGATGCGCTGACCCTGCGCGCCGGCGTCGGCCGCGGCTACAAGGCGCCGAGCCTGAAGCAGCTATCGCCGGAGTATGCGGCGGTCGGTGGCGGCGGGCGCTTCACCATCTACGGCAATCCCGACCTGAAGCCGGAGACCAATACGTCCTACGAACTGGGCGCCGACTACCAGGGCGATGGCTGGTCGCTGAAGGGCACGGTGTTCGAGAACGATGTCCGCGACCTGATCCAGACCGTCTGCGTAGCGCGCTGCGGGGTGCGCGGCGGCGAGATACGCAACTACGAGAACGTCGATAGGGCACGGATCCGCGGCCTCGAGCTGGGCGGCGGCGTGGACCTGCCGGCGGACCTGCGCTGGGAACTCAACTACACCTACCTCGACGCGCGCAACCGCACCGCCGGCCAGCGCCTCGGCGATCGCTCCCGGCACCTCGCCAACAGCCAATTGCGCTGGAGCCCCAATGCCCGCTTCAGCGCCCAGTTGCGCACCGAATACGTCGGCAGCCAGGTGGCCTACAGCAGCAACGTCGGCTACGCCTTGCCGGCCTACAGCCTGTGGCACCTGGAGCTGAGCCAGAAACTCAGCGAGAACCTGACGCTGCGCGGCGGCATCGAGAACCTTGGCGACCAGCGCCTGGCCGACGACGACACGCACTTCACCTATGCCGAACCTGGGCGGACCTTCCATCTCGGCCTGGTGGCGAGCTTCTGATGCGCCGTTCGCTACTCTTCTGCGGCGCGCTGCTGGCCAGTCTCTGTGCCTGGGCGGAGCCGGCCCAGGTGCGTCTGCTCAGCAGCGATTTCGTCCTCCCGGGCAAGCACCAGCGCCTAGCCGGTTGGGCGCGCGAGGCCGGTGTCGAGTTGCGCGGCCTGCGCCTCGGCATCGGCGAGGCGCCGCCCGGCGAGTGGCTGGACGGCGGCAACCTGCTGATCCTCGACACGCCGCGGCCGACCGATCGCGCCCAGGTCGAGGAGGCGCTGGGCGAGCGCTTGCAAGGCGGGACGCAACCCTGGATCCGCGTCGGCGGCGGTCCTCCGGGCTTCGGCAACCTGCCGGCGGCGCTGGGCGGGCGCCTGGTCGGCTACTACGCGAACGGCGGCGAAGCCAACCTGCGCCGGCTGTTCGAGGCGGTCCAACGCTGGCATGCCGGCCTGCCCGTCGACGCGTTGCCGGCGCCGCAGCCCCTGGCGCAGGCCGGCTTCTATCATCCCGACGCACCGGCGCCGTTCGCCGGCCTCGCCGACTACCTGGCCTGGGGCGCCTCGCGCTGGGCCAGCGATGCTCCGCGCATCGCCTTCCTGATCCCGCGCGGCGCCATCGCCGACGCCCAGACCGGCGCCATCGACGAACTGTTGCGGCGTAGCGAGCGGCACGGCCAGGCGCCGCTGGCGGTGTGGTTCGACGACAGCGATCCGGAGGCGTTGAGGAAGTCCTTCGCTGGCGCCGATGTCCAGGCGCTGGTCAACCTGCAGCACCTGCAGAACGGCCCGGCGCGCCGTGCCGAGTTCCTCGCGCTGGACGTGCCGGTATTGCAGACCCTCGGCTACCGCGACGGCAACGAGGCCGACTGGCTGGCCGCCGCCAGCGGGGTGGCGCCGCGTACCGTGGCGGCCTTCCTCGGCATGCCGGAAACCTGGGGAATGAGCGATCCGCTGGTCATCAGCGCCCTGGAGAACGGCGAGCCGAAGCTGATGGCCGGGCAGGCCGAGGCCCTGCTGGACAAGCTCGACCGGCTGCTGCGCCTGCGTCGCCTGCCGGTGGCGGACAAGCACCTGGCGCTGATGTTCTGGAACCACCCGGAGGGCGAGAAGAACGTCGCCGCCTCGCATCTCAATGTACCGGCCAGCCTGGCCCGTCTCGGCGAAGCGCTGCGGGCGGCCGGCTACCGGGTTGCGACGAGCGACGAAAGCGCGCTGATCGATACCGCCCAGCGCCTGCTCGGCGGCTACTACCGGCCGCAGACCCTGGACGCGCTGTATCGCGACGGCCTCGCCGCGAGCCTGCCGCTGGACGCCTACCTGCACTGGCTCGAGGCGCTGCCGGCGGACCTGCGCGAGGAGATGCGCGCGCGCTGGGGCGACCCGCGTCGACATTGGGCCTTGCGCGATATCGACGGCCAGCGACGCTTCGTGTTCCCGGCGGCGCGCCTGGGTAATCTGCTGCTGTTGCCGCAGCCGCCGCGTGCCGGCCGTCCGGGCGAGGCCTACCACGACAGCGCGGTGCCGCCGGACCATCTCTACCTGGCGGTCTACCAGTTCGTCCGCGAGGGTTTCGGCGCCGACGCGCTGATCCATTTCGGCACCCATGGCACCCAGGAATGGCTACCCGGCAAGGACCGCGGGCTGGCGGTGGGCGACTACCCGCTGCGGACGCTCGGCGACCTGCCGGTGTTCTACCCGTACATCCAGGACAACGTTGGCGAGGCGATCCAGGCGCGCCGGCGCGGGCGCGCGGTCACCGTCAGCCACCAGACGCCGTCGTTCGCCCCGGCCGGGCTGTACGACGAACTGCGCGACCTGCACCAGTTGATCCACGAATACCAGCAACTGGACGAGGGCGCGGTGCGCGAACGCAGCGCCGAGCAGATCCGCGCGGCGGTGCGGGCGGCGCACATGAACGACGACCTGGGCTGGAGCGAGGCAGCGATGCGCGAGGATTTCCCGGCGTTCCTCGGCGTGCTCCACGACCACCTGCACCGACTGGCCGGCTCGGCGATGCCGCTGGGGCTGCACACCTTCGGTGTCGCCGCCTCGCCGGAGCTGCGCCTGGGCACCGTCATGCAGCAGCTCGGCGAGCCCTACTACCGCGCGCTCGGTCTCGACCCCGACGAACTGTTCGCCGCCGATTTCAGGGCGCTGCGGGAAGGTCGTGCCTACCGCACACTGCAACGCTACCTGCGCGACGGTGGCGAGATCGCCAAGGTGGCCGATCCGCGCCTGCGCGAGCAGTTGCTGCGCGCCCGCGAACTGGACCGCCAGCTCGCCGACACCGGCGAACTGGAGGCGCTGCTCGCCGGCCTCGCCGGGCGCTTCGTCGCGCCCGGGCCGGGCGGCGATCCGATCCGCAATCCGCAGGTACCCAGCGGGCGCAACCTGTTCGCCTTCGAGGCCGACAAGGTACCGACCCGCGCCGCCTACGAAGCCGGCGCCGAGGCCTTCGGCCAACTGCTGGAAAGCTACCGCGCCGAGCACCAGGGCAGGGCGCCGGAAAAGCTCGCCTTCAGCCTCTGGTCGTCGGAAACCATGCGCCACCTGGGCATCGTCGAAAGCCAGGCGCTGCACGCCCTCGGCCTGCGCCCGCGCTGGGACGCCGGTGGCCGCCTGCTGGCGCTGGACATCGTGCCGGCGGCGGAACTGGGGCGTCCACGGGTGGACGTGGTGCTACAGGTGACCAGTGTCTACCGCGACCAGTTCGACGGCTTCATGCGCCTGCTCGCCGAGGCCATCGAGCGCCTCGCCGCGCTGGACGAGCCGGGCAACCCGCTGGCGCGCAACAGCCAGGCGCTGGAGCGGCGCCTGCGCGAACGCGGCGTCGAAGCGCCACTGGCGCAGCGCCTGTCGCGCCTGCGGCTGTTCGGCAATGCGCCGGGCGACTACGGCACCGGGGTAACGCAACTGACCCTCGATTCCACCCGCTGGGACGACGACTCGGCGCTCGCCGAGCAGTTCCTCGGGCGCCTGCAGTACGCCTATGGCAGTCGCGACTGGGGCGTGAAGCTGGATGGCGGCAACCTGTTCGCCGAACAGTTGAAGGGTGTACAGGCGGCGATCCTCTCGCGCTCCTCGACGCTCAACGGCGTGCTCTCCACCGACCACCCGTTCGAGTACCTCGGCGGCCTGTCGCTGGCGGTACGCCACCTCGACGGCGCCAGCCCGGCGCTGTACATCGCCGACCTGCGCCAGCGCCAGCCGCGCACCACGGCCGCCGCGCAGTTCCTCGCCAGCGAGCTGCGCGGGCGCTACCTAAGCCCGCAGTGGATCGCCGCGATGCAGCGCGAGGGCTACGCCGGCAGCCTGGAAATGCTCGACCTGGCCAACAACCTGTGGGGCTGGCAGGCGGCGGATCGCACCATGGTCCGCGCCGACCAGTGGCAGGCGTTGCACGACACCTTCGTCATGGACCGCCGCGAGCTGGGTCTCGCCGAGTGGTTCGAAACGCACAATCCGACCGCCCAGGCGCAGATCATCGCGCGCATGGCCGAGGCCATCCGCAAGGGCTACTGGGACGCCAGCGAGCAGACCCGCCGCGAACTGGCCGAGCGCTGGCGGCAACTGGCGGCCGCCGGCGCCGGCGAGGTCGGCGCGGCGACCACCCGTGAATTCATCGAACGGATGGCCGGCGGTTTCGGCGAGGCCGCGGCGCAGGCAGAGGGCGCGGCCGCGTCCGGTGCCGGCGAAACGGTCAGCGGCCGCGTCCTCGAAGAAGTCGCGCCGCCGCCGTCCGGCGAGCCGCAGCCGTGGCTCCGGCTGGCCGCCGCCGTGCTGCTCGCGCTGTTCGCCGCCGGCGCCGTCCGGCAATCCGTAGTCAATCGTCGTCCGATGGAAAATCGCTCATGAATGGTCTGGAAACCAGCCTCTACGAACTCACCCGCCTGTTCCTGCTGCCGGTGCTGCTGTTGATCCTCGCCGCGCTGGCCTACGCCTTCGTCGCCCTCGGCGGCTTCGCCATGGAAGCCTGGCAGCGCCGTCGCGGGCGCTACCGCTCGCGCCTGGCGGCCTGGCAGGCGCTGCATGGCGGCAACAGCGACGATCTCGAACTGTGGATCATGCAGCGCCTGGAATGGCTGCGGATCACCTCGCGCAGCGCGCCGATGCTCGGCCTGGTGGCGACCATGATCCCCATGGGACCGGCACTGCTGGCGCTGACCCGCAACGACGCCCAGGGGATCGGCGAGAACCTGGTGGTGGCGTTTTCCGCGGTGATCCTGGCCCTGGTCGCCGCCAGCATCACCTTCTTCATCCTTACCGTGCGTCGCCGCTGGCTGCTCCAGGAACTGCGCGCCGTCGAACGCGCGCGGGAGGCCGGCTGATGCGCTTCCTCGAACACGACGAGGCGGACGACCCGATCCTCTCGATGGTCAACCTGATCGACCTGTTCCTGGTGGTGATCGGCATCCTCCTGATCGTCATCGTGCAGAACCCGCTCAACCCGTTCAGCCAGGACAAGGTGGTTGTGGTCGAGAATCCCGGCGAGGCGGACATGCGCATGCTGGTCAAGGACGGCAAGGAGCTGAAGCGCTACCAGGCCAGCGGCGAGATCGGCGAAGGGCAGGGCAGCCGCGCCGGAGTGACCTACCGCCTGGCCGACGGACGGATGATCTACGTGCCGGAGAGCGGCGGGGAGGCCGGCAAGTAGCGACGCGTACGGCGGAGAGCTGGGACTTTTGCCCGGAGTTCCCGGATAATGGCCGGTTTCCGTTTCTCTTGGTGCTCGCCGTGGAAGTAAAGGTCAATTTTCTCGATAACCTTCGACTGGAAGCCAGGTTCGATGATTTCACGGTGATCGCCGACCAGCCGATCCGCTACAAGGGCGACGGCTCCGCGCCGGGGCCGTTCGACTACTTCCTGGCGTCGTCGGCGCTGTGTGCCGCCTACTTCGTCAAGCTGTACTGCCAGACGCGCAACATCCCCACCGACAACATACGCCTGTCGCAGAACAACATCGTCGACCCGGAGAACCGCTACCGGCAGATCTTCAAGATCCAGGTGGAACTGCCGGCCGACATCTCGGAGAAGGACCGCCAGGGCATCCTCCGCTCCATCGACCGTTGCACGGTGAAGAAGGTGGTGCAGACCGGACCCGAGTTCGTCATCGAGGAGGTCGACAACCTCGATGCCGACGCCCAGGCGCTGCTGATGCCCGGCACCGATGCCGCCGGCTGCACGCGCATCCCGGGCAAGGACCTGCCGCTGGAGCAGACCATCGCCAACCTGTCGGCCATCCTCGCCGGCCTCGGCATGAAGATCGAGATCGCCTCCTGGCGCAACATCGTGCCCAACGTCTGGTCGCTGCACATCCGCGATGCGCAGTCGCCGATGTGCTTCACCAACGGCAAGGGCGCGAGCAAGGAAAGCGCGCTGGCCTCGGCGCTGGGCGAATTCATCGAGCGGCTGAACTGCAACTTCTTCTACAACGACCAGTACTGGGGAGAAGAGATCGCCAATGCGGCGTTCGTCCATTACCCGGACGAACGCTGGTTCAAGCCCGGCCGCGACGATGCGCTGCCGCTGGGACTGCTCGACGGCCATTGCCTGGCGATCTACGACCCCGACGGCGAGCTGCGCGGCTCGCACCTGTACGACACCAACTCGGGCAACGTGCAGCGCGGTATCTGCGCCTTGCCCTTCGTGCGCCAGTCCGACGGCCAGGTGGTGTATTTCCCCTCCAACCTGATCGAGAACCTCTACCTCAGCAACGGCATGAGCGCCGGCAATACCCTGGCCGAGGCGCAGGTGCAGTGCCTGTCGGAGATCTTCGAGCGCGCGGTCAAGCGGCAAATCCTCGAAGGCGAACTGGCGCTGCCGGACGTGCCGCCGGAGGTGCTGGCCAAGTACCCGGGCATCCTCGCCGGGCTCCGCGGCCTGGAAGAGCAGGGCTTCCCGGTACTGGTCAAGGACGCCTCGCTGGGCGGCGAATTCCCGGTGATGTGCGTGACCCTGATGAATCCGCGCACCGGTGGCGTGTTCGCTTCCTTCGGCGCCCACCCGAGCTTCGAGGTGGCCCTGGAGCGCAGCCTGACCGAACTGCTCCAGGGGCGCAGCTTCGAAGGCCTGAACGACCTGCCCCAGCCGACCTTCGAAAGCCATGCGCTGACCGAGCCGAACAACTTCGTCGAGCATTTCATCGACTCCAGCGGCGTGGTGTCCTGGCGCTTCTTCAGCGCCAAGGCCGATTTCCCGTTCGTCGAGTGGGACTTCACCCGGCAGGGCGAGGCTGCCAACGCCGAGGAAGCCGCGACCCTGTTCGGCATCCTCGAAGCCATGGGCAAGCAGGTCTACATGGCGGTGTACGAGCACCTCGGCGCTACGGCCTGCCGGATCCTGGTGCCGGGCTACTCGGAAATCTATCCGGTGGAAGACCTGATCTGGGACAACACCAACAAGGCCCTGGCGTTCCGCGAGGACATCCTCAACCTGCACCGCCTCGACGATGCTGCGCTCGGGGCGTTGCTGGAGCGCCTGGAAGACTGCGAGGTGGACGACTACACCGACATCACCACGCTGATCGGCGTCGAGTTCGACGACAACACGGTCTGGGGCCAACTGACCATCCTCGAGCTGAAAGTGCTCATCGGCCTCGCCCTGAAGCGCTTCGAAGACGCCAAGGAAGGCGTGGAGGCGTTCCTCCAGTACAACGACAACAGCGTCGAGCGCGGCCTGTTCTACCAGGCGCTGAACGTGGTGCTGGAGGTCGTCCTCGACGACGAGCTGGAGATCGCCGACTACGAGGCCAATTTCCGCCGCATGTTCGGCGACGCGCGGATGGACGCCGCGCTGGGCTCGGTGGACGGCAGCGTGCGCTTCTTCGGCCTGACGCCGACCAGCATGAAGCTGGAAGGGCTCGACCGGCACCTGCGGCTGATCGACAGCTACAAGAAGCTGCACGCGGCGCGAGCCAGGATGCAGCCCGTGGTCGACGGCGAGGCCGGCGCTGCCGCGGCTGGCGGTCTCAAGCCTCGGCGCATGGCGATCCGCAAGCGCAAGTGAGGAGGGCGCCGAGGTCAGGGCGCGAGGATGATCATGAGGGAAACTTGATTTCATCACGAAGAAATTGAGTTTGTCTCATGGCATGAGCCTCACGAGAATCCCTCCATCGACCTTTCGACTGGAGGAACACCCATGGCCCTGGCCCACACTCTCGGCTTCCCACGCATCGGACGCGATCGCGAACTGAAAAAAGCCCAGGAAGCGTTCTGGAAGGGTGAGCTGGACGAGGCCGGCCTGCGGGCCGTCGGTCGGCAGCTGCGCGCTGCCCACTGGCAGGTACAGAAGGATGCCGGCATCCAGTTGCTGCCGGTCGGCGATTTCGCCTGGTATGACCAGGTGCTGACCCATTCGCTGACCTTCGGCGTGATCCCCGAGCGCTTCCGGGCGCACGGCGAGGCCGGGCCGACCCTGCATACCCTGTTCGGCATGGCCCGTGGCGTCAGCGACGACAGTTGTTGCGGCGGTGCCCATGCTCAGGAAATGACCAAGTGGTTCGACACCAACTATCACTACCTGGTCCCCGAGTTCAGCGCCGATCAGCAGTTCCAGCTGAGCTGGGAACAACTGTTCGAGGAGGTCGACGAGGCCAGGGCCCTCGGCCACCAGGTGAAGCCGGTGCTGATCGGTCCGCTGACCTACCTGTGGCTGGGCAAGGCCAAGGGCGCCGAGTTCGACAGGCTCGACCTGCTGGACCGCCTGCTGCCGCTCTACGGCCAGATCTTGCGTCGTCTCGCCGGCCAGGGCGTGGAGTGGGTGCAGATCGACGAGCCGATCCTGGTCCTCGACCTGCCGCAGGCATGGAAGAACGCCTTCGAGCGCGCCTACAACCTGCTACAGGGCGAACCGCTGAAGAAGCTGGTCGCCACCTACTTCGGCGGCCTGGAAGACAACCTGGGCCTGGCCGCCAACCTCCCGGTGGACGGCCTGCACATCGACCTGGTGCGAGCGCCGGAACAGTATCCGAGCATCCTCGACCGCCTGCCGGCCTACAAGGTCGTCTCGCTGGGCCTGGTCAACGGGCGCAACGTCTGGCGCTGCGACCTGGAGAAAGCCCTGGAGGTGGTGCGCCATGCCCGGGAGCGCCTGGGCGAGCGGCTGTGGGTCGCGCCGTCCTGCTCGCTGCTGCACAGCCCGGTGGACCTGGAACGCGAAGACGGGCTGGACGCCGAGCTGAAGAGCTGGCTGGCCTTTGCCGTGCAGAAGTGCCGCGAAGTCGCGGTGCTGGCCCGTGCCGCCACTGAGCCGGAAGCCGCCGAGGTGCTTGCCGCCCTGGAAGAGAGCCGTGCGGTCCAGGCCAGCCGCGCTTCTTCGCCGCGAATCCACAAGCCGGCCGTGCAGGCGCGCCTGGCCGCGATCAAGGCCAGCGACGCCCAGCGCCGCTCGCCGTTCGCCGAACGCATCGCCAGGCAGCGCGCCGGACTCGACCTGCCGGCGTTCCCGACCACCACCATCGGCTCCTTCCCGCAGACCTCGTCGATCCGCCTGGCCCGCCAGTCGTTCAAGCAGGGCAAGCTGAGCGAGGCTGAGTACATCGAGGCGATGCACAGCGAGATCCGCCATGCGGTGCAGATCCAGGAGCAACTGGGGCTGGACGTGCTGGTGCACGGCGAGGCCGAGCGCAACGACATGGTCGAGTACTTCGCCGAGCAACTGGACGGCTACGTCTTCACCCGCTTCGGCTGGGTGCAGAGCTACGGCTCGCGCTGCGTGAAGCCGGCGGTGATCTATGGCGACCTGAGCCGTCCGCGGGCCATGACCGTGGAGTGGATCAGGTACGCCCAGAGCCTTACCGACAAGGTGATGAAGGGCATGCTGACCGGCCCGGTGACCATGCTGATGTGGTCCTTCCCGCGCGAGGACGTGTCTCGCGAGGTGCAGGCGCGCCAGTTGGCCCTGGCGATCCGCGACGAAGTGGTCGACCTGGAGGCCGCCGGCATCAGGATCGTGCAGATCGACGAGGCGGCTTTCCGCGAAGGCCTGCCGCTGCGCCGCAACGCCTGGCCGCACTATCTGGAGTGGGCCACCGAGGCCTTCCGCCTGTGCGCCTCCGGAGTCCGCGACGAAACCCAGATCCATACGCACATGTGCTACAGCGAGTTCAACGATGTGATCGAGTCCATCGCCGCCATGGACGCCGACGTGATCACCATCGAGACCTCGCGTTCGGACATGGAGCTGCTGGAGGCTTTCGAGCAGTTCGACTACCCGAACGAGATCGGTCCGGGCGTCTACGACATCCATTCGCCGCGCGTGCCGAGCCGGGAAGAGATCGTCGCGCTGCTGCGCAAGGCGGCCCGGCGGATACCCGCCGAGCGGCTCTGGGTCAACCCGGACTGCGGCCTGAAGACCCGCGCCTGGCCGGAAACCGAGGCAGCGCTGGTGAACATGGTCGCCGCCGCCCGCGAACTGCGTGGCGACCTCGCCCGCGGTTGACCGGCGGGCCTGGTGAGCGGAACGGGACGCCTGGCGTCCCGTTCCGCATTTGCACGTCGGTTCAGCGCGGAGCGTCCACCAGCGCCCGTAGCACATGGTCTTCCCAGACCCCGGCGATCTTCAGGTAGGCGCGGGCGTAGCCTTCCTTCTCGAAGCCGAGGCTTTCCAGCAGGCGCTCGCTGCGTGCGTTGCGCGGCAGGTGGCTGGCCATGATCCGGTGCAGGCCGAGCTGCTCGAAGCAATACCGGTTGGCTACCCGCAGGGCTCGTGCCATCAGGCCGCGGCCCTGCGCCGCAGCGGCCAGGGAAAAGCCCAGGTGGCAGGCCTGGAATACCCCGCGGACGATATTGGTGTAGCTGCAGCGCCCCAGCACCTCGCCGTCGTCGGGATCGAGCAACAGCAGGAGAAGCGCCTCGCCTTCGTCCATGCTCGCCACCTGTAGCAGGGTGCGGGCGCGGGCGTTGTCCACGGAAAAATACCCCGGGTCGCGCAGCGGCTCCCATGGCGCCAGGTGCTCGCGGTTGGCGTTCTCGTAGCGGCTGGTCCGGACGAAATCGTCGGGTTGCAGCGCGCGCAGGAGGAAGTCCGCGTCGCGATGCAATATCGGCACCTGCCGCCGGTTGCCCGGCAAGACCCTCGGGTAGCCGGGCGGGAAGGGCGCCAGGGCAGACTTGAAGTCATTCATAGAACTTGCCCGCCAGCATCAGCTGCGCCGCGCGCCGCCAGGCATTCTCCGGCCTGGAATAGCCCGGCAGGCCGTCGCGGGAGTCCTCGCCCCAGGTCGCGGCGGCATCGAGGAAGCCACCGATGCTGCCGTTCTCCCAACCCAGCGGGCTGGGGCCGAACGGCTTCGGCGGGTTGGCGGCGGCAAGGCGGCGGTCTTCCTCCCAGTCCGCCGCCAGCGCGGCGAGGAAGCGCAGGTAGCCCGCTTCGTCCTCGACCTGTTCGGCCAGCGCGTAGAGATCGGTTGCCATGTGCTTCCTCCTGGAAGTGGGTTTCGGGATACGACAGCGCGAGGTCGGAGCGCGGTCAGTCTGGGCGCAGCGATCATAGCGCGGACCGGCGCTGGCATGGCTCGCAGCCTGGCTGATGCGCGGGCGCGGGGCGATTGTCTGGGCGTACCAATGCCTGCCTCAACCAGAGCGTCTCGGTAGTCGGGCTGGCCGGCCTGGCGATCCTGGCATCGCGCGCCCCGCTGGGCCCCGCCCGCTAGGGGACGGACGGCGATGCGGGCACCGAGGAAAGTTACCGGAGCCCGATCTACACTGGCGTTTAGCGGTAGGACGGCTATCTCCGGTTCTCCACTCCCTCGCGATGGACAGGTGCCATCAAGGAGTCGTGCGCGATGCTCTTCGGCAGAAAAAGCAGGGCGGTGGAAAGCGCCGCCAAGGATGAAGACCTGGCGTGGCGACTCGAGGCCATCGGGCAGAACGTCGCCACCATCCGTTTCACTCCCGATGGCCAGATACTGTCCGCCAACCCGCTGTTCCTCGCGGTGGTCGGCTACTCGGCGGACGAGCTGGTCGGGAAGCACCATCGGATCTTCTGCGAAGAGGACTTCCAGGCCTCCGCCGCCTACGTGCGCTTCTGGAAGGAACTGGCCAGCGGCACGCCCCAGCGCGGCGTGTTCAAGCGCCTGCGGCGCGATGGTACGCCGGTCTGGCTGGAGGCCACCTATTTCCCGGTGAAGAATGCCGAAGGGGCGGTCGTCGAGGTGCTGAAGATCGCCGCCGACGTGACCCGCAACCATTCCGAACTGCTCCTGCTCAACGCGATCAACGACGCCATACGCCAGTCCATGGCGGTCATCGAGTTCACCCCGGACGGCGAGATACTCGATGCCAACGAGAACTTCCTGCGTCTCTTCGGCTACAGCCTCAAGTCGCTCAAGGGCCAGCACCACCGCATGCTCTGCTTCGACGAGTTCTATCGGGAGAACCCGGATTTCTGGGCTCGGCTGCGGCACGGCGAATTCTCCCGCGGGCATTTCGAGCGCCGCAGCGCCGCCGGCGAGCGGGTACATATCGAAGCCACCTACAACCCGGTCAAGGACAGTTCGGGGCGGATAATCAAGGTCATCAAGTTCGCCATCGACGTTACCGAGCAGGTCAATCGCAACGAGGAGGTACGGCGCGCCGCCGAGCTGTCGTTCTCCACCGCGGAAGAGACCGCGCAGATTTCCACCCGCGGCATCGACTCCCTCGACCAGTCCGTCGCCCTGTCGGCCAAGACCCTGTCGATGGTCAACATCGCCGTCGGCCTGATTTCCCAGCTCACCCACCAGACCAAGGACATCGAGAACATCGTCACCACCATCCAGAGCGTCGCCGAACAGACCAACCTGCTGGCCCTCAACGCCGCCATCGAGGCGGCTCGCGCCGGCGACATGGGGCGCGGCTTCGCGGTGGTCGCCGACGAGGTGCGGCAACTGGCGGCGCGCACCAGCGGCGCCACGGTGGAGATCAAGAACGTGGTCACCGAGAACGTCAAGCTGACCCAGCAGATCAACCACAACATGCAGACCATCGAGTCCAGCGCCCAGGAGAACAACAACCAGATCACCACCGTGGCCGGCATCATGCAGGAGATCAGCAAGGGCGCCGAGCACGTGGCGCGGGTGGTGTCGAGCCTGTTCAAGTGACTTCGGCGCAGGGCTCCGGCGGCCGATAGCGGCGCAGGCGTCGAGCATCCGCCCGCCTTTGTGGCATGGCCATGGCCGTCATTTACTTTGAACATATCTTCGAGCCGTTCGGTCGGACCTGAAAAAGCGGCATCCGCCGCGCCGATGCACCGACCGTGAGGCTTGTACCATGACCAATCCGGAGCCGGCGGACCTGCCGATCAGCCTGCTGATCAATGGCCAGCGCCGAGAGCTGAGAGTACCCCCGTGGCTGACGCTGCTCGACCTGCTGCGCGAGCGGCTCGACCTGGTGGGCAGCAAGAAGGGCTGCGACCACGGCCAATGCGGCGCTTGCACGGTGTTGCGCAACGGTCGCCGGATCAACGCCTGCCTGACGCTGGCGGTGATGTGCGACGGCGATGCACTGACTACCATCGAAGGTCTGGCCGAGGGTGATCGCCTGCATCCCCTGCAACAGGCGTTCATCCGCCATGATGCCTTCCAGTGCGGCTACTGCACGCCCGGACAGATCTGTTCGGCCCTTGGCCTGGCGAGCGAGGGGCGGGCGCGCTCGCGGGCGGAGATCCGCGAGGGCATGAGCGGCAACCTGTGCCGCTGCGGCGCCTACGGCAATATCCTCGACGCCGTGGAAGACGCCTTGCCGCTGCTCGATCGCGACGGGCAGGGAGGGCAGCGCGCATGACGCCCTTCGCCTATGCCAAGCCGGCCGACATCGAGCAGGCGCTGGGCCTCGCCGGCCCGGAGTCGCGCTACATCGCCGGTGGCACCAACCTGCTCGACCTGATGAAGGAAAACGTTGCCAGGCCCCGGCGACTCATCGACATCACCGGCCTCCCGCTGCGCGACATCCGCCGGACGCCCACCGGCGGCCTGCTGGTCGGAGCCCTGGTCAGCAACGCCGAACTGGCCTGGAATCCCGCCGTGGAGGCGGACTATCCCTTGCTAGCCCAGGCGATCCTCGCCGGCGCCTCGCCGCAGTTGCGCAACATGGCCAGCACCGGCGGCAACCTGTTGCAGCGTACCCGCTGCCAGTATTTCTACGACACCGGCACGCCATGCAACAAGCGCGAGCCGGGCAGTGGATGCCCCGCGCGCAGCGGGCTGAACCGCAACCATGCGATCCTCGGCGCCAGCGAACACTGCGTGGCGGTACATCCATCCGACCTGTGCGTGGCGCTGGCGGCGCTGGAGGCTCAGGTACTGGTGCGCGGCCGCGCTGGCGAGCGGCGGGTCGCTTTCGCCGACTTCCATCGCCTGCCGGCGGACACGCCCGAGCGCGACAACTGCCTGGCCGTCGACGAACTGGTCACCGCCATCGAGCTGCCAGCGCCGCGCTTCGCCCGGCATTGCCACTACCTGAAGGTGCGCGACCGGGCCTCCTACGCCTTCGCCCTGGTCTCGGTGGCGGCGGCCCTGGAACCGGACGGCGAGCGCATTGGCGAACTGCGCCTGGCGCTCGGCGGCGTGGCCCACAAGCCATGGCGCGTGGCAGAGCTGGAGGAACGTTTCAGGGGCCACCCGGCGAACCGGGACAGCTATGTCCGCTTCGCCGAAGCGCTGCTGCGTGACGCCAGGCCGCTGGCCCACAACGCCTTCAAGATCGGATTGGCGCGCAACGCCATCGTTCGCGCACTGGAAGAAGCCCACTCGGGAGGGATCGGCCAATGAGCAGCCTGCCACACAGCACCGGGCAAGCCCTGGATCGCGTCGACGGGCCAGCCAAGGTCACCGGCCAGGCTCGCTACGCCGCCGAATATCCTGCCGCCGACCTGCTCCACGGCAGCGTGGTCAGCAGCGACGTCGCCCGCGGCCGGGTGCGCGGCATCGACTGTGCGGCGGCCCTGGCGGTACCCGGGGTGGTCGCGGTACTGCATCACCTGAACCGGCCGCCGATGGCGGGCGACGACGAGCCCTACAAGGACGCTGATGCCGCCGAAGGCGAACCCTTCCGCCCGCTGTTCGACGACCGCGTCCTGTACAGCGGCCAGCCCCTTGCCCTGGTCCTGGCACGGAGCCTGGAACTGGCCCGCTACGCGGGCTCGCTGCTGCGCATCGATATCGAGCCCGAGCCGCACCAGACCGACCTGCTGGCCGCCCTCGACCAGGCCCATGAGGCTCCCGCCCAACTGCCCGCCGAGCGCGGCGATTTCTACACCGCCTACCGCGCCGCGCCGATTCGGGTCGAGGCCAGCTACAGCACGCCGATCGAGCACCACAATCCCATGGAACCGCACGCGTCCACGGTCATCGTCCAGCCCGACGGCAGCCTGCTGGTGCACGACAAGACCCAGGGGACGCAGAACAGCCAGGCCTACCTGCAAAAGGTCTTCCGCCTGCCCGCCGACAAGGTAAGGGTCTGTGCCGCCTACGTCGGCGGCGCCTTCGGCTCCGGCCTGCGTCCGCAATACCAGTTGGCCCTGGCGGTGATGGCGGCGCTGCAACTGCGGCGGTCGGTGCGCGTAGTGCTGACCCGCCAGCAGATGTTCACCTTCGGCTACCGGCCGCGCACCCTGCAGCGCCTGCAACTGGGCGCCGATGCCGAGGGGCGCCTGCTTGCGCTGGGCCACCAGGCGACAGCGCAGACCTCGCGCTTCGAAGACTTCACCGAGCACGTGGTGGAGTGGAGCGGCATGCTCTATCGCTGCGAGAACCTTTCCCTGGCCTACCGTCTGGTGCCGCTGGACGTCTATACCCCGCTGGACATGCGCGCCCCCGGCGCGGCGCTGGGGCTGATCGGGCTGGAATGCGCGATGGACGAACTGGCGGTGCGGCTCGGCATGGACCCCATCGCGCTGCGCCGGTTCAACTTCGCCGAGCGCAACGGCAACGAGGACAAGCCGTACTCCAGCAAGGCGCTGCTGGCCTGCTACGAGGAGGGCGCCCGGCGCTTCGGTTGGCAGGCCCGCGACCCACGGCCACGGAGCATGAGCGAAGGGCGCCAGTTGCTCGGCTGGGGCATGGCCGGCGGCGTCTGGGAGGCCATGCAGAGCAAGGCCAGCGCGAGGGCGCGGCTGGAGGCGGACGGCCTGCTGCGGGTGGCCAGCGCGACCACGGATATCGGCACCGGCACCTACACGGTGATGACCCAGATCGCCGCCGACGCCGCTGGCATGGCGCCGGAAGAGGTGCGCTTCCAGCTTGGCGACAGTGCGTTGCCCAAGGCTCCATTGCAGGGCGGCTCGTTCACCGTCTCGTCGGTCGGTTCCGCCGTCCGCCTGGCCTGCCTGCGCCTGCGCCAGGCCCTGGTCGCCCATGCCAGGGCCCGCCATCCGGAGCTGGCCGGCACCGCCGAAGAACGCTTCCGCATATGCCGTGGCCATCTGGAAGCGGGCGATACGCGATACGCCCTGGCCGACCTGCTGCAAGGGCTGCCGGAAGACGCGTTGCAGGTGGAGGTGGAAGCTGAACCCTCGGCGCGGCGCAAAGGCTACGCCACCGCGACCCATTCGGCGGTATTCGTCGAGGTGCGGATCGACGAAGCCCTCGGTACCCTGCGTGTGAGCCGGGTGGTCAGCGCGGTCGCGGCGGGGCGGGTGATCAACCCGAAGACCGCTCGCAGCCAGATACTCGGCGGGGTGGTCTGGGGCCTGGGCATGGCCTTGCAGGAGGAAACCCAGGTCGACCATGCGCTGGGCCGCTGCATGAACCACAACCTCGCCGAGTACCACATCCCGGTTAACGCCGATATTGGCGATATCGAGGTGATCTTCGTCGACGAACCCGACGATATCGTTAACGAACTGGGCTCCAAGGGCGTCGGCGAAATAGGCATCGTCGGCGTCGCCGCCGCAGTGGCGAATGCCGTGTACCACGCCACCGGCCGCCGCCTGCGCGACTTCCCGCTGACCGTCGACAAGTTGCTCGGCTGAGCCCGGCAGCCTGCGCAAGCGGCTTGGCGGCCACCTGCCGGGTCGCCGGGCTGGACTCTCCCCCAAGGGAAGATCGCAGGCCCCGCTCGCCACCCGCAACGGAGTCGAACACGACATGCCGCCGACAGCCTCGGTGGCGCCCTCGCCGAGCGCTACCGCGATGCCGGTCCAGGCGCACTTGTTGCATCGCGGCCACGCCGAAGCGGACCTGTCCGGCGCCCATTGGGCCATCGCCTGGACCGAGCGTCCGGCCTGTGGTTGCAAGCGTTCGAGGGCAGCCTGGCGGGCGCGAGGATCGTGTGGGGCCGAAGACCGGCGCTCCGCGTAGCGAGCGGTTTTCGCCTGGAAGCACGGTTGCGGGAAAAGTTCCGCTGGAAACCCTCCGACTTGCAGAACACGAGGCGCCCCGCATTCCTTGGCACTGCGCTTGATCGCGGCGAAAAGACCCACGGAAAATCACTGGGTCGTTCAGTCTTTGCCAAAGGAAATCAGTATGAAGAACGCAATGGCCCTGACCCTGGCCGGCCTGCTGGCCGCTCCTTCCCTCGGCTTCGCCGCCGCGCCGGACGCAGTGATGGTCTTCGCCCGCCAGGGCGACAAGGGCAGCGTATCCGTCGGCGACAAGCACTTCCGCACCCAGGCCTTCAAGGTCCGCCTGGTGAATGCGGCGAAGAGCGAGATCAGCCTGAAGAACAGCTGCCTGGTGGCGCAGTCCGCCGCCGGCCAGTCCTTCAGGCTGGATACCGTGGACGAGGAACTCACCGCCGAGACCCTCAAGCCGGGGGCCACCGTCGAAGGCGAGGCGATCTTCGCCTCCGAGGACGACGCGGTGTACGGCGCATCGCTGGTCAGGCTGAGCGACCGGTGCAAGTAGGCGGATAGCCGTTGCGCAGCGAAAGCCGCAGGGCAGCCTCGGCGGCTTTCGGGTGCGAGGAAACGGCTTTCGAAGGTTTCGGCGCGAATCTGAAATCATTCAGGGCGCGTTTCCGGTGCTTCTGGTTGCCTGGGCTGGGGGCCGAATTCTAGATGCCAGATGCCAGATGCCAGATGCCAGATGCCAGATGCCAGATGCCCGGGGCTAGGGGAGGTAGACATCGCTCCAGGCTGCGCCCGAGCGAGGCGCTCGACCCATAAGGCACGCCCGGCCCCCTCTCCCGCGTGCGGGAGAGGGTTGGGGTGAGGGCCGCCAACACCACATTTCAAAAACCAAATCCGCAGCACTCAAGCCGCGACTATTGCGGTTAGCAGCGGGGGAGGTTGTGGTTTTGCGGGTGGCAATAGGTGTGCCGTTCAGGTATGGGGAAGGGCTATGGCTTAGGGAGGGAAGGGCTGTATACGGCCAGAAGCTGTCACTCACCAAAGGATACTTCTGTCACTAACTATCGGGGGCCTGCACTCAGGAGCACGCTGGCGAACCGTCACACCAGATACGCCCAACTATGACATCCTTAAGGATGTGTTGGACGATGATGTGGATGTGGCCGTGTCCTACCGTATGCAAGTCGGCCACGGCTTAAGGTGTGACTGAGATCTGTCCTGGTTAGACGAACCATGATCACTGACTAGGCGGCTATGATGCTTCCGGGACTCTCTAAACACGGAACGGCCAAATAGCCTTTGGCGCCGTTACAGTTTCGCACCAAGCGACCTCGTACAACACAGGGCCGACCCTCGACGATCCTTCGCTCCCGGCCACGGTCTACGCCCGCCTGATCGAAGGCGAGGGCGGCACGCACGACCTGATCTGGTCGCGCAGCAAGCCCCATGCGGCGTAACCGCCGCTGCACTCCGCCCACACGCGGCGGGGCTCAGTGTTCATCTAGCCGTCTGCCGTTTGGGTTAGCGCCATGCGTAAGTCTTGCTCTTACGCCATCTGACCACTCCAATGCCTCGGGCAATCGCGTGTGCGCAGCCCAGTGTCATTGCATATTCATGGAACAGCCTTTGATTGAAAAATATCTCTTCAAAATCCTGGGTTCCGTCCGGGTTTTCTATAACAATGGCGGCGTGGGAAATGTCGTTGCATTTGTCTTGCCCAATTTCTTCGGTAACGATAAGCATGTACCTGTTGGGCAATATTCCTACCCCATCTATATCTTTTGCTTCGTTTAGAAGTTCGGATATTTTCTCTTGAAAGACATGGGTTGCATAATGGTGCGTTGTCAATCGCCGATTCCCTCCTGACTCCTCATTCCACTTGAGCCAAGCATCCCAAGTTACAGGAATTGAGATAAATACCTGTCTGTTTGTTGCTTGCTTGGCAGCATCTGCTCTTTTCAGCTTCCAGTCCTCATAGTTTTTCCGAAGCCATTGTGCATTTGGCAGGTTTTCACGAAATGTTGTCCATTGCCCAAGCGACAGATCGCCAAAAACCAGTCCCACCGGAGGAGATGTCGTTATTCCCGTGCTATTCAATCTTGGGCGGCCATGCCGGAAGAAATCTGATTTCCCTCCAATCGGCGGTGCCGGTTTCACGTAGGTGATGTTATCAATGTCGAATTGTGTATCTACCACCGGCCCCTTTATCTCCTGCTTTCCGGGAAATTTTTGCATGAGAGCAGTCATGCTCCTTGTGGCAAGATCGTTCCAGGCACGGTGCAAGTCATCGAACTCTGGAAAATCCTTATCCAGGTTTATGGGGACGTATTCAAAGGGCCACAGGAAAAAGCTGTCGAAGGAATCGCTGTGGAAGTAGCAGCCCGAAACAATGACCCCATCAATCTCATTGGTGTCATTCCGCACTCGGTGAGCTATTAGCGTGAGCAATGCATCGTGATCGAGCGCGGTGTAGCCGTTGTTGACAAACCAAATAATTGAAGTCGTCGTTCCTTCATGTTCAAGCCTGGACTGCTTGAGTTGTTTTTTGGCTTTGCTGATTGCCGTTTTGATTGGACCTTCTAGAATCCGATCATAATTTCTCTGCTCAGGCGGCGGCAAAGAGCCACGATCCAGAACGACAACCGGTCTGTCGGCGTTAAAAGGGCGGAACAACGCAGCAAGTTTGGCTTGTCTCTCTGGCTTTGCTAAGCCCTCATCATCCAGCGCCTTTAACTCTATAACGCAGTTGCCCAGCACATAGTCAGCCCCAATTTGCTCTCGGCGATCAGCATCCGGATGTGCCCGTTTTCCCCTGGCATCTTCAACAACCTGGTCAATGTCAGACTCTGAAATCGGCCGCAGCCTGAAATGATCCATAACTGGATTTGGCATTGTGTCTTTTCCCCGGTGCTGCCCACGATCCTTCTTTTAGCAAATTATTGCTGCGTACGCCCTTGGATGGCGCGCAGCGCATCCCCGGTGTGCAGCCTGGCGCGCGCCTGCTGCTGCACGCTGAGGGAGAGAACCCGGTGCGCGCCGTGCTGGCACGCATTGACGCCATCGAGGCGCTGGGCATCGCGCCTGTCGGCGTCTCGCCCGCGTACTGGCGCACGCTCGCTAACCGGCTCGCGGCACGCTTACCGCTCGCGTTGTGAAAACAGGTGATCAGCGATCGCATCCGCCAATCTGATCTGAGCGGCAACGACCTGGGGCTGGCGCAGGCTGAGGACGTGTCGGTCATGGGCGATGCCAGTGCCCTGGGCATCCTGCTCAACAACCTGACGGCCAAAAGGGGCCAAAAGGACGGCCAAAAGGGGACGGATTTATTTTTCCTATTCTAAACTTGACCGGTCAGGCAGAATTAGAGTGCAATAAATAAATCTTTCCCCTTTTACACAGAGGTCTGATCAGGGCGTTGTGGTAAGTCTTGGTGCTTTCGCTACCTACCACAATGCTGCGCCCCTGGTTGGAAGAAGTGATCTCAACGCGTCGGCGCGAATTTCGATCGGCGGCAAGCTTTAGTGGCTGCCTAGCTTTACCTGCCTCACGGGTGCTCCTGCGCAGACAGGTGCAGAGGAGGGGCGGCGCTAACTCCGACCACTTCGCAGCTGGCGTTACTGGAACAGCCCTGGATTTCGATCAATTGTTTCTTTCAATGCGTCCTCGGTTGTAAGTCCCACTCTGACCATTTCCGCGAAGTCCTCCAAAGCAAACAGCGCGCTTTCGTTTTCCAGAGCTGTTTTCATGAAGGCTGCGGCTAACGCGTGAAGATTTATTTCGCCCCCACTCTTTTCGCCTAGGCGATCAAACAACGCCTGCGCATCTGTCCCTTTAGTGTATTCGTCCAGCCCAAAGAGTGAGTAGAACATCATTCCCAATGAGCCCGTTATGTGGGGTTCTGGCCGGGTCCATTCGTTTCGAAGCTCGGTACCTTGATCGGCGTTTTCCAGTTGCTTACGAATCTTATTAGGAATAGTGGCGGCGGCTGTCTCGCGGTTGTAGTAGCTACGGCTAGCAAGGGCTGCTGCATCTCGAGTGACCTTCCACATGATGAACCACATCTGCGCGACGCTGTATTTGCGCATCCCATGGCGCACGGTGGCTTTGATCTTGTCTACATCTGCAGCGCAGAGGATGTGGTTGTGCACGTCGCATTGATATTCGAAGTAGCACATCACGTCTGTGACGGCATGGTCCAGCCAGAGTTCGGTCAGCGCTACGGAATCTGAGAACTCTCGCTCAAACAGCATGTTGAGCGCTGCCTGACTTCCTCCTAGGTCAGCATCCGGAGGAAGAAAGTAACGAGCTGAAGCTTTGGAGAACCAGAGCTTCTCGTCTTGGATCCAGTAGGTCCCCGGTTTAGCTGCTGCAGGGTCGTCTTGCAGGATGTTTTGCTTGTAGAGGCGATCAATGAGGCCGCCTGTTCCCTGAGGAGTCATCGCTTCACAGTCGTCCAGCGAAAAGGTCCCTTGCGTAAGCAGAGGGCCGACCAGTGCATGGATTGCTTGCAGGATGAGTACAGTGTCGTCAGGTAGCGCAGAGTAGGAAATGGTCGCTTCCCGTGCACGGGAGATGTAAGGGGCGAGCTTAGCTTCCAACTCAGCGCGTTGCTGAGCTTCCTCCTTTTGCCTCTCCTCGTCCTGAATTTTTTGACATTCCTCGCACGGTTGATTGGAGCGTTGAATTACCTTCTTGGCCTCGGTCCGGCCACCTATCTGGATTTGCCCATCGCACTTGGGACAGGTCTGATTTTCGTCATAAGCCGTGCAGATCTGCCGGACAAATTTAGCGACCATGCTGGCCTGGGTAATTTCTCGGAAAGGGAGGAGATCGGCTACGCGTTCCAGGTACGCGCCTTCCTCGTCCATGGCCCAATACCGCTTCGCCAACTCAATCTCTTGACTGTCTGTAGTTTCAAATTCCAACCTAACTGCCATGTAGCGACCTGCATCATCAAAGAGTTCAACGACTTGGAGAAATCCGTTTTGCCTCGCTCAAGCTCCAAGAAAGGCAGCTGAACCACTGAGACAATCGAGATCAGCTTCTGCGAGTTCAGCCGCAGTTTGAGCCATTCTAGTGACTGCGGCACGGCAGGTGTTTACGCTGCCAATAATATAGGGGGAAATCCCGTGATATTAAGCGCGTGCGGTGCTCATTTACCTTGCGGCTCTGGGCGACACCACCCGCGACCCTGGCCAAAGGTACAGTCAATCGTGATGGGGCCTGGAACCCCTGCCGCAAAGTCGACGCCAACCTCAGGCCGCTTTTGGCCGTTTTCTGACAGTCCAAATTGGCGAAATCAATACCAAGGGAGACGCCATACACAGCTACCTTCCACCTTCCCAACCCCTCACCCATTCCTCCCCAACCTATACCCACTGACCGCCTCGTAAACCGCCTTCCGCAACCGGTTGATCCCGCCGATCGGCCGATGCTCCGGCAGTGCGTGCCAGGGGTTGAACGAGAGGTTGTCACAGAACAGGTTCTGTTCCCGGCTATCAAAATCCTGAGCTGGCACAATGATGTCGGCTATGGTAGCGAAGGGCGCGTCCGACTCCTTCCATTCGACGCTGGTGTCTTCGATGGGCATGTACTTGCCCGGGTCCTGGCGCTGCACCTGGAAGGCGTAGCAGGCGGGGGCGCGGTCGATGGAGAGTTGCTGGTACAGGGCGGCGCGGAGGAAGTTGGGCAGGTCCTGGTTCTGCTTCGGCAGCTCGTAGGCCGGGCACTTCTCCGGGGCGGGGACGACGCGGAACTTGATGTTGTGTTCGCCCAGCTTGTACGGCGAGATGCCGTTGTAGCCGGCGTGCAGCGGGCTGTCCGGGGCGGGGGCGAGGGTGCGCAGGGCGATCAGCAGGTGGCGCAGTTCCCAACTGGCGGGGTTCCAGTTGGGGAAGAAGGCCAGGGCTTTCTTGCCGTCGGCCTGGGCGGCGAAGTTCTGCCGGTATTCGGCGATGTCGCGGATGAAGAACACCGGCTGGTTGAACATGACGAAGTCCTGCTCGCCGTCATGGCCGCGGCCGGGCAGGAGTTTTTCGCCGGGCACGTCGAGCAGCTTGATGGCCATGCCGCGCGCGTCGTTCTTGCTGTCGAACTGCGGGTAGGCGTTGCCGTTGGAGAAGCGCACCCAGGCGTTCCAGCTCTTGCCTGGTTCGGCGAACACGCCGCGACGCAGGGTCGGGTCGAGGTCGGCGCGTACCTTGAACTCGGCCTTCACGCAGCCGTGGGCCTTGGCGTGGGCATCGCGCAGGACGCGGGTGTTGTCGCGGTGCTGTTCGACTACGCGGATGGCGTCCTGGATGATCGCCTGGGTGATGCGGGCTTCGTCCGGGGCGATCTGCTCTTCCGCGGACACCGGGCCGGAGAATTTCCAGGCGTAGTAGAGGCTGCCGATGGCCCAGCCGCCGAGGCCGACGGCCAGCAGCAGGAGGAGCAGGCGGCCGAGCCATTTGCCGAGGAACAGCCAGGCGTGGGTGAGGAGTGCGCGCATGGAGTGGGTGTCCTTGGTGGTGTGCGTTGGCTGTGGGCTTTTATTCTTCTTGGGCGGGGAGTGCGCCACGATTGCTTCTCCCCGTCCTCTGGCCAGGCGTCCCCCCTGAAGGGAGAGGGGCTGCTAGGGGTGGAGAGGGGCGGCGGCGCCATGCCTCGCGCTTCTCCATTTCCCAGGTTCAGCGTTGCGCGGTCCGTTGCTCCGGCGCCGGGCATTTCGGGCCGGGCGTCCAGGGTGGGGTCTGGGCCGGGACCAGGCGGCGCTCGAATTCGGGGTTGCCGAGCACCTTCAGGTATTCCACCAGCGCCCAGCGTTCTTCCGGGCTGAGGGCGCGGCCGATCACGCCGTTCTGCCGGCAGCCGTCGCGGAATTCGTGGCCGCTGTTGCGGTTGCCGGTGAGACGGGTGTCGAGGAGGAAGCCGCCGGGGAATTTCTCGGTGCGGAATCCAACGAATTTCGGATCGAATTCGAAGGTGCCGACGTAGAACTGCGGCGAGCGTTCGGCGGCCGGGGAGAGCAGTTGGAACAGGTTGGGCACCGAGCCGTTGTGCAGGAACGGCGGGGTCGCCCAGACGCCGTCCAGCGGGCGGGCCTTGTAGGCGCGCAGTTCCTGTACGCCGATCGGCAGGTCGAAGCCGTTCATGGTCTTCTGCTGTTCCGGCGGGATGCCGGCGTCCCGGTAGGCGCGCTGCTCGACGAAGGCGGTGATGTAGGCCAGGCCCTTGGCCGAGGACAGTTGCGAGAGGTCGAGTTGCTGCGGATCGGCGCCGATCAGCTGGACGTTCATCCGCGCCAGTTCGTCGACGCTCCAGCCGAGCTTGCGCAGGTCGTAGCGGTGGTCGGCGATGTTGTCGGCGGTGGTCGGGTCGGTGCCGATCACCTCGGTCGGCACCATGTGCATGCGCCACTCGGGATTGCGTCCGGGGGCGGCGTATTCCGCCGGTTGCACCTTGGGCGCATGGCAGAAGGCGCAGTTGGCTTCGAACAGGGCGCGGCCCTGGGAGGCGCGTTGCAGGTCGATGCGGCCGAAGAGGTCTTCCGGCCAGGTCGGCGGTTTCAGTTGTTGCAGGGTTTCTTCCAGGACGTGCAGGTCATGCAGGCGTACGCTGGAGGCGTAGCGCTGCTCGCCCCGCAGCGGCTGGCCGTGCTCGTCGAAGATCTGCAGGCGCGCGCCGACGCCGAGGGCCTCGCCGATGTTGCGCGCCATCGGCTGCATGGCCGAGCCGTTCCATTGCACCCAGTCGAATTTCCAGATGTCCCAGACCTGCGGATAGCTCACCGGGGCGTTGGCGACGCGGTAGTTGCCCGGGTCGATGGCATCGCCGAAGACGCTGTTGGCGATGCGCCCGAAGGCGTCGGTGCGGCCGGGGCCTTCCTCGGTGGGGTAGAGGTGGCGGCGGGTGTCGTTCCAGGCGGTGCGCAGGAGGGTGTCGAGGACGGCCTTGAAGTCGGCGCGCAGTTGCGACTTGTCCTGTTCGTAGCGTTCGCCGAGGACTTTCCTGGCGAAGCGGTTGAACTTGAACGGGTTGTAGTAGGTGGCGGCCATGCTCGCGCCGAGCGCCTGGCCGAAGGCGCCGCCGCGCAGGGTCGGCACGGTGGCGGCGATGGAGTGCATGGCGGCGCCGCCGTCGATGCGCAGCGACTTGCCCTGGTAGCGCAGTTCGCCGGTGTGGCAGGCGGCGCAGGTGATGTCCAGGTAGCGGGTGCCGGTCTTCTCGTCGCGGTGCTGGCTGAAGCCCACCGGCAGGTTGCCGGGGTTGAGGTCGCTGGCCTTCTGCTGCGGATCGACGAGGAAGCCGAAGCGGGCGAGGTATTCGGGGGCGGCGAAGGGTTCTTCGGAGAAGGGCAGTTCGAGGGCGGTGAACCAGTCGTAGTGCAGGCCTTTCACCAGGGTGCCCTGGGGCGTGTAGTAGAAGCGCTGGCGGGCCTCGTCCTGCCATTGCGGCAGGTAGCGTACCTCGCTCGGCGCCTGGTAGTGGGGGAGGTTGGGATTGGCGACGTAGTAGACCACCACCCCGACGACCGCCAGCACGATCACGCCGACAACCAGCAGAGCCTTTTTCACGGTGCGCATCAGGAACGTCCTTGTAGGCCTTTTTTTGGCACCGTTATGCCAAGGCGTTGGCATATTGGCAAGCTGCTATCAGCTTTTTTGACAAGGTTTTCTTGACAGCGAACGGGTGAAACGTTTGCGCAGGCCTCGCCTGGCGATGTTGGCGACGAAAGCTCGGTATTTCACCGGAGAAAGGCGGACGCCGGAGCGGCGTGGAACGGCAGGGCGAGGCGCCGGTGGCCTGCCGGTCAGAGACCGGAGAAGGCCAGCCAGGCGATGATTGCGGCGTAGAGCATCCAGGTGGGATCGGTACGGCGGTCGAGCAGGGCTTTCATTTCTTCGCCTCCGCGCTCCAGAAGCCCTGGGCGTTGCGGAAGGGCTGGCGGGCCAGTTGTTCCAGGCGGGTGATGCCGTCGGCGCGCATGGCATTGATCAGGGCCGAGAAGGATTTGGCGGAGTAGCTCATGGTGTCGTCTCCAGTTCCGTTCTGGTTATTCGGGGATCTGGCGACTATGTAAACATCGGCGTTGGCGAATGAAAAATGGATAGTCTCACTAGCCACTATCGATGGAATTGATTGATAGGCGAGAACATCTCCCCGCCGCAGGGCGGGGCGATGCGGATCATTCCGGGTTGAACAGGATCACCGCCGCGCGCAGCTTGCTGCGGCCGAAGCGGCTCATCTTGTCGAACTCGGCGTGGCTTACCGGGATGTGCTGGCAATCCAGCGGCTGGCGGTGCTGGCTGTGGTCGACGTCGGGATCGTGGAGGTAGACGAAGTCCTCGTCGTAGTGGGTGACCAGCACCCAGTGCGGGGCCTTGGAGCGGGTCAGGCGGTAGCTGCTGATCAGCACCAGCGGCTGGCCGCCCCTGGCCAGCTGGCGCGGGATGTCGAGCCTGGCCGAGCGTTTCTGCTCGACGCCCGAGGCGTCCAGTTCCTCGCAGAAGTCCTCGTGGACCAGGCGCATCACCGCCTTCTTGTCTTCGTTGCGTACGCCGTCGAGGAACAGCGGGCCGCTGGCGGACAGCACCAGCTTGACCCGGAAGCCGCGCCGCCAGGCGGCCAGCGCCAGGCCCTGGGGGCTACAGCCGCCGTGCCCGGCGGTCATGTAGATGGTGGTCGCCTCGCGCCACAGGCGCAGTTCCTCGCGGCGGGTCAACTGGCGCTCCGGTTGCAGCGCGCCCATGGCCATCAGCAGGCAGGCCGGGCCGCAGGTGAAATCGGTGGTCTGCCGGTAGAAGGGCACGTGGCGGCGCTGTTCGTGGCCGGGGTTGCGGATGCGTTTCTCGAAGCGCAGCGCTTCGCTGTGGTCCTCGTAGTAGTCGCGCACGGTGGCGAAGGGACGGTAGCCGTTGCGCTCGTAGAGGGCGATGGCGCCACGGTTGTCCGGGCGCACTTCCAGGCGCATGTAGGCGCGGTCGTTGTCCCGCGCGGCCTGCTCGGCGGCTTCCAGCAGCTTCTGGCCGAGGCCGATGCCGCGGGCGCGCGGGTCGATGGCGATGGAGTAGAGGCGGGCCAGCGAGGTGCCTTCGTGGAACAGCACCAGGGCGTAGCCGAGCACGCCGCCGTCGCCCTCGGCTACCGTCAGGCTGGCGTGGGCGCGGGTGAGCATCCACTGGAAGTTGCGGCGGGACAGGCGATCGTAGTCGAAGCAGCGGTTTTCCAGCTCGACCAGGGCGGACAGGTCGTCCACACCGGCCGGGCGGAGGGTCAGGTTCATAGCGGTCTCCACGGCCGCGGGCGGGAACTTCCGCGCGGGCGTGCTGTAATGGGTGCTGTACGCTTCGGTTTGCTGGCAGGCGCCATAGAGCGGTTTCGCAAGGGATTCCCGCCGAGTATTGGCCGGGATGCGTGCGCCGGCAAGCCGGTTCCGAATGCGCCGTGGTTTCGCTGTCACCCCGGGAGGTGTCGTGAGCAAGCTGTTCATCATCGTGGAACGCAAGGAAGACTGGACGTCCTATTACCCCAGCGAGGATGTGGTCACCGCCCAGGAATACCTGGAACTGCCCATCGACGACGACACTGGCAAGCGGGTCCAGGTGATCAACCTGTGCCGGCACTACAAGTACCTGCGCCATGGCTACTACTGCTCGCTGCTCGCCGAGGCGCGCGGGCACAAGGTGATCCCCTCGGTGCGGACCATCAGCGAGCTGGCCAGGAAGTCGCTGTACAGCCTGGTCCTGGAAGATCTGGATCGCACCCTGGACAAGGCCCTGGCCGCGCACCCCTACGGCAGCACCGATGGTTTCACCCTGACCCTGTATTTCGGCCGTACCGATATCGAGCCGCTGCAGGACCTGGCGCGACAACTGTTCGAGGCGTTTCCCTGCCCGTTGCTGCTGGTGGAGTTCAAGCGCAACCGCACCTGGCACATCGAGGGCATCAAGCCCGGCGCCATCCACAAGCTGCGCGAGGACCAGGAAGACCTCTTCGCCAACGCCCTGGACAGCTTCAGCCGGCAGATCTGGCGCAAGCCGCGTTCGCGCAAGCCGTTCCGCTACGACCTGGCGATCCTCCACGACCCCGGCGAGGCGTTCCCGCCTTCCGATGCCAAAGCGCTGAAGAACTTCGTGCGGGTCGGCCGCAGCCTCGGCATCGACGTCGACCTGATCGAGCGCAAGGACTATTCGCGGATCGCCGAGTACGACGCGCTGTTCATCCGCGAGACCACCAATGTCGCCGACCACACCTACCGTTTCGCCAAGAAGGCCGAGAGCGAAGGGTTGGTGGTGATGGACGACCCGGTGTCGATCCTGCGCTGCACCAACAAGGTGTACCTGGCCGACCTGCTGCGCAGCCACAAGCTGGGCATGCCGGCCACGGAGATTCTCTACAAGGAGAACCCGCAGGAACTGGAGAAGGTCGGCGAGCGCCTGGGCTTCCCGCTGGTGCTGAAGATTCCCGACGGCAGCTTCTCGCGCGGGGTGATCAAGGTGGAGGACCAGGAGCAGTTGCTGGCAGCCAGCGCCGAGCTTTTCGAGCGCTCGGTGCTGATCCTTGCCCAGGAGTTCTTCTATACCGAGTACGACTGGCGTATCGGCGTGCTCAACCGCAAGCCGATCTTCGCCTGCCAGTACTTCATGTCCAAGGGCCACTGGCAGATCTACGACCACAGCCCGGACGCCGAGGAGGTCAGCGGCGATTTCCGCACCATGCCCGTGCACGAGGCGCCGCGCAAGGTGGTGGAGCTGGCGGTGAAGACCGCCAACCTGATCGGCGACGGCCTCTACGGGGTGGACCTGAAGCAGGCCGGCGACAAGGTGGTGGTGATCGAGGTGAACGACAACCCGAACATCGACTGCGGGGTGGAGGATGTCTACCTCGGCGACGACCTCTACAAGCTGGTCCTGGAGGAGTTCGTCCGGCGCCTGGAAGTCAAGCGTCGCGGCTACGACTGATAAGACGATTTCGGCATTGGCGATATAAACAAAGATTCACTTTCGCGCGTCAAAAAATTGCTAGATTTTCCTTTCAGAGCGCCAACATGCCGTTTTTATGACGGTTCAAAGAATTGGCGCCGCAAAGGAGCACACATGTTAGATGCATCGAACCTCCGCCGTCTGCTGGTGGTGGACCCGTGCGACGATTGCCGGCGCCTGTTGCCGGGCCTTCGCGAGGCGGGTTGGGCAGTGGACAGCTGCGCGCTGGAAACGGCGCGCGAACGCGCTTGCGACGTCGGCCTGCTGCGCCTGCGGCCGTTCCACCTGGAGCGGCCGGAAACGGTGAAGGACCTGATCAGCCGCAGCGGCACCGAGTGGATCGCCGTGCTCAGCCCGGACACCTTGCCGCTGAATGGTGTCGGCGATTTCGTCTGCGAATGGTTCTTCGACTTCCATACCTTGCCGTTCGACATGGCGCGGGTGCAGGTGACCCTCGGCCGCGCCTTTGGCATGGCCCGCCTGCGCGGGCGCGGCACGGTGCCCGGCGATGCCGAGGGCGAGCACGAACTGCTCGGCGAGAGCCTGGCCGTACGCGACCTGCGCCGGCTGCTGGCGAAGCTGGCGCCGACCGACTCGCCGGTACTGATCCGTGGCGAGAGCGGCACCGGCAAGGAACTGGTCGCGCGTACCCTGCACCGGCAGTCGCGGCGCGCGGACAAGCCGTTCGTCGCGATCAACTGCGGGGCGATTCCCGAGCACCTGATCCAGTCCGAGCTGTTCGGCCACGAGAAGGGCGCCTTCACCGGCGCGCACCAGCGCAAGGTCGGACGGATCGAGGCGGCCGACGGCGGCACTCTGTTCCTTGACGAGATCGGCGACCTGCCGCTGGAGTTGCAGGCCAACCTGTTGCGCTTTCTCCAGGAACAGCAGATCGAGCGGGTCGGCGGTAGCCGGCCGGTCGAGGTGGACGTGCGGGTGCTGGCGGCGACCCATGTCGACCTGGAGGCGGCGATCGACGCCGGGACGTTCCGCGAGGACCTCTACTACCGGCTCAACGTCCTGCAGGTCGGCACCGCGCCTTTGCGCGAACGGAGCGAGGACCTGCCGCTGCTGGCCAATCATTTCTCCCGGCTCTACAGCCTGGAGACCGGCCGCCGCCCGCGTCGCTTCAGCGAGGACGCGCTGGCGGCGATGGCGATGCACGCCTGGCCGGGCAATGTCCGCGAACTGGCCAACCGGGTACGTCGCGGGTTGGTCCTGGCAGAGGGAAAGCAGATCGAGGCCCAGGACCTCGGCCTGGAATGCGCGCGCGGCGACGGCCCGCCGTTGTCCAGCCTGGAGGTCTACAAGCTCTGCGCCGAGCGCCAGGCGATGTGTGATGCGCTGGCCCGTTACGGCGACAACCTCAGCGTGGCCGCGCGGATGCTCGGGGTGTCGCGGCCGACCTTCTACCGCCTGTTGCACAAGCACCGGTTGCGCTGAGTGGGCGGCGGGAGATCTGCCGGCCAGGCAAAATATCCTGCGTTTCCCAGCCGTAGCGAACTAGAATCCAACCGATCCCGACCGGTTCGCGACAGTTGCTCGTGGCGATTGACAGAATCTGTCAGATCGACGCATATTCACTTAACGCAAACGTTTGCGTCTGGATAATCTCCTGGAAAAGCCTCAATACAACGATAAGAAAAGCTGGAGGATACACCATGAAGCGGGTCGCTTCCCGGCGCCTGTTGGCTGCCGTTGTGCTGACTGCCTGTTCCTCGTTCCTGCCCCTGTCCGCCGTCCACGCGGAAACTCCCGAGAAGCCCAGGATCGCGCTGGTGATGAAGTCGCTGGCGAACGAGTTCTTCCTGACCATGGAGGACGGCGCCAAGGCCTACCAGAAGGAGCATGCCGACCGGTTCGAACTGGTTTCCAACGGCATCAAGGACGAGACCGATACCTCCAGCCAGATCCGCATCGTCGAGCAGATGATCGTGTCCGGGGTCGACGCACTGGTGATCGCGCCGGCCGATTCCAAGGCGCTGGTGCCGGTGGTGAAGAAAGCGCTGGACGCCGGCATCGTGGTGGTCAACATCGACAACCGCTTCGACCCGCAGGTGCTGCAGGCGAAGAAGATCGGCGTGCCCTTCGTCGGGCCCGACAACCGCAAGGGTGCGCGGCTGGTCGGCGAGTACCTGGCGAAGCGACTGAAGGCCGGCGACGAGGTCGGCATCATCGAAGGGGTCTCCACGACCACCAATGCCCAGCAGCGCACCGCCGGTTTCAAGGATGCGATGGACGCGGCGGGGATGAAGATCGTCTCCTTGCAGTCGGGCAACTGGGAAATCGAGAAGGGCAACACGGTGGCTTCGGCGATGCTCAACGAGCATCCGGACCTCAAGGCGCTGCTCGCCGGCAACGACAGCATGGCCCTCGGCGCGGTATCGGCGGTGCGCGCGGCGGGCCGCGCCGGGCAGGTGAAGGTGGTCGGCTACGACAATATCCAGGCGATCAAGCCGATGCTCAAGGATGGCCGGGTGCTGGCCACTGCCGACCAGTTCGCCGCGAAGCAGGCGGTGTTCGGTATCCAGACCGCGCTCAAGCTGCTCGCCGGGCAAACCCCGGAACATGAGAAGGACGGCGTGGTCGAGACGCCTGTCGAGTTGGTGACCGCGCCCTGAGCCGTCCGATGGAGCCTTCCCATGTCTAGCGACGCATTGCCGCTGCTGAGCATCCGCGGGGTCGGCAAGACCTACGCGCAGCCGGTGCTGGCGGAGATCGACCTGCAATTGTTCGGCGGCGAGGTGCTGGCCCTGACCGGCGAGAACGGTGCCGGCAAGAGCACCTTGTCGAAGATCGTCGGCGGCCTGGAGCGTCCCGGCGCCGGCAGCCTGGAACTCCTCGGCCGGCCCTACGCCCCCGGCAGCCGCCGCGAGGCCGAGGCGCTGGGCGTGCGCATGGTGATGCAGGAACTGAACCTGCTGCCGACCCTGTCGGTGGCGGAGAACCTGTTCCTCCACGACCTGCCCCGGCGCGCCGGCTGGATCGACCGTCGGCGCCTGCGCGCGGCGGCCCGCGAGGCGATGGCCCAGGTCGGCCTGGAGGCGATCGATCCCGACACGCTGGTCGGCGACCTCGGCATCGGCCACCAGCAGATGGTCGAGATCGCCCGCAACCTGATCGGCGACTGCCGCTTGCTGATCCTCGACGAACCCACGGCGATGCTTACCGCGCGCGAGGTGGACATGCTCTTCGAGCAGGTCGAGCGGCTGCGCGAACGCGGCGTGGCGATCGTCTACATCTCCCATCGACTGGAGGAACTGGCGCGGATTTCGCAGCGCATCGCGGTGTTGCGCGATGGCCGCCTGGTCTGCGTCGAGCCGATCGAGCGTTACGACGCCGACCAACTGGTGACCCTGATGGTCGGCCGCGAGCTGGGCGAGCGCTTCGACCTGGGTACACGGCAGATCGGCGCGCCGTTGCTGCGGGTGGAGCGGTTGAGCCGGCGCGGCAAGGTGCATGAGGTGTCGTTCGAGGTGCGCGCGGGGGAGATCTTCGGCATTTCCGGACTGATCGGCTCCGGGCGCACCGAATTGTTGCGCCTGATCTACGGCGCCGACCGCGCCGACGGTGGGCAGGTCCTGCTCGGCGATCCGCCGCAGCGCCTGAGCCTGCGTTCGCCGGCCGACTCGGTGCGCCAGGGGGTGGCGCTGATCACCGAGGACCGCAAGGGCGAGGGCCTGCTGCTGGACCAGTCGATCAGCGCCAACCTGGCCCTGGGCAACCTGCCGGCGCTGGCGCGCCACGGGGTGATCGACCGGCGCCGCGAGGAAGCCCTGGCGCGGCGTCAGGTGGAGGCGCTGCGGGTGCGCTGCGCGGACACCGCGCAGGCGGTGGGCGAACTGTCCGGCGGCAACCAGCAGAAGGTGGTGATCGGCCGCTGGCTGGAGCGCGACTGCCAGGTGCTGCTGTTCGACGAGCCGACCCGTGGCATCGACGTCGGCGCCAAGTTCGACATCTATGCCTTGCTTGCCGAACTGACCCGCCGGGGCAAGGCGCTGGTGGTGGTGTCCAGCGACCTGCGCGAGCTGATGCTGATCTGCGATCGCATCGGCGTGCTCTCGGCGGGACGTATGGTGAACACCTTCGAGCGCGACGCCTGGACCCAGGACGCGCTGCTGGCGGCGGCCTTCGCCGGTTACAAGAAACGCGACGCGCTGCTGGCGACGTCGTGAACACGCAACGCAAGGAACCAGAAATGAGCGACCCGACGTCTTCCGCTACCGCCGCCGCAGCGCCAACCCTGCGACGCGGCAACTATTTCGGCCTGGGCACCTACCTCGGCCTGGCCGGCGCGCTGCTGGCGATGATCGCGCTGTTCTCGGCGCTGAGCAGCCACTTCCTCAGCTATGGCACCTTCCTCGCCATCGCCAACCAGATCCCCGACCTGGTGGTGCTGGCGGTGGGCATGACCTTCATCCTGATCGTCGGCGGCATCGATCTCTCGGTGGGTTCGGTGCTGGCCCTGGCGGCCTCGGCGGTAAGCCTGGCGACGCTCGGCTGGGGCTGGGGCGTGCTGCCGGCGGCGATGCTCGGGATGGCCTGCGCGACTCTGGCCGGCTGCGTCACCGGTTCGATCACGGTGGCCTGGCGGATTCCCTCGTTCATCGTGTCCCTCGGGGTGCTGGAGATGGCCCGTGGGCTGGCCTACCAGATGACCGACTCGCGCACGGCCTATATCGGCGACGCCTATGCCTGGCTGTCCAATCCGCTGGCGTTCGGCATCTCGCCGGCCTTCGTGATCGCCCTGCTGGTGATGTTCGCCGCCCAGGCGGTGCTCACCCGCACGGTGTTCGGCCGCTACCTGATCGGCATCGGCACCAACGAAGAAGCGGTGCGATTGGCCGGTGTGAACCCGAAACCCTATAAGATTGCAGTATTCGCCCTGATGGGGCTGCTCGCCGGGTTGGCCGCGCTGTTCCAGATCTCGCGTCTGGAAGCGGCCGATCCCAACGCCGGGGTCGGCCTGGAACTCCAGGTCATCGCCGCGGTGGTGATCGGCGGCACCAGCCTGATGGGCGGGCGAGGTTCGGTGGTCAGCACCTTCTTCGGCGTGCTGATCATTTCCGTATTGGCGGCGGGGCTGGCGCAGATCGGTGCGTCGGAGCCGACCAAACGAATCATTACCGGGGCGGTGATCGTGGTAGCGGTGGTGCTGGATACCTATCGCAGCCATCGCGCCCGCAGACAGGGCTGAACGATGGCGACAATGAAGGACGTGGCGGCGATGGCGGGGGTTTCCTTCACCACCGTATCGCATGTGGTGAACAGGACGCGGCCGGTCAGCGACGCGGTGCGCAAGAAGGTCGAGGACGCCATCGCGCAGCTGCATTACGTGCCCAGCGCGGTGGCGCGCTCGCTGAAGGTGCGCACCACCTCGATCATCGGCCTGCTGGTGCCGAACAGTACCAACCCGTATTTCGCCGAGCTGTCGCGCGGCATCGAGGATTGCTGCGAGCGCAACGGCTACTGCGTGATCCTCTGCAATTCCGACGACAACCCGCAGAAGCAGGCCAACTACCTGCGCGTGCTCCAGGAGAAACGCATCGACGGCCTGGTCCTGGCGTCCGCCGGCGGCGACGGCGCGCTGGCCAAGGGACTGGCGAACATGCGCACGCCGACCGTGATCGTCGACCGCGAGGTGGAAGGCGTGGAAGCCGACCGGGTGCAGATCGACCATGAGATGGGCGCCTACCTGGCGACCCGCCACCTGCTCGAACTGGGCCATCGCGACATCGCCTGCATCGGCGGGCCGCTGTCGACCAAGGTCTCGACGCTGCGGGTCGAGGGCTACCGGCGGGCGATGGCCAAGGCCGGCCTGGAGGTGCGCCCGCAGTGGCTGCTGGAAAGCGAGTTCAGCAGCCCCGGCGGCTACCACGCGGCGCTCGGCCTGCTGGGCGGCGAGGGCGAGCGACCGACGGCGATCGTCGCCGGCAACGACATGATCGGCATCGGCGTGCTGCGCGCCGCGGCCGAGCTGAATATCAGGGTGCCGCACGAACTGTCGGTGATCGGCTTCGACGATATCGAGCTGAGCCGCTTCGTGTTTCCCGCCTTGACCACCGTGGGCCAGTCGATCCGCCTGCTTGGCGAGATCGCTGCGCAACTGCTGCTGCAACGCATCGCCGAGCGCGAGGAGCCGATGCAGCGGCGGGTGGTGGCGCCGGCGCTGGTCCTGCGCGAATCCACCGCGCCGCCGCTGGTGCGGGTCTGAACCGGGCGCCGGGGGCGCCCTCGCTAGAGAGAGGCTGGAACAAGGACGCAACGATGCAAGCGAAAGTACTGGTGGTGGGCAGCCTGAACATGGACCTGGTGGTGCGCGCGCCGCGCCTGCCACGGGGCGGCGAGACCCTCGCCGGGCAGTCCTTCATCACCGTTCCCGGCGGCAAGGGAGCCAACCAGGCGGTCGCCGCGGCGCGTCTCGGCGCGGAGGTGGCGATGATCGGCTGCCTTGGCGACGATGCCTACGGCGACCAGTTGTACCGTGCGCTACAGGCCGAGGGCATCGACTGCCAGGGCGTCGAGCGGGTGGCCGGGGAGTCCAGCGGAGTGGCGCTGATCGTGGTCGACGACAGCAGCCAGAACGCCATCGTCATCGTCGCCGGCGGCAACGGCCACCTGTCGCCGGCCGTGCTGGCGCGCCACGAGCACTTGCTGGAGCAGGCGCAGGTGGTGGTCTGCCAGCTGGAAAGCCCGCTGGAGACGGTTGGCCATGTGCTGCGCCGGGCCCATGCGCTGGGCAAGACGGTGATCCTCAACCCGGCGCCGGCCACCCGCGACGTGCCGGCGGAGTGGCTGCCGCTGGTGGACTACCTGGTCCCCAACGAGACCGAAAGCGAACTGCTCTGCCGCCTGCCGGTGGACTCCCTGGAGAGCGCCGGGCGTGCCGCCGAGCGCCTGCGCGAAATGGGCGCCGGCAGGGTGATCGTCACCCTCGGCGCCCAGGGCGCCCTGCTGGTGGGCGAGGGGCGGGTCGAGCATTTCCCGGTGGCGCGGGTCAAGGCGCTGGATACCACGGCGGCCGGGGACACCTTCGTCGGCGGCTTCGCCGCGGCCCTTGCGCGCGGCCTCGACGAGGCGGCGGCGATCCGTTTCGGCCAGGCCGCCGCGGCGATCTCGGTGACCCGCCTCGGCGCGCAGACCTCGATCCCCTCGCGCGAGGAAGTCGAGCGGGCGCTCGCTGGCGAGGCTTGAGAGGGACGGTGCCGTTGCTACCGGCGGATAACGCCTGTGCAGCTAGGCGAGGATCGCTCCCAGGCTCACGCATTCCTTCGAGGGGTAGGGCATGCCCAGGCTCGAACGGCACGATGCCCCTCAGAAGTAGTAGGGGAATTTCACGCCGAAGGTGAAGTCCGGCGCGTCCGGAGTGATGCCGATGGACAGGCTGGGCACGATGCTGAACCTGTTGCTCACCGCATAGGTCATGCCCAGGCCGAAGTAGCCGGCGTTGGCGTCGCTGCCGCTGACGGTCTGCCAGCTCTGGCCGTCCTGCTTGACCTTGCTCTTCTGGCTGATCAGCTCTGAGAAGGAGAACGACATGCTCATCTTCTCGTTCAGCGCGAAGGCCACGCCGACGCCGAGTTGGAACCAGTTGCCGAGCTTGACCTTGCCGCCGGTCTTCACGCCTTGCTGCGGGTTGATGTCGTCGAACGACTCTTCGAAGTTGTAGGTATACGACAGGCTGCCGAACAGCACCGCCGGGTCCACCGTCTTCACCAGCGAGATGCCCGGGGTGATCGACCAGACGCCGTTGCCGGTGGGCAGGTCGTCGGGCACGTTGAGGTTGTTGTTGCCCGGTACCTGCTTCAGCTTGATGCCGTAGGGATCCTTGCCGGTGGGCGCCTTGACCCGCAGGCTGACCACCGCGTCCGGGGTGCTCTCGCTTTCGTCGAGGAACTTGTAGGCGACGCCGAAGCTGACGTCGCCCAGGCGTGGGTCGCCGGTCACCGATTTCTCGGTGATCTGCGAGGTCGAGCCGCCGGCGCCGGCGGACTGGTAGGTCGATTCGCGATAGACCACCGGGGCGTTGATATCCACCTGCCAGCGCTGGTTCCAGTTGTAGCGGCCGGTCAGGTCGAGGGTCCAGATGTCGGCATCGATCTGGTCCACGCCGATGTTGCCGAGGAAGATCGAGTCCAGCGCCAGGAAGCCGTTGAGGAACAACTGGCGGGTGTCGTAGTGGCTGTAGGTGAGGCCGGTCTCCAGGCTGAAGGTGCCGCCGCCGAAGAAGCCGCTGGCGTCCTGGTAGATGTTTTCCACGCTGGGCGCGGGCGCGCCATCGTCCTTGAGGCTGGCGCCGTAGGTGCCGGCGACCGCGTTGGCGTCGTTGCGCGCCTGCGCCGGCGGCTGGATCGACTTGACCAGGCGTTGCGGCTGCGGCGCCTGGGGTTGCGCCTCGACCTGGCGCACGCGCTGTTCGAGGACCATCAGGGCGTTCTGCTGGGCCTCGTAGCGTTGGCGCAGCTCCAGGAGTTCCTTCTTCAGCGCCTCGACCTCGGACTCCGTCGCGGCCTGCGCCAGGAACGGGGAAACCAGGGTGGTGGCGCAGAGGACAGCTCGCAGCGAGAGTGTCTGGGTCATGTTTGCCGTTCCGTTTTTATGGCCTTCCGATAGCACAGTGATTTCAGACTAGATCAACTTTCAGTAGCCGCTGGGGCGCAGCGCGCGCAATTGCTCCCAGGCGCAATTCAGTGCCGGATCGGCGCCCGGCCGGTCCTTGAGCATCACCTCGAGCGCCGCCAGGTTCTGCACCAGGTTGCGGTTTCCGCTGAGCGCCACGCTCTGCACCAGGCCGCCGGCGCCGAGGCTTTGCAGGCTGGCGCCCTGGCCGCTGGCCTGGATCGCCAGTTGCAGGGCGCCGCCGTTCGGCGTGACCTTCACCGTGCCGGCCTCGCCGCTGAGGGCGAGCGCACCTTCCAGCGGCGTGCCGCCCGGCAGTGGCGGCGGCGCGTCGCCGTGGCGGACCTCGATGCTGACGCCATTGCTGGCGCTGTTGTGGTCGCCGGCGGTGCGGATGCTCTGGCTGACCCCTTGGGTCTGTGCCAGTCCGGCGCCGCCGAGGACCTGGCCGTTGCCGGCGGCGGGTGGTGGGGCGTCGCCTGGCCGATCGACCAGGGTGACGTTGAGGACCGGGCGCGCCAGGTTCTGCCGCACCTGCAGGTCGACGCGCGCGCCGAGGACCTGGCCGCTGGCGTTCTGCCAGGTGCTGCTCATGGTCACTCCGAAGCTGACGATCCGCCCCGGCAGCACATAGCGCCCGCGCAGATGGGAAAGCTCCTGGTCGCTCAGTTCGGCGGGGGCGAACAGGTCGCTGGCGGGGGCGGGCAGCGCAGCGCCGAGGCAGCAGGCGAGGACGAAGCAGTGGTGCGTGTACATGGCGTGCTCCCGGAGCATCCGGCTCCTGCGATCAGAAGAAATCGCTCTGGATGAAGCCGAATTCCATCAGTTCGGCGTCCCTGACCGGTTTGAAGCGGTCCAGGCGATTGCGCGCGGTCAGCGGCTCGGGCGGCGTCAGCAGCGGATTGCCGCGGTCGTATCCCTGGCCGATCACGGCGAAGACGATGCCGTTCCAGCCCTTGGCGAACTCTGTCAGCGCGTAGCGTTTGTGCCCCAGCGCCGGGTCACCCACGTACACGTACTCGCCCTGGGTGCGTTGCAGGACGACGAAGTGCTTGTAGCCGCGGATTTCCATCAGCACGATGGCGGGGATCTTCAGTTGTTCCAGTTGCGCCGCCTCGATCCGGTAGCCGCGCGCGCGCATGCCCATGGATTCGACGTAGCGCTTCATGTCGAGCATGGAGAAGCCCTGGGTGCGGACGATCTCCGGGTCGGCGTGGGCGAGCATGCCCTGGATCACCGCCTGCTCGTCGAGCGGGGCGCCGTAGGCCTTCTCCAGGATGGTCGCGAGGGCCGCGGCGCCGCAGCTGAAATCGGTCTTCTGCTCGACCAGGTCGGCGAAGCGCCGCTCGCGGATGCTCTGCACCTGCTTGTAGACCAGGCCGCCGCCGGGCAGGGCGGGAAAGCCGAGGGTCGCCGCCTGGGCGGTGAGGTCGACGAGCAGCAGCAGGGAAAGGATGAGCGTGCGCATGGCCGGTTCCTGTGTCGGATGGAAAAGGGTTCCGGCTGGCGCCGGAACCCCTGGGCCAGGATCAGAAGCCAAGGCTCTCGCCACCGGCCGGGCAGCTGCTGCAACCGGCGGCGATGGACAGGGAGTTGCTCTGCTGGTTGCCGCCACCGGCGGCGATGTTCACCCCGACGTTGCCCGAGACGTTCTGCAACGAGTTGCTCAGGCTGGCGTTGTTGGTGACCGGGGTCTTGAAGCCGACGATCGCCGGGATGAAGCCGGACACCGTGCCTTTCAGGTCGACGTCGCCCTTTTCCTTGAAGGCGAACGCGCCGCCGTCGTGGTTCAGGTCCTTGGCGCCCTGGGCCTGGCTGTCCACGTCGATGTGGCCGGTATTGCTGCCGCCCGGATGGGTCTGGCCTTCCCAGGTGTCGAGGTAGACGTCGCCGATCTGGTCGGAGGTGCCCTTGTAGCTGCCGTCGGCGTTCAGCTTCAGCGACACGTAGGTGCCGCCATAGGCGTAGTTGGCGCTGTTGACGGTGGTGTTGCCGGTGGAGGTCTGCGACGCGGCGCTACCGGCAGTGCTGTACTGGCCGTTGGAGACGGCGGCGGCCAGGTCGTTCTTCTGCTGGTTGAAGTTGCCGGCGGCGACGTTCACGCCCAGGTTGCCCGAGACGTTGTTGGCCGAGTTGCTCAGCGATGCGGTGTTGGGGTTGGAGTAGTTGTTCAGCGTATTGCCGTAGCCGCTCTGCAGCACGCTGGTGCTGGCGGTCGCGGTGCCGAACACGAAGCTGGCGTCGGCGCTGGCCAGCGCGGCGGCGTTGGCCTGCTGGTTGTTGTCGCCGGCGGCGACGTTGACCCCGACGTTGCCCGAGGCATCCTTGATCGAGCCGCTCACCGAGGCATTGTTCAGCGTGCCGAAGTTGCTGACCTTGTTGTTGTAGTTCTGCTGCGTATCCACCACCAGGGCCGTGGCTCCGCCCTTGTTGTTCGACTGCGGGTTGGGTTTCGGCGGGTGCCAGCCACCTTCGTTTCCGGCGTAGGCCGATACCGACAGCACTGCAGCCATTGCCAGGGCCAGCGGGGTCAGGACCATAGTCGCTTTCATGGCGTTTCTCCTTGCATTTCTGTGCTTAGTGTTGGGCTTGTGTTGGCTTGGCAGAGTCATTCCATGACCCTGACGCTGAGGGTGTTCATCGACTGATTGCCCACCCCAGCGCTCTGGTTCACCTGCACCACGCCGCTGCTCCCGGCGAAGGCGCGATCGTCCGTCGAGACGCTGCGTCCCCCCGGGACCGGAGTGGCCGAACCGGAGACTTTGGTCAGCGCCACGCTTTGCGCGAGAACGCTGTCATCCAGGCTTTCCGGGCCGTTGCTGAGACTCAGCCGGAAGGCGTTGATCTGTTGGTTGCCGAGGCCGGCGCCCTGGTTGACGCCGAGGATGCCGCTGCCGCGCAGCGCCGCCCCCGAGATGCTGGCGCTGGCTGCGATCGGCTGGCTGGCGTCGAGTTGCAGATGCTGGCGCTGGTCGCTGCCGACGAGGGCCGCGGAGCCTACCGCGACGACACGAACGTTGCTCTGTTGCTGGGCGTCGCCGGCGGCCTGGTTGAGGGCGAAGTTGCCGCGGTAGGTGCCGCTGTCATCGATGCTGGCGCGATTGCGTGAGGCCAGCGGGTCGGCCTGGAGCGACGCGATACAGGCGAAGGCGAGGAGGAGGGCGGACAGGCGCTTCATTGACCACCCCCGAGCATCTGCAGCGGTGCCAGGCCCTGCTTGAGGCTGCCGTTGATCTGCCCGGCGAGGCCTGCGCCGGCGCCGCCTCCCGCGCCGTGGGTGGTGCCGAGGTTGCCGACGGCCTGGACCGTCGCCGGGTTCGCCGGCTGGCTGGCGAAACCCGGCAGGGCGCTTCCGGTGAGAATCATGCTGCGAATCCCGGAACCGCTGGTCACGATGGCGAAGTCGGCATCGCCCAGTTCGCGGCTCACGGTATTGCCGCTGGCCGCCCCGTTGGCGAGGGCGTTGACCTCGGCGGAGACGTTGGTGTCGACGACGGTGGGATGTGGGTCGGGCACCATGCTCGGACGGTAGGCGACCCGTGGCTGGACCTGGCGCTGGACGACGATCGTACCATCCGCCGCATGCGCGGGGAGGCTCACCGGCACGGAGCCGACGATGACCAGCAGCGCTGGAACGACGATGCGTAGCGAACTCCCCGACATGATGGCGCTTCCTTCGTTGGCGCTGAGCCCTAATCAGCGTTGGCAGGGAGCGAGCATGGGGCGTGCCGGTTTTGCGTTTTCCTTGTCCATCAAGGGCTTGGAGGTGAGCGCCGGGGGACCCTGGCGGACAGTGTTGCATCCGTGCAACAGCAGGCCCGCCGACCATGGGGTCAAGCCTGCCGGGGAAGCGCCCGGAGCTGTTTCAGCGCCGAGACAGCTTTCCGCGGCGCCGTCGCGAAACGCTCTGCGCCAAGGGCCGGACTGTGCTGGCGGTGTATCGCTGGCGTGACAGGGCCGGCCCTTCAGCCGTCCTGGAGCAGTCCTTGCACTGCGGCGAAAGCCTGGCGCCGGCGCTCGGCCCAGTCGCCGGCGATGGCGCGGTAGGGCTGCCGATGCCGCTCCAGCCAGGCTTGGCATTCGCGGTGGAAGGCCTGGCGCTGCGCCAGTTCCGGCTGGCAGCGCTGGCCGTCGGCGCTCCAGGCCACGCCTTCCGGCGAGAGCAGCAGGTGCAGGTCGTAGCGCCGCCGCAGCAGGGCGGGTTCGAGCCAGTCCGGACAGTCGCCGAAGAGAATCCGGCTCCAGAGGATGTTGCTCAGCAGGTGGGTATCGAGGATCAGCAGCGCCGGCCGTTCCGCGCGAGCGGCCTCCTCCCAGGCCAGTTGCCCGCGGGCGATGGCGGGGATGTCGGCGTAGCAGGTGTCGCGGCGCTGTTCGTCGATGAAGTGGCGGACGTACTCGCCGACCACCCGGCCGCCGAAGCGGGCCTGGAGCTGCTCCGCAAGCCAGCTCTTGCCGCTGGATTCGGGCCCGGTGAGTACCAGCACCTTCATGCGGCGACGCCCTCGCGCAATGCCGGGTCGCGGCGCCAGGTCCGCCAGCCGTGGATCGCCAGCAGGGTGAAGAGGGCGTAGAGGGCGGCGGTCAGGTACAGCGCCTTGCTGGCGAAGAGCGCCACGAACAGCACGTCTACGGCGATCCACAGGGCCCAGCATTCCAGGCGCTTCTGCGCCATCCAGCATTGCGCCACCAGGCTGAAGGCGGTCAATCCGGCGTCCCACCAGGGACTGGCGGCATCGGTGTGGTTGGCCATCAGGTAACCGAGCGCGACGCTGCCGACCAGGCCCGCACCGAGCCCGTAGAGGCGCTGCGCGGCGTTCAGGCGGCTCACCGAGCGGCCGTCGTGGTCCTGCCCGCCGCGGGTCCACTGCCACCAGCCATAGAGCTGTAGCGCCGCGTAGACCATTTGCAGGAGCATGTCCGAATAAAGCTTCACCTCGAAGAATATCCAGGCGTAGAGCGCCACCATCACCAGGCCGATAGGCCAGCACCAGGGATTCTGGCGGACGGTCAGGTAGACGGCGATGGCGCCGAGCGAAGCGGCGAAGAGTTCAAGGGGTGACACGGAAGGCCCTCATGCGACGAGGACGCATTGTAGCGAATGTATCCGGCGCTTCGCGAAGACCAGGGCGGAGGGGACGGGCGCGGACAGATTTGTTCAGACGCCGGCTGGCAAGAATTCCAAGATTCCTGGCCGGCCGCTCTGGTAGCATGCCCGCCGGTTTCGACTTCGGCAGTGGGGGAACTGGTCGGGTTCTTCGGAGTCGTAAGGCCTTCATAAAAGACGGCGAGTGTATCGCCGAGAACAACGAAAGCTCGTTCGGGACAGTAGTAGAAGGGGGAGAAACATGGAGTGGTGGACTGCTTTCCAGGCGTTCATCCTGGGCGTCGTGGAGGGGCTGACCGAGTTCCTGCCGATTTCCAGCACCGGGCACCAGATCATCGTCGCCGACCTCATCGGCTTCGGCGGCGAACGCGCCAAGGCGTTCAACATCATCATCCAGCTGGCGGCGATCCTCGCTGTCGTCTGGGAATTTCGGGGAAAGATCTTTCAAGTCGTCCGTGACCTGCCGAGCCAGCGCCAGGCCCAGCGTTTCACCGCCAACCTGCTGATCGCGTTCTTCCCGGCGGTAGTCCTCGGCGTCCTGTTCGCCGACCTGATCCACGAGTGGCTGTTCAATCCGATCACCGTCGCCCTGGCGCTGGTGGTGGGCGGGGTGGTCATGCTCTGGGCCGAGCGCCGGAAGCATGTGATCCGCGCCGAACACGTCGACGACATGACCTGGAAGGACGCCCTGAAGATCGGCTGTGCCCAGTGCCTGGCGATGATCCCCGGCACCTCGCGGTCCGGCGCGACCATCATCGGCGGCCTGCTGTTCGGCCTTTCGCGCAAGGCGGCCACCGAGTTCTCGTTCTTCCTGGCGATGCCGACCATGGTCGGCGCGGCGGTCTATTCCGGATACGTGTACCGCGACCTGTTCCGCCCCGAGGACCTGCCGGTGTTCGCCGTCGGCTTCGTCACCTCGTTCGTCTTCGCCATGCTGGCGGTGCGCGCCTTGCTGAAGTTCATCGGCAACCACAGCTACGCGGCTTTCGCCTGGTATCGGATCGCCTTCGGCCTGCTGATCCTGGCGACCTGGCAATTCCACCTGATCGACTGGAGCACCGCCGGCGAGGTGTGAGGCCCGGGAACAGGCAAGAGGCGCGGCGCGAGCCGCGCCTTTTTTCGTCTGGCCGCCGCGGGTGGCTAGAATGCAGCGCGAAACGGGTAGCGAGCGAGTGGATGTGGATATGGAAAAGCCGGGCATGATCAGCCGCTGGTATGACGACAAGGGCTTCGGCTTCATCCTGCCGAAGACCGGCGGGGAAGAAGTCTTCCTGCATATCTCCGCGTTCCGCGGCGACCGCCGTCCCCGCCAGGGCGACCAGGTGTGGTTTCTCGCCAGCCAGGATGCCCAGGGCCGCCTGCGCGCCGAGAGGGCGCGGCTGGACGCGCTGACCATCGATCCGCCAACTGTCCGCCGTGGCGCCCAGGCGCCGGTGACGCGGGCCCAGGCGCGGCCGGCGCCGACTCCGCCGAGCGCGTTGCAGCGCCCGTTGGCGAAGCTGCTGGTCCTGCTGATCCTCTGCGTGCTGCCGGCCGCTGGTGCCTGGCGGATGTACCTGGACGGACAGGCCCTCTGGCCGCTGCTGGCCTATCCGCTGGCCAGCCTGCTCGCATTCGCCCTCTACTGGCAGGACAAGCGCAGCGCCGCACGCGGCGACTGGCGTACCCCGGAGGTCCGCCTGCACCTGTTCGAGCTGCTCGGCGGCTGGCCTGGCGCGCTGGTCGCGCAGCAGGTATTCCGCCACAAGACCCGCAAGCTCTCGTTCCAACTGGTGTTCTGGGGCATCGTCCTGCTGCACCAGTCGTTCTGGCTCGACAGCCTGCTCGGCGGGCGCCTGTCCGCCGCGCTGTTGCAGCGGATCGGCTGAACGGCGCGGCTCACTCGCGGGCGCGGCGGTAGGCTGGGCCGGTCTCGCCCGAGGGGCGTTGCAGGGCTTCCACGAGAAAGTCGATCAAAGCACGGATAGCCGGAATCTGGCTGCTGCGCGGCAGGTAGGCGGCCTGCATGGTGCTTTTCGGCAAGGTCCACTGCGGCAGGATGCGCACCAGGCTGCCATCGGCCAGTTCCCTGTCGCAGTAGCCTTCGGGCAGCAGGGTGACGCCGAGGCCGGCCACGGCGGCTTTCTTGCGCAGGACGAAGTCGTCGACGCCCAGGCGCGGTTCGCGTTCCAACTGGTAGCGGCTGCCATCCGGCCCGATCAGGGTCGCGTGGACCTTGCGGTCGTTATGAATAGCGCCGAGGAAGGGCAGGTCTTCGAGGTCTTCCGGATGTTCCAGGCGACGCCCGGCGATCAGCGACGGGGCGGCGAGGATCTGCGTGGTCGCCGGAGCCAGGCGCCGGCAGACCAGCGCAGGGTCCTCGTCGCCGAGTTCGCGCACGCGCAGTGCCACGTCCACCCCCTCGTTGAGCAGGTCGACCCGGCGGTTGGTCAGGAGGATTTCCAGCTGGACCTGCGGGTGTCGTTCGAGAAACCGCGGCAACAGGTCGGCCAGGTTGCTCGAAGCCATGGCCACCGGTGCGGAAAGGCGCAGCCGGCCACGCGGCTCGACGCTCAGCTCGGCGATCACCTGTTCGGCCATCTCCGCTTCCAGCAGCAGGTTGCGGCAGTGCTGCAGGTAGCGTTCGCCGACCTCCGTGAGCGCCAGCTTGCGTGTCGTGCGGTGCAGCAGGCGCACCTGAAGGCGCTCCTCCAGCTCGGCGATGCGCCGCGACAGGCGCGACTTGGGAATCCCCGTCTCGCGTCCGGCCGCGGCGAAGCCGCCGCATTCCACCACCTTGGCGAAGTAGTAGAGGTCGTTGAGGTCGTGGGGCATGCAGGCGCTCCGCTGGGGGGAAAAACAGATTGTCCTATGTGTGGGACGAATAGTCATGTTTCTACCGACTAATCGTCGATTGGCCTTGCCGGTAGGATGCAAACCACTCGATCGCCACACTGCGATCCCCCACTTTCAGGAGCGAGACATGAAACTTTTGCATATCGATTCCAGCATCCTCGGCGACGCCTCCGCTTCCCGCCAACTGAGCGCCGAGCTGGTCCAGGCCTGGCGGCAGAACGAAGACGGGCTTGACGTCACTTACCGCGACCTGGCCGCCGACGCGGTGGCGCATTTCTCCGCCCTGACCCTGGCCGCCGGCAGCACCCCGGCGGAGCTGCGCGATGCCGCGCTGAAGCATGAAGTCGCGGTGGGTGAAGAAGTGCTGGAAGAGTTCCTCGCCGCCGACGTCGTGGTAATCGGCGCGCCGATGTACAACTTCACCATCTCCAGCCAGCTCAAGGCCTGGATCGATCGCATCGCGGTCGCCGGCAAGACCTTCCGCTACACCGAGAACGGCCCGGTTGGCCTGGCCGGCGACAAGAAAGTGGTGATCGTCTCCACCGCCGGTGGCGTGCATGCCGGCCAGCCGACCGGCGCGGCCCACGAAGGCTACCTGCGCACCGTGCTGGGTTTCTTCGGCATCACCGATATCGAAGTGGTTCGCGCCGAAGGCCTGGCCTATGGCGAGGAGCCCCGCGCCCAGGCCATCGCCGCCGCCCGCCGGCAGATCGCCGGGCAGTTCGCCGCGGCCTGATCCCCGCGTCATCGGAAAACCCCGCTTCGGCGGGGTTTTCGCGTTGTGCGCAGCGGCGCGCTGCGTGTAGATTGGCCGGACAATTACAAGCACAAGGAACCGGCCTGTGAGCGCGTGTTACTGCCGCAACTGCGGCGCCCGAGCGACCCGTCTCGTCGAGAGCGGCATCTGCGAAGCCTGCAAGCGGCGCTCGGACATCAATCCGAAGAACGTCCTGATCGCCGCCGCCCTGATCGTCTACATCGGGGTGAACGTGGCTGCCTACATCAAGGACCACCCGCCCCGCGAGCTGACCGCCGAACAGCGCGAGAAGATCGCCGAGGGCCAGCGCCTGGCGACCCGCGCGGCGATGATGGCCGGCTACGTCGACTGAGTCGCGCTCCCCATAGGCCCTGCGCGTTCATGCCGGAATGAAAAAGCCCCGCGGATGCGGGGCTTTCGCGTTGCGCGACGGGGACTCAGACGATCACGCCCTGGCTGCGCAGGTAGTCGTCATAGCTGCCGCTGAAGTCGGTCACGCCGTTCTCGCCCAGCTCGATGATGCGGGTAGCCAGCGAGGAAACGAATTCGCGGTCGTGGCTGACGAAGATCAGCGTGCCCGGATAGTTGTCCAGCGCCAGGTTCAGCGCCTCGATGGACTCCATGTCCAGGTGGTTGGTCGGCTCGTCCATCACCAGCACGTTGGGGCGCTTGAGGATCAGCCGGCCGAACAGCATGCGGCCCTGCTCGCCGCCGGAGATCACTTTCACCGACTTCTTGATCTCGTCGTTGGAGAACAGCATGCGGCCGAGGGTGCCGCGCACCAGTTGTTCGCCGCCCTGGGTCCACTGGGCCATCCAGTCGAACAGGCTCATGTCGTCGGCAAAGTCGTCGGCATGGTCCTGGGCGAAATAGCCGACGTCGGCGCTGTCGGTCCATTTCACCTCGCCGCCGTCCACCGGCAGGTCGCCGACCAGGCAGCGCAACAGGGTGGTCTTGCCGATGCCGTTGGGGCCGATGATGGCGACGCGCTCGCCGGCCTCGACCTGCAGGCTCAGGCCCTTGAACAGCGGCTTGCCGTCATAGCCCTTGCTGATGTTTTCCACGGTCACCGCCTGGCGGTGCAGCTTCTTGTATTGCTCGAAGCGGATGAACGGGCTGACCCGGCTGGACGGCTTGACCTCTTCCAACTGGATCTTGTCGATCTGCCGGGCGCGGCTGGTGGCCTGCTTGGCCTTGGAGGCGTTGGCCGAGAAGCGGCTGACGAAGGATTGCAGCTCGGCGATCTGCGCCTTCTTCTTGGCGTTGTCCGACAGCAGGCGCTCGCGGGCCTGTTCGGCGGCGGTCATGTACTCGTCGTAGTTGCCCGGGAACAGGCGCAGCTCGCCGTAGTCCAGGTCGGCCATGTGGGTGCAGACGCTGTTCAGGAAGTGGCGATCGTGGGAAATGATGATCATGGTGCTGTTGCGCGCGGTGAGCACGCCTTCCAGCCAGCGGATGGTGTTGATGTCCAGGTGGTTGGTCGGTTCGTCGAGCAGCAGCACGTCCGGGTCCGAGAACAGCGCCTGGGCCAGCAGTACGCGCAGCTTCCAGCCGGGAGCGACGGCGCTCATCGGGCCGAAGTGCTGCTCCAGCGGGATGCCCAGGCCGAGCAGCAGCTCGCCGGCGCGGGACTCGGCGGTGTAGCCGTCGAACTCGGCGAACTGGACTTCCAGCTCGGCCACCGCCATGCCATCTGCCTCGCTCATTTCCGGCAGGGAGTAGATGCGGTCGCGTTCGGCCTTCACCGCCCAGAGTTCCTCGTGGCCCATGATCACCGTATCGATGACGCTGAAGTCCTCGTAGGCGAACTGGTCCTGGCGCAGCTTGCCCAGGCGCACGTTGGGTTCCAGCATGACCTGGCCGGCGCTCGGCTCCAGGTCGTTGCCGAGGATCTTCATGAAGGTCGACTTGCCGCAACCGTTGGCGCCGATCAGGCCGTAGCGGTTGCCGTTGCCGAACTTGACGGAAACGTTCTCGAACAGCGGCTTGGCGCCGAACTGCATGGTGATATTCGCGGTGGAGATCAACTTCTTTACCTATAGAGGACTTACGCACGCCTGGACCATGGCGATACCGGTCTGCTGCCGGTCTCGGCTTTCCGCTGCGCTCCATCTGGAGCATGGGGCGATCCTGCGGGCATTCGTGGAGTGCCGCAGCCAGCGTCATGACGTGGCTGTAGCGCGATGAAGGCGGGGTGTGATGCCTGGCATTCGGCGAATTGTCTCACAGGTGCGCCTGCCGTTGCATGACAGCGTACGCCGAAGCGGTTTTTCCCGCTGCCCGGCAGGTGGTAGAGTCCCGTCTTCCGCTCATCCGCAAAGGACTCCCCGATGAAGCCCGCTGTTCTCCCCGCGTTGTTGGTTCTGTCGCTGCTGGGTGGTTGCGGGGATTCATCGTCGGACGGAAAGGCCGCTTCCGGGCCGCTGGCGTTGCACTGCGGAGACTTCGGCAAACTCGAGGTGATCGACGGTTTCGCCAGTCTCAAGCTGCCCGACGGCAGCAGCGTCCAGTCGCTGGGCGGCGATGTCCGCAGCCTCGCCGATGGCCAGGCGCTGAGCGCGATTTCCTATAGCGACGGTTCGGTCCTGTACCGCCAGGCGGGCGACACGCCCGGCTACCTGTACACGCCGGCCAAGGGCCAGCGGCAGGCCTGCGAGACGCGCTGATCCGCGCCATCTACGCGCGGGTTTTCGCGGCCGCCGGGTTGATCTGAGCCACGCAGGCGCAGGCCGGCTGTCGCATCGCTCGTCGAGCCGCTAGAATCCCGCTCCCCATTCCCCGCAAGGCCCGCCAGCATGCCGCATCTCGTCATCGAAGCCACTGCCAACCTCCGCCTCGAAACGTCCCCCGGCGAACTGCTGGAGCAGGCCAATGCCGCGCTGTTCGCTTCCGGGCAATTCGGCGAGGCGGACATCAAGTCGCGCTTCGTCACCCTGGAGGCCTACCGGCAGGGAACCGCAGCGGTCGAGCGCGCCTACCTGCATGCCTGCCTGTCGATCCTCGACGGGCGCGACGCGGCGACCCGCCAGGCGCTGGGCGAGGTGCTCGGCGAGGTGCTCGCCGGAGCGGTGGCGGGCGGCGGCGAGGAGGGCGTGCAGGTCAGCGTCGAAGTGCGCGAGATGGAGCGCGCCAGCTACGCCAAGCGCGTCGTCGCCCGGCAGCGCTGAGAGACTGGCGCGCGCCTGGCTCAGATCCAGGCGTTCAGCGTCGCGCCGGCCTGCGTCGGGTCCTCTTGCCGTCCCGGCGCCTGGCCGTTCTGCATGGCGATCATCTCGCGCATGCGTTCGCCGATGCCTTTCTCCACCTGTTCGCGTTTCTCCGGCGGCATCGCGTCCAGTTCCTCCTCGGTCAGGCCGAGGCTCTTCAGGACCTGCTCGCGCATCCGCTCGGCGGGCGATTTCTGCATGTACTCCTTGAACTCGTCATAGGCCGACTTGCCTTCGCTGGCGCCGGCAGTGGCATTCGCCTGGTTCTGCTTCAGCGTCAGGTTCAGCTTCGCGAAACCCTCGTCCAGGGCCTGGCGGGCGGACTCCGTGGCGGGATCGGCGGCCTCGTTGCGCAATGGCGTGCCGAGGGCGGGGCGCGGTTTCAGCAGATCGCCGTTGCCGATCTCGGTGCTGGCTTGCCGCTGGTTGTTCGGGTAACGCGCAGACCAGCCGGAAAGGCTGGCGGGACCGATGCTGTTCATGACCTGCCTCCATGGAAATGAATGACCGCCGCTCCGTCGCAAGGGCCGTGCCAGGTCGCCGAACCCCGCGCCAGAGGGCTCGGTGCATGGCGCAGGGCGGGGCGGAGGCAAGCGCTTGCCGCGAACGGCAACGGCGTTCCTCGGTTAGAATGTCCGACTTGTGCAGCAGGTTGCGAAGAGAGCCATGACCGACACTTCCGACGATCGAACCGGAGATGCCTCCGGCCTGTCGAAGCGCCAGGCATTCCATCGGCAGCACCGGCAACGGGCGGAGGAAGAGGCGCGGCGCCTGCTCGACGCCCGCGCCGAACAGGGCGGCCGCTGGCTGGACTGGGTCGCGGGCCAGCTCTACCTCCTGCGTCCGCCGGAATACGCGGCCATGGTGCGTCGCGAACTGCAGCGCCTGAGCGGCGACTGAAGCTGGCGAATTTGTCAGCGCGGATTGCAGTTTCGCCAGGAAACCCATGCCACTGGTAAGGTGGCGATCCCAGAAGATCAGAGGAGGCGGTATGCCTTTGAAGCAGTTTTCCAGTGCACTCGTTCTCGCGGCCCTGCTCGCCGGTTGCAGCAGCAACGGCGACAGCCCGTCCACCGAAGGCGCCAGCGTAGCCACCGGCAGCGCCAGCGCGCCCGCGGCCACCCCGGCAGCGGACGGCCGTTGCGATGCCAATGCGGTGCAGGCCTATGTCGGCAAGCAGGCTTCCGCGGCCATCGTCGAGGAGGCCCGCCGCGCCGCCGGAGCGGAAGTCGCCCGGGCGCTGCGCCCGCACGATGCGGTGACCATGGACTACAACCCGCGCCGGCTGAACATCGATGTCGACGACACGCTGGTGATCAAGCGCCTGTCCTGCGGCTGACCGCCCAGCCCCGAATACGAAGAAGCCCCGCATCGCGGGGCTTTCTCTTGGCCGTTCGAAAAGGCCTCAGATGGCGGTACTGCGTAGGGCGGCGTTGGACTGGCTGACGGCGGTTTGCGGTTTTTCCTCGAGAATTGCCTGACGCTTGGCCTGGTATTCCTCGAACGACAGGCTGCGCCGGGCCAGGTCTTCCAGCGCCAGTTGCCTGACCTCGTCGCTGCTGTACGGGCGAGAGGGGTTGTAGTCGCTGGCGCAGCCGGCGAGGGCGAGGGAGAACAACAGTACGCTGATGAGTGCCTTGGCCATGACCGGCTCCTGGATTCGCTTTCCTGGGGGAATGGTCGAAAGGCTAACAACCGCGCCGCTGCGCTAGAAATCATCCCGCTCGATAGTGCTTATTCGTTCGGCTGAACGCGGGAAGAAGCGCTGCCGGCGGCGGCAGGCGCCAGCCGGGCCGTGGGGCGGACGCCGCGATTGGCGCCGCCCGCCGGCATGTCCCGCGCTCGGCCGGGAGAACAAGCGGCAGGCCGCTGGGGCCTGCTCAGGCGGCGACTTGCGCAGGCTTGCCCAGCAGGCGGTCGACCAGGCTGCAGGCGGCGAGAGTGGCGACCGAGGGGATCAACCAGGCCAGGCCCTGTTCGGCCAGCGGCAGGTGCAGCAGCCATTGCGGGAAGTCCTGGCCCAGGCCCGCCGCCTTCAGGGCATCGAGCACGCCGAACGCCAGGGAAACCAGCATCACCGGGGCGAGGATGCGCGTCGCCGAATGCCAGAGACCGATGCAGAAGCTCAGCGCCACCAGCACGATGCACGGCGGATAGATCGCGGTGAGCACCGGGATCGAGACCTGGATCAGCTTGGTCAGGCCGAGGTTGGAAACGATGAAGGAGAACCCTGCCAGGATGATCACCAGGCTGCGGTAGGACAGCGGCAGGCGCTGGCAGAAGTACTCGGCGCAGGCGCAGGTCAGGCCGACCGCGGTGACCAGGCAGGCCAGCGCGATAAGTCCCGCCAGGAACGAGCTGCCGAGGCTGCCGAAGGTATGTTGCACGTAGGCATGCAGGACCGCCGCGCCGTTGCTGGCGTCGGCGGCGATGGCATGGCTGCCGGCGCCGAGCCGGAACAGGCTGACGTAGACCAGCACCAGGCCGACACCGGCGATCAGCCCGGCGACGATGGCATAGCGGGTGATCAGACGCGGCGACTGCACGCCGCGGGAACGGATGGCGTTGACGATGACGATGCCGAAGACCAGCGCGGCGAGGGTGTCCATGGTCAGGTAGCCGTTGACGAAACCCTGGGAGAACGCGGCCTGGGTGTACTCCGGCTGGGCCGTGCCGATCGGGCCGGCGGGCCAGAGGAAGGCGGCGACGCCGAGAATCGCCAGGGCGAGGATCTTCAGCGGGGCGAGGAAGCGTCCGACGGTGTCCAGCAGGCGACCGGGGTAGAGGGAGATGGCCAGGGCCAGAAGGAAGTACGCCAGGCTGTAGACGAACAGCGCCGTGCCGCTCTCGCCGAGCAGCGGCACCACGCCGACCTCGAAGGACACCGTGGCGGTGCGCGGAATGGCGAACAGCGGGCCGACCGCCAGGTAGCAGACCGCCGCCAGCAGGCCGCCGGCATACCTGCCGATCGGATGGCTGAGGGCGTCGACCGAACCGCCGACCTTGGCCAGGGCGATCACGGTGATCACCGGCAGCCCCACCGCGGTGATCAGGAAGCCCAGCGCCGCCAGCCACACATGGGGGCCGGACTGCAAGCCGACGATGGGCGGGAAGATGATGTTGCCGGCCCCGACGAACAGGGCAAAGGTCATAAAACCAAGCGCCAGGATGTCCCGGCCTTTCAAAGCGTTCATGCTGGAGAGGTACCGCGCTGCTCGAGGAAATTCACAGAAGGGTTTCCCGGGGGGTAGGGGAAACGGCACTCATCTGGATGGGACGAGCAGGGGAGGCGGCCGCCGTCCTTGTGGGACCCGGGCCGTAAGCTTGGCATGCTAACGAAAATGCCGGGGTCGCGGGATAGACATTGGTCTGGCTGTCCTTTTGTTGAAAAACGACGTCGCAATCAGAACAGTCCGTAGGCACCGGCGCCGGAGCGCTCCGCATTCCTTGCCGCTTGCTGTCTTCCGCCTGCGTCGGCGGCGCCATACGGGGGGTATGACGGCGAACCCGGAAAACGCCCGGAAAGCTTCCCGCGAACTTTTTGAAATCCGGCTGAAAGCCCCGGAATACAAGGGCTGCGGCGCTTCCGAAGGGTTACGTTTTCTGTAGGTATTCTTCACGAAAGATTGACGGATCGCCGAGCAGACTGCCGCCGTCGTCGAGTGCTGCCAGGGGCAACGCTGCGCACGGCAACCCGTAAGTCAGTGAAGATCCGTGCCCATGTCGAAAGCCCGCGCCGTCCGTCCCGAACTGCTGACCCTGCTGGTCAGCCTCGCCTTCCTGCTGTTCTACAACCTGCCGCTGTGGCAACGCCTGCTGGCGATCACCCCGGGGGGCTGGCAGGGCCTCGGCATGATGCTGGCGGTCGGCCTGATGATCGCCGCGATCTTCAACCTGGCGCTGACCCTGCTGGCGTTCCGCTGGCTGCTCAAGCCGGCGCTGACCCTGCTGATCCTGGCGGCCGCCGGTACCACCTACTTCATGACCCAGTACGGCGTGCTGATGGACGTCGGCATGCTGCGCAACGTCATGCAGACCAACCCGGCCGAGGTCGCCGACCTGCTTTCGCCGAAGCTCGCCGTCTACCTGGCGTTGCTTGGCGCGCTGCCGGTCTGGCTGCTGTGGCGCACGCCGGTGCGCTACCGGCCGTGGCCACGCGAGCTGCTGAGCAAGCTGCTGGTGGCGCTCGCCTGCCTGGCCCTGCTTGCCGGGGTGGCGCTGGCCAATTACCAGGGGCTGTCCTCGCTGTTCCGCAACAACAAGGAACTGCGCCTGCAGGTCACCCCGAGCAACCTGGTCGGCGCCGCCATCGGCTACGCCAAGGGCCAGGCCCAGGCCGCCAGCCAGCCGCTGCGGCCGATCGCCGTCGATGCCCGGCGCGCCGACCTGTGGCAGGGCCATGCGCGCAAGTCGCTGACCGTGCTGGTGGTGGGTGAGAGCGCGCGGGCACAGAACTTCGGCCTCAACGGCTACGCTCGCGAGACCAACCCGCGGCTGAAGGCCGAGGAGGGCCTGATCAACTTCTCCAACGTGCACTCCTGCGGTACCGAGACCGCGGTGTCGGTGCCCTGCATGTTCTCCAACCTGGGCCGCGCGGACTACAGCGACGCTCGCGCGCGCACCCAGGAAGGCCTTCTCGATGTGTTGCAGCGCGCAGGCCTGCGGGTCCTGTGGCGGGACAACCAGTCCGGCTGCAAGGGCACCTGCGACCGCGTCGCCTTCCAGGACCTGAGCGAGAGCAAGGATCCGGCCCTGTGCGCCGGCGGCGAGTGCCATGACGAGATCCTCCTGCGCGACTTGCAGGCCTTCATCGACGGGCTGCAACAGGACACCGTGCTGGTCCTGCACCAGATGGGCAGCCACGGCCCGGCCTACTTCAAGCGCTATCCCAGGGAGTACGAGAAGTTCACCCCGGTCTGCGCCAGCAACGACTTCAGCGCCTGCTCGCGGGACAGCATCATCAACGGCTACGACAACACCCTGCTGTACACCGACCACGTGCTGGCCAGCCTGATCGACCTGCTGCGCAAGAACGAAGAGCGCATCGATACCGGCATGCTCTACCTCTCCGACCATGGCGAGTCGCTCGGCGAGTACAACCTCTACCTGCATGGCACGCCTTACCTGCTGGCGCCGGACCAGCAGAAGCACGTCGGCATGCTGGCCTGGTTCTCGCCCGGCTACCAGAGCGCCTTCGGCCTCGACAGTAGCTGCCTGCGCCAGCGCAGCAACGAGGAGCTGTCCCAGGACAACCTGTTCCACTCGATGCTCGGCCTGCTGGAAGTGCGCACCGGCGCCTACGATCCCGGCCTCGACCTGTTCGCCCCGTGCCGTGCGCCGGAGGTCCTGCAGGCGCTCAAGGCCGACGGCGGACGGGCGCTGTACTCCGAGGAAGCGTCTGGCCAGGAGCCGCCGGCTTCCTGATACGACCCGGCGAAAGGACTATTTCCTTCGCCTCGCGGAAGGGTAAGGTTCAGCCTCGGAACCCGCGAGGACGCCCATGGATCGCCACGCCCAACACCACCCCTGGAGCCGCGCCTGCGTGCTGCCCAACGGCCTGCGCCTGCACCTGGCGCATGATCCGGCGGCATCGCGCGCCGCTGCCTGGCTGCGGGTGGCGGCGGGCAGCCACGACGAGCCGAGCGCGCATCCCGGCCTGGCCCACTTCCTCGAGCACCTGTCGTTTCTCGGTGGCGCGGCGTTTCCCGGCGACGAGCGCCTGATGCCGTGGTTGCAGGTGCGCGGCGGCCAGGTCAACGCCAGCACCCGGGGCAGGACCACCGACTATTTCTTCGAGGTGACGGCGGAGCACCTTGGCGCCGGTCTGGCACGGCTGATCGACATGCTCGCCCGCCCCTTGCTGGACATCGATGCGCAACGGCGCGAGCGCGAAGTACTCGAGGCCGAATACCTGGCGCGCTCGGCCGACGAGCAGACCCTGATCGACGCAGCGCTGGCCCTCGGCCTGCCCGCCGGACACCCCCTGCGGCGTTTCGCTGCCGGGCGCCGCGACAGCCTGGCCCTGGAGAACGATGCGTTCCAGCGGGCCCTGCGCGAATTCCATGCCGCCCACTATCACGCCGGCAATTGCCAGCTATGGCTGCAAGGGCCGCAGGCACTGGACGAGCTGGAGAGGCTGGCGCAGCGTGCCTGCGCCGACCTGCCGGGGCGCGCGCCAGGCGCGAGTCCGCCGCCGCCGCCGTTGCTGCCCTTCGCCGGCGAAGCGCTGGCGCTGCGCCTGCCGGGACCGCCGCGGCTGGTGCTGGGCTTTGCCCTCGACGCTTTGCGGGAGGCCGACGAACAGACCCTGCAGGCGTTCGCCGAATTGCTCGGCGATCGCTCGCCGGGCGGGTTGCTGGCGGCACTCGGCGAACAGGGCCTGGGCGAATCGGCGGCGCTGCGGGTGGTTCACCGGGATGCGCGGCAGGCGCTCCTGGCGTTGACCTTCGAACTGTTCGACGGCAGCGCGGCGGCGGCGCTGGAGGCGGCCTTTTTCGACTGGCTGGGCGCCCTGCGCGACGATGCCGCCAGCCTGCTGGCGGCGCGCCGGCCGTTGCTGGCGGAGCCCACTGCACCGCTGGAGCGACTACGCCAGCGCGTTCTTGGCCTGCCAGCGGAGATTCGCCCGGCCTGCCTGGACGCGCTGCGCGCCGACCGTTGCCTGCGGCTGCACCTGGACAGCGAACTCGACGGCGCCGAAGCGCGCTGGTCGGCGGGCTTCCGCCTGAGTGTGGCGCCGGTTGCCGCAGCGCCGCCGCTGACCGCGCAGCGGCATGCCTGGCGCTTCGAACTGCCGTTGCCGCCCAGTGCCGCCACCGAGGGCGCGCTGTTCCTGCGCTGGCGCTTTCCCGGCGTGCCCGTACGGTCACGCTTTCTGGCGCTGCGCCAGGCGTTGCGTCCGCTGTGCGGCCAGGCACGCCTGGGGGGTGTGGAGATGGGCCTGGAGGCGCTCGGCGAGGACTGGTCGCTGAGCCTGCTCGGTCCGCGCGATCGCCTCGAGGCCGCCGTGCGCCCGGCCCTGGCCCGGCTCCTCGCGGCGCCGCCCGACTGGCGCGCGAGCGGCGAGCGTCTGTCCTCCGCCGAGCGGCGCCGCAGCGCCACTGCCCTGCCGATCCGGCAATTGCTGGACGCCTTGCCCGGCGTATTCGGCGAGCCGCTGGCGGAGGTCGACGACTGGCGGCGGACGCGCTGGGACGCCTTGGTCATGCAGGCCGCGATGCCAGATCCCCGATGGATGCCCGGCCAGGCTGCCGGCGAGCGCCTGGAGCCTCTGCCGCCGAGGCCCGGACGGCATCGCCGCGAACTGGCCATGGACGGCGAGTCGGCGTTGCTGCTGTTCTGTCCGCTGCCCACGCAGGAGGTGCCGATGGAGGCGGCCTGGCGCTTGCTGGCGCGCCTGCACGAACCGGCCTTCCAGCGGCGCCTGCGCGACGAGCTGCAACTGGGCTACGCGTTGTTCTGCGGCTTCCGCGAGGTCGGCGCCCGGCGCGGCCTGCTGTTCGCCGCGCAATCTCCGCGTGCCTGCCCGGAACGCTTGCTGGAGCATATGGAGACCTTCCTCCAGCGCTCCGTCGAGGCGCTCGCGCAACTGCCGGCGCGACGCCTGGCCGGCCTGCGCGAAGCCCTCGCCGACGACCTGCGCCGAGCGCCGGGTAGCTTCGCCGAGCGAGCACGGCGCGCCTGGGCGGAGCACCTTGGCGGTGGCGCCGGTCGCTCCCGGCTGCTCGCCGAGGCCGCCCTCGGCCTGAGCGGCGACGACCTGCTCGCGGCCCAGGCCCGGTTGCTGGAGGCGCGCGGCGGCTGGTGGGTGCTTTCCAGCCGGCGCTGAAGCGAGCCACGCGGTAACTCGACGACAGCCTTGCCGGCGTCACTGCGGCGTTAGGTCGAAAGCCGCGCTGCTTCGGTGGCGCTCCCGCCGCGACCAAGGTTGCGCTACCGCCGGAGGAGCGCTGCCCGCGCCTTGCGCAGCGGCACCCACGCCCACCATGAAGAAGCGTCGAAGCAGGCCCAAGGAAGCGTATGGCAGGGCTTTCCCGGTTTCGATAATCGGCTCCGCCACGACCGGCCCGGTCGTTTCACCTCGCGGAGTGCGCCATGAACAAGAACAACACCGCCGTTCGCCGAATCCTGCCGCTGACCCTGGCCTCGCTGGGTGCCCTGGGCGGCCTGCAACCGGCCGCCGCCGATATCCTGCTGTACGACAAGGACGAGACCACATTTTCCACCGACGGCTACTTCAATGCCTTCTACGTCAACAGCGACGTCGACCGCCAGGGCGAGACCTACGATCGCCGCCAGTCGCGGGTGAAGATGGGATTCCTGCCGAACTACATCGGCTTCAACTTCGGCAGGAAGGTCGACGAGCTGAGCCTCGGTGGTCGCGCTTCCTTCTGGGTGACCATCAACGACAGCGAGACCGACGGCACCGATACCGCCATCGACGTCCGTCAGTTCTATGGCACGGTCGCCGGCGACTGGGGCGAGGTGCTGATCGGCAAGGACTTCGGCCTGTTCTCGCGCTCGAACATCTTCCTCGACGAACTGCTGGCCGGTTTCGGCAACCCCAGCGACACCCTCGGCCTGGTGGACGGCAAGGGCGTCTCCTTCGGCAACATCGGCACCGGCTATCCGTATCCGTTCCCCACCTCGCAGATCACCTACCGCAACAACAACCTGCTGCCCGGCCTGCGCATCGCCGTGGGCATCCTCGACCCGATCGACTCCAACCAGATCGACAAAGATGCCAGCGACGGCCTCGACGACAAGGCCTACCAGGACAACCCGCGCTACGAGAGCGAGGTCAGCTACCAGTTCGACCTGGCCGGGGCGCAGGTCTACAGCTGGATCAACGGCGGCTACCAGACTTCGAAGAACACCAGCGACAGCGTCGACAGCGTGACTTCCAAGGGGGTCGGCTATGGCTTGCAGGTGAAGATGGGCGGCTTCTCCGTGACCGGTTCGGGGTTCACCGCCAAGGGCATCAATCCCTTCTTCACCAACAACGCCGGCGAAGCCGCGCTGCGCGAGGTGGACAGCCGCGGCGCATTGCTGCAGGGCTCGTATTCATGGGGCAAGAACCGCCTGGCGCTGTCCTACGGCAAGACCGTCGACGACGGCAACGGCCTGGGTTCCGCGGCCGACTACGAGAGTCGCGGCATCGCCTATTTCCGCACGATCAACGACAACCTCAAGCTGGTCGCCGAGCTGAACCGCTACCGGATCGACGGGCGCGACGGTACCGCGCTCGACGAGGACACCGACACCGTGGCCCTCGGCGCCGTACTGAACTGGTGATACCGCTACTTTCGAAGGACCCCGCCGCGACCCAAGTAGGATAGGGGCCGCGGCGGCGCCCTTCGTAGAATGCTGGCGAGGCGGAACGACGGGGGAGCGGGCATGTACGAAGGGCAGGGGGAAGGGGTCTGCAGGGGCATGTCCAGCGCGCGCGACGTCGAAGTGGTGGCCCAGGACCTGGCGCGCCAGCTTATCCATCCGCACCTGGGCTTCGTGCTGTTCTTCTGTTCCGCGGAATACGACCTGCCGGCCCTTGCCGAGATGCTCGAACGCTACTTCGGCGGCATCGACCTGGTCGGCTGCACCACAGCCGGCGAGATCACTCCGGCGGGCTACGGGCGCGGCTGCGTCAGCGCGGTGGGCTTCGACGTGCGCAGCTTCGCCATCAGCAGCGCGCTGATCGACGAAATGGAGCGCTTCAGCCTGCTGGACGCGCAGCAGATGGTCGAGACCCTGGTGGCCGGCTGTCGCCGCGGCGGCCTGGCGCCGATCAAGGACCACAGCTTCGCCCTGACCTTGCTCGACGGCCTGTCCAGCCGCGAAGAGGTGGTGCTCGCCGCGCTTGGCGCGGCGCTCGGCGCGATCCCGCATTTCGGTGGCTCGGCCGGCGACGACCGGCACCTGACCCACACCCATGTCTACCACCAGGGCCAGTTCCATACCGGGGCGGCAGTGGTGGTGCTGGTCAACACCTGGCTGGACTTCGAGGTCTTCACCACCCATCACGTGGTGCCGCGCGCCGAAAAGTTGGTGGTGACCCGCGCCGACAGCGGCAGCCGGCGGGTCCACGAACTCAACGCCGAGCCGGCGGCGCTGGAATACGCCCGGCTGGTCGGGGTGGCACCGCAGGCGCTGGATTTCGCCCTGTTCTCTGCGCATCCGCTGGCGGTGCGGGTCGACGAACGCTATTACGTGCGCTCGATCCAGCAGGCCAACGAGGACCTGAGCCTGACGTTCTACTGTGCGGTGGAGAACGGCATCGTTCTCACCGCGATGAGCACCGGCCCGCTGTTGCCCAACCTGGAGGCGCAGTTCCGCCGCCTCCACGAGCGCCTCGGACCGCCGTTGCTGACCATCGGTTGCGACTGCTTCCTGCGGCGCCTGGAGCTGGAGGTCGGCGGTGACACGCAAGCTACCGCCGCGTTTCTCCGCAGCCAGCAGGTGATCGGCTTCAACACCTACGGAGAGCAATTCAATGGCATGCATATCAACCAGACCTTCACCGGGGTCGCCATTGGCCGACCCCGCGGAGGTGTCCGTCGCTGAGCTGCAGGCGCGGGTCGTCGCCCTCGAAGAAGAGCGGCACAAGTTGCAGCGGATCAACCAGGCGCTGATCGGACGCATCGAGTCGAGCGCCGCGCAGAGCGACGAGGCCTACGGCGCCTTCCAGTATTCCGTGGTGCTGGCCGAGCAGGTCCGCGAGCGCACCGACGCGCTGAGCCAGACGATGCTCGAACTGAAGGCCAGCAACCAGTTGCTCAGCGACGCTCGCCTGCGTGCCGAGACCGCCCACCAGCATCTGCTCGACGCCATCGAAAGCATCTCCGACGCCTTCGTCCTGTTCGATCCGCAGCAACGCATCGTGTTGTTCAACGAGCGCTTCCGCGCGCTGTGGATCGACAGCCGGGCGCGGATCGGTCCTGGCATGCGTCGCGCCGAACTGCACCGGCTGGCGCGTAGCGGCGGGCTGATCGTCGAGGAGCAGCGTGGCGGCGACCAGCAGACCCTGTACCGCCTGCGCGACGAGCGCTGGCTGCGGATGAGCGAGCGACCGACCCGCGACGGCGGGCTGGCGGTGCTCTACAGCGACGTCACCGAGATCAAGCTCAGCGAGACCGCGCGCCGCGAGCAGGCGCTGGCGCAGAAGTCGCACCTGTTGCAGCGGGCGGTGGACAATCTCTCCCAGGGCGTGGCGATGGTCGGTGCCGACGGCGTGCTGGAGTTGTGGAACCGGCGCTTCCTGGAGCTCTGCGGGCTGGCCCCGATCGCCGGGCACCGGGCCTTCGCCGAAGTCATGGCGGAGAGCGAATTGCCGTTGCTCACGCCGCGCAGCCAGGACTCCCAGGGGAGTCCGCTGAGCGCCCGCGAGCAGCGCCTGTTCGATGGCCGGGTGCTGGAGATCCGTACCCATGCGCTGCCCACCGGCGGCTTCGTCAACACCTTCACCGACATCACCGAACGCTATCGCCACGCCGAGGCGTTGCGCGCCAGCGAGCGCTGGATCCGCCTGATCACCGACCAGGTGCCGGCGCTGATCGCCTATCTCAGCGACGAACTGGTCTACGAATTCACCAACAAGGTCTACGAGGAGTGGTACCGCTGGCCCAGCGGCTCGATGCTCGGCCGCTGCCTGCGCGACGTGCATGGCGCCGAGCACTGCCGGCGCCTGGAGCCGTACTTCGAGCGGGCCCTGGCCGGCGAAAGCGTGACCTTCGAGATCGCCGAGACCGCGTTGTCCGGCGAGGAGCGCTACATGCAGCGCTCCTACGTGCCGAACCGCCAGGCCGACGGCCGGGTCGCCGGGCTGTTCGTGCTGATTCGGGATATCACCGAGCGCCGGCGGACCGCCGAGGCGCTGCACCAGGCCTACCAGAACCTCGAACAGCGGGTGCGCGAGCGGACCGCCGAGCTGACCACCCTCAACGACCAGTTCAAGCGCGAGATCCACGAGCGCAGCCAGGTCGAGGCGCGCCTGCGCGAGGCCAAGCGCGAGGCGGAACAGGCCAACCTGTCGAAGACCAAGTTCCTCGCGGCGGTCAGCCACGACCTGCTGCAACCGCTGAACGCCGCGCGGCTGTTCACCAGCGCCTTGCAGGAGCGCGGCAGCGCGGCGCGGGACAACGAGGCGCTGGTGAACAACATCAGCCATTCGCTGGAGGACGTGGAGAACCTGCTCGGCACCCTGGTGGACATTTCCAAGCTGGACGCCGGCGTGATCACCCCGGACATCGCCCCGTTCGAGCTTGGCGAACTGCTCGGCAACCTGGCCGCGGAGTACCGCCAGGTAGCCGCCAGCGAAGGGCTACGCCTGGACTTCGTGGCCTGCGGGGCGCTGGTCCGCAGCGACCAGCAACTGCTCGCGCGAATCCTCCGCAACCTGCTTTCCAACGCCATCCGCTACACCCCGCGAGGGCGCGTGCTGCTGGGTTGCCGCCGGCATCGGCAGCGCCTGTCGATCGAGGTCTGGGACACCGGGGTGGGCATCGCCGCCGACAAGCTCGGCGAGATTTTCCAGGAATTCAAGCGCGGCGAGTCACAGCGCTGTCACCAGGACCGCGGTCTCGGCCTGGGATTGGCGATCGTCGACAAGATCGCCCGCATGCTCGGCCACCGGGTCCGGGTCGGCTCGCTGCCGGGCAAGGGCTCATGCTTCGCCATCGAGGTACCGCTGGCCCGCCATGCCCCGCGCAGTCGCGCCGAGCCGCTGGCCAGCGCGGACGACCTGCGCGAGCGCCTGCGTGGTTCGCGGGTGTGGGTGCTGGACAACGATGCGGCGATCTGCGCCGGCATGCGCACGTTGCTCGAAGCCTGGGGCTGCCGGGTAGTGACGGCGCTGTCGGAGGAAGACCTGGCGCGACAGGTCGACAACTACCATGCCGAGGCCGACCTGCTGATCGTCGACTATCACCTCGACGACCAGCGCAACGGCGTCGACGCGGTCGCCGCGATCAACGCCCGGCGCGGCTCGCCGCTGCCGGCGCTGATGATCACCGCCAACTACAGCAACGAGCTCAAGCAGCAGGTCCGCGAGCTTGGCCATACCCTGATGCACAAGCCGGTGCGGCCGATGAAGCTGAAGACCGCGCTCTGCCACTTGCTGGAGCGCGAAGCCTCGGTCTGATTCAGGCGCCTTCGCGCGCCGCGCGGCCCAGGCGCGGGGCGAGGATCAGGGCGATCCCGCCGAGCACCGCCAGGGTCGCCGGCGGCAATCGCGGGGCGAGCGGCTCGCCGAGCAGCAGGGCGCCGCAGAGGGCGGCGAGCACCGGCACGCTGAGCTGCACCGAGGCGCCCTGGATCGCCGTCAGCCCCGGCAGTGCGCTGTACCAGACGGCGTAGCCGAGGCCGGAGGCGAGGGCGCCGGAAAGCAGGGCATAGGCCAGCCCGGCGCCGTCCAGCCGCAACTGCCCGTGGAATGCCAGGAGCAGCAGGGCGGCGAAGGCAAGGGCACGCAGGAAGTTGCCCGCGCTGACCGCCAGCGGATCGCCGCCGCCGCGGCCGAGCAGGGTATAGAGGCCCCAGGCGAGGCCGGACAGGAGCATCAGCAGGGCACCGCCCAGCGGCGGCGCGCTGGCTCCGGGGAGCAACAGGAACAGCAGGCCGCCCAGGGCCAGCAGGAAACCGAGCAGCGCCTGTCCGCCCAGCCGTTCGCCGCGCAGCAGGCCGGCCAGCAGCAGGGTGACCTGCACCGCGCCGAACAGCAGCAGCGCGCCGGTGCCGGCGTCCAGCTGCACGTAGGCGTAGGAGAACGCGGCCGCGTAGACGAACAGCGCCGCCGCCCCGCGCCAGCCGCCGCGCGCGGGCGTGGCCGGGCGCCGGCGCAGATGCAGCAGGACGGCGAGCATGAGGGCGCCGGAGAAGAGACGCAGGGCGGTGAAACTGACCGCGTCGATGGCGGTGTCCTTCAGCGCCGCGCGGCAGAGCAGCGAATTGCCGGCGAAGGCCAGCATCGCCAGGACAGTGAGCAGCAGGGTACGGCGGTCGGGCATCGGCGGGTCTCAGCGGCGCAGGTAGGCGGCGAAGTCGATGTCGCCGGCGCTGAGGATCGCCTGGACCCGGTTGTGTACCTTGAGCTTGCGCAGGATCGCCGAGACGTGCGCCTTCACCGTGGTTTCGGCGATCTCCAGGTTGTAGGCGATCTGCTTGTTCGACTCGCCCTTGGTCATCCGCTCCAGCACCAGCAGCTGCTTGCGGGTCAGGGCCTGGAGCAGTTCCGGGGAGATGCCGTGTTCTTCGTGGCCGCTGCGTCGCGGCGAACTCTTCTGGGTGCGGATCACGTCCGAGGGCAGGTAGACGTTGCCGTTGAGGATCTGCTCGATGGCTTCGGTCATCTGCGCGCGTGGCGAGGACTTGGTGATGAAGCCCACCGCGCCGTAGGTGATGGCCTGTAGCACCACCTGCTTGTCCTGCTCGGCGGAGACGATAACCACGGGAATGGTCGGGGCCTCGTTGCGCAGGTTCATCAGGCCGTTGAGGCCGTGCATGCCGGGCATGTTCAGGTCGAGCAGGATCAGGTCGAGGTCGTCGTGTTCCTGGGTCAGGCCCAGGGCGCTGTCGAGGTCGGCGGTTTCCATCACTTCGCTGCCGGGGAATCCGTCGGCGATGACATTGTGGATGGCCTCGCGGAACAGCGGGTGGTCGTCGGCGATCAGGATCTTGTACATGGCCTGCACCTCGTTATTGTCGTTATGGGCGGCTGGTGGCGGCTCGGGGCACGCGGGCGGACGCGAATGCGCTCACGGTAGCAGTCGTGGGCGCGATAGCCCAGCGGGTGGGCGTTCCGCCGCGCGCTGCCGGGGACGCGTCGCGGAGCGTCGGCGGCCGGGTAGGCGGAGAAGGCGAACTCGGTACTGCGGCGGGACCACCGCAGGGTAGTCGGGCGCTACGCGGGGCAAGGCAAGGCGGGGCATGGCGGCTTCTCGTCGTTTCTTCTTGTATGCGTCATTACAGGGCAGGCGCGCTGCTTTGGAAATTCGACGTCCGGAGGGGTGAACCAGTACCAAAGTAGCAGGACCAGGCGCTTGCGCAGCGCTCCTGCTGCATCGGCGGCGCCCGCAAGGGCGGCTGGAGGCGGGTGGCCGCGCAAAAGTAGCGGCCCGGCAGTACCAAGGTAGTAGCACGCCGTGGCTCCGCGCGTCCTAGCATGTCTCGACAACGACAATGGACAGGAGTCGCCGCCATGCGCATCGCCGTCACCCTGGTGTTGCCCATCCTGCTGATCCTCAGCCTGCTCGGGTTCGATTTCCTCTATTCCCGCCACCTCGGCCAGGAAAGACCTGCCGCCTGCGCCGTCGGACAGGCCTGTCGGATCGCCCCCTGAGCCACGCCATGGATGACCTGCGACCCGCCGGCCCGGCGGAGTACCGCTGGCTGCTCGCCGTGCAGGAGCGCGAGCGGCGCTTGCTGGCCCAGGCGATGCATGACGATATCGGCCAGTACCTGACGGGCATCCGCACCCAACTGTTGTTGCTGCGCTGCACGGCAGGCGACGGGCAGCCGGCGCTGGCACGCCTGGAGCGCTACTGCCAGGGGCTGGACGACAGCTTCCGCGCGCTGCTGCGCGGTCTACCGCCGCCGGCCCTGCAACGCCAGTCGCTGGACGAGGCGCTGCGCGCCTGCGTGGCGGACTGGCAGGAAGGCCAGGGCATCGCCTGCGAGCTGCGCCTGTGCGGTCCGCTGCCGCCCCTGGATGCGGCGGCCGGGACCCATCTCTACCGCCTGTTGCAGGAGGCGCTGAACAACGTCGCCCGGCATGCCGGCGCCAGCCGCGTGCGGATCCGCCTGCAACGCCGTGGCGGCTTTCTCTACCTGAGCGTACGCGACGACGGTCGCGGCTGCGCGGCGGACCCGGCACCCGGCTTCGGCCTGGACTCGATGCGCCAGCGCGCGCGCTGCCTGGGCGCTGAACTGAGCCTGCGCAGCCGTCCCGGACAGGGCCTGGCGTTGCGCCTGCGGATGCCGCTGGAACGCGGCGACTGAGAGGAGAGGACGATGAAGATCCTGCTGGTGGACGATCATTTCGTGGTCCGCGAAGGGCTGGCCGCGCTGTTGCGCGGGCTGCTCCCCGACGTGGAGGTGAGCGAGGCCGGCGATGGCGAAGAAGCCTTGCAGGCGGTGCAGCGGGAAATTCCTTCGCTGGTCATCGTCGATCTCGGCCTGCCGGGCATCAGCGGCCTGGAACTGACTCGCCGGCTGCGCCAGCGCCTGCCGCAGTTGCGTGTGCTGTTCTTCAGCCTCCACGACGAACTGGCCCTGGTGCGCCAGGCGCTGGATGCCGGTGCCCGCGGCTACGTGACCAAGCGCGCGGCGCCGACGGTGCTGCTGGAGGCGATACGGCGAGTGCTCGCCGGCCAGCTCTATCTGGAGCAGCCGCTGGCCACGCGCCTGGCCTGCCAGTCGTGGGAAGAGCAGGGCGGGGCAGCGTTGCGCGGGCTGACCCGTCGCGAGTTCGAGATCTTCCGCCTGCTCGCGCGTGGCCTGGCCCTGCGCGAGGTGGCCGAGCACCTGGGGGTAAGCGCCAAGACCGTGTCCAACCATGTCAGCCTGCTCAAGCAGAAGTTGCAGGTGAGTACCCAGGCGGAACTGGTGCACCGGGCCATCGACAGCGGCGTGCTGCGGCTGGGCCTGCCGCTGCCGCTCGCCGAGGAGGCTCGCGGCAGCCTCGGCTAGGGGCGCCGTCGCTGCTGTCCGGCGCTTCACTGCCAGCCCGCGGGGCAATCCTTGCAACCCTGCATGTTGCTGCCCTGGAAGTTGCCGAAGCGCACCTTGCTGCCGCGCAGGTCGGCATCTTCCAGGTTGGCCTCGGCCAGCTTGACTTCCTGCAGGTTGGCGTCGCGCAGGTCGGCGCCCTTGAGATCGGCGCGGGACAGCCAGGTCATCTCCAGGTCGGCGGCGCGCAGCGTGGCCTGGTGCAGGCGGCCGCCGCTGAGACGGGCGAACTCCAGGTAGGCGGCGGTGAGGTCGGCGCCTTGCCACTGGGCGCCCTGGGCGAACAGGCCCCAGGCCTGGATCGCCACCGCCCTGGCGCCGGAGAGGTCGGCGCCGCGCAGGTTGGCTTGCTGCAGGCTGGCGCGGGTGAGGTCGGCGCCACGCAGGTTGGCTTTTTCCAGGTTGGCCAGGTCGAGCCTGGCGTGACGCAGGTCGGCGCCGGAGAGATCGGCGCCGGCCAGGTCGATGCGGCCGAGGTCGAGGTTGCGCAGGTCGGCGCCGCGCAAGTCGGCCTTGGCGCAGCGCGCGCCGGGCTCCAGGCGGCAGCCGGCGATGACGCGGACGTCGTCGATGTCGTCGGCGGCCTGGGCCAGGCCGGCGCCGAGCAAGGCGGCGCAGAGGAGGAAGGTCTTCATCGGGATACTCCGCAGGCGGGGAAAGCCGCGCCTCGCAGGGCGCGGCGCGGGGATCAGCGGCTGGCGGTGCGGTTGTCCCAGCTGGGCAGCTTGAATACCCAGAAGGAACCGCCCTGGGCCACCGGCCGGGTCAGGTCGGCCATGTCGCCGCCCCACAGCGGCACGGCGCCGCCGTAGCCGACGGTCACGCCGAGGTACTGCTCGCCGTCCTGTTCCCAGGTGATCGGTGGCGAGACGATGCCGCTGCCGGTCTGGAATTTCCACAGCTCCTTGCCGCTCTTCGCGTCGAAGGCCTTGAAGTAGCCGTCGCCGGTGCCGGTGAACACCAGGTTGCCGGCGGTGGCCAGCACCCCGGCCCAGAGCGGCAGGTGTTCCTTGTGTTCCCAGACCACCTTGCCGCTGACCGGGTCCATGGCGCGCAGGCTGCCGACGTGGTCGTCGTACATGCGCTTGATCCGGAAGCCCATGCCAAGGTAGGCGCTGCCCTTCGTATAGCTGACCTCCTCGGTCCAGTAGTCTTCCTTCCAGTGGTTGGCCGGCACGTAGAACAGGCCGGTGTCCTGGCTGTAGGCCATCGGGTTCCAGTTCTTGCCGCCGAGGAACGGCGGCGATACTTCCACCGCCTTGCCATGCTTCTGCCCCGGTTCCGGCAGCGGCGGGCGCTGGCCCTCGCGCTCCACCGGGCGGCCGGTCTTCAGGTCGATGTGGCTGGCCCAGGTGATGTTGTCGACGAAGGGGAAGGCGTTCTGCAACTTGCCGTTGCTGCGGTCGACCACATAGAAGAAGCCGTTGCGGTCGGCGTGGGCGGTGGCCTTGACGATCTTGCCGTCCTTGGCCTTGTAGTCGAACAGCACCAGTTCGTTGTTGCCGGAGAAGTCCCAGGCGTCGTTGGGGGTGTGCTGGTAGAACCACTTCACCTCGCCGCTGCTCGGGTCCACCCCGACCTGGCCGGAGGTGTAGAGGCTGTCGTAGTCATGCGGGTTGCCGCCCTTGGCGGTGCGCGCCCAGGTGTTCCACGGGCCGGGGTTGCCGGCGCCGACGATGATGGTGTTGGTCTCGGCGTCGAAGCTGGCGCTCTGCCAGGGAGCGCCGCCGCCGTGGCTCCACGACTCGACCTTGCCGGTCGGCGAGTTGCGATCGTCCGGCCAGGAGGGCGCCTTGACGTCGCCGGTCACCGTGCTGTCCTTGCCGTTCAGGCGGCCCATGTGGCCTTCGACGAAGGGACGCATCCAGATTTCCTCGCCGGTATCCGGATCGCGGGCGAACAGGCGGCCGACCACGCCGAACTCGTCGCCCGAACTGCCGTGGATCAGCAGGACCTTGCCGGTCTTGCCGTCCTTCACGATGGTCGGCGCGCCAGTCATGGTGTAGCCGGCGCCGTGATCGGCGAACTTCTTCTTCCACACCACCTTGCCGGTGTTCTTGTTCAGCGCCACCACCGAGGCGTCGAGGGTGCCGAAGAACACCTTGTCGCCATAGATCGCGGCGCCGCGGTTGACCACGTCGCAGCACGGGCGGATGTCGTCGGGCAGGCGGTGGTTGTAGGTCCACAGGCGCTTGCCGGTCTTCGCATCGAGGGCGAACAGCCGCGAGTAGGAGGCGGTCACGTAGATCACGCCGTCGCTGACGATGGCCTGGGACTCCTGGCCGCGCTGTTTCTCGTCGCCGAAGGAGTACGACCAGGCCGGGGTCAGCTTGAACACGTTGTCGGCGTTGACCTGCTTGAGCGGGCTCCAGCGCTGGGCGTGGGTGCCCATGCCGTATTGCAGCACGTCGCCGGTGGTCTTGTCGTCGTTGGCGATGTCCTCCCAGGTCACATCCTTGGCCAGCGCGGCGCCAGCGCTGCCCAGGGCGACGGCGAAGGCGAGGCAGTGCAGGCTCGGGCGCAGGAGGCCGGCAGGGGCGGGTGAGGTTCTTGTTGTCATGATCGGGTTCCCGTTTGGAGTGAGGGTCGAGAAACGGCAGGCCGCTGCTCGGGCCGCGGCGGCTTCATGGTGGAAGCGGGGCGCGCCGACGGGAACGGAAGATCGCCCGATTCGTCCGGGAAGACTTCCCGGACGGGGCATGACTTGGACTTGCTGCCAAAGCCCCGCGTAAGGCCTTCCGAGGCTCTACTCCGAAGGGAGTAGGCGAGGACGCCCAAAGCAGGATTCGGGCGCGCGGCGGAGCTTCCTAGGATGGCGATGAGCGCCGTTTGGCGCCCGTGCCTTGTCCTGTCTCCCCGGAGGAATGAAGTGATGAACAAGAACAACGCCTTGCGCGGCCTGCTGGTGCTGGCCGGTCTCAGCCTCTCGAGCCTGGCGCTGGCCCACGGCGATGTGACCCCCCAGGCAGTGGACACCAAGGGACTCGAGCCGCTGGGCAAGGAATGGCGCGACACCAACCCCTACCGCAAGCCCTACGCCAAGCACGACCTCGCCGTCGAGATCGGCGCCTCCGCCTACAACCAGAACTGCGCGCGCTGCCACGGCCTGGAAGCCAAGTCCGGCGGCATCGCCCCGGACCTGCGCCTGCTGGAGACCGGCGCCGAGGGCGACGAATGGTTCAAGGAGCGGGTCATCAACGGCGCGGTGCGCGATGGCGCGGTGTACATGCCGAAGATGGCCGACTTCATCAGCCAGGAAGGCCTCTGGGCGATCCGCAGCTATCTGGAAAGCGTGCACGTCGACGAGTGACGCGCCCGACCCTTCGCCGCCGACCGCGGCGCCCTTGCACGAGTCCGCCGCGCCACGGCGGAACGACCACACAGGAGAGCTTCGCCATGATCTACGCAGCGCCCGGAACCCCCGGTGCCGTCGTCACCTTCAAGCCTCGCTACGGCAACTACATCGGCGGCGAGTTCGTGCCTCCGGTCAAGGGCCAGTACTTCACCAACACCTCGCCGGTGAACGGCCAGCCGATCGCCGAGTTCCCCCGTTCCACCGCCGAGGACATCGACAAGGCCCTCGATGCCGCCCACGCCGCCGCCGACGCCTGGGGCCGTACCTCGGTGCAGGAGCGTTCGAACATCCTGCTGAAGATCGCCGACCGCATCGAGCAGAACCTGGAACTGCTCGCCGTCACCGAGACCTGGGACAACGGCAAGGCCGTGCGCGAGACCCTCAACGCCGACATCCCCCTGGCCGCCGACCACTTCCGCTACTTCGCCGGCTGCATCCGCGCCCAGGAAGGCTCCGCCGCCGAGATCAACGACAGCACCGTGGCCTACCACATCCACGAGCCCTTGGGCGTAGTCGGGCAGATCATCCCGTGGAACTTCCCGCTGCTGATGGCCGCCTGGAAGCTGGCCCCGGCGCTGGCCGCCGGCAACTGCGTGGTGCTCAAGCCGGCCGAGCAGACCCCGCTGGGCATCTGCGTGCTGCTGGAACTCATCGGCGACCTGCTGCCGCCGGGCGTGCTCAACGTCGTCCAGGGCTTCGGCAGGGAGGCCGGCGAGGCCCTGGCCACCAGCAAGCGCATCGCCAAGATCGCCTTCACCGGTTCCACCCCGGTCGGCTCGCACATCCTCAAGTGCGCGGCGGAGAACATCATTCCCTCCACCGTCGAGCTGGGCGGCAAGAGCCCGAACATCTATTTCGAAGACATCATGCAGGCCGAGCCGGCGTTCATCGAGAAGGCCGCCGAGGGCCTGGTGCTGGCCTTCTTCAACCAGGGCGAGGTGTGCACCTGCCCGTCCCGCGCGCTGGTCCAGGAGTCGATCTACCCGGCATTCATGGAAGAGGTGCTGAAAAAGGTCAGGGCGATCAAGCGCGGCGACCCGCTGGACACCGAGACCATGGTCGGCGCCCAGGCTTCCCAGCAGCAGTACGAGAAGATCCTCTCCTACCTCGACATCGCCCAGCAGGAAGGCGCCGAGCTGCTCGCCGGCGGCAGCGTCGAGAAGCTCGAAGGCAACCTGGCCAGCGGCTACTACATCCAGCCGACCCTGCTCAAGGGGCACAACGGCATGCGCGTGTTCCAGGAGGAAATCTTCGGCCCGGTGGTCGGCGTCACCACCTTCAAGGACGAAGCCGAGGCCCTGGCCATCGCCAACGACACCGAGTACGGCCTCGGCGCCGGCCTCTGGACCCGCGACATCAACCGCGCCTACCGCATGGGCCGCGGGATCAAGGCCGGTCGCGTGTGGACCAACTGCTACCACCTGTACCCGGCCCACGCCGCGTTCGGCGGCTACAAGAAGTCCGGCGTCGGTCGCGAGACGCACAAGATGATGCTCGACCACTACCAGCAGACCAAGAACCTGCTGGTGAGCTACGACATCAACCCGCTGGGCTTCTTCTGAGCGGTCCTCAGCCGCCGCGGATCGCTCCGACCCGCGGCCTTTCCGCCAAGGCACCTGCGGGTGCGCTCGTCCCGCGTCCCGACGCGGCTTTCCCCATGGCGGGTTCTGGCGCGACGCGGCCCTGGCCGCGTCTTTTTTTTCGCCTCGCCGCCGCCCCTGCATGGACTAGGCTTCTGCCCTGCACCAGGGCGAACCAGGGGGCGCAACGGCGTTCTCCCGGCGAACCTTGGGCGGGACAGGCAGTCCCTACCAAATCAGGGGGAAAACTCCTTCGAAAGTCTCATTCGGAGCGAGCCCCGCTGATGTTTAACTCGACCTGCCGGAATCGCCCGGCCCCACCAGAGAGGATCGACCCCATGTGGACCAAGCCCAGCTTCACCGACCTGCGTCTCGGTTTCGAAGTGACCCTCTACTTCGCCAACCGCTGATCCGTTCGGCCCCGGTCTTCCGGGGCCTCCCTCCAGCCCGCGGGGCAGACCCATGCACATCCGTATTCTCGGTTCGGCCGCCGGCGGCGGCTTCCCCCAGTGGAACTGCAACTGCCGCAACTGTCGCGGGGTCCGCGACGGCAGCGTAGCGGCCCAGCCACGCACGCAATCCTCCATCGCCCTGTCCGACGACGGCGAGCGCTGGATCCTCTGCAACGCCTCGCCCGACATCCGTGCCCAGATCGCCGCCTTCCCGGCCCTCCAGCCGGCGCGTCGGCCGCGCGATACGGCGATCGGCGCGATCGTCCTGCTCGACAGCCAGATCGACCACACCACCGGCCTGCTCAGCCTGCGCGAAGGCTGCCCGCACGAAGTCTGGTGCACGCAGATGGTCCACCAGGACCTCAGCGAAGGCTTCCCGCTGTTCCCCATGCTTTCCCACTGGAACGGCGGCCTGCGCCACCGGCCGATCGCCCTCGATGGCGAGCCTTTCGCCATTCCGGCCTGTCCGCGCCTGCGCTTCACCGCGATCCCCCTGCGCAGTAGCGCGCCGCCGTATTCCCCGCATCGCGGCGATCCGCATCCGGGCGACAACATCGGCCTGTTCGTCGAGGACCTCGATAGCGCCGGTGCGCTGTTCTATGCACCGGGCCTCGGCGAGGTGGACGAGGCGCTGCTCGAATGGATGCGCCGCGCCGACTGCCTGCTGGTGGACGGTACGCTCTGGCGCGACGACGAGATGCTGGTCTGCGAGGTCGGCGACAAGCTCGGCCGGCAGATGGGGCACCTGGCGCAGAGCGGGCCGGGCGGCATGCTCGAGGTGCTGGCGAAGGTGCCGGCCGCGCGCAAGGTGCTCATCCACATCAACAACACCAATCCCATCCTCGACACCGCTTCGGCCGAACGCGCCGAGCTGGATGCCAGTGGCATCGAAGTGGCCTGGGATGGCATGCACATCCAGCTGTAGGGGGCCAACATGAGCCGTGCCGCCATGGATCGCGCCGAATTCGAACGGGCGCTGCGCGACAAGGGACGCTACTACCATATCCACCATCCGTTCCATGTCGCGATGTACGAGGGCCGTGCCAGTCGCGAACAGATCCAGGGCTGGGTGGCGAACCGTTTCTACTACCAGGTCAACATCCCGCTGAAGGACGCGGCGATCCTGGCCAACTGTCCCGACCGCGAGGTCCGCCGCGAGTGGATCCAGCGTATCCTCGACCACGACGGCGCCCCCGGCGAGGCGGGCGGCATCGAGGCCTGGCTGCGTCTGGCGGAAGCGGTGGGCCTGGAGCGCGAGCAGGTGCTGTCCGAGGAGCGGGTGCTGCCCGGCGTGCGCTTCGCCGTCGACGCCTACGTCAACTTCGCCCGTCGCGCCAGTTGGCAGGAGGCGGCGAGCAGTTCGCTGACCGAACTCTTCGCCCCGCAGATCCACCAGTCGCGGCTGGACAGCTGGCCGCGCCACTATCCGTGGATCGAGGCGGCCGGCTACGAGTATTTCCGCAGTCGCCTGGCCCAGGCCCGGCGCGACGTCGAGCACGGCCTGCGGATCACCCTGGAGCACTATCGGACCCGCGAGGCACAGGAACGCATGCTGGATATCCTGCAATTCAAGCTGGACGTGTTGTGGAGCATGCTCGACGCGATGAGCATGGCCTACGAACTCGAACGCCCGCCGTACCACACGGTGACCCGCGAGCGGGTCTGGCATCGGGGGCTGGCATCATGAGCCTGCCGTCGCTCGACAGCGTGCCGATGCTGCGCCGGGGCTTCCGCTTCCAGTTCGAACCGGCCCAGGACTGCCATGTGCTGCTCTACCCCGAAGGCATGGTCAAGCTCAACGACAGCGCCGGGGAAATCCTCAAGCTGGTCGATGGCCGCCGCGACGTGGCGGCCATCGTCGCGGCGCTGCGCGAGCGTTTCCCCGAAGTCCCCGGCATAGACGAAGACATCCTGGCGTTCCTCGAGGTGGCCCATGCGCAATTCTGGATCGAGCTGCAGTGAAAGCGTGGGGCCGCCGCTCTGGCTGCTGGCCGAGCTGACCTATCGCTGTCCGTTGCAGTGCCCGTACTGCTCGAACCCGCTGGAATTCGCCCGCGAGGGCGCCGAGCTGAGTACCGCGGAATGGATCGAGGTGTTCCGCCAGGCCCGCGAGCTGGGCGCCGCACAGCTCGGTTTCTCCGGCGGCGAGCCGCTGCTGCGCCAGGACCTCGCCGAACTGATCGAGGCAGGGCGCGGCCTGGGCTTCTACACCAACCTGATCACCTCCGGCATCGGCCTCGACGAGGCACGCCTGGCGCGCTTCGCCGAGGCCGGGCTGGACCACGTGCAGATCAGCTTCCAGGCCGCCGACGAAGAAGTGAACAACCTGCTCGCCGGCTCACGCAAGGCCTTCGCCCAGAAACTGGCGATGGCCCGCGCGGTGAAGGCGCACGGCTATCCGATGGTGCTCAACTTCGTCACCCACCGGCACAACATCGACAACATCGAGCGGATCATCCAGCTGTGCATCGAGCTGGAAGCCGATTACGTCGAACTCGCCACTTGCCAGTTCTACGGCTGGGCCGCGCTGAACCGTGCCGGGCTGCTGCCGACCCGCGCCCAACTGGAGCGCGCCGAGCGGATCACCGCCGAATACCGCCAGCGGCTGGCCGCCGAAGGCAACCCGTGCAAGCTGATCTTCGTCACCCCCGACTACTACGAGGAACGGCCGAAGGCCTGCATGGGCGGCTGGGCCAGCGTATTCCTCGACATCACCCCCGACGGCACCGCGCTGCCGTGTCACAGCGCGCGGCAATTGCCGGTGCAGTTTCCCAACGTGCGCGAGCACAGCCTGCGCCACATCTGGTACGAATCGTTCGGCTTCAACCGTTACCGCGGCGACGCCTGGATGCCCGAACCCTGCCGTTCCTGCGAGGAGAAGGAGAGGGACCACGGCGGCTGCCGCTGCCAGGCGTTCCTCCTCACCGGCGATGCCGACGCCACCGACCCGGTCTGCGCCAAGTCGGCACGGCACGACCTGATCCTCGCGGCCCGTCGCCAGGCCGAGGAGGCGCCGCTTGGCCTGGACGCGCTGACCTGGCGCAACCAGCGCGCGTCACGCCTGATCTGCAAGGCCTGAGGCAATGGTCGACTACGGCGACTGGCCGAGCGACTGGAGCGCCGAGCGCGCGGTGGCCGCCGGGCGCGATTTCAGCGAGCTGAAGGCGGCCCATGGCGGGCTGGCCTGGGTGGAATTCGATCCGGCCAGTGCGCGCTCGCGCCTGTACCTGTGGCGCGACGGCGTGCTGGAGGAGCCCACCGCGCCGGACGGCTCGGTGCGCAGCCGGGTCTACGAGTACGGCGGCGGCGCCTGCTGCGTGACGCTCGACGGGCTGGCCTGGGTCGACGAAACCGACCAGCAGGTACGCCGCTGGCGAGCGGGCCGCGCAGCCCAAGTGCTGGGCGGCGGGGCGCAGTGTCGCTACGGCGACCTGGCCTACGTCGATGCCTGGGATGCCCTGCTGGCGGTGGAAGAGAGCCATGGGCCGACCGGGGTCGTGCATCGCATCGTGCGCCTGGACGCCGATGGCGCGCGCCGGGTGCTGGTCGAGGGTGCCGATTTCTACGCCGCGCCGCGTGCCGCCGGCCAGGGGCGGCGGCTGGCCTGGATCGAATGGGACCGTCCGCACCAGCCCTGGACCGAGACCCGCCTGGGCCTGGCGGAGAATGGGCGTACGCGCTGCCTGGCCGGAGCCGGAGGCGGCGAGTCGATCCAGCAACCACGCTTCGATCCCGCCGGCCGCCTTCACTGGCTGAGCGACCGCGACGGCTGGTGGCGTCCCTGCGCCGAGGTAGCGTTGGCCGGCCGCTTCGCCGATGCCGACCACGCTGGCGCGCCCTGGCAATTGGGCGCTTGCAGCTACCTGCCGCTGGGAGAGGGAAGGCTGCTGCTCAGTCGCGTCGAGGCCGGCGGCGGGCAACTGTTCCTGCGCGAAGCGGACGGCAGCGAGCGGCGCCTGGCCGCGGACTGGAACCGGTTCGCCGGACTGGCCGCGGATGCCCGGGCGTTCTACTGCATCGCGGCGGCGGCCGGGCGCCTGCCGGCGCTGCTGGCGATCCATCGCGACGAGCTGCGTGTCGAGGTGCTGCGTGGCGGCGAGCGACCGCTGGCGGAGGACGACCTGTCGCATCCGCAGGCCTTCGTCTATGGGCTGGGCAACGGCGAAAACGGCCACGGTTTCTTCTATCCGCCGCGCAATGCCCGCCGCCGCGTCGATCCCCGACGACCACCGCCGCTGCTGGTGTGGCTGCATGGCGGACCGACCTCGATGCATTCGCCGGCGTTCGATGCCGGCCTGCAGTTCTGGACCCAGCGCGGTTTCGCCGTGGCCGCGCTGAACTACCGGGGCAGCAGCGGCTACGGCCGCGCCTATCGGCAGCGCTTGCGCGGCCAGTGGGGGCGCCTGGAGTTGCGCGATATCGAGGCCGCGCTGGCGCAGCTGGACGCGGAGGGACGGATCGACCGCGCCCGGGTCTTCGTCCGTGGCGCCAGCGCCGGAGGCTACAGCGCGTTGCGCGCCCTGGCTTGCCTCGATGGCCTGCGCGGCGGCGCCAGTCTCTATGGGGTCAGCGATCCGTTGGCACTGGCGCGTTGCACCCACAAGTTCGAGGGTGACTACCTCGACTGGCTGATTGGCGACCCGCTGCGCCAGCGCCGTCGCTACCTGGTGCGCAGCCCGGTGCTTCAGGTCGGGCGTATCCGCGCGCCGGTAGTGTTCTTCCAGGGCGGGCTCGACGCGGTGGTGGTGCCGGAGCAGACCGAGGCGATGGTCGCCGGCCTGCGGCGCAGCGGCGTGCGCGTGGAGTGCCACCGCTATCCGCAGGAGCGCCACGGTTTCCGCCAGCCGGCCAATCGCGCCCATGCGCTGCTGGCGGAATGGCGCTTCTACCTGGGCCTGCTGGAGGATTGAAAGGGCCGCCAAGGTCGCATTGCAATAACCGACGAATGCAGTAGGCTGCCGGCAATGTCCGATAACAATAAGAATGGTCTGTCAGATGAGCCACGACCTCAGCCAACTGCGTAAATTCGTCTCGCCCGAGATCATCTTCGGCGCCGGCTGCCGGCACAGCGTCGCCAACTACGTGAAGACCTTCGGTGCGCGCAAGGTCCTGCTGGTCTCCGACCCCGGCGTGCTCGCCGCCGGCTGGGTCGCCGACATCCAGGCAAGCCTGGAGGGGCAGGGCATCGACTACTGCCTGTATACCGACGTTTCGCCCAACCCCCGGGTCGACGAGGTGATGCTCGGCGCCGAGTTCTATCGCAGCGAGGGCTGCAATGTGATCGTCGCGGTGGGCGGCGGCAGCCCGATGGATTGCGCCAAGGGCATCGGCATCGTCGCCGCCCATGGCCGCAGCATCCTCGAGTTCGAAGGCGTCGACCGGCTGCGGGTGCCGAGTCCGCCGCTGATCCTGATCCCGACCACCGCCGGGACTTCGGCGGACGTCTCGCAGTTCGTGATCATTTCCAACCAGGACGAGCGCATGAAGTTCTCCGTGGTGAGCAAGGCGGTTGTGCCTGACGTCTCGCTGATCGACCCGGAAACCACGTTGACCATGGATCCCTTCCTTTCGGCCTGTACCGGCATCGATGCACTGGTACACGCCATCGAGGCGTTCGTCTCCACCGGCCACGGGCCGCTGACCGATCCCCACGCGCTGGAAGCGATGCGCCTGATCGATGGCAATCTGGTACAGATGATCGCCAATCCCGGCGACATCGCCCTGCGCGAGAAGATCATGCTCGGGAGCATGCAGGCCGGGCTGGCCTTCTCCAACGCCATCCTCGGCGCGGTGCATGCCATGTCGCACAGCCTCGGCGGCTATCTCGACCTGCCCCACGGCCTGTGCAACGCGGCGCTGGTCGAACACGTGGTGGCGTTCAACTACAGCGCCGCGCCGGAACGCTTCAAGGTGATCGCCGAGACCTTCGGCATCGATTGCCGCGGTCTGACCCAGGGGCAGGTCCGCCAGCGCCTGGTGGACCACCTGATCGCCTTCAAGCACGCCGTGGGTTTCCACGAGAGCCTCGCCCTGCACGGGGTCGGCAGCTCCGACATTCCTTTCCTCTCGCGCCACGCGATGCAGGACCCGTGCATCCTTACCAACCCGCGCGAGTCGAGCCAGCGCGATGTCGAGGTGGTCTATGGCGAGGCCCTCTGAGCAGCAGCAGGAGGCCCTGGCCGGGTTACTCGGCCTGGGCAGCCACTCCGCGCGCAAGAGCCACTACCCGGAGCTGCTGGCGCGCCTGGAGGAGCTGGAGGCCGAGCGCAACCGCTACAAATGGCTGTTCGAGCACGCGGTGCACGGCATCTTCCAGGCCAGCCTCGGCCAGGGGCTGCGCGCCGCCAATCCGGCGCTGGCGCAGATGCTCGGCTACGACGATCCGCAACAGGTGCTCTGGTCGCTGGAGGACATGGCCGGGCAACTGTTCGTCGGCGGCGAGGCCGAGATGCGACGGATCCGCGCGCTGCTGCGCGAGCGCGGCGGCCTGTTCGGCTACGAGACGCGCCTCTGGCGCAGGGACGGCAGTCACATCGAGGTATTGATGAACCTGCTGCTCAGGCACGACGAGGAAGAATTGGTCGAAGGTTTCGTCGCCGACATCACCGAGCGGGTCCAGGCCCAGCAGCGCCTGCAGACCATGAACGAGGAGCTGGAGCGGCGGGTAGCCGAGCGCACCCACGAGCTGGAAGAGCTCAACCGCCAGTTGCGCCAGGCGCGCGACGCCGCCGAAGCCGCCAACCACAGCAAGGACAAGTACCTCGCCGCCGCCAGCCACGACCTGCTGCAACCGCTCAACGCGGCGCGGCTGCTGGTCGACACCCTGCGCGAACGGGGCCTGCCGGCCGCCGAACTGCAACTGGTGGAGCGCACCCACCTGGCCCTGGAAGGCGCCGAGACCTTGCTCACCGACCTGCTGGAAATCGCCCGGCTCGACCAGAGCGCGATCCGTCCGGACCTGGACGACTATTCCCTCGACGAACTGCTCGCTCCGCTGGCCTCGGAGTTCGAGGAAGTCGCGCGTGCCGCCGGCCTGGCCCTGCGTGCGCGGATCCCGCGACTAGCAGTGCGCACCGACGCGCGCCTGCTGTCGCGGATCCTGCGCAACTTGCTCAGCAACGCCTGCCGCTACACCGAGCGCGGCAGCGTGCTGCTGGGGGCGCGCCGGCGTGGCGGCAAGGTACGCCTGGAGGTGTGGGACACTGGCCGGGGCATCCCCGCCGACCAGTTGCAGGCGATCTTCCTCGAGTTCAACCAACTGGACGCCGGGCGCGCTTCCGAGCGCCGTGGCGTCGGACTCGGGCTGGCCATCGTCGACCGTATCGCCGGCATCCTCGGCTACCGCATCGAGGTGCATTCGACTCCAGGCCGAGGCTCGCTGTTCGCCATCGAGGTGCCGCTGGTCCGCAAGCCGGCGCGGCCAGCACCCGGCGAGGCGATTGCGCGGGTTTCGGCTGGTGATCCGCTGCCGGGACGGCGGCTGCTGGTGGTGGACAACGAGACCGAGATTCTCTTCAGCATGTCCGCGCTGCTCGGCCAGTGGGGCTGCGAGGTGCTTACCGCCACCGACCTGGAAGGCGCGCGCAAGGCGCTCGATGGCCGCGCGCCGGATGCGATCCTGGTCGACTACCACCTGGACCACGGCGCTACCGGTTGCCAGTTGCTGGGCGCCTTGCGCGAGGACTACGGCGCGGAGATCGCCGCGGTGATGATCACCGCCGACCGCAGCGACGATTGCCGCCGCGCGCTGGCCCGCCTGGGCGTGCCGCTGCTCAACAAGCCGCTGAAGCCCGGCAAGCTGCGCGCGGCCCTGAGCGCCTTGCTCGGGGAGCTCTAGAACGCGTACCGCCGCCTGGGACGGTGCACGCCCTAGCCGGGCCGGCGGCTGCGCCGGTGCAGTGCGACGGCCAGGGCCAGCCCGCCGAGCGAGGCCAGGCAGGCGAAGAGGAACATCGAGCGGAAGCCGAACAGGTTGGCTACGAAGCCCACCAGGGGCCCGGTGATGCCCAGCGACAGGTCGACGAACAGCGAGTAGGCGCCCAGCGCCGCGCCACGGTTGGAAGCCGGTACCAGGTTCACCGCTTCCACGCCGAACGCCGGGAACACCAGGGAGAAGCCGAAGCCGGTGAGGGCCGCGCCGGCCAGGCCGACCCAGGGATTCGGCGCGCTCCACAGCAGCAGCAGGCCGAGGCTTTCGACGCCGAGGCAGATGATCGCCACGCGGAAGCCGCCGAGCCGGTTGATGCTATTGGCGAACAACAGCCGGGCGCCGATGAAGCAACCGCCGAAGGCACTCAGGCAGAGCACTGCGTTGGCCCAGCCACGGCTGGCGTAGTAAAGGGTGATGAAGGTGGCGATGGTGCCGAAGCCGATCGCCCCCAGCGCCAGGCCCATACCGTGCGGGGTGACCCGGCCGAGCACATGGTGGAACGGCAGTCGCTCGCCGTGCACCAGCGGCGCCGGCAACTTCGGCCAGGCCAGGGCGAAGCCGAGCGCCCCGAGCAGGACGATGGACGCGCCCATGCTCCACAGCCCCAGCCAGTGCACCAGCAGCACCCCTAGCGGCGCCCCGAGGGCGATGGCGCCATAGCTGGCGATGCCGTTCCAGGAAATCACCTTGGCGGTGTGCGGCGCGCCGACCCGGCCGATGCCCCAGCCGATCGCCGCCGAGCCGACCAGGCTTTCCGCCGCGCCGAGTACCAGGCGGCCGACCAGCAGGCTGGCCAGGCTCAGCGCCGGCCAGCCCTGGATCGCCACCGAGAGCAGCATGAACAGCCCGCTCGCGGCGCTGCCGGCCATGCCGTAGAGCACTGCGCGCTTCGGCCCGAGGCCGTCGATGACGCGCCCGGCGTAGGGTCGGGCGAGCAGGGTGGCGAGGTACTGCAGGCTGATCACCAGGCCGGCCAGCACCGAGCCGTAGCCGAGGTCGTCGTGCACGTAGCCGGGCAGCACCGCCAGCGGGATGCCGATGGTCAGGTAGCCGATGAAGGTGAACATCACCACCGAGACGATCTGCAGGGTGACGTTTTGCCGGGCGCTGTCCTGCGCCGGCGGGGTGGGGCGGATATCGACGGACATGTGGGAAACGCGGTCGCAGTGGGTTGTCGCGGTCCGCCATGATGACCGTTGCGGATGACGAATGAAAGCAGGCTAACGGATTCGCCGGGCTATCGGCGACGCGCGGTGCCCGGCGCTAGCGCGTTCAGAGACGCTGGAAGAGACCCGGGTAATCGATCACCAGGCCCTGTTCGTCCACCAGCAGTACCGCTTTGAACGCGCTGCCTTCGAGGTTCTCGTAGAGGTAGTGGCTGGCGTCCAGGCGGGTGTAGGCCTGGCGCATGCTACGCGGCTCCAGGGCCGGGGCCTCGATGTAGAGCGCGCGGATTTCCGCGCGCTGGCCATCGGCCAGGCCCAGGCGGCGGATCGGGAAAGTGTTGGTGAAGGGGCTTGGCCAAATATCGATGTCCAGGCAACCGTCGAATGCCGGTAGCGCTTCGCCGTCGCCGTCCTGCCAGTGGCCGCGGCCATCGGCGAGCAGGTGCAGCTTGCGCACCCCGGTTTCGCTTTCGACGTGGAACACTGCCTCACGCAGATGCCAGTCGGCGTCCCAGCGCAGCCGGTAGTCCAATTGGTAGGGCAGGCCGCTGCGTTCGTCCGGCGCGCGCAACTGGCTTTCCGCCTGGTCGTCCTCCAGGCGCAGGGCCTCCCAGCTGGACGACGGCGAGCGCCACAGGCCGGCCCAGGTGTACAGACGGTCGCGACTCATGCGTCGAGTACCAGGCCGAGGCGCTGGCGCCTGGGCAGGCGCGCCACCACCAACTGATGGGAACGGACCAGGGCCTCGCGCAACTCCGCCGCCTTCATCGGGTAGGGGCGGGCCATGACGATCCAGTGCGCGCGCGCCAGGTAGGGCGCCGGACGGATGCCGGGGCGGTCGACATAGCCGAGGAACAGCTCGCTGCCGACCTTGAAGGCCAGGCCGCCGTCCTTGTCGACGAAGTCGAGGATGGCGAACATCTTGTTGTCGGCCACCGAGAACACCCGGTTCGAACCCCACTTGAGGTCTTCCCGGGCGCCGGGCAGTTGCAGGCAGAAGGCGGCGATCTGGTCGGCGGTCATGGACGCTCCGGTGGCGGTTCAGTCGCGGAAATACACTTCCAGGAGATGGTAGCCGAACTGGCTCTTCAGCGGACCCTGGAGCACGCCCACGGGTTTCCTGAAGATGGCATTGTCGATGGACCTGACCATCTGCCCCGGGCGCACCTCGCCGAGGTCGCCGCCGCGCTTGCCGGACGGGCAGGTCGAATGCTTCTTCGCCAGCGTGGCGAAGTCCTCGCCCTTGGCCAGGCGCTGCTTCAGTTGCGCGGCCTCGGCTTCGGTCTTGACCAGGATGTGGCGGGCCATGGCGACGGGCATGGAATTACCTTTTGCGGTAGGACGGAACGCGCATTCTAGCCCAGGCTCGCCGCGGCTTCAGTCGCGCAGTTCGGCGAGGTCGCGATAAAGCTCCAGCGCCTGCGGGTTGGCCAGGGCGTCGGTGTTCTTCACCGGGCGGCCGTGGATCACGTTGCGCACCGCAAGCTCGACGATCTTGCCGCTCAGGGTGCGCGGGATATCGGCGACCTGGATGATCTTCGCCGGTACGTGGCGCGGCGTGGCGTTGGCGCGGATGGTCTGGCGGATGCGTTCGCGCAGCGGCTCGTCGAGTCGCACGCCGTCGCGCAGGCGGACGAACAGCAGCACACGCACATCGCCCTGCCAGTCCTGGCCGATGGCGATGGACTCGAGGACTTCCTCGACCTTTTCCACCTGGCGGTAGATTTCCGCGGTGCCGATGCGCACGCCGCCGGGATTGAGCACCGCGTCGGAGCGGCCGTGGATGACCAGCCCGCCGTGGACGGTTTCCTCGGCGTAGTCGCCATGGGCCCAGACGCCGGGAAAGCTGGCGAAGTAGGCGTCGTGGAACCTGGTGCCATCCGGGTCGTTCCAGAAGCCCAGCGGGATCGACGGGAAATGCCGGGTGCAGACCAGCTCGCCCTTGCCGCTGGCGAGGCGGCGGCCGTCGTCGTCCCAGATTTCCACGGCCATGCCCAGCGCCTTGCATTGCAGTTCGCCGCGCCACACCGGCAGCACCGGGTTGCCGATGGCGAAGCAGGAAACGATGTCGGTGCCGCCGGAGATCGACGACAGGCAGAGGTCGCTCTTCAGCTCGCGGTAGACGTAGTCGAAGCTTTCGTGGGCCAGCGGCGAACCGGTGGAGAGCAGTGTCCTCAGGCTGTCCAGGCGGTGGCTGTGGCGCGGGCGCACGCCGGCCTTCTCGAGCGCCGCCAGGTACTTGGCGCTGGCGCCGAACACGGCGATGTCCTCGGCGTCGATGAGGTCCAGCAGGCGCTCGGGGCCGGGGTGGAACGGCGAGCCGTCGTAGAGCACCAGGCTGGCGCCCACCGCCAGACCGGAGGCCAGCCAGTTCCACATCATCCAGCCGCAGGTGGTGTAGTAGAACAGCCGGTCGCCGTCGCCCAGGTCGGTGTGCAGGCCGTGCTCCTTGAGATGTTGCAGGAGCACGCCGCCGGTGGCATGGACGATGCATTTGGGGACTCCGGTGGTGCCCGACGAATAGAGGATGTACAGCGGCTGCTCGAAGGGCACCGGGGTGAAGACCGGCTCGCCCTCGGCCTGGTAGAACCCGTCCCACAGCGCGACCTGCGCCTGGCAGCGGTAGTCCTGCGGCTGCGCCTGCGGACGGTCGTAGGGCACCACCAGCAGTTGCTCCAGGCCGGGCAGGCCGGCGAGCACCTCGTTGAGCTTGGCGGTCAGGTCCAGCGACTTGCCGGCGTAGCGGTAGCCGGCGCAGGCGATCAGCACGCGCGGTTCGATCTGGCCGAAGCGGTCGATTACGCCCTGGGTACCGAAGTCCGGCGAGCAGCTCGACCAGGTCGCGCCGAGGCTGGCGGTGGCGAGCATGCCGACCACGGTCTGCCAGGTGTTCGGCATCAGCGCGGCGACCCGGTCGCCGGGGCCTATGCCCAGGGCGGCGAGGCGCTTCTGCAGGCCCGCCACGTGACGGGCCAGTTCGGCGTGGCTGAGCACCTCGCGGCGACCGTCTTCGCTCACCGCGATCAGCGCCGGGGCATCATCGCGGCGGCGCAGCAGGTGTTCGGCGAAATTCAGCGTGGCGCCGGGGAACCAGCGCGCCGAGGGCATCTGCGCGCCTTCCTCGAGGACCGCACGCGGCGGTTGCTGGAAGCGCACCTCGAAGAAGTCGACGATGGCCTGCCAGAACGCCTCGCGCCGCTGCACGCTCCAGGCATGCAGCGCCGGGTAGTCGACCAGGCCGAGGGCGTGCCGCTGGTTGACGAAGCGTCGGAAGGCCTCCATGCGACTGGCGGCGATGCGTTCGGCGGAAGGGCTCCAGAGCGGTGCGGGCATGGCGTGTCCGTCCTTGTTGTTGTTCCGGGACATGCAGGAAGCATAACCGGACCCGCCGCTGCCTGCCTCACTCCGTGGACTGGTCCTGCGGCAGCGCCAGCGAGCGCCAGTCGGTGCCATGCAGCAGCACGTCGCTGAGAGCCTGGGCGGCGGTGGACAGCTTGTGCTCGCTCAGCCGCAGCAGGCCGACCCGTCGCTGCACCTGCGGCGCGTAGAGCGGCAGGCAGCGCGCGCCGAGTTCCTGCATCTGCTGGATGCACAGGGTCGGCACGGCGCTGACACCCAGTCCCTGGGCGACCATCCGCCCGACCGTGACCAGTTGGTGGCTCTCGAACGCCACCGGCAAGCGGCCGTGCTCGGCGGCCACGCTTTCTTCCAGGAGCAGGCGCACCGCCGAGGGGCGTTGCAGGGTAATGAAGGGCTCGCTGAGCAGTTCGCGCCAACTGACCCGCTCCTGCCCGGACAGCGGCGAGCCGGCCGGCACCACGGCGACGAAGCGGTCGCTGTAGAACGGGGTGAACTCGAGGTTTTCCAGGGACTCCGGCTCGAAGGCGATGCCCAGCTCGACGCGTCGGTTGCGGACCATCTCCAGCACCTGCTCGTTGATCACGTCGTGCACCGCCACGTTGACCCGCGGGTGGCGTTCGCGAAAGGTCTTCAAGACCAGCGGCAGCAGGTTGCCGGCGAAGGAGGGCATGGCGGCGATGGAGACCTTGCCCAGTTGCAGGGTGAAGTGCTGGCGCAGCAATTCCTCGGTATTGTCCCAGTCGGCCAGCAGGCGCAGCGCCAGCGGCAGCAGGGTCTCGCCCTCGGGGGTGAGGCTGACGCTGCGGGTGGTACGTTCCAGCAGCGGACCGCCGAGGCTTTCCTCCAGGCTCTTGATCGCCAGGCTCAGGGCCGGCTGGGAGAGGTGCAGGCGTTCGCCGGCCTGGGCGAAGCTGAGGCTCTGCGCCACGGCGAGGAAGGCGCGCAACTGCTTGACGGTCATTTATTTGTTTTTCTCATCAATGGATTGGAAAAACAAACTTAACAAATCAGTCCGCAGCGGAGAAGCTCTGTGCGACCCGGCAGTCAGACTGCCGCACGCACAATCACAAGAGCCGGAAGAGGCACAGCAGCATGAGCGGACTCGACAAGCGAGTAGGCAGTTACGAAGAGGCCCTCGAAGGCCTGACCGACGGCATGACCGTCCTCGCCGGGGGCTTCGGCCTCTGCGGGATTCCCGAGAACCTGATCGCGGAAATCCGCCGGCGCGGGGTCAGAGACCTCACGGTGGTCTCGAACAACTGCGGCGTCGACGGTTTCGGCCTCGGCGTGCTGCTGGAAGACCGGCAGATCCGCAAGATGATCGCCTCCTATGTCGGCGAGAACGCCCTGTTCGAGCAACAACTGCTCAGTGGCGAGCTGGAAGTCGAACTGACCCCGCAAGGCTCGCTGGCCGAGAAGATCCGCGCCGGCGGCGCCGGCATCCCGGCCTTCTTCACCGCCACCGGCTACGGCACCCCGGTCGCCGAGGGCAAGGAGGCGCGCGAGTTCAATGGCCGCCACTACATCCTCGAACCGGCCATCACCGGCGACTTCGCCATCGTCAAGGGCTGGAAGGCCGACCATTTCGGCAACGTCGTCTATCGCCACACCGCGCAGAACTTCAACCCGCTGGTCGCCACCGCCGGGCGCATCACGGTGGTCGAGGTGGAGGAGATCGTCGAGCCCGGCGAACTGGACCCGACGCAGATCCACACCCCCGGCATCTACGTCGACCGGATCATCCAGGGTCGCTTCGAGAAACGCATCGAGAAACGCACGCTGCGCGCCTGACGGCGGCCGCTACAACGACAAGAGGTTTCCCCAGATGGCACTTACCCGCGAACAGATGGCGCAGCGCGTGGCGCGCGAATTGAAGGACGGCTACTACGTCAACCTCGGCATCGGCATCCCGACCCTGGTGGCCAACTACGTGCCGGAAGGCATCGACGTCATGCTCCAGTCGGAGAACGGCCTGCTCGGCATGGGCGCGTTCCCCAGCGAGGCGGAAGTCGACGCCGACATGATCAACGCCGGCAAGCAGACCGTGACCGCCCGCGTCGGCGCGTCGATCTTCGACTCGGCGCAGTCCTTCGCCATGATCCGTGGCGGCCACGTCGACCTCACCGTGCTCGGTGCCTTCGAGGTGGACGTGCGCGGCAACATCGCCTCCTGGATGATCCCCGGCAAGCTGGTCAAGGGCATGGGCGGCGCCATGGACCTGGTGGCCGGCGCCGAGAACATCATCGTCACCATGACCCACGCCTCCAAGGACGGCGAGTCCAAGCTGCTGCCGTACTGCACCCTGCCGCTGACCGGTTGCGGCTGCATTCGCAAGGTGCTCACCGACCTGGCCTACCTGGAGATCGAGGACGGCGCCTTCATCCTCCGCGAGCGCGCCCCCGGGGTCAGCGTCGAGGAGATCGTGGCGAAGACCGCCGGCAAGCTGATCGTCCCCGAGCACGTGCCGGAAATGAGTTTCTGAATCGCGGCCCGCGCGGCCGGCGCCTCCACGCAAGGCGCCGGCCGCGCGGACCGTCCTTTCCAGAGGGCGTAGGATAGGAGCCTGTCGCACCGCCTACGTCCACCCGCAGCGATTCGGCCCGGCCACGGGCGAATCCAGGAGAACCATCCATGCAAGACGTCGTCATCGTCGCCGCTACCCGTACCGCCGTCGGCAGCTTCCAGGGCTCGCTGGCCGGCATTCCCGCCCCCGAGCTGGGCGCCGCGGTGATCCGCCGCCTGCTCGAACAGACCGGTCTCGATGCCGGCCAGGTCGACGAAGTGATCCTCGGCCAGGTGCTCACCGCCGGGTCCGGGCAGAACCCGGCGCGCCAGGCGGCGATCAAGGCCGGCCTGCCGGTCGGCGTGCCGGCCATGACCCTGAACAAGGTCTGCGGCTCCGGCCTCAAGGCCCTGCATCTGGGCGCCCAGGCGATCCGCTGCGGCGACGCCGAGGTGATCGTCGCCGGCGGCCAGGAGAACATGAGCCTGGCGCCCTACGTCATGCCCGGCGCCCGCACCGGCCTGCGCATGGGCCATGCGAAGCTGGTCGACAGCATGATCGAGGACGGCCTGTGGGACGCCTTCAACGACTACCACATGGGCATCACCGCCGAGAACCTGGCGGAGAAGTACGGCCTGACCCGCGAGGAGCAGGACGCCTTCGCCGCCGCTTCGCAGCAGAAGGCCATCGCCGCCATCGAGGGCGGGCGCTTCCGCGACGAGATCACGCCGATCCAGGTCCCGCAGCGCAAGGGCGAGCCGCTGAGCTTCGATACCGACGAGCAGCCGCGCGCCGGCACCACCGTCGAGGCCCTGGCCAAGCTCAAGCCGGCCTTCAGGAAGGACGGCAGCGTCACCGCCGGCAACGCCTCCAGCCTCAACGACGGCGCCGCCGCGGTATTGCTGATGAGCGCGGCCAAGGCCAAGGCCCTGGGCCTGCCGGTGCTGGCGCGGATCGCCAGCTACGCCAGCGCCGGGGTCGACCCGGCGATCATGGGCATCGGCCCGGTCTCCGCCACCCGTCGCGCGCTCGACAAGGCCGGCTGGAGCCTGGAGCAACTGGACCTGATCGAGGCCAACGAGGCCTTCGCCGCGCAGTCCCTGGCGGTGGGCCGGGAACTGGGCTGGGATGCCGCCAGGGTCAACGTCAACGGCGGCGCCATCGCCCTTGGCCACCCGATCGGCGCGTCCGGCTGCCGGGTGCTGGTGACCCTGCTGCACGAGATGATCCGTCGCGACGCGAAGAAGGGCCTCGCCACCCTGTGCATCGGCGGCGGGCAGGGCGTCGCCCTGACCCTGGCCCGCGACTGATCCATCGACCTGCCGCTCGCGGCGTGATCGCGCCATGTCCTTTCGCGGGGGCATGGCGCGCTCGTGTCCAGGGAACGAGCGGCGGACGGCCTTGACCGTCCGACCGGCCCCGTACCGTTCCGCCCCTCGGGACGACCGGGTGCCCAGGGAGCCGTAGCACACACAGGCGGCCCCGTAGTCGCCGAATAACAATAAAACCGAGAGAATCCGCGATGACCGCTATCCTTCCCATCCAAGAAAGCCGCTCCGCGCGCTTTGCCATGCGTTGCTCGAACTGGGCCGAGCGCTGGTTTCCCGACTCCTGGGTGTTCGCCGCCCTGGCCATCCTCATCGTCAGCCTGGCCGCGCTGGCCATGGGCGCCGGACCGACCGCCACGGCGAAAGCCTTCGGCGACGGTTTCTGGAGCCTGATCCCGTTCACCATGCAGATGGCCTTCGTGGTCATCGGCGGCTATGTGGTGGCCAGTTCAGGCCCCGCCTCGCGTCTCATCGACCTGCTCGCGCGGGTGCCGAAGAATGGCCGCTCGGCGGTCTGCTGGGTGGCGCTGGTGTCGATGCTCGCCTCGCTGCTCAACTGGGGCCTCAGCCTGGTCTTCGGCGGCCTGCTGGTACGCGCCCTGGCGCGCCGCAGCGACCTGCGCATGGACTATCGCGCCGCCGGCGCCGCGGCCTACCTCGGGCTGGGCGCGGTGTGGGCGCTGGGCCTGTCGTCGTCGGCCGCGCAGTTGCAGGCCAACCCGGCCAGCCTGCCACCGTCGATCCTGGCGATCACCGGGGTGATCCCGTTCACCGAGACCATCTTCCTCTGGCAGTCCGGGGTCATGCTGCTGGCGCTGATCCTGGTCTCGCTGGTGATCGCCTACATGACCGCGCCGAGCGCCGCCAGCGCCCGCGACGCCAAGGATTGCGGGGTCGACGTGAGCTTCACCGCTCCGGCCAGGCTGGCGCCGACCCGGCCCGGCGAGTGGCTGGAGCACAGCCCGTTGCTGATCATCCTGCTGGTACTGCTGGCCGGCGGCTGGCTGGTCCACGAGTTCTCGACCAAGCCGGCGATCCTGGCGATCTCCGGGTTGAACACCTATAACCTGCTGTTCCTGATGCTCGGCGCGTTGCTGCACTGGCGCCCGCGCAGCTTCCTCGACGCGGTGGCGCGCGCGGTGCCGACCACCACCGGGGTGCTGATCCAGTTCCCGCTGTACGGCTCGATCGCGGCGATCATGACCACGGTCAACGGCAGCGACGGCGAGACCCTGGCCCACCATATCTCGACCTTCTTCGTACAGATCGCCTCCCACGACACCTACGCGCTGCTGATGGGCGTGTACTCGGCGGTGCTGGGCTTCTTCATTCCCTCCGGCGGCGGCAAGTGGATCATCGAGGCGCCGTACGTGATGCAGGTGGCCAACGAGCTGCAATACCACCTCGGCTGGGCGGTGCAGATCTACAACGCCGCCGAGGCGCTGCCGAACCTGATCAACCCGTTCTACATGCTGCCGTTACTCGGCGTGCTGGGGCTGAAGGCGCGCGACCTGATCGGCTTCTCGTTCGTCCAGTTGCTGGTGCACATCCCGCTGGTGCTGGTGCTGCTCTGGGCCCTGGGCAGCACCCTGGCGTACATCCCGCCGGTGATGCCGTAGCGCATCGCACCCCCCGATAACTTCCTCTCCCTTCAGGGAGGAGGTTGAGGACCGGGCAGCCGTGCCGGGAAACGAGGTATCGGCGGATAACGCCTGTGGCGTTATCCGCCCTACGCAATGGGGCGGGCGAACTCCGGATGGTTCCCTCTCCCTTCAGGGAGAGGGTCTGGGGAGAGGCTGGCCGCCCCGGCTACTGCGCCACCCAGCCGCCATCCATGTTCCAGGCCGCGCCGCGCACCTGGTCGGCGGCTTCGCTGCAAAGGAACAGCGTCAGTCCGCCGAGTTGCTCGGGGGTGACGAAGGCCAGCGAGGGTTGCTTTTCCGCCAGCAGGTCGTGTTCCGCCTGTTCGGGCGAGACGCCCTCGGCGATGCGCGCGTCGATCTGCTTCTGCACCAGCGGGGTCAGCACCCAGCCGGGGCAGATGGCGTTGCAGGTCACCGGCGTGCGCGCCGTTTCCAGCGCCACACTCTTGGTCAGGCCGAGCACGCCATGCTTGGCGGCGACGTAGGCGCTCTTCCCGGCCGAGGCGACCAGGCCGTGGGTCGAGGCGATGTTGACGATCCGCCCCCAGCCGCGCGCGAGCATGCCCGGCAGGGCCAGGCGGGTGGTATGGAACACCGAGGACAGGTTGATCGCGATGATCGCGTCCCAGCGTTCCGTGGGGAATTCCTGCACCGGCGCCACGTACTGGATGCCGGCGTTGTTGACGAGGATGTCGACGCCGCCGAAGGTCCGCTCGGCGAAGGCCATCAGTTCGCCGATCTGCTCCGGGCTGGAGAGGTCGGCCGGGTGGTGCTCTGCGCGCACGCCGCGGGCGCGGACCTGCGCCAGTGCCGCGTCGACCTCGCCGAAGCCGTTGAGGAGCAGGTCGGCGCCGGCCTCGGCCAGGCTCAGGGCGATGCCCAGGCCGATGCCGCTGGTGGAACCGGTGACCAGGGCGGTCTTGCCTTTCAGGGTCATGCTGTTTCTCCCGCTGGATGAAAAAAGGGCGGATCAGACCAGGCCGGTGGCGTAGAACAGCCCGATGACGAAGAACACCGCCAGGGTCTTGATCAGGGTAATACCGAAAATGTCCTTGTACGCCTCCCGATGGGTCAGGCCGGTGACCGCCAGAAGGGTGATCACCGCGCCGTTGTGCGGCAGGGTATCCATCCCGCCGCTGGCCATGGCGGCGACCCGGTGGAGGACTTCCAGGGGGATCTGCGCGGCGTTGGCGGCGGCGATGAAGGTATCGGACATCGCCGCCAGGGCGATGCTCATGCCGCCCGACGCGGAACCGGTGATGCCGGCCAGCAGGGTGACGGTGATCGCTTCGTTGACCAGCGGATTGGGAATGCTCTTGAGCGCGTCGGCCAGCACCAGGAAGCCCGGCAGCGAGGCGATCACCGCACCGAAGCCGTATTCCGAGGCGGTGTTCATCGCCGCCAGCAGCGAGCCGGCCACCGCGCTGCGGGTGCCTTCGGCGAGGCGGCTGCGGATCGCCGCGAAGCCGCTCGCCAGCACCAGCAGGATGCCCAGCAGCAGGGCCGCCTGCACTGCCCAGATCGCGGTGAGCTTGCCGACCTCGGTTTGCAACGGCGTGGCCATGCCGGCCAGTTGCAGGGTATGGACCTGGCCGTACCATTGCGGGATCCAGTGGGTGAACAGCAGGTTGGCGACCCCGACCAGCACCAGCGGCGAGAGCGCCAGCCAGGGATTCGGCAGGCGCAGGTCATCGGCGGTCTCCGGCTCGTTGCGCAGGTCGCTGCCGTAGCCTTCGCCGTTGCGCCGCGCCTTGTTCGCCTGGCGTCGCAGGTAGAGCATGCCCACGGCGAAGACGAACAGCGCGCCGAGGGTGCCGAGCCAGGGCGCGGCCCAGGCGTGGGTGCCGAAGAAGGTCGAGGGGATGATGTTCTGGATCTGCGGGGTGCCGGGCAGCGCGTCCATGGTGAAGGAAAACGCGCCGAGGGCGATGGTCGCCGGAATCAACCGCTTGGGGATGTCGCTCTGGCGGAACATCTCCGCGGCGAACGGGTAGACCGCGAACACCACCACGAACAGCGAGACGCCGCCGTAGGTGAGCAGCGCGCAGACCAGTACGATCACCAGCATCGCCTGGCGGGTGCCGAGCAGGCGGATCGCCGCCGCGACGATGGAGCGGGAGAAGCCGGCCAGCTCGATCAGCTTGCCGAACACCGCGCCAAGCAGGAATACCGGGAAGTAAAGCTTGATGAAACCGACCATCTTCTCCATGAACACCCCGGTGAAGGTCGGCGCGACCGCGCTGGGATCGGTGAGCAGGACGGCGCCGAGGGCGGCGAGGGGGGCGAACAGGATGACGCTGTAGCCCCGGTAGGCGGCCAGCATCAGCAGGCCCAGGGCGGCAAGGGCGATGATCACGCTCATCGGGCATATCTCCACGGCGCTGCGGGGCGCGCTTCGCATGGGGAAGGCGCTCCGGGCCTGTTTCTTGTTGTCGAACGATGCGGGCACCGGCGTGACGGCCTGGAACGGGGCAGGGCCGTCGGAAAGGCACGTTGCGATAACCGTGCCAGGCCCCAGAATCGCGGTTTTCGCGGGCTGCGGCGAGACGAAGGGGAGCGTGGGGAATAGCGTTGTCTCAAAATGGAGACGTAATCGAGCGAAAGTTCCGTGGCTATGCAGGTCTCAGTTCGTCTCTATTTCGAGACGAGTCCCGCTATCGAGACGCATGCCCAGCGCCACGATCTTCTTGTACAGGGTCGAGCGACCCAGGCCCAGGCGTTTCGCCGCTTCCACCACATTGCCGGCACTCTGCGCCAGGGCCCGTCCGATCAGGTCGCGCTCGAAGGCTTCGCGGGCCTGTTGGAAATCCCCGACCGGCCTGTCGTCCGCCGCTCGAGGCAGCTCCGGCAGCGGTTGCAGGGGCCCCAGCGCCGCGCCGAGGGCGGCGGCGTCCAGCAACCGTTGGTCGGCCAGCAGCAGCGCGCGTTCCAGCACGTTGCGCAGTTCGCGGACGTTGCCCGGCCAGGCATGCCGGGCGAGCAGCGCCAGGGCGTCGCCGCCGAGTTCGTGGAGACGGCCGTGGTCGAGGCTGTCGAGGATCGACTCGCAGAGCGCCGGGAGGTCGTCCAGGCGCTGGCGCAACGGCGGGATCTCGATCGGCAGGACGTTCAGCCGGTAGTAGAGGTCAGCGCGGAAACGGCCTTCGCGCATCGCCTGCTGCAGGTCGATGGAAGTGGCGGCGACCAGGCGGATGTCGCTGCGGATCACTTCGTTGGAACCCACCGCTTCGAACTCTTTCTCCTGTAGCACGCGCAACAGCTTGCCTTGCAAGGCCAGCGGCATGTCGCCGATCTCGTCGAGGAACAACGTGCCGCCCTGGGCCACCTGCAACTTGCCTGGCCGGCCCTTGCGCTCGGCACCGGTGAAGGCCCCCGGGGCGGTACCGAAGAATTCGGCCTCCAGCAGGCTTTCCGGGATCGCCGCGGCGTTCACGCTGACGAAGGCCTTGTGCGCCCGCGGCGAGGCGCTGTGGATGGCGTGGGCGAGCAGTTCCTTGCCGGTGCCGGTCTCGCCGAGCAACAGCACCGGCGCTTCGCTGGCCGCGCCACGACGGGCGCGGCGCTTGACTTCCAGGCTGGCCGGACTGGTGCCGACGAAGTGGCTGAAGCTGTACTTGGCCTGGCGCGCCTGCAATTGCGAGCGGGTCGAGGCCAGTTCGCGCTGCATGCTCAGGTAGCGGGTCACCAGCGGCGACAGCGAACGCAGTTCGTCGAGCAGGGCGAAGCCGATGGCGCCGATCACTTCGCCGGCGTCGTCGTGGATCGGCAGGCGCATCACCACCAGCGGGTCCTTCGCGCTGTCCATCATGTCCAGCAGGATCGGCTTGCCGCTGCCTACCACTTCGCGCAGCAGGCTACCGGGGATCACGCTTTCGCAGGGCCGGCCGATGGCCTGCGCCGGGTCGGCGAGGCCGAAACGCTGGGCGTAGCGCTGGTTGATCCAGACGATGCGGGCCTCGCGGTCGACGATCACCGTGCCTTCGCTGGAGCCTTCGACGATCTCGAACAGCGAACGGATCGCCTGCTGGCGCACGCGTTGGTAATCCTGGAGGCTGTCGGCGTCGTTCATCGGCGGCTCCTGCGGCGGACGGCGAAACGGCCCGCCACTGTAGCCGGGAAGCCGCTCGCGGTGAAGGCTCAGGATTCCTCGACGGCCAGCGCGGCGGCGCTTTCCCGCTGCGCCTGGGCGGCGGGCGAGCGGACCTGGAGGATCAGTAGCGCGGCGAGCCCGGCGGGAATCGCCGCAAGCATGAAGATGTTCTCCACGGATATGTGCATGCCCAGCAGCAGGCTGCCGAACAGTGGGCCGAGGATCGAACCGAAGCGGCCCACGCCCAGCGCCCAGCCGGTGCCGGTGGCGCGTACCTGGGCCGGGTAGAAGTTGCTGGCGAAGGCGTTCAGGGTCAACTGCCCGCCGATGATGCAGAAGCCGGCGGCGAAGACGAACGCCAGCAGCCAGCGCGGCTGGTCGTGGTTGAGGCCGAGGAGCAGGGTGAACAGCGCGGCGCCGGCGAGAATCGCCGCCAGCAGGCGGACCTTGCTGCGCAGGCGGTCGGCGAGCCAGGCCAGGAGCATCGCGCCGAGGGTGCCGGCGAAGAGGAACATCGAGGTCGCCAGGTTCGCCGCATTGCGTGTCAGGCCGCTTTCCTGGAGCAGCGAGGGCAGCCAACTGACCATGAAGTAGAGCAGGATCAGGCTGACGAAGAAGGTCGCCCAGAGCAGCAGGGTCGGCCGCGCGTAACCGTGGCGGAACAGCTCCAGCACGGTCAGGCTCGCCGCCGGCTCGGCGTCGGCCTGTGCCGGCGGCGGCTGCCAGCCCGGCGCCATACGCTCGCTGAGCTGGCGCAGGCGGGCATAGGGCGGTGCGTCGCGGAGCAGGCGCGGCAGCGACTCCGGGAGGAACAGGAGGAGGAAGGGGAACAGCAGCAACGGGGTGACGCCGCCGGCGAGGAACACCGCCTGCCAGCCGAAGCCGTCCATGAAGGCGGCGGCGACGAAACCGCCGGCGGCGCCGCCGAAGGAGAAACCGCAGGCCGCCAGGGTGACCATCAGGGTACGCAGGCGCGGTGGCGAATACTCGGCCATCAGCGCCATGGCACTGGGCATCGCCCCGCCCATTCCGATGCCGCAGACGAAGCGCGCCAGCATCAGGCTTTCCAGGGAACCGGCGAAGACCATCAGGACGGTCAGGCTGGCGTAGATCAGCACGCAGCAGAGCAGCACCCGGCGGATGCCGAAGCGGTCCGCCAGCGGCGTCACCAGCAGCGAACCGACGGTCAGGCCGAACAGGTTGGCGCTGAACACCGGGCCGAACGCGGCCTTGTCCAGGCCCCATTCCTGGGCCAGGGTCGGCACCACGTAGCCGAGCACCTGGGCATCGTAGCCATCGGTGACCAGCAACAGGGCGAGGAGCAGCAGCAACAGCCACTGGTAGCGGGACACGGGGCGCGCGTCGAGCGCCGCGCGAAAGCTGGCGATCTGGTTGTGCATCGCAAGGTACCTGAGGTTCTTATTGGTGATGGGGCGTCCGGCGGACGCCCCCCTTTATCTTCAGGAGCGGGACTCTGCGGTCCCTCAGGCGGCCGGGGTGTCCGGCTGGTTGGCCGGATGGGCCTGGCGGAACGCCGGATGGGCGGCGGCCAGGTCGGCGACCCGGCGGATCCGTGGCCAGGCGTCCAGCGCCACGCCGAAGCGCTCGGCGGCGTAGAGCTGCGGGACCAGGTAGACGTCGGCCAGGCCCGGCCGGTCGCCGAAGCACCAGCCCTGGTCGCCGATCAGTTGCTCGACGGCGGCGAGACCCTGGCCGACCCAGTGGCCGATCCACTGCCGGACCTGCTCTTCGTCGTGGCCCCACTGACGCAGCAGGTTGAGCACGCTGGCGTTGTGCAACGGGTGGATGTCGCAGCCGACCAGCGCCGCGACTCCGCGCTCGCGGGCGCGGCGCAGCGGATCGCTGGAGAGCAGGGCGGGTTGCGGGTAGCGCTCCTCGAGGTACTCGATGATCGCCGGCGACTGGATCAGCAGCTCGCCCTCGTCGACCTGCAGGGCCGGTACGCGGCCCTGCGGGTTGAGCGCCAGGTAGGCGGGTTGGCGGTGTTCGCCGCCGTCGCGGACCAGGTTGACCGGCAGCGACTGGTAGTCCAGCCCCTTCAGCGCCAGGGCGATGCGCACCCGGTAGGAGGAGGTGGAACGGTAGTAGGTATAGAGCTTCATCCGCGCGCCCCCGGAAGGGCCGCGAGCACCTTGCCGCGACATTCGCCGAAACCGATCGAGACATGTCCCTCGCGCTTGCAGCGAGCGCGGAGGATGACCTCGTCGCCGTCCTCGAGGAAGCGCCGGGTCTCGCCGGAGGCCAGTTGCACCGGCTGCTTGCCGCCAGCGGTGATCTCCAGCAGCGAGCCGAACTGGCCGGGCTCGGCGCCGGACAGGGTGCCGGAGCCGAACAGGTCGCCGGGCTGCAACTGGCAGCCATTGACGCTGTGGTGGGCGACCATCTGCGCCACCGTCCAGTACATGCTCAGGCTGTTGCTCAGGGTCAGGCGCTGCGGCGGCAGGCCTTTCTCGCGCAGGCCCTCGGTGAGCAGCAGGACCTCCAGCTCGATGTCGAAGGCGCCGTGGGCCTGGTCGTTGTCGTCGTAGAGATACGGCAGCGGCCGCGGGTCGCCTTCGGGGCGCGCTGGCTGGGCACGGCGGAACGGCTCCAGGGCTTCGGCGGTGACCACCCAGGGCGAGACGCTGGTGATGAAGCTCTTCGACAGGAACGGGCCGAGCGGTTGGTATTCCCAGGCCTGGATGTCGCGCGCCGACCAGTCGTTGAGCAGGCAGAAGCCGGCGATGTGCTCGGCGGCGCGGGAAACCGGGATGGCTTCGCCGAGGGCGTTGCCCTGGCCGATCCAGATGCCCAGCTCCAGTTCGTAGTCCAGGCGCGCGCAGGGGCCGAACACCGGCTCGCTGGCGCCGGCCGGCAGGGTCTGGCCGTTGGGCCGGCGCACTTCGCTGCCGGAGACGCGCACGGTCGAGGCGCGGCCGTGGTAGCCGATGGGCACGTGCTTGTAGTTGGGCAGCAGTGGGTTGTCCGGGCGGAACAGCTTGCCGACGTTCTCGGCATGGCGGATGCCGACGTAGAAGTCGGTGTAGTCGCCGATCCTGGCCGGTAGGTGCATTTGGCACTCGGCGGCCGGATGGAGCAGTTCCGGGCGCTCCGCGGCGCCTTCGCCGAGCAGCTCCAGCAGGCGCTGGCGCAGCGCCACGCGGGCCGGCTTGCCGAGGGCGAAGAAGGCGTTCAGCGCGCCGCCGCGGGTGGCTTCGGCGGCTTCGCCGGCGGCACCCTCGAACAGCCCGGCGGCCAGCGCCGCGTCCAGGTCGAGGATCGAGTCGCCGATGGCCACGCCGCAACGCGGGCTCAGGCCGGCACGGCTGAAGATGCCCAGCGGCAGGTTCTGCAGGGGAAAGTCGGCATGCCCATTGGCGGAGGCGACCCAGCTACGAGTGGGGGTTGGCTGGTTCATGGGGTTATCTCCGTTGCGGGTTGAAGGTGGATACGAGCGACGCCCAGCAGGCATCGTAGTCATTCTGCAGGGCCGGCGTCTCGAGGGCGGCACGGCTCGGCCGGAGGACCTGGCTGGTCTCGAACATGAAGGCCATGGTCTGGTCGATCCTGTGCGGCTTGAGGTCGGCGGCGATGGCCTTGTCGCAGCTTTCCGCGTCCGGGCCGTGGGCGCTCATGCAACTGTGCAGCGAGGCGCCGCCGGGCACGAAGCCGCCGGCCTTGGCGTCATAGGCGCCCTGGATCAGGCCCATGAATTCGTTCATCAGATTGCGGTGGAACCATGGCGGACGGAAGGTGTTCTCGGCCACCATCCAGCGCGGCGGGAAGATCACGAAGTCGATGTTGGCCAGGCCGGGGACGCTGGTGGGGGAGGTCAGCACGGTGAAGATCGACGGGTCCGGGTGGTCGAAGCTGACCGTGCCGATGGTGTTGAAGCGGCGCAGGTCGTACTTGTAGGGCACGTTGTTGCCGTGCCAGGCGACCACGTCCAGCGGCGAGTGGTCAAGCTCGCAGGCCCACAGCTCGCCGAGGTATTTCTGCACCAGTTGCAGCGGCTGGCGGCTGTCCTCGTAGCGCGCCACCGGGGTCAGGAAGTCGCGCGGATTGGCCAGGCCATTGCTGCCGATCGGGCCGAGGTCGGGCAGGCGCAGCGGCGCGCCGTGGTTCTCGGCGATATAGCCGCGTGCCTCGCCGTCGAGCAGCTCGACGCGGAACTTCATCCCGCGCGGGATCACCGCGATCTCCAGCGGTTCGACTTGCAGCGCGCCGAGTTCGGTGCACAGGCGCAGACGGCCCAATTGCGGGACCAGCAGCAGTTCGCCATCGGCGTCGTAGAAGCAACGCTCCATCGAGCGGTTGGCCAGGTACTGGTAGATGCTCACGCCGGCGGGCTTGTCGCCGGGCGCGTTGGCGGCCATGCGCAGCAGGCCGTCGAGGAAGTCGGTGGGCTGCTCGGGCAGTGCCAGCGGGTCCCAGCGCAGGCGGTTGGGAGTCGGCGCATCCAGTTCGGCACCGGCGATCTGTCGTTCCAGGCGGCGGAACGGCGGATGCTTGGCCGACGGCGTGATGCGGTACAGCCAGGTGCGCCGGGCCTCGCTGCGAGCCATGGTGAAGGCGGTGCCGGAGAGCAGTTCGGCGTACAGGCCGTAGGGCGCTTTCTGCGGGGAGTTCTGGCCGACCGGCAGGGCGCCGGGGAGCGCTTCGCTGCTGAATTCGTTGCCGAAGCCCGATTGATAGGCGAGGGCAGTGGAGTCGAGGTTCATCTGAGGCCTCCGGGGAGTGGGGGCAGCTTGCCGCCGATCCGCCGGGGACCTGGCACGCTGGCTGCGTTATTTTTATCGTAATTCAATTACGCATAACGTAATTTGAGTGGAAAGCAGCGTCAAGCTATAACGTCGGCCCCGCCCGCAGGAACCCGCGTCCATGGAAAAGAACAGCAGTCCCGCCGAAACCTCCGGCAAGCAGAAGGTCCGCTCCGCCGAAGTCGGTACCGATATCCTCAAGGCCCTCGCCGAACTCTCCCCGGCGACCTCGCTGTCGCGCCTGGCGGAGCATGTGGGGATGCCGGCGAGCAAGGTCCATCGCTATCTGCAGGCATTGATCGCCAGCGGCTTCGCGGTCCAGGACGCCTCCACCAATCATTACTCGCTGGGGCGCGAGGCCCTGCGCGTGGGCCTGGCGGCGCTGGACAGCATGGACGTGCTGAAGAGCGCCGCCGCGCCGCTGGCCGAGCTGCGCGACGTGCTCAACGAGACCTGCTTCCTCGCCGTCTGGGGCAACCGTGGCGCCACCGTGGTACAGGTGGAACAGGCGGTGCGCGCGGTGACGGTGGTCACCCAGGTCGGCTCGGTGCTGCCGCTGCTCGGTTCGTCCACCGGCCTGGTGTTCGCCGCGTTCCTGCCGGAACGCGAGGTGGCCGAGCTGCGCGAGGAAGAGTTGGCCGGGCGCGCCGACCATCCGCTGGCCGACCCGGCGGCCTACGCGGTGCTGCTGGAGGGCATCCGCGCGCGCGGCCTGCATGCGATCCATGGGCTGCTGATGCCTGGGGTGGAGGCGCTCTCGGCACCGGTGTTCGACGCCCGCGGGCGGGTGGCGGCGGTGCTCACGGTGGTCGGCCCGGCGAGCATCTTCCAGGCCGAGGAGCAGGGGCCGGCGGCGGAACGGCTGCTTGCGACGACTCGGGCTATCAGTTGGCGGATGGGGTATGACGGCACCCAGGGTGGATGATGCAGTCTCCGAGCCTGAGGGTGATGTCAGGTAGGGCGGATAACCGCCCGCGGTTATCCGCCGCTTCTCAGGCCTTGGCCAGCAACGCCTTCGCCGCTCGCGATCCGTTGCTCTTGCCGAGCACCGCGCAGATGCGCTGGCCGGCGTCGACCAGGGCGTGCATGTCGACCCCGGTATGGATCTCCAGGCCGTTCAGCAGGTAGAGGACGTCTTCGCTGGCGACGTTGCCGGTGGCGCCCTTGGCGTAGGGACAACCGCCGAGGCCGGCCACCGAGCTGTCGAATACCGCGACGCCTTCCAGCAGGCTGGCGTAGATGTTCGCCAGGGCCTGCCCGTAGGTGTCGTGGAAGTGCCCGGCGAGGCGCTCGCGGGGAACCTCGCTGGCCACCGCCTCGATCAGCCGGCGGGTGGCACCGGCGGTGCCGACGCCGATGGTGTCGCCCAGGGACACTTCGTAGCAGCCCATCTGCTGGAGTTCGCGGGCGACCCAGGCGACCTGGCGCGGATCGACATCGCCGTCGTAGGGACAGCCGAGCACGCAGGAAATGTAGCCGCGCACCCGCACCTGGTGCTGGCGCGCCGCCTCCAGCACCGGTACGAAGCGCTCCAGGCTGTCCTTGATCGAGCAGTTGATGTTGCGCTGGGAGAAGGCTTCCGACGCGGCGGCGAACACCGCCACTTCCTTCACCCCCGACTCCAGCGCCGCCTCGAAGCCTTTCAGGTTCGGCGCCAGCGCCGCGTAGGTCACGCCGGGACGCTGGCGGATGCCGGCGAACACCTCGGCCGAGCCGGCCATCTGCGGCACCCACTTGGGCGAGACGAAGCTGCCCACTTCGATGTAGTCCAGGCCGGCGGCGCTCAGGTCATCGACCAGGCGGATCTTGTCGGCCACCTCGATCGGCTGTTTCTCGTTCTGCAGTCCGTCGCGCGGACCGACTTCCACCAGGCGGACCTTCTTCGGCAGGTTCATGCTGTTCCTCGTCTTGGCTGTCAGGCCTGGTTCTCGTCCAGCTCCACCAGCGGCGTGCCTTCCTCTACCAGTTCGCCCTCGCTGCAATACAGCGCCTTCACTACCCCGGCGTGGGGCGCGCGGATGCTGTGTTCCATCTTCATCGCCTCCAGCACCACCAGGGCGGTGCCGGCTTCGACCGTCTGGCCGGGCTCGACCAGGACCCGCACGATACTGCCGTTCATCGGCGCGCTCAAACCACCCTGCTGGGCATGGGCGGCCTCGGCCTCGGCGATCGGGTCGACGGCTTCGATGGCCAGCAGTTCGCCCTCCCATTCGAGGAACAACTGGCGTCCGCGGCGCAACGCCGCCGAGCGACGGGTGACACCGTCCACCCGGCTGACCAGGTCGTCGCCGTCCAGGCGATACTGGCTGGGGCTGGCGTGGCGCAGGCGGACGCAGCGGCGTTCGTCGCGGCAGCGCAGCATCAGGTCGGCCTCCCGCGCCAGGGCGCTGCGCCAGCCGTCGTTGCGGCTCCACGGCGAATGCGGGTCGTCGTCGCGACGGTGGCCCGGTTCGCTCTGCAGCCAGGCTTCGGCGGCGGCTTGCCAGAAATGCTCCGGCAGCGCTTGCGGCGCCGGCAGCAGGTCGTCTTGGTGGCGCGCGATGAAACCGGTGTCCAGTTCGGCGGCGGCGAACGCCGGATGGCCGAGGATGCGGCGGAGGAACGCCAGGTTGGTGCGCAGGCCGCCGACCGAGGTTTCCGCCAGCATCGCCAGCAGGCGCTGGCGGGCTTCCTCGCGGGTTTCGCCCCAGGCGATCAGCTTGGCCAGCATCGGGTCGTAGAACGGCGAGACCTCGTCGCCTTCGCGTACCCCGCTGTCGACCCGCCGGCCGGGGCCGGCGGGCGCTTCGCGGTACAGCGCCAGGCGGCCGCTGGCGGGGAGGAAGCCGCCCTCGGGGTCTTCCGCGTAGAGCCGCACTTCGATGGCGTGGCCGTTCAGCGGCACCTGTTCCTGTGTCAGCGGCAGCGCCTCGCCGCGAGCGACGCGGATCTGCCAGGCGACCAGGTCGAGGCCGGTGATGGCCTCGGTGACCGGGTGTTCCACCTGCAGGCGGGTGTTCATTTCCATGAAGAAGAACTGGCCGCGTTCGTCGAGGAGGAATTCGACGGTACCGGCGCCGACGTAGCCGATCGCCTGCGCCGCGCGTACCGCGGCCTCGCCCATGGCCCGGCGCAGTTCCGCACCGAGACCGGGGGCGGGGGCTTCCTCGACGACCTTCTGGTGGCGGCGCTGGATCGAACAGTCGCGTTCGTTGAGGTACAGGCAGTGGCCATGGCGATCGGCGAATACCTGGATCTCCACGTGGCGCGGCTTCAGCAGGTATTTCTCCACCAGCATCCGCGCGTCGCCGAAGGCGGCCTTGGCCTCGCGCTGGGCGGAGGAAAGGGCCTCGGCCAGCTCGGCTTCGTGCTCCACCACCTTCATGCCCTTGCCGCCGCCGCCAGCGGCGGCCTTGAGCAGGACCGGGTAGCCGATCCTTCCGGCTTCCCGGCGGAAGGTCTCGGCGTCCTGGGCTTCGCCGTGGTAGCCGGGCACCAGCGGCACGCCGGCTTCTTCCATCAGCGCCTTGGCGGCCGACTTGCTGCCCATGGCGTCGATGGCCGCCGCCGGCGGTCCGAGGAAGAGCAGGCCGGTTTCCTCGCAGGCGCGGGCGAAGTCGGCGTTCTCCGAGAGGAAGCCGTAGCCGGGGTGGATCGCCTGGGCGCCGCTGGCGAGGGCGGCGGCGATGATCCTGTCGCCGCGCAGGTAGCTGTCGGCGGGCTTGGCGCCGCCCAGGTCGACGGCGATGTCGGCTTCGGCGACGTGGCGGGCGTGGCGGTCGATGTCGCTGTGCACGGCGACGCTGCCGATGCCGAGGGCGCGCGCGCTGCGCATCACCCGGCAGGCGATCTCGCCGCGGTTGGCGACCAGGAGGCGCTGGATGCTGCGGTAGTCCGGGTTCATGCGTCGTTTCTCCAGGCGGGCGTGCGTTTCTCCAGGAAGGCGCGCAGGCCTTCCTGGCCTTCCGGGCTGATGCGGATGCGGGCGATGGCCGCCTCGGTGTAGCGGCGCAGCGCCGGGCTCAGCTCGGCGGCCTCGACCTCATGGTAGAGCGCCTTGCAGGCGACCAGGGCGCGCGGGCTGTTTTGCAGCAGGTTGGCGATCCAGGCCTCGGCCTGGCTTTCCAGTTCGGCGGCGGGACAGCTTTCGCTGAGCAGGCCCAGTTCGCTGGCGCGGCGTCCGTCGAAGCGCTCGGCGGTCAGCGAATAGCGCCGCGCGGCGCGCTGGCCGATGGCCTTGACCACGAACGGGGCGATGGTCGCCGGGATCAGGCCGATGCGTACCTCGGACAGGCAGAAGGTCGCGTCGTCGCTGCCGATGGCCATATCGCAGCAACTGACCAGGCCGACCCCGCCGCCGAACACCGCGCCCTGGACCACCGCCAGGGTCGGCTTGGGCAGGTTGTAGAGATGGGTCATGAGTTCGGCGATGCGCTGGGCGTCGGCCAGGTTGCCCTGGTAGTCGAGGTCCACCGACTGCTGCATCCAGGCCAGGTCGGCACCGCCGCAGAAGTGCCGGCCACGGCCGCGCAGCACCAGCAGGCGGACCTGCGGGTCGCTGCCGACGCGATCGATGGCCTGCAACAGTTCGCCGATCACGACGGCATTGAAGGCGTTGTTCTTTTCCGCCCGGTCCAGCCACAGGGTGGCTACGCCGCGCGGGTCGATCTCAAGCTGGATGGTCTGGAATTCGCTCATGCTGGTCTGCTCGTCACATGCGGAACACGCCGAAGGCGGTCGGCTCGATGGGGGCGTTGAGGGCGGCGGAAAGCGCCAGGGCGAGCACCTCGCGGGTCTGCGCCGGATCGATCACGCCGTCGTCCCACAGTCGCGCGCTGGAGTAGTAGGGATGGCCCTGGTGCTCGTACTGCTCGAGGATCGGTGCCTTGATCTTCGCCTCCTCTTCGACGCCGAGCTGCTGGCCGGCGCGCTCGGCCTGCTCGCGCTTGACCTGGGCGAGCACCCCGGCGGCCTGTTCGCCGCCCATCACGCCGATCCTCGCGTTCGGCCACATCCACAGGAAGCGCGGGTCGTAGGCGCGCCCGCACATGCCGTAGTTGCCGGCGCCGAAGCTGCCGCCGATCAGCACGGTGAACTTCGGCACCCGCGCGCAGGCCACCGCGGTCACCAGCTTGGCGCCGTGCTTGGCGATGCCACCGGCCTCGTACTTCTGGCCGACCATGAAACCGGTGATGTTCTGCAGGAACAGCAGCGGGATGCCGCGCTGGCAGGCCAGTTCGATGAAGTGCGCGCCTTTCTGCGCGGCCTCGGCGAAGAGGATCCCGTTGTTGGCCAGGATGGCGATCGGATAGCCGTGCAGGTGGGCGAAGCCGCAGACCAGGGTGGTGCCGAACAGCGCCTTGAACTCGTCGAACTCGGAGCCGTCCACCAGTCGTGCGATCACTTCGCGCACGTCGTAGGGCTGCTTGCTGTCGGCGGGAATCACCCCGTACAGCTCCTCGGCGGGGTACAGCGGTGCGCGCGGCGCACGGCATTGCAGCTGGCCCTGCTTGCGCCAGTTGAGGTTGGCGACGCAGCGGCGGGCGATGGCTAGGGCATGGTCATCGTCCTCGGCATAGTGGTCGGCGACCCCGGAGACCTTGCAGTGCACGTCGGCGCCGCCAAGTTCCTCGGCGCTGACCACCTCGCCGGTAGCGGCCTTCACCAGCGGCGGCCCGGCGAGGAAGATGGTGGCCTGTTCGCGCACCATCACGGTTTCGTCGGACATCGCCGGCACGTAGGCCCCGCCGGCGGTGCAGGAGCCCATCACCACGGCGATCTGCGGGATGCCGCGGGCACTCATGTTGGCCTGGTTGAAGAAGATCCGGCCGAAGTGCTCGCGGTCGGGGAACACCTCGTCCTGGCGCGGCAGGTTGGCGCCGCCGGAGTCCACCAGGTAGATGCATGGCAGGCGGTTTTCCAGGGCGATGGCCTGGGCCCGCAGGTGCTTCTTCACAGTCAGCGGATAGTAGGTGCCGCCCTTCACCGTGGCATCATTGCCGACGATCATGCATTCCACCCCTTCGACCCGGCCGATCCCGGCGACGATGCCGGCGGCGGCGACCTCTTCGCCGTAGACTTCGTGGGCGGCGAGGGCGGAAAGCTCGAGGAACGGCGAGCCGGGGTCGAGCAGGCGGTTGATGCGTTCGCGCACCAGCAGCTTGCCGCGCGCGCTGTGCCGGGCCTGGGCGGCGCTACCGCCGCCTTCGTGGATGCGGCCGAGGAGGGTGCGCAGGGCGTTGACCTGTTCCAGCATGGTCGCGGCGTTGGCCGCGAACTCGGCGGAGCGTGGATTGATCTGGGTGTGCAGGATGGCCATGGCGGTGGCTCCGTGTCGAGGTGGGCGGAAGCGGTTGGCGCCCGCTCCCGACCTGGCGATGCGCCTGTCGATGCAATGGAATGCCCTCTCCCTGGCGGAAAAGAGCCGGGAAGAGCGAGGCTTCAGCGGGTTTCGTTGAACAGCTCGCGGCCGATCAGCATGCGGCGGATCTCGCTGGTGCCGGCGCCGATCTCGTAGAGCTTGGCGTCGCGCAACAGGCGGCCGGTGGGAAACTCGTTGATGTAGCCGTTGCCGCCGAGGATCTGGATCGCGTCCAGGGCCATCTGGGTGGCGCGCTCGGCGCTGTAGAGGATCACCCCGGCGGCGTCCTTGCGGGTCGTCTCGCCGCGGTCGCAGGCGGCGGCCACGGCGTACAGGTAGGCGCGGCTGGCGTTGAGGGCGGTGTACATGTCGGCCACCTTGCCCTGGACCAGCTGGAATTCGCCGATGCTCTGGCCGAACTGGCGGCGGTCATGGATGTACGGCACCACCACGTCCATGCACGCCTGCATGATTCCCACCGGGCCGCCGGAAAGCACCACGCGCTCGTAGTCGAGGCCGCTCATCAGTACCTTGACCCCGCCGTTGACCGCGCCGAGGACGTTCTCCTCGGGCACCTCGACGTCCTGGAAGATCAGTTCGCAGGTGTTCGAGCCGCGCATGCCCAGTTTGTCCAGCTTCGGCCCGCGGCTGAAGCCTTTCCAGTCGCGTTCGACGATGAACGCGGTGATCCCGTGCGCGCCCTTGTCCGCGTCGGTCTTGGCGTAGATCACATAGGTATGGGCGTCGGGACCGTTGGTGATCCACATCTTGCTGCCGTTGAGAACGAAGCGGTCGCCGACCCGGTCCGCGCGCAGCTTCATCGAGACCACGTCGGAACCGGCGTTGGGTTCGCTCATCGCCAGCGCACCGATGTGTTCGCCGGACACCAGGGCCGGCAGGTAGCGGGCCTTCTGTTCGGCGTTGCCGTTGCGCTTGATCTGGTTGACGCAGAGGTTGGAATGCGCGCCATAGGAGAGCGCCACCGAGGCCGAGGCCCGGCTGATCTCTTCCATGACCACGGCGTGGGCCAGGTAGCCCAGCGCCGAACCGCCGTACTCCTCGTCGACGGTGATGCCGAGCAGGCCCATCTCGCCGAACTTGCGCCACATGTCCATGGGGAACTGGTTGTCCTGGTCGATCTGCGCGGCGCGCGGCTGCAGTTCGGCGGTGACGAAGCCGCGGACCTGGTCGCGGAGCATGTCGATGGTTTCGCCGAGGGCGAAGTTGAGGCTGGGATAGGTCATGCTTTCACCTGTAATTGTGCTTGTCCGGTTTAAAGCTTCGAATTAGGTTTATGTTGCAACTGTTTGTTTGTTATAGCTTTTGATCAGCGCCGCTCGACAGCGCTCCTCGGCAGTATCCAGTTCCAGCTGCATCTGTTCGATGTCCAGCAACTGTTGTTCCAGCTGGGCGCGGCGCTCGGCGATCTTCTCCAGCATGGTGTTCAACTGCTTCTGGTTGCCGCTGCTCGGGTCCGGGTCGTAGAGCTCGATCAGCTCGCGGCATTCGGCGAGGGAAAAACCGATGCGCTTGCCGCGCAGGATCAGCTTCAGGCTGACCTTGTCGCGCGGCGAATAGATGCGTTCCTGGCCGCGTCGCTCGGGGGAGAGCAGGCCTTGCTCCTCGTAGAAGCGGATGGCGCGGGTGGTGATGTCCAGTTCGCGGGCGAGATCGGAGATGGTGTAGGTGGTGGACATGCGCAGGCACCTGCTTGTTTACCTTTACGTTAACGTAAAGCTGCGCCGAAATCCTGTCAACGCCTGGAACGGGGGAAAAATGACAGCCGTGAAAGATACTTGTCAGAAATATTTAATCGGCGCCTCATGAAAGGGCACGGATGGCTCTGTTCTGCTTCGCCGAACACTGTGTTTCTCGGAGGAGTCGTAACGATGAGTCGGCTGATGACCTACAGGACGCTGCTGGCTTGCCTGCTCGCCGCGTTGCTTGCGCTGCTGGTGGCGGGTCAGCAGCAGCGCGCGTTCGAGCGCATCTGGTTCAAGCTGGAGCAGCGCTACGGCGGCGATGTTGCGCGCGAGAACGCCCTGCGCCTGGCCGACTATCGGGTCGATATCGAAGCCCGCGTGCTGGGCGCGGAGTCCAACGTCTCGGCGCTGTCCTTCGACCCCAGCCGGCGCAGCCTGGTCAGCGTGACCAACCAGGACCCGCATTTCCTCGAGCTGTCGCTGGACGGCGAATTGCTGCGACGCATCCCCCTGCGCGGTTTCCAGGATCCGGAGGCTATCGAGTACATCCGGCCCGGCGTCTACGTGGTCGCCGAGGAGCGTCGCCAACGCCTGGTGGAGATCCATGTCGACGCCGACACCCGGGTGATCGACATCGACGATCCGCGCAACGCCCGGAAGTTCTCCCTGGGCAGTGCAAACAAGCGCAACAAGGGCTTCGAGGGGTTGGCCTACGACCCGCTGCGCGAGCGCCTGTTCGTGGCCCGGGAAAAGGCGCCGGTGGGCATCATCGAGGTAAACGGCTTCTTCAACGACCGCGGCGAGGCGCTCGACCTGAGCGTCGGCGGCGACCCGCAGCGCGATCGCGGGTTGTTCCTCACCGATCTGTCGAGCCTCTACTACGACAAGGCCAGCGATCACCTGCTGGTGCTTTCCGACGAGTCGCGGGTGGTCATCGAACTGGATCGCGCCGGGGATCCGCTCGGCAGCCTGACCCTGCGTGGCGGCAACCATGGCCTGACGGACGACGTGCCGCAGGCCGAAGGGTTGGCGATGGACGACCGGGGCAGCCTGTACGTGGTCAGCGAGCCGAACCTGTTCTACCGCTTCAGCCGAGCGCTGCCAGCGGCCGACTAGGGTGGGAAAAGGACGGCGGAATTCAGGCTTGCGCGCCGGATAGCGCCGGCGCGTAGCCGATCATCTGTCGCAGCAGCGGGTCGGTGAACTGCTGTTGCCAGTCGTCCAGCTTGCCCCGAAGGTCGGGGCCGTTGGCCGGAACGATGGGGGCCGCGCGCGGCTGGCGAGGCGTCGGCGAGCAGGCGCCGAGCAGCCCGACGCACAGTGCCAGGGTGGGGAGCGAGAGTTTCGCTAGGGGCATCAGGCTTGCTCCGTGGGGATCTGGGGCGAGTTGCCGGTGCGCGGCGCCTTGCGCAACCGGAACAGGCGCCCGACCACCAGGAAGAACAGCGGTACCAGGAACACCGCGAGTACCGTGGCGGTGACGATCCCGCCGAGCACCCCGGTGCCGATGGCGACCTGGGCGCCGGAACCGGCGCCGCTGGAGAGCGCCAGCGGGACCACGCCGAAACCGAACGCCAGCGAGGTCATGACGATCGGTCGCAGGCGCAGGCGCGCGGCCTCCAGGGTCGCCTGCAGCAGGCTCATGCCTTCCTGGTAATGGTCCTTGGCCACCTCGATGATGAGGATGGCGTTCTTCGCCGAGAGGCCGATGATGGTGATCAGGCCGACCTTGAAGTAGATGTCGTTGGGCAGACCGCGCAGGCTCACCCCGAGCAGTGCGCCGAGTACGCCCAGCGGCACCACCAGGATCACCGCCAGCGGGATCGACCAGCTTTCGTAGAGGGCGGCCAGGGCGAGGAACACGATCAACACCGAGAGGGCGAACAGCGCCGGCGCCTGGGCGCCGGACAGGCGTTCTTCGAAGGACTGGCCGGACCACTCGTGGGCGATGCCCTCGGGCAGGCCCTGCATCAATTCCTCCATCGCCTGCATGGCTTCGCCGCTGCTGTAGCCCGGCGCGGCCTGGCCCTCGAGGTTGAACGAGGGATAGCCGTTGTAGCGGGTCAGTTGCGGCGGGCCGAGGGTCCAGGCGGCCTTGGCGAACGTCGCCAGCGGCACCATCTCGCCCTGCTCGTTGCGCACGTGAAGCCGGCCGATGTCGTCGATGCCCAGGCGCTTGGCGCCGTCGGCCTGGACCACCACCTTGCGCACCTGGCTGCCGTGCATGAAGTCGCCGATGTAGTCCGAGCCGAACATCACCGCCAGGGTGGTGTTGATCTCGTCCATGCTCACGCCGAGGGTCTCCGCCTTGCGCCGGTCGATGTCCAGGCGGATCTGCGGCGCCTCGCCCTGGCCGGCGAACATCACGTTGGCCAGGCGCGGGTCCTCGGCGGCGCGCGCCAGCAACTGGTCGCGGGCCTTGACCAGGGCCTCGTAGCCAACCCCGCCACGGTCCTGCAGGCGGAAGTCGAAGCCGCTGGTGGAACCCAGGTCCGGCAGCGGCGGCGAGTTCATCGCATACACCGTACGGTTGGGCAGGCCGGCGAAGCGCTGGTTGATGCGCTCGACGATGGCGCCGACGTGCTGGCTGGCCTCCCGGCGTTCCGACCAGTCCTTCAGGGTGGCGAAGATCATCGCCGAGCTGGTGCCGTCGCCGTACAGGCTGAAGCCGCCGACCGCATAGGCGTAGGCCACCGGTTCGTGCTCCGCCAGGTAGCGCTCGACGTCGCCGACGTTGGCCATGGTCTCCGCCATCGGCGTGCCTTCGGGCTGCATCACCATGATCATGAAGTCGCCCTGGTCCTCTTCCGGCAGGAACGCCTGCGGCAGGCGCACGAAGAGCAGGGCGACCACGCCGATGACCAGGGCGTAGACCAGCATCCAGCGGATCGGCCGGGCGAGGATGCCGGCCACCGCGTTGCGGTAGCGTCCGGTCAGGCGCAGGAAGGCGCGGTTGAACCAGCCGAAGAAGCCGCGCTTCTCATGGTGGTCGGCGTCGATCGGGCGCAGCAGGGTGGCGCACAGGGCCGGGGTCAGCGACAGCGCGAGGAACGCCGAGAAGCCGATGGAGACCGCCAGGGTCACCGCGAACTGGCGGTAGATGTTGCCCACCGCGCCGCTGAAGAACGCCATCGGCACGAACACCGAGACCAGCACCACGGTGATGCCGACGATGGCCCCGCTGATCTGGCGCATCGCCTTGACCGTGGCGTCGTGCGGCGACAGGCCTTCCTCGGCCATCAGCCGCTCGACGTTCTCCACCACGATGATCGCGTCGTCCACCAGGATGCCGATCGCCAGGACCATGCCGAACATGGTCAGCACGTTGATCGAGAAGCCCAGGCCGAGCATCACCGTGAAGGTGCCCAGCAGGGCCACCGGCACCACCAGTGTCGGGATCAGGGTGGCGCGGAAGTTCTGCATGAACAGGTACATCACGGCGAACACCAGCAGCATCGCCTCGAGCAGGGTGCTGACCACCTTCCTGATCGAGATCTCGACGAACGCCGAGGTGTCATAGGGGATGTTGTAGCTCACGCCCTCCGGGAAGTAGCGCGACAGCTCGTCGAGGGTGGCGCGGATGCGCTTGGCGGTGGCCACCGCGTTGGAGCCGGGCGCCATCTTCACCGCCAGGCCGGTGGCGGTCATTCGGTTGACCCGCGAGACGAAGCCGTACTCGCTCTGGCCGAACTCGACGCGGGCCACGTCGCGCAGGCGGATCGCGCCGCCGTCGGCGCGGATGCGCAGCGGAATTTCGCCGAACTGCTCGGGCGTCACCAGGGTGTCGTCGACCTTCACCGTGGCGCTGATCGGCGCCGAGTCGGGGACCCCGAGGTTGCCGATGTCGCCCACGGTGAGGCGGGCGTTGTGCCGGCGCACGGCGTTGACCAGGTCGCTGGCGCTGAGGTTCATCGAGGTCAGCTTGGCCGGGTCGGGCCAGATGCGCATGGCGTACTCGGCGCCCCAGGTCTCGACCTTGCCCACGCCCTCCACCCGGCGCAGCGCCTGCAACACGTTGGACGAGGCGATCTCGCCCAGCTCCATGGCGTCGTAGCGGCCGCTGGAGGAGGTAAGGGTAACGATCAGCTGGATGCTGTCCGCCGCCTTCTCCACGTAGATGCCGTCGCGCCGCACCGATTCGGGCAGGCGCGACTCGACGATCTTCAGGCGGTTCTGCACTTCCACCGCGGCGAGGTCGGCGTTCACGCCCTGGCGGAAGGTCAGGGTCAGCGAGGCCTGGCCGGTGCTGCTGGTGGCCTTGGTGTAGAGCAGGCCGGGCGCGCCGTTCATCTCGCGCTCGATGATCGCGGTCACCGCTTCCTCGACCACCTTGGCCGAGGCGCCGGGATAGCTGGCGCTGACGTTGACCACCGGCGGCGCGATGTCCGGGTACTGGGCGACCGGCAGGAAGCGGATCGCCAGGACCCCGGCGAGCACGATCAGCAGGGAGATCACCCAGGCGAAGACCGGCCGGTCAATGAAGAAACGAGCCATTCGTAGCGTTCTCCGTCACTGGCCCGCCGGCGAGGCGGCCAGCGGTGAGGGGGCGTCGGCGCTGGCCGGCTGGCGGACCACCGCCTGGACGCTGGAGCCGGCGGCATGCTGGGCGGCGTTCTCGACGATCACACGCTCGCCGCCCTTGAGCCCGCGGCTGATGATCCAGTCGCGGCCCTGCAGGGTGTCGGCGCGGACCTCCACGTCTTCCACCACGCCCTGTGGGTTGACCACCTTGACCACGGCGGACTGGGCGGTACGGATCAGCGCGTCGCGCGGGACGGTGATCGCCTGCGGGTTCACCGCGCGCTGCAGGCGCACCTGCACGTAGCCGCCGGGCAGCAATTCGCGATGCGGATTGCGGAACAGGGCACGCATGGCCATGGTGTCGGTGCCGGGGTCGACCGCCAGGTCGGAGAACAGCAGCTCGCCGGCCAGCGGGTACTCGCTGCCGTCGGCCAGGACCAGGCGCACGGCGATGTCCTTGTCGGCGACACCCTTCACCTGGCCTTCGCGGATCGCCCGCTGCATGGCGGCGACTTCGCCGGCCGGCTGGGAGAAGTTCACGTAGATCGGATCGATCTGCTCGACGCGGGTCAGCGGTGTCGGCGAGTCCTCGCCGACCAGCGCGCCTTCGGTGACCAGCGCGCGCCGCGCGCGGCCGTCGATCGGCGCGGTGACCGTGGCGTAGCCCAGGCGCAGGCGGGCCTGCTCCAGTTCGGCCTTGGCCGAGGCGATCTGCGCCAGGGCCTGGCGCGCGTCGGTCTGCGCTTCGGTGTACTCGCGTTCGCTGATGGCGCGGTCCTTGATCAGGTCGGCGTAGCGCTTGAGCTTGTCGGCCGCCGCCGCGTGGCTGGCCTCGGCCCGGGCCAGGGCGCCGCGGCTGATGTCCAGGGCCGCCTTCAAGGGCGCAGGGTCGATCTGGAACAGCACGGTGCCGGCGCGGACGTCCTGGCCTTCCTCGTACAGGCGACGGGTGACGATGCCGGCGACGCGCGCCCGCACTTCAGCCTGGCGGTACGCTTCCAGGCGTCCGGGCAGCTCGCTGGTGATGCCGATAGGCGCCGGCCTGGCGACGATCACGCCGACCTCGGCGGGGGCCTCCGCAGTCTTCCCGGCGTCCGCTGCTTCTTCGCAGCCCAGCAGGAATAGGGCGACCAGGGCCGCCAGCAGCCCGCGCAGCGAGCCGGTCCATTGGATGTGCATGGGTGTCCCTCGATTCGTGAACTCGCGAGCTTGCCCGGGAAAGGGCACCGCAACTCACGAGCGGCGCGACAGTAGCATATAATCAATCATGAGTGATTAATTAATTGGCGTTTCTGTAACATATCCTTATGATCTGCGGCGCCTTTCCCTTGTGAGGACGTTCAGTGGCCAGGAAAACCAAAGAGGAATCCCAGAAAACCCGCGACGGCATACTCGATGCCGCCGAGCGGGTTTTCCTGGAAAAGGGCGTGGGCACTACTGCCATGGCCGACCTGGCGGACGCCGCCGGGGTTTCTCGCGGTGCGGTCTACGGCCACTACAAGAACAAGATCGAGGTCTGCCTGGCGATGTGCGACCGCGCCTTCGGCCAGATCGAGGTACCCGACGAAAACGCCAGGGTGCCGGCGCTGGATATCCTCCTGCGCGCCGGCATGGGCTTTCTCCGCCAGTGCTGCGAGCCCGGTTCGGTGCAGCGGGTGCTGGAGATCCTCTACCTCAAGTGCGAACGCAGCGACGAGAACGAGCCGCTATTGCGCCGCCGCGAGCTGCTCGAGAAGCAGGGGCAACGCTTCGGCCTCCGGCAGATCCGCCGGGCGGTGGAGCGCGGCGAACTGCCGGCGCGGCTGGACGTCGAGCTGGCCAGCATCTATCTGCAATCGCTCTGGGACGGCATCTGCGGCACCCTGGCCTGGACCGAGCGCCTGCGCGACGATCCCTGGAACCGCGCCGAACGCATGTTCCGCGCCGGCCTCGACAGCCTGCGCAGTTCTCCCTACCTGTTGCTGGCGGACGCCTGAGGGCGTCAATCGTCCGCCATCAGGTGCCTGCGCTGGTCCTCGGCGCCGGCGACCACCAGCCGCTGGGCGTCTTCCTCGCTGATGTGCAGGCGCTTGCCGTCGATGTAGAGCACCGACAGGCGCGCCTCGGCGTCGGTACCGATGCGCAGGCTGTCGACCGGCGCGCGATGCCGGCTGCCTTCGATCTCCACGCTGCAGACGCCTTGTTCCGAATCGATTTCGATGGACATGGGAGCCTCCTGTTTTTTCCGCCTACCTTGGGTGGACCCCGGGCATCCGCGCGGGTTCTGTCACGGTAGCTTCACGCCAGCGTCACGCGCCTGCCACCGCGCTTGGCTGCAATCGTCCGCAGAGAGAGGGCGAGGCCAGCGGAGGACGACGCCATGCGGCTATGCGTGATTGGTGCGGGCTATGTGGGACTGGTGACGGCGGCCTGTTTCGCCGAGATGGGCAACCAGGTGCGTTGCGTGGAGCGTGACCGCGAGCGGGTCGCGCGGCTGAGACGCGGCGAGATGCCGATCTACGAACCGGGCCTGGAAAGCATCCTGCGCGATCAGCTGGACGCCGCCCGCCTGACCTTCACCGCCAGCCTGGCGGAAGGCCTGGCCGACGCCGAAGTGGTGTTCATCGCCGTCGGCACGCCGTGCGGCGAGGACGGCTCGGCCGACCTCAGCCACGTGATGGCGGTCGCCGAGCAACTTGGCGCGCAACTGCGCCAGGCCTGCATCGTGGTCAACAAGTCGACCGTGCCGGTGGGCACCGCCGAACGGGTCGAAGAGATCATCCGCCTGGGCCTGGCGCGCCGGCGCAAGCGCTTCCGGGTGGCGGTGGCGAGCAATCCGGAGTTCCTCAAGGAAGGCTCGGCGGTGGACGACTTCAGGCGCCCGGACCGGGTCATCATCGGCAGCGCCGAGACGCAGGCCGGGGAAACCCTGCGCCAGCTCTACGCGCCGTTCCTGCGCAATCACGAACGGGTTCTGCTGATGGGGCGCCGCGAGGCCGAGTTCAGCAAGTACGCGGCCAATGCCTTCCTCGCCACCAAGATTTCCTTCATGAACGAGATGGCCGGGCTGTGCGCCCTCACCGGCGTCGACATCGAGGACGTGCGCCGCGGCATGGGCAGCGACAAGCGCATCGGTACCCATTTCATCTACGCCGGCTGCGGCTACGGCGGCTCGTGCTTTCCCAAGGACGTCCGCGCGCTGATCCGCAGCGCCGAGCAACAGGGCTTCGACAGCCAGATACTGCGTGCGGTGGAAGCGCGCAACGCGCGGCAGAAGGAACTGCTCTTCGAGACCCTCGGCGAACTGTTCCAGGGACGCTGGCAAGGGCGCACGGTGGCGCTCTGGGGGCTGGCCTTCAAGCCGGGTACCGACGACCTGCGCGAGGCGCCGAGCCTGGTCCTGCTGGAGGCGCTGCTGCGCCACGGGGTGCGGGTCAGGGCCCATGACCCGGTGGCCAACGCCGGGGTCGCGGCACGCTATCCGGACGCGCTGGCGTGCGCCCAGTTGACGCTCCACGACTCGCCCTACGCGGCCGTCGAGGGCGCCGATGCCCTGGTGCTGGTGACCGAGTGGAAACAGTTCCGCCAGCCGGACTTCCAGAAAATCCGTGGATCCATGCGAACTCCCCTGTTGGTCGACGGTCGGAATCTCTACGCACCGGCGCGGATGGCGGAACTGGGCTTCATCTATCAGGGCATAGGACGTCCAAGGGCCGGGCATTGTAAGGCGAGCGCAGCCTGATTAGACTGCGCGCCATCCGCATACTTCGTCCATGTCGAAGGATTCTCATGATCAAGAAATGTCTTTTCCCGGCCGCCGGTTACGGCACTCGTTTCCTCCCGGCCACCAAGGCCATGCCCAAGGAAATGCTGCCGGTGGTGAACAAGCCGCTGATCCAGTACGCGGTGGAGGAGGCGCTGGAAGCCGGCCTTTCCGAGATCGGCATCGTCACCGGCCGCGGCAAGCGTTCGCTGGAAGACCACTTCGACATCAGCTACGAGCTGGAACACCAGATCCGCAACACCGACAAGGAAAAGTACCTGGTCGGCATCCGTCGGCTGATCGACGAGTGCACCTTCGCCTACACCCGCCAGGTGGAGATGAAGGGCCTCGGCCACGCCATCCTCACCGGTCGTCCGCTGATCGGCGACGAGCCGTTCGCCGTGGTCCTGGCCGACGACCTGTGCCTGAACCTCGAAGGCGACAGCGTGCTGAAGCAGATGGTCAAGCTGTACAACCAGTTCCGCTGCTCCATCGTGGCGATCCAGGAAGTGCCGCCGGAAGAGACCAACAAGTACGGCGTGATCGCCGGCGAGATGATCCGCGACGATATCTTCCGGGTGAACACCATGGTCGAGAAGCCGAAGCCGGAAGAGGCGCCGTCGAACCTGGCGATCATCGGCCGCTACATCCTGACCCCGGACATCTTCGACCTGATCGAGCAGACTGAACCGGGCAAGGGCGGCGAGATCCAGATCACCGATGCCCTGATGAAGCAGGCCCAGGACGGCTGCGTGCTGGCCTACAAGTTCAAGGGCAAACGTTTCGACTGCGGCAGCGCCGAGGGTTACATCGAGGCGACCAACTTCTGCTACGAAAACCTCTACAAGACCGGCAAGGCTCACTGAGCCTCGCCGTTCCCGATGAAGAACGCCGCGTCCCCGATGGGGGCGCGGCGTTTTTCGTATGAGGCGAACGGCCATGGGGGGTATCCGCCCTACCTGAGCTGTCGGCGGGCGTGGCGTTGTTGGCGTCGGGCGAATAACCCCGCCAGCCTGGCCTGGGCCACGCGGCGCCTCCGCGCCCGGTCAGGGAATCGGCAGCGCCTCGGAACCCGGGCCCAGCGGCTGGCCGTAGCTGAACTCCACATAGTTGCCCGCGGGATCGCGCAGGCCGCAGTAGTAGCCGACCGGATAGGGCTCGTCGCGCGGCGCCCAGACCAGGCAGCCGGCGGCCTCGGCGCGGCGCGCCAGATCGTCTACCGCGGCGCGGCTGGAGAGGGCGAAGCCGAAATGACTGTAATCGTCGCTGGCCAGGTTGCGCGGCTGGCCGCCGGGCATGATGACGAAGATGAAGCGTTGTTCCTGGCCGGGTTCGGCCATCCAGACGATTTGCGAGCCTTTGCCGGGGCGCCGGTGGATCACCCGCATGCCGCAGAAGGTTTCGTAGAAGGCGATGCAGGCGTCGAGGTCGGGGACGTGCAGCGCCAGGTGGGTGAGGGTGGGGGACATCGCGCTTACCTCCACGGACAAGCATAGCCCATCGCCTGCCAGGCCCTGCGCTGAGCCGTTTCGACAGGTTTCTGCGTCGATCCGGCGGGAGCCGACGCTGGTGAATGGGTTATGCTGGAACGCATCTGATCCAGGAGTAGGAACATGTCTTTCGATTTCGATCTGTTCGTCATCGGCGCCGGCTCAGGGGGCGTACGCGCCGCCCGCTTCGCCGCCGGCTTCGGTGCCCGTGTCGCGGTGGCGGAGAGTCGCTACCTGGGTGGCACCTGCGTCAACGTCGGCTGCGTGCCGAAGAAGCTGCTGGTCTATGGCGCGCATTTCAGCGAGGACTTCGAGCAGGCCCGGGCCTATGGCTGGAGCGCCGGCGAGGCGCAGTTCGACTGGGCGACCCTGATCGGCAACAAGAACCGCGAGATCCAGCGGCTCAACGGGATCTACCGCAACCTGCTGGTGAACAGCGGGGTGACCTTGCTCGAAGGTCACGCCCGTCTGCTCGATGCGCACAGCGTCGAGGTGGACGGCCAGCGCTTCAGCGCCAAGCACATTCTCGTTGCCACCGGTGGCTGGCCGCAGGTGCCGGACATTCCCGGCAAGGAACACGCGATCACCTCCAACGAAGCGTTCTTCCTCGAGCGCCTGCCGCGCCGCGTGCTGGTGGTCGGCGGCGGCTACATCGCCGTCGAGTTCGCCTCGATCTTCAACGGGCTCGGCGCCGAGACCACCTTGCTCTACCGTCGCGACCTGTTCCTGCGCGGCTTCGACCGCAGCGTCCGCGAGCATCTGCGCGACGAATTGGGCAAGAAGGGCCTGGACCTGCAGTTCAACAGCGACATCGCCCGTATCGACAAACAGGCCGATGGCAGCCTGGCCGCGACCCTCAAGGACGGCCGGGTGCTGGAGGCGGACTGCGTGTTCTACGCCACCGGGCGGCGGCCGATGCTGGACGACCTGGGCCTGGAAAACACAGCTGTGAAGCTGACCGACAAGGGCTTCATCGCGGTCGACGAGCACTACCAGACCAGCGAGCCGTCGATCCTCGCCCTCGGTGACGTGATCGGTCGCGTCCAGTTGACCCCCGTGGCGCTGGCCGAGGGCATGGCGGTGGCACGGCGATTGTTCAAGCCGGAGGAGTATCGCCCGGTGGACTACAAGTTGATTCCCACCGCGGTGTTCAGCCTGCCCAACATCGGCACCGTCGGCCTGACCGAGGAGGAGGCGCTGAGCGCCGGGCACAAGGTGAAGATCTTCGAGAGCCGCTTCCGGCCGATGAAGCTGACCCTTACCGACGACCAGGAAAAGACCCTGATGAAGCTGGTCGTGGATGCCCACGACGACAGGGTGCTGGGTTGCCACATGGTCGGCGCCGAGGCCGGCGAGATCCTCCAGGGTATTGCGGTGGCGATGAAGGCCGGGGCGACCAAGCAGGCGTTCGACGAGACCATCGGCATCCACCCGACCGCGGCGGAAGAGTTCGTCACCCTGCGCACGCCGACGCGCTGAGCCGCGTCTGAACGAAGAAGCCGGCCCCTGGGCCGGCTTCTTTCATTTTCGCGCTCAGCGCGAGGGGGCCTCGGCCAGCGCCGCCGCTGCGTCGTCGCGGCGCCTGGCGTAGCGTTGCGCGAGTACCGCGCAGACCATCAGCTGGATCTGGTGGAACAGCATCAGCGGCAACACCATCGGTCCCACCGCACTGGTGGCGAACAGCACCTTGGCCATGGGCACGCCGGTGGCCAGGCTCTTCTTCGAACCGCAGAAGACGATGGTGATCTCGTCTTCCTTGCTGAAGCCCAGGCGTCGCGCCAGCACCGTTGTCAGCACCAGGGCCAGGGCGAGGATCACGCAGCAGGCGACGGTCAGGCCGAGCAGCGCCAGCCAGGGTACTTCGTGCCACAGGCCCTGGATCACCGCGGCGCTGAAGGCGGTGTAGACCACCAGCAGGATCGAGCCCTGGTCGACATAGCGCAGCACCGGCTTGTTGCGCTCCACCCAGGCGCCGATCCAGCGCCGCAGGACCTGGCCGGCGATGAAGGGTACCAGCAGTTGCAGGGTGATCTTGCCGATGGCGTCCAGCGCGTTGCCGGTCTCGCCTTCGGCGCCGAGCAGCAGCTTGACCAGCAGCGGGGTAAGGAATACGCCGAGCAGGCTCGACACGGAAGCGCTGCATACCGCTGCCGGCACGTTGCCGCGCGCCAGCGAGGTGAAGGCGATGGAGGATTGCACCGTGGCCGGCAGGGCGCAGAGGAACAGGATGCCGAGGTACAGCTCCGGGGTGACCATCGGCGACAGTGCCGGTTTCAGCGCCAGGCCGAGCAGCGGGAACATCACGAAGGTGCAGGCGAACACCAGCAGGTGCAGGCGCCAGTGGGTCATGCCGGCGATGATCGCCTGGCGCGACAGCTTGGCGCCGTGGAGGAAGAACAGCAGGCCGATGCCGATGTTGGTCACCCATTCGAAGACCACGGCGGTCTGGCCGCTGCAGGGCAGGAAAGTGGCGAGAAGGACGGTGGCGATCAGCGCCAGGGTGAAGTTATCCGGAAGGAAACGCGGTCGGGACATGGGCACGCTCTGCAGGATCGGGGGAACACATGGCAGTCTTCTGGCTGCCCGGCGAACCTGCACTGTAGCCATGGGCTGGGCGACCGGCTAACGCCAGAAGGCCAGCCGATGACGCCGAATGGACAGGGCGGCCGCCGCGCCGCCCCGAGGGGCTCAGACGACGCTGGCCAGCAGCGGCTCGCTGACGCTGGGACGGACCTTGCCGGCATGGGGAGAGAACTCCAGGCGGACGGCGAGCACGGTGACCAGCGAGCGCAGCTTCTCCGCGATCACGCTGGCGCGGTGCTGGCTGAGGCCGGGGAAGGTCAGCAGCAGGCGGATCTTGTGGTCCTCGCGGTCGGCGCGAACCCGCTCCGGGGTGAAGGATTGCACGGCGAACAGGTTGAGCACCCGGCACAGCAGGTCCGGATCGGCCATGCCCTCGATATGGAAGATCGACAGGGTCTCGGTATCTGCGCAGGAGGTTTCCCAGACGTTCGGGCGGATCACCTGGCGTTCTTCGCCGTCAGGGTGTTTGGCCAGGAAAAGGGGGGCGAGGGTTGACATGTGACGCTCCAGGCAGTGTTTCGACGAGAGAAATTCTCCCAGAGGCGTGCCGGATTTTTTCTCCTGTTTTTGCGTGATTTTGCGCTATATGTGCATACTTGATTCCTATATTTTTCTTTGTAGGGAATATTTATGTCCATTCCATTGGATATCTACGATCAGCGTATTCTTGCGTTGCTGCAGGAGGAATCCTCGCTTTCCACCGCCGAGATCGCCGAGCGCATCGGACTTTCCCAGTCGCCCTGCTGGCGGCGCATCCAGCGCCTGAAGGAGGAGGGGGTGATCCGCAAGCAGGTGACCCTGCTCGACCGCAAGAAGATCGGCCTGAATACCCAGGTATTCGCCCAGATCAAGCTCAACGCCCATGGGCGCAAGAACCTCACCGATTTCGCCGAGGCGATGCACCAGTTTCCCGAGGTGCTGGAGTGCCACGTACTGATGGGCGCGGTGGACTTCATGCTGCGTATCGTCACCCGCGATATCGAATCCTACGAACGCTTTTTCTTCGAGAAACTGTCGGCGGTGCCGGGCATCCAGGAAGTGAACTCCATCGTCGCCTTGTCGGAAATCAAATCCACCACTACCTTGCCCCTGCTCGCTCCCTGAGCCTTCCCGGAGAACGCCTGCCCATGACCATCAGCAAGACCAAGTCCAGCTTCTACCGCCGCCTCTACGTCGCCTACCTGATCGACAGCGGCACCGCCAGCGTGCCGGAGATCATGGCCGCCACCGGCATGCCCCGGCGTACCGCACAGGACACCATCGCCGCGCTGGAGGAACTGGACATCGTCTGCGAGTTCGAGCAGCGGGAGGGTGCGCGCAACCACCAGGGCGGCTATGTCATCCGCGACTGGGGGGCGGTACGGCGGGAGTGGGTGGCAGAACAGCATGAACGGATCGCCGCTGCCCTGGAGTATCCTACCGGCGGCAACCTGGCTGGCCGGTGAGGGAGAAGCTTGCCCGGTGAAACCGTCTTTGGCTTACCCGATGGAAAACAAGGAAAAAGGAGATCTCGTATGGACGCACAGGAATTGCTGGACGCACTGCGAAAGAAGCTCGGCACGAGATACCAGGGAGAGTTGGCCGAGGCACTCGGCGTTTCGCTGCAGACGCTGACGAACTGGAAGAACAGCGACAAGAAACTGAGTGTCGAGCAGATCGCCGGGGCTATCGCGAAATCTCGCCAGGCCGCGGTGAAAACCTCCCAGTACGAAACCATCCGACCTGTCGTGGAGTTCTACGGGATAGAACGCTACCGTTCGCGCGATGACAGGAAATGGCAACTCTTCCAGGCGAACACCCTTTATGCGCAGGGACTCAAGGACAAGCTGCTGGATGCCCACGGCATCTACATCTTCTACGATTCCCGCGGGCATTCCATATACGTGGGCAAAGCCCGCGAGCAAAGCCTCTGGAAGGAAATGAACCTCGCCTTCAACCGTCCAAGGGCCATCCAGAAGATCGTCCTGGTTCCTCACCCGAAGAGAAACCAAACATTCAGTCCAGGCCACGAGAAGTTGCGACAGCCGAAGGATACTCAGCTGGAACTCTGCGATCTGGCGTACTTCTTCAGCGCCTATCAGGTCGTTGACGGAATGATCAACGATCTCGAGGCTCTCATGGTCCGGGGGTTCGCCAACGACCTGCTGAACGTGAAGATGGAAACCTTCGCCCATAGCCGGAGATGAGTGTTCGCGTGCGGCAGGGAGGGTGGGTTAAAAGAAGGAGGGGCTCAAACTGCCTCCCCTCCCGAGCATGCGTTCTTCAGATGCCGCGCTGTTCCAGGGTGGCCTGGCGGGCGCGCTGGGCCAGCTCCTCGGCGGGCTGGACGCTGCTGCCGGCGGTAGGCGGCGGTGCCGGCATATGCGGCTTGAGGTAGGCCGCCAGGCTGACGCCGCAGTAGACCAGCAGGGCCATGGCGATCAGCGCCTTGTATGGGTCGATGTCGGATCGGCGCTTGCAGACCATACAGATATGCCCTTCGCTGGCTGGGCGTTCGCCACAGTTGCGACAGCGGATCATGCCTTCCTCCCGCCGGATTTTCCCGCCTGCCAGAACGCCAGCGAGGCTTCCTCGCGGGCCTGCTCGGCGCTCAGGCCGATATCCTTCAGTTCCGCCGCTTCCAGGTCCAGCAGCGCGCGCCGGGTCAGCTGGCGTTGCCGGGCCAGGCGATAGCCGCGACGCAGGGCCTGCGCCAGGTTGTCCATCGCGGCGAGTGGGAAGGGGCCATCGAGGCGTTGGCGGCGCTCGGATTTCGCACTGAGTCGCGTCATGCTGCGTACTCCATATTGATCGGCTGGACGACGGAGATAGAATGGCCATCGCGCGCTGTTCCGTACAGGTCCAGAAAAGGTGGGTTGACTGCATACAGATCAAGCGCTCCCCGGCCTGAATGGTGGATTTCGCCACCATCTGTACCGGTCCCGCTTTCGCTCACCCTGGAGTCCCGCTCATGACCCTTTATCTGCAACTCGCCGAGACCCTCGGTTCGCGCATCGAACAGGGCCTCTACCGTCCGGGCGACCGGCTGCCCTCGGTGCGGGCCATGAGCATCGAGCACGGCGTCAGCCTGAGCACCGTGCAACAGGCATACAGGCTGCTGGAAGATCGCGGGCTGGCCGAGCCGCGGCCGAAGTCCGGCTATTTCGTACCGGTCGCGCGACAGATGCCGCCGCTGCCGGCGATCGCCCGCCTGGCCCAGCGGCCGGTGGAAATCTCGCAATGGGAGCAGGTGCTGGCCCTGGTCAGCACGGTACCGCGGCCGGACGTGGTCCAGCTCGGCCGCGGCATGCCGGACATCTCCAGCCCTTCGCTGAAACCGCTGACCCGCAGCCTGGCCCGGCTCAACCGCCACGCCGACGCCCGTGCGCTGGCCTACGACGGGATCCACGGCTCGCCGTTGCTGCGCGAGGAAGTCGCCCGCCTGTTGGTGGACTCCGGCTGTCGGGCCACCGCCAGCGACGTGGTGATCACCACCGGCTGCCACGAGGCCCTGTCGGTGAGCATCCGCGCGGTGTGCGAACCGGGCGACATCGTCGCGGTGGAGTCGCCGAGCTTCCATGGCGCCATGCAATCGCTGAAAGGCCTCGGCATGAAGGCCCTGGAGATCCCCACCGATCCGGTCAACGGCATCAGCCTGGAAGCCCTCGAACTGGCGCTGGAACAGTGGCCGATCAAGGCCATCCAGGTGACCCCGAACTGCAACAACCCGCTCGGCTACATCATGCCCGAGTCGCGCAAGCGGGCGCTGCTGGCCCTGGCCCAGCGCTACGACGTGGCGATCATCGAGGACGATGTCTATGGCGACCTGGCCTACACCTATCCGCGCCCGCGCACCATCAAGTCGTACGACGACGATGGCCGGGTGCTGCTCTGCGGGTCGTTCTCCAAGGTCCTGGCGCCGGGCCTGCGGATCGGCTGGATGGTACCCGGGCGCTACGCCGACCGCGTGCTGCACATGAAGTACATCAGTACCGGCGCCAGCGCCCTGCAACCGCAACTGGCGATCGCCGAATTCATCGGCAACGGCCACTACGAGCCGCACTTGCGGCGCATGCGCGCCCAGTACCAGCGCGGACGCGACCTGATGATCGACTGGGTGGCGCGCTATTTCCCGGAGGGCACCCGCGCCAGCCGGCCCCAGGGCGGTTTCCTGCTCTGGGTCGAACTGGACGAGGCGTTCGACACCCTGCGCCTGGACAAGGCCTTGCGCAACCGCGGCGTACAAGTCGCGGTGGGCTGCATCTTTTCCGCTTCCGGCAAGTATCGGAACTGCCTGCGGATGAACTACGCGGCGTTGCCGACCCCGGCCATCGAGCAGGCGGTCAGGCGAGTAGGGGAGAGCGCTTGCGAGCTGCTGGAGCCTTGCGAGGCCTGAGCGACAGTCGTGCTTTCGACGCAGTCGACGATTGCGCAAATAGCAAATGCTAATCATTCGCATTGTTTGCTAGAGTTGTCTGACGCATGCATCCGCCGGCTCCACTGGGCGCCGGTCACCAGGAGACCATCGTCATGTCGCAACCCGCCTATCGTCTGTTCAATGTCGAACTCAAGCGCCGTGAGCAACTCAGCCCGGCGCTGACCCGCTTCGTCTTCGGCGGTCCGGAGGTCGCCGAGATGAAGACCCTTGCCGCCGACCAGCGGATCAAGATCTTCTTCCCCGATGCCAGCGGCCAGCCGCCCAGCCTGCCCGGCGGCAGCGAGTGGTACCAGGCCTATCGCAGCGTCGAGCCGGCCCGCCGGCCGCCGATGCGTACCTACACCATCCGTGCGCTGCGCGCCGAGCAGGAAGAGGTCGACGTGGAGTTCGTCCTCCACGGCGAGAACGGCCCGGCCTCGGCCTGGGCGACCCACGCGCGGATCGGCGACCGCCTGCAACTGGCCGCGCCCAACCGGCAATACGGCGATGACCCCGGCGGCTACGAATGGAAACCGCCGGCTGGCGTCCGCCATATCCTGCTGATCGCCGACGAAACCGCCTTGCCCGCGGTGGCGGGAATTCTCGAGGAGCTGGCCGGCGAAACCGAGCCGCCGGTGGTCGAGGCCTTTCTCGAAGTGCCGGGAGAAGCCGACATCCTCGACCTGCCGGCGATTCCCGCTGCGCGCCTGCACTGGCTGCCGCGCCACCAGGCCGGTATCCATTCGCGCAACGGCGAGCGGATGATCGAGGCGGCGCGCCAGGCGCGGCTGCCGGAACGCGAGGTGGCGGGTGGTGCGGCCCAGGAACTGGAGGACATCGATATCGACGAGGAGATCCTCTGGGAACTGGCGAGCCCCGAGAGCGGCAGTTTCTACGCCTGGGTCGCCGGCGAGTCGGCGGCGGTGATGGCGATCCGGCGCTACCTGGTGCAGGAGCGCGGTATCGACAAGCGTCATCTGACCCTGATGGGCTATTGGCGCCTGGGCAAGGTGTTCGACTGATGGGCCGCTTCGTCGGGAAACAGGCGGACGGCTACGAGACGCGGATCGGCCGCCTGTTGCCGGGCTACGAGTTGCTGCACCTGCTCAGTCGCGCGCAGTTGCTGGCCCGTCTGCCGGAACGGGCGCGCCTGCTCAGCGTCGGCTGCGGCGCCGGCGGCGAACTGGCGGAGCTGGCCGGGTTGCGTCCAGGCTGGCGTTTCGTCGCGGCGGACCTGTCGGCCGACATGCTCGCCCTGGCCCGCCAGCGCTGCGCCAGGCTCGGCCTGCTGGAGCGGATCGAGCTGCACTGCGGCGACGTCGCCGGGCTACCGCCTGCGCCGCCTTGCGATGCGGCGCTGGTCCTGCTGGTGCTGCATTTCCTGCGCGGCGACCAGGCCAAGCGGCGCTTTCTCGAGGCGGTCGCCGAGCGTCTGGCGCCAGCGGCGCCGTTGCTGCTGGCCAACCTGATGGAAGCCCGGGACGCCTTCGAACGTCCGGTGCAGGCCGAGGCCTGCCGCTTGGCCGGGCTTTCCCCGGAGGACAGCGACGGCATGCTGCAACGCTTGCGCGAGGATTTCGATCCGTTGTCCGAGCAGCGCCTCGGCGAACTGCTGGAAGACACCGGCTTCGTCCTGCCCAGCCGCTATTTCCAGGCCGTGGGCTACCAGGCCTGGATCGCCTTCCGCGCCGGCTGAGGATGCCTCAGGCGAGGCGCGCCTGCGGCGTGATCTGGCGTGGGTCGGTCAGCAGCTCCAGCAGCGCCGGGCGTCCGCTTTCGCGGGCGCGGCGGAATGCGGCGGGGAAGTCGGCGCTGCATTCCACTCGTTCGGCGTGGGCGCCGAAGGCTCGCGCCAGGGCGACGAAGTCGGGGTTGTCCAGGCGGGTGGCGGATACCCGCCCGGGATATTCGCGCTCCTGATGCATGCGGATGGTGCCGAGCATGCCGTTGTTGACCACGATCACCACCGGCGTCGCGCCGAACTGCGCGGCGGTCGCCAGCTCCTGCGGATACATCATGAAACAGCCGTCGCCGGCGAAGCACACCACGCTGCGCTGCGGATCGCGCAGGCTGGCGGCGATCGCGGCGGGCAGGCCGTAGCCCATGGCGCCGTTGGTCGGCGCCAACTGCGTGCGGGCCTGGCGATAGCGGTAGAAGCGATGCACCCAGACGGCATAGTTGCCGGCACCGTTGGCGATCACCGCGTCGTCCGGCAGGTTTTCGCTGAGGTACGCGACCACGGACGCCAGGTCGACGCCCTGGACGGCGGGGTCGCTCGCGGCCGGGGTCGAGTAGGCCAGGTAATCGGCATGGGCGGCTTCGCGCCAGTCCTGCCAGGTGCTCGAGGGCAACGGCGCGAGGTCGGCCAGGGCCTCGGCGAAGGCACACGGGGTGGCCTGGATCGGCAATCGCGCCAGGTAGACGCGGTTCAGTTCCGCGCTGTCCGGATGCACGTGGATCAGCGTCTGCGCGGGGGCCGGACTACGCACCAGGCTGTAGCCAGCGCTCGGCGTTTCGCCCAGGCGCGCCCCGACCACCAGCAGCAGGTCGGCCTGGCGCAGCCGCTCCAATAGCGCCGGCGCCGCGCCGAAGCCCAGTTGTCCGGCGTAGTGCGGGTCACGGTTGTCGAACAGGTCCTGGCGACGGAACGAGGTGGCCACCGGCAGGCCATTGGCCTCGACGAAGGCGCCTAGCCGTTTCCTGGCGGCACTGTCCCAGCCGCTGCCGCCAAGTACCAGCAGGGGGCGCCTGGCGTTCGCCAGCAGTTCGCGCAGTTCCGCCATCGCCGTGGCGCCCGGCCGCCCCGGAAGCACCCTTGGCTCCGGCGCATCGGCGACCTGCGCGAAACCGAAGAGGATTTCCTCGGGCAGGGCGACCACGACCGGGCCCGGTCGGCCCGAGGTGGCGACGCTGAAGGCGCGGCCGACGATCTCCGGGATGCGTTCGATACGGTCGATTTCCACGGCCCACTTGGCCAGGCCCGAGAACATCTGCACGTAGTCGACTTCCTGGAACGCCTCGCGGCCCTTGAAGGCGCTTTCCACCTGGCCGACGAACAGGATCATCGGCGTCGAGTCCTGCTGCGCCGTGTGCACGCCATTCGCCGCATGGGTGGCACCGGGGCCGCGGGTGACGAAGCAGATGCCTGGTCGGCCGGTCAGCTTGCCGTAGGCATCGGCCATGTTCGAGGCGGCACCCTCGTGGCGGGTGACGATGGTGCGGATGCCGTTGGCGTCGTGCAGCGCATCGAGCACCGGCAGGTAGCTTTCCCCGGGGATGCAGTAGACGGTATCGACGGCATTGCGCCGCAATGCCTCTACCAGGATCTGCCCGCCGTTGCGCTGGGGAAGGGAGTCGGACATGAGGGCCTCGCTGCGCACGTTGTGGTTGCCCCGATCTTCGGCCCAAAGCGCGCCAGCGCCAAGCGACCTTTCTTCGCGAGTTCATTCCCGTGGCGCATGAACCCTCGTTCTTCGTTGCGGAGGAGGCCCCTTTCAGCGCTTCATCTGGACGAGAAGGGGACTGGAGCGTCATCGCAACGGGTCTCCTCTAGGCGGATCGGAGAGCGCGGTTTTCCGCTCGTTTCTCCATCTTCTCCTCAATTATGTCTATGTAACTATTTCCTCTAGCAAAAAGGATTGTTCTTACATTATTTATAAATTTTCTTTGTTAGTTTTTCCTCGGGCAGTGCTGTTTGGCGGCTTCCTGAGGGGAAGATTTTTGCTGGGGCGCTGAGATAGAGGACGAGTTGTTGTTTGGTCGTCGGTAAGTTTCGGCTTTTTTGTCTTTTAGTCCGATGGGCAAGGGTACCAATGAGCAGGGAGGTTTTTAGGGTGAAATTTTTATCCGGTTTCTGGGAGCGCCGTCGTGCGAATGGCACTCCTCTAGTGTGTATCGAAGAGCGTGGCAGTGGTGCAGGCGAATTCTCGTCGGTGTCCCGTAGGGTTGAAACTGCTCCTGACGTACGTACCGTTGCGTCTGCAGATCCAGAGCAGTGGATACATTCCCAGGATTACGAGCTTTCTTTCTGGAAGGATAAATGGCCCTATCGCCATCTGTCTGTCGAGGAACTACAAGAGGCCCGGCATAAGGATGCAATGTGGTTTCTTGGGAAGATGGGGTTCACGTACGGCTCCTCGCATTATCGTTACGAAGGTTTTGAAGGTAAGGTTTTGGAAGTAGGTAGTGGGCCGATCGGCTTTTTCGAGAAGGTCGAAGGCGTGACAGTGACTGCCCAGGACTCATTGATGGGGCTGTATGCAGAGAATCTTCCATTCTCGATTCTCGGGGAAAGAGGTTCTTCTTGTTATATAAGGGATGGTGTTGCCGATATAGAGAGTGCGTTCGATTTCGTCGTTTGCTCAAATGTGCTTGACCATACGGCCGACTGGATCCAATTCCTGATTGACTGTGTGGGCAGGTTGAGGACGGGCGGTGAGTTACTGTTGGTGACTGACTCTCGCGGAGTTCCAGCAATCGGGCATACACAGATATTCAGCCATGATCAACTGGTTCGTGTCTTGGAGTTGCTGGGAGCAAAGCAGTTCAAGGTGAAAGCCGTCGAGCGGGAGGATGGCGTTCACTGTGACTATCGTCATTATTTTCGGGTGGTTTTCTGAATTTCACCGTGTCAATTACTCTGCCTGGACGGGCGCTAGATTGGTATCGGAATTTCGGGGCTGGAGCCGGAAATATTGTGTTGGTGGCCAGTGGTTGGATGGTTTTGATTGAAAAATAAAATATTATGAAAGGGATTTTCATGAAGAAGTCTATGCTTTCTTGTTTGTGTTTTGTGCTTCTTCTGCACTTTTTATTGGTTTTGAAAGTTGCGGCGGAAGTCTTTTGTGAGTCTTGTCTACAGGTGCGGGTGGAGCGCCCGCTAGTAGTTAGGGTTGGGTCTCACGAGCCTGGCCTGGATACTAAGTTTTATGTAATAAAGCTCTCTGAAAATTTATTCAGAGGCTACAGTTCCGGAGGTGGTGATGCTTACGCAATAACCGGGCCGGAGGCCTGGTCTATGGGCTGGCCTGCCAATAAGGTGTTAAGTAAAGGTGCCGCAGGGTCCTACAGCGAGTGTGGAGTATGGATAAATTCTCCGGTTAAGATCGGAGATGTCTATGTTGCAGCCGTGCATCAGGAGCAAAAGTGCGACTACATCAATGGTGGGCAGACGCACAAGTCAATGGGAGTATCGTTTTCTTATGACGGTCTATCTTGGGTTAATCCAATTACTGTGTTGACCAGCCCTGAGGCACCGAAGATGGGGACCCAATCTGGGGAGGGTGACTGTTCACTGATTCGGGCCCCCGATGAAGGCTACCTCTATATGTATTGTTTCAGGCCGGGGCGATGGGATAATATCGTGGCGCGTGCTCCGGAGGCATCTTATATGTTCCCGTCAAGCTGGAGGAAATTATATAAAGGAAATTGGAGTGAGCCTGCGATTGGTGGTATGGCAGATAGTTTGGGTACTATAGGGAGTAGTGTTGGGTATTGGCGGGCTGGACGTAAAGTTATTGCGCTTGATCTCGATCCATGGTTTGGCGGAATAAAGCTGTCATTGTCCTCGGATTATAAGAATTTTTTTACTCTTAAGGATCCTCTTGTTCCGTTTGTTAAAAATGATTGGGATCGAAATTTAATCGGGAAGTCAACTGACTTAATCGCATATGTGGGGGTCGTGAATCTACTTGGTGGCGGGAATCGAGTTGATAATTCCGGCTGGGGTATCACCTATACTTATATACCGCATGGAGGAACGCTAAAGGAAAAGTATCTCGTCTTTCAAGGGGTTAACATGAAGGTGGTTAGTGAACCTCAACAGGCTTCCGTAGGTTTGGCTCTTACCCGCTGGGAGCACAGGAGTGGGAAATACAGAGTTACTACTCTGCCTGTGGTGAGACAATCCGAGTACACCGAGCGTAATCGTATCGCATATCTCCTGACTCGTCCTGTCGTTGGTATTGAAACGCTTGAGGTGGAGGAGTGTGTGAATAGACAGGATCCCGATGATTATCTCGTGACTGATGCAGGAGGATGTGACGGGAGCGGACATGATCGAATCGCCACTATCGGTTGGGTGTATAAATACCCACAAAAAAATACGGTCCCTATTTATCGCTGTTACTCTCCGCTTGGCGAAAATCATTTTCTATCATCGAATGCAGGGTGTGATGATTTGGGAAGCTTGGAATGGAAGCTTGGTTATGGTTTGAAGTAAGGCAAAAATTTTCGATTGCCGCTTCAGTTGTTTCCACGTGTTCTTACGGGCTATTGGTTTGTAGCCCCCTGCAAGAGGCTGTCTGCCGAAATCATGCCGTCCGACGTGCAGCGACTGACATCGATCAAATCAGCCACCACTTGAACAGGAAGAAGAACGCCATGCCCAGCAGCATGCTCGCCAGGGTATTGCGGGTATAGAGCACCAGCGCCACGGTGACTGCGCCGCTGACCAGGTAGGGATTGTCGTAGCCGAGGTCGATGCGCCCCTCGGGCATGAACACGATGGGGCCGCAGATCGCCGTGAGCATTCCCGGCACGGCGAAACCGAGGAACTGCCGCAGGTTGCTGCCGAGGCGGATCGGCAGGCGCGGTTCGAGGAACAGGTAGCGGTTGAGGAAGACGATCGCGCCCATCCCGAAGATCACTGCCCAGACCATGGCGCCTCCCGATACAGCTTGTTGCAGATGAAACCGGCGGCCATCCCGGCGAGACCGGCGAGGACCAGCGCCGAACTCCATTGCCAGTGGCTGAACAGCACCGAGCAGAACAGCGAGGTGGCCACGCAGACCAGCGTCGGTACGTTGCGCACCAGCGGCGCGACCAGCGCGATGAAGGTGGCGGCGATGGAGAAATCCAGGCCCAGGTGTTCGAGACCGGGAATGCTGCGGCCAAGCAGGATGCCGGCGAGGGTGAACAGGTTCCAGGCGATATAGAAGGTCAGGCCGACGCCGAGGGCGTACCAGCGGTTGAAGTTGCGCCGGTCGTGCTGGCTGGCGAGGGCGAAGAACTCGTCGGTGAGCAGGAAGCCCAGGCCGATCCGCCAGCGTCCCGGCAGAGGCGACAGGACCGGCCGCAAGCTCATGCCGTAGAGCAGGTGCTGCGAGGTCAGGAGGAGGGTGGTGAAGATGATCGAAAAGAACCCGGCACCGCCCTTGAGCATGCCGATCGCCACCAACTGGGCGGCGCCGGCGAAGACGATGGCGGACAGGCCCTGGCCCTCGGCCGGGGTGAGGTTGGCTTCGATGGCCATCGATCCCGCCAGCAGCCCCCAGGGCGCGACGGCCAGGGACAATGGGAGGATGGCGACGGCGCCGCGGAGAAAGGCTTGGCGGGGCAGGTCGTGGGCAGTCATGGGGGCATGGCGGTGGTGAACGTCGGTCCAGCATGCCAGCAGGCGCATCGGGCTGGCTTGAACGATCTTGCTCTTCGTATCCGTTATCCACGCAGGCGAAAGCGGCCGGTGTCCTTCCTTATATAAGGAGGACGGGCAGGGCAGGCGGCGGACGAGCGAGGGCCGCTCGAGGGCGCTGCGAAGAATCGAGGGAGAGAAGAACCGGAGCGGAGCTAACGCGGATGCTGACCGATCTTGTGGCCGCGGAACTTGGCGCCGAGGGACGGCTGGTAGGACATGGAACACCCGGTTTATTGCTGTTGTAGGGTTGGCACAGCTTAGCCTTGTTCAATTTTTCGTACAACGGAGCCTGTAAAATATCTGCTGCACCAGGTTGAGCACCTTGCCTGGCCTGGCTTTGGCCGCTTACGCGATGCGCTGGAAGGCCCTGTCTACGGCTATTTCGCCGTCCGCGAGGGCGACGAGAGGGCTATTGACAACAAATTGGCTTTCCGATTGACTCTGGCTCCAGCCCCCGCATGATTGAAATTTTTAACAAAAAAGGTGTTGCATCATGTCGGTACCCCTGCGTGCCGTTCAGCTCACTGAGCCGAGCCTGTTCCTTCAGGAACATCCCGAGGTCCAGTTCGTCGACCTTCTGATTTCAGACATGAATGGCGTGGTTCGCGGCAAGCGAATCGAACGCAACAGTCTGCCCAAAGTCTTCGAAAAAGGTATCAACCTTCCCGCTTCCCTGTTCGCCCTCGATATCACCGGCTCCACCGTAGAGAGTACCGGCCTGGGTCTCGACATCGGCGACGCCGACCGGATCTGCTACCCGATCCCCGGCACCCTCTCCATGGAACCCTGGCAGAAGCGGCCGACCGCGCAACTGCTGATGACCATGCATGAGCTGGAAGGTGATCCCTTCTTCGCCGACCCCCGCGAAGTCCTGCGCCAGGTGGTGGCCAGGTTCACCGAGATGGAACTGACCATCGTCGCCGCCTTCGAGCTGGAGTTCTACCTGATCGACCAGGAGAACGTGAACGGCCGGCCGCAGCCGCCGCGCTCGCCGATCTCCGGCAAGCGTCCGCAGTCGGTGCAGGTGTACTCCATCGACGACCTCGACGAATACGTCGAGTGCCTCCAGGACATCATCGACGGCGCCCGCGCCCAGGGCATCCCGGCCGACGCCATCGTCGCCGAATCCGCACCGGCGCAGTTCGAGGTCAACCTGCATCACGTCGCCGACCCGATGAAGGCCTGCGACTATGCGGTGCTGCTCAAGCGCCTGATCAAGAACATCGCCTACGACCATGAGATGGACACCACCTTCATGGCCAAGCCCTATCCGGGCCAGGCCGGGAACGGACTGCACGTACACATCTCGCTGCTCGACAAGCACGGCAACAACATCTTCACCAGCGAGGATCCCGAGCAGAACGCCGCATTGCGCCATGCGATCGGCGGCGTGCTCGAGACCCTGCCGGCCTCCATGGCCTTCCTCTGCCCGAACGTCAACTCCTACCGCCGCTTCGGTTCGCAGTTCTACGTGCCGAACGCGCCGAGCTGGGGCCTGGACAACCGCACCGTGGCCCTGCGCGTGCCCACCGGCAGCCCGGACGCGGTACGCCTGGAACATCGCGTCGCCGGCGCCGACGCCAACCCCTACCTGCTGCTGGCCTCGGTGCTTGCCGGGGTGCACCACGGGCTGACCAACAAGGTCGAGCCGGGTGCCCCGATCGAAGGCAACTCCTACGAGCAGTTGGAGCCGAGCCTGCCGAACAACCTGCGCGACGCCCTGCGCGAACTGGACGACAGCGAGATCCTGGCGAAGTACATCGATCCGAAGTACATCGACATCTTCGTCGCCTGCAAGGAAAGCGAGCTGGAGGAGTTCGAGTACTCGATCTCCGACCTCGAGTACAACTGGTACCTGCACACCGTGTGAGCATGGGCGGGCGGCTCCGGTCCGGCGCCGCCCGCCCGTTCTTCCGTCGAGGTTCCCACCCTTGCTGAAGGTAGACGGCGGCAAGCCTGCGGTTTCCGCCCGTCCGCCTTCCTTTGCTGTGCATTAGAAAAAGAAGAAATCGAGGCAAGCATACCCATGTCGAATCCTCCCCCCACCGCAGAACGAACCCAGCTTCGCAAGTCCCTCAAGCTGTGGCAGATCGTCATGATCGGGTTGGCCTACCTGACCCCGATGACCGTCTTCGACACCTTCGGCATCGTATCCGGGATTTCCCAGGGACACGTGCCCACCGCCTACCTGCTGGCCCTCGCCGGCGTGCTGTTCACCGCGATCAGCTACGGCAAGCTGGTCCGTCAGTTCCCCACCGCAGGCTCGGCCTATACCTACGCGCAACGAGCGATCAATCCCCATGTCGGCTTCATGGTCGGCTGGTCGTCGCTGCTGGACTACCTGTTCCTGCCGATGATCAACGCACTGCTGGCGAAGATCTACCTGACCGCATTGTTCCCCGAGGTCGCCCCGTGGATCTGGGTGGTGATGTTCGTGCTGATCATGACCCTCATCAACATCAAGAGCGTGAACCTGGTCGCCAATTTCAACACCGTCTTCGTGCTGGTCCAGCTGGCGATCATCGTGGTCTTCATCGGCCTGGTGATTCACGGCCTGAACAACGGGGAGGGGACCGCCACGGTGCTCAGTACCCAGCCGTTCTTCTCCGAGCACGCGCATCTCTCGGCGATGGTGGCGGGGGCGACGATCCTCTGCTTTTCCTTCCTCGGTTTCGACGCGGTGACTACGCTGTCCGAGGAAACCCGCGACGCCGGCAGGGTGATCCCGCGGGCGATCTTCCTCACCGCGCTGTACGGCGGGGTGATCTTCATCACCGTGTCGTATTTCCTGCAGTCCTATTTCCCGACCAACGTACGCTTCAAGGAACCCGACGCGGCGCTGCCGGAAATCGCCCTGTACGTCGGCGGCAAGCTGTTCCAGTCGATCTTCCTCTGCGCCACCTTCATCAATACCCTGGCGTCGGGCCTGGCCTCTCAGGCCAGCGTGTCGCGCCTGCTGTACGTGATGGGGCGGGACAACGTGCTGCCGGAGCGGATCTTCGGCTTCGTCCATCCGAAATGGCGTACGCCGTCGATCAACGTGCTCATCGTGGGCATGGTGGCGCTCTCGGCGATCTCCTTCGACCTGGTGACGGCGACCGCGCTGATCAATTTCGGCGCCCTGGTGGCCTTCACCTTCGTCAATCTCTCGGTGATCGTGCATTTCTATGTGCGCGGCGGGCGCAACCGCAGCCTCAAGGAGCATTTCCACTACCTGGTCCTGCCATTGCTCGGCGCGGCCATCGTCGCGGTGCTCTGGCTCAACCTGGAAAGCACCTCGCTGGTGATGGGGCTGATCTGGGCCGGACTGGGCTTCGGCTACCTGTTCTACCTGACTCGCAGCTTCAGCCGTCCGCCGCCGCGCTTCCAGGAGAGCGAGCTGAGCCCGACCCAGTGAGGCGAGCGGTGAATGGATTCAGCGGAAATGTGAAGGAAAAAGATTGGTAATCTTCACGAAATTTTCACGGTGACGGGTCAATCATGGACCCATGGCTAACGGACTAGCCCCCCATCTGAAGCCCGCCTCATGGCGGGCTTTGGCTATCTGCAGACAGCGAATTTCGCGTTTTCCCTCCTTTTCACAGGGATTTCCGGCCTCCCGGCTGGCAATGCGCCTGCGACGACATGTCCGAATCCAGACAGAATTGGACGCCCCCAAAAAGCGCAGACACGGCTAGAATCCACGCCGTCCCGATCCGGTTCGATGGCCGTGGCGGGGGAGCCCGGTATCCGCTGGTCGGTGTTTCCTGTGGTGCTGCGCGTCCTTCCCTAGACTACCCGGCTCGCTCGAACCATCCCTTCGCGGGGGCGGAACGGCACAGGGTCGTTCGGCATGGAAGCTGCCTGGGCCGGCCTTCGACACACCTATAAGAGTAGAAATCTGCATGACATACCCTGAACGTCCCCTGCTTCATCTGCTGACGCGTACCAGCCTGGTGGGCCAGATCATCGTCGGCCTGATCGCCGGCCTGCTGCTCGCCAGCTTCTTCCCGGCCGCCGCGCTCAAGGTCGGCTTCATCGGCAAGGTCTTCGTTTCCGCGCTGAAGGCCGTCGCGCCGGTACTGGTGTTCGTCCTGGTGATGGCATCCATCGCCAACCACAGGCAAGGCCAGCAGACCCATATCCGGCCGATCCTGCTGCTGTACCTGGTCGGCACCTTCAGCGCCGCGGTGGTGGCGGTGATCGCCAGCTTCGCCTTCCCCTCGAGCCTGGTGCTGGCCAGCCATCCGGGCGAGATGTCGCCTCCGGGCGGCATCGCCGAGGTGCTCCAGTCCCTGCTGCTGAGCGTGGTGGACAACCCGGTCAACGCCCTGATCTCGGCCAACTTCATCGGCATCCTGGCCTGGGCCATCGGCCTCGGCATCGCTTTCCGACACGCCAGCGATACCACCCGCAACCTGCTCTCCGAGCTGTCCAACGGCGTCTCGCTGATCGTCAAGGTGGTGATTCGCTTCGCCCCGCTGGGCATCTTCGGCCTGGTCGCCTCGACCTTCGCCGAGTCCGGCGTCGAGGCCCTGAAAGGCTATGCCCACCTGCTGGTGGTGTTGCTCGGCTGCATGCTGTTCGTGGCCTTCGTGGTCAACCCGCTGATCGTGTTCCTGAAGATCCGCCGCAATCCCTATCCGCTGGTGCTGACCTGCCTGCGCGAAAGCGGCATGACCGCGTTCTTCACCCGCAGCTCGGCAGCCAATATCCCGGTCAACCTGCAGCTCTGCGAGCGCCTGGGCCTGCACGAAGACACCTATTCGGTATCGATCCCGCTGGGCGCGACCATCAACATGGCTGGCGCGGCGATCACCATCACCGTGCTGACCCTGGCAGCGGTGCATACCCTGGGCATCGCCGTGGACGTACCGACCGCGATCCTGCTCAGCGTGGTGGCGTCGATCTGCGCCTGCGGCGCGTCCGGCGTGGCCGGCGGTTCGCTGCTGCTGATCCCGCTGGCCTGCAGCCTGTTCGGGATTCCCAGCGAGGTGGCGATGCAGGTGGTGGCGGTAGGCTTCATCATCGCGATCCTCCAGGACTCCGCGGAGACCGCGCTGAACTCCTCGACCGACGTGCTGTTCACCGCAGCCGCCTGCGAGGCGGAAGAGCGCAAGGCGAGCGCCGCCTGATTCGATCCCTGGGTCACGGAAGAAACCGCCTTCGGGCGGTTTCTTCGTTTCGCCCCGGCGTGCTTTGACCTGTGCGCCGCGCTGCGGCCTAATGGTCGCCCGTCCTTCCCGAGTTGCCGCATGTCGTCTCCTTCCTTGCCCGATGCCAGTCTCCGCGCCAGCACCCTGCATCTGCCGGCCGGTCCCTGGAGCACCGTGCTCGACTGTCTCTGCGCGCGTTTCCCGGCCATCGACCGTGACACCTGGCTGGCGCGCATGCAGCGGGGCCGGGTGCTGGACGCCGAGGGGCGTGCGCTGGGCCCGCAGGCGGCATATCGCGAAGGCCTGCGTGTGCACTACTTCCGCGAGTTGCCGGTGGAGGCACCGATTCCTTTCGAGGCGCGCATCCTGTACCGCGACGAGCATCTGCTGGTGGCGGACAAGCCGCACTTCCTGCCGGTGATGCCGGCCGGCGGCTACGTCGAGCAGACGCTCCTGGCGCGGCTGGCCCGCAGCACCGGCAATCGCGACCTGGTGCCGCTGCACCGGATCGACCGGCATACCGCCGGGCTGGTGCTGTTCTCGACCAATCCCGGCAGCCGCGGGCGCTACCAGGCGCTGTTCCGCGAGCGGCGCATCGACAAGTGCTACGAAGCGATCGCTCCGGCCTTGCCGCAACTGGACTTCCCGTTGCTGCGCAGGACCCGCCTGGTGCCCGGCGAGCCGTTCTTCCGCATGCGCGAAGGCGAGGGCGAGCCGAACAGCGAGACGCGCATCGAGGTCGTCGAGCGCAACGGCGGCTGGTGGCGCTACCGGCTGTATCCGGTGACCGGCAAGAAGCACCAGCTGCGCGTGCACCTCGCGGCACTCGGCGCGGGTATCCAGAACGATGGGTTCTATCCCGAGCTGCTGGACGCCGAGGGCAGCCCCGACGACTACCTGCGGCCGCTCAAGCTGCTGGCCAGGGGGCTGCGCTTCGACGACCCGCTGAGCGGGGAGAGGCGTACGTTCGAATCCGGGCTGCGGCTCGATTGGCAGGTGTAGGCGACAGGCTCGCCAGCGGAATGCTGGCGTACGTCGCCGACCCGGAGCGCATGGCGCGTTTCTATGAACAGGCGCTCGGCCTGGAGGGCTGCGCGGGCGAGTAGAAGGATCGCCCGCTGGTGCGGCTGGACGCGCCCGCCGGAGCGGGCGCGGGTCGCTCAGGGACGCTTGTCCAGCTTGACCACCAGGCGCAGTTGCTCGACGCAACCGCGGCTCTGCTCGATCAGCTTGCCGAACTCGGCGCTGTTGATCTCGTCGTGGTTGAGCCAACTGGTCTTCTGCACTTCCCGATAACGATAGTGGTAGCCGCCATCCTTGGCCGGTTCGGCCTGCAGGTCGATGTCGAACCAGGGGCTGCGGATCTCGCAACTGTGCGCCGGCTCGTCGGTCTTGCCGCCGGACAGGCTGATGTCGTAGGAGGTGATCTGCGGTTCGCCCAGGTACAGCTCGGCCAACTGGCCTTCGCTACGGTACTTGGCGAACGCGTCCCACTGGCTGGCCAGGTCCTGGCGGTTGTAGAAATACTCTCCGCCGAGCCGGTCGAGGGCGCGGCGGTCGGTAAGCCTGGCACTGATCGTATAGCTGGGCGGCAGCACGAACTGGCTGTCGTCGCGCTCCAGCACGCAGTCGCTGCCTTCCTTGGCGAAGTTGCGGCACAGGTCCTGGTCGGTGCTGGTGCGGCCGCGCTGGCGATCGGCGACGCTGAGCTGCATCAGCGGCGCATTGGAAAGCTCCACGCGCGACTCGACCCGGGCTTCGCCGTCATGGGTGTAATGCTCGCTGCGGGTCACGCGCAGGGTGTCGCCGGGCGCTTCCAGGGGAATCTCGTCGCGCCGCACCTTGCCGTCGGCGCCCAGCACCAGCGCCCAGCGCTGCTGGATGTCGGGCATGGTGCGGCCGGGAGCGAACACCGGGTTGGTCGGGTCCAGCCACCAGGTCTTGCCGTCCACCTCGGCGCGGACGATGGCATGGTTCGGCGCGTACATGCCGGGCACCAGCAGGTCCCAGACCACGTCGCCGCGGCTGACCAGGGTCGGTTCGGCCTTGATCCCGGCGGCCTTGAGCATGGCGGCGAGGAGGATCGCCAGGTCCTTGCAGTCGCCGTAGCCATTGCGCTCGATCTCCGCCAGGGAGAAGGGCACGTAGCCGCGCTCGCTGGCGCGCCAGTCGCCCAGGTAGCGGTAGGTGTCGTTGATGTACTGCATCAGGCCGGCGACCTGCTCGCGGGCCGGCTTGCCCTTCACCGCAGCGACGGCCGCCGCGGCGCCCTTGGGCAGCTCCGCGGCGAGGATCTCGTTGTAGCGCGCGGCGAACGGGCCGAAGTTGTCCTGCAGGTCCAGCGAACTGCCCAGCTCCAGGCGCGGGGTATGGCGCAGGTAGGCGTTGCCGGCTTCGTTGATGTAGTTGGTGTATTGCGGCTTTTTCAGGCTGACCTTGAGGGTCTTCTTGTCGGCGCTCTGTTCGATGCGATAGGCGTCCATCAGCTCGCTGCGCACGAAGATCGGCCGCTCGGCCTTGAACTCGGCGACGAAGCGGTCGTCGCGCACCGGCATCGGCGGGCGGCTGAGAATGTAGTGGAACTGGGTGCTCAGCGGCTTGGCGGTGAAGTGCTCGCGCAGGGTGTAGCTGATGCGGGTGCCGACGCGCAGGTTGGGGAACGCCAGGGAGGTCTGGCGTTCGCGCAGGAAGCCCTGGTCCGGGTTCGGCGCGGTGCGCGTATCGATCTGCGACTGGTCCAGCGGCACCGGCTTGCCGCCGGGCTGGGTCAGCTCGGCCTTCTCCACGATCAGGCTGTCGGTCTCCGCGTAGCTGCGATCGATGCGCGAGAGCATCTCGCGGCCGCTCGGCTTGAGGATGGTGAAGCTGTAGGTGCTCACGCAATCGGTGCTGTTGTCGGCGTTGAACTGGCAGCGGAACTCGGTTTCGCCGGCCAGCGGCGCCTCGGCGATCGGTTGCAGCGCGGCGAGGGCCGGGGTGGCGGCGCAGAAGACGCTGGCGGCGAGGAAGGAAGGGGAGAAGGGATGACGGGGCATCGGAGCCTCAGGATGAAACGTTTGAGCGGAACTCCCCGGCGTAGTCGGGCGCAAGGGGGCGCCGGGCGATAGCCGGGGAGATGGACCCTGAATGATAGGTTTTATCAATTCCGCATGTCGACCGGCGGGTCCGGTTATGTGCGGGATGTCGCCGTTGCGATCTTTTCGCCGGCTTCATTCGCCGGGCTTCGCCGTTCTGTGGCAGGCGCACGCCTGTTCCTGGCGCTCCGGAACCGGGTCGTAGCCGCCCGGGTGCCAGGGGTGGCAGCGCAGCAGCCGGCGCGCGCCGAGGTAGCCGCCTCGCAGCGCGCCATGTACGCGGATGGCTTCCAGGGTGTAGTGCGAGCAACTGGGGTAGAAGCGGCAGCGGGGACCGATCAGCGGGCTGATTGCGTACTGGTAGAAGCGGATCAGCCCGATCAGCAGGAACTTCATGGCGAGCCCTCGGCGGGGTTGCGGCGGCGAGCGGGCATTGTAGCGCCGTTGTCGGTCCTCAAGGAGCATTCTCCGCCGCGCAATAGAGGGTCCGCCCGTCGACGAGGCTGCGAGCAGTCGCCAGGCGGCCGCGCAGGCCGGGTTCTTCCGGCGCCAGCGTGCCCTCGCGCCAAGCGCCTCCGCGCAATGGAATCAGTGCCGAACGGCCGTAGCCCGGGCAGTACGCCTCGGCGTCGCCCTCCAGGTAGTCGACGCCGTCCAGGGTCAGCTCGCCGACATTCCAGCGCGCGCCGAGGTAGGCCTGGCGAAACGGCCCGTCGGCAAGGACGTAGAAGCCCCCGCGCACCTCGCTGGCCGCCGTGGCGAAGCCGATGGTGCGGCGCGGTTGCGGGATCACCAGCAGCGGTCGCCGTGGGTCGGCGAAGGCCTCCTGCAACTCGACCAGGCGCTGGCGGGTGGCGCCCATCTCGCGCCGGTAGCGCTCGCCGCGCGCCCGCGCGTCGTCGGGGAGTTCGCTCCAGGCCGGAGGCTGGTCGCGCAGCAGGTAGTCCAGCGGCCAGGTGCCGGCCGTCGCGGCTTCCTTCCAGTCCCCGTCGTCGCGCAGGTCCAGCAGCACTCCGGCCAGCGCGCCGATCTCGTAGGCTTCGCTGTCGACGCCGACGCCGATCTCGTTGGCATCGTAGAAGGCCAGGGCGTACTCCCGCAGCGCCTGCCGATAGCGTTGCGGATCCTCGGCGAAATCGGTGCGGTAGCGCGCGGCGGCGGCCATCTCGATGTAGCGCGCGGTGCCTTCGCTGAGATCGACCTGCGCCGCCAGCCGGCTTTCCTCGGGAGCCGCTTCGCGCCAGCGGCGCAGCCAGCCCTGGGCGTCGCTCAGGTAGCTGTCGCGCTGCCCGGGCGTGCGCAGGGCCTGGAGCAGCGACTGGAACAGGGCATAGCGGTATTCCCGCGGGCGCGGGTCGAGCGTGGCCAGGTCGCCGCGATAGCCACCGGGCTTGCGCAGGCCCGGCCAGTCTTCCTGGGCGTAGCGATGGAAGGCTTCGTGCGGGCCGATGGCGGCCAGCGTCTCGCTATTGCCGGTATTGCTCCGCAGGTGCGCGGCGCTGATCTGCAGCAGCACCGCCGGACGGCCCCGGTAACGCGGAAAGGCATAGCTCAGGTCGAGATCCGGGTCGCTGTCGCCCGCCACCGTGGTGCGCTGCGCGCGGCCTTCGGCATCGGCGACCCAGGTACTGCGGCCATCGCTGTAGAGGGAGGCCTTGTCGGCCATCCGCCAGCCGGGCCAGAGTCGTTCGCTGTGCTGGCCGACGGCATGGACATAGGCCAGGTAGCGGCGGGCGAACGACTCGCTGTCCGTCGCCGCGGCGGGAAGGGACAGGGCAAGCAGGAGCAGGGGCAGGGCTCGGGTCATGGCGGGTACGGTTGCGCAAGGTCGGTCGGGGCGACGAAGGTATCCCGCCGCTTCCCGATTGACCGTCGCGGCGGCTGCCGCGTTCCCCTAGGCGGTGTTGCGCGCCCGCGCCAGGTCGCGCAGCGGCGGGGCGCCGAACAGCCGGCTGTACTCGCGGCTGAACTGCGACGGGCTTTCGTAGCCGACCCGGTAGCCGGCGGCGGCCACTTCCAGGCCCTCGCTGAAGATCAGCCGGCGTGCTTCCTGCAAGCGCAGCTGCTTCTGGTACTGCAACGGGCTCATCGCGGTCACGGCCTTGAAGCGGTGGTGCAGGGTCGAGGGGCTGAGGTTGACCACCTGGGCCAGTTGCTCGATGCGCAGCGGCTTGCCGTAGTTCTGGTTGATCCAGTCGATGGCGCGGGTGATGCGGTGGGCCTGGCTGTCGGCGATGGCGATCTCGTGCAGGCGCTGGCCCTGGCCGCTGCGCAGCAGGCGGTAGAAAATCTCGCGGAGGATCAGCGGCGCCAGCATCGGGATGTCGCGCGGGCTGTCCAGCAGATGGATCAGGCGCAGCACCGCATCCAGCAGGCTGGCGTCGATACGGTCGACGTAGAGGCCGCGGTCGCCGCGCCGGCTGGCCACTTCCATGGGCCCGGCGTCGGAGATCAACTGGGTGATTTCCGCCGGGTCGATATCCAGCCGGACGCAGAGGTAGGGCGCGTCCGGCGAGGCGTCGATCACCTGGCCGGCCAGCGGCAGGGTGACCGAGACCACCAGGTAGTGCAGCGGATCGTAGATATAGCGTTCCTCGGCCAACTGCACCTCCTTGCGGCCCTGGGCGATGATGCACAGGGCAGGTTTGTGCATGCCGCGCGCCGGCAGGGTGGGGCCGTCGGCGCGAATCAGGGCGAGGGGGTCGACGGCGGTGCCGTAGACACCGTCGCTGGGACAGTGCTCGAGCAGCAACTGCGCCAGTTCGCTCTGGCGCTGGCGCAGTTCGGCGGGGAGATCGACGGAAAGAAGCGGGGTGTTTTCGCTCATGCGGGGACTCGCGGGGGAAACCTTCCCAAGACTAGCGCGCGCCGCGGCTGCAGGCACTCATCGCGATGCGCGTTGGCAGGATCAGGCAAGCATTCGCCAGGAACAGGCAAGCCAGCTCGTCGCACGGGGCGCAAGCGGATGAGAAAAAACCGGAACGCGGCAGTTTCAGGCAAGAACCCGACAGTATCCGTCTACCGATTCCCCGCGCCATCCCCCTAATCTGGCTGGCATGGCGGAATCTCCGTCATGCCGATGGGAAACACATGCAGGGGGACACACCTATGTCAAATCAACAGGCCAGACTGTCATCGGGCGGCATGTCGCCGGAGCGCGCGCCGGGTGCCTTCCGTTCGCGGCCGGTGCGCGACGGCGCGCTGGTCCCCGAGGCGCCTTCCCGTTCGCCTTCCGGCCCCGCCGCGGGCGGCACGCTGGCGCGGCGGACCCATCCCGGCAACTGGTAATCGGAGGCAGGGCACATGCGTCACCCTTACACCCCACAGCGGCCGGCCGGCGTCTTGGCGCCGCCGGCCCTTCCACTCCTGGTGCCGCTTGCGCAGCGGCGAATCCATGTCGAGGAGGCAGAGAGCATGCCAGCGTTCAATCGGGCCAGTCACCTGGTCAGCATTCGCGCCCGCAGCGGCCAGTCGCACCGCCTCGGCCTGCGCCTGCAAGAGCTGGCGCAGGCGGGCCAGGCCGCGCCCGGTTGCCTGCGCTACGAACTGCGCCAGGCGGACGGGGACTCCGACCTGTGGTTGTTGCACAGCGAGTGGAGCGATGACGCGGCCATGCAGGCGTACCTGGCCGGCGACGCCCAGCGGGTCTTCGCCGAGGTGCTCTGGCAAGCGCTGGCGGCGACCCTGGACGTGCAGGAGCGGCCGTTCTGAAACCGGGCGGGCGGATGATGCGGCGCGGCGTCCGCCCGTCCCCCTTGTTCTGGCCTCTCAGCGACCCGGCGTGACCGGCGACTGGTCCGCTCGTTCGTCTTCGACGTCGCGATGTCGCTCGAAGGCGGTCGCCGGCGAGCCATCGGCATTGACCTGCAACACCGCGCGCGGACGGCCGTCCTCGCCAATGAATACCTGGCCGATCCCGGCGCTGTTCCACAGGCGCTCGCCGGCCTGGCTGTGCTGCGGAACGCGCGGGCGGATTTCCAGACTGCGCCGCTGGGTCAGCCAGTTCAGCGGCGACCAGGGCGCATAGAGCCAGCGATTGAGGCGGTCGAACCAGTCCAGCAGGCGTCGCGGGAATTCGTTCTTGATCCCGCTGCTGGTGATCTGCCAGAGCCGGGGCCCGCGCTCGCGATGGCGAATCCGGATGTCGTAGACGAAGGAGTAATGCACGTCGCCGGAAAGGATCAGGTAGTTACCCGGCGTACGCGAGTGGCGGAAGATGTTCATCATCACCGAGGCCGCGCCGCGATGGGCCATCCAGTTTTCCGCATCGACCAGCAGCGGCTGGCCGATCCAGCTGAAAAGCTTCTGTACGCCCTCGATCAGCTTGACCCCGAACATCGGCGCCGGCGACACGATGATCGCCGCCTTTTCGCCGAGCAGGTCCTGCTGGAATTCACTCAGTGCCTCCCAGTCCATCAGCCCGGAGGGCCGGCCCAGGTTGCGCTCGCTACGCCAGCGGCGGGTGCGCGTGTCGAGGACGATCAGGGTCGGGCTGCCAGGCAACCGGTAGTGCCAGTGCTGGAAGTCGAGCAGGGTATCGAGCAGGCGGTCCTGCTCGGCGCAGGGCAGCCGGCCGTCTGCCGCGGCACCCTCCATCAGGGCCGCGACCGGCGCCAGCCATTCGCCGCAATGCTGCGGGTCGTTGCCCCAGCCCTGGCAGAGCAGGTAGGCGAGCAGGGCGTTGCCGATGATCCGCCGGGAGAACGGATGGCCGTAGGCGGTCAGCTCCCAGCGTGCTGAAAGGTTCCAGTCGTCGGTGATGTCGTGGTCGTCGAAGATCATCAGCGACGAGATATGCGCCAGCGCCCGCGCCACGCGGGGCAGGCCATCGCGGAAGGCTTCGATGTGCCGGCGCTCGCCGGCGAAGCGCTGCGCGTGCCGCGCATCCAGCCCCGGCGGCGGTTCCAGCCTGACCAGGCGCCAGGGCGCCGGCGACCAGACCAGCAGGTACATCGCCAGCACCTCGGCCAGGCCGACCAGATGGTTGTGGGCGTTGGCCGAGGTGAAGATCGGCTTCTTCACCCCGCCGAAGAAGCGCTCGCGCAGGGCTTCGTTGGACTCGAAGGCGGGCAGCAGGTCCTCGCGCCGGTAGTAGGTGGCCGGGTGCGCGTAGAGTGCCTCGCTGTCGTTCACCAGTGCGCCTTCCAGGTGTTCGCCGTACAGGCCGAGGCGGTGGATCAACCCATGGATGGCCACCAGCATCGGCCCGGCGACGTCGTCGGCGTAGACCTGGTCGCCGCTCATCATCAGCAACGCCGGGCGGCTTTCGGCCTGCAGCAGGTTTTCCTCCAGCAGCCGGTCGACCTGCAGCAGGCCATCGGCCGCTGGGTGATGCGGCTTGCGGCAGGAGCCGTGGAGCAACTGGTCGAGACGTGGCTTGAGCACCAGGCTGGCGCGCTGGCGACCGGGGTAGAGCAGATGCGGCGCCCATTCGGCGATTCCCGCAGGCTCCCGGCCGTCGGCGGCGAGGCGCAGGTCGTAGTCGACCAGGCGGGCGCAGGGCAACGGCGGGTCGAGCGCGACATCCAGCAGGTGCAGCCAGGCATGGGTGCCGATGCGGATGGCCGAGTGGGTTCCTTCCGCGAGGCGGACCCGACGCTCCGCCTCGCCTTCGCTGGCGAGGATCAGTTCGATGGTCGTCGGGCATGACGTGGCCAGCCAGAACACCAGGCGTCCGGGCTCTGCGCGGCGCAGCAGGGGACCGGCCAGGACCAGGGGCAGGGCTTCGTCAGGCGGGGTGTCGTTGGGGAGCGAGGCGGACATTGGTACGGGCGTTGTCGACGCGGCGAAACAAGCTGACGAGTATGCCGCTTTCGGCGGATCGCGGCGTTGCCATTTCGTAAGGAATGACGACAGTCGTCGCGGGATGGCGATCTTCTAATGCCAAAAAGTTAAGTACACCTTAATTAATATTCTTTTTTGCGTTCGGGCTTCTGCGGCATATTGCCTTCCGCGCAGGCCCGGCGGCCTGCCATCGCTGTTTGCGGGAGGGACACGTGCAATCCGACGTCGGCGCCGCCTCCCGCCGATCAAGGTTTCGCCTGCCACCCCGACGCCCGGTGGCGCAGGCCCGTAGCACGAGAGTGCGGAATGGGCATGGATCAGACACGCAATCGCCTCGTCGGCCTGATGTTCCAGAACGACTATTCCTGGCTGAGCGGGCGCCTGCGGCGCTACCTCGGCTGCCCCCACAGCGCCGAGGACATCGCCTCGGAAACCTTCCTCAAGGTCCTTGCCCTGCCGGACCCGGCAAGCATCCGCGAGCCGCGCGCGCTGCTCACCACCATCGCCCGCCGGCTGATGTACGACGGCTGGCGGCGCCAGGACCTGGAACGCGCCTACCTGGAAAGCCTGGCCGGGCTTCCGGAGGCCCTCGCGCCGTCCGCCGAGGAGCAGGCCCAGGTGGTGGAAACCCTGCTGCGCCTGGAGCGCATGCTCGCCGGGCTGTCGCCGAAGGCCCGCGCCGCCTTCATCCATAGCCAGATCGGCGGACTGACCTACGTGGAGATCGCCGGCTTGCTGGAGGTTTCCGTCAGCCGCATCCACCAGTACATGGTCGAGGGCTTCAAGCAGTGCTACCAGGTGCTTGCCGAATGAGCCAGGGAAGGCGAGAACGCATCCTCGACGAAGCGGCGCAGTGGATGGCGCTGCTGCAATCCGGCCATGCCGGCGCCGAGGAGCGCCTGGCGTTCCAGCAGTGGCGCCAGGCCGATGCCGAGCACGGTGCGGTGTTCGACCGGCTCAGCCTGGGCTTGCAGTCGTTTCGCGACGAGCCCCTGCACGGCTTGCGCGCCGAGCAATTGATCGGAGCCCTCGAGGCGCCGTCCGCCCGTCGCCGGTTTCTCCAGCGCAGCCTCGCCCTGGCGGCGTTCGGCGTGGCGACGCTGGCGCTGGGGCGGATCGGCATCGTCGGCTTCCCCTGGCCCGGCGACCTGTACACCGGCACCGGACAACGCCAGAGCTTCCGCCTGGAGGATGGCAGCCAACTGGTGCTGGACGCGCGCAGCCGGGTACGCCCCGAATTCGATGGCTACCGGCGTCGCCTGCGCTTACGCGAGGGCCGCCTGCTGGTTGACGTGGCACGGGATCCGGCGCGGCCTTTCGTCGTCGACACCGGGCGTGGCCAGGTCGAGGCGCAGGGAACCCGCTTCCAGGTCAGCGATGACGGCGCCAGCTCGCGAGTGGTGGTGCTCGAGTCGCGGGTGCGGATCACCACTGCCGACGGACGGCAATGCCTGTTGGAGCGCGGCCAGAGCGCCCGTTTCGACGCCTCGGCGATTCTCGCCCGAGGTCCTGCCGAAGGCGGCGAGAGCGCCTGGCTGGATGGCCGGCTGGAGGTCCGCGACCGCCCTCTGGGGGAGGTGCTGGAAGCGTTGCGCGCCTATCGCCGCGGCATCATCAGCGTCGCCGACGACGCGGCGGCGCTGCGCGTCAGTGGCATCTACCCGCTGGACGACAGCGGCGCGGCGCTGGCATTGCTGGAGCAGAGCCTGCCGATCCGGCTCGACTACCACGGGCCCTACTGGGTCAGCATCGCCAGCCGCTGAGGCGCGCGCCCGGCGGCGAGCCGGGCGGCGCGACGCTTCAGAACGGCTTGGTCGGCAGGTACTTGCCGTCGAGGGTGATCACCGCCCGCGAGCCGCCTTCCGGGTCCTCGACCTTCTTGATGTCCAGCTTGAAGTTGATCGCGCTGATGATGCCGTCGCCGAACTGTTCGTGGACCAGCGCCTTCAGGGTGCTGCCGTAGACTTGCAGCATCTCGTAGAAGCGATAGATGGTCGGGTCGCTGGGAATGCCGCCGGGAATGCTGCCGCGCAGCGGGATGCTTTGCAGCAGGAGCACCGCGTCGTCGTCCAGGCCGAGTTGGGCGGCGACCTTGCGCGCCGCCGCCTCTGGCAGGGCATGCTGGCCGAGCAGGGCGGCGGTGACGAAGGTCAGGGCGAGACCGGTGCCGTCGGCCAGGTCCTGCCAGGACAGGCCCAGGCGGGCCTTGTTCAGGACCACGGTCTCGGCCAGTTGCTGGCGCGCGTTGGGGGACACTTGGCTGTGTTGCATGAGATGACTCTCCTTGCGGGTGGTTGTGAGGGAAGGGATTCAGGCGACCGCCTGCCCGGGTTCGCCGCCTACCGCGCGCACTTCGGGATGCTCGGCGAGGGAGACGAAGCGCCGGCTGGCGCCGTCGAGGGCGTCGATGCGGCCGCTTTCGATGTCGTAGACCCAGCCGTGCAGGTTCAGCCGACCCTGCTCCAGGGCGCGGGCGACGCAGGGGTGGGTGCGCAGGTTGGCCAGTTGGGCGATCACGTTGTGCCGCACCAGGGCGTCCAGCCGCGCCGCCTCGGAGGCGTGTTCGTGGGCGCTGTTCATCGCCCGTGCGGCCTCGGCGTGGTGCAACCAGCCGGCCACCGCCGGCAGCTGGTCGAGACAGGCGCAGGACGCGATGGCGCCCATCGCGCCGCAGTCCGAGTGGCCGCAGACCACGATGTCGCCGACCCCGAGCACCGCCACCGCGTATTCCACCGAGGCGCTGACCCCGCCGGGCTGCGGCCCGTAGCCGGGGACGATGTTGCCGGCATTACGGATCACGAAGAGTTCGCCGGGCTCGCGCTGGGTCAGCAGTTCGGGGACCACCCGGCTGTCCGAGCAGGCGATGAACAGTGCCTTGGGGGCTTGCCGGGTGGCCAGGGACTTGAACAGTTGCGAGCGCGCCGGGTAGGCGTCGCGCTGGAAGCGGAGAAAGCCGTCGATGATGTCACGCATGGCGCTGGGCTCCTGGCCGTCGAATGGTGGGGCCAGGATGCGCGGATTGAGCCATAGGGTCCAAGACCGGTTTATTATTCCAGTCATTGGTCTGGTCTATAGTTGGATGTTTCCATGCTGCTTCGCCACCTGCGCTACCTGCTCGCTGTCGCCGAGCATCGCAACTTCACCCGCGCCGCCGAGGCGCTGCACGTTTCGCAGCCGACCCTGTCGCAGCAGGTGCGGCAACTGGAAGAGCAACTGCGCGTGCAATTGCTCGACCGCTCCGGCAGGAGCGTGCGTCCCACCGATGCCGGCGAGCTGTACCTGCTTCATGCGCGGCGTGCCTTGCGCGAGCTGGAAGCGGCGCAGCGGGCGATCCACGAGGTGCGCGACCTCAGTCGCGGCCGCCTGCGCCTGGGCATGACGCCGACCTTCACCTGCTATCTGGTGGGCGCCCTGGTGGATCCGTTCAATCAGCGCTATCCGGGCATCGAGTTGAGCCTCGAGGAGTTGCCCCAGGACGCCCTGGAGGCGGCGCTGATCGACGATCGCCTGGACCTTGGTGTGGCCTTCAGCGAGCCGGGTTCAGTGGAGATCGACAGCCAGCCGCTCTACCTGGAGCGCCTGGGCCTGGTGCTGGGGGCGGAACACCCGGCGGCGGACGCGCCGCTGGCCGCCGCAGCGCTGGCGGAGTTGCCGTTGGCGTTGTTGCGCGACGACTTCGCCACGCGCCGGCACATCGACGCTTACCTGCGCCAGCAAGGGGTGACGGCGCGGGTGGCGCTGGAGGCGAACTCGATCAGCGCCATCGTCGACGTGGTTCGCCGCGGACGGCTGGCCAGCATCCTGCCGGAGGCGGTGGCGCGCCAGCAGGCCGGGTTGCGCTGTGTGGCGCTGCGGCCGGCGCTGCCGACCCGCCAGGTAGCGCTGTTCTGGCGCCAGGGCAGCCACCCCGGTGCCGCGCGCCTGGCCTTCCAGGCCCTGGCGCTGGAGCTCGGCGCCGAGCTGGGCGACGCCTGAGCGGGATCAGCCGCGACTCGGCTGCAACGCCGCGGGCTCCTCGCGGCGCAGGCGCAGGGCCAGGGCGGCGCCGAACAGGGCGAGCAGGGCGCTGAGCGCGGTCACCCATTCGATGCCGCGCGCCTGGCTGGCCAGCAGGCTGGCGGCATCGGCGCCGCGCACCTGGGTGTTGGCCAGCGCCACCAGCAGGGCCAGGCCGAGCGCGCCGCCGATCTGCTGGGTCATCGAGGCCATCCCCGAGGCGACGCCCTGTTCGGCGGGATCGACGCCGCTGGCGGCGCTGACCCACATGGCGGTCCAGGTCATGCCCTGGCCGACGCTGAGGATCACGATGGCCGGCAGCAGCGCCAGGAAGCCGCGCCCCAGCGGCAGGCACGCTGCCAGCAGGCCGAGCCCGAGTGCGCCCAGCAGCAGGCCGGCGACCAGCGTCGCGCGTGCCCCGTGGCGGGCCAGCAGGCGCTCGGCGACGCGGATACCGAGGGTGCAGAGCAGAGTCGCCGGGAGGAACGCCAGGCCGGTCTGCAACACGCTGTAGCCGTACACCGACTGGAAGTAGATGGCCAGGAAGTAGTACTGCACGCCGTAGCTGCTCATGAAGATCGCGGTCAGCAGCATCGCCACCTGCAGGTTGCGGTTGCCCAGCAGGCGCAGCGGCATCAGCGGGTCGCGGCTGTAGTGTTCGATGGCGAGGAACGCCAGTAGCAGCGGGACGGAAAGGTAAAGTCCGAAACGTACCGAGGGCGCATCCCAGCCCGACTCGGGGCCCTGGACCAGGGTGAAGACCAGCAGGGTGGCGCCGGCGGTGACCGTCAGCGCGCCGGCCAGGTCGAAGCGCCGACCGCGCTGGCGCCGGGCGTCGGCCGGGATCAGGCGCAGGGCGAGCAGCGCCGCGGCGCCGGCCAGCGGCACGTTGACCAGGAAGATCGAGGCCCAGCCGAACAGCTCGGTGAGCGCGCCGCCGAGCGCCGAGCCGAGGGCCAGGCCGAACGCCGAGGCGATGCTCCAGATCGCCAGGGCACGATTGCGCGCCGGGCCCTCGGCGAAGTGATTGCCGATCAGCGCCAGGGTCGCCGGGAACAGCAGCGCGCCACCCAGGCCCTGCACGGCGCGGGCGAGGATCAACGGCAACTCGCTCTGGGCCAGCCCGCCCGCGAGGGAGGCGAGGGCGTACAGGCTTTGCCCGAGGACGTACATGCGGCGCCGGCCGAGCAGGTCGGTGGCACGCCCGCCGAGCAGGAGGAAGCCGCCGAAGGCCACCGTATAGGCGCTCACCACCCATTGCAGGCGTTGCGCCGAAAAATCCAGCGCCCGGCTGATTTCCGGCAGGGCGACGAACACGATGGTGGCGTCGAGGGCGATGATCAGTTGCGCGCAGGCGAGCAGGGCGAGCATCCAGTTGGAAGGGGCAGCACGGTCCGTCACGGCGGGACTCCTGGTCTGGGTTGGGCGCGGCCAGTGTTTCTCATGCTGGAATCGTGATAAATAGCCTCTCCGTCCTTTCACTGATGAAAATAATCATCGATGAGATCGCCATGGACCTGAATGCCGTCAAGTTGCTCGCCCGCGTGGCCGAGACCCGAAGCTTCACCCAGGCCGCCGTTTCCCTCGGTCTGACCCAGTCCGGCCTGTCGCGCGCCATCGGCCGGCTGGAAGCCGAACTCGGCGTGCGTCTGCTGCACCGCACCACCCGCAGCGTCAGCCTGACCCCGGACGGCCAGCTGTTCTACGAGCGCTGCGCACCCTTGCTGGCGGAACTGGAGGAAGTCGAGAAGTTGCTGGTGGACCGCCAGTGCGCGCCGAGCGGTCCGCTGAAGATCACCACCCCGCAGGCGCTCGGGCGGATCGTGATCATGCCGGTGCTGCGCGAACTGACGCGGCGCTACCCGCAATTGCAGATCGAGGCGGCGATGACCGATCGCCTGGTCGACCTCACCGAGGAAGGCTTCGACGCCGCCGTGCGTCTCGGTCGGGTCGGCGACGTGCGCCTGATCGCCCGGCCATTGGCGGCGTTGCGCTGGGTCACGGTGGCGTCGCCGGAATACCTGCGTGGCCACGGCACGCCGGAGCGCCTGGAGCAACTCGCCGGGCACAACTGCCCGACGGTGCGCGACCTGCATACCGGCAAGCTGCTGGAATGGCAGTTCCAGCGCGACGGCCAGCCGCTGAGCCTGGCGGTGCGCGGCGACCTGGTGCTGGACGTGGCCGACGCGCTGGTCGACGCGGCGCTGGTCGGCCAGGGCATCGTCCAGGTGATGGGCTTCATGGCCGAGGAGGCGATCCGCCGGCGTCGACTGGTACGCATCCTCCAGCCGTTCGAACCGCCGCTGTGCCCGGTGTCGCTGATCTACCCGCCGTCGCGGCAGTGCTCGCTGAAGATCGGCGCGCTCTACGAGGAACTGAAGAGCGCGCACTGGTGCGGGGCGCTGACGTACTGACCCGAGGGCGGCAGGGCGGATAACGCCGTGTTCGGACCGGCGGATAGCCGCAGGCGGCTATTCGCCCTACACGGGGCAAGGCCGGTAGCCGAGCTTGGGGGTGATTTTGGGGTAGGGCGAATAACGCCGGAGGCGTTATCCGCCGATACGCCGTGCCTGAACCGGCGGATAGCCGCAGGCGGCTATTCGCCCTACGCGGGGCAAGGCCGGTAGCGGAGCTGGGGAAGATTGTCGGGTGGGGCGAATGACGCCGGAGGCGTTATCCGCCGCCATGCCTATTCGCCCGCGCTTATAAGCTCAGAACAAAGCGTTCCAAGCCTGCCCTGCAAATCTCCCGCGCTCATCGCTCATCCCCTGGAAACCATGTTTTCGGGGGGAACCGAACGATGCCGCACCATGCTCCATCCACACGCCTGCCTTCCAGCCTGGCCCTGGCCGCGCTGCTCGCGGCGGCCTACGCCGCGCCGCCGGAGGCACGTGCGGAGACGCCCGCGCCCGCCGCCAAGGCGCTCACCTTCGACGTCGCCGCCGGCCCGCTGGACCAGGTGCTGCTGGGCATCTCGCGACAGAGCGGCTTGCTGATCTCCTTCGAGCAGTCGCTGGTGCGCGGCCGGCAGGCGCCGGCGGTGCGCGGTCCGCTGAGTGTCGACCAGGCCCTGGAACAGGCCCTGCGCGGTAGCGGCCTGCAGTTCCGCCGTTCCGAGCGCGGCGCGGTGATTTCCGCCGCGCCGCTGCGCGCGGCCGTACCGGCGGCGAAGGTGCAGCCGCTGGCGGCGAAAGCGGAGCAGACCCTGGAGCGGGTGGTGGTGACCGGCTCGCGGATTCCCCGCGCCCAGCAGGAAGGGCCGTCGCCGGTCACGGTGATCAGCAGCGAGGAAATCCAGAACCGTGGCTACCGCAACGTCTTCGAGGCCTTGCAGACGCAGACCCAGAACACCGGCATGACCCAGGGCGAGGACTACGGCAACACCTGGCAACCGGCGGCCAACGCCCTCAACCTGCGCGATCTCGGCCCCAACCACACGCTGGTGCTGATCAACGGCCGGCGCGTCGCCGACTACCCGACCGCCTATGGCGGCTCGGTGAACTTCACCAACCTGGCGAACATCCCGGCGGTCATGATCGACCGCATCGAGATCCTCAGCGGCGGCGCCTCGGCGATCTACGGCTCGGATGCCATCGCCGGGGTGGTCAATATCGTCCTGAAGAAGAAATTCGATGGCGTCGACGTCAACCTGCGCGCCGGCACCACCGAGCGCGGCGGCGGCGACAACCAGCGCCTGCAACTGGTCGGCGGCGGCGCGACGGGCGAATTCGAAGGCCTGTTCGGCCTGCAGGTCGAGCAGCGCCAGCCGGTCTGGGCCAACCAGCGCGGTTTCATGGACAGCTACCCGGACGGCAACAACGTCGGCTACCGGCTGAACCCGCAGAGCGGACGCTACCTCGGCGACGCCTCTTGCGCCGGCCTCGGCGGCCTGTTCGGCGGCAACGTGGCGCCGGTGCCGGGCGCCAGGGGTGGCTATCGCTGCATGACCGACCAGTACTACAACAACTACTGGACCCTGCAGACCAAGAAGGAAAACTACGACGGCTACGCCGGCGGCACCTGGCACCTGAGCGACAGCGGCAAGCTGTTCGCCGACCTGCTGTTCGGCTTCGACCACCTGCAGAACAATACCCGTGGGCCGTCCTTCACCTCGCCGGACTTCATCAATGCCTCCAGCGGCGACCTGGAGCGCTGGTACCGGCTGTTCTCGCCCGAGGAGATCGGCGGCAAGAGCAGCAACAACAGCAAGTGGCGCGAGGTGTCCTGGACCGGCACCCTCGGCTACAGCGACCGCGTCGCCAATACTTCCTGGGAATACGAACTGGCCGCGACCCGCTCCGAGTACCGCAGCGACCGCACTACCCGCTACACCCCGGCGGCCGGGATCCTCGACCTGTACCTGGGCCGCAAGCTCGGCGAACGCGACGGCTACCCGGTCTACGATCCCGATCCGGCGCGCCTCGGACGTCCGCTGAGCGAGGAAGAGTGGCGCAGCCTGCGGCGCAACGTGACCCAGCACAGCGAGTCCTACTCGCAGACCTACAGCTTCACCGGCAACGGCGAGCTGTTCGACCTGCCGGCCGGCCCGGTGGCCTTCGCCGGCGTGCTGGAGGTGGGCAAGCAGGGCTACAGGATCCGTCCCGACTCGCAATACAACGACGGCTCTCTCTACAACGTCTCCAAGGCCAGCAGCTCCGGCGGCTCGCGCGACCGTTACGCCGCCGGCGGCGAATTCAGCATCCCGCTGCACGACACGCTGCTGGCGTCCGCCGCCGGCCGCTGGGACCAGTACAGGTTCAGCGGTCGCACCGAGGAGCAGACCACCTACAACCTGGGGCTGGAGTGGCGCCCGCTGACCAGCCTGCTGCTACGCGGCAGCTACGGCACCAGCTTCCGCGCGCCGGACCTGAACTACATCTACCAGGCCGACGCCAACGGCTACTACCCGGCGCAGAAGGACTACTACGGTTGCGAGAAAGGCGTCGACGGCGCCTGCAAGAACGGCCGGGTCGACTACGTGCAGAGCGGCACGCCCGACCTGAAGTCCGAGCGCGGGCGCTACTGGAGCTACGGCTTCGTCTGGTCGCCGTCGAGCAGGTTCGACTTTTCCGCCGACTACTACCACATCCAGATCGATGACCTGCTGACCACCCTCGATCCGGACAAACTGCTGCGCGACGAGGCGGCCTGCCGTAGCGGCGGGCTCGATCCGGACTCGGCGCAGTGCCGCGACACCCTGGCGCGGGTCGAGCGCAACGCCGGCGACGCCAGCGTCGATCCGAATCGCCTGAACAAGGTCTACGTCAATGCCATCAACGCGGCCAAGGAGCGCACCAGCGGCATCGACCTGCGCAGCAACATCCGCTGGGGCGCCGGTGACTACGGCGCCTTCTCCTCGACCCTCGGCTACACCCTGGTGTTGTCCCACGACTACAAGCAGTCCGACGACTACCCCAGCGAGAACCAGCGCGACAGCCTCGACTCCCACGACTGGCGCAGCAAACTCAACGCCAGCCTGACCTGGGACTACGCACAGTTCACCTCGACGCTCTTCGCGGTGCGCTACGGCAGCGTTACCAACGCCGCTGGCAGCGGGCGCCTGAGCCCGTGGACGGTGTTCAACGCCAGCGCCCGCTACCGGCTCAACGAACGCGCCAGCGTCGGCCTGACGGTGAACAACCTGCTCGACCAGATCAAGGAGGACGACTCCGATGGCTGGCCGTACTATCCCACCGGCAACTACGACGCCATGGGCCGCCAATGGTGGCTGGACTTCAGCTATCACTTCGGTGGTTGAGCCATGCCCGGACGCATCCTGGTCTTCGCTTGCTGCCTGCTCGCCAGCCTGGCCCGCAGCGAGCCGCGCCATGCCATCACGCTCTACGACGAGCCGGCGAAATATCCGCCGGGTTTCCAGCACTTCGACTTCGTCGACCCGCAGGCGCCCAAGGGCGGCAGCCTGCGGCGGATGGAAAGCGGCAGCTTCGACACGCTGAACCCCTTCGCCAACCGCGGCACGCCGATCAGCATGACCCAGGCCGCGCTGATCTACGAAACCCTCGGCTTCCAGTCACTGGACGAGCCGTTCACCGAATACGGCTACCTGGCGCGCTACATCGAGAAAGCCCCGGACAACAGCTGGGTGCGTTTCCATATCGATCCGCGGGCGCGCTTCAGCGACGGCGTGGCGGTCACCGCCGAGGACGTGAAGTTTTCCTTCGATAGCCTGGTCGAGCAGGGCAGCCCGTTCTGGCGCGCCTACTACAAGGAGGTCCGCGAGCCGGTGGTGGAGGATCGCCTGCGCATCCGCTTCGATTTCCGTCATGCCGGCAACCGCGAACTGCCGCTGGTGCTGGCCCAGCTCTACGTGCTGCCCAGGCATTGGTGGCAGGGACGCGACTTCAACCGCAGCAGCATGCAGCCGCCGCTGGGCAGCGGACCTTACCGGCTGGAGAAGGCCGAGGCGGGGCGTTCGGTGAGCTACCGGCGCAACCCCGACTGGTGGGCTCGCGACCTGCCGGTCGGGCGTGGCCTGTACAACTTCGAGCGGATCCGTTTCGACTACTACCGCGACAGCGGCGTGGCCTTGCAGGCGTTCAAGGCCGGGCAGGCCGACATCAATGTCGAGACCAGCGTCAAGGCCTGGAGCAGCGGCTACGACTCGCCGGCCCTGCGCGATGGCCGGTTGCGCCAGGAGAGCTTTCCCTACCCGTACCCGGCCAGCCTCCAGGGCCTGGTGTTCAACCTGCGCCGGCCGCTGTTCGAGGACCGCCGGGTACGCCAGGCGCTGAGCCTGTTGTTCGACTTCGAATGGACCAACCGACAGCTCTTCGGCGGTCGCTACAAGCGCCTGCGCAGCTATTTCGACAACTCGGAGATGGCCGCCCGCGGCCTGCCCGGCGCCGACGAACTGGCCTTGCTGGAGCCGCTGCGCGGGCAAATCCCCGAGGAGGTCTTCGGCCAGGCCTACGCTCCGCCGGTGAACGACGGCAGCGGCGATATCCACGAGCGCCTGGTGCAGGCCTACCGCCTGCTCGGCGAGGCCGGCTGGCATGCCGTCGACGGGCGCCTGCTGGACACCGCCGGACGGCCGCTGCGCTTCGACCTCCTGCTCCAGGGCAAGGGCCTGGAGCGCGCGCTGCTGCCGTTCCAGCGCAACCTGGCGCGGATCGGCATCGATATGCGCCTGCGCCAGGTGGACGCTTCGCAATACATCGAGCGCATACGTGCGCGGGACTACGACATGATCGTTTCGAGCTTCTCCCAGTCCAATTCGCCGGGCAACGAGCAGTACAGCTTCTGGCATTCCTCCAGCTACGCCGATCCCGGCGGCTACAACCGCATCGGCCTGAAGGACCCGGCCATCGACCGGCTGGTCCAGGCGGTGGTCGAGGCCGACTCGCGGGCCGCCCTGGAAACCGCCGTGCGCGCCCTCGACCGGGTGCTGCAATGGGGCTACTACCTGATCCCGACCTGGTATTCCGACGAGGTCTGGATCGCCAGCTGGAATCGCTTCGGCCGACCGCCGCAGGCGCCGCGCTACAGCCTGGGGCTGAACACCTGGTGGGAAGTCCGCGAGCGGGCCGCGCCGAGCCGGGAGGCGCAGTGACATGGGCGGCTACCTGTTGCGCCGCCTGGCGCTGATCCTGCCGACCCTGCTGGGCATCCTGCTGATCAACTTCGCCATCGTCCAGGCCGCACCCGGCGGGCCGGTGGATCAGGCCATCGCGCGCCTGCAGGGCGTCGACGGCGGCGGCCCGCTGGGGCGTGGCGGGGAGGGTGGGCATGGCGCTCTGGAACCGCAGCGCCACGGCGAGACCGGCATCGATCCGCAGCTGGTGGCCGCCCTGGAGCGCCAGTACGGCTTCGACAAGCCGCCGCTGCAACGGCTCTGGCTGATGCTGTCGAGCTACGCCCGGCTGGATTTCGGCGAGAGCTTCTACCGCGACGCGCGGGTCATCGACCTGATCGCCGAGAAGCTGCCGGTCTCGCTGTCCCTGGGCTTGTGGGCGACACTGATCACCTACCTGGTGTCGATTCCCCTGGGGGTGGCCAAGGCGGTGCGCCACGGCAGCGCCTTCGACCTGTGGAGCAGCGCGCTGGTGGTGGTCGGCTATGCGGTGCCCGGCTTCCTCTTCGCCATCGTCCTGATCGTGCTGTTCGCCGGCGGCAGCTACCTGGACTGGTTCCCCCTGCGCGGCCTGGCTTCCGAGGGCGCCGAGCGCCTCGGCCCGCTGGCGCGCTTCGCCGATTACCTCTGGCACCTGGCGCTGCCGGTGGGTTCGCTGGTGGTCGGCGGTTTCGCCAGCCTGACCCTGCTGACCAAGAACAGCTTCCTCGACGAGATATCCAGGCAGTACGTCGCCACCGCTCGCGCCAAAGGGCTCAGCGAGCGCCGGGTGCTCTACGGCCATGTGTTCCGCAACGCCATGTTGCTGGTGGTGGCCGGGCTGCCGGCGGCGCTGGTCTCGGTGTTCTTCACCGGGTCGCTGCTGATCGAGGTGCTGTTCTCCCTCGACGGCCTCGGCCTGATGGGCTACGAAGCGGCGCTCGGCCGCGACTACCCGGTGGTGTTCGGCAGCCTGTTCATCTTCACCCTGCTCGGGTTGCTGGTGAAGCTGGCCGGCGACCTGGCCTACAGCCTGGTCGACCCGCGCATCGACTTCGCCGCGAGGAGACAGTGAGATGGCCATCGTCCTTTCCCCGCTGCACCGCCGCCGCCTCGCCGCGTTCCGCGCCAACCGCCGCGGGCGCCTGGCCCTGCTGCTGTTCCTCGCGCTGTTCGTCACCTGCCTGTTCGCCGAGCTGATCGCCAACGACCGCCCGCTGCTGCTGGAATACCGTGGCCAGTGGTTCCTGCCGGTGCTGCGGGACTATCCGGAAACCGCCTTCGGCGGCGAGCTGCCGTTCCCGCCGGACTACCGCGGCCGCTTCATGAGCGAACGCATCGCCCGCGACGGCTGGGCGCTGTGGCCGCCGATCCGCTTCGACGCCCGCAGCATCAACTACGCGCGCCCGGCGCCGGCGCCGCCCTCGGCGGAGAACTGGCTGGGTACCGACGACCAGGGCCGCGATGTGCTCGCGCGGGTGATCTACGGCCTGCGCCTGTCGATTCTCTTCGCCCTCGGCCTGACCCTGGCCTCGTCGTTGCTGGGAATCTGCGCAGGCGCGGTGCAGGGCTACTACGGCGGCTGGATCGACCTGTTCGGCCAGCGCTTCATCGAGGTCTGGTCGGGTCTGCCGATGCTTTACCTGCTGATCATCCTCGCCAGCCTGGTGCAGCCCGGGGTCGGCTGGCTGCTGGCGATCATGCTGCTGTTCTCCTGGACCAGCCTGGTCGACGTGGTTCGCGCCGAGTTCCTGCGCGGTCGTCACCTGGAGTACGTCAAGGCGGCGCGGACCCTCGGCCTCGGCGACGCCGGGGTGATGTTCCGGCACATCCTGCCCAACGCCATGGTCGCGACCCTGACCTTCCTGCCGTTCCTGCTCTGTGGCGCGGTGACCACCCTGACCGCCCTGGACTTCCTCGGTTTCGGCCTGCCGCCCGGCTCGCCGAGCCTTGGCGAACTGGTCGGGCAGGGCCGTGACAACCTCCAGGCGCCCTGGCTCGGGCTGACCGTGTTCGTGGTCCTGGCGACCTTGCTCAGCCTGCTGGTGTTCATCGGCGAAGCGGTGCGCGACGCCTTCGATCCGAGGACATGAGATGAACCGGGAACTGTTGCGAGTGGAAAACCTGAGCGTCGCCTATGGCGACACGCAGGTCGTGAAGGGGATCGACTTCAGCCTGCGCGCCGGCGAGACCCTGGCCCTGGTTGGCGAGTCCGGCTCCGGCAAGTCGCAGACCGCCCACGCCCTGCTGCGCCTGCTGCCGGGCGCGGCGCGCCTGGGCGGCAGCGTGCGCCTGGACGGCGAGGAACTGCTCGCCCTGTCGCCGCAGGCATTGCTGGCGATTCGTGGGCAGCGCATCGGCATGGTGTTCCAGGAGCCGATGACCTCGCTCAATCCATTGCAGCGCATCGGCCGCCAGGTCGGCGAGGGTCTGCGCCTGCATCGCCGCCTGCGTGGCGCCGCGCTGCGCGGGCGGGTACTGGAACTGCTCGAACTGGCCGGCCTCGAGCAGCCGCGACGCCTGCTCGAGGCCTATCCGCACCAGCTCTCCGGCGGCCAGCGACAGCGAGTGATGCTGGCCATGGCGCTGGCTTGCGAGCCGCAACTGCTGATCGCCGACGAACCGACCACGGCTCTCGACGTCACCGTGCAGAAACGCCTCCTGGAGCTGCTGCAAAGCTTGCAGCGACGGCTGGGCATGGCGATCCTGCTGATCAGCCACGACCTCAACCTGGTGCGCCGGGTCGCCGACCGGGTCTGCGTGATGCGCGATGGCCAGATCGTCGAGGAGAACGCCTGCGAGACGCTGTTCCGCTCGCCCCGGCATCCCTACACGCGCCTGCTGATCGAGGCCGAGCCGGGTGGGCTGGCGGAGCCGGTGGCGTGCCGCGAGACCTGCCTGGAGGTGCGCGCGCTGAGCCTCGACTACCCCGCGCCCGGCGGCTGGCTGCGCCGGCGCGCGGGACTGCGCGCGGTGCACGAGGTCAGCCTGCGGCTGCGCCGTGGCAGCACCCTGGGGATCGTCGGCGAAAGCGGTTCGGGCAAGTCCTCCCTCGGCCAGGCGCTGCTGCGCCTGTTGCCGGTCGAAGGGCAGATCCTGTTCCAGGGCGAGCGCCTCGACCGGCTGCACGGCAAGCGCCTGTTGCCATTGCGCCGGCAGTTCCAGGCGGTGTTCCAGGACCCCTACGGCAGCCTCAACCCGCGCCTTAGCGTGGAACAGATCGTCGGCGAAGGCCTGCGTATCCATGGCATCGGCGATGCCGGCGAACGCCGCGCGCGGGTGCTGGAGGCACTGCGCGAGGTCGGTCTCGACGAGCCTTGCCTGGAACGCTATCCCCACGAGTTTTCCGGCGGCCAGCGCCAGCGCATCGCCATCGCCCGCGCGCTGGTGCTGAAGCCGGCGCTGATCCTGCTCGACGAACCGACCTCGGCGCTCGACCGTAGCGTGCAGTGCCAGGTGGTCGAGCTGCTGCGTCGGTTGCAGCGTCGCCACGGGCTGAGCTACCTGTTCATCAGCCACGACCTGGCCGTGGTACGCGCCCTGGCCCACGACATCCTGGTGCTCAAGGACGGCCGGGTGGTGGAGCAGGGCAGCGCCGCTGCGCTGTTCAGCCAGCCGCGCCACCCCTATACCCGCGAGTTGCTCGGAGCGATACCCGCGCTGCGCCTGGAAGAGCATCTGCGGGTGGCCGGGCTGGGAATCTGAGGCGGGAAACCATGCTGACTCTAAGGATGTTCCGAAAGGTTCTTTCCAGACGCCCCGGCGCTTTTCTTAAGATCGGCCTGCGGGCCCGTCAGGGACAAGGAGCCATGTCGGCTTCCGGGTCCGTCCGATCGATTGGGGGAATGCGATGAGTTCGTTACCGTTGTACTTCGATTACGCCGCCACCACGCCCGTGGACGAGCGCGTGATCCGGGCCATGGTGGAGTGTCTCGGCTACCAGGCGTGTTTTGGCAATCCCGCGTCGAATTCCCATGCCTACGGCCGCCAGGCGCGGCGGGCAGTGGAGCGGGCCAGGGAGCAGGTGGCCGCGCTGGTCGGCGCCAGCGCCGGGCAGATCGTCTGGACTTCCGGCGCCACCGAATCCAACAACCTGGCCCTCAAGGGCGTGGCCCAGGCGCTGGACGCACCCGGCCACCTGATCACCAGTCGCCTGGAGCACAAGGCGGTGCTGGACACCGTGCAGCAACTCGCCGATGACGGCTGGAGCGTGACCTGGCTGGCGCCCGGCACCGATGGCCTGATCCGGCCGGAACAGGTGGAGGCGGCCTGGCGCGCCGATACCCGCCTGGTGTCGCTGATGCGGGTCAACAACGAACTCGGCACCCTGACCGACATCGCCGCCATCGGCGAACGGGTGCGCGAGCGCGGCGCGCTGTTCCACGTCGACGCGGCGCAGGCCAGCGGCAAGGTGGCGATCGACCTGGGCCGCCTGGCGGTGGACCTGATGTCGTTCTCCGCACACAAGACCTACGGGCCCAAGGGCATCGGCGCGTTGTACGTCGGGCCGCGCGCCGAGCGGCGGCTGAAGGCGCAGATCCACGGCGGCGGACACGAGCAGGGCCTGCGTTCCGGGACCCTGGCGACCCACCAGATCGTCGGTATGGGCGAGGCCTTCGCCCTCGCCGGCGAGCTTTTCGAGGAGGAGGGCAGGCGCATCGCCGGACTCCAGCGGCGTCTGCTGGAGGGGCTGGCGCAGATCGACGGCTGGCGCCTGAACGGCAGCGCCGACGCACGCATCGCGCATACCCTGAACCTGACCTTCGACAACCCGGCCTTTGTCCCCCAGGCACTGGAGTCCAGCCTGGCGGTGTCCAGCACCTCGGCCTGCAACTCGGCGCGGCCGGCGCCGTCCCACGTGCTTCTCGCCCTCGGCCACGATGCCGCCAGCGCTGGCCGCAGCGTGCGCCTGAGCCTCGGTCGCTACACCCGCGAGGCCGACGTCGACGCGGCGGTGGCCGCCCTCAAGGCCGCGGCGGATAGTGGCGCGCCGGCGTGGCAGCCGTTCCTCGGGGTATCCAGGGCAGGCTGAGCGGCCGGCTCGACCCGCCCTCGCCGAAGCCAGGGGCTGCGGATAACCGCGAAGCGGTTATTCGCCCTGCGGCTCCAGGGGCTTTTCGTCTTTGCCGCCATTTCCCGGCAATGTGCGCTTGGCGGATCATCCAGGTTGGGTATCATGCGTCGCCATTCCCATCCACCGCCGACGGAAGTCAGGCTTTGCCTGCGTGAGCCCAATGGACGATCTCTCCCCCGATTCCGCCTTGCCGCCTGCCGGCAGCGCCCAGGACAACGACGCGCCGCGCCAGTTGGTGGTCTGCATCGACGGAACCTCGAACCGCTTCGGCGACCAGCCGACCAACGTGGTGCGCCTGTACCGCTCGCTGTCGCGCGATCCGCGCAGGGTGCTGGCCTACTACGACCAGGGCGTCGGCACCTTCGGCCTGAAGGAAACCCTGTTCGAGTGGCAGAAGTTTCCCTCGCGGATCGCCGGCCTGGCCTTCGGCTGGGGGCTCAAGCGCAACGTCGAGGGCGCCTATCGCTTCCTTGCCGAGCACTACCGGCCCGGCGACCAGATATTCCTCTTCGGCTTTTCCCGCGGGGCCTACGCGGTGCGGGTGCTGGCCGCGATGCTGCGCGCGGTGGGCCTGATCGATGCGCACCAGCCGCACCTCTTCGACTACGCCTGGACCCTGCTCACCACCCGCATGCCGCCCCGCGACGAAGACAAGCGGGCCGGCACGCGTCGCCGCGGACCGGACTTCGGCCTGCTGGGACGCTTCCGCAAGGTCTTCGGCCGGCAGGTGAAGGTGCACTTCCTCGGCCTGTTCGACACCGTGACCTCGGTGGGCTGGGTCTACGACCCGCTGACCGTGCCGTATTCCTCGAACAACGAAATGGTCGACGTGGTCCGCCAGGCCCTGGCCATCGACGAATGCCGCTGCTTCTTCCGGCAGAACCTCTGGTTCGGCGAGAAGGACCGCAAGTCCGACGTGTTGCAGGTGTGGTTCCCCGGCATGCACTCCGATGTCGGCGGTGGCTATGCGCCGAAGGACTCGCGGCTGGCTCTGGTGGCCTTTACCTGGATGCTCGGCGAGGCGCTGGAGGCCGGCCTGCATGTCGACCCGGCGCGCAGCCGCGACCAGTTGCGCGCACGTTCGAAGCAGGGCCCGGACCCGACCGCGCCGATCCTGCCGGTGATGACCCGGCCCTGGCGCCTGGCCGAGTGGCTGCCGCTGCTGGTCTGGGACCGCCGCAGCGGCAACCGCGCCTGGCGCTGGTCGCGTGGCCGGCCGCGCTCGCGGCCGCTGGAACCGGTCGGGCAGGAAACCCGGGTCAAGCTGCACCGTTCGGTGCAGCGGCGGCTGGACGAATGCCCCGACTACCGGCCGTGCAACCTGCCAGCGCTGGAACGCTGCGACCTCATCGACGATTCGCCGTTGCTCGACGGCTACCGCTAGCGGCTGGCCGCGATCGCGTTCAGAACCACATGCGGATACCGGCGACGAAGCGCGCCTCGTCGTCGTCCTCGCCCTCGGCGCGGGCCAGGTCGGCGCTGTTGCCGTAGGAGCGGTTCCAGGTCACCCCGATGTAGGGCGCGAACTCGCGACGGATCTCATAGCGCAGGCGCAGGCCCAGCTCGCTATCGGCAAGGCCCGAACCGATGCCGCGGGCGGGATCGTTCCTGCCGTACAGGTTGACCTCGGCGCTGGGCTGGAGGATCAGCCGGTTGGTCAACAGGATGTCGTACTCGCCCTCCAGGCGCAGCGCGCTCTGGCCGTTCTCGCCGAGGAAGGCGGTGACTTCCGCCTCGAAGTCGTAGAGCGCCAGGCCCTGCACGCCGAACGCCGCCCAGGTCTGCGGCGAGCCGGGCTTGAAATCCTGGCGCACGCCGGCGACCAGGTCCCACCAGGGACCGATGGCGTGCCCGAACAGCGCCTGGACCTCGGCGTCCTCGGTCTTGCCGTCGAGCCGTTCGCCTTCGCTGCGCAGCCACAGGCGGTTGATGTCGCCGCCGATCCAGCCGCTGGCGTCCCAGGCCAGCGCGCTGCCGTCGTCGGCGTCCTGGTATTCCAACTGGTCGAGCAGGAAGAAGCTGTTCAGCGCGCTGTCGTGCACCTTGTGCCCCTCCAGCGGCGGAAAGGCGGCACGGCGGTCGGCCTCGGTCGGCACCGGGATCGGCGTACGGCTCTGGCTGGGCGCGGCCTGCGCCGGAGGTTGCCGCGCAGCGCGGCTCATCCCCGGCATCCGGCCATGGTCCATTCCCTGGTGCTCCATGGGCTGTGCCGGGGCGGGCGATGCGGTGCCGTGGTCCATCCCCGGCATCCGGCCATGCCCCATCCCCTGGTGGTCCATGGGTTTCGCCGGGGCGGAGGTCCTCTGGCCGTGGTCCATGCCAGGCATCGCGCCGTGGTCCATGGCCGAGTGGTCCATGCCATTGTCCTGCGCGGCCTCGACGGGATTCGGCAGGCCCAGCAGCAGACCCAGGGCGAGGGCACCGCCGGCCAGGCGGGCGGGTTTCGGCTGGCGGCTCATGCGTTGTCTCCTTCGTCTACCCGCACTTCGCGGAACATGCCCATCTCCATGTGGAACAGCAGGTGGCAGTGATAGGCCCAGCGTCCCAGGGCGTCGGCGGTGACCCGGTAGCTGCGGCGGGTGCCCGGCGGCATGTCGATGGTGTGCTTGCGCACCAGGAAATTGCCTTGCTCGTCCTCCAGGTCGCTCCACATGCCGTGCAGGTGGATCGGGTGGGTCATCATGGTGTCGTTGACCAGGACGATCCGCAGGCGCTCGCCGTAGGTCAGGCGTAGCGGCTCGGCGTCGGAGAACTTGATGCCGTCGAAGGACCAGGCGAACTTCTCCATGTGCCCGGTCAGGTGCAGCTCGATGGTGCGCCCCGGTTCGCGGCCGTCCGGGTCGGCGAAGCGGCTGCGCAGGTCGGCGTAGGTCAGCACCCGCCGCCCGTTGTCGCGCAGCCCGAGGCCGGGGTCGGCGAGCTTCGGTGTCGGCGTCATGGTCTGCATGTCGACCAGCGGGTTGCCGTCCTCCGAAGCCGGATGGGACTGCATCGGCATGGTGTCCATGCCCATCCTGGAGTGGTCCATGCCGGCCATCTTGGAGTGGTCCATGCCGTTCATGTCCATGCCGGCCATCTTCGAATGGTCCATGCCATTCATGTCCATGCCCGACATCTTCGAATGGTCCATCTCGCTGGCGGGCCTCGTCGCCGCGCCATGCCCCATGGCGCCGTGGTCCATGCCGCCCATGCCCATGTCGTCCATGCCGATCAGCGGGCGCGGATCGGGCGTCGGCACCGGCGCGCTAAGCCCTTCGGCCAGCGCCAGGGTGCCGCGGGCGTAGCCGCTGCGGTCCATGGACTGGGCGAAGAGGGTATAGGCGCGCTCGCCGCCCGGTTCGACGATCACGTCGTAGGTCTCGGCCACGGCGATGCGCAACTCGTCGACGCTGACCGGCTCGACGTGCTGTCCGTCGGCGGCCACCACGGTCATCTTCAGGCCGGGAATGCGGACGTCGAAATAGCTCATCGCCGAGGCGTTGACGAAGCGTAGGCGGAGCTTTTCGCCGGGGCGGAACAGGCCGGTCCAGTTGCCGTCCGGCGGCTGTCCGTTGAGCAGGTAGGTATAGGTGTAGCCGCTGACGTCGGCGAGATCGGTGGGACTCATCTTCATCTCGGCCCACATCTTGCGGTCGGCCAGGGTCGCGGCCCAGCCGTTGGCGCTGACGTCGTCGATGAAGTCGCCGACGGTGCGCTTGTGGAAGTTGTAGTAGTCGGACTGCTTCTTCAGCTTGGCGAGGATGCGCTGCGGCTTCTCGTCCGACCAGTCGCTGAGCAGCACCACGTAGTCGCGGTCGTAGCTGAACGGTTCCGGCTCGCGGGCGTCGATCACCAGGGCGCCGTAGACCCCGGCCTGCTCCTGTAGCCCCGAGTGGCTGTGGTACCAGTAGGTGCCGTTCTGCCGGACCTTGAAGCGGTATTCGTAGAGACCGCCGGGAGCGATGCCCTCGAAGCTGAGGCCCGGCACGCCATCCATGTTGGCCGGCAGGATGATGCCGTGCCAGTGGATCGAGGTGTCCTCGGCGAGGCGGTTGCGCACCCGCAGGGTCACGTTGTCGCCTTCGCGCCAGCGCAGGGTCGGGCCGGGCAGCGAACCGTTGATGGTCATGGCGGTGGCCGGCGAGCCGCTGAGGTTCACCGGGGTCTCGCCGATGAACAGGTCGAAACTGTCGCCGGCGAGCAGGTTCTGCTGGCCCGGCCCGGCCAGGGCCCAGGCCGGGGCGCGCCAGAGACCCAGTCCGCCGAGCAGACCGGTGGCGGCGAGGCCTTTGACGAAGGTGCGTCGCGAAGTTCTGTGCATCCGCTGGTTTCCACGCAGGTGGCAGGACGGACTGCGCGAGCCTGCGCAGCCGGGAAGTCGCGGCCCCGCCAGGGCGGTGCGGCGATGCGGACACCCTAGCGGCGCGCGCCTGTCGGCAAGCTGTGGGGAAGATTACAGTGCTGTCAGCTCAGCGCGGCGGGTTCACCAGGTGGCGGTCGAAACCGCGCGCCACCAGGCGTTCCCAGGCGTCCATGACCTGCGCCGGGATCGGGCAGGCGACCTGGAAGCCCAGCGCCGGGTAACGCATGATGCGGTCAAGGTCGCCGACCATCTCGTCGATCACCCCGAGTACGCCGACCAGGTTCGAGATGCCGTCGGGAAATGCGTAGTCGGGCGCATCCACGTGTCCCTCCAGACCCGGCCAGCGGACCGGCAGGGTCAGCGCCACGCGGCGGATCGAGTTGGGCTTGGTGACGAAGGTCGCGCGGCGCAGGTCGGGGAACAGCTCGCGGGCGAAGGCGATGTTCTCGGCGAAGTTGGTCGCCCGCGGCTCGATCACGATGAGGCTGTCGCTTACCCCGCGTGCCCTGGCGTGGCGGGCGAACAGCTCGGCTTCCGGCTCGACCCAGAGATGGCGCGTCCAGTGCCCGGTGTTGCCGGTGAACAGCAGGCGTTCGGCGAGGCCGCGTTCGAGCAGCTCGCAGGCGTGGTCGCAGACCCGCAGGTCGTAGGAGCCGCATACCACCAGCAGTTCGCAGGGCACATGGCAGCGGCCCTGGCCGAGGAAGTCCCAGAGCAGCCGGGCATCTTGCAGGGTCGGGCTCATGGGACGCCAACGCTCCTCTCGCTGCCGGTCGTGGCGGGGTGCCGATGCTGGCAGTACAGCCGGTCGTCTTCGCGGACGATCCGTAGCTCGCGGAAATCCCGGACCGACCAGCGCGCGCCGGCGGCGAGCAGGCCGCTCTCCTCGCCGATCGCCACGCAGGTCGCGCCGGCGGCACAGGCGGCCTGCACGCCGCTGAGGGAGTCTTCGAACACCAGGCAGCGCGACGGTGCCACGCCGAGCCTGGCCGCGGCCAGGCGATAGCCATCCGGAGCCGGCTTGCCGTGGACCACGTCGTCGCGGCTGACCAGGGTGCGGAACGCCGCCTGCAGGTCGTGCTGGCGCAGCACGTGGTCGATGCGTGCCGGCCAACTGCTGGTGACCAGCGCCAAGGGCACGTCCAGCCAACGCAGCTGGCGGATCACCGCGGCGACGCCGGGCAGCAGGGGACAGTCGGCGCCTTCCTCCAGCGCATCGACCCGTTGCTTGAGGATCCGCCGGCGCTCCATCGGCAGGTGGCCGAACAGATAGTCCAGGGTGTAGCCGCCCGGGCGACCGTGCACGTGGTCGCGCAGGCAGTCCGGGCCGAGCGCCACGCCCTGTTCGCCGGCGACCCGGCTCCAGGCCGCGGCGATGGCTTCGCGGGAGCTGATCAGGACGCCGTCCATGTCAAACAGAACGGCTGAAAACGCTAGTCGATGCATCTCGGGCACTCTGTAGGGCAAGCCAGACCAGGACCGCGCCGCCGAGGGCGAACAGCGCCATGATCAGATAGGACCACTGCGGCAGGCCTTCGTACAGCCAGCCGGCGGCCGGACTGGCGAGGCCCATGGGCAGCGCTACCGCCAGAGAGTAGTAGATTCCCTGGGTCAGTACCCGCGCGCTTTCCGGCGCGTGGTCGCGGATGTAGCGCATCACCGCGGCGTGGTAGGCGGCGAAGCTGAGGGCGTGCAGGCACTGGCCGAGGAGGATCGCGGCGAGATGTTCGCTGCCGGCCAGCAGGCCCCAGCGCAGCGCCGCGCAAAGGCTGGAGAAGAGCATCACCTGGAGCGCCGGGTGGCGGTCCAGGATGCGGTTGGAGACGGCGAAGAAGCTGATCTCGGCGATCACCGCCAGGCCCCAGAAGGCGCCGACCGAGAACGACGAGTAGCCCAGCGCCTGCCAGCCCAGCGAGGCGGTGGTGAAGTACAGCGAGTGGCTCAGTTGGATCATTCCCGCCGCGGCGATGGCCAGCAGCAGGGGGCGTTGCCGGAGGATCCCGCGCAGGTCGGGACGGCGCCTGGCGCCCGGCAGCGGCGAGTCCGGACGGCGCAGGCTGCGGCGACGGAGGAACAGGCAGGCCAGCGCGGTGAGCAGCATCGTCAGGCCGACCAGGGCGGGCACCAGTTGCTGGCCGAACCGACCGAGCAGCAGGCCGCCCAGGGTCGCGGTGAGGATGAAGGCCAGCGAACCGACTGCGCGTACCCGCCCGTAGTTCTGCAGGGCGGCCTTGTCGCGCTTGAGCAGGTAGGATTCGGTGAGCGGCAGCACGCTGGTCCAGAATGCGCCGTAGAGCACGCTCAGGGCGATGAACAGGGGCAGGCCCTCGGCCAGTTGGAACAGCAGGGCGCAGGCGCCGGCCAGGGCCGCCAGCAGGGTCGCCAGGCGCAACTGGTCGATGCGCCAGTCGGCCACGTAGGTCAGCGCCACCCCGGCGATCACCTGCGGCCAGTAGGCCGCGGCGATCAACAGGCCGATCTGGCTGGCGCCGAAGCCCAGGCTGGCCAGCCAGGTCGGCCAGAACGGATAGATCAGCCCCTCGGCGGCGAAGTAGCCGGAAAAGATCAGGTACATGCCGGTTCCCGCGTCGCCGTGCCGGTTCGCTGCGGTTTGCGCCTCACTCGAAGCGCGCCCTGGCGAAGGCGTTCTCGCCCTTGCGCCAGACCAGCAGGGACTCGCCCAGCACCACCAGGTCGACCATGCCGTCCTCCAGCGCGCCGAGGGCGTCCTGCGGGGCGCAGACGATCGGTTCCTCGTGGCGGTTGAAGGAGGTGTTGATCAGCGCCGGCTGGCCGCTGCGGGCATGCCAGGCATGCAGCAGGGCGTGCATGAACGGATCGGCCTGCGGCCGGATGATCTGCGGCCGCGCGGTGCCGTCGACATGCACCACCGCCGGGCAGCGCGCGCGGAAATCCGCATGGCAGTCGTAGGTCATGGTCATGTAGTCGGCCGCCACCTGGTCTTCACGCCAGCCAACGTAGCAAGCCTCGGCGTGTTCTACCGCGGTGACCGGGGCGAATGGCATGAACTCGGTGCGTTCCATGCGCTGATTGAGCCAGTCGTTGGCGCTGGCATCGCCGGGATGGTAGACGATGCTGCGGTTGCACAAGGCGCGCGGGCCGAACTCCATGCGGCCCTTGAACATGCCCAGCACCTGGTTTTCCCGCAGCGCTTCGACCAGCGTCTCGATCAGGTTGGCCGGCCGGCTGTAGGCCAGCTGCGAGTACTGGCTGGCGATCAGCTCGGCATTCTGCGCGGCGCTGCGCGCGTCCGGCCCGAGGGCCATGCTCGGCGCCGGGAAGCGCGTACCGTTCTCGCGATAGGCCACCGCCACCGCCGCGGCCAGGGCCAGGCCGCCGTCGCCCATGCAGGGCAGCACGTAGACATCGCGGACCCCGGGGATCTCGCGCAGGCGCTGGTTCAGCTTGACGTTGCCGAACACCCCGCCGGCCAGGCACAGGTTGGCGCAGCCGGTGCGCGCCACGTGCTCCCGGGCGATGGCCACCAGCAGGTCTTCGGAGTGCCGTTGCGCGGCGGCGGCGACATCCGCCGGGCGTTCCGCCGCGCAGCGTTGCAGCAGCGGATCGCTGTAGCCGTCGTAGGAGGGCAGGTACAGTTCGCCGCAGCGGGCGCGCAGGCGGCCGTTCTCCAGGCGGATCATGTCGTTCATCAGCGGCAGCAGCTTTTCCGCGTCGCCGAACGCCGCCAGGCCGGTGATCTTGCCTTCGTGGCGGTTCGGCTTGAAGCCGAGCAGGCGGGTGATGCGCCCGTAGAAGTAGCCCAGGCTGTCGACGCTGGTCTCGCGTTGCAGGACCGTCTCGCCGCCGTCGGCGCGGTAGTGGGTGACGGTGAGCGACTGGAAGTCGCCGCGGCCGTCGCAGGTGAGGGTCAGCGCCTCGTCGAACGGCGAGCAGACGAACGCGCCGAGGGCGTGGCATTCGTGATGGTCGATGTACTCGACCTTGCCGCGCAGGCCGTTGGCGCGGACGAAGGCATCGAATTCGCCGCGCTTGGCCTTGTCGTTGGCCATTTCGTCGGCGATCCGCTTGCGCAGGTGCGGCAGGCCCTCGGGACGCTCGCGGGCTTCCTCGAGGACCCGGTCCAGATAGAGGTCGAGGTGCCGCCCGGCGTCGAACCCGGCGTTCCAGCCGTAGGCGATGCGGTCGATGTCGGCCAGGTCGATGCCGGCCTCGCCGAGCACATAGTCGATGGAGCGGCTCGGCCAGGCCTTGTGGTCCTTCTGGCGGGTGAAGCGCTCCTCGCTGGCGGCGGCGACGATCCCGCCGTCGCGCACCAGGCAGGCGCCGGCCAGGTCGTTGTTGGTGATCCCGAGAATGATCATGCGGTGTCCTCTTGCGCGAACGGGTGGGGGGCGAGAGGCGTAATAGGTTGCATGGCACCGGGAGCCCAACAACCTGCCAGATCTGGTCGCCTGCGAAATCTGGCAGGGCTACCGGATCTGGTAGCTGGACAGCCGTCGACGGGCTTGCCGGCCATACCGGCCGGGCGCCCGCGCCGGCATCAGAAGCTGTAGCTGAGGCGGCCGAACAGGATGCGCCCGTAGGGATCGGTGTAGCGCGGGTCGTAGCCGCTCTGGAAGGTGTAGGTCTGGTTGCTGAACGGCGGTTCGCGGTCGAACAGGTTCTTCACCCCGAGGGTCAGCCCCAGCGCGTGGCTGAGGCGGTAGCTGCCGGCCAGGTCCCAGAGGTTCCACGAGCCGACCTTGCCGTGGCTGGCGCGGTCGTAGTCGTTGTAGCCGCTGGTGTAGCGGTTGCTCAGGGTGGCCTGCCAGGCGTCGCGGCTCCAGGTGGCGTTGGCGACGTGCTTCCAGCGGGCGATCACGCCGACGCCCTGGAAGTCGCCGACGTTGTCCAGGTACTGGCCGCCGATCTGCTGCTGGAAGTCGTAGCGGGACACGTAGGTGCCTTGCAGGTCGAGCCCGAACTGCCCGTAGCGGCTGGCCGGGAAACGATAATCGAGGCTCAGGTCGACGCCGCTGGTCTTTACCTTGCCGAGGTTGGCCAGTCCGGTGACGACGTGATCGATCGAGCCGTCGGCCTTGCGCACGATGCGTCCGGCGTAGGCCTGCGGGTCGGCGAAGATCGCCGCTTCGGGAAACTCGGCGATCTGGTTGGCGATCCTGATCCACCAGAAGTCCAGGCCGACGGAAAGGTCGCGCAGCGGCTGGTAGACCAGGCCCAGGGTAACGTTGCGCGCGGTTTCCGGTCGCAGGTCGGTATTGCCGCCGGTGGCGTTGTAGAACTGCTGGGCGCAGTCGCGGTTGGCGATGCCGCCCTGGCTCGGCTGGCCGCCGGCGCACAGGCGCGGGTCGTCGTAGTTGGCGCTGGTATAGGTGGTGAAGGTCGGGTTGTACAGTTCGTACAGCGACGGCGCACGGAAACCTTCGCTGTAGGCGCCGCGCAGGACCAACTGGCGGAACGGCTGGAAGCGGAACGAATATTTCGGGTTGCTGGTGCTGCCGAAGTCGCTGTACTTGTCGTGGCGGATCGCCGCGCTGAGTTCCAGGCTGTCCAGCACCGGCACGTTGAGTTCGGCGTACTGCGCCTTCAGGTTGCGCTCGCCGCTGACCGTGGCGGCGGGATCGACGCCGAGGCTCTGCACGTTGCCGGCGAAGTCCTGGATGTCCTGGTGGAACGCTTCCTTGCGGAACTCGCCGCCCAGCGCCAGGGCCGCCGGCCCGGCGCCGAACCAGTCGCCGATCTCCCGGCTGGCGCGGGCGTCCAGGCCCTTGACGCGGCCGACCGAGGTACGGAAGTCGCCGCTCAGGGCATGGCTGCCGAGGTAGGCGAGGCCGGCGTCGGTCTGCGGCCCGAACGGGTTCAGCGTCCCGTTGGCGATGCCGAGGGCGGCGGCGCGATCATCGACGTAGCCGCTGTGGATATGGTCGACCACCTTGTTCTGGTTGTACGAGGCGCCGATATCGTAGTCCCAGCCGGCGAACTGGCCGTCGAAGCCGAGCAGCAGGCGCTGGCCGGTGTTCTGCGAGGATTGCAGGCGCGGCCCGAGCACGCTCTGCCGCCAGTTGACCTCCACCGGCCGGCTCGGGTCGAGGACGAAGCCGCCGGGACCGGGAGTGATGCCGTTGCCGGGATAGAAGGCGGTGCCGGGATCGATCTGCAGGCCGGTGAGGGTCCCTGGGCCGACCTGAGTAGCGTTGTCGTTGCGCGACCAGAAGTACTCCAGGCTGACGTTGTGCTCGTCGGCCAGCTTGCCGGTGGCGCGGCTGAACACCGAGGTCTTCTCGGTTTCCGGCACCAGGTCGAGGTAGCGCCACAGGCTCTGCCGGCAGATGCCGTTGCGCGGAATCAGGTCGGCGCCCTTGCAACCGCCGGCGGCCAGCGGATTGCTGGCGTTGGCGCCCTGGCTCCAGTTGCCGGGGAAGGCGGTTCCGGAACTGTAGTCGAGGCCGCGTCCCGGCTGGTAGTTGTAGGTGTAGCCGCGGTCCTTGGCGCCGAGGCGCTCCTGCTTGTCGTAGTTGGCCACCGCGAAGACATTGAAGCGATCCTCCTCCAGCTCGCCGAAGCCCCAGCTAGCGCTGACGTTGCGCTGGTTGCCGCCGCCGTCGTGGGTGGGGGAGGCGTAGCCGCTGTCGAAGCGGCCTTCGTTCAGGCTCTTGCGGGTGATGAAGTTGATCACCCCGCCGATGGCATCGGTGCCGTACAGCGCGGAGGCGCCGTCGCGCAGCACCTCGACCCGGTCGATGGCGGCGAAGGGAATGGTGTTGAGATCCACCGCGGAGCCGTCGATGGCATTGTTCGCCAGGCGCCGGCCGTTGAGCAGCACCAGGGTCTTGTTCGCGCCGATTCCGCGCAGGTCGGCGAACGAGGCGCCGCCGGTGGCGCTGCCGACCGAGCGACTGGAGTTGTATACGCCCTGGTTGCCGGAAAGCCGGCCGATCAGTTCCTCGGTGCTGGTCACGCCCTGTTGGCGCAGCTCCTCGGCGCGCAGGACGCTGATCGGCACCGCGGTTTCCGCATCGACCCGGCGGATCGCGCTGCCGGTCACCTCGATTCGTTGCAACTGGACCGTGGGCGGGTCGACAGGCGCCTGTTCCTCCGCCGCGGCGGCGCTGCCGGGAGCGAGCTGCAGGGCCAGCAGCAGGGCGGCGCCCATCGGCGCGTCGGTGTGGAGCGATCGGTGCATGGTCGGGGCATCCCTTGTTCCGGTGTGTCCAGGGATGTCCGTCGAGCCGGGGGATTTTCCAGGGACGGCTTAGACCTTTGCGCCATGAGTTTATGTCCGCTGGGAACAAGCCCTGCCGTCGCGCCTTTCGTCGGCGGGCCGGAGCGGCAGAACCAGTCCCCTCTTCCGAGGTCGAAAAGCAGGCGTCGCGGCGGTGCTGCGGCGTCCTTTCTTCAGCTACATTTTTCTTTCAGCAGTCGTTCCCATCATCCAGGGCAGCACCCAAGGGGCAGATCATGGCTCGCACCACTCCCATCGAGCTTTATCGCAACATCGGCATCGTCGCCCACGTCGACGCCGGCAAGACCACGACGACCGAGCGGATCCTCTTCTACACCGGCGTCAACCACAAGATGGGCGAGGTCCATGACGGCGCGGCGACCATGGACTGGATGGTCCAGGAGCAGGAGCGCGGCATCACCATCACCTCGGCGGCGACCACGGCCTTCTGGCAGGGCTCGACCAAGCAGTTCCCGCACCGCTATCGCTTCAACATCATCGACACCCCCGGCCACGTCGACTTCACCATCGAGGTGGAGCGCTCGCTGCGCGTGCTCGATGGCGCGGTGGTGGTGTTCAGCGGCGCCGACGGGGTCGAGCCGCAGTCCGAGACGGTCTGGCGCCAGGCCAACAAGTACCATGTGCCGCGCCTGGCCTACGTCAACAAAATGGATCGCCAGGGCGCCGATTTCCTCCGCGTGGTCGCGCAGATCAAGCAACGCCTGGGCCATGTCCCGGTGCCGATCCAACTGGCGATCGGCGCGGAGGAAAACTTCAGCGGGCAGATCGACCTGGTGAAGATGAAGGCCATCTACTGGAACGATGCCGACCAGGGCACCAGCTACCGCGAGGAGGAGATCCCGGCGGAGCTGCGGGCGCTGGCCGAGGAGTGGCGGGCGCACATGGTCGAGGCCGCCGCCGAGGCCAACGACGAACTGATGAACAAGTATCTGGAAGGCGAGGAACTGAGCATCGAGGAGATCAAGGCCGGGCTGCGCCAGCGGACCCTGGCCAACCAGATCGTACCGGCGGTGCTCGGCTCCTCGTTCAAGAACAAGGGCGTGCCGCTGGTGCTCGACGCGGTGATCGACTATCTCCCGGCTCCGTCGGAAATCCCGGCGATCAGGGGCACCGACCCGGACGACGAAGAGAAGCACGACGAGCGCCATGCGGACGACGACGAGCCTTTCTCGGCGCTGGCGTTCAAGATCGCCACCGACCCCTTCGTCGGCACCCTGACCTTCGCCCGCGTGTATTCCGGGGTGCTGACTTCCGGCGACGCGGTGCTCAACTCGGTGAAAGGCAAGAAGGAGCGGGTCGGGCGGATGGTGCAGATGCACGCCAACCAGCGCGACGAGATCAAGGAAGTGCGCGCCGGCGACATCGCCGCGCTGATCGGCATGAAGGACGTGACCACCGGCGACACCCTGTGCGCCATCGACAAGCCGATCATCCTCGAACGCATGGACTTCCCCGATCCGGTGATCTCGGTGGCGGTGGAACCGAAGACCAAGGCCGACCAGGAGAAGATGGGCATCGCCCTGAGCAAGCTGGCCCAGGAAGACCCGTCGTTCCGCGTGAAGACCGACGAGGAGACCGCGCAAACCATCATTTCCGGGATGGGCGAGTTGCACCTGGACATCATCGTCGACCGCATGCGCCGCGAGTTCGGCGTCGAAGCCAATATCGGCAAGCCGCAGGTGGCCTATCGCGAGACCATCCGCAACACCTGCGAGATCGAGGGCAAGTTCGTCCGCCAGTCCGGCGGCCGCGGCCAGTTCGGCCATTGCTGGATCCGCTTCGCTCCGGCCGACGAGGGGCAGGAAGGCCTGGAGTTCCACAACGAGGTGGTCGGCGGGGTGATTCCCCGCGAATTCATCCCGGCGATCCAGAAGGGCATCGAGGACCAGATGCAGAACGGCGTGCTCGCCGGCTACCCGCTGATCGGCCTGAAGGCGACGGTGTACGACGGCTCCTACCATGACGTCGACTCCAGCGAGATGGCGTTCAAGATCGCCGCCTCGATGGCCACCAAGCAACTCTCGCAGAAGGGCGGAGCGGTGCTCCTGGAGCCGGTGATGAAGGTCGAGGTGGTGACCCCGGAGGACTACATGGGCGACGTGATGGGCGACCTCAACCGCCGGCGTGGCCTGATCCAGGGCATGGAGGATACCCCGGCGGGCAAGGTGATCCGTGCCGAGGTCCCGCTGGGCGAAATGTTCGGCTATGCCACCGACGTGCGCTCGATGTCCCAGGGGCGCGCGAGCTACTCGATGGAGTTCGTCCGCTATGCCGAGGTACCGGCCAGCGTGGCCGAGGCGATCGTCGCCAGGCAGGGCCGCTGAGAGCCGCCGCGCGCCGCCGAGGCCAGCGGCGGCGCGCGCCTTTGCGGGAGCGGCAGCCGCATCTTCGGCGCCGATGCGCTTGCCAAGCGGGGGTTTTGACGCCCCCTGGATGCTTAACTATAAGACAGTGACCAAGGCCCGCACCTATACGGTCACAAGGATGGCGAATCGATGCTTGCTTCAGCGATTGCCAGCGGTACCGCAGTCTCCCAGGTCTCCAAGCATCTCCTAATGTTCCTGGCCGCCCTTTTCCTCGCCCTCGGTGCATGCGGCTGGGCGATCCTGCACATCGCCAGGCACCAGGACGACATCGCCATCGAGCAGAGCCATTTCTACGTGGAAAAGGCGCTGCAGAATCGCCGGGAAAATTCCGAGCAGTTCTCCACCACCTATTCCTTCTGGACCGACGCCTACGTCTATCTGGGAAACCGGGTCGACGCGGACTGGGCCTTCACCAAGAACAACCTCGGCTCGGTGCTCTACACCACCAACGGCTACGACGGCGTCTTCGTCATCGACGACCGTGGCACTCGCTACGCCATGCTCGAGGGCGAGCTTTCCGAACGCTCGCTGGCCGACTCGCTGGGCGCCGACACCGGGGACATCCTCAGCGCCGCCCGCCGTGCCGCGGTGGACGAAGCGGCGATCAGCCGCTACGTCGACTTCGACGGCGCACCGGCGATCCTGGTCGCCTCGGCGATCAAGCCCACCAGCGATCATGCGCCCATCGACCTGGCCAAGGCCTCGGTGATGGTCTTCGTCGACCGGCTGACCCCGGCGAAGCTGGCCAAGCTCGGCGGCGACTACGGCATCGCCAACCTGCACCTGCTGGCCGGCGGCGCGGCGGGCGACAAGGAAAGCCTTGCCCTGGAGGGCACTCCCCATCGCCTGGCCTGGGTGTCGTCGCGTCCGGGTAGCGCCATGCTGCGGGAGACCGCGTTGCCGCTGCTGGGAATCTTCGTGCTCGCCGCCGGGCTGCTGTTCTGGCTGAGCCGCAGCGCCGTGCTCAACGCCCGCGCGGTGGATCGCCAGCAGAAGGTCCTGAAACGCAGCAACCAGGCCCTGCTGGCCAGCGAGGAACGTTTCAAGTCGATAGCCGAGGCGGCCTCGGACTGGATCTGGGAAGTCGACGGGCATTTCGTCTTCACCTATCTCTCCGTGCGCTTCCGCGACGTCACCGGCTACCAGCCGGAGGCCTGGATCGGGCGGCGGCTGGACGAGTTGCTGGATAGCGATACGGTGAACATCGTCAAGTGGCTGGAAGGGCTGCCCGATGCCGGTGCGCCGTCCAGCCTGGTCTGCGCTTTCCGCGACAGCCAGGGCCAGGCGCGGGTCGGCAAGCTGAGCGCCAGCGCGATCCGCAATGGTGTCGCCAGCGGCTATCGCGGCACGGCGGCCGACATCACCGACGAAGTCGAAGCCCATGCGAAGATCCAGCATCTGTCCCTGCACGATGCCCTGACCGGCCTGCCGAACCGCAACAAGCTGTTCCAGTTCCTCGAACGCCTGCTGGCGGAAAAGGCTGGCAAGTCGCCGGTAGCGGTACTGATGCTCGACCTCGACCGCTTCAAGCCGATCAACGACCAGTACGGCCATCCCGCCGGCGATGCGGTGCTCTACGCCATCGCCGAACGGCTGCGCGCCTCGACCCGCGACCAGGACATGGTTGCCCGGCTCGGCGGCGACGAGTTCGTGGTGGTCAGTACCCACGTGTCGTCGAAGCTGGAAATCGAGAAGTTCTGTAGCCGGCTGATCGACGTGATCAACCGCGAGATCGCCTACGAAGGGCACAGCTTCCATGTCGGCGCCAGCATCGGCGTGGCCCTGGCGCCGGAGCACGGCGGCGATCCGCGCGGCCTGCTGCGTTGCGCCGACGTGGCGATGTACGAGGCCAAGGCCGCGGGGCGCAATACCTGGCGTTTCTACTTGGAAGCGATGGACTCCCATCTCGCCGAGAAGAAGCTGCGCGAGACCGAGTTGCGCGCCGCCTTGCAGAACGGCGAGTTCGAGTTGTACTACCAGCCGCGCTTCCTGGCGCAGGAACAGACGATCGCCTCGGCGGAGGCGTTGATCCGCTGGAACCATCCGCACCGCGGGCTGATCGGCCCGGACGAGTTCATCGGCCTGGCGGAAGAAAGCGACCTGATCGTGCAGATCGGCAACTGGGTGCTGCGCGAGGCCTGCGCCACCGCCGCCTCCTGGCCGGGCGAGGTGATGGTCTCGGTGAACGTGTCGCCGGCGCAGTTCATGACCGGCGATATCGTCTGGCAGGTGCGCGAGGCGCTGCGCCTGGCCCACCTGGATGCCCGCCGGCTAGAGCTGGAGGTGACCGAGAACGTCATGCTCAACGATGTCGACGGCGCGCTGCGGACCATGACGGCCCTCAAGGAACTGGGCGTCCGCCTCAACATGGACGACTTCGGTACCGGCTATTCCTCGCTCGGCTACCTGCGCACCTATCCCTTCGACAGCATCAAGATCGACAAGCGCTTCGTCGCCAGCATGGAGAAGACCGGGCGCGACCGTTCGATCGTGCAGGCCATCATCAATCTCGGCAACGCCCTGAACCTGCGGGTCACCGCCGAGGGGGTGGAGACCGAAGGGCAGATGCATATCCTGCGCGACGAGCAATGCCACGAACTGCAAGGATTCCTGCTCAGCCGGCCGCTGGATGCGCAGGGCCTGCGCGACCTGCTGGCGCGCGAGGCGGGGCAGACCCAGGCGCCACAGGTTTCCGCCGAGGGCCATGCTGCGCGCCGCCCTTGAGCGGGGGCAGAAGAGACCACGCGGAGCCTCAGCGGCCCTCGGTTCAGCGATCGCCCTGCGTATGGTTCAGAGAATGCTCAACTGATTATTTGACCTGACTGACTCCCTTCCCGTCTTCGCTTGCCGACACTCCGTCCTTCCCATGGCCTTGTGCCAGGGCCAGCGCCGGTGGTCGCTACCCGCTTCGGGCGAATCGCGGTGATGGTCTGCTACGACCTGGAGTTTCCCGAATGGGTGCGCCTGCCGGCGCTGTCCGGCGCACAACTGCTCTGCGCACCGGTGAACTGGCCGGCGGCACCGCGTCCCGAGGGCGAGCGGCCAGGCGCAGCTGGGCGAATGAAAAAGGGCGCGGGCCAGTATCGGCGCCGCGCCCTTTTGCCGGAGGAGAACCTTATTCCAGTTCGGCTGCGCTCTCTTCCTGGCGCTTCAACCCGGTATGACTGATGGCGTGCAGAGCGGTATTGAACTGTACGGTCTCGTTGAAACCCTTGACGATCTGCGCCAGCTTCTCGCGGGCGCTTTCCAGCCTCTTGAAGCGCTCGCCGAGTTCCAGGCTGCGCTGCTGGACGCTGGCTTCGCGCTTTTCCAGTTCGGCCTGGCGCAGGTTCTGCTGGCTGCGCAACTCTTCGAGGCGTTCCTGCTCGATCTGCAGTACCTCGGCTCGCCGCGCGCTGCTGCGCTCGCGGGCTTCGACGCTTTCCGCGAGTTGTTGCAGGGCCGTGCTGCGCTCGGCGAGGAGACGGTTGCTCTGCTCGGTTTCCCGCTCCAGCGCCTGGCGGTCGTCCTGCAGGCGCTTGTGCCACTGCCGGAGCTGCTTTTCCTTTTCCTGCAATTGCCGCTCCTTCTCGTGCAATTGCGTCTGGAGCGACTCCAGCGACTCCTGCTGCTTGAGCGCTTCCTGCTTCTGCTGGCTCAGTTGCTGGGCCATGCCGGCGAGGTCGGCCAGGGTGCCCTGCACGTCCTGTAGCAGATGCTCGGTATCGTTGCCGATATCGAGCGCGGTATCCGTATCCACGTGGGCTTCATCCTCGGGTTGGCGAATGACGGCGGCGGCCTGGGTGGGCGCCTCTCTGGCGTTGGCCCCGCCCTCGGCGCCGGCCAGGCGTGCGGGCGGCACCCGGAGGCGCAGCGACAGGCTGGGGACCCTGGCCGATACCGGTTCCGGCGCGGGTGCGGCGAGGGGGGAGGGGCTCGGGGGCATGGAGGATTCCTCGGCGGCGTCTGGAGACGGAAGGTTGGCGCTGCCCGTGGCGTCGGCGGCGTGCAGCGCGGGGTGGAGCATCTGCGCCAGGTCGGCAAGCTCCTCGCGAAGATGACTGGCGTTGTCGACGAAGGCGCCGATGGCCTCGGCATCCGCTACCTTGGCGGACTGCTCCGCTTTCGCCGCGAACTCGGCTGGCGCCCCACCCTCGGGCGCTGCCGTTTCCGCCTCCGGCCGCGGCTCGGGCTCGACGCATCCGGCCTCGGTGACGGTTTCGTCTTCCGCCGCCTCGGGCTCGTCGATGGGCTCCGCCGGCCCGTCCGTGGTCTCGTCCGCATCGTCTTCGGCGAGGACATCGGGAGCGGCGTCTTCGAAAAGGGCCTCCTGGACGAGCGGCGGGACTTCCGCGCAGGGTTCCTCGCCATCCAGGGCGGGGCCGTAGCCATGGGGGGACTCGAAGGTGACGAGCTTCATCACCCATTCGCGTTCGAGCACCAGGGAGCGGTGTTCTTCCCGCCGCGAGGGGGCGATGGCCGCGTCCTGCAGGTCGATGAGGTGGTAGGCCAGATCGCTGGTCCGGCGGTTGCCGGTGGTGGCTTCGCGGACCAGTTGGCGGAACACCTGGATGGCCGCCTCGCAGGCCTCGTCGGTGTCGAGACGGCCCAGGCGGAAGCCGTCGTCGGTCTTGAACAGGGAGGCGATGTAGACGCGCGAGTCGTTTTCGTCGACCTGTTCGTTGAGGCTGTAGGCGATGAAGTTGCGGTCGCTGGCGGGAATGGCGAAACCACACAACAAGGCCGCATTCAGTTCCGTCTGCTCGGCAGTTTCCACACTGATGGTTCGAAGAAGCATAAGCCCTGGAGATCCCGTTGGTGCTTGAAAGGTGTAACGGGCGAGGGTACCGGGAGCTATGGGCGAGGTAACTTGGACGAGTCCTATTGCCTTGTAAGAAAAATCTTGAAGATTTTACTGCGTGCCGTGCCCAGCGCACCGCGCAGGCTCGTCCGCTCGTACGGGGCCGGCGCGCTTCAGCGATCCGCCATCAGGACGACGATGGCCTCGGCGACGAAGTCGGCGTTGCGCTCCAGGGTCTGCAGGTGGTTCATGACGACATCGTAGGTTTCGCCGCCTTCATGGCGCTTCGCCCAGATCGCCAGCTCCTCCAGGGCCATGCCGAGGGCACTCTGGTTCTGGTTGAGACGGCAGAGCAGGGCGACAGTCAGGTCGTGATCCAGCATGGCGGTACTCCTGATCCTGAAAAACTCAGCGTAGCCCCCCTGGCGCTCCGCCGACACGGAAGCGGTTCACGAAAAGACGAAGCGGTTCAGCCGCTGCCGACGGGGTGGCCTGCGTTCGTGGCCGGTGCCCACGGCGCAGCGCTTTCGATAGCCCCCGGCAGCTTCGGACCGACCTGGCAAGGGGACCTATCCGAACGGCGAGGGTGGCCCGCGGTGGTGGCGCGCCGCATGGCCAGTTCCCCATGCCGCCTGGCTATACTGGCGGCGCGGGAACAAGACGCCGCCCATGAAGAGCGTCCCGGCCCCGAACGTCGCGCTTCCTGTCATCTCCGCTACCTATCTTTCGTTCTTCTGCCGCGAAACGGCTTTCGGAAGCAGGCTGCCGGCGGTCGTTCGTCGCGCCGTCCCGGGGTTTCCCTGCCCGTGCCGATCCGACCCGTGTTGCCAGCGAGGGGTATGTACGCAATGTCCGTGACCGATGCCAGTTTCCCGATCATCAACTGGTCGAAGGCGATGCCTTCGTTGCGCCAGCTGATGTATTTCGCCTGTGTCGCCGAGTACGGCAGCATCGGCCAGGCCGCCGAGGTGCTGCACGTTTCGCAGCCGTCGCTGTCGCGGCAGATCCAGGCGCTCGAAGTGCACATCGGCGAGGCGCTGTTCGTCCGCGGTCCGGCCGGGGTGAGCCTGACCGAGGTGGGCAGGGTGGTGCATTGCCGCGCGGTGAAGATCATCGCCGAGGCCAAGGCGCTGACCCGCGACATCGGCGACGGCGACGACCGCCAGCTGCACATCGGTTTCAGCCGCTACCTCGATCCCGGCTGGTCCGGCGAGCTGGCCCGGCAACTGAAGGAAGCGCGGGTGTGCAGCGCCGTTTCGCCATCCTGGGCGCCATCGCTGGACCTGCTCAGCCTGGTCCGCGAGTCGTCCCTGGACGCGGCGATCATCGGCGCGCCGCCGAAGGTGGTGCGTGAATACGAGCTGATGGAGATCGGCAGCTACGAGCACGTCATCGCCCTGTCGGAAACCCTGCACCGGCGACTGGCGCCCGACTGGTCGCTGAACGACCTGATCGGCGAGCCGCTGCTGGTACCGAAGGACTCGCTGTTTCCCGCCTACAGCCAGTTCATGAACGATGCGATGGATGCCGCTGCCTTCGCGCCCCGGCGCAGCGTGCGGCCGAACGACCTGAGCATTCTCCTGGCCCAGGTCGCCAGCGGCGACGGCTTCGCCTTCCTGCCGTTGTCGCTGACCAAGTTCGCCTATCCGGGGGTGGCCTTCACCGCCTTGCCGGCGGCGGTCAACGAAGGTTTCCGCCTGCCGGTGGGGCTGGCGGTGTCGCCGACTTCGCGGCTTCGCGCCAGCGACGCCCAGTTCGAATGCTTCGTCGAGACCGCGCGGCGGGTCGCCGCCGGTTGAGGGAGGCGGCCGGGAGCGCCGGCCGCGCAAGGGGCTTCAGAGGGTCTTCATGTACTCGACCAGGGCGCGGCGCTGCTGCTCGTTGAACTGCGCGTTGCCGTAGTCGTGGCCGCCATTGGCGTTGCCCGGCTTGCCGCTGTCGAAGAGGAAGCGGTTGGCGCCGCCGGCATCGGTGATGTAGCCGACGTTGACCGGGTCGAACTCGACGCTGCCGGTATAGAAGGTCCGCGGCCGCAGGTCCGGTGGCAGCAGCAGGTCGTAGAGGGTCGCCACCGAGCCGTTGTGCAGGTAGGGCGGGCTGGCCCAGATACCGTTCAGCGGGCGCGCCTTATAGGCCATCAGGTCGCTGGTCATCGCCAGGCACTGCTCCAGGCGCTGGGCCTTGTCGCTGCCGGCCGCGACGTTTTCGGCCAGGAGCAGGGCGCCTGGCGCGTCCGCGGCGGTCGCTTCGGCGCTGTCGGCGTCGGGGCTGTCCGGCACCGGACTGATCAGCGGCGGCAACTGCCCGTCGAAGATGCCCAGGGCGGCGGTCTGGAAGGCACCCAGGGCGACGCTCAGGCCGCGCGCGGCCAGGGCCTGGACCACCACTTCCTGGAGCACGTCCACCGCATAGGCCTGCTTGCCGTAGAAACCGCGCTGGCCGGTGCCGACGAAGGACAGGTAGGGCTTGCCGCGCACGTAGCCGGTCTTCAGCTGGGCGATGCTGTTGCAGGCGGTCCACGGGTCGGTGCCGATCGGCGCGACCTCGCCGCGCGCCTGCAGGTGGGTGAGCACGGTCTTCACCGGGGTCCGCAGGTCGTTGCGGTCCAGCGGCGTGTGGCAGCTGGAGCAATGTTGCCGGTACAGCTCGCGGCCCTCGGCGACCCTGGCCGGCTCCGGGGCGCCGAACAGCTGGTTCGGCCAGGCCGGCGGTTTCAACTGGCCGAGCTGGTCTTCGATGCGGATCAGGTTGTCGACGTTGATGCTCGACGGGTAGCCGATGTGCAGCGCCGACTGGATCGGGCTGAGCACCTTGACGTCGGCGAATACCCCGACCGCCTCGCCGGCGTTGCGCGCCAGGGCGCCGACGTCGAACTTGCGGTTGTCGATGTCGACCACGTTGATGTGGTTCGGGTTGAAGCCGGTCCACTGCACGCGGTCCAGCTGCGGTACGTTCCACAGGAACGGATAGCTCACGGGGGCGTCCTCGGCGCCGTAGATCTGCTCGTCGGCGTGCAGTTCGTAGCCCACCGAGTTGAAGATCGAACCGATGGCATCCAGGCGCCCCGGGCCGAACTCGGGATCGTGCGGCAGGTTGAAGTGCGAGCCGTCGCGCAGGCGCACGATGGTGGCGTCCAGGGCTGCTTGCAGGCGCGCCTTGTTGGCGTCGTTGTAGCCGCTGACCAGGCCGTCGGCGCCGAGCACCTTGCGGGCGAAGCGCTCGAACTTGGCGGTGTCGGCGCGGGTGCTCTGCAGGGCGCCGAGGATCTCCAGCTGGAAGCCGGCGAGGTCGCCCATGGTCTGCCCGCCGTAGACGGTCAACTGGGTGCCCTGGTAGCTGATGTGCGAGGTGTGGCACATGCTGCAGGTCGGTCCGACCCAGGGTTCCCTGGAGCCCTGCAGGGCTTTCCAGCGCAGCTTGGTGAAGGTCAGGTCGCTGTCGTCGCTGCGGTCGACCGCGTAGCCCTGCACCACCTTCACGCTGGAACCGCCGAGGGTGTGCGGGACATAGCCGTACTGGCGGATCAGCGCGTCGGACATCAGCGGTTCTTCGCTGGCGCGCTGCTCCAGCGCCACCAGCCAGGCCAGCGGCAGCATCCGCGAGCCCTGGCCGGCTTCCAGCCAGGCGGTCTTCTGGGTCTGGTTCCAGCCCTGGTCGAGGTCGACGCCGCTGTCGTCGGCGAATGCCGGGGCACCGGCGAGGACGGAAAGGATGGCAAGGCTGAGTCGCGATAGGGTCATCGGGCGGTTCTCTCTATTGGGCATGTGGGCGGGGCCGGCTCACAGGGTCTTGAGGTATTCGAGCAGCGCCAGGCGCTGGCTTTCGTCGTACTCGCGGGCGAAGTCGTGGCCGGCGTTGGAGTTGCCTTCCAGGTGGGTGTCGAAGAGGAAGGCGTTGTCCGGGCCGGGCCCGGTGAGGTAGCCGACCCGGCTCGGATCGAACTCGTGGCTGCCGGTGTAGAAGGTGGTCGGCCGTTGCTCCTGGGGCAGCAGCAGGTCGTACAGCGACGGCACCGAACCGTTGTGCAGGTAGGGCGCGGTGGCCCAGATGCCGTTCAGCGGGCGAGCGATGTAGCCGAGGAACGGATGCTCGGTGTTCAGGCAGTAGTCCTTGCGCGCACTCTTGTCGGCGGGGACTTCGCCGGCGGCGAGGCTCGGCGCCTGGCTGCCGGCCGGGTTGCCGCCGGCCAGCAGCAGTTGCCCGGTGGGAAGCGCTTGCAGGCTGTCGGAGCCGGGCAGGGTCTGCTGCCCGGTGACGATGGCGTGGATGATCTCGGCGATGCCGTCGGCCAGCTGGCCTTTCTTGCCGAGCATGATCTGGAACACCTCGGGGACCTGCATGTCGGCGATCTTCGAAGTCCGCCCGACGATGCCGACGCCGCTGGGGGTGCCGAGGGACGGTCGGAACAGGCCGAAGTAGTTGCCGCTGGGGCTGCTGAAGGTGAAGGTGTTGCAGGCCATCCACGGGTCGGTGCCGATCGGCGCGTCGTCGCCATGGGCCTTCAGGCGCACCTGGCGGACCTTGATCGGGGTTTGCAGGTCGTCGCGGCCGATGCTCGCATGGCAGGCCGCGCAGTTCTCCTCGTAGAGGCGCTTGCCCTGGGCCAGCCTGGCGCTGTCCGGGGCGCCGAACAGCTGGCTCGGCCAGGCCGGCGCCTTGAGCTTGTGGATCAGGCCCTCGACACGGGTCAGGTTGTCCACGCGGATGCTCGATATATAGCCCTCCAGGCCGGACAGCGGATGGCTGACCACGTCGCCGTAGTCGCCCTGGACCACGCCGATGTCGCCGGCCAGGTAGCCGAGGTCGAAGACCTGGCCGTTGAGGTCGAGGACCTTGACGTTGGGCACGAATCCGCTGGATTGCAGCTTGTCCATCTGCAACGTGTGCCACAGTGCCGGGAAGCTGGTCGGCGCGTCGGTCGGGTTCGCTTGCAGATGGCGGGCGCCGGAGTTGATTGCCGCGCGGTTGAGTGACTGGCCGGTGGCGTCGAGGCGCCCCGGGCCGGGTTGCAGGTCGGTCGCGGACATGCTCAGCAGGGTGTCGATCAGCGCCGCGCGTTTGACCAGGGCGGCCTTCAGCAGCTCGCGGTTGGCCGGGCTGTCCTCGCTGCCGAGGACGTTGCCGGCGAAGCGCGCGAACTTGTCGCCGTCGTCGCTGGTGCGGCGCAGCGCGGCGAGCACTTCGTCGAAGATCGCCTGGACGTTGGCCAGGGTGGCGCCGGCGTCGACGGTCAGTTCGCTGCCGCGGTAACTGATGTCGGTGGAGTGGCAGCCGGCGCAATTCAGCCCGACCCAGGGTTCGCTGGAAGACTGGCGGGCTTTCCAGCGCAGGCGGGTGTCGGAGAACTGGCTGTCGTCCTGCTGGTCGAGGGCGAAGCCGCGCGGCAGGCGCAGTTCGCCGCCTTGCCAGTTGCGCAGGGGAAAGCCGAGGCGCCGGGCGTTGTCTTCGGAGAACAGGCGTTCCTCGCTGTTCGGACGTTCCAGCGCCTGGGCCCAGGCCAGCGGCAGCAGCCGCGAACCGAGCGAGGCGTCGTACCAGGAGGCGCGCTGCTCGGCGTTCCAACCTTGCTCGAGCTGGATTTCGGTGGCGACGGCAGGGTTGCCGGCGGCGGCCAGTGCGGCGGCCAGCAGGACCCGCGAAAAGGTCGGATGCATCGTGTTCCCCTCATGGCTGACGACGTCTGCGTCCCCACAGGGCAGAGCGATGCAGTGCGCTCGATGGCTGGGCGTGCCGCCACTTCGTCCCTGACGGGAGCGCGCCGGCCGCGGCGCGCCGCGGGCCGGAACGTCCGGTTGGGCATACGCTACGGAGTCGCGGCGGCCGGCGGGTAATGCTTTTTGTGCGACGGAAAAGGTATGGGAAACGGAACCGCCCGGTCCGGAAAGGGCGCGCCGGTCGGGCTTCGCCGTGCGCGCCAGGTTCGCAGGGCGGAGAGCGCCTAGGGCGTTGCCCGTTCTATCGGACAATCCCTGCCGGGCTTGCGGACGAAGACCAGGTAGAGTGCGCTGAGCAGCGCGAGGAACGGCACGCCGAAGACCAGGGTCATGCGGAACGCCTCGGTGAAGAAGGTGGTGACCAGGATCGCCGCCATCAGCGCCAGGCCGAGCAATGTCGACCAGGGCGCCAGGCGCATGCGGAAGGCCAGCGGCGCGCCGCCGTGGCGGGCGCGGTGGCGGCGGAAGCAGAGGTGGGTGAAGAAGATCATCAGCCAGGTGAAGAGGGCGCCGAACATCGACACCGCCATCATCAGGGTGAAGGACTGCTCGGGGTAGACCAGGTTGAGCAGGGTCGCCAGGGCGATACCGACGCTCGACAGCAGCAGCGCGTTCAGCGGCACGCCCTGGCGGCTCAGTTCGCCGAGGCCCTTCGGCGCGTGCCCCGCGCGCGACAGGCTGAACATCATCCGGGTGGTGATGTAGAGCTGGCTGTTCATCGCCGACAGCGCGGCCACCAGCACCACGAAGTTCATCACCCCGGTGGCGCCGGGCAGGCCGATCGCCTGCATCACCGTGACGAACGGGCTCTGGCTCTGCCCGGCCTGGTCCCAGGGGACGATGGCGAGCATCAGCGCCAGGGTCAGCAGGTAGAACACCACCAGGCGCACGATGGTCGAGCGGAACGCCGACTTCACCGCCTGTTCCGGATGCTCGGCCTCGGCGGCGGCGACCGCGATCATCTCCACGCTGAGATAACTGAAGATCGACACCACCACGGCGATCCACATGCCTTTCAGGCCGTGCGGGAAGAAGCCGCCGTGGGCGCTGTAGTTGTGCACGCCGTAGGCCGGGTTGGCGGAGCCGAACACCAGGTAGGCGCCGAGCAGGATGAAGGCGACGATGGCGGCGATCTTCAGTGTCGAGAAGCAGTATTCGAAGTTGCCGAAGGCTTTCACGCTGCTGGCGTTCAGGCCGATCAGCAGGGTCGAGAAGGAGATGATCCAGACCCATTCCGGGATACCGGCGAACCAGTACTTCATGTACATGGCCACCGCCGTGACCTCGGTGCCCACCGCCAGGACGATGGCCGCCCAGTAGGCGTAGCGCACCAGGAACCCGGCCAGCGGGCCGACGTAGTGCTCGGCGAAGGCGCCGAACGAGCCGGGGGTGGCATGGGCCACGGTCATTTCCGCCAGGCAGCCCATCAGCAGCAGGGTGATCAGCGCGCCGATGGCATAGCTGAGCAGGACGCTGGGGCCGGCGAAACCGATGGCGAAGGCGCTGCCCATGAACAGGCCGGTGCCGATGGCGCCGCCAATGGCGATCATGCTCATCTGCGCGGCCGAGAGCCGCCGTTGCAGGCCCTGTTCGCGGCGCGAGATGGCCTCGAAGCCCTGGGGGTCGTTCATCTGGATGTCCTCTGGAATCTTATTGGGGTTCTTATGAATTGCCGAGGGAACGTCGGTGGCGATGTGCGGGTGCCGGTCGCGGGCTCCTGTGCGCGAGAGCGGTGGGTGCTCGCGGGCCGCCCCGGGAATACCGGCGCGGTCCGCGCGGGCGGGACTCAGGTCACCTTGTGCCGGACCTGGTAGCGCGGCTCTTTCCAGGCTTCGCTCTGGAGGATTTCCAGCAACGCCTGCACCGCATCCCAGACCTCGACGAAGCGGGTGTACAGCGGGGTGAAGCCGAAGCGCAGGATGCCCGGCTCGCGGTAGTCGCCGATTACCCCCCGGTCGATCAGGGCCTGGACGATGGCGTAGCCCTGGGCATGCTCGAAGCTGACATGGCTGCCGCGCCGGGCATGCTCGCGCGGGGTCACCAGGGTCAGGCCGAAGCGTTCGCAACGGCTTTCCACCAATTCGATGAACAGATCGGCGAGGGCCAGCGACTTGTCGCGCAGGCGCTGCATGTCGGTCCGGGCGAAGATATCCAGGCCGCATTCGACCAGGGCCAGCGAGGTGATCGGCTGGGTGCCGCAGAGGAACCGGGTGATGCCTTCGCCGGGCTGGTAGCGCGGCTCCATGGCGAACTGGCGGGAATGGCCGAACCAGCCGGACAGCGGTTGCCAGACACGCTCGCGCAGGCGCGGCGCGACCCACACGTAGGCCGGCGAGCCGGGGCCGCCGTTGAGGTACTTGTAGGTGCAGCCGATGGCGTAGTCGGCGTCGGCCGCGTGCAGGTCCAGCGGCAGCGCGCCGGCCGAGTGGGCCAGGTCCCAGATCGCCAGGGCGCCGTTTTCGTGGACCAGGCGGGTGACCTCGCGCATGTCGTGCAGGTAGCCGGTCTTGTAGTTGACATGGCTGAGCATCACCACCGCGGTATCCGCGTCGATCGCCGCCGGCAATTGCTCCGGGTCATCCACCAGGCGCAGCCGGTAGCCGCGCTGGAGCATGTCGGTAAGGCCCTCGGCGATGTACAGATCAGTGGGGAAGTTGCTCGATTCGGAAACGATCACCTTGCGCCCTGGCGCTTCTTCCTCCTGGATCCGCAGGGCGGCGCTGAGCACCTTGAACAGGTTGATCGATGTGGTGTCGGTGATCACCACTTCGCCGGCGCGCGCGCCGATCAGGGGCGCCAGCTTGTCGCCGAGGCGCTCCGGCAGGCCGCGCCAGTCGGCGCTGTTCCAGCTGCGGATGAGCCCCTCGCCCCATTCCGCGGCGACCACTTCGGCGGCGCGCTCCACGGCGGCCCGGGGGCGGGCGCCGAGGGAGTTGCCGTCGAGGTAGATCACGCCGTCGGGCAGGGCGAACAGTTGGCGCAGGTCGGCCAGGGGATCGCCGGCGTCGAGCGCCAGGCAGTCGTCACGAGTGGTCATCGGTTACTCCGCGGTAGGCAGGGCGCGCAGCACGGCACGCACCGGGCTGGCATCGAGGTGGGTGAATTTCAGCGGCAGGGCGAGCAGTTCGTAGTCGCCGGCGGGCACGTCGTCGAGAACCACGCCTTCGAGGATCGCCATGCCGTGGCAGCCCACCGCGTGGTGGGCGTCGAGGGTCTTGGAGTGCTGGGGGTCGAGCGACGGGGTGTCGATGCCGACCAGCCTGACGCCGCGCTCGGCGAGGCACTCGATGGTGGCCGGAGCGATAGCGCAGAAGCCTTCCGGCCAGTTCGCCGGGACCCGTTCGAAGGTCCGCAGCAGCACCCGCGAGGGCAGGTCGTCGAGCTGGCCGGCGAGGTGTTCGGGGGTCACCAGCGGGTTAGCGCCGATACAGTGGATCACCCGGCACGGTCCCATGTAGACGTCCAGCGGCACCTGGCCGATGGGCAGGCCGTCGGCGCGGTAGTGCAGGGGGCCGTCGACGTGGGCGCCGGTATGCGGCGAAAGGGTGATCCGGCCGACGTTGACCGGGCACTGCTCGTCCAGCCGCGCCGCCCATTCCTGCTGGAACGGCGTGTCGCCGGGCCAGGTCGGCGTGTTCGGGTCGAGGGCGGGACTGATGTCCCAGTAGCGGAGCGAAGTCATTGTTTTTCTCCGGAAATCCAGCGAATGATAATGAACGAGATTTCGGAGAATTTTCGTGCGAAATGCAAGGTCGCATGGCAATCTGTTCGCACAAAATTCGAAGATAGCTATTCATTCTGATAGGAATTGCACATGTCCCTGGACGCCATCGATCTGCGCATTCTCCGTCACCTGCAGCAGGACGGGCGGATGAGCAACCAGGACCTGGCGGAGAAGGTCTCCCTCTCGCCATCCGCCTGCCTGCGCCGGCTGCGCCTGCTGGAAAGCGAGGGGATCATCCGCGGCTACTCGGTGGAACTGGATGCCGAGCGACTGGGCGTGGAGCTGGAAGCCATCGTCCATGTGTCGCTGCGCCAGGACGTCGAGGGTTGGCACGAGGCGTTCATCGCCAGGGTCCGGGACTGGCCGGAGGTGGTCACCGCCTATGTGGTGACCGGCGCCACCAACTATGTGCTACGGGTCCGGGCGCGCAACCTCAAGCACTATTCGGACTTCATCGTGAACAAACTGAACCGCGCCGCCGGCGTCACCGATATCCGCTCGGAAATCGTCCTGCAGGAGATCAAGGCCGGTGCCGACCTGCTCGACCTGGTGAACCTGAAGAGTTGAACGGGGCGACCCCTCATAAAAGCATGAGTGCAATGAGCGGGAGGAATTTTCAGTCGTCGAGGGAAATAATTATTTTGTCTTTTTTCATGGGGTTACGAGTTATTAGCTAATGAATAAATAGTCTGCCGGAATTGATTTTCCCCGTGCTAGGTTTCCTCCGTCCCCGTTGCCGGGTTGTCAACGTTACACGGAGGTTAGGCGGTGAGTGAATATATCGAGACCGACGACGCAAGTTACTTCCGGGTCAGGCGCCAGGCCTATGTTTCCGCGGAACTGCACCGGCGCGAACTGCACGAGATATTCGACGACAGCTGGCTGTATGCCGCCCACCTCAGCGAACTGCGCGAGCCCGGCGACTTCATCACCCGCGACGTCGGCGGGCGCAACCTGATCATCCAGCGTCGCGCCGATGGCGAGCCGGCGGTCTACCTGAACGCCTGCGCGCACCGTGGGGCCAAGGTCTGCGCCGAGCGCCAGGGCAACAGCCAGCGTTTCACCTGTCCCTACCATGGCTGGACCTACGACAGCCACGGCAGCCTGATCGGCCTGCCGGACAAGGCCGCCTACCAGCATGCCGGGCAATGCCATCCGGAGCTGTCCCTGACACAGGTGAAACACGCGGTCTACCGCAACTTCCTGTTCATCCACTACGCCGCCCGGCAACCGTCCCTGGAAACCTACCTGGGCCAGGCGAAGGACTATATCGACCTGATCTGCGACCAGTCCGAGGCGGAACTGGAGATCATCCCCGGCGGCTTCGAGCATTCGATCAAGGCCAACTGGAAGCTGCTCGCGGAAAACGGCGTGGACGCCTACCACCTGCCGTTCGCCCACAAGCGCTACCTGGAATACCTGAATACCCTCGGCACCGATCCGGAGTCGCACAAGCGCCACGGTCGCGGCGAGGCGCTGGGCAACGGCCACGCGCTGATCATCAGCGGCCCGCCGTCCACCGGACGGCCGATCGCCTACTGGAGCCCGTTGTTCCCGGAAGCGCTCAAGCCGTCCATCGCCGCCAAGTTCGAACGCCTGGTGGAACGCTTCGGGCAGGCGCGGGCAGAGGACATCGCCCACACCAACAAAAGCCTGTTCATCTTTCCCAACCTGGTGATCAACGACATCCTCGGCCTGAACATCCGCTCGTTCTTCCCGACCGCCGCCGATGAGGTCAGCGTCACCGTATGGGGCGCCGGCTTCGCCGATGAGACCCGCGAGGAGCGGGCGGCGCGGATCAATGGGTTGATCTCGTTCATCGGCCCGGGCGGTTTCGGCACCCCCGACGACGTCGAGATCCTCGAATCCTGTCAGCGCGCCTACGCCCACGCCGCCCTCGGCTACAGCGATTTTTCCCGCGGCATGGGACCGGCAACCCGCCGCCACGTCGACGAGGAGCAGAACCGCGGCTTCTGGCGCGAGTGGAGCCGCCGGCTCGGGCAGCAGCCCGCCGCCCTGCGGCTTCTCGCCGTGGCCGTCTGAGCCGTCTTCAACCATCGCTCCCTGCAGATCCCTGCGCGCCGCCCTGGCTACGCGGGGAATAAAGGGTCACTGCAAGGAACGTCATCCATGTGTGGAATCACCGGCTGGACCGACTGGAGCCGCGACCTCGGCGAGCAGCGCAGCATCCTCGAACGCATGACCCGTACCCTGGCCCCGCGCGGGCCGGACGCCGAAGGCCTGTGGCTGTCGCGGCACGCGCTGCTCGGCCATCGGCGCCTGGCGATCATCGACCTGGAGAACGGCGCTCAACCGATGCTTGCCGAGGCTGGTGGGCGGGTGGCGCTGACCTACAGCGGCGAGGTCTACAACTTCCGCGAGCTGCGCGCCGAGCTGGAGACGCTGGGCCAGGTCTTCCGCACCCGCTCGGACACCGAAGTGGTGCTGCGCGCCTATCTGCAATGGGGCGAGGCTTCCTTCGCCCGCCTCCGCGGCATCTACGGCTTCGCCCTGTGGGACGAGCGCGAGCAGAGCCTGTGGCTGGTGCGCGATCGCTTCGGGGTCAAGCCGCTGTACTACTACCCGACCGCCGGAGGCGTGCTGTTCGCCTCGGAACCCAAGGCGATCTTCGCCAACCCCGAGGCCAACCCGGTGCTCGACGCCAGCGGCATCGCCGAGCTGTTCGCCCTGACCACCGCGCCGACTCCCGGCCACGGCCTGTACAAGGGCCTGCGCCAGGTCCGGCCGGGCCAGGCGCTGCGCTTCGACCGCAATGGTGTGCGCGAGTTGGTCTACTGGGCGCTGCGCGCGGAACGTCACGAAGAGGGCGCCGAGGACAGCGCCGAACGCGCCGGCCAGTTGCTCCGCGAGGCGGTGGCCGAGCAACTGGTGGCCGACGTCCCGCTGGGCAGCCTGCTTTCCGGCGGGCTCGACTCCAGCGCCATCAGTGCCTTCGCGGTGGCCGCGCTGGATGGCGACGCGCGGCGCCTGCCGACCTTCTCCGTGGACTTCCCCGGCGAAGGCCGCGGCTTCGTCCCGACGCCCTGGCAAAGCAGCTGGGACGAACCCTATGCGCAGCTGGCGGCGAACTTCCTCGGTACGCCGCACCGTACCGTGCTGGTCGCCCCGGAAGAGGTGCTGGAACAGGACGAGGCGGTGCTCCAGGCCCGCGACCTGCCCGGCTGGGGCGAGCTGGACGCCTCGCTCTACCTGCTGTTCCGCCAGGTCCGCGAGCACACCACGGTGGCACTGTCGGGCGAGTCGGCCGACGAGGTGTTCGGCGGCTACCCGTTCTTCCACGACCCGAGCGCCCTCGCACACGACGGCTTCCCCTGGCTGGCCGGCAAGAGCGGGCCCTGGCAACTGCTGCGGCGGGAGGTCGCCGAACGGGTGGCGGCGCCGGAATACATCCGGGCGCGCTACCGCGAGGCCCTCGCCGAAGTGCCGCGGCTGGATGGCGAGGATGCCGCCCAGCGACGCCAGCGCGAGGTCGCCTACCTGGCGCTGAGCCGCTGGCTGCCGGCGATGCTCGAACGCAAGGACCGGATGAGCATGGCGGTCGGCCTGGAAGTGCGCGTGCCGTTCTGCGACCACCGCCTGGTGGAGTACGTATGGAACCTGCCCTGGGCGCTGAAGAGCGTCGCCGGGGAAAGCAAGAGCCTGCTGCGCCGGGCCCTGCGCGGGCACCTGCCGCAGGCGATCCTGGAGCGGCGCAAGAGCGGTTTCCCGGCCAACCCCGACCCACGTTACCTGGCGCTGCTGCGCGAGCGGGTCGGCCGCCTGCTCGACGACGGCCGCTCGCCGCTGTTCGAACTGGTGGACGCCGGGCGGGTCCGCCAGGCTCTCGAACAGGGCACGCCGCTGCCCAGCCCGCGTGCCTCGGCGAGCCCGACCGCCGGCCTGGCCTACCTGCTGAACCTGGACCGTTGGCTGACCCGCCATGGGGTCGACATCAGCCTCTGAGCGGCACTTTCTTAGCGGAGGATACTCATGAGCCTTGCCTTGTCCCGTCCCGACAGCGACCTGCTGGCGCGGGTCAGCGATTTCCTCGTCGCCGAAGCCGAGCTGCTCGACGACCGCCTGCTGGATACCTGGTTCGCGCTGTTCGAGCGCGCCGCACGCTACCGGGTGCTGCCCTTGCAGGAGCAACTGGCCGGCCAGGCGCCGGAGGACAGCCTGTACATCATCGACGACGACCACGTGCGCCTGCGCGAGCGGGTCGACAGCATCCTCGGCGGGCATACCTGGATGGAGCAGCCGCGCTCGCGCACCCGCCGCCTGGTGGGCAACGTGCGGCTGAAGCGGGTCGAGGGCGAACTGGTCAGCAGCCGCAGCAACTTCGTCGTCCATCAGTTCCGCAACCGCGAGGCCTGGAGCTTCGTCGGCGAAGCCAGTCATGTCCTGCGCGACGGCCCCGGGGGCTTGCGCATCGTCTCGCGGGAGATCCGCCTGGACCACGAGACCATCAGCGCCCAGCGGCGCATCAGCATCATCCTGTGAGGCGCCGCCCATGAATACCGATCCGTTGCTGCCCGGCTTCGACTACCTGACCCTGCACACCTCCGCCGCGCGCCTCCGCGTCGCCGTGAAGGGCAGCGGCCCGCCGCTGCTGCTGTTGCATGGCTATCCGCAGACCCACCTGGCCTGGCATCGCATCGCTCCGCGCCTGGCCGAGGACTACAGCGTGGTCCTCGCCGACCTGCGCGGCTATGGCGAATCGCGGGCGCTGGACGAGGAGGGCGCCGACTATTCCAAGGCCGCGCTGGCCCGCGACCAACTGGAAACGATGGGCCAGCTAGGCTTCGAACGCTTCGCGGTGATCGGCCACGACCGCGGCGCGCGGGTCGGCTATCGCCTGGCGCTGGACCATCCGCAAGCGGTCGCGGCCTTCGTCTCGCTGACCGTGGTGCCGATCCTCGACAACTGGGCCGCGGTGAACAAGGCCTTCGCCCTCAACGCCTACCACTGGTTCCTCCTCGCCCAGCCGTACGACCTGCCGGAGCGCCTGATCGGCGCCGATCCGGAGCACTTCCTCGACTACACCCTGCGACGCATGGCCCAGGGCCGCGACATCTACCACCCGCAGGCGCTGGAAAGTTACCGCCGGGCGTTCCGCGACCCCGCCGTGCGCCATGCGATGTGCGAGGACTACCGGGCCGCGGTGGGCGTCGATGCCGACGCCGACCAGGCCGATCGCGACGCCGGCCGGCGCCTGCAATGCCCGGTCCAGGTGCTCTGGCAGGAGCGCCCCTACGCCGCCGGGCAGCATCCGCTGGAAATCTGGAAGACCTGGGCCGGGCAGGTCGAGGGCGCCGCCATCGGCGCCAGCCACATGCTTCCCGAGGACGCGCCGGACGCCGTGCTGGAGCACCTGCTGGGGTTTCTCGCCAGCCACCGGGAGGCGCTCCGATGAGCGCCGTCGAACGCGATCCGGCGGCGCAGGCGACGCTCTGGCGACAGCGGGTGTTCGAGGTGCACGCGGCGATGTCCGCCTACGTCGCCGAGCGCCATCGGCGTGAAGACCTGGGGGACTGGGTGGCGACCAGCGCGCGGATATTCGCCGATCTGCCGGCGACCGACGACCTGCGCGCCGAAGCCTGGCAGGCGGTGTTCTTCCGCGCCCAGGCGCTGATCGAACAGTTCATCGTCGCGCGCCCGGCGGATTACCGGCTCGACGACTGGGCGCGCGCCACCGCGCGGATCTATCGCGCGCTGGAACCGGCGGGGCGGGGCGATCCGGCCAGCGCCGCCGACCGTCTGGCACGCCAGGCCGCGCTCTACGGTTCGCGTTTCGAGGTGCAGGCCGAGGCTGACGGGCGCGCGGTATTCCACAACCGTCACTGCGCGATCTGGGACTACCGCGAGCGCGCCCGCGCCCGAGGCGTGCCGATCACCCTGGAGTCGGCCTGCACCTATTGCACCAAGCTGCTGTCGGCGTTCGTCGCCGCCAGCGATTGCCGCGCCGACTGGCGGCTCTACGAAGAGCCGCAAGGCCACGGCTGCGTATGGACCATCACGGCGGACAGCCTCAACCAAGGAGCAGGCGTACATGAACGCGATCATTGAACAGGCGCGCAGCCTGGACGGCTACCAGGATTCCAGCGAACTGCTGCAACGTCGCGACCAGGACTGGGTGCTCGACCGCGCCGGCATCGAGCCGCGCAGCCTGCTCGATCTCGGCTGCGGCATCGGCTCGCTGCTGCTCGGCGGCGCCCGGCGCTGGCCCGGCCTGCAACGGTTGTGGGGCATCGAGCGTTCGCCGCTACGCCTGGAGCAGGCGCGCGCGCAGTTGCGCGGGGCTGGCGTCGAGGCGCGTCTGCTGGAGGGCGACCTGCTCGACCTGCCGCCGCTGGCGGAACGCTTCGAGCTGATCAGCATGACCGCCGTGCTGCACTGGCTGTATCCCGATGAAGAGCGGCTGTTCCGGTGGGTCGCGCGGCACCTCGAGGCGCAGGGGGTATTCCTGTTCACCTCGCACCATCCGTTCGCCGAGGATGGCCTCGGCGGCGAGGACGACCTGGTCGCCCAGGCCCTGGTCGAGATGGGCCTGGCTGCGCCGGAACGGGTGGCGGCGCTCTACGCGGAAGCCGGGCTGCTGCCGATGGGCACCCGCACCCGTGGCCGGGAGGCGTTGCGCGAACGCGTCGAACGACACTTCCGGGTCGACTCCATCGTCTCCCGCCCGGCGGTCCTGCGTGTCGCCGACTCCGCCGAATACCAGCGTTTCCACGCCGCCACCTTCGGCACCTATTTCGCACCGCTGGTGCCGGCGACGCGCCTGGAGGAATTCTTCGTCCGCCTCGGGCGGATCGCCGAGCGGCGCATGCAGGCCGACGGACAGGTCAGCGAAATCCCGGTCAGTGTCTGGCGCTGCCGGGCTCGGGAGGGCGAGGCATAACCTTATGCGCAATCGGTCTGCCGCGCGGCTGAAAATCGGTACGGGCAATTGCACTCGGTGGCATCCGCAACCGATCAAGGATGAACCGACCATGTCCAACCCGCGTTCGCCACGTCTTCGACTTGTCCCCGTGCTCTGCGCGGTCGGCCTGGCCTGCCTTGGCCAGCCCGGCGAGTCGGCGGCAGAGGAGGTCCGCGCCACCAGCAGCGCCGAGATCCAGCGCTTCGACATCCCGGCCGGCGAACTGGCCCAGGTACTGCTGAGCATCGTCCGCCAGAGTCGCACCCCGATCGCCTTCGACCAGCACCTGGTGGAGGGCCTGCCGGCACCGGCGATCCAGGGCTCCTACAGCGTCGAGCAGGCGCTGCAGCGGGCCTTGCAGGGCAGCGGCCTGGAATACAGCCGCAGCGCCGCCGGCGTGCTCAGCCTGCAACGCGCCACGGCGCCGGATGCCGCGCTGCCGGCGGCGAAGCCCGCCGGGACCCTGGCCACGGTGGTGGTCACCGGCACCCGCAAGGCCGATGTCAAGGCCGGCGAGAGCCTGGCACCGATCGATGTGGTCAGCGCCGAGCAATTGCGCGACAGTGGTAGCGGCGACCTGCGCGACGCCCTGGTGCGCCTGCTGCCCTCGCTGTCGCGCCAGGCCCAGGCCTACAACGCTTCGGCGCTGACCAACGCGCAGTCGCTGCGCGGCCTGAGTCCCAACCACGTGCTGGTGCTGGTGAACGGCAAGCGCCGTCACGAGACCGCCAACATCAATGTCAGCGGCGGGCTGCAGAGCGGCTCCACCGGGGTCGACCTGGATACCATCCCGCTCGCCGCCATCGAGCGCATCGAGGTGCTGCGCGACGGCGCCTCGGCGCAGTACGGCTCGGACGCCATCGCCGGGGTGATCAACGTCATCCTCAAGTCGGCCGACCACGGCGGCCGGCTCGCCTACGACAACGGTCGCTACGGCGATGGCGACGGCTTGACCCAAAACGGCGGGGTGAATGGCGGCCTGCGTTTCGGCGAGAGCGGGTTCCTCAACCTCAGCGCGCAGTTCCGCGAACAGGCGCGGACCATCCGCGCCGGCATCGACCAGCGTACCGGGCACTACGGCAACCCGTCCATCGGCGACCCTTCGCTGCACCGCCAGGCGCTGGCCTACAACGCCGGCGTGGCGCTGGACGACAACGTCGAGCTGTACAGCTTCGCCACCTATACCCATCGCTCGGTGTCCTCGGCGCAGATCTACCAGTTGCCGTCCCTGGCGCCGCGACTCTATCCGAACGGCTTCACCCCGCGCATCACCAGCGACGAGGACGACTATTCGCTGACCCTCGGCGCCCGTGGCGGCGAGCTGTTCGGCGCTTGGGACTGGGACCTCAGCTCGACCTACGGCGCCGACCGCCCGGAGATCGGCATGGACCATTCGATCAACCTCGCCCTCTACGGCGAGACCGGCGATTCGCCGCGCTCCTTCGACCTGGCGCGCTACAAGGCCACCCAGTGGACCAACAATCTCGACCTGCGCCGCGACTTCGACCTCGCCTGGCTGCCGGCGCCGCTGAATTTCTCCTGGGGCCTGGAGCAACGCCGCGAACTCTACGAGGTCGAGGCCGGCGATCCCTGGTCCTACTACAACGGCGGTTCCAAGGCGCTCCCCGGGCAGGCGCCGGCCAGCGCCGGACAGTGGAGCCGCGACGTGCTCGGCGCCTATCTCGACCTGTCCACCGCCCTCGGCGAGGGTTGGCAACTGGAGACGGCGGCGCGCTACGAGCACTACAGCGACTTCGGCAGCACCACCAACGGCAAGCTCGCCAGCCGCTACCGCTTCAGCCCCGAGGTATCGGCGCGGGCCAGTCTCAGCAGCGGCTTCCGCGCGCCGTCGCTGGCCCAGGAGAACTACACCAGCCTGGGCGTCTCGCCGACCATCGCCAGCGGCCTGCTGGCGGTCAACTCGCCGGCGGCCAGGCTGCTCGGCGCCGAAGACCTGGAGCCGGAAAAATCGATCAGCTACAACCTCGGCCTGGTGCTCGATCCCTTGCCGGACCTGAACCTGGCCATCGACGCCTATCGCATCGAGATCCGCGACCGCATCGTCGACGGTGCCACCTATTCCGGACAGCCGGCGATCGATGCGCTGCGCGCCGGCGGGATCAGCATCCCGGCCGGACTGACCCAGGTCAGCACCCACTACATGACCAACGGCGCCGACACCCGTACCCACGGCCTCGACCTCACCGCCAGCTACCTGACCCGGCTCGGCGAGTGGGGCCGGATCGACTGGCGCCTGGGCGCCAACGTCAATCGCACGAAGCTGGTCAGGAATCATCGCGGGCGCAACGGCCAGCCGCTGCTCAACGACCAGCAGCAGGCCTGGATCACCAGCTCCACGCCGCGCAGCCAGGTCAGCCTGCAGGCCGACTGGAGCTACCGGCGCTGGGGCCTGACCCTGCGCGAAACGCGCTACAGCAAGACGGTTTCCGAACTGGACTACTACACCGGCGAGCATGCCTATTCGACCACGGTCTTCAACCGCTTCGAGAACTCGCCCAAGTACATCACCGACGTTGCCCTGCGCTATGCGGCGAGCCGCAACCTGACCCTGAGCGCCGGGGCCAACAATCTGTTCGACGTGAAGCCCGACAAGCTGCCGGCCGAGAGCGCCTACCTCGGCTTCAACCAGTACGACACCTATGCCTCGCAGATCAGCTTCAACGGCGCCTTCTACTACCTCGGCGCGGCCTACACCTTCTAAGGAGGACGAACCATGAGCATCGAACTGCGCGGCGGCGTGCGCGCCTCCGCAGTCATCGGCGACAGTGCCTTCGCCCGCCAGGCCGCGCGTTTCCTGCCGGACACCCGCAGTCGCGCGGTGAGCGCCTTCGACATCCAGCAGAAGGCCCGCCTGGAAGAGGCGGACGGCCTCGACGGCGCGCTGTTCACCGTTTCCGCTGCCTGGCCCGACCCCTGGCTGGTCGCCGGCTGGGCTTTGGCCGCGGCGCCGCGCCTGCGCGCCACCGTCGCGCACCGACCGGGGAGCGCCCAGCCGACCGTTGCCGCGCGCGCCCTGGCCACTCTCGACGGCCTGTCCAACGGGCGCGCCGGCGTACACCTGGTGATCGGCTCCAGCGACGCCGACGTGCGCCGCGACGGCGACTTCGCCGACAAGGACGAACGCTACCGGCGCGCCGTGGAGTACCTGGAGGTCTTCACCCTCGCCCTGGAAAGCCGCGAACCCTTCGACTACCACGGCGAGTTCTACCGGCTGGAGGACGCCGGCAGCGGCTTCCTGCCGATCCAGCGGCCGCGCCCGCCGCTATCCGTTGGCGGCTCCTCGGCGCAGGCACAACGCCTGGCGGTGCGCTTCGCCGACGTCTACGCCGGCCACTTCGCCAGCCCCACGCAGACCGCGGAGCTCAAGCGCAGGCTGAACGAGGAGGCGGCGGAGCAGGGACGGCGGCTGAAGTTCTGGAAGCACTTCCAGGTGATCCTCGGCGACAGTCCGGCGGCGGCCCTGGACATCGCCGAGCACTACCGCCAGGCCGCTTTCGAACTGCTTCTGGCACGGCCCCTCGACGAACTGGCGGCATCGCCGCAGGTCGCCCGCGACGGCGAGCGCGACCGGCTCGCCCGGCTGGAGCCGGAGGCCTTGCGCGAATGGGTGGCGAATACCGTGCAGCGCAGCTTCGCCGGGGTGCTGGTGGGCAGCGTCGGCGAGGTGGCGGAACAGATCCTGGCCTTTCATCGCGCCGGCATCGAGATCGTCCAGCTCGAGGCCACCACCGAGAACGCCGAGGACATCCGCTTGCGCCGCCAACTGATCGAGCGCCTGAGGCGCGACGCATGAGCGGCGTCGCCCGCGAGGCCATGGAGGACGTCGCGCCGGCGCCTGGCGTCGGCGAGTTCGGCGTGGCCAGTTGTGGGGTGCTGCTGGCCTCGGTAGTGGGGGTGATCTTCGGCCCCACCGGGCTGGTGATCAGCAGCTTCTCGCTGTTCATCGAGCCGATCGCCGCCGACCTGGACTGGGACCGCGGCCAGTCGGCGCTGCCGGTGACCCTGCTGGGCCTGGCGGTAGCCCTGAGCAGCCCGCTGAAGGGCTGGCTGGTGGATCGCTGGGGCGCGCGCGCCCTGGTCCTGCCGCTGACCGCCGCGCTGGCCCTGTGCCTGGCCAGCCTGGCGCTGGCGCGCAGCGGCTGGCAGCTATACCTGCTGTTCGCGCTGCTCGGCCTGCTGACGCCGGGCAACATTCCCTATGCGCGGATTCTCGGCGGCTGGTTCGAGCGTCGTCGCGGCGCGGCCTACGGCATCCTCGGACTCGGCTTCGGCGTCGGCGGGCCGCTGGCGCTGTACCTGGGCAGCGCCTGCATCGACGCCTTCGGCTGGCGCGCCACCTTCCTCGTCTATGGCCTGCTCGAAGGCCTCCTGGCGCTGCCGCTGCTCTACGCGTTGTTCCGCGAGCGACCCGGCGACCTGCCGCAGGCGCTGCGCCCGCCAGCCGACGCGCTGCCCGGAGCGACGCCAGGCCAGGCCTGGCGCTCGGCGGACTTCTGGCTGATCGTCGGCAACCTGATCCTCGGCGTGTTCGCCGTCACTGGCGTGATGGTGCATGGCGTGCCGCTGTTGCAGGAGCGCGGCCTGTCGCGGGAAGTCGCCACCGACGTGCTGGCGGCGCTGTGGGTCGGCATGATCGTTTCGCAACCAGCGCTGGGCTACCTGCTGGACCGCTACGACACCCCGCGCATCGCCTTGCCGTTCGCCCTGCTGGCGGCGCTCGGGCTGCTGCTCCTGCTCCTTGGCGGACCGCCGGCGCTGCTCTGGGGCGCGGTGTTCCTGATCGGCCTGGGCGCCGGCGGCGAGACCGGCACCACCCAGTACTTCGTCAGCCGCTACTTCGGCCTGCGCCATTTCAGCGTGATCTATGGCTCGATCCAGCCCTTCACCTTCGCCATCGCCATCAGCCTGGGGTCCTGGCTGCTGGGTTACTTCTACGACCGCGCGGGCTCCTACGCGGGCTCCTACGCGGGCTCGACGCTGGTCCTGCTCGGCGCGTTCGGCGTGGCGGCAGGGCTGCTGGTCATGCTCGGGCGCTATCGCTACGCCATCGACGGGGAGGCACGCAGCCATGGGCGAGACTGAACGGAGCAGGGCGGAGGTCGGCGTCTGGCTGCTGGCCGGACTGGCCTTCGTGGTCGGCACGGTGGAACTGGTGGTGGCCGGGGTGCTCGACGAACTGGCCGCCAGTTTCGCCGTCAGCCAGGGCCGGGCCGGGTTGCTGATGAGCCTGTACGCGCTGGTCTATGCGCTGCTCGGCCCGCTGCTGGTCTACCTCAGCGCCGGTATCGAGCGCCGCCGCCTGCTGGCCGGCGCGCTGCTGGCGTTCATCGGCGCCAACCTGGCCAGCGCCGCCGCGCCGAGCTTCGCCCTGTTGCTGGCGAGCCGGCTGCTGGTGGCGGCCAGCGCCTCGGTCATCGTGGTGGTGGCGATCACCCTGGCGGTGGCCATTGTCGCGCCGGAACGGCGCGGCCGGGCGATCGGTCTGGTGTTCGCCGGCATCGTCGCCTCGCTGGTGCTGGGCGTACCGCTGGGCACCCTGATCGGCGAGTTCTGGGGCTGGCGTAGCCTGTTCCTGCTGCTCGCCGGGGTCGCGTTGCTCGGCCTGCCGCTGCTCCTGCGCCTGCTGCCGGCCATCCCCGGCGCGCCCGGCATCGCCCCGGCGGAGCAACTGCGGGCGCTGGCCCGGGGCCGGGTGCCGTTCGCCCACCTGGCATCGCTGTTGCAGATGACCGGCCAGTTCACCGTCTACACCTACATCGTGCCGTTCCTGGTCGGCAGCATGGCCCTCGACAAACCGACCATCAGCCTGGTCCTGCTGGTCTACGGGGGCGGCGGCATCCTCGGCGCGCTGCTCGGCGGACGCGCCGCCGACCGCTGGCCGGGGCCGGCCACCTTCGTCGCCTTCCTGCTCCTGCACGCACTGGCCCTGGTCCTGCTGCCGTTCGCCACCGGCGGCCTGCCGCTGCTGCTGGGCGCGGTGGTGTTCTGGTGCGTGTTCAACATGGCGCCGGGGCCGGCGATCCAGAAATACCTGGTGGAACTCAGCCCGGACACCGCGGCGATCCAGATCAGCCTCAACACCAGCGCGATCCAGCTCGGCGTGGCCCTGGGCGCCTTCATCGGCGCGATCCTGGTGGACCAGGTGGCGGTGCGCGCGCTCCCCTGGTGGGGTGCCGCGCTGATCCTCGGCGCCGCCGCCTGCGGCTGGCTGTCCGCGCAGCGGCCGGCGGGCACGGCGGACTGCCGGGAGCGCCTCGATTGATTCCCTACCGCGCGCCACGGGAACAGCCCCGGGCGCCGTTCCTCAACCTCCAGGCTCACTACCGCTATCCGTGGCGTGGCCTGCCAGCAGCGAACGCTTACCATGGATAGCCAAGGCTCCATCAAGAACACCCTGATCGCCCAGTTGTTCCAGCAGAACTACGACTGGCTGTGCAAGAAGCTGTCCTACCAGACCGGCTGTAGCCACAGCGCCGAAGACCTCGCCGCCGAGGCCTTCCTGCAGGTCTGGATGCTCCCCGACCCGGCGTCGATCCGCTCGCCGCGGGCGTTCCTCGCGACCATCGCGCAACGCCTGATGTACGAGAGCTGGCGGCGCAAGGACCTGGAGCGCGCCTACCTGCAGATCCTCGCCGAGGCTCCGGAGGCGGTGCAGCCGTCGCCTCACGAGCAGTGGATGCTGATCGAGAGCCTGCAAGCCATCGACCGCCTGCTCGACGGCCTGTCCGGGCAGGCCAGGGCAGTGTTCCTGATGAGCCAGCTGGAAGGCCTGACCTACGTGCAGATCGGCGAACGCCTCGGATTGTCCCTGGGGCGCATCCACCAGTTGATGAAGGATGCCTTGCACTGCTGCTACCGGGGATTCCAGGAATGAGCGAGAAGCCGGAACGGCAACGCATCGTCGAGGAGGCCATCGAATGGATGGTGCGCCTGCAATCCGGCGACTTCAGCGCCGCCGAGGGCGATGCCCTGGAACGCTGGAAGGCGCTGTCGAGCGAGCATGCCGAGGTGTTCCGGCAACTGCTTGGCAGCCTCGCGCCGCTACAGGACTCGCCCTGGCGCGGCCAGCCGAGCGCTACCGTGCTGCGCGCCCTGGAGCAGCCGTCGAGCCGCCGGCGCTTCGTCGGCGGCGCCCTCGGGCTGTTCGTCCTGCTCGCCGGCGGCGCCGGCCTGGAGCGCTGGGTCCAGGCCGGCATGGGTCTGCCCGGCGAACTGGCGACCGGCACCGGCGAGCGCCGCGACTGGTTGCTGGCCGACGGCAGCCGCCTGCGCCTGAACGCGCGGAGCAAGGCGCGACCGCTGCTCGACGGCGCCCAGCGACGCCTGGAGCTGCGGCGCGGCGCGATGCGCCTGGAAGTGAAGGAGGACCCGCGCGGCGCCTTCGCCCTCGACTGCGCCGCCGGACGGGTGGACTGCGCCAGCGGCAGCCTGCTGCTGGCCGAGGAGCGCGGGGCGATCCGCCTGGTGACCCTGCGCGGCAGCGCGCGGCTGACCACCGGTGAGGGACGCCAGCTGGCGGTGGCGGCACGACGTAGCCTGCTGTTCGATGCCGGCGGCCTGCTCGAACAGGGCCCGATGCAGGCCGGAGAGGATGCCTGGGCCAGCGGCTGGCTGGAGGTCCACGACCGCTCCCTGGCCTGGGTCGCGGAGGCCTTCCGGCCCTATCTGCCAGGCATCCTCCAGCTCGACGCGGAGATCGCCGGCAACCGCGTCAGCGGTCTGTTCCCGCTGGACGACATGCACACGTCCCTGGACATGCTCGGACGCAGCCTGCCGATCCGCGTGCTGCGCTACAGCGACTACTGGATCAGCCTGCGCCCCGCCTGACTCATTCGTCGAAGAACAGCAGGCAACGCAGTTCGATACTCTGCCGCGGCGGCGCATCGGCCGGGGTGCAGGGATCGTCGAAGGCGGTGTGCGCGCCGAGGCGGGCCTGCGCGTCCTCCCGCGAATCGTAGATCTTCAGCAGCAGCGCTTCCTCCGGCAGCAGGTGCGGGTAGTAGTACCAGCGGTGCTCCGGGTTGGGCTTGACCGAGTAGGTTTCGCCCACCTTGTCGCGGTACACCAGGTCACTGGCCACCAGGTCGTCGAACGCCAGGCTGCGGGCGTCCAGCAATGCCAGCGGCGCGCGCTGCGCCGGGTGGCCGAACGGACGCCACAGGTTGACGATCTGGAGGCGTCCGGCCAGGCGCCGTTCGGCGCGTTCCGCCGGCAGGTGGTCGCGGACCCGGCGCGGCGCCGAGCGCAGGGTCTGGTCGTTGTGCACGTAGCGCACCGGTTCGCGCAGGCCGCGTTCTTCGCGCCCGGCCTGGTCGACGCGCAGCGTGTGGTCGAAGATCACCGCCTCGGCGGCGCCGGTCAGGCGGCGGAGCAGGGCGATGCTTTCCGGGTAGTAGCGTTCACGAACCTGGGCTTCATCCTCGAAATCGCCCACCGCGCTCGCCTCGCGCACCAGTTGGAAACCCTCGCGCTCCAGGCTGGCCGGTTGCGCCAGCAGACGCGCATTGCGGATCGCCACCCGGGTCGGCTGCAACAGCGCGCTGCGCTGCGGCGTCCCGGCGGGGGCCGGATAGGTGTAGGCGACCGGCCGTTGGCCGTTGTCGCGGATATAGTTGACCTCGGCCTCGACCTGCTCCGGCGCGTGCGCCGGCCATGCGTGTTGCTGGCAACCCATGTGTCGTTCTCCCGTTGCCAGCGGAGATGCCTCCGCTGCCGCGCCGCCGGATGCCGCGCGTGAACGGCCAATCTAGCCGCTGGCAGGCGGCGGCGAAACGAACATCGAGCGCTGGTGTCTTGCCTTCGAGGAATAAGCCCGGAGCGGCTCAGGACATCGCGTCGAGTCGTCGCCGCTGGCGATACTGGCGCGGCGTCATGCCTTTCCAGCGCCTGAAGGCATGGATGAAGTTGGACACCTCGCCGTAGCCGAGGCGCTCGGCGATCTCCTCCAGGCGAATCGCGCCGGTGGCCAGCAGCTCTTCGGCGAGGGCCTGGCGCACCTCGTCGAGCAACAGGCGGTAGCTGCTGCCCTCGTCGTCCAGGCGGCGACGCAGGGTACGCACGGTGAGGTGCAGTTCCATGGCCAGGGTCTGCATGTCCGGCAAGTGGCCGGGCGTCCTCAGCAAGCGGTCGCGGATGCGTCCGGCCAGACCGCCGCGCACCTGGCGGCGGGCGAGCAGGGCGCGGCACTGCTCCTCGCAGGCGCGCGCCACCTCTGGATTGGCGCCGGGCAGCGGGAGGTCGAGGAAGCGCCGTTCGAAGACCACCCGGTTGTCCGCCTGGCCGAACGCCGGGCACAGGCCCAGCTCGCGCACGTAGGGCGCGGGATCGGCGGGCGGTGGGCGGCGGAAGCCGGCGCGGAGGATCGGCAGGCGCTGCCCGGTGAGGTCGCGCTGGATGCGCAGCACGCCACCGGCGTCGCGTTCGAGGAGGAAAATCCGCAGGTCCTCGGGAATGCCGGCGTCGTCGAGCACCAGGTGCGCTTCATCGTCGTGTACCTCCAGGCGGATGCCATGGAAGGCGAAGGTCAGGTCGAGGTAGCGCAGGCCCAGTTGCGCGGCGCTGAGGAAGGTCGGGCTGCTGAGCAGGGCGAAGCCCCAGATGCCGTAGGCGTTGAGGTGATAGCGCAGGCCTGCCGCCAGGCCCGGCGCGCAGGCGTCGCCCAGGTGCCGGACCAGGTTGCGCACTACGCTCAGTTCCTGGGCCGCGTCGATTTCCCCGGAGGGATCGCCGAGCAGGCGGATATCCAGGCCGCTACCTGCCAGGCACTGCTCCAGGCCGAGGCCGCGGTCGATGCCGAACTGGATCAGCAGGTGCGCGCTGATGGCGCTGCGGCGGGGAGACCAGGGCGGAGTGGGCATGGTGGCGTCCGAGGTTGACCGAAAATCACAACTTTATGTCCGGCCCGGCCATAACGCCAGTCGCCCCGGCGAACTAGGATGCTGCCATCCGCCGCTGGGCGGAATCGCGCCGGACGGCGTGGCAAGCAACAAACGGGAGCACAACAATGCACAACGAGTCCCGCCCTGAAGCCCCCTTGCGGGTGCTGGTGGTCGGCGCCGGCTTCGCCGGTCTCGGCTTGGCGATCCGCCTGCGACAGGCAGGCATCGACGATTATCTGGTCCTGGAAAAGGCCGCCGATGTCGGCGGTTGCTGGCGGGAAAACCGCTACCCGGGCGCCGCCTGCGACGTCCCCTCGCATCTCTATTCGTTTTCCTTCGAGCCGAAGGCCGACTGGTCGCGCAAGTTCGCCCCGCAGGCGGAAATCCTCGACTACCTGCGGCATTGCGCGGACAAGTACCGTCTGCGCGAGAAGATCCGTTTCCACTGCGAGGTGGAGGAGGCCCGTTTCGACGCCGGCAGCGGCGAATGGCAGGTGCGCTGCGCCGATGGCCAGACGCTGCGCGCACGGGCCCTGGTCTGCGCCACCGGCCAGTTGAGCCGGCCGCTGCTGCCGCGCCTGCCCGGCCTGGAGCGCTTCCAGGGTCCGGCGTTCCACTCGGCGAACTGGGACGCCGAGGTCGAGCTGGCCGGCAAGCGGGTCGCGGTGATCGGCACCGGAGCCAGCGCCATCCAGTTCGTCCCGCGGATCGCCCCGCAGGTGCAACGCCTGTCGCTGTTCCAGCGCAGCGCGCCTTACGTGATCGCCAAGCCGGACCGCACCTACGCCGACTGGGAACGCCGCCTGAAGGCGCGCTGGCCGTGGCTGCAACGCCTGGATCGGGGGCTCAAGTACCTGCACCACGAATCGCGGATGCTCGCCTTCGCGACCTTCCCGGCGCTGATGAAGGTGATGCGGCTGAGCTTCCATCGTCACCTGCACCGGCAGATCGCCGATCCGCAACTGCGCGCGCGGCTGGTTCCCGACTACCCGCTGGGTTGCAAGCGCATCCTGATCAGCAACGACTATTACCCGGCGCTGGCCAGGAGCAATGTCGAACTGGTCGACACGGGCATTCGCGAAGTCACCGAAGACGCCGTGGTCGGCCGTGACGGCCGCCGGCACGAGGTCGACGCGATCATCTTCGGTACCGGCTTCGCCGCCACCGAGTTCCTCGCCCCGATGCGCATCCTCGGCCTCGACGGACGCGACCTGCGGCAGGCCTGGGCGGATGGCGCGGAAGCCTACAAGGGCATCAGCGTCAGCGGCTTCCCCAACCTGTTCATCCTTTACGGGCCGAACACCAACCTCGGCCACAACTCCATCGTCTACATGCTGGAAAGCCAGTTCCCCTACGTGCTCGGCTGCCTGCGCCAGCTCCAGGCGCAGGGCTTGCGCTACCTCGACGTGAAGCCCGAGGTCCAGCGGCGCTTCAACCTGGAGGTGCAACAGGGGTTGCGCCATACCGTCTGGGAGCGTGGCTGCGACAGCTGGTACAAGACTGCCGCCGGCAAGAACACCAACAACTGGCCGGGCTACACCTTCGTCTATCGCTGGCGTACGCGCCGGCCGGAGCTTGCCGACTATGACCTGGCCCGCTGAAGCGCCCCTGATGTCGCCGCCGCAACGCCTGCGCGCCGGTCTCCTGCGCGGCTGCCTGCGCCTGTTGTTCCGCGGGCTGGTCCGTCCGCCCATGCCAGTGGCGCTGCAACGCGGCGTGTTGCGCGGGCTGAGCCTGGCGACGCTGGGCGCCGGCGGCGTCGTCCGCGAGCGCCGCAGCCTCGCCGGCGTGCCCTGCGAGTGGTTGCGGCCGCGCGGGGTGGAGGCGCGGCGCCGGGTGCTCTACCTGCACGGCGGCGCCTACCTGATCGGCTCGCCGGCGACCCACCGGGCGATCACCACGCACCTGGCCCGGCGTTGCGCCGCCGAGGTCTGCGCGGTGGACTACCGGCGCGCCCCGGAACATCCGTTCCCCGCCGCCCGCGACGACGCCCTGGCGGTCTACCTGGCATTGCTGGAGGCCGGCCATTCGCCGCGCCGGCTGCTGCTCGCCGGCGACTCCGCGGGCGGCCACCTGGCGCTGTCCCTGGCCCTGGAGCTGAAGGCGCGCGGCTTGCCGTTGCCGGCCGGGTTGCTGCTGTTCTCGCCCTGGACCGACCTCGGCTGCCAGCGCCTGCACACGCCGGCGGCCGGCGACCCGCTGCTGTCGCGGGCCTGGCTGGAAAGCGCGGTGCGCCTGCTGCTGCCGGCCGACGCGGAGCCAGGCTCGGCCGCCCTGTCGCCGCTGCATGCCGACCTGGCGGGGCTGCCGCCGCTGCTGGTACAGGTCGGCGAGGACGAACTGCTGCGCGACGACAGCCTGCGCCTGGCGCAACGGGCCGGTGAGCAGGGCGTCGCGGTGCGATTGCAGCGCTACGCCGGTTGCTGGCACGTGTTCCAGGCTCATGCCGGCGTGTTGGCCAGCGCCGACCGGGCGTTGGACGAGGCGGCCGCGTTCGTCGTCGAATGCAGCGCGGAGGGCGACAGGTGCAGAACATCCTGATCACTGGTGCCGCTTCCGGAATCGGCGCCGCCAGCGCGCGTCTGTTCCACCGCCGGGGCTGGCGGGTCGGTTTGCTGGACATCGATGCCGAGGCGTTGCGCGGCTTGGCCGTGCAACTGCCGGGCGCCTGGCACCGCGCCGTGGACGTCAGCGAGCCCGACGCGGTCGGCGAGGCGCTTGCGCAGTTCTGTGCCGATGGCCGCCTGCGCCTGCTATTCAACTGCGCCGGCGTCCTGCGTTTCGGCCGCTTCGAAGAGGTCGCCCTGGAGGACCACGCGCGGTTGCTGGCGATCAACCTGCATGGCGTCCTCAACTGCTGTCACGCGGCCTTTCCGTTCCTGCGCGCGACGCCGCAGGCGCAGGTGCTCAACATGGGCTCGGCATCGGGGCTGTATGGCGTACCGGAGATGGCCGTCTACTCGGCCTCGAAGTTCGCCGTGCGCGGGCTTACCGAGGCGCTGGAGCTGGAATGGCGCCGCCACGGTATTCGTGTGGCCGACCTGATGCCGCCGTTCGTTCGCACGCCGATGGTCGCCGGGCAGGCCTACCAGCCGCCGGTGTTGCGTCGCCTGGGGCTGAGACTGGACGCCGAGGATATCGCCGAGGCGGCCTGGCGGCACGCGCACAGCCGGCGGGTACACCGGCCGGTGGGCGGGTTGTTCACGGCGCTGTACTGGGCTGGGCAGTTGTCTCCGCCGTGGGTGAACCGAGCGGTGATGGCGTGGTTGTCGCGGGGTTAGGCTCTGCGCAGGATGGATAGAACGGATTAAAGCTTGGGTGGGTTTCACGCTGGATGGTCTAGCTGCTTTTCGTGGCTGCCTCGACTTCTTGTTTCGCCGTCCCAGGCGAGTGAAATCCATGGTAGATCTCGGACCATAGGTATGCCTTAGTCAGGCGCCGGTGCTTATCGCTACCGTTGAGCCCAAGAGTCCTCCTCGGGTGGGACCGTTGCCTCCCGTATCAAGCACGCATCGTCAGCATCTCTTGGGGGCCTTCGCGTAGGAGCGCTGCCAGGACTGCGAAGCCGTCAGATAACGTATTCCCCCCTCCTGGGGAATTGCTGACGCTGATTCGAATGGCCTGGGGAAGCGTACCGCGGCCCGTACTAAAGGCCTCTGCGGTGGTGACAAGATGCTGCTGTCCGCGCATGCCTTGCTCTATTTCGATGGCGCGCCAGGGGGCTGGCACTTCTACCCAGAAATGCGGACAGCATAGATGGCTGCGATAGGTCAGGCCCTGCAGCAGGTCCACAACCAGCGCTTGGCGACGCGCGATTTCCCCTCTCTGGTATTCGAGCAGTGCGCTTGCAGTACCGTCCTCGACCCATCGGCTCGCAATCTCGAGAACCAGTGGTGTCGCCATCCAGCACGAATTGCGAAGCGCTGCTGCCATGCGACTTACCATGGATGCAGGAGCATGAACGTATCCAACCCGCAATCCTGCAGCGACCGCCTTGCTCATGCCACCGATGAGGATGCCCCGCTCAGGCAGCAGATGGCAGAGAGGGGTGGGGCGTTCGGCCATCAATACAGCATGGGTTTCGTCCTCGATGACGATCAAGCCGTGCTCGCGGCAGATCTTCGCGATTTCCTTCCGCCTGGCGCCTGACATCACTGCAGTGGTCGGGTTCTGGATGGTGGGTGTGCAGTACAGGGCGGTGATCCTGTTCGTGCGGCAGGCCTCTTCGAGGGCGTCGGGCAGTAGCCCCTCTTCATCCATTTCCAAGCCGAGCACCTTGATGCCCAACAGTTGCGCGGCACTGATCAGCCCAGGATAGGAGAGCTGCTCCGTTACCAGGATGTCGCCGGCGCGCAGCATGGCCATAAGCACGACGAGCAGACCGTGTTGGCTGCCATTGACGCACAGAATCTGCTGGTGCTCCGCTTGAAACTCACCGTGAGACAGCCATGTTGCTCCCGCTTGCCGGTGTCGGAGCAGTCCTGTGTCGGGTGTGTAGAGCATTAACTCCTGCAGGAGCTCAGGGGCCGCACTCAATTGCTGAAGGCTGCGGGAAAGCAGTTCGGTCTCATTGCCCGGAATATGCATATTCCGGCTCATGTCGTTGCACATCTCGGTGCTGTCTACGAAATTGCGAAAGCCCGCCTCCCGAGCACGTTCTCGACCGCGGTTGCGGACGAACGTACCGTCGCCGACCCGAGCCTCAACCAGCCCCATGCGCTCCAGCTCACCATAGGCCCGGCTCACCGTGCCCGCGGTCACACCGAGCTTGTCCGCGAGGATGCGATGTGGCGGCAGCTTGACTCCCTGCCGGAGAACCCCATTGCGAATAGATTCTTCGATGCCCTGGGCCAGCCGTTTGTACTTCAGGCCGGGCCCTTCTGGTAGGAAGGATCTGAAAATTGAATCGGTGTCAATATTTGCTTTGACCGGCATATTTTCTCCGAATTAACCTCAAATAAAGAGGTTTGATAAGCAATAAAGGGCGTCAATCAAAGAATAACATGGGGGAAAGACGTGCAACTTATGTCAATTCAAGCTCTGACTATCAACAGGCGGCAGGTACGTGTGGCCAGCCTGGTGACCGCTGTTCTATTTCTAGTGGTGTGTATCAGCTGGGGGACTACCTGGCTCGGCATCAAGATCGCCGTGGAGAGCGTGCCGCCGCTAACTGCCGCCGGATTGCGCTTTCTGATCGCATTTCCGCTTTTCCTGCTCTTTGCGCGGCTGCGCCACGAGACGATCTTTTTCCCGCGGCGACTCCTGGCCTTCTTCGTCTTCGTGACGCTCGGCTACTTCAGCGTGCCCTACTACCTGCTGAACTATGGCGAGCAATACGTCGCTTCAGGTCTTACCGCGCTGCTGTTCAGCAGCATGCCCGTGTTCATCCTGATCTTCTCCGCGATCTTCCTGCGCGAGCGCATCTACCTGTCGCAGATCCTTGGTATTGCGATTGGCTTCGGCAGCCTGTTCATGATCATCAGGTCTCAAGGGCTGCATCTGGACTACACGGAGTTGTTAGGCGTACTTGCCATCCTGCTCGCGGCGATCATGCACGCACTCAGCTACGTCATCACCAAAAGGCAAGGTGCTGACATCGGCGTGATCACCTTCAATACGCTGCCCATTGGCATCGCCGGCTTGGGGCTGTTCATGGCCGGACTCGTGATGGAACACCCGAACCTGTCTGCCGTCACAAGCCGTTCTTGGGCTGCCCTGATCTATCTCGGTCTGGTGGCATCAGTCGGGGGATTCATCGTGTACTTCTTCCTGCTCAAGCGTTTGAGTCCCGTTGTGCTGTCGTTCGTCTTCATCATTTTCCCGGTGTTCGCCGTGATCATCGGCGCCTGGTACGAAGGGGTTGCCATCTCTCGCGAGTTGATTGGCTTCACCGTGCTCCTATTGGCTGGATTTGCCATCACCAAGCTTCCCATCGAGAAGCTGCTCGGCAGGAGGTGACATGAATACGAACGTGTTGACCGAGCATGCATTGAGCGTGATCTACAGACACGCCTGCAGGACCTATCCAAGGGAATGCTGCGGATTCGTTCTCGCCGATGCAAAAGTGAAAGAGGGTACGAACATCCAGGATGAACTGCACATGGCTGACCCCCGGAGGTACCCACGCACGGCCGCCAACGGGTACACGTTTTCCGTGACGGATACCGTATTCCTCAACAGCAGCTTCAAGACGTGCAGCCCGGTATCCGTCATCTACCACTCCCACCCGGACGTCGGTGCCTACTTCAGCCGGGAGGATATCGACAAGGCATTGTATGCCGGGGAGCCAATGCTGCCGGTCGACTACCTGGTTGTTGATGTGGCCGCCGGCAACGTTCGCGGCGCAAAACTGTTTGCCTGGCGCAACGGACGCTTTGAATGCACACGAGAGTTCGGGCCATCGAGCCAGGACGAGTAGACATCTGGCAAGGAGCTGAAAAGTGAAGACGGTAATTTTTCCGGAAGTACTGGTACGGGCCGCCCAACTGGAAGGCGGGCGCCTGGAGGGAGCGGGCTTGACGGTTGGCGAGCTGCTGGCAGGCCTTGCCAGGAAACATCCTTCATTACTCGGGCACCTGTATTACGAAAACGGTCAATTGAAAGAACACTTCCTGCTGACCCACAAAGGTTCGCTAGTCAATCTGGATGGCGAGCTTTCCGATGGAGATGAAGTCGAAGTCATGCTCGCGACATCTGGCGGTTCTGGCGTTGAAGCGTTGAGCGACGAAGAAGTTCAACGCTACGTTCGCCACATCACGTTGCCAGGCGTTGGCAGGGAAGGCCAGCAGCGCCTGAAGCAGGCCAGGGTGCTGATAATCGGAACGGGCGGCCTGGGTTCGCCCGCTTGCCTTTATCTGGCCGCAGCAGGAGTGGGCACCATCGGGCTGGTTGACTTTGACGTGGTGGAGTCGAGCAATCTCCAGCGCCAGGTCGTCCATGGCTATAGCACGCTCGGTATGCCGAAGGTTGAGTCCGCCCAGCGCCGGATGCAGGACCTGAACCCCTACATTGAAGTCGTAACCCACCGTTACGCCATCGACGCGGACAATGCGCAGTCACTGATTCAGAGCTATGACCTGGTATTGGATGGCACCGACAACTTCGCCACACGTTACTTGGTCAACGCGGTTTGCGCCAAGCTCGGAAAACCACTCGTCTTTGGCGCGATCTATCGGTTCGAAGGTCAGGTCAGCGTCTTCAATCTGGAGGGAGGCCCCTGCTACCAATGTCTCTTCCCGAACAATCCCCCGCCTGAGATGGCTCCAAGCTGTAACGCAGGGGGAGTTATTGGTGTGCTGCCTGGAGTGATTGGCCTGCTGCAGGCAACCGAGGCGGTGAAGGCCCTCGTCGGCCTGGGCAAGTCCCTATCAGGCAGACTTCTTCGATTCGACGCGCTGCTCATGCACTTCAATGAAGTGAAGTTCAATCGGCGCGACGATTGTCCGGCCTGCGGCAAAACCGCTGCAGAGAATCCCCGCCACTGGAGGGAGGGATTGCTCTGCCAGGCAAGCGCGGCACCGTCGCAACGACTCGACGACGATCGCTATATCGATCCCGGCTGCCTGTTGCAGTTGATGAAATCCAACAGCGAAAACTATGCCCTTCTGGATGTACGCGACGCGGGCGAGCTCGAAGTGTGCCAGTTGCCGGGGATCGTCCACGTTCCCTTGAACGAACTCGCCAGCCATTTCGCCAATCTCGACTTCAGTAAGCGCTACATCCTCGTGTGCTACGCCGGCACTCGTGCCGAACGCGCGGCCATACAGCTCATGGGGGCAGGGTTCTCCAACGTCCAAGTGCTCGATGGCGGCATGAAGCGATGGGCGAAAGAGATAGAGCAGCACATGCCGATGTACTGAACCATAGGCAGGGAAAGCATGATCTACGATTCGCTACTCGATTTAATTGGCGGGACGCCGGTGATACGGCTGAGCAAATTGTCTGCTCGCCTGGGGGTGAGCGTATTCACCAAGCTGGAATCCTTCAATCCAGGAGGAAGTCATAAGGCGCGTATCGCGCTCTGGATGATTCTGGATGCCGAACGCAAAGGAATCCTGGTGCGCGGGAAAGGGCAGACCATTCTCGAGCCGAGCGGGGGAAATACGGGGATTGGACTGGCAATGGCGGGGAACATCCTGGGGTACCGCGTGACCCTGGTGGTTCCCGACAACTACAGCCCTGACAAGAGACAATTGCTCGAGCTGTATGGCGCTCACGTCGTGCTGTCGGATAGCAGAAAAGGGAACAACTCGCATGGCGAGCTGGCAATCCAGATACTGCTGGAACATCCGGAGTTCGTCATGCTCAATCAGCAGCGCAATCCAGCCAACCCGCAAGCCCATCGCGAAGCTACAGCCCTGGAAATCCTGAGGGACTTTGCAGGCCAGCCACCCCCGGACTTCTTCTTCGCTGGCATTGGAACTGGTGGACATATCACGGGTGTTGGAGAGGTGCTGAGGAACCACTGGCCGGATATGGCCATCTATGGCGTGCAGCCAGAGCAGTGCGACTTGCTCGACGATAGGCACGCATCGCATGAGATTCAGGGACTTTCCATTGGTATCGTGCCGGAAGTCTGCAACCTCGGCATTGTTACTGGCATGGTCGGGGTGTCGAAATCTGCCTGCTTGTCGATGATCCGGGAAGTCCTGCAAAACGACTCTGTGAGCATGGGGTTGTCCTCCGCAGCCAACCTGGTCGCGGTGCTGAACATGGCATCTGCCATGCCGTCAGGCGCTCGTGTACTGACGATGATCTACGATGGCGTCGAGTCATACATGGACGCTTTTCGATGAAGTTGTAGAGCAGAGCACGGCGATAACGCTTGCATGGTCGAAATGAGGTCGCATGCGATGGACAAACTGGTAGGTAATCTGATGCGCGCGGCATTGATGGAGTGCTGCTCACCCCAACTGGTGGAGCGGATAGTCGCTCATTCGATGTTCGAAGAAGCCAGACGTTGGTGCGAGGAAGACCTGCAGGCATTCGCCAGCAAGGATCCAGCCGCACAGGGACGGACATCCGACATTGCGTTTGGATACAGCTCGTTCAAGGCAGTGCTGCACTACCGGCTTTCCCACATGCTGTGTCTGCGAAGCACATCTGAAGGCGATCCTGAGAGAGCGTTGGAGGCTACCGCGCTCCTGGTCTCCTCTCGTGGAAAGCTCCTGTCGGGCGCGGAAATCCACCCAAGATGCAAGATTGGCAGTCGATTCATCCTGGACCATGGGCATGGCACGGTCATTGGCGAGACAGCGGTAATCGGTGATGACTGTTACATCCTCGGAGGTGTGGTATTGGGGGCAACTGGCATATCGGCTAATCCCGCCGGTAAGCGTCACCCCACCATAGGGAGCCGCGTCCAAATCGGGGCCTTCACGCGTGTACTGGGTGACATCGCTATCGGCGACGATGTGTTTGTCGGTCCGCATTGTGTCATCAAGGACGACATCCCTGTCGGTTCAGTCGTAACCCTGCGTTCTGAACTACAGGTCATCCGAGGCCCCCACATTGTTCAGCAACTACAGCCGGCAGCCACGCAGACCCAAATTCAACCAATGGAGGCATCATGACGCAGACCGCCTCCCTTTTTCTCCAGGACTCCTACCGGGAAGAGTGTTTGGCGAGAATCACCGATCTCGTTGAAGATGGCCTGCTGCTCGACCAGACCGTTTTCTATCCCCAGGGGGGTGGCCAGGCTGGAGACAGTGGTTGGCTGACGCTGGCTGATGGCACGCGGCTCCGGATCGCCGATACACGCAAGGGGACAGAAGCAGGTGCTGGCAGGGATGCCATCCTGCATATCCCAGCTGAAGGCCAGGCAACCGTTCTCCGAGCAATGAAGCCTGGCGAGGTGGTTCTTGCGCAGATCGATTGGGTGCGTCGTTACCGGCACATGCGACTGCATACCGCAGCGCACATGCTCTGTGCTGTCCTGCCCTATCCGGTCAATGGGTGCAGCATCACTGATGAGCATGCGCGCCTGGACTTCGTGACGAGTGAACCGCTGTCCCGCGAGGCCATTGATAGCGCCTTGGCGGCAATGGTCGAGGCAGCACATCCGGTTTCGATCGACACCATGAGCGACGATGCACTGCGGGCTAGGCCAGATCTGGTGCGCACCATGAGTGTCCAACCTCCGATGGGCGCCGGGCAGGTTCGGTTGGTGAGTATTAAAGACACCGACCTGCAGCCTTGCGGTGGAACCCATGTGGCGAATACCGAAGAAGTTGGGGTGGTGCGCGTTTCCAAGATGGAGAAGAAATCAGCGCGCACCCGTAGGGTGGTACTGGTACTGGGTTGAGCGACTACCGTCGACATGGCCGTCGGTTTCCCATTCTACGCCACAGGTCACCCTCGCCACGCCCGGCAGCTCCATGCAATGCCAGAGGGCCTCAGGCCGGCAACAACGGCCGACAGGCTTCGACGAAGCGCCGGCAGGCACCCGCACATTCGCGCTCCAGCGGCTCGTCGCCATCGCAACGCTCCGCGCATGCCAGGGCATAGCGCGCCGCCAGCTCGCAGGCGGCCGGCGCCCATGGGCTGCGGCGCTCCAGCAGCAGGGCGGCGAGGCGGCAGAGGTCGGCGCAGTCGCCGGCGTGCTGGCGTTGTTCCCTGCTGGACTCGGTGCAGAGCGCCAGGTAGCGCTCGCACGCGCGGATGCAGTCCTGGGACGCGAGCCGGCAGCGCTCTTCCGGCGCCTGGACGGCGGCACCGCCGAGCAGGGCGTCGGCATCGGTTTCCAGCAGGGAGCCGGGGTCTTCGTTTCCGGGATCGTTGATGGCGCGGGTCATGGCGGCACCTCCTGGCGATTGCGCCCATGCGGGCCCTGTTCCTTGGGCCGGTCGACGATGCCGACAGTTCAGTCGATTTCGCCGTCGGCACCGCCGCTCGATTGCCTTGAACCCTCGCCCGCGGCGCCAGTCCTCACTGGTACGACCCCAGACACGACCAGGAGGCGAGAATGTCCAGCACGGTTGCCGATCAATTGCTCGAACGCTTGAGCCAGTGGGGGGTGAAGCGCGTCTTCGGCTACCCCGGCGATGGCATCAACGGGATCATGGGCGCCATGGGCCGGCGCGCCGAGGCATTCGACTATATCCGCGTGCGCCACGAGGAGATGGCGGCCTTCATGGCCGGCGCCCACGCCAAGTTCACCGGAGAGGTCGGGGTGTGCCTGGCCACCTCGGGGCCGGGCGCGATCCACCTGCTGAACGGGCTCTACGACGCGCGCATGGATCATCAGCCGGTGCTGGCCATCGTCGGCCAGCAGGCGGCTACCGCGTTGGGCAGCGACTACCAGCAGGAAGTCGATCTGCAGAGCTTGTTCAAGGACGTTTCCGCCTATGTCGAGACCGTGGTCAGCCCGGCACAACTGCTCCATGTGCTGGACCGAGCCCTGCGCGTGGCGGTCGGCGAGCGGCAGGTGGCGACGGTGATCGTGCCCAACGACGTGCAACAGATGGCGGCCCCGAAGCGCCAGCCCCACGAGCACGGCCACGTGATGTCGGCGGTGGGCTTCGTCCAGCCGCGACCCTACGCGCGCGACGCCGACCTGGAGGCCGCCGCGGCGATCCTCAATCGCGGCCGGCGCGTGGCGATCCTCGCCGGTGCCGGGGCCCTGGGCGCGCACCGGCAACTGGAAGCGGTCGCCGAGCGCCTGGCCGCCGGAGTGGCCAAGGCGCTCCTGGGCAAGGCGGCGGTTTCCGACGACCTGCCGTACGTGACCGGCTCCATCGGCCTGCTCGGCACCCGCGCCAGCAGCATGCTGATGGAGCATTGCGACACCCTGCTGATCGTCGGCAGCACTTTCCCCTACAGCGAGTTCCTACCCAAGGCCGGCCAGGCGCGGGCGGTGCAGATCGACCTGTATCCGCGCAACATCGGTATCCGCTATCCGATCGACCAGGCCTTGCTCGGCGATGCAGGGGAAACCCTGGAGCGCCTGCTGCCGCTGCTCGAGCAGAAAAAGCACGGTGCCTGGCGCCGCCGGGTCGAGCGGGCGGTGACGGCCAGTCGCGAGGAAGCCCGGCGCCAGGCCGAAGAGCCCGCCGACCCGATCAACCCGCAGCGGGTATTCCGTTCCTTGTCGGAGCAACTGCCGGACGATGCGATTCTCTGCGGCGACAGCGGCTCGCATACCAACTGGTACGCCCGCGACATCCGCATGCGCCCGGGCATGCTCGGCTCGCTGTCGGGCAAGCTGGCGACCATGGGCAGCGGCGTGCCCTACGCCATCGCCGCCAAGCTCGCCTATCCGCAGCGGCCGGTGGTGGCGATGGTCGGCGACGGCGCCATGCAGATGAACGGCAACGCCGAACTGGTCACCGTGCAGCAGTACTGGCAGCGCTGGGACTCGCCGACCTTCATCGTGCTGGTGCTGAACAACGGCGATCTCAACCAGGTGACCTGGGAGCAGCGTGCCCTGGCCGGCGACCCGGAGTTCAGCCCGGCGCAGGAAGTGATCGATTTCCCCTACGCGCGTTATGCGGACATGCTCGGCTTCAAGGGCATCCGCGTGGATCGCCCGGAGGACATCGACGCCGCCTGGGCCGAGGCCTTCGCCGCCGACCGCCCGGTGCTGCTGGAGGTGGTCACCGACCCGAACGTGCCGCCGCTGCCGCCGCACATCAGTTTCGAGCAGGCCAAGCACCTGCTTGGCGCCATGCTGCAGGACGATCCCAAGCGCTGGGGGGTGATTCGCCAGAGCGCCCGGCAGGTCCTCGCGCGGCACTGAGCAAGGCGGTCGCGGCGCTCAGTCGGCGCGGCCGCTACGCAACTGGTCGGCCAGTTCGCGGTGGTGGTAGAAGCGCGCCAGCCATTCGTCGGCGAAGCGGCGCAGGTCAGGATCGGCGGAGTCCCGGGCGATTCCCTCGAAGCGTGCAACCAGACGGTCCTGCTGGCGAATCTGCGCGTCGAGGAAACCGCGCTCGTCGAAGCCGCCGGGAGCGGCGGCCTGCCGTTCGGTCTGGCGCGGCGAGGGCAGCGCCAAGGCCTTTTCCCCGGCCAGGGCGCGTAACTGGTGGTCGAACTCCTGCTGTTCGGTGAGTACGCGCTTGGCATAGAGCTGCACCGCCTTGTTTTCGGATCGGCGCATGGCTTGCTCGGCTGCCTCCACCTGGGCCTGGCTGTCGGCCAGGCTGTCGGCGAGCAGGGCGCGGGTATCAGCGGGTTCGGCCTGGACGGCCAGGGGCAACAGCAGGGCGGCGATCAGTGACAGGCGACTGGGCATGGCGAACCTCCGGACGGGACGAGTGTGCGGTGGACGCTCGCCATACGGCGCCGTTCAAAAAAACCGCCTATGCGTCCCAGGCCGCCAGCAGGCGTCGATGCTCGCGGTGCGCCGCCTCCTGCACCGTCGGCAGCAGCCGCACCCGCTGGCCTGGCAGGCATTGCGCCAGGCGCGCCAGCGCCAGCGGGGCGAGGGCGCCGAGACGGGGGTAGCCGCCGATGGTCTGGCGGTCGTTGAGCAGGACGATCGGCTGACCGTCCGGCGGCACCTGCACCGCGCCGAGGGCGATGCCTTCGGAAATCATCGACTGCTGCCGGCATTCCAGGCGCGGGCCGAGCAGACGTACGCCCATGCGGTCGGCGCGTGTATCCACCTGCCAGTCGCCGTTGAACGCATCGAACAGGCTCATGGCCGGGAAGTCGCCGATCTGCGCGCCGAGGATCAGCTCCAGGCGCGCTTCGCCGGTGCAGTCCATGATCCGTTCGCTGGGCAGGGGCAGCGCGCGCGGTCGCGCGCCATCGGCCAGCCAGCCGAGGCTGTCGCCTGCGGCCAGGGCCTTGCCGTCGGCGCGGGGGCCGCCCAGGCCTTCGCGGGCCACCGTGGCCAGGCTGCCCAACTGGCGCTCGCCGGCGAAGCCGCCGGGCGCCGCCAGGTAGGCGCGGGCGCCCTGGCGCGGGTGGGCGAAGGCCAGGCGCTGGCCGCCGCGCACGGCGAACGCGCCCCAGGCCGGTAGCGGCTGGCCATCGAGGGTCGCGCCGAGATCGCCGCCGGCCAGGGCCAACCAGCCGTCGGCACGGCATTCGGCGACGAAACCGCCGAGGGCGATCTCGATCACCGCGGCGTCCAGGGGATTGCCCAGCAGCCAGTTGGCCCAGCCCATGGACAGCCAGTCGAGGGCGCCGCCCTGGGTCACGCCGAGATGGCGGCAGCCGAAGCGGCCGCGATCCTGCAACTGGACCAGCGGGGTGCTCTGGCACACCCGCAGGCCGCCGTGGATGGAGTCGTTCATGCCTGGACCTCCAGGGGCGTGTCGTCGCCGCCGAGACGGACGAATTCGGCGTGTCCGATGGGTTCGAAACGCACCCGGTCGCCGGCGCGCAGCAGGCTGTAGCCGTCCAGGGTGAGGTCGAACAGGCGCACCGGGCAGCGCCCGAGCAGGTTCCAGCCGCCTGGCGAGGCCTGCGGATAGACCGCCGTCTGGCGCTCGGCGATGCCGACGCTGCCGGCGGCGATGCGTTGCCGGGGAGTCGCCAGACGGGGTGCCGCCAGGGCTTCCTCGACCAGCCCCATGAAGGCGAAGCCGGGGCTGAAACCGAGGGCGAAGACCCGGTACTCGCGCTGGCTGTGGCGGCGGATCAGCTCGGCGACGCCGAGCTGCTTGCGCCGCGCCAGGGGGGCCAGGTCGGGGCCGACCCGCGGGTCGTACCAGGTCGGCAGGATGTGCAGACGGCCGCCGTCCTGGCGTTTCGGGCGCAAGTCGGACAGCGCCGCGGCGATCCGCGCGCGGGCCTCGCCAGGGTCGAGCTGGAGCAGGTCGTATTGCAGGAGCAGGGTGGTGTAGGACGGCACCAGGTCGAGCAGGGCGGCGCCGAACGCCGCCCGCAGGTTTTCCTCCGCCGCCAGCAGCCAGGGCATGTTGGCTTCGTCGATGCGCTCGAACAGGCGCAGGACGAAGCTGTCGATGGCGGCCACCTCGATGCGCGGTTGCGGTTGGCTCATGCCGCCTCCAGGGCGTCGCGGATGCGCCGCACCGCAGCCAGCGAGGCGGGATTGTCGCCGTGTACGCAGAGGGTCTGCGCCTCCAGCGCCAGGGCGCTGCCGTCGCTGGCTCGCAGCGCCCCGCCACGGGCCAGCAGGAGGGCCTGGGCGAGCACCGTCTCGGCGTCGTGGTGTACCGCGCCGGGCTGGCTGCGCGAGACCAGGTAGCCGGCGCCGTCGTAGGCGCGGTCGGCGAACGCCTCGAACCACAGCTCGATGCCGTGGGCCTCGCCCAGCGCGCGCGCCGCGGTGTTGTCGCGGGTGCTCATCAGCATCAGCGGCAGGGTGCGGTCGTAGGCCGCCAGTGCGCGCAGCACGGCGGTGAGGATCGCCGGGTCGCGCATCATGTCCTGGTACAGCGCGCCATGCGGCTTGACGTAGCGTACCCGCGTGCCCTGGGCGCGGCAGAGTCCGTCGAGGGCGCCGATCTGGTAGAGCAGCAGGTCTTCCACTTCCTGCGCCGAGCAGGCCAGCGAGCGCCGGCCGAAGCCGACCAGGTCGGGGTAGCCGGGGTGCGCGCCGATGCGCACGCCATGCTCCACCGCCAGGGCTACGGTGCGGCGCATGGTGCCGGGATCGCCGGCGTGGAAGCCGCAGGCGATGTTGGCGCAATCGATCAGCGGCATCACCTCGGCGTCCAGGCCCATGCGCCAGGCACCGAAGCTCTCGCCGATATCGCAGTTCAACAACAGGTTGTTCATGCAGGTTCCTTCAGGTCATTGCTCGCCGGACCTCACCACAGCGCCAGGCTGTAGCTGAGGATCAGGCGGTTTTCGTCGAGGTCGTTGGCGAAATTCGAACGCACCGTGGCGTTGCGCCATTTCACTCCGAGGTTCTTCAGCGGCCCGCTCTGCACCACGTAGCCGAGGTCGGTGTTGCGTTCCCATTCCTTGCCGTCGTTGGCCGCGCCGCGGGCGACGTTGTCGCCGGAGACGTAGCGGCTCATGAAGCTCAGGCCGGGCAGGCCGAGCGCGCCGAAATCGTAGTCGTAGCGCAGTTGCCAGGAGCGCTCGTCGACGTTGCCGAAGTCGCCGATCTGGATGAAGTTGACCAGGTACGGGTCGCTGCCGGCGATGTAGGGATAGGGATCGTCGCCGCTGATCCGCTGGTAGCCGGCGGCCACCGCGTGGGCGCCCAGGCGCAGGCTGAAGAGGGCGCCGAAGGCGCGGTTGTCCAGTTCGCGGAAGCCGCCGTCCTCGCTGGCCCGGGCGAAGCGCAGGTCGCTCTTGAGCGAGCGCTGTCCGCCGAGGTCGAGGGTGTGTACCAGGCCGGCGAAGGTCTGTCGGTAGATGTCCTTGAGCCGACCCTGGTGCAGGCTGGCGGTCAGCGCCGGGGTCAGGCGATAGTCGCCGCCGGCGAAGTCGAAGGCATCGCTGCGCCCGCCGATGCGGTTGGCGCTGAACACCTGGTAGTCGCTGGAGCTGTTCAGCTTGTTGCGGTCCAGGTGCGCGCCGCGCAGGGTCAGGCCGTCGATCTCCTGCACGTCGAGCAGCGCGCCGCGGAACAGTTCCGGCAGCAGGCGGGTGTCGTTGGCCGAGACCAGCGGGCTCTTGAAGTGCAGCGCGCCGACCTTGAGCAGGCTGTTGGAGACCCGCGCCTTGGCGGTGAGGCCGAGCTTGGCGTAGTCGTCCTGGGAACCCCCGGCGGAGCCGTCGGCCGGCAGCAGCCCGGTTCCGCCGCTGCCGCCGCCGGAGTCGAGCTTGAGGCCGAGCAGGCCGATGGCGTCGACGCCGAAGCCGACGGTGCCTTCGCTGAAGCCGGACTCCAGGCGCAGGAGGAAGCCCTGCGCCCATTCGTCGGCGTTGTCGCGCGCGCCGCTCTGGCGGAAGTCGCGGTTGAAGTAGAAGTTGCGCAGTTCGAGGCTGGCGTGGCTGTCCTCGACCAGGTCGGCCTGGGCGAGCAGCGGCCAGCCCAGCCCGCTGCCGGCGAGCAGCGCGGCAGCCAGGCGGGGAGTGGGATGCATGCTGGGGTTTCCTCGGTCGACGGCTCAGAGTTCCAGTTGTTTGCCGCGGGTTTCCGGCAGGCTGAGGGCGGCGAGGATCACCACGCCGTAGGAGACCGCGGCGAAGGCGCCGATCCCCAGGCCCAGCGAGAGCTTCTGGCCGAGCATGCCGATCAGCATCGGGAACAGCGCGGCGATGGCGCGCCCGGCGTTGTAGCAGAAGCCTTGGCCGGAGCCGCGGATGCGGGTCGGGAACAGCTCGGTGAGGAACGAGCCCATGCCGCTGAAGATGCCCGAGGCGAAGAAGCCGAGCGGGAAGCCGAGCCAGAGCATGGCGCCGTTGCTCACCGGCAACTGGGTGTAGAGCAGGACTACGGTGAAGGAGCCGACGGCGAACAGGACGAAGTTCTTCTTGCGCCCGATCAGGTCGGTGAGGAAGGCACTGACCACGTAGCCGACGTAGGAGCCGAGGATCACCATCGCCAGGTAGCCGCTGGTGCCGAGCACGGTCAGCCCGCGTTCGGTCTTGAGGAAGGTCGGCAGCCAGGCGGTGATGGCGTAGTAGCCGCCGAGGGCGCCGGTGGTCAGCAGCGAGGCGCGCAGGGTGATGCTGAGCATCCCGGGGGCGAAGATCTCGTAGAAGCTGACCTTGTCGGCGCCCTGGTTGCGTTGCCTGGCCTCGCGGTAGATCGCCGGTTCCTTGACCAGCCGGCGTACCACCAGGACGAACAGCGCCGGCAACAGGCCGAGCATGAACAGCGCGCGCCAGGCCTGCTCCGGTGGCAGCAGGCTGAACATCAGCGAGTAGAGGATGGCGGTGAGGCCCCAGCCGATGGCCCAGCCGGACTGCACCAGGCCGACCGCCTTGCCGCGGTCGCGGGCCTTGATCACTTCGCCGATGAGTACCGCGCCGGCGGTCCATTCGCCACCGAAGCCGAAGCCCATCAGGGTCCGCGCGACCAGCAACTGCTCGTAGTTCTGCGCGAGGCCGCAGAGGAAGGTGAAGAAGGCGAACCAGAGCACCGTCAGTTGCAGGGTCAGCACCCGGCCGATGCGGTCGGAGAGGATCCCGGCGATCCAGCCGCCGGCGGCGGAGGCGAGCAGGGTCATGGTGTGGATGAAGCCGGCTTCGCCGGTGCTGATCCCCCACAGGGCGATCAGGGTGGGGATCACGAAGCTGAGCATCTGGGTGTCCATGCCGTCCAGGCCGTAGCCGATCTTGCAGCTCCAGAAGGCCCGGCGTTCCTGCTTGTCGAGGGCGCGATACCAGCCGAAATGACCGTCCCGGGAAGCGTCCGGGCCGGCGTCGAGGGTCATGTGTTTTTCCATGGGGGCACCGATCGTCGTTATTGGTGTTATGAAGATTCGGTGGGCGCCGTCGCACCCGGTGGTCGCATTCTTCGAGGCTGGCCAGCGAGCGTCCAACTAATTTATGCGGCCGCCGGGGATAAGAAATTTCGATGGCGGAGCAGGCCGTCATGCGTCGATCATGTGCCGCCGGAAGGTGGGCGCTGGCATGGAAGCTGCTCGCTCCCGCCACCTTGTGTCCCTTGCCCGTCGGTACCCGCCATATGAACCTGAAATTCCTCGAGACCTTCGTCTGGGTCGCGCGCCTGAAGAGCTTCCGCCTCACCGCGGAGAAGCTGTTCAGCACCCAGGCTTCCATTTCCAGCCGGATCGCCGTGCTGGAGGACGAACTCGGCGTGAAGTTGTTCGTCCGCGACTCGCGCGGCGTGACCCTGACCCCGGAAGGCGACAAGGTACTGGCCTACGCCGAGCGGATGATGGACACCATGCACGCGCTGAAGCAGTCGCTCGACACCGGCGCCAGCACCCAGGGACGGATTCGTATCGGCGCCATGGACACGGTCATCCACACCTGGCTGAGCCCGTTGGTGGCCAGGGTCACGGAAACCTTCCCGGCGGTGGAGATCGAGCTGATGGCGGACACCGCGCGCAACCTCTCCGAGCAGTTGCAGAAGGGCTACCTGGACCTGATCTTCCAGACCGACTCGCTGCGCCACGAGTCGGTGCTGAACCTCGAACTGGGCAGCTATCCGCTGCGCTGGATCGTTTCCACCGGCTCGATCTACCACCGCGACTACGCCTCGCTGGCGGACCTGGCGCGGGAGCGGGTGGTGACCTTCTCCAAGCACTCGCGGCCGCACCAGGACGTGCTCGGCCTGCTGCACGCCAACGGCGTCGCGGCGCCGCGCCTGAACTGCGTGAACTCGGTGGCGGCGATGACCCGCCTGCTGCGCGACGGCTTCGGCGTCGGCGCTTTGCCGCCGGCGCTGGTCAGCCAGGAACTGGAACGCGGCGAACTGACCCTGCTGCGCCTCGGCCCGCCGCCGCCGAACCTGCCGGTGGTGGTGTCCTGGCGCGGCGGCACCGGCCTGGAACTGGTGGACGAAGTGGTGGAGCTGAGCAAGGCGGTGCTGGCCGACTACGCGGCCAACGTCGGCCCGGAGTGCATGCTCCTGGCGCCGCTGAAGAAAGGAGTGGGGCGGCTGCGTTCGCGCTGATTCGGATTTTCCGATCGCCCCTGGCGGAAAAATCTCGTTGGACGCTGACCGCCGTCCGCTTCTACAAACCTGCCAACAACGACGTCCGCCAGCGCACGGAGCCGCCATGCCCGAACCGACCTTCCACGAACTCGCGCAACTGCCGCCGCCGGTCCTGCGCCAACTGATCCGCCGCGGCGACTACACCGACCATACCAGCGGCCTCGGCCAGCGCCACCTGCAGGCCAACCTGGTGATCCTGCAGAAATCCTGGGCCGACGAGTTCCTTCGCTTCTGTGCCCTGAACCCCCGGGCCTGCCCGCTGCTCGACGTCAGCGAACCCGGCTCGCCGCACTTCGCCAGGCTCGGCGCGGATATCGACGTGCGCAGCGACCTGCCGCGCTACAGGGTGCATCGACGCGGCCAGGAGCCCGTCGAGGTGAGCGACATCGGCACCTTCTGGGAGGCGGATTTCGTCGCCTTCGCCATCGGCTGCTCGTTCTCCTTCGAACAGGCGTTGCTCGACGCCGGCATCGGCCTGCGCCACCTCGAGCTGGGGCGCAACGTGGCGATGTACCGCAGCTCCATCGCTACCCGGCCGAGCGGTCGCCTGGCCGGGCCCACGGTGGTATCGATGCGGCCGTTGAAGGCCGCCGAGGCGATCCGGGCGATCCAGGTCACCAGCCGCTTCCCTATGACCCATGGCGCACCGCTGCACCTGGGCGATCCGGCGCTGATCGGCATCTGCGACCTGGCGCGGCCCGACTACGGCGACCCGGTGCCGCTCGCGGCGGACGAGATCCCGCTGTTCTGGGCCTGCGGGGTCACGCCCCAGGCGGTGCTCGCCGAGGTTCAGCCGGAGCTGTACATCAGTCACGCGCCGGGGCACATGCTGGTCAGCGACCGACTCTACGACGAGCTCTGAGGGGCGTCGTCCTTCGCCGGACCGGGGATGATCGCCAGGTGGCGCAGGGCATCCGGCTCCAGGCTGTAGCTCTTGCCGCTCGGCGCTTCGATGAGCCGGCCGAGGGCGTAGAGGGTGAAGTAGCGCACCGTTTCGGCGCAACCGAGGATGTCTTCGAGGTAGCGCCGATGCGGATAGCCCTGCAAGGTTTCCGGGGCGACGTAGAGGAATACCGGCTTGCCGTCGATGCGGTCGCGGAACTTGAAGCGGAAGCCTTGCGGCCGGCTCGGCGCACCGTAGCGCCGGACCAGGTCGGCGCCGCCGTAGAATACCTTGCCGGCGCTGCCCGGGGTGGCATAGCCGATGTGCTGGAAATAGGCGCGCAGCGGTATCCGGCCGAGGCCGCTGATGCGGATGTCCAGTTGCTTGAACTCTTCCGCCGGCAGCTCGGCGCGGGCCTGGCGGAAGGTGTCGACGAGCAGTTCGAAATCGCGGGTGCGCCGTGGCCGTTGCGTTCTCTGCCGAGGCGCGGCGGGAGCGTCGGCGCGCACTGCGGCGGAGGCCGGCGGCTGTTCCTCGGCGTCCGGGTCCGCTGGTGGCGGCGCGGCTTCCTCGGCGATGGCCGGATCGAATTCCTCGACGTAGGCGTCCAGCTTGTCGCGGATGCGCCGCTGGCCGGCCTCCTCGGCGGATTCGCCCGGGCGCAGAGCGTCCTCGTCGTCCTCGACGAACCACTCGCAGTTCGGCAGGTGGGTGGAGTGCGGGAACTTGCTGAAGTGCGCGGCCTTGCGGGTGTCCTGCGGCAGCTTGTCGTAGTTGCTCGCCGATACCTTGATCCCCTGTGCCCGGCACCCTTCGCTGGAGCAGAGGAAGTCGAAGCGTTTGCGCGGCTCGGCCTGGGAGAAGTATTCGCGGCGGGCACTGGCGATGGAGATCACCCGATCCAGTTGCACGCAGTAGGCCAGTGCTATCCGTTTGAACGCCATGTTCCCAGTCCTTCCGCCGGTTCGAGCGGGCCATTATGGCGCCTGGCGATGGGTAGGCAAGCCGGCGGCCTCCCGCGCCTGCCGAAGCCGGACGCACGGCCTCGCTCGAATTCAAGCGCAAGAACCGGAGTTCTTGCGCTTGAACGGCGAATTAGTCTGCGGGCATCATCCGCTCCCACAGGGGAAACGCCATGAGCCAGCAGCCCGATCCTTGCAACGCCTACCACACCGACGAACAGCGCTGGGCCGCCGTGCTGGCGCGCGACGCGGCGGCGGACGGGGCGTTCGTCTATGCGGTGAAGACCACCGGGGTCTATTGCCGCCCGAGTTCCTCGGCGCGTCGGCCCAGGCGCGAGAACGTCGAGTTCTTCGCCACTGCCGAGGCCGCCGAGGCCGCCGGCTATCGGCCCAGCCGGCGCGCCGCCGGCGACCGCAGCCTGGCGGCGGAGCAGCGCGCCGAGCGGGTGGCGCAGGCCTGCCGGATGATCGAGACGGCGGAGACGCCGCCGGCACTGGAGGCGCTGGCCGCCCGACTGGGCATGAGTCCGTTCCACTTCCATCGTCTGTTCAAGGCCGAAACCGGCCTGACGCCCAAGGCCTACGCCTCGGCCTATCGTGCCCGGCGCCTGCGCGAGCGCCTGGGCCAGGCGTCCGCCTCGGTGACCGAGGCGATCTACGACTCCGGTTTCAACTCCAACAGCCGCTTCTACGAGTCCTCGTCGCAACGCCTCGGCATGCGCCCGCGCGATTACCGCGATGGCGGCGCCGGCGCGGCGATCCGTTTCGCCATCGGCCAATGCTCGCTGGGCGCGATCCTGGTGGCGCAGAGCCAGCGCGGCATCTGCGCGATCCTCCTCGGCGAGGAGCCGGAGCCATTGCTGCGCGAGTTGCAGGACCAGTTCCCGCGCGCCCAGCTACTCGGCGGCGACGCCGACTTCGAACGGCTGGTGGCGCAGGTGGTGGGCTTCGTCGAGTCGCCTCAACTGGGACTGGACCTGCCGCTGGACGTACGCGGTACGGCGTTCCAGGAACGGGTCTGGCAGGCACTGCGGGAAATACCGCCGGGCAGCACGGCGAGCTACGCGCAGATCGCCGAACGGATCGGCGCGCCGCGAGCGGTGCGCGCGGTGGCGCAGGCCTGCGCGGCGAACCGGATCGCGGTGGCGATTCCCTGCCACCGGGTGGTACGTCGCGACGGCGACATTTCCGGCTACCGCTGGGGCGTGGAGCGCAAGCGCGAACTGCTGCGCAGGGAAGAGCGGGATTGAACCCAAGGCCAGGCGATACGCGGCCCGGAATGCAAAAAGCCCACTCGATGGTGGGCTCTATGCAATGGGGCGCTGGTCCTTCAGCTGGTTCCAGTATCCATGTCAGGGGTGAAAATTTCGTGAAATGAAACGACAACCCTGACCGTTCGTCCTTTCCTATCGTGGTTTCATTCGTTGCTGCACGTACGCGCCTGCTTCAGGTAGTGCAACACCTGGCGCTCGCCGTGGGAGTCCAGGTATACCAGGGTGGCGCGCACCACCTGGCAGGTATCGCTGGGCGCCTCGTCGACGCTCAGCACCCTGGCCACGTCCAGCGGCATGCCGTAGACGTAGTCGGCAGTCGCCGCGCCGGCGATGACCGGCGCCAGCAGCGTGACGCAGCAGAGGTAGAGCCTGGCTCGGTTCATGGACGGTTTCTCTCCATTCCCCCGCGAAGCGACGGCGCAAGGGCGCCGCCGACGCCATGGGTGGAACCCGCTTCGTCGTTCGCGACGGGTTCGCCACCTCCGTCCAGCAGTATAGGATGACGGACTCAGTGCGGCTTGATCGCCACCTTCAGTACGTTGTCACGCTGGTTGGCGAACAGGTCGTAAGCGGCGACGATGTCGTCGAGGCGGTATTCGTGGCTGACCAAAGGCCCGAGGTTGACCCGGCCCGAAGCCACGATATTGAGCAGTCGGCGCATGCGCTCCTTGCCGCCGGGGCACAGCGCGGTATTGATCCGGTGGTCGCCGAGGCCGGCGGCGAAGGCCGACAACGGAATCGTCAGGTCTTCCGAATAGACCCCGAGGCTGGAAAGGGTGCCGCCGGGCTTGAGCACCCTCAGGGCGGTCTCGAAGGTCGATTGCGTACCGAGTGCCTCGATCGAAGCATCCACGCCGCGCCCGCCGGTGAGTTTGAGAATTTCCTCGATCACGTCGCACTCCCTGAAGTTCAGCGTGACGTCGGCGCCCATTCCACGGGCGATATCGAGGCGATGGGCGTTGCCGTCGATGGCGATGATCGTGCTGGCGCCCAGCAGCCGGGCGCCGGCGGTGGCGCACAGGCCTATGGGACCCTGGGCGAAGATCGCCACGCTATCGCCGATGCGGATGTTGGCGTTCTCCGCGCCCTTGAAGCCCGTGGACATGATGTCCGGACACATCAGCACCTGTTCGTCGCTGAGACCATCGGGTATGGGGGCAAGGTTGGCCTGAGCGTCGGGAACCAGCACATACTCGGCCTGGGTGCCGTCGATCAGGTTGCCGAAGCGCCAACCGGCGGTCGCCTTGTAGCCATGGCAGGCGCAACGGCCGGATTCCACCAGGTAGCTGCCGTCCTGCGACGGTACGCCGTCCTGGGCGGCATAGGAGTTGAAGTTGGGGCAGATGGCACCGGCGATCACGCGTTGGCCTTCGCGGTAGCCGACCACCGCGCTGCCGAGCTTTTCGATGATCCCGACCGGCTCGTGGCCCACCGTCAGGCCGGGCGCGACCGGATACTCGCCCTTGAGGATGTGCACGTCGGTGCCGCAGAGCGTGGTGGTGGTGATGCGCACCAATGCATCGTTCGGCCCCACGTCGGGAATCGGCTTGTCGACCAGCTCGATACGGCCGGGCTGGATGAATACGGCGGCTTTCATCATCTTGCTCATGGAGCATCCTCACGGTGGAGGCCCTGGGGCGGCACGGGGCAGGAAAGAACGGACGGATGCCAGGACAGTGGCGGAATTGCCGTCCGATGTCCTTGATATGGGTCATGGCCGCGATGGACGCGGGTTCGCGAAGTACCGACCTGGCGTTTTTGCTGGGAAATGTCCTCGCCCGGTTCGCTGCGGAACTACCCAAGCCCCTTCGCTGTGGCTTGGGTCGACGCTGAACGCGGGAGGGCGGGGCGTTGCACCCATGTCGGGAGTTCGCCGCGGCGGGCCGACGCTGCGCTCTTGGCAAAGGCAGCGTCGGGCCTTGGCCCAAAGGCTATCGCCTCAGGCCTTGCTCGCGGCCAGATAGGAGGCCAGGCGCCGGCCCATCTCCTCGCCGAGGGCCTGGAGGCCGCTCATGGGACGGACCATCACTTCGAAGTCGACGATCCGGCCGTCGTCGTCGAAGCGGATCATGTCGATGCCTTTCAGTTCGCGTTCGCCGACCCGTGCGCTGAATTCCAGCACCACGCTGCGGCCGTCGGCGCTGGCCAACTGGCGGTGATAGGCGAAATCCTCGAAGACCGTGAGCACGGTATTCAGGATCATCGAGACCACCGGTGCGCCGGCATACGGCTTGTGCGCCATCGGCGAGCGGAACACGGCATCGGGGTGCAGCAGGCGCGGCAACCCGGAGAGGTCGCGGCGGGCGATCAGCCCGTGCCATTCGGCGAGGGTGGCGGCGGCGTTGGCTTCGAGCGGCAGGCTGGTCATACGGTGGCTCCTCTGGCGGGTGCTGGACTGTATCCCCGGGGCGGCCTGGGGCCGGTTGCGGGGCGGAGCCTCACCATAGGTTGCGGGAAAGGCCTCGCTCAATGATCGAAAGTGACGGAAGACTGATCCTCGCGCGCAACCTATGACTCAGCCCTGTTCGATCTGCACGATCTGCTCGCGCAGCCATTGCAGGCCGGGCGTCGCTTCCTGCTGGCGATGCCAGATCAGGTTGACCTGCACTGGGGCCATCTCGAAGGGGACGTCCGCCAGTTGCAGACCATGGCTGCCGGCGAAACGCTCGGCCAGGCGGCGCGGCACGGTGCCGAGCAGCTCGGTGCTGGCGACGATGGCCGGGATGGTCAGGTAGTGAGGCACCAGCAATTGCACCTGGCGCTGTACCCTGGCCGAGCCGAGGACGATCTCCAGCGGACTGCCGCGCCCGACCCGCGGCAGGATCGAGACGTGCTGCGCGGCCTCGTAGGCCGCGCGGTCGAGGCCGCCGCGGAAGGCCGGATGGCCCTGCCGGCCGATCACCACCAGGCGTTCCTCGCCGACCGGCCGGTAGGCCAGCTCGGGCTCGTCGAAGTACAGGTAGTCGATCGCCAGGTCGAGTTCGCCGCTGGCCAGTTGCGCCGGGATCGAGGCGCCTTCGTCGGGACGTACCTCCAGCGTCACCCGCGGGGCCAGGGTCTTCAAGCGGGTCACCAGGCCCGGCAGCAGGCGCAACTGGGCATAGTCGTTCATCGTCAGGCGAAAGGTCCGCGCAGTGTGCGGATCGAAGGTTTCCTGGGAGCCAAGGCCGGCCTGCAGCAGATGCAGGGCCTGGCGCACCGGCACGTACAGGGCGAGGGCGGCGGCGGTGGGTTCCAGGCCCTTGGCGGTGCGCCGGAACAGCGGCTGGTCGAGCTGTTCGCGCAGGCGGGCGAGGGCGTTGCTCACCGCCGGCTGGCTGCGATGCAGGCGGATCGCCGCGCGCGACAGGTTGCGTTCGCGCATCAGGGCATCGAAGACCAGAAGCAGGTTGAGGTCGAGCTGCTGCAAGTTCAGCTTCATGAATAATCCTCATTCTATTTATCCATTACCCTGATAAGACTGGCATCGCTACACTCGAATGCAAGCCCTTCCGCCCCGGCGGATCGGCCCGGTTCGCGGCCCAGCCAATAACAATCACACGCGAGATGCCGACCATGTCCTTCGATCCCCAACCCTTTCGCCAGCAGTACCGCGCGGCCATCCGGCCCGGCTACAACCCCTGGCTGCACGCCGGCTTCGTCCTCGCCTACGGCGGCGCCTGGATCGTCTTCTTCCTCTCCCGACTCGAGCAGCCGAGCCTGCTGGAATGGCTGACGGTGCCGGCCGCGCTGGTGTTCTTCAACTGGGGCGAGTACCGCATCCACAAGTCCCTCGGCCACCACAAGCACCCGCTGGGGCGGATGTTCTACAAGCGCCATACCGGCGACCACCACAGCTTCTTCGTCGCCGGCCAGATGCGCTACGAACAGGCCCGCGACTGGCGGGTGATCCTGTTCCCGGCCTGGCTGGTGGTGGTCTTCAGCCTCGGCGCGCTGCTCGCCTGGAGCCTGCTCGGCCTGCTGAACGACAACCTCGCCGCGCTGTTCGCCGCGACCCTGCTGCTGGGCTACCTCAGCTACGAGATCTTCCACGCCTGCGAACACCTGCCGCCGGAGCATCCGCTCAGCCGTCTGCCGTGGATCCGCCACATGCGCCGCCTGCACGAACTGCATCACCGTCGCGAGCTGATGCAGACGCACAACTTCAACCTGGTCTTCCCGTTGATGGACTGGTGCTACGGTACCCTCCACTGGGAAGCGGAAACCGCCGAGGAGCACGCCATGACCCGCATGCAGCACCGAATCGAGATCGCCCGCGGGCCCGAGGCGACCCTCGCCTACGCCGCCAGCCCGGGGCTCTGGCCGGAATGGCATCCCTCGTCGTTGCGGGTCGACGGCGCCGCTGGCCCGCTGCCGGCCGGCGCGCGCTTCGAGGAGGACATCCACGCCGGCGGCCGCGCCGGGCACTTGTCCTGGACGGTGGTCGAGTACCAGCCGGGCCGCCTCTGGCGCGCCAACGCCCGTGGCGACCACGGCCTGCACCTGCGCCTGAGCTACGAATGCCAGCCGAGCGCGGCCGGCACCCGCTTCGTGCGCACCCTGGAATACCGCTTCGACGGCTGGTCGATGCGCCTGGCCAACCTGTTCCTGCTGCGCCGTCGCATCGAACGCGAGTCGGAGGAGTCCATGCACCGCCTGCGTCGGGTCGCCGAGGCGCGGATAGCGGCGGCGGAAAGCGTATGATCGGGGTCCGCGGGGGCGGATCGCAGAAGGACACCGATGAACAAGTTTGCCGAAATGACCACCTTCGTCAGCGTAGTCGACGCCCATAGCTTCTCCGAGGCCGCCCGCCGCCTGGGCACCACCAAGTCGCAAGTCAGCCAGCGTATCCAGCAACTGGAGAGGCGCCTGGGCCGGGTGCTGCTGAACCGCACCCGGCCGCTGAGTCTCACCGACCCCGGTCGCACCTACTACGAACATGCCTGCCGCCTGCTACAGGAGCTGGAGCAGGCGGAAGCCTCGGTGCTCGACGCCGACGACGACCTGCGCGGCCAGTTGCGCCTCTCCGCGCCGCTGGCCTTCACTCCGCGCTACCTGGCGCCGCTGCTGGCGCGCTTCGCCGAGCGCCATCCGCAATTGCGGGTGGACGTGCAGGCCGACGATCGTTTCGTCAACCTCCAGGAACCGCGCTTCGACATGGCCCTGCGCATGGGCCGGCTGGACGACTCCTGCCTGGTGGCGCGGCCGATCACCGCCAACCGCCACCTGCTCTGCGCCAGTCCCGACTACCTGGCGCGGCATGGCGTGCCGCAGCATCCCGAGGAATTACAGGCGCACGACGGGCTGGTCTACTACAACCGCGAGCCCGGCGGCATGCTCTGTCTGCCGGTGGACGGCGAACCGGCCTCGTTCCGCATCCGGGTGAGGATGCGCACCGACTCCGGGCACCAGTTGCTCGAAGGTGCGCGCGCCGGGCTCGGCCTGGCGATCCTGCCGAGCTTCCTGGCCGCCGATGCCTTGCTGGCCGGCGAGCTGCTGCCGGTCCTGCCTGGCTACTCGCCGGACGGCGGGCAGGTTTCCGTGGTCTACCGCAAGACCCAACGGACGCCCCGGAAGATCCTCGTCCTCGGCCAGTTCCTCGAAGAGGAAATCGGCGATCCGGCACCCTGGGACCGCGCGCTCATCGAGCGTGGCCTGTTGCCGCCGGGCTGAGTTCGGAAAAACCGAACCAGCGGTTCGCCTTCCGCTGTCTGTCGCCGAGGGCGCGCCGGGCATAGCGTTGTTCCCGTCAATCGATCTGGATACGGGAGAACCCCATGCACCAACCCGAAAACCCGGCGCGCCGCACCTTGCTGGCGCAGACCGTCGCCGGCTCCGCCGCGCTCGCCCTGGGCTCGCTGCTCGGCGGCGCGCCCGGCGTGGCCAGCGCCACGGCGGAAACGCCCCGCAAGGCCTTCGATGGCGGCAGGATCGATGTGCTGATCGTCGGCGGCGGCTCCGCCGGCGCGGTCCTCGCCCGGCGCCTGAGCGAGCGCGGCGACCGCCGGGTACTGTTGCTGGAAGCCGGCCAGGCCTATCCGGCCTGGGACTACCCCAGGATCATCGCCAGCAGCGACAGCGTCGGCGGCGACCCCTCCAGCGACTGGGGCTACCAGTCCCAACCGGGGGCGATCGGGCACCCGATCCATGCGATCCGCGGCAAGGTCCTCGGCGGCAGCTCGGCGATCAATGGCGCGGTGGCGATCCGCGCGCGGCGCGAAGACTTCACCCGCTGGAACCTGCCGGGCTGGTCCTACGACGACCTGCTGCCGGCGTTCCGCCGCCTGGAGACCCGCCAGGGCGGTGACCCGGCCCTGCACGGCGGGGACGGACCGCTGCCGGTGCGGCAACTGAGCCGCGCCGATCTCTCGCCGATGCAGAGGGCCTTCGTCGACGCCACCCTGGCCAACGGTTTCAAGGCCATCGCCGATTTCGACGGCGCCGACGCCAACGGCGTCGGGCCGTACCCGATGAATGTCGTCAACGGTGTGCGCGTCAACACCGGCATGGCCTATCTCGACAACGCCGTGCGCGGCCGCGCCAACCTGTCGATCCGCGGCGACGCGCTGGTCGACCGGGTGCTCTTCGAAGGCAAGCGCGCGGTGGGCGTGCGCCTGGCCTCCGGCGAGGAAATCCACGCCGGCGAAGTGATCCTCAGCGCCGGCGCCTACGGCAGCCCGGCGATCCTGCTGCGCTCCGGTGTCGGCCCGGCCGACGAGCTGAAGGCGCTGTCGATCCCGTTGCTTGCCGACTTGCCGGTGGGCCGCCGGCTCAAGGACCATCCGTTCTACTACAACGCCTATGCCGCCCGGCCGGAGCGCATCGGCGCGCAGTCGCCGGTGATCGGCGCCAAGCTCTGGACCCATAGCTCGCGGGCGCAGAACGGCGAGCTGGACCTGCACATCACCGCCACCCACCTGTTCCCCGCCGAGATGAGCCCGACCGGGGTCGGCTTCGTCCTCGCCGTGGCCCTGACCCGGCCGCAATCGCTGGGCAGTGTGCGCCTGGCCAGCCGCGACCCGGCCGTCGCGCCGCTGATCGACCTGAACTTCCTCTCCGAGGCCGAAGACCGCGCGCGGTTGCTGGAAGGGGTCAAGCTGGCGCGCCGGATAGGCCGCAGCGAACCGCTCGCCGGGCTGATCCACGCCGAACTCGGACCAGGGCCCGAGGCACGCAGCGATGCGCAGATCGAAGCGGCGATCCGCGCCACCCTCGATACCTACCACCACCCGACCTCCAGCGCGCCGATGGGCCGCGCCGGCGAGCGCTGGGCGGTGGTCGACCTGGAGGGCAGGGTGCATGGCCTGCAAGGATTGCGGGTGATCGACGCCTCGATCTTCCCCGATGCCATTTCGGTGGCCACCAACATCACCACCATCGCCGTTGCCGAGCACCTCGCGCAGCGCATCGCCTGACCGACCCAGGAGAACTTGCAGATGAACGGACACGCCAGACACTGGATCGACGGCGCATGGCTCGATTCCGCGCAGCGGGGACAATCCTTCGACCCGGCCAGCGGCCAGCCGATCGGCACCTACGCCGACGGCGGGCGGGCCGAGGCCGATGCGGCGATCGCCGCCGCTGTGCGCGCCTTCGAAGATGGTCCCTGGAAGGACGACCACGCGCTGCGCGCGACAGCCCTGGAGGAAATCGCCGCGGCCTTCGAGCGGCATGCCGATGCGCTCATCGACCTGCTTGCCCTGGAGAACGGCAAGATCAAGCCCGAGGCTGCCTTCGAGGTCGGCATGGTGCCGGGCAAGCTGCGCTACTACGCCGGCCTGGCGCGCAGCGAACGGGGCGCCAGCGGCACGCCGCGCCCCGACGTGGTGTCGCTGGTGCTGCGCGAGCCGATGGGCGTCGCCGGTATCATCGTGCCGTGGAATTCACCGGTGGTGCTGATGATCCGCTCCCTGGCGCCGGCGCTGGCCGCCGGTACCACCACGGTGGTGAAGATGCCGGGGCAGACCGCGCAGACCAACGCCCTGGTCGCGCGGATCATCGCCGAAGCGCCGTCGCTGCCTGCCGGGGCGGTGAACATCTTCAGCGAATCGGGTTCCGAAGGCGCCCGGCGATTGATCGACGCGGCCGAGGTGCCGGTGATCAGCTTCACCGGCTCGAGCGCCACCGGCCGAGCGATTTCCGCCGCCGGCGCGCGGCACCTGAAGCGCTTCGGCCTGGAACTGGGCGGCAAGACACCGCACCTGGTGTTCGACGACGCCGACCTGGACGCCGCCTTGCCCGTGCTGGAGAAGTCGCTGACGGTGTTCGCCGGGCAGTTCTGCATGACCGGTTCGCGCCTGCTGGTGCAGCGCGGCGTTGCCGAACGGCTACGCGAACGCCTGGCGCAGCGCCTGGAAAACCTGCGCGTGGGGCCGGCGGCGGACCCGCGCAGCGACATGGGGCCGCTGATCGACAAGGCCAACGTCGAGCGCGTCGAGCGAGCCGTACGCCAGGCCATCGCCGCCGGCGCGCGGGTGGTGGTCCGCGGCGGCCCGGTAACCGAGGGCGAGCTGGCGACCGGCGCCTTCTACCGTCCGACCCTGCTGGAGGTCGATGATCCGGACCTGGACATCGTGCAACAGGAAACCTTCGGACCGGTGCCGACCCTGCAGGTATTCGAGCACGAGGAGGAGGGCGTCGCCCTGGCCAACCGCAGCGAGTACGGGCTGGCGGCCGGGGTCTGGACCCGCGAGGTCGCGCGTGCCTTCCGGGTGGCGCGGAAGATTCGCGCCGGCACGGTGTGGATCAACGACTGGGCCAAGGTCTACGACGAATTCGAGGAGGGCGGCTACCGCCAGTCCGGCCTCGGCCGGCTGAACGGGGTCGCCGCCCTGGACGACTTCGTCGAGTACAAGCACATCAGCCTGACCACCGGCGCGGCCTGAGCCTGGGCGAGCGGTGCGGCCGACGGCGCCGCCCGCTACTCCCAGGAGCGGGAATACACGTGTTCGCGGAACAGCTCGGGCAATCCGGAAACCTGCTTGAAACGCAGCACCTCGTCATTGTCCATGCCCAGTTCGCGGGCCACGTCGGCCTCGCTCCAGCCGGCCTTGAGCAGGGTCACCACGATCGCCGTCATCGGCAATACGCCGTGCACGCCGCGTGCGCGGTTGTGGCGGATGGTGGCGGCGATGCGCTCGCTGTCGCCTTCACGCCCGGCGCGTATCGCGGCGACCGGCAGGTAGCCGTGCAAACGCTGGCGCAGCGCGCCCTTGGCGCTGCCCACGCGCAGGCGGTGAAAGCCGTCGACCACCTCGTAGCGCCCGTCGGCCTGCGGATAGGCGACGATGGGCTGGGTGAATCCGTCGGACTCGATGGACAGCCTCAGCAGTCGCATCTCCGGCGGCGCGACGGTATTGGGGTTGTAGTCGTTGCCGGCGACGCGCTCGGCACGCACCCACTGCACGCAATCGACCGGCTCTTCGGCGAACGGACTGTGCGCGTGGAGCAGCCGGCGGATCCGGTTGATGGCTTCAATCCGCTCGGCAAGCGGCAACCCGTGCAGTTCGCCGAACAGCGCCTCGGCCCGCTCCGTCAGTGTCTTTGTCTGTGCCATGGGCTTTCCTCATGAGCGTCACCCAGCTACCCCGGGTGGAATGCACGGCGAAGCCGTGCGGTTCGAGAAGGCGCGCGCAGGCCTGGGGCGCGCGGGTGGTACAGGCCAGCCCGAGTTGGTCGACATGCCCGAGGACCCGCTCGCGCAGGGTGCGGAACAGCCCGCGACCGCGCGCTTCCGCACGCAGGTAGGCATCGCGCAGGCGAACCACGTCGGGATGTTGCTCCAGGCTGACGAACCCCAGTATCCGCGTGTCCCCCTGGCGGCGGAGCACGAACCAGCGGTGGTAGGGACCGTCGCTCAGCGGGTAGCCGCCGCATTCGCGGCGCACCCGGGCGCTGGCGAAGAAGCGGCCCATGCTGGCGAAGAAGGCGGCCTCGTCGTCGAACGAGCGCCACTGCAGGATCTCGCAGTCTTGCGGGCGGATCACGAGCGCTTCTCCCGACCGGGGACCAGTCTGTCGATATCGGCCTGGGAGAAGCCGAAGGACAGCGAGCGGGCCATGTCCTGCTTCAGCAGGGATAGCGCGATACGCCGCCAGGACGGCTGCTTGCGACGATTCTCCAGGGCCGGGATCCCCGCGTCCGGCCAGATGGCAAGGGGATAGTCGTGCTGCTTCCACCAGAGGATGAAACGCTCGATGCGCCGCTGGTAGATGCCGCGCAGAGGCGGCGGCATGCTGCGCAGGAGGAACTGGCTGTACTCGCGCCAGGTGCCGAAGGAGGGCGGCAGGCCAAGGCCGCCACGGTAGCCGAGGAAGCGCTGGCGACAATAGCGCGCCCCGTAGTTGGCGCCGGCGACGCGCCGGACCACGCGGAACCAGGTGCGCGGCTCGATCCGGTGGAACAGGTCGAGGCCCTTGCGCTGGTCGTCGCCATAGGGCTGGCAGATGCGCATCTGCGAGAACGGCACGCCGGCGCGGTACATCTGGTCGTAGAGGCGGTTGTAGGCGTAGCCATGGTCGGCGACGCAGCGCCAGAGGTCCTCGAAACGCCAGTCGTAGATCGGGAAGAAGCTCACCGCCTGCGGGTTGGCCCGGTCGCGCGCGCTCCAGGCCAGCGGCGCGGAGCCGCCCGGCGGCGTCCAGGCGCATTGTTTCGCCCGGCTCCTGCGCTTGACCGCCAGGTAGCGATTGAGCGATTCGTCCGAACGGATGCCGACCAGGAACGCGGTAGGCTCTTCCCTGGACAGCCAGGCGTTGAAGCCGGCGACGAACTCCTCGAACTCCATGCGGTAGCGGTAGAAGGGGAAGAACCCCGGGTCGCTGATCACCCCCGGCTGCTTCGGCAGCGGGCGCACCCAGTCGGCCTCGGCGCCGGGTTCCCAGCAGCACCAGTAGGGTTCCTCCAGGCTGGAGGCGTTGCGCAGGTTGAGTGGCAGGCAGACCCACCAGGGGCGTACGTCGGGACGCCCGAGCATCTCGCTGACGTGATCGATGGTGGCCTGGTACTGCCCCTCCAGGTCGATGAACAGTACGTCCACCGGGCTGCGTCCCAACTCGCGTGCCACGTCCAGCGCCAATTGCAGGGTGACCGAGCTGTCCTTGCCGCCGGAGAAGGCGACACAGACGCGCTCGAAGTTCCGGAATACCAGTCGGAGGCGGGATAGGGTTGCGGCATGCACATCGGCATCCTGGTAATGCTTGCCTGCCATGGGTGCGAACCTCTTCTTTTAATAACTATTGAGGGAGACCGTTGCGACGACGGTCCATGTGCAATGTTTGTTTCGGAGTTTCTCCAGGCTATTTTTTCGAGAGTCGCGGCAGCCGGCACGTTCGGCGACGTTGGACTCCGAATCAGTGGATAACGGAAATATGTCCAGGCACTTGGCAGAGCGACGACCAACAGGCCCGACAACTGTCGTGCAGGAACTTTTTCAATGCTAGGCGAAGCCGTGGTTCGAGTTGTTGACTTGTCGCAAGACGGATTCTCCGAACAGCATCGGCGCAGCGCCCACTTGCAACGAGAGTGCGCACGCCGCCGTTGGCACTCGTCTGCGCACCGGACTTCTGAGCGGCGGCGGAAAAAGCTTGCTGCGCAAGGAGAAGCGCCTGCGGGTGAACATGAAAATTGCCCGGGAAAAGTCGAAGGTAATTATTCGTTGAATAACAGGGAAGTGCATACTTCCAACTTGGAAGTTAACTGCATGGCACCATCCATGCATTACACGGATGACGGTTTTTATTATAAGTCCAAACTGGCGAAGACAAGCAAGAGAGGCCGGGATGCCAGAGTTCCATAGTCGGAAATACAAGCGTTGCAATGTCGACGGATAGCACGAAGAGGCGGCGGTACCCTGCGAAACGAGGCAATTCCCCGAATGGCGGGCACTCGAACGGATTTATAAGTCCGCCGTTCGGCGTTCACCTCGACGCCTGTGCACGGGATACTTATATCGGTGGTTCGCACCACTGATTATCGATTTGAACTCGTTCGAGTCTTTACCGCGTTCCCGGCCGAAATAAAAGGCGGGTGGACGATTATTGCCTCACACAAGGAACATAGGCATGACCAGAACTTCGAACCCATGCGCAGTGGTATTGGCCTTTGCGGCAATTGCCGCTTCGGGAACCGCGATGGCGGCAAACACTATCACATTCAGCGGCGAAGTGACCGACCAGACCTGCCAGGTCGCGGTCAACGGCTTCACCGACCCCACGGTGATCCTCGACAGCGTACCGGTGAGCGCCCTCGATGGCGCAGTGGGCCGCAGCGCCGGCGAAACCGCCTTCACCCTGCAACTCACCGATTGCGTCGCGCCGACGGCCGACGAGCATTTCACCACCCTGTTCCAGGCCACCAACCCCAGCGCCGCCGGGAACCTGGTGAACACCGCCGCCAGCGGCGCGACGGGCGTGGCGCTGCAATTGCTCGATAGCGTCGGCGGCAACCCGGTCGACCTGGCCGGCGGCGCGGCGGTGCCCGCCGGCGACATCGTGCTCGCCAACGGAGCCACCAGCACCAGCTACGACTACGCGGTGCAGTACGTCTCCGAAGCGGCGACCGTGACGCCCGGTCCGGTACTCGGCGCCGTGACCTACACGCTGCGTTACGAGTGAATGCCGGCGGCGCATGCGCCGCCCCTTCCTTTTCCCAGCACTAAAGCCGGGCCCGGTCGCTGGACCGTGCCCGGCCAGGTAAGCCGCATGCCCAGACATTCGTACCGATCCGGCAGGACATCGGCGCTTCTGCTCGTCCTGCTGGCGAGCATCGCCCAGGCGCGGGCAAGCGTGGTGGTGACCGGGACCCGGGTGATCTATCCCGGCGAGGCACGGGAGAAGACCGTGCAACTGAGCAATCGCGATGCGTTTCCCAACGTCGTCCAGGCCTGGGTCGACATCGACGCCCCGGACGCGCCGCCGGACCAGGCGGACGCGCCGTTCCTGGTCAACCCGGCGGTATTCCGCATGGCCCCGGACAGCGGCCAGACGCTGCGCATCGTCTACACCGGGCAGGGCCTGCCGGGCGATCGCGAATCGCTGTTCCATCTCAACGTCCTGCAGATCCCGCCACGCAACAGCAGCCATGCGGATCGGAACCAGATGCTGCTGATGCTGCGCAATCGCCTGAAGCTGTTCTACCGCCCGGCGGGCATCCAGGGCCGTCCCGAGGACCTGCCCGGGCAACTGCGTTTCGCACTGGTCCGGCGCAGCGCCGGCTGGGCGGTGCGGGTGGACAACCCGAGCGGCTACTACGCCTCGTTCGCCAGCGCCACGCTCAGCGTCGGCCAGCGCCGCTGGCGCTTGCGCAGCGGCATGCTGGAGCCGCGCAGCCATGCCGAATGGCAGGCCGAAACCCGAGAAGCCCTGCCGCCGGGACGCGTGCGCCTGCACGCGCTGCTGATCAACGACTACGGCGCCCATATGGATATCCGTCATGACCTATCGCCATGAACGCCGCTGCCGCACCGGCACGGCCCTGATGGCGGGCGGCATGGCGCTGGCGGCGAGCGCCTTCGGTCATGCCCAGCCCGGCTACGAATTCGATGATCGCCTGTTGCTCGGCTCTTCCCTGGGCGGCGGCGACCTGTCGCGCTTCAACCAGGACGGTCGGATCGATCCGGGTCGCTATCACGTCGATGTCTACCTCAACGAGCGCTTCGCCAGCCGCAGCGAAGTGAGTTTCCGCGCCAACCCCGCCAGCGGCGCGGTGGAGCCCTGCCTCGACGAAGACTTCCTGCGCCAGCGCCTCGGCGCCAAGCCTGGTGACGATCCGCGCAAGAGCGGCGACGGGCGCCACTGCGCCTTTCTCGGTGCACGCCTGCCCGGCTCGCGGTTCAGCCTGGACATCGCCCGCCTGCGCCTGGATCTCTCGGTGCCGCAAGCCTTGCTCGACCTCAAGCCGCGCGGCTACGTCAGCCCCGAGGAGTGGGACGCCGGCGACAGCATGGGCTTCGTCAACTACGACACCAACCTCTATCGCTCCGACTACCGCGGCGGCGAATCGGGACGATCGGACTACGCCTATGTCGGCCTGAACAGCGGCATCAACCTCGGCCTGTGGCGTTTGCGCCACCAGTCCAACTACACCTATTCCCGCTACAACGGGCAGGCCAGGCGCAAGTGGAACAGCATCCGCACCTATGCCCAGCGCGCCTTGCCGGCCTGGCGCAGCGAACTGACGGCGGGGGAGAGCTACACCGCCGGCAACCTGCTCGGCAGCATCGGCTACCGCGGCCTGAGCCTGGCCACCGACGACCGCATGCTGCCCGAGTCCCTGCGCCGCTATGCGCCGCAGGTGCGCGGCACCGCGGCCACCGCGGCGCGGGTGGTGATCAGCCAGAACGGCAGGAAGATCCGCGAGGTGAATGTCGCCCCCGGTCCGTTCGTCATCGACGATCTCTACGACAGCGCCTATGCCGGCGATCTGGATGTCCAGGTGTTCGAAGCCGATGGCAGCGTATCGAGCTTCAGCGTGCCGTTCGCCTCGGTCCCGGAGTCCATGCGTCCCGGCCTGTCGCGCTACAGCTTCACCCTGGGCCAGGCGCGCCAGTACGGCGACGGCGACGACCTGTTCGCCGACTTCACCTACCAGCGCGGCATGAGCAACGCCCTGACCGCCAACCTGGGACTGCGTGTCGCCGACGACTACCTGGCCATGCTGGGCGGCGGCGTCCTCGCCACCCGCTTCGGCGCCTTCGGCCTGAACAGCACCTATTCCAGCGCACGCGTCGAGGATGGCGCGCGCAAGCAGGGCTGGCGCATCGGGCTCGACTACAGCCGGACCTTCCAGCCCACCGGCACTACCCTGACCCTGGCCGGCTACCGCTATTCCACCGAAGGCTATCGCGAACTCGGCGACGTGCTCGGCTCGCGCGACGCACTGCGCCACGGGGACACCTGGGATTCCGGCAGCTACAAGCAGCGCAACCAGTTCAACCTGCTGGTGAGCCAGGCCCTCGGCGGTTACGGCAACCTCTATCTTTCCGGCTCCTCCAGCGATTTCTACGACGGCAAGAGCCGCGACACCCAATTGCAGTTCGGCTACTCCAATACCTGGGGGCAGTTGAGCTACAACCTCGCCTGGTCGCGGCAGACCACCACCTACTACCAGGAGCAGGGCGACCAGGACCCTGGCGTCGAGCTGCTCCGGCGCGACCGGCGCAGCGGCCAGCGCAACGACACCCTGACCCTCAGCGTCTCCATGCCGCTGGGTTCTTCCAGTCGGGCGCCGACGCTCAGCGCCATGGCTACCCGGCGCTCCGGCGACAGCCGTGGCGGCAGCCTGCAAACCGGGCTGAACGGTACGCTGGGCGACGAGCGTACCTGGAGCTACGCGCTGTCCGCCAACCGCGACAGCGAGGTCGCCGACACCACCTGGAACGGCACGTTGCAGAAGCAGGCGGCGCTGGCCACCGTGAATGCCGGCTATGCCCAGGGCGATCGCTACCGGCAATACAGTGGCGGCATCCGTGGCGCGCTGGTCGCCCACCGCGACGGGCTGACCCTTGGCCCCAGCGTCGGCGATACCTTCGCCCTGGTCGAGGCCAAGGGCGCCAGCGGTGCCGCGATACGCGGCGGGCAGGGCGCGCGCATCGACGGCAACGGCTATGCGCTGGCCCCCTCGCTGTCGCCCTATCGCTACAACCCGATCTCCCTCGATCCCGTTGGCATCGATCCCGACGCCGAACTGCTGGAAACCGAGCGCAAGGTCGCGCCCTACGCCGGTGCCAGCGTGCGCGTGACGTTCAGGACGCTGACCGGCCATCCGCTGCTGATCCAGGCACGGCGCGAGGACGGCAGTGTGCTGCCGCTCGGCGCCGTGGTGGTCGACGACGGCGGGGCGGCCATCGGCATGGTCGGGCAGGGCGGCCAGGTCTATGCGCGCGCGGAAAACCAGCGGGGCAGGTTGCTGGTGCAATGGGGAACGGCTCGCAAGGAGCGTTGCGAGTTGCCCTACGACCTGGCCGGTGTGTCTCGCGACCAGGCGCTGATCCGCCTGCGCGGCACCTGCCGGGCAGCCACCACCGACTCCAACCTGGAGAACGCCAGATGAACCGCACGCTTCCCCTGCTGCCCGCGCTGGCCCTCGGCGTGTTGCTGGGGCTTCCCGCCAGTGGCCAGGCGACTTGCTACCGGGTCACCTCGGTAGGCAGCGAGACGACCACCTCGAACACCCAGATCCGCCCAGGCGAAGGTACCGCCGGCAGCTGGACCGGCGCCTGCGACACCTGCAATGGCTCGCTCGGCCTGCCCAGCGTGGTCAACGTCAGCGACGAGAGTTTCCAGCCCTATCCGACGCTCATCGCCAGCGCGGTGGCGCCGCTGACCCAGTACGGCGCCACCGGCGGCTACGACCCCGAACGGGTGTTCTTCCGCTGTAGCGCCGGGGACGCCGTCTACGAGATGTTTTCTACCAACGGCGACGATCTCTATAGCGGCTACTACACCGGCGCCGACACGGTGGGCAACGACATCGGCCTGCAGGATGCCTACCGGACCGCCTGGCCCAACGTGCTGCTGCGCCTGACCAACGTCGAGACGGGGGAAACCATCACGCCGATCTGGAAGGAGCGCCAGCTCTCCGGGCTGGACATCGACTCGCGCGGCTTCCAGCTGGTCAAGGCGAAGAACCTCGCAGCGGTACGCGCCGAGCTGTACAGCGCGCCGCTGGAGGCGATCCGCTACTACTCGCCGACGATCCTCTCGCAGCCCTATTCCTACACCCAGCCGGCGGCCTACATCGCCATCAAGGGGCCGGGCCTGACCGCGCCGACCGTCGGCCAGGCGCACGTGGGCGGCAACTGGGGCGGCTGGTACAGCAACTGGCCGGGTGCCATCGGGCTGTACCGCTACGTGACCCTGAAACGCTATCCCACCTGCGCGGTGATGACGGTCACCCCGCACGTGCAGTTCCCGTCCATCACCCTGGCCGAGATCGATAGCGGCGGCGTGCGCGAGGCGCCCTTCGAACTCACCTTCAAGTGCCAGAGCGGCATGACCAACGGCACCGGGGCCGGCGCCACGGCGCTGGGCATCCGCGTGTCCAGCGGGGCCCTGGCGGCCAGCCCGGCGCTGGGCCTGGTCAACGCCAGTGGCGGACTGTCCTACCTGCTCTCCGACCGTTACGGGGAGCCGGGCATTGCCCGTGGGGTCGGCATCCGCATCTACCGCGACGGCACGCCGATGACGCTCCTGGCCAACGAGAACTCCGCCGGCGGCAGCAACGCCGAGGCCACCGGCTGGTACCCCGCCATCGGTGGCGCGACCCAGGCCAACGGCGGTAGCGGCGGCATCGACCTGTACCGCGAAACCTTCCGCGCGCGCCTGGAGAAACTCGCGCTCGGCAGCCAGCCCGGCGTCACGGCGGGGCGAGTCGAGGCCACGGCGCAGGTGGTTATCCGTGTCCAGTAGGCGCGCGCTCGCGCTGCTGGCCATGCTTTGCCTCGCGCCGACGAGCGAGGCCGGAGTGACCGCGGAGCGCACCCGCCTGGTGTTCGTGGAGGGCCAGCGCGAGGCCTCGTTGCTGCTGGTCAACCAGAATCCCTACCCGGTGCTGGTGCAGGCGTGGGTCGATGACGGTGCCCTCGACGGCGAACCGGATACCGCGCTGGCTCCGTTCCTGCCGCTGCCGCCCGTATTCCGCCTGGAGCCGGGACGCCAGCGCAGCCTGCGCCTGCTGGCTACCGGCCAGGCCCAGGCACGGGATCGCGAATCGCTGTACTGGCTGAACATCTACGAGATCCCCCCGCAAGCCACCGCCGAGGCCGCTGGCCGGCCCCGGCTCACGGTCACCCTGCGAACCCAGATGAAGGTGCTGTACCGCCCGCACGGCCTGCATCCGCACGCCGAGGACGCGGCCGCCGAACTGGGCTTCGCGCTGCGCGACGAGACCCTGCGGGTGGACAACCCGACGCCGTACTTCGTGTCCCTGGCGGGGCTGGCGCTGGAGATAGGGGAGACGCGCCTGGATCTGCCCGGAACGCTGCTGGCTCCGCGCTCGCAACGACGCCTCGGCCTGCCGCGGCGGGTGGCCGGCGGGACGCGCGGCGAGGTGGCGTTCGACTGGATCGACGACAACGGCGTCAGCCGCCAGGAAAGGAAAGCTCTACAGTGAACAGTTCCCCACAGGCTCGCCAGCACGAGCACCCACCGGCCGTTGCCGCCTCCCTGGCCGGCGACCTGCGCCTCGCCCGGCGTTTCCAGGCCGCCCTGGCGCGCGGTCGGGTGCGCCTGGACTGGCAGGCCGTACGGCATGCCGGGCATCCGGAATGGGAGCCGCTCTACCGGGAAACCCTGCTCAGGGTCACGGCCGCCAGCGGCGAGCCGCCGTTGCCGACCCAGGAACTGATCCTGGCGCTGGAGCGGCTCGGCCTGATACGCCTGCTCGATCGCTGCGTGCTGGGCACGGTCCTCGACCGGCTGAACGCCGAGCCTACCTTGCGCCTGGCCTGCAACCTGTCGCGCCAGAGCGCGGCGATGGATGCCTGGTGGGAAGCGGTCTGCCGATGGCTGGCCGCCCGTCCGCAGGTGGCACGGAGGCTGACGCTGGAGCTGACCGAGACCGCCGTGGGCGAGAGAGTCGCGACCCGGGAGTTCATCCGACGCCTGCGCGAACATGGCGTGCGCATCGCGATAGACGACTTCGGCGCGGCGCACAACAACCTGGACTTCGTTCTCGATGCCCGTCCCGATGTGATCAAGATCGATTGCCGGTATACCCGCGAAGCACGTCGCTCGGCGAAGGGCGCCGAAGTGCTGCGCCATCTGCTGGCCCTGTGCCGCGAACTGGCGCCCTGCGTGGTCCTGGAAGGTCTCGAGGAGGACGATGCGTTCGCCCGGCTGCCGACCGGGGACGTCTATCTCCAGGGCAACGCGATCGCGCCGCCGATGCGGGTCGAACCGCCGCTGTCCGTACGCCGGCCGAAGAGCCGGGCGCGGATCGAGGCGCTGGCGAGCCGCCAGGGGTGACCGGGGAGGGCGCCCGGCCTGGCACGGTCGGCGAAAAATCTGAACGGTCGGCCGGCGGCGCCGTCACAGCAGCGACGATGCCGAGGTGCGTTGTGCCGAAGTCCCGGCATTTTTTCCCTGTCACGCCAACGGAGTCGACCATGAACAGAGCAATCAGCCTTCCCCTCAAGGGAGCCGCCTGGCTCCTGCTGGTCCTGGCCCTGCCTTTCGCCAACGCCCAGGACATGAACAAGACCGCGCCACAGACCTTCGTCAGCGAGGCCTCGGCGGCCGGCGTAGCGGAAATCGAAGCCGGCAAGATGGCGCTGGAAAAGAGCACCGCCGCCGATGTGAAGGTATTCGCCAAGCAGATGATCGACGACCACGGCAAGGTCAACGCCGAACTGCGCAGCCTGGCCGAGCGCAAGAAACTGGAGGTCGAAGACGACGCCAGCCTGACCGACAAGGCCAAGGCGACCCTGCTCGACCTGCGCGACGCCTCCTTCGACCCGGCCTACGCCAATAACCAGGTGGCGGCTCACGAAAAAGCCGTGGAACTGTTCACCCAGGCCGCGGACAACCTGACCGACCCGGAACTGCAGGCATTCGCCAAGACCCATCTGCCGGCCCTGAAGCATCACCTGGAGATGGCCCGCGCGCTGGCCAAGGCGCACCCATCCAAGTAACGCCCCCGCGGGCGGAGCCTGGCCAGGCATGAGTTTCAGCCTGTGGTTGCTGGTACTGGGCTGCATCCTGCTGACGCTCGGCCTGGCTTCGGCCTACCTGCGCCTGCTGCCGGTCAGCACGTCGCTCATCTACCTGCTGTTCGGCCTGGCCATCGGTCCGGCCGGGCTGCACGCCTGGCGCAGCGGCCTGGCGGACATCAGCGGCTGGTTCGAACACCTCAGCGAGGCGGCGTTGCTGATCTCGCTGTTCATCGGCGGCCTCAAGCTGCGCCTGCCGTTGCGCTCGCCGGCCTGGACCGCTGCCTGGCTGCTGGCCGGACCAGTCCTGCTCGGCTGTATCCTCGGCCTTACCCTGGGCGCGCATTTCCTGTTCGGCCTGGACTGGGGGCTGGCCTTGCTGGTCGCGGCGATCCTCGCGCCTACCGACCCGGTGCTGGCCAGCGACATCCAGGTCAACCACGCCGGCGACGACGATCGCCTGCGCTACGCCGTATCCGGCGAGGCGGGACTCAACGACGGCATCGCCTTTCCCTTCGTCATCGCCGCCCTGCTGCTGATCGGTCAGGGCGGCGGCCTGCCTGGCGAGTTCGACCGCAGCGGCCTGGACTGGCTGCTGCGCGACGTCCTCTGGGCCATCCCCGCCGGATTGCTGGTGGGCTATTGCCTGGGCCATGGCCTCGGCCGCCTGGCCATCCACCTGCGGGCGCGGCACACCGACACCTCGGTGTCGGCCAACGACTTCCTCGCCCTGGCGCTGATCGCGCTGTCCTATGTCGGCGCCGACGCGCTGGGCGGCTGGGGCTTCCTCGCCAGCTTCGCCGCCGGGATCGGCCTGCGCCACGCCGAGGTGGCGACGCTGGGACACGCCTCGGCACCGGCCGAGGCGCAGGCGGCCGCCGCCGACGTGCGCGAGGCCGGGCAGGCCAGCGGCGCCATCGAGTATGGCGCCGACCGCAGCGAACACCCGAAGGTGGCGGCCGGCGCGGTGATGCTCGACGTGCTCTCCTTCGGCAACCTGCTGGAGCGCTCGCTGGAAGTGCTGCTGGTGACCCTGCTCGGTGCCATGCTCTACCAGCACTGGGACTGGCGCGCGCTGCCGCTGGCGCTGCTGCTGTTCTGCGTGTGTCGGCCGGCGATGGTCTGGCTGCTGGTCGGCCGGCGGCTGATGCACCCGGCGCAGCGGCGCCTGCTCGGCTGGTTCGGCATCCGCGGCATCGGCAGCCTGTACTACCTCAGCTACGCGCTGAACCAGGGGCTGCCTACGGCGCTCGCGCATACCGCCAGCGACCTGGTGCTGAGCCTCGTCGCCCTGAGCATCTGCGTGCACGGCCTGAGCATCCAGCCGCTGCTGATGCGCCACGCGCGCAGCGTCAGTCGCCGCGATCGGGAATGATCGAGATCTTGCCGTTCTTCTCGAGGATGGCGAAGCGGATCTGCTCCATGCGTTCCAGGCCCTGGGTCTCGCGGGCGGCCAGGAGAATGTCTTCCTCGCGCAGGCGGGCCTCGGCCAGGCGTGCGTGCAATGGCCTGCCGTACTCGACGATGAGCGTCGGCGAGCCCTCGATCAGGGTGTCGAGCTTCGGATGGCGCAGCTTGAGCAGGGACAGACCGACGTCGATGACGATCAGGGTGATGATCACCAGTACCGCGTTGACCAGCGAGAAGTCGTCGCCCAGCAGCGCCTGCTGGGTGGCTTCGCCGATGATCATCAGCAGCAGCAGGTCGAAGGTGGTGATGTCGGTCAGTGAACGCCGCCCGGCGATGCGGAAGAGTACCAGCAGGACCAGGTAGAGCGCGGCGACTCGCAGTACGGAATCCATCGTGCGCCTCCTCGGAACGGATGACTCAGGGGTAGATGAACTGGTCGAAGGCCAGGCTTTCGCCGGCGAACTCCAGTCGACTGGCGACTTCGCCGAGCTGGTTCGGCAACAACGTCAGGAACAGGCTCAGGCGACCGTCTTCGTCGAGCCTTCCCTCCAGTTCCAGGCCACCCCGCCAGCTGTGACTGCGCAGCGGTTGCGGTTGCAGGCTCTGGATGCTGTGCGCCTGTAGCAGTCCGCCGCCCAGGCGCACGCCAACCTCGGTGCCCGGCGCGCCGCGCAGATCGATGCGCAGGCGGCTGGCGGCGCCGCTGCGTTCGAAACGCTCGTAGGCCAGGGTCAGCCTGCCGCTGTCGCTGACCAGCGTCCGCGAACTCAGAGGCCCGCCGGCGAACACCCCGGTCAACGCCAGGAGGATCACCCCGAGCAGGACCCACAGGCCCGCCCGTTCGAAACGCCAGGCGCGGCGCTGGCTTTCCAGGCGCTCCGGGATCGGATACTCGCGCTGGTCGAACGCATCGTCTGCGGCGTCTTCTGGGGCAGGGCGCATGGCTGGCTCCTTCGCTCGCGGTCTCTCAGGCTGGACCCCGGTCGACGCGGTTGGTGCCGGCGGGCTTACCAGCGGTCGGCGCGGGTCGGGCAATCTGCACGATGAACAGGCGCCTTCCGGGCACTCTGCTGATCGCACTTTGCGATCAGCCCGCGCCCAATCGCCGTGGTCACGCTGCTCCGGCGCAAGCGGGGCGGACGGCGCGAACCTTGCAGCGAAGCCTTCCTGACAATCCGACAGGGAGAACCATGGTGAACGGAGAAAACAAGATCGTCCTGGTCCTCGAAGAACACGCCGAGCAGCTCTGGCGGATCGAGGAATTCCTCCTCGATCGAGGCTACGCGGTGCTCAGCGCGGCGAGTCGCGACGAAGCCCTCGACCACCTGGCCTCGGACGCGGTGATCGACCTGTTCCTGCTCAGCGAGCAGCTCGAAGGTCCTCTGAGCGGCAGCATGCTCATCGAAACCAGCCTGCCGGTGCGCCCGCGGATGCGGGTGATCCTGCTCAGCGACAGCGCTCGCGTCGGCATCGACCCGGCGGCACCCTATCCGGTGCTGCTCAAACCGGTGACCCTGGAGGAACTGGGGAAAGCCATCGACCTGGTCCTGCACAGCGCGCCGGTCTGCCCCGGCGTCTGACCACCGAGGAGCCCACCATGCCCAGCAGCAAGCCGCTCGCCGAGTACGCCCGCAAGCGCGATTTCCGCCAGACCCCGGAGCCCAGCGGCCGCAAGCCTCGCAAGGACAGCACCGGGCTGCTCCGCTATTGCGTCCAGAAGCACGACGCCAGCCGCCTGCACTACGACTTCCGCCTGGAGCTGGATGGCACCCTGAAGAGCTGGGCGGTGCCCAAGGGGCCGTGCCTCGACCCGGCGGTGAAGCGGCTCGCGGTGCAGGTTGAGGACCATCCGCTGGACTATGCCGATTTCGAAGGCAGCATCCCCCAGGGGCACTACGGCGCCGGCGATGTCATCGTCTGGGACCGAGGCGCCTGGACGCCTCTGGACGATCCGCGCGAGGGCCTGGAAAAGGGCCATCTCAGCTTCGCCCTGGATGGCGAGAAACTCTCCGGGCGTTGGCACCTGATCCGCACCAACCTGCGCGGCAAGCAGCCCCAGTGGTTCCTGGTCAAGGCCAAGGACGGCGAGGCGCGCAGCCTGGATTGCTTCGACGTGCTGAAGGAGCGTCCCGACAGCGTGCTCAGCGAGCGTACGCTGCTGCCCCGCCATGGCGAAGCCGCCACGCCCGCGGCCAGGCCGGCGCGACGCGGCAAGAGCGGGGGGAAGACGCCGATGCCCGAATGGATCGCCCCCGAGCTGGCCAGCCTGGTCGAGCAGCCTCCGCGAGGGGAGTGGGCCTACGAACTCAAGCTGGACGGCTATCGGCTGATGAGCCGCATCGAAGACGGCCGCGTGCGCCTGCTGACCCGCAACGGCCATGACTGGACCGAACGCCTGCCGCACCTGGAGAAGGCCTTGGCCGGGCTCGGTCTGCAGCGCAGTTGGCTGGACGGCGAACTGGTGGTCCTCGACGAGGAGGGTCGACCGGACTTCCAGGCCCTGCAGAACGCCTTCGAGGAAGGTCGCGGCGAGAACATCCTGTACGTCCTCTTCGACCTGCCGTACCACGAAGGCGAGGATCTGCGCGATGTCGCCCTGGAGGAGCGCCGCGCGCGCCTGGAGGCGCTGCTGGAAGGGCGCGACGAAGACCCGCTGCGGTTCTCCGCGACGCTCGCGGAAGACCCCCGCGACCTGCTGGCCAGCGCCTGCAAGCTCGGTCTCGAAGGCGTGATCGGCAAGCGTCTGGGCAGCGCCTACCGTTCGCGCCGCAGCAACGACTGGATCAAGCTGAAGTGCCAGTTGCGCCAGGAGTTCGTGATCGTCGGCTATACCGAGCCGAAGGGCTCTCGCCGGCATATCGGCGCCTTGCTGCTCGGCCTCTACAGCCCTGACGAGGAGCGCCGGCTGCGCTATGCCGGCAAGGTCGGCAGCGGCTTCACCGCGGCCAGCCTGAAGAAGGTCCGTGAGCGCCTGGAACCCCTCGCGGTCCGCTCCAGCCCATTGGCGAAGGTGCCGCCGGCGCGCGAGACCGGGTCGGTGCAGTGGGTGCGCCCGCAACAGCTGTGCGAGGTTTCCTATGCGCAGATGACCCGTGGCGGGATCATCCGCCAGGCAGTGTTCCACGGCTTGCGCGAAGACAAGCCGGCGCGCGAGGTGACCGGCGAGCGTCCCGCCGGCCCGCCGTCGCTGCGCGGCGCGCGCAAGGCCGGCGCCGGTGCGTCGCGGGCGGCCACCGCCGGCGTGCGCATCAGCCATCCGCAGCGGCTGATCGACCCGTCGATCCAGGCCAGCAAGCTGGAACTCGCCGAGTTCCATGCGCGCTACGCCGACCTGCTCCTGCGCGACCTGCGCGAGCGCCCGGTGTCGCTGGTGCGCGGCCCCGACGGAATCGGCGGCGAACTGTTCTTCCAGAAGCACGCGGCGCGCCTGAAGATCCCCGGCATCGTCCAGCTCGACCCGGCGCTCGATCCCGGTCATCCGCCGCTGTTGCAGATCCGCAGCGCCGAGGCGCTGGTCGGCGCGGTGCAGATGGGCAGCATCGAATTCCATACCTGGAACGCCAGCCTGGCCAACCTGGAGAGGCCCGACCGTTTCGTCCTCGACCTCGACCCGGACCCGGCGCTGCCGTGGAAGCGCATGCTCGAAGCGACCCAGCTGAGCCTGACGTTGCTCGACGAGCTGGGCCTGCGCGCCTTCCTCAAGACCAGCGGCGGCAAGGGCATGCATCTGCTGGTGCCGCTGGAGCGCCGGCATGGCTGGGACGAGGTCAAGGATTTCGCCCAGGCCATCTCCCAGCACTTGGCGCGCCTGATGCCGGAGCGTTTCTCGGCGGTTTCCGGGCCGCGCAACCGGGTCGGCAAGATCTTCGTCGACTACCTGCGCAACAGCCGCGGCGCCAGCACCGTGGCCGCCTACTCGGTGCGCGCCCGCGAAGGGTTGCCGGTGTCGGTACCGGTGTTCCGCGAGGAACTCGACTCGCTGCAGGGCGCCAACCAATGGAACCTGCGCAGTCTGCCGCAGCGCCTCGACGAACTCGCCGGCGACGATCCCTGGGCCGACTACGCCGGCACCCGCCAGCGCATCAGCGCGGCCATGCGGCGCCAGCTCGGGCGCGGCTGACCGTCCGCGAAAAAGGCGGAACTCCCCCGGCGCACAGGGCCTCCACCGTGCAACGAGATGCCGAGGAGGCCCCCGATGGATACCGCCTACCTGATCCTCGCGCTGCTGGTCCTGTTGCTCCTGGTGGATGCCTGGGCCATCAACAGCGTGCTCCGCAGCGACAGCTCCGCCAGTCGCAAGCTCGGCTGGTCGCTGCTGATCCTGCTCCTGCCCGTGCTCGGCCTGGTCCTCTGGGGCTGGACCGGCCCCCGTGGCTTGCGCCCGGTGACCTCGCCGGAACACAGCAAGTGAACCCCACTGGAGACTGCCCATGAACAGCGAAACCTGTGCCTGTCCTAAATGCACCTGCCAGCCCGGCGCCGATGCCGTCGAACGCGACGGCCAGCACTATTGCTGCGCGGCCTGCGCCAGCGGCCACCCCCAGGGCGAGCCGTGTCGCGACGCCGATTGCCCCTGTGGCGGCACCACCCGGCCCCAGGTGGCGGAGGATCGCCAGCTGGACGATGCGTTGAAGGAGACCTTTCCCGCCAGCGACCCGATCTCGCCCTGAGGAGCGTGCCATGCCCGACCTGCAACTCGCGGACGAGGCCTCTCGCCTGGTGACCTACCTGCGTAGCGCCGACCTCAGCCTGATCACCGCGGAATCCTGTACTGCCGGGCAGATCAGCGCCGAACTGTCGGCGGTGGCCGGCAGCGGCAAGGTGATGGAAGGCGGCTTCGTCGTCTATTCGCCGGCGGCCAAGCTTGCCCTGCTGGGGCTCGACCCGAACTGGCTGGAGCGTTTCAACCTGACCAGCGTGGAGGTCGCCGAGGCCATGGCCAGGGCGGCCCTGCAACGCAGTCCGGCGAGCGCCGCGCTGGCGGTCACGGGGTTGCTCGGCAGTGAAGCGAAGGACGGCATCCCTCCCGGTACCGTGTGCTTCGCCTGGGCCTTCCGGTTGCCCGCCGGCCTCGCCCTGTTCTCGCGCCGCGAGCGCTTCCACGGCGACCCCGCGCGGATGCGCCGGGAAGCCACCCGCTGGGCGCTGCGGCGCCTGCCCGAATTCCATCAACGCGCCTTGCGCGGCGAACGCGCCTGAGGCGTCCGACAGAGAGGAAACCACCATGAGCGAACAGCGACAGACCCTGCCGGCGCAGCACCAGGACCAACGTCCCGGCCACGAAAGCGAGATGCAGCCGAAGCCGGAGTTCGTTTCCGCCGATTACCGTCCGGCGGCCAAGCTGGAGGGTAAGGTGGCCCTGGTCACCGGCGGCGACAGTGGTATCGGCCGCGCGGTGGCGGTGGCTTTCGCCCGCGAGAAGGCGGATGTGCTGCTGGTCTACCTGGATGAGAACGAAGACGCGGCGAAGACCCGCGAGATCATCGAGTCGCTCGGCCGCCAGTGCCTGGCGTTCGCCGGCGACGTCGCCGATGCCGGCTTCTGCCGCCAGTTGGTGGACACGCTAAGGCAGAAATGGGGACGCCTCGACGTGCTGGTCAACAACGCCGGCGAGCAGCATCCGCAGGCGCGCCTGGAGGACATCAGCGAAGAGCAGTGGGAGAAGACCTTCCGCACCAACATCTTCGGCATGTTCCAGTTGACCAAGGCGGCCCTGCCGCTGATGGGCAAGGGCGGGGCGATCATCAACACCACCTCGATCACCGCCTACAAGGGCAACCCCCAGCTGATCGACTATTCCTCGACCAAGGGCGCGATCACCTCGTTCACCCGGTCGCTGTCGATGAACCTGGTCAACCGCGGCATCCGCGTCAACGCCGTGGCCCCGGGCCCGATCTGGACGCCGCTGATCCCGTCCACCTTCAGCGCCGAGAAGGTCGCCCACTTCGGCGCGGATACGCCGATGGGCCGGCCCGGCCAGCCGGAAGAGCTGGCCGCCAGCTACGTCTACCTGGCCTGTAACGACTCGTCCTACGTCAGCGGCCAGGTGCTGCACGTCAACGGCGGTACGGTAGTCAACGGCTGAGGCGCCCCGGCGGCCGCGTTCACTCGCGTGCCGCCGCCGGCAGCAGGGGGTAGACCCGCACCGCGCTCAGGCGTTGCGGGAACAGCAGGGGATAGCAGAGTTGCAGGCGAACGTGCGCCTCGCTGGTGCTGAGGGTTGGCGCGAAAGTGGTGAGCACGGTCCGGCCGGGTTGTCCGGCGTCTGAGAAATGAACCATGAAAGCCTGCATCGGAGCGCTCCTACCGGAATACGGGAAAGGTCACTGCTCAGTGAAGCTGCGCTCCAGCTCTCGCGCCAGTTCGCGCACCGACCGTTGGCAACGGCATTCCTCCCGACTGACGCCGGCGCCCGGCGGTTCCGTCGTGCGGACAGGCGGGCCGCCGGCGAAAAAGAATGAACCATCGCGGCCGCCGCGACTCCGCTTCTAGGTAGCCGGAACGGCCGGCCGCGACGCAGACAAGGAGCACGGCGATGAAACGCGACTGGGGGTTGATCAGGGATCTGCTGGAGCATCTGGAAAGCCTTGGCTTCGGCCAGCACTGGGAAGCACGCGAGCTACCCGGTCATTGCCGCGAGGCGGTGGCCTACCACTTGCAGTTGCTCAACCAGGCGCAACTGCTCTGCGGCAGCGTCCAGCATTCCTGGACCGGCCAGGAGCAATGGGTGGTCCACCACCTGACCCTGGCCGGCCACGACCTGCTCGACCGCCTGCGCCAGGAAAGCGCGGCGGCCGCCGTGCCGGTACGCAAGAGCGCCTGAGAAAACCCCGCAAGCACCGGCCTGCAGCGGCGGGCCGGAAGGAAGCCCGGCGATGCCCGACAGCCAAGACCAGACCCCGAGCACGGTCCAGACCCTGAAAGCCAGCATCCTCGCCAAGCTGCGCTACAGCGTCGGCCGCGACCCATCCACCGCCTGCCCGCACGACTGGTTCGAAGCGGTGGCCCTGGCGGTGCGCGACCACATCATCGACCACTGGGAGGAGGCCACCCCGCAAGGCGAAGCGCCCGCGCGCAAGCGGGTCTACTACCTGTCCCTGGAGTTCCTCATCGGTCGCCTGTTGCTGGACAACCTCGGCAACCTCGGGCTGCTCGAGGAAACCCGCCAGGCCCTTGCCGAGCTGGGCGTCGACCTGCAGCGGATCGTTGCCCTGGAGCCGGACGCGGCGCTCGGCAACGGCGGCCTCGGACGCCTGGCGGCATGCTTCATGGAAAGCATGGCCAGCCTCGACATTCCCGCGCATGGCTATGGCATCCGCTACGAGCATGGCCTGTTCCGCCAGGTGCTGACCGACGGCTGGCAGCAGGAGCAGACCGAGACCTGGCTGGATTTCGGCAATCCCTGGGAGTTCGAACGACCCGAGGTCAGCTACTACATCGACTTCGGCGGCAGCGTGCAGGTCGACAGCGAGCACAGTGGCCGAGCCATCTGGCGGCCGGACGAGCGGATCCGAGCGATCGCCTACGACACGCCGATCGTCGGCTGGCGGCGTGCCAGCGTCAATACCCTGCGCCTGTGGCGCGCTCGCGCCGAGGAAGACCTGCAACTGGACCGTTTCAACGCCGGCGACCATATCGGCGCGGTGGTCGACGTGGTCAAGGCGGAGAGCATCTCGCGGGTGCTGTATCCGGCCGACAGCACCGAGGCCGGTCAGGAACTGCGCCTGCGCCAGGAGTACTTCTTCGTCTCAGCCTCGCTGCAGGACCTGCTCGACCGCCACCTGCGCCATCATCACGACCTGCGTAGCCTGCCGGAACAGGTGGCGATCCAGCTCAACGACACCCACCCGGCGATCGCCGTCGCCGAGCTGATGCGGCAACTGGTGGACGTGCACCAACTGGCCTGGCCGGACGCCTGGGCGCTGAGCGTGGCGACCTTGTCCTACACCAACCACACGCTGCTCCCGGAAGCCCTGGAATCCTGGCCGGTGGCGCTGATGGAGCGCCTGTTGCCGCGCCACATGCAGATCATCTACCTGATCAATGCCTTCCATATAGACGCGCTGCGTGCCCAGGACATCCACGACTTCGACCTGTTGCGTTCGGTCAGCCTGATCGAGGAGGGCCACGGCCGACGGGTGCGCATGGGCAACCTGGCGTTCCTCGGTTCGCACCAGATCAACGGGGTATCGGCATTGCACACCGAGCTGATGCGCGAAACCGTGTTCCATGACCTGCATCGCCTCTATCCGCAGCGCATCAGCAACAAGACCAACGGCGTGTCGTTCCGCCGCTGGCTGTTCCAGGCCAACCCGGGGTTGACCGAGCTGCTGGTGGAGACCCTCGGCGCCGACCTGCTGGACACCCCGGAACGGCGCCTGCCGGACCTCGAGGAACACGTCGAGGACGCCAGGCTGCGGGCACGCTTCGCCGAGCAGCGTCGGCAGAACAAGACCGCCCTGGCGCGCCTGGTGCTGGACAGCCTCGGCGTGGCGATCGAACCGGAAGCGCTGTTCGATGTGCATATCAAGCGTATCCACGAATACAAGCGGCAGTTGCTCAACCTGCTGCACACCGTGGCGCTGTACCAGGAGATCCGCAACGACCCGACCGCCGACCGCGTGCCGCGGGTGAAGATCTTCGCCGGCAAGGCTGCCGCCAGCTACCACCAGGCCAAGCTGATCATCAAGCTGGCCAACGACATCGCCCGCACCATCAACGACGACCCCACCGTGCGCGGCCTGCTCAAGCTGGTGTTCCTGCCCAACTACAACGTCAGCCTGGCCGAGGCGATCATTCCCGCGGCGGACCTCTCCGAGCAGATTTCCACCGCCGGGCTCGAGGCCTCCGGGACCAGCAACATGAAGTTCGCCCTCAACGGCGCGCTGACCATCGGCACCCTGGACGGCGCCAACGTCGAGATGAGCCAGCGGATCGGCCTGGAACACATGTTCATCTTCGGCCTCAGCGCCCAGCAGGTGGAGCAGCGCCGGCAGGCCGGGGAGCTGGAGATGGGCGGGGTGATCGCGGCCTCGCCGCGGCTGGAGGAAGCCCTGGAGGCGATCCGCAGCGGGCTGTTCTCGGCCGACGACCGCAGCCGCTACGAAGGGCTGGTGGACGGCCTGGTGCACGACGACCGCTTCATGCTCTGCGCCGACTTCGAGGCCTACTGGCATGCGCAGTGCCGGGTCGAGGAAGTCTGGCGCGAGCCCGATCGCTGGTGGCGCTCGGCGTTGCTCAACGTGGCGCGGATCGGCTGGTTCAGCGCCGACCGGACGATCAGCGAATACGCCCGGGATATCTGGAAGCTATGAAGGGCCTTACCAGAAGCCGGCCGGGTGACGGCGTTCGGGGCCCTCCAGGCGAAGGTCGAAGGCGCGGCGGAAGAATACCGCCAGCTCGCTGTCCAGCACCATCGGGTTGATCGACGCCAGCTCGGCCGGCAGGCTGTGCCATTCCTGGGCCCCGGCCAGGTACTGGCGATGGATGACCCGCTCGCCGGGAATCGCCAGCAGGCTGTAGTGGCTTTTCTCGCCTCCCGGATCGCCGACTTCCAGGCGCAGGCGAGGATGGCCGTCCTCGTCGAGGTCGAGGTCCACGTTGCAGTCCAGGCCGTAGCTGCGCGCCTCTTCGCAGGAGTCGATGAAAAGCGGTTTCGCCACCTGTTCGACGAGAGAAATGAAATAGTGCTGGAATCGCACTTCGTCACTGTTTTCCATGGCGAGTTCCATTTGTTTTAAAGTTCGACGATTAATTATTGAATGGGTCTATCGGAATGTCAGGGGTTGCAATAGAAAAGAATAATTAAGTGCCTCCGCCTGGGCATTCTTCGGTATTCGCTCCATGATATTCGGGGTAGGGTTCCTGATCACTGTCTCCCGGTTCGAAATTCCATTCATGGCAATCGCGATCGGGTTCTTCGTTGCTTACCACGGGATCGCTGTAGGCCTGATGCTCGTAGGGTTTCATGGTGCTCCTCCGAGATGTGCGGGCTTTCATCTGACGCAATTCGGGGATTCCTGTCAATGCTGGCAATGGAATAAGGCAAGGATCTTTGAACCCTATGGATTGCGCTCGAAACATGCTGGCAAAGCGCTTCGCTTTCATTCGCTGAAAATAATCTGAACCACTGGCGAAACACCCTCTCAGAGTTAGGGCATGCGCAACGCATGCGTCCATGAAATCTGTTCTGAAGAGATTATTCGGAGGAAATAGAAATGGCACAGCATCAAGGTGGTAAAGGCAACTTCGCGGAAGACCCGAAACGTGCTTCGGAGGCCGGCAAGAAGGGCGGCCAGGCCAGCGGCGGCAACTTCAAGAACGATCCGCAGCGGGCCTCCGAGGCTGGCAAGAAAGGTGGCCAGCGCAGCCACGGCGGGAACTGATAACCGCGCAGTGAAGTGAATGGGGCGGAGCAGGGAGGCATCCGCCCCATTTTCATGCCCAGGATGAGGAGAGGAAACCGATGAGCGAGCAGAACAACGAGCAGCGCAGCCAGGCGGCCGGCACCGACACCGTCGACCGTGCCAACAGCAACGCCAAGCTGGAACAGCTGGAGGCCTATCGCGAGGACGCCACCGGAGAGGCCCTGAGCACCAATACCGGCACCCGCATCGCCGATAACCAGAACACCCTGAAGGCCGGCGAGCGCGGACCGTCGTTGCTCGAAGACTTCATCATGCGCGAGAAGATCACCCACTTCGACCACGAGCGCATTCCCGAGCGCGTGGTCCACGCTCGTGGCTCGGCGGCGCATGGCTACTTCGAGGCCTACGAGGACCTCAGCGACCTGACCAAGGTCGGCTTCCTCGCCGAGGCGGGCAAGCGTACCCCGGTCTTCGTGCGTTTCTCCACCGTGCAGGGGCCGCGCGGGTCCGCGGATACGGTGCGTGACGTACGCGGCTTCGCCGTGAAGTTCTATACCGACGAAGGCAACTTCGACCTGGTCGGCAACAACATGCCGGTGTTCTTCATCCAGGATGCGATCAAGTTCCCCGACTTCGTCCATGCGGTGAAACCCGAACCGCACAACGAGATTCCCACCGGAGCGTCTGCCCACGACACCTTCTGGGACTTCGTTTCGCTGACCCCGGAGTCGGCGCACATGGTCATGTGGCTGATGTCCGATCGCGCCATTCCGATCGCCTACCGCAACATGCAGGGCTTCGGCGTGCACACCTTCCGCCTGGTCAACGCGGCCGGCGAGAGCGTGCTGGTCAAGTTCCACTGGCGACCGAAGTCCGGGACCTGCTCGCTGGTCTGGGACGAGGCGCAGAAGCTCGCCGGCAAGGACCCCGACTTCAACCGGCGGACCCTCTGGGAGGACATCGAGAAGGGCGACTATCCCGAATGGGAGCTGGGCCTGCAGGTGATCCCGGAGAACCAGCAGGACAGCTTCGACTTCGACCTGCTCGACCCCACCAAGCTGGTGCCCGAGGAGTTGGTGCCGGTAAGGGTGGTGGGGCGGATGGTACTCAACCGCAACCCCGACAATTTCTTCGCCGAGACCGAACAGGTGGCGTTCCACGTCGGCCACGTGGTCCCCGGAATCGACTTCACCAACGACCCGCTGTTGCAGGGTCGGCTGTTCTCCTATACCGACACCCAACTGCTGCGCCTGAGCGGGCCGAACTTCAACGAAATCCCGATCAACCGCCCGCTGTGTCCGTTCCACAACAACCAGCGCGACGCGCCGCACCGGCAGACCATCAACCGCGGCCGGGCTTCCTATGAACCGAACTCGATCGACGGCGGCTGGCCGAAGGAAACCCCGCCGGCGGCGCGCAACGGCGGCTTCTCCACCTACCACGAGCCGGTCAGCGGCAGCAAGCTGCGCAAGCGTGCCGACTCCTTCGCCGATCATTTCAGCCAGGCCGCATTGTTCTGGCACAGCATGAGCGAGGCCGAGCAGGCGCATATCGTCGCCGCCTACAGCTTCGAACTGTCCAAGGTCGAGCGGCAATCGATCCGTGAGCGCGAAGTCAACCAGATACTCCTCAACATCGATCCGCAACTGGCCGCCAGGGTCGCGGCGAACGTCGGTGTGCAGCTCGCCGCGCCGGCCAACCCGGCACCGCAGCCGAAGCCGTCGCCGGCGCTGAGCCAGATGAACCTGCTGTCCGGCGACATCCGTTCGCGCAAGGTGGCGATCCTGATCGCCGACGGCGTCGCCGAGAGCGACGTCAGCGACCTGCGCGACGCGCTCCGCCAGGAGGGCGCGGACGCCAAGCTGATCGCGCCCAGCGCTTCGCCGGTGCAGGCTGAAAACGGCGCCGAACTGAGCCCTGAGGGAACCTGGGACGGCCTGCCGTCGGTAGCCTTCGACGCGGTCTTCGTGCCTGGCGGCGCGGCCAGCAGCCAGGCCATCGGCGCTGACGGACGCGGCCTGCACTACCTGCTGGAAGCCTACAAGCACCTGAAGCCAGTGGCCTTCGCCGGCGATGCCCAGGCGCTGGCCAGCCAGCTTTCGTTGCCTGGCGACCCCGGCGTGGTGCTCGGCGCCACGGCCACCGATGTCTTCCCCGGCCTGCGCCAGGCATTGATGCAGCACCGGATCTGGCAGCGCGAGGCGGCGACCAAGGCGATCCCCGCCTGAGGAGCGCCGCTGGCGAATCCGATCGCACCTTCCCGTCGTCTCGTCGGTCACAGCTGGAAAGGGCGGCTGGCCGAGCGATTCGGCGGGAGGACCCGGATGACCTTGCGTTGCCTGATAGGCGGTTGCGACTGGTGCCGGCAACCGGCGTTGCGACTGGGTGAGGAAACCTTCGACTGCGAGCGCTGCCTGCGTTGCGGTGCCCTGCGCTACAGCGGGATACAACGCCGATGAGCGCCTGGGAGACGTTGTGGAAGATCCTCGGCGAGGAGTTCGCCGATCTCGCCGACTTCGAGCAGACCGCCCGCGCCGCGTTGCGCCTGCTGCTGGCGGCGGCGCTCGGCGCGGTACTCGGCTACGAGCGCGAGCAGAGCGGCAAGGCCGCCGGCCTGCGCACGCACATGCTGGTAACCCTCGGCGCGGCGCTGTTCGTCATGCCGCTGCAATTGCAGGGTGGCGGGGCGGACGCGCTGAGCCGGGTGATCCAGGGCACCGTCGCCGGCATCGGCTTCCTCTGCGCCGGCACCATCCTCAAGGCAGGTCGGGAAAGCCGGGTCAGGGGCCTGACCACCGCGGCGGGACTCTGGGCCAGCACCGCCATAGGCGTCGCGGTCGGACTCGGTCACCAGGGTACCGCGGTGCTCGGGACGGTCCTGGCGCTACTGGTGCTGCATGTCCTGGCCTGCCTGAACCGTTCGCCGCCATCTTCCGATAGCCATTGAGGAGAGTTCCGTCATGTTCAAGGACTTCGACGCCTGTACCGCCTGGACCGACGCGATGCAGGAGCGCTGCCAGCCGGTCGGCCTGATCCTCTATCAGCCCAAGCGGCGTGGCGCGGCGGTACGCATGCTGTGGGTAGTGACCCCGGGTTGCAGTTGCCTGAGCGACGCCGAGACCGCCGCCGACAACCTGCTCCAGCGCATCACCGACATCGCCGCCGACGGCCGCGTGCGTTACGCGGACGGCGGCACGCTGTAACCATCAAGAGGAGGAAACCGGCATGGCGCGTGCGATCTGGAAAGGCGCGATCAGCTTCGGCCTGGTGCATATACCGGTGAGCCTGTCGGCGGCGACCTCGTCGCAGGGCATCGATTTCGACTGGCTCGACCAGCGCAGCATGGAGCCGGTCGGCTACAAGCGGGTGAACAAGGTCACCGGCAAGGAGATCGAGCGCGAGAACATCGTCAAGGGCGTGGAGTACGAAAAGGGCCGCTACGTGGTGCTGAGCGAGGAAGAAATCCGCGCGGCGCATCCCAAGTCGACCCAGACCATCGAGATCTTCGCTTTCGTCGATAGCCAGGAAATTCCCCTGCAGCACTTCGATACCCCGTACTACCTGGCCCCCGACCGGCGCGGAGGCAAGGTCTACGCGCTGCTCCGGGAGACCCTGGAGCGCACCGGCAAGGTCGCCCTGGCCAACGTCGTCCTGCACACCCGCCAGCACCTGGCGCTCCTGCGGCCTCTGCAGGACGCCCTGGTGCTGATCACCCTGCGCTGGCCGTCGCAGGTGCGCAGCCTGGATGGCCTGGAGCTGGACGAAAGCGTCACCGAGGCGAAACTCGACAAGCGCGAGCTGGAGATGGCCAAGCGCCTGGTGGAGGACATGGCCTCCCACTGGGAGCCGGACGAATACAAGGACAGCTTCAGCGACAAGATCATGAAGCTGGTCGAGGAAAAGGCCGCCAAGGGCCAGCTGCACGCGGTGGAGGAAGAGGAGGAGGTGGCTGGCAAGGGCGCCGACATCATCGATCTCACCGACCTGCTCAAGCGCAGCCTGCGTTCCCGCGCCGGCGGCGGCAAGGACAAGGGCAGCGAAAAGGCCGGGGCCGACGCGAAGGGTCGCGCCAAGTCCGGTGCCTCGCGTTCGCGGCGCAAGGCCTGAGGCGAGCCGCTGGGTAAATCAACCTGAACCAATCGGTCGCCGGCGGGCTCGGAATCAATGACCGTCCGCGCCGCCGGCCATTCGAGGCCGGCGGAAGCCTCGCGACCCATCGCCGAACCCACGTCCCGGAGGAGCGCGCCTCGATGAGTTCGATTGTCCGCAACAGCGACGATGATCCGCTGGTCATCGCCATCCAGCAGCCCCGTATCGCCATCGAGTCGGTCAGCCCGGTGGTGGAAGAGGGTGCCTATCCCGCGAAGACCGAGAGCGACCGCGACCTGCGCCTGGCCGCGCGAATCTTCGCCGATGGCCATGAGGTACTCGGTGCCGAGGTGGTCTGGCGGCGTGTCGGGGAAACCGCGGAGCGGCGCCTGCCGCTGCTGCCCGAAGGCAACGATTTCTGGAGCGCGCAGTTGCGCACGCCGCCCTGCGGCCGCCTGTACTTCCGTATCGAGGCCTGGATCGACCGTTTTGCCGGCTACCGCCGCGAATTGCGTGCCAAGCATGGCGCACGCCTGCCGCTGGACCTGGAGCTGCGCGAGGGCGACGAACTGCTGCAGCGCTGCGCCGAGCGCGGCGGTCCGGAGATCGCCGCCGCCTGTGCGCCGCTGGCCGAACGCCTGCAGGCCTGCCAGAGCGTCGAGGAGCGGGTGGCGCTGTGGCTGGCGGCGCAGACCGGCGAACTGTTGCGTCTGGTCGGCCCGCGCGAGCACCTGGTGCGCAGCCGCGAATACCCGGTGGAGGTGGAGCGACCGCTGGCGCGCTTCGCCAGTTGGTACGAGCTGTTCCCTCGCTCGGAAAGCGGCGACCCGGCACGCCACGGTACCTTCGACGACGTGATCCGGCGCCTGCCGCAGATCGCCGCGATGGGCTTCGACGTTCTCTATTTCCCGCCGATCCACCCCATCGGCCGCACCCATCGCAAGGGCCGCAACAATTCCTTGCGTGCCGAGGCCGGCGACCCCGGCAGCCCGTATGCGATCGGCAGCGAGGAGGGCGGCCACGAGGCGATCCATCCCGAACTGGGCGACCGCGAGGATTTCCGCCGGCTGCTCGTTGCGGTGCGCGAGCACGGCATGGAACTGGCGCTGGACTTCGCCATCCAGTGCTCCCCCGACCACCCCTGGCTGCGCGAGCATCCCGGCTGGTTCGCCTGGCGTCCGGACGGTAGCTTGCGCTACGCGGAGAACCCGCCGAAGAAGTACGAGGACATCGTCAACGTCGACTTCTACGCCGAACAGGCCCTGCCGAGCCTGTGGGAAGCCTTGCGCGACGTGGTGCTGGGCTGGGTCGAGCAGGGCGTGACGCTGTTTCGCGTCGACAACCCGCACACCAAGCCACTGCCGTTCTGGGAGTGGCTGATCGCCGAGGTGCGCGGCCGCCATCCGCAGGTGATCTTCCTTTCCGAGGCGTTCACCCGCCCGGCGATGATGGCGCGCCTGGGCAAGGTCGGCTTCAGCCAGAGCTACACCTATTTCACCTGGCGCAACGACAAGCAGGAACTGGCGGAGTACTTCGCCGAACTCAACCAGCCACCCTGGCGCGACTGCTACCGGCCGAACTTCTTCGTCAACACCCCGGACATCAATCCCTGGTTCCTGCAACGCTCCGGCCGCCCCGGCTTCCTCATCCGTGCCGCCCTGGCGACCATGGGGTCGGGGCTGTGGGGCATGTACTCCGGCTTCGAGCTGTGCGAGGCGGCGGCCTTGCCGGGCAAGGAGGAGTACCTCGACTCGGAGAAATACCAGTTGCGTCCGCGCGACTACCAGGCGCCGGGCAACATCGTCGCCGAGATCGCCCGGCTCAACCGCATCCGCCGGGAAAACCCGGCATTGCAGACGCACCTCGGGTTCCAGGCCTACAACGCCTGGAACGACCGCATCCTGTATTTCGGCAAGCGCACCGCGGACCTCGCCAACTTCGTCCTGGTGGCGGTCTGCCTGGACCCGCACGAAGCCCAAGAGGCGCATTTCGAACTGCCGCTGTGGGAGTTCGGCCTGCCCGACGACGCCAGCCTCCAGGGCGAGGACCTGATGAACGGGCATCGCTGGGTCTGGCACGGCAAGGTCCAGTGGATGCGCATCGAACCCTGGCACCTGCCGTTCGGCATCTGGCGCGTGCGGCGCGTCGACGCATAAGGAGAAACCCATGGCCAGACGCGAGAAACCGGTCTTTCTCAACGACCCGCAATGGTACAAGGACGCGGTGATCTACCAGGTCCACGTGAAATCCTTCTACGACGCCAACAACGATGGCATCGGCGACTTCGCCGGGCTGATCGAGAAGCTCGACTACATCGCCGACCTCGGCGTGAACACTCTCTGGCTGCTGCCGTTCTACCCGTCGCCACGCCGCGACGACGGCTACGACATCGCCCAGTACCGTGGCGTGCACAGCGACTACGGCAGCCTCGCCGACGCCCGCCGGTTCATCGCCGAGGCCCATCGACGCGGTCTGCGGGTGATTACCGAGCTGGTGATCAACCACACCTCCGACCAGCATCCCTGGTTCATCCGCGCCCGCCACGCGAAGAAGGGGTCGCGCGCCCGCGACTACTACGTCTGGTCGGACAGCGACGAGAAATACCAGGGTACGCGGATCATCTTCATCGACACCGAGCAGTCCAACTGGACCTGGGACCCGGTAGCCCAACAGTACTACTGGCACCGCTTCTATTCCCACCAGCCGGACCTGAACTTCGACAACCCGCAGGTCCTGCGCGAGGTGCTAGGGGTGATGCGCTACTGGCTGGACATGGGCGTCGACGGCTTGCGCCTGGACGCGATTCCCTACCTGATCGAACGCGACGGCACCAGCAGCGAGAACCTGCCGGAGACCCACCAGGTGCTCAAGCGCATCCGCGCCGAGCTGGACGCGCACTATCCCGACCGCATGCTGCTGGCCGAGGCCAACCAGTGGCCGGAAGACACCCGGCCGTACTTCGGCGGCGAGGATGGCGGCGAGGGCGACGAATGCCACATGGCCTTCCACTTCCCGCTGATGCCGCGCATGTACATGGCCATCGCCCAGGAGGATCGCTATCCGATCACCGACATCCTGCGCCAGACCCCGGACATCCCGGCCAATTGCCAATGGGCGATCTTCCTGCGCAACCACGACGAGCTGACCCTGGAGATGGTCACCGACGACGAGCGCGACTATCTCTGGAACCACTATGCCGCCGACCGCCGCGCGCGCCTCAACCTGGGCATCCGCCGGCGCCTGGCGCCGCTGGTGGAGCGTGACCGGCGGCGCATCGAGCTGCTGCACAGCCTGCTGTTGTCGATGCCGGGCACGCCGACCCTGTACTACGGCGACGAGATCGGCATGGGCGACAACATCTACCTCGGCGACCGCGACGGCGTGCGGACCCCGATGCAGTGGTCGGTGGACCGCAACGGCGGCTTCTCCCGCGCCGACCCGGCGAAGCTGGTGCTGCCGCCGATCCTCGACCCGCTGTACGGCTACCAGACGATCAACGTCGAGGCGCAGGCGCGCGACCCGCATTCGCTGCTCAACTGGATGCGCCGCCTGCTCGCCGTGCGCAGCCAGCAGAAGGCCTTCGGCCGCGGCAGCCTGAAGATGCTCGCGCCGAGCAACCGACGGATCCTCGCCTACCTGCGCGAATACGCCGAGGGCGAACGGCAGGACAGCATCCTCTGCGTGGCCAACCTGTCGCGCGCGGCCCAGGCGGTGGAACTGGACCTCGCCAGCCATGCCGGCAAGGTGCCGGTGGAGATGATCGGCGGCATGTCGTTCCCGCCGATCGGCGAGCTGACCTACCTGCTGACCCTGCCGCCCTACGGCTTCTACTGGTTCTACCTGGCCGACGCGACGCAGATGCCGAGCTGGCACGTGGCCGCCGACGAGCGCCTGCCGGAACTGCCGACCCTGGTGGTCAAGCAGCGCCTCGGCGAGCTGCTGCAGGGCGCATCGCGGAACATCCTGGAAGGCGAGACGCTGCCGGCCTACCTGCCGAAGCGCCGCTGGTTCGCCGGCGAGAAAGGCCAGCCACGGCTCTGCTACATCGTTCCGCTGGACGAGGCGGAGCCGCGCTGTGCGTTGTGCGAAGTGGAGATCGACGGGCTGCGCTACCAGTTGCCGTTGGGCTTCCTCGACGCCGACCAGCGCGGCGACAGCCTGCCTCAGTTGCTGGCCCTGGCGCGCCTGCGGCGCGGTCGCAAGGTCGGCCTGCTGACCGACGCCGCCAGCCTGCCGCTGTTCGCCCGCAAGGTCCTCGCGCAACTCCGCGCCGAGGCGGTGATCGCCCACGGCGACGGCGAGATCCAGTTCATCCCGGCGGCGGGACTGGCGGAAATGGACGACATCGCCGACGAAGACGTCCTGCCGTTCTCGGTGGAGCAGTCCAACAGCTCGATCCGCTTCGGCGAGCGCATGGTCCTCAAGGTGCTGCGCAAGATCCTTCCGGGGCTGCACCCGGAAATCGAGGTCGGCGGCTACCTGACCCGCCAAGGCTACCCCGGCATCGCCCCGTTGCTCGGCGAGGTACGGCGGGTCGGCGCGGATGGCGAGCCGCACACGCTGATGATCCTGCAGGGCTACCTGAACAACCAGGGCGACGCCTGGAACTGGACCCTGGACAACCTGGAGCGAGCCGTGCGCGACGAGATATCCGCGGCCAGCGAGGCGCTTGAAGGGCAATACGACAGCCTCGCCGAACTGCGCGGCTTCGCCGCCAACCTCGGCGCCCGGCTCGGCGAGATGCACAGCGTACTGGCCGGCGAGTCGGACGATCCGGCCTTCGGCAGCCGCGAGAGCGACGAAGCCAGCGTCCAGGCCTGGGCGCTGCGCATCGCCGAACAGTTGCGCGAAGCCGGCAAACGCCTGAGCGAGCCGCCACGGCCGTTGCAGGGCGAGGCGGCGGAACAGGCGCGGCGCCTGCTGGAACGCCTGCCGGCGCTGCTCGAACGCCTGCCGCTGCTGGCCCGGCAGGCAGCCGGCGGGCTGCTGATCAGGGTTCACGGCGACCTGCACCTGGGCCAGGTGCTGATGGTCCAGGGCGACGCACGCTTCATCGACTTCGAGGGCGAGCCGGCGCGCAGCCTGGAAGAGCGCCGCCAGCGCCACAGTCCGATGAAGGACGTCGGCGGCATGCTGCGCTCGTTCGACTACGCGGCGGCGATGGTCCTGCGCAACGCGCAGAGCACCGATAGCTCGGAACAGGCCGACAGCGCCCGGCGCAAGGTCGCCATGCGCTATCGCAGCGAAGCCCGCGACGCCTTCCTGGCCGGCTATCGGGCCGCCGCGGCGGGTCTCATGCACGCCTGGCACGGTCGCGAAGGCGAGGGGGCGGCGCTGGCCCTGGCCTGCCTGGAAAAGGCCGCCTACGAACTGCTCTACGAAGCCGACTACCGCCCCGACTGGCTGGAAGTGCCTCTCGCCGGTCTGGCCGAACTCACCGAACACCTCCTGAAGGGCAAGAACCGATGAGCGAACCGATGTCCGAACGCGAACGCTGGCAACTGGAGCTGGACAAGCTGCAGCGCGGCCTGCAGGGCGATCCATTCGCCTTCCTCGGCCCGCAGCGCGACCCCGGCGGCGAAGGCGGCGTGCTGCGCGCCTACCTGCCCGGCGCGCAGCGCGTCGAGCTACTCGACGAAGACGGCGCGACGCTCGCCGAACTGGAGCAGAGCGACCCCGGCAGCGGCTTGTTCCAGCGCCACCTGGAGCGCCTGCCACCGCGCTACCGCCTGCGCGTGCACTGGCCGGACGGCGTGCAGGAAAGCGAAGACCCCTATGCCTTCGGGCCGTTGCTCGGCGAACTCGACCTCTACCTGTTCGCCGAAGGCAACCACCGCCAACTGGCCTCCTGCCTGGGCGCGCAACTGACCCGTCACGAAGGCGTGGAGGGCGTGCGCTTCGCGGTCTGGGCGCCGAACGCCGTGCGCGTCTCGGTGGTCGGCGATTTCAACGGCTGGGACGGGCGTCGTCACCCGATGCGACGACGCTATCCATCCGGCGTCTGGGAACTGTTCGTCCCGCGCCTCGGCGAGGGCGAACTGTACAAGTACGAGTTGCAGGGCCACGACGGCCTCCTGCCGCTGAAGGCCGACCCCCTGGCGCTGGCCTGCGAGACGCCGCCCGGAACCGCTTCGAAGACCTGCGCGGCGTTGCGCCACGAGTGGCGCGACCAGGACTGGCTGGCCCGGCGCGCGGAGCGCCAGGGCTATGCGGCACCGCTGTCGATCTACGAAGTCCACGCCGGCTCCTGGCGCCACCGCGACGGCCGGCCGCCGCACTGGTCGGAACTGGCGGAGGAGCTGATTCCCTACGTGCGCCAGCTCGGCTTCACCCATATCGAGCTGATGCCGGTGATGGAACATCCCTTCGGCGGCTCCTGGGGCTACCAGCCGCTCGGGTTGTTCGCCCCCACCGCGCGCTACGGCACGCCGGAGGACTTCGCCGCGTTCGTCGACGCCTGCCACCATGCCGGCATCGGCGTGATCCTCGACTGGGTGCCGGCGCATTTTCCCACCGACGCCCACGGCCTGGGCCGTTTCGACGGCACGGCGCTGTACGAGTACGAACATCCCTTCGAAGGCTTCCACCAGGACTGGGATACCTACATCTACAACCTTGGCCGCAGCGAGGTGCACGGCTTCATGCTGGCCTCGGCGCTGCACTGGCTGCGCACCTACCACGTCGACGGCCTGCGGGTGGATGCGGTGGCCTCGATGCTCTATCGCGACTATTCGCGCAAGGAAGGCGAATGGCTGCCGAACCGCCATGGCGGCCGGGAGAACCTGGAGGCCATCGACTTCCTCCATAACCTCAACCAGGTGGTCGCCAGCGAAACCCCCGGCGCGCTGGTGATCGCCGAGGAATCCACCGCCTGGCCCGGCGTCAGCCGTCCGGTGGCGGAGGGCGGCCTGGGCTTCAGCCATAAGTGGAACATGGGCTGGATGCACGACAGCCTGGCGTACATCGGCGAAGACCCGCTGCACCGGCGCTATCACCACCACCAGTTGACCTTCGGCCTGCTCTACGCCTTCTCCGAGCATTTCATCCTGCCGATCTCCCACGACGAGGTGGTACATGGCAAGCACTCGCTACTGGACAAGATGCCCGGCGACCGCTGGCAGAAGTTCGCCAACCTGCGCCTGTACCTGAGCTTCATGTGGTCGCACCCGGGCAAGAAGCTGCTGTTCATGGGATGCGAGTTCGGCCAGTGGCGCGAGTGGAACCACGACGGCGAACTGGACTGGTACCTGCTGCGCTATCCGGAGCATCAGGGCGTACAGGACCTGGTGGCGGCCCTCAACCGGCTGTACCGCGAACTCCCCGCACTGCATGCGCGCGACGGCGAGGCGCTCGGCTTCGAATGGCTGATCGGCGACGACCAGGCGAACAGTGTCTACGCCTGGCTGCGCCACGCGGCCGGCGAGCCATCGCTGCTGGCGGTACACAATTTCACCCCGGTGCCGCGCCAGGGCTATCGGATCGGCGTACCGCAAGGCGGCGACTGGGACGTGCTGCTCAATAGCGACGCCCAGGCGTTCGCCGGTTCCGGCGCAGGCAGCCAGGGCCGCGTCTCCAGCGAGTCGTGCGGCGCCCATGGCCAGGCGCAGTCCCTGGTGCTCGACCTGCCGCCGCTGGGCACGCTGCTGCTGCGTCCGGCCGGCTGATTCAGGCCTGGCCCTGGTGCAGGCGGCGCTGTTTGCGGCGCAGGCGGATCGCCCGGCGCTCCAACAGCAGGTAGACCACGCAGGCCAGCGCCAGAGGTAGGAGGAAATACAGCACCCGGTAGCCGATCAACGCGGCCAGCAGCACGCCCTGGGACAGGCGCCCCTGGAGCAGGGCGATGAACACCGCTTCGAGCACCCCGAGCCCGGCCGGGATATGGGTGATGACCCCGGCGATGCTGCTGATCAAGAGGATCGCCAGGACGCTCGGGTAATCCACGCCGTGCGGCAGCAGGCTGTACAGCAGCAGCGCCATCAGCGACCAGTTGCTCGCTCCGAGCAGGCCTTGAAGGGCCGCCAGCCGCCAGGACGGCAGGGTCAGCCGATGCTCGCGCCAGCCCCAGGCGCGGCGTCGGGCGAAACGGCAGGCCAGCAGGTAGCCGGCGGCCAGCGCCAGGAGCAGGGCGCCGATCAGGCGCAGGCCGTCGCTGCCGAGCTTCCAGCCCGGCGGCAAGGCCGGCAGGCCGCAGCTGAACAGGATGCCGGCGAGCAGCAGGTAGCCGAACCAATTGGTCACCAGGCTGAAGGTGAGGATCCGGGTGATGTCGGCGATGCCCAGGCCGAGCCGGCTGTACAGGCGATAGCGCAGCGCCACGGCGCCGACCCAGGAACTCAGGTTGAGGTTGAACGCATTGCACACGAACGCCACGGTGAAGACCCGCCGCTTGGGCAGCGAGTGGCCGATGTAGTAGCGGCTGAGCAGGTCGAAACTGCTGAACACCGTATAGCCGGCGGCCGCCAGCAGCAGTCCGAGGAACAGGGTCGCGGGGCGATACTCGCCGAGGGCGTGGCGGACTTCCTGCCAGTCGAGATTCTTCACCAGGAGGAACAGCAGCACCGGGACCAGCACGAAGAACGCCAGGGTCAGCAGCCTGCGCAGCCAGCGCCAGTGAGCGCGGCGTGGCGCCGCCGAGGCAGTTGCGTGACCGCCGCCGTTCATGGGTTGCCCCGCTGGCCCTGGCGTTCCTGCCAGCGCCGCGACGGACGCGGCTCCAGCGATTTCAGGCGCGGCAGATGGGCGGGTACCCAACCGGCGATGGCCGGGAAATGCCGGGAAAAGTGGAAGCCGAGGAAGATCAGCGGCGCCCGCCACCAGTAGCCGCGCCTCGCGTGGCGGCGGCTGATGCGCCGGCAGTGGCGGCGCGCCAGCTCGCGCAGGTGCTGGTAGAGCTGGCCGTTGAAGGCGACGTCGTGGATCACCAGGTTGGCCTCCAGGTTCAGCGACAGGCTGAGGGGATCGAGATTGCTCGAACCGATGGTCGACCAGTCGTCGTCGATCACCGCGACCTTGCCGTGCAGCGGACGCTGGCAGTATTCGTGGATACGCACGCCCTCGCGCAGCAGGTAGTCGTAGAGCAGCCGGCTGCACAGGCGCACCAGCGGCATGTCCGGCATGCCCTGTAGTACCAGGTCGACGCGCACGCCGCGGCGCGCCGCATCGCGCAGCTCGCGAAGCAGGCGGTAGCCGGGGAAGAAATAGGCGTTGGCGATCAGCAGGCGTCGCCGCGCCTGGCGGATCGCTTGCAGGTACTCGCGCTCGATGTCGTCGCTGGACTGGTCGTTGTCGCGGATCACCAGGCGCACCCGCGCCGGCTGCCCGGCGCCCGACGGCCGCAACGGCGGGTAGTCGGCGTCCGGTTCGAGCAACGCCAGGCAGGCCTGGCGGATATCGCGCACCACCGGACCCTCGACGCGCACCGCGTAGTCCTGCTTGGCCATGTTGCCGCGACGCACCAGGTGGTCCTCGCCGTAGTTGATGCCGCCGACGAAGGCCTGCTGGCGATCGATCACCACCAGCTTGCGGTGCAACCGGCGAAACAGGTTGGTACGCATGCCGAGCAGGCGCGGGCGCGGGTCGAACAGGTGCACGCGAACCCCGGCGGCGGTGAGCCTGGCCAGGTAGTCCGGGCTGAGCGAGGCGGTGCCGTAGCCGTCCACCGTGACCTGTACCTCGACACCGCGCTCGGCGGCGGCGCTGAGGGCTTCCTGCAACTGCCGGCCGACCTCGTCCTCGAAGATGATGAAGGTTTCCAGGAGGATCTCCCGGCGCGCCTCGGCGATGCACTGGAACAGGCGCGGAAAGTACTCTTCGCCGTTGATCAGCAGTTCTACGCGGTTGCCGTCGCGCCAGGGGAAGTTCATGGCTCCACCTCCACCGCCAGCGGCAGGTGGTCGGACAGGTGCGACCAGGGCCGCCGCGAGAGGATGCGCGGCTGGCGCCCGCGGGCATTGCGCAGGTAGATGCGGTCCAGCGGCAGCACCGGCCAGCGCGCCGGGAAGCTGCGCGCCGGCCGGCCCTGGGCGCCGACGAAGACTTCGCGCAGGCCGCAACCAGCGAGCAGGCGGTCGGCGCGCTGGCGCCAGTCGTTGAAGTCGCCGGCGACCACCACCGGCTCGCGCTCCGGCAGGCCCGCCACCAGCTCGCAGAGCAGTTGCAACTGGCGCTGGCGCTGCGCCTCGCGCAATCCCAGGTGCACGCAGACCGCGTGCAGCGGACGGCCGATGTCGATCACCGCATGCAACAGGCCGCGTTCCTCGTTGCCCGCCACCGAGACGTCGAGGTTGCGGTGGGCGAGGATCGGATGCTTGGAGAGCACGGCATTGCCATGGTGGCCTTCGGGATACACCGCGTTGCGCCCGTAGGCGAACTGCGGCCACATGCTGTCGGCCAGATACTCGTATTGCGGCGCCGGCGGCCAGGACGGCAGGCGCGCGGCGTGCAGGCTATGGGAGCCGAGGACCTCCTGGAGGAACACCAGGTCGGCACCGACGCTGCGCACCGCTTCGCGCAACTCCGGCAGGATGAAGCGCCGATTGAACGGGTTGAAACCCTTGTGGGTGTTCACCGTCAGCACCTGCAGGCGCGGCAGGATCATGCGGCACTCTCCCGCAGGTCATCGGGCAACTGTCCGGGCACCGTGCGCAGGCTGCCGTCGAGTTCCAGCAGCTGCAGGAGGCGCCGGGCGTCGTAAGGTGCGCGCACCTTGACGTCGTTGTCGAAGTAGCAGTACAGGTCGCGCGCCGTCGCCTTCGCCGGTGCGTCCTGGCTGGCCCGGCGCAAGTCGTCGGCCTGGCCGCCGCCGGCCCAGGCGTGGATCCGTGCCTGCCACTGGCCCAGGGCCGCTTCCGAGTAGCCGCTGCGGTACAGTTCCTTGTCGCCATGCAGGCGCAGGTAGAGGAAGTCGGCGCAGACGTCGCCGAGCAGCGGCCACTTGCCGGCGGTATCGGCCACCACCAGGGCAACCCGGTATTCGCGCAGCAGCTCGATGAACGTCGGGTCGACGAAGCTCTCATGGCGGATTTCCACGGCATGCCGCAGGCGCTGCGCCGGATCGCCGTCGAGGTAGCCCTCGCGGTGCAGGCGCGCGGCGCTGTGCCGGGCGAGCTTCTGCGCGGCGGCGCCGTCGCGCGGCAGGCGGGCGAGGAAATCGGCGAACAGCTCGCGGTCGAAGCGCATGCTCGGCGGGAACTGCCAGAGGAACGGGCCGAGGCGCTGGCGCAGGGCGAGGGGGCCGGAGGCGAAGAAGTTCGCCAGCGGCTCGTCGATCTCGCGCAGGCGCCGCACGTGGGTGATGTAACGCGGGGCCTTGACGCTGAAAACGAAGTCCTCGGGGGTGTCCTCGGCCCAGCCGCGGAAGCGCTCGGGCGTCTGCAGGGCGTAGAAGGTGCCGTTGATCTCGATGCTGTTCACCGCCCGCGAGGCGAAGCGCAGTTCGTCCTTCTGGCGCAGCCCCTCGGGATAGAAGTCACCTCTCCAGGGGGCGTAGCGCCAGCCGGAAATGCCGATGCGCAGGCGTGCCGGTGCGCTCATGCATCACCCCCGGGCGCCGCTTTCCGGCGTCGGCCGGCGCGCCAGTTCGTCCACCGCGCGTTCGTCGAGGCGTTCCTCGCTGCCCTCGACCTGGCGCTTCTGCGGCACCAGTTCGACCTTGATCCAGCCGGTCTCGCGGCGGTCGAAGGCTTCGAAGGCCTCGATGGCGTCGCCGATCGGCTTCACCTGGGTGAGGATCTTCGCCGGGTCGATGCGTCCGCTGAGCACATGTTCGAGCAGCAGCGGAATGTACTTGCGGTGGTGGCAGTTGCCCATGCGGATGGTCAGGTTGCGGTTCATCGCCAGGCCGATGGGAAACTGCCGCGAGTCTTCGGCGTAGACGCCGATGATCGACAGGGTGCCGGCCTTGGCCAGGCCCTGCACCGCCCACTCCAGGGCCTGTGCGGGGGCGTTGCCGGGACTCCAGCTGGTGCCCTCCTGGCGCGGCGCCGGGGTGGCGGTGCCATGGCTGTGCTCGGCGTCCACGCCGACGGCGTCGATGGCGCGGTCCACGCCGATCCCGGCGGTCAGCCAGCGCAGGGCCTGGACCGGATCCTCGCGCTCGAAGTCGATCACTTCGGCGCCTTGCTGGCGGGCCATGTGCAGGCGGTCCGGGTGGCGGTCGATGGCGAACACCCTGGCGGCGCCGAGGAGCAACGCGCTGGCGATGGCGAACTGGCCCACCGGACCGCAGCCGAACACGGCGACGGTGTTGCCGGGGGCGATACCGGCCAGTTCGGCGCCGAAGTAACCGGTGGGGAAGATGTCCGACAGGAGTATCGCCTGGTCGTCGCTGATGCTGCTGGGCAGGCGGATCAGGCCGATGTTGGCATAGGGAATCCGTGCTTTCTCGGCTTGCAGCCCATGGAAGCCGCCGTTGGCCCGGGGGCCGCCGAAGAACGCGGTGCCGGCCTGGCTGCCGCCGGGGTTGGCGACGTCGCACTGGGCGTAGTAGCCGGCTCGGCAATACACGCAATTGCCGCAGGCGATGGTCGAGGGAATCACCACCCGGTCGCCGACCTGCAGATTGCGCACTTCGTCGCCGAGCGCCTCGACGATGCCCACGCCCTCATGGCCGAGGATGGTTCCCGGACGCATGCCGCCGACGCTGCCACGGACGAAGTGCAGGTCGGTGCCGCAGATCGCCGAGGCGGTCAGCCGCACGATGGCGTCGGTGGGCTCCTGCAGGCGCGGCTCCGCCACGTCTTCCAGGCGGATGTCGCCGATGTCATGGAATACCACGGCTTTCATGGCGTTCTCCCGGTTGGGGCCCGGCCTCGGCCGGAATGGCAAAGGCGGGCCGGGTGGAAGAAAGGCTCAGTAGTGGGCCTGGGCGACGCCCTGCAGGACGGTGGCGCTGGAGGCCTGGTCGTGGCAGCTGGCGATGTTGCCCAGGGAAACCACGCCGACCAGCCGCTTCTCGCGGTTGAGCACCGGCAGGCGGCGCATCTGGATGTCGGCCATGTTGCGGGCCACGTGCTGGACGTCTTCGTCTTCGAAGCAATAGTGGATGTCGCCGCTCATGATGCGGCCCAGCGGGGTATCCCCGGACAGGCCGCCGGCCACCGCGCGGATGGCGATGTCGCGATCGGTGATCATCCCGACCAGGCGGTCGCCTTCGCCGACCAGCAGGGCGCCGCTGTCGATCCTCGCCATGGTGGCGGCCGCCTCGCGGATGCTCTGCTGCGGGTCGGCGACCTGGACGTTGCGGGTCATGATGTCGCTGATCTTCATGCTGTCCTCCTGTGTAGGGTGGATGTGCGGGCGCCGCGTGCGGCACCTACAGGTTCCGACTGGAGGTGCCGGGGGCGGTTCAGCTTTTTTCCCCGCCGTTCATCCTTCCGCTCCGGCGCCCGGCGGTTGTAGCTCGAACAGCAGGAAACTGCGGCCGCCGACCAGGAACTCGCTGGCGAACGGGTAGCGTTCGCCGAGCGGGTCCTCCGGCCGTTGGGTATCCAGCAGGCAGGTCCAGCCGCTGCCCTCGGCCACCTCGGGAAGACGGAAGGACACCGCGTCGTGGTAGGCATTGAGGATCAGCAGCAGGGTGGCATCCTCACCGCTGCGCAGGATCCCGGTGGGTTGCGCGCGGCCATCGAGGAGCACGCCGAGACAGCGGGCGTGCTCGTCGTGCCAGTGTTCCTCGGTCATCTCCTCGCCGCCGGGCGCCAGCCAGGTGACGTCCTTGACACCCAGCGCCTCGTTGTACTCGCCGACCAGGAAGCGCCCCCTGCGCAGGATCGGATAGCGTTGGCGCAGGGCCAGCAGGCGCTGGGTGAAGGCCAGCAGCGAACGGCCCTCGTCGTCCAGCCGCCAGTCGATCCAGCCCAGTTCGTTGTCCTGGCAATAGACATTGTTGTTGCCCTGCTGGGTGCGGCTGAACTCGTCGCCGGCGACCAGCATCGGGGTGCCCTGGGACAGCAGCAAGGTGGACAGCAGGTTGCGCATCTGGCGCAGGCGCAGGGCGCGGATCTCCGGGTCGTCGGTGGGGCCCTCGCAGCCGTGGTTCCAGGACAGGTTGTGGTCGCTGCCGTCGGCGTTGTTCTCGCCGTTGGCCTCGTTGTGCTTGTGATCGTAGGAAACCACGTCGCGCAGGGTGAAACCGTCGTGGGCGGTGACGAAGTTCACCGACGCGTAGGGCCGCCGTCCACGCTGGTCGTAGAGATCGCCGGAGGCGGTTAGGCGTCGCGCCAGTTCCGGCAGCATGCCGTCGTCGCCGCGCCAGTAGGCGCGCACGCAATCGCGGAAACGGTCGTTCCATTCCGCCCAGCCGGGCGGGAAGCCGCCTACCTGGTAGCCGCCGGGGCCGCAATCCCAGGGTTCGGCGATCAGCTTGCACTTGCTCAGCACCGGGTCCTGGCGGCAGGCGACGAGGAAGCCGTGGCGCTCGTCGAAACCGTCCGGATGGCGGCCGAGGATGGTCGCCAGGTCGAAGCGGAAGCCGTCCACGCGCATCTCCGTGGCCCAGTAGCGCAGCGAGTCGGTGACCATCTGCAACACGCAGGGGTGGCTGAGGTCGAGGGTGTTGCCGGTGCCGGAATCGTTGATGTAGTAGCGGCGCTGGTCGGGCATCAGGCGGTAGTACGAGGCGTTGTCGATGCCGCGCATGCACAGGGTCGGACCCAGCTCGTTGCCTTCCGCGGTGTGGTTGTAGACCACGTCGAGGATCAGCTCCAGTCCGGCGTCGTGGAGGTGCGCGACCATCTCCTTGAACTCGTTGACCTGGCCGCTGGCGAGGTAGGCCGGGTGCGGGGCGAAGAAGGCGATGCTGTTGTAGCCCCAGTAGTTGCTCATGCCGTTTTCCAGCAGGTGCTTGTCGTCGACGAAGCCGTGGATCGGCAGCAGCTCGACGCTGGTCACCCCGAGCCGGCGGATGTGCGCCAGCAGGTCGGCGTTCATCAGCCCGGCGAAGGTCCCGCGAACCGCCTCCGGGACCTGTGGATGGCGCATGCTGAGGCCGCGCAGGTGGGCTTCGTAGATCACCGTGCGGTCCCAGGGGACGCGTACCGGCGGGCGCTCGGCCCAGGTGAAGGCCGGATCGATGACCTTCGACTTGGGCACGAAGGGCGCGCTGTCGCGCTCGTCGAAGCTGAGGTCGGCGTCGGCCGAGCCGATGGTGTAGCCGAACAGCGCCTCGGACCAGCGCAGGCGGCCAACCAACTGCTTGGCGTAGGGATCGAGGAGCAATTTGTTGGGATTGAAGCGGTGGCCGGCATCCGGCTCGTAGGGACCGTGCACCCGGTAGCCGTAGATCTGCCCCGGGTGGGCGTCGGGCAGGTAGCCGTGCCAGATCTCGTCGGTGTACTCGGGCAATTCGATGCGCTCGATCTCCTTTTCCCCGCGCGCGTCGAACAGGCACAGCTCGACCTTGGTCGCGTGGGCCGAGAACAGCGCGAAATTGACGCCGAGGCCGTCCCAGGTGGCGCCAAGGGGGAAGGGGTGCCCTTCGCTGATCCGCGAAGGGGCGGGGCTACGCTTTCTGCTCATGCACTGGACTCCTCATTCGCCCGCTTCGGGCTTGCGGCGGCTGCGCGGCTTGGCCGCCGTCGGTTTTTCGCTGGCGGGCCGCGCCGGGGACGTGGCCCTCGGCTTGCGCGGCTTGGCGGCCGGCGCTTGCAGCAGGGCCGGGGTTTCCTTGGCGGCCTTGGCCCGACCGCGGGTCTTCTTCGGTGCCGCCGCGGCGGCTTCCGCTTCGGCCAGTTGCCGGGCCATGGCCCAGTGGCGTTCGGCCTGGCCGTCGGGGCAGCCCTCGGATTCCCAGATCTGGTAGGCGAACTCTCGTATGCGTTTTTCGTCGGCGCTCATGGGGTGTCCTCCTGGGCGAGGCGGTAAAGCAGGTTGACGGGAAAGTCGGCGAGCACTTCGGACAGGCTCAGGTGCCCGTCGCTGGGCAGCGGCATGGTGGAAAACAGGCCGCTGTAGGTGCATTCGGAGAGACTCGGCGGCAGCAGCAGGCAGGTGTCGCCCCAGGCCTCGGCCGGCACCTGCGGCTGCGTGGCGTGGCCGAGCAGGGCGCAGGCCAGGCGCGGGACCACCACCAGCAGGCAACCGTGACGACTGCGCCGGGCGAAGGCCAGGACCCGCTCGGCATGCTCGCCGCTGACCTCCAGGGGCAGGTAGTCGCCGTCGCGGAACAGGCCCGGCTGCATCCGCCGCAGCCCCAGCACGCGGGCGATCAGGGTCTGCTTGATGCGACCGTCGCGCCAGTGCTCCAGCAGTTCCGGGAAGGGCGTCGGCGCGGCCAGGGCGGCGGCGTGCCGGGCGAAGTCCACCGGCCTCCGGTTGTCCGGGTCGACCAGGCTGAAGTCCCAGTCCTCGCGCCCCTGGTAGAGATCGGGGATACCCGGGCAGGTCAGGCGCAGCAGGCATTGGGCGAGGCCATTCAGGGCCCCGGCCGGCATCAGTCGCGCCGCCGCGTTGCCCAGCGACTGGCGCAGGGCCTGGGCCAGTGGCGCGCGCAGGAGCTGTTCCAGATAGCCGGCGCAGGCGCGCTCGTAGTCTTCGTCGGGCGCGGTCCAGCGCGTGCGCAGCTTGGCTTCGCGCAAGGCCTTGCATTGCCATTCGCGCATCCGCGCGAGGAACGCTTGGTCCAGGGCGGCGCCGTCGCAAGGCGCGTCGAGCGGCCAACTGCCGAGCAGGGCCTGGAACAGGATCAGCTCGTCGCCGGGACTCGGCGCCGGCCCTTCGGCGAGGTCGCGGCGCAACGGCGTGGCCAGGCTTTGCCAGTGCTCGACGTTACGCGCGAACCAGGGCGCCAGTTCACTGAGCGCCGCAAGACGGGCGCGGGCGTCCTCGCCGCGCTTGTGGTCATGGCTGGCGGTGGCCAGCAGGGCGCGCGGGCTGGCCAAGCGCCTGGCTTCGCAGGCGGCATGGAATTCCTCGGCGGAAGCGGCGAAGCGCTGCGGGTCGAAGCCGACGTCGTTGCGCGAGAGCAGGGCCGCCGAGCGATAGCAGGCGGTATCCTCCACGGCCTTGGCTGCGGTCGGCGAACTCAACTGCTGGAAGCGCGCCAGCAACTCGCCGCGCAGGCGCCGCAGCGGACCGGGCGGCAGCTCGCGCAGCGGCTGCCCGCCGAGCCAGCGTTCGAGATGGTCGAGGACCGCCCGGTCGGCTTCGTCGAGATCCTCGCGGGCCGCCTCTGCGGCATAGCGGAACACCTCGCGATCCTGCACCGAGCGACCGCAGGCCCCGGCGTAGGTACGGTAGACCGGAAAGCGCGCGAGCAACTGGAACAGCGCGCGGCGGATACCGCCCAGGGTCAGGTCGCGGCTGGCCAGGTCGGCCCGAGCCACCCGCAAAAGACCCTGGGCGAGGTTCTCCAGGTCACCGGCGAGGCTTCCCGCCAGGACCAGTTGGCGAGCCTGGTAGACCTCGTCGAGAAACGCCTCCGGGCGTCCGCTGACCCGCTGCCAGAGTTCGCGCAACGGTCGTTCGCCGCGCGGATCGTGCTGCAACAGGCTGACCTGGTTCATGAAGTCGTAGCCGGTGGTGCCGTCGCACAGCCAATCCTCGGGCAGGCGCTCCTCGCCACCGAGGATCTTCTCAACGTACAGCAGCATCGGCGCGCCGCCGCGATGGGCGCGGATCCGCTCGCTGCGGCGGCGCAGGCGTCGGCAATAGCCGCGCGGATCGGCCAGGCCGTCGACGTGATCGATGCGCAGGCCATCGAGCAGACCGTCCTCGAGCAACTGGAAGACCTTGCCGTGCACGGCCTCGAACACCTCGCCGCGCTCGACCCGCAGGCCGACCAGTTCGCTGATGTCGAAGAAACGGCGCCAGTTGATGTCGTCCGCCGCGGTGCGCCAACTGGCCAGGCGGTAGTGCTGCGCCTCGAGCAGGCGGTGCAGGCGTTGGCGAGCCTCCTCGTGGCGTTCCTGGAGTTCGCCCAGCGTGCGCTGGAGGGCTGCGCGCGGAGCGCTCTCGGCGAGCGCAGCCGCCAGTTGACGCTGCATCTCGCGCAAGGCCTCGCGGTCCTGCCGGCACTCGCGGAAACCGCCGGCCAGGGCTGACAGGCGCGGCTCGCCGCTGTCTTCCAGCAGCTCCGGGTAACTGCCCGGCCAGAGGGGGAAGCGCTGCTCGCCGTGGCTCGCCAGCAGGCGGCCGGCCTCGCGGTCCAGGCTCAGGCCGATCTCCCCGGCAGCCAGGACCTCGCCGTAGTCGCTGCGCAGGAACGGCAGCAGCACCTGGCCGCGCAACGCGGCGTCGTGGGATTCCCACTGGATGTCGAAGAAACTCGCGTAGGGACTCTCGCGCCCCCATTCGAGCACGTCCTGCCACCAGGGATTGGCGCCGCCGCCGATGCCCATGTGGTTCGGCACTATGTCCATGAGCAGGCCCATGCCGCGTTGCCGCAGCCCCTGGATCAGGCGCAGCAGCGCCGGCTCGCCGCCCAGTTCCGGATTGATCCGGGTCGGGTCGACCACGTCGTAGCCGTGGCTGGAGCCGGGCCGCGCGCGGAACAGCGGCGAGGCGTAGAGATGGCTGATGCCCAGGTCGGCGAAATAGTCCAGCCAGGGCAGGGCATCGTCGAGGGTGAAGCCGGCGTGGAATTGCAGGCGCAGGGTAGCGCGAGGCTCAATCATGGGCGGCCTCCTCGGCATCCCGGCGGCTGCGTTCGAGCAGGCGCAGGCGCCGGTCGACCTGCGGCGTTCCGAGCATCTGCGCGGCGTTTTCCGGCCAGCGCCGCCGCCAGTTCGGGTGGGCGTCGCCGGGGCCGGGCAGGTTCGGCTGCTCCAGGCTGCCCAGGGCGTCCTCCAGGGGCAGTAGCACCAACGGCGCGGGGGTTGCCCCGACATAGCCGATGCAGGCGTCCAGCGGTACTTCGGCGGCGGGGTCGGGATCGACCGGCGGTTCAAGGCTGGCGGCCAGGGCCCGGCGCTCCTCGGCGCGCAGTTCCAGGTCGGCCGCGCATTCCTCGGCGCTGCGGTGTCCGGCGCGGCCGCGCCAGTGGATGTCCCGGCCCCGCCACCAGCCGGACAGGCTCGGCAGGTCGTGGGTGCTGGTGGTGGCCATGGCGTCCGCCGGCCATTGCGCCGGGGGCACGAAGCGTTCGCCGCGCCGCTCGAAGAGCAGCACGCGGGTACCTAGCACTTGGCGGCGTGCCAGTTCCTCGCGCAGGCCTTCGGGCACGGTGCCGAGGTCCTCGCCGATGACCAGCGCCGAGGCGCGACTGGCCTCCAGCGCCAGCAGGCGCAGCAGCTCGCGTTGCGGGTAGCGCAGGTAGGCGCCGGCGTGGGGCGGCTGGCCGCGCGGGATCAGCCAGAGACGTTGCAGGCCCATCACATGGTCGATGCGTAGCCCTCCGGGCCAGGCCAGGTTGGCCCGCAGCATCTCGCGGAATGCCCGGTAGCCGTGGCGGCGCAGGCCTTCGGGATTGAACGCGGAAACGCCCCAGTCCTGTCCGGACTGGTTGAGGATGTCCGGCGGCGCGCCGACATTCACTTCGGCGAGCAGCTCTTCCTGCCGCGACCAGGCCTGGCTGCCGCCGCCGTCGGCGCCCACCGCCAGGTCGGCGACCAGACCGATGGCCATACCGGCCTCGCGCGCCTGGCGCTGGGCATGTTGCAGGCAACGTTGGGTCAGCCACTGGCCGAAGGCACGGAAGTCCACTTCCTCGGCGTGATCGGCGCAGAACGCGGCCACCGCCGGCTCGTCGGGGCGGCGCAGCGGCTCCGGCCAGCGTCTCCAGTCGGGGCCGGCGCCCAGGTGCGCCTGCAGGGTCTCGAAGCGGCAGTGGTGCAGCAGGGCCTCGCCGGCTTCGCGGCGGAATTCGGCGAGGTCGTGGCGCAAGGGACTGGCGCGCTCGGTGAAGTCGCGGTGGAGTTGGCGCAGCAGGCGCATGCGCAGGTCCGCCGCCGCTGTCCAGTCGATCAGCTCCAGGCTCTCCAGGCGGGCCATCTCCGCGGCCAGGCCGGCGCGACGGATCGCCTGTTCCACCGCCGCCGCGCCGAGAATGGTCGCCGGCGCGGCGTGCAGGACATTGAAGAACAGCCGGCTGGACGGCGAGTAGGGGCTGTAGGCATGTCCGTTGGCCTCGGCCAGGGCGTGCAGCGGGCTGATCGCCAGCGCGTCGGCGCCATGCCGCGCGGCGCTGCGCAGCAGGTCCTCGAGGGCGGCGCTGTCGCCCAGGCCGCCGTCGCCGGGGCGGCGCAGGGCATAGACCTGGGCGGCCAGACCCCAGCGACGCGAGCGACCCGGGGCGAGGCTGGCCAGGGACGGACAGCTCGGCGGCGCCATCGCCACCGCCCATTCCCGCTGCTCCAGCGACAGCTGCGCATAGCCACTGCGGGCCTGCGCCGGCAGGCGGCCTTCGGCGTCCAGGCGCAGGGCGATCCGCGTGCCGTCCTCGTAGACCAGCTCGCCCGGGGTGCCGGCGGGGCCGAGCGCTTGCTCCAGCGGCTGGCCGCATTCGCCGACCAGCAGTCCGAGGTTGGCGCTGTCCTCGCGCAGCCGGGCCAGCGCGGCCAGGCTCTGTTCGATCTGTTGCGGACTCTGCGCCGGATAGCCGAGTGCTTCCAGCAGGCCGCGCTGGACCTCCGGGTCGACCCGCTGCGGCCGTCCGTTGGCGTCCTGCCAGTCGAGTTGCAGGCCCACGGCGGCGGCCAGTTCGGCCAGGCGTGCGTCACTCATGGGCGGGCTCCAGGCTGACCGCGATGCTGCGGGGACTTAGGCGGCCGCGGCGATACTCGGCACAGGCGAGGTTGTCGAGGAACAGCACCCAGGTGGTGGCCGCCGGCGGCTCGACTTCCGCTTCGAGCGGAGAAGGGTTGAGGTCGATTCGCCAGTCACTGCCGTCACCGAGTCGCCAGCGCGCCGACAGCGCGGCGCCGGCGATGGTGGTAACCCCCAGCGAACGGGCGCCGCGCAGGCGCGGGATCAGGTGTTCATGACGGATTTCCAGCAGTTGCCGGTAGAAGCCGCGCCAGGCCGGGTCGCAATCGGCCAGGCCGGGACGCGAGCGCTCGAAGGTCTCCACCGCGTTTGGGTCGGGGAGCGAAGCCAGGGTGGCGCCCTCGCCGAAGCGGCCGAACTCGCCGAACTCCTTGCGTCGTCCCTCGCGGACCGCGTCCGCCAGTTCGCCCTGGTGATCGGTGAAATACAGGAACGGTTCGCGCGCGGCGCATTCCTCGCCCATGAATAGCAGCGGAATCATCGGCGCGAGCAGTTGCAGCGCTATCGCCAGACGCAACGCCTGGGGTTCGGCGAGGACGCTGAGACGCTCGCCGAAGGCGCGGTTGCCGACCTGGTCGTGGTTTTGCAGAAACAGCACGAAGGCGTCCGGCGCCAGGTCGGCACTCGGTTCGCCGCGCGGCCGGCCGTGGCGGTTGGCTTCGCCCTGGTAGACGAAGCCTTCGGCCAGGCAGCGCGCCAGGCAGCGCAGCGGCTCGGGGTAGTCCTGGTAGTAGCCGTCGTTCTCGCCGGTGAGCAGGACGTGCAGCGCATGGTGGCCATCGTCGTTCCACTGTGCGTCGTAGCCCTGGCGCAGCAGGCTGGCGCGGTTGTCGTCGTTCTCCAGGACCAGGTGCACATGGCGCTCGGGGCCGGCGGCGCCGCGCAGGCGGCGGGCCATCTCGACGAGGAACGCGCTATCGGGAATCGCGTGCACGGCATCGAAGCGCAGGCCGTCGACGCGATAGTCGAGCAGCCACATCAGGGCGTTCTCATAGAAGAACTCGCGGACTTCGCCGCGACGGAAATCGATGGCCTGGCCCCAGGGCGTCTGCCGGTCGTCGCGGAAGAACGCGGCGGCGTACTGCGCGAGGTAGTTGCCGTCCGGGCCGAAGTGGTTGTAGATCACGTCGACGAAGACCATCAGGCCCATGCCGTGAGCGCTGTCGATCAGATGCTTGAGTTGCTCGGGCGTGCCGTAGGCCGACGCCGGGGCGAACGGCAGCACGCCGTCGTAGCCCCAGTTGCGGCGACCGGGAAACTCGCCCAGCGGCATCAGCTCCACGGCGGTCACGCCCAGTTCCACCAGGCGCGGAAGGAAGCGCTCGACCTCGGCGTAGGAGCCGAACAGGCCGACGTGCAGCTCGTAGATCACCGCTTCGTGCCAGGGCCGCCCGCGCCACTCGTCGACGCGCCAGGCGTAGGCGTCATGGTCCAGCACCTGGCTGTCGCCATGTACGCCGTCGGGCTGGAACTGCGAGGCCGGGTCCGGCACCCCGGGGCGGCCATCGATGCGGTAGCGGTAGCGGGTGCCGGGCGGACAGGGCAGGGTCGCCTCAAACCAGCCGCTGTCGCTGCCTTCCAGCGGCCAGTCGCGGCCGTCGGCGGTCTCGACCCGGACCTCGCGGGCGTCCGGAGCCCAGAGGCCGAAGCAGGTCCGGCCGTTGCCTTGGAACTGGGCGCCGAAGCGGCGCCGGATCGCCATCACTGGCGTACCCCGCGCAGGGCCGGAGCGGTATTCCTCAACAGGCGCCGGTACAGGCGGTTGTAAGGCTCCACCGAGTCGCTCCAGAACATCGGCGCGGCCATCGCCTTGCAGCGCATGGCGTTGAGCAGCGAGGGACAGTGGTAGACGTTGATCGCGCGCATCACCGCATCGAGGTAGCTCTGCGCGGTTTCCTCACGGAACAGGAAGCCGGTGACCCCGTCGACGATGGTATCGGCGAGGCCGCCGGTGCAGCGCGCGATCGGCAGCGAGCCGAAGCATTGCGCATAGAGCTGACTGAGCCCGCAGGGCTCATAACGCGAGGGCATGAGCAGGAAGTCGCTGCCGGCGTAGATACGGCGGGCCTCGGTCTCGTCGAAACCGATGTGCACGCCGACCTGGCCGGGATGACGCCGGGCGAGTTCGAGCATGGCCTTCTCCAGGTTCGGCTCGCCACGGCCGATGCTGACCAGACGGCCGCCGGCCTGGAGCAGGGCATCGCTGATCTCCAGGGTCAGGTCGATGCCTTTCTGCTGCACCAGGCGCGAGACCACCGCGAACAGCGGCCCCTTGCCCGGCTCCAGGCCGAAACGCTCCTCCACGTAGCGCGTGTTGGCGCGCTTGCCGGCCCATTGGCGGGCGCTGAAGCAGGCCACCAGGTGCGGATCGCAGTGCGGCTGCCAGCTATCGTCGATACCGTTGACGATGCCGCTGAGCTGACGCTTCTCGACCTTGTACTTGAGGATGCCGTGCAGGCCGCAGCCGTATTCCGGGGTAGTGATTTCCTGGGCGTAGGTCTCGCTCACCGTGGTGATGTGGTGGGCATGGGCGATGCCGGCCTTGAGGAACGACAGGCGCCCGTGGAACTCCATGCTTTCGTGGCTCAGCGCTTCGTCGGGGAGGCCCAGTTCGGCGCTGCATTGCAGGTCGCAGAGGCCCTGGTAGGCGAGGTTGTGGATGGTAAACAGGCTCGGCGTGCGCACGCCGTTCCAGGCCATGTAGGCCGGCGTCAGCGCCGACGGCCAGTCGTTGGCGTGCACCAGGCCCGGTTGCCAGCCCTGGGCGCCGTGTCCGCCGGCGATCTCGGCGGCGGCCAGGCACAGGCGGGCGAAGCGCAGGTGGTTGTCCGGCCAGTCGTTGCCCTGGTCGTCCATATACGGCGTACCCTCGCGCTCGTAGAGCAGCGGGCAGAGCACCAGCATGACTTCCAGGCCGTCGTCGAGGGTCACCAGGCCGATCTCGCAGGGCGGGATCGCCGCCCGGCCGGGCAGGCTGCCGATGATCCGCAAGTCGCGGCAGCGCTCCAGCACCTGGCGATAGCCGGGCAGCAGGACTCGCACCGAATGCTCGCGCTTGAGGACCCTCGGCAGCGCGGCGGAAAAGTCGCCGAGTCCGCCGACCTTGACGAAATCGCTGAGCTCGGCGGTAACGAAGAGTATCCGATCCCTCTGTTGCGGCGGGTCCTGCGGGTGCAGCAGCGACGGAAAAGCGGTCAGTACCGCGGGTTCTTCCAGGCAAACGCCTGCAACAGAATGTCCCATGTCATCCTCCGGTCGTACGTTGTCCTTGGCGTTGGTCGATCGGACTCCGTCGCGCCGTGGCATGGGCGAAGTCCTTGCTAGGGGTGACCGGAGGGGAGCGCCGGAAGTTTAGTTTTTTTTACCGGTGGCTCGGCTTGCGAGAAGCCGCGCCAGGGGGTTGCAGGCGAGACGACGGGCGCAACGGGTTGCCGAATGCAAGGCTCGGCAGGGGTTTTCTTGCAAATTGCAAATATCAATTCGCCGCTTTGTTTTTCAACCTATTGATTTATAAGAAATTAATTTTCAAGAAGAATTGGTACGCCTTCTGCTCGAAAGGGATGCGCCTGATTACCGGCGTCAAAGAATCTGATGAGACAGGAGGCCAGCAATGCTAGATACCGATGAAAACGTGGTTGAGTACCTGGAAGAGCATTTCAAGGATGTGCGCGTCAGTTGCGAACCTCGCCCTGACGGCGCGTTGCTGGTGACCTTGCGTAATAACCAGGGCAAGCGCCTGATGAGCCGGGCGATCTCCGGCCAGGAGCAGAGCAGCCCGCTGTTGCTGAACCAGGTGCTGGAACGCATCCGCCGGGACCTGATCATCGACCAGGGGCCGTTGCAGACGCGCGACAGCGACTATTTCCGCAAGCGCATCGACCTGCTCACGTTCCGCGACAGCGACAACCAGCATCTCACTCATCGCAAGGTCCTGGTCGCCGGCGGCAAGCTGCGCACCATGAGCCTGGCTCGCTGAGCCGGCTGTTTCAGCGCCGGGGCGGCCAGGCGCCGACCCGGCCTTCCGACGCATGGTCCGAACCAAATCCGCTCTCGTACCCTCCATCTAGAACTCATACCAACGATGGAGGCGGACATGCGTTTTTCCATTTCTGCATCATCGGGTGCGCCAGCGACGAGTCCACGCAACCCATCCGGGGACCCGGACGAATACCCGGTTCCTGACCACGAAAGCCACGTCCCCCAGGAGTTCCCGGAAGAAGTTCCGATGGAACGGCCCGACGAAGAGTCCCTCTCGCCCATACCGGAGCCCTGAACGCCGGGTCTCCATCCAGGAGGAGCGGAACATGAGCGCAGACCCTCGGCAGAGACTGGTGGTGGCCCATAGCGTCGATCCCGCGGCCGCCGAACATGAAGTGCAGGGCAACCTGGCCCTGGCGCGCTGGCTGGCGGAAGTCCAGAAGCTGGAGTTCGGCGGCCGCTACGAACCCGAATTGCACCAGCGAGGCCCCCTCTACCTGGTCCCGACCCGCACCCTGGTCGGCAGGGAGACCGCCGTGCGCCTGGGCGTGAACAGTGACGAAGATCTGCTCGGCGGTTTCGTCGAGCACGCGTTCATCGCCGGCAAGGCCATCGTCCATCCGCTGCCGCGCGGCGGCGTGGCGCCGGAAGGCTGGAACCCGCTGTTCGCGGAGAAGGTCCGCGACGTCGTGCTCAACGGCGTCAGCGTCTTCAGCCTGGCCGACGCACACCGCGCCGGCGCCCGCCTGCTCGCCGAAGGACCGGTGCGGGCCAAGCTGGCGGAGGCCTGTGGCGGCCTCGGCCAGTACGTGGCGCACGACCTCGACGAACTGGACGGCTGGCTCGGCGGGCTGGAGGAGCGCCAGTTGGCGCAGGGCCTGGTACTGGAAGCCAACCTGGACGGGGTCGTTACCCATAGCGTCGGCCAGCTCCGGGTCAACGGCTTCCTGCTGAGCTACCACGGTCAGCAGCACCAGACCCGCAACGCGCGCGGCGAACTGGTCTACGCCGGCTCTGACTTGCTGGTGGCGCGCGGTGGCTATGCCGAGCTGCTGACCCTGGACCTGGCCCGCGAGGTGCGCCAGGCCATCGAGTACGCGCGGATCTTCGACACCGCCGCGGCGATCTTCTTCCCCGGCTGCTTCGCCTCGCGGCGCAACTACGACATTGCCCAGGGCCGGGACGGCAACGGTCGGGAGCGCTTCGGCGTGCTCGAGCAGTCCTGGCGGGTCGGCGGCGCGAGCAGCGCCGAGATCGCCGCGCTGGAGGCCTTCCGCGCCGACCCGGGACTGCCCGCGGTGCGCGCCGCGTCGTTCGAGATCCACGAAGACAAGCGCCTGCCGGACAACAGCCGGGTGATCTACCGCGGCCCCGACGAACACGGCGACTTCCTGCTCAAATATGCGATGACGGGGGAGGCATGACGGCGAACAGCGAACGCATCCGCATCGGGGTCGGCGACGACCGGATCGAAGGCACCTTCCTCAGCCCCCGGGCGAAGGTCCCCGGCGTGCTCTTCGTGCACGGCTGGGGCGGCAGCCAGCAGCGCGACCTGAAGCGCGCCCAGGGCATCGCCGGGCTCGGCTGCGTGTGCCTGACCTTCGACCTGCGCGGCCACGGCGCGGAAAGCGGGCGCCAGGCGCTGGTGACGCGCGAGGACAACCTGCAGGACCTGCTCGCCGCCTACGACCGGCTGGTGGCCCACCCGGCCATCGACAGCCAGGCGATCGCGGTGGTCGGCACCAGCTATGGCGGCTACCTGGCGGCGATCCTCAGCCAGTTGCGCGCGGTGCGCTGGCTGGCCTTGCGGGTACCGGCGATCTACCGCGACGAGGACTGGCTGACGCCCAAGCTGCTGCTCGACCGCGAGGACCTCATCGAGTACCGCGGCAGCCTGATCCCGGCCGCCAGCAACCGAGCCCTGCAGGCCTGCGCGGGATTCCGCGGCGATGTGCTGCTGGTGGAGTCGGAGTTCGACAGCTATGTGCCGCACTCGACCATCATGAGTTTCCGCGCCGCCTTCCAGCAGACCCATTCGCTGACCCACCGGATCATCGACCACGCCGACCATGCGCTCAGCAGCGAGGCGGCGCAGGACGCCTATACCTCGATCCTGGTGGACTGGATCACCGAGATGGTGGTCGGCGAACGTCTCAGCATCACCCCGGCCTACGCCACCATCCATCCGGCTTTCTGAACGCTCCGCGACGGCGAGCCTCCCACCTTCCGTGGGCGCTGGTTGCTGCCCACGTTCCGTGCCGGCAGGCGCCGGCGCCGACAGACGCGAGAAATCCCGGACAGCTCCGGGCCAAGGAGAGCGAAATGAACCAGACCAACCTCGACGACACCCTCGACGTACTCAACGACCTGCTGCAAACCAGCAAGGATGGCGAGGCCGGCTTCCAGGCCTGCGCCGAAGACCTGCGCGATCCGCAGTTGAAGGCGGCGATGCTGGAGCAGAGCCGCGACTGCGCCGCGGCTGCCGACGAGCTGGAGCGGATCGTCCTGGAACTGGGTGGCAAACCCAAGGACAGCACCAGTTTCGCCGGTGACCTGCATCGGCGCTGGGTCGACCTGAAGTCACTGGTCACCGGCAAGGACGAAGAGGCGGTGCTCAACGAATGCGAGCGCGGCGAGGATGTCGCCAAGCAGCGTTACCAGGCGGCGCTGGAAAAACCGCTGCCGGCGGAGATCCACCAGGTGATCGAGCGCCAGTACCAGGGCGTGCTCCGTCACCACGACCGGGTCCGCGCCCTGCGCGACGCCCGCGCCTGAGGCCCGGTGCCGCGAGGGGAATGCCATGAGGCGGTCCCGGGCCTTGCTGCGCGACGGCCAGGAACCGCGCTCATTGCGGATCTCCGCGTTTCCGCTGATCGAGGCGACCGCCCGTCCTCGTGACTGAACTCGGCGGAGGAGCGCGCGCTCAGCCAGAGAGAGTGCCGGAGCACTCGGATAACAAACCGATGAGGAGCGACCATGAACGCCATCGAATTGCTGGTCCATGACCACGAGACCGTGAAGAAACTGCTCAACGAACTCAGCGAGACCACCGAACGGGCGCTGAAGAAGCGCAGCGAGCTGCTGGGCAGGCTGGAGCTGGAACTGGTGCTGCACACCGCCATCGAGGAAGACATCCTCTATCCGGCGATCAGGGACAGCGGCGGCAAGGAAGAGCTGAAGATGTACTACGAGGCCAAGGAGGAACACCGCACGGTGGACTCCCTGGTCCTTCCCGACCTCAAGCGCACCCGCCCGGACACTGTGCAGTTCGCCGGCCGGGTCAAGGTGCTCAAGGAACTCCTGGAGCACCACATCGAGGAGGAGGAGGGCGAGCTGTTCCCGCGCGCCCGGCAATTGCTCGACGCCGCCGCCCTCAAGCAACTCGGCCAGGCCATGCAGCAGCACAAGAAAGAGCTGAAGGCGCGCCTGGAAAAACGGGCGGCCTGAGGCATGCGCGAAGAAGACCGCGCCTTGCTCGAGGAACTCCTGCTGGCACGTGGCCCCGGTGGCCAGGAAGACGAGGTCAGGGCCATCTGCCAGCGGGAACTCGAGGGCTGTTGCGACGAGGTCGGCAGCGATGCCGCCGGCAACCTGGTCGCGCGCATCAGCCCGCCGCACCTGCCGCGCGAGCAGGCGCGGCGGGCCGCGGTGCGGCTGCTCGCGCACCTCGACGAGATCGCCATGATCGTCAAGCGCGTCGAGGCCGACGGTACCCTGCGCGTAGTGGCGCTCGGCGGCGCCCAGCCGGTGAGCTTCGGCGTCTGTCCGGTACAGATCCTGGCCGGCGAGGCGGTACTCGACGGCGTGCTGTCCTACGGCAGCATGCATGCTACCGGCGAGTCGCCGCAGGGCTCCGACGTGCTCTCGGGCGCGGTGCACTGGCGCGACGTACACGTGGTCACCCGGCGCAGCGCCGAGGAACTGGCGAATCTGGGCGTGCGACCGGGTACCCGCGTGGTGCTCAACCGTCTGTGGCGGCGCCCGTTGTACTTCCAGGATTGCGTCGCCGCGCACTTCCTCGACGACCGCGCACCGCTGCTCGCCGTGCTCGGCGTGGCTCGCGAGATCGCCCGGCGCCGCGACGAGTTGCACGGCGACCTCTACCTGGTGCTCACCACCATGGAGGAGGAGAGTAACGCCGGCGCGCTGTTCGCCGCGCGCCGACTGCCGGGCGACATCAGCATCGCGGTGGAAGTCGGCCCAACGGTAGCCGAATACGGCACCCGGCTGTGCCGCGACCCGATCGTCAACAGCGGCGACTCCAAGGGTTATTACAGCCGCCATATCACCGACCGCCTGTTGCGGGCCGCCGAACGCTGCCAGTACCAGCCGCAGGCGGCGCTGCTGGTGGACTTCGCCTCGGACGCCAGCGCGCTGCTGAGCCACGGCGAGGCCGCGCAGGTCGGCTGCATCGGCATTCCGACCGAGAACACCCACGGTTTCGAGATCGTCCTGGAAGAGGGCATCGAGGCTTGCCGGCGGACGCTGGTCGAGTTCCTCGTGCAACCGCCGGACGACGAAGCCTGACCGATAACCGAAGCAAGGAGAATTCCATGAACGAATACGTGCCGACTTCGACGGCCAATGGCCTGCCGCACAACCTGCAGCGCGGCGAGCGACTCGCTTCCATCGGCGCCGGACTGGTCCTGGCCGGCTTCGGCCTGGCCCGCGGTGGCTTGCCCGGCGCCTGCAAGGCGGTCGCCGGCGGCCTGCTGGTCAGCCGCGGGTTGAGTGGGCATTGCCATGTCAAGGGCCTGCTCAATGAACCGCGGGAAGAGTTGCAGTTGCTGCGCGAAGAGGTGCAGCACCTGACCCGCCGCCTGCAGCGCCTGCAGGAGCGCCAGCGCGACGACTCGCGGCAGGACGCTGCGCTGGACGCCGAGCTGCCGCCGAACCTGCCGTGATAGCCATGGGCCCTGCGCCTGGCGCAGGGCCCATCGAAGAGAGGAGGGCGAGACGATGGCCAGCCAGCTGTTCCTGATCAGCTACATCCTCGACGACCAGCCGATGACCTGCGAATTGCACAGCAAGGCGGAAACCCTCAGCCGCGAGGAGGCCCGCCGCCACTTGGAGGCACTGCATCGACCGCACGACGCCGAGGCGATCAGCGATATCCAGGTCAGCAAGGTGGAACGTACCCATGAACCGGGCACCACGCCGGGACACTACCAGCAGCCCTGACGGCGGGAGGGAAAAAGAAGGGGGGAGGGGCTCAGCCGGTGCCGGTCTGGAGTTCCGCCTCGAACTCGCCGAAGCGCCTGATTTCCTCGCGCAGGTTGAGGATGAAGGCGCTGAGGTCGCTGAAGCTGCTGCTCTTCAGGAAGTCACTGTTGGGCACGATGTAGAGCGCGCCGTGGGGACCACCCACGCGGCAACTGATGGTCACCGTGAAGTCGGGGTTCAGTTGGCACTGGCAGTCGTGGTCGCGCAGTTCCTCCTCGAGGATCTTCTTCAGGTACAGGTAGGAAAGGTTCATCTGGCCAGCTCTCCCCGGTTTGCGCAACGCAAGAAAAAAATCCACTCCGTCCCTGGAGCGGGATTAGCCTGAATCAGAGAGAAACCGTCGATACGTGCCAACGGTACGGATAACTATAGGTGCCGCGAGGCCGAAATGCCGGCAACATCCAGAATCTGCGGGATAAGCTGCATCCCGCATGGCGCGCGGGATGCAGAATGCAAGAGATCGTGCAGAACGCTGATACCGGAATGCAATCATCGCGGGTGAAAAGCCCGTTCGGCACTCCTTATAAGCATCTGGAAAATTCGCAACGCCATCGGGTTATATGTGTTTTCTCGATATCTCCGCTACGAACCTCGCCGATTCACCGGCGAAGAAGCCGATCTTTTTTGCCGGGTTTCCCGCATCGCCCGCCGCAATCCCCTTGCCACCCCGTAACCGAGCAGGCAGCCGAGCAGGGTAGCGCCGACCTGCAAGACCAACCCCAGGGCATTGGCCAGGCTCGGCGAGCGTGCGAGTACGCCGGCTTCGGGCCAGAACGCCAGCCATACCGCGACGAAGGCGAGCACCAGGTCGTACCAGGCGCCGCTGACCCCGCCCGGGCGGTAGCCGCGAACGAAAACGATGAAGGCGCTGAAGGCCAGGGCCAGCAGCAAGGTGCCGAAGGTCTGGCTGAGGGTATCGGGGCCGGACATGGCGGGTTCTCCTCAGGGCGCCAGGCGCAGGCACTGGCGCTTGTGCAGGCCGAGACGGACTTCGTCGAGCAGCGCTTCGGCGCAGGCGAATACCCTGGCGGCCTCCACTTCCGCGACGTCGCCGGCGCGGCTGAAATCGTCGATGCGCAGGCCGGCGGGCAGGCTCGGGACCTCCACCAGCGTCCAGTCCAGGCCGCTGACCGTGAGGCTGCGCTCGAGCCCGGCACCCAGTTGCTCCTCGCCGGCGTCGCGCGGCGCCACCAGCCATTGCCAATGGCCAAGCAGGAACAGGCGCGGTACCTCGGCGCGCAGGGCGCCATCGATCAGCGCGGCGCAGATCGGCGGCAAGGCTTCGGCGGCGTAGTCGGACAACGGCGCGAACAGCAGGTCGAGACCGGCAGCCGCCTGGCTGACCTCGATCGACGACGCCAGGCTGGCTGGCTTGCAGCGCAGCCCGGGGCGCGCCTGCAGGCTGTTGAGATCGGCTTGCAAGGCGCTGACTTCGATCTGTCGCTGCAAGGCGGCGGCGATCAGCGCCTGGCTCAGGCTGTCGTGGGGATGGAATATCCCCAGCTTCAGGGTTGCGGTTTCCAGATTGCGCATGGGAACTCCGGGGTCGGTGCGGTGGAAAGGAGATGTCCCTACCTGCATATCGAAAGCCATACTCCGCACAAGGTTCCGGCGAATGGAATTCGCCGGCCGCGCCGGGGTCTTCCGAAAGGTCGGCCAAGTTCCTGGGGCGAGCCAGCGAGCGGCCGGAAGACGTTCTTCGTACTACCTTGCTGGGTGTGCCTTGCAGCCCGGGTCGAGCAGCCGACGAGTGAACACGTCCATGAAAACCACAAGAAAACCGAAAGTCCCCTTGAACCAGGCCACGCGCAACCGCCTGCTCGACGAAGCGGTCGACGACTACGCGATCCACACGCTGGACAGCGCTGGCCGTATCGCCAGCTGGAGCGCCGGCGCGGCGCGCCTGTTCGGCCACGACGCGAGCGAGATCCTCGGCCGCGACTACGCCTGCTTTCATACCCGCAAGGACCGCGACGCCGGCGTTCCGCAACAGGCGCTGCGCCAGGCGGATGCCGAGGGCCGCTTCGAGACCGAGGGCTGGCGGGTGCGCAGCAACGGCAAGCGCTTCTGGGCGCAGGTGGTGATCGACGCCATCCGCGACAGCCAGGGCCAGTTGCTCGGCTTCGCCCAGCTGATCCACGACCTCAGCGAAGGGCGCGCGGCCAAGGAGGCGCTGCGGCGCAGCCAGGAGCAGTTCCGCCTGCTGGTGCAGAGCGTTACCGACTACGCCATCTACATGCTCGACCACCGCGGGCGGATCACCAACTGGAACCTCGGCGCCCAGCGGATCAAGGGCTACCTGCCGGAAGAGGTGATCGGCCGGCACTTCTCCTGCTTCTACACCCCCGAAGACCGCGAGGCCGGCGAACCGGCCCGCGGCCTGGCCGCCGCCGAACGCGAAGGGCGTTTCGAGAAGGAGGGCTGGCGGGTGCGCAAGGACGGCAGTCGCTTCTGGGCCAACGTGGTGATCGATCCGATCCGCGACAGCGATGGCCGGCTGATCGGCTTCGCCAAGGTAACCCGTGACATCACCCACCGGATCGAAGCCGAACGCGAACTGGAACGGGCCCGCCAGGAGCTGTTCCAGGCCCAGAAGATGGAGTCCCTGGGGCACCTCACCGGCGGCGTGGCCCACGACTTCAACAACCTGCTGACGGTGATCATCGGCAGCCTCGGGCTGCTGAAGAAACGCCTGCCCGGCGACCAGCGCACCGCCGACCTCTTGCAGAACGCCCTGGAGGCCGCCCAGCGCGGCGCCAACCTGACCCAGCGGATGCTTTCCTTCGCCCGCAAGCAGCGTCTCGATCCGCAGCCCTGCGCGATCCCCGACCTGCTGCGCGGGATGACCGACCTGCTGATCCATTCCCTGGGACCGAGCGTATCGATCGAGACGCGCTTTCCCCTGGATCTCGACCTCGGCCTGACCGACGCCAACCAGCTCGAACTGTCCATCATCAACCTTGCCACCAACGCCCGCGACGCCATGCCCAACGGCGGGCGCATCGTCTTTTCCGCGAGTAACCAGCGGGTGCCGGCGGACAATCCCCATCGCCTCGCACCGGGCAACTATATCTGCCTGAGCATCAGCGACACCGGCAGCGGCATGGACGAGGAAACCCTGCGCCGTGCGGTGGAACCCTTCTACACCACCAAGGGGGTGGGGCGTGGCACCGGGCTGGGCCTGTCGATCGTCGACGGCCTCGCCGAGCAGCTCGGCGGCCGGCTCACCCTGGAGAGCCAGCCGGGCGTCGGCACCACCGCGAACATCTGGATACCCGCCGTCCCGCGAACCCCGGAAAGCGCCCGTACGGGCAATGGCGCGACGCCGCAGGCGCCCAGCGAAAGCGAGCGGGTGCGCTTGTCCTGTCGAGTACTGGTGGTGGACGACGACCCGCTGGTGTTGAACAACACCGCGGCGATGCTGGAGGACCTCGGTTGCTCGGTACTCAAGGCCGACTCCGGCAGCCTGGCCCTGGAGATTCTCACGGCGACGCCGGAGCTGGACATCCTCCTGACCGACCAGGCGATGCCACGGATGAACGGCAGCCAGTTGGTGGAGCGGGTCATGGCCCAGGGCCGGCCGCTGAAGATGGCCCTGGCCACCGGCTTCGCGGAAAAGATCGAAGGCGCGGCGGCACAGTTGCCCAAGCTGGCCAAGCCCTTCGGCCAGGAAGAGTTGTACCTGTTCCTGACCGGCACGCTGAAGGCCGGCTGAGCCTCAGCGCAGGTACTCGCCGCTGCCGGCCAGGCTTTGCCCCCAGAACTCGATGAAGATGAAGGCGGTGGTCAGCAGGGTCAGGAAGCCGACGCCGAGGATGCAGAAGGCGTAGAACAATGTCTGCCGCTCCTGCATGCGCATGAACAGCGGCAGGCCGGTGAACAGCAGGCGTACCGAGTAGGCGCAGGCAGCCGCCGCGGCCAGCAGCAGGAGGACCCGCCAGGGCACCAGGGCGACGATCCCGGCGAGCATCAAGGGCACGGCGATCGCCGTGGTGAAGGTCAGGCTGCCCGGTACGCTGGGGCGCGACGGCGTGCGGAACAGCACCCAGCGTACGAAGAAGCCCATGATCACCACGCCGGCGACGAAGCCCAGGTAACACATCGTCGCCAGCAGCAGGGCGCTGCCGCTGGAGAGGTGTTGCACGCTGTCGTTGCCCGGCAGCGACCAGCCGACCTGGGTCGTGCCGATGAACAGGCAGGCCGCCGGCAGCAGCGGCAACAGCAACAGCGGAACGAGGAAGGCGAAAGGGTGATGGTCGTAGTCCTGGCGCAGACGAGGCCAGGCATTGGTGGGACTGATCAGTAGCCGAGCCATTTCGCGGGTCATGACGGGCACCTCTTTTCTGTGGCGTTCAGGAGTCTGGACCGGCCCGGCGCGAGGGGGTTCAGGTGGCGTGCCGGGCGGTCCGCGACCACCCATCCAGGGCCTTGAACCGGAAGACGCGGGGAGCGCCGAAAGACAAACGTCCCTGTCTTCCGGAGGAGCCCATGACCACCTACGAAATCCAGCACATGCGCGGCTGGCAGTGTTTCGCCCGCACCGTGCGCGCCGCCAGCCGGGCCGAGGCGGAACGCCTGTGCCTGCCCTGGGAGTGGGTGGATGGCGAGGTCCTCGCGGTGATTCCGGCCGAGGCCGAGGTGGCCGAGCGCTGGCAGCGCCTGAACGAGGATCTGGTGGGGAGCCTGGAAGGCCTGGAGCGCCTCAGGCGGGGCGAGTGACCCGCAGGCCGACCACGGCGATCCGCTCGGCTTCGCGGTAGGCGGGGCTGTCCAATTCTTCGGCGAACACGTCCGGGTCCAGTTCCTGGTAGTCCCACTCCCACTCCCGAGACGCCAGGCGTTCGCGGATGCGGGCGAGGAACGGATCGCCGCCTTCGACCATCGCCACCCCGGTATACAGCAGCAGGCTGCCGCCGGCTTCCAGGCGCTCGAGGGCGGCATCGACGATTGCCAGCGAGAGCCCGGCGCCGAGCATCCCGCCACCATGCCGGTAGGCGCGCTCCGAGGCATCCAGGAGATAGGGCGGGTTGGCCACGATCAGGTCGAAGCGACCGGGCGCCTGGCTCAGCAGGTCGCTACGCGCCAGGGTCAGGTTACCGACCCCGGCCAGCGCCGCGTTGACCCGTGCCAGGTCGAGCGCCGCCGGATTGATATCCAGCCCGTGTACTTCGGCGTCCGGGCAGGCCATGGCGATGCGGATCGCGCCGGGGCCGGCGCCGCAGCCGACATCCGCCGCACGGCGGATGCGTGCCGGATCGGACGATGCCAGGTGGCTGCGGATCAGCCGGTCGAAGCGGTAGGTGTCGGGGCCGAAGAACACCGCGTCGGCGGCCAGGGTAGGGAAGGCCGAATGGACGAACAGTTGCTCGCCGAGGCTGGAGACGCGCACCTGGCTGCGCCAGCCGTCCGCCTCGCGGCGGATCAGGTCGGCGCCGGCAAGAAGGGTCAGCCAGTCGGCCGGCAGGCTTTCCCCGGCGAATGCCCGGCTCCAGCCGAAGATGCCGGCCAGGTCCCGGGCCATGCGGTTTTCCGGGCGGGCGTTGACGCGCTCATGGGTAGCCGGGGTGACGGTGACGAAACGGTAGTCCTGGCCTCGCAACCAGTTGCCGAGGCTGACCAGGACGTCCAGGCGCGGATCATTCAGGCTGGGCATGGGCGGCCCTCCAGCGCTGGCTGAACATCCGCGTGGCAAGGAGACCGGCGGGTCCGTGGTGGCGGTGCGGGGCCATCAGTTCGAGAAGGCGTGCGACGCCCTGCTCGGGGGATAGCCGCAGCAGCTCGCGTCGCAGCGCGACCTGCTCGGCGTCCACGTCGCTGCCCGCCGTCGCCGGCTCCGCCAGCGGCGCAAGCGGGTCCCTGTCCGCCGGAGCGGGGGCTTGCCAGTCGCCAGCGATCCAGTCGTACAGCAACTGCCGCTCGTAGGGAGTGAAGACTCCGAACATCGCCGCCCGGTCGCCCTCGATCAGGTTCCAGAAACGGCTGCCGCGCGGATCGGCATGGCGCCGGATCCAGCCCTCTTCCTCCAGGCAGGCGAGAAACGCCGGGAACCGCCCGGGCACCGCCAGCCACTGGTTCACCGTGCGCCCGCCGATCCGGCAACGATCCGAATGCATCCCGGCGGCGTAGGGGCGCTTGCGCTCGAACATGGCCAGCAATTCTTCCTCGAGATCGAAGCCGTCGATTACCTGCGTAGTGCTCAGGCCGACCTCGTTCAGGCGGTAGCCGTTCCTCACCCGTTCGAGGAAGGCCGCGCGCCCGCCAAGCTGCGGCAGGTTGTCGTAGAGCGCGCGCAGGGCCTTGCGCGCATGCCCGCTGGCGGCGTTGTCGATGGTCACGTGCAACTGGAAGTAGTAGGGGTCGAAGCCCAGCTCGCGCAGCTCCTGAGTGGTGATCAACAGGTGCAGCGGCGGTTGCTCGTAGCCGAGGTTGTAGCCGATCACTTCGGGCAGGTAGTCCGCGGCGAGGTGGCCGAGGGCGAGTTGCTGGGTGCCCTGCAGGTAGTGGAGGTCGCTGAGGCCTTCGACTTCCTCGCTGCCGATGCTGGCCAGCAGGCGCCGGTAGAGCAGGACGTGGTTGCGTGCCGGGACGCCGTCGCCGAGTTCTTCGAGGAAGGTCTCCAGCAGCGGCCGCAGGCGTTCCTCGCCATGATGCGGCAACAGCCCATAGAGCCAGGCGCCGTCGACCAGCTTGGTCGGGGCCACGCTGCGAATGAAGTGCATCGCCTGGGAGGGAACCTGGAAGTAGCGTCGCCCTTCGCCGCGCCGACGTGCCCGGAGGTATTCGGCATGCGCCTCGGCGGTGCGCCGGGCCCCGGCGTCGAGCCAGGCCGGCCAATCGGCGGGGTCCTCCGGCAGGTCGTCGTCATGGGTGGCGGCCAGGCTCAATTGCTGGTCGAGGAACTCGCCGGCGGCTTCGAGGTGCTCGCGGGGCTCGTCGAGCAGGGCGTGGTACAGGTCGCGGACCCTGGGCGAAGGGCTTGCACTGGAGGCAGGGAGGGGCGAAGACAGGCTCATGTCGCGTTCCTTGTCGTGGGTTTGCGGGGGCGGCCGGGGCGACCACACATATGGGTGCGAGTGACACCAGGGGAAAAAGGTTTCACTGGCAGGATCGGCGGCGCACCGGGGAACCTCACGGCGGAAAAAACGAACCTCGACGGCACTCCGGCGTCTTCCCGAGACAATCCCCGGGAGCTGCGCCGATGACCCACGACCTGGCCGCCAGCGGCCTTCGCTTCGGCATCGAGGAAGAATTCTTCCTGCTCGATGCCTCCGACCTGGACATCGTCCGCTCCGCCCCCGCCGGATTCGTCGCGGCCTGCCGTGACACGCTCGGCGAGCATTTCGCCGAGGAGATGTTCGAATGCCAGGTCGAGGTGGCCAGCCCGGTGTTCTCCACCCTGGCCGAGGCCGCGCGCTTCCACGGTCAGGCCCGGCAACGCCTGGCGCATCTGGCCATGGACTTCGGCCTGCGCTCGCTCTGCGTCGGCACCCATCCCTTCGCCGACTGGCGGCGGGCGCGAAGCAACCCGGCGGCGCACTTCGCCCGCCTGTTCGAGGACCAGGGGCGGGTGGCCCGGCGCAGCCTGGTCTGCGGCCTGCACGTGCATGTGGAGATACCGCCGAGCCACGACCGCATGGCTGTGCTCCAGCGCGTGTTGCCGTGGCTGCCGCTGCTGCTGGCGTTGAGCGCATCCTCGCCGTTCCGCGGCGGCCGGCGCAGCGGCCTGGCGAGCTATCGACGGGCACTCTGCGGCGAATGGCCGAGGATGAACATTCCTCCTGCCTTGCCCGACGAGGACGCCTATCGCCGCCACCTGGCGCTGCTGCGCGAGACCGGCTGCATCCGCGAGGATGGCCAGGTCTGGTGGATGATCCGGCCGTCATCCCATGTGCCGACCCTGGAGCTGCGTATCTGCGACGCCTGCCCGCGCCTGGCCGACGCGCTGAGCCTGGCCGGGCTGTTCAGGGCGCTGGTGGGCGAAGCGCTGGGCGCGGAGCCGCGTGCGTTGCCGGTCGCGCGCGACGCCTGCCTGGAGGAAAACTACTGGCAGGCGCTGCGTTACGGTTGCGCCGGCCGCTATCTCGTCGAAGGCCGCTGCGTAGGTGCCGGAGACTGGCTGGAAATGGCCTGGCGACAGTGCCGGCCGCAGGCCCGCCAGGGCAACGAATGGGCCTACGAGCATGCCCGTGGATTGCTCGGAGAGACCTCCGCCAGTCGCCAGTTGCAGCGCTACCAGACACTGCGCGCAGCGGGCCAGGAACGGCATGTGGCGCTGCGCCGGCTGGTGGAAGAACTGCTGGAGGAGAATCTCCAGCCGGCCTTGGCCGGTCCGGCCGGCAAGCGCGCCAACGAAGGCGGCCGGTCATTCCGTCCGGCCGCTGGAGCACCGATGCCAATCCGTGGTCAGGAGTAGGGAGAACGTCACAGGGGGTTCGCCACCATGAGCTTTTCCCGATTCGCCCAACGCCTGTCCAACTGGAGCGGCCGGCCGCCGACCTTCGTCATCGCCCTCGGATTGATCCTGGCATGGGCGATCAGCGGGCCGTTCTTCGACTTCAACGATACCTGGCAACTGGTGATCAATACCTCGACCACCATCGTTACCTTCCTCATGGTCTTCCTCATCCAGAACACTCAGAACCGCGATACCGATGCGCTGCACATCAAGATCGACGAACTGCTGCGCAGCACCCGGCGCGCCCACAACGCGCTGCTCGGACTCGACGACCTGGACGCCGACACCTTGCGCGAACTGCGTGAGCGCTACCAGCGGATGGGTGAGCGGGATGGAGATACGCCGCAGGGCGTAGCCAGCGAAGAAGCCCGCGAATGCGCCTGCGAGGAACGACAGCGCGACGCCTGAAGCCTCCCTGCGTAAGGCAGCCGCGTACTCATCGTGCCTGGTTCCTGGCCGGCACTGCCATTCGTCGCGCCGATGGCTCGCGGCGCAGGCGCGACAATCCTCTGTAGGGAAACCCGTGCAGACCGTCGAGGAACCGATACGGAAAGAGAGGCGAGCATGTCCAAGCAGCACATCATCCATTTCACCGGGCCGATCAATTCGTCCACCTGCGGCAATCTGATCAACACTTGCGCCAAGGTCCTGCAACAGGAGGCCGAGGAGTTGCGGATCAACATCGCCACCATGGGCGGGGAATGCAGCTACGGCTTTACCCTGTACAACTTCCTGCGCGCGCTGCCGGTGCCGATACATACCCACAACCTGGGTACCGTCGAGTCGATGGGCAACATCCTGTTCCTCGCCGGCGAGCGACGCAGCGCCAGTGCCCACAGCAAGTTCCTGTTCCATCCTTTCCACTGGACCCTGCATGGCGCGGTGGACCATGCGCGGATGGCGGAATATGCGATGAGCCTCGACTACGACCTGGAGCTTTACGCCCGGATCGTCGCCGAGAACACCCGTGATGCGCCGGAACGCCTGGACATCCCGAGCTACCTGATGGCCTATCCGCGCATCCTCGGTCCGGAAGACGCCCTGGCTTGCGGACTGATCCATACGGTGGACGATTCGCCTATACCCGCTTCCGCCTGCCAGTGGAGTATCCATTCCTAGCTTCCCCGCGCCGCCCAGCATATTCCGGCAAGCGGAAGGCCTTGGACAGGCGGCAGGATGCCCATGCCGCCGGGGAAAGCGGGCTTTGCCAACGACCTTCGCGCATCAGACCTTACGTTGGAAAAAGTCGAGCGCCTCCTGGAAGCTGGGCCGCAGCGGCACGTTCCAGTCGGGATGGGCGGTGAAGTGATAGCCGTTGCCCTTGATGCACTCGACCAGCAAGGAAAAGCTCTTCCGATCCGCCACCACGCAGACCTCGTCGAAGCGAACGGACTCTTCTCCGAGCCGATGCTCCATGGCCCGGGGAAGGTAGAAGGTGGCCGGGAAGTTGTCACCCATATGGGAGCCTGGGTTGCCCGCATCGTCGCTGTGGTGAAACATCTCCCTGTGCTCCCCCCGGCCCAGGCAGTCATTGAGGGCGTCCACCAGTTGCCGCGTGCGCGGAGTGATGTTTCCCCTGGCCATATCCTCCCTGCCATAGAATCCGTCCTCGCTCAGGGGATCCTTTGCACCGAGGGGGGTGTATCTGACCGCGGTATTCCTTCTTGCATCGAGACCACCACTGCCATGCGCCTCGATCGAGGGCGCTACCAGGAAGAGGTCATAATCGGCGGTCATCGCCAGCCCGCAAGCCGGGCTGGCCAGTACCTGCACCGCTTCCGACCGCCCCAGGCGGCTGATCCTGTAGAGACCGTCCGGCTCCTGGCGGGCTTCGAACTCATAGCGTTTGCCGCTGGGGCCCTGCGCGGTCAGGAGGCGAACCGGCCCGACACCGTCTGCCACCAGGCCGAAATTCCGCACCAGCTCCGCAAGGCGTTGCCGAGAGATCCGCAGGTCGGTCTGGGTATAGGCTCCGCCATCCATTCCCTTCGCCACAGCCAGGTTCAGCTTGCGTATTTCCGCCGTGTCGCGGTCTTCCCGCTTGCTGAGATGCTGGTCGACACAGATGAACCCCGCCTGCGGACCCCAGTTCGAGCTTTTCCCCTTCACCGAGAAGCCCTTGGTCGGGAAACCCTCTTCGATCAGCGTGGTGACGATTCTTTCAACCGGGCGAATGCCAAAGACGGTATTCGTCTGCCTGGCCACCGCCTGCATGCGCAAGGCATGTTCGACGGGAACCCCCACCCCCTGCGCATCGAACAGGTCCTGTAGAGCCCGTGCCTGCATATCCGCAGGGCGCAGTAGCGGTCCGGGCTGTGCCGTTGCGTTAGAAACCACCTGACGATGACCGTCGATACGCATGGTTCGTTTTCCCGCATATGCCAAAGAAGGAGTCGAGAATAAGAATCCGGGCAGCGGCGAGATATCAGAAAACGCGGGCAAATTTTTTGTTTTCCGCACGCTGCCCGCGCGAGCGCTAGGTAGATGGCTGCGACGCCGGGAAGAAACTTCGAACTCCCCGTATGCGGGCGATTCACAAGCAGGGAGAGCCGCGCCGAAAACGGCGCGCCGGAAGAAGGAGACAGAACGATGAAAGTCCGGGAAATCATGAGTCGCGAAGTACGTACCGTCACCCCCCAGACCACCCTCGGCGAGGCGGCGCTGCTGATGCGCCAAGCCGATATCGGCGCCTTGCTGGTCAACGAGGGCGAGCGCCTGACCGGCGTGGTCACCGACCGCGACCTGGCGGTGCGCGGCCTCGCCGATGGACTCGGAGCCGACCGCCCGGTGCGCGAGGTGATGAGCGGTGAACTGCGCTACTGCTTCGAGGACGAGGAAGTGGACCATGTGACGAAGAACATGGCGCAACTGGAGAAGCGCCGCTTGCCGGTAATGGATCGCAACAAGCGCCTGGTAGGCATCGTCTCGCTGGCCAACATCGCGACCTGCAACACCGACAAGCTCAGCGCCAACCTCTTGCGCGGCGTGGCCCGCGCGCACTGAGTCGGACATGACGGAACGACGGGTGGTGGCGATCTGCGGCGGCAGCGCCGGGGTCGGGCGAGCGATACACCGGTGACGGCCAGAGGGCGTCGCCGCCAAGGCGGCGCAGATGGTCCGGGCGCGCGACCAGGCCGGGCAGGTCACCGTCGCTGTCGGTGAACGAACGCGGGTAGACCTGGTAGATCACCGCGCGTTTCCACCAGGGCGGCTGGAAGGATTGCAGCATGGGGCCTCCACGGGTGAGCCGGCTTTGCTGCTTGGCACCCTGGGGTAGGCGCGGGTTCGACTTTTCCGCGCGAACGCCTGCACCCCACCTACCAGAATTGGCAGGGGAAGATACCCACCTGTCATGGATCAATGTCCGCGCCCGGCCCGACTCCTAGTGTCGCCGGCTCCCGACTCTCTCTCACGGATGAAAGGGCAATGCACCTTCTTGAACGTCAACACGATATCCAGCCCCTCTCGCGGGCAGACATGACCATCCACCTCAATGGCCAGCCCGTCGCGGCGGCTGCCGGTGAGACCGTGCTCAACGTGCTCAATGCCGTGGGCCTGCGCCGGCTCGCGCGCAACGACCATGGCCAGGCCAGCGGCGCCTTCTGCGGCATGGGCGTATGCCACTGCTGCCTGGTCGCCATCGACGGCCGGCCCAAGCGCCGCGCCTGCCAGACCGTCGTCCGGCCGGGCATGCGGGTGGAAACCGAAAGCAACCGCTTCGACCAGGAGGAACGGCCATGAACCTGCGCCCGGTGATCGTCGGCGGCGGCTCGGCCGGCATGGCCGCAGCCATCGAGCTGGCCAGGCGCGGGGTCCCCTGCGTCCTCTTCGACGAGGCCTCGCGTCCCGGCGGGGTGGTCTATCGCGGCCCCTTGCGGGCCGGCGTCGATCCGGCCTACCTCGGCGCGCGCTACACCCGGATGCTGGAAAAACTGCGGCGCGATTTCTCCGCCTGCGCCGGGCACATCGACCTGCGCCTGAACAGCCGCGTGGTCGGTGGCGACGGCCAGCACCTGATGGTCCTCGACGAGGCGGAACGGCTGCACGAGGTGGAGTATTCGCACCTGCTCCTGGCCACCGGCTGCCATGAGCGCAGCGTGCCGTTCCCCGGCTGGACCCTGCCCGGGGTGATGCTCCTCGGCGGCCTGCAATTGCAGATCAAGAGCGGCGTGGTGAAGCCCCTGGGCGATACCCTGATCGCCGGCAGCGGCCCGCTGCTGCCACTGGTGGCCTGCCAGCTGCATGCGGCCGGGGTACGTGTCGCCGGGGTCTACGAGGCCTGCGCGTTCGGCCGCATGGCCAGGGAAAGCCTGGCGCTGCTGAACAAGCCGCAACTGTTCCTCGACGGCCTGAGCATGCTCGGCTATCTCAAGCTCAACGGCATTCCGCTGCACTATGGCTGGGGCGTGGTGGAGGCCAGCGGCGAGGGGGAACTGACGGAAGTGACGGTAGCGCCCTACGACGAAGAGTGGCGGCCCGACCTGGAAAACGCGCGACCGGTGAAGGCCAGCACCCTGGCGGTCGGCTATGGCTTCATCCCACGCACCCAGCTCAGCCAGCAGTTGGGTCTGGAGCACGGCTTCAGCGACGACGGATACCTGCGCGCGGAATGCAACGTCTGGCAGCAGAGCAGCCAACCGCACATCCACCTGGCCGGCGACATGGCGGGTATCCGCGGCGGCGAGGCGGCGATGATCGGCGGGCGCATCGCGGCCTTGTCGATCCTCCTGCAACGCGAGGCCATCGCGCCCGCCGAGGCCATCGAACGCCGAGAATCCCATCTCGCCCGCCTGGAGGCGATCAAGCGCTTCCGCGCCGGAGTCGAGCGCTACACCCAGCGCGGCGCCCGCCAGGTCGAACTGGCGCGGGCCGATACGGTGATCTGCCGCTGCGAACAGGTCACCCGTGGCGACATCGAGCGCGCGCTCGAACAGGGCGTGCAGGACATCGCCGGGCTGAAGATGCGCACCCGCGCCGGCATGGGCGACTGCCAGGGGCGGATGTGCATCGGCTACTGCAGCGATCGCCTGCGCCGCGCCACCGGACGCCACGACGTCGGCTGGCTGCGGCCGCGTTTCCCGATCGATCCGATCCCGTTTTCCGCATTCCAGAACCTCGGTACGGAAGCCTGAACATGAACAGAACCTATGACATCGTGATTGCCGGCGGCGGCGTGATCGGCGCGTCCTGCGCCTACCAACTGTCCAGGCGCGGCAACCTGCGCATCGCCGTGGTCGACGACAAGCGACCGGGCAACGCCACCCGCGCCTCGGCCGGCGGCCTCTGGGCCATCGGCGAATCGGTGGGACTGGGCTGCGGGGTGATCTTCTTCCGCATGATGTCCTCCCGCAACCGGCGCGAGGCCCAGGGCGCGGCGGTGGCGGTGGACGCGAGCACGCCGCACATCCTGCCGCCGGCGTTCTTCGACCTCGCCCTGCAATCCAACGCGCTGTACCCGGAACTGCACCGAGAACTGATCGAACGCCACGGGATGGACTTCAAGTTCGAGCGCACCGGGCTGAAATACGTGATCCAGGACGACGAGGATCGCCAGTACGCCGAGCACATCGTGGCGCAGATCCCGCATCTGGCCGAGCAGGTGCGCTGGCTGGACCGCGAGGAACTGCGTCGTGCCGAGCCGGCGGTCAGCCACGCGGCCCACGGCGCGCTGGAATTCCTCTGCGACCACCAGGTCAGCCCGTTCCGCCTGGCCGACGCCTACCTGGAGGCGGCGCGCCAGAACGGCGTCGAGCTGTTGCCGGGAACCAACGTCACCGGCGTGCTGCGCCAGGGCCGGCGGATCAGCGGGGTGCGCACGGACAATGCCGGGGTGCTGCATTGCCGGACCCTGATCAACGCCGCCGGCGCCTGGGCCGCGGAACTCAGCGAAATGGCCACCGGCCGGCGCATCCCGGTGAAGCCGGTGAAGGGCCAGATCGTCCTCACCGAGCGCATGCCACGACTGCTGAACGGTTGCCTGACCACCAGCGACTGCTACATGGCGCAGAAGGACAATGGCGAGATCCTGATCGGCAGCACCACCGAGGACAAGGGCTTCGACGTCAGCAACACCTTCCCGGAAATCGCCGGCCTGGTGCAGGGCGCGGTGCGTTGCGTGCCGGAGCTGCAACAGGTCAACCTCAAGCGCACCTGGGCCGGCCTGCGCCCGGGCTCGCCGGACGAACTGCCGATTCTCGGTCCGGTGGCTGAAGTGGAGGGCTACCTGAATGCCTGCGGGCATTTCCGCACCGGCATCCTCACGTCGGCGATCACCGGGGTGCTGCTCGACCGGCTGGTCCACGAAGAGACGCTGCCGCTGGACATCGCGCCGTTCCTCGCCGCGCGCTTCCAGCCGGAGCCTGCCGCCGTGGCGGTCGCGGCCTGCTAGGTCCGCGAGGGGTAAATCCGCGGAGCGGGGCGGGCGCCGGACCGGCGTCCGTTCCGCACGGTTCCCGACAGCGGCGCAGTTGCCGTCGGCGCTATACTCATGGCTTCGAATTATTTCTAGACGACTGGTCTAATTCAAGCTACCGTGCGCCCCATGAAAACCAGCTACGACGACACCCGCCAGCATCTGCTCGATACCGGATACCGGATCATGGCGGTCAAAGGCTTCTCCGGAGTCGGCCTCAACGAAATCCTGCAGAGCGCGGGCGTTCCCAAGGGCTCGTTCTACCATTACTTCAAATCCAAGGAACAGTTCGGCCAGGCCCTGCTGGAGGACTACTTCCGCGTCTACCTGGCGGACATGGACCAACGCTTCTCCGCGCCAGGGCTGAATGCCCGCGAACGACTGATGAGCTACTGGCAGAAGTGGCTGGACAACGCCTGCCCGCCCTGCGACGAGCAGCGCTGCCTGGTGGTCAAGCTCAGCGCCGAGGTCGCGGACCTTTCGGAAAGCATGCGCATCACCCTGCGCGACGGCTCCGACGGGATCATCGAACGCCTGGTCGGCTGCCTCGGGCAGGGCCGCGACGACGGCTCCCTCGCGCCCTGCGATGCCCGGCACATGGCCAGCGCGCTGTACCAGTTGTGGCTCGGCGCGAGCCTGCTGAGCAAGCTGCACCGCAGCCCGGGACCGCTGGAGACAGCCATGCAGACCACCCGCAGCCTGCTGGAAATCTGAGGTACCGCCAGGAAATACCCGCCCCGCAAGAGGCGGGTATTTTTTCGACCCGTCAGTAGTTGACTGGTCTAATTTGCCCGGCGCACGGTATGAGCCGTTCGCCACATTCGTCAGACAGAGGAGTCTGGAAATGTCCCAATCCACGCAGGTCAACCGCCGCATCGTCCTCGCCTCGCGCCCCCACGGCGCCCCGACCCGGGATAACTTCCGCATCGAGCAGGTTCCGCTTCCTGAGCCCGGCGCGGGCCAGGTGCTGCTGCGCACCGTCTACCTGTCGCTCGATCCCTACATGCGCGGACGGATGAGCGACGCGCCGTCCTACGCGCCGCCGGTGGAGCTCGGCGCGGTCATGGTCGGCGGCACGGTCAGCCGGGTGGAAGCCTCGAACCATCCCGGGTTCAAGGTCGGCGACTGGGTGCTCTCGGCCAACGGCTGGCAGGACTACGCGCTATCCGACGGCAGCGGCCTGGCGCGCCTGGGCGAGTCGCCGGAGCATCCGTCCTACGCCCTGGGCCTGCTCGGCATGCCCGGCTTCACCGCCTACATGGGCCTGCTCGACATCGGCAAGCCCCAGGCCGGCGAGACCCTGGTGGTGGCCGCCGCCACCGGGCCGGTCGGCGCCACCGTCGGACAGATCGGCAAGCTCAAGGGCTGCCGAGTGGTCGGCGTCGCCGGCGGTGCGGAAAAATGCCGCCACGCCGTGCAGGTGCTCGGCTTCGATGCCTGCCTCGACCACCATGCCGCGGACTTCGCCGAACGACTGGCCGAGGCCTGCCCGGACGGCATCGACATCTATTACGAGAACGTCGGCGGCAAGGTCTTCGACGCCGTCTTCCCGCTGCTCAACGCCAAGGCCCGGATCCCGGTCTGCGGCATCGTCGCCCACTACAACGACACCGAGCTGCCACCCGGGCCGGACCGCTTGCCGGCGCTGATGGGCACGATCCTGCGCAAGCGCATCAAGGTGCAGGGCTTCATCATCTTCGACGACTACGGCCATCGCTACGATGAATTCCAGCGCGACATGTCGAAGTGGTTCGCCGACGGCCTCATCCAGTACCGCGAAGAGCGGGTCGACGGCCTGGAGAATGCCCCCGAGGCCTTCTTCGGCCTGCTCCAGGGACGCAATTTCGGCAAGCTGGTGGTGCGCGTCGGAGCCGACGCATGAACCAGGCGGTCCGTGTGGTAGCGCTGTTGCAGGCGCGCGAGGGCAGGGCGGCGGAGGTCGAGCGGCTGCTGCTGGCCTGCGTGCAGCCGTCGCGGGCCGAGGACGGCTGCCTGTCCTATATCCTGCACCGGAGCCTCGACGAGGCCGGGCGCTTCGTCTTCGTCGAGCGCTGGGCCGACCGCGACGCCATCGAGCGGCACCGACGGATGCCGCACTACAGGGCGATGGCCGATGCCGTCGCCGATCTCCTGGCGGACCGCCAGGTGTTCCTCCTCGAGGAACTGCCAGCGGCCAGCCTGTCTCCGGTAGATCCGGAACCTACAAGACCCCATGAGGAGTGAAACGGATGAAAGTCGGATTTCTGGGCCTGGGCGGCATGGGCGCCGCCATGGCCACCCGCCTGGTGCAGGCGGGACTCGAAGTGACGGTGTGGAACCGTTCCGCGGCGGCCTGCGAGCCCCTGGTGGCGCTGGGCGCTGCCAGGGCGGAGGAGGTCGGCGAGCTGTTCGGCCTCGACGTGGTCATCAGCATGCTGGCGGACGACCAGGCGATTCGCGGCGTGCTGCTCGACAGCGGCGCGCTCGAACGGGCGAGGCCGGGTCTCATCCACCTGAGCATGTCGACCCTGTCGCTCGATTGCGTCGAGGCGCTCGACCAGGCGCACCAGCGCCAGGGCCTCGCGTTCGTCGCCGCGCCGGTGTTCGGCCGCACCGACGTGGCGGAGGCCGGCAAGCTGAACATCGTCGTCGGCGGTCCGGAGGAAGCCATCGAGCAAGTCAAGGCGCTGCTGGAAATTATGGGACAGAAGACATGGTTTTTCGGAAAAGACCCGCGCGGGGCAATGGCGGTGAAGATCTCTGGTAACTTCATGATCGCCAGCGCCATCGAAAGCATGGGCGAAAGCGTCGCCCTGGTGAAGCGCCTGGGCGTCGAGCCCGGCCGGTTCATGGAGCTCATGTCCTCGACGCTTTTCGATGCGCCTGTCTATCGCAACTACGGCCCGCAGATCGTCGAGCAGCGTTTCACCCCGGCCAGGTTCCGCCTGGTCCTCGGGTTGAAGGATGTCGATCTGGCGCTGTCCGCCGGCAAGCGCCACAACGTGCCGCTGCCGCTGGCCAGCCTGTTGCACGACGTGTTGCTCGAAGCCATCGCCCATGGCGACGGGGAATCGGACTGGACGGCGCTGGCGAAGGTAGCGTTGTCACGATCGGGACAAATCTGAAAAGGTTCTGCGCACGGCCCGGCAGGGCCCGTGAAGCTGTTCGGCAATCTGGCGTGCTTTCCATGGATTCATTAGGCGGAAGAAGGTATGTCCGAGCGTGGAACGGCTGCAGAAGGCCGGATCAACTGGCGACGCATCCTGCCGATACTGCTCACCACCACCCTGGTGGGCGGTGTCTGTGGGGTCTTCGTCATCAACGAACTGGATCGCCAGCACGACGGCGCGCACCTGCGCTCGTACACCGAGAGGGCGCTGGAGCGGGCACTGGAGATTTCCTCCGCGGCGGACCAGATGCTCCGCGAGATGAACGCCGGCAGCGCGCCGGCCTGCAGCGACCAGGACCTGGAAATGCTGCGTTCCATCGTGCTCGAGTCGCGCTTCATGAGCGACGTTGGCAGGATCAGCGGCGACCGGGTCATGTGCACGGGCGTCCGGGGCCGGCTGCGCGCGCCCTGGGGATTGTCCGCGCCCGACCGGGTAGATGCCGCCGGCACCCGCTTCTGGACAGAGGGCATGCCCCTGCCGTTGCAGGCGCTGCCCACCGGGCTGGTCAGTCGCGGCAACGCCGTCGTATTCATTGCCCCGCACGCCTATTTCGATGTCGACCACCCGGCCCCGGGCATCTCGGCGGCGGCGGTCAGCAGTGGCGGCGACTACATCTACCACCGTTTCGCCTGGGACGACGACCAGCCCCTCGAGGCGCTCGGCCGGCCCGGCTGGCCGCGCTTCATCGGCGCCCGGCAGATAAGCCTGTGCGACCCGACGCAGGACATCTGCGTGGTCTCCCTTCTCCGTGAACGCGGCCTGCTTGGCACCGAGCCCGGACGCGCGGCCATGGCCGCGGCGATCGGCGGCGGGCTGTTGTTCGGCGTCATGCTGCTGCTCAGCTACCTGTTCGGCTTCCTCAACGACGAAAAACTGCCGGTCAGGCTGCTGCGCGCGTTGAAGCGCGAGGCCCTGGAGGTGCACTACCAGCCCATCGTGCGCCTGGCCAGCGGCCGCTGCGCCGGGGTCGAGGCCCTGGCGCGCTGGACCGATAGCAGCCTGGGACGGGTTTCCCCGGATGTCTTCATCGGCGCCCTGGAGGAGAGCGGCGACATCGAACTGCTGACCCGTTTCGTCTTCCGCCGCGCCCTGAAGCAGCTCGGGCCGTTGCTGAGGGAGCAGCGGAGCTTCTACGTCAGCGTCAACGTCACCGGCAAGGACATCGCCGACCCCGGTTTCATCGATTTCGCCATGCGCCAGATGGCCAGGGAAAGCGTGCGCCCGGAACAGGTCGCGCTGGAACTGACCGAGCGCACCACCGAGGCCCAGGGCTGCCTGCTGGCCGGGATGAACCGCCTGCGCGAACTCGGCCTGAAGATCTACGTGGACGATTTCGGCACCGGTCATTCGAACCTGGTCTACCTGGCCAACCTGCCGGTAGACGCGATCAAGATCGACAAGGTCTTCACTCAGTCCATCGGCGACAGCAGCGCCGTCGAACTGATCTTCGACAAGCTCTGCTCGATGGCCGAGCACCTGGAGATCGGCGTGGTCGTCGAAGGGATCGAGACACAGGCCCAGGCCGACCACGTGCTGCGCCGCTCGCCCGAGGCCCTCGGCCAGGGCTGGCATTTCGGCAAGGCACTGCCGCTGGAGGCCTTCCTCGGCTACTACCGGAACCAGCCGGCGGGCCGCTAGAACAGACCTTCCGCGGGGCACCACGCTGCGCTAGCATCGGCCCTCCATACCGGATGCGGCCTGGACGGCCGCACTCCGGATCGCACGGAACGGCCGGAAACGGCCGCGATCACCACAGGCCGCCATGCACGCATTCCCCCTCACCCTGGACAACCGACTCGCCGAAGCCCTGCCGCTATGGCGCAACCTGGCCCGCACCGACCGGGCGCCGCGAAGGAACATCGACCTCGCCGACTGGAAAGCCGACTGGCGCGAACTGATCGCCGCGCTCGACAGGTTTTCCCGGAGCCACGGCTATCGCCAGCCGTTCGCCGCGCAAGGGCACGCAGCCCTGGAAAACGCCTGGGCCTGGGGCCAGGCCGCGGAAAACGCCAGTACGCTGCTGCTCAAGGCCATCGACCGGGGCCTGGCCGGCGCCGAACTGCGCTCCATCTACCTGGAGACCGCCGCGCTGTGGCTGGACTACAGCCGGCTGCTCGGCGCCGCCCGCGACAGCCTGCGCGAGCAGGGCGAGGTCGACTTCGAGACGGCGCCGGCCCTGGCGCCGCGCACAGGCCAGTATCCGTTCGCGCTGCAACTGCTCGCCATGGGCGTGCTGCTCGATGCCCAGGAGCTCATCCCGGCGCTGGTCGAGGAGGTCCTGCAGTTCGATACCGACCGCCTGCTCGACTATCTCGGCGCGGCCGCCCTCGGCCTGACTTCCGCCAGCGAGGAAACCTTCCATCCACGGCCGTTCGGGCAGTTGCGGGCGTTCTTCGAAGAGGCGGACGGCAGCGACGCCCAGGCGCTGGCGCCTTACCTGCAAAGCCAGTACCGGGAGTTCTTCCAGCTTTCCCCCAAGGCGCAGAAGAAGACCCGCCGCCTGACCGGCCCCTACGCCTGGGGCTGGTGGGCCATGGAGGTGTCGGCGCTGGGCGTGCTCTACGGCTGGGACGATGGCGTCCTGCGCGCCTCGCCGCATTACCTCGGCGACCTGGTCGACTACGCGCGGGCGCGCGGCGACGCCTGAGCCACCGGCCGACGCTCAGGCCCGCCGGCGGCGGGCGAGGAAAGCGGCGGCCAGGTCGAGGCTGGTGCAGAGCAGGAAGTAGAGCAGGGCGACGAACAGGAAGATCTCCGTCGGGTGGACCATCACCCGGTTGCTCACCTGGGTGGCGACGAAGGACAGCTCGCCGACGCCGATCACGTAGGCCAGGGAAGTGTCCTTGATCAGCGACACCCACTGGTTGAGGAAGGATGGCAGCATCACCGGCAGCGCCTGCGGCAGGATCACCAGGCGCAATACCTGCCACGGCCGCAGTCCGAGCGCGCGGGCGGCCGCCCACTGCCCGGCGGGGAGGCTGTGGATGCCGGCGTACACCGAGTGGGCGAGGTAGGCGCCGCCGATCAGCGACAGCGCGCAGACCACGGTGGCCAGCGCCGGTACGTCGACATGGAAGACGATCGGCAGCAGGAAGTAGGTCCAGAAGATCAGCATCAGCACCGGGATCGCGCGGAAGAAGCCGAGCAGCGCCACCAGCAGCAGGCGCGGCTTGCCGGGCAGCACCGCGAGGGCCACGCCGAGGACCAGGCCGAGCACCGCCGAAGCCAGTCCGGAGAGCGACGCCAGCAGCAGGGTCAGCGCCGCTCCGCCGAGCGGGCCGTCCGGGTAGGCGCCGAGCAGCAGGTAGGACAGGTTGTCCGAGATGACCGAGAAATCCATCTCAGGCACCTCCCTGGCGGTAGCGGCGGGTCTGCTGCAACGCCTGGCCGAAGGCTTCGATCAGGGCGATGGCGCCGATGTAGAGAAGGGTGGCGATGCCGAAGGCCTGGAAGGTCTTGAAGGTCTCGGTTTCCACCTGGCGCGAAGCGTAGGACAGCTCGGCCAGGCCGATGGCCATCGCCAGCGAGGAGTTCTTCAGCGCATTCATGTACTGCCCGAGCAGCGGCGGCAGAGCCGTGCGCAGGGCCTGCGGCAGCACCACCACGCGCCATACCTGGCGCTGGGTCAGCCCCAGGGCGAGGCCGGCGGCGCGCTGCTCGGGGCGTACCGAGGCGATGCCGGCGCGGAACTCCTCGGCGACGAAAGCCGAGGTATAGAGGGTCAGCCCCCAGGCACCGGCGAGGAACTCGAAGGACGGCCAGTCGAGCAAGGGCGTCTCGTGCGGCGTGTTCAGCCAGCTCACCAGCGCCTCCGGCAGCAGCGCGGGAACGCCGAAGTACCAGAAGAACAGCTGCACCAGCAGCGGGGTATTGCGGAACAGCGCCAGGTAGGCGCGCGCCGGCCAGGACAGCAGGTGCCGGCGCGACAGCCGGGCGATGGCCAGGGGGGCGCCGATCAGGGTGGCGAGCAGGCAACTGAGCAGGGCAAGACCGAGGGTCAGCAGGAAGCCGTCGAGCAACCAGCGCAGGTACTGCGGGGCGAGAAGTTCGCCGAACATGTGCGGGATTCCGTCGGGTAGAACGAAAAACGCGCCTCAGCGAAGTGAGGCGCGCGGGTCGTGCGGGCGAAGCGGGCCGCTCAGCTCTTGTCGCCGATCTTGTACAGGCGCGCCAGCGGGGTCTTGGTCTGCGGACCGAACCAGGTGTCGTAGATCTTCTGCGCCTGGCCGTCCTGCTCCAGCTCGCGCAGGCTCTTGTCGACGAACTCGGTCAGGGCCTTCTCGCCCTTGGGAATACCGACGCCGATCAGGTCGTTGGAAATGGTGAAGGGCGGCACTTCGTACTTGTCGCGGTCGGGCACGTTGGCCAGCAGGCCGATCAGCTTCGGACCGTCCTGGGTGATGGCCTGGACCTGGCCGTTGCGCAGGGCGGTGAAAGCGAAGGGCGTGTCGTCGTAGGCGATGACCTTGGCGCCGGGGAACTTCTCGCGCAGCACGCCTTCGTTGACCGTGCCCTTGTCCACGCCGACCCGCCACTTGTTGAGGACTTCCGGCGAGGTCAGGGTGCCTTTCTTGACGATGAACTGCTGGCCGGAGGAGAAGTAGGGGATGCTGAAGTCCACCTGCTGCGCACGCTCCGGGGTGATGGTGAAGTTGGCCAGGACCAGGTCGACCTTGTTCGCCGTCAGCAGCGGGATGCGGTTGGCCGGGTTGGTCGGCAGCACTTGCAGCCGGACGCCCAGCTTGTCGGCCAGGGCCTTGGCATAGTCGACGTCGAGGCCTTCGATCTGCTTGCTCTTGGCGTCGACGAAACCGAACGGCGGGTTGCTGTCGAAGGACGCGACGCGCAATACGCCGGCCTTGCGGATGTCCTCCAGGCGGTCGGCCTGGGCCAGGCCGGAGATCAGGGCGAGGGCGAGGGCGGTGATGGCGGGGAGTTTCTTCATGAAAGTTCCAGCTCCTTGTCGGCCGCGATCGACGATCAGGGCCTTGCAATGTGGGGCGGACATTCCGGATGGGAATGCCGCCATGTCGGCGCGGGGGTATCCCGTGGCGAAGGGAGTTTGGCAGGGGCCAAGGGTCGGGAGAAAAGAATGAATCGATCTATCTTATTTCCAGACGAAATAAGAGGTATGAAAACAAGGATTCAAGGAAATAAAAAACGATAGCGTAACGCCATTGTCCGCAGGGCTTCCGCGTCGGGGGTTCGTCGTCGAGAAGGAAGGCCGGGGCCCGGCGGCCCCGTCAGCGGCTGTCCCGGCAGTCGATCACACTGGCGTTGGTGATGATGTCCCGGCTGTCGGTGTACAGGGTGATGCTGCAGAAATAGTCGAGGATGGTCTCGTTCTCGTAGTAGCCGGTCTTGCGATAGACCGCCTCGCTACTCACCGGCGCCATGCCGGCGACCCCCTGGCCACCGACGCCGACCCAGGTCTCGCGCTGGCCGACGTACTCGGTGCCGGTCTGTATGAAGACCTTGTCCGGCCCCATGTGGGTCCGCACGCGGTTCCAGGCGTAGAAGCCACCGCTACCGTAGGACGAAGGGCCGAGGCCCTGGTCGGGCTTGCCGAACAGTTCGAAGGCCTTGCCGGCGGGCTGGCCGATGAGCTTCTGCGCGGCGACCTTGACCTCGTTGTCGCGATTCCCCGACTGACCGAGGGAGGCGCAGGCGCTGAGACCGAGGACGAGCAGGGCGAGACCGAAGGGCTTGATCGAGGGCATGGCATTCACTCCGTTGAAATGCCGCAGGATGTTAGAGGTCCAGCCGGCTCGCGGCTATTAGCTCATTTGTGCTAGTGCCGCTCACTTCGCCAGGTGCCGCGCCTGTTCGGCATGTACGCTGGCCATGAAGGTCTGCATGGCCGAGGAGTGGACCCGGTTGCGTCGGGTGATCAGGCCGTAGGGCGGCAGGCGCGGCTCCAGCTGGATCGGCAGGATCGCCAGCAGGTGCTTGCCCGGGTAGTCCTCGATCACCGAGCGTGGAGTGATGCCGATCATGTCGGTCTGTTGCAGCAGGGAGAGCAGGGTCATGATCGAGGTGGTCTCGACGATACTGCTCGGCAGGTCGATGCGCGCATTGTGGAAGGCCTGGTTGACGATCCCGCGCATCGGGCTGGGGTGCTGCTGCAACACCCAGGTCAGCTCCTGCAACTCGCCCCAGTCCAGCTTGCGTGCCTGCGACAACGGGTTCTGCGCGCCGACCACCACGCAGAGTTCTTCCTCGCCGAGGCTGTCGAACACCAGGTCGTCGGTGCGCGCGCCGCTGGGGATGCGTCCGAGCACCACGTCCAGCTGGTCCTGTTGCAGGGCCTGGACCAGCACGTCGCTGGTGTCCACCTGGATGCTCATCGACAGCCGTGGATGACTCTGCTTCAGGGTGGCGATGGTGCGCGTCAGCAGGCTCGAGGCCAGCGCCGGGATCGCTCCGACGGTGACCCGGCCGAGGTTGCCGGACTCCAGCGCGACCAGTTCCTCGCGCATCCCGGACAGCTCGGCGAAGATCATCCGCGAGTAATAGATCAGCGTCTCGCCGAAAGGCGTCGCGCGCATGCCGCGCGGCAAACGCTCGAACAACTCGACGCCGAGCAGGTCTTCGGCCTCGTGGAGCATCTTGGTCGCCGCCGGCTGGGTCATGCCGATCTCGTCGGCGGCGCGGCGCAGCGAGCCGAGTTCCTCCAGGGCCAGCATCAGGCGCAACTGGCGCAGGCGCAGGCGGCTGTGGATGATGCTGGCGTCGGGAATCCGGGACATGGCGTATCTCGCTGGCGGCGGGGAGACCCAGGGTGACAAGAAATCCACCCCGCCGCCAGACGCAGGCTCAGGCGGCATGCCGGAGACTCCGCCGGCCACGCCGGAACAGCGCCCCGGCGCACCGCGCCAGCAACGGCCAGAGCAGCATCGCCAGCGCCGCGCCGGTCAGGCCGGCCACCAACGGGTTGGACCAGAACACCGAGAGTTGCCCGTCGGAGAACAGCATCGACTGGCGGAACGCGTCCTCGGCCTTGTCGCCGAGCACCGCGGCGAGCACCAGCGGGGCGATGGGGTAGCCGAGTTTCTTGAACAGGTAGCCGAGCGCGCCGAACAGCAGCATCAGGACCACGTCGAGCATGGCGTTGTGCACCGAGTAGGCCCCGATGGCGCAGACCATGACGATGATCGGTGCGACGATGGCGAACGGAATCCGCAGGATCGAGGCGAACAGCGGCACGGTCGCCAGTACCACGATCAGGCTGACCACGTTGCCCAGGTACATGCTGGCGATCAGGCCCCAGACGAAGTCGTGCTGTTCGACGAACAGCGTCGGCCCGGGATGCAGCCCCCAGATCATCAGGCCACCGAGCATCACCGCGGCGGTCGCCGAGCCGGGGATGCCGAGCGTCAGCATCGGCAGCAGGGCGCTGGTGCCGGCGCTATGGTCGGCTGTCTCCGGAGCGATCACGCCTTCCACCTCGCCCTTGCCGAAGTTCTCGCGGTTCTTCGAGAAGCGCCGCGCCAGGCTGTAGCTCATGAACGAGGCGGCGGTGGGGCCGCCCGGAGTGACGCCCATCCAGCAGCCGACCAGCGCGCTGCGCAGCCAGGTCAGCCAGTAGCGCGGCAGCCTGGCCCAGGTACGCAGGATCACCATCGGCGTGATGTGTGCGCGCTCGCCGCGAAACACCAGGCCTTCCTCCACCGTGCAGAGGATCTCGCCGATGCCGAACAGGCCGATCACCGCCACCTCGAAACTCAGCCCGGAAAGCAGCCAGGGCTGGTCGAAGGTCAGGCGCAGGTCGCCGGACACGGTATCCATGCCCACGGCGGCCATGGCGAAGCCGATGGTCATCGCCACCAGGGTCTTCAATGGCGGGTTGCGGCTCATGCCGATGAAGGTGCAGAACGCCAGCAGGTAGACGGCGAAGAACTCGGGCGAGCTGAACGCCAGGGCGAAGCGAGCGATATGGGTGGACAGGAAGGTCAGCAGCAGCACGCCGACCAGCGCCCCGAGGAGCGCCGAGGTGAAGGCGGCGGTCAGCGCTTCGCCGGCCTGGCCGTTGCGCGCCATCGGGTAGCCGTCGAAGGTGGTGGCCACCGACGACGGCTCGCCGGGGATGTTGAACAGGATCGAGGTGATCGAGCCGCCGAACAACGCGCCCCAATACATGCAGGAAAGCAGGATGATCGCCGACACCGGCGACATGCTGAAGGTCAGCGGCAGCAGCAGCGCCACCCCGTTCGGCGCACCGAGGCCCGGCAGCACGCCGACCAGGATGCCGAGCAGCACGCCGATCACCATCAGGCCGAGGTGATGGGCGCTGAGGACCAGGCTCATGCCCTGCATCAGGGAATCGAATTCGCTCATGGCCTGGCGCTCCCGACGAAGGCCGCGAGGTCGGCCAGTATTCCGGCATCCAGCGGCACCTTGAACCAGACGGCGAAGACCAGGTAGCTGGCCAGCGCCGCGCCGCAGGACAGCGTGACGATCAGCGGCACGCCGTAGGGTTTGTCGCGGCTACGGTCGCGCCACATGAACCAGGCGATGAACAACGCGGAGGCGAGGTAGATCCCGGCGAACGGCATGGCCGCCACGTAGGCGGCGATCGGCAGGAACACCGCAAGCACCCGGCGAAAGGCCGTGCGGGCGACGAACGAGGTACCCAGCGCCCGCCAGCGGCACAGGGCCAAGAGCAGGTTGCCGAGGCTGGCGGCGCTCAGCAGCAGGCCGATGTAGAAGGGGAAATAGCCGGCCTCGGGGCCGCTGTCGCCCCAGCCGATGCCGATATCCTGGCTGCCGTACATGACGATCGCGCCGAGCGCGGCGGTGAACAGCGCCAGGCCGATCTCCACCCAGCGGGTGGCGACCAGCGGCGCATTGGATGAGCTGGACATGTTCGTCTCCTGGTCGCGCTACGCGGGTTACTGGCGAAGCCAGCCGGCTTCCTGGAACAGCGGGATGACGCGCTGGCGGTCCTTCTCGATGTAGCTCACCAGGTCTTCGCCAGCGAGGAAGGTCGGCGCCAGCGCCGAGCGTTCGACATAGTCCCTGAACTCGGCGGTCTGGCTGACCTTGCGCATCAACTCGACGTAGAAGGCGCGCTGCTCGTCGCTGACTCCGCCGGGCAGGAACACGGTGCGCGGGAAGCGGTACTGGTCGATGCCCAGGCCCTGTTCGTGGCAGGTGGGGATGTCCGCCCAGGACTGCTCGGCAGCGACCTTGGCGGTGTAGATCATGCGCTCGTGGCTGAACACGCAGAGCGGCCGGACCTGGCCGCCGCGCCACTGGCTGAGGCTTTCCGCCGGGTTGTTGAGGTTGGCGGCGATGTGCCTGCCGGCCAACTGGATGGACGCCTCGCTGCCGCTCTTGAAGGGGATGTAGGTCAGCTTGCCGCCGACCTGCTTGCCGAGCAGCAGGCTTAGAGTCTGGTCGACGTCCTTCGACTGGCTGCCGCCGAAGCGCATGCCTGCCGCGTCCTTCTTCAGATCGGCGAGGAACGCCGCGGCGTCCGCCCACGGCGCCGCCTGGTAGGTCCAGAGGATGAAGTCGTCCTCGGCCACCGCCGCCACCGGCGTCAGGTCGGTCCATTGGTAGCCCAGCCGGGCCACCAACGGCAGCAGGTAGACATTGTTGGTGCCGATCACCAGCTTGTGCGCGTTGCCCTTGGCCAGCTTCAGGTCGAGGAAAGCTTCGGCGCCGTTGCCGCCGCCCTTGTTCAGCACCACGGTGTTGACGTCGAGCAGCTTGTTCTGGCTGATCGCCGACTGGACCAGGCGGGCGAGTTGGTCGGTGCCGCCACCGGGACCGCCGGCGACGACGATCTCCAGGTTCTCTTCGGGTTTCCAGGCAGCCGCCAGGGCGGGCAGGGCAGTGCAGCAGAGCAGGGCGCAAGCGGCCAGGAAGGAGGGGACGGAGCGCGCATATGCGGTACGCATGGAGGACCTCTGGTTGTCATTGTTGTTATGGGTAGAGCGGAGTGTGCGAAGCGCACCGATAAGCGTCCACTCAAAATAAGGCATACACCGATAGCCTGGGGTTATGAGTGGAAGCGGATGTCGGATACCTGGAGCGATAACCGTAGGAAATGGCCGTATGAGCAGCTTTGATTAGACGGTTATCGATGGAAAGCCGGATAGTGAGCCTGCCGGACCTGCCAACCCAGTTCCGCAGCACAAGAACAACAATAAAAGAGGTACGACCCATGGCTCAGGCACAGACCGCCGTGCTCCAGGCTGATCCTGCCCAGGACAAGGCCACTGCCGCAAAACCCAGCAACGTCCGCTGGCGCATCTTCGCCATCGTCTTCGCCCTGACGGTGATCAACCTGGTCGACCGGGTCTCGCTGTCCATCGCCATGCCCACCATCGCCGGTGAATTCCAGCTCACGCCGAGCATGCAGGGGCTGATCCTCAGCAGCTTCTTCTGGGCCTACGCGCTGTTGCAGATTCCCGGCGGCTGGCTGATCGACCGCTACGGCCCGCGCCGGGTGATCGGCTGGTCCACCGGCCTCTGGGGAGCCTTCCAGACCCTCGCGGCCTTCGCCAGCGGCGGCCTGTCGCTGATGTTCGCCCGGGTCGCCCTGGGCGCGGCGGAAGCGCCGCTGTTCCCCTCCGGCGGCAAGCTCAACTCGCTGTGGCTGGGCTCCAGCGAACGCAGCCGCGGCGCCGTGCTGATGGACTGCGGAGGGCCGCTTGGCGTCGCTCTCGGCGGACTGGTCATCGCCTACCTGATCGCCGTGCTCGGCTCCTGGCGCAGCGCCTTCTTCATCGCCGGCATCGCCACCCTGGCCATGGCCTGGCTGGCCTGGCACTACCTGCGCGACGACCCGGCCGAGCATCCCGGGGTCAACGCCGCCGAGCTGGACCGGATCAACGCCGACCGCACCACCCCGCTCGCCGAAGCGGACTGCCAGGCCGGCGGAAGACTGGGCATCGCCGGCCGCTCCCTGGTCGGTATCGTCCTCGGCCGCGCCAGTTGGGCCATGGTGTTCTTCGGCCTGCTGACCTGGGGTCCTAGCTACCTGGCGCAGGCGCGCGGCTTCGATATCAAGGGTATCGGCGCCGCGACCTTCGTCATCTTCCTCTGCGGCGCCGTCGGTTCCCTGGTCGGCGGCTTCCTCTGCGACCTGCTGATCCGCAAGGGCGTGCGCCGCGGCCTGGCGGCCAAGGGCCTGCTGACGGTCTCGGGCCTCGCGGCGCTGGTCGCCTTCCTGCTGTTGCCGAGCCTGGAAGATGCCTATGCCGCCGTGACCCTGCTGGCGCTGACCGCCTTCTTCCTGATGTGGGGCAGCCTGTACTGGAGCTTTCCGGCCTTGCTCGCCGCTCCGGCCCGGGTCGGCCTGGTCGGCGGGGTGATGAACATGGCCGGCAGCCTCGGCGGCATCGCCGTGCCGATCCTGGTCGGGCTGCTGCTGCAACACCTGGGCGGATATGCCGCGGTGCTGGGCTTCTTCGCCCTCTGCTCGGCAGCCTTCATCGCCGGCACCCTGCTGATTTCCCTGGACAAGACCGAGGCAAAGCATGGCTGAGCTGTACGACGGGCCGATCGTCGACGCCCATCATCATTTCTGGGACCCGCAGGCGAACTACCACCCCTGGCTCGCGGAGGACGCCAAGATTCCGTTCCGCTACGGCGACTACAGCGCGATCAAGCGCCGCTACCTGCCGGCGGACTACTTCGGCGACGTCGGCGCACACCGGGTGGTCGAGACGGTCTACGTGGAAACCGAGTGGGACCCGCGCGATCCGCTCGGCGAAACCCGCTTCGTGCATCACCTCGCCGAACGCCATGGCGCGCCCCACGCGGTGGTGGCGCAGGCCTGGCTGGACGCGCCGGACGCCGCCGAGGTGCTGGCGGCGCAGGCGGGCTTCGCACGGGTCCGCAGCGTCCGCCACAAGCCCGGCGGTCCGCAACGCCCGCAACAGGTCGGCGAGCTGCGCAGCCTGATGAGCGACGAGCGCTGGCGTCGCGGCTATGCCGAGCTGGCCCGGCACGGCCTGCACTTCGACCTGCAGACACCCTGGTGGAACCTCGCCGAGGCCGCATGCCTGGCGCGCGACTTCCCCGATACGCTGATCGTGCTCAACCACGCCGGCCTGCCGTCCGATCGCAGCGAGGAGGGGCTGGCCGCCTGGCAACGGGCCATGGCGCGCTTCGCCGAATGCCCCAACGTGGCGTTGAAGATCTCCGGCATCGGCCAGGCCGGCCGGCGCTGGAGCGTCGAGGACAACGCCTGGATCGTCCGCGAAAGCATCGCCCTGTTCGGCGTCGAGCGGGCGATGTTCGCCAGCAACTTCCCGGTGGACAGCCTGTGCGGCTCGTTCGACGACATCTATGGCGGTTTCAAACGCATCGTCGTCGACCTGCCGTACGCCGACCAGGAACGGCTTTTCCATAGCAACGCGCGGCGCATCTACCGCACCGTACCCGACACCGTGCGCCTGCAGCAGGCGTCGCCCGACCCGAGGACTTCCCCATGAACGCTCCATCCCTACCGCGACTGGCCATGGTCCTGGGCGATCCGGCCGGCATCGGCCCGGAACTGATCGCCCGCCTGCTGGCCGACACTGAGGTGCGCGAGAAGGCGCACATCGTGCTGATCGCCGACGAAGCGGAAATGCGCCGCGGCATGCGCATCGCCGGCTGCGAATTCCCCTACCGACGCATCGACGCGCTGGAGACCCTGGATTTCGCCGACGCCACGCCACTGCTGCATCCCTGGCTCAGCCAGGGCGGGGACGAGTTCCCACGCAGCGAAGCGAGCGCCGTCGGTGGCCGCTACAGCCTGGAAACCCTCGCGCTGGCCCTCGAACTGACCCGCAGCGGCAGGACCGACGCGATCCTCTTCGGCCCGCTGAACAAGACCTCGCTGCACATGGCCGGCATGGACCACAGCGACGAGTTGCACTGGTTCGCCGAGCGCCTGGGGTTCGGCGGCCCGTTCTGCGAGTTCAACGTCCTTGACGACCTCTGGACCTCGCGGGTGACCTCCCACGTAGCCCTGGCCGAGGTGCCGGGCCTGCTCAGCCAGGAGCGGGTAGGGGAGGCGATCCGCCTGATCGACGACGCGCTGCGCCGCAGCGGCCTGGCGCGGCCGCGCATCGGCGTCTGCGGACTGAACCCGCACAACGGCGACAACGGCAGCTTCGGCCGCGAGGAGTTGGACATCATCGCTCCGGCGGTGCAGAAGGCGCGCGAACAGGGGATCGCCGCCGACGGCCCGTATCCCGCCGACACCATTTTCCTCAAAGTGCAAGGCGACGCCCGTGCCTTCGACGCGGTGGTGACCATGTACCACGACCAGGGGCAGATCGCGATCAAGCTGATGGGCTTCTCCCGCGGCGTGACCGTCCAGGGCGGCCTGCCGATCCCCATCGCTACGCCGGCCCACGGTACCGCCTTCGATATCGCCGGGCAGGGAAGGGCCGACGTCGGCGCCACCCGCCAGGCGTTCGAGATCGCCTGCCGGATGGGCAGGCGCAAAGCCTGATCGCCTGCATGCGACGCGACAACCAGAGCGCCGCACCTTCGTAACGCGCTCCCTGGCGCCTCCCTGTACCGTCGCGGCGGGGCAGGAGGCGTCGCACCTTCGACGAGAGACACATCGCCTGGAGCCGCAGCGCTCCACGGCTCGCTTCGGCCTGGGAAAAGGAAAAACAACAATGACCCGTTCCGCTCCGAACCTGCTGAAATCCGCCTCGCTCGCCCCGGTGCTGCTGGCCGGCCTGCCGTCGCTCGCCGGCGCCGAGGGCTTTATCGAAGACGCCAGCGTCAGCCTCGGCCTGCGCAATCTCTATTTCAATCGCGACTTCCGCCAGCCCGGCGCGGCGCAGTCGAAACAGGAGGAGTGGGCCCAAGGCTTTCTCCTACAGGCGAAGTCCGGCTATACCCAGGGCACCCTGGGCCTCGGCGTCGAGCTGCTCGGCCAGCTCGGCCTGAAGCTCGACAGCAGCCCTGATCGTGCCGGCTCCGGGCTGCTGCCACGCCACGCCGACGGACGCGCAGCGGACGACTACGCGCGACTGGGCGTGGCGCCGAAGCTGAAGCTGTCGAATACCGAGCTGAAGCTCGGCGAACTGCTGCCGGAACTGCCAATCCTCCTGCGCAACGACGGCCGCCTGCTGCCACAGACCTTCCAGGGCGGCATGCTGACCTCCAGGGAAATCGCCGGCCTGACCCTGCACGGCGGGCAGATGCGTTCGCTCAGCCAGCGCAACTCCAGCGACCACCAGGACCTTTCGGTGGATGGGCGCGGCGGGGCGTTCTCCGACCGTTTCGACTACCTGGGCGCGGAGTACCGCTTCAATGCCGAGCGCAGCCAGGTCGGGCTGTGGCAGGCGCGACTGCAAGACATCTACCGGCAGGACTACTACAGCTTGAGCCACAAGCAGAGCTTCGGCGGCTGGCGCCTGGGCGCCAGCGTCGGGCTCTTCGACACGCGCGACGAAGGTGCCGCGAAGCTCGGTGAACTGGAGAATCGCGCGCTGACCGGTTTCTTCAGCGCGACCCGCGGCGGCCACAGCCTCGGCGCAGGCTACCAGCGCATGTACGGCGACGACGGGATGCTCTACATCGCCGGCACCAGCACCCCGTTGGTCAACGACATCCAGGTGCGCAACTTCACCAGCGCCGGCGAGCGCTCCTGGCAACTGCGCTACGACTACGACTTCGTCGCCCTGGGCATTCCCGGGCTGACCGCCATGGCCCGCTACGCCAGCGGCGCCCATGCCCGGACGAAGGCGATGGACGACGGCCGCGCCTGGGAACGCGACGTGGACGTCGCCTACGTGATCCAGAGCGGCCCGCTGAAGAACCTCGGCCTGCGTTGGCGCAACGCCATGCTGCGGTCCAACCATGCCGCCGATGTCGACGAGAACCGCCTGATCCTCTCGTATTCCCTGCCGCTGCTCTGAGCGCAGGGCCGCTCTCGCTGCTGCCCGATAACCGGCGATTGGCTGATTGGTGAAAAGGTATTGCCTGGGGTTATCGATGAATGCGCAGAAGTGATTATCCGCGCGGGAGCGGCCTGGCTACAGTCGGCCCAACGCAAGCGGCCATGCCACCTCCGCGTCGAACAACAACAAGAAGGAAGCCCTCCATGAGCGCCATGAACGACCACGCCAGGCTGCTGTCCTCGGCGATCGCCACCAGCCGCCTGCGGCTCCTGCCTTTCCTGGTCCTGATGTATGTACTGGCTTTCATCGACCGGGCCAACGTCGGCTACGCGCGGGCCTTCCTGCAAGCCGACACCGGCCTCGGCGATGCCGCCTTCGCGTTCGGCGCGAGCATCTTCTTCATCGGCTACGCCTGCTTCGAGGTACCCAGCAACCTGATGCTGCACCGCCTCGGCGCCAGGGTCTGGCTGTGCAGGATCATGGTCACCTGGGGCCTGGTCTCGGCGGCGATGATGTTCGCCGACGATGCCATGACTTTCTATGTCCTGCGCTTCCTGCTGGGCGTCGCCGAGGCGGGCTTCTTCCCCGGCATCATCCTCTACCTCACCTACTGGTTCCCGCAGCGCAGCCGTGCCCAGGCGCTCGGCCTGTTCTATTTCGGCCTGCCGCTGGCGCTGGTGCTGGGCGGTCCACTGTCCGGCTGGCTGCTGGAGTTCCACGGCATCTTCGGCCTGGCCAACTGGCAGTGGCTGTTCGTCACCGAGGGCCTGCTGGCCTCGCTGGTCGGCATTGCCGCCTACTTCTACCTGGTCGACCGCCCGCGCGATGCCGGCTGGCTGAGCGACGAGCAGAAGCGGGCGCTGGAAGGCGAGTTGGCCGAAGAAGACACCCGCAAACAGGCACGCGGCCCGCACGGCTTCCTCAGCGCTCTGCGCAGCGGCCAGGTGCTGAAGTTCTGCCTGGTCTACTTCACCATCCAGATGAGCGTGTACGGCGTGGTGTTCTACCTGCCGACCCGCATCGCCAGCTTCCTCGACGGCCAGGTCGGCCTGAACGTCGGCCTGATCACCGCGATTCCCTGGGCTTGCGCCCTGGTGGTAACGCGCCTGGTGACCCGCCAGGCCGACCGCAGCGGCCAGCATCGCCAGCTCGCGGTGGCCATGCTGGGCATGGCCGCAGCCGGTATCGCCGCCTCGGCGCTGGCCGGCAACCTGGGCCTGGCGGTGATCGCCTTCTGCTTCGCCGCGTCCGGCTTCGTCTCGGTGCAGCCGCTGTTCTGGACCCTTCCCACCGGCTACCTGAGCGGTGCGGCCGCGGCCAGCGGCATCGCCCTGATCAACTCCCTGGGCAACCTCGGCGGCTTCGTCGCGCCGAACCTCAAGACCCTCATGGAAAGCCAGTTCGCCGACCCGCGCGCCGGCATGTTCGCCCTGGCCGCCGTCGGCCTGCTCGGCGCCTGCCTGCTGGCCCGGCTGAAGACCTCCGGATCGTCGTCCGTCCCGCTGCGAGCGCGGCAGGCCGGCTGACCCACACTACGCACCGATAGGAGCTGCGACATGAAAATCAAATCCGTCCGTACCCGCGTCTTCGAATGGAAGGGCAAGGTCGTCCCGCCGCAGGCGCACTTCTGCACCAATGCCAGCGACATCCTGTTCGAGAAGGGAGACGCCATGGGCTCGTTCCGCTTCCACGGCTGGCTGGTGGTGGAGATCGAGACCGACGACGGCCTCGTCGGCATCGGCAACTGCGCCCTGGCGCCGCGCGTGGCGAAGGAAATCGTCGACCTCTACCTGGCGCCGATCTGCATCGGCGAAGACCCGTTCGACAACGAGTACATCTGGCAGAAGATGTATCGCCGCACCCACGCCTGGGGCCGCAAGGGCATCGGCATGGCAGCCATCTCGGCGGTGGACCTGGCGATCTGGGACATCATGGGCAAGGCGGTGAACAAGCCGGTGTTCAAGCTGCTCGGCGGCCGCACCAAGGAGAAGATCTGGACCTACGCCTCGAAGCTCTACGCCAACGACAACCTCGACGCCTTCCTCGAAGAGGCCCAGGGCTACCTGAACCAGGGCTTCACCGCGCTGAAGATGCGCTTCGGCTATGGCCCCAAGGACGGCCCGACGGGCATGCGCAGGAACATCGAGCAGGTCCGCGCGCTACGCGAACTGGCCGGGCCGGACATCGACATCATGCTCGAATGCTACATGGGCTGGACCCTGGAATACGCCCGGCGGATGCTGCCGAAGCTCGCCGAGTTCGAACCGCGCTGGCTGGAGGAGCCGGTGATCGCCGATGACATCGAGGGCTACGTCGAGCTGAAGAAGATGGGGATCATGCCGATCTCCGGCGGCGAGCACGAATTCACCGGCCACGGCTTCAAGGACCTGCTGGAGCGCCGCGCGGTGGACGTCATCCAGTACGACACCAACCGCGTAGGCGGGATCACCGCCGCGCGCAAGATCAACGCCATGGCCGAGGCCTGGTCAGTGCCGGTGATCCCGCACGCCGGACAGTTGCACAACTATCACCTGACCATGGCCAGCACCGCCTCGCCGATGGCCGAGTTCTTCCCGGTGTTCGACGTCGAGGTCGGCAACGAGCTGTTCTACTACGTGTTCAAGGGCGAGCCGCAGCCGGTCGACGGCTATATCCAGCTGGACGACCACAAGCCCGGCCTGGGCCTGGAGATATCCGAAGAGCACCTCAAGGATTTCATCATCATCGAGTGATAGTCGGAGCCCACAGGAGGAGCCGAGATGCGGCTGATTCAATTCGAGGACCGGGCAGGGCAGCGCCGGGTCGGCGTCGTCGAAGGCGCCGGGATACAGGTGCTGCGCGGCGTGCGCAGCACGCGCGAACTGGGGCTGGCGGCGATTCGCGCGGGCAGCGGCCTGCAAGACGAGGTGCTGCGCCGAGGCAGCGAGCCAGGCCCGGACTATGCCGGGTTGCTGGAGGAGGGAAGGGTGCTGCCGCCGCTGGATCATGACGACCCGGCCCATTGCCTGGTCAGCGGCACCGGCCTGACCCACCTGGGCAGCGCCGCGACGCGCGACCGCATGCACCAGCAGAACCAGGGCGACGAGACCGCGCTGACCGACACCATGCGCATCTTCAGGTGGGGCCTGGAGGGCGGCAAGCCACCGGCGGGCCAGGTCGGCGCGCAGCCCGAATGGTTCTACAAGGGCGACGGCGGCATCGTCGTGCGCCCCGGCGCGGACTTCCCGCTACCGGCCTTCGCCGAGGACGCCGGCGAGGAACCGGAGCTGGTCGGGCTCTACCTGATCGGCGATGACCGCCGGCCTTACCGGCTCGGCTACGCCCTGGGCAACGAGTTCTCCGACCACCTGATGGAGCGCCGCAACTACCTGTACCTGGCGCATTCCAAGCTACGCGCCTGCTGCTACGGGCCGGAGCTGCGAGTCGGCGAACTGCCGCGCCACCTGCAGGGCGAGAGCCGGATCCTGCGCGACGGCGAAGTGCTCTGGCAGCAGGCGTTCCTTTCCGGCGAGGACAACATGTGCCACAGCCTGGAGAACCTCGAGTACCACCATTTCAAGTACGCGCAGTTCCTCCGTCCGGGCGACGTCCACGTGCATTACTTCGGTACCGCCACGCTGTCCTTCGCCGACGGGATCAAGGCTGCTCCGGGGGATGTCTTCGAGATCGCCATGGCCGAGTTCGGCGCGCCGCTGCGCAATGGCATCGCCGCCGTCGAGACCGCACTGACGCCGGGGCGGGTGGTAGCGCTCTGAAGCCCCACCGCCGTGCATAGGCCGGAGCTCCACGAGAGACCCGCGGCACGGTTTCCTTCATTCCTGCGGAGCCTTGGCTCCAACCCCGCCGGCCATCCCCGGCGGGGCTTCCCCTGTATGAGGTCGACATGACAGCCATCCTCGGACACAACTTCATCGGCGGCGCCCGCAGCGCGGCCGGCACGCTCTTCCTGCAAAGCCTCGACGCCGCCAGCGGTGAGGCGCTGCCGTACCGCTTCGTGCAAGCCACCCCGGAAGAAGTGGACGCCGCCGCCGAAGCCGCCGCCAGCGCCTACCCGCACTACCGGCAACTGCCGGCCAGCCGCCGCGCGGAATTCCTCGATACCATCGCCGCCGAACTCGACGCGCTGGACGCTGATTTCGTCGCCATCGTCTGCCGTGAAACCGCGCTACCGGCCACGCGCATCCAGGGCGAACGCAGCCGCACCAGCGGCCAGCTGCGCCTGTTCGCCGAAGTCCTGCGGCGCGGCGACTTCCATGGCGCGCGCATCGACCGCGCCCGGCCCGAACGCAAGCCGCTGCCACGCGTCGACCTGCGCCAGTGCCGGATCGGCCTCGGCCCGGTGGCGGTGTTCGGCGCGAGCAACTTCCCCCTGGCGTTCTCCACCGCCGGCGGCGATACCGCCGCGGCCCTGGCCGCCGGCTGCCCGGTGGTGTTCAAGGCGCACAGCGGACACATGGCCACCGCCGAACGGGTCGCCGCAGCGATCCTCCGCGCGGCCGAGCGCACCGGCATGCCGGCGGGCGTGTTCAACATGATCTACGGCGGCGGAGTAGGGGAGCGGCTGGTCCGCCACCCCGCGATCCAGGCGGTCGGCTTCACCGGTTCGCTGAAGGGCGGCCGCGCCCTCTGCGACATGGCGGCCGCCCGGGCGCAACCGATCCCGGTGTTCGCCGAGATGAGCAGCATCAACCCGGTGGTGCTGCTGCCGGCGGCGCTGAAGAAGCGCGGCGAGGCCGTGGCCGACGAACTGAGCGCCTCGGTGGTACTCGGCTGCGGCCAGTTCTGTACCAATCCGGGCCTGGTCATCGGCATCCGCTCTGCGCAATTCTCGGCGTTCCTCGAACGCTTCGCCGCCCGCATGGACGACCAGCCGGCGCAGACCATGCTCAACGCCGGCACGCTGGCCAGCTATGAAAAAGGCCTGGCGGCGCTGCACGCCCACCCGCGCGTCCGCCATCTCGCCGGGCAACCGCAGGAGGGCCGCCAGGCCCGGCCGCAACTGTTCCAGGCGGACGTCAGCCTGCTGCTGGAGGGCGACGAGTTGCTGCAGGAAGAAGTCTTCGGCCCGGCCAGCGTGGTCGTCGAGGTCGCCGACCACGCCGAACTGAAGCGCGCGCTGCATGGGCTGCACGGGCAGCTCACCGCGACCCTGATCGCCGAAGCGGAAGACCTGGCGTCCTTCGCCGACCTGGTACCGCTCCTGGAACAGAAGGCAGGACGCCTGCTGCTCAACGGCTACCCGACCGGCGTGGAAGTCTGCGACGCGATGGTCCACGGCGGCCCGTACCCGGCCACTTCGGACGCCCGCGGCACCTCGGTGGGCACCCTGGCCATCGACCGTTTCCTGCGCCCGGTGTGCTACCAGAACTACCCGGACGCGTGGCTGCCGGAAGCGCTGAAGGATGGCAACCCATTGGGGATTGCGCGGTTGGTGGACGGGGTTGAGACGCGGGCGGCGATTGACTGAAAGAGGAACCGGGCAAAGACGAGGTTCGGAGGATATCGAAGCCTCAGAGGTGTGCAGCAGGACACTGGAGGAGCCCCGGAAGAGGCCCGCCGGTGTTCCTGCCTGTACCCCGAATGAGCAAAGCGAGTATCGATCCAGGGCTACCCGAGCGCTCCTATCGTCCCATGCCTGGACGCGGAAAAGCCGCTTCTCGGTGTCGAGGGATTCTCGTCCGATACCGCCACTTGCATCGGCATGAGACAGGAGGCGCGCCACAATCTCTCCGGGGGTCCTTCCTTCCGTGGCGAATGCCATGATGCCTCCCTGGCAGGATCGCCGCTTGGCTCCGTATAGCGCGATGGTGAAAAACACATGAGACAATATTGACTCATGTGAACTATATAAGCATCATGCGATCCCAGCGCTCGATCGTCGTCCAAGCGGCATGAATAGCGAGTCCGGCCCAGCCTGGCCAGATCGAGCCGAGCGGACAACTGATGCGCGTGAGTGGCCGAACCCATGCCATCGCTGTAACGCCCCGAACAGAATCGTCTTCCGACGGCAGCCTCCCCCGACAGGTGGTTTCCCCGTGCCCATTCCCTGCCGGGCAAGGCACAGGTTGGCCGCCGTGCTGGATGACGACAAACCATCACCGTCCCGGCAGAGATCCTGGAGAACGACAATGCGTGCGATCGATGCCGGCATTCTGGTCTGCGGCGAGTGCCACCAGTTGAATCGCGCCGACGGGAACGAGCATCCGCGTTGCAGTCGCTGCGGCGCGAAGCTGCATCCTCGGCGGCCGAACAGCATTGCCCGTACCTGGGCGTTGCTGATCTCGGCGATGATTCTCTACGTTCCCGCCAACCTGTTGCCGATCATGACCGTCAACATGCTCGGCAAGGGCTCCCCGGCGACCATCATGGGCGGGGTCGTGACCCTGATCCAGGCCGACATGTTTCCCATCGCTCTGGTGGTGTTCGTCGCCAGTATCGTCGTCCCCACCTTCAAGCTGGTCGGCATCGCCCTGTTGCTCTATTCGGTGCAGCGGCACCAGCCGATGTCGGCCCGCCAGCGAATCATGATGTACCGCTTCATCGAATGGGTCGGGCGCTGGTCGATGCTCGATATCTTCGTCATCGCCATCCTCGTGGCGCTGGTCAATTTCGGCAACCTGGCGAGCATCGAGGCCAATCTCGGCGCCGCCGCCTTCGCCAGCGTGGTGGTGCTCACCATGCTCGCCGCCGTGACGTTCGACCCCCGGCTTATCTGGGACAACACCAATCTGGACGACGAGAATGAGTGATTTGCCAAGCCCGAAGAAACACAAGACCTCGAACTGGTCGGCGATCTGGGTGCTGCCGCTGGTGGCCCTGGCTATCGGGGCCTGGCTGGGCTGGCGCGCCTACGACCAGGCAGGGGTGCTGATCCAGGTGCGCTTCGAGAGCAGCGATGGCATCCAGGCGAAGAAGACCGAGGTGCTGTACAAGGGCATCGCGGTCGGCAAGGTCGTCGCGCTGGATGTCAGCGAAGATATCAAGGGCGTGGTGGCCACCATCGAAATGGATAAGGAGGCGCGCCAGTACCTGAGCAAGGGTACTCGCTTCTGGCTGGTCAAGCCGCGGGTTTCCCTGGCTGGCGTCACCGGCCTGGAAACCCTGGTATCCGGCGTCTACATCGCGGTCGATCCGGTGAAGGGCGAGAAGGAAGAACGCAACTTCACCGCGCTGAAGCAGCCGCCCCCCCTTTCCGACAGGCTGCCCGGCCTGCACCTGACCCTCAAGGCCGATCGCCTGGGCTCCCTGGAGCAGGGCAGCCCGGTGTTCTACCGGCAGATCCAGGTCGGCCAGGTGAAGAGCTTCCAGTTGGGCGATGACCAGAGGACCATCGAGATCAAGGTGCACATCGAGCCGGCCTACGCCGACCTGGTGCGCAAGCACACGCGATTCTGGAACGCCAGCGGCATCTCCATTTCCGGCGGCCTGTCCGGCTTCAAGGTGCGTAGCGAATCGTTGCTGACCCTGGCGGCCGGCGGCATCGCTTTCGCTACTTCCGATAGTCGAGGCGACAGCCCGCCGACCGATCCGAGCAAGCCGTTCCGTCTGTACGACGACTACGACGCGGCCCAGGCCGGTCTGCGCGTGAAGCTGAAGATGAACGACGTCAGTGGTATCGATCCGGGCCGCACCCCGGTGATGTTCAACGGCGTGCAGGTCGGCCTGGTCAAGTCGATCGACATGGGCAAGGACTACAGCAGCGCCACTGCCGACCTGGCGATGGATCCGCGGGTCGAGGACATGCTGCTGGAAGGCACCGAGTTCTGGACCGTCAAGCCAAGCATCTCCCTGGCCGGCATCACCGGCCTCGAGGCCCTGGTGAAAGGTAACTACATCGACGTGCGCTTCGCCAAGAGCGGCGCGCCGAGTCGCGAGTTCACCATCCGCCCGAAAGCGCCGCCGCTGAACACCGACGCGCCCGGCCTGCACCTGGTGCTGACCAGCGACAAGCTCGGCTCGATCGATATCGGCGCGCCGATCCTCTACCGCCAGGTCCGCGTCGGCAGCGTGCAGAGCTACCAGCTGTCGCGCGACCGCCAGCGAGTGGTGGTGGGTGTGCACATCGAGCCGGAGTACGCGCACCTGGTGAATACCTCGACGCGCTTCTGGAACTCCAGCGGGATCACCCTGACCGGCAACCTCAGCGGCGTGCAGGTGAAGAGCGAGTCGCTACAGACCCTGATCACCGGCGGGATTTCCTTCGACACCCTCGATCCGAAGGCGCCGACCGTGACCAAGGTGCGGCGCTTCACCCTCTTCGACAGCGAGGAGGCGGCGATGGCCCGTGGCGTGGAGATCCAGCTGAGCATCGACAATGCCGACGGCCTGCGCGAAGGCACGCCGATCCGTTTCAAGGGCCTGGACATCGGCAAGATCGAAAGCGTCGAGCTGAACCCGGACCTCTCCGGGGTACTGATGAAGGCCCGCCTGACTTCCGCCGGCGAGCGCGTCGCCCGCAGCGGAACCCGCTTCTGGGTGGTGCGTCCGGCGCTCGGCCTGCTGCGTACCGAGAACCTCGGAACCCTGGTCAGCGGCCCCTATATCGAGGCGCTGCCGTCGAGCACGCCGGGCGAGCGCCAGGCACGCTTCCAGACTCTCGCCGAAGCGCCCAACCTGCTGGGTCGGGAAAACGGCCTGCGGCTGACCCTCAGCGCGCCGCGCAAGGGCTCGATCAAGCCGGGCAACCTGGTGACCTACCGGCAGATCCCGGTGGGCAAGGTCGTCGACCTGGCCTTGGGCGAACAGGCCGACCGGGTGCTGATCAGCATCCTCATCGAACCGCGCTACGTACCGCTGGTGCGTACCGGCAGCCGTTTCTGGAATGCCAGCGGCTTCGGCGTCGACGCCAGCCTGTTCAAGGGCTTGTCGCTACGCACCGAGTCGATGGAGGCGCTGATGGAGGGCGGCATTGCCTTCGCCACCCCGAACAATGCGCAGATGGGCGAGCCCGCCAAGCCGGGGCAGACCTTCGCCCTGTTCGATTCGGCCAATGACGAATGGCTGGAGTGGGCGCCCAGGATCGCCCTGAGGAGCGGGGCCCGTTGATGTCGCATCGCACCGCGGCAGCATGAATCCATTCGATCAACCCAGAAGGAGAACGCCGATGTCCAGGCGCTTGCTTTTCGTGGCCACCCTGGTCGCGACCCTTTCCCTTGCCGCTCATGCCGACGAACCCCTGCCATCGGTCGAGCAGGTGATGAACGAGCACAAGGAAAAGATCAGGAACCAGCTGGAAACCATCAACTACAAGCGCAAACGGATGGTCGAGGCAAACATGGCGCTGGACGGCACCGAAGCCGAGACGTTCTGGCCGATCTATTCACGCTACCGAGGCGAGACGGACAGCCTGCACAAGGAGACATTCCAGCTCCTGCTCGAATATGCCCGCGCCTATGGTTCCGGCAGCATTACCGACGCGGAAGCTTCGAGGATGGTCGACCTCTATCGGGGATTGCAGGAGAAACAGCTGGCCGTGCTGCACCGGTACGTGCAGGAAGTGGCCGAGAAGATGTCACCTCGGCGGGCCATGCGCTTCCTGCAGATCGAAGCGCAGCTGGACGCGCTGGAGGCGTTGCAGATCGGCAAGCAGGTTCCGCTGATCAATTGAGTTTCACGGCACCGGCCGCGTCCATGCCTGGGCGAGTTCCGCATCGCCCAGGCGCATCGTTTTGCTCAGCGTGCCGAGCGAAGCCGCCGCCACAGCGTGGTCCGGCTGATCCCGAGCCGACGCGCAGCCTCGTCAAGGCTGCCCTGGCAGCTGTCCAGCGTCTCCTGTATGTAGCGCAACTGCGCGGTTTTGCCGATGGCGTGCAAATCCTTTGTGCGCGATGGCTCTTTCCGGGACCTGGGCTGAGGCTGGCCTTCGAATAGCTCGGGCAGCACGCGAGCCAGGTAATGCTCATCCACGCCGTGCTCATGGAAGATTTCGCTGGCGGAGAGCATCGCCCGTTCGATGACATTCTCCAGTTCCCTGACGTTTCCGGGCCAGGAATGGCGGACGAGGTAGGGTAGCAGGAGCGTCGTTATGCCTGCGGCACCCGGTGGCTGGCCCTGGACCAGCAGGCGCTGGCTGATTCCCTGGCAAATCAGAGGAATGTCCTCGGGCCGCTCGCGCAGGGGAGTGGTCTGCAAGCGCAGGATATTCAGCCGGTAATACAGGTCGGTGCGAAACTCGCGATCCTTCATGGCGGCCCCCAGGTCCTTGTGGGTGGCGGCGACGATGCGCACGTCGATGGAGATCGGCTCGGTGCCGCCCAGGCGCAAGACCTCTCGCTCCTGCAATACACGAAGGAGGCGAGTCTGCAGCGACACAGGCATGTCGCCGATCTCGTCGAGGAACAGCGTGCCACGGTGCGCCGCCTCGAACAGGCCGGGCTTGCCGCCTTTGCGCGAACCGCTGAAGGCGCCTTCCTCGTAGCCGAACAGTTCGCTTTCCAGTAGCGACTCGGGAAACGCCGCGCAGTTGATGGCGACGAAAGGCCCGTGCCGGCGAGGGCTCTCGTTATGGATCCCTTGGGCGAGCAGTTCCTTGCCGGTGCCGCTTTCGCCAGTGATCAGGATGGTCGAATGGCTGGCGGCAAAGCGCTTGGCCAGCTGCAACATCTCACGGTTGGCCTTGCTCGCGCCGTTGAGTTGTTCGAGCCGGTAACGCGCGGTGAAGGCACCTGGACGGCGAGTGGAGCGGATGCGTTGATCCGCGCGCTGCACGGCGGTGATGTCCTGGCAGGTGAGCACCAGGCCGGTACGCTCGCCATTCTCCAGGATCGGCAGGAGATTGCTGACCACGGCGTGCGAGCCCAGCCGGATCACCCGGTTTTCCTCGCCACCGCCATCCTCTAGCGCCTGTTGCAGGTCAAGCTCCGGGCATAGCTGCTGTAACGGTCGACCCAGAGCCGAGCTGACCGGCAACTCCAGCAACTGGGCAAGGGCAGGGTTGAGCGATTGCACCACACCCTGGTTGTCGACCGCTGCCACACCGCTTGGAATGTGTTGCAGCACCGCGTCCAGATGCCGCCGCTTGGCGATCTCCAGGCGCTGGCTGTCGAGGACTCCCATGGCTTCCTCGAGCGCCTTGCGCGCAGTGTCTTCGCTCAGCGACAGCACGCCGTGCAGGCCTGCCTGTTCCGCCAGCTCCACCACCGTCGACGAACCGATGATGCTGCGGCAACCCAGCCGGGCTACCTCCAGGACAGCCTGGCGAGCCTCTTCCAGGGTGGTGTAGGCGACCTGGTGAACCTGCACCGTGAACAGCGTTCGCATGGCTTGCAGGTCCCGGTCGATGCGGTTGTAGCTGAGCAGGGCGACATGGGAGGAGTGTTCGCGGGCTTGCTCCAGCGCACGCAACAGGTCTCCGCCGCCAACGCGCATCGTCAGAACCGGACGTGCCAGGTGTCTACGCAGGTAGGCGGCAGTGGCGCCAGCACAGACGAACACGTCGGCCTTGCCGCGCTGTTCGAGATCGCGGGCGGTTTGCAGGGCTTCGGATACCGAGGTGTCGAGCACCTCGATATGGACGTCCGGGTAGCCCGCCGCCAGGCCGGCCACCAGGCTGGCGAGGCGACTGCGCTGCCGAGGTCGTTGAAGGTGACTGACCAGCACGACGACCTGGGAAAGGGGAGGACGCATGTCGAGACCTGTTCAGGATTGAATTGTTTCGATACTGAATCAGTTCGTTGCAAAAGTGAAACCCGGATTGCTTCGTCGAGCGCCATGGAAAAACCTGGCGCCAGAGAGCGCGCGGGTTACAGGCATATCCCGAAAATTGGCCCAGGCGTTGCTAAAGCTGTCTGACAACATGACTACAGGCAGGCCCTACAACCCCATGAGCACTCCTCCTACGACCGTACGGGACGGCGAGACATTCGTGGCCCCGGACGACCAGCCACTGGTCGAGTTCATCCGCGAGCACGCCGCAGCTAAGCGGTTGGTCATCCAGGCACGCCAGCGCCTGAGCGGCGGCGCCATCCAGGAAAACTGGCTGCTGGACCTGCTGATCGAAGGCGGCCCCTGGGCTGGCGCCCGGCGTTGGGTGCTGCGCAGCGATGCGCTTTCCGCGCTACCCGCCAGCCTTGACCGAGAACAGGAGTTCGCGGTGCTGCAAGTGGTTCATCAGGCCGGTGTGAAAGTACCGCGCCCGCTGTGGCTGTGCCGCGATATGCGCGTGCATGGGCGGGTGTTCTTCCTGATGGAGTACGTGCCGGGTGTCGCCGCCGGTCGCTTGCTCAGCGCTGGCGCCGGCACCCAGGGCCGGGCGCAGCTGGCGGCGCAGCTTGGCGCCAACCTGGCGCGCCTGCATCAGGTTCGCCCGCCGTGCGCCGCGCTGGATTTCCTGCCGATGCCAACCCGCTCACCGGCCTTGGCGACCATCGACGCCTATCGCCACTACCTCAACACCCTCGCCGATGCCTATCCGGTGCTGGAGTGGGGCCTGCGCTGGTGCGAGCTGCACGCACCGCGCAACAGCATCCTGTGTCTGTTGCACCGTGACTACCGCACCGGCAACTACCTGGCCAGCGAACAGGGACTCGAAGCCGTACTCGACTGGGAGTTCACCGGCTGGGGCGACCCGTGCGAAGACCTCGGCTGGTTCACCGCCCGCTGCTGGCGCTTCACCCGCCCAGACCTCGAGGCCGGCGGTATCGGCCAACTGGAGGACTTCCTGGGGGGCTACCACGAGGTGTCTCCGCTGCGTATCGAGCGCAGCCAACTGCACTACTGGCAGGTCATGGCCACCCTGCGCTGGGCGGTGATCGCCCTGCAGCAAGGCCAGCGCCACCTGTCCGGCGAAGAGCCGTCCATTGAGCTGGCACTGACCGCACGACTGCTGCCGGAGCTTGAGCTCGACATCCTGCACATGACCGGAGCCGAAGCGCCATGACCCAGCCCGATGCCCATGAACTGCTCGACATCGCTCGCTCGACGCTTCTGGAGCAACTGCTGCCAGCGCTGCCCGGCGAGCTGCGTTACCCGGCCCTGATGATCGCCAATGCCATGGCCATCGCAGCCCGCGAAAGCCGCCTGGGGGCTCTGGCCGAGGACCAGGAGCGGACACGTCTGGCCGCCTTGGTCGACGAGGCGCCCGCAGCCTTGCCCGACCTGCGCCGCCAACTGGCACGGGCCATTCGCCTGGGCAGCCATGACGCCCCGCAAAACCATAGAACCCTGCTCGAGACATTGCGCCAGGTCACCCTCGCCCGATTGGCCATCAGCAATCCCAAGGCCTTGCCCTGAACGGCGTCAGCCATCTCATTCCCGACAGACAAGCACCCAGAAGGACAACCATGAACTTCACCCTCCCGGACGAACTGCTCGCCTTGCAGGCCAAGACCCGAGACTTCATCGCCGAACAGGTCATCCCGCTCGAGAACGACCCCCGCCAGGACAGCCACGGCCCCAGCGACGCCCTGCGCCAGGATCTGGTGGCCCGCGCCCGCGCGGCCGGCTTGCTGACGCCCCACGCCAGCCGCGAAATGGGTGGCCTGGCGCTGAGCCACGTGGCCAAGGCGATCGTCTTCGAAGAGGCCGGCTACTCGCCGCTGGGCCCGGTGGCGCTGAACATCCATGCCCCGGACGAAGGCAACATCCACCTGATGGACGTGGTCGCCACCGAGGCGCAGAAAGACCGCTGGTTGCGCCCGCTGGTCCAGGGCCATGCCCGTTCCTGCTTCGCCATGACCGAGCCTGCGCCAGGCTCCGGCTCGGACCCCTCGATGCTGCGCACCACCGCCACCCGCGATGGCGACGACTACCTGATCAATGGCCGCAAGTGGCTGATCACCGGCGCAGAAGGCGCCGACTTCGGCATCGTCATGGCGCGCATGGAGGATGGTACGGCGACCATGTTCCTGACCGACATGAAACGCGACGGCATCATCCATGAGCGTCAGCTGGACTCGCTGGACAGCTGCTTCACCGGTGGCCACGGGCAGCTGCGTTTCGACAACCTGCGTATTCCGGCGAGCGATGTGCTCGGCGAGATCGGCAAGGGGTTCCGGTATGCCCAGGTGCGCCTGGCGCCGGCGCGGCTCACCCACTGCATGCGCTGGCTGGGCGCCGCGCGTCGCGCCCACGACATCGCCTGCGACTATGCGCGCACCCGCGACGCCTTCGGCAAGCCGCTGGGCGAGCACCAGGGTGTGGGCTTCATGCTGGCCGACAACATGATGGACCTGCACGTGGTGCGCCTGGCGGTGTGGCACTGCGCCTGGGTGCTCGACCAGGGCCGGCGGGCCAATGTCGACTCCAGCATGGCCAAGGTGATCAGCGCCGAGGCGTTGTGGCGGGTGGTCGATCGTTGCGTCCAGGTACTGGGCGGGCGCGGGGTGACCGGAGACACCGTGGTGGAGCGGATCTTCCGCGACATTCGCCCGTTCCGCATCTATGACGGCCCGAGCGAGGTGCACCGCATGAGCCTGGCGAAGAAACTGCTCGACCAGCGCCTGGAGGCCCGCTGATGCAGCCGAACCTGACCCGACTGTTCGCCCTCGACGGGCGCCGCGCCCTGGTGACCGGAGCCTCCAGCGGCCTGGGCCGCCACTTCGCCATGACCCTGGCCGCCGCAGGCGCCGAGGTGGTGGTGACTGCCAGGCGCCAGGCGCCGCTGCAGGCACTGGTGGAGGCCATCGAGGTGGCGGGAGGGCGGGCGCAGGCCTTTGCCCTCGATGTGACCTGCCGTGAGGATATCTGCCGGGTGCTCGATGCCGCCGGCCCGCTGGATGTGCTGGTCAACAATGCGGGGGTGAGCGACAGCCAGCCCTTGCTGGCCTGCGACGATCAAAGCTGGGACCGCGTGCTCGACACCAACCTCAAGGGCGCCTGGGCGGTGGCCCAGGAAAGCGCCAGGCGCATGGTCGCGGCGGGGAAGGGCGGCAGCCTGATCAATGTCACTTCGATCCTCGCCAGCCGTGTGGCCGGCGCCGTCGGCCCCTACCTGGCGGCCAAGGCCGGCCTGGCCCACCTGACCCGCGCCATGGCGCTGGAGTTGGCGCGCCATGGCATCCGGGTGAACGCCCTGGCGCCCGGCTACGTGATGACCGACCTGAACGAGGCCTTCCTGGCCAGCGAGGCCGGCGACAAGTTGCGCTCGCGTATCCCCAGCCGCCGCTTCAGCGTGCCGGCGGACCTGGACGGCGCCTTGCTGCTGCTCGCCAGCGATGCCGGGCGGGCCATGAGCGGCGCCGAGATCGTGGTCGATGGCGGCCACCTGTGCAGCAGCCTGTAACGCGCCCTGGCGCAATAACAACAAGAACAGGAGGTATGTATGTGCGTGCAAGACCCGAGCAATGTGTCGATGAGGTGGCTGCCATGATGGTTCCGACCCTCGAGCACGAGCTTGCTCCCAACGAAGCCAACCATGTCCCGCTGTCGCCGCTGTCGTTCCTCAAGCGTGCCGCGCAGGTGTACCCGCAGCGCGATGCGGTGGTCTATGGCGCAAGGCGCTACAGCTACCGCCAGTTGCACGAGCGCAGTTGCGCCCTGGCCAGTGCCCTGGAGCGGGTCGGCGTACAAGCGGGCGAGCGGGTGGCGATACTGGCGCCGAATATCCCGGAAATGCTCGAGGCCCACTATGGCGTACCCGGTGCCGGGGCGGTGCTGGTATGCATCAACATTCGCCTGGAGGCACGCAGCATCGCCTTCATCCTGCGCCACTGCGCGGCCAGGGTGCTGATCTGCGACCGTGAGTTCGGTGCCGTGGCCCAGCAGGCGCTGGCCATGCTCGATGCGCCGCCCTTGCTGGTGGGCATCGACGATGATCAGGCCGAGCGCGCCGACCTCGCCCACGACCTGGACTATGAGGCGTTTCTGGCCCAGGGCGACCCGGGGCGGCCGCTGAGTGCGCCGCAGAACGAATGGCAGTCGATCGCCATCAACTACACCTCCGGCACCACGGGGGATCCCAAGGGCGTGGTCCTGCATCACCGCGGCGCCTACCTCAACGCCTGCGCCGGCGCGCTGATCTTCCAGTTGGGGCCGCGCAGCGTCTACCTGTGGACCTTGCCGATGTTCCACTGCAACGGCTGGAGCCATACCTGGGCGGTGACGCTGTCCGGTGGCACGCACGTATGCCTGCGCAAGGTCCAGCCAGATGCGATCCACGCCGCCATTGCCGAGCATGCGGTGACCCACCTGAGCGCCGCGCCGGTGGTGATGTCGATGCTGATCCATGCCGAGCATGCCAGCGTCCCTGCCGTGCCGGTATCGGTGATCACCGGCGGCGCCGCGCCGCCCAGCGCGGTCATCGCCGCCATGGAAGCACGCGGCTTCAGCATCACCCACGCCTACGGCATGACCGAAAGCTACGGCCCCAGCACCCTGTGCCTGTGGCAGCCGGGGGTCGACGAATTGCCGCTGGAGGCCCGGGCCCAGTTCATGAGCCGCCAGGGCGTCGCCCACCCGATGCTCGAGGAGGCCACGGTGCTGGATACCGACACCGGCCGTCCGGTCCCGGCCGACGGCCGCACCCTTGGCGAACTGGTAGTGCGGGGCAACACCGTGATGAAAGGCTACCTGCACAACCCCGAGGCCACCCGTGCCGCGTTGGCCGACGGCTGGCTGCACACCGGCGACCTGGCCGTGCTGCATCCGGACGGCTACGTGGAAATCAAGGACCGGGCCAAGGACATCATCATTTCCGGCGGCGAGAACATCAGCTCGCTGGAGATCGAGGAAGTGCTCTACCAGCACCCCGAGGTGGTCGAGGCCGCGGTGGTGGCGCGCCCGGATTCGCGCTGGGGCGAGACACCCCACGCGTTCGTCGCCTTGCGGGCGGATGCCTTACCCAGAACCACGGGTGACGATCTGGTCCGCTGGTGCCGCGAGCGCCTGGCGCACTTCAAGGCACCGCGGCATGTGACGCTTACCGAACTGCCCAAGACCGCCACCGGCAAGATCCAGAAGTTCGTCCTGCGCGAGTGGGCCCGGCAGGAGGAGGAGGCCGGCGACGCCGGCCGCTGATGGCGCTGCCGCACCCGCATATTCCATAACAATAACTAGGTTGCCCGAGGTGTCCCATGTCCAGCCTGCTATACGCGCGTATCCGCGCCAGTGCCCGGTTCCAGCAACTGGTGGCGCGCCGAAACCGTTTCACCCTGAGCCTGCTCCTGCTGATCCTGGCCACGTTCCACGGCTACATCGCGCTGGTATCGTTCTGCCCCGAGCTGATTGCCAGGCGTCTGGCGCAGGGCTCGAACATGACCTTCGGCGTCGCGGCCGGCGTGTTCCTGTTCGTGTTTTTCTGTGCCTTGTCGGCGCTCTATGTGTACCGCGCCAACGGCGAATTCGATCGCCTGACCCAGGCTCTGGTCGCTGGGCTGGAAGAGGAGCAGGGCGCATGAAGAAGCTCCTTCCCCTGGCGTTGTCGCTGCACTCCGGCCTGCTGTTGGCCTCGCCCGCGTTGGACGCTGGCCAGCGCCAGCCGCTCAACCTGCATGCCATCGGCATGTTCATGGTGTTCGTGCTGTTCACCCTGTGCATCACCTGGTGGGCGGCGCGACGGACCCATTCGACGGCGGATTTCTATAGCGCCGGTGGCGGTATCCGGGGCTGGCAGAACGGCCTGGCGCTGGCCGGCGACTACATGTCCGCCTCCACGCTGCTGGGAATCACCGCGCTCATCTACAGCTCCGGGATGGATGGCTACATCTATCTCATCGCCTTCTTCGCGGGCTGGCCGGTACTGCTGCTATTGATGACCGAGCGGCTGCGCAACCTGGGCCGCTTCACCTTCGCCGACATCACCTCGTACCGTCTCGACCAGGGCAAGGTGCGCACCATGGCCGCCATCGGATCGCTGACCGTGGTGTGTTTCTACCTGGTGGCGCAGATGGTCGGGGCCGGGCAGTTGATCAGGCTGCTGTTCGGCCTGGACTACCAGATCGCCCTGGTGATCGTCGGTGCGCTGATGATGCTGTATGTGACCTTCGGCGGTATGGTGGCAACCACCTGGGTGCAGATCGTCAAGGCATTCCTGCTGCTGGTCGGCGGCTCGCTGGTGCTGTTCCTAGCGATGCGCGAATTCGACTTCAGCTATGACAGGCTGGTCAGCCAGGCGATGGATAGCCATGCCCTGGGCGAACGCCTGCTGGCCCCTGGTGGCTTGCTGGCCGACCCGTTGACCGCGCTATCGCTGAGCCTGGGGCTGGTGTTCGGCACCGCCGGGCTGCCGCACATCCTGATGCGTTTCTTCACCGTCGGCGATGCCCGGGAGGCGCGCAAGTCGGTGCTCTACGCCACCGGGTTCATCGGCTACTTCTTCAATGTCATTTTCCTGCTGGGCCTGGCGTCGATCGTGATCGTCAGCCAGCAGCCCCGGTTCTTCGAGGGCGGGGAAGCGGGAGGCAAGCTGCTGGGCGGGGGCAACATGGTGGTCATGCACCTGGCCCAGGCAGTGGGAGGCAACCTGCTGCTGGGCTTCCTCTCCGCCGTGACCTTCGCCACCATCCTGGCCGTGGTGTCAGGCCTGGCCCTGGCCGGGGCGTCCGCCATCGCCCATGACCTGTATGCGCGGGTGATCATGAAGGGCGCGGCCAGCGAGGCGCAGGAGCTGCGGGTAACCAAGCTGGCAACCCTGGGCCTTGGCTTGGTGGCGATAGCCCTGGGCATCGTGTTCGAGAACATCAACGTGGCCTTCATGGTCGCCCTGGCCTTTGGCATCGCCGCTTCGGCCAACTTCCCGGTGCTGTTCCTGTCGATGTTCTGGTCGGGGCTGACCACCCGTGGCGCGTTGGCCGGTGGCTACGTCGGGTTGTTCAGCGCCATGGGCTTCGTGGTTTTCTCCAGGCTGGTGTGGGTGGATGTGTTGCACTTCGCCGAGCCGCTGTTCCCCTATACCCAGCCTGCGCTGTTCTCCATGCCGTTGGCGTTCCTGGTGGCGTATGGCGTTTCCCGCCTGGACCGGACCAAGCGGGCCATGGCGGAAAGGGCAGCCTTCGCCGACCAATACGTACGAGGCCAGACCGGCCTTGGCGCCAGCGGAGCCATAGACCACTGAGGCGCACACGGTCGCTGTCGAACGGGTGGCAGCGACCGCATGGCAGGCTTTGAGGCTGTCTGTCGCCCGAGGCCTGGCTAGTGCCCCCGGAAGATGTCTCCGATACCGACGGTGGGGTAGTGCTCCATGCGCTGAGCCGTCCCGCGGTTGACGACGGAAGGCTTCGAAAACAGTGCACTCAGGAAGATGACCAGTACAAGGACAGCCAGTAGAAAACCGAATCGGCGCATATGATTCTCCAGCGATTTTTTATAGTTGTTGTCTTCGGGCGCTATCCACGAGGACCTTAGAAGCGCAGCGCAGTCACTGTCCCGCCGCGCTTGCGGTGTCGCATTCGCGGGCGAACAGGCGGGTGACGGCTACGATGTCCTGGTCGCCATAGCCCATGGCTGCCGCGCGTTGCACGGCCTGGCACAGCGCGTCGAAGACCGGCGTCCAGGCCCCTTGTGCGTGCAGGGCTCCGGCGATATGGGCGAAGGCCTGGGCATGCACATCGAGCCTCGCCTGATCGCCTGCGAAATCCTGCGCTTCCAGCCGACGGACCGCTTCCTCGAGTGCATCGGCGACGAAAAAGCGCGACGTGTCGAGCATGAGCCGAGCGGTCTTCGAAGGCGGCAGGCCGAAGTGGACACCAGCCCCCACGGCCTCGAAGAAAGCCACCATCGCGGCAAACGCATGCGCGTGGAGCACGGTGGCGAAGGCCAATGCTTCGTCCCAGGGGAGGAACGTCGTATGACCGGCAAGCCCCTCAAGCAGCGCCCGATGCCGTTCGAAGGCCTCAGGATCACCGGTATGAATGCTGTGGCTTTCGCGACGACCAACGTTGCGCGGGTAGGCCACGATCATCCCTTTGACGTAATGGCCGCCCGCGCGGTTGACGAGACTCTGAAGCGCCAGGCCCTCGTCCCGGGCGTTGGTCGTGTAATCGACGATCGTACGGTTGGCCAGCGCCTGCATCACACCTGGCATCCCGAGCACCTCGTGGGTCGCCTGGTTGTCCAGGAGCACGAAGATCGTGGCCGGGCTTGCAGCCAGCGCGGCTTCGGCGCTCTCGCACAGGTGAGCGCCAGCGGCGACGAGCGCCGCGGCCTTGCCGGGTGAGCGGTTCCAGATCGCCACGCGCCTGCCTTGCCTGAGCAACGCTTGGGCCATGATGGTTCCCATGGCTCCGAGCCCGATCACGGACACTTCGAACTCGAAGCTTTCATCATTGTGTTCACGCACGCTCGAGGTCTCCTGATTATTGTTCTGGCTGATGTCCAACAGGTCTCCGGCCTGCGCTTCAACACAGGCCGAAGGGTGACCCTGGCAGCTATTCGCCCAGCGCTGCCGCGACCGATTCGCCGAAGGCCCTGAGGCCGTCTTCGAGTTGGTCGGTCGGAGTGTTCAGCGGTGGCATCAGCTTGATGATTTCGCCATTCGGGCCGCAGCGGTCGACCAGCACGCCCGCTTGCAGCACGCGCTGCTGGGCGTCCTTGGCGACCTCGACGTTGCCGCGGCCGAAATCGATGCCGGCGATCATGCCGCGACAACGCGCGGACGCGACGCCTGGAATTTCCGCAAAGCCGGCAACTGCGCGCTCCATGGCCGCGCAGTTGTCGGCCAGCAATTTCAGGAACTGCTCATCGTGCCAATAGCTGAGCGCGATGCGGGCGGTCAGGAACGCCAACTGGTTGCCGCGGAAGGTGCCGATGTGATCGCCCGGTTGCCATACATCCAGCCCGGCACGAAGCAACACGATCGCCATCGGCAGGCCGAAGCCGCCGATCGATTTGGCGCAGGTGATCAGGTCCGGCACCACCCCGGAGCGCTCGAAGCCGAAGAAGTCGCCGGTGCGGCCGCAACCGGCCTGGATCTCGTCGCAGATAAGCAGCACGCCGTGGTCGGTGGTCCACTTGCGCAAGCGTTGCAGCCATTGGTTGGAAGCCGGGTAGACGCCGGCCTGGATCTGCACCGACTCGACGATCACCGCCGCCGGCAGCTCCGAGCCGCTGCCCTGGTCGTTGGCCAGGCGCTCGAGGAAGCCAATGCTGTCGAATTCGCCATAGGGGCTGTCTTCGTAGGGCACGAACACCACGTCGGTGGAAAGCCCGGGGCCACGGCGAGTGCGGTTGCCGGTGACGGCCAGGGCGCCGGCGGTCATGCCGTGGTAAGCCCCGTAGAACGATACGACCTTGGTACGCCCGGTCGCCTTGCGCGCCAGCTTCAACGCCGCCTCGACGGCGTCGGCACCGGTCGGGCCGGTGAACTGGACCTTGTAGTCCCAGCCGCGTGGCTTGAACAGGTCGCGCTCGATCGCTTCCAGGAACTGGCGCTTGGTGGTGGTGTGCAGGTCGAGGGCGTGGGTCACGCCGTTGGCCGACAGATACGCGATCAGCGCATCGCGCATGCGCGGGTCGTTGTGGCCATAGTTCAGGGCGCCGGCGCCGGCGAAGAAGTCCAGGTATTCGCGGCCATCTTCGCCGCGGATCCTGCTGCCTTGGGCGGTATCGAACACCAGGGGCAAGTCGCGGCAGTACATCCGCACGTTGGACTCGAGCCTTTCGAACGTCTCGATGTTGTTCATGCAAACCTCTTGAAAAATGATCTGGGTAGTCCGGGGTGTGGGCGGTCAGTGCTTGAACATCACGTGGCGCACCACGGTGTAGTCTTCCAGGCCGTACATCGACAGGTCCTTGCCGTAGCCGGACAGCTTGACCCCGCCGTGGGGCATTTCGCTGACCAGCATGAAGTGGGTGTTGACCCAGGTGCAGCCGTATTGCAGGCGGGCGGCCAGGCGATGAGCGCGCCCCACATCGGCGGTCCATACCGAAGACGCCAGGCCGTAATCGGAGTCGTTCGCCCAAGCCAGCGCCTGGGCTTCATCCTCGAACGGCGAGACGGTCACCACCGGGCCGAAGATCTCGCGGCGCACCACCTCATCCTCCTGCGTAGCGCCGGCCAGGACCGTCGGCTCGAAGAAGAAGCCGGCACCCTCGGCGCGCTTGCCGCCGGTGACCACTTCGATGTGCGGCAACTCCCTGGCCCGGTTCACGAACCCCTCGACACGCTCCAGATGCTCCTTGGTGATCAGCGGTCCCATCTCGGTCGCCGGATCGTCCGGCAGCCCGCACCGGATGCTGGATACGGCCTCGCCGAGCTTGCGAACGAACTCCTGGTAGACCCCTTTCTGCACATAGAGGCGGCACGCGGCGGTACAGTCCTGGCCGGCGTTGTAGAAGCCGAAGGCGCGGATGCCTTCGACGGCGGCATCGATGTCGGCATCGTCGAAGATCAGTACAGGAGCCTTGCCCCCCAACTCCATGTGCATGCGTTTCACGCTCTCGGCCGTACCTTCGATGATCCGGCTGCCGGTGCGCACGGAGCCGGTCAGCGACACCATGCGCACCTGGGCATGGCTGGTCAGCGGCTCACCCACCGAGGCACCTCGACCGTGGACGATGTTGACCACGCCGGCGGGGAAGATCTCGGCAAGCAGCTCGCCCAGTTTCAAGGTACTCAGCGGCGTGTGCTCCGACGGTTTCAGCACCACGGTGTTGCCGCCGGCCAATGCCGGGCCGAGTTTCCACGCTGCCATCAACAACGGATAGTTCCACGGCGCGATGGAGGCGACCACGCCCACCGCGTCGCGGCGGATCATCGAGGTATGCCCCGCGACGTACTCTCCCGCCGCCGAGCCCTGCAGGCAGCGTACGGCGCCGGCGAAGAAACGGAACACGTCCGATACGGCGGGCAGTTCGTCCAGCAGCACGGCGTTGAAAGGCTTGCCGCAGTTGTCCGCCTCCAGGCGAGCGAACACGTGCGCCTGGGCATCGATGCGCTCGGCGAGCTTGAGCAGCAGGGCCGCGCGATCCTTGGGCGGCGTTTGCGACCAGGCGTCGAAGGCCGCATCCGCGCTCTGCACCGCGGCATGGACCTGGGCACCGCTGGCCTCGGTAATTCGCACCAGGACGTTGCCCTGGGACGGGTTGTACACCGCGTGGCTCTCGCCTTCGCCGGCCACCAGAGCACCATTGATCAGAAGTTTGGTTTGCATATCGATTCTCGCCATTGAAGGGCAGGCTCGAAGCCGGCCTTGTGGTTGTTGTCAGAGCGTTCGATAGAAGGGTGGTCACTACGCCAGCGCGTCGGGCACCGGGTTGCGGAAGAAGCTGGTCCGGCAAGCGAGATAGACCGCCCCCAGGCCCAGCCAGCTACAGCCCATGATCAGCGCGTCTTTATCCAGGCTGACCAGCATCCACCCGGCCGTGACCAGGCCAACGAGCGGGCAGAGCACCCCGCGCAACAAGCCCGCCCCGTCTCCGAGGCGGGTATCGAAGGAGAGCCGCAACGCGCAAAGGTTGACTGCGCTGAAGGCGAGAAACGCGCCGAAATTGACCAGGGACGTCGCGGTGGCGATCGTCAGGGCAAAACCCGCGCAGCCGAAAATGCCGCAGAGCAGAATGTTGAAGGCCGGGGTCTTGTAGCGAGGATGCAGGACACCGAACAGCTTGCGCGGCAGTTGGTTGTCCCGCCCCAGGGCGTACAGCAGCCGGCCCACGCTGGCCTGGAACGACATGCCTGCGGCGAAGTGGGCGATGATGATCCCCGCCAGGACCACGGCGAAGAACAGGTCGCCGCCGATCATGCGGGCGATCTCGAAGGCGGCGCCGTCCACATGCTCGAAGGCGGGGGAGGGGTGCGCCAGGTACATGAAGTACGACGAGCCGACGTAGACCGAACCGCCGATCAATGCGACCAGCAGGATCGCGCGCGGCAGTGTCCGGCCCGGGTCGCGGGTCTCCTCGCTGAGCGTGGACAGCGCGTCGAAGCCCAGGAACGAGTACGCGGCAATGGCAGCGCCGGCCATGCTGGTGGCGAAGGACACGTCCGGGTTGAAGAACGGCTTGGCCGACAGCAGCCCGCCAGGGCCGTTGGCCGCGACGATGTAGTGCACGCACAGGCCGATGAACACGACGATGATGGCCAGTTGCGCGACCATCAACAGCACGTTGAAGCGGTTGGCGACCTGGATGCCCAGGATATTAAGCAGCGAGGTGGAGACGATGAAGCCGATGATCCACACCCATTGCGGCACCTCTGGAAAGGCCATGTTGAGGTAGCTGGCGCCGAGCAGCCAGATCAGCATCGGGATGAAGAAGTAATCGAGCAGGGCGGCCCAGCCCACCATGAAGCCGAGGTTCGCGCTCAGCATCTTGCGAGTATAGGTGTAGGCCGAACCGGCGACCGGGAACACCCTGACCAGCCGGCCATAGCTCAAGGCCGTGAACACCACGCCGATTGCCGCGATCAGGTAGGCCATCGCCGTGGTGTTGCCGCTGGCCTGCGTGATCACGCCATAGGTGCCGAACACGATCAACGGAGCGAGGAACGCCAGACCGAACAGCAGAACGGAAAACGGACCCAGCGTGCGCTTCAATGAAGCGCCGGCGATTGATTCGCTCATGACTGGCCTCCTTCACGCTACGTAGTGGTAAGCGGCGGCGACGATTTCACGGTAGGTTTCCACCGTCATTTGCTTGGCATTGCTGCCGTCGGAGAAATTCTTCTTCGACTTTTCGGCGATGCTCAGGAAGTCTTCCTCGCGCACGCCTTTCACCTCGGCGAAGCGGGGGATGCCCAGGTCCTTGCTCATCTGGAACAGGTAGCCGACAGCGGCCTCGGCGGCCTCGGCCGGCGAGAGGTTGGGGTCGATACCCAGTGCATAGGCGACCTGCGCGTGGCGGGTGATGTCGGCGTCACGGTTATGGCCGAACACGAAGGGCAGGAAGATCGCGTTGCCCACGCCGTGTGGCGTGTCGTACATGCCTCCGATGGCTTCGGAAATGCAGTGCACGCTGCCGACGTCCGCGTTACCGAAGGCCATGCCGGCGATCAGGCTGGCCACCAGCATTTGCTCGCGTGCATGCAGGTTGCCCGGCTCCAGTACGGCGGGCCTGAGGTATTGGCTGATCAGGCGGATGGCATGCAGCGCCAGCCCGTCGCTGATCGGATTCGACACACGGCAGGTGTAGGCTTCGATGGCGTGGGTGAGGGCATCCATGCCGGTTGCGGCGGCAATCGATGCAGGCAGCGTGTCGAGAATGCGGGAGTCGAGCAATGCCAGAACGGGGCCCACCCGGTAGTCCTGGACGCTCATCTTGAAATGCCGGGCGGTATCGGTGATCACCGAGAAACAGGTCACTTCGCTGCCGGTTCCGGCGGTGGTCGGGATGGCGACGATAGGCGGGATGGCGTGCCTGAGGGTGAAAGAGCCCTCGTAGTCTTCGATCCGACCCTCGTGGGTCAGCAGCAGGCTGATCGCCTTGGCCGCGTCCATCGCGCTGCCGCCGCCGATGGCCAGCAGGCCTTGGATACCTTTGCCGCGATACAGCTGCGCCGCCTGGTTGATGTCTTCGCTGCGAGGGTTTGCCTTGACCTCCGATATCTCGTCGAACGCGATCTCCCACTCATTCAGGCTGGCATACACGCCATTCAACAGGCCTGCGGCCTTTACCCCGGCGTCCGTCACGATCAGCACATGCGCCATGCCGAGTTCCCGCAGGTATTCGCCGGTGCGCTCGCGCAGGCCGGGTCCCATCACGACTTTGGCGGGGAGTAAGAACTTGAATTCCATACGTACCTCTTGCTCGATTTTTGTCGTTGTTGAACGGCAGTGGAGGAATTCACGCGCAGGGCGAACCAACGGCTCCGGCGTGTGATGCATGGCTCTGCGGTCGAGAATCAACCGGGAACCTTTTTGTCTTATGTGGGCCTGGATAAGCACGAACTTCGAAAAGCCCCATGCAAGTCCCGAGGTGTAAAAAGAGGGGCGGCACCCACCCGCCCCTGAAGGGATGCTCCGTACTAATGCATTTGGCCTGCGAGCAGGGAAAGCAGTGTTCCTGTCAGGCAGGCGGGGAAGTCATGCCCCATTCCCGGCAACAGCACCAAGCGCGCCCTGGGAATGGCCGCCGCCGTGGCGAAGCCTCCGCTGGTGGCGACCATGAGGTCTTTCTCAGCATGGATGACCAGCGTGTTGCAGCGAATTCGCTGGAGTTCCTGCGTTCGGTCGCCCGAGTTGATGATGGCGCCGATCTGCCTCGCCATCCCGAGGTTGCTCGCTTCCCCGCCGCCTCGCTCCCAGGCTTGCATGGCGTAGTCGCGATGGGCCTGCTCGTCCCATTCCAGCGTCGTACCGACGGAACGCATGATCTCCACATAGTCGCGAACGCTCTCCCGCTGGTTCCGGGGAGGACGCCGGAGAAGCTGCAAGATGGTCTTGAACGCTGGCTGGCCTACTCGAAGCGATCCTGTCGTCGAGAAGATGGACGCCAGGCTCATGACTCGCTGCGGATAACGAGCGGCAAGTGTCTGGGCGATCATGCCGCCCATCGACATCCCTACGACGTGCGCCGCACCCAGGCGCAGGCCATCCATGAGGCCGATCACATCGTCGGCCATGTCGCCCAGGTCATACCCCGCAGTCGGTTTGCGGAAGAACTGTTGCAGGGTCGTGGGCGGGGTGACCTCGGTGAAGAAAGACCTGCCCGAGTCACGGTTGTCCAGCGTGATCACGCGCAGGCCCCGCTCGACCAGGCCGACGATGAGCGCTTCAGGCCAGTAGATCAATTGCAGCCCCAGGCCGACGATGAGGATGACCGCAGGCGCGGTTTCCGGACCGTGGCTGCGATAGCAGAGGCTACGCTTGCCCGGTAGCTCGCAGAACCGATCCGCAGTCATCGCCCGCCGCCCTGAGTCTGAAGCGCCACGCTTCTGTGCAGGTAGGCGTCAGGCACCGTGCTGAACCGGAGGCATTCGTCGGCGACCTTCCCTCGGCGCAAAAGCTTGATGTCACGGAAGTAATCCATCGACATCACCCAGGGCTCACGAGGCCCCTGGCGCGGCATACTATCCAATGCCCGCTGGACATATCCGGCCCCGAAATCCAGCAGGGGACGGGTTTCGACACCATCCGGCGCCTTCGGCTCGCAGACGTTATGGCCCTGGCTGTCCATGAAGCCCAGCAAGCGACAGAAGTGGTCGCACAGCAGGCATACTTTCAGCGTCCAGGATGAGTTGGTATAGCCCACCGCAAAGGCAAAATTGGGTACGCCGGAAAGCATCGTGCCCTTGTACGCCAGCGTCTGGCTCAACACTACCGGCTCGCCATCCTTGTGCAGGGCGATACCGCCGAACAACTGCACGTTCAGACCGGTGGCCGTGATGATGATATCGGCCTTCAGTTCCGTGCCGGACTTGAGCAAGACACCGGACTCGGTAAAGCGCTCGATATGGTCGGTAACGACCGAGGCTTTACCTGCACTGATGGCCTTGAAAAGATCGCCTTCGGGAACCGAGCACAAGCGTTGGTCCCAGGGCTTGTAGGGCGGGTTGAAATGAACGTCGACCGGATAGCCCTTCGGTAATTCTCTACGGGTCAGCCATATGAGCAGCTTGCGGGCGAGCCCGGGGAAGCGCTGGCAGAATCGCCAGAAGACCAGGGTGATCTTGGCATTCTTGTAGCGCGTCAGTGAGTAGGCGGTTTGCGCCGGCAGAATCTTGCGAAGAAAAGCGGCAACGGAATCGTTGGCGGGCTGGTTGACGATATAGGAGGGCGTCCGCTGCAACATGGTGATGCTGGCGACCTCGTCGGCCATGGCGGGAATCAGGGTCACCGCCGTTGCGCCGCTGCCGATGACCACCACATGCTTGCCCCGATAGTCCAAGCGCTCGGGCCAGTGTTGCGGGTGGATGATTTGCCCCTTGAACTGCTCCGCGCCCTCGAAGCGTGGGCTGAAGCCTTGGTCATAACGGTAGTAGCCGCCTGCGCTGAACAGCCAGCGGCATTCGATGGTGCGGGTTTCTGCCGTGTGGCCGTCCTCGACGCATACCGCCCACAGCCCTTTGTCGCTCTGCCAATTCGCCGAGACCACTTTCTGCCGGTACTGGATGAAGGGGTCCAACTGGTATTCAGCGACGGCTTCTCGCAGGTATTCGAGAATGTCGGCGGCATCCGCCAGAGATTTCGCCTTGGTCCAAGGCTTGAAGTCGAAGCCGAAGGTGTACAGGTCCGAGTCGGAGCGTATGCCGGGATAGCGGAACAGGTCCCAGGTGCCGCCCATTCGCTCCCGGGACTCGAGAATCGCAAACACCTTGTTCGGTTGGTGACGTCGAAGGTAAGCCGCAGCGCCGATGCCAGACACACCGGCTCCTATGATCAGAACATCGAGCGGCTCAATTGGAAGAGCAGTGTGAGAGGACATGTCGCCTCCTATTGTTGTGTTATAGAGACTTGATCTTTTGACTTGATCGTTTGACCAGAATAGACGCGAGCGAGTTGCTGGTACAAGGTGCGAAATGCACCAGGTTTCCATCGGTTTGGGTTTATTTGCACCTAGGTGCCGCACCAGGCCATGGCGGAAGCCTGATCCATGGACGAGAAGCGCACAGTCAGCTTGCAGGACTACAAGGAGGAGACCTCCAGGATTCCGCTGGAGGCGGGGAGAGGAGAGGAGAGGAGAGCTAGAAGAGGCGCCGCACCTGAACTGGCAAGAGGCCCGAAGAGCAGGGGCACGGCGAACCGTGTCACCATGCCCCTCTCTAGAGATGCGCCTTCGAAAAGATCAGAAGCTGGCCACCAACAGCTTCACAGCCTGGCAGGCGGCTTCGGTCTCGGCATTCAGCCGCTCCTGGTCACCATGGGCGGACCAGGCCAGAAGCAAGCCATCGAACAGGTTGATGAGCAAGCGACTGACAGTGGCCAGCGCTTCCTGGTCCAGCACCGAGCCAGCGACCTGTTCAATGGCCTGCTTCGTCGCTTCGACGGAATCGGTGTAGATCTTGCTCGCCATAGCGGGGTTGTTACGCAGATTCCAGAAAAACAGCTCGAACTGCGTGGTCGCCAGTTCCGGATGCGTGGTGAACCACCCGACCAACTGGCGCAATATCTCTGCCACCGAGTCTGCCGCCGTGGCTCCCGCCGTAACATGCAGCAAGGACTGCTGTGGCTTGTCTATCAGGGACTCATAGACCGCGTCGAACAATTCGTCCTTGGTGTGGAAGACATAGTGCAGGGAGGCCAATGGAGAATTCGCCGCGGCCGCGATGCGACGGGTAGTGGCATTCGCCACACCATATTCCGCGATCACCTTCACGGCGGCCTCAATAAAGTCTTGCCTGCGCACTTCGGCGCCCACTCGAGCCATTCAGCTTCTCCTTCTTCGGTGTTGCCGCCAGGCGACTGGTCCGCTGTCGACCGGGACGAATGCTAACGCATGGCCGTCCCCCAATCCATGAGTCGACACGCTTGAGGACCGAGGCAGCGACCCTTTGTCTCTCCAGATGTTTCGCTCCGACCGCCGGCGATGCGTAGCCGAAGCGAAACAGGATCGAGCCTGGGCAATCCGCTATCGCCAGCGCGAACCCGCGTAGAGCCGGATCTTGATTCGGCTGGACTTTCCTGAGCGCTGAGATGCCACGCAGAATTATTAATCGTTTGACTTGATCACATGATCATGTCGTATGATCAAACTTCCTTTCCGCGCCAGGCGCAAGGAGAGGGCGGTCTGACCGCATGAGAGTGAACGCTCATGGGCTGAGGTTGATTGCGGAAGCCCTGCAGAACAATGACAACACCACACAGGTAGGCATCAGATGAGTACGCGAAGATTGACGACAGTCAGCTGCGACACCCCGATCGAGCAGGTAGTGGAAATCATCAGGCGTGATGGCGCTGTCGCTATTTGCAACTTCGTCTCGGAAGAAACCTTGAAGTCTCTTACCGAGGACCTGGACAGCTATCTGGGCGTTACCCCCTGCGGCATGGACCCTTACTTCGCCGGCACCCAGACTCGACGTACCGCGCGGATCCTGGCGAAAAGCGACTCCGCCGTGGAAGTGGCACTGAACCCCCTGTTCCTCGAGACGGCAAAGCAGGTATTGCAGACTCCCACCCATGTCTGGGTAGGGAACGATCGGGTCGAGATCACGCCCGATATCCAACTGAGCATGACCCAGGCGATACAGATCGGGCCTGGACAAGGTCTTCAACCCCTGCATCGCGACGATGCCACTTCGCTCTGGCGGCATCCGCAGTATGGTCGCGAGGCTCGCTTGCAGCTCATGCTGGCGATTACCGACTTCACCGAAGAGAACGGCGCGACGCGGGTCATTCCTGGCAGTCATCAATGGGATGACGAACGGATGCCCACCCAGGAAGAAACCATCGGCGCAGAAATGAAGGCAGGCACTGCGCTTCTCTGGCTGGGATCGGTATATCACGGCGGTGGCGCCAACAGATCCGACGCTCCTCGCACAGGCCTGACCATGGCCTATGACCTGGCCTTCCTGCGCCTGGAAGAAAACCACTTCCTTTCCATACCCGTCGAGCGCGTTCGGCAGCTCCCCTCGCAAATGCAGCGTCTGCTGGGATGGAGTGCCAGTTCCACGCTACTGGGTTGGGTGGAGATCGATGGTCAGATGCGTGACCCGCAAGAGCTGTTGGGCATGCCCTCCTTTTCCGAGGCGGGGAAGGGGTTCTAGCGGCACTGCCATGGATCGGCCCATGAGAGGAACAACGTCCGGCAACCCGGGAGTGATGTGAATGAATGCCTTCAACGGAGCGGCACGCAACAATGCCGAACCCATGAGATTCCGCAGCCTTGGCGGATGGGTGGAGCAGCCAGACGACCTGCAGCCGGCGCTGAAAGGCCACGAGCACGCAGACGTCGTCGTGGTCGGCGCCGGGTTCGCCGGCCTGTCAACGGCGCTGGAACTAAGGGCGCGTGGAGCGAACGTCATCGTTCTGGAACAGCAGTTCGCAGGCTTCGGGGCCAGCGGGCGCAATGCCGGCTATCTGCTCGGCAGCATGGGCATAGAATGCGAGGTTTTCGTCAAGCGAGTGGGGCTTGAGCAGGCACGTAAGTTCGTCGGTTTCTATGACGAGGCCGTCACCTATGTGGAAGAGCGTTTGGCTGCGCTGGACATCGATTGCGATTACACGCCCTCGGGAATCATCCGGGCCGCCGTCCATCCCAGCCAGGAAAAGCGACTGCGAGCGAACATGGAGCTTGGCCACGCGCTGGGCTCTGTCACGCGCTTCGTGGATAGCGCCGAGATGCGCGCGCGAGGCATACCGCCCGCATTCCTGTTTGGCAGCGAGCAGCGTGGCGGCACCTTGAATCCGGGAAAGTACGTCAACGGCCTGCGTCGTGCGGCAATCAAGGCTGGCGTGAAATTGTACGAACGCACGCCGGTGCTTTCCTACTGTGAAGGGCAGGTGATTACCTGCAATACGGCCCAGGGTATCGCCACCGCCCCTGTAATGGTTCTGGCGACCAACGCCTACACGCCTCAGCTGGGAGTGCTCCGCAACAAGGTTGCACCGATCCGGGTTTCGGCAATCGAAACCCAGCCGCTATCGGCGGAGCAACTGGCGTCCCTGGGTTGGCAAGAGCGTGAAGGCCTCATTACGCCGCACTACACCATGGAAAGTCATCGCCTGACGGCCCATGACACCCTGCTGCTGACCGTGAAGCAATTGGGTTATGCCTACGGCTCGAAGACACCCAATGTTCCGGACCACGCCGCCTACGCCGCGTTGTCGAGAGTGTTGCGCGAGCGTTTTCCTTCCTTGCAGGGCCTTGCCATTCGGCATTGCTGGAGCGGGTATATCAGCGGGGCCTACGACTTCCTCCCCGTGGTCGGGGTGACAGGGGCCAGGCAGAACATCTTCTATACGGCGGGATGTTCAGGGCATGGCCTTGCCACTCAATCGCTCATGGGCGCGCTTTTCGCCGAGCGAATCGGCGGTGGAGAGCCTCCGCTGCTAGCGGCGCTGGAACACAAGACGCCATCCATGCTACCCGAGCCACTTCAATGGTGCGCCATAAAGACGGCCTTTGCGGCCGCCAGGCTACTGGATGCATGGACCGACAAGAAAGTGCGCAAAGACAAAGCCTTGAACGGCTGATAACGATGCGGGGAGTTAATGGGGTTATGCCCGTACTCCCTTGCACCGATTAGACACAAGGCATCGATACAACTCTATCTGAAGGGGCAGTTAACGTGGAACCGAGAGACTTGTTCGCTCTGCTCTCATGTATTCTCCTGGTGATTTCCGGATTGTTTTATGGCGCTGCATTCATCAGGCGGAAAAACTATTTGCTTGGCCTGGAGTTCTTGATCGTAGGTATCTCGGCATCGAACTTCACTACATTCATAGCCACCGGCTGGCAAGCCAACTACAACATCGCGATCTTTCTCGACGCCTTTTCGCGAGGGGTGGGAGTGCCAGTTATCGCTACGCTCGGGCTAATGGCAGTTACCCACGATTACAAACCGTCGCCCGCCAAGGACATCCTCATTTTTGTAGCTGGCTTTGCCGCTACCGGCGTCTATTTCCTGTCTGGAATCATCGAGGGATTCCTCCCTTATTTCTATGTATTCATGTGGTCAGCCTATACCTTGTATCTTTGCTACTTCACCTTGCAACTGGCCCGTGCAGGCGAAGCCCTCCATACTCTGGCCACCATCGCTGGCGGGCTGGCGGGCCTGGTAGTAGCGCTCAGATATGACTTCTTCCCGATTCCGGGAGACGACACGAAGATGGTCTTCATGACCATGGCCTTCCTGGCTTGGTCCTATTCCATGGTGCAGTTGTACTATGCCTATGGTGCGCTGGAGCGTTCGAACAAGGTATACGGCCAAGCGTTTCCTCGTCCACGATAAACAATACGGCGCGACAAGTTTTTCTTTCTGACCCGATAACCTGGCAGAACTGTTCTGCTGTAACTCCATGGCAGGCCCTGGCCCTGCCTTTTACCGCCCTTCGGGGCGGTTTTTTTTGCAGGCATTACATCCGCTATAGTCCCGCTCCGCCGCGGAGCTTGCATTGTCGGATAAAGTTGCTCGATTCATGACCGGTCATATCCGATCGCTCCCTCTGACCCGAGGCGAAACGACAATTAAAAATGCCCGAGCCGATATCTACGAAAGTTCCCCTCAAGCTCTCTTGCGCCCTGTTACCAAGCATCTCCAGGTAACACATGTTTCTTTACTTCCCAAGGTGGTGCACAGGGCACTGGGCCTGGAACAGAACTTTTTCCATAACCGCCTGATTTATAACAATTAAAAAAACAAGAAAGAGAACTGGCATATGGTTTGCCTCATGATCGTCCGACATGGTCAATTGATCAGGTCAAATGATCATTATCGACAGGAGCCGACTTCTTCCCCTTGGGAGGTCGAGCAACCGGTCCATGCCCTGTGTGAGGAGCCATCCAATGAAAGATGTAACTGAACGGCTGGAAGGTGAAGCGCCCACCCGTCGTGTTTTCCAGCAGCAGTTGTTCATGACCCTCGCGGTATCGACCGTGCTCTGTTCGGTCCAGGCTGCGCCCCAGGGCCCCGAGGCGCTGGGGTCGAAACTAACCCCCTTGGGCGGGGAGATCGCAGCGAGTGCAAGCGGGGATATTCCTGCCTGGACGCAGCCTGGACAGCAGGACGAGGGATGGAGCTACGGCCAGGTGCGAGGAGAGCACTGGAAGTTCAAGGGCGACAAGCCGCTCTACAGCATCGACGCGAACAATCTCGCGCAACACTCGAGCAAGCTGTCCCCCGGACAGGTCGAGCTGTTCAAGAGGATTCCCGGCTATCGCATGGATGTGTATCCGACCCGTCGGACCTGTAGCGCTCCGGACTTCGTGGTCGAGAACACCCGGCAGAACGTTGGTTTCGCCAAGCTCGATGCTGCCGGCCTCGCTCTGGACGAGGCTCACGTTCCGGGCATCCCGTTCCCCATGCCGAGTACCGGTGCCGAGGTGATGTGGAACATGAAGATGCGCTACCGCGGCGTTGGCGTCGAAATTCCCCGGACCATTTCCGGAATTTCTCCACGCAAGGGGGGGGAATGGTTACGTCAGTCGACAGATACCTTCTTCTTCACGCCCTGGGGGAAAAAGGGGAGTGCGCTCTTCTCGTCAGTTGGCCGCCTGGAGAATGCGACCTTCTTCAACTACCTCGAGCCGGCTGCTCTGGCCGGCCAGTCCGCGGTACAGACTGCCGTGGCCGGCGAACAGGCCACGACCTTCTACTACTTCCCCGGCCAGCGCCGCGTGCGGCGAATGCCGTCGTACTCCTACGATGCGCCACAGATCGGCCTGGATAACCAGTACACCGTCGACGAGGCGAACGTCTTCTTCGGCACCATGGACCGTTTCGACTGGAAGCTGATCGGCAAGCAGGAGTTGCTGGTGCCTTACAACGATTTCGGTGCCTACGACACTGGCGCCAAGGTGGAGACGTTTGCCGGCAACGACTCGATCGCGCCGCAGTCGCGTCGCTATGAGCTGCATCGGGTCTGGGTCGTCGAGGCCAATGTCCGTCAAGGCATGCGCCATCAGGCGCCGAAGCGCATGTTCTACATCGACGAGGACAGCTGGAACCCGTTGCTGGCGGTGGACTACGACAAGCAAGGGCAGATCTGGAAAGTGCGCGAAGGGTTCTCGATTCCCGTGTACGAGACAGGCGCCTGCGACGTCCAGGCCCAGGTCCAGTACAACCTGGCGGATGGCCGCTACCTCTTCGACATGACCTCGATCGGTGCGGGCAAGAACGATATTCGCTGGCTCACCGAAGACAACGGCTCCCCCCGCCTGAAGCGTGACTTCTTCACCTCCGACAATCTGCGAGCCATCAGCGAGCGCTAACCGACGCCAGATCGAGAGCCAGCATGAAAAAAATAATTACGAAAGCCTCAGGCCTTGTCATCGCGTGCACAACCCCACTGGCAATGGGATTCACGTTCGAAACCGAAACCCTCAATGGCTCCTTCGACTCCACGATCACCGCAGGCATGGGTCTGCGTACCGAGTCACGGGGCTGCAACCTGATCAACCAGGGACCGACCGGGCACAACGCGCCCTCCGGCTGCCTGGCGCAGAGCTCCGGCGTGGCCGACCAGGGCGACCTGAACTACGACCGCGGCGACATGTTCACCAACTACCTCAAGGGCACCCATGAGCTGTTGCTGAAGATGCCCGAGGACATCACCTTCATGGCGCGCGGCACCTGGATCCGCGACTTCGCTGCCACCGATACCACCGGCACGCTGTCGTTCAACACCCCGGAGAGCGTCGGCAGCAACGGGCTGAGCGACGACGCTCGCGACGACCTCGCGTTCAAGGCCCGCCTGCTGGACCTGTGGGTGAGCAAAGGCTTCGACGTGGGCGGGCAGCGGGTCCGCGCACGCCTGGGCAACCAGGTGATCAACTGGGGCGAAAGCCTGTTCGTGGCCGGTGGCATCAACAATACCAACGCCTACGATTACCAGGCCTTGGCGCGCCCCGGCGTGCAGCTCAAGGAGGCCGTGCTGCCGGCGCCGATGCTCAGTGTCGCGTCGGGCCTGGGCTCGGGTGTCAACGTCGAGGCCTACTATCAATTCCGCTGGAACAAGAGCGAATTGCCGCCGGTAGGCAGCTACTGGTCCACCACCAACGCGCTGGGTGAGGGCAGGGGGGACTATGGATTCTCCGAAAAGGACGCCCGCGACAGCGGCCAGTGGGGCCTTTCGCTGCGCTGGCAGCCGGAGGACAGCGACGTCGCCTATGGCTTCTACGTAATGCGTTATCACGACAAGTTGCCATCGTTGCGTGTCGCCATTCTCGACCCGAACACCTTCGCGGCGGCACCGACCTGGGAGTACCAGGAAGACCGGATGATGTACGGCATCAGTGCCAACATGCCGATCGGTGACTGGGCCGTCGGTACGGAGCTGTCGTACCGGCCGAAGGACTCGGTCATGCTCAACCCGGTCATCGACCTGTGTACCGGCAACGGCGGCAAATGCTGGAAGGACGAAAAGAAATTCCAGTGGCACCTGACAGGCCTGTACAGCTTCACGCCGTCCAATTCCCCGACGCTTCTGGATTTCAGCGGGGCCAGCACGGGCAGCTTGCTGACCGAACTGGTGGTCATCAAGTACCCGGGGCTGCATGACGAGGTCAATGGCGAACCGCTCGCCGCGGGACTCAATGCCTGGCAGCTGGATCCTGCCAGAGCGCCGAAGTCCCGTGGCGACAAGACCTCTTCAGGGATCAACCTGGACTTCAGCCTGACCTATGACGGCACCTTGTTGCCGGGCTGGCAGGTCACGCCGGGCGTCTTCTATGCACGGTCGCTGGGAGGACGGACACCGAACCTCAGCGCAACCTTCACCGAGGACGCGAGCAGCATGAACCTGTACCTGAACTTCGTGCGGAACCCGGCCAGTTGGCAGATTTCCCTCAACTACGCGAAGTTCATGGGCGGTGAGACGCCCTACGACCAGCTTTATCGTGACCGCGATTATGTCGGCATCGCGATCTCCCGCACCTTGTGAGGCTTGCCGTGAACGGTTCTGTAAAGCTACCTGAGGCCCCGACACGTGGCCTGTTGTCATATGTCGAAGGTGTGTTGTTCAGGCATCGCCGGCTGGTGCTGGCGAGCCTGGCGGTATTCACGCTGATCATGGGCTGGTTCGCCGTACAGCTGCGCATGGATGCCGGCTTCGAAAAGCAATTGCCGGTAGGCCACGAATACATCGAGACATTCGAGGCCTACCGCAATGACCTGCTGGGGGCGAACCGACTGACCATCGTGGTCAAGGCCCGAGAGGGCGATATCTGGAGCGCCCCGGGCCTGAAGCGGCTGTATGACGTCACCCAGGCGGTGACCTTCCTCCCGGGAGTATCGCGCAGCAGCGTGCGCTCCCTGTGGACGCCCAACGCCTTCGTCAACGAAATCACCGAGGAAGGTTTTCGTGCTGATCCGCTGGTACCCGGAACGGTTTCTCCCGAGCACCTGGATGACCGGATCATCGCGAAGATCGCCAATTCCACTGCCCAGGGCGGCTTCATCGGTACGCTGGTTTCCCGGGACCAGAGCAGCGCGATGATCACGGTGGAACTCAACGAGTACGATAGCCAGGACGCCCATCTGGACTACGTAACCTTCAACCATCGGCTGGAGAAAGAGATCCGCCAGCGCTTCGAAGACGGCGATTTCGAAATCCAGATCATCGGTTTCGCCAAGCAGATCGGCGACATCGCCGACGGAGCTTCAGCCGTGCTGGAGTTCTGTTTGCTGGCGTTGCTGCTGACGGCGGGGGCGGTGTACTGGTATTGCCACTCGCTGCGTTTCACCTTGCTGGCACTGGTCTGTTCGCTGGCCTCGCTGGTCTGGCAGTTCGGCAGCCTGCGCCTGTTGGGCTACGGGCTCGATCCGCTGGCAGTGCTGGTGCCCTTCCTGGTGTTCGCCATCGGGGTTTCCCATGGCGTGCAGCAAATCAACTTCATCGTGCGCGAGATCGCCATCGGCAAGAGCGCCGAAGAGGCGGCACGCTCGAGCTTCACCGGGTTGCTGGTTCCCGGGACGCTGGCGCTGGTGACCGCGCTGGTTTCCTTCGTGACGCTGCTGTTGATCCCGATCCCGATGGTGCGGGAACTGGCGATCACGGCTTCGCTTGGCGTGGCCTACAAGATCGTCACCAACCTGGTGATGTTGCCGTTGATGGCGTCGTTGCTGCGCGTCGACGACAAGTACGCAGCCGCCCAGGAGGTTTCCCGGCAGCGTCGCAGCCGTTGGCTGCGGGGCCTGGCCCGGCTCGCCGAGCCACGCAAGGCGCAGTGGGTGCTCGGCGCAGCCTTGGCGGTGTTCCTGGCGGCGATCTGGCAAAGCCATGACCGCGTCGTCGGCACGCTGCAGGCGGGTGCGCCGGAGTTGCGCGAGGACTCGCGCTTCAATCGCGACGCGGTCTCCATCGCCAGCAACTACGACATTGGCCTGGACTGGCTCAGCGTGGTGTTCGAAGTCGACAAGGCTCCTTCCGAGGTGGCCTGCGAGGATGTCGCCCTGGGCCAGTACCAGGATCGTTTCGTGTGGGCCATGCAGGGGGTGCCCGGCGTCCTCTCGGTCGCGTCCTTTTCCACCACCATGCGTCAGTTCAACGAGGGCTACAACGAAGGCAACCCGAAGATGGCGGCGGTGCCCATCGACCCGATGAACTACGCCGCGCTGGCCACCGAGGTTGCGCGAACCCCCGGGCTGATGCGCACCGATTGCAGCATGTCGGCCGTGCACCTGTACCTGGCCGATCACAAGGCCACGACCATCAACCGAGTGGTGGACGCCGCCAAGGCGTTCCGCAGCGAGTATCCGATGTCAGGCATTTCGATTCGCCTCGCCTCCGGCAACGCCGGCGTCCTGGCAGCGATCAACGAAGAGGTGGAGAAGAGCGAAACCCCCATGCTGCTTTACGTCTATGCCGCCATCGCCTTGCTGGTGTTCGTGGTCTATCGCGACTTGCGGGCAGTCCTGGTGTGTTGCCTGCCGCTGACCATCGGCACCTTCATTGGCTACTGGTTCATGAAGGAGCTGCAGATCGGCCTGACCATCGCCACCTTGCCGGTGATGGTGCTGGCAGTGGGCATTGGCGTCGATTACGCCTTCTACATCTACAACCGCCTGCAACTGCACCTGGCCCATGGCCAGACGATCACCAAGGCGGTGGAGTACGCGCTGCTCGAGGTGGGCGTCGCCACCATTTTCACCGCCATCACCCTGGCCGTTGGCGTGGCCACCTGGGCCTTCTCGGAGCTCAAGTTCCAGGCCGACATGGGCAAGCTGCTGGCCTTCATGTTCGTCGTCAACATGGTCATGGCCATGACCGTGCTGCCGGCCTTCGCCGTATGGCTGGAGCGGGCGTTCCCGCGCAAACGTCCCGTGCGCATGATCGGCGCGCTGGTGCACTGAGGAGAGAAGTATGAAGTTCAGGGTTTCATTCACCGCGGCCTTGCTCGCAGCAGGATTGCCGCTGATGTCTCTCCAGGCCGCGCCGTTGCAGGCCGTGCCGGCCGTGCCGGCCGTGCAGGCGGGCAATGCCACGCAGGCCACCATGCTGGCCGCCGGCTGGGCCGGAGAGCGGGTGGTTGCCGTGGGCGACCACGGTGTCGTGTTGTTGTCCGACGACCAGGGCAGGCAGTGGCGCCAGGCACGCTCGGTCCCACTATCCACGCCATTGACGGGTGTGTCCTTCGTGGATGCCAGGCACGGCTGGGCGGTGGGTCACTGGGGGGCGATCCTGTCCACCGCCGACGGCGGGGAATCCTGGCAGGTCCAGCGCCTGTCGAGCGAAGAAGACCGGCCGCTGTTCGCCGTGCACTTTTTCGATGCCCGGCAGGGCGTTGCGGTAGGGCTCTGGTCGTTGGTGCTGACCACCGAGGATGGCGGCAAGACATGGACGGAGCAGCCGTTGCAAGCGCCTCCAGGAGCCAAGCGGGCCGACCTCAACCTGATGGGGCTGTTTGCCGACAACCACGGCACCCTGTACGCCACGGCCGAGCATGGGCAGGTGCTGCGCTCCGACGACCAGGGGAAGAACTGGCGTTACCTGGATACCGGCTATGAGGGCACCCTGTGGTCTGGCGCGGTGCTGGCCGATGGGCGTCTGCTGCTGGGTGGTCAGCGTGGCACCCTGTTGCAGGGCTCTGCCGATGGCAAGGCTTTTCGCAGAGTGCCAACGCAAGGCAAGGGCTCGGTCACATCCATAGCAGTGGCTGGCGCTCGGGTACTGGCGGTCGGGCTTGACGGACTGAAGGTACGGAGCAGGGATGGTGGAAACAGTTTCCAGGAAGCACCGTCGGCTGACGGCCTTTCGCTGACGGCGGCGCTGTTCAACGCCGACGGCACGCCGCTGCTGTTTTCACGTCGCGGAGTAATGCCCCGCCAGGAATGAAAGTGTTCACCGGCCTCTTTGCTTGTCCGGGGACGCGGTTGGGCCTGGCGCCTTCGGGGCCAGGCCGGCCAGCGTGGAAGGCTTCTAGAGCTGGAGATAGTCGGCCAGGTCTGCGTAGTTATGTTGCCACAGGCCTGGGCTGCCATTGGGGTACTGGGAGCGGAAGCCGAGGATCTTCTGAACGCGCGGAGCAAGCGTTCTGACCAGTTCGAGCGGCACGATCAACGGGTAGGCCTCTTCAGGCGTGATGATCGAAGCCTGCATCGGGATGGTCAGCCCGCGACGGTAGAAGTCAGCGGTCACGTTGGCCCCGCCGCCATGAACGACTTTCCCGCCGAACAGCACGGCATCTCCTGCTTTCAACAGGGCAGGGATCGTCATTTCTGGGGTTCCTACATCGTCGAAGTCATCCCAGTCCTGGCTCCCGGGGATCAAGCGCGTGGCACCGTTTTCCTCGGTGAAATCGGTCAGCGCCAGCATCAGGTTGGTGATGGTGCGCGGCGCATGTTTATTCATGGCCACGAACGGTTGGTACTGCGCCATGTCGCGGTGCAGCATTTGCGCTTTGTTGCCTGGGCCGATCTCGATCAACTGGGCCGTGGTCAGCCACCAGTCACCGCACTCCGCGGCGTAGAGCACATTCCCCAGGTCGTGAAAGAGGTCGTCATCGAGGATCTCCTCGCGAAAGGTCTTGCTGTGGGTGACGAGGTTGGTGAGCCGTTTGGTCTGGCGGCCATGGAACTCGGCGATCAGCTCGTGCTGGTGCTTGGAGCCGGCCTCGAGCGCGGCCAGGGGAGCGTCCAGTTCGTTGTTGATCCGTGCGACTTGTTCGGGGGTCATGAAGTTGCGGATGATCACCGCACCTGCCTGGTCGCTCAGCAGTGCAATCTCTTGCGCTGGAGTCGAGCGGGTTACGACGGGCAGGCTGAAGGTATCGCGAGAGGCTGACATTGAAAGAACTCCGGATTGAAGGAACGGTTGGCGCAGGCGGGTCGCTGCCCGGGCAACGGGCACCGGCGAACAAGCCCGCTTGCCACTGCGCTAAACCCCAAAAAAAGAACATGGAGCGTCACGGCGCCTCCTTGTATTTTTTTGTTCAGGCAGTGAGTTCATGCTAGGTTTCCCCCAACCTTGCGCCAAGGTACGAACTGCACCATTTCCTCTGTGATTTTTGAGTGTTTTGCACCGCCCATGACCAGTACGCCATCCTCCTGGCCACGCCCATCGGAAGCCGTTCGTGAACTCATGCGCAAAGGCGCCGAGCTCGCTCAGACGCTGCCGCCGGAGTGGGTCGAGCGCCTCAATCAGGCGCTGTTCTCTTCACCGGAAGATGCCAAGCTGCTGGAGGACCCGGTCATCCTCGCGGCGTGCCGGCGCGCCAACCGCGCAGAGTTGCTGCATTGGGCGAACGCCAATCTGCAGCGCCCCGGAGAACCGGTGCAACCCTACGTCTCGGCCGACATGGTGGACACGGCCAGGGAACTCGCCCGCAGAGGGCTGTCCGAGCTGCTGATGAATGTCGCGAGGTCGACACAGAACACCGCCTGGGAGCTATGGATGAAGATGGCCTTCAACCTGACGCAGGATCCCAGGGTGCTCGAGGAGTTCCTGGAGGTCTCGTCGCGGTCCATCTCGGAGTTCATCGACAGCAACATGCGTGTGGTGACCCAGATCATCCTCGAAGAAAAGAGCGCCCAGGCCCATGACGACCCGATCGACAAACGAAGCCTGGTCAGTCGGCTGCTCGAGGGCAGGGATGTGGATACGGAGCAATTCGGCAGACGGCTGGGCTACAGCCTTTTCCAGAAGCACTACGCCGGCCTGGTCTGGTGCGAAAGCCCGGACGCCGAGATCCGCCTTCTGGAGGATGTGGCGCGTACCCTGGCGCAACTCACGGGCACGGCGGCGCCGTTGATCGTATTCGCCGGCCCCGCGACCCTGTGGGTCTGGAGCCATGCGGCGAAACCGCTGGACCTGAACCTGCTGCAAGGCATCGCACTGCGGTTTTCAGGGATTCGCGCGGCAATCGGCTCGCCGGGCACGGGAGTCAATGGCTTCCGTCGCTCGCATCTGGAGGCCCTGACGACGCAAAGGCTGATGGGCCGCCTGGCGGGCGCACCCGCCGTTGCCACCATCGACCAGGTGAGGATGGTGTCGCTGATGACCCAGGACGACCGCGCGGCCAGGCAGTTCGTCTTGAGCACCCTGGGGCGGCTGGCGACGGAGCCTTCGGTGCTTCAGCGCTCGCTGCACGCCTTCCTGGCCAATGGCTGCAATGTCACCCAGACCGCAGAAGCGCTGGGCACGCATCGCAACACATTGCTGCGCCGGCTGGAGCGTGCCCAGGACCTGTTGCCCGTCCGGCTTGCCGATCATCGCATTCAGATCGCCGCGGCCCTTGAACTGGTGATCTGGAGTACTCCCCTGATCGATGATGATAAATAACCATAAAGACCGAACGCGCTCTTCACAGTAAAAAGGATGCCCCGGTCAGGAAAAGACCGCCAATAAGGAAGAGGGTGATCAGACGAGTGCTGAGCCTGAGAGGAGGCTGATGCTCGACAGTCTTGTCCAGGGCGAAATAAAGCTTTCTGAGTATTTGCCGCTCATCGATATCGTCTGCATCGAATATTGAATCGATCACCGAGTCCGCGCTTGGAAATGGGTTATGCAAGAGCGGAGCGACATCGAATGCACTTTTCTGGAGCGCACGCGCGGAAAGCAGAGCCGAAGTGACCAGGGCCGCAAGCGCTGCGATAGCAAGAACCACCTCCAGGGGAGTAATCATGCTGATACTGGCCGAAGTGCCAAAGCGAAGCATGGTCCCATATAGAGTTATCACGCCGGCGAGGGCACCGAGTGACAACGTGAACATGAGGCGAAGGTAGACCGTCACCAGGTTCCTTGAGGAAGAAACCTGCTCAAGATAGATTTTCACCAGTGCTTCAATGGTCAGTCGGCGCGCTTCGAATACAAGCCGACGCTCGTCGGGGGAGGGGCTAGGTGACATCCGTCGTCCTTCTACTATGGTTGCCTGCTCGTTTCATCTTCGAATAGAAAGATGAGTCCCGCCAGAACACTTTTTGAATATTCAATGCAGGACGGCGCTTGCCGCAGCAGCGCCGTCATCGTCAATGGAACATACCTACAATTTCATCTTCATGTCATGTTCCGGTTTCGACTCAAGACAGCGGACGTCGTCCCAATGCATTCAACGTCGATCTATCCATTCGACTGTTGATTGCCAATCCATTGTCCAGACGGAGTGCCAGAGCAGCCGGCAGGCTGCGAGTACGTGGCACAGGGTGAAAATGGGGCCAATGAGCCGCGGTACAGATGCAGCTTCATGGCTGCGCGATATTCAGCGTGCGGACGGGCATTTGCTCATGTCGGGTCCGTGTCGGGCGATACCGCATTGTTGCAATCGGCTCCGTGCGAAGGAGGTAGCAGAGGTCTTGTGCGGGTGCTGCCAAATCTGTCCGGGATTTAACCTGGGCAGCAAGCCGTCGAGGTGTGGGACTCGACTGAAGGCTTCAAACCAAGCATGGAAGCGGGAACGGAGCGCAAAAGAGCAAGGGTCTAATAAACGATTTACATAATTTAACATAATATACATTATGCGAATCTACAGGTTCACAGGACCTAGGGCAGCATCACGCATTTCGAAGCGACTCCATGGCGGCTTCCGTCTGGAGCCCTCGTGCGATCGCTCGCCGACCTAGCTTCTGCAACAGCCGTAACCCTGCACCTGCGTTTCGCTGTCGACCACTTCGCGCCACCAGCGTCGGCCGGCATGCGGTGCTTGCAGGTCGATCCGCTCGCCCATCATCGGCGTGGAAACCCGCACGCCGTGTTCGGTGGCCAGTTCGAGTATCCGTTCGAACGGCTCGTACCAGGCATGCATGGCCAGGTCGAAGGTGCCGTTGTGGATCGGCAGCAGCCAGCGCCCGCCAAGATCCCGGTGAGCCTGGAGGGTCTGCTGCGGGTGCATGTGCACGTACGGCCAATGTTCGTTGTAGGCGCCGGTTTCCAGCATGGTCAGATCGAACGGTCCGTAGCGGCGGCCGATTTCGGCGAAACCATCGAAGTAACCGCTGTCTCCGCTGAAGAACAGCTTCAGTTCGGCGCTTTCGATCACCCAGGAACACCACAGCGTACGGTTCCCATCATGTAGCCCACGGCCTGAGAAGTGCTGTGCCGGCGTGGCAGTCAGGCGCAAACCGCCAGCCTCGATACCTTGCCACCAGTCCAGTTGGCGCACCTTGCCTGGCGGTACGCCCCAGGCCAGCAGGCGGTCGCCTACGCCGAGCGGCGCCAGGAACAGTTCGACGAGCGGGACCAGGGCCTTGATCGCGGCGCGGTCCAGGTGGTCGTAGTGATCGTGGGAAAGAATTACCCCACGGATCGGCGGGAGATCCGCCAATGCCACCGGCGGCGCATGGAAACGCTTCGGCCCGGCGAACGGCAACGGCGAGGCGCGCTCGGAAAATACCGGGTCGGTCAACCACCAGCTACCGGCCAGTTTCAGCAGCAAGGTCGAATGACCCAGGCGGAACAGACTGCCATCGACGGTCGCATCGAGCTCGGCACGACTCGGGCTGAGCACGGGTAAAGGCTGCCGCGGGACGGTGCTTCTCGGCTTGTTGAAAAGCGCGTTCCAGAGCACCCGGGCACCGGGTGCCGGCATGTCCGCCGGCCTGGGGCTGAGATTGTGGAAACGCCCCTGGCGCAATTGCGGGGAATCGTGATGTCCGCCGATGGCGGCTCGCCGTATCGAGGGAAGTTTCAAAGCGTCATTATTCCTGTCTGGCATTTCGACAACCGTAGCGCAGCCGCCGACATTCGTTCGCGGTCACTATTGGGCATCCTCCCCTCCTCGTCATTGCCTATTCCTCGGGAGTCCTTGCCCGATCGTGCGGGCCTGCTCAAACGGCCGAATGCCCCGCTCGCCCCGATCGTTGAGCGTCATCGACGAGGCCGTTCCGAAGCGCCCGAAACTGTCATCGGCGCAGAGTCAAACCGACTACATGCGGGTCATTACGACCGCAAAAAGATCGTGTCAATATGACTCATAAACCTTCAAATCATTGATCTATATCAATAAAAAACCTGGCATGGGAAATGGAAAGCCAATGGCGACTCCTTCCCATTCAGGATTTCCCATGAAACCCATGCTCCCCCTCATCGCACTGGCCCTGGCAACCACGACTCCCCTCGCCCACTCCGCCGAAGTGATTTCCGCAGATAGGGACCGAACGGTCGGCTACGGCGCCGGCGGCGTGGTTGGCGTCATGGTCGGCGCGGCCCTCGGCGGTCCCCTGGGCGCTATCGCCGGGGCCGCGCTGGGAGCCCTGGGAGGCGCCTCCGTCCAGCAGGCAACCGGTCTGAGCGAAAATGCCTACACCGTTCGCTACGAGGACGGCACGACCGAACGCTTCCGCTCTCCCAACGCCCGGTTCGACGCCGGCGACCAGGTGCAGGTACAAGGCATCCGCCTCATCCCTGCCCCGTCGCTCTCGCGTTGATCCATCCCTATCGAAGACCCGTATCTCCATCACCCCACGAGGGATTCCCATGAGTGAATTCAACGACCGGTTCGCCGTCGTCACCGGCGCGAGTTCCGGCATCGGCCTGAAACTGACCGAAACGTTGCTCGGGCACGGCGCGACTGTCCTGGCGATGGCAAGGCGCGAAGGACCGCCGGAAAGCCTGCACGCCCACTCCGGCAAGCGTCTGCACTGGCTGGCGGGCGACGTCACCCGCGAACGGGACCTGGACGCCCTGGCTTCGCGTGCCGCGTCCATCGGCCCCGTCGATTACCTGGTACCCAACTCCGGCATCGCCCAGCTCGCCGACGGCCTGGACAGCCTGGCGTTCGAGCAGCAGTGGCGGGTCAACGGCGCCGGGGCGCTGAACACCTTTTCCGTGCTCAGCCGGCAAACGAGCAAACCGGCCAGCGTAGTCTTCATCGGTACCTTCCTCAGCCAAGTGACCTTCCCCGGGCTCGCCGCCTACATCGCTTCCAAGGCGGCCCTGATCGCCCAGGCCAGGACGCTGGCGGTGGAATGGGCGGAAAAAGGCGTGCGGATCAACCTCGTCTCCCCCGGCCCTACCGCCACCCCGATATGGGCGTCACTGGGCCTGAGCGATGCCCAGGCGGAGTCTGTCACCCGGAGCATCAACCAGCGCCTGGTCGACGGCAGCTTCCTCAGCCCCGGGGAAATCGTCGACGTGGTGATGTTCCTGCTGTCGTCGAAATCCGCCGGGCTCTACGGCCAGGAGTTGATCGTCGACAAGGGCTACGGGCTGCGCTGAGGGCCGCCGATGCCGGACGTCGTATCGCGACGTCCGGCGCCTTTGCGGTTTCCTGTCGGGACCCCACGGCAGCTCAACTAGGGGGCCTGGATGCCCCCGGCCCGCCGAGGCTATCGACGCATCCGGAGGGTCTGGCGGCTTGACAGCGGGCGAAGGCTTGGCGGACTCTATATTGTATTTAGTCGATACCATCTTGCATCTTAGAGAACCCTCCCATGCCCCTGCCTGCCCTACCCCTGGATGCCCTTCTCACCGGCCGCGCCCGGCCCTTCACCCGCCCCGGCTCGCGCAGCGGCATCGCCAAGTCTCCGCGCGACGGCGCGCTCAGGGTCACCCCTGTCGGCCTGGAGGGTGACGAACAAGGCGACCTGCGCGTCCATGGCGGCATCGAGAAGGCGATCCACCATTATCCGCGCGAACACTACGCCGCCTGGATCGCCGAACTGGGCGAACACCCCCTGCTGATGCAGGCGGGCGCCTTCGGCGAGAACTTCAGCACCAGCGGCTGGAGCGAAGCCGACGTCTGCCTCGGCGACCGCGTGCGGGCCGGGACCGCGCTGCTGGAAGTGTCCCAGGGGCGCATGCCCTGCTGGAAGCTCAACGACCGCTTCGAGGTCGCCGGGATGTCCCTGAGGGTGCAGGAGTCCGGGCGCACCGGCTGGTACTACCGGGTGCTGGAGGAAGGCGTGGTGGCGGCTGGCGATATCCTGCAACTGGTCGAACGGCGCCATCCGGACTGGTCGTTGTTGCGCCTGTCCGAGGTGCTGTTCGACAGGCGGGCCGACGCCGAGCTGCTGCGCCAGTGCCTGGCGCTGCCGCTGACGCCATCCTGGCGGCGCACCCTGGAGCGGCGCCTGGAAAAAGGCCAGGTCGAGGACTGGGGGCCGCGCCTGGAGGGAGCCCCCAGCCAGGCCGAGACGCCCAGGCCGACCTGAGGAAGCGCCGACGCCCCCCGCAGGCAGGGAATCGGCCTGGGGATGCATGGAGTGCCGGAAAGCGGGTATAAAGCGCCAGCGTTAAGCGACCCAGACGTCTGCCAAAGGACCCCTTTCATGCTGCGGCTCTCGATGCCGGCCCTGCTCCTGGCTCTTGCCGGCTGCGCCACCAAGCCCCCCGCCAATCCCGACAACCTCTGCGAGATCTTCCGCGAAAAACCGAAATGGCACGAGGCGGCGCTGAAGATGCAGCAGCGCTGGGGCGCGCCGGTCCAGGTGCCGATGGCGATGATGTACCAGGAATCTTCCTTCAAGCATGACGCCCTGCCGCCGCGCTACTACTTCCTCGGTTTCATCCCCTGGGGCCGGGTCAGCTCCGCCTACGGCTACGCCCAGGCCAAGGACGAGACCTGGGCCGACTACAAGCGCGAGGCCGGCGGCTGGGGCGCCAGCCGCGACGACTTCGCCGACGCCCTGGACTTCATGGGCTGGTACATCCAGAAGAGCCAGCGGGTCAACGGCGTCTCCAAGTGGGACGCCTACGGCCAGTACCTGAACTACCACGAGGGCTGGGGCGGCTACCGCAACCGCAGCTACGACGCCAAGCCATGGCTGAAGAACGTCTCGCAGAAGGTCCAGTCCCGCGCCTCGCTGTTCGGCGCCCAGTACCGCAGTTGCCAGCAGGAGCTGTCGCGCGGCGGCTGGTTCTGGTAGAGCCGTCCGCGCACGCCGCGGGCCCGAACCTATTCCGCCTTCGACGAGGGCAACGGACAACGTCCGCCAAGCCCCCCAGGTCGGACCGGCACGCTCGAACGGCCAACCTGCGTCATGGAACCGCAGGCGCATCCTGCCCAGGCAGCCCGCAGCGCCAGTGGACAGGCGGGTCTTCGAACCGGCGGCTAGCCACCTGACCGAGCGGCCTGCCCTCACCTTTCACCCCGCTTCGCTTCCCAGGCCAGAGCGCTCGCGGATTGGCGGCGTCAGATTTCCTCGTCTACTGTTTGGATAAAAGTTTGGCGCCAGAAATACGTCAATAAATTGACTAAAAAAACTTACCCAGACTACGGATATTTCCCTGGGAATGCTAAGATAGCTATCACAAAGCCACTATCGACGAATGAACCTATTCGACGGGAAAATGACTAAACCGCGTGGCAAATGAAAAATAGTCACTAAATTGACGCTTCACCGCCTTGCTCTTCCCTATCCACTCAATGGACTGCCCGTGATCGGCAGAGCAAACAACATGCATTCGAAGTCGGTAGATAGCCTGTCGCTGACACGGGCTGGATTCATCGAGTACTTCCTGGTCGCGACCAAACTGGTACACGCGCTCACCGCCATCGCCCCGGCGCTGTTCCTGCTGTACTACCCCGGCCTGGTTCCCGTGGAGCTGCGCAGCAACATGCTCGGGCTGCTGCTGTTCTTCGGCGCGCTCACGGTGATCATGTTCCAGGCACTGGACGTCTACTCCGACGATATCTTCAGCAACCGCCTGCGCTTCCGCATCATGTTCTTCGCCTGGGCCTCGGCGTTCTGCCTGCTGTTGTTCATGTACCAGGGCCTGGGCCTGTTTCCCTACCTCAGCAGCAAGCTGGTGATCTTCTGGTTCACCGGCAGCCTGCTGCTGTTCGGCGTGCAGCGCCTGCTGGTGCTGCGCCTGTACCGGGCCTGGATGAAACGCGGCATGTACCTGCAACGCACGGTGATCCTCGGCTTCACCGAGAGCGGCATGCACCTGGCCGAATACCTGGTACGCAACCACGACATCCGCTCCGGCATCATCGGCTTCATCGACGACCGCTCCGAGCGGGTCCCGGAGAACTACAACTCGCTGCCGCTGCTGGGCAACACCAAGGACCTGGAGAAGCTGATCCGCCAGGAACAGGTCGACCAGGTGCTGGTCGCCCTGCCCTGGTTCGCCGAGGGGCGCATCGGCGCCATCGTCCATCGCCTGCGGCAATTGCCGGTGAACGTCCTGCTGGTGCCGGACATGGCTGCCTTCCGGCATGCCCACAACCGCATCGTCGATGTCTCCGGGATCCCCATGTTCAACGCGTCCGAGCTGCCGCTGCGCGGCTGGTCGCCGCTGATCAAGCGCTGCGAGGACCTGGTCCTGGCGAGCATCGCGCTGGTCCTCTTCGCCCCGCTGATGGCCCTGGTGGCCCTGGCGATCAGGCTCGACTCCAAGGGGCCTGTGCTGTTCCGGCAGAAACGCTACGGCTACAATAACCGGCTGATCTGGGTCTTCAAGTTCCGCTCGATGTACACGGAAAGGACCGACGCCAACGCCGAACGCCAGACCACCCGCGACGACGACCGCATCACCCGGGTCGGCCGCTTCATCCGCAAGACCAGCATCGACGAGCTGCCGCAGCTGTTCAACGTGCTCGCCGGCAGCATGTCGATGGTCGGCCCGCGCCCCCACGCCACCGCGACCAAGGCCGCCGGCATTCCCTTCGAGGAGGCGGTCAGCGAATACAGCTCGCGCCACCGGGTCAAGCCCGGCATCACCGGCTGGGCGCAGATCAACGGCTACCGGGGTGAGACCGACACCCTGCACAAGATCAAGAAACGCGTGGAATACGACCTCGAATACATCGCCAAGTGGTCGGTGTGGTTCGACCTCTACATCCTGTTCCGTACGGTGCCAGCCGTACTCCTGACCAAGGAAGTCTACTGATGAACGCCGTCGCCCCGCTGATCCCCTGCATCGTTTCCGGCGGTTCCGGGACCCGCCTGTGGCCGGTTTCCCGGGAGAGCATGCCGAAACCCTTCATGCGCCTGGCCGATGACCAGAGCCTGTTGCAGAAGACCTTCCTGCGTATCGCCGGGCTGCCGGACGTCGCCCGCCTGCTCACGGTGACCAACCGCGACCTGCTGTTCCGTACCCTGGACGACTACCGCGCGGTCAACCGCAGCGGCCTGGCCCAGGACCTGCTGCTGGAGCCGGTGGGACGCAATACCGCGCCGGCCATCGCCGCCGCCGCGCTGCATGTGCAGGAGCACTTCGGCGACCAGGCGCAGTTGCTGATCCTTCCCGCCGACCACCTGATCCGCGACGAGCAGGCCTTCGCCGCGGCGGTGGCCGAGGCTCGCGGACTCGCGGCCCAAGGCTACCTGGTGACCTTCGGCATCACCCCGGAGCGCGCCGAGACCGGCTTCGGCTATATCGAACAGGGCGCCCCGCTGGGCAACGGCTTCCGGGTCGCGCGCTTCGTCGAGAAACCCGACCAGGCCACCGCCCAGTCCTACCTGGACAGCGGCAAGTACCTGTGGAACGCCGGCATGTTCTGCTTCCAGGCCGCCACCGTGTTGCAGGAACTGGAGCGCCACGCGCCGGAGGTGCTGATCGCCGCCCGCGCCGCCCTGGCCGACGGCAGCAGCCTGGAGAACGGCCAGTGCCGCCAGCGCGAGCTGGCCGCCGGGGCCTTCGCCGAGGCGCCGGACATCTCCGTCGACTACGCGCTGATGGAGCGCTCGGACAAGGTCGCCGTGGTGCCCTGCTCCATCGGCTGGAGCGACATCGGCTCCTGGCAGGCGCTGCGCGAACTCAGCGCGGCGGACGAGAACGGCAACCAGGTACGCGGCGAAAGCGTGCTGCACGACGTCAGCAACTGCTACATCGATTCGCCGAAGCGCCTGGTCGGCGCCGTCGGCGTGCACGACCTGATCATCGTCGACACCCCCGACGCCCTGCTGGTGGCCGACGCGGCGCGCAGCCAGGACGTCAAGTTCGTCGCCCAGGAACTCAAGCGTCGCGGCCACGACGCCTTCCGCCTGCACCGCACGGTCAGCCGGCCCTGGGGCACCTACACCGTGCTCGAGGAAGGCCGCCGCTTCAAGATCAAGCGCATCGTGGTGCGCCCCAAGGCTTCGCTGTCGTTGCAGATGCACCACCATCGCAGCGAGCACTGGATCGTGGTCAGCGGCATGGCGCTGGTGGAGAACGGCGAGCGCGAGTTTCTCCTCAACACCAACGAATCCACCTTCATCCCCGCCGGGCATAGCCACCGCCTGAGCAACCCGGGGATCATCGACCTGGTGATGATCGAGGTACAGAGCGGCGAGTACCTCGGCGAGGACGACATCGTCCGCTTCAACGATATCTACGGTCGCGCCCCCGCCAGCGACGAGAAGAAAGCCTGATGCGCTGCGCCCTGGTCATTCCCACGCGCAACGCCGGCGCGCACCTGGACCGGCTGCTGCCGGCCCTGGCCGCGCAACGGCGGCAGCCGGACAGCATCCTGGTGGTGGACAGCCGCTCCAGCGACGACACGGTGGAGCGCTTCCGCGCCTTCGGCGCGCGGGTCGCGGTCATCGAGCCGGCCAGCTTCAACCACGGCGGGACGCGGCGCTGGGCCAGCCAGCAGGTCGAGGCCGACGCGCTGATCTACCTGACCCAGGACGCCATTCCCGCCTCGCCCGACAGTTTCGCCAACCTGCTCGACGAACTCTATGCCGAGGCCGACATCGGCGTGGCCTACGGCCGCCAGTTGCCGCACCCCGGCGCCGGCCTGCTCGGTGCCCAGGCGCGGCGCTTCAACTACCCGCCGGAAAGCCGCAGCAAGCGCCTGGCCGACGCCTCGGAACTGGGGATCAAGACCTGCTTCAGTTCCGACTCGTTCTCCGCCTACCGCAGCGACGCCCTGGCGGCCGTCGGCGGCTTCCCCGAAGACGTCATCGGCAGCGAGGACGCCTACGTCGCCGCGCGCCTGCTGCAGGCCGGCTACGCGGTGCGCTACGCGGCCAGCGCCGAGGTCTACCATTCCCACGATTACCGCTTGCTGGAAGAGTTCCGCCGCTATTTCGACATCGGCGTGTTCTACGGCCGCGAGCGTTGGATACGTGCCGCCTTCGGCGGCGCGGGTGGCGAGGGCAAGCGCTATGTCCTCGCCGAGATACAGGCCTTGCGTGCCGCCGGTGCCCTGTATCGCGTACCTGAAATAGCGCTGCGTAGCGCGTTCAAGCTGCTCGGCTACCGCCTTGGCCAGTTGGAACGCCACCTGCCGGTCGCCCTCAAGCGCCGCATCAGCATGTTTCCAGGCTACTGGAAGTGAACATCATGACCTACAGGAAGTGCTCCCTCATGAAACGCACCCTCCTCATGCTCGCCATGCTCGCCCTGGCCGCATGCAACACCCCCGCACGGATTCCCGCACCGGACAGCGACACCGTGGACAGCGGCAAGCGTGCCCTGGAAGAACTCGCCAGGCTACCGCCGGCGATGGAGCGGGTGCGCGTCGGGGACACCCTGCGGATCGTCCGCGATGCCGGGGAGATGCCGACCCTCTCGGCGTTCAACGTCGCCACCATCTATGAACTGACGCTGTACACCGTGCTCAACGACGGCAGCATCTACTATCCGTTCATCGGTCGCATCCAGGCCGCGCACCGCACGCCGCAGGAAATCGCCAACGAGCTGACCACCAAGCTCGCGCCGATCTACCGCGAGCCGCGGGTCACGGTGAACATCAACCAGGCGCCGGGCAATACGGTGTTCGTCGGCGGCGCGGTGCGCAACCCGTCGGCCGTGCCGATCCCCGCCGCCAACAATATGGAGCAGGCGATCCTCGGCGCCGGCGGCATCCTGCCGGTGGGCGACGCCCGCCGCGTGGCGCTCATGCGCGAGGACTCGGAAGGCCGCTATCACGCCTACTTCCTCGACTTCAGCCAGTTGATGAAGATCGGGCCGGAAGGCCGCAAGCCCCTGGCCATGCAGCGTGGCGACATCGTCTTCGTGCCCAAGTCGATGGTCGGCGACCGTATCGAGGGCGTCGACGTCTACCTGAACCAGTTGCTGCCCTTCGCCAAGTCCATCGGCGTCGGCGTCAGCTACACCGTCAACAACGATCGCTGAGGAGCGACATCGCCATGATAGAAATTCGTTCCTTGCGTGATCTGTTGCGCCTGCTGTTCATCTACCAGCGCGAGTTCAAGCTGGCGGCCCTCAGCGCGGTGGTGATCATCGTCCTCGGCGCCTTCCTGCTGCCGGCCAAGTACGAGTCCAACGCACGCCTGCTGGTCAAGCCGGGCCGTGACTCGACCCTGCCGATCGAGATCAGCAACCGCCAGGCGCTGGTGATGCCGAGCACCCAGCGCGACCCTATCGTCGACGAAGAACGCCTGCTCACCGGCCGGCCGATCGTCCGTCAGGTGGCCGAGCGCTACCTCGAGGTGCTGGCCAACCGGCCGCCGCCGGAGGGCCTGTGGAAGCGCACCAAGTTCTATGTGAAGAAGGCCATCGGCGCGGTGTTCGACGGGATTCGCGTGACCCTGGAAACCTTCGGCGTGATCGAGGAAACCACCGCGGTCGAGCGCCTGGCCAAGGACCTCGAGAAGAAATTCGAGGTCACCCATGCGGCCGGCTCGACGGTGATGGAGATCAGCTTCACCTGGAGCGAGCCGGAAGTCGCCCAGGAAGTGGTCAAGGCCTGGATCGAGATCTACATGGAAGAGCGCACCCAGGCGCTCGGCCGCAAGAGCCTGTACGCCTTCTACGAGGCGCAGACTGCCGACAGCGCGGCGCAGATCAAGAGCTACAAGGCGCAGATCCTCAAGCACCTCAACGAGATCGGCGCATCCAGCATCGAGGACCGCCTGCAGGACCTGTCCGAGCGGATCAACGTGCTGCGCGGCGAGCGTTTCAACTCGATCCGCCTGATCGCCTCCTCCGACAGCGCCCTGGAATCCACCCGCCAGCAACTCAAGGGGCTGCCCAGGGAGATCGTCACGGTGCGGCAGATCGCGCTGAACCCGGCGCAGCAGGACCTGCGCCGGCTGCTCAACCAGAAGCGCCTGGAACGCGCCGACATGATGCGCACCTACACCGACGACGCGCCGCCGGTGAAGGCCCTGGACGCCTCGATCCGTGCCCTGGAGAAGGAAGTCCAGGACGAAGGCGCCACCGTGCAGAGTTCCGAGGACCGCGCGCCGAACACCCTGACCACTCACCTGGAACGGGTCCTGCTGGACGAGACCAGCAACAACGCGGCCCTGCGCACCCAGCTCGCGGAGCAGGAAAAGCAGCTCGCTGAACTCGAGGCGCAACGGCGCGAAGCGCTGGACATCGAGCCGACCCTGGCGCGCCTGCAGCGCGAGCTGAACGCCACCGAGCGCAACTACGCGCTGTACGTCGACAGCCTGGAGAAATCGCGGATCGACCGTGAACTGGACAAGAGCCAGATCAGCAACATCTCGGTGATCGAGGAAGCCACCTACAACCCCGGGCGGATCTTCCCGAAAACCCTGCTGATGCTGTTCCTCGCCGTGCCCTTCGGCCTCGCCGTCGGCCTGCTGGTGGTCTATCTCTGCTACCTGCTCGACCAGCGCATCCACGACGGCGGCCTGGTCGAGGAGAAATTCGGCCTGCCGCTGTGGACCACCCTGCCGGAGCTGAGCAACAGCACCGCGGAGAGCAGCAACGCCTTCACCGCCAGCATCTACCGGCTGTACGGGCTGCTGCCCTACGCGCGCATCGAGGAAAAGGGCCTGACCCTGGGCCTGACCTCGGCGCGCCACGGTGAAGGCGTGACCTTCATCATCGAGCAACTGCGCCGCCTGCTGGAGGAAAACGGCGTGCGCGTGCGGATCGGCGGCGAACCGGCCCAGCCGGGTGAAGTGGTATTGCTCGACGCGCCGGCCCTGCTGGACAGCCGCGAGGCCTTCATCGCCCTGCGCCGCGCCGACCTGATCGCCCTGGTGGTAGAGGCGCAGAAGAGCACCGTGCCGGTGGTCGAGCATGCGCTGACCATCCTCACCACGGCGTTCGGCAAGGTCGACGGGATCATCATCAACCGGCGCCGCTTCGAGGTGCCGAGCAAGGTCCTGCAGACCATCGCCCGCTACCGGAGCGCGTTCTGATGCGGATCGCCCTCCTCGCGCCCCTGCCGCCGGAAAAGAATGGCATCGCCGACTACGCCAGTCATTTCCGCAACGCCCTGCAGGGTCTCGGCATCGAAGTAGCCACGCCGCTCGCCGGCGTGGCGGCCGACAGCGCGAATATCGCCAGCCGGCTGGACAGCGTCGACTGGAACGCCTTCGACCTGGTCCATGCCGAACTCGGCGGCGGCCGCCTGGGCGAGTTCATCGCCCTGCGCGAGCTGCGCAAGCGCTTCCCGCGCCTGCCGCTGAGCGCCACGGTGCACGATCCGGAGCGCATGGTCTGGCGCCGCGAGCGCCTGCCCTGGCCGCTGAACCTGCTGGAACGCCTGCCCTCTCCCCTGCCCCAGGCCGCCGTGGTGCTCGCCGACCCGCTGACCCTGCGCGAAGAGCGTGCCGTGGCCCAGGGCCTGACGCGCCTGGTGACCCTCACCGGCCTGGGCGGCGAGTGCCTGGCCCGGCGGATGCGCCTGCCGCCCGGGCGGGTCGAGGTGATCAACCACGGCAACCTGGAGATCGCCACGGTGCCGCTGCCGTCGCTGGACACCCTGCGCCTGCTGTACTTCGGATTCATCTATCGCGGCAAAGGCATCGAGGACCTGCTCGAGGCCCTCGCCGACCTATTCGCCAGCGCGCCGGAGATGCGCCAGCGCGTGCGCCTGACCCTGGCCGGCGGCACCGCCGCGGAAATGGCCTTCGGCGCCGGCGGCAACTACCTCGACCAGTTGAAGGCACAGATCGCCGAGCTTGGCCTGGCCGACGCCATCGACTGGAACCTGAACCTGGCCGCCGCGGACATCCCGCGTACCATCCAGGCCCACCACGTGATGGTCCTGCCGTACCGCGAGTCGAAGAAACTCGGTCTGCTCGGCCAGCAGCGCGGCACCAGCGGCGCCCTGTCCTGGGCGGCAGCCTGCGGGCGCGGCGCGATCACCTCGGACGCTCGTGCCTTCGCCGAGGAAGTCGCCAGCGGCAACGGCGCCATCTACCCTCAGGGAGACGTGGCAGCCCTCTCCGAACAGTTGTTGAACCTCGCTCGCGAACCCCGCCTGGCACAGGCCTGGGCCGAGCGCGCCGGAGCGATCGGCCATGCGCGGACCTGGCCGCGCACCGCGCTGCGCTTCCAGGCACTGTTCAACGACATGGTGGGAACCGTTCATGGCACGTAAGGGACTCTATCTGGGCGGCAGCGCGCTGCTGCTCGCCGTGGTACTGCTGCTGGTGTTCTGGGGGCGTCCCGCCGACGCCGAGATCCAGGTACTGAAGGCGCCTCGCGCGGTGGTCTGGAAAGACTTCCTCGGGGTCAACGCGCAGTTCCTCTGGTTCAGCCCGGAGCGTTACAACAAGCAGATCGACCGCCTGCAGGACCTGGGGCTGGAGTGGGTGCGCCTGGACCTGCACTGGGACCGCCTGGAAACCGCCGAGGACCAGTACCAGCTGGCCTCCCTCGACCAGTTGGTCAAGGATCTCGAGGCGCGCCAGCTGAAGTCGGTGTTCTACCTGGTCGGCTCGGCCCGCTTCATCACCACCGCGCCGTTCTATTCGCCCTTCCAGGACCAGTATCCGCCGCGCGACCCGGAAGTCTTCGCCCGGCGCATGGCGATGCTCTCGCAGCGCTACCCGAGCGTGGCCGCCTGGCAGGTATGGAACGAGCCCAACCTGATCGGCTTCTGGCGGCCCAAGGCCGACCCGGAAGGCTACGCCAAGCTGCTCCAGGCCAGCACCATCGCCCTGCGCATGGTCGACCCGGAGAAGCCGGTGGTTTCCGCCGGCATGGCCTTCTTCAGCGAGATGCCCGACGGCCGCACCATGTTCGATGCCCTCGGCCACCTGGGCGTGGAGAGCCTCGGCACCATCGCCACCTACCACCCCTATACCCAGTTGCCGGAAGGCAACTACCCGTGGAACCTGGACTTCGTCTCCCACGCCAACCAGATCAACCGCGCCTTGCGCAACGCCGGCGTGCCGGCGATCTGGAGCACCGAGTGGGGCTGGTCGGCCTACAAGGGGCCGAAGGAGTTGCAGGACATCATTGGCGTCGAAGGCCAGGCCGACTACGTGCTGCGTCGCCTGGCGCTGATGAGTGCACTGGACTACGACCGGATCTTCCTCTTCACCCTCAGCGATCTCGACCAGCGCGCCAGCGTGCGCGACCGCGACTACGGCCTGCTCGACCTGGACGCCAACCCCAAGCCGGTCTACCGGGCCCTGCAACGCTTCCTCAAGGTCACCGGGCCGAAGCTGCGCCCGGCCGACCCGCCGGTCACCGAGGACCTGCCCGACGGTTCCTTCAGCATCGGCTGGACCCGCGAGGACGGTCGCAACGTCTGGCTGTTCTGGTCGGCCCGCGGCGGCAACGTGCGCCTACCGAAGCTCAAGGAGGCCACCCTGCACGATCCGCTCAGCGGCAAGGTCACGCCCTTGAGCGGCAGCGACGGCCTGGAAGTCCCGGTGAAGTCCAGCCTGCAGATGCTGGTCTGGGAGTGAAGCCACCCATGCGTATTCTCTGGATCCTGCCCTACTCGCCCTGGCCCACCACCAGCGGCGGCAAGACCCGCCAGTACCACCTGCTGCGCAGCCTCGCGGCACGCGGCCACCGGATCACCGTGCTGCTGCACAGCAAGCAGCCGGTGAGCGCCGAGGACCGCCAGGCCCTGGAGCCCTTCCTCGAACGCCTGGTCGTGCTGCCGCGCCGACCGCTGCGCAGCCTCTCCACGCTGCTCGCCGCGCTGTTCGCGCCCTACCCGCTGCTGGCCAGCGTCAACGGCCTGTCGGCGGAGCTGCAACGCACCGCCACGGAGTTGCTGCGCGAGCCCTGGGACGTGGTCCAGGTCGAGCACAGCTATAGCTTCCAGCCCTACGAGCGACCGCTGCGCGACGCCGGCCAGCCGTTCGTGCTCACCGAGCACAACGTCGAGTCGTCCCTCGGTGCCGCCACCTACGACCGCCTGCCGGGCTGGGCGCTGCCCTTCGTGCGCTACGACCAGTGGCGTTACCGCCGCTGGGAACGCCGGGTGATGAGCCAGGCGGCAGCGGTCGTCGCCGTGACCGAGAAAGATGCGCGGCAGCTCGGCGCGATGCTCGGGCGCCCGGTGCCAGTGGTGGTCAACGGGGTCGACTGCGAGCACTTCGCCGCCGCCCGGCCGACGCCCGAAGCGCAGCGCGTGCTGTTCCTCGGCAACTACGAATACGCACCGAACGTCGATGCCGTGGAATGGATGCTCGACGAGATCCTGCCGCGGGTCTGGGCACACTGCCCCGAGGCGCGCATGAGCGTCTGCGGCTATGCGCTGCCGGCGGAGTGGGCGCAACGCTGGAGCGATCCGCGCATCGAATGGCAAGGCTTCGTTCCCGACCTGCTGCAACTGCAATCGAGCAGTTCGGTGTTCCTCGCCGCGCTGCGCCATGGCGGCGGTTCGAAGCTGAAGGTGCTCGAGGCCCTGGCCGCCGGGCTGCCGCTGGCGAGTACCGCGCAGGGCGTTTCCGGCCTGGAACTGCGGGACGGCGAGGACTACCTCGGCGGCGAATCCGCCGAGCAGCTCGCCAACGCCGTGGTGCGCCTGTTGCAGGACCCGGCGCAGGCCCGCGCGCTGGGCGAGAACGGCCGCGCCTACGTACGTCGCGCGCACGACTGGAGCGTCGCCGCCAGCCAACTGGAACAGGTCTACGCCGGCCTCGCCGAAGGAGCGCCGGCATGCGCATAGGACTCGACTACCGCACCGTCGGCAGCTCGCCGCACTCGGGCATCAGCCGCCAGGTCTATGCCATGGAGCAGGCCCTGGAAAGCCTGCCCGGCACGCAGGTGACCCGCTTCACCGTGGCCCCTCTCGACGACCCGCTGCGCCAGCGGGCGGTCTGCCCGCCGTGGGGCTGCCCGCGCACCGCGATGCACCAGCCGCACCAGCGCCTGCGCTTCGAAGCCGGGTTCCTCCCACGCGCCTTGCGCGAACAGGACATCGACCTGTACATCAGCACCTTCAACATGGGCCTGCCGCTACCGCCGCGTCCGCCGGGCGTGCGCTATGCGCTGCTGATCCACGACCTGTTCCAGATCACCCTGAAGAACTACCACGCCAACCGCCTCAAGGCACTGGTCTATCGGATCAGCGACTACCTGTCGATCGCCTATGCGCTGCGTGTCGCCGACCGTGTCTGGACCCCTTCGCAGTACAGCGCCGACGAGGCTGTGCGGCTGTTTCCCGGGGTCGCCGGGAAAGTCCGGGTGCTGCCCAACCAGGTCGACGGCTTCGCCGGCGAACCCGCCGACCTCTCGGCACGCGGCCTGCCGCCACGCTACTGGCTGCTGGTGGGTACCCGCGAACTGCGCAAGAACGTGCCCTGGTTCGTCAGTGCCTGGACCCGGGCGCGCGCCCAGGCGCCCGGCGTGCCGCCGCTGGTGCTGGTCGGCAGCCTCGACCACCTGCCCGAGGAACAACGCGGCTTGCCCGGCCTGCACGCGCTCGGCGGGCTCGACGACGCCGAACTGCACGCGCTGTACCGCCAGGCCGAGCGGCTCTGGCAACCGTCCTACGCGGAAGGCTTCGGCCTGCCGGTGGTCGAGGCGCTGAGCGTCGGCACGCCGGTGGCGGTGGCCAGCGGCACCTCGCTGGACGAAGTCACCCCGCCGTCGGCGCCGCGCTTCTCGCCCAGCGACGGCGCCGCCCTGGAACGCCTGATGCTGCGCCTGGCCGATGCGCCGCGCGAAGCCTCGGCGGAAGAACTCATCGCCTGGGCCGCGCGCTTCAACCGCGAAGCCTACCGGCAACGGCTGGCCGCACTGATCGAGGAACTGAGTTGAGAATGTCGTTGGGAAACCTCGTCGCTGTCGTCTTCGGCCTGGCCTTCGGCGGAGCGCTGCTGATGCTCAGCCCGGCCAAGGCCGGCGCCGCCATGGTCGGCCTGGCGGCCGCGGTCACCATCCTGCGCTTCCCGTTCTGGGGGCTGCTGCTGTTCGCCCTGGTGGCGACCTTCATGCCCTACTCCACGGTCAACGTGGGGATCCGTTCGACGGTCAGCGAAGCGATCCTCGCCCTGACCTGGGGCGCGGTGCTCTGGCACATCTTCCTCTCGCGCCTGCCGCCGGCGCCGGCGCTGCGCTACCGCTCCACCGAGCGCATGCTGCTGTGGCTGATGCTGTTCACCGTGCTGCCGTTCGTGGTCGGCCAGGTCAGCATCAAGGCCGAGGCCAGCGGCCTGTCGAACTGGCTGCGCTGGCTGCTCAACCTGTCCATCGTGTTCCTCGCCGGACGCCTGCTGGTGGAGCGCAAGAACCGCGAGACCCTGGTCATCGCCCTGCTGCTGGGCACCCTGGCGATGCTGCTGATGTCCATCGCGGTGTTCATCCGCTACCGCTCGGCGTCGGGGATGGCGCCGATCCTGGCGATGTTCAACTACGCCAACCTGGACACCCTCAAGTTCGGCCTGGAGGCGCTTTCCTCGCGGATGGGCTCGCCATGGATGCACCCCAACGCCACCGGCGGGATCATGGCCCTGCTGCTGCCCCTGGCGTTCTGCTACGGGGTCGCCAACCAGGGCTGGCGGCGCGGCCTGGGCCTCGCCGTGGCGGTCCTCGGCGCCGCCGCGATCCTCCTCGCCAGTTCCCGCGGGGCGATGCTCAGCCTGGCGGTGGTGCTGTTCTGGATGTCCCTGCGCAAGGTGCCCTACACCGGCCGCCTGCTGTTGCTCGGGGTCGGCCTGGTGGTGGTCCTGGTGCTCAGCTACCCGCCGTTGCAGGAACGCCTGGCGACCATCTTCTCGCCGCAGAACGCCAGTACCGAGGTGCGCTTCGACGAATACCGGATGTTCCCCAAGGCCGTCGCCCGCTATCCGCTGGGAATCGGCTTCAAGGTCGACCCGCCGGTGCCGGGTACCGACCTCCTGGGCATCTCCAACCTGTGGCTGAACTTCATGTACAAGGTCGGCCTCGGCGGCATGCTGCTGTTCATCGCGGTGACCTGGCGCTGGTGGCGCGAAGCCCGTCCGGAGAAAGGCCCGATCCGCCTGACCCGCGACAACGCGATCTGGCTGGGCAGTACGGGCGGCATCCTGGCGGCGCTGGTCAGCGGCCTGTTCGACCACTACTTCAGCTTCGCCGTGGTGATGATCGGCCTGTTCTGGCTGCTGGTCGGGATCAACCTGCTGGAAGCCCGCCGGCTGTTCCCGGAACGCCAGCCGCAACCGCGGGCGGTGGGTTATCGCAAGCTCAAGCGACAGCTCGAGCGCGGGGCCGAGGCCTGAGATGCTCGGCTCCGCCTTCTGGCTGACCCTGGCCACCCTGCTCGGCCTGTGCCTGGGCTTCGCCCGCGAATGGCTGCTGGTGGCCTCCTGGGGCGCCGGCGAGCGCAGCGACGCCTTCCTCATCGCCCTGTTCCTGCCCGAGGCCCTGCGCATGTCGCTGGCCGGCGGCGTGCTCAGCGCGGCGGCCCTGCCACTGTTCCTCGAACGCCAGGGCGAACGTCGCCTCGACTGGCTGGCGGCAATCCTCCCGGCGCTGCTCGGTATCGCCGTGGCGCTCAGCCTCCTGCTGCTGGCGGCGGCGCCCTGGCTGGTGCGCTTGCTCGGCCCGGGCCTGGCCGAGACGGCCAGCGCCCAGGCCGCGGCCAACTTGCGGGTCCTCGCCTGGTGCGTGCCGGGGCTGATGCTCCATGCGCTATTCAGCATCCCCCTGCAGGCCGCCGAGCGCTTCGTCCTGGCCGGGCTCGGCTCGCTGCTGTTCAACCTGCCGCCGGTGCTCTACCTGGCCTTGCACGGCCAGGCCAGCCAGCCCGAACAACTGGCCCTGGCCTGCCTGCTCGGCAGCCTGCTGATGCCGCTGGTGCTGCTGCCTTCGCTATGGATCGAGGGCTGGCGGCCCTGGCACTGGCGCCTGTCCGGCACCGAACTGGGCGAGCTTGGCGGGCGCATCGCTCCGCTGTTGCTGAGCAACGCCGCCAGCCAGGGCCTGGCGCTGGTCGAGCGGCTGGTGGCCTCGCTGCTCGGCGAAGGCGCGGTGACCTGGGTCAACCTGGCGCGCAAGCTGATGAACCTGCCGCTGATCGCCCTGATGAGCCTCAACCAGGTGTTGCTCGGCATGATGAGCCGACGCCAGGGTGGCGAGCGCCTGGCCCTGCTTCGCCGCGGCCTGGAGACCGCCAGCCTGCTGACCCTGCCGGCCGGGGTCGGGCTGGTCGCTGCCGCACCCGGCCTGGTGGCCCTGTTGCTGCCGCGGCAGACCGCCGGCTCGCCGTTGCCGGCGCTGCTGGCCTGGTTCGCCGTGCCACTGGTGTTCGGCGCCTGGAATGCCTTGCTGGCGCGTTACGCCTACGCCGCCGGCGATACTCGCCTGCCGCTGCGCTGCGAGCTGCTCGGCAGCGCGCTGAACGCCGCGCTGCTGGCGGTCCTGCCGTTGATTTTCGGACTGCCGGGGATTCCCCTCGCGGCCCTTGGCGGGGTGCTCTGCACCGCGCTGCTGCTGATGCGTCGCCAGGCCCTGCTCGGCGCCCTGCCCTGGGCCCGGCTGTGGCTACTGAACGCCCTGGCCATGGCGCTCGCCGCCGGCCTGCTGTTCCGCATCGACGGTATCTGGCTGCAATTGGGCCTGGGCACCGTCGCCGGCTGCCTGGCGCTGCTCGGCATGGCGCTCTGGCTGCGGCCCTGGCGCACCGATTGACCCATGGCTCCGGGTAGGGAGCCTGGCCCTGGGGGCCTTCGAACAACCACTGTGAGTTAGCGCGTCAAGCGGGAGTTGCAAAGTGAAAAAACGCTGGATTCAGATGGATGTGACCCGCGGCGTGGGCATCCTGATCATCGTCTTCGGGCACAGCTGGTTCGTCGCCAGTTCGCCGACCGTGCTCTATCCGTTGCTCTCTCCGTTCATCCTGCCACTGTTCTTCTTCATTTCCGGGGTGTTCTTCAGGACCGAGCAACCCTTCGGCGAGATGGCCCTGCGCAAGGCCGACGCCCTCCTCAAGCCGTTCTTCGTGACCATGCTCGGCTACGTCATCCTCCGCGACCTGCTGCGCGGCCAACCGCTGCTGCCGGACATCGGCGGAGTGCTGTACGCCTCGGTCGACACCCTGCCCTGGCAGGCGCTCTGGTACCTGCCGCACTTCTGGGTAGCGACCCTGTTCGCCTGGTTCATGCTGCGCGTCATCCAGCGTCTCGGCCTGTCCCTCGCCGCCAGTTGCGTGCTGCTGGCCGTGCAACTGGGCCTGGGCATCCTGTTCCTCAAGACGTTCTGGCAGATCCCGGTGGAGTTCGGCGGCGAACAGTACCTGCTGCCAGGCCTGCCGTTCAGCCTGGACATCACCCTGATCAGCAGCGCCCACTTCATGTTCGGCTATGTCCTGCGCGACGTCCTGCGTCGCCACCAGAGTTCGTTGCTGACCCTGTGCATCGCCCTTGCCGTGACCACCGCCAGCTTCCTCTACTACCCGACGGTGGTGGACATGGCGCAGCGCCGCTACGACCACTGGTTCTGGGCCACCGTCCAGGCGGTGAGCGGCGTCTACCTGTGCTGGGCGCTGTCCGGGCTGATGATGAAGATCGACTGGCTGGGCAAGGCGATGACCTACATCGGCCAGTCGACCCTGATCCTGCTGATCTTCCACGGCGAGATCCAGCACAAGACCTTCAACCTGCTGGTCCACCTGGGTCTGTCGGAACCGGCCGCTGCCAGCGTCGCCCTGGTGATCTCGGTGATCGTCTCGCTGCTGATCGGCGAAGTGATCAAGCGCGTCGCGCTGCTGCGCGCCCTCTACTTCCCCTTCCCGGTGCGCAAGAAGGCCGCCGCGGTCCAGGGCGGCGGCGAAGCGCGCTGACGCCCTCGGCCCGGCGCGCCTGCGCCGGGCCTTTCCCCTCCCGTCTCCCTTTTCCCTGACGGGCGGCCGACCTCGCTTCGACCTGGCCGATGATCGCCCGCTCCTTTCGCTGAGCGGGTTGGTACGCGGGCATTGCCTCCCTAGAATATGGAACATCGTTCCGAAATCTTTAAAAAGGGAGAAGCCATGACCTCTGCGGCCGTCGAGACCACCCCGCTAACCTGTGACGTGCTGGTCGTCGGCTCCGGCGCCGCCGGGCTGGCGGCGGCGGTGACCGCGGCCTGGCACGGGCGCCGGGTAGTCCTGGTGGAGAAGGACCCGGTGTTCGGCGGCGCCAGCGCCTGGTCCGGCGGCTGGGCCTGGTTGCCGCGCAACCCGCTGGCGCGTCGCGCCGGTATCGAGGAGGACATCGAGCAACCGCGTACCTACCTGCGCCACGAACTGGGCGAGCGTTACGACGCCGCGCGGATCGACGCCTTCCTCGAAGCCTGCCCGCACATGGTGGCCTTCTTCGAGCGCCACACCCACCTGCGGTTCGTCGACGGCAACGGCATCCCGGACATGCATGGCGACACGCCGGGCGCCGCCGAGGGCGGCCACCAGTTGGTCGCCGCGCCCTATGACGCACGGCAACTGGGCCCGCTGCTGCCGCGCCTGCGCAAGACCCTGCGGGAGACCTCGTTCATGGGCATGCCGATCATGGCCGGCGCCGACCTCGCCGCCTTCCTCGACCTGACCCGCTCGCTGCCGGCCTTCCTGCATGTCGCCCGGCGCTTTTCCAGCCACCTCTGGCACCTGCTGCGCTACGGTCGCGCCATGCACCTGGTCAATGGCGTGGCCCTGGTAGCGCGCCTGGCCAAGTCCGCCGAAGCCCTGGGTGTGCGCCTGATCGAATCGGCGCCAGCCCGCGAACTGCTGCTGCGTGACGGCAAGGTGGTCGGCGCGCTGGTCGAGAGCGCCGAGGGACTCCTGCGCATCGAGGCAGGCGCCGTGGTCCTGGCCTGCGGCGGCTTTCCCCATGATCCGCAGCGCCGCGCCGAGCTGGCCCCCACCCTGGACACCCTGCTGCCGCTGCCGCCGCCGGGCTGCAACGGCGACGGCTTGCGCCTGGGGGAAAGCGCCGGCGGCCGGGTGGCCGACGACCTGCGCTCGCCGATCGCCTGGGCGCCGGTCTCGCGAGTTCCCCACGGCGATGGCGAGACCGGGCACTTCCCGCACATCATCGAGCGCGGCAAGCCCGGGCTGATCGGCGTGCTGGCCAACGGCAGGCGCTTCGTCAATGAGGCGCACGGTTACCACGACTATGTCGCCGCCCTGCTCGAGGCCACCCCGCCCGGGCAGCCGGCACGCTCCTGGCTGGTCTGCGACCGGCGCTTCCTGCGTCGCTACGGCCTCGGCTACGTGCGTCCGGCGCCGCTGCCGATCGCCGCGCACCTGCGCAGCGGCTATCTCAAGCGCGGGACCAGCCTGGATCAGTTGGCAAGGAGCTGCGGCATCGACCCGTCCGGCCTGGCCGCCACCGTCGCCGAATACAACCGCCACGCCCGCGAGGGCCGCGACCCAGAGTTCGGCCGCGGCGGCACGGCATTCAACCGCAAGCAGGGCGACCCGGCGTATCCGGGGCCGAATCCCTGCGTCGCCCCCATCGAACGCGGACCGTACTACGCGGTGCAGGTCGAGCCCGGCTGCTTCGGCACCTTCGCCGGGCTGAAGACCGACGCCCAGGCCCGCGTGCTGGACGGCGGCGGCCAGCCGATCCCCGGCCTGTACGCGGCGGGCGCGGACATGGCGAGTCTGTTCGCCGGCCACTATCCCTCCGGCGGCATCAACCTGGGGCCGGCGCTGACCTTCGGCTACATCGCCGGCCGCCATATCGCCGGCGCCCTCGGCTACGAGCAGGAGCAAGCGCAGCGCGGTTGAACGTTCCAGCGGGCGCAGCGGCCTAAACAGGCAAGCTTTCCTTCGGAACCCAAGCATGAGCGCAGCGCCACCGGATATCCCCGCCCTGCCCGCCGGCCTCTGCTACGTCGACGACCGCCAGCCGGGCATCCGTCGACGCCGGCAGGGCAAGCGCTTCGTCTATTTCGACGCCAACGGCCAGCGCATCGGCGACGCCGAGGAGATCCGCCGGCTGGACAAGCTGGCCATTCCGCCGGCCTATCGCGAGGTCTGGATCTGTCCCGACCCCAACGGCCATCTCCAGGCCACCGGCCGCGACGCCCGTGGGCGCAAGCAGTACCGTTACCACCCGCGCTGGCGCGAGGTACGCGATGCCGACAAGTACGAGCGCCTGCTGCGCTTCGGCCAGGCGCTGCCGGGGCTGCGCCGGCACATCGACGCCCAGTTGCGCCTGCCCGGCCTCGGTCGCGACAAGGTGGTGGCCCTGGCGGTTGCGCTGCTCGACGCCACCCTGATCCGCGTCGGCAACCACCGCTACGCCCGCGACAACCGCTCCTACGGCCTGACCACCCTGCGTACCCGGCACGTGGACGTGAACGGCAGTCGCATCCGGTTCCGCTTCAAGGGCAAGAGCGGCATCGAGCACGACGTCAGCCTGGAGCATCCGCGCCTGGCGCGGGTGCTGCGGCGCTGCCTGGAATTGCCCGGCCAGGACCTGTTGCAGTACCTGGACGAGGACGGCCAGCCGCACCGCATCGGCTCCCACGACATCAATGAGTACCTGCGCCGGCATACCGGCGAGGATTTCAGCGCCAAGGACTACCGTACCTGGGCCGGCAGCGCGCTGGCGCTGGAGCGCCTGCGGCGTGCCGAAGCCGACGGGCTTGGCGCGGTGGTGGCGGAGGTCGCCGCCGAATTGGGCAACAGCGTGGCGATCTGCCGGCAATGCTACATCCACCCGGCGATCATCGAGGCCTACCAGGCCGGGCAACTGGGCCAGCTCAGGCGCGCCCGCAAGCGCCGCTGGCTGAGTGCCGAGGAAGCGACCCTGCTGGCCTTCCTCGACACGCCCGGCTGATCAGTTGCCCGGGTGCGGATCGATGCCGTGCCGGCGCAGCAGGCCGAGCAGGCGGCCAATCTCGGTCTGGCAGGCTTCCAGTTCCTTGCGCAGGGTGTGTTCGCGGCGCTGCTGCTCCAGCTTCACGCGTTCGAGTTCGGCGCGCGCCTCACGGCGGATCTGCCGCTCGCGCTCCTTGTCGAAATGCTCGGCGCCGAGGGCCTCCTCGGCCTTGCGCGCGCGGTACTCGCGCATCCGCTGGGCGGCCGACTTGGCCTTGCCGCTCGGCTTGGGGCCGGGTTTGCTGGCTTTCATGAACGCCTCCATCTGCGTAACGTTACGCAATCAGAATAGCGTAACGTTACGCAGATAAACAGGGTCTATGCTTAGAGCGGCGGGGCCGAGCGCAGCATCACCGACTTCAGCGCGAAGGCCGACTTGATGCCAGCCACGCCGGGAATGCAGGTCAGGGTATTGGTGAGGAACGCCTGGTAGGCGGCGAGATCCTTGACCACAACCCGCAGCATGTAGTCCGCATCGCCGGTCATCTGGAAACAGCTCATGACCTGCGGCGCATCGACGATGCGTTCCTCGAAGCGAGCGAGGTAGTCGCCGGTCTGCTTTTCCAGGGACACCGAGACGAACACGCTCATCGCCCCGGACAGGCGCTCCTCGTCGAGCCGGGCGAAGTAGCCCTGGATGTAGTGTTCCTCTTCCAGGCGGCGTACCCGGCGCAGCGTCGGCGTCAGCGACAGGCCGACCTTCTGGGCGAGATCGCGCCAGCTCAGGCGGCCGTCGTCGGCCAGGGCACGGAGGATTTTCAGGTCGATGCGGTCGAGTTCAGCCATGGTGCGTTGTTTCTCTTGTTAGCAATTCTTGTAGTTCAAACAACCCAATACTGCCGGAATACCTTAGTCAATTTGGAGCAAAAAACTAGCACCCGAAGCCTATACTGAAATTACAAAAACAAAACCCGAGGGCCTCACCATGAGTGACGTCACCCAGTACGACCGCGCCTGCCGTACCCCGGCATGCCTGCAACCCGCCCCCACCCACAGGACGGGAACCCGCCATCCGCCCAGTCCGCCGCTTCGAGCGCCGTTCGCCCGTTTCTGATCTCTCCAACCGTTTGGCCCGGACCGGGCCGGAGGCCTGTCATGAGTGATTACGAGCCGTTGCGTCTGCATGTCCCGGAGCCCACCGGGCGTCCTGGCTGCAAGACCGACTTTTCCTATCTGCACCTGTCCCCCGCCGGCGAGGTACGCAAGCCGCCGGTGGATGTCGAGCCCGCCGAGACCAGCGACCTGGCCTACAGCCTGGTACGTGTGCTCGACGACGACGGCCACGCCGTCGGTCCCTGGAATCCGCAGCTCAGCAACGAACAACTGCTGCGCGGCATGCGGGCGATGCTCAAGACCCGCCTGTTCGACGCGCGCATGCTCACCGCGCAACGGCAGAAAAAGCTTTCCTTCTATATGCAATGCCTCGGCGAGGAAGCCATCGCCACCGCCCACACCCTGGCCCTGCGCGACGGCGACATGTGCTTCCCGACCTATCGCCAGCAAGGCATCCTGATCACCCGCGAATACCCGCTGGTGGACATGATCTGCCAGCTTCTCTCCAACGAGGCCGACCCGCTCAAGGGCCGCCAGCTACCGATCATGTACTCGAGCAAGGAGGCCGGTTTCTTCTCCATCTCCGGCAACCTCGCCACCCAGTTCATCCAGGCGGTCGGCTGGGGCATGGCCTCGGCGATCAAGGGCGACACGCGCATCGCCTCGGCCTGGATCGGCGACGGCGCTACCGCCGAGTCGGACTTCCACACCGCCCTCACCTTCGCCCATGTCTACCGCGCGCCGGTAATCCTCAACGTGGTCAACAACCAGTGGGCGATCTCCACCTTCCAGGCCATCGCCGGCGGCGAAGGCACCACCTTCGCCAACCGTGGCGTGGGCTGCGGGATCGCCTCGCTGCGGGTCGACGGCAATGACTTCCTGGCGGTCTACGCCGCCTCCGAGTGGGCCGCCGAGCGCGCCCGGCGCAACCTCGGGCCGAGCCTGATCGAATGGGTCACCTACCGCGCCGGCCCGCACTCGACTTCGGACGACCCGTCCAAGTACCGCCCCGCCGACGACTGGACCAACTTCCCGCTGGGCGACCCGATCGCCCGCCTGAAGCGGCACATGATCGGCCTCGGCATCTGGTCGGAGGAACAGCACGAAGCCACCCACAAGGCCCTCGAAGCCGAAGTACTGGCCGCGCAGAAACAGGCGGAGAGCCATGGCACCCTGATCGACGGCCGGGTGCCGAGCGCCGCCAGCATGTTCGAGGACGTCTATGCAGAACTGCCGGAGCACCTGCGCCGGCAACGCCAGGAGCTCGGGGTATGAATGCCATGAACCCGCAACACGAGAACGCCCAGACGGTCACCAGCATGACCATGATCCAGGCGCTGCGCTCGGCGATGGACATCATGCTCGAGCGCGACGACGACGTGGTGGTATTCGGCCAGGACGTCGGCTACTTCGGCGGCGTGTTCCGCTGCACCGAAGGCCTGCAGAAGAAATACGGCACCTCGCGGGTGTTCGATGCGCCGATCTCCGAGAGCGGCATCATCGGCGCCGCGGTCGGCATGGGTGCCTACGGCCTGCGCCCGGTGGTGGAGATCCAGTTCGCCGACTACGTCTACCCGGCCTCCGACCAGTTGATCTCCGAGGCGGCGCGCCTGCGCTATCGCTCGGCCGGCGACTTCATCGTGCCGATGACCGTACGCATGCCCTGTGGCGGCGGCATCTACGGCGGGCAAACGCACAGCCAGAGCCCGGAGGCGATGTTCACCCAGGTCTGCGGCCTGCGCACGGTGATGCCGTCCAACCCCTACGACGCCAAGGGCCTGCTGATCGCCTGCATCGAGAACGACGACCCGGTGATCTTCCTCGAGCCCAAGCGCCTCTACAACGGCCCGTTCGATGGCCACCACGACCGCCCGGTGACGCCCTGGTCCAAGCATCCGGCCAGCCAGGTGCCGGACGGCTACTACAAGGTGCCGCTGGACAAGGCGGCGATCGTCCGCCCCGGCGCGGCGCTGACCGTGCTGACCTACGGCACCATGGTCTACGTGGCCCAGGCCGCGGCCGACGAGACCGGCCTGGACGCCGAGATCATCGACCTGCGCAGCCTCTGGCCGCTGGACCTGGAAACCATCGTCGCCTCGGTGAAGAAGACCGGCCGCTGCGTCATCGCCCACGAGGCGACCCGCACCTGCGGGTTCGGCGCCGAGCTGATGTCGCTGGTGCAGGAGCACTGCTTCCACCACCTGGAGGCGCCGATCGAGCGCGTCACCGGTTGGGACACCCCCTACCCGCATGCCCAGGAGTGGGCGTATTTCCCCGGCCCCGCGCGCGTCGGCGCGGCATTCAAGCGTGTGATGGAGGTCTGAATGGGTACCCATGTGATCAAGATGCCGGACATCGGGGAAGGCATCGCCGAGGTCGAACTGGTGGAGTGGCATGTCCAGGTCGGCGACTCGGTCAATGAAGACCAGGTCCTCGCCGAGGTGATGACCGACAAGGCCACGGTGGAGATTCCCTCGCCGGTGGCCGGACGCATCCTCGCCCTCGGCGGCCAGCCGGGCCAGGTGATGGCGGTGGGCGGCGAACTGATCCGCCTGGAGGTGGAAGGTGCCGGCAACCTCGCCGAGAGTCCGGCCGCGGCGACGCCGGCCGCGCCCGTCGCCGCCACCCCGGAGAAACCGAAGGAAGCCCCGGTCGCGGCGCCGAAAGCCGCCGCCGAAGCGCCGCGCGCCTTGCGCGACAGCGAGGCGCCACGGCAGCGGCGCCAGCCCGGCGAACGCCCGCTGGCCTCCCCCGCGGTGCGCCAGCGCGCCCGCGACCTGGGCATCGAGTTGCAGTTCGTGCAGGGCAGCGGTCCCGCCGGACGCGTCCTCCACGAGGACCTCGATGCCTACCTGACCCAGGATGGCAGCGTCGCGCGCAGCGGCGCCGCCGCGCAGGGGTATGCCGAGCGACACGACGAACAGGCGGTGCCGGTGATCGGCCTGCGTCGCAAGATCGCCCAGAAGATGCAGGACGCCAAGCGACGCATCCCGCATTTCAGCTATGTCGAGGAAATCGACGTCACCGATCTGGAAGCCCTGCGCGCCCATCTCAACCAGAAATGGGGTGGCCAGCGCGGCAAGCTGACCCTGCTGCCGTTCCTGGTCCGCGCCATGGTCGTGGCGCTGCGCGACTTCCCGCAGTTGAACGCGCGCTACGACGACGAGGCCGAGGTGGTCACCCGCTACGGCGCGGTGCACGTCGGCATCGCCACCCAGAGCGACAACGGCCTGATGGTGCCGGTGCTGCGCCACGCCGAATCGCGCGACCTCTGGGGCAACGCCAGCGAAGTGGCGCGCCTGGCCGAAGCCGCACGCAGCGGCAAGGCGCAACGCCAGGAGCTGTCCGGCTCGACCATCACCCTGAGCAGCCTCGGCGCGCTCGGCGGGATCGTCAGCACACCGGTGATCAACCATCCGGAGGTGGCCATCGTCGGCGTCAACCGCATCGTCGAGCGACCGATGGTGGTCGGCGGCAACATCGTCGTGCGCAAGATGATGAACCTCTCCTCCTCCTTCGACCACCGGGTCGTCGACGGGATGGACGCGGCGGCCTTCATCCAGGCCGTGCGCGGCCTGCTCGAACATCCCGCCACCCTGTTCCTGGAGTAAGCGATGAGCCAGATCCTGAAGACTTCCCTGCTGATCGTCGGCGGCGGTCCCGGCGGCTACGTCGCGGCGATCCGTGCCGGGCAACTGGGCATTCCCACCGTACTGGTGGAGGGCGCCGCCCTCGGCGGCACCTGCCTGAACGTCGGCTGCATCCCGTCGAAGGCGCTGATCCACGCCGCCGAGGAATACCTCAAGGCCCGCCACTATGCCGGCCGGTCGGCGCTGGGCATCCAGGTACAGGCGCCGAGCATCGACATCGCCCGCACCGTGGAATGGAAGGACGCCATCGTCGACCGCCTCACCAGCGGCGTCGCCGCGCTGCTGAAGAAACACGGGGTCGATGTCGTCCAGGGCTGGGCGAGGATCCTCGACGGCAAAAGCGTGGCGGTCGAACTCGCCGGCGGCGGCAGCCAGCGCATCGAGTGCGAGCACCTGCTGCTGGCCGCCGGCTCGCAGAGCGTCGAGCTACCGATCCTGCCGCTGGGCGGCAAGGTGATCTCCTCCACCGAGGCGCTGGCGCCCGGCAGCCTGCCCAAGCGCCTGGTGGTGGTCGGCGGCGGCTACATCGGCCTGGAGCTGGGTACCGCCTACCGCAAGCTCGGCGTCGAGGTGGCGGTGGTGGAAGCGCAACCACGCATCCTGCCGGGCTACGACGAAGAACTGACCAAGCCGGTGGCCCAGGCCTTGCGCAGGCTGGGCGTCGAGCTGTACCTCGGGCACAGCCTGCTGGGCCCGAGCGAGAACGGCGTGCGGGTCCGCGACGGCGCCGGCGAGGAGCGCGAGATCGCCGCCGACCAGGTACTGGTGGCGGTCGGCCGCAAGCCGCGCAGCGAAGGCTGGAACCTGGAAAGCCTGGGCCTGGACATGAACGGCCGGGCGGTGAAGGTCGACGACCAGTGCCGCACCTCGATGCGCAATGTCTGGGCCATAGGCGATCTCGCCGGCGAGCCGATGCTCGCGCACCGGGCCATGGCCCAGGGCGAGATGGTCGCCGAGCTGATCGCCGGCAAGCGTCGCCAGTTCGCCCCGGTGGCGATCCCCGCGGTGTGCTTCACCGATCCGGAAGTGGTGGTCGCCGGGTTGTCCCCGGAGCAGGCGAAGGATGCCGGCCTGGACTGCCTGGTGGCGAGTTTCCCGTTCGCCGCCAACGGCCGCGCCATGACCCTGGAGGCCAACGAAGGCTTCGTCCGCGTGGTGGCGCGTCGCGACAACCACCTGGTCGTCGGCTGGCAGGCGGTGGGCAAGGCGGTCTCGGAACTGTCCACGGCCTTCGCCCAGTCGCTGGAGATGGGCGCCCGCCTGGAAGACATCGCCGGCACCATCCACGCCCATCCGACCCTCGGCGAAGCGGTCCAGGAAGCCGCCCTGCGCGCGCTGGGACACGCCCTGCACATCTGATTCCCGCGAACCTCGGTAGCCGGCCAACCACCGGCGCACATTACCCCCTTGCCCGTCGGGCAAGGGGGCTTTTTTCGTGGCCGCGAACCGGGTCGTCAGCAGGTCTCACCGCCCTGCGCGATCCCCGCCCCTCACTCCGTCTCCAGCAACCCATGCCGCAAGCTCCCCGCCGCCAGGCGCTGGCGAATATCCTCGTCGATCCGCGGATCGTCCGGGCGGTACAGGCGCACCTGGCGGTAGGCGTTGATCCGGTTGATTTCCGCACCGAGGTACTCCCAGACCACCCGGCTGCATGCCGGGGTCCGCCGGTCACCGCTGGAAACGCCCATCTTCAGGCCGTTCAGGCGGGTGATACGGCTCTTGAAACTGGGAATGAGGATGGTCTGGCTCATCTCGTTGAGAGTCAGCGACTCGTAGTCGATCAGGAACACCCGGTCCTGCAACTGGAAGGCCGCGCCGAGATAGCGGCAACGCGCCCACTCCTCCGCCTGCACGTCGGTACTGCTGGTGCGCTCCTGGCGTTCCTGGCGCTCGAAGAGGAACACGCCGTCCTCCTCGTAGAGATGCACCAGGGAGAGCAGGATGCTGCCTGGCACCGACATGCAGTTGGCATATTCGAAGTAGTAGCCGCAGTAGCGGCCCAGGTCGCCGGCCTCGGCGCGCAGCGGTTGCAGCAGCCGCAACAGCGGGTCGTTGCTGGGCTGGCGCGGCTGGGCGCTGGTGCGGGCGCCGATCAGGCGGGCGAACTGCTCGGGCGGCAAGCCCAGCTCGTAGTCCTCGACGCCGAAGAAGTCGCCGATCCGCTTGCGGTTGTACGGCGTCGGCTGGCTCTGGCCGCTGAGGTACTTGTTGAACTGTGCGCGATTGATCGCCAATTGCCGGCAAACCTCGGAAATCGAGCGGTAATGGCTGCAAAGCAGCTTGAGATTGGCGCCCAGGTGCTCGGACATCGATGGCTCCAAAACTGATGCTATGGACGCGATTCTAGCATCAGGTCGCATCAAGCAGGAGCAACCCGCGAAATTGTAACCAGGTGCGTCATGGCCAACCATGCGCCGCGCACCAAGGCGCTGCCGCAGCGCACGCCGGTACCAGAATAAGAACCGAGGTAGACCTCCATGCTTGAAATGCTCAACGATTTCCTTTCCGGAAAAGTCCTCATCGTCCTGATCGTCGGCCTGGGTGCCTACTTCACGATCCGTTCGCGTTTCGTCCAGTTCCGCCACTTCGGCCACATGTTCGGCGTATTCAGGGAATCGCTGCGCGGCCAGGCCGGCCAGCTCAGCTCCTTCCAGGCCCTGATGCTGAGCCTCGCCGGCCGGGTCGGCGCCGGCAACATCGCCGGGGTCGGCATCGCCGTGACCCTCGGCGGTCCGGGGGCGGTGTTCTGGATGTGGGTCACCGCGCTGGTCGGCATGTCCAGCAGCTTCTTCGAATGCACCCTGGCCCAGGTCTACAAGCGCAGCGACGGCGACGGCCTGTATCGCGGCGGCCCGTCCTACTACATCCAGCACGGCCTGAAGCTGCGCTCGATGGCGGTGGTCTTCGCGGTACTCCTGCTGGTGACCTACGGCTTCGCCTTCAACGGCCTGCAGTCCTACACCGTCACCCATTCGCTGCAGAACGCCTTCGGCTTCGCCCCGCAGCACACCGGGATCGCCCTGGCGGTGCTGCTCGGCGTGGTCTTCATCGGCGGCATCAAGCGCATCGCCGCGGTCTCCGACCTGCTGGTGCCGATCAAGACCCTGGCCTACATCGGCGTCACCCTGTACGTCATCGCCAGCCAGATCGAGCACGTCCCGGCAATGCTGGAAACCATCGTCAAGAGCGCCTTCGGCCTAGACCCGGCGTTCGGCGGCCTGCTCGGCAGCGCCATCGTGATGGGCGTCAAGCGTGGCGTCTTCGCCAACGAGGCCGGCCTGGGCAGCGCGCCGAACGTCGCCGCGGTCGCCGCCGTGCGCCATCCGGCGGCACAGGGCGTGGTCCAGGCCTTCAGCGTGTTCCTCGACACCTTCGTGATCTGCACCTGCACCGCCCTGCTGATCCTGCTCTCGGGCTTCTACACCCCGGGCTTCGAAGGCGACGGCATCGTCCTCACCCAGAACTCCCTGGCCGCGGTGGTCGGCGACTGGGGCCGGGTGTTCGTCAGCGTGGCCCTGTCGCTGTTCGTCTTCACCTGCATCCTCTACAACTTCTACCTGGGCGAGAACAGCCTACAGTTCCTCAGCCGCAACCGCCTGGTGCTGATCGGCTACCGCGCGCTGGTGCTGGCCCTGGTGGTCTGGGGCTCGGTGCAGGACCTGTCCACCGTGTTCGCCTTCGCCGACATCACCATGACCTGCCTGGCCTTCGTCAACCTGATGGCCCTGGCCCTGCTGTTCAAGGTCGGCCTGCGGGTGATGCGCGACTATGACGTGCAGCGCCGCGCCGGGATCAAGCAACCGGTGTTCGACTCGGCGCAGTTCGCCGACCTCGACCTGGACCGCGAAGCCTGGCCCGCCGGCCAGCGCGCCGAGCCCCCGGCGCAGGCGGACGCCGAGCCGCTGCCGAGCGGCAATCGCTGAGTCTCGCGCAGGCGCCCTCCCCCCGGAGCGGCGCCTGCGCCACAATGGTGTCCCCTCTTCGCACGTCCGGCGCGAAAAGGCCCGACACAAGGATTACGGATGCTCCCAGTCAAGAACCTCTTCGTGCTCTACACCGGCGGCACCATCGGCATGCTGCAGACCCCTCAGGGACTGGCTCCGGCCGGTGGCTTCGAAGCGCGCATGCGCGACCACCTGCAAAGCCTCGGCGACGCCCCGGACCTGCGCTGGCGCTTCGCCGAACTGCAACCGCCGCTGGACAGCGCCAACATGACCCAGGGCAACTGGCTGGCGATGCGCGACGCCATCGTCGCCGCGCTCGACGCCGGCCACGACGGCGTGCTGCTCCTGCACGGCACCGACACCCTGGCCTACAGCGCCGCGGCGCTGTCCTTCCTGCTCCTCGACCTGCCGATCCCGGTGCTGCTGACCGGCTCCATGCTGCCGGCCGGCGCGCCGGGCAGCGATGCCTGGGACAACCTGGTCGGCGCCCTGCGCGTCCTCCAGGAGGGCCACGCGCGCGGCGTACAGGTCTATTTCAACGATGCCCTGCTGCACGGCGCGCGAGTCAGCAAGCTGCGCAGCGACGCGTTCGACGCCTTCGCCGAACTGCCGCGACCGCGCCACGCCGAGCATGCGCCGGTGCCTGCGGCGCTCGGCTACCGCCAGCCGCGCCGGGAAGTGAACCTCGCCGTGCTGCCGCTCTATCCAGGGCTGCGCGCCGCGCACCTGCGCGGGCTGCTCGACAGCGGCGTGGAAGCGCTGCTGCTGGAATGCTATGGCAGCGGCACCGGCCCGTCCGACGACGAGGAGCTGCTGGCGCTGCTGCGCGAAGCCCACGCCCGCGGCGTGCTGCTCGCCGCGGTCAGCCAGTGCGCCTACGGCCAGGTCGAGTTCGGCGTCTACGCCGCCGGCAGCCGCCTGCGCGACGCCGGCCTGCTCTCGGCTGGCGGAATGACCCGCGAGGCGGCCCTGGGCAAGCTCTTCGGCCTGCTCGGCGCCGGCCTCGGACGCGACGAAGCGCAACGCTGGTTCGCCCTCGACCTGTGCGGCGAGAACGCCGACTGACCACCCTGCGGCCGCCCGCCGGCGGCCGCTTCCTTCAGCCCTCCCCGCGATACGCGACACGCCGGCGGCCCGCCCGTGCCCGGCGCCCATCGTCAAGCTTCAGCGAACAGTGTTTCCGGCCTTCCCCGGTTTATCCCCCGGCGGCGAGTCCACAGGATGTCGCCTTCCGCTGCCGGCCCCGCCGGCATCCGCCCACAAGGAGGAAACACCTGCATGTACGCCATCGCCGAAGACACCCTTCCCGCACGCGTATTGAAAGAACTGTTGCTCTATCGCCGCCGTTACCCCGAGCATCGCCAGAGCGCCAGCGAAGCGGACGAGATCCGCCGCATCGAACAGGTCCAGTTGCCGCGCATCGCCGCCTTCATCGAAGCCGGCGAGCCCATCGAATTCGTCCTGCCGGCGTTTCCGGCCAAGTCGCCGAACCCCGGCAAGGTCCTCGACAGCCGTCCGGACATGGCCGAGCGCCTGTCGCTGTCGTTCCTCAACCACCTGTGCCAGCGCATCCAGCTGTTCTATGCACCGGGCGCGAAGATCACCGTCTGCTCCGATGGCCGGGTGTTCGGCGACCTGGTGAGGATCGGCGATGCGCACATCAGCGCCTACCAGGATGCCTTGCGCCTGATGATCGAGGAGATCGGCGCCACCCATATCGGCGTGTTCAACCTAGAGGACGTACGCGCCTTCGAGGCCCAGCGCGACAACCACGAGCAGCTCCGCCAGTTGCTGATCGACGGCTACGCCGAGCCGCTGGAAAGCATCCGCGAGACCCTGCTGGCCAGCGAAGAAGGCCTGCTGCTGTACCGCGCCATCACCCGTTTCCTCTACGAGGACGGCCTGACCCCCGACTACCAGGGCTCGAAGACTGCCCTGCAACGCGACGCCAAGGAGCGCGCCTACGGGGTGATCCAGCGCAGCTGGGCCTGGGGCGCGCTGCTGGCCGACCAGTTCCCCCGCGCGATCCGCCTGTCCATCCATCCGCAGCCGGCGGACAGTCTGAAGTTCGGCATCCACATGATGCCGACCCGCGACGACTGGCTGACGCCCTGGCACGGCGTGGCGGTGAACACCGAGGACCGCTTCGTGCTGATGAAGCGCAGCGAGGTGCTGGAACTCGGCGGCGAGCTGGTGCAGATCAACGGCCAGCCCAGTCACTACCGCCTGCCGGCCAGGGCCGCCCGGCGCGCCGCCGTGGCCTGAGCCCGAGGAGCCAGACGATGAACGCCTATCTCAGCGATCAACCGGTACGTCTCTCGCCGCTGCGCGACGAACAGGGCAACCAGCCGCGCTTCGGCCTGCTGCTGGAGCCCGGCCGCCCCGGCATGCACGTCGGCGAGCTGCCGGCGCAGTGGCTCAAGGGCCTGGCTCGCAGCCACCACCTGCTGCTCCTGCGCGGCTTCGCCGCCTTCGCCGACGCCGAGAGCCTGACCCGCTACTGCCACGACTTCGGCGAAGTCATGCTGTGGCCGTTCGGCGCGGTGCTCGAGCTGGTGGAACAGGAAGGCGCCGAGGACCACATCTTCGCCAACAACTACGTGCCGCTGCACTGGGACGGCATGTACCTGGAGACGGTCCCGGAATTCCAGGTGTTCCACTGTGTCGACGCGCCCGGCGACAGCGACGGCGGCCGCACCACCTTCAGCTCGACCCCGGCGGCGCTGCAACTGGCCGACAGTAGCGAGCTGGAACTCTGGCGCCACGCCAGCGGCCGGTACCAGCGCAGCGCGGCGCACTACAGCAGCCGCTCGGCGGCGCCGATAGTCGAGCGCCACCCGCGCCGCGAATTCCCCATCCTGCGTTTCTGCGAACCGCCGGTCGAGGGCGACGCCAGCTTCATCAACCCCTCCGAGTTCCACTACGACGGCATCGCCCCGGAACAGCGCGGCGAACTGCTCGCCAGCCTGCGCCGCTGCCTGTACCACCCACAGGCGCACTACGCCCACCGCTGGCGCAGCGACGACCTGGTGATCGCCGACAACCTGACCCTGTTGCACGGTCGCGAGGCCTTCGCCCACCGCGCGCCGCGCCAACTGCGGCGGGTGCATATCCACGCCGAGCCGGCGCTGCGCAACCCGCACCTGCAGCGCGACTGACCGCCCCGCCGGCCGTGCGCGCCACGGCCGGCGTCCCGACAAGGAACCAGCATGAGCCATTCCGTCCCCAACGCGCTGATGACCGGCGCCGACTATCTCGACAGCCTGCGCGACGGTCGCCAGGTCTACCTCAACGGCGAACGGGTCGCCGACGTCACCCGGCACAGGGCGTTCCGCAACGCCTGCCGCAGCATCGCCGGGCTCTACGACGGCCTCCACGGCGAGCAGCGCGACGTCCTCACCCGGGTCGATGCCCAGGGCCGCCGCAGCCACCGCTTCTTCACCCCCGCGCAGAACGCCGAGGACCTGCTCGGCGCGCGCGAGGCGATCGGCTGCTGGTCGCGCATGACCTACGGCTTCATGGGGCGTACCCCGGACTACAAGGCGGCGTTCATGTCCGGGCTGGAGGCCGGCGCCGGCTTCTACGGCGACTACCGGCAGAACGCCTGCGCCTGGCACCGCGCCTTCGCCGACCGCGGGCTGTTCCTCAACCACGCGATCATCAATCCGCCGCTGGACCGCAGCAAGGCGATCCACGAGATGCGCGACGTGTTCGTCCACGTCGAACGCGAGACCGACCAGGGTATCGTCGTCAGCGGGGCGAAGATGCTCGCCACCGGCAGCGCCATCACCAACGCCACCTTCGTCGCCCCGGTCGCCTCGGCGCAGATGGAAGCCGGCAAGGCCGAGGACTTCGCCCTGGTGTTCTTCGCCCGCATGGACAACCCCGGCCTGCGCCTGATGTGCCGGCCATCCTACGAGGAGCGCGCGAGCAGTCCCTTCGACTATCCGCTGTCCAGCCGCTTCGACGAGAACGACAGCGTGCTGCTGTTCGACAAGGCGCTGATTCCCTGGGAGGACGTCCTGGTCTACCGCGACCTGCGCCGCGCCACCGGCTTCTATGCCGAGTCGGGCTTCGCCAACCTGTACAACTTCCAGTCCGGCATCCGCCTCGGGGTGAAGCTGGAGCTGATGATCGGCCTGCTTTCCCTCGGCGTGCGCGCCAATGGCACCCAGGGCTTCCGCGGGATACAGGCTGCCCTCGGCGAGCTGATCGCCCTGCAGCACCTGCTGCAGGCGCTGACCACCGCCATGGCCCGCGACCCGGAGCGCAACGCCGCCGGGTCGGCGGTGCCGCGCCTGGAGTACGCCAATGCCCTGCGCATCCAGGTGCCGCAGATCTGGAAGCGGGTCCGCGAGCTGCTGGAAAGCGCCCTCGGCGGCGCCCCGCTGGTCACCGTCTCGGGCGCCGCCGACCTGCGCGACGGCGAGGCGCGGCGGCTGGTGGACAGCTACTACCGCGGTGCCGAGCTGGAGCCGGAGCAGCGCCTGAAGCTGTTCAAGCTGATCTGGGACGCCACCGGCAGCGAGTTCGGCGCGCGCCACGCGGTCTATGAGAGCCATTATTCCGGCAATGCCGAGCAGATCCGCCTCGACTCGCTGGCCTGGGCCAGCCGTCGCGGGCACCTGGCCTACTGCGAGGCGATGGTCCAGCGCTGCATGGCCGACTACGACATCCACGGCTGGCTGCGGGGGCCCTGGCAGCATGACTGAGCGCAAACGCTGGCTGGCCGGCTGCCTCTCGGCCCTGCTTTCCCTGCCGCTGGCCGCCGCCGTGCCGGGCCCGGACGCGCCCGCCGACCTGGCGCGCGGCAAGGCGATGGCGCAGAAAATGTGCTCGCGCTGCCACGACGACAACGGCAACGGCGGGCCGCGGCCGAACCGCAGCTACCCGAAGCTCGCCGGGCTCGACCGGGAATACCTGTACAAGCAGATCTACGACCTCAAGACCCAGCGCCGGCGCAACCCGGCCACCAACGGCCGCGGCGAGGAGCTGAGCGCGGCGGACGTGGTCAACGTCTCCGCCTGGTTCGCCGCCCAGCGCATGAGTGCCGGCGAGCAGACCCTGGCCGACCCGAGGCAACGCGAACGCGGCCGCCAGCTCTTCGAGAACGGCCTGGCGCAGCGCGGCGTACCGCCCTGCGTCACCTGCCACGGGCCCGCCGCCCAGGGCCTGGCGGCGCTGAAGGCGCCGCGCCTGGCCGGGCAATGGGCGGAATACCTGGCAACCCAGTTGCACGGCTTCCGCGACGGCAAGCGCGGCAACAGCGCGACCATGCGCGCGGTCGCCGGCGGCCTGGAGGATAGCGACATCCAGGCGCTCGCCGGCTACCTGGGCAGCCTGGGGCCGTAGGGCGAATAACCGCTCGCGGTTATCCGCCGCCTATCCATGACGTCGGCGGCGGATAACGCCTGTGGCGTTATTCGCCCTACGCCAGTTGGAATGGCTTGCGACCGAGATGCTGCCGAAGCCCGATTAGGGCGAATAACCGCTCGCGGTTATCCGCCGCCTATCCGTGACGTCGGCGGCGGATAACGCCTGTGGCGTTATTCGCCCTACAGCCCCCCCAGCACGGATGCCCGGCCTCATTCGCTCTGCGCCAGGCGGAACGGCTCGCGACCGAGATGCTCGCGCAGCGACTCGATGAACGCCCTGACCCGCACCGGCATGTAGCGCGCCGAGGGGTACAGGGCATAGATGCCGCCCTGCGGCAGGCGCCAACCGGGCAGCAGCCGGACCAGCCGTCCGCGGGCGATCTCGCGGGCTACCAGGAAGCTTGGCAGCACGCTGACGCCGGCACCGTCGAGCACCAGGCGGTACACCGCCAGGGTGTTGTTCGCCAGCAGGCGCCCTCGGGTCTGTACCGTGGCACGCTCGCGCTGGCGTTCGAAGGTCCAGGTCCAGGGCGTGCTCAGGCGGGTATGGCCGATCCATTCGCAACGCGCCAGGTCGTGCGGCTGGAGCACCGGCGGCAGGCCGGCGAGGTATCCCGGCGTCGCCACGGCAACCTGCTGGAAGTCGCACAGCTTGCTGGCATGCAGGCCGGAGTCGCGCGGCCAGCCGATACGTACCGCGAGATCGATGCGCTGGCCGACCAGATCGCTGAACTGGTCATCGGCCAGCATTTCCACCTGGACCTTGGGAAACTGCCGGATGAACGCCGCGGAAACGCTGCTGATGTGCCATTTGACGAAGTCCTGCGGCGCGGTGATGCGCAACCGGCCACTGGGCTCGCCCTGCAGGTCGCGCACATCGGAGAGCGCGCCGTCCAGCTCGCCGAGCATGCGCTGGGCCACGCCGAACAGCAGTTCGCCGCGATCGGTAAGGGTCATGCGACGGGTGGTACGGGTCAGCAACTGGATCCCGAGGTCGGCCTCCAGGCGTCGCAACTGCTCGCTGAGTAGCGATTTCGACAAGCCCAGGGCCTCCGCCGCGGCGGTGAAGCTGTTGTGTTCGGCGACGGCGACGAAGGCATACAAGTGATTCAGGTTCAGATGATTCAATCGCTCCAGGGCGGCGCTCATCCTGTCATTCCTTAGCCGGGAAGTGGGTCCGGACGGGTCTTGTCGAAAAATCCTGCTGCGACGGAACGGCGGCATTCGACAGGACCCGCAACGATCGGTGAGCGTGATGACGCGACCGGGCGGTCAGGTCGTCGATAAAGACCGCCAGGCGCGCATAAGTTTCAGCGCGCCACCTTCGTTTTCCGATAAATGAGAACTGCTTCAGACGGTCGGCCGGGTGCTTTTCATGTCAGCGAAGCTCGCCTGATTGATCGCTTTCTACCGACAAAACCTTCTTAAAGTAGTTTCTCAAGTATTGGACAAACTTCCTTTTTATTTATGGAGATATGGCACATTCATTCCATTCGACATTAATAATTGCAAACCATCATTCGAAACGATTATTCGGTTTTCATGAACAACGTCCTGGCCTCATGCCTGGCTCGGCCCCGGTAGGCGTTTTTTTCCCGTTGACGGGCATCGGCCTTCTGGTATTTTCTGAAACCGGTTTCAACTCCTGGCATCCGCTGGCGAAGACCAGCCGGACACACCAATAAGAACAGCACCAAGAGGTACCAGGTCCGTGAATGGTTCAGTACTGCCCAGCCGTGGCCGCGTCACCATCAACCAGGTGGCCGAGGCCGCCGGCGTCTCCAAGGCTAGCGTGTCGCGCTATATCGGCGGCGACCGCCAGTTGCTCGCCGATGCCACCGCCCGGCGCATCGAGCGCGCCATCGACCAGCTCGACTACCGCCCCAACCAGATGGCCCGAGGCCTCAAGCGCGGGCGCACACGGCTGATCGGAATGCTGGTGGCGGACATCCTCAACCCCTACTCCGTGGCCGTCATGCATGGCGTGGAAACCGCCTGCCGCGAACACGGCTACAGCCTGGTGGTGTGCAATACCGACCGCGACGACGAGCAGGAGCGTCATCACCTGGCCGCCCTGCAGTCCTACAACGTCGAAGGACTGATCGTGAACACCCTCGGCCACCATCCCGGCGAATTGCGCGCCCTGCACCGCGAACTGCCGATGGTGCTGGTGGACCGCCAGTTGGCCGAGCTGGATACCGACCTGGTCGGCCTGGACAACGCCGACGCCGTCGAACAGGCCCTCGACCACCTGCAGCACCGCGGCTTCCGCGACATCCTGCTGGTCACCGAACCGCTCGACGGCACCAGCTCGCGGATCGAGCGGGTCCAGGCCTTCAATGCCTCCATCGGCCGGCGACCGGCGCTCAAGGGCCAGGTCCTGCAAACCGACGACTTCTTCCGCGACGGCCTGCGCGCCTTCCTTTCGGCCAGCGGCCCCGGGCCGAAGGCGCTGTTCACCTGCAACGGCGTCGCCACCCTCTGCGCCACCCGCCAACTGCGCGACCTCGGCTGCCGGCTGTTCGATGAGGTCGGCCTGCTGGCCCTGGACGAACTCGACTGGTACCCACTGGTGGGCAGCGGCATCACCGCCCTCGCCCAACCCACCGACGAAATCGGCCGCACCGCCTTCGAGCGCCTCCTGGCGCGACTCGAAGGCGACCGCGAGCCGGCGCGCCGGGTGACCTTCCCGGCGCAACTGATCGTTCGCGGCTCGACCCATCCACGCGGCTAGCGGCCCGCCGCCGGCGCGTTGCCGGCGGCTTTCGCACGGCTTGAAATGAAACCGGTTTCAGAGGATCGCCAATGTCCCTTCACCCCGTCTCCATCAGTCTTTCCAGCTATGGCGCGGACCTCGTTCGCAGTCGCGGCCAGGCCAGCTTCCTGCCCTTGCTGGCGATGGCCGGCGCGCAGCGCGTGGAACTGCGCGAGGAACTCTTCGCCGGCCCGCCGGATACCGAGGCGCTGACCGCCGCCATCCAGTTGCAGGGGCTGGAGTGCGTGTTCTCCTCACCCCTCGAGCTGTGGCGCGAAGACGGCCAGTTGAACCCCGAGCTGGAACCGACCCTGCGCCGCGCCGAAGCTTGCGGAGCCGGATGGCTCAAGGTCTCGCTCGGCCTTCTGCCGGAACAGCCCGATCTCGCCGCCCTCGGCCGGCGCCTGGCGCGCCACGGCTTGCAACTGCTGGTGGAGAACGACCAGACGCCCCAGGGCGGCCGGATCGAGGTGCTGGAACGCTTCTTCCGCCTCGCCGAACGCCAGCAGCTGGACCTGGCGATGACCTTCGACATCGGCAACTGGCGCTGGCAGGAGCAGGCGGCCGACGAAGCCGCCCTGCGCCTTGGCCGCTATGTCGGCTACGTGCACTGCAAGGCGGTGATCCGCAACCGCGACGGCAAGCTGGTCGCGGTGCCGCCGTCGGCCGCCGACCTGCAGTACTGGCAGCGCCTGCTGCAGCATTTCCCGGAAGGCGTGGCGCGGGCCATCGAATACCCGCTGCAGGGCGACGACCTGCTCAGTCTCAGCCGCCGGCACATCGCCGCCCTCGCCCGCCTCGGCCAGCCCCAGGAGGAACGCCAGCATGGCTGACTTCGAGATCCTCTGCTTCGGCGAGACCATGGCCATGTTCGTCGCCGAACAGCCCGGCGAACTGGACCGGGTCGAGCAGTTCGGCAAGCGCATCGCCGGCGCCGACAGCAACGTCGCCATCGGCCTCGCCCGCCTCGGCTTCACGGTGGCCTGGCTGAGCCGGGTCGGCGACGACTCGCTCGGCCGCTTCGTACTCGACAGCCTGACCCGCGAGGGCCTCGACTGCCGCTTCGTCGAGGTCGACGCGCAAGCGCCCACCGGGTTCCAGATGAAGTCCCGCGAGGTCGATGGTGCCGACCCGCGGGTCGAGTACTTCCGCCGCGGCTCGGCGGCCAGCCGGCTGGGCCTCGCCCATATCCGCGAAGAAATGCTCGGCGCCCGCCACCTGCACGCCACCGGCATTCCGCCGGCACTCTCGGCGAGTGCCTGCGAGCTGTCCCACGAACTGATGCGGCGCATGCGCGGCAGGGGCGCCAGCCTGTCCTTCGATCCCAACCTGCGGCCCTCGCTGTGGCCCAGCGAGCGCCGCATGATCGCCGAGATCAACGCCCTCGCCGCGCATGCCCACTGGGTCCTGCCGGGCCTGGAGGAAGGCCGCCTGCTCAGCGGCTGGCAGGAACCCGCGGATATCGCCGCGTTCTACCTGGACATGGGCGTCGACGCGGTGGCGATCAAGCTCGGCCCGAGCGGCGCCTACTATCGCGATGCCCACGGCGAAGGGCTGGTCCCCGGCGTGCCGGTGGCGACCGTGGTGGACACCGTGGGCGCCGGCGACGGCTTCGCGGTCGGGGTGGTCAGCGCGCTGCTGGAAGGCCTGCCGCTGCCCGACGCGGTGGCGCGCGGCAACTGGATCGGCAGCCGCGCGGTACAGGTCCGCGGCGACATGGAGGGGCTGCCGAAACGCAGCCAACTGCTCGACCGCGAGCGCCGCAGGAGCGCCTGAACCCGCCGCCCACGCGGCACCTGTTGCGACAAGAACAAGACAAGCTCAGGAGATACCCGACCATGACCATGCCTCGCCTCGCCAGCAGCCGCTGGTGGTACATCATGCCGATCGTTTTCGTCACCTACAGCCTGGCCTACCTGGACCGCGCCAACTACGGCTTCGCCGCCGCCTCCGGGATGGCCGACGACCTGCGGATCACTCCCGGGCTGTCCTCGCTGCTGGGCGCGCTGTTCTTCCTCGGTTACTTCTTCTTCCAGGTGCCGGGGGCGATCTACGCGGAAAAGCGCAGCGTCAAGAAGCTGATCTTCGTCAGCCTGATCCTCTGGGGCGGACTGGCCACCCTGACCGGGATGGTCGCCAACGTCTATCTGCTGATCGGCATCCGCTTCCTCCTCGGCGTGGTCGAGGCGGCGGTGATGCCAGCGATGCTGGTCTACCTCTGCCACTGGTTCACCCGCGCCGAGCGCTCGCGGGCGAACACCTTCCTGATCCTCGGCAACCCGGTGACCATCCTCTGGATGTCGGTGGTCTCCGGCTACCTGGTGGAGCATTTCAGCTGGCGCTGGATGTTCATCATCGAAGGCCTGCCGGCGGTGATCTGGGCCTTCATCTGGTGGCGCCTGGTGGATGACCGCCCGCGCCAGGCCGCCTGGCTGAGCGGCTCGGAAAAACGCGACCTGGAAGACGCCCTGGCCGCCGAGCAGCAGGGCATCAAGCCAGTGAAGAACTACCGCGAGGCGTTCCGTTCGCCAAAGGTCATCGTCCTCTCGCTGCAGTACTTCTGTTGGAGCATCGGCGTCTATGGCTTCGTCCTCTGGCTGCCGTCGATCCTCAAGCACGGCGCCAACATCGACATCATAGAAGCCGGCTGGCTGTCGGCGCTGCCCTACCTGGCGGCGGTGATCGCCATGCTCGGGGTGTCCTGGGCCTCGGACCGGTTGCAGAAACGCAAGCGTTTCGTCTGGCCGCCGCTGCTCATCGCGTCCATCGCCTTCTACGGTTCCTACGCCCTCGGCAGCGAGCACTTCTGGCTGTCCTACGCCCTGCTGGTGCTGGCCGGGGCCTGCATGTACGCGCCCTACGGACCGTTCTTCGCCATCGTCCCGGAAGTCCTCCCGGCCAACGTCGCCGGCGGCGCCATGGCGCTGATCAACAGCATGGGCGCGCTGGGCTCGTTCTCCGGCTCCTGGCTGGTCGGCTACCTGAACGGCATCACCGGCGGGCCCGGGGCTTCCTATCTGTTCATGAGCGGAGCGCTGCTGCTGTCGGTGCTGCTCACCGTGTTCCTCAACCCGCACGCCGACAAGCGCGAGCCCGATGCCGCTCGCGCGCACGCCTCGCGGCGGGCGGCGCCGGCCCACCCCTGACCGACTCCGGAGCATCCGATGAAGAAAGTGGTTCTCTACAAACGTCTCTCCGCGCCCCTGACGGAACGCCTGCGCGAACGGGTCGAGGTGCTCCTGGTCGAGGAGCCCGGCCGCGACGGCCTGGCCCGCCTGCGCGACGCCCTGCCCGAGGCCCACGGCCTGCTCGGCGCCAGCCTGCGCCTGGACGCCGGACTGCTCGACCTGGCACCGCGACTGGAAGCCATCGCCAGCGTCTCGGTGGGCGTCGACAACTATGACATCGACTACCTCGACCGCCGCGGCATCCTCCTCAGCAATACCCCCGACGTGCTCACCGAGACCACCGCCGACACCGGCTTCGCGCTGATCCTGGCGACAGCCCGGCGGGTAGTGGAACTGGCCGGCTGGGTGCGCGCCGGGGAATGGAAGAAGAGCGTCGGCGCCGCCCAGTTCGGTACCGACGTGCATGGCAAGACCCTCGGTATCGTCGGCATGGGCCGCATCGGCGAGGCCCTGGCCCGGCGCGGGCACCACGGCTTCGGCATGCGCGTGCTGTACCACAGCCATAGCCCGAAGCCCCACGTCGAAGAACGCTACGCAGCGAGCTACCGCCCCCTCGACGCGCTGCTCGAGGAATCCGACTTCGTCTGCCTGACCCTGCCGCTGACCGCCGCCACCGAAGGCCTGATCGGTGCCGAGCAGTTCGCCCGGATGCGCCCGCAGGCGATCTTCATCAACATCTCCCGTGGCCGGGTGGTCGACGAGGCGGCCCTGATCGAGGCCCTGGCCCAGCGGCGGATCCGCGCCGCCGGCCTCGACGTGTTCGAGCGCGAGCCGCTGTCTCCCGACTCGCCGCTGCTGCGCCTGCCGAACGTGGTGGCCACTCCGCACATCGGCTCGGCCACCGAGGAAACCCGCGAAGCCATGGCCCGCTGCGCGGTAGACAACCTGCTGGCCGCCCTCGCCGGCGAGCGGCCGCTGAACCTGGTCAATCCTTCGGCCTGGGCGCGACGGCGAGGCGCCTGAAGGCCGCGCCGGGCCGACGCCCGGCGCGCCGTTCTGCTTCACTTGCCGGTATTGGCCTGCCTGAATCCTTGCTGAAACGTTTTTTCAACGTGACACATGAACTTATAATTAGCCTGCTAATCATTATCAGAAAGACGAAACCGTGATGATCCAAAGAGGACCCCACCATGCCCGATGACAAGGCCGTCAACGGCCGCCGCGACTTCCTGCGCAAGACCCTGACCGTGATCCCGGCGGTGACCCTGGCCGGCTATGGCGTCGGCCATGCCATGCAGACGCCCGCCGCCGAGCAGGACAAACCCCGCGAACGCTACCAGCCTCGCTTCTTCACCAACACCGAATGGGCTTTCGTCAACGCCGCGGTGGCGCGACTGATCCCCAGCGACGACAACGGCCCCGGCGCCATCGAGGCCGGGGTGCCGGAGTTCATCGACCGACAGATGGAAACCCCCTACGGGCACGGCGCACTCTGGTACATGCAGGGGCCGTTCGTCACCGACGCCGCGCCGGAGTTCGGCCATCAGTTGAAGCTGGTGCCACGCGACATCTACCGGGTCGGCATCGCCGCCCTGGGACGCTGGAGCAAGGCCAACCAGGGCAAGCCGTTCGCCGAGCTGGAGCCGTCGGCGCAGGACGACATCCTGCAACGCCTGGAAGCCGGCCAGATCGACCTGCAGGACCTGCCGGCCAAGCTGCTCTTCGGCCAGTTGCTGCAAAACACCCACGAAGGCTTCTTCTCCGATCCGCAGCACGGCGGCAATCGCGGCCTGGTGGGCTGGAAGCTGGTCGGTTTCCCCGGCGCCCGCGCCGACTTCATGGACTGGGCCGACCGCGGCGAGAAGTATCCCTTCCCGCCGGTGGCGATTTCCGGCGAGAGGGGTTGAACATGGCGACGACACTCAAACCGGTGGACGCGGTGGTGGTCGGCTTCGGCTGGACCGGAGCGATCCTGGCCAAGGAGCTGACCGAGGCCGGGCTCAACGTGGTGGCGCTGGAGCGCGGCGAGAACCGCGATACCTATCCCGACGGCGCCTACCCGAACACCCTCGACGAGCTGACCTACAACACACGCGGCAAGCTGTTCCAGAATCTCTCCAAGAGCACCGTGAGCATCCGCCACGGGATCAACGACACCGCGCTGCCCTACCGTCAGCTCTCCGCCTTCCTTCCCGGCGACGGCGTCGGTGGCGCCGGCCTGCACTGGTCCGGCGTGCATTTCCGGATCATGCCCGAGGAACTGCGCCTGCGCAGCCATTACGAGGAACGCTACGGCAAGAAATTCATCCCCGAAGGCATGACCATCCAGGACTACGGGGTCAGCTACGAAGAGCTGGAGCCGCACTTCGATTTCGCCGAGAAGGTCTTCGGCACCTCCGGCACCGCGCATACGGTCAAGGGCCAGGTGGTCGGCAAGGGCAATCCGTTCGCCGCCGACCGCTCGGACGACTTCCCGCTGCCGGCGCTGCGCCAGGTGTACTCCGCGCAACTGTTCCGCAAGGCCGCCGAGGAACTCGGCCTGCACCCCTACGACCTGCCGGCGGCCAACGCTTCGGGGCCCTGGACCAACCCCTACGGGGTGCAGATGGGGCCGTGCAACTTCTGCGGCTTCTGCAGCGGCTACGCCTGCTACATGTATTCCAAGGCCTCGCCGAACCTGAACATCCTGCCGGCGCTGCGCCAGACCCCGCTGTTCGAACTGCGCGCCAACTGCAACGTGCTCAAGGTCAACCTCGACAGCGACGGCAGGCAGGCCACCGGCGTGACCTACGTCGACGCCCAGGGGCGCGAGATCGTGCAGCCGGCGAAGCTGGTGATCATCAGCGCCTTCCAGTTCCACAACGTGCGCCTGCTGCTGCTCTCCGGCATCGGCAAGCCCTACGACCCGCGCACCGGCGAGGGCGTGGTGGGAAAGAACTTCGCCTACCAGAACATGGCCACCATCAAGGCGTTCTTCGACAAGGACGTGCATACCAACCCCTTCGTCGGCACCGGCGGTGGCGGCGTGGCGGTGGACGACTTCAACGCCGACAACTTCGACCACGGACCGCTGGGCTTCGTCGGCGGCTCGCCGATGTGGGTCAACCAGGCCGGCTCCAAGCCGATCGGCGGCCTCGCCGTGCCGCCCGGCACGCCGAGCTGGGGCAGCGGCTGGAAACAGGCGGTCAAGGACGCCTACACGCACACCGTGTCGATGGACGCCCACGGCAGCAACATGACCTACCGCGACAACTACCTCGACCTCGACCCGACCTACAAGGACGCCTACGGCCAGCCACTGCTGCGCATGACCTTCGACTGGAAGGACAACGAGATCCGCATGAGCCGCTACGTCACCGAGCACATGCGCAAGATCGCCGAAGCGATGAACCCGAAGGCCATCTCGGTGAGCGTCAAGAACTTCGGCGACCACTTCAATACACGGGTCTACCAGACCACCCACCTGCTCGGCGGGGCGATCATGGGCAGCGATCCGAAGACCAGTGTGCTCAACCGCTACCTGCAGAGCTGGGACGTGCACAACGTCTTCGTCATGGGCGCCTCGGCCTTCCCCCAGGGCACCGGCTACAACCCCACTGGGCTGGTGGCGGCGCTGGCCTACTGGTCGGCCAAGGCGATCCGCGAGCAATACCTGAAGAACCCCGGTCCGCTGGTGCAGGCATGAGGAGCGCAACGATGAAACCGACAGCCTTCCTCGCCCTCTCCGCCCTCGCCTGCGGCATCGCCCAGGCCGCCGCAGCGCCGGACCCGGCCCTGGTCAGGCAGGGTGAATACCTGGCCCGCGCCGGCGATTGCGTGGCCTGCCACACCGCCAGGGACGGCAAGCCGTTCGCCGGGGGCCTGCCGATGGAAACGCCGATCGGCGCGGTGTACTCGACCAACATCACCCCGGACCGCAAGACCGGCATCGGCGACTACAGCTTCGAGGACTTCGACCGTGCCGTGCGCCACGGCGTGGCCAGGTCCGGCGACACGCTCTACCCGGCGATGCCCTACCCGTCCTACGCGCGAGTCAGCGAAGCGGACATGCGCGCCCTCTACGCCTACTTCATGCATGGCGTGGAGCCGGTGGAGCAGCCCAACAAGGCCAGCGACATCCCCTGGCCGCTGTCGATGCGCTGGCCGCTGGCATTCTGGCGCTGGACCTTCGCTCCCGAGGTGAAGGACTTCCAGGCCGCCGCCGGGCAGGACCCGGTGCTGGCGCGCGGCGCCTACCTGGTCGAAGGCCTTGGCCACTGTGGCGCCTGCCATACCCCGCGTGGGCTGGGCATGCAGGAGAAGGCCCTGGCGGCGAGCGATGGCGCGGCCTACCTGTCCGGCAGCGCGCCGCTGGAGAACTGGATCGCCAAGAGCCTGCGCGGCGACCACCGGACCGGACTGGGCAGCTGGAGCGAAGCCGACCTGGTCAGCTTCCTGCGTACCGGCCGCAGCGAGCGCAGCGCGGTGTTCGGCGGCATGTCCGACGTGGTGGTGCACAGCATGCAGTACATGACCGACGCCGACCTCACCGCCATCGCCCGCTACCTCAAGTCGCTGCCGCCGGCGGACCCCGCCGACCAGCCGCACGTCTACGACGAGAGCGTAGCCCAGGCACTGTTCCACGGCGACGACAGCAAGACCGGCGCGGCGCTCTACGTCGACAACTGCGGGGCCTGCCACCGCACCGACGGCAAGGGCTATGCGCGGGTCTTCCCGGCCCTGGCCGGCAACCCGGTAGTGACCGGCAGCGACCCGACCTCCCTGGTGCACATCGTGCTCAAGGGCGGCACCCTGCCGGCCACCCACCAGGCACCGTCGAGCTTCACCATGCCGCCGTTCGGCTGGCGGATGAACGACCAGGAGATCGCCGACGTGGTCAACTTCATCCGCACCAGCTGGGGCAACCAGGCGCCAAGCGTCAGCGTCGACGAGGTCAGGCGCCTGCGCAAGGACACCGGCGCGGCGGCGGTGGGCGACATTCCGCCGCCGGGATCGGCCGCGGCGGATCGCGGCTGAGCGCCAGGCCTGCCATTCCAGCCCCTCTCCCGCTCGCGGGAAAGGGTTGCCATACCAGGCACGGGCACCCCTTCACTCATCTCCCAATCGCACATGCCGCCCCAGCTCGTCGAACAATGCGACCACCGAGCGCAACGCCCGGCAGTCCGGACGGGTCAGCAGCCACAGGGCGCTGGCGCAGCCCTCGAGGTCGGCGTCCAGTACCCGCAGGCCGTCGCCGTCGCGTAGCAGGTAGGCAGGGATCGCCGCCAGGCCGAGGCCGGCGCGGGCCATCTCGGCGACCGCCAGCACGCCGTTGCAGCGGTAGGCCGGCAGCACCCCAGGATAGTGTCGACGACGCCAGACCACGCTCGGGTGGTCGGGAAGAAAATCGTCCGGGGCGATCCAGTGCAGCATGGCGGGCTCCGTCGCGTCGCGGCCCTCCAGGTAGCGTTCGCTGGCGCAGAGCACGTAGCGCACCTCGCCGAGGTTGCGCCCGACCAGGTGTTCCGGCGGCGTGCGGGTCATGCGCAGGGCGATGTCGGCGTCGCGCCGGCTGAGGTTGGCAAAGTCGTTGGAGGTCGCCAGCTCCAGTTGCAGGGCCGGATAGCCAGGCATGAAGCGCGCCAGCGCCGGCAGCAGCAGGCCATGCAGGACGGCGTCGGAGCAGGTCATGCGCACGGTACCGCTGAGCACCTCGCGCTCCAGTTCGAGGCCGATGCGCGCCGCCTCCAGCGCCTGCTCCGCCAGTTCCGCCTGCTGCGCCAGACGGCGGGCGGTCTGGTTCGCCAGGTAGCCGCTGCGGCTTTTGTCGAACAATGCCTTGCCGAGGTTCTTCTCCAGCCGGCGGATGGCCCGGAAGACCGTCGACACATCGACCCTGAGCAACTCTGCGGCCCGCGCCAGGCTGCCGCCGCGAACCAGGGCGAGGACCAGGGCAAGATCGGCATGGTCCAGGCGATATTGCAGCGGTGCATTCATCTTTTGCATTGGCGCCGATATCGAGTGCGGAAACGCAACTATAGAGTGAGCGCCAGGGCCCGCCAACCGGCGTGGCGAAACTGGAGCGAAAACGGATGTCCACCCCTCCCGCGGCGCCGCTGCGCATTGCCCTGGTCGGCGACCACGACCCGCACATCACCGCCCACCGGGCGATTCCCCTGGCCCTGCGCCTGGCCGGCGAGGCACTCGGCCTGGAGATCGCATTCGACTGGCTGGCCAGCGACCGCCTGCCCGCCGAGCCGGCGCTGGAGCGCTATGACGGGTTCTGGTGCGTGCCGGGCAGCCCCTATCGCGACGCCGACGCGGTGCTGCGCCTGATCGCCCATGCCCGGGGCCGGCGCCGGCCGTTCCTCGGTACCTGCGCCGGCTTCCAGCACACGATCCTCGAGTTCGCCCGCAACGCCCTCGGCTGGCAGGCGGCGACCCATGGTGAGGAGCATCCGCACAGCGACCAGGCGGTGATCGCCGCCCTGCCCTGCGCTCTGCTCGAAGCCCGCGAGGAAGTCCGCCTGCTGCGCGGCTCGCGCCTGGCCCTGGCGTATGCCGCCGACTGGATCGAGGCGGACTACCATTGCCGCTACGCAATCGCCCCGCGCTTCGCCGCGGAACTTACCGGCGGCGCACTGCGGGCCAGCGCCTGGAGCGCCGACGGAGCGATCCGCGCGGTGGAGCTGGAACAGCATCCGTTCTTCGTCGCCACCCTGTTCCAACCCGAGCGGGCAGCCCTGGCCGGCGTCCTGCCGCCACTGCCGAAGGCATTCGTCGAGGCGTGCCGGACGCAGCGCCGCGACCACCCCCGGCGCGGCCCGACACCTTATTACGCAGTGATCTTCAGCTCCCATCGCAGCGCCGTCGACGACGGCTACGCCGAAGCGGCCGAGCGCATGCTGGAACTGGCCAGCCGCCAGCCGGGCTATCTCGGCGTGGAGTCGGTCCGCGGCGCCGACGGTTTCGGCATCACCGTCTCCTACTGGGACAACGAGGCGGCGATCCGTGCCTGGAGCCGCCACGCGGAGCACCGCGACGCCCAGGCGCGCGGCCGGCGCGACTGGTACGCCGGTTTCAGCGCGCGGATCGCCCGGGTCGAACGCGAATACGCCTTCCCGGCTCAGCCGGACACCGCGCAGTCTCCGGCCTCGTCCTGAGCCAGCACCCGGAAGCAGGCCAGGGCCAGCAGCCAGGCCAGCCAGCCGGCGCCGACCGCGACGAGGAAACCGCTGGCGGCGCCGTAGCCCTCCACCACCCAACCGGCCAGCGCCGAGCCCAAGGCCATGCCGATGCCCAGCCCGGTGATGGCCCAGGTCAGGCCTTCGGTGAGGCGCGCCGGGTCCACCGCGCGCTCGACCAGGCCCATGGCCAGGATCATCGTCGGCGCCACGCTGAAGCCGGCCACCAGCACGGTCAGGGCAAGCGCAAGGATGCTCTCCACCCCTAGCAGCGGCATCAGGCTCAGGGCCATCAGCGTAACCATGCAGAGCAGTTGCCGGGAAAGCGCCAGGCGCCAGCGCAGCAGCCCGAACAGCAATCCCGCGAGACATGAGCCGACGGCATAGACCGACAACACCAGGCTTGCCGCAGCCTTGTTGCCGTGCGCCTCGGCGAAGGCCACGCTGACCACTTCCACCGCGCCGAAGATCACCCCGATGGCGGCCAGCACCAGCGCCAGCACGCGTACCGCCGGATAGGCCAGCGCGCTGCCGGCGCGGCGCCGCGGATGGGCATGCAGCGGCGGTTCGGTGCCGCGTTGCAGGCTGAACAGGCTCACCCCGGCGACCAGGAACAGCGTCGCCAGCAGCGGCCCCGCCTCGGCGAACCAGCCGACGCTGAGGCTCACCGCCAGCACCGGCCCGATGATGTAGCACACCTCGTCCATCACCGATTCGAAGGAAAACGCCGTGTGCAGCTTCGGCGAGCCCCGGTACAGCTCGGTCCAGCGCGCCCGTACCATGGCCGGCATGCTCGGCATCGCCCCGGCGAGCAAGGCGAACAGGTAGAGCCAGGCATTCGGCGCTCGATAGTGCGTACACAGCAACAGCGCGCTCATCGCCAGGGCGCTGGCCAGCGCGGCCGGGAGCAGCACCCGGCCCTGGCCGAAGCGGTCCACCAGGCGCGATACCTGCGGCGCGAGCAAGGCATTGCAGAACACGAAGGTGGCCGCCACGGTACCGGCCAGCCAGTAGTCGGCATGCACCTGGGAAAGCATGGTGACGATGCCCAGGCCGGTCATCGACAGGGGCATCCGCGCCAGCAGGCCGGCGGCTGAAAAGCCCTTGGCGCCGGGCGCGGCGAACAGTTCGAGATAGGGGTTGCTCATGGAAAGCCTCGGCTGGCCGGCTCCAGCGGAACCGGCGACGATGGGAGAAGACGAAATTAACATACGCTGCGTATGTCAAAAATCATGGAGACATACGCAGCGTATGTCAATTATCCTGAAGCCCCTTTGCCACCCGGAGACCTCGCATGGCCCGCAAGCCTCGCGCCGAGATGATCGAGGAAACCCGCGCCAAGCTGATCGACGCCGCGCGCCGAGCGTTCGCCGACAACGGCTACGCCGGCGCCTCGATGGACGAACTGACCGCCAGCGCCGGCCTCACCCGCGGCGCGCTGTATCACCACTTCGGCGACAAGAAAGGCCTGCTGGCCGCGGTGGTGCAGCAGATCGACGACGAGATGAATCTTCGCCTCGGCGCCATCCTGGCTGCCGGCGAGGACCTCTGGAGCGGCTTCCGTGCCTACAACCGGGCCTACCTGGAAATGGCCCTGGAAGCGGAAATCCAGCGCATCGTCCTGCGCGATGCCCCGGCCATCCTCGGCAGCCCCAGCAGCGAGGCCAGCCAACTGCGCTGCCTAAGCTCGATGACCGGGCAACTGCGCGAACTGATGGACAGCGGGCGGGTCCGCCGCACCGACGCCGAGGCCCTGGCCTGGCTGCTCAACGGCGCGCTGGTGGACGCCGCCCTGCGTATCGCCAACGCCGAACACCCGCCGGAGAGCCTGGCCAGGGCCTGCCAGGCCCTGGACGTGCTGCTCGACGGCCTGCTCATGGAGTGAAAAGCCAATGGACTACCGCATCAGAACCAGCCGCGACGAGGACGCCGCGCTGCTCCCGGCCATCGAGCGCTCAGCCGGGGAAAGCTTCCGCCTGCTGCCCGAGCTGGCCTGGATCGCCGACGCCGGGGTCGCCGGGGTGGACTTCCATCGCCGCCTGATCGAGCGCGGCAGCCACTGGCTGGCGGAAGACGCCGATGGCCAGCCGGTCGGTTTCCTCGCCGCCGAACGCTGCGCCGACGAGTTGCACATCGCCGAGTTGTCCATCGCCCAGGCCCACCAGCAACAGGGCCTGGGCCGCCGCCTGCTGGAGCGCGCGGTGACCTACGCCCACGCCAGCCACTGCCGGGCGCTGACCCTGACGACCTTCTGCGACGTGCCCTGGAACGCGCCGTTCTACGCACGCCTGGGCTTCCAGCGGCTGACCTGGCAGGAAGCCGGCGAGCGCTTGCGCGCGATCCTCGGCCACGAGCAGGAAATCGGCTTCGCCGCCGACAGCCGCTGCGCGATGCGCCTGGTGCTCTAGACGGCGGCAAAGGGCTTGACCGGCGGGTGGCGGGTGACGGTACAGTTGCCAACTGCAACAGGATGTTTCAGCACTGCCCCGGACGGGCTTCCGCTCTCCCTCTTCCCCAGTGTGCCCTTGCATGAGCAGTCAACGCCGAAACTACCGCTTCATCCTTGTCGTCACCCTGTTCGTCCTCGCCTCCCTGGCCGTCTCCGGACGGTTGGTCTATCTCCAGGTCCACGACCACGAATTCCTCGCCGACCAGGGCGACCTTCGCTCGATCCGCGACCTGCCGATCCCGGTCACCCGCGGCATGATCACCGACCGCAACGGCGAGCCGCTGGCGGTATCCACCGAAGTCGCGTCGATCTGGTGCAACCCCAGGGAAATGGCCGCCCACCTCGACGAGGTGCCGCGCCTGGCCGGCGCCCTGCACCGCCCCGCGGCGGCGCTGCTGGCCCAGCTCCAGGCCAACCCGAACAAGCGCTTTCTCTACCTCGAGCGCGGCCTGTCGCCGATCGAGGCCAGCGAGGTGATGGCCCTGGGCATAACGGGGGTACACCAGATCAAGGAATACAAGCGTTTCTACCCCAGTTCCGAGCTGACCGCGCAGTTGATCGGCCTGGTCAACATCGACGGCCGCGGCCAGGAAGGCACCGAACTGGGCTTCAACGACTGGCTGAGCGGCAAGGACGGGGTACGCGAGGTGGCGATCAACCCGCGCGGCTCGCTGGTCAACAGCATCAAGGTGCTGAAGACGCCCAAGGCCAGCCAGGACGTGGCCCTCAGCATCGACCTGCGACTACAGTTCATCGCCTACAAGGCGCTGGAAAAGGCCGTGCTCAAGTTCGGCGCGCACTCCGGCTCGGCGGTCCTGGTGAACCCGAAGAGCGGGCAGATCCTGGCGATGGCCAACTTCCCCTCCTACAACCCGAACAACCGCGCCAGCTTCGCCCCGGCCTTCATGCGCAACCGCACCCTCACCGATACCTTCGAGCCGGGCTCGGTGATCAAGCCGTTCAGCATGTCGGCGGCGCTGGCCTCCGGCAAGTTCGACGAGAACAGTCAAGTCAGCGTGGCACCGGGCTGGATGACCATCGACGGGCACACCATCCACGACGTCGCCCGGCGCGACGTACTGACCATGACCGGAGTGCTGATCAACTCCTCGAACATCGGCATGAGCAAGGTCGCCCTGCAGATCGGACCCAAGCCGATCCTCGAACAGCTCGGCCGGGTCGGTTTCGGCGCGCCGCTGTCGCTGGGCTTCCCCGGCGAGAACCCGGGCTACCTGCCGTTCCACAAGAAATGGTCGAACATCGCCACCGCCAGCATGTCGTTCGGCTACAGCCTGGCGGTGAACACCGCCGAGCTGGCCCAGGCCTACTCGGTGTTCGCCAACGACGGCAAGCTGGTGCCGCTCAGCCTGCTCCGCGACAACCCGCAGAACCAGGTGCGCCAGGCGATGGACCCGCAGATCGCACGGCGCATCCGGGCGATGCTGCAAACCGTGGTGGAAGACCCGAAGGGCGTGGTCCGCGCCCGCGTGCCGGGCTACCACGTGGCGGGCAAGAGCGGCACCGCGCGCAAGGCCTCGGGCCGGGGCTACGCGGACAAGTCCTACCGTTCGCTGTTCGTCGGCATGGCGCCGGCGTCCGACCCGCAACTGGTGCTGGCGGTGATGATCGATTCGCCGACCAGGATCGGCTACTTCGGCGGCCTGGTCTCGGCGCCCACCTTCAGCGACATCATGGCCGGATCGCTACGCGCCCTGGCGATCCCGCCGGACAACCTGCAGGACAGCCCGGCCGTCGCCGACCGCCAGCACCACGGCTGACCGCTGCCTAGCCGTCGTGCTCGCGGCCCTCGGCGTCCAGCCAGTGCGCTCCCGGCCCCTCGGCGGAAAGCTGGTCGCCGGGGTTGCGCAACGGGCAGGCCTGGAGCGACAGGCAGCCGCAACCGATGCAGCCGTCCAGTTGGTCGCGCAACAGCAGCAGCTTGTCGATGCGCTCGGTGAGATCCTCCTTCCACTGCGCCGACAGGCGCGCCCAGTCCGCCGCGCTAGGGCTGCGCCCGGCCGGCAGGGTCTGCAGGGCGCGAGCGATCTCCGCGAGGGGAATGCCGACCCGCTGGGCGACCTTGATCACCACCACCCGGCGTAGCGTCTCGCGACTGAAGCGCCGCTGGTTGCCGGCGTTGCGCTGGCTGCTGATCAGCCCCTTGGTTTCGTAGAAATGCAGGGCGGAGACCGCCACGCCGGCACGCCTGGCCAGTTCGCCGACGCTCAGTTCACGAGATGCGCAGGAATTCTTCATGATTGGCTTGACCTCAAGTTTGCTTGAGGTTTTACCCTGGGCCGGCCCTCGACACAAGTCACCCGGAGTAACCCGCCATGCTCATCCCCTCCTCCTACTGCTGCACCGACGATCAGTGCCCGGCCGCTAGCGAGCGGTCGCCGTGCTACGCGCAACTCATCGATATCGAGGTGGAACCCGCCAGCCAGTTGTCGCTGGCGCTGGAACAGAACGCGCACCTGCAACGCCTGGAACGCTGCTTCAGGAACTGCCCGGGCTACCTGTCCGCCAGCCTGCACCCCAGCGAGGACGGCCAGCACGTGCTGAACTACACCTGCTGGCGTTCACGCGAGGACTGCGAACGCGCCTGGCAGGCCCGGGAGGACGCGCAAGGCCCGCTGAGCGCGGGCGTCTGGCGGCTGGGGGCGAAAAGCGTGCGTTTCGAGACCTTCCTGGTCGACGCCGAGGGCTGCTGAGCCCGCCGGCGCCGACGGCCCGTCTCAGAAGGACTTCTGCAGGGAGGCCATGTCGATCACGAAGCGATACTTCACGTCGCTGGCCAGCATCCGCTCGTAGGCCTGGTTGATCTGCTGGATCTCGATCATCTCGATGTCGCAGGCGATCCCGTGGGCCGCGCAGAAATCCAGCATTTCCTGGGTCTCGGCGATGCCGCCGATGGCCGAGCCGGCGATCGAGCGGCGTCCCATCACCAGTTGCGCACCGTGCACCGCCGGCTCCAGCGGCTCGAGCAGGCCGACCAGTACGAGGGTGCCGTCGCGCTTGAGGGTCGCCAGATAGGGATTGAGGTCATGCTGGTGCGGCACGGTGTCCAGGATCAGGTCGAAGCGTCCGGCGACGGCGGCCATCCGCTGTGGGTCGGTGGAAAGGATCACCTGGTCGGCGCCGAGCCGCCGCGCTTCCTCTTCCTTGCCCGGCGAGCGGGTGAACAGGGCCACCTCGGCACCGAGCGCCCTGGCGAACTTCAGGCCCATGTGACCGAGGCCGCCCAGGCCGACCACCGCCACCCGGCTGCCGGGACCGACCTTCCAGTGACGCAGTGGCGAGTAGGACGTGATCCCGGCGCACAGCAGCGGCGCCGCCGCCTTCGGATCGAGCCCCTGGGGAATGCGCAGGACGAACCTGGCCGAGACCACGATGCGCTCCGAGTAGCCGCCGAAGGTCGGCAGGCCGTCGTGGCGGTCGCGGCCGTTGTAGGTCAGGGTCGGGTATTCCGCGCAATACTGCTCCAGGCCCTCGGAGCAGGCGGCGCAGTGCCGGCAGGAGTCGACCATGCAGCCGACGCCGACCAGTTCGCCGACCGCGAAACCGCTCACCGCCTCGCCGACGCTGGCGACCCGGCCGATGATCTCGTGGCCCGGCACCAGCGGGTACAGGCTGTTGTGCCATTCGTTGCGCGCCTGATGGAGGTCCGAGTGGCAGACGCCGCAGTAGAGGATGTCGATCACCAGGTCGTCGGCGCGCGGCGCGCGGCGTTCGAAGCGATGGGCGGTCAGCGGGGTGCTGGCGGACTGGGCGGCGTAGCCGCGGATCTGTAGGGTCATCGGTGTGTCCTCTGCGCAGGATGGCGGGCCGCGACGGCTTGCTGGCGGCGGTCCGTTCGGGGGGCAATTGTTCGCCGGATGGGCGCCGCCGCAGAATGTCCATTCCTGTCGAAGCCTTGCCCATTCGTGCCGATGTTGCGTGCCGCCACTGCCCAGGCGCGCACGGGGTTGCTACGTTTGCCTCCCCTCCTGGAGAAACAGCCAAGGCATGAGCACTACTTCCACCGACATGGCGTCGCTGATCGCCACCCTGCAAGACGAACCGGGTTTCGACGCCACCCGCATCCCCGGGGTTCGCCTGATGCGCGCCGAACAGGCCTATCCGCGCAGCCCGGTGTTCTATGAGCCGCGCATCTGCATCCTCGCCCAGGGCCAGAAGATCGGTTTCCTCGGCGGCGAAACCTACCGCTACGACGCCGAACGCTACCTGGTGATGTCGGTGCCCCTGCCGTTCGAATGCGAAACCCACGCCTCCGCCGCCGAACCCTTGCTGGGAGTGAGCGTCGACGTGGATATCGGCACCTTGAAGGAACTGCTGCTACAGATGGAAGAGGCTCCCGGCAGCGACGACGACAATGAGCTGGCACCCAGCGCGCCGATGGCTTCGGTACCGCTGGACGCGGGGATGGCCGATGCGGTGATGCGCCTGCTGGGCTGCCTGCAGAGCCCGCTGGACAGCCATATCCTCGGCCCGCAACTGGTCCGCGAGATCATCTTCCGCGCCCTGCGCAGCGAGCAGGGCAACGCCCTGCGTGCGGTGGCCGGCCGGCACAGCGGCTACGGGCGCATGGCCAGGGCCCTGCGGCGCATCCACACCGACTACGCCAGTGCGCTGGACATCGACACCCTGGCTCGCGAGGCGAACATGAGCGTGTCGACCTTCCACCACAACTTCAAGGCGATGACCTTCACCTCGCCCCTCCAGTACCTGAAGAGCGTGCGCCTGTACAAGGCCTGGAGCCTGATGGTGCAGGACGGGCTGAACGCCAGTACCGCCGCCAACCAGGTCGGCTACGAGAGTCCCTCGCAGTTCAGCCGCGAGTTCAAGCGCTACTTCGGGCGCACGCCGAGCGAGGAAGTCCAGGCCGCCCGCCGCTAGCCGGCGGGAGCGGGGGCGCTTGCAATACATACGGATATCCGTATATTCAGCTTTCCATATATCCAGGAAGGCCCAGCGATGCCCAGCCCCGCCGAAGTGTTCAAGTGCCTGGCCGACGAGACGCGCGTTCGCGCCACCCTGCTGATCGTCGACCAGGGCGAACTGTGCGTCTGCGAACTGATGTGCGCCCTCGCCGACAGCCAGCCGAAGATCAGCCGCCACCTGGCCCAGTTGCGCAGTGCCGGGCTGCTCCTCGACCGTCGCCAGGGCCAGTGGGTGTATTACCGCCTGAACCCTACGCTGCCGGCCTGGATCCACGAAGTCCTGCAAGTGACCCTGCGGGCCAACGGCGACTGGCTGCAAGCCGACGCAGCGCGCCTGCGCGACATGGACGGCCGCCCGCAGCGCGCCTCCGCCTGCTGCCAATAGCGCGAGCCGCCCCATGCTGATCGCCTTCGCCATCTTCCTGTTCACCCTGGTCCTGGTCATCTGGCAGCCCAGGGGCCTCGGCATCGGCTGGAGCGCCAGCATCGGTGCCCTGCTCGCCCTGGCGCTGGGCAGCGTCGCGCCGGGCGACATCCCGACCGTCTGGAACATCGTCTGGAATGCCACCGCCACCTTCATCGCGGTGATCGTCATCAGCCTGCTGCTGGACGAGGCCGGCTTCTTCGAATGGGCCGCGCTGCACGTCGCGCGCTGGGCTGGCGGCGACGGCCGGCGCCTGTTCGCCTTCTGCGTGCTGCTCGGCGCGGCGGTCTCGGCGCTGTTCGCCAACGACGGCGCGGCGCTGATCCTCACGCCCATCGTGATGTCGATGCTGCTGGCCCTGCGCTTCAGCCCGGCGGCGACCCTGGCCTTCGTCATGGCGGCGGGCTTCATCGCCGACAGCGCCAGCCTGCCGCTGGTGGTCTCGAACCTGGTGAACATCGTCTCGGCCGACTACTTCGGGCTCGGCTTCGGCGAGTACGCCGCGGTCATGCTGCCGGTAAACCTGGTGAGCGTCGCGACCTCCCTGCTGGTGCTGTTCCTCTATTTCCGCCGCGACCTGCCGCCGGTCTATGCGCTGGAGCAATTGAAGCCGCCGCGGGCGGCGATCCGCGACCGCGCGACCTTCGTCGTCGGTGGCTGGATGCTGCTGGTCCTGCTCGCCGGGCTGTTCGCCCTGGAGCCGCTGGGCGTCCCCGTCAGCGCGGTGGCCGCGGCCTGTGCGGCGCTGCTGCTGGCGGTGGCCGGGCGCGGGCGGGTGATCTCGACCCGGCGGGTGCTGCGCGAAGCGCCCTGGCAGATCGTGGTCTTCTCGCTGGGCATGTACCTGGTGGTCTACGGCCTGAAGAACGCCGGTCTCACCGACCTCCTGGCGCAGCTCCTGAACCGCCTGGCCGAGCACGGCGTATGGGCGGCCGCGCTGGGTGCCGGACTGCTTTCCGCCGCCCTCTCGTCGGTAATGAACAACATGCCCAGCGTGCTGCTCGGCGCCCTGTCGATCCAGGCCAGCGACACCGCCGGCGCGGTGCGCGAAGCGATGATCTACGCCAACGTCATCGGCTGCGACCTGGGTCCGAAGATCACCCCTATCGGCAGCCTGGCGACGCTGCTCTGGCTGCACGTGCTGGCGCGCAAAGGCATGCGCATCACCTGGGGCTACTACTTCAGGGTCGGCGCCCTGCTGACCCTGCCGGTCCTGCTGGCGACCCTTTCGGCCCTGGCCCTGCGCCTGGCCATCTGACGGCCGCCGGCGACGGCGGCAGGAGCATCCCATGCGAGTCCTGTTCATGTGCACGGCCAACAGTTGCCGCAGCATTCTTTCCGAAGCCATGTTCAACCACCTGGCCCCGCCGGGTTTCGAGGCATGCAGCGCCGGCAGCCAGCCCAGCGGGCGGGTGCATCCGCGCAGCCTGGCGACCCTCGAACAGGCCGGCATCGCCACCCACGGCCTGTACAGCAAGGGCAGCGAAGCCTTCGAAGGCGCACCGCCGGACATCGTCATCACCGTTTGCGACGCCGCCGCGGGGGAAGCCTGCCCGCTGTATCTCGGCGCAGCGCTGAAGGCCCATTGGGGCCTGGCCGATCCCTCCGCCCTGGATGGCGACGAAGCCCTGCGGGATGCGGCGTTCCACACCACCCTGGCACGCATCGAACAGCGTTGCCGAGCCTTCCTCGGCCTGCCCTTCGCTACCCTGGATCGCGACCAGCTCAAGCGTGAGCTGGAGCGCATCGGCTCGCTCTGACCGGAGGAAGCATGTCCGAACAACTACCCAACCTCGATCCCGCGCTGCTCGGCGACCCGCCCCCCGTCTCCGGGCACAGGCCGCGCATCCTCCTGCTCTACGGCTCGACCCGCGAGCGCTCCTTCAGCCGCCTGCTGGTGCTGGAGGCCGCACGCCTGCTCGAACGCTTCGGTGCCGAAACGCGGATTTTCGACCCTTCCGGGCTGCCATTGCCCGATGATGCACCGGTGGAGCATCCCAAGGTCCGCGAGTTGCGCGACCTGGTGCAGTGGTCGGAAGGCCAGGTCTGGTGCTCGCCCGAGCGCCACGGTGCGCTGTCCGCGGTATTCAAGGCGCAGATCGACTGGATTCCCCTGGCACTCGGGGCGGTGCGCCCGACCCAGGGCAAGACCCTGGCGGTGATGCAGGTCTGCGGCGGCTCGCAGTCGTTCAACGTGGTCAACCAGTTGCGCGTGCTGGGTCGCTGGATGCGCATGTTCACCATCCCCAACCAGTCCTCCGTTCCCAAGGCCTACCTGGAGTTCGACGAAGCGGGCCGGATGAAGCCATCGCCCTACTACGACCGGGTGGTCGACGTGATGGAGGAGTTGTTCAAGTTCACCCTGCTCCTGCGCGAGCGCACGGACTTCCTGGTGGACCGCTATTCGGAGCGCAAGGAAAGCGCCGAGCAGCTTTCCGCGCGGGTCGACCAGCGTTCGCTCTGAACCGCGTCCGCCTCACTCGCGCCCCGGCGGATGGCCGAAGCGCGCGCGGTAGGCATGGGTGAAGTTTTCCGGACTGGAGTAACCCAGGCGATAGGCTATCTGCGCGATCTGCCAGCGACCCTCGCGGACCATCTGCCGGCCGATCTCGAGACGCCGGTCGCGGACGTACTGCAACATCGAGCGACCGAACTCGTTCTTGAAAATCCGCCGCAGGGTGGTTTCGCCGACCCCCAGTTGGCGCGCCAGTTCGAGGCTGGCCGGCGGCTCACCGAGGTTCGCCTCCAGCAGGCGGCGCGCTTCATGGGCCAGGTCGCGCTGGGCGCGTGGGGTGCGCGCGCGACGAAGGTCCGCGCCGCCCAGGTAGGCGGCCAGCTCCACCAGCAGGCCCAGGGTCAGGCTCTCTTCGTGCAGGCGTCCGAGGGCGCCGCGGTATGGATTCTGGTAGAGGCGCTCGAACAGGGCGGTGATGGCGCCGCAACGAGACAACTGGGTAAAGCTCGCGCCGTCGCCCTTCAGCCGCGCCAGCGGCCGCAGGGCGCCATCGCCGGTTTCCAGTTCCTCTTCCAGATAGCTGGCGGCGATCCGCAGCCCGCCCAGGCGCACGCGGCTGCCCGCCGGCAGGATATCGAAGGCCTCCATCGGCTCGCCGGTGCCGAGCACCGAAGGACCACCCAGGTTGTAGAGATAAGGCTCGCCGCCGTCGACGCTGTGCCGCCACTGGCCGTCGAACATCTGCACGATGCACAGGCCTTCCGGCAGCACCTTGTGGGTTCGCAGCGGCTCGGTGAAGCTCAGGTCGCAATCGAAATACTGCATCGACGGGCGCACCGTCCGCGCCTGGTAGTGACCGGTGGCGCTGCCGAGCATTTCGCGCGCGTCGAGGATCTGCGACTGGCACAGGGGTGAAGGAGCGTCGAAATAGAGCTCCGTGTCGTGGTAGGGATTCCAGCTTTCCATGGCGTAGGTATCGGTGGGACGCAACCATCTGAACCGGTTCAGGCAGCGGCTTTCCAGGATGGTTCCGTGCGCTGATCGAACCGAACCTGTGGGCGACGACACTTTTCCTGTGAGCGGCGGCCGCCTCGGTTGTTCGTGGCTCGCGCCTGTATTAATAGATGCGCCCCTTTTACATCGCGTTGCCAAAGGGGGCGAGAATGATAGCAAAGTGGACTGCGGCGCTGCTGATGGGCGCACTGGCGTGGGGATCCTGCACGGCGCAGGCCGAAGAGGCGCGGCCGCCAGTCGCCGACAAGGTGGTGGCCTATCAGGGCCAGCAGGGGCTCAAGGTCTGGACCCTGCGTATCGGCGAGGCGGCGGCCGGCGAAGCGCTGTTGCAGGTCGAAGGACTGGACCACGACTGGGACCGCCTGATCCACAAGGTAAAGGTGGAAAAGAGCGCCAGGGACAGTCGCTACTCCACCGAACTGAACGGCAGCAAGTATGTGATCCTGATCGTGCGCGACGGCTGGGGCGAGCTCTACCTGCCCGGCGAACAGCAGACGCGGCAGGTCGCCTATAGCGAGTCGCTGTCGTCCGCAGGCGAGCCCCAGGCATTCCTGACCGACTACCTCGAGCAGAAATAAACGCGGATGAGCCACGATACGCTGCGGGTAAGGCTGCTCGCATTCCTCTTCCTGATTCCCCTGGCGCTCTACGCCTGGTCCGCCGTGCAGGCCTTCCGGGTCGACTCGACCCTGCGCGACGAACAGTTCATGCGCGACTGGAGCGCCTCGGTGCGCAACGACCCGGACACCGCCGGCGCCATTCCCCGTCACCTGTTCCGTCCGGCCTATGGCGTCGAAGGTCATCTTCACCAGTTCGCCGAAGACGCCGAGGCCATCCGCCGCGACCATCCTTGGCTGGCTCTGCGCGGCTGGCTGGCCGCTATCGGCAAGCTCTGCGCGCTGGCGTCGGCGCTGGTCGCGGCCGCCTTGCTGGCGAGACTGGAATACGACGGGCGCCGCTCGATGCGCTCGCAAGCCTACCTGCTCGGCCACCTCGCGCCGGCCTGGCGGCGCCTCGGTCGACTGGTCCCGCTGCACGCCGGCCTGCTGGTCGCCGCCCTGGCCAGCCAGTTGCTCTACGAAGCGCTGTGGAGCTACAGCCACTGGCACAGCCACGGCTTCGTCGCCCTGCTCTTCTCACTGCCGCTGTGGCTGCTGTTCCTCGGCGGCCTGCTCATGCTGCGGCGCCTGCGCGGCGAACTGCTGCCGCTGGAGGAACCGGTGCTCCACCTGCTCGGCCGCGAACTCGACCGCGTCGCCGCGCCCGGCCTCTGGCAATGGCTGGGACAGATCGCCGACCGCGCCGGAGCGCCGCTACCGGACCATGTCGTCACCGGCATCGAGCACTGCTACTTCGTCACCCAGGCCAAGGTCCTGCTGGCACCCCGCGGCATTCCGCTGGAGGGGCGTACCCTGTACATCCCGCTGACCTATGCCTCGGTCATGAGCGAGGCCGAAAGCGCCGCGATCATCGGCCACGAACTGGGCCACTTCGCCGCCGGCGACACCGCCCACGGTGCATCCCTGTCGCTCCTGCAGCGGCAGGTGCGCCTGCGCATCGAACGCATCGCCGCCCCCGAGGATGGGCATGTCGGCCTGCTCGGCAAGCCGGGCCTGTGGGCCGCGCTGTACTTCCTCGATCGCTTCGAGCGCGCCTACCTGCACTGGAATCGCCGCCAGGAACTGGCCGCCGACAAGGTCGGGGCGCGGGTAGCCGGCGCGCGGGTCTTCGCCATCGCGCTGCTACGCACCTGCGCCCTTGCAGGACTGATCGAACGCCTGCTGGCCAGCCCGCAGACGCGCAACCTGGTGCATGCGCTGACCGACCATCTGCGCGGGAACTCCCTGGAACTGGACGAACACGACAGCGCTCGCCGCCTGGAACACCCCTTCGACAGTCACCCGCCGACCTTCCAGCGGATCGCGGACCTTTCCCTGGCGCTCGACGACGACCTGCTGCGACAGGCAAGGCGCATCGTCAGCGCCGACGACACGCAGTGGCTCAACCGCCTGCTCGATGCAGGCCACGGGGAAAGCCGGTGATCCCGCCGGGCGCGCAAACGCCCTGCCCCGCCGGGACAAGGGGCGACGAAGCCACGCAGTTGCGGCGCTTCGTCGCCAGCGTCCCCAACCGGATAAGCATCGGCGCCGCCCGTGGCGCGGCGCCGCTGTCCGCCCTGCTCGGCCTGCTGCTGCTCGGCGGCGCCTGGACCTTGCGCGACCACCCCGGTCCCGGGCATGAGGCGGCGGCGCTGTGCCTGCTGGCGGCGGCCGCCCTCCTCATGTGCCTGGCCTGCCTGCAGCGCAACGCCAGGAACGCGCCGTTCCTCGTCCTCGGCCAGGGGCGCCTGCGCGCCCGCAGCCTGTCGGCGCCGCTGGACCTGCTGGAGGTCGCCGACCTGCGCCTGGAGGACGGGGTCTGGTTCTCCGCGATAGTCCTCGAACTGCACGGCAAGGCGCTACCGGCACCATCCACGCGCCCGCTCGATCCGTTCGCCGCGCGTGCCGTCAGCGAATGCCGGGACGGCCCACGGGTTCGCCTGCTGTCCCCCGGCTGGCGCCTCAACGGTCGCAACCTGTCGCTACTGGAAGCCGCGGAGGTCATCGACCTCTACCTGGACATCGCCCGCGCCCAGGCCCGGCTCCGCCAACTGGGCGAGATCCCGCCCAGTGCTTCCTCTTCACTCCCAACTCCAAGGATATTTCCATGAGCAACCAGGAACCCCGGGACCTCGTCTCCAACCTCGCCGAAACCCTCGGTGCCGAACACGAAGAGCTGAACCAGGCGAAGACCGCCGAGGTCATCGCCCACCTGGAGCGGGTGATCGCCAACGTACCGCCGGCCACCGAGTTCACCAATACCCGCAAGTACGTGGTGCTGGGTCCGCTGCTGAGCATCGTGCCCTTCATCATGACCGGCATGTGGTTCTCCCAGGGCAAGCCGGGGGTCGGCGTCGTCGGCTTGCTGCTCGGCCTGTTCGGGCTGTTCCTCGGCTACCAGCATCGCAACTCCGGCAAGACCCCCTTCATGCGCCTGACCCGTACCCAGCTCTGGGCCGACAGCCTGTCGGCTCCGGTCGAGCTGGCCGACGTCATCGATTTCAGCGTCAAGGCCGACATGCTGCAAACCACCCAGACCCTCCACCTGCGGCCCGAAACGCCGCTGCCGACCCATCGCGCCGTACGCCAGGTGTTCGCCTCCCAGGCCATGGCCTTCAAAGGCAAGGACCCGCGCATCACCATCATGTCGGCCGGCCTGCAGAGCGATGGCAAGAAGCTGGACTGCGACGACATGGCGGCGATCCTCGACGCCTACATCCAGGCCGCCCACGCCCAGCGCTACCTGCAACAACTGCGCAGCCAGGGCTGAGTGAAGGGCACGGTCCATCCGCGAAGGCTGCTGCTTTGCCTGGTGCTGGTTCCAGCGCTGCTGGCGGGGCTCGGCGCCTGGCAGTCCTGGCGCGCCGAGCAGCAGGCCGAGCGACTGGGCGCCGCGCAGCAGCGGGTCGAGCGCGCGCTCGCCGAAGCGCGGGCGCTGCCGCCGAGGGCCAGCGTCCGGGTGGACGGCCGGGCCTATGTGCGCGACCTGGCCCTGGCGCGGCTCGACGAGCAACTCGCCGACACACGAAGCGCACAGCGCCTGAATCGCTTTGCCGCCGTCCTCGCCGATAGCGGAGCCTGCCTGGCGGCGCTGGTCGCCGTATTGGGAGCCGTCTCCCTGGCCGGCATCGCCGGCGCCGCACGCAGCGCACTGCGCTCGCGTCGCTGCCTGCTCCTGTGGTTCGAGCTGGGCCGACGCCTGCTGCCCTGCCTGCTCCTCGCCCAGATCGGCCTGCTCGCCCTGGCCCTGGCCTGTGCCGGAACGTTCGAGATCCTCGGGCTGTGGCGGGTCGGCCAGGTTCCGGTCAGCGAAGGACGCACCCAACTGAGCGTGGCGCTGATCCTTCTCGGCCTGCTGGCGTCGGCGTGGCAAATGCTGGCGAAGATCAGCCGCTTGCGCCTGCGCCCGGCGCCGGCCCTGGATGTCATCGGCCGCCGGCTGGGCGAAGAGGATGCACCGGAACTCTGGACGCTACTGCGCGAGCTGGCGGCGCGCCTCGACACGCCAGCCCCGCAGCACCTGTTGGTAGGTCTCTGCGACGGCTTCTACGTGACCGCCAACCGCGTCTGCCTGCAACCTTCCGGCGAGCATCTGGAAGGACGCAGCCTATACCTCTCGCTACCGTTGCTGGGCCTGCTGGACCGCGCCGAACTGAGTGCAGTGATCGCTCACGAACTGGCCCACTTCGCCGGCCGCGACGCCCATTACAGCCTGCACTTCCTGCCGATCTACCAGGGCGCCGCGAGCCAACTGGCCGCCATCGAGGAGCAGGAAGCCAACGTCTTCGAACGTGCGGCACTGGAACCGGCGCGACTGTTGGCCGGGTACTTCCTCGAACGTTTCGGCCTCGCCGTGAACCACTGGAGCCGCCTGCGCGAATTCGCCGCCGACCGCCGCGCCGCACAACTGGCCGGTGCGCCGGCGATGGCCTCGGCCCTGCTGCGCAGCGCGGCGGCCGGCGCGCCGATACGGGCGTTCCTCGAACACTGCCTGCTCGCTCCGGCGCGCGCGCCGGACAACCTGGTGGACGCCATCCACGTCTACCTGGGCCAGTCCGACCTGGAAGCACCGGCCCCCGGGGCGGAGGGACTCCAGGTCCATCCGCAGGATACCCACCCTCCGCTGGGCCTGCGCTGCACGGCGCTGGGAGAGAGCTTCGAACGCACCTGGGCCGGGACCGCCGGCCGGGCCGTTCCGACACGACCGCCGAGCCAGGCGCTGGGCGTCTGGTTCGGCGCCCCCCTGGCGTTGAGCCGAGCGCTCAGCGCCGACCTGCTCGGCAAGACCTGTGAGAATCCCCATGCAAGAAACTGACGAAACCCTCGACGAACTGCCGCCGCTGGAAGCCCGCTGCGAGATCCGCGAGGTCTCGCGGGGCACCGCCTGCGTTGCCCTGCTCGCTGGCCTGGTGGCTGGCGCCACCGGTCTCTGGCTCGCTTCGCTGCCCAACGCCTGGCGCCTGGCCAGTGGCCAATGGCTGTTCTGGCTGCCAGCCGCGCTGCTGCTGGGCGGCGGCCTGTACGCCTGCCTGGCGGGCGTGTTCCTCTACCGGCGCCACGGCCAGGTCGCGCTCACCCTGACGCCGGAGAGCATCGCCTTCGCCAACGCGCCGCAGGTGCCGATGTACACCTTCCAGTCGCTGGAGATCGAGCGCGGGCGCTGGCTGGAACTCACCTTCGCGACCACCTTCGATTGCACGGCACCGCGCTTCGACAGCCATGCCCGTTTCGACCCGCGGGCTTTCGCCCGCCCCGAAGCCCGCGCGGTGGCCGGCGGCAAGCGGGTCAAGCTGGCGCTGTGCGGCGCCGCGCTGAACGGCCAGAAAATGGAGCTGGAGCCGCTCGCACGACTGATCTACCGGTACATCCTCGCCGGCCATCGCCAGCGCGCCCTGCAACATCATCGCGCGCCCGGGAGCGACGGCAGCGGGGCCTGAAGCGAGCAACGCTCAGGCTGCGCGCTGGCGTTGCCAGTCCACCGCGGCTTTCAGGCGCGCCACCACCTTGCGCACGAAGAGCGGGTCGTCCGCCACGCAGAGCTCCGCGCTGACCCACTCCGGCCAGCCGGCCCCCTGGCGTTCGCGGGCACCCAGCAGGCGCTCGACTTCGTCGCGCACGGCGCGCTCCAGGCGTTCGCTGGCACGATTGCGGGACAGGTGGAGGCGCAGGCAGGCCTGTTTCTCGCGCTCCAGGGCGCGGCGTCGGGACAGCGGCAGTTCGGCAAGGTTGTGGCTCATGATCGGTGCTCCTTGTCGCGCAGGCAGGCGATTTCCGATTACTGTACATTCATACAGTAATCGGAATTGACGACGCTGACAAGGGCTGGCCGGGTAGCGCGAACAAGCGCATCCGGCACTTCAGAACTGGTATTCGACCCCGGCTCCCGCGTACCAGGACAGCCCGGGGGCCGCTTCGTAGTAACGCCGGTTGCCGTCGCCGACGATGACCGAGCCGACGTACTGGCGGTCGAACAGGTTGTCCAGGCGCACCAGCTGGTGGAAGGCCCAGGCTCCCAGGCGCTGCTCGAAGCGGGTGCGCCAGTTGAATACCGCATAGCTCGGCGCGGCCTTTTCGCTGTTGCTGTCCTCGACGTAGACCTGGCTGCGGTACATGCCTTCCCAGCCCATGCTGATGCCCTCCGCGGGCTTCCACACCAGTTCGCCGAACAGGCTGCTTTCCGGCACGCCCGGCAGGTGCTTGCCCTTGCCGATGGTCTTGCCGCCGGCCTCGAAATCCGAATCGTAGGTGGCGGATAGCCGGGTATAGGCCAGGTTGGCGTTCCAGTGCTCGCTCAGTTCGCTCTCCAGGCCCAGTTCGAAGCCGCGACGCAGGGTCTTGCCGGCGTTCTGGTAGCTGGTGCGACCGCCGAGGGAGCTGGCGACGACGATCTCGTCCTCGGTGCGGATCTGGAAGATCGCCGCGTTGACCCGCGTATTGCCCCACAGGCGCGCCTTCAGCCCGGCTTCGTACTGGCTGCTGGTGGCTGGCTTGAGGCCGAAGTTGAAGACGTCCGGCGCGTTCGCCGCCACCGGCGCATAGGCCATCTCCGCCTGGGTCGGAGTCTCGAAGCCCTTGCCGGCGCTGAGGTAGCCGTGCAGGTCGGGGGTGAAGGCGTACATCACCGAGAACGACGGGGTGTTCTTCCGGTAGCGCCGCGAGCCGCTGGCATCGCCGTTGCTCAGGTAGCGGTCGTCGACCTCCATCTTCATGGTGCTGTGGCGCACCCCGGCCTGCAGGGTCCAGGCGTCGATGGCCCAGCTCGCCTGCAGGTAGGGATCGAGGCTGGTGGCGGTGTCCACCTCGTCGCGACGCAACTCGCCCTTCACGCCGAGCTGGTCGCCGTTGAAGTTCTGGTAGCCGCGGCGGTCGTCGCGGCTCTGGTCGTAGTCGAGGCCGACGGTCAGGTTCAGCTCGCCCGGCGCCTGGCGTACCGGTTGCAGCCAGCGCACGGTGCCACCGTGGAAGTCGCGGTCGAAGTCCACCACGCCGCCACCGCGCTGACTGTTGGAGGCCACCCCCCTGGGGATCGACAGGTACTGCACGACACTGCGCTTGCCCACGTAGGCGTTGACCTGCAAGGTCGCCTCGCCGAAGTAGCGCTCGTAGTTCATCCCGGCCTGCTGGTGGTCGATGCTCTTGCGCGTGTCGTACAGCTCGGCGTTGGCGGTGACGGAGCGCGGGTCGTGCTTGTAGGCGTCCCAGGTCTGCCCCAGCGGATCTTCAGTGTCGTTCTGCTCCAGGCTGCTGTAGATCAGCGCCAGGCGGCTGTCGGCGTCGGGCCTGAAGTTGAGCTTGGCGAAGGTCTGGTCGCGGCGCGCGGCGCTGTGGTCGCGGTAGCCGTCGGTGTCCATCCGCGAGGCATCCACCAGGAAACCGACCCCGTCGCCCTCGCCTTCCGTGTACAGGTGGTTGCGGCTCAGGCCATCGCTGCCGACGGTGGTTTCCGCGCCGACCCGCGGGGCGCCCTGGCCGTCGCGGGAGAACATCTGGATCACCCCGCCGGCGTTGCTGCCGTAGATCGTCGAGGCCGGCCCGCGCAGTACCTCGATGCGCTCGGCGACATCGAGGTTGAGGGTCGCGGCCTGGCCCTGGCCATCCGGCGTGCTGGCCGGGATGCCGTCGGCGAGCAGCTTCAGCCCGCGGATACCGAAGGCCGAGCGGGCGCCGTAGCCGCGCGAGGAGATTTGCAGGTCCTGGGCGTAGTTCTGGCGGTTCTGCACCACCAGGCCGGGTACCCGCGGCAGGACTTCGGAGAGGTTGATGCCGAGCTGGCCGTCGGCGATCTGCCGGCGCTCGATGCTATCCACCGAGAACGGCAGGTCGAAGGTATCGCTGGGGTTGTAGCTGCCGGTCACCACCATGGGTTCGAGGCTGCGTCGCTCCTCGCCCTGGACGGCGCAGGCGATGGCCAGGCCGCAGAGCGCGAGGGAGCCGGGCAACAGGTGGGAGACGAAGCTGGGACGGGGTCGGGACGGCATGCAGGGTTCCGCGGGTCGCAAGGTATCGAAGGGGCTTTGCCAAGGGCGGGAACGCGCCTCCCCTTGGCAAAGCCCCTTCCGGGCCGAGGCCCGGAAGGCCGGGAGCCGGCTGTGGGCTCCCGGTGGGCGGGTCATTGCCTGGGCAGGGCGTAGGCGATGATGTAGTCGCCCATGCGGGTGCCGAAGGAGCCGTGTCCGCCAGCGACGATCAGCACGTACTGGCGACCGTCCTTGCCGGTGTAGCTCATCGGCGTGGCCTGGCCGCCGGCCGGCAGGCGCGCCTGCCAGAGCTGCTTGCCGTCCTTCACGTCGTAGGCGCGCAGGTACTGGTCGAGCGTACCGCTGAGGAAGGCCACGCCGCCGGCGGTGGTGATCGAGCCGCCCATGCTCGGTACGCCGACGGTGAGGCCGATCGGCACCGGGGTGTTGTCGCGGCTGGTGCCGTTCTTGTGCTGCCAGACGACCTTGGCGGTGGTCAGGTCGATACCCGCCACGTCACCCCAGGACGGCGCCTGGCACGGCAGGCCGATGGGCGACATGAACGGATGCATGATCACCGCGTAGGGCGCGCCGGTGTTCGGCTGCACGCCGCTGGTCTCGCCCTCGCGCTTGCTTCCGCTGGGCACCTTGTCGCGCGGCACCATCTGCGAGACGAAGGCCATGTAGTTGGGGCTGGTGAAGAGGATCTGGCGCACCGGGTCGACCGACACCCCGCCCCAGTTGAACACTCCGACGTTGCCCGGATAGATCAGGCTGCCCTGCTCCGACGGCGGGGTGTACTGGCCCTCGTAGCGCAGCGAGCGGAACTGGATGCGGCAGAGCATCTGGTCGAACGGGCTGCTGCCCCACATGTCGCGCTCGGTCAGCGGCGGGCGCAGCAGGTTGAGGTCGGAACGCGCCTGGGTCGGCGCGGTATGGTCGCCCTCCACCGCGCCCTGCGGCGCCGGCACTTCGCGGATCGGCACGATCGGCGTGCCGTCGCGGCGGTCCAGCACGTACAGGCTGCCCTGCTTGGTCGGCGCGATCAGCGCCGGCTTGACGCCATCGGCGGTCTTCAGGTCGAGCAGGGTCGGCTGGCTGCCGACGTCCATGTCCCACAGGTCGTGGTGGGTGAACTGGTAGTTCCAGCGCAGCTTGCCGGTGTTCAGGTCGAGGGCCACCAGGCCGGCGCTGAACTTCTCGGCGCCGGGGGTGCGGTTGCCGCCCCACTGGTCGGGCATCTGGTTGCCCAGCGGCAGGTAGACCTGGCCGAGCTTCTCGTCGACGCTGGCCAGCGACCACATGTTCGGCGAGTTGCGGGTATAGAACTTGCCGGGAGCCAGGGGCTCGGTCTCGTCCGGGTTGCCGCTGTCCCAGTTCCACACCAGCTTGCCGTCGTGCACGTCGAAGGCGCGGATCACCCCGGACGGCTCGTTGGTCGACTCGTTGTCGGTGACGTGGCCGCCGATGATCACCAGATTGCGGGTGACCGCCGCCGGCGAGGTGGAGTAGTAGCCGCCCGGGGTGAACGGACCGATGCCGGCCGTCAGGTCGACCGCGCCCTTGACCCCGAAGTCCTCGCAGACCTTGCCGTTGTCGGCGTTGATCGCGATCAGGCGGGCGTCGGCGGTGGGCAGGAACAGGCGCCGCGGACAACTGGCGGCGACCGCCTTGCCGGCCTCGGAGAGCGCGGCCGGCGGCGCGCCGACGTCGCTCCTGGCGTACTGCTCTTCGTCGTAGTAGGAGACGCCACGGCAAGTCATGTGGGCGAAGCCCTTGAAGCCTACCGGGCTCTGGATCTGCGGATCGAAGCGCCAGATTTCCGCGCCGGTGTCCGGGTCGAGGGCCAGCACCTTGCTGTGCGCGGTGCAGGCGTAGAGCATGCCGTTGACCTTCAGCGGGGTGTTCTCGTTGGTCAGTTCGAGCGGATCGTCGGCGGTCGGCAGGTCGCCGGTACGGATGCGCCAGGCTTCCTCGAGCTGGCCGACGTTGGCCGGGGTGATCTGCTTCAACGGCGAGTAGCGGTCGCCGAACTCGGTGCGCCCGTAGGCCTGCCAGTCGCCGTCCGGCATCGCCGGGGCGGTGCTGGTCATGCCGCTGTCGCGGTCGATGCGACCGACGATCTGCCCCGGATTGGTGAACTGGCTGCCCACCGCGGCGGCGCCGGCCAGGACCACCGCCACGCCCAGCGCCGCGGTGCCCAGCGGCGCCGGACCGTCGGCCAGCAGCGGGCGGCGGAACCAGGGCAGCCAGAGCAGCAGGCCGAAGACGAACCACAGAGCCAGGCGCGGCACCAGTTGCCACCAGTCCAGGCCGACTTCCCACAGCGCCCAGACGGTGCTGGCGAACAGCACCAGAGCGTACAGGCCTAGCGCCGCACGCTTGCCCAGCAGCAGCAACAGTCCGCTCAGGGCCAGGCCGATGCCGGCCAGCAGGTAGTACAGCGAGCCGCCCAGGCTCGCCAGCTTGATGCCGCCGGCCAGCAGCGCCAGGCCGGACAGCAGGATCAACAGGCCGAGCAGGCTCGGCAGCAGGCGCGATCGACTGCGGTTACCTTCGCTCATCGTCCGGTACTCCCTTCGGGGTTGATGACAGGCATTGCTTACTCTCCTATTACGTTCTGCACGCCGGGCTGTTCAGCCCGCCGCGCCGCGTTGGGCGGCGCTGAAGAAATGGCCGCTGGCCATGACCGAATCGCGGTTGTCCGAAGCAACAGCCTAGAACACCGTCTGGATCTTGATCCCCGCCACCAGCGCGTTGTCGACCTCGTCGACCCCGCCCGGCTGCTTGATGTATTGCAGGTTCGGCCGCACCGTCAGCCAGTCGGTCACATGCACCCCGTAGTACAGCTCGGCGTTGTACTCGGTGTCCTGCAGCGGCTGGTACAGCGGGTTGTCGTAATCGTCGATGCCGTTCACCTGGTTCACCAGGCGCTGGCGCTTCTTCACATCGTCGTTGACATGGATGCGCGCGATGCCCAGGCCGATGTCGTCCTTCGGCCGCGCGTCGAACGGACCCTTGTAGACCACCCCGAGCTGCTGGTAGTTGTCCACCACGTTGGTCGCCTTGTCGTGGACCGTCAGGTTGGCGAACAGGCTCAACCCGCGCGAGGCATCGCCGTTGTGCGAAGTGACCTGCTGCTGCGCCACCATCCACCAGCCATGCTTGCTGCCGCGCGACTTGAAGTCGTTGCCGGTCAGCCCCTGCGGCTGGCCGTCGACGTCGTCGTAGACGTCATCGGCCTTCGCCGTGCTGTAGTAGTAACCCAGCCGGTACTCGCCCGGCAGTTGCTCGGCGCCGACCTTCGGCTGCCAGATCAGCTCCACCGGCAGCAGCGCGCCCTTGGTCCCGCTGCCGCTCATCTTGAAGCCGTTGCCGGTCTCCAGGTTCGACGGGTTCTGCTCGTAGGCGCCGACCTGCACGTACCAGTCCGGCGCGAAGTTGTACTTCACCCGCAACGCCCACTGGCTGACCGGCCAGTTGTACCAGATGCTCCCCGCCCAGTTGCCCACCTGCGAGCCGCAGAAGGCCAGGTTCTGGAAATCGCAGGGGAAGCTGTTGAAGTCCTCGCCCTCGCCGAAACGGCCGAATTTCACGTCCAGCGCGCCGTCGAAGTACTGCTGCTTGAGCCATAGCTGGGTCAGCCGCCAGGTCTGCCCGCGGCCCCAGACCTCCTGCACCGAGCTGATGTGCCCGGCACGCGGGTCGCCGATGCGGTCGTTGGAAAGGTTCTTGCCGTTGCGCTCGGTGACGGTGAACTGGAACTCGGTAGCCTTCCAGCCGAGGATCTTCTCCAGGTCCATGTGCACGCCCAGGGCGAACTGGTCGGTGTAGCGTCCGGTCTTGTCGTCGTCATAGCCGCCGTCGAGGTTGGCCGCCGCCTCGCCGACGTACTCCAGCTTGAAGTCGTAGCCCTTCTCCAGCAGCTCGGTGCGCTTGCCGCCCCAGTCGCCGAGCATCCATTTCGAGTTCGGGGAGAACGCCTCGGCGGCGTGCACCGCGTTGCACAGCAGGGAGGCGGACAATAGGCCGCCGGCCACGGGGCGCAGGGCCGGGCGGAGAAGATGGGATTTCACGCGAACGCTTCCTCGTTGCGAATGGTCGACTGGCCGCACGCAGCGACCGCTCTACTTCCTCGATAACCTTGCAAGGAGCAAGGGTTTATGAAGAGGACTCATGATCTGAGCCAAGCAGAACAATGGTTAATTTGCGAATGATAAGGTCTTTGCAAGTAAAGCTGAAACGTTTCAGGCTGGAAAACAGTGTTACGGAAACGACAACGAAGCCAGGCGGCGGGCCTTCGAGCGGGTCACCCGGGTGGTGGCCGTGGCGGGACGGGGACAACGCAGGGAGTGGCAACAATCTGAAACCCATGAACGCGCTTCACGTTGTTGCCGGGAGCGGAACAATACCCGCCTCAGAGTTCGTCGCGCAGATAGGACCAGGGGTAGATACCGCGCTCGTGGCCATCGTCGAACAGCAACTGCACGCCGTAGCCCTGCAGGCGGATATCGCGCAGGCGCACGCCCTGCTCCGCCGCGACGATCCGTCCGCGCAGGCGCTGCGCCCGGCATTGCGCACAGGGACAGGCGGCGCGCAGGCGAGCATGGTCGATCCGGCTGACCGCGCCGTCCGCCCATTCGAGCATCAGCCAGCCGTCCCTGGCGGAATTGCGCAGGCGCAGCGGCGGCTGGGTCATGCCGGCACCCGCAGTTGCGCCAGGGCGATACGCACCGCCTTGCGCACCTCGGGATCGCCGTCGCCTTCGGCGACCCGCAAGGCCTGGGCCGAGGCCGGGTCCGCCAGTTCGCCGAGGGCCAGGGCGGCCTCCTTGCGCAGGTTGCCGATGGGATGGCCGAGCAATGCTTCCAGCGCCTCCCGCGCCGGCCGGTGGCGCAAGCGCCCGAGCGCCCGCGCGGCGCGCAGGCGGACCTGCCAGTAGTCGTCCGCCAGGGCCTTCAGCAGCGGCTCGCCGGCCTCCTCCCGGCCCAGCTTGCCAAGGGTCGTCGCCGCCTCTTCGCGAACCTGCCATTGAGCGTCCGCCAGCGCCGCGCAGAGCGCCGGCAGCACCGTCGCCTCGCGGCTCAGGCCGAGGGCGCCGGTGGCCGCCCGGCGTACCTCCGGGTCGACATCGGCGCTGGCCAGCCTGGCCAGTTCGGCCAGGGCCGGCTGGTGGCGGAGCCAGCCGAGTACCGCCACCGCCTCGCGGCGCACCGCCGCCTGCGGATCGCCGAGGGCGGCCAGGGCCGGCACGGCGCTCTCCTCCAGGCGCAGTTCGCGCAACGCACGCAATACGCTGGCGCGGACGAAGGCATCGGCATGCCCGAGCCACGGCAGCAGGCGCCGCCCGGCGGCCGGTTCCTTGAGTTCGCCAAGGCTCTGCGCGGCGGCATCGGCCACCGCCGGCACCGGATCGGCCAGGGCCGCACAGAGCGCATCGACCACTGCGTCTTCCTCCCAGGCCTCCAGCAGGCGCGCGGCCTCGCCGCGCACGCCGGGGTCGGGATCGCCGCGCAGGGCCGCAACCAGCAACGGCAGCGCCTCCGGCAGCTCCAGGTCGGCCAGTTCGATCAGCGCCAGGCGGCGTACGCCGGGGTCGGCGTCCTCCAGGCGCGGCGACAGTTCGAGGATTTCGGGCAGGGTGGCGTTTTTACAGGTCATATGGCGATCCGCAGTCGGTCCGGGGTGATGCCCGGCGGCAAGCCGAGCGGGGTCAGGCGCGGCAACTGGCGGCCGTCGTCGTGGTCGAGCAGTTCCAGGCAGTGGCGTTTCAGGCGCACGAAGTCGGCGCTGGTCACCAGCCGGGTGTCGCGAGGGCGCGGGAAGTCCAGCGCCAGGTCGGCGATGATCCGTCCCGGACGGGGGCTCATCACCAGCACCCTGTCCGCCAGGTACAGGGCCTCGTCGATGTCGTGGGTGACGAACAGCACCGTGGTGCGGACCCGCGCCCATACGTCCAGCAGCAAGGTCTGCATCTTCAGCCGGGTCTGCGCGTCGAGGGCGCCGAAGGGCTCGTCCATCAGCAGCAGGCGCGGCCGGTTGACCAGCACCCGGGCGATCTCCACGCGCTGCTGCATACCCCCGGACAGTTGGCCGGGCCAGCGCCCGGCGAAGTCCGCCAGCCCCACCAGTCCGAGCATCTCCATGGCGCGCCGGTTGCGCTCGGCGCGGGCCAGGCCCTGCATCTTCAGGCCGAAGGCGACGTTGTCGCGGACCCGCCGCCAGGGGAACAGGGTGTGCTGCTGGAATACCATGCCACGCTGCGGCGAAGGTCCTTCCACGCTCCGGCCGTCGACCCTCACGCTGCCGGCGCTTGGCCGCAGGTGGCCGGCCAGGGCGCCGAGCAGGGTCGACTTGCCGCATCCCGAAGGCCCGAGCAGGCAGACGAACTCGCCCGGCCGCGCCTCCAGGCTCAGATCGCGGACCGCCTCGAAGGCTTCGCTCCCCTGCCCCAGGCGGATGCTCAGGTCGCGGATCTGGATGCGCCCCAGGCTGTTGCCGGCCGTCGTCATCGGACCTTGCCTCCCGCCGCGTACCAGGGCGTCAGCGACGCGCCGACGCGCTTCACCAACCCACTGCTGCCCATGCCGAAGAGGCCGATGAGCAGCATGCCGACCACCACCTCGTCGTAGTTCTGGATGTTGTAGGAAGCCCAGGTGTAGTAACCCAGTCCCCATTGCCCGGAGATCATCTCGGCGGTCACCAGGCAGAACCAGGAGGTGCCCATGCCGATCGCCAGGCCGGTGAAGATGCCCGGTCCGGCGCCGGGCAGCAGCACCTCGCGCAGCAGTGCCCGGCGCCCCGCCCCCAGGCTGCGCGCCGAAGCCAGCAGGCGCGGATCGAGCGCCTCCACGCCATGCACGGTATTGAGCAGGATCGGGAACAGCGCGCCGGTGAAGGTAATGAAGATCATCGAGGCCTCCGACGAAGGGAACATCAGGATCGCCAGGGGAATCCAGGCCACCGCCGGGATCGGCCGCAGCACTTCCAGCGGCGGCAGCAGCAAGGCCTCGGCCCAGGCCGAGCGGCCGATCGCCAGGCCGAGGGCGATGCCCAGCGCGGCGGCCAGCAGATAGCCGGCGAAGACCCGCGCCAGACTGGCGCCGAGGTGCGCCAGGAGCACGCTGGACTGGGCCAGGTTGCAGGCCGCCAGCAACACCGCACCGGGCGTCGGCACGTTGGCGAAGGTCACCAGGCCCAGATTCAGTTGCAGACCGGCGGCGAGCTGCCAGAACGCCAGGCAGGCCGCCAGCGAAGCGGCGCGGGTGGCCCAGCGCCAGGGTCGGGAGATCGGAAGCGAACTCATGGGCGGACTCCGAAGACGCCCGCCTCAGCGGAGCGCCAGCGCCTGCTGGCTGGCGGCGGCAAAGTCGCGTACCTCGCCGCCATGGCGGCGGGCATAGTCCTGGGCCTGCTCGCGGAGCAGGAAGGCGTTGAGGCGACCCTCGCCGTCGCGGACGAACCACGCCTGGTTGGCCAGCAGCTTGATCCCGCTGTCACGATCCTGGGCGTAGATCGCACGAATCGCCTTGCCCTGCGCCTTCAGCTCGGCAAGATCGGCCAGGGCCGACTCCGGCGAAGCGTAATGGCGCACCCTGGCCTCGCCCTTCACCCAGATCTGCGCTACCCGTTCGAACTCCTCGATCGGCCGGCCGCTGCGCGCGTCGCTGGCGCGCAGCGGCGACGGTGCGTAGTCTGCCAGCGCCGCCTGGTAGTCCAGCCCGGCCTGACGGTAGGCCTCGCGGATGTAGCGGTCGTCGACGAAACGCTCGACGTCCAGCCCACGGTCGGCCTTCTTCAGCAGCTTCAGGGTGTCGATGGAGGTCGCCAGCGCCTGGCGGTATTCGGGTTTCCAGGCCTGGTCGCGGGTCTGCAGGCCGAGCGGACCGTGGAACAGGTAATTGACCTCGGCCTCGATGCCGGTGACCTTCTCGATCAGCTCGCTGTATTTCTCCGGTTCGGCGGCCAGCAGTCGATTGGCTTCGATGCTCGCCCGCAGGTAGGCCACCACCACCTCCGGATAGCGCTCGGCGTAGGCGGCGTCCACCAGCGCGCCATGGAAGGTCGGCGCGTTGGCCTGGGAACCGTCGTAGATCTTGCGGGCGAAGCCGCGATTGGGGAACAGCTCGGCGAAGGGTACGAAGTCGGCATGGGCGGCAATCTTGTTCGCCTGCAAGGCCGAACCGGCGATTTCCGGCGGCTGGGCGATGATGGTCACGTCGCGCTGCGGGTCCCAGCCTTGCGCCGCCACCGCGCGCAGCAGCATGCCATGGGCGGTGGAGGCGAACGGTACGGAGATGGTCTGGCCTTTCAGTTCGGCCAGCGACTGCACCGGCGAGCCGCTCGGTACCACGATGCCGTTGCCGCTGCCACGGGTGCTGCCGGACAGCACGCTGATGAACAGGCTGCGCTTGCCGGCGGCGGCGAAGGCCACGCCGTTGAAGGTGCCGGGAAAGTCGGCCATGGCGCCGAAGTCGAGCTTGCCGGCGACCATCTCGTTGGTCAGCGGTGCGCCACTGGTGAAGTTCTTCCACTCCACCCGGTAGTCCGCATCCTTGTAGCGGCCGTCGCGCGGCAGGTATTTCTCCAGCAGGCCCAGCTCGCGGATCAGCAGCCCGCCGGCGGCGCAGTTGATGGTGGTGTCCTGAGTGCCGATGGCCACGCGGATGGTTTCCGCCTGGGCACCCAGGGAAGTCAGGGCCAGCGCCAGGCTGGCCAGGATTGCACGCAGTCGCATGGGGATTCCCCTCGAATCATGGTCATGGGAATCGTCTCCGCCACCCGGACGGTGGTGGGAAACGAGGGGTGTTTCAGGGTGGCGTCCGGGAGTGGCCGGATGGCGGGTTCTGCCTCGCTTGCCGGGAGCGGGCGTCAGCGCAGCAGGTAGGGAATCTCGACCTTCACCGCGCCGGTCGGGCAGTCCTTTTCGCAAGGCATGCAGTACCAGCACTCGTCGTAGGCCATGTAGGCCTTGCGGGTCGTCGGATCGATGGCCAGCAGGTCCATCGGGCAGACCTCGACGCAGACGGTGCAGCCCTTGTCGGCGATGCAGCGGTCTTCGTCGATGGTCACCGGGGCGCTGCTGCGGAAGAAGATGTCCTGGGGTCGGTAGGCCATGGCACGCGGTCCTCGTGGTTCGATCTGGCCCGCTTTCGTGGCGGCGGGCTCGGTGTCTAGCGGTACTACGCCGGGGCGTGGGGCCCTAGGCGGCGTCGTTCCTCAGCCGCAGGCGCTGGTAGGCCTGCTGTTCGCCCTCGTCGATGGCGAACAGGTAGGGTTCGACCGGTTTCCTGAAGCTGGCCATGCGTCCCTGCTCGTCCTTCTTCAGGTGCGCGTGGCAGAACCAGGCAGCGTCGTCGCGCCGCGGATAGTCCACCCGGTGGTGGTACAGGCCCCAGCGGCTCTCGGTGCGGAACAGCGAGGCGCGCGCGGCCATCTCCGCGCAATCGCGGATAACGCTGACTTCCAGGGCGCGCATCAGCTCGTGGGGGTTGTCCGCCTTGATCCGCTCCAGGTCCTCGGCGATGGCCTGGATGCGTTGCAGGCCCAATTCCATCTTGCGGGTCACCTTGGGCGGTTGCAGGTAGTCGTTGACCAGCCGGCGCAGCTTGTACTCCACCTGCGCCGCCGGCAGGCCATGCTCGCGCAGCAGCGGCGCCTCGATCCGCGCACGCTCGCGCTCGACCTGGGCGCGGTCGACCGCGCTGAAGGCGCGCCCGGCGACGTATTCGGCGGCGTTGCGCCCGGCGAACCAGCCATAGGTGAAGGCGCCGAGCATGTAGTTGTGCGGCACCGCGGCCATGTCGCCGGCGGCGTAGAGGCCCTTCACGCTGGTCTCGGCCTTCTCGTTGACCCACACGCCGGAGGCCGAGTGGCCGGAGCAGAAGCCGATCTCGGAAATGTGCATCTCGACCATCTGCTGGCGGTAGTCGGTGCCGCGCCCGGCGTGGAACTGCCCGCGACTGGGGCGTTCGTTGCCATGGAGGATGTCCTCGATGGTCTGGATGGTTTCCTCCGCCAGGTGGTCGAGCTTGAGGAACACCGGGCCATTGCCGCCTTCGAGTTCCTGGTGGAACTCCCACATCATCTGCCCGCTCCAGTAGTCGCATTCGATGAAGCGCTCACCCCTGGCGTTGGCGGTATAGCCACCCAGCGGGCCGGTGACGTAGGCACAGGCCGGGCCGTTGTAGTCCTTGATCAGCGGGTTGATCTGGAAGCATTCCAGGTTGGCCAGCTCGGCGCCGGCATGATAGGCCATGGCGTAGCCGTCGCCGGCGTTGGTCGGGTTCTCGTAGGTACCCATCAGGTAGCCCGAGGACGGCAGGCCCAGGCGGCCCGCCGCGCCGCAGCAAAGGATCACCGCCTTGGCGCGGATCACATGGAAGTCGCCGCTGCGGCAGTCGAAACCGAGTACGCCGTTCACCGCGCCCTCGGCATCGGTGAGCAGGCGGGTGCAGACCAGGCGGTTGGCGATGGGGATCCGCGCACGCTTGAGCTGGCGGTAGAGCACCTTCTTGATGTCGTGCCCTTCCGGCATCGGCAGCACATAGGCGCCCATGTGGTGGACCTTCTTCACCGCATAGTCGCCGGTCTCGTCCTTTTCGAACCTGACGCCCCAGCGATCCAGCTGCCGCAGGGTCTCGAAGCTGTGGCTGGCATAGGCGTATACCGCCGCCTGGTTGACGATGCCGTCGTTGGCCACGGTGATTTCCCGAGTGTACTGCTCGGCCGTGGCGTGGCCGGGGACGATGGCGTTGTTCAACCCGTCCATGCCCATGCTGATGGCGCCGCTGCGCTTGACGTTGGCCTTGTCCACCAGCAGCACGCGCAGTTCGCGGTCGTGCTCCTTGGCCTTGATCGCCGCCATCGGCCCGGCGGTGCCGCCGCCGATCACCACGATGTCGTATTCCTGCTCCAGGGTGTTCATGCCCGCTCTCCCTTCTGCCGATCGATGCGCAGGCGATACTGGAAAGCGTCGCCGCGGTAGTAGAGGTATTCGAAGTCCAGCGGCGCGCCGTCGGCGGCATGGGTCAGGCGCTCGATACGCATGATCGGCGCGCCCTCCTCGACCGCCAGGGCGCGGGTCAGGTCGGCATCGGCGAGCACCGCGTCGATGGCCAGGTCGGCATGGCCGAGGGGAATGCCGCAATCGTTCTCGAGGATCAGGAAGATGTCACGGGTCACCAGGTCGGCCTTCTCCAGGCGCTCGCCGAGCGCCTGCGGCAGGTAGGTGACTTCCAGCGAAACCGGCTCGCGGTTGACCAGCCGCACCCGCTTGATCTCGCACACAGGGCTGCCCTCTTCCACCCGCAGGCGCTCGGCCACCCGCGCGCCGGCCGGCACGTAGCGCAGGCCATGCAGGCGGTTGATGACCTCGTAGCCCATCTGCGTCATGGACTCGCCCAGGCCTTGCAGGGTGCTGACGTTCTGGAACGCCTTCGGCCGGGCGACGAAGGTGCCCTTGCCGTGGATCTTGAAGATCAGCCCTTCCTTCTGCAGGTCGCCGAGCGCCTGGCGCACGGTGATGCGGCTGACGTCGAAGGCCTTGCCCAGCTCGTTCTCCGAGGGCATGCGGCTGAGCGGCGGGTAGACGCCGTCGAGGATGCGCCCGCGCAGCAGCTCCTTGAGCTGGCTGTACAGCGGCACGGGAGAAAGCGGGAGCAGTTTGCCCATGGTCGGATTCGCTTGTCGGAGTGGCTCGGACACTTGTTATAACAAGTTATGCTGTGATGGTAAACGCCATGAACGATCAAGCGGAAATACCGAAAACGCATATGGATATGGCGCCACCCGTGCGTGGCTCTCGCCGGCCAAAGGACCGGCCCGCAGCGCGGACCGGCCCGCCCCCTCAGCGCAGCGGCCGCCAGAGGGTGAAGGCTACCGGCGGCGTCCAGCCGCTGTTGGAGGTGTGCGCCTGCAGGCAGAGATAGCGCAGCCCCTCGTAGGTCACCCCATCGTCGACCCGATAGGCCTGGTTTTCCCGCCATTGCGGGAATTGCGGATCCACCGCCCCGCCGCTGGTGCTGACCTCCAGGCCTTCGCTGGGCAGCGACTGGTTGCCCTGGGTATCGGTGGCGGTGACGAAATAGCTGTAGCGGGTGTCCGCCGTCAGGCCGCTGTCGGTGGAACCCAGCGCGGCGCTCTGGCCAACCATGGCGCCGTCGCGATAGAGGCTGTAGTAATCGATCGGACGCTGCCCGCTGGAGGCGTTCCAGGCCAGCACCAGGCTGGTCTCGCCGCGCTCCAGCAGACGCAGGCCCTGCGGCGCCGCCGGGCGCTGGTCGCCGCCCTCGCCGTCATGGATGAGGCTGGCGTAGCGCTTGCGGAACTCCCAGTTGTAGCGCTCGCCGCGCTTGTTCAGGCCATCGTCCCAGTTCACCGACCAGGTCATCAGGCCCTTGATCGCGTGACCGGCGGCTTCCAGGCGGCGAAACGCGTTGCTCACCGCGGCGGGATCGATCACGTAGCCGGTGGCCGCCGCATCGACGTTGCTCGGCAGGCCGATGGCCAGGCGCTGCGCCGGGATCCGCACGAAGTCGCGGCTGCCGGTGGCCAGGCTCTCGGTGAGGTAGTAGAGGAAGTCTTCTTTCATCGCGTCGTTGTTCTGCGCGATCCAGGCGCCCTTGCCGCCGTTCGCCTCCTGGACCCACAGGCCGTCGCCGCCCTGGTTGTAGTACTGCGGCGCGATGAAGTCGTAGACACCTTCCAGGGCCTGCAGATAAGGCACGTACTTGCCGTTCTTGTGCAGATAGGGGAACTCCGGGGCCATGCTGACGATGAAGTGCTTGCCCTGCCCGGTGTAGTGCTCGCGCACCAGCTTGAGGGCCGCCGGCAGCACCCGCTGGTTGTCGGCCAGGTCGATGGCGCTCTGCTCGAGGTCGATGTCCAGGCCGTCGAAACCGTAGGTTTCCACCAGGCGGACGATCTCGGCGGCCAGCGCCTGCTCCTGCCCGGCGTGCAACTCGATGTGCGCGTCGGCGCCCCCCAGCGAAATCAGCACCGCGCGGCCCTGGGCGTTGAGCACGCCGACCTGGCGGCGAAACTCCGCGTCGGACAGGTTGTATGGCTGGAAGGTCGGGATGCCGCGCCCTTTCATGAAGGCCACGGCGACCACGTTGTACTCGCTCGGCACGTCTTCCAGCGCGATGTTGGCGAACGAGCCTTGCTGGTAGCCGTCGGCGGCGCCGGCCGGCCAGTTGTGCCAGAAGCCCATGAGAATCTTCTTGCCGGCGATGCTCGGCATGGCCGCCGCGGCATCTTCGCGGGCCTGGTGCAACTGGGAAAAGTCGATCCTGATCATTTACCGCTCCTCGGATGAAGGTAGGAAACGCATCCGGAGGGGCTGTCCGACGAACCGCGCCGTGGCCACCGCGAACGCTTAGAAAAAACAGGCGCGAGCGTCTACCACGGGGCATTCCGGCGTTTGTCACGATCAGGGCGGGGGCATGGTTGCAGAGACGGCGGAAGGCTTCACCTACCACAATTGGCAGAGCCGCGGCGGCGATGCTCCGCGCCGGGTTCAACCGGCTTCGCTGAGTTCGGCGACCACCACTCCGGGAAGGTCTTTCAGCAGTGCCGGGGACAGCAGCAGCTTGGTCTCGCGGACCCCGGCGCCCATCACCACCAACGGCCGTTCGAAGACCGCCGCGTCGACCAGCAGCGGCATGCCTTCGGGCAAGCCGAACGCGGTGATGCCGCCGAACTGCATGCCGGTCAGCTCGGTGGCGACCTCGCGGGCGGCGAAGGACAGCCGGCGGGCCCCGAGCAGCGCCTTGACCGCGCCGTTCACGTCGAGCCGCCGCGAGCCCAGGTTGACCACCGCGGCATAGCCTTCGGCGCCGTCGCGCTTGTAGCGCAGGACCAGGGTGTTGGCGCAGTCCTCCAGGCCAAAGCCGTAGCGTGCGCTGAACGCCGCGGTGTCGGAATGCTCGTCGGCGACGCGGAACACCACCAGCTCGGCGGAAGGCAGGCCGCGCGCGACCTGCTCCGGCAGATGGCGGTGGTAGTCGGCCGGGGCGACGGCGTCGAGCCGGTGGCGTTGGGTGTATTCGCGCAGAACCATGGGCAACCTCGAATGAAGACGGACGGCACCGGCCCCTGCCGCCAGGCGGGCGGCAGGGGCCGGCGGTTCAGGTTGCCAGGTTCGCCGGCACGCCGCCAGGCACATCGGGCGCCAGGCGCTGCCGCAGGATCGCGCAGACCTCCTCCGCCGCCGTCACCACCAGGCCGTGGCCGCCGGCCAGGGTCTCCAGCTCGTAGCGGCTGGCGTGCCGCCGCCAGCCGTCGATGGCCGCCCTGGAGACGCCCGGGTCCTGCTCGCCGAGGATCGCGGTGATCGGTATGGCCAGCGGCTCGCGCGGGCGGTAGCGATAGTCGGCGGCCAGGCGCGAATCGGCGCGCAGGGTGGCCAGGCTGATCTCGCGCAGCTCCGGGTCGTCGAGCACTTCCAGCGGCAGCACGTCGTACTCGCGCAGGGTTCGCAGCAACTCGGCGTCGCCCATCGCATGGAAGCGCGGGTATTCCAGGTCCGGCCCCGGAGCGCGGCTGCTGATCACGAACAACTGCCTGGCGCGCAGGCCGTGCAGGCTTTCCAGGCGTGCCGCCAGTTCGTAGGCGAGCATGCCACCGAGGCTGGCGCCGACCAGGGCGAACGGACGGTCGAGCAATGGCAGGAGCGCGTCGTCGATGGCACAGAGCATGGCCTCTACATCGGTGACGAATGGCTCGTCCTGGCGTTCCTGGCGCCCCGGATACTGGATCGCCAGCAGCTCCACGTCCGCCGGCAGGCGCGCGTCCCAACCACGGAAAGTGCCGGCGTTGCCGCCCGCGGGCGGCAGCGCGATCAGGCGCAGGCGCGGCTGCGCGCTCCCGCTGCGCTGCAACCACAGGGCCCGGGCGCGCTCGGTGGCGGGCGGCAACGGCGGCGCGTCGGCGGCATGGCAGCGGCGCACCACTTCGCGGGCATCCGGATCGCCCTGCAACAGCCCCAGGCTCAGTTGCCTGCCGGTCAGCCGGCGCAATTCGGCGATCGCCTGCACGCCCAGCAGCGAATGCCCGCCGGCACTGGCGAAGCCCTGGTCGGCCGCCAGCGGCCGGCCGAGCACCCGGGACAACACCTTGAGCACCCGCCGCAGCTCCACGCTGTCCTCGGCCTGGGCCGCCGTGGGCGGCTGCGCCGGGTCCTCGAGCAGCGCCAGCAACGCCTCGCGGTAGGCGTCGGCCAGCGCCTCGGCGCGCTCGGCGGGGAAACGTCCGGCGGCGTACTGGAAGCCCACCTCGAGGCGCTCGCCGGCCACCTCGAAGTCCACCGCCAGCGGCACGTCGACGTCCACCACCACCTGGTCGAGGATGCCGCCGTGCCTTACTCCCGCCGTCGGCGCGGCGTCGTCCTGGTGGAAGTCGACGAAGTTGAACAGGCTGTCCAGGCGCAACTCGCGGTTGCGCCTGCGAATCGCCGCCAGCGGATGGCGCCGATGTTCCAGGCTCGCGCGCTCGTAGTCGAATGCGCGACGGGCGCTGTCGAGCAGATCGACGGAAGCCGACAGCCGGCACGGCAGGGTGTTCAGGAACAGGCCGAGCAGGCGGTCCGCTCCCGGCTCCTCGGGGCGCCCGTGGCTGACGAAGCCGGTGACTACTTCATCGGCATCGCTGAAGCGGCACAACGCTCGGCCATGCACCGCCAGCAACAACGAACGCAAGGGCAAGCCGCTGCGTTCGGCCAGGGCGCGCAAGCGCGACAGGCTGTCGGCCGGCACGTCCACGCGGACCGCCGCCATGCGCCGGGGTCCCTCCTCCGCCAGGCCGGGCAACGGCCGGTAGCGGGCGCCGGCCAGGTAGTCGAGCCAGAACAGCGCCGAGGCGGCGTTGGCCTCGGCCTCACGCTCCAGCGCCACGTAGTCGCGGAAGCCTACCGCGGGCGCTTCCGCTTCCCGCGCGACGACACCGGCGAGAAGGTCGGCGTAGACCGCCAGCAGCTCGTCCACCAGGCTTTGCAGGCTCCAGCCGTCCAGCACGCTATGGTGTTCGGCGACGCCCAGGGCGAAGCGCCGCTCGTCCAGCGCCAGCGCGGCGAGGCGCACCAGCGGTGGGCGGCTCCAGTCGAACGGGGTGGCCTGCTCTTCCTCGATCCAGGCACGCAGGCGCAGGCGCCGTGTTTCCCCATCGAGGCCACACAGGTCGTGCACCGGCACCTCGGCGGCGACCGCAGCGGCCGGGTGGACCCATTGCAGGGGAACCTGGCCACCGTGCAGATCGAAGCCGGTACGCAGGATCGCGTGGCGGCCGATCAGGATCGCCCAGGCGCGCGCCAGCAACTCGCCGTCCAGGCGTCCATGCACCTCGTGCAGGACGACGTTGTGCAACAGCCGTGGATCGCCGCTGGCCTCGCTTTGCAGGAGCATGCCCTGTTGCAGGCTGGTCATCGGATAGGCGTCGTCGAGCCCCTCCGGCAGGCGCTTGCGTTCCGCCGCCGACAACAGGGCGAACGGCTCCAGCGACTGCGGCGCCGAGGTCCCGAGCGCATCCGCCGGACTCGCCGGAGCGGCCAGCAGGCGCGCCAGTTCGCGGATGCTCTGGTGGTTGAACACGTCGCGCAGGGTAAAGGCAAGCCCCGCCTCGCGCGCCATGACCTGCATCTGGATCAGGCGGATGGAGTCGCCGCCGACCTGGAAGAAATTGTCGCTGATGCCGATCGCCGGGCGTTTCAGCACGCTCTTCCAGATCTCCAGCAGGGCCGCCTCGGTGGCATTGGCCGGCGCTTCCAGGGTCTGCGCGGCCGCCTCGGCGGCCAGCGCCGCCAACAGCGCGCGACGGTCGAGCTTGCCTTCGGCGGTCAGCGGCAGGCGTTCGACCCGGGCGATCCGGCTCGGCAGCATGTAGGCCGGCAGGCGCGCCTCGAGGAAGCCACGCAGGGCCTGCTCGCTCAGCTCGCCGCCGAGGGCCGCGGCGGGGCGCGGCGCGAGCGCGCGCCAGTCGATGCGCTCAGCCAGCGACTCGGCATAGCCCGGGCGCACCGCGTAGCAGTTGTAACGGTCGGTACCCTCCAGCAGCGCGTCCTGACGGATGCTCACCTCGAAGCCATGGCGGCGCAGCAGGTCGCTCAAGGCATCGGCGCGGCCGGCGGTGGCACCGTCGCGCTTGTCATGGACCTCCAGGACGATCTGCCGGACCTTGGCCAGCGCCGCATCGTCGAGACCGAGCAGCACATCCATTTCCGCGCGCTGCACGTCGATCTTCAGCAGGTCGATACGCTCCAGGCCCAGTTCGCCGATCACCTGGTCGAGGCGGCGCAGGCGGCAGCGGTGGGCTTCGGCGCGCAAGCGGTCGTCGAGGATTTCGTCGATGTTGTCCAGCAGCAGGTTGGCCCCGCCCTCCTCGCCCTGGTTGCTCAGGTAGCGTCGGATGACGTCGCGTTCGCCGCTGGCGTCGGCGTACTCGGCGATCCCGGAGAAGGTCGAGTAGCCCGGATAGTAGGTGAAGGTTTCCTCGCGCTCGGCGTCGGACAGGCCGATGCCGAATACCTCGACCTGCGGTGCGTAGCGTCCGAGGTTGGCCTCCAGGCGCCGGCGGATCGGTGCCAGCGGCTCGAAGGCGACCACTCGCGCGCGCGGCGCGCGGCTGGCGATGTACAGCGAGAACAGGCCGATGTTGGCACCGACGTCGAGGACCACCGCGTCCGGCGGCAGGACGATGCCGTCGCGGCTGTAGACCTCGTCGACGAAGATTTCCTGGTAGACGTACTCGGTTTCGTTGAGGTTCAGTCCGGCGACCCGGTGCCCGCTGGGCAGGTCGACTTCCAGCCAGGACTCGTCCGCGGTCTCACCGGCGGCGGTGACGAAGGCGACGATCCGGCGATCCGCGCCCGGTTCGGCCGCATCGGCCTCGTCGGTGAGTACCGCCGCCTCGCCCACCGCTGGGTGTTCCAGCAACGCGCTGCGGATCTCGCCCAGTTCGATGCGGTAGCCGTTGATCTTCACCTGTTCGTCGATCCGCCCGAGGAACTCCAGGCAACCGTCGGCGCGCCAGCGCACCAGGTCGCCGCTGCGGTACAGGCGGCCGCTGCCCGGCCAGCCCTCCTCGAGGAAGCGCCCGGCCGCCTCGCCGGCGTCGCCGGCATAGCCGCGCGCCACCCCGGCGCCGCCGATCCACAGTTCGCCGCTGGCGCCACGGGTCTTGCGACGACCGAGGCCATCGACCACATGCAGATCGACGTTGGCCAGGGCGCGGCCGATGGTCGGCCGCGCATGCTCGGCGACCCGCGCCAGGCTGGCGTTCACCGTGGCTTCGGTAGGACCGTAGAGATTGAACACCTGGCAGCGGCGCCAGCCGGCGGCGACCTCCCAGGACGCTTCGTCGAAGCGCTCGCCCCCTACCAGGATGCGCCCGGGCAGCGCCGGGTGGGCATCGTCGAGGCCGGCCTGGAGCAGCAGGCGGAACAGCGACGGGGTGCAGTCGAGCACGTCGATGCGCCGTTCTTCGAGGAACCCCAGCATCCGCTGCGGATCGCTGCGCACCTCCTGCGGCACCAGGACCAGGCAATGGCCGGAGAGCAACTGGAGAATCTGCTTGATCGAGGAGTCGAAGGAGAACGGCGCGTTGACCGTCACCCGCAGGCCCTCGCCCACCACGTTCGCGTATACCGTGCGCGCCAGGGCCTGGGACAGGTTGAGCGCGCTGGCGTGCTCGACCACCACGCCTTTGGGCTGGCCGCTGGTGCCCGAGGTGAAGATCATGTAGGCCGCATCGCGCCCGCCCGGCGCCGGCAGGCTCATGCCGCTGCCGGCAAGCGGCAGCGTCGACAGGTCCAGGCAGGCCCCGGCGAAGGCCTCGCGGGCGCGCCCGGCGCACTCGGCATCGGCAAGGGCGAAGACGATCCCGCCCGCTTCGCGCATCCGCTCCACCCGCGCCGCCGGAAACTCCGGATTGACCGGGGTGTACACCGCCGCCGCGCGCATCACCCCGAGCAGGGCGACGATCGCCTCGCGGTTGCGCCCGGTCATCACCGCCACCGCCTGGCCGGGCCGCACGCCGGCAGCCAGCAGCGCTTCGGCGACCGCTTCGCTGCGCGCGCGCAGCGTGGCGAAATCCAGGCTGCCGTGGGCATCCAGCAACGCCGGCGCCTGCGGCTGCAGGGCGGCGCGCAGATCGAACGCGGCCACCAGGGATTCCACCGGCGCGGGCTCCACGCGCTCGCCCTGCCAGGCCTGGTAGCGCTCGCGCTCGGCCGCGCCGATCAACGGCAGCCCGGCCAGTGGCAGTTGCCTGTCGGCGGCGATGCTTTCCAGGCATTCGACCCAGGCGTCGAGCAAGCGCCCGGCCAGCGTTCCGTCATGGTCGCGGCGGACCCGCAGGCTGGCCAGCCGGCCTTCGCCGTGGGGCAGCACCTGCAACTCGAGGAACCCGCCCAGCGGCGGCTGACGGCAATCCAGCTCGGCCACCCCGGCGCCATCCAGTTCGCCCGCCAGCCAGGCGAAGCCCAACTCGGCGAGCGGCCAGTCGGGGGCAAAGGGATCGCGCAGGGCCGCTGCCTCCTCCTGGGCGAGGATCGCCGCCTGGAGGGCGTCGAGCCGCTCGCCGACGCTGCCCGCGCGGACATTCTCCAGGCACAGCGGCGCGACCCCGGCGAACGGTCCGGCCAGCTCGGCGAACTCGTTGAACAGGCGCCCCGAGACCAGTCGCGCCATTTCCAGAGGGAGTCCCTCGTCGCCCTGGAACTGCCCGGCGACCTGGGTCCAGGCCAGCAGGGCGGCCGCCTCCGGCAAGCCGTTGGCGGCCAGGCGTTCGAGCAGCGCGCGCGGCAGCAGGCGCCGCGCCGTCCACTCGCCTTCGCCCAGGTCGTCCGCCAGCGCCAGCGGACTCTCCGCCGCAACGGCCGCCTGCTCGCGCCAGTAACCGCTGGCGCTTTCGCCGTCTTCGCCGGCCAGCGCCTCGTTGGCCCACTCGGAGAAATGCTGGAACAGCAGCGCCTCGTCTCCCTCGTCCGCGCTCGCCTGGCCGGCCGGCCCCAGGCCGCGGCGCAGCAGCGCCACCAGGCTGGCCGCATCGACGACGAACGCCGGCGCCGCCAGCAACAGCCCCTGGAGCGTCTCTCCGGCGGCGTCCAGCAGCAGGCCGAGCGCCAGTACCGGCTGGCCTTCCCCGCCCAGGGGCGAAGCGGCGAGACGCGCGCTTTCGCGCGCGAAGCGTCCGGCCCAGTCGCCATCTCCCGGCAGGCGCTCGACCAGCAGATCGGCCGCGCGCCCATCCAGTACCTGCACCGGCAGGCTCATGCCCGGCATCGTCCGGTAGGCCACGCGCAGTTGCGCCTCGCCGTCCAGCGCCCGGCGCAGCCGCTCCAGCGTCGCCACGGGATCGGCCGGGGCGTGCAGGCGCACGCCGACAACCGTATTTTCCGGCCGCTCGGCATGGCGGCGCCAGGCGCGGGTCTGCAAGGGAGACAGCGGGAATCCTTCGAGCGCTTCGCTCGCGGCCGGTTGCACAGCGGATTGCAGGTCTTCTGACGCACTCATGGCTATCCCTCGCACGGGTTCAGGGTTGGTGGACATGCAGGTCGGTCATCGCCACCAGCACCTTGCGCTCGCCGGTGTACGGCTCGCGGCCGTGGACGCTGATGAAGTTGTCGAGCATCAGGACATCGCCGCGCTCCCAGGCGAACGCGCGGGTTTCCTCGCGGTAGGCGGCGCGGATGGTGTCCAGCACCTCCGCCTCAATCGGGCTGCCGTCGCCGTAGTAGGCGTTGCGCGGCAGGCCCTGTTCGCCGACCTCGTCGAGCAAGGCCCGGGCCAGGGCCGGCGGCATGTTGGAGACATGGAACATGTGCGCGTGGTTGAACCACAGCGTCTCGCCGCTGAGCGGGTGGCGCACCATCGCCTGGCGTACCTGGCGGGTATTCAGGCGCTGGTCGTCGAGCCAGGTCCATTGGGTACCGGTCTGCCGGCAGTAGGCCTCGACCTCGGCGCGACTGTCGGTCTGGAAGCCTTCCTGCCAGGTCAGGTCGATCTCCGGCCCGTAGTTGCGCACGTAGCACACCCCATGGCGGAGGAAGCGCTGCCTGATCGCCTCGGGTATCCGAGCGCTGACCCGGCGCTCGTCGGCCAGGGGCGTGCGGCCCTGGGTGGCGGGCGGCGTCTGGCAGTAGAAGTGGATATAGCTCGGCCAGTTGTGCGAGTAGGACATCTCGTGGTGCGGCGGAATCCAGCCGTCCGGCGAGAACTCGGTGGAGGTGAACACCCGGTGCGCCACTTCCTGGCGTGCCGCCGCGCGCTCCAGGTAGTCGAGCATGTTCGGCGAAAAGCTTTGTACCGCCTGGGAGAAGCCCTCCGCTCCGTCTACCGCGAAGCCACGAAACAGGATGCCGCCATGCCGCAGCAGGCTGTCGCGCAGCCCTGCGCCGGCGGCGGCGATCCATTGCCGCAGGTCCATGCCCGGCTGGCGCGCGCGGACGATGCGCAGGTAGTCGTTGGCCGGGTCGAGCAGGCTTTCCTCCACCAGGTCGCCGGCCGAGAGCTGCCGGGGGCGCAGGCGCGGCGCGCTGAACGAGGCGCTCATGCGGCACCTCCGAGCGCCAGGCGCGAAGGTGTCGGCGGAACGTCGGCGGGCGCCAGGCTGGAATACGGCGTGGACATGATGGTGAGGATCCGTCGCGGCCCGCGGAACGGCTCGCGGCCGTGCTGGGCGAGCATGTTGTCGAGGATCAGCACGTCGCCCACGCGCCAGTCGAAGCGCCGCGTCTCGCGGTCTATGGCGCTGCGGATGGTCGCCAGGGTCTGCGCCTCGATCGGGCTGCCATCGCCGTAGTAGGTCTGGTACGGCAGGTCTTCCTCGGCGACGCTGCGCAGCAGCGCATCGCGCAGGCCCGGCTCGAGACTGGTGGCATGGAAGAACATGCCGTGGTTGAACCACAGGCGCTCGCCGGTATACGGGTGGCGTTGGAACGCCGCGCGCCTCTGCCAGGTGCGCAGGTGCTCGTCGCCGATCCAGGCATGGGCGATCCTGTGCTCAGCGCAGAACGCCTCGACCTCGGCGCGGCTGTCGGTCTGGAACGCTTCGCGCCAGGACAGGCCGAGGCCGGCGCGGTAGTTGCGCACGTAGAGGATGCCCAGGCGCCCGAAGCGTTCCAGCAATTCGTCCGGCAGGTGGCGGAGCACCAGCCGGTTGGCCGCCACCGGGGTGGCGCCGCCCTCGAGCGGCGCGACCTGGCAATGGAACATGATGTACAGCGGCCAGTCGGCGGTATAGGACTGCTCGTTATGCAGGAAGATCGGCTGGTCCACCGGATGCTCGGTGGAGGTGTAGACCTCGCCGCTGACCTGGCTACGCGGCGAGGAACGCTCCTTGTAGTCGAGCAGTTGCGGGGCGAAGGCAGCGGCGGCTGCGCGGAAGCGCTCTGCCGAGTCGACCTCGAAGCCTCTCAGCAACAGGCCGCCAGCCAGGTTCAGGTCGTCGTGCAGGGACTGACCCTGCTCGCGAATCCAGTCGGCCAGGGACAGGCCGGGAGCCTGTGCCTCGATCAGCAGCGGCAGGCCGTCGCGCTCCGCCGCCGGGCGCCGCACCAGCGCCTCGCTGCTGCGCGGGCTGAGATTGCGCGGCCGGGCGAAGCCGCGACCGGTGAGACTGGGAGCTGTTCGTTCCATCGCTGTTCTCCGTGGGAGGCTCGGGGTCGTCAGGAAGCGTTGCAGCCCTCCGGCGACATGCGTTTCGAGATAGGTTCGCCGGCATTCGCCAGCAGGCGCCGCTCCCAGGCCTGGTGCAGGCGCTCGATGCGGTGCAGGTCGAAGATCGCGCTGGCCCCGGTCCAGACGGCCAGCCAACCCTGCGGCTGGTCTTCCAGCCACAGCGTCAGGTCGAGGCGCGCGCCAGGCACCGGGATGAAGTCGGCTTCGACGCGCACCCCGGCATCCACCGCCGGGGCCGCCCGACCGTTGTGCGCGCCGCAGGCGATGCGGATCGGCAGGCCGCTGGCGCCGCGCTGGCGCAGGGCCTGGGTCACGCATTCGAGGGGCACGTCCTGGTGTTCGAGCAGTTCCAGCAGATCATGGCCGACCTGGCGCAGGCGCCACTCCACGGACTGCTCCGGACGCAGGCCGACCGCCAGCGGCAGGAGGTTGACGAAGCAGCCGACCAGCCCCTGCATTTCCAGGCGCGAACGCCCGGCCAGGGCCACGCCGACGAGCAGGTCGTCGACGCCCAGTTCGGCGCCGAGCACTTCGGCGAAGGCCTGTAGCGCAGCACTGAACGGGCTTACCGAGGTGCGTTCGGCCAGCGCCCGGCAGGCGGCATGGACGGCGGCGGAAACCGGCAGGGCGAGGCGTTGGCCGGCGCGCCCGCCGCTCTCCTCCGGGCGCGCCGGCGCGGCGCCGGGAGCCTTCGCCAGCGGCAACAAACGCTCAGCCCAGCGCTCGGCGACACGGTCCAGGCGTCCCGAGGCCAACGCCGCGCGCTCGCGGGCGGCAACCTGTTCCGGCGTGCTGGCGAGCACGCCCAGGCGACCGCCATCGAGCAGCGTCTTCAGTTCCGCGGCAAAGACCGCCAGCGACACATCGTCGAAGGCGTAGTGATGGACGCTGAGCAGGAGGTCGGCGCGCGCGCTGTCGCGGGTGACGACCAGCAGCAGGCGTGCCGGCGCCTCGTGGGCGAGGTCGAAGACTCGCGCGCCCTCACGGCGCACGCCATCCTCCAGCAACCGCTCGGCGTGGACGGCGTCGCTCGCCAGCAGGCGTTGCAGGGGCACCGCATGCGCCGCCAGCGCATGCGGCTGCGGCCCGTCGACGCCCGTTTCGACACGCCGGCGCAGCGCCACATGCCGTTCCAGCAACTGGCGCAAGGCCTGTTCGATGGCGTCGGCCGTGGCGCCGACTATGCGCAGGTGGGCCAGCAGGTTGTAGGAGGTGTCCTCCGGCGCCAGTTGCTGGGCCACCCACAGGCGCCGTTCGGCGAGGCTCAGCCCGGCGGCGCCGGCGCTCGGCTCCGGCTCGTCGCCCTCGGGCGCGGCCTGGCGCAGCAGTTCCAGCAGGGCCTCGGGGGTCGCCGGGCCACCGGCGAACGCCTGCAACGGTACGCGGCGGGACAGTCGCTGGCGCAGCGTCGCGAGCAGGTGCACCGCCCGCAGGGAATCGCCGCCGGCGGCGTAGAAGCCCTGTCCGGCGCGCGGCGGCGCACCAAGCTGCGCCTGCCAGGCCTGGTGTAGCGCCTGCTCCAGCGGATCGCTGGGCAGCGCCTGGGGCTCGGCGCCGGTCGCCTGGGGACGCGGCAGGGCCTTGCGGTCGATCTTGCCGTTGAGCGTCTTGGGCAGCTCCGCCAGGACCACGAACGCCGACGGCAACATGTAGTGCGGCAGACTTTGCCCAAGGTGCTCGTTCAGCGCCTGGAGCGGCGGGGCGAACGGCGCCGCCAGGTAGCCGACCAGCCGACGCAGGCCGGCGCTGTCCTCGGTGAGCATGGCGCAGGCTTCGCTCACCCCGGGAAAACTCGCCAGGCACGAGGCGATCTCGCCCAGCTCGATGCGGAAGCCGTTGAACTTGACCTGGTCGTCGAGCCGGCCGAGGTGTTCCAGCACGCCGTCCTCGCGCATGCGTACGCGGTCGCCGGTGCGATAGCGGCGCTCGCCGCTGCCCGGATCGACGCGGAAACGCTCGGCGGTCTGCTCCGGCTTGCCGAAATAGCCACGCGCCAGGCCGATGCCGCCGAGGTACAGTTCCCCGGCCACGCCCAGCGGCAGCGGCGCCTCGAAGCCGTCGAGCACCTCCACCGTGGTGCCGGGCAGCGGTCGGCCGATGGGCGGCTCGTCGAGCGCTTCGGCGTGCAGGTCCAGTTCGTGCACCGTCGAATAGGTGGTGTCCTCGGTCGGCCCGTAGAGATTGACCAGGCGCCGTACCTGGGGTTGGCCACGAATCTGTCGCACCAGGTGGCCGCGCAGCGGTTCGCCGGCCAGGTTCAGCGTGCGCACCCCGCCCGGCAGGTCGCCGAGGGCGAGCAGCGCGGCACACACCGAGGGCACGGTATTGAGCAGGCTGATCTCGTCGCGGCGCGGGTAGTCCGGCAGGCTGAACAGGTTTTCCACCAGGTGCAGCGTGCCGCCTTCGGCCAGGGTGCCGAACAGCTCGTAGACCGACAGGTCGAAGCACACCGAGGTCGCCGCCAGTACCCCGCTCCATTCTTCGGCGGCATAGTGCTGGCCGGCCCAGCGCAGGAAGGCATGGGCGCTGCCGTGCTCGATGGCGACGCCCTTGGGGCGTCCGGTGGATCCGGAGGTATAGATGATGTAGGCGAGGTGGTCGGCGCCGACCTCGCTCGCGGGCAGCGCCAGGTCGTTCGCCTGGTCGCCGCCCTCCTCCAACGTCAGGCATGGCCGGCCCAGCGCGGCGACCCGCTCGCGGGTGCTCGCGTCGACCAGCACCAGCAGGCAGTCGGCGTCGTCGAGCATGTAGGCCACCCGCTCCTCCGGATAGGCCGGGTCCAGCGGGACGTAGCAACCGCCGGCGCGGAGCACGCCAAGCAGGCCGACCAGCAGGCCGCTGTCGCGCCGCAGGCAGACCCCGACCCGCTGCTCCGGAGCCACCCCGGCGGCGCGCAGGCGCACGGCGAGCGCGGCGCTTTCGCGCTCCAGCTCGGCATAGCTGAGGCTACGGTCGGCGGCGTGCACGGCGATGCGCTGCGGTGTGCGCCGCGCCTGGGCCTCGAACAGATGGTGGAGTACGCCGCGCGACGGGGCGGCCTGGGGCTCGCTGCGCAGGGCCTGCAAACGGCGCTCTTCGTCGGCGTCCAGCCAGGGCAGCCGGCCGACGCAGGCCTGGGCGTCGACCAGGCCGCGCGCCAGGCGCGCGAGATGGCCGGCGATACGCCGCAATTCGTCGTACTGGGGATCGCGCAGAGCCAGGCCGACGCTGCCGTCCGCCGCCAGCACCAGGGCCAGCCAGCCGGGGCTGCTCGCCGTCGGCCGCGCCGCCAGCACCTGGACCGCGCAGCGCCCGGCCAGGGCGGCGCGCTCCTGGCCGTCGGCGGATAGCTGCCGCCGGGCGTCATCGAGTTCTTCCGCCAGCCGCGCGCTACGTTCGGCGGACGACTCCATCGCCCGGTAGGCGGAACGCAGCAGCGCGGGCGCCTGCCGCCCGCGAACCGTGATCGGCTCGGGAAAGCCCAGGGTGATCTCTTCGTTGCCGTAGCGTCCCAGCAGTACCAGGAACGCCGCCAGCCAGTGCGCCGCCGGGAACGCTTCCGCGGCCGCCTCCGGCTCGAACCATTGCCAGGCGCAATGCGGGTCGCGCAAGGCGATTCGTCCCGGCAACTCCAGCCCCAGCGGGGCGCCTTGCAGGTAGCGCCGCTCCTGCGCAACCTCCGGGCGCACTGCGCGTCCCGCGGTCAGCGCCTTGCCCGACGAAAAGCTGCGTAACGGTAAGCCATGTCGCTCCTGCATCGCTCTCCCCCTTCCGAGGCTGGGCACCGAGCGAAAAACTCTTCACGAAATGGCGACGAGTTACGAGCTAATACAATTGATAGGGTGGTGACAGGTCAGGCCGAATGGCTTTCCGCGAGGATCGGGTACAGCGACGCGACCAACAGCAGCGCCATCCCTACGTTGAACACCCTCAGCCAGCGCGGATCGCGCAGCACGTTGCGCAGCATGCTGCCGAAACCGGCCCAGATTCCGATGGTCGGCGCGTTGATCAGGGCAAATACCGTCGAGATCACCACCACGTTGGTGAAGTAGCCCTGCAACGGCGTATAGGTGCTTATGGCGCCGACCGCCATCACCCAGGCCTTCGGGTTGACCCACTGGAACGCCGCCGCGCCCCAGTAGCTCAACGGCTTGCCACGTCCCTCCGGGTCGTTGCCGGCCGGGCCGGACGTGGCGATCTTCCAGGCCAGGTACAGCAGGTAGGCCGCGCCGACGTAGCGCAGGATGGTGTACAGCACCGGATAGGCCTCGAACACCGTGCCCAGGCCGAAGCCCACCGCCATCACCATGATGAAGAAGCCGCAACTGATCCCGAGGATGTGCGGGATGGAGCGGACGAAACCGAAGTTGACCCCCGAGGCCAGCAACATGGTGTTGTTCGGACCGGGCGTGACGGAGGTGACGAAGGCGAACAGGGAGAACGCCAGCAGCAGATCCACGGAGAGCGACATTCGTTCCATCCTTTGAAGTGGGTGCGGGCAAGACGTTACTCCGCTTTGCCGCCGCGCCAGCGCAACAGTTGCCGAGAAAGTTGCCGTAACACTCCACCCGTCCGCCGCCCTAGCGTTGCACTCCCCAGCGCTTCACCGTGAGGCGCTCGATGCTGCCGAACACCAGGTTCTCCACCAGCAGGCCGATCAGCACCACCACGGCCAGGCCGGCGAATACCTTGTCGGTGTACAGCTCGTTGCGGTTCTGGAAAATGTACCAGCCGAGCCCGCCCTTGCCGCTGCTCGCGCCGAACACCAGTTCCGCGGCGATCAGCGTGCGCCAGGCGAAGGCCCAGCCGATCTTCAGCCCGGCGAGAATCGACGGCAGCGCCGCCGGCACCAGGATCAGCAGGACGAAGCGCAGGCCACGCAGGCCGTAGTTGCGCCCTGCCATACGCAGGGTCTCCGAGACACCGAGGAAACCGGCATAGGTGTTCAGCGCCAGCGCCCAGAGCACCGAATGCACCAGCACGAAGATCAGGCTGTTCTGGCCCAGGCCGAACCAGAGCAGCGCCAGCGGCAGCAGCGCGATCGCCGGCAGCGGGTTGAACATCGCCGTGAGGGTCCCGAGCAGGTCGCGGCCCAACTGCGTGGAGACCGCCAGGCTGGTCAGAACGAAGGCCAGGACGATCCCCAGCAGGTAGCCCTTGAACAGCACCAGCAGGGAGATCCCCGCCTTGGCCGGCAGTTCGCCGCTGGCCAGGCCCTCGCCGAGGGCCCTGGCCGTCTGCAGGAAGCCTGGCAGCAGCAGGTCGTTGCCCTGGACCCGCGCCGCCAGCTCCCAGGCCAGCGCCAGCAGCGCCAGGATCAGCCCCTTGCGCAGCCAGCCCTGTTGCCAGAGACGCTGGCTCAGGGGCAGGCGCCGCTCCAGGGAGACCTCCAGCAGGGGTTCGAGCTGGACTTCGTATTCTTCGCGAACGCGCGTGACTCGACTCATCGATCGATTCCTCTGCTCAATGGGCCAGCCGGATATCGGCGAAGTCGAGGGTCGCGGCCGCCGTCGGTTCGCCGCCCTCGTCGAACAGCAAGCGGTGGATGCGTCGCGCCGCGGCTTGCAGCGGCTCGCCGCCAAGGCTGTGCAGCCCGAACGGGTGGCCGTGCACTTCGGCCCGGACCCGCCCCGGGTGCGGCGAGAGCAGCAGGATGCGGTTGCCCACCACCAACGCCTCCTCGATGGAGTGGGTGACGAACAGCAGGGTGAAACGCACCTCTTCCCACAGGCGCAGCAGTTCTTCCTGCATCTTTCGCCGGGTCAGCGCGTCCAGCGCGGCGAACGGCTCGTCCATCAGCAGGATCTTCGGCTGCATCGCCAGCGCCCGGGCGATCGCCACCCGCGCCTTCATGCCCCCGGACAGCGTGTGCGGGTAGGCCTCGGCGAAGCCCGCCAGGCCGACCTTCTCGAGGCATTCGTCGGCGCGTCGCTCGGCCTCGTCGCGCGTCACCTGGCCGGACACCCGCAAGGGGAACAGCACGTTCTGCCGTACGGTCTTCCATGGCGGCAACTGGTCGAACTCCTGGAACACCACGATACGGTCGGGGCCGGGCGCCCTGACCGCCTGTCCCTGAAGGCGGATCTCGCCCTCGCTGGGCGTGATGAAGCCGGCCACCGCCTTGAGCAGGGTCGACTTGCCGCAACCGGACGGGCCGAGCAGGACGAAGCGATCGGCCGGGTCGACTTCGAAGCTGACCCGCTGGGTGGCCCGCACCACGCGCGAGCGGGTGCGGTATTCGAGGCTGACTCCGTCCACCGCCAGCAGGGCGTCGGCGGGGAGCGTGGAAGGTTGGCGGGAGGCGGCGTTCATCGGCGTCTCAACTCCCCTGCAACGGCGCGCCGTCCTGGAAGAAATAGTCCTGCCAGGAGGCCGGCTTGTTGCGGATCGCACCGACCCGGTAGAGAAACTCCGCCAGCGGATAGGTGTTCTTCGGCGTGACGCTGAACTCCACCTGCGGATTGGCGATGATCTTCAGCAGCGCGGCTCGGTCGATCTTCGCCCCGGTCACCCGGATATAGGTATCGGCGGCGGCCGCCTTGTCGTTCTGGGCGAAGGCCGCCGCTTCCTTCAGCGCCTCGACGAAGGCCCGGTAGGTCTTCGGGTTGTCCTGGCGGAACTTCTCCGTGGCGAACAGCACGGTCGGCGAATTCGGCCCCAGCAGCTCGTAGCTGTCGAGCACCACGTGGACCTTCGGGTTGGCCAGCGCCTGGTCCTGGAACGGCGGGTTGGAGAAATGCCCGGTCAGCTCGGTGCCGCCGGCCACCAGCGCGGCGGTGGCGTCCGGATGCGGCAGCGCCACGGTGTACTTGTCGAGGCGGTCGAACTGCTTGTCGCCCCACTGCTTCGCCGCGGCGTACTGGAGGAAGCGCGACTGCACCGAAACCCCCACCGCCGGCACGGCGATGCGATCCCCGGCGCCGAAGTCGGCGATGCTCCTGACCCGCGGGTCGTTGCTCAGCAGGTAGTAGGGGAAGTTGCCCAGCGAAGCCACCGCCTTGACGTTCTGGCGCCCGCGGGTACGGTCCCAGATGGTCAGCAGCGGACCGACGCCGGCACCGGCGATATCGATCGCCCCGGACAGCAGCGCATCGTTGACCGCCGCGCCGCCGGACAGTTGGGTCCAGTCGACCTTGATTTGCAGGCCCTCGGCCTGGCCGTGCTTTTCGATCAGGCGCTGGTCGCGGACCACGTTGAGCAGCAGGTAGACGATGCCGAACTGCTCGGCGATGCGGATCTCGCCCTCGGCCTGCGCCGGCCGGCTGGCCAGCAGCGTGGTGGCGAGGCTCAGGCCCAGGCCGAGCGCGGCGACCAGGCGGGTGAAACGGGGAATGCTGTTCATGGAAACGCTCCTGGCGAAGAAGGGGAAGCGCGTGCCGTCGTCAGAACGGCGCGTCGCCCTGGATGGTGGTGCGGTAGAGCTTGCGCCGCAGGTGGGGCGGGCAACCGCCGGCGAGATGGATCAGCGAGCGGTTGTCCCAGAACACCAGGTCATGCGCCTGCCAGCGATGCCGGTAGATGTGCTCGGGGCGCACGCTGTGCGCATACAGCTCGGCGAGCAGTTGGGCGCTCTCGTCGGCCGGCAGGCCGACGATGCGGGTGGTGAAACCTTCGCTGACGAACAGCGCCTTGCGCCCGCTTTCCGGGTGGGTGCGCACGATCGGATGGACCACTTCGCGCACCTCGGCGAGCTGGGCGGCGCTCAGGGTCGGCCGCCAGTTGCCCTCGAAGCGCGGTTCGCTGTAGCGGGCGGTATAGGAATGCGCCGCCGTGCGTCCCTCGATGGCCTTGCGCAGGGCTTCCGGCAGGCTGTCCCAGGCCTTGTGCATGTCGGCGAACAGAGTATCGCCGCCCTCCTCCGGCAGCTCCTGGGCATGCAGCATCGAGCCGAGGCTCGGCAGCTCCTTATAGGAAAGGTCGGAGTGCCAGAACTTGCCGGCATCGCCGAGACCGACGGGCTGGCCGTTCTCGACGATGTTGGAAACGATGAGGATCTCCGGATGCCCTGGGAGCAGGAACTGCTTCAGCACATGGATCTGCAACTCACCGAAGCGCCGGCTGAAGGCGATCTGCTGCGCCGGGGTGATGCGCTGCTCGCGGAACACCAGCACATGGTGGTCCAGGTGCGCCCGGTGGATACGGCGGAAGTCCTCGGCGGCCAGGGGCAACCCGAGGTCGAGGCCGAGCACCTCGGCGCCGAACGCGGCATCGAGGGCACGGATCTGCAAGGGAAAGTCGGCGCGCGCTGGCGCCGGAAGGGAAACGGACATCGCTGACTCCCACGCAAGCCCGGACACGCCAGGCACGAGATACCGCGCAAGGCGGCATGGATTCGGTGCGGCGCGCCGATTGGTCGGCAGGTACGCGAGAGCCTTTAATTTATTGGAATAAGAAAATTAATTTAAATACCTTTAAAGAATATAAATATGCTGCTCCGTACGGTTCGGCGTCCCTTTTTAAGCACAAAAGTGAATTAATAAATAAAAACTTAGTATTTATGGCTCTAAGCGGCGAAGGGATAGTCTGGCTGCCATCGAACCCGCCGCCCGAGGAGTGCCTCATGGACCGCACCGACAACGTCATCGATTTCGCCCGCTACCGCTCGCGCCGCCAGGCACGCCGCCTGGGCGAAATGATGTGGGCGGTGTACGCCTGGCGGGCCGGCTACGCCGTGCCGCAACCGCCAGCCAGGCACGACGAGCGCAGCCGCCGGGCCTGACCGATGAACCTGCCCGCCAGCGATGGCGTTGCCCACCTGGAACTGGCCGCCGGCGTGCATACCGAACCCGATGATCTGATTGGCCAGCGCGTCGCCCACAACCTGCTGCGCCTGCGCGGCAAGCGCAATCTCTCGCTGGACGCCCTGGCGCGGATTTCCGGTGTCAGCCGGGCGATGCTGGCGCAGATCGAGTCCGGGCGCAGCGTGCCGTCGATCAAGGTGCTGTGCAAGATCGCCCAGGGTCTCAAGGTGTCGGTGGCAGCCTTCCTCGACGATCGCGCCTTCGCCGGTGTCGCCGTGCTGCCGGCGCAACAGAGCAAGCGCCTGGTCAGCGCCGACGGCGCCTTCACCAGCCGCGCGCTGTTCCCCTTCGATGTGGCGCGCCAGGTGGAGTTCTACGAACTGCGCCTGCGCGGCCTCGGCCAGGAAGACGCCGAAGCCCACGCCCCCGGCACCCAGGAGAACCTGGTGGTGGCGCAGGGGGTACTGGAAGTGCGGGTCAACGAGGAGCGCTTCCTGCTCGCCACCGGCGACTCGATCCTGTTCTACGCCGACCAGCCGCACAGCTACCGCAACCCCGCCGATAGCGAAGCCCTGGCGTACCTGGTGATGACCTACCCGGAGCGCCTGGACTGACCCCCGGCCCTGCTGCCATGGACGAAGAAAGGCCCGCCCGGTCATCCCGGGCGGGCCTTTTCCATCCGGCGACGGATCAGCAGGTGCAGCACATCATCGGCATGCCGTTGCAACTCATCATCATCGGCATGCCGCACTCCATCATCTTCGCCATCAGCATGCAGCAGTTCTTGAACATCTCCATGTCCATGCCCTGCATCGGCATCATCCTGCAATGCATGGCGTCGCCCTGCATGGAGCACTCCATCATGCACTTCATCGGAGCCATGCCCATCATCGGCATGCCCATCCCCATGCCCATCGTCGGCATCATCGCCATGCAGGCCTGGGACATGCCCATCATCGCCAGGTTGCCGCACTGCATCATCATGGGCATGCCGCAGTTCATCATCATCGCCATCATCTCGGCGCTGTTGCGGAACTGGCCCATGTCCATGCCCATCGCCGGCATCATCTTGCACAGCATGCCGTCGTCCATCGTTTCGCACTGCATGGTCGCCATCATCATCGGCATGCCCATCATGGGCATCATCGGCATGGCGGCATTCATGTTCATCGGCATCTGCATGGCATTCATCATGGCGGTAACTCCTGTAGGCGAAGCGGGGGTAGGTGCGAATGGGGCCGATTCTAGGCAGCGCCGACGCACCGGCAAGATGCCGGTGCAACAGCCGAGCCGGGCGCTGCATGGTGGCTAGCGGCGAGACAGCGAAGATGTTCGGCGCAATGACGGCGGATTCCGCTGCATGGCGGAGGAACGCATCGTCACGGCCGGTATTTCGACGCGATGGATATTCGAAACGGACCTATCCAAATAACCCAGGTGAATAAACGTTCTAAGACCCGCAGCCTTTTTCCCCTTGCCGGGCGCAGCCCCGTCTATTGCGCCGCTTTCCGGTGCTCGGGCGATGCCCTGCGGAAGTCGCGCGGGCCGACGCGGAAAGCGTGCGCGGCATTGCCCCAGGCCAGCACGGCGGCCAAGCCGATCAGCGGTAGCAGGGTCCAGGGCAGCATCTCGCTGCCCCAGCGCTGCAACACCATGCCACCCAACGCTCCGCCGCCGGCGATGGCCAGGTTCCAGGCCACCACGATCATCGATTGGGCCAGGTCGGCGCCCTCCCCGGCGGCGTCCGCCGAGGCGGTCTGCAGCAGCGTCGCCGCGCCACCGAACGTCAGTCCCCAGAGGGCCAGGCCGGCGAACGCCAGCCAGCTCCAGCGAGCGCCCAGGCACAGCGCCAGCGCCGCCACGGCGAACAGCGCCAGGCTGGCCAGGACCATCCGCCGCAGGTGCCGGTCGACCAGCACGCCAACCAGCCAGATTCCCGCCACCGCGGCGCTGCCGAATACCAGCAGGGCCAGGTCCACCGAGGCGCCCAGGCCGACCTTGGCGAGGAACGGCGCGATATAGGTGTAGAGGATGTTGTGCGCCAGCACCCAGGCGACGATCACCAGCAATACCGGACGCACGCCCGGCGTGCGCAGCACCCCGAGCAGACGCAGGCGCCGCCCGGCCGGCTGGCCAGGGAAGTCCGGCACGCTGCGCAGCACCCAGCCGACCAGCAGCAGCGCGGTCAGCGACAACAGGCCGAAGGCCCAGCGCCAGCCGAGCAGGCCGCCCAGCCAGGTGCCCAGCGGAACGCCGAGCGACAGCGCCAGCGGCGCACCGAGCATGGCCACCGCCAACGCCCGCCCCTGCTGCTCCGGCGGCACCAGGCGCCGCGCGTAGCCGGCCAGCAGGCCCCAGGCGAGGCCGGCGGCGACGCCGCTGCCGAAGCGCGCCAGCAGGGTCAGGCGGTAATCCGAGGAAACGGCGGTTAGGCTGTTGCAGACGAAGAAGATCAGCAGCGCCAGCAGCAGCACCCGGCGCCGCCGCCAGCCCTGGGTCAGGCTCGCCGCCGGCAGCGCGGCCAGTAGCGAACCCAAGGCGTAGACGCTGACCAGTTGCCCGGCCAGCGCCTCGCTGACCGCCAGCCCCGCGCCGATTTGCGGCAGCAGGCCGGCCGGCAGGGTTTCGCTGAGAATGGCGACGAAGCCGGACATCGCCATCGCCAGCAGCGCACTCAGCGGCAGCCGCGGCGCCACGGCCGACGCAGCGGCCCCGGCGTTCTCCGGAAATGCTTCGCGGCGTCCCATCAGCGCAGCTCCGCGGAACGGTAGACGGCGTCGCGCAGGTCGTTGACGAAGCGTCCCGACATGCCCTCGAACAGGGTGTTGGTAAGCGCCACCACCGACAGTTCGCGGGCCCGGTCGACGAACCAGGAATGCCCGTAGGCGCCACCCCAGCGCCAGGTGCCGGGAGCCTCCGGCGATTGCGCGATAGCCGGGTCGCGCAGCACGGAGAAACCCAGGCCGAAGCCGAAACCGGGATTGGCCGGCAGTTCCAGGCCGGGTACCTGGTCGCGACCCATCTCCTCCACCAGGCCAGGCGTCAGCAACGGCGCGCCGCCCTGGCGAAGGATTTCCAAAAGGCGCAGCACGTCGCCGGCGCTGCCGATCATCCCCGCCCCGCCGGACGCATAGGCAGACGGTTCGAAGGCCCGATTCGGCTCGAAGCGAATGCCGACGCTGTCCTCGAACGGCGCCACGGTCTCCCGCCCGGCCATTCGGCGCGGGCGTGGCCGGTCGCTGACGTAGACCGCCGCCAGTCGGCACGCGTCGGCGCAGAGGAAGCCGCTGTCGCGCATGCCGGCTGGAATCCCGACCCGCTGCCGCAGCGCTTCCGCCAGCGGCCGCCCGTCGACCCGCTCCACCAGCGCGCCGAGCACGTCGGTGGCCAGCGAATAGCCCCAGGCGCGGCCGGGTTCGTAGAGCAAGGGCACGGAGGCCAGGCGACGGAGATTCTCGGCCAGGTCGAAACCCGGCAGGTCCATGCCATCGGAAATCCCGGCGCGGGCATAGGGGCCGTCTGCGTCGGCTTCGAGGAAGCGATAGCCGAGGCCGGCGCTGTGGCTCAGCAACTGCCGCGGCGTGATGCGCGCCTCGCGGCCGTCGGCCAGGCGCGGACGGAACGCCGGCAACCAGTCGGCGATCGGCTCATCGAGGGCCAGCCGGCCCTCATCCACCAGGCTCAGGGCCGCGACGCTGACGATCGGCTTGCTCACCGAGGCCAGGCGGAACAGGCTGTCCTCGCCCATTATCCGGCCGGCTTCGCGGTCGGCCAGGCCGGCAGCCCGTCGATAGAGCCACTGCCCCCGGTGTGCCACCAGCACCACCGCCCCCACCAGGCGCTGGTCGGCGAATGCCGCCTCGATCACCTGATCGACATTTTCCGCCAGGCCGCAGCCTGGCTCTCGTTCGAAACTGGACATGCGGGACTCTCCGCAGATGAAGGATGCGGACAGGCTAAGAGCGCTGCAAAAGCGGAAAAAGACGGATAGAGTTCCGTTCTATCCGGACCGTCATGTCCGTAATCGGAGCCTTGCATGGACAGCCTCAGCGGTTTCACCGTCTTCGTCCGCGTCGCCGAGACCCGCAGCATCGTCGGCGCCGCCCGGACCCTCGGCGTCAGCGCCTCGGCGGTGGGCAAGCGGGTCGCCCGCCTGGAAGAGAAACTCGGCGTGCGCCTGTTCCACCGCAGCACCCGCAGCATCACCCTGACCGCCGAAGGCAGCCTGTTCCTCGAGCGCAGCCGGCGCATCCTGGCCGAGATCGAAGCCACCGAGCTGGAGCTGTCGCAAAGCCGCGAGACCCCGCGCGGGCGCCTGCGGGTCAGCCTGCCGCTGGTCAGCGGGCTGGTCCTGCCGACGCTCGCCGATTTCATGCAGGCCTATCCGGACATCGAGCTAGACCTCGACTTCAGCGATCGCGTGGTGGATGTCGTCGACGAAGGCTTCGACGTGGTCCTGCGCACCGGCCAGCCGGTGGATTCGCGGCTGTCCATGCGCGAACTGGGTGAGTTCCAGCTGAAGCTGGTCGGCTCGCCGGCCTACTTCGCCCGCCACGGCACGCCGCGCTGCCCGGAAGACCTGCTGCGGCACACCTGCCTGCACTACCGCTTCCCCAATACCGGCCGCCTCGAGGAATGGCCGCTGCGCCGCGCGGACGGCGAAGCCCCGCCGCAGATCCCGGTGTCGATGGTCTGCAACAACATCGAGACCCGCGTCTGCTTCGCCCTGCGCGACCAGGGCATCGCCTGCCTGCCGGACTTCTCGATCCGCGAGGCGCTGCGCGAAGGGCGCCTGGTCAGCGTCCTCGACACCTTCTGCGAGCGCCGCGCGCGGTTCTTCCTGCTCTGGCCGTCCGGCCGCCAGGTCTCGCCCAAGCTGCGCGCCTTCATCGACTTCGTCGCGCCACGGGTGATCGCCACGCTGGGCTGAAGCGCGCCTGGCAGGGCCGGTCAAGCCGGCGGCAGACAGGAACAAGACCGCGGCGGCCACGGAGCGTCTAATAGGTACATCCACCCCTTGCCAGGCCGCATCCATGATCAACATCGAGACGCCGACCTACTACACGGCGACCAAGAAGTACGAATTGTCCTTCCCCTCCCTGGAAACCGACCTGGACGCCGACGTGGTGGTGATCGGCGGCGGCTTCTCCGGGATCAACACCGCGCTTGAGCTGGCCGAGCACGGCATCACCGACATCGTCGTGCTGGAGGCCCGCCACCTCGGCTTCGGCGGTACCGGGCGCAACGGCGGGCAGATCATGGCCGGCATCGGCCACGACCTGGAGAAGATCCGCAAGGATGTCGGCGAGGACGGCCTGCGGGCGATCTTCGAGATCAGCGACCTCGGCGCCGACATCATCAAGGGCCGTATCGAGAAGTACGCCATCGACGCCGACTTCTGCCACGGCTACGGCTACATGGGCTTCAACGCACGCCAGGCGAAGACCCTGCAGGCCTGGGAAAAGGAATTCCGGTCGCTCGGCTCGCCCCATGAGATCCGTTACCTGCACGGTGCCGAGGTGCGCCAGATCATCGGCTCGGACGCCTACGGCAGCGCCCTGCTGCACATGGGCGGCGGCCATGTGCACTCGCTCAACCTGCTGCTCGGCGAAGCCAAGGCACTGGCCGGCCTCGGCGCACGGATATTCGAATACAGCCCGGCGCTGGAGGTGCAATACGGCGAGCGCATCCGCGTGCGCACGGCCAAGGGCTCGGTCACCGCGAACAAGCTGCTCTGGGCCTGCGACAGCTTCCTCAACCGGCTCGAACCCGAGCTGCACCGCACCACCATCAATACCTACGCGTTCCAGATGATGACCGAGCCGCTGCCGGACGAACTGATCCAGCGGATCAGCCCGATCCGCGGCGCCTACAGCGACATCCGCCCGGTCATCGACTACTACCGGGTGACCAACGAGAACCGCCTGCTGTTCGGCGCCGCCACGCCCTTCGTCGAACGCATCCCCGGCGACCTCAAGGCCTGGAACCGCAAGCTGATGCTGAAGATCTTCCCCTACCTGGAGCACGTCCGCATCGACCTCGCCTGGGGTGGGCCGATGGCTTGCAGCGCCAACCTGTTCCCGCAGATCGGCAGCCTCTCGGGGCGGCCCAACGCGTTCTTCGTCCAGGGTTATTCCGGGTTCGGCGTGACCCCCAGCCACATCGTCTGCAAGGTCCTCGCCGAAGGCATGAGCGAAGGCTCGGCGCGCTACGACCTGCTCAGCTCGGTGCGCCGCATCCCGATCCACGGCAAGGACCACTTCCGCCCGCTGCTGCTCAGCGCGGGCAAGACCTGGCACCAGCTCTCCGGCTACTGGAACGGCCGGCGCTGAAACCTACCGATCACTCTACAAGGAGCATTCCCATGGCCATTACCGTTATCCGCCACGGCATCACCCTCGACGAACTGGACGCCTGGGGCAGCGTCGCCGACCTCGGCTCGGAGATCCTCGAAGGCGAGGTGAAAGCCTTCGGCAAGATGACCGCAGGAGCCCCCACCGACCCGGTCAGCGCCGCCTACTTCGGCACCACCGCCGGCAAGTTCCGCATGACCTATCCGTTCAGCGAACAGGCCACGGTGGTCAGCGGCGAGGTCCGCCTCACCGACGAGTCCACCGGCCAGAGCACGCTCTACAAGGCCGGCGACAGCTGGTTCGTCAGCAAGGGCACCCCGGTGCTCTGGGAGGTTGCCGACGGCGGCTTCGTCAAGCATTACTACGCGGTGGCTTGAGACACCGAAGAGACGGCGAGCCGTTACGCAAGGCGTGCGCCTGCGGCGCTGCCCAACCCTCGACACGCCCCCGTAGGGCGAATAACCGCTCGCGGTTATCCGCCGTGAAACCCGGCGTAACGGCGGATAGCGCCCGCGGCGCTGCCCAACCCTCGACATGTCCCCGTAGGGCGAATAACCGCTCGCGGTTATCCGCCGTGAAATCCGGCGTAACGGCGGATAGCGCCTGCGGCGCTATTCGCCCTACCCGGCGAGCCGTTCCGCCCGGCGGCGCTGCCCAGCCCTCGACACGCCCCCGTAGGGCGAATAACCGCTCGCGGTTATCCGCCGTGAAACCCGGCGTAACGGCGAATAGCGCCTGCGGCGCTATTCGCCCTACCCGGCAAGCCGTTACGCCCGGCGGCGCTGCCCAGCCCTCGACATGTCCCTGAACGGCCGCACCGTCGGGCCGCGGGTTCAGGTGCTCTCCCGCGCCATCAGCTCGAACCCCATGTCCAGCGCGCTATCGCGCACCTCCTTGCCGGCGATCAGCGCCAGCAACTGCTCCGCCGCGCGCCGGCCGATGGCTTCGCGCGGGGTGCGGATGCTGCTCAGGCGCGGGACCGTGCAGTCCGAACCCGGCAGGTCGTTGAAACCGAGCACGGCGATCTGTTCCGGCACCTTGACCCCACGGCGCAGGGCCTCCAGCAGCGCGCCCTGGGCCAGGTCGTCGTTGCAGAAGAACACCCCGTCGACCTGCGGCTGGCTGGCCAGCAACTGCACGAAGAGTTCGCCGCCGAGGGCCACCGAGGACGGCCGCGGCGTAAGGATTTCCAGCCCCGGGTCGTAGCAGCCGGCCTTTTGCAAGGCGCGGCGGAACCCCTCGCCGCGCAGCAGGGTGCGCTGGTCGAGCTGGGCGCCGATGTAGGCCAGGCGCCTGCGGCCGCGTGCCAGCAGGTGCTCGGCGGCGGCCTCGCCGGCGCGCAACTGGGAGAAGCCGACGCAATTGAGCCCGGAGCCGGAGTCCAGGTCCATCATGTACACGCAGGGAATGCCGCTGGCCTCGATCATCCGCCGGGCGCTCTCGGTGCGCTCGAAGCCGGTCAGCAGCAGGCCGCGCGGCTGGTAGGCCAGGTAGTTGCGGATCAGGTCCTCTTCCTCGTTGCGCGAGTAGTGGAAGTTGCCGATCAGCACTTCCAGGCCCTGCGGCCGCAGTACCGCGTGGATCGCCTCGAGGGTCTCGATGAACAGCAGGTTGGCCAGCGACGGCACCAGCACCGCCACGCTGTGGCTTTGCGCCGAGGCCAGCGCGCGCGCCGCGGGGTTGGCCACGTAGCCGAGTTCGCGGGCGGCGTCGCGGACCTTCTGCGCCAGTTCTTCGGCGACGCTGGCGACGCCGCGCAACGCGCGCGACGCGGTGATCGGGCTGACCCCGGCGCGGCGCGCGACTTCGTTGAGGGTGGGACGTCCGGTGGTTCGCGTGTTCTTGTCGTTCTTGGTGATGCTCATCGTGGCCTGCTTGCCAAACAAAATTCCAGGCACTAAGGTAGCGCTGTCTCGCGACCTGGGCAATCGCCTGAGGCGGCCTGTCCGCCACTGCCCGCGCGGGATTCGACAGACCACAACGACAAGAAGGCGGAGCCGGGCTCGCGCGATTTTTTCCAGGTCGCAAAGACAGCGCTGTCTCACGCTTGAGGTGTTCCATGCATCCACCCCTCCAAGCCCTGGTCATCATGGGTGTCGCCGGTTGCGGCAAGTCCAGCGTCAGCCAGGCCCTCTGCCAGCGCAGCGGCGCCCACGGCATCGAAGGCGACAGCTTCCATCCCGCCGCCAACATCCGCAAGATGAGCGCCGGCATCCCCCTCACCGACGACGACCGCGCCGGCTGGCTGGACACCCTCGCCGAGCAGCTGCGCCAGGCGGTGGCCGCCGGCAAGCTGCCGGTACTGACCTGTTCCGCCCTCAAGCGCGCCTACCGCGACCGGTTGCGCCGCGCGGTGCCCGGCCTCGGCATCGTCTACCTGGAACTGACCCCGGCGGTCGCCGCCGAGCGCGTCGCCCAGCGCCCCGGCCACTTCATGCCGGCGACCCTGATCGACAGCCAGTTCGCCGCCCTCGAGCCGCCGCTCGACGAACCCCTGACCCTGCGCCTGGACGCCACCCTGCCGGTGGAATGCCTGGCGCAGGCCGCCCACGCCTGGTGGCTGGAGCACGCCGCCGCCTGAATTCTTTCGCTTGTCCGACAAAGATAGCGCTACCCCGAAAAAGCGCTTCAATGAAACAGCAACTCCGGTAGAACAACGACAAAAGGAGAGCCCTCCATGTTCGGCATGTCACACGATGCCTACCTGCTCCTCGACGCCCTGGTGACCATCATCGGCCTGATCGTGCTGATCACCCGCTTCAAGGTGCATCCCTTCATCGCCCTGATCATCGCCGCCGGCTTCCTCGGCCTGACCTCGGGGATGCCGGTGGAGAAGATCGTCAAATCCTTCCAGGACGGCTTCGGCGGCGTGCTCGGCTTCGTCGGCGTGATCCTCGCCCTGGGCACCATGCTCGGCAAGCTGATGGCCGATTCCGGCGGCGCCGACCAGATCGCCCGCACCCTGATCCGCGCCTTCGGCAAGGAGCGGGTGCACTGGTCGATGATGCTCGCCGCGTTCCTGGTGGGCATCCCGCTGTTCTTCGAGATCGGCTTCATCCTGCTGATCCCGCTGGTGTTCATCGTCGCCCGGCGCAGCGGCGTGTCCCTGATCAAGATCGGCATCCCGTTGCTCGCCGGCCTTTCCGCGGTGCACGGTCTGGTGCCGCCGCATCCCGGCCCGCTGCTGGCGATCGGCGTGTTCGGCGCCGACATCGGCAAGACCATCCTCTACGGCCTGATCGTCGCCCTGCCCACCGCCGCCATCGCCGGCCCGCTGTTCGGCGCGCTGGTCTCGCGCTACATACCCGGCACGCCATCGGCGGAACTGGTCGAGCAGATCGCCCACGAGCCCGAGACCCAGGACCTGCCCAGCTTCGGCGTGACCCTGGCGACCGTGCTGCTGCCGGTGTTCCTGATGCTGCTGAAGACCTTCGCCGACGTCGCCTTCCCCGATGGCCACGCGTTCCGCGCCTGGATGGACATGATCGGCCATCCGATCAGCGCCCTGCTCCTGGCCCTGCTGGTGGCGCTCTATACCTTCGGCTACGCCCGTGGCTTCGACTCGAAGAAGATCCTCAGGCTGCTCGACCAGAGCCTGGCACCGACCGCCGCCATCGTGATGATCATCGGCGCCGGCGGCGGCTTCAAGCAGATGCTGGTGGCCAGCGGGGTCGGCGACGTCATCGGCCATCTCGCGGTGAACGCGCAGATCTCGCCGATCCTGCTGGCCTGGCTGGTGGCCGCGGTGATCCGCATCGCCACCGGCTCGGCCACCGTCGCCACCATCACCGGGGCCGGCATCGTGGTGCCGGTGATCGACCTGATTCCCGGCGTCAACCGCGAGTTGCTGGTGCTCGCCACCGGCGCCGGCTCGCTGATCCTCTCCCATGTCAACGACGCCGGGTTCTGGCTGGTCAAGCAGTACTTCAACATGAGCGTCAGCGAGACCTTCAAGACCTGGACCGCGATGGAGACCATCCTCTCCGTGGTCGGCCTGGTCTTCATCCTGTTGCTGTCGCTGGTGCTCTGAGCACCAGCCCGACCGGAGTTCAGCCATGACCGAACCAATGCAACGCCCCGACCACGAAGCCTCGCGCTGGCCGCGCGACTTCGATATCCGCCAGCGCTATGCCGAGCAGCAGGAACTGCTTGAGCCACCGCCGGCGCGGCCCCGCGAAGAGCCTACCGCCGACGCCTGAAGCCAGCCGGCGCCATGCCTTTGCTCCCGCCCCCCACGAAGCGGGAGCAAAGGCTGATTTCCGGCAAGGGCGCGACGGTTTTCCTGCTGAAACGATTTACCTTCGATCCGGACCGCGCTACAACAGTCCCACGCCTTTCATCCACGTCATTCGAGGACCCGCCATGACCGCCCCGCTCCACCTCGATTCGCTGTTTCCCAGCCTCGACGCCATTCCCGAGCAGTACCGCCCCGACGCCCCCATCGAGCAGCGCGACTACCTGGTCGACGGCCAACTGCGACATTGGGACGGCCCGCTGGCGCCGGTACGCAGCCCGGTATTCCTCGCCGAGGCCGACGGCGAGCGCCAGGTGATCCTCGGCAGCACCCCGCTGCTCGACGCCGACGCGGCGCTCGCCGCGCTCGACGCCGCGGTGCGGGCCTACGACCACGGCCAGGGCCTGTGGCCGAACCTGCGGGTGGCCGAGCGCATCCAGCACGTCGAACGCTTCCTGGCGCGGATGCGCGAGCAACGCGAGGCGGTGGTCAAGCTGCTGATGTGGGAAATCGGCAAGAACCTCAAGGACTCCGAGAAAGAGTTCGACCGCACCTGCGACTACATCGTCGATACCATCGAAGCGCTGAAGGAACTCGACCGCCGCTCCAGCCGTTTCGAACTGGAACAGGGCACCCTCGGCCAGATCCGCCGGGTTCCGCTGGGCGTGGCGCTGTGCATGGGGCCGTACAACTACCCGCTGAACGAAACCTTCACCACCCTGATCCCGGCGCTGATCATGGGCAATACGGTGGTGTTCAAGCCGGCCAAGTTCGGCGTGCTGCTGATCCGCCCGTTGCTGGAAGCCTTCCGCGACAGCTTCCCGCCAGGAGTGATCAACGTCATCTACGGGCGCGGCCGGGAAACCGTGTCGGCGCTGATGGCCAGCGGCAAGGTCGACGTGTTCGCCTTCATCGGCACCCATTCCGGCGCCAGCGACCTGAAGAAGCTGCACCCCCGCCCGCACCGCCTGCGCGCCGCCCTCGGCCTGGACGCGAAGAACCCGGGTATCGTCCTGCCGCAGGTCGACCTGGACAACGCGGTGAACGAGGCGGTCACCGGCGCGCTGTCCTTCAACGGCCAGCGCTGCACCGCGCTGAAGATCCTGTTCGTCCACGAAAGCGTGCTGCGACCGTTCCTCGACAAGTTCAGCGCGCGCCTGGCCAGCCTCAAGCCGGGCATGCCGTGGGAACCGGGAGTGGCGCTGACGCCGCTGCCGGAGCCGGGCAAGGTCGACTATCTCGAAGGCCTGCTGAACGACGCCCTGGCCAAGGGCGCACGAGTGGTCAATGCGGGCGGCGGCGAGCATCGGCAAAGTTTCTTCTACCCCGCTCTGCTGAGTCCGGTGAGCCCGGACATGCGCCTCTACCACGAGGAGCAGTTCGGTCCGCTGGTGCCGGTGGTGCCCTATCGCGAGCTGGACGAGGTGATCGACTACGTCCTGCGCTCCGACTACGGCCAGCAGTTGAGCCTGTTCGGCAACGACCCGGCGCAGATCGGCCGGCTGGTCGACGCCTTCGCCAACCAGGTCGGCAGGATCAACGTCAACGCCCAGTGCCAGCGCGGCCCGGACAGCTACCCGTTCAACGGCCGGAAGAATTCGGCGGAAGGCACCCTGTCGGTCCATGACGCGCTGCGGGTGTTCTCCATCCGCACCCTGGTGGCGACCCGCGACACCGAGGCGAACAAGACCCTGGTCAGCGAGATCATCCGCAACCGCGCGTCGAACTTCCTCACCACCGACTACATCTTCTGAAGCGCCTGTCCCTCTCCCGCCGGGAGAGGGACCTGCCGCCACCTCCCCCACTGTCCGCCAGGCAGCAGCCGCGCAACAGGCTGCCGCCCCGGCAACACCTCCTGCTCGCGCGAACCCGCGCAACCAGTGGCCTGCGCGGGTCGGCACAGGCTGTGCAACGGCCCGGACTCCAGGGTAGCCGTCGACCGGACGGCCCCGCTGCCTACCAGGAGTCCGCATGAACGCCCGCGTCCATCCCGAAGCCACCGCCGCCAGTCTCTCCGAAGGCGCCGACTACGAACTGCTCGCCCAGCGTTTCCGACCGATCTTCGCGCGCATCGCCGAAGGCGCCGTCGAGCGCGAACGGCAACGCGAACTGCCCCACGAGGCGATCGCCTGGCTCAAGCAGGCCGGCTTCGGCGCCGTGCGCGTGCCGCGCGAGCACGGCGGCGCCGGCGCCTCGCTGCCGCAGTTGGTTCAGTTGCTGATCGAACTGGCCGAGGCCGACTCCAACATCACCCAGGCCCTGCGCGGCCACTTCGCCTTCGTCGAGGACCGTCTCAATGCCGAGCCCGGCCCTGGCCGCGACCGTTGGCTGCGGCGCTTCGTCGAGGGCGACCTGGTCGGCTGCGCCTGGACCGAGGTCGGTTCGGTACGGCTGGGCGAAGTGCTCACCCGCGTCTCGCGCAAGGACGACGGTCGCTGGGTGGTGAACGGCAGTAAGTACTACAGCACCGGCAGCCTCTTCTCCGACTGGATCGATCTGTATGCCCAGCGCGACGACACCGGCGCCGACGTGATCGCGGCGATCCGCACCGACCAGCCCGGCGTGCGCCAGAGCGACGACTGGGACGGCTTCGGCCAGCGCACCACCGGCAGCGGCACGTCGCTGTTCGAGGACGCCGAGGTGGAGGAAGAGAACCTCATCGACTTCGCCAGCCGCTTCAAGTACCAGACCGCGTTCTACCAGTTGGTCCTGCTCGCGGTGCTGGCCGGCACCGGCCGCGCCGCCTTGCGCGACGTCGCCGCCGAGGTGCGCGGGCGGACCCGTATCTACAGCCACGGCAATGCCCTGCGAGTCAGCCAGGATCCCCAGGTGCAGCAGGTGGTCGGGCGCATCGCCGCGCGCGTCTACGCCGCCGAGGCGGCCACCCTGCGCGCCGCCGAAGCGGCCCAGCGCGCCTACCTGGCGCGATTCGTAGGCGACCCGCAGGCGGAGAAGGAGGCCAATATCGCCGCCGAGATCGAATCGGCCAAGGCCCAGGCGATCGTCGCCGAACTGGTGTTGCAGGCCACCAGCGAGCTGTTCGACGCCAGCGGCGCTTCCGCCGTCGGCCGCGGCAAGCAGCTCGACCGCCACTGGCGCAATGCGCGCACCGCCGCCTCGCACAATCCCCTGATCTACAAGCAACGGATCGTCGGCGACTGGGAGATCAACGGCAGCGAGCCGCCCTACGTCTGGCAGATCGGCAGCGGTCCGGCCACGGCGTCCCGCTGAACCTCGCCCATCCCATCGCAAGGAGTTGCCATGAGCGCACTGGAAAAGAACGCCGCCGATCCCTATCGGCAACCGCTGCCACGGACCCCGGCCCGGCGTATCGCCGACGACGCCGAGGCGATCCGCGTCGCCCGCGAACTGGCCGGGCTGTTCGCCGAGGAAGCCTCGCTGCGCGACCGCCAGCGCCGACTGCCGGTGGCCGAACTGGAAGCCTTCTCGCAGAGCGGCCTATGGGGCATCAGCGTACCGCGCGCCTACGGCGGCGCCGAGGTCGGCTACCGGACCCTGGCCGAAGTACTGAAGACCATCGCCGCGGTAGACCCGTCCCTGGCGCAGTTGCCGCAGAACCACCTGGCGGTGCTCGACCATTTGCGCCTGGACGGCAGCGAGGAGCAGAAACGCTTCTTCTACGGCCTGGTGCTAGACGGCGTGCGCTTCGGCAACGCCTTCTCCGAACGCCACAGCCGTACCGTCGCCGAATTCCAGACACGAGTGCTGGCGGATGGCGACGGGTTCCGCATCGACGGCCGCAAGTTCTATTCGAGCGGCGCCCTGCTCGCCCACTGGGTACCGGCCGTCGGCCTCGACGCCGAGCAGCGCGCGCACCTGGCGTTCATCCCGCGCGACGCGCCGGGGATGACGGTGATCGACGACTGGTCCGGCTTCGGCCAGCGCACCACCGCCAGCGGCACCGTCATCCTGGACAACGTGCGGGTGCCGGCCGAGCACGTCATCCCGGTGCACCGCGCCTTCGACCGCCCCACCGCCGCCGGCGCCGTATCGCAGTTCATCCAGGCCGCCATCGACGCCGGCATCGCCCGTGGCATCCTCGCCGAGACCGTGCAGCAGGTGCGCCGCCACGCGCGGCCATGGATAGACGCCAACCAGCAGCATGCCTGGGAAGACCCCTACACCATCCAGCAGGTCGGCGACCTGCGCATCCGCGTGCGCGCCGCGGAAGCCGTGCTCGACCTGGCGGCCGACGCCATCGAAGCGGCGCTCGCCGCCCCCGACGAGGAGAGCGTGGCCGCCGCCTCGATCGCCGTGGCCGAGGCCAAGGTGCTCACCACCGAAGCCGCCCTGCTCGCCGCCAACCGGCTGTTCGAACTGGCCGGCACGCGCTCGACCCTGGAGGAACTCAATCTCGACCGTCACTGGCGCAACGCCCGCACCCACACCCTGCATGACCCGGTGCGCTGGAAATACCATGCCATCGGCAACTACCAGTTGAATGGGGTGAAGCCACCGCGGCACGCCTGGCTCTAGGGGCCGTCCCGGGCCCTGGGGCGGATAGCGCCACCGGCGTCATCCGCCGTCCGCCCAGGTCAGGCCGGCAGCGCGTTGCGCCCGGCCTCCTTCTCCCAGAGCGCCCGCAGGTCGCGATAGCCGGCCGCCGGATGGGAATCCGGCAGCCGCGGGCCGTCGCCGAACAACTTCTCGCGCAGAGTCCCCGGCGCATATTCGGTCTTGTACACCCCGCGCTTCTGCAACTCCGGCACCAGCAATTCGACCACGTCGCTGAAGGTTTCGTGGGCCAGCGCATAGGCCAGGTTGAAGCCATCCACGTCGGTGTCCTCCACCCACTCCTGCAACAGGTCGGCGACGGTCGCCGGGCTGCCGACGAACAGCGGGCCGAAGCCGCCGATACCGACCCAGTCGGCCAGCTCGCGGACCGTCCAGGTGCGCGTCGGATCGGCGCTGGAAAACGCTTCCACCGCCGATTGGATCGCATTGGTGTGGATGTGCCGCAGCACCTGATCCGGCCGATACTGGCCGAAGTCGATCCCGGTCCAGCCGGAGATCAGCGCCAGGGCCCCTTCGTAGCTGACGAAGGCGCGGTATTCGTCGAACTTGGCCCTGGCCTTGGCGTCGGTTTCGCCCAGCACCACCGTCTGCAGGTTGAACACCAGTACCTTGCGCGGATCGCGGCCGGCCTCGGCGACGCGCTGGCGGATGTCGGCGACCGCCTGCTTGAGCACGGTCTTCGATGGCGCGGCGACGAACACGCACTCGGCGTGCTCGGCGGCGAAGCGCTTGCCACGACTCGACGCGCCGGCCTGGTAGAGCACCGGCGTGCGCTGCGGCGACGGTTCGCAGAGATGGATGCCGGGTACCTGGAAGTGCTCGCCGACATGGCGGATCTCGTGAATCTTGCCCGGGTCGCTGAAGATCCTTCGGCGACGGTCGCGGAGCACCGCGCCGTCCTCCCAACTGCCTTCGAAGAGCTTGTAGAGCACCTGGAGGTATTCGTCGGCATAGTCGTAGCGGCGGTCGTGGTCGAGCTGGGCCTGCTGGCCGAGGTTGCGCGCGCCGCTTTCCAGGTAGGAGGTCACTACGTTCCAGCCGATCCGGCCCTTGGTCAGGTGGTCCAGGGTCGAGAGTCGGCGGGCGAAGGGATAGGGATGCTCGAAGGACAGCGAGGCGGTCAGGCCGAAGCCCAGGTGGCGAGTCACCGCGGCCATCGGCGTGATCAGCGCCAGCGGGTCGTTCACCGGTACCTGGGCGGCCTGGCGGATCGCCGCGTCGCCATTGCCGTCGAGCACATCGTAGATGCCCAGCACGTCGGCGATGAACAGTCCGTCGAAACGGCCGCATTCGAGCAACCGCGCCAGGTCGGTCCAGTACTCCAGGTCCTTGTACTGCGAGGAGCGGTCGCGCGGATGCACCCAGAGGCCGGGCGACTGGTGGCCGACACAGTTCATTTCGAAGGCGTTGAGACGGATTTCGCGCGGCATGGGGACTCCTTGGCTTGCCTGTGCATCCGGCACCCCGTGCACAGCCCGTGCCGGGCCGCGGGGCCGCGCCGGACAAGGCCTGGGTGGCAAGCCCCTGTCGCTGTGCGGGCGCAACTGCTGGGCAAGTGTTGGTGGATCAACACATTCGCCCGCCCCACCCGAGCCCCGAGCCCCGAACCCCGTAGGGCGAATAGCGCCCTGGCGCTATCCGCCAGCGCACCGGTACCCCGTCCGGCGGATAGCCGCAAGCGGCTATTCGCCCTACCCGAGCATCCCCATTGACCCGTAGGGCGAATAGCGCCCCAGCGCTATCCGCCAGCGCACCGGTACCCCGTCCGGCGGATAGCCGCGAGCGGCTATTCGCCCTACCCGAGCATCCCCATTGACCCGTAGGGCGAATAGCGCCCCAGCGCTATCCGCCAGCGCACCGGTACCCCGTCCGGCGGATAGCCGCGAGCGGCTATTCGCCCTACCCGAGCGCCCCGTGCGCCCAGCGCCGGTAGAGTCCGCGCGCCGCCGCGTCGAGCAGGTAGCCGAGCAGGCCGATCAGCAGCACCATCGCCATCAGCTCGGAGTACGCCAGGCGGTCGCGGGTGTCGAGGATGTAGTAGCCGAGCCCGGCGCTGACGCCAAGCATCTCGCAGGGCACCAGGACGATCCAGAGGATGCCGATGGCCAGGCGCACGCCGGTCAGCACATGGCCGAGGATGCCCGGCAGGATCACCCGGCGCAGGGTTTCCCAGGGCGTGGCGGCGAGGCTGCGGCTCAGTTGCAGCCAGCGCGGGTCGAGCTGGCGCACGCCGGCGGCGGTATTCAGCAGGATCGGCCAGAGCGCGGCGAAGGCCAGCAGGAAATAGATCGGCTGGTCGCCCACGCCCATCAGCATCACCGCGATGGGCATCCACGACAGCGGCGAGATCATCCGCAGGAACTGGAACGCCGGAGTGGTCGCCGCTTCCAGGTTGCGCGAGGCGCCCACCAGCAGCCCCAGCGGCACTCCCACCAGCAGCGCCAGGAACAAGCCCAGCAGGACCCGTTTCAGGCTCACCAGCACGTGCTCGTAGAGTTCGCGGCGTTCCAGCAGTTCACCCAGGCTGAGCAACGTCGCCTGCGGCGAGAAGCGTGCCGAAAGGCCGTCGGCGGCGCCGAACAGGGCCACGCCGAGCCACCACAGGGCGAACAGCGTCAACAGCCCGGCGACGCCTAGCGCGCCCTGGCGCAGCGTCTGCCTCACGGGCTGATCTCCTCGCTGCGCTGGAAGCCCTCGGCGAGGCCGAACGCCTGCAACCCGCCGACCTCTGCCAGGGCCTGGCGGACGAAGCGGTCGTCCACCAGGTCACTGGCCACCTGGCGCGGATCGAGGCTGGCGAGGAAGGCATTATTGCCTTCGATCAGGGTGTCCTTCAGCCGCCGCACCAGTTCCTCGGTATAGCTCGGATAGGGATAGGGCTGGAAGTCGATGCGCCGCTCCTGCCAGTCGGCGTGGCGGATCGCGCCGCTGGCGAGATAGGCCTGCTGCTCCTCGGCGCCCGGCGCCAGCACCCGGCCGAGGACCTCCGGTGCGTGCGGCGTGTAGCGGTTGGCTCCGGCCTTGGACAGCAACTGTGCGGCCTCGGCGCGGTGCTCGCGAGTCCATAGCTGGGCCTTGACGATGGCGTTGACCACCTTTTGCGACCACTGCGGCCGCCGCTCCAGGTCGTGTTCGTGCATGAACACCACGCAGCAGGCGTGGTTGCGCCAGACATCGCCGGTGAAGCGCTGTACCCGGCCGACCTTGAGGTTCTCCGCCAGGGCGTTGAACGGCTCGGCGACGATGTAGCCGTGGATGCGCTTGCTGGCCAGCGCCGGTGGCATGTCCGAAGGCGGCAGCACCACCAGGTTGACCTCGTCGGCGGCCAGCGCCGCGCCCACCGCACGGCTCACCGCGCGCAGGCCGTTGTCGCGCAGCAGTTGCTGCAACACCACGTTGTGGATCGAGTACCAGAACGGGATCGCCACGCTCTTGCCGCCGAGCTGGCGCACGTCGGCGATCTCCGGAGCCACCGTGAGCCCCGAGCCGCCGACGTGGTTCCAGGCCACCACCTTGGCCGGCACCTTGCTGCCGTAGCGGGCCCAGACGGTCATCGGCGACAGCAAGTGGATGACGTTGACCTGGCCGGAGATGAACGCCTCGATCACCTGCGCCCAGCTACGCAACAGCACCGGCCGTTCGGCCTGGATGCCCTCGGCCTCGAACAGGCCGTTGGCATGGGCCACCAGCAAGGGCGTGGCGTCGGTGATCGGCAGGTAGCCGATGCGCACCGGCGCGTCGGGTTCGGCGGCGGCACGCGCCTGCAGGCTGCTCAGCAGCGGCAACGCGCCGGCAGCGCTGAGCAGCGCGGCGAGCTTGAGGATGTCACGTCGGGAATGGGTCGGGTCGTCCAGGCACATGGGAGGTCTCCGGCTGAGCGATGGGATGGGCATGGGTGCGGCTCGCCCGCCGTAGGGTTTTCAGGATCTCGATGCGCAACGCGCCCAGTTCCTCGACCAGCTCCGCGCGTGGCTGCGGCAGGTCGATGCGCCACTCGCCGAGGGTCCGCGCCGGGCTGTCACCCAGTAGCAGGATGCGTTCGGAGAGCAGCAGGGCCTCGTCGATATCGTGGGTGATCAGGACCACGGCGGTGCCGCGCTCGTGGATCGCCCGCAGCAGCAGCTGCTGCATGTCGGCGCGGGTCACTTCGTCCAGCGCGCCGAAAGGTTCGTCGAGCAGCAGCACTTTCGGCTGCCGCGCCAGGCAGCGGGCCAGCGCGGTGCGCTGGGCCATGCCGCCGGAGAGTTGCGCCGGGTAGCGGGCACGGGCGTGCTCCAGGCCGACCGCGGCGATCGCCTGGTCGACGCGGGCCTGGCGGGTGGCCGCGTCGAGGTGCGGCTGGCGGGCGAAATCGAGGCCGAAGGCGACGTTCTTCTCCAGGTTCAGCCAGGGCAGCAGGCTGGGGTCCTGGAACGCCACCGCGACGCCCGGATGCGGTCCGCGCAGGGGCTCGCCGAGTACCCGCACGCTGCCGGCGGCCGGCTCCTGCAGGCCGGCCAGCACGCGCAGCAGGCTGGACTTGCCGACGCCGCTGGGACCGAGGATCGAGACCACCTCGCCGGCGCCCAGGCGCAATTCGAAATCGCCGAGCACCGCCTGCCAGCCGGCACCGCGCGGATAGCCGAGGGCGATCCCGCGAGCGTCGAGGAGCGCCTCGCTCATGCCTTGGCCTCGGCCTGGCGTTGCAGTTCGGCGCGCAGTTGCACCAGGCTCGGCGTAACGATCGGGACGAACGCCGACTCGCGCCAGCGGCGGGCGAAACCGGCGCCGTGCTCGCTCAGGTAGGCCTTGCCGCCGCTGGCCTGCAACTCCAGTTGCACGGCATTGGCGGCGGCTTCGGCGAGCCCGATGCGGATGCGGAACAGGCGTGCCGGCTGGCTGGCGAACTCGCCGCTGGCCAGTCCGGCGTGCAGCGCCGCCACGTGTCCGTCGAGGGTTTCGCGCTGTGCCGCCAGCTCGCCATCCAGCAGCGAACGACTGCCGCCCAGGTGCCGCTGCACTTCGTCCAGTGCGCGGCGCGCCAGGCCGATGGCCATGCCGCATTGCAGGCCGAGGAAGGCCGGGCGCACCCGTGGCAGGAACTGCCGGGCGTCGTCGTGCAACAGCCAGTCGCGCCCGACCGCCACCGCGCGCAGATCGAGGGCGGCGGTGTTGCTGCATTGCAGGCCGAGCAGGCGCAGGTCCGCCGAGCGCTGTAAGCCGGCGAGTCCTTCGGGAATCGCCAGGACGAAGGGCTTGCCGCCCTCCCCGTGTTCGATCGCCGCCGCCACCACGAAATCGCCGCTGCGCAGGTTGGTCACCCACGGCAGGCGACCGTCCAGGCGCCAGCCGGCCTCCTCCGCGTGCGCCACCACCTGCAGCGCCTCGATCCCGGAAAGGAACTTCATCGCGTTGGACAGCCCGGTGGCGCCGGCCAGGCGGCCGGCCAGCAGGTCGCCGAGCAGGCGTTGGCGCAGTTCCTGGTTGGGACTCTGCAACAGGTACTCGATGAAGGCGCGCTGGCCCCAGAAGACGAACGCCGCGGTCAGCGAGCGCGCCGCCACCGCGGCCACCCGCTCCACCGCGTCGGCGAGCGTGCCGCCGGCGCCGCCGAGGCGTTCCTCCACCGCCACGCCGAGCACGCCGGCTGCGGCCAGGCGCGGCAGCAGCGCGGCGGGATCGGCGTCGCCGCGGTCGAGGGCGTCGGCCTGGCGGTCGAGCCAGTCGCTCAGGGTCGGGTCAAGCATGGTCGTCACTCCTTGCGCCGGCGCGGCATGCCGCCCGGCAAGCGCAGGCTCAGGCCTGCGGGTTGGTCCAGCGATATTGCTCCAGCTCGGCATTGAGCGGCGTGCGGGCGAACACGTTGGCGAAGTTGCAGAGCGTCGCCAGGCTCACCCCGAGGATCACTTCCAGGGCCTGGGCCTGGTCGAAACCGGCGGCGCGGAAGGCTTCGAACTGCTCGTCGGTGACCGCACCGCGGCTGGCGATCACCGCGCGGGTGAAGTCGGCCAGGGCTTCGTAGCGGGCATCGGGCAGTTCGCCGCGGGCGCGCAGGGCCTCGATCACCGGCTCCGGCAGGCGCGCCTTGTTGCGCGCCACCGCGGTGTGCCCGGCAACGCAGAAGTCGCAGCCATGGGTGGTGGCCGCCACCAGTTGCACCACTTCCCGCTCGGGCAGGCCGAGGCTGGCCTTGGCGTTCAGCCCGGACACGGTGAGGTAGGTTTCCAGGGCGGCCGGCGCATTGGCCAGCACGCCGAGCAGATTCGGGATATAACCCGAGTTGTTCAGCGCGGTCTGGAGGAACGGACGCGCCGCCTCGGGGGCGTTTTCCAGGGTGAGCACGGGAACGCGTGACATGCTTTCGACTCCGGTGGTTGAGGTGTCGAAGAAGTCTCTTGGTAATAAGAAATCCATTCAATATTCTAAAGTCGCTATCACTTGCTCTTGAGTCTTTCCCTTAGATGAATTCGTCCAACCCCCTTGTCGATTGGTTATTAGACAGCCTCGAAGTCGACACCAGCCTGTTCCATGTCGGTCGCTACTGCGGCGGCTGGCATGCCTCCACCCACGGTCTGGCGCGTGCCAGCTTCCACCTGGTGGTGCAGGGACACTGCTGGGCGCACGTCGCCGGAAGCGCCCGGGGCTGGCGACTGGACAGCGGCGACGCGCTGTTCTTCCTGCGCGACGTCGAGTTCCGCCTGTCCAGCGAGGCCACCGCCGAGGCAGCGCGCTGCCAGCCGCGTGGCGAAATGCAGGCGCTGGAGTGGAACGCGGCGGACGGTGCCGGCCTGGTCTGCGGGTTCTTCCACTTCCATTCGGGATTGTCCGGGCTGATCGTCGACGCCCTGCCCGACTGGCTGATCCTGCGCGCCGGCGATCCGGCGCTGGACGCGGCGCGACGCCTGTTCGCCCTGATCGTCGACGAGTGCCGCCGCCAGCCGGCGCCGTCGCCGGTTCTGCTGGAGCGCCTCAGCCACCTGCTGTTCCTCTACGTGTTGCGCCAGCAGGTGCTCGACAACCCGACCCTCGGCGGCCTGGTGGCACTGGCACGCCAGCCGCAGTTCGCCGGCCTGCTGGAAGCGCTGATCGAGGCACCCGAACAGCCCTGGAGCCTGGAACAGATGGCCGAACGCACCGGACTCTCGCGCTCGGCCTTCTTCAAGCGCTTCAACGAACTCAGCGGTCAGTCGCCGGGGCAGGTCCTGCTGGCCCTGCGCATGCACCGCGCCTGCGCCCTGCTGCGCGCCGACGCCAGCGTCGCCGAGGTCGCGGCGGCGGTCGGCTACCAGTCCACCGCCGCCTTCACCCGTGCCTTCCACAAGGCCACCGGACAGCAGCCGGGGGCCTATCGCAAGGCCAGCCGCTGATCACCAGAGACCGATCGGTACCAGGCGCCCGCCTTCCGGCTCGCCGTAGCGGAACGCCTGGCCGCGCAGGTCGATCTCCGCGTTGCTGATGGTAGTCCGCCGCTTCAGCCCGCGCAGCCAGTCGAACAGCATCCCGGCATGGGCCTCGCGCACCGCCGCATGCGCCGGGTCGGCGCCGAGGTCGCGCAATTCGCCGGGGTCGCTGGCAAGGTCGAACAGTTGGGCGCGGAAGCCGTCGTAGGCGATGTACTTCCAGCGCTCGCTGCGCACCATGTACATGCGGCAGGCATCGATGGGTCGGCCCAGGCGCTCCCGCGCCGGCGCCTGGAAGGCGTAGTCGTACTCGGCGATGGCGTAGCGGCGCCAGTCCGCCGGCGGCGCGCCATGGACGAAGGGCAGCAGCGAACGGCCCTCGATGCGATGGCTGGCGGGCTCGACGGCGAAGGCTTCGAGGATGCTCGGCAGTACGTCGATGGACTGCACCAGCGCCTCCTCCACCCGGCCGCGGGTGGCGTCCGCCTCGGGGCGCGGATCGCGGATCAGCAACGGCACGCCCACCGCCGACTCGAGGAGGAACTCCTTCTCGCCCAGGCCGTGGTCGCCGAGGAAATCGCCATGGTCACTGGTGAAGACGATCAGGGTATCGTCCCAGCGCCCGCTGGCGCGCATGTGCTGGAAGAGCCGGCCGAGCTGGTCGTCGACCTGGCGGATCAGCCCCATGTAGGTAGGTATCACCTGCCGGCGCACGTCTTCGCGGGAGAAATTGAGGCTCTCGCGATGTTCGCGGAAGGCGCGGTACACCGGGTGGTCGCTTTCTTCGCCGGGCGCCGCGCGTAGCGCCGGGAGCACCTGGTCGGCGCGGTACAGCGCGTGGTACGGCGCCGGCGCGATGTAGGGCCAGTGCGGCTTGATGTAGGACAGGTGCAGGCACCAGGGACGCTCGCCCTGCTCGTCGATGAAATCCATGGCGCGACGGGTGGTATAGGCGGTCTCGCTGTGCGCCTCCGGCAAGCGTGTCGGCAATCCGGCATGGCGCATCCGCCAGCCGCTGAGGATTTCCCCGTCGGCGCCGGCGGCGGAGTTGGCCCAGTCGTGCCAGGGGTTGTCGCCGGTGAAGCCGAGGCGCCGCAGGTAGTGGGTGTAGGGCGCGCTTTCGCGCTTGTCGGCGAAGGCCGGGTCATCCGGGTAGACCCCGTCATTGCGGTCGTAGGGCTCGAAGCCGGCTTCGGCGAGGGCCGCGCCGCGCGCGCTAGCCGGATCGATGCCGAGCCGCCGCATGCCTTCCAGGTTGGCCGTGGCGTGGGTCTTGCCGACCAGCGCGGTGCGGACTCCCGCGGCGCGCAGGTAGTCGCCCAGGGTCAGCTCCTCCAGCGGCAGCGGCACCGCGTTCCAGGCCACCTGGTGGCTGCTGACGTAGCGCCCGGTGTACGAGGACATCCGCGACGGCCCGCAGATGGTGCCCTGGGTATAGGCACGGGCGAAGCGCACGCCCTCCGCGGCCAGGCGGTCGATGTTCGGCGTGTGCAGATAGGGATGGCCGTAGCAGGACAGGTAATCGCGACGCAGTTGGTCGCACATGATGTAGAGGACGTTGCGGATCGGCTTGGGCTGGCTCATGACGGCTCGCGAAAAGGAAACGACGCTTCATTTCGCGGTCCGCCGCGTCCGGCGGCAAGCGCATTCGGAACATAGTTGGCATGCGTGCGACGCAATTCAGGTGGCGTCGTCGACCCGCTTCAGCTCGTCGATCATCGCCTCCGCCAGCGGCGACAGGCTGTAGCCGGCGCGGCTGACGATGCCGTAGCGGGTATGCAGTTCGTCGAGGTCGTCGGGCAGCTCGCGCACCCGCAGCGGACGCAGGCCTCCCTGTCCCGGCGGCGCCAGGTCGCCGAGGCCGCTGCTGATGCCGATGGCATCCGAGGCGAGAACCACGCCGAGCAGGCTATGGCCGTTCTCGCACTCGATGGCCGGGCGGAAGTCGGGACGCCCGCTGAGGTCCACCAGCACCTTGCGGATGTTCGGCGGGCTGATGTTGGTCGCCAGCGGGAAGCTCAGCAACTCCTCGGCGGAAACGCTCTCGCGCGCGGCCAGTGGATGCCCCTCGCGGCAGCAGAAATGCCAGCGCCGGGGACGCAGGCGCGAGGTCCGGTATTGCGGGTCGGCCTCGAAATGCCGGGTGTCGGCGACGAAGAACTCGAACTCCTCGGCCTGCAGGCGGCGGTTCAGCGCCTGCCAGTGTTCGACCTGGAAACTCACCCGCGCCTTCGGATAACGCACGTTGAAGCGCCCCACCGCACGCGGCACCAGCCAGGTGGCGGGAGCCGGCCCGGCGCCGAAGCGCAGTTCGCCGGCCTCCAGGCCGTTGAACAGGGCGATCTCGTTGGCCAGGTTGTGCGCGCCGCTGACCAGCCGGCGCGCATGTTCGAGGACGATCAGGCCCTGCTTGGTCGGACGCAGGTCCTTGGCCGCGCGGTCCACCAGGCGGCAGCCAGCGCTGTGTTCGAGCGCCTGGATGCTGCGGCTGAAGGCCGATTGCGAAAGGTTAACCGCCAGCGCCGCGGCGACGAAGCTGCGGTGCTCGTGAAGGGCGATGAAGTGGCGGAGCTGGCGGAGATCGATATGCATTTTCTACATGGAAAATATCGGGCGAATGCAATTGCCGGGGACGGCGTGGGCTTTTTATAAAGGCAATCTCTTATTCCGTAAAAGCAATATAAAACATAAATAAATAACCATACGGAATTAGCAGTCACCCCTTCATCCAGGACCCACACATGAATCGCCGACCCGCGTACCGCTCCATCCCGTCGTCCCGCAGCGCACCGTTCCGCCGTCGCCTGCTGCCCCTGTCGATCTGCCTGGCCTGCGCCGGAGGGGCGCAACTGGCCGGCGCCGACGACACCCCCGCGGGCACCGAAGAGGCGCGCCAGGCGCAGCCGGCCACCACCCTGCAGACCGTCACGGTGACCTCGCGGCGACGGGTGGAAAACTCCCAGGATGTGCCCACCGCGATGAGCGTGCTCGGCGGCGAAACCCTGGAGAGCCAGCGCATCTACCGGGTGCAGGACCTGCAGCAACTGGTGCCGAGCACCAACGTCGCCTACGTCCACGCGCGCCAGTCCAGCGTGTCGATCCGCGGCCTCGGCAACAACCCGGCCAGCGACGGCCTGGAAGGCAGCGTCGGGCTGTACCTCGACAACGTCTACCTCGGCCGCCCCGGCATGGCCTCGTTCGACCTTCTCGACATCGAGCAGCTGGAGGTCTTGCGCGGCCCGCAGGGCACCCTGTTCGGCAAGAACACCACGGCCGGGGTGATCAACATCGGCACCCGTGCGCCGAGCTTCACTCCGGAGCGCAGCGTTGAGATATCCGGCGGCGAGGACGGCTACTTCCAGGCCAGGGGCACGATTTCCGGACCGCTCGGCGAGACCCTCGCCGGGCGCCTGTCGGCCTACCGCACCCGCGACGACGGCTACGTGAAGAACCTCCACGACGGCAACACCCTCAACGGCGGCGCACGCCAGGGCTTCCGCGGGCAGTTGCTGTTCAAGCCGAACGACGACTTCAGCCTGCGCTGGATCGGCGACTACAACGAGGAAGACTCCGACAATGGTGTCCTTACCCTGTTCAGCAGCGGCCCCACGGTGAACGGCGTGAACCGCTACGAACAGCGCGCCGCCGCGGCCGGCGCGACGCTGGTGGATGGCCATCGGCGCAAGGTCAACTTCGACTCGGACCAGCAGGTCACGGTGTTCCAGGGCGGAACCTCGGTGGAAGCCAACTGGAAGCTGGCCAACGACTTCACCCTCACTTCCATCAGCGCCTACCGCTGGTGGGATTTCACGCCGCGCAACGACGACGGCCTGGACGTACCGGCGGCCTATAACGCCGGAGTCTCGGTGCGCGACAAGCAGTGGTCGCAGGAAATCCGCCTGGCTTCGCCCAGCGGCGGCTTCTTCGACTACGTGCTCGGCGCCTACTATTTCGGCCAGGACCTCGACAACAAGTCCTTCACCGACTACGGGCCCAGGGCAGACATCTGGAACGGAACCCCCGCCGGCGCCCTGAGCGACGTCAGCACCCGCGGTCGCGGGCACATCGACACCGACAGCTACGCGCTGTTCGCCCAGGGCACCTGGCACCTAACCGAGCGCCTGGACCTCACCGCCGGCGTGCGCGGCACCTACGAGGAAAAGTCCGCCTGGGTCGAACGCTACGCCCCGCTCGGCGGCGCCGCGGTGAGCGGCGCGGCGGCGGCCGCGCGCAACGGCAGGGTCGGCGCCTACGACAGCGGCGACATCGGCCTGCACAGCGTCAGTCCGTCCGCTCTGCTCAGCCTCAGCTACCGCTTCAGCGACCAGGTTCTGGGCTACGCCTCGCTGTCCCACGGCGAGAAATCCGGCGGCGTCAACCTGACCGTGGCCAGCGCTCCCAGCGCCGGTGCCGACTCGCTGCTGATTGGCACCGAGCGCGCCAACGATGCCGAGCTGGGGTTGAAGACCACCCTCCTCGACAACCGCCTGATCCTCAACGGCAACCTGTTCTGGACCGTGGTCCACGGCTACCAGGCCAATGCCTACGACGAGGCCAACCGCACCCAGTACCTGACCAATGCCGGCGATGTGCGCTCGCGCGGCCTGGAGTTCGAAGCGACGGCCCTGCCGATCCGCGGCCTGACCCTGAATTTCAATGCGTCCTACAACGACGTTCGCTACCTGTCCTACAAGAACGCCCCGTGCGCCCCCGAGGTGGCCTTCCAGACCGGCGCCCCGGCGTCCTGCGACCTCAGCGGGCACCAGGTGGTCGGTGCCTCGAAGTACATCGCCAACCTCAATGGCGAGTATCGCTGGAAGCTCGACGATGGCCTGGAGCCCTACCTCACCGCCAGCTACGCGTTCCGCTCCAGGGCGGTGGGCACCATCGACGACTCCGCATACGGACAGATCCCCAGCTACGCCCTGGTCAACGCCTCCGCCGGCCTGCGCGGCGACTACGGGGACGGCCAGTGGGACCTGTCCCTGTGGCTGAAGAACGCTTTCGACAAGACCTACTTCACCAGCCTCTGGAATTCCGCCAACGGCGGCTACGCCGGCGTGCTCGGCACGCCGCGCACCCTGGGCGTGACCGCCCGCTACGACTTCTGAACCGATCGCCGAGGAACCCGCCATGCCCAGATTCCCGATGCTCCTGCTCAGCGCCGCGCTGCTCGCCGCCGGCGCCCATGCCGCGCCCAGCGTCTACCCCACCGGAGTGACCCGCTACGACCCGCAGAAGGCCTTCAACCAGTACGTGATCTTCAGCGGCGCAGACCGTAAGACCCACCTGATCGACATGAACGGCAACGAGGTGAAGCGCTGGGACTACCCCGGCTTCCCCGCCGCCGTGATCGACCCGGCCCTGAACGGCGGCAAGCGCGGCCATGTGCTGCTGCAACTGGCCGACCTGGCCGCTCCGGACAAGCTGGCCTCGCCCGGCAACGGCCTGGCCAACCAGGCCCTCGGCGAGCTGGACTGGGATGGCAAGGAGGTCTGGCGCTGGGGTGACCAGGCGCCGGGCGGCGCCGCCCATCAGCACCACGACCAGCGCCGGCTGGCCAACGGCAACACCCTGCTGCTGGCGAACAAGGTCCACGCGGTGAAGGGCTTCGCCGTGCCCCGGGTAATCGATGACGTGATCTACGAGGTCACGCCGCAGGGCAAGCTGGCCTGGAGCTGGACCGCTTCGGAGCATCTCGACGAATTCGGATTCACCGCCGACCAGTTGAAGCGGGTACGGGCCAGCGAGAACCCCGACTACCTGCACATCAACAACCTCGCCCCGCTCGGCGAGAACCGCTGGCACGCTGCCGGCGACCGGCGCTTCGCCCCGGACAACCTGCTGCTCGACTCACGCAACGCCAACTTCATAGCGATCGTCGACAAGGCCAGCGGCAAGGTGGTCTGGCGCCTCGGCCCGAACCTTCCGCCGATCGACCCGAAGAGCGCCCGTAAGCTGCCGCGCCCGGTGGACCAGATCAGTGGCCAGCACGACGCCCACCTCATTCCCGAGGGCCTGCCGGGCGCCGGCAACCTGCTGGTGTTCGACAACCAGGGTGACGCCGGTTACCCCTCGGTACAGCGCGGGCTGGTCTCCGGCTCGCGGGTACTGGAAATCGACCCGCTGAAGAAGCAGATCGTCTGGCAATACACTGCCGAGGACTCGCAGCAGCCCGGCTGGGCCTTCTACAGCGCCTTCATCAGCAGCGCGCGGCGCCTGCCCAACGGCAATACGCTGATCGACGAAGGGCAGAACGGACGCTTCTTCCAGGTAACGCCCGGCGGCGAGATCGTCTGGGAGTACGTCAGCCCCTACTTCGGCAAGGCGCCGCGCGGCGACGCCCGGAGCAACTGGGTCTACCGCGCGCTGCCGGTGGCCTACGACTGGGTGCCCGAAGGTACGCCGCGCGAGGAGAAGGCGGTGAACCTGGCGGTTCCCGGCGCCACGCCGCAGGTCACGGCGCGGCGTTGAAGCGGATGGCGGCGGATAGAGCCACGGCCCGCTACCCGCCCCTGCGGCCACCCGGCGCCACGCATGGGAGCGAGGCTCGCGGGTGGTCCCCTGCACAGCCCCGCCGCTTCGGGCTAGGATGTGCCTTCGTTCCCCCGGTCGGCCCGCGCCCATGCCCAGAGCCAGCAAAGTCACCGATCCGTCCTACGAGCTGATGGACGATCACGAAGGCCATTCGCTGATCTACCGCCAGCACGGCTTCCCCAGCCCGCTGGTGCGCTGGCACTTCCACAAGGAATACGAGCTGCACCTGATCGTCGCCAGCTCCGGCAAGGTATTCATCGGCGACTACATCGGCAACTTCGCCCCCGACACCCTGTTCCTCACCGGTCCCAACCTGCCGCACAACTGGATCAGCCAGGTTGAGCCCGACGAGGTGGTGGCCCGGCGCGACATGCTGGTGAACTTCACCGACGAGGTGCTGGAGGACGGCAGCGGCGTATTCTCCGAGCTGAACCGCCTGGCCCCGCTGCTGGCGCGGGCGCGCTACGGCATCGAGTTCCGCGACCCGGCGCTGATCGGCGAAAGCCGGCGACTGTTGCAACGCATCGCCGACAGCGGCGGCATGACCCGCCTGGGATACTTTTTTATCCTCATGGAACAGCTCGCCGAATGCGAGGACTACCAGTTGCTCTCTACCGTCACTTCCTCGCAACTGGCCGACGAGCACAACGTCGAACGGATCAACCGGGCGGTGGACTACATCTTCCAGCACTACGCCCAGGACCTCACCCAGGAGCAGGTCGCCGCCCACCTGGGCATGACCCCCACCTACTTCTCGCGCTTCTTCAAGCAGGCCGCCGGGCGCGGCTTCGTCGAGTTCGTCAACCGCCTGCGCATCAGCAAGTCCTGCGAGCTGCTGGCCCGCAGCGAGCTGCCGGTGACCGAGGTGTGCTTCGAGTCGGGCTTCAGCAACCTGTCCAATTTCAACCGGCGCTTCCAGCAGCTCAAGGGCATGACGCCCACCGGCTACCGGCGCCTGGTGACCCAGCGGCTGACCGAGCAGAACCTGCTCTGAGCCTCCAGCGCCCCACCCCGGCGGTGCAAAAAAGTATCGGTCGAAGTGCAGTCGAGGCTTTGTCGGTTGCGTGACGCGCCTGTGTAATCGGCAGCGAGCGACACAAAAACAATAATGTCTTCCGCGCCGCCCGCCGGCCCGGAAGAGGAGTTCACCGATGAACGACTCGATCAAGGCCTGCCTGGCCGCCGCCTGCCTCGCCCTGCCCCTGCTGGCCCAGGGCGCCGAGACCCTGACCATCGCCACGGTCAACAACAACGACATGATCCGCATGCAACGCCTGTCCAAGGTGTTCGAGGAAAGCCACCCGGACATCGCGCTGAAATGGGTGGTGCTCGAAGAGAACGTCCTGCGCCAGCGCCTGACCACCGACATCGCCACCCAGGGCGGACAGTTCGACCTGCTCACCATCGGCATGTACGAAGCCGCGCTGTGGGGCGCCAAGGGCTGGCTGGAGCCGATGAGCGGGCTGCCCGCCGACTACGCCCTGGACGACCTGTTGCCCTCGGTGCGCGACGGTCTCTCCGTCAAGGGCACGCTGTACGCCCTGCCGTTCTACGCCGAAGCCTCGATCACCTACTACCGCAAGGACCTGTTCCAGCAGGCCGGGCTGCGGATGCCCGAGCAACCGACCTGGACCCAGCTCGGCGAATTCGCCGCCAGGCTCAACCGCCCGGACCAGGGCCAGTACGGCATCTGCCTGCGCGGCAAGGCCGGCTGGGGCGAGAACATGGCGTTGATCGGCACCCTGGCCAACGCCTTCGGCGCACGCTGGTTCGACGAGCGATGGCAGCCCGAATTCAGCGGCGGCGAATGGAAGAAGGCTCTCGACTTCTATGTCTCCACCCTCAAGCGGTACGGCCCGCCCGGCGCCTCCAGCAACGGATTCAACGAGAACCTGGCGCTGTTCAACAGCGGCAAGTGCGCGATCTGGGTGGACGCCAGCGTCGCCGGTTCGTTCGTCACCGACAAGAGCCAGAGCAAGGTCGCCGACGCCACCGGCTTCGCCTTCGCCCCCCGGGAAGTCACCGACAAGGGCGCCTCCTGGCTGTATTCCTGGGCCCTGGCGATTCCCGCCAGCTCGCGCGCCAAGGACGTGGCGAAGGCCTTCGCCACCTGGGCCACCTCGCAGGCGTACGGCAAGCTGGTGGCGGACAGGGAAGGCGTGGCCAACGTGCCGCCCGGCACCCGCGCCTCGACCTACAGCGAGGCCTACCTGGCCGCCGCGCCGTTCGCGCGGGTCACCCTGGAATCGCTGAAGCGCGTCGATCCCAACCATCCGACGCTGAAGCCGGTGCCCTATGTCGGCATCCAGTTGGTCACCATCCCCGAGTTCCAGGCCATCGGCACCCAGGTCGGCAAGCTGTTCTCCGCCGCCCTCACCGGGCAGATGAGCAGCGACCAGGCGCTCGCCGCCGCGCAGCAGAGCACCGCCCGCGAGATGAAGCGCGCCGGCTATCCGAAGTAGTCCGCCGCCGGGCGCAGCCGCGCCCGGCGCGGCGCTGCTCGAGCGCTTGTCCTTGAAGATCCAGACGGAGTCGCCATGAACACCTCGGCCCTCGATACCCCGCTCCCGGCCCGTCCCGCCCGCCGCCGTCTCCAGCGCCGCCGGCGCGGCCCTGGCTGGCTCCTGGTCAGCCCCTCGGTGGCGCTGCTGCTGTTGTGGATGATCGTGCCCCTGGGCATGACCCTGTATTTCTCGCTGATCCGCTACAACCTGCTGTATCCCGGCGAGAATGCCTTCGTCGGCCTGGAGAACTTCACCTTCTTCGTCACCGACGCCGGCTTCCTGCCCGGCGCGCTGAACACCCTGCTGCTGGTGGGCAGCGTGCTGGCGATCAGCGTGGCGTTCGGCGTGCTCATCGCCGCGCTGCTGGAGGCCGGCGAATTCTTCGGCCGCGGCGCGGTGCGGGTGTTGCTGATCTCGCCGTTCTTCATCATGCCGACGGTGAGCGCGCTGCTCTGGAAGAACCTGATCTTCCACCCGGTCTCGGGCATCCTCGCCGCCGTCTGGCGCCTGTTCGGCGCCGAGCCGGTGGATTGGCTGGCGCACTATCCGCTGCTGTCGATCATCCTCATCGTCTCCTGGCAATGGCTGCCCTTCGCCATCCTGATCCTGATGACCGCCATGCAGTCCCTCGACCAGGAGCAGAAGGAGGCTGCCCGCCTCGACGGCGCCGGTCCGCTGGCGATCTTCTGGCACCTGACCCTGCCGCACCTGGCGCGGCCCATCGCGGTGGTGCTGATGATCGAGACGATCTTCCTGCTCTCGGTGTTCGCCGAGATCTTCACCACCACCAGCGGCGGCCCCGGCTACGAATCGACCAACCTCGCCTACCTGATCTACAACCAGGCGCTGCTGCAGTTCGATGTCGGCATGGCCTCGGCCGGGGGCCTGATCGCGGTGCTGATCGCCAATATCGCCGCCATCGTGCTGGTGCGGATGATCGGCAAGAACCTTACCGAGCGCAGCTGAGGAACCCGCCATGCTGACACTCAAGCAATCCCGCCGCCTGCGCAATGCCCTGCTCGGCCTGCTCTGCTGGGGCATCGCCCTGCTGCTGTTCTTCCCGATCTTCTGGATGCTGCTGACCAGCTTCAAGAGCGAGATCGACGCCTTCGCCACGCCGCCGCAGTTCATCTTCCAGCCGACCCTGGAGAACTACCTGCACATCAACGAGCGCAGCGACTACTTCGCCTACGCCTGGAACTCGTTGCTGATCTCCTCCTCGGCGACTCTCCTGTGCATGCTCGTCGCGGTGCCGGCGGCCTACTCCATGGCCTTCTTCGAGACCCGCCACACCAAGCGCACGCTGCTCTGGATGCTGTCGACCAAGATGCTTCCGCCGGTCGGCGTACTGATGCCGATCTACCTGCTGGCCAAGCAGTTCGGCCTGCTCGATTCGCGGCTGGCGCTGATCATCGTCTACACCCTGATCAACCTGCCGATCGTGGTCTGGATGGTGTACACCTACTTCAAGGACATCCCCGTGGACATCCTCGAAGCAGCGCGCCTGGACGGCGCCGGCACCTGGCAGGAGATCGTCCGCGTACTGCTGCCGATCGCCCGCGGCGGGCTCGCCTCGACCCTGCTGCTGTCGCTGATCCTGTGTTGGAACGAGGCCTTCTGGTCGCTCAACCTGACCTCCTCGGCCGCCGCCCCGCTGACCGCCCTGGTCGCCTCCTATTCCAGCCCCGAAGGACTGTTCTGGGCCAAGCTCTCGGCCGTCTCCACCCTCGCCTGCGCGCCGATCCTGGTCTTCGGCTGGATCAGCCAGAAGCAGCTGGTACGCGGCCTTTCCTTCGGCGCCGTGAAATGAAGCGCATCCCCATCCTTTCGTCCACGGAGGTATTCCGCCATGGCTGATCTCAAGATCCGCAACCTGCAGAAAGGCTTCGACGGCCAGGCCATCATCAAGGGCATCGACCTCGACGTCCGCGACCGCGAGTTCGTAGTCTTCGTCGGCCCCTCCGGCTGCGGCAAGTCGACCCTGCTGCGCCTGATCGCCGGCCTCGAAGAGGCCAGCGGCGGCAGCATCACCCTCGACGGCACGGACATCACCGACACCCCGCCGGCGAAACGCGACCTGGCGATGGTCTTCCAGACCTACGCGCTGTACCCGCACATGACGGTGCGCAGGAACCTCTCCTTCGCCCTCGACCTGGCCGGCGTCGACAAGCGCGAGGTCGCCGCCAAGGTCGACGCCGCCGCACGCATCCTCGAACTGCAAGCGCTGCTGGAGCGCAAGCCGCGCCAGCTCTCCGGCGGCCAACGGCAGCGGGTGGCGATCGGCCGGGCGATCGTGCGCAACCCGAAGATATTCCTCTTCGACGAACCGCTGTCCAACCTCGACGCCGCCCTGCGCGTGCAGATGCGCCTGGAACTGGCGCGGCTGCACCAGGAACTGGCGGCGACCATGATCTACGTGACCCATGACCAGGTCGAGGCGATGACCCTGGCGGACAAGGTCGTGGTGCTCAACGGCGGGCGCGTCGAGCAGGTCGGCTCGCCGCTGGAGCTTTACCACCATCCGGCCAACCTGTTCGTCGCCGGCTTCCTCGGCACGCCGAAGATGGGCTTCCTGCGCGGCCATCTCAGCCGCAACCAGGGCGAGCGCTGCGAGGTCGCCCTCGAATGCGGCGCGCGCGTCGGCCTGCCGCTATGCGCCGGCGAGCTGGCCACCGGCAGCCCGGTGACCCTCGGCATCCGCCCGGAACACCTGAACATCGCCCGCCCGGGCCATGCCTTCCAGGGCCTGCTGCGGGTCGCCGCCGACGTCAGCGAGCGCCTGGGCAGCGACAGCTTCTGCCATGTCCGCGCCGACTCGGGGGAAATGCTCACCCTGCGCGTGCGCGGCGATTTCGCACCGGACTACGGCGCCCCCCTGGAGCTGGGCTTCGATCCGGAGCACTGCCACCTGTTCGACAGCAACGGCCAGGCCCTCGACAAACGACTGCAACAGGCGGCCTGAAGCCGCCAGCGGGAACCCACCGATGAAACTCAACCGGCAGCACCTCCCCCTGCTGGCGACCGCTGTCGCCCGCCCGTCCTACGACCCCGCGCAACTGCGCCAGGGCATCGTCCACATCGGCGTCGGCGGCTTCCACCGCGCGCACCAGGCGGCCTACACCGACGCCCTGATGAACCGCGGCGAAGCCCTCGACTGGGCGATCTGCGGCGCCGGCCTGCGCAGCGACGACCGCGCCATGCACGACGCCCTGGCCGCCCAGGACTACCTCTACACCCTCTACGAGCTGGGCGACCAACCGGACACCGAGGTCCGCGTGATCGGCGCCATCAGCGGCATGCTGCTCGCCGAGGACGGCGCCGAGGCGTTGCTGGAAAAACTTGCCGAGCCGGCCATCCGCATCGTCTCGCTGACCATCACCGAAGGCGGCTACTGCATCGACGATGGCAGCGGCGAGTTCCTCGCCGAGTTGCCGCTGGTGCGCCACGACCTGGCCAACCCGCGGACCCCGCGCGGGGTCTTCGGCTTTCTCTGCGAGGCTCTGCGGCGGCGCCGCGACACAGGCGTGCCGGCGTTCACCGTGATGTCCTGCGACAACCTCCCGCATAACGGCGAGGTGGCGCGCAAGGCGCTGCTGGCCTTCGCCGAACGGCTCGACCCGGGGCTGGCGCGCTGGATCGCGACGCACGTCAGCTTTCCCAACGCCATGGTCGACCGCATCACCCCGATGACCAGCCCCGCCCACCGCCGCCAACTGGCCCAACGGCACGACGTGGAAGACGCCTGGCCGGTGGTCTGCGAACCCTTCGTGCAATGGGTGCTGGAAGATCGTTTCAGCGCTGGGCGCCCGGCCTGGGAAAAGGTCGGCGTGCAGTTCACCGACGACGTCACGCCCTACGAGGAGATGAAGATCGGCCTGCTCAACGGCAGCCACCTGGCGCTCACCTACCTAGGCTTCCTGCGCGGCTACCGCTTCGTCCACGAGACCCTCGGCGACCCGCTGCTGCGCCGCTACGTGCGGGCCTTCATGGACCGCGACGTGGCCCCGCTGCTGGCACCGGTACCGGGGATCGACCTGGAACGCTACAAGGACAGCCTGGTCGAGCGCTTCGCCAACCGCGCCATCGCCGACCAACTGGAACGGGTCTGCTCGGACGGCTCGTCGAAGTTTCCCAAGTTCATCGTCCCCACCGCCAATCGGCTGATCGCCGCCGGCCGGCCGCTGGAACGGGTGGCCCTGGTGGTGGCGGCCTGGGCGCTGTACCTGGGCGGGGTCGACGAGCATGGCGAACGCTACCCGATTCCCGATCCGCGCGCCGCCGAATGCCAGGCGCTGGTTGCCGAACGCCACGGCCTGGGCCGGCGCCTGCTCGGCGTGGAGACCGTGTTCGGCCCGGCGATCCCGGCCTCGGCGGCCTTCGTCGAGGCCTTCGAGCGGCTCTACGACAGCCTGCGCCGACACGGCGTCAGCGAAACCCTGCGCCAGGTACTCGGCGAATGACTCCGGAGGGCCGCATGCACGGATTGTTCCTCGGCATCGATTGCGGCACCCAGGGTAGCAAGGCGCTGCTGCTCGACGCCGGCAGCGGCCGCACGCTGGGCCTGGGCAGCGCCGCGCAGCGCCCGCCGGAAGGCCGCGACGGACGCCGCGAGCAGGACCCGGCGGACTGGCTGGAAGCCATGGCCAGCGCGGTACGCATGGCCCTGGAAGAAGCCGCGGTGGACGGCCGCGAGGTCCGCGCCCTGGCGGTTTCCGCCCAGCAGCATGGGCTGCTCCTGCTCGACGCCGAGGGCCGGGCGCTGCGCCCGGCCAAGCTCTGGTGCGACACCGAGAGCGCGGCGGAGAACCGCGAGCTGCTGGAAGCCCTCGGCGGCCCGGCCGGCTCGCTGGAACGCCTGGGACTGGTGCTCGCGCCGGGCTACACGCTGTCCAAGCTGCTCTGGAGCAGGCGCCGCTTTCCCGAGCTGTTCGCCCGCGTCGCGCACATCCTCCTGCCCCACGACTACCTCAACCACTGGCTCACCGGCCGCGTCTGCAGCGAAGCGGGCGACGCCTCCGGCAGCGGCTACTTCGACGTGCGCCGGCGCACCTGGGCCAGCGACGTGCTGGAGCTGGTCGAGCCGGGCGGACGCCTGGCGGCGGCGCTGCCGGAGCTGATCGAGCCCGGCGCCTGCATCGGCAACCTGCGCCCCGAAGCGGCCGCCGCCCTCGGCCTGGCTCCCCACACGCGGGTCGCCTGCGGCGGCGGCGACAACATGCTCGCCGCCATCGGCACCGGCAACATCCGCCACGGCCTGCTCACCGCCAGCCTGGGCACCTCCGGCACCCTGAGCGCCTATGCCGAGCGGCCGCTGGTCAGTCCGCACGGCGAGCTGGCGACCTTCTGCGCCTCGTCCGGCGGCTGGCTGCCGCTGGCCTGCACGATGAACCTCACCGGCGCCTGCGGCCTGGTACAGGACCTGCTGCACCTCGACCTCGACGAATTCTCCCGGCTGGCCGCCCAGGCGCCGGTCGGCGCCGAGGGTCTGCTGATGCTGCCGTTCTTCGACGGCGAGCGGGTTCCGGCGCTACCGCATGCCAGCGCCAGCCTGCATGGCATGACCGCGGCCAACCTGAGCCGCGCCAATCTTTGCCGGGCGGTGCTCGAAGGCACCGCCTTCGGCCTGCGCTACGGCCTCGACCTGCTGCGCGCCAGCGGCCTGCCGGGCGAGGAAATCCGCCTGGTCGGCGGCGCGGCGAAGAACCCGCTGTGGCGGCGGACGCTCGCCGACCTGCTCGGCCTGCCGCTGGTCTGTCCGCGGCAGACCGAGGCCGCCGCCCTTGGCGCGGCGCTCCAGGCGGCCTGGAGCCTGGGCCGCGAAAGCGGCGCCGGTGAAAGCCTGGAAGCCCTGTGCCGGCGCTGCGTGGCGCTCGACGAGTCGACCCGCACCCAGCCCCAGGCGCGACAACAGGCGGCCTACGAACAGGCCTACCGGCGTTACCTGGAGCACCTGCCTCCGCGATAATGGTCGCTTTCCTTCCTCTTCTGGCGTTTTGGAGATCTGCATGTACCTGGTGTGTGGCGAGGCCCTTTTCGATGTCTTCAGCCTGGAAAGCGCTGCGCGCAGCAACGAGCTGGGCTTCACCGCGATCGCCGGCGGCTCGCCGTTCAACGTCGCCGTCGGCCTGCGCCGGCTGGGCGTGGAGGCGGCGCTGTTCGGCGGGCTGTCCAGCGACTACCTGGGCACGCGGCTGCGCCGGGTGCTCGAAGAAGAAGGCGTGGACTGCGGCTTCCTGGTGCCCAGCGACGCCCCGACCACCCTGGCGATGGTCGGCCTCGACGCCAGCGGCTCGGCGCAATACCAGTTCCGCGGCGACGGCTGCGCCGACCGCCAGGTGCGCCTGGAACACCTGCCGACGCTGGATGGGCGGATACGCGGTTTGCACGTCGGCTCCTATACCCTGGTGGTGACACCGGTGGCCGACACCCTGCTGGCGCTGGTCCGGCGCGAGAGCGGCCGGCGCCTGGTCAGCCTGGATCCCAACGTGCGCCTCGACCCGCAGCCGGACATCGACCTCTGGCGGCGCCGGGTCGAGGCCTTCGCCAGTCATGCGCACCTGATCAAGGCCAGCGAGGAAGACCTGGCCCTGCTCTACCCCGGGCGCGACCCCGGCGAGGTGGCCCGCGGCTGGCTGAACCCGCGCTGCCGGCTGGTCTTCGTCACCCACGGCGGGGCCGGCGCCAGCGTGCACTGCACCCACGGCAGCTGGAGTCGCCCGGCGGATACCGCCCTGCCACTGCGCGATACGGTCGGCGCCGGCGATACCTTCCAGGCGGCGACCCTCGCCTACCTCCGCCGCCTCGACGCCGACAGCCCGGCCGGGCTAGCCGCGCTGTCGCGGGAAGCGATCGACGCGATGCTCGCCTTCGCCATCCGCGCGGCGGCGGTCACCTGCTCGCGGGTGGGGCCGGACCTGCCGTTCGCCCACGAGCTTTGAGGCCGGCCGTGCGGAGGGTCAGGCCGAGGGCTGCCGCCCGGTCTAGCGCCCCGGCCGCGCCAGCCACTCCCGGCCCTTGAGCATGGCGTTCCAGTACACCCAGGGCAGTACGTGGCGCTTGAGCAGCCAGGCGAAGCGGCTGGCCGCGGTGGGCTCCAGCGGGAAGGTCGGCAGCAGCTTGCCGGCATAGCCGAACTCCGCCAGCACCACCCGGCCGCGCTCGACGGTCAGCGGACAACCGCCGTAGCCGTCGTAGCGCAGCGGCAGGCCACGGCCGCTGCGCAGGCCGAGAAGGTTCTCGGCCACCACCACGATCTGCTTGCGCGCCGCCGCCGCGGTCTTCGCGTTGGCGGTGCCGCAGACATCGCCGAGGGCGAAAATCTCGCCATGACGGACATGTTGCAGGGTCGCCGGGTCGACTTCGCACCAGCCGGCCGCGTCGCCCAGGCCGCTGGCGGCGACGAAGGTCGGCGGCAGCTGCGGCGGCACCACGTGCAGCAGGTCGAAGTCCTTTTCCGCCAGATTGGTGTTGCCGTCGGCGTCCTTCACCTCGAACCAGGCCTTGCGCGCCGCGCCGTCGACCTTCACCAGGTTGGAATTGAACGCCAGCTCGGCCGAATACTTGCGCACGTACTCCATCAGCGGCGGAACGAAATCGGCGACACCGAACAACGCCGCGCCGGCCAGGTCGAACTCGACCTCGATGTCCTGCAGCACGCCCTCCCGCAGCCAGTGGTCGCAGGACAGGTACATGGCCTTCTGCGGCGCCCCGGCGCACTTGATCGGCATCGCCGGCTGGGTGAACAGCGCCTTGCCGCCGCGCAGGCCGCGCACCAGCTCCCAGGTGTAGGGCGCCAGGTCGTAGCGGTAGTTGGAGGTGACGCCGTTGCGCCCCAGGGTCTCCTCCAGGCCCTCGATGCGCTCCCAGGCCAGGCGCAGGCCGGGGCAGACGATCAGGTTGCGGTATTCCAGGCTGTCGCCGCCCTCCAGCAACAGTCGGCGCGCCTCGGGGTCGACCCGCTCGACGCGGGTGCGCAACCACTCCACGCCGGGCGGGACCAGCCCGGCCATCGGCCGCGCGGTGTCGCCCTGTGCGTAGGCGCCGCCACCGACCAGGGTCCAGCCCGGTTGGTAGTAGTGGGTGTCCGCCGGCTCGATCAGGCTGATACGCAACCCCGGCGAACGTTTCAGCAGGCTGGCGATCACGCCGATGCCGGCCGCGCCGCCGCCGATCACGGCGATGTCGGTGGTGAGTTCTGAAGCGTTAGCGCTCTGCATGGGAGTTCCTTCGACGATCCGAGTGGGTGGACGCGCGCCAGGCCGCCGCGCGCGAAACCCTATCACCCTAGCAGCACGGCGCTGGCGCGCGGCATCCGGCTGTAATCCGCCGGTAACTGTTGCCCTGGCAACAGCGGAGCAACAGGCAGCGCCCGCGGACCAGCAGAAACTGTTGGAGAAAACCTCCAACTCTTTGATTTTTCTATGGATTAGCAAACGGCACGGCTTGTGCAAACAGACCCGGCAGAGGCTTGGCGATCGCGCCAGCCACCTATCCGAACTGCCAGAGGTGCCCAGCGAGCATGTCGTTACCGCCTGTTTCCCCTCCCTCCTCCAGGCGTTCCACCCGCACCACCGAACCCGCGAGCCGCGCCACACCGATGCCGCTGGCGGAACCACCACGCTGCAAGGCTGAACCATGACCGACGAAACCGCACCCAAGGATCTTCGTGACCAGGCGCCCCGGCTACTCCCGGCACGCCTCATCGAGAACGACGCCCAGGCGTTGCAGGCCGCCCACGAGGTAGCCGGACTGGCCCGTCGCGAAGCGGCGCTACGCGACCGCGAACGACGCCTGCCCTGGCAGGAACTGGAACTCTTCACCCGCCTCGGCCTGGGCGGCATCGGCATTCCCCGCGCCCATGGCGGCGCGCAGGTTTCCCACGTGACCCTGGCCGAGGTGTTCCGCGTCATCTGTGCCGCCGACCCGGCCCTCGGACAGATTCCGCAGAACCAGTTCGGCCTGCTCAGCGTGATCGACAACGTCGCCAGCCCGGCGCAGAAACGCAAGCTGTTCCGTGGCATCCTCGACGGCCGCCGGCTGGCCAACGCCGGCCCGGAGCGCAATACCCGCCACACCCTGGAGCTGAAGGCGCGGGTCCGTCGCGACGGCGACGGCTACCGGGTCAGCGGCGAGAAGTTCTACTCCACCGGCGCCTTGTTCGCCCACTGGGTGGCGGTCAAGGCCATCGACGAGGAAGAACGCGCGGTGATGCTCTTCGTCGAGCGCGGCGCTCCCGGCCTGCGCATCGTCGACGACTGGTCCGGCTTCGGCCAGCGCACCACCGCCAGCGGCACGGTACTGCTGGACGAGGTTCCGGTAGCCGGCGACATGCTGATCCACAACGGCCTGCTGGCCGAGATCCCGAGCCTCCAGGGCGCCGTCTCGCAACTGATCCAGGCCGCCATCGACGCCGGCATCGCCCAGGCGGCGCTGGACGACGCCCAGGCTTTCGTCCGCGAACGCAGCCGGCCCTGGATCGACGCCCAGGTCGAACGCGCCAGCGATGAGCTCTACAGCATCGCCGAGGTCGGCCGCCTGCAAATCGAGCTGCACGCCGCCAACGCCCTGCTGGAGAAGGCCGGCCAGGTCCTCGACGAAGTGGCCGCGCGGCCGGTGGACGCCGAGTCGGCGGCACGCGCCTCGATCGCCGTGGCCGAGGCCAAGGTGCTGAGCACCGAGATCAGCCTGGCCGCCAGCGAGAAGCTCTTCGAGCTGGCCGGCAGCCGTGCCACGCTCGCCGAGTTCAACCTCGACCGGCACTGGCGCAACGCCCGCACCCATACCCTGCACGACCCGGTGCGCTGGAAAGTCCACGCGGTCGGCGACTACTACCTGAACGGCGCCCGTCCGGCGCGTCACTCATGGATCTGAGGAGCGCCCGATGAGCCTCGCACACGCTACGCGCGACAATCCCACGGCCGCTGCCCATCGCATCGGCAGCGACGACGAAGCCCTGGAAACGGCCCGCGAGCTGGCCGCCCTGTTCGCCCGCGAAAGCATCCAGCGCGACCGCGAGCGGCGCCTGCCGCTGGAAGAACTGGAACTGTTCTCCCGCTCCGGCCTGTGGGGCATCGCGGTGCCCCGCGAATACGGCGGGGCCGGCGTCTCGCGGGTGACCCTGGCGAAGGTGGTGGCGATCGTCAGCGCCGCCGACAGTTCCCTGGGGCAGATTCCGCAGAACCATTTCTACGCCCTCGAAGTGCTGCGGGTGAACGGCTCGCCGGCGCAGAAAGGTCGCCTGTTCGGCGCCGCCCTGGCCGGCGAGCGTTTCGGCAACGCCCTGGCCGAGATCGGCACGCGTACCGCCAGCGAGCGCCGTACCCGCCTGCGCGCCGACGGCGACGGCTACCGCCTGGACGGGCGCAAGTTCTACTGCACCGGCGCACTCTACGCGCAGCGGGTGCCGACCCTGGCGGTGGACGACGAGGGCCGCCAGCAACTGGCCTTCGTCCCGCGCGACAGCGCCGGGCTGGAAATCGTCGACGACTGGTCCGGCTTCGGTCAACGCACCACCGGCAGCGGTTCGGCGCTGTTCGACCGGGTAGCGGTGGCCGCCGAGGACGTGGTCTCGTTCCAGGACGCCTTCGAGCGCCCGACCACCGTCGGCCCGCTGGCACAGATCCTCCACGCGGCGATCGACGCCGGGATCGCCCGCGGCGCCTTCGAGGACACCCTGCGTTTCGTCCGCGAGCGCGCCCGGCCCTGGGTCGACTCCGGCGTCGACAAGGCCAGCGACGACCCACTGACCATCCATGAGATCGGCCGCCTGGCGATCCGCCTGCACGCCGCCGAAGCGCTGCTGGAGCGTGCCGGGCGGGTGCTCGACCGGGCCACCGCCGAGCCGGACGCGGAAAGCGTGGCGGCCGCCTCGATCGCCGTCGCCGAAGCCCGCGTGCTGACCACCGAGGTCGCCCTGCTGGCCGGCAGCAAGCTGATCGAGCTTGGCGGCAGCCGCGCCTGTCTCGCCGAACTCGGTCTCGACCGCCACTGGCGCAACGCCCGCGTACACACCCTGCACGACCCGGTGCGCTGGAAGTACCACGCGGTCGGCGACTACTACCTCAACGGCCGCCTGCCGCCACGCCGCGGCACGCTCTGAACGCCGAAGGAACCGCCATGAGCAAGAAGCAGATTCTCCTAAACGCCTTCAGCATGAATTGCGTCGGCCATATCAACCACGGCCTCTGGACCCACCCGCGCGACCGCTCCAGCGACTACCGCAAACTGCGCCACTGGACCGAGCTGGCCCGGCTGCTGGAGCGCGGCCTGTTCGACGGCCTGTTCATCGCCGATATCCTCGGCGTCTACGACGTCTACCAGGGCGGCATCGAGGTGACCGCCCGCGAAGCCGTCCAGTTGCCGGTGAACGACCCGCTGATGCTGGTCTCGGCCATGGCCGGGGTCACCGAGCACCTGGGTTTCGGCGTCACCGCCAACCTCACCTACGAGGCGCCCTACCCGTTCGCCCGGCGGCTCTCGACCCTCGACCATTTGAGCGACGGGCGGATCGGCTGGAACATCGTCACCGGCTACCTGGAAAGCGCGGCCCAGGCCATGGGCCAGTCCGCGCAGATCGAGCACGACCGCCGCTACGACCGCGCCGACGAGTACCTGGAGGTCCTCTACAAGCTCTGGGAGGGCAGCTGGGAAGACGACGCGGTGCTCGCCGACCGCCAGCGACGGGTCTACGCGCGGCCGGAGAAGATCCACAAGATCCGCCACCATGGCGAGTTCTACCAGGTCGAGGGCTACCACCTCGCCGAGCCCTCGCCACAGCGCACCCCGGTGCTGTTCCAGGCCGGCTCCTCGGAGCGTGGCCTGGCCTTCGCCGCGCGCCACGCCGAATGCGTGTTCGTCTCCGGACAGACCCGCGAGGCCACCCGCCAACTGGTGCAGCGCATCCGCGCGGCGGTGGTCGGCGCCGGCCGTCGCGCCGAGGACATCAGGATCTTCATGGGCATCAACGTGATCGTCGCAGCCACCGCGGCCGAGGCCCGCGACAAGCATGCCGAGTACCGCCGCTACGCCAGCCCCGAGGCCGGCCTGGCGCACTTCGCCAGCTCCAGCGGCATCGACCTGTCGCGCTACGGACTCGACGAGCCGATCCGCTACGAGAAGAACAACGCCATCGAGTCGGTGGTGAAGAACCTCACCGTGGCGCGCACCGACTCCACCGTGCGCAAGCTCCTCGACCAGTTGGCCCTGGGCGGCCGCTACGTGACCCTGGTAGGCGACCCGCGCCAGGTCGCCGACGACCTCGAAGGCTGGATCGCCGATACCGGCCTGGACGGCTTCAACCTGACCCGCACCGTGGAGCCGGAGAGCTACGCCGACTTCATCGACCTGGTGGTGCCCGAGTTGCAGGCACGCGGTAGCTACAAGACCGCCTACGCACCCGGCACCCTGCGGGAGAAGCTCTTCGGCGGCGGCCGCGCGCGCCTGCAGGCGGAACACGCCGGCGCCGCCTTCCGCCAGCCCCCGGCCGCGCGCCAGCGCCAGGCCTGACCCCACTTTCCCTTTCGTTCAGGAGCCCACCATGCTGAACACCCTGAAAACCCTGAGCCTGGCCGTCCTCCTCGGCAGCGGCCCGGCCCAGGCCGCCGACGCCCCGCTGAAGATCGGCACCACCGCCGCCTTCGCCCCGCCGCTGGAAGTCGCCGTGAGCGAAGCCGGCAAGCAGGGACTGAAGGTCGAACTGGTCGAGTTCAGCGACTGGAACGCCCCCAACATCACCCTCGCCCAGGGCGACATCGACGCCAACTACTTCCAGCACGTGCCCTTCCTGGAAAACGCCAACCGCGAAGGCGGCTTCCAGTTGAAGCCGTTCGCGCCGGGGATCATCAACAACGTCGGGCTCTATTCGAAGCGCTACGCCAGCCTCGCAGAGTTGCCGGAAGGCGCCAGCGTGGCCATCGCCAACGACCCGATCAATGGCGGCCGCGGCCTGCAACTGCTACAGAAGGCCGGCCTGCTGAAGCTCAGGGACGGCGTCGGCTACAAGGCGACCCTCGACGATATCGTCGACAACCCGAAGGACATCCGCATCACCGAGCTGGAGGCGGTGCAACTGGCGCGCGCCCTCGACGATTTCGACCTGGCCCAGGGTTACCCGCACTACCTGCGCCTGGCCGGGACCATCGACCCGACCCGGGCACTGCTGTTCGACGGGATCGACAACCGGGAATACGTGATCCAGTTCGTCACCCGCGGCGACTACCAGGACCGCGATGGCCGCCTGGCGCACTTCGTCGACATCTACCAGCATTCACCGGTGGTCCGCGCCGCGCTGGACAAGGCCCATGGCACGCTGTACCAGCCGGGCTGGGAGTGACGGCCATGACCGTTCCCCCGAGCCTGCTGCCCCTCGAACCGTTCCCGACGGCGCCCGACACGCGCGCCTCCACGCCGCACATCCGTCTCCACGGCCTGGGCAAGCGCTACCCCGGTGGAGTCCAGGCCCTGCGGGAGATCGACCTGGAAATCCGCCGCGGCGAAGTGTTCGGCATCATCGGCCGCAGCGGCGCCGGAAAGTCCTCGCTGATCCGCACCCTCAATCGCCTGGAGCGTCCCAGCGAGGGGCAGGTGCTGATCGACGACGAAGACATCGGCGGCTACGACGGCCAGCGCCTGGTCGCCCTGCGCCGACGCATCGGCATGATCTTCCAGCACTTCAACCTGATGTCGGCCAAGACCGTGCGGCAGAACATCGCCCTGCCGCTGCGGGTGGCCGGGGTGCCCCGGGCACGGATCGAGGAGCGGGTCGCCGGGCTGCTGCAACTGGTCGGCCTGGAGGAAAAACGCGACGCCTATCCGGCACAGCTCTCCGGCGGGCAGAAACAGCGCGTCGGCATCGCCCGCGCGCTGGTGCACCAGCCGCAGATACTGCTCTGCGACGAAGCCACCTCGGCGCTGGACCCGGAGAGCACCCAGGCGATCCTCGCGCTGCTGCGCGACATCAACCGCCGGCTGGGCCTGACCATCGTCCTGATCACCCACGAGATGGCGGTCATCCGCGAGATCTGCGACCGCGTGGTGGTCCTCGAATGCGGCCGCATCGTCGAACAGGGCGAAGTCTGGGAAGTCTTCGGCGATCCGCGCCATGCCGTCACCCGAAGCCTGCTCGGCAGCCTGCGCGCCGCCCTCCCGGCCGACCTCCAGGCGCGCCTGCGCCAGGCTCCCGGCGCCGGCGACCCGGTGCTGCTCGATCTCCAGTACACCGGCGCCAGCCGACGGGTGCCGGACCTGCTGGCCATCGCCAGGGCCATCGGCCAGCGCGTCGACCTGCTCCACGGCGGCATAGAGCGTATCCAGGGCCGCGCCCTGGGGCGCCTGCTGCTACAGGTCGGCGCGCCGCCCGGCGAGCTTCCCGGCGTGCTGGCCAAGGCCGCGCTGGTGGCGGACAAGGTGGAGGTGCTCGGCCATGTCGCCCATGCTTGAACGGCTCTGGCAAGGTTTCCTCGATACGCTGCTGATGATCGGCGCGTCCTCCGCCATCGTCCTGCTGGTGGGTATCCCGCTGGCCCTGGTGCTGGTCACCACCGGGCCGGGCGGGATCTTCGAGGCGCGCCTGCTCAATCGCATCCTGGGCGGTCTGGTCAACGTGCTGCGCTCGGTACCCTTCCTGATCCTGATGGTGGCGCTGATTCCCTTTACCCGGATGATCGTCGGCACCAGCTATGGAGTCTGGGCCGCGGTGGTGCCGCTGACCATCGCCGCCACGCCGTTCTTCGCGCGGATCGCCGAGGTCAGCCTGCGCGAAGTCGACCACGGCCTGGTGGAGGCGGCCCAGGCGATGGGCTGCGAACGCCGCCACATCATCTGCAACGTACTGTTGCCGGAGGCGCGACCGGGCATCGTCGGCGGCTTCACCATCACCCTGGTGACCATGATCAATTCCTCGGCCATGGCCGGTGCGATCGGTGCCGGCGGCCTGGGCGACCTGGCCTACCGCTACGGCTACCAGCGCTTCGACACCCAGGTGATGCTCACCGTGATCATCGTCCTTGTGCTGCTGGTCACGTTGATCCAGTTCGGCGGCGACCGCCTGGCCCGCCTGCTGAACAAACGCCTGTAGAATCCGCCCTCCCGGCCTGGGAGGGCTGGCGCTTTGCCGAGGGCGACAGGAACCAGCGTCGCCGCGACAGCGCATCTTTCCCCGCGCCGGACAGACCTGTATCTGTCGTCCTCCGGTCATCCGGCGACGCCAGACTGGTCGGCAATCCCGTGAAAAAGAAAGAAGGAAAGGCGCCTCATGCGGCAAAGATTCTGGCAAGGAACATTCAAGACCCTGGGCCTCCTCGGCCTGACGGCGGGGCTCGCCGCCCAGGCCGCGGAGCCGTCCGGCAAGGCCCTCAGCGCCGCCGCCGGCGTGCCCTGGCCGGCGGTCATCGCCCACCGCGGCGCCTCGTACGACGCCCCCGAGGAAACCGCCGCGGCCTACCTGCTGGCCCGCGACCTCGGCGCCGACTACCTGGAAGCCGACGTGCAGCGCAGCCGCGACGGCGTGCTGGTCGCCCTCCACGACGACACCCTGGAGCGCACCACCGACGTCGCCGAGGTCTTCCCGGAGCGCGCCAAGGACCCGGTGAGCAGCTTCACTCTCGCCGAACTCAAGCGCCTGGACGCCGGCTCCTGGTTCAATCGCGCCTTCCCCGAGCGCGCCCGGCCCGGCTTCGTCGGCCTGCGCATCCTCACCCTCGACGAGATGCTCGACATCGCCGAGGGCGGTGCCAACAAGCCGGGCCTGTACCTGGAGACCAAGGTACCGGCGCAATTCCCCGGCATCGAAGACGACCTGCGCAAGCTGCTGGAACGCCGCGGCTGGCTGCAACCCCGCGAGCGCGCCGCCGCCGGGCATGTCGACGTGGCCCACGGCAATGGCCGGGTGATCCTGCAGACCTTCGAGAAGAGCAGCCTGGAACTGCTGCAAGAAAGCATGCCGCAAGTGCCGAAGATTCTCCTGCTGTGGCTCGGTGACGGCTACCTGGAAGCCCGCTCGCCAGTGACCTTCAAGGAATCCGGGGAAACCGACAAGGCGGCCTTCTACGCCAGGCAGGAAGTGAAGTCCGAAGCCGAGTTCGGCGCCTGGCTGGACTGGGCCAAGGCCCACGGCGCGCTGGGCACCGGGCCCTCGGCGACCCTCAGCGAACGCGGCGAACAGAGCTACGCCGACCTGGTGAAACCCTGGATGAACCGCATGACCCACGCGCGCGGGTTGTTCATCCATGCCTACTCGGTGGACTCGGCGGAAGACTTCAAGGCCCTAGGCGCGGCCGGCGTCGACGGTTTCTTCACCAACCGCACCTCGGAACTGCTGAAGTTCCAGGGCCGCCCGGCGGCGCAAGACATGGACGCGCTGCTGCGCCGGCACGGCTACTGAGCCTCGGCCTGGCCGGCGGATGAGCGCGGGCGGCCATCCGCAGTTCCCGCTTCGGCGGCGCGGCGCTAGCCGGCGCTGTCGCTGCCGAAGCGTGCCAGCTGCATCTCGCGCAGCCGGCTGAGGGTGCGACGGAAGGCGAAGGCCAGGTAGCCCTCGGTATAAAGTGCCTCCAACGGCACCCTGGCCTCCAGGTAGAGCGGCACCTTGCGGTCGTAGCATTCGTCCACCAGGGCGATGAAGCGCCGCACGCCGTCGTCGTGCACCGACAACTGCGGCAATTCGCGATCACCCGCCTCCACCAGTTGCGCGCCGTCCTCGGTGCCACGGGCTATGCGGCCTTCGCGCTGGCCGGCGCTCAGGCACGGCAGGTCGTCCATCAGGATCGCCCGGTAGCGGTCGCAAAGGCCGATGAAGTCCAGCGCCGACAGCGGCGCCTCGCAGAGCTGCGCATAGCTGCACCAGAGCACCGATTCGCTGTGCCGGTGCACCGCCAGCGGGCGGTGCCCCAGTTCGATGGGCTGCGTGGATGCCGCTTCGCCGGCACTCAGGCGCGCGAAGAGTTCGGCGAAACCGCTCGCCTGCCCCGCCTCCACCACCCAGTAGCGTTGCTCGGCCCGGCCGGGATGCAGGCGGTGGTCCTGGCCGCCATCCACCGCGACCACCGCCATGTGCCGCTGGATCGCCTCGATCGCCGGGAGGAAGCGTTCGCGGTTGAAACCGTCGGCGTACAACTGCTCCGGTGGCTGGTTGGAAGTGGCCACCAGCACCACGCCCTCCTCGAACATGATGCGCAGCAGGCTGCCGAGCAGGATGGCGTCGCCGATATCGCTGACGAACAGCTCGTCGAAGCACAGCACCCGCACGTCCCGCGCCAACTCGCGGGCCAGGGCGCGCAACGGGTCGGCTGTACCGGTCAGTTCGAACTGGCGCTGGTGCACCCATTGCATGAAGTGGTGGAAGTGCTGGCGCCGCGCGGGCACGCGCAGGCACTGGTAGAAGTGATCCATCAGCCAGGTCTTGCCGCGTCCTACCGGTCCCCACAGGTAGACGCCCTGGATCGCGCCGTGGCGGTGAGCTTCGTGCAGGGCCTGGAAACAACGCTCCAGCGCCTCGGCGGCGCGCCGCTGCGCCTCGTCGGGAGCGAAACCGCGCTGTTCCACGGCCTGGCGATAGACGGCGAGCGGCGACATGGCCGGCAGATCGGGAGAGGTATCGGGCATCGGGCAGTTCCACCTGGCGCAGAGCGCGGAGCCAGACGCTCCGCAAAGCGCCGAGTCTACTGCGCCCGGCTGGGTTTGGGCGAATGCCGCAGCGCCGGCACGGCGGATAGTCGCGGGAGGTTGGCCGAATAACCGCTTGCGCTTACCCGCCGCGATCCCGAGCGCCTGAACTCAGATCGACAACCGCACCGCCCGCTCGCCATCGATCCGCTGGCCACCGCGCTTGTTCACCACCAGTTCGCCGATGGCGATCAGCCGCGTGCGCGTGACGTTGCGGCTGAGTCCCAGCAGGTTGGCGGTATGCACCTGGTTGCCGTGGCAGAAACGGTACGCCGCGCGCAGCAGGGCATCTTCGACCCGCCCATGGAGGTTCTCGCCCTGCTCTTCGAACAGACGCTGGAAAGCCTGCTGCAACAAGTGCTCGGCGGCGCCGCTCGCCGGGCCCCCGCGCGCCAGCTCCTCGCCACGCTCCAGGCGCAGGTTGGACAGGTGCAGGTCATCCGCGCGGATCAGCCCGTCGCGGCAGATCAGCAAGGTATGGTGGATGACGTTCTCCAGCTCGCGGATGTTCCCCGGCCAGGAATAGGCACGCAACTTCTGCGCCGCCTCCGGGCTCAACTGGCTCTGGCCGTAGCCCAGGCGACGGCTGTATTCGGCGATGAAGTGGCGGGTCAGCGGCAGGATGTCGCCGGGTCGCTCGCGCAACGGCGACAGTTCGAGACTGACGACATTGAGCCGGTAGTACAGGTCCTCGCGGAAGTGCCCGGCATTGATCGCCCGCTCCAGTTGCACGTTGGTCGCCGCCAGCACGCGCACGTCGATGGGGATGCTCTTGCGCGACCCCAGGCGCACCACCTCGCGCTCCTGCAACACGCGCAGCAACTTGACCTGGATCGGCATCGGCAGGTCGCCGATCTCGTCGAGGAACAGGGTGCCGCCGTTGGCCTCCTCGAACCAGCCGGCCTTGGCCGCCAGGGCGCCGGTGAAGGCGCCCTTCTCGTGGCCGAACAGCTCGGCTTCCACCAGTGACTCGGAGAAGGCCCCGCAGTTGACCGCCACGAACGGGCCGTTGCGCCGCGCGCTGAGGTTGTGGATATGCCGCGCCACCAGTTCCTTGCCGGTGCCGGTCTCGCCGATCACCAGCACGCTGGCCTCGCTCGGCGCCACCTGGCGCAGGTGTTCGAGCAGGGCCTGGGACTTCGGATCCTCGAAGACCTGGGCGGTGGCGCGGATCGAGGTCGCCAGGTTCGGCGAACGTGGCAGCGTCAGCAGCCGGTCGGGAGTACGGGTAGAAGCGTTCATGAGTAGAAGGTCGGTTGCGGCGGTGACTGGTTCAGCGCCCAGTCGCCCAGCTCGCGGATCTTGTAGTCCAGCGGGTCGTGCAGGGTCTGGGTGCGCAGGTTGCGCCAGTAGCGGTCCAGGCGCAGGGCGGCGTGAGTGGAGCGGGCGCCGGTGACTTCGAACATGCGGTTGCACAGGTCGAGGCCGTTGCGCGTCGCGGCGACCTTGGCGGCGGCGATGGCCAGGGCCAACTGGCCGCGCTCGCTGGCGTCCAGCGCCGGGCCCTTGGACCAGGCGGCGTCGAGGCGCTGCGCGGCGCGCTCGACCAGCGCCCGGGTGCTTTCCAGGCCGACCCAGAATTCGCCGTAGCGCGCCAGCACATAGGGGTCGGCATTGGCCTCGGCGACCTCGGAGCGGAACCACGGTCGCGCTTCGCGCAGGGTGTACTGGCGAGCCTCCTCGAAGGCGCCTTCGGCGATGCCGAGGAACACCTCGGTGAAGATCAACTGGGCGATCAGCGGCCGCAGGCAGGCGAACGGCGTGCTCAGCGGCCCGGGATCGAGCAGCAACTCGCTCTCCTCCACCCGCACCCGCTCGAAGATCGCGCTGCCGCTGTCGGTCTGCCGCTGGCCCATGTTGTCCCAATCCTGGCCCAGGCTGATACCGCTGCGCGCGGTGGGGATGGCGGCAATCAGCAGCGCCCCGCCCTCGCCGTCCAGTGCCGAGGCGATGAGCATCTCCGAATCGCGGGCGCCGGAGCAGAAGCTCTTCTTCCCGGAGAACTCGCGCCAGCCGTCGAAGCGCCGGGCCACGGTACGGTTGTCCAGCGGGTTCAGCGCGTTGCCCCAGAACCAGCGGTTGCGCGCGGTCAGCTCGAACCACGGCTGCCATTGCTCGGGCCGCGAGAACAGGCGCACGGTGGCCAGCATCAGGTGCTGGAAGCCATAGACGTGGGCGATCGAGCTGTCGACCCGGGCCAGTTCGCGCACGGTTTGCAGGGTTTCGCTCCAGCTCGCCCCCAGGCCGCCGTATTCGCGCGGGATGATCAGCGACAACAGGCCGCTGCGGCGCAACGCGTCGCGCTCGGCCTTCGGGGTACCGCCGGCGACGTCGCGCTCGGCGGCGTTCTCGGCGAAATCGGCGGCCAGGCGCCGGGCGATCTGCAACGGCGTTTGCGCCTCGGGGCGGGTCTTCGCATTCACAGGGGGTTTCTCCTCGGGGGCCCGGCTGCTCAAGCGCCGGCGCGAGCCGGCAGCACGTCGTTGGCGATCATTTCGCCGAACGGCCCGGTCAGGTTGGTCAGCCCACGGCCGGCCAGGCTGGCGTAGGGTTCGGGCAGCAGCGGGAAGACCAGTTCGGCGAAGCGGTAAGCCTCTTCCAGGTGCGGATAGCCGGAGAAGATGAAGCTGTCGATGCCGAGCTCGGCGTATTCCCCGATGCGCTCCGCCACCTGCCGCGGATCGCCGACCAGCGCGGTGCCGGCGCCGCCGCGCACCAGGCCGATCCCGGCCCAGAGGTTCGGCTGGATCTCCAGGCGATCGCGGCGGCCGCCGTGCAGCGCGGCCATGCGTCGCTGGCCTTCGGAGTCGAAACGGGCGAAGGACTGCTGCGCGGCGGCGATGGTCTCGTCGGAGATGTGTTCGATCAGCCTGTCCGCGGCGCGCCAGGCTTCTTCGGCGGTTTCGCGGACGATCACATGCAGGCGGATGCCGAACTTCACCGTACGCCCATGGCGAGCCGCTCGCTGGCGCACGTCGGCGATTTTCGCCGCCACCGCCGGCAACGGCTCGCCCCAGGTCAGGTAGACGTCCACCTGTTCGCCGGCCAGTTCGTGGGCGGCCTCCGAGGAACCGCCGAAGTACAGCGGCGGATACGGCCGTTGCAGCGGCGGATAGAGCGCCTTGGCGTTCTCCACGTGGATGTGCTTGCCGTGGAAGTCCACCGCCTCGCCCTGCAGGACGCGCCGCCAGACCCGAAGGAACTCGTCGGTGACCTCGTAGCGCTCGGCGTGGCCGAGATGGATGCCGTCGCCGCGGTTCTCGTCGGGATCGCCGCCGGTGACCACGTTGATCAGCAGGCGCCCGCCGGACAGGCGGTCGAGGGTCGCCGCCATCCGCGCCGAGACGGTCGGCGAAACGATTCCCGGACGGATCGCCACCAGGAAGCGCAGGCGCTCGGTCAGCGGCGCCAGCGCCGAGGCCACCACCCAGGAGTCCTCGCAGGAGCGTCCGGTGGGGATCAGCACGCCGTGATAGCCAAGGCTGTCGGCCGCCTGTGCCACCTGCTTCAGGTAAGGCAGCGAGACCGGCCGCGCGCCCTGGCTGGTGCCGAGGAAGTGGCCATCGCCGTGGGTCGGGAGGAACCAGAACACGTTCATCGGCGCACCTCAGGCGATCTTCAACAGTTCGGAGCGTCCGCCGAACAGCGGCGCGGCGCGCTCGGCGGCGAGGCGGATGCGCGCCTTCAGCGGCTCGCTGACGATCCGGTAGTTGTCGAAGTCGGCCTCGCTGGCGTAGACCCCGATGGGCAGGGTGATCGCCTGGAAGAAGCTGAACAGCGGGCGCAACTGGTGGTCGAGGACCAGCGCGTGGCGCTCGGTGCCGCCAGTGGCGGCGAGCAGCACCGGGGTGTCGATCAAGGCGTTGAGGTCGATCAGGTCGAACAGGTGCTTGAGCAGGCCCGGATAGGAGCCACGGTAGACCGGCGAGGCGACCAGCAGCAGGTCGGCGCTTTCGATCTCGTCGAGCACCGCCTGCAGTTCCGCCGGCGCCTGGTTGCGCGCCAGGGTAGCGCCCAGCGGCGCGGCGATGTCGGTCAGCTCGATGACCCGGCTGTCGATCGGCAACGACTGGCCAAGCTCGGCGATCAGGGCCTGGGTGAGTACCAGGGTGCGGGACGGGCGATAGGTGCCGCCGGAGACGGCGACGACTTTGAAGGGGCTGGTCATGGGATTTCCCTGTGGACTGTTGCGCTAGGTGCAGTGCCCTGGAGCAAGGGCCGTACCAACGGGGAAATGTGCATTTTCCGGGCAGTTGCGGCGGGTTTCCGGCCTCGGCCTGTCAGCCACGCAACAGCGCTGCTGTCCGACTGTTGCCCGGGCAACAGTTCAGTTCAGCTTGTAGGCCTGGAGCAGGAATATCTGGAATGCCCGCGCCGAATGCTGGTCGCCCGGCGGCAGAACGAACGGCGGCAGGCGCCCCTTGCGGCGCTTGACGTCGGCCCAGCGCTGGCCATTGCGCGAATGGAACTGGCAGAACGGCTGGTCGCCCAGGTAGAACACCCCCGGCCGCGGCTCGCGGATGCGCGGCCAGCGGCGCAGGCAATCCAGCAGCGGGCCTAGGTCGGCGAGTTGTTCCGGCGAACAGTACGGCATGCAGCGATCCTCTTCGCCGGGTCGGGAAACCAAGGTTGCTGTGACTGGAGGACCAGGCGGACTCGGCGCCGCCGGGAAAGCGGCTACCGGGAGCGAGCGACACAGGCGAGCGGAGCGAGGCATGGCGACGTCCCTGGTCCGGCCAACGAGATTCACCGCTCCGTTGTAGAACAGCCGCCGTCCGGGTTCTTGCCGGTTTTGTGGGGGAATTGTGAAAGACTGTAAAGCGCCACGCTCACTTGCCCACCAGCGAGACCACGTTGTGCCGTGGCGAGGTTTCCAGCTCGCCGATCTTCTCCAGGCGGGCGCGCACGATGTTGCGGCTGATCCCCAGCAGGCGTCCGGTCTGCAACTGGTTGCCGTGGCAGAAGCGATAGGCGGCACGGAACACGGTTTCCTCGATGTGCTCGTAGAGATCCTCGCGGTTTTCCTCGAACAGCGCCTGCAGCGCCGCCTCCAACGCCGAGCCGGCGGCGCTTTCGGGAGCGCGGCGCAAGCCGTTCGGCTCCTGGCGCGCACGCATGTCGATGAGGTGCAGGTCGGCCGGCTGGATCAGACGGTTGCGGCAGACCAGCAGCGCGTGGTGGATGGCGTTCTCCAGCTCGCGGATATTGCCCGCCCAGGAATGCCCGAGCAGCTTGCGCTCGGCTTCCGGGCTCAGGCTCGCGCTGGTGTAGCCGAGGCGCCGGCAGTGCTCGACGATGAAGTACTCGGCCAGCGGCAGGATATCGCCGCGGCGCTCGCGCAACGGCGGCAGTTGGATGGTCGCCACGTGCAGGCGGTAGAACAGGTCCTCGCGGAAGTGTCCGGCGACCACCGCGTCGGCCAGGTCGACGTTGGTCGCCGCCACCAGCCGCACGTCGATGGGGATCGGCCGGCGCGAACCGAGCCGCACCACCTCGCGTTCCTGCAGCACGCGCAGCAGCTTGACCTGGATGCTCGGCGGCAGGTCGCCGATCTCGTCGAGGAACAGGGTGCCGCCGTTGGCTGCCTCGAACCAGCCGGCCTTGCTCTGCAACGCACCGGTAAAGGCGCCCTTCTCGTGACCGAACAGCTCGCTCTCCACCAGGCTCTCGGCGAAAGCACCGCAGTTGACCGCGACGAACGGGCCGCCGTTGCGTCCGCTGAGGGCGTGGATATGGCGCGCCACCAGCTCCTTGCCGGTGCCGGTCTCGCCGATGACCAGCGCGTTGGCCTCGCTGGGCGCCAGGCGCTCGATGCGCTCCAGCAGCTCGCGGGAACGGGGGTCGTTGAACACCAGCACGGTGGCGCGCACCGATTTGGTCAGCTCGCGGGCGTGGGGATGGGTGATGACGGACATGCTGGGTTCCGAGCCGGGGAATGTGCGCCCATCTTGCCCCAGGAACCCATAGATTAAAAAATTCTGAATTCGTATTTATATATTCGAATAAAAAATATAACCCCGCTCATTAGGGCAGTACGCCAAGCAGCGACCAGACTCGGCGCGCCTCCGAGTCCGCATTGATCAGCTCCGCCAGCAACTCGCTCAGCGGCTTGTTGCCCCACTCCACCGCGCGCTTGATCAGGTAGGGAACCGGGCTGTGCGGCTCGGTGCGCGCCAGGTAGTCAGCGATCAGCAGCAATTGCCGGTAGGCGTCCTCGCGACTGGTCGGCGCGCCAGCCGGCCCGCTCGGCGCGCTCGCCGGGACGCTTTCCTCGCCGTCCGCGTCGCCTTCGCTGGCATCCGCCTCCGCGACCGGGGGCTGTTCTTCGGACAGCGGCGCTTGCGGGTGCATGGCGATGAACTCCTTGAGCAAGGCCAGCCATTGCGCGATGACCTCGCGCAATGGCTGGCAACTGGGGGCGAGTTCGCCCAGGCAGCGGTCGCACCACTGTTCCAGGCGCTGTAGTTGCTGCTGGCAGGCGAGCAGGCTGGCCTGCTTGCGCTGCCATTGCACCAGGGGCTCCGCGCGCAACGCTTCGTCTAGCTTCTTCTGCTGAAGTTGCGCCGCTTCCAGCGCCGCCTTGGCGCTCTTGCTGTCGCCGCTGGCGACCTGCTGGCGCTGCAACCTCTGCCAGGCATAGAGGGTGATCTCGGCGAACGCGCCCTGCCCCATCAGCGGCAGGCGCGTGTGCAGCAGCTCGGCATAGCGGCGCAACAGCCAGTCGATGGGCGGCACCCGCCACGACTGGTCGCCGTCCTGGGCTTGCGGATGCACCTCCTCGGGGTAGCGCTCGCAGAGTTCCGCCAGCAGCACCAGCGCGCGCTGCAATCCGCCCAGCCCGCCGCGTTGCAGCCAGGCCTCGCCGAGCCAGGCGGCGAGCATCAGGTCCTTGCTGCGCCGCTGCAACAGTTCGCTGGCCAACTGCTCCACCGCGGCCCAGTCGGCGCGCTTGGCCTCCGCTTGCCAGACGCCGGTCGGCAGGCTGCTGTCGTCCTCCCGGCGCAACTCGCGCAGGCGGTCGTAGTCCGGGTCGTAGCGCAGGCTGGGGCCGCACGGCTGTCCGGGGTCGATCGGTTCGAGCAGCACTTCCAGGGACAGGGCGTTGCCGGAAAGAGGCAGGGTCATGGGGTACCTCCGGTGCTGGCGACGGTGGCCGGCAACAGCGTCGCGAACGGCGATTGCGGCGCGCGCACCGGCAGCGGCTGGATGGACAGCGGGGTCTTGCCGCCCAGGCTCATCAACGACAGGCGGAGGAACATCCGCGCCTCGTTTTCCGGGCTGTAAGGCGCATACACCGGCAGTTGCAGGACCAGCGGAAACTCCGTGTAGTCGACGTTCGGCGGGCGCTGCCGGGAGAAGTGCGCGCGCATCATGCGCAACAGCGCCCAGGAGCCCTGGTAGCTCCAGCCGGCCTCGAGGTCGGCCACCGCCAGGCTGGCCTGGCGCGGGTCGTCTGCCGGACGCTGCGAGCCGTTCTTCGCCCAGCGCAGCATGATTTTCAGCGGATCGCCGACATTCCAGGTCAGGCCCTTGTCCTGCGCGCCGGGGAAACGGCTTTCCTGGTCGCCCGAGTACAGGCTCCAGGCGATCACCTGGTCGGCGCCGCGTTCCAGGCTGCGGTCGCTGCGCCAGTCGATGTCCAGGGCGACGCCGAGCAGGCCCGACTTGTCGCGCTCGAACAGCGGGCCGAGCCAGCGCTGCGCCTGCTCCAGGCGGCGGACGAAGTCCTCGGCGGCCGGCAGGTCCGGCGAGCGAACCTGGGCCAGCCCTTCGCGCACCTGCGGCAAGCGCGTCTCCATCAGTTTCAGCAGGTGCCGCACCCGCCCCGGCTCGGCATCGGCCGCTTCCAGGCTGTAGGCGAACGGGAAGCGTCCGGCGAGGTACTGGTTGAAGTAGTCGGCGAGGTCCTTCCAGGCCTGCGCCGCCTGCTGCTGTTGCAACGACTGGCAGCGCCCGAGCGCGCCCTGGCGCAGGTCCACCAGGCGCGTCGCCAGGTCGCTGCGGCTGGACGGCAGGAGCACGCCGTTGAGAATGTCGGCGCAACTGCCGATGTCCATCTGGTTGAAATCGTTACCCACCAGCTTCGCCAACTGCGCCGCGGTGCTCGCCGGGTTGTCGGCCTTGAATTTCTGCAGTTCGGCGTTGAGCGCGCTGAAGCGCACGAACGCGTTGTAGTCGGCGGTGGCCAGGCTGGATTGCTGCGCCTGCAACCACTCCAGCGCCGGGGCGTGGCGTTCGGCGACGGCCGCCATGGCATTGAACTGGCTGTTCAGGCTTTGCTTCAGCTCGGCACTGTCCTGGGCGCGGAACATCTGCAGGCCGAAATTCGGCGCGCCCGACCAGCGGCTGAAATCGACCGGCTCGCGCAGCACCGCCTGCTCGTCGATGTCGCGCAGGGCCTGGCCGATATCGGCCACGGCCAGCGCGTTGAGGCTGAGCAGCAGGCGCGCGCCGGCCTGCAGGTCCTGCAACTCCAGCAGCGCCGCCTGCAACACCTGGACCTGCTTGACCTGCACGTCGAAACGCGAGGCATTGCGACTGGCCAGGCTACGACTGCGCGGCCCGAGGCTTTGCCACATGGCCTCGGTCGCCGCGCTGGCGGCGGCGTGCAGGACCGAATAGCGATAGCGCGGGTTGAGCGATGGCAGGGTGCTCTCGTAGTAGCCGGTGAAGTCGTTGAAGAAGCTCAACGCCTGAGTCACGCCGATATCGTCGATGCTCAGCAAGGAGTGGTCCGCCAGTGTCTTGTCCGCCAGGGCCACGGAGACGAAGTCCTTGGTCTTCAGGTCATCGATGGCGCGTTTCAGACCGAGCAGGTCATCGGCCAGCTTGAGCGTCGCCCCCTGTTTCACCAGCAGGCCGTCGCCGGCAGCCTCCGGAGGCGCGATCCATTCGCTGCGAAACTGCTGCTGCAACTGCACGGTGAGGTTCTGCAGTTCCTCCACGCGGTTTCCCAGCAAGCTGCTTTGCTGGGCGCTCTTGAGCAGGTTCTGGTAGCCAGGGACGAGATCCTGGCCGACGCCATTGCCCCAGATCAGGTTGATGCGGTTGACCTGTTGCTGCAGGTGGTTGATCAATTCGCCGATCCCCAGCAACTGGGCCGCCGTGGCGTCTCGTTCCTGGCCGAGCTGCGCGAGTTCCTGGGTCAGGGCATTGCCGGTGCGTTCCAGGCTGTCGGTGAGGAAGTAGGCGTTCAGCCAGCGTGCCATCAGGTCATGGAAGTTATCCGCCGCCGTGGCGGCGACCCGGCCCAGGTCGAGGGCGGCGAGATCGGCCGGACGCTCGGCGAACAGCGTGCGGTTGTAATAGGCCAGGCGCGCCAGGCTGCCGGCGTTGTAGCTGCTGCCCAAGGCATCGTTACTCAGTTGCAGAAGGTCGTCGAGCGGCGTCCTGCGGTTGTCGATGGCCTGGGCGAACAAGCGATTGTGGCGCTCCAGCGTAGTGGCGCGGGCGACCAGGTCCTTCGCCGCCAGGTAGTCCTTCCACTGGCTGGGGTCGTCGCCCTCCTTCAGGCCGGGTTGGCCATCGCTGCGGATCGCCCGCAGGTCGCGCGCCTCGCCTTCCAGCAGGCTGCGCAGCGGTCGCACCAGCAGGCGCTCGGAAACGCGGCGATACGCGTTGTCGATACGTGCATCCAGGGAGGAAAACCAGGAACTGGGAAACGCCAGCGAAGTGAAGCGCCAGCGCGGCGCCTGTGACACCAGTTGCCACCAGGCCTGGACGTTCTGCCGGACCTGGGCGGCGCGCCGAGTGTCGTCGTCGAGCGGCTGGTAGCGCTCACTGGCGCCATGCAGCAGTTGCGACAGTTCACCGGCGTCGCGCAGCGCGTCGCGCCAGACCCAGGTCATCAGGCCGCCCCAGAGCAGGCACAGGCACAACGCGGCGAGGCCGATCCCGCGCTGCCAGCGCTGGCGCAGCTGGAGGATGCGCGGCACCGCCTGGGCCAGGCCTTCCTCGGCAAGGATCCGCCGTGCCCACAGTTGGCTGGCGAAGCTGCTGCGCCGACGCGGCGCGTCGACCGCCGGCAGGACATCGTCGGCTGCCGCGCCCGCCGCCTCGCTGCCGCTCAGGTAGAGACCGCGAAAGCGCGGCGCCTCGCCCCTGGCGTTGCCCTGGAAGACCGGTTCGAGCAGCGCCTGCAACGAACCGCGGAGGCTTTCCAGGCGTGGCGGCAGGCAATACAGCTCATTGTCCACCTGGCCGCGCAAGGTACCGAGTTCGACGATCGACTCGGTCAGGGTGGCGGTGATTTCCTCCAGCGCCTGCTCGCACCAGCGCGACTGCCAGGCCGCTTCGGCGGCGAACGGCGAGGACCAGCCGAGGGCGCGCTCGCGCGCCTCCTCGGGCAGCGCCGCGAGAAGTTCCTGGAAACCCGGCAGGTCTTCCAGGCCAGTGATCACCACGTAAACCGGCAGGCTCAGGCCAAGGCGCTGGGTCAGTTCCACGTAGCGACGGCGCGCGGCGAGGCCGAGGTTGGCCGCCTGCTCGCCATCCTGCAGCCGCGCCAGCGGAATGTTCCAGACCACCCCGTCCAGCGCGCGCCTGCCGCGCAGGCGCAGGAAAAGACGCAACAGGCGCAGCCAGGCGCCGCTTTGCCGGCGCAGGCCCTCGTCGGGCAGGAACACCGACTCGGGCACCAGCAGGATCGCCCCCTCGCCGTCCGACCACCAGCGGCCGAACCAGGCCGGACGCGCCACCGGCAGCAGGCGCCAGGTGGCGCACAACTGCTCGCCCTCGGTCTCGTTGCCGAGCATCAGCAGCCAGGGCGCTTCGTAGCGGCCCTGCCAGCCCTGCTCGCGCTCCATCTGCCGGACCGCCGCGTAGAAGCTGCGGATCTCCGTACCACCGCGGGTTCGCCACCACCAGCCCAGCGCCCCCAGCAGCAGCGCCAGCAGCACCAGGAGGAGAACCAGCATGAACAGGGTCGCGCCGCTCATGGCGCCTGCTCCGCATCGGCCAGGTGGGTCACCGCCGCCATTTCGTGCTGGATGTCGCGCCAGAACAGGTGTCCGATACCGCTCATCAACAGCACCAGCCCGAGCACCGCCAGGCCCAGGCGGAAGCCGTCCGGCAGCGCTGCGCGCACCGGCAGACGCCGTGGCGGCGCAGCGGCGGGCTGCTCAAGGCGACGGCCGAGGTCGGCGGCGTCCGCCTCGCGCTGCCAGGCGAAGGCGAACAACGCCTGCCGCCACTTCTCGTGCAGCGCCTCGCCGCGCGGCCCGCGCAGGCGACCGCGGAAGCCGAGGATCAGGCATTGCAGGTAGACGTTGGCCAGGTCGCGACTGGCCGGGGCGCGTTCGTCGAGCAGGCGCTTGATCGCCAGCGGCAGGTATTCGCCCGCCTGGCGACTGCCGTAGAGATGCGACTCCAGCGGTTTGTCCTGCCAGGCGCCCTGCCCCGGCCAGGCGCTGAAGACCAGGGTCTCGTCGACCAGGGCGACGAAGGCATAGACCATCGCCTTGACCTGCACGCCCGCCGCGTCGCCGACGCTGGCGAAGGCGCTGCGCCACAGACGCCGGGTGATGCGGGTGGACAGTTCGAGGGCGCGCTCGACCATCCGTGGCACATCCTGGGCGTCCCGGTCGAGGGCGCCCCAGGCCTCCAGCCATTCCTGCCAGGCCTGGCGGAATGCCGTGCTGAGCGGCTGCTCCTGGTACGCCTGGGAAAAAGGCCCTGCACTCCCTTCGGGCATTGGCGGCTCCTTCCTGTCTAGGTGTTGTCGCTGCCGTCGGCGACGAACAGCACGATCTGCCAGGGACTGCTGGCGACCCCGCTGACCGGCGCGACGATGCGCAGCGGCTGGCCGGCATCGAACCAGTCGCCGGCACCCTGCACGACGAACAAACGGGTGTCGTCGCCAACGCTGTAGGCCACCTGTTCCTGGCGATTCATCGGCTGCCGCGCCAGTCCGCTCATGCGTTGCCGGGCGAGCAACGGCAGGTGCGGGTCGGAGGCGACGATGGCGCGCTCCAGCCAGTCAGCCGCCGCCTGTTCGCCGGCGCCGGCGGGCATCCGCAGGCCGACCACCAGGCGCTGACGCGGCGCCGGATCGGGCAGGCGCACGGAAAATACCTGTTCCTCCTGCTCGAACGGCAGGCAGCGGTAGCCCGCGCGGATCGACTCGATGGCGCGCTCCAACCAGTCCAGCAGCGGCTCGTAGCCACGCCGCAGGTCGAGGAAGTCGAGCGCTTCGAAGGCCGGCACGCCGGCCAGCGGATCGAGCGCCGCCCAGGCACCGGCCAGGCCCAGCAGGCTGCCGTGCAGGGCCAGCGGCGAGGCCGCACGGCTTGCCAGCAGGCCTTCGACCTCCGGCAGGCGGGTCCAGAGCGCGGCAAGCTGGCGACGGATTTCCACCGCGTCGTCCTGGTTGCCCGCCTGCTGCGCCAGGCGCAGGCGCCCGCCGAGGAACAGCGCCTTCTCCCGGGCCCGCGCGCAGAGTGACTGCACGCGTCTGCCCAGGGGCGACTCCGGCAGGATCAGTGGCGTCGGCGGGACGTAGGGCAGGCTGACGTAGGCGCCGCCCTCCTTCGCCACGCGCAGCAACGGCAGGCACACGGAGTCGGCCTTGCCGTCGTCGCCGACCAGCCGCAGCGACGCTCGCCAGACGGTGATCGGCTCGGGGTGCTCGCCGCTGGCCAGGTCCGGCAGCGGCGCGCCGACCCGCGATTGCAGACGGCCCTTCAGCGGCAGCAACTGACCCGCCCGCCACAGCGGACTGACCGCCAGGTGGACGTTCAGCAGCGGCCCTTCGGCGGCCGCCAGCGCTGTCTCCAGATCGAACTCCAGCGGCGCGTCGACACCAGCCTGCACGCTCACCGGCAGGCCGTCGGGCAGGATCGCTTCGAGGTGCAGGACCCGCACTTGGCCGGCGCACAACGCCGAGGGGTCCAGTTCCAGGGCGGTCACTCCCCAGAACCAAGGGTTGCAGGCCTGTCCGATGCGCGCCGCCAGCGCCTCGGCACGCAATCCCTGCAACTGGAAATGCTGGGGAAGCAGTTGCATCCCTTCGTGCCAGCACACCGCGTCAGGCAGAACACTCATACGACTCCCCTTCGACGTCCTACGTTGTCGTGCACGACGGTCGCTCGCCTGCCCCTCCGCTAACGCGTGGCGGGATCGTTGACCAGTCGCATTTCCCGGGTATCCAGACGCAGCCAGACGCGCTGCTGCTGGTCGAGGCGCAAGCGGTGCGCGCCGGGTGTGTTATAGCCGGCGAAGACCAAAAGTCCAGTTGCGCGGTCGCCGCGCAAGGGGAAGGACTCCGACTCGATGAACTGCCCCGGGACCAGCTCCAGGCTCCATACCGCGAACTGCTGCCGGTAGTCGCGGCGGTACTGCTCGCGATTGGCGAACCACTGGCTGGCCGGCAGTCCGGCCAGTTCCTTGAACAGCTCCGCATCCTTCACCGCGACGAAATCCACGGCGATCGGCGAGTCGTCGTTGGCGCGCGCGGCGACATCCAGGGTCAGCCGCTGCAACTCGACCCGCGGCGCGAAGAAATACGAGCAGCCGGCCAGCGCCAGGATCGCCAGCGGCAGGGAGAATTTCCGACATATGGTGAAACATCCGTGCTTCATGGGAGTCCAACGAAAATTTTATTTTGCAAATCCATAGACCTGTTCTAGCGTCTTTTGTAGTTCGTCGCCAGTGACGGACCAGAGGGATCGCCAAGGACAGGTTCTGCGCCGTTTTCCCTGTCATGCCTGTGATCCAGCAAGGGACTGCGATGATCAGGGCATCCCCCGATGCATTGCGCCCCCACCATTGCATCGGAGTCAGCCGCCATGGCCGAGAGTACGCAGCACAAGCTGGACCGGGTGCGCCCGCCGCGCGTGCAGATCACCTACGACGTCGAGATCGGCAACGCCATCGAGAAGAAGGAGCTGCCCCTGGTGGTCGGCATCCTCGCCGACCTCTCCGGCAAGCCGGATACCCCGCCGGCGAAGCTGGTCGAACGGCGTTTCGTCGACATCGACCGCGACAACTTCAACGAGATCCTCTCCTCCATCTCTCCCCGCGCCACCCTGCAGGTCGACAACACCATCAGCGGCGACGACAGCAAGCTGAACGTCGAGCTGCGCTTCAACCACATCGAGGACTTCGACCCGGTCAACCTGGTGAAGCAGGTGGTCCCGTTGCGTCGCCTGTTCGAAGCGCGCCAGCGCCTGCGCGACCTGCTGACCAAGCTCGACGGCAACGACGACCTCGACCAGTTGCTGCAGGACGTGGTGGCCAACACCGAAGGCCTGCAGGAAATCAAAGCGGCCCGCCCGGAAGCCGAAGCGGCCCCGGCCGGCGACAGCGAACCCCCGGCCGACCAGCCGGCCTGACCCTCTTCCCGGAGAAGCCGCCATGCCCAAGTCATCCGCCGCCGAACAATCCGGCGAGAGTTCGACCCAGACCCTGTCCCTGCTCGACGAGATCATCGCCAAGGGCCGCATGGCCCACGACGACAGCCAGCAGGACTATGCCCGCGACATGCTCGCGGAATTCGCCACCCAGGTCCTCGACGAGGGCATGGCCGTCGACAAGGACACCGTGGCGATGATCAACGACCGCATCAGCCAGATCGATGCGCTGATCAGCGACCAGCTCAACCAGATCATCCACCACCCCGAGTTGCAGAAGCTGGAAGCCTCCTGGCGCGGCCTGCACCAACTGGTGAGCAACACCGAGACCAGCGCGCGGCTCAAGCTGCGCCTGCTGAACGTCGGCAAGAACGAACTGCAGAACGACCTGGAGAAGGCGGTCGAGTTCGACCAGAGCGCACTGTTCAAGAAGATCTACGAAGAGGAATACGGCACCTTCGGCGGACACCCCTTCAGCCTGCTGATCGGCGACTTCACCTTCGGTCGCCATCCGCAGGACATCGGCCTGCTGGAGAAGCTGTCGAACGTCGCCGCGGCTGCCCACGCGCCGTTCATCGCCGCCGCCAGCCCACGCCTGTTCGACATGAACAGCTTCACCGAACTGGCCGTGCCGCGCGACCTGACCAAGATCTTCGAGAGCCTGGAGCTGATCAAGTGGCGCGCCTTCCGCGAGAGCGAGGACTCGCGCTACGTGTCGCTGGTGCTGCCGAACTTCCTCTTGCGCCTGCCCTACGGCCCGGAGACGCGACCGGTGGAAGGCATGAACTATGTCGAGGACGTCAACGGCACCGACCACTCCAAGTACCTCTGGGGCAACGCCGCCTGGGTCCTGGCGCAGCGCATCACCGAGGCCTTCGCCAAGTACGGCTGGTGCGCGGCGATCCGCGGCGCGGAAGGCGGCGGCGCGGTCGAGGGCCTGCCGGCGCACACGTTCCGCACCAGCTCCGGCGACCTGTCGCTGAAGTGCCCGACCGAGGTGGCGATCACCGACCGCCGCGAGAAGGAACTCAACGATCTCGGCTTCATTTCCCTGTGCCACAAGAAGAACAGCGACGTGGCGGTGTTCTTCGGCGGCCAGACCACCAACAAGGCCAGGCTCTACAACACCAACGAGGCCAACGCCAACGCGCGCCTGTCGGCGATGCTGCCGTACGTGCTGGCGGCATCGCGCTTCGCCCACTACCTGAAGGTGATCATGCGCGACAAGGTCGGCAGCTTCATGACCCGCGACAACGTGCAGACCTACCTGAACAACTGGATCGCCGACTACGTGCTGATCAACGACAACGCACCGCAGGAAATCAAGGCGCAGTACCCGCTGCGCGAGGCGCGGGTGGATGTCAGCGAGGTGGCCGGCAAACCGGGAGCCTACCGCGCCACGGTGTTCCTCCGGCCGCACTTCCAGCTCGAGGAACTCAGCGCGTCGATCCGCCTGGTCGCCAACCTGCCGCCGCCGGTAGCGGCGTGAGTCCGCCCCCGCCGGCAGCGCCGGCGGGGCGCCCTTCCCGTTCCAGACAGCCCCTCTCCAGGAGTCAGATGCGATGGATGCGATCATTCTCGATTTCGGCAGCGACATCAAAGGCGACAGCCTGCTCGTCGGCTACGAAAACAAGATCGAAATCATGTCCTACAGCCACAACGTGGCGATGCAGGTCACCAACGACGTCAGCAACTCGGAGCGCACCTCCGGCAAACCCCACGTCGGCGAATTCACCCTCACCAAGTTCATCGACACCTCGACCCCGACCCTCAACGAGTATTGCTGCGCCGGCAAGCCGATCGCCGAGGCGACCATCACCATCGGCCGCAACGCCGCCGAGGGCAACGGGCAGATCATGCCCTTCATCGTCTACACCCTGAACAACGTGGTGCTCTCCAACGTCAGCGTCAGCGGCGGCGCCGGCGGCAAGCCGGTGGAGACCCTGTCGCTGAACTTCACCAAGATCAAGTGGGAGCTGACCGCGCAGAAGGACGACGGCACCAAGGAAGGCACGGCCGCCTCGACCTGGGACCTGGCCGCCAACCAGCTGGTCAAGTGACCGGGCGCCGACATGTCCGGAGCCCTGCCGCCGCTGTTCGAGCGCCTCAGCGCCGAGGCCGACGAACGTCCCGCGTTCGACGACCGGGCGCTGGCCGAGTCGGTCCGCGGCGAGCTGCTGCGCCTGCTCAACACACGGCGCCCGGCGAATGCGCGCAGCGGCATCCTCGCCTACGGGCTCGCCGACTGGACCGCCGTGCAACGCCTGCGCGCCGAGGACCGGCGCCAGCTGGCGCGCGAGGTGCGGGCGGCGGTCGAGCATTTCGAGCCGCGCCTGCAACTGGCCGAGGTCGAGGTCGAACCTGACCCGGGCAATCCGCAGCGCCTGCGTATCCAGCTCGGCGGCCGCCTGCGCAGCGGGTCGCGCCTGACGCCTGCGCTATTCGTCATCGAACAGGGCAGCGATGGCCTTGAGGTGCGCCATGAGCGATTCGATTGATGCCGACCTGCTCGACTACTACCAGCGCGAGCTGACCTGGCTACGGCACGCCGGCGGCGCCTTCGCCGAGCGCTATCCGAAGGTCGCCCGGCGCCTGCAACTGGCCCCCGGCGAATGCCCCGACCCGCACGTCGAGCGTCTGCTGGAAGGCTTCTCGCTGCTCACCGCGCGCCTGCAACGGCGCCTCGACGACGACTACGCAGAGTTCAGCGACGCCCTCCTCGAACAGCTCTACCCCCTGGCGCTGCGCCCGCTGCCGTCCTGCGCGATCGTCCAGTTCGAACCGGACCCGACCCAGGGCAGCCTCGCCGAGGGCTACCGGCTGCCGCGCGACACCGCGCTGTTCGTCACCACCCGTGGCGGCGACAGCGTGCATTTCCGCAGCAGCGCCGAGGCGACCCTGTGGCCGCTGGCGATCGACGAGGCGAACCTGCTCGGCGGCGAGGAGGCGCAAGCCCTGACCGGAGTCGGCGCCGCCCGCTCGGCGTTGCGCCTGAGCCTGCGCTGCCTGGGCGAGTACCGCTGGGACGAACTGTCGATCGAGCGCCTGCGCATCCACCTGGCGGCTTCGCCGATGGGCTGCGCGATCCTCTACGACCTGCTCGCCGCGCATACCGTGCAGGTCATGGCGGGGGCGCCCGGCACGCCGCCGGCGGCGCTCCGCGGACTGCCGGAGATCGTCGGCTTCGCCGCCGACGAGGCGCTGCTGCCGGAGGAAGACGGCGGACATCCGGGCCTGCGCCTGCTCGCCGAGTACTTCGCCTTCCCCGACAAGTTCCACTTCTTCGACCTGCCACTGTCCGGCGCGCTCGCCGACGGACAGACGCTCTACCTGTACCTGGTCTTCGATCGCGCACCGACGGCACGCCTGCATTTGCAGGCGGAAGACTTCCAGCTCGGCTGCGCGCCGGCGATCAACCTCTTTCCGCGGACCTCGGAGCCGCTGCGCCCGGACGGCACCCGCAGCGAGTACCGCCTGGTCGCCGACAGTCACCGCGAGAACAGCGTGGAAATCCATAGCATCCGCGCCGTGCGCTCGGTGGCCGGGAGCACCGTGCAGCCAGTCCCGGCCTACTATGGCTGCCGCCACGACAGCCACCTCGGCACGCTCTACTGGCACGCCCGGCGCATCGCCGGGCTGACCCCGAACCGGCTGGGCAGCGACCTGCTGCTGAGCCTGGTGGATACCGGCTTCGACCCGTTACGCGAAGCCCCGGCCTTCAGCCTGACCGCCGAGCTGCTATGCACCAATCGCTATCTGGCCGAGCGCCTGGGTGCCGGCACCGCGCTGGGCTTCGAACGGCCCGGGCCGGTCGCCGCCGCACGCCTGCGCAACGCGCCCAGCGCGCAGAGCCAGCCGCGCCTGGACGGCCAGTCGCGCTGGAGACTGGTCTCGCAGCTGACCCTCAACCACCTCTCGCTGGTGGAAGGCCCGCGCGCCCTCGAAGCCCTGCGGGAAATCCTCGCCCTGCACAACCTGCGCGACGATGCCAGCGCCCGCCGGCAGATAGAAGGGCTGAGGCAACTCGACTGCCAGCGGGTGGTGGCGCACGTCGGCGAGGATGCCTGGCGCGGCTGGCGCAATGGCCTGGAAATCCGCCTGCGACTCGATCCGCAACACTTCGTCGGCGCCAGCGGCGTGCTGTTCTCCGCCGTGCTGGCGCAGTTCTTCTCGCTGTATGCCACCGCCAACCGCTTCGTGCGCACGGTCCTGGTGGAAGCCGACAAGGAGGTGAAGACATGGCAACCCCAGGCCGGCTCGCCGCTCTCCCTCTGAGTCAGCGGCTGCGCCGCACGCCGCAGCGCTTCGAACTGTTGCAGGCGCTGCTGCTGCTCGAACGCGAGCGTCCCCAGGCGTTGCCGCTGGGCACCGGCAACGCGCCGCGGGCGGAGGCCCTGCGCCTGCGCGGGCCGCTGTTGCCGCTGTTCGCCTCGAGCGAGGTGGAAAGCCTGCTCGACGACCCGCAGCAACCGGTGCTGTCCACCCCGGTGTTCGGCCTCGGCGGACCCGACGGCCCGTTGCCCTATGCCTACCAGGAATGGCTGCAACAACGCGCCCGGCAGAAGGACCATGCCCCCGCCGAGTTCCTCGACCTGTTCCAGCACCGCCTGCTCAGCCTGCTCTACCGGGTGCTGCGCAAGCATCGCGTGGCGCTCGGTTTCGCGGTGCCGGCGGCGACCCCGGTGCAGGCGCAGCTACGCGCCCTCAGCGGCCTGTTGCCGAAAGCCCTGCAAGAGCGCCTGGCGCTGCCGGACAGCGCGGTACTGGCACGCACCGCGCTGTTCGCCGGCGGGCGTCGCTCCCTGGCCGGCTTCGCCGGCCTGGTGCGCCAGCATTTCGGCGTGGAGGCACGGCTGGACGCCTACCAGGGCGCCTGGAAGGAAATCCCCGCGGCCAGCCGCAGCCGGCTGCAACGCGGCGGACGCAACCTGCGCCTGGGTCGCGACGCCATAGCCGGCACGCGCACCTGGGACGAGCACGCCGGCATCGCCCTCAGTCTCGGTCCGCTGGATGCCCGCGAAGCCGCCCGCTTCTTCCCCGACGGCGACGCCCATGGCCAGTTGGCCAGCCTCGCCGCGCTGTACTTCGGCCCCGACCTGGATTGTCGCCTGAGCCTACTGGTGAGCGGCGGCGCGCCGCTGCGCCTGGAGCGCGGTGCACCGCCCAGGCTGAGCTGGAACACCGGCCTGCGGCGCGTCGAAGACAGCCAGCGGCAGCGCATCGATCTCGACCTGCGGCAGCCGGAGGTAGCCTGAAATGGAACTCGCCGCCCTGATCGGCCGCCTCAACCCGGACTGTCGCCGCGCCCTGGAGCGCGCCGCGCAACGCTGCCTGCAACGCACCCATCATTACGTAGAGATCGAGCACCTGCTGCTGGAGCTGCTGGACATCGACGGCGGCGACTTCGCCTGCCTGCTGCCGCGCTTCGGCCTGGAGCGCGACGCCCTGGTCGCCGAGATCAACCTGTCGCTGGAGCTGTTCAAGGCCGGCAATACCCGCACTCCGGCGCTGTCCGCGCACACCATCGGCCTGCTCGAAGACGCCGTGGTCCACGCCAGCGTGCTCGGCCAGGCGCAGATCCGTTCCGGCCTGCTGCTGCTCGCCCTGCTCGACCGCGAGGAGCGCCGCGCCCTGCTGCTGAACAGCGCGTCGTCGCTACTGCGGATTCCCCACGAGGCCTTGCAGGCCAACCTGCTGGAGTGGATCCAGGCCTCCCGCGAACAGCCGCCCGCGCCGAACCGCCCGGCGGCAGGCGGCGACAAGCCGGAAAGCGCCCCGGACCCGCTGCTCGACCAGTACACCCAGGACCTCACCGCCGAAGCCCGCGCCGGGCGCATCGACCCCATAGTCGGGCGCGACGGGGAGATCCGCCAGTGCGTCGACATCCTCCTGCGCCGGCGGCAGAACAACCCGATCCTGGTCGGCGCGCCGGGCGTCGGCAAGACCGCGGTGGTCGAGGGCCTGGCCCTGCGCATCGCCGCCGGCGAGGTGCCGCCGTCGTTGCAGGAGGTGATCCTGCGGGTGCTCGACCTCGGCCTGTTGCAGGCCGGCGCCAGCATGAAGGGCGAGTTCGAGCAGCGCCTCAAGGGCGTGATCGACGCCGTGCGCAACAGCGCGCAGCCGATCATCCTGTTCATCGACGAGGCGCACACGCTGATCGGCGCCGGCGGCGCGGAAGGCGGCAGCGACGCCGCCAACCTGCTCAAGCCGGCCCTGGCGCGCGGCGAGTTGCGCACCCTGGCGGCCACCACCTGGCTGGAATACAAGAAATACTTCGAGAAGGACCCGGCGCTGACCCGGCGCTTCCAGCTGGTCCAGGTCGAGGAGCCGGACGAGGCCACCGCCGTGGAGATGCTGCGCGGCGTCGCCGGCAAGCTGGAACTGCATCACGGCGTGCAGATCATGGACGCGGCCATCGTCGATGCGGTGAAGCTGTCGCATCGCTACATCTCCGGCCGCCAGTTGCCGGACAAGGCGATCAGCGTGCTCGACACCGCCTGCGCGCGGGTCGCCCTCGGCCAGCACGACGTGCCGCCGCCGCTGGAAAGCCTGCGCCATCGCGAGCAGGCGCTGGAAGAGGAATTGCAGCGGCTGCGCCGGGAACAGGCCACCGGCCTCGACCACAGCGCGCGTATCACCGCCCTGGAAAGCGAGTCGGGCGATAACCGCCGGACCATCCGCGAGCTGGAGACCCGCTGGGACGAGGAACGCGAAGCGGTGCGCGAACTGCTCGACATCCGCCGCGAACTGCTGGCCCTCAGCGAAAGCGCCGACGCGGCCAAGCCCGACGAGGAACTGGACGGTCGCATCGACCACCTGGCCGCCGAACTGGCGCGCCTGGCGGCCGGCCTCGAAGCCATCCGCCAGGACGACCCGCTGGTTCCCGAGCAGGTGGACTCGCGTACCGTGGCCGCGGTGATCGCCGGCTGGACCGGCATCCCGGTGGGCAAGATGCTCGCCGACGAAGCCCACGCCATCCGTTCCCTGGCGCAACGAATGGGCCAGCGGGTGATGGGCCAGGAGGCCGCCCTGGGCGCCATCGCCCAGCGCATCCAGGCCTATCGCGCCGGACTCAGCGACCCGGCCAAGCCGGTCGGCGTATTCCTCCTGCCCGGCCCCACCGGCGTGGGCAAGACCGAGACCGCCTACGCCCTGGCCGACGCCCTTTACGGCGGCGAACGCAACCTGATCAGCATCAACCTCTCCGAGTACCAGGAGGCCCACACCGTCAGCCAGCTCAAGGGCGCCCCGCCCGGCTACGTCGGCTACGGCAGCGGTGGCGTGCTCACCGAAGCGGTGCGCCGCAAGCCCTATTCGGTGGTGCTGCTGGACGAGATCGAGAAAGCCCATCCGGACGTGCTGGAAGCCTTCTACAACGTGTTCGACAAGGGCGTGATGGAAGACGGCACCGGCCTGGTGGTGGACTTCAGGAACACCGTGATCCTCGCCACCAGCAACGTCGGCGCCGAACTGCTGCTGGACAGCCCGGCCGAACAGGTCGCCACCCCGGCCTTCGACGAGCGCCTGCGCAAAGTCCTGCTGCAAACCTTCCGCCCGGCGTTCCTCGCGCGCATGACCGTGGTGCCTTACCGGCCGCTGGAGGAAGCCACCCTGGAAGGCATCGTCGTGGCCAAGCTGGAAAAACTGCGGGAACGCTACAAGGCCGCTACCGGCAAACAGTTCGACTTCGACCCGGCCATCGTCAAGGCCGTGCTCGCCAAGTGCAGCGCGGCGGGCGCGCGGGATATCGAGAACGTGCTGATGGCGCAGGTGACGGGGAAGTTGGCGGAGTGGGTACTCGAATGAGCGTCCCGAGGCATCGCGGCATCCGCCCGTTTCCGATGGAGAACGTATCGGCTAGAGAACAGCGGACGAATTCATGAACTGGAACGATCTTTGCGGAATAAACACGGTAGCCGGAAAAGCCATAGACATCCCGACCCTGGTCGGTCCCGGCGTCGATCACGACCGACGTGGAAGGACCGGAATGCCCAACGGCGCGACGCTGACCGCCATGATGAACGCTGCCGACGCCCTACGTCTGACCGAGGCCCCGAGGACCAGGCGCGGTGGTGTGTCCGACGGTATTTCCTTCCACATCGCCCAATACGTGCCCGGTGGCGCGTCTCTGACCATCACCAGCCAGTTCGTCGGTCAGAAAGCCGGCTCCGCCGTTTGCTACGAGAACACACTGTTCAACGATGCCCTGGTCGGTCGCATCAACGCCATCGTTGGCAACATCATCGTGCGCCAGAGCGTCGCACCCTGTACGCGCTGCCGCGCCGGCTACCGCCAGCTCGCCCAGAACGGACCACGTACTATCGTCGTCTCCAGCGATGACGGCTACGACGGCGCCCCCGACAACACCATCTTCCTCTTCGCACCCACCGGGCTGGTGTTCTACCGACGCTGAACGCCCGCCGAACTGCCCCACCTTCGAGGACTGCCGTCATGCCCCGAACCATCGAATACTGGCGCCCCACGAACGGCCTGTATCATGCGACCCCACCCGGAATCGCCGTGCTGACCCAGGACAGCGATTGGGAGGTGCTCAACGAAGCCACCGGCTTCTACGAGGAAAGCCCGTATCCCTCCGCCTTCAAGGGACAGGTGTATCGCGCGCTGAACTACATAAACGCTACGCCGACGGGCGCATCGCTGCTCTGGAACCTCTACACGACGAACAATTTCGTCGACATCACCCCCTCGTCGCTGGGCAACAATGTCCAGTCCACCAATCAGCCCATGGCGCTCAATCAGGTCGCCAGAGAAATCATCGTAGGAACCGGTCCCGGCCCCCAGACCCAGATCGCGCTCAATCAGACAGGCATCGCTCCGCAGGCGCAGACCCAGTGGCTGACCTATGTCATCAACAGTTCGCCGCATTGGGCCCTGGACGGCGTGCCGGGCAACGGTGGTGGCCTTTACGGCTATCTAGAGCGCGCCCGCCAGTATGCCAACCGCTGGATGCTGCTGTTCGACCACCGCTACTTCCGCTGGAGCGACAGCAATGAAGGCTATTTCAATGAGCAGAGCTACAGCGGTCATTTCGGTATCTCCGCCCACAACATCGCCATCACCAACCACGAAGTAGCGGCCTGGCTTGCCGGACAGCCGCTACCCCACCGCCTCAGCGATGCCCAGCAGAACCATGCGCGGCTTGCGACCATAGTTGCCCTTAAGGACGTTTCGCCGCCTTCGGCTGGCTGTTCCGCCCATGTGAGATGGAATCCCACAGCGACCAACCCGCTGAACCGGATACGTCCTCCGGCAATCGGCCTGGCTCATGAGCTGCTGCATGCCTACTACAGTTGCCGAGGCGCACAACCCGGCTACGACGACAACCACTACTCCACGGTACTGTTCGAATACCGCTGCGTCGGCCTCGGCCCCTGGGACGAAGCACCATTGTCGGAAAATGCCCTACGCAAGGAATGGTGGAGCTATGCCTGCCAGCAGGTGCCCGGAAGCGACCCAGAGAACAGGAAGGCCATCGGCAAACGCATCAGTTACATGTAGTCGTCGCCGCTGTCCCGACAGAAACGAGGGACCCAGATGCCCCGTCCCACCGATAGCACTACCAGCCTCTCCCTGACCGCCTCGGCGCTGGCAGCCCTGTTCCCGGAGCGTCTGGCCGGGGAAGAACGCCTGAACGCACTGCCCGGTTGGGAACTGCTGGGCTACAGCGCCAGCCCCTTAGCCCTGGACGGCGCAATCGCCACCCATCTCACCGCCACCCTGCACAACGACGCCGACCAGCGTCCGCTCGACGGCCTGGTCGCGGAGATCCGCCAACTCCCCGGCGATGCCAGCGCCGAGCGCTACCAGGTGCTGTTGCGCCCCTGGCTCTGGTGGCTGACGCTGGCCAGCAACAACCGGGTGTTCCAGAACCTGGCCACCAGCGACATCGTCACCCAGGTCTTCGACCAGCACGGCTTCAGCGACTACCAGTTGCAGCTCAGCGGCAGCTACCAGCCCCGCGAATACTGCGTGCAGTACGGAGAGAGCGATCTCGCCTTCGTTTCGCGGCTGCTGGAGGAAGACGGCATCTTCTGGTTCTTCACCCATGCCGCCGGCAAGCACACCCTGGTGCTGGCCGACAGCAACGACGCCTTCCCGCCGATTCCCAACGGCCCGCAAGTGGCCTACCTGGGCCAAGGAATCGGCGTGCGCGAGTTGCAGGGCGTGCGTTCGGCGCAGTACAGCCTCCAGGCGGTATCCGGGACCTACAGCGCCACCGACTACGAGTTCACCACCCCGGGCACCTCGCTGTACTCCCAGGCCGAGGCGGTTTCCGGCGCCGCCGGCGTCTACCAGCACCCCGGCGGCTACACCGCCAAGGCCCAGGGCGACAGCCTGACCAAGCAACGCATCGACGGCCTGCGCAGCCAGGAGACGCGCCTGATCGGCGAGAGCGACTGCCGCTGGCTGGTGCCCGGCCACTGGTTCACCCTCAGCGGGCATGACGACGATTCGCTGAATATCGACTGGGTGCTGACCTCGGTCACCCATGACGCCAGTCACGCGCACTACCGCAACCGCTTCGAGGCGATCCCCAAGGCCACCGCCTACCGCCCCGCGCGGGTCACGCCCAAGCCGCGCATGCACACCCAGACCGCCCTGGTGGTGGGCAAGGCCGGCGAGGAGATCTGGACCGACCAGTACGGCCGGATCAAGATCCAGTTCCCCTGGGACCGCGACGGCAAGAACGACGAGACCTCCTCCTGCTGGGTGCGCGTGGTGCTGCCCTGGAGCGGCAAGGGCTTCGGCATGCAGTTCGTGCCGCGCATCGGCCAGGAAGTGATCGTCACCTTCATCGACGGCGACCCGGACCGCCCGCTGGTCACCGGCTGCGTCTACAACGGCGACAACGCCCTGCCCTACCCGCTGCCGGACAACCAGACGCAGTCCGGGATCAAGACCAACTCGTCGAAGGGCGGCGGCGGTTTCAACGAGCTGCGCTTCGAGGACAAGAAGGACGCCGAGGAAGTCTTCCTCCAGGCGCAGAAGGACCTCAACGTCAACGTGCTCAACGACAGCACCGCCAGCATCGGCCACGACGAGACCCTGACGGTGCAGAACGCCCGCACCCGCACGGTGAAGGAAGGCGACGAGACCGTCACCCTGGAGAAAGGCAAGCGCACGGTGACCATCCAGACCGGCAGCGACAGTCTGGATGTGAAGGACACGCGCACGGTGACGGTGGGCGCCGACCAGACCCACAGCACCGGCGGCAACTACAGCCACAAGGTCAGCGGCAACTTCGAGCTGACGGTGGACGGCAACCTGACCATCAAGGTCAGCGGCACCCTCGCCCTGCAGAGCGGCGGCAGCCTGACCCTGAAGAGCGACGCCGACCTCGCCGCCCAGGCTGGCACCTCGCTGACCAGCAAGGCCGGGACGTCGCTGACCAACCAGGCCGGCACCTCCCTCACCAACAAGGCCGGCACCAGCCTGACCAACGATGCCGGCGTCAGCCTGACCAACAAGGCCGGCGCCGAACAGACGGTGGACGGCGGCGGCATGCTGACCATCAAGGGCGGCCTGGTAAAGGTCAACTGAGGAGAAGCGCATGGCGGCATCCGGCAAGCTCGACCTGGTTCGTGGCGACAGCCATCTCGCCGGCAACCTGCTCGACGGCAGCCTGGAAGGCCCGTTGCGCATCGACGAGCACGACAGGCCGCAGGCCAGCCTCGGCTACCGGCAGGGCCAGTTGCACGGCGCCAGCACCCTGTTCCATCCCAACGGCAAGGTCTCCGCGCAACTCGCCTTCGTCGACGGCAAGCTGCACGGGCCGGCGAGTTTCCATGCCGCGGAAGGCTGGTTGCAGCGCAAGGCGCACTACCGCAACGGGCTGCTCCACGGCGAAGCGCTCAACTATTTCGCCAACGGCCAGGTGGCCGAGCGCGAGCATTACCGCGACGGCGTACGCGACGGGGTCTACCAACGCTTCCATGGCAATGGCCAACTGGCCTTCGACGGACGCTACCTGAACGGCCAGCTACTGGACGGCGCCCAGCCGTTCGCCGACGACGGCCGGCCGCTGGACAGCGAGGGCAAGCCCATGGCGCGCTGGCGCTGGTGGTGGACCAGGCTGGCGGAGCCCTAGGCGCGCATCGGCCAGGCGGCGCTCAGGGAATCAGCATCTGCACCTGTCCCGGCACGCTGATCTTGATCACTCCGCCCCAGGTGCAGATCAGCGTGCCATTGGCGTCCAGCGCGGGCATCCCGCCCAGCAGCAGGGTCGGCGGGCCGCCGGGGATCCACGGGCTGGCGGTGGCGGGAATGCACGGCATCGGCGTCAGTACGCCGAGGGCGGCGGCGGTGGCGGCGGCCACCACGGGGTTGGCCGGACTCTGGCAGAGACCGAAGGTGGGAATGTTCAGCAGCGGGATGTGGTCCATGATGTTCGCCGCCGGCATCCCGCTGGTCAGGGTGCGGTTCTGCGGCAACACGTTGAGCACCGTCGGCGCCGCCCCGAAGCTGCATTGCAGGGTGGCGCCGGCGCAGACCTGCGGGCAGCCCATGCCGTCCTCCCGAGCGCGATGGCGTTGTAGCAGGATAGACCAGCCCATCGCGCTCGCCGTGGGGCTGGCTTGCTGTTTTTCTGACGAATGCCCGACATGCGTGTCGCCAGCGGCGCTAGAATTCCGCTGTGATGCGGGGCGGAGCTCCGCGACAGGGATCGACGAAAAAGGATTTTCGGCGGATCGAACGGTGCCCGCAGCGCCCTCGCCGGCCGGCCCGCGGCCGGTCGATGCAGGGGTTGCCGTACCCTGGCCGCCCCCAAGGACGGGACGACAATGCCTAGCACAAGAAGCCTCCCCGCACGGGTCATCGTCGCCGATGACTATCCCCTGTTCCGCGATGGCCTGAGACGGGTCGTCCGCCGCTACCTCCCGCAAGCCGCCGTAAGCGAAGCGGGCAGCTTCGACGAGGTGCTGCGCCTGGCCTCGAGCGTCTCGCCGGAACCTCCCGCCCTCTTCGTCCTCGACCTGCTGCTTCCCGGCTTCGCCGCCTCCCAGTCCATCGAGCGCTTGCGCCGCGCCTATCGGCACAGTGCAATCGTCATCGTCTCGATGCTCGACGACCCGCGCCTGGTGGACGAGGTGCTGGCCGCCGGCGCCGACGGCTACCTCGGCAAATCCCTGGAGGCCGGGGAGATCGGCACGGCGTTGCAGACGCTCGGCAGCGGCGAACCGGTGGTGCGCCTGCGCGGCGGGTCGAGCGCCGGCATTCGGCAACGCGCCCTCCTGGACGCCCTGACCCCACGGCAGCAAGCGGTACTGCGGCTGATCGCCGATGGCCTGTCGAACAAGGAAATCGGCCGCGCGCTGTCGATCTCTCCGTTCACCGTGCGCGTGCACGTTTCCTCGCTACTGCGCGCCCTGGAAGTGAACACGCGGACGGCCGCCGCGGCGCTGGCGGTGAAGGCCGGCTTCTAGGCAGGTTCCACGCGGCCGTACCCGGAGTTCCCGCGCAAGCATCCGAGAATGCCGAAACGAGAAGTCTGCCGCGATTTTCCGCGAAGTCTCCTCGCGGCGCTGAAGCCCGTCGCGGCGGACCAGTCCCATCCATGAGGGGCGCGCCTGCGCGCCGGCCTCACCGGGAGCGGCGACGCTCGTTTTCAGCAGAGGAACGGCACATGATCGACAGGGTGAAGCCGCTGATGGCGGCATGGGTTCTGGTCTTCGCATCTTCTTCGTTCGCCAGCGAAACGGCGGGAAAATTGCCACGAAAGCCAGCTCTAGGGCCGGAAACCGCGGGGGCGACCCTGGTCATTCCCGGCGAGACCGACAGGCTCGCTTCGCTCTACGCCCGCGCACGGGGCGAAGGCGGCAAGGTGGTGCTCTGGGCCGGCGGCGACGCGCCGAACCAGATGGACTGGTTGAAGACGGCCTTCGAGAGCCGCTTTCCCGGCGTGACCCTGGACGTCACGGTGGACCTCTCCAAGTTCCACGACCTGCGCATCGACCAGGAACTCGCCGCCGGCACCCTGACGCCGGACGTGGCGATGCTGCAAACCACCTTCGATTTCGACAGATGGAAGGCCCGCGACGTGCTGCTGCGCTACAAGCCGGTCGGCTTCGCCCGGCAGAAGAAAGGCTACGCCGATCCCGACGGCGCCTATGTCACGGCCTACAACAACGCCTTCGTGCCGACCTACGCTTCCGTCCGGCTGCCAGCGGAGCGCTATCCGACGCGCTTCGCCGATTACCTGAAGCCGGCCTTCAAGGGCAAGCTGGTGCTGACCTATCCCCATGACGACGATGCGGTGCTGTACGTCTACGACAAGCTGGAACGGCGCTACGGCAGCGGTTTCCTGCGCGCCCTGGCGGCGCAGAAGCCGAACTTCCTGCGCGGCACGGCGGCGCCGGCGGCCTCGGTGGGCACCGACTCCATCGGTTCGCTGGGCAACCTGACCGGCTATGCGACCGACAGCGATACGCCGGCCGGCTACTTCATCCCGACCGACGAGCCGTTCATCGTCTGGAACCAGCGCGCGGCGATCTTCAAGGCCGCCCGTCATCCGGCCACGGCCAAGCTGCTGCTGTCCTACCTGGGCTCGGCCGAGTTCCAGTCCAGCTACGGCGGCTGGCGCGCCCGCGCCGACGTCGGCGAAGCGCCTGGGCTGCCGCCACTGGAGTCGCTGAAGAACGTCGACGTGCACGATTTCACCCGCTGGATGGCCGATCGCCAACGGGTGGCCAGCCTGCGCAGGCACATGGCGCAAATCTTCGGCCCGGTACGCGGCGAGTCGCCGTTGCGCGACCCGGCGCTGATGAGCCTGCTGGGGCTGACGGCGAACGACATCGTCGCCCTGCCCGAACCGGACCTGCCGATCTACTGAACCGCCATGACGGCCTCGCGCACGGACGACGCGGGGTCGTCGATCCTGGAGAATTGCCTATCAGGTTTCGACGGTAAGCAGGCGGCCTGGAGCGGCTGGGAAGACTCCCACTTCTTATAAAATACTTTTAATAAACTATTTATCTTATTGATTAATAAGATAAATAAAATACTAGAATTCACTTTAAGTTGAGACGACAAGGCGGCGCATAACGCTACCCGTTGTCCGCCCTGGCGTCCGCTTGCCGCCTTCGCTGCGCAGGGCGAACGAGGCCACCCGCGTTATCCGCCGACAGGCCTCTGCCAGGGAAGGACGACGGCACGGAAAACTCTTCTTCGACAACGACTTCCGCGTAGAACCTGATCCATCGCCTGCGCTCGCGCGAACTCACGCAGACGACGACCAGGACGAAGGACCTAGGCCTTCCGCCACCCCTGCAACTGATTGCGGATCGGCAACTCGCGGATGCGCTTGCCGGTGGCGGCGAAGATCGCGTTGCACAGCGCCGGCGCTATCGGCGGCACGCCGGGCTCGCCGACCCCGCCCAACGGCAGGTCGCCATCCGGCTTGAGCAGATGCACCGACACCGCCTTGGGCGCCAGCGGCATGCGCGCCAGCTCGTACTGGTGGAAGTTGTCCTGCTGGACCTTGCCATCCTTGAAGCTGATCTCGCCCAGCGCCGCCAGGCCCAGGCCCATCACGCAGGCGCCTTCGAGCTGCGAGCGGATGCGCTCGGGGTTGATCTGCGGACCGCAGTCGGCGGCGATGGTGGCCTTGTGCACCAGCAGCGCGCCGTCGTCCTTCACCTCCACCTCGATCACCACCGCCACGTAGGTGACGAAGCTGTAGTGCGCGGCGATTCCCCGCGCCCTGCCCCTGGGCAGCTCGCCGCCCCAGCCGGACTGGCGCGCCGCCTCCTCGATCACCCCGCGCAGGCGGCCGACATCGAGCGGGTAGCGCTCCGGCGACTCGCCGTAGTTCCAGCTGTCGCCGAGTTCGGCGGTGTCGATTCGCCGCGCCGGGCCGAGCAGCTTGAGCAGGTAGTCCTTCGGGTCCTGGCCGGCCTTCGCCGCCAGTTCGCCGACGAAGCTCTGGATGGCGAAGGCGTGGGGAATGTTGGAGACCGAGCGGAACCAGCCGACCCGGGTGTGCGCCGGGGCCTCGGGGTTCTCCAGGCGCACGTTGGGGATGGCGAACGGCAGGTTGGTCAGGCCCATGCCCAGTTCGAAGGCGCCCTGGTGCTTGCTGTCCGGGCCGAACAGTGCGGTGATGCTCGGCGCCACCGAGCGATGCAGCCAAGCCTGCGGCAGCCCGTCGGCGCCGAGCACGGCCTGCAGGCGCTCCACCGAGACCGTGTGGAAATAGGAGAAATGCAGGTCGTCCTCGCGGGTCCACTGCACGCGCAGGTGGCGACCGGGGAACGCCTTGGCCAGGATCGCCGCTTCCAGCACGAAGTCGGGCTTGGACTTGCGGCCGAAACCGCCGCCGAGCAGGGTCACGTTGACCGTGACCTTGTCGAACGGCAGTTTCAGGCGCTCGGCGATGCGCTCGCGGGTCACTTGCGGCGCCTGGGTCGGGGCCCAGACCTCGCAGGCGCCGTCTTTGTACCAGGCGGTGGAGACCGGCGGTTCCATCGGCGCCTGGGCCAGGTGCGGCAGGTAGTACTCGGCCTCGACGATATCCCCACCCTTGGCGAACAGCGCCGCGGCATCGCCGCTGTCGCGCACCACCTTGCCCGGTTTGCGCGCGGCCTCTTCCAGTTGCTTGCGGTAGGCCACCGAGTCGTAGCCGCCGTTGACCCCGGCGTCCCACTCGACCACCAGCGCCTCGCGCCCCTTGATCGCCGCCCAGGTGTTCTGCGCCACCACGGCGACCCCGCCCAGCGGCTGGAACTCGGACGGGATCGGCCGGCCCTCGATCTCGATCACCTTGACCACCCCCGGCACCTTCAGCGCCGCGGCGGCGTCGTAGCGCTTGAGCTTGCCGCCGTAGACCGGCGGCCGGGCGACCACGGCGTAGAGCATGTCGTCGAAGCGCGCGTCGAAGCCGAAGCCGGCGCGGCCATTGACGATATCGGCGCCGTCGATGGCGCGCGCCACGTCCTTGCCGATGTAGCGGAACTGCTCGGGCTTCTTCAGCAGCAGCTTGTCGCGCGCCGGCACTTCGAGACCCGCGGCGGCCTCGGCCAGTTCGCCGAAGGACAGCGAACGGCCGCTGGGCGCATGCAGCACCTTGTTCTGTTCGGCGCGGCACTCGCCCAGCGGGACCTTCCACTGGTTGGCCGCGGCCTGTTCGAGCATCTGTCGCGCCGCCGCACCGCAGCGGCGCATGGGTTCGAACCAATGGCGCATGCTGCGCGAGCCATCGGTGTCCTGGTTGCCGTAGCGCGCTTCGTCGCCGGGCGCCTGGATCACCTTGACCCGGCTCCAGTCGGCCTCCAGCTCGTCGGCCACCACCATCGCCAGGCTGGTGCGCACGCCCTGGCCCATTTCCGAGCGGTTGCAGACGATGCCGACCGTGCCGTCCCGGTCGATGCTCACGTAGATCTTCGGGTTGTCCACCCAGCCGTGGGGCATGGCGTCGGCGCCAAAGGCCTTCTTCTCGGCGGCCAGGGCGTCGCGCCAGCCCCAGTTGGCAGCCACCAGCAGCACGCCGGTGGCGCCGACGCCCTTGAGGAAACCGCGGCGGCTGAGATTGCCGATGACCAGATCGTCGGGGTACGAGCGCTTCATGCCTTGGCCTCCTGCAACTTGGCGGAGGCGTTGTGGATCGCCGTCTTGATCCGGTTGTAGGTGCCGCAGCGGCAGATGTTGCCGGCCATGGCCGCCTCGATCTGCTCGTCGCTGGGCGCGGGGTTGCTCTTCAGCAACGCCGTGGCCGACATGATCTGCCCGCCCTGGCAGTAGCCGCACTGCGCCACGCCGATGTCCAGCCAGGCCTGCTGGACGACTTCGCCGACCTTGTCGGTGTGCAGGTGGTCGATGGTGGTGACCTTCCTGCCCTGCGCCAGGCTCACCGGCGTGATGCAGGAACGGGTGGCCTGGCCGTCGATATGGATGGTGCAGGAGCCGCACAGGCCCATGCCGCAGCCGAACTTGGTCCCGGTATAGCCGACGACGTCGCGAATAGCCCAGAGCAAGGGCATATCCTCGGTGACATCGAGCTGATGATCCTTGCCATTGAGGTTCAGGGTAATCATCGGTGCACGCCTTTTCTGGTTTCTGGTTATGGAGTCGCACGGCGACTGCGCCGCCCCCATGGGCGCGGCGAGTCTCTCATCGGACTGAAGGGAGATTATTGGCGAGAGGACTGCGGCGCATAACCTGGCAGAACTGAACGTATCGTTGAATGGAATTCAACGATACCCAAGCCGGGCGGGAATCGCCCGGGCGAGGCAGCCTTCCCGGTGGCCCGCTCCTCGCCGCTCGCCGGAAAGCGAGCGGCTCGGCCAGGGGAAACGGCGTTAGCCGCGCCGCACGCGCAGGCGCTCGGCGTGGTAGATCAACGGCCCATGCTGGTCCTCGGCACCGCTGGGGTCGTCCAGCAGCACGCCGGTGATGCGGCCCTGGCGGAACAGCAGGCGGATCGCCAGCAGGTTGGCCCTGGGGTCGCCCTTGAGATCATGGAGGGAACGCGGGGTGTCGGCATCCAGCTGACAAAACACCGATTCGAGCAAAACATCGGAAGGTTCTAACGCCATGCAGTCGTATCCGTCGAGAAGTACCGGTCACCTTGCCTTGCACTGGGTGCCGGTCAAAGCCCATCCCTGGAAAAACGCCTTTCCGCGCATTGAAACAATGCGCAACGATTTTCCTCGCGACGCAGTGTCGCCTACCGCCAGAGCCGTTGCCAAGAGCCGTACATCCCTGCGGCGTGCCCCTGCGACAACGTTGCAATACTTTCTTCACACGAGTTCCGCTACAAAGGTATCTCGCCGGAACCGAGGGTTCCTTTATCCACCCACCCATAACCGAGAAAGCAAGCGGAGGCACCCATGAACCACACTGCATCGATCCCCGCCCTGCCCACGGCCTATGACCTGCTGAACACCCGCATCCAGCGCATCATCCACGCCCCGGCCGCGCAACAGGCCTGCCAGGCCTGCATTTCCCGATTGCCCGGCGAAGACGAGGGCGACTGGGCCCACCTGCTGGAAAGCTTCGACCGTTCCAACCAGTGGCTGCTCGACCCGCAGCGCGACGGCAGCATCGTCCTGCGCTGGAGTTCCGCCGCCTGATCCTGTTTGCCGCGCGGCCGTCGAGCCGCGCGGCTTGCGCTCTTCCCTTCCATTCGCCGTTCGCAGCTATCGCGGATAGCTTCCCGGCAACAGGATGTCCCGGCCGACCTCGCGGATGTCGGTATGGCCGCAGAAGGCCATGGTCAGGTCCAGCTCGCGGGCTATGATCTCCAGCGCCCGCGTCACTCCGGCCTGCCCCAGCGCGCCCAGCCCGTAGAGATAGGGACGGCCGATCATGGTCCCGCGCGCACCGAGGGCGATGGCCTTGAGCACGTCCTGCCCGGAACGGATGCCGCTGTCGAGCCAGACCTCGATGCGCTCGCCCACCGCCTCGACGATCGCCGGCAGCGCGCTGATGGTCGAGGGCGCGCCGTCCAGTTGGCGTCCGCCATGGTTGCTGACGACCAGCGCATCGGCGCCGGAGTCGGCGGCCAACCGCGCATCCTCGGCATCGAGAATGCCCTTGAGTACCAGCTTGCCGCCCCAGCGCCGCTTGATCCATTCGACGTCGCCCCAGTTCAGCCGCGGGTCGAACTGGCGGGCGGTCCACTCGGACAGTGAGCCCATGTCGTCGACGCCCTTGACGTGCCCGACGATGTTGCCGAAACCGCGACGCCGGGTGCCGAGCATGCCCAGCGCCCAGCGCGGCTTGGTGGCGATGTTCAGCAGGTTGGCCAGGGTCGGCCGCGGCGGCGCCGAGAGACCGTTCTTCAGGTCCTTGTGGCGCTGGCCGATGATCTGCAGGTCGAGGGTCAGCACCAGCGCGTCGCAGCCGGCGGCCTTGGCACGGTCGATCAGGCGTTCGATGAAATCGCGGTCGCGCATCACGTAGAGCTGGAACCAGAACGGCTGGCCGACTTCCGTGGCGATGTCCTCCAGGGAACAGATGCTCATGGTCGAGAGGGTGTAGCGCACGCCGAACTCGGCGGCGGCGCGGGCGGCGAGGATCTCGCCGTCGGCATGCTGCATGCCGGCCAGCCCGGTGGGCGCGATGGCCACCGGCATGGCCATCTCCTGGCCGAGCATGCGGGTGCGCAGCGAGCGGTTCTCGATATTCCGCGCGACCCGCTGGCGCAGCTTGATCGCGGCGAAGTCGTCCTGGTTGGCGCGGTAGGTGCCTTCGCTCCAGGAACCGGAGTCGGCGTAGTCGTAGAACATCCGCGGCACGCGCTTGCGCGCCAGGCGGCGCAGGTCTTCGATATCGGTGATGACGCTCATGCAGTCCACTCCTTCGGGGGTGGCTGGATGGTAGAGCGCGACGTACCGCCGCAGGCGGAATAATTGTCGGCATCGGCGGAAGGAAATTCCGCCGTTTCAGTCGTCCGCCGCCGGAAGGAATTCCCTGCCCTGGACCACCGCCTCGCGGCAGATCGCCGCCAGCCAGGCGGCGAAACGCTGGCTGGCCGGCGAGGCCTGGTGGCTGCGCAGGTGGTAATGGTGGGTGGGCGCCGAACGCAGCGGGAACAGCACCACCAGCCGCCCCTCGGCAAGCCAGGCGCGCGCCAGCGAGGGTCGCGCGAGGGCCACGCCCTGGCCGTTGGCGGCGGCTTCCAGGGTCATGCCCAAATCGAGCAGGCGCGGCCCGGCGCAGGGCTCCGGCCAGTCCAGCCCGGCCACGCGGAACCACGGCTGCCAGGGCTCCAGCGGCGAGCGCAGCAACGGCAGGCCGGCGAGCATGGCTGGCGTCCAGGGCCGCGGCAGGCCGAGCAGCAGCCCCGGCGCGGCCATCGGTAGCACGCGCTCCTCCAGCAGCCGCTCGCCGGCCGCCACGCCATGGCTGTCGCCGCGCACCTCGACGTCGGCCAGCGGCAGGTCCTGGCCGTCCGAAGGACTCGACAGGAGAATCTCCAGCTCGATTTCCGGACAGGCCTCGGCGAAGGACGCCAGGCGCGGAATCAGGATCTGCCGGGCGAAGGTCGGCGGCGTGCGCAGGGTCAGCCGCTGCTGGCGCTGGACCTGGCGACGATGCAGCGGAACCGCCGCGAGCTGGGCGAGGATCGGCGCGATCTGTTCGAGGTACTCGCGGCCGTGGGAGGTCAGCGCCAGCGAGCGGCCGTCGCGCTGCAACAGGCTCACCCCGAGCATCCCCTCGAGACCGGAAACCCGCTTGCTGGCGGCGCTGCCGGTGATCGACAGGAGTTCGGCGGCGCGCTCGAAGGTACCCAGCCGGGCAGCCGCTTCGAACGCCTGCAACGCTTCGATGGAAGGAAAACGGAAATCGTCGGGATTGAGCATGGGGCAGACTTTACCCGCTGCCCGAGATCAGGGATACCGCGTCAGAGCCGCTGCTCGTTGGCCGCGGCGCGGCGCTCGGGCGCCGCGGAACCGGCGGCACCGCCCCAGGAAGCCTTGCCGGGGCTGTAGACATCCTGTTCGTCGAGGGTCACCAGGCCGCTTTCCACCAGGCGCCCGAGGACCTGGCGGATGCTCACCAGGGACAGCGGCGTACCGGTTTCGGAGAGACGCCGGTGCAGGGTGCGGATCGGCACCCGGCCCTGCTCCCCCGAGGCTTCCCAGAGCGCATCGATCACTTTCAGCCGGGCCAGGCTCATCTTCAGGCCGGCCTCCTTCAACATCTGTTTGACGGGCGAATGGGTCATCGTGACGCTCCTTTCGTGGACGAGTGGGTAGCGGGTCCCCGCCGAAGCCGAGCATCCCTGCTCGCTGCCTGCACGTGTTCCCTGGAACCGGGCGGCTGTGGGCCGCCTCTATGGTTAAAGACGAACGAGCGCGGAAAAACCGTCAGTTTTTTTCCCATCAGATCTGATAGGCATTGCTTATCATTCGCGAATGCTTAGCCGTTGCAGTTGCGGGTCGGCGTCGATCTGCCTGTCGCTGAACGGCAAGGTCTGCCATTGCTGGCGGGAAAACAGCTCGGTCTGGTCGCGGTAGTGCGGCGAGCGCGGATCGCTGGACTGGGAGAAAGCCAGCAACCCGCGAGCCTTGGGCCCTTCCTCGGGGAAGGTCACCAGCTGGATGTAGCTGGTGCCGCCGACCACCTCCAGGTGGTCGCCCTTGCGGACGCTCTGGATCGCGTTGTAGACCCCGAAATGGCCATCGCCGCCGGGAATCGCAATGCGTTCCTGGCCACGGGTGCTCACTTGCAGGTCGCCCCAGCGCGCGCCGTCGGGAATCCCGCTCTTCTCCACCTCCGCCGCCGCGTCCGCCAGCGCCTGGCGCACCTGGGTCGCCACCTGCGGCCGGTCGAGGGCGATGCCTTGCGGCGTATCCAGGGGACGTTGCGCATCGAACGGTTCCTTCCACGCGCCGTCGAGTTCGGCGAAGCGTTGCATGAAGCGCTGGAAGTAGACGAAGCCGCTGCCGCTGTCGAGGTTGGCGCCACGGTCCCACTGCGCCAGGGCCGCGCAGGCGCGGGCAAGGGACTTCTCGCCCTGGTTGTCGCGGCACAGGCGGAGCAGGTCCGGCAGCACCTGGTCGGCGCTGAAGACATGGTTGGCGGTGACCATTTCCTCGAGCGTCTTCGCCTCCAGCGGCTGCTTGCCCTGTAGCCGGCTCAGGGCGTAGCGCGCCCGCGGACCGATGGGTTTCTCCTGGCTGACCAGGGGCGAGAAGCCCTGCAGCGGGCTCGCCGGGTTGGTCAGCCAGGCGCTGTCGTTGGAGTTCTGCACGAAGTCCCTGCGCAACAGCACCGGCAGTTGCGCCGCCGGGGTGATGCCAGCCTGGGCCGCGGCCGGGTCGCGACTCCAGGCACAGCGGCTGTCCTGCCCCTGGAGGGCCGGCAGGCCTTCGGCGACCAGTTGCGGAATGGCGCAGGCGGGAATCAGTTCCGGCTTCAGGTAGGGCACCACCGACTGGTTCATGTACAGGGCGTTGCCCTGCTCGTCCGCGGCCAGGGTGTTGACCCAGGGGATGCCCTGTAGCGCCTCGACGCGCCGGCGCAGGTCGGCGACGTCGCTGGCCTGGTTGATCGAGTACCACTGTTGCAGTACCCGGGTGTTCTCCAGGTTGGCGTCACGCAGCGCATAGGCCTCGCTGCGGTTCCAGTCCAGCTTGCCGGGCCAGACCACCAGCGGGCCGTAGATCGACTGGTAGACCTTGTGCTCGACGCGCGACAGCTTGCCGTCGGCGCCGCGCACCTCAATCGCGACGGACTTCTCCTCCAGCGGCAGCGAACGACCGTCGACCAGGTAGCGCCGCGGGTCCTTCGGGTCCAGCGCCAGGCGATACAGGGTGAAGTGGCTGGAGGTATCCACCGTGTGGGTCCAGGCCAGGTGGCGGCTGAAGCCGATGTTGACCACCGGCAGACCGGGCAGCGAGGCCCCCATCACGTCGAGCCGGCCGGGAATGGTCAGGTGCATCTGGTAGAAACGCATCGCGCCGTTCCAGGGGAAGTGCGGGTTGGCCAGGAGCATGCCCTTGCCGTCCGCCGAACGTTCGCTGCCAACGGCAATGGCGTTGCTGCCGCGCTCCAGGCGGAAGCGCTGGCGCCGCTGCTCGGCGACCTGGAACGCCTGCTCGCCGCTCAGGGCGACCTTCTCCGTGCCGGGCGGCGCGGCGGCCACCAGCGCGTCGGCGAATTGGCCGACCCCGCCTTCGACCAGCAGGCGCCGGGTCAGGCGCAGCAGGTCATCGGTCGCGATGGCCCGCAGCCAGGGCTGGCCAAGGCAACTGGTGGTCTTGCCGTCGGCCTCGCGGAGGAAGCGGTTGAAACCGGCGGCGTAGCCTTCGAGCAACTGGCGTACCGCGGGCGTCTGCGCCTGCCAGAAGGCTTGCAGCGCCTCGGGTTGGTTGAGCCAGGCGTAGAAGATGTCGGACGGCAGGTTGTCCAGCTCGGCCGACGACTTGCCCTCGCTGCCGAAATAGCGCGCCCGCTCGCCGCGCGCGGTGACGATCTCCTCGGCCAGCAGGCAGGCGTTGTCGCGCGCGTAGGCGTAGCCGATGCCATAGCCCAGGCCGCGCTCATCCTTGGCCCGGATGTGCGGCACGCCATAGGCGGTCCAGCGGATGTCCGCGGCCAGCCCGGTCGGCCGCGGCATATCGGCCTGGACCGGCATCATCGAACCCAACAGCATGCCGGCCAGGCCGGTCAGTACGGTACGCATCCCCATCGATGTCGTTTCTCTGCAAAGTGGTGGCCGGAACGGCCGGGACATGCAACGAAAACGCCCTGCGTGCCGGGCATCCCCTGGCGGGGAAACGGGCAACACAGGGCGTGGCGGCGTAGCGCCGATCAGCTGGCCAGGGCGTGCTCGTGCAGGGCGCGGGCCGGAGCGCCGGGCTTCAGGTGCTGGTACAGGGAGCCGGAGATTTCCTCGGCACGTACCGGCAGCACCGACAGCAGGGTGTCGCTGAGGCCATGGCTGGCCTGGCAGAAGCCCTGCATGTAGATCGACGCCTGGCAACGCTGGTCGGTGATCAGACGATAGTTGCGGTCGACCTCGAAGTCCCCGAGGTAGTCGGCCATCGGCTCCAGCAGTTGACGATGCAACTGCCGCTCATAACCGGTGGCGAGGATTACCAGGTCGTAGCGCTGCACGCTCAGTTCGCCATTGGCGGTATTACGCAGCGCCAGCTCGATACCCTCGGCGCCTGCCGTGGCCTTCTCAACCGAGCGCAGGCTACGGAAGGCGTGGCGCGGGACTCCGGAAACCTTCTGGCGATAGAAGATGCCGTAAATACGCTCGATCAGGTCGATATCCACCACTGAATAGTTGGTGTTGTGGTACTCGCGCACCAGGCGCTCACGCTCCGCGCCTTCCTGGTTGTAGATCAGGTCGGTGAACTCGGGCGCGAATACTTCGTTGACGAACGGACTGTCGTCCGCCGGCTTCAGCGCCGAACCGCGCAGGATCAGGTCGACCTGTACCGATGGATAGCTGTCGTTGAGATCGATGAAGGCTTCGGCGGCACTCTGTCCGCCGCCGATGATCGCGACTTTCATCGGCTGGCCGTTGACACAGGGCTGCTTGAGCATGCGTTCCAGATACTGCGAATGGTGGAAGACCCTGCCATCGTCCTTCAGGTGGCGGAACGCCAGGGGAATTCGCGGCGTACCGCCGGCGCTGACCACCACCGAGCGAGTGGTCCGCACAAGCTCCTCGCCTTCGGCGTTGCGCGAAGTCACCCGCAGCGCCTCGACCTTGCGCTCGACCAGCATCGGCTCGACCGACAGCACTTCCTCGCCGTAACGGCTCTGCTCGGCGAAGTGGCCGGCGACCCAGCGCAGATAGTCGTTGAACTCCATGCGGCAGGGGTAGAAGGTGCCCAGGTTGATGAAGTCCACCAGGCGCCCATGTTTGTGCAGGTAGTTGACGAAGGAATAGGGACTGGTTGGATTGCGCAGGGATACCAGGTCCTTGAGGAAGGAAATCTGCAACTCGCTCTGGCTGACCAGGGTATTGCCGTGCCAGCGATAGTCGGCCTGTTTGTCGAGGAACAGGACTTGCAGTTCCCCCTGGGTCCTCGCGCGTTCCTCAAGGGCGATCGCCAGGGCGATGTTCGAGGGGCCGAAGCCGATACCGATAAGGTCGTGAACGACGGCGGTTGCTGTAGCCTGGGTCATTTCCAGTGTCCTCTGGATAGGCTCCCGAAACCGGGGAGCGATAGGTCAAGAGCGGCCCGTAAGGGCGTCTGTTGACTAGGAACGAGGACCGGGAAACGAAATTTAACCGCGCTGGATCAACTGGACTCCCAGGCTTGCATGCGCAGGCGGCAGTGCCTCATCGCATTGACGATGTGCTTTTCCACGAGACTGCGGGAGATATTCAGGTGCGCCGCTATCTCGTTGTGGGAAAGACCTTCCAGCTTGCGCAGGAGGAAGGACTCGCGGCACAGCGGCGGCAGTTCGTTCAGCGCCAGGGTCAAGAGGTCGAGGCGCTGGCGCTGGTCCTCGAGTACCTGGGGGGAAGGCTCGGACATACCCTCCTCCTCGTCGAGGACGTGCAAGGGCTCGGCCTTGCGCACCCGGCTGCGGCGATGCTCGTCGACCGCGAGATTGAGCGCCGTCCGGTACAGGAACGCCCGCGGATGCTCGATTCGCGCTTGACTGGAGCGTTCCAGCACGCGCAAATACGCGTCGTGAGCAACGTCGGCCGCCGCCTGTCGGTCTCCGAGCCTGGCGCTGAGAAAGCGCAACAGCTCCCGATAATGGTTTTCCAAGACAACTCCTGCTCGCTACCGCGTGAGCGCTATCCTTGACAGAATGGGAAACCCCACAGGCGATGTTGGCAGCCTGAAATCATTAAATTTATAATAATTCTCATCCAGCTTTAAAGCCTTGCCATCGAACAGAGACGACAGGGCGCAAACGGAACCCTCGATGAAGACACCCCTCCCCGCCGACAGCGACACCTTGGTCCAGGACGCCGCACACTGGTGCATGCGCCTGCATGCCGAGGACTGTAGCGAGGAAGAGCGTGCCGAGTTCCGTCGCTGGCTGGCGAGCGATCCGAGGCACGCCGACGAATACGCAGCAATGGAAGAAATCTGGCAACTCAGCGAATTGCTGCCCCGCCGCTCCGACACCCCGGCGGCCGCCCCGGCCTGGCCGCGCCCGCGTACTACCCGCAGGCGCCACTGGAGAAACCAGGCGCGAGCTGCCGCGCTCGCTCTGTTCCTGCTCCCCGCCTCGGCCTACCTGGGCTGGTTGCAGGGCTGGATTCCCTCCAGCTATCAACGCTACACGGCGCAGGACAATATCCGCCACGTCACCCTCCCCGACGGCAGCGAGGTAGAACTGGATCTCAAGACCCACCTCAGCTTCGCCAACTTCAGGGACATCCGCCGCGTCGTACTGGACAACGGCGAGGCCTATTTCCATGTCACCCACGATACGGCCCACCCCTTCGTGGTCAGGGCCGGCAAGGGTTCGATCACCGTCACCGGGACCCGCTTCAACGTCTGGAAGTACCAAGACAACGTCGTCGTCACCGTGACCGAAGGCTCGGTGAAGGTCCGCAGCGAAGGCTCGGGCAACGACAGCAGCCTGACCCCGGGCATGCAGGCCAGCTACTACCCCGGGCTGCTGCAACCGCTGGTCGAGGCGGTCGATACCCGTCAGGCACTGGCCTGGCGCGAAGGCCGCCTGATTCTCGACGACCTGCCGCTGGCTCAGGCCCTACCGCTGATCAACCGCTACCTGGAGCATCCGCTGGTCCTCACCGACAAGACCAGCGCCGAACTGCGCATCGGCGGCATCTACAGCACCCGTGAGATACGCAACCTGGTGGAGGCCCTGCCGAAGGTCCTGCCGGTGGATCTCGAGCACCGCGACGACGGCAGCATCCGCATCAGCAGCCGTTACGCCCAGCTCTGAACCCAGGTTAAATTTAGCCGCCCTGGCCTCGTATATCTGGCAGTGCCCAGCCTGCCGATCCAGCGGCGGCGGTCTCTCCACGCACCGGCCGGATTCCCGAATGAGACGAACCCGTAGTACTCGTCGCGCACTGCTCGTCGCAGTCTGCCTCAGCCCCCTGATCGCCCTGGCCGCCTGGCAGGCCTATCCGTTCCGCAGCAACAGCTTCGATACCGTGAGCGTCAGCCGCGGCAGCATCGAGAGCAGCGTCTCGGCGCTCGGCACCCTGCAACCGCGGCGCTACGTCGACGTCGGCGCCCAGGCCTCCGGGCAGATCCGCAAGTTGCACGTCGAGGCCGGGGACGATGTGACGGAAGGCCAGTTGCTGGTCGAGATCGACCCCTCCACCCAGCAGGCCAAGGTCGATGCCGGCCGCTATTCGATCGAGATGCTCAAGGCCCAGCTGGCCGAGCAACGTGCCCAGTACACCCTCGCCCGCCAGCAGTACCAGCGCCAGCAGCGGCTGGCCGCCGGCGGCGCGACGCGTACCGAGGACGTGCAGAGCGCCCAGGCGCAGATGCTCGCCACCCAGGCACGGATCGAGATGTACCAGGCGCAGATCCGCCAGGCCCAGGCCTCGTTGCGCAGCGACGAAGCCGAACTCGGCTATACCCGCATCTACGCGCCGATGTCCGGCACGGTGGTGGCGGTCGATGCGCGCGAAGGCCAGACCCTCAATGCCCAGCAGCAGACCCCGTTGATCCTGCGGATCGCCAAATTGTCGCCGATGACCGTCTGGGCCCAGGTTTCAGAAGCCGACATCGGCCGGGTCAAGCCCGGCATGCCGGCCTACTTCACGACCCTCAGCGGCGAAGGCCGGCGCTGGACCGGCAAGGTCCGGCAGATCCTCCCGGTGCCGCCCAAGCCGCTGGACCAGAGCAACCAGGGCGGCGGCAGCCCCACCAGCGGCAGCGGCGGGCAGAGCGGCAGCGGCCGGGTGGTGCTGTATACCGTGCTGGTCGACGTGGACAACGGCGACCACCAACTGATGGCGGAAATGACCGCCCAGGTGTTCTTCGTCGCCGCCACCGCGGAAAACATCCTCACCGCGCCGGTCGCCGCCATCCACGACGACGGCAAGGGCGGCCAGGTCGCCTGGGTGGTCGGCAGCAATGGCAAGCCGCAGAGCCGCCAGATCAGGACCGGCATCAGCGACCGCCTGCGGGTACAGGTGCTTGCCGGCCTGGAGGAAGGCGACCGCCTGTTGATGGCCGCTCCCGACGGCAGCGACAGCTGATGGAAAACGCCACGCAACCCGTCCCCCTGATCGAACTGCGCGACATCCGCAAGCGCTACGGCGGCAATGGCACTCCGGAAGTCGAGGTACTCAAGGGCGTATCGCTGTCGATCCACGCCGGCGAGTTCGTCGCCATCGTCGGCGCCTCCGGCTCCGGCAAGTCGACCCTGATGAACATCCTCGGCTGCCTCGACCGGCCCAGCTCCGGCAGCTACCACTTCGCCGGCCACGACGTCGCCGAACTGGACAGCGACGAGCAGGCCTGGCTGCGCCGCGAGGCATTCGGCTTCGTGTTCCAGGGCTATCACCTGATCCCCTCCGCCTCGGCCCAGGAAAACGTCGAGATGCCGGCGATCTACGCCGGCACCCCGGCGAGCGAGCGGCACACCCGCGCGCGGGCCCTGCTCGAGCGCCTGGGCCTGGCAGAGCGCACTGCCAACCGTCCGCACCAGTTGTCCGGCGGCCAGCAGCAGCGGGTATCGATCGCCCGCGCGCTGATGAACGGCGGCCATATCATTCTCGCCGACGAACCCACCGGCGCCCTCGACAGCCACAGCGGCGCGGAAGTCATGGCGCTGCTCGACGAGCTGGCCAGCCAGGGCCACGTGGTGATCCTGATCACCCACGACCGCGACGTCGCCGCCCGCGCCAAGCGCATCATCGAGGTGCGCGACGGCGAGATCGTCAGCGACAGCGCCAACGACGAGCGCCCGGCGCAACCGAGCGCCGGCGTCGAGCGCCACCTGCAGGCCGACGATCTCAGCCAGCGCCTCGCCGAGGGCAGCAGCGAACCCTCGGGGGCCTGGCGCGCCGAACTGCTGGAGGCGGTGCGCGCCGCCTGGCGGGTGATGTGGATCAATCGGTTCCGCACCGCGCTGACCCTGCTCGGGATCATCATCGGCGTCGCCTCGGTGGTGGTCATGCTCGCCGTCGGCGAGGGCAGCAAGCGCCAGGTGATGGCGCAGATGGGCGCGTTCGGCTCGAACATCATCTATCTCAGCGGCTACTCGCCGAACCCGCGCGCGCCGATGGGCATCGTCAGCAGCGACGACGTCGCCGCCATCGCCACCCTGCCCCAGGTGAAGAAGGTCATGCCGGTGAACGGCGGCGAGCTGGTGGTACGCTACGGCAACATCGACTACCACGCCTACGTCGGCGGCAACAACACCGACTTCCCGGAAATCCTCAACTGGCCGGTGGCCGAGGGCAGCTACTTCACCGAGCGCGACGAAGACGCCGCCACCACGGTCGCGGTGATCGGCTACAAGGTGCGCAAGAAGCTGTTCGGCAGCGCCAACCCGATCGGCCGCTACATCCTCATCGAGAACGTGCCGTTCCAGGTCATCGGCGTGCTCGCCGAGAAAGGCTCCAGCTCCGGCGACAAGGATGCCGACAACCGCATCGCCATCCCCTACTCCGCTGCCAGCATCCGCCTGTTCGGCACGCGCAACCCCGAGTACGTGATCATCGCCGCCGCCGACGCCCAGCGCGTGCACCAGGCCGAACGCGCCATCGACCAGTTGATGCTGCGCCTGCACCGCGGCCAGCGCGACTACGAGCTGACCAACAACGCGGCGATGATCCAGGCCGAGGCGAAGACCCAGAACACCCTGTCGCTGATGCTCGGCTCGATCGCCGCGATCTCCCTGCTGGTAGGCGGGATCGGCGTGATGAACATCATGCTCATGACCGTGCGCGAACGCACCCGCGAGATCGGCATCCGCATGGCCACCGGCGCCCGCCAGGGCGATATCCTCCGCCAGTTCCTCACCGAGGCGGCGATGCTCTCGGTGGTCGGCGGCCTGGCCGGGATCGCCCTGGCCCTGTGCATCGGCGGCGTGCTGCTGCTCGGCCAGGTCGCGGTGGCCTTTTCCCTGTCGGCCATCGTCGGCGCTTTCAGTTGCGCGCTGGTCACCGGCCTGGTGTTCGGCTTCATGCCGGCGCGCAAGGCCGCCCAGCTGGACCCGGTGGCCGCCCTGGCCAGCCAATGACGGATATGTCCATGAAGAATCTTTCCCTGATTTCCGCCTGCCTGCTGCTCGGCGCCTGCGGCAGTACGCCGGCGCCCCTCGACAGCGGCCTGGCCGCGCCCAGCCAGTGGCGCTACCTGGCGGCCGGGCGCAGCGATGCCAGCGACATCCGCCAGTGGTGGAAGGCCTTCGGCGCGCCGGAACTGGACAGCCTGCTGCAACGCGCCCTGCTGAACAGCCAGGACCTCGGCGCGGCGGTGGCCCGCGTACGCCAGGCCCAGGCCTCGGCGGTGATCGCCGGCGCGCCGTTGCTGCCGGAGCTGAATGCGACGCTCGGCGCCAGCCGGCAGAAACTCCTGCGCGACTCGGGCTACAGCGGTACCGACGCGACCTCCGACAACGATGCCGTCGACTCCTTCTCCGCCGGCCTCAGCGCCAGCTACGAAGTGGACTTCTGGGGCGGTCGCCGGGCTGCCTACCGCAGTGCCCTGGAAAGCCTCAAGGCCAGCGAGTACGACCGCGCAACGGTAGAGCTGACCCTGCTCTCCGGCGTCGCCAACAGCTACCTGCAGGTATTGGCGCTGCGCGAACAGCAGCGCATCGCCAGGCTCAACCTGGACAACGCCGAGCACGTCCTGCGCCTGGTGGAGACCCGCCATGCCGCGGGCTCGGCCACCGCCCTGGAGGTCGCCCAGCAGAGCAGCCTGGTCGCCAGCCAGCGCAAGCAGCTGCCGCTGCTCGAGCAGCAGGCCCATGAGGCGCTGATTACCCTGGCCACCCTGATCGGCGAGCCGGTGCAGGCGCTACAGGTGGCCGAGCGGCCTTTCGACAGCCTGCGCTGGCCGGAGACCGGAGCGGGCCTGCCGAGCGAACTGCTCGGCCGCCGTCCCGATATCGCCAACGCCGAAGCGCAACTGGCCGCGGCCCAGGCCGACGTGCAGGTGGCGCGCGCGGCGCTGTTCCCCAAGCTGACCCTGAGCGCCTCGCTGTCGTCCGGCGCCAACCGCGCCGCCGACACTTTCCGCAACCCCTATTACAACCTGGGCGCCAACCTGCTCGCCCCGATCTTCAACCACGGCCGCCTGCGCGCCGAGCGCGACCGCAGCCTGGCGCGCCAGGAAGAACTGCTGGAAACCTACCGCAAGGCGATCCTCACCGCCTTTGCCGACACCGAACGCTCGCTGAACAGCATCGACGGCCTCGACCGCCAGCTGCACTGGCAGCAGCAGGAGCTGGAGCAGGCGCAGCGCGCCTTCGATCTCTCCGACAGCCGCTACCAGGCCGGCGCGGAAACCCTGCTGACGGTCCTCGAAACGCAACGCACGCTGTACGCGGCGCAGGATGCCGCCGTGCAACTGCGACTGGCCCGCCTGCAGGCCTCGGTCGGCCTGTACAAGGCCCTCGGCGGCGGCTGGCAGAGCGACCGCCAGGGTCTCGCGCGGAAAGACTGAGGCCCGCGTTGCGCGGGCCTCCTCCATCCTTACTCGCTCTTTCGCCGTTCAGCGCCTGAGCTGGTCGCGCGCCAGCTTCAGGTTGCGCGCGTACCAGGGCCGCCGCGGCGCACGCTTGAGCCAGCCGCTCAACTGGTCTTCTTCGCTGAAGATGATGCGCAAAGCCAGCTTCATGGTTTCCACGTCCAGCTCCACCGAGTTGCTGCTCGCCTGGACATCCGAAAGCCCGCATCCATGGGTCGCCGGGCCCAGCCAGGGATCGCCGACCTCGACCCATCGACCAGGCGCGAACCATTGGATGCCCTCCACTTCGCGACGCTGCACTTCGCCAGGATGGAAACGCTCGTGGGCGCGATACCAGTCCTCGATGCGGTCGTCGATCCAGCCGTGGAACGACCAGAACACCGGATTCACATGGGAGGAAAACGGGTCGCCGAGGAAGTCGTTCTCCGGGCGGAACCAGCGCGGGGAAAAATCCGATGGTACCCGGTCGCTCATCACCGGCGCGCCGTTGGAAGGATCGCGAGTCACCGAAGCCCAGCGCATATGCAGCCAGTCGTGCATGCCCAGCTCCATCTCCGAGCCGAACTGACCGAGCGTCAGTTTCGCCAGGTATTCCGGGTCCTGGTATTGCGACTCCCAGACCAGGAAATTGGCGTGATAGCCCTCGGCGCTTTTCAGCCCACGCAGCCACTCGGTGTATTCGTCGTCGTCCACCGCGACCCAGGCCGGCGGGACGGAACAGCCGTCAGGGTTGTCGAAGTAGCGCAGGAAGCCGACCCGGTCGTGGGCCAGCGGTACGCCCGGCAGCGGCAGGCGCCGCCAGGACGGCAGGTCCTGCATCGAGCGCGCGGTATGCAGCATGTGCCGGTGCATGAAGAAGAAGTCGATACCGGAAGCATTGCGGTCCTTGTGACGACCACGGGCGTCACGCTCGCGGTCCAGTGGGCCAGGCTGCCAGCCGACGCCGCGCAGGGCGTTGCGCTGCTTCTCGGAAAGTCGATGCCACTTGTCCCGCGAGGCATGCCAGAGCTGGTGGAAGAGGCGATGCTGCGGCGAGATCAGCCAGGCGAGCAAGCGTTCGTTGAGGCCGATGCGCTCGCGAGCCAGCGGAAACGGGCGCTTGACCGCCACGAAGCGGAAATCCTCCTGCGCTTGCAGTGGCGAGCGCACGAGGCGCTCGATGCGACCGCTGAGGGTGCCATCGCCGGCATTGGCCAGATTGTCCCAGACCTCGTCGAAGACCGCCGAGCAATCGTAGCTCGGGGTCATCGAGGCGGTGTTGCCGTCCACCAGGCGCCAGCGGATGCGCGCGGAGCGCGCACCGACCAGGTCGCCAAGCAGGCGGAAGCGCGGTTCCTGCGGCCCTCTCAGGCGCTCCGGAGTATCCAGGTATCCGATCAGGCCCAGCCCCCTGGGCGCCACGTCGAGCACCAGCTCCAACCCCTCCAGCGGTAACCCCGGCAGGCCGGCGTCGGCGCCGAGCAGGCGCAGGTCCCAGATACCGCGCAGGCGGTCGCCCAGGCGCATGGCCTCGGTGGCGGCCAGGTCCAGCGTCGCTTCGCCGGGCGTGGCCGGGTGCTCCTCGTCTTCGCGCAGGCGGGCCAGATGACGATGTGTGTAGTAAGCCACCGGCAGGGCAGCCGCTCCGGTGAGCGCCAAACCCGCCATGAATCCGCGTCGAGAAACCGTCATCGTCCTACCTGTTCAGCCATGAAGCTCGCTTTATCCAGCTAGAACGTTCCGTCCATCGGCAAATTTACCGGAGCCGGCGTCGCTGGCGGCACCCGGCGAATTCGTCGGCCCGCTAAATTTTCCGTCCCTGCCCTCGTCCCACCCTGACAGGTGCCCCGCTCTGCAATGCGGAACGACCGGCGTCCACCGATTTCGAACCTGACTGGGACGGCAATGACTAGAACTCGCAAAAGAACGGCGCTTTACCTCGGCCTGCCACTGTTCATCGTCCTGCTGGCCGCCGGCGGCTGGCTGGCCTGGACCCAGTGGCTGGGCAGCGCCGGCTACCCGCGCAAGGTCATGCAACACGCAGAGGAGTTGCACGAGCGCATCCTCTCCTTCGACAGCCGGATCACTGTGCCGCTGGACTTCGGCACCACCGGCAACGAGGTGGACAAGGACGGACCGGGCCAGTTGGATCTGGTCAAGGCCGGCCGCGGACGCCTGTCCGGCGCTGCCCTGGCGATCTTCGGCTGGCCGGAGATGTGGAACGGCCCGAACGCGCCGCACAAGCCGACCCCCGGTTTCGTCGACGAAGCCCGCCACCAGCAGGAAATTCGTTACAAGATTCTCACCGGCATGGTCCGCGACTTTCCCAACCAGGTCGGCATCGCCTACTCCCCCGAGGACTTCCGCCGCCTGGCCATGGAAGGCAAGTTCGCCATCGTCATGAGCATGCTCAACGCCTACCCGCTGGGCGACGACCTGTCCCAACTGGACAAATGGGCCGCCCGCGGCGTGCGCATGTTCGGCTTCAGCTACGTCGGCAACAACGACTGGGCCGACTCCTCGCGCCCGCTGCCCTTCTTCAATGACTCGCCCGACGCCCTAGGCGGCCTCTCCCCGCTAGGCAAGCAGGCGGTCGAACGGCTCAACGATCTCGGGGTGATCATCGACGTCTCGCAGATGTCGACCAAGGCCCTGGAACAGGTTGCCGCCCTCAGCCGCGCGCCCATCGTCGCCTCGCACTCCGCGCCGCGTGCCCTGGTGGACATCAAGCGCAACCTCAGCGACCACGAGATGCAACTGATCAAGGACAGTGGCGGCGTGATCCAGGTGGTCGGCTTCCCCGCCTACCTGCGTCCGCTGAGCAAACCGACCCTGGACAAGCTCGACGCCCTGCGCGCGCGCTTCGACCTGCCGCCCCTGGAAGGCCTGGACTATGCCCTGATGCCGGGCGATCCGATCATCACCATCTGGCCGGAACAACGCTTCGGTGAATACGCCAGCGCCCTCTACGGCATCCTGGAGGAGGAGCCCAAGGCCGGCCTCAAGGAACTGGTGGACGCCATCGACTACACGGTGAAGAAGGTCGGCATCGACCACGTGGGCATCAGCTCGGACTTCAACGACGGTGGCGGCGTGGACGGCTGGAAGGATGTCAGCGAAATCCGCAACGTCACTGCCGAACTGATCACCCGCGGTTATTCCGATGCCGACATCGCCAAGCTCTGGGGAGGCAACTTCCTGCGCGCCTGGGGCGAAGTGCAAAAACGCGCCAAGCCGACAGCCACCCCCTGACCACGCCGCAACGGACCTCCCGATGAACGACCGTCGTACCTTTCTCAAGCAGGCCGGCATTCTCGCCGCCGGCCTGCCGCTGCTTTCCGCTGCCCAGTCGCTCCGCGCCGAAGGCGTACCGAGCGACGCCGGCAATAAATGGAAAGCGCTGCGCCAGCAATTCGATCTCGACCCGCAGTATCTGCACTTCGCCAACTTCCTCCTCACCTCCCACCCTCGGCCGGTGCGGGAGGCCATCGAGCGCCTGCGGGTCCGCTTCGACCGCAACCCGGGCGAAGCGGTGGACTGGCATCGCGAGGAAATCTGGAAATACGAGGACGAGGCTCGCGCCTGGGCAGGTCGCTACTTCGCCGTGCAACCTGGCCAGGTGGCGCTCACCGGCAGCACCACCGACGGCCTGGCGGCGATCTACGGCGGCCTGCTGGTGCAGCCGGGCAAGGAGATCCTGACCTCCTCCCACGAGCACTACTCCACCTACACCACCCTGGAATACCGGCACAAGCGCATGGGTACCCAGGTCCGCGAGTTCCCGCTGTTCAAGGACCCGCATCGGGTTTCCGCCGACGAGATCCTGTCCAGCATCGCCGCTCAGATCCGCCCGCAGACCCGGGTGCTGGGCATGACCTGGGTGCAGTCGGGCAGCGGCGTGAAGCTGCCGATCCGCGAGATCGGCAAGCTGGTGCGCGAACTCAACCAGAAGCGCGACGAACAGGACCGGATCATCTACGTGGTCGACGGCGTGCATGGTTTCGGCGTGGAAGACGTCAGCTTCGCCGACTTCGACTGCGACTACTTCATCGCCGGCACCCACAAGTGGCTGTTCGGCCCGCGTGGCACCGGGGTCATCATCGCCCGCTCGGAACAGCTCCAGGAGCACCTGGTGCCGAGCATCCCGACCTTCTCCCGCGCCGACAACTTCGGCACCCTGATGACCCCTGGCGGCTACCACGCCTTCGAACATCGCCTGGCCCTGGGCACGGCCTTCGAGCTGCACCTGCAGTTGGGCAAGGCCGAGGTCCAGGCGCGTATCCACCAGCTCAACGCCTACCTCAAGCAGCGCCTGGGCGAGCATCCCAAGGTCCGCCTGGTCACGCCGACCAGCCCCGAGCTGTCTTCGGGCTTCACCTTCTTCCGCGTCGAAGGCCGCGATTGCGAGGCGGTCGCCAAACACCTGATGGCGCACCGGGTAATCAGCGACGCCGTGGATCGCGATGTCGGCCCGGTGGTGCGCCTGGCGCCGAGCCTGCTGAACGACGAGGCGGAGCTCGACCGGGTGCTGGAAATCCTCGCCCCGCAACTCGCCTGACCCCTTTCGCCACTCAACGAGAACCGCCATGCACGCATTATCGCCCCTGGCCCTGGCCGCACTGATCGTCGCCACCGCCCCCGCCTTCGCCGACGAAGCGAAGAAACCCGGCACGGTGTTCAAGGATTGCAAGGACTGCCCGGAGATGGTCGTACTGCCCGCCGGCAGCTTCACCATGGGCACCCCGGACGACGAGGTCGGCCGCCAGCCCGACGAGGGCCCGCTGCACGACGTGACCTTCGCCAAGCCGTTCGCCATCAGCCGCTACCAGGTCACCGCCGGCGAACTGGACGCCTACCTGAAAGCCACCGGCGTCAAGCTGGCCGACGGCGATACCCGCCCCGGCCGCGAATGCATCGCCGGCAAGCCGCGCTACCAGCAAGGCCCTCGCCAGCCGGCGGTGTGCGTCGACTACAACGACGTGAAGAACTACGCCGCCTGGCTGTCGAAGAAGACCGGCAAGCACTACCGCATGCTCAGCGAGGCCGAGCGCGAGTACGGCGCCCGCGCCGGCAGCGCCGGCCCCTTCCCCTTCCCGTTCGACGAAGGCAAGGAATACAGCATCGCCAAGCACGCCAACACCTACGGCGCCAGCGATGGCTACAACTTCACCTCGCCGGTGGGCAGCTTCCCGCCCAACGCCTTCGGCGTCTACGACATGCACGGCAACGTCTACGAGTGGGTCGCCGACTGCTGGCACGACCACTACAACGGCGCGCCGAGCGACGGCAGCGCGTGGATGGAGGACAAGTGCGAGCTGGTGCAGATCCGCGGCAACGACTGGGGCGAGCCGCCGATCTTCTCGCGCTCGGGCAACCGCAACAATGCCTACCCCGACGCCCGTGGCGACTGGATAGGTTTCCGCGTGGCCCGCGAACTCTGAGGCGGACGAAGAAAGGCCGGAGCGACGCGGGTCGCTCCGGCCTTTGCGCATCCGCGACCAGGCGTTTTCAGTCCTTCTCGGCCAGCAGCGCCAGGCCTTCGTGCAAGGCCGGGAACAGACTGTCGTTGAAGTTGTTCCAACGCAGCTCAAGGATGGTGTCGTCGGGAGATATCTTCGTTTTCAGCACGTCGTGGAAGACCTCGCCGGAATCGATGCCGTTGTCCACGTAGTGGAACGAGGCGCCGGTCAGGTACAAGGGTTCGACCGGTACGCTTTCCATCGTCGCCCAGTCGACGATCTTCTCACCCCGCGCACCATGCAATGCATCCAGGGTCGCCCAGGCGCCGCGCCGTTGGTAGGGCGAGTCGGCGCGCGTGACCCCGGGATGGATATTCATGATCCGTCGGGCGAATGGCGCCCCGGGCCGCACCAGCTCATCGAGGATGACCAGCAGGCCGTCGAGGACGACGACCTCGGCGCGCAGCTCGACCAGCGTCTCGTACAGGCGTCGTTCGAAGTCGCGCTTGCCGGCCACATGCTCCGCGCTCCCGCGCGGGTGGCGACGGTAGGTGGAAGGCACGTTCAGCAGCAGATCGTTCATGCGCCGCCCCTGTACCTCCAGTTCCGCCGGGTAGAACCACTGCTGTCCAGGCCGGTAGGCGAATCCGTAGTCCTCGATCTTCCGCTGGTCGCGGGGCAGTTCCGGGTCGTCGTCGTAGATCACCCCGACCAATTCGTAGGCGTCCCCCAGCGCCGTCCGGTTCAGCGATTCGGCGAGAAACTCCAGCGGGGACTTCATGTAGCGCAGCTCGCCCTTGTAGGCCACCTGTTGTCCGGCCTTGTCGGCGGCGGCGTTTCTCAGGGACCAGATATAGGCTAATTTCCTTTTCGTCATCTCGTCTTTCTCAGGGAATGGGTCGGACTTGAGCGCGTGCTCCGGCACAGTGTTGGACTCGACAAGGGCTTCCCGGGGAACCCGCTCGAGCGTCGCTCTCACTTAAACGCAACGAACGGCCGGCCGCCGAATTTATCGTCCCCTGCGCTTTTGCCGGACGCCTCGGCGAAGCAGCGCCACAGGCTAAATTTCCCCTCCCCGGCCTCGTCTTCAGGGCAGGCGCGAGCGTGCGCCACTCCGCCATTCGCCTCTCTGCCCTTGCGTCCAGTCGGCCGCGCCGAGGAAACCCCATGTCCGCAACACCCCGTAGCGCCACTCGCGAACTCCTGAGCATTCTCAAACCCTTCTGGCCAGCGCTCAGCCTGTCGATCGGACTGGGTATCGTCGGCGGCCTGGCCATCACCGCGCTGCTCACCTCGATCAACCGCGTACTGAACGCCGAGGGCGGCATGACCAGCGGCATGATGCTGGCTTTCAGCGCGATCTGCGCGCTGGCCCTGCTCAGTTCGATCCTGTCCAACATCGGCACCAACTACGTCGGCCAGAAGGTCATCGCCCGGCTGCGCAAGACCCTCGGTGGCCGGGTGTTGTCCGCCCCGATCGAACAACTCGAACGCTATCGCACGCACCGCCTGATCCCGGTGCTCACCCACGACATCGATACGGTCAGCGATCTTGCCTTCGGCCTGCCGCAACTGGTGATCTCCCTGACCGTGACCCTTGGCTGCCTGGGCTACCTGGCCACCCTGTCGCTGCCGATGTTCCTGGTCGCCGCCAGCGCCGTGGTGCTCGGCACCATCGCCCAGTACATCGCCCGCGGCTATGGAATGGCCGGTTTCGAAGCGGCGCGCGAAGAGGAAGACCTGCTGCAGAAGCACTACCGCGGCATGGCCGAGGGAGCCAAGGAGCTGCGCATCAACCGCCCGCGCCGGCAGCGCCTGCACGGGCGTCTGCTGGACGAGACCGTGGAGCGCATCTGCCGCCTGCAGGTGCGTTCGGTGAATATATTCCTCACTGCCAGCACCTTCGGTTCGCTGCTGTTCTTCGTGGTCATCGGCACCGCCCTGGCGGTCCAGACCTGGTGGCCGACCTCCGACCGCAGCGTGCTCAGCGGCTTCGTCATGACCCTGCTATTCATGAAGGGGCCGCTGGAAAGCGTACTCAGCCTGTTGCCGCTGATCAGTCGCAACCGTATCGCCCTGCGCCGGATCGCCGAACTCAACGAGCAGTTCTCCAATCCCGAACCCTACCTGCTGCTCGAGAACGATGCCTCCAGACCGGCTCAAGAGGTGCGCAGCATCGAGTTGCGCGATGTCGGCTACAGCTATCCGGGCGTGCCGGGCTCGACGCCCTTCCGCTTCGGCCCGGTCAACCTGACGATCCGCCCGGGAGAGATCCTCTTCATCGTCGGCGAGAACGGCTGCGGCAAGACCACCCTGATCAAGCTGTTGCTCGGGCTGTACACGCCCCACGAGGGCTCGCTGCTGCTCAACGGAGAGGAAGTGACGGCACAGGCGCGCGACGACTATCGTCAGCTGTTCACCACCGTGTTCGCCGACTACTACCTGTTCGACGACCTCGTCGACGGCGAGCAACAGTTGCCGGAAGAAGCCGGGCGCTACCTGAAGCGCCTGGAAATCGCCCACAAGGTCAGCGTCAGCGACGGCAGCTTCACCACCACCGACCTCTCCACCGGCCAGCGCAAGCGCCTGGCGCTGGTCAATGCCTGGATCGAGAAGCGCCCGGTGCTGGTCTTCGACGAATGGGCCGCCGACCAGGATCCCACCTTCCGCCGGATCTTCTATACCGAGCTGCTTCCCGAGCTGAAGCGAATGGGCAAGACCATCATCGTGATCTCCCATGACGACCGCTACTTCGACAGCGCCGACCAACTGCTGCGTCTGGCCGGCGGTCGAGTGGTCGAGGAGCTGCAACCGGCCTGAAGTGCTCTGCCTGCGAACACGGAAAAAACGATTTTTGTTTTCCGGTTTCGCGCCGACCAAACGTCTCAATGGGAAACCAAATAACAATTATTCCCAATCATGACATCCATAAGAGTACTAGAGAGCATGCCAGCACTCCGCACACTCCCCCGTTTCACCAAGGCTCTAGTGATGCGCAACACCCTGACGCTGCATCCGCGCCTGAGCACCGCCGCCCTGGCCATGGCCCTGTTGGCGCCGATCGCCAGCCAGGCCGAAGCGCAGAAGATCCAGTTCGACATCGGCGCCCAGTCCCTGCCCAGCGCCCTGCGCCAGTTCGGCCAGCAGAGCCAGTTGCAGGTGCTTTACAGCGCCGATGAAGTGCAAGGCCTGCGCAGCAACCCGGTCCGCGGCCAACTGAGCGTCGAGGCGGCTCTCGCCGAACTTCTCCGCGGTACCGGCGCCAGCTACAGCCTGCAAGGCTCCAGCGTTACCATCAGCGCCCAGCGCTCGGCGGACTCGGTGGACCTCGGCGACATTACCGTCACCAGCCAGGAGTCGGCCTGGGGCCACGTCAACGGCTACGTGGCCAAGCGCAGCGGTACCGGCACCAAGACCGACACCCCGCTCAAGGAAATCCCCCAGACCATCAACGTGGTCACCCAGGACGAGATCAAGGCGCGCGGTTCGCAGACCGTCACCGAGGCCCTGCGCTACACTCCGGGGATCACCGGCGGCGGCTTCGCCGACCGGGTGAAGATCTTCGACGAGCCGACCTCGCGCGGCTTCAGCCCGGCGCCGATGTACCTCGACGGCCTGCACATGCCCTACGGCGGCGGCAGTACCGGCGGTGCCCTGCAGATCGACCCCTATACCCTGGAACGCATCGAAGTGCTGAAGGGGCCGGCATCGGTGCTCTACGGCCAGAACGAACCGGGCGGCATCGTCAACATGGTGTCCAAGCGTCCCACCGCCACCCCGATCCGCGAAGTGGTGCTCGGCGGCGGCAGCCAGGACCGCCGCTACGGCGCCTTCGACGTCGGCGGCGCGCTCGATGAACAGGGCACCTACCTGTACCGGCTGACCGGTGTGGGCCGGGACATCAACTCGGAGATCGACTATGCCGAGCAGAAACGCTTCATGCTGGCGCCGAGCTTTACCTGGAACCCCAACGAGCAGACCAGCCTGACCTTCTACGGCCAGTACCAGAAGGACAACGACGTGCCCGAGGCCCAAGGCCTGCCGGCCTACGGCACGGTGTTCAGTACGCCCAACGGGCGGATCAAGCGCAGCACCTTCATCGGCGAGCCGGGGCTGAACTCCTACGACCGCGACCAGTTCGTGTTCGGCTATGAGTTCAGCCACGAACTCAACGATGTCTGGACCTTCAAGCAGAACACCCGCTACGCCTATCTCGACGACCAATACGTGGCGCCACTGCACGGTTACAGATTCGTACCCAACCCGAACACCGGTGCCGATGACCGACGCTATGCCACGCGCTATGGCGTGGACTGGTCGCAGACCAACAAGGCCTTCGGCATGGACAACATGGCCCAGGCCAAATTCAAGACCGGCGCGATCGATCACACCGCGCTGATCGGTATTGACTACTACCACTTCAAATCCAAGTTCTTCGGTCTCTACTCGAACCAGGAACCCACCACGATCATCGATCTGTACAAGCCGGTGTACGGCAGCAAGTTCACCTTCACCAATCCCTATCGCTGGAACCGCACCACCGACCAAACCGGAATCTACTTGCAGGACCAGATGAAATGGAACCAGTGGTTCCTGACCTTCGGCGGACGCTATGACTGGGCCAAGACCGACACCAAGGAAACCGGCGGCAAGGTCGACGCGAAGGACGAGAAGTTCAGCGGCCGCGCCGGCTTCGGCTACGAGTTCAGCAACGGCATCGTGCCCTATGTCAGCTACTCCGAGTCGTTCCAGCCGGTCGGCGGGTTGAACATGGACGAAGGCAACAAGGCCTTCAAGCCGACCACCGGCAAGCAGTACGAGGCCGGAATCAAGTACCAGCCGCCGGGGCAGAACAGTTTCATCCAAATGTCGGTCTACCAGATCGACAAGAAGAACGTGCTCACCACCGATCTGCTGAACCCCAACTTCAGCAAGCAGTCCGGCGCCATGCGCTCCAAGGGCTTCGAGCTGGAAGGCAAGGCCAGCCTGACCAACAATCTCGATGTCATCGCCTCGTTCTCGCGCAACGACATCAAATACACCAAGGACAACGACGGGCGCAAAGGCCGCCATCCGGCCGGCACGCCGCCGATGACCGCCGCGGTCTGGCTGGACTACACCCTCGGCGCGGATACCGCGTTCGCCGGCCTCGGCGCGGGGATCGGCGCGCGCTACACCCGCGGCAGCGACGGCACCGAAACCGCCGACGGCCACTTCACCATCCCGTCCTACACGCTGTACGACGGCAAGCTGTCCTACGACTTCGAGAAATCCCCGCTGCAGGTGAAAGGCCTGAAGGTGCAGGTCAACCTGGAGAACCTCGAGGACAAGAAGTATGTCAGCCGTTGCTCCTCTGATCTCGACTGCTACTACGGCCAGGGCCGTACCATCACCACCGACCTGACCTACAACTGGTAAGGCGTCTCGGGAGGCCGCTGGCCTCCCCTCGCCCCAGCCTTCATGAAAAAAACCCGCCAGGAGAACCTGGCGGGTTTTTTCATGGCGAATGCCGAAGTCTCAGGGTGCCAGGGCCGCCACCAGCGCGTCGGCGATCATGTCCTTGGCTTCGTCCGCCTCGTCGACGATCGCACCCATGCGCAGGAAGTCATGGGTCATCCCCGGATAGACGCACAACTCCACCCGGGCGCCGCCCTGGCGCAGGTGCTCGGCATAGGCGATGCCCTCGTCATGCAACGGGTCGCACTCCGCGACCAGCAGCAACGTCGGCGCCAGGTCAGCCGGCACCACGCCGAGCAGCGGCGAGAAACGCGGGTCCTGACGGTCCTCGGGGCTACGCTGGTAGTGCTGGTAGAACCACTCCAGGCTGTCCTTCTCCAACAGGTGGCCAACGGCGTAACGCTCGATCGATTGGCGCGTGCGGCTGGCATCGGTGACCGGGTAGATCAGTACCTGCAGACGCGGTTGCGAGGCGTCTCCCCGCAGCGCCAAGCGATGCGACAACACCGCGCACAGACTGCCGCCGACGCTGTCGCCGGCAACCGCCAGGCGTTGCGGATCGATGCCTAGCCGCGCGGCTTCGGCAGCCAACCAGCACCAGGCATCCTCGGCGTCCTCGGCGGCGGTCGGAAAACGCCACTCCGGGGCCAACCGGTAGGCCAGAGAAAGCACCACGCAACCGGCGCGCTCGGCCAGGCTGGCGCACAGCGCGTCGTGGGAGTCCAGGCTGCCGACGACGTAGCCGCCGCCATGCAGGTAGAGCACGCCCGGCAACGGCGGCGACGCGGACAGCCCCTGGGGACTGTAGAGGCGCGCCGGCAACGGCGTACCGTCCCGCGCCGGGACGAACAGCGTCTCGACGCGCGGCAGCGGCTCGTCGAGGCCTGGGTCCATCAACGCCGACGACTGGTCGAACTGCTCGCGTGCCTGTTGCACCGTCAACTGGTGCATGGGCAGGCTCTTGCCACTGCTGCGGCCGTTGCCGACCAGTTCCAGGTATGCCGCGATATCGGGGTTCAAGGCCATTTCATAGTCTCCAACGGGCCGGCCCCGGCGGGGCCGGCCAAAGCTTCGTCATGAATAGACGAGGCTGCCGTGGATTTCTTCAAGCGCCTCCACCAGGGAGTCGAGCACCTCCTGCGCATGGGGTATCTGGAAATGCCCGCACGCGGCGACCCGACCGGCCAGAGGCTGACCACCCAATTGCCGCGACAGCGCCCGCACCTCTTCACCACGCCCGCGCGTCCACCAGCACAGCGGCCGGACCTGGATCGGCGAGCAACTATCCAGTTGCCCGGAGAGTTGCTTGAGCTGCCGGGCGACCAGGAATACCTGGGCCAGTTCGTCGCAGCCCAGCCCTCCCTTCCCGGTCTGGCCGACGCCAAGGCACTCGGCGATGGCGGCGCTGACGTTGTCGCGCTGCTCCAACCCGGCGGCCAGTGGCGGACGGGTTTCCAGGCCGGCGCTGACGCTGAGGAAGTCCAGCAGATCCTCGCGCCAGTCATCGGCGGCGGGCGCCTCGGTTCCCGGCACATAGCTGTCCAGCAGACCGAGGAAGGCCACCTGCTGTCCCTGCCGCTCGAGCTCGGCGGCCATCAGCATGCCCAGGGTCCCTCCCAGCGACCAGCCGAGCAGGTGATAGGGACCCTCGGCCTGGCGCTGGCGGATCAGCGCGACGTAATCCTCGGCCATCCGTTGCAGGGAAGCGTCCCGCCAGTTCGGATCCAGCAGCGAGCGGGCCTGGATCGCCAGTACGCTACGGCGGCCATTCAGGCGCCGGGCCAGCGGTTCATAGTCGAACACCGTGCCGAAGCCGGCATGCACGCAGAACAGCGGCGGGCATCCGTCCACCGCCGCGTTCAGCGCCAGGATCGGCGACGGCGGCGCAGCGCTGTCGTCGTACCCGGACAAGGCGGCGATGCTCGGCTTCTGGATCAGGTCGCGCAGCTTCAGGCTGAAGCCCAGCTTCTTCAGGGCACGGGCCTTGGCCACCACCTGCATGCTGAGGATAGAGTCGCCACCCAGTTCGAAGAAGTTGTCGTGCACACCGATCCTTGCGATACCGAGCACTTCCTGCCAGATACCAGCCAGGGCCAGCTCCAGCTCATTGCGCGGCGCCACGTAGGCCTCGCTGGCGGTGACGTCGATGTCCGGCAGCGCCTTGCGGTCGATCTTGCCGTTCGGCGTCAGCGGCATCGCCGGCAGCAGGGCCAGGTGCGCCGGCACCATGTACTCCGGCAGATCGCGCTTGAGGCGCTCGCGCAAGCGCTCGAGCAGGCCCGAGGCGTCCGCGCCATCTTCCGCGACCACATAGCCGAGCAGTTGCTTGCCACTCGCCGCGTCGCGGGCAACCACCACCGCTTCGCGGACCTCGCCGGCATCCTGCAGGCGCGCCTCGATCTCGCCCAGTTCGATGCGGAAGCCCCGCACCTTGACCTGGTTGTCGATGCGCCCGAGGTAGTCGAAGGTGCCATCCTCGCGCTGACGAACCAGGTCGCCGGTGCGATAGAGACGCTCGCCGGCACGGCTGAACGGGTTGGCGACGAAGCGCTCGGCGCTCAACCCCGGCCGCTGCAAATAGCCTCGCGCCAGGCCGACGCCACCGAGGTACAGCTCCCCGGCCACGCCCGCCGGCAACGGGTTCAGGTCAGCGTCCAGGACATAGCCGCAGCGCTCGCCGACGAAGCTGCCGATGGGCGCATAGGCAGCGCCGCATTCGGTGTCCATGGCAGCCTTCCAGATCAGCGGCGTGACCACGGTTTCCGTCGGGCCATAGCCGTTGATGATGTAGCGCGGTTTCAGCGCGCGCTTGGCCAGTTCGAAACCGGCCACCGGCACCGCGTCGCCGCCGAAGCAGTAGATACGTACCGGCGGCGGGTTGCCGTCACGCTCGGCATGCTCGGCCAGCTGTTGCAGATAGACCGGCGGGAACGCGGCAACCGTCACGCCGTGGCGTTGCATCGCCGCGTAGGTCTGCTCCGGCGTCCACAGCGCATCGTCGCGCAGCAGCAGGCTGCCGCCGTGGCCCAGGGCGGTCAGCCAGCGCTCATGGGCGCCGTCGAAAGCGAACGACATGAAGTGCAGCTCGCGATCGGCCGGGGACATCTCGTAGCGCTCGCCGACCGCGTCGATGTGCATCGCCAGAGGACCATGGCTCACCGCGACGCCCTTGGGCAGGCCGGTGGAGCCGGAGGTATAGATGACGTAGGCGAGGTTGGCGGGATGGACCTCGACCTGCGGCGCCTGCGCCGGATGCTCCAGCAGATCCAGGCGGTCCAGGGCCAGGGCGGGCACGCCGGCGGGCACCGGCAATTGCACCAGCGCCTGGCTTTCGCTCAGCAGCAGGGCGATGCCGGAGTCCTGCATCAGGTAAGCCAGTCGCTCACGCGGATACGCCAGGTCCAGCGGCACATAGGCGCCACCGGCCTTGAGCACGGCGAGCAGCGCAACGACCAGTTCGGTGCCGCGCGGCAGCGCCACACCGACCCGCACATCGGCCGCCACGCCGCGCTCGACCAGCGCATGCGCCAGGCGGTTGGCCCGCGCGTCCAGCTCGGCGAACGAGTGGCTGCGCTCGTCGAACACCAGCGCGGTGGCGTCCGGCGTGCGCCGGCTCCACTCGCCGATGCGCTGGTGTACCAGCGGATACCGATCCGGACACGCGCCATCCGCCAACGGCACCCGGGCACTCGGCAAGCCGATGTTGCCCAGGCGGCACTCGGCGTCGCCGCTCAAGGCTGCGAGCAGCCCTTCCATATCCGTGCGCAGGCGCTCGACCGAAGCCACGGCGAAGTGCTCGCGCAGGAACATGTATTCGATCGCCAGGCCGGAATCGTCGCTGGTCACCATCAGGTCCATGGGGAAGTTGGTCAGGCCTGCGCTGCGCATCTCGCCGAAGCGCAGCGAATCGTCGCGCCAGTCACGCAGCGTCCGGTCAACCGGATGGTTCTCGAACACGATGATGCTGTCGAACAGCGATTGACCGCTGCGCCCGGCCCAGCGCTGGATGTCGCTGAGCGGGGTGTACTCCTGCTCGCGCATCTCCAGGTTGTAGTCCTGCAAGGCTCTCAGCCAATCGCCGACGCACTGTTCCGGCGCCACTTCGCAGACCACCGGCAAGGTATTGATGAACAGCCCGAGGATCCGTTCCGACGCCTCCAGGCTGGCCGGCCGACCGGCAACGGTGGCGCCGAAGGACACGCAGCGCTGGCCGCTGTAGCGACTCAGCAGGAGCAGCCAGGCGCCCTGTACCAGGGTATTGAGCGTCACTCGCTGGGATTGGGCGAAACGTTTCAGGTGCTCGGTGGCATCGCTGTCCAGGCGCGTGTACAACGCCTGGTGCCCATATCCTTCGCGGGCAGCGTTGAAGGCGTCGGCCAGATAGGTCGGCTCGTCCATGCGTGCCAGTTGGCGGCGCCAGAAGGCCTCGCTGGCCTTGCCATCGCGCGCCCGCAGCCAGGCGATGTAGTGCCGGTAAGGGACGGCGGGCGGCAGGCTGCCGCCGGAATAGAGTTCGAGTATCTCGCCGAACAGCTGCGAAGTGCTCCAGCCATCGATGAGAATGTGGTGGTAGGTCCAGATCAACTGGTAGCGATCCTCGCCCAGGCGCAGCAGGCGTATCCGTTGCAGCGGCGGCTGGCCCAGGTCGAAGCCCTTGCGCCGCTCCTGTTGCGCGACCTGTTCCAACGCTTCGTCGCTTATCGCCCGCCCACGCCAGTCGAGGACCTCGAACGGAAGCCCGGGATCGGCCAGGACAAATTGCAGGGGCTCTTCCTGGTCCAGCCAGAGGAAGCCGCTGCGCAACACTTCATGGCGCTGCGCCACCGCCGACCAGGCGCGTTGCAGGCGCTGCGGATCGAGTCCGTCGACCGCGATGCTCAATTGGTTGATGTACAACTCGGCGTCCGGGCTGTTCAGCCCGAGGAACAGCATGCCCTGCTGCATCGGCGAAAGGCTGTAGAGGTGTTCCAGCCGTTCGTGGGGCAACGGCAGCGCCTGCACTTGCTGCGGCAGCAGATTGTGCAGGACGGCGCCGTCGGGCACGCTCGCCGGCTCTGCGACGGGCGCCGCCGCGCTGCAGCGCTCGGCCAGCTTGCGAATGTTCTGCAACTGGAACAGGTCGCGCGGGCTCAGTTGCAATCCGGCCTGGCGCGCTCGACTGACCACCTGGATCGAGACGATCGAGTCGCCGCCGAGGGCGAAGAAGTTGTCGGTCACGCCAACCCGCTCGCGTCCCAGGACATCCGCCCAGATCGCCGCCAGTTGCCGCTCCGGTTCGCTGGCCGGTGCCACGTATTCGCCGAGTCCGTCTTCCGCCTCGATCTTCGGCAACGCCTTGCGATCCAGCTTGCCGTTCGGACTCAGCGGCATCCGCTCCAGCGCTAGCCACTGCGCCGGCACCATGTATTCCGGCAGGCTTGTCGCCAGGTGCGCGGCCAGCGCTTCGCGCCAGTCGCCGCCCTCGCTCTCCAGCACCACGTAGCCGACCAACTGCTTGCCGTCCACCGCCAGCACCGCCGCCTCGCGCACCCACGGATGCTCCAGCAGGCGCGCCTCGATCTCGCCCAGCTCGATGCGCAGGCCGCGCAGCTTCACCTGGTGGTCGATCCGCCCGGCGTACTCGATCACCCCGTCGGCGCGGTAGCGCGCCAGGTCGCCGGTGCGGTACATCCGCTCCCCGGCCACGAACGGGCTGGCGACGAAACGCTCGGCAGTCAGCCCCGGACGCTGGTGGTAGCCACGGGCCAGGCCCCGACCGGCCAGGTACAGCTCGCCGAGCACGCCCACCGGTACCGGCTCCAGGTTGCCATCGAGGATGTAGCAGGCCAGGTTGGCGATCGGCCGGCCGATCGGCACCGCGTCCTTGCCCTCCTCCACGCAGCTCCAGTGGGTGACGTCGATGGCCGCCTCGGTCGGGCCATAGAGGTTATAGAGGCCGGCCTGCGGCAGCTTGGCGAACACCTGCTGCTGGGCGTCCGCCGGCAGCGCCTCGCCGCTGCAAACGATGCGTTTCAGGCTGGTGCAGGAGACGACGTCTTCGTCCTGCAGGAAGGCCTGCAGCATCGACGGCACGAAGTGCAGCGTGTCGACCCCTTCGCGGTTGATCAGCGCCACCAGCTTCGCCGGGTCGCGATGGTCGCCCGGCGCGGCCACCACCAAACGCGCCCCGCTCATCAGCGGCCAGAAGAACTCCCAGACCGACACGTCGAAGCTGAACGGGGTCTTCTGCAACACCGTGTCGCCGACGCCCAGCCCATAGGCCTGCTGCATCCAGCACAAGCGGTTGCTCAGCGCCGAATGGCGGTTGCCGGCGCCCTTGGGCTTACCGGTGGAACCGGAGGTGTAGATGACATAGGCGAGGTTCTCGCCATCGAGATGAATATCCGGGTTCGCCTCACTGTAATCCTCGAACCAGGGCGCACCGCGATCCAGGTCGATCCGCTGCACGCCTTGCGCCAGCGGCAGCTTCAGGTGCGACTGGCTGAGCAGCAGCTCCACGCCGCTGTCCTCCAGCATGTAGGCCTGGCGCTCCTCGGGATACTCCGGGTCCACCGGCACGTAGGCGCCGCCGGCCTTGAGGATCGCCATCAGGGCCACGACCATCTCGATGGAGCGCTCCATGGCCACGCCCACCAGGCGGTCCGCACCGACCCCGCGCTCGATCAGGGCATGCGCCAGGCGGTTGGCCCGGCGGTTCAGCTCGGCGTAGTCCAGGCGCTCCTCGCCGAAGGCCAGCGCCGGCGCCGTCGGTGTGCGCTCGACCTGCTCCTCGAACAATCGGTGCACGCCGCGTTGCAGCGGGTACTCGGCCGCAGTGGCGTTCCAGCCTTCCAGCAACTGGTAGCGCTCGGCGGCAGCCAGACTGTCCAGCTCGCCCAACGACGCCCCCGGGTTTTCGCACATCCCCAGCAACAAGCGTTCGAGGCGTTCCGCCAGGCACTCGATCGCCGCCTCGTCGAAAGCCTGGCGGGAATAGCTGTAGTGCAGTTCGAGGGTCTCTCCGGCGCTCACCAGCAGCGTCAGCGGATAGTGCGTCTGCTCCTGGTTGCTAAGCGCGTCGATCCGCATGTCCGTCGGTGTCTCTTCCGCCAGCGCTGCGGAAACCGGGTAGTTCTCGAATACCAGGATGTTGTCGAACAGGGCCTCGCCGACCTGCCCGGCCCAACGCTGGATGTCATACAACGGCGTGTGCTCGAACTCGCGCAGCGCCAGGTTTTCGCCCTGCACCGCCTGCAGCCAGTCGCCGAGCGGCTGCTCCGGACACGGGCTGGCGACCACCGGCAGCGTGTTGATGAACAGGCCGATCTGCTCCTCGATCCCGCGCAGCTCCGCCGGACGACCGGATACGGTGGCACCGAAGGCCACGGTGTCCTGCCCGGTGAAGCGTTGCAGCAATATCAGCCAGGCCGCCTGGACCAGGGTATTGAGCGTCACCTTCTGCTCACGGGCGAACTCTGCCAGGCGCTGGCTCGTGGTGACGTCCAGCTGACGATAGCGATCGGCATGGCCCTCGGCACCCCGCACCCCGTGGGCGAACGCCGGAACCAGCAGGGTCGGCTCGCCCAGCCGCTGAAGGCGCTGCTTCCAGAACGCCTCGGTGCGACCCGCATCCTGGCGTTGCAGCCAGGCGATGTAGTCGCGATAGCGCCCATCCGAGCGCGACGGCGTCTCGCCGCGGTAGCGCTGCAAGACTTCGCCGAGCAACTGCGAGTTGCTCCAGCCGTCCATCAGGATGTGGTGATTGGTGTAGATCAGGTGGTGCCGGCGTTCGCCGGTACGCACCAGCACCAGCCGCAGCAGCGGCGCCTCGGCGAGTTCGAAGCCGAGCCCGGCCTCGCCGGCGGCGAGGGCATCGAGCGCCTCGGCGAGGTCCGCGCGGTCGCGCCAGTCGTGCACGCTGAACGGCACCTCGACGCGCTTGCGCACCAGTTGCAGCGGCTTTTCCAGCGCGCCCTGCCAGAGGAACCCGCTGCGCAGGACTTCGTGGGCATCCAGCGCCGCCTGCCAGGCCTCGCGGAAGCGTTGGGGATCCAGGCCTTCCACGTCCAGACGCATCTGGTTGATGTAGTCGCCGCTGTTCTGCTGGTACAGGCTGTGGAACAGCATCCCCTGCTGCATCGGCGACAGCGGATAGAGATCCTCCACCTCGCTCGCCGCCAGGGGCAAAGCGTCCAGTTGCCGCTGGTCGAGCCCGGCCAGGGGGAAGTCCGAAGGGGTCACGCCTTCGACATCGGCGGCGCAACAATGCTCGATCAGCGCCAGCAGCTCGTCGCGATAGGCATCGGCGAGGCGAAGGATGCTCGCCTCGCTGAAACGCGCGGCGCTGAAGCTCCAGTCGATACCGAGCCGGCCGGCATAGACCTGGCCGTTGAGACTCAGCCAGTTGTCCAGCGGCGCGTCGCTATCGCGCTCGCTGCCGGCCGCATCGGCGCTGGGACGGAACAGCGCGGAGGAATCGGCGGAGAAGCTGCCGTCGAACTGTCCCAGGTAGTTGAAGGTGATGCGCGGACTCGGCAGGGCCGCCAGCGCCGCCCGATCCTCGGCGCTGCCGAGGTAACGCAGGGCGCCGAAACCCAGACCCTTGTGCGGAATCGCGCGCAGTTGCTCCTTGATCCGTTTGATCGAAGCGCCCAGCTCCGCCACCGGCGACAGGCGCAGCGGGAACAGACTGGTGAACCAGCCTACCGTGCGGGTCAGGTCGATGTCCTCGAACAGCTCCTCGCGCCCGTGTCCTTCGAGCTGGATAAGGGTATCCGCCTGGCCGGTCCAGCGACCGATGACCCGCGCCAGGGCGGTGAGCAGCAGATCGTTGACCTGGGTCCGGTAGGCCGCCGGCGCTTCCTGCAACAACCGGCGCGTGGCCTCTTCGGTCAGCTCGGTACGTGCCGAACGGACATGCCGGACCGATTGCGCACCCTCGCGATCGTCGCAGGGCAGTTCGGTGGATACGCCTTCGAGCTGCGCCAGCCAGTAGCCGCGCTCGCCCTCCAGGCCGCCGTCGCGGGCATGCGCCTGCAAGCGTTCGGCCCACGCCTTGAAGGCGCTGGTCTTGGCGGGTAGCGCAACGGCCTGGCCGGCCTGCAACTGGCGGTAGGCGGTCTGCAGGTCTTCGAGCAGGATCCGCCAGGAAACCCCGTCCACCGCCAGATGGTGGATCACCAGCAACAACCGCTGGCTGCCGTCTCCGAGCGTCGCCAGCAGCGCGCGCAACAGTGGCCCGCGGCCCAGGTCGAGACTGCGCTGGGCCTGCTCCGCCAAGGCTTCCAGCGCTTGGCCGTCGGCGACCGACTGCTGCCACAACAACGCCTCGCCGGCCTCGACCGCGCGGTGTTCGGCGCACCAGGTCCCGTCTTCGAGGCGGAAGCCCAGGCGCAACGCATCGTGGTGCGCCAGCAAGGCCTGCAGCGCCGTTTCCAGAAGCGTACCGTCGAGCGCCTGCCCCGGCTCTAGCAGGACCGACTGGTTCCAGTGCTGGCGCCGCGGGATATCCAGTTCGAAAAACATCTGCTGGATCGGCAGCAGCGGCGTGCTCCCGCTGATCGGCCCCTGTTCGGCGCTGGCCAAGCCGCGACCCTCGACGGCCACGCCGGCCAGGCCCCGGATCGTCTGGTGCAGGAACAGGTCCCTGGGCGCCAGCCGGATCCCGGCCTGGCGCGCGCGGCTGACCACCTGGATGGAAATGATCGAGTCGCCGCCAAGTTCGAAGAAGTTGTCGTCCAGGCCGACGCGGCCAAGCTTCAGCACATCCGCCCAGATTGCCGCCAGGCGCTGCTCCAGCTCGCTGCGCGGCGCGGCATAGTCCTGCTGCAGGCGGCTGGCGTCCGGGGCGGGCAAGGCGCGCCGGTCCAGCTTGCCGTTGGCCGTCAGCGGCAGGCGCTCGAGGAACAGCAAGTGGGCGGGCACCATGTGCTCCGGCAGGCTCGCCTTCAAGGCCTGGCGCAGCGTGTCGCGCAACGCGGCGGGGTCGCTTGGCGCCGCCTGCGTCACGACATAGCCGACCAGTTGCGTAGCGCCCGGCCCCTCGTGAGGCAGCACGACCGCCTCGGCCACGCCCGGCTGTGCGAGCAGGCGGGCCTCGATTTCGCCCAGTTCGATGCGGAAGCCGCGAATCTTGACCTGGTGGTCGATCCGACCGACGTACTCGACCACCCCGTCGCAACGATAGCGGGCCAGGTCGCCGGTCCGGTACAGACGTCCCCCAGTCGTGGAGAACGGATCGGCCACGAAGCGCGTGCAACTCAGCTCGGGGCGATTCAGATAGCCCCGCGCCAATCCCGCGCCCCCCACATACAGCTCGCCGATGCAGCCCCTGGGCACAGGGTTCAGCCCGGCGTCGAGCAGATACCAGGACAGGTCCGGGATCGGTTCGCCGATCGGACTGGCCGCCCCGCCGTCGAGATCCGCCAGCGACAGCGGACGATAGGTCACGTGGACCGTGGTCTCGGTGATCCCATACATGTTGACCAGGCGCGGCGCTCGATCGCCGAAACGCTCGAACCATGGGCGCAGGGCCTGCACTTCCAGCGCCTCGCCACCGAACACCACATGCCGCAGGGCCAGCGGCGGAACCTCCTGGCCGGCGCAGGCGACCTGCATCAGTTGCTTGAAGGCCGACGGCGTCTGATTCAGCACCGTCACCCGTTCCCGGCACAGCAGGCGCAGGAAGTCCTCTGGCGAACGACTGGTCTCGTGCGGGACGATGACCAACCTGCCGCCATGCAACAACGCGCCGAAGATCTCCCAGACGGAGAAATCGAACGCGTAGGAGTGGAACAGGCTCCAGGCGTCGTCCGCGGAGAAACCGAACCAGTGCCGGGTGGCATCGAACAGGCGTAGCACGTTGCCATGCGGCAGCAGAGTACCCTTCGGTTTTCCGGTAGAGCCGGAGGTATAGATCACATAGGCCAGGTTATCGACGCCGACGGCGCTCTGCGGATCGCTCTCCGGGTAGCCGGCCCACTCATGCTCCGCGTCCAGCAGAAGACAGGGCAGGCCCTCGCCGAGCGGCAAGCGCTCGCGCGCCGCGCGCTGGGTCAGTAGCAGGCGGATGCCGCTGTCCTCGATCATGTAGTCCAGCCGGTCGCTGGGGTAGCGCGGATCGAGCGGGACATAGGCGCCGCCGGCCTTGAGGATCGCCAGCAGACCGACGATCATCTCCAGGCTGCGCTCGGCCGCCAGGCCGACCAGCACGTCGGGGCCGACACCGAGTTCGATCAACCGGTGCGCCAGGCGATTGGCCCGCAGGTTCAATTCACCGTAGTCGAGCGCGCGCTCGCCGTAGACCACTGCCGTCGCCCGCGGCCGCTCGGCGGCCTGGCGCTCGATCAGGCGGTGCAGGCAGGAGGCCGGGGGGAAGTCCTGCGGATGGGGGTTCCATTGCAGCAGGTCGGCACGCGCTTCGGCCTCGTCCAGAAGTTTCAGCTCGGCGATGCGCGCCTCCGGCCGGGCCACGATCGACTGGAGCAGGTTCAGCCAGTGGCCGGCGATGCGTTCGGCGCTCGACGCGTCGAAGAGATCGGTGGCATAGGTCAGTTCGGCAAGCAGGCCATTGGAGGATTCGTAGGTATCCAGGGTCAGGTCGAACTGCGCGGTCTGCACGTCCCAGGCCAGGTCCTCGACCTCGAGTTCGCCCAGGGAAGCGAAACGCGAACCGCGATGATCGTCGCGCTGGTGGTTGTACATCACCTGGAACAACGGCGCATGGCTGAGGCTGCGTTCCGGCTGCAACGCATCCACCAGTTGCTCGAACGGCAGGTCCTGATGGCCCTGCGCTTCCACCACCACCTGCCGGACCTGCCGTAGCAGCTCGCGGAACGGCAGTTGTCCGTCGAGTTCGGCGCGCAACACCTGGGTGTTGACGAAGAAGCCGATGAGCCCCTCGGTCTCCTCGCGATTGCGGTTGGCGATGGGTACTCCGACACGAATGTCATTCTGCCCGCTGTAGCGATGCAGGAGTGCCTGGAACGAGGCCAGCAGCAGCATGAACAGCGTGCCCTGCTCGGCCTGGGCCAGCCGCCGCAGGGCTTCGGCGAGTTCCGCCGGCAACGGGATGCCGATGCGCCGGCCGCGATGGCTCTGCTGCTGCGGGCGCGGCCGGTCGCTGGGCAACTCCAGCAACGGCTGCTCGCCGCCCAGGCGGGAAACCCAGTAGTCCAATTGACGCTCACGCTCGCCGCCATCCATCCATTGGCGTTGCCAGGCCGCAAAGTCGGCGTACTGGATCGGCAACTCCGCCAATGCGGGGGGCTGGTCATGCCGAAGCGCGGCGTAGACGCGGATCAGTTCGTCCACCAGGACCTGCATCGACCAGCCATCGGCGATGATGTGGTGAAGAGTCAGCACCAGCACGCATTCGTCCGTCGCCAGCGGCAACAGCAGGACCCGCAGCAGCGGTCCGCGTTGCAGGTCGAACGGCCGATGGGCCTCGGTTTCCACCAGCCCCTTCAGGTCTTCGCCGGCCACCGGCGGTCGTCGCTCCTCGATGGCTATCGGCAGCGTCGGGTGGATGACCTGCCGCGGCGCACCATCGTGTTCGACGAAGGTGGTGCGTAGCGTTTCATGGCGCTGCACCAGCAGGTCCAGGGCACCCTGCAGGGCATCGCGCCGCAGCGGTCCCTTCAGACGCAACGCCACCGGGATGTTGTAGGCCGCGCTGTGCGCATCCAGGCGCCAGATGAACCACTGGCGTTCCTGGGCGAACGACAGCTGCGGCGATGCGCCCCTGGCGCATCGGACGATCCCGCCCTGGGCGGCCGGCGCCAACTGCGCCACGGCCTGCGCATAGGCGCGCAGGGTGCTGTGCTCGAACAGGGTACGCAGCGGCACCTGCAGGTCGAGGCGGCGGCGTACCCTGGAAACCACTTGGGTCACCAGCAGCGAGTGGCCGCCCAGCTCGAAGAAGTTGTCGTCCCGACCAATGTGGCCGAGCTTCAGGACCTCGCTCCAGATCGCCGCCATGGCCCGTTCCAGCTCGCCCTCAGGCGCGACATGGGCGTCCCGGACCGCGCTCGCGTCCGGCAGCGGCAGCGCCTTGCGGTTGATCTTGCCGTTCGGCGTCAGCGGCAGGTTCTCCAGCAACAGCATGTGCGCCGGCACCATGTAGTCCGGGAGAACCGCCAGCAGGCTGTTCTTCAATGCGCTGCGCAGTTCCTGCTGGCGCGCCGACTCGGCGCCGACCAGCGCGGCCTCGGTGGGCACCAGGTAGGCCACCAGGGTCGGCCCGGCCACCCCCGGCTGGGCGACGACCACCGCCTCGCGCACGCTGTCCTGCTCCAGCAGACGCGTCTCGATTTCGCCGAGTTCGATGCGGAATCCCCGGATCTTCACCTGATGGTCGATCCGTCCAAGGTATTCGATGACCCCATCGGCGCGGTAGCGAGCCAGGTCGCCGGTGCGGTACAGGCGCGAACCGTCGGCGGCGAACGGGTCGGGTAGGAAGCGTTCGGCGGTCAGGCCGGGGCGGCGATGGTAGCCACGCGCCAGGCCGTCGCCGCCGATCAGCAGTTCGCCGGCGACGCCGGGCGGACATGGGTTCATTTCGCTGTCGAGGATGTACAGAGCGGTGTTTTCCAGCGGCCCGCCGAGGAACGGGCGGGCCTCTTCGCCGAGGCGGAACCGCGCCGACCAGATCGTCGTCTCGGTCGGCCCGTAGAGATTCCAGGTCGATGCCGACAATCCGCGCATACGCGCCGCCAGGTCCTCCGCCAGCGCCTCGCCACCGCACAGCAGGGTGCAGCCACGCAGCAGGTCGACACGCTCGCTGTCGCACAGCATCCGCCAGGTCGCCGGGGTCGCCTGCAATACCGTGACGCCCTGCCGCTCGACCAGATCGAGCAGGGCCTCGGGATCCTGGGCCTGCTCGCGGCTGGCGAGCAGCACGCTGGCGCCACGCGCCAGCGGTACGTATAGCTCGAGGCCGAAGATATCGAAGGAGAAGGTGGTCACCGACAGCAGACGGTCCCGCGCCAGCATGCCCGGTTGCCGGGCGATGCTGCAGACGAAGTTGGTCAAGGCTCGATGGCGGACCATCACGCCTTTCGGCTGGCCGGTGGAACCGGAGGTGTAGATCGCGTAGCAGAGACTGTCGGGCGCCTCCGGCAGGTCCGGGTTTTCCGCCGGATAGCCGTGCACCAGTCGCTCCAGGTCATCGAGCAGCAGGCTTTGCAGCCCATCCGACTGCGGCAGGCGCGCCAGCACGCTTTGCTGGCTGAGCAACAGGCGCAGTCCGCTGTCGTCGATCATGTACTGCAAGCGGTCCGCGGGATACTGCGGATCCAGCGGCACATAGGCGCCACCGGCCTTGAGCACCGCCAGCAGGGCCACCACCATGGGTACGCCGCGCTCCAGCGCGATACCGACCAGTACATCGCTGCCGACACCCTCCTCGCGCAGACGCCAGGCGAGGCGGTTGGCCAACGCATTGAGTTCGGCGTAGCTCAGGCGTTCCTCGCCGAACAGCAAGGCCGGCGCGTCCGGGGTCAGCCCGGCCTGGGCCTCGAACAGGCGATGCACACCCTGCCCGGCGGGATATTCGCTCGCCGGCAGACGGCTGCGTTGCAGCAGCGTGGCGCGCTCCTCGGCGTCGAGCAGCGGTAGGTCGCCGAGGCGTCTCCGCGGCTCGGCGACGACGGCCTCTAGCAGGTTGCGCCAGTGACGTGCCAGGCGCTCCACGGTCGCAGCCTCGAACAGGTCGGTGGCATAGGTGAATTCGGCGTGAACGCCCTGTTCCGATTCGTAGGTGTCCAGGGTCAGGTCGAATTGCGCGCTGTGCGCGCCCCACGAGAGGTCCTCGACGCTCAGCCCCGGCAACTGCGCCGCCAGCGACTGGCGACCTGCGGAACCCAGGTTCTGGTGGTTGTACATGGCCTGGAACAGCGGGCTGTGGCTGAGACTGCGCTCCGGTTGCAAAGCCTCGACCAGTTGCTCGAACGGCAGGTCCTGATGTGACTGGGCGCCGAGCGCGGCGACACGGGTCTGCTGTAGAAGGTCAAGGAACGGCATCTGCGCATCGAGATCGGCGCGCAGCACCTGGGTATTGACGAAGAAGCCGATGAGCCGCTCGGTCTCGACCCGGTTGCGGTTGGCCACCGGCACGCCGACGCGGATCTCGTCCTGGCCGCTGTAGCGATGCAGGAGCGCCTGGAACGAGGCCAGCAGGAGCATGAACAACGTCGTCCCTTCGCGCTGCGCCAGCGCCTGCAACTGTCGGCCCAACGCCTGCGGCAACTGCAGTTCATGGCGCGCGCCACGGTAGCTCGGCAGCGCCGGGCGCTGGCGGTCAGTCGGCAGTTCGAGCACGCTCTGCCCTCCGCCCAGCCGCGCCATCCAGTACTCCAGTTGGCGCTCGCGTTCGCCGGCTTCCAGCCAGTGTCGTTGCCAGATCGCATAGTCCGCATACTGGATCGGCAAATCGGGCAGCGTCGCCTCGACGCCTTGCCGGCGCGCGCCGTACAGGGCAATGAGTTCCTCCACCAGTACCCGCATGGACCAGCCGTCGGCTGCCACATGGTGGATGGTCAGGGTCAGCACGTGATCGTCGGCCGCCAAGCGCAACAGGCGCGCGCGAAGCAGCGGACCGTTACGCAGATCGAAGGGCTGTTGCGTCTCGCTTTCAACGAAAGCGCGAATCTGCGCCTGCGCGTCGTCGTCGCCCGCCAGCGTAACCGGGACGGGTACGTCGACCGACGCCAGCACCTGCTGGCGGAAGCCATCCAGTTGTTCGTCCTCGACGAACACGGTGCGCAGGCTCTGGTGGCGTTCGACGATGGCGCCCAGGCTGGCGGACAGCGCCTCGACGTCCAGTTCGCCACGCAGGCGCAGCGCCGAGGGAATGTTGTAGGCGGCGCTCTGCGGGTCCATCTGCCAGAGGAACCACTGGCGCTCCTGGGCATAGGACAACGGGATACGCTCGAAGGCCGAGGCCACCTCGGGAATCGGCAGGTTGGCCGGCGTCACGCCCTCCTCCTGCATCTTCGCCAGGTACAGCTTGCGCTTGTCGAGAGGAAGCGTGATGAAGCGCCGGGCAACCCGCAAAGCTACGCTCATGTCCATTCAAACTTCCTCCATTTCATCAAGCAGGGCTTCCAGCTTGTTCAGTTTCGATGTGTCGACCTGCCCACCGGCCTTTTCCAGATTGCTGACGAAAAGCCCCAGGGTCGGGAATTGGAACAACAGTTGGGGGGTGAGCTTCATGCCCAGCTCCAGTTGAATGCGCGAAATCACGTTGATGGCCAGCAGCGAGTGCCCGCCGAGTTCGAAGAAATGGTCGTCGAGGCCAACCCGCTGGAGTTTCAGCACCTCCTGCCAGATCGCCGCGACCTGGCACTCCAGCTCGCTGCGCGGCGCCACGTAGGCCTCCTGGAGGAGACTGGCGTCGGGCGCCGGCAGAGCCTTGCGGTCGACCTTGCCGTTGGGGCTCAGCGGCAGGCGTTCGAGGAACAGCAGGTGCGCCGGCACCATGTATTCGGGGAGGCTGTCGCGCAGCAGGGCCTTCAGCTCGTTGCGCAGCGCGGCCTGTACCTCCAGCGAGGCGCTAGCCAGCGCTTCCGCTTGCGGCACCAGATAGGCCACCAGCTGCGCCCCGGCAGCACCCTCGACGGCAATGACCAGGGCCTCGCGCACCGCCGGGTGCTCGCCGAGGCAGGCCTCGATCTCGCCCAGTTCGATGCGGAAGCCACGGACCTTGACTTGATGGTCGACCCGGCCGACGTACTCGATCACCCCGTCGGCGCCGTAGCGTGCCAGATCGCCGGTGCGGTACAGGCGGCCGCCGCCCTGCTCGTCGAACGGATCGGGAATGAAGCGTGCGGCCGTCAGGTCGGGACGCTTGAAATAGCCACGTGCCAGCAGCTCGGCGCCGATCACCAGCTCGCCGACCGCCCCGACCGGCGCCGGTTGCCCGGCATCGTCCAGCAGATAGATGGCGCGGCCGGGCAGCACCTTGCCGATCGGCATGGTCGCCGGGATCGCCTTGCTGCCGTCGACGTAGGGCGCGCAATCCAGGGTGGTGACCGTGACGGTCGCCTCGGTGGGGCCGTAGGTGTTGAGCAGGCGCACATGCTCCAGCCCGGCGGCCTTCCATGCCACCAGGCTTTCCGGCGGCATCGCCTCGCCCCCGGCGTGGACCTGACGGAGCGCGCCGTAGTCGCGCACGCCCTGGTTGGCGAAGTCCTTGGCCAGCATGTTCCAGTAGGCGGTAGTCAGGTCCACCGTGGTGATGCGTCGCTCGACGATCTCCCGGTACAGCGTCTCGCTGTCCCAGATCTCGGTGCCGCGCAGCACCACCGAGGCGCCACAGGCGAGCGGTGGGTAGAGCTGCTCGACGAAGCCGTCGAAATTGAAGGTGGAGAATTGCAGCACCCGGTCGTCCGGCCCGATGCCGAAGAACGCCAGCGAAACGTGGGTATGCCGCGACAGGCTCTCTCGGCTGATGCCGACGCCCTTGGGACGGCCGGTGGAACCGGAGGTGAACATCACGTAGGCGAGGTTCTGCGGATGCGCCCGCAACTGCGGGTCGCTCGCCGGACGGTCCTGCCAGTCCCACGCCTGGTCGAGCGCCAGGCAGGCGATCCCGGAGGCCGCTGGCAGGCGTTGCAGCAGGTGGCTCTGGCTGAGCAACAGGGCGATGCCGCTGTCCTCGATCATGTAGCCGAGGCGCTCCTGCGGATATTCCGGGTCCAGCGGTACGTAGGCGCCGCCGGCCTTGAGCACCGCCAGCAGGCTGACGATCATTTCCAGCCCGCGCTCGACGGCGATCCCAACCAGCACGTCAGGCCCCACGCCCAGCTCGATCAGGCGATGGGCCAGGCGGTTGGCCTGGGCGTTGAGCTCGCCGTAGCTCAGCTGGCGCTCCTCGAAGAGCAATGCCACCCGCTCGGGCTCCATCGCCGCGCGGCTGGCGAACAGCTGCTCGACGCTGCGCTCGTCCGGATAGCGTCCCGGGTTGCGCCCCCAGTCGAAGATCGCCTGGCGCCGCTCCGCTGCTTCCAGCAGCTCGAACTCGGCCAGGCAGGTGCTGGCCGGACGCTCGACCATCTGCGCCAGCAGGTGCGTCAGGTGACGATCCAGGCGCGCCACGCTGGCGTCGTCGAAATGCTCGCGGTCATAGGCGAACTGCAGTTCCAGGCGCTGCCCCAGGCTTACGCTGAGGGTCAACGGGTAGTTGGTCTGCTCGTGGTTGCCCACGGCACCGAAAGCCAGGCCTTGCGAGGCCTGCTGCTGGAGCATCTGCGAAACGGGGTAGTTCTCGAACACCAGGATATTGTCGAACAGCGCCTCGCCGCCCTGCCCGGCCCAGCGCTGGATGTCGTACAGCGGCGTGTGTTCGAATTCGCGCAGGGCCAGGTTCTCGCCCTGCACCGCCTGCAGCCACGACGCCAGGCTCTGCTGCGGAAGCGGGGTAGCGATGACCGGCAGGGTATTGATGAACAGGCCGATCTGCTCCTCGATACCGTTCAGTTCCGCCGGGCGACCGGCGACAGTAGCGCCGAAGGCCACGCTGTCCTGTCCGGTATAGCGTTGCAGCAACATCAGCCAGGCGGCCTGGACCAGGGTATTGACGGTGATCTTCTGCTCGCGGGCCAGCTCGGCCAGGCGCCGGGTCTGCTCGCCATCGAGCTCGCGCAACCGTTCCGCGTAGCCCTTGCCGCGCTGCCTGGCCTGGGCGATCGACTGCCCCAGGCGGGTCGGCTCGTCCAGTTGGCGCAGGCGCGGCAGCCAGAAGGCCTCGGCGAGCGCGGCGTCCTGGCGCTGCAACCAGGCGATGTAGTCGCGATAGCGGCCGCCGGAGCGCGGCGGCGTTTCGCCACGGTAGCGCTGCAGTACCTCGCCGAGCAGCTGCGAGTTGCTCCAGCCGTCCATCAGGATATGGTGATTGGTGTAGATCAGGTGGTAGCGCTCTTCGTCCGTGCGCACCAGTACCAGGCGTAACAGCGGCGCCTCGCTCAGGTCGAAGCCCAGCCGGCCTTCGCCGGCAGCCAGCTCGTCGAGGGCCGCCGCCAGGTCCTCGCGACCGCGCCAGTCAAGTACGCTGAACGGCACTTCGACACGCTTGCGCACCACCTGCAGCGGCGTCTCGAAGGCGCCCTGCCAGAGGAACCCGCTGCGCAACACATCGTGCTCGTCCAGCGCCGCCTGCCAGGCCGCGCGGAAGCTCTCCGGATGCAGACCGTCGACGTCGACCCGCAGTTGATTGATGTAATCGCCGGCCTCCTGCTGGTACAGACTGTGGAACAGCATGCCCTGCTGCATCGGCGATAGCGGGTAGAGGTCCTCGACTTCGCAGGGCGCCAGCGGCAATTGGTCGAGACGCGCCTGGTCAAGGCGCGCCAGCGGGAAGTCCGAGGGCGTCAGACCCTGGCCCTCGGCCACGCGGCAGTGGGCGATCAGCGCCAGCAGTTCGTCGCGATAGGCGTCGGCCAGGCGCTGGATGCTGGCGATTTCGAAGCGCTCGCCGCTGAAGCTCCAGTCGATGCGTAGTTCGCCGCCATAGATACGTCCGTTCAGCGCCAGCCAATTGGCCAGCGGCGCGTCCGGGCTCTGGTCGTCGCCGGCACGCTCGCCGGCCGGAACGAACAATGCGCCCTCCTCCATGGCGAAACTGCCGTCGAACTGGCCGAGGTAGTTGAAGGTGATGCGCGGCACCGGCAACCCGGCCAGGGCTGCCTGGCTCGCCGCGCTGCCCAGGTAGCGCAGGGCGCCGAAGCCGATACCCTTGTTCGGCACCGCGCGCAGTTGCTCCTTGATGCCCTTGATCGATGCGGCGATGCCCTCGGCCGGCGTCAGGCGTAGCGGGAACAGGCTGGTGAACCAGCCCACCGTGCGCGTCAGGTCGATCTCGGCGAAGAGTTCTTCGCGACCATGTCCTTCCAACTGGATCAACGCATCGACCTGCCCGGTCCAGCGGCAGATCACCCGCGCCAGCGCGGTCAACAGCAGGTCGTTGACCTGGGTGCGGTAGGCGGCCGGCGCTTCCTGCAGCAATTGCCGGGTCGCCTCGGCGTCCAGTCCGCAACTGACCGAACGGGCATGGCGGTTGCTCTGGTCGCCCAGCGGGTCGAGGCACGGCAGGTCGCTGGAGGCGCCCTGCAATTGCCCTTGCCAGTACGCCAGTTCGCCATCCAGGCCGCCGTCACCGGCAAACGCCCGCAGGCGCTCGGCCCAATCCCTGAAGGCGCTGGTCTTGGCCGGTAGCTCGACGGCCTGACCCGCCAGCAACTGCCGGTAGGCGGTCTGCAGGTCTTCGAAGAGAATACGCCAGGACACGCCATCCACTACCAGATGGTGGATAACCAGCAGCAGGCGCTGGCTGCCGTCGTCGAAAGTCGCCAGCAGGGCGCGCAACAACGGCCCATCGGCCAGGTCGAGACTGCGCTGGACTTCGTCGGCAAGCGCCCGCAGCGCCGCCAGGTCGGCGACCCGAGCGACGCGGAGCAGCGCCGCAGCGCCCTCTTCCACACCCCGGTGGCGCGCCGTCCAGCCGGCCGCCTCGCGGGTGAAGGACAGGCGCAGCGCATCGTGGTGCGCCAGCACGCCCCGCAGGGCCTGCTCAAGGTGCCGGGCATCGAGCGGCTCGCGGGCTTCCAGGAGTACCGACTGGTTCCACCAGTGGCGCTCGGCGACCTCTTCGGCGAAGAAACCCTGCTGGATCGGCAGCAACGGCGTGACGCCGGTCACCGGTCCCTGGTCGATCGCCAGCACCTGCGTACCGCTCTCGGCCAGCGGAGCCAGGGCACCGATTGTCTGCGCCTCGAAGAGCATCTTCGGAGTGAAATGGATGCCGAGCTGGCGCGCACGGCTGACCACCTGCAGGGAAATGATGGAATCGCCGCCGATCTCGAAGAAGTTGTCGGCCAGGCCGACCTGCTCCAGCTTCAGCGCCTCCGCCCAGATCGTCGCCAGTTGTCTTTCCACTTCGCTGCGCGGTGCCTGGTAGTCGCGTTGCTGCTGGTCGGCACTGGGCTTGGGCAGGGCCTTTCGATCCAGCTTGCCGTTGGGGGTCAGCGGCATGCACGCCAGGAACAGCAGATGCGCCGGCAACATATACTCGGGCAAGCGTTCCTTCAGCGCCTTGCGCAAGGCGTCGCGGCAGGCCGCCTGGGCACCGGCATCCTCGACCAGCGCCGGATCCTGCGGGACCACGTAGCCGACCAGTTGCTGGCCGCTGGCACCCGCCTGGGCGACCACCACCGCCTCGCGCACCGCCGCCTGCTCGCGCAGGCGTGCCTCGATCTCGCCCAGCTCGATACGGAAACCGCGGATCTTCACCTGGTGGTCTACCCGTCCCAGGTAGTCCACCACGCCATCCGCCCGCCCACGGGTCAGGTCACCGCTGCGATACAGGCGGCTGCCGGGCGCGCCGAAGGGATCCGGCACGAAACGTTCGGCGGTCAGTGCCGGACGCTCCAGGTAACCGCGCGCCACGCCTTCTCCGCCAAGGTACAGCTCACCGGCCACACCGACCGGCAGCAGGTTCAACTGGGCATCGAGGATGTAGCCACTGCGATTGCCCAGCAGCGTACCTATCGGCATGTAGGCGGCGCCACAGGGGTCGTCCGGGCGGGCTTTCCAGAGCAGCGGGGTGACCACCGTTTCGGTCGGTCCGTAGCCGTTGAACAGGTATTGCGGGCGTAGCGCGCGCCAGGCCAGGTCGTAGCTGGCCTGCGCCACCGCGTCGCCGCCGAAGCAGTAGACCCGGGCCGCCGGCGGGTTGCCGTCGCGCTCGGCGTGCTCGGCCAGTTGCTGCAGATAGACCGGCGGGAACACCGCGACGGTGACGCCGTGGCGATGCATCTGCGCGTAGGTCTGCTCCGGCAGCCACAGGCTGTCGTCGCGGATCAGCACCCGCGCACCGTTGATCAACGGGTGCATCCAGCCTTCATGGGAGCCGTCGAAGGCGAACGACATGAAGTGCAGCTCGCAGTCCGCCGGGGTCATCTCGTAGCGCTCGCCGGTAGCCACGATGTGCGCCGCCAGCGGGCCGTGGGACACTGCCACGCCCTTGGGCATGCCGGTGGAGCCGGAGGTGTAGATCACATAGGCCAGGTTGTCGCCATGCAGCGCCACCTCTGGATCATGGGCGGGGAAACCGGCCCACTCCTGTTCGCGGTCCAGGCACAGGCAGGACAGCCCGTCGGGAATCGGCAGCCGGTCGAGCAGGTGGCTCTGGGTCAGCAGCAGGTGCGCGCGGCTGTCCTGCATCATGTACAGCAGGCGTTCGCGTGGGTACTCGATGTCCAGGGGCACGTAGGCGCCGCCGGACTTCAGCACGGCGAGGAAGGCAATCATGATTTCCACACTGCGCTGCATGGCGATCGCCACCCGCACCTCGGGACCGACGCCGCGGGCGATCAGCGCGTGAGCCAGGCGATTGGCCCGGCTGTCCAGCTCGGCGAAGCTCAGCACCTGGTCGTCGAACAGCACCGCCGGCGCGTCCGGGGCCAGGCGTGCGCGCTCCGCCACCCGCTGGTGGATCAGCGGCGAAGCGGGGAAGCCCGACTCGCTGCGGTTCCACAGCGAATCGATCAGCGCGCGCTCCTCGGCATCCAGCAGGCTCAGCTCGACCAGCGTCCGTTCGGCGTTGTCGACGAAGCCTTCGAGCAAGTTCAGCAGGTGCCGGTCCAACTGCTCGACCGCGGCATCGGAAAACGCCTGGCGGTCATAGCTGTATTGCAGCGACAGACTGTCGCCGACGCCCAGGGCGACGGTCAGCGGGTAGTTGGTCTGTTCATGATTGCTCACCGGGCCGAAGCGCACGCCGCCTGGCGACCCCTTTTCCAGGGCTTCGGCCACAGGGTAGTTCTCGAATACCAGCAGGCTGTCGAACAGCGCCTCGCCGAGCCCGGCCCAACGCTGGATCTCGAACAGCGGCGTGTGCTCCTGCTCGCGCAGCGCCAGGCTGCGCGCCTGCACCTCCTGCAACCAGTCGGTGAGGCGCATGCCCGGTTGCGGCGTGGCGACCACCGGCAGGGTATTGATGAACAGGCCGATCTGCCTTTCGATCCCGGCCAGTTCGGCGGGACGGCCGGCGACGGTGGCGCCGAAGACCACCGTATCCTGCCCGGTGTAGCGTTGCAGCAGTAGCGACCAGGCGGCCTGCACCAGGGTATTGAGGGTCACCGCGTGCCGCTGGGCGAACGTCTTCAGGCGCGCGGTGCGTGCCGGCGGCAGGCTGCGCTGGAACTGGCCGCTGCCGACCTGCTCGCGCTCGGCGGCGACCGCCTGGGCCAGGCGTGTCGGCTCCAGCAGTTCCGCCAGTTGTTCTTTCCAGAATGCTTCGCTGACGCGCTTGTCCTGTGCCTGCAGCCAGGTGATGTAGTCGCGGTAGCGCCCACCCGTGCGCTCGGCCTGTTCGCCGGTGTAGCGAGCGAGCACCTCGCCGAGCAGCTGCGCGCTGCTCCAGCCATCCAGCAGGATGTGGTGGTGGGTGTAGACCAGGTGGTAGCGCTCTTCGTCCATACGCACCAGGACCAGCCGCAGCAAGGGCGCCTGCTCCAGCTCGAAACCCCGCCGGCGTTCGCTCGCGGCCAGCTCGTCGAGAGCCTCGGCGAGCGCTTCGCGACCACGCCAGTCATGCTCGGCGAACGGCAGTTCGAGGTGTTTGTGGATCACCTGGAGCGGCTGCTCCAGATCGCCCTGCCAGAGGAAGCCGGCGCGCAGGATGTCATGACTGTCCAGCGCCGCCTGCCAGGCGGCGCGGAAGCGCGCGGGATCGAGTCCATGGACGTCGACTCGGAGCTGGTTCAGGTAATCGCCGGAAGCCTGCTCGTAGAGCGAGTGGAACAGCATGCCGTGCTGCATCGGCGACAGCGGGTAGATGTCCTCGATCCGCGCCAGAGGCAGGCGATCCAACTGCTCCTGGCGCAACGTCGCGAGGGGGAAGTCCGACGGCGTGGCGCCGACGTTGCCCTCCTGGCAGCAATGCTCGATCAGCGCGTGCAGCTCCCGCGCGTAGTCATCGACCAGGCGCTGGACGGTCGCCTCGGCGAACATTTCCCGGCTGAAGCTCCAGTGCAGGCTCAGCTCGCCGCCGTAGACCTGGCCTTCGATGCTCAACCAGTTGGCCAGCGGGGCGCACGGATCCTGGGCGGCGCCGGCGCTTTCCGTGGCCGGTACCAGCAGCGCCGCTCCATCGAACTGACGGTCGAACCGGCCCAGGTAATTGAAGGTGATCCGCGGCTGCGGCAGTGCGGCCAGGCGGGTCGCAGCCTCCTCTCCAGCCAGGTAGCGCAGCAGGCCGTAGCCGACGCCCTTGTCCGGCACGCCGCGTAGTTGCTCCTTGATCGCCTTCAGCGACTCGCCGAGGTCCGCGGCCGGGGTCAGGCGCAGCGGGAACAGGCTGGTGAACCAGCCCACCGTGCGGCTCAGGTCGATGGCCTCGCCAAGGTCCTCGCGGCCGTGCCCTTCGAGCTGCACCAGCACGCTGGCGTCGCCGCTCCAGCGGCAGGTCGCGCGGGCCAGGGCGGTCAGCAGCAGGTCGTTGACCTGGGTCCGGTAGGCCGCCGGGGCTTCCTGCAGCAACTGCCGGGTACGCTCGGCGTCCAGGGTCAGGACGAGCTTGCGCTCATGGCGGTTTTCCAGGGTGCCGTGCGGGTTTTCGCATGGCAGCGCATGCGGAGCGTCGTGCAGTTGCGCCTGCCAGTAGTCGAGTTCGTCCAGGCGCGCGCCGGCCTGTTCGTGCAGGTGCCGGCTCCAGGCCTGGTAGGAACTGCTACGCGGCCCGAGATCGGCGTCGAGGTCGGCATAGAGACGCTGCAGGTCTTCCAGCAGGATGCGCCAGGACACCCCGTCCACCGCCAGGTGGTGGATGACCAGCAGCAGGCGCTGGCTGCCGTCGGCCATGTCCACCAGCAGCGCACGCAGCAGCGGCCCCTGTTCGAGGTCGAGGCTGCGCTGGGCTTCTTCGCAAAGCGCCAGCAACACCTCCTCGGACCCCGCCTGCCGGCGCCACAGCGGCTCGCCGGCCTGCTCGGCGTAGGCCTGGTGCCAGGCGCCGCGCTCTTCGCGGAAACGCAGGCGCAGGGCATCGTGCTGCGCCTGCAGGCGTTCCAGGGCACGCCCCAGCCGGTCGCCGTCGAGCGGCTGGCGCGCCTGCAACAAGAGAGACTGGTTCCAGTGCTGGCGGTTGGGAATCGACTGCTCGAAGAACCAGCGCTGTACCGGCGCCAGCGCCACCTCGCCGCTTGCCGGACCCTGTTCCGCCGTCGCCGCACCCGCCTTGGCCGCCAGGGCCAGGCTGCGGATGTTCTGGTGCTGGAACAGGTCGCGCGGGCTCAGTTGCAATCCGGCCTGGCGCGCACGGCTGACTACCTGGATCGAGACGATCGAGTCGCCGCCGAGGCTGAAGAAGTTGTCGTCCAGGCCGACCCGCTCGACGCCCAGCAGGTCCTGCCAGATTTCCGCCAGGGTTCGCTCCACTGCGTTGCGCGGTGCGCTGTAGCCTGCCTGCGCCACGCTTACTTCAGGCGCCGGTAGCGCCTTGCGATCCAGCTTGCCGTTCGGACTCAGCGGCATCCGCTCCAGCGCCAGCCACTGCGCCGGCACCATGTATTCCGGCAGGCTTGTCGCCAGGTGCGCGGCCAGCGCTTCGCGCCAGTCGCCGCCCTCGCTCTCCAGCACCACGTAGCCGACCAACTGCCTGCCGTCCACCGCCAGCACCGCCGCCTCGCGCACCCACGGATGCTCCAGCAGGCGCGCCTCGATCTCGCCCAGCTCGATGCGCAGGCCGCGCAGCTTCACCTGGTGGTCGATCCGCCCGGCGTACTCGATCACCCCGTCGGCGCGGTAGCGCGCCAGGTCGCCGGTGCGGTACATCCGCTCCCCGGCCACGAACGGGCTGGCGACGAAACGCTCGGCAGTCAGCCCCGGACGCTGGTGGTAGCCACGGGCCAGGCCCCGACCGGCCAGGTACAGCTCGCCGAGCACGCCCACCGGTACCGGCTCCAGGTTGCCATCGAGGATGTAGCAGGCCAGGTTGGCGATCGGCCGGCCGATCGGCACCGCGTCCTTGCCCTCCTCCACGCAGGTCCAGTGGGTGACGTCGATGGCCGCCTCGGTCGGGCCATAGAGGTTATAGAGGCCGGCCTGCGGCAGCTTGGCGAACACCTGCTGCTGCGCGTCCGCCGGCAGCGCCTCGCCGCTGCAAACGATGCGTTTCAGGCTGGTGCAGGAGGCGACGTCTTCATCCTGCAGGAAGGCCTGCAGCATCGACGGCACGAAGTGCAGCGTATCGACCCCTTCGCGGTTGATCAGCGCCACCAGCTTCGCCGGATCGCGATGGTCGCCCGGCGCGGCCACCACCAAACGTGCCCCGCTCATCAGCGGCCAGAAGAACTCCCAGACCGACACGTCGAAGCTGAACGGGGTCTTCTGCAGCACCGTGTCGCCGACGCCCAGCCCATAGGCCTGCTGCATCCAGCACAAGCGGTTGCTCAGCGCCGAATGGCGGTTGCCGGCGCCCTTGGGCTTGCCGGTGGAACCGGAGGTGTAGATGACATAGGCAAGATTCTCGCCGTTCAGCTCGACCCCTGGATTGTTCTCGGCATGGTTTTCCAGCCAGGCATCGGCCTGGTCCAGGTCGATCCGCTGCACACCTTGCGCCAGCGGCAGCTTCAGGTGCGACTGGCTGAGCAGCAGTTGCACGCCGCTGTCCTCCAGCATGTAGGCCTGGCGCTCCTCGGGATACTCCGGGTCCACCGGCACGTAGGCGCCGCCGGCCTTGAGGATCGCCATCAGGGCCACGACCATCTCGATGGAACGTTCCATGGCCACGCCCACCAGGCGGTCCGCGCCGATCCCGCGCTCGATCAGGGCATGCGCCAGGCGGTTGGCCCGGCGGTTCAGCTCGGCGTAGTCCAGGCGCTCCTCGCCGAAGGCCAGCGCCGGCGCCGTCGGTGTGCGCTCGACCTGCTCCTCGAACAACCGGTGCACGCCGCGTTGCAGCGGGTACTGGGCCGCAGTGGCGTTCCAGCCTTCCAGCAACTGATAGCGCTCCTCGGCATCGAGCATCGGCAGCGAGTCGACGCTGGCCTGCGGGTTTTCCAGCATGCCGCGCAGCAGGTTCTGCCAATGCCGCGCCATGCGCTCGACGGTCCGCGCCTCGAACAGGTCGGTCGCGTAGGTCAGCGCGGCGTACAGGCGGCCGCCCTTCTCGTAGGTATCCAGGCTCAGGTCGAACTGGGTGGTACGGCTCTTCCAGTCGAGCTGGCCGAAGCTCAGGCCGGCCACGCTGTCCAGCGCCTCGATGTCGGCCACCAGCGGCTGGTGGTTGTACATCACCTGGAACAGCGGGCTGTGGCTCAGGCTGCGCTCGACCTTGAACGCCTCGACCAGGCGTTCGAACGGCAGATCCTGATGGGCCTGGGCGCCAAGCACGGTGTCCTTGAGCCCGGCCAGCAGGGTCGCCACCGACGTGCGGCCGTCGAATACCGAGCGAAGCACCTGGGTGTTGACGAACAGGCCGATCAGCCCTTCCACCTCGGCGCGGTTGCGGTTGGCGATGGGGACGCCGACCCGCAGGTCGGTCTGCCCGCTATAGCGTTGCAGGAGGATATTGAAGCCGCCGAGCAACAGCATGAACAGGGTCAGCCCCTGGCGTCGGGCGGTGCCGCGCAGGGCCTCGGCCAGGGCCGGCTCGATGCTGAACTCGTAACGGCTGCCACGGTAGCTGGGAACCGCCGGACGCGGGTGGTCGGTCGGCAACTCCAGGACCGGATGCCGCTCGCCGAGCTTGCCGCGCCAGTACTCCAGCTGGCGCTCCTGCTCACCGGCCTCCAGCCAGCTGCGCTGCCACAGGGCGTAATCGGCGTACTGGATCGGCAAGGCCGGCAGGCCGGGCTCCGCGCCAGTCGCATAGGCACTGTAGAAACGACTGAATTCTTCGATCAGCACGTTCATCGACCAGCCGTCGGACACGATGTGATGCAGGGTCAACAGCAGCACATGCCGCTCCTCGCCCAGGCGGATCAGGCGGACCCGCAGCAACGGCCCCTCGCACAGGTCGAACGGCTGCAACGACTCGCGCTGCGCCTCCTCGCGCAGGCGGGCTTCCTGCTCGGCCTCGGGCAGGCCGCTGCAATCCTCGAAGGCAACCTCCAGCGGGCGTTGCAGGGGCGCCTGCGCCAGGCTGTCGTCGGCGCCGCGCGGGAACACCGTACGCAGGGTTTCATGACGCTGCACCAGGCTGGCGAAGGCGCGCTCCAGCGCCTGGCGATCCAGCGGTCCGTTCAGGCGCACCGCGCTGGGCAGGTTGTAGGCGCCACTCTGTGGCTCCAGGTGCCAGAGGAACCACATGCGCTGCTGGGCGTAGGACAGGCGGTCGCGCTCGGCCGAAGACACGCCGGCCGGAATCGGGAACAGCGAGAAATCGATTCCCTCCCCTCGCAGGGTTTCGAGGAAGACCCGACGCTTCTCAACGGGTAGTTCGATAAAGCGGCGGGCGAGCTTGAGGGAATCTTCTGCGTTCATCGGTCTTCTTCCGTGCACATGGGCAACGAGCGCGGGGCTCGGTCATTCATGTGAAACGGACGACACATCGTGAAAATTAACCGGACAGCGACTTCCGGTCGCACCTTGGCCGATCGGTTTTTTGCATAGCCATCAGGCGCTTAGGCAAATGACGAAGAAATCCCTCGCGAGGAGCACGAAAGCTTTTGCGAAACATTTGCTTTCATCTTCCCTTTCAGGTTCTGCGCGGCTCATTCGTCCTATATGGATGAACGGGGCGTATCCAGTCTCCGCAACCCATGGTCGGTGCCCACGACCCCTAACCTACCGTTAGCCTCATGTCGAAAAAGTCCCGCTCCAGACTCTGGTTCCTCGTCCACAGCTGGCTGGCCCTGCCCATCTGGTTCTTCGTCCTGATCGTCTGCCTCACCGGCACCCTGGCGGTGGTCAGCCAGGAGATCGTCTGGCTGGCCAACCCGGAAATCCGTGCCAGCAAGCCAAGCGACTCCGCCGAACCGCTGAGCTACAGCCAAGTCCTCGCCAGCATCAATCAGGCCCGGCCCGAGCTGAAGGTCGAATCGATCGAACGCCCCGACGAGTCCCACTTCGCCCTGACCGTGGATGTCAGCCATCCCGACGGCAGCAGCGCTGCGCTCTACGTGAATCCCTACACAGGTGCCATCCAGGGCAAGAGCCCTCACTTCGATTTCCGCCAGTTCACCCGCGCCCTGCACGGCTGGTGGCTGATGCCGTTCGATAACGGCTACAGCTGGGGCTGGTACCTGGTCTCGCTACTCGGACTGCCGATGTTGGCCTCGCTGGTCACCGGTCTGGTGGTCTATAAACGATTCTGGAAGGGTTTCTTCAGACCACGCCTGCGCATCAGCCAGGGCGCGCGCATCTTCTGGGGGGATTTCCACCGCCTGAGCGGCATCTGGTCGATCTGGTTCATCGCCGTGATCTCCATCACCGGCACCTGGTTCCTGATCCAGGCGATCCTCGCCGACAATCACATCACTCTCTCCAGCGAAGGCCCGCCGCCGGTCATCGCCCGCAGCGAGGTGCCGCTCTCGCCTTCCGGCCAGCCGGCTGTGCAGATCGACCTCGACGAGGCCGTGCGCATCGCCACTCGGGACATTTCCGGCTTGGAAGCCAGCGGGCTGTTCCTCCCAGGCAACGCCTACAGCCCGCTCTATGTCTATGGCCGCGGCTGGTACCCGCTGATGTACCAGTCGGCAGCGATCAATCCCTACAACGGCAGGATCGAGTCTTCCCGCCTGCTCGGCGACCGCACCCCGCTGGAGTTCGTCACCGAATCCATGCGCCCCCTGCACACCGGCGATTTCGGCGGCATCTGGGTCAAGCTGATCTGGTTCGTCTTCGGCCTGCTGCTGAGCATGATGGTGCTCAGCGGCCTGCTGATCTGGAGCAAGCGCACCGCACAGGCCACCGCCGCGCTGGTCAAGCGCGGCAAGCGCCCGGCACGCCAGCCGAAACCGGCCAAGCCGGCGCCGGTAATGGCCAACCAGACCGCGGAGGGACAGCCATGAGCAAGGCCGCCGTTGCCCAGCCCGTTTCGCCGCTGCGCCAGTTCTGGCTGCGCTGGCGTTTCCACCTGAATGTTCTGCTGATCCTGATCCCGCTCGGTTTCATGCCGCGTTATTTCGCCGACGTCGCACTGTTCCGCGGCACCAGCGGCCTCGGCGAACGAGAGGCGGGCGAGATCCAGGTCGGCCCCTGGAGCCTGCGCCTGGCGGAAATGCGTATCGAACCGCCGCACGACGAAGGCCCCGCCGGCTTCATGAAGGACTTCAATGCCGCCCTCTGCCAGGCCTGCATTCCCCAGGTCAAGGCGACCTACCTGCGCATCGGCAAGCCGCGCAGCCTGCGTGCCGCCGGGGTGATCTTCTTCGGCAGCCCCTACCGCATGGGCACCAGCGTGCCGATCCCGCCGCGCACCCGGCCCGACGCCGAGCTGTGGATCACCATGGAAGGTTGGGACGGCTCCATGCACCAGGCTTCCATTCCCCTGGCCGAGGCATCCCCCGCCACCGTGGCCTGGCTGAACAAACGAGGTAAGCAATGAGCATCCACACCCGCCCCTGGCGCCTGCCCCTGGCCGCCCTGTTGCTCGGCCTGAGCGGCGCGGCCCTGGCGCACAACCCGATCTGCGAATGCGAGGAAGTGCAGGCCGGCGAGATCCGCTGCAAGGGCGGCTTCTCCGACGGCAGCGGCGCCCCCGGCGTAACCCTCGACGTGATCGGCTACGACGAGCAGATCCTGGTTCCCGGCAAGCTCGGCGCCGACTCGACCCTGACCTTCAAGCGTCCCGACGGCGAGTTCTACGTGCTGTTCGACGCCGGCCCCGGCCACGTGGTGGAAATCGACCACGCCGACATCGCCGCGCCATGAGCGTCGAAACCGTCCGCCCGGCCGGCGCCGGCCACGAGACCCTCTACGTACTGCTCGGCAGTGTGCTGATCCTGGCCCTCGCCGCCACGGTGGTCGGGCTGCGCCAGCAGTCCCATGAAGCGCAAGCCCTGGACGCCCACCAGGTGGACGCCCGGCTCGACCTGAATGCCGCCGAACAGGGCATCTACGCCGACCTGCAGGTCGCCGCCGAAGACATCCAGGCGCGCCTGGACGACGGCGAAGCCGCGCCTTCCGTCGACGAACTGGCCGCCGAGGGCTTCCCGCCCTTCGTCGCCGACGTCGCCGCGAGCAGCCGCGGCGAGCACCGCTGGAGCTACAGCGAAACCGCCGGGCGTCCGAGCTACCTGGGCGTCAGCGGCAAGCCCGGGGTGGCCGGCTCGTTTCTCCTGCTGCTCGGCCCCGCCGAAGTCTGGCTGAAGCCCGCCGCGGCCGCTGCCGGCGCCGTACCGGGCGACGCCCTCGCCCTGGCTGACGCCGGCTGGCGCCAGGTGGTCAGCCGCTTCGACGCCGGCGTGACCCGTCAGCACCGCCATTGATCGCACATCGACTCCACAGAAGGCGTTTTTCCATGCTGTTCTCCCGTCGCTCATCCCGTCCGCGCGGCCTCGCCGCCCTCCTCCCGGGCCGTGCCCTGCTGGCCGCCCTGCTGCTGGCCCTGCTCGCCCCGCTGGCCCAGGCCGAAGACGGCAAACGCCTGCGCATCGGCATCACCCTGCATCCCTACTACAGCTACGTGAGCAACATCGTCGGCGACAAGGCCGAGGTGGTGCCGCTGATCCCCGCCGGTTTCAACCCGCATGCCTACGAGCCGCGCGCCGAGGACATCAAGCGCATCGGCACGCTCGACGTGGTGGTGCTCAACGGCGTCGGCCACGACGATTTCGCCGAGCGCATGATCGCCTCCAGCGAAAAGCCCGGCATCCCGGTGATCGAGGCCAACGCCAAGGTGCCGCTGCTGGCCGCCACTGGCATGGCCGCGCGCGGCGCCGGCAAGGTGGTCAACCCGCACACCTTCCTGTCCATCAGCGCCTCGATCACCCAGGTCAACACCATCGCCCGCGAACTGGGCAAGCTCGACCCGGCCAACGCCAAGGCCTACACCCGCAACGCCCGGGCCTACGCCAAGCGCCTGCGGGCCCTGCGCGCCGACGCCCTGGCGCGGCTGAACAAGGCCCCGGCCGCCGACTTCCGCGTCGCCACCATCCACGGCGCCTACGACTACCTGCTGCGCGAATTCGGCCTGGAAGTCACCGCCGTGGTCGAGCCGGCCCACGGCATCGAGCCGAGTCCGAGCCAGTTGAAGAAGACCATCGACCAGCTCAAGGCGCTGGACGTGAAGGTGATCTTCTCCGAGATCGACTTCCCCTCCACCTACGTCGAGACCATCCAGCGCGAGTCCGGGGTGAAGCTCTATTCGCTGTCGCACATTTCCTATGGCGACTACAGCGCCGGCAAGTACGAGGAAGAAATGGCGCGCAACCTCGACACCGTGGTCCGCGCCATCCAGGAGTCCGGCGCATGACCGTGGCCGAACGGCTTTGCGCCACGCCTTGCGGGCCGGCCATCGACTTCGCCGGGATCGACCTGAGCCTCGGCGGCAGCCGCATCCTCGATGGCGTGCGCCTGCGCGTCGAGGCCGGCAGCGTGCACGCGCTGGTCGGGCCGAACGGCGGCGGCAAGAGTTCGCTGGTCAAGACCCTGCTCGGGCAGATGCCGCATCGCGGCGAGCTGCGCCTGGAGTGGCCCGGCGCGCCCGGCTGCATCGGCTACGTGCCGCAGGCGCTGGAGTTCGACCGCGGCCTGCCGCTCACCGTCGACGATTTCATGGCTGCCATGTGCCAGCGCCGTCCGGCCTTCCTCGGCCTGTCGCGCAGCCGGCGCCCGGCGATCGACGCAGCCCTGGAACGAGTCGGCATGCTGGCCAAGCGCGGTCGGCGCATGGGCGCCCTCTCCGGCGGCGAGCGCCAGCGCGTGCTGCTGGCGCAGGGCCTGGTACCGCCGCCGCAACTGCTGGTGCTGGACGAACCGATGTCGGCCCTCGACGAGGGCGGCATCCAGGTCTTCGAGCGGCTGCTGCTGGACTGGCGCCAGGCCGGCGTCACCGTGCTCTGGATCGAGCACGACCTGGAGGCCGTCGGCCGCCTCGCCGACCGGGTCAGCGGTCTCAACCGCCACCTGCTGTTCGACGGTCCGGCGGCCAGCAGCCTGACCCCGGAACGCCTGCTCACGCTGTTCTCCACCCAGCCCCGGAAGAACGCGGAGGCCAGCCGATGAACGACGCCTACGAACAACTGCGCCAGGCCGTCCAGGCCTGGGCCGCCGCCGGCTACCTGCCGGAGACCCTGGCCTACGGCTTCGTCGTCAACGCGCTCCTCGCCGGCCTGCTGATCGGCCCGGTGCTCGGCGGCCTCGGCACCCTGGTGGTGGTCAAGCGCTTCGCCTTCTTCTCCGAGGCGGTCGGCCACGCCGCGCTCACCGGCGTGGCCATCGGCATCCTCCTCGGCGAGCCCTACACCGGGCCCTACGGCAGCCTGTTCGGCTACTGCCTGCTGTTCGGCGTCCTGCTCAACTACCTGCGCAACCGCACCGGCCTGGCCCCGGACACCCTGATCGGGGTGTTCCTCTCGGTGTCCCTGGCGCTCGGCGCCAGCCTGCTGCTGGTGCTGGCGGGCAAGATCAACGTGCATATCCTCGAGAACGTGCTGTTCGGCTCGGTGCTGACCGTGAACGGCCATGACCTCGCGGTGCTGGCGGCGGTCGCCGTGCTGGTGCCGTGCCTGGCCCTGCCGCTGTACAACCGCATCATGCTGGCCAGCTTCAACCCGCAACTGGCGGCGGTGCGCGGGGTCGCGGTGAAGAGCCTGGACTACCTGTTCGTGGCCCTGGTGACCCTGGTCACCGTCGCCGCGGTGAAAGTGATCGGCGCGATCCTGGTCGGAGCCCTGCTGGTGATCCCGGCGGCGGCGGCGCGCCTGGTCAGCCAGTCGCTGAAAGGGTTCTTCTGGCTGGCGGTGCTGATCGCCACCGTCAGCACGCTGGCCGGTATCCTGTTGCCGATCATGTTCGACCTGCCGATTCCCTCCGGCGCCGCGATCATCCTGGTCGCCGGCCTGGCCTTCGGCCTCGCCGCCATCGCTCGCGGCTGCCTGCCGCACCTGAAAGGAACCCCCGGATGAACCTGAAACCCCATTGCCTCGCCCTGGCCCTGGCTTGCGCCGGACTCGCCGGCCCGCTCCCGGCCCTCGCCGCGACGCCGGCCGCGGCCCAGTCCGCGCCAGTCACGGTACTGGCCAGCCTGCCGGTCACCCACGCCCTCGCCGAACGCCTGCTGCGGGACACCGAGGTCAAGCTGCAACGGGTCGCCCCGGCCAACCTGCCGGCCAGCCGCCAGGCCTCGTTCTTCGCCGGGCGCGGCGCCGGCGGCCTGGCCAAGGCCGCCGGGCAGGCCGACGCGGTGATCGACCTGCGCTCGATCTGGAGCGACGACCCGCTCTACCCGCTGGCCCGCCGTAGCAATATCCGTATCGTCGAGATCGACGCCGCGCGTCCGGTGGACGGCGCCCTGCCCGGCATCGCCCTGCGCCCCGGCAGCGACCTGCATGCCTACCCCTGGCTCAACCCGACCAACCTGGGGCGCATGGCCGATGTCCTCGCCAGCGACCTGGAACGCCTGGCGCCCGGCGCCGCAGCGACCATCCAGGCCAACCTGGCGACGCTGAAGAAGCAATTGCTGGAAGCGACCGCCAGTAACGAGACTCGCCTGGCGAAGGCCGACAACCTCAGCGTGATCAGCCTCTCCGAACGCCTCGGCTACCTGCTCGCCGGGCTCAACCTGGACCCGCTGGACGTGGAGATCCAGGCCGACGACGGCTGGACCGAGACCAATATCCAGGCTTTCGCCGAGGAGCTGAAGAGCGAGGATATCGCCCTGGTCCTGCACCATCGCCAGCCACCCAAGCCCCTCGCCGATGCCATCGCCGCCAGCGGCGCACGCCTGGTAGTGGTGGACACCGAGGCGGCGGACCCGGTGGCCGGCCTGGAAAGCGACATGAAAGCGATAGTCGAAGGGCTGCTGGCCGGTCAAGGCTGAGCCGCGCCTCGTAACGAAAAAGGCCGGGGAGCGCTGCTCCCCGGCCTTTTTTTCGTCAACATCGGACCCGCCGCAGGGCCTATGGCGCCCTCGCGGGCATCAGCAGATCGCCGCCGACTCCACCGCCAACGCCGCGGCGCCCTGCCCCGCGCGCCAGGCCTCGACCTGGCGCTCGACGACCGCCAGCACCTCGGCCTCGCGCTGATGGATGAAGAAGTGCCCGCCGTCGAACAGTTCCAGTTCGAAACCGCTGCGGGTTTCCTCGGCCCAGGCCAGCAACTGTTCCTCGCTGGCCTTGTCCTCCCTGCCGCCAAGCGTTCGGATCGGACAGGCCAGCGGCGGGCGCCGCTGGTGACGATAGCTGCCGCAGAGCAGGAAATCGGCGCGCAGGATCGGCAGGGTCAGGCTCATCAGCTCGCGGTTGCCCAGCACCTCTTCCGGCGTACCTTGCAGGTCGCGCAGGTCGGCGATCAGCTCGGCGTCGCTCTTCGGTTCGGCGAAACCGCGGTCATACTCGGCGCGTCGCGACGGCGCCGCGGTGCCGCAGGCGAAGAACCCCAGCGGCGTCGGGCAACCCAGCTCGCGCAAGGCATACAGCACCTCGCAGGCGAGCAAGGCGCCGAGGCTGTGGCCGAGCATCGCGTAGGGGCCCTGGCGGACCTCGTCGTGCAGCTCGCGCGCCAGTTGCTGCGCCAGGCTCGCCAGGTCGGTCTGCAACGGCTCGGCCATCCGCGCCCCGCGCCCCGGCAACTCCACCGGACGCACCGCCAGCCAGGCCGGCAGCTTGCGCCGCCAGCGGCTGTAGGTCATGGCGCTGGCGCCGGAATACGGCAGGCAGAACAGCCGTACGGGCGTACCGCCCACTCAGCCGGCCGCCTTGTCCATGTGCTGGCGCAGGCTCAGCGGGCGCATGTCGGTCCAGACTTCCTCGATGTAGGCCAGGCAGTCCTTCTTCAGGCCGCTCTTGCCGGCCGCCCGCCAGCCCTGGGGAATCTCCTTGTATTCCGGCCAGATGGAATACTGCTCCTCATGGTTGACCACTACCTGGAACTGGATGTCGTCACGGTCGAACACTGAAGTCATTGCTTGCTCCTGATGGGATCGAACGGCCGCGCGCAGCACGGCCCTTGCGTTGGATAACGAAAAGCCCGGCGGGAAAATTAGCCGGCCAGCGCCGCGCCGAGGGCGCGGGCGAAACGCCGGGCCACCTCGTCGATCTGTTCGGCGCCGATGATCAGCGGCGGCAGGAAGCGCACCACGCTGCCGTGGCGGCCGCCCAGTTCGAGGATCAGGCCGCGCCTCAGGCACTCGCGCTGGACCCGCGAGGCCAGGGCGCCGTCGGTCGGCGGATGACCGAGGGCATCCGCCTCGCCCTGCGGGTCGACGATCTCGACCCCGAGCATCAGCCCCCGACCGCGGATATCGCCCAGTTGCGGATAGTCGCGCTGGAGGATGCGCAGGTGCTCGGCCAGGCGCTCGCCCATGGCCGCCGCGTGGGCCGCCAGGTCGTGTTCCTTCAGGTAGCGCATCACCGCCGAACCGGCGGCCATGGCCATCTGGTTGCCACGGAAGGTGCCGGCGTGGGCGCCGGGCTGCCATTTGTCCAGCCATTCGCGGTAGACCACCACCGCCAGCGGCAGGCTGCCGCCGATGGCCTTGGACAGCACCACCACGTCGGGGACGATGCCGGCGTGCTCGAAGGCGAACATCCTGCCGGTACGGGCGAAGCCGCTCTGGATCTCGTCGACGATCAGCGCCACCCCGGCCTGCTCGGTGATCCGCCGCAAGCCGCGCAGCCAGTCGAGATCGGCCGGGACCACGCCGCCCTCGCCCTGGACCACCTCGACGATCACCGCCGCCGGCAACTGCACGCCGCCTTCCGGATCGTTCAGCAGGTTCTCCAGGTAGTGCAGGTTCGCCTTGACCCCCGCCTCGCCGCCGAGACCGAACGGGCAACGGTAATCGTAGGGATACGGCAGGAACTGCACGCCCGTGCTGAGCACCGCGCCCAGCGGCTTCTTCGGTCCGAGATTGCCCATCAGCCCCAGCGCGCCCTGGCTCATGCCGTGGTAGCCGCCCTGGAACGACAGGATGGTGCTGCGCCCGGTGGCGGTGCGTACCAGTTTCAGCGCGGCTTCCACCGCGTCGGTGCCGGTCGGGCCGCAGAACTGGATCTTCGCCTCGGCGGCCAGCGCCGGCGGCAGCAGGCCGAACAGGTCCTGGACGAACTGGTCCTTCACCGGGGTGGTCAGGTCGAGGGTGTGCAGCGGCAGCTCGTCGGCCAGAACCTGGCGGATCGCCTCGATCACCACCGGATGGTTGTGCCCCAGCGCCAGGGTGCCTGCGCCGGCCAGGCAATCGATGAAGGTACGCCCCTCGACGTCCTCCACCAGCAGCCCCCTGGCCTTCTTCAGCGCCAGCGGAATCCGCCGCGGATAGCTGCGCGCGTTGGACTCCTGGCGGCTTTGCCGTTCCAGCAAGGGCGACTGGGAGAACTCGTAGAGCGTTTCGCCCTCCGCCGGGGTGGCGCGGAGCGGCTGGTCTTCGATGACGCTGGTGGCGACGTGCATGTCTTCAACCCTCAAGGCGTGGTGGTGTTCCACTGGCAACCGGCGATCCGGCCGCCAGGGGCGGCATTCGCGGATCGGATGCACAGGAGACGCAGGAGGGACGCACGGATTTACTGCGCCGGACCGCAGCACCGAGCCCGGACCGCCAGCTCCGGCCCGGACACCGTCGAGCAGGCCGCTAGTCGGCGCCCGCGGCGCTCACCCGCCAGATCGCGTTGCCGACGTCGTCGGCGATCAGCAACGCCCCGTCGGCCGCCTGCGCCAACCCCACCGGCGCGCCGAACAACTGCTTCTCGTCCGCGGAGACGAACCCGGTCACCACCGGCTGCGGCGCACCGGCGGGCTTGCCGTCGGCGAACGGCACATGGACCACCTGGAAGCCGCTGACCGGCGAGCGGTTCCAACTGCCGTGCTCGCTGACGAAGGCGCCGTTGCGATAGCGCTCGGGCAACTCGTCGCCGGTGTAGAAGAACAGGCCCAGCGCGGCCACGTGGGAACCCAGCGCGTAGTCGGGGACGATGGCCTTCGCCACCAGGTCGGGACGCTGCGGCTTCACCCGCGAATCCAGGTGCTGGCCGAAGTAGCTGTAGGGCCAGCCGTAGAAGCCGCCCTCCCGTACCGAGGTCAGGTAGTCCGGGACCAGGTCGTTGCCGATCTCGTCGCGCTCGTTGACGATGGTCCACAGCTTGCCGGAGACCGGTTCCCACTGCAGGCCGGTCGGGTTGCGCAGGCCGGAGGCGTAGATGCGGCTGCCGCGGCTGGCGACGTCCACCTCGAGAATCGCCGCACGACGGTATTCGATCGCCGCGCCGTTCTCGGTGATGTTGCTGTTCGAACCGACGCCCACGTAGAGCTTGCGCCCGTCGGGACTGGCGAGCAGCGCCTTGGTCCAGTGGTGGTTGATGGTGTCCGGCAGGTCGGTGAACTCCATCCCCGGGTCGGCGACCCGGGTTTCACCCGGCACGTAGCGGTAGCGCATGATGTTCCCGGTATTGGCGACATACAGGTAATCCCCCACCCGCTGCACGCCGAACGGCGAGTCCAGCCCTTCCAGGAACACGTACTTCTGCCACTGGCCTCCGGCGCCGGCTCGGCGCAGCAGGGTGATGCGGTTGCCGCCCTTGCCGGCCTTGCCGGACTTCCCCTTGACCATCCCCGCGATGAGTTGCTTCGGCGTGGTCACCGGCGCGGTGCCGGGCGAGTTGGCCTCCACCACCAGCACATCGCCGTTGGGCAAGACCAGCAACTGGCGAGGGTGTTGCAGGCCATCGGCGATCTTCTCGATCTTCAGGCCCTGGGCCACCGTCGGCTTGGCCTCTCCCGACCAGCCCACGCCTTCCGGTACCTTCATCGGCGGCAGAAGGAAGTGCTTCGGTTCCGGAAGCGCCGGATTGGCGCCGGTCTGCTGCTGCGGATCGTTCTGCGACCCCTGGTTGCAGCCGGCCAGGACCAGGCCGAGGGCAAGCGCGACGGGGCGCAGCGAGTGGAGGCTAGCCATGCGCCACCTCCTCCGCGGATACCGCCAGGAGCGCCTCTCCCAGCGCCAGCAGCAGCACCGTCGCGATCGACAGCCATAGCCCGGCCGGCATCACCGCATAGGCGTCGCGGCTGTGCACGAAGGCATTGAAGATGGCCAGGACGATGCCGGCGAACTTCAGCAAGGAGGAAACCCTGGCCGCCGCGACGACTGCCGCGCGCCGCAGCAGCCATACGCGGCACAGGTCGACGAGGCAGGGCAGGATGGCGAACAGCAGGCCGAGACTGATCAGCCAGGCCGCGCTCTTGCCCCACATCACCTCCGCCGTGGCGAAATAGGTGGCGTCGAAGACCAGGGCGGCGACGAAGAAACCGAAGGGAACCGGGTTGAGGACGTTGTAGAAGGCGTCCAGCGGTCTGAAGCGTAGTGCGGTGGCCATTGCGAAACACTCCTCTCGGGAAACGCAGGCTTCCCGACGTGAAGGGACGGGCAGGAGATTCGAACCGCCGAGGCCCTGCGCAAGGCGCGGGCAGCGGGGAACGGCACGGCGAAACGGCGACTGGGGGGCTCGCGCCCCTTCTGCGACGGACCTGCGCGAAGCGCTGGAGTTCATCTGCAAGGACCTGTCGGAAGCGATAGGTACGCTGGCGATCCTTCCGATGGAACTTCGTGCGCCGCGACTCACCGAAACAGGGGTAGCGCCCTTCCCGGCCCTTCCGCCGGGTTGCCGCGCCGCCCCAGGCGCACCCCGCCGGCGACCGATCCGCGCCCGGCGTTTGCCGAAGAGGAGACAGCCGATGCCTGATCGAACCGCTCTGCCCCGCGCCATGCTCGCGGCCTGGGTCCTGCTCCTGCTGGCGGCCTGCAGCCAGGGCCCGGCGCCTACCCCGCCCGCGTCCTGGGGTTGGCAGGACGCCAGCGGCGAACGCGCGATCGCCCCCGACGAAGCCTATCCCGAGCTGTTCCAGGCGGTGCAGGAAAGCCGGCTGTTCAGCGACCAGAAGCACTTCGTCGATGCGCTCCCGCTGCGCGAGCCTGCACGGATCCGCGCCGACTACCTGCGCGAGAGGGAGCGGCCCGGCTTCGACCTGCGCGCCTTCGTCGGCCGCAACTTCGAGGAGTCCGGCAGCGTCGAGACCGCCCCGCCGGAAGCGGGCGCCGATCTCGCCAGCCACATCAGCGACCTGTGGCCGGCGTTGACCCGCCACTACGAGCAGGTGCCGGCCCACAGCAGCCTGCTGCCGCTGCCGAAACCCTACGTGGTCCCCGGCGGACGCTTCCGCGAGGTGTACTACTGGGACTCCTACTTCACCATGCTCGGCCTTGCGGAGAGCGGGCAGCACCAGCGGGTGCGCGACATGCTCGACAACTTCGCCTACCTGATCGATACCTACGGGCACATTCCCAACGGTAACCGCAGCTACTACCTGAGCCGTTCGCAGCCGCCGTTCTTCGCCTACATGGTGGACCTCCAGGCAAGACGCGAAGGCGACGCCGCCTACCGGCGCTACCTGCCGCAGCTACAGAAGGAATACGCCTACTGGATGGAAGGCTCCGCCGGGCTGCGCCCCAACGAGGCGCGCCTGCACGTGGTGAAACTGGCCGACGGAAGCCTGCTGAACCGCTACTGGGACAACCGTGACACACCGCGCCAGGAGTCCTTCCTGGAGGACCGGGCGACCGCCGCGCGCGCCCCGCAGCGCCCCGCGGGCGAGGTCTATCGCGACCTGCGGGCCGGCGCGGAAAGCGGCTGGGACTTCTCCTCCCGCTGGCTGGACGACGGCCGCGAACTGGCCAGCATCCGCACCACCGCCATCGTCCCGGTGGACCTCAACGCCCTGCTCTACCATCTCGAACGAACCATCGCCAAGGCCTGCGCCAGCAGCGCGCTGAAGGCCTGCGAGCAAGGCTACGGAGCCCGCGCGGAGAAGCGACGACAGGCCATCGAAGACCACCTCTGGCACCCGGCGGGCTACTACGCCGACTACGACTGGCAACGCCGGCGGCCCATCGAGCGGATCAACGCCGCCAGCCTCTTCCCGCTATTCACCGGGCTGGCCTCCACCGAACGCGCCGGTCGTACCGCCGACAGCGTCGCCGCCCAACTGCTGCGCCCGGGCGGACTGGCCACCACCACCCGTGCCAGCGGCCAGCAATGGGACGAGCCGAACGGCTGGGCACCCTTGCAGTGGGTCGCCGTACAGGGCCTGCGCGCCTACGGCCGGGACGCCCTGGCGGAAGACATCGGCCGGCGATTCCTCGCCCAGGTGCAGCAGGTCTACGACCGCGAAGGAAAACTGGTGGAGAAATACGACATCAGCGGCAACCAGGGCGGCGGCGGCGGTGGCGAGTACCCGCTGCAGGACGGCTTCGGCTGGTCCAACGGCGTGACCCTGCAACTGCTCCGACTCTACGGCCCGGGCGCCGGTCGCTGAGCCTCAGCCCGGCGCCGGGTACTGGCGCTGCGCGGCGTCGGCGAAGCCTGCGGCGAGAAAGTCGATCAGCGCGCGGACCGAAGGCAACAGCCCGCGCCGCGAGGGGAACATTGCCACCACCATGCCTTCCACCGGCGTCCACTCCGGCAGCACCCGCACCAGCCGGCGCTCGGCCAGGTCGCGACTGACCACGCAGAGCGGCAGGCCGCCGATCCCGACGCCCTCCAGCACCGCCTGGCGCAAGGTGCCGAGGTCGTCGCTGAGCAGTTGCGGGCGCAGGTTGAGGGCCGCGCTGCTGCCATCCGCGCCGACCAGCCGCAGGCTGCCGTCCAGGCGCGAACGCTCCCAGCCGACGTAGGGCATCGCCGACAGGTCGGCCGGCAGCTCCGGCGGGCGGTAGCGGGCCAGCAGCTCCGGGCTGGCCACCAGCACCTGCGGACTGCGTGCCAGCACCTTCATCACCAGGTCGCTGTCCTCCAGCGGCGGGAAACGCAGCGACAGCGAGATGTCGTAGCCTTCGGCGATCACGTCGACCCGGCGATTGAAGGTCTTCACGTACAGCTCGACGTTCGGATACTGCGCCATGAAGCGCGCCAGCATCGGCGCCAGTTCGAAGTGCAGCAGCGGCGTCGAGCAGGTCAGGCGGACCATTCCGCACGGCTCCGAGCGGTTCTGTTCGATGACGTCCTCGGCAGCCTCCGCTTCCACCGTCATCGCCACGCAATGACGGTAGTAGGCCTGGCCGATCTCGGTCACCTGGAATTGCCGCGTCGAGCGCTGCACCAGGCGTACGCCCAGGCGCGCCTCGAGCTGCGCGACCTTGCGGCTGATGGTCGACTTGGGAATCCCCAGCACCCGCCCGGCGGGGGCGAAGCCACCGTGCTCGACCACCTTGGCATAGATGAAAAGCGCGTTCAGATCGAACACCAGCTCACCACTCATCGTTCCACCTGCGAGACTCTGAGACTTGATTTGCGGACTACCGGTTCCCACTCCCGGGAACTAGCGTATCGCTCCATCGACTCAATCGAGGAGCACCGACGTGAAAAAGGTCCTGGGAATCTACGGCAACGCCAACCGCCACTGGGTGGGCGACGGATTCCCCGTTCGTTCGCTCTTTTCCTACAACACACTGGGCCAGCATATCAGCCCGTTCCTCTTGCTGGACTACGCCGGGCCTGCTGATTTCCCCCCCGCACAGCAGCGCCGCGGCGTAGGCCAGCATCCTCATCGCGGCTTCGAGACGGTGACCATCGTCTACCAGGGCGAGGTCGAGCACCACGACTCCACCGGCGCCGGCGGACGCATCGGGCCGGGGGATGTGCAGTGGATGACGGCGGCCTCCGGGATCCTCCACGAGGAGTACCACTCGGAACGCTTCCGTAGCACAGGTGGAACGCTGGAAATGGTCCAGCTATGGGTCAACCTGCCCTCCAGCGACAAGATGAACCCGCCGCGCTACCAGACCCTGCTGGATGCCGACATTCCCCGCGTCGGCCTGCCCGACAGGGCCGGCGAACTGCGGGTGATCGCCGGACGCTACGGCCGCCACCAGGGGCCGGCGCTGACCCACTCGCCGCTGGCGGTCTGGGACGTGCAGCTGAAGGCCGGCAAGCACCTCGCCCTCGACCTGCCCAAGGGACATACCTGCGCCGTGGTGGTCCTGCGCGGCACCCTCGCGGTCGGCGACGAGATCGTTCGCGAAGCCCAGGTCGCCCTGCTCGACCGCGACGACCCGCGGCTGGAACTGGAAGCCAACAACGACGTGCAGTTGCTGGTGCTCAGCGGCGAGCCGCTGGACGAGCCGATCATCGGCTATGGCCCCTTCGTGATGAGCAGCCGCGAGGAAATCGACCAGGCCATCGAGGACTTCGAGAACGGGCGCTTCATCCGCGCCCACTGAAGTCCGCCGCCCCTACGACATGGCCCGTGCAGGAAGCGCGGGCCCGGCCGGGCTTTGCCCGAAACTCACGGACGACCACCCTGCAAGAGGAAATGGAAATGAGCGCTCCCGCCAACTTCAACGGCCAGACCCCGAAGATCGATCCGGCCAACGCCGCCATGTTGCTGATCGACCACCAGAGCGGCCTGTTCCAGACGGTCAAGGACATGCCGATGACCGAACTGCGCGCCAACGCCACCACCCTGGCCAAGGTCGCCACCCTGGCGAAGATCCCGGTGATCACCACCGCCTCGGTACCGCAGGGCCCCAACGGCCCGCTGATCCCGGAGATCCACGAGGCCGCGCCGCACGCCCAGTACGTCGCGCGCAAGGGTGAGATCAATGCCTGGGACAACCCGGAATTCGTCGCCGCGGTGAAGGCCACCGGCAAGAAGCAACTGATCATCGCCGGCACCATCACCAGCGTGTGCATGGCCTTCCCCAGCATCGCCGCGGTACACGACGGCTATCAGGTGTTCGCGGTGATCGACGCCTCCGGCACCTACTCCAAGATGGCCCAGGAAATCACCCTGGCACGGGTGGTCCAGGCCGGCGTGGTGCCGATGGACACCGCCGCGGTCTGCTCGGAAATCCAGCGCACCTGGAACCGCGACGACGCCGTGCAGTTCGCCGAGGCCTACAGCGCGGTCTTCCCGCACTACCAACTGCTGATCGAGAGCTACGCCAAGGCCCAGGCCGTGGTCACCAACCACGAGCAACTGGACTCGCAGCGCAAGTGATCATCGCACGCGGGTCAACCCGCGCGCCCCTCCCCCGATAGCAAGGAGAAAGCCATGTCCTTCCAATACAAGCGTCTCGACAAGAACGATGCCGCCGTCCTCCTGGTCGACCACCAGACCGGCCTGCTCTCGCTGGTCCGCGACCAGGACCCGGACAAGTTCAAGAACAACGTGCTGGCCCTGGCAGACCTGGCCAAGTACTTCAAGCTGCCGACCATCCTCACCACCAGTTTCGAGAACGGGCCGAACGGGCCGCTGGTACCGGAGTTGAAGGAACTGTTCCCGCAGGCGCCCTACATCGCTCGTCCGGGTAACATCAACGCCTGGGACAACGAAGACTTCGTCAAGGCGGTCAAGGCCACCGGCAAGAAGCAACTGATCATCGCCGGCGTGGTCACCGAGGTCTGCGTCGCCTTCCCCGCGCTCTCGGCGCTGGAGGAAGGTTTCGAGGTGTTCGTCGTTACCGATGCCTCCGGTACCTTCAACGAAGTCACCCGCGACGCCGCCTGGACACGCATGGTCGCCGGTGGCGCGCAATTGATGAACTGGTTTGGCGTAGCCTGCGAACTGCACCGCGACTGGCGCAACGATATCGAAGGGCTGGGGGCGCTGTTCTCCAACCACATTCCCGACTATCGCAACCTGATGACCAGCTTCAGCCTGCTCACCGCAGCCAAGTAATCCCGCCCTGCCCCGGCCATCCAGGCGCCCGCGCCGGATGGCCGCTTCCGATCCCCCGACAGCGGAGGTCCGCATGCGACGCGCCATTCCCCGGCCGTGGCCCACCGTCCTGTCGCTCGGCCTGCTGGTCGGCGGCGAGGCCTGCCTGGCCGACGACTCCCTGGGCCATCGCGACAACATCAGCACCGGCCTGAACCAGCGGCAGAAAGCCGAAATGAAGGTGCCGCCGGGCTTCGTCGAAGGCTCGACGCTGAACGGTTTCCTCCGCAACTACTATTTCGCCCGCGACAACCACGACACCCCGTCCCGCCGCGACCAGCGCGAATGGGCCCAGGGCCTGATGCTGTCGTTCCGCTCCGGCTATACCGACACGCCGATAGGGGTCGGCCTGGATGCGCACGCCTTCTACGGCCTGCGCCTGGACGGCGGTGGCGGCAGCGGCGGCGCCGGCGTGTTGCCGCTGGACTCCGCCGGTCGCCCCGCCGACAGCTTCTCCGCCGCCGGCGCGGCCCTCAAGCTGCGCGGCCTGGACAGCCTGGTGAAGATCGGCGACCAGTTGCTGGAGAACCCGGTGATCGCCAGCGGCGTCAGTCGCATGGTGCCGCAGAGCTACCGTGGCGTGACCCTGAAGAACTACCATTTCCGCGCGTTCGAACTGGACGCCGGCTTCGTCGAAGCCACCCGCCTGCGCAACCAGAGCGGCCACAGTCATCTCACCAGCGGCTACGGCAACGGCACCAAGGGCGGTATCGCCGCCGATCGCGAAAGCCCGCACATCGCCTGGCTGGGCGCCAGCTACAGCGCCCCCGGCGGCAGCCAGGTGACGCTCTACAGCGGCCGCCTGGCGGATATCTGGAACCAGCACTACCTCGGCCTCAGCCAACCGTGGCGGCTTTCCAGCCAATTGACCCTGACGCCCTGGCTGCATTACTACAAGACCCGCGACCAGGGCCGCAGCCAGCTCGGCCGGATCGACAACGACCTCTACAACGCCGGGCTGACCCTGGCCGGCGGCGGCCAGTCGCTGAGCCTCAGCCTGCAAAAGGTCGATGGCGACACCCCGTTCGACTTCATCGCGCAGAACGACCGGACCTTCCTCTACGAAAGCAACGCCATGCAGTACGCCGACTTCAACGGCCCCGGCGAGCGCTCGTGGAAGATCCAGTACCAGGCCAGCCTGGCCTTCCTCGCCGCCCCGGACTGGCAGTTCGGCGCCGCCTACGGCCGTGGCCAGGCCGACCTGACCCGGGTCGACCCGGACAGCGCGGGCTACGGCTACCTCTACAACCCCAATGGCAAGAACGCCCAGCACTGGGAACGCGACCTGTCGCTGCGCTACGCCTTCCCCGCCGGCCCGGCCAAGGGCCTCAGCGTGACCCTGCGCTGGGCCACCCACCGCCCCGGCGAAGGCTACACCGCCCCCGGCAACACCCGCGGCAACTCCAGCTCCGACGAATACCGGGTGGTGGTCGACTACCCGATCAGGTTGCTCTGAACCCACGGAACCAGAAAAAGAGAAATCCCCTCATGCGTGCAGCCCTGCTACCCACCTTCGGCGCCCTCTCCGCCGCGCTCTGCCTGGAGGCCCGCGCCGACGCCGTCGCGCTGCCGCCGCTGGCGCTCGGCAACGCCAGCTTCATGGACGGCGTCAGCCGTCCCGGCATGCTCTTCGAACTGCCCCTGCAATACGTTCGGGCGAACAACGCCAGCGACGCCGGCGGGCATTCGGTTCCCGGTCGGCAACGGGTTCGTGGCACCACACTGTTGCCGCACTTCGCCTACCTCAGCCAGAACACCCTGCTCGGCGCCCACTACGGCGCCGAAGTGCTGCTGCCGCTGGTACGCCTGGACCTCGATATCGACGGCGGCCCGGACGGCCGGCGCACCCGCCAGGGCGACCTGATCGTCAGCCCGCTGATGCTGCAATGGGGGCCCGCTACGCTGTTCGGCCGCCCCTACTGGCAGCGCCTGAACTTCGTCTTCTCCCTGCCCACCGGCGACTACGACAAGGACGCCGCGATCAACACCGGCAGCAACACCTGGATCTTCAACCCGCACTACGCCTTCACCTGGGAACTGGGCGAGCGCCTGGAACTCAGCGGCCGCCTGCACTACGCCTGGATCAGCCGCAACGACGACCCCTCGCCGCGCCTGGGCGCAAACGACGTACAGCCGGGACAGGCGCTGCACGCGAACTTCTCGATCTCCTACGCGCTGGACCCGCACTGGCGGATCGGCCTGGCCGGCTACCAGTTGAAACAGATCAGCGCCGACCGCATCGACGACCACCGGCAGGCCGACTCGCGCGAGCAGGTCTTCGGCATAGGCCCGGGGGTGATGTACAGCCAGGGCAGGCAAACGCTGTTCGCCAACCTCTACGCCGAAAGCGGCGCGCGCAACCGCAGCGAAGGCAACCAACTGACCCTGCGCTACCTGCTGGCGTTCTGAATCGGCGGATAACGCCCTGGAAACGCCGACACCTCCCCGGGTCCGTAGGGCGAATAACCGCTCGCGGTTATCCGCCGCTTAACCGCGACATCGGCGGATGACGCCCATGGCGTTATTCGCCCTACACACCCCGAAAACACCGGAAAGCGTCCAGGTCCGTAGGGCGAATAACCGCTCGCGGTTATCCGCCGCTTAACCGCGACATCGGCGGATGACGCCCATGGCGTTATTCGCCCTACACACCCCGAAAACACCGGAAAGCGTCCAGGTCCGTAGGGCGAATAACCGCTCGCGGTTATCCGCCGCTTATCCGCGACATCGGCGGATAACGCCCATGGCGTTATTTGCCCTACGCACCCCGGAAACGCCGGACAGCGTCCCAACTCCGTAGGGCGAATAACCGCTCGCGGTTATCCGCCGCTTATCCGGGGTATCGGCGGATACCGCCTGTGGCGGTATTCGCCCTACAGGCCCTGGAAACGCCGGACAGCTCCCCCGGACATTTCCGCAGGCTCTCTCAGAAGCCCGGGAATTGGATAAAAACCCAGTAGGAGGATGATGGAGGGGCCGGCAAATCCATCCCGCAGGGACAGGACCGAACGGCACTGCCCTCTATTTTCTGAGGGCAAAAAAGACGCGGGCCGCAGGTGGTGGAACACCTACGACCCGCTAACCACAAACCAGCTTATGAAGGAGCTGACCCATGGCTAAGCCGAATGATACGTCCAACCCCGAGGTAACAGAATCGTCCCCCCGCTTCGTCCCGCTGCTCCCCACCTCCCAGGCCGACATGTGTCCGCGTAGCGCCACCCTGTACGTGGACACCCATGCACTCCCCACGCACTTGTTCGACAACGCGAAAGTGCGCTTGAGGTCGGCGATCAACATCCTGGCCATGACCCGTTTGCTCGATGAGAAAGAAGAGCCCGGCGGCACCCTGGCCTACATCAACGGTGCGTTGCTGTCGCTGCTCAGCGATGCCTTGTCCGAAATCGAGGCGGGCCACCCGAGCCTGTAGCGCCGCTCCCCGGCGCGACGCCCCCGGCCTGGCCGGGGGCTTTGTGGCATCGCCCATCACAGGACCTTTCGCGCCCGAACGGCACGCTTGATCGCCGTCCCGGTCCTCGCGAAACGGCCGCCAATTGCCCGAAGCTTCCGACCCTTTTTTCGGACGATTTCTTACGCCCTTATAAATCAGCAAGTTACGAGACCTCGAAAAAAGAGGTTTTCTGGCAGGGAAAAACCCGCCGCTCCTGTTTTCCGCCAAATGGCTATAGGTTTTCCGGGCCAGCCCAGTGCCACGCAGATAACCAGGAAATGCTCAGGGAACGGGTTCGGCTGCGAGCAGTTCACCGCCATATAGACAGTGGACAAGAGCCTACCCCTCATAGGCCTAGCTGTTCAGCGGGCTTGTGCCATCGGAGACTTCGTACAAGGCTTAGCCATTGCCGTCCTACAGGCGCTGTCAGTAGGCTTTTTTCGCCGGCGACTTCGGTTCCCGGCAGGCCACGGCCTGCTGACCCAACACCCACGAGCGGCCTGTCTCCCTGCCGCGCCGGCAGAAGCCAGGCAGCGGACAGCTCAGAGAAGGATTTCTCCTATGCACGGCCATACCCAGCTTGCCCCGCACTACTTCTTCCGACAGCAGCGATTGCTGCGCGCGCTGCTGATCGACGACCAGGCCTGGTTCGTCCTCGACGACTTCGCCCGGCTCATCGAACACAGCCAGCCCGAACAGATGCTCGCCCGCCTGGACGACGACCAGGCGCGCCGGGAGTCGTTGCGTTCCGAACGTGGCGAAGAGCAGGCGCAGTGGCTGATCAGCGAGTCCGGCGCGTATGCCGCGCTGATCTACCAGCAGCGCGGCGATGGCAGCGAATTGCGCCGCTGGCTCAGCGGCGAGGTGGTGCCGGAGTTGCGCAGCGCCACCGACGACAGCGGCATGCCGCGCTACGTCAAGTTGCGCTGGGAGCGCCAGGTGGTGCACATGCTCGACTGGCAGGGCAAGCTCTGGGTGAATTTCAGCGAGATGCCCGACCTCCTCGAACGCCAGGGCGAACCCATGGTGCAACTGGGTTGGCGACGCTGGTTGCGCAAGTTGCGGCCGCTCTAGGCGAGCGGCCACTTGCTCGTCGCAGGGGCTCCACTCCTCCACCCGTTCGAGACGAAAGCCCGAACCCGATCAACAGGTTGAGCAGGCTGCCCAGCGTGCGGTGACGCTTGACCACGCCGCTGGCCAGCCAGTCGGTGGTACGCGGCCCTTCGTTCGAGTAGCGGTCCGGCAGGTGCGCCGACCCTCCCTGTCCAGCCGCCAGCCAGGCTGGCGGGACCACCTGTAGACAGGAGACGCCGGGCAGCGGTATGGCGTGCAGGTTGACCGGCAGGCGGCGCAGAAGTCGTCGCGACCGTGAATGTTCTGCATCATGTGCCTATCCCCGGAAGAGCAGCGAAAGAATAAAGGCCGGCGGGCCCGCGACCACCGCGGGCCGAAGCGAGTTCCGAATATAAGTTAATACCCTGTCAGATCTGGCAGCTTAAGGCGTATGGGGGCGCCAGTTAACAATATGGAAATAGACTTTCCCTAGCCTCACCTCCACGCACAACAACAAGAAGTCATCGGCATGAAAAAAATTCGAAAATTAATATTGGATGATTCCTTCGGAGAAGATTATGACTGCCAGGATCTACCGGGAAGTCGTCAACCCGGGAAAACTCGACGAAACACAGAGGGGAAACCTCGCAAGCGAACTCTACGCGATTCACGCCAGGATCTTTCATGGCGTCCAGTATGAATCCTTCGCTCGCGAGGTCATCCACTCCACTGCCCGCCTCACCCGCATCGCCATCTACCGCAACCGCCAGCACGAGATCGTCGGCTATTGCGCCGTGCATTTCCACGACTCGGAAGTCTTCCAGTACAGCAAGGCCTGCGTGATCCGCGCCGAGTCGGGGATCCTCCCGGAGTACCGCGGGAGCAACCAGAGCATTCCCTTCCTTACCCGCCAGGTGCTGCGCTACAAGTTGCTCAACCCCGGCAAGCGCCTGCTGTTCCTCGACACGCTGATCCATCCCTCCAGCTACGCCCTGGTGACCAAGTACGTGGATGACGTCTGGCCCTGCCACTGCGACCTGGAAAGCCACCACGTGAAGTTCCTCGAACACCTGATCGCCCAGTTCAGCTTCAAGCGCAGCAGCAACGATCCGCTGGTGGTCGACACCGGCTGGACCACCACCGAGGCCGATCACGAACGGGCACGCTGGGCTACGCACAGCAATCCGAATGTGCGTTTCTTCCTCGATCGGAACCCGGAATATCACAAGGGCAACGGATTGATCACGGTATTCCCGATCACCTTGAAGAACATCTTTACGGCGACCCGGCGTTTCAAGCGCAGTTCTTCGGTCAAGCGTAAACAGCACCAGCGTTACAACGCAGCTTCGGCGAAAGTCGGGAATATCGCGTTGTAATGAATCAAGCCGCCCCATATATCGGCGTTTATATATACGCACATATATGAAGAATGGCCGGAAGGGAGTATGGAACATTCCCTTCCGGCCATTTTCATCGCCCCCCGCGAAGGGCTCGGCGGCCGGATCCGATCAGAGCATTTCCAGCTTCGACATCAGGTCGTTCAGGCGCTCGGCCTTCTGCTCGCTGATCTCGCTCGGGGCCAGGGACTCGATGTAGCTGGCCAGCTCTTCCACCGTGGTGCATTCGAACATCGCCCGTAGCGGCACGTTGCGTTGCAGGGCCTTCTGCACCCGCGAGGCGATCTGGGTGGCCAGCAGCGAATGCCCGCCGAGTTCGAAGAAGTTGTCGAACACCCCGACCCGCTCGACCTTCAGCACCTCGGCCCAGATCCGCGCCAGGGTTTCCTCCAGTTCGTTGCGCGGGGCCTGGTAGGCCTGGTTCTGCATCTGGCCGATGTCCAGCGCCGGCAGCGCCTTGCGGTCGAGCTTGCCGTTGGCGTTGAGCGGCATCCGGTCCAGCACCAGCCAGTGCAGCGGCACCATGTAGTCCGGCAGGTCGGCGCGCAGTTGCTGCTTGATCCGCTCGAACCAGGCGCCCTGCTCCACCATCAGTCCGGCCGGCGAGTCGGCGCTGGAACGCTGTGTCTCGCCGGGAACCAGGTAGCCCACCAGGTACTTGCCGTTCGCCCCTTCCTGCACCGCCACCGCCGCCTCGCGGACGTCGGCGCGTTCGTGCAGGCGCGCCTCGATCTCGCCCAACTCGATGCGGAAGCCGCGGATCTTCACCTGGTGGTCGATCCGCCCGACATATTCCAGCACTCCGTCGGCGCGCCGCCGCGCCAGGTCGCCGGTACGGTACAGGCGCTCGCCCGGCGCGCCGAACGGATGCGGGACGAAGGCCTGGGCGGTGCGCAGCGGATCGCCGACGTAGCCACGACCGACGCCGGTGCCGGCCACGCACAGCTCGCCCACCGCGCCCAGCGGCACCAGTTCGAAGGCGTCGTCGGCGCCGGCACCGAGCAGGTACAGGCGGTTGTTGTCGGTGGGACTGCCGATCGGCAGGTAGGTGCTCTCGGTGGAGGCCAGGTCGACGCGGAAGAACGCCACGTCGTCGGAACACTCCGCCGGCCCGTAGGCATTCACCAGGCCGATCCTTGGGTAGCGCTTGAGCCACTGGCGCGCCAGTTCCGGCGGCATCGCCTCGCCGGTGGGCAACATCCAGCGCAGGCCGTCGAGGGCCTGGCGCTCTTCGGCGAGCATGCCCTGGATCAGCGACGGCACGCTTTCCAGCACCGTGATGCCCTGTTCGCCGACGTGCGCCAGCAGGCCCTGCGGATCGTGGGCGATGGCGTTCGGCACGATCGCCACGCGGGCGCCGAACAACGGCGCGGCGAGGAACTGCCAGACCGAGATGTCGAAGCTCTGCGAGGCGGTCTGGGCGATCACGTCGTTCTCGTCCAGTTCCAGGTACGGGACCTTGCTCAACTGGTTGTTGAGCATGCCCGCCTGCTCCACCATCACGCCCTTCGGCAGTCCGGTGGAGCCGGAGGTGTAGATCACGTAGGCGAGGTTCTGCGGCCCGCTGTAGACCTGCGGATCGTGCTCGGCGCCCTCGCCCTGCTGGATCTCGTCCCACACCAGCAGGCGCGGCCGGTCGACGCAGCCGAGTTCGTCGAACAGCGCCAGCACCTGCTCGCGGCAGGCCTGGGTGCAGACCAGCACCGGCGTGCGGCTCAGCTCGACGATCCGGGTCAGGCGCTGGGTCGGATGGCCGGGGTCGAGCGGCAGGTAGCCGGCACCGGCCTTGAAGCTGCCGACGATCATGCCGAGCAGGTCGAGGCCGCGCTCGGCCAGCAGTGCCACCGGCTGGTCGATGCCGACGCCGGCGGTGCGCAGGGCGTGGCCGAGGCGGTTGGCCCGGCGGTTCAGCTCGGCGTAGCTCCAGCGCTGTTCCAGGCAACTGGCGGCGATGCGCTGCGGATGGGCCGCCACCTGCGCCTCGAACAGCCGCACGTAGCCTTGCTCCAGCGGGTAGTCGCGGGCGCTGCGGTTGCAGCCGTCGAGGAGGAAGTCACGCTCGTCCTCGCCGAGCAGCGGCAAGGCCTCCAGTTCGCCGTGGAAACCGTCGGCCAGGGCCAGCAGCAGGCGCTTGAACTCGCCGAGCAGGCGCTCGACGGTCGGCGCCTCGAAGTAGCGCTGGTCGTAGGACAGGTGCAGGCCGAGGTCATCGCCCGGATAGCAGACCACGGTCAACGGGAAGTTGGTGTGGGTACGCCCGGAGTCGGAACTGGCGTTCAGGCTCTGCGCGCGGTCCAGCACCGAGACTTCCACCGGAGCGTTCTCGAACACGAACAGGCTGTCGAACAGCGGCTGGCCCTTGGGCAGCTCGCTGCTTTCCTGGATGGCTACCAGGGGCAGGTGCTCGTGCTCGCGCAACTCCAGGTTGCGCTCGAACAGCCGGTTCAGCCATTCGCGCACCGTGCAGCGCTGGCCGGCGGCCGGCATCTGCACGCGCAATGGGATGCTGTTGATGAACAGGCCGACGGTGCGCTGCATTTCCGGCATGCCCACCGGACGCCCGGCCACGGTGACGCCGAACAGCACGTCGCGCTCGCCGCTGAAGCGGCGCAGGGTCAGCGCCCAGGCGGCCTGGGCGAAGGTGTTGACGGTGAGCTGGTAGCGCTGCGCCAGTTCACGCAGGCGCGCGCCGTCGGCGGCGTCCAGACGCGTGTAGCGGTCACCGACGATCATCCCGCCGCTTTCGCCGGCGTGCTCGCGGAGGAACGGGCGGTCGCTGGGCACCAGGGTCGGCCGCTCGAAGCCGCGCAGGCTCTCGCTCCACCAGCGACGCGATTGCTCCAGGTCCTGGCGTTGCAGCCAGGCGATGTAGTCGCGGTAGCGCGGCGGCGTCGGCAGGTTCGCCGGGCGGCCTTCGCCGAGGGCGCCGTAGATCTCGAAGAAGTCGTTCATCAGCAGGCCACGGCACCAGGCATCGATGAGGATGTGGTGGTTGCTCATCATGAACCAGTAGCGCGCCTCGCCCAGGCGGATCAGGCGCAGGTGGAACGGCGGCTGTTCGAGCAGGTCGAAGCCGGCCTCGCGCTCGCGCTTGTGCAGCGCTTGCAGGCGCTCCTCGTGGCCGTCCTCCGGCAGCTCGCTCCAGTCGAGGAACTCGATGCGGGTGCGACCGGGCTTGTGGATCACCTGCAACATCGTTTCGCCGGCATTCCAGACGAACGACGCGCGCAGCGCCTCGTGGCGGGCCACCACCGCCTGCCAGGCGGCGGCGAAGCGCTCGGGATCGAGCGGGCTGTCGATCCGGTAGCGGTCCTGCATGTAGTAGATGCCGGTGCCCGGTTCCAGCAGGGTGTGCAACAGCAACCCTTCCTGCATCGGGGTCAGCGGATAGACGTCCTCGATCTCGCCGGCCGGCACCGCCAGGGCGTCCAGTTGCGCCTGGCTCAGTTGCGCCAGCGGGAAGTCGGACGGGGTCAGGCCGCCGGCGCCGTCTTCCAGGCAATGCTCGATCAGCGCCTGCAGTTCGGCGAGATAGGCCTGCGCCAGCTCGTTCACCGTCCGCGCGTCGTAGCGCTCGCGGCTGTAGGTCCAGCGCAGCACCAGCTCGCCGCCGTAGACCTGGCCATCGACGCTCAGCTCGTTGGGCAACGGCGCCTGCTCGTCGTGGATCGGCCCGGTGGGCTGGTCCAGCGGCTGGAACAGGGCGTCGGCGAAGCTCTGGTCGAACTGTCCAAGGTAGTTGAAGGTGATCGGCGCCGTCGGCAGCGCGGCCATCGCCTGGCGCACCGCCGGATCGGCGAGGTAGCGCAGCACGCCGTAGCCGAGGCCTTTGTGCGGCACCGCGCGGAGCTGTTCCTTGATCGCCTTGATCGACTCGCCCGGGCTCTGCGCCGGGGTCAGGCGCAACGGGTAGGCGCTGGTGAACCAGCCGACGCTGCGGGTCAGGTCGATATCGTCGAACAGCGCCTCGCGGCCATGCCCTTCCAACTGCACCAGCGTCGACGGCTGCCCGCTCCAGCGGCAGAGCACGCGAGCGAGGGCGGTCAGCAGCAGGTCGTTGACCTGGGTGCGGTAGGCCGCCGGCGCCTGTTGCAGCAATTGCCGGGTACGTTGCGGGTCGAGCCGCAGGCTGACACTTTCCGCCAGCGCCTCGCGGTTGTCGCCCTGCGGGCGGTCGCACGGCCACCCGACCGGCTGCCCACCCAGCCGGGCTTGCCACCAGCCCAGCTCCTCGCGCAGCGATTCGCTGCCGGCGTAGGCCTGCAGGCGTCCGGCCCAGTCGCGGAAGGCGCTGGTCTTGGCCGGCAGCGCCGGTTCGGCGCCCTCGGCGAACTGACGGTAGACCTGTTGCAGGTCCTCCAGCAGCACCCGCCAGGACACCCCGTCCACCACCAGGTGGTGGATCGCCAGCAGCAGGCGTTGCTCGCCGGCCGGGCCGTCCACCAGCACCGCGCGCAGCAGCGGCCCCTGTTCGAGGTCGAGGCTGCGCTGGGCCTTGGCGAACAGCTCGGCGCATTCGTCGAAGGATTGCACCGGAACGTGCCAGAGCAGTTCCTGTTCGCGCAGCGGACGATGCTGCGCCAGCCATTCGCCGTCGACCTGGCGGAACGCCAGGCGCAGGGCGTCATGCTGTTCGACCAGGCGTTGCAGGGACTTGCGCAGCAGGCCGAGGTCGAGGGCCTGCCGCGGCTGCAACAGCAGCGACTGGTTCCAGTGCTCGCGGCGCGCCAGCGGCAGGTCGAAGAACCAGTGCTGGATCGGCGTCAGCGCGCTGTCGCCCTGCACCGGCCCCTGCTCGGCCTGGCTGGCCTGGCTGTGCCGGGCCACCGCGGCGAGGCTCTGCACGGTCTGGTGCTGGAACAGGTCGCGGGGGCTGAAGTGGATGCCGAGCTGGCGGGCGCGGCTGACCACCTGGATCGACAGGATCGAATCGCCGCCCAGTTCGAAGAAGTTGTCGCCGAGGCCTACCCGCTCGACGTTCAGCACCTCGCGCCAGACCCCGGCCAGTTGCTGCTCCAGCACGCTGCGCGGGGCCTCGTAGGCCTGCCGGTTGAGCGCCGGGTCGGGCGCCGGCAGCGCGCGGCGGTCGAGCTTGCCGTTGGCGGTCAGCGGCAGGCTGGCGAGCAACAGCAGGTGGGCCGGCACCATGTAGTCCGGCAATTGCTGCTTGAGGTGCGTTTTCAGCGCCTCGCGCAGCGCCGCCTGGGCGTCCTCGTCCTGCTCGGCCACCGCGCTGGCGACATAACCGGCCAACTGCTTGCCGCTCGGGCTGTCGAGCGCCAGGACCAGCGCTTCGCGAACCTGCGGATGCTCCAGCAGGCGCGCCTCGATCTCGCCCAGTTCGATGCGGAAGCCACGGATCTTCACCTGGTGGTCGATGCGGCCGACATATTCCACCTGGCCGTTGTCGCACAGGCGCACCAGGTCGCCGGTGCGGTACAGGCGGCCGCCCTCGGCAGCGAAGGGATCGGGCACGAAGCGCTCGGCGCTGAGCGCCGGACGCTCATGGTAGCCGCGCGCCAGGCCGGCGCCGCCGACGTAGAGTTCGCCGGTCGCGCCCTGCGGCACCAGGGCCAGGTCGGCATCCAGGATGTAGGCGACCCGCGCGCCGACCACGCTGCCGATCGGCACGCTGGCGGCACCCTCCTCCAGTCGTTCGGGAGCCAGGCAGGCCAGCGGCATGACCACCGTTTCGGTCGGTCCGTAGGCATTGAAGAACGACGCCGGGGCGAAGGCCTGGCGAATCCGTTGCAGGTGCTCGCCGGTCAGCGCTTCGCCGCCGGTGATGCACATGCGCACCGGCAACTGCCGGCCCTGGCTCTCCAGCCACTGGGCGAGCTGGCTGCCGTAGCTCGGGGTGAAGCCGAGGATGCTCACGCCCTCCGCGCGGATCAGCTCGCAGATTTCCTCCGCGCCCCACTGGCCCTGGGCCCGCAGCACCACGCGGGCGCCGCACAGCAACGGGGCCAGCAGGCGCTCGCTGGCGGCGTCGAAGTTGATCGAATAGAAGTGCAGTTCACAATCGTCGGCGCGCATGCCGAAGCGCTCGATCACCGCGGCGCAGTGCATGGCGATCTCGCCGTGGGAGACCGCCACGCCCTTCGGCTTGCCGGTGGAGCCGGAGGTATAGATCAGGTAGGCCTGGTGCTGCGGCCCGCTCAGTGCTGCCAGCGGCGCGGGGTCCTCGGCGTCCAGCGCCGGGCCGTCCTCCTCGAGGCACCAGCGCACCACGCCCGCCGGCAGCTCGCCGAGGGCCTCGAACAGCGCCGCGTGGCTGAGCAGCAGGCGTACGCCGCTGTCCTCGATCATGTATTGCAGGCGCTCCAGCGGATATTCCGGGTCCAGCGGCACGTAGGCGCCGCCGGCCTTGAGGATCGCCAGCAGGCCGACGACCATCTCCAGCGAACGCTCCAGGGCCAGGCCGACCCGCACTTCCGGGCCGACGCCGTGACTGCGCAGGACGCGCGCCAGACGGTTGGAGCGGGCGTCGAGTTCGGCATAGCTCAGGGTCTGTCCGGCGAAGGTCAGCGCCGGGGCCTGTGGGCTGGCCGCCACGCGGGCGGCGAACAGGCCATGGAGGGTGTCCTGGAGCCCTGCCTCGCCGGCCGTGCCGGCGAGCAGCAGTTGCTTCCGCTCCTCGGCGGCGAACAGCGGCAATTCGGCAATGCGCCGCTGCGGGTCGCCCAGCAGCGCCTCCAGCAGGTTCTGCCAGTGTCCGGCCATCCGCGCGATGCGCGGTTCGTCGAACAGGTCGCGGCTGTAGGTCAGGCAGCAGCCGAGGCGCTGGTCGAGGTCGGTGACCTCCAGGTTGAGGTCGAACTTGGTCGCCCGCGCATCGTTGGCGATGTACTCGACGGTCATCCCGGCCAGTTGCCGGGTTTGCTGGAACTCCCAGCGCTGAACGTTGCACATCACCTGGAACAACGGGTTGTAGGCGGCGCTGCGCGGCGGTTGCAGGGCTTCCACCAGGTGGTCGAACGGCAGGTCCTGGTGCGACTGGCCATCGATCACGGTCTGCCGCACCTGCTCAAGCAGCTCGCCGACACTCATCTGTCCGTCGAGCCGGCAGCGCAGCACCTGGGTATTGAGGAAGGCGCCGATCAGCCCTTCGCTCTCCGGGCGGATGCGGTTCGCCACCGGCGCGCCGATACGCAGGTCCTGCTGGCCGCTGTAGCGGTAGAGCAAGGCCGCAAGGGTGGCGGTCATGGTCATGAACATGGTCAGCCCGCGGGCGGCGTTGAAGCGGCGCACGCGCTCGGCCAGCTCGGGGCTCAGGTCGAAGCGGTAGAGGTCGCCCTGGTGGCTCTGCACCGGCGGGCGTGGCCGGTCGCCCGGCAGTTCGAGCAGCGGATGCTCGTTGCCCAGCTGGGCCTTCCAGTAGTCGAGCTGGCGCTGGCGCTCGCCGCTCTCCAGCCACTCGCGCTGCCACACGCTGTAGTCCAGGTACTGGACCGGCAACGGCTCCAGCGGCGATTCGCGGTCGTCGAGGAAGGCCTCGTAGAGCGCGCCCAGTTCGCGGGCGAAGATGTCCATCGCCCAGCCTTCGGTGACGATGTGGTGCAAGGTCACCACCAGGTAGTGCTCACGCTCGGCCATCTTCACCATGCAGACCCGCAGCAATGGCCCGCTCTCAAGATCGAAGGGCCGGTGCGCCTCGCTGTCGGCGAGGGTCTGCAGGTGCTGCTGGCGGCTGTCGCGGTCGAGCGCGGAGAAGTCCTGCCAGTCCATGTGCAGGCCGCCATCGCCATGTACGCGCTGTACCGGCACGCCGTCGACGCTGGGGAACGTGGTGCGCAGGGTCTCGTGGCGCTGCACCAGGGCCTGTAGCGCGGCCTCGAAGCGCGCCACGTCCAGCGGCCCGCTCAGGCGCGCCAGGCCGCCGACGTTGTAGGCCGGGCTGTCCGGCTCCAGTTGCCAGAGGAACCACATGCGCTGCTGCGAGTAGGACAGCGGCACCGGCTGCTCGCGGTCGATGCGGCGGATCGCGCCGTGGCTGTCGGTACGTCCGGCAGCCTGGGCTGCGCGGACCTGTTCGCAGAAGGCCTCCAGTTCGCTGGCCTCGAACAGCGCGCGCAACGGCAGTTCGACGTCGCAGGCCTGGCGTGTGCGCGAGACGATGCGGGTGGCCAGCAGGGAATGCCCGCCGAGTTCGAAGAAATCGTCGCGCAGGCCGACCCGCGGCAGGCCGAGCACTTCGCTCCAGATCGCGGCGATGCGCCGTTGCAGCTCGGTCCGCGGCTCGACGTGCTCGCGCTGCTGCCAGACCGGCTCCGGCAGCGCCCGCGTATCCAGCTTGCCGCTCGGGCCGAGGGGCATCTGCGCCAGGCGCATCAACTGCGCCGGAACCATGTATTCCGGCAGTTCGGCCTGTAGCGCGGCGCGCAGACGCTGGTTCTGCTCGGCTTCCGCCTCGGCGCCGACAGCGCCGGTGTAGTAGCCGACCAACTGGCTGCCGGCCACGCCTTCGCGGATCACCACTACCGCCTGGGCCACCCCCGGCTGCGCCAGCAGGCGTGCCTGGATTTCCTCCGGCTCGATGCGGAAGCCACGCAGCTTGACCTGCTGGTCGAGGCGGCCGAGGTATTCCAGCACGCCGTCGGCGTTCCAGCGCGCGCGGTCGCCGGTGCGGTACAGGCGCTCGCCAGCGGCCGAGAACGGATCGGCGACGAAGCGCTCGGCGCTCAGCGCCGGGCGCCCCAGGTAGCCGCGGGCCAGGCCCAGGCCGCCGATGCACAGCTCGCCGGCGACGCCGGCCGGCAGCAGGTTGAACTCGGCGTCCAGCACGCGGCAGACCACGTTGCCCAGCGGCCGGCCGATCGGCGAACGCTCGCCGTCTTCCGCGCGGCACTGCCAATGGGTGACGTTGATGGCGGTCTCGGTCGGCCCGTAGCGGTTATGCAGGGCCACCGCCGGCAGGCGTTGCAACACGCGGTTGCGCAGCTCCGCCGGAAGCGCCTCGCCGCCGGAGAACAGGCGGCGCAGGCTGCCGCAGGCGGCGACGCCGGGTTCGTCGATGAACAGTTGCAGCAGCGGCGGCACGAAGTGCAGCGTGGTCACCCCGAACTGCCGCACCAGTTCCACCAGGCGCGCCGGATCGCGGTGCTCGCCGGGGGCGGCGAGCACCAGCCGGCAACCGGTGACCAGCGGCCAGAAGCACTCCCACACCGACACGTCGAAGCTCACCGGCGCCTTCTGCATCAGCACGTCGTCGCCGTCGAGGGCGTAGGTGGCCTGCATCCATTGCAGGCGCTCGGCCAGCGCCGCGTGGGTGTTGCCCACGCCCTTCGGCTGGCCGGTGGAGCCGGAGGTGTAGATGACGTAGGCGAGATTGTCGCCGTGCAGGTGCAGGCCCGGTGCCTGGCTCGGCCAGTTGTCGAGCTTGAGGCTGTCCAGGCAGATCGGCGTGACGCCCTCCGCGCCAGGCAGGCGCTCGAACAGATGGGCCTGGGTCAGCAGCAGCTCGACGCCACTGTCGGCGAGCATGTAGGCCAGGCGTTCGCTGGGGTAGTCCGGGTCCAGCGGCACGTAGGCGCCGCCCGCCTTGACGATCGCCAGCAGACCGACCAGCAGTTGCGGCGAACGCTCGGCGCAGATCGCTACCCGCACGTCCGGGCCGACGCCCTTGTCGCGCAGGTAGTGGGCCAGGCGGTTGGCCCGGGCGTGCAGTTCGGCGTAGCCGAGGCTGCCGCCGTCCCACTCCAGGGCGACGCGTTCGGCGGACTGCGCCAGTTGCCGCTCCAGCAGCTCCGGCAGCCAGGCGCGCGCCGGCTCGCAGGGCGCGCTGCCCCATTCGGCGAGGCGCGCCGCCTGCTCGGCGTCGACCAGGGCGATATCGCCGAGGCAGCGCTGCGGGTCTTCCGCGACCTGGCGCAGCAGCTCCAGGTATTGCGCGGCGAAACGCCGGATGCTGGCCTCGTCGAAGAGGTCCGCGGCGTAGTCGAAATTCAGGGTCAGGCGACCGCGAGCGTCCTCCTCGCTCTGCAGTTGCAGGTCGAACTTGGCTTCGCGGCTGTGCCAGGGCAGCTCGTCGGCGAGCAGGCCGGGCAGCCGGCGCAACGCCGACAGGTCGCGCTGCTGGTGGTTGAACAGCACCTGGAACAACTGGCCGCCCTGGCCGCAGGCTGCGAGCACCTGGTCGAACGGCAGGTCCTGGTTGGCCTGGGCGCCGAGGGTCGCCTCGCGAGCCTCGCCGAGCAACGCGGCGAACGGCTGGCGCGCCCGGGGCGTGCCGCGCAGGACCAGGGTGTTGATGAAGAAGCCGACCAGCCCCTGGGTCTCCAGGCGCTGGCGGTTGGCGCTGGGCACGCCGATGCGGATCTCGCCCTGCCCGCTGTGGCGATGCAGCAGCGCCTGGAACGCCGCCAGCAGCCACATGAAGACACTCGCCTCATGGTCCAGCGCGGCCTCGCGGATAGCCCGCGCCAGGGCTTCGTCGACCCGCAGGCTGTAGCGCGCGGCGGGCGACGCCTGGCGCGCCGTGCGCGGATGGTCGGTGGCCAGTTCCAGCACCGGCGCCGTGTCGCCCAGGCGCTCCCGCCAGTAGGCCAGTTGGCGGGCGCCCTCGCCCGCGTCCAGCCACTGCCGTTGCCAGGCAGCGAACTCGGCGTAGTGCAGTTCCAGCGGCGCCAGGTCGGCCGGCTGGCCGCCGCAGGCTTCGGCGTAGAGCCGCGAGAATTCGTCGAGCAGCAGGTTCAGCGACCAACCATCGGCGACGATGTGATGCAGGGTGACCCAGAGCTGGTGCTCCTGTTCGTCCAGGCGCACCAGGCTGACCCGCAGCAGCGGCCCCTTTTCCAGGTCGAACGGCTGCTGCGCCTCGGCTTCGCGGCGCTGCGCGGCAGCCGCGGCGCGTTCGTGCTCGGCCAGCGCGGCGAGGTCGACGAACTGCCAGGCGAACTCGCCCCGCTCGTCGATACGCTGCAAGGCCGCGCCGTCGCGCTCGAGGAAACGCGTGCGCAGCGCTTCGTGGCGTTCGACCAGGCGCTGGAAGCTGGCGCGCAGCGCCGCTTCGTCCAGCTCGCCGCGCAGGCGCAGGCCGCCGGGGATGTTGTAGGCGGCGCTCTGCGGATCGATCTGCCAGGTCAGCCAGAGACGCTGCTGCGCCGCCGACTGCGGCAGGTCGACACCGCGCGGCAGGTGCGCCATCGGTGCCTCGGCCGGCAGGCCGGCGGCCAGTTGGCGGGCCACCGTGGCGCTGAAGGCCTGCAGGGTCGGCGCCTCGAACAGTTGGCGCAGGTCGAGGGCAACGCCGAGACTGTCGCGCACCTGGGCGACAACCTGGGCGGCGCCAATGGAATTGCCGCCAAGCAGGAAGAAGTGATCGCGCGGCGCTACCTGCGCCACGCCCAGCCGGGCCTTCCAGATCTCGCCGATGCGTGCCAGCAGTTCGTCGTCGCCTGCCGGCGGCTGCGCCTCCTGCACGGCCTGGAGGCCGGGAAACAGCGCATAGCTGTCCAGGCTGCCGTCTTCCAGGCGCAGGCGGCAGGCGGAACGTTGCAGCTTGCCGCTGGACGTCTTCGGCAAGGCGCCGGGATTGAGCAGCGCCACCACCTTCGGCGCTTCCTGGTAGGCCTCGGCCACCGCCTGGCGGATCGAGTCGATCAGCTCCTGGGCCGGCACCGATTTCTGGACGCCGCGACCGATCTCGGCGGCGATGCCGATGCCTTCCTCGCCATCGACCGTGACCGCGAAGGCCGCGACCCTGCCCTTGCGCGCCGACGGCACCTCGCTCTCGACGGTGCGTTCGATGTCCTGCGGATAGAGGTTGTGGCCGCGGACGATGAGCATGTCCTTCAGGCGCCCGGTGACGAACAGTTCGCCGTCGCGGAGGAAGCCGAGGTCGCCGGTGCGCAGCCAGGTGCGCCCGTCACGCTCGACGAAGGTCTTCGCCGAAGCTTCCAGGTTGCGCCAGTAGCCGTGGGCGATGCTCGGCCCGGCGGCCCAGATCTCGCCGACGTTGTCGTCGCCGAGGACCTCGCCGCTCGCCGCGTCGACGATCAGCACGGCGTGTTCCGGCTGGCTGCGGCCGCAGCACATCAGCACGCTGCCTTCGCCTTCGGCGATGCGGTTGCGCGCCAGCGCCTCGCCATCCACCGCCAGGGCGGGAATGCCCTGGCCGCGCTGGCCGCCGGTGACGAACAGGGTCGCCTCGGCGAGGCCGTAGCAGGCGAAGAAACTGGACGCATCGAAGCGGCTGGCGGCGAATTTCTCGGCGAAGCGTTCCAGGCTGTCCTGGCGGATCGGCTCGGAACCGGAGAAGGCTACCCGCCAACCGCTCAGGTCGAGACGCTGCAGGGCCGACTCGGCGACCCGCTCGCTGCACAGCCGGTAGGCGAAATCGGGACCGCCGCTGACGGTGCCGCCGTACTGGCTGATGGCTTCCAGCCAGCGCACCGGACGTTCGAGGAAGTAGCGCGGCGACATCAGCACGCAGGGTACGCCGCTGAAGATCGGTTGCAGCAGGCCGCCGATCAGGCCCATGTCGTGGTACAGCGGCAGCCAGCTGACGATCACGTCGTCGGCACCGATGCCGAAGCCTCGGCGGATCAGCACCTCGTTGGCGACCAGGTTGCCATGGCTGACCTGCACGCCCTTGGGCAATGCGGTTGAACCGGAGGTGTACTGGAGGAAGGCGATGTGCTCGGGACGCACTTGCGGCTCGTCCCAGGCCTCGGCAACGGCCGGGTCCAACTGGTCGACGCAGAGCAGTTGCGGGGCGTTGGCGGCGGACAGTTGCGCGTTCATCTGCAGCAATGGCTCGCGCAGGTCAGCGGTGGTCAGGACCAGGCGCGGCTCGGCGTCGGCGATGATCGACAACAGGCGTTCCTGGTGATGGCGGCGCGCCGATTCCGGCGGGTAGGCCGGCACCGCGATGACCCCGGCATACAGGCAACCGAAGAACGCCGCGACGTAGTCGGGGCCGCTGGGAAACAGCAGTACCGCGCGATCGCCCAGCTGCGCATGGGCCTGCAGGGCCGCGGCGATGCTCCGCGCGCGCAGGTCGAGATCGCGATAGCTGAGGACCACGCCTTCGCCATCGTCCTCGGCGAGGAAGCGCAGCGCCAGGCGCTCGGGCTCCTGGACAGCGCGGCGACGCAGGGCCTGGACCAGGGTGGTGGGAAGTTCGAAGGCGTCCATCATGTGTTTTCCTGCCTGAATTCGGCTTGCAATCGAGTTCTAGTGAGTCCCGGAAACAGTCGTCGCGGCCGCCCCTCAACTGGCGGCGCGCATGCTTCCCCGGACCTTGTCCTTGTGCCAGCGCAGCAGATGCTGGCCGGCGTAGCGACGCAGCAGGCGCAGCAACTGCCCCTGCTGTTCACGGATGAAAAAGTGCTGCCCGTCGAGCAGGTCGAGGGTGAAGTCGCCCCCGGCCTCATGCAGCCAGCCGAGCAACTCGGCGCTGCGCAGGCTGTCCTCGCGTCCGCCGAACAGGTGCAGCGCCGCGTCCAGCGGCCCATGCGCCTGGTAGCGGTAGCTGCCGGTGACGAGAAAGTCCGCTCGCACCACTGGCAACAGCATCTGCATCAGCGACGGATCGTTGAGGACGGCCTCCGGAGTACCCCGGTAGTCGCGCAACGCGGCGACCAGTTCGGCGTCGGCCTTGGCGCGCCGGTAGCCGCTGACATCGTTTTCGGCGGGCGGGGATACGCCGGAGAGGAATAGCGCCAGCGGCCCTTCGAGGCCGCGCCGACGCATGGCATGGGCCAGTTCGAAGGCCAGCAGCCCGCCCAGGCTGTGGCCGAAGAAGGCGTAGGGAGAAGCGCTATCGAGGGTGCCTTGCAGCTCGCCGGCCAATTGCGCGACCAGGCTGGCGGCATCGGTATGCAGGGCCTCGCCGAAGCGAAGACCGCGCCCCGGCAATTCCAGGGGCAGCAAGCGGATCCAGCCCGGCAGGCTGGGCTGCCAGCGGCGGAACAGCGTGGCGCTGGCCCCCGAATAAGGCAGGCAGAACAATTGCAGGGAAACGGCCGGGCTCACCTGCCGACCTCCTTGCGCCGCTGTCGTGGCCCTCGTCCGGGGCAGAGCGCTTTCCCATGATCGATCGGCATTTCCGTCTCCTGCTGCGCACGCCGGGGCGCCGGGCACCTGCCCGCGCTGTCACAGAGGGGAACGGATAACAACGGCAAATAATTAGCGCATGTAACCGCAATCTCCGGGCAACCGCGGAGCATTGCGCGAAAGGACGCCAACCCCTATCCATTCTGATGGGTTGTGCCCGGCGCTATCGCCGCATCGGTGATAGCGATGTACGCCATGGAGCAGCCGGGAACGGTTGTCGCAGCGCCTTAGCGCAGTTCTTGCGCGGAACGCCGGCAGGAGCGGCGAGGCATTCAATACCGATTTCTAACTAGCTGATTCCTAAAGATTATTAAAAAAATTTCGTCTGCGACGCATGACTGCAACATTGGCGCGGCCATCCTTCTGAAACGCCGAAGAATTTCTCCCCTCCATCATTCGCAGCGGCTATTTGCCAGCATGCGGACCATTCACGAATAAAGGTGAGATTGGTTATTTCTTCGTAATTGACAATCATTATCATTCAACATAATTTGTTGCGCCATGTGTGGGTCTTACCCCACCGCCAGTGCTCTGCAGCCCCCTCCGCAGCAAGGTGATTTCCATGTCGGAACAACTGTCTACCCGCAGATGCGATACCCCGCTCCTCCAGGCATTCGTCGATAACCGTACGATCCTGGTGAAGATCGCCGCCCGCATTACCGGTTGCCGCTCGCGAGCCGAAGATGTGGTCCAGGATGCGTTCTTCAGGCTCCAGTCGGCGCCGCAGATCACTTCGTCGTTCAAGGCACAGCTCAGCTACCTGTTCCAGATCGTCCGCAACCTGGCCATCGATCACTACCGCAAGCAGGCGCTCGAACAGAAATACTCGGGGCCGGAGGAAGAAGGCCTGAACGTGGTGATCCAGGGCGCCTCGCCGGAAACCTCGCACATCAACTACGCGACCCTCGAACACATCGCGGATGCCCTCACCGAGCTGCCCAAGCGCACCCGCTACGCCTTCGAGATGTACCGCCTGCACGGCGTGCCACAGAAGGACATCGCCAAGGAACTGGGCGTCTCGCCGACCCTGGTCAACTTCATGATCCGCGACGCCCTGGTGCACTGCCGCAAGGTCACCGCCGAGCGCCAGGGCGACAATCTGGCGAACCTGAGCGCGCGTCGCTGAGACACAGGGGCAGGCATTGCGCCTGCCCGTTTCTCTATTGGCGTCCGCCGGACGCCTCGAGCTTCTTCCCGCCCCGTCAGGCCAGACGACAGCGCTCGAAGAACCGTTCGCGGCCGATGATCATCAGCGCCGCCCGCTTGTGCGGAAAGTCGAACTCCTTCTCGCAGTGGAAGCACAGGTTGTGCATGTGACCGATCATCCGCGCGTTATCTGCGCGCGGTTCCGCCACCACTCGCTGCGAGCGCGGGTCGTCGAGAAACAGGTAGTGGACCAGTGCCGATAGCCAGCAGGCGACCTTGTGCGGACCCCGGTGGGCCTCCTCGCCGACCAGCATGTGGATCCCGCGGTCGTAGTCTTCGGCCACGTAGAACGGCGCGATGCGATCCTCCTTCGCCCAGTAGGCCTCGAAATAGGCGAAGGGCTCATCGTCGAAACAGCCGATGAGCCCCAGTGCATGAGGATCCGCCTCGAGCTGGCGCAAACGCTCGCGATGTTGTTCCAGGCTTCCATCTTCCTGCCAGAACTCCGCCACCCTGGGCGAGTTCTGCCAGCGATGAAAACGCTCCAGGTCCCTCTCGATGTCCAGGGTACGCAAGGATATCCAGCATCCCAATCGCGCATCGAAGCGCCGGTAGACCTCTCCCCTGGGCTTCGGCCGGCGCAGCGGATGACGCTTTCCATCGGTAAGTTGCATCGACTGGGGATAGCACGGCTGGGCAAGCGGCAGCCAGGGCCATGGCAACTGCCAGAACCGGCCCCTCTCGCAGACATAGGTGCCCGCTGCGGCGGCTCCTGTCAGCATCCCCTTCGCCAGGGACTCTTCGGGTTCCCAGGACAGCGACCAGACGAGCCGCTGGCAATCCGGATCGCGGGCGAACAGCCAGTAGCTGGCAGCCCACAACGCATGCTCGGCATCGCCGCCGGGAAGCTCCTCCACCGCCAGCCGTATTTCCGTGTCTGTGCGCTCCAGGCGCAGGCGCAACAGCAACGCACCATCCAGGGCAAGGCTGAGCCGGCTATCGGTTTCGTCGCCACTCAAACGCTGCCCGCCAGGCAACGGCAATACAGTCAGGGAATTCAACAGGGGCATGATCGGACTCGAGACACGGAGTTGTTCTCAGAGGAACGTCATGTGAAGGAGGAAATTTAAGCGCGCGCGAGCCAGGCGGCAACGCGCGCGTCGAGGCGCCAGCGTCATCCAGAGGCGCGGCCGGAGGAACAAGGAAGAACCCGAGTGAGCGAAGTACGCGGCGCCCACTGGCTCAGTAGACTTCCGGCACGATGATCTCACCGGGCGTCGGATGCCTGACGTAATCGGCGTGGCGCAGGCGCTCCGGCAGGTGTACCGGCGGCTGCGGAACTTCCCGGTAGGGCATCTGCTGCAACAGGTGGTGGATGCAATTCAGCCGCGCGCGCTTCTTGTCGTCGGCCTGTACCACCCACCAGGGCGCCTCGGGGATGTGGGTGCGTTCGAGCATGGTTTCCTTGGCCTTGGTGTAGGCCTCCCAGCGCCGCCGCGACTCCAGGTCCATCGGGCTGAGCTTCCACTGCTTGAGCGGATCGTGGATACGGCTGAGGAAGCGCAGGTGCTGCTCGGCGTCGGAGATGGAGAACCAGTACTTGAGCAACTGGATGCCCGAGCGCGCCAGCATCTTTTCGAACTCCGGCACACTGCGGAAGAATTCCTCGTATTGTTCGTCGTTGCAGAAACCCATGACCCGCTCGACCCCGGCGCGGTTGTACCAGCTGCGGTCGAACAGGACGATCTCGCCACCGGCCGGCAGGTGCGAGACGTAGCGCTGGAAATACCACTGGGTCTGCTCGCGGTCGTTCGGCGCGGGCAGCGCGGCGACCCGGCAGACCCGCGGGTTGAGGCGCTGAGTGATGCGCTTGATCACACCGCCCTTGCCCGCCGCGTCGCGCCCCTCGAAGAGAATCACCACCTTGTGCCCGGTGTGCACCACCCAGTTCTGCAGTTTCACCAGTTCCCGTTGCAGGCGGAACAGTTCGCGGAAATAGCGGCGCCGACTCAATTCGCCGGGCGCATCCTCCTGCTCGGGACCGAACAGCTCGTCCAGGTTCAGCTCGTCGTCGAGCAGTTCCTGCTCCAGCTCTTCGTCGTGTCGATCGAGCCAGTCGCGACCGATGCGGCCCGAGGTATCGCCATAGGAGTCCATGCGCTGCTCTCCACGTCATGCCGAAATACCGCGAATGCTAGGCGCGTCTTCATGACGGTTTGGTGACGGTTCGATGAAAACGTAGCGATCGCCCGCCGTCGAAAACAGTCGAAAGGTCACTGAAAGTCAGAAAATTCCCTAATCATTTGAATGACTTGGCCTAAGCTGGCCAGCCTCTCCGCACTTTCCACATGCTCCGCGCACCCCGGCGACCGCCGGGGCGAACCGCGCCCTTGCGGCGCCATTGATCGGAGATCGACCATGCAAGCGTTTTCCAAACAGCAACTCATCGATGCGCTGAACGCCCAGAGCAGCGACCTGGCCACCCTGCAGAGCCTGGTCATGGGCCTCTACCTGTGGATTCGCGACAGCCATGGCCAGGCCAGCGTCGATGCGGCCTTCCAGCGCGCCCGCGAGGAGGCCAGGCAATTCCGCCAGCAGAGCGGCAACCAGGCTGACGAGCGATTGATCCTGCACCTGGCGGAAATCGTCCGCGAACAACCCTGAGCCATGACCGGCACAGACTGACCGGTTCGGCCTGACTCAAGGCCGCAAGGCAGTCCCGGGCGCCGCGGAATCGACTTTCGCGGTGTCCTCCGCGGGCAGCACCCGGATGGTCGCGGTCACGCCGGCGCGCAAGGTGTTGCGCTGGCGATAGGCGGGATCGATGGCGATGCGCACCGGAATTCGCTGGGCCAGCTTGACCCAGGTATAGCTCGGGTTGATGTTCGCCAGCAGGCGCGAGCCCTCGGCATTCTCCCGGTCGGTGATGGCATGGGCGATGCTCTGCACGCGCCCGTCGAAGCGCTCGCCGCTCATCAGTTCCACCCGCGCCCGGCTGCCGACGTGGATGCCCGGCAACTTGGTCTCCTCGAAGTATCCGCTGACATAGAACGAATCGCGGTCCACCAGCGCCAGCAATGGCACCCCGGCGTGGGCGTAGTCGCCCTCGCGGGTCTGCAGGTTGGTCACGTAGCCGCTGACCGGGGCGCGCACCTGGGTACGTTCGAGGTCGAGACGGGCCTGCTGCAAGGCGGCTTCGGCAAGCTCCACGTTGGCCTGGGCCAGGCCGAGGCTGGCCTGGTTCCTCAGCAACTCGGCCTGGGCCAGGCTGACGTCGGTCTGGGCCTTTTCGTTCTCTTCCACCGATAGCATCGAGCGCTTCTGCAATGCCGAGCGCCGCTGCGCCTCGCTGCGGCGCTGGCGCAACTGGGCCTGGCTGGCCTCGATCGCCGCGCGCGACTCGCCCAGCGCCGCCCGCGCCACGTTCACCGCGCGCTCGGCGCGCAGCACCGCCAGTTCATAGCGCGCCGGATCGATGCTGAGCAGCAGCTCGCCCTTCTCCACGGGCTGGTTGTCGCTCAGCGGCAACCGGGTGATCAGCCCGGAAACGTCCGCCGACAGCGTCACCACATCGGCACGGACCCGCGCGTCACGGGTCCAGGGCGTGCGGGTGTAGCGTTCCCAGGCGAGGAACACCAGCGCCGCCGCCACCAGCACCGCCAGCAGGGTGGCCAGGCGCGGCCATTTGCCTTGCAACAGGTTCATCGGGACATCTCTCCCATCCACAGGATCAGACCGGCGCAGATCGCGCAGTACAACGCGCCCTGGAACAGCGCTTCGTGCCAGACCCGCTGCAACACGCCGAAGCGCCGCAACAGCGGGTTGAGCAGCAGCAGGATCAGCCAGGCCAGCAGCAGCGCCTGGGCGATCGGCGGCAGGTAGGCGCCCCCGACCTCGACATCAGCGGGCATGTCCGCCCTCCTCTTCTGGTTCTTCGACGACCGCCGGTGCGCCGCGGTCCTCCTCCAGCAGCGTCCGATAGCGTTGCAGCGACTGCTGCAGGATCAGTACCGCGACATTCATGATGAAGCGCTGCCGCGTCGCCCCGAGGTCCTTCGACGGCTGCGCCAGCAAGGCCTCCAGGCCCCGGCCGAAACGCCGCAGGGCGGCCAGGGCGAGGTCCTGCCGCGGGGCGTCCGCGCCGCCGGCTATGTAGGCGGCGACCTCGCGCAGCGCCTCGCCCAGCAGCGGCTGCAACTCCAGCGGTACCACCCCGGCGTCATGCAGCGGCTCGCGCAGGCGGTTTAACGCCACGCCCATCACCACGCAGCCCAGGGCGCACTGGAAACGTTCCGCCGCAGCCGGCTCCTGGCTCGCCGGCAGCAGGCCGACCATCACCGCCAGGCGATCGATCATCCGCGTCTCGAAGGCAAAGCGCTGCGCCTCGCTGGCCTCGCAACGCGACATTTCCGCGACGTCCTGGCGCGACAGGTAGAGCAGCCGGCGCAGGCGCGGGCCGGCGCGGAACGGATAGACCAGGGCGAACACCAGCACGGCGAGGACCGCCGCGGCGAGGAAGCCGCCGACGAACTCGAACCACTGCGAAGCGTTGCTGTAGTAGACCGCGATATTCTGCGGCGCCACCATCAGCAGGGTCTCCAGGCCGATACCCATGGCGATCCCGGCGCTCAGCGGGCTGCTCAGGCCGACCGCGACCACGTACAGCAGCAACGCCATCCACAACGCCAGCCACTCGAATTCGGCGGATGCCGGTAACAGCACGAACAGCAGCGCCGCCGAGATCAGGATCGCCAGCAGCAGTCCGCGCAGGAAGTTCTGCGCCGCCAGCAGCGGACGCGGGAAGGTCGCCATCAGCGAGCACATCACGCCGACCAGCAGCAGGCTGCTGAGGGCGCCGTTCCAGGCGCTGGTGATCCACAGCCAGGCGGCGCAGGACAAGGCGACGAAAGCGCGCACGGCGTTCATCGAGGCCAGCGCCCAGTCCAGGTGCAGCGCCTGCGCCTGGCCACGGCGGTAAAAACTGCTGGCCTGGCGGCCGGACTGGATCGCATCGTTGAGTTCGAGCACTTCGCCCAGGCGCTGGAACAGCCGCGCGTATTCCCAGCGCAGGATCGCCACCTGCGGGCGCAGCGCCGGGCTCAGCGCCTCGTCGTAGGACTCCGCGCGCGTCGCCGCGGCATCGAAGGCCTGGCGCACCGCCTGGAACTCCTCCAGCACCTCGGAGGGTACCGCCCGCCCCTGCTCGGCCAGCGCGTCCAGCACCCGCAACGCACGATCCAGCAGTGCCTGGATATCCGCCGGCAACGGCCCGACCCAGTGCGCCCGCACCAGCAGGCGATGCTGGCGCAGCAGCAACAGCCGCGAGGCCATCAGCACCAGCAGGTTACCCAGCAACTGCACCAGGCCATCGGCGCGGCGCAGGTTCGGCGCGTCGAAATAGAGGTGCCGGCGCAGGCCGTCCAGCGCGGTGATGCTGGCGACCAGTTGCATCTGCCGCTGGTTGAACGACTCGTCGCCCTCGTCGCCGCGGATCACCGCCGCGGCGTGCCGCGCGGTACTGCGGATCAGGCCGTCGACCTGGGCGAAGTAGCCCTTCGCCACCGCCTGCGGTCGCGCGCTGAGCAGGCTGACCAGGGCCACGCAGGCGACGCCCAGCAGGGTCTCGGTGACCCGCACCACGGCGAGCATGAAGGTGTTTTCCGGATCGGGAATCGACAGCACGGCGACGATCACCGCGGTGAAGCCGCTGAGCACGAAGGCGTGCGAGTCGGTGTAGCGCAGCAAGGTGCCGCCGGCGGTGCAGAGCGCCAGCCAGAGTCCCAGGGCGACGAAGAACGGCAACGGTTGCTGGGCGAACAGCGCCATGATCAGCACCGCCACCACGGCGCCAGCGAAGGTACCGAGGACCTGGGCGAAACTGCGCTTGAGAGCCATCCCGGCCAGCGGCTGGCTGACGATGACCACGGTCATCAGCGCCCACTTCGGCTGCTCCAGGTCGAAGAGGAAGGCCAGGTACAGGGTCAGCAGCCCGGTGGCGACGGTGCGCAGGGCGAACAGCAGGGTTTCCCGCGGCGGCCGCCAGAGCAAGCGGGCGTAGAATTTCAGCCCTTCCATGCCCGGCCCCGCACCTCCAGGCAACGGTTGGCCGCGGACCAGGCGGCGATGAAGCGACTCGACATGCTGGTTTCTCGTTCGGGGTTCATGCGGCGGGTTCGCTTCCAGTCTAGAAGGCGCAAGGAAATCCGTGGCCGCCTACGGGGGCGGGCAGGTGCGGTCGGCCACGGAGCGACGAGTCGCGGCTACAGGGTAAAAGCCCCGACGGCCTTCCCGGTAGCGCGTCCAGGCGAAAACCGTTTTCGCTGAGAACGAACGCTGCGGCGCCTTTCGATTGGGTAAGCTTGCTCAAGGCTGGATCGATTTAGCTTGCGAATCAAGCGGATAGAAAGCCCAAGGAAAACGACCAGGAGGAGCCGAGAATGCGTCGAGCGATTGCCACTGTATCGTGGGCCCACCGATGAGCCTGCGTTTCGACGATATCGAAGCCTTCCTCAACGTCGCCGAACTCAACAGCGTGACGTCGGCGGCCGAGCGCATGAGCCTGTCCAAGTCGGTGATCAGCAAGCGTGTCAGCGATCTCGAACGACGCCTCGGCGTCCGCCTGCTCTATCGCACCACGCGCAACGTCGAGCCGACCGAGGCCGGGCATTTCTTCTACAAGGCCGCCAAGGCCTCGCTGCAGGAACTCAACAACGCCGCGGAGATCGTCGCCCTGCGCGAGAACGACCTGTGCGGCGAATTGCGCATCGTCACCCCGATGAGCTTCGGCACCCTCTGGCTGTCGCCAATCATCGCCGACTTCATGAGCCAGCACCCGCGCCTGGAGATCGTCCTGCAGATGGACGACCGCCTCACCGACTTCGAGAAGGAAGGCTACGACCTGAGCATCCGCGTCACCCGCCTGGACGACAGTTCGCTGATCGCCCGGCCGCTGGCCAACAGCCAGCGGGTGGTCTGCTGCAGCCCCGACTACGCGGAACGCCACGGCACGCTGGACACCCTCGAACAACTGATGCAGCACGAGTGCCTGGGCTACAACAACGCCACGCCGAGCCAGGTCTGGACCTTCGAACCGGCGTTCCCCGGCGCCAAGCCCCGTGCCGTCTCGCCACGCGGACGCTTCAGCAGCAACAACGGCCAGGCCATGCGCGACGCCGCCCTGCGCGGCCAGGGACTGGCGTTGCTGCCGCTGTTCATCGTCGCCGAGGACCTCAAGAACGGCCGCCTGGTGGACGCCGCGCCCGGCCTGCGCCCACTCGACGACGTGATCTACGCGATGTATTCGCGGGCGGCGGCGATGTCGCCGAAGGTCAAGGCGTTCATCCAGCATCTCCAGCAGGCGCTGTCGATCCCGCCCTGGGGCAACGGCTGAGCGACCGAACCATTCCCGCGAGGCTCCGGTCAGATACTGGGCATGCGGAGAAGACTCCCAGGAGCCTGTCGTCTCTCCCCCGTCCGGCCACCCGGCCCACAAAGGAGAACTGCCATGATCGTGCGTACCCTGCTCATCGCCGCCGCCCTGCTCGGCGGCACCGCCCAAGCCGCCGAAAGCACCGACCTGTGCGGCGCCAACCTGCAGAAGCTGGACGATATCCTCGCCGTGCGCGGCAAGACCTCGGTCACCGGTGCGCGGGTCACCGAGGTCAAGGAACTCCAGGCCAAGGCCAGGCAGGACCAGGCCAGCGGCGACACCAAGGGCTGCATCACCGCCACCACCCAGGCCCTGCAGATCCTGCAGAACGCCGGGAAGAAATGATCCGCGACAGACGCAAGGCGGATAACCGCAAGCGGTTATCCGCCCTACCCCAATGCAACCCTCCGTAGGGCGAATAGCGCCGCAGGCGTTATCCGCCGACACTCCAGCCCCCGCCCCGACCGCGTCCGATTTCGCTCATTCGAAGCGCAGGCTTTCCCGCACCGCACGGATTTCTGCCTGGCTGGCGTCGTAGGCCTCGGCCAGGCCGGCATAGGACAGCGAATAGGCCGAGGTCTTGCCGGCCGCGGCGAGCAAGGTCTGCTTCATCACCACGGCGCCGCGCTGGCGAATGGTGCAGGTGGTCTCCAGCGCCGCCAGCCCGCCGGTGGTGGACGGCTGCGGCGAGGTGCAGGCGGTCTGCAGGCCGTTGCGCAGGAACTCGATCTGCACCAGCTTGCGCATGTGCCCGAGGACTTTCTCCAGGTTCACTGCCTGCCCGCTCTGCAGGGGCATCCGCGTCACCTCCATCACCAGTGCCTGGGAGCCGTCTGCCTGCAACTTGACCGCGCGCTGGCGCTGGCCGGCGCCGGCCTGGCCGGGCTGCGCGGCGGGCAGGTCGCTGACCTGCCAGCCCGCCGGCCAGCGCGCCATCGACGCCTCGGCCAGGCTCAGCGCGGACAGCGTGCCGACCGCCAGGGCCAGCCAGCGCCAGCCGTTGCGTCGCGTTTGCGCCTGCCTCACGGTGTACCCTCCTCTTCGCGTCCCTCCACGGCCGGCCGGGGCTGCCCGAGGGGCTCCTCGAAACGCAGCAGGCGTCCGGCATTGCCCAGCACCAGCAAGGTGCTGAGGTTGTGCAGCAGCGCCGCGACCATCGCCCCGGCCGCGCCGAGCAGGCCGAAGGCTGCCGCGGCGACGATCGCCAGGGTCCAGCCGAGGCCGATCGCCACGTTGACCTGCAGGGTCCGCCGGCATTGCCGGCTGAGCCGCACGCAGGTGCCGAGCCGGCGCAGGTCGCTGCCGATCAGCACGATATCCGCCGAGGCCAGGGCGATGTCGGCGCCGCCGGCGCCCATTGCCACCCCGACCACACCGGCCTTCAGCGCCAGCGAATCGTTGATGCCGTCGCCGACCACCATCGGCCGGAAACCGCTGCCGATCTCCGCGCCGACCTGGCGCAGCTTGTCCTCCGGCAACGCCTGCGCCACCAGTTGGCGAATCCCCACCTGCTTGGCCACGGCGTCGGCCACCGCCCGGCGATCGCCGGTCAGCAACAGTTGCCGGCCCAGACCCAGTTCGCGCAGATCGGCCAGGGCCTCGGCGGCCTCCGCGCGTACGCTGTCGGCCAGCAGCAGCCAGCCGAGGAAGCGCCCGTCCAGGGCGATTCCGGCGATCGGTCCCTCATGCTCCGGCACCTCGCTGGCGTCGATGCCCAGTTGCTGGAACAGTTCGGGCCGGCCGAGGGCGGCTTCGCCCGCCGCTGTTCGTGCGACCACGCCGAACCCCTGGCGTTCGCGAATATCGCTCAATGGATGATAGGCATCGTGCGCCGCCAGGGCTGCCAGCGCTCGGCTCACCGGATGGCTGCTGGCGGCACCGAGGCTGGCGGCCAGGCGCAGCACCGACGCCTCCTCGGCGGCATCGGCCAGGCGCAGCGCCTGCAGGCGCAGGCTGCCATGGGTCAGGGTGCCGGTCTTGTCGACCACCAGCGAAGTCAGGTCCGCCAGTTCCTCGAGGAAGGCCGAGCTGCGGATCAGGATGCCATGACGGGCGGCCACGGCGATCCCGGCGATAGCCGTGGCCGGGGCGGACAGCACCAGGGCGCAGGGACAGGCGGCGACCAGCACGGCGAGCATGGCCTGGGCATCGTTGGTGACGAACCAGGTGACCGCGGCGATCAGCAACACCAGCAACATGTACTGCCCGGCGTAGCGCTCCAGCAGGCGGGTGATCGGCGGCTTGGCGCGCTCGGCCTGCTGCATCAGGCCGATCACCTTGCCCAGGGTCGAGGCCTCGCCGGTACGGGTTATCTCGATGCGCAGCAGGCCGTCGAGGTTGATCGCGCCGCCGTAGACCTCCATCCCCGGCGCCACCTCGAGCGGCACCGACTCGCCGGTGATCGGCGCGGTGTCGAGACTGGCCTGGCCCTGCAGGACCCGCCCGTCGGCCGGAACCCGGTCGCCGGCGCGCACTTCCACCTGGTCGCCCGCTCGCAGGCTGGCGTTGTCCACCTCGCTCAGGCTGCCGTCGGCCTCGATCCGCCGGGCATGGCTGCGGGTCAGCTCGCCGAGGGCGGCGATGGCCTCCTGGGAGCCGATCACGCTGCGCTCCTCCAGCACGTGGCCGAAGATCATGATGATCGGCAGCAGCGCGGCGGTCAGCAGGTCGCCGCTGGCCCAGGCGCCGAGCATGGCCAGCGCGATCAACTGGTCGGTGACGCCGTGCAGGCTCGGATGCCGCAGGCTGTCCCAGGCCGAGCGGGCCACCGGAAGCGCCACCAGCAGCGACGCGCCGCCGAGCAGGATCTGGCTGACCCCGGCCTGGTCCGCCGCCAGCCAGCGCCAGGCCAGGCCGAGCAGCAACAGGCCGAGGGCGAGCATCGCCAGGCTCAGCTGGCGCGCGGCGCGGCGCTGCTCGTCGCGGCTGAGCAGGCCGCCGCCGAACGGCAGGTGATGATGGTGATGCGCGCAGCCGCCATGGCTGCCGTGGGCGGTCGGCTCGCTCATGCGCACCTCCCGGGGCGAGCCGCGGCGGCTATTGCGGGAAGCGCGCGTCCGGCCGGCGTACGTAGTCCAGGGCTTCCTTCTCGGTGAGCTCCCAGATCTGCTTGACCTGCCCGTTGTTGTCGCTCTTCAGGCCGACGAAACTGCCCTTGAGCTGGGGCATGCGGCCATAGACGATGAACAGGTTCTGCGCCGTGCGGATGCGCACCGACGGCGCCACCGAATAGCTGACGGTCTTCTTCCCCAGCCCCAGGGTGAGCACGCTGCGCAGCAGGCTCTGCTTGGGCTTCTTCAGGGTGATGACCGGGTACTGCGCGCTGGCCACGAAGCCCACCAGCATGTCGCTCGGCAACTGCCGCGCCAGCGCCTCGCCGCCGCACAGCAACAGCGCCAGCCCGCACAGCAGGGCCCTGCCGGGTGATAGCCGCGCACCGTTGCCCGTGAATGGAATACCGCCTGCCGTCATTGCCCGTCCCGTTCGCCTGGTTGTTCGACTCGGCGCCGCGTTCCGCTGGCGGAAGCGCGTACCGAAGGTTGATGCCGACGCAGGGTAGCCGTTTCACGTTCGCTTGTCCGTCCATTGTTTCACAGCCCGCGAAGGGCACCGTCGGGCAGCGGCTCATGGCTGCCCGCCTTGCAGAATCAGGCGGCCATCGTCGCGCGGATCGACGCTGCCGACCGAACCGGCCTTGCCGAGGATCGCCGGCACCCGTTCGCGGTACAGGCGCCAGAGCAGGCCGGGATCGGTCGCGCCCAGCGCCGGGGCCAGGCCAACGATGCTGGCGGTGTCGCGGCGCGCCTGGGCCAGCCGTTCGCCGGCCTCGGCGCGGGCGAGCTGCAGGGTGCGGTCGGCCCCTTCGGTGGCGGCCTGGGTGAGTTTCTCCGCCTCGGTGCGCGCCTTGGCGACGTTCTGCTCGGCCAGTTGGCTGGCGGTCAGCACCGCGTTGAAGGCGCTTACCGCATTGCGCGGCAGGCTCGACTGCACGTCGACCCGCACCACCTGGATGCCCAGCCCGCTGCCGGCCGCGGCCAACGCCGCCAGGCTGTGGTTGATGCCCTGCACCAGGTCGCCGCGCAGGCGTTCGCGGCGCTCGGCGACCGCGCTGTCGTTGCCGAGCAACTCCGGGCGCGCCACCAGGATGGTGTCCAGGTCGCGCGCGGCGCAGACCTGCACGGCGTTGCGCGCCACCAGCCGGTCCAGCGCCGGCAGCACGTGGGCGCCCTGGAGGACGTAGGCGTACGGGTCGTCGACCTTGTAGAACACCCGCACGTCCAGTTGCACCACCCCGGCGTCGCCGGTCAGCAGGTAGCCGGAGCCGGCCAGCGCGTCGCTGGACAGGCTGACGTCGAGGTCGGCGCGACGCGCCTGCTCGGAACGCAGCAGGCCCTCGACGCGGCGTTCGATCACCTGTTCGGCGGACGGCAGCAGCACCACCTGCTCCAGCGGCTGCGGCCAGGCCAGCAGCAGGCCGGGACCGGCCAGGCGCTCCAGCGCGCCCAGGCGCAGCACTACGGCGCGGTTCTCCGGGCCGATCTGGCGGACGTTGGAAAACGCCCAGGCCAGCGCCGCCAGGAGGGTCACGCCGAACAGTGCGAGGAACGCCAGGCGTCCGGCCTGCAGCCAGGGGCTGCGCAGCCCCTCGCGCGCTTCGCCGCTCATGGCCGGCGCCCGTTGGCCGGCGCTTCGGCGGGGAGCGCCGGCGGCCCGTCGACCAGCACGCGGAACGGTGCGGCATCGGTGCGCAAGACCAGCCGGGTATCGCCGTTGACGATGGTGCCGAGGGTGTCCAGCGAGCGCAGCAGGTTGTATAGCTGCGGCGAACCGGCGTAGGCCTTGCCGTAGATGCGCGCCGCCTCGACCCGTGCCTGGGCCTCGATCTCCGCGGCTTTCACCGAAGCCTCGGCCTGGATCACCCGGGCGTCGCGCTCCGCCGCCGAACGGATCTCCGCGGCCTGGCGACGGCCCTCGGCGGTACGCTCGGTGGCGATGGTCTCGCGCTCGGCGCGCATGCGGTCGACGGTGGCGCCGAGGGTCACCTTGGGCAGGGTCAGGCGCTCGATGCCGACCTGCACCACCTTGACCCCGTAGGTCGCCAGCAACTGATGGTCGATCTGTTCGCGCAGGCGCGCTTCGAAGTCGCCGATACGCACCCGCGACGCCTCGGTATTCACCAGGTCGGCCAGGTCATAGGCGCTGGCGGTGGTTTCCAGCGCCGAGCCGACGAAGGTGCGCAACTGCCGGGCAGCCTCGTCCGGCTGGTTGCGCACCGCGCGCATGAAGCGCTGCACGTTGTCGGCGTCGCCCTGGACCTGCCAGGCCACGTAGGCCTGGACGATGATCCGCAGGCCATCGCGGGTGCCGACGTCCTGCAGGCCGCTGGAGGTGGTGCGCAGGCGCAGGTCGACCGGGATCGCGCTCTCGAACGGCAACGGCAGGCGCCAGGCCAGGCCCGGTTCGAGCAGGACCCGCGCCGGGTTGCCGAAACGGGTGATGACCATCGCCTCGCCGGAACGTACCTGCACCAGGCAAGCGGCGGCGACGGCGAACAGCACCAGCAGCGCGGCGACCAGCAGCCGGCGCCAGGGCGACGCGGCCTGTGCGCCATGGCCGTGATCGTGATCGTGATCGTGATCGTGATGATGCTCGTGGTGGCTGTGCGAGTGGGAGTGACCGAGGCTCAAGAGCGCTCTCCTCATGGTGCGGATTGCCCGGCCGCGGACGCCGGAGCGGCGGACGGACGGGACGAAGACGGGGAATCCAGGCGGCCGAGGCCGAAGCTGCGCAGGTCGATGGTCGGCGCGCCGGCGCCGGCGATGCGGTGGTCGATGAGCAGCAGGTTGGCCTTGCCCAGGCCGCGTCCGAGTTGGCGGTAGTAGGCCTCCAGCAGGAAAGCCTGGCCGGCGTCGGCATAGCCTTCCCGCTCGGCGGCGAAACGCCGGTCGGCGGCCTGCGCGGCGGCCAGGGTCTCGCGGGCCTGCGCGCTGGCCCGGTCGTGCGCCACGCTGGCCTGTAGTTGCGCCTCGTTGCGCTGCGCGGCGGCCTGCCCGCGCTCGCGGGCGATCAGCGCCTGGGCGGTGATCTGCGCGGCCTGCACCGCGTGGTAGGCGTTCGCCGCACCGGCCGGCGGATGGATCGCCTCGACCGCCGCGCCCAGTACCTCGACGCCGCTGCCGAGGCGGTCGAGATCGGCCTGCACGGCCTGGCCGATCTGCTCGGCCAGGCCCGCGCGCTGCTCGCCGAGGACCTCATCGAGGGTCCGCGAGGCGAAGGCATGCACCAGTACGCGGCTGGCGGTGCTGCGCACCAGCGTCGGCACGTCGGCGCTGCGGTAGGTCGCCGCCAGCGCCGATGCGTCATCGAGAGCGATGCGGTAGACGATGCGCACGTCCATGTTGACGATCTGGAAGCTCTGCCGATGGTCGGCCAGGCTGGCGATGACCTGCGATTTCTCGCTGACGTGGGAGGCGTCCCACAAGCGGTTGGCGCTATCCGGGGCCGGACCTTCGGCGGGCGCGAGCGGCTCGGCTCCGCCGTCGCCGGCGGCGACGCTGGTGGCCAACTCGTGGACCACCCCGTTCTCCACCGCCAACACCCGCCCCAGCGGCCAGGGCAGCCCCAGGTGCAGGCCGGGGCCGAGCACCGCGACCGGCTTGCCGAAGCGCTCGTAGACACCCCGTGCATCCATGCCGATCTCGCGTACGCCGCTGAGCAGCCAGCCGCTCAGCGACACCACTGCCAGCACCGGCAGGAACGCCCGCCGCATGAAACCGAAGGCCCAGACCTGGCGCAGGTCGATGCCGAAGCGCTGGTGCAACTCATGCTGCAGACGCTGCAGGGGACGCGGCGGCCAGCGCAACAGGTCGGCCAGCAGGCTGGTGGCGACCAGGCGCGGTTCGAGGCCGGCACGCTGCGGCGCGAACATCGCCAGGATCGCCCTGCCCAGCAACTCCAGCGCCAGCGCCGCCGGCAACAGGCCGAGCAGTACCGCCAGGCGCGGGGCCCAGGGGTGTCCCTGGCGAGCCAGGAACAGACAGAGGGCGGCCAGCACCAGGGTACCGATCAACGCCCGCGCCAGTTGCCCGAGGACCGGGGCTTCCGGCCACTGCGCCGGCCCTTGGCTGGCGAGGCGACGTTCCAGCACCAGCACCGCGAAGGCCAGCAGCAGGCAGATACCGATGGCGAGGTCGGCCGCTTGCCCGGAACTGGCCGGCGGCAGGTCGAGACGCCAGCCGGCGGCTACCAGGCACAACGCCAGCGCCGCGCTCGCCGCCAGCCACAGCGCAGCGTGCCCGAGCTGGGCCAGGCCGTGGGCGATGGCCTGGCCCAGGCGCTCCAGCAGCCGTTCATAGGCGCTGTCGGCGGTGGCGTCGGGTTCGTCCCGCTGCCAGCGCAGCCAGGCAGGCCGCGCGCTGGCCTCCGCGCCGAGGACCACGCAACGCCAGGCCGCGACCCGGTAGGCCGCGTGCAGACCGGCGAACAGGACCAGCCAGGCCGCGCCGAGGTTGTACAGCAGCGGCGGCCAGAGCGAGTCGGCGGCGAACAGGCCGATGAAGAACCCCAGCACGGCGCAGGCGGCGGCCAAGGCGACGCTGGCCGCTGCCCATCGCCACAGCTGGCGCAACTGCCGGGGCGCCTGCTGGAAACGCGGCAGCGATTCGGCGGCGACGCCCTCGGCGTCCAGGTCGACTCTCATCTTCACTCCAGGCAAAACTCGAAGGTACCGGCCAGGCCGGCGCAAACGCCCGCAACTTTATAACAATGCGCGTTAAGAAGTTGTCATGATTTGAAAAACAGTCTGCATCCCAAGGCTCTTGACTGGAAGACGAGAGTCTGTGTGCAGCACCCTGGGCAACACCTAACCAATCGAAAGGTTCTAAGCAGCCGGGAAAAACCACCGGACATCCGTGCAAACGACCATTCGTCGGCAATTCTCATTCAAATCGGATTTCTTATAACCAATCCGCATAGGCCTACCGGAGCCCTCATCTCCCCCGCAAAGGCACGCCATTCCGGGCCTCGACGCGTAGCCGGCAGGCCTTTTCGCATAGCCTGACGGTTTTATAACAGCGGCAGAGCGTCAATAATCCGACCATCGACTGTGATAGCGTCAAAAAAGAATCATATCGATCCTTTGTAGCGTTATCCGGTGCCATGCAGTCCTTATCGAACAACCGCCGGGGCCTCGCCAAGCCCCGGTTCGAGCCACGCATTGCGTGGTCGCAGCAAACGTTTGTGCGGATTACCCCAGGAGGCTCGCCCATGACCGAATCGACTGCCGGGGCCGGAGTCCATGGCACAGCCTCCGGACAGGCTGGCGAAAGCCCTGCCGCGCGCAGGGAACGATCGCCGGTGACGGATCGTCGATGAGCCGGGGGAAGCCATGCGAAGCCTGATCGGGATGACGTTCCTGAACTCCTCCGTAGGCCAGCGCCGGCTGCGCCAGAACGGTATCGTGCTGCGCCTGGGACCGGTAGTCGCGGATCGCCGGCGCGCGACCCTGCCGCACCGGCAAGGCCACTGCCTCGATCGTCAGGATCTGGAAACCCTGTTGCTATGGCTACAGCGGCACTTCCTCTGCGTGCCCCTGGAACACCTGCTCGAAGGCCCCGCTCCAGCCTGCCTGCGGATCGCCCTGAGCGTCGACGGCAACCCTGCGGAACTGGCCGAGCAGGTCTATCCGCTGCTGGAACGCTACGAAATGCCGGCGAGCGCCTTCATCGGCGGTGACCCGCGCAGTTGGCGCGAAGCGGTGGCCGAGACGCTCTGGCAGGCCGATGCGACTGCCGCCGGACCCTTGCTGGAACTGCTGGAGGGTTACAGCGGCGCGGCACTCATGGCGGTGTTCGAACGCACCGGCGACGACCAGCGTCGCAGCCGCAACCTCGACCTCCTCCTGCGCAAGCTGGAACGCCTCGACCCGGCCTCGCAGCAGGCCTTGCACGCGGCCTGCCCGGTTCCCGCACCGTACAGCGCTGGCGACTGGGAGCGGGTCCGCCGCCTGGAAAACAGCGGCCTGCTTCGCTTCGGCCTGCGCGGACAGGAGCCGCACCCATCGGCAGGCCTTTGCGCCGAGGACTGTCTCGGCCGCGCCCACCGCCAGCTCCAGCAGCATTGCGCCGCCCCCCTGCCGGTGTTCTGCCAAGCTCGCACCACACCCGCCGCGCAACCCGGCCTGCGCGCCGCCCTCGGTCGGCTTGGCTACCGCTTCGCCTTCGGCGCGCGCAATGGCCTGGTGGATACCCGTTGCGACCCGCTGGACCTGCCGCGCATCGAGGTGGATGCGGCGATCGCCGCCCGTCTCGGCCGGCTGGCCTGGCGCATCTATCGTGGAGCCCGCCCATGAGCATGGCTTCCAGCCCGTTCCCAAGGAGGCGCGACAGGCAGTCGCCCTCCGCCGGAAGACCGCCCGAACCACGGGAAGCGAACGCGCCGTCGCCCGCCACGCCGCAGCGACGCCGCTCTCAGGGATATGGCCAGCCCAGCTGGCCCGGTATCAGCAAGGATCGTCCCATGACTGCAGACACCCCTACCTCTGTCGCTACCATCAACCACCTGCTGCTCGGCGCGCCCTACACCAGCCCACTGGTGATCCCCGGCGACTGGCTGGTCGACGAGCTGGAAGGCGCCGTGGAGGTCGGCGGCTTCACCGACGGCCTGTTCCGCTGGCCGACGCGCAAGCGCAGCGGCCGCCCTTCGCCGATTCTCTGCGGCGACCTGCTGCGCGCGGTACGTACCGAATGCGCCGAGTCGGTGCAGTTCTGGTGGGGTTTCAGTCCGAGCCTGGTGGGGCGCTGGCGCCGCGCCCTCGGCGTGACCCGCCGCAACAATCCCGGCGACCAGGCGGTGGCGCGCGCCCGCGCCGCCCTCGCCCGCTCGCTGGACCGCAAGGCGCCGCCGAAGGCACCGGCCGCCTGGTCCAGCGAAGAAGTCGAGTTCATCCGCCGCCATGGCAGCAAGCGCAGCCTGGCCTGGTGCGCCTACATGCTCGGCCGCAGCTACCAGAGTGTCGCCAGCAAGGCCGAGGAGCTTTCCCCGCACAGCGGGCGCGACCGCAACAATGCGATCTGGAGCAAGTCCGAGGAAGATCTGTTGCGCCAGCACTACCAGCAGCGCGGCTCGCTATGGTGCGCGCAGCAGACCGGCAAGACCCGCGCAGCGGTATTCCACCGGGCCAAGAAGCTGGGCCTGCAACGGCAGCGGCCGAAACACCCGTGAGGCCGGTCGCCGCCCTCTCCCGCCGAGGCGAGAGAGGGCCAGTGCTCAACCGCGGTAGTAGCGCTGCGCCACGAAGGGCATCTTGCTGACCACCAGGGTCACCGGCTTGCCGCGCACCATCGCCGTCACCTCGCTGCCCAGGCCGGCCAGCTCGCTCGGCACGTAGCCCATGGCCAGCGGCGCGTTGAGACTCGGACCGAAACCGCCGCTGCTGACCTTGCCGATCGCCCGCCCCTGGGCATCGACGATCTCGGCGCCCTCGCGCACCGGCATCCGCCCCTGCGGCAGGAAACCGACGCGCTTGCTGGCAACGCCCTGCGCCTGCTGGGCAAAGATCCGCTCGGCGCCGGGGAAGCCGCCGGCGCGCACGCCGTCGGCGCGGCGCGCCTTGGAAATGGCCCAGCCGAGGCTGGCTTCGACCGGCGTGGTGGCGCTGTCCATGTCGTGGCCGTAGAGGCACAGGCCGGCTTCCAGGCGCAGCGAGTCGCGCGCGCCGAGGCCGATCGGCGCCACTTCCGGCTCGGCCAGCAGGCGCCGCGCCAGGGCCTCGGCATGGGCGGCGGGCACGGAGATCTCGTAGCCGTCTTCACCGGTATAGCCGGAGCGGCTGACGTAGCAGTCCTGGCCGAGCAGCTCGACGCGGGCGAACTGCATGAAGGTCATCTGCGCCACCTGCGGCGCCAGGCGCTCCAGCACCCGCACCGCCGCCGGTCCCTGGAGGGCGAGCAAGGCACGCTCCTCGAACAGCGGCTCGACGCTGCAACGGTCTTCCAGGTGACGACGCAGGTGCGCCAGGTCCTGGTGCTTGCAGGCGGCGTTGACCACCAGCAGCAGGCAATCGCCGAGGTTGGCCACCATCAGGTCGTCGAGGATCCCTCCCCGCTCGTCGGTGAACAACGCGTAGCGCTGCTGGCCCACCGGCAGGTCGAGGATGTCCACCGGCACCAGGCTTTCCAGGGCCAGCGCCGCATCGGCGCCCACCAGGCGGATCTGGCCCATGTGCGAGACATCGAACAGACCGGCCTGCTCGCGGGTGTGCAGGTGCTCCTTGAGCACCCCGGCCGGGTACTGCACCGGCATGTCATAGCCGGCGAAGGGCACCATCTTCGCCCCCAGTTCCAGGTGCAGGGCGTGCAGGGGCGTCTTGGCGAGGGTTTCTGCGGTCATGTTTCACTCCATGGCATCCCGGCCTCCTGTCTGCCGGAGAGCCGCGATCGATTGTCGGGAAAGAAAAAAGAAGCGCCGGCGCAGCGGCGCGGTTCAGCATTCGATGATGTTCACGGCGAGGCCGCCGCGCGCGGTTTCCTTGTATTTGCTTTTCATGTCGGCGCCGGTCTGGCGCATGGTACGGATGACCTTGTCGAGAGAGATGAAATGCTGGCCGTCGCCGCGCAGGGCCATGCGCGCCGCATTGATCGCCTTCACCGAAGCCATCGCGTTGCGTTCGATGCAGGGCACCTGGACCAGCCCGCCGACCGGGTCGCAGGTCAGCCCGAGGTTGTGCTCCATGCCGATCTCGGCGGCGTTCTCGACCTGCTGCACGCTACCGCCGAGCACTTCGCAGAGCGCTCCGGCAGCCATCGAGCAGGCCACGCCGACCTCGCCCTGGCAACCGACCTCGGCGCCGGAGATCGAGGCGTTTTCCTTGTAGAGGATGCCGATCGCCGCCGCGGTGAGCAGGAAGCGCACCACGCCGTCGTCGTCGGCCCCGGGGATGAAGCGCGCGTAGTAATGCAGAACCGCCGGAATGATCCCCGCCGCGCCGTTGGTCGGCGCGGTCACCACGCGGCCGCCGCTGGCATTCTCCTCGTTCACCGCCAGGGCGTAGAGGTTGACCCAGTCGAGCACACTGAGGGCGTCGCGCAGACCGGCCTCCGGCCGCTGGCACAACTGGCGGTGGAGCGCCGCCGCACGGCGCCTGACCTTCAGTCCGCCGGGCATGATGCCCTCGTTGCGGCAGCCGGCCTCGACGCAATCCTGCATCACCTGCCAGATACGCAGCAGGCCGGCACGGGTTTCCTCGGCGGGGCGCCAGGCCTTCTCGTTCTCGGCCATCAACTGGCTGATCGACAGGCCTTCGCGGACGCAATGGTCGAGCAGTTGCCGCGCGGTCTTGAAGGGGAACGCCAGCGGCGTGCGGTCCTCGACGATGCGGTCGAGGCCGGCGGCCTCGTCGTCGACCACGAAACCGCCGCCCACCGAGTAGTACTCGCGGCTGCGGACCTGCAGGCCGGCGGCGTCGAAGGCACGGAAGATCATGCCATTGGGATGGTAGGCCAGCGGCTTGCGGATCAGCGCAAGGTGTTCCTTCTCGACGAAGCGGATCGGCCGCTCGCCGAGCAGGCGCAGCTCGCCGCTGGAACGGATGGCATCGAGCCGAGCGGGAATCGCGGCGGTATCCACCTTGTCCGGCTGCTCGCCCTCCAGGCCGAGCAGTACCGCCTTGTCGCTGCCGTGGCCCTTGCCGGTGGCGCCAAGCGAGCCGTACAGCTCGACCTTGACGCTGGCAGTGGCCTCCAGCAACCCCTCGCGCCTCAGCCCCTCGGCGAAGCGCGCGGCGGCACGCATCGGCCCCACGGTGTGGGAGCTGGACGGCCCGATGCCGATCTTGAACAGATCGAAGACACTCAGGGACATGCTCGTCTCCGCTTGCGGATTGGCCGCCACCACGGCGGCGTTCCTGTTCAATCAGCGTAGACCGGGAAGTGCCGGCAGAATTCGCCGACCTGGCCCCTGACCCGTTCGCCGACCTCGGGATTGTCGATATCGTCGAGGATGTCGCAGATCCAGCCGGCCAGTTCTCGGCACTCGCCCTCGCGGAAACCGCGAGTGGTCACCGCTGGGGTGCCGATGCGGATGCCGGAGGTGACGAACGGGCTCTGCGGATCGTTCGGCACAGCGTTCTTGTTCACCGTGATGTGCGCCGCTCCGAGCGCCGCGTCGGCGGCCTTGCCGGTCAGCCCCTGGCGCACCAGGCTGATCAGCATCAGGTGGTTGTCGGTGCCGCCGGAAACCACGTCGTAGCCGCGCCCGATGAACACCTCGGCCATCGCCTTGGCGTTGCGGATCACCTGCGCCTGGTAGTCCTTGAAGCCCGGCTCCAGCGCTTCCTTGAAGCACACCGCCTTGGCCGCGATCACGTGCATCAGCGGGCCGCCCTGGGCGCCAGGGAATACCGCGGAGTTGAGCTTCTTCTCGATCTCCTCGTTGGCGCGCGCCAGGATCAGGCCGCCGCGCGGGCCGCGCAGGGTCTTGTGGGTGGTGGTGGTGACCACGTCGGCGAAGGGGATCGGATTCGGGTAGAGGCCGGCGGCGACCAGCCCGGCGACGTGGGCCATGTCGACGAACAGCAGCGCGCCGACCTTGTCGGCGATGGCGCGGAAGCGCGGGAAGTCGAGGGTCTTGGAGTAGGCGGAGAAGCCGGCGACGATCATCTTCGGCTTATGCTCCACGGCCAGGCGCTCGACTTCGTCGTAGTCGATCAGCCCGGTAGCGGTGTCCAGGCCGTACTGCACGGCGTTGTACAGCTTGCCGGAGGAGGACACCTTGGCGCCGTGGGTGAGATGGCCGCCGTGGGCCAGGCTCATGCCGAGGATGGTGTCGCCGGCGTTGAGCAGCGCCAGGTACACCGCGGCGTTGGCCGAGGAACCGGAGTGCGGCTGGACGTTGGCGTAGGCGGCGCCGAACAGTTGCCTGGCGCGGTCGATGGCCAGCCGCTCGACCTTGTCGACGTGTTCGCAGCCGCCGTAGTAGCGCTTGCCCGGATAGCCCTCGGCATACTTGTTGGTCAGGCCGCTGCCCTGCGCCTGCATGACCCGCTTGCTGGCGTAGTTCTCCGAGGCGATCAGTTCGATGTGGTCTTCCTGCCGCCGGTCTTCGGCGTCCATCGCGGCGAGCAGTTCGTCGTCGTAGCCCTGGAGCTGGTCGTGCTTGCTGAACATGGCGCTGGCCTCTTGTCGTGTCGGTGTCAGGACGCTCGCTGGCGCGAGCGTGGCCGCGGCGCCGCTACGCAAGCGCGGCGCCGGGAAAGGGGTATCGCCGGAAACGCGAGGACGCCGCCGCTGGCGGCGCCCTCCTCGTCCGTCACTCCTCGCTGTACGCCTCGATCGGCGGGCAGGAGCAGGTCAGGTTGCGGTCGCCGTAGACGTTGTCGACGCGGCCCACCGGCGGCCAGTACTTGGCCTCCACCAGGCTGGCCAGCGGATAGGCGGCCTGCTCGCGGCTGTAGGCGTGGTTCCATTCGCCGAGCAGTTCGGCGGCGGTGTGCGGCGCGTTCTTCAGCGGGTTGTCTTCCTTGTCCAGCTCGCCGCGTTCCACCGCGCGGATTTCCTCGCGGATGCGGATCATCGCGTCGCAGAAACGATCCAGCTCGGCCTTCGACTCGCTCTCGGTGGGCTCGATCATCAGCGTGCCGGCCACCGGGAAGGACATGGTCGGCGCATGGAAGCCGAAGTCCATCAGGCGCTTGGCCACGTCGTCGACGCTGATCCCGCTGCTGTCCTTGAGCGGACGCAGGTCGAGGATGCATTCGTGGGCGACCAGGCCGTTGCCGCCGGCGTAGAGCACCGGGTAGTGCTCCTCCAGGCGATGGGCGATGTAGTTGGCATTGAGGATGGCCATTTCCGAGGCGCGCTTGAGGCCTTCGCCGCCCATCATGCGGATGTACATCCAGGTGATCGGCAGGATGCTCGCGCTGCCGTACGGCGCCGCGCTCACCGCGCCTTCCTTGCGCTCGCCGCGAGCGTGGCCGGGGAGGAACGGCGCCAGGTGCGCGCGCACGCCGATCGGGCCGACGCCCGGGCCGCCGCCGCCGTGGGGGATGCAGAAGGTCTTGTGCAGGTTCAGGTGGGAAACGTCGCCACCGAACTTGCCCGGGGCGCACAGGCCGACCATGGCGTTCATGTTGGCGCCGTCGATGTACACCTGGCCGCCACAGTCGTGGACGATGGCACAGATCTCGCGGATCGCTTCCTCGAACACGCCGTGGGTGGACGGATAGGTGATCATCAGCGCGGCCAGGCGTTCCTTGTGCTCGCTGGCCTTGTTGCGCAGGTCCTCGACGTCGACGTTGCCGCGCGCGTCGCAGGCCACCACCACCACGCGCATGCCGACCATGCTGGCGGTAGCCGGGTTGGTACCGTGGGCGGAGGACGGGATCAGACAGATGTCGCGCTGGCTGTCGCCGCGGCTCTGGTGGTAGGCACGGATCGCCAGCAGGCCGGCGTACTCGCCCTGGGAGCCGGCGTTGGGCTGCAACGACACGGCGTCGTAGCCGGTGGCGGAACAGAGCATCGCCTCCAGTTCGTCGGTGAGCTGGCGGTAGCCTTCGCTCTGCTCGGCCGGGGCGAACGGGTGCAGGTTGCCGAATTCGGCCCAGGTCACCGGGATCATCTCGCTGGCGGCGTTCAGCTTCATGGTGCAGGAGCCCAGCGGGATCATCGTGCGGTCCAGCGCCAGGTCCTTGTCCGCCAGCTTGCGCAGGTAGCGCATCAGCTCGGTTTCCGAGTGATGGCGGTTGAAGATCGGGTGGCTGAGGATCGCCGACTGGCGCAGCAGCTCGACTGGCAGGCGGTCCCCGCTGCTGGCGGCAAGGGTGGCGAAGTCCGGGAGCGCCTGGCCCTCTTCAGCCAGCAGGCCCCAGAGCGTTTCCACGTCGGCCTGGCGGACGGTCTCGTCGAGCGACAGGCCGAGACGGCCGGCATCGATCTCGCGCAGGTTGATCCCGGCGGCGCGGGCCTTGGCATGGATCGCCGCGGTACGCGCGCCGGTGGCCAGGCTCAGGGTGTCGAAGAAGTGCTTCTGCTCGACGGCCACGCCCAGGCGCTCCAGGCCGGCGGCGAGGATCGCGGTCAGCCGGTGGGTGCGCCGGGCGATGCGCAGCAGGCCCTGCGGGCCGTGGTAGACGGCGAACATGCTGGCGATGTTGGCCAGCAGCACCTGGGCGGTGCAGATGTTGCTGGTGGCCTTCTCGCGGCGGATGTGCTGCTCGCGGGTCTGCATGGCCAGGCGGTAGGCCGGCTTGCCGTGGCGGTCGATGGAGACGCCGACCAGGCGTCCCGGCATGTCCCGCTTGAAGGCGTCGCGGGTGGCGAAATAGGCCGCGTGCGGGCCGCCGAAGCCGAGCGGCACGCCGAAGCGCTGGGCGCTGCCGATGGCCACGTCGGCGCCGAACTCGCCCGGCGGGGTCAGCAGGGTCAGCGCCAGCAGGTCGGCGGCCACCGCGACCAGCGCATCGACCGCATGGAAGCGGCTGACCAGTTCGCGATAGTCGACGATCTCGCCGTCGCAGGTGGGGTATTGCAGCAACGCGCCGAAGTAGGCGGAGAAGTCTTCGATGGCGCTCTCGTCGCCGACCACCACCTCGATGCCCAGCGGCTCGGCACGGGTGCGCAGCACGTCGAGGGTCTGCGGGTGGCAATGGCGGGAGGCGAAGAATGCCTGGCTGGTGCGGTTCTTCGACAGACGCTTGCAGAAGGTCATGGCCTCGGCGGCGGCGGTCGCCTCGTCGAGCATCGAGGCGTTGGCGATCGGCAGGCCGGACAGGTCGCTGACCAGGGTCTGGAAGTTCAGCAGCGCCTCCAGGCGGCCCTGGGAGATTTCCGGCTGGTACGGCGTGTAGGCGGTGTACCAGGCCGGGTTCTCCAGGAGGTTGCGCAGGATCGGTGCCGGGGTGTGGCAGTTGTAGTAGCCCTGGCCGATGAAGGAACGCAACGCGCGATTGCGCGCGGCGATCGCCTTCAGGCTGGCCAGCGCCTCGGCCTCGCCCATGCCGGCCGGCAGGTCGAGCACGCTGCTGCCCTTGATGCTGTCGGGGATCACGTTGCCGATCAGCGCGTCCAGCGAGTCGTAGCCCAGGCGCTGGAGCATGGCCTGGGTGTCGGCGGCACGCGGGCCGATATGGCGGGCGATGAATTCGTCGTCGGTGCCCAGGTCGATGGCGCCGAGGTTCAGGTTATCGGTCATGACGGGATCCTCAGGCGTCGGCGTTGGCGTTCAGCAGGCGGTCGTAGGCGGCCTGGTCGAGCAGCTTTTCCCAGGCGCCGGCGTCGGCCGGACGGAAGCGGAAGAACCAGGCCTCGCCGAGCGGATCCTGGTTGACCAGCTCCGGGGCGTCCGGCAGCGCGTCGTTGATCGCCACCACCTCGCCGTCCAGCGGCATCAGGATGTTGCTGGCGGCCTTGACCGACTCCAGCACCGCCACTTCACTGCCGGCGGCGTGTTCGCCGAGTTCCGGCAACTGCACGAATACCACGTCACCGAGGGCGTCCTGGGCGTAGGCGGTGATGCCGACGGTCAGCAGCCCGTCGTCGTCCTGGCGCAGCCATTCGTGGTCGGTGGTAAAGCGCAACTTGCTCATGCTGGATCCTCATTGTCAGCGGGTCGCCCGGTCGGGACGGGACTTTGTTCTGCGGCAGCCCGTAGCAAGCAGGGTGCCAAGCGGCCCCGGCCCTGTCGCCACGGGGCGTGGCCGGGGCGCGGGGGAAACCCGGACAGGGCCGCCATGGAACGCTTTCGTTACAGACCCGCCGGACATTTCCCGAACCAGAGCGCAAACGCCTGACAGCAAAGGTTTTTCCGGCAATCGGAACGAATTCGTTCCACTCGTAACCGAAGCGTTACAGCCGATGGCACAGCCCCTGTCGCTGCAAGCTGGCGCGCAGGTGCTCGAGGAACGCGCGGACCTTCCGCGTGTTGCGCCGGTGCCCCGGATAGAGGACATGGATGGAGGGCCCGAACGGCCCCGGGTCGAAGTGGTAGTCGCCGAGCAGGCGCACCAACCGCCCTTCGCCGAGCAGCGGCGCGACACTCCACTGCGGACAGAACTGCAGGCCCAGCCCGGCCAGCAGGTGGGCGAGCAGGAAGTCGTAGTTGTCGCTGGCCAGTCGCGGGCGCGGCTGGTCGATACGCTGGCGGGCGCCGTCGCGTTCCATCCACCAGAAGTTCTGGTTCAGCGAAGGGTGCTGGAAGACCAGCCAGGCGTGCCGCTCGAAGTCCTCCGGGCCTTGCGGCGCGGGTTGCCGCGCCAGGTAGGCCGGGCTGGCGCAAAGCACGATCTGGTTCGGCGCCAGCGGCCGCGCCACCAGCCCCGGCAGGTCGATGGGGCCGTCGCGCAGGCCGAGGTCGTAGCCGCCTTCGCTGAGATCGAGGAAGGTTTCGTCGAGGTCCACCCGCAGGCTGATCCGCGGATGCGCCTCGAGGAAGCTGGCGCAGGCCTGCTGGAGGAACGCCGCGGCGAACGACGGCGGCGCGGCGAGACGCAGTTCGCCGCGCAACTCCGACTCCAGCAGTTCGATCTCCTGCCCCGCCGTGCGCAGCGTTTCCAGGGACTGACGAGCCGCCTCCAGGTAGATCTGCCCGGCCTCGGTCAGCGCCAGGCTGCGGGTGGTGCGCTCGAACAGGCGGGCACCGAGTTCCGCTTCCAGGTGGGCGACGGCCTTGGTCAGCGCCGAGGGCGTCTTGCCCAGGCGCTCGGCGCCACGGCTGAAGCTACCGGTTTCGGCAGTGGCGACGAACATCGCCAGGGCATTCAATTTGTCCATCGACTCCTTCCGTTCCGGCACAAGTGTTGTGCGTCGCGCCCGGTTCTGCCGGGCCGGCGCTTTGGCTAGTCTCGCCTTGCCCGGGCCACGCTACACAAGACCAAGAAGCAAAGGAAACCACCATGAAGCAACGGATTCCCACCCTCCTCGCCGGCGCCTGCCTGGCCATCCCCCTGCACGCCCTCGGCGCCGCCGACCTGCTGGTGGTCAACGCCAGGATCTTCACCGCCAATCCGCAGCAACCCTTCGCCGAGGCCCTGGCGGTGGAGGACGGGCGGATCCTCGCGGTCGGCGACGAGGCCGGGCTGCGCGCCCTGGCCGATGGCGACAGCCAGGTCGTCGATCTCGGCGGCAAGCGCCTGATGCCCGGCCTGATCGACACCCATTCGCACGCGGTGTTCGGCGGCCTGGAGCTGGCCGGCGCGGACATGGGCAACGAACAGGTCGGCCTCGACGAACTGGAACGGCGCCTGCGCGCCTGGCGCGACAACGGCAAGGCGCGACATGGCGACATGCTCAATGTCAGCGGCATGCATACCGCCTACTGGAGCCAGGTCAAGGACTTCCGAGCGCGATTCGACCACGGCGAATGGGCCGACCAGCCGCTGGCCTTCATCGGCAGCGACCACCACACCGGCTGGGCCAACGCCGCCATGCTGAAACGCGCCGGCATCGACGCCGCGCGGGTCCGCGCCCTGCCCGAGGAACAGCGCAACACCATCGGCCACGACGCCGACGCCACCCCCAACGGCTTCCTCGCCGATGCCGGTCTCGACGCGGTGCTCGCGGTACTGCCGGCGCCGAGCGCGGAACAGATGCTAGAAGCCGGACGCAGCGCGGTGCGCTACAGCAACTCGCTGGGCCTGACCGCATGGATGGACCCGGCCGCCAATGGCTCGCCGGGCGATGCCCTGTTCAGCCTCAGGCCCGACGAGAACACCGTCGGCGTGCTACCGGTCTACCAGCGGCTGGCCAAGGGCGGCGAACTCAGTGCCCACGTCGCCGCCCTCCTGGTCGCCAATCCACGCAGCCGGCCGGCCGACCTCGAGGTGCTGGACAAGGTGCGCCAGCGCTTCCTCGGCAGCCCCAACCTGACCCTGCCGGGAATCAAGGTGTTCGCCGACGGCGTACCGGAATACCCGGCGCAGACCGCCGCGCTCCTCGAGCCCTATCGCAACAGCAGGAAGACGGGCGAACTGCTGATCGACCCGGCGCACTTCGGCGAACTGGTCAGCGCCGCCGACGCCCGCGGCTGGCTGGTCCACGTCCACGCCATCGGCGACCGCGCGGTGCGCGAGGCGCTGAACGGCATGCAGCAGGCGCGGCGCGACCGCGACAGCGGCATCGCCCATTCGATTACCCACCTGCAACTGGTCAATCCCAAGGAGTTCGAGCGCTTCAGGCCGCTTGGCGTGATCGCCTCGATGCAGCTGTACTGGGCCGCCGCCGACGAAACCACGGTGGACCTGATGAAGCCCTATATCAGTGCCTTCGCCTACCGCTACCAGTACCCGGCGCACTCCCTGCTGAGCAAGGGCGCGACCATCGCCGGGGCCAGCGACTGGCCGGTGTCCAGCCTGTCGCCGTGGAAGGCCATCCAGCAGGCGGTGACCCGCAAGGGCCCGCAGGGCGTGCTCAACGCCGGCGAACGCCTGGACCGCCAGACCATGTTCTACGCCTACACCCGCAACGCTGCGCGGACCATCGGCCTGGAACACCGGATCGGCAGCCTGGAGCCGGGCAAGCAGGCGGACTTCATCGTCCTCGACCGCGACGTGTTCGAGGTGCCGGAGACGCAACTGGGCGAAACCAAGGTGCTGAAGACCTGGTTCGCCGGCAAGCCGGTGTATTCCAGCGAGGGCTGAGCCCGCTTCAGGCGCGCGGACCGATGCCGTACTTGCGCAGGCGGTGGGCGATGGCGGTGTGCGAGGTTTGCAGGCGCGCAGCCAACTGGCGGGTCGATGGATAGCTGACGTAGAGCTTCTCCAGCAGGGCTTTCTCGAAGCCCTCCACCGCCTCCTCCAGGCTGCCCACCTCGCCGTCGTTCTGCCGCGCCACGGCGGTGCCGGCGATCTCCAGGTCGCCGATATCCACCAGGCTGCTCTCGCAGATCGCAGCGGCACGGAAGATCACGTTCTGCAACTGGCGCACGTTGCCCGGCCAGCGGTTGCTCAGCAGCGCCGGGTAGGTGCCCGGCGCCAGCCGGCACACCGGGCGCTGGATCTGCGCACAGGCCTGCTGCATGAAGTGCCGCGCCAGCAGCAGGATGTCGTGGCCGCGCTCTCGCAACGGCGGGACTTCCAGGCTGAGCACGTTGAGGCGGTAGAACAGGTCCTCGCGGAAGCTGCCCTCGGCGACCATCTTCTCCAGGTTGCGGTGGGTGGCGCTGAGGATCCGCACGTCGACCCTCACCTCGCGGTCGCCGCCGACCCGGCGGAAGCTGCCGTCGCTGAGGAAGCGCAGCAGCTTGGCTTGCAGATAGGGGGACATCTCGCCGATCTCGTCGAGGAACACCGTGCCCTGGTGGGCCAGCTCCAGCAGGCCTGGCTTGCCGCCGCGCTGGGCGCCGGTGAAGGCGCCGGGGGCGTAGCCGAACAGCTCGCTTTCGGCCAGGTTCTCCGGCAACGCCGCGCAGTTCAGCGCCAGGAACGGCGAGTTGTGCCGCGCACTCAGGGCATGGCAGCCGCGCGCCACCAGTTCCTTGCCGGTACCGGTCTCGCCGTGGATCAGCAGCGGCGCGTCGAGCGCCGCCACGCGCTGCGCACGGGTCTTCAGGGTGCGGATCGGCTGGGAATCGCCGAGGAGCATCTCGAACCCCTCGGCATGGTCATGGTGCAAGGCCGCCAGGCGCTCGCCGATGCGGTTCGGTTCGTAGAGGGTCAACAGGCCGCCGGCCAGGTGCCGCTCGCCCTCGCCCGGCCCTTCGGTGATCGGCGTGGCATCGAGCAGCAGGGCCTGGCCCATGAATGTCACTTCGCGCAGCGGCAGGCGGAAGCCCTGCTCGACCAGCGCATCCTCCAGGGTTTCATCGTCGAACAGGCTGGCCAGCCTCTCGCCGGCCGGGTCGCGTCCGCAGCGCTCGCTGAAGGCCGGGTTGGCCAGCAGCACCAGGCCCTTGCCGTCCACCGCCAGCACCGGATCGGCCATCGCCGCCAGCAACGCATCGAGCTGCAAGCGGCGGCGCTGGCCGGGAAGGATGTCGACCACGGTCATCGCCTGCACGCCACGGATGCCCAGCAGCGCTGCGCGCAGTTCCTCCAGCACTTCGGGACTGAGGGTCGGCGCGTCGATGTAGACGTTCGGCGGCACCATTTCCACCGCGTCCAGGTTCAGGTTGCGCCCGCCCAGCAGCGCCAGCACCTCCTGGGTGATGCCGACACGGTCGATGAAGGAGACGTGGATGCGCATGCGGGAACCTGGACTGCGGCGACGCTCGCCATAAAGCCGTCGATTGTACGGCCTGGCGCCGCCCAGCCCAAGGGGCCGGCGTCAGGGTACGGGGCGCAGCGCCTCGCTGCGGGTGCGGTGGCTCCAGTCGCCCTCGTCGTCCATCACGGTTTCGGTCACCAGCACTCGGCCCGGCTGCTGCGGGTCGGCCTTGTACAGCACCAGCTCGGCCTCGGCATCGTCCCAGGTGGTGGAGATGTCCGGCAGCATCCGCACCCACTGGCCGTCGCGGATTTCCAGCAGCGACGACTTGGTCCAGGTGCTGGTCCACCAGGTACGCAGCAGTTGCAGGCGCTCGCGGCCGCTGTCGTCGAGGTCGCCGAGGACGCTGAGCACCGCGCCGGTGCAACTGCCCAGCGGCTTCGGCGGGACGCGCGCGTCGGCGCTCCAGAGGTCGCAGCGGCAATCCTCGTATTCGTCGCACAAGGCGGCGCTGTTCGGCGCGTGGGCCACTACCCAGGCGAAATCCGCCTCGGTACCGGCGAAGCGGCCGCGAGCCAGCGGGGTGTACCGCGGGTCGACGGCGTAGCGGGTGATCTCGTCGCTCTCGCCGACGAAGCGCCAGGTATCGCCCGGCCCGGCGCGCTCGGCCAGGAGCAGCCCCGGATAGTTGCGCAGGCGTCCGTCGAGGCGTACCTGCTTGACGAAGCGCACCTCGTAGCGGCCTTCCTGGTCGCCCGGCACGATCTGCGGCGCAGCGACGATGCGCTGCTCGAAGTCGGGATGGCGGGCGAAGAAGGCCTGCTTGGCGGAGAGGGTGCGCTCGCGCGTCTGCGCGCGGCCATAGTAGTCCAGGCGCGGCGCATATACCCCTTCCAGGGCCTTGCCGCTGCGCTGCCCGTGGGCGGCCTGCCAGCGCTGGAACAGGCCGAGGATTTCGCTTTCGGCGGCAGCCTGGACCAGCGCTGGGTACAGGCAGAAGAGCGCGGCGCAGAATACCGGGCGCAAGAGTCGGCGCATCGAGAACATCCTTGTCGTTCGATTGAGGCGAACGCCGATTGTCCCCTATCCGCCGACGCTGGCAAATGGCCCTGGACGATTTTTTCCGATTCCGCAACGCGGTGGGCATTGCGGACACGCTCCGGACAGCCTTCCCCCACCTCTAAGGCCGCGGCACGGCGGATAACCGCAAGCGGCTATCCGCCCCACGCCAGCCAGCCGGCTCAATGCGCCGGCAACAAGGCCTGCAACCCTTCGGCAAGCTCCAGGCTCCACGCCGCGTAGTCGTGACCGCCGGGGAACTCACGGTAGTGCAGCGGGTAGCCCTTGCCTTGCAGCGCCGCGCGCAGGCTGCGGTTGCTGCCGAGAATGCCGTCCGCCTCGGGCTCCTCGAGCAGGCCGGAACTGAGGAAGAACGCCAGCGGCAAACGCTCGCCAGCGGCGAACTGCCGTACCAGCCACTGCGGCTGCTGCTCGTCCGGCCCCCACCAGAACGAGCCGGACAGGCTCAGCACCTTGCCGAAGCGTTCCGGATAACGGTAGGCGATGCAGCCCGAGGCCAGCCCGCCGTAGCTGGAACCGGAAAGCACGCGATCGGCAGGCTCCTCGCTCAATGCATAGCGCTGCTGCAACCAGGGCAGCAGCTCGTGGGCGAGCATGTCGGCGAAGGCCTCGTTGCAGGGCAGCTCGCGGCCCCGGCTGCTGGCGTCGACATTGCCGACAATCACCGCCAGGGTCGGGCGGATACGCCCGGCGGCGATCAGGTTGTCGAGGATGGTCGGGGTCGGTACGTCGCGCGCGTAGTGGTCCTCGTCGAACAGCACCAGCAGCGGATAGCGCTGGCCCTCGGGATCGTAGCCCGGCGGCGTGTAGAGCGTCAGCTGGCGCTGGTTGGCCAGGGCCTGGCTGGTATAGCCGAGGCGCTCCACCTTGCCGCGCGGCACGTCCTTGCGCGGCTGGTCCCAGGTCTCGGCAGGGGCGCCGCCGAGCTGCACCAGCGAGGCCTGCTCGGCCCGCGGCAGCGCGCGGCTGTTGGGCCACGGCGTACGGCTCAGCGGGTCCGGCCGCGCCGCCGCCTGCAACGCCAGGCGCAAGGTGCCGCGATCGGCCTGTTGCAGGTCCGGCAGGTCGGCGCTGAGCTGGTAGGAAACCCGCGCGTCGCGGCGCAGCGGCAGGCTCAGGTAGCGCACGTCGCTGCCGGCCAGGGCCTCGAAGCGGCGGGTGTTGACCTCCGGGGTCGGCCACAGCAGGCGCACGTCGCCGGGACGCTGCTGGCGCCAGAGGAAGGTGACCAGCACACGTTCGGCATCCAGCGGCTCCACCAGCGGCGTGCCCTGCTTCGCTACCTGCTTCCAGAACGCCTTCAGCGCGCCGGGGCGCTTTTCCGCAAGCTCCGCCTGCAGGCGTTGCAGGGTCGGGCTCTGCGGCGCCGGCGAATCAAGCGCCGGGGTCTGCGGGGTGAGGCGCTGGGTGGGGATCAGGGTCAGTGCGGTGTCTTCGTCGGCGCTGAAGGTCAGGCGCAGGCCCTGGCGCTCGCCGGCCTGCAGGCCGAGCGACTGGCGTCCGGCCAGCTCCGTCGCGCGCAACGCCTTGCCGTCGGGCGTGGTGGCGCGCAGGCGGACGCGGCCGCGGTCGACCTCCAGGTCGAGCAACTGCAACTCGCCGGGGGCAAGGTCGAGGTAGCGCTGGCGGCTCTCGCCGGCAGCGATCTCGATGCGGCCATCGGCCAGCGGCACGGGCTGGGCGGCCTGGGCCGGGGTCAGCAGGTTGAGGAAAAGCAACAACGAGGTGGAAACGGCAGACATGGAATCTCCCTTCGAATAGGCGCCGCCATCCGGGCGGCTCACCGGAAGAGACGTACGATCACAGCGGAAATTTGCCGCTGTGATCCAGGCTAGAGCGGTTGCGCCGCGACTGGAGTAGAATCCGCCGCCTCGAAAACCGTCCGAAGGAAAATTCCGATGACCTCCCGTCTGCTGCCCGCCCTGTTGCTCTCGTCCGCATTCGCCGTCCTGGCCGGCTGCTCCACCCCGACCATCGTCACCCTCAACGATGGCCGCGAGATCCAGGCGGTGGATACCCCGCGCTATGATCGTAGTTCCGGCTTCTACGAACTGGAGCAACTGGACGGCAAGCGCACCCGCGTCAACAAGGACCAGGTGCGCAGCATCAAGGACATGTAATCCCCCGGACCCGCCATCCGCGCGGTGGCGCACTCCAGGGAAGGAGTCGAACCATGCGATCCGACCTGCACGAGGCCAACCGGCTGTCGTGGAACGCCGCCACCCGGGCGCACAACAGCCACAAGGCCGACCAGGCCGCCTTCTTCCGCAACGGCGGTTCCACGCTCTATCCCGAGGAACTGCAACTGCTCGGCCATCTCGACGGCCTGCGCCTACTGCATCTGCAATGCAACGCCGGACAGGACAGCCTGAGCCTGGCGCGCCTTGGCGCCCGCGTCACCGGGGTCGACATCGCCGACAGCGCCATCGACTTCGCCCGCCAGCTGTCCCGCGACAGCGGCATCGCCGCCGACTTCCAGCGCGACGACATCCTCCGCTGGCTGCCCGTCGCCGCCACCCGCGGCGAACGCTTCGAACGGGTCTTCGCCTCCTACGGCACGCTGGTCTGGCTCTCCGACCTCAAGCGCTGGGCCGACGGCATCGCCCAGGTACTGGTTCCCGGCGGGCGCTTCGTCCTGGTGGAGTTCCATCCTTTCGCCCTGTACTTCGACCCACACTGGCAACCGGCCTACGACTACTTCAGCCGCGAGCCGATCGCCGAGAGCGGCGTCAGCGACTACGTCGCCGAGTCCGGCGCCAGCCTGGCGCCCTCCGGCTACCGCGCCGGCGTCGAGAACTTCAGCAACCCTCATCCCAGCTACGAGTTCCAGTGGGGCCTGGCCGATGTGATCGGCGCCCTGCTCGGCGCCGGCCTGCAACTCGAACGGCTGGAGGAATACCCCTACGCCAACGGCTGGGCCGGCTTCGACGGCATGCGCGACGGCGGCGGCGGACGCATGCTGCCGCCCGCCGATCGTCCGCGCCTGCCGCTGATGTACGGCCTCAGCGCAAGGAAATCACGATGACCGAAGAACGCCTGCTGCGCCGCGACGAAATCCCCCTGGTCTGGGAGATCGACCGCAGCGAAGTGATCGAACACCTGTATTCCGTCGAGGCCGGCCAACTGGTGCTGCGCCCCGAGTTCTACGACATGCGCGGCTGGCCGGAGGGCGAGGCCGAGCATTACACGCCGATCCTGCTCGACTGCTTCGACCGCGGCGGCTGGTTCCTCGGCCTGTTCGACCAGGGCCGCCTGATCGGCGCAGTAGTCCTCGACCCGCGCCGCCTCGGCCCCGAGCGCGACTGGCTGCAACTGAAGTTCCTCCACCTCAGCCACGCCTACCGCCGCCGCGGCCTCGGCGCCCACCTCTTCCACCTCGCCGCCACCCAGGCCCGCCACCTCGGCGCCAGCGCGCTCTACGTTTCGGCTACGCCGTCGCAGAACACAGTGGATTTTTATATGAGACTCGGATGCCGGCTGTGCATGGAACCGGATGAGGAGTTGTATCGGTTGGAGCCGGAGGATGTTCATCTGGTGTTCAATCTATAGTCTGATGCTGAGTCTCGTTGATAATCAGCAGTGCAAATAGACTTCAAGGAATGGAAATGTACAAAGCTCTCGCTTTTCTCCTGTTAAATATATTCATCGCCGTAGTGCATGCGGAGGAAGGCTGGGAGCTTTCAGTTTCGGGACCAGCCCTTGGACAACCTGGACACGTGCCATATCCAGATAGGCGAAAACCCTCGCTCGAAGCCGCTTGCGCGGCCAGCGACAGGTACTATATAGATAGCAATCTGAAGGGGGGTCACGTAGTTCTAGGGTACATCAGCAGAAAAACACTTATAGATGCCCGATACAATTCATTTTTTTGCAGCATCAGCATATTCAGAAAGTCTCCGCTAGCAGTTACATCCGGCACTGCTACCTACGGAAATCCTAACTGGTGGGGGGCCTCCGGCACGGCTGTAAACGTTACTCAGGCTCCTCCAACTGGCTGCCCATACAACCTTTTCAATGGCCGGTACGAGTGCCCCACTGACGTCTCCGATCGAAAGAACGCGGGAATCCCCAACGAAAACGGATGCCAAGGCCCCTCATCTTTCCAGGGAAACCCTATAAATGCCAGTATCGGCAATAAATTTCAACGTGAAACCGATATAGATCCGTCGCACTCCCCTCTCCAGTTCGAGAGATACTACAACAGCATTACCGGAATGTGGACGAACACCTTCCAGGAAGGCTTAAAAATAGTAGGCGAAAATATTTCCCTATCTCTACCCGATGGTCGCCAGGAACTATTCAGGCTGACTGACGGCGCAATATCGTCCGACGCAACGACGGGTACACTTTCAAAAGACCAGGCAGGCTGGAGGTATGACTACAGGGACGGAACCAGCTCACTTTTCGATGTCCAGGGCCGGCTTATCCAGAGGAAAGTCAGGGGGCAGGTCATCACGATAACCTATCCGAACCTCTCCACCACCAAGGCTAAAGATGGGTTCGGAAACACCCTAACCGTTTCCTGGAACGCAACGAAACAACCCTACCTCGTCGATTACAACGGTTCCCTGAAAGTGGAATATCTATATGACGGGGGCGCCAGGCTGGTTTCGAAGAAAACCACGTCCCAAGGACTCAACCGCACCCGGAAGTATCTCTATGCTGACAGTGGCAATGCCGGGTTAATGGTTGGAATCATCGACGAACAAGGCACGCGTTACGCAACATGGACCTACGACGACCAAGGCCGCGCCATCTCCAGCGAACACGCCAACGGCGCCGAAAAGGTCTCCCTCGCCTACAACGATGACGGCTCCACCACCGTCACCAACGAATACGGCAAGCAGGCCACCTACCGCTTCCAGGTGATCCAGGGCATCAAACGCATCGTCGCCATCGAAGGCGAACCCTCTCCCAACTGCCCCAGCAGCAATTCCACCTTCACCTACGATGACCAGGGCCTGCTCACCAGCAAACGCGACAACAACGGCAACCTGACCACCTACCAGTACAACGCCCGTGGCCTGGAGACCTCGCGCACCGAGGCCGCCGGCACCCCGCAGGCGCGCACCGTCGTCACCGACTGGCACCCGACCCTGTTCCTCCCGGTGCAGGTCAGCGAGCCCGGCCGGATCACCCGCTACCAGTACAACGCCGAGGGACGCAAGACCGGCGAGACCGTCACCACCCGCTGACAAGGACGACACCCATGCGCATCCCCCCATACTTCCCCCGTCTCGGCGCCCTCGCCCTGGCCTGCGCCCTGGCCCTGCCCGCTCAGGCGGCCGAGCGCGCCTGGAGCTACAGCTACAACGCCCTCGGCCTGATCGAGCGCGCCGACGGTCCGCGCACCGATGTGCAGGACGTCACCCTCTATGCCTACGACAGTCGCGGCAACCTGACCCAGGTGACCAACGCCCTCGGCCAGGTCACCCGCCTCGGCGACTATGACGAGCGCGGCAAGCCCGGCAGCATCACCGATGCCAACGGCGTCACCAGCAGCCTCGCCTACACCGGCGTCGACGGCTGGCTGGCCTCCGTCAGCACCGCCGGCAGCACCACCCGCTTCGACTATGACGCGGTCGGCCAGATCACCCGCGTCACCCGCGGCGACGGCAGTTGGCTGAGCTACGAATACGACGACGCACGGCGCCTGGTAGCGATCGGCAACAACCTCGGCGAACGCCTCGAATACGACGTCGACACCAAGGGCAATCGCACCGCCCAGCGCATCAAGGACGCCAGCGGCAGCCTGGTGCGCCAGCAGCAATGGGCCTACGACGAGCTTGGCCGGCTGCTCCGTGCGGTCGGCGCCGGCGGCCAGACACGCAGCTTCGCCTACGACCTCAACGACAATCCGGTCGGCGAAACCAACCCGCGCCAGTTCGCCCACAGCCAGGCCTTCGATGCCCTCGACCGGCTGGTCGGCCAGAGCGATCCCCTCGGCGGCAAGACCCGACTCGCCTACGACGCCCAGGACAACCTCACCGAGGTCAAGGACCCGCGCGGTGTCACCACCCGCTACGAATACGACGGCCTCGGCAACCTGACCCGACTGGTCAGCCCGGACAGCGGCACCACCACCTTCGAGCACGACGCCGCCGGCAACGTCATCCGCCGCACCGACGCTCGCGGTACGGTCACCGAGTATCGCTACGACGCCCTCAATCGCCTGATCGAGCGCCACTCGCCGAGCGACCCGAGCCTCGACGTACAGTACCGCTACGACCTCACCGCCGATGGCAACAAGGGCATCGGCCGCCTGGGCGCCATCGAAGGTGCCCGCGACAGCCTGGTGTACCGCTACGACGAGCGCGGCAACCTGGTCGAGCAGGTACGCAGCATCCGCCTCGACCAGCAGACCCTGCTCGACCGCGTGACCTACCGCTACGACGCGGCCAACCAACTGCTGGAGATCGGCTACCCCTCCGGCCTCGCCATCGGCTACCCGCGCAATGCCGGCGGCCAGGTCGCCAGCGTGACCCTGGCAGTGGGCGACAAGGCACCGAGCACCCTGGTCGGGCAGATCGCCTACCTGCCCTTCGGCCCGCTGCAGCGCCTGACCTGGGGCAACGGCATCGCCCTCAGCCGCGAGTACGACCAGGACTACCAACTGCTGCGGCAGAAGGTCGGCCCCTGGCAGAGCGACTACCAGCACGATGCCAATGGCAATATCCAGCAGCACCGCCACAGCCTCTGGGGCACCCTGGACTACCAGTACGACCCGCTGGACCGCCTGACCGAGGAACGCGGCGTCCAGGGCGGGCGCAGCTACGCCTACGACGCGGTCGGCAACCGCACCCAACGCAGCGACAACCCCGCCTCAGGCGGCACCGCCAGCAGCCAGGACTACCAGTACGCGCCCGACAGCAACCGATTGACCGCCATCGGCGCGCAAGCGGTGACCAGCGACGCCGCCGGCAACCTCACCCAGGACCGCGCCGCACGCAAACTGGCCTACGACACCCAGGGCCGCCTGCAAAGCGTCAGCCTCGACGGCCAGCAGGTCGCCGAATACCGCTACAACGCCCTCGGCCAGCGCATCGTCAAGCTCACCCCCGAGAGCGTCACCACCTACCTCTACGGTCCCGACGGCCAGTTGCTCGGCGAAGCCGAACACGACGGCAGCGGCCGGAAACTGCGAGCCCAGTACTACCTGTGGCTGGACAGCCTGCCGCTGGCCACCATCGACGCCGACTACGACGCCCAGGGCAAGGTCGGCAACCCGACCCCGCTCTACCTCCATGGCGACCACCTCGACACCCCGCGCCTGGCCACCGACGCCAGCGGCCAGATCGCCTGGCAGTGGCAGTCCGACGCCTTCGGCCGCGGCGAAGCGCTGAGCCAGGGCAGCACCCAGGTCAACCTGCGCTTCCCCGGGCAGTACTACGATGCGGAGAGCGGGCTGCACTACAACTACTTCCGCGACTATGATCCGGAGACTGGGCGGTATGTGGAGAGTGATCCGATTGGGTTGGAGGGAGGAATCAACACTTATGGTTATGTGAATGCAAATCCGATCAATCAAACAGATTGGCGAGGAACAGTCCCCGATCAAATCTGTTTAGCTGCATGCATTACCGTAGGTACAGTAACGGGTGGTTATGTAGGTACTGTGGTCGGTGGATTAGCAGGGGGGGCAGGAGGTACGCTGGTATTGCCTATAGGTGGGACGATTTCCGGCGGTGTTGCTGGTGCATCCGCAGGTGGTGCAATTGGAGCTATTGGCGGTGGTTTGGCAGGGAATGCTGCAGGAAACGCTTTTTGCCCAGAAGACGAATGTGATCCACCGGCAGGCACACAGTGTTATGAGTACAATACTGGCCACAAACACAAAGGGATGGATCCCCATTACCATATATGGCAAATGAACAAATCCCCTAATGGGTGCTTCTGGAATAAAAAAAGAGGACTGGCAGACACTCACCCCGTACAACCCAGCGGACTATCGTCCTGCTCATCGTACTCAAGTTGGACTAGTCAAAACGGAGGTTAAGCTATGGAGTTCAAATGCATCGGGTTCGATATCAGGCTCCCCGAAAGTCTTGATAATATTTCAGCCGACGCCACAGCCTGGCCGCAAGACACTCAACTTTATGAGAGGGCACTTAACAGTCTAAAACTTCAAGAAAACGAGTTACAGCTAATCCAGATAGATACGCAAGAACAACTAGCGGAGCTTCAAGGCCTTATCAAGGCAGAAGGGAATGGCTCTGTTCTACTATCAATGGAAGTATACAGCGAAGTAATTGACGCACTAAAGCTCTCTCGATTTCGTGATTTCAACTCAACTCAGGCCAGCATAGCCAGCTGGACCGAACTGGGTCTGGATGTATGCGATATAAACGGATACTTCTCTATACTTAAAATGGAGACTTCAATCTCTCAAGAAATATTAATACCGCCAAAAGAGATTGAGAAAGCTCACGCAATTTGCGAAGCAGCCAACATCCTCATCAAAGAACACGCCCCCTTCGTTACTATAAAGTTGCGACACTATTCAGGCTCTGCATGACTCAAAAAAAATAACGCAGCCCTAATTGCAGCTAATCCATATCAGACGACTCTCTTAAGTAGCCGCGACAAATAGAAAAATTAACTACGAGGAAAGAGGGGGCAGATTTATTTTTACCACTATGGGAAAAAGGGGACAGATTTATTTTTCCTACTCTAATTTTGACTAGTGTTTATATCTCTCATTCCCACTGTATACCACTGCCGATCTTACCCACACTGAACCACGTGAAGCGGATAGTTCAGTAAAACCACTCGCCTCTGCCTAGGCCTCGCGGAGCCTCCCTGCTCAGAGAATTAGAGCAGGGAAAATAAATATGTCCCCTTTATGCTGCCCGAGGCCAGTATTTGAAAAAGCAAACGATGTATGTTTTAAAAACTACGACTTCAAACCCTTCAAGTGTTTGAATGGACCTTCCTCTAAGTCAAACCCCATATCCAGGGCTAATTGTACAGCCTCGCGATATTCCTCATCCGTGATAGATACATCATATTCACAAATATGGTCACACAGAACTTCAAAAGCCAGACTTTCCTCATTGTATCCAACATAGTCTAGTGCTCCCTGAAGCAGCGTAGACTCTAGCCGTCCCTGGAATCTCTCCCCAAATTTGACAATACGATCAGCGTACATAAAAGACCTATTTAATGGGCTTATAAGGTGGGATAGGTGCGTTGTCGGGGAAGGCTGTGATCACCTTTCCTGTAGCGGGCTGATAAACAACGCGCATACGAACTCCATCACGAACCTCATAAGCAACCCATTTAGCGGGATCACCCTTGCTTGTATAAACCCCACCAGTTCCTGTTTGGGCATACCATTTGGTACTAGGGGACGTCGCAATATCACCAACCTCGTGAACTATCTTATCTGCCGACCAGTTTTGAGGGAAAACTGTCTTCCCTGCCTGCCCCGGCCACAAATGGCCACCACTCCCAGGTTTGTCGCCATACAAAATATGCTGTTTAGCTTCGTGGGAAAGAATATCGACATAACCTTTACCTCCCCCACCCAGCCGACCCAAATCCCCCACTGCCCCGAGCTGCGAACTCATACTACCGGAAACCGGTGACTCCGCAATCGCGTTGACCAGGTTCTTGGCTGCTGTTGGCAGCTTGGCGGTTATCTGCGCGCCACCTTTCACTGCCGTCAGAACGCCAACAAGTTCCGCAGCGAAGCTACCGCCCTCGACACCAGCTGTGACCGAACCTTGCCAGCCGGCATCCTCGTATGCCTAGGTCAAGAATGCGGCGCGCTCCTCCAGTCCCTTCAGGTAGTTATCGCCAAATTGCTGCCGGAACTCTGGCGAAGTGGCCAACTGCTCCAGAGCTGCATAGGTTTCCCTCCAGCTCTTGACCAGCTCATAAACACCCACTGCGGTTTCAGCTGTCGAAAGACCGATGCCTCCTCCAACACCTACGACGATACCGACATCCTGCTGGGCCGAAATAATTGCCCATTTGGCTTCTATTCCGGTTTTGCAGAGCTGTTTGTCCTTGCAGCCATCGACCTCCTGCCGCTTCTTCTCCTCCTGCCAATGACTGAGGTAGTTGTGTTGGGTGGCATTCCCCGCCACCCAGGCTCCCGTCTGCAAGCTCTTGGCGTCCGCATCGCCCTGCGTCGAAGCTGCCAGCACGCCGATCAACTGCGGACTCATGGTCAGCAGGCCCTTCTTCTCCAGGCAACGCATACGTTGCCCCGGCGAGCGACCCGCCAGGGATGGCGGGGCCGGAGGTTCAGGACTCTGCGGAAGTAGCGAAAGGGAGGTCAGTGCTCTTCTTTTAAAATCGAAAAAGTAAATTATTAAAGAACAGGGAATTACTGAACGGGGAAAATCTATCTACCTTTTAGTTCTAGAGCAGTGAAAATAAATCCGTCCCCTTTATGCTTGTCCCCTTTATGCTTCTACACTTTTGCATCTTATGCCGATTGCAAAAATCTATACTTCCAATAATCCATACCCTCTAAAACCCAATACCTCTCCCTATCGGGCACTAAATGGCAAAAATCCGAACACTTAGCAAGCCAGTCTGAGTAAGCCAATTCTTCATGCGCCCGATTACAGTCCATATGCATGTAAATTTTGCGATCGAAATTCACATAGAACATTGGAAGCCTAGAGGCAACAGTATTAGCATCATGAAAGTAGCTTGCACTCAACTCAACACCAGAAAGATAGTAATCTTCAATTCTTCCATGCAAAGACTCGCTCAAATCAAGCCCGCACACAAACATATCTTTTAGGTCTTGCCGCGATAACACCCACCGCTCCTCCGCCCTCAAATATTTCAAAAAATTCTCAGCAGTAAGTTTAAGAACCCCACCTCTAAACGTCATGCATGCCGACGCATATTGCTCCTGAGTTATATGACCCTTATCAAGGTATGCACGATAATCCTTCTCCGCATCCAAGCTGAAGTTGAATTTATCATCCACAACCCAGAAGCACGCACCCGAATGAACAAAAAAGCATATATTTTTTTCACCACCCCACAAATCATCAGCTAACAGTTGCCACTGAGTCATCTCCCAAACTCCTTCAAAAACTCGTCATGAGAGTATAAGCGCGCATTGCTTGAGTGCTTTTCAAGTAACGACTCCCACATCTTGGGCAGCTCTAAAGCAACGCCTGGTTGGCTCGGATCTACAATTTTGGGTGCCGACGGATCTCGTGGAACGCCCGGAACTGGGCGCTGAGGTATCGCACTATCCATTATCTGCTTATGAAGACCTGCATCTACCTCAAACACTACTACCGACCCGTCCGGACGCTTGTTAGTTAAGAAGTAGCTCGCATGATCAGCACTCCCCACACTGACACAAAGCTGCCCAGAGCATCCAGGGTTAATTTTAATACTGCCATCGGTATTCACAGTAATTCGATTTTGGCTCGTTGCTGCACCGGAGCCACCGCCTTCGACTCTAAAATACGTTTCAGTCTTAGGAGTCGCTCCTTTTGCCCCCCCACCCAGCCGACCCAAGTCCCCCACTGCCCCGAGCTGCGAACTCATACTACCGGAAACAGGTGACTCCGCAATCGCGTTGACCAGGTTCTTGGCTGCTGTTGGCAGCTTGGCGGTTATCTGCGCGCCACCTTTCACTGCCGTCAGAACGCCAACAAGTTCCGCAGCGAACCTACCGCCCTCGACACCAGCTGTGACCGAACCTTGCCAGCCGGCATCCTCGTATGCCTGGGTCAAGAATGCGGCGCGCTCTTCCAGCCCCTTCAGGTAGTTATCGCCAAATTGCTGCCGGAATTCTGGCGATGTGGCCAACTGCTCCAGAGCTGCATAGGTTTCCCTCCAGTTCTTGACCAGCTCATAAACACCCACTGCGGTTTCAGCTGTCGAAAGACCGATGCCTCCTCCAACACCTACGACGATACCGACATCCTGCTGGGCCGAAATAATTGCCCATTTGGCTTCTATTCCGGTTTTGCAGAGCTGTTTGTCCTTGCAGCCATCGACCTCCTGCCGCTTCTTCTCCTCCTGCCAATGACTGAGGTAGTTGTGTTGGGTGGCATTCCCCGCCACCCAGGCCCCCGTCTGCAAGCTCTTGGCGTCCGCATCGCCCTGCGTCGAAGCCGCCAGCATGCCGATCAACTGCGAACTCATGGTCAGCAGGCCCTTCTTGTCATCGATGGGCAGGCTGGCGTATTGCTTGGCGAAGCTATCCACCAGCGCCTCGTTGACTCCCGCAGCCAGGGCTCCGGTACGGAAATCGCCACCGACCGCTTCGGCGGCCAGACCTCCCATCAGGGCGTGCAAGCCGATCTTGCCGAGGCTGCCGTCGTCCAGTACGCCATGGGTGGTGTCGCCAATCAGCTTGAAGCCGTAGGCCGCAAAGGCATTTGCCAGGCTGTTTTGCAACGCATCGCCCAGGCTGCCCTTGCCGCCCAGCGCCCGGTCCAACAGCACCGAAGTACCATTCTGCAGCAACTGGTTCGAGGTGAACTGGCCCACGCCTTGCCAGGTGCCCAACCCTGCGGCGGGCGCCACGGCCCCGGTGTTCGGTAGAGCGGTCGAGGTGCCGGTCTGGGTCGAGGTCCATTTGTCGTAGACGCCGGCAGTCAGCCCCGCAGTCGTGCCAGCGACTGCATAGCCCCTCAGCGCATCGCTGGAGGTCACGTCCTTGACGACATCCCCCAGGTTTCCCCGGTTGTTGATGGTGCTGATCGCTCCATTGCTGGCCACGCCGCTGAGCGCTGCGGTACCTGCCGCGTTCAACCAGCCCGCCGAAGTCGTAGCGGTAGCGGCTGCGGTCGCGCCTGCCATGGAGGTTCCGGCCCCGGCCGTTGCAATCGCCCCACTGGCTGCGCCCGCCGTGAAGTAAGTCACGACGATCGCTATCGCCAACTGCGCGCCGACGCCCAGCCCGGAGTTGCTGTACTTCCAGCTGTCATGCAGTTCCTGCACGCGCCGCCAATCCACATCGCCGCGCTGCTCCATCTGCTTCAGCCAGGCCAGTTGCGGATCCGCCTGCACCATCGCGTCGATGGTCTGGCTCACGGTCTTCTGGTCGATGTGCTTGAGGTCGATCTTCAGCCCTTCCACGGCCTTGATCGCCAGATTCCCCTGGGCCACGATCTGGCTCTGGCGCACGGTTTCGTCGGTCTGGCCCTTGCCCTTCGACGACTGCCACGCCAGGTTGCCCTTGCTCTTCTCGTGGCTTTCCTGGTGCAGGTCCTTTACCGCCTCGAAGGTCACCGCGCCGCCGCTGACGATGGCCAGGTCGTTGCCCGATTCCAGCTTCGCGCCCTGGTAAGTCTGGTCGCCGCCACTGAGCAGGGTGAGGTCGCCGCCGCTGGATATTTGGCTGCCCACTGCCGTCACATCGGTGATTTCGTCGCGCCGGGTCTTCTTGCTACCGAAGCTGCCTTTGCTCTTCTTGTCGTAGAGGTAGTAACTGCTGTCGTTCGCGGCCAGCAGCTCCAGCTTGTCGCCGGCCACCAGGTAGGCTTCGTCGCCGGCGCTGGCCTGGCTCGCGACCAGCCGCAGGTCCTGTCCGGCATTGATCGCCAGGTCGCCGCCAGCGTCCACGCGAGTGGCCTGCTGGGTGATCTTGTCGTCCTGGAAAGTGACCTTCTTGGTCTTGCCATAGGCATGCTCTTCGTTGGCAGCCGCGACCAGGCCCACATCGCGACCCGCCTCGAATGTCACGTCGCGACGAGCGTCGATGCGGCTGCCCACGACGCTGATATCGCGTCCGGCGCTGACGCTGATGTCGCGTCCCGCCACGACCTCGGCGCCCATCTGGGTCGTCTGGGTCTGGTATGCCTGGCTTCCTGCCGTCCAGCCCCGCTCCGCTACCGCAGCCGAAACCAGGACATCCCTGCCGCCTTGCAAAGCGAGGTCACCCTTGCTGTCGATGACACCGCCAATATTGGCTACATCGCGTCCTGCCGAAACGGTCAGCTTCTGCGCAGCCTCGATACGCGCGGCGCTATCGGCAAATGCCTCAGTGGTACCGGTTCCCCTGTAGGAAGACTGGTGCTGGGTCACCGTCCGTTCATTGATGACGTCTCCGGTAAGGGCGGAGAGGCTTACCTCGCGCCCGGCAATGATGCCGCCCTGGTCATTGCGGATGGAGCCGCTGGCCAGCAGGTCGAGGCGGTTGCCGGCCTCGATCAGGCCGCTGTTGTCGATGTTGCCGGCTGTCGCGCTGAGGTCGTTCTGCGCGCGCAGGGTACCGGCGTTCCTCAGGTCCCCGCCGGTGATCAGGTTCACGTCGCGCCCCTGGATCAGCGCGCCGTTCGGGCCCAACCGCCCCTCGGCCTGGGCCAGGTAGACCACGGGGGCGAGGACCTTCTCGCCATTCACCTCGACTTCTTCCAGCCAAACGATGTCGTGGGTCAGCGCCGCCACCTGGGCGGCGCTGAGGGTGACGCCAGGGGTCAGTCCCAATACGTCCTTGCTGGCGATGGCGTTGTCCATCAGATAGCGGAACATCGCTTCGTCGCTGTTCAATCCGGCGATGAAGCGCTGCCCCGTACGCTGGACGATCGCTTCGCGTACCAGGCGCTGCTCGTATAGACCGTCGCCCAGGCGCTTCTTGCTGTCATCCGGATTGATACCCAGGCCACCGAGCAGGTAGTCCGAGTTGAGGAACTGCTTCAGCTCGGTGAGCGCCGGGTTGGTCTCGATCAGATACTTGTGGCTGTTGCTCGGTGTGGCATTGCTGGGCACGCCCTCAACGCGCGCAACCGACGGCAGGGTTTGCAGCGCCGGCTGCCCAACCGGAGGCTCGGCAAGAAGGGCGCTCCGCTCTTCGAGGCGAGGCAGGCTGCCCTGAGCCCTAACGGCCGAAGGCAGTGCCTGCACCGACGACTGCTCAGCCGGCAGATCGGCAAGGATGCTGCCATTGCCACCTGGACTGGAGCCTACCCCCTCTACACGCACTGTCGAAGGCGAGGCGTGGACCGTCGCCTGCGCACCCTGCCAATTGGCGAGAATAGTTCCATTCCCATCGTGACCGGGCACTGTGCCTTGAACACGATCAGCCGCGGGAAGGCTTGAGAACGAGGGTAGACCAGCGCGCAGATCGGCGAGGATGACGCCATTGCCGCTGTGACCCGATGCATTGCCCTCGACGAGTCCACCCAGTCCCGTGGTCGCCTGGTGCTCACCGGCCTGGAAACGGCCAGTGTTTCCCCCGTCGCCCGAGATTGGCGCGGAAGCCCGTAGCGCATCGATAGCCTCAGCTACCCGGCCTTGATAGGCGGAACCGGCAAGCGAGGTGACCCGATCATCGCCGACACGACGCGCCTGGGTACTCCAGCCACTTGCGTCACTGCCTGCCTGTGCGGATACAGATACGCCATGGCCGCTCTGGGTGAGATCGCTGGCGGATTTCAGAGCACCACTTGCCTGGTTCACCTGGGCTCCTTGGGACGCCAGGCGGAAGAGCCCATTCTGGCCTTGAGGCAGGCTGAAGCCCGGCAAGGTGAGAGGATTGATCTGTTGCCTTGCCAAATCCGCTGGCAGTTGACTCTTCAGAGTCACTACGGCGCTCGTCGTGCTTGAAACAGCTATGTCCTGATGAGGTAACTGGGTTTCCTGAACGGCCTGAAATCCCTGTAGGACAGAATTATTGAAACTCTCCGCAGCATTCACCGTTACACGACCGCCAGCTTGCACGACAGCACCAACCGTTGAGTTCGCCCCTTTGTTAATCGTCAACTCATCGAGAGGAGCCAATCCCTTAAGTAGATCTGGAATAGCATCCGTTTTTTTCGATGAATAATTCGGCGCCGGTATTCGTCCAATAGCCTTATTCCAGCGATCTGTGTCCGGATACTCAACATCTAAGGTACCGAAGTACAGGTGCCAACCCGGCCCACCATTTTTCCCGTTTCCATGAATGACCTCCAGCGGAGAGACTTTTTCATTAAAATTCTTGTCGAAATAATGAATATTCGGAAGTCTCCCCCCTGTGCTCGCATATCCCTCCCCATAACTGGGATCGTTGACAGCGTTATACGCCAATATGCGCATAAGCAATTCTTCGCCAAATTTACTCGGCGGCGAATAAACGCCCCTGACCGCATATTCCCCTAACGCATAACCTTTGTTTTCGAAATTACTCAGAGATAGCGTGGCGTCTCTTACAGCACTTATATTAGAAGCAATATTCTGCAGGCTTGCACCTACAACAAGCAGATCTCGACCAGCCGTAATTGAAGCAGCGGCAGAAGACTCTCCCAATGTAGACTTATATTCCCTGATCCAGACAAGCTCGCTCGAAGACCTAGTTTTTCCCCACCTCTCAGAAAGCTGACACCCCGTACAGCGGACGCCAATAGCGCTATTCTGCAAGTCACCTTCAATCTCTAGAGTTTCCCTTCTATTGAGAAGTGAACTCACGGAGAAACGCATATCACCTGTGCTCTCTAAATTCCCGGAAATGTTCTCCAAGCGATTTGCCCAGCCCCCCGCATCGTCGCGGGCGATATCCAGCCTGCCGAGGCTGTACACATCCCCGTAGAGGTTGGTGATGTCGCCGGCGCGCAGGGTCATGTCGGCGCCACTGAACAGCAACCCGCGCTCGTTGAGCAGGGCGGGCGCGTTCAATCGCAGGTTGCCGCCGCCGCCCAGGGTGCCGTAGTTGTTCAGGCTCGCGGCGCTGGCCACGAGGTCGCCGGCGGCGGTGATCCGCCCACGGTTGACCAGCAGGTTGCCGGCGCCAAGCGTGACATTGGCGCCGCCGGCGAGGCTGGCGGCATTGCCGAGGTCGAGGCTGGCGGCGTTCAGGGCGAAGTCGCCGAGGCTGGTGGCGCGGCCGTTGCCACGGTAGCCGCCGCTCAGGTCGAGTCGCAAGCTGCCGTCGCTGGCCAGCAGGCCGTCGTTGCTCCAGTCGCCGCCGCGGCCAGTGAAGGACTGCACCGCCAGCAGCTTGCCCTCGGCCGTCTGGCGGAAGGTGCCGATGTCCAGGTTCAGGCGTCCGGCTTGCAGCACGCTGCTGTTGGTCCATTCGCTGGCGCGGATGTCCAGCAGGCCATTGGTGGTCAGTTCCCCGCCGGCGCGGATCACCTGCGCGGAATCCAGGCCGAAGGTGCCATTGCCGGTGTGGAGGATGCGCCCGCCGGCGTTGGCCAGGCTGCCCAGTTGCAGGTCGAGGTCCTGGTTGGCGCTTTCCAGCACGCCGTAGGCGTTGTTCAGGCCGCCAGCGACCAACCGCGTGCTGCCGCTGCGGCCGAGGGCGCGCAGGCTGCCGCCGCTGTTGTCGATCGCGGCGGCGCGCAGGTGCAGCTCGCTTTCGCTTTCCAACTGGCCGAAGCGGTTGGCCAGCGCGCCGGCCAGGCTGAAGTCGATGCGCCCGGCGCCGACCTTGCCGCCCTGGCCCGCCGCCGCGCCCTGGTTGAGGAAGCGCTGGCCGTCGAGGCTGAGCAGGCCGCTGGCGTAGAGGCCGCCACCCTGGTTGTCGAAGTCGGCGGTGACGATGCGGTTGTCGCCGCCCAGCGCCGAGAGATGGCCCTGCTGGTTGCGCACGCCTTGCCCGGCGCGGATTTCCAGCGACTGCGCCTGGGTGACGCCGGCGCTGTTGTCGAACAGCCCGGTGACCAGCTTCAGCCAACCCTTGGCGCTGTTGAGCACGCCGCCGGCGCCGTTGTCGAGGCTGCCGCTCTGCAGGTCGAGGTTACCGGCCCGGCTGTCCAGGCGGCCGCCCTGGTTGTCCAGCGCGCCACCGATACGCAGCTGGTTGTCGCCCTGGGCCTGGAGCGTGCCCTGGCGGTTGTCCAGGCTGCCGGCCTGCACATCGAGGGCGCCGGCCTGGCTGAAGATCAGGCCGTCCTGCTGGTTGCGCAGGGCGCCGCCGCCCAGGCGCAGGCTCATGCCGGCCTGGCTGGCGAGGGTGCCGGAGGCGCTGTTGTCGAGGCTGCCGGCGCTGATCTCCAGCAGCCCCTGGCTGACCAGCTTGCCGCCGCGGTTGTCGACGCTGGCGCTGCGCAGCAGCAGGTCGCCGCCGCTGGCCAGGCGCGCCGCGCCGGTGTTGACCAGGGCGCCGCCAAGGATGGCGTCGAGCCGGCCCTGGCTGATCAACTGGCCGTCGCTGTTATCCAGGCTGGCGCCCTTGAGCAGCAGGCTGCCGCCGTTGATCCGGCCGCCGGCGTTGTTCAGCAGCGTATCGTCGCGCTCGAAGCTCAGCGCGCGCTGCGCCGAGACCAGGCCGCCCTGGCCGTTGTCCAGCTTCCCGGCGATGCTCAGGGTCACGTCGCTTTCGCCGGAGACGATGCCCTGGGCGTTATCCAGGCTGGCGGCGTCGATCCGTTGCGCGCCCTTGCTGACCAGCGCGCCCTGGCCGTGGTTGTCCAGCGCGCCGCCGAGGCTGATGGCCAGCTCGCCGTCCTTGCTCGAAAGGGTGCCGCCGGCGCTGTTGTCCAGGCTCCCGCCTGTCACCGTCAGGCCCTGCCATCCGGAGAGCAGGCCGGCGCCGGCGTTGCCCAGCGCGTCGGCGTCCAGGCGCAGTTTCCCGGCGCTGATGATGCGCCCCTGCTGGCCGTTGTCGATGCGTCTGGCCAGCAGCTCGAAGCCCTGCTGGCTGGAAATCTCGCCGCCCTGGCGGTTGTCGAGGACGTTCAGCCGCTCGATGCTCAGCGGGCCGCGGGCACTGATCAGGCCGCCCTGGTTATCCAGGTCGCCGCCTCGCAGGTCGAGACTGACGCCGCGCTCGCCGATCAGCCGGCCCTGGCGTTGCACCAGGCGCTCGACCGTCAGGCGCAGGTCGCCCCGGGCGGAGATTTCGCCACCGTCGGCGGAATCGACGCGCCCTGCCGTCAGTTCCAGTTCGCCGTCGCTGGTGAGCAGGCCGCCACGGTTGTCCAGGTTGGCGGCGCTCAGGCGCAGCGACTGCTTGCCACTGAGGGCGCCGCCACGGTTGTCGAGGTCGGCGCTGCTGACGTCCAGCACGCCCTGGCTGATCAGTTGGCCACCCTCGGCGTTGTCCAGCGCACCAGTGACGACGCTCAGGCCGGCGTTGCCAGAGAGCAGGCCCTTGCCGCTGTTGTCCAGCGAGGCGCTGGCGAGCGTCAGGCGGGCGCCGGAGACGGTGCCTTCGGCGTGGTTGTCCAGCGCGCCATCGACGCGCAGGTCGATGCCGGCGCGGCTGGCCAGGGTGCCCTTGGCGCTGTTGTCCAGGCGAGCGGCCGCGATGTCCAGGCCGGCGGCGCCGGAGATCACCCCGGCCAGGCTGTTGTCCAGGGCCTGGGCGATGCGCAGGGTCAGGCTGTCGGCGCCGATCAGGCGCCCGCCGCGGTTGTCCAGGCTGGCGGCGGCGAGGGTGAAGGCGCGGTCGCTGGAGATTTCCCCGCCGGCGCCGTTGTCCACCGCGCCGAGCTGGCGCAGCAGCAGCGCGCCGGGCGTGGCGATCAGGCCGCCATCGCGGTTGACCAGCGTGCCGCCATTGAGGTCGAGGGTGACGCCGGTTTCGCTGACCAGAACGCCGCCTCCGCGCTGGTCGAGGCCTTTCAGGTTGGCGTCGAGCAGGCCCTTGGCGCTGACCCGGCCCTGCTGGCCGTTGTCCAGCCGGGCGGCCACCAGGGTGATGCCGGCGTTGCTGCCGATGCCGCCGTTGCGGCTGTTGTCCAGCACGCCGGTGCGGATATCCACCGCACCCTTGGCGCTGATCACGCCGGAACGGCTGTTGTCGAGGCTGGCGCCCTTCAGCGTCACGCCGGCATCGCTGAGCAGCCTGCCGCCCTGGTTGTCCAGCGCGGCCTGGCTGGTCAGCGCCAGCGCACCGGCGCTGGAGAAGGTCCCGCCACGGTTGTCCAGGCGCGCGGCGCGCGCCGTCAGGCTGCCTTCGCTGACCAGCGCGCCGCCCTGGTTGTCCAGCACGCCGCCGAGGCTCACGCTCAGGCTGTTCTGGCTGTCGAGCCGCCCGCCGTCGCCGTTGAACAGTTCGCCGCCGTCCAGGCTCAGGCCGTCGCGCCCGGCCAGCACCCCCTTGGCCTGGTTCAGCAGGCGCTGCACGGTGAGGCGCAGGCCGCTGTCGCCGATGACCTTGCCGCCGCGGTTGTCCAGTTGCTCGCGGGCGTTCACGGCGACCTTCGAGGTGCTGGAAATCTCGCCGGCGCGGTTGTCGACCTGCCGCGCCTCGATAGCGATGCCGCCATTCGCGGCGATCAGCCCGGACTGGCTGTTGTCGAGCATGTCGGCGCGAAGGTCCAGGCTCCCCTGGCTGACCAGCTCGCCGCCTTGCTGGAGCAGCGTACCGACCGCCGCCTCCAGCACGCCTCTGGCGGCGATACGGCCTTGGTTGCCGTTGCTCACCTGGTCGGCTACAAGCTCCAGGCGGCCTTCACTCACCAGGCTGCCTTGTTCGGCGTTGTCCAGGCTGGTCACGCTGATACGGGCATCACCCTTGCTGCCGATGGTTCCCGCACGGTTGTCCAAGACCTGAGACTCGATGGCCAGTCCGTCGGTCGCCAGGACCTGCCCCTTGAGACTGTTGTCCAGTGTCTTGGCGATGCGCAGGGTCAAAGCTTCGCTGCTGATCAGCCGCCCGCCCTGATTGTTCAGTGTGTTGGCGGCGAGGGTAAAAGCACGGTCGCTGGATATCTCTCCGCCGACGCTGTTGTCCACCATGCCGAGTTGGCGCAGCAGGAGCGCGCCAGGCGTTGAAACCAGACCGAGGTCGTGGTTGTCCAGGGTGCCACCGTTGAGGTCGAGGGTGACACCGCGCTCGCCGACCAGCGAGCCTCCCCCCTGCTGAAGCAACCCTTTCAGGTTGGCGTCGAGCGTACCCTTGGTGCTGATCCGTCCTTCCCGGCCGTTGTCGACCAACCCGGCGACCAGGGTGACGCCCGTATTGCCGCCAATGGATCCCTTCTGACTGTTGTTCAGGGCTCCGGTACGAATGGCCACAGCCCCTTTCGCACTGACCAGGCCCGCACGGCTGTTGTCGAAGCCAGTGCTGTTCAGGGTGGCTCCAGCATCGGTCACCAACCTGCCACCCTGGTTGTTCAACTCGCCCCGGCTGGTAACGAGCAGGCTACCCGCACTGGAGAAAGTCCCCGCCTGGTTATTGACCTGGTCGGCCTTCACTGTCAGCGACCCTTCGCTGACCAGTGCACCGCTCCCCTGGTTGTCCAATGCACCACTGAGCGTTACATCCACCTGGCGTTGGCTGCTGAGCAGGCCGCCATCGCCATTGAGCAGTTCCGCGCCGTCCAGGTGCAATCCATCGCGACTGGCGAGCACACCCTTGGCCTGGTTCAGCAGGCGCTGCACGGTTAGGCTCAGCTCACTGTCGCCGATCACCTTGCCCCCCCGGTTGTCCAGTTGTTCCCGGACAGCCAGAGCCACCTTGGCCACGCTGGATATTTCCCCACCGCGGTTATCGATCTGGCGTGCCTCGGCGGTGACCCCGCCATCGGCGCTCACCAGGCCGCCATTGCGGTTATCCAGGCTATCGGCGTCGAGAGTCAGCGTCCCCTGACTGGCCAGTTCTCCACCCTGCTGCTCCAGGGTGCCAACCGTGACCTGCAGATCGCCCTTCGCGGCAATGCGCCCCTTGGCGCTGCTCACCTGCTTGGCGGTCAGATCCAGGGCGCCTTCGCTGACCACGCGGCCTGCCTCGTTCTCCAGGCGGTTCACCCCGATGTGTGTATCGCCCTTGCTACCAACGATGCCGCTATGGTTGTCGAAGACGAGTGCAGCGACATCCAGCCCTCCGCTTGCGGAAAGAACGCCTTGGAGGCTGTTGTCCAGTGCCTGGGCGATGCGCAGGGTCAGGGAGTCGCCGCTGATCACGCGGCCACCCCGGTTGCTCAGCGCGGTCGCGGCGAGGGTAAAGCTTCGATCGCTGGAGATCTCGCCACCGCCACTGTTGTCCACGACACCCAGTTGCCGCAGCAGCAAGGCTCCAGGCGTGGCGATCAGGCCCTGAGCACGGTTGACCAGTTCTCCCCCGCGCAGATCGAGCGCGATGGCCGTATCGCTGACCAGCCTGCCGCTGCCCTGCTGATCCAGCCCCTTCAGGTTGGCATCGATCGCACCCTTGGCAGTGATCCGGCCGTTCTGGCTGTTGTCCACCAGGTCCGCGACCAGCGCGAGCCCGGCACCGCTGCCTATGCCGCCCTTCTGGCTATTGTTGAGGCTGCCAGTACGGATCTCCGCGGCCCCCTTGGCGCTGACGATGCCGCCCTGGCTGTTGTCGAGGCTGGCGCTGCGCAGGACGGCACCGGCGTCGGTGACCACCCTGCCCCCCTGGTTGTTCAACGCACCCTGGCTGGAAAGCGACAAGGTCCCGGCGCTGGAGACTGCACCGCCCTGGTTGTCCAGCCGACCGCTCTTCACGCTCAGGCGTCCCTGGCTGCTCAAGCTGCCCGCCTGATTGCCCAATACGCCGTCCAGAATGACGTCGATGCTTTGCTGGCTGCTGAGCAGGCCGCCGTTGCCATTGAACAGTTCGGCGCCATTCAGGCGCAGCCCATCACGACTGGCGAGTACCCCGCCGTCCTGGTTGAGTACCCGTGGCGCGGCGAGGCGAAGTCCGCTATCGCCGATGGCCTTGCCGCCTCGGTTGTCCAACTGCTCGGCGACGTCCAGTGTCACCTGGCCCGGGCTGGCGATTTCGCCCGCACGGTTGTCGATCCTCCGGGCGGAAACGGTCAGGTTGCCATCAGCACTGACCAGACCGCCGCTGCGGTTGTCGAGGCTATCGGCCTCGAGCATCAGCGCACTCTCGCTGCTCAATTCGCCACCCGCCTGGTTAAAGGCTGTCACGCTGGCGTGCAGGTCACCCCTGGCCGCGATCCGTCCCCTGACACTGTTCGCTCGCTCGGCAGTCAGTTTCAGACGACCTTCGCTAAGCAGGTCGCCGTCATCGTTTTCCAAACGGGACACGTCGATATCGACGGCGCCCTTGCTGCCGATGGAGCCACTGCGGTTGTCCAGGGCAAGCGCCCGGATATCCAGGCCTCCGGTGCCGGAGAGAACACCTTCGAGGCTGTTGTCCAGAGCCTGGGCGATGCGCAACGTCAGTACACCGCCGCTGCGCAGGCGGCCACCCTGGTTGGTCAGCGCGGAGGTGGTGAGTGTGAAGGCTCGGTCGCTGGAAATTTCCCCGCCGCTGTTGTCCACCATGCCGAGTTGGCGCAGGAGCAAGGTTCCAGGCGTGGCGATCAGGCCCTGAGCGCCATTGGCCAGGGTTCCCTCGTTCAGGTCGAGTATGATGCCGGCATTACTGACCAGCCGCCCTTTGCCCTGCTGATCGAGTCCCTTGATATTTGCGTCGATCATGCCTTTGGCAGTGATCCGACCTTCCTGGCTGTTATCCACCTCAGTAGCAATCAGGCCGAGCCCGTCATTACTGCCAAGATTGCCTTTCTGGCTGTTGTTCAGAACCCCGGTATGGATCTCCGCCGCAGCGTTGGCACTGATGATCCCTGATCGGCTGTTGTCCAGGCTGGCGCTGGTCAGGCGCAGGCTGGAGTCCGTCACCAACTTGCCGCCACGGTTGTCCACCGCCTCCTGGCTGCTCAGTCTCAGCGCACCGGCGCTGGACAGAGTGGCGTCCTGGTTGTGTATGCGCCCGGCGCTCACCGTCAGGGTACCGTCGCTGAGCAGCGCGCCCTTGCCCTGATTGTCCAGCACGCCGTCCAGAGTGACCTCTATATGTCTCTGACTGCTGAGCAGTCCGGCATTGCCATTGAACAATTCGGTACCACTCAGGCGCAGCCCATCGCGGCTGGCGAGTACTCCCTTGTCCTGGTTGAGCACGCGTGGCGCGGTGATGCCCAGACCACTGTCACCGACGATCTTGCCGCCACGGTTGTCCAGTTGCTCAGTGAGGTTCAGCGTCGCCACGCCCTGGCTGGCAATCTCGCCGGCACGGTTGTCCACCTGCCGGGCATCGATGACCACACCTCGGTTGCCGGCGATGCGACCAGCGCCGTTGTCGACTTTGTCGGCGTCGAGGGCCAGCGCGCCCTGAGTCGTCAGCTCTCCCCCGTTCTGCACCAGCGCACCGAGTTTGGCACGCAGATCATCCTTGGCGACGATACTCCCCTTGGAATTGTTCGCCTCATCGGCTACCAGCTTCAGGCCGCGTTCGGCGATCAGCGTGCCAGCGTCGTTTTCCAGGCGGGTCACACCGATATCGATGGCGCCCTTGCTGCCGATGGAGCCACTACGGTTGTCCAGGACGAATGCCTGGATATCCAGACCTCCGGCGCCGGAGACAATCCCCTCGAGGCTGTTGTCCAGGGCCTGCGCGATACGCAAGGTCAGGGCTCCACCGCTGAGCAGGCGTCCACCCTGGTTGTTCAACGCGGAGGTGGCAAGAGTGAACGCGCGGTCGCTGGAGATTTCCCCACCGCTGTTGTCCACCACGCCGAGTTGGCGCAGGAGCAAGGTGCCAGGCGTGGCGATCAGGCCTTGAGCGCGATTGACCAGGCTTCCCTTGTTCAGATTGAGCGTGATGCCGGTATCGCTGACCAGGTTGCCCCTGTCATGCTGGTCCAACCCTTGGAGAGCCGCATCGATCGCACCTTTGGCAGCGATCCGGCCCGCCTGGCTGTTGTCTACCCGAGCGGCGACCAGGGTGAGTCCCGCATCGCTGCCGATACTGGCTTTCCGGCTGTTGTTCAGGTTGCCGGTACGAATCTCCACGGCCCCCTTGCCACTGATCGCACCGGCCTGGCTGTTGTCGAGGCTGGCGCTGCTCAAGCTAAGTCCGGCGTCGCTCGCCAGTCTGCCGCCCTGATTGTTCAGGGCGCCCTGGCTGGTCACTGCCAATGCCCCTGCGCTGGATAGCGTACCGCCCTGGTTGTCGAGCCGGGCTGACTTCACCGTCAGGAAGCCCCGGCTGTCCAGGCTGCCGGCCTGGTTATCGAACGCACCGGCCAGGGAGACGTCGATACCCTTCTGGCTGGACAGCAGGCCCCCCGCGCCGTTGAACAACTCCGTAGCACTCAGGCGCAGCCCATCGCGGCTGGCGAGTACCCCCTTATCCTGGTTGAGCACGTGCGGCGCGGTGATGCCCAGACCACTGTCACCGACGATCTTGCCACCGCGGTTGTCCAGCTGCTCAGTGAGGTTCAGCGCCACCACGCCCTGGCTGGCAATCTCGCCGACGCCGTTGTCCACCTGCCGGGCCGTGATGTCCACGCCCTGGTTGCCAGCGATACGGCCAGCGTTGTTGTTTAGGATGCCCAGGTCGAGAGTCAGCGAGTCCTGACTGGTCAGTTCTCCTCCCTTCTGGCTCAGCGTGCCAACCTTGGCATGCAGGCTATCATTGGCGGCGATACGCCCCTTGGAACTGTTCGCCTCATCGGCTACCAGCTTCAGGCCGCGTTCAGCGATCAGTGTGCCAGCGTCGTTTTCCAGGCGGGTCACACCGATATCGATGGCGCCCTTGCTGCCGATGGAGCCACTACGGTTGTCCAGGACGAATGCCTGGATATCCAGACCTCCGGCACCGGAGACAATCCCCTCGAGGCTGTTGTCCAAGGCCTGCGCAATACGCAAGGTCAGGGCTCCGCCGCTGAGCAGGCGTCCCCCCTGGTTGTTCAACGCGGAGGTGGCAAGAGTGAACGCGCGGTCGCTGGAGATTTCCCCACCGCTGTTGTCCACCACGCCGAGTTGGCGCAGGAGCAAAGTGCCAGGCGTGGCGATCAGGCCTTGAGCGCGATTGACCAGGCTTCCCTTGTTCAGATCGAGCGTAATGCCGGTATCGCTGACCAGGTTGCCCCTGTCATGCTGGTCCAACCCTTGGAGAGCCGCATCGATCGCACCCTTGGCAGCGATCCGGCCCGCCTGGCTGTTGTCTACCCGAGCGGCGACCAGGGTGAGTCCCGCATCGCTGCCGATACTGGCTTTCCGGCTGTTGTTCAGGTTGCCGGTACGAATCTCCACGGCCCCCTTGCCACTGATCGCACCGGTCTGGCTGTTGTCGAGGCTGGCGCTGCTCAAGCTAAGTCCGGCGTCGCTCGCCAGTCTGCCGCCCTGATTGTTCAGGGCGCCCTGGCTGGTCACTGCCAATGCCCCTGCGCTGGATAGCGTACCGCCCTGGTTGTCGAGCCAGGCTGACTTCACCGTCAGGAAGCCCCGGCTGTCCAGGCTGCCGGCCTGGTTATCGAACGCACCGGCCAGGGAGACGTCGATACCCTTCTGGCTGGACAGCAGGCCCCCCGCGCCGTTGAACAACTCCGTAGCACTCAGGCGCAGCCCATCGCGGCTGGCGAGTACCCCCTTGTCCTGGTTGAGCATGCGTGGCGTTGTGATGTCCAGGCCACTGTCACCGACGATCTTGCCACCGCGGTTGTCCAACTGTTCGCGAGTGCTCGCCACCACCCTCGACGTGCTGGAGATATCGCCCGCTCGGTTGTCGATCAACCGAGAGCTCAAGTCGAGATCCTGGCCGGCGACAATGCGACCGCTGCGATTATCGAGCCGATCCGCCTTCAGGAGCGTACGGCGCTCGCTGACCAGCTTGCCGCCCGCACTGTTGTCCAGACGAGCGACCTCGATGTCCATGTCTCCCTTGCTGGAAAGGAGACCGGCACTGCGATTGTCCAGTGCGGCAGCCTGGACCTGCAGTTCGTTCAGACCGACGACCTGGCCGCCACGGTTGTCGAGATCGCCACGGGTCTTGACCACGGCGCGGTCCCGGCTCTGCAACAGGCCGTCCTGGCGGTTGTCCAGGCTGCTCGCCTCGACCCGCAGTTCGCCCTCGGCGAGCAGCTTGCCGCCACGGTTGTCCAGGTGTCCGCCGTCGACCCGGACGGTCGCCCCCTTCAGGCTGCCGCCCTGGTTGTCCAGCGCCTGGCTCGCCTTCGCTTCCAGCGCGCGGCTGGCCACCAGGCTGCCGGCGTTGCGCAGGGTGCCGCTGCGCAGCTCGAGGTCGCCGCGGGCGTTGCGCCGCTCGTCTGGCTCGACGCCGGCTTCGATCACCCCGGCGTTGTCGATATGCGCCGCCTCCAGCACGATGCGTTCGCGCGCCGCCAGGCTCTGCCGGTTGACCAGTTCCTCCGCGCTGCGGATCTCGGCGCTGCCGCCGGCGTAGGTCTTGCCATTCAGCTCCACGGCCTGGGCCGCGATCTTCAGGTCGCCCTGGCTGGAGGCCTGGGCCAGGCTCAGCTTGCCGCTGGCGTCGATGCGGATGTCGCCGCCGCTGGCGGCCATGTCGCCGGCCAGCCGCACCCCCACGCCCTGCTCGGTGCCGACCAGGCGGATCGCCCCGGCGTACATCCCGCCCAGCGCCGAGCTGTCGATCGCCAGCTGCGGCTTCTCGCTGCCATCGGCGGCGCGCGGCGTGGCCTGCAGGCTGTCGGCCTGGACGTCGTTGCGGCCGGTGACGATGTTGAGGTTCTTCGCGTAGAGCTTGGCGTTGAGCTTGGCGCTGCGGGTGATCAGGTCGAACTGTTCGAGGTTGCCGACGTTCAGTTCGGCGCCTTCGACGACGATGTCGCCGCCGTCCACCTGGAAGCGCTCCAGGCGCTGGCCGTCCATGATCGGCTTGCCGGTGGTGAGGGTCGCGCGCGGCGTGTTGATGAAGCCGCAGCCCTGGCAGGTGATGCCGTGCGGGTTGGCGACGATCACCCGCGCCGACTGCCCGGCCACCTCGGTGTAGCCGGCCAGGGTGCTGCGGTTGCCGCCGGTGACCTGGTTGAGGATCACCTGCGCCGCCTGGCCCTTGAGGTTGGGGTTGCCGAGGATGATCCCGCCGAGCTGGGTACCCTGGGTCTTGCCGGTGGCGTTGTTGAGGATCAGCCCGTTGGCGCCGACGTTGTAGTCGCGGAAATGGTTGTTCGACAGCCCGGCGCCGTTGGGCGTGGCGATATTGACGATGGGCACGCCGTTGCCCGCCTGGCCCAGGCCGGTGTTGCCGCCGGCGGCCTTGTCCAGCGCCAGCCCCGCCGCCGCGGCGACGATCGGGTTGAGGAACAGGATGCCGGCCAGGGACAGGGCGATGCACTGGTTCAGCGGGCTGCGGATGTCCATATCGTTACTCCTTGGCGGGTAGGGGCCCGGCGAGGTTAAGCAAGGTTTTCCAAGGAAAGGGCCTCGATGCAGGTAGGCGCTTTCCTAAAGCGTTCAGGAGGTCGCCGCGTCTTCAGAAGAACGCGTCGACCCGGAAATAGATCGGGTGCTCGCGCCGCTCGATGGCGCTGGGCCGCTCCAGCGAGCGGGCGAAGCCGACGCTGGCGGCGAAATAGCGGCCGCGGGCATCCAGTTCGATGGCGTTGCCGCTCATGCGCCCGCTGGCGCCGTCGTTGTAGCGGTCGTGGCGGATCACGCCGACGTCGTAGGCGAAGGCCACGCCGTATTCCTGCAGCCAGGGCCGCAGCGGCGCCCACTCCACCGCGCGCCGCCAGCGCAACTGGTTGCGCCAGTAGCCGCCGCTGTCGCCGGTCAGGGTCTGGTCCTTGAAGCCGCGCACCGAGCTGTTGCCGCCGAGGCTGATGCGCTGCGGGCTGAACAGCACGTCCTCGCTCCTCTGCCCGGTGGCCAGGCTGTCGAAGCTGAAGCGCTCGCCCCATAGCTGGAACGGCTGCAGGTAGCTGAGGGTCAGGCTGTACTTGTCGTAGCGCGCATTCGGATCGCCCGCGTGCGGGTGGCCGCGACCCTGCGCGCCAAGGGCGCCGATGCCCTGCTGCCAGCCGAGGTCGAGGTTGACGAAACCGCTGCCGATCCGCCGGCCGTGGTTGAAGCCGAGCTGGGTCTCGGTGATCCGCGTGCTCTGGTCTTCCAGGCGGGTGTCTTCGACATAGTTGTTGGTGCGCTGGTGGCTGAGCCCCAGGCTCATGGCGGTCTTGCTCATGCCGTCGCGGTGCAGCACGCGTTCGGCGCGGAACTGATGGCTGCGGCTGTCGCCATCGAGCTTGAAGGGGAAGCCGCTGGCCTCGTTGCGCGTGCGGTAGTCGCTCTGGCTGTAGCCGTAGGTGAAGGTCCACCAGCCCCAGGGCAGGCTGTAGAACAGGCTCTGGCTGTCGGAATGGCGCCAGCGGTCGGTCACCGCGTCGCGGTTGGCGCGCAGGTTGAGCTGGTCGGCCAGGCCCAGCGGGCTGTCCCAGTCCAGGCCCAGGCCCATCTGCTGCTCGCCGGTGCTGACGTCGCCGTCGTTGTTGCGCGTGGCGGAGACCCGCCAGGGCTTGTCGCGCTCGCCCTTGAGACGCACCCGGCTGCCGCCGACCTCGCTGCCGGGCACCAGCTCCAGTTGCGCCTGGCGCGACGGCAGGCGGCTCAACTGGTCGACCAGTTGCTCCAGCTCGCGCAGGTCGAGCAGCTCGCCGGTCCTGCCCGGAAAGCTCATCGCCAGTTCGCGCGGGCTGGCCAGCGCGGAGCTGTCCAGGCCCTCCAGGCGGCCTTCGACGACGATGATGCGCAGGGTCCCGGAGGCCAGGTCCTGCTGTGGCAGGTAGGCGCGGGTGGTGACGTAGCCGCGATCCAGGTAATGGTCGGTGACGGCCTTGAGCAGCGCATTGAGCTGGCCGACGCCCAGGCAGCGCCCCTGGTAGGGCGCCAGCAGTTGGCGACGCGCGCTTTCGCCGAGGTGCCCGGCGCCCTCCAGCTCGATGCGGCGGATCTCGAAGCAGCGCTCGTCGTCGCCGGAGGCATCCGCAGCGGCGGGCGCTCCCTTGCCGGGCAGTTGCTGGAGTTCCTCCAGGCGCTTGCGCTGTTCGTCCAGCAGGCGCTGCTGGCGGTCGCGGATCAGGTCGCGGTCGCCGGGGGAGGTGAAGGGGGCGGCGCTGGCAAGCAGCGGCAGTAAAACCAAGCCAGCGACAACCGCACGATAGCTAGAACGCAACATCCGATGTCCTGCGAGTTCCCTTCAATATCCACCGCATAGCTAAACGACATGGGCGTGTTGAGGGGGGATTAGTCCAAAAGTAGGAATGCTAATCCAAACAGGGACAGGAGGGAATGGCACTTTGCCTTCATTGCGTCGTCCTGGCTGTACGGACGTTTCAGGATCGATGCGATGTCGTCATTTTCGTAATGGGAAGGACCTATCGGTCTCCAGGCAGCGCTCGGCCGGGTTCTGGTGAGCTGATTATTTGCGCTCGTGGCCCGGCAGAAAGAAGCCCCGCCAAGGCGGGGCTGCTTTGACGCAGACTCGAATTCACTTCACCGGCAGGTCCTTGCCCCACAGGCGCACCGCCTTGATCCCTTCCGCGCCGCCTTCGAAGACGAAGGTCTGGCGGATGCCGGCCTTGGCCGGGACGGTGACGTCGTCGGGGTTGGCGAGGGCGACCAGGGCGTTGGAGTAGCCGTCGTTGTCGATCACCAGCAGCGCGCCGGTCTGGGTCAGGTTGATCAGGCGCACGGTGGCGTCGCTGTCGTTCTTGAAGCCGAGGGTGACGGCCAGTTGCTGGTCGCGCGGCTCGGTCTTGAGCACTTCGACCTGGCCGATCTCGGCGAAGCCGGCGTTGTCGGAGACCACCTTGGCGCCATCGGCGCCCTGGGCCGACTGGCGGCCGCTGGTGATGCCCTCGCTGACCCCGCCGAGGAGGTTCTTGCCGGTCTCGATGGCCGAGGACACCGCGGCCTTGGCCGCATCCTTGACCGAGCTGCCCTCCTCCGCGGCCACGGCGCTGCCGGCGGCCAGGGGCAGGAGCAGTCCCAATGCGGCGATCCTTGCGTTCATTCGTCCATCCTCTGGTGGTGTGGGAGGCAGCCAGACTAACAGCCGTCTAGCGGCCGTTCCAGTGGCGCGCCCGGCGCTTGCGCCACCAGATGTAGACACCGGTCAGCGACAGCCCGGCGATGGCCAGGCCGAGGGCGGCGATGGCGATGCGTCCCGGCAGGCCGGCGATGCGCCCGCCGTGGATCGGGTACTGCAAGCGGTAGAAACGCTCTCCCCAACTGCCCTGCCCGGCGACTTCCTGGCCTAGCAGGCGGCCGTCGCTGCCGTGGAAGAACAGCCAGGACTTGCCCATGGGGTCGTCGTGGTCGCCGAAGCCGGCGCCGAAGAAGTTGTATTCGAAGCTGTAGTACAGCTCGCCGATCGGCTCGGCGATGCCCAGCCGCGCCGCTTCGACGCTGGCCAACTGGAAGGTGCGGTCGTAGTCCAGGCGGGTCTCCCCCAGTTGCTCCCTGGGCAGCCGCCCGCGCGCCTCGTAGACGCTCGGTTCGATCGGCGAGAACAGCGATACCAGCGGCTTGAACACCTGGCTCGGCAGGTTCAGGGCGACGCTGCTCAGCGCCACCGGCGCCAGCAGCAGCCAGAGCCAGAGGCCGCCGGCGCGATGCAGGTCGAAGTTGAAGCGGTAGGCGTTGCCGCGCTTGATCTTCCAGGCTGTCGTCCACTTGCTCCAGAACGGCCGGCCGCGCGGCAGGGTCAGCCAGGCGCCGACGAAGCAGTCGAGGAACCAGAACATCGCCACCCCGCCCATCAGGTACAGGCCCCAGTTCCCCGGCAGGGTCAGGTTGTGGTGGAACTCCAGGACCCAGGGAACCAGGTTCGCCGGCTGGAAGCAGCAGGCCGCCCAGAGGCGCTTGCCGACTTCCTCGCCGCTGACCGGGTCGAGGTAGAACACGTCGTGCTCGACCTTGGCGCCGGCCTCGCGCGGCACGGTGGCGAGCAACGCCGGATGCCCGCCCGCCTCGGGATACTCCATGTACCACACCAGTTGTCGCGGATAGCGTGACTCGACGCGTTGCACCAGGCTGCCTGGGGAAAGGCGCTCGCCACCCTCGCCCACGGCGTAGAAGCCGGGGTTCAGCCATTCGTCGATTTCATGATGGAAGGCCAGCAGGCTGCCGGTGAGACCGGCGAGGAAAAGGAACAGCGCGGTAGCCAGACCGACATAGCGGTGCAGCAGGACCAGGACGGGGCGCATGGGGGCTCCAGGTAACCAGGGTACGGCCGGCGACGCCGGCGAATGCCCGGCGCGTACGTTGCGCGCCGGGCTGCTTGGCCGGTACCGCGGCGCTGGCGCCGGGGCCCGGGTGGACGGTCAGAACTGGTAGTTCACCGTCGCGGTGACGTTGCGCTTCTCGCCGAAGTAGCAGAAGTCCAGGCTGTAGCAGGACGCCACGTAGTCCTTGTCCAGCAGGTTGTTGGCATTGAGGCTGACGTCCAGGCCTTTCAGGCCGAGCTTGCCGAGGTCGTAGCCGATCCGCGCGTCGACCAGGGTGTAGTCCGGCACCCGCAAGGTGTTTTCCTTGTCCGCCCAGGTCTCGCCGACGTAGCGAGCGCCGCCGCCGATGCTCAGACCGCTGAGCGGGCCGGCGTCGAAGGCATAGTCGGCCCACAGCGAAGCCATGTGCTTGGGCGCCTGGTTCGGCGTATGGCCCTGGTTGCCGTCCAGCGACTTGGTGTAGGTGATGTCGGTGTAGGTGTAGCTGCCGAGCAGTTTCAGGTTGTCGCTGAGCTGGGTATGGGCCTCCAGTTCGAGCCCCTGGGAGCGCACTTCGCCGACCGAGGTGTAGAAGTTGTCCTGGGGTTCCTTGGAGGCGACGTTTTCCTGGGTGATATGGAACAGCGAGGCGGTGTAGAAGCTGTTGCTGCCCGGCGCCTGGAACTTCAGGCCGAGTTCCCACTGCTTGCCCTCGGTGGGCGCCAGGGGCGTGCCGGAGGCGTCGGAATAGGCGTTCGGGTTGAACGACTCGGAGTAGCTGACGTAGGGCGCCAGGCCGTTGTCGAACAGGTACAGCGCGCCGATCCGCCCGGTGAATTTCTCCCAGTCATCGTCGGCCTTGCTGCCGGTGCTGCGGTTCTTGTCGGTGACGCTGACCCAGTCCTGGCGCAGGCCGAGCGAGAAGCGCCACTGGTCGATGTCGATCAGGTCCTGGAGGTAGACGCCGGTCTGCTCCAGGCGGCGGGTGTGGTTGTCGTCCGGGAAATAGCTGATGGCGTCGTCGCCGTAGACCGGGTTGAACGCGTCCAGCGCCGAGGCCGAGCCGGAACGCCAGTCGACCACGGTGCGCCGGCGCTGGTAGTCGAGGCCGGTGAGCAGGGTGTGGCGCGCCGCGCCGGTGGCGAATTCGGCCTGCAGCATGTTGTCGACGATATACGCCTGCAGGTGCTCGCGGGCGCCGCTGAAGTAGCGGTTCAGCTTGTTCGGCTCGCTGGCGCTCCAGCCGTAGGCGTAGACCTGCGACAGGTCGACGTCGGAGTCCAGGTAGCGGAAGTTCTGCCGCGCCGACCAGACGTCGTCGATGCGGTGCTCCAGCTGGTAGCCGAACATCCGCTGGGTGCGGTCGAAGTCGTCCTTGCTCGGCTCGCCATCGAAGAACTCGCGGGAGATGTGCCGGCCGTTGTGGTGCGACAGGGTGCCGTCGGCCGGTACGCCGCCGTGGTAGCCCCCGTTGGGATCGTGTTGCAGGTAGCCTTGCAGGGTCAGGGTGGTGTCGTCGCTGAAGTCGATGGCCAGGGTCGGGGCGATGGCGTAGCGCTCCTCCTTGACGTGATCGAACTGGGTGTCCGAGCCCTTGCCGAGACCGATCAGGCGGTAGGCGATGCGCTTCTCCTCGTCGAGCGGCCCGCTGAAATCGAAGCCCATCTCCTTCTGGCCCATGTTGCCGATGCTGCCGGTGATCTGGCGGTAGTCCTCGTACAACGGCTTCTTGCTGGTCAGCGCCACCAGGCCGCCCGGCAGGCTACGGCCGTAGAGCACCGAGGACGGCCCCTTGAGCACATCGATGCGTTCGAGGAAGTACGGGTCGACCTGCATCGAGCTGAAGGTACCGCTGTCGCCCATGGCCTTGAGGCCGTCGAGGTAGATGTTGTCCACGCTGTTGTCGGCGAAGCCGCGCATCACCACGTAGTCGTAGCGGTTGGAGGCGCCGACCTGGCCGGTGAAGATGCCGGGGGTATAGCGCATCGCCTGCTGTACGGTCTTGGAGGCGGTGTCGTCGATCTGCTCGCGGGTGATCACCGAGACGGTCTGGCTGGTTTCCAGCAGCGGCTTGCTGGTCTTGGTGGCGATCTGGCTATGGGTGGCCAGGTAGCCATCGGTGCTGCCCAGGTTGTTGCCGAGGGCGAAGACCTCCACCGCCTGCATGTTCAGCACATCGCCGTCCTTTGCCGGCGCCTCGCGCAAGACGAAGCTGCCGTCGCCCTGGTCTTCCGCTTCCAGCGGGGTGTCGGCGAGCAGCCGGGCCAGGCCCTGCTGCACGGTGAAACTGCCGCGCAACCCCTGGGAGCTGTAGCCACCGGTCTGCGCCGGAGTGGCCGAGAGGGTGATGCCGGCCTCGCGGGCGAAGCGGTTGAGCACGTCGCCCAACTGTCCGGCGGGGATCGCATAGGGCCGCGCCTGTTCCGCCGCCGCTTCGGCGGCCGAGGCGCAGAGCGGCGCCGCGCCGGCCGCCATGGCCAACGACAGCAGGGCCGCGCGCACCGAACGGCTCAGGCGCGAGGCGCGGGGGAAATCGAGGGACGACGGGGCATTGCGGAGGACGACGGCGGTGGCGGTCATGAACGGGATCCGTTGGAGTCGTTGAAGGGTGTTCAATCGGTAAAGCCGGACCAGTCGTGGAAAACCGACAAAAATAATGAAAATAATTTTCAGTGCGTTTCGCTCCGGGCGAAAGCAAGCGTCCACGCGGCCGCCGGCGCGACTCAGGCGGCGACCACCCTCACCCACCAGCGGGTATGTCGCTGCAGGCGCACCGGCAGGGTCCGCGCGAGCACCTGCAGCAGCTTGTCGGTGTCGTCCAGGCGATAGACCCCGGACAGGCGCAGGTCGGCGACCTCCGCGGCGCAGCCGAGGTAGCCGTTGCGGTAGCGGGCGACCTCGGCGAGGAAATCGGCCAGGCGCATGTCGCGGGTGACGATGAGGCCATCGGCCCAGGCCACGGCGTCCATCTGCGGCCGTTCGAGGCGCCGCACGCCGTCGGCGGCGATCCGATAGCTCTGCCCCGCCTCGGCCACCGGAGCCTGCAGCGGACGCGCGCCGAAGGCATCGATGCGCACCGAACCCTCGCTGACGCTGAGACAGGTGGCGGCATCTTGCAGGCGTACGTTGAAACGGGTGCCGAGGGCCTCGAACAGCCCTTGCGCGGTACGTACCCGCAGCGGCCTGTGCGTGGGCGATTGCGTATCGGCGCCGCTGGCGAGGAAGATCTCGCCGCGGGCGAGGAGGATCAGGCGCTGGCCGGCGTCGTAGCGCACGTCGACCGCGCTGTCGGTGTTCAGTTGCAGGCGGGTGCCGTCGACCAGCTCGATACTGCGTCGCTCGCCGGTGGCGGTGCTGTAGTCGGCGCTCAGGCGCTGCCAGGGCAGGCTGTCGCGACCGACCCAGGCCACGGCGCCGCCGGCCACCAGCAGCGACAGCAGTTTCAGCGCCTGGCGCCGCTGCAGGCGCTGCGCGCTGCTGTCCAGGGTGCCGTAGGCGACCCCGCCGGGCAGCGCCTTGAAGCGTCCGTGCAGTTCTTCGTTGAGCGCGCTGACCTGCTGCCAGGCCCGCTCGTGCTCGCCGTGCTCCGCGCGCCAGGCCGCGCAGGCGCGCTGCAGGCGATCGTCGCCCGGCTGCGAGCGCAGGCGGACCAGCCAGTGGATGGCCTGCCTGACCACCGCTTCGTCGACCCTACCGCGCGTCCCGTCCACGGCTCCGCTCATTCGCCGTAGCGCAGCAGGTAGCAGTGGTACAGCGCCTCGGCCACGTAGCGCTCGACGCTACGCTGGGAAACCCCCATGCGTTCGGCGATCTGCCGGTGGCTGAGGTCTTCGCACTGGGCCAGGAGGAAGGCGGTGCGGACCTTCGGCTTGAGCCCGTCGAGCATCCGCGAGATTTCCTCCAGCAGTTCCAGCACCAGTTCCCGCGCCTCGGGCGACGGCGCCTGTGCCTCGGGCAGGTGGGCGATGCTTTCGAGGTAGGCGCGCTGCAGTTCCTCGCGACGCCAGTGGTCGATCACCAGGCCGCGGGCGATGGTCCGCAGGAACGCGCGCGGCATGCCGATCTCGCGCAGTTCGCGCTTGAGCAGGATGCGCAGGAAGGTGTCCTGGGCCAGGTCCGCCGCGTCCGCCGCGCAGCCCAGCTTGCCGCGCAACCAGTTCTGCAACCAGCCATGGTGCTCGCTGTACAGCGCATGCATGGCGCGATGGTGGGCGCTGAGAAGGATCGGGGCGGACATGGGAAAGTCGGGGCGACACATGAATGATAATGAATCGCATTGTCGAGAAGCCGCGGCCTTTTTGCAATAGCACCCGCCGGCCGGCGCCCTACTCGGCCGCCGCGCCTTCGCGCAGGCAGGCCAGCAGGTCTTCGCTGGCGCGGTCGCGATGCGGTTCGTCGCGCCAGCACATGCCCACCGCGCCCTCGCCGGGAATCTCCAGCGCCAGCCTGGCCACCAGGCCGAGCCCGGCGAGGTGCTCGACCACCCGCGCCGAGCCGATGGATAGCATGTCGCTGCCACGCAACAATTCGATGTTGGCCAGCATCGACGATGACTCCAGGCGGTAGGCCGGCGGCTGCCGGCCGCCCTGGGTCAGGGCCATGTCGAGCTTGCTGCGGATCGGCGAGCCGGGCGGCCAGACGATCCAGTCGTAGCGCCGCACGTCTTCCCAGTCCAGCGCGGCGGCCTGGGCCAGGGGGTGACCGGGGCGCGCCATCACCACGATCGCCTCGCTGTAGAGCACCTCGCAGCGCAGGCTGGCGCGCGGCGCATAGTTGTCCAGGCGCCCCACCACCACATCGAGCTGGCGTTTCTCCAGCCGCTCGAGAAGGCCGTTCATGGTGCCTTCGAGCAGTTCCACCTGGGCCCCGGGGTAGCGTCCGAGGAACGCCCGCAATGCGCGCGGCACCAGGCTCGGCGCGGAGGCCGGCGACGTGCCGAGGAGTACCCGGCTGCCGCTGCCGCTGCGCATCGCCTCGAGGTTCTGCCGCGCCCGCTCCATCTCGGTGAGCACGCGCTGGGCGTGGTTGAACAGGGTCATGCCATAGGGCGTCGGGCGCAGGCCACGGGCGTGACGCTCGAACAGCGGCGCGCCGACGTCCTCCTCCAGTTCCTTGAGCCACTTCGACAGGCCCGGTTGGGTGGTGTGTGCGGCCCGGGCGGTGCCGCTGAGGTTGCCGGTCTCCATCAGGCTGACCAGCAGTTGCAGGTGTTGCAGGCGCAGGCGGCGGGTCCAGTCCATCGCAAGCCATCCTCGAATACGTATAGGTCGATGTCTAAATATCATTATTCGGTTATGCCTTCACCTCGAATAATGGCTACCAGACCGAGGCGGCCCCGCCTCCTCCCGCCGGAGATTCATCGGTATGCATAACGACAATTCCACCGAGAAGCGCGCCGACTTCTATCGACGCATCCGCCAGCAGCACCTCACCCCGCTCTGGGAAGCCCTGCACAGCCTGGTCCCGGCGCAACCCGCCGGCGGCTGCCAGGCGGCGCTGTGGCGCTATCGCGAACTGCGCCCGTTCCTGCTCGAGGCAGGCGACCTGATCAGCGCCGAGGAAGCGGTGCGCCGCGTGCTGGTGCTGGAGAACCCGGACCTTCCCGGCCAGTCGGCGATCACCCCGAGCCTCTACGCCGGCCTGCAACTGATCCTGCCGGGCGAGATCGCCCCCAGCCACCGGCACACCCAGTCGGCCCTGCGCTTCGTCGTCGAGGGCTACGGCGCCTACACCTCGGTGGACGGCGAACGCACCCGCATGGAGCCGGGCGACTTCATCATCACCCCGTCCTGGACCTGGCACGACCACGGCAACCGCGCCGCCGCAGAAGGCGGCGAGCCGGTGGTCTGGCTGGACGGCCTGGACATCCCGATGCTGCGTTTCTTCGGCGCCACCTTCGCCGAAAACCATGACGAACCGGTACAGCCGTTGCGACGTGGCGAAGGCGACAGCCTCGCCCGCTACGGCAGCAACATGCTGCCGCTGCGCCATCAGCCGACGACGCCGACCTCGCCGCTGTTCAGCTACCCCTACGCGCGCAGCCGCGAGGCCCTCGAGCGCCTGGCGCGCCTCGAACGGCCCGATCCCTGGGAAGGCCACAAGCTGCGCTACGTCAACCCGGCCACCGGCGGCTGGGCCATGCCGACCATCGCCACCTGCCTGCAACTGCTGCCGGCCGGCTTCCTCGGGCAGCCCGCGCGCAGCACCGACGCCAGCGTCTATTCGGTGGTGGAAGGCAGCGGCGTGGCGCAGATCGGCGGCCGGCGCTTCGCCTTCGAGGCCAAGGATCTGTTCGTCGTGCCCTCCTGGGCCGAGCTGCGCCTGGAAGCCGGCGCCACCGACTGCGTGCTGTTCAGTTTCTCCGACCGCCCTGTGCAGCAGGCGCTCGGCATCCTCCGCGAATCCCGCGAAACCCTCGCCCACTGAAGGACCCGTCCCATGAACCATCTCTTCGCGCCCGAAGCACCCGTCAGCCTCACCATCCATGGCAGCGACCAGACCTTCCCGGTGCGGCGGGTCTACTGCGTCGGCCGCAACTACGCCGCCCACGCCCGGGAAATGGGCTTCGATCCCGAGCGCGAGCCGCCGTTCTTCTTCTGCAAGCCGGCCGACGCGGTGGTCCCGGTCGCCGCCGGCAGCACCCTGGAGCTGGCCTACCCGAGCCAGACCGGCAACTACCACTACGAGATCGAACTGGTGGCGGCGATCGGCAAGGGCGGCTGCGACATCCCCCTGGAGCAGGCCGAGGAACACGTCTGGGGCTACGCGGTGGGCCTGGACATGACCCGCCGCGACCTGCAGATGCGCATGCGCGAGATGGGCCGGCCCTGGGAAATCGGCAAGGCCTTCGACCGCTCGGCGCCGATCGGCCCGCTCTACCCTGCCAGCCAGGTCGGCCATCCGCGCCACGCCGCCATCAGCCTCCAGGTCGACGGCGAGGATCGCCAGCGCAGCGACATCGACCAGTTGATCTGGTCGGTGGCGGAAACCGTCAGCTACCTGTCGCGCTTCTTCGAGCTGCGCCCCGGCGACCTGGTCTTCACCGGCACCCCGGAAGGCGTCGGCGCGGTCGAGCGCGGCGAGCGGATGCTCGGCGCCATCGACGGCCTCGGCGAACTCAGCGTCCGCGTGGTCTGACCCACCGCCCGCGCACGGCGCGGGCCCACCCTGCCCTTCATCCGGGCTGTCGCCACGGCGACGGCCGAGGAACGCTCATGCCTACGCCCGACAAGAACAACAAGATCGACGTCCAGGCTTTCATCGATGCGCAGGCGGTTTCCGCCTTCCAGTTGCGAGTGCTGTCGCTGTGCTTCCTGATCGTCGCCATGGACGGATTCGACACCGCCGCCATCGGCTTCATCGCCCCGGCCCTGGCCCACGACTGGCAACTGAGCCCGGCGCAACTCAGCCCGATCCTCGGCGCCGCGCTGGCCGGCCTGGCCCTCGGCGCCTTCGCCGCCGGCCCGCTGGCCGACCGTTTCGGACGCAAGAGCGTGCTCCTGCTCTCGGTGCTGTTCTTCGGCGGCTGGAGCCTCGCCTCGGCCTACGCCGGTTCGGTGGAAACCCTGGCCCTGCTGCGCTTTTTCACCGGCCTCGGCCTGGGCGGGGCGATGCCCAACGCGATCACCCTGACCTCCGAATACTGCCCGCGCCGGCACCGCGCGCTGATGGTCACCGCGATGTTCTGCGGCTTCACCCTCGGCTCGGCGCTGGGCGGCCTGCTCGCCGCGCGGATGGTCCCGGCGCTGGGCTGGGAAAGCGTGCTGCTGCTCGGCGGCGGCCTGCCCCTGGCGAGCCTGCCGCTGCTCTGGGCATGCCTGCCGGAGTCGGTGCGCTTCCTCGCCCGCCGCGCACCGGACGCGGCGCGCCTGCGGCGCATCCTCGAACGCCTGGGGCGCCTGCCCGACGGCTGGGCCGGACGCCTCGAACTGCCCGCCGACGAGTCCGACGGCACCTCGCCCCTGCGGCAGATCCTCGGCGCCGAGCTGCGCGGCGGCACCCTGCTGCTCTGGGCCACCTTTTTCATGGGCCTGCTGATCATCTACCTGCTGACCAACTGGCTGCCGACGCTGATCGGCGGCACCGGCTTCAGTCTCGGCGAGGCGGCGACGATCAGCGCCATGTTCCAGCTCGGCGGCACCCTCGGCGCACTCCTCCTGGGCAGCGCCATGGATCGCTTCGACGCGCACCGGGTGCTGAGCCTGGCCTACGTCGGCGGCGCCCTGTTCATCCTCGGCATCGCCAGCCTCTACCACAGCTTCGCCCTGCTGGCGCTGTGCGTCGCCGGCGTCGGTTTCTGCATCAGCGGCTCGCAGGTCGGCGCCAACGCCCTGGCCGCCGATTTCTATCCGACCCGCAGCCGCGCCACCGGGGTCAGCTGGGCCCTCGGCCTGGGCCGCATCGGCTCGATCGTCGGCTCCCTCAGCGGCGGCGCCCTGCTCGGCCTGGGCCTGGGCTTCAGCGGCATCCTCGCCCTGCTGGTGATCCCGGCGCTGCTCGCCGCCGTGGCCGTGCATCGCCTGGGCCAGCGCCGGGCCAGGCCTTCTTCCGTCACTCTCTGAACAGGACTTCCCATGCAGCTCTACAGCTTCTTCAACAGCTCCACGTCCTATCGGGTGCGTATCGCATTGGCCCTGAAAGGCCTGGATTACCAGATAGTGCCGGTCAACCTGCGGCAGGGCGAGCAACTGCGCCCGGCCGACCGCCAGCGCAACCCGATGGGCGCGCTGCCGACCCTGGTCGACGCCGACGGCCGTCGGTTCAGCCAGTCGCTGGCGATCATCGACTACCTCGACGCCGTGCAGCCCGAACCGCGCCTGATCCCTCTCGACCCGCTGCATCGCGCCCAGGCGCTGGAACTGGCCCTGCTGGTGGCCTGCGACATCCATCCGCTGAACAACGTGCGGGTGCTCAAGTACCTGACCCAGGTCCTCGGCATAGACGCCGAGGACCGCCAGCGCTGGTACGCGCACTGGGTCGCCGAGGGCCTGGCGGCGGCGGAGACCCTGCTGAACCGACACCGTCGCGGCGCCTTCTTCGCCGGCACCGCAGCGGGCATCGTCGAGTGCTGCCTGGTGCCGCAACTGGCCAACGCCCGGCGCATGGGCTGTGTCCTGGCGCCCTACCCGGCGTTGCTCGAACTGGAGGGGCGCTGCCTGGCGCTCGAAGCCTTCCAGCGCGCCAGCCCCGAGCGCCAGCCCGACTACCTGCCGGACTGACGCGCTGCCCCGTGGAAAACAACAACAAGAAGGACACGCCCATGACCACCCGCATCCGGGCCAGCCTGCTGGCCCTGCCCCTGCTGCTGCCTCCGTTCCAGGCTATCGCCGCGCTGCCGGGGATGAACCTCGGCCAGACCTCCTTCCTCGACGGCAAGGCCCTGCCCGGCACGCTGTTCCAGCAGTTCGTGAATATCTACGAGGCCGACGACTTCATGGACGCCAACGGACACCGGCGCCCGCTCGACAACCGCCTGCGCACCCTGCTCGCTACCAGCCACTTCGCCCACATCAGCCAGCACCAGCTGTTCGGCGCCTACTACGGCGCGGAAATCCTCGTCCCGGTGCTGCTCGCCGATCCCGACTTCGAACCCCACGCCGGCAGCGCCAACGGCCTCGGCAACCTGATCGTCAGTCCGTTCATCCTGCAATGGCCGCAGACCGAGCTGTTCGGCCGGCCCTACTGGCAGCGCCTGAACCTCGCCTTCCAGTTACCCACCGGGCGCTACGACAGGCATCGGGCGATCAATCCCGGCAGCAACCACTGGAGCTTCAACCCGCACTACGCGCTGACCTGGGAATTCGCCGAAGGCTGGGAAGCCAGCGCTCGCCTGCAGTACCTGTTGCCGGGCAAGAATCGCGACCCGGCGCCGCCGTTGGCCGACGACTACCTGCAACCGGGCCAGGCGTTCCACGCCAACTACTCGGTATCGCTGGCGCTGGATGCGCATTGGCGGCTCGGGTTGTCCGGCTACAGCCTGCGACAGATCACCAACGAGCGGGTCGACGGCCACGACCGCCCGGACTCCCGCGAGCGGGTCGATGCCATCGGCCCGGCGCTGATGTTCGGCTGGGGCAAGTCGCGGCTGTTCCTCAACGCCTATCACGAATACGGCGCACGCAACCGCAGCGAGGGCAGCCGGCTGATCCTGCGCTACTCGCAGGTCTTCTGAGCGTCGCCTTCCGGGACGATCGGCAAGCGCTCCAGGGTGCGGAACACCGAGCTGCGCCGCCAGCGCAGGTCCGTCGGTTCCGAGGCCAGGGCGAAACGGCGACGCACCAGGCCGCGCAATGCGCATTGCAATTCGAGCCGGGCCAGGTACGCGCCCAGGCAGTAGTGCGGACCATGGGCGAACGCCACGTGCTGCTTGGCGTTCGCTCGCTGCAACTGCAGGCGGTCGGGGGCGGCGAACATCTCCGGGTCGCGGTTCGCCGCGAGGAAGCTCAGCCAGACCTTCTCTCCAGGCGGAATCCGCTGGCCGCCGATCTCCACCTCCTCCAGGGTGCAACGCACGCCGCCGCGCACCGCGCCATCGAAGCGCAGCAGTTCCTCCACCGCGTTCGCCGCCAGCTCCGGGCACCGCCGCAGCAGGTCGAGCTGGTCGGGATGGGTGAGCAGCGCCAGCGTAGCGTTGCCGACCATGCTGATGGTGGTTTCGAAGGCGGCCATGAACACCATGGCATAGGCCGCTACCAGGTCCTCGAGGCCCAGTCCGGCCTCCAGCATCGCGGCGCCGTCGAGGATGCTCGGCGCCGCGCCGGACGGCGGGCGCGAAGAGCCATCGCTCCAGCCGCGCGCCTGGCGTTGCAGGTAGTCGCTGAAGGCGGCCGCGCTGCGGTTGATCTGCCCGGCATCGCCGTGGCTGGCGGCGAGATCGAGCCCGGCGGCCAGATCGCGGCCCCAGGGCAGCAGTTGCCCGGTATCTTCGCGGGGAAAGCCGAACAGCTCGGCGGCCACCCGGATCGTCAGCGGTTCGGCGAAATCCCTGAGCAGATCGGGCTCGCGGCGCTCCAGCAAGCTGTCGAGGAGTTCTTCCACCAGCACCTCGATGCGCGCTTCCCAGCGGCGCACGGCGTCGGGGCCGAAGGCCGGAGCGAACAGCCTGCGCAGGCGGGTGTGCCGCGGCGCGTCGTTGAACAGCATGAAGTTGTCGTAGAAGCGCGCCAGCGGTTGCAATTGCTGGTGGCCGAACCAGCTGGCGCCGCCCTGGCGGACGCCGGCGGCGCCAAGGCGAGCGGGGTCGGCGGAGAAACGGCGGTCGCGCAGGCACGCCGAAACATCGGCATAGCGACTGATCCACCAGATCGAGGCCTGGTCGCGGCAGACCGGCGCACGGGAGCGGATCAGCCGCAACAGCGGATAGGGATCGGCGACGAAGTCGGGATGGTAGGTGTGGATGTCGAAACCGTCGCTCCGCGGGGCGAGCGCCGGACGCTGAGCGTCATGGCGCGGCTGCGCGCTGCCTTCCTCGCTGAATGCGTCGTCCATGGCCCTTGCTCCGCTGGGTTGGCGTAACGCAGGGAGTATAGATGGCCGGCGGCTCGGCGCCGGCCCGGAGGATCAGCGCGGACCGAGGATCTCCGCCAACTGGTCCGGCTGCGGCGCGCCCTGTTGCTGCTGCATGCGCCCCTCGGCATTGAGATAGAAGATCGCCGGGGTCGCCGCGGCGCCCATCGACTCCATCAGTTCCATGTTGCCGGCGAGCTGCTTGCGCACCGCCGCCGGGATCTTCGCCAGCGGCTTCAGGGTGCTGGCCTTGCCCGCCTGCTCATGGTCGTGCAGGGCCTTCTGCGGGTCCTTGCTGGCCAGCAGCGCGGCGGACTTGGCTTCGCTGTCCTCGCGGATGATGCCGACCATGATATGCCGCAACTGCACCTTGCCGGCATCCACCCAGGGTCGCGCCTGCTCCCAGAACATGGTGCAGTACGGGCAGTTCGGGTCGCTGAACAGGTAGACCACGCGCGGCGCGTCGGCACGGCCATCGGCGATCCAGGCGCTCTGCTCCATCTTCTGCCACATTTCCTTGGCCAGCGGCGCATACACCAGGCGCTCCAGCGGTTCGCGGCTGAGGTCCTTGCCCTGGGCGTCGAACAGGTGGCCGGTGAGTACGTGCTTGCCGTCGGGCGTCAGGTACAGCGCCATGCCCTGGTTCTGGTATTCGGCGGCGTAGCCGCGCAGGCCATCCGGGGCGTCGAAGCTGCCGAGGATGCGGGCGCCCTTCTCCTGGACCATGCGGATCGGCGCCGGCAGCTCCTCCGCCGCCGTGGCCAGGCCGGCGTTGAGGAGGGTCAGGCCCAGGCCAAGGGTGATCAGGTTGCGCGGCAGTCTCATTCGGAACTCCTGGTTGCGGGGGCGGCAGCGGCCGGCTCGAAGGCTTCGAGGTAGCGCGCCAGGCTGCCGCGGGACAGTTCGCCGAGATGGCTGCCCAGCAGGCGGCCCTCGGCGGTGTAGAAAACGGTGGTGGGCAAGGCGACCGAGCCGACCTGCTGGCCAAGCTGCCCGCCGTTGTCGAACAGCAGGTTGTCCAGGCGCAGGTTCTCGCCCTGGAGGAAATGGCGCACGGTCTCGGCGCTCTCGCCCTGGTTGGCGAAGAGGAACACTACGTCGGGATTCTCCGCCTGCGCCTGTTGCAGCACCGGCATCTCGCGCCGACACGGCGGGCACCAACTGGCCCAGAGGTTGATCACCAGCGGGCGGCCCCGGAAATCGGCCAGTTGCACCGACTCGCCGGCGGCGTTGCGCAGGCTCAGTTCGGGCAGGCGCGTACCGCGCTCGTAGATGCCCAGGCCCAGGCTGCCAAGCAGCCAGAACGCCAGTCCGAGGCTGGCGCCGACACCCAGCGAGCGACGTAGCGCCGGTCGCCGCCAGGCCCAGAACAGCGCGCCGAGCACAGCGGCGAGCAGGCCTGGCCAGGCGAGGAAACCGCCATCGCGGATATCCAGCATCTGTGCGAAGTCGCCACGGTACTGCGGCCAGTAGCGCACCACGAAGGCCAGGCGCGCCACCAGCAGGCCGAGCAACAACAGGTTGAACAGCACCGGCTCGGCGTTGCGCCCGCCGCCGCGCGCCGCCAGCCAACCACCGAGCAGCGCGGCGCCGAGGGCGAGGAACAGCAGCAGGTGTTGCAGCGAGACCACCAGCGGCCCCAGGGAAAAACTCAGCATCAGCCGCGCTCCCGGGTCGCCTGCCAATGGGCGAGGAAGCCGCCGGCGTCGACTTCGCCGGTCAACCGGCGCGCGCGGCGCTCCTCGCCTTCCGGGCCGATCCAGATCAGGCTCGGCGGGCCGGGTACCTGGTAGCGGTGCAGCAGCTCGCGGCTGGCGGCGTTATCCGCGGTCACGTCGAGCCGCAGCAGGCGCACGCCCTGCAGGGCGGCGAGCACATCGGGCTTGGCGAACACCTGTTTCTCCATGATCCGGCAGGACACGCACCAGTCAGCGTAGTAGTCGAGCAGCACCCATTGTCCCTCGGCCTTGGCCGCAGCCAACTGACGGTCCAGCTCGGCCGGCTGGCTCACCGTGAGGAACGCCTCGTGGGCGCTGGCCGTCGGCGTAGCGCCCCGGTTCGCCGCCGCATACACCTGTAGCGGACGCCAGGGGTCGTCGGCCCCGGCCGCGGCGCCCAGCAACATCGCCGCGCCCCAGAGACCGAAGATGCAGCCCGCCGCGCCGAACAGCACCGCGTGCCGCGCCAGGCCTCGCGCCGTGTGCAGCGCGGCGTAGGCCAGGACCAGCAGCAACGCGCCGCCAAGGCCGATCCACAGCGCCTCGCCGAGCAGCGGACGCAGGAGTATCCAGGCGGTGCCGAGGAAAAGGAAGCCGAACACGCCCTTGACCAGGTTCATCCAGGGACCGGGCTTGGGCAGGAAGCGGCTGCCGACCGTCACCAGCAGCAACAGCGGCATGCCGATGCCGAGGCCCAGGCTGAACAGCACCAGGCCGCCATGCAGGGCATTGCCGGTCTGCGCGATATAGAGCAAGGCGCCGGCCAGCGGCGCGGTCATGCACGGTCCCACCAGCAGCCCGGACAACGCGCCGAGCGCAGCGGCACCGGCCAGGCTGCCGCCCTTGCGGCCGCGACTGAGACCGTCGAGGCGGTCGCGCAGGGCAGCCGGCAGTTGCAGCTCGAAGAAGCCGAACATCGGCAGCGCGAGGAACACGAACAGCGCGGCGAAGCTGCCCAGCAGCCACGGCTGTTGCAGCCAGGCCTGCAGGTTGCCGCCAAGCAGCGCCGCGACCACCCCGAGGCCGGCGTAGACCAGCGCCATGCTCAGCACGTAGCTACCGGCCAGCAGCAGGCCGCGACGAGGGCCGGCGCCGCTGCCGACCACCAGCCCGGCGAGGATCGGCAGCATCGGCAGCGAACAGGGAGCGAACGCCAGCAGCAGGCCGAGGCCGAAGAACAGCAACAGGCTCCAGGCCAGGTTGCCGGCCTGCAGGCTGCCGGCCAGGCCCTGGTCCTCGGCGACTTCGCCGCTCGTCCCGGCGACGGCGGCGGCAGGGCCGGTACCGCCCAGGTCGAGCGCCTGGCTCTGCGGCGGATAGCACAGGCCGGCATCAGCGCAGCCCTGCCAGCCCAGGCGCAGTTGTCCGGCGGCGGCCGCCGGCAGGGTCAGTTCCAGGCTCTGGCGATAGACCTGCGACTCGCCGAAGAACTCGTCGCTGTGGCTTTCGCCCGGCGGCAACTGCGGCTGCAAGGCCGGGTCGAGTCCGTCGAAGCGCAGGCGCTTCTGGTACAGGTAGTAGCCCGGCGCGATCTGCCAGCGCAGTTGCACCTGGCCGTCGTCGAGGCGCTCCCAGGTGAAGCGGAAGGCTTTCTCCACCGGCAGGAAATCCGTCTGCGTCGCGCCGCGCGGCGCGAACAGGTCGTCGCCCGGTTGCGCCTGGGACAGGCCCGGCAGCAGGAGCATCAGGAGCAGGATCAACACACGCATGGATAACGCCTTCTACGATGAACTCGGCGGCAGCATGGCCAGCGACGATTAACAGGCCGTTAACGCGGCCACGGGAAAACCCCGGCGACGCGCCGGGCGGGGCATAATCCTGGCTTAATTCGCCCGCTTCAGACTCCTATCCCTTTAACCAGCGATACCGCCATGCATGTACTGCTCACCGAAGACGACGACCTGATCGCCAGCGGCATCGTCGCCGGCCTCATCGCCCAGGGCCTGACCGTGGACCGGGTGGCCAGCGCCGCCGATACCCAGGCGCTGCTCCAGGTGGCGCGCTTCGACGTGCTGGTCCTCGATCTCGGCCTGCCCGACGAGGACGGCCTGCGCCTGCTGCAGCGCCTGCGCCAGCAGGGCGTCGACCTGCCGGTGCTGGTGCTGACCGCGCGCGACGCGGTGACCGACCGGGTCGCCGGGCTGCAGGCCGGCGCCGACGACTACCTGCTCAAGCCCTTCGACCTGCGCGAACTCGGCGCCCGCCTGCATACCTTGCAGCGGCGCTCCGCCGGGCGTTGCGTCAACGTCATCGAACACGGCCGCCTCAGCTACGATCCGAGCACCCGCGAAACCTGGCTCGACGGCCGCCCCGTGGAACTGTCGCGACGCGAACAGGCGCTGTTGCAGGCATTGCTCAACAACCGCGGGCGGATCCTCAGCGGCGAGCAGCTCAAGGACAGCGTCTATGGCTTCGGCGACGAGGTCGAGAGCAACGCCCTCAACGTCCACATCCATCACCTGCGGCGCAAGCTCGGCAACGCCATCGTGCAGACCGTGCGCGGCCTCGGCTACCGCCTCGGGCCGGCGCGCGGCGACGGAGACGACGCATGAGCCTGCGCCTGCGCCTGACCCTGATCCTCGGCTCGGCCTTCATCCTGCTCTGGTCGCTGGCCGCGGCCTGGATGCTCTGCGACCTGCGCGGACAGATGATGCGCTCCTTCGACCAACGCCTGGCGGCCTCGGCGCGGATGGTTGCCGGCCTGCTCCAGCAGTTGCCGCAGCCGCAGCCGGCGGACGGCCAGACCACGCGCCTGAGCGCGGAGCAACTGGGAATTCCCAACGGCATGGCCTGCCAGGTCAGCTCACTGCGCGGCGAAGTCCTGGCGCAGAGCCATGCCACCCCGGAGCGGGCGCTGGACAGCACCGCCAGCGGCTTCCGCGACCAGGAAATCAACGGCGTGCTGTGGCGCAGCTTCACCGTGCAGGCCGGCGATCTGCGGGTCAGCACCGCCGACCGCCTGGAAGAGCGCGACGTGCTGCAACGCTCGGTGGTTGTGGCCGCCGCGGTGCCGGTGACGGTCGCCCTGCTCGGCAGCCTGGCCCTGCTCTGGCTCGGCGCCGGCCAGGGTCTGGCGCCGCTCAAGCGGATTCGCGACGCCCTCACCCGACGTGGCGCCGACTCGCTGGAGCCACTGGAGCTGGCGGCCCTGCCGAGCGAACTGAAGCCGCTGGTGGAAACCCAGAACCAGTTGTTCCAGCGCATCGCCCAGGCCATCGAACGCGAGCGACGCCTGACCGGCGATGCCGCCCACGAGCTGCGCAGCCCGCTGACCGCGATCAAGACCCACCTGCAGGTCGCGCGCATGACCGAGGGCGCCGCCGCCGAGCAGGCCCTGGCCCACGCCGAGGAAGGCGCCGACCGTCTGCACCGGACGCTGGACCAGCTGTTGCTGCTGGCGCGGGTGGAAGGCAGCCTGTCGTTCGACGACGGCGTGCAATGCAGCGCCGAGGACGCCGCCCGGGTAGCCATGCACGACGCCGGCCACGGCGACGTGCGGATGTTCGAGCTGAAGCTGGCCGACGGCTTGTCCGAGGCGCCGCTGGAAGTCCCCTCGGTGCTGGCCATCGCCGCGCTGCGCAACCTGCTGGACAACGCCCTGCGCCACACCGCCGCCGGCACCCGGGTGGAGCTGGCGGTGGAAACCGCGCAAGGCTGCGCGCGCTTCCACGTCCGCGACCACGGTCCGGGCATCGCCGAAACCGACCTGCCGCACCTCACCCGGCGTTTCTGGCGCCACGGCAAGAGCGGCGGCAGCGGGCTCGGCCTGGCCATCGTCCAGGCTATCGTGCAACGCTGCCAATGCCGGCTGGACTTCGACAGCCGCGCGGACGGCCTGCGGGTGACGCTGGAAATGCCGCTGCGCGAGTGATGCGCGGGCCCACCCGCCAACCGGCCCCCGTAGGGCGAATAGCCGCCCGCGGCTATCCGCCGGACCGAGGCCCAGGCATCGGCGGATAACGCCGTTGGCGTTATCCGCCCTACCCCCGCGCCGACCTGCTTCCGCCGGACCGGGTCTCCGTCCTGCGGACGCCAGGCCACGAGGGTCAGATTCCCTGTCCCAGCAGCACGCCGTTGACCTTCTGTCCGTACAGGTTGACGCCGTCGTTGGCATGGAACTTCTGCCGCGTCTTCTCCACCGAACCGTCCACCAGGCGCGGGTCCTGCGGGCGCTCGTGGCTGTTCATGAAGGCGGCGACGTCCCAGGCGTCGCGGTCGCTGAGGGTACCGGGCTTGCCCAGCGGCATGTTGTACTTGATGAAGGAGGCCGCGGTGTTGATGCGGTGCATGCCCGCGCCCCAGTTGAACGACTGCGCGCCCCACAGCGGTGGGAACACCGTCTGCCCCAGAGCCATCTGGCCCTGGCCGTCGGCGCCGTGGCAGATCGCGCACTGCGCGGCATAGACCTTGGCGCCGCGCTCGATGCTGTAGCCGCCTTCCGGCGGGGCCACGTCCGGATAGCCGCGTCCGGGCAGGCTGACCCCGGTCGGCGCCTGGCTCGCCAGCCAATAGGCGTAGACGGTCAGGGCCTTGATCTCCGGGCTGTCGGCCGCCGGCACCTTGCCGTTCATGCTGAACTGGAAGCAGCCCTGCAGGCGCTCGGCGAACGTATTGACCTTGTTGTTCTTGGCACGGAACGCCGGATAGACCGGGTAGGCCGCCCACTGCGGCGCGGAGTTGGCCCGGCGGCCCTGGTCGAGATGGCAGTTGACGCAGTTGAGCTGGTTACCGACCAGATGCGGCGCGTTCTTCCGGGTTTCCACGAACAGCGCCTGGCCCTGGCGGACCATTTCGCCGAAGGCGTTGTCCGGGAGGCTGCTTTCCGCCGGCGGCTGGAACGGCTCCGAGGGCGCCGTTGCCGCGTGGACGGGAGCGACCAGCAGGCCGGCGACGGCCAGGGAAAGGATCGACGGCATGTTCATGGCTGGCCTCCTGCCTGACCGAGGGTGGCGAAGAACTGGCTGACGCTGCGGATCTCCTCTTCGCTGAGGGATTTGGCGATATGTCCCATCAGATCGTTCGGGTCGTTGCGGCGAGTGCCAAGCTGCCAGGCGCGCAACTGGTTGCTCAGGTACATCTCGCCCTGCCCCTGCAACGGCGGGAAGGCCTCCCCCACGCCGCTGCCGGCCGGACCGTGACAGGTCACGCACTCGGGAATGTTGCGCTCCCAGGCGCCACGCACCGCCAGGGTCTCGCCGGGGCTGCGCGGGGTGGCCACGCGCGACAGCTCCACCAGCTTGGGCGCCGGCATTGCCGCGAGGGTAGTGGCGAGCGCCTGGATCTCGTCGTCGCCGAGAGCATCGGCTATGCCCTTCATCACCGGGTGCTCGCGACTGCCGCCCTGCTTGAGGTCGTGCAGCTGCTTGCTCAGGTAGGCGGCGGGAAGGCCCGCCAGGCGCGGAAAGCCGGCGGCGGCCAGGCCCATGCCATCGGCGCCGTGGCAGGTGACGCAGGCCGCGGCGGCCGGGTTGGCGCCGCCCTGGGTATAGAGTTTCTGGCCGTCGACGGCGGCCTGGGCCGTCGCCGCCAGCAAGGCGGTCAATGAAAACAGCAGTCGGTGTGCAACCGGCATGGCAGGGTTCCTCTCTGGCTTATTGTTTTTAGTTCTAAGTTTAGAACCAAAAAACCTATCGCCGAAAGACCCTACCGCACGCAGGTCTACATCATTTTCCCTACAGGCCCCGGATCACGCCCCTTTCAGCCCCGCGACGATTTCGCAAGAGCGCAGCCGATGGGCGTGCTCGTAGAAGTCGCTGGTGAAGATAAGCTCGTCGGCGCCGGTCTGCTCCAGGAGGATCTCCAGGCGCGCACGAACCTTCTCCGGACCGCCGATCACCGCCAGGCCGAAGAAGCTGCCGACCGCATCCTGCTCGTGGGGCAGCCACAACGGCGCCATGCTTTCCACCGGGGGCTTCTGTTTCAGGCTCTCGCCGCGGATCAGCGCCAGCACGCGCTGGAAGGCGGTAGTGGCGAGGAACTCGGCCTCTTCGTCGGTAGGTGCGGCGATCAGCGGCACGCCGATCATCGCGTAAGGTTTGTCGAGTACCGCCGAGGGCTGGAAGTTGCTGCGGTAGATGCGCAGCGCCTCGTGCAGGTAACGCGGTGCGAAATGCGAAGCGAAGGCATAGGGCAAGCCTTTCTGCGCCGCCAGGTGAGCGCTGAACAGGCTCGAACCGAGTAGCCAGATCGGCACCTGGGTACCCTCGCCCGGCACCGCCAGCAGGCTCTGCTGGGAACGGCGCGGGCCGAGCAGCATTTCCAGCTCGGCGACCTGCTCGGGGAAGTCGTCGCCGTTGCCCAGGCGGTCGCGACGCAAGGCGCGCATGGTCGCCTGGTCGGCGCCCGGGGCGCGGCCAAGGCCGAGGTCGATGCGGCCCGGGTAGAGCGTCTCCAGGGTGCCGAAGTTTTCCGCCACCACCAACGGCGCATGGTTCGGCAGCATCACCCCACCCGAGCCGACGCGGATCCGCGAGGTGCCACCAGCGATATGGCCGATCAGCAGCGCGGTGGCGGAGCTGGCGATGCCATCCATGTTGTGGTGCTCGGCCAGCCAGAAACGGTTGAAGCCCAGGCGCTCCACATGGCGCGCCAGGTCCAGGGAATTGTGCAGGGCTTCGGCCACGCTGCCGCCGGTGCGCACCGGCACCAGGTCGAGCATGGACAGGGGGATATCAGCAAGCGTTGTCATGAAGGCTCCAATCGGCAGCGGGCGATGGCCAGGGCGCGAGACACGCGCGGAAGGACCTCGCCCGGGGTTTGGATCAATTCTATATCACGCGTTATAGTTTTTGCCCACGGAGAATCCATGGGCTTTTTCCAGCCAAGGAGCGCTGTGGCGTCAGGCGGCCTCGACCGCCAGCAGGGAATCCCAGGCCGCCATCGCGCAGCGGCCGATGGCCAGCAACTGCTGGCGGCTGGCGCCGTCGCGGGCCTGGATCGACAGGCCCTGGAGCACGCTGCTGTAGAAACTGGTGAGCGCGTCGAGATCGGCTCCGGTCGGCACGTCGCCGTCGGCCACGCCTCGTGCGAAACGCTCGCGCAGCAGGCGCGCGGCGCGCCGCCGGTGATCGCGCAGGTAGTCTTCGACGCCTTTGTTGGCCGGCGAGAAATTGGTCGTGCTGAGGTCGACCAGGCAACCGCGCGGCTTGCCTTCGGTGGTGTAGCTGACGGCGGCGCTTTCCAGCAGCGCGGCGATTGACTCGCGCGCCGTCGGCAGGGCGAAGGCGCCCTTGGAAAGCTGGCACTCCTGGCTCAGGTAGAGTTCCACCGCCGAACGGAACAGCGCCTCCTTGGAACCATAGGCGGCATACATGCTCGGCGCGCAGATGCCACCCATGGCCTCCTTCAGCGCGGCCATGGTCGCGCCTTCGTAGCCGGCCTCCCAGAACACGTCGAGCGCCCGGCGCAATGCCTGTTCACGATCGAAGCCGCAGGGGCGTCCACGCTTGGCCATGGGAATTCCTGAGAAAAAAACACGTCATATGGTAACACCGGCGAACAGTCGCAAGGCTGGAGGGGGTCGCTTGATCCATCACCGCGCTCGATATACACCATGCAGGCTTTTTACTTCTGCCGGTTCTCCCGCTGGGCAAACATGCTCTCCAAGGGCAGACGCCCACCCTTCCCCAGGAGAACCGATCATGTCCAGCTTCAGCGCCCTCGCCAGCTACTTCGCCGCTTCCGCGTTCTACAGCAATGCAGTGACCCCTACTCGCCCGGTTCAGGCCAGCGCGCCCGCGCCGACCAGCGAGAAAAAATGAGCCCAAGGAGGCATCCATGCTCTCAGCCCGCTCCCGCAAGGCCCCGACCTATGGCGTCACCTATGTGAGCCTCGAGGATTGCACCCTGCACTTCGAGACCGAGTACATCATCGAGCGCCGCGACGGCAGCCTCGCGCACATGCCGATGCGCACGCCGGTCAGTGAGCGCGAAGCCCTGCAACGCCTGATCGAAAGCTGCATCGACGACTGATACCTCCAGTGCCCGTGTGCCGCTCTCAGGAGCGGCCAGCGGCGTTTTCCCAATCCGCCACCAGCGTCCGCAGTCGCACGTCGCGCAGTTCGAAGAGTTCCAGCAGCCCCAGTGCCCGGATCGCCGGCAGCAGGGCGCGCAGGTCTTCTTCAGCCTGCCGCCGTTGCGCCGCGGGCAGTTCCTCCTCAAGCAGCAGCCGGGCGTTGGCGATGAACGCGCCGACGCTGCCCTTGCGTATCTCCACGCCGCCCAGGCGGATGCGGTCCTGTCGGTCGGGAAGGATGTCTTCGGCTTTCATGGCGTGCTCCAGGCAAGAATGATGAGCCGCCAGGCTACATCCGCAGTCGAATGGCCTATTATCCATCCCAAGCCAATCATCGTCGCTTTTCCGCCAAATGCTTCCGGAACCCCTGCCCGTCCCGCTCTTCGCCCTGCGCATCGACCGCGCAGCCAGCCGCACGGCCTCCCACCGCCATGCCTGCGGCCAGCTCTACTGCCTGGAGCGCGGCCTTCTGGTGGTCGAGGACGAGCATGGCCGCCAGGCCCTGCCTCCGCGCCAGATCGCCTGGATCCCACCGGGTCACCCACACTCGGCGCACTCCCACGGCAGCCTGGAGGGCTGGAGCGCCTACCTCGCCGCCGAACACTGCCGCGACCTGCCCCGGCACCCCGGCGTGCTCGCCTGCTCGGCTTTCGTGGCGCTGATCGTCGAACGCGCCACCCGCTGGCCGACCGGCTCCGCCTGGAGCACCGAACGCGAGAACCTGCTGCGCGTGCTGCTGGACGAACTGCGCCACGCCGTGCCCCAGCGGACCCGCCTGCCCTATCCGGGGGATTCGCGCCTGCGCAGGATCGCCGAGGCATTGCTGGCCAACCCCGGCGATCCGCGGCCGGCGGCCGAATGGGCACGCTGGGCGGGCCTCAGCAGCCGTAGCCTGAGCCGGCTGTTCGGCGCCGAGACCGGTATGAGCTTCGCGCAATGGCGGCAACTGGCGCGACTGCACGCGGCCGTCGAACGGCTGGCAGCGGGCCAGGCGGTCGGCGAGGTCGCCTGGTCGCTCGGCTACGAAAGCCCGAGCAGCTTCGCCAGTGCCTTCCGCACAGTATTCGGCGAGACGCCGTCCGGCTATTCCAGTCGCGCCAACGAAGCGCTAGCCTGAACCTTCCGCGCCACGAGCCTTTCCCCATGAGCCACGCCAATACGCCCCGCGACTGGGTTCGACGCGCCCCGCAACACGGTGCGGTGGAACGCATCGAGGCTTACTTCGCCGGCCACGGCTACGATCCGCATCGCCACGACACCTATGCCATCGGCCAGACCCTGGCCGGGGTGCAGAGCTTCCGCTATCGCCGCAGTCAGCGCCACAGCCTGCCGGGCGGCTGCCTGGTGCTGCATCCCGACGAGCTGCACGACGGCGAGGCCGGCAGCCAGGAAGGGTTCCGCTACCGGATGCTCTACGTCGAGCCGGCGCTGATCCAGCAGGCCCTCGGCGGCCGGCCGCTGCCGTTCGTGCGCGGGGGCTTGTCCGACGACCCGCGCCTGATCGCCGCCAGCCGGGCCCTGCTACAGGCCATGGATACCCCGCTGGAGCCGCTGGAAGAACAGGACGCCCTGTTCGAACTGGCCCACGCCCTCGACGCCGTGGCCGGCAACCGGGCGCGCGGCAGGCGCCACTTCGACTTCGTCGCCGCCGAGCGCGCCCGGCAGTACATCCACGCGCACCTGGAGCGCCCGCTGGGCCTCGACGAACTGGCGCAGGTCGCCCAGCGCGAACGCTGGAGCCTGTCGCGCGATTTCCGCGCGCTGTTCGGCACCAGCCCCTACCGCTACCTGATCCAGCGCCGGCTGGACATCGCCCGCCGGCTGATGCTCGGCGGCCAGACGCTGGCCGAAGCCGCGCTTGCCGCCGGTTTCGCCGACCAGAGCCACATGACCCGCCATTTCGGCCAGAGCTACGGCCTGCCGCCGGCACGCTGGCTGCGTATGCTCGGCCGCGCCTAGCCAGGTTGCACGATCATCCAAGACCGCCCGCTCCGTAGCCGCCTACCCTGGCGCCAGAGACCAACCACCGGAGCGCACCGATGTCCACCAGCACAACCCAAGCGATCAACTTCGCCGCCAAGCTCGCCCTGTTCGACGACCGCTGGCAACCCAGGGTGATCGCCCAGATGAACGACTACCAGTTCAAGCTGGTGAAGATCGAAGGCGACTTCGTCTGGCACAGCCACGCCGACACCGACGAGACCTTCATCGTCCTCGCCGGTCGCCTGCGCATCGATTTCCGCGACGGCGCGGTGCACCTGGGCCCCGGCGAGATGTATGTGGTGCCGCGCGGCGTGGAGCACAAGCCGTTCGCCGAGGGCGAGGTGCGCATGCTCCTGGTGGAGCCCTGCGGCGTGCGCAACACCGGCGACCAGGGCGGCGAGCGGACGGCGGTCAACGATCTGTGGATCTGAAACCGCGCCCATGAAAAAGCCCGGCTCGATGGCCGGGCTCTTTCGCTGCGGGTCGTCCTCAATCGGCGACGTGGATCACCACCCGGCCGCGCTTCGGACAGGTTTCCATGTAGCGGTGCGCCTCGACCACCTGGTCGAACTCGAATACCCGGTCGACCACCGGTTTGAGCAGGCGATCGCGGGTCAGTTGCTCGATGTGCGCGAGGGCCTTGCTCACCGACTCGTCGTTGCGTTCCAGGCCCATCTCCGGATGACCGGTGAAATCCATCAGGCAGTGGCGGTAGAACTGCAGGTGCTTCTTGAACGCGGCGCAGGCCGGGAACGCCGACTCGTTGCCGCCGTTGCAGCCATACAGCACCAGCTTGCCGCGGGTGGCGGAGACATCGCCGAGCAGGGTCATCTGCGGACCGCCCAATTCGTCGAGGATGACATTGACGCCCTTGCCCTCGGTGAAGCGCTCGACTTCCAGGACCAGGTCCTGCTCGTCGGTCACCACCACCTTGTCGGCGCCCTGCTCGCGGAGGAACTCGCGCTCCTCGGCGGACTTGGTGGAAGCGATCACCCGCGCGCCGAGAGCCTTGGCCAACTGGATCGAGACCGGCCCGTACATGCGCGCCGCCTCGGTGATCAGCACGGTCTGCCCGGCCTTCAACCCGGCCAGGTCGACCAGGCCGAAATAGGCCACCAGCAGGCCGGTGTAGTAGACGCTGGCCTCCACCGGGGTGAGTACCTCGGGGTAGACCGCCAGGGCCGCGCGCGGCATCAGCACCACGTCGCCATAGGCCGGATAATGATCGGGGGTATGGGCGGGGAAACTGGCCACGCGGGAACCCAGCGGCAGGTCGCCGACGCCGGCGCCGACCGCCAGCACCTCGCCGGCCAGTTCGAAGCCGAGACCGGACGGCAGCGCAGCCTGCTCCGGGGCCAGGTTCTGACGCCAGAGCACATCCTTCCAGCTCACGCCGATCGCCTGGACACGCACCAGGACTTCCCCTGCGGCTGGCGCCGGGGTCGGCAGCTCTTCGCATTTGAGGACCTCTGGCGGGCCAAACTGATGAAAACGGATCACTCGGGACATCGCAAACCTCTGCAGTGCATCACGGGGTGAATAACCTCATGGGTTGTGACTGTATCCGCCCATGCCTGACAAAACCACCCGTCGTTATTGATAATGGCTATGCCTGTCAGTGATCCTATGCCCCTCCGGCACCTCGCCAGGCCCCGCCCCGTCTCGCACGCAAGGCTTGACGGCGAGCCCCCGCGGTTGCAGCCTCTAGCCCCTGGAAACGAGGAACGCCATGAACCGAAACGACCTGCGCCGCGTCGATCTGAACCTGCTGATCGTGTTCGAGACCCTGATGCACGAACGCAGCGTGACCCGCGCCGCAGAGAAACTGTTCCTCGGCCAGCCGGCCATCAGCGCCGCGCTGTCGCGCCTGCGCACGCTGTTCGACGACCCGCTGTTCGTCCGTACCGGACGCAGCATGGAGCCCACCGCGCGAGCCCAGGAAATCTTCGCCCACCTGTCGCCGGCGCTGGATTCCATCTCCACCGCCATGAGTCGCGCCAGCGAGTTCGATCCGGCGACCAGCACCGCGGTGTTCCGCATCGGCCTTTCCGACGACGTCGAGTTCGGCCTGTTGCCGCCCCTGCTCCGCCGCCTGCGCGCGGAGGCGCCGGGGATCGTCCTCGTCGTGCGCCGCGCCAACTATCTATTGATGCCGAACCTGCTGGCCTCGGGGGAGATCTCGGTGGGCGTCAGCTACACCGACGAACTGCCGGCCAACGCCAAGCGCAAGACCGTGCGCCGCAGCAAGCCGAAGATCCTCCGCGCCGACTCCGCGCCCGGCCAGCTGACCCTCGACGACTATTGCGCGCGACCGCACGCGCTGGTGTCCTTCGCCGGCGACCTCAGCGGCTTCGTCGACGAGGAGCTGGAAAAATTCGGCCGCAAGCGCAAGGTGGTCCTGGCGGTGCCGCAGTTCAACGGCCTCGGCACCCTCCTGGCCGGCACCGACATCATCGCCACCGTGCCCGACTACGCCGCCCAGGCGCTGATCGCCGCCGGCGGCCTACGCGCCGAGGACCCACCGTTCGAGACCCGCGCCTTCGAACTGTCGATGGCTTGGCGCGGCGCCCAGGACAACGATCCGGCCGAACGCTGGCTGCGCTCGCGGATCAGCATGTTCATCGGCGATCCGGACAGTCTCTGAGCCCTCCGGCAGCTACCCGCACGAGGCGTCGCAACGGGAAAATCGATCGCGCGCCGCGGGTGTGCGGCTTATTCCATCGAAAGCACTGTCCATAACCATCGACTGTTACAGAAAACGAAAAACCATGTATCACTGTTCGTGATAATCAAAATCTCGTCGTTCGATTAGTTCCCTGCCGGAGCAGCCCGCAGACTTCGCCAATCCCGAAAAACCGACTGGCGGAGTCAAGCATGGAACAGTCATCCCACTTCTCCTGGCGCTACCCCCTCGCACTCGCGGCCGTACTGGTCCTGAGCGCCTGCGGCAAGGCCCCGGAAACCACCCAAGGCATGGCGGCGCCCAAGGTCAGCGTCGCCGAAGTCATCGAACAACCGCTGAACGAGTGGGACGAATTCACCGGCCGCCTGGAGGCCCCGGAGTCGGTGGAGCTGCGCCCGCGGGTGTCGGGCTACATCGACCGCGTGGCCTTCCATGAAGGCGCACTGGTGAAGAAAGGCGACCTGCTGTTCCAGATCGACCCGCGCCCGTTCGAGGCCGAGGTCAAGCGCCTCGAAGCCCAGCTGCAACAGGCCCGCGCGGCCCAGGCGCGGAGCGTCAACGAAGCCCAGCGCGGCGAACGCCTGCGCGCCAGCAACGCGATCTCCGCGGAACTCGCCGACGCCCGCACCACCGCCGCCCAGGAAGCCAAGGCGGCGGTCGCCGCGACCCAGGCGCAACTGGACGCGGCGCGCCTGAACCTGAGCTTCACCCGGATCACCGCGCCGATCGACGGTCGCGTCAGCCGCGCCGAGGTCACCGCCGGCAACCTGGTCAACTCCGGGGAGACCCTGCTCACCACCCTGGTCAGCACCGACAAGGTCTACGCCTACTTCGACGCCGACGAGCGCGTGTTCCTCAAGTACGTCGAGCTGGCCCGCCAGGCCGGTCGCGACACGCGCAGCGAGAGCCCGGTGTACCTCGGCCTGAGCAGCGAGGACGGCAACCCGCACCTGGGCCGGCTGGACTTCCTCGACAACCAGGTCAACCCGCGTACCGGCACCATCCGCGGCCGCGCCGTGTTCGACAACGCCAAGGGCGAGTTCACCCCGGGCCTCTACGTGCGCCTGAAGCTGGTCGGCAGCAAGACCTACGCCGCCACCCTGATCAAGGACGAAGCGGTCGGCACCGACCTGGGCAAGAAGTTCGTGCTGGTCCTGGATGGCGACAACAAGACCGTCTACCGCACCGTCGAGATGGGACCGAAGCTGGAGGGCCTGCGCATCGTCCGCAGCGGCCTGAGCAAGGGCGACCGGATCGTCGTGAATGGCCTGCAGCGGGTCCGCCCGGGCATGCAGGTGGATCCGCAGAAGGTCGAGATGGCCAGCGCCGACACCCTGGCCACCCTCGCGCGCCTGCGGCAGTCGGTCGGCGACAGCGAACCACCGAAGGTGGCGGCGTCCAAGGACAACGCCACTCGCAACGAGCCGCGCGGCTGAGCGCGGCGATAGGAAGAACCGATGAATTTCTCCCAATTCTTCATCCAGCGGCCGATCTTCGCCGCGGTGCTGTCGCTGCTGATCCTGATCGGCGGCGCCATCTCCCTGTTCCAGCTACCCATCAGCGAATACCCGGAAGTGGTGCCGCCGACCGTCGTGGTCCGCGCCAACTTCCCCGGCGCCAACCCGAAAGTCATCGGCGAGACCGTCGCCTCTCCCCTTGAACAGGCGATCACCGGGGTGGAGAACATGCTCTACATGTCCTCCCAGTCGACCTCCGACGGCAAGCTGACCCTGACCATCACCTTCGCCCTCGGCACCGACCTGGACAACGCCCAGGTGCAGGTGCAGAACCGCGTCACCCGGACCGAGCCGAAGCTCCCGGAAGAAGTGACCCGGCTCGGCATCACCGTCGACAAGGCCTCGCCCGACCTGACCATGGTCGTGCACCTGACCTCGCCGGATAACCGCTACGACATGCTCTACCTGTCGAACTACGCGGTGCTCAACGTGAAGGACGAACTGGCCCGCCTCGACGGCGTCGGCGACGTCCAGTTGTTCGGCCTCGGTGACTATTCGCTGCGCGTCTGGCTGGATCCGAACAAGGTCGCCTCGCGCAACCTCACCGCCACCGACGTGGTCAACGCCATCCGCGAGCAGAACCGCCAGGTCGCCGCCGGCACCCTGGGCGCGCCGCCGGCGCCGAGCGACACCAGCTTCCAGTTGTCGATCAACACCCAGGGTCGCCTGGTCACCGAGGAAGAGTTCGAGAACATCATCATCCGCGCCGGCGCCAACGGCGAGATCACCCGTCTGCGCGACATCGCCCGGGTCGAGCTGGGCTCCAACCAGTACGCCCTGCGTTCGCTGCTGAACAACAAGCCGGCGGTGGCGATCCCGATCTTCCAGCGTCCCGGCTCGAACGCCATCGAGATCTCCAACCTGGTGCGGGAGAAGATGGCCGAGCTGAAGCACAGCTTCCCGCAGGGCATGGACTACTCCATCGTCTACGACCCGACCATCTTCGTCCGCGGCTCCATCGAGGCGGTGGTGCACACCCTGTTCGAAGCCCTGGTGCTGGTGGTGCTGGTGGTGATCCTGTTCCTGCAGACCTGGCGCGCCTCGATCATCCCGCTGGCCGCGGTGCCGGTGTCGCTGATCGGCACCTTCGCGGTGATGCACATGCTCGGCTTCTCGCTCAACGCGCTGTCGCTGTTCGGCCTGGTGCTGGCCATCGGCATCGTGGTGGACGACGCCATCGTGGTGGTGGAGAACGTCGAGCGCAACATCGGCCTCGGCCTCAAGCCGGTGGAAGCCACCAAGCGTGCCATGCGCGAGGTGACCGGGCCGATCATCGCCACGGCGCTGGTGCTCTGCGCGGTGTTCATCCCGACCGCGTTCATCTCCGGCCTCACCGGGCAGTTCTACCGCCAGTTCGCCCTGACCATCGCGATCTCCACGGTGATCTCGGCGTTCAACTCGCTGACCCTGTCGCCAGCGCTGGCGGCGGTCCTGCTCAAGGGCCACCACGAGCCGAAGGACCGCTTCTCGGTGTTCCTCGACAAGCTCCTCGGCAGTTGGCTGTTCCGTCCGTTCAACCGTTTCTTCGACCGCGCCAGCCATGGCTACGTCGGCACGGTGAACCGGGTCCTGCGCGGCAGTTCGATCGCCCTGCTGGTCTACGGCGGACTGATGGTGCTGACCTACTTCGGCTTCTCCAGCACGCCGACCGGTTTCGTCCCGCAGCAGGACAAGCAGTACCTGGTGGCCTTCGCCCAGTTGCCCGACGCGGCCAGCCTGGACCGTACCGAGGCGGTGATCAAGCAGATGTCCGAGATCGCCCTGGCGCAGCCCGGCGTGGCGGACTCGGTGGCCTTCCCCGGCCTGTCGATCAACGGCTTCACCAACAGCCCGAACAGCGGCATCGTGTTCACCCCGTTGAAGCCGTTCGACGAGCGCAAGGACCCGAGCCAGTCGGCCGGGGCCATCGCCGCCGCGCTGAACGCCAAGTACGCCGACATCCAGGACGCCTACATCGCGATCTTCCCGCCGCCGCCGGTACAGGGGCTGGGGACCATCGGCGGCTTCCGCCTGCAGATCGAGGACCGTGGCAACCAGGGCTACGAGGAGCTGTTCAAGCAGACCCAGAACATCATCACCAAGGCCCGTGCGCTGCCTGAGCTGGAACCCAGCTCGGTGTTCTCCAGCTACCAGGTCAACGTGCCGCAGATCGACGCCGACATCGACCGCGAGAAGGCCAAGACCCACGGCGTGGCGATCAGCGACATCTTCGACACCCTGCAGGTCTACCTCGGCTCGCTGTACGCGAACGACTTCAACCGCTTCGGCCGTACCTATCAGGTCAACGTCCAGGCCGAGCAGCAGTTCCGCCTCGAACCCGAGCAGATCGGCCAGTTGAAGGTGCGCAACAACCTCGGCGAGATGGTCCCGCTGGCGTCCTTCATCAAGGTCAGCGACACCTCCGGTCCGGACCGTGTGATGCACTACAACGGCTTCATCACCGCCGAACTCAACGGCGCCCCGGCCGCGGGCTACAGCTCCGGCCAGGCGCAGGCGGCGATCGAGAAGCTGCTGAAGGAGGAACTGCCCAACGGCATGACCTACGAGTGGACCGAGCTGACCTACCAGCAGATCCTCGCCGGCAATACCGCGCTGTTCGTCTTCCCGCTCTGCGTGCTGCTGGCCTTCCTCGTGCTGGCCGCCCAGTACGAGAGCTGGAGCCTGCCGCTGGCGGTGATCCTGATCGTGCCGATGACCCTGCTGTCGGCGATCACCGGGGTGATCCTGGCCGGCAGCGACAACAACATCTTTACCCAGATCGGCCTGATCGTTCTGGTGGGGCTGGCGTGCAAGAACGCGATCCTGATCGTCGAGTTCGCCAAGGACAAGCAGGAGGAAGGCATGGACCGCGTCGCCGCGGTGCTGGAAGCCTGCCGCCTGCGCCTGCGGCCGATCCTGATGACGTCCATCGCCTTCATCATGGGCGTGGTGCCGCTGGTGATCTCCACCGGCGCCGGCGCCGAGATGCGCCATGCGATGGGCGTGGCGGTGTTCTCCGGGATGATCGGGGTGACCTTCTTCGGCCTGCTGCTGACGCCGGTGTTCTACGTCCTCATCCGCCGCTTCGTGGAGAACCGCGAAGCGCGCCGCGCCGCCAACGACAAAGGCCTGCCAGAGGTGCATGCATGATTCACGCGCAGTCGATCCGGAGCGGGCTCGCGTCCGCCCTGGGTCTGTTCAGTCTGCTGGCGCTCAGCGCCTGCACGGTGGGTCCGGACTACCGGACCCCCGACACCGCGGCGGCGAAGATCGACGCCACGGCGAGCAAGCCCTACGACCGCAGCCGCTTCGAAAGCCTGTGGTGGAAACAGTTCGACGATCCGACCCTGAACCAGTTGGTCGAACAGTCGCTGAGCGGCAACCGCGACCTGCGCGTGGCCTTCGCCCGCCTGCGCGCCGCCCGCGCCCTGCGCGACGACGTGGCCAACGATCGCTTCCCGGTGGTCACCAGCCGCGCCAGCGCCGACATCGGCAAGGGCCAGCAACCGGGAGTGACCGAGGACCGGGTCAACAGCGAGCGCTACGACCTTGGCCTGGATAGCGCCTGGGAGCTTGACCTGTTCGGGCGCATCCGCCGTCAGCTGGAGTCCAGCGACGCCCTCAGCGAAGCGGCCGAGGCCGACCTGCAGCAACTGCAGGTCAGCCTGATCGCCGAGCTGGTGGACGCCTACGGCCAACTGCGCGGCGCGCAACTGCGCGAGAAGATTGCCCTGAGCAACCTGGAGAACCAGAAGGAGTCGCGCCAGCTCACCGAGCAACTGCGCGACGCCGGGGTCGGTGCCGAACTCGACGTACTGCGCGCCGATGCGCGCCTGGCGGCCACCGCCGCCAGCGTGCCGCAACTGCAGGCGGAAGCCGAGCGCGCCAGGCACCGTATCGCCACCCTCCTCGGCCAACGGCCGGAAGAGTTGACAGTGGACCTTTCGCCGCGCGACCTGCCGGCGATCACCAAGGCCCTGCCGATCGGCGATCCCGGCGAACTGCTGCGCCGCCGGCCGGACATCCGCGCCGCCGAACGGCGCCTGGCCGCCAGCACCGCCGACGTCGGCGTGGCCACCGCCGACCTGTTCCCGCGGGTCAGCCTCAGCGGCTTCCTCGGCTTCACCGCCGGGCGGGGCTCGCAGATCGGCTCAAGCGCCGCCCGCGCCTGGAGCGTCGGCCCGAGCATCAGTTGGGCCGCCTTCGACCTCGGCAGCGTGCGTGCCCGCCTGCGCGGCGCCAAGGCCGACGCCGACGCCGCGCTGGCCAGCTACGAACAGCAGGTGTTGCTGGCCCTGGAAGAATCGGCGAATGCCTTCAGCGACTATGGCAAGCGCCAGGAGCGCCTGGTCTCGCTGGTCCGCCAGTCGGAAGCCAGCCGCGCCGCCGCGCAACAGGCGGCGATCCGCTACCGCGAAGGCACCACCGATTTCCTGGTGCTGCTGGACGCCGAACGCGAGCAACTCTCCGCCGAAGATGCCCAGGCCCAGGCCGAGGTCGAGCTGTACCGCGGCATCGTGGCGATCTACCGCTCCCTCGGCGGTGGCTGGCAACCCAGCGCCTGAACCGGCTATCCCCCGGCCGATGGAAATCGGCCACTCCAGCCCCGCGATTGCAGCTCCTGGTCGCGGGGCTTTTTTATGCGCAGCGCGGGGGCTCGGTCGAGCCCCACGTCGTTTCTCGGCGATGGCGTAGAGGCTCGGCGGCCATTGCCGCGGGCTATTCCCGCCGCTCCGGCTGCGCGGAGTGGATATACAGGGTGTAGGTATCCGCCGGCCGGGGCGCGCCCGCCAGGTCGAGGGCATGACCGATGGCGCCGCGATGGTAGGTGCCATGGTTGACGATATGGAAGAGGATCTCCTGGCGCGTCATGCCGCCGTCGCGGCCATCGGCGAAGCGGAAGCGCAGCCATTCGCCGCGACGCTCCAGCGGCAGCTCGGCGACATAGCCGGCGAACCAGGCGGCCGAATCCTCCAGCCGGCGACGCAGGACGTCGTAGCCAGGCACCACCTCGCTGTTGGTCTGTTGGTGGGGCGCCGGCTCGCCCAGCAGGCGCGCCCTGAACAGTTCCTCGACGATCGCCATGTGATTGAGCTGTTGCAAGGCGAAGGCCAGCGAGGCCGGGAACGCATCGGCGTCGATCCGGGCGATGGCATCGAGGGTGCGGCGGTCGGACCAGGCCTTGTAGTTGAAGGACTCGACCAGCAGGTCGACTTGCAGGGTGGGTCGGGACATGTGGCGGGCTTCCGTGTCCATTCGCTGAGGGAGCCGGATCATAGCCCGGAGACAGCGCTCAGCGCTCGCCCTGCAACCCTTCCAGGCGTGCATCGCAGAGGTCGCGCAGGCGGTCGCGGAGGGTGCGCCCGGCGCTGTCCAGCTCGGGCCGCGCGTAGAGCGCCAGCTCCAGGCCAGCGATGGGCGGGAAGCCGGCCTGCGCGCCAAGCAGGCGATGCTCGGGCCCGACGCAGCCCAGCGGCAGCAGGCTGACCCCCAGTCCGGCGCCGACCGCGGCCACCAGGCTGGCCAGGCTGGCGCTGGAATAGCCGATGCGCCAGCGACGCCCGATGCTCTCCAGGGCATGGATCATCTCCTGGCGATACAGCGCGCCGACCGGGAACACCACCAGCGGCACCGGCTCCTCCGGCGAACCCTCGCCGAACGGCCGCGTGGCGCTGCCGAACCAGCCCAGCGGCTCGGCCCAGCGTGCATGGCAGTCGCTGTCGGCCCCCCACTGCTTGACCAGCAGCAGGTCCAGCTCGCCGCTGCGATAGAGGCGCAGCAGGTGATGGCTGAGACCGCTCTCGACCTCCAGGCGCAGTCGCGGACGCTCTTCGGTGAAGCGCGTCAGCACCGGCATCAGCACTTCGCCGGCGAGGTCTTCCGGCACGCCGAGGCGCAGCACGCCGTCGCCATGGGCCGGGCTGAGGGCCTCGCTGGCCTCGTCCGAGAGCCGCAGCAGGCGCCGCGCGTAGCCAAGCAGACGCTCGCCTTCCTCGGTCGGCAAAACCTGCCGCTGGCTGCGGTCGAGCAGGCGGCAACCGAGGTTCTGTTCGAGGCGGATGACCTGCTGGCTGACGGTGGACTGGGTCAGGTGCAGGTGTTCGCCGGCGCGGGTGAAGTTGCCGGTGTCGACAACGCTGACGAAGGTACGGAGCAGGACCAGATCGAGCATGCACACTCCCACTGAAAGGCATTACATCATTTAATTTCAGCATACATGACATCGACGCCATACTTTTCGCCAACGCCTATCGGAGCCCATCGACATGTCCCTGGCCAATCTATGCAGGAGCGGAGCCATGCTGGTCTGCGCAGCATTCAGCGGAGGCGCCGGCGCGAGCGACGCCGGAGCATTGCTCGAAGCCGCGCGTCGCGGCGATACCGCGCAGGTCGCCAGCCTGCTCGAACGCAAGGTCGAGGTCGACGCGCCCAGCGCCGACGGTAGCACCCCGCTGCTGCTGGCCACCGCCAACGACCACCTGGCGGTGGCGCGCCAGTTGATCGAGGCCGGCGCCGACGTCAACCGGCAGAACAGCCGGCTCGACAGCCCGTATCTGCTGGCCGGCGCCGAGGGCCGCCTGGAAATCCTGCGCCTGACCCTGCTCCACGGCGCCGACCTGAAGAGTACCAACCGCTATGGCGGCACCGCGCTGATCCCGGCCTGCGAACGCGGCCATGTGGAAGTGGTGAAGACGCTGCTGCAAGCCGGGGTCGATCCCAACCATGTCAACAAGCTCGGCTGGACCGGGCTGCTCGAGGCGATCCTGCTGAGTGACGGTGGTCCGCGCCACCAGGAGATCGTGCGCCTGCTGATCGACGCCGGCGCCGACGTCAACCTGGCCGATGCCGACGGCGTCAGCCCGCTGGCCCACGCCCGCCAGCGCGGCCAGGGCGGGATCGAGCGGCTGCTGCTGGCCGCCGGCGCCCAATGAAAGCGAAGGAGAAAGACATGTCCGATGAAATCTTCATGCGCGAGGCCATCGCCCTCGCCCGCGCCAACGTCGAGGCCGGCGGCCGCCCGTTCGGCGCCGTGCTGGTGCGCGACGGGCGGGTCCTGGCCCGCGGCGTCAACCAGATCCACGAGACCCACGATCCCAGCGCCCACGCCGAACTGCAGGCGATCCGCCAGGCCAGTCAGGCGCTCGGCAGCCCGCGTCTGGACGGTTGTGTGATCTACGCCAGCGGCCATCCCTGCCCGATGTGTCTGGCCGCCATGCATCTCTGCGGCATCCAGGCGGCCTGGTTCGCCTATTCCAACGAGGACGGCGAACCGTTCGGCCTGTCCACGGCCACGCTCTACGCCGAGATGGCGCGCCCGCCACAGCGGCAAAGCCTGCCGCTACGCGCCCTGCGTCCTGCCGGCGAAGAGGGTCTGTACCGGCAATGGCGGCAACGCCAGGCATGAGCGCGCGAATCCCTTCCGGCGGCCAGGCCGCCACCGGCGTCGGCGCGGCGGAGGTCAGTTGGGTCGGCCTGCTGGTGATCTTCTGCCTCGGCATCAACCTGCGACCGATCCTCACCGGCATCGGCCCGCTGCTCGAGGAAATCACCGCCGGCACCGGTCTCGGCTTCCAGGGCGCGTCGCTGCTGACGGTGTTGCCGGTGCTCTGCATGGGCCTGGTGGCGCTGTTGCTGCCCTGGCTCGGGCGCTGGCTGGCCGAGCACCGCGGCATCGTCTGCGGACTGCTGGCCATCGCCGCAGCCTGCCTCTGGCGCCTGGAACTGGATAGCGGGCTGGCGCTGATCGCCAGCGCCGCGCTGGCCGGCAGCGGCGTGGCGATCATCCAGGCGCTGCTACCGGGCGTGGTCAAGCGCTGGTTCCCGAGGCGGGTCCCGGCGGCGATGGGCCTCTACTCGGCCTCGCTGATGGCCGGCGGCGGAACCGCGGCGGTGCTCAGCCCGCGGATCGCCGAACACTTCTCCAACTGGCAGGCCGGCCTCGGCGCCTGGGCCGTACCGGCCCTGCTGGCGCTGCTGCTGTGGATGTTCGCGCGGCCAAGGGAGGTGCTGCCGAGCGCTGGCGAGGGGCCGGTCCGGCACTTCTTCGGCAATCGCCGTGGCTGGCTGCTGGCGGTGTATTTCGGGCTGATCAACGGCGGCTACACCAGCATGGTGGCCTGGTTGCCGGTGTACTACCGCCAGCTCGGCTGGAGCGCCCAGGACAGCGGCGGGCTGGTCGGGATCATGACCATCTTCCAGGTGCTCGCCGCGCTCAGCGTGCCGCTGCTGATTCGCCGCCGCCTCGACCGCCGGCCCTGGCTGCTGGCCGCGCTGCTGGTCCAGCTCGGCGGCTTCTGCGGCCTGCTGCTGATGCCGCTGCAGCACGCGGCGCTGTGGGTGGCGTTGATCGGCTACGGCCTGGGCGCCTGCTTCGCCCTCAGCCTGACCCTGACCCTCGACCACCTCCACGAGCCGCGTGCGGCGGGAAGCCTGGCGGCCTTCGTGCAAGGCATCGGCTTCATCATCACCGGCATCGTGCCCTACCTGACCGGCTGGCTGCGCGACGTCACCGGCAGCTTCCAGGCCTCCTGGCTGCTGCTCGCGGCGAGCGTGGTGGCGATGTTGCTGGTGACCCTGCGCTTCGCCCCGTCCGGCTATGCCCGGGCCATGGGCGAGACGCGCGACTGAGCGGCGGACCTCCGCGCCCGCCATTGCAGGCGCGGGTGGCGCTTCAGTAATGGGTGGCGATATAGATGCGGTAGCTGATGATGGCCAGCATGCAGATCACCCCGACCCACATGAGGAACAGGCCGAACGGCGTGTCGCGCTTGGTGAAACCCGTGCCGATGAAGAGCATGCCCAGCACGATGATTGCGAAAGTGACGCCGTAGGAATCCATGTTTACCCTCGTTGGCCGCGTTCCTGACATACTTGTCAGTCTAGCTCCAAGCCCGCTAGAACTACGTTGATATTTATCAGCCTGCGGTCAATTTCGGACAAATTCATCGAACTTGAGGAAACGCCTGGCTGCGAGCGGCAAGGTCGCGCAAGATCGCCTGGATCTCGCCGAAGTCCGGCCGCTCGCTCACCCGTGGCAGCGCGCAACGTCGCTGCAACTCGACCAGCGCCGCACGTAGCGAGGCCTGCCCCGGCGGCGCCTCGCTGCGCTCGAGCAACTCTTCCAGCAGGCAGGCGAAGGCACGTACTTCCAGGCGCCGCAGGGCGCCGGCGAGCACGGCGTCGTCCGGGAGAAAGGACGCGGCGCCGAAATCGCCCAGCAGGCAGGCGCCATCCTCGCGCCAGAGGATGTTATGCGCATAGAAGTCGCCATGGCTGATGCCGCGTCCATGCAGATGGGCCATCAACGCGGCGAGCGAGGCCGCCAGGCGCAGCGCCGTGGCCAGCTCGAAGCGCAGTCCCGGCGGATAGACGTCGCGGGTACAGGACTCCAGGCTCGGCGGCCCCGCCAGGTTGCGATAGGCGTCGTCGAGCAGCTCCAGCACCAGCCCGTCGCGCCCTTGCGGATGCCCGGCGAGCTGGCCGAGCACCTCGATCAATTGCGCATGGCGCCCCGCCGCCAGGCAGGCGGCCATCTCGCTGGCGGGGGTGCCATCGCTGGTCACTTCGCCCTTGAACAGCTTCAGCGCCACCGTGCGCGTCGAGCCGTCCGGCTGGTGCCAGCCGGCGCGATGGATGACCCCGGAGGCTCCTTCGCCGATCAAACCGTCCAGGCTCAGCTCGCTCCAGTCCAGCGCAGCGATGCCGCTGTCGGCCAGCGCCGGCAGACGGCACAACGGGTTGCCGGCGTAGGCCAGCCAGGCCAGGCGCGGCAGCGTCGCCAGCCAGGCCGGCAGGCGCTGGAAACGGTTGGCGGCGATCCGCAGCAGTTCCAGGCCTTCGCAAGCGGCCATGCTCTCGGGCAAGGCCTCCAGGCGGTTGCCGGCCAGCATCAGCTTCTGCAACGGCCGGCGGCCCAGTTCCTCGGGCAGCGTGGCAATCCGGTTGTCGGTGAGGATCAGCCAGCGCAGCGCTGGCGGCAGGGCCGCGGCCGGCACCCGCTCGATGCGGTTGGACTTGAAGCCGACCATGCTCAGCGCCGGACAGTCCCCCACCGCCGCCGGCAATTCGTCGAAGTCGTTGGCGGAACAGAACAGCACCTTGAGACGATGCAGCCGGCCGAGGTCGTCCGGCAGGCTGTCCAGGGCGTTGCCGCTGAGGTTGAGCACCTCCAGGGAGTCGGCCAGCTCGAAGATTTCCCGGGGGAACTCGCGCAGGCCGCAGGACAGGTCCAGGCGCGTGGCGCCGGCCAGTTCGCCGCTGCGCAGTTGCTGCAAGGTGTGCATGGTTCGACGGACTCCGGCCAGGGCGGATGGAAAGCCGCGCATGATAGCCAAGGCGTTGCGGAACGCGCACCCTCGCCGTGCTAGAGTGGCCGCCCCGAATCGACAGGACCACAGAGAATGGAACTCTCCCCCGCCGAACGCCAACTCCTGCTGGCCCATCGCCTGGCCGTGTTCGACGGCTGCGTGGTGTACGACGCCCAACCGCCGGTGTCCGCCGAACACGTCCAGCGTCTTGCCGAAGGCCTGGCCGGACCGATTCCAGAAGACCTGCTGCGCCTCTGGCGCACCTGTTTCGGCGGGCGCCTCGGCTATGACCTGGAAGTCGACTACGACGGCCACCGCCACCCGTTCTCTTTCAGCGAACTGTTCTATCCGGACAGCGACGGCTACCACGACCTCTGGGGCTGGATCGAACACGAGCGCGAGCTGGCGGCGGAAGCCGCGGCAGAAGAAGGCCGCGACTGGAACGGCAAGCTGGCCTACCTGCCGTTCGGTGGCTTCGAGTACCTGGAGCGGCTCTACGTCTGCGTCGAACCCGGCCCCGAGCATGGCGCGGTAATCGCCTGGAGCCACGGCCTGCCGCCGGCCTGGGCCGGACGCCTGCACCAGGATTCGGTGACGCGCCTGGCCGACGACGTCGGCGGGCTGTTCCGCCTGCTGTCCTTCGAACAGGATCCGTTCGATGCCGAGAACGCCTGCGGCGTGGCCGACGAGCTACTGGAAGCGCTGGACGCCCTGGAGGCCGCTGGGGAGCCCGGCAAGGCGCTGAAGGGCCGCCTGGAAGTCCTGCTGCGCCAGCGCATCCTCGACTGGCGGCCGGCCCTCGCCGACGGCAGCCTGGCCGCCGAGCCAAGGCTGCGTCAACTGGCCCTGGCCGAAGCTGCGCAAGACGGCGACATCGACCTGCTGCAACGCCTGCGCGATGCCGGCTGCGACTTCGCCGAAACCTTGCGCGGACGCGGCGGCGTGCTGGAGGCCTGCCTCGCCCGCGGGCGCCTGGAGGCCGCCAGATGGCTGCTCGACCAGGGCGTCGCGGTGCACCAGGACAGCCTGCAGATTGGCGCCGCGCACCTCGATGCGGTCCTGGCCGAACGCCTGTTGCGGCTCGGCGCGATCTCCGACCCGAATACGGTGCTCCTCGCCCTGCAATACGGCGACGCCGACGCCGCGCGGATCATGGCGCGACCGCTGCTGGAGGAGTCGCCGGCGAGGGCCAGCGCCCTGCGTCTGGCCCTCGCCAGCCGCGCCGAGCGCGAGCGCAGCGACGCCAGGCGGGTCAGGTCGGGAAAGATGGGCAGCAACCGCAGTCCCGACGACTACCTGGCCCTGGCCGAGCGCCTGGAGCGCTTCCTCGCCGAGCTGCCAGGCTGAGGCTCAACCCTCCGGTCCCTGCACCTCGATGAAGGAACCGTCGGCCAGCCGCTCGAACGCCCGTCCCGGCGGCGCGTCGAGCAGCGGCAGGATGCTGTCGTCGGCGTTCAGCACCGAGCCCAGGCTGACGTAGGCGGTGGTCCCGGCGGTATTCATGTAGTCGTCCGACTCGTCGCCGGCCATCAGCCGCCAGCCGCTGTCGTTTTCCTCTTCCGGCGCCTCGCGGTAGAGGTAGCCGACCGCCTTCCCCTCGTCTATCACCCGGCGCGTCACGAAGCAGCGCCGGGCATAGCGCGAGATCGGCGTTTCCCGCGGGTCGTGCTCGGTGTTGATGATGTGCCGCGCCTCGAAGACGATGCGCTCGCCCAGCGACAGGTCGCGGATGTATTGCGGATAGTTGTCCAGGCGGCCGCTGAAGGCGCCATCCGCCTCGATGCCCTCGACCGTCACCCAGAGCCGCTCGGCGCGCGGCGCATCGGGGTTGTCGGTATCGAAGGCGAAGATCAGCTTGACGCTTTCCCCGGCGGCGACCCGGTCGATGGTCTCCGCGTCCGGTTTGTAGAAGGTGTAGGGATGGCGGACAGCGATCGCACTGGCGTCCACCAAGGTCCACGAGGCCATGTCGACTCCCGCTTGGCTGGCTACGCGGCGCCCGTAGCCTGGGCTGCCACGGGCACGCCGGTGCCCGGGCGGCATGGGTGGAATGGCGTGGCCGAGGTTCGGGTCGCGGCGCCCACCGGCAGGTCGAAGCCATGCCCGGCCAGGAACCGCCCTTCGGCCCGCCTACCCAGAGGAAAGTAGCAGCGCCGCCGCGCAGCCGCCAGCAACGGGCTGTCGCAGAGCGCCGCCCCGGACGGGGCGGCGGCGCGCCTTCAGAGGACTTGCAGCGGGTATTCGACGATCAGGCGGACTTCGTCGAGGTCCGACTCGAAGCTATCGGAGCGCACGGTGGCCTGGCGCACGCGGAACGCCAGGTCCTTGGCCGCGCCACCCTGCACCACGTACTTGACCTCCACGTCGCGTTCCCAGCGGCCCTGGTTGGTCAGCGGGTTGCCGTTGGCGTCGGTGCGCATGTAGACGCTGTTGGCATTCGAATAATCGGCGTCCCAGCCCTTGCCATAGCGGGTCATGAAGCTCAGCCCCGGCACGCCGAAGGCGGCCATGTCGAGGTCGTAGCGGAGCATCAGCGAGCGTTCCTTGGGCGAGTTGAAGTCGCTGTACTGGATCGAGTTGTCCAGGTAGATGGAGTCGGTCTGGCGCAGGTAGTCGAAGTCGTCGTCGCCGTTGTTGCGCTGGTACGACAGCAGCACCTGGTGCGGACCGTAGGCGAAGCCGCCGCGCACGCTCCAGATGTCGTTGTCGAGTTCGCCCATCACCTGCCTGCCCTGGTCCTTGACCTTGTAGTAGTTGGCGCCGCCGAGCAGGGACAGCTTGTCGTCCAGCGGATAGTTGAAGCTGGTGCCGGCGTAGTACTGGTCCCAGGCGTCCTTCTGGCGGCTGCCGTAGAGGCTGACGCTCCAGTGCTCGGTGGCCTGGTAGTCGCCGCCGGCGTAGGCGACCCACGGCGAGTCGATGCGCCGGCCGGTGTAGAAGCTGTAGAAGTCGTCGCTGCCGCTGGTGCTGTTCGGCTGGGTCATCGAGTTCAGCTTGCCGGCCTGCAGGGTCAGGCCCTTCGCCAGGCTGTCGTTGACCAGGGTGAAGCCACGGAAGCTGGAGGGGAACAGCCGGCTGTTGCCGTACTGGATCACCGGGGTTTCCGGGAACACGTCGCCGACCCGCAGCACGGTGCCGTACCAGCGCAGCTTGACCGCGCCGCCGGCTCGCGAATAGTCGTCCTGCGGCCGCCCCTGGTCGTCATAGGGCAGCAGGTCGACGCTACCGCCGGCGCCGGAACGCCCGCCGCCGCTGTCCAGGCGCACGCCGAGCTGGGCGAAGGCGTCGATGCCGACGCCCAGCGTGCCCTGGGTGAAGCCCGAGGAAAAGTTGGCCATGAAGCCCTGCACCCACTCCTCGGTGTAGCCGCCGCCCGCCGGGCTCGATTGGCCCTTGCGGAAGTCGCGGTTGAAGTAGAAGTTGCGCAGCAGCAGGTTGACCTCGCTGCCCTCGATGAAACCTTCCTTGCTCCGCTCGGCGTTCTCCTCGGCGACGGCCGAGGCCATCAGTCCGGCGCCCAGCAGCAGTGGAAGCGTCCACAGTCGTTTCTTTCCATCCCCTTGCATGGCGATTGCTCCAGATCGGTTCATGTCTGTTTTTCTTCTGCGGCCATGCCTTGCGGCGCTGGCTGTGCGTGAACTTCTGGTCGATCGCGCCCCCGCGCAGTCCTGCCGCAACCGGCATTGACCGTGGGGCTGATTCTGGAACCGGGGAAATGACGCAGACATGAGGCGGGGATTACTTTTCCGCAATCTTAACTCGCACTTAATGCGCTTCGCGCAGACTCCTCCGCCATGCAACGGAGCATCGCCGAAGTTATCGGAAACGTAATTTTCCACTCACCCTCGGGTAATCCGTCCGCTCTTACTCTTTGCTCAAACGGGACGAATACCTCGCCCCGGCGACGAGCCAACCCGAGAGGTTTGCCATGAAGATCATCCCGATGCTGCTGGCCGCCCTGCTGGCGACCGGCGCCGCTACTGCCCAGGCCCAGGACGGCAGCGAACGCTCCTGGCAGTACAACGCCGAATTCCGCGCCGCGCAGAAAGAACTGCGCGAAAAGCGCCTGCAGAAGCAACAACTGGAAGCGCAAGCGCAGAAGACCGACCGCAGCAAATGCGCCGAGCGCAAGAACGGCAACGGCTGAGCAGCCTTTCACCGAGCAATACACTTGTCCTTTTTGGGTTGCTCCTTTGGACAAGTCCTGAGGCGCCAGTCATGGCGCCTTTTTTTATCCGCCGTCGCGCCTGGCGGAAGAAGGCGGCATGGTCGCCAGCGACCAGCCGCCCTCCCCGCTCCCCGCCTTACCCCTGCAATGCCCGCGGCCGCTGGCTGCGGCGCTCGGCGGCGGGTGCCGGGCTGGCCTGGAGCTGGAAGTCGAAATCCAGTTCGGCGAAGCGTCCGCCCTCCACGCCGCGGTCGCGGGCCGCGGCGGGGTCGTCGTTGAAGCGCAGGTCGCCGATCAGCCCATCGCGGGTGGCGTAGGCGAAGTCGTCCCACAGGTAGCGGTCGCCCGCCAGGTTGATCTGGGTGGTCAGGTGGCGATGGCCGGGCGCCGAGACGAAGAAGTGAATGTGCGCCGGCCGCTGGCCGTGGCGGCCGAGGCGGTCGAGCAGTTCCTGGGTCGGGCCGTCGCTCGGGCAACCGTAGCCGGACGGCACGATGCTGCGCGCACGGTAGCGGCCGTCGGCGTCGGTACGGATGCGCCGGCGCAGGTTGTATTCGGACTGGCTGCTGTCGAAGTAGGAATAGGTGCCTTGGGTATTGGCATGCCAGACATCGACGATGGCCCCGGCCAGCGGCTGGCCGTCGGGACCGCTGACGCGGCCCTGGAGGAACATCACGGTGCCGGCGTCGCGGCCGTCGTCCATCCGTGCCTCGCCATCGCTCAGCGGCGCGCCGGCGACGTACAGCGGCCCTTCGATGGTGCGCGGCGTGCCGCCGGTGAGGCCGGCCTCGGCGTCCTGGGCGTCGAGCAGCAGGTCCAGGTAATGCTCCAGGCCCAGCCCGGCGGCCAGCAGGCCGGCTTCCTGGCGGCTGCCCAGGCGGTTCAGGTAGTCCACCGCTTTCCAGAATTCGTCGGGCGTGACCTGCATCTCTTCGATCAGCTTCGCCGTGTCGTCGAGGATGCGCCGCACCAGGGCCTTGGTGCGCGGATCGCCGCGTTCGTTGAGTTGGCCGCTGGCCTCTTCGAAGAAGCGCTGGACATCGGCAGTCTGGGAAATCTTCACGGTCATGGCGTTTGCCTCTGCTTGTTGTTGTCGGGCGTGGGAAGGGAATCTCAGCGGTCGTCGGCATGGATCGACGAGGGATGCCGGCAAAGCCCGTCGATCTCGATGTCCATGTAGGGAAACAGCGGCAGCCGGGTCAGGGTGTCGTGCAGTGCCTCGACGCTGGGCAGGTCGAACAGGCTGTAGTTGGCGTAGTGCCCGGCGATCCGCCAGAGGTGCCGCCAGCTGCCCTCGCGCTGGAGGCGCTGGGCCATTTCCTTCTCCTCGGCCTTGAGCCGCTCGGCCTGTTGCGGGTCCATGTCGACGGGCAACTTCACGGTCATCTTCACGTGGAACAGCATCGGTCGTTTCTCCTCTGTCTGCGGGACGGCTTCAGCGCCGGCGGAAGCGCGCCAGGCGCTCCTCGTCGAGCGCCAGGCCGAGACCCGGCGCACGCGGCACGTGCAAGTGGAAATCCTGGTAGCGCGGCGACTCGAGGAGGATGTCCTCGGTCAGCAGCAACGGGCCGAACAGTTCGCTGTGCCAGGCCAGGCGGTCGAGGGTGACGAAGGCGTGGGCGGCGGCCAGGGTGCCGATGCCGCCCTCGAGCATGGTCCCGCCGTACAGGCCGATCCCGGCCGCCTCGGCGATCGCCGCGCTACGCAGCACCGCGCGCGGTCCGCCGTTCTTGGCGATCTTCAGGGCGAACACCGGGGCGGCGCCCTCGCGAGCCAGATGGAAGGCATCCTCGACGCTCTCGATGGCCTCGTCGGCCATGATCGGCGCGCCGCCGCGGCTGCTCAGGCGCGCCAGGCCGACGCGGTTGTGGCGGGCGATGGGCTGTTCGATCAGGGCGATGCCGTTGTCGCCGAGCGTCGCGCAGGCACGCTGGGCAACGCCTTCGTCCCAGGCCTGGTTGACGTCCACCCGCACGCTGGCGCGCTCGCCGAGGGCGCGCTTGATGGCGATCGCGTGGGCCACGTCGGCATCCACCTCACCGGCGCCGATCTTCAGCTTGAAATGCCGGTGGCGGCGCAGGTCGAGCATCCGCTCGGCTTCCTCGATGTCGCGGCCGGTGTCGCCGCTGGCCAGGGTCCAGGCCACCTCCAGGCTGTCGTGCAGGCGGCCGCCGAGCAGTTCGCTGACGGCCAGGCCGAGGCGCTTGCCATGGGCGTCGAGCAAGGCGGTCTCGACCGCCGAGCGGGCGAAGGTGTTGCCCCTGATGTGTCGGTCCAGGCGCTGCATCGCGGCATTCACGTTGTCCGCCGGCTGGCCCAGCAGCAACGGGGCGAAATGCGCGTCGAGATTGCTCTTGATGCTCTCCGGGCTCTCGCTGCCGTAGGCCAGGCCACCGATGGTGGTGGCTTCGCCGAGGCCCTCGATGCCGTCGCTGCAACGCAGGCGGAGGATCACCAGGGTCTGCCGGTTCATGGTGTGCATGGCCAGCTTGTGCGGGCGGATGGTCGGCAGGTCGACGATGATCGACTCGAGGCTTTGGATCACGGCTTGGCTCATTCTCGGGGGTCCACCAGGGTTGCGGTCGGGTTTTCGACGGTTCGCTGCTCAAGGCTCGCTCGATACCGAGCGGGTTTCGCCGTCGTTTCGGCCAAGCATCCATCGCCTTCTTCACTGGGGTCCAATATCATCTTCCTCTCGAACCATACCCTGGAGGTATCATGGAGCTTCGTCACCTGCGCTACTTCCAGGCGCTGGCCCGGACCCTCAACTTCACCCGCGCCGCCGAGCAGTTGCACATCGCCCAGCCACCGCTGAGCCGGCAGATCCAGCAACTCGAGGAAATGCTCGGGGTGGCCCTGCTGGAGCGCGGCCGGCCGCTGCGCCTGACCGAAGCCGGGCGCTTCTTCCACGAACAGAGCGCGACGCTCCTGGACCAACTGGAAAGCATCTGCGACAGCACCCGGCGGATCGGCCAGGGCCAGCGCCAGTGGTTCGGCATCGGCTTCGTGCCCTCGGCGCTGTATGGCGTGCTGCCGGAGCTGATCCGCCACCTGCGCGGCGACCCGGAGCTGGAGCTGGGCCTGCTGGAGATGACCACCCTGCAACAGGTCGAGGCGCTGAAGAGCGGGCGTATCGACATCGGTTTCGGACGCATCCGCATCGACGACCCGGCGATCCGCCAGAGCGTGCTCAGCGAAGAGCCGCTGGTCGCCGCCCTGCCCGCCGGCCACCCGTTGCTCGGCCAGCCGCTGAGCCTGGAGCGCCTGTCGCGCGAGCCGTTCGTGCTCTACCCCGGCCAGCCGCGGCCGAGCTACGCCGACCACGTGCTGGCGTTGTTCGCCACCCACGGCCTGAGCCTGCGCGTGACGCAATGGGCCAACGAGATGCAGACCGCCATCGGCCTGGTCGCCGCCGGACTCGGCGCGACCCTGGTGCCGGCCTCGGTGCAGTTGCAGCACCGCGACGACGTCGCCTACCAGGCCCTGGCCGACGCCTCCCTGACCTCGCCGATCATCGTCAGCCGGCGCCAGGGCGACGGCTCCCCGCACCTGCGGCGCTGCCTGGCGCTGATCGGCCGCGAGGACGCCTGAGTGCCCTCTCAGGAGCGCCGCGCGGCGCGGCGCTGGGTCATGCTCGGGGTTTCCTCGAAGCGCTTGCGGTAGTCCACGGAGAAGCGTCCGAGGTGGCTGAAGCCCCAGCCCAGGGCGATCGTCGAGATGCTGCGGGCGCCGCCGCTGGCGAGGATCTCCTCGCGCACCGCGGCGAGCCGGTAGTGCTTCAGGTAGCTCATCGGCGATACCCCGAAGTAGCGACGGAAGCCCTCGAACAGCTTGAACCGCGAGACCCCGGCGGCGCGTTCCACGTCCTCCAGGCTCAGGGTCTCGCGGGCGTTGGCCTGGAGAAACTCGCGAGCGCGCAGCAGGTAGTGCGGCGGGCGCCCGCCAAGGCCCTGCTGCAGGGCCTCGCTGTAGTTGTTCGGCTGGGCCAGGATCAGTCCCTTGATCAGCGCGCGCTCCAGGTCGCTGCTGAAAAACGCCTGGGCGTAGAGTTCGCTGCGCGCCATCTCCTCGCTGATGTGCCGCACGGTGCGCCACCAGGACGCGGAGGCGCCGTCCAGGGCATCCATTTCCGGATCGAAGCGCAAGGGCGTATCGATCGGCCGCTGCAACATCTCCTCCAGGACCTTGCGCATCGCCGTGCGGCCGATCACCACCTGCAACTTGCGGCAGTCCCCGGCGATGCTCAGCTCCTGGCGCTCGTTGGGCGCGATGATCACCCCGCGGCGGACGTCGGAGAGCAGGCGCAGCCCGCCCCGGCACAGCTCCTGCTCGCCGCTGAGCGGCAGGCTCAGGCTGTAGGCGTTGAACGCCGCGGCATCCTCGACGGTGATGGTGACGTCGGTACCGTAGCCGATGTAGCCAAGGGTGGTGCACATCGACTTCAGCACGTTGCCGTGGTGCTCGAACTGCACCAGTCCCGGGCTCGCCGCTTCGAGCCGGTGCGGCCCGCAGACCTTCGACATCCAGGAACGGGCGGCGGCCAGGTCCAGGTGGTCGGCATGGAGATCGCCACGATCGGCGACGGGATGGCTCCTCATCATGGTTCGGCACTCGACACGGCAAGGCTGGGGGTGCGCTCTGCTGGCGCTCTGTTTTCAGCAAAATGCAAGGCATGTGCCGGCGCAAGGCCGACTCCCCGCATCCTCCACTATCCGGATAGCGTTCGCCGACTTTCCGGACAAAGCGTCCGCCGCAAGCGCCGCTCGAACCCGGAACGAGCCCTCCGCGAGGCCCTCGGCCGCTCCTCGGCGGCCGCACATTTTCGGGATGCGCATCGTCGACTAAGCGGATAGCCCGCCCCCGCTCGTGGCCGTTGAATGGGTCACCCATAACGACAACGCACAAGGGTGAGAACGCATGAACGCTACCCGCAGAAGCCTGGAACAGTGGCGCGACTATGTCGGCGGCTGTCTCGACTTCCGTCCCGAGGAAGGCATCTTCCGCATCGCCCGGGACATGTTCACCGAACCGGAGCTGTTCGACCTGGAGATGGAGCTGATCTTCGAGAAGAACTGGATCTACGCCTGCCACGAGAGCGAACTGGCCAGGCCCCACGACTTCGTCACCCTGCGCGCCGGACGCCAGCCGCTGATCGTCACCCGCGACGGCAACGGCCAGTTGCACGCGCTGGTCAACGCCTGCCAGCATCGCGGCGCGACCCTGGTGCGGGTCGGCAAGGGCAACCAGTCGACCTTCACCTGTCCGTTCCATGCCTGGTGCTACAAGAACGACGGCCGGCTGGTGAAGGTCAAGGCGCCGGGCGAATACCCGGAAGGCTTCGACAAGGCCACCCGCGGCCTGAAGAAAGCGCGCATCCAGAGCTACAGGGGCTTCGTCTTCGTCAGCCTGGACGTCGCCGGCGAGGACGACCTGGTGGACTTCCTCGGCGACGCCCGGGTGTTCCTCGACATGCTGGTGGCGCAGTCTCCCAGCGGCGAGCTGGAAGTGTTGCCCGGCACCTCCACCTACACCTACGAAGGCAACTGGAAGCTGCAGAACGAGAATGGCCTGGACGGCTATCACGTCAGCACAGTGCACTACAACTACGTAGCCACCGTGCAGCACCGCCAGCAGGTCGAGGCCGAGCGCGGCGGCGTGGCCGCCACCCTCGACTACAGCAAGCTCGGCGCCGGCGACGCGGCCACCGACGACGGCTGGTTCTCCTTCGCCAACGGCCACAGCGTGCTCTTCAGCGAGATGCCCAACCCCGCCGTACGCCCCGGCTACGCCAGCGTGATGCCGCGGCTGGTGGCGGAATACGGCCAGGCCCGCGCCGAGTGGATGATGCATCGCCTGCGCAACCTCAATCTCTACCCCAGCCTGTTCGTCATCGACCAGATCAGCTCGCAGCTGCGCATCGTCCGCCCGCTGGCCTGGAACCGTACCGAGATCGTCAGCCAGTGCATCGGCGTCAAGGGCGAGTCGGACGCCGACCGGGAGAACCGGATCCGCCAGTTCGAGGACTTCTTCAACGTCTCCGGGATGGGCACGCCCGACGACCTGGTGGAGTTCCGCGAAGCCCAGCGTGGCTTCCAGGCCCGCCTGGAGCGCTGGAGCGACATCTCCCGCGGCCACGGCAAGTGGCTCGAAGGCGCGACGCCGAACAGCCAGGCGCTGGGTATCGCGCCGCTGCTGACCGGCACCGAGATCACCCACGAAGGCCTCTACGTCAACCAGCACGCGCATTGGCGGCGCTTCCTCCTCGACGGCCTGGAGCGCCTGGCCCTGCGCGCGAAGGAGGTGACCCCATGAACGCCGGACTGCAGTACCGCGTCGAACAGTTCCTCTACCGCCACGCCGAACTCTGCGATGCCCAGGACTGGGACGGCTACCTCGCGCAGTTCGACGAACAGTGCGAGTTCCACCTGCCGCAGTGGGAGTCCGAGCAGCGCTACACCCGCGATCCGAAGCGCGAGATGTCGCTGATCTACTACCCCAGCCGTGCCGGCCTGGAAGACCGGGTGTTCCGTATCCGCACCGGCAAGGCCGCGTCCACCGTGCCGATGCCGCGCACCCTGCACCAGATCGGCAACGTGCGCATCGCCGAGGAAGGCGAAGGCCTGCTGCGAGTGCGGGTCAACTGGCAGACCCTGTTCCAGCGCCTGGACCAGACCGGCAGCTTCTTCGGCCATGCCACCTACCGCCTGAAACCCCATGGAGAGGCCTGGCTGATCGCGCGCAAGCACATCGTCCTGCTCAACGACCGGATCGACTCGGTCCTCGACTTCTACCACCTCTGAACGGCGGGACCCGTCACGATGAATCACAAAGTCGCCCTCAGCTTCGCCGACGGCAAGACCCTGTTCCTGCCCGTCGGCCACGACGACCTGCTCCTCGACGCCGCCCTGCGCCACGGCATCAACCTGCCGCTGGACTGCCGCGAAGGGGTCTGCGGCACCTGCATGGGCCGCTGCGAGGCGGGCAGCTACAGCCTGGACTACGCCGACGAGGACACCCTCTCCGCCGCCGACCTGGAGCAGCGCAAGGTGCTCGCCTGCCAGACCCGGGTGCGCTCCGACGCGGCCTTCTACTTCGACTTCGCCTCGACCCTCTGCCATGCCGCCGCGGCCCAGGCGCACAGCGGCGTGGTGCGCGAACTGCGCCTGCTCTCCGAGGACACCGCGCTGCTCCGCCTCGACGCCGGCGCCGCGGGCCGCCAGCTGGACTTCCTGCCCGGCCAGTACGCGCGCCTGCAAGTACCCGGCAGCGACTGCCGGCGCGCCTACTCCTTCGCCAACCGGCCGAATCCGCAGAACCACCTGCAGTTCCTTATCCGCCTGCTCCCGGGCGGCGCCATGAGCGACTACCTGCGCCAAGGGTGCAGGGTCGGCGACGAGATCCGCTTCGAGGCGCCGCTGGGCACCTTCTACCTGCGCCAGGTGGAGCGCCCGTTGCTGCTGGTGGCCGGCGGCACCGGCCTGTCGGCGTTCCTCGGCATGCTCGACGAACTGGCCGAGCGCGGTTGCGAGCGGCCGGTGCATCTCTACTACGGGGTACGCCGCGCCGCCGATCTCTGCGAATTGCAACGGATCGCCGGCTACGCCGAGCGGCTTCCCGGCTTCCGCTTCGTCCCGGTGCTCAGCGAGGCGGACGCCGACTGGGATGGCCGGCGCGGCTACCTGCACGAGCATTTCGACGCCGCCCGCTTGCGCGACGAAGCTTTCGACCTCTACCTGTGCGGGCCGCCGCCGATGGTCGAGGCGGTCCGCCAGTGGCTGCGCGAGCGCTCCCTGGAGCATCTGCGGCTGTACCTGGAGAAGTTCACCGAAAGCGGCGACTGAAGCGCTCAGCCGAGGTCGCCGCCAGCTACCGGCAGGGTCACGCCGGTAATGTAGGACGCCTCGTCGGAGGCGAGGAAGAGGATCGCCGCGACCTGCTCGTCGATGCTGCCGTAGCGCTTCATCAGGCTGCTGTCGAGGGTCTGCTCGACGATCTGTCGATACCAGCGCCGCTCCTCCTCGCTCTGCGCCGCGGCGTTGCGCGGAATCCTTCGCGGCGGCGCGTCGGTGCCGCCCGGCGCCACCGCGTTGACGCGGATGCCCTGGTCGGCGGTCTCGAACGCCAGGCAGGCGGTCAGCGCGTTCACCCCGCCCTTGGCGGCGCCATAGGGCACCCGGTTGATCCCGCGGGTGGCAACCGACGAGACGTTGACGATCGCCCCGCTGCCCTGCCCCAGCATCGCCGGCAGCGCCGCTCGGCAACACCACAAGGTGGGCAGCAGCGAACGCCGCAGCTCGGCCTCGATCTCGTCCTCGGCGTAGTGTTGGTAGGGCTTCGCCCAGAGGGTGCCGCCGACGTTGTTGACCAGGATGTCCAGCCGGCCGAAACGCTCCAGGGTCCGCTCCAGTACCCGCTGGCATTCGGCGTAGCGCTCCAGGTCGGCGGTCAGGCACAGGCAGGCGTCGCCGGCCAGTTCGTGGACCAGCTCGGAGCGGTCCACCGCCACCACCCGCGCGCCTTCCTCCAGCAGGCGCCGGGCCACGCCCAGGCCGATGCCCTGGGCGGCGCCGCTGACCAGGGCGACCTTGTCGGGGAATCTGTCGTTCATGGGAATCTCCTTGGCTGCTCGGGTTCAGGCCGCGCTGGCAGCGAACTTTTCGTAGTAGAAATTCGCCGGGCGCACGCCCTGCTCGCGCAGGTAGCGCTCGACCGCCTCGACCATCGGCGGCGGCCCGCACAGGTAGATGTCGACGTCGCCCTCGTGCAGGTGCTGCGCGGCGATGTGCTCGGTCACGTAGCCCTTGCGCGGATAGTCGCTGTCGGCGCTGGCCACGCACGCGCTCCAGGTGAAGCCGGGAATCCGTTCGGCGAACGCCTCCAGGCGCTCGAGACCGACCAGGTCGACGTCGTGGGTCACCCCGTAGACCAGGTGCAGCGGGTGCGCGCTGCCCTGTTCGGCGATCCGTTCGAGCATCGCGGTGAACGGCGCCAGGCCGGTGCCGCCGGCCAGCATCAGCAGTGGCCGGTGAATCTCGCGCAGGTAGAAACTGCCCAGCGGGCCGTCCATCGCCAGGCTGTCGCCGGCCCTGGCCGTGCCACTGAGGAAGCCGCTCATCAGCCCGCCGGGGACGTTGCGGATCAGGAAGCTGACCTCGCCGTCCTTCGCCAGCGAGCTGAAGGAGTAGGCGCGGCGCTGCTCGCTGCCGGGTACCTGGAGGTTGACGTACTGCCCGGGCAGGAACGCCAGGCTGGCCAGCGCCTCGCCGCGCAGCGACAGGCCGATGGTGCTCGGCGAGAGTTGCCGGACTTCGCTGATGCGCGCCTCGTAGCGCGCCTGGCCGGTCCTGCACAGGGTCGAGGACGCCGGCACGCGCAGCACGCAGTCGCTTTCGGCGCGCATCTGGCAGGTCAGCACGTAGCCGCGGGCGGCTTCCTCGGCGCTGAGGGCATCGTCGATGTAGTCCTGGCCCAGCGCATAGCGCCCGGCCTCGGCCAGGCACTTGCAGGTGCCGCAGGCGCCGTCGCGGCAGTCCAGGGGGATGTTGATGCCCTGGCGGTAGGCCGCGTCGGCCACGGTCTCGCCGGGCGCGGCATGGATGAAGCGGGTCACCCCGTCTTCGAAGTTGAGTGCGATCCGATGGTTCATGGCATGTCCCTCGACAGCCCGCCGGCGCGGGCGTCAGACGTGGTAGACGTCGATCAGCTGGCGAACGTAGTCGTTCTTCAGGATCACTTTCTTGGCCTTGATCAGCGGACTCTCGCCGCGTACGTCGAGGTCGTAGAAGGTGGTGCCGAAGTAGCTGTCCACGGTCTTGTAGCGATAGCTCAGGGTGTGCCAGTTGCAGCGCACGCGGCAGATGCCGTCGTCCTCGCCGAGCAGTTCGATGTTGCTCAGGTTGTGCGAGGTGCGGGTGTCCGGCAGGGTCGCGCTGGAGCGCTCGGTGCGGATGCGGAATACCCGGTCCTCCAGGCCGCCGCGGTTGCCGTACCAGATCAGCGAGATTTCCCGCTGCGGGTCCTCGGTGAGCTGGTCGCGGTCGTCCCAGGACGGCATCCAGAAACTGGCGTCCGCGGCGTACAACGCCAGCCAGGCGTCCCAATCCTTGTCGTCGAGATAGCGCGCCTCGCGGTAGAGGAAATCGCGCAGGGCGTCGTAGCCCAGGCTCATGACGCCACCTCCCGCAGCGCCACGCGCTGCGTCCGTTCGCGTTCCAGGGCGGCGAGCAGCGCCTCCTGCCAGTAGCGATGCTGCAATACGAACAGCCCTTCGTCCTCGGTGCGCACGCCGCTCAGGCGCGGCCGCAGGTCGATGGCCGCGGCCGCCGCGTCGGCGCCCTCTATCCAGTGTTCGGCGCCGCGCGACAGGTCGTTCCAGCCGACCACGCTGCCCTGGTAGCCCTGCTGGCAGGAACGGAACTCCTCCAGGTCGTCCGGGGTGGCCATGCCGCTGACGTTGAAGAAGTCCTCGTACTGGCGGATGCGCCGGGCGCGCGCCTCGGCGCTCTCGCCTTTCGGCGCGATGCAGTAGATGGTGATTTCCGTGCGGTCCACCGACAGCGGCCGGGCGATGCGGATCTGCGAGCTGAACTGGTCCATCAGGTACACGTTGGGGTACAGGCAGAGGTTGCGCGAGTTCTCGATCATCCAGTCGGCGCGGGCCTCGCCGAAGTCGCGGGCAAGCTCGGCGCGGCGCTCGAAGGCCGGCCGGTCCTCGGGGTTGGCCCAGCGACTCCAGAGCAGCATGTGGCCATGCTCGAACGAGTAGAAGCCGCCGCCCTGCCGGGCCCAGCCGGCGGCGCTCATGGTCCGCAGCGGGTCCGCGGCGTCGCGCTGCTGGCGCTGGCTCTGGGTCGCCGCGTAGTTCCAGTGCACCGAGCTGACGTGGTAGCCGTCGGCGCCGTTCTCGGCGGTGAGCTTCCAGTTGCCTTCGTAGACATAGCTGGAAGAGCCGCGCAGCACCTCGAGGCCTTCCGGCGACTGGTCGACGATCATGTCGATGATCTTCGCCGACTCGCCCAGGTGCTCGGCCAGCGGCCTGACATCGGGGTTGAGGCTGCCGAACAGGAAGCCACGGTAGGACTCGAAGCGCGCCACCCGGGTCAGGTCGTGCGAGCCCTCGCAGTTGAAGCCCTGCGGGTAGCCGGCCTCGGCCGGGTCCTTGACCTTGAGCAGCTTGCCGGAGTTGTTGAAGGTCCAGCCGTGGAACGGACAGGTATAGCTGCTGCGATTGCCGCTCTTGTGCCGGCAGAGCATCGCGCCACGGTGGCTGCAGGCGTTGATGAAGGCGTTGAGCTGGCCGTCGCGGTTGCGCGCGATGACGATCGACTGGCGGCCGATCTGGGTGGTCAGGTAGTCGTTGACTCCGGCAACCTGGCTTTCGTGGGCGAGATAGACCCAATTGCCCTCGAAGATGTGCTTCATCTCCAGTTCGAACAGGCGTGGATCGGTGAACATCTCCCGCTTGCAGCGGTAGACGCCGCGCTCGGGGTCTTCCTCGAGCAGAGAACGCAAGTAATCGCTACCCAGGGACATGGCCGGGGCCTCCGTTGTTATTGTTCAGGCCCGGTCAGGTTAGGTAGCGCGTGCTGCTGGGGATATCCGTTGCCTGCGGATCGCTGGCCGATTCCTGCACGCCGTGGCGGTCGGCGCTAGGCGCGCCGGCGCAGGGTTTCCGAAGGCAGCTCGCCGAACTGCCGGCGATATTGCTCGGCGAAGCGGCCGAGGTGGGCGAAACCGAAGTCCAGGGCCAGTTCGGTGAGGTTGCGTACCCGGCAGCCGGGGTCTTCCAGGCAGGCGCGGATGCGCTCCAGGCGCAGCCGGCGAATGTATTGCCGAGGGCTCTCGCCAAGCTGGCGCTCGAACAGCGCGTACAGCGAACGGGTGCTCATGTGCGCCTGCTCGGCCAGCGCCGCGACCTCGATCTCGCTCTGCAGATGGCGGCGGATGTAGGCATCGAGGCGGGCGAAGACGACCTGCGCATCGCCGGGGTCCTCGCGGCTGACGTTGGTCTTCAGCAGGGTCAGCAGCTTGCTGCCGAGGATCTGCTCGAAGTGGCTGTCGACCCGCGCCAGCCGCTCGCCGGACTCGGCCTCGCGGCAGACCAGGGCGAGCAGGCCGACGAAGCCTTCCAGCTGGTCCAGGCGATAGCGATGTTCGAGGAAACGCACGCCGCGCGCCGGATGGCTCCAGCGCTGCTCGGCGCAGATCGCTTCGAGCAGCGCGCAGGGCAGCTTGACGATGAATTTCTCGCAGTCCGCCGAATAGGTCAGGTCGACCGGATCGTCCGGGTTGATCAGCAACAGCTCGCCCGGCGCCAGGGCGTGTTCCTGCCCGCCGCCGCGCCACAGGCAGTGGCCGCGCAGGAGGATCTGCAGGTGGAAGATGCTCTCCAGCGCCGGCGAGGTGACCCGTACCGCCGCGCCGTAGCTGATCCGGCACAGGTCGAGGCTGGCGAAGGTGCGGTGGTCGAGGCTGGCTTGCGGCCTGCCGGCGGCCGGCAGGCGTATGCAGTGCGTACCGACGTGCCGGTTGACATAGCCGGACACCGCATAGGGGTCGGCACGTTCGAACACCCGGCTGCGCTCGCTGAGCAAGGAGGCATTCATGGGCAGGACACTCAGGCTGCTATCGTTGTTGTTATCGCCGCGCGGCGCCAAGCGCCGGGCGCGGAACGTCCACCCACACTACGCAAGCCCTCCGCCGGCGACAATCCGGGCCGGCAATCGCGTGCGGTAATCGAACGGAATCCGTCCAACGGCCAACGAAAAAGGGCCGCCAGGGTTTCCCCTGCCGGCCCGCTTGCGCGCCCGCTTCAGCCGGCCGCCGGCGTCTCCTCGCGCGGTCCGGCGTCGCGCCCGTGGGTCCAGCGATAGAGCACCGGCAGCACCAGCAGGGTCAGCATGGTCGAGGACAGGATGCCGCCGATCACCACCGTCGCCAGCGGCCGCTGCACCTCGGCGCCGGTGCCGGTGGCCAGGGCCATCGGCACGAAACCGAGGGACGCCACCAGGGCGGTCATCAGCACCGGACGCAGGCGGGTGATGGCGCCCTCCCACACCGCCTGGTCGAGGCTGCGTCCTTCCTGCAACAGGTTGCGGATGAAGGAGATCATCACCAGGCCGTTGAGCACCGCCACCCCGGACAGGGCGATGAAACCCACCGCCGCCGAGATCGACAGCGGTATCCCGCGCAGCCACAGGGCCAGCACCCCGCCGGTGAGGGCGAAGGGGATGCCGGTGAACACCAGCAGGCCGTCCTTGACGTTGTTGAACATGGCGAAGAGCAAGGTGAACACCAGCAGCAGCGCCACCGGCACCACTACCTGCAAGCGCTTGGCGGCGGACTGCAACTGTTCGAACTGGCCGCCCCAGGTGGTCCAGTAGCCGGCCGGGATCTTCACCCCGTCCTGCAGCTTCTGTTGCGCTTCCAGCACGAACGAGCCGATGTCGCGGCCGCGCACGTTGGCGCTGACCACGATGCGCCGCTTGCCGTTCTCCCGGCTGATCTGGTTCGGTCCCGGCGAGAGGTCGAGGCGCGCCACGTCCGACAGCGGGATGAAGTCGATCCGCGCCAGGTTGTTCGGCGGCAGCGGGATCAGCAGGTTGGACAGTGCCGGCAGGTCGGCGCGCAGGGTTTCCGGCAGGCGGATGACGATGTCGAAGCGGCGGTCGCCCTCGAACAAGGTACCGGCGTTGCGTCCGCCGAGGGCGGTGGCCACGGTGTCCTGGATGTCGCCGACATTGAGGCCGAAGCGTGCCGCCTTGTCGCGGTCGATGTCCACCGTCAGCACCGGCAGGCCGGTGGTCTGCTCGACCTTCACCTCGGAGGCGCCGTCGATGCCTTGCAGCACCTTGGAGATCTTCTCCGCGGTGTCGTTGAGCACCTGCATGTCGTCGCCGAAGACCTTCACCGCGACGTCGCTGCGCACCCCGGAGATCAGTTCGTTGAAGCGCAACTGGATCGGCTGGGAGAACTCGTAGACGCTGCCCGGCACCTCAAGGGCCGCGGCCTGCAATTCTTCCAGCAGCGCCTCCCGCGACTTCTTCGGGTCCGGCCACTGGCTCTGCGGCTTGAGCATCACGTAGCTGTCGGAGGCGTTCGGCGGCATCAGGTCGGAGGCGATCTCGGCGGTCCCGGTGCGGGCGAAGACCCGCTCGATCTCCGGGAACTTGCCCATCAGCTTCCTCTCCAGGGTCTGCTGCATCTCGACCGACTGGGTCAGGCTGGTGCCCGGCACCCGCAGGCCCTGCATGGCGAAGTCGCCCTCGCTGAGGCTGGGAATGAACTCGCTGCCCATCCGCGAGGCCACCAGCCCGGTGAGCAGGATCGCGCCGAGGGCGCCGCCGACCACCAGCGCGCGGTGCCCGAGCACCCAGCGCAGCGCCGGTTCGTAGGCCAGACGCGCGCGGCGCATGACGAAGTTCTCCTCCTCCTTGACCTTGCCGGTGATGAACAGCGCGATCGCCGCCGGGACGAAGGTCACCGAGAGGATCATCGCGCCAAGCAGCGCGGTGACCACGGTGAACGCCATCGGGTGGAACATCTTCCCCTCGACCCCGGTGAGGGCGAAGATCGGCAGGTACACCACCATGATGATGATCTGGCCGAAGATCAGCGCCCGGCGCGCCTCCCTGGACGCGGCGAAGACCTCGTGGAAACGTTCCGCGCGGGTCAGCTGGCGGCCGTGGTGGGCCTGGGCGTGGGCCAGGCGGCGGATGGCGTTCTCGACGATCACCACGGCGCCGTCGACGATGATGCCGAAGTCCAGCGCGCCGAGGCTCATCAGGTTGGCACTGACCCTGTTGCCGACCATCCCGGTGAAGGTGAACAGCATCGACAGCGGGATGATGGTGGCGGTGATCAACGCCGCGCGGATGTTGCCGAGGAACAGGAAGAGCACCGCGATCACCAGCGCCGCGCCTTCCACCAGGTTCTTCTTCACCGTGGCCACGGCCTTGTCCACCAGGGTGGTGCGGTCGTAGACGGTGATCGCCTTGACCCCCTTGGGCAGGGTCCGGTTGATCTCCTCCAGGCGCTGGCCGACCGCCTGGGCCACTTCCCGGCTGTTCTCGCCGATCAGCATGAACACCGTGCCGAGCACCACTTCGCGGCCGTTCTCGGTGGCCGCGCCGGTGCGCAGCTCCTTGCCCAGGCCGACCTCGGCGACGTCGCGGATACGGATCGGCACGCCGTCGACGTTGGAAACGATGATCCCGCGGATATCGTCCATGTCCTTGACCTGGCCCGGCGCGCGGATCAGCAACTGCTCGCCGCGCCGCTCGATGTAGCCGGCGCCGACGTTCTCGTTGTTGCGCAGCACGGCGTTCTGCAGGTCGCCGAGGGTCAGCTTGTAGGCCGCGAGCTTCTTCGGATCCGGGGCGATGAGGAATTGCTTGGCGTAGCCGCCGATGGTGTTGATCTCGGCCACGCCCTTCACGTTGCGCAACTGCGGACGGATGATCCAGTCCTGGATGGTGCGCAGGTCGGTGGGCGTGTAGGCGCTGCCGTCCTCCTTGGTCGCGCCCTCCTCGGCCTCAACCGTCCACAGGTAGATCTCGCCGAGACCGGTGGAGATCGGCCCGAGGGTCGGCGAGATGTCTTCCGGCAGTTGCTCGCGCGCCGTGCTCAGGCGTTCGTTGACCTGCTGGCGGGCGAAGTAGATATCGGTGCCCTCCTCGAAGATCACCGTCACCTGGGAAATCCCCGGCCGCGACAGCGAACGGGTTTCCTGCAAACCCGGCAGGCCGGCCATGACGGTCTCCACCGGGTAGGTGATCCGCTGCTCCACTTCCAGCGGCGAGTAGCCGGGGGCGGCGGTATTGATCTGCACCTGGACGTTGGTGATGTCCGGGACCGCGTCGATGGACAGCTTCTGGTAGCTGCCGATACCGACCCCGGCCATCCCCAGCACCGCCAGCAGGACCAGCCAGCGTTGCTCGATGGCGAATTGGATGATGCGTTCGAACATGCGAAGACTCCTGGAGCGGGACTCAGTGACCGTGTTCCGCCGAGCCCTTGCCCAGTTCGGATTTGAGGATGAAGCTGCCGCTGGCGGCGACCTGGCTGCCGGCGCGCAGGCCCTCGAGGACCTCGACGCGCTGGCCGTCGCTGATGCCCAGCTTGACCGGCTGGACCACGAAGCCATCGGCCACGCGGACGAACACCACGTCCTCGCCGTCGACGTTCTGCACCGCGCCGTCGGCGACCGTCAGGACTTCCTTGCGGGTCGCCTCGGCCACCTGCACGGAAACGAACAGGCCCGGGCGCCAGGTGCTCTCGGGGTTGCTCAGGGTGACCCGGGCGGTGGCCGCGCGGGTCTGCTCGCCGAGCAGGTCGCCGATGTAGGACACGGTGCCCTCCACCTCGCTATCCAGCGCCTGGGCGAGCACCTTGACCTTGCTGCCGACGCGGACCTGGCCGAGCAGTTGCGCGGGCACGTTGAAGGTGGCCCAGACCGAGGACAGGTCGGACAGGGTGAAGACGTTGGCGGTGCCGTCCACCGGCTCGCCCTGGGTCAGGTGCTTTTCCACCAGCACCCCGGCGAACGGCGCGCGCAGCTCGTAGCGGTTGCCGCCCTGCAGGCTGGGATTGCCGCCGAGCGCGGCGATCTTCGCCCGCGCGTTGTTCAGCGCGATCTCGGCTTCCTGCAAACCCTGGCGGGCGAGCAGGAATTCCTGCTCGGCGGAAATGCCCTCCTTCCACAGCTGCTGCTCGCGCTTGTAGGTGCTCTGCGCCAGGCTCAGGCGGCGCTGGGCGGCGGCGAATTCGCTGCGCTGGTCGGACAACTGCGGGCTGCTGATCACCGCCAGCAGCTCGCCCTGCTTCACCGCCTGGCCAAGATTGGCCGGCACGCTGTCGACGATCCCCGGCAGGCGCGGGACGATATGCGCGGTGCGGTCCTCGTTGAAGCGGATCTCGCCGGGCAGCGAGACCACCTGGGCCAGGCTGATCGTCCGCGCCGTATCGAGGGTGATGCCGGCGGCCTCGATCTGCTCGGCATCCAGCTCCAGCTTGCCCTCCTCGCGGGTGAAGGCGAAGTCGTAGCCCTGCTTGCCGGCCATCAGCTTGAGGCGCGCGGTGAAGGCATGCGGCTCGGCGATCCCGGCATTGGCCACCAGGCCATCGCCGCTGGCCTTGAACAGCAGGTCCTCGACCTCGCCGGTGGCACGCTCGACGTCGGCGCCGAGGACCACCTCCTGCGGCGCCAGCGCCTTGCCGCCGCGCTCGACCCAGGCCTTGAGCGGGCTGCCGTCCTCCGGCACCAGCAGTTCCAGGGTCAGGTCGCCCTGGCGCAACAACATGCCGCCGCGCGGTCCGCTGCCCTCGCCCTCGGCGGCCGCTTCGCCGGCGCCGGCCGGCGCCTTCCCGCCCAGCTCCAGGTAGGCGCCGCCGCCCAGGCCGAGCAGTGCCAGTGCGGTCACCGCGATAATCGTCTTCTTGCCCATTCTGTTCTCCCGAACCGTTCGGGGGGCGCGCCGGCGGCCCGCCCCGGAAATCTCACTGGCCGAGGTGGCCGATGTCTTCGCCGAGCAGGCGCTCCATGCTCACCCGCGCCTGTGCCGCGGCGTCCAGCGCGCGCACGTACTGGGCACGGACGCCGACCAGGGTGCGCTGGGCATCGAGCACGTCGAGGAAGTTGAACTTGCCCATCTCGAAGCCGCGGGTCATCGAGTCCAGCGCGCTCTGTGCGCCGGGCAGCAGGTCGCGACGGACCAGCGCCAGCTCCTGTTCCGAGGTGCGCAACTGGTCGTAGGCCTGTACCGCTTCGCTGCGCAGGCGCAGCAGGGTCGCGCGCTGCAGGTCGCGGGCCTGGTCGGCGCGGCTCTGGGCGGCGTAGATGTTGCCCTGGTTGCGGTCGAACAGCGGCAGCGGCATCGACAGGCCGATCAGGTTGACCCGTTCGCCACGTCCGTCGCGGGCGGTCTGGTCGTACTTGCTGCCGATGCTGACCGTCAGGTTGGGGATGCGCTGGCGCTTCTCCAGGTCGACCTGGGCCTCGCCGCGCGCTACCTCCTGGGCCGCCAGGCGCAGGGTCGGCGACTCGTCGAGATGGCGCAGCAAGGCGCCACGGGTGATGCTCGCCGGCACCGCGTCGAGCGCGCCGCCGACCCTGGCGAAGCCTGGCTGCGGCTCGTCCCAGGTGCTCGACAGCTGCACATAGGTGCGCTGCTGCTCCAGCTCCGCCTGGCTCAGGTCGAGCTGGGCGTTGTCCGCCAGGACCTGGGCGCGAACCCGTTCCACCGAGGAGATGCTGCCGGCCTTGACCCGTCGGTCGGCGGCCTGCAGCGCGCGCCTGGCCAGGTCCAGGGAGGTCTTCGCCAGGCGCACCCGCTCCTGCGCGGTCAGCGCCGCGTAGTAGGCGCCGCGGACCTGGGCGCGCAGTTCGGCGCGACGGACTTCCAGTTGGGTCCAGGCGATCTCGCTGCCGCGTTTCGCCACCTCCACCCGCGCACCGCGCTTGCCGCCCAGCTCCAGCGGCTGGGCGATGCTGACGCTGGTCTGGCGATTGCCCTGGCGGGTGTCCTCGACGCTCCAGGACAGATCCGGGTTGGGGATCAGCCCGGCCTGCTGCCGCGCGCCGCTGGCGATCTCGGTCTCGCGCCCCACCGCCGCCAGCTCGGGGTTGCTCCGCAGGGCCCGCTCCAACGCCTGCTCGAGGCTGATCGAAGTGCCGTTGAAACTCACCGGCGCCTCGTTCGCCAGGGCCGGCAGGCCCAGGCAGAGTCCCATCAGTAGCCAGCAGGCGCGTTTCCCCGCGCTGGCCAGTGGCCGAAGTATCGGCATGTTCCGCTCCTCGTCTGCTGATCGTCGTCGGCGACGGCGATCCATTACCGGCCCGGAACCACGCAACCGTTCATCGGCGATATCTCGCCGGCGATATTCGAAGTTGCACTTCCGGGATGCGGCAGATGTTAGGTAGCGGGGCTTATCGGCAAGGTGACGGAAGAATTACAAGTCGGTAATGAATATTCTCCACGGACAATTAGCGGTTACACTTCGGCAACCTTCGAAGAGACTGGCAATAGTTGGATGAAACATAGGGACAAAAGCAACATGCGCTTACAAAAGGCATTGCCCCTCACGCCCAGCGGTGCTTGCGCCGCGGACATTTCCAAAGTTCTCAGGCGGACTCCCGGGAGAACTACCCGGTCATTCGATAATTATCATCGAAGCAGCGCAACGATATGAAATTACATTTCCAGGATTCTATCCAGGCAACGCCCGCAATGTAACTTTATAGCAATGCACTTAAACATTTACTTGCAAATGAATCCATACTTTATATAGGGGCGAACATGCGCATCCTTATTATCGAAGATGAAGTCAAGACTGCCGACTACCTGCACCAGGGCCTGACCGAAAGCGGCTACATCGTCGACCGCGCCAACGATGGCATCGACGGCCTGCACATGGCCTTGCAACACCCTTACGAACTGGTGATCCTCGACGTCAACCTGCCCGGCATCGACGGCTGGGACCTGCTCCGCCGCCTGCGCGAACGCAGCAGCGCGCGGGTGATGATGCTCACCGGGCATGGCAGGCTGACCGACAAGGTGCGCGGCCTCGATCTCGGCGCCGACGACTTCATGGTCAAGCCGTTCCAGTTCCCCGAACTGCTGGCGCGGGTCCGCTCGCTGCTGCGCCGCCACGACCAGGCACCGATGCAGGACGTCCTGCGGGTCGCCGACCTGGAGCTGGACGCCAGCCGCCACCGGGCCTTCCGCGGCCGGGTGCGGATCAACCTGACGACCAAGGAGTTCGCCCTGCTGCACCTGCTGATGCGGCGCAACGGCGACGTCATCACCCGGACGCAGATCATCTCGCTGATCTGGGACATGAACTTCGACAACGACTCCAACGTGGTGGAAGTCGCCATCTGCCGCCTGCGGGCGAAGATCGACGACGGCTTCGACCTCAAGCTGATCCATACCATTCGCGGCGTCGGCTACGTCCTGGAAGCGCGCCGATGACGCCACCAGGCCGACTGTCGCTGCGCCTGGCCCTGCTGGTCGGCGCCCTCGGCGCGCTGCTGGCCCTGGCGCTCGGCGCAATGGCGCACTGGAACCTCGGCCGCGAGCTGGAAGCCCGCGAGCGGGAAAACCTGCAATTGAAGCTGGAGCAGATCCGCCACAGCCTGGAAGACGATCTCGACCTGCGCAGCGACCCGGCCGTACAGGCGCATGCCCTGCAGGACCAACTGGTGGCTCACAGCGGCCTGCACCTGAGCATTCTCGACAGCCGCAGCGGCCAGCCGCTGATGAGCTTCGGCGACCAGGCCGCGGCCAGCATCGCGGCCAACCGCGCGCTTCTCGCCCGCTTGCAGGCGGATGCCCGCCAGCCGGTGTTCCAGAGCTGGAGCACCGGCAACGACCAGCGCCTGCTGAGCATCGGCGCTTCCATGCGCATGAAGAACGGCACCCCGGTACAGGTGTTGCTGAGCAGCGAGCGCAACGCCGACGAGCGCCTGCTCGACGGTTTCCTCCGCGCCACCCTGCTGGCCCTGCCCTTCCTCCTGCCACTGATCGCCCTGGCCGCCTGGTGGGTGGTGCGTGCCGGCCTCGAACCGTTGAACCGCTTCCGCCGGGTGGCCGCCCAGGTCAGCCCGCAGGATCTCTCCTACCGCATCCCCGAGCAGAACCTGCCGCGCGAGCTGGACAGCCTGGCCCGCAGCTTCAACCACATGCTCGGCCGCCTCGAGGATGGCGTACGCCAGCTCTCGCAGTTCTCCGACGACCTGGCCCACGAACTGCGCGCGCCGATCTGCAACCTGCTGGTGCGCAACCAGGTGCTGCTCAGCCAGCATCGCGACAGCGCGGCATACCGCGAAGCCCTGGAGTCCAATGCCGAGGAACTGGAGCGGCTGTCGCGGATCGTCACCGACATGCTGTTCCTGGTGCAGGTGGACAACCCGGCGATCCAGGCCCAGTTCGGCTGCGTCGCCCTGCACGAGCAGGCGGCCAAGGTCATCGACCTGTACGAGATGGTCGCCGAGGACAAGGGCGTCGAACTGCGCCTGTCCGGCAACGGCTTCGCCCACGGCGACAACCTGATGATCCAGCGCGCCATTTCCAACCTGGTGTCCAACGCCGTGCGCCACACCCCGCAAGGCGGGCGCATCGACGTGCGGATCGGGGAACGCGCGGGGCACACCGAGGTGAGGGTCAGCAACGACGGTCCGGGCATCCCGCCGGAGTACCTGCCGCACCTGTTCGAGCGCTTCTACCGCCGCGCCGGACGCCAGACTGGAGCCCAGGCCGGCACCGGCCTGGGACTGGCCATCGTGCAATCGATCATGGCCTACCACGGCGGCCGCGCCGAAGCGGAAAGCGTACCGCAGCAGAAGACCCACCTGCGCCTGCTGTTCCCTTCGACGGGCGCTGCCTGACGCCGGTTTCAGCAACCGGCGCGGCGCCGCCACAGCCGGTACTCGCCGCAGAAACCGGCGAGGAACAGCGCCAGGCCGAGCGCCAGCAGGGTCCAGGGCGTCCGCAGCGGGGCGCGCTGGAGCGGCGGTTCACCGTGCAGCAGGACGAAGCATTGCAGCAGCGCCCAGAACATCGCGGCGACGCCGCCAAGCATGGCCAGGCGGCACAACCAGCCGAGCCAGTAGCCTCGGCGCGAGGACATTTCCGGAAACTTCCCCGACACGTATTCACCTCCACATCCGCCGCCGTACTCTAGCCGAGACGCGGACGGCGGTGTGTCATGCAAGCGCAATAGCGGGGAAAGGCATTCGTCAGGAACAGGCAGCGAGAAGAACTCAGGGCGAAGGCGGCAGGCCCTCTTCGACCCGGCCGAGCCGCTCGTCGGTCCGCTCGATGTCGGCGCTGTCCCAGCCGCCGCCCATTGCCGCGATCAACTGGACGCTGGCGGTCAGGCGGCTGCCGAGCAGGGTCAGCACGGTGCGTTCGTTGCTCAGCGCGGTGGCCTGGTTGGTGACCACGTCGGTGTAGTCGACGGTGCCGGCCTTGTACTGGTTCTCGGCCAGGCGCAGTGCCTCGCGGGCCGACTCCAGGGCTTCGCGCTGCACCCCGCTCTCCTCGTCGAGGACGCTCAATTGCACCAGGTAGTCCTCCACCTCGCGGAAACCGTCGAGCACGGTCTGCCGGTAGGTCGCCACGGTCTGGTCGTAGGTCGCCTCGGCCTGGTCCACCTGGGAGCCGATCAGGCCGCCGTCGAACAGGGTCATGGCGAACTGCGGGCCGATCGACCAGAAGCGGTTCGGCGTGCTGATCCAGTTGCTCAGGCTGCCGCTGCGGTAGCCGCCGGCGGCGCTCAGGGTGAGGTCGGGGAAATAGGCGGCCTTGGCCACGCCGATCTGGGCGTTGGCGGAAATCACCTTGCGTTCCGCCGAGGCGATGTCCGGCCGCCGCTCGAGCAATTGCGACGGCACCACTGCCGGCAGGTCCGGCAGCTTCGGCACGCTCGCCACCGGCGGCAGGTTGAATTGCGCCGGCGGCAGGCCGACCAGCACGGCGATGGCGTGCTCCAGCTGGGCACGCTGGTACTTCAGGTCGATGGCCTGGGCCTGGGTGCTTTTCAGCTGGGTGCGGGCCTGGGCCACGTCGGCCCTGGTGACGATGCCGGCGCGGTATTTGTTCTCGGCCACCTTCAGCGAACGCTCGTAGGCCGTCACCGTGTCGTTGAGCAGGCGGATCTGTTCGTCCATCACCCGCAGTTGCAGGTAGTTCTGCGCCAGTTGCGACTGCTGGCTGAGGCGCACCGCGGCGAGGTCGGCGGCGCTGGCATGCAGGCTCGCCTGGTTGGCCTCCAGTTGCCGGCGCAGCTTGCCCCAGAGGTCGACCTCCCAGCTGACACTGAGGTTGGTCGAGTAGCTGGTACTGATCGCGCCAGAGCCGCCGCTGCTCACCGTCGAGCCTCCCGGCAGCAACACGGTGCTATCGCCGCCGCCCTGGCCGCTGCGGGTCTTGCCCACGTTGCCGGTGATCGACGGGAAGAACGCGGCTCGCGCGCCGCGCACCAGCGCCTCGGCCTGGCGGAACTGCGCCACCGACTGGGCCAGGGTCTGGTTGGAACGTTCCAGGTGCATCTGCAGGTCGTTCAGGGTCTGGTCGCCGTACAGCTCCCACCAGGCGCCGCGCTGGAACACGTCGCGCGGCTCGGCGCGGCGCCAGCCTTCGGCTTCCTTGAATTCGGCGGGCACCGCCAGGTCCGGTCGCTGGTAGTCGGGGCCGATGGCGCAGCCGCCGAGGGCGGCGACCAGGGCCAGGGCGAGCAACGAGGGGGTGTGTTTCATAGGGGTGTCTCCAGCGCACCGTCCGTGCGTACGCCGCGTTTCTGGTTGACCCAGTGGCGCAGGCGGTCGAGATAGAGGTAGACCACCGGGGTGGTGTACAGGGTCAGCAACTGGCTGCCGATCAGCCCGCCGACGATGGTGATGCCCAGCGGCCGGCGCAGCGCGGCGTCGCCGCCGATGCCGAAGATCAGCGGCAAGGCGCCGAGCAAGGCGGCCAGGGTGGTCATCATGATCGGCCGGAAGCGCATCATGCAGGCCTCAAGGATCGCCTCGCGCGGGCTCAGGCCGTGGTTGCGCTCGGCCTCCAGGGCGAAGTCGATCATCATGATCGCGTTCTTCTTGACGATGCCGATCAGCAGGATGATGCCGATCAGCGCGATCAGGCTCAGCTCGCTGCGGCAGAAGATCAGCGCGAGCAGCGCGCCGACCCCGGCCGAAGGCAGGGTCGAGAGGATGGTCAGCGGGTGCACGTAGCTCTCGTAGAGGATGCCGAGGACGATGTACACCGCCAGCAGCGCCAGGAGGATCAGCCAGGGCATCTGGTTCTGCGTGTCCTGCACCGCGCCGGCGTTGCCCTCGAAGCTGGTCTGCACGTCCACCGGGATGTGCAGCGGCTCCAGGGCCTGCATGATGGCCTCGCGGGTCGGGCCGATCTGCGCGCCCGGTGCCAGGTTGAAGGACAGCGTGGTGGCGGCGAACTGGCCCTGGTGGTTGACCTCCAGCGGTGCCCGGCTCGGTTCGTAGTGGCTGAACGCGGACAGCGGCACGCGCTGGCCGTCGTTGCCGATCACCTGGACCTGGCGGAGGATCTCCGGGCTCTGCTGGTACTGCTGGTCGACCTCCATCACCACCCGGTACTGGTTCAGCGGGTTGAAGATGGTCGACACCTGGCGCTGGCCGAAAGAGTCGTTGAGCACCGCGTCGACCATTTCCACGTTGATCCCCAGGGTCGCCGCGCGGTCGCGGTCGATCACCAGGCGGGTCTGCACGCCCTTGTCCTGGGAGTCGCTGTTGACGTCCACCAGCTGCGGCAGCTTGCGCATCGCCGCCTCGACCTTCGGCGCCCATTCGCGGAGCAGGGTCAGGTCGTCGCTGCGCAGGGTGAATTCGTACTGCGCGTTGCTGTCGCGGCCGCCCAGGCGCACGTCCTGGCCGGCGTTGAGATAGAGCGCCGCGCCGGGCACCTTGGCGATCCGCTCGCGCAGCCGGGTGAGGACCTTCTCCACCGGGTCGCGCTCGCCGATCGGCTTGAGAGTGACGAAGAACGAACCGGTGTTGCTCGACTGCCAACGGCCGCCACCGATGAAGCCGACCACGTTTTCCACCGCCGGATCGGAAGAGAGGATCTTGCGGTACTCGCCCATCTTCGCGCTCAGGGACTGGAACGAGATGCTCTGGTCGGCCACCGCGTAGCCGCGCAGGCGCCCGGAGTCCTGCTGCGGGAGGAAGCCCTTGGGCACCACCACGAACAACCAGAGGTTCATGGCAATGCAGGCCAGCATGATCACCACCATCAGCCGCGAGTGCTCCAGCGCCCAGCCCAGGCTGGCGCGGTAGCGCAGCATGAAGGCGGCGAAGAAGCGATCGCTGCGCCGCGCCAGGGAAGCGCCTTCGGGCCGTTTCAGCGGACGCAGCAGACGCGCGCAGAGCATCGGCGTGAGGGTCAGGGATACCACCAGGGACACCAGGATCGCCGCCGAGAGAGTCACCGCGAACTCGCGGAACAGCCGTCCGGTGAGGCCGCCCATGAGCAGCAGCGGGATGAACACCGCGACCAGCGAGAGCGTCATCGACAGCACGGTGAAACCGACCTGGCGGGCGCCGGTGATCGCCGCCTGGATCGGCGGATCGCCCTCCTCGATGCGTCGGGCGATGTTCTCCACCACCACGATGGCGTCGTCCACCACGAAGCCGGTGGCGATGATCAGCGCCATCAGCGACAGGTTGTTCAGGCTGAAGTCGCACAGGTACATGACCGCGAAGGTGCCGATCAGCGAGACCGGCACCGCCAGGCTGGGGATCAGCGTGGCGCGGCCGTTGCGCAGGAACAGGAAGACCACCAGGATCACCAGCGCCACCGAGATCAGCAGGGTCAGCTCGGCCTCTTCCAGCGACGCACGGATCGACGGGCTGCGATCGTCCATCACGTTCAGCTTGACCTGCGGCCCGAGCAGTTCCTGCAACACCGGCAGTTGCGCGTGGATGGCGTCGGTGGCCTCGATGATGTTGGCGCCGGGCTGGCGGGTGACGATCAGCAGCACCGCCGGCAGATCGTCGGAAAAGCCGGCGTTGCGCACGTCCTCCACCGAGTCGCTGACCTTGGCCACGTCGCCGAGGCGCACCGCGGCGCCGTTGTCGGCGTTGTAGTGGATCACCAGCGGCTCGTACTCGCGGGCCTTGCGCAACTGGTCGTTGGCGTCCACCTGCCAGTGCTTGTCGTCCTTCTCGACGGCGCCCTTGGGGCCGTTGCTGTTGGCCGCGGCGATGGCCGTGCGCACGCTGTCCAGGGACAGCCCGTACTGGCTCATGGCATCCGGGTTGAGGTCGACCCGCACCGCCGGCAGCGAGCTGCCGCCGATGCTCACCTGCCCTACCCCCTGCACCTGCGACAGCTTGGGCGCCAGCACGGTCGAGGCGAGGTCGTACATCTCGCCGCGACTCTGGGTCTCCGAGGTCAGGGTGAGGACCATGATCGGCATGTCCGAGGGGTTGGCCTTGCGGTAGCTGGGATTGTTCGGCATACCGCTGGGCAGCAGGCTCATCGCGCCGTTGATCGCCGCCTGCACCTCGCGGGCGGCGCCGTCGATGTCCTTCTCCAGGTCGAACACGAGCACCACGGTGGTCGAGCCCAGCGAACTGCTGGAGGTCATCTCGCTGATCCCGGCGATCCGTCCCAGCGAGCGCTCCAGCGGCGTGGCCACCGACGAGGCCATGGTTTCCGGGCTGGCGCCCGGCAGGCTGGCGCTGACCACGATGGCCGGAAAATCGACGTTGGGCAGCGGCGCCACCGGCAGCAGGCCGAACGACAGGGTGCCGGCCAGCAGCAACGCCAGGGTCAGCAGCGTGGTGGCGACCGGGCGGCGGATGAAGGGCGTGGACAGACTCATCGCCCGGCGTCCCCGTCGAACCCGGCCTCGGTGTTCAGGTCCAGCCCGCGCTGCTTGCGCCAGGCCGCCCAGCGACGGGCCAGGCGGTCGAAGTAGAGATAGATCACCGGGGTGGTGAACAGGGTCAGGACCTGGCTCAGCAGCAGGCCACCGACCATGGTGATGCCCAGCGGCTGGCGCAGCTCGGCGCCGGCGCCGCCGGCGAGCATCAGCGGCAGCGCGCCGAGCAGCGCGGCCATGGTGGTCATCAGGATCGGCCGGAAGCGCAGCAGGCAGGCCTGGTAGATCGCCTCATGGGGCGGCTTGCCTTCGTTGCGCTCGGCGTCGAGGGCGAAGTCGATCATCATGATCGCGTTCTTCTTGACGATGCCGATAAGCAGGATGATGCCGATGATCGCCACGATGCCGATCTCCTGCCCCGCCAGCATCAGCGCCAGCAGCGCGCCGACCCCGGCCGAGGGCAGGGTCGAGAGGATGGTCACCGGATGGATGAAGCTCTCGTAGAGGATGCCCAGGACGATGTACATGGTCACCACCGAGGCGAGGATCAGCAGCAGCGTGTTCGACAGCGAGGCCTCGAAGGCCAGCGCCGCGCCGCGGAAGCTGCCCTGCATGCTCAGCGGCAGCTCCAGGCTGGCCTCGACGCCACGGATCGCCTCGACCGCCTCGCCCAGGGAGTAACCCTTGGCCAGGTTGAACGACAGGGTCGCCGAGGGGAACTGGGCGATATGGTTGATCGCCAGCAGGGTATGCCGCTCCTCCACCTTCGCCAGGCTCGACAGGCGCACCTGGGTGCCGTCGCTGGACGGCACGTAGAGCTGCTCCAGGGCCTGCGGGCCGAGCTGGAACTGCGGCGCCACCTCCAGCACCACGCGGTACTGGGTGGCCTGGGTGAAGATGGTCGAGATCAGCCGCTGGCCGAAGGCGTTGTAGAGCACGCTGTCGATGTCGGAGAGCTTCACGCCGAGGCGCGAGGCGGTGTCGCGGTCGATGTTCAGGTAGGCCTGCAAGCCCTTGTCCTGCCAGTCGCTGGCGACGTCGGCGAGCTGCGGCAACTCCTGCAGCCGCGCCACCAGCTTCGGCACCCACTCGGCGAGCACGTCCGGGTCGGCGTCCTGCAAGGTGAACTGGTACTGGGTGCGGGCGACCCGGTCCTCGATGGTCAGGTCCTGCACCGGCTGCATGTACAGCTTGATCCCGGGCAGGTGGTCGAGTTCGGGCTGCAGGCGCTGGATCACTTCGCTGGCGGTGACGTCGCGCTCGCTGTGCGGCTTGAGGTTGATCAGCAGGCGGCCGGTGTTGAGGGTCGGGTTGCTGCCGTCGACGCCGATGTAGGAGGACAGGCTGGCCACCGCCGGGTCCTTCAGCACCACCTCGGCAAGGGCGCGCTGGCGCTCGGACATGGCCTGGAAGGAGATCGACTGCGGCGCTTCGGCGACGCCCTGGATCACCCCGGTGTCCTGCACCGGGAAGAAGCCCTTGGGCATGGCCAGGTAGAGCAGCGCGGTCAGCGCCAGGGTGGCGATGGCCACCAGCAGGGTCAGCGGCTGGTGCCGCAGGACCACCCGCAGGGCCTTGGCGTACTGTGCGATCAGGCCATCGATGACCCGCCCCGCGGCGCGCGCGAAGCGGCCCTGCTGGTCCTCGTCGATGTGGCGCAGCAGCTTGGCGCTGAGCATCGGCGTAAGGGTCAGGGAGACGAAGCCGGAAATCAGGATCGCCACCGCCAGGGTGATGGCGAACTCGCGGAACAGCCGCCCGGCGACGTCGCCCATGAACAGCAGCGGGATCAGCACGGCGATCAGCGAGAAGGTCAGCGAGATGATGGTGAAGCCGATCTGCTTCGAGCCCTTGAGCGCCGCTTCCAGCGGCGAGTCGCCCTGCTCCAGGTAGCGGGCGATGTTCTCCACCATGACGATCGCGTCGTCGACCACGAAGCCGGTGGCGATGGTCAGCGCCATCAGGGTCAGGTTGTTGATCGAGAAGCCGGACAGGTACATCACGCCGAAGGTACCGATCAGCGACAGCGGCACGGCGAAGCTGGGAATCAGGGTGGCGTAGACGTTGCGCAGGAACAGGAAGGTGACCATCACCACCAGCGCCACCGCCAGCGCCAGCTCGAACTGCACGTCCTTGACCGAGGCGCGGATGGTGGTGGTGCGGTCGGTCAGCACCTGCACGTCGAGATTGCCCGGCAGGGTCGATTGCAGCTGCGGCAGCAGCGCCTTGATCCGGTCGACCACCTCGATCACGTTGGCCCCCGGCTGGCGCTGGATGTTCAGCACCACCGCCGGCAGGTTGTTGGCCCAGGCGGCCAGGCGCACGTTCTCGGCGTCGTCCTCGACGCTGGCGACGTCGCGGATGCGCAGCGGCGAGCCGTTCTTGTAGGCGATGATCAGGTCGCGGTAGGCGTCGGCCGAGCGCAACTGGTCGTTGGCGTCCAGGGTCGAGGCACGGGTCGGGCCGTCGAAGCTGCCCTTGGGGCCGTTGAGGTTGTTGCTGGTCACCGTGCTGCGCAGGTCCTCCAGGCTCAGCCCCGCCGCCGCCAGCGCCGTCGGGTTGGCGCGCACCCGCACCGCCGGGCGCTGGCCGCCGCTGATGCTGACCAGGCCGACCCCGGAGATCTGCGAGATCTTCTGTGCCAGGCGGGTATCCACCAGGTCCTGGATCTGCGGCAGCGGCATGCCGTCGGACATCACCGCCAGGGTCAGGATCGGTGCGTCCGCCGGGTTCACCTTGCTGAACACCGGCTGGTTCGGCAGGTCGTTGGGCAGCAGGCTCTGCGCGGCGTTGATCGCCGCCTGGACCTCCTGCTCGGCAACATCGAGGTTGCTCTGCAGGCTGAATTGCAGGGTGATCACCGAGGCGCCGCCGGAACTGCTGGAAGACATCTCGTTGAGCCCCGGAATCTGCCCGAGCTGGTTCTCCAGCGGCGCGGTGATCGACGAGGTCATGATCTCCGGGCTGGCGCCGGGGTACAGGGTGACCACCTGGATGGTCGGGTAGTCCACTTCCGGCAACGCCGAGATCGGCAGGAAGCGGTAGGCGATCAGGCCCGAGAGCAGGATCGCCACCATCAGCAGGGTGGTCGCGACCGGCCGCAGGATGAACGGGCGGGACGGGTTCATTCAGCGCTCCCGCTACCCACCGAGTCGCCCTGGAGGCCGCTGGGGCGGCCAGTCTGCGGTTTCTGCGGCTCGCCCTCGAGGACCTGCGGGGAGGCCTCGGCGACACGCACTTCCATACCGTCGCGCAGGCGGTCGGTGCCTTCCACCACCACCTGCTCGCCGGCCTTCAGGCCGCTTTCCACCACCACCCGCTCGTTCTCGCTGGTGCCGATGGCGACGCTGCGCTGGCTGACCTTGTTGTCGGCGCCGACCACGTACACATAGATACCGTTGGTGCCGCGCTGCACGGCGTTGGCCGGAATGGTCAGCACGCCCTTGAGGGTCTGCGCCAGCAGGCGCACGTTGACGAACTGGTTGGGGAACAGCTTGCCGTCGGCGTTCTCGAAGCGCGCCTTGAGCTTGACCGTGCCGGTGGTGGTGTCGATCTGGTTGTCCAGGGTGGTCAGGGTGCCTTCGGCGAGAACCTTGTCCTGGTTGCGGTCCAGCGCGGTGACCGCCAGCTTGCCGGGGCCGTTCATCTGCTCGACGACGGTGCCGATCTGCTGCTGCGGCAGGCTGAACACCACCGAGATCGGCTTGACCTGGGTGATCACCACCAGCGGCGTGGTATCGCCGCTGGTGACCAGGTTGCCGATGTCCACCTGGCGCAGGCCGAGGCGCCCGGAAATCGGTGCGCGGACCTCGGTGAAGGTCAGATTGAGGCGGGCGTCGTCGACCTGGCCCTGGTTGGTACGGATGGTGCCCTGCAACTGGCGGACCTGGGCTTCCTGGGTATCCAGGGTCTGCTTGGCGATCGAGTCCTCGGCATACAGCCCCTTGTAGCGCTGCAGGTCGATCTCGGCGTTCTTCAGTTGCGCCTGGTTCTGCATCAGCGTGCCCTCGGCCTGGGCCAGCGCCGCCTTGTAGGTGCGCGGGTCGACCACCGCCAGCAGGTCGCCGGCCTTGACCTCCTGCCCCTCCTGGAACAGCACCTTGACCAGCTCGCCGTTGACCCGCGGCTTGACGTTCACCGTGTTGAAGGCGGTGACGGTGCCAAGCGCGTTGAAATGCAGCGCCAGGTCGCCCTGCTCCACCCTGGCCACGCCGACGGTGAGCGCGTTGGCCTTGGGCAGCGCGGCGCCCGGCTTGCCGCCGCGACCGGGTCGCCCGTCGGAGGACGGTGCCGAGGCGGGCGCCGCCAGCCACATCACCAGGCCGATCACGGCGGCGAAGGCCAGGGCGGTGATCAGCCACGGGCGCAGGGTACGGAACTTGGATTTACCGGTCGTTGGAGTCATGGTTCTTCTTCAGGCTTAGAACGGAGGCGCTTTTTCCAGGCTGCACGATAAGCATTGCGGGGGCCCAGGCAAAGCCTCTTTACCCGCTATTTACCCTTGCTTTACCGATAGTTAGGCATTCCGCCCGCAGGCTTCGGCGAGCCACCCGCAGCCTGGCACCAGGCTATGACAACAAACGGCTTGCTCCGTTACGGGCGAAGGCTTGAAATAGAGCGTTCTGCATTCGCCCACTCCGCAATCGGCCAGGGACGCACAGATGATCGACCCGTTGAAACACCGCTTCGCGGCGCTCCGCAGTCGCGCCGAATTCCACTCCTTGCGCTACGTCCAGCGTAGCGGCGAGTACCTCTCGGTGCGCCGCAACGTCAGCGAGCCGCCGCACTTCAGCCAGGACCGCGGCGCCATGCTCTGCGTACGGCTGAACGGCGTGGAAGCCTACGCCGCCACCAACGATCTCTCCGCGGCCGGCCTGCAGGCCGCCCTGGAGCAGGCCGAACGGCAAGCCGAGCGGATCGCCCGGCACGCCCTGTTCGACGTCAGCGGATTGCCGCCGGCAAGCGGCCGCTCGCAGTATCGCTCGCCGAACCAGGACGCCCCTTTCCCCTCCCTCGCCGAGTGCTACGAACTGCTCGCCGAGGAGTCCGCCAAGGTGCCGCGCGACGAGCGCCTGGTGAACTGGAGCGTATTCCTCGAAGTCAGCCGCCAGGAACAGCTCTACCTGAACAGCGCCGGCGCCGAGCAATACCACGAGCAGCGCTTCGTCTATCCCGGCGCCAGCGTCACCGCCTACGACGGCCATGACAGCCAGACCCGCAGTTTCGGCGGCCACCATGCCGGCCAGCAGGGCGGCGCCGAAGTGATCGAGCGCCTCGGCCTGGTCGGCGCCGCGCCGCGCATCGCCGACCAGGCCCTGCAACTGCTGGCGGCGCCGAACACCCCGAGCGGCCGCTGCGACCTGCTGCTGATGCCGGACCAGATGATCCTGCAGATCCACGAGTCGATCGGCCACCCGCTGGAGCTGGATCGCATCCTCGGCGACGAGCGCAACTACGCCGGTACCAGCTTCATCAAGACCGAGGACTTCGGTCGCTACCAGTACGGCTCCAGCCTGCTCAACGTCAGCTTCGACCCGGAAATCCCCGAGGAGCTGGCCAGCTACCGCCAGGACGACGACGGCAGCCCCGCGCGCAAGGAATACCTGATCCGCGAAGGCCGCCTGCTGCGTCCGCTCGGCGGCGCCCTGTCGCAACACCGCAGCGGCCTGGAGGGCGTCGCCAGCAGCCGCGCCAGCAGTTGGAACCGCGCGCCCATCGACCGCATGGCCAATCTCAACCTGGAGCCCGGCGACAAGAGCTTCGCGCAGCTGGTGGCCGGTATCGAGCGCGGGGTGCTGATGTCCTACAACCGCTCCTGGTCGATCGACGACGCACGCAACAAGTTCCAGTTCGGCTGCGAATGGGGCCAGTTGATCGAGGACGGCGAACTCAAGGGCGTGGTGAAGAACCCCAACTACCGGGGCATCTCCGCGCAGTTCTGGCGCAACCTCAGCGCGGTGGGCGACGCCGGCACCTTCGAGGTGCTCGGCACGCCCTACTGCGGCAAGGGCGAGCCGAACCAGGTGATCCGTGTCGGCCACGCCTCGCCGGCCTGCGTATTCAGCGATGTGGACGTATTCGGGGGAGATACCTGATGCACCAGAGACAGCATTTCGAAGCCCTCGCCGAGGACCTGCGCCGGCATCTGGCCGAGGGCGAGGACTTCACCCTCTGGTACAGCGCCGAGGACTCCGAGTTCATCCGCTTCAACCGGGCGCGGGTGCGCCAGGCCGGCCGGGTGCGCCAGGCCAGCGCGCTGCTCCGGCTGATCCGCGACGAACGCCAGGCGAGCCTCGACCTGACGCTCTCCGGCGCGCCGGAAGAAGACCGCCAGCGTCTGGCCGAAGGCCTTCGGCAACTGCGCCAGAGCCTGGCCTGGATTCCCGCCGATCCCTATCTGCTGCTCGACACCTCGGCCTGGCAGCGAGAGAACCAGGACCTCGGCGCAGCGCCCGACAGCGGCGCGCTGCTGGCCAGCCTCGAACGCCGGGCGCGCGACCTCGACCTGGTCGGCATCTATGCCGCCGGACCGCTGTTCCGTGGCTTCGCCAACTCCTGGGGCGCCTTCGGCTGGCATGCCGGCAGCAGCTTCAACTTCGACTGGAGCCTGTTCCATGGCAACGGCCAGGCGGTGAAGGCCGACTACGCCGGCCAGCGCTGGGACGACGAAGCCTTCGCCCGGCGCTTCGAACAGGCCCGGGAGCAGCTCGGCCACCTGGGCAAGCCGCTGCGCCAGTTGCGCCCCGGCGACTATCGCGCCTACCTGGCGCCGGCGGCGCTCGAGGAAGTCATGCAGATGCTCTGCTGGGGCGGTTTCTCCGCGCGCGCCCTGGCTACCGGCGAAAGCCCCCTGCAACGCCTGCAGAACGGCGACGCCCTGCTCAGCCCGCTGCTGAACCTCGCCGAGCGCCCTGCCACCTCGCCCTCCCCGGCATTCAGCGCGGAAGGCTCGCCGCGCGCCGAGGTCGAACTGGTCGGCAACGGCCGCCTGAGCGGACGCCTGGTGAGTTCGCGCAGCGCCCGCGAATACGGCCTGGTAGCCAATGGCGCCGGCGCCAACGAGGCGCCCACGGCGCTGGACATGGCCGGCGGCAGCCTGGAGCAGGCGCGCATCCTCGAGGCCCTGGATACCGGCCTGTACATCGGCAACCTGTGGTACCTGAACTACTCGGACATGCCCGCCGCACGCCTGACCGGAATGACCCGCTTCGCCACCTTCTGGGTGGAGAACGGCCAGATCCGGGCGCCGGTCAGCACCATGCGCTTCGACGACAGCCTGTACAGCTTCCTCGGCGCCCACCTGGAAGACCTCAGCCACGAGCGCGAACTGCGCCTGTCCAGCAATACCTACGGCGAACGCCAGACCGACTCGATGCACCTGCCGGGCGCGCTGACCGGGCGCTTCACCCTCACGCTCTGAATCCACACGGCGCTCCCCGGCGGTTCGCCGCCCGGGAGCGCCGCGTGCGCAATCCGAAGAACGACCGCCGATATTCCGGCGCCATTATCACGCCACCATAAACGGACCGACTCCCTCCTCGTTATCCACTCTGGTGACACACGCCCGAGAGGAACCCACCGCACGCATATCCCATTCGGTACACGGAGGTGAAGCTATGCCCGCTTTGAGTCGTCGTTCGTTCGTGACCCTGACCGCCCTGGCCTCCAGCAGCATCCTGCTGAGCCCGCGAGCCTTCGCCGGGAGCGGCGCGACAAGCGCCGCCGGCAAGCCGCAAGAGACCTTCCTGGATTTCAACGAAAGCCCCTACGGCCCCTCCGCCAAGGCCAGGGCCGCCATGCAGCGGGCGGCCGCGCTCTGCGGTCGCTACGACTACGACGCGCAGGACGCCCTGGTCGGCCTGTTCGCCAAGCAGAACGGCATCCCCGCCGAATGCGTGCACGCCTACTGCGGCTCGCGCCAGCCGCTGCAATACGCCGTCGCGGCGTTCACCGGCAAGGAGCGCGGCCTGGTCATCGCCGATCCCTCCTACGACTCCGTGGTCGGCGCCGCCCAGGCCCAGGGGGCGAAGGTCGCTGCCGTGCCGCTGGACGCCGAGGCGGCCCACGACATCGAGCGCATGCTCGCCGCCGCGCAACGCGACGCCGGGCTGATCTATATCTGCAACCCGAACAACCCGACCGGCACCCTCACCCCGCACGAGCGGATCGTCAGGGCGATCGAACGCAAGCCCGAGCGCAGCGTGGTGCTGGTCGACGAGGCGTATATCCATTTTTCCGACGCACCCAGCGTCGTTGGCCTGGCCGTCCAGCGCCAGGATGTGCTGGTCCTGCGTACCTTCTCGAAACTCTACGGGATGGCCGGCGCCCGGCTCGGCCTGGCCATCGGGCATCCGCAGCTGCTGGCGCGGCTGGAGCGCTTCGGCGGCCACAACGTGGTGCCCTCGCCGACCGCCCACGCCGGGCTGGAAAGCCTGCGTGACGACGACCTGGTGCCACGGCGCAAGCAGCAGAACGCAGAGGTCCGCGAGCGCACCATCGCCTGGCTGCGCCAGCAGGGCTTCCGCTGCACCGCCTCGCAGTCCAACTGTTTCATGGTGGATATGCGCCGTCCCGCCGAGCTGGTCATCGCCGAACTGGAGAAACAGCGGGTGCACGTCGGCCGCCCGTGGGCCTCCTGGCCCAACTGGGTCCGCGTGACGGTAGGCAGCGAGGAAGAGATGCAGGCGTTCCGGAGCGCCTTCGCCAGCGTCAGCCGGCGCCACCAGGTCGCCATGCGCTAGCGCTGCGTCTCTGCGACGCAGGGCGGATGACCGCGCTGCGATTATCCGCCCTGCTCATGGCCCGAGGCGAGCAGCCAAGGGATTCGGGTTCGCCCGTTACCAGCCAGCCTGGCTGACGGTCATGGGACGAAGCGGGTTGGCCGTGGGGCTCAGAGAGCCGCCAGGGCCGCCGCGTAGTTCGGCTCGTCGGCGATTTCGCCGACCAGTTCGCTGTGCAGCACCTTGTTCTGCTCGTCGAGCACCACCACGGCGCGCGCGGCCAGGCCGGCCAGCGGGCCGCTGGCGATGGCCACGCCATAGTTCTCGAGGAACTCGCGACCGCGCAGGGTCGACAGGTTGACTACGTTCTCCAGGCCTTCGGCGCCGCAGAAGCGCTTCTGCGCGAACGGCAGGTCGGCGGAGATGCACAGCACCACGGTGTTGGCCAGCTTGCCGGCCTCGACGTTGAACTTGCGCACCGAGGTGGCGCAGGTCGGGGTGTCGACGCTGGGGAAGATGTTCAGCACCTTGCGCTTGCCGGCGAAGTTTTCCAGGGTCACGTCGGCGAGGTCGCCGCCGACCAGGCTGAAGGCCGGAGCCTGGGCGCCTTTCTGCGGGAGCTGGCCATCGACGTTGACCGGGTTGCCCTTGAGAGTCACTTGAGCCATTGCGTTGATCCTTCTAGTCAGTGAGAAGCCGCCGGCCCTGTGGCCGGCGGCGGAAGCATTCGGGGCCGGCGACGATGCTAGCACGCTTTACCCGAGCGAAAACCTCGGGTTTGAGCGTCGCCGTCCCCCGAGGCTCAACTCCTGGCCTTGGCGAAATACTCCCGGGTCAGGCGGAACACCACCGGACTCAGCAGCAGCAAGGCGATCAGGTTGGGAATCGCCATCAGCGCGTTGAGGGTATCCGCCACCAGCCAGGCGAAGTCCAGCTGGGTCATGGCGCCGAACGGAATCGCCAGGGTCCAGACGATCCGGAACGGCAGGATCGCCCGGGTGCCCGCCAGGTACTCCCAGCAGCGCTCGCCGTAGTAGCTCCAGCCGAGGATGGTGGTATAGGCGAACACCACCAGGGCCAGCGACAGGATGTAGTGGCCGACGCCCGGCATCGCCGCCTCGAACGCCGCCGAGGACAGCGCCGCGCCGCTGGCGCCGCTGGTCCAGACGCCCGAGGTGATGATCGCCAGGCCGGTCAGGCTGCAGATGATCAGGGTATCGATGAAGGTGCCGAGCATACCGATCAGGCCCGAACGCACCGCGCTATGGGTCGTGCCGGCGGCCTGGGCGATGCCGGCGGTGCCGAGGCCGGCCTCGTTGGAGAAGATCCCGCGTGCGACGCCGAAACGGATTGCCGCCATCACCGCTGCGCCGGCGAAGCCGCCGGTGGCGGCGATCGGCGTGAAGGCGTGGGTGAAGATCAGTTGGAACGCGCCGGGAATCGCCTCGGCATGGACCACCAGGACGATCACCGAGGCGACGATGTAGCCGACGCACATGAAGGGCACCAGGGCTTCGGCGACCTTGCCGATACGGCGGATGCCACCAAGGATCACCAGCCCGGTGACGAGCATGGTGGCGACCCCGGTGACCCAGTCGGGCACGCCGAAGGAAACCTCCAGGGCATCGGCCATGCTGTTGACCTGGACCATGTTGCCGATACCGAAGCCGGCGAGCCCGCCGAACAGCGCGAAGGCCGCGCCGAGCCAGGCCCAGCGCTTGCCCAGACCGTTCTTGATGGCATACATCGGACCGCCGACGTGTTCGTTGCGCTCATCCTTCTCGCGGTAGTGCACCGCCAGCACCACTTCGGAGAACTTGGTGGCCATTCCCACCAGCGCGGTGCACCACATCCAGAACAGCGCGCCCGGGCCGCCGAGGAAGATCGCCGTGGCCACCCCGGCGATGTTGCCGGTACCGACGGTGGCCGCCAGGCAGGTCATCAGCGCCTGGAACGGGCTGATCTCGCCGCTGCTCTCGTCATCCTTGCTACGCCCCTGCCAGAGCAGGCGAAAGCCGACTCCCAGGCGCACCAGGGGCATGAACTTCAACCCCAGCATCAGGTACAGGCCGGTGCCGAGAATCAGCACCAGCATCAACGGCCCCCAGACCACGCCGTTCAGGTCGACCACCCACTTCTGCAAGCTTTCCATCAGCGATCCTTATTCTTGTTCGAATGAATGCGGCCTGGCGGCAGCGGGCATCCGGAACTCGGACGAACATCCCTGCTCGACAGGCCAAGGCTGCCGATCCTAACGAGGTTCTCTCGGCGAAATCGAGAAAAATCTTCGCCCGGAAAGCCTGCGTCTCATTGCGTCTCGCCGGCCGCCTGGCGACCGAACAGTTCCACCAGCCAGTCGACGAACACCCTCACCCGCGGCGACAACTGGCGCTGCGAGGGATACACGGCATGCAGCGGCAGCGATGGCGGCAACCATTCTCCGAGCACTTGTCGGAGGCTACCGTCGGCCAGGCCGGCGGCGACGTGATAGTGCGGCGCCTGGATCAGCCCGAGCCCGGCCCGGCAGGCGGCGACGTAGGCATCGGCGTTGTTGACGCTGACCCGGCTGCGCATCGGCAACGTGCGCAGACGCCCGTCGACGCTGAACTCGAAGTCGAAGGTACGCCCGCTGGAAGGCGACTGGTAGTTCACCGCGAGGTGCCCGCCGAGCTCGGCGAGCTGCCGCGGATGGCCATGACGCTCCAGGTAGGCGGCGCTGGCGCAGGTCACCTGCGGCAGGTCGGCCAGGTGCCGGCCGACCAGGCTGGAATCGTGCAGCTCGCCGACCCGCAGCACGCAGTCCGCACCCTCGCGCAGCAGGTCGACCAGGCGATCGTTGCTGCTCAACTGCAGCTCCAGTTCCGGGTAGCGCTCGCAGAACTCCGGCAGGAACGGAATCACCCGCATCCGCCCCAGCGCGCCCGGCAGGTCGACCCGCAAGCGCCCGCGCGGGTTGTTCAGGACGCGTGGAAAGCAGCTTTCCGCCTCCTCCAGGTCCGCCAGCAGGCGCACGCAACGCTCGTAGTAGGCCTGCCCGTCGAGGGTCAGGCTGACCTGGCGGGTGGTGCGCTGCAGCAACTGCACGCCAAGGTGCGCCTCCAGTTGCTGGATCGCCTGGGTCACGCTGGCGCGCGGCAGCTCCAGGCTGTCCGCGGCCTTGCCGAAGGCGCCCAGCTCGACGATGCGGGTGAAGGCCTGCATGGCCTGGAAACGATCCATCGGACACCCTCGATTATTTGGAAAATACGAATGGTAAAACCGTAATTATGGGCTTTATCCAGACCAATGCAGAGCGAAGAATGACGACGTTTTCCTTCCCTCCCGCGAGGCTCGACACATGAAAACCCGTCAACTCGGCCACAACGGCCCTTCCGTCTCCGCCATTGGCCTCGGCTGCATGGGCATGACCGACTTCTACACCACCGGCGGCGACCGCCAGGAGGCCATCGCCACCCTGCATCGCGCCGTGGAACTCGGGCTGAACTTCTTCGATACCGCCGACATGTACGGCCCGCACAGTAACGAGGAACTGCTCGGCGAGGCCCTGCGCGGCAAACGCGAGCAGGTGTTCCTGGCCAGCAAGTTCGGCATCGTCCGCGACCCTGCCAATCCCCGGGCGCGCGGCGTCGACGGCAGCCCGGCGTACATCCGCCGCGCCATCGAAGGCAGCCTGAAGCGCCTCGGTACCGACCGCCTGGACCTGTACTATCAGCACCGCATGGACCCGCAGGTACCCATCGAGGACAGCGTCGGCGCCCTCGCCGACCTGGTGAAGGCCGGCAAGATCCGCCACATCGGTCTCAGCGAAGCCTCGGCGGAAACCCTCGAGCGTGCCCACCGGGTGCACCCGATCAGCGCGTTGCAGAGCGAGTACTCGCTGTGGACCCGCGATCCGGAGGACACCGGGGTGCTCGCCGCCTGCCGTCGCCTGGGCATCGCCTTCGTCCCCTACAGCCCGCTGGGTCGAGGCTTCCTTACCGGCACCCTGAAGCGCCCGGAAGACTTCGCCGCCGACGACTACCGTCGTTTCAGCCCGCGCTTCCAGGGCGAGAACTTCGCGAAGAACCTGAAGCTGGTGGACAAGGTCGGCGAACTGGCCGCAGCCAAGGGCGTGAAACCCTCGCAACTGGCGCTGGCCTGGGTGCTGGCGCAGGGCGATGACCTGATCCCGATTCCCGGCACCAAACAGCGGCGCTACCTGGAGGAGAACGTCGCCGCGACGGAATTGCGCCTGAGCGCGGCGGAACTGGCCGAGCTGGATGCGATCTTCCCCGCCGAGGCGGTCGCCGGCAGTCGCTATAGCGAGGAAGGCATGCGCCTGGTCAATCTCTGAGACAGTGAAGCTGCGGTCACGTCCCCGTATGCCGGAGCCTGGTTGTAGGGCGAATCACCGCTTGCGGTTATCCGCCGCTTATCCGGGGTTTCGGCGGATACCGCCTGTGACGGTATCCGCCCTACGGGTCTCTATCGCTCGCAATTTCCTGGCTGCCTACACGGCGGGAAAACGACGACGGGGCGGCCGCCATCGGCAACCGCCCCGCTCCCCTCGGCGCCAGGCGAACCTCAGGGCGTCCACCAGTAGCGCACCACGTGGAAGAAGATCGGCGCGGCGAAGCACACCGAGTCCAGGCGGTCGAGCATGCCACCGTGGCCTTCGATCATGTGCCCCCAGTCCTTGACCCCACGGTCGCGCTTGATCGCCGACATCACCAGGCCGCCGAAGAAGCCCAGCAGGTTGATCAGCAGCGCGATCAACGCCGCCTGCCAGAGGTTGAACGGGGTGATCCACCACAGCGAGGCGCCGATGGCGGTGGCCAGGGCGATGCCGCCGACGAAGCCTTCGACGGTCTTCGACGGCGACAGGTTGGGAGCGATCTTGCGCTTGCCGAACAGCTTGCCGCAGATGTACTGCATCACGTCGGAGAGCTGCACGACGATCACCAGGTAGGCGATCAGCAGCAGGTTGCGCCCCTCGAAGCCGGGGATGTCGAGGGTCAGCAGCGCCGGCACGAAGGAGATACAGAACACCGCCAGCATCAGGCCCCACTGCACTTTCGAGGCGCGCTCGAGGAAGTGCTTGGTGTCGCCGCCCAGCGAGGCGAGGATCGGCAACAGCAGGAACACGTACACCGGGATGAAGATCGAGAACATGCTGTACCAGTCGATGTAGATCAGCAGGTACTGCATCGGCAGCACGAAGTAGAACGCCGCCACCAGCGCCGGGTAGTCGCTGCGCCGGGTCGGGGTGAGGGTGATGAACTCGCGCAGGGCGTAGAACGACACGCCATAGAACAGCAGGATCACCGCCGCCTGGCCAAGCCAGAAGGCGAAACCGATCACCAGGACCATCGCCCACCAGGCGTTGATCCGTGCGTTCAGGTTGTCGATCACCGCGTTCGGGCCGGGACCGGCGCGCCACTTGAGGACGAAGCCGACCAGCGAGGCGAGCAGCAGCAGCGCGCCGATCCCGCCGAAGAGCATCCAGGTCTGTTCGTTCATCTCAGGCCTCCTCTTCCGGCGCCAGGTCCAGCAGGGCCATGCGCGCTCGTTCGAGGAACGCCTCCTTGCCTTCTTCCGCCGTGGCGACCAGCGGCTTGCCGAAGCTCAGGGTGCAGAGCAGCGGCAACGGCAGCATGCGGCCCTTGGGCATGACCCGGTTGAGGTTGGCCAGCCAGACCGGCACCAGCTCGACGTCCGGGTGGGCCAGGGACAGGTGGTAGATACCGCTCTTGAATGGCAACAGCTTGACCTCGTCGTCCAGGTTGCGGGTGCCCTCGGGGAAGATGATCAGCGAATCGCCGCCGTCCAGGGCGCGGTCGAGGGGTTCGAGCGGATTGGCATTGACCTCGCTGCGCTGGCGGTCGACCAGCACGCCGTTGAACACCTTGTTGATCACGTAGCTGCGCAGGCCGGCCTTGTTCCAGTAGTCGGCGCCCGCCACCGGCCGGGTACGCCGCCGCACCTCCGGCGGCAACGAGGCCCAGAGCAGGACGAAGTCGCCATGGCTGCTGTGGTTGGCGTAATAGATGCGTTGCTTGGGGATCGGCGTGGTGCCCAGCCAGAGGCTGCGCAAGCCGGTGATGGCGCGGGCGCCGGCGATGATGCCATAGGCGACGACTGATTCGAGCATGGGAAGACTCTTCAGGTTTGAGCGTTGAATAGAGGGATCGACAACAGGCACGACAAGGCCAGCAGTAACTGGGCGCCACAGGCCAGCGCCTGCCAGCGTAGCAGGCGCAGGGCGCCGCGGCTGCGCTGGTTCCAGGTGCGCCCTGCGGCGTCCGCTCGGGCCAGGCCGAGATCGGCCAGGGCCCGGTCCAGGTCTTGGGTCTGCGCTTCCAGCCTGTCGCCGACGTGGCTGAAACGTTCGAACAGTTCGGCGTCCAGGGCCACTCGCAGCGCCCAGTACTTCTGCCACAGGCCGAGCAGGGCGATCGCCAGCATCGCCGCAGCGAAATAGCGCCAGCCGATGCCCTGCACGGCCTGGTACAGGCCCAGCCCGATGGCCAGCAGGGTCAGTGCGGCGGACAGCCGGTCAAGCTCGCGGCCACGGCGCAGCAGGGCCGCCACCAGGGCCAGGGTTTGCTCAGGCATGGCGCACCTCGCCCAGTTCCGCCGATGGCTCCGGCACGCTCCCGCTCAGCGCCGCGAGGGTCCGCCGCTGGGCCTCGCCCAGCAGCACTTGCGGTCGCGCCCGACGTAACACGGCCACGGCCGACTCGACGTCCGCCGCGCGGCCGCTGAGCAGCAGCCAGGCGGCGACCAGCGTGGCGCTGCGCGAATAGCCCAGGGCACAGGCCACCAGCAGCGGCCCTTGCGCCAGCAGTTCGTCGATCAGCACCGCGGCGCGCCGGCAGTCCTCGACGTCCGGCGCGACCAGGTCGAGCAACGGCAGGCTGCGATAGGCCAGCCCCTGCGGCTTGCAGGAAAGTTCGGCGGTAGCGTCGAGCAATGCGCGGAAGCGGCCGTCGGCCAGTTCCGCGGACGACGGCAGGCGCCCCAACCAGAGGCCCGGCAGCACCTCGTCCGGCTGCGGCCGGCGACGGGTCCAGAGCCAGGCGTTGATCCGCGCGGCAAGCAGATATGGCGCCAGCAGCCAGCGCGCGGCGGCGCTCAGGCGGCCAGTGCTGCCCTTCTGGAAGCCGGCGGCGCCGAACAGCAGGTAGTTCAGCGCCACCAGCGCCAGCGCCAGCGCCGGCCAGCACAGCCACAACGCCGCACCGCCGACGGCAAAGGCGACGGCGGCGCAGGCCAGCGCGCCGAGGCCGTAGCGAGCGGCCAGCCGCCGCCGTTGCCGGTCGCGGCTCAGACTGGCGCGGGCGAACGGCGCGGGCTGCGCCTGCGGCCACAGCCAGACGCACAGCCAACCGGCCAGCGCGCCGGTGGGCACGTCGATGAAATGGTGCTGCCAGGTGGTCAGCACCGACAGCCCGATCAGCGCGAACCAGCCATGCAGCAGCCAGCGCCAGGCGCCGCTGGCGTAGCGCGCGTAGCAGACCCAGAGCACTACCAGCAGGGCGATGTGCAGCGACGGTGCCTGGTTGTACGGTTTGTCGAACCCCATCAGCACGTCGAACAGCCAGCCGAACACGCCGCCCAGTTCCGGCCGTTCGAAGGTGAAGCGCAGGGGGAACAGCAGGAAGCAGGTCACCGACAGCACCTGGGCGCTGAGCAGGCGCAGGCAGTGGGTGTCCAGCTCGCGCTTGTCCCGCGGCAACAACAGCGACAGGCCGTAGAGCAGGTCGATCGACCAGTACGGCAGGATGGTCCAGGGCCACAGCGGCATCCCGCGTTCCCAGTCGAAGACCAGGCTGCCGACGTCGCCGCGCTGGCTGGTCAACCAGTTGGCCAGGCCATAGCTGGCGAAGAAGAACGGGCCGAGGAACAGCAGCCAGAGCACCGCCCGCTTCAGTACCCCCGGCTCGCGCGGCGCCATCAGCGGGCGACCTTCTGCGCCAGCGATACGCTGAAGATGCCCCACTGGTCGACCCGCTGGGTGATCTTGCGGAAGCCGGCGGCGGCCACCAGCTGGTCCATTTCCGCCTGGGTCCGGCGCCGCATCACCCAGGCCTGGCCCTGGCGGTGGCTGGTCAGCGCGCGGGCGATCAGTTCCAGCTGCGGGTGCCAGGGCTGTCCGGTGTAGACCAGGTAGCCGCCCTCCTCCAGCGCCTCGCCGAGGCCGGCGAGGGAGTCGCCGACCATGCGGTTGTCGGCGAACAGCTCGTAGAGCCCGGAAACCACCCCGAGGCTCGGCTTCGGTTGCAGCGCCGACAGGTCGGCGCGATCGAAGGCGTCGCCCTTGACGAAGCGGGCGATGCCGGCGAGGCCCTTGCTTTCGATCAGGGCGCTGCCGTCACGCACGTTGATCTCGCTGTAGTCGCGCAGGAGGATGCTTTCCGGCAGCGGCTCGACGCCTTGCAGGGCTTCGAGGATGTAGCGGCCGTGGCCGGCGGCGATGTCGACGATGCGCACCTCGCGCTGCTCCTCGCGCAACCGCTGCATGGCCAGGCGCAGCAGCTCCTCGGCGTGCAGCTTGCGCTGGCGGATGCCGCGCCAGCCGATGGAGTCCAGGTAGTTGCGGTCGATCAGGCGACCCAGCGGGCCGCTGCCGCTGGGCTGGTTGCGGTAGACATAGTCGAGGGTGCTGCCGGAATCGAAACCGGTGTCGAAGCCCAGCTTGACCCCGTCCGACCACAGGCTGCCCAGGCGCAGCCCGGCACGGGTGGCGCGCCAGTAGAGATCGCGCGGCGAGTTCTTCGGCAACGGCGCGGCCAGCGCCTCGGCCTCGGCGCAGGTATGGCCCAGGCGGTCGGCATCGAGCAGGCTCGGTCGTTCGGGGGCCGTGGCGAATGCCTCGAGGAGGAAGCGCCGGGCACGGCCGACGGCCAGGTGACGATCGCGCTCGCCAAGGGTGTCGTGGAAGAAGCCGGGCAGGATGTGCTTTTCCTTGCGCAGGCTGCCGAGACGCTCGAAGAAGCGCTCCTGCGGCGCACGATGGACGACGAAGTCGGCCCCGGAAATCAGCAGTTGGGTGGGAATCTGGATCGCCTGTGCGTCCGCTACCACCCGCTCGGCAGCTTCGTAGAGGCCGAGCAGGACGTTCACCGAGATCGCCTTGGCGATCAGCGGGTCGCTGTCGTAGGAGGCGATCCGCTGCGGGTCGTGACTGAGGAAGCGTGCCTTGACATAGCTGTTGACGAAGAAATTGCCGCGCCACAGGCGCATCAGTTTCAGCCCGCTGCGGGCGAACGGCACGTAGAGCTTGACCTGGAACGCCGGCGAAGCCAGCACCAGTGCGCGCACCTTCGGCGCGTAGTCGTGGGCCCAGGTGGAAACCAGCACCGCGCCGACGCTCTGCGCCACCACCGCCATCCGCTCTTCGGCGATACCGTGGACGGCCTGGATATGGTCGACGAAGGTCTGTACGTCGCGCACGCTGGTGGCAAAGCTCGGGCTGTCGCCGCGGGCGCCTGGCGAGAGGCCGTGGCCACGGGCGTCCCAGGCGAAGAAGTCGTGTTCCGGCAGGTCGAGTTCGTCGACCAGATGGGCGATCCGCCCGGAGTGCTCATGGCCGCGGTGGAACAGCAGCACCGCCTGGCGCGTGCCGTCCGGCGCCGGGCGGCTGGCCGGCCAGTGGCGGTAGAAGAGCTCTACCCCGTCGTGGGTGGTGAAACGCAGTTCCTGTACGTCGCGCATGTGATGTCCCTATGTCGTTGCCCCGGCCGGGATCCCGGCGGGGTTGCTTCCTGCGGGCGCCCACCTCCATGGCGTTCGCCCGTTCCCTCTCAGGCCTGGCCGTCGCTGCCCCGTCGACTCGCGGCCAGCTCGGCCAGGCCCTGGCGCACGCGGTTGCCGATGGTCAGCAACAGCAGGGCCGCGATCAGCAACATCAGCCAGTCGATCCAGGCCAGCGGCAACAGGCCGCTGGCCACCCCGGCGCCGATCACGCCGAAACACAGCGCCCGGTCGCTCTTGCCCATCGGGCCGTCGTAGCGGCGCGAAGCGCCGACCATGGTGCCCAGCGCGCCGGCATATTCGCTGATCACCGCCAGCAGCACCACCAGCACCACCCATAGCGGGTTGACTCCCGGCAACAGGGCGAACGGCAGGTACAGGCCGCTGTCGGCGATCACGTCGGTGAGTTCGTTGAGGTAGGCGCCCAGGTCGGATTTCTGGCCGAACTCGCGGGCGAGCATGCCGTCCACCGCGTTCAGCGCCATGCGCAGGAACATCCACAGCGGAACGAGGGCGAACAGCCAGAGATGGCTGGCGAAACCGGCGACCAGCGCGCCGACCAGCAGCGACAGCAGGCAGGCCGCCAGGGTCACCTGGTTGGCAGTGATGCCGCGCCGGTAGAGGCGCTGCACGCCGGGACGAAGAAGATTCTGAAAGCGCGGTTTGAGTTGATAGACGGAAATCATGTCAGCCAGTCCTTGTGCCGAGTTGCTTCGGGCACCGACCTGGCGGTCGGCGCCCGCTCCATTCTACGACGTCGATGCGCCGCTAAAAGTGACACACTTTTATGCGTTACGCATGGTCCGTATCAGCGCATCCGTCAGAAATCGCGCTTGAAGAACAGGTCCAGCGAACTGGCCAGGCCGCTCGCCGCTTCGAGATAGAGGCGTTTGGTCAACTGGTAGCGCAAGGCGATGGTATTTGCCGGTTCGAACACTCCAACACCATAGCGCAGGCTGAGCTTGTCGGTGATATTCCCGCTAGCGACCACGCTGGTGCTGTTGCCGGTGCCCTCGGTGTCCAGCTGGAAGTCCTGGATGCCGAGCTGCTTGGCGATTTCCCCGGTGAGCGGTGCGCTACCGGCCAGGCCCAGGGCCAGGGCCGCCTCGCCGAGCATGTTGCTGTCTTCGCCGGTGCTCATCGGCCGCCCCAGCACCAGGTAGGACAACGCCTGCTCCTGGCTCATCGCCGGTTCGGAGAATACCGCGCTGGTCGGCTGCTCGGCGCTGCCGGTCAGGCGCAGGCCGGCGACCACGTCGTCGACCCGGCGGATCGCCTCGATATCCAGGTACGGCTGGTCGATCGGTCCGGCGAAGAACAGCCGCGCCCTACGGATCGTCAGGCGCTGGCCGTAGGCACGATAGCGGCCCTTGTTCAGGTTCAGCTCGCCGCGGGTATCCAGGTTGTCGCCGATGTGCAGGTGGCCGGCCAGTTCGGCGCTGAGGCCGAAGCCGGAAAACGCCAGCTTGTCCTGGCCGACCTCGACATCGATGTCCATCTTCATCTTCAGCGGCTGCTGCTCGGGCTGCTCGGAGCCGACGATCACCGCGTCGTCGGAGACCTTGACCGTGGATGGCGGCAACTGGCGGATGGTGATGTCGCCACGCGGCACCAGGACCTTGCCGGAGATCGCCAGCTCCTGGCCGGCCATGCCGATCTTCAGGTCCGGTTCCACCTCCAGTTGCGCATAGGGATCGACCACCACCGGCAGGCGGTTGCCACGGATGTTCAGGGCGACGTTCAGCGCCTCGCCCCAGCTCAGGTTGCCGGACAGGCTGCCCTGGCCGTACCTGCCGCTGCGCCAGCCGCCGCCGAGTTCCAGGCTTTCGCCAGCGATGCGAGCGTCGAGGGAAAGGTTCTCGAAGCTGGTCGGCAGCTCGCCGCCGCCGATGTTGCCGTCGCTCAGCGTCACCCGTCCGTCGACCCGCGGCGCCAGCAGGCCGCCGGACAGCCGGCCGCTGCCGTTCAGCCTGCCTTGCAGTTTCTCCACCATCGGCACGAACGGGCGCGCCACCGACAGGTCGAGGCCGGCCAGGCTGAACTCGCCGCTCAGCGGCTTGCTCGCCGGGCGCGGGTCGATCTGCGCCTGCACCCGCAACTCGCCGAGCTTCGGTCCGCGGAAGTCGAGGGAGGTATCGACGCGGTTGGGCGCCAACCGGCTCTCCAGGCGCAGGCTGTCGTAGCCGACGTCGACCCACTGGCCCTGGTCGCGCAGGCGCAGCGTACCGCTGCCGGCGTCCAGGCTGACCACGCCGCTCGGGCCGCGGGCCGGAACGTCCAGTTGCAGGTCGCCGTTCAGCTTGCCCTGCCAGGCGAAGTCCTCGGGGAACCATTGCTTCAGGCTGTCCAGCGGGAAGTCGCGCAGGGTGTAGCGCAGCCGCGGCTCGGGCAGCAGGCGCTGCTCGCCGCCGCAGAGGCTGGCGGCGCCGGATACCCAGCAATGTGCGCCGAAATTGACCCTGCCGTCGGCCAACCGCTCCAGGCGCGCCGGCTGCTGTAGCTTCCAGTCCTGGCCGCCACTGCTCAACTCGCCGCGCGCCAGGCGACCGCGCCAGTTGCCGCGCTCCAGTTGCCCGTCGAAGGCCAGGCCGAGCTTGAGCAAGGCACCTTGCAGGTCCAGTTCCAGTTGCTGGCGGCGTTGGTCGCCGCGGGCATTGGCCTTGAACAGGCCGAGATCGGTTTCGCCGCTGCGCAGGCCGGAAGCGACCAGCGCCAGGGTGCCATTCTGCCGGGCATCGAGGTTCGCCTGCAGGTCGAGGCCGGCGATGCGCTGCTCGGCGTAGGCGATCTGCTGTCCCTTGAGGTTCAGCCTGCCTTGCGGCGCCGCGAGGCTGCCAGCCAGGTCGAGGCGTCCGTCGAGGCGACCGAAGAGTTGCGGCCAAAGCTGGCCGAGACGGTTCAGGGCGATGTCCAGGCGGCCTTGCAGGCGCTGGTCGAGCGCCCCGCTGCCCTGAACCTTGTTATCCCCCAGGCGCAGGTCGAGGTTGCCCAGCGTCCAGCGCTGCCCCTCGCCTTCGGCGCGCGCCTGGAATAGCGCCGGCTGGCCGCGCAGGCGGCCCTTGACGTCGAGATCCACGCCCAACGCCAGCCGCTCGTCGCGAACACTTCCCTGGCTACGCAAGGGACCGGCCAGTGAACCCGGCAGCTCGGCGACCCAGTAAGCCGGGTTCAGTTCGCTGAGCTGCAGGGCGGTATCCCAAGCCACGCCATTGTCGAAACGCAACGTCACCCGCCCCTCGGCCTGGCCTTGCCCGGCGCGGAGCTGCAGCGACGGCAGGTTGAGCTGGACGAGGTCGCCGGACACCGGGCTGGCCAGCGTGAAGTCGCCCGCCGGACCGCTCGCCGCCGCGCTGAAATTGCCCAGGTAGCGCTGGTCCTGGTAATGCACTTCCGCCTTGAAGGTCTTCAGCGTCACCGGCGGCGGCTCCGCCAGCGGATACAGGCGCAGCCAGGGGAAATCCTTCCAGTCCAGGGTCGCGTCGGCGGCCAGGCTTTCGCGCCAGTCCAGGCGTCCGACCAGCTCCAGGCGCTGCTCGCCGCCAGCGTCCAGGCGCAGTTGGCGGATATCCGCGCCCTGGGCGTCGACCCGCCCGTCCAGGCTCAACGCCACCGCCCCGCCCTCGCCCGGCAGGCTGGCGCCACCGCGGATCAGGTAACCGCTCTTGAGATCGCCGCCGGCATCGAGCTGGATGGCATTCAGGGTCAAGGTGTCCGGTAGTCCGGCCGCACCCTTGAAACCGTCGGCGCGGATCAGCAATCGTGCCGGCAGGTTTTCCGCCAGCGCCTGCAACTGTCCTTCCAGGCTGCCGTCCAGGTAACCGCTGCTGCGGCCTTTCAGGGTCAGCGCCTGCTGCAGCTCACCGCCGACCTGGACGGCCAGCTTCCACGGCTTGCCTTCGGGAGCGGGCAGGCCGAGCGTGGCTTCGGCCTGCAAGGGCCAGTCGCCGCTCGGCTGCAAGCGCCCCTGGAGCGCCAGGTCCAGGCCGAAGCCCCGCGCCGTCAGCGAGTCGATGTGCAGGCCGTCGGCCAGCCAATGGGCCGCCAGCTTGAGTTCGGCGACCTGCTGGTTGCCGTCGAGCAGGAAGCTGCCGACCGCCACTTCGCCGAGTTCGATGCTCAGCGGCAGTTTCAGCGTCGGCAGGCTGATCGGCCCGCTGTCGGCGCTGTCGCCGCTCGGCGGCAGGTCCAGCGCGACCCGTTCGGCGGCCACCCGCTGCAGGCACAGGCGCAGCCCCGCCAGGCAGCCCGGCGACCAGCGCAGTTCAGGCCGCTCGACGACCAGTTGCGTACCGTCCTGCGCCCAGGACAGCCGCCGTGCCTGCCAGGCGCCACCGAGGCGACCCTCGAAGCCGCTGACCTGCAGGCCCGGCACGCGGCCGAGCAGCCAGGCGCTGCCGGTCTGGGTGCCGAGCAGCGCAGCGAGTCCCAGGAGCAGCGCGAGGAGCAGCCCGACTATGGCCAGCAAGGTGATCTTCAGCGCCTTCACAGTTCTGGCCCCATGGAGAAGTGCAGGCGGAAACCGCCGTCGTCGTCGAGCGCATGGGCCAGGTCGAGGCGCAACGGGCCGACCGGCGAGACCCAGCGCACGCCGAAGCCGACCCCGGTCTTGATCGACGGGAAGTCCAGCGAGTTGAAGGCGTTGCCCTGGTCGACGAAGGTCGCCAGGCGCCAGCGCTCGGCCAGCGGATATTGATACTCGACGCTGCCGGCGATCATGTAGCGGCCGCCGATCTTGTCGCCATCGGAATTCTCCGGCGACAGCGTCCGGTAGTCGTAGCCACGCACGCTCTGGTCGCCGCCAGCGAAGAAGCGCAGCGAGGGCGGGATCGACTTGTAGTCGTTGGTGGCGATTCCGCCTACCTGCAGGCGGCCGAGCAGGCGATGGCCGCCGGCGAAGCTGGTCAGGCCCTTGGCCATGGCGTCGACATGGAGGACGTCGGCGTCGGCCAGCAGGCCTTCCTTCGCCCCCTTGACGTTGAACTGCAGGCGGTAGCCATGGCTGGGGTCGACCTTGTTGTCGGTCTCCAGCAGCGAGTAGCCGATCCCCGGCATCAGGAAGCTGCTCAGCCCGGAGTCGTCGCCCAGCTTGTACTCCTCGCGCATCCAGTTCAGCGAAACCACCCGCTGCCAGCCATCGGGCTGCTTGCTGTGCCATTCGCCGCCAAGGGTCAGCAGCTTGCTCTCGGTGTCGACCAGGTCTTCGAACTGGTAGCCGCTGGTGAAGCGCAGCTTGTCGGTGAGCGGCGGATCGAGGGGAATCTCGTACCAGGCGCCGACGTTCTGCCGTGGTGCGGAGATTTCCGACTCGAATCCCAGGCTATGTCCTTCGGCATTCACCCAATGGCGGGTCCAGTTGAACCTCGCGCGCGCCCCGACGTCGGTCGAGAAACCGAGGCCGACGCCCATGGTCCGGGGCTTGCGCGCCTCCAGCCGGACCGCTACCGGGATCGCCTGGCGCGCGCCGTCGGCCTGCGCCTGGGTCGGCGCGGCGTCGACCCGCACGCCCTCGAAGTAGCCGCTGGATTGCAGGTTCTGGTTGAGTTCGGCGATCAGTTCGGAGTCATAGGGTTGGCCGGCCTTGAACGGCACCATGCGGCGCAACAGTTCTTCCTCGATGATCGAGTCGCCGTCGAAGCTCACCTTGCCGAAGGTGTAGCGCTGGCCGCTGTCGTAGACCAGGTCGATGTCGGCGATGCCGGCGCGCGGATCGATGCTCAGGCGCTGGGTGCTGAAGCGGCCCTGGAAGAAGCCGTAGCGCGAGGCCTGGTTCTGGATCAGCCGCTTGGCGTCCTCGTAGACGCCCTGGTTCAGCTTCGCGCCCGGTTTCAGCTGCTTGCCCGACGGCAAGCGGAAGCTCTCCAGGCTGGCGGCCTCGCCGAGCACCTGGATATTCACCTGGCGCAGGCGCACGGGCTCGCCGGGCACTACCTTGAGCGTGAGCTTCGGCGGCTTGCCGTCCTTCACCTCGCTGTCGATCTGCGCCTGGAAGTAGCCGAGCGCCTGGGCCGCCTTTTCCGCCTGTGCCTCGGCATTGCGGCGGAAACGTTGCAACGCCGCCTCGTCCCGCTCGCCGAGGCTACCCACATAGGCCTCGATATTGGCCTTCAGGGCGGCATTGGCGGGGGTGACGCGCACGCTAAGCTGGCTCTCCGCGAAGGCGGCCGTACTCAGGCACAGCAGCCCGGCCAGCGGGAACCGGAACAATCCTTGAGTCAGTCTCATGGCGCGGATGCTACGCAGGCGGGTGGCGCGCGTCCAGATTTGCGCGGACGCCGCCGACCACCTCCTGACATTCGGGTTTTATGACGCCAAGCGCCTGACAGGCATGGCTTTTCTCGCGCGTCCGGGGGAACGCTCAGGTCGCCGCCGGCGTCTCGCCAGGATGCAGGAGGACGTGCTCGCGCACCGCTCCCAGCGTCACCTCGCCGATCTCGCGGTAGCCGTGCCGCTGGTAGAAGTCCAGGTAGCGCGCATTGCCAGTATCCAGGACCAGCCCCTGCGAAGCGGAGTCCTCGGCGCACCAGCGCTGCACGGCCGCCAGCAGCTGCTCGCCGATCTGCCTGCCCTGGTACTCGGGATGCACGCCGAGCATCGGCAACTGGTGATGGGGGCCGACCGGCAGGCAGGCCTGCACCGCCCGGTGGTAATCCAGGTAGCGCCGGGTCGCGGCCAGGCCGACGCTGAACAGCATGCGCAGGCGCCAGCTCCAGCTCTCGGTGATATCCAGGCGCCGCTGCGGCGGCGTGATCAGGGCCGCCGCGACCAGCCGATCGTCGATGAACAGGCCGATGGCCGGCAACTCTTCGCCCAGATGGCGCTCGACCATCTCCCGGACGCAGGCACGCACGCGCTGGTCGTAGCCGGCGCGCTGCGCATCCATCAGGTAGGCGAAGGTCGGTTCGTGGCGGTAGGCGTGGTAGAAAAGCGAGCGGACTTCGCGACTATAGCCGTCGTCGAGCAGACGGACATCGGTGACCTGATCAGGCATGGAACGCATTCCTTGTCGGCCGCAGGCGCAGCGACACGCACGCTTCGCCACGGCGATTGGTCGAGCGGATGGCCTGGCCATCCCCGTCCGCGGCAGACCACAGGGCCGGCAAGGCGCCAAGCCACACAGCCATCGGGTACCCGGCGGACACTAGCACAGCGCCTCCAGGGTCGCCAGGCATCCCCCGGCTGGGCTAGCATTCCTGTTTTTGCCAGGACGCCCACCATGAAAATCGTCTCTTTCAATATCAACGGTCTGCGCGCCCGGCCGCACCAGTTGGCGGCGCTGATCGAGCGGCACCAGCCCGACGTGATCGGGCTGCAGGAAACCAAGGTCGCCGACGACCAGTTTCCCCAGGCCGAGATCGAGGCGCTCGGCTACCACGTCCACTACCACGGGCAGAAAGGCCACTACGGCGTCGCCCTGCTCTCCCGCCAGGCGCCCCTGGAACTGCATCGCGGCTTCCCGAGCGACGGCGAGGAGTCCCAGCGGCGCTTCATCTGGGGCACCTTCAGCGACGCCCAGGGCAACCCGATCACCGTGATGAACGGTTACTTCCCGCAAGGCGAGAACCGCGAGCATCCGACCAAGTTCCCGGCCAAGCAGCGCTTCTACGCCGATCTCCAGTCGCTGCTGGAGAACAGCTTCAAGCCCGAGCAGGCCCTGGTGGTGATGGGCGACATCAATATCTCGCCGGAGGACTGCGACATCGGCATTGGCGAGGAAAACCGCAAGCGCTGGCTGAAGACCGGCAAGTGCAGCTTCCTGCCGGAAGAGCGCGAATGGCTGGCTACCTTGAAGAACTGGGGCCTGGTCGACAGCTTCCGGGCCCTGAATCCGGAGGTGAACGACCGCTTCAGCTGGTTCGACTACCGCAGCCGTGGCTTCGAGGACAACCCCAAGCGCGGCCTGCGCATCGATGTGATCCTGGCCAGCCGGGTGCTGCAGTCGCGCTTCAAGGACGCCGGCATCGACTACGACCTGCGCGGCATGGAGAAACCCTCCGATCACGCCCCGATCTGGCTGGAACTGGCCTGAGGCTCAGCCCAAGGAAAAGGCTCATCCCCGGATGAGCCTTCAGGCGATCGCTACCTGGTCCGGGCGATCTCGCCGACGCCGCCCCCCTATCCGGCGCAGGGCCTTTCCCTCAGGCAGGATTGTCCACCCGCGGCCCCTTCAGCTCCACTCGATTGCCATCCGGGTCGAAGAAGTACAGCGACCAGCCGTCGCCCTCGGCGCCGAAGCGGATTTCCGCGGGAACCTGCGGGACCAGGCCGAACCCCTCGAGATGGGCGACCAGCGCGGCCTCGTCGAACGGCTCGATGCGCACGCAGAAATGGTCGAGGTTGCGCCCTTCCCCACCCGGAGCCGCACCGCCCTCCCGGCCGAGCGCCCCGGACACCGCGACCAGATCGAGCATCGACGTGCCCAGGCGCAGATGGGCCAGCTCCAGGTCGTCGCGCCACTTCACCACCACGCAACCGAGGACATCGCGATAGAACGCGATGCTGCGTTCCAGGTCGCGGACCCGCAGGACGATGTGATCGAGACGTTCGACGACGAAGGGTTGCATGGTCATTCACCTCTTGGACCGTGGACTATGGCGAGACTTTAGCCAGCACACCTCGGGTTGATAATGGTTTAATCCCTGATTCATTGATTACTGACAGTGAATTATCCCCGTGGATCACCTCACCGCTCTCAAGGTCTTCCGCGCCGTGGCCGCGAATGGCGGCTTCGCCGCCGCGGCCCGGCAGATGAATCTCTCGCCGGCCGCCGTGAGCAAGAACGTCGCCGAGCTGGAAGCGCACCTCAAGGTGCGCCTGATCAATCGCACCACCCGCAGCATGAGCCTGACCGAGGCCGGCGAAGTCTACCGGCAGCGCCTGGAGCGCATCCTCGACGACCTCGAGGCCGCCGACGCCGCGCTCACTTCGATGCAGCAGGGCCCCAGCGGCCTGCTGCGGGTCAGCGCCCCGCTGACCCTCGCCCTCACCTGCCTGACCCCGGCCATTCCGGCTTTTCTCCAGCGTTATCCGGACCTGCGCCTGGAACTGCTCCTGCAGGACGGCCGCCAGGACCTGATCGCCGAAGGCATCGACCTGGCCCTGCGTGGTAGCGACCGGGTTGCTGACTCCGGCCTGGTCGCCCGCCCGCTGCTGGTCCTGGAGCACGTGCTCTGCGCGGCGCCGGCCTACCTCAGTCAGCATGGCCAGCCGCTGCGGCCGGAGGCCCTGCGCGAACACGAGTGCATCCGCTTCAGCCTCTCTGGCCATGCCGACCGCTGGACCTTCCGCAAGGACCGCGAGTGCATAGCGGTGCCTATCGCCGGCCGTTACCGGGTGTCCTCCAGCCTGGCGGTGCGCGATGCCCTGCTCGCCGGCTTCGGCTTGAGCCTGATCCCACGGCTGTACGTACAGGCGGAACTGGCCGAAGGCCGCCTGGTTAAATTGCTGGCTGACTGGAAGGCCGACGAGACGGCGATCCACGCGGTCTATCCATCGCGCCAACTGGCCGGCAAGACCCGGGTGTTTCTCGACTTCCTGACCGAGACAATGGCGCAGGGCCATGATTCCCCAACGCTGTAACCTTAGCGTCACCCGTCTGACTTAATCTCGCCGGCAAATCCCTTCCCCCATAGAAGACGATGCCCGCGATGCCACACCGCCAGCGCGCCAGTGACAAAGACCTCTGGAGCCGTACCCTGAGCCTGGTTTTCCTCGGATTCCTCTGTTACGCCTTCCCCTGGTCGGTATTCGCCGCCCCCTTGCCGATCCCCACGGACGACACGCCGGCGCTGCGCATCCAGGGTTCCAACACCATCGGCGCGAAGCTCCTGCCGGCCCTGGTCGAGGGCCTGATGGAAGAGGAAGGCCTGGAGGATATCCGCCGTACCCCCGGAGAACGGGAAAACGAACTCCATCTGCTCGGCAAGAGCCGCGACGGCCGCCTGGTGAGGGTGGAGCTATCCGCCCACGGTTCGAGCACCGGCTTCACCGCCCTCCTCGAACGCCACGCCGAACTCGCCGCGGCCTCGCGCCCCGTCAAGGACAGCGAAGTTCGCGCCCTGGCCGGCTTCGGCGACCTGCGCAGCCCATATGCCGAGCAGGTGATCGCCATCGACGGACTGGCGATCATCCTGCATCCGGACAACCCGCTGGCCTCGCTGGACACCGCGCAACTGGCGGCGGTGTTCGCCGGCGAGGTGCGTACCTGGGAAGAACTGGGCGGCAAGGGCGGCGCCATCCGCCTGTACGCTCGCGACGAGCAGTCCGGCACCTACGACACCTTCAAGGAACTGGTGCTGGCCAGTCACGGCAAAAGCCTGGCCAGCGACGCCCGCCGCTTCGAATCCAACGATCGGCTGGCGGCCGCGGTGAGCGCCGATCCGCACGCCATCGGCTTCGTCGGCATCGCGTCGGTGGGCCGGGCCCGCGCCTTGGCCATCGCCGACGGCGAATCGCTGCCGATGGCGCCCCAGGAAAGCCTGATCGCCACCGAGGACTATCCGCTGTCGCGCCGCCTGTTCCTCTACCTGAAGCCCGGCGAGAAGAACCCCTGGGCCCAGGCCCTGGTACGTTTCGCCCAGGGCCCGCGCGGCCAGGCGATCGTCACCCGCAGCGGCTTCGTCGCGCAGAAGATCCAGGCGGTGCAGATCGCACCGCGCCCGCAGATGCCCGCCGAATACCGCAAGCTCGCGGAACAGGCGCGGCGCCTGACGGTGAACTTCCGCTTCCAGGAAGGCAGCGCGCTGCTCGACAACAAGGCACTGCTCGACGTACAGCGTTTGCTGGACTACCTGCGGCAAAATCGGAAGTTGCAGGAGCGCACCGTGCTGGTGGGCTTCGGCGATCCCAAGTCCGACGCCGAGCGCTCGGTCCTGCTTTCGCGCCTGCGCGCCATGGCCGTGCGCCGCGAACTGGCCCGCGGCGGCGTGAGTTTCCGCGAGATCGCCGGCTTCGGCGACGAGTTGCCGGTCGCCAGCAACGACCAGGAACTGGGCCGACAGAAGAACCGGCGGGTGGAAGTCTGGGTCTACTGAACGCTGTAGCACTTTGTAACCTCGCCGTTTTGCCGGCGCCCGGAGCCTGGTTTATTTTTTCCGAGTGACTGCGGGCCCCTCTGACGGTAAGCAATTGCCGCCATGTCGGAGTCACATGACCATCCGACAATTCGAAGCGAGGGGGCCCAATGGCAGCTCTGCATGCATTTCTCACCGAACCGTTCCTCGGTACGGCTACCTGGTTCTGGCTGGCCTTCCTGGCCATCGTCATCGTTCTCCTGGTCCTCGACCTCGGCGTGCTGCAACGCGACCACCACGAAATCGGCGTGCGCGAAAGCCTGCTGCTGTCCGCCGGCTACTTCGCCTGCGGCCTGGCCTTCGGCGGCTGGGTCTGGTACGCCTTCGGCCCCACCAGCGCGGTGGAGTACTACACCGGCTTCCTGGTCGAACAGTCGCTATCGATGGACAACGTGTTCGTCATGGCGATGATCTTCAGTTTCTTCGGCATCCCCCGCCGCTACCAGCACCAGGTGCTGTTCTGGGGCATCCTCGGCGCCATCGTCCTGCGGGCGATCATGATCGGCCTGGGCGCCGCGCTGGTGAAGGAGTTCGACTGGATCATGTACGTGTTCGGCGCCTTCCTGCTGTTCAGCGGCGTGAAGATGCTGTTCAACAAGCACGAGGAAGAACCCGACCTCGAGCACAACCCGGTGCTGCGCTTCCTGCGCAAGCACATGCGGGTGACCAAGGAACTGCACGAGCATCACTTCTTCGTCCGCCTGCCGGACGCCAGCGGCAAGCTGGTGCGCTACGCCACCCCGCTGTTCTTCGCCCTGGTGCTGATCGAGCTGGCCGACCTGGTGTTCGCGGTGGACAGCGTGCCGGCGATCTTCGCCATCACCCAGGACCCGTTCATCGTCTACACCTCGAACATCTTCGCCATCCTCGGCCTGCGCGCCCTGTACTTCTCGCTGGCGGCGATGATCCACCGCTTCGTCTACCTGAAGTACGCCCTGGCCCTGGTGCTGGTGTTCATCGGTGCGAAGATCATGCTCCACGGTGTGATCGGCAAGATTCCCGCCGGCCTCTCGCTTGGCGTAACCTTCGGCCTGCTGGCGGGCGGTATCCTGCTCTCCCTGCTGAAGACCCGCACGCCGAAAGCCACCGTCGAGGACAAGGCCGAACCGAATGCCGAACACGCTCTGGATCGAACGTCTGGACACCCACGCTGAACCTTTCTGGCGGGTCCGCCTCGGCACGCGTGGGATCTGCTTCCGCAACGAGCGGGCGGCCCGCGAGTTCGCCGCCCTGCTGCACAGCCGTCGCGCGTGGCAGCTGCAACGCAACGCCGAGGAAAAAGGGGCAGACTCCCCGGAATGAAAAAGGCCCGCACCCGCGGGCCTTTCCCCTATACCACAGCCGTCAGCGGCTGCTGCGCAGCATCTCCCTGGGCACGTACTTGCCCAGCTCGAACTTGCCGATCGCCGCGCGGTGCACCTCGTCCGGACCGTCGGCCAGGCGCAGGGTGCGCTGCATGGCGTACCAGTAGGCCAGCGGGAAGTCGTTGGAAACCCCGGCGCCACCGTGCATCTGGATCGCCCGGTCGATCACCTTCAACGCCACGTTGGGCGCCACCACCTTGATCTGGGCGATTTCGCTCTGGGCGATCTTGTTGCCCACGGTATCCATCATGTAGGCGGCTTGCAGGGTCAGCAGGCGCGCCATGTTGATCTCCATCCGCGAGTCGGCGATGTGGTCTATGTTGCCGCCCAGGCGCGCCAGCGGCTTGCCGAACGCGGTACGGCTGACCGCGCGCTTGCACATCAGTTCGAGGGCGCGCTCGGCCATGCCGATGGAGCGCATGCAGTGGTGGATGCGGCCCGGGCCGAGGCGCCCCTGGGCGATCTCGAAACCGCGGCCCTCGCCGAGGATGACGTTCTCGTAGGGCACCCGCACGTTCTCGAACAGCACTTCGGCATGGCCATGCGGCGCGTCGTCGTAGCCGAACACCGGCAGCGGACGGAGGATCTTCACCCCGGGGGTGTCGACCGGTACCAGGATCATCGAGTGCTGCTGGTGGCGCGGCGCGTCCGGGTTGGTCAGGCCCATGAAGATCAGGATCTTGCAGCGCGGATCGCAGGCGCCGGAGGTCCACCACTTGCGTCCGTTGATCACCCAGTCGTCGCCCTGGCGCTCGGCGCGCGCCTCCATATTGGTGGCGTCGGACGAGGCCACGCCCGGTTCGGTCATGGCGAAGGCCGAGCGGATCTCGCCGCTCAGCAGCGGTTCCAGCCAGGTGCGCTTCTGCTCCTCGCTGCCGTAGCGCACCAGCACCTCCATGTTGCCGGTATCCGGCGCGGCGCAGTTGAAGGGTTCCGGCCCGATCAGCGAACGGCCCATGATTTCCGCCAGCGGCGCGTATTCGTGGTTGGCCAGCCCGGCACCGTACTCGGACTCGGGCAGGAACAGGTTCCACAGCCCTTCGGCCTTGGCCTTGGCCTTCAGCTCTTCCATGATCGCCGTCGGCTGCCAGCGGTCGCCCTCGGCGACCTGGCGCTCGAACACGGCCTCGGCGGGATAGACATGCGCTTCCATGAACGCGCTGACGCGTTCACGCAGCTCCTGGACCTTGGGGGAATAGGCGAAATCCATGGGGGATACCTTCTGACGGGTTGGCAGGCGAGGCATCGGACAAAGGCGCTGGTAACGATGCCGGAACAGGGCTTAAGATTTGCCCAGTCTATTTTTTCCGTCCATGAACATTCATGATCCATATGGGGGTCATCCAAGCCCCCAATAACAAGAAAAGTCGCGGAGCCAGTGCCATGAACCTGAACAAAGTCGACCTGAACCTGTTCATCGTGTTCGATGCGATCTATACCGAAGCCAACCTGACCCGCGCCGGGCAGATCGTCGGCATCACCCAGCCAGCCGTATCCAACGCCCTTTCCCGCCTGCGCGAGACCTTCAACGACCCGCTGTTCGTGCGCACCGCCCAAGGCATGGTGCCGACCCCTATGGCGCAGAACATCATCGGCCCGGTGCGCAACGCGCTGCAGTTGCTGCGGGTTTCGGTGCAGGAGAGCCGCAGCTTCGATCCGCAGCAGGCGAACAAGACCTACCGCATCAGCATGACCGACCTCACCGAAGCGGTCATCCTCCCCCCGCTGTTCCAGCGCTTGCGCCGCCTGGCGCCGAACGTGCATATCGAGAGCTTCCTCGCCAAGCGCCGCGAGACCACCAAGGAACTCGCCGCCGGCCGCCTCGACTTCGCCGTCGACGCGCCGCTGAACACCGATCCCCAGGTGCGCCACGTCAAGCTGATGGAGGACCGCTACGTCTGCGCCATGCGCCGCGGCCACCCACTGGCGGGCAAGCCTAAGCTGGCCCTGGACGATTACCTGGGCCTGACCCACATCCATATTTCCAGCCGCCGCAGCGGCCTCGGCTACATCGACCTGGCGCTGGGCAAGATGGGCATCCAGCGCAAGATCGCGCTGCGCTCGCAGCACTACCTGATGGCCTCCACGGTGGTCCAGCAGACCGACATGGCGATGACCGTGCCGGAACGCTTCGCCCGTCACCACGACCTGCACTACGCGGTGCTGCCGGTGAGCGACGTGCCGAAGCTGGAAACCCACCTCTACTGGCACGAGAGCACCGATCAGGACCCGGCCAACCGCTGGATGCGCGAGCAGATCATCGAGCTGTGCCAGCAGGTCACCGCGCGCGAGAACAAGGCGGCACAGCCGGCGTGAGCGCCTGCCAAGGGGCGTAGGGCGAACGAGGCTCGGGCATTTGCTTCCGAGGTGCCTCAGTGCGCCCTCTCCCTGAAGGGAGAAGGCGCCGTTGCGGAAACGACGGATAGTCGCCGCTACAGGCTGCGCGCGATCACCAGGCGCTGCACGTCGCTGGTGCCCTCGTAGATCTGGCAGACCCGCACGTCCCGATAGATGCGTTCCACCGGGAAGTCCTTGAGGTAGCCATAGCCACCGAGGGTCTGGATCGCCGCGGAGCAGACTTCCTCGGCCATCTCCGAGGCGAACAGCTTGGCCATCGAGGCTTCGGTCAGGCACGGCAGGCCGGCTTCGCGCAGGCTGGCGGCGTGGTGGACCATCTGCCGCGCCACGGCGATGCGGGTGGCCATGTCGGCCAGGCGGAAGGCCACCGCCTGGTGCTCGATGATCGGCTTGCCGAAGGTTTCCCGCTCATGGGCGTAGTCGCGCGCCGCCTCGAACGCCGCGCGCGCCATGCCGACCGCCTGGGCGGCGATGCCGATGCGGCCGCCTTCGAGGTTGGCCAGGGCGATGCGGTAACCCTCGCCCTCCTCGCCCAGGCGCAGCGTGGCCGGGATACGCAGGTCGTTGAAGGCCAGCTGGCAGGTGTCCGAGGCGTGCTGGCCGAGCTTGTCCTCGATCCGCACCACCTCGTAGCCGGGCGTGTCGGTGGGCACGATGAACGCGCTGATGCCGCGCTTTCCGACATCCGGATCGGTGACCGCGAAGACGATCACCATCCCCGCGTGGCTGCCCGAAGTGATGAACTGCTTGGCACCGTTCAGCACGTAGTGGTCACCGTCGCGGCGGGCGCGGGTCTTCAGGAAGCTCGCGTCGGAACCGGCCTGCGGCTCGGTCAGGGCGAAGGCGCCGAGCATCGAACCCTGGGCCAGCGGACGGAGGAAGCGCTCCTTCTGCTCGGCGCTGCCGAACTTGTGGATCGGCATGCAGCCGACCGAGTTGTGCACGCTCATGATGGTCGAGCAGGCGCCGTCGCCAGCGGCGATCTCCTCGAGGGCCATGGCGTAGGCCAGGTGCCCGGTCTGCGCGCCGCCCCATTCCTCGGGCACCAGCATGCCGAGGAAGCCGAGGTCGGCCATCTCGCGGATCGCCTCGGCCGGGAAACGGTGCTCGCGGTCCCAGTCGGCGGCGAACGGTTTCAGCCGTTCCTGGGCGAACTGCCGCGCCATGTCACGGATCTGGATCTCTTCTTCGCAGGGAATCATCGCGGGTTCCTCTTCTTCACTGCCTGCATCAGCGCAAGCGCTCGACGGCGATCGCGGTCGCCTCGCCGCCGCCGATGCAGACCGCCGCCACGCCGCGTTCCAGGTCGTACTGCTGCAGGGCGTTGAGCAGGGTCACGACGATCCGCGCGCCGGACGCGCCGATCGGATGGCCCAGCGCACAGGCGCCGCCGTGGACGTTGAGGCGCTCGTGGGACAGGTCGAGGTCGCGCATTGCCGCCATGCCGACCACGGCGAAGGCTTCGTTGACCTCGAACAGGTCGACCTCGCCCAGCGACCAGCCGGTACGCTGCATCAGGCGCTTCACCGCACCGACCGGCGCGGTGGGGAACAGGTTCGGCGCGTCGGCGAACGAAGCATGCCCACGAATCGCCGCCAACGGCGCGAGCCCGCGTCGCTCGGCCTCGGAAAGGCGCATCAGGACCAGCGCGGCGGCGCCGTCGGAAATCGAACTGGAGTTGGCCGCGGTCACCGTGCCGCCTTCGCGGAACGCCGGCTTCAGGGTCGGGATCTTGTCCAGCCGGGCCTTCGGCGGCTGCTCGTCGCTATCCACCAGGCGCTCGGTCTTGCCGGCGGTGACCGTCAGCGGCACGATCTCGGCCTGGAAGCGCCCGTCGCGCATGGCTTGCTGCGCGCGGGTCAGCGAGGCCACGGCGAACTCGTCCTGTGCTTCGCGGGTGAAGCCGTAGGCCTCGGCACAGTCCTCGGCGAAGGTGCCCATCAGGCGGCCCTTGTCGTAGGCGTCTTCGAGGCCGTCGAGGAACATGTGGTCGAGCACCTTGCCGTGGCCCATGCGGTAGCCGCTACGGGCGCGCTCCAGCAGGTAGGGCGCGTTGGACATGCTTTCCATGCCCCCGGCCAGCGCGACCCCGGCGCTGCCGGCGAGCAACGTGTCGTGGGCGAGCATCAGCGCCTTCATGCCCGAGCCGCACATCTTGTTCAGCGTCGAGCACGGCGTGCCGCGCGCCAGTCCGGCGCCAAGCACCGCCTGGCGCGCCGGCGCCTGGCCCTGGCCGGCGGCGAGCACGCAGCCGAGCACGGCCTCGTCCACTTCGTCAGCTTGCAGGCGCGCCCGCTCCACCGCGGCGCGCACCGCCGCGGCACCGAGGGTAGCGGCGTTGACGTCCTTGAAGTCGCCGAGGAAGCCGCCCATCGGGGTGCGGACGGCGCTGACGATGACGATCGGATCTTCGCGGGTCATGGGATCTTCCTCCTGTATTAGCGGGCGGCCATGCGGATGGCGCCATCGAGGCGAATCACTTCGCCGTTGAGCATGCTGTTCTCGATGATCTGCCGGACCAGCGCGGCGTATTCGTCCGGACGCCCCAGGCGCGGCGGGAACGGCACGCTGGCGCCGAGGGAGTCGCGCACCTCCTGGGGCATGCCGGCCATCATCGGTGTCTCGAAGATGCCCGGGGCGATGGTCATCACCCGGATGCCGAAGCGCGCCAGCTCGCGGGCGATGGGCAGGGTCATGCCGACCACCCCGCTCTTCGAGGCGGAATAGGCGGCCTGGCCGATCTGCCCGTCGAACGCCGCCACCGAGGCGGTATTGACGATCACCCCGCGCTCGCCGCCCTCGTCCGGCTGGCCCTGGGACATGGCCTCGGCGGCCAGGCGCAGCATGTTGAAACTGCCCACCAGGTTGATGTCGATGACCCGGCGGAAACTCTCCAGGGCATGGATGCCATTGCGTCCGAGAACCTTCTCGGCCGGCGCCACGCCCGCGCAATTGGCCAGGCCATGGAGGCCGCCGAAGGCCTCCAGTGCAGCGGCCACGGCCTGGCGGCCGCCGGCCTCGCTGGCGATGTCGGCCCTGACGAAGCGCGCCTGGGCGCCAAGCTCGGCGGCCTTGGCTGCGCCGGCCTCGGCGTTGATGTCGGCCAGCACCACCTTGCCACCCTGCTCCACCAGCATCTTCGCGGTGGCGGCGCCGAGGCCGGAGCTGCCGCCGGTAACCAGGAACACTCGATTTTCGATACGCACGTCGTTTTCTCCTGCTGAATCAGTTCGCGGCGGCCGCCCGTGGGGCCGCCTCGCGTTGCCGGGCGATCTCCTGGTTGCGCAGGAGAAAGCGCTGGATCTTGCCGCTGGGAGTCTTCGGCAGTTCCTCGAGGAACTCGATCTCCCGCGGGTAGGCGTGCGCCGACAGGCGCTGGCGCACGTATCGCTGCAATGCGTCCGCCAGTTCCGGCGTCGGCCGGTGGCCGGCGCAGAGCACGACGAAGGCCTTGACCAGTTCGGTGCGCTCCGGGTCGGGCTTGCCGATCACCGCCGCCTCCATCACTGCCGGGTGTTCGATCAGCGCGCTCTCCACATCGAACGGGCCGACCCGGTAGCCAGAGGTGGTAATGACGTCGTCGGCGCGGCCGACGAAGCTGATGCTGCCGTCTTCGTTGAGTTCGACGGTATCGCCGCTCAGGTAGTAGTCGCCGACGAAGGCTGCGGTTTCCAGGCCCTGGTAGCCGGGAAACCACATCAGCGGCGAACGCCGCCGGTCGAGGGCGAGGATGCCTGGCTGGCCGGGCGGCAGTTCGTTGAGATCGTCGTCCAGCACTACTACCCGGTGCCCGGGACAGGCGAACCCGGCGGCGCCGACCCGCACCGGATGCGCCAGGGCATGGTGGTTGCACAGCACCATGCCCAGCTCGGTCTGCCCGTAATGATCGTGGATGGTGGTGCCGAGCCTGTCGGCGAACCAGCGGATCACCTCCGGCGTCAACGGCTCGCCGGCGCTGCTGACCGCGCGCAGGCGCCCCTTCAGCGCAGTTTCCGCGGCCGCGCCGGCGGCCATCAGCAGGCGATAGGCGGTGGGCGATCCGGCAAGGTTGGTGATGCCGTAGTCACGGATGATCCGGCAGGTGCTTTCCACGCTGAACGGCCCTTCGTAGAAGGTGGTCGGATGGCCCATGGCGAGGGGACCGGCGACAGCGTAGTAGAGGCCGTAGGCCCAGCCCGGATCGGCGAGGTTCCAGAAGGCGTCCTCGGGGCGCAGGTCCACCGCCTCGCGCAGGTAGCCGACGAAGGCGAGGATCGCCTTGAGCGGCACCGGCACCGGTTTGGCCAGGCCGGTGGTGCCGGAGGTGAACATCATCAGGAACGGATCCTCGCCGCTGCGCGGAACCGGTTCGAATTCGGCCGGATAGCGCTCCAGCTCGGCCCAGAAGCTGAAATCGCCGCGACGGATGCCCTGCCCCTTCGGTCCGCCGACGGTGACGGCCAGAGGCGGATCGGCGAGTTCGTCGAGCTTGTCGCGGTTGGCCGCATCGGTGACCAGCACCTTGCTGCCGGCGGTCGCCACGCGGTGTTCGATGGCCTTCGGGCCGAAGGCGGTGAACAGCGGCTGGTACACCGCGCCCAGGCGCCAGGCGCCGAGGATGGTGACCAGCAGCTCGGGCGTGCGCGGCAACAGGCCGGCGACGCAGTCGCCCGGGCGTACGCCCTGGGCCTGGAGGAAATTGGCGAAACGTCCGGAGAGCGCTTTCAGCTCGCTGAAGGTATAGCTGGCGCGACTGCCATCCTTGCCCTCCCAGAACAACGCGATCCGACCCGGCAGGGCATGCCGGTCGCAGCATTCGACGCAGGCGTTGAGTGCCTGGAGCGTACCGGAAAGCGTGGCGGCGGCGGTCCGCTGCAAGTCGAACCCGGCGGCAGTGGTGGCGTAGTCGCGCATTGCAGGACTCCTCGGCTTGTTTTTGTATGGAGTAGCCGGAATCTTCACGCCGTGGCCAACGCGGGGCAATGTCGAAAGGCTTCAATCTGCCTGAGCGGTTTGGACAATCCGTGCTGGCCGCCTGCCCCGCCGAACCGTTCGCGACATACGGCGGATGACGCTGCGCGGGCATTCGCCCTATCGACGGCCGAGCGTTTCGGACAAGACGCCTGACGATTCGGCCGACGCGGTTTCCGCCGCGACCTGCGCCCGGTACTGCCCGGGGGTCGAGCCGGTCCACTTCTTGAACGCCTTGTGGAACGCGCTGCCATCGGCGAAGCCCAGCTCCAGCGCCAGTTCGGCGAAATTCGCCGCGCCGGCGTCCAGCCGCGCGATGGCCAGGTCGCGGCGGACCTGGTCCTTCAGCGCCTGGTAGCTCTGCCCTTCCAGGGACAGCTTGCGGCGCAGGGTCGAGGGCGCCATGAAGAAATGCCCGGCGAGCGCGTCCGCGTCCGGCCAGCGTCCCGGCCGCAGGCTGCGCAGGTAGGCCTTGATCCGCGCCGCCAGGCTCTGCGGATCGCGATAGCGGACCAGGATGTTGGCCGGCGCGCCGAGCAGGAAGCGCCGCAGCTCCCGCTTGTCGCGGCGGACCGGCAGGGCCAGGCAGTCGGCATTGAACAGCAGGCGGCTGAGGGGACGGGAGAAACGCAGGTTGTCGCTGAACATCACCCGGTAGTCCTCGATGTAGTCCGGCTGCGGACAGCGCAGGTCGATGGCCAGGATCGGGATGCGCCGGCCGACCAGCCAGCAGGCCAGGCCATGGGTGATCATCCATAGGGTGAAGTAGGACAGCGCTCGCCCGTACCGGCCCGGCGCCTCGTCGAGGACGATTTCCGCCAGGCCGCCGCGGCGCTGCAGGCGCGGCTGGAAGTCGTCGAACTGCAGGCAGAGGAATCGCAGGATGCCGGTCAGCGCCGGCTCCAGGGTCTGCTCGTGGATCGCGCAGCGGCTCATGAAAGCGAAGCTGCCACTCTTCAGACGCCGCGAGTCCATGCCGAAGAACTCGTCGTCCATGCGCCGAGCGAGATCCAGCCAGAGCCGCGAATAGGCGTGCGAGGTGACCCGCGCGTAGGGTTTGCCGAGCAGCTGCGGATCGATACCGGCGGCCTGGAGGACCTCCCCCTCCTCGCCGCCCTGCCGGCGCCACTCCACCAGCGCCTCGCCGACCAGGCGCACCGAGATGGTGCCCTTGGTGCTCGCCTGAGTCTCGCCGTCGTTCTTCACCCGCCCCTCTCGCCTCGCTGCGCGCCGCCCACCACCTTAGCGCAGGAGCGGGGCGCGGCTCCATCCTCTCAATCGCGCCCCTGGCGCAGCGCGAGTAGGCGAATCTCTTCGATGCTGATCTCGCGCATGCGGAACTTCTGGATCTTGCCGGTAACGGTCATCGGGAACTCGTCGACGAACTTGAAGTGGCGCGGGATCTTGAAGTGAGCGATACGCGCCTTGCAGAACGCCCGCAACTGCTCGTCATCGGCGTGGTGGCCCGGATGCAGCTTGATCCAGGCGACGATTTCCTCGCCATAGCGCTCGTCGGGGATGCCGATCACCTGCACGTCGGCCACCGCCGGGTGAGTGAAAAAGAACTCCTCCAGTTCGCGCGGATAGATGTTCTCGCCGCCGCGGATGATCATGTCCTTGCTGCGCCCGACGATCCGCACGTAGCCGTCGTCGTCCATCACCGCCAGGTCGCCGGTGTGCATCCAGCGCGCCGGGTCGATGGCCTCGGCGGTGGCCTGGGGGTCGTTCCAGTAGCCGAGCATCACGCTGTAGCCGCGGGTGCACAGCTCGCCGATCTCGCCGCGCGGCACCACCCTGCCCGTCTGGTCGACGATCTTGCTCTCCAGCCTCGGCTGGGTGCGTCCGACAGTGGTCACGCGCAGCTCCAGGCCATCGTCCGGACCGGTCTGCAGCGACACCGGACTGGTCTCGGTCATGCCGTAGGCGATCTGCACCTCGGCCATGTGCATGTCGCCAATGACCCGCCGCATCACCTCGATCGGGCAGGTGGCGCCGGCCATGATTCCGGTGCGCAGGCTGGAAAGGTCGAATTCGCGGCGGCGCGGATGATCCAGCTCGGCGATGAACATGGTCGGTACCCCGTACAGCGCGGTGGCGCGCTCCTCGGCCACGGCCAGCAGGGTCGCCTCGGCGTCGAAGCTGGGCGCCGGGTAGATCATGGTCGAGCCGTGGGTGACGCAGCCGAGGTTGCCCATCACCATGCCGAAGCAGTGATACAGCGGCACCGGGATCACCAGGCGGTCTTCCGCGCCGAGTCCGAGGCTTTCGCCGACCATGTAGCCGTTGTTGAGGATGTTGTAGTGGCTGAGGGTGGCGCCCTTGGGGAAGCCGGTGGTACCGGAGGTGTACTGGATGTTGATCGGCTCGTCGAACTGCAGCGAGGCCTGGCGCTGGCGCAGTTCCTCGGCGCCTACCGCGGCGGCCAGCGCCGGCAGGCCCTGCCAGTGCAGGAAGCCCGCCGGCGCCCGCTCGGCCAGGCTGATCACGCCGCGCAGCTCCGGCAGGCGCTCGCTGGCCAGTTCGCCCGGACGCGACCGCGCCAGCTCCGGCAGCAGGTCGCCGAGCATCGCGTGGTAGTCGCTGGTCTTGAAGGCGTCGGCGCAGATCAGCCAGCTGCAACCGGACTGCTTGAGAGCGTATTCCAGCTCGCTGCTGCGGTATGCCGGGTTGATGTTCACCAGGACCGCGCCGACCTTGGCGCTGGCGAACTGGGTAATGCACCATTCGGCGCAGTTCGGCGCCCAGATCCCCAGGCGCTCGCCGGGGCGCAGGCCCAGGGCGATGAAGGCGCGGGCGTAGGTATCGACCCGCTCCGCCAGTTGCCGCCAGCTGTAGCGCAGGCGTTGATGCCGCACCACCAGCGCCTCGCGCTCGGCATGATGCGCGACGGTGGCATCGAAGGCGTCGCCGACGGTGGTCGCCAGCAAGGCGACATCCTGGCGACCCGAGGTATAGCTCGGCTGATTCATGGCTTTCCCTTGTTGTGGTTGTTCTGGGAATGTCGCTGAACCGTCGTCCTGCGCCGCCAGGGCGCTACGACGGACACCGGCGAGCGGTGTCGGTGAAGTCGAAGAGCATGTTTACGTTAACGTAAAGGTAAACGCAAGAGGCTTGTCCGCCCAGGGCCGTCGGCTCCGGCGCGGCCCAACGGAACGGCGTAGAATGGGCGGTTTTTCACAGGAGCACAGCATGACCCCGGAAATCGCCATCGGCCTGGTGACGGCCCTCGGCCTCGGTGCGCTGGTCGGTCTCGAGCGACAATGGCGACAGCGCTCTTCCGGCATGGCCACCCACGCGATGGTCGCACTCGGTGCGGCCAGCTTCTCGATCCTGCCGCTGTTGCTCGACAACGAGGTCAGCGTGACCCGCATGGCGGCCCAGGTAGTCAGCGGCATCGGTTTTCTCGGCGCCGGCGTGATCATGCGCGACGGCCTCAGCGTACGCGGCCTGAGCACTGCGGCGAGCATCTGGAGCACCGGCGCGATCGGCGTACTGGCCGGCAGCGGTTTCATCCTGGCGGCCTGCATGACGACCGCGCTGATCGTCATCGCCAACCTGTTCCTGCCCGCTCTCGGCCGGGTGGTGGACCGCCACACCTCGGGCGAGGCCGAGCAGGAGCGCTTCTACCAGATCAGCGTGTGCTGCGAGGCGCGCAACGAAGCGCTGGTGCGCATGCAGTTGCTGCAACGCATGGGCGACAACCGCCTGAACCTGCAGAGCCTGGAAAGCCACGCGCTGAAAGGCAGCGGCAACGTGGAAGTGAACGCCGTGGTGTTCACCCTGCACAAGGAGGATTCGCTGGTGGAACAGATGGTCGGCGAGCTGTGCCTGGCACCGCAGGTCACCGCCGCCAGTTGGGTGATGAATCCCGCCGCGGAATGATCCGGCGAATTTAGGTTGCCCATTCTAGACGCTTCGCCGCAGGCTTTTCCCACCTCCAGACAAGAACAAGCCGGAGTGAACCACACCACCACTGCCTGTTTCGTGGACGGGGCGAGCCGCCCCGCGGGGAGGAGTCATGCGCTTGCGTTGTTTCTTGCGAGGTTGCCGCTGGGACGAAGGTAGCCTGGTCACGGTAGGCCCCGACCTGATGCTGCGCCAACGTTGCCGGCGTTGCGGCGCCCATCGCTATCTCAGCGTCGAGGCGCCGCCCGAGGAAGCCTGAGCGACGCCGGTCGCGTCCAGGCGTCGAGCGGCTGGCCCTTCAGCGCAGGACCAGGCTGGCCCGGGTGCGCAGGTAGCTCTGCCGGTAGACCACGCTGTTGGCCGGACTGGCGGTATATACCAGGGAGTACATCGCGCGCTGTCCCAGGGCCATCGCCACGATCTGGGTCAGCAGCACCTCGTTGCCCTGGCTGATCCGGCAGTGGGTCTCCAGCGATGCCAGGCCGCCGAGGTTCGAGCGGATCGGTGTGGTGCAGCGCGAGCCCAGCCCGGCCTTGCGGTAGCCCGATTGGACGACATCGAAGACACTCTGGAACTGGCCGTCGATCTCCACCGACTCCTCTTCCATCATCTTCAGGCTGAGCAACTCGATGCTGGCTTCCTTCTCGCCTCCCGGCCCGAGCTTGGTCGCCAGTTGCCGGGAGCCCAGTTGCTCCACGTCGCTGGCCTCGGGTGGGATGCTCTCGGTGATCACCTGCCAGCCGGCCGGCCAGTCGACCTCGGGCTGATAGCCACTGCTGGCGCAACCCGCCACAAGCCCCGCCACTACCACCAGCGCCAAGCCGGACGCCTTGCTTCTCATAGCATTTCCTTACTCGCAAAACCCATCGGAGGGAAAGGTCGGACCTGTCGCCATGGCGCCGTCCGCGCAGTCTCCGAGCCCATGGCGACAACGTTCCCAGCTTACCGGAGAGACGGCGAGCGCCAAGGCGCAAGCCTGAACAAGCTAGCCGACTTGGCGAGGAACGCACAAATTTCATCGGCTGGCGTACAGGTATGGGACATCGGTACCAATAGCGAAGTCGCGCAATCCGTCAGTTTTTTTTGAATTTTTGCCATTGGAAAAAGTCTGTTCAGCGCAGCGTTTTTCCAAGTCCCATCCGGCCCGCAAGGAGAACCCATGGCTGAACCCCAGGACAAGTACACCCGGCGCACAGGCAGGACCTGGGCGGACGACCAGGCGACCTACAACCGTCTGCGCGAAGAAGCCGACGCCGCTCGCCAGAAGCTGCGCGAAAGCGGCTACAGCGGCGCCGAGTATGACCAGTTGCGTCAAGCCGCCTTCGATCTCAACCGCAAGGCCAACCAGTACTGGGAGCAGATGCTCAGCGACCTGCGCCAGGAAGACTGATCAGCGCCACGCCGGGAGACTGCCGCTCTCGGCCCGCACACCCCCTCCACTCTTTGCGTGCTCCTGGCGTCGGCTCATTCGGGCGCATCCGGGTATTGCACCTCGTCCAGCAGGCGAAACCCCACGTTGTCGGCGTCCAGCGCGCTGAGCAGCTCGATCTGTCGATCGATGTCCTGGTTGATATTGGCCAACTGGCCGATGAAGGCATTGGCCGCCTGGCGGGTGCCAGGGTCGGAGCTGCGCGACAGCTCGAAGCCGAGCTGGGTCAGGGCAGCGGCCAGGTGAGCGAGATTGCGCACACTCAACGAGTGCAACTGGCGGGAAACGGCCTGTTCATCCTGAACGGTGGGAGGGACATCCATGAATCAGATCCTTCGACTGGCACAATGTGACATTCGTCACAGAGATTAACCGAAGCCCCGCAGAACATCCATGCCAGCTATTTCCCTTCGTCGGCTCTGGCCCGGCCCCTGCGTCGTCCTCAAGTTGTCAGATCCGCTGTCGATACTCTGCGAGCCGGAACACGCGCCATGCCCGCCTCGCCGGGCCACAGGGACGTCCTCGGCTGCCTCGTCGCAGCCTGCGTGCCGGTCCAACCTGGCAATCCATCGAGGCGTTCCATGCTGCAACAATCCCTACGTGCGCAAATCCTTGTCCTGCTCGGCGGCAGCCTGGCTGCGCTGCTACTCATAGCCCTGGCCTGCTTCGGCTCGCTGACCGGCGACGTACGCGCCTACCGCGAGCTGCTCGGCGGCCCCGTGCGGGCGGCGCAACTGATCGACGAGGCCAACCTGCAATTCCGCGGCCAGGTCCAGGAATGGAAGAACGTCCTGCTGCGCGGACGCCAGGCAGAGGCCCAGACGAAATACTGGAGCCAGTTCGAAGCCCAGGAGCGAGCGGTGCAGGACATCCTCGGGCGCCTGGGCAGCGTGGCCGAAGGCGAGTTGAAGGATCGTGTCGAGCGCCTGCGCGAAGAGCACCGGCGACTCGGTACGGCTTACCGACAAGGCAGGCAACGGTTCCTCGAGGCGGGCGCCGACCCCATCGCCGGCGACCAGGCGGTGACCGGCATCGACCGCGCCACCACCGCGCAGATGCAGGCCCTGCGCGACGAACTGCACCAGGCCAGTGATCTCCATTCCTCCTCCATCAGCGCGGAGGCCCGGCGCACCATGCTGCTCGGCAGCCTGGTGCTGATCGGCGCCAGCCTGGCCGTCGCCCTGCTCAGCCTGTGGCTGGTCAACCGCAACCTGGTCCGTCCGGTGCAACGCCTGATCGAGCACATCGCCCAGCTCAGCCATGGCGACTTCGGCGAGCGCATCGAGATCCGGCGCAAGGACGAACTCGGCAAGCTGGCCCTGGCCGCCAACACCCTGCGCGACTTCCTGGTGGACATCTTCGACCGGCTGCGGCGCAGTACCCGCGACCTGGACAGCGCCAGCGGCTCGCTGAACGCGATCGCCAGCCTGATGGCGGCCGGTACCCGCGAGCAGTTCAGCCGCACCGACCAGGTCGCCACGGCGATGCAGGAAATGTCCGCCACCGCCCAGGAAGTGGCGCGCTACGCCGGCGACGCGGCCAGGGCCGCCGACGAGGCGGACGATTCCGCCCAGCGCGGCGAAGACGTGATGGAAGAAACGATTCGCAGCATCGGCGAGATGCGCAAGGAGATCGACCATACGGTGGAGGTCATCCGCCAATTGGAAAGCGATAGCGGCAGGATCGGCAAGGTCCTCGACGTGATCCGTGGCATCGCCGAGCAGACCAACCTGCTCGCTCTCAACGCGGCCATCGAAGCCGCCCGCGCCGGCGATGCCGGCCGTGGCTTCGCGGTGGTCGCCGACGAGGTCCGCACCCTGGCGCAGCGCACCGCCGAGTCCATCGCCGAGATCCACCAGATCATCGATACCGTGCAGAACGGCGCGGTGAATGCCGCGCGCGCCATCGAAAGCGGGCAGTCGCGCAGCGAGGCCGGTGCCGAGCAGGTTGCCAACGCCGGCACCATGCTGCGCCAGATCACCGCCTCGGTCGAATCGATCCGCGACATGAACCGCCAGATCGCTACCGCCGCCGAGGAACAGACCGCCGTGGCCGAGGACATTTCCCGCAACCTCACGGAAATCGCCTCGATCGCCTCCAGCAACCAGGAACAGGTGGAGCAGACCGAAGCCGCCAGCCGCGATCTCCACGGCCTCTCCGCGCAACTGGGCGATGCCCTGCAACGCCTGCGGGCCTGACCTGGGGTAAGGAAACGACTTCCATGAGGTAAGGCGGACAACCGCAACGCGATTATCCGCCGCTCCAACGGGGGGTCATGGCGGATAGCGTTGTGGCGCTATCCGCCATGCACAGCCAGGGTTCGATCAGTCGAGGACGTTGTCCAGCACCTCGTAGATCAGCCCGGTCGCCACCGCCACCAGCAGCAGGTCGGTGCCGGCCTGCATCCACTCGTAGCCGTCGTAGTGCGGCAGCCGGCCTAGCAGGCGGCCGTCGAGTTTCTTGGCGATGCCGGGCGGCAGCGGCTTGCCGCGCGCCAGGTTCTTCTGGATGCCGGGCGGCAGGGCCGGCCCCGGGTTCCAGTAGCCGCGGTTGTCGCCGAGGATCACCCGTACCCCGCCGACGTCGATACGCGGTCCCGAGTCCCAGTTGCCGCCGCCGTTGCCCTTCTGGCCGGCGCCGCCGCCCTTGTTGCCGGGGCCGCCATGGTTGTCGTGGCCACCCTGGTTGCCTTTGTTGCCCTTGTTACCCTTTCCGCCGTCCATCTGGTTACCGTGCGGGTTGCCCTTGCCATTGCCCGGGTCGGCCAGGACGGCAGGCGTACCGCCGATCAGGGACAGGCTCACGACCAGCGCGAGCACAGAACGAGTGTTGAACATGATGATGTTCTCTCCATGCGAGGACGATCCCTCGATAGCTTAGAACCGTTTCGCTTGTTTGGTTCCATGCCGTCGATCGCGACGAAACCCAGGGAAAGCCCGAGCTGCCGGCTTGGTCGAACCTGTCGAATCAGCTATGCTGCCGCTCCCTGCAAGCGACTACCCGCTACTCCCCGATGACCTGGCTGCCCACTCCGCCATAGCCATGCCTGCCCCTTCCGGCCACGGTCCGAACGACCGTGGCCAGCGTTCGTTCGCCTGAACGCCTGTCGTCATCCCTTGTTTTTTCCAATGCCATCCCGCGGCCCGCGCTGTCGACCGACTGCACGGGCCGTGCCTCGCCCCTGGGTATCCCGATGCTACAGACGCTGAAACAGAACTGGTTCTCCAACCTCCGCGGCGACCTGCTCGCCGGCCTGGTCGTCGCCCTGGCGCTGATCCCCGAGGCCATCGCCTTCTCCATCATCGCCGGGGTCGACCCGAAGATCGGCCTGTACGCCTCCTTCAGCATGGCGGTGGTGATCGCCTTCGCCGGCGGCCGTCCGGGAATGATCTCCGCCGCGACTGGCGCCATGGCGCTGCTGATGGTCAACCTGGTGAAGGACCACGGCCTGCAATACCTGCTGGCGGCGACCCTGCTCTGCGGCGTGCTGCAGATACTCGCCGGCTACCTGCGCCTGGGTTCGCTGATGCGCTTCGTCTCGCGCTCGGTGGTGACCGGTTTCGTCAATGCCCTGGCGATCCTCATCTTCATGGCCCAGCTACCCGAACTCACCGATGTCGGCTGGCCGGTCTACGCGATGACCGCCGCGGGCCTGGCGATCGTCTACGGCTTCCCGCACCTGCCACGGATCGGCCGGCTGCTGCCCTCTCCGCTGGTATGCATCCTGGTCCTCACCGGCATATCCATCTACCTGGGCCTGGACATCCGCACCGTCGGCGACATGGGTCAGTTGCCCGACAGCCTGCCGCTGTTCCTCTGGCCGGACGTGCCGCTGAACCTCGACACCCTGCTGATCGTCCTGCCCTACTCCGCCGCCCTGGCGGTGGTCGGCCTTCTGGAGTCGCTGATGACCGCCACCATCGTCGACGAGATGACCGACACCGGCAGCGACAAGAACCGCGAATGCAAGGGCCAGGGCCTGGCGAACATAGCCACCGGCCTGCTCGGCGGCATGGCTGGCTGCGCGATGATCGGCCAGTCGGTGATCAATGTTAAATCCGGCGGGCGCAGCCGGCTCTCGACCCTGGTGGCCGGCGTCGCGCTGCTGCTGATGGTGGTGTTCCTCAGCGACTGGGTCGGGCGGATTCCCATGGCGGCCCTGGTGGCGGTGATGATCATGGTGTCCATCGGCACCTTCCGCTGGGAGTCGATCCGCAACCTGAAGCGCTACCCGCTATCGACCAACCTGGTCATGCTGGTGACAGTCGGCGTGGTGCTCGCCACCCACAACCTGGCCTTCGGCGTGGTCGCCGGCGTTCTCCTGGCCTCGCTGTTCTTCGCCAACAAGATCGGGCACTACCTCGATATCGACAGCGAACGCTCCGCCGACGGCACCCGCCGCCACTACCAGGTGAGGGGACAGGTGTTCTTCGCGTCGTCCGGCAGGTTCGTCGCTGCCTTCGACCTGAAAGAGACACTGGAGCATGTGCTCATCGACCTGCGCCACGCCCACCTGTGGGACGTCACCGCCGTCGCGGCACTGGACAAGGTGGTCCTGGGCTTTCGCCAGCGCGGCGTGCAGGTCGACGTGCTGGGCCTGAACGCCGCCAGCGCGACCCTGGTCGATCGCTTCGGCGCCTATGACAAGCCGGGCGCCGTGGACATTCTCCCCGGCCATTGAGCGAAGCGCCACTCGGCGGGCTGGCATGAGCTGGCCCTTCCGCTGTGGCGGAGAGCCCGCCGCTCCACGTATCAGTGCTGACAGGGGGCAGCACGGGGATACAGCGCTGCATCGGTGCCTGCGCGCCCGGAGGCCTAGCGCCCGGGGCGGGAGAAGGCGCGAAAGGTGTCGAACGCCAGCACCAGAAACAGCATCGGCATGAGCAACGGGACGAAGGCGGACATGGCGTCCTGGTAAGGTCGCCCCAGCCACCACAGGAAGAGGCTGGCGCCGCCGATCAGCAGGATGACGAGAAGGATGACGAACTTGCAGAGGCGCGAGGCGAAGGAGAGCGTGTCGGACATGTCTTTTCTCGGTGGAAGCATGTGCGACCGTTTTAGCGAGCGGTGATGCTGGCCGATATAGGAAGAGTCCGTTTACCAGGTAATCGATTTCGCAGAGCTGGCGTCGGCGTCGAAGACCGTACCGGCATGACCGCGATCAACCTCCATGCCCTTTCATCGCTGCAATCTGGGAAAAGAGCCCGCGCTCCACGAAATAAAGGCACAATGACATCATTGATTGCCGATGCCCGACATCGCAGTAACCCAGGAGTCCAGCATGGCAACCCCACCCTATCCCGAGGACGAGCATTCGAGACAGGCCTACGTCGACCAACTCGGTCTGCTGGAAGAAGGTGCGGACGAGGTATTCGAGGAAATCCTCGCCGCCGCTACGTCCTACTTCCAGACGCCCATCGCGCTCATTTCCATCCTCGACCATCAGCGCCAGTGGTTTCGCGCGAGCATCGGCCTCGATATCCGGCAGACGCCGCGACGGGATTCGTTCTGCGCCTATGCGATCCTGGGCAAGGGAGTCTTCGAGGTGGCCGACGCCACTCTCGACCCGCGCTTCCGGGACAATCCCTATGTGCAAGGCGAACCGCGCATCCGCTTCTACGCCGGGGCTCCGCTGGCCACCGCGGAAGGTCTCAACCTCGGCAGCCTCTGCGTCATCGACCGGGAACCACGCGGGCCGCTGGCCGAGCGGGACGTCGCCATGCTCGAGCACTTCGCCCGGCTGGTGATGGCCCGTATCCATACGCTCCGCTCGACCAACTACATCGACGAGCCAACCGGCCTGTACAACCGTCTCCGCCTGCAGGAGGACGTTTCCCTGCGCCTGCAGCGCGACGGCGCCCTCACCGTGATCGCCGCCGACCTCCTGCCCCTCGCCCTGCTGAATACCATCATCCGTACGCTGGGCTATCCCTTTTCCAACGACCTCATGCTCGAGGCGCGCGACCGCATCCGCGCGGAACTGCCGGATTTCACTCTCTACAAGATCAGCCCGACGCGCTTCGGACTGCTCCTGCCACGGCAGCAACAGGAAGAAACCGAGTCGGTCTGCCTCCGCCTGCTGCGGGCCTTCGAAAGCCCCGTCGTATGTCGCGGGATCCCGATCAAGGCCAACGTGGGCCTCGGCGTACTACCGCTTGCCGACGATCCCCTCGATGGCGATCAGGACTGGCTGCGCCTGGTGGTCAGCGCGGCCGACGACGCCCGCGACCGCGGTGTCGGCTGGGCCCGCTACAACCCGCCGCTGGACCAGGCCCAGCAGCGTGCCTTCACATTGCTGACCTCGCTGTCCCAGGCGATCGGAACCGAAGAAGGCTTCCATCTGGTGTATCAGCCGAAAATCGACCTGCCGACAGGCAGGTGTACGGGCGTGGAAGCGCTGCTGCGCTGGCGGCACCCGCAACTCGGCTTCGTCAGCCCCGCCGAATTCGTGCCCCTGGCGGAGAAAACCGCACTGATGCGCCCCCTCAGCGACTGGGTGCTGCGCCATGCCATGGCCCAGCTGGCGCAATGGAACGCACGGAACATCCCGCTCAGGCTGGCGATCAACGTATCGGCATCGGACATGGAAGACAGCAGCTTCCTGGAAGAGGCCGTCAGACTCGCCAAAACCTACGACATCGACCTTTCCGCCCTCGAGCTGGAATTCACCGAAAGCGTACTCATCCGCGACGCCTCGGCGGTCGGCTCGGTGCTGCTGCGTGCCCGGGAGCTTGGCATGGGCATCGCGGTGGACGACTTCGGCACCGGCTACAGCAACTGGACCTACCTGCGCGATCTGCCAATCACCGCCATCAAGCTCGACCAATCGTTCACCCGCGACCTCGCCGGCTCGCCGAAGGCGCAGAGCGTCACCCAGGCGGTGATCGGCCTGGCCAGCCAGTTGGGTTATCGGGTGGTCGCGGAAGGCATCGAGACCCACGACACCTTCCACCTGCTGCAGGCCTGGGGCTGCCACGAGGGCCAGGGCTATCTGATCGCCCAGCCGATGCTGCCGGAGCAACTGGAGGACTGGCTGCGGCGTTAGCCAACGCAGGCACGTGGAATGGGCCGTACCAGCATGCTCGCCAGCCTCGGCGCGTCGCTCAGGGACTGGCGAGCAAGGCCCAGACCAGATAGATCGAGTAAAGGGTCAGGAGTATCAGTGCCAACAGCACCGCCCTGCTGGCATGGCGCGCAGCCACCCAGCGGGAATTGCGCCCGCAGCGCCAGACCACGACGAGGCTGAGGCACAGGTAGGCCAGCCTAACCAGCTCGACACCGACCATTCCCCACAAGGTCAGGGCCACCGCATGTTCGCCGGGAGCTTCCTGCATCAGCGGATCGACAATGGCCACCATCGCCTGCCTGGCGGCGACGCTGAGCAATAAGAAACCCGCAGCGAAGAACAGCCAGAATGCCTTCCACAGCGGCTGCCCGCCGGAAAGGAAACCTCTCGCAGTCAGCTTCTCCTCGGCCAGGTCCGCCTCTGGGGTCTTGTATGGGTGCTCCATGCCCTGGGACCTCCCTGCAAACGGGCACCCTAGCACATCCCGCGCCGCTCGCCTTCTTCAGCGGGCGGCAGACCATCCGTTGCACCTCGCGATGTTTCCAGCACTCGGCCGAGCGTCTCTAGCGCGGGCAGGAAACCTGCGTGCCTTCCACCTTGCGGATGTGATCGCGATAGGAGCCGGAAACCAGGATCGATTGCGTGCCGCCCTTCTCGCTGAGAATGCCATCGCAACTGTAATCGCAGCCAGCCTCGATGCTGAGGCACACGTCCTGTCCCTCGAAACGGTACAGGTTGGCAGGCCACCCCGTGCAATCGTACAGGCCTGCGCCAGGGCATTCGACGGCCTCGAGTCTTCCGGCAACGACGATGGTCGAACCTGCCATGTCCTTGAGTTCCTCCGCGGCGCCAGCGGCAATGGAGAAGAGAGCGGGAAATACAACCAGGGAAAGTCGGCAGGGCATCGGCTTCGGTACTGTCTACTATGTGGACGGAATTCTGAATCGGGTCAGGAATCGATATTCCCGTTCAGACCGAAGCGTGTTGAAGCAGTTCCCCGCCCCCCCTCGCTCGGTTTCCCACGACCGCGGCAGCCCCAGGAGTTCGATACCCTTGTCATTGGTAGTCGCAACTGCGAAGCGCTGCCTGTCCGTTCATAACGGCCACACGGGCAACTTCACTTTATTTGTATTTAAAAAAGAGCCCATTCGGGCCCTTTTTTTCCGAGACAAGTTATCAGGACTGATCCTTTCCAATATTGACACTGAACGAGCCGGAGTTATTGCCATAGGTTCCGGGCACGTCGTTGTAGATAAGAGTGATTGCACCCTGGACATTATTGGGTGCAACCCAACGGAACAACCCGGTATTGACCGGAATGGTTCCGCTGTTGCCAATCTTCATGACCAGCGCACCACAAAACGCATCGTGGCAGATCAGCCCTTGGTCCGGATGCTCCCGATCGCCCTGCGGCCCCCATTTCTGGGTAGGTCCGTAACTGGCCCAACCGGCGGCGACGATGGTAATGACATCGCCCGGATTGTAGATAATCGACGTTACCTGCCCTGCTTCGTTATTAGCCAGAACCTCACCTTTCCAAGCCATGATTGATCTCCGATATATGAATTCCTGTTCATAAACGAAAGAGGCGAAAAACCCTGATTCGCGATCCTTCCCTGTCAGCAAAGCACAGCAACGAGGAAGTACCGCCTACCAATTCATGCAGGAGAAAAGAGGATAATTCCGCCAGTGAATTGAATATATTCGGAAAGGAAATTAAAAAGCAGGAGCAGAAGATAACGACAAAAAAATCAAACTTCCAAAGACAACTACTTCAAGCTGAACAAACACTCCCGCTCGCCAGCCAGGGCGAACCCTATACGGAGCCGTACTAGAATGAAACGCCTCCGAGGCCGAGGAGGGAAAGAAGGCAACGTCGACTCGTTGACTGCCGCGCGATGGCGGGCCGGAAGAAAATCGGGGAAGGAACGCAGAAGTCGGCTGAACGCCAGGAAACACGATGGTGCCCGGAGCCGGGGTCGAACCGGCACGGGGTTACCCCCGAGGGATTTTAAGTCCCTTGCGTCTACCGATTTCGCCATCCGGGCAGGATCTCGCTTCAAGTGAGCCGGCAACGGGAACCAAACCGGCATCCCAACCCGAGACCCACCCCAAACGGTAGATAAATCATTGTCTTACGTTACCCTAGCCGGCGCAACAGTTAATTTCCGTGGGCTCCGCCCAGGTTGCCGGGCGATTCCAGGGGAAGCACGATCCGGAAAGCGCTGCCGACTCCCGGCTGGCTACGTACCTCGATGGTGCCGCCGTGTTTCTGGACGATGCCGTAGGAGAGCGACAACCCCAGGCCGGTCCCCTTGCCTACCGGCTTGGTGGTGAAGAACGGATCGAAGATGCGCGGCAGGATCTCGGGGGAGATACCCTGCCCCGAGTCTTCCACCTCGATCCAGGCATGCTCCACGGTATGCCCCGTGCGAATCACGATGCGACCCCGCTCCGGCCCCATCGCCTGGGCCGCGTTCATCACCAGGTTCATCACCACCTGGTTGATCTGCGACGGCAGGCACTTCACCTCGGGCAGATCGCCGTATTCGCGGACCACGTCGGCCCGGTACTTCAGTTCGCTGGCGACGATATTGAGGGTCGACTCGATCCCCTGGTGCAGATCGGTCCACTGCCAGTCGTCCTCGGCGTCGACGCGGGAGAAGTTCTTCAGGTCCTGGACGATCTTGCGCACCCGCCCTATACCTTCCCTGGATTCGCGCAGCAACACGGCGACATCCTCCTTGACGAAGGCCAGTTCGACCCGCTCGCCGAGCTGCTCCAGGCGTCTTGCCAGCGCCTCGTCGCGGATCGCGGGGCGAGCCTCTTCATAGGCTTCAAGTACCTCCAGCAAACGCCTGACGTGCTCCTCCAGGGTGGTGTAGTTGGAGGAAACGTAGCTGATGGGGTTATTGATCTCATGGGCGACGCCGGCGGCCAGGTGGCCGATCGAGGCAAGCTTCTCCGTCTGCACCAGTTGGCTTTCCAGTTCCTTGCGCTCGCCGATCTCTTTCTCCAGCGCCTCCTTGGCCTGGCCGACTTCCCGGGTGATCTCCTGGATGGCAGCCTCCATCCGGCTCATCTGCAACTGGAGGTGAGCCGTCACGTTCCACTTGGCGCTGAGATTGCCGGCCATCTGGCGGACCTCCTGTCCCTGCAAAGGCAGGCCGAGGAGCAGCAGGCGCTCTTCCGCAGCCCACGGCGCCAATAGCGGAAAATCGGCGGGAGGCGCATGCACCACGACCTGCAAGCGGGAGTCGAGACGCCAGAACCGCTCTAGAACGGGAATATCCGCGCCTACCGACGGCATCCCGAGAAACACCACGGCATACGGCGCATCGGCCTGGAGGGCCGAGCGTATCCGCCCCAATGCCTCCTCGGCGCTTCCCGCCGTATCCACCTGGTAGCCCCGCTCAGGCGCCACGGGAGGCGATTCAGCCCCTAGGGTTCCCTGCAACAACCCGCATACACGGTCTCGATCCGCCTGCCGCTCATCGATCACCAGCAAGCGCCGGTTCCTGATGGGTAACGTCTCCATGATCCGCACCTCCGCTCGCCCAGCCGCCGCGTGCATGCGCCCTCGTCCAGGCCAGACTCGGACTATGCTTGCCTGAAGTATTCAGGCAAAACTCACCCGGTGGACAGACACTCATGAACGATAGCGCACCTCCTTCCAACGAGACGGAGATCCGCTTCAGCGTGCTGCTGGTCGACGACGAGCCGCTGATCCTCAGCAGCCTGCGCCGGCTGCTACGCAACCAGCCCTACGACCTGTTGCTGGCGGAGAGCGGCGAACAGGCCCTGCAACTGCTGGAAAGCCGGCCCGTGGACCTGGTGGTGTCCGACGCCCGCATGCCGAACATGGACGGCGCTGCCCTGCTCGCGGAAATCCATCGCCGCTCCCCGGAAACCATTCGCATCCTGCTCACCGGCCATGCCGACCTGCCAACCATCGCCAAGGCCATCAATGAAGGGCGCATCCACCATTACCTGAGCAAGCCGTGGAACGACGACGAGTTGCTGCTGACCCTGCGCCAGTCACTCGAATACCTGCATTCCGAGCGCGAGCGGCGGCGCCTGGAGCGACTTACCCAGGAGCAGAACGACCGCCTCCAGCAACTCAACGCCACGCTGGAAAAGCGCGTTCAGGCGCGCACCGCCGAACTGCAGCAGACCGCCGACATGCTCGACCTCGCCTATGAGGAGCTAAAGCGCAGCTACGTGGTCGGCACCGAAGTCTTCTCGCTGCTGGTCAACCAGCGCCTGCCCAAGGACAAGCAGACCAACCAGCAAATCATCGAACTGGTCCGCGCCTGCTGTGCCAGCGGCCTCGTCGACGAATCGGATGGTCGCGACCTGGCGATGGCCGCGGCGCTCTACAACATCGGCAAGCTGAGCTGGAACGACACCCTGCTCAGCTCGCCCTCGGACCTGCTCTATCACCACGACCGCGATCGTTTCCGCGGCTACCCGGAGCTCAGCGAGTCGCTGCTGATGTCGCTGGAACCGATGCAGGACGCCGCCCGCCTGATTCGCCATCACCAGGAGCACTGGGACGGCAGCGGCTATCCGGACCACCTCAAGGGCGAGGCCATTCCCCTGGGCTCGCGCCTCTTGAAGCTGGCGGTGGATTTCGTCGAGCTGCAGCGCGGACTGATCCTCGAACGGCGCATGAATCGCGACGAAGCACTGATGTACATCCGCAAATACGCCGGCCGGCTGTACGACCCCGAGCTGATCGAACCGTTCATCCAGGTCTGCGCGACGACCCTTGCCGATGTCACCCTGGCCGATCCGCAAGTCCGTGCCCATGGCACCCGCGACCTGGTTCCGGGCATGGTGCTGGCGCGCAACCTCACCGCCAACAACGGCATGCTGCTGCTCAACGCGGGCAAGGTCCTGAACCTGGCGCTGATCGAGAAGCTGATCGCCTTCGAAGCGATCGAAGGCGCACGCTACACGCTGTTCGTGCGCCTCCCGGAGTCGACGACCTAGGCGGCTCCCGTCAGATCTTGAAGCGCTCCACCGACGAGCGCATGGTCGCTGCAACCTCGTTCAGGCGCCTGGCGGTGGCGGCCATCTCGTGCATCGCCTGGGTGTTCTGCTGCGAACGCTGGGCGATGAGTTCCACGCGCTGGGCGATTTCATCACTGGCGCGCGACTGCTCGCGGATGGTCTGGGAAATCTCATCGACCACCGACGCGGCATGACGGGTTCCATCGAGGATCTCGTTGATCGACACCCCTGCCTGGCGGGCGAACGACACCCCCTCGTTGACCCGGCTCACGCCGGCCTCCATGCTGTTGATCGCTTGCCCCGTGCTGGCACGGATGCGCTCGATCATCGCGGTGATCTCCTGGGTCGACTGGGTGGTCCGCGCCGCCAGCCCGCGTACCTCGTCGGCGACCACGGCGAAACCGCGCCCGGCCTCTCCGGCCCGCGCCGCCTCGATGGCGGCGTTCAACGCCAGCAGGTTGGTCTGCTCGGCGATCCCCTTGATCACCTGGATGATCGAATGGATCTCGTCCGACGACTGGCCGAGAGCGGTGATGCTGGTGGAGGACTGGTTGACCACGTCGGCGATGCGGCTCATCCCTTCCACCACGTTGAGGATCACCTGCCCGCCACTGCTGGCCAGCTCCTCGGACTTAGCCGAGATCACCCTGGCGTTGTCGGCGTGATCGGAAATCTGCGAGATATTGGTGATCATCTCTTCCATGCTCGCGGCCATGCTGGTGGCGCTGTCGGCCTGTTGGCTGGCACCGTCGACGATCGACTGCGAGGTCTGGCCGATGGATTGGGAGGTGTCGTGGAGCTCTTCGCTTTCCTGGCGGATGATGGTGATCATCTGCCGCAGGTTCTCCTGCATCTCGCCCAACGCCCGCTGCAACTGGCCGGCCTCGTCATTGCTGTCGACGCCGATCGGCTCCTGCAGGTTGCCCTGGGCGATCACCCGGGCCGATGAGACCAGTTTGCGCAGCGGCTGCAGGACGGCGCGCAGCAACTGGCGACAGAGCTGTCCAAGGACCAGGCAGGCGATCAGGATGCCGCCCGCGAGCATCCAGGCGGAATAGCGCATGCTGTCTTCGCGCGCCCGGTTGGTCTGCTCGACGTGTTTCTCGATCAGGCTGCTGAGCGCTTCGTTGCGCCCTTCCAGCTCCTTGAAGGCCTGGACGAACTGCGGCAGCTCGGCCCGCGCCGCCACGGGATCGAGCAACGCCTTGCCGACGATGCTCTCGGCGGCGCCGATGTAGGCTTCCAGGTCGGGCCGCAACTCGACCAGCGCCTGGTGGATGGCGTCGTTGAGAGGCAGCCCCTGGTTCTGCTCGACCACCTTGCGAAACCACTGGCTGTGCTCCTGCAGGTCCTCGCGGACCTGCTCGGCCGCCGCGCCGTCGCCGGGCTGGACCACGAACGCCGCGAGGACGTCGGCGCGCAAGGCGTCGTGCATCATGTCGCCTTCCATGTGGTTGCGCAGCGCATTGACGCTCAGCTCGTTCTCCGACAGTGCCTTGCCCAACCGCAATTGCCCCCAGAAGCCGACCCCGCCGAGCAGCACCACAGCAACGATGCCGATGGCGCCCGAAGCGAGGATCCTCTGCCGAATGTTCATCCCTGGGCTCCTTTCCGTGCCGAGATATCGCTAAGGATAGTCAACCCCAGACAAGGCGGGACTGCCCGAACGAAGAGCTATTCGGGCACGGAGCGGGAGACGCCGGCCATTCTCAGGAAGCTGCCGGCCGCTCGCTCTGTTCGGCCGTCAACTGGAACTCTTCGCCCGCATAGTAGGCCCGCACCTTGGGGTCCATGACCGCCCGCCACAGCGGCGGGATCAGCGCCAGCACCACCATCCCGGCGTAACCGCTGGGCATCTGCGGGCTATCGTCATAATGACGGAGGACCTGATAGGGGCGTTTGGCGAAGGCATGATGGTCGGAATGCCGTTGCAGATGGAACAGGACCAGGTTGGTGAAGACGAAGTTGCTGTTCCAGGAGTGGGTATGGTTGGTCCGCTCGTAGCGCCCGTCCTCGCCCTTTCGCCGATGCAGGCCGTAGTGCTCGACGTAGTTGATGATCTCCAGCAGGGTCACCGCGACGAACGCTTGGCCAAGGAAGAAAACCATCCCCAGCCAGCCGAACGCCCAACCGAAACCGACCAGCAACGCCAGGCTCAGCAGGTACCACCAGATCAGTTCGTTCTGCCAGCCGAACACCGGCAGGCCCTTCTTGCGCAGCCGCACCGCTTCAAGGCGCCAGGCGTTGAGGAAGTTGTACTTGTAGGCATGCGGCAGGAACTGGTAGACCGACTGGCCGAAACGCGCCGACGAAGCGTCCTCCGGCGTAGACACATGCACATGGTGGCCGCGCACATGCTCGACCTTGAACCCCGCGTAGCACACGGCGGCCAGCAGAATGCCGCCGGCAGCCTGCTCCAGCGCCGAGTCCTTGTGGATCAGCTCATGGGCGACGACGATCCCCACCGCTCCCATCACCGTGCCCATCGAGAGGATCCAGCCCAACCGGCCGAGCCAGCCCCACTCCTGGAAAGCGACGAACACGCCAGCGGCCCACACCAGCGTACCGATGAGCACCGGCACCGTGGCCAGGGTCAGCAATACGTAATAGCCCTGGCCGAGCAACTGCGGCGTCTGCGTTTCCTCGTCGGGGTTGGCCGGGTCGCGGCCGAACAGCATGTCCAGCAGCGGCCCGATGCCGAATACCGCAATCACCAGGGAAAATGCCCAGAAGGCCGGATGTGCGCTGTCCTGGGCCATCCAGTAGTTGAACGGCATGGACAACGCCAGCAGCAGCCAGAGCCAATAGGCGTACTTCTTGATGGCCAGCATGGTGCTGGGAGAGAAATTTTCAAACATCGTGCGCTCCAGTTTTTGTCCGACAATCCTACAATCGAACCATCACCGAGCCGGGCTGCCAGGTCACCATCACTAAAGGTTGGCCGCCTCCCCGGCCTTCACCCTGCTTGACCTGAATCAAAGGCCAAGTCCTCGCGGTTTTATGCCCATCGACTTTCTCGATATTCCATTTTCATCCGTACTGGCCGTCTCTCGCTGCCGGCCGCGCTGGACCGTGGATACCCGGCTTTCCTGGGGAAGCCGGGTATCCATCGCATCAGCCGATAGGAATCACCGGTTATTTCCCATTGATCTCATCGAGGCCGTCGCTAATATCGAATCCAATTTCCAAACAAGGAGCCTCACGATGTCTGACGCATTCCTCTCCTCCATCAAGAACCGCCGCACCATCTACGCCCTGGACAAGCAACTGCCCGTCTCCCAGGAGAAAATCGTCGAACTGGTCAAGGAGGCCGTCTCGCACAGCCCTTCCGCGTTCAACTCGCAGAGCTCGCGGGTGGTCGTCCTGTTCGGCGCCGAGCACGAGCAGTTCTGGAACATCGCCAAGGACGAGTTGAAGAAGATCGTTCCCGCTGACGCTTTCGCCGCCACCGAAACCAAGCTCAATTCCTTCGCCGCCGGTGCCGGCACCGTACTGTTCTTCGAAGACCAGACGGTAGTGCGCCAGCTTCAGGAGCAGTTCGCCCTCTACGCCGACAACTTCCCGGTGTGGTCGGAGCAGGCCAGCGGCATGGCCCAGTTCGCGGTCTGGACCGCCCTCGCCGAGCACAAGGTCGGCGCCAGCCTGCAGCACTACAACCCGCTGGTAGATGCGCAGACCCACAAGACCTGGAACCTGCCGGAAAGCTGGAAGCTGCGCGCACAGATGCCTTTCGGCGCCATCGCCGCTCCGGCGGGCGAGAAAGCCTTCATCGCCGAAAGCGAACGCTTCAAGGTCTTCGGCAACTGATCGGCCGAGATCGCCGTAGAAAAGCCCCGCCTCGTCGCGGGGCTTTTTCTTTCCCCCGCGCCTCAGCCGCGACGCACCGCCGGCCTCGGCAGGCGCACGCTCCAACCCTGCTGCATGCCCGCCGCGGCGAGCAGGATGGCAGCCACGCCAAGCCACTGGGCCAGGCTCAGGCGATGTTCGAAGACCAGCCAGTCCACCAGGATCGCCGCGACCGGATAGATGAAGGACAAGGCACCGGTCAGCGCCGTCGGCAATTTCTGAATGGCGCCGTAGAGCAGTACGTACATCAGCCCGGTATGGACGATTCCCAGGGTCACCAGGCTGGCCCAGGGAGCAACGTCCCGGGGCAGTTCGGCAAGGTTCGCCAGCGGTGCGAGCATCAGCACGCCGGTGCCCACCTGGATCAAGGCGATAAGATGCGGCGGCGTGCCTTGCAGGCGCTTCACGATCAGCGCGGCAAAGGCATACAGCAGCGCGGCAGCGAGCGCCAGGAGGATACCGAACAGGTAGTCCCCGCGCGGGGCGTCGCTGTCGCCGTGGGCGCTGACGATCGCCAGCATGCCGGCGAACGAAAGCCCCAGCCAGCCCAGCTTGCGCGCCGTGACCTTCTCGCCGAGAAACGCCGCGCCTAGCCCCACCAGCATGAACGGCTGGACGTTGTAGACCGCGGTACCGATGGCGATCGAAGCCCGTGAGTAGGATGCGAACAGCAACACCCAGTTGCCGACGATGAACACCCCGCTGAGGAGCGCCAGCAGGAACGCCTTGCGCCCCAGGCTGCCGCGGCGCAGGAAGCCCAGCGCGGCACAGGCGACCAGCAGCGTGGCGAAACCGAATACGCAGCGCCAGAACACCACGTCCAGCACGGGCTGCCCGGAGAGCAGCACCAGCCAGCCAATGGTGCCGCAGATCAGCATGGCCGAAGTCATTTCCAGCGTACCGCGACGGATCGGATCGTTCATGGGCGCTCTCCCGCAAGACAGGCCTATGATTATCCAAAGTCGTCTTCCAGCCCTCCATCGCATTACTCAGGCAAAAACCCGTGACGACCTTTTTTATCAGGGCTATTTTGAAAAAAAACTTTCGAGGCCGACATGACCGACGACATCGACCAACGCCTGATCAACGCCCTCATGGCTGACTCGCGACTGTCCCTCAAGGCTCTCGCCCAGGTCAGCGGGCTATCGGCCCCGAGCGTCGCCGAACGCCTGCGCAAGCTGGAAGAACGCGGCGTGATCCGCGGCTACACCCTGGATGTCGACCCCCGCTGTTTCGGCTACCAGTTCCAGGCGATCGTGCGCATCCGCCCCCTGCCCGGCAGGCTGCACGAGGTCGAGCGACAGATCCAGGACATCGCCGAGTTCACCGAGTGCGACAAGGTCACCGGTGACGACTGCTTCATCGCCCGCCTCCAGGTTCGTTCGATGGAACAGCTCGACACGCTGCTGGACAGGATCAACGGCTACGCGGAAACCAACACCGCCATCGTCAAGAAGTCCCCGGTTAAACGCCGGCTCCCCCCGATGACCTGAGCGAGGCACTCCGCATGCCCACACCCGGCACGGGTTCCGTCCCGGAATTGCAACTCGTCCCGTTCCAGCTGGAACACTTCCCAATCCTGCAACGCTGGTTCGCCACGGAAAAGGAGCTGGTGCAATGGGCCGGCCCCGCCCTGCGGCATCCGCTGAGCCTCGAGCAGATGCATGAAGACCTCGCGGAAAGCCGCCGGCGACCGCCGCTGCGCCTGCTCTGGAGCGCTTGCCGGGATGACCAGGTCATCGGCCATTGCCAGTTGCTGTTCGACCGCCGCAACGGCGTCGTCCGCCTGGCTCGCATAGCCCTGGCGCCAAGCGCGCGCGGCCAGGGCCTGGGGCTGCCGATGCTGGAGGCGCTGCTCGCCGAGGCCTTCGCCGACGCCGACATCGAGCGCGTTGAATTGAACGTGTACGACTGGAACGCTGCCGCCAGTCATCTCTATCGACGCGCGGGGTTCCGCGAAGAAGGCTTGCGCCGCTCCGCCACCCGGGTCGGCCGGGAACGCTGGAATGTCGTTCTCATGGGGCTTTTGCGGCAAGAGTGGGCGGCGGGAGGCGCCGGCAACGACTGAGGCGCAGGCGGATGCTGCGCCTCATCCGGTACTACAGGTTGGAACGGAGCCGCCACAGTTCGGGGAAGAGGATGGTATCGAGCATGCTGCGCAGATACCCCACTCCCTCGGTTCCGCCCGTGCCGGGTTTGAAACCGATGATGCGCTCCACCGTGGTCACGTGACGGAAGCGCCACTGGCGGAACGAGTCCTCCAGGTCGATCAGTTTCTCCGCCAGCTGATACAGGTCCCAGTAGCGTTCCGGCGCCTGGTAGACCTGTCGCCACGCCGCCTCCACCGAGGCCTCGTAACAGGTGCCGGCCGCCGCGTCCCGGGCGAGCCGCTCCTGGCTTACCGGCAACCCCTGGGCGGCCATCAGGCGGATCGCTTCGTCGTATAGCGACGGCGTATGCAGGGCCTGCTCCAGGGCCGCCAGCAGCTCGGCACGGTGAGCATGGGGCTTGAGCAGGGTGGCGTTCTTGTTGCCGAGGATGAATTCGATCTCGCGGTACTGGTAGGACTGGAAACCGGAAGACTGGCCCAGGTACGGGCGGATGGTGTTGTACTCGGTCGGCGTCATGGTCGCCAGCACCGCCCAGGCGTGTACCAGCTGGTCGAAGATCCGCGAGACCCTGGCGAGCATTTTCAGCGCCGGACCGAGCTTGCCTGACTTGACGTGCTCCCGGGCGGCTCGCAGTTCGTGGAGCATCAGCTTCATCCATAGCTCCGAGGTCTGGTGCTGGATGATGAACAGCATTTCGTTGTGGTCGGGCGAAAGCGGGAACTGGGCGTCCAGGACCTTCTCCAGCTTCAGGTAATCGCCGTAGCTCATCGCATGGGTGAAGTCCAGGGCGGCGTTATGCCACTCAGCCTCTCCGTCCGTTTCTCCCGGGGTCTGGGAGTGAGGGCAAGGACACATGTGAATCTCCTGAATTCGGCGGCAGGCGTCGGAAGTCGATGAGCGACCTGCCGGCAACGTTGTCGGGGGTGGCTTCGACACGGTCGAAGCGCGCTCATTTTACGATGCGCCCATTCGAATATTCGTGCAAAGCATCCTTTCCTGCCCGTCCCCGATGAAATCTAATTCGACGGATCGATGGAAAAATCGAATTTCGGATCACTCGCGGGTCGTGGCCGAGAAAAGCCCGGATAGCGGATCCGTGACCATTAGGCCTCGTCCCGAGAGCCTGGATTTCGACCCGCCACTCCATCCAGCGAAGCGACACGAGGCCCGCCGTCGAACTCAGCCGGCGCGCCCGAACACCCTGTCCAGGTGCGCCTGGTAGGCAGCGACGGTAGCCGGGACGTCCGGGCGCTTCATCACATCCACCGCGAGGAACGTCGGCAGGCCGGACATGCCGAGGAACTGGTTGGCCTTGTGGAAGGGGAAATACACCACATCCACGCCTTTTCCTTCGAAGAAGTCGCTCGGATCGTCGAACGCCTGCCGTGGTGCATTCCAGGTCGCCGAGATCATGTAGCGCTTGCCCTGCACCAGACCGCCGCTGCCATATTTCTGCGTGCTGTCGGAGCGGGTACGACCGTCGTTGGCATAGAGGCTGCCGTGTCCGGCCGTGAAGACTTCGTCGATGTAGCGCTTCACTGTCCATGGCGCGCCCATCCACCAGCCGGGCATCTGGTAGATCACCACGTCGGCCCAGAGGAACTTGTCCACCTCCGTCGGGATGTCATAGCCACCGTCGATGAAGGTCTGGCGCAGGTCGAAGCCACGGCGGTCCAGATGGGCCAGGGCGGTTTCGTGCAGGGTCTGGTTGAGGCGACCGTCGGAATGGGCGAAACGCTTTCCGCCGTTGAGCAGGAGAATGTTTTTCATGGTGTTCCGTACATGCTGGAACCGCAGCGGAGATGCCTGCCGATCCCGGGTTGAAGAGAGCGGCAGGTTAGATAGGCGCAGGGAACGGAAAAAGTCGTTCGGCGGTAAAACAGATTTGATCCGCACTCACGAATCGCCAGAAGAGCTGGGATGCGCGTCTTCATTGCGCCCCCACGCAGCCAGCCCTCGATGACCGGCACGAACTCTACCCGCAGCGAGCCATCACCAACGCAGTACGCACTGGCTCGCCAGCATTCGAACGCATGTGAGTACCCAGGATTGCAGCAACAGGCTGTGACGCGCTCGACTCAAACGCTCCTTCCTACGCGCGGGACGAACGCTCCTTGGGAATCCGCAAGGAGTAGATTAGGATTCTTCCCGCACTCGCCTTAAGTCATTGGCCCGTATAGATAAGGATATCTCATGAAAACCATCGCTCGGCGTCTGAGCCCCTTCGCGATCCTGCTCCCGGCAAGCCTGTTGTCAGCCTGCGCCTCCCTAGGCAACGCCGGACTCGGCGGCTCCCAGCAGAACCCCACCAACCAGCTCCTGAACATGATCGATGAGGCTACCCGCGAAGGTATGTCCGTGGTGCTGGTACCGGCACTCATGCCCAACAAGAGCGTGACGGACCTCTCCAGCTACTCGCATCGGGTCATATTCAAGAACAAGGACGTGCCCGGGATCGCCTACATGCAGGCCTTTGCCAACAACGACCTGGAGAAGATCAAGGAAGCCGTCTATCTGTGGGACTTCCTCGAGGTCAACATCGTCCCGCCGGGAACCTACCTGCTGTCCGGAGGGATCGACTACAAGATCGACAGCACCCTTGCCCAGATCAAGGCGCCAAAGGGGCAGCCGGCTGCCAGCCCACTTGGTTCGGTGAACCTGTCCGCCGTGCTGTATCGCCGGTTCGTGAAGGAGAACTACTGGCGCGACGCCTCCTATGCAGACAAAACCTACACACAGAATGTCTGCAGCGCCGTGCACATGGCCTCCGGCCAATGCGTGGGCTGGACCGAGCAGCAATACAGCCAGCGGGAAATGGTCTCGGATGCCGGTTGGGCCGAAGGCACGAAGATCGAGGACGTTCCCTCCATCAAGCTGCAAGCGCAGATACCCGACGCCTATGCCCCGCTGTCCTTCACCATTCAGCCTGGGCAGATCCTGCTCAGCGATCGGTTCCACTTGAAGACCCCGGCCGTGAGCTATGACAGGAAGACCTGCAAGGCCGTGGACACGCAAAACATCAAGTGCGCCTTGCAGGATATCCAGGTCTTCATGAGGCCAGCGCCCATGGAGCTGACGAAAAGGTTCATCGATCGCGAGCAGCCAAGGCTGGATGAAACGGGCCGCCAGGTGCTCGCGCGGATCCAGCCGATGAAAACCGAGATACTCGGCGAAGCAGGCATGGAAGACCTGACCTGGGGCCTGCCGGTTTCCTTGAAACGCAAGGCAAGATGAAACGGGCCCTCCGCCGAGCGCCTTCCGCTCGCGGTCGCCACAACGGTTGATCGATAGAGGCCCGGAAGGCAGGCGGCAGGACAGACCGGCTCGGCTGGTCATGTTCGATGACGACCAGCCGATGACCGACCCAGACCGGATCTTGCGTCCAGATGAAAGCCGCGCACGGGGCTGGATTGCAGGCAACGGCCGAAAACGTGACAGGTGCTGGGGTACTCCTCGGACACTCCGGGAAAGTAGCAATTACGGAGCGGTTATCGGGAAAGGGAGGCGGTTGCGAGACCGTAAAAGTATGAAAGCGTTATGGGGGCACCCCAAGGAACTTGCTTCAGCAATACCGGACAGGAAAGAAAAAAGCCCCGTAACTCACTGAGCTACGGGGCTTTCCTGTTGGAGGCTGAGGTCGGAATCGAACCGGCGTTCACGGATTTGCAATCCGGTGCATAACCACTCTGCTACTCAGCCTTTGAGCGAAGCGACATGCGTTTGGCATATCGCTGAAATTTCTTTCCTGGCGCGATTTTGAACTTATAACCCTTTGATTTCAAAAGATTTTTAGCTCACCCATCGCTGGAATGGACGCAATTATGGACGGATTCGCCGAGCTTGGCAAGCGCTCTACGAAAAAAACTTTGCAGATCAGGCTATTGCGTAGCACAAGCCGGGAGAAACGGGCCCAGACGTCCGCGAAATGGGCCCGCAGCGACCGGCAACCGAGGAGCGCGCCAGGATCCGACGCGCCCTGCCCCGGCGATCAGTTCGCCTCGGGGCTCGCTTCGGTTGCGGGCGCTTCAGGCGTCGGCGCCTCCGTGGCGGCCGGCGCTTCGCCACCCGCCTGTGCACGCTTGGCGCGCTTCTCGCGCATCTGCTCGCGCTGCCGGCGAGACGCCTGCCGCCGCGCATACACCGCCTGCTCGGCGGTTACCTTGCCGGCAACCTGGCCTTGCAGATCCAGTCGCGGCGCATCTTCCACCATGCAACTCCAGTAGCGGCTGCCCTGGCACCAGGTGGCGATGGCCTGTTTCAGTTGTTCGGCGGTGATTCCCAGTAGCTCGAGATGCTGCTGCGCATCCTGGAGGATGCCCTGCTTGAGCGGAACCTTGGCCGCGGGGCTTTTCGGAAACGCCAGCGGAAAATGCCGTTGCAGCCTCCAGATAGCCTCGACTCCCGGCTCGACGGCTTCACGTTTCTTCGCGCGTCCCGCGGAGCTTTTGGTTTGAGCCGGTTTCGCCTGCGCCGCCTGTGCGCGCAGACGGTCTCTCAGCTCGGCAAGTTGTTCAAAACCCATCGTTCGCTTCACTAGTGCTGGTTCATTTCTGCGAGAGATTACCCGATACATCCGCTCGCGGCACGCAAAACGGCAACCAGTCGGGCACTTTCATTGCGAATCGACGCTCGTAGGCATGAGCGGCTCTCCCCCGTTCAGCGCCCGAGCGAGCTCATCGAGCGTAGTCGGCTTGAACAGGACCCGGTCCATGCCGGCAGCCAGGCAACGCTCCAGCGCATCCTTCTCGGCGCTGGCGGTAAGCGCTATCACCAAGCAGCGACGCCGACCGCCAAGGGCCTCTTGCGACCGGATACGTCGCGCCAGCTCGTAGCCATCCATCCGCGGCATCATGCCGTCGGTAATCACGACATCGAAGTCTTCGCCCTGCCAACGTTCGAATGCTTCCTCGCCATCTTCCGTGGAGGTCACCCGGTGCCCAAGGCTTTCCAATTGCATGGTCAGGGTCAGCCGATTGAACGGATGGTCTTCCGCAAGCAAGATCGAGAGCGCCCTTGCCTCTTTCTGCTCCTCGACCTCGGCAACTCCGGAACGCGCTTCGCTGGACTCGCTGGGCGGAGGCTCGGTCAGCGGAAGATCGAACTCGACCGAGAAGCAGGAGCCGTTGCCCAGTTCGCTGCGCAGGCTGATCTGGCCGCCCATCAGGTGCACCAGGCGTCGGCTGATGTACAACCCCAGGCCGCTGCCGGACGCCTGGCCAAGCGCAGGCGAGCCGACCTGCGAGAATGGCCGGAACAGCCTGGCCTGGTCCTCCTCCGAAATACCGAGGCCGGTGTCGCTTACCTCGAGCAGCAAATGAAGCCTCTCCGCCTCGCGCCGCCCCACTGCCCGCACCGTTACCCCTCCGCGCTCGGTGAACTTGATGGCATTGCCCAGCAGGTTGAACAACACCTGCTTGAAATGCAGGGGATCCACCAGCACCCAGTGCTCGAGATCCCCGTCGAGTTCCAGTGCCAGGGAAAGATTCTTCTGCCGCGTCAGCCCACCAACCAACGGCAGGATTCCTCTGATCAACTCGCCAGGAAGCACTGGTTCGGGAGCTGAATCGAACCGACCGGATTCGATCCGCGACAAATCGAGAATATTGCCCAGCAGAAGCAGCAACCCCTGGGCGGCCTCCTGGGCAATGCTCAGCGAGTCCAGGTCCAACACGCCCTTCTCGCCCTTTTTCAGCACCAGTTCCTGCAGGCCGATGACCGCATTCAATGGCGTGCGGATCTCGTGACTCATCGTCGAAAGAAACACGCTCTTGGCACGGTTGGCAGCGTCGGCTTGCTCTTCTGCCTGGCGGGTCTTGCGCACCTGGCGCATCAGGTAGAAACCCCAGATGAGGGAGATGGAAATCAGTACGCCGAACAATCCGCCGATCTGCAGAATCTTGCTCCGGTGATCGCGCCAGAAGTCCGCCCCTCCCTTGGCGAAGCGAGGCTCCCAGCGGTGGAGGATTTCCGCCACTTCTTCCGGAGCGATCGCCAGCTGCGCCTTCTCCAGGATGCCCTGCAGCTCCGGCTGGTTCCTCGCCACGCCGATGCTGATCGGGATGGAGAGGTCATCGAGGATACCGACGACCTGGATCCGGTTGTCGAAATGCTGGGCGGACAGATAGCGACCGGTATAGTCGCTGCTGATGGCGGCCTCGCTCTGGCCGGCGTCTACGCTGCGCATGGCGGCGAGGAAGGTCGGATAGACCTGGAGCTTGATCTCCGGGTGCTCGCGTCGAATGAAGTCGTTGAGAAAGTAGCCAATCGTCGTCGCCAATCGCTTGCCCGCCAGGTCCGCGAGGCCATGGACACGCCCCACCCTTTCATCCCGGCCACCCTGGCGGGCGCCCATCAGCACCGTGGTGCTGCGTAGATAGGGCGTCAGCACTTCGAGGCCGGAATCGAAGCGCTCCGACGAAGGCATGGTCGGCGTAACCAATGCCTCCCCCGCATCCAGTCGGCTTTTCGTCTCGACGAAGTTGCGTGCTCCAGTGAAGGAAAACTGCAGGCCACTGCGCTTGCCGATCAGGTCCAGATAGTCACGCCCGATACCACTCAGCCTCCCCTCGTTATCCAGTTGCCCGAGCGCGCCAAGGGAATGGTTGATCACCACCGGCACGACCGGGTGCGCGGAGAGCCAACGCTGCTCCGCCGGCGACAGCGTCACCCGGGGCTCGTCGAAGCGCAGGCGCCGCCCGGCGCTCCAGCTGCGCAACAGTTCGTCGCCGTAGCGCCCGCTAATATGCGGCAGGGCGCGATCGATGAGCGCGAGCAGAGGTTCGTCACCTGGCCGGAGCAGGAAACGGAAACCCTGGCTGTCGATGGGTGCGAAGTTCTCGATGCGCAAGTTCAGCAGGTAATGGGTCTGGATGAGGTAGTGCGTGGAAACTGCGTCCCCCAGCACGCCATCGACATCCCCCATGCTCAGCGCTTCCAGGGCAAGCTGCGGAGAGTCGAACCAGATGATCCTGCTGTGCGGATAGGCAGCCTTGATACGTTCGGCGGGAAGATAGCCCTTGACCGTGGCCAGCCAGGACTCCGCCTGCGAATCGAACGGGGCACCGCTGGAAGACACCAGTACCGGCCGGTCGGAAAGATACGCAGCGGATGCCAGCAAGCCGTGTTGTCGGGCCTCGACCTCGCTACCGACGCCAAGCAGGTCGATCTCCCCTTGCGACAACGCGTCGATTGCCGCCTGCCGCGACGGAAAGTCCCTGACGCGCAACGGCCGCTCGAACACCAGGGCCAGGTAATCGGCCGTGAAGCCCTTGTAGGAGCCTGCGTAGAAGATGGACAACGGCGGATAGTCGGGGGAAACCACGCCTACCGTCAGCGGCTCCCGTGCATCCAGCCACTGCCTGGCTCGTTTATCGAGCCAGGGACGCATCGTTGTCGTCGTACGCCCATCCGGCAGGATGGATTCGGCTTCGACGGGCAGCGGCTGCAGAGCGATCAGCAACAGGCAAAAGACCGCGGACAGCAACGACCTTGTCAGCATGTCGAGTCTACGATGGCAAAGTTCTCCGGCCGGACAGAAAGCAGCGCATCCGCGACCCGGAGCCTGCGGATACATCGGCAACGATGCCGCCATGTTAGCAGGTAGATGGATACTTTTCCCAGGAACCCACGCCTGTCGACACTCGCTCTGGCAGCCGCCTTATGCCCGGCTCGCGAAAACCCTCGACTCTTTCGCGTCGCCGGCTAGATCGATGAAGCCGCTTGCGATGACGTGCGCCCTGGCCGTGGCATGCCTGCACTCGAAAGCCCAGTTCGAGCCGCACATCGCCGAGGGCAACCTGGTAGCGTGCTGGAAGGCTGGTGCGATCCATTCCCGGGCTATTACCTCCATCACCCAAGTCAGAGGCAACCTTCGCCGACCTTCTCAGTGGTCGTCGAAGCGCTGGCCTTGGGACGGCTCGGTCGAACGTGGCAGCCAAAGCAACAGGCGCACGAAGGCGGTCCAAGGTGCAATGAATCGAGCCCCCCTGGAGTGCGACAGCCACACTTCTGATGTGCCGAGGCAGCATCTTGCGGCAAGCCGCCTCGCTGGCGAGACGAAGGGCTTCGCGAAACGTACGGCCCCGGTCGCCGGGAAAGCGGCAAGGAGAACCGCCCCTCGGCGCGGACGTTCCACGAACGGGTACGGGACTTGGAGGCGGAACGAAAAAAGGGCCCGAAGGCCCTTTCTCAATGATCTACAGACTTCATTGGAACTCTATAGATCTATATTTGGAGCGGGAAACGAGACTCGAACTCGCGACCCCGACCTTGGCAAGGTCGTGCTCTACCAACTGAGCTATTCCCGCATCGTCTTGGTGACGGGCGCCATTGTATAGCATCGCGGCGCCGTGTCAACTCCTTGATTCAAAAAAGTTTATTTCTCTTTCGGGGTGGTCGACAGATGCGGCCACGCGGCCAGCAGGTAGTGCACCATGGACCACAGGGTCAGCGCCGCGGAGATGATCAGCAGCACGTAGCCGAGAATCACCCAGAAGGTCATCAGCGGCGGATTCGCCAGGAGAATGACCAGCGCCAGCATCTGCGCCGCGGTCTTCCACTTGCCCAGGTTGGACACCGCGACCTGCGCCCTCGCCCCCAGTTCGGCCATCCACTCACGCAAGGCGGAAACCACGATCTCGCGGCCGATGATGATCACCGCCGGCAGGGTCAGCCACAGGTTGGCGTGCTCTTCCACCAGCAAGACCAGCGCAACCGCCACCATCAGCTTGTCCGCGACCGGGTCGAGGAAGGCGCCGAACGGCGTGCTCTGGCCGAGGCGCCGGGCGAGGTAGCCGTCCAGCCAGTCGGTGGCGGCGGCCAGGGCGAACACGGCACTGGCGGTCAGGTAGCTCCAGGACGTCGGCAGATAGAACAGCAGAATGAAGATCGGAATGAGCAGGACGCGCAGTAACGTGAGCAGATTGGGGATATTCATCGGACCATCTAGGCTGCGAGGTGAGCCGGCATTCTACTCGCTGTGCAGGACGGCATAAATCTGCTCGGCAAGCTTTTTACTGATACCGGGGGCTTTGGCCAGTTCATCGATACTCGCCCGCGACAATTCCTGCAACCCGCCGAAATGCTTGAGCAAGTCGCGCCGACGTTTCGGGCCGACGCCAGGGACGTCCTCCAGCGTCGACGTCCGCCGTGCCTTGCCGCGCCGCGCACGGTGGCCGGTGATGGCGAAACGGTGCGCTTCGTCACGTATCTGCTGGATCAGGTGCAGCGCCGGCGAATCGGCCGGCAGGGTGAACTCGTGGGAGGCATCGTTCAGGTAGAGGGTTTCCAGCCCCGGCTTGCGGGTCACGCCCTTGGCCACGCCGAGCAGGATCAGACCGGCGACCGCCAGTTCCTGGAGCACCTCCTGGGCCATGGCCAATTGCCCCTTGCCGCCATCCACCAGGAGAATGTCGGGCATCTTCCCCTCGCCGTCCTTCAGGCGACTGAAGCGGCGGGTCAGCGCCTGGTGCATCGCCGCGTAGTCGTCGCCGGCCGTGACGCCTTCGATGTTGTAGCGGCGATAGTCCGACTTCAGCGGCCCTTCCGGGCCGAACACCACGCAGGAAGCCACGGTGGCCTCGCCGCTGGAGTGACTGATATCGAAGCACTCCAGGCGTTGCGGCGGCTCCGCCAGGTCGAGCGCCTCGGCAAGGGCTTCGAAGCGTGCCGCCACATGCTGGCGGTTGGCCAGGCGTGCGCCCAGGGCCTGTTCGGCGTTGGTCACCGCCAGTTGCTGCCAGCGGGCGCGGGTACCACGCACCCGGTAGCTGATCTCCAGTTCGCGGCCTCGCGCTTCGGCGATCGCCGAAACCAGCACCGGGAAATCCTCGTGCGTCACGTTGACGATCAACTCCGCCGGCAGGTCGCGCTCCTGGTGGCTGAGATAGTACTGGCCAAGGAACGCCAGCAGCACTTCGCCCACCTCCTCCTCGATCGCGACCTGCGGGAAGAAGTTCTTGCTGCCCAGCACCCGCCCGCCGCGTACGCTGATCAGGTGTACGCAAGCGCCGCCAGGGGTGACGATGGCGGCGACGATGTCGACGTCGCCGTTGCCACCTTCCATGCTCTGCTGGTCCTGGACCCGCCGCAGGATCGCCACCTGGTCGCGCAACTCCGCCGCCTTCTCGAAGTCCAGGCGCATCGCCGCCTGCTCCATGCCGACGTTCAGCTCGTCGGCCAGCGCGTTGCTCCTTCCTTCGAGGAACATCACCGAGTGGCGCACGTCCTCGGCGTACTCCTCAGGACTGACCAGCCCCACGCAGGGCCCCTTGCAGCGCTTGATCTGGTATTGCAGGCAGGGCCGCGTACGGTTGCGGAAATAGCTGTCCTCGCACTGGCGGACGAGAAACGCCTTCTGCAGCAGGTTGAGGCTCTCGCGGATCGCTCCCGCGCTCGGATAGGGACCGAAGTAACGCCCCTTGCGCTTCTTCGCGCCACGGTGCAGGGACAGCCGCGGATACTCGTCCTCGCTGGAGAGGAACACGAAGGGATAGGACTTGTCGTCCCGCAGCAGGATGTTGTAGGGCGGCCGCCACTCCTTGATCAGCGTCTGCTCCAGCAGCAACGCCTCGGTTTCATTGGCGGTGATGGTGGTTTCCACCTGGGCGATCCGCGCCACCAGCGCAGCGGTCTTCGGCGCCAGGCCGGACTTGCGGAAATAGCTGGCCAGGCGCTTCTTCAGGCTCTTCGCCTTGCCCACGTAGAGAAGCTTGGCGTCCGCATCGAACATGCGGTAGACGCCCGGACGATTGCTGCAGGTAGCGAGGAAAGCGCTTGCGTCGAAAACGGCGCTCATCTAGCTGGCGGCATCGACCATGCCGTGGCGGACGGCGAGCAGCGCCAGCTCCACGTCGCTGGTGATCGAGAGCTTCTCGAAGATGCGGTAGCGATAGGTATTCACGGTCTTCGGCGACAGGCACAGCTTGTCGGAGATGCTCTGCACCTTGTGGCAGTTGGCGATCATCAGGGCGATCTGGATCTCGCGCTCGGACAGCGAATCGAAGGGGGAATCGTGCTGCTGCGGCTGGAAGGACTTCAGCGCCAGTTGCTGGGCGATCTGCGGGCTGATATAGCGCTGGCCGGCGAAGACCTGGCGAATCGCCTGGACCATTTCCTCCAGCCCCGCGCCCTTGGTCATGTAGCCGGCGGCGCCGGCCTGCATGAGGCGGGTGGGGAACGGATCCTCTTCGCAGACGGTGACTACCACGACCTTGATGTCGGGCTGGCTGCGCAGCAGCTTGCGGGTTGCCTCCAGGCCGCCGATACCGGGCATCTTCACGTCCATCAGGACGACATCCGGCTTCAGTTCGCGGGCCAGTTTCAGACAGTCTTCACCGCAGTCGGCCTGGCCGACCACTTGCAAGCCTTCGATGTCGGCCAGCATGCGGGTAATACCGGTGCGTACCAGATCGTGGTCGTCGACCACCAGCACCTTAATCACGCTGCACCTCGTCGCGCATTAGCAGACAACCGCCCACACGGGCCCCCAGGAGATTTCGGCAACCTTAACAGAAAGCCATCCCATGACCTAGCTTGGCGCAAAGGCGTCATAAATCAAGCGTCATGGAAACATCATTCGACGGCATCGAACGGGCGCTGCGAAGTATACCGCCAGCCCCCGGCGAGCGGCAGACCGGATCGCAGCAAAAACCGGCGAATCTGTGGAGAGCCCAGCGACGCCGGGCCTGGTAAAGCGCAAGCGCCCTGGTTGCCCGGGACTCCTCCATAGCGACCATCGCCGAAGTCGAAAACAGGCGACCAAGACGCCACTGGCACCGGCGGCTACTGCGCGGCCATCTCACCGACACCGGTGAAAAGACGCTGGTGGAGGCGCCTGCGACTGGCATTCGGCACCAGGCGAACGAGGGTATTCCTCAGCCAGACGCTCCAGGGCGATTCCCACTGACCAAGGCGGCCGACGATCCAGGATTGCTTCCTGATGAACTCGATCCGCGCCTCGCGTTGCTGCTGGAACAGGATCAGCGTCTCGGCGCGCGGCGCCAGGCACCACAGGCGCGCCAGCAGGAAGGCGTCCTCCAGGGCCATGGCCGCGCCCTGCCCCAGGTTCGGCGTCATGGCGTGTGCGGCGTCACCGATCAGCACTACCCGTCCGCGGCACCAGGAGGCGCCGGCCAACTCCTCGAGGTCGTTGTGCACCAGCGTGGTGGCGCTCGGTATGAGCCGGGCGATGCTCGCGCCGATGCCGTCGAAGTCCGCGTAGTGGGCGGCCAGCCGTTGCGGGGTGACGAAGCCCTCCTCGTCCTCGGGCTCCTCCCGGCGCACCTTCAGGGTCGCGTAGACATACATCTCGCGCGGGCTGATCTGGATGAAGCCGAGGCGCTTGCCGTGCCCCCAGACCTCTCCCGCCAGCTCGGCGTCCTCCAGCCGATGGGGAACGACCAGGCGCCAGCAGGTTTCGCCGGAATGACGCAAGGTCGCCTCCGGCCAGACATAACGTCGCACGCTCGAACGAATGCCATCCGCACCGACCACCAGCGAACAGTCGTGGACAGTGCCGTCGCTCAGGGTCACGCGTTCGTGGTCGAGTCCGTCGAGGATCTGCACGATGGAGACCCCGACCCGAATGCGCGACTCATCCAGCCCCTCCAGCAGCGCCGCATGCAGTTCGTGGCGCTGCAACGCCAGGCCGCCGCGGGAATTCCCACCCAGACTGGAAGGCATCGACATCAGCATCGAACCGTCGTGGGCGTATACGTTGATGCCGGCCAACGGCATGCCACGGCGGAACAGCCGGTCGAGATCCAGGGTGCTGGACAACGCCGTCAACGCATTGCTCGCCAGGGTGATGCCGGTACCGATGGGCCTGATCTCGCTGGCCCGCTCGACCAGCAGCCAGTCGATGCCTGCCTTGGTGAATTCGCGCGCCAGCGCCAGGCCGGCGATCCCGGCCCCCTGGATAAGAACGGTCATCCGTTGCTCCTTAGCAGCGGCATCCGTCGCGACTTCGTGCGGTCGCGACAGGCCTGCCCGAGACGATGAAAATGTCCATCCTAGCCGCCCCGGACAGCCCACCGACCCTATCAGAAGATCGAGTTGACCCTGCTCGCCGACACCTCGCCGCTCGCTTTTCCTGTCCTCCAGGCCACCGGGAGTCCGGCGCGCCGGGAAGGCAAGCGTGGCCCGGGCACGGCACGCGTGGCCGGAAATCCCCGCTAGCCGCCGCCCGCCGCGGCGCTACGGTTTTCCTTGGCCAGCGGCCTCCCGAGCGCCGGCAAGCGGCGATGGCGCCTGAAGCTCAGGGCGACCGGCCCGCGCCACCACCGCCCACGACGATCATCCAGGCGCAGCCACCCCGGCGAGAGTGGCCGGGACGGCAGTGCTCAGCCGGGCCACGGCAAGCATGCACGACCGATCGGCACGGCGTCGCGGAGGCGCGGCTATACGCAGACCCCGCTCCTGTCAACCCCTTACGCAAGGTAGTGATTGCCGGAAGCCCAGCGTACGAAAATCAACCGAAACGACATCCGCATGGAATAACGAAGCCCTGACGCCTTCAGGGCGATAGCATCGCGTGCAAGAGGTAACCGATGAGCCCGTCCGAAAACATCCAGTACGATTTCGAGTGGCGACCACTCAACAACTACCTCGCCGTGCAACGCATCACGCCTCCGGACATACGTCAGGGTTCGGCTGCCGAGCCGCGCCTGCCCAGCGAAGCGCTCTACGAGTGGATCGTGCTGAACGGACGCTCCCCCCTGGAAGGCCTGAGCCTGGGGGAGCACTACCGCCTTTCCGACTACGGCGTCGCCGGGCTGGCATTGCAGAGTGCCGGCACCGTGGGCGAAGCCTTGCAACTGATCAAGACCAACATGCTGCTGTTCCGCAAGGATATCCGCGGGATCGCGGTGCGACGTTCCAGTTGCGACACCGTGGATGTGGATATCGACCTGCAGGACAAGCCGGACTGGCCGCAGTCGGCCCGGCTGTATCACGCCAACGTCCTGGCGTCGGCCGCCTACGCGGTGTTCCGCGACCTGCTGCTGGGCGAGCTGGAACTGGTCCGCCTGCGCCTCCCGGAAAGGAACGGCGACGTGCGGGCATACGAGGAGTATTTCCGGGTGCCGGTGTATTTCGCCGGCGCAGGCATCACCTTCACCCTCCCCGAGGAATTGCTCGAGGCCGAGATCGCCACTGCCAACTCCGCCGTGTTCCAGGCCTCGCTGGCGCTCGGCAGCAAGGCCTTCAACACCCGCGTCACCCGCGAGATGGGCGGCTACCGCCAACGCATCGTGGCACTGCTGGAGGTGCTACAGGACCGCTACCCGAGCATCGCCTGGGTCGCCCGGCAGTTGAAGGTCACCGAGCGGACGCTGCGCCGACGGCTCGCCGACGAGGGCACCAACTACCGGGAAGTGCTCGATCTGGTCCGCCACGACAGGGCGCGCCAACTGCTGCGGGACGAGCGACTGCGCATCGAGGAAGTCGCCGAGAGGCTGGGCTACATGGATACCTCCAGTTTTCGCCACGCCTTCCGTCGCTGGACGGGACAGTGCGCCAACGACTATCGCCAGGCCCGCCTCGCCGGCAAGACCGCGCGGCGCCAGGGCGAACGCTAGCCGGCATGATTCCCTTCAGGGCAATTTCTGCGGATAGGGGCGAAAGGCGAACAGGCTGCACGCAGCCAGGGAAAAAGCCGCGAGCAGCACCCATTCGGCCGTCCCGTAGCCTTCGGCGCGGTCGTACAGCCAGCCCAGCAGGTAAGCGCCGAGACTGATCGACAGGGCGAAGGTGAACGGCTGGATCGAACCGTAGATCACACCGAAGCTGCGCAGGCCGAAGTAGCGCATCAACAGGTACTTGGTGGTGCCGCTTTCCCCTCCTCCACCCAGGCCGACCAGGAACACCGCCAGCCATAGACCGCTCGGTGTGTCGCCCACCAGGAACCAGGCCATGCCGAGCACCGCCGCCAGGGCGAAGGGCAACGCCACCCGAGGCGTCGCCACGCGGTCGAGAAGCCAGCCCATCAGCGGCTGCGACAGCATCATGCCGACCCACAACGCCGACAGCGCGGTGCCCGCCTCGCCCCGGGACAAACCGCGCTCCACCAGCATCGGCACGCCATGGGTCATGATCCCGGACATCACGAACACCGCCAGTACCTGGTTGCCCAGCACCAGCCAGAAACTGGCGCTGCGCCAGGCCTGGGGCGCCGTCGATCCGCTCAGCGCGGTTTCCGCTACGGCCGTGCCGGCGGCCACGCCAGCATCCGGCGCTGGCTCGCGGAACAGCCAGGCCAGCAGCGGCAGCGCCAGGCCCAGTTCGAGCACGCCGTAGACCAGGAAAGCGCCGCGCCAGCCCCACGCTTCGAGGCTCTGGTGGCCGACCAGCAGGCCCAGCGGCCCGCCCACCCCGAAGCCCAGGCCTAGCAGGCCGTAGGCCACGCCCAGGCGTTGGCGGAACCAGAGTCCGAGGATACGTCCGTAAGGCAGGTTGCCTGGCGCCAGCAGGCCGATCAGCAGGAACAGCGCGTAGAGTTGCCAGACGGCATTCACCGCCGCCAGGCCGAGCAGCGGCAGCGACAGGGCCGCGGTCAGCCCGAGCATTGTCCGCCGCGCGCCCCAACGGTCGATCAGCCAGCCCTTGAGCGGGCTGGTGATGGCGACCGCCAGTCCGAACAGCGTCACCAGCAACGACACCTCGGCGCGGTCCCAGGCGTACTCGGCGCTCATCGGTGCGATGAACAGACTGAAGGTGTTCAGCAGGATGCCGGTGGGCCCGAGCATGATCGCCACCACCGACGCCAGCAGCACACCGCCGCTGGTCGCGGAAAATTCTCGTTGCGCCACGTCTGGCCCTCTAGAAGCGGTATGCCGCGCGTAGGTAGTAGAAGGCGCCGTTGAAGCCGATCTGCGAGGCATAGGTGTCGTAGCGCAGCACGTCGCCATAGGTGGTGTTCTGCGCGGGCAGCTTGTCCGGACGGACGTCGAACAGGTTGTCGGCGCCGGCGGTCAGCGTCAGGTCGGCGCTGAGCCGGTAGCGCGCGGCGATGTCGGTGATGTACTTCGGGTCGTTGACGAAATGGTTGAATTTCTCCGTCGACCAGGCGTCCGGCCCTACCGTGTAGTCGAGTTCCGAGCTGGTCCGGCCGTAGCGCGTCAGGCGCAGGCTGACCTCCCAGTCCTGGCGGCTCCAGGTGCCGCCGAGGGAAACCTGGCTGCGCGGGGTGGAGCTGGTGATCCAGGCGACCTGCTGGGCATTGAGCAGCGGCTCGCCGTTGGCGCCTCGATGGTTCTTGCGCAAGGTGGTGCGGTTGAAGTTGGCCGACAGTTCCCAGTCGACCTGCCCGTACTCGCCAAGCGCGACGAGGTAGTGACCGGTGATGTCGACACCGCGGGTGCGGGTGTCGGCACCGTTGGCCAGGTAGTGGGTACTGACCGTACTGGCACTGGCCGGCAACGAGATCCCCGCCGCGGCCAGGGCATCGATGGCTTCCTGGCCGGAATAGGTGGCGCTGTCGACGATGCGGTCGCGGATGCTGATCTGGTAGGCGTCGATGTTCAGCCCGACGTTTTCCCACGGGCTGAGTACCAGGCCAAGGTTGAAGCTGGTCGACTTCTCCGGTTGCAGTTCGTCGGCGCCGAGCATCTTCGCCGCCGGCGAGTTGGCCGCCAGCAGGCCAAGGGCGATGGTCGGGCCGACGCTGAGGCCGGTGTAGTGCTCCTGGACCAGGGACGGCGCGCGGAACCCGCTGCTTACGCTGGCGCGCAGCGCCACCCGCGGATCGAACTGGTAACGGGTGGCGAACTTGCCGTTGGTGGTGCTGCCGAAGTCGCTGAATTTCTCGTGGCGCACCGCCACGTCGACCTCCCAGGCTGGGGTCAGGGAGGTACCCAGGTCCAGGTAGGACGCCCAGGCGTGCCGCGACCATTGCCCCTCGCTGAGCGGCGAGAGGCCAGCCAGGGATTCCGCCCCGCCGCTGTAGTAGGACGCCGGGTCGCCGGCGTCGATGCGGTAGCTTTCCCGCCGGTATTCCGCACCCAGCGACAACGCCAGCGGAGCAGCGAGGAAATCCAGTTCGAATTCCCGCCCCAGGTCCAGGTTGCTGGTCCATTGGCTGTTGCGGTAGCGCGCCAGGTCGAAGCTTCTCGGGCTGTTGCCGGTTTCACGGTAGATCGCCGCGTTCACCGACTGGGTCATGCCGATATCGGGACGGTCGGCGCCGTAGCCACTGCTCAGGTCCCAGTGCCAGGCATCCAGCAGACGCTCGCCGCGCACCCCGGCGAGGAACGCATAGTCGTCCTCGTCGCTGTTCGGGCGCGGCGTGAAGCCGTCCGGATACAGCGTCGGCGCCACCGAAGCCAGGCGATAGTTGGCCGCCGAGGAGGCCTTGCGCCGGGTATAGGTGCCGAAGCCGTACACCTCGATATCGTCGCCCAACCCGAAACCCGAGTTGAGCGCCAACGATTGCCGGTGGAACGCGGGATCGCCCATGGAAATGTTGTCGCGCCGACCGGTGCGCTCATCGATGCCGCTGCGCATCGTGCGCTCCTGCTCGCGATATTCGGCGGTGAGGTTGACGAAGCCGCTATCGCCGAAGGCCAGCCCGATGTTCCCCCCGCCGCCATGGGTGAAGCCGTCGCCGTCGCCGGTCTGCCCGACGTCAGCGGCCGCCGACCCGCCGCTGTCGGCGGACTTGAGGATGACGTTGATCACCCCGGCGATGGCGTCCGAACCGTACTGCGCCGAGGCGCCGTCGCGCAGCACCTCGACCCGCTCGATGGCGTTGATCGGGATGGTGTCCAGATCGACGCCGGTGGAGCCCTTCTCCAGCCCGCCGCTGATATTGAGATTGGCCGTTTCGTGGCGACGCTTGCCGTTCACCAGCACCAGCACATGGTTGGGGCTCAGCCCGCGCAGCGACTGCGTGTGGGTCAACGCCGAGGCGTTGAACGGCTGGGCCTGGCGGGTCAGCGAGGGCAACAGTTTGACCAGCGCATCGCGCAGGTCGACCGCACCGCTGCTGCGTAGCTGGGTAGCGCTGACCACATCGATCGGGCTCAGGCTGTCCTGCGCCTTCACATCGCTCTTGCGCGTGCCGGTGACCACCACGGTGGACAAGGTCGGTGCCACCGTCGCACCTCGCGTCTCCTGCACAGGCGCCTGTCCGCGGCGCAGGACGAAGGCACCGCTTTCGTCCTGCGCGTATGCCAGCCCGCTGCCGGCCAGGGCACGCCGCAAGGCCTCCTCGACACTGAGCCGGCCGCGGATATCCGGTCCGCGCAACCCCGCCACCAGGCGCTGGTCGAAGGCGATCGGCACGTGTCCCTGGCGCACGATGTTCAACAACACCTCGGCCAGTTCGCCGGGCGCTATGTCGAATACCCGGGGCGCCGTGGCCACGTCGCGCGGCCCACCGTCGGCGGCCTGCACCTCGCCCTGCAGCGCGCAGGCGAGCCCCACCGCACAGAGCACCGGGGTCAACGAACGAGAGGAAAGACGTACATCGGGCATGGTCGAATCGTCCTGGATGGAATTCGCCCATGAGTGCAATCCGACGCCGGCTTTTTCAGCGTCGGGCAATATGAATTTCGCATAACCTTATGCGCCCGGGTTCCTCCGCAGGCGGCGCACTAGCGTGCGTCGGCGAGCCGCGGCGCGGGCGGGTTGATCAACAGCGCGAATATCTCGGAGTGGGACTTCACGTTCAGCTTCGCGTAGATGTGCCGGCGATGCACCTTGATAGTGGCGATCGACAGCGTCAGCCGATCCGCTATTTCCTTGTTCGAGTATCCATCCAGCATCAGCCGGATGACATCCGACTCCCGCGCGGTCAGCGGCGATATCAACCCTCTCCAGGGCTGGACTTCCACCTCCGCCGCTGCGATCGGTTTCGCCTCCTCCCTGACCGCATCCTCGAAGTGGATGCGTTTTTTCATCAGCGCGATGACCCACGGGCGAAGCAGCTCGAACAGCGCGATCTGCTCGGCACCGAAGCGGCTCTCGCTGCCCAACGACAGGCATAGGGTTCTTTCACCATCCAGCGGGACGTTATATTGAACTTCGTCCGTCACCACATAATGCGCAAAGTACGTATTGTAATATTCGGTCGTTTCGAAATCTTCGGAGACGATATCCGCAAGATGAAAAAGCCCGCCGCGCCGACAGTTCCTGGATACCTGGTAGAAAGGATCTTGCAGATAAAGTCCGGTTATATATCGACTGATCAGCGGGTCCGGCTCGACTTCTTCTCTCTCCTCCTCCATGAAGGAAAGAATCAAGGGACTGGAATCGCTGAATATCAGGGCCGCCCAGTTGTCGACGGGGGCGAACTGGCCGAGGGTCTGCGCCAGGATCCGCCAGAAGAACGGCCGGTCCAGCGCTTCGAGCAACTTTCCCAGTGACTCGTGCCAGGCGCCGCCGTGCAATGCGATATCCACACAACTACTCCTCTGGGATTAGTCACTCGGCGTTATGTCATGAAGAGTTCCAATGTGCATAATATCGATGCCTTCGAAGATAGCCACAGGTCAGAACTACCAGTTCTGGTAGGTGCAAAATCCAACTTGTTTCGTTTCGGAAAGGAAATCCAATGAAAAAAGTTTGTGCACTGGCGTTATCGATCCTGACGACGATCGGTGCGACAGCGGCGGACAGTGCATGGGCTGCGCAAACCAGCGTCCATCTTTACAACTGGTATGACTTCATCGCCCCGGAAACGCCCAAGGCTTTCCAGAAGGAAACCGGCACCCGTGTCGTCCTCGACACCTTCGACAGCGCCGAGACCGCGCAGGGCAAGCTGATGGTCGGCCGCTCCGGCTACGACGTGGTGGTGATCACCTCCAACATCCTGCCCGGGCTGATCAAGGCGGGCGTCCTCCAGGAACTCGACCGCGACCGGCTCCCCCACTGGAAGAACCTCGACGCGGACATCCTCGGGAAGCTTCAGGCCAACGATCCCGGCAATCGCTATGCCGTACCTTATCTCTGGGGAACCACCGGGCTCGCCTACGACGTGGACAAGGTCCGCAAGCTGCTCGGCCCCGACGCGCCCGTCGACTCCTGGGACCTGGTCTTCAAGGAGGAGAACATCTCCCGCCTCAGCCAGTGCGGCGTGGCCACGCTGGACTCCTCCACCGAGCTGGTGTCCATCGCCCTCAACTACCTGGGCCTGCCGCACAACAGCCAGAATCCCGAGGACTACCAGAAAGCCCAGGAACTGTTGCTGAAGGTTCGCCCCTACATTCGCTATTTCGACTCCTCCAGAGTCGACACCGATCTCTCCAACGGCAACGTCTGCGTGGTGGTCGGCTGGCAGGGCACGGCCTACATGGCCCAGGTCAACAACGAACAGGCCGGGAACGGTCGCCATATCGCCTACAGCATTCCCCGGGAAGGCTCGCTGGTCTGGGCCGAGAACATGGTGCTGCTCAAGGATGCACCGCATCCGCAGCAGGGTTATGCGCTGATCGACTACCTGCTGCGTCCGGAGGTCATCGCCAGGACCTCCAACTACGTGGGCTATCCGAATGGCAACCAGGCGGCGCTGCCGCTGGTAGAGCGGAAGCTGCGGGAAAACCCGGCGGTTTACCTGAGCAAGGAAACCATGGCGACCCTCTTCCCGCTGGAAACCCTGCCACTGAAGGTCGAGAGAATCCGTACCCGTGTCTGGAGCCGGGTCAAGACCGGGAGCTGACACCCGCCCGAGACGCCCCCTGGAAGCGCGGGAGCGCCCGGAGCCAGAAAAATCCAGCGAGGTCCGCCAGGACCGGCGTTCGCGTCTTTCACCGGGCGAGGCTCTGCCTCGTCCGTCAGGATGCGGCTTGCCGGCTGACCTGCGACCGATAGAGATACCTCTCCCCCAGGGCGGGAAAGCCCCGGGCATGCCTGATGGAGAAAACCATGCTTATCCATTTCTGCCCCAGGCTGCTGACGCCTGCGGGGTTCGACCTGCCGTGCGAGTTGATCGACATCCGCATCAAGGAGTTCGACCTGCACCTGCTTGGCGGGCGCGACGTGGTGGCGCGTCACCCCCTCCCCGACAAGCGCTACCACGTGGCCTGCCGCAAGTCCGGCTGCAAGGCGGTGAATGGCCTGCTGGTGGACGTGGAAAAGCACGTTCCGCTGTTCACCGTGGACACCCGCTGGAGCATCGACGCCGAAGTGGTCCTGCGCCACCGCGTCGAGTACGTGGTGCTCGACGCCGAGCACGATGCGGTGAGCGACTACATGCTGCTGTGGTGCGACGAGGTGCCCAACTACTTCCTCGGCCAGAGCACCCCGGCCATGCAGGTTCCGTTGATGGAACTGATGCGCGGCAATGCGTTGCAGACCGAGCGGCAAGATGTGTTCCGCCTGCCGACGCTGAGGTCCGAACGCCTGCGCCAGGGCAACGCCGATGCCAACCAGCATCTTCCGAGCCGTGAGCAGGCGTTCCACGTCAAGGCCGAGCAGATCAGCTATGGGCTGGCCTGAGCGAGCATCGAGGACCACGGATGGCACGCTCAGGCCGCCCGCACCATGGTATAGGTCAGGGAAGCTGAAAACAGTGCCAGGATGACCGAGGTGACCTTGGAGAACAGCGGGCCGGATATCGACCCCAGGTAGCCTTTTCGAATACCGGCCCCCAGCCCGACCCAAAGCATCCCGATGGGCGCCAGCACAACCAGGAAGGCCAGCAGCGAGATCGTGTAGTTGTTCCAGAAGTCGAGGAACGCCTTGCCGGGAAAGATCACGCTGGCGAAGATCAGCGCCTTCGGGTTCGACAGGGTTGCCACGAACAGGTGCAAGGGCCATCGGCGGAAGTTACCGGTCCCGGCACTGCGGATCGAGGCATTCCAGGTCTTCACCGCCAGGAGCGCCACATACAGCGCGCAGAGTGCCTTGGTCAGACTGATGATCCATGGATTGCTCTCGGACAGGCGCGCCAATACCCAGCCCCATGCCGAAATGGATAGCGAGTAGCCCAACGCCTCGAGCAGGATGAAGGGCGCCGCCCGCAGCGAGCCGAAATGGAAACCGGCGCTGAGCAGCAAGGTGTTGGATGGCCCCGGGACGACCAGGATGAGCGATGAAAACAGCATGATCGCGTAGATATCTTCGGCAAGCATGGTTCCCTCCAGCGAGAAGCCGTTGTTGTTTTCCTGTTGACGAACGCGTGGAACCGGGCGGCGTCCTTCAGCCACCCAGGGTCTTGTAGAGTGCGATCAATTGGGTCCTCAGCAGCGCCTCGCTATCGATCAGCTCGCGCTGCGCCTGCATGGACGTACGCTGGGCGTCGATTTCCTCGAGGAAGTCCACCTGCCCCTGGGCGTACTTGACCTGTGTCCATTCATAGGCCTGGCGGCTGCTGGCGGCCTTGTCGCGCATGTGCAGGTTGCGCTGGTATTCGGCGTGGTAGCGGCTCAGGGCATCGTCGACCTCCTGCCAGGCGCCCAGCACCGTACGCTGGAAGGTCACCGCGGCCTCCTGCTGCTCCAGTTCACGCAGACGCACGACGGTTCGCCTGCGGCCGGCATCGAACAGCGGCAGGTCGAGAGTGGGCCCGATGCTCCAGGCGCGACTGCCCCATTCGCCGAACTTCCCGTCCCGGTAGGACTCGTAGCCGAAGCGCGCGCCCAGGGCGATGCTCGGATAGAGCGCCGCCTTGGCGATGCCGATGTCCGCGGTGGCACGGTGCAGGGATTGCTCCGCCGCACGAATGTCAGGTCTCTGCCGGACCAGCTCGGAGGGCACGCCGAGCCTGAAATCGGGCAACGCCCTTTCCAGCACGTTGCCCGGCTTCGCCTCGAGCGCCCGTGCCAGGGCGCCGGGACGTTCGCCCAGCAACACGGCGATGCGGTTGGTCGCTTCCGTCTCGCTCGCCTGCCAGGCCGGCAGCCGTCCGCGCAACGCCTCCAGCTCAGCTTTCTGCCGCTCGACATAGAGCTCATCGGTCAGGCCTTCGCCCGCCCTCACCCGCACCAGGCGCAGACGCTCCTCGAGCATGCGGATGTCCTCCTCGAGCAGACGGATCTGGCGTTGTGCGGTACGCACATCGATATAGCTCCTGGCAACCTCGCTCGAGATACTCAACAGCGTGTCGTCGAGCGCGGCCGCGGCCATGCCGATCTCCGCCCGGGCCGCCTCTACCGAACGTCCGACCCGCCCCCAGAGGTCCGGCTCCCACGAAGCGTCGAAGCCTGCCTGGTACAGCGTGAACGGGTCGCCGAGGGCTTTCTCCAAGGCCTCCCGGTTGCCCGGCTCGGTAGCCTCCAGCAAGCGGTTGTTCATACCGTAGAGGCTCTGTTTCTGGCGCGACACTCCCCCTTCCAGCGTCACTTCCGGCAGGTAGGCGCTGGAGACTATCCGGCGCTGCATACGAGCCTGGGCGAAGCGCAGGATAGCGCCATGCAGTTCCGGGTTGGCCTGTATCGCCCTGGCCTGGAGGTCGTCCAGCACCGGATCGCCGAACACCTTCCACCAGGCTTGGTCGCGCAGTCTTTCGCCCTCGTGTCGGGTACTGCGCAGGGCTTCCGGCCCGCTGTGCCAGTCGCCCCAGCGTTGTGGAGAAACGCTTTGCGGCGGCTGGTAGTCGGGGCCCACGGTGCAGGCGCTCGACGAGAGCGACAGCAGCAGCACCAACCCGCGCAGGACACCTGCGCCTGACCTGGTATGAAGATGAATAGCGTGCATGGCATGCCCCATCAGACGAGTCGATTGCGAAACAGCCAAGCCGCCAGCGGCAGGGTGACTGCGGCGACGCTCAGCATTGGAATGAAGTTCCCGGAAATGTCGGCCAGGCTCGCGCCTTCCAGGTACACCCTGCGCACCAGGTCGATGGCGAAGCGCAACGGGTCGGCGTAGGTCAGGATCTGCAGGGTTTCCGGCATGCTGTGGATAGGCGTGATGAGACCGGAGAGCAGGATCAGCGGCATCATGATGACGAAGGTGTAGACCATCGCCTGCTGCATGTTGGCCGACAGTGCCGAGACCGACAGGCCGATGCCGACGCACGCGGTAGTGAACACCAGCAGACCCAGATACAGGTCGAGCAGCGAACCGGCCATTGGGATGCGGAACCAGAAAAGACCGATGGCGAGGATCAGGGTCGACTGCAGGAGGCCGATGAGGACCGACGGCACCGCCTTGCCGATGAGGATTTCCAGCGGCGTCAGCGGAGTCACCAGCAGTTGGTCGAAGGTGCCCTGCTCACGCTCCCTTGCGACCGAGAGCGCGGCCAGCATCAGAGTCTGGATCATGCTAAGAGCCGCGATCAGGCCTGGCACGATATTCCAGCGGGTCTCCAGGTTCGGGTTGAACCAGGCGCGCATCTCCAACTGCACACGTGGCTGCCCCTGGCGCAGATAGCGCGCGTTGAACTCGCCGACCAGGCGGCTGATGTGGCCCGCAGCCATGCCGGCGGTGGTGGAGTTGCGACCGTCCAGGATCAATTGCAGGTCGCTGCCTCGCTCCCTGGCCAGGCGCTCCTCGAAATCGGGGCCCATGTGCAGCACGAGGAGGGCATCGCCGCCATCGATGACCCTGGCAATATCTTCCACCCGCCGCAGGGTCTCCACCCGCTGGAAGACCCCGGTGGAGTCGAAGCGGGCGAGCAGTTCGCGGGACGCTGTCCCGTTGCTCTGGTCAAGCACGGCGTAGGGCACGTAGTTGAGGTCGTAGGTCGCGCCGTAGCCGAACAACAGCGTCTGCACGATCGCCGGCGCGATGAGGATCACACGGTTGGCGGGATCCTTGACGATGGCCAGGAACTCCTTGCGACAGAGGTACAACAGGCCGCGGACGACCGAGATGAGATTGGCCATGGCGTCAGTCCAGCTTCTTGCGTGTGCATAGCCGCGCAGCGTTCAGCAGGAATACCGCGTAGCCGGCGAGGATGAGCAGGTTCTTCAGCGCCAGGTGCCAGTTGTCGCCGGCCAGGAACAGGGTCTTGACCAGTTCCATAAAATAGGTCGCTGGCAGGATCGAGCCGACCAGGCGGATGAAGGTCGGCACGTTGCGCAGGTCGAACAGGAAGCCCGACAGCATTAGTGCAGGAAGGAAGCTGGAGAGGATCGCTACCTGGCTGGCAAGGAACTGGTTGCGTGTCCTGGCGGAGATCAGCAGGCCGATGCCGAGGGTGACGAACAGATACAGCATGGAACTGAACAGCAGCAGCACCAGCGATCCCTGTATCGGTACGCGGAACAGCAGGCGGGCCGACACCAGGCACATCGATAATCCCAGGAGACCAACCAGGAAGTAGGGGATGATCTTGGCCAGCAGGATCTCCGCGGAGCGCACCGGGGTGACGAAAAGGGACTCCAGCGTCCCCCTCTCCCATTCGCGCGCCACCACGAGCGAGGTCAGGAAGGCGCCGACGAGGGTGATGATAAGGGCGATCAGCCCCGGTACCAGGTACCAGGTACTGCTGTTGGCGGCGTTGAACCACATCCGCTCGACGATCCGCACGCCCCCCTGCACCCGCTCGCCGCCCAGACGGTCCACGCGTTGCTCGTGCCAGACCCGCAGCGCCCCGTTCACGTAGCGCCCGAGGGTGGCCGCGCTGTTCGCGTCGGCACCATGCAGGAGTAGCTGGATGCGCCCGTCCCCCTGCTCCAGGCGTCGCGAGAAATCCACCGGGATGCGCAGGATGCCGTCTACCGTACGCTGCCGCATCAGGTCTTCCGCCTCGCGGATACTTGCCACCTGGACGGTCGAGAAGTAGCTCGAGCCCGCCAGCTTCGCAGCCACGTCCCTCGCAGCCGGCGAGCTGTCCTCGAGAACGATCGCCAGGGGCGTGTTGCGGATATCCAGAGAAAGCCCGTAGCCGAAGATCAGGATCAGCACGATGGGCAGGATCACGCCGATCGCCAGGTTGCTCCTGTCGCGCAGCAACTGGCGGAGTTCCTTGCGCGTCAGGGCGACGAGGCGCCGCCTGAAACCGCTATCCGGATGGTGCATGCGTCGTTCCTCCTAGCCCGCCGCCATGCCCAGTCGGGCGCGCGAGCGCTCGACCACGGCGATGAAGGCACTGTCCATGTCGGAAGCCTGCTCGCCTCCCTGTCGCCGGACCTCTTCCGGCGTTCCCAGCGCCAGCAGGCGCCCGGCATCCTGGATGACGATCCGGTCGCAGTACTCCGCTTCCTCCATGAAGTGCGTGGTGATGACGACGGTGGTCCCCGCCGCGGCCAGTTCGGTGATCTGCCGCCAGAAGGCGCGGCGCGCCAGCGGGTCGATGCCGCTGGTAGGCTCGTCGAGGAAGAGGATGTCCGGCTCGTGGAGCAAGGCCACCGCCATGGCCAGGCGCTGCTTGTAGCCGCCCGGCAGGTCCCCGCTGCGATCATTGCGCTGCCCCTGCAACTCGAACTGGCGCAGGACGGTATCGAGCCGTGCCTTGAGTCGCCCCCCGAACAGGCCGTAGGCCCCGCCGAAGAACTCCAGGTTCTCCTGGACAGACAGGTTGCCGTAGAGAGAGAACTTCTGCGAAACGTAGCCGATGCGCCGCCGAGCGGCGGCCCGGGCGCTCCTCAGGTTAACCCCGGCCACTTCCAGGTGGCCGCTGGAGGCTGGCAGCAAGCCGCAGAGCATGCGAAAGGTGGTGGTCTTGCCGGCTCCGTTGGGGCCGAGCAGACCAAAAATCTCGCCCTTGAACACTTTGAACGAGGTACTGGCGACCGCCGTGAAATCACCGAACTTGCGCACCAAGTCGCGGACCTCGATGATCGGGCGACGCTCGCTCTCCAGTTCCTCCTCGCCGCCCGGCTCGTCCGCAGGCGCCTGGGGAGAGGGCTGGCCCTGGTCGCTGGCGTGCTCGCGCAACAGCACCATGAAGCCATCCTCGAGACGAGCCGCCAGCGGCTGCGCAGCCTGCTCTCCGTGTAGCGAGGGAATCTCCTCGAGCGACGCATGGCCGGAGCGGATGAAACGCACCTGGCCACCATGAGGAACGGCATCGACGATATGCTCCCGGTCATCGATCAGCCTGGCCTGCAAGGTCCTGGCCGGCACCCCGGCTGCCGGCTCGATGCCATAGCACAGGTCCTTGGCACGCTCGCTCAGGTCTTCCGGGGTTCCCTCGGCGATCAGGTTGCCCTGGTACAACACGAAGACCTGGGCGCAACGCTGCGCCTCGTCCATGTAGGCGGTACTGATCAGCACGCTCAGCCGCTCCTGCTCGATCAGTTGCTCGATGATCTGCCAGAGCTCACGGCGTGACAGCGGATCCACGCCGACCGTGGGTTCGTCCAGCAGCAGCAGGTCCGGCGAACGCACCAGGGTGCAGGCCAGGCCGAGCTTCTGCTTCATGCCACCGGACAACTGGCCGGCCAGGCGCCCGGTGAAGCGTGAAAGATCGGTCATCTCCAGCAGACGCGCAAAACGCTCCTTGCGCTGGCCAGGTTCCACACCGTGCAGGTCGGCGTAAAGATCAAGATTTTCCTGGATCGTCAGGTCCTCGTAGAGTCCGAACTTCTGCGGCATGTAGCTGATCCGGTCCTGCACGGCTTGGGGTTCGGCGCCAACGTCCAGCCCGAGTACCCTCAGTTGCCCTCCATCGGCCTTCATCAGCCCGGCGATCAGTCGCAGCAGGGTGGTCTTGCCGGCACCGTCCGGCCCGACCAGGGCGCTGAGCCGCCCCGCCGGAATCCGCAGGCTGACCTCGTCGAGCGCGACTAGCGGGGTGCCGCCGCGGGTGGCGAAGCGCTTGACCAGTCCACACGCCTCTACCGGGACCACCGTCTCCATCACTGCCCACCCCCGGCGCCGGGTTCGTCGAGGTAGACGGTGGCGGGCATCCCCAGCCGCAGGCGATCCTCGGGATCGTCCAGCAACACCCGGATCTCATAGACCAGGCTGGTCCTCAGGTCCTCGGTCTCCACCGTCTTCGGGGTGAACTCAGCAACCGAGGAGATATAGCCGACCCGCCCATCGACGGGCCGCTCCGGCACGCTGTCGGTGACCACCCGCGCCTTCTGTCCGGGATGCACGCGTCCCAGTTGCCGCTCGTTGACATAGGCGCGCACCCATTTCGGATCGGTCAGCGCCAAAGCGAACACCGGCCTGCTCGGCGAAGCCATGTCGCCCGGTTCCAGCAAGCGCGTCCGGACGGTCGCGTCGCGAGGTGCCTTCAATTGCGCCTGCGAAAGATAATGCTCGAGAAGCCTCAGGTCGGCCCGGGCGACCTCCAGTTCGGCCTGCGCCTGGGCGATGTCCTCGTCCCGCGGGCCGATGTCGGCGAGCTGCCAGGCCTTGCGCTGGTTCTCCACTTCGGCCCTGGCGACCTTCAGTCGCGCGGCGGCCGCATCCAGGCTCTGCCGACTGACGCCCTTGCCGTCGGTGCCACCGGCGATCCGCTGCAGGCGCACCAACTCCAGGCGGGCCAGTTCGGCTTCCGCCTGTGCCGCCTGCAGGCGCGCCCTGGACTGGTCGACCTCCTGCGGCCGGGTGCCGTTGCGCAGGCGCAGCAACACTTGCTCCTGCACACCGATCCTCGCCCTGGCGGTCTCGATACGCAGGCGAAGGGTACGCGTATCGAGCTCGGCCAGAACCTGCCCGGCGCGCACCTTGTCGCCTTCCTCCGCATGCAGCGCAACGATTCGTTCGCTGTTCTCGAACGCCAGGGAAACCTGACGGATGTCGACGTTGCCGTACAGTTTCAGGGCATCCTCGCTGTCGTCCGCGCCAAGGAAATACCAGCTCGCCCCCGCTCCTATGGCAAGCAGTACGGCGGCTCCGGCAATCAGCTGCTTCTTCATGTCTGGGTCCCTTGGTCAGCGCAGGAGATGTCGAAATCAAATTCCAATTGAATTTGATCTAGTAAATAACAGACAATCGCCCTTATCAACCCCCTGACAGCAGGACTCCCATGAGCACACGACGCCGCACCCCACGAAGCGACGGCGAAAGTACCCGCGCACGGATTCTCGAAGTCGCCGGCCGGCTGTTCGCCCAGCACGGTTATGCCAATACCGCCAGCAAGGCCATCTGCGAGGAAGCTGGGGCCGACCTTGCCGCGATCAACTACCATTTCGGTAGCCGCGACGCCTTGTACAAGGCGGTGCTGGTCGAAGGACACAAGCAGTTCGTCAGCCTGCACGACCTCCGCGAACTGGCGGATAGCGCTCTTCCGCCGGAAACCAAGCTGGAGCGTTTCATCAATGCCATTGTTTCCCGCCTGCTCGACGACCGCAGTTGGCAGAGCAAGGTCTGCGCTCGCGAAATCCTCGCGCCGACGGCGCACTTCGCCAGCCTGATCCGCGAGGAGGTGATGCCCAAGTTCGAAGCCTTGGAGCGGATCATCGGCGAGATCACCGGCCTGCCCCGCCACGACCCCGCCCTGTCGCGCTGCGTCATAAGCATCATCGCGCCCTGCCTGATGCTGATGGTCATCGATCGCGACCAGTCGAGCCCGATGCAAGCGATCCTGCTGCACGACGCCGACGCCCTGAAGAACCACCTGAACCTCTTCGCCCGCAGCGGACTGGAAGCCATACGCCGGCACCACGACCCCTCCTGACGCGGCTCAGAGTGTGACGAACGCGCACGAGACCGCGCTGCTCGCAGTCAGTGCCGAGCGAATCCGGGCCATGGCCTGGACCCCGCTTTCGTTGAGGAAAAAATGCCCGCCCGGTAGGCAGGCATGCTCGAACGGCCCGCTGCTGTAGCGCCGCCATTCCGCCATCCGATCGGCGGGGGCGATTCGATCTCGATCTCCCGCCAGGCAGGTCAGCGCGCAGTCCAGCGGCTGCGGCTCCCGGCAGCCATGGGAGTAGACCAGCTCGATATCCGCCTGGATGATCGGCAGGAACATCTCCATGAGGTCGGGCTCGCCAAGGACGATGTCAGGCACCCCGCCCATTCTCCCGAGCAGCGTGATCGCCTGGTTGGCCGGCAGGCGATGCAAGGGCTGCACCGCCTGCCCTAGGTGCGGCGGAGCCATGCCGGAAAGCACTAGCCGACAGGGCTCCGTCCGCCCACGCGCGCGCAGGACGCAGGCGACCCGGTAAGCCAGCAGCGCGCCCATGCTATGGCCGAAGAAAACATACGGGACATCGTCGTCGAACAGGTTCGCCAGGCAATCGGCGATCGCCCCGCCGGCCTCCTCCATGTCGCGGTAGGGAGCCTCGGCCGCACGGCTTTCCCGGCCGGGCAACTGCAGTGCGTAAAGATCGACGCTGTCGTACAGCGGCAGGAACCAGTTATGGAATACCGACGCACCGCTGCCGGCATAGGGAAAGGTGAATAGTCGCATCTTTCCCCGTGGCCGGTTGGCATAGGGAAACCAGAGGGCCATTTCCGACATCGCAGAGAGCCTCATCTGTCAGTCCTCCACCAGGGCTTTCAACTTGAAGCGATCGACCTTGCCGTTAGCGTTGCGCGGCAGTTCCGCTAGCGTCTTCGCCCGGTCGACGATCATGTAGCGCGGCAGTCGCTCAGCGCAGTGACGCTTGAGTTCGATGAGCGAGACTGCCTCGCCATCGCTTGACACCAGGAACGCCCAGAGCGCGGCGTCCATGCCGCCACCGGCGACGATCACCGCAGCCTCGCGTACCCGCGGATGGGCCAGCAGAGCGGCCTCCACCTCGCCCCGTTCGATGCGATAGCCACGAACCTTGAGCATGTCGTCACGACGACCGAGATACTCGTAGTTGCCATCGTCCAGTTGCCTGACGAGGTCGCCGGTGCGATAGCTCCCGGTAACCGCCGGCTGGCCGAAATAGCCGAGCATCACGGTGGGGCCGCGAACGATCAGCTCGCCCTCCTCCCCGACCTCGCAGCGCCGGCCATCGTCCTTTTCCGCCCAGACTTCGTCGCCGGAAGCAGCCGTCCCGATGGGCACCGGCTGGAGACGAGCAGGATCGACCGCGACAACCTCGTAACAGGTGCAGACATTGGTCTCGGTGGGACCGAACAGGTTGGCCATGCGCAGCCCTGGGAACGCTTCCCGGAGCACACGCAGGTGTTTGATCGGAAAAGGCTCACCGGCGAACAGCACGACTCTGAGGGAGTCCGGGCAAGACTGCAGCAGGTTGCCGTCGCGCATCATCATGAGCAGGACCGAAGGTACCGAATACCAGACGCTGATCCGCTGTTCCTGGAGGAACGCCGTCAACAGCGCCGGGGAAAAGGCGATGCCTTCCGGAACCAGGCAAACCGCCGCGCCACGGCTGAAGGCGCAATAGAGATCGAGCACCGACAGGTCGAAATGGAACGGAGCATGGTTGGAAAACCGATCGCGTGCCTCGAAGGCAAAACGCTCATTGGCCCACTCCACGAAGGCCAGGGCATTGCGGTGGCTCAGCGCAACGCCTTTCGGCGTGCCGGTAGAGCCCGAGGTGTAGAGGATGTAGGCCAGATCGTGTTCGCCTATTTCCTCCGGGGCGGATGCGCTGGCGGGTAGCTCGACATGAGACCAGTGCAGGGGGCATGCGGGATCGTCCAGGACCACGATACGCGGGCGCCGTTCCAGAGCGTCCAGATCCGCCAGACGACTCGCGGTGGAAAAAACCAGGCTCGCCCCGCTGTCGGCGAGAATCTTTTCCAGCCGTGACACCGGTCCCAGCGGATCCACCGGGACATAGACAACGCCCTGGCGCAAGGCCCCCTGCATCAGCGCCGGCAACTCCACCGACTTTTCCGCCCAGAGCAGGATCCGCTCTCCGCGCCCCACCCCCAGCGCAACCAGCAAGCCGGCATAGGCCTCGGCCCGCGCGTCCAGTTCGGCATAGCTACAGGAGCCGGCCTGGTCAACGACGGCGATATTGCCCGGATACTCGCGCGCACTGCGCACGAGGCACTCATGCAGGAGCTTCATAGGCCGAGCTCCCGGGCAACGATCTCGCGCTGCATGTCCGAGGTTCCGGAAAAGATCACCGTGCCGACCGAGTCGCGGAACATTTCCTCGATGCCGAACCCCTCCAGGCAACCACGACCGCCGAAGATGCGCACAGCGTCCAGGCTCGAGGCCAGCGCGCCCTCGCTGATGGCCAGTTTCGACAAGGCGATGTGGAGTTGCTGGGGATCGCCCTGGTCCATGCCCCAGCAGGCCCGGTACAGCAGCAGGCGGGAGGATTCCAGGCGAAACTTCATTTCGGCGATACGGTGCGATACCGCCTGGTAGGCGCCGATTGCCTTGCCGAACTGGCGACGCGAACGGGCGTAGGCAAGCGTCTCTTCGAGTTGGCGCTCCATCATGCCCAGGAATGCCGCGAACAGGCAGGCGCGCTCCCAGCCCATCGAACTCTGGAACACGAAGCGGCCCTGCCCTTCTTCACCCAGGCGGTTGGCAACAGGGACCCGGCAGCCGGCGAAAGTCACTTCGCCGGCAGGACAGCTGCGCAGGCAGACCTTGCGCAACGGCTCGCTGACCATAACGCCCGGGCGCTCGCTCTCCACCACGAACCCGGTGATGCCCAGCGCACCGTATTCCGGCTGGGTGGTGGCGTAGGCGACGAATACATCAGCTACCGGTGCGTTGCCGGCGAAGCTCTTGAAACCGTCAAGGATATAACCACCGTCGTCCTGCGGCAGTGCGCGGGTCTTCAGTGCGGTCGAGTCGGAACCCGCGCCTGGCTCGGTGATGGCGTTGGAGCCGATCAGTTCGCCACTGGCCATCTTCGGCAGCAGGTCGCGCCGCAGCGATTCGCTGGCGAATTCGACGATGGGCATCGCGCAGGCGAACTGGTGGGCTGCCGCTGCAAACACCAGGCCCATGTCCGCACAGGAGTGTCCGAAGGCGTGCATCGCGACCGCCGTCGACAGCGCGCCAAGCCCCTGCCCGCCATAGTCGCGGGGAATGGAGAGGCCGAGCAGGCCGGCCTCCCCGCAGACAGCCCATTGCTCGGGCGAGAAATGCGCGGTCGGGCGCTCCGGCAGGCGTTCGCGGCAGGTCTCAGCGATTTGTCGTGCCAGCTTTTTCTGGGAATCGTCAAGGTTGAAGTCCATGTCAACTCTCCTTGCGCATGGATGGGTTTCTGAAGGAGCGGTAGAAGATCAGGCGCCCCACTTCCGAGGGCACTTTCACCAGCCCCCACCACAACGCCTTGAGCTTTCGCCAGGTAGTCAGCTGATAGACACGAGCGTCAGGATCAGCAAAATCAAAAATAGGCGGAACAAAATCGGCAGCGGCAAGCTGCGCGAAGATCTGCCGCGCGGCGTCGGACGACGACAGGTTCCCGATCTCGACTTCATGGCAACGTTCCAGTGCGAAGTTCAGGATGTCCTTGTAGCCCTGGTAGAGCGGCATCCAGAAACCGTCGTCGGTGACCCGGTCGATCTCGTCGAAGACGTGCGGATCCCGGGTCCGGGCGAAGGCATCGTTGATCTTGCGGGCGGTGATGGTGGCAGCGATCGATTGCAGCAGCCAGACACGAGCGTAGGCGTTCCAGAGATCCGGATCGCGGAAAGCAATATAGGCTCCCCGGGTGATCCGGTCGTTCAGGTGGACGATGCTGTTCTGGATGCCGACGAACGCCTGCAAGGCGGTGCTCTGGTAATCGCCCTGGCGTGCCGCATCGATCAAACGGTGCGCCAGCGCCAGGACCAACTCGCCGGCGTTGGACAGCTTTCGGGAAAACAGCAGGTCATTGGACGCCGCCCCCTCGTCGAACAGCAGGTGGCGTCGGCCCAGGGGCTCATGGTGGAAGTGCTGGGCTGGTGCCCGGACCTGCCACTCCCCTACCCGCCGTGCACTCGCCAGGTGCTGGCGCAGCGAAGGATAGCGGTCGATCAGTTCGGCCAGCAGGCGATCCCCATCGGCCGGATCGAGCATTCTCCGATTGATCGACAGCAGCACCGAGACCCGCGGATTCCGCGAGTGTTGGTGGTTGTTGAAGGGGATCACGCCGATCCAGCCCTCGGCGAACACATGGTGCAGCGTCCCGGCATGCCATTGGCCTGGAAAGTCGGACGACACGCAGGCGTCGAACGGCTCGACATCCAGCATGTGCGCCGCCAGGCAGGTCGAGGCTGTCCTCAGCGGCGCCTCGTCCGGCATCCGCGGCAACGCTTTCGCCAGCGCGCCCCCGCGATAGCTGCCATCGACCAGGAAGTCGGCAGCGACCCACTGGCCTTGCCGGGTGAGGACCCGCACTCCCTTGTCGTCATGCAATTCGATCCGCGCATCCGTGCCGACCGAGAAGACTGTCGCACCGTAGCGCACCGCGGCGTTCAGCAGATGAGCATCGACATCCGGTCGGTAGAGATGGTTCTCGCCATGCTCCGAGGGCACGTTGAACTGCAGGGCCTTGCCCATGTCCACGGCGCGACCGGGCTCGTGATAGATGAAACCGAGGTTCTTCTTGACCCCGGAAGACGGCATTACCTGCCTATGGATATCGCGGGTCCGGGCGATATCCTTGATCTCCGCGACCTGGTAACGGTCAGCGACCAGTTCGAAGATCATCGAGGTATAGGGAATCGTCGCCTCCCCCGTGGTATCGGGCTCTGTCGAACGGTCCTGGAACAGGGCCACGCCAATGCCATTACGCGCCAAGCACGCGGCGAGCATGTACACGCTCGCCGTGGAGCCGAACAGCGCGATATCGAAATGCCTCGTTCCAGGCATGCTGGACATACCAACCATGGTGACCTCACCGTTGCATGAAGGATGGAAAGGGCGACGCGCGCCGCCCCGCTGTCTATACGGCGTCGAGCACTCCTTGTTGTTCGATGGACCTGGCGAGGAAATCCGGCCACATCAGGCCGGGGCACTCGAGGAATTCCCGGGCCTTTATCTGCACCTTCAGGTCGCGCCGGCAACGCGCCACCATCTCCATCACCAACAGAGAATCGAGTCCGTAGTCCATGAGACTGCCTCCGTCCTCGAGCTTGGCCCGGACCTGCTCGACCTTCACACCCAGCAGGTTGGCGTACTGCCCCCAGACATAGTCATCGACCAACTGGAAGCGCTCGCGCCCCTCCACCGCGGAAAGCTTCCGCAGCAAGCCCTGGTCCGCCGCGACATCGCCGGGCCTGGTCGGTGTGTCCTCGACCTCGATGTGCTCCAGCAGGGGCTGCGCCCCGCGCGACTCGAGCAAGGCCTTGAAGCGCGCCCAGTCGACCCCGGCGATCACCTGGTGGCCAACGTCGCTGCCCAGCAAGCGGGCCAGCAAGCCGATGCCCTGGGCCGGCGCCAGCGGTTTCAGGCCAACGCTCTTGAGGAAACCGAGCACTTCCTCGTCGAACAGATGACTACCGCCAGCCCACAGCCCCCAGTCGACCACCAGCGCGGGCAGCCCCAGGGCATGGCGATAGGCCGCGAGGCCATCGAGGAACTGATTGGCTGCGGCGTAGCTGGCGATGTGCTGGGAGCCCCAGACGCAAGCGATGGTCGAGCACATGGCGAAGAACTCCAGTTCCAGCCCCAGGGACAATTCATGGAGCAGCCAGGCGCCGTCCACCTTCGGCCTCAGCACCCGGTCGAAGCTGTCGCGGTCGGCGTCTCGAAGATCCTGTGGAATCGAAATGCCAGCGGCATGGAAAATTCCGCGGAGCCCACCCGGCATCGCCGACAGCTCCTCGAACAATGCGCTCATCTCCGCCTTCGAGGCGATGTCCGCCTGTACGTAGCGAACCCGGGAGACCGCCGCACCGAAGCGCGCCAGTTTCTCGCCCTGGGCCCGCGCCGGACTGCGTCCGGTGATGACCACCTGACCAGCGCCGTGCGCCAGTAGCCAATCGGCCATGCCCAGGCCTATCCCACCCATTCCCCCGCTGATCAGATAGCAGCCATCCTTGCTCGGGGCGAAGACGGAGTTCGGCCAACCAGTGCCGGTGTCGCGCTCCAGGCGATGCACCCGGCGGCCATCGCGACGCAGGCAGACCTGATTCTCACCATCGTTCAGCAGCAGTTCGTCCAGCAGGTTGGCGCACCAGTCGGGGTCGTCCGGCGCCAGGTCGACCAACCCTCCCCAGTGCTCCGGATGCTCGAGCGCCATGCTCTTGCCAAGCCCCCATAGCGGGGCTCCCGCCACGTTCACCGGCACGCCGCTGGCGAGCCCGGCGGCCTGGGCGCCAAAGGTGACCAGCCAGAGCCGGCCAACGGCCTCGTCGCCAAGTGGCAGAATCGCCTGGATCAGCGCCAGCAACGGATGCAGTACCCGTGACCGCAGCGTGTCCAGGCTATCCAGGGTTGGCCCGGCCCCCCTTGCGCGTTCGTCGAGAAAAACGATATCGCAGGGGGCGACGCTATCCAGCGCCTCCTGCAGTTGGCCAGGCTGGAAGGGTTGCGCGCGCAGCCCGCGTGCCTGCATGAGCGCCGCCAACTGGCGAGCGGCCTCGATATCCGACGACAGCACCGCGAAACCTCGTTCGCCGAGACACGGGTTGCCTGGCTGGCGTGGCCGCGATGGCCAGTCGAGCCGATACAGCACATCGGGTTGCGCGATGCGTTCCACCAACCTGGCATCTTCCAGCGCCATCCCGAGCGACATCCCCTCGAGCGTACCGAGGAGCTCCTGACCGGCGTCGTAAAGGTTGCAGTCGAAGCCCACGCCATCCTCGGCCGGCATGAGGAGCGATCGCCAGGTCTGGTTCAACAGCGCACGGCGTCCGCGCATCCTGCGGATCGACTCGAGGGCGGAAGCCGGCTTGCCGTCGAGCAGGCGGGCGAACAGGCACCCGCTAGCAGCGCCGCCGAGTTCCACCGACCGCCCCTCCCCGTCCAGCGGCGACAGAGCGCTCGATGCCGGCAGCGCATGGACCATCGCCAAGACCGCCTCGCGCCAACCCAGGCCCGCCTGGCATTCGGCCTCGCTACGCAACGAGCAGGTGACGGACCAGCATTTTTCCGGCAAGGCTTCCAGCTCGGTATAGAGATAGAGCCGATCGCCAGGATGGATCGCCAGGCCCTCACCGAGTCGCTCCAGGCTCAGCTCGAAGTCATCCAGACCGAGGTGGTCAAGGACATCCTCGAGCAGGAGCGAAAGCAGCCTGCCTGGCTCCAGCCGCACCAGCTCCTCGCTAGCCGTGGCGCCCAGCGCCAGCATGGCATCGGCGTCGAGGGTCGCCTCGAAGACCGGGAATGGCGCATTGATCGGTTGCCCGAGCAAGCGTCCCACGCCGCCAATCTGGCTGCGCCCGCCAGCCTGGGCACGGGCCGGGGTAAACCAGTAGCGCTCGCGCTGGAAAGCATAGCCAGGCAACGCCTGGCGCAAGGCGCCGTCGTGCGCATGCAGGCGCTGCCAATCCAGGTCGACGCCACCGGTGTACAACTGCGCAGCCGCCAGGCGTATTTCCCGCGCTGCATCACCGCCACGGCGCATGCTGGGCACGACGAGCAATGACCGGTCCACCTGGTGACGAAGCACCAGCGGTGTCAGCACCGCTTCCGGCGCGACTTCCAGGAACAGCTCGGTACCCTGCTCCAGCAAGGTACGTACGCCGTCGCTGAAACGTACGCTGTCACGGCTATGGGCACACCAGTAGTCGGCGGACGACAGGCTTTCCAGCGTATGCAGGCGTCCGCTGACGCCGGACACCAGCGGTATCCGCGGCTCGCTGAAACGGATCTCGCGGACTACCTCGCGGAAACGCTCGAGCATGGGCTCGGCCGCGGCACTGTGGAAGGCGTGGGAAACCGCGAGCTTGCGGGTCCTCACCTGCATCGCCGCGAGTTTTTCCAGCAGCACTTCGACGTCCGCTTCAGGACCGGCGACGACCAGGTCCTCGGGACTGTTCACCGCCGCCAGCTCGATACCCGCCAATCCTTGCTCGCGCAGCAGCCCGAGCAATTCCGCTTCACCGAGGTTCACGGCATGCATCACCCCTCCGGCGGTCATCAGTTCCTGGGCCAGGCGTCCGCGCGCCTCGACCATCCTCAGGGCGTCCTCCAGCGTGAGGGCCCCGGCGATACAGGCGGCGCCAATTTCACCGAAACTGTGACCGAACAGCGCGCCGGGGAGCACGCCCCAGGCCATCCACAAGCGGGCCAGCGCGTATTCCACGGCGAAAATCGCCGGCTGCGCATAGCGTGTCTGCGCCAGCAACGCCTCTGCCTCCGGCGTCGACTCGAACAAGGCGCAGGACAGCTCGACACCCATCCCGCGCAACGCCACGAGACACTCGTCCAATGCCTCACGGAACGGCAGCTCGCTGTCGTACAGCGTCCTGGCCATTCCCGGATACTGGCAGCCCTGGCCGGGAAACAGCCAGGCGGATGCCGGCGGCACACCAGGCCGACAGACACCCTCGAAGGTATCGCCGACCAGCTTCCGAGAAGCGTAGGCCGCCAATTGCTCGCGTAGGCGCTCACGGTCGTCGGCGACGCAAGCGAAACGATGCTCGAAGTGCGCGCGACCGGCGTTCACCGTATAGCAGAGGTCTTCCAGCGGCACCTGCGGATGTTCGGCGACATAGCGCTCGTAACGTCCGCACATCTGCCGCCTCGGTGTCTCGCCACGGCCGGACGCGGTGAACAGCTGCCAGGGATTGCCCCGGCCCGTTCCGCGCGCCCGCGGTGTAGCGTCGCCGACCAGCACATGGGCGTTGGTTCCGGTCACGCCGAACGAACTCACGCCGGCCAGCCGCTGGCCCTCGTGACGCGGCCAGGGAGTCGCCTCGCGCACCACCCGCAACGCCATGCGTCGCCATTCGACGCGTGGGTTGGGAGTGTGGAAGTTGACCTGTCCGGGCAACTCGTCGTGTTGCAACGCGAGCAGGATCTTCGCCAGTCCCGCAGCGCCGGCCACTGGCTCGAGGTGGCCGATGTTGGCCTTTATCGATCCCACCAGCAGCGGCCTGTCAGCCGGGCGCTGCGCGCCGAGCACGGCATCCAGCGCGCGCAGTTCGATCGGGTCGCCCAGCGGAGTGCCGGTACCATGTGCCTCGATGTAGTCGACCTGGCTCGCCTGGGCTCCGGCATTGCGCAAGGCAGCGGCGATCACCGCTTGCTGGGCGTGGATGTTCGGAACCGTGATTCCGCTGCTGGAGCCGTCGTTGTTGAGCGCGCTACCCTGGATCACCCCGAGCACCGGATCCCGGTCACGCTCGGCGTCGGCCAGGCGCTTGAGAACCAGCACCACGCAGCCCTCTCCCCGGCCATAGCCGTCGGCGGCGGCGTCGAAGGTCTTGCAACGCCCATCGCTGGCGACCGCCCGCAACTTGCTGACCAGGACGAAACCATAGGGCGAAAGGATCAGGTTCACCCCGCCGGCCAGCGCCAGGTCGCTTTCGCCGCTGCGCAGGCTCTGGCAGGCCTGGTGCAGCGCCACCAGCGAAGACGAGCAGGAGGTGTCGATCATCATCGCCGGGCCTTGCCCGCCCAGGGTGTAGGCGATACGTCCGGCGATAAAGCTGGTCTCGCCGTAGAACTGGTGCGCATTGACGTCAGCCACCTCGCCGAGTTGCTGGCGCAGCCGTACATAGTCGTTGGTACTGGCCCCCATGAACACGCCCAGCTTGCTGCCATCGAGGGAAAACGGGTCGATAGCCGCATGCTCCAGCGCTTCCCAGACAACTTCGAGCGCGATTCGCTGTTGCGGGTCCATGCCCTCGGCCTCGCTCGGCGAGATACCGAAGAAGGCCGCGTCGAAGCGCTCCACGCCTTCGACGAAGCCGCCGCGCATCACGTAGGCCTTTCCCGGGACATCCGGGTCGGGATCGTAGTAATCGGTGGCGTAGCGTCGCTCGGCGGGCATGTCGCCGGTCGCGTCGGTAGCGTTCTTCAACAGGCTCCACAGCCGCCTGGGGCTATCCGCGCCACCCGGCAGGCGGCAACCCAGGCCGACCACCGCGATCGGTCCGGCCCCGCTGTGCGTCCTTCCCGCCAGCTTCTCCTTCAGGCTGCGGATAGTGCCGATGGCCTGGGCGAGACTGGCCTCCAACTGCTGCTTGCTCACATCTGACGTTTCGTTTTCCATGAAAGGCCTCGATCGGGTCTCAGTCGTCCTGCGGTGCGGTGAACTAGTAGTTCTCGATATCTCTCAGTTCCTCTTCCAGCGCGTCGATCAGCTCGCTGCGCGACAGCGCGGATATCTCGCGCCGCTCGCCGGGCTCCTGCGCGGGGCGCGCCGGGGGCTCGGTGGACACGGGTGCGGGCCCGGCCTGCAGGTGCAGGGCGAGATAGTCGGTGACGGCATCTATCGAGCAGTATTCGAAGGCGAAGGTGGCGGGCAGCTGGAGACCCAGCGCGCGGCCGAGGCGCGAACGGAAATCCAGCGACATCACCGAGGACATGCCCATCTCGGTGAAGCCCTTGCTGCGCTCTATGGCATCCGCATCCGGATAGCCGAAGACTGCGGCGACCTGTTCCGCTACCAATGCCGCCAGGGCCCTGCGCCTCAGGTGCTCGGGCATCCGCGCGAACCCCGCAGCCCGTTCCGGAACCGTCGCGGACGGCTGTCCGAGCCGGTCCAGCAGCGGCCACGGCAGCTCGTTCTGGTAGAGCGGCTTCAACTGCGCCCAATCGACACCATCGGCCAATCCGACACAGCCGTCGGGCTCCTCCAGCAGAGTCTCGAGCGCCCGAACGAGCCGCTCCTCCTTCAGCGGCTGCAGGCCGCTGCCCAGCAGGCGTTGACGAACCTCGTGCAGACCATCCAGCTCGGCCTCGGTCTGCAGGCCCAGCAGCAACTGGCAGGGAAGTCCCGCGCGGCGGCGTTCGCCGTGAAGCCACAGGGCGAAGCCATCGACCATCGCCTGGTGGGCGAAACCCGCCCCCCCCAGCAGCGAGGACAGGCTGCCCAGAATCAGGAAGAACGCCAGCGGCTGTCCCGCCAGCAACCCATGGAAGTTCTCCAGCGCGTGCATTTCGCGCCGAGCGGCGGCAACCCGGGTGGCGGATGTCGGCTCTTCCAACCGACCAGCGGTCCATTCCGGCCGTGCCTGGATGAAACCAGTGATCGACTGCTCCGCCTGCAGGCGCCCAAGGACCTCGGCCAGGGCGCGACGGTCCGCGCAATCGACAATCAATGTCTCCGGCAGTGGCGCGCCGGCCCACTCCACGGGCAGTCTCGGTGGCTGTTCGCACAGCACCACCAGGCGCCGCGCCCGGCGTACCGGCGAGAGCAGCAGGTAGGGCGTCAGGTCGGTACCGGCGCGGACATGCAACAAAACCGTGCCGCCCCCCGCCGAGGCGCTACCGATTCGGCGCGACGCGGCCGGTCGGACCTCCAGATACCGGGCGAAGACCCGCGTTCCGCGGATCTTCAGGTGATCGTGCCGGGGCACGCCGACAAGCAGGCGAGCGAAGCGATGCAGGCCGCGACCGTCGGCCGGGTCGAGCTCGACCACCCCACCCCACCAGGCGGGTTGTTCCAGCGCCAACGCCCGCGTCGCCCCATACAGTATCCCGAGCCTCCTGGCTGCGGCGGCATCGGCACGCTCGGCTGGCGGATGCAGGAACCAGATCGGCTTACCCGTCGGGCACGTCGCCACCGCCCGCCCCAGGGCGAGCAGAAAGTCAGCGAAACGCTGCTCGTCGCAGTCACCGCAGCAGGGCACGAGCAGGCCCTCACAGGTCGTATCGAGCGCAGCCTCGGCCAGCCACTCCGAGCGGTCCGGGACGTCCTCCCAGGGCATCTCGCGGACGCCCAGCCCGCGCGCCGAGAATGCCGAAACCAGGCGCGACATGCCGGCTCCACCAGGAAGCAGAAGCCGCCACTCGCCGCTTTTCCGTACCACCGGCTCATCCGGAAAGTCCTCCCAGCGAGCGACCAGGAAGGAGGCTGCCGGTTCATCCGCCAAGGCCAGTTGCTCTGGTTCGTCCGCCAGCAACAGCGGCCCTTCGAACAGGGCCACCACGCAGCCATCCTCGTCGACCGCGTACAGCGATTGCAGGCGCCCCAGTTCGGCGCCGGAAACCCGCACCGCAATGTGCTCGGGCAGGTCGTCCAGGACCTGCACCCGGGCGAATCCGACCACGGGAGCGGCATGGGCGCCTTCGAAGAGCGCGAGGGTTTCCGCCAGCAGCAGCCGTCGACGAGCCGCATCGCTGCGCAGAGGAAAGCGATAGTTGCCGTACCGGCCGTCGCGCTGCCCCTCGAGCGCGGCCGCAACCAGGCCGGCTTCGGCCTGGCCGAGGTCCGCCGGGGACAGTTCGAGCTGATCGACATCCGGGGAGGCGCACTCCAACGGCACGGCGCTGAGCACGTCACGCCATTCATGGTCATGCTCGCCACGCAACGCCAGGGTGATCGAGGCCTTGTCCGAGAGGCTCAAGGTCAGCCGCGAAGCGAGCGGCCCGCAACGCGAAAATCGTGGCACCGACAGGCGCAGCTCGACCAGGGCGAAGGCGCGCTCCGGCTCGGCCACTGCCAGCGCCTGCAGCAAGGCATCCAGCAGAAGCGCACCGGACGGATGCCAGTGAGTCTCGTCGCCGCTCTTTTCCTCGGGCAGGCGACCCAGCCATTGCCACTCGCCACCCATCCCACGGCTGTGCAACAGCAGGCACGGATGATCATCCTCCAGCGCCGGCTCCCGGACGCCATACTCGAGCCAGTAATCACGCAGTTGCCAGGGATAGGTCGGCAGGTCGACCCATGCCCGGACATCGCCGAACACCGCGAGCCAGTCCGCCGGCTGTCCATTCAGGAAGGCCGTGCACGCGCTGCGAGTCCCTTCGTCCAGCTCAGCAGGCATGCTTGCATCGATCCCCCGGCGCCAGTCCGCGAGCGCCACCGCGAGCTCGGCTGAACCGCGTCCGAACACCAGCAGGCGTGCCTTGAGCGGACTGCGGCCGAGCGCGGCACTACGGCAGACCGCCGCTGCGGACGCTTCGCCAGCGGCCAGGAAGCGCTCGTAGCTGGCGGCCATGTCCCGCAACGCCTCGTCGGTATGCGCCGAGAGGCACAACGGCCAGGGTCGCGAACCGTCGCCGTCGCTCCTTTCGCTGGGGTCCCGCACCTCACCGCGCAACAGCACATGGACATTGGTACCGGTGAAACCGAAAGCGCTGATGCCCGCGATCCGTTCTGCCGCTGGCACCTCCCAGGGCTGATTGGCCTGCGGCACCTGGAGACTCGTTGCCTGCCAGTCGAAGCGGCTGTTAGGACGCTGGAAGCCAGCCTGTCCGGGAATCACCCCACGCTCGACCACCAGGCAGGCCTTGATCAACGAAGCGATACCGGCGGCGGCCTCCAGATGTCCGACGTTACCTTTCACCGATGCCACCGCCAAGGGCACGCGCTCAGTACCTCGATAGGCGTTGGCCAGGGCCTGCAACTCGATCGGATCGCCGAGCACTGTGCCGGTCCCATGGGCCTCGACATAGCCCACCGCCGCGGCCGACAGGCTGGCGTTGGCCAGCGCTTCGCGAATCAACGCCTCCTGGGCCGGTCCGTTGGGTACCGTGAGCCCCGCGCAGGCGCCGTCATGGTTGACCGCCGAGCCCAGCAGAACGGCGATGACCCGGTCGCCGTCCGCCCGCGCCCGTTCCGCCCGCTTGAGGATCACCACGCCGCAACCCTCGCCGCGGCCGTAGCCATCGGCACGATCGTCGAAGGTCTTGCAGGTGCCGTCCGCCGATAGCGCACCGGCATCGCCCATGGATTGGAAGATTGCCGAGGATGCGATGACGTTCACCCCGCCGACGATAGCAATCTCGCACTCCCCGGCTAGCAGGCTGTTGCAGGCCAGGTGCACAGCCGTCAGCGATGACGAGCACGCCGTGTCCACGGTCAGGGAGGGACCGCGCAGGCCAAGGAAATGCGACAGTCGGCCGGAAATCGCCGAGAACGCGCTGCCGGTACCGTAGTTCGCGTCGATGCCGGCGGCGCAGGCCAGCAAACGTGCCTCGTAGTCGTGGGCATTGGCGCCGACGAAAACACCGACCTGGCGTTCGCGCAAGTCATGCGGCGGAATACCTGCCCGCTCCAGGGCCTCCCAGGCAACCATCAGGAACAGGCGTTGCTGCGGATCCATGCTGCCCGCTTCCCGTGGCGAGATCCGGAAAAAGTCCTCGTCGAACCCTTCCACGCGCTCGACCAGGCTGGCATGGCGCCGGGTGTTGACCGGCTCGGTCAGGCGCGACGACGGCACCGGCACGACGCATGTCGCCTGCTCGAGCAATACTTCCCAGAGCGCCTCGGGACTGTCCGCACGCGGCAGCCGGCAAGCCATCCCCAGCACTGCCACCTCGTGTCCGGTATCCGCCCCGCGCGCGGCTGGCGCACAGGTCGTCGGCTGGATTTCCTTCGCCGCACCCAACTGCTCGAGGCGCCGCGCCAGCGCCTCCAGATTCGGATAGTCGAAGCCGACCGTGGCAGGCAGTTCCAATCCCACCCGTGCCTCCAGCTTGCGCTTGAACTCGATCAGCGAGATCGAGGTCAGGCCGAGTTCGAAAAAACCCCTTTCGGCATCCAGCTCGTCGCATGGCACCCCGAGTATCTCCGACAACGCCGCGCTGACCACTTCCCGCGCCTGCGCCAGGGTGACCGCCGGGCGCGCCCCAGCCTTCTTCGCCGGAACATTGGCAAGCGCTGCCGCAGGCTCGTCGACCGTGCACAGGGCGACATCCTCGGCCGTGGCACAGAGTCGTCCCTCAGCGTCGAACACCTGCACCCTGGCATGCAAGGCTTGCGCGCGCGCCGGCACGCCCTGCGTCGCCTGGAACCAGTAGGCCTCGCGTTGCCAGGGGTAGGTAGGCAGTTCGACGAAGCCAGCGTCCCCCTGGTATGCCTTCCAGTCCGGCGCCACACCGTTTTCGTAAAGGCCGGCGAGGATAGCCGCCAGCTCCGTGGATCCATCGCCCTCGCGCTGCAGGGCGCTGAACACCCGCGCCGCTTTCCCGGCGCGCACCGCCAGTTGCTGGATCGACTGCGCCAGAACCGCGTGCGGCCCCAATTCGACGAACAGGCGTGCGCCGTCCTCGAGCAGTCGCTCGATAGCACGATCGAAGCGCACCACTCCGCGGGCATTGCGCACCCAGTAGGCGGCGTCGGCGCATTCGCCCTGCAGGTTAGCGGCGCTGCTGGAAATCCATGGAATTTTCGCGGCATCCGGCTCGATGTCGGCGAGACTGGCCTGGATGTCGGCAAGGCACGGCTCCATCTGCCACGAATGGAACGCATAGGGTGCCGGCATCAGGAAGGTGAACCTGCCGGCTTCTCCCAGGCGCTGTTCCAGGGCGGCCACGGCGCCCGCCTCACCGGATACCACGCAGGAGACGTGGCTGTTGACCACCGAGATTTCCAGCGACGGGCCAAGCATGGGTTGCAGCTCTTCGGCGGAAGCCCCGACCACCATCATGCGGCCGCCGCCGAGGGTACCCTTCATGGCGTTGGCGCGGTGATAGATGACCTGTACCGCCGAGCGCAGGTCCAGGGCGCCGGCGCACCAGGCCGCCGCCACCTCGCCCATCGAATGCCCAACCACCGCGCCTGGCGTGACACCCCAGCGGCGCAGGCATTCGGTGAGGGCGACCTGGATGGCGAAAATCGCCGGCTGGGCGATTTCGGTCAGGTGCAGGCGGGACTCCCCCGCCGGCCTGAGCAACTCGGTTTCGATCGACCAACCGGACCACTCGCGCATGTGCCGATCGCACAGGCGGATCGTCTCGAGGAAGGCCGGCTCGCGTTGCAGCAGGCCGGTGGCCATGCCGAGCCACTGCGCGCCCTGGCCGGTATAGACGAAAACCGGCCCGTCGGCCGGCTTGCCGTCGCGTATCTCGCTGACAGCAAGCGTTCCACCGCCAAGATACGCAAGCTGTTGCCGGAGGCTCGCGGCGTCGCCACCGACCAGCGCCGCGCGCCGGACATGGTGGTCGCGGTAGCTGGCCACCCGGGCGACGAAGGTGCGCAGGGCCGCGTCTTCCTCCGGCAGCGCCTGGGCATAGCGCCGCGCCAGCTCGCGTACGGCCGCTTCCGTCTTCGCCGACACCGGCAGCACCCAGGTCCGCTGAATGTCGACAGCATCCGGCGGCGCTTCAGCGCTATCCGCCCCTTCGAGGATGAGGTGGACATTCGTGCCGCTGAGGCCGAATGCACTGACGCCTGCCAGGCGCGGTCCTTCCGGCAGTGTCTCAAGGGAAGTTGCCACCCGCAGGCTGGAGCTCTGCCAGTCGACCAGCGCATTCGGCTTGACCAGGTGCAACTGCGGCGGTACTTCGCCATGGCGCAGCAACTGCATCGTCTTGATCACGCTAGCCATGCCGGCGGCGGCATCGAGGTGCCCCATGTTGGCCTTGACCGATCCCACCAGCAGAGGTTTCTTCCGCTGGCGGAAGACTTCGGCCAGCGACGACAGCTCGATCGGATCGCCCAGGGGCGTTCCGGTCCCGTGGGCCTCGACATAGGCGATGTCGTCGATCTCCAGCCCCGCAGCGTCGAGTGCCGCGCGTACCACAGCGGCCTGGGCATTGGCGTTGGGCACGGTCTGGCCGGCGCTCTCGCCGTCCTGGTTGATCGCCGAGCCACGAATCACCGCCAGGATCGGGTCGCCGTCGGCTCGAGCGTCCTCCAGACGCTTGAGCAGCAACGCGCCACCCCCTTCGCCGCGGACGATGCCATCGGCGGCGGCGTCGAAGACCCGGCAGCGTCCGCTCGGCGAAATCGCCTTGATCTGGCTCATGTAGATAGTCAGCTCGGGCGACAGCATCAGATTGACGCCAGCGGCTATCGCCAGGTCCGCCTCGCGATTCTGCAAGGCGCGACAACCCAGGTGAATCGCCACCAGCGAAGAGGAGCAGGCGGTGCTCACCGCCATCGCCGGACCGTGCACGCCAAGGTGATAGGCGATGCGCCCGGCGGCGAAGCTGAACTCCTTGCCAGCCGCATAGAATGGATTGATCGCCGGGATACCGGCCTCGCGCGCATGCAGGGTAAGGTAATCCATGCCCAGCATGCCGACGTAGACCGCAGTGCGGGAACCTTTCAGGCGTTCAGAGCAGAGCCCCGCCCGTTCCATGCATTCCCAGGCGACCTCCAGCAGCAGCCGCTGCTGGGGGTCCATTTCGCGAGCCTCGGAAGCGGATATCCCGAAGAAACGCGCGTCGAAGCGGTCCACCTCATCAAGGAAGGCCCCCTCCCGGCAATAGGTGGTACCGGGACGGCTCGCACCAGCGTCGTGAATCGCCTCGCCATCCCAGCGGCCCGCGGGGACCGGCCCGACGAAATCGGTCCCACGACGAAGGAGGTTCCAGAATGCCTCCGGCGACGACGCTTCGCCGGGAAAACGGCAAGCGCTGCCGATGATTGCGACGGGTTCGAAACCCGCAGATGCCTTCGGAACCATCCGAATCACTCCTCCATGTGGGTATTGCCCATCAGAACGCCGGTTCTGCGGTCGGCACCTGCATGTCACCGAGATACTTGTGCCAGAGGTGATCGGGATCGCTTTCCACGGTGGCGACGATTTCGTGCATCTTGTCCAGGACCTTCAACCGCTCGCCGCTGTACACGTCGCCCTGGAGAAGCTGGAGCACATCCAGGCGATAGCGAGGGTCCTGCACGAAGGCGGTGAAAAGGATGTTCAGGCGGTAGTAGAGGGTGATGAACTCGTACCAGTTCTTGATGCCGTTGCGGATCATTCCCTCGTACTCGGCGAAGCTGGCCTTGCCGAAGTCGTTGTTCCTGACCGCAGCGATGATGTCCTTGCTGGCAATGCGTGCGCTGTTCAGGGCCACGCTCACACCGCTTGAGAAGATCGGGTCGACGAAGCGCGCAGCGTCGCCGACCAGGACGAAGCTGTCGCCGCAGACCTCTTTCATGCCGTAGCTGTAGTCCGCCTCCTTCTTGAACGGACGCACCTGTTCCGAGGCTTTCAGGGCGTCGTAGAGGTTCTCGCGGGTCTTCACCGCCTCCCAGAAGAAGTCGTCGTATGAAAGGCCGGATTTCGTGTAGTTCTGCTTCTGCGTGACTACGCCGATGCTGGTGATGGTCTCGGTGATCGGGATCTGCCAAACCCAGGTGTTGGTCAGAGGCAGGAAGTGGATGAAGATGTAGTCGACCTTGTCCGGATTGCGCGTTGCCGAGCGACGATCGAAATTGTCGAACCAGGCGTGGATGGCGAACTGGTTGAACACCGGGTCCTTTTCCCGCAACCCCAGGCGCCGCCCGAGCAGGACATGGCGTCCGCTGGCGTCAACCACCATCCTGGTCCTGATGCCGACCTTCTGGTTGCCGAGCTTCACATTAAGGCGGACATCACCGGGCTTCACGAAATCGACGTCCGCCACCTCGACGCCCTGGAAGACCTTCGCGCCCAGCGAACCGGCGTGCTCCAGGAGTATGCGGTCGAACTTGCCGCGATCGACGTGGAACGTGAAGTCACGATCGACCCCTTCCTGCTGGCGCTCGTTGAAGAGGATCTCCGCCGCGCGGAAGTCGTGGTCCAGCCCCTGGAAACCCATCTTGTCTTCCGGTCCGGAATCCGCCGAGGTCCAGGCGGCACCGAACTTGCGCGGGAAGTTGGCCTTCTCGATCTTGTCCATCACGCCGATGTCCAGCAGGACCGGCGTGGTGGCCGGCACCAGGGACTCTCCCACATGTTCGCGCTCGAACAGCTCCTTCTCGAATACGGCGCACGAGATACCAGCTTTGGCCAGATAAGACGCCATCGTGGAACCGGCTGGGCCTCCGCCGATGATGCCTACGTCGAAATCATAATCACCCATGAGAAACTCCCTCGATTCAAGCCGGTTCGGCATTGAGCTGCATGACGGTCGTGGAAACCGCATTGATATCCCGGAAATACTTTCCAGTTATGTGCGTCGAGGGAATATGCACTCCCATTTCATCCCTGACGAAAACTATAAGCTTCACGATATTCATGGAATTCAATATCCCCCACTCGAGCAGCGGAGTATCGTCCTGCAACTCGTTTTCCTTAACACCATCACCGACAAGGTCGTCGATAATATAACGACGTATTTTTCCCTTAATCTCTTCCATATCCATGAGCACGTCCCCTAGAAGTTCATTAAGCGGCACGAATTAAATTGCCAGCCAACCTTCCACGAGAACATTTGGAATTTGAATAGCGCAATCCGCAAAAGGCCTTTGCGGCTGCGCAAAGGCGCTCTAGGACGGTACGGGGACTATCGCGCAACGTTCCCGGAAGGAATCGCCATGGCAACCGTCCAAGCCGCTGCAAGCAATGGCATGCGGGAGCTCGCGGTTCCCTGAAGAGGCTGCGCCGAGGCCGGACGACCTGCTAATTGTCACAGCTTGACAATGACTACCAATTACAATATTCGCGCGCAGCGCAACTACAGGATCCACTCCCCGTCACCTTGATGCAGATCAAGGGACGAAGAGCATCTCGACCATTGTATGAACATGCCTAAAGTATCTGCCTGAAGTGAAACGATACACGCGCTCGAATCGACTCTCCTGGTTACGTCCGGCTATATCTTCCGGTTTCGGTTTCATGACTTTCCAAGGTCAACAGGATGTCGCCGCAATCGAATGACGGGGTAACTTTCCGATGTCGCAACTGCTTACACCTCGCTCTTGACATCCTTCCATGATGGTCATACAAGGGGATAGCGAATCGCCAGTGCATATTAACTGGCAATATATAACTATAACGCTTCAAGGTATTCATAGGATGAAAACACTTGGATTTAGCGATGATTTCGACCTCTATATATCCGTAGCACTTACCGGTAGTTTTTCGGAAACCGGCAGAGTCTTCGAGATGCCCGCTTCATCGGTCATGCGCCGAATAAACAACCTCGAGGAAAAACTCGAGACCAGACTCATCAATCGCTCGACCAAGAAACTGGTCTTGACGGAAACCGGTGCTCTGTTTCTAAAACACGCCAGGAAAATATCCGAGAACATCAACCAGGCCAGAAACGAAATAAAGGAACACACCTCTTCGGCCGTAGGTACGTTGAGAGTCTCGGCACCGGTCGCGTTCGGCCGGCGACATATCGCACCACTGGTCAGCACACTGCTGAAAAAGAATCCCGGCCTCAAACTGGATTTCTCCCTGAACGACAGGATTGCCGATCCCGTCGGGGAAAAACTCGATCTCTGCATCCGTCTCGGCATCCTGCCGGACAGCAGCCTGATCTGCTCGAAGCTGGCGGGGCTACGCCGGGTGCTCTGCGCCAGCCCGGAATACCTGCTGAAGCACGGTCTGCCACGCACCCCGGAAGAACTCGAACGGCACACCTGCCTGCAACACAACGGCTGCAGCAACGCCTCATTGAGCTGGCAGTTCAGCAGCGCCGACATTACCAGGCGAATCAGGATCTCGCCGGTCAGCCGCCTGTCCGTGAACAGTGCCGAGCTCCTGGTGGAAGGAGCCTTGCAAGGTTTGGGGATCATTCATGCGCCGACCTGGCTGGTCCACGAAGAAGTGGCCAGCGGCAGGCTGGTGACCTTTCTCGACCGACACGCTCTGCCGGAGCAGGCACAGGGTGGCATCTACGCACTGCGACCGCAGGGTTCGGTGGTACCGGCGAAGATCTCGCTGTTTCTCAGCGAGCTGAAGAGCGCAATCGGCGAGACGCCCTACTGGGACCTGCCGTTCCAGCAGACGCCAGCTCAATTGGCCGGCTCCTTCTAACATCCGCGTCACGCACCACGACACTTTCCAGATCCACCACGACAAACCGGGTTAGTTCATGAGTCGTACGTACGACATAGTCATCATTGGCAGCGGTATCGCAGGCTCGATTTCGGCAGCGATTCTGGCGAAGCACGGTCTGAAAACTCTCATCCTGGATGCCGGTCAACATCCGCGATTCTCCATCGGCGAGGCCATGACCCCCGAGAGCGGCCTGCTCCTGCGCCTCCTCGCGCAACGCTTCGGGATCCCCGAACTGGCCTTCATCGCCAGTCCCGAACAGATCGTCCGACACATCGGATCGTCCGCCTGCGGGATCAAGCTGGCATTCAGCTTCGCCTGGCACGCTGCCGGCGTGGACAGCGCTGCCGAGCATGTCGTCGCCCCGCCGCTGGACGCTCCGGAGGCCCACCTGTATCGCCAGGACATCGACTTCTACGCCTTGCTGCTCGCGCTCCAGCACGGCGCGAACGCCCGCCACCACACGCGCATCGAAGGATTCGAGTTCCTTCCCGAGGGTGTGGCCATCCGTCTCGCCGACGGCGAAAGCCTGCAAGCTCGCTATGTCATCGATGCCGCCGCGCAGGGATCGCCGCTCGCACGTCAACTGGGCGTGCGCACCACCGATGGCCTGGCAACCCACACCTGCTCCTTCTTCACCCATATGCTCAACGTGAAGGCTTACGAGGAAGTCGCCAGCAACACCGACCAATCTCCCATCCCCCTGTTCCAGAGCACGCTCCACCACATCTTCGAGGAGGGCTGGCTCTGGATCATCCCGTTCGACAACCACTCCGAGAGTACCAACAGGCTATGTAGCGTGGGCTTCCAGTACAACTGTCTGAAATACCAGCCCAGCGGCACGCCGGAACAGGAGTTCTCCAGGTTGCTGGACCGATATCCGTCGATCGCCCGGCACTTCACCGAGGCCCGCGTAGCGCGTGACTGGGTGCATGCGCCACGGCTCAACTACCGTAGCCGGACCATCCTTGGCGAACGCTTCTGCCTGCTGGCACAAGCCGCAGGTTTCATCGACCCGCTGTTCTCCCGCGGCCTGATAACCACCTTCGAATCCATCCTGCGCCTGATGCCCCGATTGATCGACGCCGTGCGCCAGGATCACTGGCAACTGGACAGATTCGCCAGCGTCGAGCGTCACCTGCGCAACGCGGTGGCGGTCAACGACCGCCTGGTGTCCTGCTCGTACGAAGCTTTCCGCGACTTCCCGCTGTGGAACGCCTGGCATCGCGTCTGGCTCAGCGGTTCGAACCTCGGAGGCGCCTATCTGGGTGGCTTGCTGCAGGCACTCCGCGACGGCCAGTCCGGCTCGGCGTTCGATGCCCACCTCGAGTCGGCGCGCTGCCCCGGCCACCTGTCGTTCGACGCCCCCGGATACGAGGACTTCTTCGAAAGCGCCTGTCGGGTGATGGACGGGGTGCGACAGAAGCGCCTGTCATCGGCGGATGCCATCTCGACCCTGCACCGCCTGCTCGGGCAGCACGCCGCAGACCTGCTGCCGTATGACTATGCCAACCTGGACAATCGCTTCCTGCGCAAGTGCAGGGTTCAATAGCCAGGCCCGAGGTCCGGCGCGAGCGAATGCCAGACTCACCCGCGCCACTTCGGTCCGGGCGTTTCAGTCCGTCCACTGTCCCAGCGCCATCTCCGCACTGAAGCCTGGGCCGAAGGCGGCCAACAAGCCCCTGGCGCCAGCTTCCGGCGGATTTTCGAAAAGCCTGCGAAGCACATCGAAAACCACCACGCTGGCCACGTTGCCGACCTCGGCGAGGCTGGCTCTCGACGGCGCGACCTGCTCCTCGGCGAGCGTCAGATGGGCCACCAGTTCGTCGAGTATCCTGCGGCCGCCCGTGTGGAATATGAAAAAGTCGCAACGGGCGCATACCTGGTCGAAATGCTCGCGGCTGAGCCGCTCCATCTCCGGCGCCACCGCCGAGATCGCCTTCATTACCGCCTTGTCCAGGCGAAAATGAAAACCGGTATCGAGTACCTCGTAGCGAATGTAGTGCTCGCTGTCAGGCAAAAAGAAGGAGCCGGTGGCTTCGACCCTGAATCCCTTCGCCCCATCGTCGGCACGCAGCACGCAGGCGGAGACGGCATCGCCGAACAGCGCGCCGGCAACGAAGGATTGCAATTGGGCATCCTGCGGCTGGTAGCACAACGAGGAAAACTCCAGGGACACCAGCAGCACATGACGGTCCGGTCCCTGCCTGGAGAAATCGTAAGCGCGGGCAATGGCGGCTGCTCCGGCCACACACCCCAACTGAGCGATGGGCAACTGGACGGTGGAGCCCGGCAAGCCCAGGTCATTGATCAGGTGAGCGGTCAGCGACGGCATCATGAAACCGGTACAGGAGGTCACGACGACCATGCGGATATCCTGCGGGCGCAGGCCGGCGTTACGTAAAGCCTGACGGGCTGCACGGGAAGACATCCGCCGGGCCTCCTGTTCGTATAACTCGCTGCGCCGTGCGATGCCCCGGTGTGCCGTCAACGCCTCGATCGGCAGCAACAGGTGGCGTTGCCTGACCTCGGTGTTGCGGATCATCCGCGCGGCCAGGGCCAGCTGCGGGTGGTCCCGGTGCAACTGTTGCAGGTGCTCGATCATTTGCTGCTGGGTAATGATGTGTTGCGGAAACAGTACGTGGGGAAGACAGAGCGTCGACATGGCATTGCCTCAAGCTGATCCAATGGGAATGGCGCGGGCACACGCGACGCGCGTGCCCGCGGAGCGTTGGTCGCGGCCAACGCTCTCTTCCGGGTATCACACTGGAAAGCAAAAGGGGCGCCGCACCACGCTGCCACGTCGGCATCGAAGGGTTCGGGGCAGCCGCGCCGCTCAGTGCCGCGGCTGCCATACCTCCACGGCGCGCGCATCCACCGGTTTGGGTAGCAGTCCCTGGGCGTGGAAGGCGTCGGCGATGCGCTGTTGCTCGTCGAGACCATCTGCGCTCACCGGTTGTACGTCGTAGCTGCGCCGCGCATTCGCCTGCTCGACGGTAGCGGCATCGAGATTGCCCCACAGCGGCCCCAGCACCTTGGCCGCGTCGGCCGGGTGGCTCTTGAGCCAGCGCCCGGTGCGCTGCAGTTCGGCGAAGACCTGCTGGAGCACTTCAGGATGTTTCCTGGCGTAGTCGCTGGAGGCGAGGTAGTAGCGCTGGTAGCTGGCCAGGCCCTGGCCGTCGGCCAGTACCCGCGCGCGTTGCTGGCGCTGGGCGCTTGCCACGTAGGGGTCCCAGGTCACCCAGGCGTCGACCTTGCCGTTCTCGAAGGCGGCGCGGCCGTCGGCTGGCGTCAGGTAGGCTGGCTGGATGTCGGAGAACTCAAGCCCGGCGCTGGCCAGCGCGGCGATCAGCAGGTAGTGGCTGCCGGCGGCCTTGGTCACGGCGATGCGCTTGCCCTTCAGCTCGGCCAGGGACTTCAGCGGCGAATGTTCGCCGACCAGTATCGCCTGCGCCGCGGGCGAAGGTGTTTCGCGGGCGAAGTAGGTCAGGCGAGCACCCGCCGCCTGGGCGAACACCGGCACGGTGTCGGCGACGTCGGCGGAGAGATCGACGTTGCCGACATTGAGCGATTCGAGCAACGGCAGGCCGCTGGGGAACTCATGCCAGGACACCCGGATGCCCTGCCTGGCCAACTCGCGCTCGAAGGTGCCCTGGCTGCGGATCAGGGTCAGCAGAGTCGAGGATTTCTGGAAGCCGATGCGCAGGACCTCCTCGGCCTGTGCGCCACCAATGCCCGACAGGACGACGGAAGCGGCAAACACGATGGCCAAGCGACGCAGGAACGGACGAGACATGCGATGACTCCTGGGATAGGTGCGAGCGCCCGCAGGGACGGGAGTTCCAGCTGCCGGCGACGGAACGGATAGATTATTGGAATAAAAAACAATCGATAAATAACTTATAGTTATCAATTAATGCCCGGACAGCGCCTACCGGATATCCGCATCCGACGCCTGCCTGACCGCAAAGCCGCTGGCGAAGGTCGGCCGCACATCGAGGCGCTGCGGAATCAATCCATGGGCCTGGTAGAAATCGGCGGTCTCCTGCTGCTGGCCGAGCGTTCGCTCATCCAGCGCCTGCCAACGCAAGCGCCGGCGTTCGAACTGCAAGCGCGCGGCGTCCTCGGGGAAGCCGATGATCTGCGCCAGGCTTCGCGAATACTCGTCCAGGTGCAGGTACGCCCAGCGCTGGGCGCTGGCCAGGCGTTGCAGGTAGTCCTGCAGCACGGCGCGTTTCGCCGGGTCGGCCAGTGCGCTATCGGTAGCAGCGAGGAAGCTGTTGCCAGCCCACAGGCCGCGCCCGTCGACCAGTACCCGAGCCTTGTCGGCGGTCTCCGCGAACGCGGTGTAGGGCTCCCAGGTCGCCCAGGCATCCACGGAACCATTGGCGAGGGCCATTTTCGCGTCCACCGGGCCGAGGAAGCGGAATTCGACGTCCTTCTCGCCCAGCCCGACCGAGGCCAAGGCCTTGAGCGCGACGAAGTGGCCGATGGAACCGCGGCCGGTGGCAATGCGCTGACCTTTCAGGTCGTTGGCCGAGCGCAGCGGCGAATCCCCTCTCACCAGCACGGCGGTACCGTAGGGATCGGATTTGTCGACGGCGATGGCCTTCAGCCGGGCACCGGCGGCCAGGGCGAAGAGCAATGGCGCGTCGCCGATGATGCCGGCATCCACCGCACCGGCATTGAGTGCTTCGGCGAGGGGGGCGGCGGCGGGGAATTCGAACCAGCGGATGTCGTAGGTCAGGTCGTCCAGCGCGCCGGCAGCCTCCAACTGGGCGCGCATGTTGCCCTTCTGGTCGGCCAGGCGCAGGGTCACGCGCTCGTCGGCACAGGCCTGGCCGACGAGCAGGCAGAGAAGCAGGAACAGGCTCAGGGTCTGACGCATTCCGTAACTCCTCAACGCTGGCCGACGCGGAGGTCGGCGGGCAACTGGCGGGCCACTTCGGCGGCACCGGCGGACAGGCTGAAGTCGAACGCCGGGGCGACCTCCAGCGACTTCGGCAGCACGCCTTCGGCATGGAAGAAATCGGCGGCGGTCTGCAAGGTGGCGGCAACCTCCGGACCGAAGACCACAGGACTGATGCGCGCCTCGCCAACCCAGCGCCGAGTGACTTCGCGCGGCATGTTCAGATCCTTGGCCAGGGCCTCGGCGAACGCCTCCGGATGCCTCAGGGCCCAGGCCTGGGCACGCGCCAGGCGGGTCAGCAGGTCGCTGATCGCGGCCTTCTTGCGGGCGATCGCAGCGTCGCTGGCCAGGGCATAGGAGTAGCCGGTCATGATCCCGGCACCGTTGTCGATGACCCGCGCCTGATCGAGCAGCACGGCGCTGGAGGTATAGGGCTCCCAGGGCACCCAGGCGTCTACCGAGCCGCGCACCAGGGCGGCGCGGCCGTCCACCGGACCAAGGAAGGAAAAGCTTACGTCCTGCGGTCCGAGGCCGGCGCGACGCAACGCGCCAAGGGCGAGGAAATGCCCCCAGCCGCCGCGATTGACGGCAATGCGCTTGCCCTTGAGGCCGGCCACCGAACGGATCGGCGAGTCCTTGCCGACCACCAGCGCCACGGTCGCCGGGTTGAAGTGCCAGGCGCCCACCGCCTTGAGCGGCGCGCCGGCAGCGTAGACGAAGAGGAACGGGATGTCGCCGGTAAAGCCTATGTCCAGGGCCCCGGCGTTGAGCGCCTCGAGCACCGGTGCACCGGAGGGGAACGCCGACATTTCCAGCTTGTACGGCAGGTCGTCGAGCTCGCCGGACGCGCGCAGGGCGGCGTAGCGGTCGCCCTTCACATCGCCCAGGCGCAGGCTGATGAGGTCGGCGGCGCTGGCGGCTCCAGCCAGCAGGGTCGCGGCCAGCAGGCCGGCAAGCACACACAGGGGTCGTTTCATGGGCAATCTCCAGGCAGCTCCGCACGGAGCCGGGGCTATCCTGGGCTATCCGTTCCGCCGGTGCGGTCGCCGACAAGGCCAGGGTCGAGAATCGTGGGAGGTACGTTTCAAAGACTCAGCGCCGCCCTCCCCGCCGCGCTCCAGACGCTATCTTTCTGTGGCGTGTGGACACGTCCGCAAAGCACGTCGCGGTAGTGCCGCTGTAGCGGATTGTGCCGGCTGAGGCCGTGGTTGCCGCTCAGTTCCAGGGCCTTCTCGACCACCGCCAACGCGTTGTCGATGACCGCGACCTTGAGCAGCCCGGAGTCGCTGGCGGGCAACTGTCCGCAGCACGCGGCATCGAGCAGCAGGCGGTTCTGCAGGAGCAGGCCGTCGATCTCGCCGAGCGCCTCCTGCATCCTCGGCAGGCTCGCCAACGGCGCGCCGAGACTGGCCGGCACGCGCTCGCGCAGCCAGCCGACGAGCCACTCGCGGGCGCTCCCGGCGATACCGTCGTAGAGAGCGCCGAGCAACACCGCGCTAGCCTGGGCGAAGTCGCGCAGCACGGCCTGGTCCGGCGCCGGAGGCTGGTCGTGGGGATGCAGGCCGATGGCGTTTTCCAGAGGCACCGCCACCTCTTCGAAGAGCACCTCGTGGCTGCCGCTGGCGCGCATGCCCAGATGGTCCCAGCTCTCCACGATACGGATGCCTGGGCTGTCGCGGCGCACCAGCCAGGTACCCACGCGGGGGATCGGCTCGTCGCTGCGCGCCCATACCGCCAGCCAGGTCAGGCCGGGAATGCCGGTGGTGTAGAGCTTGTGCCCGGACAGCTGCCAGCCGTCGCCGACACGCCGCGCCAGCGTACCCGGCAGACCGCCGCGTGACGGCGAACCCAGCTCGGGCTCCACGCGCAGGCTATTGATCAACGCCCCCTGCTCCAGCACCTCGCGCGCCACGCGCCGCTTGAGCGCGCCGGGCCAATCGGGGTTATCGGCCAGGCGCCGCAAATGCAGGTACTGCATGCACAGCACCAGGGCCGTGGAGGGTTCGCCGCGAGCCACCGCGCCGATTACCCGGCGCAGCTCGCCGAGGCTGGCGCCGGGACCGCCGAGCGCAGGCGGCAAGGCCAGGGCGAGCAGCCCGTAGTGTCGCAGCAGGGCCAGGTTGGCATGGGGAAAATCTCCGCTGCGGTCATGGGCATCGGCGCTTTCCGCCAGTTGCCGGGTCAGTTCTGGCAGCCGTTCATCGAACGCCGCCGAGGGAGTCTGCAGGACGGCCATGGGATCAGGCCGTGGCGCGCCGGCGCTCGCGCTCGGCGACTTTGGCGCGGGTCAGCGGGATCAGCTCGCGGCCATATTCCACGGCATCGGCGAGGGGATCGAAACCGCGAATGAGGATATTGCGCACGCCCAGGTCGTAGTAGGCGAGCAGGGCGTCGGCCACCTGTTCCGCGGTACCGACCAGGGCGGTGGAGTTGTGCCCGCCACCGACCAGCCTGGCGATTCCGGTCCAAAGGCGCTCGTCGAGGCGCTCGCCCTGCTCCACCGCCTTGAGCAGACGCTGGGCGCCGACGCTCTGCGGCTTGCCCTTGGGGAAGCCGGCCTCGCCCAGGCGCGCGCCGGCGCTTGCGCGTATCGCCTCGGCCTTGGCCCAGGCCTCGTCCTCCGTGCGCCCGAGGATGGGCCGGAACGACAGGCTGAATTCCACTTCGCGACCATTCGAGCGCGCCTGTTCGCGCACAGCGGAGATGGTTTCGGCGGCCTGTGCCAGGGGTTCGCCCCAGAGCATGAACACATCGGCCTGCTTGCCGGCGACCTTCAGCGCGGCTTCCGAGGAGCCGCCGAAATACACCGGAATGTGCGGTTTCTGCTGCGGACGGATGGCCGAGAAGGCGTGCTCCACGCGGTAGTGCGCGCCGTGGAAATCGAAGGGTTCGGTGCTGGTCCAGGTGCGCTTGAGCAGTTCGATGAATTCGTCGCTGCGGGCATAGCGCTGGTCGTGGTCGAGATAATCGCCGTCCTTGCGCTGGTCGGCGTCGCTGCCGCCGCTGATGATATGCACCGCCAGGCGCCCGTCGAGGAGGTGTTCGAGGGTCGCCAGCTTGCGCGCGGCCAGGGTCGGGGCGACGAAACCGGGGCGGTGCGCCAGCAGCAGACCGATCCGGGAAGTGGCCAGGCCAGCGGCGGCGGCCACCAGGAATCCATCCGGCTGGTCCGACCAGTAGCCGACCAGGATTCGATCGAAGCCGGCCTCTTCGTGGGCGCGTGCGAAAGCGGCGATGTAAGGCTTGTCGAGGATAGGTCCGACCGGCGCGAGGGTCTCCGAGGCCAGGCGATGGCCGATCATGCCGAGAAACTGGATGCTCATGGTCCGTACTCAGTGGAAGGCTTCGTTGAAGGACGTGTCGATCACCGTGGAAGTGTCGAACGGCTTGGGCAAGGCACCGGTCTGCAGCAGGAAATCCGCGGTCTCCTGGTAGTCGGTGGCGGCCTGGGCGTCTACCGGGCCGACGCTCATGCCGGCCTGGCCGATCCAATGGCGGGAGACTGCCCGGTCGAGATTGGCCTTCTGCGCCCAGAGGTCAGCGTACTGCTCCTTGTGTGCCTCGACCCAGGCCCGTGCCTTGCGCAGGCGGCCGAGGAAGTCGGCGATCTGCGCGCGCCTGGGCTCGATGGAAGCAGCGTTGGCGGCGATGCTGGACAGCCCCGGCATCAGGTCGCGGGCGGTGAGAATCGGCCGTGCGCCGGAAACCACGATCTGCTGCGAGATATACGGCTCCCACACCGGAAAGGCATCGATGCTGCCGCGCGGCAAGGCGGCGGCGGCGTCGATCGGCATCAGCTTGACGAACTCCACGTAGTCCTTCGGCAGGCCGGCTTTCTCCAGCGCGCGCAAGGTCAGTTGCTGGCTCCAGGCACCGGGCCAGTAGGCGACTTTCCTGCCCTTGAGATCGGCAATGCTGCGCACCGGAGAATCCTTCGGCACCAGCAGGGCTATGGTATCGGGGTTCTGCCGCGAGACGCCGACCAGCTTCACCGGCGCACCCTTGGCGGCGAGGAAGATGAAGCCCGAGTCGCCGAGGAAACCCAGGTCCAGCGCTCCGGCCTGCAACCCTTCGGCCACCGGCGCGGCGGACTGGAAATGCTTCCATTCGACCTGGTAAGGCGCGCCTTCGAGAACTCCCGAGGCCTCCATGGAAGCCCGAACGTTGTAGTAGTTCTGGTCGCCCACACGCAACGTCGGCAGCTCTGCGGCCTGGGCCAGGGAGGCACCGAGCAGAAGCGTGGCGAAGCTGGTTAGCAGGTATTGCTTGAGTTTCATCGGAGCTCCTCAACCGGCGTGCCGCAACAGCGGCAGGCGGGCGATATGGTCATGTATGGCGGGAATCAGGCCCTGGCCGTAGCGCACGGCGTCGCCGAGCGGATCGAAGCCTCGAATCAGGAAGGTCGAGACGCCCAGCCGGTAGTACTCGCCAAGCGCAGCGGCAACCTGCTCGGGGGTGCCTACCAGGGCGGTGGAGTTCCAGCGCGCCCCGGTCAGCCGGGCCACGCCGGTCCACAAACGGCTGTCGAGCACCTCGCCCTGCTCGGCGGCGGCCAGCAGGCGCTGCGAACCGACATTCTGCGGCTGGTGGTCGCGCAGCGGCAGACCGAGGCGCGCACGGTTCTCGCGGACCTGTTCGAGCACCTCGGCGGCACGCTTCCAGGCGGCCTCCTCGGTATCCGCGACGATCGGCCGGAATGACACCGAGAAGCGCGGATCGCGTCCCTGGGCCTTGGCGGCGGCGCGCACTCTGCGGATATGCCCGTCGACCGCGGCCAGCGGCTCGCCCCAGAGCATGTAGGTGTCGGCGTGCCTGGCGGCGACCTCGATGGCTGCGTCGGAGGAGCCACTGAAATAGATCGGTATGTGCGGCGACTGGCGCGGGCGCACCGCTGGCGAGGCGCGCTGGAAGCGGTAGAACTCGCCGTCGAAATCCACCGGTCCCGTGGCGGTCCAGATAGCACGCAGGGCTTGCAGGTATTCGTCGGTACGGGCGTAGCGGCGGTCATGGTCGAGGTAGTCGCCATCGCGCGCGAGGTCCTCGTCGTTACCACCACTGACTACGTTCAGGGCCAGGCGGCCCTCGCTGAACTGATCCAGGGTAGCCAGTTGGCGTGCCGCCAGCGGCGCTGCAATCACCCCCGGGCGATAGGCCAGGAGAACGCCAAGGCGCCGGGTGGCAGCGGCGACGAAGGAACTGACCACCGCGCCCTCGGCGGCATTGCTGAAATACCCCACCAGCACCCGGTCGAAGCCGGCGTCCTCATGGGCCTGGGCGAAACGCCGGACGAAACCGGCGTCCACAGCCTCCCCCAACGCCTGGTCCACCTCGGAACTCGGTGTGGCGGTGATCATGCCGAGAATTTCCACGCTCACGCTGTTGCCCTCGCCTGGGCCGCTCGACTGATAAGGTTGGCGGCTGTCGTTATAAGAAAAACATCTGCATGGGAGCTTTTCTTAGAAGCTACAGGCTGAAACTACATGATGGAAATTCATTTTTGTCATATCTTAATATGCTAAACGCGCATATTTAGCTTTTCCGTCTTTGCGTTTCCCAAGGCGGACACTATGCGTAGCCGCCCTCGCTCCCTCTTCCCTCTGAAGCGAAAAGGGGCTCGCAGGGGAATGTTGATCCCGACTGCAGCCCCTTCTCATTCACGCTCCCGTCTCCCGGGGATCTCCCGGCGCCGCTACTCAACCGGCTTGCATATCCAACCCCTCGGCCACCGCCCTGCCGAACAGCCGTGCCGGCGTCTCCAGATTGCCCAGCAGGCGCGGACGCACCAGCCAGAGCTGGATCAGCGGCTGGAAATCCTCCAGTTGCAGCACCTGCAACTGATCGCGGTAGCGGCTACGCGCCAGGGCCGGCGCCGGCACCAGGCCGAGACCCCGGCCCGCGGCGACCAGGCCCAGTTGCAGCTCGCTGCCGAAAGTCTCGAGGTTCAGTTGCAGGCCCAGGCCCTGATCGGCCAGGGCCCGTTGCAGGCCGGCACGGAAGCCGCAGCCATCGGGGTTGAGCACCCAGCCATGGTGGTAGCAATCGAGCAGGCGTCGCGCCTGGATGGCACTGTCGCGGGCGACCACCACGCAGAGTTCCATGCGCCCTAGGGGCGTGGCGCCGAGTTCTTCGGGGAATACCTTGCTTGGCGGAAACAACACCACTGCCGCGTCCAGTTCGGCATTCTCCAGGCGCGCCAGCAAATGGCTGCCCCAGCCAGTGCCGACCTGCGCGCGCAGCTCCGGGTACTCGTCGGCCAGCCGCCGAAGGGCATCCAGCAACACCACCTCGCCGATACTCTGCGGCACGCCCAGGCGCAGCACGCCACTTGGTGTGGAGTCACCGGCCACCAGTTCGCGCAGGCCATCCACCTCGCGCAGCACCCGCCGGCACTGTTCGTAGACCTGCAGTCCGCTGGCGGTGGGTTTGAGCGGCTTGGTATTGCGGTCCAGCAATGCCACTCCGAGGGACTCCTCCAGGCTCTGTACCCGCCGGGTGATCGCAGACTGGGTCAGGCCCAGGCTCTCGGCGGCCTGGCTCAGGGAAGCGTTGCGGATCACCGCGACGAAGGCGTCGATGTCATCGATTTTCATGGGGCCGGCACCAATTGCATTTCTCGCATATTAGCTTAGATTCAAAATGCATTTCAGGAATAAAAAAGCGTTTGCTACCGTACCGCCAGAACTTCCCGGAGTGAATCCCCGCATGTCATCCATCCTGCGCCTCGACCGCCTGCGCCAGTTCATCGGCGAGCTGGCGACACTGCTCGACAGCCGTCCCGACGAATCCACCCTGCTCGCCCAAGCCCACCCCCTGCTGGCCGAGCTGGTGCGCCAGGACGACTGGCTGCCGGAAGACTGCGCCCGCCCCGATCCACAGCGCTACCAACAGTACCTGCTGCATGTCGACTCACGGCAGCGCTTCTCGGTGGTCAGCTTCGTCTGGGGGCCGGGCCAGATCACACCGGTACACGATCATCGGGTCTGGGGCCTGATCGGCATGCTCCGCGGGGCCGAATACTCGCAGCCGTACGCCTTCGATGCGGGGGGGCGTCCGCATCCCAGCGGAGCCCGTCGACGCCTGGAGCCCGGCGAGGTCGAAGCGCTGTCGCCACGCATTGGCGACGTGCACCAGGTGAGCAACGCCTTCAGCGACCGCACATCCATCAGTATCCACGTCTACGGCGCCAATATCGGTGCGGTACGGCGTGCCGTGTTCAGCGCCGAAGGTGAGGAAAAACCCTTCATTTCCGGCTATTCCAACAGCCGCTTGCCCAATATCTGGGACCTGTCGAAAGAGAACCCCGCATGAGCCAGATCGCCGTACGCACCTTCCACGATATCCGCGCCGCTCTCCTCGCCCGCCGGGAGCTGGCGCTGCTCGACGTGCGCGAGGAGGACCCGTTCGCCCAGGCCCATCCCCTGTTCGCCGCCAACCTGCCGCTGTCCAGGCTGGAACTGGAGATCCATGCCCGGGTGCCGCGCCGCGACACGCCGATTACCGTCTACGACGACGGCGAAGGCCTGGCGCCGGTCGCCGCGCAACGCCTCCTCGACCTCGGCTACAGCGACGTGGCCTTGCTCGATGGCGGCCTGTCCGGTTGGCGCAACGCCGGCGGCGAGCTGTTCAGGGATGTGAACGTGCCAAGCAAGGCCTTCGGCGAACTGGTGGAGGCCGAGCGCCACACGCCATCGCTGGCCGCGGAGGAAGTACAGGCTTTGCTCGACGCCAGGGCCGACGCGGTGATCCTGGATGCCCGTCGTTTCGACGAATACCAGACCATGAGTATCCCCGGCGGCATCAGCGTGCCCGGCGCCGAACTGGTGCTGCGCGTCGCCGAACTGGCGCCGGACCCGCGCACCCGGGTGATAGTCAACTGTGCCGGGCGCACTCGTAGCATCATCGGTACCCAGTCGCTGCTCAACGCCGGCATCCCCAACCCGGTGGCGGCATTACGCAACGGCACCATCGGCTGGACGCTGGCCGGTCAGCAACTGGAACACGGCCAGACGCGACGCTTCGGTGCGATCTCCCAGGACACTCGCAAGGCCGCCGCCCAGCGCGCCCGTGCCGTCGCCGACCGCGCCGGCGTCGAACGCCTCGACCTGGCCGGTCTGGCCCAATGGCAGGACGAGCACGACCGCACCACCTACCTGCTCGACGTACGCACGCCCGAGGAATACGAAGCCGGTCACCTGCCTGGCTCCCGCTCCACGCCCGGTGGCCAGCTGGTTCAGGAAACCGACCATGTCGCCAGCGTGCGCGGCGCGCGCCTGGTACTGGTGGACGACGATGGCGTACGCGCCAACATGAGCGCCTCCTGGCTAGCCCAGATGGGCTGGCAGGTCGCGGTACTGGACGGACTCTCCGACGCCGACTTAAGCGAGAGAGGCGCCTGGAGCGCGCCGCTGCCGAGGCAACCCCGGGCCGACACCATCGACCCGACCACCCTCGCCGACTGGCTGGGCGAACCGGGCACCCGGGTGCTCGACTTCACCGCCAGCGCCAACTATGCGAAACGCCACATCCCCGGCGCCGCCTGGGTATTGCGCAGCCAGTTGAAGCAGGCACTGGAACGGCTGGGCACGGCCGAGCGCTACGTACTCACCTGCGGCAGCAGCCTGCTGGCGCGCTTCGCCGTGGCGGAAGTCCAGGCACTCAGCGGCAAGCCAGTGTTCCTTCTCGACGGCGGCACCAGCGCCTGGGTCGCCGCGGGCCTGCCGACGGAAGACGGCGAAAGCCTGTTGGCGTCGCCGCGCATCGACCGCTACCGCCGCCCCTACGAAGGTACCGACAATCCGCGCGAAGCGATGCAGGGCTACCTGGACTGGGAGTTCGGCCTGGTGGAGCAACTCGGTCGCGACGGAACCCACGGCTTCTTCGTGATCTGAAGCCATTACCCGACGAAATCGGAGAGTCATCGAATCGACGCCGGGCAGGCTGCGGAAACGACCCGGAAGTGCGGAAGAGCGGCGCCCCGAAAATGCAAAAGCCCCGCTCAGCGGGGCTTTTCAGTACGCGGATATGGCGGAGGCGGTGAGATTCGAACTCACGGAAGAGTCTCCCCTTCGACGGTTTTCAAGACCGTTGCCTTAAACCACTCGGCCACACCTCCGCATCGCGGGGCGCCATAGTACCGGATAGCAACACACTGTCAAACTCTATCGATTGGCCCTGGCAGAGGCTTTGCTATCATGCCCATCAGTACGTCATGGACCCGTTCCCGTTAAGGAGTACCCACACCATGCAAGAACAGCAATATCAGCTGAACTCCGCCGTCGCGGAACAGCGTGAAGTCAGCGGCGTTCTGCGCAATACCTACGGCCTGCTGGCACTCACCCTGGCCTTCAGCGGCCTGGTGGCCTACGTTTCGCAGCAGATGCGCCTGCCCTATCCGAACGTGTTCGTGGTGCTGATCGGCTTCTACGGCCTGTTCTTCCTCACCGTGAAGCTGCGCAACAGCGCCTGGGGTCTGGTCAGCACTTTCGCCCTGACCGGCTTCATGGGCTACACGCTCGGCCCGATCCTCAACATGTACCTCGGCCTGCCCAACGGCGGCAGCGTCATCACTTCGGCGTTCGCCATGACCGCCCTGGTGTTCTTCGGCCTGTCCGCCTATGTGCTGACCACCCGCAAGGACATGAGCTTCCTGTCCGGCTTCATCACCGCCGGCTTCTTCGTCCTGCTGGGCGCCGTGCTGGTATCGCTGTTCTTCCAGATCAGTGGCCTGCAACTGGCGATCAGCGCCGGCTTCGTCCTGTTCTCCTCGGCGATGATCCTCTACCAGACCAGCGCGATCATCCACGGCGGCGAACGCAACTACATCATGGCCACCATCAGCCTGTACGTGTCGATCTACAACCTGTTCATCAGCCTGTTGCAGATCTTCGGCATCGCCGGCGGCGACGACTGATAGAAAACGCCTCCGGAAAAGCCCGTCCCCGCGACGGGCTTTTTCATTTGCGGACCGGCAAAACACAGGCATTGGTTTATCATTCGAAGAAATCCTTCGCGTATCGCAGCATGAAATTCGCCATCGCCCTATTCGACCCTCCCCACTCCCCCGCCGCCCGCCGCGCGCTGCGCTTCAGCGAAGCCGCGCTGGCCGGCGGGCACGAAATCGTCCGCCTGTTCTTCTACCAGGACGGCGTGCACAGCGCCTCGGCCAACGTCGTGAGCGGCCAGGACGAGTTCGACCTGCCCGCCGCCTGGCGCGAGTTGGTCGAGCGCAACGGCCTGGACGCCGTGGTCTGCATCGCCGCCGCCCTGCGCCGCGGCGTGCTGAACGCCGAGGAAGCCGAACGCTACGGCCGTCCCGGCGCCAACCTTGGCGCACCATGGGAACTGTCCGGACTCGGCCAGTTGCACGAGGCGGCGCAAAGCGCGGACCGCCTGGTCTGCTTCGGAGGCGACCGATGAGCCAGTCGCTGCTGATCATCAGCCGCCAGTCGCCCTGGTCCGGCCCGAGCGCCCGCGAGGCGCTGGACATAGCCCTGGCCGGCGGCGCCTTCGATCTACCGGTCGGCATGCTGTTCCTCGACGACGGCGCGTTCCAGCTGGCTCCCGGCCAGCATCCTGCGCACCTGCAGCAGAAGGACCTGCAGGCCAACCTGCAGGCCCTGCCGATGTTCGGCGTGGACGACCTCTACGTCTCGGCCCGCAGCCTGCGCGAGCGTGGCCTGGCTGAAGAGCGCCTGGCCCTCGCGGTCGAGGTGCTCGACGACCAGGCCCTGCGCGACCTGCTGCAACGCTACGACCAGGTGATTACCCTCTGATGGCCACGACCCTCCACGTACTGTCCCGCTCGCCGTTCAATGACGGCCGCCTGGGCAGTTGCCTGTACCTGCTCAACCCCGGCGACGGCCTGCTGCTCTGCGGCGACGCCGTGCACGCCCTGCTGGCCGGCAGCCACGCCTGCCAGGCCCTGGAACTGATGCCGGCGGAAATCGAACTGTTCGCCCTGCTGGAAGACCTCCAGGCGCGCGGTATCGAGGACGTCCCCGCTCGCCTGGTGGCGGTGGACTACCCCGGCTTCGTCGAACTCGCCACCCGCTTCGACAAGGTCAACAGTTGGCTATGACGCTCCTTACGCTGGAAGGCCGGGAAATCCGGCTGGACAAGGACGGCTACCTCGCCGCCCTCGACGATTGGTCGGAGCCGGTGGCGGAAGCCCTGGCCGCCCGCGAGGAGCTGGCCCTGACCGCCGAGCACTGGGAGATTCTCCAACTGCTCCGCGAGTTCTATGCGGAGTTCCAGCTGTCTCCGGCCAACCGCCCGCTGATCAAGTACGTCGCCCAGCGACTGGGTCCGGACAAGGGCAACAGCCTGCACCTCAACCACCTGTTCAAGGGCGCCCCGGCCAAGCTTGGCGCGAAGCTGGCCGGCCTGCCGAAACCGAGCAACTGTCTATGACTCTCTCGACTCCCGCCGAACATCCGTTCGCCCAGTTCGTCCGCATCCTCGGCAAAGGCAAGCGCGGAGCGCGCAGCCTGACCCGGGAGGAAGCCCGCGAGGCCCTCGGCATGATCCTCGACGGCAGGGTCGAGGACACCCAGCTGGGCGCCTTCCTCATGCTCCTGCGGCACAAGGAGGAAAGCAGCGAGGAACTGGCCGGTTTCACCGAGGCGGTGCGCGAGCGCCTGCAAGTCCCGTCCTTGCGCGTCGACCTCGACTGGCCCAGTTACGCCGGCAAGAAGCGCCACCTGCCCTGGTACCTGCTAGCCGCCAAGTGCCTGGCCGGCCATGGCGTGCGCATCCTCATGCACGGCGGCGGCGCGCATACCGCCGGACGCCTGTACAGCGAACAGTTGCTGGCGGCGCTGGAGATCCCGCTCTGCCACGACTGGCTGCAGGTAGAACAGGCCCTGGAGCGCGGCCACCTGGCGTTCATTCCGCTCGGCGCCTGGATGCCGGTGCTGCAACGCATGATCGATCTGCGCAATACCCTCGGCCTGCGCTCGCCGATCCATTCGCTGGTTCGCCTGCTCAACCCCCTGAATGCGGATTGCATCCTGCAGAGCATCTTCCACCCCGGTTACCAGGAAACCCACCGCGAGGCCAGCCGCCTGCTCGGCGACCGGGCCATCGTCATCAAGGGCGAAGGCGGCGAGATCGAAGTCAACCCGGACGTCGTCGCCCACCTGTATGGTTGCGACCAGGGCGAAGCCTGGGACGAGGAATGGCCAGCATTGTCGACGCACCGGCACATGAAGCCGGAACAGCTCGACCCGGGTTTCCTTCGGGCCGTCTGGGACGGCCGCGAAGGCGACGCCTATGGCCACCTGGCGGTGCTCTCCAGCATGGCCCTGGCGCTACGGGCCCTTGGCAAGAATCGCGAAGAAGCCTTCAAGGAAGCCGCACACTACTGGGCGACCCGAAACGAATCGATCTGATCGATACGAATAGCCCTTTATTTATATAAATTTATCGATCACCCGACACTAGACTGTTCCTCCAACGACGTATGGAGGAACCCGCTCATGGGACAGTTGATCGATGGCCGCTGGCACGACCAGTGGTATGACACACAGAAAGACGGCCGCTTCCAGCGCGAAAACGCCCAGCGCCGCCATTGGCTGGGCGAGCCGGCGTTCCCCGCCGAGGGCGGGCGCTACCATCTCTATGTCTCGCTGGCCTGCCCCTGGGCCCATCGGACCCTGATCGTGCGCAAGCTGAAGGGGCTGGAGTCGCTGGTCGATGTTTCGGTGGTCAGTTGGCTGATGCGCGAGAACGGCTGGACCTTCGACCCCGCCCACGGCTCCACCGGCGATCGCCTCGACGGCCTGGCCTTTCTGCACCAGCGCTACACCCGCGACGACCCGCACTACAGCGGCCGGGTCACGGTGCCGCTGCTGTGGGACAAGCAGGCGCAGAAGATCGTCAACAACGAATCAGCCGATATCGTCCGCATCTTCAACAGCGCCTTCGACGCCATCGGCGCCAACGCGCTGGACTTCTACCCGGAGCCGCTGCGCGAGGAGATCGAACGCCTCAACGGACGCATCTATCCTGCGGTCAACAACGGCGTGTACCGTGCTGGCTTCGCCACTCGCCAGGACGCCTACGAGGAGGCCTTCGTCCAGTTGTTCGAGGAGCTGGACTACCTGGAAGGCTTGCTCGGCGAACGCCGCTACCTGGCCGGCGAATACCTGACCGAGGCCGATATCCGCCTGTTCACCACCCTGGTGCGCTTCGATGCGGTGTACCACGGACACTTCAAGTGCAACCTGCGGCGCATCGAAGACTACCCGAATCTCTCCGGCTGGTTGCGCGAGCTGTACCAACGCCCGGGCATCGGCGAGACAGTGGACTTCGAACATATCAAGGGGCACTACTACGCCAGCCACCGCACCATCAACCCGACCGGGATAGTACCGCTGGGCCCGCGTCTCGACCTGGCGCGCGCGCCAGGCCGGGAACGACTTCCCGGCAAGGGCATCTGGGGAGAAGGCTGAAGGCTCAGGCGTCCTCGCGGGCGCCTTCGAACCAGGCCAGCTTGTCGCGCAGTTGCACGACTTCGCCGACGATCACCAGGGTCGGCGCATGCACTTCGTGCTCAGCCACCAGTTGCGGCAGGTTTTCCAGGGTTCCGGTGAATACCCGCTGCTGGGCGGTGGTCCCCTGCTGGATCAGCGCCGCCGGGGTCTGTGCGGAGCGACCGTGGGCGACCAGTTGCTCGCAGATCACCGGCAATCCCACCAGGCCCATGTAGAACACCAGGGTCTGGCCAGGCGCTACCAGGTCCTGCCACGGCAGGTCGGTGGTGCCGTCCTTCAGATGACCGGTGACGAAACGAACCGATTGCGCATGATCGCGATGAGTCAGTGGAATCCCGGCGTAGGCCGCGCAGCCGCTGGCCGCGGTGATTCCCGGCACGACCTGGAAAGGTATGCCGTGGGCAGCCAGTTCGTCGATTTCCTCACCGCCGCGGCCGAAGATGAACGGGTCGCCACCCTTCAGGCGCAGCACGCGCTTGCCCTGGCTGGCCAGCTCCACCAGCAGGCGGTTGATCCGATCCTGCGGCACCGCATGTTCGGCGCGGCGCTTGCCGACGTACAGGCGTTCGGCATCGCGGCGGCATAATTCGAGGATCGACGGCGCCACCAGGCGATCGTAGAGCACCACGTCGGCCTGCTGCATCAGGCGCAGGGCACGGAACGTCAGCAGGTCCGGATCCCCCGGCCCGGCCCCGACCAGATATACCTCGCCCGTGGCTATGTGCGCGAGGCCGCCGGCCAGGTGCTCCTCCAGGAGACGCTCGGCTTCCGCCGGACGGCCGGCCAGGACACGCTCGGCGATCTCGCCCTGGAACAGGTTTTCCCAGAACACCCGGCGCTGCTGCAGGTCGGGTAGCAATTCCTTGACCCGGTGGCGGAAGCGGCTGGCGAGTCCGGCCAGTTGCCCGTAGGTCGAGGGAATCCAGGTTTCCAGCTTGGCCCGGATCAGCCGCGCCAGCACGGGCGCATCGCCGCCGCTGGAGACCGCCACCACCAGCGGCGAACGGTCGACGATGGCCGGGAAGATCACGCTGCACAGGGCCGGCGCGTCCACCACGTTGACCGGTATCCCGCGCGCATTGGCCGCTCGCGACACCTCGGCGTTCAGCGGTTCGTCGTCGGTGGCGGCGATGATCAGGGCGCAGCCGGGCTGGTCGCCGTCCTGGTAGTCGCGTTCGAGCAGCTCGCCGCCGCCCTGCTCCACCAGATGCCGCAGTTCGATGTGGATCTGCGGCGCGACCACGCGCAGGCGCGCGCCGGCGTCGGCCAGCAGGCGCGCCTTGCGCAGGGCGACTTCGCCGCCACCGACCACCAGCGCGAGGCGCCCTTGCAAGGAGTGGAACAGCGGCAGGAAATCCATGTCAGCCGATCACCTCGATGCCAGCCATGTAGGGCTTGAGGACTTCCGGGACACGGATCGAGCCGTCCGCCTGCTGGTAGTTCTCCAGTACCGCCACCAAGGTGCGGCCGACGGCCAGGCCGGAGCCGTTGAGGGTGTGCACCAGCTCGGGCTTGCCGGTTTCCGGATTGCGGTAGCGGGCCTGCATGCGCCGGGCCTGGAAGTCGCCGCAGTTGGAGCAGGAGGAAATCTCGCGGTACTTGTCCTGGCTGGGAACCCAGACTTCCAGGTCGTAGGTCTTGGTCGCACCGAAGCCCATGTCGCCGGTGCACAGCGCCAGCACCCGATACGGCAACTCGAGCAGTTGCAGGACGCGCTCGGCGTTGGCGGTCAGGCCTTCCAGCGCCTCGTAGGAAGTGGCCGGATCGACGATCTGCACCATCTCCACCTTGTCGAACTGATGCTGACGGATCATGCCGCGGGTATCGCGCCCGGAGGCACCGGCCTCGCTGCGGAAGCACGGGGTATGGGCGACGAACTTCAGCGGCAATTGCTTGGCGTCGAGGATCTGCCCGGAGACGATGTTGGTCAGCGAAACCTCGGCGGTCGGGATCAGGTAGAGGTCAGCTTCGCCGTCGCGGCCGATCTTGAACAGGTCCTCCTCGAACTTCGGCAACTGGCCGGTGCCTTGCAGCGCCGGAGCCTGGACGAGATAAGGGGTGTAGGCCTCCTCGTAGCCATGCTCGGCGGTATGCAGGTTGATCATGAACTGCGCCAGGGCGCGATGCAGGCGGGCGATCGGGCCGCGCATGAGGGCGAAGCGCGCGCCGGAAAGCTTGGCAGCGGTCTCGAAATCCAGCCAGCCGTGCCGTTCACCGAGGGCGACATGGTCCTTGACCTCGAAATCGAAGGTCTTCGGCGTGCCCCAGCGACGCACTTCGACGTTGGCGTCCTCGTCGGCACCGACCGGCACCGACTCGTGTGGCAGGTTGGGAATGCCCAGCAGCATGGCATCCAGTTCGCCCTGGATGGCGTCCAGCTGTCGCTTGCCTTCCTCCAGCTCGGAGCCCATGCGGTCGACATCGGCCAGCAGCGGCGCGATGTCCTCGCCACGCTGCTTGGCCTGGCCGATCGCCTTGGAACGCGCGTTGCGCTCGGCTTGCAGCTGCTCGGTACGGGTCTGTACCGACTTGCGCTGCTCTTCCAGCGCTTCGATGCGTGCGACATCCAGTTGGAAGCCACGGGTGGCCAGGCGGGCAGCCACTTCTTGCGGCTGGGTGCGTACCAGTTTGGGATCGAGCATGCTCTTTTCTCGTCTCGTGTCGGTTATCGGCGGTTCGTGGCCCGGTTGGCGCTTCGCCGGCCCCGGCGACGTCATCGACGCCGTCGCGGAAGCCTGGCTAGCTCCGCCGAGCCCATACCGCTCAGGATTTTCTGCGTTGGCGGGGACTGGTGCGATCCAGCTCGGCCAGGTGTTCCAGCTTGTCGCGGATCTTCAGTTCCAGGCCCCTCGGCACCGGTTGATAGTAACGCCGCGGCTCCAGATCCTCGGGGAAATAATCCTCTCCGGCGGCATAGGCATCCGGCTCGTCGTGGGCGTAGCGGTATTCCTCGCCATAGCCGAGGCTCTTCATCAATTTGGTCGGCGCGTTGCGCAAGTGCAATGGCACTTCCCGCGAGCCGCTTTCGGCGACGTCGCGCATCGCCGCGTTGAACGCGCTGTACACCGCATTGCTCTTCGGCGCACAGGCCAGGTAGACGATGGCCTGGGCCACCGCCAGCTCGCCTTCGGGGCTGCCCAGGCGCTCCTGCACGTCCCAGGCCGACAGGCATAGGCCGAGGGCGCGAGGATCGGCGTTGCCAACCTCCTCGCTGGCCATGCGCACCACCCGCCGGGCGATGTACAGGGGATCGCAGCCGCCGTCGAGCATACGCGCGAACCAATAAAGTGCCGCGTCGGGATTGGAGCCGCGCACCGACTTGTGCAGCGCGCTGATCTGGTCGTAGAACGCCTCGCCGCCCTTGTCGAAACGTCGGCGGGTATCGCCGAGCAGATTCTGCAGCAGCTCGGGGCTGATCTCGCTGCCGTCCTCGGCGAGGTCGGCAGCGTTCTCCAGCAGGTTCAGCAGGCGCCGCCCATCGCCGTCGGCGGCGGCCAGGAGAACCTGGAAGCTCTCCTCCGGCAGCCTCAGCTTGCGCTTGCCGAGGCCCTTGTCCTCGTTCAGCGCGCGGCCCACCAGCTTGCGCAGGGCGGCTTCGTCGAGGCTCTTGAGGACATACACGCGAGCCCGCGAGAGCAGCGCATTGTTCAACTCGAAGGACGGGTTCTCGGTGGTCGCGCCAATGAAGATCAGCGTGCCGTCTTCCACATAGGGCAGGAAGGCATCCTGCTGGCTCTTGTTGAAGCGGTGCACCTCATCGACGAACAGGATGGTCCGGCGCCCGTATTGCGCCGCGTGCTGCTTGGCCACCTCGACCGCCTGGCGGATCTCCTTGACCCCGGACAGCACCGCGGAAATGGTCTCGAAATGGGCGTCCGACACCTGCGCCAGCAGCCGCGCCAGGGTAGTCTTGCCGACTCCCGGCGGGCCCCAGAAGATCATCGAGTGCAGCGCGCCCTGCTCCAGCGCCTCGCGCAAGGGCTTGCCGCGGGCCAGCAGGTGTTCCTGCCCCACGTACTCGTCCAGGTTTGCGGGCCTCAGCCGTGCCGCCAGGGGCTGCGCGACGGGCTCGCTGCGGAACAGATCCACGGCTTGCGCTTACTCCTGGATCACGTCGACGCCCGGCGGAACGTCGAAGGTGAATTGCTTGGCATCCAGCGCCTCGTTCATCTTCACGTCGAAGAACAGGATGTTGGTGCGCTGGCCGACGCCATCGATCATCTGCATGTCGTTCACCTTGCCGCTGCGGAACGACAGACGCAAGGTGTCGAAGAGGGTGTCCTTGGTCTTCGGCTTGAGCACGAAATCGACTACGTTGCCGCCTTCCTTGTAGGTGATGGCGAAGCTTTCGCTGATCTTCGAGATGTCGCCGGAGAGCAGCAGCGCCGGCGTCTGGGTCAGGCGCTGATCGAGCTTCTGGATGGTCACCTGCTCCAGGTCCGGGTCGTACAGCCAGACCTTCTCGCCGTTGGAAATGAGCAATTGCTCGTTCGGCGCATCGGTATGCCAGCGGAACAGTCCCGGCCGCTTCAGGCTCAGTTGGCCGGCGGTTTCCTGCAAGCGCGTGCCGCTACCGTCCAGGGTCAGTTGGGAAAAACGCGCGGTCAGGGTCTGGGCCTTGTTCAGCAGGCCGGTCAGGCGCTGGACAGCGGCGCTGTCATCGGCATGGGCCAGCGAAGCGCCCATGGCCAGGGCGGCAACGAACAACGTGCGGATCAGTCGCATCGGAATCCTCTAAAACCTGTCGGGTTCAATCACGAACCGGCGCCGGCGCGATGACTTCGCGGGAGCCGTTGGTATTCATCGGGGTGACCACGCCGGCCATCTCCATCGCCTCGATCATCCGCGCGGCGCGGTTGTAGCCGATCTTCAGCTTGCGTTGCACGGCGGAGATCGATGCCCGGCGACTCTCGGTGACGAAACGTACCGCCTCGTCGTAGAGCGGGTCGTCCTCGCTGCCCTCGCCGGAGCCGTCGCCGCCATCGAAGGAACCGCCACCGCTGCCGCCTTCGTCGACGCCAGCGAGGATGTCCTCGATGTAGTCGGGCGCGCCGCGCAGCTTCCAGGCCTCGACCACCCGGTGCACCTCGTCGTCGGAAACGAAGGCGCCGTGCACGCGAATCGGCAGGCCTGTGCCCGGCGGCAGGTAGAGCATGTCGCCGTGGCCGAGAAGTTGTTCGGCGCCACCCTGGTCGAGGATGGTGCGCGAGTCGATCTTGCTGGAGACCTGGAAGGCGATCCGGGTCGGGATGTTGGCCTTGATCAGGCCGGTGATCACGTCCACCGACGGCCGCTGGGTCGCCAGGATCAGGTGGATACCGGCCGCCCGCGCCTTCTGCGCGATACGGGCGATAAGCTCCTCGACCTTCTTGCCGACGATCATCATCATGTCGGCGAATTCGTCGACCACCACCACGATGGTCGGCAGGGTGCTCAGCTGCGGCGGCTCGTCGTCCGGGCTTTCGCGACGGAACAGCGGGTCGGTCAGCGGCGTGCCAGCCTCCTCGGCGTCCTTCACCTTGCGGTTGAAGCCAGCCAGGTTGCGCACACCCATGGCCGCCATCAGGCGGTAGCGCCGCTCCATCTCCGCCACGCTCCAGCGCAGGGCGTTGGCGGCTTCCTTCATGTCGGTGACCACCGGGCAGAGCAGGTGCGGGATCCCTTCGTAGATCGACAGTTCGAGCATCTTCGGGTCGATCATGATCAGTCGCGCCTCGCTCGGCGTGGACTTGAACAGGATCGACAGGAGCATGGCGTTGACCCCCACCGACTTACCGGAGCCGGTGGTACCGGCCACCAGCAGGTGCGGCATCTTCGCCAGGTCGGTGATGATCGGCCGACCGCCGATGTCGTGGCCCAGGGCCAGCGGCACGGTGGACTTGTGCTCGTCGTACTCCGGCGACGACAGCACTTCGGAGAAGCGCACCATCTGCCGGTCTTCGTTGGGAATCTCGATGCCGACGGTGGTCTTGCCGGGAATCACTTCCACCACCCGCACGCTGATCACCGCCAGCGAGCGCGCCAGGTCCTTGGCCAGGTTGGAAATGCGGCTGACCTTGACCCCCGCCGCGGGCTGGATCTCGAAACGGGTGATCACGGGGCCCGGATGCACCGAATCCACGCTGACCTCGACGCCGAACTCCTTCAGCTTGATCTCCAGCAGGCGCGACATCGCCTCCAGCGACTCGGGCGAGTAGCTCTTCTGCTTCACTTCCGCCGGATCGAGCAGCGACAGCGGCGGCAGGGTGCCCTCCACCGCCGTATCGACGAACAGCGGCGCCTGCTTCTCTTTCAGCACGCGCTTGCTCGGCTCCGGGGCCTTCGGCGGCGGTGGCGGATCGATCTTCGGCGGCGGGCGCTTCTCCCGCTCGCTCATGTGCTTGGCCAGGGCCTCTTCGCGTTCCAGCAGGCGCTCCTTGGCCTTGGACTGTTCGCGGCGGTCCGGCACGCTCGGCGCCACCACCTCAGCGACGCGCTCGTCGACCTCGCGCAGTTGCGCGACCAGTTGCTTGCGCTCGGCGCGCGCGCCCATCCAGCGATTGAAGGCGTTCTGGATCAGTTCGAAGAAGTCCAGGGTGATCTTGCCGGTGACATCCATCACCTTGAACCAGGAGAGGTCGGCGAACACCGTCAGGCCGAAGAGGAACAGGGCGAAGAACACCAGCGTGCTGCCCTGCACGTTCAGCGCATCCACCGCGACGCGGCCCAGGCTCTGGCCGATGGCGCCGCCGGCCGAGGCGCTGGCCGGCATGTGGCCGCTGGCGTGGAAATGGATGTAGGCCAGTGCCGAGCCGGCCAGGATCAGGAAGATCAGCCCGACCAGGCGCCAGGAAAACAGCCAGGTGTTCCATTCCCACGGCAGGTTGCGGCGGCGGAATACCTGCCAGGTCTTGATGCCCAGCAACAGCGGAAAGAGGTAGGCGAAGTAGCCGAGCGTCATGAACAGGATATCGGCGGATACCGCACCGAGCCGACCGGCGGCATTCTGCACCTGGTCAACCTGGCTCGAGTGACTCCAGCTCGGATCGGCCGGGTCATAGGTGAGCAGAGCCATCCACAAGTAGAGGCAGAGCGCGCCCAGCGCGATCAGGACCCCTTCCTTCAGGCGGGAATGCAGTTGCTGACGCCATGCGGCGGCATGGCTCGCGGTGGTCGAATCCTTCAAATCGCTATTTTTCCTGCGCACGGCTGGTGCTTTAGAAGCTGTCTTGGTCAAAACGCGCCTATTGTACGGCTTTAGGGAAACTCTGAAAAATCACACCCGAAATCAGCGGCAATCCGTGCGTGGCTGATCCCGGCCCCGGGGTTTTGCCGGCCTTTTGCGGATAGGTGTAGCATAGCCGGCAGAACTCTTCAGGCGGCTCCATTGGAGCACGCATTTTCTTATGTGACAAAGGCTTATGGAGTCTTTTTATGAGTGAAGTCAAGCATTCGCGCCTCATCATCCTGGGCTCCGGTCCGGCCGGCTATACCGCCGCCGTGTACGCCGCACGCGCCAATCTCAAGCCAGTGGTGATCACCGGCATCCAGCCAGGCGGCCAGCTGACCACCACCACCGAAGTCGACAACTGGCCGGGCGACGTCGAAGGCCTTACCGGCCCGGCGCTGATGACCCGCATGCAGCAGCACGCCGAGCGTTTCGACACCGAGATCGTCTACGACCACATCCACACCGCCGAGTTGCAACAGCGCCCCTTCACACTGAAGGGCGATAGTGGCACTTATACCTGCGATGCATTGATCATTGCCACCGGTGCCTCCGCGCAATACCTGGGCATGTCGTCGGAAGAAGCCTTCATGGGCAAGGGCGTTTCCGCCTGCGCCACCTGCGACGGCTTCTTCTACCGCAACCAGGTGGTCTGCGTGGTCGGCGGCGGCAATACCGCCGTCGAGGAAGCGCTGTATCTGGCCAACATCGCCAAGGAAGTCCACCTGATCCACCGTCGCGACAAGCTGCGCTCGGAGAAGATCCTCCAGGACAAGCTGTTCGACAAGGCCGAGAACGGCAACGTGCACCTGCACTGGAACACCACCCTGGACGAGGTGCTGGGCGACGCCAGCGGCGTCACCGGCGTACGCCTGAAGAGCACCATCGACGGCAGCACCAGCGAGCTATCGCTGGCCGGCGTGTTCATCGCCATCGGCCACAAGCCGAACACCGACCTGTTCCAGGGCCAACTGGAAATGCACGACGGCTACCTGCGGATCCACGGCGGCAGCGAAGGCAATGCCACCCAGACCAGCATCGAAGGCGTGTTCGCCGCCGGCGACGTGGCCGACCACGTCTACCGCCAGGCCATCACTTCCGCCGGCGCCGGCTGCATGGCCGCGCTGGATGCCGAAAAATACCTCGACGACCATTGATCGGACCCGGGGGAGGCCCGCCCTCCCCTACCCCGCCATGCTGACCTGGCTTTCCCGCACCGACTTCGACTTTCCGCCCCTCGACAAGGCCCTGCAGGAGCCCAACGGGCTGCTCGCGGCCGGCGGCGACCTCAATCCGCAACGCCTGGTCGCAGCCTATCGCCACGGCTGCTTCCCCTGGTACCAGGATGGCCAGCCGATCCTCTGGTGGTCGCCCGACCCGCGCACCGTCCTGTTCCCCGACGAACTGCACGTTTCCCGCAGCCTGGCCAAGTGCCTGCGCCAGCAACGCTTCGAAGTCACTTTCAACCGTGACTTCCGGGCGGTGATCCAGGCTTGTGCCGCGCCGCGTGACTACGCCGACGGCACCTGGATCACCACGCCGATGCAACTGGCCTACCAGGAGCTGCACCTGCGCGGAATTGCCCACTCCGTGGAAGTCTGGCAGGAGCGACAACTGGTCGGCGGCCTCTACGGCCTGGCCATGGGCAGGCTGTTCTTCGGCGAATCGATGTTCAGCCGCGCCGACAACGCTTCCAAGGTCGGCTTCGTCACGCTGGTCCGCCATCTGCGCGACGCCGGCTTCGTCCTCATCGACTGCCAGATGCCGACCCGCCACCTGCACAGCCTGGGCGCCCGCGCCATCAGCCGGGGGGAATTCGCCGACTACCTGCAACGCTATCGCGACCAGCCTCCTACCGGCGACCTGGATTTTTAGGCGAGTTTCCGTGCCTGGCATAAACTTGCTTATGGGTCCCTGCTGGAGTTCACCATGACCGAACTCGCCCGACTGAAGTTCTACGCGACGCAACCGCACCCGTGCAGCTACCTGCCCGATGAGCAGGCAACCACCCTGTTCCTCGATCCCAGCCAGCCCATGGACACGCAGCTGTACGCCTCGCTGTCGGAGGTCGGCTTCCGCCGCAGCGGCGACCATCTCTATCGTCCGCACTGCCAGCATTGCACCGCCTGCATCGCCGCGCGCATACCGGTCGCCGGCTTCAGCCCGAACCGCCAGCAGCGGCGCATCCTCAAGCGCAATGCGGAACTGCAGGTGATCCGCAAGCGACCGAGCTTCAACGAGGAGTACTACGACCTCTATCGGCGCTACATCGAGCAACGCCACGCCGACGGCGACATGTATCCGCCCAGCCGCGACCAGTTCGCCACCTTCCTGGTCCGCGACCTGCCCTTCTGCTGCTTCTTCGAGTTCCGCCTGCATGGCCGCCTGCTGGCCATAGCCGTGACGGACGTGCTGCCGAACGGACTCTCGGCCGTCTATACCTTCTACGATCCCGACGAAGAGCAGCGCAGCCTGGGACGCTACGCGATCCTCTGGCAGATCGCCGAGACCGAACGCCTGGGCCTGCAGGCCGTCTACCTGGGCTACTGGATCAAGAATTGCCGCAAGATGAACTACAAGACCCAGTACCGCCCCATCGAACTGTTCGTCAACCAGCGTTGGGTCGCCCTCACCTGATAGCCGTGTGGCGCTATTGTCGATTTTCTGGCACAATGCACGCCGCTTTTCACGGCCCACCTCTCATTGAAAGGGCCACCCATAGATACCGAGGGCTCTACTGCATGTCGAAAGAAGACAGCTTCGAAATGGAAGGTACTGTCGTCGACACCCTGCCCAACACCATGTTCCGTGTGGAGTTGGAAAATGGGCACGTCGTCACCGCGCACATCTCCGGCAAAATGCGCAAGAACTACATCCGCATCCTCACCGGCGACAAGGTCCGCGTGGAACTGACGCCCTACGACCTGAGCAAGGGCCGCATCACCTACCGCGCCCGCTGAGTCGACACGAGCCGCTGCGGCTCGCCGATTGCAAAAGAAAACGCCCGGCATCTGCCGGGCGTTTTCGTTGCCTCGCTCGGATCAGGCGGGCTCCGCCGCCGTGATCTCGAACTCGAAGGCCAGCTCGTCGCCCTTCAGGTCGACATGCACCAGGCCGCCATGCTCGGCCAGCTCGCCGAACAGGATCTCCTCGGCCAACGGCCGCTTGATCTTGTCCTGGATAAGCCGCGCCATCGGTCGCGCACCCATCTGCACGTCGTAGCCCTTCTCCGCCAGCCAGCCGCGCGCCGCATCGCTGACCTCGAGCTGGACGCGCTTGTCCTCCAGCTGCGCCTGCAGCTCGGTGAGGAACTTGTCGACCACGCTCTTGATCGTCTCGGTGCTCAGGCGGCCGAACTGGATGATGGTATCCAGGCGGTTGCGGAACTCCGGGGTGAAGCTCTTCTTGATCACTTCCATCGCATCGGTGGTGTGATCCTGCTGGTTGAAGCCGATCGACGCGCGCGCCGCCACTTCCGCGCCGGCGTTGGTGGTCATGATCAGGATGATGTTGCGGAAGTCCGCCTTGCGCCCGTTGTTGTCGGTCAGGGTGCCGTGGTCCATCACCTGCAGCAGCAGGTTGAAGACCTCCGGGTGAGCCTTCTCGATCTCGTCGAGCAGCAACACGCAGTGCGGGGTCTTGGTGATCGCCTCGGTGAGCAGGCCGCCCTGGTCGAAGCCGACGTAGCCCGGAGGCGCACCGATCAGCCGCGACACGGTATGCCGCTCCATGTACTCGGACATGTCGAAGCGCACCAGCTCCACGCCCAAGGCCTTCGCCAACTGCCGCGCCACCTCGGTCTTGCCCACGCCGGTGGGACCGGCGAAGAGGAACGAGCCGACCGGCTTGTCCGGCGCCTTGAGCCCGGCCCGGGACAGCTTGATCGCCGTGGACAGCGACTCGATGGCGTCGTCCTGGCCGAACACGGTCAGCTTGAGGTCGCGCTCGAGGTTGCGCAGCAACTCCTTGTCGGAGGTGGTGACGTGTTTCGGCGGGATCCGCGCGATCTTCGCCACGATATCCTCGACCTGCGCCACCTCGATGCGCTTCACGCGCTTCTCTTCCGGCTGCAGGCGCTGGTAGGCGCCCGCCTCGTCGATGACGTCGATGGCCTTGTCCGGCATGTGCCGGTCGTTGATGTAGCGCGCCGCCAGCTCGGCCGCGGCGCGCAGCGCCTCGTCGCTGTACTCGATGTGGTGATGCTGCTCGAAGCGCCCCTTGAGGCCCTTGAGGATGCCATAGGTGTCTTCCACCGACGGCTCGGTCACGTCGACCTTCTGGAAGCGCCGCGCCAAGGCCCGGTCCTTCTCGAAGATGCCGCGGAACTCCTGGAAGGTGGTCGAGCCGATGCAGCGGATCTCGCCCGAGGACAGAACCGGCTTGAGCAGGTTGGAGGCGTCCATTACCCCGCCGGATGCCGCACCGGCGCCAATGATGGTATGGATCTCGTCGATGAACAGCACCGCGTGCGGGCGCTTGCGCAACTCGTTGAGCAAGGCCTTGAAGCGCTTCTCGAAGTCGCCGCGGTACTTGGTACCCGCGAGCAAGGCACCCAGGTCGAGGGAGTAGACCACGCTGTCGGCCAGCAGGTCCGGCACCTGGCCATCGACGATGCGTTTGGCCAGGCCCTCGGCGATGGCCGTCTTGCCGACCCCCGCCTCGCCTACCAGCAGCGGGTTGTTCTTGCGCCGGCGGGCAAGGATCTGCGCCACCCGCTCGACTTCATGCTCACGCCCCACCAGCGGGTCGATCCGCCCCTGGCGAGCCAGTTCGTTGAGGTTGCTGGCATAGGCGTCCAGCGGATGGTTGGACGTGGCCGACTCGCCACCTTCCTCATCCTGCATATCCTGCTCCCCATCCTGCGGATGTTCGGCATGCCCGGGCACCTTGGAGATACCATGGGCGATGTAGTTCACCACATCGATACGCGCGATGCTCTGCTGCTTGAGCAGGAACACCGCCTGGCTTTCCTGTTCGCTGAAGATCGCCACCAGGACATTGGCCCCGGTCACTTCGCGCTTGCCGGAACTCTGCACGTGGAACACCGCACGCTGCAGGACGCGCTGGAAGCCCAGCGTCGGCTGGGTTTCGCGCTCGTCGTCGTGCTGCGGGATCAGCGGCGTGGTGGAATCGATGAATTCCTGCAGGTCGCGCCGCAGCTTGTCCAGGTTGGCACCGCACGCACGCAATACCGTTGCCGCCGCCTCATTGTCCAGCAAGGCCAGCAGCAGGTGCTCAACCGTCATGAATTCATGGCGTTTGGCCCTCGCCTCCTTGAAGGCGAGATTGAGGGTGACTTCGAGCTCTCGATTCAACATGGCTTCACCTCGCTCCCAAACATCCGATCAACTGTCTTTCTCTATCTCGCAGAGCAATGGATGCTGGCTCTCCCGTGCATACTGATTGACCTGCATCGCCTTGGTTTCGGCCACGTCCCGGGTAAACAAGCCGCAGACCGCCTTACCCTGAGTATGTACCGTCAACATGATCTTGGTGGCTTTTTCCCGGTCCATGTTGAAGAACACTTCCAGCACTTCAACAACAAAGTCCATCGGCGTGTAATCGTCGTTGAACAGTACCACCTTATACAACGGTGGCGGCTGTAATACAGGCTTCGACTCCTGTACCGCGAGCCCCGCCCCTTCGTCCTCGTGCTCATGAGGCTCGGGATGGTCCTGATTGAATGTTAGTCGAATCTGGCTAGGTGCATGCATGAGGAAAAAAAGCTTTGCCTTTCTGGAAAGTTATGGACCGACATGATGTTGATCCGTTTCTCAGGCGTATGGTTCAGCGCCTTGACTAACTGCAAAAGGGTGTTACAAACAATGGAATACCCCTACAGGGTATCAGGGGTTCCGCACCCGTCTCGACCCAGGTCGGACGCGGGATCGTAGTGGATGATACTCCAGCGTTGGAGTCCTTTGCAGAGGGATATGAGCATGCTCAGCGGTAAGGTCAAGTGGTTCAACAACGCCAAGGGCTACGGGTTCATCCTGGCCGAGGGCCGAGATGAGGACCTGTTCGCCCATTACTCGGCCATTCAGATGGACGGTTACAAGACACTCAAGGCGGGCCAGCCGGTCAATTTCGAGATCATCCAGGGACCGAAGGGACTGCATGCCATCAACATCAGCCCCGCCACCGCGACAACCGCCGCACCCTCCACCTCCGCCCCGCAGGAAGAGCCGCAGGCGACGCCCATCGAAGCCTGACCCCAGCGCGGATGCGGAAATGAAAAAGGCCGGTGCGAACCGGCCTTTTTCTCGTTCGGGCGCTAGCCCTTCCTACATCTTGGCAATCATCGCGTCGCCGAACTCCGAGCAGGACAGCAGGGTCGCGCCGTCCATCAGGCGTTCGAAGTCATAGGTCACGGTCTTGGCGGCGATCGCCCCGTTGGTGCCCTTGATGATCAGGTCGGCCGCCTCGGTCCAACCCATGTGGCGCAGCATCATCTCCGCGGAGAGGATCAGCGAACCCGGGTTGACCTTGTCCTGGCCGGCGTACTTCGGCGCGGTGCCGTGGGTCGCCTCGAACATGGCCACCGAATCGGACAGGTTGGCGCCGGGCGCGATGCCGATGCCGCCGACCTCGGCCGCCAGGGCGTCGGAGAGATAGTCGCCGTTCAGGTTCAGGGTGGCGATCACGTCGTACTCGGCGGGGCGCAGCAGGATCTGCTGCAACATGGCGTCGGCGATCACGTCCTTGACCACGACGTTCTTGCCGGTCTTCGGATTCTTGAACTGCATCCACGGACCGCCGTCCAGCAGCTCGGCGCCGAATTCATCGCGCGCGACTTCGTAGCCCCAATCCTTGAAGGCACCCTCGGTGAACTTCATGATGTTGCCCTTGTGCACCAGGGTCACCGAACTGCGGTCGTTGTCGACGGCGTATTGCAGGGCCTTGCGCACCAGGCGCTTGGTGCCTTCCTGGGAAACCGGCTTGATGCCGATGCCGCAGTTCTCGGTGAAGCGGATCTTCTTGACGCCCATTTCCTCGGTGAGGAACTTGATGACCTTCTCCGCTTCCGGCGAACCGGCCTTCCACTCGACGCCGGCATAGATGTCCTCGGAGTTCTCGCGGAAGATCACCATGTCCACGTCGCCGGGCTTCTTCACCGGGCTGGGCACGCCTTCGAACCAGCGTACCGGGCGCTGGCAGACGTAGAGATCGAGTTGCTGGCGCAGGGCCACGTTCAGGGAGCGGATGCCGCCACCGACCGGGGTGGTCAGCGGGCCCTTGATGGAAACCACGTAGTCGCGTACGGCGTCCAGGGTTTCCTGGGGCAGCCAGGTGTCCTGGTCATACACCTGGGTGGCCTTCTCGCCGGCGTAGACTTCCATCCAGGCGATCTTGCGCTCGCCCTTGTATGCTTTTTCCACTGCAGCGTCGACAACCTTGATCATGACCGGGCTGATATCGACGCCGATGCCATCACCCTCGATGAACGGGATGATCGGGTTCTTCGGTACGCTCAAGGACATGTCGGCATTCACAGTGATTTTGTCACCGGTCGCCGGCACCTGGATCTTTTGGTATCCCATGCTGAACTCCGTGTTGTGGTTAAAACCCTGTTGCAGCCTTCTAGGGTAGCCCAGTTGTCCGCCCGGAAACCACATCTTCCTTAGTCTAAACAGGCGAGCGCATCAGCCCGGCGAGAGGGTGGTATACTGCGCGCCATGACTTCGCAGTCATCGAGGTCCGAGCAGTCTGGGACCAGACCCTCTCCCCTCGCAGCGTCGGGTTCGCCACCATGAACCCGCCGTACAACGCTCTACTGGCGCCCCTATATCCCGCGGCATATCTCGATTTCGATTCAACCCGATGTTGAGCGAAGGCATCGCGTCCACCAACGCGTATCGAGACTCTGTGCGCGCCCAGCAAAAAAGAGAGTTACCGTAGATGTCCATCCGCTCGAAGATCACCTACACCTTCACCGACGAAGCACCCGCGCTCGCCACCTACTCGCTCCTCCCCATCGTCAAGGCCTTTGCCGCTTCCGCCGGCATCGACGTCGAGACCAGCGACATCTCTCTTGCAGGACGCATCCTGGCCAACTTCGCCGACCGCCTCGAAGCCGACCAGCGTATCGAAGACGACCTCGCCCGCCTGGCGGTCCTGGCCACCTCGCCCGACGCCAATATCATCAAGCTGCCCAACATCAGCGCCTCGGTGCCCCAGCTGAAAGGCGCGATCGCCGAGCTGCAGGGCCTGGGCTACAAGGTTCCCGACTTCCCGGAAGACCCGCAGACCGACGAAGAGAAAGAGGTTCGCGCACGCTACGCGAAGATCCTCGGCAGCGCCGTGAACCCGGTCCTGCGCGAAGGCAATTCCGACCGTCGCGCGCCTGCCGCTGTGAAGGCCTACGCCCGCAAGCACCCGCACTCCATGGGCAAGTGGAGCATGGCCTCGCGCTCCCACGCCGACTACATGCGCGGCGGCGACTTCTTCTCCAGCGAACAGTCCATCACCATGGCCAAGGCCGGTGACGTGCGCATCGAATTCGTCGGCAAGGACGGCAAGGTCGAGGTCAAGAAGCAACTGAGCCTGCAGGAAGGCGAAGTGCTCGACAGCATGTTCATGAGCTGCGGCAAGCTGCGCGACTTCTTCGAGAAGACCCTGCAGGACTGCAAGGAAACCGGCGTCATGTGGTCCCTGCACGTCAAGGCGACCATGATGAAGATTTCCCACCCGATCGTCTTCGGACATGCGGTGAGCGTCTACTACAAGGACGTCTTCGACAAGTGGGGCCAACTCTTCGAAGAGCTCGGCGTGAACCCGAACAACGGTATCTCCAGCGTCTACGACAAGATCAAGTCGCTGCCCGCCTCCCAGCAGGAAGAGATCCTCCACGACATCCACGAGGTGTACAGCCACCGCCCGGAAATGGCGATGGTCGACTCCGTGAAAGGCATCACCAACCTGCACATTCCGAGCGACGTCATCGTCGACGCCTCGATGCCGGCGATGATCCGCAACTCCGGCCAGATGTGGGGCAAGGACGGCAAGCAGAAAGACACCAAGGCGGTAATGCCGGAAAGCACCTACGCCCGCATCTACCAGGAGATGATCAACTTCTGCAAGACCAACGGCGCCTTCGACCCGACCACCATGGGCAGCGTGCCGAACGTCGGCCTGATGGCGCAGAAGGCCGAGGAATACGGCTCCCACGACAAGACCTTCGAAATGACCGCCGACGGCACCATGCGCGTGGTCCTGGCCGACGGCAGCGTGCTGATGCAGCACGAGGTGGAGACCGGCGACATCTGGCGCGCCTGCCAGACCAAGGACGCACCGATCCGCGACTGGGTCAAGCTGGCCGTCACCCGCGCACGCCAGTCCGATACCCCGGCGATCTTCTGGCTGGACCCGGAGCGCGCCCACGACCGCGAACTGCGCAAGAAGGTCGAGCTGTACCTCAAGGACCACGACCTGACCGGTCTCGACATCAGCATCATGGGCTACAACGAGGCCATTCGCGTCAGCATGGAACGCCTGATCCGCGGCAAGGACACCATCTCGGTGACCGGCAACGTCCTGCGCGACTACCTGACCGACCTGTTCCCGATCATGGAACTGGGCACCTCGGCCAAGATGCTCTCCATCGTTCCGCTGATGGCGGGCGGCGGCATGTACGAAACCGGCGCCGGCGGCTCGGCACCCAAGCACGTCCAGCAACTGGTGGAAGAGAACTACCTGCGCTGGGACTCCCTGGGCGAGTTCCTGGCCCTGGCCGTGTCCCTGGAGGAAACCGGGATCAAGACCGGCAACGCCAAGGCCAAGCTGCTCGGCAAGGCGCTGGACGAAGCCACCGGCAAGCTGCTGGACAACAACAAGTCGCCGTCGCGCAAGGTCGGCGACATCGACAACCGCGGCAGCCACTTCTACCTGGCGATGTACTGGGCCCAGGCCCTGGCCGCCCAGGACGAAGACGCTGAGCTGAAAGCGCACTTCGCACCGCTGGCCAAGGCCCTGACCGAGCAGGAAGCGACCATCGTCGCCGAACTCAATGCGGTCCAGGGCAAGCCGGCCGAGATCGGCGGCTACTATCGCTCCAACCCGGAGCTGACCAGCAAGGTGATGCGCCCCAGCGCCACCTTCAACGCGGCGATCGACAGCCTGGCCTGATGGCGTCACGCTGACGAAGCAGAAACCCCGAGCCTACGCTCGGGGTTTCTTTTTATCGAGGCCTTTTCCGTACCAAGGAGACATCCATGAGCTGGCATCCCCATGTCACCGTAGCGACCATCGTCGAGGACCAGGGCCGCTTCCTGCTGGTCGAGGAACAGGCCGACGGCCGCGAGGTGCTGAACCAGCCCGCCGGGCACCTGGAGCCCGCCGAAAGCCTGCTCGAGGCCGCCCTGCGCGAAACCCTCGAGGAAACCGGCTGGGAGGTCGAGCTGAGCGCCGTCACCGGCATCTACCTGTACACCGCGCCGTCCAACGGTGTCACCTATCAGCGCGTATGCTTCGCCGCCCGCCCCGTGCGCCACCACCCCGAACGCGCCCTCGACGACGGCATCATCGGCCCGCGCTGGCTGACCCGCGACGAACTGGCCGCCCAGCCGCAGCGCTGGCGCAGCCACCTGGTGCTGCGCTGCATCGACGACTACCTGGCCGGCGGCCGCTATCCCCTGGCGCTGATCCGCGACACCCACGTGTCGCCCTCCCTGCCCCAGGCCTGATAGAATCCGCGTTTTACGAATTCGCCCGTGACGCCTGATCGCTATGTCTGAATCCGCCCCCACCCCACGCCGCGAGCGCGTGATCGTCGGCATGTCCGGCGGCGTCGACTCGTCCGTCTCCGCCCTGCTCCTGTTGCAGCAGGGCTATCAGGTCGAAGGCCTGTTCATGAAGAACTGGGACGAGGACGACGGCACCGAATACTGTACCGCCCGCGAGGACCTGGCCGACGCCCAGGCCGTCTGCGACCGGATCGGCATCAAGCTGCACACGGCGAACTTCGCCGCGGAATACTGGGATAACGTGTTCGAGCACTTCCTTGCCGAGTACAAGGCCGGCCGTACGCCGAACCCGGACATCCTCTGCAACCGCGAAATCAAGTTCAAGGCGTTCCTCGACTACGCGCTGATGCTCGGCGCGGACCTGATCGCCACCGGCCACTATGTGCGGCGCCGCGACCGCGACGGGCGCACCGAGCTGCTCAAGGGCCTGGACCCGAACAAGGACCAGAGCTACTTCCTGCACGCGGTGGGCGGCGAGCAGATCGCCCGCAGCCTGTTCCCCGTCGGCGAACTGGAGAAGCCGGAAGTCCGCGCCATCGCCGAGAAGCATGGCCTCGCCACGGCGAAGAAGAAGGACTCCACGGGCATCTGCTTCATTGGCGAGCGACGCTTCACCGATTTCCTCAAGCAGTACCTGCCGGCCCAGCCGGGCGACATCGAGACCACCGAAGGCAAGGTCATCGGTCGCCACAGCGGCCTGATGTACCACACCATCGGTCAGCGCCAGGGCCTCGGCATCGGCGGTCTCAAGGAAGCCGGCGACGATCCCTGGTACGTGCTCGGCAAGGACCTGCAACGCAACGTGCTGCTGGTCGGCCAGGGCAACGACCACCCGCTGCTGTTCTCCCGCGCCCTGCTGGCCTCGCGAATCTACTGGGTCAACCCGGTCGAACTGGAGCGGCCGCGCCGCCTGCGGGCCAAGGTGCGCTACCGGCAGAGCGACCAGGACTGCGTCCTGGAGAAAATCGCCGAAGGCTACCGCGCGGTGTTCGACGAACCGCAGCGCGCAGTGACCCCGGGGCAATCGGTGGTGTTCTACGACGGCGACGTCTGCCTCGGCGGCGGCGTGATCGAAACGGCGGAAGCCTGGGATTTCGGAGGACGCCCGTGAGCGATCCGCGACAGCAACTGATTGCCCTCGGCGCCGTCTTCGAATCCGCAGCCCTGGTCGACAAGCTGGCACGCACCGGACAGATCAGCGAAGCCCCGCTGGGCTGCATGCTCGGCAGCCTGCTGGCGCGCAACCCGGCCAGCACCCTGGACGTCTACGGTGGCGACAGCCTCAACCTGCGCGACGGCTTCAAAGCCCTGGCCAGCGCCCTGGAGCGCAAGCCCGGCAGCCTGCAGCGCGAACCGCTGCGCTACGCCCTGGCGATGCTGACCCTGGAACGGCAACTGGACAAGCGCGGCGATATGCTCGACCTGATCGGCCAGCGCCTCGACCAGGTCGAACAGCAGGTCCAGCACTTCGGCCTGGTCCACGAGAACGTCATCGCCTCGTTCGCCAGCATCTACCAGGACACCCTCAGCACCTTCCGCCAGCGCATCCAGGTACACGGCGACATGCGCCACCTGCAGGTCAGCAGCAACGCCGCGCGGATCCGCGCCCTGCTGCTCGCCGGCATCCGCTCGGCGCGGCTCTGGCGGCAACTGGGCGGCAGCCGCTGGCAGATGGTGTTCAGCCGGCGCCGGCTACTCAACGAACTCTATCCCCTGCTGCGCGGCTAGCCATGGCCGGGAGCCAGCCGCAACGGCGCAACAGCCCGACCCAGGGCGCCGCCATGCTGGCTCTTTCGGCGCTGTTCTTCGCCCTGATGGGCGGCCTGATCCGCGAGGCCTCCAGCACCGTCAACAACGAAACCGTGGTGTTCTTCCGCAACCTCGTCGGCGTGCTGTTCTTCCTGCCCCTGGCGCTGACTCGCGGCATCGGCCCGCTGCGCACCCGCCGCCCGCTATCGCACCTGCTGCGCACCACCTACGGCCTGGGCGGCATGTACTGCTACTTCTACGCCCTCGCCCACCTGCCGCTGACCGACGCCATGCTGTTCAGCTATGCCGCGCCGGTGTTCACGCCGCTGATCGCACACCTGTGGATCAAGGAGCCGCTGACCCGCCGCATGATGGTCGCCACCCTGGTCGGCTTCCTCGGCGTGCTGCTGGTGGCCAGGCCCAGCGGCGCGGTAGTGGCGCCGATCGCCCTGGTCGGCATCGCTTCCAGCCTGATGGCCGCCTGTGCCTTCGTCTCGATCCGCGAAATGAGCGACAGCGAGCCAGCCTATCGCATCGTGTTCTACTTCGCCCTGTTCGGCACCCTGTTCTCCGCCGTGCCGCTGGCCTGGGCCTGGCAGCCGCTGAACGGCCAGGAACTGCTCCTGCTGCTCGGCGCCGGACTGTTCGCCAGCCTCGGCCAACTGACCATGTCGCAGGCCTATGCCCTGGCCTCCCCGGGAGTGATCGGACCGATCGCCTACATGGCCATCGTTTTCGCCGGGGTGATCGCCTGGCTGCGCTGGGACGAACTGCCCAGCCACACGTCGCTGCTCGGCGCCGCCCTGATCTTCGCCGCCAGCCTGATCCCCCTGCTGGGCAACCGCCCCGCCGAAAGGCCCCGCTGAATGCCCCACCGGGGCGCACCTTTCATGTATGATATGCGCCCCTTTTTCGTTGACTTCCAGCCACGAGAACGTCTCATGCAGCTTTCCTCGCTCACCGCGGTATCCCCCGTCGATGGCCGCTATGCCGGCAAAACCAGCAGCCTGCGTCCGATCTTCAGCGAATACGGCCTGATCCGTTTCCGCGTCATGGTGGAAGTCCGCTGGCTGCAGCGCCTCGCCGCCCACGTCGGGATTCCCGAGGTCGCGCCGTTCTCCGCCGAAGCCAACGCCCTGCTCGACAGCCTGGCCAGCGACTTCCAGCTGGAACACGCCGAACGCATCAAGGAAATCGAGCGCACCACCAACCACGACGTGAAAGCCGTGGAGTACCTGCTCAAGGAACAGGCCGCCAAGCTTCCGGAGCTGGCCGCGGTCAGCGAGTTCATCCACTTCGCCTGCACCTCCGAGGACATCAACAACCTGTCCCACGCCCTGATGCTCCGCGAGGGTCGCGACAGCGTGCTGCTGCCGCTGATGCGCCAGATCGCCGAGGCCATCCGCGAACTGGCGGTGAAACTCGCCGACGTGCCGATGCTCTCCCGCACCCACGGCCAGCCTGCCTCGCCGACCACCCTGGGCAAGGAACTGGCCAACGTCGTCTACCGCCTGGAGCGGCAGATCAAGCAGGTCGCCGGCATCGAGTTGCTGGGCAAGATCAACGGTGCCGTGGGCAACTACAACGCCCACCTGTCCGCCTATCCCGAAGTCGACTGGGAAGCCAACGCGCGCCAGTTCATCGAAGGCGACCTCGGCCTGACCTTCAACCCCTACACCACCCAGATCGAGCCGCACGACTACATCGCCGAGCTGTTCGATGCGATCGCCCGCTTCAACACCATCCTCATCGACTTCGACCGCGACGTCTGGGGCTACATCTCCCTCGGCTATTTCAAGCAGAAGACCGTGGCCGGCGAGATCGGCTCCTCGACCATGCCGCACAAGGTCAACCCGATCGACTTCGAGAACTCCGAGGGCAACCTCGGCATCGCCAACGCGCTGTTCCAGCACCTGGCCAGCAAGCTGCCGATCTCGCGCTGGCAGCGCGACCTGACCGACTCCACCGTGCTGCGCAACCTCGGCGTCGGCATCGCCCACAGCGTCATCGCCTACGAGGCCAGCCTGAAGGGCATCGGCAAGCTGGAGCTGAACGCCCAGCGCATCGCCGAGGACCTGGACGCCTGCTGGGAAGTCCTCGCCGAGCCGGTGCAGACCGTGATGCGTCGCTATGGCGTGGAAAACCCCTACGAGAAGCTGAAGGAACTGACCCGCGGCAAAGGCATCAGCGCCGAAGCCTTGCAGACTTTCATCGAAGAGCTGGCGATTCCCGCCGAGGCCAAGGTCGAGCTGAAGAAGCTGACCCCGGCCGGCTACGTCGGCAATGCCGCCGCCCAGGCCAAGCGCATCTGAGCACGCAACCCTTTTGCACGCCCGGCTGCGCCGGGCGTTTTTGTTTCAAGGACTTAACCATGAATGCTGATACTCCCCTGCAACTTCTGGGCGGACTGACCGCTGCCGAATTCCTCCGCGACTACTGGCAGCGCAAACCGCTGCTGGTCCGCCAGGCGATCCCGGACTTCGAAAGCCCGCTGTCCGCCGACGAGCTGGCCGGGTTGTCGCTGGAGGAGTCGGTGGAATCGCGCATCGTCCTCGAACACGGGAAAACCCCGTGGGAAATGCGCCGTGGCCCGTTCCAGGAGGAGGACTACCAGCACCTGCCGGAACAGGACTGGACCCTGCTGGTGCAGGCGGTCGACCAGTTCGTCCCGGAAGTCGCCCAACTGCTGGAGCAATTCCGCTTCCTGCCCAGCTGGCGGATCGACGACGTAATGATCAGCTACGCCGCTCCCGGCGGCGGCGTCGGTCCGCACTTCGACAACTACGACGTATTCCTGCTTCAGGGCCACGGACGCCGGCGCTGGAAAGTCGGACAGATGTGCAGCAGCGACAGCCCGCTGCGCGAGCACGCCGACCTGCGCATCCTCGCCGACTTCGAACAGAGCGACGAGTGGGTCCTGGAGCCCGGCGACATGCTCTACCTGCCCCCGCGCCTCGCCCACTACGGCATCGCCGAAGACGAGTGCATGACCTACTCGATCGGCTTCCGCGCGCCCAGCGCCGCCGAAGTGCTGACCCATTTCACCGACTTCCTCGGCCAGTTCCTCTCCGACGAGGAGCGCTACACCGATGCCGGCCTGCAACCGGTAGGCGACGATCCGCACCAGATCCAGCGCGACGCTCTGGAGCGCCTGCAGGGCCTGATCCAGGAGCACATGAGCGACGAGCGCCTGCTGCTGACTTGGTTCGGCCAGTTCATGACCGAGCCGCGCTATCCCGAACTGGTTGCCGGCGAGGAGATCCCCGAGGAGGAGCTGTTCGGCGCCCTCGAGGATGGCGCGCTGCTGGTGCGCAACCCCAGCGCCCGCCTGGCCTGGAGCGAGATCGACATCGGCCTGGTGCTGTTCGCCAGCGGCCAGAGCGTACTCCTGCCCGGGCAGCTCAAGGAACTGCTGAAGCTGGTCTGCTCGGCCGATGCGTTGCATCTGGAAAACCTCGGCCAATGGCTGGCCGATGACGATGCGCGTAAGCTGTTGGCGGAGTTGGTCAAACAGGGCAGTTTGGAGTTTGCAGATGAATAAGATCCGCGTACGCGTAGCCGACTGGCAGAAGGACAATGCCGAGCTGCGCCGCATCCGCGAAGCGGTCTTCATTGCCGAACAGTCGGTTCCGCCGGAACTGGAGTGGGACGCCGAAGACGACGAAGCCGTGCATTTTCTCGCCTATGAAGGCGAATACGCGATCGGCACCGCGCGCCTGCTGGGCGACGGGCACATCGGCAGGGTCTCGGTACTCAAGGACTGGCGCGGCCTGAAGGTCGGCGACGCGCTGATGCGCGCGGCCATCGAGGAAGCCGAGCGACGCGGCCTGAAGCGCCAACTGCTGACCGCGCAGGTCTATGCCATACCCTTCTACGAGCGACTGGGCTTCAAGGTCGACAGCGGCGAGTTCCTCGACGCCGGCCTGCCCCATGTCGACATGGTTCGCGACAGCGACTGAGGCCCGATGAGCGACGCCCCGGAGACCTCGCCGGCCGACCTGCCGGCCATCGAATTCAGCTCTCCGGGGTGCTTTGCGGTACGCAACCCGGCCAGCGCCGCGCTGCCTGCGGAACGCTGGGAACCAGCGCCGTTCCGCCTCGGCGAACATGAGCCGCTGGAGCGCTTCGAGCATCCGCAGGAAGCCCGCGCCCATGCCCTGGCCCTCCTGCAGCAGGCCCGCCGCTCACTCTGCCTGCACAGTCCCGACCTGGAAAGCTGGCTCTATCACCACAGCAGCATCCAGGAAGCCTGCACCCGTTTTCTCCTGGCCAATCCACGCAATCGCCTGCGTATCCTCGTTGGCGACAGCGCCCAGGCCGTGCGCAACGGCCACCGCCTGATCAACCTTTCGCGCCGCCTGTCGAGCAACTGCCTGATCCGCCGCCTCAACCCGGACTACCCTAAAGAGGACGACGCCTTCCTCCTGGCCGACGACCAGGGCCTGCTGCTGCGCCCGAAACCGGCGCAACCGGCGGGCTACGCCTGCTACCGTGCCGCCGGGCGGGTGCGTCAACTCCAGGCCCGCTTCGAGCAGGCCTGGGACACCAGTCTTTCCGACCCGGACCTGCGGAGCTTCCTCCTGTGACCCTGTTGCGCACCACCCTGCTCTCCTCGCTGTTGGCGACAGTCGTTCTCGGCGCCTCGGCCGCCCCGCGCACCGAAGTGATCCCGCTCAACTACCGCACCGCCGACGACGTGATGGCGGTGGCCCAGTCGGTCATCGGCAGCGAAGGCAAGGTCACCGCCTATGGCAACCAGTTGATCGTCAATGCCGAGCCGGCGAAGATCCGCGAGTTGCAATCGGTCCTGCAGCAGATCGACTCGCGCCCGCATCGCCTGCTGATCACCGTGGATACCAGCGAGAACCTGCAACAGGACAGCCGCGGCTATTCGGTGGATGGTTCGACCAGCGCCGGCAACATCGAGATCCAGAGCGGCCGCGGCGAGGTCAACGGCAAGGATCGAGTCCGCATCATCCGTCGCTCCACCGACAGCCGTTCCGGCGGCAGCCAGCAGGTCCAGGCCACCGAGGGCTACCCGGCGCTGATCCAGGTCGGCCAGAGCGTCCCCATCACCAGCACCGCCACCGGTCCCTACGGGCAGATCTACAGCCAGACCGAATACCGCAACGTCAACCGCGGCTTCTACGTCACCGCGACGCTGACCGGCAACCTGGTGCACGTCACCATCAGTTCCAGCAATGACCGCCTCAGCCAGAGCCATCCCGGCGTCATCGATACCCAGAGCACCGACACCCGGGTCAGCGGCAAGCTCGGCGAGTGGATCACCCTGGGCGGCGTCAGCGAACAGAACCAGGCCGACCAGCACGGCTTCGTGCGTCGCTACTCGACCCAGGGACGCGACGACACCAGCCTGCGCCTGAAAGTCGAAACCCTCGACTGACCGACGGCGCTCTTTCCAGCGCGAATTGCCTCCCGCTCCGGCAAAGCCGCGGGGCGCGGGCTTTTGCGGGCATTTTCGATGCAAACGGAAACATCTCGACCAGACAAGACCATCCGGTCACTCTTAGACCTTCGTGTAGTAGTCTTGAAAAAACACTACAAAACGTTTGACGACGGATTTTTTCCAGAGCATGATGGCCCCGCTCCCGCTAATCAGGGGCTCTGAAACGACGAGCTCCCGGTGCCTGCGCCGATACGCCCTCGGCCTCCACCGTGTTGATCTGCCCACAAGGCGGCTTGACGAGATTGCGACTGGAACGAAGTTGTCCTGAGGGACGGGGAAGCGTTTACGTATCAGCCAGATCGAAAGACTCGACAGCGAGTCGCCCACCGGCAACCACGAGCCGAACGGCACTTGATCCAGTCGAGAAGCACGGTCCGCGAACTGTTCGTCTCCACCCCCTCCTCGGCGTCATTCTTCGCCACGGTCATTCTCTCGCCATGCAGCGGTGAGCCACCCGCAAGACAACCTTCACCAGCAGGTTTTGAGTGGGTCAGTCGGTGCTCAACCAATACATTTCTTGAAGGATTGACCATGTCCGCATATCAGAACGAGATCAAGGCAATTGCCGCGCTGAAAGAGAAGAACGGCAGCAGCTGGAGCGCGATCAACCCCGAGTACGCAGCTCGCATGCGTATCCAGAACCGCTTCAAGACCGGCCTGGATATCGCCAAGTACACCGCGGCCATCATGCGCAAGGACATGGCCGAATACGATGCGGACTCCTCCGTCTACACCCAGTCGCTGGGTTGCTGGCACGGCTTCATCGGGCAGCAGAAGCTGATCTCGATCAAGAAGCACCTGAAGACCACCAACAAGCGCTACCTCTACCTGTCCGGTTGGATGGTCGCCGCGCTGCGCTCCGACTTCGGCCCGCTGCCGGACCAGTCCATGCACGAGAAAACCGCGGTTTCCGGCCTGATCGAAGAGCTGTACACCTTCCTGCGCCAGGCTGACGCCCGCGAGCTGGACCTGCTGTTCACCGGCCTGGACGCTGCCCGCGCCGCTGGCGACAAGGCCAAGGAAGCCGAGCTGCTGGCCCAGATCGACAACTTCGAAACCCACGTGGTGCCGATCATCGCCGACATCGACGCCGGCTTCGGCAACGCCGAGGCGACCTACCTGCTGGCCAAGAAGATGATCGAAGCCGGCGCCTGCTGCATCCAGATCGAGAACCAGGTGTCCGACGAGAAGCAGTGCGGCCACCAGGACGGCAAGGTCACCGTTCCGCACATCGACTTCCTCGCCAAGATCAATGCCGTACGCTACGCCTTCCTCGAGCTGGGCGTGGACGATGGCGTGATCGTCGCCCGTACCGACTCCCTGGGCGCTGGCCTGACCAAGCAGATCGCCGTGACCAACGAGCCGGGCGACCTGGGCGACCTGTACAACTCCTTCCTGGATTGCGAAGAAATCTCCGAGGCCGAGCTGGGCAACGGCGACGTCGTGATCAAGCGCGAAGGCAAGCTGCTGCGTCCGAAGCGCCTGGCTTCCAACCTGTTCCAGTTCCGCAAGGGCACCGGCGAAGATCGCTGCGTCCTGGACTGCATCACCTCGCTGCAGAACGGCGCCGACCTGCTCTGGATCGAAACCGAGAAGCCGCACGTCGGCCAGATCAAGGCAATGGTCGATCGCATCCGCGAAGTGATTCCGAACGCCAAGCTGGTCTACAACAACAGCCCGTCCTTCAACTGGACCCTGAACTTCCGCCAGCAGGTGTTCGATGCGTTCGTCGCCGAAGGCAAGGACGTTTCCGCCTACGACCGCAACAAGCTGATGAGCGTCGAGTACGACGACACCGAGCTGGCCAAGGTCGCCGACGAGAAGATCCGCACCTTCCAGCGCGATGGCTCGGCCCACGCCGGCATCTTCCACCACCTGATCACCCTGCCGACCTACCACACCGCCGCGCTGTCCACCGACAACCTGGCCAAGGGCTACTTCGCCGACGAAGGCATGCTGGCCTACGTGAAGGGCGTGCAGCGCCAGGAACTGCGCCAGGGCATCGCCTGCGTCAAGCACCAGAACATGGCGGGCTCCGACATCGGCGACAACCATAAAGAGTACTTCGCAGGCGAAGCCGCTCTGAAGGCCAGCGGCAAAGACAACACCATGAACCAGTTCCACTAAGGAACAGGGGCCAGCCGGGCAGCCACGATCTGCCCGGCCCGCCTCGCGAAAACCCCGGCTCCGGCCGGGGTTTTTCATTTCCGGATCATGGCAAAAGGCCTCGAGTGCCTGTCATCGTCCCGTCGCTTTCAGCGGTTAGCGTCAATGCTCCGTCGATCAGCCCACAAGGAGCACGTCCGTGAGCCTGGAGAAAAAAGATGCCATCCTGTTCGGTGATGGCGACGAGTTGCCCAGCAACCATTCGAACAACCCGCACATGAACGACCTGATCGCCGGCCTCGGCCGCCGCCAGGTCCTGGCCGGCGGCGCGGCGCTCGGCGCCCTCGCCTTCCTCGGCGTCGCGCTCCCCGCCAGCGCCGCTCCCGCCGAAGCGCAGGTGCCCGCCGCGGAAGGCCTGCGCGGCTTGCCTTTCAAACGCCGCAACCGCTTGCCCTTCGAAGCCATCGCCAGCGGCCGTGCTGATACCATCCGGGTGCCCGCCGGCTACAAGGCGACGCCCTTCATACCCTGGGGCACCCCGATCAGCGGCAGTTATCCGGGCTTCCTCGACGACGCCAGCAACAGCGCCCAGGACCAGGCCGAACAGATCGGCATGCACCACGACGGCATGCACTTCTTCCCGATCGACGCGCAGTTCGGCTTCGGCGGCGGACACATCAGCAACCATGGCCTGCTGGTGCTCAACCATGAATACATCGACGCGCCGCTGCTGCACACCAATGGCCCGACCGTGGTCGATGGCAAGCGCACCGTCGCCGATGAAGTGCGCAAGGAAATCAACGCCCATGGCGTTTCCGTCGTGGAGATCCGTCGCAACGTGCGTGGCGAGTGGAATGTCGTGCCGTCGCAACGAAATCGCCGGATCACCGCCGCCACGCCGATGCGTATCGCCGGCCCGGCGCGCGGCCACGAACTGCTGCGCACCCGCCACAGTCCGGACGGCACCCGCACCCGCGGCACCCATAACAACTGTTCCAACGGTTTCACCCCCTGGGGCACCTACCTCACCTGCGAGGAGAACTGGGTCGGCTATTTCTCCACCCAGGACAGCGAACTGCCGCGCGAACTGACCCGCTACGGCATTCGCAACACCAGCCGTTTCGGCTGGGAAACCCTGGCGGGCGACGAGTTCGAACGCTTCGACGCCACCCGCAAGGGCAAACAGGCCCAGGACGACTACCGCAACGAACCGAACAACTTCGGCTGGATCGTCGAGATCGACCCGTTCGACCCGCAATCGGTGCCGGTCAAGCGCACCGCTCTCGGCCGCTTCGCCCACGAAGGCCTGGTCTTCGCCCCGGTCAAGCCGGGCCGCCAGGTAGTCTGCTACTCCGGCGACGACTCGCAGAACGAGTACATCTACAAGTACGTCAGCCGCGACAAGTTCCGTCCGGGTCGCAGCAACGCTCGCCTGCTCGACGAAGGCACCCTCTACGTCGCCCGCTTCAACGCCGATGGCAGCGGCCAGTGGCTGCCGCTGGACATCGCCGACGGCAACTTCCGCGCGGCCTGTCGCAAGGCCGGGGTGAGCTTCGCCGACCAGGGCGAAGTGCTGATCAACACCCGCCTGGCTGCCGATGTCCTCGGCGCGACCAAGATGGATCGCCCGGAGTGGGGCGCGGTCAACCCGGACAACGGCGACGTCTACTTCACCCTCACCAACAACACGTCGCGCACCGTCGCCGACGCGGCCAACCCACGGGTGAAGAACGCCTACGGCCATATCATCCGCTGGCGCGAACGCAGCCGCGACTATGCCGGGCAACGCTTCACCTGGGACCTGTTCATGCTCGCCGGTCCCGGCGAAGACAGCCGCGGCCCGGACGGCAAGCCGCTGAACCAGGACAATATCCTGGCCAGCCCCGACGGCCTCTGGTTCGACCCGGAAGGCCGCCTGTGGATCCAGACCGACATGAGCGGCAGCCAGTTGAGCAGCGGCCCGTTCGGCAACAACCAGATGCTGGTGGCCGACCCGCGCACCGGCGAACTGAAGCGCTTCCTCACCGGTCCGCTGGGTTGCGAGGTGACCGGCATTGCCGCGACGCCGGACTTCCGTACGCTGTTCATCAACATCCAGCACCCGGGGGAAGGCTCGACCGCCGATAACCTCCTCAGCACCTGGCCGGACGGGCCGGGCCGCCGGCCACGCTCGGCCACCGTGGTGATCACCCGCGAAGACGGCCGACGCCTGCTCTGACGCGCCACGACGACCTGCGTTGGCCGGAATGCCGGCGCAGGTCGCCGCTACAGCCGTGGGCAAGCCCGGGCAAAGCGGGTGGAATGCAGGCTCCCCTCTCTATGGAAGGACGCCAGCATGCCCAAGCGCAATCGTCTCAGCCGCGCCGTCGGCGCCATCAACCTCCTCCCCCGCCGCCTGCGCAGCCGCAGCCTGTCGCTGCTGCTGGGCTCCCAGGTGCGCTTCGCCGGCACTGCCAGGGTGCGCATCCATGAACTGGGACAGGAGCGCGCCATCCTCAGCCTGAAGAACCGTCGACCGGTGCAGAACCACATAAAAGGTATCCATGCCGCGGCGATGGCCTTGCTCGCCGAGTCGGCCAGCGGCTTCCTGGTCGGAATGAACGTACCGGACGACAAGCTGCCGCTGATCAAGACCATGAAGATCGACTATCTCAAGCGCGCCCAGGGCGACCTGACCGCCATCGCGACGCTGGAGGCCGGACAGATCGAGCAGATCCGGCAACAGGACAAGGGCGAGGTCCGCGTGGCGGTGTTGGTCAGCGACGAGAACGGCAACCAGCCGATCGCCTGCGAAATGGTCTGGGCCTGGGTCGGCAAGAAACCCCGGGTCGCTACCGCAGCCCCCAGGTAGCGCACCTCCGGAGCGACTACATCTACGCTGCGACGCGAACCGCCGCAAACCTTGCCCAGCGCCTTCGCATCCGTCACGAAGAACCGCGGGCGCAGCCCCAGGCGGCGCCGCAGCCGGGTTGCCATGGTGCGGAAAGAAGAAAAACCGCCATGCGCCCGGCCCGGAGAATATTCCCGGTTTAATGCAATAACGGATTGGGCGAGAGTAATTACCAATAAAAGGGTAAACAATAGTAACGCGGCGAAGAATATATGTAGCGAAGTTATACGGATGCGACATTGCAAACGATATTCATTATCGTTTGAAGCCTTGCAAAGAGCCCTCCACCACGCTTCGCGGCAATACGACCAAAAGCCAGCCAGGCCGCGCCATTTCTCGCAAAGACAGCATTCACGAGGGTTTCGGGGATTAACCAAAGCGCTGGAAAAAGCAGAGAAGCGTCTGTTTGTGTTAGAAAAATTTACTTGTCCGGCGCTTTGGGCATAAAATCGGAAAGATACATACAACCCTTAGCTCACTACGCAGCGGGTTGCACAAGAAGTCGGGCATTGCGCCCAGAACCCACGATCTTATATATCCGGTACAGAAGGAGTATCAGCATGCCAAACCCAGCTGAACTTGCAGCTCATCACTGGGGATTCGCTGCCTTCCTTCTAGGGGTCGTTGGCCTTCTCGCCTTCATGCTAGGGGTTTCGTCCCTGCTTGGCAGCAAGGCATTTGGTCGCAGCAAGAACGAACCCTTCGAATCCGGGATCGTCCCCACCGGAGGCGCACGCCTGCGTCTCTCGGCAAAATTCTATCTGGTCGCGATGCTCTTCGTGATCTTCGACGTCGAAGCCCTCTTCCTCTTCGCCTGGTCGGTGTCGGTTCGCGAAAGCGGCTGGGCCGGCCTGATCGAGGCAACCATTTTCATAGCAATTCTGTTGGCGGGTCTTGTCTATCTTTGGCGGATCGGTGCGCTCGATTGGGCTCCCGAAAGCCGTCGCAAGCGGCAGGCGAAGCTAAAACAATGAGGCTTTGGCGATGCAATACAAACTTACCCGGATCGATCCCGATGCGGCCAACGACCAATACCCGATAGGCGAACGGGAAACCGTAGCCGACCCGCTGGTCGAGGGCCAGGTTCACAAGAACATCTTCATGGGCAAGCTCGAGGATGTGCTGAACTCCACCGTCAACTGGGGTCGCAAGAACTCGCTCTGGCCCTATAACTTCGGGCTGTCGTGCTGCTACGTGGAGATGACCACCGCCTTCACCGCGCCGCACGATATCGCCCGCTTCGGCGCCGAAGTGATCCGGGCGTCGCCGCGCCAGGCCGACTTCATGGTCATCGCCGGCACCTGCTTCATCAAGATGGCCCCGGTCATCCAGCGCCTCTACGAGCAGATGCTCGAACCCAAGTGGGTTATCTCCATGGGCTCGTGCGCCAATTCCGGCGGCATGTACGACATCTATTCGGTGGTCCAGGGGGTCGACAAGTTCCTCCCCGTGGACGTCTACATCCCCGGCTGCCCGCCCCGTCCGGAGGCGTTCCTGCAAGGCCTGATGCTGTTGCAGGAATCCATCGGCCAGGAGCGCCGCCCGCTGTCCTGGGTCGTTGGCGACCAGGGGGTCTACCGCGCCGAAATGCCGGCCCAGAAAGACCTGAAACGCGAGCAGCGCATCCAGGTGACCAACCTGCGCAGCCCCGACGAAGTGTGATCCGGAACTCCCGGCCAGCCCCGCTGGCCGGCCGAGACCAGCCGCGTTCACCCCACCGTTGACCGAAAGCGACCGAGACCATGACTGCAGACTCCGCTCTGTACATCCCGCCTTACAAGGCAGACGACCAGGATATCGTCGTCGAACTGAACTCCCGCTTTGGCGCCGAGACCTTCACCGTCCAGCCCACCCGTACCGGCATGCCGGTGCTCTGGGTCCCGCGCGAAAGACTGATCGAAGTCCTGACCTTCCTCCGTCAGGTACCCAAGCCCTACGTGATGCTCTACGACCTGCACGGCGTCGACGAGCGGCTGCGCACCCATCGCCGCGGCCTGCCGAGCGCCGACTTCAGCGTGTTCTACCACCTGATGTCGCTGGAGCGTAATAGTGACGTGATGATCAAGGTCGCCTTGTCCGAGCGCGACCTCAACCTGCCCACCGCCACCCGTATCTGGCCCAACGCCAACTGGTACGAGCGCGAAGTGTGGGACATGTACGGCATCACCTTCACCGGCCACCCGCACCTGACCCGCATGCTGATGCCGCCGACCTGGCAGGGCCATCCGCTGCGCAAGGACTACCCGGCGCGCGCCACCGAGTTCGATCCCTACTCCCTGTCCGCCGCCAAGCAGGACCTGGAGCAGGAGGCCCTGCGCTTCAAGCCGGAAGACTGGGGCATGAAGCGCCACGGCGAGAACGAGGACTACATGTTCCTCAACCTCGGCCCGAACCATCCGTCCGCCCACGGCGCGTTCCGCATCATCCTGCAACTGGACGGCGAGGAGATCATCGACTGCGTCCCGGAGATCGGCTACCACCACCGCGGCGCCGAGAAGATGGCCGAGCGCCAGTCCTGGCACAGTTTCATTCCCTACACCGACCGCATCGACTACCTCGGCGGGGTGATGAACAACCTGCCCTACGTACTCTCGGTGGAGAAGCTCGCCGGGATCAAGGTGCCGCAGCGGGTCGACGTGATCCGAATCATGATGGCGGAGTTCTTCCGTATCCTGAACCACCTGCTGTACCTGGGCACCTATATCCAGGACGTCGGCGCCATGACCCCGGTGTTCTTCACCTTCACCGACCGCCAGCGCGCCTACAAGGTGGTCGAGGCCATCACCGGCTTCCGCCTGCACCCGGCCTGGTACCGCATCGGCGGCGTCGCCCACGACCTGCCGCGCGGCTGGGACAAGCTGGTCCGCGAGTTCCTCGACTGGATGCCCAAGCGCCTCGACGAGTACGAGACCGCGGCCCTGAAGAACAGCATCCTGCGCGGCCGGACCATCGGCGTCGCCCAGTACAACACCAAGGAAGCCCTCGAGTGGGGCACCACCGGCGCCGGCCTGCGCGCCACCGGTTGCGACTTCGACCTGCGCAAGGCCCGCCCCTACTCCGGCTACGAGAACTTCGAGTTCGAGGTACCGCTGGCCCACAACGGCGACGCCTACGACCGCTGCATGGTCAAGATGGGCGAGATGCGCCAGAGCCTGCGGATCATCGAACAGTGCCTGAAGAACATGCCGGAAGGCCCTTACAAGGCCGACCATCCGCTGACCACGCCGCCGCCGAAAGAACGCACGCTGCAACACATCGAAACCCTGATCACCCACTTCCTGCAGGTTTCCTGGGGCCCGGTCATGCCGGCCAACGAAGCCTTCCAGATGATCGAGGCGACCAAGGGTATCAACAGCTACTACCTGACCAGCGACGGCAGCACCATGAGCTACCGCACGCGTATCCGGACGCCCAGCTTCGCGCACCTGCAACAGATCCCCTCGGTGATCAACGGCAGCATGATCGCGGACCTGATCGCCTACCTGGGTAGCATCGATTTCGTTATGGCTGACGTGGACCGCTGACATGAGCCAGAGCAACCTGATTCAGACCGACCGTTTCGTCCTCAGCGAAACCGAGCGCTCGTCCATCGAGCATGAAATGCATCACTACGAGGACCCGCGCGCGGCGTCCATCGAAGCCCTGAAGATCGTCCAGAAACAGCGCGGCTGGGTGCCGGACGGCGCCATCCCGGCGATCGGCGAGGTGCTGGGGATCCCGGCCAGCGACGTCGAAGGCGTCGCCACCTTCTATAGTCAGATATTCCGCCAGCCGGTGGGCCGCCACATCATCCGCGTCTGCGACAGCATGGTCTGCTACATCGGCGGCCACGAGTCGGTGGTCGGCGAGATCCAGAAGCAACTCGGCATCGGTCTCGGCCAGACTACCGCCGACGGACGCTTCACCCTGCTCCCGGTCTGCTGCCTGGGCAACTGCGACAAGGCCCCGGCGCTGATGATCGACGACGACACCCATGGCGACGTGCGTCCCGACGGTGTCGCCAAACTGCTGGAGGCCTACGTATGACCCTTACCTCCATTGGTCCGGCCAACCGCATGGCGCGTTCGGCGGAAACCCATCCGCTGACCTGGCGCCTGCGCGAAGACGCCCAGCCCGTCTGGCTCGAGGAATACCAGAGCAAGGACGGCTATGCCGCGGCGCGCAAGGCGCTGACCCAGATGGCCCAGGACGACATCGTCCAGACCGTCAAGGACTCCGGCCTCAAGGGCCGCGGCGGCGCGGGCTTCCCCACCGGCGTGAAGTGGGGCCTGATGCCGAAGGACGAGTCGCTGAACATCCGCTACCTGCTGTGCAACGCGGACGAGATGGAGCCGAACACCTGGAAGGACCGCATGCTCATGGAGCAGCTGCCGCACCTGCTGGTGGAAGGCATGCTGATTTCCGCGCGCGCGCTGAAGGCCTACCGCGGCTACATCTTCCTGCGCGGCGAATACGTCGACGCGGCGCGCAACCTCAACCGCGCCATCGACGAAGCCAAGGCCGCCGGCCTGCTCGGCAAGAACATCCTCGGCAGCGGCTTCGATTTCGAGCTGTTCGTCCACACCGGTGCCGGCCGCTACATCTGCGGCGAAGAGACCGCGCTGATCAACTCGCTGGAAGGCCGCCGCGCCAACCCGCGCTCCAAACCGCCCTTCCCTGCCGCCGTCGGCGTCTGGGGCAAGCCGACCTGCGTGAACAACGTGGAGACGCTGTGCAACGTGCCGGCCATCGTCGGCAACGGCGTGGACTGGTACAAGACCCTGGCCCGCCCCGGCAGCGAAGACATGGGCACCAAGCTGATGGGCTTCTCCGGCAAGGTGAAGAACCCCGGCCTGTGGGAACTGCCGTTCGGCGTCAGCGCCCGCGAGCTGTTCGAGGACTACGCCGGCGGCATGCGCGACGGCTTCCAGCTCAAGGCCTGGCAGCCCGGCGGCGCCGGTACCGGCTTCCTGCTCCCGGAGCACCTGGATGCGCAGATGTTCGCCGGCGGCATCGCCAAGGTCGGCACCCGGATGGGCACCGGCCTGGCCATGGCGGTGGACGACAGCATCAACATGGTTTCCCTGCTGCGCAACATGGAAGAGTTCTTCGCCCGCGAGTCCTGCGGCTGGTGCACCCCCTGCCGCGATGGCCTGCCGTGGAGCGTGAAGCTGCTGCGTGCCCTGGAGCGGGGCGAAGGCCAGCCCGGCGACCTCGAGACCCTCGAGCAGCTGGTCAACTTCCTCGGCCCAGGCAAGACCTTCTGCGCCCACGCGCCGGGAGCCGTCGAGCCGCTGGGCAGCGCCCTCAAGTATTTCCGTGCCGAATTCGAGGCGGGCATCTCCCGCCAGCCTTCGGCCGCGCCGCGCCCGGCAACGGTCGGCGCCTGATGCTTTGCAGCCGGACGGCCAGCCGTCCGGCGATGTTTCGTCGTCGTGCCGCGGCCCGGCCGCAGGCCCGACGGAACCGTGAGTTTCTATTAGCCACGCCCGCTGACAACGGGCCAACGAAGACTTGAACCATGGCCACTATCCACGTAGACGGCAAGACGCTCGAAGTCGATGGTGCAGACAACCTCCTGCAGGCCTGTCTGTCCCTCGGTCTCGACATTCCCTACTTCTGCTGGCACCCGGCGCTCGGTAGCGTCGGCGCCTGCCGCCAGTGCGCGGTGAAGCAGTACACCGACGAGAACGACAAGCGTGGTCGCCTCGTCATGTCCTGCATGACCCCCGCCACCGACAACACCTGGATCTCCATCGAAGACGAAGAGGCCAAGCAGTTCCGCGCCAGCGTCGTCGAATGGCTGATGACCAACCACCCGCACGACTGCCCGGTGTGCGAGGAAGGCGGTCACTGCCACCTGCAGGACATGACGGTGATGACCGGCCACAACGAGCGCCGGTACCGCTTCACCAAACGCACCCACCAGAACCAGGAACTCGGCCCGTTCATCGCCCATGAGATGAACCGCTGCATCGCCTGCTACCGCTGCGTGCGCTACTACAAGGACTACGCCGGCGGCACCGACCTCGGCGTCTACGGCGCCCACGACAACGTCTACTTCGGACGGGTCGAGGACGGCGTGCTGGAAAGCGAGTTCTCCGGCAACCTCACCGAGGTCTGCCCCACCGGCGTGTTCACCGACAAGACCCACTCCGAGCGCTACAACCGCAAGTGGGACATGCAGTTCGCCCCGAGCATCTGCCACGGCTGCTCCAGCGGCTGCAACATCAGCCCCGGCGAGCGCTACGGCGAGATCCGCCGCATCGAGAACCGCTACAACGGCTCGGTCAACCACTACTTCCTCTGCGACCGCGGTCGCTTCGGCTACGGCTACGTCAACCGCGAAGACCGTCCGCGCCAGCCGCTGCTGGTGCTGAGCAAGCAGAAGCTGAGCCTGGACGGCGCCCTCGACCAGGCCGCCGCCCTGCTGAAGGAGCGCAAGGTGGTCGGCATCGGTTCGCCGCGCGCCAGCCTGGAAAGCAACTTCGCCCTGCGCGAGCTGGTTGGCGAAGGCAACTTCTACAGCGGCATCAACGAAGGCGAGCTCGACCGCCTGCGCCTGATCCTGCAGGTCATGCAGGAAGGCCCGCTGCCGGTGCCGAGCATCCGCGACATCGAGGACCACGACGCGGTCTTCGTCCTCGGCGAGGACCTGACCCAGACCGCCGCCCGCATCGCCCTGGCCCTGCGCCAGTCGGTGAAGGGCAAGGCCGTCGAGATGGCTGCCGACATGAAGGTCCAGCCGTGGCTCGACGCCGCGGTGAAGAACATCGCCCAGCATGCGCAGAACCCGCTGTTCATCGCCAGCGTCAGCGCGACCCGCCTCGACGACGTGGCCGAGGAAACCGTTCACGCCGCGCCGGACGATCTCGCTCGCCTCGGCTTCGCCGTGGCCCACGCGATCGACCCAAGCGCCCCGTCCGTGGCCGACCTCGACCCGCAGGCCCAGGCCTTCGCCCAGCGCATCGCCGATGCCCTGCTGGCGGCCAAGCGTCCGCTGGTAGTGTCCGGCAACTCGCTGGGCAACAAGGCATTGATCGAAGCCGCGGCGAACATCGCCAAGGCCCTCAAGCAGCGCGAGAAGAACGGTTCCATCAGCCTGGTGGTCGGCGAAGCCAACAGCCTCGGCCTGGCGCTCTTCGGCGGCGACTCCGTGGAAGCCGCGCTCGAGCGACTGACCTCCGGACAGGCCGACGCCGTGGTGGTGCTGGAGAACGATCTCTATCGCCGCACCGACGCCGCCCGTGTCGACGCGGCCCTGGCGGCGGCCAAGGTGGTGATCGTCGCCGATCACCAGCAGACCGCCACCACCGCCAAGGCGCACCTGGTGCTGCCGGCGGCCAGCTTCGCCGAAGGCGACGGCACCCTGGTCAGCCAGGAAGGCCGCGCCCAGCGCTTCTTCCAGGTGTTCGACCCGACCTACTACGACGCCAGGAACATGGTCCGCGAGGGCTGGCGCTGGCTGCATGCGATCCACAGCACCCTGCAAGGCAAGCGCGTCGACTGGACCCAGTTGGACCACGTCACCGAAGCCGTGGCCGAGGCCAAGCCGATCCTGGCCGGCATCCGCGACGCCGCACCGGCCGCCTCGTTCCGCATCAAGGGCCTCAAGCTGGCCCGCGAACCGCACCGCTACAGCGGGCGCACCGCCATGCGCGCCAATATCAGCGTGCACGAGCCGCGCACCCCGCAGGACATCGACTCGGCGTTCGCCTTCTCCATGGAAGGCTACTCCGGCAGCCAGGAAGACCGTCAGCAGATCCCGTTCGCCTGGTCGCCGGGCTGGAACTCGCCGCAGGCCTGGAACAAGTTCCAGGACGAGGTCGGCGGCCACCTGCGCGCCGGCGACCCCGGCGTGCGCCTGATCGAACCGAAGGGCGAAGGCCTCGACTGGTTCCAGGCCGTGCCGGTGCCGTTCAGCGCCAAGGCCGACAGCTGGAAGGTAGTGCCGCTGTACCACCTGTTCGGCAGCGAGGAAAACAGCTCGCGGGCCGCGCCGATCCAGCAGCGCATCCCGGAGACCTACGTCGCCCTGTCCAAGGAAGACGCGGATCGCCTCGGCGTCAACGACGGCGCGACCCTCGGCTTCCAGCTCAAGGGCCAGGCCCTGCGCCTGCCGCTGCGTATCGATGAACAACTCGGCGCCGGCCTGATCGGCCTGCCGGTCGGCTTCGCCGGTATCCCGGCGGCGATCGCCGGCTGCTCCGTGGAAGGTCTGCAGGAGGCTGCACAATGAGTTGGCTGACTCCCGCTCTGGTCACCATCATCCTCACCGTGGTCAAGGCCATCGTGGTGCTGCTCGCCGTGGTCATCTGCGGCGCCCTGCTAAGCTGGGTCGAGCGCCGCCTGCTCGGCCTCTGGCAGGACCGCTACGGCCCCAACCGGGTCGGTCCGTTCGGTGCGTTCCAGCTCGGCGCGGACATGGTCAAGATGTTCTTCAAGGAGGACTGGACCCCGCCGTTCGCCGACAAGATGATCTTCACCCTGGCCCCGGTAATCGCGATGGGCGCCCTGCTCGTCGCCTTCGCCATCGTGCCGATCACCCCCACCTGGGGCGTGGCGGACCTGAACATCGGCATCCTGTTCTTCTTCGCCATGGCCGGCCTGACGGTGTACGCCGTGCTGTTCGCCGGCTGGTCGAGCAACAACAAGTTCGCCCTGCTCGGCAGCCTGCGCGCCTCGGCCCAGACCATCTCCTACGAGGTGTTCCTGGCCCTGTCGCTGATGGGCATCGTCGCCCAGGTCGGCTCGTTCAACATGCGCGACATCGTCCAGTACCAGATCGACAACGTCTGGTTCATCATTCCGCAGTTCTTCGGCTTCTGCACCTTCATCATCGCCGGCGTCGCCGTGACCCACCGTCACCCGTTCGACCAGCCGGAAGCGGAGCAGGAACTGGCGGACGGCTACCACATCGAGTACGCCGGGATGAAATGGGGCATGTTCTTCGTCGGCGAGTACATCGGCATCGTACTGGTCTCGGCGCTGCTGGCGACCCTGTTCTTCGGCGGCTGGCACGGTCCGTTCCTGGACACCCTGCCCTGGCTGTCGTTCTTCTACTTCGCCGCCAAGACCGGCTTCTTCATCATGCTCTTCATCCTGATCCGCGCCTCGCTGCCGCGTCCGCGCTATGACCAGGTGATGGCGTTCAGCTGGAAGGTGTGCCTGCCGCTGACCCTGATCAACCTGCTGGTGACCGGCGCGCTCGTGCTGGCCGCGGCCCAGTAAGGAGAACCACCGTGATCAAAGAAATCATCAACGTCGTGCATGGCACCTTCACCCAGCTTCGCAGCCTGGTGATGATCTTCGGCCATGCCTTCCGCAAGCGCGACACCCTGCAATACCCCGAAGAGCCGGTCTACCTGCCGCCGCGCTATCGTGGCCGGATCGTCCTGACCCGCGACCCCGACGGCGAGGAACGCTGCGTAGCCTGCAACCTGTGCGCCGTGGCCTGTCCGGTTGGCTGCATCTCCCTGCAGAAGGCCGAGACCGAGGACGGTCGCTGGTATCCGGAGTTCTTCCGCATCAACTTCTCGCGCTGCATCTTCTGCGGCCTGTGCGAGGAAGCCTGCCCGACCACCGCGATCCAGCTCACCCCGGACTTCGAGATGGGCGAGTTCAAGCGCCAGGACCTGGTCTACGAGAAGCACGACCTGCTGATCTCCGGGCCGGGCAAGAACCCGGACTACAACTACTACCGCGTTGCGGGGATGGCGATCGCCGGCAAGCCGAAAGGCGCCGCGCAGAACGAAGCCGAACCGATCAACGTGAAAAGCCTGCTGCCATAAGGAGACGTCGCGTGGAATTCGCTTTCTATTTCGCTGCCGGCGTCGCCGTACTGGCCACGCTGCGGGTCATCACCAACAGCAACCCGGTGCATGCCCTGCTCTACCTGATCATTTCCCTGCTGGCCATCTCGATGACCTTCTTCAGCCTCGGCGCACCCTTCGCCGGCGCCCTGGAGATCATCGTCTACGCTGGCGCCATCATGGTTCTGTTCGTCTTCGTGGTGATGATGCTCAACCTCGGCCCGGCCGTGGTCGAGCAGGAGCGCAAGTGGCTCACGCCCGGCATCTGGGTCGGGCCTTCGGCCCTGGCCCTGGTCCTGCTGGTGGAACTGCTGGTGGTCCTCGCCCGCACCCCGAGCGGTGCGGGCATCGGCCATACCACGGTAGACGCCAAGGCGGTCGGCATCAGCCTCTACGGCCCGTACCTGCTGGTGGTCGAACTGGCCTCCATGCTGTTGCTCGCGGCCCTGGTCGCTGCCTATCACCTGGGTCGTCAAGACGCCAAACAATAAAGGTTCGGCGGGCGCCCTGCGCCCGCCCCAAGGGAACGTAACGCTATGAACGCAATACCACTGGAACACGGCCTGGCCCTCGCCAGCGTCCTGTTCGCCCTCGGACTGGTCGGCTTGATGGTGCGACGCAACATCCTGTTCGTACTGATGAGCCTGGAAGTGATGATGAACGCCGCCGCCCTCGCCTTCGTGGTCGCCGGCAGCCGCTGGGGCCAACCCGACGGCCAGGTGATGTTCATCCTGGTGCTGAGCCTCGCGGCCGCCGAAGCGAGCATCGGCCTGGCGATCCTGCTGCAACTGTATCGCCGCTTCCACACCCTCGATATCGACGCTGCCAGCGAGATGCGCGGATGAACCTTCTACCTCTTACCTTCCTGTTCCCCCTGGTCGGCTTCCTGCTGCTGTCGTTCTCCCGCGGCAGGTGGTCGGAAAACCTTTCGGCGCTGGTCGGCGTCGGCTCGGTCGGCCTCTCCGCCCTGAGCGCGGCCTGGGCCATCTTCAGCTTCCACAGCAGTCCGCCGGAAGGCGGTGCCTACAGCCTGGTGCTGTGGCAGTGGATGGCGGCCGGCGACTTCAGCACCAACTTCACCCTGTACCTGGACGGCCTCTCGGTAACCATGCTCGGCGTGGTTACCGGCGTCGGCTTCCTGATCCACCTGTTTGCCTCCTGGTACATGCGTGGCGAAACCGGCTATTCGCGCTTCTTCGCCTACACCAATCTGTTCATCGCCAGCATGCTGTTCCTGGTGCTGGGCGACAACCTGCTGTTCCTCTACTTCGGCTGGGAAGGCGTGGGCCTGTGCAGCTACCTGCTGATCGGCTTCTACTACAGCAATCGCAACAACGGTAACGCGGCGCTCAAGGCATTCATCGTCACCCGCGTCGGCGACGTGTTCATGGCTTTCGGCCTGTTCATCCTGTTCCAGCAGTTCGGCACCCTGAACATCCAGGAGCTGCTGGTGCTGGCGCCGCAGAAGTTCCCGGAAGGCAACCTCTGGCTGACCCTGGCGACCCTGGCCCTGCTCGGCGGCGCGGTCGGCAAGTCCGCCCAGCTGCCGCTGCAGACCTGGCTGGCCGACGCCATGGCCGGCCCGACCCCGGTCTCCGCGCTGATCCACGCCGCCACCATGGTGACCGCCGGCGTCTACCTGATCGCCCGTTGCCACGGCCTGTTCACCCTGGCCCCGGACATCCTCGAACTGGTCGGCATCGTCGGCGCGGTGACCTTGGTCCTGGCCGGCTTCGCCGCCCTGGTACAGACCGATATCAAGCGCATCCTCGCCTACTCGACCATGAGCCAGATCGGCTACATGTTCCTCGCCCTCGGCGTCGGCGCCTGGGACGCGGCGATCTTCCACCTGATGACCCACGCCTTCTTCAAGGCCCTGCTGTTCCTTGCCTCGGGCGCGGTGATCGTCGCCTGCCACCACGAGCAGAACATCTTCAAGATGGGCGGCTTGTGGAAGAAGCTGCCGCTGGCCTACGCCAGCTTCGTGGTCGGCGGTGCGGCGCTGGCCGCCCTGCCCTTCCTCACCGCGGGCTTCTACTCCAAGGACGAGATCCTCTGGGAGGCCTTCGCCAGCGGCCATCGCGAACTGCTGATCGCCGGCCTGGTGGGTGCGTTCCTGACCTCGATCTACACCTTCCGCCTGATCTTCGTCGCCTTCCACGGCGAGCCGAAGACCGAAGCCCACGCCGGCCACGGGATTTCCCACTGGTTGCCGCTCAGCGTGCTGATCGTCCTGTCGACCTTCGTCGGCGCCCTGATCACCCCGCCGCTGGCTGGCGTCCTGCCGGAAAGCGTCGGCCACGCCGGTGGCGAAGCCAAGCACAGCCTGGAACTGGCCTCGGGTGCCATCGCCATCGCCGGTATCCTGCTGGCCGCCCTGCTCTTCCTCGGCCAGCGCCGCTTCGTCAGCGCCCTGGCGAAGAGCGCCCCGGGTCGCTTCTTCGGTACCTGGTGGTACCACGCCTGGGGCTTCGACTGGCTGTACGACAAGCTGTTCGTGAAACCCTACCTGCTGCTCTGCCAATTGCTGGGGCGCGACCCCATCGACCGTACCCTGGGCGTCGTTCCGTTCAGCGTGCGCGGCGGACACAACCTCCTCAGCCTCACCGAGAACGGCCGCCTGCGCTGGTACGCCGCTTCCCTGGTGGGTGGCGCCGCCATCCTGCTCGGCGCGCTGCTGCTGGCCTAACGAATTCACGGAGAGACTGAGCCTGTCATGATTCTGCCCTGGCTAATCCTGATCCCCTTCATCGGCGGTTTCCTCTGCTGGATCGCCGAACACAGCAGCAAGACCCTGCCCCGCTGGATCGCGCTGCTTTCGATGACCCTGGTCCTGATCCTGAGCCTGTGGATCTGGGCCACCGGCGACTTCCAGCTGGCGCCCGCGCCCGGCGGCGAGCCGGAATGGACCCTGCAATTCAAGGTGCTGTGGATCGAGCGTCTCGGCATCAGCATCCACCTGGCGATGGATGGCCTGTCGCTGCTGATGGTCGCCCTCACCGGCCTGCTCGGTGTGCTCTCGGTCCTCTGCTCCTGGAACGAGATCCAGCGCCGCATCGGCTTCTTCCATCTGAACCTGCTGTGGATCCTGGGCGGTGTGATCGGCGTGTTCCTCGCCATCGACCTGTTCCTGTTCTTCTTCTTCTGGGAAATGATGCTGGTGCCGATGTACTTCCTCATCGCGCTGTGGGGACACAGTTCCGATGACGGCAAGAAGACCCGCATCTACGCCGCCACCAAGTTCTTCATCTTCACCCAGGCCAGCGGCCTGGTGATGCTGGTGGCGATCCTCGGCCTGGTGTTCGTCAACTTCAATGCCACCGGCGTGATCACCTTCGACTACGCCACCCTGCTGAAGACCCAGCTGAGCCCCCACGTGGAATGGCTGCTGATGCTCGGCTTCTTCGTCGCCTTCGCGGTGAAGATGCCGGTGGTGCCGGTGCATTCCTGGCTGCCGGACGCCCACGCCCAGGCGCCCACCGCCGGCTCCGTGGACCTCGCCGGCATCCTCCTGAAGACCGCCGCCTACGGCCTGATCCGCTTCGCCCTGCCGCTGTTCCCCAACGCCTCGGCGGAATTCGCGCCGATCGCCATGTGGCTCGGCATCATCGGCATCTTCTACGGTGCCCTGCTGTCCTTCGCGCAGACCGACATCAAGCGCCTGGTCGCCTACTCCAGCGTTTCGCACATGGGCTTCGTGATGATCGGCATCTACTCCGGCAGCCAGGTCGCGCTGCAGGGCGTGGTGGTGCAGATGATCGCCCACGGCCTCTCCGCCGCGGCGCTGTTCATCCTCTGCGGCCAGCTCTACGAGCGCCTGCATACCCGTGACATGCGCAAGATGGGCGGCCTGTGGTCGCGCATGCCCTACCTGCCGGCGATCAGCCTGTTCTTCGCCTCGGCGTCGCTGGGCCTGCCCGGCACCGGCAACTTCGTCGGGGAGTTCCTGATCCTGATCGGCGCCTTCAAGGTGGTCCCGGTGATCATCGTGATCGCCACCTTCGGCCTGGTCTTCGCCTCGGTCTACTCGCTGATCATGATCCACCGCGCCTACTTCGGCCCCAGCCAGTCCGACGAGCCGATCCTCGGCCTCGATGCCCGCGAACTGAGCATGGTGCTCGGCCTGGCGGTCCTGCTGGTCCTGCTCGGGGTCTACCCGCAGCCAGTGCTGGACATCTCCGCGGCCAGCATGCACGGCGTGCAGCAATGGCTGGGCGCAGCCCTTTCCACCCTTGCAGGACGGTAGTCGCGAAATGACCTTTACGATCCAACACTTCATCGCGCTCCTGCCACTGCTGATCACCAGCGCCACCCTGGTGGTGGTGATGCTGGCGGTAGCCTGGAAACGCAATCACTCGTTCACCGCCACCCTCTCGGTGATCGGCCTCAACCTGGCCCTGCTGTCGCTGCTGCCGGTCCTCGGCGTCACCCCGATCGAGGTGACACCGCTGGTGCTGGTGGACAACTACGCCTGCTTCTACATGGCCCTGGTGCTGGTCTCCGCCCTGGCCTGCGTGACCCTCGCCCACGCCTACATGGAAAGCTATCCGGGTAACCGCGAAGAGCTGTACCTGCTCCTGCTGCTGGCCACCGCCGGCGGCCTGGTGCTGGTCAGCGCGCAGCACCTGGCCAGCCTGTTCATCGGCCTGGAGCTGCTCTCGGTCCCGGTCTACGGGATGGTCGCCTACGCCTTCTTCAACAAGCGCTCGCTGGAAGCCGGCATCAAGTACACCGTGCTCTCGGCCGCCGGCTCCGCCTTCCTGCTGTTCGGCATGGCCCTGCTCTACGCCGAGTCCGGTACCCTGGGCTTCGCCGGCCTTGGCGCCAAGGTCGCCGAGCACGTGCTGAGCGGTCCGCTGGTCAGCGTTGGCGTAGGCATGATGCTGGTCGGCCTGGGCTTCAAGCTGTCGCTGGTGCCCTTCCACCTGTGGACCCCGGATGTCTACGAAGGCGCCCCGGCGCCGGTCTCGGCGTTCCTCGCCACCGCCAGCAAGGTCGCGGTGTTCGCCGTGCTGCTGCGGCTGTTCCAGATCGCCCCTGCGGCCCTGGACAACCAACTGCTGAACATCTCCCTGAGCGTCATCGCGGTCGCCTCGATCCTCTTCGGCAACCTGCTGGCACTGACCCAGAGCAACATCAAGCGCCTGCTCGGCTACTCGTCCATCGCCCACCTGGGCTACCTGCTGGTCGCCCTGATCGCCAGCAAGGGCATGGCCGTGGAAGCGGTCGGCGTCTACCTGGCCACCTACGTACTGACCTCCCTCGGCGCGTTCGGCGTGATCACCCTGATGTCCACCCCGTACAGCGGCCGCGACGCCGATGCGCTGTTCGAGTACCGCGGCCTGTTCTGGCGCCGGCCGGTACTGACCGCGGTGATGACCGTGATGATGCTGTCGCTGGCAGGCATCCCGCTGACCGCCGGCTTCATCGGCAAGTTCTACGTGATCGCGGTCGGCGTCGAGTCGCACCTGTGGTGGCTGATCGGCGCCCTGGTGCTGGGCAGCGCCATCGGCCTGTACTACTACCTGCGGGTCATGGTCACCCTGTTCCTGGTCGAGCCCGGCATCCGCCAGCACGACGCACCGTTCAACTGGGGCCAGCGCGCCGGCGGCATCATGCTGGTGGCCATCGCCCTGCTGGCGTTCTTCCTCGGCGTCTACCCGCAGCCGCTGCTGGAAATCCTCCAGCATTCCGGCCTGGCCCTCGCCGGCTGAGTCGCCCGCTCCACGAAAACCCCGCCTCGGCGGGGTTTTTCTTTGGCCCGCCCCACGCACCCTGCCCCGCTGCCGTGGCATGCTCCGCGCTCCATGGATGAACCCGGAGGCCTCATGCCCACCTTCCACGATATCGACGTCCTGCGACACAACAGCGCCAGTTGGGACGCCCAGGCCGCCCGGGACTGCGAATGGTCGCGACCGGTCAGCGCCGAAGAGGTCGCCGCCGCACGCCGCGGCGACTGGGCGGTGAAGCTGACCCCGGGCGCGTTACCCGCTCACTGGCTGGGCGACGTACGCGGCCGCGAGATCCTCTGCCTGGCCTCGGCCGGCGGCCAGCAGGCGCCGATCCTTGCCGCCGCCGGCGCACGGGTCACGCTGTTCGACGCCTCGGCGGGACAGCTGGACAAGGACCGCCAGGTCGCCGCCCGCGACCGCCTCGAACTGGCCTGCGTGCAGGGCGACATGCGCGACCTCTCGACCTTCGCCGATGCCTCCTTCGACCTGGTCTTCAATCCCATCTCCAATCTCTACGTCGACGATGTCCTGCCGGTCTGGCGCGAATGCGCGCGGGTGCTGCGGCCGGGCGGCAAGCTGCTGGCGAGCTTCTACAACCCGGCGCTGTTCATCGAGGACCGCTCGCCGGAACTGGCAGAGCAGGGCCTGATCCGGCCGCGACATCGCCTGCCCTACTCCGACCTGGAAAGCCTCTCCGCCGAAGCCCTCGCGGCAAAGCGCGAGAAAGGCGAAGCCCTGGTGTTCGGCCATAGCCTGACCCAGCAGATCGCCGGCCAGCTCGCCGCCGGCCTGCTGCTGCAGGATTTCTACGAAGACTGGCAACCGCACCCGCGCTTCGTCATCGACCGCTTCGTGCCGACCTTCCTCGCCACCTGCGCGCTCAAGCCGAGGTCCGCCGCCGGTTGACAGCGACGAGCCCTGAGGAGTGCCGGCAAGCGCTGCTCCATGTCCAGTTGCGCAACGGTCGCGATGTACCGGGTTCGACGCACTGTTAGCCGAAGGCCCCAGGCACTGCCTGGAGCGGCTCAGCCACGACAGCGCCGTCCATGATGCTTCAAGGCCTGAAACGAACAAGCCCCGCATTCGCGGGGCTTGTCTGCCACGGGCGCGACTCAGGCCTGCGGTTCTTCCTCGCGGCCAGTGAACAGGTCCCAGCTGGCCATGAACAGCGCAGCGATCAGCGGGCCGATGACGAAGCCGTTGAGGCCGAACAAGGCCATGCCACCGAGGGTGGAGATCAGCACCACGTAGTCCGGCATCTTGGTGTCCTTGCCGACCAGGATCGGGCGCAGGATGTTGTCCACCAGGCCGATCACCACCACGCAGAACAGGATCAGCACTACACCCTGCCAGATCGCCCCGGTGAGCAGGAAGTAGGCCGCCACCGGCGCCCAGATCAGCGCCGCACCGATGGCCGGCAGCAGCGACAGGAAGGCCATCAGGGTGCCCCAGAGCAAGGCGCCCTCGATGCCCAGCAGCCAGAAGATCAGGCCGCCGAGAGCGCCCTGGGTGGCAGCCACGGCGATGTTGCCCTTCACCGTGGCGCGGATCACCGTGGTGAACTTGGCGAACAGGTGGTGCTTGTGTTCCTGGCTCAGCGGCACCGCCTGCTTGATCCGCCGGCCGAGCACGCGACCGTCGCGGAGGAGGAAGAACAGCAGGTAGAGCATGATGCCGAAGCTGATGACGAAGTCGAGGGTGTTCTGGCCGATGCTGAACGCCTTGGTCGCCACCACCTGGCTGGCCTGCATCGCCACCGAGGAGAGCTTCTCCTGCAGGCTCGAGAGATTGGCCAGGTCGAAGCGCTCCAGCCACTGGTGCACCGATGGCGGCAAGGCAGCCACCGCCTGCTGCAGGTAGGCGGCGAAGTTCAGTTCGCCGGACTTGACCCGCTGGTAGACGCTCGCGCCTTCCTGCACCAGCGAACCGGCGATGAAGATCACCGGGATGATCACGATCAGCACGCAGATCAGCAGGGTGATCAGCGCGGCGAGGTTCTTCCGATCCCTCAGGCGCACCTGCAGGCGGCGTTGCACCGGGGCGAAGATGATCGCCAGGATGGTGCCCCAGAACACCGCGCCGTAGAACGGCAGCAAGAGCCAGCCGAAGGCGAGCGTGACCACCGCCAGCAACAGGAGAAAAGTCCGGGATTCCAGTTTCGTGTCGAGCATGTCCAATCCATCTGGCAGTGGGAAGCAAAGCATTAGTCAGCCGGCGGACGTGGATCGTTCACGACTGCCGGCCGACTCCGCCGAATAATGACAGGAAGGCTCTGTGGCGCACCACTGCCGGCTGGCTCTTTTGCCGGCAGCGGTCGCGCGGGGGAAGGGTCAGATGCGGAACTGACCGACCAGCCGGCCCAGGCCCTGGCCCAGTTGCGCCAGGCTGCGGGCGGTCTGCGCGCCCTGCTGGGCCTCGTCGGCGACGCTGTCCACCGCGCCGGCGATCTGGTGCACGCTGCGGTTGATCTCCTCGGCCACCGCGGTCTGCTCCTCGGCGGCGCTGGCGATCTGCGCGTTCATCGCGTTGATGGTGGCGATCAGCTGGGCGATGGCATCCAGCGAATCGCCGGCCTGGTTGGCCTGGTTGCTGGTGCCCTCGCCGGCCTCGCCGGAACGGCGCATGGCGTCGACCGCGGCGTTGGTGCCCTGCTGCAGGCGATCGATCATGCCCTGGATTTCCTGGGTACTCTGCTGGGTGCGGCTGGCCAGCGCCCGCACTTCGTCGGCGACCACCGCAAAGCCACGTCCGGCCTCGCCGGCACGGGCCGCCTCGATGGCCGCGTTGAGCGCCAGCAGGTTGGTCTGTTCGGCAATGGAGCGGATCACCCCGAGCACACTGACGATGGATTGCACGTCCTGCTGCAGGCTATCCAGAGAAGTCCCGCTGTCGCGGATCTCGTCCACCAGCGCGTGGATGCGCTCGATGCTGCCGTCCACCACGCGCTTGGCCGCCTGGCCTTCGTGGTCGGTCTGCTGCGCGGCCTCGGCGGCGCGCTGGGCGCTCTGCGCCACTTCATGGGCGGCGGCGGACATCTCGTTGATCGCGGTGGCGACCTGGTCGGTCTCGTGGCGCTGGCGCTCCATGGCCTGCTCGGAACGCTCGGCCTGGGCCGACATCTGCTCCACCAGTTGCTTGAGGTCGCCGGTCATCCCGGCGATCTGCCGCACCAGACCGTGGATCTTCTCGACGAAGCGGTTGAAGGAACCGGCCAGCTCGCCCAGCTCGTCGTGGCTGGTCACCGGTAGGCGACGGGTCAGGTCGCCTTCGCCGGCGGCGATGTCATCGAGGTTCTGGCGGATCTGGTGCAACGGCCGCAGCATCGCGTTGGCCACCGCCAGGCCGATCACCAGCAGGACCACCAGAAGGACGCCGGCGATCCCCACGATACTGGCGATCAGGGTGCCGATACGCTCGTCGATGTCCTGCTTGATTTCCACCAACTGGGCCTCGACGCCGTCGAGGTTGATCGCCGAGCCGATAACCATGTCCCACTTCGGCAGGTACAGGGTATAGGACAGCTTGGGCACCATGACGCCCTCGTTGCCCGGCAGCGGCGAGGTATAGGTCACGTAGTGGCTGCCGTTGCGGCCGGCCTCCACCAGTTCGCGGTTGAGGTAGACGCCGCTGGGATCGCGGCGGTCGCGGAAGCTCTTGCCGACGTCCACCGGGCTGTCGCCGCGAAACAGGCGCACCACCTGGGAGTCGTAGCCGAAGATATAGCCGTCCTTGCCGTACTTGATCTTCGACAGGCGCGCGATGGCCTCGGCGCGGGCATTCAGGTCGCCGTTGGCCGAGCGGTCGTACTCGGCCTGGATACTGCCCATGGCGATCTGCACGTAGTGCTCGAGTTCGGCACGACGGTCGCCGAGCAGGCGCTCGCGGGTATCCTTGACTTCGGCATCAGCCTGTTTTTTCAGGATCAGCACCGCTCCGCCGCTGAGCACCAGGGCGAAGAGCAGCACCGGCACCATGGCCAGCAGGAGGACTTTGGATTTCAGGGTCAGACGCATCATCAACTCCTAGCATGACGCCCAATAAAAAACGGGATTCCCGTTTCATCGGCAATCCCGTCGGAAGCTTAAGCGGCCGGCCCGACATTCCGTCAGGCGACCGCCCGAGATGGAACTCAGAGCAACATCGCGGCGGCCCAGCCGAACACCAGCAACGGCAGGTTGTAGTGCAGGAAGGTCGGCACCACGGTGTCCCAGATGTGATTGTGCTGGCCGTCGACGTTGAGCCCGGAGGTCGGCCCAAGGGTCGAGTCCGACGCCGGAGAACCTGCATCCCCCAGCGCGCCGGCGGTGCCGACGATGCTGACGATGGCCAGCGGGCTGAAGCCCAGTTGCACCGCCAGCGGGACGAAGATCGCGGCGATGATCGGCACGGTGGAGAACGACGAGCCGATGCCCATGGTGACCAGCAGGCCGACCAGCAGCATCAGCATGGCGCCGACCGCCTTGCTGTTGCCGATCCAGGCCACCGAGGCGTCGACCAGGCTCTGCACCTCGCCGGTGGCCTTCATCACCTCGGCGAAACCGGCCGCGGCGATCATGATGAAACCGATGGTGGCCATCATCTTCATGCCTTCGGTGAACAGGTCGTCGGTCTCCTTCCAGCGCACCACGCCGGACAGCGAGAAGACCACGAAACCGACCAGCGCGCCGATGATCATCGAGTCCAGCCACAGCTGTGCGACGAACGCGGCGACGATGGATACCCCGGCCACCGCCAGGCTCTTCGGGTTGTAGCTGACATCGACGCGTTCGGCCTGCTCGATCCGCTGCAAGTCGTAGACGCGCTTGCGGCGGTAGCTGAACAGCACCGCGATGAGCAACCCGGCGAGCATGCCCAGGGCTGGGATGAACATGGCGTGGGTGACGTTGATCCCGCTGACGTCGACGCCGTTGCGCGCCACGTTGGCCAGCAGGATTTCATTGAGGAAGATGTTGCCGAAGCCCACCGGCAGGAACATGTACGGGGTGATCAGGCCGAAGGTGATGACGCAGGCGATCAATCGCCGGTCGATCTGCAGCTTGCTCAGCACATAGAGCAGCGGCGGCACCAGCAGCGGGATGAAGGCGATATGGATCGGCAGGATATTCTGCGAGGATACCGCCACGCAGAGCAGCAGGCCGACCAGGATCCACTTGAACGCACCGGCGCCCTTGCCCTGCTCGTCGTGCCGGCCGAGCAGCGCCAGGACCTTGTCGGCCAGCGCATGGGCCACGCCGGAGCGGGCGATGGCCACGGCGAAGGCGCCGAGCATGGCGTACGACAGGGCCACCGTGGCACCCCCGCCGAGGCCGCCGTTGAAGGCCTTGAGAGTCCCCTCCAGGCCTAGGCCACCGAACAGTCCGCCGACCACCGCGCCGATGATCAGCGCCAGCACGACATGCACACGGCAAAGGCTGAGGACGAGCATCAGCCCCACCGCCAGCACCACTGCGTTCATCGTTGAACTCCTTGCAAATGAAACGAACTCGACCGTCTGCGGCCGAAAAAAGGGGCGTACTCTGCTACAGCCATCCCCGCCTGTCAAAGCCGCGCATGCGCGAATGTCGCCTGGCTATAAACCGTTGTGCACGGTTCTTGCGTGCGATTCGCCGAACGACGGCAATCCGGCGCCAGCGAACGGACCGTCGTCAAGAATGGGCGAGCCCTGCCGATAAGCCTTGGGCCCCCGCAGTTTCTTCGTACAAGGACCCCTCCCATGTTCCTTCGCCGCCTGTCCATCCAATGGAAGATCACCCTGCTGGCAGGGCTCTGCCTGCTCGGCGTGGTCGCCTTGCTGGTCGGCCTTTCGGTCTACCGCATGCAGCACAGCAGCGTGCTGGTGAAAAGCGCCAGTACACAGATGCTCGACGAATCGGCGCGCCTGCGCCTGGAAGCCCGCGGGGAATTGCAGGCGTTACGCATCCAGCGCTATTTCATGGATGCCTTCCAGTACGGCAAGGGCTTCTCCCGGCAGATCCTGTTCCTCCGCGACCAGGCGCAGAAGCGCTTCCTCGATGCCTACGACCTGCGCGAAGACCTGACCCGCCAGGTGCGCACCGCGCTCGCCGCCAATCCCGAGGTGCTCGGCCTGTACGTGGTCTTCGAACCCAATGCGCTGGACGGCAAGGACGAACTGTTCGTCGACCAGCCCGCCCTGGGCAGCAACGACAAGGGACGCTTCTCCCTGTACTGGGCGCAGGCCACGCCGGGACAGCTGGAATCCGAGTCGATGATCGAGTCCGAACTCGCCGACACCAGCAGCGGGCCCAGCGGCGCGGCCTACAACGCCTGGTACACCTGCCCGAAGGAAAGCGGGCAACCCTGCGTGCTCGATCCTTACTTCGACAAGGTCGGCGAACGCCAACTGCTGATGACCAGCATCGCCTTTCCCCTCGAACTGGATGGCAAGGTGATCGGCGTGATGGGCCTGGACATCAACCTGAGCAACCTGCAGGCGCTCAGCGAACAGGGCAACCGCGAACTCTACGACGGCGTCGGCCAGGTCGGCATCCTCAGCCCGGCCGGGCTGTTCGCCGGCAACAGCCGCGACGCCGGCCTGCTCGGCAAGAACCTGGCCAAGGCGGATCCGCAGCACGCCGGCGAACTCCTGCAACTGCTGGCCGCCGGCAAGAGCCGGTTGTTCAACGAGAACGACGACCTCAAGGTGCTGCAACCGTTGCAGCCGATTCCCGGCGCCAAGCCCTGGGGCGTGCTCCTCGAAGTGCCGAAGAGCGCCCTGCTCGGCCCGGCCCTGGCGCTGGAGCGGCAACTGGACGACATGCGTCGCGAAGGCACCTGGGTCGAACTGGGCCTCGGCCTCGGCGCCGCGGTGCTCGGCCTGCTGGTGCTGTGGCTGAGCGCCCGCGGCGTGACCCGGCCGATCCTCGGCGTCGCCCACATGCTGCGCGACATCGCCAGCGGCGAAGGCGACCTGACCCAGCGTCTGCCGCACACCGGGCGCGACGAGCTGGGCGAACTGGCCGGTTGGTTCAACCGTTTTCTCGACAAGCTGCAGCCGATCATCCGCGACGTGAAGGTCTCGGTGCGCGATGCGCGCAGTACCGCCGACCAGTCGGCGGCGATTTCCAGCCAGACCAGCGCCGGCATGCAGCAGCAGTTCCGCGAGATCGACCAGGTCGCCACCGCATCCCACGAGATGACCGCCACTGCCCAGGACGTCGCCCGTAGCGCCGCCCAGGCCGCCGACGCCGCGCGCGGTGCCGACCAGGCGACCCGCGACGGCCTGGCGCTGATCGACCGCACCACCCAGAGCATCGACAGCCTGGCCGCCAACCTGACCAGCGCCATGGGCCAGGTCGAGCAACTGGCCAGCAGCAGCGAGGAAATCGGTTCGGTGCTGGAAGTGATCCGCGCCATCGCCGAGCAGACCAACCTGCTGGCGCTCAACGCGGCCATCGAGGCGGCCCGCGCCGGCGACGCCGGCCGCGGCTTCGCGGTGGTCGCCGACGAAGTGCGCAACCTCGCCCGGCGCACCCAGGACTCGGTGGAACAGATCCGCGGGGTGATCGAAGGCCTGCAACAGGGCACCCGCGACGTGGTCGACGCCATGCATGGCAGCCATCGCCAGGCCCAGGGCAGCGTCGAGCAGGTGGATGAAGCGGTGGCCGCGCTGCAACGGATCGGCGAGGCGGTGACGGTGATCAACGACATGAACCTGCAGATTGCCAGCGCCGCCGAGGAACAGAGCTCGGTAGCCGAGGAGATCAACCGCAATGTCGCGGCGATCCGTGACGTCACCGAGTCGCTGTCAAGCCAGGCCGAGGAATCGGCCCAGGTCAGTCAGTCGCTGAACCGCCTGGCCAACCACCAGCAGGGCCTGATGGAACAGTTCAAGGCCTGACCGTTCACGGCCTGAATAGCGCCGGGGGGCCGTAGGTCCCCCAGATCGCCAGGCGGGCCAGCGAGCGCAGCCAGCCACGCAGACGCGCCGGGGCTCCCGCCTCGGCCACCTTCGCTGCCGCTGTCCCGGCCTGTCGCGGCTCGCCGCGCTCGCTGCGCAACGCGTTTTCCACGGCCTGCTCGTAGCGAGCCTGCGCGGGTAACCGCGGCGACCGCCCCTCCTCTCGCTGTCCACTGGACTCGCCCAACAGGAACACCAGCACCGGCAGCATCAGCGCCCAGCGCCAGCGGCCCGTACCCGTCCGCCGTTTCATCGTCCAAGACCTCCTTGCAAGAAGCCCGGGATGCTAGGGAAAGCGCAGGAGGAAATCTTGCCGGGACTGTCGGCAAATGGTGAAGAACTGTTAAGCCCTGGCGGCGCGGCCGCTCTTCTGCAACGGCAACTCGACGCTCACCCGCAGGCCGCCCAGCGGGCTGTCCTCGAGACTCAGGCGGCCACCGCAGGCCTCGGCGATGTCGCGCGCGATGCCCAGGCCCAGGCCATGGCCGCTGACCTGCTCGTCGAGCCGGGTACCCCGCTCGAGCACCGCCTGGCGCTGGTCGGGGAGGATGCCGGGGCCGTCATCGTCGACCTTCAGGCGGACCATGCCCTCGCCCTGCGCGACAGTCAGGCGGACTTCGCTATCGGCCCACTTGCAGGCGTTGTCCAGCAGATTGCCGAGCATCTCCAGCAGGTCCTCGCGGTCCCATGGCAGGCGCAGCCCCGGTGGCGCGCTCCAGCTCACCTGCAGGTGCGGGCCGTGGATCAGGCGCAGGGTGTCGCACAGCGACGGCAACTCCTCGGCGCAATCGAAATGTGCGCCAGGCAGCGCTTCGCCGACCAGGCGGGCCTTGCCCAACTCGCGACCGAGGCGCTGCTGGATCTGTTCCAGCTGTTCGCGCAGGACCTGTTGCAACTCCGGCTGGCGCGCCATCTCCTCGCGCTCGGCGAGGCTGACCAGCACCGCCAGCGGCGTCTTCAGGGCGTGACCGAGGTTGCCCAGGGCGTTGCGCGAACGCTTCAGGGTCTCCTCGGTGTGCGCCAGCAGGTGGTTGATCTGCTCCACCAGCGGCTCCAGTTCCTCGGGAGCCTGGTTGTCCAGTTGGCTACGCTGGCCCTGCTGCAGCTGGGCGATCTGCAGGCGCACCTCCTCCAGCGGACGCAGCGAACGACGCACGGTCAGGCGCTGCAACAGCAATACCAGGAGCAGCGCCAGGGCGCCGGCGCCCAGACCCATCCACTGCACACGGGCGAAGCTTTCCAGGATCGGCGTATAGTCCTGCGCCACCACGATCCGCAGCTTCTGGCCCATGCGCTTGTAGTGGCCGCGGAACACCAGCAGTCGCTGCTCCTCGGGCCCATCGACCAGGCCCTGCACCAGCCCTTTCTTGTGCGGCACTTCCAGCTCGCTGTCCCACAGGGAGCGTGAGCGCCAGGTGTCCTTTTCCAGCTCGATGACGAAATAGCGCCCGGAATACGGGCGCTGGAACGCCGGGTTGAGGCGTTGCTCGTCCAGTTGCATGCCGTTCGGCCCGCGCACCATGGCCACCAGCAGGTTCTCCGCCTCCTCGCGCAGATTGCCGGCGAAATAGCGCCGCAGGCCCTGGTCGAACAGCCACAGGCCGGTCTGCGCGAGGACCAGCCCGACCACCAGCAGCACCGCGAACAGGCCGACGCTCAGGCGCCGCTGGATCGACCTCATCCGGCGGCCACCCCGGCGTAGCGGTAGCCCTGGCCACGGCGGGTCTCGATCACCTCGCGGCCGAGCTTGCGCCGCAGGTGGTTGACGTGGACCTCGATGACGTTGGAATCGCGTTCGGTCTCGCCGTCGTACAGATGCTCGGCCAGGTGCCCCTTGGACAGGACCTGGCCGGGGTGCAGCATGAAATAGCGCAGCAGGCGGAATTCGGCGGCGGTCAGGTCGACGTCGGCGCCGTTCAGGCACACGCACTGGCGCTGCTCGTCCAGGCGCAGCCCGGCGGCCTCCAGCTGGCTCTGGTTGGCCAGCCCATGGGCGCGGCGCAACAGGGCCTGGATGCGCAAGGCCAGCTCTTCCGGATGGAACGGCTTGGTCAGGTAGTCGTCGGCACCGGCCTTGAGCCCATCGATGCGTTCGGCCCAGGAACCGCGCGCGGTGAGGATCAGCACCGGAGTCGCGAGTCCCAGCCCACGCCACTCCTGGAGTATCTCCAGGCCGGGACGCCCGGGCAGGCCGAGGTCGAGGATGATCAGGTCGTAGGGTTCGCTGGCGCCCTGCACCGCCGCGTCGCGGCCGTCGGCCAGCCAGTCCACCGCGTAGCCCTGGCGGGTCAGGCTGGCCATCAGTTCGTCGGCCAGGGGAACGTGATCCTCAACCAGCAGCAACCGCATCAGTCGTCTTCCTCGTCCTTCAGGATGCGGCCGTTGCGGGCATCCAGTTCCAGTTCACGCACGACGCCGTCGCGGGTGAGCAGCTCCACCTCGTAGACATACACGTCGTCTTCCTCTTCCAGCTCGACCTCCAGCAGGCGCGCCCCGGGGTAACGCCCCAGGGCTTCCTGCATGAGGGATTCGAGCGGCTGTATCACACCGTCCTGGCGCAGGCGCAGGACCTCGTCCTGGTCCAGGTCGCGCGCCATCGCTTCGAGGCTGATGACCGCCAGGACCAGTGCGACGATCCCGGCGTAGCGCATGAGCCACTTCATCAGTCGTCCTGGTGGTCCTTGAGCACGGCGCCGGTAGCGGCATCCAGCTCCAGGTCCCATTTCACGCCCTGCGGGTCGCGCAACTCGACCTGGTAGATGTAGCGGCCGTATTCCTCTTCCAGCTCGGTATCGTGGACGCTCGAGCCGGGATGCTTGGCGATGGCGTTCTTGTTCAGCTCTTCGAAGGACTTGATGGTCCCGGCGTCACGCAGCTTCAGCGCCTCGTCCGGGCCGAGGTCGCGGGCCTGGGCCAGGCCGGCAGTCAGGGCGATGGCGGTGGCGGCGAACAGGGCAGTCAGTTTCTTCATGGGAATCTCTCCGTGGGAATCAATCGTGTTGCTTTCGACGGTTTGCAGATTAACCGGGCGCTCTTAATTGAAGCTGAATTTGCCGCAAGGACATGGCCGGGGCGCGCCATAGGGTAACGGAAAGCCTCTGCGATGGGGCTCGCCGGCGTTCGAAAGCGCTTGGTCCTGCGACAACTCGTCCTATAATCGCCGGTCCGCAAGGGAGAAGACCAGCATGCCAGCCATCCAGATCAAGTCCCCCGCACTGACCCTCAAGGCCGGTCGCCGCGCCCTCGCCCGCATCCGCGAGCGCGGCCTGCAGCCGACCGACGTCGGCATCGTCCCCGGTGCCGCCGGCGGGCCAAAGGCGCTGGGCATCCAGGGACTGGACCTGGCGATCTTCGGCGAGTGGCTGCCGCGCGCCCCGCGCGAACGCTCGCTGATCGGCGCCTCCATCGGTTCCTGGCGCTTCGCCAGCGCCTGCCTGCCCGACGCCGTGGCCGGCCTCACCCGCCTCGGCGAGCTGTACACCCGGCAGCGTTTTCCCAAAGGCGTGAGCATCGCCGAAGTCTCGCGCAAGTGCGCGGCGATGCTCGACGACCTGCTCGCCGGCCAGGACGCGCGGATCCTCGACAACCCGCTGTACCGCCTCAACGTGGTGGTGGTGAAGAGCCACGGGCGCCTCGCCCACGACCACAAGGCCAGCCTCGGCCTGGGGCTGTCCTCGGTGATCCGCGACAACCTGATCGGCCGCCGCCACCTGCACCGCCACTTCGAACGGGTGATCCTGCATGACGCCCGCCAGGCGCCGCCGCTGGCCGCGCTGACCGACTTCCCGTCGCGCTACCTGCACCTGGACGGCGGCAACCTGCGCCAGGCGCTGCTCGCCTCCGGCTCGATCCCGATGGTCATGGAAGGCGTCCGCGACCTGCCTGGCGCCGGCCCCGGCACCTACCGCGACGGCGGCCTGCTCGACTACCATCTCGACCTGCCCTACGAGGACCGCGGCGTGGTGCTCTACCCGCACTTCACCGACAAGGTGATCCCCGGCTGGTTCGACAAGGGCTTGCCCTGGCGCCGTGGCGACGCCGGGCGCCTGCAGGACGTGCTGCTGCTGGCGCCGTCGCGCGAGTACCTGGCGCGCCTGCCGCACGCCAAGCTGCCGGACCGCAAGGACTTCACCCGCTACCTCGGCGACGACGACGGCCGCGAGCGCTACTGGCGCCAGGCGATGGCGGAAAGCCGCAGGCTCGGCGACGAATTCCTCGAACTGGTCGACGGCGGCCGGCTCGGCGAACGCCTGCAAGCGCTGGACTGAGCCGCCACCGACGAGAAGGATCCTGCATGAAACTGGCCGTAGCGCTGATCCACGGCATCGGCGACCAGCCCGATAGCCGCGACGAGGACGGTCTGCACAGCTACGCCCGCGAACTGGTGGCGGCGCTGCGCCGACGTCTCGGCGCGGAAGCCGGCGAGGTGGCCTTCCAGAGCCTGTACTGGGCCAGCGTACTGGACGCCCGCGAGCTGGCCTACCTCAAGCGCATTGAGCGCGAGCCGCTGGGCTGGCGCTGGCTGCGCCGGGCGGTGACGCTATTCCTCGGCGACGCCAGCGGCTACCGCAAGGTCAGCGCCGCCTACGACACCACCTACCAGCAGGTCCACCAGCACGTGCGCAGCGGGATCATGGCCCTGCGCGCGAAAGTCGGGCCGCAGACGCCGCTGGTGATCCTCGCCCACTCCCTGGGCGGGCACATCGTATCCAACTTCATCTGGGACCAGCAGAAACTCAACCGCACGCCGAGTTGCTCGATCGACCCCTTCCTCGGCCTGGAAACCCTGGCCGGGCTGGTCACCTTCGGTTGTAACATCCCGCTGTTCACCTTCGCCTACGAGAAGGTCTGTCCGATCCGCTTTCCCGGCCACTGCCTGACCCCGGCGATCCGCCAGCAGGCACGCTGGCTGAACGTCTACGCGCCGGCCGATCCGCTCGGCTATCCGCTGCGGCCGTTGCAGAACTACGCCGCGGTCGTCCACGAGGACCTCGCCCTGCCGGTCGGTCCCTGGTACAAGCGGCACACCCCGTTGAGCCACATGGAGTACTGGAACGATGCGCGCTTTCACGATTACCTGGCGGACTACCTGCGCCGCCTGTTGGCTGCTGGCCTCGAGCCTGCCGGCGCTGGCCACGCCCTCCCCGCAGGCGAGCCAGGAGATCGGCCGCTTGCTGAGCTTTGTTGAAGACAGCGGCTGCACCTTCATCCGCAACGGCAGCGAATACCCGGCCGCGGAGGCCCGCGCCCACCTGCAGAAGAAGCTCGACTACCTGGAGCGCAAGGATCTGGTCGCCAGCAGCGAGGACTTCATCGAGCGCGCCGCGACCCAGAGCAGCCTCAGCGGCAAGCCCTACCAGGTGCGCTGCGCCGGGCAGACGCGCAACTCCGCCGACTGGCTGAACCAGGAGCTGCGGCGTCTGCGGCAAGCCCCCTAATCAACCGGGATGGCCGTCGACCCGCGGACGACACAGCATCGGCGCATAGAACCAGGCGAACAGCAGGAACGCCAAAGCCCACAGTCCGCCTGCCAGGGGCAGCGCCCAGTTCGCCGGCAACAGGCTGGGCAGGAACACCCGCGCCGCGCAGCCGAGATTGAGCAGAGCGAAAGCCCAGGGCATCGCTGCCGGCGGTTGCAGCGCGCGACCGGTATGGCCGAGAGTGACCCGTGCCAGCATCGCCAGGATCAACCCGCCCATGCCGCCCACCGCCAGCGCGTGCAGCGCCTGGCTCGGCGCCAGCGCCAGGCCCAGGCTCCAGAGCGCCATGCCAAGCGGCGCCACGGCGATCCAGAAATATGCCAGGTGCAGAGACCAGAGCAGCGGCACCTGCCAGATGCCGCGATCGCGCCAACGCCACAGGCGCCACAGTTGCGCACCACCGAGGGCGGCGAACAGTCCTGCAAGCCAGGGCGTCGGCTGCGTCGTGACGCCCGCGGCGGTGAGCAGCGCCACCAGCACGCAGCCCAGCAGGATGCCATTGTCCAGCCAGGCGATCGCCGGCACCTGCTGCTGACGGCCGAGACCGCGCTGGGTGAAGAACGGGATCACCCGCCCGCCGATCAGGTTCATCATCCCGGCGATCAGCCATAGCGCGGCGATGGAGGCACGCCGTTGCCAGTCGTCGTTGCCCTCGAACAGGCCGAGCAGGACCAGGGCGTCGGCCAGGGTCAACAGCAGCAACAGGCCCACCACCGGGTAATTGCGCTTCTGCCGCACCCGCCACAGGCTGCGACCGATAGCCCAGGCCAATAGCGGCAGGAAGCTCAGTTGCAGCACCAGCAGCAGCGCCAGCGGCGCATCGAATAGCCAGGCCAGGCGCGCCGCCAGCCAGAGCCCGGCGAGCAGGGCCAAGGGTTTGCCCTGCAGGCCGGGTACGCCGGTCCAGGTCTGCACGGCGGTCAACAGGAAGCCGGCGATGATCGCCACGCCGAAACCGAAGAGCATTTCGTGACGATGCCAGGCCAGCCAGCCACCGACCGGTTGCCAGCCGCTCCAGAGCCCGGCCAGCGCCGCTAGCCAAAGCGCGATGGCGAGGACCGCGAACAGCGCGCCGCCGAGGAAGAACGGGCGGAAGCCCAGGCGCCAGATCGGCGGTATGGCCATCAGCCTGGAACGATCAAGCACTTGCACAGCAGACCTCCCAACCGGGTCGACGCATGCGGAACAGCGCGCTCAGGCGCATCACGTAGCCGATCTTCAACAGGGTCGGGCCGAGGATCACCAGCGCATGGGAAAACACCAGCGCCGGCATGTTCAGGTAGCGGTCGAGGAAATAGGCGGCGATCACGCCGGCGACGAGCAGCGCCAGGCCGGCCGCCAGCAGCCCGTGACCGATCCGCAGCACCCGCCGTGGACAATCGAACAGAGCGTTCATCTCGATCTCCTTTTTCCGAAAAAGGGCCGACGCACCTCGCGCCGGCCCGTCGCTTCAGGCGTCCAGCGCGGCGGCCGGACCGAAGAACTCGTAGTGGCATTGCTGCGAGGGTACGCCGAGGTCGGCCAGGTGGCGCTTGACCTGCGCCATGAAAGGCCGGGGTCCGAGGAAGTAGGCGTCCAGGTCGCGCTCCTGCGGCAACCAGTCGGCCAGTTTCTCGCGGCTCAGCAATCCCTCGGCGTCGGCACTGTCGCCGGCGCGCGGTTCGCTGTAGCAGAAGAAGTGCTCGACCTGCTCGTGCTGCGCCGACACGTCTTCGATCCAGTCGCGGAAGGCATGCACGCCGCCATGCCGGGCGCAATGGATGAAGCGGATCGGCCGCGCCTGCGGCAGCGCTTCCTGCAACATGGCCAGGGCCGGGGTGATGCCGACGCCGGCGGTGATCAGCACCAGCGGCTTGTCGCTGTCACGCAGGACGAAATCGCCAGCCGGCGGAAACAGATCCAGCTCGTCGCCCTCGGCGACCCGGTCATGCAGGTAATTGGAGACCCGTCCACCCGCCTCGCGCTTGACGCTGATGCGGTATTCGCGGCCGTTGCTGGCAGCGGAAAGCGAATAGTTGCGGCGCACTTCCTCGCCGTCGATGTCCAGCCGCAGGCCGATGTACTGTCCCGGCTGGAACGCCAGCAGCGGCTGGCCGTCCACCGGCTCCAGGTAGAACGAGGTGATTTCCTCGCTCTCCGCCTGCTTGCGTGCCACGCGGAAGCGCCGCACGCCGCGCCAGCCGCCCTCGGCCTGGGCGCTGGCGGCATACACCGACTCCTCGGCCTCAATCAGCAGGTCGGCCAGTTGCTGGTAGGCCGCGCCCCAGGCTTCGAGGACTTCGTCGGTGGCGATCTGTTCGCCGAGGACCTCGCGGATCGCCCTCAACAGGCAAGTGCCGACGATCGGATAGTGTTCGGGCAGCACCTGCAGGGAGACATGCTTGTTCACCACCTTGGCCACCAGCGGGCCGAGTTCCTGCAACTGGTCGATGTGCCTGGCGTACATCAGCACGCCATTGGCCAGCGCCCGCGGCTGGTCGCCGCTGGCCTGGTGGGCCTGGTTGAACAGCGGGCGAACCTCGGGGTACTCGCCGAGCATGGTGCGGTAGAAATGGGTGATCAGCGCTTCACCGCCGGTCTCCAGCAGCGGTACGGTGGCTTTGATGAGGGCACGTTGGGCATTGGACAACATAGATGACTCCTGACGCATGCAAGGTTTTGTTTCACCTCGAAGCATTTCAGGAAGCGTGCCAAGGCAAACTACCAGAATTCACGGGCCTTGCAGGCCGGCATAGGTCATAATGACTGCAACCATTCAGAGTCATTAGGACTGCAAAGAGGTCGAAATGACCACCAACCCCTTGCTTGCCACCCTGATCCCGCTGGTTGCCGACCTGTCCCGCGACCTGCCGGAAGACGAACGCTACCGCCGCCTGCTCCAGGCCCTGCGCGACCTGCTGCCCTGCGACGCCACCGCGCTGCTGCGCCTGGACGGCGAATACCTGATCCCGCTGGCGGTGGACGGCCTCAGCCCGGACACCCTCGGCCGGCGCTTCCGGGTCGGCGAACATCCGCGCCTCGAGGCCCTCCTGGAGCGCCGCGGGCCGACCCGCTTCCCCGCCGACTGCGGCCTGCCCGATCCCTACGACGGTCTGGTGGAAGGCCTCCACGGCCACCTGGAAATCCATGATTGCCTGGGCTGTCCGCTGTACCTCGACGACCAGCCCTGGGGCTTGCTGACCCTGGATACCCTCGATCCGTCGCGCTTCGCCAGCGCCGACCTGGATACCCTGGAGGCCTTCGCCAGCCTCGCCGCCGCCACGGTCAAGGCCAGCGAGCGGATGCGCGACCTGACCCGCCGCGCCGAGGACGAGCACCAGCGCGCCGAGGCCTATCTCGAAGCCGCTGGCGAGCGGCCACGGGAAATGATCGGCCAGAGCGCCGCGCACAAGGCGCTGCTGGAAGAAATCCGCCTGGTCGCCAACAGCGACCTGAGCGTACTGATCACCGGCGAGACCGGGGTCGGCAAGGAACTGGTGGCGCAATCCATCCACCGGCATTCCATGCGCAGCGGCAAGCCGATGATCAGTCTCAACTGCGCCGCGCTGCCCGAGACCCTGGTGGAAAGCGAATTGTTCGGCCATGTGCGCGGCGCCTTCTCCGGCGCGGTCAACGAACGGCGCGGCAAGTTCGAACTGGCCGACGGCGGCAGCCTGTTCCTCGACGAGGTCGGCGAGTTGCCGCTGGCGGTGCAGGCCAAGCTGCTCCGCGTGCTGCAGAGCGGGCAGTTGCAGCGGGTCGGCTCCGATCGCGAGCACCGCGTCGACGTACGCCTGATCGCAGCCACCAACCGCGACCTGGCCGAGGAAGTGCGGGCCGGGCGCTTCCGCGCCGATCTCTACCATCGCCTCAGCGTCTATCCCTTGCGCGTGCCGCCGCTGCGCGAGCGCGGCCGCGATATCCTCCTGCTGGCCGGCTACTTCCTCGAGGAAAACCGACCGCGCCTGGGACTGCGCAGCCTGCGCCTGGACCACGAGGCCCAGGCCGCGCTCCTCGACTATCGCTGGCCGGGCAACGTGCGCGAACTCGAGCACCTGGTCGGCCGCGCCTCGCTCAAGGCCCTCGGCCACAATCCGGAGCGGTCGCGGATCGTCACCCTGCATCGGCAGGATCTCGACCTGCCCGCGGAAACCCCCGCGCCACCTCGCAGCGTGGTCGAGCCCGCGCCCGCCGCGCCAACGACCGGTCACTCGTTGCGCGCGGCCACCGACGCCTACCAACGCCACCTTATCCAGGACTGCCTGGCCCGTCACCAGGGAAGCTGGGCCTCGGCTGCACGCGAGCTGGGCCTGGATCGCGCCAACCTGGCGCGCCTGGCGCGCCGCCTGCAACTCAGGTAAACGACCGCCCGGTCGGAGCAGACCGGGTCCGGCGCGCAAACCTGCTACCATGGCGCCCCCATTCCGGTTGTCCGATAACCCCGATCCAGAGCGCACTACAGTGGAACTCTTCAAAGAATTCACCTTCGAATCCGCCCATCGCCTGCCCCACGTCCCCGAAGGCCACAAATGCGGGCGCCTGCACGGCCACTCGTTCCGTGTCGCCATCCACATCGAAGGCGAGGTCGATCCGCATACCGGCTGGATCCGCGACTTCGCGGAAATCAAGGCGATCTTCAAGCCGATCTACGAGCAACTCGACCACAATTATCTGAACGATATTCCAGGCCTGGAAAACCCCACCAGCGAAAACCTCTGCCGCTGGATCTGGCAACAACTCAAGCCGCTGTTGCCGGAACTCTCCAAGGTCCGCGTCCACGAAACTTGCACCAGCGGTTGCGAATATCGGGGCGATTGATTCGCCCGACTCTCCCCTGGCGCTTCGCCATCTGCTCTAAAACGGGCTTCCACACAACGGGCCCGTTCTGCCGTCTCTCTCCCATGGGTTGTACGAAGCATTATCCCCACGGACATAAAGGTTTCATATTCTTCCGGGAAACATCCGGCAAGCTGTCCCTACAGTCCGTTAGTCAATAAAACCGTGCAACTATATTGTTCTTCCAGTAGATAAAGACTTATCCTTTGCCGCGGACACGGAAAGTCCGTAAATCCACTATAAATGCACCAAAACCCAGCACCATATTTTTAGAACGGGAGTGAAACGAATGTCCAAACTTGCCGAGTTCCGCGAGGCAGAGCGCAAACTTCAGGAGCAACTGGCCCTGCTGGAAAAGCTGAAAAGCGACAGCAGCCTGAAGCAGGAACTGGAATTCAAGGACAAGTTGCAGGCGTTGATGGACAAGTACGGCATGACCCTGCACAACATCATCGCCATCCTCGACCCCAAGGCTCCGGTCACCATCAGCGCCGCTCCGCAGCGCCGTGCCCGCGCCCTGAAGGTCTACAAGAACCCGAACAACGGTGAAGTCGTCGAAACCAAGGGCGGCAACCACAAGGTTCTGAAAGCCTGGAAAGAACAGTACGGTTCCGAAACCGTCGAATCCTGGCTGCAACGCTAAGCCGGTTTTCCCGACGGCATCCTGCCGATGCCGTCGGAAACCCCACTGGCTACTTTCGCTCCCCTCCTCGCCAGATCAATTCTGCGACTTCGATTCGCAAGCGCTCCTGATCTTCTGCGCCGCCAGGTTGTTCTCCACCCCCGGCAGGTTCTCCAGCAGACACTCGTAATAAGCCTTTTCCCGCGACAGCAGGAAGGAGCCGTCGTTATACAACTTGTCGCAGGCCTGGGTGATGAAGTGAACCGCCACCCCGCTCTTCGCCGTGCGTTGGTAGTCGAGTATGCATTGGTCGTAGTCCTTGTCGTCGGCGAGAGCGGAAAGCGGGAATAACAGCAGCAGGGGCAGCAGGAACTTCATGGCAATGGTATCCATGGGAAAGTTGTGCTCCAGCATGGACGAGCCGGCTCGGAGTGCCAAGCCGACCATGAAGTAAAATTTTGCACTTGTTTACAGGCCGGACCAGACTGGCCGTTCTTCGCTGCGCGAATGCGACAATGGCGGGCCGGGGAGCCGAATCGCAGGCGTCCCGAGCGGATTCGGTTTCCCGGCCGCCTGGCGGCAACTCGCTCCATCGAAGGGCACCGCCCTCCGCCGAACTCTTCCGGCAAACGGGTGCTGCCCGATCCGCATCCGCTTCAATAGGCCGCTACGAACAGGAACGACAATTGTAGATTGAGCATGGGCGACAACATATTGTTCAGTTCCAGAAACTCCACCGATACTTGTCGCTGCTCCGCTTCTATATCCTGCAACAACCGACTGAACGAGGCTGGCTGCAACTGCCCGCGAACCTGGGCCTCGATACGCGCGATCGTCCCTTGCTTCTCGAAGCCGCGAGGAAGCAGTACGCTCACTTCCGCGTCAGGGACGCCCGCCAGGCGAACCCGCTCGGTCAGCCAGGCCTGCACATCGGCCCTCGCCTGCGACGCATTCGGCGCCTGCCAGAAGCGCTCTCGCTGAAGGTTCAGGACCTGCTCCGCCTGCATCGCCCGCTCCGGCCAGGCGGTCTGCCGGGAAACGTCCTGGAGCTTGAGCCATTCCCCGGCCAGACGACGATATTCCTCCCCTCGTTCCTCCCTCCAATCCATGCTGAGCATGACCAGATGCACAACCAGCAGCAGGCACAGGCTCCAGATGGCCATGCGCAAGAGTGGTTTTTCCTGCCATTGTCGTTGCAGGTTCCGCCCCTGGAACTGCAGTGATCGCTGGAAGTCCGACATCAGGCACCCTCCCCCGGCGTACGCAGGACCAGGCTCAGCGATAGCCCCTCGCTCTGCGAAGGTTCCACCCTGACATCTTCGAAACTCCCAGACTCCATGAAACGCCGCACATAGAGACGCGGGTCGACACTGTCGGTGCCAATCCGCAACTCCAGCTCGGAGCCTCGATAGCGCCAGGCGAGCAACCGACTGTCCTTCGGCAACAGTTCCGCTACCTGTCCCAGCAGCGCCACCTGCGAGCGATGCTGCAAAGCGCGCCCCAGCTCCGTGGCCATCCGATTGGTCTGCAAGGCCTGGTTGCGTGCGCTGAGGATCGGCGAGACCTGGCCGCTCAGCTGGTCGTACTGCGTTCGCAGCGCACGCTCGGCCCACCACCAGGACAAACCTTCCCCCAGATTGAATCCGCATCCCAGCAACAGGGTGGCTATGAGCCCATGCGGCAACCAACGCTCCCATCGCAGCAGCGTTGCTTCCGCCGCCGGAACGGCCCAGGGACGGCCCAGTGACTCTCCAGGCTCGGCAACCAGGCTCTCCGGGATGCGTATTCCCGCCAGCCCCCGGAGCAACCGAACCCATTGTTCTGGCTGGGGTGGGCTGGGAAAGAAATGGCTCAGGACAAGGCAGTCATCTCTCCAGACCTGGAGATCCAGCCCGGAGCGAACCCGAAGCAGCCGAACCGTCTCGCCTTCCGCGATCGACCGAGGGGGAGCCTGCAGCAGGGATTCGGGGATACAGCGATAACGCCGAGGTTGGTCGACGCAGTCTTCGGCAACGGCCTCCCGGACCTCCTCATCCCAGAACCAGACCAGAGCATGGCCACCCCGCCAGGCTACGTAATGGCCCGCGCGGCGAAAAGGCGCCAGGGCGGCAAGCTTCAACGCCAGTGCCTGATACCGGTCAGAGCGCGGCACATGATTGAGATCGAGACAGCGATAGACACACCACGCCCGATCCACGATCCACTGCGCTGGGGCGCGCCGCGCCAACCCTGTACCTCTACGTACCCACTCAAGCTGCGCCCGGCCATCCTTACCACGGCCTTGCCACAAGCGGGGCGGCAAGAACCCCGGGGGCGATATCGGGATGCAGCGGAGGATTCGAGTAGCGATCATTTATCTTCACGGACCTCTTCGAGAGAAGCTGCCAGGGTGGCAGCAGGCGGTGCTCTGAGTTGAAGCGGACCTCGTATTCCGTCCCCTGCTCGGCTCCTGGCGGGTAGAGCCGAATCGACAGGACCGGACTGGCCAGGCGCGCCCATCCATCCTCGGGAACCAGCCTCGCATGACCCCCGAGGATGTCATGCAGGTCCGACATCCGGGTGAACGGACGCTGCCAGCGGGCTTGCAGCAGTCGGCCGACAGCGTCCTCCGGTAGTCCCCAGGCAAGAGACAGGATTCGGGCATCCGCAGTGTTGATGTTCAGCGCCGCCTCGTCCGCCGCAACCAGATCGCGCCAACCGGCGTCGAGCAAATGCGCTTCCCAGGGGCGCCAGGCCTCCAGCCGGAAGACTTCCATCACCGAGCGCAACGGACGGCGCCGGGCCTGGCCCGGAGAGGACCTGTCGCTGGCTTGCGCGGCACTACCCAGTCGTGGAGCGGCGCCGGGATAGAGATAGCTGAACCATTGGGCGACCATGACCTGCACCTGCTCGGCGGGAACCCCCAACCCCGCCAGCAGCCTGGACAGTACCCGCGGATCGATGCCGGAAAGACTGAGGCGCGCAGAGCGATCGAGCAGCGCAACGCACCAGCCATTGGCCATGCAGAACTCCCGGCCATCCAGAGGCAGCTCCCCGCCAATGGGCAGGATCGAAGTGTCCATGTCCACCTTGCTCGGCGCGGCGCCAGCATTTCCCGGTACGCTCAGGCCCGCGACGGTATAGCGCTGGGTAGCCACCAGCCATTGGACCCGCGCCAGCAAGGCATGCTCCTCCAGCTCACGAAGCAGCACCTTGCGCCGGTTTTCCGTGGCATCCAGCGAGCGCCCGACCCAGAGTACAGCGGCACTGGCCAGCAGGGTCATGATGGCCAGGAACCAGACCACTCCGACCAGAACGAAGCCAGACGAGCGGGCAGACGCCGCATGTCGGCGTGCGCCATCAGAAATCATGTTCGGCGGGCCTCGCTCTGGGCAGTACGACCGCGACAAGGACAAACAGGCGCTCCTCGGGAGCCGCCAGTGCCATCGCCTCGGGAAGGGTATCGGCCAGTTGCGCGCTCGGCGGCCAGTCCCGGTGCCACTGGCCGTGACCGTCCAGATAGCGGAAGCGAGCTTCGCCGCGCAGATGCAGGAGGGGCCAGCGACTGTCCTCCAGCCTTCGCACATAGATCAACTCGGTCCGGTCCTCTCCTGCCCGCCGCTCAAGCCGGAAGGCCAAGGGCGTCGGGATGCCCGCACGGCGATCCAGGGCCGCGGCAGACATGGCCTCGAAACTGAGTTCGTCCCCTCGCAGACGCCAGCGGACCTCGCCAGCCTCGGGAGCGACTAGGTTCTCCACCGCATCACGGAACCAATCGAAGGTCAGCGCCCGGACCTGTCCGCGCCCCAGGCTCTGGTGCAAGGACTGGTTGGCCTTGCTGGCATAGCTCAACCCTTGCATGAGCAACGTGCCGATGAAGGAAACGACCAGCAGCACCACGATCATCTCGAGCAGGGTGAATGCACCCTGTTTTCGTCGCGAGCGGATCATGGTCCATCACCCAGTCGCGCTGGGATGACCACGTACCCGGGAAGCTCCAGTTGCAGCGTCTGCGGCGTTCCATCGCCGGCCCGGATGCTGGCGACGACCCTGAACAAGGTCACGTCGTAGATGCCCGGACTGCCGCTATGGCGGCCCACCGCCGCTTTCGACGCGGACAGCGGCGAACTTCGCCACTCCAGCCGGTAATGCCCCAGCCGGGCCCTGCCTGCGGGTTCGAGCGCAGGGTTCATGCGCTCCAGATAGGCCATCGCCACCCGGGCCGTCTCGATGCGCAGCTCGGCCGCCTCGACCCGCTGCATGCTCCGAAAGGCACTGTTGAGCCAGGCGAATAGCGCACCGCCGACCACTGCCAGGAGCGTCAGCGCAACCACCGCCTCCAGGAGCGTGAAGCCTTCCTGCCGCGCCGGCATCAGCGGATCGTCCCGGGCGCGCAGAGGGGTGGCTGAAGCAGCAGCGTATGTGTCGCGCGCCCATGATGGACCTGCAACTTTCCGCCCAGGCAAACTCCGTTTGCCATGTAACGTATCGGCGGCCGAGCAGTAACCGTCCAGCCATCGGGCAGTCGCAGCAACTGCTCGGGAACCGCCCCGCTCTCACCAATGAGCAGCTCCCGCCCATCGCTGCGCACGCGATAGCCCAAGGTCTGCAATTGATTGAACAGATCGTCCAGCGCGGTCCTGCGCGCCCAGGTCTCCTGCATCCTCACCAGGCCGGGCAACGCCACCGCAGCAATGGCCCCGACGATCACCAGCACCACCAGCAGTTCGAGCAAGGTGAACGCGGCCTGGTCAACGTTTGGGCGCGTAACCGACATCGGCATCCAGGCCTTTCCCACCGGGCTGCCCATCCGCGCCCTGGCTGTAGAGAGTGAAGGGTTGTTCGGCACTCGGCCTGTCGCTGTACAGGTAAGGCCGGTTCCAGGGGTCCAGCGGTACGCCGCCCTCGAGGTAGGGCCCGTGCCAGAAGGCCCCGAGACGTTCATCGGAAGGCGGCGTGTTGAGTAGCGCCAGGCCTTCTTCTTCGGTCGGCAGCCGGCCGATGTCCAGGCGCATGGTGAGCAACGCGCCCTTGAGCATCTTCACCTGGGTATCCGCCGTCTGCGCCTTCGCCTTGTCGGCCTGATTGAACAGTCGCGGCCCGACGAGCCCCATCAGCATGCCGATAATCACCAACACCACAATCATCTCGAGCAGGGTGAAGCCCTGTTGTGCAGCTCTGTTCATACGGTTTCCACTTCACGTCTCATCCAACCAGCCGCGGCATCGATACCCGGCATTCAAAGCACCATGTCGTTGGCGCTGGTAATCGCCAGTACCACGCCGGTAATGATCAGGCCGAACACAGAGCCGATCAGCAGGATCGCCAAAGGCTCGATCAGTACCAGGGCCTTTTTCATTCGCGCCTGCCCGGCCTCTCCATAGAGCGTCGCCAGGCTCTGCAGCATCTCCGCGAGCTGCCCGGAGGCCTCTCCAACCCGCACCAGGCTCGAACCGATGGACGTGACCGCCTGGCGCTCCTCCAACGCTGCCGACAAGGCGATGCCGGCCCGCACATCCTGGGTGACTCGCTCCAGGGTCCGGCGCTGCCGGGCAATGCGGACGCCAGCGGCGGAAAGCAGCAGGGCCTCCACCAGCGGCACACGATTTCCCAGCAGGGTTCCAAGCACCTTCGACCATTGCGCTATTTCCGCCTGCATCAACCATTCCCCGACTACGGGCAGGCGCACCAACTGGTCGAGCGCATGGGCGCGGAGCGCCGGATTGCGCAGCGCCACGGCGATGCCGCCAGCAAGCAGCAGGACGGCGAACGCCAGCAAGCCGGAACTCTCGTTGCTCCATACCCCGATGCTCAGCACTGCCCAGGCAAGCCACGGGAGCTGGGCAGTCTCGTTCAGGAGATTGGCGAATTTCGGAACGACGAAGACGAACAGGGTCGCCACGGCGAGCACCCCGCTGAGCACCAGAATCGCAGGGTAGATCAGCGCCCCTTGCAACTCGGCGCGGGTTCGCCGTTCGTATTCCATCTGCGTGGCACAGTCCCTCAGGGCTCCTGCGAGGTTTCCGGTCATCTCGCCGGCCGCCACCAGTTGATATACATAGCGCGGCAAGTCGAGGCCGGCGCTCTCCAGCACCACGGGAAAGGATTGCCCCTGGCGCAGACCATTGGCCATCGCCTGCAGGGCGGTAATCAACTTCGGGTGGCGCGCGCCTCGCTCCTGAGCCTCCACCGCGTCGGCCATGCTCACTCCCGCCGCGAGCATGGTGGCCAGTTCGTGGATGGCCATGTTCAATTCCTCGGCCTTGAGCCGACGTCGCGAGCCCAGGTTGCGGCGTTTCACCTCCAGGCTGAGCGGGGTGAGCCCCTGGCGCTGCAACTGCCGCAGCGCATCCTGGCGCGTGGGGAGGCAGAGTTCACCACGAACGCGCCTGCCCTTGCGATCGACGGCCTGGTAGATGAAATTCATGGGCTTAGCCGCTGGTCACGCGATGCACCTCGTCAAGACTGGTCATACCCAACCAGGCCTTGATCAAGCCATCTTCACGCAGATTGCGCTGTCCCTGGCTGGCGGCAAGCCGATGCATCTGTTCGAGGGAAGCTCTCTGCACGATCAGGTCGCGCATCTCGGAAGACAGATCGACGAGTTCGTAGATGCCCACACGGCCGCTGTAGCCGGTACCTTCGCAGCGGCCGCAGCCTCGCGCCACGCGCCATTGCGCTGCCTGCCCCGGGAACAGCCGCGCGGTGGCCGCCTGGGTCGCTGCCAGATCGGCCGCAGCAAGGGTTGGCTCGCAAGGTTCCGCGCAGTGGGCGCACAACCTGCGCACCAGTCGCTGGGCCTGGACACCGCGCACCGGCGAAGCCACCAGGAAGGGTTCCACGCCCATGTCGATCAAACGCGTGAAGGCGCTCACCGCATCGTTGGTATGCAGGGTCGAAAGCACCAGGTGACCGGTGAGCGAGGACTGTACGGCGATCTCCGCCGTCTCCAGGTCGCGTATCTCCCCGATCATGATCACATCGGGATCCTGCCGCAGGATCGAGCGCAAGGCGGCAGCGAAGGTCAGGCCGATGTCGGCATGGACCTGGACCTGGGTGATATTGGGCACCTGGTATTCCACGGGATCTTCCACGCTGATGAGCTTGCGCACGCCATCATTGATTTCCTCCAGCGCGCCATAGAGCGTGGTGGACTTGCCCGATCCGGTGGGGCCGGTCACCAGGATGATGCCGTGGGGTTCCGCTACCCATGCACGCATCCTCCGCAAGTGGTCCGGGAGCATCCCGAGCCGGTCCAGGCGCAACCCCTCGCGCTCCTTCGGCAACAGGCGCATGACCACCGATTCGCCATGCACCCCTGGCAAGGTGGAGACCCGCACGTCGAGCTCCGTACCGCTGACCCGGATGCTCATGCGTCCATCCTGCGGCAACCGTCGCTCCGCGATGTCGATGGCGGAGATCAGCTTGATCCGCGAGACGACCGCCGCGAATCGCTCGCGGGGAAGGCTCAGTTGGTCGTGCAGGACGCCGTCGACGCGGAAGCGGATACGGAAGTCGAACTCCCGGGGTTCGATGTGAATATCCGAAGAACGCTTTTCCATGGCCTGGCTCATCACGTTGTTGACGAGTTCGACTACCGGCGCCTCCTCCGCCAACTCCCGCAGGTAGCGGATGTCTTCGCTGCCGTAGGCGTGCCGATCCGCACCTTGCCGGGCCAGGTCCAGGGAGTGCTCCAACCAGCCGTCCAGATCCTGGGAGCGGCACAGCACTGCTTGAATCGAGCGCTCCGGATAGAAATAGCCCAGGGTTTCGCGTATCGAAGGAGATAACGGATCACGCGCCGCGAACAGCAGTTGCTCGCCCTCCTCCCAGACCACCAGTTGCTCTTCGACGAACCAGTCGGTATTGATCGGGGTACTGAGCAGGAATGCGGCGATGGACTCTTCGCTCGGCTTCCGCAGGTCGTCCCCCACCAGCGGCAACCGCAGTTGCTCCGCCAGCACCTGCATGAGGGTATTTTCCGAGATGGCTCCGGAACGCACGAGAATACCTCCCAGGCGGCCGCCAAGCCGGCGTTGCAGGTCGAGCGCCCGCTCGAGTTCCTGGCCGCTCACCAACCCGCGTTCGAGCAAACGCTGCCCCAGCGGTATCCACTCGGCCGTCATCTGCGGGCCCGGGGAAACGGCCTCAGAGGACATCTGCAAAACCTTCCTGAACCCGACGGAACCAGAGGAAGCCCGATGAACAGACCAGCAGAGACGCAACGCAATAAACGCTGAAGACCCCAAGGGTCGGATAGGGAGCATCGAAAAGGATCGCCCTGACCATTTCCACCGGGATCGTCAGCGGATTGAGGTACAGGTAGGGCTGCATTACCGGTGGCAAGGAAGACAGCGGATAGAACACCGGGCTGATGAATAGCAGAAGCACCAGGAGAAACTGGACGAACTGCCCTATGTCGCGAACATAGACCCCGAGCCCCGCGAGGAACCACGCCAGCCCCGTCACGCAGAGCAGGAAGGGGAGCAGGGCAAGCGGTAGCAGAACCAGTTGCCAGCCTGGCTCGACGCCGCTGAAGAGAAGAAAGATACAGAGCACCAGGTAGCCGAGCATGGCGTTGAAGAAAGCGGCCAGCAGCGGTGTGAGGGGGAGTATCTCCAGGGGAAAAACCAGCTTCTTCACGTAGTTGGCGTTGGCCTGGATGATAGTCGGGGCCCTGGACAGGCTTTCAGCGAGGATCCCGTTCAGCAGGAGTCCGGAAAACAGGGTCAAGGCGAAGGAGAGCGTGCTCTGGCTTCCACCCCAGCGCGACTTCAGCACGAAGCCGAAGACAAACGTATAGATCAGCAAGAGCAGGAACGGCGAGACGATGATCCAGATGCGGCCCAACATGGCGTCGCGATAACGCAGTTCGACCTCGCGCCGGGTCATGACCAGCAGGAGCCTGATGCGACTGGCGAGACTGGCCGGTACCAAGAGGGAACCACTCACAGAAAAACTCTCCACGGCGAAGAAGAACAGAACCCGCTAACCATGAAGGATCGAAACGAGCGGGGCCATCAGCCCCCACTACTTCTGGCGTAAGGTTTTTCTGATTCAAGAAGAGTCTTCAGAAGGCCGGAGCAAGCCGGCACTCTCGCCAACTCGATCTCCCATCGGCTCCGTACCTGCTGGAAAGCACGTGGGTAACCCCGACAATGGCAACGGCTCTCAAGGTGAGGGGCCGGACTGCGCGGAGTGCACCCTCGATTCAGCAGCCAGCGGCAGTGAAACCGGGACGAAAGCAAGACTCATCCTGCAATCGGGGCGATTTCTTCATAGCGCTGGAAAACCTCGCTCAGTGAAACGAAAGCACGCACTGAGCGCCCCGTACGCCAGGGACTGGCAACCTGCACGCCGACCCGGCCTGGGGCGGCATGGCGAGTTCGACGAATACGACTCGGCGCACCACCTGCCCCCTACCCGCGCTCAAGCGACGCCGCGGCTGCCAGGGGGTTGCAGCGACCTGCGTAGACGGCAGGCGGACGCGATCGGCGCTCTCCCCGCCGTCATGGTTGAGTTTCGGATTGCGTCCGATGGCTCAGCGGATCACCCCGGCGCGCACCGTCAGCGGCCAACTGACCCGATAGCGCGTCTGCGGGTCGCCCCAGGCTTCGCGCAGCTCATCGACGAACGCGGCGCCCGGATCCTGGCCAAGGGCCTTGCCGGCCTCCTTCACCGCCGACCAGGTACCGACATAGCCCAGCAGTTCGTCCAGGGTCCAGGCCACCTCGATGGCCAGGTCCGGCAGGCGACGCTCCTCGAAGGGGAACGGCAGACTGCGGTAGCCCTCCTCCACGTGGCGCCGCTCGGCAGGCCAGTAGGGGCCGACGACCTGGTGGTAGAAGTGCTGGACCAGCGGTTCCATGGGTCCGTCGACATGCAATACGCCATAGGTAACCAGGGCCAGGATGGCGTCCGCGCGGGCCACACGCCGGACTTCCTCGTAGAAGCGCGGCAGGTCCAGCCAGTGGGCGGCCTGGGCGACCGTCACCAGGTCGGCGCTGGCCGCCGCCAGTCCGCTGTCCTCGGCCAGGGCCACGCGATACTCGACCCACTCGCGAGCCTGCGCCTTGTCGATCTGCGCGGCGCTGGCGTCGGTACCGACCACCCGTTCGAAACGCTCGGCCAACAGCACCGTGAGCTGTCCGGTGCCGCAGCCGCAGTCCAGGGCCAGGCGGGTGCCGGGGCAGAGCGCGGCCAGCTCGTCGACCAACCGCGCCGGGTAGGTCGGACGATGTGCGGCGTAGTTCGCCGAACCCGTGGAGAAATGATCCTTGAAAGGTGCCGTCATGGGACTCTCCCGAAATGATCCCGGCGACCACAGGGACCATGGCCGTCCAGGCTGCCGCCTTACACTAGGCGAATCCTGTCGATACGGAAACACGACTTTCGGTCACCTTGGAGCACCGTCTCACTACTGCATGCGGTGCAGCAATCAACTGCAAAGAACCTACCTGGTCATCCCCGGATGCTTCATTAGACTGCCGGAACGACGAACGCAGCCAAGGAGACCGCCATGCCCAGTCGCATCACCCTCAACGCAAACGGAGGCCCCGAGGTCCTGCGCCTGGAGCAAGTCCAGGCGCAGCAACCGGGCCCCGGCGAGGTCTGGCTGGAGCAGGCCGCCATCGGCGTCAATCCGCTGGACCTCGGCCAGCGCTCGGGAGCGGTACCGATTCCGCTGCCGTCCGGCCTCGGCCTGGAAGGCGCCGGAGTGGTCGCCGCGCTGGGTCCGGGAGTCTCCGGACTGGCGCCGGGCGACCGCGTCGCCTATGCCACCGGCCCGCTGGGCGCCTATGCCAGCGCCCGGCTCTACCCCGCCGAGCGCTTGCTGAAGCTGCCCGACACACTCGCTTTCGAGGACGCGGCGGCGCTGCTGTTCAAGGGCATCACCGCGCACTACCTGCTGCACGCCACCTACCCCGTCGGGCCCGGCACACGCATCCTGCTGTACGGCGCGGCGGGCGCCGTCGGCCAGTTGATGGCGGCCTGGGCCCGGCACCTGGGCGCCTGGGTGATCGGCGTGGTGTCGAAGGCGGAAAGCGTCGAGCGGGCCAGGGCTGCCGGCTGCGACGAGGTGCTGGTGTTCGACGCGGCCAGTCTCGCCGCCCAGGTCGCCGAGCTGACCGCCGGGCGCAAGGTCGATGTGGTCTACGACCCCATCGGTCGCGCTACCTTCGAGGCATCCCTGAACAGCTTGCGTCCGCGCGGCCTGCTGGTGTCCTTCGGCGCTACCTCCGGCGTGCCGCCAGCCGTCGAAGTCGCCACCCTCAACGCCAAGGGTTCGCTGTTCCTCACCCGTCCCTCGCTCGCCGCCCACACCGCCAACCCGGAGGAATACCGGCTACGCGCGCAGGCTGTGCTGCGCGCCCATGCAGACGGTGTCATCCAGCCCCGGGTCTGGCGGCGCTACCCGCTGGCCGAGGCGGCCGTGGCGCATACCGATCTGCTGGAGGGACGCTCGCAAGGCGCGCTGGTACTCTTGCCCTGACCCACCCGCAAGAGGCGCATGCATGCAACCGTTCGACAGCCGGCAGGCCGATGAAGTCGCCACGCTCCTGGCCCTGGCCGAGCACGGTTCGTTCGCCGCCGCCGGCCGCGCCCTGCAACGCCATCCCTCGGTGCTCTCGAAGCGGCTCGGCGCACTGGAGCGTCGCCTCGGCATCCGCCTGGTCGAACGCACCACCCGGCAACTGCGCTTCACCGATGAAGGCGAGCGCCTGGCGAGCCGCTTCCGCCAGGCCGTCGACCTGCTCGACGAGGCCGAGCACGAAGCCAGCCTGGGCGCCGCGCAACTGCGCGGACGCCTGCGCATCGCCCTGCCGTCGGCGATGGGCCGGCTCTGGCTCGGTCCGCTGCTGGCGGAGTTCGCCCTGGCGCATCCGCAGGTGGTGCTGGAAACCGACTATTCGGAGCGCTTCGTCGACATCATCGCGGAAGGCTTCGACCTCGCGATCCGGGTCGGCGAACTGGCCGACAGCCGCCTGGTGGCCAGGCGGCTGTGCGCCCATCGGCGCATCCTCGGCGCCGCTCCCGACTACCTGAAGCGGCATGGGGTACCGCGTATCCCGGCCGACCTGGCGGCACATAATTGCCTCGGCTTCAGCGGACTGCACTCGTACCCGGAATGGAAGCTGACCCGCCAGGACGAACAGCAGCCCGTGCGGGTACGCGGCTCGATGGTCAGCAACGACAACGAGGCCCTGCTCTGCGCCGCACGCCAGGGCCTGGGTATCTTCGCCGCCGGCGAGTGGCTGATGAGCCGCGACCTCGAAGCCGGCAGGCTGGTACGGGTGCTGCCGGAGTGGCAACTGGACGCCGACGCCGGCGTCTACCTGGTGCGCCCCTCGGCGCGCTACGCCACGGCAGCGGCCAGCGCGTTCCGCCAATGGGTGGAAGCGCGGTTCGCCGCTGGCCCGCCCTGGCAGCGCCAGCGGGCCTGAGCGGTATCCGCGAGCGGCTCGCCGAGGAGCGCGCTGCCTCCCGCCCCTCGCTCCCGGACAATCCGGATACCCTCCGCCAGCATGCGGATAGCCAATGACCCGCCGGCCGGTTCCTACTAGGCTGGTTCGCTTCGCTTTCCCGTTTTCCCACTCCAACAACAACCCGATGAGGAATCCAGGCATGGGACAGTACGTCAGCATCGCCGCGTCCGACGGCAGCGGCCGGTTCGACGCGTATCTCGCGCTCCCCGCCAGCGGCAAGGGGCCGGGCGTGGTGATCGGTCAGGAAATCTTCGGCGTCAACGCGAACATGCGCGCGGTGGCCGACCTGTACGCCGAAGAGGGCTACGTGGCCCTGGTCCCCGACCTGTTCTGGCGGCTGCAGCCGGGGGTCGACCTGGGCTACGACGAAGCGGCCTTCGCCAAGGCCATCGAGCTGTTCCAGCGCATCGACCTGGACGCCGCGGTGGACGACATCACCGCCTGTATCGAGCACCTGCGCCAACGCGAGGAGGTGGTCCACGCCGGGATCGGCTTCGTCGGCTTCTGCATGGGCGGCAAGCTGGCCTACCTCGCCGCGACGCGCACCGACGTCTCCTGCTCGGTGGGCTACTACGGCATGGGCATCGAGGCGCTGCTCGACGAGGCGAAACAGATCAAGGGCCGGCTGGTGCTGCATTTCGCCGAACAGGACGCCTACTGCCCGCAGCAGGCCCGCGACGCGATCCTGCCCTGCCTGTGCAACCTGCCCAAGACCGAGTTGTACCTCTACCCCGGCGTCGATCACGCCTTCGCCCGCGTCGGCGGCATGCACTTCGACAAACCGGCCTACCTGATGGCTCACGAACGCAGCATCGCCGCCCTGAAGCGGGAGATCGGGCCGAACTTCGACCTCTCCGCGCTGTGGGACGAGCATGTGCGCCACGAGTTCGACACCCGCGACGTCGCCGCGACCATGGCGACCATGGTCGCCGAGCCCTACGTCAACCATGTCCCGACCCTCACCGGCGGCGTCGGCCAGCGCGAACTGAGCCGCTTCTACCGCCATCACTTCATCCACGGCAACCCGCCGGACATGACCCTCACGCCGATTTCGCGGACGGTGGGGGCGCTGCAGGTGGTCGACGAGTTCGTCATGCGCTTCACCCACAGCTGCGAGATCGACTGGCTGCTGCCCGGCGTCCCACCCACCGGGCGCTTCGTGGAAATCCCCATGCTCGGCGTGGTGCGCTTTCGCGGCGACCGCCTTTACCACGAGCACATCTATTGGGACCAGGCCGGCGTGCTGGTGCAGATCGGCCTGCTCGACCCGCAGGGCCTGCCGGTCGCGGGGGTGGAAAGCGCGCGCAAGCTGCTCGACGAAAGCCTGCCGTCGAACCGCCTGATGGCGCGCTGGGCAGCCAGCGAAGGACTCGGCCTCTAGCGGCCGGCTAGCCGCCGAGCAAGGCGCAGAAACGCGCCAGGTCGACGTTACCGCCGCTGAGCAGGATCCCGACCCGCTTGCCGCGCAATTCGTCCTTGCGCTGGCGGGCGGCGGCCAGGCCGAGGCAACCGGTGGGCTCGACCAGCAGCTTCATCCGCGCGGCGAGGAAGCGCATGCCATCCACCAGTTCGGCGTCGCTGGCGGTGAGGATGTCATCGACGTTGCGCTGGATCAGCGGGAAGGTGAGATTGCCCAAATGCTGGGTCTGGGCGCCATCGGCGAGGGTCTGCGGCGTATCGATATGCACGATGGCGCCGCTGCGCAGCGAACGCTGGCCATCGTTGCCGGCCTCCGGCTCCACCCCGTAGATCCGGCAGGCCGGCGCCAGCGCGCGGATCGCCAGGGCGCAGCCGGAGAGCAAGCCGCCGCCGCCGAGGGGCGCGAAGAAAGCGTCCAGCGGACCGACTTCTTCGAACAGTTCCTTGGCCGCGGTGCCCTGCCCGGCCAGCACGTCGGGGTGATCGTAGGGCGGGATCAGGGTCAGGCCATGGCGCTGCGCCAGGTCGCGGCCGATCTGCTCGCGATCTTCCGTATAGCGGTCATAGAGCACTACCTGCCCGCCGTAGCCACGGGTCGCCTCGATCTTCACCGCCGGCGCGTCGGCCGGCATCACGATGGTCGCCGGGATCCCCAGCAAGCGCGCCGAGAGGGCGATGGCCTGGGCGTGGTTGCCGGAGGAGAACGCCACCACCCCGGCGGCACGCTGCTCGGCGGAAAACCGCGACAGCGCGTTGAAGGCGCCGCGGAATTTGAACGCTTCCATGCGCTGCAGGTTTTCGCATTTGAAGAAGACTTCCGCGCCGAGTTCTTCGTCGAGGGTACGCGAGGACATCACCGGCGTGCGGTTGGCATGCCCGGCGATCCGCGCGGCGGCGGCGATCACATCGTCGTAGGTAGGCAGGTCGTGCATGGTCGGCTCCTCGGACCTTGGCAAAGAAGACAGGCAGGTCGCCAGGTTACCAGGCGAACGCCGCCAGCAGCGCCTGCGCGACAGCATCGGCGGCGTAAGACTGGCGGAGCCATTGACGAAGAGGCCCTGCATGGGTCGATGCTCCGCGATGCCGGGTCGGCCTCACTCGTCCAGGTAGCCGTCCCTGATGCCCTTCGAGCGGCGGTAGAGGTAGAGCCCGAGGCGCAGCACGACGAGCACGCCGAAGAACACCCCGACGGTCACCCAGGTGTTGCCGAAGAACCATTCCAGGCAGACATAGAGCAACGCCAGCGGTATGCAGACGAGGGTCATCAGCAGGTAATGCTTGATCATTGCGGCGGGCACTCCTCTTCTTCGTCCTTCAGCGGGCATTTGACGATCTGCTTGCCCGTCTGCCAGGCGGCCTGGGTGGCCACGGCCTTCTTGATGGTATCGGCATGGGCGGCCTTGCGCGCGGCCAGCTTGGCCGCGCGGTTGGCGGTGTTGGCCGCCTGTCCGGAAAGGGTCCTGATCGCCTTGGCGGACTGCACCACGGTCTTGCCGGTGCTGAGCATGCCCGGCGCCACGGTGCCGATGGCCGCCGAGGCGCCGACGTGTTTCCAGTTGATGTCGATGCACTTCCACTTGATATCGGTGAGGTCGCGATCGCTGTCCCAGTTGTCCTTCATCTGCCCCAGCACCTGCTTGCCGGTTTGCATCCCCAGCTCGATGCCGGCGCCCAGCGCCGCTCCGATCGCGGCGCGGGCGGCGAAGGCGCCGATCACCACCAGCGGGATGATCAGGCCGGTGGGATCGTAGGCCAGCGTGGGCGCGTTCAGCGCGTAGGCATAGGGGTTGGGGCCACCGCCCAGGCCGAGCGGGTCCTGGCTGGCATAGCGCCCGGCTTCCGGCAGGTAGTAACGGTAGCGGTTGTAGTAGAGGCCGCTTTCCTCATCGTGGTACTGCCCCTGGAAGCGGATCGGCTGCGCACCCGGCTGTCGTTCCGGCGCTACCGCCCGCCAGTCGTCCGGAACGCCCTGCCAACGCAGTTGGCCACGTTCGTCGCTCAGCTGCAGGGGGGTACCGAGGTGATCGGTGTGGAAGAAAGCGATCCGCGCCTCGCCCAGCGCCGGCACGCATTGCGCCGGCAGCGGCTGGCCTTCGGCGGCGAACGCCTGGCGCAGTTGCAGCAGCTCCGGGGGATCGGGCTCGCAGGCCTGCTCCAGGCGCAGCAACGGGACGAAACCGCCCGGTTCGTGAACGGTGGTGCGCAGTTCCCGCGCAAAGGCTTCGGCGCATTGGCGATCGCCGTCCCAGCCGAAGCGCACCTGCTGCTCGACACCGTCGCGCAGCACCACCTTGGCGATCCGTCGCGACAGCGCGTCGTAGCGGTAGCGCGCCTCCAGCCGCGTGCCGTCGGCGTAATCGCGCGTCAGATGGACCAGGCGCTGCGCGCCGTCGTAGGCCAGGCGCAGGCGCTCGCCGTCGGCGCCGATACGCTCGACCAGGTTGCCCAGCGCATCGAAGCGATAGCGGTTGCCGGCGATCCTCTCCACGCGGTTGCCGGCCCAGCGCGCCGGGCCTTCGCCGGCCTGGCTCGCGCGCGTCTCGGAGCGACTGAAACCGGAGCGGTACAGTTCGTTCTCGGCGAATGCCTGGCGAGCGTCCTCGCGCGCGTACTCGCCGACGCCCTCCAGGCGGTTGCCGGCGGCGTCGTAGCGGTAGGTGCTGGCCGCCGCGCCAGCGCGCCGGCTGGCCAGCAGGCGACCGCCGAGGTCGTATTCGTAGCGCACCGACGGATACTGGTTGTCGTCGATGCCGACCAGTTGTCCAAGTCCGTCGTAGCGATAGCCGCGCTGCCAGTCGAAACCGCCGGCCAGACGCAGGCGGCTGCGCTGCAGGCGTCCCAGCGGCGCGTGCTGGCGCTCCTGGGTGAACAACGCGTCATCCTGCCCGTCGCGGCGGGCGTCGCGACGCACCTCGCGGTGCAGGGCATCGCGCTCGAAGGCCAGCTCGACCGCACCGACCAGCGCGCCGTGCAGATGACCCGGGCCATAGGTCAGCCAGGCGACCGGCGGCGCGTCGCCGTAGCGGCTGGTCTGGCGCACGCCTAGCGCGTCGTGGCTGTGCTCGACGCTGTAGACCCAACCGTCGGCATGTACCTGGCTTTCCAGGCGCAGGTTACCGACCTCGTCGTACGTGTAGCGCACCTCGCAATCCGCCCCGCCGGCGCTGGCCAGGCGGCCGTCGGCCAACCAGCGGTAACGCTCGACCAGGGCCGGTGCGTGCTCGGTGGCGGGAACCCGGATGCTCGCCAGGCGGCCGTCGCGGTCGTAGGCATAGGTGGTCTCGCGACCGTCGGCATCCTCGCGGGCGATCAGTTCGTCAGCGGCGTTGTAGCGATAGCGTTGGCGACGACCGTCGAAGCCGGTCTCTTCCACCAGACGGTCCAGCAGGTCGTAGCGGAACTGCGCCTGGACGCCGTTCTCGTTGGTCAGGGCGACCAGCCTGCCGGCTTCGTCGTGCAGGTAGGACAATTCGCCGCCGCCGGCGTCGGAAACCCGCGCCAGCAGATCGCCGTGCCCCCAGGAAAACAGCGTGGCGTGCCCCTCGGCATCGGCGATACGGATCTGCCGCCCAAGGGCGTCGTATTCATAGCTCAGGGCGCTGCCGTCGGCCAATTCCAGGCCGATCAGTTGCCCCAGCGGGTCGTAGCGGCGCCGGGTCAGTTGTCCCAGCGGGTCGCTGCTGGCGACCAAACGTCCTTCGTTGTCGTAGTCGTAACGCCAGACCTGGCCGGAACAATCGGTCAACGCGGCCAACAGGCCGAAGCGGTTCCACTCCAGGCGCCGCTCGCCGCCGCGCGGGTCGACGATTCGCGTCGGCCGGTCGGGCAGGCGCGGGTCTTCGTAGGCGTAGCGGGTGCTGCCGGCCGGGCCGCGCACCGTCGTCGCATTGCCCCGTTCGTCGCGCTCGAAGGTCCAGCGGCGCTGCATCGCGTCCTCCAGCTCGACCAGCAGCCCGGTCTCTTCGTCGACGCGCTTGCGATAGCGCGCCTTGCCCGGCGACTCCTCCTCGAGCATCCGCCCCTGGCCATCGCGCCGGCGCCGCGTCTCCCGTCCCAGCGGATCGCGCATGGCGACCAGGCGGCCGAACAGGTCGTAGTCGAACTCGCTACGGCTGCCGTCGGCCCTGACCAGCGCGGTCCAGCGCCGCTGCCCGCCCTCGCCGGCGAACTCGTAGCGTTCGACGCGGCCGAGGCTGTCGCTGACCTCGGTGGCATCGCGCAGGTAGCGGAAGGTACGGGTCAGGCCGCCCGCCTCGATCTGCTTCACGACCCGCCCGTGCGGAGCATGGACATCCCACTCGTAGCGAACCTCCAGCCCGCCCGGTTCGCCGTGGGCGACCAGCATGTGCTCGCGCCAGGCGAATACCCGGACCACCTGGCCAAGACGGTCGCGCACGGCGATCAGATCGCCGCTGTCGCTGAACTGGTAGCGCACCAGCCAGTCGAGCCCCGGGCTCTGCGGATCGATGTAGTCCGGAGGCGGTCCGTCGTGGCTGGCCAGGATCACGCCGAACAGACGCAGGCCGTCGTCGCCCTCGCTCGGCTCGCAGGCTTGCTGGTAGACCAGCGCATAGCTGCGCCCGGCGCTGTCGCGCACGCCGGTGAGCAGGCCACGTCCGCTCCAGCGGAACTCGGTGCGGTAGCCGGCGCGGCCGAAGCTGGCCTGCAGGCGCCAGATACCGTCGGGGCAACGCTGGAAATGCAGGTAGCTGTGGCCGGACAGCACCAGCACGGAGCCCTCCTGCGTCTGCAGTTCGGCCGGCACCGCCGCCCAGCGCCCGCGCCAGGCCTGCGCTTCGCCGCCGCTCGAACCGCCGCGGCGCAGCCACAGCTCCTCGCTGCCGGAATAATGCTGGGCGCCGGGAGCCAGCGCAGGAAAGCCGATCCGGCGGCCCTGGGCGTCGACCAGCACGCAGGCGTCTTCGCTCAGTTCCAGGTGCATGCTCTCGCCCGGCAGCCACCAGCCCCGGCCGAGCCGGCCGATACGGGGGTTGCTCGACAGGTAGCCACGGGCGAAGGTGAAGGTGTCCGGCGCCGCCAGGGCGAAATCGACCTCTTCCGGCAGCAGCTTGCTGCCGAGCATCGGGTTGACCGGCTTGCCCACCAACGGCACGCAGGCGGACACCCGGTCGGCCAGGCCGACCGCGCTGCTGCCGACGTGCACGGTGGGCGAGCCGGTGGAGATAACCCCTCCCGAGACTTTCTCGCCGACATGGGAAACCGGTAGGCCGCTCATCTATCCATCCTTCCTTGGGAAAAGCCGCGACAGGACATCCGCCCGCCGCTCAACAGTTGATATCGACATTGGGCGAGAGGATCTCGATCTCCCCCGGCGTCAGGCGGATCGTGCTCTGGCCGCAGCGCAAGAGGATCTCGCGGTCGGCGGTCAGCTCGATGCGCTGGCTGCCGAGGGTGATGCTCCGGCCGTCCAGGGTGATCTTCGAGCCATCGTCGCTGCCGCCCACGCTCACTTCGTAGCTATCGCCCACCGACAAGGTCTTCTTCTTCATCACCTGGGTGCTCTGGTTCAGCCCGACCACGGTGTTCATCATCATGCCGACGTTCAGGCTGTAGCCGAGCCCGACGTTTTCCATGCGCCCCATGCCGACGTTCTGCAACGAGGCCATGAGGATGGTTTCCGTCTTGTTCATGCCGATCCTGACCGTCTCGTTGCGGTCGACCGTCTTGCTGCGGTTGGCATGCACGGTGATGGTCTCGTTGTTGTCCACGGTCTCGGTGCGATCGTGCTTCACATGCACCGTCTCGTCGTGGTCGATGGTCTTGGTCCGGTCGTGGCCGACCCAGTGGCTCTCGTCGTTCTCGACCTCGATGTCCTGGTTCCTCTCGGCATGGATGAACAACTGCTCGGCGCCCTTCTTGTCCTCCATGCGGATCTCGTTGAAGTTGGCCGGCGTGCCGCCCTTGCTCGAACGGCTCTTGGTGCCGCTCTGGGTGGCGTTCGCCGGCAGCTCGTAGGGCACCGTCTGCTCGGCGTTGTAGACCCGCCCGGTGATGATCGGCCGGTCCGGGTCGCCTTCGAGGAAGCTGACGATCACTTCCTGGCCGATCCGCGGGATCTGGATCGAGCCCCAGTTCTTCCCGGCCCAGGCCTGCGAGACGCGCATCCAGCAGGAGCTGTTCTCGTTGGACTGGTCGTGGCGGTCCCAGTGGAAATGCACCTTGACCCGGCCATACTGGTCGGTCCAGATCTCCTCGCCCTTGGGCCCGACCACCACCGCGGTCTGCGGGCCACGCACCACCGGCACCGGGGTCGACGGCAAGGGGCGGAAAGCCTGGCCGGCGTCGATACAGTCCAGCTCGCTCTCGAACTGCGCGCCGCCCCCGCCATTACCGGTCTCGTAGAGTTCCTGGACTACCCGGTACTCGGCGCCAACCACCAGGTATTCGCGGTTCTGGTCCAGGCGCGGGTAGTTGCTCAGGTGGAACAGATGGCCCGCCCCAATACCCCTGGCGCATCCCCGCAGGCGAACTCGCTCGTACTGGGTCTGGATCGCCTCGATGCGGGTCCGTGCATAGTGTTCGCCGTCCTGACTCTGCACATACTCGCCAGGGTAGTCGTAGAGCGGGTAGTCGGCCGCGGCATGGGCGCGCCCGACATTGGAGCGCACTTCCAGGCGGGTGCCGGGACGCTGGAAGTCGTAGTCGTTGAGGCTCAGCGAGCCGGGCTGGACCTCGCGCGCCATGTGCCAGTCGAAGAAGTGGTCGCGCTCGCGGTGGCCGAGGCTCGGCGGGTAATAGGGCACGCTGGTGTAGCCGGCCGGGCTGTGGTGCGCGCCGTAGGCATCGGAGAGCACCAGGATGTGGCGCTTCTTTTCGTGGCGGAACCAGTAGTAAATGCCTTCCTGCTCCATCAGCCGGCTGACGAAATCGAAGCTGGTCTCGCGGTATTGCACACAGTATTCCCACTCGCGGTAGGAGCGGCTCAGGGCGTCCTCGAAGTCGGAGAAGCCAAGGTCGCGGAACACCTGCTTGATGATGTCCGGGACCTTCTGGTTCTGGAAGATGCGGCAGTCGGAGGTGCGCGTCAGCAGCCACAGCCAGGGCCGCAGGGTGACCTGGTAGCTGGCGAACTGGCCGGCGCCGGCGCCCTGGCTACAGCGCGCGACGATGCCGTGGAAATACCGCCGGCTGCCGCCGGGGAGTTCCAGCGCGAGGCTCATCGGCTTGCCCAACAGGGCATCCAGAGGCAAGGCGGGATTGCTCGAGACCAGTTCGAGCTCGTGGCTGAACAGCCGGCCCAGCTCTTCGCGACCCTCCAGCCGTTGCAGTTGCAGGACCTCGGGTCCCAGCGGGGAGTCCACGTGTACCAGGCGGGTGTGTTGGGAGAACAGCATGGGGAATCTTCCTTGATAGTCACCTGCGGCGGGCGGCCCGAACAACGCGCCAGCAGCGCGCCAGATGATCGTACAACCCAGTGCCGTCGCGAAAGGCTGGCCAATAGCCACGACACTCCTGCCCGCCTCCTGCGGACCCGCCGACCCTAAGCCAGAACCAAAGCCGAAGCAACGACGGCTTTGTCGAAAAGTATTTCCGCTCCGAGCACGCTGCGGCGCATTGGCCCATTGCCCGATACCCGGCAAAAATGAGATATTCACGAACGTGAATCATTCTCATATCTCAATCCCATCTCCCCGCCTGCTGCTGGTCGAAGACGACCCGCGCCTACGCGAGGATCTCGACGCGCATTTCCGCCGGCGCGGCTTCCGCGTAACCGTCTGCGGCGATGGCTCGCACGGACTGGAAGCCGCCGGGCGCGAAGCGTTCGACCTGGTGTTGCTGGACATCATGCTACCCGGCCTCGACGGCCTGGCCCTGCTGGAGTCGCTGCGCCGCGAGCAGGCCACGCCGGTGATGCTGATGTCGGCCCTGGGCGCCGAACAGGATCGCATCAGCGGCTTCACCCGCGGCGCCGACGACTACCTGCCGAAGCCGTTCAGCCTGGCCGAGCTGGATGCCCGCACCGACGCCCTGCTGCGCCGCGTACGACTGGACCGCCTGCCGTCGGCGCAGCGGCGGGATACCCGGCTGGTGTTCGACGACCAGGCCCAGGATGTGCTCCACCAGGGCCTTCCGGCGGGGCTGACGCCATCCGAGTACCGCCTCCTGGCGACGCTCCGCGAACACGCTGGCGAGGCGCTGAGCAAGCCGTTCCTCTACCGGAGCGTGCTGCACCGCAGCTACACGCGCCTCGACCGCGGTCTCGACGTGCACGTCTGCAACCTGCGGCGCAAACTCGCCGCGGTCGCCGTCCGTCACCTGCAGATCCAGGCGGTACGCGGCCAGGGCTACCTACTGGTGGAGACGGAACACCCCTGATGCGCAGGCACCCGCTGTTATGGAAACTGGCGCTGCTGCAGGTCGGCTTCTGCCTGCTGCTGACCTGGCTGATCTACACTTGGGGCCTGTCGGTGGAGCGCAGCACCTACTTCCTCGCCCCGGCCGACCGCAGCTACCTGGCGGACTACGCGCGGCAGGCGGAGGATGCCTGGCGCAGCGAGGGTGCCGCGGGCGCCGAACGCTTCCGCAAGGAACTGTCGGCGAAGGAAGATACCTGGGTGGCGCTGGTCGGACCGCACCTGGAAAGCCTCGGCAGCACGCCGCTAAGCGCCGAGGAGTCGAGCCACCTGACCTTCATGCGCAAGCTCGACTGGCCGATGAGCCGGCGCCTGCAGGACGAACTGCCGTACGTCAGCATCGAGTTCCCCGGACATCCCGAGCAGGGCCGGCTGGTAATCCAGTTACCGGAGCGCCTGCTGCCCGGCGGACTGACCCCCTGGACCCACCTGGTCACCCACGGCATAGTCCCGACCCTGCTGGCCGCCCTGCTCGGCCTGCTGCTCTATCGCCACCTGGTGGTGCCGCTGAACCGCTTGCGCGATCGCGCCGACGCCCTGCGCGCCGACGAACTGGAAAGCACTCCCCTCGCCGCACCGCTGGCGGCCCGCCGCGACGAACTGGGCGAGCTGGCCCAGGCCCTGGAGCACATGGCCGAGCGCCTGCGCCTGAGTCTCGCCCAGCAGCGCCTGCTGCTGCGCACCCTGTCCCACGAACTGCGCACGCCGCTGGCTCGCCTGCGCATCGCCCACGACAGCGAGCTACCGCCGGAACAGTTGCGCCAGCGCCTGGATCGCGAAATCGGCGACATGCAACGACTGCTGGAAGACACCCTCGACCTCGCCTGGATGGACACCGAGCGCCCGCAACTGCCCACCGAGCCGGTGCTGGCGCTGTCGGTGTGGGAAGCGCTGCGCGATGACGCCTGTTTCGAAAGCGGCTGGGACCCGGCGCGGCTACCCTGCCGCTTGGGCGTCGACTGTCGCGTCGAGGTACACCTGGACAGCCTGGCCCAGGCCATGGAAAACCTCCTGCGCAACGCCATCCGTCACTCGCCCGAGGACGGCACGGTCAGCCTCGACGGCGAGCGCGAGGGCGACTTCTGGCACCTGCGCCTGCAGGACCAGGGCCCTGGCGTGGCGGAAGACCAGTTGGAACGCATCTTCCTCCCCTACCAGCGCCTGGACGATAGCGCCGGCGAAGGTTTCGGCCTCGGCCTGGCGATCGCCCGGCGCGCCATCGAGCTACAGGGCGGCCGGCTCTGGGCCAGCAACGGCAAGCCCGGATTGTGCCTGCACCTGTGGCTGCCGGCGGCCGCCTGAGGGCGAAGTGTTTAGAAAGTTAATGCGCTTTACTCTCAAATAACAATCAATATCATTTGTGATCTCTTGCATTTCGCTGCATTGCCCGGAGATCACCGATGTCCTCACGCGCCCTTCCCGCCGTTCCCTTCCTGCTGCTGTCCAGTTGCCTGCTCGCCAACGCCGTACACGCCGCCGGCCAGGGCGACGGCTCCGTCATCGAGCTGGGCGAGCAGACCGTGGTCGCCACCGCCCAGGAGGAAACCAAGCAGGCGCCGGGGGTTTCCATCATCACCGCCGAGGACATCGCCAAGCGACCGCCGAGCAACGACCTGTCGCAGATCATCCGGACCATGCCGGGGGTCAACCTGACCGGCAACAGCTCCAGCGGCCAGCGTGGCAACAACCGGCAGATCGACATCCGCGGCATGGGCCCGGAGAACACCCTGATCCTGGTCGACGGCAAGCCGGTCAGCTCGCGCAACTCGGTGCGCTACGGCTGGCGCGGCGAGCGCGACAGCCGCGGCGACACCAACTGGGTGCCGGCCGACCAGGTCGAGCGCATCGAAGTGATCCGCGGCCCGGCGGCGGCGCGCTACGGCAACGGCGCGGCGGGCGGCGTGGTGAACATCATCACCAAGCAGGCCGGCGCGGAAACCCACGGTAATCTCAGCGTCTACAGCAATTTCCCGCAACACAAGGCCGAAGGCGCCAGCGAACGGATGAGCTTCGGTCTCAACGGGCCGCTCACGGAAAACCTCAGCTACCGCGTCTACGGCAACATCGCCAAGACCGACTCGGACGACTGGGACATCAACGCCGGCCACGAATCCAACCGCACCGGCAAGCAGGCCGGCACCCTCCCCGCCGGTCGCGAAGGCGTGCGCAACAAGGACATCGACGGGCTGCTCAGCTGGCGCCTGACGCCCGAGCAGACCCTCGAGTTCGAGGCCGGCTTCAGCCGCCAGAGCAACATCTACACCGGCGACACGCAGAACACCAACAGCAACAACTACGTGAAGCAGATGCTCGGCCACGAGACCAACCGCATGTACCGCGAGACCTACTCGGTCACCCATCGCGGCGAATGGGACTTCGGCAGCTCGCTGGCCTACCTGCAGTACGAGAAGACCCGCAACAGCCGGATCAACGAAGGCCTGGCCGGCGGCACCGAAGGTATCTTCGACCCCAACAACGCCGGCTTCTACACCGCCACCCTGCGCGACCTGACCGCCCACGGCGAGGTCAACCTGCCGCTGCACCTGAGCTACGAGCAGACCCTGACCCTCGGCAGCGAGTGGACCGAGCAGAAGCTCGACGACCCCAGCTCCAACACCCAGAACACCGAGGAAGGCGGCTCGATCCCCGGTCTCGCCGGAAAGAACCGCAGCAGCAGTTCCTCGGCGCGGATCTTCTCGCTGTTCGCCGAGGACAACATCGAGCTGATGCCCGGCACCATGCTCACCCCAGGCCTGCGCTGGGACCACCACGACATCGTCGGCGACAACTGGAGCCCATCGCTGAACCTGTCCCACGCGCTCACCGAGCGGGTCACCCTGAAGGCCGGTATCGCCCGCGCCTACAAGGCCCCCAACCTGTACCAGCTGAACCCCGACTACCTGCTCTACAGCCGTGGCCAGGGTTGCTACGGGCAAAGCACCAGTTGCTACCTGCGCGGCAACGACGGCCTCAAGGCCGAGACCAGCGTGAACAAGGAACTGGGCATCGAGTACAGCCACGACGGCCTGGTAGCGGGGCTGACCTACTTCCGCAACGACTACAAGAACAAGATCGAATCCGGCCTGTCACCGGTCGACCACGCCAGCGGCGGCAAGGGCGACTACGCCAACGCGGCGATCTACCAGTGGGAGAACGTGCCCAAGGCGGTGGTCGAGGGCCTCGAAGGCACCCTGACCCTGCCCCTGGCCGACGGCCTGAAGTGGAGCAACAACTTCACCTACATGCTGCAATCGAAGAACAAGGAAACCGGCGACGTGCTCTCGGTGACGCCGCGCTACACCCTCAACTCGATGCTCGACTGGCAGGCCACCGACGACCTCTCGCTGCAAGCCACGGTCACCTGGTACGGCAAGCAGAAGCCGAAGAAATACGACTATCACGGCGACCGTGTCGCCGGCAGCGCCAACGACCAGCTCTCGCCCTACGCCATCGCCGGCCTCGGCGGCACCTATCGGTTGAGCAAGAACCTGAGCCTCGGCGCCGGCGTCGACAACCTGTTCGACAAGCGCCTGTTCCGCGCCGGCAATGCCCAGGGCGTGGTCGGCATCGACGGGGCCGGCGCGGCGACCTACAACGAGCCCGGACGGACCTTCTATACCAGCCTGACCGCGTCGTTCTGAGCCATAACGAGAAAGCCTGATGAGAACCTCCCTGCTCGTCGCCGCCCTGGGCCTCGCCCTGGCGGCGGCCCTGCCCGGCGGCGCGCCGCTGGCGCAACCGGACCCCGAGGCGACCATGGACCGCAGCCTGCTGCAACGCCAGGACCTGCCCTATCGCTTCAGCGCCGTGGACCTGGACTCCGTCGATGGCCAGCGGCATTACCGGCTGTGGCTCGGCCGACCGCTGCAGGCACCGCCCGCCGCCGGCTACCCGGTGGTCTGGATGCTCGACGGCAACGCCGCCGTCGGCGCCCTCGACGAGTCAACCCTGAGACGCCTGGCCGACGGCGACGCACCGCTGCTGGTCGCCATCGGCTACCGCACGCCGCTGCGCATCGACCGCGCCGGGCGTACCTTCGACTACACCCCCGCGAGTCCCGGCCAGGCCGATCAGCGCGACCCGCTCAACGGCCTGCCCAGCGGTGGCGCCGACGCCTTCCTCGACCTGCTGCGCGACGGCATGCGCCCGGCCGTGGCGGCGCAGGCGCCCCTGGACACCGCGCGACAAACCCTCTGGGGACACTCCTACGGCGGCTTGCTGGTGCTCCACGCACTGTTCACCCGTCCCGGCGAGTTCGCCCGCTACGCCGCGGCCAGCCCGTCGCTGTGGTGGCGCGACGGGGCGATCCTCGGCGAACGAGCGGGGCTCGAACAGCGCCTGCGCGGAAAGCGCGCGGAACTCCTGCTCTGGCGCGGCAGCGCCGAACCGGCCAGCCCGCGCGGCTCGCTGAAAGCCGAGCCGGGCCAGGCGATGGCGCGGCTGGTAGATGACCTGCGCCGGGTTGCCGGGCTCACGCTGGACTTCCAGCCGCTCGACGGCCTGGGTCATGGCGAAACGCTGGGGGCCTCGTTGCGCCTTCTGCTCGCCCGTCCGGCGGTGGAACGCCAGCGCTGAAGGCGCACGCTCCCAAGAGAACCGAGGCAACGGCGGATAACCGCTTCGCGGTTATTCGCCCTACCGGAAGCCAGGCATCCGCGCGCCGCTGCATCCCTCTACGCTGCACGGCATCCTCTCCCGCCTGCGGGAGAGGGTTGGGGTGAGGGAAAATCGCCCTACGCCACCACCGGAATCAGCGGGTCGGCCGCCGCCAGCGCCACGGCGCGGTCCGCCGCCGGCGGGTAGATCCACACGCCATTGATCTCGGTCTTGATCTTCTTGCCCTCCTCGCGCACGAACCGTACCTGGCGGTCCCAGCCCTCGGTGAACACCGCGCCCCAGCCACCGAGATCGAGACAGGTCACGTATTTCACCTGGCTGTAGGGAATCGGCTCGACGCCGAGCAGGTCGGCGGCCACGTTATTGCCGGCCGAGCGACCCAGGGCGATGGCGTGCTGGCAGGTCATCAGGGCATGGTTGCCGAGGTCGTCGGTAGCCGCGCGGGCCACGTCGCCGGTGGCGTAGACATCGTCGAGACCGAGCACCTTGAGGTTGCGGTCGACATGCAGGCGACCCTGGGCATCGCGCTCGCCCGGAATCTGCCCGGTCAGCGTGCTGGCCCGCACGCCCACGGTCCAGACCACGGTCTTCGCCTCGATCCGCTGGCCGTCGTCGAGCGTCACGCCCTCGGCATCCACCGCCGCCACCGAACGCCCCAGGCACCACTCCACGCCCAGTTCCGCCGAGGCCTCGGCGATCAAGCCGCTCAGGTCCGCGCCCATCGATGCGCCGATGGCGGCGCCGCGGTCGACCACGATCACTCGCAGCGCCGCTTTCTCGCCGAGGATCGCCCGCAGGCGCGCCGGCATCTCGGTGGCGGTCTCGATGCCGGTGAAGCCGCCGCCGGCGACCACCACGGTGTTGCGTGCCGGTGAATCCGGCAAGTCGCGCAGGGCATGCAGGTGTGCCTCCAGGCGCAGGGCGTCTTCCAACTGGTCGACATCGAAGGCAGCGTCGATGCCGACGACACTCGCCGGACGCCACACGCCGCTGCCGGCCGCCAGCACCAGGCGGTCGTAGTCCAGTTGCCCCAGCGTGCCCTCGGCATCGCGGTACTCCACCCACTTGCCGGCCACGTCGATGCGCTGCGCGCTGCCCTGCACGAAACGCACGCCGACCGCGGCGAACAATTCGCCCAGCGGCGCCGCCATGCGCTGCACGTCAGGCTCGTAGAAACGCGGGCGGATGCGCAGCTCGGGCTGCGGCGCGAGCACCGCGACCTCGACGTCGTCGCGGCCCTGGCGGTCGAGCTGGCGCACTGCGCTCAGCGCGCTCCACATGCCGGCGAATCCGGCACCGACGATCAGGATACGTTGTTTCATTGGGGGCTCCTGGAGGGAAAGGACGGGATATCCGGAGAAAAGCCCCTCCGTAACTACGACTATATTTGTCGTAGTTAAGAAGATCAATCCCCGAAAAGCGTTCCGACAGGCAATCGCCCCTCGCCGTGAAAGAGAGGAAAAGACGTCGAAAACATACGAAAAGGATCGGAGATAGAGCGCTTCGAGGCGGAAGACAGCGAACGACCTGTCCTTGTGAGCGGCCTGAAAACCGCGCAGAATATTGCGAATATTTCTGTCGGAGTTAGTGATGGCTCTCTATAGCGCCGGCGTCGAATACGGCATCCACTGCCTGTTGTTCCTCGCCGACGAGAAAGGCGACAGCCGCGAGTCCAGCGTACGCACCCTCGCCGAGTTGCAGGGCGTGCCGCCGGAACTGCTGGCCAAGGTCTTCACCCGCCTGGCCAAGGCCGGCCTGGTGGCTGCCACCGAAGGCGTGCGCGGTGGCTTCCGCCTGGCACGGCCGGCCAACGAAATCAGCGTGCTCGACGTGGTCCGCGCCATCGACGGCGACAAATCGATCTTCGAATGCCGCGAGGTCCGCGAGCGCTGCGCGATCTTCGAAGGCAACCCGCCTTCCTGGGCGACCCGCAACACCTGCTCGATCCACGCGGTGATGCTCACCGCGCAGAAGCGCATGGAAGAAGCGCTGGCCCAGCAGACCATCCTCGACCTGGTACGCCGGGTGGGGCGTATCGCGCCACCGGAGTTCGGCGAAGAAGTGCTGCGCTGGATGGATGCCAGCCGGGAAGGACGCGGCGGCTCCCGCGACTAGCCCTTGGCGCATACGGAGCGGCGCCGCAAGCCCGTTTCGCGGAAAACACCATTGTCGACTGCGGTGCTAATCGCGCCGGCGTTTCTCCCTACCCTATCGCCAGAGGCCGCCGCAGAGCGGCCGCCGGCCCACTGCAATGGCCCGTGACCAACTTGCGTGATAGGTGAACGATGGAACCTGGCAGCTACCAACTGACCATGAGCGTGCTCATGACCCCCGACAAGGCGAACTTCTCCGGCAACGTCCACGGCGGCGCGCTGCTCAAGCTCCTCGACGAAGTGGCCTTTGCCTGCGCCAAGCGCTACGCCGGACGCTACGTGGTGACCCTGTCGGTGGATCAGGTGATCTTCCGCGAGCCGATCCATGTCGGCGAACTGGTGACCTTCCTCGCCTCGGTGAACTACACCGGGCGCACTTCGATGGAGGTCGGGGTGAAGGTGATGACCGAGAACATCCACGAGCGCACCGTGCGCCATACCAACAGTTGCTTCTTCACCATGGTGGCGATGGACGACCAGCGCCGGCCGGTGGCGGTGCGTCCGCTGGAACCGGAGACCGCGATCGAGAAACGCCGCTACGCCCAGGCCCTGGCCCGGCGCGAGCAGCGCAAGCTGATGGAACTGCGCTACCAGGAGATCCGCGAACAGGTGGATCACGCGATGCCGGCCTGAACGCCGCCCGGCCCGAGGGCCGGGTCCTCAGCCCTCGCCGACCAGGCTCTCGAACGCTTCTTCCAGCACGCTGGCGCTGCCGGGGCGGACCACCCGCGCCACCTCCCGGCCGTCGCGAAGAAAGACGAAGGTCGGCCACAGCTTGACCTGGAACGAGCGCCCCAGGCGGCGCCCGGGACCGTCCTCGACCTTCAGGTGGCCGACCTCCGGATAGTCGCTGAATACTTCCGCCAGCAGCGGCTGGGCGGCCTGGCAATGGCCGCACCAGTCGGTACCGAACTCCACCAGCGTCGGACCGGCGAGCCGGTCCAGTTCGTCGCGCGCCGGTGCCTCGGCGCTGTATCGGGTCTTCATACGCTGCTTCTCCATGAGCTTGGCTGACAGGACGGCAGACTCCCGCGGCGGCGCCAGGTTCGACCCGCGCGACGATGGACTCAGCGTTTCCGCACGCGCGCCATGCAGCGCTGGTAGCGTTCGTCGACGCGCTTGGCGAACCAGGCGGTGGTCAGCTTGCGGGTGATCTTCGGGCTCTCCAGGGTGATCCCCGGCAGCACGGCGCGGGGCAATGTCTTGCCGGTGGCGCTTTCGGCCAGGGCGAAGACCTTGCGGTACAGCGCGCTGTCGGCGAACTCCGGGCTGTCGCCCTGCTCCAGCGCCCGGCGGATCGCCGCGTCGCTCATGTCCAGGCGCTTGCCGAGGCTGCGCACGGCCAGTTCGGTGGAGCCCGGCGTGCGCGTGCCGTAGCGGATCAGATCGCCATCCAGCGCCAGCGGAATCCCCGAGACGCGACTCACCGCGCTCTGGAACGCGGCGTTGCGACTGGCATACCAGCCGGCGTTGAAGTCGGCGAAGCGGTACAGCGGCGCCGGGTAGTCCGCCGGATAGCCAAGCAGGTGGGCGATGCCGAAATACATGCCGCCGCGCCGGCTGAACACCTCGCGGCGGATGCTGCCGTCCAGCGGATAGGGATAGCCGTCCGCGTGCTGCTCGGCGAAAGCGATGCTGACCTGCATCGGCCCGCCGGTGTGTACCGGGTTGAAGCCGCCGAACAGCTTGCCGCCCATGGGCACGATGGCGATGAAATCGTCGAATGTCTCGCTCAGTTCCTTCTCCGTGCGCGCCGCGGCCAGGCGCTGGCTGTAGGTGCGGCCATCGGGCGACTTGATATTCAGCGCTGAGCTGACCAGGAACGCCGGCACGTGCAGCTTGCCGGCACGACGCTCGACCTCGCGGGTGGCGATCCTGCCCAGGCCGGCCACCGGCGGGTCGACCTGGTAGGTGGACTCCTGCTCGGTCACCGCCAGCACCGCACAGAGATTCTCGTCGCTGGGGTAGATCTGCTGGGCGGAAAAGGCCGCGTAGATATCGCTGGCCCACCCTTGGCGATCGCGCACCGTGGCCGGCATCAGGCGGACGATCTTCGCCCGTACTTCGTCGGGGTTGGGCGGCGGCGGCTCCGCCGACCGCGAACTGCACCCGGCCAGCGCCAGGAGCATGAGCAACCCCGTTACGCCGCGACCCTGGCGTACTGCTTTCATCTGCGATTCCCTGTTCCGTTGCGAAGTGGGCGGCCGATGGCGACCGCCGAAGCCAGGGCATTCTAGCCGAGCATCCGGCGGCTTCCGTACCGTCCGTCACGCACGGTCGCGGTTCACAGCGCTGCGTCGGTGCGCTGCCGCTTGACCCGACGCCAGGTCGAGGGCGAGGCGCCGGCCAGCCGGAGAAAGATCCGCGAGAAATGCGGCTGGTCGGAAAAGCCGCAGGCGACGCCGATCTGCGAAAGCGGTTCGTCGCTGCCCAGCATCAGCTCCTTGGCCCGGTCGACGCGCATGCGCATCAGCCATTCGTGGGGCGAAACACCGGTGCTGCACTTGAAGGCCTTGGTGAAATAGCTGCGCGAGAGCCCGCACTCCTCGGCCAGGCGCGCCACCGACACGCCCTCGGCCAGATGCCCGGCGATCAGCTCCTTGGCCCTGCGCAATTGCCAGGGCGCCAGGCCCTTGCCGGTGCAGACCGGGACCTGGGTCGAAGCGAAGCGATCCTGAACGTGGGTCAACAGCGCCAGCATGACCTGCTCGATGAACAGTTCGTTGCGCTCGCCCGCCCTGGCGAAGCTGGGCAGCAGCGCCAGCGCCAGGTGATAGACCACCGGATCGTCGACACCGATGATCCGCTCCGGCTCGGCGGACGCGCGTTGCCCTTCTTCGTAGAGAAACTCCTTTATCGAAGCGCGCGGCAACATGAAGCGGACATTGTCGTAAGTTGTCCGGTGCTGGCACTTTATTTCATCGCCAAGATAGGCGATGGAGATACTTTTCCGTGGATGTCCGCCATCGAAAACCAGTTTGTTTCCATTCCAGAGACGATGGGAATTGAAATCGCGCAACTGCACGATGACGGAAAACGAATCGGCACAAGGAATATGGATCACCTTGTCCGGATCGGGAGTCGCCTCACTATTGCGAATCAAGGCGTACCCTTCTCCCCTTATGATGTTCCCTGGCGTGGATTGGTCGCCCTTTGTTCTGTCTATGGCAACAGTCATGACTCCCCCTGATTCCATGCGCCTGATGATCTCGTGACACTTTTCTCTCGACGCGAAAAACGACGCACGAAAGCTCCCCCAGAGATTAATCCGAGGGAGCCGTTCCGGGGAAATCTAACCGACGAAGATAACTACCAGATTACTGCGCTGTTACTCGATGATATAGCGCTCAACCCTTTTCCTTTTCCGACGGGCCAGCGGCCTGGTCGAGGCGATGCCGACCCGGTAGTTGCCCCAGCACATGGCCGACCGAACCCGCCTTGTCGCAGGCCGAGGCGAACGCGCAACCGCCGAGCAATTGCTTGCCGACCGGGATGACCTGCTCGCCGAGCAGGATGCCGAGCAACCCCACCAGCGCCACCAGCGGCGGAGCCGGCGAACGCACCTGCAGCAGGCTGTAGACGATCCCCACCAACAGTCCGGCGCCCAGCGACAATACGTAGAGCTTCATCTTCGTTCTCCTTCGCGGCCGTGCCGCCCGGCGGGCCGGAGCGGCACGGCCGGCATTCACTTGGCCGGATTCGGGCCGATGCGTTCGCCGTGGGTCACCCGCTCGGGCGCCTTGTGCACCATGGTGTAGGCGTAGTCCACGCCCATGCCGTAGGCCCCGGAATGCTCCTTGGCGATGGCCATCACGGCGTCGTAGGTATCCCGGCGGGCCCAGTCGCGCTGCCACTCCAGCAGGACCTGCTGCCAGGTCACCGGTACCACGCCGGCCTGGACCATGCGGTCCATGGCGTACTTGTGGGCGTCGCTGGAGGTGCCGCCCGAGGCATCGGCCACCATGTAGATCTCGTAGCCGCCCTCGAGCATGGCGCAGAGGGCGAAGGTGGTGTTGCAGACCTCGGTCCACAGCCCGGCGACCACGACCTTCTTGCGGCCCGCGGCGGCCAGCGAGTCGCGCACGTTCTGGTCGTCCCAGGAGTTCATCGAGGTGCGTTCGAGGATCTTCTGCTCGGGGAACACCGCCAGCAGCTCCGGATAGGTCGGGCCGGAGAAGCTGTCGGTTTCCACCGTGGTGATGGTGACCGGGATGTCGAATACCTTCGCCGCCTTGGCCAGGCCCACTACGTTGTTCTTCAGCGTCTGGCGATCGATGGACTGTACGCCGAATGCCATCTGTGGCTGCTGGTCGATGAAGATGATCTGGCTGTTCTGCGGAGTTAGAACTTCGAGATAGTGGCTCATGATTGTTTCCTGACAACGAACGATGAATTCCAGCTGTTGCGCACAACAGCACGCGGGCCAACAGATAATTTCCCGTGGCCGGCCAGACTATGAAGCATGGATATTGGAAAAAACAAACTTTTCGAGAAAATAAATCACTGAACTGCGGCCCCGGATAAAGTTGAACGGCGATATTCAAAATATTCGACACATCCATACAAAAAGCGCACACAGAGACAATAAAAGAAGGATTACCAGCTAGCAGAATCGACAGTCCGCCCTATAAGAAAAAGCCCCCATGAAGTTCAGGACATGTCTCGCGCCTTACTTGCTATCGACCACCAGCAAGTTGCGCTTGCAGGAGGATGCGTCATTCGGGAAAACCGCTCTTTCGTCCCGTACGTTTCCCGCCGCACCTATCCTGTCCGGTGGCCTCTCTCGCCGCCGCCCTCGCTGACCGATTCCGCCCCGCTGCCAGGAGCACGCCATGAGCCACGATCCGCCGAGCAAGGACCGCCGCCATTTCCTCACTACCAGTTCGGTGCTGGGCGCCGCCGGAGTCCTGTGGTCCGCCCTGCCCTTCGCCAACGCCGCCAGCCTTTCTCCCGCAAGCAACCCAGGAGGTTCCATGACCGCCGACCTGATCCTGCACAACGGCCGCTTCCACACCGTGGACCGCGACAACCCCACCGCCACCGCCGTGGCGATCAAGGACGGCAAGTTCCTTGCCGTCGGCAACGACGCCGAGGCGATGCTCCATCGCGGCAGCGCCACCCAGGTGATCGACCTGCAGAAGCGCACCGTGATCCCCGGTCTCAACGACTCGCACCTGCACCTGATCCGCGGTGGCCTCAACTACAACCTGGAGCTGCGCTGGGAAGGCGTGCCCTCCCTGGCCGACGCCTTGCGCATGCTCAAGAACCAGGCCGAACGCACGCCCAGCCCCCAGTGGGTGCGGGTGGTCGGCGGCTGGAACGAGTTCCAGTTCGCCGAGAAGCGCATGCCGACCCTGGAGGAATTGAACAAGGCCGCGCCGGACACCCCGGTGTTCGTCCTCCACCTGTACGATCGCGCCCTGCTCAACCGCGCCGCCCTGCGCGTGGTCGGCTACACCAAGGACACGCCCAACCCGCCCGGCGGCGAGATCGTCCGCGACAGCAGCGGCGAACCCACCGGCATGCTGATCGCCCGGCCCAACGCGATGATTCTCTACGCCACCCTGGCCAAGGGACCGAAGCTGCCGCTGGAATACCAGGTCAACTCCACCCGCCAGTTCATGCGCGAACTCAACCGCCTCGGCCTGACCAGCGCGATCGACGCCGGCGGCGGCTTCCAGAACTACCCGGACGACTACCAGGTGATTCGCGAACTGGCCGACCAGGGCCAGCTCACCGTACGCATCGCCTACAACCTGTTCACCCAGAAACCGAAGGAAGAACTCGCCGACTTCAAGAACTGGACCGGCAGCGTCAAGTACGGCCAGGGCAGCGATTTCTTCCGCCATAACGGCGCCGGCGAGATGCTGGTGTTCTCCGCCGCCGACTTCGAGGACTTCCTCGAACCGCGCCCGGACCTGCCGCAGACCATGGAGCAGGAGCTGGAGCCTGTAGTCCGCCACCTGGTGGAGCAGCGCTGGCCGTTCCGCCTGCACGCCACCTACGACGAATCGATCTCGCGGATGCTCGACGTGTTCGAGAAGGTCGACCGCGACATTCCGTTCAACGGCCTGCCCTGGTTCTTCGACCACGCCGAGACCATCACCCCGCGCAACATCGAGCGGGTGCGGGCACTCGGCGGCGGCATCGCGATCCAGGACCGCATGGCCTTCCAGGGCGAGTACTTCGTCGACCGCTACGGTGCCAAGGCCGCCGAGGCCACGCCGCCGATCCAGCGCATGCTCGCCGAGGGCGTGCCGGTGGGTGCCGGCACCGACGCCACCCGGGTCTCCAGCTACAACCCCTGGACCTCGCTGTACTGGCTGGTCAGCGGCCGCACCGTCGGCGGCATGGCCCTGTATCCGCAGGGCCTGCCGCGGGAAACCGCGTTGCAGCTGTTCACCCACGGCAGCGCCTGGTTCTCCAGCGAGCAGGGCAAGAAAGGACAGATCAAGGTTGGCCAGCTCGCCGACCTGGCGGCGCTGTCGGCGGACTTCTTCGGCGTCGAGGAAGAGGCCATCAAGTGGATCGAGTCGGTGCTCACGGTGGTCGACGGCAAGGTCGTCTATGCCGCCGCCGAGTTCGACAAGCTCGGTCCGCCGGCGCCGCCGGTGCTGCCGGACTGGTCGCCGGTGGCCAAGGTACCCGGCCACTGGCGGCAAGGCGCGCCGCTGACCGCCCAGGTCCACCAGTGCGTCGGTGCCTGCGCGGTACACGCCCACGAGCACAACCGCGCGCGCCACTCCAACGTACCGGTGAGCGACTTCCAGGGTTTCTGGGGCGCATTCGGCTGTTCCTGCTTCGCTTTCTGACGTACCCGGGCGGGCCCTTCGCGGCCCGCCTCGCCCGGAGTTTTCCCGATGATCCGCGTTCGACCGGTCGGCCGCCTGGCCCTTTTCCTGGCGCTGGGCGGCACCTCGCCGTGCCACGCCGCGACAGAGGAAGCCAAGGCACCCGACTACCTGGAGTGGCGCCTGCTCAACCGCAACTACTTCCTCTACAACGACTATCGCCGCGCGGACGCCGGGCGCGGCTACCGCAAGGAATGGGCACACGGCCTGATCGTCGACCTGGAGTCGGCCTATACTCCCGGCCGCGTCGGTTTCGGCCTCGATCTCCACGGCTTCGCCGGCTTCAAGCTCGACGGCGGACGTGGCCATGCCGGCACCGGCCTGTTGCCGCTGGACTCATCCGGCGATAACGCCAGCGAGTATTCCGACGCCGGCGCCGCACTCAAGCTGCGGCTCGGCGAGAGCCTGCTCAAGGTCGGCGAAATGACCGTCGAGACCCCGGTCTTCGATACCAGCGACAAGCGCCTGCAACCCCAGTACGCCAGGGGCTTCTTCCTGCAGAGCGACGACCTCGACCGCGTGCGGATCCAGGCCGGGCGCTTCACCGCCTTCAAGGAACAGGCCTCCAGCTCCGGCCATGGCGACTTCGACGGCTACGGCGCGAGCACCGCCGGCAGCGCCATCGGCTTCGCCGGCGCCAGCCTGGCGGCCAGCGACAACCTGAGCGGTTCGCTGTTCGCCGCGCAACTGGACAACGTCTGGCGCCAGGTCTATCTCAACATGAACCTGCAACGTGCCGCGTTCAGCCTGGATGGCAACCTCTATCGCACGCGCGACCAGGGCCGCAGCCGGGCCGGCGCGATCGACACCCTGGCCTACAGCCTGCAACTGAAGTACCGCGCCGGCGCGCAGGGTTTCTCCCTGGCCTACCAGCGTGTCCATGGGGATACGCCGTTCGACTTCGTCGGAGGTGACTCCATCTACCTCGCCAACTCGATCAAGTACGCCGATTTCAACGGTCCGGGCGAACGCTCCTGGCAGGCCCGCTACGACCTCGACCTGGCCCCGTTCGGCCTGCCGGGGCTGAGCTTCATGGCGCGTTACGTCAGCGGCCGCGCCATCGACGGCAGCCATGCGCCGGCCGGCGGCGCCTACAACCCGCTGGGCGCCGATGGCCGCTACCGGCCCTTGCAGGGCAGCGGCGGCAAGCACTGGGAGCGCGACCTCGACCTGCGCTACGTGTTCGCCTCGGGCCCGCTCAAGGACCTCTCGCTGAACGTCTCGCACCTCAGCCACCGGGCCAACGCGGCCCAGGCCGGCGACGACATCGACCGCCTCTACCTGATCGTCGAATACCCACTCAAAGGCTCGCTCTGACCATGACCGCACCCGCCGCCTCACCCTGGAGTCCCCTGCGCCAAGCCACCTTCCGCTGGCTATGGCTGGCCAGCATCGCCTCGAACATCGGCACCTGGATGCACGAGGTGGGCGCCGGCTGGCTGATGACCTCGCTCTCCGCCAGCCCGCTGAACGTGGCCCTGGTGCAGGTCGCCGGATCGCTGCCGATGTTCTTCCTGGCCCTGCCGGCCGGCGCCCTCGCCGATATCGTCGACAAGCGCCGCTACCTGCTCGGCGTGCAATTGTGGATGGCCTTGGTGGCCACCCTGCTGGCCAGCCTCACCCTGCTCCAGTTGACCAGCGTCTGGCTGCTGCTCGGCCTGACCCTGTGCATGGGCATCGGCACCGCGCTGATGATGCCGGCCTGGAGCGCCACCACTCCGGAACTGGTGGGCAAGGACGAACTGCCGGCGGCGGTGGCGCTGTCCAGTGTCGGGGTCAACCTGGCGCGGGCGGTCGGACCGGCCATCGCCGGGGTGCTGGTGAGCCTGGTCGGCCCCTGGCTGACCTTCGCCCTCAACGCCCTCTCCTTCTTCGCGGTGATCGCCGTGCTGCTGGCCTGGAAACGCGAGGCCGTGCCCTCGGTGCTGCCGGCGGAACGCCTGTTCGGCGCCCTGCGCGCCGGCTGGCGCTACAGCCGCAGCTCGAGGCCGCTGCAATCGGTGCTGGTGCGCGCGGTGGCGTTCTTCCTCGGCGCCAGCGCCGGCATGTCGCTGCTGCCGCTGATCGTGCGCGGCGAACTGCATGGCAACGCCATGGACTTCGGCCTGCTGCTGGGCAGCGTCGGCGTCGGCGCGGTGCTCGGCGCCGCGTTCCTGCCGCGCCTGCGCGAACGCCTCGGCAGCGACCGCCTGGTGCTGCTCTCCAGCGTGCTCTACGCACTGGTGCTGGTGGCCCTGGCGCTGCTGCGCAACCTCTATTTGCTGGTGCCGGTGATGCTGCTCAGCGGCGCGGCATGGATCGCCGTGCTCTCCAGCCTGCAGGTCGCCGCGCAGACCTCCGTACCGGCCTGGGTCCGCGCCCGCGCGCTGGCGGTCTATATCCTGGTGTTCTTCGGCAGCATGGCCGCCGGCGGCGCCCTGTGGGGTCTGGTCGCCAGCCACCTGTCGATCACCTTCGCCCTGCTCTGCGCCAGCGCCGCGCTGCTGCTCGGCCTGTTCGCGTCGCTGCGCTGTCGGCTGCCGGTCACCGAGGCCGAGGACCTCGCGCCGTCGCTGCACTGGCCGGCACCACTGGTCGACGAAGAGGTGGACCAGGAACGCGGCCCGGTGATGGTCACCCTCGAGTACGACATCGACCCGCAGGACGCCGCGGCATTCCAGGCGGCGATGGTCGAGGTGCGCGCCATGCGTCGGCGCAACGGCGCGGTGTCCTGGGGGCTGGTCCAGGACAGCGGCAACCGTCGCCTGTGGCTGGAGTTCTTCATCGACGAATCCTGGCTGGAACACCTGCGCCACCACCAGCGGGTGACCCGCGGCGAGTTGCGGGTCGAGGCCGCCGCCCGGCGCTTCCAGAGCGCCGGCGTGGAGGTGCGCATCCGCCATTACCTGCACGGCGCGGCCAGGCCTTGAGCCTCCCGGGCGACGGTCGTCGCCTGCCCCTGGCGGATCCGCCCACGGCTGTTATCCTGCTCGCCGATGGCGCCACAAGGACGGTGGCCGGTAGCGATGCCGCGCACCCGCGGCGCCGCGAACGCAACCCACAGGGAAGTCCACCCATGTCCTACGACTACGAGAAAACCAGCCTCACCCTCTACCGTGCGGTATTCAAGGCCAACTACGACGGCGACATCGGTCGCTACCTGCGTCCCGACAAGGAACTCGCCGAGGCTGCGGAAGTCGCCCCGCTGCTGCATCCGACCTTCGACAGCCCCAACACCCCTGGCGTCCCCGCCCGCGCGCCGGACATCGTCGCCGGCCGCGACGGCCTCTACGCCCCGGACACCGGCGGCACCTCGGTGTTCGACCGCGCCGGCGTGCTGCGCCGCGCCGACGGCGACTTCGTGATACCCGACGGCACCGACATCCCGCCGGACCTTAAGGTGAAGCAGGACAGCTACAACAAGCGCCTGCAAGCCACCCACTACACCATCATGCCGGCCAAGCCGATGTACCGGGAGGTCCTCATGGGCCAACTGGACAACTTCGTGCGCAACGCCATCCGCCGCCAATGGGAAAAAGCCCGCGGGCTCTAGGAGTGAACCATGAACCTGAAACCCCAAACCCTGATGGTGGCGATCCAGTGTGTCGCCGCGCGCACCCGCGAACTCGACGCGCAGTTGCAGAACGACGACCCGCAGAACGCCGCTGAACTCGAACAGTTGCTGGTCGGCTACGACCTCGCCGCCGACGACCTGAAGAACGCCTACGAGCAAGCCCTGGGCCAATACAGCGGCCTGCCGCCCTATGACCGGCTGATCGAAGAGCCGGCATCCTGACGGCCCGTGGGCAGGCCATCGTTGGCCTGCCCGCTCCAGCGCGCGCAGAGAAACGACAGATGGTCTTCGGCTGGCACGGCGACACCATCACCCGCGACACCGCAGTGTGCCGCGACTAGCGCAACGCCCAGGACGTACGGCGCTTCCTCGTCGGGCTGTGCGGCGCCGACTTCCGCTTCGATCGTGCCTTCATGGCCTGGATTGGCGACGGCGCGGCAAAATCCCTGAGTGAGGTGGCGGACGAACGGCGACGGCGCCACGCCGACACCAGCCCCTCCGCCTGAGCGAGCGCTCAGGCGCGGAAATGGCTCGGCGGCTGGCCACTCCAGCGCTGGAAGGCATGGCGCAGGCTGGCGGTCTCGCTGAAGCCGAGTTCCTCGGCGATCCGGTAGATCGGCATGTCGCCGCTCTGCAACAACTCCTTGGCGCGGGCGAAGCGCAACTCGTCGAGCAATTGCTGGTAGCTGGTGCGCTGCTGCTGAAGGTGCCGGCGCAGGCTGCGCGACGAACAGTTCAGGCGCCTGGCCAGTTCCTCCAGGCCGGGCGGGTCCTGCAAGCGCTCGGCGAGGATCGCCCGGACCTTGTCCAGCCAGGCACGACGCGCGGCCAGGTCGATGTTCTGCCGCCGGCACTGTTCCAGCATCTCCCGGTGGGTCACCGGGTCGGCCAGCGGCAACGGGCGCTCCAGCCATTCGGCGGCGAAGCCGATGGCGCTGCGCTCGCGTTCGAAGTGCAACTCGCAGGCGAAACCCTCGGCGTAGGCCCGCGCCATCGCCTCGTCGCCGGCATAGTCGAAGGCCGCTTCCAGCAAGGGCAGCGGCTGGCCGAGCAGGTCGGCGCAGGTGACCTTCAGCGAGCCCAGGCAAAGCTCGGTGTTGAATGGCCGCAGCGCCTCGTCCTCGCCGTAGCCGGTGGCCACCAGCCAGGCGCGGCCGTCGGCGACTTCCAGCGACAGGTGGAAGTAGGTGCCGAGCAAGACCGGATAGCTGAGGCCGATGCGCAGCGCCTCGCCGAGGGTCGGCGCGGAGAGCAGCGCGTAGCCGAGCAGGCCGTAGGCGGAAATCCGCGTGCGCAGTCCCAGGCGCAGGCCGAGGGCCGGCTCGTCGCTGAGCCGGCAGGCGTTGGCGAACACCTGCTGCTCCTGCCAGGGGCTGATCAGGCGCCGCAGGTCGAGCAGGTCGGCGGGGGTGATGCCACTGCCTTCGAGCAGTTGCTCGCGGGCGAACCCTTCCTTCTCCAGCAGCGAGAGAGTGAGGGTCGACATGTGCAGCGAGTTGAGCCAGGTGGCGCGGGAGAAGGTCGAGTCGATCATGGCGTGCCCATCGTTACCGGTGGCCGCGCCGCGCTGTTACCGCGCGGACGGGATACACAGGGTAGGCAAGTTGCGTGCCGCCGCGCCTGTCGCCGGTCCCGCAGGCAGTTGGCTCAACCGCGCGAGAGGAAGCGCATGCCCTCCTCCAGGCCGCTCAGGGTCAACGGATACATCTGTTCCTTGACCAGTTCGCGGACCAGGCCGGTGGACGCCGTGTAGTTCCAGGTGTCCTTCGGATAGGGGTTGATCCAGATGAGCTTCTTGTACTTCTCCATGAAGCGCTGCATCCAGACGTAACCGGCTTCCTCGTTCCAGTGCTCGACGCTGCCGCCGGCCTGGGTGATTTCGTAGGGCGCCATCGCCGCGTCGCCGACGAACACCACCTTGTAGTCCGGACCGTACTTGTGCAGCAGGTCGAAGGTGGCGGTGCGTTCGCTGCTGCGGCGCAGGTTGTTCTTCCACACCGACTCGTAGATGAAGTTGTGGAAGTAGAAATACTCCAGGTGCTTGAACTCGGTCTTGCAGGCCGAGAACAGCTCCTCGCAGACCTTGACGTGGGCGTCCATCGAGCCGCCGATGTCCAGCAGCAGCAACAGCTTCACCGTGTTGCGCCGCTCCGGGCGCATCTGGATGTTGAGCAGCCCGGCGTCCTTCGCGGTGTGGTCGATGGTGCCGTCGATGTCCAGCTCCTCCGCCGCGCCCTCACGGGCGAACTTGCGCAGGCGCCGCAGGGCGATCTTGATGTTGCGCGTACCCAGTTCGACCTGGTCGTCGAGGTTCTTGTATTCGCGCTGGTCCCAGACCTTGGCCGCCTTGCCCTGGCGCTTGCCGGCGTCGCCGACGCGGATGCCCTCCGGGTTGAAACCGCCGGAGCCGAACGGACTGGTACCGCCGGTACCGATCCACTTGTTACCGCCGGCATGGCGCTCCTTCTGTTCCTCGAGGCGTTTCTTGAACTCCTCGATCAGCTTGTCCAGGCCGCCGAGGGACTGGATCTGCGCCTTTTCCTCGTCGGTCAGCAGGCGCTCGAACTCCTTGCGCAGCCATTCCTCGGGGATCAGCGCCTTGAGGTGGTCGTCGAGCTTCTCCAGGCCCTTGAAGTAGGCGCCGAAGGCCCGGTCGAACTTGTCGAAGTGGCGCTCGTCCTTGACCATGATGGTGCGCGCCAGGTAGTAGAACTCGTCCATGTCGGCGAACACCACGCGGTGCTTCAGGGCATCGATCAGGTCGAGCAGCTCGCGCACCGACACCGGCACCTTGGCTGCGCGCATTTCGTTGAACAGGTTGAGCAGCATGGCTGCGACCTCGTCTGTTGTCCGTTGATCCCGGCGCGCGAGCGCCGGTCAGTATTGGTGTTCTTGCGGCAGGTCGTCGGCGATGACGTACCAGTCGGCTTTCGAACCCACGTAGATGTGCCGCTGCGCTACCGATGGCAGCGGCGAGTCGAGGGTGCCGAGGGCAATAGAGGTGTACGTCGGGTCCTCGTTGCCGCCAAGCCACTGCAGGTTCGATCCGCAGTGGCGGCAGAAGGTACGGGTGACGCCTGGCGACGAGTGGTATTCGGCCACCGCGTCCGCTCCGGCGACATAGCGGAACGCCTCGCGGCGCACCTTGCCGTAGGTGGCGAACGCCGCGCCGTGGGCCTTGCGGCACTGGCTGCAATGACAATGACTGGCCGACTCGATGGGCGCGTCGATTTCATAGCTTACCGCGCCGCACAGGCAACTTCCGCTGAGCATGGGATGTTCCTCCGCTGTCTGGCGTGCCGCCCCGCAGCCCTTTCCCCGGAAAGGGCCGACGCACTCAGCGGCTGGCGCGGCGGCTCATGAACGCCAGGCGCTCGAGAAGCTGCACGTCCTGCTCGTTCTTCACCAGGGCGCCGGCCAGCGGCGGGATCGCCTTGGTCGGGTCGCGTTCGCGCAGCACCGCTTCGCCGATCTCGTCGGCCATCAGCAGCTTCAGCCAGTCGACCAGCTCGGAAGTCGAAGGTTTCTTTTTCAGGCCGGGCACCTTGCGCACGTCGAAGAAGATGTCCAGCGCCTCGCTGACCAGCGACTGCTTGATGTTCGGGTAGTGCACGTCGACGATCTTCTGCAACGTCTCGCGGTCGGGGAAGGCGATGTAATGGAAGAAGCAGCGGCGCAGGAAGGCGTCGGGCAGTTCCTTCTCGTTGTTCGAGGTGATGATGATGATCGGGCGCTGCTTCGCCTTGATGGTTTCGTTGGTCTCGTAGACGTAGAACTCCATCTTGTCGAGTTCCTGCAGCAGGTCGTTGGGGAACTCGATGTCGGCCTTGTCGATCTCGTCGATCAGCAGGATCACCCTCTCCTCGGCCTCGAAGGCCTCCCAGAGCTTGCCCTTCTTGATGTAGTTGCGCACGTCGTGAACCTTGTCCACGCCCAGCTGCGAATCGCGCAGGCGGCTTACCGCATCGTACTCGTAGAGGCCCTGGTGGGCCTTGGTGGTGGACTTGATGTGCCAGGTGATCAGCTTGGCGCCGAAGGACTCGGCCAACTGCTCGGCGAGCATGGTCTTGCCGGTGCCCGGTTCGCCCTTCACCAGCAGCGGCCGCTGCAGGGTGATGGCGGCGTTGACCGCGAGCTTGAGGTCGTCGGTGGCGACGTAGGACTGGGTGCCTTCGAACTTCATCAGGAAATCCTCGAACGGTAACGCCCTGGCTGGAAAACCGGGCAGTTCAGTATTGTTTGAAAACCCGACTATAACGCGGGGACAAGCGCACTGTGAACGCAGACGGGTCATTCAGTCACTGAATGCCCGGCCACCTCGCGACCCGCCGTTCCGCCCGCGTCTTCAGCCGTCGTCGTCGCGCGTCGCCGGGGAACGCTCGAAACGAGCGTTGAACGCCTCGACGAACGCGTTGCGGAGAATCCCGAGGAACGCCTGGAACGCGCTGACGTCCCGCTGGTGGATATTACCGCTCAGGTTCACACGGGTTGCGAACTGGTCTTTGCGCTGGTTCTTCAGCACCGTCTCGCCACCGCCGACCAGCGCCTCCCACACCGAGCGGAACAGGTTCTTGTCGCCATCCTCCACGTCCTGCCGCCAGTTGAACACGTCCACGTCGCGCAGCAGCGGCTTGATGTAGCCATCCAACTGGCTGCGCTTAGCCTGGGCCTCCAGCACCAGGTCGCCGGTGCCGGCATTGAAGTCGAACTTGCCATAGGCGCTGGCGAAGTCGTTGAGCCGCTTCAGCTCGACGCGGGTGACCCGCAGGCGCAGGTCGAAGTCCTCGAAGTCGCTCAGCGGGTCGAAATGCGCCGCCACTTCCAGCGGCGCCTGGCCGAGTATCCGCGCCGTGCCTTCGAGATGCGCCGGCCGCTCGCCCCGGGCGTCGGCCACGTTGGTCAGGTTATAGATGCTGGCGTTGAGCGCCGAGGCGTGCAGGTTCACCGGCGGCTTCGAAGTGAAGTTGCGGAAACGCAGGGTGCCGTCCACCACCCGCACCTCGTTGAGGGTGATCGGCAGCAGCTTGTCCAGTTGCTCGCGCCAGTCGGTGCCGGCACCGGTCTGCGAGGCGTCGCGGTCGCCGCCGGCATCGACGAAGTTGAGCTGCGGACGCTCGAAGACCACCCGCGCCACTACTGCGTGATCATCCCAGAGCGCCTGCCAGCTCACCGACAGGTCGATGCTCGGCGCGTCGAGGAACGGCACCGGCACCTTGCCGTTGTCCTTGACGATGCTCAGCCCGTCGATCCGATACGCGCCGCGCCAGAGCGCCAGGTCGACGTCGGCGATGTGCCCACGGTAGTCGCCCATGTCGGCCAGCTTGCCGTTCAGGTAGTCGCGCACCAGGTACGGCAGCGCCAGGTGCAGCGCCAGCAACAACAGAAGCAGCGCCGCCAGGCTGCCCAGGGGAATGGCATAGCGTTTCTTCATCGGTACGGCCCTCCTGGACAGTGGACACGCGCGGCGCGCCGCTGGTTCGAACGCGTCTGGACGCGCGGGCGGGGGCGGAATAGGCTGATTGATCTTTCTCCATGCGACAAGGACACCATCATGAGCCGCATCTTCGCAGACAACGCGCAGTCCATCGGCAACACGCCGCTGGTCCAGATCAACCGCATCGCCCCGCGCGGCGTCACCATCCTGGCCAAGATCGAAGGGCGCAACCCCGGCTATTCGGTGAAGTGCCGGATCGGCGCGAACATGATCTGGGATGCCGAAGCCAGCGGCAGACTGAAGTCCGGCATGACCCTGGTCGAGCCGACCTCCGGCAACACCGGCATCGGCCTCGCCTTCGTCGCCGCCGCACGCGGCTACAAACTGATCCTGACCATGCCGGCGTCGATGAGCCTGGAGCGACGCAAGGTGCTCAAGGCGCTGGGCGCGGAGCTAGTCCTGACCGAACCGGCGAAGGGCATGAAGGGTGCGATCCAGAAGGCCGAGGAACTGGTCGCGGGGGATCCCGGGAAGTACTTCATGCCGCAGCAGTTCGACAACCCGGCCAACCCGGCGATCCATGAGAAGACCACCGGCCCGGAGATCTGGAACGATACCGAGGGCGCGGTGGACGTGCTGGTCTCCGGGGTCGGCACCGGCGGCACCCTCACCGGCGTCTCGCGCTACATCAAGAACACCCGGGGCAAGCCGATCCTCGCCGTGGCGGTGGAGCCGGTGACCTCGCCGGTGATCAGCCAGACCCTCGCCGGCGAGGAGGTCAAGCCCGCCCCGCACAAGATCCAGGGCATCGGCGCCGGCTTCGTGCCGAAGAACCTCGACCTGTCGCTGGTCGACCGGGTCGAGAAGATCGGCGACGACGAAGCGAAGAACATGGCGCTGCGCCTGATGCAGGAAGAAGGCATCCTCTGCGGCATCTCCTCCGGCGCGGCGATGGCCGCCGCGGTGCGCCTGGCCGAGGAGCCGAACATGCAGGGCAAGACCATCGTGGTGATCCTCCCCGATTCCGGCGAGCGCTATCTTTCGAGCATGCTCTTCGACGGCCTGTTCAGCGAACAGGAACTGACCCAGTAACCACCGACCCGCGGCGCCGCAGCGAACCGGCGCCGCCTTGCGCCAGGCGTATCGAATCATGCTGGAAACCTCGCTCTTCGTAGCCACCCTCGCCACCCTGGGCATGCTCTCGCCCGGCCCGGACTTCTTCCTCATCATCCGCAACGCGGCGCGCTACCAGCGCTCGGCGGCGATGATGACCTCGCTGGGGGTGATCCTCGGCGTGGCCACCCACATGACCTACTGCGTCGCCGGCCTGGCGGTGCTGATCACCACCACGCCGTGGCTGTTCAACGCGCTGAAGTACACCGGCGCGGTCTACCTGATCTGGATCGGCATCCAGGCCCTGCGCTCGCGCGGCGGCGGCACGCTCGACCTGGCGGTCGGCGGCGTGCAGCGCGTCGGCCACTGGAGCGCGTTCCTCCAGGGCTACCTGTGCAACCTGCTCAACCCCAAGGCCACGCTGTTCTTCCTCGCCGTGTTCACCCAGGTGCTGAGCCTGGACTCCAGCTTCGCCGAGAAGCTCTGGTACGCCGGCATCATCGTCGGCCTCGCCGCACTCTGGTGGCCGCTGCTGGTGGTGCTGATCCAGAGCGCGGTGGTGCGCCGCGGCCTGGCCAGGGCCCAGGGGGTGGTGGACAAGCTGCTCGGCGGCCTGCTGATCGCCCTCGGGGTCAAGGTCGCCCTGAGTTGAGGCAGGCAGGCGGAGCGACGCCCCGTTGCGGTGCCGCCTACTGTCTGCGGGCCCGCAGATAAAAGCCGCCCCTTTCCTCGCTTCCGGCAACGCGGGATAAAACCCGGGTGCCGGCCAGCGTTGCCGGCGCCCCCTGAGCGCCGGCGGCGAACCAGTCCGTCGCCGACGCTGTCGTCAGCCGACAGGACACCTACAACAATGAAGACCCGAATCGCTTCCCTCACCCTCCTCGCCCTCGCTTGCGGCAGCGGCGCAACCCTCGCCGCGGACAACCTGAAGATCTACAACTGGTCCGAATACATCGCTCCCGAAACCGTGGCGAACTTCGCCAAGGAAACCGGCATCCAGGCCACCTACGACGTCTACGACAGCAACGAGACCCTCGACGGCAAGCTGATGACCGGCCAATCCGGCTACGACGTGGTATTCCCGTCGAACCACTTCATGGCCAAGCAGATCCAGGCCGGCGCCCTGAAGAAGCTGGACAAGTCCCAGCTGCCCAACTGGAAGAACCTCAACCCGGTGCTGCTCAAGGCCCTGGAGGTCAACGATCCGGGCAACCAGTACGGCTTCCCCTACCTCTGGGGCACCACCGGCATCGGCTACAACCCGGCGAAGATCAAGGCGGTGCTCGGCGACGACGCGCCGCTGGACTCCTGGGATATATTCTTCAAGCCCGAATACATGCAGAAACTGAGCAAGTGCGGGGTGGCGGTGCTGGACAACGGCCCCGAGCTGCTGCCCATCACCCTCAACTACCTCGGCCTGCCACACCACAGCCAGAAGGCCGACGACTACAAGCAGGCCCAGGCGGCGCTGCTGAAGGTGCGCCCGTACATCCGCTACTTCCACTCCTCGAAGTACGTCAGCGACCTGGCCAACGGCGAGATCTGCATGGTGGTCGGTTTCTCCGGCGACATCCTGCAGGCCGCGACCCGCGCCAAGGAGGCCAACAACGGCGTGGAAGTGCGCTACTCGACGCCGAAGGAAGGCTCGCCGCTGTGGTTCGACATGGTCTCGATGCCGGTCGACGCGCCCGACGAGAAGGCCGGCTACGCCTTCATGAACTACCTGCTGCGTCCCGAGGTGATGGCCGCGATCAGCAACCATGTGCACTACGCCAACGGCAACCTGGCCGCCGACCCGCTGGTGGACGCAGAGATCAAGGCCGACCCGGCGATCTACCCGCCGCAGGAGAAGATGGCCAAGCTGTTCGCCCTCGAGTCCATGCCGCAGAAGATCGACCGCGTGCGCACGCGCACCTGGAACACGGTGAAGACCGGCAAGTGAAGCCCGGCGCCGGCCCGGTTTGTCGCCGGGCTGGCGTTTTAGCGCAAGGCTCGCCCACAGGCTCGTCAAATCCCGGACGGCCCGCTATAGTCCCTCTCGTTGTCTTCATCCACCGGATAGCCTCCATGAACCAGCGCTCGCACAGCTCGCTCCCCGCCCTTCCGGTAGCCACCGGCGAGGTCGGCGCGCTCCAGCCGTGCGCCAGCCTGGGCTGCGTTTCCCCTCCTGTAGTCGCCTCGCCGCCGCCTCCCCCTCCCGGTTCGGCCGCCTGCCCGCCGCCGGGCGTCAGTCCCTGACGAGCGCGGTAGCGCCCCAACGCCCTTCCACAGCCCGCCGCAAGCAGCGCCATCCGCTGCCGAAGCGTGCCGTCCGCCGCCGGCCCGAGCCCGCGGCATGCCCGACTACAAGGTGGCAGATCCATGTTTGCACTGAACAAATCCGCACTGGCCGGCCTGGCCAGCACCAGCCTCTTCGTCCTGCTCTGGAGCAGCGGGGCCATCGCCTCGAAATGGGGCCTGGCGCATTCCTCGCCGTTCGCCTTCCTGGTGTTCCGCTTCGGCATCGCCCTCGCCTGCCTGCTGCCGCTCGCCCCGCTGCTCAGGCTGCGCACGCCGCGCAGCGCGCGTGAGCGCGGCAAGGCCCTGCTCACCGGCCTGGTGATGCTGGGGATCTATCCGATCTTCTATATCTTCTCGCTGAAGCTGCAGGTCACTCCCGGCATGATGGCGACCATCCTCGGCGTGCAACCGATCCTCACCGCCGTCATCCTCGAACGCCGGCAGTCGCCGGCGCGCCTGTTCGGCCTGCTGCTGGGCCTGGCCGGCCTGGTGCTGGTGGTCTACCAGGGCATCGGCCTGGCCGGGATGTCCACGGCCGGCATCCTCTGCGCACTGCTGGCGCTGGCCGGCGTCACCGGCGGCTCGATCATGCAGAAGGGCATCCGCGAGAACCCGCTGGGCACCCTGCCCCTGCAGTACCTCGCCGGCCTCGGCCTGTGCCTGGCGTTCGTGCCCTTCCAGCCGTTCGAGTTCGAATGGAACGCCGGCTTCCTGGTCCCCGCGCTATGGATGGGCGTCGTGGTCTCGGTGGGCGCGACCCTGCTGCTCTACCGGCTGATCGCCCAGGGCAACCTGGTCAACGTCACCAGCCTGTTCTACCTGGTGCCGGCGGTGACCGCGATCATGGACTTCATGGTCTTCGGCAACCGCCTCGGCTGGCTCAGCCTGCTGGGCATGGGGCTGATCGTGGTGGGGCTGATGTTCGTCTTCCGCAAGGCCGGCTGAGCGAACCGAGCGGGTCGCGGCCCGCCCTTGGCAGAGCGCGCGCGGATTCAGTTCTGCGCGAGCTTGCCAGCCATCGCCGCGAACCCCGGCCCCGGCACCGCCGTCACATCGCGCGACCCCACCGGCTCGCCGCACTCCGGGCAGACCATGGTCGGCCGGAACTTGTGGCCACAGGCCTTGTGCACATACTCCACCGGAGCGCCGCGGCCCTCGTCGAGCCAGCGGTCGCCCCAATTGGCCAGGGCCAGCAGCACCGGATGCAGGTCGTGGCCCATCTCGGTGAGGCGGTATTCGTAGCGCGGCGGTCGCTCCTGGTAAGGCACCTTCTTCAGCGCGCCCGCCTCCACCAGCCGGCTCAGGCGGTCGGCCAGTACCTGGCGGGTGACCCCGAGGCTGGCCTGGAACTCATCGAAGCGGCGCATGCCGAGAAAGCAGTTGCGCAGGATCAGCAGCGTCCAGCGATCGCCGAGGATCGCCAGGCTGCGCGCCATCGAACAGGGCGTTTCGCCGACTTCTTGCCATTTCATGGGGTTCTCCCGGAAAAACCTCCGTCCATTCTAGGGGGCCGCTTCGGAGCTTGACCAGTTCCAAATTGGAACTTAGTATCCGGCCGAAAAGGTCATGGACCCGGCGCGCTCCTGCCAGGATCGGACAAACCAGCACTACGGACGGGTCCCATGTCAGCGCCCGCGTAATAAGTTCCGATTCGGAACTGTAGAAGCGTCGAGCATGAGAGGGAAAGGCCGATACGACGGGGTTCCGTGTGCCGCCCGCGCGTCGTCCTTGCAGCACAGCGTCAGGCAGTCCCGAAAGAACGAAGCCCGCACGGCTGGGGTGCGCCCCAGGTTGCGCCGGCAACGACAACAACGAGGAACACACCGTGACTACGCCGTCCCCGCAATGGAAGAAGACCGCCTGTATCCTCTGCAGCCTCAACTGCGGGCTGGAAGTGCAGACCGAGAATGGCCGCATCAGCAAGATCCGCGGCGATGACGACCACCCCGCCTCGCAGGGCTACGTCTGCGAGAAATCGCAGCGCATGGACTACTACCAGAACGGCGCCGACCGCCTGGACACGCCGATGCGCCGGCGCCCCGATGGCAGCTACGAAGCCATCGACTGGGACACGGCGATCCGCGAGGTGGCGGAGAAATTCCTCGCCATCAAGCGCAGGCATGGCGGCGAAAGCATCCTCTACTACGGCGGCGGCGCGCAGGGCAACCACCTCGGTGGCGCCTACGGCGACAGCACGCTGAAGGCCCTCGGGGTGAAGTACCGCTCCAACGCCCTGGCCCAGGAAAAGACCGGCGAGTTCTGGGTCCAGGGCAAGATGTTCGGTACCGGCGTGCACGGCGACTTCGAGCATTGCGAGGTGGCCATCCTGATCGGCAAGAATCCCTGGCAATCCCATGGTTTCGCCCGCGCCCGCGTGCTGCTCAACGCCATGGCCAAGGACCCCGCACGCTCGATCATCGTGATCGATCCGCGCCTGAGCGAAACCGCCGCCCTGGCCGACTTCCACCTGCAGATCCGTCCGGGCACCGACGCCTGGTGCCTGGCGGCGCTGGTCGGGATCATCGTCCAGGACGGGCTGCTGGCGCGCGACTGGCTGGCCGAACACACCAGCGGCTACGAGCACATCGTCGACGAACTGAACGCCATCCCGGTGGCCTACTGCGCCGAGACCTGCGGGGTGGCGGAAGACAAGCTGCGCGCCGCCGCCCGGCGGATCGCCAGCGCCAGCAGCGTATCGGCGCTGGAAGACCTGGGCATGCAGATGAACCTGCACTCGACCCTCGGCAGCTACCTGCAACGCCTGGTCTGGTTGCTCACCGGCCATTACGGGCGCCCCGGCACCAGCAACGCCTTCGTGCCCTTCCTCTCGCTGTCCAAGGCGAGCAAGGGCGATACCTCGATGGGCAAGAGGGGCGCGCCACGCGTCGAGAAGCGCAGCCCGGTGGCTAATGCCAAGATCATCATCGGCCTGATTCCCTGCAACGTGATTCCAGAGGAAATCCTCACCGACCATCCCAAGCGCTATCGCGCCATGCTGGTGGAGACCGGCAACCCGCTGCATTCGCTGGCCGATAGCCAGCGCATGCGCGAAGCCATGCGCGCCCTGGAGTTGTCGGTGGTGATCGACGTGGCCATGACCGAGACCGCGCGCCACGCCGACTACGTGCTGCCGGCGGCGAGCCAGTTCGAAAAGGCCGAGGCGACCTTCTTCAACCTGGAATTCCCGCGCAACGCCTTCCACCTGCGCGCGCCGCTGTTCCCGGCGCGCCCCGGCACCCTGCCGGAAGCGGAGATCCACGCCCGCCTGCTGGAAGCCATGGGCGTGCTCGGCGAGAAAGACTACCGGCCGTTGCGCCTGGCCCTGAAGCTCGGGCGCAAGGCATTCTCGGCGGCTTTCCTCGCCGCCGCGGCGACCCGCCCCAAGGTCATGAAATACGCGCCGGTCCTGCTCTACCGTACCCTCGGCCCGACCCTGCCCGCCGGCATGGAAGCGGCCGCGGCGATCTGGGGCATCTGCCAACTGCACGTGCTGAACAACCGCAAGACCGCTGCCCGCGCCGGCTTCGACGGGTTGCCGCCGCTGGCCGCCGACCGCCTGTTCCAGGCCATGCTCGACAACCCGTCCGGGGTGGTCTTCGCCGAAACCACCTACGCCGAAAGCTGGCAGGCCGTCGCCCGTCCCGAACAGCGGATCAACCTGCACATCCCCGAACTGTTGCCGGAACTGGCCAAGCTCGCCCACAGCGCGCCACCCCACGATCCGGCCTACCCGTTCATCCTCGCCGCCGGCGAGCGGCGCAGCGACACCAGCAATACCGCCGTGCGCGACACCGGCTGGCACCGCCGCGGGCGCTACGGCACCCTGCGCATCAGCCCGCAGGACGCCGAGGCGCTGGGCTGCGCCGACGGCGAGGTGCTGCGCGTGGTGACCCGCCGCGGCGAGGTCGAGGCGGAAGTGGAGATCAGCGACATGATGCAGCCGGGCAATATCTCCCTGCCCAACGGCCAGGGCCTGGACTACCGCAACGCCGAGGGCGAGGTGGTGCGCCGGGGCGTGGCGCCCAACGAGGTGACCGACTGCACCCAGCGCGACTTCCTCGCCGGCACGCCCTGGCACAAGTACGTGCCGGCGCGCCTGGAACGGCTGGCGACGCCCGCCGCTACGAACGCCTGAGCCAGGGAGGACGATCATGACCTTCGTCGTGCTGGAAGAATGCATCCGCTGCAAACACACCGACTGCGTGGAAGTCTGTCCCGTGGACTGCTTCTACGAAGGCCCCAACTTCCTCGTCATCCACCCCGATGAATGCATCGACTGCGCGCTCTGCGAGCCGGAATGCCCGGTCGCCGCGATTCGCGCCGAGGACGAGGTGCCGCTCGGGCAACGGCAGTTCATCGCCCTCAATGGCGAACTCGCCGCGCATCCCAACTGGACGCAGATCACCCGCAAGAAGCCGGCGCCCGACGACCACGACGCCTGGTTCGGCCTGCCGGGCAAGCTGGCCGAACTCGACCGCAACGGCGCCTGAGGCGCTGACGGTGCTCAGGCTTCGGCGCGCGAACGCATGAGCCGCCGGTAACGGCGGGTCTGCAGGAGCGCGCCGGCCTGCTGCGCGAGCAACGCGCACAGCGGCGACACCCGTGGGTTGGTCGCCCTGCCCCGGCTCAGCTTGCGCAGCTGGAACTTCACCGCGGCCATGTTCGCCAGCGAGGCCAGGGGTTTGTTCTTCCAGGTTATCGGCCGCAACTGCGGCGCCGAGTCCTTGCCGGCGCGCCAGTCGCGCGGCAGGTTCGGCTCGATGGCCAGCGCCGTGCCGATGCCGACCATGTCCACCCCGCTGGCCAGCACCTGCTCGGCCACCGGCCGCCGGCGGATGCCGCCCGTGACCATTACCGGCATCCGCGCCGCCGCGCGGATGTCGCGGGCGAACTCGACGAAGTAGGCCTCGCGGGCCAGGGTCCGCCCGTCGCGCGCTTCGCCCTGCATGGCCGGCGCCTCGTAGCTGCCGCCCGACAGCTCGACCAGGTCGATGCCCAGGCCATCGAGCATCCGTACCACCTCGCGGGCATCGTCGGCGCTGAAGCCGCCGCGCTGGAAATCGGCGGAATTCAGCTTCACCGCCACCGCGAAGCCAGGGGCAACCTCGGCGCGCACCGCCCGGACGATCTCCAGCAGCAGGCGCGCGCGATTCTCCAGGGAGCCGCCCCAGGCGTCGCTGCGGCGGTTGCTCAGCGGCGAGAGGAACTGGCTGAGCAGGTAACCGTGGGCGGCATGGATCTCCACCCCGCTGAAGCCGGCCCGCTCGGCCAGGCCGGCGCTGCGGGCGAACCGCTGGATCACCTCGGCGATCATCGCCTCGTCCATCGCCTTCGGCGTAGCGAAGTGCCTGGACATCCCGCCCAGTTCCAGCGGCACCGCCGAGGGTGCCCAGGCCTGCTGGCCGAGATTGGCCTGCATCTGCCGGCCGGGATGGTTGATCTGCAACCAGAACTGCGCGCCGGCGGAACGCCCGATGCGCGCCCAGCGGCGGAATTTCTCCAGTTGCGCGTCGTTTTCCAGGACCACCCCGCCGGGGCCGGTCATGGCACGGCTGTCGACCATCACGTTACCGCTGATCAGCAGCCCGGCGCCGCCGTCGGCCCAGGCCTGGTAGAGGCGCATCAGGCGTTCGGAGGGGGCCTGCGCGGCATCGGCCATGTTCTCCTCCATGGCGGCCTTGGCGAGGCGATTGGGAATGGTCGAGCCGTTGGGAAGCGTCAGCGTGTCGAACAGGTTCATGGGCCTACCTCATGAGGACAGTGGCCCGACGATAAGATTGAAGTCGACTTCAAGGTCAACGCTTTTTTTGCCGCGCCGCCCGGGTCCCGACCGGGTGCCGGGAGCGCGCCCCGGCACCCGGCGCGCTCAGCCGCGGATGAAGGCCAGCAGGTCGGCGTTGATCACCTCGGCCTGGGTGGTCGGCATGCCGTGCGGGAACCCCGGATAGATCTTCAGCGTGCCGTTGCGCAGTAGCTTCGCCGAGAGTACGCCGGAATTCTCGTAGGGCACGATCTGGTCGTCGTCGCCATGCATCACCAGCACCGGGATGTCGATGCGCTTCAGGTCATCGCTGAAGTCGGTCTGGGAAAAGGCCACGATCCCATCGTAGTGGGCCTTGGCGCCGCCCATCATGCCCTGCCGCCACCAGTTGCGGACGATCCCTTCCGAGGGCTGCGCCCCGGGACGGTTGTAGCCATAGAACGGGCCGGCGGGAATGTCCTGGTAGAACTGCGCGCGATTGGCCGCGAGCTGCGCCTGGAGATCGTCGAAGACGCTCTTCGGCAGGCCGCCCGGATTGCCCTCGGTCTTCACCATCAGCGGCGGTACCGCGCTGATGATCGCCGCCTTCGGCACCGGGTCGTCGGGATAGCGGGCGATGTAGTGGACGACCTCGCCGCCGCCGGTGGAATGGCCGACATGGATCGCCCCGCGCACCCCGAGGCGCTCGACCACCGCCGCCACGTCGTCGGCGTAGTGGTCCATGTCATGGCCGTCCCAGACCTGGCTGGAGCGACCGTGGCCACGGCGATCGTGGGCCACTACGCGAAAGCCCTCGGCGAGGAAGAACAGCATCTGCGCATCCCAGTCGTCGGAACTCAGTGGCCAGCCATGATGGAAGTAGATCACCTGGGCGTCGCGCGGCCCCCAGTCCTTGTAGAAGAGTTCGACGCCATCCTTCGTTGTCACGTAACCCATATCGCTTCTCCCGATCGGTGTGGATGCAGGCAACGGCGCCACCCTGCGGCCGCCGTCCCCTGTGTAGAGTAGAAAGCCGCCTGCGTTGCGCCGCCTGGACGAGGAAAACGCGACCGGCGGTAGCGCCCATGCGGCCTGGCGAACCCGTCGATGGAGGCGAGTTCGTCGCCCGGCCGTGAAACCACCCTAGGCTTGAAGTAGGCTTGAAGGTCAACGCGTTTCGAGGTGCGACATGAAAATCGGCGAACTGGCCAAGCTCACCGGCCTGGCGACATCGCGCATCCGCTTCTACGAGGCCAGCGGCCTGATCCGCTCGCAGCGCAAGGCCAACGGCTACCGCGACTATGCGGCAGACACCGTGTGGATCCTGGAGCTGGTCACCGGCGCCCAGGGCGCCGGCTTCTCCCTGGAGGAGATCGCTCGCCTGCTGCCGAGCGGCGACGGCGCCTGGCAGCACGGCGAGCTGCTCGAAGGCTTGCGCCGCAAGGTGGCCGAGATCGAGGCCCTGCAACGACGCCTGGAACAGAACAAGGCGCAATTGCTGGTGGCCATCGAAAGCATCGAGAACAAGCCGGACGGCCTGCAGTGCACGGAAAACACCCAGCGCGTGCTGGAACGCCTGCGCGAGGAAGGCCCTCCACAGACGGTCGGGCGTCCACGGCAAACCCGCTCGCGGGGGTCCTCTCCCACGCCGGCGGAGCAGCGGCTTTCCGACGCTTGACCTTGAAGTCGACTTGAATCTTAGAGTGACGCCAACCCACCCGGACAGCCTGCCGAAACCGGCTGCCGACGGGATCACTCACCGAGGAAGGTCAACGCAATGACCAAGCGCATCCTGCACGTCGTCACCAACGTCGCCCACTATGCCGATCCGACCCAGCCCACCGGGCTGTGGCTGTCGGAGTTGACCCATGCCTACGAGATCTTCGCCGCTCGGGGCTACCAGCAACGCCTGGTCAGCCCACGCGGCGGCGAGTCGCCGCTGGAGCCGCGCGCCCTCGGCTGGCCCCACGCCGACGCCAGCGCCAAGGCCTGGCTGGCCGACGAGACGCGCCTGGCGCTGCTGGCCGACACTGCCGCTCCCGAGCAGGTCGACGCGGAGGCGTTCGACGCCATCTATTTCACCGGCGGCCACGGCGTGATGTGGGACTTCCCCGACGACGCCGGGCTGCAGCACCTGACCCGCGAGATCTACCAGCGCGGCGGCATCATCTCGTCGGTCTGCCACGGCTATTGCGGCCTGCTCAACACACGCCTGGACGATGGCCGCCTGCTGGTCGCCGGGCGCCGCCTGACCGGCTACTCCTGGATCGAGGAAGTGCTCGCCGGGGTCGCCCGCAAGGTGCCGTACAACGTCGAGGAAGAAATGAAACGACGCGGCGCGCTCTACGAAAGAAGCCTGCTGCCGTTCACCAGCAAGGTGGTGGTCGACGGCCGCCTGGTCACCGGGCAGAACCCGCAGTCGGCCAAGGCCACGGCCGAGCAGGTGGCCGCCCTGCTCGGCTGAACGCGCGGCGCGTCAGTCCTGCGCGCGCCTCATCTGGAAGTCATGGCGCCGCTTGCCGATGAAGAACGATTCTGCATCGTCCCGTCGGCCAGGGGCCGCAGGATCGTCGCAGTGCTGGTCGTGTGGTAGGGGTCGAACTCGTCGAAGGGCGACCTGATATGGATGGAGCCGCCATCGACCGGTCCGCCTTGCGGGCTTCGCGACGCGGCGGCCTACGCCAGCGGCTTGAGCATGAGGAAGTTGCGCACGCTGTAGTAACCCTGCGAATCCTGCCAGTCGAGAGCGGCCAGGTTCTGCATGCCGGCCTCCCACGGCTGGTTGTCGAACAGCGCCTCCACCGTGCGCTGGTTGCCGAAGGCACAGAAGAAATGCCGGAACCAGTGCAGGCGCGCGTCCAGCGGCTCGGCGCGGATCGCCCGCTCGATGCTCGGGAACAGCCCGGCCGGCAGCGGTGGCGCCTTGCCCTCGGCGCCGCGCAGGCCGAGGTTGCCGATATGCACCTCGAAACGCCGCTCGCCGATCTCCCAGCTCTCCACCATCACCTGGTCCTCCTCGGCCTGGCCCCAGAGCGCGGAAAGCAGCACGTGGAAAGAGTTGGAGGCGAAGTTACGCAACGCGTCCTGCAAGCCGTCCTCGCCGCTGCCGATGCCGGCGAAGGCTTCCTGCAACTGGCGCTCGTCCTCCAGCAGCACGTCGACATCCAGCCGTCCGGTCTTCTCCCCCGCATACCAGGTGGCGCGGATCGCCGGTAGCCGCCTGGCTGGCGCCACCCATTCGCCGTGCACGACGCAGTCGATCCGGTGGGATTCGAACAGAGCAGCCAGATGCTGCGAGACGGAGACCGCTTCCATGGGTTGTCCTTGCATGGTCGAGGGCGCGCCGCCGAGGCGCTGCCCGGAAATCCCGGCGAGGCCGGGCGAAACGCGGCATAGGGTAGCGCAGATCAGAATCCTCGGCGCCGCCAGCTTCGCCACGCTGGCGCAGCGACAGCCAAGAGCCCTCCTGCCGTCGCTGCTGCGAGCGGGGCCTCGTCCACCTGGCTGGTCTGGCGCAGGCGTGGGACAGGTCGGGCCGAAGCCCCCTCCCAGGCCCTGGCCGAGAACTCGGGTGCATAGGCAGGGAAACGCATCGGTAACGATGAGCCGGACGTAGTGCGCAGGAACCCGGAAGGGAATGCGACATCAGATTTTCCTGTTTGGCAACGTCCGCGGCTGCTTCATGTGTTGGCCGAACAAGAATGACCATCGGCAAGCCCGCGACGTTGTTCTGCGTCTGTCCTTCAGACCGACTCGACGGTGACCCAGTAACGCGTCAGGTAGCGCACGCGCACAGGCAGCGACTTGCCCAGGTTCTGCAGGACCGCGTCGATCCGGTCCAGGCGGTAGGCGCCGGAAAGGCGCAGCTCCGCCACCTCGGCGGCGCAGCGCAACACCCCGGCGCGATAGCGGGACAGCTCGGCGATGAACTCGCCCAGCGGCCAGTCCACCACCGTCAGCACGCCCTGCGTCCAACTGCCTTCGCCTTCGCGCAAGGGCGTCGACGAGTAGCCGCGTCGCTCGTCGAAGAGAGCCTGCTGGCCGGCTGGCAGGCGCATCGGCCGGGTCGGCGTTTGCAACGGGCGTAGCTCCACTGCATGGCTGAGGACACAAACGCGCGTGCGCGGCCCCTCGCAACGCACGCTGAAACGGGTTCCCAGCGCGCGCACGCTGCCTTGTGCGGTGTGCACGAGGAACGGGCGAGCGCTCTGCGCGCTTTCCACGAGGATCTCGCCCCGCCACAGGTACGCCTGGCGCAGGCTTTCGTCGTAGGCCAGGTCCAGCGCGGTGGCGCTGCTCAGGTCGACCCGGGTACCGTCCGCCAGGCGCAGTTGGCGGCGTTCGCCGACGCCCGTGCGCTCCCCGGCGAGGAGCGCACGGTAAGGCAGGCCGCCGCTCGCCAGCCAGCCGCTACCCGCGGCGCAGGCCAGCAGGGCGAGCGTCTTGAGCAGCGCTCGGCGCCGCGCATGCACGCCTGCCAGCGTGTGCAGGGAGGTCTCCGCCGGCAGCGCCGCCCATTGGCCCTGCAAGCGCTCGATACGCTCCCAGGCCCGACGGTGTCGCGGGTCGGCCTCCAGCCATTCGCGCCAGGCCTGGCGCTCGCCATCGTTCGGCGGTTCCGCGCCGAAGCGCACGTACCAGGTGGCGGCGGCCTCCAGCACCTCGATCTCCAGTTCCATGGTCAGTCCTTGCAGAGCAACAGGCAGCGGGTCATGGCGCGAACCATGTGGTTCTCCACGGTGGTCATCGAGACGCCCAGGCGCTCGCCGGCCGACCTGTAGGTAAGCCCTTCGAGCTGTACCGCGAGGAACACCTGGCGGGTACGCTCGCCCATGCCGTCGAGGGCGAGGTCGATGGCAGTCAGGGTCTCCAGGATCGACAGTCGCGTTTGCGCTGGAATGTCCAGCGGCTCCGGCCGCGCGGCCAGGCTGTCCAGATAGGCCTGCTCGGTGGCGCAGCGGCGGAAGCTGTCGCTCATCAGCGCCCGGACGCTCGCGCTCAGGTAGCAGCACTGTTCGCGGAGGGCCTCGGCGCTACGCCAGGCGAACACGCGCACGAAGGTGCCGTGGGCGAAATCGGCGGCATCCTGGGCATTGCCCAGGCACAGGCGAAGCCATTGCCAGAGCCGGCTTCCATGCTCGACGCGGGGTTTGCCTATCGAGGCCGTCGGGCACGCTGGCCGTTCTTCTTGCGGTGGATGGGGGCTGGCGGGAGGGAGCATGGCAGTCCACGACACTTATGATAATGAGTCTCATTCTATTTACGCCCGAAGCGGAACTGCAACTGCGCATGCGATCGCCCGGCAGCGCCACCGTTCGGCGCCCAGCACGGCTCGAAACGCCCGCAGGTCTAGACTTCCACGGTCGCCCCCGCCCATGGAGACCCAGCCATGATCAGCAAGAACACCATCTGCCTCTGGTACGACAGTGCCGCCCTGGAGGCCGCGACCTTCTACGCCGAGACATTTCCTGACAGCGCCGTGCTGGCTGTCCATCGTGCGCCCGGCGACTACCCTTCCGGCAAGGAGGGTGACGTGCTGACGGTGGAGTTCCGGGTGATGGGCATTCCCTGCCTCGGCCTCAACGGCGGCCCGGCCTTCCGCCACAGCGAAGCGTTCTCCTTCCAGGTCGCCACCGACGACCAGGCCGAGACCGACCGCCTGTGGAACGCCATCGTCGACAATGGCGGCGAGGAAAGCGCCTGCGGCTGGTGCCGCGACAAATGGGGCATCTCCTGGCAGATCACCCCGCGCGTTCTCAGCGAAGCCATCGCCAGCCCCGACCGCGCGGCGGCCAGGCGCGCCTTCGAGGCGATGATGACGATGGGCAGGATCGATATCGCCGCCATAGAGAAGGCTTTCAAGGGCTGAGCGCCCCAACGCCTTGCAGAGGAGTACTGAAATGGATCGATTCACCGGCGGCTGCCTCTGCGGCAAGGTCCGCCTGGTGGCGAGCGGCCAGCCCTACCGGGTCGGCCTCTGCCACTGCCTCGACTGCCGCAAGCACCACGGCGCGTTGTTCCACGCTTCGGCGATCTTCCCCGAGGAGGCGGTGAGCATCGAGGGCGAGACCCGCGACTACGCCGGGCGTTTCTTCTGTCCGCAGTGCGGCTCGTCGGTGTTCTCGCGCAGCGCCGACGAGATCGAGGTCAGCCTCGGCGCCCTCGACGCTCCCGACCAGTTCCAGCCCACCTACGAACTCTGGACCATCCGCCGCGAGGGCTGGTTGCCGGCGTTTCCGCTGGCACGGCACTATGAAAGGGATCGCGAAGGCGACGGCCGTAGCGAAGAGTGACGTTATTCCGCCAGGAGAAGGGAGGCAGCATGGACGAACTGTTCGAAGAGCACCTGGAGATCGCCAAGGCGCTGTTCGCCCAGCGCTTGCCGTACTGGTGCGATGTCTTTCTGCGCCCGGCCGACCGGGCTTTCAACGCCTACCTGAATGCCCGCGGCCAGGCCTCCACCTACCTGGTGCTCGAAGGCTTCGATCCGGTCTATATTCCTCGCGGCTGCGACCTCGACGCCGTGCGCGCGACCGCCAGGGCCAGGGCGCGACTGAGAGAAGCGGGGCTGGGCGAAGACGCGCTGCCCGTACTGCTCTGAGCGCAGGCCGCCAGTATCGCGGAAGCATCTGCTGGCAATTCCTCCCACCGCACTGTCCGCCAACGGAAGGCTACATGAACGCCCACCCCTACCTGCTCCGTCTCGCCGCCGGCCTGGCGCTGCTCCTGCCGGCCGCCTGCACGTCCCCTGCCCCGCCAGCACCGAACCTGACCGCGCTGTTCGCCGACGCCCTGCACTGCCGCGGCGACTTCCCCGACGCCCGCGACCGCGCAACCGCCGAGCGCCTGCGCGCCGAGGGCGTCGAAGTGCTGGATCGCGCGCCCGGCGAGACCCTCGACCTGCTCTACCGCTTCGCCACCCCGCTGCGCATCGACGGCAGCCTGGTGAACGCGGTGCGGGTACGCGGCGACAGCGGCGTGCTGGTGATGGCCTACGCCGAGGGTGACCTCGAAGACTTCGCCCGGCGCCAGGGCGCGACGCCGCACCCGGCGGAACGCGCCGCGCTGGATGGTTTCGGCGAGCTGGAGGTGCTCTACAGCCGGCCGCTGTCGCCGCGTCCCGGCCTCGACGAAAGCCCGCCGCGCCTGGTGATCGGGCGCGGGATCGAGGCGGCGGCGCAGGCGTTCCGCTGGGGCTGCCGGAGCTACGACGGCTGAACCCCGGGCAGGCCTTGATCGAGGACAGCCAGAGCGTGCTCCGACTCTGCTAGGCTCGCCTTTCCAGCTTCGATGAGGTCACACCCGGATGGTCAACGAATCCCCCGTACCCCAAGCGGTCGACAGCCCGATCACCCGCAGCGCGATCTTCCTCGTCGCGACCCTGGCGCCAGGCGAGGAACCCGCCGCCACCGTGCGCACCCTGTGCGGCGACATCGCGGCGCTGGTGCGCTCGGTCGGCAAGCGCGTGCCGGGAGGCGACCTGTCCTGCGTGACCGGCTTCGGCGCCGCCGCCTGGGAACGCCTGTTCGGCTCGCCGCGCCCGGCGTCGCTGCACGCTTTTCGCGAGATCGGCAGCGGCGAGCGGGTCGCCGTGTCCACCCCGGGCGACCTGCTGCTGCACATCCGCGCCGAACAGATGGACCTCTGCTTCGAACTGGCGACCCAGTTGCTCGGCCGGCTCGGCACAGCGGTCAAGGTGGTCGACGAGGTCCACGGCTTCCGCTACTTCGACATGCGCAGCATGGTCGGCTTCGTCGACGGCACCGAGAACCCGACCGGTCGCGACGTCGCCCGCCATACCCTGGTCGGTGACGAGGACCCGGACTTCGCCGGCGGCAGCTACGTACTGGTACAGAAGTACCTGCACGACATGGCCGGCTGGAACGGCCTGACCACCGAGGCGCAGGAGCGCATCATCGGCCGCACCAAGCTGTCCGACATCGAGCTGGACGAAGCGCTCAAGCCGAGTTGCTCGCATAGCTCCCTGACCACCCTGGTCAAGGACGGCGAGGAAGTGAAGATCCTCCGCGACAACATGCCCTTCGGCCGTCCCGGCTCCGGCGAGTTCGGCACCTACTTCATCGGCTACGCGCGCTCGCCGCAGCCACTGGAGGAAATGCTCGAGAACATGTTCGTCGGCCGTCCAGCGGGCAACTACGACCGCCTGCTGGACTACAGCAGGGCGGTGACCGGCAGCCTGTTCTTCGTACCTTCCGCCGACCTGCTGGAGGCGCTGGCCGACAAGGCACCGTAGGCGGCGGGTGCCGCTCTCTCCGCCGGCATGCGGCGGCGTTTGCGCCAAGTGCCAGCGGGCGGCGCGGATCCCCTGCGGAGCATGGGTGGAACGAGCCGGGCAGAGGAAAGGCCACCCGCGCAGCGCACGCCTGACTGGCAGGTTTCGTCGCCTCCGGCGAGGTCAGGGTTGGAGACATGGCCCTCGGGGCAATATGCTGTGGCCACGACACACGCTGTGAGCGACTATCGATGCCAGGGACTGCACTGTTCGAAAAGCCACGCTGGTTGCGCGACCTCCTGCGCTTCCTGCCCCTCAAGAGTCAATTCGTCCTCTCCGGGAACATCCGCGACCTGCAAGCCTGCGAAGTGGTGCCGGGCACGGTCACCGCGCAGAGCTTCAACCAGACCCTCTGCGACGCCCTGCTGGACGCCGGCTACGCCCAGGTGCTGGCCTGGGATCCGCTGGCCGGGTTCCGCGTGCTCGGCCGGCCGGGCAGCGAGGCGGGCGCCACTCCGCAGGTGCTTCTCGACCTCGGCCTGACCCCGGTGGACGGCGCCGCGCCGGCCGGCACCGACCTGCTCGGCGCAACCCTGCAACGCCTGGTCAACCGTAGCGGCGAGCCGATCGCCCTGATCGTCGACTTCGCCTCGCGCCTGGCGGTGCGCAACGACGCCCTGAGCGCCGCCGAGCATCAGTTGTTCACCCAGGCCCTGGTGCTCTCCCACCAGGCCCGCAGCCGTCCCGCCGGGGAACAGCGCAAACCGTTCTTCAACAGCGTGCTGTGGGTGGTGGAAAAGGAAGGCGACCTGCCCGACTGGCTGCTGGTGGACAACCCGCGCCTGCGCCATATCCCGGTGTCGAAGCCCGACCAGGCGGCGCGCCGGGCCCTGGCCCCGGCGCTGCTCCGCGGGCTCGGCGGGCTCGGCGGCGCGGGCGTCGCCGAGGAGGCCCTGCAACAGGCCGCCGCGACCTTCGTCGAGAACACCGAAGGCCTGCTGCTCCTCGATCTCAACGCCATCGTCCAGCTGGCGCGCGTGGAAGGCCTGGCCATGGAACGCATCGCCGACGCCGTGCGCCGCTACAAGGTCGGCGTCACCGAAGACCCCTGGTTGAAGATCGACCGCCGGCGCATCCGCCAGGCCGACGAGATCGTCCGCCGCCGGGTCAAGGGCCAGCAGCACGCGGTGACCCACATGCTGGACATCGTCAAGCGCGCGATGACCGGGGTCGGCGCCAGCCGCAAGGGCAACCGCCCGCGCGGCGTGGCCTTCCTCGCCGGGCCCACCGGGGTCGGCAAGACCGAGCTGGCGAAGACCGTCACCAGCCTGCTGTTCGGCGACGAGAGCGCCTACATCCGCTTCGACATGTCCGAGTTCAGCGCCGAGCATGCCGACCAGCGCCTGATCGGCGCGCCGCCCGGCTACGTCGGCTACGACGTCGGCGGCGAACTGACCAACGCGATCCGCGAAAAACCCTTCAGCGTGGTGCTCTTCGACGAGATCGAGAAAGCCCACCCCCGGATCCTCGACAAGTTCCTGCAGATCCTCGACGACGGCGTGCTCACCTCCGGGCGCGGCGATCGCGTGTACTTCTCCGAGGCGCTGATCGTGTTCACCTCGAACCTGGGCATCTACCGCCAGGGGGAAAACGGCGAACGGGTCGCCAACGTGCTCCCCGGCGAGCCCTTCGAGGCGGTGCAGGGCAAGGTCCACGGCGAGATCGAGCGCTACTTCAAGCTGGTTCTCAACCGCCCGGAAATCCTCAACCGGATCGGCGAGAACATCATCGTCTTCGACTTCATCCGCGCCGACGTCGCCGAGCAGATCTTCACCCAGATGGTCGACGGCACCTTCGCCGACCTCCGCGAGCAGCGCCTCGTCATCGAGCTGGCCGAGGCGCCGCGCCAGGCGCTGCACGACCTCTGCCTGGGCGACCTGTCCAACGGCGGCCGCGGCATCCGCAACCAGCTCGAAGCGCGCCTGCTCAACCCGCTGTCGCGGGCGCTGTTCGACCAGGACGCGCAGCCGGGCGAGCGCTTCCTGATCAGCGCCCTGGACGCCGACGGCCTGACCCTGGAACGCCGCTGAGATGGAACTGAGCCTGTCGCGGGTGCACTTCCCGGTGACCACCCTGGGCCCGGGGCGGCGCCTAGGCATCTGGTTCCAGGGCTGTAGCATCCGCTGCCCCGGCTGCATCTCCGCCGATACCTGGGGGCCAGGCCGGCGGCGCATCGCCCTGGCACGCCTGCTCGCCGACATCCAGCCATGGCTGGAGCAGGCCGAGGGCATCACCGTCTCCGGCGGTGAACCCTTCGAGCAGTTCGCTGCCCTCCTCGCCCTGCTCGGCGAACTGCGCCAGCGCAGCCGCGCCGACATCCTGGTCTACAGCGGCTACCCGCTGGAGCATCTGCACGCGCAACTGGAACAGGCCGCCGGGCTGATCGACGCGCTGATCAGCGACCCCTACCAACAGCACGCCGAACAGAGCCTGGCCCTGCGCGGCAGCGACAACCAGCGCCTGAGCCTGCTCACCGACCTCGGCCGCGCGCGCCTCGGCGGCTACCAGCGGCCACTGCGCGAAGACGACAAGGCCCTCGACCTGATGTTCGACCATGACGGCAGCGTGTGGATGGCCGGCATCCCGCGCCGCGACGACCTGCTGCGGCTACAGGACCTGCTGCGCGAACAGGGCCACCAACTTAGCGTCAGCGCCCATCGGCCGCGCTGAATGGATCGATACCGATGATACGTTTCTGCCCCAACTGCCAGAGCGAACGCTCGCTTTCGGAAATCTTCTGCGAAGGCTCGATCCAGGGCCAGCCCTGCGGCTGGGACCTTTCCGCCGAAGCCATCCATCCCGCCGGCTGGCGACCGCAACCGGTGCTGACCCAGGAAGCCATCGCGCCGCCCGCCAGCGAGCCGCCAACGGCGTCCGCCCCGCTCTGCGCCAACGGCCACCCGCTGCAACCCGGCGACCTGATGTGCCTGGAGTGCGGCGCCGCGCCGGCCGAAGAGCCGCTGCCGATGCAGGCCGAGGCCACGCCGCAGCCCGCCGTCACGGAAACCCTGATCGACGGCTGGCGCCTGCTGCGGCAGGTCGCCAGCAGCGACGGCGTGCGCGAGCGCTACCTGGCCGAACACGCGGAAAGCGCCCGCCAGGCGGTGCTCACCCTGTATCGCCCGGGCGCCGAGCCGGACCCGGCGATCTACGACGTGATCCGCCGCCTGCCGCGCGAACACGTGCCGGAAATCCTCGCCAGCGGCCGCTGGGACGAGCGCGCCTACGAAGTGGTCGAGGAACTCACCGGCGGCAGCCTCGCCGACCTCGGCACCGTGCTGGAGGACCGCGAGGCGGTGCGCCACGTGGTCCGCGAGCTGGGCCACGCCCTGCACGTGTTCAACGAGGCCGGCCTGCGCCACCGCGACCTGCGCCCGGCCAGCCTGCTGGTGCGCAGCCACGAGCCGCTGGACCTGGTGATCAGCGGCTTCGGCTCGGCGCGCCTGTCGGAATTCGACCTGGATATCGTCTCGCCGCTGGAGACCAGCCGCTACATGGCCCCCGAGGCGATCGCCGGCGGCGTGGCGGCGGCTTCCGACTGGTGGAGCCTGGGCATGATCCTGCTGGAGCAGTTGACCCGCGGCGCCTGCTTCGAAGGGGTCAACGCCAACGCCTTCCTGATCCACGTGCTGGCCAACGGCGTGGCGCTGCCCGACGACCTCGACCCGCAGTTGCACCTGCTGCTGCGCGGCCTGCTTGCACGCGACCGCCACCAGCGCTGGCAGTGGCCGCAGGTACAGGCCTGGCTGAACGGCGAGGCGGTGGACGCGCCGGCCTCGGCGGACAGCGAAAAGGACGACGCCGAAGGCGCCAGCATCGCCCTCGGCGCACGGCGCTTCCGCAAGCCGACGGTCTTCGCCCTGGCCGCGGCCCAGGCCGAGCACTGGGCGGAGGCCCTCGACCACCTGCTGCGCGGGGCGATCGTCACCTGGGCCGAGCACATCGGCCTGTCGCCCTGGCTGCTCGCCGGCCTGCGCCAGGTGGCCCAGCACGAGGGGCTGGAGGACGACTTCCGGCTGATGCTGGCGCTCAAGCTGCTGAACCCGGAAATCCCGCTGATCCAGCGCGGCGAGATCGTCACCCCCGGCTGGCTGCTGGAGCATCCGCTGGAGGGCTACCGGCTGATCAGCGGCTCGGTGCCCGACCTGCTCGAACAGTTGCACACCGAAAGCTGGCTGTCGCGGCTCAAGACCCGCGCCGAGAACGTCCGCCAGCGCGCCCTGCACCAGCACATCGAACTTGCCGAAGAACAGTTGCGCATCTACCTGCTGTCAACCTCGCGGGCGCGCCTCGCCGCGCAGTGGCAGGAGCGCCAGCGCCTCCTGCCGGACACCGAGCACCCCGGCCTGCTGGCCCTGGCCGAGCGCCGGGTGATCGCCGAGGAAGACCTGATCGTCCTGCTCAGCGCCAACATCGGCCAGTTCCGTGCCGCCGAGGCGATCGTCGAGGAAGCCGCCGGCCTGGCCCGCGACGCCGATGTGCACCTGTTCGACGCGGAGACCGCGCGCGGCCTGTTGCAGCACTCGCGGCAGGAGCTGTACCGCCGCGTCGACGAACGCATCAGCGGCTTCGCCCGCAGCGGCGTGCCCAGGGTCGACGAATGGGCCGAGCAGTTCCGCCTGGAGCGGCGCATGCCGTTGGCGAGGGTCCTGGTGCTGCTGGCGATCCCGCCGGAACAGTGGCTGGAACCGCAGAAGCAGCAGTACGTGTCGCAGATCCTCGATTTCTTCGAGAAGAAAGTGGTCGCCGCGGTGATGCGCGGGCCGCTGGTGCGCATGAGCATCGGCAAGAGCACCCCACGCATCGACCTCAACGAACTGCACAGCGCGCGACGCCCCGCCGCCGCCCTGCTCGACCACCTGCTGCAACGCAACGCCCGCGCGGTGAGCCTCGACCCGGACAGCTTCCTCGCCAACCCGCAACTGGAAGTGCGGCTCAACGCGCTGTCCCGGCAAAGCTCGCTGTACAAGCGCGACACCGGCATCAACGGCCTCTACCTGGGCTTCCCCTTCCTGCTCAACCGCGACCCGCGCGGCACCACCCGCACGCGCATCGTGCCGCTGCTACTGTGGCCGCTGAAGCTGCAACTGGAAGTCGGCAGCCGCGGCCAGGTGGCGCTGGCCTTCGACGGCGAGCGCGAGGAAGTGCGCCTCAACCCGGCCCTGGAAAGCCTGCTCGGCCCCGAGCCGTGCAAGCGCTGGCGCAAGGTCGCCGACGAATTGCTCGGCCGCTCCGCGCTGCGCGCCGCCGACGTGATGGATGCCTTCGGCCTGCTCGCCACCCCGCGCGGGCGGGTGCTGGAAGGATTGCCGCCGAGTTCCACCGAGGTCACGCCCTACCAGGACCAACTGGCCTGCGCCGCGGTGCTGTTCCACGTCACCTTCATGGGCCAGGCGATCGGCGAGGACCTGCGCCAGTTGAAGAGCCTGCCGCCCTCCGGCACCGGCCTGGAGACCGCGCTGCGCCTGCGCGAGAACGGCGAGCCGGAAGCCCGCGAGAGCCCGCCGGAGTTGCAGCGCTACTTCACCGTGGCCAGCGACCCGTCCCAGGAGGCCGCCGTGTTGCAGGCCCGGCAGAGCCCGGGGCTGCTGGTGGAGGGCCCGCCCGGCACCGGCAAGAGCCAGACCATCGTCAACATGGTCGCCGACGCCATCGGCCGCCAGCGCAGCCTGCTGATCGTCTGCCAGAAGCACGCCGCCCTGGAAGTGGTGCACAAGCGCCTGGTGGCCGAGGGTCTGGGCCAGCGCATCGTCATGCTCAACGACGTCAACCGCGACCGCGAGCCGGTGATCCGCAACATCCGCGAGCAGCTCGAAGCGCTGTTCGCCGACGCCGGCGGCGCCCAGGGCTGGGAGCGCCAGCGCGAGCGCCTGGCGGCGCGTATCGAGACGCTGGAAGGCGAACTGGACCGCTACCACCAGAGCCTGCACCGCGTGGACGAGGCCACCGGGCTGAGCTACCGGCGCCTGCTCGGCGAACTGATCGAGCTGGAGAAAGGCTCGCCGCCGCTGGACTTCCCGGCCCTGCGCCAGCGCCTGGCGGCGCTGGACATCGGCAGCCTGGCGCGCCTGGAGGAAAACTGCGCGCCGCTGGTCCGCCTCTGGCTACCGGCCCACTATGAGGGCAGCCCGCTGGCGCAACTGCGCGCCTTCGCCACCGACCAGGCCACCCTGCAAGCCTTCGCCGACAGCCTGCGCGCCTTCGGCGAAGCGGAGAAGGCCCGGCAGAAAGCCCTCGACGAACACCCGGCGAGCTTCGAGGTCGACGACCCGACGCCCTACCGCGCCTGGCTGGCAAGCCAGGTCGGTACCCTGCTGAATTTGCGCGAGGAGCAGCGCCAGCGCCTGGCCCACTGGCTGCCGCTGTTCCGCGACGCCGCACCAGGACAGCCGAGCCGTGGCGACGGCCTGGTGGCGGAGGCCGAGCAGATCGAACGGCAACTGCGCCAGCTCGACCTCGAACGGCATGCGCCGCTGCTGTCGCCGGCCCTCGCCATGCTCGAAGAGAACAACCTCGAACGCTTCCAGGCCCACGCCCGCCAGGTGCTCGAGGCACGCACCTGGCTGGCTCGGCTCAACCCGCTGCGCCTGCTGCGGCGCGGCCGCCTGCGGCGCTTCCTGCGCGAGCACGGCGAGGCCGACGACGACAGCCGCCTGGCCGCCCTCCTCGGCGCCTGCGACCTGGAGCGCCAGTGGCGGCCGCTGCGCCGGCAACTGGCGACGCTGCAACAGAGCCTGGGGCTGGCGACAGTCGCCACCGATGCCGGTCCGGAACTGACCGGCCTGGCCGGCCACGCCAGCCAGCAGCTGCGCGAGATCCAGACCCTGGCTCGTGGCCTGGCCCAAGCGCCGCGCGCCGAGCAGCTCGACGCGGTGATCCTCACCGGCGAGAAACAGCGCTTCGAAGCGCTGCTCGGCGACCTCGACGCCGCGCTGATCCGCCAGGCCGCACGCCAGCTCAGCCTGGACAAACTGAAGGTGCTCGCCGACTGGCTCGGCGACGAACTGCTGGAACAGCTGCACCGCGCCATCGCCGGCAACCAGAGCAACCTGCCGGCCCTCGGCCGCCTGCGCGAGGCGCTACCGCAACTGGTCGCCTACCAGCGCTTCCGTGGCCGCGCCGGCCAGCTCGAAGCCACCGACCTGGAATTCCTGGCCCTGCTGCGCCAGCGCCAGGAACGACTCGACGCGATTCCCGCCGAAGCACTCGAAGCCACGGTGCGCCGCATGCTCAACCGCGAAGCGCGGCTGGGCTGGAAGCAGCGCCTGGAACAAGACAATCCGGAACTGCTGTTCAGCCAGGACGAAGCCAGGGCCAGGGTCGCCAGCCTCGCCGAAGCCGATGTGCAGATGCGCGCGCTGAACCGCGAACTGCTCGGCAAGGGCATCGACGCCGCGCGCCTGGGCAGCCGCAAGCAGTGGGAAGACGTCACCCGCCTGACCGGCAAGCGCTCGCGGCGCCTGCGCGAGTTCATCGAGCTGGGCGCCGAACTCGGCCTGATGAGCCTGCGCCCGGTCTGGCTGATGAACCCCGACCTGGCCAGCCGCGTGCTGCCGCTCAAGGCCGGGCTGTTCGACATAGTGATCTACGACGAAGCCTCGCAGATGCCGGTGGAGTTCGCCCTGCCGACCCTCTATCGCGGGCGGGTCACGGTGGTCAGCGGCGACGAGAAGCAGATGCCGCCGACCGCGTTCTTCTCCAGCCGCGTGGAAAGCGACGAGGCCGAACTGTTCGACGGCGAAGCGCCCGACGAGAACGCCGACGAGGAGCAGCGCGAAGCCTACGAGGACACCTGGAACCGCCGCGAGATCAAGGACTGCCCGGACCTCCTGCAACTGGCGCGCAACGCCCTGCCCAGCACCACCCTGCAGATCCACTACCGCTCGGCCTACCGCGAGCTGATCGGCTTCTCCAACTCCTCGTTCTACGGCAACCGCCTGAGCGTGCCGGTACGCCATCCGCAGGCCAACATCCTGCGCATCAAGCCGCTGGAACTGATCCAGGTGAACGGCCTGTACCAGAACCAGAGCAACGAGCGCGAGGCCGAGCGAGTCGTCGACTACCTCGCCGAACTCTGGCGCCAACCCTACGCGGCGCGGCCGTCGGTGGGCGTGGTCACCTTCAACCGCAAGCAGGCCGACCTCATCGAGGAGCGCCTGGAACTGCGCGCCGAGCAGGACGAGACGTTCCGCGCCGCCTACAGCGAGGAGCGCGAGCGCAGCGAAGACGGCGAGGACATGGGCGTGTTCGTGAAGAACGTGGAGAACGTGCAGGGCGACGAGCGCGACGTGATCGTCTTCTCCTCCACCTTCGGCCGCAACGGCCAGGGCAGCTTCCGGCGCAACTTCGGCGTGCTCGGGCAGACCGGCGGCGAGCGCCGCCTCAACGTGGCGGTGACCCGCGCGCGGCGCAAGGTGGTGATGATCACCTCGATGCCGATCGGCGACATCTCCGACATGCTCGGCACCCAGCGCTCGCCGAGCAGCCCGCGCGACTACCTGCAAGGCTACCTGGAATACGCCCGCGCACTGTCCGCCGGCGAGTTCGCCGGCACCGGCCAGTTGCTCGAGCGCCTGCACACCGACCGCAGCGACCAGCGCCGCCAGCACTACCAGCGGCACGACGGCTTCAGCGAGATCGTCGGCGAGTACATCCGCTCGCTGGGCTGGTCCGCCGCGCCCGCCAGCGAAGGCGACGCCTTCGGCCTCGACTTCGCCATCGAGAACCCGGCCACCGGCCTCTACGCCATCGGCATCGAATGCGACGCCCCCTGCCACCCGCTGCTGGAACGCGCCCGCGCCCGGGAAATCTGGCGACCCTCGGTGCTGCGACGGGCGATCCCGCACCTCCACCGGGTTTCCTCCCAGGGCTGGTACCACGACGGCGACAACGAACGCGCACGGCTGCGCGCCGCCATCGAGAAGGCCCTGGCGCCCAGCGCGGAAACCCATCCCACGGCAGCAGCGGAGGCCTCCCAATGAGCGGACCGAAAGTCGTACGAATCGTCACCCGGGAAGAAGCCATCGCCACCTGCGAGCGCGACCTGCAACGCCTGGACAAGGCCCTCGCGCGCTGGGAAAACCAGGCCAGCCGGCTCGCCCAGCTCAGCGACGCCGAGCGCGCCGCCGCCCACGCCCGCCGCGCCAGCCTGCACGCCCTGCTCGAACAGGAACGCTGGCTGGACGTGCAACTACAGGTGAAGATCGAAAGCGAATTCCTCAAGCGCGACCTCGCCGAACGCGAAGAGCGCGCCATCCGCCAGGCCGCGGAAACGCGCCAGCAACACCGCCGCCTCCAGGAAAACGCCAGCGCCCTGCTCCAGGCCCTCGACGCCAGGCCCGATGCCGCCAGCGCGGCACTCCGGCAAACCCTGCAAGCGCTGGCCAACGGCGCCCTCCGCGACGACGCGGAAGCCCTGCTCGCCCAGGGCTTCGCCGCCCTCACCAGCGCCCCCGTCGAAGAACGCCTCAGCGCAGCCCAGCACGAACTCGCCCAGCGCCTGAAGACCGACGAAGCGCCTATCACCCTGGAACAGTGGCGCGCCCGCCAGCAACAGGACGCCCCGCGCGAACAGCGCCTGGCGCGCATCGACCGGCACATCGCCGAACTGCAACTGCTGCAAGGCGAGGCCAGCGCCCAAGCGTTCCTCGAGCGACTGGCACGCGCCGAAGCCGAACAGCGCCCGGAGCGCCGCAACCTGCTGCTCGACAGCCTGGTCCTCGACCTCGCCCAGGCCGCCCGCGAACACCAGCAGCAACGCCAGCGCCTGGAACACCTGCAAGACCTCGCCAGCGAAGTCGCCGCCCTGGGCGCCGCCGAACACGCCGAACTGCTCCAGCGCGCCGCCGCCTGCCAGCCCGACAGCGATCCGCAGCAACTCGCCGAACTCACCGAGCGATGCAACGCCATCCTCACCGCCCACCTCCAGCAACAGGCCGCCCTCGCCCGCCGCCAGGCCGTGCTCCAGGGCCTCGCCAGCCTCGGCTACGAAGTCCGCGAAGGCATGGCCACCGCCTGGGCGCAGACCGGCAGGGTCGTCCTGCGCAAACCCGCTACCCCCGGCTACGGCCTGGAAGTCGGCGGCAAGGCCGACAACGACCGCCTGCAACTGCGCGCCGTCGCCCTCAACGCCAACCGCGACAGCCAGCGCGACCGCGACATCGAAACCCTCTGGTGCGGCGAACTCCAACGCCTCCAGGCCCTGCTCGCCGCCCAGGGCGGCGAACTCAGCGTGGAACGCGCGCTGGGGGTGGGGGAAGTGGCGTTGAAGGAGATTGGCGAGGAGGAGCAGCGGGAGATGGGGGTGGTGCGGCAGAGGGGGTTGTGAAGGGGCCGGCTGGCGCCGCGGCAAGGCATTCGATCCGGGCAGTCCATCGCTTGACCCCTGGATGCCCCCTCGCTACCCTGCCGGCCAGGTGCTGAACACACCTTCTCTAGGCGGTTAGCCGCTCCCGAAAGCCAAGCGGTTTTTTACCTACACAGGAAAAAATCATGGCTACCCAGAAATCCCCTCTTTCGAATTCTCGACTTCTAACGATCGGCTACCAGCTCTATGAAAGCCGTCATAGCGATTGGGAACGTCGTGGCAAACCACGGCAAATTCCCTACCTGCGCTTGAGTGGCGACTGGCTGGAGGCTGCGGGCTTTGAGGTTGGCTGCAAGGTGAGCATTCAGGTCACCAGGCGGCGCCTTGTCATGCAAGTTGAGGATTGAGGCCATGCGCCCCTCGGGCAGAGAGTATCTGCTCAGGGGGCGCTGGTTTCTCTGTGAACCTTCATCCCATTCCTGCCGCATCTCGCCCTGCGCTCGCGCACCAGGCATCGTAGGAAAACGTCGCTCAGACACCCTTGTCTCCTCGAGCTGAAGCCAGCATGGGAGAGCAAGCTCAGCGTGAAGCGAACTCCTGGACTACAGGAAGCAGCAAAAAACCTATGGGTGGCTGACGATTCGCCAGGAGCATGTCCTACAGCTTGTAGCCCCCCTATCCCATGAAGAATCCCTACGATCTTTCTCCCTTCGTCTGAAGGAAGTATGGTGGCGGGCAATGGCGTCGCAGACGCCCGAGGCCCCGCCTCGCCGCCAGCCCGAAAAGATTCCTGGATATCGCCGTGACAAACGCATCGCCCCCCTCCTCTCTGGTAGACGTCGGCCAGCTCGCCGCCGCTCTCGAACGTTTCGCCGCCGAGCGCAACTGGGCCCAGTTCCACTCGCCGAAGAACCTGGTCATGGCCCTGACCGGCGAGGTTGGCGAACTCAGCGAGATCTTCCAATGGATGGACGAGGAGCAGTCGAAAGACGCCGCGCGCCATCCCGACACCGCCCAGGCGGTGCAGGACGAACTGGCCGACGTACTCATGTACCTGGTGCGCCTGGCCTCGGTCCTCGGCGTCGACCTGGATGCCGCCGCCCGGCAGAAGCTGGAGCAGAACAACCGGAAATACCCGGTAGAGAAAGCCCGGAATAGCAGCAAGAAATACGACCAGTTCTGAAGAAAGGCCATATCAGGGAAGATCGACGTGATCGTTTACGAAGCGACCAAGAAGCAGTTCCTGCAAGACAGCGACAACGACGATATCGAAGAGGTGATCCTCCAGCATTTCAAGGCGGTCACCGGCAAAAGCGTCGGCAACTCGGAAATCAACTCGTGGAAAGGCTCCCTCGGCTACATGGCCAAGGTGCTGCGCGACGAGGAAGTGCCCGACGACACTGGCCTGGCCATCGAGCTGCATATCCCCCAGACCTCCAAGCGCATCGACATCACCCTCACCGGGCGCGACGAGTCGGGAGGCAAAAACGCGGTGCTGGTCGAACTGAAGCAGTGGAGCAAGGCCAGCGCCACCGGCAAGGACGCCATCGTCCGCACCGCCCTGGGCAATGGCCTGCGCGAGGTCGTCCATCCCTCCTACCAGGCCTGGTCCTACGCTACCCTGCTGGAGGGCTTCAACGAGGCGGTCTACGAGGCAAGCATTTCCGTCCGCCCCTGCGCCTACCTGCACAACTACCCGCGCGACGGTGTGATCGACTCCCCGCACTACCGCGACTACATGGAAAAGGCCCCGCTGTTCCTCAAGGGCAAGGACGAACTGGCGCGCCTGCGCAGCTTCATCAAGCAGCACATCAGGACCGGCGACGCCAAGGAAGTGCTCTACGAGCTGGCCAACGGCCGGATCCGCCCGTCCAAGGCCCTGGCCGACTCGCTCAAGGGCCTGCTCGCCGCCCAACCGGAGTTCGTACTGATCGACGACCAGAAGGAAATCTACGAGTCCGCCATCGCCGCGGCCAGGTCAGCCTCCGAGACGCATCCCCGTGTACTGATCATCGAGGGCGGCCCGGGCACCGGCAAGACGGTGGTGGCGATCAACCTGCTGGTCCACCTCACCGGGCTCGGCCTGGTCGGCAAGTACGTGTCCAAGAACGCCGCGCCACGCAAGGTCTACGAATCCAGGCTGGTGGGTTCCATCACCCGCAGCCGCTTCTCCCACATGTTCACCGGCTCCGGCGGTTTCATCGAGACCGAGCCCAACACCTTCGACATGCTGATCGTCGACGAGGCCCACCGCCTGAACGAGAAGAGCGGGCTCTACGGCAACCTCGGCGAAAACCAGATCAAGGAACTGATCGAAGCCTCCAAGTGCGCCATCTTCTTCATCGACGAAGACCAACGCGTCACCCTCAGCGACATCGGCAGCAAGCAGGCCATCCGCGAGTTCGCCAAGGCGAAAGGCGCCACGATCGAGGAATACAGCCTCGCCTCGCAGTTCCGCTGCAATGGCTCGGACGGCTACCTCGCCTGGCTCGACGACGTGCTCGACATCCGCCCGACCGCCAATCAGCAACTCGACGCCAGCCAGTACGACTTCAAGGTCTTCGACACCCCCGAGGCCCTGCACGCCGCCATCGCCGCCCGGAACCAGAACAACAAGGCCCGCGTCGTGGCCGGCTACTGCTGGCCGTGGCGCAGCAAGAAGGATCCCCGGCAACAGGACATCGTCATCGGCGACTACCAGCGCCAATGGAACCTCGACCAGGACGGCAGCCTCTGGATCATCGCCGAGAACTCCATCGAACAGGTCGGCTGCATCCACACCTGCCAGGGCCTGGAGGTCGACTACATCGGCGTCATCATCGGCCCGGACCTGATCGTCCGCGACGGCAAGATCATCACCGCCCCCGAACAACGCGACCGCCACGACAAGTCCATCCGCGGCTACAAGAAACTGATGAAGGAAAACCCGGAACTGGCGCGCAAGGAGACCGACCTGATCATCAAGAACACCTACCGGACGCTGATGACCCGGGGGATGAAGGGGTGCTACGTGTTTTGTACGGATGAGGAGACGGCGAGGTATTTTCGGGGGCGTGGCGGAATTTAGGACAGCTTTCAGGGCATCGTGGACGTGTCATGCAAAGAGATGAGGGTGAGGGATTTTAATATTCTACCTCTTGTACCCCATGCGCTTATTTCATGGATCTACATGGAAGCTAGTGGATCGCCTACACCCTACTAAATACGGGGCATACAAGCTAAATTAGCGTCCATCACGATCCATGAGCATCCACCGACAGCCATGACCTGCCCCCAGTTTTAGTACCGCTACCTAGTTAGTAGGCCCTGGGGTTGATATTAATTTTTCCTGCTTCAGCTGCTGCTGGCCAGTTCGCCAACTTGCAGCAAATTCTGCCGGGGTGAGATTGCCAATCGCGCTGTGCGGTCGGTGTTCGTTGTAATCCCGCCGCCAGGCCGCGATGCGGATTCTCGCTTCGGCCAGCGAACAGAACCAGTGCTCATTGAGGCATTCGTCCCGGAACTTACCGTTGAACGACTCGATGAAGGCATTCTGCGTGGGCTTACCAGGCTGAATCAGCTTCAGCTTGATGACGCGCTGATAGGCCCATTGATCGAGTGCCTTGCCGGTGAACTCGGGCCCCTGGTCGGTGCGGATCGCTTTCGGGTAGCCGCGAAACCGCGCCATCTCGTCGTCGGCGACACAGTTCCTTCACCGGCACACCGGCCTCCGCCTGCTTGAGGAAGTCTAGAATCTGTTCTTCGGTAAAACGCTTTTTCACTGCCGTCTCCTGCTCGGAAAACGGACTCTACTAAGTTTGACGTGGTACTGAAATCGGGGGGCAGGTCACTCCTGTGTTCAGAGCCATTCCCGTGCTAGCCGGCATGCCCCCTGTCCCCGATGACATAAAAACGCCTTTCGCCGATGAGATTGAAGAGATGTTCTATGGAAAGAATGACCAAGATCAGTAACGCAGCACTCCGGCTGGGGTAGAATCTCAAAGGGTCAAATCATCCCGGATGGCCCCCAGCCTGATTTTCAGGCGCAAAGGCTCAGCCCCTCGTGACCCACTTCACACTTGGATACCGACCATCTTAAGGGCATCATATGGCACAAGGCCTCTATGGCGGCCCAAGATATGGAGCTGAGCAGCACGGATCAGGCGATGGAAGAAATCATTCGAGTAATGTCCGACGGTCGAGAGATTGACCGGATCGTCTGCTCAACCAAGCTCGACGAAGGCACGCCTGCGGTCAAATATCGGGAGCAATATTGGCCTGTTGTCGATGGTTGCATCCAGCTAGATAGGCCTGCCAACCAGGAATGTAGCTCCGCAGAGTGGGCCGTTCTCATCCAGAATCTTTTACCGCCAGTGCTTCCTGATCAAACAGATTCCTGCGAGAAACTGCTGCAGGACTGCTTTAGGGGAAGCCTACCGCTTGGTATAACCAAGGCTGTAGCCTCTCTGGTGGCGCTGAGATTCGAACAGCAAGCCCGCGAGCTGCTGGTGGACTTTCTCAGAGAGCATCGCAACGCTCACCGGCTGTTTCGACTTGTGCAGATGCAGCTGCTGTTCCGAGAACGGGCGGGAAGGACTCAAGACAGCGCTGGTATCACCCCCTCCTCCGTGGCCGAGCTGCCCCCGGAATCAGCGCACCTATCCGGAGTAGATATGGATTGGGAGTGGTCCGCGTCTTTAGATGATCCAGAAATGCCTGATGTGGACGACAGTTCACTCAGGGCTACCGCTACCAATCTGCAGGAAAGCATCGGTTCCTACCGCGCAAGAGAGTCAGGCGCGCCCATCCCAGGACTTGAAGATCTGACCAGTGAACTAGAGACCTTCATAAGTCCGATACCCCCCCCGCTCCTGAACGAGAGTGCGCTGGTCGAGCGAACCTCGCAGCTGGGCATGATTGCCCTCGATCTTCTGAGATATTTTTCTGACAACCCGGGCGACAGGGCCGTACATGCGGAGGCAGTGCTCGGATACCCCATGACGGAAATTCGTCGCCTTTTGCTGGGTTCTCTCGGACATTACCTTAAGAAAACTGACTCTGGTGGATGGGAATGCCATCCATGGGTCGAGCCAGTACTGTCTGCTCTCAAAGAGAATCATAAGGTGGGGTGATCTAGGCGACCTTGGGAACGCGAGGCAAGCTTTTGCAGCTCCCCAAGCAGCTCATGCAGAACAGTCGATGACCCGCGAAGCTGGCATTCCCATACGACAATGGTCCTCCAACCAGACTCATTCAGAGACTTAATCGCTTGTTCGTCCCTTGCCACATTCCCCAAGAGTTTGGCTTCCCAGAACTCTGCTCGAGTTTTGGGAAGCACAGCAAATCGGCACCCAGGATGGCGATGCCAGAAGCACCCATGTACGAAGATACAGACCTTCAGCCGAGACAGTACAATGTCTGGTTTTCCCGGCAAATCCTTGCGATGCAGCCGGTAACGATAGCCGTGGGCATGCAAAAACCTGCGCACCAGCATTTCAGGTTTCGTGTCCTTCCCCCTGATACCCGACATCATTCGGGATCTTCGGGCAGGCTCAACGATGTCCATCTTGAACCGTTTCGATACAGCGTGGATTCATGAGTCGTACCCCCCCCATTCAGGTAGTAGATCTCTTTGCAGGTCCAGGTGGCCTTGGAGAAGGCTTTTCATCCTATAGGGACAGCCAGGGCGAGGCCTTTGAAATCAAAGTCTCAGCCGAAATGGAAAAGTCTGCACATTCCACTCTTCAACTGAGGGCCTTTTACAGGCTTCTCAAGCGCAACCAGCCTGAAGATCTAGAGGAATACTACAGTTTCTGCGAAACCGCTGATGCCGCCCCCCCATACACCAGCAGAACTCGAGATGCTTGGAGGCACGCCGAACAAGAGGCGCAACAGCTCGAACTGGGTACCGCAGAGGGCAACGAACGTCTCGATCGCATTCTCAAGTCCCGCTTGGACGAGACCAAACCATGGGTTCTGATCGGTGGCCCACCCTGCCAGGCTTACTCTATCGTTGGCCGGGCGCGAAATCGCGGCAAGCAAAACTACAGGGCAGAGGACGACCATCGCCATTTCCTGTACCGGGAGTACCTGCGCATCATCCAGAAGAAGCGCCCCGCGGTCTTCGTAATGGAAAACGTCAAAGGCATCCTCTCGTCACGTGTCGCTGGCGAGCAGATGTTCCCGAAGATCCTGCAGGATCTTTCAGATCCGGATGCGGCATTCGGAGAAAACGGCAACGGCCCCAAGTACAGAATCTGCTCGCTCGTGGCAGACGACATTTTCGAGGATGGTGCGTCTCCGGATAGCATCGACCCGGCAAACTACATCATCCGAGCAGAGAACTACGGGATCCCGCAGGCAAGACACCGGGTCATTCTCCTCGGGGTTTCGGAGGAATATTTCGGCGCCTTGGGCGACCACAAACTTGTCCCCTCGACTGGACCCTCAATCGACCAGGTAATTGGCCGCCTCCCACCTCTGCGAAGCACACTCACACGAATGAAGGACTCTCCAGAGGCATGGGCAGAGTTAATTCGCCAGAACCTGGAGATGCTGAGTCACGAGTGCAGCAAGCTGACTGATGTCCCCCGCAGGCTCACACTCGCAAAGCGCCTAGAAATACTTGCAAGCACATTCTCGGGCGAGGGGATGAGCAATGGTGCACTCCGTATTCACCGCAAGAGCGAATGGGATGGGCTGACAGGCACACATCTGGATGACTGGCTCCTTGATGATCGGCTCAGATACTGGCTAAACCACGAGGCTCGCGGACACATGGAGTCCGACCTGCGCAGATACGTCTACGCGGCTGAGTATGCCGAGCTTTATGAAGACTCTCCCAAAGGCCACCACGACTTCAATCTCCCGGGGCTGGAACCGGACCACAAGAACTGGAAAACCGGCAAGTTCAGCGATCGTTTCCGTGTTCAGCGCAGAGGGATTCCGTCCACGACAATCACCAGCCACATTGCAAAGGACGGTCACTATTTCATTCACTACGACCCAAGGCAGTGCCGCAGCCTGACCGTTCGCGAAGCAGCCCGGCTACAAACCTTCCCGGACAACTATTTCTTTCTGGGGAACCGAACCCAACAGTTCCACCAGGTTGGCAACGCGGTTCCCCCGCTTCTGGCGAATCAAATCGCCGGCGTGGTCGCCCGTATCATCAACATGGGAAAGGCAGCTCGATAGAAGAGCTTTGCAGACAGGAAGTCCAGCCATGCAATCCTCCTTCAAAAGCCGCAGTGCTCCTCCCAAGGCAAGCGCCATGGTCGAAGCACTACGTGGGTTGGGATACAACACCCAGACAGCTCTGGCAGACATCATCGACAACAGCATTGCTGCCGGCGCGAACGAAGTACATATCGAATTCATCTGGGCTGAGCAGGAAAGCCGTGTGCTTTGCTTGGACAACGGTTCGGGGATGACTGCAGACGAACTCGATCGGGCCATGCGTCTGGGCGATCGGAATCCTCTCGAGGAGAGATCGGCAGGCGATCTGGGTCGTTTCGGCCTCGGCCTAAAGACTGCGTCCTTTTCTCAGTGCCGAAGGATGACCGTTGCCACACGTGGCCCCGATGGCCTACAGACCCTCCGCTGGGATCTCGACTTCCTGGCCAGCAGTGCCGACGACGGCTGGCATTTGCTGGAGGGCCCCCATCCCGGTTCGGAAGGATTTCTGGAACGCCTCACCAGCGCAACGGGCACCCTGGTTCTCTGGGAAGAGCTGGATCGCATCGTCACGCCAGGGACTACAGTGCAGGACTTTCTCAATCTGGTCGACAAAGTCGAACAGCACTTGGGAATGGTGTTTCACAGATACCTGGAAGGCACCAGGCCTCGACTGCGAATTCTGTTGAATGGCCAGCCGGTCAAACCCTGGGATCCCTTCATGACGGATCATCCCGGAAAGCCATATAACCCTCCGGTATTCAAACACCCCAGCCGCAAAGATATCGAGGCCGAGTGCCACGTTCTGCCGCACAAGGACATGCTCTCTCCCGGAGACTTTGAGCGCCTGGCAGGCCCGGAAGGCTGGACTGCACAGCAGGGTTTCTACATCTATCGAAACGAAAGACTGCTGGTGGCAGGCAGCTGGCTAGGACTTGGTACAGGACGTTCATGGACTAAGGATGAAGCTCATCGCCTTGCGCGAATTCGCCTCGACATACCCAACTCCGTAGATGCGGACTGGAAGATCGACATCAGGAAATCAACTGCACGGCCGCCAGTGTATCTGCGGGACTGGCTGACAAGACTTGCCGAGGTTACGCGCGGCCGCGCAAGAAGAGCCTTTGCCCATCGAGGCAAGCCGACCATGCTGGGCAACAGACAGATTGCAGAGGCCTGGAAGGTCGAAAGACTTGCGGACGGTATGCGATATCGGATCGACACGGAACATCCGGCAATAAGAGCGGTTCTGGATGATGCCGGCAGCCTTCTACCCCAGCTAAAGGCAATGCTCCGCGTGATCGAGGAGACGGTTCCGGTTCAGCGAATCTGGATAGATACCGCCGAAAACAAGGACACCCCCTGCACAGGATTCGACAAGACGCCGCCTCAAGAAGTCAGCGACATCATGATGGTGATGTACCGCAACATGATCGAAAGAAAGGGTTATTCCCCCAGCGCAGCAAAGGAGCAGCTGAAGCAAATGGAGCCGTTCCACGCATACCCTGTCCTAATCAGCGTTTTGCCAGACAGTCTTTAAGGAGTGACGCCTCATGTCTGAGGAAAACAAATGGAGTGTGGTCAAGTTCGTTCAGGAAATGCTGGCTGATGAAAAGGACAAGTCGGCGATCACCCCTCAGCTCATTTCCCAGAAGATCGACATGGTGCTGAAGATAATGCCGGGAAAGGCCAAGGGTCTGGATCGCGACTCGGTCACGGAGGAGCTGATCAGACGCTTCAGTGTCTGGGTTGGGGATGACTCATCCCTGATTGACACCACTGGGCATGAGCCTTGGCAACCAAGCGATCGGAAAAAGGACTGGCGATACTGGCGGCGCTACCGTGAGTGGCAGGAGCTGAAACTGCCCCTCAGCGCCATGGAAGCACTGGACAAGACCACTGACAACGTTCTGTCGATGCTTGAAGACCCAAAGCGAGATGGTGCTTGGGATCGACGAGGGATGGTGGTTGGCCATGTACAGTCGGGCAAGACCGGCAACTACACTGGCCTCATCTGCAAGGCAGCAGATGCCGGTTACAAGATCATCATTGTGCTTGCGGGGCTGCACAACAACCTGCGAGCACAGACCCAGATGCGTCTGGACGAAGGCTTTCTGGGCTACGAAACAAGTGCCATCGAAGGTGAAGGAAACAAACTCATCGGGGTCGGCAAAATCGACCCATCTCCGGCACTGCGCCCCCAGTATGTGACCAACAGAACGGAAACCGGCGACTTCAACACCAAGTTTGCAAAGAATCTGGGCGTATCTCCGGAGCAGCGCCCGTGGCTGTTTGTCGTCAAGAAGAACAAGACGGTTCTGACGCGGCTGCTCAACTGGATCCAGTCCCATGTAGCCGAAACCAAGGATCCGGAAAGCGGTCGCCCGCTCGTTACACATCTGCCGTTGCTGATAATTGATGACGAGGCCGACCACGCATCTGTCGACACTGGCGAGAAGGTTGTCGACGAAGACGGCAACCCCGATCTGGATCATGAGCCGACAGCCATCAACAGCCTGATCCGCCAGATTCTCCATGCGTTCTCAAGAAAGGCTTATGTCGGCTATACCGCTACCCCATTCGCCAACATCTACATTCACGAGCATGGTGAAACCGCCAAGGAAGGCCCGGACCTGTTCCCCTCCGCCTTCATCACCAATCTCTCGGCGCCGTCCAGCTATGTAGGGCCTTCGAGGGTATTCGGACTCGCCGGTGAGAGCGGACGCACAGGTGCACTGAACCTGGTCCGAATAGTTAAGGATCAGTGCTCCCAAGACGGCAAGAGTGGCTGGATGCCGGTCAGCCACAAAAGCAGCCATATCCCACTGCTTGAAGGTCAGGACGCAATGCCTGCCTCCCTAATCGAGGCCGTACACGCATTCGTTCTTTCATGCGCGATCAGAGGCCTTCGTGGACAGGGCCCCCAGCACAGCTCGATGCTGATTCACGTAACCAGATTCAATCAGGTGCAGCAGCATGTCCACCGCCAGGTTCTGGGCTACGTTCACGGCCTGAAGCAGCGATTCCGGAGACGCACGGACCATCTGAGCGCATTGGCCGAATTGAGGAGCCTCTGGGAAAGAGACTTTCTCAGCACCAGCCTCGAGATCGAAGCCCAGATAGAAGAAGAGTCCCGCCACCCTTCCTCATCCTGGCAGGACATCGAGGCTGTACTGCTGGATGTGCTTGATGAAATCGATGTGCGCATGATCAACGGCAAGGCCACGGATGCTCTTGACTATGCCGACAGTGCAACCGGGCTGAAAGTCATCGCCATCGGCGGCGACAAGCTTGCCCGGGGGCTAACCCTCGAAGGACTTTGCACCAGCTACTTCCTGCGCGCATCCAAGATGTACGACACCCTGATGCAGATGGGGCGCTGGTTTGGTTATCGGCCGGGCTACCTCGATTTGTGCCGCCTGTACACGACCAATGACTTGGTCGAGTGGTTCGAACATATTGCCGACGCCGCTGAGGAGTTGCGGGCCGAGTTCGACTTCATGATGGAAAGCAGGCTGACGCCCAGAGAATATGGCCTCAAGGTGCGCTCTCACCCAGTTCTTATGGTCACATCGCCGCTGAAGATGCGCACGGCCAAAACCTTGTATCTCTCTTTCAGTGGCGATGTAGTCGAGACTGTAAGCTTTTACACCGACAAGGATATTCTGGAAAAGAATCTGTCAGCTCTCATGGCCCTTGCCGATGAGCTTGGAAGTCCCTCCTCAATCCCCCCGCAGCAGCGAAATGGCAAGAAGGATAGCTGGAGCGGGATTCAGTGGCCCGACGCAACAGCGCAATCGGTTACGCGCTTCCTGCGTGGTTATCAGACCCATCCCGACTCCAGAAAGGTAAAGAGTGATCTTCTGGCAGACTTCATTGAAGAAATGAGTTTTTCCGGGGAACTGACATCTTGGACGGTGGCAGTCATAGGCGGTGGGACAGAGAAGACACTCGATATCGTCGGCAGTCCAGTCAGAATGATGCAGCGACAGAACAAGGCAACCGAAGGAGAAGGCAAATACTCCATCGGCAGACTGCTATCCCCCCAAGACGAGGCCATGGATCTTGATGAGGCCGGATGGAACGCAGCGCTTGAGTTAACCAAACGGGCCTGGGTGAAGGACCCGGGACGATCCAGACGCAAAGAGCCCCCCGAGACCCCCAATGGCCCTGCAATCAGGCATGTAAAAGGCCTAGGCGCAGATGGGATAAAACCTCGACCGGATAAAGGGCTCCTGATCATTTCATTACTGGAACCCGAGGACTCAAACGTCACCGGTGTAACTACACCTGTCGTGGCATTTGCCATCAGCTTCCCTTCCAGCAATGCCGGCAAATCCGTGCCCTATCTAGTCACCAATGTGCTTTGGGAGCAGCAGTATGGCTCAAGTGAGTGACCTCGAAATTCTGGGAGTCTGGAGAGCACTGCCCGGCAACGCCGCCACTCCCGGCTGGCGCTCAATAGATCTGGTTCAGCAGACGGGCTCCTGCCGAATCAAGGCGGCCCGACACTCACCAGGTAACGAGGAAGCGGTTCTGGTTGGATTTGCTACTACAAAAATCGCACCGGCGACTCAGCTTCCCCAAGGGCAGGGCTTCCGTATGGAGCGAGCCACGCTCGGCGAAACTGGCGGCAACCACAGTTGGCTCGCCATTGTTCGTCAGCCCGCGGGCAGTCTTGAACTGTTTGCCAAGGTAGTCTCCGATATCGTGCACCTGCTCCAGTCATTCAGCGATTCTCCCGAGGAAACGCTTTATCAGCGCTTTCTCGGGCGGGTGCGGGGCTGGCAGGAGTTCATGCGTCAGGGACGAGAAGGCTTGGGCCCAGAGAAGGAGCTGGGGCTGGTCGGAGAGCTGCGATTTCTGAATCTTCTGCTGGATGCGGGGATCCTTCAGTTTACGGCAGTGGATGCATGGAAAGGTCCGCATGACGGATTGCACGACTTCCAGATCGGACTTGGCAGCGTGGAAATCAAGTCGACAATGATTCCGGACGGCTTCCCTGTTCGGATTGGCTCACTTGAGCAGTTGGATGACACTAACTCCCCGCCTCTCTTTCTGGCCGGGCTTCGATTCAGCGCTCAGGAGGCGGGTAAAACGCTCACTGAGCTCGTTGATGCAACTCGGCAGCGCCTTGACGCTGACCCCGCCGCAATGCGCCTTTTTGAGCTGGCTCTCCATAAGGCCGGATATCTGGACATGCACGCGGCAGTCTATACACGTCGATTCCTGCTGGCCGACACAAGGTTGCATCTGGTGGACGGGGAGTTTCCCAGGCTAACCCCCTTCAACGTTTCGTCGGCAATTCGCCATGCCGCATATGAGCTGGATCTTTCTCTCGTTACGGCAAACAACCACACACTGGATGATGTACTCGAACAATTAGGAGTCGTTTGATGGAGCTCGTCGACTTTCTGCGTGAGACGCAGGCCGCGATCCGCGATGAAGTTGAAAAAGATATAGGCCCAGGGGAAGCCCCCATTCCTCCTGAGGCCGTATTCACCGAGCATGTGATGACGCACATGGCTGACGAGGGAATCACCTTTGAACCAACTGTCTGCCATTACGAAGCGAAGGTAGGTACGTACAAGGTAAAAATCAGCGGCTACTCCGTCTCCGACACTACTGATGATTCTGGCAACCCAGACCGTCTCGATCTTTTTGTCAGTCTGTACAAGGGAGTAGATGAGCTAGAGCCGCTTCCAGATTCCGAAGCAGGAAAGGCTGCCAAAGAAGGGCTGCAGTTTCTGAGGTTCTGCGCAACAGGCCAGCTATCCGGCAAGCTCGATGAAACCAACGATGCCTATGCCCTTGTTACCGAAGTCGAGCGCATCTTCAAGACGCTGGATAGCATCCGTATTTTCGTCATCACGGATGCCGTAGCCAAAACGAGAAACTATGCACCGCAGGAGGTCGAGGGCAAGCAGGTCCGCCTAGAGATCATGGACATTCAACGCCTCTTCAACCACTGGCAGCAGGGGCGTCCTCGGGATGAACTGGTAGTAAACTTCAGGGACATCTGCGGGACTGCCCTTCCTAGCGTGTGGGTTCCTGGATCCGGTGACGATGAGTATGACTACGCCCTGACAGCCGTGCCCGGCGAGGCCCTGCGGTTCCTTTACGAAAAGTATGGCCCGCGGATCCTCGAAGCAAACGTGCGCTCCTTTCTGGGAGTTAGCAGCAAGGGAGTCAATAAGGGAATCCGTGACAGCCTGCGCGACCACCCTGACCGTTTCATGGCCTATAACAACGGCATCGTCGTTGTTGCCGACCAAGCCAAGCTCGACACCGCGGCAGATGGCTCGACAGGCATTCTCTGGCTCCAGGGCATGCAGATAGTCAATGGCGGCCAGACTACTGCATCCATCTACTTCGCCAAGAAAAAGCATCCGGACATCGATCTTACGAGTGTGCGGGTTCCAGCCAAGATCATCGTGCTACGCTCCGGACAGGCTGACGATGAGGAACTGATTGCCAATATTTCGCGGTATGCGAACAGTCAGAACGTTGTCAAACAGTCCGATCTTTCCGCCAACAAGCCCTTCCATCGCGAGCTGGAAAAACTGTCCATGCGTACTTACTGCCCCGATGGCGTTGGGCGCTGGTTCTACGAGCGCTCAGCTGGCAGCTACAAGGTGATGCTGGAGAAGGAAGCAACTACCCCAACGCAGAAGAAAAAGCTCCAGGCGACAATTCCCCCTTACCGCAAACTCACCAAGCCCGACCTAGCCAAGTTTCTTTTTGCTTGGGATCAGAAGCCACATATCGTCAGTCTCGGCAGTCAGAAAAACTTCCAGGCATTCATGGATGAGTTGATGGAAAGGGAAAGTGCTGGTGAGAACGTCATACCGGATCAAGAGCAGTACAAACAGATGATCGCGAAGGCAATCCTGTTCAAGTCAGCTCACAAGATCATCCGCCCCATGTTCCCGGCATTCCAAGCCAACATCACGTCCTACACAGTTTCGATTCTAGCGCTCAAGCTGGGAGCGACCCTCAATCTGAACCGCATCTGGCAAGAACAATCGATATCACCGCAACTTCATCGCCAGATCGCGATATGGGCGGAAGAGGTCAATGACGCACTTCATCGAGGAGCCGGCGGGAAAATGATCTCCGAGTGGGCCAAGAAAATCGAATGCTGGTGGAGAGTAAGGGACACCTCCTACTCTTCTGAGCTAGGTGATATCACCGAATTATCCTAACAGTTGTTTAGCACACGGCTAGATATGTAGTGGTTGTAGTGGTCTACTGATCCCGGACACCGATTTAGGCGAAAATCCTCGCCGTGAGAGAGGTGTCTGATGAGCAAGCAACGACGTATGTTTTCCGCCGAGTTCAAACGAGAGGCTGCCGCCTTGGTGCTGGACCAAGGCTACAGCCATATCGACGCCTGCCGTTCGCTGGGGGTAGTGGATTCGGCCTTGCGCCGTTGGGTGAAGCAGCTCGAGGCGGAGCGCCAGGGTGTGACCCCGAAGAGCAAGGCGTTGACGCCTGAGCAGCAAAAGATCCAGGAGCTGGAAGCCCGGATCAACCGGTTGGAGCGGGAGAAAGCGATATTAAAAAAGGCTACCGCTCTCTTGATGTCGGACGAACTCAATCGTACGCGCTGATAGACCAGTTGAGTGAGCAGGAGTCGGTGGAAGTGGTCTGTTCAGCTTTCGATGTGGCGCGGTCTTGCTACTACGTCCACCGTCTTCGACGGCGGCGTGTCGATGCTCGCCGCGTGGCGCTACGCAGCCAGGTCAACCAGTTGTTCAGCCAGAGTCGGGGCTCGGCCGGCAGCCGCAGCATTCTGGGCATGCTGCGCGAAGAGGGCGTGACCATCGGCCGTTTCCGAGTGCGTCGGTTGATGCGTGAGCTGGGCCTGGTTAGCAAGCAACCGGGCTCGCACGCCTACAAACAGGCCACGGTTGAGCGGCCGGATATCCCGAATCGGCTGAACCGCGAATTCGCGACCGAGCATCCCAATCAGGTGTGGTGTGGCGACATCACCTACGTCTGGGCGCAAGGCCGTTGGCACTACCTGGCCGCGGTGCTGGATCTGCATACCCGGCGGGTGATCGGCTGGGCGTTCTCGGCCAAGCCGGATGCCGAACTGGTGATCAAGGCCCTGGACATGGCCTACGAACAGCGCGGCAAGCCACAGCAGGTGCTGTTCCATTCAGACCAGGGCAGCCAGTACGCCAGCCGCCTGTTTCGGCAACGGCTCTGGCGCTATCGGATGCAGCAGAGCATGAGTCGCCGAGGGAATTGCTGGGATAACTCGCCGATGGAGCGCCTGTTCCGCAGTCTGAAGTCGGAGTGGGTCCCGTCAACGGGTTACCTGACGGCGCAGGAGGCCCAACGGGACATCAGTCATTACTTGATGCACCGCTACAACTGGATCAGGCCGCATCAATTCAACCACCTGCGGTGGCCGAAGAAAAACTCAACCCACTGTCCGGGATGGGTTGACCACTACAACTATCACCCACGATAGTGGATTGGGAGTGCGTCAAGTGTCGCGATTTTCCTTGCCTGAAAGCCATCGCTCATCATCTTCGGAACACACAATACACAAGTAGGCCCGAGCTCTTGAAAGCGCGACATAGGCAAGCTCACGCTGCTCCATTTCCTCGCCGCTGACGATGAGAATTACTGCCGACCGCTCCAGCCCCTTGAACCGCCGTACTGTATCTACGACCACGTCTTCGAGTACCATGGATTCGGCGTCTGTAAACGGAATATTTGTTCCACTACTTTTTTCGAGAAAGCTTGTCCGGGCCAGAGGCCCATTGACAAGGACTGCAATGTCACCAGGAGCTACTTCCTCGTTATGTACGAGTCGTCGAAGCTCTCTGTAGGCAGCAGCGATTTTCGAATCAGGACTATCAGCGCTGAGCCAAGAGACCTCGAGACCATCGGGCCCATCGGCGATTATCTCGGGGCCCGAATAATGTGTCGAAGCGGCCTGGTGGATGTTCTTCGTGTTGCGAAGATTTCGAGAAAGCCTAACCGGGACCACGCTCAGATCATGAACACCATTCCCGGCGCTGTCGTAAACTTTCTGATTGCTATCCAAGAAAACGCGAAGACTTCCACTGCTAGTGAGACAGGCGTCGATCGCGACCCACCATTCAGCACGGAAATCTTGGCCTTCATCGACAATAATGGTGTCCCACTTTAGCGCAGGCTGGATCTCCATCGCACAATAGAGCGCGTTTGGTAGGGCACTGTCGTAGAGATCCTGCTCACAGGTATCGGACGGTATCGGGATCCCCGCCTGACGCGAGATGCGCCCGCACAACGCATGAAATCCAGCAACTGTTAGATTTTCAACGTCTTTCAGTTTTCGCTCAAGGTTTGTTGCCAACGGGCGACTATGACAAGTCAGTAGAGTCCTGCGACCTGCTGCGGCGGACCTGAGCGCTTCCTCGATCGCCACCACAGTCTTGCCAGTCCCCGCCCCACCCCGGATTAGAGCTCTCGGTATATCACGGATGATATCCAATACATGGTACTGGGACGGTTCAAGGACGCGAAACTCCGTATCAGCTTCCGCTAGAGCAGCCCCAATCCGGAAACTAAGGGTGAAGGGGTGCGCCAGTATTCTTTCCAGCGCCGCAATGCCGTCACGACCAAGCGGTTGGCAGTTGTTAGGCCGATGTCCCGCCTTCAAACGGTCGGCGATCCATTCGCCCAGCCTCTGCTCAAACTGAAGTGAGCAGCAGAACACCCAGGCCGGGCGATCAGCTCCGAGGTCGCCTCGGGGAGAACCGGCACTCGGGAAGATCACACCATGAGCGGCATGTATGAAACGCTTTGGCCATCTGGCTGACCTATTAAGACGGCTGAGAATCTCATGCTTAGCGCCTCGCGCCTGCGCTACTGGATCCTTGATCTTGTGGACAAAATTGCCGTGGTCAGTGCTGCGCCACTGAGAGTCCTTTGGATCGAAGGAAATCTCCTTCCCCCCTTTGACCTCAATCGCAAGGATACCGTGATCAGGATGTGCAACGAGAAAGTCGCATTCGCCATCTTTCTCGTTCCCCAGCCTGTCGGTACCCAGCCAAGGACTCGAGTAGAAGACATGAAAGGTATCGTTGAGAACCTCTGCCAGGCGGTTGTATACGCGAACCTCAGCGCGGCGCCTCGGGTCATCCAGTACCGATCGTGGCAGTTTCCTTGGCCAGAGTACTGCCATCAGTCTCTCCTAAGCATGTCTTCGAAATATCCGAGTCCAGAGCCTGTACCGTCACCGATCAAAAGGGCACGGTCTAAGAAGCTGTTGAAAGCTTCGCATGATGTCTCTGGAGCAAGACAGCAAGCATGGCACACTGAGTGCGAGTAACTGTTGATCGCTGCCATCATGTCCGTGATGCAAAGCGGGTCGGATGAACACCACTCGATCGCGTCAATCGCGCGCTGAAGAATGCCCTCTATGCGCCCTGTCTTTCCCTGCCGCTGAAGTCCGCCAAGCGTTCCGTCCGAATCCGGTGTCGCCGTATAAATCAGAAGCCCGGCCATCTGCTCATCGCCACTCCCGGCATAGATCCTCTCTTGAAGGGACGCTGAGGAGTATCCACATTCCAGCGTAAGTTGGCGCATGAGTGCATGCGCAAGCGTGTGGCAGAGCATGTATCGAGGGGTGATCGCTTGCAACGGCTTGGTGTCGTCGCCGTACCGTTCCTTCCAGTCCGCCTGATGCCGAATCTCACACTCGGAGGCACGTGCAATAACATCAGGACGGTTTTCCCAAATTGATAGCCGCTCTTCGTTTAAAGCGAGAAAGATGCCCTCGCCGCGGACGTCGATGGCAGGGAGCCATTCAAGTGGCTCCTTTGAAAGCCGCGCTACCTCGGGCGAGTCGGGATCGCCAGGCGGATTGATCCGGGTGAATCCTTTGATGGCGCGAACTTCCCGAAGACGGACCGCTCGTACAACTCGAAAGATCCATGGAGCGATTTCCGGAGATACGATTTCTCTTCGGGTTTCGAAGTCGATGTCTGGAGTCCGACTACGACCTGGCTCGGTGACGAACTGTCGATATTCTGCCGGGCGCAAATCGTCGGTTCGGAGCTGCCCATACGATGCAAGGCGGTTTCTGATCGCCTCTGCCAGGTCCGCTGGCGACATTTCCAGATCCTTCAAAATGTTTTCCAGATCACCTTTCGCAAGAAAGCCGATGTAGTCCTCCAACCTTGATAAATCATCGAGATTCGTGAGAGAGCTCCACCAATCGCCCAAGACTTCCTGAAGACGGTCGGACCACGGCGGGATGCTGAGTGCTGACTCCGTCACCGCAAAGTACAGGTTGGACGCGCCGCGCTGGACCGCGTTCTGTTCCTTACCACAGACTTCATCGCCGTCGGCCAGCCATGGTCGATACCCCCGACATTTCGGCCCATGCTCCCAGGTCTTCTTTGAGAAAACCCCGTCCATTGACCGGCGTGCACCGCATTTCGGGCAACTGAGGATAAGCCCAGCGAGACCGGGACTCTCGGATTGCAGCATCAGCCCAGGGTGACGGTCTACGTTGTCACGCTGCGCCACCCGGCACTCAGGTTTGTGCCCCACCCACCAGTCCCAGGGAAACTCATCTACATGGCCATGCTTACAGGCCATGACGAAACGGACGGGGATGACGAAAACCTTGCTGTCGCCATGGGCTTTTTCCGTGCATGTCGGACAGTAACGATAAGCATGGCCCGGATCGTTCTTCCAACGCCGTTCCGGCTTGATGACGTCGCAGCTAGGGCATTGCAGCCATTTAGGGAAGCGCACAGCAACGAGACGTCGATTATCCGGATCATCATCCTTCCTACGCTCCAGCGTCACAGGGGGCGTTCTGAAGCCCTTCACACCAAGCTTCTTCTGCAAGCGCGTCTCGCGTATGACCTGTGGGTGGGCCAAACCAGCAGGAGGAAAGGAGCGATCCCATTCCTCAAGTCCCGCAGCGATTCCAGAGACGGCTCCGCCCCCCGCCCGAAAGTCCACTACCGAGCCAGGACCAAATGTCGAGACAACTGCACTACGCCGCAGATCCTGAAGGTCATTCTTCATGTGTATCATCCTTTACCCTGAGGGCAGGGGCCATCCTGAAAGGGGTTCCGGCCTCTACAGTCCGCATGGAGTTGAGGGTCGGCCAAGCTGCGCCGGTATCGCGGCCAGCAGCTCGGCGAGCGGCTGCACGCTCGGCGCTCTGAAGAAGGGATTTCCCTCCCTTGTAGTCGCTCCAGTAGACAGTAGGGGATCTTGCCCTCCATGTGTCGAGACGACGTTCAAGCTCTTCCCGAACAGCTATCTCTTCTGGATCGATCCGATCTGCACGCTCGACGATCCGGTCGATGAGATCCATCGCCAGATCCTCTGCGTCGTCATCCATTTGTGGAGAGTCGAGCATGCCTGGTACGAGATGACGTACTGCAGCCACCAGCGCCGCATGCAGCGCCCGGTCGCGAGCCCGTGATGCGAAGGGAGTAACGCTAGTCGCCTCCACGTCCCTGTAAAGGGTGCGGTGCCAGCTGCAGAACGTTTCGAAATGCGAACGATCACGAGCCTTGGCGTTGTTGAGGACCGGGACAACAAGTCCGCTAACATCTCCCCGCCCGACCCGGCTAGTCGACTGGATGTACTCGGCGATAGTCTTGGGTTGCCCATTGACCAACATGAGACCCAGTCGGGAAATGTCCACACCGACGCTGACCATATTTGTCGCAAGAACAGCGTCGACAGCCCCCGGAAGCCCGACTTTGATGTCGAGAAGGTCGAGCATCCCGCGGATTTCTTCCTGTGTTCTCCGGGATGTGAGCTCCTCAACGTTGCTGAGAGGCCTTCTTTCTTCGGAGCGAGCATCAGCGTAGAGCGCAATACTGTCGGTGACGTCGTCCTGCATGAGGACGAGCGCTCCGCCAAGCTCGCGAAGTGAGTTGAAGTACCCAACGAGTGTCCAGTAGGCGTCTCGACGGACATCATCGCTGAATGCCCCAAAAGCAGTTTGCAGCAGGGAACCTGCGACGGCCTGCAGGGTAAACTTTGCCGATCGACCCGCCGTCGTGACACCGAGATATCGCCTTCCCACTGCCTTCGGTCGACGATCACGAACCGCGAAACCAGAGTCGTCGTGATCGATCGCTGGCGGAGGGAACTGGAATGCTTCGCGGTCAAAAAGAGCCAACACCTGCTCCGACGCTCTGCGGATCGTCGCTGTCGAGCCGATAATCTTTGCCCGATGCCCGCGCGCGGCGAACATCAGGTCAAATGCCGCTTCATAGGTTCCAGCGATTGTCCCCAAGGGACCCGAGATGAGGTGCAGCTCATCTTGGATGATAAGATCAGGCGGAGCGCCGTCCCAAACACCAAATAGGCTGTTGGTTCTTTTCTCGCGGATGACCTGGGCAAACTTGTCAGCCGTTCCTATAAGCAGGGTCGGCCGGTTGTCGTAGACATCCTCGTCGACGGTGAAGACGGGCAAAACCCCGCACATCTTGCATGACCTGTTCGTGCATTCAACATCAACAGGTGAGATCGCGCTTGCCATCGACCATTTCAGTTTCTCGCCACAGACCGGGCACCGGGAGAGCTGCTTTGGAGATGAAACCTCCAAAGCCCCTTGAAGTGAGGCGAAGGCAACCGCACGCTTGTTCGGTGTAGCGTCTCCGCCCACCCACAGCCCGATCGAAAACGGCTCATCCCCTTGCAACGGCAGGCCAGCGGGAGAAGATACTCTCCCGGAGCGTATCGCTTCCAAGGCCACTATCATTGCGGCAGACCGTGCAAATTGCTGGGTGGTCAGCAAGCGAAGTGTGTAGCGCATCAAGGCGCAGACACCCCCGTGGTCATTCGGATCATCGGAGAGGCGGCGATAGACGGCGATGCATGCGATCAGCGCAAGGTATGCTTCGGTCTTGCCTCCACCAGTGGGGAACCATAGGAGGTCCATGACCCCTCTATGCTCGTGGTCACGCGCCACTGATGACGGAGCGCTCAGCAGCAGGAATCCCAGCTGGAACGGTCTCCAACGCAGAGGACCGTGGCGGCTCTTGGAACTGTCCCATGAGTGCTGCAGGTGCATGGCGAAGTTCGCCAGCTGAAAGGCACGCCGGAGCCGCGGATTCGTGAGAAGTTCAAGGACTGATGCCCGCATACGTCCGAGCGCCTCTTCGCAGCGGACCAGGTGCATCTGAGCGATGTACTTAAGCTCACGGCTCACGTCTGCCATGTCATCAAGCCGCTTCAGCTGCAACTGTACCCAGCGATCGTAGGCGTCGCAGAAAAGCTGCAGGGCCTGTTGGAGAGACGCTGTATCGGCCAAGGCCAATGCCTCGGCCGAGAGAGGATCGAGCGCGCCGCTCTCATTGCCCAGCTCAGAGAAAAAAACATGACCATTCGGGTCAACGCCCTCAACAATGGCTGATGGCAGCCATGTCGTCCCGACCCAACGCGCAGTGGAGAGAGCCCCTGCCACCTGTTCGGAGGATTCCCATTCGGCGGAGCAGACATGCCCAACAGCGAACTCTGCCACATTTCTATACAGCAGAGCCCCGCTTTCCTCATCGCTGATCGCGGCGCTCCCATTGGCTTCATCTTGGTGTCTCGACAACCCCCGACGGGGAGGTTTCGGAACCAGCAATGTGCCTTTGCAAGGCTGGACGCGAAGCGATGTCTGGAAAAGCGACGCGGCCTCAATCTCGTTTCGGCGTTGCTCTGGAACTATCGAATTCACGAGCGAAAGAGTGACCAGAACAGCCCCGCCAGCATTGATGCATCGGACACTAAGTGAAACGTTGGGGAGTCCTTTACCGTGTACCGCAAGCGCAATCTGGCGAGGCGGTCCGGCTGACAGGTCAAGGACCGGGATTTCTATTCTGTGCGGCTGGCGAATCCAGATGTCACCACCGTCACGTTGTTCTATCCGGTACGTAGCAAAGCTGCAGATAACCTGTACTTGCGGTACGGCGGAGGATGTAGCGCTGAACGATATGCCTGCTACAGACGGTTTCTGGATCGATCCGGTTCTGACTGCATCGCTCTCACTGTCGCTGTCCTCTACCGAACTCGCCCCCGCGGTTCCGAGGCGATCATCGTCCTCCCCCGCCATCGCCGTACGCTGGGGCCAAAGGATGCCGGTGAGATAGACATCGGATGGGCGCGCGGTCAGCTCCTCATTCTCTACACGTGGTCCGATCAGGTCCTCAAAGAGCCGACAGGCGACGATATCCCTGTCGAGTGATTTATCCTGCATGAGACTATCTCCGACCGAAAAAGGTGAAGGGAGGGAACGCCGCAACTCTAGGTGACAGGACGAAACCGGAAGAAGCCCAGGGCTCATTAAGTGTCTCAAGCTCATTGTCATCCGGGCTTAGTACGATCGTTGCACACCCCTGACCTCTCACATGATTCACGTAGGTTGGAGGCTTGTGGCTACGCTTCTGGTTCCTGTTCTCGAGTATCTCCCAGAGGTCGTACGTGAGTTTGCGCGATAGCACACCAACGCAGAGCCTCTCGTTGCCGGCATATATCCTGTAGCGCCAATCCAGGTCGGGATCGGCTTCCAGCTTGTAGGTGGTGACTACATCGACGACTTTGGTCAGAAAAGCCTGTCCTGCCAAAGCATCGGCTTCGCGAAACTCGCTGTGACCTACAAGACCACGTGCTGTGATATCACCGCTACGACCAATCTCGACCATCGTTGATTGGCCTTTCTTGGTTGAGCGATGAGCCCTACCTGATGCCAAGGTTGATGCTCTAAAGGGACTACGCTCTCCGACGATTAGAGATGCGCGCGCGCGCGTGGCGCCGACAAAGAGTATGCGAGCCTCTTCAATCTCATCCTCGACGCTCTCGAATTCCGAAACGCTCGGCAGGATGAGAACAACGTTGCTCGCCTCGCGTCCTTTGCTCGCGTGAATAGTCCCAACTATCGGTCCATGCAGACCATATTCTGGGAGAGTTAGCTCGACCGGGGGGCGAGTCTGACCCAACCGCCGCCTGAGCCTCTGCATATCGATGGAACCATCCTGGCGCCCAGCAACGCGCATGAGATGCTGCCAAGCCTCAGCAGGCCCATACGGAGGCGAAACCTTGTTTTCTATACGCGCCGCCCAAAGGTCGAAAAAGTGCCGCTCTACGAGGAACAGTTCGACAAAGTCCGAGAAACAGATCGCCAGCCATGCGGGCAGGGTTGCGCCATACCCTGACACGCGCAACCGATGGGGAAGATCACAGAACTGAGACGCCATGAGCACTTCGGCACGTGTTCTGAAAAGCAGAAGGTCGTCGCTGGTAAAGTTAGCAACCTTCATGTCAGTCCATTTTAATCCGCTCTCGTCGGCCAGCTCTCGAATTCTTTGCGCCGTCTCGGCGTGCAATCCGCTGCCGTGCTTTTGTTTGTCGAGAATGTCCTGCCGCAACTCCGAAAAGATCTTCTTAAGACCGGGAGAGGACGTGCGATAGATCTCCTTCAGGGCCAGCGTAGTGAACCCCAATTTTTCTCCAGCCTGCAAACGATCAAGCAAGGGCAAATCAGATTTGCAGCCTGCCTCTTTTCTGCGACTCCCGATACTGTTGTCAGAGAAGCCATAGATTGCCTGGGCCTCATCGGCGAACACCGTGATACCACAGTCCGACGGCAGCCGCCCCACTAGAGCCTCGATCAGGTCCGCTCGCTGTCCGACGAGATCCTGCGCTTCATCAATAACGACGTGCTCGATCTGCAGCAGCTCATCTGCTATATCCTCGTCGTTCTTCAACAGCTCAATGACTCGCGTAATATTCTCTTCGTACGAGCCGGTCAGACTGGCATTCGGATCATGCCCGGAGTGGATGGACCATGCATGCGAATCGATGGTCGCAATCCGGATAGCAAAAGACGCATCACCGACGTACGAATGTAGTCGTGCACGGATTTCTGCTACTGCGGTCCTCGTGAAACTGATCATCCATGTATTGCTGGGCTCGATGTCCTCTTCATTGATCAGATAGGCCAGGCGGGCGCACGCGACGGCCGTCTTTCCGGTTCCTGGGCCCGCCTCAACGATCAGCCGTGAATCTGCATCCTCCTCAATCACTCGGAGTTGATCTGCATCCCAGTCAGACTCCAGCAAAGTATTTCCAGCAGTATCCATGGCTAAGAAATTCCTTTATTCAGCCAAATCTCTTGTTGCGAGGAGCAAGAGCAACCTCTTACGCTCCAGCAGCACTCAATCTTCTTGGCCGCTGCGAGATCAGCTCACAACGGCCTTGGAAGTAATATCTTATGGCATATGCAGGCAAAAGGCCTGCATCAGAATGATGCTTATGGATAGCGCTTGAGAGAAACCCAAGCTAAAGCCATAAAACGCACTGGCAGGACGCACGAGCCCTCATGTGATCATCGTTCTTCTGGCCCCCGCCATTTCATCAACATACCGAGCGTATCCACTTCCCCGACAAGCTCTCTGGCGATCGCCAGACGCTTTAACAGCCCCGCCCTCTCCTCACTCTTTCGCGACAAGGCTTCGTCCTCAGCCTCGCGGAAGAATGCCTGTATCCGCCGAACGTCATCCTAGGAACGAATGGCCTCAAGCAGCTCTTGCCGGGCTTCGGCCTTGGTCTTTTCCTGGCGCTCCCGCTCCCACCGCTCTTCCAGTCGCCGCCGCTCTTCTTCCCATTCCCGCCTTCGGATTTCAGCCTGACGCTCACCCTCCTCGACCAGGCCAGCAATAGTGGTCGCCGCCTTTGCCAGGTAGTCGACTATTTCGTCCAGTTGCCCCCGAAGTTCGCGCGCCCTGACCTCTGGCCAGCGATTCACCCAATCCGCGACTGGATAAGGACTGAATGCCTGGAGGCACAGACGCCCGGTAGCGAAGTGCTTGTGTGTGGTCCAGCTCCAACTGGGCATCAGACGACGTCGCTCAGTAGCCGGTAGCTTGCCAAGCGGGATGTACTCCCCATCGACGTACCGCGCCTCCAGCTCCTCGGTCATCTCGAAAAGAGTCAGGCCGATAGCGACGGAACCCACGAAGACGACAGTCGCCTTGGAGGGATGCCAAAGGCTTGGATAACGATTGTTAACCGTCTTTCCAGGCTTTTCCCTTTCCTCCACAGAAGCGCGGGAATAGATGCGATCGCTCGGCGCGAGCATGACCCGATATCCAGCGGCCTCCAGTCTGAGGAACAGGGCATTGGCCATATCCAGCGCATCGTCGAGCATCGGTTCCGACACCACTACATCCACCAGGCGCCTCTGCGAAGGCTTCAGGTAGCCACTGTCGATCACCTTTCCCTTGGTAAAAAGGTCTCGTACACCGCTGACCAGGGGATGGCGGGCTGAGCGAGAAATACGTGGCCGCGGACGGGCAACCTGACGCTCAGGCGGTCTGGGAAGCGGATACCTGGCCGGCCCTGGGGCATCGCCTCTTCGCCATATCAAATGGTCTCCCGGGCGTGCATCAGGCAAGGGTACCTGGGGACTTGGCTTGCCATGCGCGAGCTTGGCCCAGTGGCCGCGCGGCGGGCGCGGCACGTTCATGGAGGTGCAGACCCTCGCCATGAAGCTCGACGAAACCCCATAGCGCTCGGCCACCCTGAGCATCGGATGACGCCACACCTCATCGTAGAGTGCCTCCCGGGACACCTGCCCAGGCGGATCATCGCGATCCGTGGCACCTAGCAGAACTGAATTCACCCACCATCCTCCTGTCGCTCAACATCAAGATATCGTCGCCTCCCGCATCGCCTGGCCGCTCGTGGCTGCACCTTCGCCTGGACATGCAGCAACCCGCCACAGCGGGTTGCCCCTTCATCGGGTCTGTCTCGAACATGACACCCTCATGCCAGGAGGCAGATGCCATGTCAGACGCCAGCAGGAAACCCCTGTCCAACCGGCTTTCTTGCCCACCACGCGTTATCCGGGCCGGGGCGGCGCCCGCTTATCTCGGGATGTGCAGGGATGAATTCAACAAGACCGTACGTCCATATGTCCGCGAATTTCGCATAGGCCGGCAAGGCATCGGCTTTGATCGCGAGGAGCTGGACGCCTGGGCAAACGACTACATCGAACGAGCGGTTATTGAAAAGAACGGTGCCCAGGGACAAGATCGATTCCGCAGCGAGCGCCAAGGAGAAAAACCATGGCGCGAAAAACCATCACTGGCCTCTACGAGAGAAACGGAATCTGGCATGTCGACAAGGTCGTCAGAGGTCAGCGACTTCAAGAAAGCACTGGAACAAGCAACCGGGAGGAAGCAGAACAGTACCTGATACACCGGCTCGAGAAGCTCCGACAGGAGAAGGTCTACGGTATTCGCCGAGTCAGGAGCTGGCGCGAAGCCGCGACCCGCTACCTGATGGAGTATAAGGACATGCCGTCGATCGGCCTGGCCGCCATCTACCTCGAACAGTTGGACCCCTACATCGGCGACCTACCGCTCACGCACGTCGATGACGAGTCGCTTTCCCCGTACATCAAGGACAAGCTGAAGCCGAGCAGGGCATCGACCGGCAAGGTGAAGCCTGGTGTAACCCCAAGGACGGTGAACATCGCCCTGGAGAAGGTCATCCGCATTCTCAACCTATGCGCCCGGAAATGGCGTGACGAAGAGAAACGGCCCTGGCTGGACACGGTACCGATGATCAACAAGCTGGACGAGAAGCGGTCGAGGCGTCCCCCCTACCCGCTTTCGTGGGAAGAGCAATCGCTGCTGTTCTCGGAACTGCCGGACCACCTGCGCCGAATGGCGCTCTACAAGGTCAACTGCGGCTCTCGGGAGCAAGAAGTGGTCAAGCTGAGGTGGGACTGGGAGATCCCGGTACCGGAGTTGGATACCAGCGTGTTCCTGATTCCTTCGGACTTTGGAGGTAGGGACAAGGGATCAGGTGTGAAGAACGGAGAGGAACGGCTGGTCGTGCTGAACACGGTGGCCAAGTCAGTAATCGAGGGGCAGCGTGGCCTGGATCCGGTCTGGGTATTCCCGTATGGGATGCCCGACAGGAATGGCAAGGCGACACCGGTTCATCGGATGAACGATTCGGCATGGAAGAAGGCCCGGATCAGGGCTGCGAAGAAGTACCAGGAACGCTTCCTGCGACCGGCACCGAAGGGATTCGCCTCGATCCGCATCCACGACCTGAAGCACACCTTCGGGAGAAGGCTTCGGGCAGCTGGCGTCACCGAGGAAGACCGACGGGCCCTGCTGGGCCACAAGAACGGCAGCATCACCAGTCACTACTCGGCGGCGGAGCTGGGAAAACTGATCGATGAGGCCAACAAGATATCAGCGACGGACTCGCGAGGACCGGCGCTGACAATACTGAGGAGGAAGGCAGGATGAAAAGTCCCGCAAAAGTCCCTGAAACGAAAAAGGCCAGCTCATCTCTGAACTGGCCTAAGTCGTGGAGTTATTTGGTCGGGACGGAGTGATTCGAACACTCGACCCCTTGCACCCCATGCAAGTGCGCTACCAGGCTGCGCTACGCCCCGACTGTACTTCCAAGCTCAGTGGCTGTGCTTCCGAAGTGAGCCGCACTATATACTAAGCTTCTGATAAGTGGAAGTTTTTTTTGCTTCCGTCACTTCTTCAGGACCAGTAGGACTTCCTCCAGCTCGGCGATCATCTGGCGGATGAGCTGCTTGTACTGGGTGACGTCGTCCTTGGCCTCGTCGCCGGAGAGGCGCTGGCGCGCCCCGCCGATGGTGAAGCCCTGGTCGTAGAGGAGCGCGCGGATCTGGCGGATCATCAGCACGTCCTGGCGCTGATAATAGCGGCGATTTCCGCGGCGCTTCACCGGGTTGAGCTGCGGGAACTCCTGCTCCCAGTAGCGCAGCACGTGGGGCTTGACCGCGCACAAGTCGCTGACTTCGCCGATGGTGAAGTAGCGCTTGCCGGGAATCGGTGGCAGCTCGTCGTTATGACTTGGTTCCAGCATATGCCTCAACCCTGGCCTTCAGTTTCTGCCCTGGACGAAAGGTGACAACGCGGCGGGCCGTGATCGGGATTTCTTCGCCGGTCTTCGGGTTGCGTCCGGGGCGCTGGCGCTTGTCGCGCAGGTCGAAGTTGCCGAAACCGGACAACTTGACCTGCTCGTTATGCTCCAGCGCCTGGCGGATCTCTTCGAAGAACAGCTCCACCAACTCCTTGGCTTCCCGTTTGTTCAGGCCCAGCTCTTCGTACAGACGTTCCGCAATTTCAGCTTTCGTCAGAGCCCCCATACGCTATTTCCTTAACGTGGCATTGAACCTTTCTTCCAACGACGTGACGATGTTCTGCGTCGTGCTATTGACTTCATCGTCATTAAGAGTGCGCGATGGATGCTGCCAGGTCAAGCCGACGGCAAGGCTTTTTCTATGCGGATCAATGCCTTTACCGTGATACACATCAAACAGCCTGAGGTCCGTCAGCCATTCGCCGGCCGCCGCACGGATTTGTGTCAGGATGTCTTGTGCCGGCACGTCCTGATCCACCAGCAGCGCCAGGTCGCGGCGCACTTCGGGGAAGCGCGACAGCTCGCGGAACTTCGGCAGGTGGCCGTCGACCACTTCGGCCAGCAGCAGCTCGAAGAGGAACACCGGCTGCTCGAGGTCGAGTTTCTTCGCCAGTTCCGGATGCAGCGCGCCCAGGTAGCCGACCAGCCGCCCGTCCCGCTCGATGCGCGCGGTCTGCCCCGGGTGCAGCGCCGGGTGCTCACCGGGCACGAAGCTGAAGTCGCCGAGGGCGCCGGCACTGGCCAGCACTGCCTCGACATCGGCCTTGGCGTCGAAGAAGTCCACGCCGTCACGACCATTGGCCCAGCCTTCCGGCAGGCGCTTGCCGCAGATGGCGCCGGCGAGCATGGCTTCCTGCTTCAGGCCTTCCAGTTGACCGACGAAGCGCAGGCCACTTTCGAACAGGCGGACCCGCGACTGTTGGCGGTTGAGGTTGTGCTGCAGCGCCTTGACCAGGCCCGGCCAGAGGCTGGAACGCATCGCCGCCATGTCGGCGGAGATCGGGTTGGCCAGGGTCAGCGGCTGGGTGCCCGGATCGAACAGTTCGAACAGGGCCGGATCGATGAAGCTGAAGGTGATCGCTTCCTGGTAGCCGCGGGCGACCAGCAGGCGCCGCAGCAGCGGCAGCGCGGCGCGCGCTTCCGGCTTGTTGTTCGGCGCCAGGCGCGCCTGCGGGTAGCGCACCGGCAGGCGATTGTATCCGTAGAGACGGGCCAGTTCCTCGATCAGGTCGACTTCCAGGGAAATGTCGAAGCGATGGCTCGGTACGCCGACCGACCACTGCCCTTCCCCGTCGGCTACCACCGTCAGTTCCAGGGCTTGCAGCAGGCGCACGATCTCGTCGGCGTCCAGCGGCATGCCGAGCATCTGGGTCACGCGCTCGGCGCGCAGGGTGATCGGCGCGACCTTCGGCAGGTGCGCTTCGCTGACCTGCTCGACGATCGGCCCCGGTTCACCGCCGACGATGTCGAGGATCAGGCGCGTCGCGCGCTCCATGGCCTTGCGCGCCAACTGGCTGTCGACGCCGCGCTCGAAGCGATGCGAGGAGTCGGTGTGCAGGCCATAGGAGCGGGCCTTGCCGGCCAGGGCGATGGTGTCGAAGAACGCGGCTTCGAGGAACAGGTCGCGAGTGCTGTCGCTGACGCCGCTGTGCTCGCCGCCCATCACCCCGGCGATGGCCAGGGCGCGCTGGTGGTCGGCGATCACCAGGGTGTCGGCGCGCAGGGTGATTTCCTGGCCGTCGAGCAGGACCAGCTTCTCGCCGTCCTCGGCCATGCGCACGCGCACGCCGCCGTTGATCTCGGCAAGGTCGAAGGCATGCATCGGCTGGCCCAGTTCGATCATCACGTAGTTGGTGACGTCGACCACCGGATCGATACTGCGAATGTCGGAACGGCGCAGGCGCTCGACCATCCACAACGGGGTCGGCCGGCTCAGGTCGACGTTGCGGATCACCCGGCCGAGGTAGCGCGGGCAGGCAGCCGGCGCGGCGAGCTCGACCGGACGGGTCTCGTCGTGCTGCGCGGCGACCGCGTCCACCGCCACCGGCGCCAGCGGTACGTCGTAGATGGCGCTGACTTCGCGGGCCAGGCCGGCGAGCGACAGGCAGTCACCGCGGTTCGGGGTCAGGCCGACCTCGATGGTGTAGTCGTCCAGCTCCAGGTAGGTGCGGACGTCCTGGCCGACCGGCGCGTCGGCCGGCAGCTCGAGCAGACCGGCGTTCTCTTCGCTGATCTGCAATTCCTTGGCCGAGCAGAGCATGCCGAAGGACTCGACGCCACGCAGCTTGGCTTTCTTGATCTTGAAGTCGCCCGGCAGTTCGGCGCCGATCATGGCGAAGGGAATCTTCAGGCCCGCGCGCACGTTGGGCGCGCCGCAGACGACCTGGAAGGTCTCGCTGCCGTTGCTGACCTGGCAGACGCGCAGCTTGTCGGCGTCCGGATGCTGTTCGGTCGAGAGCACCTCGCCGACCACCACGCCGCTGAAGGCGCCGGCGACCGGCAGGTCGGCGTCGACCTCGAGGCCGACCATGGACAGGCGAGCGACCAGCTCGTCATGGGAAACCTGCGGATTTGCCCAGCTCCGCAGCCACTTTTCACTGAATTTCATCCTGTTCTCCTAAGGAATCCGGTTGCGTTCTGGCCTAGCGGAATTGTCCGAGGAAGCGCAGATCGTTATCGAAGAACAGACGCAGGTCGTTCACCCCGTAGCGCAGCATGGCCAGGCGCTCGGCGCCCATGCCGAAGGCGAAGCCCTGGAATTTCTCGGGATCAATGTTGGACATGCGCAGCACGTTCGGGTGCACCATGCCGCAACCCATGACTTCCAGCCAGCCGGTCTGCTTGCACACGCGGCAGCCGTTGCCGCTGCAGATCACGCACTGGATGTCCACTTCGGCCGAGGGCTCGGTGAAGGGGAAGAAGGACGGACGGAAGCGCACTTCGAGCTGCTTCTCGAAGAAGGCGCGGAGGAATTCCTCGATGGTGCCCTTGAGGTCGGCGAAGCTGACGCCCTCGTCCACCAGCAGGCCTTCCACCTGGTGGAACATCGGCGAGTGGGTCAGGTCGGAGTCGCAGCGGTAGACGCGCCCCGGGCAGACAATGCGGATCGGCGGCTGCTGGGACTCCATGGTCCGCACCTGCACCGGTGAGGTGTGGGTACGCAGCAGCATGTTCGCATTGAAATAGAAAGTGTCGTGCATGGCACGCGCCGGGTGGTGGCCCGGAATGTTGAGCGCTTCGAAGTTGTGGTAGTCGTCTTCGACTTCCGGGCCTTCGGCGACTTCATAGCCGATGCGGCTGAAGCACTGCTCGATGCGCTCCAGCGTGCGGGTGACCGGATGCAGGCCGCCGCTCAGCTGGCCACGACCGGGCAGGGTGACATCGATGCGCTCCGCGGCCAGCCGGGCGGCCAGCGCGGCCCCTTCCAGCTCGGTCTTACGCGCGTTCAGCGCATCCTGGACCTTTTCCTTGGCCACGTTGATCAGCGCGCCGACCTTCGGCCGCTCTTCGGCCGGCAGGTCGCCCAGGGTCTTCATCACCTGGGTCAGTTCGCCTTTCTTGCCGAGGTAGTGAACCCGGATCTGCTCCAGGGCATTGACGTCTTCGGTGTGTCGCACAGCCTCCAATGCTTGAGAGACCAGCGCATCCAGGTTTTCCATGTATGGACTCCAGATACAAAATAGGGGAAGAGCGGTAAGGCTCTTCCCCTATCGGTGACGTTACGTCCGGACCGAAGTCCGGTGATTGTCGTAGGGCTTAAGCCAAGCTTGCCTTCGCTTTCTCGACAATCGCGGTAAACGCCGCTTTTTCGTTCACTGCCAGATCGGCCAGGACCTTACGGTCGATCTCGATGGCCGCCTTTTTCAGGCCGGCGATCAGACGGCTGTAGGACAGACCGTTCTGACGAGCACCAGCGTTGATACGGGCGATCCACAGTGCGCGGAACTGACGCTTGCGCTGACGACGGTCACGGTAGGCGTATTGGCCAGCCTTGATCACCGCCTGCTTGGCAACGCGGAACACGCGCGAGCGTGCACCGTAGTAGCCCTTGGCGAGCTTCAGAATTTTCTTGTGACGACGACGGGCGATAACGCCACGCTTAACACGAGCCATGAATTAATCCTCTACCTTAATAATCAGCGCAGACGCAGGGAGCGTTCTACGCGCGCAACGTCAGACTTGTTCAGCATCGAGGTGCCGCGCAGTTGACGCTTACGCTTGGTGGTCATCTTGGTCAGGATGTGGCTCTTGAAGGCGTGCTTGTGCTTGAGGCCACCAGCAGTCTTCTTGAAGCGCTTGGCCGCGCCACTTTTGGTCTTCATCTTTGGCATGTTCGGATACTCCGCATTGAGTGATTACGCATAACCGCAAGGCCTGCCAGTGCCCTGGTGGTTACTTTTTCTTCTTGGGAGCGATGACCATCATCAGCTGGCGTCCTTCCAGCTTAGGATGCTGCTCGACGGTGCCGTACTCCACGAGGTCGGCTTCGACCCGCTTCAACAACTCCATCCCCAGCTCCTGGTGAGCCATCTCACGGCCGCGGAATCGCAGGGATACCTTGGCCTTGTCCCCTTCACTAAGGAAACGTACCAGGTTGCGTAGTTTTACCTGGTAATCCCCTTCTTCCGTCCCTGGACGAAACTTGATTTCTTTGACCTGCGCCTGCTTCTGGTTCTTCTTGGCGACCGCAGCCTGCTTCTTCTTCTCGAACAGGTGCTTGCCGTAGTCCATGATGCGGCAGACAGGAGGCACCGCGTCGGCCGAAATCTCAACCAGGTCCAGCTTCGCCTCTTCGGCTAGGCGGATCGCCTCATCGATCGAAACAACACCAACCTGCTGGCCATCAGCTCCAATCAACCGTACCTCACGAGCCGAGATGTTCTCGTTGATCGGGGGTTTCGGTTGAGCTCGCTTATCCTGTCTCATTTCACGCTTAATAATGATTACTCCGAGTCTTGGCGACCACGCCGGGAAACCGCCTGTGCCAACAGCTCAGCGAACTGGGTGACGGGCATGGAGCCCAGGTCTTCCCCTTCGCGCGTACGCACCGCGACGGCCTTCGATTCAACTTCCCGATCTCCAATAACCAAGAGATAGGGAACCTTGAGCAAAGTATGCTCGCGGATTTTAAAGCCGATCTTCTCGTTTCTCAAGTCGGACTTGGCACGGAATCCGCTTTCCCCGAGGATCCGCACCACCTCGGCGGCGAAATCGGCCTGCTTGTCGGTGATATTCATCACCACTGCCTGGGTCGGCGCCAGCCAGGCCGGGAAGGCTCCGGCGTAGTGCTCGATGAGCATGCCGATGAAGCGCTCGAAGGACCCGAGGATCGCACGGTGCAGCATCACCGGGCGCTTGCGGTTGTTGTCCTCGGCGATGTAGCTGGCGTCCAGGCGCTCCGGCAGGTTCGGGTCGTACTGCAGGGTGCCGCACTGCCAGTTACGGCCGAGGCAGTCCTTCAGGGTGAACTCGATCTTTGGCCCATAGAACGCGCCCTCGCCCGGCTGGTATTCCCAGGCCAGGCCGGATTCGTTCAGCGCATCGGCCAGCGCGCCTTCGGCGCGATCCCACAGCTCGTCGGAACCGACGCGCTTGGCCGGACGGGTCGACAGCTTCATGGCGATGTCGGTGAAACCGAAGTCGCGGTAGACCTGCAAGGTCAGCTTGATGAAATCGGCCGCTTCCTTCTTCACCTGCTCTTCGGTGCAGAAGATATGCGCGTCGTCCTGGGTAAAGCCGCGTACACGCATGATCCCGTGCAGCGCGCCGGACGGCTCGTTGCGGTGGCAGGCTCCGAACTCGGCGAGGCGCAGCGGCAGGTCGCGATAGGACTTCAGGCCCTGGTTGAAGATCTGCACGTGGCACGGGCAGTTCATCGGCTTGACCGCGTAGTCGCGGCTTTCCGAGGAGGTGGTGAACATGTTCTCGGCGTAGTTCGACCAGTGGCCCGAACGCTCCCAGAGGATGCGGTCGACCACCTGCGGGGTACGCACTTCGACATAGCCATGGTCGCGCTGGACCTTGCGCATGTACTGCTCGAGCACCTGGTAGACGCTCCAGCCGTTCGGGTGCCAGAACACCATGCCCGGCGCTTCTTCCTGCAGGTGGAACAGGTCGAGCTGCTTGCCGATGCGGCGATGGTCGCGCTTCTCGGCCTCTTCGATGCGCTGGATGTAGGCCGCCAGTTGCTTCTTGTCGGCCCAGGCGGTGCCGTAGATGCGTTGCAACTGCTCGTTCTTCGAGTCGCCGCGCCAGTAGGCGCCGGAAATCTTGGTCAGCTGGAACGCCTTGAGGAAGCGGGTGTTCGGCACGTGCGGGCCGCGGCACATGTCCACGTACTCCTCATGGAAGTACAGGCCCATGGCCTTCTCGTCCGGCATGTCGTCGATCAGGCGCAGCTTGTAGTCTTCGCCACGGGACTTGAACAGCTCGATGACCTCGGCGCGCGGGGTCATCTTCTTGATCACGTCGTAGTCCTTGTCGATCAGCTCGCGCATGCGCTGCTGGATCGCCGCCATGTCCTCGGGGGTGAAGGGGCGCTCGAAGAAGATGTCGTAGTAGAAGCCTTCCTCGATCACCGGGCCGATGACCATCTTCGCGGTCGGATAGAGCTGCTTGACCGCATGGCCGACCAGGTGGGCGCAGGAGTGGCGGATGATCTCCAGTCCTTCCTCGTCCTTGGGCGTGATGATCTGCAGGGTCGCGTCGCGATCGATGGTGTCGCAGGCGTCGACCAGGCGGCCGTCGACCTTGCCGGCGAGGGTCGCCTTGGCCAGGCCCGCGCCGATGGATTGGGCCACCTCGGCCACGGAGACCGGGTGATCGAAGGAACGTTGACTGCCGTCGGGAAGAGTAATGATGGGCATGGCGCCTCCTCTCCTAGTGGTGACCCCTACCAAAGGCCACGTGGGTTGGGATGTGCCAGTAAGCGTCGCCCGCCGGGCCGGCCTGCCTCACAGTGGCAGGCGCCTTGCGGCACCCCTGCGCCGAAGCGCGCGGACGGAGATCACTGGGAATGGATACTGACGAAAAACGCCGGAGCTGATCCGGCGCGAAGCGCCCATGGTAAAGCATCCGCGGCGAGCTGACGAGCGGTCAGTTCGCCCGGCCTCGCTTCAGGACGTTTCCACGTCCGGCGCAACGCCATCGACGCGCGCCAGGAACTCCAGTACCGACCGGTTGAAAGCCGCCGGACGGGTGGCATTGAGGCCATGGGACGCGCCCTGGATGCGTTGCAGCTCGGCGCGCGGCAGGGCCGCCGCCAGCGCCTCGGCGGTGGCCGGGAATGGCAGCGGGCTGCGTTCGCCATTGAGGATCAGGCTCGGCAGGTCGATCGAGCGCAGTTCCGACAGCGCCAGCGCCGGCGGCTGGTCGGCCACCTGCCCGACCAGGGTCATGGCGTTGTCCAGGGTCATTCGGCGGAACGTCGCCGACGAGCGTTTCCATACCCCGGCGCCGCTCACCGTATCGACGAACAGTTCCAGTCCCCGTTCCGCCTCGCCGCCACGGATCAATTCGAGCGCCTGGCGCCGGAACTGGTTGCGTTCCAATGGCTCCTCGGGCGCAGGCAGGCCGGCGTGGGCGTAGACCTCGGCGGCATAGTCGCCGCCGGGATCGGCCAGACTCAGCGAACGCAGGGCGTCCGGAGCGGCCAGCGCCAGGCGCAACGCCAGGTTGCCGCCACGGGAATGGCCGAGCAGGTGTACCGGCTCGCCGAGCCGCTCGACCAGCGCCAGCAGGTCGGCGACGTGGCGGGCGCTGGTGAAGTCCGCACCCTGCCCGTCCCAGCGCTCGGGGTAGTAGTGACGCAGGCTCGGCACGATCAGCCGGTGGTGCTCGCCGAGGCTGCGCAACTGCCATTGCCAGTAGCGGTAGTCGCACAGCGAACCGTGGACCAGTAGCACCGGCGTGCCTTCACCCAGGTCCTGATAGACCAGTTGATACCCATCCACCTCGAACGAGGCGAGTTCGCCACTCATGCACGCAACCCTTTCGGTTTCTTTTTCGACTCAGCGCGACGAACGGTGAGCGGGCCCGCAGCCCGATGCACGGCATCGCCTGGAAAAGATGGATGTTAACGGCCTGAGGTCACGCCCCGTAATGACAAATAGGTCTAGGGCCGTCTCGCCCGCTGGACTAGGCTGGAAGTTCCCCTGCGGAGGTGACGCCGATGAATACGCCGATCTTCTACGAGCTATTCCGCAACCACCCGCTGCATGCCCCGTCCGCCCGGACCCTGGCGAGCATGCTGGCCCTCGGCCTGGCTCTGGCCGGGGTATGGGCCCTGCTGCTGGGCTGGGGCATCGGCCTGGGCATCGACAACTTCGCCATGTACTTCGGCTGGACCGCCCTGCTCATGACCATCCTCCTGGTCGCGCTGTTCCTCGGCGCCACGCTGTTGCGCATGGAGGCCATCTGGCTGGCTTTCCTGCTCGCCCTGCCCCTGCTGACCAGCCTCACCGGCTGCCTGGCCCTGGTCGGCGCCGGCCCCGAGTGACCGCGTTTCAGACCATGGTCGAAGACCGATTGCAGTAATTCCCCTTCCCGCAGGGTCTATCCTTGGGTAAGAGGAGGACGAACCATGACTCCCGAATCCTTCGTCACATTGCTGATCGTCGCCTGGCTGGGCCTCGCCGGCGTCACCCTGTGGGCCTTCCTGCGCGTGCCGCGTCGGCGCGCACGCCTGCAACGCAAGGCACGGCAAGCCGAAAACCGGCATCCCGCACGGCCGCCACAGCCTCTTCCGCAACGCAGCTGAAGCCGCCATGCCGACCGGTCACGGCAGGAAGGCGTGCTGGGAAACCCCCAGCAACAGATAGGCCGCCAGCACGGTGAACGCGAGAAAACCCACGACGTAACGCAGCATCCCGACTCCTGTCAGTCATTTCATCCCTGATGCTGACCCGAACGACCTTGCATCGTTCTGCGCCAGCCTGCCGAAGCGCCGAACGGGCAGGCCAGCCCTGGCCTTCCCTTCCGACACGAGCGGGGCCGGTCGATCCTCGCCCAGCCCCCTCGAAGCTTCACTCTAGCACTCTCGCCCGCCCTGCCGGAGGTCTCCGCCAGGATTCCGGACGAACCGTTCAGCCCGCCATGTAGCTCGGCAGACCGCGCTCCTGCAGACGACGCAGGGTGCCGACCACATCCACCGGCAGGCTCCCCGCCTCCAGGGCCAGGTCACGGCGCACGGCGTTGATGAACCAGTACATGCGCTTCTCGTCGGCCAACTGGGCGGCGGACACCACGCGACGGGTCACGATCTCTTCGCCGTTGCGCAGGGTCAGCAGGGCGCCGCCGTCCGGACGCATCTGGGTGGATACGGCAAAGGTGGCCTGGAAGGCATCGAACAGCATCTTGATGGACTTTTCCATGATCGTTTATCCCCTCTTGCATGAAAACCGACCGCGAACTTCAGCGCAGCCGCAACACGGGGAAAGGTGGCAGCTTTCATGCCAGCCACATGGAAAATTAAAAACATTCAAAATCAATAACTTACGAAAAGACTCAGCGAAGCGGTCCGTGCAAACTGCAAGATCGTGCGAAATGCATCATGCGATTTGCCAGCAGGCTCAGTCGGAAAACAGCGGCCGGCCCCGCGCATCGAAGCCGCGCACCCGGTACAGCGCCGCTTCCGCCAGCGACAGCGCGGCCGCCGGACTCTCGCACGGCGGCTGGCCCGGCAGCACCAGCCATTCGGTGCGTCCGTCGTCGATGCTGGTTATCTCGATCTCGGCCAGATAGCCACTGTCCTCGCGCAACCAGGTGGCGCGCAGTTCGAACTCGCCAAAACGCCTGCCGGACACCCGCCAGCCTCCCTTCGGAAAAGTCGTCGCAGTGTAACCAGGCCGGGCGTCGATCAGCCAGCCAGGTCGGCCAGCGCCTCGCGCTCCTCTTCGCGCAGGGTCAGGACCCGGCAACCCCGCTCGGTGACCAGCACGGTGTGCTCGTACTGGGCCGACAGGCGGCGGTCGCGGGTGGTCACGGTCCAGCCGTCCTTGTGCAGCTTCACCGCGTGGCCGCCCTGGTTGATCATCGGTTCGATGGTGAAGGTCATCCCGGCCTTCAGCCGCGCACCCGCGCCAGCGCGACCGAAGTGCAGGACCTGCGGCGCCTCGTGCATCTTGCGGCCGATGCCATGCCCGCAGTATTCGCGGACCACCGAATAACCGTTGGCTTCGGCGTGACTCTGGATGGCATGCCCGATATCGCCGAGGGTGGCGTCCGGGCGCACCACGCGGATCGCCCGGTACAGGCATTCGCGGGTGACGTCGAGCAGCTTCTGCGCCTGGCGGTCGATGGCGCCGACCCGGTACATCTTGCTGCTGTCGCCGAAATAGCCGTCCTTGATCACCGTGACGTCGACGTTGACGATATCGCCGTCGCGGAGGATCTGCTGCGCCGACGGCCAGCCATGGCAGACCACCTCGTTGACCGAGGTGTTCACCGTGAACGGATAGCCGTACTGCCCCTTGCTGCCGGGAATCGCCGCGAGGGTGTCGACGATGTAGCGCTCGCAGAAGCGGTCGATCTCTGCCGTGCTGATGCCTGGCCGCACCACCTCGTCGAGGGCTTCGAGGACTTTCGCGGTGAGCGCGCCGGCCACGCTCATGCGCTGGATTTCCTCCGCGCTCTTGATCATCCCGAGATCCTCGCCGCGCCCTGCTCGCGGCGGTCGCTTTCGCGCGCTTCGTCCATCAATTGGCGTAGCACCTGCGCATAGGTCAGGCCGGGATTGGCTTCGATCAGCATGCCGATGCGCATCCAGTGCTCGGCCTGGGCATTGATCGAGCGCGACATGGCCTTGCAGGCGATGCGCGCCTCTTCGTGCAATTGCTCGGAAATCTTCACCAGGCCCACACTACACCTCGACTACAAAACATATACGGAACGCATATTAACCATCGCATGGACGCGGCGCAAACGGGAAGGTCCGCCCTCGCCTGGCCATGGACTGGCCACGATTGGCATCTCCTGCAAAATCAGTAACATGCGGATTTTTTTGGAAGTTGCCGCATGCTTTCCCGTTTGTTTGTAGGCCTTTTCGCCCTCCTCCTCGCCAGCGCCGGCCAGGCCAACGCCCCGCGCACGTTCTCCGAAGCGAAGAAAATCGGCTGGAAGCTCTACGCCCGGCAATCCGTGGAGTTCTACTGCGGCTGTCGCTACTCGGGAAATCGTGTCGACCTCGCCAGTTGCGGCTACAAGCCGAGGAAGAACGCCAACCGCGCGCGGCGCATCGAGTGGGAACACATCGTCCCGGCCTGGGTGATCGGTCACCAGCGACGCTGCTGGCAGAAAGGCGGGCGGAGCAACTGCGCGAGGCACGACAGCACCTACCAGCGCGCCGAGGCCGACCTGCACAACCTGGTGCCGAGCATCGGCGAGGTCAACGGCGACCGCAGCAACTTCGGCTTCGGCTGGCTGCCGCAGAAACCCCAGCAATACGGCGCCTGCCCGATGGTGGTGGACTTCAAGGCGCGCAAGGCGATGCCACGCCCGCAGATTCGCGGGATGATCGCCCGCACCTACTTCTACATGAGCGACCGCTACGGCCTGCGCCTGTCGAAGCAGGATCGCCAGCTCTACAACGCCTGGCACAAGCAGTACCCGCCACAGACCTGGGAGCGCCAGCGCAACCACATGGTCGGCTGCGTGATGGGCTGGGGCAATCCCTATGTCGGCCCGGTGGACCTGGCGACCTGCAGCAACCTATCCTCGCGTCGACGCTGACCTCCGCCGGAGTAGCCCATGATCTTCCGCACCCTCGCCCTGTTGCCGCTCTGCGCCGCCCTGGCGTTCGCCGCCGACGCCGGGGAGCGCCGCTTCGACTGCACGGTGGTGGCGATACATGACGACGCCAGCCTGGGCTGCCGCCTGCCCGGCGCGAACAAGGCGCTGCGCATCCAGCTCAATGCCGTCGAGCTACCGGCCGCCGAGCCCTGGCGTCGGCGCGCCCGGGAAGCCCTGGAAGACATGCTGCTCGGCAAATCGGCGACCATCCGCGAGCAAGGCCGCGACGCGCGCTTCCGCATCCTCGGCGCGGCCTGGGTCACCCCGGCCGACTGCCCCACCTGCGGACATACCCTGGATGCCGGGCTGGCCCTGCTGACCATTGGCCTGGCCAGCTGGCGCGACGCGCCGGACAGCGGCCAGACGGCCGAGGCGCGCGGCCAGTACCGGTTCGCCGAGGAAGAAGCGCGGGCGCGCAAGGCTGGCCAGTGGCGACCGCGCGACGCCGCTCCTAGAGATGGATCTCCGCGAACTTGATGCCCAGCCCGCGCAGCTCCTTGACCGCGTCGTCGAGCCGGCGGAACGACATCACCTCGTCGCTCTCGTCGACCAGGAAATAGCTGCGCCCGCCGTCCTTCTTGAAGAACACGATCCATTCCCTGGCCAGGGTGGGATTGGCGATGATGTGGGTCGCCGAGATCTTCCCTGCCGCCTGCCTGTCCCGAACCTTCTCGCGCTTCATTGCCTTCCCGTCAGCTGTGTGGAAAGGCGGAATTATCGCATCATCGGTTCCCGCGGCGAAAAAACTCAGCGTGCCGCCATCGCCATTTCCATGCCCGGCACGGCCAGTTCCCGGCGGATGCTGCGGATCAGCCACTCGGTCTCCGGCGGCGCGCTGAGCTGCGGCGAGGGTATGGTGCGAGCCACGTAGCGGCCGTCGGCGGCCTGCAACTGCAACAACAGCGCGCCGTCATGGCGGCTCTTGCTGGACAACTGGAACTCGGGAAAGGCAGCGGCGATTTTCTTCAGGTCGACAGACATGGTGCGCTCCATTTCTGAGAAGTTGGACGGAGGCCCGCCGCGCGGCGGGCAGGCGCAGTCTGGCTAACGGATGCGACCGAATGATGACGCCGGCGACGAACCAATTCGCCCGCCGTGGCGTCCCAGAAAGGACGCGACGAATTTCACCCAACGGAAAATGCCTGGCGGCAAGCGGCCATCGGTGGTCGATCGTCATCGGCACGCACACAGCAAGGAGATGGAATGTTCCGTACGGCTTATCGGGAAATAGGCCTGTTCGGCCTGGTCAAGCGCACCGTGAACGAGTTCCTTGAGGACGACATGCCGACCTACGCCTCGGCCCTCGCCTACCAGATGCTGTTCTCGCTGTTTCCGTTCCTGCTGGTGCTGATCACCCTCGTAGGCTACCTGCACCTGCCGGAGTTCTTCGCCTGGCTGCGCGAGCAGGCGGCGTTGCTGCTGCCGCCCGAGGCGATGGATCAGGTCAACCCGGTGATCGACCAGTTGCAGCAGCAGAAAGGCGGCCTGCTGTCGATCGGTATCGCGGTGGCGCTGTGGACCTCCTCGGCGGGCATCCGCTCGATGATGATCGCGCTCAACGCCGCCTACGACGTGAAGGAGAGCCGCCCGGTATGGAAGCGCTTCTCCCTGTCGATCCTCTACACCCTCGGCATCGCCCTGTTGTTGCTGGTGGCGGCCGGCCTGATGGTCACCGGGCCGCAGGTGATCGCCTGGATCGCCGGCCTGGTCGGTCTGGAACAGTACCTGGTGACGCTCTGGACCTGGCTGCGCTGGCCTCTTGCGGTGTTCCTGCTGATGCTCGCGGTGGCGCTGTTCTACTACCTGGTGCCGGATGTCGAGCAGCGTTTCCGCTTCATCACTCCAGGCTCGGTGCTCTCGGTGATCGCCTGGATCGCCGCGTCCCTCGCCTATGGCTTCTACGTGAAGAACTTCGCCAACTACAACGCCATGTACGGCAGCATCGGGGCGATCATCATCCTCCTGCTGTACTTCTACCTGTCGGCGGCAGTGGTGCTGTTCGGCGCCGAGCTGAACGCGGTGATCGAACACCATTCGGAAGACGGCAAGGACCCTGGCGAGCGCGAACTTCCGGACAACGACGACCCCGAACTCAAGGCTTGAGCAGGGCGTCGGCCTCGCTGACGCTGGCCTTGCCGGTGGCGCGCCGGTACAGACACAGCTCGCGGCCCTGGCGGCCCTGCATGTGCGACTGCGGATAGCGGCCCTGCAGGAGCAGCGCCGAATAGCCCACCTCATCGTCGAAGGGCAGTACCTGCCCCACCGCGCGTACCTGGCGCAAGCCGCTGGCTTTGAGGCAGGCGGCACGCACCATGGCGTCGTGCGCCTGCCACGCCTCGGCCGTAGATGCCCAGGCCGGCGCCGAACCGAGCAGCAGGCAGACCAGCGATCCCGCTACCACCCTCGACATTGCGCACCTCGCATCGCCGGAAACAGGCAGGAAAAGAGAAGCCCCCGGGACCACAGCGGCAACTAAAGGCCCCGGGGGCGATGAGGCGGCAGTTACACCTCGCAGCAATGGACATTGCCCCGCGAAAAATAGTTCTACGCTCGCCGACGAAGCGCTCAGCCGGCCCAGCCCAGCACCAGCGCAGCCAGGGCCAGGTAGCGGAGCGTCTTGGCCAGGCCGACGATCAGCAGGAAACTCCAGCAGGGCTCACGCATGATGCCGGCCACCAGCGTCAGCGGATCGCCGATGACCGGCACCCAACTGAGCAGCAGGGTCCAGCGGCCGTAGCGGCGATAGTGTCGCTGCGCCCTGAGCAACTGCACCTCGCCCACGGGAAACCAGCGGCGACCGCGGAAATGCTCGAGGTAGCGACCCAGCCACCAGTTGACCCAGGAACCCAGCACATTGCCGACGATGGCCAGCGCCAGCAGCCACGCGACCGACTGGCCGCCGCGCAGCAGCAAGGCGGCCAGCACGGTTTCCGACTGCAACGGCAGCAGGGTCGCCGAACCGAACGCCGAGAGGAACAGCCCGGCGTACGCGGCCCAGTCAGTCAACACCCGAACGCTCCCAGCGCCATTCGCATCCCCACTCCAATCCGGAAAAAACTGACCTGGGACAGCCGTCCCGAGGCCGGCGAAGCATACCCTGGCAGGCAAGGGCATTTCCCCGGTTATCCGAAAAGGAGGCAGGCCATGTTCATTCCCGGCCATCTGCATCTCGCCTCGGCCAGCGAAGTCGACCGCCAGGCATTCGATATCCACCTGCGCTACCGGGTCCTGGAGGCCGAGGCCCGCCCGGTGGCCGTACACTTCGACATGGAGGGCCGGATCGACGGCCAGCCTTTCAGCGAAAGCTTCGAACTGCCGCGCGACGCCGCCGTGCATTTCGCCAGCCGTGCCAGTCGCCTGGCCCGGCGCCACGGCCTGCGCTTGCGGCAGGGACCGATCGTGCGCCAGCGCCGCGAGTACGACGCTATGTTCGACGACCTGCGCCGACGCCTGAAACTCAAGAGCGGCGAAGCGATCGACCTCGACCGCTACCTGCGCGGCGAGGCCGGGGCATCCTGAAACGGCTCTCCCGCATGCTACGGAAGCCCCCGACGCAGGCCATGCCGTGCAACTTTCAGCGAAGCGGGCGACTCCATACCTAGGTAACCATCCTCGTCAAGGAGACCGACATGACTCTGAAAACCCGCTCCGCTCGCGCCAAGCAGGCTATCCAGGACCAGGCCATGGCCGAACTGCAGGACCTGATCGCCGAGGTGGACCAGTTGATGAGCGGCACCGGCAGCCTGGCCGGCAAGGAGGGCGCGAACCTGCGTGAACAGATCAATTCCGTGCTGCATCGTGGTCGCGACGCCATCGAGCGCACCCGCCGCGGCGTGGTGCAACGCAGCCAGGCGGCCGCCGAAGCGACCGAGGAATACGTCGAGGACCATCCCTGGCAGACCATCGCCGTATCGGCCGGCGCCGGCTTCCTCCTCGGCCTGCTGGTGGGCCGCCGCTAGGGCGTTTCCGCAGGCAACAGAAAGCCCGCGCTCGGCGGGCTTTTCGGCAAGGCAAGGGCCTTGGCTCAGGCGGAGATCGCCGCCTCCAGCGGCCAACTCAGTTCCCAGGTTCCCTTCAAGGCTTCCGCCTCGTCACGGCTGGTGAAGGGGCCGGCCCACATGGCGCCGTCCACCATCAGGATCCAACAGGCCAGCAATCCCTTGCTGCGCAGCGATTCGGGAACGGACGTCCCCACCAGCACGGCGACTTCGATTCTGGACATAGGCTGACTCCGGTTATCATTAGCTTGCTAATAATAAGCGCCCGCCCCTTCGCCATGAAGCACGCCGCGCACAACAGTCTTTTTCATCTGCGACAAAATTACCCACCCCCGGCTCCCACGGCGGCCCTGCCGTCCCGCCGGCTATAGTGGAAAAACAGCGAATCCAGGAGGAACCGTCATGGACACCAGCCCGCACACCTTTTCCAACCTGTTCCGCCAGTTGGGGCTCCCCGCTGGGCGGGACGACATCGTCGCCTTTCTCGCCCGGCACCACCTCGAGGAGGGCACGGCGCTGCCCGATGCGCCATTCTGGAACCCTGCCCAGGCCAGCTTCCTGCGCGAGGCCCTGGCCGAGGACTCCGACTGGGCCGAACAGGTCGATGAACTGGCCTTGCAACTGACCCGCTGAAAAAACGCAAACTGATGCGCTGACGGCTCTATCGTGCGGAACTTGCTATGAGTTGGCGGGGAATTTCAAGTCACCGGCATCGATAGCCACTATCAGTCCAAAGCATTTTTCCCCAGCGGAGCGGCGTGAGATCGTAGCGACGTCGGGAGAACCCCAAGTCCCCGACGCTCCTTTGAAGACCATCGCCCTCCCCCCGCAGATGGTCTTTTTTTTGCCCGCGATTCGGCCGTGCCCCGACCAGCTGGCCCAGGACATGGAACATTCCGTTACGTCCCCCACTGAACTTTTCACCCGTGCCTCGGTGTCTTACCCTGCTCGCGTTACCACGTAAGGAGAACCTCAAGGACATGAAAGCACTACTGATCGCCGCCGGCGTTGCCGCTCTTTCCAGCACCGCCATGGCCGCCAAACTGGATGAAAAGGTTCCCTACCCGAAGGCAGATGCCGGCTTCACCCGCCAGGTCATCCACCTGCCGAAACAGGACGCGGAAGACGCATTCAAGGTCGAGATCATCGCCGGCAAGACCCTCGAGGCCGACTGCAACCAGCAGCGCCTGGGCGGCGAGCTGGAAGAACATACCCTGGAAGGCTGGGGCTACTCCTACTACCGCCTGGACAAGGTCAGCGGGCCGATGAGCACGATGATGGCCTGCCCCGGCCAGAAGAAGGAGCAGCGCTTCATCCCGGTGGTCGGCGAAGGCTTCCTGCTGCGCTACAACAGCAAGCTGCCGATCGTGGTCTATGCGCCGAAGGACGTGGAGGTCCGCTATCGGATCTGGTCGGCGTCCGAAAAGGTCGAGAAAGCGGTCAGCGAATAAACGCCGCGCATGAAAAAGCCGCCCACGGGCGGCTTTTTTCGTTGCGCCGGCGTCAGCCCGGCACCAGGCCGATGTTCAGGCCGGAGTCCACGGTAATCCGGTAATGCGTGGTCTGCCCGTTCTGCACATGCACCACCTGCTTGGGCGCCTCGCCGCGGCAGATCCCATCGCCCTGCACGGATACCACCCGCAGCCCCGCCGGAAGACGGAAACGCGCGCTCTCGCCGGCCTGGATCTCGGCGGCCAGGCGGCTATCGATGATCAAGCGGGTATTGCAGACGCTGCCGAGGAACTCGCGGTCCCGGGAAACCACCAGGAAGGCGTCGCCGTCGTCACGGAACTGGTAGTTGTACAAACGCTCCTTCGGTACCTGGTCCGTCTCGTCGAGCGAGGGCGTCGATGTCGAACAACCCGCCAGCAAGACGGTCCCCAGTAGCATCCCCAAAATCCGCATAGTGACCCCAATCCGTTCATCGAAATGCCGCACCCCATCCTCGCCGGGGCAGACCTTCATGGCTTGCGGTCGTACTTCCTCCCTGAACCGGCACCACAGCGCACGTCCGTCTAAGGTAGGCGATTTGCCCCGGCCAAGGCGAGCGCGAATGGCGCTGAAGAAAAAAAATCCTCAGACGGAGGCCGCCTCGCCGGCCGGCAACGCGGAAGTCGGGAGGCCGAACAGGCGATCGAAGGCCCAGTTGAAGAGGAAGGTGTAGCACGGGATCAGGACGATCAGCGCCAGGTCCAGCCAGAACGCCTCCAGCAGGGAAATCCCCATCCACCAGGCGATCAGCGGGATCAGGTAGACCACCAGGGTCAACTGGAAGCCGATGGCGTGCGCCACCCGCCGCGCAATGCTGCGTCCGCGCACGGCCTGGCGCCGCTCCCAGAACTCGAACAGGCAGTTGTAGATGAAGTTCCAGGTCACCGCGACGGTGGTGATCACCACCGCCAGGGGGCCGGTGGTAGTGGGCGTGGAACCGGCGAGCAGGGCCAGCCCCAGGGTCGAGATACTCATCCCGATCAATTCGTAGGCGGTCACGTAGACCAATTTGCGCTTGATGCCTTGCACGTGGACCTCTCGGGCGTGATAGCGGAAAGGCGGGCAAGGTTGGATCAATTTTCTTGACAGAAAAAGTCAGCAGCTTTCAGATCTGCTGATAGGAGAATTGCCATGAACTTTTCCAGCGATACCATCGAGCTGTTCCTCGCCGTCCTCGACCGCGGCTCCTTTTCCGGCGCCGCCCGTGCCTTGGGTCGAGTGCCTTCGGCGGTGAGCATGGGCATCGCCAACCTGGAGGCGGAGCTGGGTTTCGCCCTTTTCGAGCGAACCCACCGCGAAGCCCGTCCTACGGCGCTGGCCAGGGCCCTGGCACCGCAAGCGCGGATGATCGCCGAGCAGCTCGCCCAGTTGCAGGTGCATGCGCTGGAACTCTCCCAGGGATTGGAAAGCCGCCTGTCGCTCGGCGTGGTTGCGGACATCGACAGCGGGCGGCTGTTCGGCGCCCTCCGCACCCTTTCCGAGCGCTACCCGCTGCTCGATGTCGAGGTGCTCAGCGCGGCGCAGGACGATGCCCTCGCCCTGCTCCATGGCGGCCGCATCAGCCTGTGCTTCGGATTCGCCGGCATCAGCGTGAACCCGCAGGAGCGCTTCCAGTATGTCGGCGCGGAATCGCTGGTCGCGACCATCTCGCCGCGCCATCCCGCCCTGCAGAAGCCGGGGCAGGCGCTGTACCTGGAAGAGCTGGTGAACGTGCGGCAGATCCTGGTGGCCAGTTGCGACCTGCCGTTGGCCGACACCCGTCCGCTGATCGCCGGCGCCTGCTGGCGCACCGACAGCCTGGGCACGGCGCTGGAAATGGTCGAGGCGGGGATCGGCTGGGGCAATTTCCCGTTGTCCCGGGTCGCGCCGCTGCTGGCAACGGGAAGGCTGGTACGCCTGGACTTCAGGAATACCAAGAACGAGCTGAAACTGCCTGTCCACGCTATCTGGCTGAAAAACCAGCCATTGCGCAAGGCCGCCCAGGAACTGGTTGGCATGCTGGCCACCCGTCCCGATTGAAGCGTTATGCAATGCACTTCACAGAAAAAACGAGACCCGCCACGCGAATCGCCGCACACGCCGGCTCCCCGGCCTCCAGTACTTGATCTCGATCAAGCGCAGCGCCGGCCATAGGCAGATGATCGTTCTGCGGCCATCCTCCGTTTGCGGCCGTAGAGCTCCGGACACTTCATGCTAGGGGGGCCGGAGCTCTTCCCTCTTCCTCGCGGCTCAGGAACAGGTCCTGGCCGCATCGATGAAGGCCCCGCGGGTGACCCAGGGCTGCTGGTCATGGATTCGCACCAGGCTGCCACCCCTCGCCGGCTGCACCTCCAGCCACTGCCCAGCGTCCGCCAGGCGATAGCCGCGGCCTTCCTCCACCAGCGCCACGCCGGGCGCCTGGCGTTGCCACTTGGGCAAGACGCACATCGCGTAATCGTAGGGAGCCTTGCTGGTGCTGGCGGCCAGCGCCGGGGCGTTCGAAGCGGGAGGCGAGGCACAGGCGGACAGGGCCAGGGCGGCGAATACAGCGATAAGAATCTTCATGTCACGTCCCTCTTTGTCGATCCGTTCACGATTCGACGGTATCACCGCCCAAAGCGAGAACTGCAGCGACTTCACGGCATGGTACTTATCGATAAGGTTGATATTGCAGGCGCATGACGAAGCGATCCGGCAACGCCCGATTCAGAGCCGATGGAAGGGGCTTTCCTTGCACTTTGGTTATTAGCAAATGACTCGAAGCTTTCTTGGATCGAACAATGTTCTGGTATTGTTGCGCCGCCAACGGGAGAAACAAGAATCCAGAACCGCCACGCACGGTAAATGGGACAAATGACTCCCGTGCACTTCGAACCTTGCGCTTCCTTCAATTTCAGCGCACATCAAGCCAACAACCAGGAACAATAAGATGTTGAAGAAAAGGATTTGCCTGCTGGCACTGGGCATCGCGACTGCAAGCCAGGCGATGGCCAATGACCAAGAAGCAGCAAAGGGGTTTGTCGAGGACAGCCACCTCGATCTGTTCTTCCGCAATGGCTACATCAGCCGTGACTACAAACATGGCCGGCAGGACAAGGCCGAGTGGGGCCAGGCCGCCACTGCCACCTTCACCTCCGGCTTCACCCAGGGGACGGTGGGCGTCGGTGTCGACGCGTTCGGCCTGTACGCGGTACGCCTGGACGGCGGCAAGGGTCGTAGCGGCGCCGCCGGTATCGACTTCTTCAAGCAGGGCGACAGCGGCTCCGCGGCGGACGATCTGTCCAAGGGCGGCGCGGCGGTGAAGTTCCGCATCTCCAACACCGTGCTCAAGTACGGCGACCAGATGCCCAGCCTGCCGGTGCTCAGCTACGACAACTCGCGCCTGCTCCCGGAAAGCTACAGCGGCACCCTGATCACCTCCAAGGAGATCGAGGGCCTGGAGCTGAACGCCGGTCGCTTCACCGCGGAATCCCGCAAGAGCGCCGAAGGGCGCGACAGCGGCGGCCTGAAGAGCATCAACGTGTTCGGCGGCAAGTACGCCTTCACCGATCACTTCAACGCCTCGCTGTACGCTTCCGACGTCGAGGACGTACTGAAGAAGCAGTACATCAACCTGAACTACACCATCCCGCTGCAGGCCGACCAGTCGCTGAACTTCGACTTCAACGGCTATCGCACCAAGCTGGACAGCGACTTCGCCGACCAGAACTTCAACGGTAACCGCGACAACAAGATCTGGAGCCTGGCGGCGTCCTACACCATCGACGCCCACACCTTCATGATCGCCCACCAGCGCAACACCGGCGACACCGGCTACAACTACGGCTGGTACCAGAACGCCGGCGGCATCGGCGACGGCGGCACCACCATCTGGCTGGCCAACTCCTACTGGTCGGACTTCAACGCCGAGGACGAGCGTTCCTGGCAGGTCAGCTACGCCCTGGACTTCGCCAAGTACGGCGTGCCCGGCCTGACCTACCGCGTAGCCTACGTGCGCGGCGACAACATCAAGACCGCCGAGACCAGCAACGGCAAGGAGCGCGAGATCTTCAACCAGGTCCAGTACGTGGTGCAGAGCGGTCCGGCCAAGGACCTCACCCTGCGTCTGCGCAGCTCGTTCCTGCGTGTCTCCAACGACGCTCGCTCGTACAACGACGACGGCAACGAAATCCGTGCCTTCGTCGAGTACCCGTTCAGCGTGTTCTGATCGAACCTGCGAGCGCGACGAGAACCCCGGGCCAGTCCCGGGGTTTTCTTTTTTGCGTTTCGTGCGCCAGTTCAACCTTATCGGGTAGAGCCGTACAGCTTCGGAAAGCCAGTGATAGCATTCGCTCTCGCTTGCCATTGCTTATCGATATCGACAATGCCGTTCCGGAAACACCTTCTGCTCCCCCTCCTCGGTCTTGCCCTGCTGCTCGGCGGTTGCGGCCCTAGCGTCAGCTACTCCTACATTCCGCCGACCAGCGATGCCGGCCTGCACTGCGTGAGCCAGTGCAATGCCGAGAAGCGCCAGTGCAAGACCCTCACCAAGCTGCAGCAGCGCCAGGACGAGGCGCTCTACCAGGCGCAGAGCACGGCCTACAACTACTGCATGCAGAACAGCGACAAGAAGAAGCGCAAGTCCTGCCCCTACCCGCAGCGCAACTTCGATTTCGGCGACGACTGCCAGGACGAGTACCGCAGTTGCTACCAGTCCTGCGGCGGCACCATCCGCCGCATCGTCCACCAGGACTGAGGCGCGACGTCCGGCAGGCATCCCGGACGTGCGGCAATACCGTCAGGCGAAGACGAAGTACTTGCGCACCGTCTCCACTACCTCCCAGGTACCACGCAGGCCCGGCTCGATGACGAACACGTCGCCCGCCCTCAGGTGCACCGGTTGCTCGCCTTCCGGGGTGATGATGCAGTAGCCGTCGAGGAAGTGGCAGAACTCCCAGCGTTCGTAGTTCACCTCCCACTTGCCCGGCGTGCAGATCCAGGTGCCCATCAGCTTGCTGCCGTCCGCCGAGGCGTATGCGTTGAGGTTGACGGTATGCGGATCGCCGTCGATCCGCTTCCACTTGGTGGCGTCCAGCACGGGTACGGGACAGGTATCGCGCAGTACGGTGATGAAATCTGACATGGTCGCTCCAGGAAGGCAGTGGATGAATGCCTCACCATAGGGCCACGCGCGGGGCGCCGGTTGTCTGGGTTCGACATCCGCCTAGCTGAAAGCGCTAGGCAGCCCGGGCGCTCAGCGACGCCTGCCATTCAGCGCTGCCAGCAGGTCGCAGACCATGATCAGCAGCAGCATGGGCACGGCGAACGGAAAGAACGCCAGCGCCGCGTATTCGTAGGCCTGGCCCGTCCACCACAGGCAAAGGCTGGCGACCGCCACGAGCAGGAAGCTGGCGGCGACGATGAACTTGCACAAGCGCGAGGCGAACCTGAGCGTATCGTCCACGACGAATCTCCTTCGGCGACTCCCCCGCAGTCTGCCGAAACCGCTCTGTCCCGGCGGTGACGCAAGAATGACGATTCGGACAGAATTGTTACGCCTGCCGCAAAACTTCATTCCACTTTGTTAGCTGGCTAATCAAATTCCCCCTTGATATCGTCTTTTTCGCCAGATCCCCAAGGCCTGGCAAATGTCCCTTGTACAGGCCATTACCAACCCTCCCCCCGCTTGGTAATGGCCTTTTTTTCCCTTCTGCCGTAGTCCATGGAGATCGCATGCCACGCATTGCCCTGGTCCTGGGCGTGCTGCTGGTCAGCGCCTGCGCACAGCCTGTCACGCCGGACTCGATAGTCGAGGAATCGTTTTCCCGCAGCGCCAGCGAACGCCAGCTGGAAGAGCTGAACCGCCAGGGCCTTCCCTACGAGCAGTACCGGCTGCGCCGCCAGCGCATTCTCGGCCGCTGATCCCGGCACCGCGCCTAGCGCTTCTTCGGCACCACCGCCCGCACCGCCTCGCAGACGACCAGCCCGACCATCAGCGGGATCAGCAGCGGCAGGATCGACATCGAGAGGTTTTCCGCTCCCGAGCTGAGGAGAAACGGAAACTGGCTGAGGAAGGCGACCATCGCCAGGCTGAGCAGGATCAGCAGGCCGTAGAGGCATGACGCCAATTTCAGAGCTTTTTCCATGACCGGGTAGAAAGTGAAGGATTCGGAAGAAAATCTACCCGCCCCGCTCCCCCGGTATGGCGAGAAGCAAGATTTTTTCAGATTCGGGTGCCCCGAAAAGACGCGAACCCGACCGACCGATCACCCCTCCATGCCCGTCGCGACAACCCGATCGGTCGGGTCCGGACTTGCAACATACCGCCGTGCCGATATCACGTCGCCTACCGGAACAAGGAGTTGTTCTTTTCGACGAACGTCCTCGCCTCCCGCTATCGCCCGCCCATCGCGACCTCGTATGCTCGCCGGGCGATGCCTCATGCCAGCAACCCTCACCCACAAGGGAGCAACACGATGAGCAACCTGCCTGCGATCATCCTGGTCCACGGCTTCTGGGGCGGCGCCGCCCACTGGAGCAAGGTCATTCTCGAACTGAAACGCCTCGGCCACGACAACCTGCATGCCGTCGAACTACCGTTGACCTCGCTGGCGGACGATGCCGAGCGGACGCGCAAGATGATCGCGCAGCAACAGGGGCCGGTCCTGCTGGTCGGACACTCCTATGGCGGCGCGGTGATCACCGAGGCCGGCAACCAGCCGAATGTGGTCGGGCTGGTCTATATCGCCGCCTTCGCCCCCGACAGCGGCGAAAGTCCCGGTGGCATCACCCAGGAGCACTTGCCCCTGGCCGCAGCGAACCTGGCGCCGGACAGCGATGGCTATCTCTGGGTGAAGGCGGACAGGTTCCACGAAAGCTTCTGCCAGGATCTCGCTGCGGACGAAGGGCTGGTCATGGGCATCACCCAGAAGGCTCCGCTGGCCAGCACTTTCGGCGATGCCATCGGCAGCCCGGCCTGGAAGAGCAAGCCCTCCTGGTACCAGATTTCCAGCGCCGATCGCATGATTGCGCCGGAGAACCAGGAGCGGATGGCCGCGCGGATCGCACCGAGGAAGATCGTCACCCTCGATGCCAGCCACGCGTCACTGGCCTCGCGAGCGAAGGAAGTAGCGGCGCTGATCGACGAGGCCGCCGTGGCCACCGCCCACTAGCGCCGCGCAGGACGCGGCAGCAGGCCTGGCCTGCTGCCGCGGTGGGCTCAGAGGCCGAGGGCGGACAGGTCGAGGCGGCCGTCGGCCATGGGCGGACACCAGAAGTAGCTGCCGCTGATCGGCCGGGTGAAACGGAACAGGCCATCGAGCACCCCGTCTTCCACGCCGATCATCCGTAGCCACTGGACCTCGAAGGCCTCGAACGAGCGGCCGAAGGCGGCGAACAACAGCCCCGCGCGGTGCTCGTCGGACCAGGGCGCGCCGCGCCGCAGGAGGAACGCGGCGGGCTCGAAGCTTTCCTGCTCGGTGCGCTTGACGTGGGCGTAGGCCGGCGCGTCTTCCAGTTCTTCATCGTCGGACTTGCGGCGGCCGATGATGTTGTCCATCTCCTCGCCGGGGATCGCCTGCATCCGGTCGAAGTCATGCAGCCACTGCTGGACAGCAACGAAACTGCCGCCATCCAGGCCCGCACCGCGCCCGGAGACCAGCGCGGCTTCGAGCGCCGCATCGCCCTTGGGGTTCTCGGTGCCGTCCTTGTAGCCGGACAGGTCGCGGTCCTCGCCGTAGAGGAACGCATCCACCGCGCCGGTCCGCTGGAAGGCCGGCGCCAGCGACCGTTCCAGCGCGTGCGAGCGCAGCGTCACCTCGCCGCGATCCTCGCCGCGCAGCCAGCACCACAGCGCGGAGGGCGTGGACGGCAGGTCGATGCCGGGCGCGGCGAGCACCGGATAGTCCTTCATGCCCTCGACGGTCTTGCCGAGGCTGAGCATCAGCGAATGGCCGATACCCACCACCAGCTGGTAACCATCGGTGGCCGCGGCCAGGCTGGCCAAGGTCGCGGCCACCTGCTCGGGTTGGGAAATGCTGAAAAACAGGTAGCGACCCACCACCGGAATCGGGGTGAGAATGCCTGGCTGAGCCGCGCTCATGTTGCCTCCATCTATCATCAGGCCGTGCGCCGCTCGTGGCGATGCACCTTCGATCTCGTTCTGGTTCGAGCAATGCTCGGTTTCGGAGCGCAGCGGCGGGCGACGCCAAGCGAAGCGGCTCCGAAATACCCGCGCATCCTAAACCGGTGCAACGCCAGAGACCACTCGAAGACGAGGGAAAAGCGCGAAGTCGAACCTGCGTCGCTCAGAACTCCATCGGCATGAGACCGACCACCAGGCCGGCGACGGCAAGGGCAAACACCCAGGGCCTTGGCGAGTTCGAGATGATGGGCGTTCATGGGCTTACCTGTCGGAGGAAAAGCCTGACGCTAGACGCCGAACATTGCAGTTGTGCAATCAGTCCCGGTCCGCTTGCGGCGAAACCGCTCCGCTCGCCGAAAGCAGGCCCAGCGCATGCTCCAGCGCCGCATCCAGGACCTTGTCGCGCGCCACCTCGCTCGCCTGGGCACGCGCGAGAAGCACCGCGCCGACCGACAGGCAGGTGAGCACCCAGGCCCGGTTCTCGTCGCCCATCAGTTCGGCCAGCCGCCGTTGCCGTTGTTCCAGGGCCCGTTCGAAGGTTTCCCGCACCTCGGGCCCTGCCCGGCCCACCTCGGCGGCCAGCGCCGGAATCGGGCAGCCCATGTCGGCATGCTGCGCATGACCGCGACTGAGGTAGAGACGGGTGGCGCCGGCCAGTTGCTCCAGGCTGTCCAGCGGAAAGGCATCGTGCTGGGCGCTCAGCTCGCGCTGCAGGATCGCTTCGAGCAACTCCGCCTTGCTGGAGAACTGCGAGTAGAACGCCCCGGTGGTAAGACCAGCCGCCTTCATCAAGGTGTCCAGGCCGGTGCTGGCGAAGCCCTGGCGCTTCACCAGCGGAGCGGCCTTGCTCAACAGCAGGGCGCGGGTGGCCTGTTTCTGTTCCGGTTTGTAGCGCATGCCGACTATCCGTTGGTTGGGGAGACGATGTCGTCACATTGGACAATGATCGTTATATAACGCTCGTTATCCAATGAGGAAGCCGCAATGACTCTAGCACCGCGACACCTGCGCATAGAACAACGAGGACGCGTCCTGCAAGTCCTGCTCGACAATCCCCCGGCGAACTTCCTCACCACGGCGGTGATGCAGGAGCTGGCCGACCTGCTGGAAGACCTTGAGCAACGCCAGGACATCGGCGCCGTCATCCTTTCCGGAGCGGCGGACGGGGTCTTCCTGACCCACTTCGACGTCGACGAGATCGAGCGCGCCGTCGCCCCTATCACCTTTTCCATGCCGGCCTGGCTGACACGCCTGCTGCTGGAAAGCGAAAGCCTCCTGCGCCACTTGCCTGGGGCGAGGAAGCTGCTGCGGCGCACCCTGCTGGCAGGCGTCGCCGACATGAACCTGTTCCATGAGGTCACCGCGCACATGCGCCGCATGGACAAGGTGTTCATCGCCGCGATCAACGGCCTGGCCCTGGGTGGCGGCTGCGAGCTGGCGCTGGCCTGCGACCTGCGCCTGATGGCCGAGGACGACCAGGTGGAACGCTTCCTCGGCCAGCCGGAAGTACTCATCGGCCTGATACCGGGAGGCGGCGGCACCCAGATGCTGGCGCGCAGCCTGGGCGTAGCCAGGGCCCTGGAGCTGTGCCTGGAAGGGCAACTGCTGGAGCCGCGCCAGGCCCTTGCGCTGGGCCTGGTCAACGGGCTGGCGCCAGCGGAGGAGCTACTGGAAGCCGCCGACGCGCTGGCGCAACGCCTGTCCCGGCGCTCACCGCAAGCGGTGCGCCTGATCAAGCGTTCGATCTACCAGGCGGCTTCCCGCGACTGGACGGAGGGCATGGCCAGCGAAAAGGCCGGCTTCCTCTCCGCCGCCTCCCAGGGCAATACCCGCCGCGCCATGCGCGAATACATCGAACGGGTGCGCACCATCACCCGGGAAGAGCGCCCTTTCCGCCGTGCGGATTTTGACGACCTGACCGAAGGCAACGCCATCGACATGGCCTACAGGTGATCTGCATGACTGCCTCCCCTTCCCCGGTTTCCGCCACGCCTTGGCTGACCCTGAGCATTCGCCTGATGGCCGGCGGCTTCCTGCTGTTCTTCGGCCTGGCCCTGGCCACGCTGCTCCTGCGGCTCGACCAGTCGCTGCTCGACTCCGACGCCGGGCGCCTGCTGCTCCGCCTGGTTCGCTGGGGCGACCAGCAAGGCGGCGGACAGCACTATGAGCTGATGATCTCGACGATCTACCTGGTCTGGGGCGCATTCCTCTGGCGCGCCGCCAGCCAGCCCTTCCGCCACCGGCTGTTTATCGACTTCACCGTGGCGGCCAATGCCGCGCACTTCGGCCTGATGTTCCTGCAGGGACTGTTGATGCCCGGCGAACACATCCACCTGGCCGGCGATGTCCTGCTGGGCTGGGCCTCGCTGCTGCCGCTGATGCTGTTCTGGATACCGCAACGCAAGCGGGCAGCCCCTTCGCTCGCCGTCGAGCGGAAGTGACGACAGTGGAACGGCCCCCAAAGGGGCCTAGCAGTTCGAACAGGCTCCTCTTGATGCCGTTGCGGACTGGCCTATGCTCACGGTGTGTGCGAACCCCAAGGGTATTTCCCGACCAGCTCCCCCGCGGTCGGGATTTTTTTTGCCTGTCGCTCAGCGCTTCGGGTCGAAGGGCGAATAGCCCCGCCGGCGCAGGCTCGCCAGGGGCGCGAACAGCGGTTCCGGCAGATCGGCCCAATCGAACCAGGCCCAGCCGTCGCACTTGTCCGGCTCCATGAGGCGCGCCTCGGCATCCTCCGCGCAACCGGCCAGGATGAACGCGGTGAGGTAGTGGCGCCCCTCGAAGACGTCATTGCTGAACGGGCCGTGGCGCAGTTCGCTCAGCGCCAGGCCGGTCTCTTCCAGGGCTTCGCGCAGGGCGCAGTCCTCCACCGCCTCGCCGAACTCGAGATGGCCGCCGGGCGCCGACCAGCAGCCAGCGCCATGACTGCCCTTGCGGCGCCCCAGCAACACCTTGCCGTCCCGCAAGATCAGGACGCCCACGCCTACCTGCGGTGCCGGCATCGTCGTACTCCTGCTTCGGGATCAGAGATGGAGCGTACCGCTCATGTACAACGCCGCCTTGCCGGAGATGACCACCCGCTCGCCGCGCACGTCGCATTCCAGGCGCCCCTTGCGCGCCCCGCCCTGCTCGGCGCTCAGCCGGGTCTTGCCCAGGCGCTGCGCCCAGTACGGCGCCAGGGAGGTATGCGCGGAACCGGTCACCGGGTCTTCGTTGACGCCGACGTTGGGCCCGAACCAGCGCGAGACGAAATCGAAGCGCTGGCTGCGCGCGGTCACCGCCACCCCGCGGCACGGCAAGCCCTTCAGCCGGGCGAAGTCAGGCGCCAGGGCGGCGATTGTCTTTTCGTCGTCGACCACCACGAGGTAATCGTCGGTCTTCAGCACTTCCGCCTCGGCAATACCCAGCGCCTCCAGCAGTCCGTCCGGTGTCGCGCAAGGCTCCGGACGCTTGGCCGGGAAGTCCATCGCCAGCGAGTCGCCCTCGCGCCGCACGCTCAGCTCACCGCTACGGGTAGCGAAACGCAGTACCGGGGAAGCGTCGTCGAGCTTGTGGATCAGTACCCAGGCCGTCGCCAGGGTCGCATGACCGCACAGGTCCACCTCGACCTGCGGCGTGAACCAGCGCAATCGATAGTCGCCGTCGCGGCCGACGACAAAGGCGGTTTCCGAAAGATTGTTCTCTTCCGCGATGGCCTGCAGGCGCTCGTCGTCCAGCCAGGCATCGAGGGGGCAGACCGCCGCCGGATTGCCCTGGAAGGGACTGTCGGCGAATGCGTCTACCTGGAAGATCGTCAGTTCCATGTTCCGGACTCCTGTATCGATGGGCTGCGCACCTTAGCAGCCGGACCGAGACCAGGACAATGCCGCGCCCCGCGCAGGCGCCTCGCTCAGATCTGACGGATATCCAGCAGCGCCCAGACCTGGTAACCCTGGCGCTTGGCTTCCTTCTCCGCTTCCAGTTGCGCGGTGACCTTGCTGATGGAGCGCGAGCGATGTTCGAAACGCAGCGGCAATCCCGCCCCGCCCTTGCGCACGCTCAGTTCGACGATGGTGTAGCGGACCGGCTGGCTGGCCTCGGTCCGGACCTTTTTCGGTCGCGTTTCGGCAAGGCCCAGCGCCTTGCGCATCTGTTCTTCAGAGTAGATTTCCTGCACGCATTCACCCAGATTGAATAAAACCCGCAAATCCTATTGGTTCGCGACCCCACTTGCCAGGATAGTCGGCGAAGCGGGTCACACATCGACGCGAAAATCGCGCCTACCAGATCCGGCAGCTTCATCGAAACCGCCGCCGACATAAGCTGTGGGCGCTGTACATCCCTGGATCCTTTCCCGGCCTGCTCCACGCGGCCGGGATTTTTTTTGCCCTCTTCACCCTTGCGCCGACTGCGGACGCCAGGCTGGCCTTCAGCCTGTCCGGCAGCTATACCGAAAGTCTCCACCGTGATCAGGATCCAGTATGCTCGCCTGCCCCCTCCCTCCCGACGAAGCCCTGCGCCAGCAGGCCCTGGACGACATGGCGCTGGTCGACACCCCCGCCGAACACTACCTGGACGCCCTGGTGGAACTGGCGCGGGAAACCTTCGGGGTGAAGACCGTGCTGATCAGTCTGATCGACCACGACCGCCAATGGTTCAAGGCCCGTATCGGCCTGGATGCCGAACAGACGCCGCGCGACCTGTCCTTCTGCGGCCACGCCATCCTGGCCAGCGAACCGCTGATGGTGACGGACGCCTCCAGGGATCCGCGTTTTCACGACAATCCGCTGGTCACCGGGCCGCCCTTCATCCGCTTCTACGCCGGCGAGCCCCTGCACGCCAGCAATGGCCAGGCCATCGGCACACTCTGCCTGATCGACCCGAGCCCGCGGCTTCTGGATCTCCGGGAAGGACGCCAGCTCAATCGACTGTCGATCCTGGCCGAAGGATATCTCCAGCTACGCAGCCTCACCGAGCACACCCGCTTCCTGCGCCAGGAGATCGACCGGGAGCAGCGCAAGTCACTGCTCGACCCCCTCACCCAATTGTGGAACCGGGCCGGCTTCCACGCGCTGCACCAGCATGAACTGGAGTTGGCGCGGGCCAGCGACCAGCGCATCGGCATCATCTACAGCGATATCGACCATTTCAAACGTATCAACGACACCCTGGGGCACCGGGCCGGCGACAGCGTCCTCCGCGAGGCGGCTTCGCGACTGCGCGCGGCGCTGCGGCCGGAAGATCTCCTGGCGCGTTTCGGCGGCGAGGAGTTCGTGGCGATGGTCCGGGTCTGCGAGACCACGGAACTGACCATGATCGCCAATCGCATCCGCGAACTGATGGAAGCGACCCCGATCGACTGTGCCGGCACGTCCGTGCCGGTGACCATCAGTGCCGGCTGTACCCTGGCCGGCAGCGGCGAAGAACCGGAACGGGCACTCGCCCGGGCGGATGCCGCGCTGTACGACGCCAAGCGTGCCGGACGCAACCGGGTGGTCAGCGTCTGACCAGGGCTAGTCCTCCAGCCCTGCGCAATCGGCGCAGATAGAGAAACCCTCGCTATCGACTGGCACCTGGACCGCGTCGCAATATTCGCAGGAACGTCGCCTGCCGGTTCCGCAGGCATCGGGCTCGTCGAGCGCGCCGAACGTATCTTCGTCACGCTCGTCCTCGAGGTAATCGTTATCCAGCAGGTGATCGTGTTCGGGTTCGTGAATATCGTCTTCGTCGCTCATCTTCGACTGCCTGCCGGCTGCGTGAGGCGGTCTTATAAAGGCAGCGACAGCGCCCGTCAACGGCTCAACCCAGGTACAGACGCAGTTGCAGCCGGATTCGCCCCGGCTCGCCGTCGATCGGCGCAGGGCGACTGTCGAATCGCTGGGCGCCCTGGACCATGTAGAACGCTTAGGCATGCAAATCGGCTCCTCCCCCTGCCTCATTGCACTAGAATCGCCCGGCGCAGCGCCTGCGCCCTCAAGCCTCTTTCGTAGAAAACACCATGAGCAAACTGCAACATATCGGCCTGTTCCTGTTCGTTCTTCTTTCCGCCGGCCTGGCGCTCGGCTACCGAGTCGACTGCCCGGACGGCAGCCATGTCGAGACCTACCTGCTTCGCGGCCTGGGCGCGCGCCTCCTCGGCAACGATCTCTGCGAGCAGGCAGCGCCCTGACGCCGGGCGTTCCCGGATCCGACGGCGCCCGCCTATCGAGCCGGCAAGCCTCCGCCAACGCCAAGCCTTGCCGAAGCGATGGGCCACCAGCGCTAACCGGCCAGTTGCAACCAGAGCGAAAACACGCCCAGCGCACACCAGAAGCCGGCGAACAGGAACGGCACGCGTCGCGAGAACAGCAAGGTTTTCTCGAAGCTGCCGCGGTTGACCTCGCGTTCGCTGAACAATGGCGAATCATCGTAGGCCAGGCCGATCTCCGGATCGCTGTGCAACAGGCAGGACTGCTTGAACTGCCAGTGGCAGATGATCTCCGAGGATGCCTGGATGCCCGGCCAGGCATGCAGGGAATTGACGATCCCGAGCAGTGCTAGGAGCGCCGGCACCACCAGGGTGAACAGCTCGCCCCAGGCCGGGTTCAGGTTGGCCATCGACGAGGCATAGGCGATGACGAGGAACGACTGCGCCGTCAGGTAGGCGTTGGTCCGACTGGATAGCTGGCCCGTCTCGTAGTGGATTTCCCGCCGGTAGAAGTCCAGCCGCTCCTTGGGTGAACAGAAGATCCGGACATCGGATTCTTGCGACAACGGCCCTCCGGGCATGATCAACCTGGACACAAGCACGACACCTCGAACGAGTGGATGGGCTTGTTTGGAAAGAACCGATCCACGCCGGTTCGGAATCTCCGACGACCGTTCCCCGCGCCGGTAACGATTTCCGCCACCGCCCCGCTGGCCATGGAACTCAACGGAGCCCTGGCCGCCGCACGCCTGCGCAAGGTAAAAAGGGCGATCCTCCCGGATCGCCCTCCTGCATCAGAACAACGCCCCCAGGTAAGCCGCCGCGCCGCCGCCGAACTGTGCACCGACGTTGACCCCGGCCATCAACAGGGCGCCACGGGACGATTGCAGTAATTGCCGCGACATGCTGGCGCCCAGCGCGGCGGTCAATGGCGAGGCGCTCGCCAGCGCCACCGCCGCCAGCAGCTTGGGATCGAGGCCGAAGAGGATCGCCGTGCCCGAACCGCCGGCGATGACTCCCGCGCCGAGTTCGACGTACATGCAGGGCCCGGTGAAGTCGCCGCGGGACAGGTCGCGCCCCACCAGGCCGTCCGCGACCAAGACGGTTCCGGTGCTCGGCAACGCCTCCAGCGCACCGGCCCCGCCAACGCTCTTGCCCTTGACATTGAGGTTGACCTTGCCGAAGCGCGGCAGGCGCATGCCCAGTCCGATCCCGCCGCCCACCCCGCCATAGCGGAAGGACACGTTCTCACCCTCCGGCGAGAGCAACGTGATGGAGCCGCCGCTACCCGCCAGGAAGGCCACGGTCATGCCTCCGCCACTGGCCGTCACGTAGCGCCAGCGACTCTCGTTGAGGGGCAAGGGAATGGGAAGTTGCGACATGACTTCAATGTCCTTTTGAGGTCGGTTGGGAAGAACGCAGGCCCAGCAATCCCCTGAACCCGACAATACCGAAGAGTGCGCCGAAGCCGCAGAGGAAAGCGCTGGTTCCCCAGAGCGCGCCGGCATCGTCGACTATCGCGCTGGCCGCCGGCCGCCCAGCCTCGTAGAGGACGCGAACCGGCTCGCCCACCTGGTAGCCGAAGATGAAGCCGCCCTGGGGATAGGAAATCCGCTCGCCGGAAACGCTGGTGAAATCGATCTGCGGATGCGAACCGCCGGCATTCAAGGCGCTGACCGTCCCCTGGGCTTCCTGCGCAGTACGCAGGAAATGGTACCGCTCGACGGTCTTGAAACCGCCGGCGAGCAGGAGGCCGAGTCCGAGCAGGGAAAAAAGGGAAGCGTGAAGAAGTCCGCCGATACGCGAACCGGAAGAGGTCGTCATGAGCCTTGTCGCCTGAATCATCCGTGAAGGCGCTAGGGTCGGAAAAGACCGCCCCCGCTGTCAATAGCGGCTATGCGATGAAGCGCGAGCCCAGGCGAGCACGGGCCGAGCGGCCTTTTTCGGGGCGCAAACGAAAAAAGGCGACCCTTTCGGATCGCCTTTCTTGCCCCGCCAGCAGCGCGGGATTTGTTTGGTAGGCACGATTGGATTCGAACCAACGACCCCCACCATGTCAAGGTGGTGCTCTAACCAACTGAGCTACGTGCCTGCTGATGGCGCGCATTCTACAGACCCCAAAAACACCGTCAAGCTTTTTTTTCGCTAACTCTCTGAAAAAGTGGAATTTTTATTTTCAGGGGGTCCGTTGAAAATTTTGCACGGAGGCTAGCCGGCCGATTTCGACTCGGGTAGCATCCGGGCATCCGTAAAAAATAAAAAACAGAGGTGCAAGATGCCGCACACCCCCTACCCCTCCTCCTATTACGCCGCGTCGGCCAATCCCGCGCCGCCCCGCCCGGAACTCCAGGGCGAGGTCGAAACCGACGTCTGCGTGATCGGTGCCGGCTATACCGGCCTCTCCACCGCCCTGTTCCTGTTGGAGAATGGTTTCAAGGTCACCGTACTGGAAGCCGCCAAGGTCGGCTTCGGCGCTTCCGGGCGCAACGGCGGCCAGATCGTCAACAGCTACAGCCGCGACATCGACGTGATCGAGCGCACCGTCGGCAAGCGCGAAGCGCAGTTGCTCGGCGAGATGGCCTTCGAAGGCGGGCGCATCATCCGCGAGCGCGTGGCCCGCTACGGTATCCAATGCGACCTGAAGGACGGCGGGGTGTTCGCCGCCTTCACCGAGAAGCAGATGGATCACCTGCGCGCGCAGAAACAGTTGTGGGAACGCTACGGCCACAACCAGTTGGAGATCATGGACGCCAAGCGCATCCGCGAGGTGGTGGCGACCGACAACTATATAGGTGGCATGCTTGACATGAGCGGCGGCCACATCCATCCGCTGAACCTCGCCCTCGGCGAAGCGGCGGCGGTGGAGTCGCTCGGCGGCAGAATCTACGAGCAGAGCCCGGCGACCCGCATCGAGCGCGGCGCCAGCCCGGTGGTGCATACCCCGCAAGGCAAGGTGAAGGCGAAGTTCATCGTGGTCGCCGGTAACGCCTACCTCAACGGCCTGGTCCCGGAACTGGCGGCCAAGTCGATGCCCTGCGGCACCCAGGTGATCACCACCGAGCCGCTGAACGAGGAACTGGCCCACAGCCTGCTGCCGCAGGACTACTGCGTGGAAGACTGCAATTACCTGCTCGACTACTATCGCCTCTCCGGCGACAAGCGCCTGATCTATGGTGGCGGCGTGATCTATGGCGCTCGTGATCCGGCGGACATCGAGGCGATCATCCGGCCGAAGATGCTCAAGACCTTCCCGCAACTGAAGGACGTGAAGATCGACTTCGCCTGGACCGGCAACTTCCTGCTGACCCTCTCGCGCCTGCCCCAGGTCGGCCGCATCGGCGACAACATCTACTATTCCCAGGGTTGCAGCGGCCACGGCGTGACCTACACCCACGTCGCCGGCAAGGTCCTGGCCGAAGCCCTGCGCGGCCAGGCCGAGCGCTTCGACGCTTTCGCCGGCCTGCCGCACTACCCCTTCCCCGGCGGCAAGCTGTTCCGCGTACCGTTCACCGCCATCGGCGCCTGGTACTACAGCCTGCGCGACAAGCTCGGGGTCTAGTCCGCGTCGACAGAACGGCACCCCGGGGTGCCGTTTTTTCCATCCGCTCCTCAACCTTCGCTACGGATCTGCGCATGACTGATCAGGGCGAAGATCAGGCTACCGCCGACGATGTTGCCGCCCAGGGTAGGCAGGGCGAACTTCAGCAGGAACTCGGTCCAGCCGATTTCCCCGGCGAACGCCAGGTAGCCTACCTCCGCCGAGCCCACCACGATGTGGGTGAAGCTGCCCAGCGCCATCAGGTAGGTGATCATCGCGATGATCCAGATCTTCGCGCCCTCCGCCGCCGGGATCAGCCAGACCATGGTGGCGATCATCCAGCCGGAAACGATGCCCTTGGCGAACATTTGCGCCAGGTCGTTGTGCATCACCTCGCGGCCGATCTCAAGGAACGCCGCGTCGGCCGCTTCATTGAATATCGGCAGATGCAGCACCGCCCAGGCGAACAGCAGCGTACCGACGATATTGCCGAACAGCACCACGCTCCAGAGACGCAACAGTTGCCAGGCCTTTTCCAGGGTCGGCTCGGTCATCACCGGCAACACGGCGGTCAGGGTGTTTTCGGTGAACAGTTGCTGGCGGGCGAGGATCACTGCCAGGAAGCCCATGGGATAGCCGAAGCTGCTGACGATGATCGCCCACTCCTGCTCGGGCAAGGCAGCGCGGAACAGGCCCATGCCCATCAACGAGAGGCCGATGGTCAGCCCCGCGGCCACCGCCGACCACCAGAGTGCCGCCAGCGTGCGCTGCAACTCGTGTTCGCCCTGGACGCGAATCACCTCGTGCAGGACAGCGGCGCGCGGTGGCTGCTTGTCGTCGATCTCCCGCCGCTCGTTGGCGGTCAGCGCCGTGGCCGAACGTCCGTCGGCCGGTTTCTCTTTCCGCTCCTCGCCGCGCGCACGCGGCTTGCGCGTGCCCTCCGCCGCATGCCCCTGGCGCTTGCCCGCCGCACCGCCCTTGGCCGGTTGCCGGGGGGTGGGGGGCGAAGTCCGCTTGTCGTTGGCCATGTTCTGCACCTGAGTGGGGTCCTCCCAGGTATAGAGCCGTCTCGCTGGAACGGGGTTCCGACAACCTTCGGCTCCGCCGCCTCAGCGGGGCGGTGCGCCAACGGGACAGGCCGGCAGCTCGGCGCACCGAGCCGCGGGTGCGACGGCCTGCGGCAAGGCCGCAGCGAAGCGGGCTTCCCCAGGCTGCAATGCCCGCGCGCAGGCCTGCGCCTGGCGCGCCGGCGCCGCGCAACCGCGTTCCGCCAGCAACTGGGACAGGTTGAACCAACCCGCGGCGAAATCCACGCGACGCTCGACGCTGGTGAGCATGGCCTGTTCGGCAGCGGCGGAATCGCCTGCGGCGTAGCGACTGTTGCCCAGGGCAAACCAGGCGAAGGCGTCCTCAGGCCAGCGTCGCACGGCTTCTTCGTAGGCGCGCCGGGCAACCTTGGGGTGGCCGGTTTCCTCGCTGTCACTGGCGGCCTTGAGCCACGGGACCGCCGCTGCCGTGGCCGGCAGGCGGTCACCCGGCAGGGTCAGCACCGCCCAGCGCCCCGAACGCTTCCAGGTCGACTCGAAGCTGGTGAAGTCGGTAACCCAGCGCCGGGTGATGCCCGAGCGCAGCACCAGTTCGCGGCGCTCCCGATCGAAACCGACCACCACCGCGAAGTGCCAGCGCGGCCACCAGGAGAAAGCCTGGTTCTGTAACACCAGCACCGGGTTGCCCGCCGCGACCTCCTCGAGCACGCTCTCCAGTCCGCCTTGCAGCGGATAGACCAGCATGCCGTGGCGGCGCGCCGCGGCGACCATCTCCAATTGCAGGCTGCCCTCGCGACCGGGAATGAACACCTCGTCCTTCAATTGCCCCGGCGTCAACGCCAGGCCGCGCTGGCCGAGCATCGTGGCCAGCGCGGCGGGACCGCACTGGTAGGCTTCCTGGGGGAAGAACGGCACTTCGCGCAGCTCCACCCGCGCGGGCAGCGCCGCGCTTTCCGGCGGCAGTCTCGGCGGCTGCGCGCAGCCGCCGAGCATTGCGGAGACCAGCAGTGCCCCTGCCAGCCGCCTCACCGATTGATGCATTTGATGAAGCTGAAGATATCCGTGGCGCAAAGCATGTCGGTGATGATGAAGATCACCAGGAACAACACGATGATGCCGATGATGCCGCCCGCCGGCGCCTGGTCCAGCTGCTGGTTGAACTGCGCCAGCTCGGCGTTGGTCAGGCTGTTGATGCGACTCGCCACCTGGTCGCGGGGCACGCCCATGGCCTCCAGCTTCTTCTGGACGCCCTGGTCGTCGAGCATCTTCAGCAGTTGCTGGCGATCGAGGTTGTGCTGTTGTTGCTGCATGACTTCCGCAGTACCGATCATCGCTGCCTGGGCGAGCGGAACCTCGGCGAAGGTGAGCAGGTGCAGCGCTGCCAGGACGGCAGCGACACGGCGGATGCTTGTTGTTGTTCTCATGGGAATGACCTCTGCGTGAAACCCGGCTATTAGTCTTGGAAGGCGAGGCTTGGTTCCGCAACGCCCACCTTTCCTGAGTATCGTCCCGATCGCCGTTTTCCGCCGCCTCGGCGCCGATGCCCGCCCCTCTGGCGAGACGACGACCCGCCGCCCCCAGGCGACGAAACGGCGTCCGCCTTTATGCAATTCGCATATACTCCGGCTCGCCGCGAGAAAACCGGAGCATGCGCGATCTCGGCGACATCGACGCATATCCCCGCCGCAGCCTCGTACACGGCGTCGAAACCGCGCGCCGCCCCGGACGACAGAGCCTCCGGCACGGCGAAAACTAAGGATTCCTGAGCTTCCATCTTGTCCAGATTTGCCCAACCTTGAGCGAGCGGGCCAACGGGACGGGAGTTGTATGGATGCTAGGTACCCGGCTAAAAGCCGCAAGAATCAGAGCGGGATACTCGCAGAAACAGTTGGGCATGCTGGTGGGAATGGACGAGTTTTCCGCCAGCGCACGGATGAACCAATACGAACGCGAACGGCACTCCCCCAACATGCGGACTTCCGAACAGCTGGCCATGGTCCTCCAGGTCCCCATGGCCTACCTCTATTGCCCCGAGGACGAGCTGGCCGAGCTCATCCTCAAGGTGTCCAGCCTGACACCCGAGTTCAAGAAAGAGCTGACGCGTTTCATCGAACAGTTGCTCGCGGCCCAGGGATCAACCAGCCGCCAGCCTGTACGCACAAGGAGTGAACTGTGAACAAAAGCTTGGATTCAGACTCGATAACCACCGCCATAATGGCCCTGCGTCGCCTACGCGACACGCATCCGGAGCAGTACCGGGAGCTGCTGCCGTTGTGCGCCTCGGGGCTGGTGGAGACCCTGGTCGGACAGAGCGACGGGGACGACCGCAGGAAGGCCGAGACGCAGAGCGAGACCATCGCCCGCTGGACCTGGCTGCAGTTGCTCGGCTGGGCCCAGAACAACAGCCTCAGCCAGCAGCAGATCGAAAGCCTCTACAGCATCGTCGAAGGCATCCGCAGTTGCCGGCCGCTGATGCAGGAGCGCGCCCGTCTCCTGCAACTGGCGCGAGGCTGAGGCCCCGGCGCGGCTAGAGGCCGTACCGGGTTGCCTGGAGATGAGCGAACATGCCACCGTCGGCCGGGATGTCGACACCCCATAGCCAGCGCGAGGCGTCAGCGAAGCCAGCTGGACGAACCAGGGCTTTGAGGTGGCATCGGCGAACTTCTTGAACTGCCAGGCCGGTCCGCCCATATAGGTGGGGCTGCCGTAGACGATGGCATCGGCTTCGACGAGCCGAGCAACTTCGTCCAGTTCTTCAAGCGCGAGGACGGCCAGGTGCGCCGAAGCCTTCCGCCGCGAACAGCATGGCGGCCGAACGCCAGCCTTGCCGCAGCGCACAGAGCGCACGTGACCTGGCGCCCGCAGCGCTCCGGCCTGATTCGCAGTTTCGTCACGCCGGCGCGCGGCCTGGCGCAAATGTGAACGGTTGCCGCCACGCTGGGAGAGGCTTCTTCCTAGACTCCGCGCCACGTTCACTCAGAGGAGAAACAACGTGGCCAAGACATGGATCTACGCAGCCTCGGCCGCCGCCATCGGCGGTGCGCTGATCGGCGGCTGGCTGCTCGACCCGGCTCCGCCCGAGGCATCGCCGCAGGCCCGCCAGTCCCCCGCCGCCCAGGCAGCCGCCGCCCCGACAGCGGCGCTCGCGGCGCCGGCGGCGGACGCTACCCGCATGCTCGCCCCGACCCCCGTCACGACGCCCGCGCCACGCGAGCGGGTGACGCTCTGGCAAGGCGAACTGCGCAGCCGCGAAGGCGCCCAGGGCATTCCCGAATACCTGGCGCAGGTCGAACCCGCCCTGCTCGACACGCTGGCGCTCGGCCAGGTGCTGGAAATGAGCCTGCCGGGTCGCGAGCGGCCCTTGCAGGCACGCCTCGCCAGCACCCATAACAGCGCCGGCCTGCCGGTCTGGCGCGGCGGCCTGGTGGACGGCGACGAGGCGGAAAGCCTGACCGTGGTGCGCGGCAGCCTGGAAACCCACATCAATGTCGCCACCCTCGACGGCAGCTACTCGATCATCGTCGACAACCGCAGCGGCAAGACCCGGGTGATCGACGAGAACGACATCGCCGCGCGTAGCGACCCGCACGGCGATCATGTCGACGCGCCGCTCGCCGAGCTGCCACCGATGCCGCCGCCCGCCCAGGGCTGAGCCCACCTTCCCAGCATGTTTCCCCAGCGGTGCCCTCGGGGCGCCATGGCTTCCTATTGTCCGAACACAGGCAACCCATGAAGAAATCCCTGCTCTGCTCCACCCTAGCCCTGGCGGTAGCCTCTGCCGCCCAGGCCGCGCCGAAGACCGTCGACATCATGGTCCTCTACACCACCGCGGCGACCCAGACCGCAAATGGCCGCGACATCGATGCGCGGATCGCCAGCTACATCGAGTTCGCCAACACCGCCTACGAGAAGAGCGGCGTCAACCTGCGCCTGCGTCTGGTGCACAAGCAGCGCCTGGACTGGGCCGACTACCCGACGGTGACCGGCGCCAACCTCGATCGCTTCATGCGCGACCCGCAGGTGCAGCGCCTGCGCGAGCAGTACGGCGCCGACCTGGTCAGCCTGGTCAACCGCTCGCAGAACAGCGGCAACGGCTACATCACCTGCGGCATCGGCTACATGGGCTCGGGCGATAAGAACAGCGGGCGCTTCCACGGCAACGCCAAGGACATTGCCTACAACCTCACCGGGGTCGACTGCGGGCTCAACACCTTCGCCCATGAAGCCGGCCACAACATGGGCCTGCGCCACTCCTACGAGCAGGACCTGGAGTCCAGCTACTACGATCCGCGCTACGCCCACAGCGGCACCTACGAATGGAGCCGCGGCTACGGCGTGCAGGGGCGCTTCGCCACCGTGATGGCCTACCCGCATGCCTTCGGCACCAACAAGCAGGCACCGTTCTTCGCCAACCCGCGCCTGGTCAACGCCGAATGCGCCAACCAGCCCTGCGGCCGCGAAGAACACGCCGACGCCGTACGCGCGCTGAACAGCATGGCCACGCAGATCGCCGACTTTCGCCCGACCAAGGTACCCGGCACGGTCAACCCGGGCTCCGGCGGCGACACGCCGACCCCGCCGGACCTGCCATGGTGCACGAAAGCCAAGCTCGGCGGCCTGCTCGGCGATGGCGAGTTCGCCAGCATGGAAGGCTGGCGCGCATGGTCCGGCAACGCCCAGCTGAGCCTGGTGAACGTCGCCAAGGGCTGCCGCGACAATGCCTTGCTGGTCGACGTGCGTGGCTTCGACCTGCTGGTCCGCCCCATTGCCCCCCTGCGCGCCGGCAGCGGCTACCGGCTGAGCGGCAAGGTCATGCTCAAGGCCGCGAATACCCGTGAAACCGTGCGCATGGCGCTGCTCAGCGAACGCGCCGATGGCGCCCTGGCCTACAACCCGGCGCAGAGCGTCGAACTGTCGGTCAGCGGCAACGAGTTCAGTCGCCTGGAGAAGACCTTCGACTACCGTCCCGCCGCCGACCAGCGCAACCTCTACGTGGCGGTCTGGAGCGACAGCGGCGCCAGCCTGCTGGTCGACGAGATGAACCTGCAGGAAGCGCAGGCCGCGCCGCCGAGCGTACCGCCGGCGCCGAAACGCATCGCCTACGACTTCGAGAGCGGCATCGGCGGCTGGAGCGGCGTGCATGCCAGCGCCCGCGCCACGCGCGTCGCCAGCGCCGGGCGGCTGGCCCTGGAAGCCTACCAGCGGCGCTACGCCGGCACCGGCGCGAGCACCAGCCTGCTGGGCAACCTGGAAGCAGGCCGGACCTACGCGTTCAGCGCGGACGTACGGGTCGGCGACGGTCGCGGCTCGCAGGCCATGACCTATGCCTACCTCTACCTGGAAAGCCAGGGTCGGCCCGGCGAATACCTGCCCCTGGGCTACAAGGTGGTCGAGAATGGCCGCTGGGCCAGCCTGCGCGGCCAGGTGCAATTGCCGAAGGGGCCGATCAAGCGTGCTGAACTGATGATCCTCAGCGGTAACCAGCAGGAGTCGATGTTCATCGACAACGTCCAGTTGCTGCAGAAGTAGGACGCTTCCCCTCCATGCCCCCGGCGGGCACGGAGGGGATTTTGCGGAGCGCTCCAGGCCGGATGCAGCGATCAAGAAATTATCGTTTTACGATAATTTATTATTAAACTATGATCACTCCGGTTTCCCTCGTTTCCGAGGGGCCTGCCCACCTTCCCAGGAGTACCCCCGATGACAAGCGACCGCCTGGCCGGCTACAGCCGCCTGATGGCTACTCTGACCCTGCTGTTGATCGCCGGCATGCTGCTGCTCAACGCCGCGTGCTGGATCTTCCCCGACCTCGCCAGCGAGCACGGCCTCGGTTTCGCTCTCACCGCCACCGGTGTCGCCGGCGACCTCGGCGTTGTGGCGCGGGACATGCCGCTCTGGCAGGCCCTCGGCGGCATCCTCCTGTCGAGCCTGCCGCTGCTGGTCCTGGCCAGTGGACTGCAGGCGCTGCGAAGGCTGTTCCAGCACTACGGGCGCGGCGAGTATTTCTGCGAAGACGCCGCGGCGCTGCTCGGCAAGGTCGGCCTGTGCCTGGCTTGCTGGGTGCTGGCGAACTTCCTGCTGGAACCGCTGCTGACGGTCTGGGTCACCTTCCTCCAACCCCAGGGGCAACGCATCGTCAGTCTCAGCTTCGGTTCGGCGGAACTGGTCAGCCTGTTCGCCGCCGCCTCGGTGATGGTGATCGCGCGCATCCAGCGCAAGGCCGCCCTGCTCGCCGAGGAAAACCGCCAGTTCGTCTGAGGTCCGCCATGCCCATCGAAATCAGGCTGGACGTCATGCTCGCCCTGCGCAAGGCCAGGTCCAAGGACCTGGCCCAGGCCATCGGCATCACCGAACAGAACCTGTCGCTGCTCAAGCAGGGCAAGGTAAAGGGCATTCGCCTCGCTACCCTGGAGGCCATCTGCGCCTACCTGGCGTGCCAGCCGGGAGACCTGCTGGAGTACCTGCCCGGCCCGACCGAGGAGTGACAGCCGGGCGCTTATGCGCTCGAGCGAGGGGGAGCGCACCAAAGGGTATTTAGGCCAAGCCCCCTTTCGCCGCTACAGTCGCGGTTCATCCACCAGACATGGGCGAGGCCGGGCATGGCGAAATCCTCCGAACGATTCGAATCCCTGCGCCGGGATATCGACGCACTGGCCCGCCGGCTCGACGTGCCGTCGGTGCTGATCATGCGTTCCCTGCCCCGGCACATGCGCGTCGAGGCCTCCGCCGGACGCCTGGAGGACACCTACCCGATCGGCGCCGAAGGCCGCAAGAGCGTCCATGAAGACGGCGCCAAACCCCTCTACTGCGAACGCGTGGTCGACCGCGACGCCCCATTGCACGTGCGCGACTCGCGCCAGGAGACGGAATGGGCCGGCAACGAGGATGAAGTCGAGTTCGGCCTGAGCAACTACCTTGGCTATCCGGTTCATGCGCCCGACGGCACCCCGTACGGCACCGTCTGCGTACTCGACAGCCGACCGCGCGACTATTCGGCCGAGGAACGGGCCCTGCTGGAAGAATTGCGGCGCAAGGTCGAGGCGCTGCTGGCGGAAACCGTCTCATGACCTAAGGTCAATCGGATACCGCGGCGCACAACCGCGCCGCCTCCGCCCACCAGACGAGGACCTTCCGTGCACGCCAGCCGCCTGCCCCGCCTCTTGCCGCTCGCCCTCGCCTTCCTGCTTTCGCCCGCCGCCTTCGCTGCCGACACGCCAGCCGCCGAGCTGCTGCGCCAGGCCGAAGCCGAACGCCCGGCCTACCTCGACACGCTCCGGCAACTGGTCGCGGTGGACAGCGGTACCGGCCAGGCCGAAGGCCTCGGCCAGTTGTCCGCGCTGCTCGCCGAACGCCTGCAGGCGCTCGGCGCGCAAGTCCGCAGCGCACCGGCGACGCCCTCGGCCGGCGCCAACCTGGTGGCCACCCTCGATGGCACCGGCAGCAAGCGCTTCCTGCTGATGATTCACTACGACACCGTGTTCGCCGCCGGCAGCGCGGCGAAGCGTCCGTTCCGCGAGGACGCGGAGCGCGCCTACGGACCCGGCGTGGCCGACGCCAAGGGCGGCGTGGCGATGGTGCTGCATGCCCTGGCGCTGCTCAGGCAGCAAGGCTTCAGGGACTACGGACGGATCACCGTGCTGTTCAATCCCGACGAAGAGACCGGCTCCGCCGGCTCGAAGCAACTGATCGCCGAGCTGGCCCGGCAGCAGGACTACGTCTTCTCCTACGAGCCGCCGGACCGGGACGCAGTGACGGTAGCCACCAATGGCATCGACGGCCTGCTGCTCGAGGTGAAGGGTCGCTCGTCCCATGCCGGCTCGGCACCCGAGCAAGGCCGCAACGCCATTCTCGAACTGTCGCACCAGTTGCTGCGTCTCAAGGACCTCGGCGATCCGGCGAAAGGCACCACGCTGAACTGGACCCTCGCCAGGGGCGGCGAGAAGCGCAACATCATTCCCGCCGAGGCTTCGGCGGAAGCCGACATGCGCTACTCGGACCCGGCCGAGAGCGAGCGGGTACTGGCCGACGCCCGGAAGCTGACCGGCGAACGCCTGGTCGCCGATACCGAAGTCAGTCTGCGTCTCGACAAGGGTCGTCCGCCCCTGGTGAAGACCCCCGCCTCGCAGCGCCTGGCGGAAACCGCGCAGACGCTCTACGGCCGAATCGGCAAGCGCATCGAGCCGATCGCCATGCGCTTCGGCACGGACGCCGGCTACGCCTACGTGCCCGGCAGCGACAAGCCGGCGGTGCTGGAAACCCTCGGCGTGGTCGGCGCCGGCCTGCACAGCGAGGCGGAATACCTCGAACTGTCCAGCATCGCCCCGCGCCTGTACCTGACAGTGGCGCTGATCCGCAACCTGTCCGCCGACTAGCGCCGACGCCCGCAGCCAGCCTCAGGTGCGGAAGCGACCGAGCACCACGCGCAAGCCAGCCATGTGCTCCTTGACCCTCTGGTTGGCCGAAAGCACTGCGGCGGTCCCTTCGTGGGCCTGCTCGGAGAGTCCGGAGACGTTGGTGATGTTGCGGTCGATGTCCTGGGCCACCTGGCTCTGTTCCTCGGCGGCGGTCGCGATCTGCTGGTTGAGGCCGTCCAGCTCTTCCACCGTGGCGACGATGCGTCCCAGCGCCTGGGCCGCGCTGTCGGCCTCGGCGAGGTTGCTCTGGGCATGGCTGGCGCTACCGCGCATGGCGGCTACCGCATCGTTGGCGCCGTCCTGCAACTGCTCGATCAGCCCCTGGATCTCCTGGGTCGACTGCTGGGTACGGTTGGCCAGCGAACGCACCTCATCCGCCACCACGGCGAAGCCGCGCCCGGCCTCCCCGGCCCGCGCCGCCTCGATGGCGGCATTGAGCGCCAGCAGGTTGGTCTGCTCGGCGATGCTGCTGATCACCGTAAGCACCTGGCCGACGCTGCCGGCGTGCTGGTGCAGGGTGTTCAGCGCCAGGGCGGTCTGCTCCAGTTCCTCCGCCAACGCACCGGTCTGGCTGCTGGCGTGCTCCACCAGACGCCGTCCCTCGTGGGCCAGGGCCGCGGCGTCGCGCGTGGAGTGCGCCGCATGGTTGGCGTGGCGGGCGACCTCGGCCACGGTGGCGCTCATCTCGTTCATCGCGGTGGCCACCTGGTCCAGGTCCTGGTGCTGGCGCGCCACCTGGTCGCCGGCGCCGAGCGCCTGCTCCAGGGCCTCGGCCACGTCCTTGTCGGTCTCTGCCGCGCTGCGCTTGACGTTCGCCAGCAAACCGCTGACGTCCTGGCGCATCCGCTCGTAGCCAGCGACGATGCGGCCGATCTCGTTGTCCGCATGGCCCGCCGCCAGGGCATGGGTGAAGTTCGCCGCGCCGACCTCGGTCAGCGCCACTTCCAACCCACGCAACTGCCGCATCAGCGGCGCCAGGCCGAACTGCCGGCCGAGCACCACCAGCACCAGGATCGCCAACAGGCAACCGAAGGCGATCCACATCTGGGTGTGCTGGACACTGTCGGCGCGCGCGCTCATCAGCGAGACCAGGTTGTTCAGCTCGCCCAACAGCTCGGTGGAATACTGCGAGAAGCCGCGCAGATCGACCTGGCTGGCAGGCTGTGCCACCTGGTCGAGCATGGCCCGGTAGCGGCCCCAGATCTGCGCCACCTTCTGCCGCTGGGCGGCGATCTCCGGCGCGCCCATCCGGCTCACGTTGCGCTCGGCATTGCCCGCATCCAGATCGGCGGCCGAGCGTTCGTACTGGGCGATGGTCGCGGCCAGGGCCTTTGGGTCGCCGGCGCCGAGTCGCAATTGCAGCGCCTCGCGGGCCATCTTCTGGCTGAGCATGCGCTGCGCGCCGGCCACGTTGATGGTTTCCGGCGAGATCGACATGCTCAGGTACAACGCCACCGAGGCGCAGGCGGCCAGGCCGAACATCAGTGCATAGGACAGCAGGAACTGGGCGTTCAGGGTCTTCAACCCGAGCCCCCGTAGAATCCGATCGAACACCCTGGCGACGCTTTCGTTCATTGGTTTTTCCCCACTGGACTACAGAAACCGATAACCACCCCATCGGCCCGTCGCGCCTGGGCTTGAATCGGCACTTCGCCGACTCCATCCCCGAGCGCCTCCCTCTCCAGGGCGTGGCCCCCGGCGGACAAGGCCTGAAGACAGTTTGCCGCTGCGGCATCGGGACGCGCCCTGTAAACTCTGGCAGGTACCCGGCACGCCGCGCCGGAGACGTCATGGAACCCAACCCGCAAGGACGCCCGCGTGATCCCCGTCGCCCCTATTCCCCTGATCGTCCCGCTCATCTACCTGTCGTCGTTCGTCGCCGGCATCTGGCTGCTGGTCTGGCTATCGCTCCTGGCCTTCAGCCCGCGCGCGCGCCAGCGCTTGCGCCGCCGCTGGCCGAGCCGCGGCCTGCTGATGCTGCTCCTGCTGTTCCCGTTGGGACTGCGCGCCTGGCTGGAGATCGGTCTCTGGCAGTACGAGCGCGAACGCGCGCGCGAGGAAGCCGCGCACAGCGCCGTGCTCGAGCGCCCCTCGCGCCTCGGAGGCATCGAGATGCCTGCCGGCACCCGGCTGAAGCTGGAACTCAAGCACCAGCCAGAAAGCTTCCGCGAAGCCGAATTCCCCACCCCGGTGACGATCCGCGGCGTCGCCACCCGCCACCTGCAACGCTGGCTGCAGAGCGAGCAGGACAACCCGCAGGACCCATGGAAAACCACCGGCGTCCATCCCACTTCGCTGCGCCTGCGTGGCGAGGGCGTCGCCGAGATCGAAGGCTGGCGTTGCGACGCCAGCCAGGAAATCGCCTTCGCCAGCGAGCGCGACGGGCGTCCCGCCGCCTTCGAAGGCTGTAGCCTGGCGACCGGCAACCGCGCCGACGACATCGACTTCCCCGCCGGTGCGCGATTGTTCGCCAGCGACGGCATGGCCTACACCGACGGCTACCGCGACGCCGAGCGCTGGCGGGTAATGCCGGAAACCGGGCAACAGGTGTCGGTGCGCGGCATCGCGCTGAGCGGCGGCGCCCTGGCCTTCGACCGCGACCGCCGCCTGTACGGCCTCGGCGGCACGGTCCTCGCCGAGGCCTTGCAACTGGGCGCCTGGCACTACCCGGCGGGCACCGAGGTCAGCCTTTCGCCCCGCGCCGCCTGGCGCGCGCAACATCCGCACGCCTGGCTGTTCAGTCCTACCCGCGAAGCCGCTTCGCATGCCTCCGGCGAGCGCCTGGAACACGGCACCTCGCTGTTGCAGACGCTGGACGGCCAGGAACTTGAGCGCCTCGACAACCGCGCGGCAGGGGTCATCGACTTCATCGAACTGGAGATCGGCGACGAACGCTGAACCTGCGCCGCGCGGTTATCTGAGGCTCAGCCAGCAGCGCGGCGGGAAGGGCAATCAGGAAATGGACGAGGCGCATGGACCCTCCGTGGCCATCACTGCGGTATGGCTAGGCATTTTCCCGATCCTGCGGGAAAAGCGATGCCGCTTCGCTTGCCGCACAGCGAAACAGGGCTAGCCTTATCAATGTGACTTTCTCCTATGGTGGTCACCAAAGCCCCGGGGGCCGCTCATCCCTCCGGGGCTTTCCCCCCGCCTGCTGCCTCTCCCCTCCTTGATACAGCAGCCCATCGCAGTTCAACGAGGAAACCCGATGAAACTCAGCATTGTCGCCCTGGGCCTGTTGTCCATGGCAGGGGTGCTCATCTGCACCTATCTGATCCTGAAATCGCTCAGCGCCATCTGATATCGCTCGTGCACGAAGCTGTGGATCGCCCATGGGCAGATCCAGCAGTCCGCGCGTAGGATGGGCAGGCACGCTTCCTGCCCATTTTCCGCCAGGAAAAGAAAGGAATTCCTTTCCGAGATTTCCACAGAGGTCATGGATGAAAAAAAGCCCCCTGCTGATACTGAGCGTACTCCTCGCCGCCTGCGGCCCCGACAAGCTGATTTCCGACCTGCCGTCGCCGAACGGGCAATACCACGTCGAGGTTCGGAAATGCCCGGAGAAAGGTTCGATCACCTGGGGCGAAGAAATACAGGTCTCCCTCCTCGAAACCGGGAAATCGGAAAAGTGCCATTCAGTCGTGCAGTCGCTGGCGCAATTCGACCTGCGCGCATCCGCGGACGAATTGCAACTGGAGTGGCTGTCCGATACGGAACTCAGGGCCTGGCACCCTAGCTTCGAGCCCGGAAACCAAGCGGACGGCTCGCGCCTGAAGCACGATGCGCCGGTGAAGATGGTCTTTGCGCCGAAGCGCTGAGCGACTCAAAGGACGCACCTGTATTCCGCCGCAGCAGGAGATATCAAAGCAGTCCGCTTACTCGAGCTACACACCCGCGAGTGCCTGATTAAAGACTGGAAAATATGAAACAAAGCGGCGCCATCCACAGCGCCAGGTTGATCGTCCATTGCAGCGCTCTTTCGCGAGCGCTTCCCAGCTTTCGCTGCTGGAGCACGAATGCCAACGCAGTGGAATGCAGCAACAGGGCGCAGGCAGGAAAGGCCAGCAGGTAGGCGATCAGCCCAGGCGCATTCATATTGGGATAGCTATGGCTGTCGAGCGATCGCCAGTACGCCACCAGGAAAGCGCTCGCGACCGCGAGGCTGAGTCCCAGGCTGATGCGGCTATACCACTTCATCGAGACCCTCCCGACGCGCCTTCCGGACCTACGCCGATCGCTCCGGAAAACGGCCCGATCCGCCTCGCCTCACCCTGCTTCAGTCAGAGCGGCTCAGGGCTTCCGGGGTTCGTTGCCGAGCAGACGATCGAGCTCGCCCATGACGCGATCGCTCTTGGCCTCTTCGAGCTTGCGCCGGGCCTCGGCGAGATTGGCCTGGGCGCGCTCCATCTCGACCATGCCGACGGCGGTGATCACCGCCTGCAATGGCACGCCCCTGCCGGTGGAGCGCATGCCATTGCGTTCGCGCTCCTGCGGCGCGCAGATGAACTGGAGGACAGCCTCATGGCTTTCGTTGGGCAGCGGGGTCCAGCCCTTGGCGAAGGTGAACTGGAGGTTCGTGGGTTGCCCGTTGTTGGAGAAGGTCTTGGCGTTGACCACCTTCACCTCTCGCGTATCGCAGCGGTACTGGTGCGCGCTGAGCAGATGGAAGGAGTCGAACAGCATGGCGATCTGCACCTGTCAGGCGTTTTCGATACCCGGCACCGGTGCCAGCGAATCGGCATCGGCCAGGAACACGTCAAGCTCGGCAGGGTCGTCGCCCTTGTGTACCACCCACCAGTCTTCGGCCCAGGCATGGCCGGATGCGGCCAGCAGCGCGGCGCACAGCCAAGTCGCGGCACTGCGGGAAACCTTGCGATATACGTTCATGTCACCTTCCTTGTGGGGAAATGCTTCCCTGCCGATCGTGGATAGGGGCGGCACCCGGCGCGCCCCTGAGCGAACACCCGCTATTTCAATGACAGCGGCACGCCCCAGACCGGGTCTTCCATGCCCTGCTTGCGTAGCGGCGTGATCTGCAGGGGCTGGAGCCTGGACAGCAGTTGCCGGTGCTTGTCGCTCAGGGCCCGCTGGGCGATCAGGGACTGGCTGAAGTCCATCGGCGCCGGCCAGGTGTAGACGGTCAGGTTTTCCAATGGGCATTCGATCTTCTTCGGATCGATCGCCCGGCACTTCGACTGCTGGTACTTGTAGCCGGGGGTCTTCAGGTGCATGCGCGGGGCCAGCAGCAATTGCCCGCCCTGCACGGTGAAGCTGGCCAGCGCCTTGTCGACCGGCAGGCGCGCCTGGACCTTGATCGAGGGCACGTCGCGGGAGTCGGTCTGCTGGTAATAGCCGGCCTGGGAGCCCTGGGTCGTCTGCGTGTATTGCTGCTCGCCCCAGCTCACGCAGGCGCCCGAGGCCACATGCACGGCGGTGCAGACCTTCTCGGTCTTGATCTCGCTGCCATAGGTGGCATCTTTCCAGACTTCTTCCCGGTAGTACTCGCGATACAGCTCGGGGGACAGGTACGCGGTGCCGTTGGCGCCATGGCCCGAACCGGGCGGACCGCTGCGGGCGCCGACCTGGTCGAGCAAGCCATGGATCTGGTAGTCGTCGCCGCCGGTCAGCAGGTACTTGCCGGGCGGCAGGATATGCACCTCGAAGGCCTTGAACAGATAGGTCTCGTCGGGCTTCCGCTGCAGCGCGTTGGTCTGGAACTTGCGGCCGAAGGTCACCTTCGGGTCCTTCTCGTACTCCCAGATCGCCGTTGGCGTCCACTGGGTCATGGTCAGGGCATCGCTCAGGGACTTGTGCGGCATCACGTCGGCCACCAGTACCACGGCCATGTTCCCCTTCAGCGCCTGGTCCACCAGGTCCAGCATCTGCGCGTTGCGCGGATCGTCCATGCTGCCATAGGCGCCCGAATCGAGTTCCGACACGCAACCGGAAAGGCAAAGCAGCAAGGCGGCGGAAAGGGCAAAACGCGGGCGGGGCAGTCTCATGCATCGATCCTTGATAGAGGCTGGTGCGGGTCGTCGGACGGCCCATCTTACTGGCCCCAGCCTGGATCGCAATATTTCAAATGAACTAGGTCGGCAGGGGCACACCGGCAGGGCCAGGAGCTGCCACGGCCCGCCGGCCCTCGTTGGTTCGGCTCCTCCCGATCAGACTGCCCACAACCGGCTGCAGACCTTCAGGCGTCGGAATCGGCGCCGCCTGGCATGCCCCTCCTCGGGAAACGAGACCGAATCGCCCTGCCCGGCCGGCATCACTCAGGAAGAATGGTGATTCCGCGTGCCCTGAGACTGCGCCGGTCTTTTCGGAGAGTTTCCAGCAACCGGTCCCTTGTCTCCCGGACGTGCGATTCGACCATCCCCGCGGCGCGTTCGATATCGCATGCCCTCAAGGCGGCGATGATGGCGCGATGCTCGGCCCAGCCGTGATGTTCCGGTTGGCTCTCCAACCATCTGACACGCTGGAGGCGCGTCAGGGCCTCGCCGAGCCCCCGACTGATGAATTCATTGCGGGCCAAACCGGCAATCCAAAGGTGGAATTGGCGTCCGGCAGACTCGGTCTCTTCTGCCGAGGCATTTATCGGCACCGCATCCAGTATGGCCTCCCCCTCCCGGAGATAGCTTTCTTCCGCCTCTTTTCCACCGAGGCGAACTGCCGTTACCTCAAGCATCTCCCGGTATACGAACAATTGTTCTATTTCCTGAAGATCGATGGGCGGCACCAGCCATCCCCGGCCCTCCCTCGCAACGAGACCTTCAGCCTCAAGACGAACCAGTGCCGTGCGGATAGAGCTTCGCGAGGCCCCTGTCTGCCCTTCGAGCCAGCGCTCCGTCAGGCGCTCTCCAGGGCCGATCTCCATATCCAGAATCAAGCGGCGCAGCCGCTCTTCAGCCTGCTGAATGACCGTCATTAGGTGCCTCCGATTGACAGATCCATTGGCCAACGTCAATGTATACCAAATTGGTATACCAAATTGACTGTGTGGTATCGAGTGTCTCTGATCGGAGTCTGCTGATGCAAGGCAACATGAACGAACCCGCTATCGACTGCTGGCAACGCAACCTCGCCGTGTGCTTGTTCGGAGCCTTCACCACCGTCTTCGCCATGACACTTATCCTGCCGTTCCTCCCGGTCTACATAGGTCAACTCGGGGTATCGGGCCACGCTGCAATCGTGCAGTGGTCGGGTATCGCCTACGCCGCCACTTTCGTCACCGCCGGGTTGGTAGCACCGCTTTGGGGGATGCTTGGCGACCGCTACGGTCGCAAGCCCATGCTGGTCCGAGCTAGCCTGGGAATGGCGATCACCATGTTGCTGATGGGGCTGGCCTCCGATATCTGGCAATTCATCGGCTTGCGCTTGTTGGCGGGAATCGCCGGCGGGTACTCGTCGGGGGCAACGATCCTGGTCGCGGTGCAAGCTCCGAAATCCCGTTCGGCATGGGCATTGGGTCTTCTTTCCTCGGGCGTGATGGCCGGCAATCTGTTAGGGCCGCTGGTTGGCGGCTTCCTGCCTCCTCTGATCGGCATACGAGCCACATTCTGGGGCGCCAGTGGATTGATCTTCATTGCGTTTGTCTTCACGACCTTCATGTTGCGCGAGACTGCACGCCCCTCCGTCCCCGCCGTCGAAGAACCTCCCAAGGTCGGTTGGTCGAATATGCCCAACAAGGCGGTGATCCTCGCCATGCTGGCGACAGGCCTGCTGCTGATGATTGCCAACATGTCGGTCGAACCGATTATCACCGTCTATATCGAAACGCTGCTCGAGGACTCGAGGCGGGTGACGTCTGTGGCGGGTCTGGCCATGTCGGCGGCAGCGCTCGGAAGCATCATCTCCGCGACCTATCTGGGTAAGGTGGCCGACCGGATTGGCTACGGCGTCATCATGATAGCCGCGCTGAGCGTCGCGGCCGTCCTGCTGATTCCCCAGGCTTTCGTATATGCGGGGTGGCAACTCATCGCCCTGCGCTTCCTGATGGGCATGGCGCTTGGCGGCCTGCTTCCGTGCATGGCCGCTGTAATCCGCCATAGCGTCCCGGAGCGATTCGTCGGCTCGGCAATGGGCTGGTCGCTATCCGCGCAATTCGCCGGCCAGGTAATCGGGCCGGTAATCGGAGGGTTCGTCGGTGGCCAGTTCGGGATGCGCAGCGTTTTCCTGGTAACCAGCCTGTTGATGCTGGCAGGGGCGCTATTCAACTGGCGAGCCCTTGGGCACTCCACCCGCTAGACGGTTTTCCACCACCCAGAGGTCGTCATGACTGAGCTCGTGCTTGAATCTCCCTTTAATTCCGCCCTGCTGCTGATGGATTTCCAGGAATTCGTGCTGAACAACTTCGTGCCCGCACCTCGCGCAGCCGAGGTAGTGGCCCGCACCTCCAGATTTCTTTCCAGGGTACGGCAAACCGATATGCTTGTAGTTCATGTAACGGTGGGCTGCCCGCCCGATGGTCCGCCAATGGACAGGCGCAACAGGCTATTCCGCGAGCTACGTGAAAGTGGCTTGATCGAACCGGGAAGCCCCGGGTTGGCGATCACCGCCGCCTTGCAGCCGATCGAAAGCGAACCGGTCATTACGAAGAGTCGCGTCGGCGCCTTCACGGGTACGGAACTGGACGAGCTTCTCTGGGCGCATGATATTGAAACATTGCTCATCGCTGGAGCCACTACCTCAGGCGTAGTGCTGACGACGGTTCGCCAGGCGTTCGATCTGGACTACCAGTTGGTTGTGCTCAGAGACGGCTGTGTCGATGGCGATGCAGAGTTGCATGACTACCTCATGGCCAGAGTCATTTCCGACCACGCCACGATCACCGAAATCGATGAAGTGGCGAAAACTCTACGCATGTAGAGTGCGCCAGCCATACAGAAGCAACGGTCGTTCCCGAGTACCGCCGCCCAGACCCTTGGCAACTTCCCTCGCTCGATCCCACCTCCGATAAAAGCATCGGCGATGTGCTCGGCGACTCCTCGGGGCTATCGAAGCTGACCATCAGTAGCGTCAAGGCCACTCACCGGGAACGCTCCTTTGGGCTGGAACCCGCCTCCCTGCCAAAAGGCTTTCAAGATCCGGGAGCTCGATACTATCGTCGAGCGCATGTAGAGAGGCCCAGTGGAGGGTAACGACTACCTCCTCGGGTCTGGCAACCATTTTGCCTGGCAGCGCCCCAGAAAATGGCGATCGAGTCCATCCCCACGAAAGATGTACCAGGGGCGGAGATTCTGGTCAGTGACTGAAAAACGGTGGCGGCCCAGGTCGAGAGGCTGATGGAGACATCATCCGAATCGAAGTACTGTGACAGCCTACGAGCCGTGCTGGAAAGCCTCGGGTTATCGGACACCGACGCTGGGCGGGTGGAACTGCTCATTGCCGACGATATGGCAAAGGCCCCATCCCTGATAAAATCCCTCGCCCTGCTCCGCTCCCCCTACCGAAGTCCCGATGCGCCCAGAACCGACCAACGCCCCCGCCGCCCTCTCACGCCGCTTCTCCGTTGCGCCGATGATGGACTGGACCGATCGCCACTGCCGCTTCTTCCTGCGCCAGTTGTCCCGTCACACCTTGCTCTACACCGAGATGGTCACCACTGGCGCGTTGCTGCACGGCGATCGCCAGCGCTTCCTCCGCTACGACGAATGCGAGCATCCACTGGCGCTGCAACTGGGCGGCAGCGTGCCGGCGGAACTGGCGGCCTGCGCGCGGCTGGCGGAAGAGGCCGGCTACGACGAGGTCAACCTCAACGTCGGCTGCCCCAGCGACCGGGTCCAGCACAACATGATCGGCGCCTGCCTGATGGGGCATCCGGCGCTGGTGGCGGACTGCGTGAAGGCAATGCTGGATGCGGTGGAGATAGCGGTGACGGTGAAGCACCGCATCGGTATCAACGGGCGCGACAGCTATGCCGAGCTCTGCGATTTCGTCGGCCAGGTGCGCGAGGCCGGCTGCCGGAGCTTCACGGTGCATGCACGGATCGCCATCCTCGAAGGGCTCTCGCCCAAGGAAAACCGCGAGGTGCCGCCGCTGCGCTACGAGGTCGCGGCGCAATTGAAGAAGGACTTCCCGGACCTGGAGATCGTCCTCAACGGCGGCATCAAGACCCTCGAGGCCTGCCGCGAGCACCTGCAGACCTTCGACGGCGTGATGCTCGGTCGCGAGGCCTACCACAACCCCTACCTGCTGGCCGCGGTGGACAGCCAGTTGTTCGGCAGCGAAGCGCCGCCGCTCAGTCGCAGCGAGGCCTTGCTCCGTCTGCGTCCGTACATCGAGCGACACCAGGCCGAAGGCGGCGCGATGCATCACGTGACCCGCCATATCCTCGGCCTGGCCCAGGGCTTCCCCGGCTCCCGGCGATTCCGCCAACTGCTCTCGGTGGACGTGCACAAGGCCGCCGATCCGCTGCGGGTTTTCGACCAGGCGCTGGAACTTCTGGCGGGGCGATAGCTCCCATTGAGCCGCGCCTGCGGCTCGGGTAAGGTCGGGGAATTCTTCTTCCCAAGAACCCACCTGACAAGACCTCGCCATGACTTCGAAGCTGGAACAACTCAAGCAATACACCACGGTGGTCGCCGACACCGGCGACTTCGATGCCATTGCCCGCCTGAAGCCGGTGGACGCCACCACCAACCCGTCGCTGCTGCTCAAGGCCGCCGCCCTGCCGCGCTACGCCGAGCACCTTCGACAGGCTACCGCGGGTAGCGGCGGCGACGCCGGACTGGCTTGCGACCGCTTCGCCGTGGCAGTCGGCAAGGACATCCTCGGAGTCATTCCCGGACGTATTTCCACCGAAGTCGACGCGCGCCTGTCGTTCGACAGCGAGGCCACCCTCGCCCGCGCCCACCGCCTGATCGAGCTGTACGACGAACAGGGCATCGACCGCGAGCGGGTGCTGATCAAGATCGCCTCCACCTGGGAAGGAATCCGCGCCGCCGAGATTCTGGAACGCGAGGGCATCCAGACCAACCTGACCCTGCTGTTCTCCTTCGCCCAGGCGGTGGCCTGCGCCGACGCCGGGGTGTTCCTCATCTCGCCGTTCGTCGGGCGCATCTACGACTGGTACAAGAAGAGCGAGAACCGCGACTACGCCGGCGCCGAGGATCCCGGCGTGCAGTCGGTCTCGCGCATCTATCGCTACTACAAGGCCAACGGCTACAAGACGGTGGTGATGGGCGCCAGCTTCCGCAATCTCGGCCAGATCGAGCAACTGGCCGGCTGCGACCGCCTGACCATCAGTCCCGACCTGCTGCAACAACTGGCTGACGCCCAGGGCGAGCTGCCGCGCCTGCTGCTGCCGGGCGAAGGCGAGCCGCGCCAGGTGCTCGACGAGAGCGCTTTCCGTTGGCAGATGAACGAGGACGCCATGGCCACCGAAAAGCTGGCCGAAGGCATCCGCCTGTTCGCACGCGACCAGGAAAAGCTCGAATACCAGTTGGCGACCCGCCACTGATCGCCGCTGCCGGCGGGACGCGCATGCAGGGCGTCCCGTTCCGGCGCAGCGGAGGATTCAGCAGGAATTCGGGAAGGGATCGACCGGTTAATGGCGCTCCAGGGCGCTGACCAGGTCGTGGAAGGCTTCGCGGTTGGATTCGTTGAGGCCCATCAGGATGCGGTGCGCCTCCAGAACCTTGTCGCGCACCACATCTTCCGACTGGTCCTGCGGCGGCAGGTCGGACAGGCATTCCGGGCACGGAATCGGACGATCGACGATATTGAACACCTGATCGAAGCCCATCGACTGCAACAGACGGGTAATGTCCGGATTGGTGGTCACCAGCGTGGGCAACAGGCCGATTTTCTGCCGCGACAGGATGGACAGCTTGGCCAGCAGGCCGAGCGTGGTGCTATCGATGCTCTGGGTTTCCGTAAGATCGATGATGATCGCCGAAAAATTCAGCGCAGCGAAGATCTTTTCGATGGTGGAATCCAGGGCCGAGCACAGGGTGAGGCGGACCTCACCGACGAATTTCAGAACGAAGGAGCCGTTCTGTTCGGCAAACTGGATTTTACCGGTACTCATGCAAGGTTCCTGCTCAACACCAGCAAGGCGATATCATCCGGCATCTCCGCCAGGTTGGCCAGCCCGAAGACCTGGCGCAGCCCGTCGAGGGTGCCTCCGGCGGCTGCCACCTGTTCCGGTAGCGAAGCCTCTTTCTCCTTCAGCGTAGCTCCTGGCAGCACATCGAGGATGCCATCGGAAAACAGCGACAGGCTGAAGGAAGGCGGCAACTCCATGACCCGGTCGTCATAGGTCGCATCGTCGAACAGGCCCACCGGCAGGCCACGGCCCTCCAGGTAGCTCGCCTGCCCTTCGACGAACAACACAGGAAGCGGCAGGTGGCCGCCGATGCTGTAGGTCAGGCTGTTCTTCTCCAGGTCGATGACCCCGCCGAGCATGGTCACGTGCTTGCCCAACTTGGTGTTGATCAGGCCGCGGTTGATGTGCGCCAGCACCTCGGACGGCTTGAACTCCGGGAGCGTGCCGTTGCGCCTCGACTCATAGAGCAGGCGCGTGGTCATGAACTTCAGCAGCACCGTGACGAAGGCCGAGGAAGCGCCATGGCCGGAAACGTCGGCCAGGTAGAACGCCACGCGTCGCTCGTCGACCCGGAAGTAGTCGACGAAGTCGCCGGAGAGATACAGCGACGGAATGATCCGGTGGGAAAACTCCAGCCCCTCGATGCTCCACGGCGTCACCGGAAGCATGTTCATCTGCACCTGGCGGCCGGCGTTCTGGTCTTCCTGAAGCAGGTTCAGGCTGGCCTGCAATTCGCGGTTGGCGGCTTCCAGCTTGTCGCGGTAGCGCTGGTTCTCGACCCGCAGGTAGGCGCGATCCAGGGCCCGGCGCACCGAATGCTCGAGCACCGCGAGGTCTTCCAGGGGCTTGATCAGGTAGTCGGCGGCGCCCAGGCGCAAGGCTTCCACCGCATCGCTCATCACGCCGGCTCCGGAAAGTACGATGATCGGCGTTTCCGAAGCGGTCTGGCGGATGCGGCGGATCAGTTCGAGGCCGTCGATCTGCGGCATGCGCAAATCGCAAATGACCAGGTCCGGCTGTTCGCTTTCGAAGATCTGCAGGCCCTGCAGACCGTTGAGGGCCTGCAACACCTTGAAGTTGCTGTCTTCCAAGTAGGCGGCGAGGCTTTCGCGCACCACCTCGTCGTCATCGATGATCAGCAGCGTGGCACTGACTTTATGCATGGGTCATCCAGGCAAACGGCGCCGGAAACAGTGGGTCCTAGGCGCTTATTGTAAGTGACAACAGCGCGGCTACGGGGTTCGACAAGGCGCAGACGGTACTCCCATCCGTTGAGCAGTTCAAGCCGTTGACCTTTGCCGGAAAATCCGCCTTTGTCCGTCCGATCCCGTCCGCACGGTATAAACTTTGACGATAATCGCCAGGATTGCCAGTCGCCCTCCCATCGCCCCGACCATGAGGATCAGCCCATGCAGCCCATGCAGCCCATCGAGCACAACTACAGCGAGAAGCGCGACTTCATCCGCATGAAGCTCGACACCCCGGTCACCATCCGCTGCGAAGGCCGCGAGTCGGTGGCCCTGTGCCGGGACCTGTCCGCCAGCGGGCTGCTGCTGGAAGCGCAAAGCGAGCTGGCTCCGGGCGACCACCTGCGGGTGAGCATCCCGTCCACCCACGAGACGCTCACCGGCCTGGAACTGGAAGCCCGCGTGGTGCGCTGCGAACGCCTCGGCCCGGGTCGGCATAGCCTGGGGCTGAGCATCGTCGCGATCCACTGAAACGACGAAAGGCGACCCAAGGGCCGCCTTTCCAGGTGTCGCACGAAGCGGGTCGACTTAGAAGTCGTCCTCCACCTCGCCGTCCTTGACCTTGAACTCGCGGTTCTGCAGGTAGGCGTTGCGGATGAAGATGTACTTGTCGCCGCTGATCAGTTTTTCCGACTTCAGCAGGTTGGCACGGGTGTCGACGGTATTGATGCCGAACATCACGTTGCGCGCGCGTACGTCGTCCATGTAGTGGTAGGGACTGACATAGATGTCCGGGATCTTCGCCGGGGCATCGCGCAGCGTGCTCGGGCCGAGGAACGGCAGCATCACGTACGGGCCGCTGCCGACGCCCCAATAACCCAGGGTCTGGCCGAAGTCCTCATCGTTGCGCTGCAGGCCCATCGGGGTCGCCACGTCGATCAAGCCGGCCAGGCCGAAGGTGCTGTTGAACAGCAGGCGGCTGGTGTCCACGCCGGCATTGTGGAACTTGGCCTGCAACAGGTTGTTGGCCAGGTTCTTCACGTCGCCGAGGTTGTTGAAGAAGTTGTGCACGCCGTCCTGAACGAAGTTCGGGGTGACCTTCTGGTAACCCTGGGCCAGCGGTTTCAGCGCATAGGTGTCCAGGGTGTCGTTGAAGGTGAAGATGGGACGGTTGATGCTTTCCCAAGGGTCTTCTTCACTGGCCGCCAGGGACAGCGTGGGTGCCAATGCGAGGCTGGCGCAAGCCAGGATTCGGGCACTACGTTCGATCCAGTTCACGCCGCGGGCGCGCATTGCTGTATCTCCTTTGCATGACTAGTCTTGGCCGCCAGCGCGGCTTCAGCGTGCGCGCAGTATATAGGCTCGCATCGATTTTGAGACTAGAAGAGTTACGAGATGGCTGACAGACAATTGCTACACACGGCCCATATCCCGGTGCGCTGGGGCGACATGGACAGCTACGGGCACGTCAACAACACCCTCTATTTCCAGTACCTGGAAGAGGCCCGGGTGGCCTGGTTCGAAACCCTCGGCATCGACCTGGAAGGCGCTGCCGAGGGGCCGGTCGTGCTGCAAAGCCTGCACACCTACCTGAAGCCGGTGGTGCATCCGGCCACCGTGGTGGTGGAACTGTACGCCGGCAGGCTGGGCACCAGCAGCCTGGTACTGGAACATCGCCTGCACACCCTGGAAGATCCGCAAGGCACCTATGGCGAAGGCCACTGCAAGCTGGTCTGGGTGCGCCACGCGGAAAACCGTTCGACGCCCGTGCCGGACAGCATACGCGCCGCGATCGCCTGACTCAGGCGCCCGGATAGGCCGCGTCGAGCACGATCTCCAGAGCGTCCGGGCGCCAGAACTCCTGGTCGAACTCGACCACCCTCTGCCCCTCCGCGTAACTCAGTCGCTCCAGGTACAGCGCCGGCGAACCCGGCGCCAGTTGCAGCGGCTCGGCCTGGGCCGCGTTCAGCGCGGTCGGGTGCATCGCCAGTTGGCAGCGCGTCGGCTGCAGGCCGAAACGCTCGCGCAGCAGGCTCATCAGCGAAGTATCGAGGTCGTGGTCCAGCAGGCCTGGGCACCACCCGGCATCCAGGGCGATCAGTTCGATCAGCACCGGACGCTCGTCCACCCAGCGGCGCCGTTGCAGGAAATACACCGGCGCGCTGTCCTCCAGCCCCATCCGCTTGGCCAGCCAGGCGCCGGCTGCACGCCGCTCGGCGTGCAGCGTCTCGGTACGCGGCTGGCGTCCCTGGGCGCTGACGTATTCCATGAAGCCGGTGGTACGGGTCGGGTTGTAGCGGATCCGCGGCGGCGCGACGAACCAGCCGCGGCGGTTCTCGCGATAGACCAGGCCTTCGGTTTCCAATTGCTGCAGGGCTTCGCGAAGGGTGATGCGGGTACACAGGAAGCGCTCGGCCAACTCCCGCTCGGAGGGAAGTTTCACTTGCAGCACACCCTGGGCGATATCCGCGGCGAGCTGGTCGCGGATGCGCAGGTACTGACGAGATTGATCGACCGGCATGACGGCCTCGCTGATTCAGACCGGCCGATTATAACGGCAGCCCGTCGGCCTATCGCCACTGCCACGAAAACGTCACGGCGGCGTCACAAAACCCCTCTAGGCTGGCCTAGACCATTTGCCAGACGCCTTTCGCATGCCCAGCTCCGACCAACTCCCGCGCTTCACCGCCCTGCTCTTCGGACTCTCCGGCGGCCTGGTGGATTTCGGCGCCCGGACCCTGTCCCTGGCGCTGCTGCGCAGCCATCCGCATAGCCCTGCCGAATACCTCCGCGACGCCAGTCTGCTGCCCTTCGCCGAGGCACAAAGCTTCCTGTTGCGGCGCAAGCCGAACAAGAGCGAGCGCCAGCGCCTGGAGCAGGCCCTCGACGAAGCCGCCGGGGAACAGGCCGAAGCCATCGCCGGTGCCGTGGCCCTGTTGGAGAGCCTGGACGAACAACGGATTCCCTACGCCTGGCAGGACGAGCTACCGGAATCGGTCTGCCAGCGCCTTGCCGCGCCGCTCGGCCGAGCGAACGCCCTGATCCCCCTCGCCGGCGCGCGCCCCTGGCCGGCCCCCGATGGCTGCTGGCAGGCCCTCGCCCGGCTGGGCATCGAGCGCCTCGACGGCTGCGTGCTGGTCAGCGCCCAACCGCGTCAACTCCAGGCCGGACTCAATGCCGGGCTATGGACCATCGGCCTGGCCGCCAGCGGGCCGTCGTGCGGCCTCTCGCCGGCCGACTGGGACGCTCTCGGACACACCGAGCGCGACCGCTTGCGCGCCGACGCCACCTTGGAACTGTACCGCCTGGGCGTGCATTCCGTGATCGATCACCTGGGCGAGCTGCAACCCTGCCTGCACGACCTCGCCGTCCGCCGCCTGAAAGGAGAAAAACCATGAGTCGCGCCCGTCACCGCTTTCTCGACGAACTGGCCGAACGCTTCGCCAGCCATGGCGCCGAGCCCTATGGCGAGGCAGTCAGCCAGGCCGAGCACGCGCTGCAGTGTGCGACCCTGGCCGAGCGCGCCGGCTGCTCGGACAGCCTTGTAGTCGCCGCCCTGCTGCACGATATCGGCCACCTCTATGAAGACCCGGCGCAGATCGACGAGGAGGACCTGCGCCACGAGGAATTCGGCGCACGCCTGCTACGCGAGCTGTTCCCCGAGTCGGTCTGGCAGCCGGTGCGCCTGCACGTATCGGCCAAGCGCTTCCTCTGCGCGGTGGACCCGAGCTACCACGCCAGCCTGTCGCCGGCCTCCCGGCACAGCCTGGTGCTGCAAGGCGGGCCGTTCGACGAGCGTGCCGCCGCGGCCTACATCAAGGCGCCCTATGCCCAGGACGGCCTGACCCTGCGCCGCCTCGACGACCTGGCCAAGGACCCGGCCATGCGCACCCCCGAACTGACGCACTTCTTCCCGCTGCTGGAACGCCTGCTGCGGATTGATCCGGATCGCGCACATCTGCGCCCGACAGGTTAATCTGTTCGGCATGGACGGACCTTTCGGCGCCCGCCGGAGGTCCACCGAAGACTTGTACGTCGAGGGAAATACCATGCCGAAAGAGAGTCTGCTGCGCGAACTATCCGCCCTGCGCGAGCAACTGGAGCAACAACCGCCGCTGAACGAAGAGCAGCGCGCCGAACTGGAACTCCTGATCAGGGACATCGAACTGAAACTGGCCAACGAGGACGCCCTCAACGAAGGCAGCCTGGTCGATGGGGTCAACCTCGCCGTCGAGCGCTTCGAGGTCAGCCACCCGACCCTCGCCGGCACGCTCCGCTCCATCGTGCAGAGCCTGGCCAACATGGGTATCTGAACGACTTGCCGAAATGAAAAGCCCCGGCATGGCCGGGGCTTTTTCGTATCCGCGTGTTGCGAGGCGTTACTGGCGCACCAGGCGTCGGTTGTCCGGTGCGACCTCCGCCAGGCTGCGGTAGGGATTGATATCCAGGCCGCCACGGCGTACGTAGCGCGCGTAGACGCTGAGCGCCTGCGGCTGCAACAGGCGCTGCAGGTCGAGGAAGATGCGTTCGACGCACTGTTCGTGGAAGTCCTGGTGCTGGCGGAAGGAAACCAGGTAGGCCAGCAGGCTGGCCGGGTCCAGCGCCGGGCCCCGGTAGTCGACCACCAGGGTGCCCCAGTCGGGCTGGCCGGTGACCGGGCAGTTGGACTTGAGCAGGTGGCTGTAGAGCTGCTCCTCGACGATCCGCCCGGCGTCGCAGCGCAGCAGTTCCGGGCGCGGCTGCTCGTAGCCGTCGACGGCGATGTCCAGCTCGTCGATGCAGCGCCCCGGCAGACGCCCGATGCCCTCCTCGGCAACCTCGTCGAGGCTGCGCAGGCGCACGCCCACGGGCGCCCCGGCAGCGGCCGAGAGGTCTTTCTGCAATACCGCGCGAAGCGCCTCGCGACTATCGAAGGCGGACTGGTTGAGGGAATTGAGGTAAAGCTTGAACGACTTCGACTCGATGATGTTCGGCGAGTCCGCCGGGATCGAGAACTCGCCGATCGCCACCACCGGCTTGCCGGCCGGGGTCAGCCAGGACAGCTCGTAGCAGTTCCAGATATCCACGCCGCGATAAGGCAGGGTCTCGGCGCTCAGGCCAAGCTCGGCCCATTTCGCCGTGCGTGAAATGGGAAACAGCAGCGACGGCGTGTAGCTGGAGACGTATTCGCTGGTCTTGCCCAGCGGCGAATGTTCGGCGGGATGCTGCATGAGGGAAACCTGCTGGATGAATCGCGCAGGGCCCTTCCCCGCGCGCCGCGCCGCACTGGCGGGCGGCGGCAAGTGTATACGGATCGGCCGGCATCTTCACGCCGGCCGTCCGCCGGCTCAGGGCTGCACGGTCAGTTGACCGACCATCCCGGCCTGGTAGTGGCCGGGGATGTTGCAGGCGAACTCCAGCCGGGTGGCTTTGGCGAAGGTCCAGGTCAGCTCGGCGCTCTTGCCCGGCTCGACCAGCACGCTGTTGGGGTCGTCGTGCTTCATCATCCGGCCATGGTCCATGCCGGCCATGCCGTGGCCCATCTGACTATGGTCCATCGACGCCATGCCGGTCGGGGTGAGCATCCCGGACTGCTGCATCTCCAGCATCTCCTTCTGGTGCTCGGCATGCATCGCCGCGTCTCCCAGGTTGAACTCGTGCAACAGCTTGCCTTCGTTCTTCAGCACGAAGCGGACCGTCTCGCCGGCCTTGACCTCGATCGCCCGCGGCTTGAAGTACATGTCGCCGAGCACCACCTCGATGCTGCGGCTGGCCTGCGCGGCCTGGGCCGGCTTGCCGAAGGCCTGGCCGTGGGCCGGTGAAGCCTGGGCGCTGGCACCGAAAAGCACGCCGAGGACGATCAGGGAAGCGGGAAGCAGGCGGCGCGGAAACATACGGGGAATCTCCATCGGGTTGATGTCGCCTATCCTGTGTCGCTGCGCCTGCCGGCTGGCTGTCGGGAGCATTACATCTTTGTCAGCTTGCCGCCGTTGCGGACCGCGAAGGCTAAGATCGCCCAGCGCCACCGACGGGCATAAAAAACCCGCCGACCGGAAACCAGGGAACCGGTGGCGGGTGAAGACGGGATCGGAGCCCTCCGTCATCCCGTGTGGAGCCGGGGATGGAAGAACTGGCGATCAGCAGTTTTCCTTGTCCTTCTTCGTCGCTTCGGCCTGCTTCGCCAGTTTCTCCTGGTGCGCGGCACGAGCCTTGGCGGCCTGGGCCTGCATGCGCTCGAAGACGATGTCGCCGCCGCTGTCGGCCATGGCCGGAACGGTCGGGGCGAGGACCAGCAGGAAAGCGAGGGTGGAGGCAGTGAAGGTACGCATGGGAAGTCTCCTCGAATGAATTCCCCTGTAGTCTGCGCGGGGGCCACTGTCGCCCCCGTTACCCACTGATTACGATGCTGTCAGAAACAGGTCGGCATGGCCGGCAAATGTAACGAGGGATGAACATGAAACTGCTGATCGTCGAAGACGAACCGCGCATCGGCCAGTACCTGCGCCAGGGGCTCGCCGAGGCAGGCTTCGCCGTCGACCTGAGCGACGATGGCAACGAGGGCGAGCAACTGGCCCTGGGCGGCGACTACGACCTGCTGATCCTCGACGTCATGCTGCCCGGCCGTGACGGCTGGCAGATCCTGCGCAGCGTGCGCGACGCCGGGATGACCGTACCGGTGCTGTTCCTGACCGCCCGCGATGCCGTAGAGGACCGCGTGCGCGGCCTCGAACAAGGCGCCGACGATTACCTGGTGAAGCCGTTCGCCTTCGTCGAACTGCTCGCCCGGGTGCGCACCCTGCTGCGCCGGGGCAGCCAGCAGTTGCAGGAGACCACCCTGCAACTGGCCGACCTCGAACTCGATTTGCTGCGCCGCCGGGTGCAACGCCAGGGCAAGCGGATCGACCTCACCGCCAAGGAGTTCGCCCTGCTCGAACTGCTGCTGCGGCGCAGCGGCGAGGTGCTGCCCAAGTCGCTGATCGCCTCGCAGGTCTGGGACATGAACTTCGACAGCGATACCAACGTCATCGAGGTGGCCATCCGCCGCCTGCGCGCCAAGGTCGACGACGACTACCCGCAGCGCCTGATCCATACCGTGCGCGGCATGGGCTACGTTCTCGAAGAGCGCGACGAATGAGCGCCGGGTTCGGCTCGCGGATGTCCCTCGGCGTCCGCCTGAGCCTGCTGTTCGCCGCCTGCACGGCGGCGGTCTCGCTGATCGCCGGATTGATCTTCAGCAGGGCCATCGACGAGCATTTCGTCGAGCTCGACCATATGGCGATGTCCGCCAAGCTCGCGGTGTTTCGCGATGAGCTGCGCGGCCTCGGCTCGGAACAACAGATGCGCCGCCGCGAAGCGGAACTGCTGCGCGAACTGGCACGCCATCCCGACCTTGGCCTGCGCCTGAACGGCCCGGATGGCAACCTCTGGTTCGAGCGCCTGCCGCAGCCTGCGCATCCCGGCCTGCCCGCCAACCGCGAACTCGGCGCCCCGCTGGAGCCCGGCAACGACGCTTCGCCGCGACTCACAGTGATCCTCGACATCAGTCATCACCAGCACTTCCTGCAACGCATGCGCCAGTTGATCTGGCTGACCATGAGCCTGTCGGCGCTGGCCACGGCGCTGCTCGGCGCCTGGGCCACCGGCGCCAGCCTGGCGCCGCTGCGACGGATGCGCGAAGTCGCCGCGCGGGTTTCCGCCAACTCCCTCACCACCCGCCTCGACGCCAGCCGGATGCCAGAGGAGCTGCGCGGACTGGCCGGCGAGCTGAACGCCATGCTGGCGCGCCTGGAAGAAGCCTTCCAGCGCCTCTCGGCGTTCTCCGCCGACATCGCCCACGAGTTGCGCACCCCGCTCACCAGTCTGCTGACCCAGACCCAGGTGGTATTGTCCCGCCCACGCTCGCTGGAGGATTATCGCGAGGCCCTGCACGGCAACCTCGAGGAGCTGGAACGGCTCACCGCGATGGTCAACGACATGCTGTTGCTGGCCAAGGCCGACCACGGCCTGCTGGCGCCCAGCCGCCAGGCCCTGGACCTGGGCGCGGAAGTCGACTCGCTGCTGGAGTTCTACCAGCCGCTGGCGGAAGACCGCGACATCCGCCTGCTGCGCGAAGGCAGCCTGAGCCTGCCCGGCGACCGCGGCATGCTGCGGCGGGTGCTGGCCAACCTGCTGGACAACGCCCTGCGCTTCACCGCCGATGGCGGCGAGATACGTATCCGTCTCGGCGACCGACGCCTGAGCGTGGAGAACCAGGGTCCGGCGATTCCTCCCGAGCGCTTGCCGCGCCTGTTCGACCGGTTCTATCGTGCCGATCCGGCGCGCCGCGAAGGCCAGGGTGAACACGCCGGGCTCGGCCTGGCGATCTGCCGCTCCATCGTCCAGGCCCACGGCGGCGAGATCCGCTGCGAGTCTGCCGACGGCTGGACCCGTTTCGTCATCGATTTCGCTCGCCCGCGCCGATGAAACGCGAAGCCCCCATGACGGGGGCTTCTGTTTCATGCCTTCGAGCGCTTCATTGGCGCATGCCGCGCCCGCTCACCAGCAGCCTTACGCAGCCGAGATAGAGCACCGCGGTGGCCAGCAGCATGAAGCCGATGGCCACGCCGATGCGAATGTCGGAGACGCCGAGGATGCCGTAGCGGAAGGCGTTGACCATGTGCAGGATCGGGTTGGCCAGCGACACTGTCTGCCAGAACGGCGGCAGCAGGTTGATCGAGTAGAACACCCCGCCCAGGTAGGTCAGCGGCGTCAGCACGAAGGTCGGGATGATCGAGATGTCGTCGAAGTTGCGCGCGAACACCGCGTTGATGAAACCGCCCAGGGAGAAAATGGTCGCGGTAAGCACCACCACCAGCACCGTGATGCCCAGGTGGTGCACCTGCAGCTTGGTGAAGAACAGCGACAGCATGGTCACGATCACCCCCACCGCCAGGCCGCGCAGTACGCCGCCGATGGTGTAGCCGAGGAGGATGGTGTGCGGCGATACCGGCGACACCAGCAGCTCCTCCACCGAGCGCTGGAACTTGCTGCCGAAGAAGCTCGACACCACGTTGCCGTAGGCGTTGGTGATCACCGACATCATGATCAGGCCGGGCACGATGTATTCCATGTAGGTGAAGCCGCCCATGTCGCCGATCTGCCGGCCGATCAAATTGCCGAAGATCACGAAGTACAGGACCATGGTGATCGCCGGCGGCAGCAGGGTCTGCGGCCAGATCCGGGTGAAGCGGCGCACCTCGCGGTAGACGATAGTGTTCAGGGCGACCAGGTTGGCGCTCAGCTCGCTGCTCATCGGGCGATCCTCGTCAGGTTCTTCTCCACCAGCGACACGAACAGCTCCTCCAGGCGATTGGTCTTGTTGCGCAGGCTCAGTACCTCGATGCCTTGTGCGCCCAACTGGGCGAACAGATCGTTGATGCCCTGGCTTTTCTCCACCTGCACTTCGAGGGTGTGATCGTCCACCAGCCGCGTCGGGTAGCCGTCGAGAGTCGGCGGCAGGGCCTGGACGTTCTTCAGGTCGAGCAGGAAGGTTTCCGAATGCAGGGTCATCAGCAGGTCACGCATGCTGGTGTTCTGCACGATCTCGCCGTGGTCGATGATGGCGATGTTGCGGCAGAGCTGCTCCGCCTCTTCCAGGTAGTGGGTGGTGAGGATGATGCTGATGCCTTCCTGGTTGAGTTCGGTGAGGAAGCTCCACATCGAACGACGCAGCTCGATGTCGACCCCGGCGGTGGGCTCGTCGAGGATCAGCAGGCGCGGCTGGTGGACCAGTGCGCGGGCGATCATCAGGCGCCGCTTCATGCCGCCGGAGAGCATCCGCGAGGCTTCGTTGCGCTTGTCCCACAGGCCCAGTTGGGTCAGGTAGCGCTCGGCGCGCTCCTTGGCGATCTTCGCCGGGATGCCGTAGTAGCCGGCCTGGGTCACGACGATGTCGAAGACCTTCTCGAACTGGTTGAAGTTGAACTCCTGCGGCACCACGCCAAGGCAACGCTTGAGGCCGGCCGGGTCCTTGTCGAGGTCGTGGCCGAACACCGAGACCGAACCGCTGGTCTTGTTCACCAGGGTCGAGAGAATCCCGATGGTGGTGGACTTGCCCGCGCCGTTGGGGCCGAGCAAGGCGAAGAAATCACCTTCGGCGACGTCCAGGTCGATGCCCTTGAGGGCCTGGAAACCGTTGCCGTAGGTTTTCGTCAATTGACGGATGGACAGGGCGGAACTCATTAGGCTTCCCGTGTCGGAAGGTGAAGAGGAAGAGCTAGATAAGGCTACGGGTAACAAAATGCAACAGTAGCCGGCTCAGGTCAGTTCGGTCATTACCGCGGTGCGGAACGCCGGGCGCTCGCGCAAGCGCAGGTACCAGGCCTCGAGGTGGGGCAGCGGCGGGCGCTCGATGGGCATCTCGAACCAGGCGTAGATGAAACAGCCCAGGGGAATGTCACCCATGCCGAAGCGTTCGCCGGACAGCCAGGGTTGGCCGGCCAGGGTCTGGTCCGGCACCCGCAGCAACTCGCCGCAGGTCTGCAACGCCTTTGCGATCAGGGCCTCGTCGCGTTGCTCCGGCGGCGTACGCAGCGTTCCCCAGAACAGGTCGCGGAACGGCCCGGCGAGAGTCGAGGTGGTCCAGTCCATCCACTTGTCGGCGTCGGCGCGGCGCACCGGGTCCTGCGGATAGAGGTCGCCCGGCGCATAGCGGGCGGCCAGGTAGCGGACGATGGCGTTGGACTCCCAGAGGACGAAGCCGTCGTCCTCGATCACCGGCACCCGACCGTTCGGGTTCATCGCGCGGAACGCCGGCTCATCCACCAGGCCGAACGCCCCGCCGGCATCCACCGTCCGGTACTCCAGGCCAGCCTCCTCGGCGCACCACAACGCCTTGCGCACATTGCTCGAGTTCTTCCGGCCCCAGATGGTCAACATACTCTGCGTTCCCTCTTCGGTTGATGCGGCGGATGGGTCGCCGGAGCGCCCGGACGACATGCCGCACCCTACCGAGGATGGACCGAAGAAGGAAGACGCGCCGGCTGATGGTGACTATCGACGCCCTTCATCTTGCCCGGCCTCGGCCTGGAAATCGCCGTCCAGGGCCAGCGGGCGGCCGGAGAACAGGTGCGGATAGTGCTGCTGCAAGTGGGAGAAGAACAGTTCCTCCGGCAGGTCGGCGAACTGGCCGTGATCGGCCAGGTACTCCATGTAGCGCTCGCCCTGGCGGTTGAATGGATGGAAGACGCTGTCGGCGACGCCGTCGAACTCCAGCGGAGCGACGTCGAAGGCGCGGCACAAGGCACGGTTGAACGCCGGGGTGGCCTTCACCCAGCGGCCCTCGAGGTACAGTTCGGTATAGCCGTGCATGGCGAACACCTCGCTGCGCAGCGCCTCCAGCAGGCGCGGCGTGGCCAGGTGGTTGCGGACGTCGGCCAGGCCGATCCGCGCCGGAATCCGGCAATGCCGAGCGCAGGCGGCGAGCAGGATGGCCTTGGGCACGCAATAGGACTCGCCCTGCTGCAGCGCGTGGCTGGCCTTCAGGGTCTGCGGATCGCGGCTGAACACGTAGGGGTTGTAGCGCACCCCGTCGCGTACCGCGTAGTACAGCGCGACCGCCTGGTCACGCGGTTTCGCCGAATTCCCCCGGGATTTTTCCGCGAACTCCACCACCACCGGGTGGTCACTATCCACGAAGCGGCCGGATTGTAGGTAGGACTGCATGGCGGGCTCCCGGCGGGCAATTTGTCCCAGTCTAAACGGGAAGTTTTCGCCTATAACGTGACAAACCGGCCAAGCTGACCGGCCCTGCCGCCAAACGGCGGCAAACGGGCTAAGCTCGAGACGCCGCCTGGCGTCTTCATGGAGGATTCCGCATGTTGTTGCTCTGGTTAGTCGTACTGGTACTCGGTGTCGCTTACCTCGCCCATCGGCGTACCCCACCCGCTCCCGCGCTCGGCATCAGCGCCGCCTACCTGATCCTGATGGGCGTGTTCAGCCACGCGCCCGGCTGGCTGCTGCTGGTCTTCTGGCTGCTCTGGCTGGCGGTGGCGCTTCCCCTCGCCCTGCCTGACCTGCGCCGGCGCGTGCTCAGCGGTCCGCTGTTCGCCTGGTTCCAGAAAGTCCTGCCGCCGATGTCCGACACCGAGCGCGAGGCCATCGAGGCGGGCACCGTGTGGTGGGATGGCGAATTGTTCAGCGGCCGCCCGGACTGGCAGAAACTGCTCGACTACCCCAAGGCGCAACTCACCGAAGAAGAGCAGGCCTTCGTCGACGGCCCGACCGAAGAACTCTGCGCCATGGTCAGCGACTGGGACATCGGCCAGCGCATGGACCTGCCGGAAGAAGCCTGGGCCTTCATCAAGCAGCACGGCTTCTTCGGCCTGATCATTCCCAAGGAGTACGGCGGCAAGGGCTTCTCCGCCTTCGCCCACTCGCAGGTAGTGATGAAGCTCGCCACCCGTAGCGGCGACCTGGCCTCGACGGTGATGGTGCCGAACTCCCTCGGCCCGGCCGAGCTGCTGCTCCACTACGGCACCGACGAGCAGCGCCAGCGCTACCTGCCGAGCCTGGCCAAGGGCGACGACATCCCCTGCTTCGCCCTCACCGGCCCCTACGCGGGCTCCGATGCCGGCGGCATGACCGACGTCGGCATCGTCTGCAAGGGCGAATGGGAAGGTCGCGAGGTGCTCGGCCTGCGCCTGACCTGGGAAAAGCGCTACATCACCCTCGGCCCGGTGGCCACCCTCCTCGGCCTGGCCTTCAAGTGCCACGACCCGGACCATCTGCTGGGCGACGAGGAGGACCTGGGCATCACCCTGGCGCTGATCCCCACCGACACCCCCGGGGTCGAGATCGGCCGCCGCCACGTGCCGCTGGGCGCCGCCTTCATGAACGGTCCGAACTCCGGCAAGGACGTGTTCGTGCCGCTGGAGTACATCATCGGCGGGCAGGAAATGATCGGCAAAGGCTGGATGATGCTGATGAACTGCCTGTCGGTCGGACGCTCCATCTCGCTGCCGGCGGTGGGCACCAGCGCCGGCAAGGCCAGCAGCTACGTCAGCGGTCGCTACGCCCAGGTCCGCGAGCAGTTCAACGTGCCGATCGCCGCCTTCGAAGGCATCCAGGAGGCGCTCGCCCGCATCGGCGGCAACGCCTGGCTGATGGACAGCGCGCGAATCCTCACCGCCAACGCGGTGGACCTCGGCGAGAAGCCCTCGGTGCTTTCGGCGATCCTCAAGTACCACCTCACCGAGCGCGGCCGCGAGTGCATCGCCCATGCCATGGACATCCATGGCGGCAAGGGCATCATCATGGGCCCGAACAACTACCTGGGTCGTTCCTGGCAGGGCGCGCCGATTTTCATCACGGTGGAAGGCGCGAACATCCTCTCGCGCAACCTGATGATCTTCGGCCAGGGCGCGATCCGTTGCCATCCGTACGTGCTCAAGGAAATGGAACTGGCCCAGCGCGAGGACAAGGACCAGGCCGCCCGCGAGTTCGACGCGCTGCTGGTGAAGCACATCGGCTTCGCCGTCGGCAACGCCGCCAGCAGCTTCCTCCTCAGTCTCAGCTGCGGCCACCTCGGCAACGCGCCCGGCGACCGCATCAGCCGTCCCTACTTCCGCGCGCTGAACCGCCTGGCGGCGTCCTTCGCCCTGCTCGCCGACTTCAGCATGATGCTGCTGGGCGGCGAACTGAAGCGCAAGGAACGCCTCTCCGCGCGTCTCGGCGATGTCCTCAGCTATCTCTACCTGGGCTCGGCGGCGCTCAAGCGCTACCACGACCTGGGCAACCCGGACTACCTGCATCCGCTGCTGCGCTGGGCCATGGAGGAAAACCTCGGCAAGGCCGAGGCGGCGCTGGAGGACCTGCTGAACAACTTCCCCAGCCGCTTCTTCGGCTGCGCGCTGAAGGTCCTGGTACTGCCGTTCGGCCGCCGGCACAAAGGGCCGGGCGACGAACTGGACGCCGAGATCGCGGAAATCCTCGGCCGTCCGGACGACGACCCGGCGTTGCAGGCGATCCTCGCCGGCGCGTTCCTGCCGAAAGACCCGCAGGACCCGGTCGGTGCCCTCGCCCACGCCTTCGACGCGGTACGCGAAAGCGCCGCGCTGGAGAAAACCCTGCACAAGGCGATCAAGGAAGGCAGGGTCCAGCCGCAAGCGGGGCAGAACCCGATCGATGCCGGCGCCGCCGCCGGCGTGCTGAGCGCCGAGCAGGCGCAGGCCCTGCACCAGGCCGAAGCGGCACGGCGCAAGGTGATCGACGTCGACGACTTCGCCAAGGAGGAACTGCAACTGGCCGACGGCAGGATCCGCTGACACTCCGCGGCAAAGCGACAGTCGCAACCGACAAAGGCGCCTTCCGGCGCCTTTGTCGTCTTCACCCACCCAAACCCGGGCGATTGGCTAGAATCGACGGGCACATCCCTGACGTACGGGAGGCCATCATGCTCAAGCTACTTGCCACCGGCCTGGCAGCCTCGTTTCTCCTCCTGCCCCCGGCGCAGGCCGCACCGCCTGCGCCCTATGGCGTGCAACCGCACCAGCAGGCGGTGCAGCGCGCCGGCGAACAGCGCCAACGCCAGCTCCAGGAACAGCGCCAGCGCTTCGACGAACAACGCCTGCAATTGCAGCAGGATCAACTGCAACGCCAGCAGCAGAACCTGCAGCGGCAACGGCAGCAGCGACAGATGCAGGACAACCTGATCCGCCAGCAGCAACTGGACCAGCAGCGCTGGCGCCTGGAGCAGGACCAGCGGCGCCTCGACAGCGAACGCCGGCAACTGGAAAACCGCCGGCGCCAGAGCCAGTCCCCAGCGATCCGCTGAAACTGGCCGGCGCCGCGAAACCCTTTATACTGCCCAGCTTTTTTCCAGAGGACCCGTCATGGCCAACTCCTACCTCGAGCACCACCTCGCCCTGCTCCAGCACCTGCGCAACATCCTCGGCGCCCTGGGCGAGGCCGAGCAGGTGCCGGAAGAAAACCACGGGCTGTTCCTCGAGCGTTTCGACGAACTGATGGACGAACTGCCGCGCGACCCGGAAGGCGCCCAATACCTCGGCCAGGACCTGATTTCCCAGGTCTTCCACCGCTATCCGCAGATCGCCCACCTGGTACCTCGCGACCTGCTGTGGTTCTTCGGCGGCGATTGCCTGCACTTCATGCCGGACGAAGAGATCGACCTGTTCCAGCGCCTCGACGAGCGCCGCTACGAAGCCGAAGAGCGCGGCGAAACGTTCGACTGGAACCGCGAAAAGCAGTTGCTCGCGCTGCCCGAGGACAGCCCGCGGCACTGAGCCCGCCACGGCCACCGGCCGTCCCGCCCCGACCGCCATCCGTGCGCTCGGGGCCGCCTCCCGCCAGCCCAAACCTCGCTACCCTTTCCGAATAAAAAACGGACCGCCCGCCCGATTGCCGGAGCGCGCCGAGTCCGTACCTAGCAGTTCTGCCGGGTAGCCGGAGCTTCACACCCCTTCGCCGCACACGTCCCCACTGATTGCTCTGCAGCGAGCATGTCGTACCTCGCCGGAGCTGCCGATCAATCTGGCGAAGGCGCAGGCATGCACTCGAACGAGTCAACGGAAGACCGCTGTTCACGCCACTACACCCTGCTGCAACGGTGCCCGCTGCTGCACGGGCTGCCCGATCTGCTGCGGCACGTGGCGACCCATGCGTCGGAGCGCCGGTTGCGCGACAAGGACGTCCTGTTCCTCAAGCACGACCCTGAAGACTTCATCGGCCTGGTCCTCGGCGGACACCTCTATACCGTGCTCTACGGGCCGGACGGGCGGGAACTGATCGTCAATGACATCCGTCCTGGCGAAGTGATCGGGGAAACCGCGCTGATCCAGCCGAACCGCCGCGAGACCTCCGCCTACGCCTCCGGCGCGGCGTCGGTGCTGATCCTCCACCGACGTCACTTCGCCCCGTTGATCGCCGACACGGAATTCCTCAACCGCGCGCTGGCCCTCCTCTGTTCGCGCCTGCGCGAAGCCTCCGGTTTCGTCGAGAGGGTCTGCCTGCATCGCCTGGAGTCGCGCCTGGCGCGCCATCTCCTGGCCAGCCTGGCGAGCGAACAGCCCGAGGGAGCCTGCGCGACGCTACCGACCAACCAGAGCATCCTAGCAGCGATGCTCAACGCCAGCCGCCCGAAGCTCAACGCGCAACTGCAAATATGGAAACGCGAAGGGCTGATCAGCTGCCACAACGACCGGATCCTGATCAACGACCTCGGTCGCCTACGACGCAAGGCCGAACTGCCGGCCGCGCCCCTGTCACCCAGGTAACAGCCTCGCCCACCGCCCGCCTCACAGACTGCTCGCCGACACGAGCAACCAGGGAGGTAGCGGTTATGGATCGTCCGAATCAGCCAGGCGGCAACGAAACCGGTTCCGATCGCCTGTTCGAGGAAAGCTGGCGTGCCGCGCAGGCTGGCCTGCGCAAACGCGCGCAACGCCTTGCGCGCGGCAACAGCCATCGGGCCGAAGAATGGCTGTCGAGCACCGCGGTCAAGGCGATGCTGTTCCTGCGCCAGTCACCGGAGCGGGTACGCGACCCCCAGGGCTTCCTGTTCCTGGTCCTGGAACACGTCTACCTGGACAGCGCGCGCCACCAGATCCGCGAGGACCGCCTCATCGACCGCGGCATCGACCTGCACGATGGCCAGTTGGAGCGCTTCGCCGCCGTCGGCTCGCCGCTGGAACGCCTGGAGCAGCTGGAACGTCTCGACCAGGTGGACAAGGCCCTGGCCTCGCTGTCGCGCCAACAGCAGCAGCTCTTCGAGCTGCGCTTCATCGAAGAACTGCCCTATGCCGACATCGCCAGCCAACTCGGCATCGCCCCGCCGCTGGTGCGCAAGCGCGTGCAGTTGCTGCGCTCGCGGCTGAGCGCCGACTTTTTCGCCGGCGACGTTTCACAAGACAGACGCAGCCGCGTTCATTCCTGACAAGCGAGTCGAGGCCCGTGCGACCGGCCCCCCTGCCCGACGAGCACCTGCCCATTCAAGGAGAGTCCCATGGCTGACCCCACGGCTGTGAATGCCCAGATCACCGATGCCGTCACCCAGACCAACGTCAAGGTGGTCGCCGAAGCCCCGGCCCAGGCCATCGCCGCGCTCTACCAGATCGCCAGCCATTCCGCCGGCCTGTCCCTGCAGAACGCAGTCTACAGCCAGCAGGCCCTGAACCAGATCTCCACCGCGGTGGTTTCCAAGGCGGTGTCGATGATCATGGCGATAGAAGACAAGAAAGGTATCTGACCCGCCCCTTGATCCCAGGAGTGCCCAGACATGTTCGGCTTCGGCAAGAAATCCGCGCCCGCGCCCGCGCCATCCGGCGACAGCGAGCAAGCCGCCGCCCCTGGCGAGGCCGGCCGGCAGACGCCAGCCAGCGGCGGCAGGGCGTCCGCCAACGGCGACGTGAAGCTGCCGTCGCGCCCTTCGCCGCTGGCCGGCATGAGCGAGCGCCTGCTCAAGCAGACCGAGGCGCCGCCACCGGACACCAGCGCCCTGAACAGTCAAGTCGTGCAGGCGGTGCAGATGAGCAACAGCGAAACCGCCGGCTATGCGCCGTCGCAGATCGCCATCGCGCCGAACATGATGATCAGCCAGGCCTCCGGGCTGGTGGCGCAATCCGCCGCCAGCTACTTCGACGGAGTCAGCAAGATCGCCCTGGCCAGCCAGGCGATCCTGCTCCGGCAGATGACCCAGAACATCGCCGAAAACAAGCTGGCCCAGGCTGCCGAGGACGCGCTCGGCGCCCTTGCCACCGACCTGCTGATGGGCGCTGCCGCCGCGGTAGCCGCGGCGGCCGGGGCGATCGAGGCGGAATCGGCCAGCTTCGCCATCGACAAGATCGACCAGAGCATCGCCAAGTACAGCGAGACCCTCGCCAGTCGCGGCGGCAAGGACACCCAATCGTAGCCACCACCGACGGGGCCGGCGGCGCCCGGCCCTGGCACAGGAGAGCCGTCATGGCCTATTTCAAGCTGGAAGAACCGGTCAGGTTCCATCGCTATCCCTTCGACTTCCATAGTCACTTCGCCGGCATCCTGCCGGTGGTAAGCAACAGCCGCTGGACGCGCGACCGCCGGGTCTTCCGCGTCGGCGAGCGGCAGGTGAGCCTGGAGAAAGGCCAGGAGCTTTCCCTGATCGGGCTGCTGATGAGTGCCCGCGGCGTCGCCCCGGACGTCGACGGCAAGGCGCTGGAGGAGGCTCGCCAGGCCGCGCACTATGAGCTGTTCGAACTGGCTCTGCAGCGGATGGTCAGGCGCAATCCGTTCGCCGCGACCGACCGTCAGGGCTACCTGCGCGGCGAATGCGCGGCGGAGAACATCTATCTCGCCTGCCTCATCCTGGCACAACGTTTTGGCCGGACCTCGCCGCCAGCGACCATCGACCAGCCGGCGATCTACCTCGGCACCCTGGAACTGCTCGGTGCGAGCGCGGTTCGCGACAGCGAGACGGACCAGTTCGTCCGCTACTTCAACCGCAAGATCTGGAGCGGCAACAAGTACACGCCGTTCGACGACGCCTACTGGGCCCGCGGCGCCATCCGCGATCGCCATCCGGGCGAATTCGCCTGCCTGACGCTGGGGTTCCTCCTCCACGAAGGAATCAGCCATACCCAGACGGCGACGGGGGAAGACGAGGTGGCCGTCCTCGATTCCCTGTTCGAACAATTCAACGCCTCCGAGAAGACCGCCTACCGCCTGCTCGCCCACACCGCGCATGGCTATGCCAGCGAAGCCGCCTTCGATGCCGAGCTGCACAGGATCCTCCGTCATTTCGAAATACAGCAGGGGCAGCCACCGCAGGCCCGGCTGGTCGGCATCGACCTGCTCGGCATGGAGACCGCTACCGGCCTGTACCGACAGTTCTTCGACTTCCTCCTCGAACAGGCCGCGGTGTTTCGCCGCTACCTGGACGGCAAGCCGGAAACCCGCAAGGTGGTCCTGCACATCCATTGTGGAGAGGGGACCGGGGTGTCCGACGACAACCGGTCGCTGTGCGGTTACTTCCTGCGCAACGCCAACGCGCTGGACGATTTCTACGCAGCGCTCTCCGCCTATGCCTGGAAGTGCTATGGCAACACCATCCGCCAGGGCAAGGCGCGGCTACGCGAACGGGAGAACCTGCAGGACCGTGACAAGGCGCCCAGCGCCCTCGCCGGCCTTTTCGACGAACTGTTTTTCGGCAACAGCCTGACCTCCTCCGGCCTGCGGCTACGCCGCTTCGACATCACCAGCGGGACTACCCAGGCCCTGGTCGCCTACTACGCCCGCACCAACGTCGTGAACCTCTGCCAGGCGCTGGCCAGCCGCGACGCCGACGGCAACAGCTACTACCGCCGCCTGCTGGAGAGCGATCTGTTCAGCCTGCGCACCGGCCATGCCTACTACTACCGCAACTATCTGGCCAGCAAGTTCCCCGAGCTGTGCTTCGACACCAACCTGGGAAGCAATTTCATTACCGGCGCCTCCGGCCTCTTCGACTCGCTGCAGGAATACCGCCTGAACCGTGGCCTGCGCCATCTCGACGGATACGTCGGCACCGACCAGCTCAAGGAACTCAGCCTGGCCATCGCCTACCAGGGCGAACAGCGCCTGGACCCACAACAGATGCAGTACGTCCATGCCCTGGCGGAAAGCCAGAGCGGCTTCGACGAACTGGGCGAACACCTCCCGGGTACACCCGGCTGGGCGAAACCCGCGCTGGAACAGTTCTTCGTAAGTCAGTGCGCGCTCTACCGCTCCGAGGAGGATCGCTACTTCCAGTTCGAAGCCTACCGGCGCCTCTTCGCCCAGGTCCTCAACTGGCGCTCCTATCTGCTGGGCGCCGACGGCCAGGGTGTCGAGCACTCCAACGTACAGGACGAAGCGATCCGCATGGCGCTCCTGCTCAACTATGCCGCCGCGGACCGCCACGGCCGGGTACCGGTCGCTTCGCTGGAGAATGCCCAACGCCTGCTGGTGCAACTGGGCAGCGCCTACTGGGAGGAAACCATCGGCGCCGTCGACCTGGCCGGCGCGCCCCATCGGGACCGAGAGCTGCAGCGCTTCGAAGGGTTCGCCGCCCCCGCCTCGGTCGTGCGCATCTCCACCCGCAGCAGTTGAGGAGCGACCGATGAGCGCCTACGCACGCTACATCAGACGCCGCGCGCTCGCCGCCGCGGACCGCCCGGCGCAGCGTTCGCCGGACGCCAGCGAGGAGACACGGGACCAACCGCCCCCCAGCAGGCCGGCGAGCGGAAAGCGCCTGCTGGAAATATCGGACAGCGATGCGGCCAAGCTCTTGGCCGTGCTGAAACTGCTCGGATGAGCACCCACCCCAGGAGAAGCGTCATGAAAGAAGAACTCGAAACCCTCGTCACCCAGGTCAAGGCACTCCTCACCGAATGCCTGCAAGGCTGGCTCCAGGCCCTGTCCCAGGGAGACAGCGTGGACGACCCGGCCAGCCTTGGACAGTTGGCGGTGCAGTTGAGCACCGCCTACAGCACCCTGCAGGCCGCTGCCGCCGCCTACCCCGGCGATACCGGCGGCAGCGCGCAGGCCCCCTCGGCGGACGGCACGCAGCAGTACTGAAGCCTCGCCACGACACCCCGCGCACCGCGCGTCTATCGCAGAGGAGTCCGCGCATGTCGATCTCGGAAGAATTGGGGAGGAATCTGGTCCAGCTGGCGCAACTCTGGCTGAAACGCCCCCTCACCAGCGAAGAACACGAGCAGTTGAGACAGTTCCAGCTCGGCCTCGGCAACGACGCCAGCAGCGATCCGGCCGTGCACGCGCGACAGCAGGCCGAACAGGTGATCGAGAACGGCCGGCAGCGTTCCGAAGGCTCCATCCGCCAGATCCTGCAGAACGTCCAGCAGGCCTCGACCCAGGCCCTCCGCGCCCAGGACAGCGGCGAGCAGGCGATTCTTGAGGCGGTCAATGCCGCCGGCAGCCTGGCCGAACTGCGTCCCGGCCACCTGCAGAGCGGCCAGGCAAGCGCCAACCAGTTGGTGATGTCGCAGATTGCCGACCGCCTGGCCAACCTAGTGAAGAGCGAGGTACGCCTGTGCTTCGAGCAGAACTTCGGCTCGCTCAAGCAGCAACTGGAGAACGCTATCGCCATCTTCAACCAGAGCAACCACAACACGTCCGCACCGCCGCCGGACAAGCCCGACCCGCCCGCCGCATGAGACCGCACCGACAAGCGCCCCGCCTCGCGGGGCGCTTGCATTTTCGCCGCCCGCCAGGCCTGGCGCCGACGGATTCACAACTCCCTGGCTGGAGCGTTCATCAAGACAGCACGACATGAGCCGTGCCGTTCACTCACAGGGAGTCACATCATGAGTTTTCCGACCGCAGTCAACGACCAGATCACCGATGCCGTCACCCAGTCCAACGTCAAGGTCGTCGGTGAGGCGCCAGCCATGGCGCTGGGCACCATCTACCAGACCATGGCCCACTCCACCGGGATTCTCTTCGAGAACGCGGTGAGCGCCCAGCAACAGCAGAACGCCCTGGCCCTGGCCGCCTCCAACATGGGCGTGATGCAGATCTACAGCCTCGACACCGCCGCCGATGCCGGAGCCACCGAGAAAGTCGGCCAGTTGGGCGTGGCCGACAACCTCACCAGCCTGCTGACCGTACTGAAATCCTTCACCTGAGCCTGACCCGCCGGGTCCAAGCAATCGCCGTACATCCTTCGCAATGATTCAGGAGAATCACCATGAGCTTCCCAACCGCAGTAAACAACCAGATCACCGATGCCGTCACCCAGTCCAACGTCAAGGTGATCGGTGAAGCCCCGGCCATGGCGCTGGGCTCGATCTTCCAGACCATGGCCCACTCCACCGGCATCCTGTTCGAGAATTCGGTAGCTGCCCAGCAACAGCAGAACGCCCTGGCCCTGGCCGCTTCCAACATGGGCGTGATGCAGATCTACAGTCTGGATACCAGCGCCGCCGGCGGCGCCACCGAGAAGATCGGCCAGCTGGGCGTGGCCGACAACCTCACCAGCCTGCTGACGGTGCTCAAAGCGCTGCCCTGATCGCCGCCGTCGCTCCACCAGAGAAGGCCACTCCACGAGTGGCCTTTTTCGTCTCGACGATCGAGCGAGCAGATGCGGCGGGACAGCGGCCTGCCGAGGGGAACATGGGGGGAATCGGGAAAAGCACCAGGGCGGTGCGGATCGCAGAAACGAAAAAAGGGCCCGAAGGCCCTTTTCTCTTCGACCCAGGCCGAAACCTGGATCATGTTTGGAGCGGGAAACGAGACTCGAACTCGCGACCCCGACCTTGGCAAGGTCGTGCTCTACCAACTGAGCTATTCCCGCGTTACAACTTGTTGCCCGTTCGGCCGAAACCGAACCTTTGACGCCTAACTTTCACCAACCCCGCCGAAGCCAGGTTGTAGAATTTGGAGCGGGAAACGAGACTCGAACTCGCGACCCCGACCTTGGCAAGGTCGTGCTCTACCAACTGAGCTATTCCCGCAATGGCGTCCCCTAGGGGACTCGAACCCCTGTTACCGCCGTGAAAGGGCGGTGTCCTAGGCCACTAGACGAAGGGGACGCGGCCCGGAACTTACAACAGATCTTTCCGGCTTCCAGTGTTTCGCGTTTGGCTTCACGCTGGAAGTGGCGCGCATTTTATGGAGCGTCCGGGGAGGCGTCAACCCTTCTGAGAAAATTTTTTTAAATCAAAGACTTCTGTGCAAATAATGAGCTGCTGCTATCAGTGGTAGCACCAAGACATTAGACTGAGAAAATTCTTACAGCGGAGTCCCAAGGTGTCGCCACTCCTCATTACCGCCCTCATCATCGGCGGGATCGCCCTCCTCATCGCCATTGGCTATATCAACCACGTGGTGGAAAACAGCAAGCTGGAGAAAGCGCGCCTGAAGGCCGAACTCAACGACCGGGTCCGGCGCTGCGCGCAGATTTCCGAGAGCCTTCCCGGCCAGTTCGTCAGCCCGTCGCTGAAGCTGTTGATGAGCCAGATCGAGCTCAGCCTCAGCGAGCAGCAACTGGCGCTGGAGAAGAAAGCCGATGCCGGGCTCAAGGCTCGTATAGAAGAGTTGCGCGCGCTGGTCGCCAAGGGCGAGTCGATCCCGGTGCGCAATCCGCCCCAGGCGATCCTGACCGAGGACAAGGCCAAGGAAGTCCGCTTCCTCTTCGAAGCCCTGCATGCCCAGCTCACCCGTTTCACCCAGGACGGCCACCTGCCGCGCAGCGAGGCGCAGATCTGGGTCAAGGAGATTCGCCACCTCCTGGTGCGCCTGCATATCGAGTTCTTCGGCAATCTCGGCCAGCAGGCCCTGCAGCAGAACGAACCGCGCCAGGCGCGCCTGGCCTTCGAACGCGGCGCCCAGTACCTGCGCAAGCAGCCCGAGCTGGCGCGCTACCAGGCGGAGCTGCAGCAGATGGAAGCGCAGCTGGCCCGCGCCAACGCGATGGTGCTGAACAACAGCCAGCCGGCGAGCGAGGAGCCCAGCGAACTCAACGAGGGATTGAAGGCCCTCGATGCAGACGACCTGTGGAAGAAGAAGAACGTCTACGACTGATTCCGGCCTGCCTACGGCAGCCGTGCTATAACCCAGGCTCATATCGACCGAGGAAATCGTTATGAGCCTGACACTCTACGGAGCCCCGCTGTCTCCGTTCGTCCGCAAGGTCCGCCTGCTCCTGGCCGAAAAGGGCCTCGACTACCAGTTGGAAGCGATCGCCCCGTTCGGCCAGCCGGCCTGGTATCGCGAGATCAGTCCGCTGGGCCGCATCCCGGCGTTGCGCGACGGCGACCTGGCCCTCGCCGACTCCAGCGTGATCTGCCAGTACCTGGAAGAACGCTATCCCGAACCGCCGAATCTCCAGGGCGACGCCCCCGCCAGCCGCGCAGCGGTGCGCTGGCTGGAAAAATACGCCGACTACGAGATCGCTCCCCTGGCCACGCTGACGATCTTCCGCAACCGGATACTCAAGCCGGCGATGGGCCAGGCCTGCGAGGAGAACGACGTGCGTCGCGCGCTGGAGGAAAAGCTGCCAGCGCACTTCGATTACCTGGAAAACCATCTCGACGGCCGGGCCTTCTTCGTCGGCGAGCGACTGACCCTCGCCGACCTGGCGATCGCCAGCCAGTTGGTCAACCTGCGTCACGCCGGCGAAAACCTGGACGAGCAACGCTGGCCGGCCCTCGCCGCGCATTTCGCGCGGATGCTCGAACGCCCGGCGATGCAAGCGCTGCTGCCGGGGGAACGACGGACCCTCGACAAGCTCGCAGCGAAAGCCTGAACGCGTCGCTCAGCAGTCCGTCAGGCGCAGGAATATCTCCACCAGGCCTTCGATCCCGGCCTGGTCCTCGGCGCTGAAGCGTCCCACGCTCGGGCTGTCCAGATCGAGCACAGCGACCAGGCGGCCGTCCTTGAGCAGGGGCACCACCAGTTCGCTGCTGGAAGCGCTGTCGCAGGCGATGTGGCCGGGAAACGCGTGGACGTCGTCGACCCGCTGGGTCAGCCGGGTACGCGCCGCGGCGCCGCAGACGCCCTTGGAGAAGGGGATGCGGACGCAGGCGACCTTGCCCTGGAACGGTCCCAGGACCAGCTCCTCGTTGCGGTTCAGATAGAAGCCGGCCCAGTTCAGGTCGCCCAGCTCATGGAAGAGAAAGGCGGAGAACTGCGCGGCGTTGGCAATGAAATCGCGCTCGTCGGCGAACAGCGCCTCGGCCTGCGCCGCCAGCAGGGCGTAGCCGGCCAGCCCGGCGCCAGATTGCTGCAGATCGATCATGCCTGGCGCTCCAGCAGTTGCTTGCCCACCCAGTAGCGGGAGAACTGATAGGCGCAACGGCCGTTGCGGTTGCCGCGGCCAAGCGCCCAGCGGATCGCTTCCTTCTCCAGTTCCTCGCTCCAGCTCCAGGCCAGCCCGGCCTTCTCCGCGAGCACGTCCACCCAGTGGCGAACCACGCTGAGGAAATGCTCCTGGGTGAAGGGATAGAACGACAGCCACAGGCCGAAACGGTCGGACAAGGCGATCTTGTCCTCCACCGCTTCGTTGGGATGCAGCTCGCCGTCCACCATCTTCCAGTTCTCGTTGTCGCTCTGCTTCTCCGAAACCAGGTGCCGGCGGTTGGAGGTGGCGTAGAGCAGCACATTCTCCGGCGCCTGTTCCAGCGAGCCGTCGAGCACGCTCTTGAGTACCCGGTAGTCGCCTTCCCCGGCATCGAACGAGAGGTCGTCGCAGAACAGCACGAAGCGCTGTGGCAGGCCTTGCAGTTGCTCCACCACGCGCGGCAGGTCGGCCAGGTGGTCGCGCTCGATCTCGATCAGGCGCAGCCCGGCGCCGGCCAGCTCGGCCAGCAGCGCACGAACCAGGGAGGACTTGCCGGTCCCGCGGGCCCCCCAGAGCAAGGCGTGGTTGGCCGGCTGGCCGGCGACGAACTGGCGGGTGTTGCGTTCCAGTTGCTCGCGCTGCCGCTCTACGCCCAGCAGGTCGGCCAGGCGCAGGTCGAGGCTGACCTCCAGCGGCTGCAGGTAGCCGCTACGGCCGTCGCGGTGCCAGCGCGCCGCCAGGCTGCGCTCCCAGTCGACGGCTTCGCGTACGGCCGGCAGCAGCGGCTCCAGGCGCGCGAGCACGCTTTCGGCGCGGGCAAGAAAATCGCTCAATCGGGAATCCACTCTGTTCTCCTCGGATCGGACTGACGTCACGGATCGATCATCGGTTGCGCCCAGGAACCCCGACAGACGGTCGGGATGGGCTATGCTAGGCGGCAGAACCTCGCCAAGGCTGATCCCCGCCCCCATGGATATAGCGCTGACCCATCGCCTGTCGTTCAAACAGGCCAGCCTCACCGTGCTGGTGGCCTTTATCCTGGGAACCCTGCTCAGCCTGATTCAGGTTGGCGTCGATTATGCCAGCCAGGACGCATCCATCAATCGCGAAGTGCGCGCGCTGCTGGACGTCAGCCACAACCCCGCCGCGCGAATCGCCTACAACATCGATGCGGAGCTGGCCCAGGAGCTGGTCCTCGGCCTGCTCCGTTCGCCCGCCGTGGTCCGCGCGGAAATCATCGACACCTCCGGCCTGCCGCTGGCCAGCGCCTCGCGCGAATCCGCCGAAAGCCGCCTGCGGCCGCTCAGCGACTTCCTCTTCGGCCACAAGCGGGTCTACGAGGACCCGTTGCATGTCGACCATGCGCCGGGCGAGGCCCTCGGCGTACTGCACCTGGAAATCGACACCTTCGTGTTCGGCAACGACTTCCTCCGTCGCGCCGGCATCACCCTGCTCTCCGGCTTCGTGCGCAGCCTGCTGCTGTCGCTGATCCTGCTGGTGCTCTTCTATACCCTGCTGACCAAGCCCCTGGTCAGCCTGATCCAGGCCCTCAGCGGACACGATCCACGCTCGCCGGCACGCATGCGCCTGCCCTGCCCCAAGGGCCACGAACGCGACGAGATCGGCGTGCTGGTGGAAGTCATCAACCGCCAGCTCGGGCGCATCTCGGTAGAGATCGAACAGCGCCGGGAGGCGGAGAACCGCCTGACCCAGTACCTGGAGGAGCTGGAAAGCATCGTCGCCGCCCGTACCGCCGAGCTGAAGGCCGCCAACGCGCGCCTGACGCTATCCAACCAGGAACTCGAAGAAGCCCGCCAGACCGCTCTCGATATGGCCCAGGCCCGCGCCAGCTTCCTGGCCAACATGAGCCACGAGATCCGCACGCCGCTGAACGGCCTGCTCGGCATGCTCTCGCTGAGCCTCGACGGCCCGCTCACCCCGGAACAGCGCCAGCAACTGTCGATCGCCCACGACTCCGGCAAGGTGCTGGTGGAATTGCTCAACGACGTGCTCGACCTCTCCAAGTTCGAGGCCGGGCAACTGGTCCTGGAACAGATCCCGTTCGACCTGGGCGTCCTGGTGGAAGACACCGCCAGCCTCCTCTCGCAGAACGCCGCGGCCGGCGTGGAGTTGACCTGCCTGGTCGACCCCGCCCTGCCCGCCCAGGTTTCCGGCGACCCGACGCGGATTCGCCAGGTCGTCAGCAACCTGCTGTCCAACGCGCTGAAGTTCACCCGCCTGGGGCGGGTCGACGTTCGCGTGGAAGCCACCGCCGAGGGTGTGCGCATCAGTGTGCGCGACACTGGCATCGGTATCGCCCAGGAGGCGCTGGATCGCATCTTCCAACCGTTCACCCAGGCCGACGCGGGTATCACCCGCCAATACGGCGGCACTGGCCTCGGCCTGGCCCTCACGCGCAAGCTGTGCGAGGCCATGCAGGGCGAGCTGACGGTGGAGTCCACGGTCGGCCTGGGCAGCCTGTTCAGCGTCGGCCTGCCGCTGGCGCCGGTCAGCCCTCCGCTGCAGGCGCTGCCGCTGCGCGGCCGGGTGATCGCGCAATGCTCGGCCAACAGCGGGCTGGCGCAGCTGCTGCAAACCTGGCTGCCGCGCTGGGGCCTGGAGTACAAGCGTCTGGAGACCGACGACAGCCTGCTCGGCCACTCGCTCGACGTACTGATATCGGATTGCCCGGACTGTCTGATGGGACTGCGTCCGAGCATCGGTACACCGATCCTGCTGGTCACCGCCTACGGCAGTTTCCTCGAACCGGAGCTGGCCCGCCGCCTGTCGCCGCTGCGCCAACTGGCCAGGCCGCTGAGTCGCAACCAGTTGTACCAGGCCCTGAAACACGTGCTCGAACACACTGCCATAGCCCCGTCGAGCGCCTCGGACACCACGGGAGAACAGCGCAACACCCGGGTCCTGCTGGTGGAGGACAACCCGGTCAACCAGTTGGTCGCCAAGGGCCTGCTGCACAAGCTCGGCTGCCAGGTATGGATCGCCGAACACGGGCTGAATGCCCTGAAGATGCTGGAGGAGCATCCCATCGACCTGGTCCTGATGGACTGCAACATGCCGGTGATGGACGGCTACGAAGCGACCCGGCAGATCCGCGACAGCGGACGCTGGGGCGGCCTGCCGATCATCGCACTGACCGCCAACGCCCTGCCGGACGAGCGCGAACGTTGTCGTGCCGCCGGCATGGACGACTACCTGGCCAAGCCTTTCCACCGCGATGAACTGAAAGCCATCCTCGACCGTTGGTGCCCGCTCACCGCGAGCGACTAGCCGGCCTCGCGACGACGGCTAGCCTCCTACCACCAGACGGAAGCGCGACAGCAATCCGCCCAGGCGCTGGTGCAGGTCGAACATCTCGTTGAGGTCGAAACCGGTGCTGCAGATCAGCTGCTGGCGCAGCGGAATGACCCGTTCGCGCAAGGTGATCCCCGGCACCGTCAGCGTCAGGTGCACTTCCCGCTCATCGTGACTGGCGCGACGGCGATCCACCAGGCCGAGCTGTTCGAGACGCTTGAGCAAGGGCGTCAGGGTTCCGGAGTCGAGCAGCAGGCGGTCGCCCAGGGCCTTCACCGTCGGCTGCTCCGGCGGGCTCGCATGCCACTCCCAGAGCACCAGCATGACCAGGTACTGCGGGTAGGTCAGGCCGATCTGTTCGAGCAGCGGCCGATAGCCGCGGATCACCGCGCGCGAGGCGGCGTACAGCTTGAAACACAGCTGGTTGTCGAGCAGCAGCGATTCTTCGACGCCATCCGGCCTGGCGACTTTTCCCCGGGTGCTCATTCAAGCAGCGCCTCGATCGCCGAGCTCAGCTCCTCCGGCTTGGTGGTCGGCGCATAGCGCTTCACCACCTGGCCATCGCGGCCGATCAGGAACTTGGTGAAGTTCCACTTGATGCCCTGGCTGCCGAGCAGGCCCGGCGCGCGCTTCTTCAGGCTGACGAACAACGGGTGGGCGCCGGCGCCGTTGACCTCGATCTTCCTGAACAGCGGGAAGCTCACCCCGTAGTTCAGTTCGCAGAACTGCGAAATCTCGCCCTCGTCACCCGGTTCCTGCTTGCCGAACTGGTTGCAGGGGAACCCGAGCACCACCAGTCCGCGCTCACGGTATTTTTCCCACAAGGCCTCCAGCCCCTGGTACTGCGGGGTGAAGCCGCACTTGCTGGCGGTGTTCACCACCAGCAGCGCCTTGCCGCCGAAATCGGCCAGGGTCTTCTGTTCGCCCTTGATGGTGGTGCAGGGAATGCTCAGCAGCGAATCGCTCATGGCTTGTCTTCCTTGTTGAGGGTGGGTCTCGAAACAAAGTAGCTCGCAATTCAATTGCACACAAATTGATTGAATGAAAAACGACCCGAACCAAAGACGGGTCGTCGCTCTCTAGCTCTCCCGCGGCACCAGCTTCAGCGAGGCCGAGTTGATGCAGTAACGCAACCCGGTGGGCCGGGGGCCATCCGGGAAGACGTGCCCCAGGTGGGCATCGCAGCGACCGCAGCGGACTTCGATGCGATGCATGCCGTGGCTGAAGTCGTCCAGTTCGCGGACCGCCTCGGCGTCCACCGGCTGGAAATAGCTCGGCCAACCGCTGCCGGAGTCGTACTTGGCGTCGGAGTCGAACAACGCCGTGCCGCAGCAGGTGCAATGATAGATCCCGGGGGTCTTGGTGGCGTGGTATTCGCCACTGAAGGCGCGTTCGGTACCGCCCAGGCGACAGATGTGGAACTGCTCTTCGGTCAACTCCTCGCGCCAGGAGTCCAGGGGTTTGTCGATCTTGCTCATCGGCTCTACCTCGCGATCTGAAAAATGCCCGGCGCTCCCTTTTCCGGGGGACGGGCCGCACGTATCATGCGTGCTCCTTATAGACGCCAGTCTGTCATCCGCGTTACAGCCTGCCAAGCCGCGATCCAGCGGGCTTTTCGCAGCCTGTTCCACGGTGTTCGCTCACTTCGGGACTCGACACATCATGCAGGTCAGCAAATCGAACAAGCTCGCCAACGTCTGCTATGACATTCGCGGGCCGGTGCTCAAGCACGCCAAACGCCTAGAGGAAGAGGGTCACCGCATCCTCAAGCTGAATATCGGCAACCCGGCGCCGTTCGGTTTCGAAGCTCCCGAGGAAATTCTCCAGGACGTCATCCGCAACCTGCCGACCGCCCAGGGCTACAGCGACTCCAAGGGCCTGTTCAGCGCGCGCAAGGCAGTGATGCAGTATTACCAGCAGAAGCAGGTGGAAGGCGTCGGCATCGAGGACATCTACCTCGGCAACGGCGTGTCGGAACTGATCGTGATGTCCATGCAGGCGCTGCTGAACAACGGCGACGAGGTGCTGATCCCCGCTCCCGACTACCCGCTGTGGACCGCCGCCGTCAGCCTCGCCGGCGGCAAGCCGGTGCACTACCTGTGCGACGAGCAGGCCAACTGGTGGCCGGACCTGGAAGACATCAAGGCGAAGATCACGCCGAACACCAGGGCGATGGTGATCATCAACCCGAACAACCCCACCGGCGCGGTGTATTCCAGGGAAGTGCTGGAAGGCATGGTCGAACTGGCCCGCCAGCACAACCTGGTGCTGTTCTCCGACGAGATCTACGACAAGATCCTCTACGACGGCGCCGTCCACGTCTCCACCGCCTCGCTGGCGCCGGACGTGCTCTGCCTGACCTTCAACGGCCTGTCCAAATCCTACCGGGTGGCCGGCTTCCGCTCCGGCTGGGTGGCGATCTCCGGGCCCAAGCAGCGGGCGCAGAGCTATATCGAAGGTCTCGACATCCTCGCCAACATGCGCCTGTGCGCCAACGTCCCGGCGCAGCACGCGATCCAGACCGCCCTGGGCGGCTACCAGAGCATCAACGATCTGGTCCTGCCGCCGGGGCGCCTGCTGGAGCAGCGCAACCGCGCCTGGGAACTGCTCAACGACATCCCCGGCGTCAGCTGCGTGAAGCCGATGGGCGCGCTGTACGCCTTCCCGCGGATCGATCCGAAGGTCTGCCCGATCCACAACGACGAAAAGTTCGTCCTCGACCTGCTGCTCTCGGAAAAACTGCTGATCGTCCAGGGCACCGCCTTCAACTGGCCGTGGCCCGACCACTTCCGGGTGGTCACCCTGCCCCGCGTCGACGACCTGGAGCAGGCGATCCTGCGCATCGGCAGCTTCCTCAAGGGCTACCAGCAGTAACCCCCCCGCTCCCGCGGCGCCGCTGGCGCCGCCCTGCCCGGCGACCCATCCATGGACCTGCAGATCGACGACTTCCACAAGGACGCCGCTGGCGGCCTCCTGCTTCTCTACCAGGCGTTTCCGCGCAAGACCGCGCTCTACGTCGAAGACCTGATCGGCCGCGAGGCGCCGGACGAGTTCGGCCTGCCGAGCAAACGTCACCAAAGTTGTCTGGGCGCGTTGCTCTGGCTCGCCGAGGAAGGCTACCTGCGCTTCGCCAACACCATTCATTACGAGGCTCTCGACCAGGCGGTGCTCAGCGAAAAGGCCTTCCTAAGACTTACCCGTATCGTCCCCCGGGCCTCGGCGGCGCTGGCCGAGGCGCCGGCCAGCGTGCGCCGCGAACAGGCCAGCCTGGCCAACCAGTTGCGCCAGGCGCTGGCGCAGGGCGACGGCGAACGCCTGGCCGGGCTGACCCGCCTGCTGTTCGAGGGCAATCTGGGCGCGCAAGGCGACACAGTTTGAAATAGTCCCTCGATTGAATCGCCATGGACCGCCCCTTATATAACCCCGCATGATTATCAGGAGCCCGTTCGCCCGCCCCGGCGGCCTGCGAACCGCGCTCCGTGCCTTCAGCCGTGAGGAGAAGCTTTACACCATGATGCGCATCCTGTTGTTCCTGGCCACCAACCTGGCAGTCCTGGTGATTGCCAGCATCACCCTGAAACTGCTCGGGGTGGACCGCTTCACCGGCCAGAATTACGGCAGCCTGCTGGTCTTCTGCGCCGTGTTCGGTTTCGCCGGTTCGCTGGTCTCGCTGTTCATCTCCAAGTGGATGGCGAAGATGAGCACCGGTACCGAAGTCATCAGCCAGCCGCGCACCCGTCACGAACAGTGGCTGCTGCAAACCGTCGAAGAGCTGTCCCGCGAAGCCGGCATCAAGATGCCGGAGGTCGGCATCTTCCCCGCCTACGAGGCCAACGCCTTCGCCACCGGCTGGAACAAGAACGACGCGCTGGTCGCGGTCAGCCAGGGCCTGCTCGAACGTTTCTCGCCCGATGAGGTGAAAGCCGTCCTCGCCCACGAGATCGGTCACGTCGCCAACGGCGACATGGTCACCCTGGCATTGATCCAGGGCGTGGTGAACACCTTCGTGATGTTCTTCGCGCGGATCTTCGGCAACTTCGTCGACAAGGCCATCCTGAAGAACGAGGACGGCCCGGGCATCGGCTACTTCGTCGCGACCATCTTCGCCGAACTGGTGCTCGGCATCCTCGCCAGCATCATCGTCATGTGGTTCTCGCGCCGCCGCGAGTTCCGCGCCGACGCCGCCGGCGCCCACCTGGCCGGCACCGGCGCGATGATCGCCGCGCTGCAACGCCTGCGTTCGGAACAGGGCGTGCCGGTGCAGATGCCCGACACCCTGAACGCCTTCGGCATCAATGGCGGCCTCAAGCACGGCCTGGCCGGCCTGCTGATGAGCCACCCGCCGCTGGAAGATCGTATCGAAGCGCTGCGCGCCAGCGCACGCTGATCCGCTTTCACACTTGGGACAGGGCGACCATCGGTCGCCCTTTTTTTATGCCCGGGAAAGCCACCTATCCATGGTCGCTTTGACAGCCGCGAGCCAGCCCCGGAACATGCGGGTCCGTGATTTCGCCCGATGAGGTTCCCATGCAGATCCGCGCCGATTTCGACAGCGGCAACATCCAGGTCATCGATGCCAGCGATCCCCGCCGGATCCGCCTGGCGATCCGTCCCGACCTGGCCAGCCAGCATTTCCAGTGGTTCCACTTCAAGGTCGAGGGCATGGCTGCCGCCACCGAGCACCGCTTCACCCTGGTCAACGCCGGCCAGTCGGCCTACAGCCATGCCTGGAGCGGCTACCAGGCAGTCGCCTCGTACGATGGCGAACGCTGGTTCCGCGTACCGTCGCAATACGACGCCGACGGCCTGCATTTCCAGCTGGAACCGGAGGAAAGCGAAGTCCGCTTCGCCTACTTCGAGCCCTACAGCCGCGAACGGCATGCCCGCCTGGTCGAACGTGCGCTCGGCATCGAGGGCGTCGAACGGCTCGCCGTCGGCACCAGTGTGCAAGGCCGCGACATCGAATTGCTGCGGGTCAGGCGCCATCCCGGCAGCCACCTGAAGCTGTGGGTCATCGCCCAGCAGCATCCCGGCGAACACATGGCCGAATGGTTCATGGAAGGCCTGATCGAGCGCCTGCAGCGGCCGGATGATACGGAAATGCAGCGCCTGCTGGAAAAGGCCGACCTGTACCTGGTGCCGAACATGAACCCGGACGGCGCGTTCCACGGCAACCTGCGCACCAACGCCGCCGGCCAGGATCTCAACCGGGCCTGGCTGGAGCCGAGCGCCGAGCGCAGCCCGGAAGTCTGGTTCGTCCAGCAGGAGATGAAGCGCCATGGCGTCGACCTGTTCCTCGACATCCACGGCGACGAGGAAATCCCCCACGTATTCGCCGCCGGCTGCGAGGGCAACCCGGGCTATACGCCCCGCCTGGAACGGCTCGAGCAACGCTTCCGCGAGGAACTGATGGCGCGCGGCGAATTCCAGATCCGCCATGGCTACCCACGCAGTGCGCCGGGCCAGGCCAACCTGGCGCTGGCCTGCAACTTCGTCGGGCAGACCTACGACTGCCTGGCGTTCACCATCGAGATGCCGTTCAAGGACCACGACGACAACCCGGAGCCCGGGACCGGCTGGTCCGGCGCCCGCTCCAAGCGGCTCGGCCAGGACGTCCTGAGCACCCTTGCGGTGCTGGTCGACGAACTCCGCTGAAAATGGACGGGGCGCCGCGCGGCGCCCCGTTTCAGCCTCTCTCCAGCAGGTAGACGGCCTCGTCCAGCCAGGACACCCCGCGCTCGAGGAATTTCCAGTTGACGCCGAGCACGTCGCCGCGCTCCAGTTCCTCGATCCGCCAACCGCCAGCGTAGTAGCCACGCACCTCCTCGTCGGGCACGGCGAACGGCGGACCGGCCATCTCCGCCTGCGGGTAGTCGATGGTGACCAGCAAGCCGAGGCTGCGCGTCGGCAGGACCGCCTGGAGATGCCCGGCATAGCGCTCGCGCATCTCCGGCGGCAGGGCGATCAGCGCGGCGCGGTCGTAGAACGCCCTGCACTGCGCCAGGTGCTCTGCCTGCAAGGCGAAGAAATCACCCTGCAGCAGGGTGATGCCGGCGACCCGGTAGCGGCGGAAACCACCCAGTTGATCGATCTCGGGGCGCAGGTCGTGCTCCTCGAAGAAGTCGCTCACGGCCTTTTCCGAAAGCTCCACCCCCAGCACCTCCAGTCCCTGGGCGGCCAGCCAGGCCAGGTCCAGGGTCTTGCCGCACAACGGCACCAGGATCCGTTCGCCCGCTTGCAGTCGCAGCCGCGACAGGTGGCGCATCAGGTAGGGATTGATCTCGTCCAGGTGGAAGCCGATCTGGTTGTTCGCCCAGCGGGCGTGCCAAAAATCCGCCTGCATCCTGTCCTCCGCATTCGTGGGAAAAACCGCAAGGTGGCGACAATCGGCCGGCAGGTCAACTCCCCTGCGCATCTCCCTCGCGCACTTCCACCAGCACCGGACACGGCGCCTCGCGGATCACCCGGTCGCCGACCGAAGGATCGAGCAGGCGCTCCAGCCGTCCCAGGTGCCGATGGCCGATGACGATCAGCTCGCAGCCCAGGCGCCGCGCCTCGCCCAGGATCACCTGCACCGGGTCGCCGGCGCGCAGCTCGGCCCGTACCTCCAGCTCGCACCCGGCTAGCAGCGCACAAGCCTCGTCGAGCACCTGCCGGGCCTCTTCGCACTCGTGCGCGGCGGGCGGATAGTCGAGCAGCGTCGGCCGGCCCGGCAACGCATAGCCGGCGTCCACCGCGCACAGCAGGTGGACCCGCGCGCCCGGCGCGGCGGCCTGCCGCGCCAGCTCGGCAATGCGACGGGTCTGCGGGCCGCCGTCGATGGCGACCAGGAGCGTATGGAACATCGGCAAATCCTCGGATAGAGCGTGCACCGGCATTCTTCGGCAGCCACCGGTGCGCGTAAAGGCACCGCGAACGCAATCCAGCAATGCAGCGAACGCACGCCTGGGAGAACGAAAGACTGCACCCTGCGCATGCCAGCGTGCTTATACTTCCACTCCATGCATCTTCCCGATCTGAATCTCTTGGTCGCCCTCAACGTTCTTCTCGAAGAGGGCAGCGTGGTCGGAGCCGCGCGCCGCATGCACCTCAGCCCACCGGCGATGAGCCGTACCCTGTCACGGATCCGCGAGGCGGTAGGCGACCCGATCATGGTCCGCGCCGGCCGCAAGCTGGTGCCCACGCCCCGTGCCCTGGAACTGCAGGAGCAGGTCCGGCAACTGGTGGACCAGGCCCGCGACCTGTTCAACACTCGCGAGACCATCCAACTGGACAAGCTGGAGCGCTGCTTCACCCTGCGTTCCAACAACACCCTGGTCGGCGGTCTGTCGATACGCCTGCTGGAGATCTTCGCCGAGGAGGCGCCGCGCTGCACCCTGCGCTTCGTGCAGGAGTCGGACATCGACGACGAGGCACTGCGGCAGAACCGCATCGACCTCTACATCGGCGCCTCGTCCTGGATGGAACCCGAGGTCAAGACCCAGCAGTTGCTCACCACCCGCTTCGTCGGCCTGGCCCGCCAGGGGCACCCGATCTTCGACGGCGAGATCACTCCGCAGCGCTTCGTCGCTTTTCCGCATATCGCCGTCTCGCGTCGTGGCCTCAACCATGGACCGCTGGACCAGGCCCTGGGAGAACTCGGCCTGAAGCGCGACGTCAAGCTGATCAGCCCGACCTTCCACTCGGCGATCTTCGCCCTGCCCGGCTCCGACCTGCTGCTGCCGATCGCCGAGCATTCCCTGTGGCGGGCCAACCGACTGGGCCTGGGCCTGCGCCAGTTCGACATCCCGGTGCCGTTGAAGACCGTGATGGTGGTCCAGGCCTGGCATCCACGCTTCGACAACGATCCCGCGCACCGCTGGTTCCGGCAAACGATCAAGCGGATTTGCGAGGAAGTGCAGAGCGATCCCCATCCGCTGCTTGGCTCCAACTGAAACAGATGCACAAAATGCACTGATTCATTTCGATCATTTCAATTTTCACACTACCGGGACGCTCCTAGACTGCGGCGGAAATCAGAAGAGTTTCCGCCCATGCCTTGTTTCCCCACCCTCGCCGTAGCGAGGTCGCGATGACTTCGCTCGCCACCCCGCTCGGCCAGCCGACGCCAACCGCAGCCCCCGCCGCCCAGCCTTTCGGCACGCGCATCGTGGTAGGCCTGCTCGGCGTGCTGCTCGCCTCGCTCACCGCCGGTCTCAATGGTCATGTCACCGAGATCGCCATGACCGATGTGCGCGGCGCACTCGCCATTGGCCATGACGAAGGCACCTGGCTGACCGTGCTCTACGAAGCCACCCAGGTCGCCGCCATGGCATTCGCGCCCTGGTGTTCGGTGACCTTTTCCCTGCGCCGCTTCACGCTCTTCGCCATCGGCGGCTTCGCCCTGCTGGCCCTGCTCTGTCCGTTCGCGCCGAACCTCGAGAGCCTGCTGGTCCTGCGCACCCTGCAAGGGCTGATGGCCGGCTGCCTGCCGCCGATGCTGATGACCGTGGCGCTACGCTTCCTGCCACCCGGGATAAAGCTCTATGGCCTGGGCGCCTATGCCCTCACCGCGACCTTCGGGCCCAACCTGGGCCTGCCACTGGCGGCGTTCTGGTTCGAATACGTCGGCTGGCAGTGGGTGTTCTGGCAGGTCATTCCACTGTGCCTGGTGGCGATGGCCGCGGTGTCCCATGGCATCCCCCAGGACCCGGTGCGCCTGGAACGCTTCCGCCAGTTCGACGGCATCGGCCTGCTCACCGGCTTCCCGGCGATCTGCGCCCTGGTGATCGGTCTGCTGCAAGGCGAACGCCTGGACTGGTTCGAGTCGCCGCTGATCTGCCTGCTGCTGGGCAGCGGCAGCCTCCTGCTGGGGCTGTTCCTGGTCAACGAATGGAGCCACCCGCTGCCGTTCTTCCGCCTGCAGTTGCTGAAGCGCCGTAACCTGACCTTCGCCCTGATCACCCTGGCCGGCGTGCTGGTGGTGCTCGGCGCGAGCATGGGCGTGCCGACCGAATTCCTCGCCGAGATCCGCGGCTACCGCCCCCTGCAGAGCGTACCCATGGTGTTGCTGGTGGCCCTTCCGCAGCTCGTCGCGCTGCCGCTGGTGGCGGCCCTCTGCAACATCCCGCGGGTCGACTGCCGCTGGGTGCTGGCCTGCGGCCTGTGCCTGTGCGCCGGTGCCTGCCTGAGCTTCAGCCAACTGACGGCGGACTGGGTGCGCGAGGACTTCTACCTGCCGATGCTGTTACTGGTGGTCGGCCAGCCGATGGCGGTGATTCCGCTGCTGATGCTCTCCACCAGCGTCATCGCGCCCATCGAGGGACCCTTCGCCTCGGCCTGGTTCAACACCGTCCGCGGCTTCTCCGGGGTAGTCGCCACCGCGGTGATCGGCGCCCTCGGCACCGCCCGCGAGCACTACCACTCCAACCGCCTGGTGGATCACCTGGGCAATGCGCCCCAGGCCGTCGAACTGCGCCTGCAACAGATCGCCGGCCTGCAACCGGGCGCCGACTCCGGCGCGCACTGGCAGCACCTGGCCGAACAGGCCCGCCAACAGGCCCAGGTGCTGGGCAACGCCGACGTGCTGCTGGCAATGGCCGGCCTGGCCTGCGCCCTGCTGATCCTGATTCCGATCCTGCCGCAACGGGCCTACCCGCCCCGCCCGGTCGCTCCCACACACTGAAAGGTCGCTGTATGTCGTTCATCACTTCGCGCAAGGGCAGCCTGCTGCTCGCCGCCCTGCTGGTCCTGACCCTACTGGTCTACCTGCTGTTCCACCTGCTCGCCCCACGGGTCGTGCAGAGCACCGACGACGCCTATGTGCACGCCGATTTCACCCTGGTCGCGCCGAAAGTCGCCGGCTTCGTCCAGGACGTTCTGGTCGAGGACAACCAGCCGGTCAAGGCCGGCCAGTTGCTCGCCCGCCTCGACGACCGCGACTTCCGCACCGCCCTGGCCGCCGCCGAAGCCGACGTGCTCGGTGCCGAGGCCAACCTGGCCAATGCCGAGGCCAACCTGCAACGCCAGCAGGCGCTGATCGAACAGGCGCGGGCCAAGGTCCGCGCCGAGCAGGCCGAGCTGGTCTTCGCCCGTCACGAGCAAAGCCGCTACCAGACCCTCGCCAGCAAGGGCGCCGGCAGCCTGCAGAACGCCCAGCAGGCGCAATCGCGGATCGATACCGCCAGCGCCCGGCTGGCCGAGGGCCAGGCCGCAGTGGATGCCACGCGCAAGCAGGTGAGCGTCCTCGAAGCCCGCGTCGGCCAGGCCCGTGGCGACCTGCAACGCATGCAGGCGCGACGCGACCAGGCCCGCCTGGACCTCTCCTACTGCGAACTCCGCGCGCCCTTCGACGGCCAGGTCGGCCGCCGCCAACTGCGCGTCGGCGCCTATGTCACGCCGGGCAGCGCGCTGCTGGCGGTGGTGCCACTGCAGCAGGCCTACGTGGTCGGCAATTTCCAGGAAACCCAACTGACCCACGTCTCTCCCGGACAGGCCGTGGAGATCCGCGTCGATACCTTCCCCGGCGAGGTTCTGCGCGGCCATGTCGACAGCATCGCACCGGCCACCGGCCTGAGCTTCGCGCCGATCGCCCCGGACAACGCCACCGGCAACTTCACCAAGGTGGTCCAGCGGATCCCGGTGAAGATCGTTCTCGAGCCGCGCCAGGCCATGGCGGGCAAGTTGCGTGTGGGCATGTCGGTGGAAGCACGGATCGACACCGCGACCGGCACCCGCTCCGCCGAGGTCGCCCAGCAATGAAAGGCACTCCGCTCCTGCTTATTGCCAGCCTTGCGCTCGGCGCCTGCAGCCTCGGCCCCGACTTCACCCGCCCGGACCGCCCTGCGCCCGGCGAATGGTCGCTCCAGGCCGCTGCCGGCAACCCCAGCCACCTCGCCGCCGCGCCGCTCGCAGCCCAATGGTGGACGCTGTTCGACGACGCGCAATTGAACGCCCTGCTGCAACGGATCCAGCGTGCCAACCTCGACCTGCGCAGCGCCGCGGCGCGCCTGCAGCAGAGCCGCGCGATCCGTCGCAGCCTCGGCGGCGACGCCCTGCCCTCGGTGGACGCCAGCGGCAACTACCAGCGCCAGCGGACCACCAGCGCCGGCCTGTTCGATCCTTCCGGCAAGGCCGGCAAAGGCAACTACAACCACGCCCTGGCCGGCTTCGACGCCTCCTGGGAGCTGGACTTCTGGGGCCGCGTGCGACGCGAGCTGGAAGCCGCCGACGCGACGGTGGAAGCCAGCGAGAACGAACTGCGCGACGTGCAGGTCTCGGTGCTGGCGGAAGCCGCGCGCGACTATATCCAGTTGCGTGGCGAACAGAACCGTGCGGCGATCATCCGCGACAACCTCGAGACTGCACGGCGCAGCCTGGAACTCACCCGCACGCGCCTGGCCAACGGCGTCGCTACCGACCTCGAGGTAGCCCAGGCGCTGGCCCAGGTGGCCAGCATGGAGGCACGCCTGCCCGAGGTGGAAAAGAACCAGGCGCACCTGGTCAACGCCCTCGGCTACCTGGTCGGCGCCAGCCCCGGCAGCCTGCTCGCCGAACTCGGCCCGGCGCGGGCGATTCCGCGTCCGCCGGGCAGCGTGCCGGTCGGCCTGCCGTCCGAACTGGCCCAGCGCCGCCCCGACATCCGCCGTGCCGAAGCGCGCCTGCACGCGGCTACCGCCAGCATCGGCGTGGCCAAGGCGGACTTCTATCCGCGCATCACGCTCAACGGCAACTTCGGTTTCGAATCCCTGCAACTGTCCAGCCTGGGCGACTGGGACCATCGCCAGTTCGCCATCGGCCCGGCGTTCAGCCTGCCGATCTTCGAAGGCGGACGCCTGCGCGGACGCCTGGAGCTACGTGAGGCACAGCAGCAGGAAGCCGCCATCGACTACCAGCGCACCGTGCTGCGTGCCTGGCAGGAAGTCGACGACGCGATGCACGACTACGCCGCCAACCAGCGCCGCCAGGAGCGCCTCGGCGAAGCCGTGGCGCAGAACCGCCGCGCCCTGCAGAGCGCCCGCGAGCAATACCGCGCCGGCGCGGTGGACTTCCTCAGCGTGCTCGACAGCCAGCGGCAACTGCTGGACAACCAGGAACAGCAGGTCGCCAGCGACGAAGCGGTGTCGCTGACCCTGGTCAACCTCTACAAGGCGCTGGGCGGCGGCTGGAGCCCAACGTCCGACCCGGCGTCGGGCTGAGACGGCGCCGGGCGCGGACCGGCGAAGGAGTTGGAAATGGACCTGCTGCAAGGTATCCGGACCTTCGTCCGCGTGGTGGAGCACGGCAGCTTCACCCAGGCCGCCCAGGCGCTGGGGACCTCTCCGGCGACCGTTTCGCGCCAGGTCGCCGGGCTCGAACAGGCGCTCTCGGCGCGCCTGCTGCAACGCAATACGCGCAGCGTCGTGGTGACGGAAAGCGGTCTGCGCTACTACGAGCATTGCAAGCAGATCCTACGCACGGTCGCCGCCGCCGCGGCGGACGTCGAAGACAGCCAGTCCCACGCCAGCGGTCGCCTGCGCCTCCACGCGGTGACCGAACTGGGCCTCGAGCACCTGATGCCGCTACTGGTGGACTACCTGGACGGCCATCCGGACGTCTCCGTCGACCTCACGCTGGCCCAGGGCACCCCGGCCCTGCTCGAGGAAGGCCTGGACGTGCTGATCACCCTCGGCCGAACCTTGCCGGACTCGACCCTGGTCGCCCGCGATCTCGGCCAGGTGTTCAGCGTGGTCTGTGCCGCGCCGGAATACCTGGCACGGCATGGCGTGCCACGCACGCCGGAGGACCTGCTGCGGCATCGCTGCCTGAACGTGGCCGCGCCGTCCTGCCCGCAGGGCTGGGCATTCGTCGGCGAACGCGGCGAAACGCTGCTCGATCTCGACGAGGCGCTCAAGGTCAACCTTCCCGAGGCCGCCTGCGCCGCCGCCGCGGCCGGGCTCGGCGTCTGCCTGCTGCCCGGCTTCGTCGCCGCCCGCGCGCTGCAGGAAGGCAGCCTGTTGCGGCTACTGCCGGGCCATCGACTGCATGTCCGCGAGGTGTTCGTGCTGTACTCCTCGCGGCGCTACCTGGACGCCAAGATCCGCACCTGGGTGGACTTCCTCAGGGAACGCCTGCCCCTGGCGTTCGAGCGTGACCGGGCGATCCTCGACGATCGGCGCTACTGGGCGGAAAGCCCAACCGGCGTAGCGCGCGAGACAGCGACCTAACGCCTGGATCGATAGGTATCCTCAAAAACATATACTGGTTTTCGATTGATCGCGGGAGGAACATGGCTCATCCGAGTCATGAGGTGAATCATGCTACCGACTCTCTATATTTCCCACGGCTCACCGATGCTCGCCCTCGAACCGGGCGCCAGCGGTGTACAACTGCGCCGCCTGGCTACAGAGCTGCCGCGGCCGAAGGCGATCCTGGTGGTTTCCGCGCACTGGGAAAGCGACGACCTGCGGGTAACCGGCGCCGCGGCGCCGGATATCTGGCACGACTTCTACGGCTTTCCGCCGCCCCTCTACGCCGTGCGCTACCCGGCCAAAGGCGAGCCGGCGCTGGCGCAGCGGACGATCGAACTGCTCCAGGCCGCCGGCCTGCCGGCCCAGGCCGACCCACAGCGACCATTCGACCACGGCACCTGGGTGCCGCTGAGCCTGATGTACCCGCAGGCGGACATCCCGGTGCTCCAGCTGTCCCTGCCGAGCCGCCTCGGTCCGGCCCTGCAGAGCCGCGTCGGCCAGGCCCTGCGCCAACTGCGCGGGGAAGGCGTGCTGCTGATCGGTTCCGGCAGCATCACCCACAACCTGGGCGAACTGGACTGGCGCGCCGGGCCGGAAGCCATCGCGCCCTGGGCGCGGGAGTTCCGTGACTGGATGGTGGAAAAGCTCCAGGCCGACGACCAGGCCGCGCTTCACGACTACCGCCGGCAGGCGCCCTGGGCGGCGCGCAACCACCCCAGCGACGAGCACCTGCTGCCACTGTTCTTCGCCCGCGGCGCGGGCGGCGGCGGGATGCGCGTCGAGCACAGCGGCTTTACCCTGGGCTCGTTGGGGATGGATATCTATCGCTTCGATTGACAGGGTTTCTCGGGGGACTGGCGGAGAGCATCGGCTTCCCGCCGCAAGCTGGGTGGACTCGGCTGGCAGCCAGGAAATCGCGAGCGACATAGTCCTGTAGCGCGAATAACGCCATAGGCGTTATCCGCGATGTCATGGATAGGCGGCGGATCAGGGCCTCGGTATGTGCAGGTCTGACATGCACGACGTGGTGCCTGCCCTGGCGGCTGGGCGAGTCCTTTGTTTCCTTCAGGACGCTTGCCAGAGGGACTCGCCCGGGGTGACGAAACGAGAAGCCGGGGCAGGCGCGAAAAACAGCCTGGCCAGCAAACATCAAGCCCATGAAAAAGCCCCGCCGAAGCGGGGCTTTTGTTCATCGCGCTGGACCTCAGTCCTCGCGATAGCGGCGCAGGCGCAGGGCCTTGCCGGCGACGCGGGTGTCCTTGAGCTTGGTCAGCAGGCGCTCGAGATTGGCCTCGGGCAGCTCGATCAGGCTGAAGGTATCGCGAATCTGGATGCGACCGATGTCCTCGCGGGACAGGCCGCCCTCGTTGAGGATCGCGCCCAGCAGGTTCTTCGCCGCAACCCCGTCGCGCGCGCCGAGGGCAGTGCGGCAGCGGGCACGGCCTTCGCTCGGCGGCGCCATCGGACGACGCTCGCCGCTGCGCTCCGGACGCTCGCCGCGTTCGCCACGGTCGGCACGCTCGCGCGGTGCCGATGGGGTCAGCGGCTGTTCGCGGCGCACCGACTCCAGGTCCAGCGCCTTGCCGGCGGTCAGGCGTGCCAGCAATGCGGCGGCCAGGGTCTCGGCATCGCAGCCGAGGCGACGGCACAGCTCGTCGCGCACCGCGCCGCGCTGCTCGACGGCGCTGTCGAGCAAGGGCGTCAGGCTCGCGGCCAGGCGCGCCAGGCGGGCCTCCAGCACGGTCTCGGCATCCGGCAGGCGGACTTCGCCGACCTTCTGCCCGGTGACCCGCTCGATCACCTGCAGCATGCGCCGCTCGCGCGGAGTCACCAGCAACAGCGCGCGCCCTTCCCGGCCGGCACGGCCGGTACGGCCGATGCGGTGCACGTAGGACTCGGGGTCGTACGGCATGTCGATGTTCAGCACGTGGGTGATGCGCGGTACGTCCAGGCCCCGGGCGGCAACGTCGGTGGCGATGACGATGTCCAGCGAACCGTCCTTCAGCGACTCGATGACCCGCTCGCGCTGGGCCTGCGGCATGTCGCCGTTGAGCGCGGCGGCGCGGTAGCCCTGGCGCTCGAGCAATTCGGCGTAGTCGAGGGTGGCCTGCTTGGTGCGGACGAAGGCGATCAGCGCGTCGAACTGCTCGACTTCCAGCAGACGCTGGATCGAACCGGCCTTCTGGTCGGCATGGACCATCAGGTGGACCTGCTCGATGCGCGCCACGGTCTGGGTCTTGGCGGCGATCTTGACGTGCTTGGGCTGCTTCAGGTGGCGCTCGGCGATGCCACGGATGGACGCCGGCAGGGTCGCCGAGAAGAGCACGGTCTGGCGCGATTCGGGAAGCGCCTCGAAGATCACTTCCAGGTCGTCCATGAAGCCGAGCTTGAGCATCTCGTCGGCTTCGTCGAGCACCAGGCGCTGGACGGTGGCCAGCAGCTTCTCGTCGCGGCGCAGGTGGTCGCACAGGCGGCCGGGGGTAGCGACGAGGATCTGTGCGCCCTGGCGCAGGGCCTTCAGCTGCGGCCCCATGGGCGCGCCGCCGTAGACGGCGACCACGCCGACGCCCGGCAATTGCTTGGAATAGGTTTCGCAGGCGGTGGCGACCTGCAGGGCCAGCTCGCGGGTCGGCACCAGCACCAGCATCTGCGGCTCGCGGCGGCTCGGGTCGATGCGCGACAGCAGCGGCAGGGCGAACGCGGCGGTCTTGCCGGTACCGGTCTGCGCCTGGCCGATCATGTCGTGGCCTTCGAGGATCAGCGGAATCGATTGAGCCTGGATAGGCGAAGGCTCTTCGTAGCCTACGGCGACGATTGCCGCGAGCACATTGGGGTGAATACCGAGCGCGGCGAAGCCGACGGTTTCCTGAGTCATGGGTTTGCCTCGTATACATCCGCAAAGACCCATGACCCATGGCTGCTCATGCCCTGTACGGCCGAAACGGCCACCCAGGCAGCTGGGGCGGGGATTTGCGAGATTGCTTTTGAATTAGAAGATTACGTAAAGGAAATCCGCAGAGCGGATACACAGCCAGAGCACAGCGCTCCGAAAAATGCAGGTCCTGAACGGGGTCAGTTTTGACCGGCGCGCATCATACCGGAATTTTGACGTTTGTGTGCGTTTTTTCCGACATGCGTCATCGGAGAGACTGACAATGGACATCCCGATTCCAGACGTCTATACCGACGTTGCCCGCCCCCCGCCAGGAAACCGCCGCATGAACGACACCCTCCCAGGACGCATCAGCCGCGAACGGCGCGGCCACCTGCTGCTGCTCGGCCTCGACCGCGTGGCCAAGCGCAACGCCTTCGACCTGCCGATGCTCGACGACCTGGTCGCCGCGCTCGGCGAATACGAGGCCGACGACCAGTTGCGCTGTGCCCTGCTCTTCGCCCACGGCGAGCATTTCACCGCCGGGCTGGACCTGGCCAATGTCGGCGAGACCTTCCGCCAGGGCTGGAAACTCCCCGAAGGCGCCGTCGATCCCTGGGGCACCTTCGGCGGCCGGCGTCCAAGCAAGCCGCTGGTGGTGGCCGTGCAAGGCTACTGCTACACCATCGGCATCGAACTGATGCTGGCGGCCGACATCAACCTCTGCGCCAGCAACGCGCGCTTCGCCCAGCTCGAAGTGCAGCGCGGAATCCTCCCGTTCGGTGGCGCGACACTGCGCATGCACCAGGTCGCCGGCTGGGGCAACGCCATGCGCTGGCTGCTCACCGGCGACGAATTCGACGCCCACGAAGCCTATCGTCTCGGCCTGGTGCAGGAAGTCACCGCCCCGGAGGACCTCCTCGACCACGCCATCGCCCTCGCCGAACGGGTCGCGGCCCAGGCGCCGCTGGGCGTGCGCGCCACCCTCGGCTCGGCGCGCCAGGCCCTGCTGGAAGGCGAAGCGGTCGCCGCCGCTGCGTTGCCGGAAGCCGCCAGGCGCCTGCTCGACAGCGAGGACGCCAAGGAAGGCCTGCGCGCTCTCCAGGAACGCCGCCCGGGACGCTTCGAAGGACGCTAGCCGGGCCCTTGTCCGCGCGCCCTGGCTACTGGGCCGGGCGCAGGCTGTCGATATAGCCCTGCAACGAATAGCCGAGTTGCGGCTCCAGCGCCGCGGCACGCGTCCGCAGGGCTTCCTGGTCGAGTTCGAGGGCCAGGTTCGCCGGCACCAGCATCACCACGTTGCCCTCGGCCACCGGACACTCCCAGTAATGATGGTGATAGCGCCCGCGCAGCAGCGGCGCGCCCAGCGGCTTGCCATCGGTGCCGCTCCACTGGTTGATCACCAGCCAGCCATCCTCGGCGAGGCGCTCCTGGCAGGCACCGAGGAAATTCCAGGCCAGGTGCGCGGCCGACGGGCCGGTATCGGTATAGAGGTCGAGGAAGATCAGGTCGGCCTCCGCGCATTCGCCCAGGCTCTCCAGTGCGTCGCCGATGCGCAATCGCAGGCGCGGGTCGTCGCGCAGCCCCAGATGCTCGCGGGCCAGGCGCGGTATCGCCGGGCGCAGCTCGATGGCCTCGGCCTCCTCCAGCGGCAGGTGGCGCAGGCAGGCCTGGGTCAGGCTGCCGGCGCCGAAACCGAGGAACAACGCGCGACGCGGTTGCGAATGGCAGAGCCCGCCGAGCAGCATGGCGCGGGTGTAGTCGTATTCCAGCCAGGCCGGATCGGGCATGAACACGCAGCTCTGCTCGACACCGTCGCCGAACTCGAGGAAGCGATAGTCGCCGGACTCGATGACCCGGATGACCCCGTATTCGTCGCGCTCCTCGACCAGCAGACGTTCTTCGCTCACCACTCACCTCCCCCCGCCGCTTCGCCGGCTATCGCCAGGCGCTCCGGCAAAAGCACCGCAGCATAGCAAAGCCGGCCCGACGATGGATTTCCGCTATTGCAACGATCGCTGGCGGCGCTGCGGCGAGCTGCTCTACCATGCCGCAATCCGCTTTCCCGAGCATTGCCAAGAGTCGTAGATGAGCCAGTCCTGGAGCCCCGAGAGCTGGAGGGCCAAGCCGATCCAGCAACAACCCGAGTACCCCGATGCCGCGCACCTGGCCAGGGTCGAGCAGACCCTCGCCGGATACCCGCCGCTGGTCTTCGCCGGCGAGGCTCGCGAGCTGCGCCGGCAGTTCGCCGAAGTCACCGCCGGACGCGCCTTCTTGCTCCAGGGCGGGGATTGCGCGGAAAGCTTCGCCGAATTTTCCGCGGCGAAGATCCGCGATACCTTCAAGGTACTGTTGCAGATGGCGGTGGTAATGACCTTCGCCGCCGGCTGCCCGGTAGTGAAGGTCGGGCGCATGGCCGGCCAGTTCGCCAAGCCGCGCTCCTCCGGCGACGAAACGCAGAACGGTGTGACCCTGCCCGCCTATCGCGGCGACATCGTCAACGGCATCGGCTTCGACGAGAAGAGCCGCGTGCCGGACCCGGAGCGCCTGTTGCAGGCCTACCACCAGTCCACCGCCAGCCTCAACCTGTTGCGCGCCTTCGCCCAGGGCGGCTTCGCCGACCTGCACCAGGTGCACCGCTGGAACCTCGATTTCATCGCCAACTCGGCGCTGGCCGAGCGCTACCAGCAACTCGCCGACCGCATCGACGAGACCCTCGCCTTCATGCGCGCCTGCGGCCTGGACAGCGCGCCGCAGCTCCGCGAAACCAGCTTCTTCACCGCCCACGAAGCGCTCCTGCTGAACTACGAGGAAGCCCTGACCCGCCGCGACAGCCTGACCGGCGAGTGGTACGACTGCTCGGCGCACATGCTCTGGATCGGCGACCGCACCCGCCAGCTCGACGGCGCTCATGTCGAGATGCTGCGCGGCGTGGGCAATCCGATCGGGGTCAAGGTCGGGCCGAGCATGGACAGCGAAGAGCTGATCCGCCTGATCGATATTCTCAACCCGGACAACGATCCGGGCCGCCTCAACCTGATCGTGCGGATGGGTGCCGACAAGGTCGGCGACCACCTGCCGCGCCTGATCCAGGCCATCCAGCGCGAGGGCCGCCAGGTGCTGTGGAGTTCCGATCCGATGCACGGCAATACCATCAAGGCCTCCAGCGGCTACAAGACCCGCGACTTCGCCCGCGTGCTCGCCGAAGTCCGCCAGTTCTTCGAAGTGCACCAGGCCGAAGGCAGCTACGCCGGCGGCATCCACATCGAGATGACCGGGCAGAACGTCACCGAGTGCATCGGCGGTTCGCGACCGATCACCGAAGACGGCCTCAGCGACCGCTACCACACCCACTGCGACCCGCGGCTGAACGCCGACCAGTCGCTGGAGCTGGCCTTCCTGATCGCCGAAACCCTGAAGCAGGTGCGCCGCTGAGCGCGCCGCGGCCGCTCCCGCCGCCCGGCGGGAGCGTTCGCTAGAGCAGCACCCCGCGCAAGCGTACCGCCAACTCCCCGCGCCCCTCGATCGCCACCGTCGCCAGGCCCAGCCAGGCGGCCATGCTGCGCAGCTGCTCGGCCAGCTCGTGCAGGGCGGCATCGTCCATGCCGTTCGCCTCGGCATGCAACGCATGCACCGCCAGGCGCTCGCGCGCCCGCTCGGCGCGGAGGTCGACGCGGCCGACCAGACGGCCGTTGTACAGGAATGGCAGCACGTAGTAGCCGTACACGCGTTTTTCCTTCGGCGTGTAGATCTCCAGGCGATAGCGGAAATCGAACAGGCGCTCGGCCCGCGCCCGCTCCCAGACCAACGAGTCGAAGGGCGAGAGCAAGGCACTGGCGCCTAGCCGCCGCGGCACCTGCGGTTCGCCGGGGCAGTAGGCCGGCTGGCTCCAGCCCTCGACCCGGACCGGCAGCAGCTCGCCAGCCTCCACCAGTTCGGCGAGGCGCGCGCGGCTCTGCGCCGGGCTCAGCCGATAGTAGTCGCGCAGGTCCTTTTCGGTGGCCACGCCCAGGGCGCTCGCCGCCATCCGCAACAGCTCGCGCTGGGCCTGTGCCTCCGAAAGCTCGGGGCGCGCCAGCAATTCCGCGGGAAACACCCGCTCCGGCAGGTCATAGAGCCGCTCGAAGCCGCGCCGTCCGGCCACCGTCAGCTCGCCGGCGGCGAACAGCCATTCCAGCGCATGCTTTTCCGCGCTCCAGTCCCACCAGGGACCGGCCCGCTCCTGCCGCGTGCTCAGGCTGCCGGCACCTAGCGCACCTTGCTCGCGCACCGCCTGCAACACCTGGCGGATCAGTGGCTGCTGTTCCCGGCCGAAACGTGCCAGTTGCTGGTAGATGCCCTGGCCGTCGGCGGCCTGGCGCATCCGCCAGCGCATCAACGGGTAGTGTTCCAGCGGCAGCAGCGAGGCCTCGTGCCCCCAGTATTCGAACAACTGGCGGTGACGGCCGACACTCCAGGCCGCCTCGTCGAGCAACGTCATGGAGTAGGGACCGAGACGGGAAAACAGCGGCAGGTAGTGCGAGCGCACCAGCGCATTCACCGAATCGATCTGCAACAGGCCAAGGCGCGCGAGCATTTCGCGCAGATGCCGCCGCTGCACGCTGCGGCGCGTCCGCCGGCCGTCGAAGCCCTGCGCGGCCAGGGCCAGGCGGCGGGCTTCGGCGAGGGAAAGCGAAAGACTCATGGAGCGCCCCAGTCGATGAAGGAGACTGCGAGTCTATCGCGCCTCCGCCGCCGTGCCAGCCTGGCGCGCCGCTGCGGTTCGCTCAATGCCGACGCAGCGGGTCGTCCCAGAAATGCCGCTCGCCCTCCTGGAAGATATCCGCCCGACTCAGGCCGAGGTCCTTCAGCGCTTCGTCGCTCATCCTCAGCAGTTCCCGGCGCTCGCGGGCCAACTGCAACCAGCGCCGCCAGCGACGCCACAACGACGGCGCAGCGGTCGAGGCGGGATGGGATGCAGCGTGGAAGTGACTGCCGAAATAATCCTGTTGACCTTTCATCGTCTTGCCCTCCGTTCGGGATAGGCACAGTGTCCCGCCAGGCATAGGATCAATCCAACGAATCATTCTTATGCAATGCATCTTGGAGATTGATGAATGAGCTACCAGCCCGGCATCGATACGGAATTGCTCCGCACCTTCGTCGCCATCGCCGAGCACGGTGGTTTCACCCGCGCCGCGGAGGCGGTGAATCGCACCCAGTCGGCGGTCAGCATGCAGATGAAGCGGCTCGAGGAGGACGTCCTGCAGCGCTCGCTGTTCGAGCGCGACGGAAGGCAGACCCGCCTCACCGCCGAAGGCCAGGTGCTGCTCGGCTATGCCCGGCGGATCCTCAAGCTGCACGGCGAGGTGTTCAACACCCTGCGCCGCCCGCACATGGTCGGTTCGGTGCGCATCGGCACCCCGGACGACTACGTGATGCGCTTCCTCCCGGCGATCCTGTCGCGCTTCGCCGAAGCCTATCCGCTGGTGCAGGTCGAGGTGCATTGCGACACCTCGCTCAACCTGCTGGCGCGCAACGACCTCGACCTGTCCATCGTCACCCGCGAGCCGGGCACCGAGATCGGCCAGTTGCTGCGCCAGGAGCCCTTCGTCTGGATGGCCGCCGAGGGCTTCTGCCCCCACGACCAGCGGCCGATCCCGCTGGCCATGTTCAACACCACCTGCTTTTGCCGGGCCTGGGCCTGCAACGCCCTGGAGGCGGCGGAACTGGACTACCGCATCGCCTACAGCAGCCCCAGCCTGTCGGCGCTGTTCGCGGTGGTCAGCGCCGGCCTCGCCGTGACCGTGCAACTGCGCAGCCTGCTCACCGGCAACCTGCGCATCCTCGACGAGAGCGAGGGCCTGCCCGCCCTGCCCTCGGCCAGCATCATGCTGATGCGCAACCCGCACAGCCAGTCACCGGTCACCGAGAAGCTCGCCGAATACATCGGCGAGGGCTTCCGTCTCTGACTCAACCGCGCACCAGCAGGAGCACCGCGCACAATGCGAGGAAGGCGCAGAAGGCCATGCGCAGGCTGCGCTCGGGCAAGGCGTGGGCCAGCCTCACGCCCCAGGAAATGCTCAGCAGGCCGCCCAGCGCCAGGGGGATCCCCATCCGCCAGTCGACATGGCCGTGCATGGCGTAGGTCCCCAGCGCCACCGCCGTGCTCGGCGCGGCCAGGGCCAGCGCGAGGCCCTGGGCGACGACCTGGGCGAGGCCGAACACCGAAGTCAGCACCGGTGTCGCCAGCACCCCGCCACCGACCCCGAAAAGCCCGCCGAGCGAGCCCGCGCCAAGGCCCAGCACGCCCATCCAGGGCAAACCGTAGCGCGGCGTCGCGCCGCCCTGCGGCGGGCGCCGGAACAGGCGCCAGAACATGTAGCCGGCCAGCGCCAGGAGGAAGATCACGAACGCTTCGCGCATCCGCGCCGCATCGATCCGCGCGGCCACGCTGGACGCCAGGAACGCGCAAAGCAGGCCGGTCAGGGCAAGGACTCCGGCCTGGCGCGGATCGATGCGGTTGCGCTGGTGGTAGCGCCACAACGCCAGCACCACGTTCGGTACCACCATCACCAGCGCGGTACCCTGCGCCAGTTGCTGGTCGAGACCGAAGATCACCCCCAGCGCCGGGATCGCCAGCAAGCCGCCGCCTATCCCGAACAGACCGCCCAGGCAACCGAGCACCATCCCCAGCAGGAAATCGAGAAATACATCCAGCATGTCAGCCCCTCTTTCGACGCCTCCATGCTAGGCAAGCGTGGCTGGATGGGAAACGCACAAGAAAGCACAATGGCTATGCCAATTACGCAAAGGCATGAGCATGTTGCCCGATACCCTCAGCGAACAGTTCGTTCTCTACCTCGATGTCCTCGATGGCGGCAGCTTCTCCGCCGCTGCGCGCAAGCACCCGCTCACCCCGTCCGCCGTGGCGCGCCGGATGGACGCCCTGGAACGCGCCGTCGGCAGCACTCTGCTGGTGCGCACCACCCATGCGGTGCGCGCTACTCCGGCCGGCCTGGCCTTCGCCGACCGCGCCCGGCGGATCGTCACCGAACTGCGCCTGGCCCGTGCCGAAGCGGTGTCCCTGAGCACCGCGCCGCAGGGCCTGATCCGTATCGATGCGCCGGTGCCCTTCGGCCGCCGCCACCTGGCCCCGGCGGTCGCCGACTTCCTCAAGGCCAACCCCGGCCTCGACGTGCAATTGCGCCTGATCGGCAGCTTCATCGACCTGCAGGGCGAACATCTCGGCGAGGTCGACCTGGTGTTGCGCGCCGGCCCGCTACCCGACAGCCGCCTGGTGGCCACCTCGCTGGCGCCGATGGTGCGGGTGGTCTGCGCCAGCCCGGAATACCTGCGCGAACACGGCGTTCCCGCATCCCCAGGCGAACTGCCGGAGCATGCCGGCATCGATTGGGACAACCTGTCGCCACCCTATGCCTGGCGCTTCCAGCACGACGGCAAGCTCCAGCACCTGCGGCCGAAACGGGCGCGGCTGGCCACCAATAACGCCGAAGCGATGGTCGACGCGGCGCTGGCCGGCCTCGGCATCGCCCACCTGCCGACCTGGTTGTGCAGCGAGTACCTGCTGCGCGGCGAACTGCAGGCGCTGTTCTGCGACGACGGCTTGCCCGCCGCCGAGCCCACCTGCATCTATGCCCTGCGCCTGGAACGCGAAGCCAGTTCGCGAACCCGTCTGCTGCTGGCTTTCCTCCGCGAGCGCTTCGGCTTTCCGCCGCCCTGGGACCAGGCCCTGCAGCAGCGTCTCGGCGAGCGCTGAGGACACCACCCGGCGGGAAACCTGGAAAGCCAATAGCCACTACGCTAAATTCATGCACAGTGCCCTACTTACTTGGAAGACAGCCATGTCCCGACTGCCCACCACCCCTTGCGAGCAGCTCAAGCTGGACAACCAGCTGTGCTTCGCCCTGTATTCCACCTCGCTGCAGATGACCAAGGTCTACAAGCCCCTGCTGCAAGCGCTCGGCCTCACCTATCCGCAGTACATCGCCATGCTGGTGCTGTGGGAACGCGACGGCCTGACCGTGGGCGAAATCAGCGCACGCATGCTTACCGACCCGGGATCGCTCACGCCTCTGCTCAAGCGCCTGGAGGGCGAAGGTCTGATTACCCGCACTCGCAGCAGCGAAGACGAGCGGGTAGTCCTGCTGCGCCTGACCGACAAGGGCCGCGCCCTGCAGCGACAGGCCGAGAGCATTCCCGCCTGCATCCTGGAGAGTACCGGCCTCGACTTGCCACAACTGGTCGCCCTAAAGGATGAGCTGCTGGCCCTGCGCGGCAACCTGCAAGCACCGGATTGAGGGGCTTATACCTACCTGTCTGGTTTTTATCGCCAAATCTTCCAACGAATTATCTTGCGCACAAAATAACATGACGATAAATTTCGCTTCACGCACTTACTTAGCGCGCAAGAACTTAACGTACAAATCAGACAGGTGACCCTCATGCAAACCATCAAGGCTCTCTACACCGCAACCGCAACCGCCACCGGAGGCCGTGACGGCCGTGCGGTATCCTCGGACGGCGTGCTCGACGTGAAACTCAGCACTCCGCGCGAACTGGGCGGCCAGGGCGGCGCGGCCACCAACCCGGAACAACTGTTCGCCGCCGGCTACTCCGCCTGCTTCATCGGAGCCCTGAAGTTCGTTGCCGGCCAGCGCAAGCAGACCCTTCCCGCCGACGCCTCGATAACCGGCAAGGTCGGCATCGGCCAGATTCCCGGCGGCTTCGGCCTGGAGGTCGAACTGCACATCAACCTGCCGGGCCTGGAGCGCGAAGCCGCCGAAGCGCTGGTAGCCGCCGCCCACCAGGTCTGCCCCTACTCCAACGCTACCCGCGGCAATATCGACGTACGCCTGAACGTGTCGGTCTGAAGCTTCCGACTCTCCGCGCCGCGGCGGCGGACAGCGGAAACGAAAAAGCCCGGCGAATGCCGGGCTTTTTCTCGTCGCACGAAAGGATCAGGCCTTGACGCGGGACTTGTACTCGCCGGTGCGGGTATCGATCTCGATCGAGTCGCCGATTTCGCAGAACGCGGAAACCTGCAGCTCGGCGCCGTTGTTCAGGCGCGCGGTCTTCATCACCTTGCCCGAGGTGTCGCCGCGGACGGCCGGCTCGGTGTAGGCGATCTGGCGAACGATGGTGGTCGGCAGCTCTACCGAGATCACCTTGTCGTTGTAGAACACGGCTTCGCAGATGTCGGTCATGCCGTCTTCGATGAAGGTCAGCACGCCTTCCAGATCGTCTTTCTCGATCTCGTACTGGTTGAACTCGCTGTCCATGAAGACGTACAGCGGGTCGGCGAAGTAGGAGTAGGTCACTTCCTTGCGATCGAGGATGATCGGCTCCAGCTTGTCGTCGGCCTTGAACACGGTCTCGGTACCGGCGCCGGTCAGCAGGTTCTTCAGCTTCATCTTGACGACGGCAGCGTTACGGCCGGACTTGTTGAACTCGGCCTTCTGGATGACCCAGGGAGCGCCATTGATGTTGGCAACCTGGCCGGCGCGGAACTCTTGAGCGGTTTTCATACGAATATCCGATGGATGAAAGACAAAAAATCAGGCCGCGTATCATAGCCAATCTGCGTAAAATTGCACCAGCCTTGCCGCAAGATCCGGACGCATGCCCTGTTCGTCGGCCCAGCGCTGCGCTTCCCGACGCCACTCGGGCAGTTGCCTCTCCAGCCCCTCCCAGGCCCCGGCAAGTCCACCGCCGGCGTTCCACGCCAGCCAGAAGGTGCGCAGGTTTTCCGCCAGGTCGGCGGGCAGGCCGGCGCAATAGAGTTCGAGGAATGCCTCGAGCTTCGCCAGGTGCGCCTCCTCTTCCTGTCTATAGATGTGCCAGAGCAGCGGCCGTCCCGCCCACTGCGCGCGAACGAAGGAATCCTCGCCGCGCACCGCGTTCAGGTCGCAGCACCACAACAGGCGATCGTAGTCGTCCTGCGCCATGAACGGCAGCACCTGGACCCGCAACGCGTCGCGCACGTGGACGTCCCCGACGGCCAGGGTAGCCACCCGCAGCCAATCGGCGACATCCGCCAGCACCCGCCCTTCCGGCACCAGCAGCAGGCTCGGCTGGCGGGCGTCGCGCAGTTGTTCCAGCCAGCCAGGCAGCGCCGGGTTTTCGTAGGCAAACAGCGAAATCAGTCGCTCGCCAACCTTCCGCCGCACGCCGAGAGAGGCGAGAAACTCATCCTGCTCCGAGACGGAGGCCTGGAAACGGCGCCGACGTTCCAGCAGGCCGGCCTCGCGCAACAGGCCGCCACTGGGCTCGCGGAACCCGGGAAAGAAGAAGTACTTGGAAAGCCCGCACGCCTGCAGCGACGGCAATGCGTGGCAACTGCCGATCCATTCCTCGGCACTCAGGTACTCCAGGTTCAGCCACAGGGACGGCCGCTTGCGCTCGCGCATGGCCTGCCGGTGCGCCTCCGGCAGTTCGCAGGCGAAGGCCTCTATCACCACATCGGCGGCCGCCACCGGTGCCCACGGTCGGCCCCAGGCACGCACTTCGACCCCATCCAGGCACTGCACGTGCGCCGCCGGGTCCGCCCGCGGACAGATCCGGGCGAAGGCCTGCGGCTCGTCCACCCACAGGCGCACGGCCTGACCGTGCTCGGCGGCCAGTTGGCGAGCCAGGCGCCAGGTGACGCCGATGTCGCCATAGTTGTCGACCACGCTACAGAAAATCTCCCAGCTCGCCATCCGCCTCTCCTCTTCGTGCCCGGCAGTCTACCAAGGCACCCCGCGGACTTTCCTCCGACGACCTAAGCCGATGAAAAAGTTAAAAAAATATTTGCCAAGCGGGAAATGTTCGAGTACATTGCGCGCCTCGACAGACACGGCGCTGTCGAGAACCTGGTGAGGTGTCCGAGTGGTTGAAGGAGCACGCCTGGAAAGTGTGTATACGGGAAACCGTATCGAGGGTTCGAATCCCTCCCTCACCGCCAGATCGCAAGAAGGCCCGGCTAATCAAGTTAGCCGGGCCTTTTTCATTTCCGCACCAATACTTACGGCATTTCCGGCAACATGCTGGCAACTTAGTTGTTACTTGCCACTCCCCGCCAAGTCGATAAGCGCCAGCCACTCCGGCGGAACATTCTCGACAACCCGGCAGCCCTCATCCCCCGCCTCTTGCAGCAACTCTAGCCAAGGTCCGGGAAATTGCTTACTTGCGCCGCACGCTGGATATTTTTTGAACAAACGACACTCCAACTACTGCTAAAGTCGGGGGGACTAAAAAAAAAGTTGCTCGGCTTGCGCTTGGTCAGTTTACTTACTACAAGTAATGGGTAGTATGTAGCCGGCTAATTTCCCCGGCTGGGGAGATTGCTGTTATGGAAATGTCCACCTTAAGGGGAACACGATGAACAACGTTCTGAAATTCTCTGCTCTGGCTCTGGCTGCTGTTCTGGCCACCGGTTGCAGCAGCCACTCCAAAGAAACCGAAGCTCGTCTGACCGCTACCGAAGACGCAGCTGCTCGTGCTCAGGCTCGCGCTGACGAAGCCTATCGCAAGGCTGACGAAGCTCTGGGCGCTGCTCAGAAAGCTCAGCAGACTGCTGACGAGGCTAACGAGCGTGCCCTGCGCATGCTGGAAAAAGCCAGCCGCAAGTAATAGGTCTCACGACCTGTTGAAAACCGGTCCCTCGGGGCCGGTTTTTTTATGCCTGCGTTTCGCCGGGCATGAAAAAACCCGCGTCCCTTGCGGGTACGCGGGCCTCTGCCTCGACGCTCTCCGTCAGGGCGTAAGCTGGGTAGGATCGCTATCCACCGTCGCGGTCATCGCCGGCGCCGATTCCTGGGCGATTTCCACCGGCACGCCATCCTCCGAGGCCACCACTTCGCGGACCACGTCCCAGTTCAACTGGATACGCTTGGCCAGGTCGTCGCGCTTGAGCAGGGTGTTGATCACCGCGGTGTGCTTGTCCACCACCGACGGGTCGCCATGGTCGTTCAGCGGCGTATGCGCCTCCAGGTAGACCTTGCCGTTGCTCACGCCGAACTTGTAGGGCTCGTTGATGATACGCACGCTGGTGCCGACGCTGATCATCGAGAACAGGTGGGTCACGTCGGCGTTGTACATGCGGAAGCAGCCATGGCTGGTGCGGGTGCCGATGCCGAACTTCTTGTTCGAACCATGGATCAGGTAGCCCGGCACGCCCAGGGTCAGCTTGTACGGCCCCAGCGGATTGTCCGGGCCCGGCGGCACCACGGTCGGCAGCGGATCGCCATCGGCGGCGTGCTCGGCGCGGATCGAGGCCGGCGGATACCAGGCCGGGTCCTTGGTCTTGGCGGTGATGCGGGTGTTCGCGATCGGCGAACCCCAGCCCTCGCGGCCGATGCCCAGCGGATAGGTGTGCACCACGTTCTGCCCTTTCGGGTAGTAGTACAGGCGGTATTCGGCCAGGTTGATCACCACGCCTTCGCGCGGGCCAGGCGGCAGCACGAAGCGGGTAGGGATGATCACCTCGGTGCCGACGCCCGGCAGCCAGGGATCGACACCGGGGTTGGCGGCGACCATTTCACTGTAGCCCAGGTTGTACTGCTCGCCGAGGTCGGCGAAAGTGTCCTCGTACTTGGCCTTGATCACCTGGACCTGGCCGACGACGTCCTCGCCCGGAGGCGGGAGCTGCAGTTCCAGGGCCGATGCGGAGCCGGCCGAAAGCAGCGCGGCGAAAGACAGTGAGACAACGGGTACGCGCGACAACATTCCGGAGAATCCTTGGCGAGTGCGATGAAGGAGTAGGAAAGACAGTGTAACACCCCGCCAGGTTTCACCGGGAGGGCTCAGACCAACCAGGACAGGCGCTCCCCGCGCTTTTCCGCCTCCAGTTGTTTCCGGCAATCGGGACACAGCAGCCGGTCGCGCAGACGCGCCCGTTCCAGCTGCTGCCAGCGCGGCTGGGCCGGCAGCAGCTTGCCGCAAAGCGTGCGGTCCGCCGGGGTATCCAGCTCCAGCTGACGCGCCACCACATGCACCCGGACCTCGCGACAGGCGAACAGGTCCAGCTGATCGTCGGGCTCGATCAGTTGATAGGCGTAGAGGGTCCAGGCGGGACGCGGCATGGGGGGCTCCTGAGGGGTGCGCAACCTTAGCCGAAAGCGGTTTCCCGGGGAAGTCTCAAAGCAGCGGTTTCAGCGTCGGCCAGACATTTTCCAGGAGCCTCGGCTGGGCGGCGAGCGCCGGATGGATGCCATCCGCCTGCATCATCCCCTGGACCCCGCCGACCCCTTCGAGGAAAAACGGCACCAGGGCGGTCTTTTCCTGCGCCGCGACCGCGCCGTAGACCCTGGAAAAGGCCTCGATGTAGCGCGGGCCGTAGTTCGGTGGCAACTGGATACCCAGCAGCAGCACCTTCGCTCCTTCCGCCCGGGCCTTTTGCGCCATGCTGGCAAGATTCTGTTGCAATTGCGCCGGTGCCATTCCGCGCAGCCCGTCGTTGCCTCCCAGCTCGATCACCACCAGCGCCGGCTTCTCCTCGGCAAGCAGCGCCGGCAGGCGCGCCAGGCCGCCCGCGGAGGTGTCGCCGCTGATCGAGGCGTTCACCACCCGGTAGTCGTAACCTTCGTCGGCGAGGCGCTTCTGCAACAGGGCGACCCAGCCCTGGCTGGTATCCAGTCCCAAAGCGGCGCTGATACTATCGCCCACGACCAACAGCGTCTGCGCCGCGGCCTGCTGGGTCAGCAGGACCAGGGCCAGGCAGCCGCTCAACAGCAATGCACGCATCGGAACCTCCATGAGCGCCAGCATTCTCAACGCGCAGAACCTTAGCAAGGTTGTCGGTAGCGCGGAAGGCAAGTTGACCATCCTCCACGACCTCTCCCTCGACCTCGCCCGCGGCGACAGCCTGGCGATCGTCGGCAGCTCCGGCTCCGGCAAGTCGACCCTGCTCGGCCTGCTCGCCGGGCTCGACCAGCCCAGCGGCGGCGAGGTCCGTCTCGCCGGGCACGCCCTCGGCGACCTCGACGAGGACCAGCGGGCGCGCGTCCGCGCGGCCCATGTAGGCTTCGTGTTCCAGTCGTTCCAGTTGCTCGACAGCCTCGATGCGCTGGAGAACGTGATGCTGCCCCTGGAGCTGGAAGGCCGCGCCGACGCTCGCCAGCGCGCCAGAGAACTGCTCGAGCGAGTCGGCCTCGGCCAACGCCTGGGCCACTATCCGCGCCAGCTCTCCGGCGGCGAGCAGCAACGGGTCGCCATTGCCCGTGCCTTCGCGGCGGAGCCGGACGTGCTGTTCGCCGACGAACCCACCGGCAACCTCGACAGCGCCACCGGCGAGCGGATCAGCGACCTGCTCTTCGAACTCAACCGCGAACGCGGTACCACCCTGGTCCTGGTTACCCACGACGAGCGTCTGGCGCATCGCTGCCGGCGCCTGATCCGTCTGGAAAGCGGTCGCCTGATCGACCGGGTCGAACCCTGATGAAGCCGGTGCCCCTCTCCCGCCTGCTGAGCCTCGCCGGTCGCCAATTGTTCCGCGAGTCGCGCAGCGGCGAGCTGCGCGTGCTGTTCTTCGCCCTGCTGATCGCGGTCGCCTCGAGCACCGCCATCGGCTATTTCAGCGCCCGCCTGAACGGCGCCATGCTCGCCCGCGCCGCCGAGTTCCTCGGCGCCGATCTGGTGCTCAACGGTACCCAGCCGGCAAGCGCCGAACAGATCGAACGCGGCACCCGTCTGGGCCTGCGCCACGCCGACAGCGTCGAGTTTTCCAGCGTGATCGCCACCGACCAGGGCATCCAGCTCAGCAGCATCAAGGCGGTCGGCGACCGCTACCCCCTGCGCGGCCAGCTCAAGAGCGCTGCCGCGCCGTTCGCCGCCGAGCAGGCCGGCGGTCGTCCGCAGGCGGGCGAGGTATGGGTCGAATCGCGCTTGCTGGTCAGCCTCGACCTGAAGGTCGGCGACAGCATCGAGATCGGCCGCAAGCCGCTGCGCATCGCGCGCATCCTTACCTACGAGCCGGACCGCGCCGGCGACTTCTACAGCCTGACGCCCCGCGCCATGATGAGCCTGGCCGACCTCGATGCCACCGGGGTGGTCCAGCCGGGCAGCCGGGTGCGTTACCGCGATCTGTGGGAAGGCCCGCCGGAAGCCCTCCAGGCCTATCGCCAGCAGGTCAAGGGCAGCCTCGCCGCCAACCAGCGCCTGCAGGATGCCCGCGACGGCAACCGCCAGGTGGGCGATGCCCTCGGCCGTGCCGAGCGCTACCTGAACCTGGCCAGCCTGGCCGCGGTGCTGCTCGCCGGCGTCGCCGTGGCGCTGTCCGCCGCCCGTTTCGCTGCACGGCGCTACGACGCCAGCGCGCTGCTGCGCTGCCTCGGTCTGTCGCGCAGCGAAACCCTGCTCCTCTACGCGCTGCAACTGTTGCTGCTGGGCCTGCTCGCCAGCGCCATCGGCGCCCTGCTCGGCTGGTTGGCGCAGCTCGGCCTGTTCCGCCTGCTCGCCACGCTGCTGCCGCCGGACGTACCAGCCGGCGGCCTGTTCCCCGCCTTCGCCGGGATCGCCACCGGCCTGGTAGCGCTGGCCGGCTTCGCCCTGCCGCCGCTGGCAGCCCTGGGCCGGGTACCGCCGTTGCGGGTCCTGCGCAGCGACCTGCTGCCGGTGCCGATGCGCACCTGGATGGCCTACGCCTGCGCCCTGCTCGCCCTGGGCCTGATCATGTGGCGGTTGAGTCTCGACCTGAAGCTGACCCTCGCCCTGCTCGGCGGCGGCCTGGTCGCCACGCTGGTGCTCGGCGCTCTCCTGCTGCTCGGCCTGAACGGCCTGCGCCGGGCACTGGCGCGTGCCAGCCTGCCATGGCGGCTGGGACTCGGCCAGTTGTTGCGGCACCCACTGGCCGCCGCCGGACAGAGCCTGGCCTTCGGCCTGATCCTGCTGGCCATGGCCCTGATCGCCCTGCTTCGCGGCGAACTGCTGGATACCTGGCAGGCCCAGTTGCCGCCGGACGCCCCCAACCATTTCGCCCTGAACATCCTGCCGACGGAAAAGGACGCCTTCGAACGTCGCGTGCAAAAGCTCTCCCCCGGCGCCGAGCCGCTGTTCCCCATGGTTCCCGGGCGCCTGGTAGCGGTGAACGGCAAGCCGGTCCAGGCGCTCGACGAAGACGTGCGCAGCGAGCGTGCCCTGCAGCGCGACCTCGGCCTGACCTGGTCGGAGCGACTGCCCTCCGGCAACCAGCTCACCGCCGGACGCTGGTGGAGCGCGCCGCAGCCGGGGGCCCTGCCGGGCGTGTCGGTGGAAGAGAAGCTGGCCGCCAACCTGCGCATCCAGGTCGGCGACCGGCTCACCTTCAGCGTCGCCGGGCAGAATCGCGAGGTCCAGGTCCAGAGCCTGCGCAAGGTGAAGTGGGACAATTTCCAGCCGAACTTCTTCATGGTCTTCCAGCCCGGCACCCTGACCGACCTGCCGGTGACCTACCTGACCAGCTTCTACCTGCCGGCCAGCCAGGAACGCGACCTGGTCGAACTGGCCCGCGCCTTCCCCACCGTCACCCTGCTGCCGGTAGACGCCCTGCTGAGCCAGCTGCGGAGCATCCTCGACCAGGTCACCCTGGCCGTGGAGTACGTGCTGGTGTTCGTTCTCGCGGCGGGTTTCGTGGTGCTCTTCGCCGGTCTCCAGGCGACCCTCGACGAGCGCGTGCGCCAGGGTGCCCTGCTGCGCGCGCTGGGTGCCGAGCGCGAGTTGCTGCAACGTACCCGGCGGGTGGAGTTCGCCCTGCTCGGCGCAGTCAGCGGCCTGCTCGCGGCGCTCGGCTGCGAGGCGGTCAGCCTGCTGCTCTACCGACTGGTCTTCGACCTGCCGTGGCAAGCGCATCCCTGGTTGCTCGCACTGCCTCTGGTGGGCGCCGTGCTGGTAGGCGGCGCCGGCCTGCTAGGCACCCGTCGCGCCCTCAACAGCAGCCCGCTGCGGGTCCTGCGCGAGGGCTGATCGGATACACTGGCAGGCTTTAATCCGTTCATTTGTGGAACCACCCGAACCATGAGTCGCTATCGTCCACCGCGCACCGCCGGCACCCCGCTGATCACTCCGGAGGGCGCCGCGCGGTTACGCGCAGAGCTGCATGAACTCTGGCACGTGCGCCGTCCCCAGGTGACCCAGGCGGTCAGCGAAGCCGCCGCCCTCGGCGATCGCTCGGAAAACGCCGAATACATCTACGGCAAGAAGATGCTGCGCGAGATCGACAGCCGCGTGCGCTTCCTGCGCAAGCGCCTGGAGAACCTGAAAGTGGTCGGCGAGCGGCCGGCGGATCCGAACCGGGTGTACTTCGGCGCCTGGGTGACCCTGGAAGACGAAGACGGCGAGCAGGCCCGCTATCGCATCGTCGGCCCCGACGAACTGGACCTGCGCAACAACCAGATCAGCATCGACTCGCCGCTCGCCCGCGCACTGGTCGGCAAGGAGCTTGACGCCGAGGTGCTGGTGCGCACCCCGGCCGGGGAAAAGCTCTGGTTCGTCGTCGAGATCGAGTATCCGCCGGCGCCCTGAGGGGTCACGCGCTCAGCGCAGGATACGGCGGGTGATCAGGCCCTGGCGGGCGACCCGGATCAGTTGCCGGACCACCAGGTCCAGCTCTTCCGCCTCGGGGGCCTGGACCACGGCGAAGTCGAACGCGTCGCTGGGGAAGCGCGCTAGGTCCTTGCCGTCCTGGGCGAACTGGATAAGGAAGGTACGCGAACCGTTCCAGCGCTTCGGCCAGCCTTCGAGGTAACGGACGAGGGTCGGCTGGTGTGGGCCGCTGAGGAGAATCCTCGGGTTCCGCCGGACCAGGCCGGTGGTGATGGGTGCCAGGCGCAATTGCGTGCTGGGACAGGTCATGACGTCATGTCTCCGCCTCTTCGGTCCCGCTGGACAGCGGTGAGAGGCAACACCGAGCCAGCGCTTTAGCGGTATTTCGGCTGCTGCCGGGCGCCCCGCAAGTTGCTGTTTAAATCGGCGCACGCGCATCCTAGAAAAGCCGCATGGAGACTGTCAAGAAACACGCGGAGGCGCCCATGCCCGATCGCTCTCTTCGCCTGTTCTTCGCCCTGCCCTGTCCACCTCCCCTCGCCGAGCGGGTCGGCCGGTGGCGCGATGGCCGGCCACTGCCCGGACGCCAGGTGGCGACGGCGAACCTGCACCTGACCCTGGCCTTCCTCGGGCAGGTCCCGTCCGCTCGGCTCGAGGCCCTGCTGGACATGGCCGCGGCCATCGAGGCCGCGCCCTTCGACCTGTGTCTCGACCGCCTGCTGCGCTGGAGGAACGGCATCCTGCTGCTGGCACCCAGCCAACCGCCCGGCGCCCTCCTGCGCCTGCGCCGTGCCCTGCGCTCCGGCCTTGCCGAACTGGAGCTGCCCGTGGAAACCCGCCCATTCAGCGCCCATCTGACCCTGGCTCGCGATGCCGCGCCGCTGGAGGACGCCCCGCTACCCCCAACCTTCGTATGGCAGGTCGACCATTTCAGCCTGTTTTGCTCGCAAAACGACGCCGCGGGCGTGCGCTACCGCACACTCGGTCGCTGGGCGTTGTGCGGGGAAGATTCAAACGAGCGTTTCGCGCCGTAACAACCCGCCTCTTCCGCTCTGCCACGCAGGTTATGACCGGCCGCCAGGAAGCCGCGGATTTCCTGGCCTGGAGGAAAAAAGCCGAAGCTGGCACGGTTCCTGCGCAAGGGACAGCGAAGCGGTTCTCCCGGAAGGATTCGGGCGATGGCTGGCAGGACGCGCCCCTCGGCCCCATCAACCTGAGATGAGAACAACATGAAGAAGAAGTCTCTGCTCCCCCTCGGCCTGGCCATCGGCCTCGCCTCTCTCGCTGCCAGCCCGCTGATCCAGGCCAGCACCTACACCCAGACCAAATACCCCATCGTGCTGGCCCACGGCATGCTCGGCTTCGACAACATCCTCGGGGTCGACTACTGGTTCGGCATTCCCAGCGCCTTGCGCCGTGACGGTGCCCAGGTCTACGTCACCGAAGTCAGCCAGTTGGACACCTCGGAAGTCCGCGGCGAGCAGTTGCTGCAACAGGTGGAGGAAATCGTCGCCCTCAGCGGCCAGCCCAAGGTCAACCTGATCGGCCACAGCCACGGCGGGCCGACCATCCGCTACGTCGCCGCCGTACGTCCCGACCTGATCGCTTCCGCCACCAGCGTCGGCGCCCCGCACAAGGGTTCGGACACCGCCGACTTCCTGCGCCAGATCCCACCGGGTTCGGCCGGCGAGGCAGTCCTCTCCGGGCTGGTCAACAGCCTCGGCGCGCTGATCAGCTTCCTTTCCAGCGGCAGCACCGGTACGCAGAATTCACTGGGCTCGCTGGAGTCGCTGAACAGCGAGGGGGCCGCGCGCTTCAACGCCAAGTACCCGCAGGGCATCCCCACCTCGGCCTGCGGCGAAGGCGCCTACAAGGTCAACGGCGTGAGCTATTACTCCTGGAGCGGTTCCTCGCCGCTGACCAACTTCCTCGATCCGAGCGACGCCTTCCTCGGCGCCTCGTCGCTGACCTTCAAGAACGGCACCGCCAACGACGGCCTGGTCGGCACCTGCAGTTCACACCTGGGCATGGTGATCCGCGACAACTACCGGATGAACCACCTGGACGAGGTGAACCAGGTCTTCGGCCTCACCAGCCTGTTCGAGACCAGCCCGGTCAGCGTCTACCGCCAGCACGCCAACCGCCTGAAGAACGCCAGCCTGTAGGACCCCGGCCGGGGCCTCGGCCCCGGCCCTTTCCCGGAAGCCCCCTCGCGTGAAGAAAATCCTCCTGCTGATTCCACTGGCGTTCGCCGCCAGCCTGGCCTGGTTCGTCTGGCTGGAACCTTCCCCCGCCCCCGAGACGGCGCCCCCGGCCAGCCCGCAGGCGGGCGCAGACCGCGCCCCGCCAGCAGCCTCCGCGGGAGAAGCGGTGCCGGCCCCCCAGGTCATGCCGGCCAAGGTCGCGCCGCTGCCAACCTCCTTCAGGGGCACCAGCGTCGATGGCAGTTTCAGTGTCGACGCCAGCGGCAACCTGCTGATCACCCGCGACATCCGCAACCTGTTCGACTACTTCCTCAGCGCCGTCGGCGAAGAGCCCCTGCAGCAAAGCCTGGACCGCCTGCGCGCCTACATCGCCGCCGAACTCCAGGAGCCGGCGCGCGGCCAGGCGTTGGCGCTGATGCAGCAATACATCGACTACAAGAAGGAACTGGTGCTGCTCGAACGCGACCTGCCGCGCCTGGCCGACCTCGACGCCCTGCGCCAGCGGGAAGCCGCGGTGAAAGCCCTGCGCGCGCGGATCTTCAGCAACGAAGCGCACGTGGCGTTCTTCGCCGACGAGGAAACCTACAACCAGTTCACCCTGGAGCGCCTGGCGATCCGCCAGGACGGCAAGCTCAGCGCCGAGGAAAAGGCCGCCGCCATCGACCGCCTGCGCGCCAGCCTGCCGGAAGACCAGCAGGAAAGCGTGCTGCCGCAACTGCAAAGCGAACTGCAGCAGCAGACCGCCGCCCTCCAGGCCGCTGGCGCCGGCCCGGAAGCCATCCGCCAGATGCGTCAGCAACTGGTGGGCGCCGAAGCCACCACCCGCCTGGAGCAACTCGATCGGCAACGCTCGGCCTGGAAGGGCCGGCTGGACGACTATTTCGCCGAGAAGAGCCGGATCGAAGGCAATGCCGGGCTGAGCGAAGCCGACCGCCGCGCGGCGGTCGAACGCCTGGCCGAGGAGCGCTTCAGCGAACAGGAACGCTTGCGCCTGGGCGCGCTGGAACAGATGCGCCAGGCCGAGCAGCGCTGACCGGCACGGAAACGCCGAGAACGCGGCGAAGGGCGCTTCGGCGGATAACGCTACCCTCAGGGGTGCAGCCCTGGCGTGGCCGGCGAGGCGGAAACCTGTGCTGCGCGCCGCAACGAAAAAGGGCGGCCACCCGAAGGTGTCCGCCCTTTTTCGTCGCCAGCCCGGTTCAGCGGGACAGCTTGCCGTCCAGCGAGAACTTGCCGGCGCCATCGATCAGCAGCGCCACGCTGATCATCAGCAGGGTCAGGGCATATTCATAGCCGTTGTCGGTGATGAAGAAGCCATTGCCGATGTGCACGCTGAAGATCGCCACGATCATGGTGAAGCCCACCACCACCGACGCCGGACGCACCAGCAGGCCGATCACCAGCGCCAGGCCGCCGAAGAACTCGGCGCTGCCGGCCAGGGTCGCCAGCAGGTAGCCAGGGGTCAGGCCGATGGATTCGAACCACTGCGCCATGCCGTTCAGGCCGGCGCCGCCGAACATGCCGAAGAGCTTTTGCGAACCGTGGGACATCAGGGTAAGACCGGTGACGATACGCAGGATGGCCAGGCCGGCACCGGCGTTGGTCGACAGGATGGTCTTGATCAGTGGATTCATGGTGCGTCCTCAGGTGTGGGATAAGATGGGCACACTATAGGCAAGATAATTCGATATTAAAACCGTAAAAAACGCGTTATCAATATCGAATTTATAGATTATTTTTGAGCCGTCGCCGTCTTCGCACGCACCCCGGGCTCCAGGCGAACCCGTTCGCGCTCATATGCAAGGTAGTACTTGTTGACGCTGCTGACATAACTCACCACACCCATGCCTATCTCTTCCGCAGCCACCCGCTCGACCTGAAAGAACCAGCGATTCGGATCGAGCCCCCGGCGACGCGCCTGGGTGCGCAGGTTCTGCACCCGCTCCGGGCCCATGTTGTAGGCCGCCAGGGTGAACGCCAGGCGCTCGCGTTCGTCGAGGTGCTTGCTGGAGAAGAACTGCTTGCGGATCTTGGTCAGGTAGCGACTGGCGGCCAGCACGTTGCTGTCCTTGTCGTGCACATTGCCGACCCCGACGCTGCGCGCCGCCGCCGGGGTGATCTGCATCAGCCCGCTGGCGCCGCCGGAACCGCGCGCCTTCGGGTTCAGGTGCGACTCCTTGTAGGCCACCGCCGCCAGCGCCAGCCAGTCCATGCTGCTCTGCTGCGCGTAGCGCTGCAGCAGTGGACGGACCGCCTCCAGGCGCTTGCGGTCCGCCGCGCCGAGGGGGTTGCGGACCTTGTAGGCGCGCCGGTAGACGCGCTGGAAAGCCACGTCCTGGTCGGCCGGCGCGCGGTAGTCGGCGAGGAAGCGGTCGATGGTCGCGCGCAGGGTGCTGGCATCGCGGCGCACGTACCAGGCCATGTCGGCGCGATTGTCCAGCACCAGGTGGCGGTCGACGCGCAGCTTCGGCAGCACCTTGGCCCAGCGTTCGGCGATGGGCTGCTCGACCACGGTGAAGCCGAGGATGCCTGCCTGGACCATTTCCATCACATCCTCGACGGCCAGGGAAGCGTCCAGCTTTTCGATCCGGATCGGTGCCATGCGGCGTTGCGCCAGGCGCTGGTTGACCAGTTCGATGGCGCCCTCGGCGGCGCTGCCGGCCGGCAGCGGGATGGTCCGCCCGGACAACTGCTCCAGGCGCGTGTAGCGCCGGTTGCCCTTGCGCGCCACCAGCACCAGCGGCACATCGGCGCGCACCGGCGCGCTCGGGCTGACCTGCAGGCCGTCGTGCGCCGGCAGCAGTTCGCCGGGGGCGACCAGGTCGCCTTCGCCACGCTGCAGGGCGGCAAGCAACTGGTCCTTGGGCTTGGGTATGAGCTTGAGGGTGAGGTTCCGCGCGGACGGCGAGCGGCTGTTGAGGTATTGCTCGAAGGCGCGCAGGCGACGGTACTCGACGCCGATCGGCTCGCCCTTCACCTCACCCGAGCTGTTGCGGCTCTGGTTGACCAGCACCTTGAGCACGCCAGCGCGGCGGATGCTCGCCAGGTCGCGGGTCTCCGGCTGTTCCCTGTGCCAGTTGTCCGGCTGGCCGGTGATGCGCGCAGCCGCCGGCAAGGGTGCGAGCACCAGCAGGCAAAGCGAAAGCAGCAACAGACGCGTCATCCAGGTCTCCAGAGGCCAGGCTCGATGTCCCTCTCCGGGGGACCGGATCAATCAGAGCATGGCAGTCTTGGCAAGTTCCTCTCCGACAGCGGCTGCAAACGGAGGCATTGGGTAGATAATCCGGGCGCCGAAGAACCCGATCTGCGATTATAACGGATTGTTCTACAAGCGGTTTGCCACCCATCCCCCGGCGGGTCCGGCGCGATCGAGGGGGCGCCGCCTCGCTGCGAATTCCAGGAAGGCACCATGCAACTCATCGATATCGGCGTCAATCTGACCCACGCCAGCTTCGCCCCGGAACGTGAAGCACTGCTCGCCCGCGCGCGCGCCGCCGGGGTGGTGCAGATGGTGATCACCGGCACCAGCCTGGCCGACAGCGAACAGGCGCTGCAGCTCTGCGGCGAACTCGACGAGGGCGGCCGGCTGTTTACCACCGCCGGCGTCCACCCCCACGAGGCCAGCCACTGGAACGCCGACACCGCTCGCGGCCTGCGCGCCCTGTTCGACGACCAGCGGGTACGCGCGGTGGGCGAATGCGGTCTCGACTTCAATCGCGACTTCTCTCCCCGTCCGGCCCAGGAAAAGGCCCTGGAGGAACAACTGGCACTGGCCGTCGAGCTACAGCGTCCGGTGTTCCTCCACGAACGCGACGCCAGCGAGCGCCTGCTGGCGATCCTGCGCGACTTCCGCGATCGCCTGCCGGCCGCCGTCGTACACTGTTTCACCGGCGAGCGCCGGGCGCTGTATGGCTACCTCGACCTCGACCTGCACATCGGCATCACCGGCTGGATCAACGACGAGCGCCGCGGTACCCACCTGCATGATCTGGTAGGCGAGATCCCGGTCGGCCGTCTCATGCTGGAAAGCGACGCGCCCTACCTGCTGCCGCGCAGCCTGCGGCCGAAGCCGAAGAACGGGCGCAACGAGCCGGCCTACCTGGTCGAGGTGCTCGCCTGCGTGGCCCGCCATCGCGGCGAGAGCGCGGAGCGCCTGGCCGCTCACACCAGCGCCGCGGCGCGGGCGTTCTTCGGCCTGCCGACGATCGACTGAGATCGCCCTCAAGCTCCCGGCGGATCGGCCGCTAAGCTGACGAACGGTCTCGTTGACCCGCATCAACGATTGCCCCTTACTCAGCTTTCAAGATAATGGCGCCTTGCCATTAGCTTGCCGATAAGAAGAAATCCCCCTATGGGCACCTGGATCAGCGACATTCCACTGAAATACAAGTTCTGGGCCGTCAACGCGGTGGCCTTCTTCACCACCCTGCTGCTGGTGTTGTTCGCCATGCAGCAGGAAGCCGCCGGGCGCAACGCTTCCGCCCAGCGCGCCGCCGCCGCCGAGGGCGAGCTGGTTCAGAGCTGGCCGGCCGGCAGCGCCCTGCCCGCCCGCAGCAACCTGCTGCCGCTGGAACAGGCCGCGAGCCTGGGCGGCACCGCTGCCCAGGCGCTGGGCAAGGGGCAGGGTTGGATCGAGTTGTCCGGCGCGCGCCAGGGCGATACCCCGCTGCTCGGCGCCTGGGTCGGCCAGACCGGCTCCGGCCAGCGCTTCGCCGTGCTTGCCCCGGCCAGCGACCTGTGGCAGGTCTTCGCCGACCGGGCCGGCGCCTACGCCGTCGCCGTGCTGGTGCTGATGCTGGCGCTGCTGGCGGCCTCGCAACTGCTGATCCGCTTCATCCTCACCCACCTGCATACCCTCAAGGACGTGATGCTGCACGTCGAAAAGAGCGGCGACCTGTCCGCTCGCGTACCGCTGCAGGGACGCGACGAAGTCGGCCAGATGGCCAGCGCCTTCAACGCCATGCAGGCCGGCTACCAGCGCATCGTCGGCACCGTCGCCGCGGCCGCTACCAAGCTCGACGAAGGCGCCCAGGCGCTGGCCCGCAGCATGGGCCAGGTACGCCAGGGCATGCTCGGCCAGCAGAGCGAGACCGACCAGACCGCCACCGCGATCAACGAAATGTCCACCACGGTCTTCCATATCGCCCAGCACGCCGCCGATACCCGTGACCAGTCGCAGGAAGCCGACCGCCTGGCCGGCGCCGGCCAGCAGGCGGTGAGCCGGGTCAGCGCGTCGATCGCCGGGTTGTCCCAGGGCGTCCAGGACACCGCCGAGATGATCCAGAAGCTGGCCGAAGACAGCCAGAAGATCAGCGGCGTGGTCAACGTGATCCACGGCATCGCCGAACAGACCAACCTGCTTGCCCTCAACGCCGCCATCGAGGCCGCGCGGGCCGGGGAAATGGGCCGCGGCTTCGCCGTGGTGGCCGATGAGGTGCGCAACCTCGCCCGTCGCGTGCAGGACTCCACCGACGAGATCACCCAGATGATCCTCGCCTTGCAGTCGGGCACCCGCGACGCCGTGGAGTTCATGCAGGAAAGCTCGCTCAAGGCCGACGGTTGCGTCAGCCAGGCCGGCGACGCCGGCGAGGCGCTGGCGGCGATCGCCAACGCGGTGGCGCAGATGCGTGAAAGCAACACGCAGATCGCCGTCGCCGCCGAACAGCAGAGCCAGGTCGCGGAAGAGATGACCCGTTCGGTGGTGGGCATCCGCGACGTCACCGAACTCACCGTGCAGCAGACCGTCGAGTCGGCGGCCACCAGTCAGCAACTGGTCGACCTGGCGGGCGATCTGACCCGCGCCATCGGCCAGCTACGCCTCTGATCCGCAGGCGCACCTGCCTATCGCCCGGATAGGCAGGAATCATTCGCCGCGCTGCCGCACCCCGCCTAGACTCGACGACATGCAACGACCCGCCCCGCGGGTCGCCGTCACGGAGTACCGAGAACATGGGCAAACGTCATCCCAACCTGCTCGCCTGGCAATGGCGCGGCTATGCCGCCAACCACCGCAACCCGACCGACCTGGTCCTGCACCTGATCGCCGTGCCGCTGTTCATCGTCGCTGCGATCCTGCTGCTCGGCGGCCTGTTCGGCCTGGACCTACTGCAGGTGGTACTCGGTGTCATCGGAATCGGCGCCGGCCTGGCGATCCAGGCCAAGGGACACGCGCTGGAGGAACAGGCACCCGAGCCATTCAGCGATCGGCGCGACGCTGTCAGTCGCCTGCTCGTCGAGCAGTTCGTCACCTTCCCCCGTTTCGTCCTCAGCGGCGCCTGGTGGCGGGCTTGGCGCGAACGGCATAAGTGACAGTTCGTCCGGGATTTTGCACAGCCCTTCAGTTTTAGCGCGACGCTGCCGATATAATCGACGGAATCCTGTCGTGGACCGACAACATGCCGTCAACGCGTCAATTAATCGTCTTTCTCTGTTGCCTGGGGCTGCCTCTTGCCCAGGCCGCGGAGCCCGTGCCGCTGGGCGGACGTCCGATCGTCACCCTGCAGCGGTCCGGCGACGCTCCCGTACGGCTGACCCTGTCCGACCTCGAAGCCCTGCCCAGCGAGACCCTGGAAGCCCAGCTCCCCGGCGAGGCCAACGCCCGCTGGCAAGGCGTGCGCCTCAGCCTGTTGCTGCGCCACCTGGACCTGGCGCCGCCCACGCGCCTGCGCGTGCTGGCGCTGAACGACTACTCGGCGATCATCCCGTACAGCGACCTCGACAGCTACCAGCCCATCCTCGCCTATCGCCGCAACGGCGCCTACATGGCGATCCGCGAACGCGGACCGCTTTTCATCATCTACCCGATGGCCCGCTATCCTGAGTTGAGAAACCAGGTCTACTACAACCGTACCGTCTGGCAGGTCAGCTCCATCACTCTTGAGTAAGTAACGGACATGACTGTGCCGCTGCTCGATCCGACAAAGCTGCGCCGGCAACGCCAGATCATGGGGCTGTTGCTCGGCCTGGTGCTGCTCATGGCGCTGATCGCCGGGGCTGCGCTGTGGCTGGCGGTGCGCCAGGCCCAGCAACTGGCCCAGCCGAACCTGCACAACGAGCTGTGGCAGACCTACTCGCTGCGCGCCGAACTGGATCGCACGCTGGACGCCGCGCGGCACACCGAGAGCGGCGAAGGCCAAGCCGACGACCTGGCGATCCGTCTCGAAGTCCTCGCCAGCCTGATCGCGCCGCTGCGCCGCCAGTCGTTGTTCAGGCATCTCGCCGAACCGCGTCCGGAGGTACAGGCCACCCTGCAACGCCTGATCGAGCTCAGCGATCGCTGGTCGAACCAGGCCCCCTGGGGCGATCCCGTCGCCGCGCGCCGCCTGGCCGCGGAGATCGTCCAGCAGGTTCCGCCCTTGCTCGAACCGACCCACCAGATCGTCGTCGCCAGCAACATCGCCCTGACCAACCAGTTGGACGTCGACCGCAAGCGCCTGCACCGGGCGTTCTACGCGTTGTTCTGGGCCCTGCTCGGGATCGGTGCCGGCGGTGCCCTGCTGGTGCTGCGCCTGGTCACCGACTTCAAACGCGCACAGCAACTGGCCGGGCATCTGATCGAGCTTAACGCCACCCTGGAGAAACGCGTCGGCGAGCGCACCCGCCAGCTCAGCGAAGGCAAGGCGCTGCTGCATTTCATCCTCGAGGCCAGCCCGAGCGACGTGGTCCTGCTCAGCGCCTGCGGCGCCAGCATCCATTACGTCAGCCCACGCCTGCTCAAGCGCCTGGGTTGCCAGGCCCAGGACGACTTCAACCTGCCCCGGCTGTTCGCCAGCACCAGCGAATACAGCCGCCTGCAGAACGCCCTGGAGGCGCGCGGCCAGGTGGATGGCTGGGAAGCCCAGCTATGCGGGGAAACGCCTTGCTGGGCGGTGATCTGCGCGCGCCACCTGGAAATCGACGGCGAGCCGGCGACCCTGATCTGGTGCTACGACATCAGCCGGCGCAAGGCCATGGAGCAGGAACTGCGCCTGCTGGCCAGCACCGATACCCTGACCGGCCTGCACAACCGCCACTCGTTCCTGCACCAGGCGGAACTCATGCTCAAGGCCGCCGAACGCTTCCGCCACCCCTGCGTGGCGCTGATGCTGGACATCGACCACTTCAAGAACATCAACGACAGCCACGGCCACCTGACCGGCGACCGCGCCCTGCAACGTGTCGCCGAGACCCTGCGCCAGGGCCTGCGCGAGGTGGACCTGCTCGGTCGCCTGGGCGGCGAGGAATTCGCCGCGCTGCTTCCAGAGGTCAGCCTGGACCAGGCGCTGGACGTCGCCGAACGGCTGCGCGCCGGCGTCGAGGCGCTACGGGTGAACAATCCCGACGGCGAACCGCTGCGGATGACCGTGAGCATCGGCGTCGCCCTGCGCAGGGACGCCGGGGACGACCTGGAAAGCCTGCTGGTGCGCGCCGACAGCGCGCTCTACCAGGCCAAGAGCGGCGGGCGCAACCGCACCGAGTACGCGCCCGCCTGACATGCGCCTCAGCCGAACACCGTGACCATCTGCCGGCTGATCGCCAGCAACTGGCCGTCGGCGCTCCACATCCGCGCCGCCACGTGGCCGTAGCCGTCGCGCGCCTCCTCGATCTCCGCCAGGTAACGGCACCAGTCGCCGCTGCCCTGCTGCGGCAGCGGCTGGAGGAACTCGGCGGTCCAGGTCAGCGAGCTGGCCATCGCCGGGGTGCCCAGGTGCGGCAACAGCGCCGGCGGCCAGGAGTCGAGCAGCGCCAGCAGGTGGGAAACCTCCATGGGCTCTCCCTCGGGTTCGTCGCGGAAACGCATCCAGCCGCCCATCTGGCGCGACTTGTTCGAAGAGAACGGCAGGCCGCCCACTGCCCAGCGCATGGCGATGTAGCGAGTGAACTCCGGGGTCACGTTACGGATATAGGGCAGCTCCTGGCTCTCTTCGGGGCCCTTCATCCCGGCCGCCGGCAACGCTTCCACCGCCACCGCCGACGCGCGGGCGACGCCGAAACTGGCCTGGACCAGCGTCACCACCTGCTCGCCCTGACGGACCTCGACCTGTACCTGGCTCACCGCCTTGCCCTCGCGCAACAACCGGGCGCTGAAGCTCGCCGGCTGCTCGGGGGCCAGCGGTCCGACGAAGCTGACGCCGATGGAGCGCAACGGACGCCCCGCCTCGACCACCGCAAGCATGGCCTCGTAGGCCAACGCCACCACCAGGCCACCGAAGGTGGCGCGGCCCTGGCCCCAACTGGCCGGTACTACCACCGAGGAAGGGTCGCGGCGGACCGCCTGGATCAATTCGGAAAAATTCATGTGTGCCTCGCGAGGGGATTCGAGGGCCCATCTTAGGCGAGGCGATCCTTGGGAAAAAGCCGATCGGAATACCGGCGGCCTCAGTGCCCGGCAAGCGCCTGCTGCAATGTCGACAGGGCCCGTCCGGCACGCTCCCGGGCCAGTTCGAAGCGTGCCGTCCAGACCTCGCGCACGGGCGCCAGGTCCGGCTCGCGCTGGCATCGCAACAGCCACTGTTCGAGGTCGTGCCAATCGCCCAGCGCCGACTGGGCCGCCTTGAGCGGCGCCAGCAGCGAGCCGGGAATGCTGCAATCGTGCGGATAGGCCTCCAGCCCGTAGCGCACGCGCTTGATCCGTAGCCGTAGCGGGTGCCAGTGCTCGTAGGTGGTGTCCGCCAGCTCGGCGCGCAGGGTCTTCCATTGCCGGCGCAGGCGCTTGCGCACCCGGCCGTGCAGGCCATCCAGCACGGCATGCCGCTGGGCCGTACGCAACAGGGCCGGCCAGACGTCCAGGCAAAGCTGCAGGCGGTGCAGCGGCTGGCTGGCGAGAACCGCCACGTAGCCGGACTCCAGCACCGGCCGGCGCACCGCCAGCGCATCCCGCAGCCCTTCGGCGGCGAGCGCCGGCAGCAGCACCTCCAGGTCGCGGATCGGCCCGCTGAGCCGCCCGACCTCGGCGGCGGCATGCTCCAGCTCCTCGACGCCGGGGACTCCGCGGATCGGCCGCAGCAGGCTGCGCAGACGGCGCAGGGCGATGCGCAGGTCGTGCAGTGCCTCGCCATCCGTGCGCGCCTCCAGGCGGGCGACCGCCGACATCAACGCCACCTGCTGGCCGATCACCTCGGCCAGCAGTTCATCGATGAACCCCGTCATGCCTGCTCCTCTCCCCGGCCATCCCGCGTGGGCGCGCGCACCAGGCGCCAGGGCAGCGCCCGGCGCAATGCGCGCAGACGCAACCCTGGATCATCGGCACCGCCGTGTCCATAGCGTTGCGCTTCGAACGCGCCGACGAAGGCCGCGATGGCTGGCGCCTGCGCCGGCAGGACGCGGGCGGCGCGCTCGCCGTAGGAGCGTAGCCCTTCGCCGGGGGAACGGCGCAGGCCATGCATCTCCAGCAGGCGTTCGAAGCGGCGCAGTTGGCGGCTGCGCAGATCGTCACGGCCTTGCCAGGGCTTGAGCAGGAACAGCGCGAGCAGACCGACCGACAATATCGCCGCGGCACCGAGCAACAGGCCCAGTCGGGTCGGATCGAGCCCGCCGAACCAGCGCTGCAGGAAGGCGCCCTGCTGCTCACCCTGGTAGGCCAGGACCCAGCGTTGCCAGCCGTAGTTCAGGCTGTCCCAGGCCAGACGCATGTCGTTGAGCCAGGGCAGGCCACGGTAGCGCAACGGCGACAGCGGCGCGTCGGCGAGGTACTCGCTGTCCCCGGCCAGGGCCTGCTCCAGCCCCTGTTCGATCCGTTCGGGCGCCACCTGGTAGGTCGGGTCGACGCTCAGCCAGCCCTGCTCCGGCTGCCAATACTCGACCCAGGCGTGGGCGTCGAACTGATGCACCAGCAGGTAGTTGCCCGCCGGATTCAGCTCGCCGCCCTGGTAACCGGCCACCACTCGCGCAGGAATGCCCGCGGCGCGCAGGACGAAAGCCATCGCCCCGGCGTAATGCGCGCAGAAGCCGCTGCGCGTGTCGAACAGGAAATCGTCCACCCCGTCGGCGCCGGTCGCTGGCGGTTTCAGGGTGTAGGCGAAGGGCTCGTGGTTGAAGCGCTGCAACAGGGCCGCGACCAGCGCCTGCGGTTGCGCATGGGCCTGGCGCAACTCGTCGGCCAGCGCTCGCGCGCGCGGATTGCCGTGCATCGGCAACTGCAGGTTGCGCCAGCGCGTGCGCGGATCGATGCTGGACTCGCGCAGCGCCTGTGGCCAGGAACTGACTCGGTAGAACAGACGTTGCTCGACCGGCTGCCGCCGCTGCAGGTGGAAATCGCTCATCAGGCGCGTGTCGGTCTGGTCGGTCTGCGCCACGTCGAGGGCGAACAGCCAGGGCTGCGAACTGGGCTGCATGATCACGTCGTAGCGCAGCTCGGGGCCACGCTTCTGCCAGTGCAGAGCATCCTCGCCCGGCCATTGCGGCGCCTGAGCCCAACGTCGTCCGTCGAAACGCTCCATGGTCAAGGCGCGCCAGTAGAGCTGCTCGCGCGGCGGCGGTGCGCCCTCGAAGCGGACCCGGAACGCCAGTTCGGCGGAGCGCCCAAGCTCGGCGATATCCCCTGGCGCCATGCTCTCCGAGAGTCCGGTGACCCCCTTGTTGCCGGGCATCGGCAACGACCACAGCGGCCCCAGGCGGGGGAAGAACAGGAACAGCAGGAGCATCAGCGGCAGCGCCTGCAGCAACAGCCCGCCGGCCAGCCGCAGGGTCGGCCAGGGCCGGCTGGCGAAAGCGCTCTGCTGCAAGCCGATCAGCGCCGCCAGCAACGCGGTCACCGGCAGCAGGCTGTACAGCGCGGCGAGGAAACCGTCGTCGAACAGGTAGCCCACCACCACTGCGAAGAAACCGAGGAACACCAGTACCAGCGCATCGCGGCGGGTCTTCATTTCCACCAGCTTGAGGATGAACGCGGCGATCAGCAGCACCGCCCCCGCGTCCAGGCCCACCAGGCTGCCGCGCGACAACCAGACCCCGGCCCCGGCGAGCAGCGCCAGGGCCAGCTTGACCCAGGCGCGCGGATAGCCGGCACGCATGCGGAAGACCTGCACCCGCCAGGCCGCGCAACCGAGCCACATGGCCGCGATCCACAGCGGCATGTAGGCCAGGTGCGGCAGGATCACCAGTACCTGCGCCACCAACAGCCAGACCAGCGCGACCCGCGGAATCGCGTTCATCGCGCCGCTCCGAACAACGCTAGCGCACGCAGGCAGGCCTCGCGCTGGGCCTCGCCGCTGGCCGGTTGCAGGCGTGTGCCGGGCAGCGCCAGGCCATAGGGCTGCTGCCGCGCGGAGAGCTCCAGGACTGCATGGCACAAGCGGCCCAGGCGACTTTCGAGATCCCCGCCGAGGCGCTCGAATTCCAGCCACAAGTCTTCCCCACCGAGCGCGGCGAAGTCCTTCACCAGCAGCCCCTGGCCACGGGAAAACGCCTTCCAGTGCAGGCGCCGCCGCGAGTCGCCCGGCTGGTAGGCGCGCAGTCCCTGGTAGTCGTCGACGCCCGCGCTCGCCAGCGCGCGCCCCTGGTCCTCGGCATCCTCCGCGCCCGGCGCGAGGAACGGCTCGCCGGCCTGCGGCCGAGGGTAGACCAGCGCCTGCTGGCGCAGGTCGACCCAGCTCCAGGCCACCAGCAGGCCGAGGGGAAAGCGACTCTCCACCCGCAGGCGCCCCGGCCGCAGCCAGCCGCGTCGCTCGGTCGGGTGGAACAGCAGCACCTCGGCAGCCGCGTCGCCTGCCAGGTCGGCGTATTCCAGCGGCCGCTCCGGCCAGCCGACGGCGATGGCCTGGCGCGCCCGCCGCGGGCTTTCCAGGCGCACCCGGAAACCGGCGCGCTCGCCGGCGAACACCGGGTCCGCTCCCAACGCGGTGAGGCGCAGGCCGGCAAGGTTGCGATAGGTATGGAGGATGGTCACCACGCCCAGGGACAGCAGCAGGAAGGTCAACCCGTAGGCCAGGCTGTTCTGGTAGTTGATCGCCGCCAGCAGCATCACCAGCAGCGCCAGGCCGAAAGCGCCGCCCTGGCGGGTCGGCAGGATGAATACGCGGCGCTGGTTCAGCTCGACGCTGCTCGCCGGCGGTATCCGCCGGTTCAGCCAGCGCTGCCAGCGCGGCCAGTTGCGCAGGCGCATCAGAGCGCCGGGACTTCGCGCAGCAGCCATTGCACCAGCGCGCCGCCACCGTGCCCGGTGGGGTCCGCCTGGTCGCGCAGGCGATGCCCGGCGACCGCCGGCAACACCGCCTGGACGTCTTCCGGAATCACATAGTCGCGTCCCGCCAGCAGCGCCCAGGCACGCGCCGCGGCGAGCAACGCCAGGCTACCGCGCGGCGACAGGCCGAGGGCGAAGGCCGGCTGCGTGCGGGTCGCTTCGACCAGGCGCAGCACGTAGTCCACCAGCGCATCGCTGGCGCGGACCTTCGGCACTTCGGCCTGGAAAGCGGCCAGCGCCGCGTGGTCGAGCAAGGGCTCCAGGCGCGGCAGCAGATCGCGCCGGGCTTCGCCGAGCAACAGCGAGCGTTCCGCCGCGCGTCCGGGGTAGCCCAGCGACAGGCGCATCAGGAAGCGATCCAGCTGCGATTCCGGCAGGGAGAAGGTGCCGCCCTGGCTGGCCGGGTTCTGCGTGGCGATGACGAAGAACGGTTCCGGCAAGGGCCGGGTGGCGCCCTCGATGGTCACCTGGCCTTCTTCCATCGCCTCGAGCAAGGCGCTCTGGCTTTTCGGCGTGGCGCGATTGATCTCGTCGGCAAGCACCAGTTCGGCGAAGATCGGCCCGGGATGGAAGACGAATTGCCCGCTGTCCTTGTCGAACACCGAGGTACCGAGGATATCGCCCGGCAGCAGGTCCGAGGTGAACTGGATGCGCTGGAAACTGAGCCCGAGCACCCGCGCCAGGGCATGGCTGAGGGTGGTCTTGCCCATCCCCGGCAGGTCTTCGATCAACAGGTGCCCACGGGCCAGCAGGCAGGCCAGGGCCAGGCGCACCTGGCGGTCCTTGCCCAGGAGAATCTCATCGACCGCCTTCAGGCAGGCTTCCAGGGTGTTCAGCATCCCGACCTCGCGTTTCCGGGGAAAACAGCGATCCTACTGGCCTGGGGCCAGCCGGCAAGGCACTTGCAATTTTTCCTCACGAAACTGTGAAACCGTTGCCACCGGTACTTGCCGGAGTGCCCGCTACAAGCCTAGACGCTGGGGAGGGACAGGCGCGGATGATGCCTGCGCCAGTCCGGCTCGACACGGCGCGCGACGGTCGCCGTCGGCAGGCGTGGGGGAAGCCGCCTCAGCCCAGTTCGGCGACGATCGCCGCCAGCGCCTTGGCCGGGTCGGCGGCCTGGCTGATCGGCCGGCCGATCACCAGGTAATCGGAGCCGGCGTCCAGGGCCTGGCGCGGGGTGAGGATGCGCCGCTGGTCGTCCTGGGCGCTGCCGGCCGGGCGGATGCCCGGCGTGACCAGTTGCAGGCCCGGATGGGCGGCCTTCAGCGCCGGCGCTTCCTGGGCCGAGCAGACCAGGCCGTCCATGCCGGCCTTCTGCGCCAGGGCGGCGAGGCGCAACACCTGCTCCTGGGGCTCGATGTCGAGGCCGATGCCCGCCAGGTCCTCGCGCTCCATGCTGGTCAGCACGGTCACGCCGATGAGCAACGGCCTGGGCCCGCTGAAGGCCTCCAGCGTCTCGCGGCAGGCGGCCATCATGCGCAGGCCGCCGGAGCAGTGCACGTTGACCATCCACACGCCCATCTCGGCGGCGGCCTTCACCGCCATCGCCGTGGTGTTCGGGATGTCGTGGAATTTCAGGTCGAGGAACACCTCGAAGCCCTTGCCACGCAAGGTCTCGACTATACCCGCGGCACAACTGGTGAAGAGTTCCTTGCCGACCTTCACCCGGCACAGTTTCGGGTCCAGCTGATCGGCCAGCGCCAGGGCGGCCTCACGGGAGGGGAAATCCAGGGCGACGATGATGGGGGACTGGCAGGCGGACATGGGCTCTCTCGCGGCGAATCGAAAACGGCGCGCATTGTCGCAGAATCCGGCCGTTTGCCGTAGCCCGGAACGCGCCGGGGAGATGAACGTCGTGGACTAGAGGCGGGCGCGGAGCAGTTGCTCCAGCCAGTCGACGAATGCCCTGACCCGCCGCGACAGATGCCGCCGGTGCGGATACAGGGCGTACGCCGGCATCGCTTCGGCCCGCCACTGCGGCAGCACCTCGCGCAGCTCGCCGCGTTGGAGGTGCTCGCGCACGTCGTAGGCAGGGATCTGGATCAGGCCCAGTCCGGACAGGCAGCAGGCGATGTAGCTTTCCGCGTTGTTCACCGTGACCCGGCTGCGCAACGCGCGGGTCAGGGTGCGCCCATCCTCGCGGTACTCCCAGGGCAACACCCGGCCGCTGCTGGGCGAGGCATAGTTGACCGCCCAGTGCCGGTCGAGGTCGGCTGGCGTCCGTGGCTCGCCATGCTCTTCCAGGTAGGCGGGACTGGCGCAATTGATCAGTTGCATCTCGCCGAGGCGTCGCGCCACCAGGCTGCTGTTGCCCAACTGGCCGACCCGCAGGACGCAGTCGACGCCCTCCTGCACCAGGTCCACCGAACGGTCGCTGGAGCCCAGTTCCAGTTCGATGTCCGGATGCTGGCGGAAGAATTCCGGCAGCGCCGGGGCGATCAGCAGTCGCGCCACCCGGCTCGGCACGTCGACCTTGAGCCGGCCGCTGGCGCGGCTGCCGTCGTGGAACAGGCTCTCCAGCTCCTCCATGTCTTCCAGCAGGTGGCGGCAACGCTCCAGCACCACGCTGCCGTCGTGGGTCAGCTGGACCTGCCGGGTGGTGCGATGCAGCAGCCGGCTGCCGAGTTGCGCTTCGAGCTGCTGGACCGCCGCCGAGACCGTCGCCCGCGGCATGTCCAGCAGGTCCGCGGCCTTGGTGAAGCTGCCGGTTTCGGCAACGCGCAGGAACACGCGCATGCTGTCCAGACGATCCATGGGCAGGCCCCTTCTCTCTATTCGGGATGGCTGGACAGTCTATCCATGCCACCTACGTTTATCCAAAGAACCCGGACCAATAGCCTGGAGTCCCTACTCTACTTCCTGGATCCGCAGATGCCCCATGCAGCGCTTTTGCTTCCTCCCAGCGCGTCCCCGCTGCCGGAAGTGGTCGGTTTCTGGCGCGATGCCGGCCCTACCCTCTGGTTCGCCAGGAACGCCGATTTCGACCGGCGCTTCCGCGAGCGCTTCGCCCACCTCTACGAGCTTGCCTGCGCCGACGCGCTGCGCCCGGCTGCCGATGAAGCCGAGGACCATCTCGGCCTGCTGTTGCTGCTCGACCAGTACCCGCGCAACGCCTTCCGTGGAACCCCGCGCATGTACGCCAGCGACGCCCAAGCGCGGCGCTGGGCGGAGCGGGCTCTGGGACAAGGCCTCGACCGCCAGGTCGGGGACGCGCTGCGGCTGTTCTTCTACCTGCCGTTCGCCCATGCCGAGAACCTTGCCGACCAGGATCGCTCGGTAGCGCTGAACCACGGACTCGGCCAGCCCTTCCTCGCCCACGCTCGTGAGCATCGCGAGATCATCCGCCGCTTCGGGCGCTTTCCCCATCGCAATCCGATCCTCGGTCGCCCGTCCAGCGCCGAGGAACTCGCCTTCCTCGCCGCCGGCGGCTTCGCCGGCTGAACCGGGGCTCAGCCGGCCCTCCCTAGATAGGCAGGTCGCGATCCAGCAAGCGGTCCAGCAACCAGTTGGCCGCCGGTCCCAACGGCCGCTGCCGCGACCAGACCACGTCCACCGCCTGGCTGCGCGGCCAGCCGGACACCGGCAACTCCTTCAGCCGTCCGTTGGCGTAGCCGCTGACCAGCCAGCGCGGCAGCTCGGCCCAACCGAAGCCGTGGGTGGCCATTTCCAGCAGCAACAGGTAGTTGGGCGCCGACCAGCAGCGCCCGCCGCTGGACGGCAGGCCGTCGTTGATCGCCGCGCCGGTCTCGCTATAGGTGTTCAGGCGCAGCAGACGCCATTCGGAAAGGTCACGCTCGCTGACCCGCTCCAGGCCCGCCAGCGGATGGTCGACGGCGGCGAACAGGCCGAACTCGGCACGCTCGGCGACCGCCGCCACGCCCAGCTCCGGCGGGTAGTGCGGCTGCGCGGCGAGCAGGCCGAGGGTGGCGCGGCCGCGGCTGACCTGGGCGATCACGTCCTGGTCCTCGGCGATCAGGCATTCGAACTCCAGCTCAGGGTAACGCTCGTCCAGTTCGGCCAGGCGCGCCTCGTAGCGCGCCGAATGGTAGGTGTCGGATAGCGCCAGGGTCACCCGTGGTTCCGAGCCGCCGGCGAGCAGCGCGGCGACCCGGCGCAGGCGGTCGGATGCGCCGAGGACCTCCTCGACCCGTCCCAGCAGGGTGCGCCCGGCCTCGGTCAGTTGCGGCTGGCGGCCACTGCGATCGAAGAGTTCCAGGCCGAGGTCGATCTCCAGCCGGGCAATGGCCTCGCTGACGGTCGACTGGCTCTTGCCCAGCTTGCGCGCGGCGGCGCTGAAGGAGCCGAGGGAAACGGCCTGGACGAAGGCCTCGAGGGATTCGGGCGACAAATGCATATCGGTTTTTCCGATGGTATCCAACTTAACCCTATCCCAAAGACCGATGACAATACAGCCCGACTTTAACGACGAACCGGGAGCGTTCGCCATGACCCACACCCACACCGCCCTCGACAAGACTCTCAAGGAGCGGATCTTCCACGCCCTGGCCTTCGAGGGCCTGGCCGTCCTCCTCACCGCGCCGGTGCTGTCGCTGGTGATGAACAAGCCCCTGGCGCACATGGGTGCGCTGACGCTGATGTTCTCCACCGTGGCGATGCTCTGGAACATGCTCTTCAACAGCCTCTTCGACCGCGCCCAGCGGCGCATGGGCTTCCAGCGCACCCTGCAGGTCCGGGTGCTGCATGCGATGCTTTTCGAGCTGGGTCTGATCGTGGTGCTGGTACCGCTGGCCGCCTGGTGGCTGTCGATCGGACTGGTCGAGGCGTTCCTCCTCGACATGGGCCTGATCCTGTTCTTCCTGCCCTACACCATGGCCTTCAACTGGAGCTACGACGTCCTCCGCGCACGCCTGGTGGAAAGCCGCCAGGCCAAGGCCGCCGGTTGCGACGCCGGCTAGGCCGGCGTTCAGGCCGTCAGCCGCTCGCGCAGGCGGCCGAGCATGCCGAGCAGGCTGCCGACCCGTTCCTTCTCGCGCTCGTCGCGCGGCACCTCGGCCAGCCGGTCGACCTCCGGCAGGCTTCGCCCGCGCCACAGCAAGGCCTGCTCGGCGGCCGCCTTCAGGCCTTTCTCGAACAATCCCCTGCGGATCGGCTTGGGCAGGTAGCGGAATATCTGCGCCTGGTTGATCAGTTCGAGCAGGGCCTGGGTGTCGCGGAACGGCGTAACCACCAGGCTGAGCAGGCGCGGATGGGCCTGGGCCAGGGATTTCAGCAGCGGCGCGGTATGCTCCCCGGCCAGCTTCAGGTCGCTGACCAGCACCTCCACCGGTTCGGTGTTCAGCCACACCAGCGCCTCGGCCAGGTTGCGCGCGCGCAGCAGGCGATGCCCGCCGGCATGGCAGAAGGCCCCGACGCAGTCCAGGGTTTCCGGGTCGTCGTCGAGCAGCAGCACGCTCAGCGGCGCCGCCAGCGTGGCCGCGGGCGGCGCCGGCAGGCCCTGGCGGCTGGCGATCTCCGCCGCCTGGCGCAGGGTGAAGGCCATTTCCTGGGGATTCCAGGGCTTGGTCAGGTAGCGGAAGATGCCACCGTCGTTGAGCGCGTCGACGGCGGCATCGAGGTCGGAATAGCCGGTGAGGAGAATCCGCAGGGTCTCCGGATAGCGCTCGCGAGCCTGCGCCAGCAGTTCGGCGCCGCTCATCTGCGGCATGCGCTGGTCGCTGACCAGCACCTGTATCCGTTCCGTCTTCAGGCGCTCCAGGGCGCGCCGCGGGTCGCTCTCGGTGAGCACCTCGTAATGGCGGCGGAACTGCATGGCCAGGCTGCGCAGGATGCGCTCCTCGTCATCGACGAAGAGAATGCGGACGGGAGATGGGCTCATGTCAGGCGCTCCGTTTCAGTTCGCGGGCCTGCTCTCGCGGCAGGCTGATGAGGAAGCGGGTTCCGCGGCCCGGTTCGGAGGCCACGCGGATGGTCCCGCCATGTTGCTGAATGATCTTGTAGCTGATCGACAGGCCGAGCCCGGTGCCCTGCCCCACCGGCTTGGTGGTGAAGAACGGGTCGAAGATCCGGCCGAGGACCTCGGCGGGCATGCCCTTGCCGTTGTCCTGCACGGAGAGGAACACCTGGCGCTCGTCGGCCCAGCTCTTCAGCAGGATGCGGCCGAAACGCTCCATGGCCTGCGCGGCGTTGGTCAGCAGGTTCAGCAGCACCTGGTTGATCTGCGACGGCGCGCAGGCGATAAGCGGCAGCTCGCCGAGCTGGCTGCTGATCTCGGCCTTGTCCTTGATGGCGGTGCGGGCGATCAGCACGGCGTTGCGCACGCAGTCGTTGAGGTCGACCTCCTCGCTGAAGGCGCGGTCCAGGCGGGCGAAGTCCTTGAGCCCGGAAACCAGCTCGCCGATCTGGCCGAGGCCGTAGCGGGTATCGACGAACAATTGCCGCAGGTCCTCGCGCAACTGTTCGACGGCGGCTTCGCGGCGCACCGCGTCGGCCGCCTGCAGCGCCTGCGCCAGGCGCGCTTCGTCGCACTGCGGGTCGCCCAGGCAGTCGACCAGCGCCGCCTGGGCATCGGCCAGGCGCAACAAGGGATCGCTCAGCTCCTCCAGCAGCGCCAGGTTGTTGCCGACGTAGCCGAGCGGCGTGTTCAGCTCGTGTGCGACCCCGGCCACCATCTGCCCGAGCGAAGCCATCTTTTCCGACTGCACCAGTTGCGCCTGGGACTCCTTGAGGTCCACCAGCGCTTTGCGCAGCACCCGGTTGCGCTGGGCGATGCGCGCCTCCATGGCCTTCAGCAGGTCGAGTACGGTGCCCAGGCCACGGTAGCGGCCCTCTTCGTCGACCAGGGCGAAGTCCTCGGTGATCGGATACTGCAGGCGACCGGTGACCTGCTGCGCCGCCTCCTCCAGGCTGGCGCCGAGGGAGACGCTGAGGGGCGCCCGGTTCATGACGTCGCGCACCGGATGGCGGCCCCAGAGGTCGCGGCCGAAACGCTGCATGAAGATGTCCTGGAGGGTGTAGCGGCTGACCAGGCCGAGGACCCGGCGCTCGTCGTCGACCACCGGCAGCGAGAGGAAGGCACGGTGCTCCGGCATCAGCAGGCGGTCGGCGACGTCGCTGATGCTCATCGCCGGAGTCAGGGGTTCCACCGGGCGCAACAGACGGGACAACGCGCTCGGAGACATCGGCAACCTCTCGCTGGCAGGCCCGGACGGGGCAATGAAGGGATACCCGCCAGTTAAGCAATGTCAGATTGCCAACATGTGACAGGCATCACGCCGGCCAGGCTCAGCGCTTTCTCCGCCCGCAACTTCCGAGCGCCGCCGGGAGTCTCAACCACAGGGCCTCGCGCCGGAGCGTTGTCTGACAGAAAGGCAAACCCGGCGTATGGTGAACATTCATATCGATGAGGGAGAACAACATGCCCTGGTACGCCTGGTTGATCATCGTCCTCGCCCTGGGCTCCATCGTCGGCGGACTCCTGCTGCTGCGCGACTCGGCGAAGAAGCTGCCGTTGAGCGAGGAACAGCTCAAACGCATCCATGAACGCAACGCCGAGCTGGACGCGCAGGAGGCGAAGGACCGCTGAACCTATTGGCCTGCCGGCGGGTCACTAGGTCTCGTAGGAAAACCCCGGCGGGCGAAAAACCGGCGAGGCGAAGGCTCGCGGGGCGGAGTCATGCGGGCCGCGCGTGGTTTTTCCTGCGCAACCTGGGGTTCGTTCCCCGTGTGTTTCCCTCTGGCAGAAGGTTCGTTCCTTGCGCTTTTCCCATCCGCGGGTCGAAATGCCTTTAGAATCCCTCCTTTAAACGGGAGGCTGCATGCTCGGGCGTCTGATACCGCTTCTACCCATTCTGTTCCTGCTCGGGGGCTTCTTCACCGGGCACATCGCGCTGCTGACGGCGGTCATCGTCCTGCTCTACATCATCTGGGTGACCTACGCCGAGCGCTGGCTGCCGACCCTGCTCTGGTGGCCGGTGAGCCTCGCCGCCAGCGCCCTGATCGCCATCCACTACCTGCCCGGCTTCATTCCCCTGCGCCTGTTCCCCTGGGACCTTGCCAGCGCCAGCCCGCCGATCCAGATGATCTGGCTGCCCTGGGACAAGGCCCTGGTCGCCCTTACCCTGCTCGCCTGGTGGCTACGCCGGCCGAAGCAGCCGCTGGTGTCGCTGGATATCACCGCGCTGGCCTTCTGCCTGACCTTCTTCGTGGTGCCGCTGCTGTCGATCATGACCAATGCCGCGAGCTGGCAGCCGAAGTGGCCGGATGCCTTCTGGTGGTGGCTGGTACTGAACGTCGGGGTGGTCTCGCTGGCCGAGGAGGCTTTCTTCCGCGGCCTGCTGCAAAGCCAGTTGATCCGCTGGTTCGGCGCCTGGCCGGGAATCATCGTCGCGACCCTCGCCTACGCCGCGCTGCACCTGCTGGTGAACCCGGTGTATGCGCTACTGGCCGGGATCGCCGGGCTGGGCTACGGCATGGTCCTGCACTTCAGCGGGCGGCTGTCGCTGGCGGTGCTGCTGCACGCCTCGATCAACACCCTGCACTTCCTCCTGCTGAGCTACCCGTTCCGCCTGATCTCCGAGTGATCAGGCGTCCTTGATCACCAGCGCCAGGGCCTCCTCGGCGAGCTGGTCGAGACTCATCGGTCCTTCCGGACGGAACCAGGTGGTGGTCCAGGACAGCGCGCCGGTGAGGAAGCGCCGCAGGATGAACGGATCGCCCTGGCAGTAGCCGGCCAGCCGCGCCTCCCCCAGCACGTCCAGCCACATCTGCTCGTAGATGTCGCGCAGGCCGAGGATGTACGCCTGGCCTTCGGCGGACAGCGAGCGCCACTCGTAGACCAGCACCGCCATCGCCTCGCCGGTACCGCCCATGATCGATTGCAGCTCGCAGCGGATCAGTCCCAGCACCCGCTCGCGCAGGTCCTCGGCGTCGGCCAGGGCGGCGCGCATCAGCGCGGTGTTGTAGAGGATGGTCTCTTCCATCACCGAGCGCAGGATCTCGTCCTTGCTCTTGAAGTGATGGAAGATGCTGCCCGACTGGATGCCCACCGCGCTGGCCAGGTCGCGCACCGTGGTGCGTTCGTAGCCTTTGCTGCGGAACAGGTGGGCGGCGGTCTGCAGCAGCTTGCCGCGGGCGCTTTCCGGATCGGTGAGCTGTCCGGTAGCCACCAGCTCCAGCATCACTTCCCGGGCTTTCTGATCGTCCAACGCTGAGTACCCCTTTTCCGGATCGTCGGCGGCTCGGTGCCGCTCATCCGCGCGCCCGGCCGCTCCGTATTTGCCGACCGGCCTCGGGATTGCCCCGCAAGTGCTTGTCGGCATTCATGAAATGTATGCCTGCGAAGACGACCGAGCAAGCGCTTGGGTAACAGCCGCGAAGGGATTTGTTTCCGCCCTCTTCTCAACCAAGCGCTTGCTTGGTAATGTCGCCCCACACTTCCGCCGTCACGGGTCAAGAACAATGCAAAAGACCGTACGCATCGGCTGCGCCTCGGCCTTCTGGGGCGACACCTGCACCGCGGCCGCGCAGCTGGTGCGCGGCGCGCCGCTGGACTACCTGGTGTTCGACTACCTGGCCGAGATCACCATGTCGATCATGGCCGGCGCCCGCCTGAAACAGCCGGACGCCGGCTACGCCACCGACTTCGTCGAGGTCCTCGCACCACTGCTGGGCGAGATCGCCGAGAAGAAGATCCGCGTCATCAGCAACGCTGGCGGGATCAATCCGCAGGCCTGTGCCGCCGCCCTCGCCGCGGCCTGCGAGAAGGCCGGGGTGCAGCTGAAGATCGCCGTGCTCCATGGCGACAACCTGCAAGCGCGCCAGGCCGAACTGGCCAAGGCCGGCATCCGCGAGATGTTCAGCGACGCGCCTTTCCCGCCGATGTGCGTCTCGCTCAACGCCTACCTCGGCGCGCCGGGCATCGTCGAGGCCCTGCGCCTGGGCGCGGATATCGTGATCACCGGCCGGGTGGTCGACAGCGCGGTGGTCAGCGCCGCCCTGGTGCACGAGTTCGGCTGGGCCTGGGACGACTACGACCGACTGGCCCAGGCAGCCCTCGCCGGGCACATCGTCGAATGCGGCGCGCAATGCACCGGCGGCAATTTCACCGACTGGGAGCAGGTGCCGGACTATGAGCACATCGGTTTCCCCATCGTCGAGGTCGAGGCCGACGGGCGCTTCGTGGTGACCAAGGCGCCCGGCACCGGTGGCCTGGTCAGCGAACTGAGCGTCGGCGAACAGATGCTCTACGAGATCGGCGACCCACGCGCCTACCTGCTGCCCGACGTGGTCTGCGACTTCACCGAGGTGCGCCTGCGCCAGGTCGGACCCGACCGGGTCGCGGTGGAAGGCGCGCGCGGCCTGCCGCCCACCGACCGGTACAAGGTCAGCGCCACCTATCCGGACGGTTTCCGCTGCACCGCCAGTTGCCTGATCGCCGGCATCGATGCGCTGAAGAAGGCCGAGCGGGTCAGCCAGGCGATCATCGCCAGGACCGAGGAAATCTTCGCCGAGCGCGGCTGGGAGCCCTACCGCGAGGTCAATGTCGAACTGCTCGGCAGCGAAGCCACCTATGGTCCCCATGGGCGACGGCAGGACAGCCGCGAAGTGGTGGTCAAGCTGGCCGTCCGGCATCCGCGCAAGGAAGCCCTGGTGCTGTTCTCCCGCGAGATCGCCCAGGCCGCCACCGGGATGGCGCCCGGCCTGACCGGCATCGTCGGCGGCCGGCCGACGGTGTATCCGGTGATCCGCCTGTTCTCTTTCCTGATCGACAAGGCGCAATGCGCGTTGAGCGTAGAGATCGACGGCCAGCGCCATCCGCTGGAACTGCCGGTCCTCGAAGCCTTCGACCCGGCACGATTGGCCGAGGCGCGCCAGCCGCCACGCCCGGAGCAGCCCGCCAGCGCCAGCGTGCCGCTGGTGAAGCTAGCGGTGGCGCGCTCCGGCGACAAAGGCAACCACAGCAACATCGGGGTCATGGCGCGGCGCCCGGAGTACCTGCCGTGGATCGCCGAGGCGCTGGAGGAAGGCGCCGTGGTGGACTGGATGCAGCATGTGCTCGACCCGCAGACCGGCCGGGTCGGCCGCTGGTACCTGCCGGGCAGCCACAGCCTGAACTTCCTGCTGGAGAACGCCCTCGGCGGCGGCGGCGTCGCCAGCCTGCGCATCGACCCGCAGGGCAAGGCCTTTGCCCAGCAGTTGCTGGAGTTCCCGGTGGCGGTGCCGCAGGCGCTCGCCGACGCGCTGGAAACGCAAGGCAGATAACCACAACCAGGAACGGCGAATGCGGCGTTCCGCTGCCCCTCTACGGGATTCATCGGAGTCACCAGAACAATGAGCTACGACTCGATCTTCCGACCTGGCCTGTTCGACGGCCAGACCATCATCGTCACCGGCGGCGGCAGCGGCATCGGCCGCTGCACCGCCCACGAGCTGGCGGCCCTCGGCGCCCACGTGGTGCTGGTCGGACGCAAGGCGGAAAAGCTGGAGAAGACCGCCGGCGAGATCGTCGAGGACGGCGGCAGCGTCAGCTGGCACGCCTGCGACATCCGCGAGGAGGAAGCGGTGAAGACGCTGGTGGCGAATATCCTGGCCGAACGCGGGACCATCCATCACCTCGTCAACAACGCCGGCGGCCAGTATCCCTCGCCCCTCGCCTCGATCAGCCAGAAGGGCTTCGAGACCGTGCTCCGCACCAACCTGGTCGGCGGCTTCCTGGTCGCCCGCGAAGTGTTCAACCAGTCGATGAGCAAGACCGGCGGCAGCATCGTCAACATGCTCGCCGACATGTGGGGCGGCATGCCCGGCATGGGTCACTCCGGCGCCGCACGCTCCGGCATGGAGAATTTCACCAGGACCGCCGCCGTCGAGTGGGGCCATGCCGGCGTGCGGGTCAACGCGGTGGCGCCGGGCTGGATCGCGTCCAGCGGCATGGATACCTACGAAGGCGCGTTCAAGGCGGTGATCCCGACCCTGCGCGAGCACGTGCCGCTCAAGCGCATCGGCAGCGAGTCGGAAGTCGCCGCCGCCATCGTCTTCCTGCTCTCCCCCGGCGCCGCCTTCGTCAGCGGCAACACGATCCGCATCGACGGCGCCGCCAGCCAGGGCAGCCGCGCCTTCCCGCTATTCAAGGGCAAGCCGGGACAGAGCCGCGCGTACAACGGCTTCCACCGCGCCTACCTGCCCGACGTACTGAAGGACCAGGAGGACTGACATGCCCGCGATCCAGTCGGAACTCGACGTCAACGGCGAGGACTTCGCCCGCAACCGCGAGGCCATGCTCGCCGCCGTGGCCGGCTTCCGCGAGTTGGAGCAGAAGGTCCTGGACAAGGCCGCCGAGGCCAGGCCGAAGTTCGAGAAACGCGGCCAGCTGCTGCCGCGCGAACGCCTGGCGCTGCTGCTCGACCCGGGCGCGCCGTTCCTCGAACTGTCCTCGCTGGCCGGCTACAAGCTGCACGACGACAAGGACGGCACCCAGGCCGGCGGCGGGATCATCGCCGGGATCGGCTACATCGCCGGGGTGCGCTGCCTGGTCAGTGCCAGCAACAGCGCGATCAAGGGCGGCACCATCTCCCCGACCGGGCTGAAGAAGACCCTGCGCCTGCAGCAGATCGCCATGGAGAACAAGCTGCCGGTGGTGACCCTCACCGAAAGCGGTGGCGCCAACCTCAACTACGCGGCGGAGATCTTCGTCGAAGGTGCGCGCGGCTTCGCCAACCAGGCGCGGATCTCCGCCATGGGCATTCCCCAGGTCACCGTGGTGCATGGTTCCAGCACCGCCGGCGGTGCCTACCAGCCGGGGCTGTCGGACTACGTGGTGGTGGTGCGCGGCAAGGCCAAGATGTTCCTCGCCGGGCCGCCGTTGCTCAAGGCCGCCACCGGCGAGATCGCCAGCGACGAGGAGCTCGGCGGAGCCGAACTGCACGCGCAGGTCGCCGGCACCGCGGAATACCTGGCGGAAAACGACGCCGACGGCGTGCGCCTGGCCCGCGAGATCGTCGGCATGTTGCCGTGGAACGCACAACTGCCGGCGCGCCCGGCGCGTTCCTGGCGTGAACCGCTGTACCCGGTGGAGGAGCTGCTCGGGGTGGTTCCGGCCGACCCGAAGAAGCCCTACGACGTCCGCGAGATCGTCGCGCGCATCGCCGACGGCTCCGAGTTCCTCGACTTCAAGAACGAGTTCGACGGCCAGACCGTCTGCGGCCACCTGCGCATCGAGGGCCACGCCTGCGGCCTGATCGGCAACAACGGACCGATCACCCCGCAGGGCGCGGCCAAGGCGGCGCAGTTCATCCAGCTCTGCGAACAGAGCAACACGCCGCTGCTGTTCCTGCACAACACCACCGGCTTCATGGTCGGCACCGAGTCGGAGCGCCAGGGCGTGATCAAGCACGGCTCGAAGATGATCCAGGCGGTGGCCAACGCCCGCGTGCCCAAGCTGACCCTGGTGGTCGGCGGCTCCTACGGCGCCGGCAACTACGCGATGTGCGGACGCGGCCTCGACCCGCGCTTCATCTTCGCCTGGCCGAACAGTCGCACCGCGGTGATGGGCGGTGCCCAGGCCGGCAAGGTGCTGCGCATCGTCACCGAGGAGAAACACGCCAAGGAAGGCAAGGAAGCCGATCCGAAGATGCTCGAGATGCTGGAAACCGTCACCGCGCAGAAGCTCGACAGCCAGTCCACCGCGCTCTACGGCACCGCCAGCCTGTGGGACGACGGCCTGGTCGACCCGCGCGACAGCCGCAGGCTGCTCGGCTACCTGCTGGATATCTGCGCGGAAGCCGAGGCGCGGCCGCTGAAGGGCAACAGCTTCGGGGTCGCGAGGTTCTGACTGCAACAGGCGAGCCGGCGACAGCCCCTCTCCCCGCTCTCCCTGAAGGAAGAGGGTTGGGAGAGAGCAAGCGGATCCTGCCGGAAAACAATGATGCCCAGGAGGAAAGACAACCCATGATCTTCACCCAGGAACACGAGGAACTCCGCCGCACCGTTCGCAGCTTCGTCGAGCGGGAAATCAACCCCAACGTCGACCAGTGGGAAAAGGACGGCCGCTTCCCGATCCACGAGATCTTCCGCAAGGCCGGCGAACTCGGCCTGCTGGGCATCTCCAAGCCGGAGAAGTTCGGCGGCATGGGCCTGGACTACAGCTACTCGATCGTCGCCGCCGAGGAATTCGGCAGCATCACCTGCGGCGGCATCCCGATGGCCATCGGCGTGCAGACCGACATGTGCACCCCGGCCCTGGCCCGCTTCGGTTCCGACGAGTTGCGCGAGGAGTTCCTCCGCCCGGCCATCGCCGGCGAGATGGTCGGCTGCATCGGCGTCTCCGAGGTCGGCGCCGGCTCCGACGTCGCCGGCCTGAAGACCACCGCGCGCAAGGACGGCGACGACTATGTGATCAACGGCAGCAAGATGTGGATCACCAACTCGCCGTCGGCCGACTTCATGTGCCTGCTCGCCAATACCTCCGACGACAAGCCGCACGTCAACAAGTCGCTGATCGTGGTCCCGATGAAGACCCCGGGCATTACCCTCAGTCCGCACCTGGACAAGCTCGGCATGCGCAGTTCGGAGACCGCCCAGGTGTTCTTCGATAACGTCCGCGTACCGCAGCGCAACCGCATCGGCGCGGAGGGCGCCGGCTTCATGATGCAGATGCTGCAGTTCCAGGAAGAACGGCTGTTCGGCGCGGCCAACATGATCAAGGGCCTGGAGCACTGCATCGACGTCACCATCGAGTATTGCAAGGAGCGCAGGACCTTCGGCCAGCCGCTGATCGACAACCAGGTCATCCACTTCCGCATGGCCGAGATGATGACCGAGGTCGAGGCGCTGCGCGCCCTGGTCTACCAGGCCACCGAGCTGTACGTGAAAGGCAGGGACGTGACGCGCCTGGCTTCCATGGCCAAGCTGAAGGCCGGCCGCCTCGGCCGCGAGGTCAGCGACGCCTGCCTGCAGTACTGGGGCGGCATGGGCTTCATGTGGGACAACCCGGTCTCCCGCGCCTACCGCGACACCCGCCTGGTATCCATCGGCGGCGGTGCCGACGAGATCATGCTCGGCATCATCTGCAAGCTGATGGGCATCCTGCCGGGCAAGAAGAAAGGCTGACGTTCCAGGAGGAAACCGGCATGAGCCTGCCGCATTGCGAGACCCTGCTGCTGGAACCCATCGAGGGCGTCCTGCGGATCACCCTGAACCGCCCGCAAAGCCGCAACGCCATGAGCCTGGCGATGGTCGGCGAACTGCGCGCGGTGCTCGCCGCCGTGCGCGACGACCGTAGCGTGCGGGCGCTGGTGCTGCGCGGCGCCGGCGGGCACTTCTGCGCCGGCGGCGACATCAAGGACATGGCCGGTGCCCGCGCCGCCGGGGCGGAAGCCTACCGCACGCTGAACCGCGCCTTCGGCAGCCTGCTGGAGGAAGCCCAGGCCGCCCCGCAACTGCTGGTGGCGCTGGTGGAAGGCGCGGTGCTCGGCGGCGGTTTCGGCCTGGCCTGCGTGTCGGACGTAGCGATCGCCGCCGCCGATGCGCAGTTCGGCCTGCCGGAAACCAGCCTCGGCATTCTCCCGGCGCAGATCGCGCCTTTCGTGGTCCGCCGCATCGGCCTGACCCAGGCCCGCCGCCTGGCCCTCACCGCCGCCCGCTTCGACGGCCGCGAGGCGCTGCGCCTGGGCCTGGTGCATTTCTGCGAGGCCGACGCCGATGCCCTCGAACAGCGCCTGGAGGAAACCCTCGAGCAACTGCGCCGCTGCGCGCCGAACGCCAACGCCGCCACCAAGGCCCTGCTGCTGGCCAGCGAAAGCGGCGAACTCGGCGCCCTGCTGGACGATGCGGCGCGACAGTTCGCCGAAGCGGTGGGCGGCGCCGAAGGCAGTGAAGGCACCCTGGCCTTCGTACAGAAACGCAAGCCGGTCTGGGCCCAGTGAGCCACGACCGCGAAACAGGGCAACAGCCTCCAGGAGCCGAACGACATGCCCAGCTTCAACAAGATCCTCGTCGCCAACCGCGGTGAAATCGCCTGCCGGGTGCTGCGCACCGCCCATGAACTGGGCTACCGCAGCGTTGCCGTGTACAGCGAGGCGGACGCCGACGCCCGCCATGTGCAACTGGCCGACGAGGCCGTGTGCATCGGCCCGGCAGCGGTGGCGCAGTCCTACCTGAACCTCGAGGCGATCCTCGACGCCGCCCGTCGCAGCGGCGCCGAGGCGATCCACCCCGGCTACGGCTTCCTCTCCGAGAACGCCGAATTCGCCCGTGCCTGCGAAGCCGCCGGGATCGTCTTCATCGGCCCGGATGCGGAAGCCATCCACCTGATGGGCAGCAAGCGCCTGTCGAAGATCGCCATGCTCGCCGCCGGGGTGCCGTGCATCCCCGGCTACGAAGGCGCCGAACAGGACGACGCGACCCTGCGGCGCGAGGCCGAACGCATCGGCTACCCACTGATGATCAAGGCCAGCGCCGGCGGCGGCGGCCGCGGCATGCGCCTGGTGGAGGAACCCGACCAACTGCTGGACCAGTTGCGCACCGCACGCTCGGAAGCGCTGGGCGCCTTCGGCAGCGCCGAACTGATCCTGGAGAAGGCCGTGCTGCGCCCGCGCCATGTGGAGATCCAGGTGTTCGGCGACCGCCACGGCAACCTGCTCTACCTCGGCGAACGCGACTGCTCGGTGCAGCGCCGCCACCAGAAGGTCATCGAGGAAGCTCCCTGCCCGGTGCTCGATGCCGACCTGCGTCGCGCCATGGGCGAGGCGGCGGTGAAGGCCGCGGCTTCGGTCAACTACGTGGGCGCCGGCACCGTCGAGTTTCTTCTCGGCGAGGATGGCCGCTTCTACTTCCTGGAGATGAATACCCGCCTGCAGGTCGAACACCCGGTCACCGAACTGGTCACCGGCCAGGACCTGGTGGCCTGGCAGATCCGCGTCGCCGAGGGCCATCCGCTGCCGCTGCGGCAGGAACAGGTGGAACTGCGCGGGCATGCCATCGAGGTCCGCCTCTACGCCGAGGACGCCGGTCGCGGCTTCCTGCCGCAGACCGGCACGGTGCTGCGCTGGGACCCGGAACTGCTGCCCGGCGTACGCATCGACCATGGCCTGGTCGAGGGGCAGGCGGTGACGCCCTTCTACGACCCGATGCTGGCCAAGCTGATCGCCTACGGGGCGACCCGCGACGAAGCCCGGCGCAAGCTGATCCGCGCGCTGGAGCGCTGCGTGCTGCTGGGGGTCGACGGCAACCAGCGGTTCCTCGCCAACCTCCTGGCGCATCCGGACTTCGCCGCCGGCGAGGCGACCACCGCCTTCATCGGCGAACGCTTCGCCGAAGACCCCAGCCTGCAACCGCGCCAGCCGGGCGCCGAGGAACTGGCCCTGGCCGCCGCCCTGCTCTACCAGGCCGGCGCCGAGGCCAGTGCGCACCAGCCCGGCCTGGCCGGCTGGCGCAGCGCCGCCGGGGCACCGTGGAAGATCGTCCTGAAGCACGCCGAACAGCGCCTGGAGATCGGCCTGGACGTCCTCGAAAGCGGTCGCCGGCCGCGACTGCTGGCGCGCCTGGAGCGACGCGAGATCGCCGTGCGCCTGCTCGACTGCGACGGACGCTGGGCCAGCGCCGAACTCGACGGCATTCGCCGCCGCCACGCCTACCACCTGGACGGCGGGCGCCTCTGGCTATACGGCCACGGCGGCAACCTCGAACTGCTCGACGTCACCCACGCCGGCGCCAGCGCCCAGGTCGGCGCCAGTTCCGGCACGCTCAAGGCGCCGATGGACGGCGCCATCGTCGAGGTGCTGGTCGGCGAGGGCGAACGGGTCGGCAAGGGCCAACTGCTGCTGGTGCTGGAGGCAATGAAGATGGAACACCCGCTGAAGGCCGGAGTCGACGGCGTGGTCCGCCGCGTCCAGGTCGGCCGTGGCGAGCAGGTGCGCAACCGGCAGGTGCTGGTCGAGGTGGAAGCCGACGCCTGAGACACCCCGCCGCTCATCCGCAACGACAACGACAAGAAAACGGAGACGCCCATGTCACTGCACGGCAAGACCCTGTTCATCACCGGCGCCAGCCGCGGCATCGGCCGGGAGATAGCCCTGCGCGCCGCGCGCGATGGCGCCAACCTGGTGATCGCGGCGAAGAGCGCCGAGCCGCATCCGAAGCTGGAAGGCACCATCTTCAGCGTCGCCGCCGAGGTCGAGGCCGCCGGCGGCCAGGCCCTGCCGCTGCAACTCGACGTGCGCGACGAGCAGGCCGTGGCGGCGGCCATGGCCCGCGCCGCCGAACGCTTCGGCGGGATCGACGCGCTGGTCAACAACGCCGGGGCGATCCGCCTGGTCGGGGTGGAGAAGCTGGAGCCCAAGCGCTTCGACCTGATGTACCAGATCAACACCCGCGCGGTGCTGGTCTGCAGCCAGGCCGCCCTGCCCTACCTGCGCAGGAGCGCCAACGGCCACATCCTCAGCCTGTCGCCGCCGATCAACCTGGCCGGCAGGTGGTTCGCCCAGCACGGCCCCTACACGGTCACCAAGTACGGCATGAGCATGCTTACCCTGGGGATGCACGAGGAGTTCGGGAAATACGCCATCAGCGTCAACGCGCTGTGGCCGAAGACCATGATCGCCACCGCCGCCATCGAGTTCGAGCTGGGCAGCCGTGACGCCTTCCGCCGCGCGCGCACCCCGGCGATCATGGCCGACGCCGCGCACGCCATTCTCACCAGCGAGGGGCGCAGCCTCAGCGGGCGCCTGCTGGTCGACGAGGAATTGCTGCGCGAGCGCGGCCAGAGCGATTTCGAGCAGTACCGCTACGACCCGGAGGGTGGCGCGCTGGTGCCCGACCTGTTCCTCGACTGAGGTCTCCGACGAAAGGCGCGCGGCGCTCTGCGGCGGGCTTCCGGGCTATTTGCCGAAGTGCCCCGGGGCGACCGCGCAACGGTCATAGCCGAGGCGGCGGCTGCGGTCTAGAGTCGCGGGAGCGTCCTACGCCCCGCACAACAACGACAAGCGCGAGAGCCATGACCCACGCCGACCTGATCACTTTCAACCGTTTCGTTGCCCGCCTGCCTGCCACCTTCGGCCGCGTGCCGCGCATGCTGCGCGGCCTGTACTACACCGCGATCCGTAACCGCGAGAAGAGCCTGTCCCTGGGCTGGGCGCTGGAGCGCGCGGCACGCCTGTACCCGGACAACCCGGCGGTGCTCGACGGCCAGCGGCGGATCAGCTACGCCCTGTTCAACGGCTGGGCCAATCGCCTGGCGCGCGCCTTCAAGGCCGAGGGCGTAGGCCACGGCAGCGTGGTCGCGGTGATGCTGGAAAACCGCGTCGAGCTGCTGGCGATCCTCGCCGCCCTGGCCAAGCTCGGCGCCATCGGCGCACTGGTCAACACCACCCAGCGCGGCAAGGTCCTGGTGCACAGCCTGAACCTGGTGAAGCCCGGCCACTTCGTGGTCGGCGAAGAGTTGCGCGAGGTGTTCGAGGAAGTCCGCCAGGAGGTGCTCGGCAACGCCGGCCATTGCTACTGGGTCGACGACGGCGACACCCTCGGCGATCCCGGCTCGCCGCCGATGGGCTGGCGCAACCTGATGCGCCTGGCCCAGGGACAGACCTCGGAGAACCTCGAGGACACCGGCAGGGTGCGGCTCAAGGACTCCTGCTTCTACATCTACACCTCCGGCACCACCGGCCTGCCGAAAGCCTCGATCATGAGCCACGGCAAGTGGATCAAGGCCTACGGCGGCTTCGGCCATTCCGGTCTGGGCCTGGGCCGCGACGACGTGCTCTACCTAACCCTGCCCTGCTACCACAACAACGCCGTGACCGTCTGCTGGAGCGCGGCGCTCGCCGGCGGCGCGGCCATGGCCCTGCGCCGCAAGTTCTCCGCCAGCGGTTTCTGGAAGGACGTGCAACACTACCGGGCGACCTGCTTCGGCTACATCGGCGAGCTCTGCCGCTACCTGCTGAACCAGCCACCGTGCGCCGAGGAACGCGGCAATAGCCTGACCTGCATGATCGGCAACGGCCTGCGCCCGTCGATCTGGGCCGAGTTCAAGCAACGCTTCGAGATCCAGCGGATCACCGAGTTCTACGCTTCCAGCGAAGGCAACATCGGCTTCACCAATGTATTCAATTTCGACAATACGGTGGGCTTCTCCCCAGCCACCTACGCCATCGTCCGCTACGACCTGGAGAACGACCATCCGGTGCGCGACGCCAAGGGCTTCATGGAGAAGGTCGGCAAGGGCGAGGTCGGCCTGCTGATCAGCGAGATCAGTGCGAAGTGGCCGTTCGACGGCTACACCGATCCGGCCAAGAGCGAAGCGGTGATCCTCCGCGACGTGTTCAAGAAGGGCGACGCCTGGTTCAACACCGGCGACCTGATGCGCGACATCGGTTTCAAGCACACCCAGTTCGTCGACCGTCTCGGCGACACCTTCCGCTGGAAGGGCGAGAACGTTTCCACCACCGAGGTGGAAAACGCCCTCGGCGCCTTCGACGGGGTCGAGGATGCGGTGGTCTACGGCGTGGAGATTCCCGGCACCAACGGCCGCTGCGGGATGGCCGCGCTGCGCCTGGCCGATGGCGTCGAACTGGACCGCGACGCTCTCGCCGCGCACCTCGACCGCGAGTTGCCGGCCTATGCCACACCGGTGTTCCTGCGCCTGCTGCGCGAAGTCGAGACCACCGGCACCTTCAAGTACAAGAAGACCGACCTCAAGCGCGACGCCTACGATCCCGCGCGGGTCAGCGACAAACTCTTCGTCAGGTTGCCCGGCAGCGCCGGCTACCAGCCGCTGGACGCGGAGCTGTACCAGGCGTTGCAGGAGCAGCGCTACCGCTTCTGAGCACCGTGGCGGCCTACTGGCGGAACTCGAACTGCAACTCGGCCCCTTCCAGGGGCCGCGACACGCCCAGTTCGCGGTCGCGATAGAGCAACTGGCCGTTGAGGCGGAAGTCGCTGTCGTCCTTTTCCTCGAACATCGGCGGCAACAGCGGCTTGGGCTTATGGGTCTCTTCCGTGCCGGGCGGCGCCATCTTCTGCACCAGTTCCTTCGGCAGGCGCAGGTCCAGCTTGGCGCTCGGCAGCGGCTTGCGTACCTCGGGGTCGAGACGAGCGGTGGAAGCGCGCTTCGCCGGCGCCGGCTTGTCCTTGGCGACCGGCCTGCTGGCCGGCTTCGGCGGCGCAGCCGCAGGCTTCGGCTTGGCCGGCGGCTTGGGTTCGGCAACCTGCTCCGCGGCTGGCGCGACCTTCTTCGAAGCTGTTTTCGGCGCGGCAGGCACGGCAGGCGCTGGCTCCGCTCGTGCAGGCTTCACTGGCTTGGCAGGGGCGCGCTGCTCCTGCGGCGGTGCTTCCGGGGCTTTCTTTTCCGGTGCCTTGGAGCCGTCATCGCAGGCCGCCAGGAAGCAACCGAAAAGAACAACGACGCAAATTCGGCAAAGACGTTTCATAGTCACGCAGGTATGGCCAATTGCGGCAATGCTGACGGCAGACTGCAACCAAGGCAAGGGGTCACTATCGTCATCCTGGCACTCTCTCTGTTGTTCGCCCCATGTCTAACCTGTCATGCGCGGGTAACCGCTTGATGTCAGCCCGCGACGCCGCCGCCGCGTCGCGGGCCATGGTCGTCACGGCCGTTTCCTGGCGCTCGCGGCTATCGTCGCGAGGCGTTCCAGTCGTTCCACCAGGTTCTCTCCGGGGAAACGTTTCTGCAGCTCGGCCAACTGGGTCGCGGCCTGCTCCGTCTTGCCCTGCTCACGCAGGGCAAGGACCGCCCCGAGCGCCTCGTCGAGCACCTCCGGCTTCACCGCAACCGCCTTGCCCCTGGCCTGGGCGACGAAGTCGCCGGCCAGCGCCGCCTGGACCTTCGCCTGCTGCGCGGCCTGGGCCGGCGGTCGGTCGGCCAGGGCAGCCGGAGCCGGCGGCGCGGCCTCGGCCATCAGTTGCGGCGCCTCCCCGGACGATGCGTAGCTGGCCAGCAAGGCCGGGGGCTCCGACATCTCGCCGGACAGCGGAGCCGGCGCCGCCGGCGCGCGCATGGCCCGCTTCGCCGCAGCGGCCCCGGCGACTCCGTCGCGCAGGGGCACATCGCTGAACGCCACTTCGGGGCGGGCCTGGCGCTCGGCGTCGTCCAGCACGTTGTGGCTGACCAGCCCCAGCACCAGCGCCACGCCCAGCAGGCTGGCGAAAGCCGCCTGCCAACGCGGCCTGCGGGAGGCTTCCAGCCAGCGCCGCCACCAGGACCGGGCGGGTTCGACATGCGCCGCCTGGCGTCGCGCGGCGGCGAGGATCGCCTGGTCCAGCGCCGGCGCCGGCTGCTGCGGCGCGTGGGCGCGGAAATGCGCCAGCATCTGCTCTTCGGCGACGCTCGCGGAATGCTTCTGTGGGTTCATACCGCCACCTCCTCGGCCAGCAGCCGGCGCAGCTTCTGCACCGCGTAGCGGAAACGGCTCTTCACCGTCTCCAGCGGCGACTGGGTGAGCGTGGCGATCTCGGCCAGTTCCAGTTCGCCGTGGGCGCGCATCAGGAATACCTCGCGCTGTTCCTCGGGCAGGGTCTCCAGCGCGCTCTGCAAGCGCTCGCCGTCGCGGCTCAGGCTGAGCTGCTGCTCGGGGCCGGCGCCCTGGTCGGGTTGCGCGTGCAACTGTTCGTCGTAGCTGTCCTGCAACGGCTGGCGCTGGCCATGCTTGCGCCAATGATCGATCAGGCGGTTGCGGGCGATCTGGTAGAGCCAGGTGCGGAAGCTCGCCCGGCCCTGCGGCTGGCTCTCGCTGCGGATCAGGCTGAGCCAGGTTTCCTGGTAGATCTCGTCGGCCAGTTCGGTCTGTCCGGCCAGGCCGCAGAGAAAACGGTAGAGACCTTGCCGATGGCGCTGGTAGAGCACCTCGAAGGCCGCGCTGTCGCCCTTGCGGTAACGCGCCAGCAGCGTTTCGTCGCTGCCGGCGGCCGTCGTGGCGCTGGTGGAGGCATGCATGCCGCTGGTCGACTCCTGTCCTGTGTCAAAGGCGACCGAGAGCAGGCTCATCGGCCACATCCTTCGCGGCACGCATCGGCGTCGCCACGAAACGCCCGGGCCGTCGCCAGAAGCGCGGCCGGAGCGGCTATCGGTAGACATTTTCCAGCGTCGGACAGTTCGGCGAAAGTGCCGGTCCGGATGGAAGCCGGGAAAAACATCGAGACGACCTCGTCGTGCAGCGGAGATACCCGCTGAGACGAAGCTGTCGGTGGATTCGGGTTAATCCCCGGGAAAATTCTTCGCGGACTGTCGCGGGGCGCCCCTCAGCCAGGGGAGCGCCTCGCGCTCAGGCGGCGATAAGGCCTTCCTGGCAAAGCTGCCCGGCAAGCATGCCGAGGGTCATGATCGCCCGCTCCGCCTCGCGGTTCCAGGGAATCCCGCAGGTCAGCCGCAGGCAGTTGTTGAACTGCTCGGTGTTGCTGAAGATCAGCCCCGGGGCGATGCTGATGCCCTGCTCCAGGGCCCGCACGTGGAGTTCCTTGGTGTTGACCTTGGCCGGCAGGCTGACCCAGAGGATGAAGCCGCCCTTGGGCCGGGTCATCTGCGTACCTTCCGGGAAGTACTGCTGCACCGCCAACTGGTAGGCGGTCATGTTCTTCCGGTACTCCTGGCGGATGTAGCGCAGGTGGCGGTCGTAGCCGCCGTTCTCCAGGTAGGCGGCGACGCCCATCTGGGTCACGGTGCAGGCCGAATGGGTGGTGAAGGTCTGCAAGCGACGGATCTCCTCCTGGTAGCGCTCGGCGATGATCCAGCCGATGCGTACGCCGGGCGAGATGGTCTTGGAGAAACTCGAGCAGTAGATCACCCGGCCGTCGCGGTCGTGGGACTTGAGCGAGCGCGCCTGGCCCTGGTCGAACATCAGTTCGCCGTAGATGTCGTCCTCGACCACCCCGATGTTGTGTTCGGCGGTCAGTTTCAGCAGTTGCTTCTGGCGATCCTCGGGAATCGTCCCGCCGAAGGGATTGCTCAGCCGCGCGGTCAGCACCAAGGCCTTGATCGACCACTGGTTGGCCGCCAGTTGCAGCGCTTCAAGGCTGATCCCGGTGCGCGGGTCGCTGGGGATCTCGATGACCTTCAGGCCCAGCACGTCGGCCAGTTGCAGCAGGCCGTAGTAGCTCGGCGACTCGGTGGCGATCAGGTCGCCGGGACGGGTCAGCACCCGCAGGGCCATGTGGATCGCATCCACGCAGCCGTGGGTGATGGTCACCTGCGACGGGTCGACCACCACGCCGGCGTCGCGCATGCGGATCGCCACCTGCCGCCGCAGCGGCTCGAAACCGGGGCTGAACATGTAGCTGAACGCCCGTGGGCTCTGGAAGCGGGTGACCTTGGCCAGTTGCTGGTGCAAGGCGCGCACCGGCAGGTAGTCCACGTGCGGCACCGCCGCGCCGAGCGGGAATACCCCTTCGCGGCGGGACTCGGCGAGCACCTGGTTGATGATGCTGCTGCGGGTGACCAGGCCGGGACGCTCGACCCGCGCGATATCCGGGGTCGGCGCGGTCAGCGCCGGGGTGCGGTGGACGTAGAAGCCGGATTGCGGACGGGCGCGGATCAGTCCCTGGTCCTCGAGGGTGGCGTAGGCCTGCAGCACGGTGGCGTGGCTGACGTTCAACTGGGTACTGAGCTTGCGCACCGACGGTACCCGCTCGCCCGGCTGGTAGACGCCACGGCGAATGTCCTCGGCCAACTGCTGGGCGATGCGTTGGTAAAGCAGCAGATTGGTCATGGCGGGTTTTCCTCGGCGATTGAACCGAAACAGTAGCTCAATTCGTGAAACTGCTCCAGAACAGTTCGGCCGACAACCAGGCATACAGTCGCAAAACTGTACGGGTCGGTCGCAGAGACGGCGCGTTCGCGAGGAAAAGAAAACCCGGTCGGTCGCCACCGGCCGGGTGCGGGCGGGAAACAGTCCGCCAAGAGCCGCCTGGGGAGCGGCCATAGGGAAAGTCAGAAACGCAACGCGTCCGCCGCCGCGCTCTCGCCGGTCAACGCTTGCCAGGCGAAGGGGCTTGGCGCCAGGCCGAGATCGCCGAACAGGCGGTAGTCCGGGACGGCGGCGGGCTGGCGGGCGGCCGGGGAAAAATCATCGCGGCCGAGGCGGGTGACCAGAACCCGGGCCTGCACCTGCAACGCCACCAGGCTGAGGCTTTCCCGCGCCGTGCAGCCCGCCTCGCCGCACGCCACCGGCGAGTCCTCCAGCAGGAGTTCCTGGCGGCGTGCTTCGGCAACCGCGCGGAGTTCGGCGGCGAAGGACGGCTGGCACAGGCTCAGCAACAACGGCAGGACGAAACGGGCAAAGCGGGGCTGGCGGATCATGCGGATTCCTCGGCTGCGGCGGGATGGCTCCCGGGGGCTGGCGAGGATTGTTCCGCAACTGGCGGTCGAGATGTTTCGAACCCGGTCAGGCGAGTTCGTGGAGCCAGTTCATCACGCCCAGGGCGATCAGTTCGGCGTCACTGTTGAGGCCTATCTTGACCATCGCGTTCTTCTTGTGGGTGCTGATGGTCGACACGCTGCGCATGGTCCGCTGGGCGATCTCGCTGACCGTGTCGCCACGCGCCAGGCGCCGGAGGATGTCCACCTCGGTGGGGCTCAGCGGCTTGCCGGTATGCCGCTGCGGGTGCAGGCCGGGGTCGAGGAAGGTCTGTCCGAGCGCCATGCACTCCAGCGCCGCCTTCAGCGTCTCCAGCGGGCTGCGCTTGCTGATGTAGGCCGAGGCGCCGCTGCGCAGGACCGCCTTGGCCAGCAACGGCGCGCTGAACACCGAGTAGACCATCACCTTCATTTGCGGGCAGTGCCGAGTCAGCCATTCCACCAGGTGGATACCGTCGCGGCTGCGCTGGCCAGGCAAGCCCAGCTCGGTGATCAGGATGCTTTCCGGCGGCAGGTCGGCCAGGCGCTCCACCAGGCTGTCGCTATCGCCGACCACCGCCAGCACCTGGCGTCCGCACTCCTCGCTGAGGTAGCGCTGCAGCGCCCACTGCATGACCGGGAAGGAATCGGCGATCACCAACCCCGGCAGGGTTTCGTTCGAACTCATGGCGCCTCTCTACTCGTTATAACGAAATACAAGGTGCTTATGCTGCACGGATTGCCGCTCGAACTAGTTCGATCCCGATGATAGCCCGCTCTTGCGCAAGTTCTGACAGAGAAATCCAGCGCCACCCGGTTCGCCAGACGAAAAAAGCCCCGGACCCTTTGGGGTACCGGGGCTTCCTGCGGCGGCGCGGTTCTCAGCGCGGCGCGCTGAGCTGGCCCTTGTCGTTGGAGAAGACGATCTCCACCCGGCGGTTCTGCGCCCGTCCCCGGTTGGAGGCGTTGTCGGTGACCGGGAAGGCTTCGCCGTAGCCGACCACCTGCATGCGCGCGGGATCCACGCCGAGATCGGCGAGCACGTCGGCCACCGCCTGGGCGCGCTCGCGCGACAGGTCGAGGTTGGCCTGCCTGTCGCCGACGCTGTCGGTATAGCCTTCGATGCGGATCACCCGCCGCGGATTGAGCTGGAGGAACTGCACCAGCTTCAGCGCAGTGCGGTTGGCCGCCGGCTTGAGTTCGGCGCGGTTGAAGTCGAACAGCACGTCGCCAAGGGTGAGCACCAGGCCACGCTCGGTTTCCTCGGTGCTGAGACTGGCGATCTCCTCGCTCAGGCGCTGGCCCTGCTCCTGCACGCTGAGCAGCTTGGCTTCGCGCAGGGCCAGTTGCAGGCGCTCGCGCTCCAGTTGCAGGCGGGTCAGGCGCTCCTGGTTGAGGTTGAGCAAGGCGTGCTGGCGAGCGATCTCGCTGTAGCGCTGGCTCAGGTAGGCATACTGGATCACGTCGCTGCTGCTGCCCCAGTAGCTGGACAGGCGTTCGGCGCGGGCCAGCGATTCGCCGGCGCGGATCACATCCTTGGGCGCCGCGCGGAGCACGTCGGAATCTTCCTTGACCTGATCGAACTCGCTCTGCGCCTTGGCCAGCGACTGTTCGCTGAGCTTGTGGTCGGCGCAGCCAGCCAGCGCGGCGCAGGCCAGCAGGGTGGCGAAGAGAGTCGCTTTGCCCGGCATCAGTCGGTCTCCCCCAGTTGCTTGCGCAGACGTTTCAGGCTCTTGTCCAGCTCGCCGAGCTGGTCCTTGCTCTTCTGCGTCAGCACCTTGGACTCGGCGAGGCGTGCGTCCAGCTCGGCCTGCTCGGCCAACAGGCGCGCCTTCTTGTAGGACTCCGCGGTCATCGCGATCTGCGCCGCGGCGTACTTGTCCTGGGCCAGTTTCAGCTCGGCCACGTCGTCGGTGGCACCCACCGCCTTGGCCTGCTCCAGCGCCTGTTCGGTCAGGCGCATCTGCTCCAGCGGAGCCGGGTCGTTGCTCGCACAACCGCTCAGGGTCAGCGCGGCGAGGCCTGCGGCCATCATCCATCGAATGCTCACAAGTCACTTTCCTGCGTAGTCGAACTGGCGCCGGAAGCCGGCAATTGCTGGGCTTTCCAGCGTTCGAGATTGTCCTGCAAGAGCGTTACGGGAACGCCGGCAGCCGACAATTCTGTCATCTTTTTCGCCAGTTGTCCGCGCAGCCACGGATCGTTGCAGGCGGAGTTGTGCGACAGCGTCAGGTACAGCCCCTCGCTGCTCAGCACCGGTTCCAGCGCCTCCAGGTCGTCGGCCATGCCCAGCGCCTCGACCTGGGCCTGCCCGGGCAGCGCCTGGTAGAGGAGGAACTCGCTGCGCTTGAGCATCAGGTCCTGCAAGCCCTGGGTCAGGCTCGGCACCGGCTTCAGGTCGAGACTGGCCTTGGCGAAGCGGTCGAACTCCTCGCCCAGGCTGCTGCCGGCCAGCACGCTGCCCTTGTGCCCGATCAGGTCGTCGCGGCCGATGAACGGGAACGCGGCGTCCTTGTTCACCCAGACCACCCCGCTGGTCATCAGGAACGGCGGATGTACATAGTCCATGCTGCCGAGCCGTGCCAGGGTCAGGTAGGCCCCGGCGAGCAGGTCGGCGCGACCGCTGGTCACCTCTTCCTGGGCCTCCTCCCAGGAGCCGCTGTAGAGCACGTCGATGCGCACGCCGAGCTCCTTGCCCAGGCGCTGCAACAGGTCGGCATTGGCTCCGATCAGGCGCTTCGGATCCTGCGGGTCGCGCCACAGGTAGGGTGGGTACTCCGGGTTGCCGGTGGCCACCAGGCGCTCGCAGGAGCCGGCCGCCGCGGCCAGCCCCGGAACGAACAGCGCCGCCAGCAGGATGCCGGCCAGGCGGCACGGGGAACAGCGAAAGGACATGGATTCAGGCTCCGCGGTACAGGGATGCGCGCAGCAGTCTGCCACATTTCCGCGCGCGCTCCCGCCCCGCTATTCCGATGGGTACCAGCGCGGCGTGTAGACCCAGGCTTCGCCGTCGGCGCGCGGGAAGCTGCGGGTAGTGGACGAGCCGATGATCACCAGGGTGCGCATGTCCACCTGCTCCGCACGCAGCTCGCCCAGGGTGGTGCGCAGCAGGCGCTCACCGGGCCGCCCGATGTCGCGACCGAGCACCACCAGGGTCTGCGGCGAACGATGGCGGGCGACGATCTCCAGCGCCCGTCCCAGTTGCCAGGGCCGCGCCCGCGAGATCGGATTGTAGAAAGCCATCGCCAGGTCGGCGGCGCCGGCCAGGTCCAGGCGCCGCTCGATCACCTCCCAGGGCTTGAGGTTGTCGGACAGCGACAGCAGGCAGAAATCGTGGCCCAGAGGCGCCCCCGCCCTGGCCGCGGTGGCCAGGGCCGCCGAGACGCCAGGGAAGATCCGCAGCTCGACCGCGTCCCAGGCCGGCTCGCCAGCGCCATGCAGGGCTTCCAGCACCGCGGCGGCCATGGCGAACACGCCGGGGTCGCCGGACGATACCAGCACCACCGCCCTGCCCGTCGCCGCCAGTTCGAAGGCATGCCGGGCGCGCTGCAATTCCTCGCGGTTGTCGCTGCCATGCAGCACCTGTCCGGCGCGGAAGGGTCCGGCCATGTCGACGTAGGTCTGGTAGCCGAGGATGTCCTCGGCCTCGTCCAGTGCCCGCCGCGCCGCAGGCACCATCAGCTCGGCGCAGCCGGGCCCCAGGCCGATCACTGTGAGTCGGCCGCGACGCTGGCCGATGCGGTCCATCGCCAAGGGCGCGGCGGCCACCGCCAGCCGGTCGCCGACCTGCTCGGCGGCGGGCAAGGCCTGGCGCAGGCGCGCAGCGGGATCGGCCTGCGGCAGGAAGCGCAGCGGTACGCCGAGCGCATCGGCGGCGGCCTGCAGGCGCGGATCGGCCATCCGCGCGCTGTCGGCCAGCAAGCCGCCGAGCGCCGCCGCGGCCAGGCCGGCATCGACCAGCGCCTGGCGCACCGCGTCCGCCGCCGCGTCGGCAGGTTCGAGCGCCGCCAGCACGCAGCGCGGATGGATCAGCAGTTCCTCGGCCCGCGGCGCACGCGCCGAGGGCGTCACGTGAATCGCCAGCGCTGCCTCCGGGTCGCGCGGCAAACGGGCCGCGTCGAGCCAGTCGGCGGCACCCTCGACGCGCACCGGCTGGCCACCGAGCAAATCGGCAACGAAGCGCTTGCCCTGCTCCAGGTCGGCCAGGACATAACCGGCGGGCGGGTTGAGCACGCAGGTGCCGAAGCGCAGCTCGCCGCTGGTGGTGATCGCCGGCGCCACGGCCAGCACCTCGCCGATTTCCCGCGCCAGCCGGTTGACCCCGGCCAGCCCGCCGAGCAGCGGCACCACCGCGCTGCCGTCCTCGGCCAGGGCCAGCACCGGCGGCTCCGCTCCCTTGCGTTGCAACAACGGCGCCAGGCTGCGAATGACGATGCCGGCGGCGCACAGGGCGACGATCGGGCGGTCGGCGCAATACAGTTCGCGCAGGGTGTCGCCGAAGTCCGTATAGGAACGGTCGGCCTCGACCCGCCCGGCGAGCCCGTGGACCAGCGCCCCGGGATAGAGCGCCTGGACCCGCCGCGCGGTATCCAGCGCGCCCTGGCCGAGGATGACGATGGCCGGAACCTGCTGGGCGTCACTCACCGCCGGCCCCTCCCTGCCACTTGTCGCCGGGAACGACGATCAGCGAGAAGTACGGCGAGGCCATCGGCTCCACCCGTTCCAACGGCACGATCCGCTGGTTGGCCATGGTCGCCCGCTCGACGTACAGCGCGCGGCGCTCGAGGCCAAGCTCGACCAGCACGCGGCGGACCTTGTCGAAATTGCGGCCGAGCTTCATCACCACCGCCGCGTCGGCATCCGCCAGGCGCCGGCGCAACTCCTCCTCGGGCAGCACTCCGGAGAGCACCGAGAGGCTCTGGTTGCGGTACACCAGCGGCGCACCGAGCACCGCCGCGCCGCCGAGCATCGAGCAGACGCCAGGCACCACTTCGCTTTCGTAGCGCGTCGCCAGGCGGTCGTGCAGGTACATGTAGGAACCGTAGAAGAACGGGTCGCCCTCGCAGATCACCGCCACGTCGCGGCCGGCGTCCAGGTGCGCGGCCAGCTGTTCGGCGGCGGTGTCGTAGAAATCGCTGATGATGGTCTCGTAGCACAGCGGCGGTTCCAGCTTCTCGGTGGTCACCGGGTAGACCAGCGGCAGGCGCACCTGGGCCTGGTCCAGGTGCGCCTCGATGATGCCGAAGGCGTTGCCCTTCTTGCCCTTGGCCACGAAATAGCCGACCACCGGCGCCGCGCGCAGCAGACGCAGGGCCTTGAGGGTGATCAGTTCGGGATCGCCGGGCCCGACGCCCAGGCCCAGCAGGCGGCCCTTCACGACACTCATCATTCGCGCTCCGTGGCCAGGGCGTTCACCGCCGCGGCGGCCATGGCGCTGCCGCCACGGCGACCGCGGACGATCACGTAGGGCACCCCGCGGCTATCGGCGGCGAGCATCTCCTTGGATTCCGCGGCGCCGACGAAGCCGACCGGGAAGCCCAGGATCAGCGCCGGTTTCGGCGCGCCGGCGTCGAGCATTTCCAGCAGGTAGAACAGCGCGGTCGGCGCGTTGCCGATCACCACCACGCTGCCCTCCAGGTGCTCGCGCCAGTGCTCCAGGGCCACCGCCGAGCGGGTATTGCCGAGTTCCGTGGCGAGCGCCGGCACGTCCGCTTCGTTGAGGGTGCAGATCACCCGGTTGGCGGCGGGCAGCCGCGAGCGGGTCACGCCTTCGGCGACCATCCGCGCGTCGCAGAGGATCGCCGCGCCGGCGGCCAGCGCGGCGCGGCCGGCGGCGCCGGCGCCGGGCGAGAAGCGCAGGTCGTCGACCACGTCGACCATGCCGCAGGCGTGGATCACCCTGACCGCGAGCTTTTCAAGGTCGGCCGGGATGCCGGCGAGGTTCGCTTCGGCGCGGATGGTAGCGAACGACTGGCGATAGATCGCCTGGCCATCGCGGATGTAGTCAATCATGCGGGTTTTCCGGAAGTGGGCTGGGAAGGCAGGGCCGCCAGGTAGTCGGCGGCCGTGGCGAAAGTCAGGCGGCTGGCCAGCAACTGGCCGAATCCGGGGTGACATGGGTCGTGCCGGTACAGGTCGTAGAACCCGCCGCTGCGCGCCAGCAGGGTGAGCGGCGCGCGGTGGGCGGCGGCGCAGGACCGTTCGCAGCCGCACAGGTGCAGTTGCGGCAGGTCGCTGCGCGGGCCGAGGCGTTCGGCCAGGCGCAAGGCGTCGCCCTTGGTGTCGGCCAGGCCTCTGGCGCAGGCGCTGGAACCGCTGCAGGCGATCAGCCGCGCCAACGGCGCATCGGGCTCGGTCAGCAGGCCGAGTCCGCGCAGGCCGAGCAGCGCCTGGTCGGCCTCGGCATGCGCCAGGTTCGGCAGGAGCACGCCTTGCCAGGGGGTCAGGCGCAGGCTGCCGTCGCCATGGCGTTCGACCAGCTCGGCCAGGCCTTCCAGGCAAGCGCTGTCGAGCCGGCCGAGCGGCGCCGCCGCGCCGACCATCACCAGGCCCGGCTGGCGTTGCGGCTGGACGCCGAGATGACTCCACGGACGCCCCGGCGAACGCCGCCAGGCCGCCACCCGCTCGTCACGCCGCAGAGGGAAATCCAGGCGCGCCTGCAAGGCCTCCAGCAAGGGTTCTCCGTCCAGCTCCTGCAACAGGTGGCGCATCCGCGTCTGTTGCGGCTGGGCGCGCTCGAGGAACAGGTCGAGCAACGCCAGCACCAGGGACTCGCCCCGCTCCGCCGGCAACGCCGCCAGGGGGCGGTCGCGGGCCGGGCAGCCGGCGAGTCCGAAGACCAGCGTCGCGGTCGGCGCCGCGGGCATCGGCGAGAGCCAGATGTCATGGGGATGTTCGAGCATCGCCAGGTCTTCGCCGCCGTCCAGCTGGATGGCGAACTTGGCCGACAGCGCGTGGTAGCGGCTGCCCGCCTGGAGCCGCAGCAACAGCCGAGCGGCCAGCGGGCGCACGTCCAGCGACAGGTGCGGATCGAGCCCGGCGGCCGGGCTGAGCATCAGGTTGCGCACGTCGTCGGCGCCGGCCAGGGACCCATGCCGGGGACCGAGGCCGGCGTCCAGCAGGCGGCGGACAAGCCGCTCTTCCTCGCCGCGACGGACGCCGCGCAATTGCAGGTTGGAACGGTTGGTCGCCTCGATCACGCCGCTGGCGCAATCCCGCGCCGCGGCCGCCACGGCGCGTGCCTGGGCGGCGTCCAGGCGGCCGGCGTCGAGCTTGATGCGGCAGATGCCGCCGTCCAGCGCCTGGACGATACGCAGCAGGCCGGGACAGGGCGACGGACGTGGTACGGGCAGGGGCGCCGGGGTCTGGTCGTCGTTCAAAAACGCTACTCGAATCGGCGTCGCGGCGACCGCACCGCTGTCCCCCAGGGACAGACCACGGCATCGGTACACCCCGCCCGATGTTGGCACTCGCGACTGGTTTCGGCGGCAGGTCTCCTGGCTCGCAGCCCGGCGTTCCACCCGGGGGAGGAACCTCCGCTTCGCGCCGCCTTCCCGGTAATCCAGTGGCGAATGGCGCGAATACAGGCTGCATACAGTTGCGGGGGCAGCCACGGCTAGGCCCGGGCTTCGAAAAGACCGTGGCTCCGTGTTCCCTCTTCGGCCCTCGTTGGCCCCGCGCTAACGCGAAAGGGCCGGGCACCGACGAACGCGCTATTATGCCGCCCAGCCCGGGGCCGGGAAAACCCATTCCGTCCGGAAGCCGTCGCGGGCCCTTCACAGACGCATTTCAGGAGTATCGGAACCGTGTCATCGGCAGACTCGACGCCGCCCTGGCTGACCCTGGTGGGCATCGGCGAGGACGGTTATCCCGGCCTCGGCAAGCAGGCCCGGCGTGCCCTGCTACAAGCCAGCCGGATCGTCGGCGCGGCGCGCCAGCTGGAACTGCTGCCGCCGTGCATCGGCGCCGCCCGCGAAACCTGGCCGACGCCGTTCTCCCTGGAACCATTGCTGGCCCGGCGCGGCCAGCCGACCTGCGTGCTGGCCAGCGGCGACCCGATGCTGTTCGGCGTCGGCGCCAGTCTCGCCCGGCAACTGCCGGCGACCGAACTGCGGGTCCTGCCGGCGCCCTCCTCCCTCTCGCTGGCCGCCGCCCGCCTCGGCTGGGCCCTGCAGGAGGTCGCCTGCCTGTCGCTGGTGGCGCGCCCGCTGGCGGCGCTGCAGGCACAGGTCCACGACGGCCGGCGCCTGCTGGTCCTGAGCAACGACGGCGACAGCCCGGCCGCCATCGCCCGCCTGTTGAACGCCCGTGGCTTCGGCGCCAGTCGCCTGAGCGTGCTGGAACACCTCGGCGGGCCGCTCGAGCGCCGTCTCGACGGCCTCGCCGGCGACTGGTCGCTGCCGCGCGCCGCCGATCTCAACCTGGTGGCGGTGGAATGCCGCGCCGGCGCCGGCGCCGTGCGCCTGCCGCTGACCCCGGGCCTGGCCGACGAAGCCTATCGTCACGACGGCCAGTTGACCAAGCGCGACGTCCGCGCCGTGACCCTGGCGCGCCTGGCGCCCTGCCCCGGCGAGCTGCTCTGGGACGTCGGTGCCGGTTGCGGCTCCATCGGCATCGAATGGATGCGCGCGCACCCCAGTTGCCGGGCGATCGCCATCGAAGCCAACGACGAGCGCCAGGAACATATCCGCCACAACCGCGACGCCCTCGGCGTACCGACCCTGCACCTGGTCGCCGGCAGCGCCCCGGAGGCGCTGCTGGAACTGCCCGAGCCGGACGCCATCTTCATCGGCGGCGGAGTCACCGCCGAGGGCGTGCTGGAAACCTGCTGGGAGCGCCTGCGGCCCGGCGGCCGCCTGCTCGCCAACGCGGTCACCCTGCAGAGCGAACGGGTGCTGCTCGACTGGCAGCAACGCCTGGGTGGCGACCTCACCCGCCTCGGCGTCGCCCACGCGCGACCGCTGGGCGGTTTCGACACCTGGAGCCAGGCCTTGCCGATCACCCTGCTGGAATTGCGCAAGCCCGCCGCCAGGAAGCCTCCCCGCGATGCGTGAGGAAACCCCCGAGCAGCCCGCGCCGTTGCGCAGCGGCTACACCACCGGCAGTTGCGCCACCGCCACCAGCCTGGCGGCGGCGCGCCTGCTGCTGGGCGGCACGATCAGCGACGCGGTGCAGATCGTCCTGCCCAAGGGCCAGCAGGTGCTGATGCGCCTGGAATTCTGCCGCGCCTGGGAAAACGGCGCGGAAGCCGGCACCCTCAAGGATGCCGGCGACGATCCCGACGTCACCCATGGCGCCCTGGTGTTCGCCCGGGTGCGCCTGAGCGCCGAGCCTGGCGTGCGCTTCCATGCCGGCCCCGGGGTCGGTACGGTGACCCGCCCGGGGCTGACCCTGGCGGTCGGCGAGCCGGCGATCAATCCGGTGCCGCGACAGATGATCGAACGCCACCTCGCCCAGCTCGCCGCCGAACGGGGCTACGCCGGCGGCTTCGAGGTCGCCATCGGCGTGGAGGGCGGCGCCGAGCTGGCGCTGAAGACCATGAACCCGCGCCTGGGCATCCTCGGCGGGCTGTCGATCCTCGGCACCAGCGGCATCGTCCGGCCGTTCTCCTGCTCGGCCTATATCGCCTCGATCCATCAGGGCATCGATGTCGCTCGCGCCAACGGCGTCCGTCACATCGCCGCCTGTACCGGCAACGCCAGCGAGGACGCCATGCGCCGGCGCTATGCACTGCCGGAGATCGCCCTGATCGAGATGGGCGACTTCGCCGGCGCGGTGCTCAAGCACCTGCGCAAGGCACCGGTGGAAAAACTCAGCCTGTGCGGCGGCTTCGGCAAGATCAGCAAGCTCGCCGGCGGCCACCTCGACCTGCACAGCCGCCACTCCAGTATCGACCTGCCGCAATTGGCCGGCTGGGCCGCCGCGCTCGGTGCCAGCACCGCGCTACAGGACAGCATGCGCGCCGCCAACACCAGCCAGCAGGCGCTGGCCCAGGCACACGCCGAAGGCGTGGCCCTGGGCGATGCGGTCTGCGCCCACGCCCTGCGCTTCGCCCGCGGCATCGTGCCCACCGAGGTGGCGCTGGAAGTCTTCGCCATCGACCGCCAGGGCAACCTGGTCGGCCAGGCCTGCGAGGAGCGCCGATGAAGCGCCTGTTGCTGCTCGGCGGGATCGGTGAGGCCCTGGCCCTCGCCCGCCGGCTCGGTCCGGCGCATCTCTACAGCCTCGCCGGGCTGGGCAAGGTGCCCGGCGACCTGGCCTGCCGGGTCCGGGTCGGCGGCTACGGCGGCGCCGAAGGGCTGGCGGCGTTCATCGACGAGCAGGGCTTCGACCTGCTGGTGGACGCCACCCACCCCTACGCCGCACGGATCAGCCAGAACGCCGTGCGCGCCGCGCGACTGGCCGGAGTGCCCTGCTGGGCGCTGCGCCGGCCCGGCTGGCAGGCCGGGCCCGGCGACGACTGGCGCGAGGTAGCCGACTGGCGCGAGCTGATCGCCGCCCTCGCACCCTTCCGCCGTCCGCTGTTCACCCTCGGCCGCGAACCGCTGGAGCATCTCGGCCAGGTCCCGCCGCACCAGCACTGGACCGTGCGCTGCCTGCAAGGCCAGCCGGCCGCGCCGCGCGCCGAGGTGATCGGCGCGCGCGGGCCGTTCAGCCTGGATGGCGAACGGGCGTTGTTCGAGCGCCTCGCCTGCGACGTGCTGGTGAGCAAGAACAGCGGTAGCCAGGCCACCGAGCCGAAGCTCCAGGTGGCGCGGGAAATGGGCCTGCCGGTGCTGGTCCTGGCACGTCCGGCGCTGCCGCCGGCGGACCGCGAGTTCGCCGACGGCGAGGCGCTGCTGGCGGCAATCCGCGATTGGGAAAGCGCCTGAAGCGAACGCCCACCCACTCGCCGCGACCTGTCCCGCCCCGTCTCCGGCGCCGCTCACGCCGCGCAGAGATGCTCGTAGAGAATGGTCGCACCGACCAGGATCAGCACCACCCCGCCGACCATCTCCGCGCGCTTGCCGGTCACTGCGCCGAGCGCCCGGCCGAGCATGGTGCCGAGGGTGACCATGGTCATGGTGGCCAGGCCGATGGCGCCAGCGGCGAGGAAGATGTTGACGTCGACGAAGGCCAGGCCGACGCCCACCGCCAGCGCGTCGATGCTGGTGGCCAGCGCCGTCACCGCGAGAATCCAGAACGAATGCTGGCCGGGCTTTTCCTGTTCCGTCGCATGATCCGCGCGCAGGCCGTTGTGGATCATGTGCAGGCCGAGCAGCACCAGCAGGACGAAGGCGATCCAGTGGTCCCAGTCGGCGACGAACTGGCTGGCGGCCTGGCCAAGCAGCCAGCCGACCAGAGGGGTGATGGCCTCGATCACGCCGAAGATTATCCCGGTGCGCAGCGCCTCCGACAGGCGCGGCCGATCCAGGCTGGAGCCCTTGCCGATGGCCGCGGCGAAGGCATCGGTGGACATGGCGAAGGCGAGGAAGATCAGGGAAACGGGATTCACGCGGATACTCCAGCCGGGCATGAGTCAACGACATGACCCCGCGGCCCGGCTTTGGCGCAGGAATGTCGTTGGTCTCACCAATCCGGTTGGATGCGCTGGCCATGGCGGGTTGCCAAGAATGTTGACCAGCGCGCCGTCAACGGGTGACGGCAGGCTACTCCCCAAGGAAGGCCGGCAGCATAGCAGGCCGGCGTGAAGAAAATGTGATGACCCGGGAAGCTGCGCCAGGGCGTGGGGTCCGGCGAAGAAAGACTGCACAAGCGAATTGTTATAGTATAACATTTTATTCAATCCAGATCGTTCAAGGCTTGACTGGAAACGGTGCGGATGTTCCCATCCGGCCCGTTCCAGGTGCCTCCTGCCGCCGCGCAGGAGGTGAAACGGGAAGCCGGTGCGTCACTTCAGTGATCAGTCCGGCGCTGCCCCCGCAACGGTAAGCGAGCGAAATCCTCTTCAGGCCACTGTGCTCCAGCATGGGAAGGCGAGGATTTCACGACCCTCGCAAGCCCGGAGACCGGCCTGCAACGCCCTGTTGGCACACCCGCGGTGGGCGGGAGCGAGCCGGTTGTTCGAGGCGCTGTCGCGCCTGCGATTTCCTGCGCGTTCCGTCCTGCCCGGTCATGAGATGGAACGCCCATGCCCCGCTTCAGCCGTTTGCGCACCGAGCCTTTCGCCCTCGGCCTATCCACCAGCCTGCTGCTGGTACCGCCCGCCCTCGCCGAAACCGAGGAAGCCGCCCTCGCCCTGCCCAGCCAGTTGGTCAGCGTTCGCCAGGACCCCGCCGAACTCGACCACATCGATCTCGCCACGCCGGTCAGTGCCGGTTCGCGCCTGGGCCTCAGCGCCCTGGACACCCCGGCGAGCACCAGCAGCATCAGCGGCGAGGAAGTTCGCCGGCGCAACAACCCCAGCGTCCAGGCCGCCGTCACCCGCAGCCCCGGCATCAGCTTCATCGGCACCCCAGGAGATGGCGGTACCGGCCTCTCGGCGCGCGGCTTCAGCGGCCACGCATCGGTGATGCAACTGTTCGACGGCACGCGCCTGTACACCGGCATGGGCACGGTGAACTTCCCCAGCGATCCGTGGATGGTCGAGCGCATCGACGTGATCCGCGGCCCGGCCTCGGTGCTGTACGGCGAAGGCGCCACCGGCGCGGTGATCAACGTGGTGCCGAAGAAGCCTTTCGCCGGCGAGATCCGCAACCACCTGCGCCTCGGCTACGGCTCCTACGACAACCGCCAGTTGGCCCTGGACAGCGGCGGCTCGCTGACCGACAGCCTCAGCTACCGGCTCAACCTGAACCAGCAGCAGAGCCACGGCTGGATCGACCGTGGCGACTCGCGCAACCTGGGCATCAGCGCGGCGCTGCGCTGGCAGGCCAGCGACGATCTGGCCTTCACCCTCGCCCACGACTATGGCGACCAGGAGCCGATGAACGACTTCGGCACCCCGCTGGTCGGCGGCAAGTACCACAAGCGCCTGCGCGAGAAGAACTACAACGTGCGCAACGACGTGCAGCGCTACAACGACCAGTGGACCCGCCTGACCAGCGACTGGAGCCTTTCCGACAGCGTCACCGCGAGCAACCAGTTGTACTACATCAAGGCCCGCCGCCACTGGCGCAACGCCGAAACCTACGAATGGGACGTCCCGCGCGAAGAGCTGTTGCGCAGGGACTACCTGCGCATCAGCCACGAGCAGGAGCAGATCGGCGACCGCCAGACCTTCGCCTTCCAGCACGCCCTGTTCGGCCTCGACAGCCGCACCCTGGTCGGCGCCGAGTACAACCGCATCCGCTTCCGCCTGAGCAACAACTCGCCCTATACCGATGTCGGCGGCGACTACATCGACCCCTGGCATCCCGCGCCCGGCTACTTCGAAAGCCGCTCGCCCTACCGGCCGCACTCGCGCAGCCAGACCCGCACCTTCGCCCTGTTCGCCGAGAACCGCCTGCAGCTCAACGAGCGCCTGTCGCTGGTGACCGGGGTGCGCCGCGACCAGAACCATATCGACCGCGACGACCTGCGCGCCGGCACCCGCAGCGACCGCAGCCTGCAGGGCGGCAACTGGCGCGCCGGGATGGTCTTCGCGCTGACCCCGGAACTGTCGCTGTACGGCCAGTACTCCACCAGCGAGGACGGTGTGAGCAACCTGATCACCCTCAACGCGGCCCAGCAGCAGATGGACCTGACCCACTCGAAGCAGACCGAGGTCGGCCTCAAGCAGCTGTTCCCGGACGGTCGCGGCGAATGGACCCTGGCCGCCTACCATATCGTCAAGAAGAAGCTGCTCAGCGCCAACCCGCTGCCGCCGCACGACGCGCAGCAGGTCGGCCAGCAGAGTTCGGACGGCCTGGAGGCCAGCCTGGAACTGAACCTGGCCCAGGACTGGCGGCTGTCGGCGAACGCCGCGCTGGTGCGTGCCGAATACGACGACTTCGACGAAACGATCGACGGGCAGACCTACTCGCGCAACGGCAACCGCCCCAGGAACGTGCCACGGCGCACCGCCAACCTCTGGCTGGACAAGTCCTTCGCCGAGACCCTGCGCGTCGGCGCCGGGCTGCGCTACGTCGACCGGCGCTACGCCGACGCCGCCAACCAGGCCAGCCTGCCCGGCTACACGGTGGTCGACGCCAACCTGGGCTGGCGGGTACGGCCGGACCTGACCCTCGGCCTTGAGCTGTACAACCTGTTCGACCGCCAGTACGCCCTGGCTGACAACAACAACGGCCAGCAATGGATCATGGGCCAGCCACGCTCGTTCAACGTCACCGCCGACTTCAGTTTCTGAAGCCGGCGCCGCGGCAATCGTCTCTGCTGAACCACCGGACCTGCGAGTAGCCATGTCGTCCCTTCACCTCGATGCCCTGCACTGGTCGCCCGACGCCTCCACCGAGTTGCTGCGCGGCGTGCATCTGGAAGTCCCGGCCGGCAGTTTCGTCGGCCTGATCGGCCCCAACGGCAGCGGCAAGACCAGCCTGCTGCGCTGCGCCTTCCGCTATGCGCGACCGCAGCGCGGCCGGGTGGTGCTCGACGGCGACGACCTCTGGCGCCAGCCGCCGCGCTGGGCCGCCCGGCGTATCGCGGTGGTGTTGCAGGAGTTCCCCGAGGACTTCGGCCTTGCCGTCGAGGACGTGGTCGCCATGGGCCGCACGCCGCACAAGGGCCTGTTCGACGGCCACGGCGCGGACGACCGCCAGCGAGTCCGCCAGGCGCTGCTCCAGGTCGGTCTCGAAGGGCGTGCCGCGAGCCCCTTCGCCAGCCTCTCCGGTGGCGAGAAGCAGCGCGCCCTGCTGGCTCGCGCGCTGGTTCAGGAGCCGCGCCTGCTGATCCTCGACGAACCGACCAACCACCTCGACCCGCGCTACCAGCTGGAGCTTCTGCGCCTGCTGCGCAGCCTCGGCCTGAGCACCCTGGCGAGCTTCCACGACCTCAACCTGGCGGCGGCCTTCTGCGACCGCCTCTACGTGCTCGACGGCGGCCGCATCGTCGCCCAGGGCACGCCGACCGAGGTGCTCGACGCCGACCTGCTGTGGCGGGTGTTCGGCGTCCGCGCCCTGGTCGACCGCCACCCCCTCGCCGACCACCCGCGCCTGACCTGGATTACCCAAGCATGAAGCACCCGATCCTGCACCACCTGCTGCTCTGCGCCCTGCTCGCCTGCGCCGATGCCGCGCTGGCCGAGCGCTACCCGCTCAGCGTGCGCAGCTGCGAGCGCGAAGTGACGTTCGAGCGCGCGCCGTCGCGCGCAGTCAGCCACGACATCAACCTCACCGAGATGATGGTCGCCCTCGGTCTGCAGACGCGCATGGTCGGCTATACCGGCATCAGCGGCTGGTGGAAGAATGCCGATCCCGGATTGATCGCCGCGCTCAAGCCGCTGCCCGAGCTGGTGGCGCGCTACCCCACGGCGGAAACCCTGCTCGATGTCGACGCCGACTTCTTCTTCGCCGGTTGGGGCTACGGCATGCGCGTCGGCGGCGACCTCACTCCGGCCAGCCTGGAGCCGCTGGGGGTGAAGGTCTACGAGCTGAGCGAATCCTGCGCGCAGATCGGCGAGCCGCGCCGCGCCAGCCTCGACGAGCTGTACCGCGACCTGCGCAACCTGGGACGGATCTTCGACGTCGAACCGCGCGCCGAGCGCCTGGTCGCCAGCCTCCAGGCACGCATCGAGCGCGCCCGCGCCGGCATCCCGGCGAACACCGAGGCGCCGCGGGTGTTCCTCTACGACAGCGGCGAGGACCGCCCCTTCACCTCTGGCCGCCTGGGCATGCCGCAGGCGCTGATCGAGGCCGCCGGCGGCCGCAGCGTGACCGACGACGTGGCGGCCAGTTGGACCCAGGTCAACTGGGAAAGCGTGGTCGCCCGCGATCCGCAGGTCATCGTCATCGTCGACTACGGCGAGACCAGCGCCGCGCAGAAGCAGCGCTTCCTCGAAGAGAACCCGGCGCTGCGCAGCCTGACCGCGATCCGCGAGCGACGCTTCATCGTCCTGCCCTATAACCAGGCCACGCCGGGCATCGGCAACGCCGCGGCGATAGAAACCCTGGTCGCCGGCCTCCACCCTCGGGCGCCACGTCCATGACCCTGTTCCGCAGCCCTCGCGCCTATTGCCTGTTGCTGGGCAGCCTGGTCATGTTGCTCGGCCTGTCCTGCGTGGTCGCCCTCGGCTTCGGTCCGGCGCGACTGGACAGCGGCCTGGTCGGCCGCATCGTCCTCCAGCGCCTGTTCGGCGTGGCGGCGGAGCCCGGCGCCTGGAGCGCCGGCCAGGAGCACATCGTCTGGCTGATCCGCGCCCCGCGGGTACTGCTCGGCGCCTGCGTCGGCGCCGGCCTGGCGTTGGTGGGAGCGGCCCTGCAGGCGGTCACGCGCAATCCGCTGGCCGATCCGCACCTGCTCGGCGCCACCTCCGGCGCGACCCTCGGCGCGGTGTTGGTGGTGCTCTACATCGGCGAGGTGATCGGCCTGCTGACCCTGCCGCTGGCGGCCTTCCTCGGCGCCCTCGGCAGCATGCTGCTGGTGCTCGGCGTGGCCAGTCGCGGCGGCCGCCTGGGCAGCGACCGGCTGTTGCTGGCGGGGGTCGCGGTGTCGTTCGTGCTCCTGGCGCTGGCCAACCTGCTGCTGTTCCTCGGCGACCACCGCGCCGCCTCCTCTGTGCTGTTCTGGATGCTCGGCGGCCTCGGCCTGGCGCGCTGGTCGTTGATCTGGCTGCCGGCGCTGTGCGTGGCCGGCGGCCTGCTGGTACTGCTCGGGCTGGGCCGTGCGCTGAACGCGCTGATGGCCGGCGAACAGACCGCCGTGACCCTCGGCCTGGACGCCCGTCGCGTACGCCTGTGGGTCTTCGTCTGCTGCTCGCTGCTGACCGGCGTGCTGGTCTCGGTGAGCGGCGCCATCGGCTTCGTCGGTCTCATGCTGCCGCACGCCGCGCGCCTGCTGGTGGGTGCCGAGCACCGCCGACTGCTGCCGGTGTGCGCCCTGCTCGGCGCGCTGTTCCTGGTCTGGATGGATGTCGCCGCGCGTACCCTGATCGCCCCCCAGGACCTGCCCATCGGCATCGCCACCGCGGCCATCGGCGGGCTGTTCTTCATTCTCCTGCTGCGTCGCCGCAGCTGATCAGAACAGATCCAGCGGGATCTTCAGGTAACGCACCCCGTTGCCTTCCACCGGCGGCAGGTTGCCGCCGCGCATGTTGACCTGGATCGCCGGCAGCATCAGGGTTGGCATGCCGAGGGTGGCATCGCGCTGCTGGCGCATGGCGACGAACGCCTCCTCGTCGACGCCTTCGCGGACGTGCACGTTGTGCCGGCGCTGCTCGCCGACGCTGGTTTCGCAGCGGTGCTCGTCGCGGCCGGGAGCCGTGTAGTCGTGGCACATGAACAGGCGGGTCGCGTCGGGTAGCGCGAACAGGCGCTGGATCGAGCGATACAGCTGGCGCGCGTCGCCGCCGGGGAAATCGCAGCGGGCGGTGCCGTAGTCGGGCATGAACAGGGTATCGCCGACGAAGGCGCTGTCGCCGACCAGGTAGGTCATGCACGCCGGGGTATGCCCCGGGGTATGCAGCGCGCGGCATTCCAGGGCGCCGATGCGGAACGACTCGCCGTCCTCGAACAGGTGCTCGAACTGGCGGCCGTCCACCGGGAACGCCTCGCCGAGGTTGAACAGGCCGGAGAATTTCGCCTGGACCTGGGTGATTCGCGCGCCGATGGCCAGGCACCCGCCCAGTTCGCGCTGCAGGAAGATGGCCGCCGACAGGTGGTCGGCGTGCACGTGGGTCTCCAGCAGCCATTCCACCTGCAGGTCGTGCTGGCGAACATGGGCGATCAGGCGTTCGGCGCTGGCATGGCTGGTGCGCCCGGCGGCCGGGTCGTAGTCGAGCACCGGGTCGACGATGGCGCAGGCGCGGCTGGACGGGTCGCGCACCACGTAGCTGTAGGTGGAGGTGGCCGGGTCGAAGAAGGCAGTGATGTCGGGTTTCAACATGGAGGTTCCTTGCGCGGCGTGCTGACGGCGACCGCGCCATGGCTACGGATCGTCCCACCATAGCCAACCCGGGCCCGGCGTACCAACCCACAGGTTTGTCAGGAAGCTACCGGACCGCCTCAGAGCAGCAGGGCGGCCCAGGCCGATGCCAGCAACAACAGCGCCATGCCTTGGTTGAAGCGTTTCATCAGCGACGGCGAGCGCAGCAGCCGCGCGCTGCCGACGCCGAGCAAGGCCCAACTGGCCAGGCACGGCAGCGAAACCAGGAAGAACAGCAATGCCAGCAGGCCGATCCGCCCGGCCTGTCCGGCGCCTTCCCCGGCGAACAGTGCCAGCGCGGCGAGGGCCATCATCCAGGCCTTGGGATTGACCAGTTGCAACGCCGCGCCGCCGAGCACGCCGAGGCGCCGCGGCGGCTCCGCGCCGTCGATGCCGCCCGCGCTGCGGAACAGGCTCCAGGCCAGGTAGCTGAGCCAGCCGACGCCGAGCCAGGCGAGCCCCTGCTGGAGCAGCGGATGGCGTCGCAGCAACTCGCCCAGGCCGAGCCCGAGCAGCAGGATCAGCGCCGCCACCGCCGCGCAGGCGCCGAGCACGATCGGCCAGGCGGCGGCCAGGCCGTGGCGCTGGCTGTTGCTCAGGACCAGGATGTTGGTCGGTCCGGGGGTGATCGAGGCGACGACGGCGAACAGCAGGAAGGGCACGAGGGATTGCATGGACGGGCTCCTGTGGCGGGGGAGCCTTCATCCTGGCGACGCGCCGGGCCTCAGTCTGGAAGCTGGGTGCACTGCCGGCGGTAGGCCGCCGGAGTCATCCCGTAGGCGCGCCGGAACCAGCGGCCGAGATGGCTCTGGTCGGCGAAGCCGAGGGCGCTGGCGAGGTCCGCCGGTTGCCCGCCGACAGCGAGCATCTGCCGCGCCTTGGCCAGCCGCAACTGGACCAGGTAGGCGTAGGGTGGCAAGCCGTAGGCGGCCTTGAATGCACGGTTCAGGCGGAAGCGGTCGGTGCCGCAGGCGCTGGCCAGCTCGTCCAGGCCGATGTCCTGGTAGAAGTGCGCATGCAGGTAGTCGCGGGCTTTCTGCGCCACCAGCGGCAGGCGTGGATCGAATGGCTTCGCCTCGCGCCAGCCGAGGTGCACGCGCAGCCGCTCCAGCACCAGCTCCAGGGCGGTCTGCCGCAGCAGTCGCAGCTCGCGGCCATGCAGGACGCGGAAGGCCTGGGCGATGGCCAGGGTCAGGCGCGGGTCTTCGGTGAGGTTGGCGTGGAAGCCGGGGTCGCTGGGCGCATCGTCGAAGGTCGCCCGCAGTTCGCGCCGCAGCCAGTCCGGCTGCAGGTACAGCATCGAGTAGGTGAAGCCGCCGGCGATCGGCGCGCAACCGTCGTGGATCTCCCCCGGTTCGACCAGGAATACCTGGCCGGCGGTGCTGTCGTGTCGGCGTCGGCGACAGTTGAATTGCTGCACGCCGATCTCGGTGTAGCCGATCAGGTAGCTATCGTGCCAGTGCGGATCGTAGGCGTGGCCCTCGAAATGGGCGCGCAGGGTCTCGATCCCGGTCTCGGCGTCGCGGGCCAGGTCGATCCAGTCTCGGCTGCCCATCGTGCGTCAGGTCTTCCCACTCGTTGGTTTCGTCGTCGCGACTATAACGCGCCCGTCCCGGGGTTCTAGAAGATTCGTGCAGGCGGCTGCGCTCCTCCGGAGGCGGGAATTGATCGGCGTTTCTGGACAATCTATCCAGGCCGCCGCGATTACTCCGCAAGGCCGCCCTCCCTAGACTGGGTTCTCCACTCACCGCAGGAGAAACACCCCATGGTCGACCACTCCATCAAAGGCAAGACCGTCCTCGTCACCGGCGGCGCCAAGAACCTGGGTGGGCTGATCGCCCGCGATCTCGCCGCCCACGGCGCGAAGGCCATCGCCATCCACTACAACAGCGCCGCGAGCAAGGCCGACGCCGACGCCACCGTCGCCGCGCTGCAGGCAGCCGGGGCCAAGGCGGTAGCGCTGCAGGGCGATCTCACCAGCGCCGCGGCCATGGAAAAGCTGTTCGCCGACGCCATCGCCGCGGTGGGCAAGCCGGACATCGCCATCAACACCGTCGGCAAGGTGTTGAAGAAGCCTTTCACCGAGATCAGCGAGGCCGAATACGACGAGATGAGCGCGGTCAATGCCAAGTCTGCGTTCTTCTTCCTGCGCGAAGCCGGCAAGCACGTCAACGACAACGGCAAGATCTGCACCCTGGTGACCTCCCTGCTTGGCGCCTATACCCCGTACTACGCCGCCTATGCCGGCACCAAGGCGCCGGTGGAGCACTTCACCCGCGCCGCCTCCAAGGAATTCGGCGCGCGCGGCATCTCGGTCACCGCGGTCGGCCCGGGTCCGATGGACACGCCCTTCTTCTATCCCGCCGAGGGCGCCGACGCGGTGGCCTACCACAAGACCGCAGCGGCGCTGTCGCCCTTCTCCAGGACCGGCCTGACCGACATCGAGGACGTGGTGCCGTTCATCCGCCACCTGGTCAGCGAAGGCTGGTGGATCACCGGCCAAACCATCCTCATCAACGGCGGCTACACCACCAAGTGACCCAGCGTCCCGGTCGCCGCCACGGCGACCGGCACCTGTCCGGGAAAGACCCCATGCACGTGACCCTGGTAATCGCCGGCGGGATCATCCTGCTCGGCCTGTTCCTGCTCTTCGGCGAACTCTGGGAGGCCGGGCCGGCGCCCGCTGCCGGCCTGTTCCTGCCGACCTGGCTGGCCGTCGCGCTGGTCAACCTGTGGGTCGGCGTCCAGCACGCCGGCTACGGCTTGCGCGAAGAACTGCCAATCCTGCTGCTGGTCTTCCTGGTCCCGGCGGCCCTGGCCGGCGTAGCGATCTGGCTGGCGCCGCGCTAGGCGGCGGCGCTTCAGACGCGGAAACGCCCGACCAGCCGCGCCAGTTCCGAGGACAGCTCGGACAGCCGGCGGCTGGCCCCGGTGCCCTGCTCCGAATGTTCCGCCGCCTGGGCGGAAAGCTCGCGCACCTCGCTGATGTTGCGGGCGATTTCGTCGATCACCCGGCTCTGCTCCTCGCAGGCCGAGGCGATCTGCGCGGCGAGGTCGTTGATCCGCCCCACCGCGTCGCCGGTGGCGGCCAGCACGCCGTCGACCCCGGCGGCGCGCTCGACGCTGTCGCGCGCCTTGAGACTGCCCGACTGCATGGCCCGCACGGCGTTCTGCACCCCGGCCTGGAGGCGCTCGATGCGCGCCTGGATGTCCTTGGTCGAATCCTGGGTGCGCGCCGCAAGCGCCCGCACCTCGTCGGCCACCACGGCGAAACCGCGACCCTGCTCGCCGGCCCGCGCGGCTTCGATGGCGGCGTTGAGGGCGAGCAGGTTGGTCTGTTCGGCGATGCCCTTGATCACCGTCAGCACCGCGTCGATGCTGGCGGTTTCCTGGGCCAGTTGCTGGATGCTCTCGGAACTGCTCTCCACTTCCTGCGCCAACTGGCGGATCACCTCGATGGTCGCTTCCACCACGTTGGCGCCCTCGCGCGCCTGCCGGCGGGCGTCATCGGCCACCTGCGCGGCGCTCTGGGCATTGCGCGCCACCTCGTGGACGGCGCTGCTCATCTGCGTCGCGGCGGTGCTGACCTGGTCCACCGATGCGTGCTCGCTGTTGATCAGACGATCGTTGGCGGCGGTCATGCCGGCCAGCGAACCGGCGGAATCGGCGACCTCGCCGGTGACCCGGCCGACCTCGCGGATCAGCGGCTGCAACTTGTCGAGGAAGGCGTTGAAGGCGCTGCCGAGGCGGCCGGGTTCGTCGCGCGAAGTGACCTCCAGGCGCACGCGCAGGTCGCCATCGCCGTTGGCGATCTCTTCCAGGCGTTGCAGCAGACGCTGCAACGGACGGGTCACCAGGCCGGGGAACACCAGCACCAGCGACAGGCACACCAGCAGGCCGAACGCCACCAGCGCCACCTGCTGCCAGCGGTGGCGCTCGCCCAGCGCGGAGGACGCCTCGCCGTCGGCGGCCGCGGCCGCCTCTTCCATCTCGTCGAGCTGGTTGATCACCTCGCGCATCGCCCCGAACTGGCGATCGCTGTCACCGTAGCTGAGCTGCGCCGCGGCGCTCGGATCGCTGGCCGCCAGGCTCAGCACCCGCGCCGAGGTCGCGCTCCAGAGGGCATAGCCGCGCTCGAACTCGGCGACCTTGGCCAGTTCCGCCTCGCCCGGCTGCATCGCCGCGTACTGGCGCACCCGATCCAGGGCCTGCTGCAGGTTTTCCGCGTGATCGTTCCTCAGGCCGGCAATCTGCTCGGCGCTCAGGTGGCCCTCGAGCAGGCTGCGCTCGGCGACGAAGGCCTGGTAGAGATCGCGGTCGGCGTTGAGCAGCAGGGCGATGCCGGGGAGAAAACGCTTGCCCAGGCGCTGGTTGGATTCGTTCAGCTGGGCGATGCCATGCACGCCGAGCGCGCCCACCAGCAGCAGAAGCACCGCGAGCAGGAGGATCGGCAGGGCGATTTTCCTGCGGAACGACAGGTTAGCGAACCATTGCAGCATGCCGGCATCCTCGCTCGTGGCTTTCCAGGCTATCGGTCGCAGCACGACCGATCTTGAGCGACCGTACGTCCGTGCCAGTAGGAATCAGACTAGCAGGCGCAGGGTTTCGAACAGGCGCCGGTCATCCTTCTTCGCCGAGCGGGCGTGGCGGCGGATCGCCTGCAGCAGGCACTCGACGAAGCATTGCGCCGGATTGCTGAGGGCTCCGCCGCGCCGGGTGATGATGCCCAGCCGTCGTGGCTCGAAGGTTTCCCGCAGCGCCAGCGGCACCACCCGGCCGAGCAACGGCGGGACGGCGCCGATGATCGCCGGCACCCAGGTGCACATGTCGGCCTGCTCCACCAGGGTCTGCAGGATCGCCACGGAGTGCGCGCGGACGATGCGCCGCTCGTCGATCAAGGCGCCGTGGCGCCAGAACAACTCGCGCATCAGGGCGTCGTGGCCGTCGCCGGTGTAGTTCAACGCCCAGTCCTGTTCCAGCAGCTCGTGGATCGAGCCGCAACCCGCCAGCGGATGCCCCTGGCGGACCAGCACCGCGGTGTCGTAGTCGAGCAGCTTCTCGCAGGCGAATTCCTGGGCCGCCTGGGCGCCGTGCAGCGGGCCGATGGCGAAATCCATGCTGCCGTCGCGAAGCAATGGCTGGGCCACCGCCATCAGGCTTTCGAAAAGCTCCAGGCGCACCTCCGGCATGCGCTCGCGGAACGCCTGCACCGCCTCCGAGAGGAAGGTCAGCGCCACCCAAGGCGTCACCCCGATGCACAGCCGGCCGCTGGCCTGGCCACGCAGGTGGTCGAGTTCGACCTGCGCGTGCTCCAGTTGCTTGAGCACCAGCCGGGCGTGGATCAGCAGCGCCTTGCCGTATTCGGTGAAGGTCAGGCCGCTGGGCGTGCGGACGAACAGCGGCAGATGCTGTTCGGTTTCCAGTTCGCGCAGCGCGCGGGTCACGGCCGCCTGGGAAATCCCCAGGACGCGGGCGGCGGCGCGGATGCCGCCGGCGTCGGCACTGGCGACCAGGGCTTGCAACTGGTGGAGTTTCACGGGCTTACCGAGGTGACAACGAAAGGTTGTCATCATAGCCAAAGCGAGCCTCCCCGCCAGTCCCCCGCTTGCCTACCATCGGCTTCGACAACGCCCCGCCGCCCACCGGTCGGAGCCCTTGAGGAGAACAAGAAGAATGACCGAGCCTGCCGTCCTGCCCGCCATCGCGGCGCTGCGGGAAGAGATGGTTACCTTGCGCCGCCATATCCATGCCCACCCGGAGTTGGGTTTCGAGGAACGGCGAACCGCCGCGCTGGTCGCCGAATGCCTGGAGGCCTGGGGCTACCAGGTCAGCCGTGGAGTGGGTCGCACCGGCGTGGTCGGCACCCTGTGCCGCGGCGAGGGCCCAGCGCTGGGCCTGCGCGCCGACATGGACGCGCTACCGATCCAGGAAGCCACCGGCCTGCCCTACGCCAGCCAGGTGGACGGCGTGATGCACGCCTGCGGCCACGACGGCCACACCGCGATGCTCCTCGCCGCGGCCAGGCACCTGGTCGAGTCGCCGCGCTGGCGCGGCACCCTGCAACTGATCTTCCAGCCTGCCGAAGAGGGCCTCGGCGGTGCCCGCGCGATGCTCGACGACGGGCTGCTGGAGCGCTTCCCCTGCGACGCCATCTTCGCCATGCACAACGTCCCGGGATACCCCGTCGGCCACCTCGGCTTCCATCCCGGCCCCTTCATGGCCTCGGCCGATACCGTGGTCATCCGCGTGATCGGCAGTGGCGGCCACGGCGCGGTGCCGCAGCGCACCGTCGACCCGGTGGTGGTCTGCTCCGCCATCGTGCTGGCCTTGCAGAGCATCGTCTCGCGCAACGTCGACCCGCAGGACACCGCGATCGTCAGCGTCGGCGCGATCCATGCCGGGACGGTCTCCAACGTGATCCCGGCCAGCGCCGAAATGATCCTCAGCGTCCGGGCCCTGACCGCGGAAACCCGTGCCCTGCTGGAGCGCCGCATCGGCGAACTGGCCCGCGGCCAGGCCGCCAGCTTCGGCGCGCGGGCGGAGGTCGACTACCGGCATTGCCATCCGGTGCTGGTCAACCATCCCGGGCAGACCGCGTTCGCCCGCGAGGTGGCCCGCGACTGGCTGGGCGAGGAATGCCTGATCGACGGACTGCGGCCGTTCACCGCCAGCGAGGATTTCGCCTTCATCCTCGAACGCTGTCCCGGCAGCTACCTGGTGATCGGCAATGGCCAGGGCGAGAGCGGCTGCCAGTTGCACAACCCCGGCTACGACTTCAACGACGACTGCCTGGCCGTCGGCGCCAGCTACTGGGTGCGACTGGCCGAGCGCTTCCTGGCCTGAGCCAGGGCTTTCAACGGGCGCGCGGCCTGGCGCGCGCGGATCGACAGAGGACAACCACAATGACAAGAACCCTCGGCAGCATCGCCCTCTCCCTCCTCCTCGCCGCACCGGCCGGCGCCGCCGACTGGACAGGCAAGGTCCTGCGCCTGGGCGTCGACCCGACCTACCCGCCGCTCGAATACAAGCAGCCGGACGGCCGCCTGGCAGGCTTCGGCATCGAGATCGGCGAAGCCCTCTGCGCGGAGCTGCGAGCCCGCTGCGAATGGGTCGAAAGCAACTGGGACGGCATCATCCCGGCGCTGCTGTCGCGCAAGATCGACGCCATCGTCTCGTCGATGACCATCACGCCGAAACGCGCACAGCACATCGCCTTCACCGACCGCGTCTCCAACGCGCCGAGCCGCCTGGTGGTACGCCGTGGCTCGGCGCTCCTGCCCGACGCCGAGAGCCTGCGCGGCAAGCGCGTGGGGGTCGGCCAGGGCTCCAACCAGGAGGCCTACGCCAAGGCCGAATGGGCCGCCAAGGGGGTGCGGGTCGTCTCCTACCAGAACCAGGACCAGGTCTACGCCGACCTCGTCATGGGCCGCCTCGACGCCTCGCTGCAAGGCGCGGTGCAGGCCAGCTACGGCTTCCTCGACAAGCCGGTCGGCAAGGATTTCGAACTGGCCGGAGCGGTGCTGGACGACCCTCGCTACTTCGGGGTCGGCGACGGCATCGGCCTGCGCAAGGAGGACGTGGCGCTGCGCGAGGACCTGAACAAGGCGCTGGCGACGATCCGCGCCAACGGAACCTACGCGCGAATCAACGCCCGCTACTTCGATTTCGACCTCTACGGCACGCCCTGAACGGCGTCCGGCCGCTTTTCACCTCGACCGACAACAACAAGCAATGGAGAGTGAAATGTTCCTCGACGGCTTCGGCCCGCAGATACTCGCCGGCACCCTGGTGACCCTGAAACTGGCGCTGGGCTCCCTGCTCGGCGCCGTGCTCATCGGCCTCCTCGGCGCCAGCGCCAAGCTCGCCGCCAACCGCCCGCTGCGCGCCCTGGCCAGCGGCTATACGACGCTGATCCGCAGCGTCCCCGACCTGGTCATCATGCTGTTGCTGTTCTTCAGCCTGCAGATCCTCCTCAACCGCGTCACCGACGCCCTCGGCATCGGCCAGGTCGACATCGACCCGTTCGCCGCCGGCTGCGTCACCCTGGCGTTCATCTATGGCGCCTACTTCACGGAAACCTTCCGCGGCGCCTTCCAGGCGGTCCCGGCCGGCCAGGTCGAAGCCGCGCAAGCCTACGGCATGGGGCGCTGGCGAGTGTTCCGCCGGGTACTCCTGCCGCAGATGCTGCGCTACGCCCTGCCGGGCATCGGCAACAACTGGCAGGTGCTGGTCAAGTCCACCGCGCTGGTCTCGATCATCGGTCTCGGCGACCTGGTCAAGGCCACCCAGGACGCCGGCAAGGGCACCCTGCAGTTCTTCCACTTCACCCTGGTCTGCGGGCTGATCTACCTGGCCATCACCGCAATCTCCAACGCCGCGTTGCTGTGGCTGGAGCGGCGCAGCTCGCTGGGCGTCAGGAGGCCGCTGCCATGAACGCGGTACTCGACGAATACTGGCAGGCCTACCTGTGGACCGACGGCCTGCAACTGACCGGACTGGCGATGACCCTGTGGCTGCTGATCCTCGCCGTGGCGCTTGGCTTCCTGCTGGCCATCCCGCTGGCGGTGGCGCGGACCTGCGGCAACCCGCTGCTGCGCTACCCGGTCTGGCTCTACACCTACGTGTTCCGCGGCACCCCGCTGTACATCCAGTTGCTGTTCTTCTACACCGGCGTCTACAGCCTGAATGCCATACGCGCCCAGGACTTTCTCAACGCGTTCTTCCGCGACGGCTTCAACTGCACGGTGCTGGCCTTCGTCCTCAACACCTGCGCCTACATGACGGAAATCTTCGCCGGCGCGATCAGGAACACGCCCCACGGCGAAGTGGAAGCGGCGCGCGCCTACGGCATGGGCGGCTTCACCCTCTACCGGCGCATCGTCCTGCCCTCGGCGCTGCGCCGGGCACTGCCGTACTTCAGCAACGAAGTGATCCTGATGCTGCATTCCACCTCGGTGGCGTTCACCGCCACAGTGCCGGACCTGCTCAAGGTGGCCCGCGACGTCAATTCCGCCACCTATGCGCCGTTCCTGTCCTTCGGCATCGCCGGCGCGCTCTACGCCGGCACCGCCTTCCTGCTGATCTGGCTGTTCCGCCGCGGCGAGCTGCGCTGGCTGGCCTACCTCAGACCGCAAACCCACTGACCTCTCCCGGAGACACGCGCATGTACAGCCTGCAGGTCGAAGACATCCACAAGCGCTACGGCAGCCATGAGGTGCTCAGGGGCGTTTCGCTCAGGGCCGGCAAGGGAGACGTGATCAGCATCATCGGCTCCTCCGGCTCGGGCAAGAGCACCTTCCTGCGCTGCGTCAACTTCCTGGAAAAGCCCTGTGCCGGGCGCATCCGCGTCGGCGACGAGGAACTGCGCACCCGTCCCGGCGCCCTGGGCGAGCTGCGCGCCGCCGATCCCCGGCAGTTGCAGAGGATCCGCAGCCGGCTGGCGATGGTCTTCCAGCATTTCAACCTGTGGAGCCACCTGACGGTGCTGGAGAACGTGGTCGAGTGCCCGGTCAACGTCCTGAGAATGAACCGCGACGACGCCGTGGCCCACGCGCGCCACTACCTGGCCAAGGTCGGCCTGGCGGAGAAGGTCGAACGGCAGTATCCCTGCGAACTCTCCGGCGGCCAGCAACAGCGCGTGGCGATCGCCCGCGCCCTGGCCATGGAGCCGCAGGTGATGCTGTTCGACGAACCGACCTCGGCGCTCGATCCGGAACTGGTCGGCGAAGTGCTGAAAGTCATGCAGCAGTTGGCCGAGGAAGGTCGCACCATGGTCCTGGTCACCCACGAGATGGCGTTCGCCCGCCAGGTTTCCAGCCATGTGATCTTCCTCCACCAGGGCGTGATCGAAGAGGAAGGGACGCCGGACCAGGTGTTCGGCGCGCCGCGCAGCGAACGCCTGCGCCAGTTCCTCGCCGGCAACCTGAAATGAGCCCGGGGCTCAGCGCGACGGCGCGAGGAAACGCACGAAGACCAGCTCCGGATCACCTTCGTCGAGGTTGTCGATCACCCCGCTCGGCTGGAATCCCTTGCGCTCCAGCAGGCGCCGCATCGGCAGGTTGGAGCGGTTGCAGGAAGTGAACAGGCGGTCGCCGCGACAGTCGTCCCGCGCCTGCCGCAGCAAGGCGCTGGCGATGCCGCGCCGGCGGTAGTCGGGAGCGACCGCCGCATCCTAGACGTTTTCACAGGTCAGGGCACATCGCCGCGGCGCATGATCTATAGTCGCCCGGATCAGCCCCAGAGGATGCCGGACATGCCCCGTTCGATCGTCATCGTCCACGGCTGGAGCGACGATTCGAAGTCGTTCCGCCGCCTCGCCGAGCAGCTGGAAGCCTGGTTCGGCAGCGCGCCGACGCAGATCCGCCTCGCCGACTGGATATCCCTGCAGGACGACGTCACCTACGCTGACCTCGCCGCCGCCCTGGATCGCGCCTGGACCGCCCAGGGACTGTCGCGGGCACCGCGCACGGTGGACGTGGTGGTGCACAGTACCGGCGCCCTGGTGCTGCGCGACTGGCTGACCCGCCACTTCGACCCCGCCAGCGCGCCGGTCAAGCGCTTCCTGATGCTCGCCCCGGCCAACTTCGGCTCGCCGCTGGCGCACAAGGGACGCTCCTTCATCGGTCGCGTGCTGAAAGGCTGGAACCGCTTCGTCGGGCAGACCGGCACCCAGGTGCTGAAGGGACTGGAGCTGGGCTCGCCGTACTCCTGGCAACTCGCCGAGCGCGACCTGTTCGGCGCCGAGGCCTGGTACGGCGCCGGCCGCCTGCTCGCCACTGTACTGGTGGGCAATGTCGGCTACAGCGGCGTCGAAGCCATCGCCAACGAAGCCGGCGGCGACGGCACGGTGCGGATCGCCACGGCGAACCTCAACGCCTGCCGCCTGAGCCTCGAACTGGATGTCCGCCAGCGCGCCAGGCCCGGCTGGCGCCTGGAAGAATCGCGCGGCGAGATCGCCTTCGCCATCGTCGACGGCGAGAACCACGCCAGCGTGGCGCTGAAGGACCGCGGACCGAAGAACCCGCATACCCTGGAGCTGATCCGCGCCGCGCTGGAGGTCGAGGACGCCGATTACCGGAGCAGCGGCGCAAGCTTCCCCTGGCAGCGCCGCATCGATCAGCTCGACCCCGGCATCGAGCGCCGCTCGCCGCGCTACCTGAACCTGGTCAGCCACGTCTGCGACGACCTCGACCAGGAGGTGCGCGACTACTTCATCCAGTTCTTCCGCAAGCTGAACAGCGACCGGCGTTTCGAACAGCGCTTCTACGAGCAGGTCATCGCCGACGTCCATCCCTACGAGGACAACCCCGCCTACCGCTCGCTGTACCTGTCGATCGAGTCCCTCGACGACCTGCTCGCCGGTTTCGCCGTGGACACCCTGTCGCTCAGCGTGTCGGCCCAGCCGCCGTTCGATCCGCCGCGCCAGCCGGTCGGCTATACCGCGGTGGGCCCCGGCGACAGCGAAGGCCTGGCAATTCCGCTGGCGCAGGTGCCGCGCTTCCTCGCAGCCCACCGCACCCTGCTGCTGCGCATCCGCCTGACGCGCCTGGTGGACAGCGGCGTATTCGTCTTCAGGAACCCCTGAATCGGCGCCCGGCCCCCCGCCCCGCTGGGCAGACACCCAGGCTGGGCGCAGGCGATCACGGTTGGCCTTCGGGCCACTCGACCCGCTGCAATGGCGCGCCGCCGCGCCCGAGGCGATGGACGATGCCGCTGCCCCGGCGCAGATCGACCCGCACCAACCGCCCGCCTTCCTCTCCACGGCCGCTGAGAAGCAGGTTGTGGGCATCCAGGCGGAACAGCCGCTCGGGACGCTCGATGGGCAGCTCCAGGGTCCAGAGCAAGCTGCCGTCGCCAGACACCGAGCTGAGCAGCAGCTCGCTACGCTCGGCCAGGCTGCGCCGGTGCAGCACCAGCCAGTTGCCGTCGACTCGCCAGGGACGGCGCGCCAACCTGGAATCGCCGCCCGGCAGCGCCGAGGCATAGCGACGGTACAACGCCTCCTCGCGCGTCTGCTCGTCGCGCCGGCGACGGTACTCGGCATCCGCCGCCGCCTCCAGGTCGGCGACCCGTTCCCGCCAGGCATCGTGCGCGGCAATCCAGCGTCGCCGTTCCTGGCGGTAGGCGTCACGCGCCGCAAGGAACGCACGGGTACTGGGAAAACGCTCCACGCGCTCGTCGAACTCTTCCGGCGGCTGCGGCTCGGGCGGCAGCGACGGATGCTGGCGCTGCCGCTCGGACGGTCGATCGAGCAGCCGCTGCGGCTCTTCGGCAGCGGCTGGATCGGGCAGCAGGCCAGCCTGCAGGAAGGCCGCGTCGAGCAGCGGACGCAGTCGATTCTCCGCCGGCGACCGCCAATCCAGGGTGCCCAGTGACAGGCGCTGGCGTCGCGCCCGTTGGTTCGCTGCCGGCAGCGCCTCGCCACGCTCCAGCGCTCGGGCCTCGTGATCGCTGGCGAGGATCAGCAGGCGTCCGTCGGGCAGGCGCGTCAGGCCCGGCGCCTGCCAGTCGATCCCGGCATTCGCCGGCGGCGGCGGGTCGCCGTGGAAATACCGCGCGGCATCGACTTCCGGAGCTTCGCGCAGGGCCAGGCTGTCGCCGTCGAGGAACCAGACGCGGCCGTCCAGCGTGAGCATCAGCAATCCGCCCCGGCCTTCGTCGTAGCGATAGGCGTCCTTCCCCCAGGGCGCCGACTTCAACGGCAGGCCGCCAGTGCGCCGCTCCAGCTCGTCGAACGCCAGCGCAGGGGCGGCGTCGCGCCGGTCGAGTACGTAGAGTTCGTTGCGCAGGAAGAACAGGTAGCGCGACGACTGGCCCAGCAGTTCGCCGGAACCCCAGTCGTCGCCGCGCTCGTTGTCGGCATCCAGGCGCATGCTCCAGCGCAGGCTGCCGTCCTCCAGGTCGACCACCTGGGCATAGCTGCGGCTGCTGCCGTGTACCACGCCGTTGTCCACTTCGTTGGCGCGATAGTCGTCGAGGGTGAACGCCAGGTAGGAATGGCCCTGTTCCTCGAAGACCAGTTGCGGCCCGCTGAAGCCGGCCTCGTCGTACTGGCCGAGAATGAAATGAATGGCCACCGGCAAACCGACCAGCAGGCCCAGGCCGAGTACCGCCCAGAGGACGGCGAAAAGCGTCGCTCCCTTCTTCATGCAACTCCCATGCGTCCCGCGATCCTGGGACCATCCCTCAACTGGCGACGGCATGAACGGCGCATTCTAGGGAGCCGCCGGCCTCGCTTCAAAGGCGGCAAGCGGCCATCAGTGGTCCATGCTCATGGGCTTTTCGCCCCCAGCAGGACGCCGAAACCGACCAGCAGGGCGCCGAAGAACTGGTCGATGCGCCGGCGGAAACGCAGGAGCCGGCCGCGCACCGCCGGGCTCGAGAGAAAGCAGGCGACCAGGCCGAACCAGGCCACGTGGGCGAGCGCGATGAAGGCCCCGTAGCCCAGTTGCGCCGGCAACGCGGTATGCGGATCGATCACCTGCATGAACAGGCTGACCACGAACAGGCAGGTCTTCGGATTGAGCGCATTGGTCAGGAAGCCGCTGCGCAACATCGCCCAGGACGAAACCCCGGCGCCGCCCGCCGCCTCCTCCGCCACCGAGTCCTCTCGCGCCAGCAGCATGCGCAGGCCGAGGAACACCAGGTAGGCGGCGCCCGCCAGCTTCAGCGCGGTGAACAGCGCCAGCGACTCGCGCACCAGCACGCCGACGCCGAGGATGCTGTAGCCGACATGTACCGTTACCCCCGCGCCGATGCCCAGCGCGGTGAGCAGGCCGGCGCGGCGGGAATACAGCAGGCTGTTGCGCGAGACCATGGCGAAATCGGCGCCGGGGCTGATCACCGCAAGCACAGTGATGGTCAGGAAAGCTAGCAACTCTGTCATGCCTGGAAGGCTCCAAGGTAGAATGGATGGCACAATCTACCGGTCTCCAGCGCCGAGCGAGAACGATGAATACTGACAATCATGGTGAGGAAAACTCACCATTCAGGCGCCGCCGCCTGCCCTCGCTGAACGCCCTGCGCTGCTTCGAGGCCGCCGCCCGCCTGGAGAACTTTTCCCGTGCCGCCGAGGCCCTGTGCCTGACCCACGGCGCCATCAGCCGCGCCGTGCGGACCCTGGAGGAGGAACTCGGTTGTGCGCTCTTCGAACGCCGCGGCCAGCGGGTTTTCCTCAGCGAGGCCGGCAGGCGCCTGCTCGCCGGCACCGGCCCGGCTCTCGACCTGATCGAGCGCACCGGCGAGGCCCTGCGCGCGGAGGCCGGACCCACCGCGCTGGTGCTGTCCTGCGAACCGACCTTGCTGATGCGCTGGCTGATCCCGCGGATCGCCGGATTCATGCAGGAACAGCCACGACTGTCGATCCAGCTGGTCGCCGGCGGCGGGCCGTTCGCCTTCGGCCGCGGCATCGACCTGGCGATCCGCCGCAACGACTTCCCCTGGCCGCCCGGCAGCCATGCCCACTGGCTGTTCGACGAGCAGGTCGGGCCGGTCTGCCGGGCGAGCGACGTCGAACGGCATTTCCACCTCGATGCAGGACCGCCCGGGCTTCGCGCCGTCGCACCGCGCCTGCACACGGCGACCCGCCCGCAAGCCTGGAACACCTGGACCCGTCTCGCCGGACAGGCGCCGGCGACGACCGAAGGGCAGCGCTTCGAGCACTTCTACCTGAGCCTGCAGGCGGCCGGCGCCGGACTCGGCGTAGCCATCGGCCCCTGGCAACTGGTGCGCGACGATCTGTCCGCCGGCCTGCTGGCGGCGCCGCTGGGATTCCTCGCCGACGGCAGCAGCTATCACCTGCTGACCCCGCGACCGTTGCAGGCCGGAGAGCCTGCAACGCTGCTGCTGGAATGGCTGCGCCGCAGCGCGGCGGCCTGATGCGGCCCGCTCAGGGCCAGGCGCGCAGCGCCCGTTCGACCACCGCCAGCAGGCGCTCGCAAGGAACCCGGTCCTTGGCCTGCACGCTGAGGCCGAACAGCACGGTGGCATAGAAGGTCGCCAACTCCTCCACGTCGGTGTCCGCCGCCAGGTCGCCGTCAGCGATGCCGCGCCGCATGCGCTCACGGAACAGGCGGATCGACTCGCCGCGCTCGGCGCTCAACGCGTCCCGCACCGCCTCGCTTTCCGGGGTTCCGGTCAGCGCCGCGAGCACCACCAGGCAACCGCGCGGGAACTCGTCGGAACAGAAGCGCGCGACGGTCTCGCGGAGCAGCTCGGCCACGCCCTCGCGGGCGCTCGGCGCGCCATCGAGGACATCCCGGCGATAGCGGCCGTGCTGGCCGAGATAGTGGGCCAGGGCTTCGCGGAACAGCCCTTCCTTGCTGCCGAAGGCGGCGTACAGGCTGGGCGGCCTGATTTCCATCGCCTCGGTCAGGGCCGCCAGCGAAGCGCCTTCGTAGCCACGCACCCAGAACACGTCCATGGCTCGCTGCAGGGCGGTGTCCCTGTCGAATGCCCGTGGCCTGCCTCGCGTTGCCATCCTGACCTCCATTATTTGTATCGATCACTATAAATTTACTTGACGAGCGTTGCCGTCGCCATATTATTTAGCGACCGATACAGATATTCAAGCCATCTCCCTGCCGCCTTCGAAAGGAAAAGACCATGTCCAAATTGCTCCTCTCCCCGCTCGCCGTAGGCAACCTGGCCTTGCGCAACCGCATCGTCATGGCGCCGATGACCCGCTCCCGGGCGCAACAGCCGGGCGACGTGCCGACCGCCCTGAACGCTCTCTACTATGCGCAGCGCGCCGGCGCCGGGCTGATCGTCAGCGAGGGCACGCAGATTTCCCGCCTCGGCCAGGGCTACGCCTACACCCCCGGTATCTACAGCGAGGCGCAACTGGCCGGCTGGCGCCAGGTCACCGAGGCGGTGCACGCCGCCGGCGGACTGATCGCCGCGCAGCTCTGGCATGTCGGGCGCATGTCGCATCGCTCGCTGCAGGCCGGCGGCGAGGCGCCGATCGCGCCCTCGCCGATCCAGGCCAAGGCCCAGGTGTTCATCGCCGATGGCCAGGGCGGCGGATCCATGGCGCCGGCCGACGCGCCGCGGGAAATGACCCTGGAAGACATCCGCCGGGTCCGCGACGAATTCGTCCGCGCCGCACGCAACGCGCTCGACGCCGGCTTCGACCTGGTCGAGCTGCATGGCGCCAATGGCTACCTGATCGACCAGTTCCTCGCCAGCGCCAGCAACCGGCGCAGCGATGCCTACGGCGGTAGCCTGGAGAACCGCGCGCGGTTCCTGCTGGAGATCGTCGACGCGCTGGTCGCCGCGGTCGGTGCCGAGCGCGTCGGCCTGCGCCTGTCGCCCTGGGGCACGATCAACGACATGCACGACGACGAGCCGGAAGCGATGACCCTTTACCTCGCCGAAGCCCTGCAGCGACGCGGCATCGCCTACCTGCACCTGGCCGAGTGGGAATGGAGCGGCGGCCCGGCCTACCCGCAAGGCTTCCGCGAGCGCCTGCGCGAACGCTTCCGCGCGCCGCTGATCGTCTGCGGCAACTACGACGCCGAGCGCGCCGAAGCGATACTCCAGGCCGGACTGGCCGACGCGGTGGCGATCGGCCGGCCGTTCATCGCCAACCCCGACCTGGTCGAGCGGATCCGTCTCGGCGCGCCGCTGGCCGAGGCCAACCAGGCGCGGTTCTACGGTGGCGACGCCGCCGGCTACACCGATTACCCGACCCTCGGCCAGTCCGCTACGGCCTGATTCCCTTCCCTCCCATGTATCGTTCCCGGGCGCGGCCACGGCTGCGCTCGCGGAGGAGTCTTGCCGTGCTATTGCCGATCCTCCTGCTGGCCGCCGCCGGCTTCACCATCCTGACCACCGAGTTCGTCATCGTCGGCCTGCTCCCGGCGCTTGCCGCAGACCTCCAGGTCAGCGTCGCCCAGGCCGGCCTGCTGGTCAGCCTGTTCGCCTTCAGCGTCGCCGCCTTCGGTCCGTTCCTCACCGCCGCGCTGGCGGGCGTCGAACGCAAGCGGCTGTTCGTCGCCTGCCTGCTGCTGTTCGCCGCGGCCAATGCGCTGGCCGCCGTGGCCGGCGATATCTGGACGATGGCCGTGGCGCGCTTCGTCCCGGCCCTGGCACTCCCGGTGTTCTGGGCCATGGCCAGCGAAACCGCCGCGCACCTGGCCGGTCCCTCGCGCGAAGGGCGCGCCGTGGCGCTGGTGTTCTTCGGCATCGTCGCCGCCACCGTGCTCGGCATTCCCATCGGCACGCTGATCGCCGACGCCTGGGGTTGGCGCCTGGCATTCGCCGCACTCGCCGCGCTGGCCCTGGCCAAGGCGCTGCTGCTGGCCGCCTGGCTGCCGCGCATTCCCGGACGGCCGGGTATCTCGCTGCGCAGCCAGGCGAGCGTGTTGCGCCAACCGCTGGTGCTCGGCCACCTGTTGCTGTCGCTGCTGGTCTTCACCGGCATGTTCACCCCCTACACCTACCTGGCCGACATCCTCCAGCGCCTGGCCGGCTTCAGCGGTTCGCTGGTCGGCTGGACGCTGATGGGCTTCGGCGCGGTAGGCCTGCTCGGCAACTGGCTCGGCGGGCGCCTGGTGGATCGCAGCCCGCTGGGCGCAACCCTGCTGTTCGTCCTGCTGATGGCGCTGGGCATGCTCGCCCTGGTGCCGACCCTCGGCAACGCCTGGCTGCTCGCCGCCACCCTGGCGATCTGGGGCGTGGCCCAGGCAGCACTGTTCATCGTCGGCCAGGTGCGGGTGATGAAGTCCGCGCCGCGGGCCCCGGCGTTCGCCGCCTCGCTGAACATCTCCGCCTGCAACGCCGGGATCGGCATCGGCGCCCTCGCCGGCAGCCGGGTGATCGACGGCAGCGGCCTGGCGCCGCTCGGCGAGGTCGGCGCGCTGGTCTGCCTGGCGGCGATGGCCGTGGCCCTGCTGCTGATGCTGGCGCCACGCCAAGCTGCCACCGAGCCGTCCCTCGGCGGCCAAATCCCTCACTGAGCCCACCAAGGAAGCACAACCATGATCCTCGATAGACTCTGCTGCGGCCTCCTGGCCGGCATCGCCCTGACCTTCTCCCTGGGCGGCTTCGCCGCCGAGGAATTCCCCGTCCCGAATGGCTTCGAAAGCGCCTACCGGGAAGTCGACGGCGTGAAGCTGCACTACGTGAAAGGCGGCCAGGGGCCGCTGGTGATGCTGGTGCACGGTTTCGGCCAGACCTGGTACGAATGGCACCAACTGATGCCGGAACTGGCCAAGCGCTTCACCGTGATCGCGCCGGACCTGCCCGGCCTCGGCCAGTCCGAGCCGCCGAAGACCGGCTATAGCGGCGAACAGGTCGCCGTCTACCTGCACAAGCTGGCCCGGCAATTCAGCCCGGATCGCCCGTTCGACCTGGTGGCCCACGACATCGGTATCTGGAACACCTACCCGATGGTGGTGAAGAACCAGGCCGACATCGCCCGCCTGGTGTACATGGAAGCGCCGATCCCGGACGCGCGGATCTACCGCTTCCCGGCCTTCACCGCCCAGGGCGAGTCGCTGGTCTGGCACTTCAGTTTCTTCGCCGCCGACGACCGCCTGGCGGAAACCCTAATCGCCGGCAAGGAACGCTTCTTCCTCGAGCACTTCATCAAGTCCCATGCCAGCAACACCGAGGTGTTCAGCGAGCGCCTGCTGGATCTGTACGCCAGGTCGTACGCCAAGCCGCACAGCCTGAACGCCTCGTTCGAGTACTACCGCGCGTTGAACGAGAGCGTGCGGCAGAACGCCGAACTGGCGAAGACCCGCCTGCAGATGCCAACCATGACCCTCGCCGGCGGCGGCCACGGCGGCATGGGCACGTTCCAGCTGGAGCAGATGAAAGCCTATGCGGAGGACGTCGAAGGCCATGTCCTGCCCGGCTGCGGCCACTGGCTGCCGGAAGAGTGCGCCGCGCCGATGAATCGCCTGGTGATCGACTTCCTCAGCCGCGGTCGCTGAGTCGTCCCGGTCCGGGCGATCAGAACTGCTCGCCCGGGCAAAACAGGCAGCGCAGCAGCAGGGTCATGAGCACGACAGCGCCGGAAACCAGCAGGTAAGGCAACGGGGAGAACAGGTCGTCCTGGTCCTTGCCATCGTGCTCACTACTCATGCTCTCACCTCGAGAATCGTCATGGCGGAAAAGACGCAGGATATGCACTTGCCGTCCTTGAAAGTGCACGGCGAAGTGTTCGAAGACTATAGAAACGAAGCGATCGAGTTCAATTACATCTGTGTCAGCTTGCTGTCGGCAAAACGTCAGCGGAAAGACAACGGAATATATTTCCCGATAATGCTTGAGGGTCAGCCGCGCCCCGCCCCAGGCTCTGCCGGCGTGGCGCGAGTGCCGGGGCGAAGGAAAAACCAACTTACAATGATCCCGACCCGGAATTATTCCGCCAAGTAGCTTCCGCTTCGGAAAAAAGCGACTCGCAGCACTGTTTCGGTGCAATAACGTCACATTTGAAAGTTTCGATTAAGTTTTCCGTTATCGATTATCCATAAATACGTTTGATCGCTCTCCGGACGTTTCATAGATTGCACGCCTTCACTCTCTGCGAGGCATTCCCGTGACGCATCCAGCGACCGTCTACAGCCTGTCCACCCGCCTGCTGCACTGGAGCATGGCGTTCTGTTTCATCGGCGCGATCGTGCTGGCCTATTTCGTCATCTGGGTGCTCGGCCACGACCACCCACAGCGCCTGCCGGTACTCAACCTGCACTGGGTGCTGGGCCTGCTGGTCGGCCTGCTGCTGATCCCTCGGATCGTCTCGCGGCTGCGCGGGCCGCGCCTGCCAGCGGTCCCCGGGACGCCGCTGGAGCACCGCCTGGCGCACTACGCGCACCTGTCGCTGTATACCTTGATGCTGGTGATGCCGCTCACCGGCTACGTCGGCACCCGCCTGCCCACCGACTTCGGCCTGTTCGTGGTACCCAGCTTCAAGGACACCGCGCTGTTCGCCTGGATTTCGCAAACCTGGAACCTGAGCTGGGAGGCATTCGAGAAGCCCTTCGACGCCGTTCACCGCATGGTCGGCCTGTGGCTGAGCACCTCGGTGGTGCTGCTCCATGCGCTCGCCGCCGGCTATCACCAGTGGGTCCGCCGCGACGGCACCCTGGAGCGCATGCTCGGCCGTCGCCAGCGCCGCTGAGCGGGGCCCTTCGTCGGCTCTCGCGGCGGATCGGCGACGATCTGCTATAGAGGTAGGGACACGCAGGGAAAACCTCGCCGCCCCGAGGCTCCTCCGTGGCAACCACAGGCGTCGCGCAGGTAGCCGGGTCGGCCTCCGACAGAGAGGAGCATGCCATGGCCAGCCTGCACTGCCAGCACCGCAGCTACACCATCACCGCCGACGTCGTCGAGCATCCGGGCATTCCCACGCCCTGGGCCGGCGGCTGCCACATCACCGATCCCGAAGGCCACACCAGCAAGCGCATCGCCCTGCCCGTGCGCTTCGCCTTCCTCGCCGACCTGGAAAACGCCCAGCGCGCCTCCATCGCCCACGGCAAATGGCTGGTGGACCAGCGCCTGGACCGCGGCAAGGCGCTGTTCTGAAGCGCACAACGAAAACGGCCCTCGCAAGGAGGGCCGTCGTTCATCGCGGCGCGGCTCAGGCGCTGCCGGCTTCAGCGGTTTCGCTGCGCCGTCGCGGCGGCGCGCCATGGCTGTCGTCGCCGGCCAGCGGCACTTCGTTGCCCTGGGCGTCGTACAGCTTGCCGTCGAGGAAATAGTCGCCTTCGTGCAGGGCGGCGATGTCCTGGTAGCGCAGGGTCCGCTCGCTGGCGGCGACGAACACCGACTGCTGGTCGGAGTTGCCGGCGGTGAAGTGGTTGAACGCCAGGTTGAGCAGGATCGCCATGATCGCCGAGGAACTGATGCCGGAATGGAAGATGGTGGCGAACCAACTGGGGAAGTGATCGTAGAAGGTCGGCGCGGCGATCGGGATCATACCGAAGCCGATCGAAGTGGCGACGATGATCAGGTTCATGTTGTTGCGGTAGTCCACCTTCGACAGGGTGCGGATGCCGCTGGCGGCGACCGTGCCGAACAACACGATGCCGGCGCCGCCGAGCACGGCGGTGGGCACCGCGGCGATCACCCGGCCCATCACCGGCAGCAGGCCGAGGATCACCAGGAACAACCCACCGGTGGCGACCACGTAGCGGCTCTTGATCCCGGTCACCGCCACCAGGCCGACGTTCTGGGCGAAGGCGCTCTGGGTGAAGGAGCCGAAGATCGGCGCCAGCATGCTGGAGAACATGTCCGCGCGCAGGCCGTTGCCCAGGCGCCGCGAGTCGACCTTGGTGTCGATGATCTCGCCTACCGCGAGGATGTCCGCCGAGGTTTCCACCAGGGTCACCATGATCACGATGCACATCGAGATGATCGCGGCGACCTGGAAGGTCGGCATGCCGAAGTGGAACGGCGTGGGAAACGCCACCAGCGGGCCTTCGGTGACCTTGGAGAAGTCGGCCATGCCGAGGAACACCGCGATGACGGTGCCGATGACCATCGCCAGGAGGATCGACAGGCGCGAGATCGAGGCGCTGCCGAGCTTGCTCAACAGCAGCACGATGACCAGGGTGATCGCCGCCAGGCCGATGTTGGCCATGCTGCCGAAGTCCGGCGCGTGGCTGTTGCCGCCCATCGCCCAGCGCGCGGCGACCGGCATCAGGGTCAGGCCGATGGTGGTGATGACGATGCCGGTCACCAGCGGCGGGAAGAATTTGGTGATGCGCGAGAAGATCGGCGTGATCAGCAACCCGATCAGCGAGGCCGCCATCACCGCGCCGAGCACTGCGGGAATGCCGCCGCTGCCACCGCTGCCGATGATCGCCACCATGGTCGCCACGCCAGCGAAGGACACCCCCTGGACCAACGGCAACTGACAGCCGAAGAACGGCACGCCGAGCGTTTGCAACAGGGTCGCCAGGCCGCCGGCGAACAGCGAAGCGGCAATCAGCAGGCCGATGTCGCCGGGCGCGAGGCCGGCGGCCTGGCCGAGGATCAGGGGGACCGCGACGATACCGCCATACATGGTCAGCACATGTTGCAGGCCGTAGGCCATGTTGGCGCCGACACCGAGGTTCTCGTCTTCAGGCCGTGGAACGGGTGGGGTTCCGGAGGACGTTGTTTTCATGGTGCGCTGTTCTCGCTTTTATTGTTGTGCGCACACTGTAGACAATTCGATCCGAAAATATCCAGACAAATGTATACAAAATTTCCGACAAATCTGTGACAGCGCTGGTGCCAGCCACTTCCGCTCGCGCGCTTATCCGCGCGCCAGACGGTTTCCTTCCTGCTGCACCATCCTCCCAGCCCCGACCAACGGCCATGGGCCCGCGCCGAAGGGCATTAACGATAGAAAGCCGCCCTCCATCCCGCCAGCGAGCTATCAGCAATTCTTCTGCAAAAAGTTGATGAAATTCACATTTCAGGAATTACGCCAGGACAGCCCGGAAAGCGCTCCTAGTCTGGCAGTCAGGCCGTGCCCGAGGCGGCATTTCGGGCAATAGCGCCATGCCATCAACGGCTTATCGATCATCGCCTCACAAGGAACGGAGTCTCATGAGCAACAAGAACAATCTCAGATACGCACTCGGCGCCCTCGCCCTTTCGGTTTCCGCCGCATCCCTGGCGGCACCTTCGGAAGCGCAACAGTTCACCGAGTTCTGGACGCCCGGCAAACCCAACCCGTCGATCTGCAAATCGCCGTTGCTGGTCAGCACCCCGCTTGGCCTGCCGCGCTGCCTGCAAGCCAGCAACGTGGTCAAGCGCCTGCAGAAGCTGGAGGACATCGCCAGTCTCAACGACGGCAACCGCGCCGCCGCCACGCCGGGCTACCAGGCCTCCGTCGACTACGTGAAGCAGACCCTGCAGAAAGCCGGCTACAAGGTCAGCGTGCAGCCCTTCCCGTTCACCGCCTACTACCCGAAAGGCCCGGGTAGCCTGAGCGCCACCGTGCCGCAGCCGGTCACCTACGAATGGGAGAAGGATTTCACCTACCTGTCGCAGACCGAGGCAGGCGACGTCACCGCCAAGGTGGTCCCGGTGGACCTGTCCCTCGGCGCCGGCAACACCTCCACCAGCGGTTGCGAGGCGGAAGACTTCGCCAACTTCCCGGCCGGCTCGATCGCGCTGATCCAGCGCGGCACCTGCAACTTCGAGCAGAAGGCCGAGAACGCCGCGGCCGCCGGCGCCGCCGGGGTGATCATCTTCAACCAGGGCAACACCGACGACCGCAAGGGCCTGGAGAACGTCACCGTGGGCGAGTCCTACGAGGGCGGCATCCCGGTGATCTTCGCCACCTACGACAACGGCGTGGCCTGGTCGCAGACCCCGGACCTGCAGTTGCACCTGGTGGTCGACGTGGTACGCAAGAAGACCGAGACTTACAACGTGGTCGCCGAGACCCGTCGCGGCAACCCGAACAACGTGGTGATGGTCGGCGCGCACCTCGACTCGGTGTTCGAAGGCCCCGGTATCAACGACAACGGTTCGGGCAGCGCCGCCCAACTGGAGATGGCCGTGCTGCTGGCCAAGGCGCTGCCGGTCAACAAGGTGCGCTTCGCCTGGTGGGGCGCCGAGGAAGCCGGCCTGGTGGGCTCGACCCACTACGTGCAGAACCTCGCCCCGGAAGAGAAGAAGAAGATCAAGGCCTACCTGAACTTCGACATGATCGGCTCGCCGAACTTCGGCAACTTCATCTATGACGGCGACGGTTCCGACTTCGGCCTCCAGGGTCCGCCCGGCTCGGCCGCCATCGAGCGCCTGTTCGAAGCCTACTTCCGCCTGCGCGGCCAGCAATCGGAAGGCACCGAGATCGACTTCCGCTCCGACTACGCCGAGTTCTTCAACAGCGGCATCGCCTTCGGCGGCCTGTTCACCGGCGCCGAGGGCCTGAAGACCGAAGAGCAGGCGCAGAAGTACGGCGGCACCGCCGGCAAGGCCTACGACGAGTGCTACCACAGCAAGTGCGACGGCATCGCCAACATCAACCAGGACGCCCTGGAGATCCACAGCGACGCCATGGCCTTCGTGACCAGTTGGCTGTCGCTGTCGACCAAGGTGGTCGACGACGAGATCGCCGCCGCCGGCCAGAAAGCACAATCGCGGTCGCTGCAGATGCAGAAGAGCGCCAGCCAGATCGAACGCTGGGGTCACGACTTCATCAAGTAACCGCGACTACCCTGCGCCGGGCCGCCGGCGCAGGTTCCCCATCCAGGCCCGGCTCATCCACCGGGCCTTTTTTCATCGGCGCGCGATCACTCCACCGCTTCCAGCAGGGTCGCCACGCCCTGGCCGCCGGCGATGCACTGGGTGGCGATGGCATAGCGCCCGCCGGTGCGCCGCAGCAACGCAGCGGCCTTGCCGGTGATCCGCGCGCCGGTGGCGCCCAGCGGATGACCGATGGCCAGGGCGCCGCCATCCAGGTTGATCCTGTCCATGTCCAGCCCCAGTTCGCGGATGCAGGCGATGGATTGGCTGGCGAAGGCCTCGTTGATCTCCACCAGGTCGATGTCGGCGATGCCCAGCCCGGCCCGTTGCAGAACCTTGCGCGTCGCCTGCACCGGCCCCATGCCCATGATCTCCGGCGCACAACCGGCCACCGCCACCGCCTTGATCCGCGCCAGGATCACCAGCCCGTGGCGGCGCGCGAAGTCCTCGCTACAGACCAGCAGCGCGGCGCTGCCATCGGTGAGCGGCGACGAGGTGGCGGCGGTGACGCTGCCGCCGAACGCCGGCTTCAACTGGGCCAGGCTCTCCAGGTTGGTACCCGGGCGGATGCAGCCATCCTCGGCGACCCGGCCGGCGGGGGTGTCGATGGCGACGATCTCCTCGCGCAGCAAGCCGGCCTCGCGCGCGGCGACTGCCTTGGCGTGGGAGCGTACGGCCATCTCTTCCTGCTCGACGCGGCTGACGGCGTAGCGCTCGGCGACATTCTCGGCGGTCTGCCCCATGCTCATGTATACCGCCGGATAGTCCTGCAGCAACGCGGGATTGGGCGACAGGTTGAAGCCGCCCATCGGCACCCGCGTCATCGACTCTACCCCGGCGGCGATGAAGGCTTCTCCGGCGCCCAGCAGGACTTGCCCGGCGGCGTAGTGGACGGCGCTCATGGACGAACCGCAGAAACGGTTGAGGGTCGCACCGCCGAGGCTCTGCGGGAAGCCGGCACGGAAACTGGCGATGCGCGCGATGTTCATGCCCTGTTCCGCCTCCGGATAGGCGCAGCCCATGACCACGTCCTCCAGCAGCGCAGGGTCGAGATCGAGTTTCTCCACCAGCCCCTTGAGCACCGCGGCGGCCAGGTCATCCGGGCGGATATCGACCAGCGCGCCTTTCCTGGCGAAGTGGAACGGCGAACGGGCGTAACCGGCGATAACGACTGAAATCGGCGACATGAGGATATCTCCGTGAGATGGATTGGCTGGATCGCAGGAAGATATTACGCGCATAATATTTATTGAATTACAGTCGAAATACAATTTGACCGAAAAAGCCGCAGGACTCGCCGAAACGCCCTCAGACTTCGTTCAATTCACTGATATGCCGATACTCGGCCCCCAGTTCCCGGGCCAGGCGCTCGGCCTTGCCCAGGCGCAACGGGCCGCTTTCGAGGTCGACCAGCAGGCTCGGGCAGGCAGCCTCCGGCAGCGCCGGCCAGTCGCGCAGACGGCCGTCGGTAAGCACCAGCAGACGCTGATGCTCGGCGGGTTTCTGCCGCTGTCGGCGCGCCAGCCAGCCAGCGGCCTGGTGCAGGGCGTCGAGCAGCGGCGTACCGCCGCCGGCGCCCAGCTGGCGCAGCCAGCCCTGCAACTCCCGCGAGGCCTTCTGCCCCTGCCAGAGCCATTGCACCTGCTGCCCTGTGGCATGCAGCACGGCCAGGCGGATGCGCTGCCGATAAGCCTCCTCGAACAGCGTCGCCAACACCCCCTTGGCCTGGGCCAGGGCGCCGTACCGGCGGGTGCTGGCGGAGGCATCGACGATCACCAGCCAGAGTTCGCCCGGGCGCCGGCTGCGCGGCTGGCGAAGCAGGTCGCGGCGCTGTCGGGGACGTCCGCGCAGCAGGGTCGGCAACCATTGGATGGCGCCCTCCGCACCCTGGCTCAGGGCGCCGCCAAGACCGCCGCGCAGGGCTCCGGGTCTGCTCCTGGCATCCGCACCCATGACCGAGCGCGGGCGGATGCTCAGGGCTTTTTTGGCCAGCGCGGCAGCTCGCGGGCGGTCCCCATGGCCACCGGCCGAGCCGGCAATTCGCCCCACTGCCCTTCGCCGTCGCCGGTGCGCTCCGGGAGCGCGGCAGGGGCCGCCGCGGGCGGTGGCGGTGGATTGGCCGCCGATGGTGGCGGGCTCGACTGGCGACGGCGATGCAGCAGGGCGAAATGTTCCACCGCATCGATGTCCTCCGCCTCGATCCGCTCGCCGCCGCGCCAGGCCGCATGGGCGCGCGCCGCGCGCAGCCAGACCAGGTCGGCGCGCAGGCCATCGACAGCCGCCTCGAAGCAGAGTCGAGCGATGCTGTCCAGCGCCGCATCGTCCAGGGGAATCCGCGCCAGCCGCCGGCGCGCCTCGGCGCAACGGCGGCGCAGGGTGTCCTGCTGGCCTTCCCAGCGTTCGGCGAAGGCCTGCGGGTCGGCATCGAAGGCCAGCCGGCGACGGATGATCTCTGCCCGCTCGGCCGGCGGCGGCTGGGTGTCGAGACGCACGTTGAGGCCGAAACGGTCGAGCAGTTGCGGGCGCAGTTCGCCCTCTTCCGGGTTCATCGTGCCGATCAGCACGAAACGCGCCGGATGCCGGTGGGAAATGCCATCGCGCTCGACCAGGTTGACGCCGCTGGCGGCGACGTCGAGCAACAAGTCCACCAGGTGGTCCGGCAGCAGGTTCACTTCGTCGACGTAGAGCACGCCGCCGTCGGCCTTGGCCAGCACGCCCGGGGAAAACCGCGCGCGACCTTCGCCGAGGGCGGCGTCCAGGTCGAGGCTGCCGACGATGCGCTCCTCGCTGGCGCCCAGCGGCAGGGTAACGAACTCGCCCGCCGGCAGCAGTTCGGCGACGCCCCGCGCCAGGGTCGACTTGGCCATTCCGCGCGGCCCCTCGATCAGTACCCCGCCGATCGCCGGATCGACCGCGGTCAGGCACAGCGCCAGCTTCAGTTCGTCGGCGGCGACCACGGCGGACAGGGGGTAATGCACGGTAGCGCTCATGGGGATTCCTGCGGCGGACGGACGGAAATACGGACCGCCAAGTCTATCAGGCCGGCGGCGCCGGTATCGAACCGTGAAACAGTCGTTGAACCGGCCGCCTCGCTTGCAGTAAGCTCGGGACTCGTTCACGGGAGAAACCCATGCCGCACACCCGCCATCCGCACCTGCATTCCAGTGCCTCGCGCCCTGGCTTGTCGTTGCGCGCGCGTGCGCCGCAGGCACCCCGTGCCGCGTATTTCTTCGGGTATTGGTTTAGCCACTCCGGCGCCTGATACCCCAACGGCGCCCACGGTATACGGGACGCCTACCCTGCACACGCAAACCCCCGGTCGGCTCCCCGACCGGGGGTTTTGTTTTTCCGGCCCGTTTTTCCGGCCCACAAGGCCACAACCACAGACCAACGCACAGGACATCGATCATGACCGCATACCGCTACCGCACTGGCTACCCGCTCAACACCTGGCGATTTAGCGACGGCCGCCAGCCGCTCGCCAACCCACGACATTGCCGAACACCTCGATAGGGCACGACGCGCGCGGGACGCCCGCCGCCAGCCCAGGAAGCCAGACCATGAACTCATCCGTATCCGCACTGACCGCCCTTTCGCCGAACGTCCAGGCCGTCGCCCTGCCCAGCGCCACCGCCCGTACCGCCCTGGAACGCCTGCCCAGCCCGCTCGAACTCAAGGCCCGCCAGCCGTTGCCGCTGGAGCTGGCCAGCCAGGTCGCCGCCAGCCGCGACGCCATCCGCGCCATCCTCGACGGCGACGACCCGCGCCTGTTGGTGGTAGTCGGTCCCTGTTCGATCCACGATCCCCGCTCCGCCCTCGAATACGCCGAACGCCTCGCGGCGCTGAGCGACGAACTCGACGGCCAGTTGCTCCTGGTGATGCGCGCCTACGTGGAAAAGCCACGCACAACGGTGGGCTGGAAGGGCCTCGCCTACGACCCGCACCTGGATGGCAGCGACGACATGGCCGCCGGCCTGGCGCTGTCCCGGCAACTGATGCTGGACATGCTGCGCCTCGGCCTGCCGCTGGCCACCGAACTCCTGCAACCGCTGGCCGCCGGCTACTTCGACGACCTGCTGAGCTGGGCGGCGATCGGCGCGCGCACCAGCGAATCGCAGATCCACCGCGAGCTGGTCAGCGGCCTCGGCCTGCCGGTGGGCTTCAAGAACGGCACCGACGGCGGCGTCGGCATCGCCTGCGACGCGATCCGTTCGGCGGCCCACGGCCACCGCCATTTCGGCCTCGACCCGCACGGTCACCCGGCGCTGATCGAGACCCGCGGCAATCCGGACACCCATGTGGTGCTGCGCGGCGGCCGCCACGGTTCGAACTACGGCCCCGAGCAGGTGCAGGCCGTGCGCCAGGCCCTGGAAAGCCAGGGCATCGCCACGCGGATGATGGTCGATTGCAGTCACGCCAACAGCGGCAAGAACCCGCTGAACCAGCCCGGCGTCCTCGCCAGCGTGCTGGACCAGCGCCTGGCCGGCGCCAGCGACCTGGTCGGGGTAATGCTGGAAAGCCACCTGTTCGACGGTTGCCAGGCGCTTGGCGGCGAACTGCGCTACGGCGTCTCGATCACCGACGGCTGCCTCGGCTGGGAAGGCACCGAGCGGATTCTCCGCGACGCCGCCCGGCGGCTCGCCGAGCGGCGCTGAAAGCGGTGGGAGCGGCCATGCCGCTCCGCTATTCCTCTTCGACGTCCAGCAGCAGGTTCTCCAGGGCCTCGCGATAGGCCCCCGGCTCCTGCCAGAGCCCGCGCCGCTGCGCCTCCACCAGGCGCTCGGCCATGTCGCGCAAGGCTTGCGGATTGTGCTGGCGGACGAACTCGCGGGTCTCCGCGTCGAGCAGGTAGGCGTCGGCCAGCAGCGCGTACTGGTGGTCGTCGATCAGCTCGCTGGTGGCATCGAAGGCGCACAGGTAGTCCACCGTCGCCGCCAGTTCGAAGGCGCCCTTGTAGCCGTGGCGCTTCATCCCGGCGATCCACTTCGGATTCACCGCCCGCGCCCGCACCACCCGGTTGAGTTCTTCCTTGAGCGTGCGGATGCGCGGGTTGTCCGGCTGGCTGTGGTCGCCGTGGTAACTGGCCACCGGCGCGCCGCGCAGGGTTTCCACCGCCGCCAGCATGCCGCCCTGGAACTGGTAGTAGTCGTTGGAATCGAGCAGGTCGTGCTCGCGGTTGTCCTGGTTGTGCAGCACCGCCTGCAGGCGTTCCAGGCGCTGGGCGAAGCGTTCCCGCGCCGGCGTGCCGTCGTCGGCGGCACCGTAGGCGTAGCCGCCCCAGTTCAGGTAGACCTCGGCAAGGTCGGCGCGGGTCTCCCACAGCCGCTCTTCGATTGCGCCCTGCACGCCGGCGCCGTAGGCACCCGGCTTGGCGCCGAAGATCCGCCAGCCGGCCTGCCGGCGCGCCTCCGCCGGCGCCGTGCCCTGCGCCTCGAGGCGCTGGCGCTCCAGGCGTACGCGAGCGGCCAGCGGGTTCAGCTCCTCCGCCTCGTCCAGCTCGGCGACCGCCTGCACCGCCGCATCGAACAGGCGGATCAGGTTGGCGAAGGCGTCGCGGAAGAACCCGGAGACCCGCAGCGTCACGTCGACCCGCGGGCGGTCCAGCAGGGAGACCGGGAGGATCTCGAAATCGGCGACGCGCTGGCTGCCGGCCTGCCAGACCGGTCGCACGCCGAGCAGGGCCAGGGCCTGGGCGATGTCGTCGCCGCCGGTGCGCATGGTCGCCGTGCCCCACACCGAGAGGCCGAGCTGGCGCAGGTGATCGCCATGTTCCTGCAGGTGACGCTCGAGCAGCAGGTTGGCCGACTGGAAGCCGATGCGCCAGGCGGTCGGGGTCGGCAGGTTGCGCACGTCCACCGAGAAGAAGTTGCGTCCGGTGGGCAGCACGTCGAGTCGCCCGCGACTCGGCGCGCCGCTCGGACCGGCCGGTACGAAGCGCCCTTCGAGGGCTGCCAGCAGCCCGTCGATCTCGGCCCCGCCACAGGCGTCCAGGGTCGGTGCCACCTGTTCGCACAAGCCGCGCAACACCTCGCCGCTGGCACGCCAGGTGGCAGGCGGCGATTCGCCGCCCAGGCAGCGTTCTATCCAGTGCAACGCCAGCAATTCCAGGCGTTCGCGGGTATCCCCGAGAGTACGCCAGGGCTCCCCGCCCCGCTCTTCCAGGCAGGCAGGCCGCGCGCCCTGCCAGGCCTCGCCCATGTCGCAGGCCAGCGGATCGAAGCCCAGGCCAAGGTCGTCCGCCAGGCTCTTCAGCAACCCGGCGTTGGCGCCCTTGCCATCGCCGCGCGGAACCCGCAGCAGCGCCAGCAGGGTATCCAGGCGCAATCGCCCGCTCGGCGACTCGCCGAACACATGCAGGCCGTCGCGGATCTGCGACTCCTTCAGGTCGCAGAGATAGGCGTCCAGCTGCGGCAGCCAGCTGTCCGGATCGTCGCTGAGCTGCAAGCCGATCTCGCGGTCGAGACGGTTGTCGCGCAGGAGGACGAGAATCTCGCCGCGCAACTGTTCGGCGCGGCGCGGGTCGAGCAGCGAGGCATCGTAGAACTCGTCGGCCAGGCGCTCCAGGTCGCGCAGCGGGCCGTAGCTCTCGGCGCGGGTCAGCGGCGGCATCAGGTGGTCGATGATCACCGCCTGGGTGCGGCGCTTGGCCTGGGCGCCCTCCCCCGGATCGTTGACGATGAACGGATAGATGTTCGGCAGCGGACCGAGCAACGCGTCCGGCCAGCATTCGGCGGACAGGCCGACTCCCTTGCCCGGCAGCCATTCCAGGTTACCGTGCTTGCCGACGTGCAGCAGGGCATCGGCGCGGTAGGCGTGGCGCAGCCAGAAGTAGAACGCCAGGTAGCCGTGCGGCGGCACCAGGTCGGGATCGTGGTAGACCGCCGCCGGATCGAGCTGATAGCCGCGCGCCGGCTGGATGCCGACGAAGGTCAGGCCATAGCGCAGGCCGGCGACCATCATCCGTCCGTCGCGGAACATCGGGTCCTGTTGCGGCTCGCCCCAGCGCGCCAGCACCGCCTGGCGATTGCGCTCCGGCAGGCGTGCGAAGCAGGCCAGGTAGTCGTCCAGCGCCAGGCTCTGGGCGCAGGGCCGTAGGTCGAGATGCTCCAGGTCGTTGCTGACGCCGCCGAGCAACTGGCGGATCAGCTCGGTTCCGCTGGCGGGCAGTCCGTCGACCGGATAGCCCTGCTGGCGCAGGGCACGAAGGATGTTCAGCGCCGCCGCCGGGGTGTCCAGGCCGACGCCATTGCCGATCCGGCCATCGCGGGTCGGGTAGTTGGCCAGCACCAGCGCCACCCGTTTTTCCGCGTTTGGCTTGCGCGCCAGCTCGGCCCAGCGCCGCGCCAGTTCGGCGACGAAATCCATGCGCTCGTCGTCGGCGAGATAGCAGACCACGTCGCTCTCGCTGCGTTCGCTGCGCCAGGCCAGGCCCTTGAAACTGATCGGCCGGGTGACGATGCGCCCGTCCAGCTCCGGCAGCGCCACGTGCATGGCCAGGTCGCGCGGCCCCAGGCCTTGCGGGTTGTCCAGCCAGAGCGGGCGGTTGTCCAGCGAGCAGATCGCCTGCAATACCGGCACGTCGCGACGGAACGGACGCAACTCGGGCGCCTCCGGATTGGACTGGGCGAAACCGGTGGTATTGACGATCAGCGCGGCGTCGCTGCGCTCCAGCCAGTCTTCCACCTGCGCCAGGCAGGCGCTTTCCTTGAGGCTGGCCAGCGCGATCGGCAACGGGTTGAGCCCCTGCGCCGCGAGGCGTTCGCAGAAGCGTGCGATGAAGGCGGTGTTGGCTGCCTGCAGGTGGGTGCGATAGAACAGCAACGCGACCACCGGACGCCCGGCCTGCCAGTCGGCACGCCAGTGTTCCAGGGTCGCCTCGGCATGCCGTGGATGGAACAGCGCCACCCGCGGCAGCGCCTGCGGTTCGCGCCAGGCGTAGTCGCGGCCGAGGCACTGGCTGGCCAGGCAGCGGTAGAACTGCCCGGCGTTCTCCAGGCCGCCCTGGCGCAAGTATTGCCAGAAGCGCTCGGCCTGCTCCGCCGGCAGGTTGCCGAGGGCGCTCAGCTCCGGGTCGGGGCGGTCGTCGCCGGGCACCGGGATCAGCAGCGCGCCGCGCTCGGCCAGCGCCACCAGTTGCTCCACGCCGTAGCGCCAGTAGCCGATGCCGCCGTGCAGCGAAAGCAGGATCACCCGCGCGTGCCGCAGCACTTCCTCGACGTAGAGGTCCACCGAGGCGTGGTTCTGCAATTGCATGGGGTTGGCCAGGCGCAGGCTCGGGTAGTCGTCCGGCAGCGCACGGGCGGCCTCGGCCAGCAATGCGAGGTGCGAATCGCCGCTGCAGAGGATCACCAGCTCGGCGGGAGTCTGGGCCAGGTGGGCGATGCCGTCGTCGGGAACGAAGCCGCCGGGTTGGGTGCGCAACAGGTGCATGGACGTTCTACCGGTAGGACGCAAGAAGCTGGGGCCGGCGAATCGCCATCGCCGGCCCCGGCCGGGGATCACGGATCAGGCAAGCGCTGTGCGCAGCTGGTTGGCAATGGCGGCCTGGTCCAGCTCCTGGCCGATCACCACCAGCCGGGTGCTGCGGACTTCGTCGGCCAGCCACTTGCGGTCGAAATGCCTGTCGAAGCGCTTGCCGACGCCCTGTACCAACAGGCGCATGGGCTTGCCCGGAATGGCGGCGAAACCCTTGATGCGAAGTATGTCGTGACGCTCCACCAGCTCACCGAGGGCCTCGAGCAGCGCAGCTTCCTCCACCTCGGGGAGATCGACGTGGAAGGAGTCGAACTCGTCGTGGTCGTGGTCCTCGTGGCCTTCGTGGTCGTGGTGGGTCGGCCGGCCGTCGATGTGCAGCTCGGCCTCGGCGTTGAGTCCCAGCAAGACCGGCAGCGGCAGCTCGCCCCGGCTCGCCTCGACGATCTTCACCGCCGCCGGCAGCTCCCCGGCGATCTCCGCGCGGACCCGCGCCAGGGCCTCGGCGTCGAGCTGGTCGGCCTTGTTCAGGATCACCAGGTCGGCACTGGCCAACTGGTCCTCGAACAGTTCGTGCAGCGGCGATTCATGGTCGAGGTTGGGGTCCTGGCGGCGTTGCTGGTCCACCTGCTCGGGATGGGCGGCGAAGGTGCCGGCCGCCACCGCCGGGCTGTCGACCACGGTGATCACCGCGTCGACCGTGCAGGCGTTGCGGATTTCCGGCCACTGGAAAGCCTGCACCAGCGGCTTGGGCAGGGCCAGGCCGCTGGTCTCGATGAGGATCTGGTCAAGGTCGCCGCGGCGCGCCACCAGCTCGCGCATCACCGGGAAGAACTCTTCCTGCACGGTGCAGCACAGGCAACCGTTGGCCAGCTCGAAAACGCGGCCCTGCGCCTCTTCTTCGCTGCAGCCGATGGAACATTGCTTGAGGATCTCGCCGTCGATGCCGAGTTCGCCGAACTCGTTGACGATCACCGCGATGCGCCGGCCTTCGGCGTTGTCCAGCATGTGCCGGAGCAAGGTGGTCTTGCCGGCGCCGAGGAAGCCGGTGACGATGGTGACGGGGAGTTTCGCCAGGGTTTTCATGGGCAGCCCTTGTTCAGCTCGGCGGGCATGCGGACGAGTGGCGCGGACGCAGGGGCCGCGCAACGGATTCGCCACCGGATCACCCCGCCCGGTTGTATGGAAGTCTTGTCCCCGGGCATCGCGCCACGGGATCGACGAGGCAGGTCTCCTGGCTCACGGTCTGGCGTCTCCGCCGGTTCCCCGCCTTCCCGCGTCACGCAGTGGCATTGGGGAACGATCGCCGTTCACAGTTGCGGGGGCAGCCGCGGCATCGACCGCGTTCCCTCTTAGCCCCGCCGTCGCCGGCGAGGAACCTCGAACCGGCAAGGCTACGCAGTGCGCGGGCCAGGGTCAATCGGGCCGGTTGACGCCCGGCGGTCCTTCATGCTGTCCTAGGCGGGTTGTCCCAGGTGTCTCGTGCCGGCGCGCACGAGGTGAAACGGGAAGCCGGTGACGCTCTCCGAGCCAGTCCGGCGCTGCCCCCGCAACGGTAAGCGCATCGCGCGCGAGCCCGGAGACCGGCCTGGAACCTTTCGTTTGATTCACCCGCGGTGGGCGGGCGCAAGCGTGAAGCGGGCCGTCCGGGCCTGTTCCTCGTGCGTACTCCTCTGCCACGCCCATGCCAATCCAGAGGGAACGCACCATGTCCAGCAGCACCCTGGCGCACGCCAGCTCCACCACCTCCCTGTCGAAGCGACTGAGCCTGGCCATCGGCGCCGGCCTGCTCGGCGCGCTGCTGGTCTATTTCGCCGGTTTCTCGCACATCGACGCGGTACACAACGCCGCCCACGATACCCGGCACAGCTCCGGCTTCCCCTGCCACTGAGTCGCGAGGGAACCAGAATGATCAAGCGCATCGCCCAGACCGCCGGCTTCGCCGGCCTGCTCGCCGCCCTGCTGCTGACCCTGCTGCAGATTCTCTGGGTCACCCCGCTGATCCTCGAGGCGGAGACCTACGAGAAGAGCGAGCCGGTCGCGGCCCAGCCCCACGAACACACCCCCGGCGTCGCCGCCCATGTCCACGACGAGGAGGCCTGGGAGCCGGAGGACGGCTGGCAGCGTACCCTCTCCACCACCGGCGGCAACCTGGTGGTGGCGGTCGGCTTCGCCCTGATGCTCGCCGGCCTCTTCACCCTGCGCGCGCCGGGCCAGACCTGGCAGGGCCTGCTCTGGGGCCTGGCCGGCTACGCGGTGTTCTGCCTGGCGCCGTCGCTGGGCCTGCCGCCGGAGCTGCCGGGTACCGCCGCGGCCGACCTGGTGCAACGCCAGTACTGGTGGATCGCCACCGCCGCCGCCACCGCGGTGGGCCTGGCCCTGCTGGTGTTCGGCGGCAACTGGCCGCTGAAGCTGGTCGGCGCCGTCCTGCTGGCGCTGCCGCACCTGTTCGGCGCGCCGCAGCCCGAGGTCCATGCCAGCCTGGCGCCGGAAGCCCTGGCCCAGCGTTTCGTGGTCGCCTCGCTGGTCAGCAATGCGCTGTTCTGGGCCGCCCTCGGCCTGGCCGCTGCCTGGCTGTTCCGGCGCAACCGGGGCGGCGTCGACGCCTGACCGCCTGCCACCCGCGACCCTTGCCGGTCGCGGGTCCATAGTGCCTCTCCTTCCATTTCCTCCGGTGCGCGCATGCCCCTGCCCATCCCCAGCCTGCTGATCGCCGGCATCGGCTGCCGCCGAGGCTGTAGCGCCGAGCATCTGCGCGCGCTGCTGGAGCGAACGCTGGGCGAACACGGGCGCAGCCTGGCCGAGCTGGACGCCCTCGCCAGCATCGACGGCAAACGCGACGAACCCGGCCTGCGGCAACTGGCCACGCTGCTCGAACGCCCCGTGCATTTCCTCGCACCCGCCGTCCTGCACGACTACGAGCCGCGCCTGCTCAGCCCCTCCGCCGTCGCGCTGCGCGAAACCGGCTGCTCCAGCGTCGCCGAGGCCGCCGCCCTGGCCCTGGCCGAACGCCTGGGTGGCGGTCGCGCCGATCTGCTCGGGGCGAAACGCAGCAACGATCGGGCGAGCATCGCCCTGGCACGTCTTCTCACCGAACGAGAACTCCCATGACCGTCTATTTCATCGGCGCCGGTCCCGGCGACCCCGACCTGATCACCGTCAAGGGGCAGCGCCTGATCCGCCAGTGCCCGGTGATCCTCTACGCCGGCTCGCTGGTTCCGCAAGCGCTGCTCGAGGGGCACCAGGCCGGCCAGGTGGTGAACACCGCCGAGCTGGACCTCGAACAGATCGTCGAGCTACTCGCGCAAGCCCATCGCCGCGGCCTCGACGTAGCCCGCGTGCATTCCGGCGATCCCTCCCTGTACGGCGCCATCGGCGAGCAGATCCGCCACCTGCGCGAACTCGGCATCCCCTATGAGATCGTCCCCGGGGTCACCGCCACCGCCGCCTGCGCCGCCCTGCTCGGCTGCGAGCTGACCCTGCCCGAAGTGTCCCAGACGCTGATCCTGACCCGCTACGCCGCACGCACGAAGATGCCGGAAGGCGAGAGCCTGGGTGACCTGGCGCGGCACCGGGCGACCCTGGCGATCCACCTGGGCGTCGCCCACCTGGCGAAGATCGTCGAGGAACTGCTGCCGCACTACGGCGCCGACTGCCCGGTCGCGGTGATCCACCGGGCCAGTTGGCCCGACCAGGAACAGGTTCGCGGCACCCTCGGCGACATCCTGCCCAAGGTCGCCGCCAGGAATTTCCGCCGCACCGCGCTGATCCTGGTCGGCGAGGTGCTGGCCGCCGAAGGCTTCGCCGACTCTTCGCTGTACCGCGCCGAGCATCGACATCTCTATCGACCCGGCGAATGAACCGCCGTCCTTAGGTTCGGCGCCGACCACCGGCAGCACGCCTAGACTCGTCACAAGGCTTGCGACAGCGGGCCGGCACGGCTAGCGTTCAGCGCTGGCCCCTTTTTTCCTGAAGCCTTCGGACACCCATGAAACGATTCCTCCTCGGTCTGGTTCTGCTGCTGGCGGTCGCCGCCGGCGTCCTCTACTTCGTCCCGGCTACCCTCCTCGCCAGCGTACGCACCGTCGAGCGCGGTCTCGCCGGTCTCAGCGAGCACAGCGTGCAGGTCGACAACCTGGAGATCGCCTACCTGGAAGGTGGCTCGGAGAAGAACCCGACCCTGTTGCTGATCCACGGCTTCGGCGCCGACAAGGACAACTGGCTGCGCTTCGCCCGGCCGCTGACCGAGCGCTACCATGTGGTCGCCCTCGACCTGCCCGGCTTCGGCGACAGCAGCAAGCCGCAACAGGCCAGCTACGACGTCGGCACCCAGGCCGAGCGAGTCGCCAATTTCGCCGCCGCCATCGGCGTGCGCCGCCTGCACCTGGCCGGCAACTCCATGGGCGGGCACATCGCCGCGCTCTACGCGGCGCGCCATCCGGAACAGGTGCTATCGCTGGCGCTGATCGACAACGCCGGGGTGATGCCGGCGCGCAAGAGCGAACTGTTCGAGGACCTGGAGCGCGGCGAGAATCCCCTGGTGGTGCGCCAGCCGGAAGACTTCCAGAAGCTGCTCGACTTCGTGTTCGTCCAGCAACCGCCGCTGCCGGCGCCGCTCAAGCGCTACCTCGGCGAGCGCGCGGTAGCCGCGTCGGCGTTCAACGCGCAGATATTCGAACAACTGCGCCAGCGCTACATCCCGCTGGAGCCGGAACTGCCGAAGATCGAGGCACCGACCCTGCTGCTATGGGGCGACCGCGACCGCGTGCTGGACGTCTCCAGCATCGAGGTGATGCGTCCGCTGCTGAAGCGGCCCAGCGTGGTGATCATGGAAAACTGCGGACACGTGCCGATGGTCGAACGCCCGGAGGAAACCGCGCAGCACTACCAGGCCTTCCTCGACGGCGTACGGAACACCCAGGTGGCCGGTCGCTGAAAACGCGAACCGGCGCCTGGGCGCCGGTTCGGGGGAGCGGGAGCCGTCGCGAGGACGGCTCGGATACAGGCCTCAGGCCTGGATCAGGTTGGCGATCTGCACGTCCGGGTTGACGTCCTGCTCGTAGTCGACCCCAGCGACCTCGAAACCGAACAGGTTGAGGAACTCGCTCTTGTAGCCGGCGAAGTCGGTCAACTCGTAAAGGTTCTCGTTGGTTACCTTGTCCCACAGCTCCTCGACACGGGACTGCACTTCCGGCTGCAGTTCCTTGTAGTCGGCACGCAGGCGGCCTTCCTCGTCGAGGCGCGGCTCGGCGCCGTACAGGCTCTCCCGGTACAGGCCGTCGACCTGCTCGATGCAACCTTCGTGGGTGCCCTGCTCCTTCATCACCTTGAACAGCAGCGACAGGTACAGCGGCATCATCGGGATCGCCGAGCTGGCCTGGGTCACCACCGCCTTGAGCACCGAGACGCGCGCGTCGCCGCCCAGCGGGGCGAGCTTGTCGCGGATACCGAGGACCTTCTGGTCGAGATCCTTCTTGGCCGCGCCGATGGAACCGTTCCAGTAGATGTCGTGGGTGATCTTCTCGCCCAGGTAGGTGAACGCGGTGGTCTTCGCGCCGTCGGCCAGCACGTCGGCCTCCAGCAGCGCGTCGATCCACATCTGCCAGTCCTCGCCGCCCATCACCGCAACGGTATCGGCGACCTCCTGGTCGCTGGCCGCCTCCAGGACCACGTCCTTGATCACTTCCTTGTCGGTGTCCAGGCCACGGAAGCTGACCGACTTGCCGATCGGCTTGAGGGTCGAGGAGAACACTTCGCCGCTCTTCGGATGGGTACGGCGCGGCGCGGCCAGGCTGTAGACCACCAGGTCGACCTTGCCGAGATCGCGCTTGATGGTCTCGATGGTCAGCCGCTTCACCTCGTCGGAGAAAGCGTCGCCATTGATGCTGCGGGCATACAGGCCTTTCTCGTGGGCGAACTTCTCGAAGGCCGCCGAGTTGTACCAGCCGGCGGTGCCCGGCTTGCTCTCGCTGCCCGGACGCTCGAAGAACACCCCGAGGGTATCGGCGCCGGAACCGAACGCGGCGGTGATGCGGGCAGCCAGGCCATAGCCGGTGGAGGAACCGATGACCAGGACCTTCTTCGGTCCGTTGACGACGGGGCCCTTGGCCTCGACGTAGTCGATCTGTTGCTTGACGTTGGCCTCGCAGCCTGCCGGATGGGTAGTGACGCAGATGAAGCCACGCACGCGCGGTTTGATGATCATGAAAACCTCGGTTGCTAGATGCCGGAAAAGCACATTCAGGAGCTAGAGACGTCGCGCATTGTAAATGAGACACCTCCGCTTGGGCGGACCGAAGGCAGGAATCGTGACCAAAGGGTCACGCGTCGCAGCCCGGACATAAAAAAACCCGCTCCGGGGAGCGGGTCTTGTCGGCTTGGAATCGGGCTCAGACGGCCTTTTCCAGCTCCGGTACGGCGTCGAACAGGTCGGCGACCAGGCCGTAGTCGGCGACCTGGAAGATCGGCGCCTCTTCGTCCTTGTTGATCGCGACGATCACCTTCGAGTCCTTCATGCCCGCCAGGTGCTGGATGGCACCGGAGATGCCCACCGCGATGTACAGCTGCGGGGCGACGATCTTGCCGGTCTGGCCGACCTGCATGTCGTTCGGCACGAAACCGGCGTCGACCGCGGCGCGGGAAGCGCCGACTGCGGCACCCAGCTTGTCGGCCAGGGCGTAGAGGATCTTGAAGTTGTCGCCGTTCTGCATGCCGCGGCCGCCGGAGACCACGATCTTGGCAGCGGTCAGTTCCGGACGGTCGGACTTGGCCAGCTCTTCGCCGACGAAGGCGGACTTGCCGGCATCGGCCGGGCCGGAAACCTGCTCGACGGCAGCCGAACCGCCTTCGGCGGCGACGGCGTCGAAGCCGGTGGTACGCACGGTGATCACCTTGACCGCAGCCGAGGACTGCACGGTAGCGATGGCGTTACCGGCGTAGATCGGACGCTTGAAGGTGTCGGGGCTGACCACTTCGACGATCTCGGAGATCTGGTCGACGTCCAGCAGCGCGGCGACGCGCGGCAGGAAGTTCTTGCCGTTGGTGGTAGCCGGGGCCAGCACGTGGCTGTAGTTCTTGCCCAGCTCGGCGATCAGCGGCGCGACGTTTTCCGGCAGTTGATGGGCGTAGGCGGCGTTGTCGGCGACCAGCACCTTGGAGACGCCCTCGACCTTGGCGGCGGCTTCGGCCACGGCGGCAACGTTCTGTCCGGCGACCAGCACGTGGATGTCGCCGCCAATGGCCTTGGCAGCGGCAACGGTATTCAGGGTGGCAGCCGCCAGGGCCGCGTTGTTGTGCTCAGCGATAACCAGGATAGCCATTAGATTACCTTCGCCTCGTTCTTCAGTTTCTCTACCAGTTCAGCCACGGACTTGACCTTGATGCCAGCGGAGCGTGCAGCCGGCGCCTCGACCTTCAGGGTCTTCACGGTGGAAGCGGTGGAAACGCCCAGGGCGTCCGGGGTCACCACGTCCAGCGGCTTCTTCTTGGCTTTCATGATGTTCGGCAGCGACGCGTAGCGCGGCTCGTTCAGGCGCAGGTCGGTGGTGACGATGGCCGGCAGGTTCAGCGCGACGGTCTGCAGACCGCCATCGATCTCGCGGGTCACGTTGACCTTGTCGCCAGCGACCTCGACCTTGGAGGCGAAGGTGCCCTGAGCGTAGCCGGTCAGCGCGGCGAGCATCTGGCCGGTCTGGTTGTTGTCGCTGTCGATGGCCTGCTTGCCGAGGATCACCAGCTGCGGCTGCTCCTTGTCGACCACGGCCTTGAGCAGCTTGGCCACGGCCAGGGAGTTCAGCTCGTCGTTGCTCTCCACCAGGATCGCACGGTCAGCGCCCAGCGCCAGCGCGGTGCGCAGTTGCTCCTGGGCGGCGGTCGGGCCGACGGAGACAGCGACGATCTCGGTAGCCACGCCCTTCTCTTTCAGGCGCACGGCTTCTTCCACGGCGATTTCGCAGAAGGGGTTCATGGACATCTTGACGTTGGCGAGGTCGACGCCGGAGTTGTCCGCCTTGACGCGGACCTTGACGTTGTAGTCGACCACTCGTTTGACTGCTACAAGAACCTTCATGGATTCCTCGTTATTCTCCGGTGAATAAGGATGTCGCCAGACAGGCCTGGCCGGTGATGCTCGCCGGCCGGAAACCGACACTCTGCTAGACAGCGACCGCAAAACCGCCCGTATCTTGACCGGATCACCCTTTTCGGTCAATACGGCAAAAGGGTGGTTTCCCCCCCTCGAATGCCGATTCTATCAGGCTTCCAAAGAATTCAAACAAACGTTTGTATTGGACCTGCCCATGCAGCTATATATAATGCGCCCGCTCTGATCAGGGAAAGATCTCAGCCACCAATAAACAGATACCGTGAGCCTTGAGTAGGAGATCGATAGTGGAACGCGAATACATGGAATTCGACGTCGTCATCGTCGGCGCCGGCCCCGCCGGTCTGTCCGCCGCATGCCGACTGAAGCAGAAGGCCGCCGAAGCCGGTCAAGAGATCAGCGTCTGCGTGGTCGAGAAGGGTTCCGAAGTGGGCGCCCACATCCTCTCCGGCGCGGTGTTCGAGCCGCGCGCGCTGAACGAGCTGTTCCCCGACTGGAAGGAACTCGGCGCGCCGCTCAATACCCCGGTGACCGGCGACGACATCTACGTCCTGAAGAGCGCCGAGAGCGCTACCAAGGTGCCCAACTTCTTCGTGCCCAAGACCATGCACAACGAGGGCAACTATATCATCTCCCTGGGCAACCTCTGCCGCTGGCTGGCCCAGCAGGCCGAAGGACTGGGCGTGGAGATCTATCCGGGCTTCGCCGCCCAGGAAGCGCTGATCGACGAGAACGGCGTGGTCCGCGGCATCGTCACCGGCGACCTCGGCGTCGACCGCGAAGGCAACCCGAAAGAAGGCTACTACACCCCCGGCATGGAGCTGCGGGCCAAGTACACCCTGTTCGCCGAAGGCTGCCGCGGGCACATCGGCAAGCAACTGATCAAGAAATACAACCTGGACAGCGAGGCCGATGCCCAGCACTACGGTATCGGCATCAAGGAAATCTGGGACATCGACCCGTCCAAGCACAAGCCCGGCCTGGTGGTCCATACCGCCGGCTGGCCGCTGAACGACGAAAATACCGGCGGCTCGTTCCTCTACCACCTGGAGAACAACCAGGTGTTCGTCGGCCTGATCATCGACCTGTCCTACAGCAACCCGCACCTGTCGCCGTTCGACGAGTTCCAGCGCTACAAGCACCACCCGGTGGTCAAGCAGTACCTGGAAGGCGGCAAGCGCGTGGCCTACGGCGCCCGGGCCATCTGCAAGGGCGGCCTGAATTCGCTGCCGAAGATGGTCTTCCCCGGCGGCGCGCTGATCGGTTGCGACCTCGGCACCCTGAACTTCGCCAAGATCAAGGGCAGCCACACCGCGATGAAGTCCGGCATGCTCGCCGCCGACGCGATCGCCGAGGCCCTGGCCGCCGGCCGCGAAGGCGGCGACGAGCTGTCCAGCTACGTCGATGCGTTCAAGGCCAGCTGGTTGTACGACGAACTGTTCCGCAGCCGCAACTTCGGCGCGGCCATCCACAAGTTCGGCGCTATCGGCGGCGGCGCGTTCAACTTCATCGACCAGAACATCTTCGGCGGCAAGATCCCCGTCACCCTGCATGACGACAAGCCGGACTACGCCTGCCTGAAAAAGGCCAGCGAAGCGCCGAAGATCGACTACCCGAAGCCGGACGGCAAGCTCAGCTTCGACAAGCTGTCCTCGGTGTTCCTCTCCAATACCAACCACGAGGAAGACCAGCCGATCCACCTCAAGCTGGCCGATGCGAGCATTCCGATCGAGAAGAACCTGCCGCTCTACGACGAGCCGGCCCAGCGCTACTGCCCGGCAGGCGTGTACGAAGTGGTGGCCAACGACGACGGCAGCAAGCGCTTCCAGATCAACGCGCAGAACTGCGTGCACTGCAAGACCTGCGACATCAAGGACCCGGCGCAGAACATCACCTGGGTGGCGCCGGAAGGTACCGGCGGGCCGAACTACCCCAACATGTAAGGCAAACGAAAAAGGCTCCCTCGGGAGCCTTTTTTCATGCTGCGCCTGTCAGTCCGGCTGCGGGCCGATGGGAAAGAACTCGCCGTGGCTCCAGACGCCGAGCCATTCGATGCCGTCGATCCGGCGCGGCACCGCCAGCTCGACCAGCTGGTAGAACACGTTGCGATGCACCAGCGCCTCGAGGTTGTCGCGCACCCGCAGGTAGGGCGTGGGTTCCTGGCTGCGGGGGTCGATCTCGACGCGCAGCGGATGCCCGGCGTCCGCCTCGACCTCGTCCTCGACGTTGGTGGCGAAGCGCAGTACCTGCGCCCCGCCCTCGCCCTGCACCTGCAGGGTCACCGCGACGAAGGGCGCATCGTCGACGCGGATACCGACCTTTTCCACCGGAGTCACCAGGAAATAGTCGTCGCCGTCGCGGCGAATGATGCTGGAGAACAGCTTCACCATCGGCTTGCGTCCGATCGGCGTGCCCAGGTAGAACCAGGTGCCGTCGCGGGCTATGCGCATGTCGATGTCGCCGCAGAACGGCGGATTCCACAGGTGCACGGGCGGCAGGCCCTTCTTTTCGCCCCTGGGGATCTGCGCCAGCAGGTCGTTGGCCTTGCCGGTATCACTCATAGCCTGTTCCTCGACTGTTCAGGCCCAGCAATTCCTGGGCGTATTGCTCCAGCGGGGGACGCAGCAGGTCTTCCGGGGTGGCGTCGTAGAACGTCAGGAAACCGCCGCGGCTGCGGATGGTCGCGCTGTCCACCAGGAAACGGGTGCTGGTCTCGATCAGCATGACCTGGATGACACTGCGATCGCGCCCGACCCGGCCGAGTTCCTCTTCGTCTTCCCACTCCTCCCAGTTGCCGATCCTGTTGTCGCCCCGGGCGAAACGGCAGTACAGCAGGTAGTGAGCGCCGGCGGCACGCGCCTCGCGCATCGCGTCGTCCAGGCCGAGCGGCGCCTTGGCGCGGCGCACCAGCGGGAAATACTCGACGAAACCTTCGAAGGCCTGCTCGGCCACCACGTTCGGCCGCGCGTACCGGTAGCCCGGCGGCACGAACGGGCCCTGGCCGATGTAGATGAAGGAGTCGGCCTGGATCCGCCGGTTGTTGCTGCGCTGGCTGGCGCTGTGATCGAGCACCCCGGCGTCGCGCAGGTAGTAGTCGGCGCCGTCGGCCAGGTCGCTGGGCTTCATGCAGGCGGACAGGCTGCCCAGGAGGAGCATCGCCAGGGCGATACGGAACAGGTGCAACATCGGTCATCTCCCCTGCCGGCGTCGGAAAACCGGCGAATGACGAGCCGATGCAGCTTCCGCGCCATCACAGGCCACGCTGCCACTCCTGGCGCAGGGCAGCGTGCTGCGGCTGCTCGATGGCCTGGCGGACCTCGGCCAGCAGGCGCGCCTTGTCGGCACCCAGTTCGCCCTTGAGCACCAGATAGTTGGAAGCGTGGTCGCTGCGAAATACCGTGTCTTCGAGCTCCAAACCCTGCAACAGGCGTTCGACCTCGACGAACAGGGCACGCCGATCCAGCGCCTCGAAATCGGCGAAGCCAGCACGGAAACGCTGCTCGCCGGTAGGGAAACTCACCACCAGGGTCGACAGGTACTCCGGCTGGGCGGCGTTCATCAGGCGCGCGGAGTTGTCCGCGTGCTGCGCGCTCAGGGTCATTCCGCCCAGACCGTTGAGGATCATCACCGAACGACTGATCCCCGCCTCGCCAAGCTTTTCCAGCGCATCCAGGGTAGAGGAATAGGTCTCGCCCTTGTTGACCCGCGCCAGCACTTCGTCGTCGCCGGACTCGGCGCCGACATAGGCCATTCGCAGCCCGGCGTCGGCCAGTTCGCGCAACTCGTCGACCGACTTCCTGCGCAGGTTGCGCGGCAGGCAGTAGCTGGATACCCGCTCCACCTCCGGCAAGTGCTGGCGAATCGCCTGCAGCACCGCGAGCAGCCGGCGGGTCGGCAATACCAGGGCGTCGCCATCGGCGAGAAACACCCGCTTGACGATCAGGCGCTCGCCGCAGCGGCGGATCTCCTCCAGTACCTCGTTCTCGTCGCGGGCGCGAAATTTCTTTTGCGGCTGGGTATACATCTCGCAAAAGCCGCATTTGTTCCAGGAACAGCCATTGGTCACCGGGAGGATCAGCGAATGCGCCTCGCTCGGGGGCCGGAACACCGGTTCGATGTAGTGGATGGGGAATTCACGGACACTCATCGGAGAACTCCTGAACGAACGTGGAGCCACCGGCGGATTCGCCGGAAATGGGCAGCCGACGTCCCGCCGGCGGATCGATGGGCGACGAGTATATCCCTGCCGGCAAAGAGTGCGCGGGGCGCAGTGACTGCGTCCCGGCACCACAGGTATCAGGCGCTGGGAGCGTCGCCTTCGCGCTTGCGCTTGTTGCCCATGCGCACGCCGATATCCATCAGGAAGTGGAAGAAACCTTCCTGGTCTTCCAGCACCTCGCGCCAGAACGGCGAGTGGTACAGCGCCACGGCGCCATGCACCAACGCCCAGGCAGCGCAATAATGGAAGTACGGCGGAACGTTCTCCAGCTTGCCGTCGGCGATACGCTCCTTGATCAGTTGGGTCAGGCGTTCGAAGTTGGAGGCGCGGATCTTGTGCAGCTCCTCGACCATCTCCGGCACCTGGCTGGTCTTCACCACCTTCTCTTCCAGGCGGTCGAACAGGCGGTAGCGCTGCGGATCGCGCATGCGGAACTCGAAGTAGGCACGCGACAGGGCTTCCTTGTCGCGGGCTACGTCTTCGGAATGGAACAGGGCGGCGAGATCGCGCTCGTAGTCCAGCATCAGGCGCAGGTAGATCTCCGCCTTGGACTTGAAGTGCTTGTAGATCGTGCCTTTGCCGATGCCGACGGCATCCGCGATCATCTCGACCGTTACGCTGTCTTCCCCCTGTTCGAGGAACAGCTTGAGGGCGGTATCGAGAATCTCCTGTTCACGGCGACGAAATTCACGAACTTTGCGAGGCTCTTTCTGCATAAAAAGACTGTCAGGTCAAAATGAGTCAAAAATCGAAGCCGCGTATTATGCCTATTCAGCACGAAAATGCACGGAACATCCGACGATGAATTGTTACCAGGACGAATTCGACCAGACCAACGGTCTGCGCTACCTCAACCACGCAGCGGTCGCACCCTGGCCTAGACGCGCCGCCGACGCGGTGAGCGCCTTCGCCCGGGAGAACGTCGCCCACGGCGCCAGCGACTATCCGGAATGGCTGAAGATAGAACATCGCCTGCGCGAGCGCCTTGCCCGACTGCTCAATGCGCGCGCCGGCAGCGACCTCGCCCTGGTCAAGAACACCTCCGAGGCGCTTTCCTTCGTAGCCTTCGGCCTGGATTGGCGAGAGGGCGACCAGGTCGTCATCGGCAACGAGGAGTTCCCCTCCAATAGAGTGGTCTGGGAAGCCTTGCGCCCGCGCGGCGTCGAAGTGGTCGAGGTCGGTCTCGCCGGCGACGATCCCGAGAGCGCCCTGCTCGCCGCCTGCGGCCCGCGCACCCGCCTGCTGTCGATCAGCGCGGTGCAGTACGCCAGCGGCCTGCGCCTTGACCTGGAGCGCATCGGCGCGGGATGTCGCCGCCGCGGGGTGCTGTTCTGCATCGACGCGATCCAGCAGCTCGGCGCCCTGCCCTTCGACGTACAGGCCTACGATTGTGCCTTCGCCATGGCCGATGGGCACAAGTGGATGCTCGGCCCCGAAGGGCTGGGCGTCTTCTATTGCCATCCCGAGCAGCGCGAGCGCCTGGCGCTGCACGAATATGGCTGGCACATGCTGGAACATGCCCTCGATTACGAGCGTCGCGACTGGCGGCCGGCGCGCAGCGCCCGGCGCTTCGAATGCGGCAGCCCGAACATGCTCGGCGCGATGGCCCTGGAGGCCAGCCTGGGGCTGTTGGAGGAGGTCGGCATGGAGCGGGTCGGCAGAGACATCGCCGAGCGCGTCCAGTGGCTACAGGACGGTCTGTCGGGAATTCCCGGGGTACGCCTGCACAGCCCGCGGAACCCGAGCCGACGCGCGGGCATCCTGACCTTCAGCCTGGACGGCCAGGACAATCGGACACTCTTCGAAACGCTTCGCCAGGAACGAGTCATTTGTGCCCAGCGTGGCGGAGGTATCCGTTTTTCCCCGCACTTCTACACGAGTTCGACGGTGATCGATGATACCCTGGCGATCTTGCGCCAGGTCGCAGGCACCTAGGTACTCAAGGACGGCAAGGGTATTCCAAATCTGTTTAAAAAACCGCCAGCCCTGTCTGGACGCCCCACGAACATGACCAATACTGAAAGGTACTGGCGCGCGGTATCTCCCCCCAAGTACCCAGCCAGTGAAGGTACCGAGGAATGCGTACCTTTGTTCCACTCCTAATGGTCTTGACCCGGATTCATCCCCCAGAACCCGGGTTTTTTTTATCCGTGCGCCGGCCTAGCGGGCCAACGGAAACAGCCGATGGAAATTGGCGGTAGTCTGCTCCGCCAGGGTTTCCAGGCTGACGCCACGCAACGTCGCGAGGAATTCGGCGACATCACGCACGTATTCCGGCAGGTTCGGCTTGCCGCGATGGGGAATCGGCGCCAGGTAGGGCGAGTCGGTCTCCACCAACAGCCGGTCGGCCGGTACCTGGCGAGCCACCTCGCGCAGGGCATCGGCATTGCGGAAGGTGACGATGCCGGACAGGGAAATGTAGAAGCCCAGGTCCAGCGCCGATCGCGCCATTTCCCAGTCCTCGGTGAAGCAATGCAGCACGCCGGCCTGCGGCAACGCCGCCTCGCGCAGCAGCGCCAGCGTGTCGGCGCGCGCCTCGCGGGTGTGCACGATCACTGGCTTGGCGGTGATCCGCGCGGCTTCCAGGTGCAGGCGAAACGCCTCCTGTTGCAACTCGGCGGCTTCCGGTTCGTAGTGGTAGTCGAGGCCGGTCTCGCCGATCGCCACCACCCGCGGATGCGCCAGTTCGCCCAGCAGCCAGTCCAGCGCTGGCGCGCTTCCGGGCTCCAGGTCCAGCGGGTGCACGCCCACCGAACAGTGCACGTCGGCATAGCGCTCGGCCAGGGCCTTCACCGCCTGGGCATTGTCGGCGCTGACGCCGATGCAGAGGAATTGACCGACGCCACGCGCTCGCGCGGCATCCAGCGCCGCATCGAGCGAGCCGCCATGGGCGGCCAGGTCGAGGCGATCGAGGTGGCAGTGGGAATCGACCAGCATGATCCTGTCTAGCGTTACATCGTGTGGGTCGGCCGGTCCGACTTCAGCGCCCCGGCCAGGTAGGTTTCGATCTTGTTGCGGGCGGTGTTGTCACCGTCGTTGAACTGCACGCCGATGCCCGCCGCACGGTTGCCCTGGGCGCCCTTCGGGGTGATCCAGACGACCTTGCCGGCCACCGGGATCTTCTCCGGCTCTTCCATCAGGTTGAGCAGCATGAAGACTTCGTCGCCGAGCTTGTAGTTCTTGTTGGTGGGAATGAACAGCCCGCCGTTCCTGATGAACGGCATGTAGGCGGCGTACAGCACGGACTTGTCCTTGATGGTCAAGGACAGGATGCCGTTACGCGGCCCCAGATTGGGTGGCAAACTCATGCAGGTTCCTGCCAGTCGAATATCAGCGGGATTCTAGCCCGGCCCGGGCAGGCTTGCCCACTGCACCAGCAGGGCTTCGAGAAGCAGGACACGGTTGAGGTTGGCCTTGTTCAACACTTTCTGCCGCTGTTGCAGCAGCCAGTCCTGCATGGCCAGCACCTTGGCCTGCCCGGATTTGTCGCCCAGGTACTGGATCACCTTGCGCATGTCGGCCAACCCCAGCCCCTCCTCGTCGTGGGTCAACTGGTAGCGCAGGATGCCCAGCGTCCAGTCGCAGAACCAGTCGAAGAGCAATGGCAACGGCACGCTGTTCCAGCTTTCGGCCAGTGGGCTGGCGGCGATCTGCTGCTTGAGCAGCTTCTTCACCCCCTCGACCACCTGCGCGCGCTGCTCGCGCACGCCCTGGCCGTGCAGGCGCTGGGCGGTGAGCGGCGAGCCGCCGGAAAGCGCCAACAGTTCCTCCAGGGCCTCGGCCGGCTCGTCGGGCAGGGCCCGCGCCAGCCATTCCAGACTCGCCGCCGCGCCCGGCAAAGGGCAGGCCTGCTGCACGCAGCGGCTCTTGATGGTCGGCAACAGGCGGCTGGGCTGGTGGCTGATCAGCAGCAGCACAGTATCGCCCGACGGCTCTTCAAGGCTTTTCAACAGGGCGTTGGCGGCGTTCACGTTCATCGCCTCGGCGGGTTCGAGCAACACGACCTTGCGCCCGCCCAGTTGCGCGGTCTGCACCACGAAGCCAACCAGGTCGCGGACCTGATCGACCCGGATCGGTTTCTCCGCCTCCTCCGGCTCCAGCACGAAGTAGTCCGGATGGGTACCGGCGGCCAGCAACTGGCAGGCCTTGCACTCGCCGCATGCGCCAGCGGCGGCAGGCCGCTGGCAGAGCAGTTGGGCGGCCCAATGCTCGGCCAGGGCACGCTTGCCGATCCCGGCGGGGCCGTAGAGCAGATAGGCGTGGGCGTGCTGGGCGCGGCCGCCCAGTTGGCTCCAGAGCGCCTGCTGCCAGGGATAGATATCAGCCATTCAGACGCTCCAGCAGATTCGGCAGCAGCCGATCCAGGCCAGCCTGCACCTCGGCCAGCGGCAATCCGGCATCGAGCACCTGGTAACGCTCCGGGGCCTGCGCGGCGCGCTGCAGGTAGGTCTGACGCACGGCCTCGAAGAAGCGTCGGTCCTCCTGCTCGAAACGGTCGAGCCGGCCACGCGCCGCCGCCCGCGCCAGGCCGATTTCCACCGGCAGGTCGAAGACCAGCGTGAGGTCGGGCCGCAGGTCGCCCTGGACGAAGCTTTCCAGCGCGGCGATGCGCGCCTCCGGCAAACCGCGCCCGCCGCCCTGGTAGGCATAGGTGGCATCGGTGAAGCGATCGCAGAGCACCACGGCCCCGCGCGCCAGCGCCGGGCGGATGACCCCGGCGAGATGCTGGGCCCGCGCGGCGAACATCAGCAACAGCTCGGTATCGGCGGCCATCGGCTCGTCGCTGGGCGCCAGCAGCAGTTCACGGATGCGCTCGGCGAGAGGCGTGCCGCCAGGCTCGCGGGTCAACTGCACCTCGATGCCGCGCTCGCGCAGGCGCTCGGCCAGGTAGTCGCGGTTGGTGCTCTTGCCGGCCCCTTCCGGGCCCTCCAGGGTGACGAACAGGCCGGTCACACGGCACTCCTTATCTTGGCTGCGCCGCTCATTGTGGCGGCGGGGTGATGGGCGCGGGGCTGGAGCGATAGTCCGAGCGACGCTTCAACTGGTACTCGCGGACCGCCTTGTTGTGTTCGTCCAGGCTGCTGGAGAACACATGGCTGCCATCGCCGCGCGCCACGAAATACAGGGTCTCACCCTCGGCCGGATGCAGCGCGGCGCGAATCGCCTCGCGCCCGGCCAGGGCGATCGGGGTCGGCGGCATGCCCGGCACCACATAGGTATTGTAAGGGGTCGGTTCGCGCAGGTCGGCGCGGGTGATCTTGCCGTTGTAGCGCTCGCCCATGCCATAGATCACCGTCGGATCGGTCTGCAACAGCATGCCGCGCTGCAGGCGGCGGACGAAGACGCCGGCGATCTGCGAACGCTCTTCCGGCACGCCGGTTTCCTTTTCCACCAGCGAGGCCATGATCAGCGCCTGGTAGGCGTCGCGATAAGGCAGGTCCTGGCTGCGGCCATCCCATTCCTTGGCGAGGATGGTCTGCATGCGCTGGTAGGCCTTGCGCAGTATGTCGATGTCGCGCATGCCACGGGTGTAGCGGTAGGTATCGGGGAAGAAGCGCCCTTCGGCCACTTCGTCGGGCTTGCCGAGGCGTTGCATGATCTCGCCGTCGCTCAGGCCGGCCAGGGTCTGCTCCAGCTTGCCCTGCCTGGCGAGCGCTTCGCGCACCTGGCGGAAACTCCAGCCCTCGACCAGGGTCAGGCTGTACTGCACCACCTCGCCTTCACGCCAGAGTTCCAGCAGGTCGGCGCCCTTCATCCCCGGCAAGAGGCGGTATTCGCCGCTGTGCAGGGCCTGGCCCGGCAGGTTGAAACGCCAGTAGAGGCGCAGCCAGAACGCGCCATGGAGCACCTTTTCCTGCTCCAGACGCGCGAGCATGCCGCCCGGCGTGGAGCCCGAGGAAACGTCCAGCAGGCGCTCCTCGGTCAATTGCAGGGGCTGCTCCAGCGCCCGCTGCTGTTGCCATGCAGCCAGGCCGACGCAGAGGCCAACGAACAACAGGCCACTCTCCAGCAGCACCAGCAGTTTGCGCATCAAAGTCAGAAATCCAGGTCGTCGCGAAGTTGGTCTTGCAGTTTACGGGTCAGCTCGCCGACCGGCCAGACGTGCTCGTCCAATGCCCGGACCGGCCAGATGCCGAACTGGCTGTTGCACAGAAAGACCTCGTCGGCCGTCGCCAGTTCAGCCATGGAAACATCCCGTATCGCCAGCGGGACGCCGATTCCTTCGGCGCGCTCGAGCAATTCCGCGCGCATCACTCCAGCGACGCCGCAGCGCCACAGGTCAGGCGCTACGAGGGTGCCGTCGAGAACCAGCAGCAGGTTGCTGAACACCCCCTCCACCACCCGCTCGTGCACGTCCAGCATGAGCCCTTCGGCATGCCCGGCGTCGCTCCACTCGGCACGGGCGAGGACCTGCTCCAGGCGATTGAGGTGCTTGAGGCCGGCCAGCAGGGGCTGCTCGGCCAGGCGCGTGCGGCAGGCGAACAGGCGCACGCCTTGCTGCCAGTGGCGCTCGGGATAGGCCGGACGCGGCGATCCGGAGAGGATTCGCCGCGGCGAGGCCTCGGCAGGCGGCGCGTAGCCACGCAAACCCTCGCCGCGGGTGACGATCAGCTTGGCGACACCGTCGCCCAGCGCCGCGCAGAACGCCAGCAACTCCTGGCGCAACGCCGCGGCGTCGAGAGGGATCGCCAGGCGCCGACACCCCTCTTCCAGGCGCGCCAGGTGGCGCTCCAGGAGACGCGGCGTGCCGGCGCGCACCGCCAGGGTCTCGAACAGCCCGTCGCCATAGGCCAGTCCGCGATCGCGCACGGACAGCTCGGCGGCGGGCCGGCCGTCGACCCAGTCCAGCATCAGTCGGCGAACCTGCGGAACACCAGGGTGCCGTTGGTCCCGCCGAAACCGAACGAGTTCGACAGGGCCACGTCGATCTTGCGCGGCTTGGCTTCGTGGGCCACCAGGTCGAGGTCGCAACCTTCGTCCGGGTTGTCCAGGTTGATGGTCGGCGGGGCGACCTGGTCGCGCAGGGCCAGCACGCTGAAGATCGCCTCCACCGCACCGGCGGCACCTAACAGGTGGCCGGTCATCGACTTGGTCGAACTCATCGACAGCGCATGGGCATGCTCGCCGAACACGCTCTTCACCGCGGCGATCTCGGCGATGTCGCCGGCCGGGGTGGAGGTGCCATGGGCGTTGATGTAATCGACCTGACGAGGATCCAGGCCGGCATCGCGCAGCGCGTTCTTCATGCAGCGGGCGGCACCGGCGCCGTCTTCCGGCGGCGCGGTCATGTGGAAGGCGTCGCCGCTCATGCCGAAGCCAACCAGCTCGGCATAGATCCGCGCGCCGCGGGCACGGGCGTGCTCCAGTTCTTCGAGCACCAGGGCGCCGGAACCGTCGGACAGGACGAAGCCGTCGCGATCCCGGTCCCACGGACGGCTGGCACGGGTCGGCTCGTCGTTGCGAGTGGAGAGCGCGCGAGCCGCGCCGAAACCACCCAGGCCGAGACCGCAGGCAGCCATTTCGGAACCGCCGGCGACCATCACGTCGGCCTCGCCATAGGCGATGTTGCGAGCAGCCATGCCGATGCTGTGGGTACCGGTGGTGCAGGCGGTGGTGAGGGCGTAGTTGGGCCCCTGCAGACCCAGGTGGATCGACAGGAAGCCGGAAACCATGTTGATGATCGAACCGGGCACGAAGAACGGCGAGATGCGCCGCGGCCCCTGCTCGAACAGGGATCGGCAGTTGTTCTCGATATTGGTCAGGCCGCCGATACCGGAACCCATGGATACGCCGATACGCTCACGATTGGCGTCGGTGACCTCCAGGCCGGAATCGCGAACGGCCTGGAAGCTGGCGGCGAGACCGTACTGGATGAACAGGTCGAGCTTGCGGGCTTCCTTGGCGGACAGGTATTCCTCGACATTGAAACCCTTGACCGAACCACCGAAGCGGGTGGAATAGGCGGACAGGTCCATATGCTCGATCGGGGCGATCCCGCTGCGACCGGCGAGAATACCTTCCCAACTGCTCGGGACATCCAGGCCCAGCGGCGACAGCATGCCCATGCCAGTAATGACGACGCGTCTACGCGACACTACGACTTCCTCTTTCTCATTTCACGGGGTTGCGCCGACAGACTACCAGAGTAGGTAAGGCGCTAAAGAAAAGCCGCACGCCCTTACAGGCTGTGCGGCTTTTCCACGTCGGAAAATCCGACGACTACTTATTGCTGGTGAGCAACGATGTAGTCGATGGCTTCCTGAACGGTGGTGATCTTTTCAGCTTTCTCGTCAGGGATTTCGGTCTCGAATTCCTCTTCCAGAGCCATCACCAGCTCGACGGTGTCAAGGGAGTCGGCGCCCAGGTCTTCGACGAAGGAAGCGCTGTTGGTGACTTCTTCTTCCTTCACGCCGAGTTGTTCAGCGACGATCTTCTTAACGCGTTCTTCGATGGTGCTCATACCTTGTTTTCACTCCTATGGAAAATCCGAGCAGCTGGGCTGCGGGTAAGTGTATAGAAAGGGTTTTCTGCTTTTCAAGCTGAACGCCTCACCTTCCCACGGCCACTTCGATAATTCTATCTAATAACCCGGCTGCAATTCCGCAACGAATTCTAGACAGCGCTTATGACAGACCCGAGAAAGGTAACGTCACATTCAGCTCATGTACATCCCACCATTGACCGGCACGGTGGCCCCGGTCACATAGGCTGCGCCGTCCGAAGCGAGGAAGCCGACCACCTTGGCGATCTCTTCCGCCTGCCCCAGGCGACCCAGCGGAATCTGGCCCAGCAGCGCTTCGCGCTGGGCTTCCGGCAGCTCGCGGGTCATGTCGGTGTCGATGAAGCCCGGCGCCACCGCATTCACGGTAATGGCACGCGAACCGACTTCCCGGGCCAGCGCACGGGTGAAGCCCTCCAGGCCGGCCTTCGCCGCGGCATAGTTGGTTTGCCCGGCATTGCCCATGGCGCCGACCACGGAACCGATGTTGATGATGCGCCCCCAGCGGGCCTTGGTCATACCGCGCAGAACGGCTTTCGACAGACGGTAGAGACTGTTCAGGTTGGTGTTGACCACATCGAACCACTCGTCGTCTTTCATGCGCACCAGCAGATTATCGCGGGTGATGCCGGCGTTATTGACCACGATCAGCGGTTGGCCGAGATGCTGCTGGATGTGCTCCAGGGTCGCGGCTACGGATTCGTCGCTGGAAACGTCCAGGACCAGGCCCGCACCCTCGACGCCATTGGCCTTGAGGGTTTCGGCGATCTTCTCGGCGCCGGACGCGCTGGTCGCGGTGCCGATGACCACGGCACCCAGGCGCCCCAGTTCCAGCGCAATCGCCTGGCCGATGCCACGGCTGGCGCCGGTTACCAATGCGACCTTACCTTGCAGACTCATGGGATTCTCTCCTTTCTCTCTCTCAGGCCAGGGCGGCGCGCGTGGCGGCGAACGCCTCGACGCCATCCAGGCCATGGGTATTGATGCCCTTCGCGCAGCGCCTGTTGAGGCCTGCCAGGACCTTGCCCGGCCCGCACTCGACCAGCTCGGTGACGCCCTTTTCCGCCAGCAGCTGGATGCTCTCCACCCAGCGAACCGGGCTGTACAGCTGTGCCAGCAGGTCGCGGCGCAGCGTATCGAGATCAGCCGGCACGGCGGCGCTGACGTTCTGCACCAGCGCAATCTTCGGCGCCTGCCACTGCAGGCTTTCGACCGAGGCGGCGAACTGCTCGGCGGCCGGACGCATCAGTTCGCAATGCGACGGCACGCTGACTGGCAGCGCCACCGCGCGCTTGGCGCCGCGTGCCTTGCATGCCTCGATGGCACGCTCAACGGCAGCCGCGGCACCGGCGATCACTACCTGCCCCGGCGCGTTGAAGTTGACCGCGCTGACCACCTCGCCCTGGGCCGCCTCGGCACAGGCCGCCAATACATCGGCGTCTTCCAGGCCAAGGATCGCGGCCATGCCGCCCTGCCCCGCCGGAACCGCCTGCTGCATCAGTTGGCCCCTACGCTCGACCAGCTTGACCGCATCGGCGAACGCCAGGCTTTCGGCCGCGACCAGCGCGGAATATTCGCCCAGGCTGTGCCCGGCGACGAACGCCGGGCGCGCACCGCCCTCGGCCAGCCAGAGGCGCCAGAGCGCGATCGAAACCGTGAGGATGGCCGGCTGGGTCTTGTCGGTCTGGTTCAGGTGCTCTTCAGGACCATTCTGGACCAGCGCCCAAAGGTCGTAACCGAGCGCCTCGGAGGCCTCGGCGAAGGTATCGCGCACCAGCGCCTGCTGGGCGCCCAGCTCGGCCAGCATGCCGAGGGATTGCGAACCCTGGCCGGGGAAGACGAATGCGAGGGATGCAGACATTGAATAGGTCCCTTGTGGTCTTTTGCTCGTCGGAGATAACGCGCCAGCCGCGACTGGCGCAGGAAACTGAGTGTTGGATGGCTGCCTGGACCGCCCGGTCACACATTAGAGCAGCAGATGCTCGAGACGGCCATGCAATCGTTGCGGCAGGTTTTCCCGGACTTCCAGTGCCGCGCGACGCAAGGCGCTCTGGAAACCCTCCTCGGCGGCAGACCCATGGCTTTTCACCACTATCCCCTGCAATCCGAGGAAACTGGCGCCGTTATAGCGTGCCGGAGCGATATCGCCGCGCAGCCGGCGCAGCAGCGGCAACGCCAGCGCACCGACCAGCTTCGCCGCCAGTCCATCGCGGAAGCGCTGTTCGATCCGCGCCGACACCATGGCAGCCAGGCCTTCGCTGGCTTTCAGCAGGATGTTGCCGACGAAACCGTCGCAGACCACCACGTCGGCCTCGCCGCGATACAGGCCATCGCCCTCTATATATCCGCTGAAATTCAACCCCTGCGCCTTCTGCAACAGACTCGCCGCCAGCTTGACCTGCTGGTTGCCCTTGATCTCCTCGGTCCCCACGTTGAGCAGGGCGACCCGGGGCGAGACGCAGCCCAAGGCCTCTGCCGCCACCGCGCCCATCACCGCGAACTGATAGAGATGCTCGGCACTGCAATCCACGTTGGCGCCGAGGTCGAGCAGATGACAATGCCCCTTCTCGGTCGGAACCGCCGTCACCATCGCAGGGCGGTCGATACCGGGCAGGGTCTTCAGCAGGTGCCGCGACAGCGCCATCAACGCCCCGGTATTGCCGGCGCTGACGCACGCGTGCGCCCGGCCGTCGCGGACCAGCTCCAGCGCCACGCGCATGGAAGCGTCCGGCTTGCCACGCAAGGCCTGGGAGGGACGTTCGTCTGAACCTATCACTTCGCTGGCCGCATGCACACGCAGGCGCTGCCGGTCGAGCGACGGATAGCGGGAAAGGAGTTCTTCGAGGAGGGCAGGCTGACCGACGAGGATCAGTTGCGAAGAGGAATTCTCGGCCAGGAAGGCAATAGAGGCCGGAACAACGCAGTGGGGACCGAAGTCCCCACCCATTGCATCAATCGCGATGATTGGTGCGGACAAGGATTACTCGTCGGAGCCCTTGTCTACTACCTTACGGCCGCGATAGAAGCCGTCCGGGGATACGTGGTGGCGCAGGTGGACTTCACCGGTGCTCTTTTCCACGGACAGAGCATTGGACTCGAGCGCATCGTGGGAACGACGCATGTCACGAGCGGAACGAGACTTTTTGTTCTGCTGAACAGCCATGATTGATTAACTCCTAAACGTTTGGGTCACGCTTCAACTGTGCCAGTACGCTGAACGGATTAGGACGCTTGTCCTCGACTTCGCTCGACTCCGGCTCGTCTTCGACGACGAATCCAGCCGGGTGCTGACATACTTCGGGGTCATGGGCCGGAACGATGGGTAAGGCGAGCAACAGCTCGTCCTCGACCAGCGCCAGCAGGTCCAGGGGTTCCTCCCCCACTTCCAGCGCATCGTACCCCTTCGGCAGACCGTCGGCGGACTGACCTTCCCGAAGAATGGCGTAGGTATATTCGCCATGCACGGGAATGGCCGCCGCATCCAGGCAGCGTTGGCATACCATGCTCACCTCGGTATCGAGCTGCATATGCATGACCGCCAGCTTCTGGTGGTCGCGCTCGAAGGAAACCTTCACGCGCACCTCACCGGCATCGCTGGTCAGTTGCTCGCATACACGCGGCATATCGGCGAGCGCGTACACACCCTCGAGGGTGGCGCCGCGGTCGACCAACTTGCGCGGATCGATATGAGGTGGAATCGGCCCATTCAACATAAGCGCGCCATTATAGGGACGCCCCCGCGCCTGTCAAAGGAAATTAGCCATAAACCGCTGTAAGGACGAGTCTTTTCGTTAAAATCGGCCGCTCGCCATGGAGAACCTCATGCCCGACCTGATCCTCGCCTCCAGCTCCCCCTACCGACGCGAACTCCTGACCCGCCTGCGCCTTCCCTTCGAAAGCGCCAGCCCCGATATCGACGAAAGCCATCGCGCCGGGGAAAGTGCCGAGGAACTGGTGCGCCGCCTTTCCGCCAGCAAGGCCGAAGCGCTGGCCGGACGCTATCCGCAACACCTGGTGATCGGCTCCGACCAGGTCGCCGTACTCGACGGCAACATCCTCGGCAAGCCGCACACCCCCGAACGCGCCATCCAGCAGCTACGGGACGCCAGCGGCAAGAGCGTGACCTTCCTCACCGGACTGGCCCTCCTCAACAGCGCCAGCCGACGCATCCAGGTGGCATGCGTGCCGTTCACCGTGCACTTCCGCCACCTCGACGAGAGCCGCATCCGCCGCTACGTCGAAGCGGAACGCCCGCTGGACTGCGCCGGCAGCTTCAAGGCGGAAGGCCTGGGCGTCAGCCTGTTCCGCTCCACCGAAGGAGAGGACGCCACCAGCCTGGTGGGACTGCCCCTGATCCGCCTGGTCGACATGCTCCTCGAGGAAGGCGTCGAAATCCCCTGAGCCGGCATTCCATATAAAGAAGCCCGGCTTCGGCCGGGCTTCTTTATATAAGGAAGGGAAACACCCTCAGCGCAGTACCGGCCCCTGCCAGCCCATCCACAGCGCGAGGCGCTCCGCCACACTGGCACCGAACTTCTTGGCGAAGCGATCGAAAGGCGACTCCTGCACGGTGTAGTCCTCGATCTTCTTCTCCTTCACCACTTCGCGCGCCACATAGCTGGCATTGCCCAGGCCGTCGATCAAACCCAGCTGCAATGCCTGTTCGCCGGACCAAACCAGACCCGAGAACAGCTCCGGATGCCCCTCGACCTTGAGCCGGTCGCCGCGCCCTTTTTTCACGCTGTCGATGAACTGCTTGTGGGTGGTATCCAGCACCTGCTGCCAGAACTGGGTCTCCTCGGGCTTTTGCGGCTGGAAAGGATCGAGGAACGACTTGTGCTCGCCGGAGGTATAGACGCGCCGCTCGACACCGAGCTTCTCCATGGTGCCGACGAAACCGAAGCTGGCCGCCGTCACGCCGATGGAACCGACCAGGCTGGCCTTGTCGGCGTAGATCTGGTCGGCGGCGCTGGCGATGTAGTAGGCGCCGGAGGCACCCAGGTCGCTGATCACCGCATAGACCTTGACGTTCGGGTGCTCGCCGCGCAGGCGACGAATCTCGTCATAGATATAGCCCGACTGCACCGGACTGCCGCCCGGACTGTTGATCCGCAGGACGATCCCCTTGGTACCCTCATCCTTGAACGCCGCGCGCAGGGCCGTGACGATATTGTCGGCACTGGCCGGCTCATCGTCGGCGATCATGCCCTTCACCTCGATCAGTGCCGTGTGGCTACCGCTGCGCGAGGCCGATTTCTCCAGGCTGCCGAACGGACTGAAGGCCAGCAGCACGACAAAGAGATAGATGAAGGTCAGCGACTTGAAGAATATCCCCCAGCGCCGCGCCCGCCGCTGCTCCTGGACCCCGGCGAGGACCGCCTTTTCCAGCAGCTTCCAGCTCTTGTCGTCATTCGCCTTCGGCGTTTCCGACTTCCACTCGTCAGACATGCTCAACCACTCCTGAAACCGCCTCACGTCGAGCACCGCCCAACCAGGCGCGCAACTCGGTGAAATGCTCAACTTCCAGCCGCGGCGCATAAGGCCGCAACTGCTCCAGCGATTGGGCGCCATAGGCCACCGCAACCGAATCCATCCCCGCCCGTCGCGCCATTTCCAGGTCGAACGGCGAATCACCGATCATCAGCGCCCGCCCCGGCTCGACCCGGCAGTGCGCCAGGATCTCGTGGAGCATCAACGGGTCCGGCTTGCTGGCCGTTTCGTCGGCGCAGCGGGTGATATCGAAGAAATCGCTCCAGCCATGCCCCGCCAGCACCCGGTCCAGGCCGCGCCGACTCTTGCCGGTGGCGACCGCCAGGCGGAACCCGGCCTCGCGAAAATGCACCATGGCTTCGGCCACGCCGGGGAACAACCGCGACGGCTGCGCTTCCTGCGCCAGGTAATGCTCGCTGTAGGCACACCGGAAACGCTCGACCAGAGCAGGATCGCCAACCTCCGGATAGAGCGAAGCGATCGCCTCGGGCAAGCCGAGGCCGATGATGCCCTTGATCCGGGTATCGTCCCGCTCCGGCAGAGCGGTTTCCCGCGCCGCCGCCTTCATCGAATCGACGATGCGCGCGATCGAGTCGACCAGGGTGCCGTCCCAATCGAATACCAGCAACGCGTAGTCAGTCATTCAAACGCTCCAGCGAACGCTGCCACATCTCGTCCACCGGCGCCTCCAGCTCCAGCACCTGCCCGTCGGGCAGCGGCACGCGCAACTGCGCGGCATGCAGGAACAGGCGCTTGCCGCCCAGCTCGCGGATCTCGCGGGAGAAATCCTCGTCGCCATACTTCGGGTCGCCGGCGATGGCATGCCCGGCGTGCTTGGCATGCACGCGGATCTGGTGGGTCCGCCCGGTGATCGGGCGCGCTTCCACCAGGGTGGCGAAATCGCCGAAGCGACGCAGCACCCGGAACTCGGTCAGCGCGTCCTTGCCCTCGACGTTCACCTCTACCATTCGCTCGCCCGAACGCAGGTTGTTCTTCAGCAGCGGCGCGCGCACGTTCTTCTTGCCAGCCGGCCAGTGGCCACGGACCAGGGCGTGATAGCGCTTGTCGACGATCTTCTCGCCCCGCAGGGCCTCATGCAGGTGACGCAACATGCTGCGCTTCTTGGCGATCATCAGCAGGCCGGAGGTATCGCGATCGAGACGATGCACCAATTCGATATCCTTGGCATCGGGGCGCAACTGGCGAAACACCTCGATGACCCCGGCGCTCACGCCGCTGCCGCCATGCACGGCGATCCCGGCGGGCTTGTTGACCACGATCAGCGCCTTGTCCTCGTAGACGATCGCCGCCTCCATCCGCTCCAGCAGCCCCTGCGCCAGCGGCGCCGGCTCATCACGCTCGGCCAGGCGCAGCGGCGGCACGCGCACCTGGTCTCCGGCCTGGAGCCGATAGTCGGGCTTGATCCGCCCCTTGTTCACGCGCACTTCGCCCTTACGCAGGATGCGATAGATCAGGGTCTTGGGCGCACCCTTGAGACGGGCAATAAGGAAATTGTCGATACGTTGACCAGCCAGTTCCGGCGGCACATCGAGCAGCTGGACACCGGTGGTCGGAGAGGCGGGAGTAGTCATCCGTACATCATAACAATTTTTCATTCAATTGAAGCACTTAATCATTGCTGCTATAGTCGGGAAGCCGCCATAAGCGGCCTGGCCTGCGGATGATTGCCAACCTGCATTTCCCCCTCGCCTGCAAACACTTTGAACGGACGTCAGGCCGTCCTACAGAGGCGTTTCAGCGGAAATACGAAAATTTCCAACCCGCTAACGACTCGAAACCAAAGCCTTGAAACATGAGCCGCGACCACTTCGGTGAGCGCGAGATGCCAACCCGCTCCGGATACTGCGAGCGGCGCCCGATTCTTAAGGAACATGTGTAGGGTGGAGATGTACGGCTGTTGGACTGCGTAGCTTCTAGCTTGATCCAGACGCATTTTTCGTCCGCCTCCGACAGCCGATTCCTCCTCCTGACTCAAGTGCTTCTGAAACACAGGAAGCAGGAGACGTAGTCGCGGACCGGCACCCAGTGCCGAGCGCCGCTGGACACGGGAATGGCCCGCCATTCCTGAATACGCGCCCGAGCACCGACCGTGAGAGTCGTGTGTGCCGATCGCCGTTTCCGGTAGCCCCGGAAACCATTGGTACTACATGAAAAGAATGCTGATCAACGCGACTCAACCCGAGGAGTTGCGTGTTGCACTGGTCGACGGCCAACGCCTGTTCGACCTCGACATCGAGTCGGGCGCCCGCGAGCAGAAGAAGGCCAACATCTACAAAGGCCGCATCACTCGCGTCGAACCCAGCCTCGAAGCCGCCTTCGTCGACTTCGGCGCCGAACGCCACGGCTTCCTCCCCCTCAAAGAAATTTCCCGCGAATACTTCAAGAAATCCCCCGAAGGCCGGATCAACATCAAGGAAGTCCTGAGCGAAGGCCAGGAAGTCATCGTCCAGGTCGAGAAGGAAGAGCGCGGCAACAAGGGCGCCGCCCTGACCACCTTCATCAGCCTGGCCGGCCGTTACCTGGTGCTGATGCCGAACAACCCGCGCGCCGGCGGCATCTCCCGCCGTATCGAAGGCGAAGAGCGCAACGAGCTGCGCGAGGCCCTGAACGGCCTCAACGCACCGGCCGACATGGGCCTGATCGTGCGCACCGCCGGCCTCGGCCGCAGCACCGAGGAACTGCAGTGGGACCTCGACTACCTGCTGCAACTGTGGAGCGCGATCAAGGAAGCGTCCGGCGAACGTGGCGCGCCCTTCCTGATCTACCAGGAAAGCAACGTCATCATCCGCGCCATCCGCGACTACCTGCGCCAGGACATCGGCGAAGTGCTGATCGACAGCATCGACGCCCAGGAAGAAGCCCTGAACTTCATCCGCCAGGTGATGCCGCAGTACGCCAGCAAGGTGAAGCTGTACCAGGACAGCGTTCCGCTGTTCAATCGCTTCCAGATCGAGAGCCAGATCGAGACCGCTTTCCAGCGCGAAGTGAAGCTGCCGTCCGGCGGCTCCATCGTCATCGACCCGACCGAGGCCCTGGTTTCCATCGACATCAACTCGGCGCGCGCCACCAAGGGCGGCGACATCGAGGAAACCGCCCTGCAGACCAACCTGGAAGCGGCCGAGGAAATCGCCCGCCAGCTGCGCCTGCGTGACATCGGCGGCCTGATCGTCATCGACTTCATCGACATGACCCCGGCGAAGAACCAGCGCGCCGTGGAAGAGCGTGTCCGCGAAGCCCTCGAGGCCGACCGCGCGCGCGTCCAGGTCGGTCGCATCTCGCGCTTCGGCCTGCTGGAAATGTCCCGCCAGCGCCTGCGTCCGTCCCTCGGCGAGACCAGCGGCATCGTCTGCCCGCGCTGCAACGGCCAGGGCATCATCCGCGACGTCGAGTCGCTGTCGCTGGCCATCCTGCGCCTGATTGAGGAAGAAGCCCTGAAGGACCGCACCGCGGAAGTCCGCGCCCGCGTGCCCTTCCAGGTCGCCGCCTTCCTGCTCAACGAGAAGCGCAACGCCATCACCAAGATCGAACTGCGTACCCGCGCGCGCATCTTCATCCTGCCGGACGATCATCTGGAAACCCCGCATTTCGAAGTCCAGCGTCTGCGCGATGACAGCCCCGAACTGGTTGCCGGCCAGACCAGCTACGAAATGGCCACCGTCGAGCACGAAGAAGCCCAGCCGGTCAGCTCGACCCGCACCCTGGTCCGCCAGGAAGCAGCAGTCAAGACCGTCGCTCCCCAGCAGCCCGCACCGCAACACACCGAAGCACCGGTCGAGCCGGCCAAGCCGATGCCCGAGCCGAGCCTGTTCCAGGGCCTGGTGAAGTCCCTGGTCGGCCTGTTCGCAGGCAAGGATCAACCTGCCGCCAAGCCTGCTGAAACCAGCAAGCCGGCTGCCGAGCGCCAAACCCGCCAGGACGAGCGTCGCAACGGCCGCCAGCAGAACCGCCGCCGCGATGGCCGCGATGGCAATCGCCGCGACGAAGAGCGCAAGCCCCGCGAGGAACGCGCAGAGCGCCAACCGCGCGAAGAGCGCGCCGAACGCCCGAACCGCGAAGAGCGCAGCGAACGTCGCCGCGAAGAGCGCGCCGAGCGCCCGGCTCGCGAGGAGCGCCAGCCGCGCGAAGGCCGTGAAGAGCGCGCCGAGCGGACACCCCGCGAAGAGCGCCAGCCGCGCGAAGGCCGCGAAGGTCGCGAGGAACGCAGCGAACGCCGCCGCGAAGAGCGCGCCGAACGCCCGGCCCGCGAAGAGCGCCAACCCCGCGAAGGCCGTGAAGAACGCGCCGAGCGCCCGGCCCGCGAAGAGCGCCAGCCGCGCGAGGATCGCCAGGCTCGCGACGCCGCGGCCCTGGAAGCCGAGGCGCTGCCGAACGACGAGAGCCTGGAGCAGGACGAGCAGGACGATACCGATGGCGAGCGCCCGCGCCGCCGCTCCCGCGGCCAGCGTCGTCGCAGCAACCGCCGCGAACGCCAGCGCGAGGTCAGCGGTGAGCTGGAAGGCAGCGAGGCGACCGATAATGCCGCCGCGCCGCTGAACACCGTCGCAGCCGCCGCCGCTGCCGGTATCGCTGTCGCCAGCGAAGCCGTAGAAGCAAACGTGGAGCAAGCCCCGGCCACTACCAGCGAGGCTGCCAGCGAAACCACGGCAAGCGATGAGACCGACGCGTCGACCAGCGAAGCCGTCGAAACCCAGGACGCGGACAGCGAGGCCAATACCGGCGAAACCGCCGACATCGAAGCGCCGGTGACCGTCAGCGTGGTCCGGGACGAAGCCGACCAGAGCACCCTGCTGGTCGCGCAAGCCACTGAAGAAGCTCCCTTCGCCAGCGAAAGCGTGGAAAGCCGCGAAGACGCCGAGAGCGCCGTGCAACCGGCAACGGAAGCGGCCGAAGAAGTTGCCGCCCCGGTGCCCGTCGAAGCAGCAGCCCCTAGCGAGCCCGCAACCACCGAGGAGCCGACCCCGGCCATCGCGGCGGTGCCGGCCAACGCGACCGGCCGTGCCCTCAACGACCCACGGGAAAAACGTCGCCTGCAACGCGAAGCCGAGCGTCTGGCACGCGAAGCCGCAGCAGCAGCCGAAGCGGCAGCTCAGGCCGCTCCCGCCGTCGAGGAGGTCCCGGCTGTAGCGAGCGAGGAAGCGTCGGCCCAGGAGGAACCTGCTGCACCCCAGGCTGAAGAAATCGCCCAGGCCGACGTTCCGTCCCAGGCGGACGAAGCCCAGGAAGCGGTACAGGCCGAGCCTGAAGCTTCCGGCGAAGACGCCACCGACACGGAGCACGCGAAAAAGACCGAGGAAAGCGAAACCTCGCGCCCGCATGCCTGAGTGACAGACTGAAAAAAGGGGATGCCATGGCATCCCCTTTTTTTTGCGTGTCATTCCGCGGCACTCCGGCATACCGCCCGTCATGACCAGAGCCGCCGAACACGCACAATGAAAAAGGGATGCCGCCGGCATCCCTTTTTCATTCTCCAGCCGCACCCTCAGTAGAGATTGGGTTCAGGCTCCAATTCGACGCCGAAACGCCGACGGACGTCCTCCTGGATACGCTCCGCCAATGCCTGGACTTGGGCACCGGTGGCACCGCCATGGTTGACCAGAACCAGCGCCTGCTGCGCGTGTACCCCCACCGGGCCATCGCGAAAGCCCTTCCAGCCGCCCTTGTCGATGAGCCAGCCTGCAGCCAGCTTCAGCCGACCGTCCGCCTGCGGATAGCCAACCAGATCCGGGAAGGCCTGACGCAAGCGTTCGGCCTGCGCCGCATCCACCAGCGGGTTCTTGAAGAAGCTGCCGGCATTGCCCAATACGGCGGGGTCGGGCAGCTTTTCCCGGCGAATGGCGCAGATTACCCGGCTTACGTCCCTGGCCGTCGGACTGGCGATGCCCTCCTCCTCCAGGCGCTGGCGTACCGGCCCGTAGTCCAGGTGCAGCCTCTCCCGCCGTGTCAGGCGCAGGCGCACGCGGAGGATCAGCCAGCGATCAGGCTCCTGCTTGAACAGGCTGTCGCGGTAGCCGAAACGGCAGGCCTGGCGATCGAACTCACGCAGGGTTCCATCCTGGCGATCCAGCGCCGTCAGGCTGTCGAAGACATCCTTCAGCTCCACGCCATAGGCGCCGATGTTCTGCATCGGCGCCGCACCCACGGTGCCGGGAATCAGGCTGAGATTTTCCAGACCGGCCAGGCCCCGCTCCAGGCTCCATTGTACGAATGGGTCCCAGGCCTCGCCCGCCTCCGCCTCGACCAACACCGAATCCGCGGCATCGGAAACAATTCGCCGCCCCTGGCTGACCATGCGCAAAACCAGCGCCTCGACGTCACGGGTCAGCAGCAGGTTGCTGCCACCACCGATCACCAGCAGCGGCAATCCACGCTCCCGAGCCAGGGCCAGGGCCTCGCGCACATCAGCCTCGTCCCGGGCGTGGGCCAGCAGGCGGGCGCGCACGTCGATGCCGAAGGTGTTATAGGGCTTCAGCGAGCAATGCTCTTGCAGTTCCAGGCTCACAGTCGCCCCTTGGCTTCGATCAACAGACGGTCGCAGGCATGTTCGATCAGGTCGAGGACCTGCTCGAAGCCTTCTTCGCCGCCATAGTAGGGATCGGGTACTTCGTCCCGCTCGGACCCGTAGCGACGCAGGAACAGATCCAGTTCGGCGGCACCGCGCCCGGCACGCAGGGTCTCGAGGTCGGCCAGGTTGGACAGGTCCATGGCCAGGATCAGGTCATGGCAGGAGAAATCCTCGATGCCGACCTGGCGTCCACGCAGTGCCGACAGATCGTAGCCGCGCCTTTGCGCGGCCAGGCGGGTGCGCTGGTCAGGTGCCTTGCCGACATGCCAGCCGGCGGTGCCGGCGGAATCGACATGGATACGGGAGGCCAGCCAGGCCTCCTCGACCTTGCGCCGGAACACGCCTTCGGCGGTGGGCGACCGGCAGATGTTGCCCAGGCAGACGAACAGGACGCGCATCAGCCCCCCAGCACGCGGCGAACGCGTTCGAGGTCTTCCGGCGTATCCACGCCCGGAAGCATGGTTTCGCGGGCATCGGCCACATGGATTCGCACCCCGTGCCAGAGCGCGCGCAATTGCTCGAGGCTTTCGGCGTTCTCCAGCCAGCACGGTCCCCAGGCGACGAAATCGGCAAGGAAACCCACGCGATAGGCGTAGATGCCGATGTGGCGACGATAGGGCACGCCCTCCGGCAGGCTGTCGCGATCGCGGGCGAAGGCGTCACGAGCCCAGGGCAAGGGCGCACGACTGAAAGTCAGGGCCAGGCCGTCGATGTCGGTGGCGACCTTGACCACGTTCGGATTGAACAGCGCGGAGACCTCATGGATCGGCTCGGCCAGGGTAGCGATGGCAGCTTCCGGGTGCGCCGCCAGGTTGGCCGCCACCTGGTCGATGAGCGCCGGGGGGATCAGCGGTTCGTCGCCCTGGACGTTGACCACGATGGCATCGCTGGCCAGGCCGAGCCGGGAAGCGACTTCCTCCAGGCGATCGGTGCCGGAGTTGTGCTCGGCACGCGTCAGCAGCGCCTCGGCGCCGAACCCCTGGCACGCCGCCAGGATGCGTTCGTCGTCGGTGGCGACGACCACGCGGCTGGCGGCGCTCTTGCGGGCCTGGTTCCAGACGCGCTGGATCATTGGCTGGCCGGCGATATCCTGCAATGGCTTGCCGGGCAGGCGAGTGGAGGCGTAGCGGGCGGGAATGACGACAGTGAACGCCTGGGTCATTACTTGTCCAGCCGCTCGTCCACGTTCAGGGAGCGAGCCTCGCTCTCCAGCATCACCGGGATGCCGTCGCGGATCGGATAGGCCAGGCCGGCCTGCTTGCTGATCAGTTCGGTCTTGTCTTCGCTGAGCACCAGCGGGCCCTTGGTCAACGGGCAGGCAAGGATATCGAGGAGTTTCGGGTCCATGGCGGAGTCCTTCATACAATGGCGGCACGGCCGCCGGTCAGCGCGCCAGGAGATGCTCGAGTCGGGCGTCGAACCAGGCGACGAATGCAGGGGAAGGCACCGCATCGACCGCCAGGTACCACCAGTCGGCCGCTGCGAAAGCCCGGCATTTAACGGCATCCTTCTCGGTCATCAGCAGCGGCAGCGGCGGGCTGAACGCCAGTTCGGCCGCCGTGTAGGTCGCGTGATCCGGGAAGGCATGCGGAATCGCCCGCCAGTGTAGCGCCTCGAGCGTCCTGAAGAAACGCTGCGGATTGCCGATCCCGGCCAGGGCATGGACCTCCTGGCCCGCGGGAAAATGCTCCAGCGGTCGGCGCTCGCCGCTCTGCAGGTTGATCAGCGCAGTAGGCTGCAAGCGGAATGCGTAACCGCCGTCAGGATCCTCGTCGGCGCCGTTGTAAAGCAGCGCGTCGACGCTTTCCAGACGCTCCGCCGGTTCGCGCAACGGACCGGCCGGCAGGCAACGACCATTGCCGAGACCGCGCGCGGCATCGATCAGCACCAGTTCCAGATCGCGCGCCAGGCGATAGTGCTGCAAGCCATCGTCGCAGAGGACCAGGTCCAACTGCTCTTCGGCGAGCAGCGCCTGCAGGGCGCGCGGACGATCCGGGTCGATCATCAGCGGCACGCCGCTGCGCCGGACAATCATCAGCGGTTCGTCGCCAGCCTCCGCGGCGTCCTGCTCGGCCCGCACCCGCCACGGCGTGGTGGGCGGCCGGGCACCATAGCCGCGGCTGATCACGCCAACCCGCAAGCCGCGAGCCCTGCAGTGCTCGATCATCCAGAGGATCATCGGCGTCTTGCCGGTTCCGCCGACGGTGATATTGCCTACCACCAGCACCGGCAGCGGTGCCCGGTAAGCGGGCTTGCGCCCGGACAGGAAGTCCGCCCGGCGGCCGTTCGCCACCCGACGATAGAGAGCCTCCAGCGGACGCAGCAGCGCCAGCGCCGGATGCCCCTGGTACCAGGCGGCGAGCAGTCGCTCGGAGAACGACATCAGGGCTTGGCCGCCGTGTTCTCGACCGTGGTGATGCGCAGGTGGACGAAGCCCAGCTTGCCCGCTGCGTCCATCGCCGTGACCACCGACTGGTGGGTGGACTTGGCATCGGCGCTGATCACCACCGGCAGGTTGTTGTCGCCCGCCGATTCACGCTGCATCGCCGCCATCAGGGTGGCCAGGTCGCTCTTGGCCAGCGCCTGCCCGTTCAAGGCGTAGTGCCCCTCGGCATCCACCGAGAGTTCCAGTTGCTTCTGCTCGGTGCCGGCGGTTTCGCCGCTCTCCGCCGATGGCAGCTCGATGTTGAGCTGCTCGGGGCGGGTGAAGGTGGTACTGACCACGAAGAACAGCAGCAGGACGAAGATCACGTCGATCAGCGACGCCAGGTTGATGAAGACGTCTTCACGGGCGGCACCCGCCCGTCTGCGGCGGAATTTCACGCTTTGCCTTCCTCGACGTAGTCGACTTCACGATCGCCCTGCACCACTTCCACCAGCTTGATGGCCTCCTGCTCCATGGCGATCACCAGTTCGTCGACCCGCCGCAGCAGGTAGCGATGGAAGAACACCGCCGGAATCGCCACCAGCAGGCCGGCGGCGGTGGTGATCAATGCCTTGGAGATGCCCGCGGCGAGCATCGGCGAGTTGGCCATGCCGTTGTCCATGAAGGCGCCGAAGATCTGGATCATGCCGAACACCGTACCCAGCAGGCCCAGCAGCGGCGCCATCGCGGCGATGGTGCCGAGGGCGTTGAGGTAGCGCTCCAGCTCGTGGATGACACCGGAAGCAGCCTCCTCGATGCACTCCTTCATGATCTCGCGACCGTGCTTGGAGTTGGCCAGACCGGCGGCGAGGATCTCTCCCAGCGGCGAGTTGGCGCGCAGGTCCTTGAGCTTCTGGGCGCTCAGTTGCTTGCCCTTGATCTGCTTCCACACCTGGCCGAGCAGCTCGGGCGGCGCGACGCGGCTCTTGCGCAGCGTCCACAGGCGCTCCGCGACGATGGCGGTGGCGGCGATCGAACTCAGAATGATCGGCAGCATCATCCAGCCGCCGGCTTGAACCAGTTCCCACACAGTGGCATATCCCCGAAAAAAAAGTGGCGCCACTCTAGCACAGCGACCCTTTTCCGCCGACCGCCACGGTTCTCATTTTTCCCGCCAGAAGTGCGCCGAATCACGCTCCCGGCGTGCGCCGCCACGGCTTCCGAGGAGAAACGTCAGGGCACCGTCGCGTGCCGTGTCGTGGACCTGCGCGGCGACCCTCGCGTAACGCTCCATCACTTCGCCATGGGGATGGCCGAAGGCGTTGCGCCAACCTCGCGAGACCAGCACATGGCGAGGCCGCGTACGCAACACGAAGGCGACTCCGGAGGAACTGCGGCTGCCATGATGCGGCGCCAGCAACCAGTCGACCCGGGGATCGGCCTGTCGCGCCAGCCAGGCATGCTCGGCCGCACGCGAGATGTCCCCGGTCAGCAGCAGGACTTCGCCATCAGCCTCGACCCTCAGCACACAGGAGCGGTCGTTGCTGTCGCCGGCCTGTGCCCATGCCCACTGTTCGAAAACCACGCCATCCCAGGACCAGCTCCGCTCGTCGCAGCTGTCCGCGAACAACGGCGAAGGCAGGCGCGCGGGTTCGCCGCTGACCAGCCAAACCGGCGGGAATCGGGAAGCGACCGTAGGAGCACCGCCTGCATGGTCGTTGTCGGCATGGCTCAGCAACAGGCCGTCCAGGCGCCGCAGGTCCAGGCTGCGCAGCACCGGCACCACCACCCGCTCGCCCATGTCGAACGCCCCCTGCCGCGCACCGCTGTCATAGAGCAAGACATGCTCTCGGGTACGCACCAGCACGGCCAGCCCCTGGCCGACGTCCAGCACCCGCACTTCCGCCCGCCCCCATTCGACAGGCGGCGATGACGGCAACAATGCCGGCAGTAGCAACGCGGCACCGAGGGCACGCAACGGCAAGCCAGCCGGCGCCAGCCAGCAGAGCGCGCCGAGCATGCCCAGCGCTACGCTCCAGGCCGCTGCGGCGGGTGGCTGCCAGGCCTCGGCCAGGCCCGCCAGCAGGCCAAGCGCACGAAACAGCAGGTCCAGCGAAACGCCAGCGGCGCGAAGCAGCCCCTCGCCCAGCCCGGGCACCCACAGCAGCAGGCTCCCCGCCAGGGCCGGGGGCACTACCAGCAGTTCGATCCAAGGCACCGCCAGCAGGTTGGCCGGCGCTCCGCTCAGGCTCAACGGCAGGCCCAGCGCCAGCAGCGGCATCGCCAGCCCCAGCGCCATCCCCCACTGCGCCCGCCCCCAGGCCGCCCACCAGCGCCAGCGCCCAAGGCGCCCGGCGAACAGCCAGAGCAGCAGGGCAACCGCCAGGAACGACAGCCAGAACCCCGCCTGCAGGCTGGCCAGCGGCTCGACCAGCAAGACCAGCACCAGCGTTGCCAGCAGCGGGGTCAGCAAGCCCAGGTGGCGGAAACGCAGGCGCCAGACCAGCGCCAGGCTGACCATCAGGCAGGCGCGCCGCACCGGGACCTCGAAACCCGCCATCAACCCGTAGCTCCAGGCACCAAGCAAACCCAGGGCGCAGGCACAGGGCAGCCAGGGCAGGCGCCGCGGCCAGCAGCCCAGGCGATGCAAGGCCGCCACCAGGCCATAGAGCATCCCCGCCAGCAACGAGATATGCGAACCGGAGATGACCATCAGATGCACGGTGCCGGTGTCCTGGAACATTCGCCACTCGGCCGCGCTCAACCCCGAGCCATCCCCCAGCACCAGCGCCGCCAGGGCGGCGCCGCGCCCCTGTGCGTCGACCGCCAGCAGGCGCTGGCGCCAGGCATCGCGCCAGGCATCCAGGCCGCTGGCCGGCTGCAGGCGCTGGCCCGCCTTCACCGTGCCCACAGCACCGACCCGCTGCGCCAACAACCAGGCCTCGTAGTCGAAACCCGCCGCGTTCACCAGGCCGCGGGGGCGTTTCAGGGTCACCGCCAGGCGCCAGCGTTCGCCGCCCATCAGCGGCGGCGCGCCGCGCCAGCTCAGGCGCAGACGCTCGGGAAGAAGCACGCCCCGCGCAGCGCGGACCTCCTCCAGCCGGAAGCGCGTGACGCCCTCGCCGCTCGCCGGCAGATCGACCACACGCCCCTCCAGCCAAAGGGTGCGACCATCCAGCTCGGCGGCCAGGCGTCCGTCCAGGGCGACTTGCGCCGAGCCGCAGGCCCAGGCGAACCCGAGCAGGAACAACCCCAGCCAGTACAGCCGGCCGAACAGCAGCAACAGTCCGGCGGCGGCCATGCCCAGCAGCCAGCCGACCGACGGCAATTCCGCCAGGAAGCGCAGGGCCAGCAGCCCCGCGGCGAGGGCTGGCAATCCCAGGCGCATGAACGGTTCCTCCCATCCCCGTGGCGTGCCCTCCGCTCCCCGACATGTCACATGGGGTCATACAATGGGCAACGAAATCCTGTCATCTTGCTTGGCATAATACGCAAGCCTATATCCACCGAGAGCCCACATGCCGCGTCGCCTGTTCAAGCGCTACATGCCCGATCCGGAAAGCATCCGCTCGCAGAAGTCGCTGCGCTTTCTCGGCAAGTTGACGCACGATCCCAACCTTTGGCATCTCAATCGCCACTCGGTATCGCGCGCCATGGCCGCCGGGCTGTTCGCCGCCTTCATCCCGATGCCGATGCAGATGCTGCTGGCGGCCGGTCTGGCGGTGTGGATTCGGAGCAATCTGCCAATCTCCGTCGGATTGGTCTGGCTGACCAATCCGATCACGATGCCCCCGGTCTTCTATTGCACCTACAAGCTGGGCGCCTGGTTGATGCAGGTGCCGCCGCGCACCCTGCCGGACCATCTCACCTGGGAATGGATCAGCCAGGAGCTGTCCAGCCTCTGGCAGCCCTTCCTGCTCGGTTCGGTGGTGTGCGGCATCATCGCCGCCATCCTCGGCTACGCGCTGACGATGCTCTACTGGCGCTGGTGGGTGCAGCGCAGTTGGAGCCGACGCTGCCGGCAACGTCGCGAACGGGTCGCCGCGAAGTGATCCGCCGGACATGAAAAAGCCGCCTCGAAGGCGGCTTTTTCGTGGGCCTTGTCCGCCCCGTGCTGGGACTGGCGCAGGCCTTCTCGCTCACTCGTAGCGCAGCGACTCGGCCGGTTGTGTCCGCGCCGCGCGCCAGGATGGGTACAGGGTGGCGAGGAAGCTCATCAGCAATGCAGCGCTGCAGATCAGCACCACGTCCAGCACCTGCAGATCGGAAGGCAGGTAGTTGATGAAGTACACATCCGAGCTGAAGACCTTGTGTCCGACCAACCGTTCGATGCGGTCGATCATCCCGGTGATGTTCAACGCCGCGAACACCCCGAGTACCCCGCCGATGACCGTCCCGATCACGCCGATGACGGTGCCCTGGACCATGAAGATCGCCATGATCTGCCGCGGCGTGGCGCCGAGGGTACGAAGAATCGCGATGTCGGTGCGCTTGTCGGCGACCACCATGATCAGGGTGGCAATGATGTTGAAGGCGGCGACCGCGATGATCAGCAGCAGGAGCAGGCCGATCATGGTCTTTTCCATCTTCATCGCGTTGAACAGGCTGCCCTGGGTCCTGGTCCAGTCGCTGGACCTGAAGCCCTGCCCCAACTCCTTGACCACCTTGGCGGCGACCTGCGGCGACTGGTAGAGATCCTTCAGCTCCAGGCGCACGCTCGGCACCTGGCCCGGTTGCAGGCGCAGCAACTGGCCGGCATCGGCGATGTCGATCAGCGCCAGCGAGTTGTCCAGTTCGGCACCGACCTTGAACAGGGCGACGATGGTGAAGCGCTGCATGCGCGGAGTGATGCCGCCCGGCGCGCTGGTGGCTTCCGGGACGATCAGGGTCAGCTTGTCGCCGACATTGACATGGAAGCGCCGCGCGGTGATCTCGCCGAGGACGATGCCGAACTCGCCAGGCTTGAGGTCGTCCAGGCTGCCCTGGACGATGTGCTCACCGACGATGGAAACCTTGCGCTCCTCCTGCGGGTCGATGCCGTTGACCAGCACCGGCAGCATATTGCCCTTGTACGACAGCATGCCCTGCAGTTCGGCGAACGGCGCCGCGCCGACCACCTCGCGGTGCCGCAGCGCCGCGTTGGCGACGGTCTGCCAGTCGTCCAGCGGCTGCGCCGCGCTGATGGTGGCATGCGGCACCATGCCGAGGATCCGCATGCGCATTTCCTTCTGGAAGCCGTTCATCACCGAGAGCACGATGATCATCGCCAGCACGCCCAGCGCCAGGCCGATCATCGAGGTCAGCGAGATGAACGAGATGTAGTGGTTGCGGCGTTTGGCGCGGGTGTAGCGCAGGCCTATGAAGAACGGTAACGGTCTGAACATGTCGCGGATGCACCGAGTCGATGGGGGATTCGCCGGACGGGAGCGGACGGCGGGCACGCCGTCGCCCCGCTACGCGGCGATCAGTCGGCCTTCTTCCAGGCGCAGGATGCGATCCATGTGCCCGGCCAGCTGGAGATCGTGGGTTACCACCAGGAACGAGGTCTGCAACGAACGGCTCAGTTCCAGCATCAGCTCCTGGATACCCTGGGCGGTATGCTGGTCAAGGTTGCCGGTGGGCTCGTCGAGCAGTACCAGCTGCGGACGGTTGACCAGCGCGCGGGCGATCGCCACCCGCTGGCGCTCGCCGCCGGACAGCTCGGCCGGCTTGTGCGACAGGCGATGACCCAGCCCGACCCGCTCCAGCAGCTCGGCCGCCCGCTGGCGGGCTTCCGCGATCGGCGTGCGGCCGATCAACAGCGGCATGCAGACGTTCTCCAGGGCGGTGAACTCCGGCAACAGGTGGTGGAACTGGTAGACGAAGCCCAGCGCGCGGTTGCGCAGCAGCCCGCGGGCCGTCTCGTTCAGCGCCGAGAGTTCCTCGCCGGCGAGCCAGACGCTGCCGGCGGAGGGCGTGTCCAGGCCGCCGAGCATGTTCAGCAAGGTGCTCTTGCCCGAACCGGAGCTGCCGACGATAGCCACCCGCTCCCCAGGCAGCAGGTTCAACTCGACGCCGGACAGCACCTGCACCGATTGCGGCCCCTCGTCGTAGCTCTTGCTCAGGTTGCGGCAACTCAGCACCGACTTGTCATTCATAACGCAAAGCCTCCGCAGGCTGGGTGCGCGCCGCACGCCAGGCTGGATACAAAGTGGCGAAGAAGCTGAGGACCAGGGCCGCGCCGCAGACCAGCACGACATCGTCGAGCATCAGTTGCGACGGCAGGTAATCGATGAAGTACACGTCGGACGCGAGGAACTGGTGGCCCAGCAGCTTTTCCAGGGCGGAAATCCAGGCGCTGACGTTGAGCGCCGCGACCACCCCGAGGACCCCGCCGACCAGCGTGCCGATCACCCCGATCACCGTGCCCTGGACCATGAAGGTAGCCATGATCTGCCCCGGCGTGGCGCCGAGGGTACGAAGGATGGCGATGTCCGACTTCTTGTCGGTGACCACCATCACCAGGGTGGAAATGATGTTGAACGCGGCGACCGCGACGATCAGCAGCAGCAACAGGCCGATCATGGTCTTTTCCATGCGGATGGCCTGGTACAGGTTGCCGTGGCTGCGCGTCCAGTCGCGGGCGTAGAAGTCATTGTCGGTCAGGGTCCGGGCGATCTCCCAGGCCACCCGCGGCGCCTGGAACAGGTCGTCGAGCTTCAGGCGCAGCCCCTGTACCTGGTTGGTCTTCCAGCGCTGCAGGCGCGCGGCGTCTTCCAGGTGGATCAGCGACAGGCCGCCATCCAGTTCGCCGGCGCCGACGCGGAAGGTGCCGACCACGGTGAAACGCTTCATCCGCGGGAATACCCCGGCCGGGGTGACCGCCACCTCGGGGAGGATCAGGGTGACCTTGTCGCCGATGCCGACGCCGAGCTTCTGCGCCGCCAGTTGGCCGATGACGATACCGAAGCCGCCGGCCTTGAGTTCCGCCAGCGAGCCCTGCTTGAAGAAATCGGGAATGATCGAGACCTTGGCCTCTTCCAGCGGATCGACCGCATCGACCATCACCGTCTGCACCGCGCCATTGGCGCTGAGCATGCCCTGCATCTGGGTGAACGGCGCTACCGCGGTGACATGCTCGTGGGCCTTGACCTTCTCGGCCAGGGCGCGCCAGTCATCGATGGGCTGGTACGACTCGACGGTGGCCTGCGGCACCATGCCGAGGATGCGGGTACGCATTTCGCGATCGAAGCCGTTCATCACCGAGAGCACCACGATCATCACCAGCACGCCCAGTGCCAGGCCGATCATCGAGGTCAGCGAAATGAAGGAGACGAAATGACTGCGACGTTTGGCCCGCGTATAGCGCGTGCCGATGAAAACGGACAGGGGTCTGAACATGTCGCCCTTAGCTGGCAGAAAATGGATGCGTCGGGATGGCGAAGTGGCGAGGCATCGCCGGCGGCCTTACACTCTGACCATCACTGCCGCCGTGGGTTCGCCATGTCCACTCGTGACGCGGATGACCGCCGCGAATACTACCGTATCGAAGATACCCTCGCACTGGAATTTCGCCCTGCCGGGGCCGTCGAAGACGGCCTGGAGAGCGAGCCGGGGGCCACCCTGTTCAGCCTGCTCAGCGACCTCCACCTGATGGATTACGAGTCGCAGCACCTTCTGCGCCACATCAGCGAACGCGACCGCACGCTGGCCAACTACCTGAAGGTGATGAACAAGCGCATCGACCTGCTTGGCCAGGTCATGGTGCAGAGCCTGCTCAAGGAGATCGGCGAACCGCGCAAGGTCAGCCTGTCCGAGGGGGGAGTCAGCTTCCGCCACGACCGCGCATTGCCGGTCGGCCAGTTGCTCGTCCTGCGCATGGTCCTGTTGCCGCAGGGGTTCGGCCTCGAACTGCGGGCCCGGGTAATCCACGCCCAGCCACACGACGACGAATTCGAGATCGGCACCGAGTTCGAAGCGTTGAGCGACGCACAGCGCCAGTTGCTGGCCCGGCATATCCTCCAGAAGCAGGCCCAGCAGCGCCGCCTGGCACGGGCCGGACAGGGCCCGCTCGGCGAGCCGGGCCAACCTTCTTCGACCTGAAACCTTCTTCGACCTGAGATGTGCCGATGCTCCGTTCGCTACTGCTGTGCTCCCTCCTCCTCGCCCCGCCGCTGTTCGCCGACACCCTGAGCATTCCGCTGGGCGCCCAGGGCGATACCCGGGTCGCCCTGCCCGCGCACGGCGAAAGCCGCGAAGCCGTGCTGCAACGCTTCGGCCTGGCCGACGAGGAACATCCCGCGGTCGGCCAGCCGCCCATCGTGCGCTGGGATTACCGCGACTTCTCGGTATATTTCGAAAGCGGCCGGGTGCTCGACAGCGTTCGCCATCATCGGCCGCGGAATCCCGCGCAACCCTCGAACAAGGAGCCACAGTGACTCTCATCTATGGACATCGCGGCGCCAAGGGCGAAGCGCCGGAAAACACCCTGGCCAGCTTCCAGCGCTGCCTGGAGCATGGCGTCAACCGTTGCGAACTGGACCTGCACCTGTCCCGCGACGGCGAACTGATGGTGATCCACGACCCGACCCTGAAGCGCACCACCGGCCGCCGCGGCAAGGTCGCCGAACACGACGCGGCCACCCTGGTCACCTACGACGCGCGCAAGGGCGGCCCCGGCTGGGTACGGCCGACGCCGATCCCGCGGCTGGAGGAGCTGTTCGAGAAGTGCCCGTTCGAGCACTGGCAGCTGGAAGTGAAGAGCGCCTCGCGCGAACGCGCGGCGCGGACGGTAACGCGGATCAGGGAGCTGACCGAGCGCTTCGGCAACCGCGACAAGGTCACCGTCACCAGCGGTTCGCGGACCGTGCTCAAGGCCCTCAACGAACTGACCCCAGAGCTGTCGCGCGGGCTGGTCGCCGAATACGCCTGGCTCGACCCGCTGAAGGTCGCCCAGCACTATGGCTGTGCCCTGCTCGCCCTGAACTGGACCCTATGCACCCCGGAACGCCTGCTCAAGGCCCAGCGCCAGGGGCTTCACGTCTCGGTGTGGACGGTCAACGAACCGGCGCTGATGCGCCGGCTCGCCGACTTCGGCGTGGACAGCCTGATCACAGACTTTCCCGGTTTGGCCAGCGCCACCCTCGGGAATCGCTGAGCACATCCCCTCCGGCCGGCTCAGGCCGCCGGCCGGAGTCCTTCAAAAAAGCCGGTTGAGGCCGTCGAACGCCGCTACCCGATAGGCTTCCGCCATGGTCGGGTAGTTGAAGGTGGTGTTGACGAAGTACTTCAGGGTATTCAGCTCGCCCGGCTGGTTCATGATCGCCTGACCGATATGGACGATTTCCGAAGCCTGGTCGCCGAAGCAGTGCACGCCGAGGATCTCCAGGGTCTCGCGATGGAACAGGATCTTCAGCATGCCCACCGGCTCGTTGGAAATCTGCGCCCGGGCCATGCCCTTGAAGAACGCCTTGCCCACTTCGTAGGGAATCTTCGCCGCGGTCAGTTCGCTTTCGTTCTTGCCGATCGAGCTGATCTCCGGAATGGTGTAGATGCCGGTCGGCACATCGTTGACGAAGCGCCAGCTGTCGCTCTCGACGATGTTGCCGGCGGCCGAGCGGCCCTGGTCGTAGGCAGCGCTGGCCAGGCTCGGCCAGCCGATCACGTCGCCGGCGGCGAAGATGTTGCTCACCGAAGTGCGGTAGTTCTCGTCCACCTCGATCTGGCCACGGCTGTTGACCTTGATGCCGACGTTCTCCAGGCCGAGCTTGTCGGTGTTGCCGGTCCGGCCGTTGCACCAGAGCAGCGCGTCCGCCTTGATCTTCTTGCCCGACTTCAGGTGCAGGATGACACCGTTGTCCAGCCCCTCGACGCGCTCGTACTCCTCGTTGTGGCGGATCAGCACGTTGTTGTTGCGCAGGTGGTAGCTCAGCGCATCGGAAATCTCGTCATCGAGGAAGCTGAGCAACTGGTCGCGCGTATCGATCAGGTCCACCAGCACGCCCAGGCCGCTGAAGATCGACGCGTATTCGCAGCCGATCACCCCGGCTCCGTAGATGATCAGCCGGCGCGGGGTGTGGCTCAGGGACAGGATGGTGTCGCTGTCGTAGACCCGCGGGTGGTTGAAATTGATGTCCGAAGGACGATACGGGCGCGAGCCGGTGGCGATCACGAACTGGTCGGCGACCAGGCGCTCCACCGCGCCGCTCGGCGTCACCACTTCGACGGTGCGTTCGTCGACGAAGCTGGCGGTGCCGGTGAACATGTCGATGCGATTGCGCGCGTAGTAGCCGGTACGCGAAGCGACCTGCTTGGAGATCACCCGGTCGGCGCTCTTCAGCACGTCGGGGAAGGAGAACCAGCGCGGCTCGCCGATCTGGCGGAACATCGGGTTGGTGTTGAACTCGATGATCTGCTTCACCGAGTGGCGCAGGGCCTTGGAGGGAATGGTGCCGAGGTGCGTGCAGTTGCCTCCGACCACGCGACGGCTGTCGACTACCGCCAGCTTGCGTCCGTACTTGGAGGCGTTCATCGCCGCCCCTTCGCCCGCCGGACCCGTGCCCAAAATCACCACGTCGTAGTTGTAGACAGCCATGCGTACTCCTCAGAACAGGCCGAGGCGCCCACTGGCGCCTCCGGCAAAGCCGCTGCACAACATGTGCGCGGCGGATCGATTCGATCATCGGGTCGGTGCGAACGACGGCATTCGCCGGGCAAGGCTCGGTCCGACCTCGAGGCGGGCATATGTTACGCCCTGTGCGAAATGTCGCACATTAGCGTTTGGTCGCGTCGTAGGCGAGTTTTCCGGGCACTACAGATTCGTCGCGGTTGGCTTCCTCGCATTTCTGCCGGTCGCCGCCGCAGATCGAGCATTCCTTCTCGATCCCCAGGTTGGCGATGCCGCCGCAGGAACCGGCGATCGGCTTGCGGCCCATGATGACGCCGATGGACATGCCGAAGACCACCAGCAGCATGATGACGAAGACCAGTAGCCAGGTCATGGACGTTCTCCTTGGTTGCCGAACAGTTGCTCGTAGCGTGGCGTGGTGCGGCTGTCGAAACCGTTGCCCTGGCGACTGACGAACAGCGCCGCCAGTCGGTGCTTCTCGGCGAAACGGTAGCCCTCCTCCGGACCGAGCACCATCAGCAGGGTCGACAGGCCGTCGGCGTTGCGCGTCGACGGATCGATCACCGTGACCGAAGCCAGGTGATGGTCGATCGGCGCGCCGGTGCGCGGGTCGAAGGTGTGCGAATAGCGCTGGCCGTTCTCTTCGAAATAGTTGCGGTAATCGCCCGAGGTCGAGACGCCGTAGCCGTCCAGCGCCAGCACCTGCTGGGCGACCCGCTGGCCCTCGCGCGGCGCTTCGATAGCGATGCGCCAGGGCGTGCCGTCCGGCTTGCGCCCTTCGGCTTTCAACTCGCCGGTGATTTCCGCCAGGTAGCTGCGCACGCCAAGCTCCTTCAGGCGTTCGCCTACCGCGTCCACCGTATAGCCAGCGGCGATGCTGTCGAAGTCCAGCTGTACGGCGGCGTCCTTGCACAGGCGCTGGCCGTCGATGCGCAGGTGTCGATGGCCGACGTCACGGCGCACCGCGGCGATCTGCTCGGCGCTGGGAACCTTCTCCACCCGCGCCTGCGGACCGAAGCCCCAGAGGTTCATCAGCGGCTCGACGGTCATGTCGAAGGCGCCCTGGCTCTGTTCCGACAACTCGCCGCCGTAGCGCAGCAACTCCAGCATCGGTGGCGGCAGCTCCATGCAGGACTGCGCCGGCAGCGCATTGAAACGCGAGACCAGGGAATCGTCGCGGTAGGTGGACATCTGCCGGTCGACCTCGGCGAGGATCGCCTCCACTGCGGCTTTCGCCGTCTGGACGTCGGGCGCCGAGGCGCCGCGCACGTACTTGATCGAATAGGTGCTGCCCATGGTCGGGCCGCCGAAGCTTTCCAGGGTGTCGCCGCAACCGGCCAGGACCAGCGCCAGCGCTGCCAGTCCGGCCATGGCAAGCGGACGGAAACGCTCAGCCACCGAAATCGTCCAGCAGGATATTCTCGCGCTCCACGCCCAGGTCGGTGAGCATCTTGATCACCGCGGCATTCATCATCGGCGGGCCGCACATGTAGAACTCGCAGTCCTCGGGCGCCGGGTGGTCCTTCAGGTAGTTCTCGAACAGCACGTTGTGGATGAAACCGGTCAGGCCGGTCCAGTTGTCCTCCGGCTGCGGGTCGGACAGCGCCAGGTGCCACTGGAAGTTGGGATTCTCCGCCTGCAGCTGGTCGTACTCCTCGGTATAGAAGGCCTCGCGCAGCGAGCGCGCGCCGTACCAGAAGCTGATCTTGCGGTTCGACTTGAGCCGGCGCAACTGGTCGAAGATGTGCGAACGCATCGGCGCCATGCCGGCGCCGCCGCCGATGAAGACCATCTCGGCCTCGGTGTCCTTGGCGAAGAACTCGCCGAACGGCCCGTACACGGTGACCTTGTCGCCCGGCTTGAGGTTGAACACCCAGGACGACATCTGCCCCGGCGGCAGGTCGCTGCCCGGCGGCGGCGAGGCGATGCGGATGTTGAACTTGACCACGCCCTTCTCTTCCGGGTAGTTGGCCATCGAGTAGGCGCGGATCACCGTCTCGTCGACCTTCGACACGTAGCGCCACATGTTGAACTTGTCCCAGTCGCCGCGATATTCCGGCTGGATATCGAAGTCCTTGTACTCGACCACGTGCGGCGGGCATTCCAGCTGCACGTAGCCGCCGGCACGAAAGTCCACGCTCTCGCCGTCCGGCAGGCGCAGGGTGAGTTCCTTGATGAAGGTGGCGACGTTGGGGTTGGACTCCACCGTGCACTCCCATTTCTTCACCCCGAAGACCTCTTCAGGCACGCGGATCTGCATATCCTGCTTGACCGGCGTCTGGCACGACAGGCGCCAGCCTTCCTTCGCCTGGCGCCGGGTGAAGTGCGACTCCTCGGTCGGCAGCATCTCGCCGCCGCCCTCGACCACCACGCATTTGCACTGCGCGCAGGTGCCGCCGCCGCCGCAGGCGGAAGACAGGAACACGTTGTTCGCCGCCAGGGTTTGCAGCAGCTTGCCGCCGGCCGGCACGGTCAGGCTGTGCTCGCCGTTGATCTGGATGGTCACGTCGCCACTCGACACCAGCTTGGCGCGGGCGACCAGGATGATCGCCACCAGGCCCAGGACGATGGCGGTGAACATGCCGATGGCCAGGAAAATCTCGAATCCGATCACGGGCCTCTCCTTACAACTGCACGCCGGAGAACGACATGAAGCCCAACGACATCAGGCCGATGGTGATGAAGGTGATCCCCAGGCCCTGCAGGCCCTCGGGGACGTCGCTGTACTTGAGCTTCTCGCGGATACCCGCCAGCGCGGCGATCGCCAGCGCCCAGGAAAAGCCCGAGCCGACGCCGTACACCGTGCTCTCGGCAAGGTTGTAGTCGCGCTCGACCATGAACAGCGAGCCGGCCATGATCGCGCAGTTCACCGTGATCAGCGGCAGGAACACGCCCAGCGCGTTGTAGAGGCTGGGTACGTACTTGTCGAGGAGCATCTCGAGGATCTGCACGATGGCGGCGATCACCCCGATGTAGCTGAGCAGGCCGAGGAAACTCAGGTCCACCTCGGGCAGCCCGGCCCAGGCCAGCGCGCCGTCCTTGAGCAGGTAGGTGTAGATCAGGTTGTTGGCCGGCACGGTGATGGTCTGCACCACGATCACCGCGATACCCAGGCCGATGGCGGTCTCCACCTTCTTCGAGATGGCGATGAAGGTACACATGCCGAGGAAGAACGCCAGCGCCATGTTCTCGACGAACACGGCCTTCACGAACAGGCTGATGTAGTGCTCCATCAGTAAGCCTCCTTGCTGGATACCTGCGGGGCCATCTTGTAGGTCGGGGCCTCGACCTGGTCTTTCTTCCAGGTCCGCAGGGCCCAGATGATCAGGCCGATCAGGAAGAACGCCGAAGGCGGCAGCAGGAGCAGGCCGTTCGGCTGGTACCAGCCGCCATCGTTGACCGTCGGCAACACGCTGATGCCGTAGAGCTTGCCGGCGCCGAACAGCTCGCGGACGAAGCCCAGCACCAGCAGCATGGCGCTGTAGCCGAGACCGTTGCCGATGCCGTCGAAGAACGACACGAGCGGCGGGTTGGCCATGGCGAAGGCTTCGGCGCGGCCCATCACGATGCAGTTGGTGATGATCAGCCCGACGAACACCGAGAGCTGCTTGCTCAGGCTATAGGCATAGGCCTTGAGCACCTGGTCGACGACGATCACCAGCGAGGCGATGATCACCATCTGCACGATCATCCGGATCGAGCTGGGAATCTGCCGGCGGATCATCGAGATGAACAGGTTGGAGAAGCCGGTCACCAGGGTCAGGGCGATGGCCATGACGGTAGCGGTCTTCAGGTTCGAGGTTACCGCCAGCGCCGAGCAGATCCCTAGGATCTGCAGGCCGATCGGATTGTTCTGGAAGACCGGATTGAACAGGACTTCGCGGATCGTGGGTTGAGCAGCCATCACGCCTCCCCTTTGCGCAGATTGGCGAGGAAGGCGTCGAAACCGTCCTTGCCGAGCCAGAAATGCAGCAGGTTGTCGACACCCTTGCTGGTCAGGGTGGCGCCGGCCAGGCCGTCGACCTGGTGGGTCGCCTTCGCCGATTGCGGGTCCACCGAGCCCTTGATGATCTGTACGGCAAGATCGCCCTGGGCGTCGTAGAGGGTCTTGCCGACCCACAGCGCCTTCCATTTCGGATTGTCGACCTCGCCGCCGAGACCGGGGGTCTCGCCATGCTGGTAGAAGCCGAAGCCGGCGACCGTGTTGAGGTCGCCCTTGAGCGCCAGGAAGCCGTAGAGGGTCGACCACAGACCGTAGCCGCGCACCGGCAGGATCAGGGTGTCGAGCTTGCCGTCGGTCTCCACCAGGTAGACCGTGGTATAGCGCTCGCGGCGCTTGATCGAGGCGATGTCCTCGGCGGCGGGCAGCGCATCCGACAGCGCCGGGTCCTTGGCCGCTTTCAGCGGGTCGTAGCCGAGCGGGTCCTGGGCATCGCTGAAGGTGCCGCTCTGCAGGTCGACCACCTTGGCGGTGATGCGACTGTCGAACAGCGCCTTGACCTCTTTGCCGGACATGCCCGGCTCGCCGAGACCAGCGATGGCGAGGATGCTGCGCTGCTTGTCGAGCAGGCGGTTTTCCGCCTGGGTCGGCTTCAGCGCCACCGCCGCGCCAGCGACGAACACCGAGCTGACCAGGCACACCACCAGGGCTACCAGCAGTGTGCGGGTGGTGGATTCTTGATTAGCCATTGCGCGCCAGCCTCCGCTTGATGTTGGCCTGAACGACGAAATGGTCGATCAGCGGTGCGAACAGGTTGGCGAACAGGATCGCCAGCATCATGCCTTCCGGGAACGCCGGGTTGACCACCCGGATCAGCATGACCATCACTCCGATCAGGGCGCCGAACAGCCACTTGCCGGTATCGGTCATGGACGCCGAGACCGGGTCGGTGGCCATGAAGATCATGCCGAAGGCGAAGCCGCCGGTGACCAGGTGCCAATACCAGGGCATGGCGAACATCGGGTTGCTGGCCGAGCCGATGGCGTTGAACAGGTAGCTCATGGCGACCATCCCCAGCATCACCCCGGCGACGATGCGCCAGGAGGCGATGCGGGTCAGCAGCAGCACGGCGCCGCCGATGAAGATCGCCAGGGTGCTGGTCTCGCCCATCGAACCCTGCATGTGGCCGAGGAAGGCATCCATCCAGGTCAAGCCGTGGCCGAGGATGTTGTCCACGCCGCCGGCGGCGGCCAGGCTCAGCGAGGTGGCGCCGGCGAAGCCGTCCACCGAGGTCCATACCGCGTCGCCGGACATCTGCGCCGGGTAGGCGAAGAACAGGAAGGCCCGGCCGACCAGTGCCGGATTGAGGAAGTTCTTCCCGGTGCCGCCGAACACTTCCTTGCCCAGCACCACGCCGAAGCTGATCCCCAGGGCTACCTGCCACAACGGGACGGACGGCGGCAGGGTCAGGGCGAACAGCACCGAGGTGACGAAGAAGCCTTCGTTGACCTCGTGGCGGCGGATGCTGGCGAACAGCACCTCCCAGAAACCGCCGACGATGAAGGTGGTCAGGTACACCGGCAGGAAGTACGCGGCGCCCTGGACCAGGCAATCCCACAAGCTGTTCGGGTCGAACCCGGCCAGCGCGCCGATCAGGGCGAAGCGCCAGCCATCCTGGGCGCTCAACAGGTCGGGGCTCTGGGCGAAGATCAGGTTGGCCTGGTGGCCGACGTTGTACATGCCGAAGAACATCGCCGGGAAGGTGCATAGCCAGACGATGATCATCATGCGCTTCAGGTCGATGCCGTCGCGCACGTGTGCAGTGGTGCGGGTGACGCTGCCGGGACGATAGAGGAAGGTGTCCACGGCTTCGTACAGCGGGTACCACTTCTCGTAGCGCCCGCCCTTCTCGAAATGATGCTCGACCTTGTCGAGCAGGTTACGCAAACCCATGGCTCAGCCCTCCTGCTCGATGCGTGCCAGATTGTCCCGCAGAATCGGGCCGTATTCGTACTTGCCGGCGCAGACGTAGCTGCACAGCGCCAGGTCCTCTTCGTCGAGTTCCAGGGCGCCGAGCTTCTGGGCCATTTCCGTGTCGCCGACGATCAGGTAGCGCAGCAGTTGAGTCGGCAGGATATCCAGCGGCATCACCGCCTCGTAGTTACCTACCGGCACCATCGCCCGTGGGCTGCCGTTGGTGCTGGTGGTGAAGGCGAAGCGCTTGCCGCCGAGCAGCCTGGAGACGAACACGTTGAGCAGCGAATGCTTTTCCACCCCGGCGCGCAGGTAGTGGAGGAACTCGCGCTGGTCGCCCTCCTTGAGACAGGACAACTGCAGGTGGTAGCGCCCCAGGTAGGCGTAGGCGCCATGGGCGGTGCGACCGCCCAGCACGGAGCCGGAGATCAGCCGGTTGTTGCCCGGCTGCAACTGGCCGGCGGCCAGTTCGTCGAGGTTGGCGCCCAAGCGGGTGCGCACCAGACGTGGCTTTTCCACCACCGGACCGGCCAGGGCGATCACCCGCTCGGTCCACAATTGCCCGGTCGTGAACAGCTTGCCGATGGCGATCACGTCCTGGTAGTTCAGGTTCCACACGCTCTTGCCGGCACCCACCGGGTCAAGGAAGTGGATATGGGTGCCGGGCAGGCCCGCCGGATGCGGACCGGAGAATGCTTGCGCGGTCACGCCGGAGAGCGCCTCGCCGGGTAGCGAAACGCCTTCCGCCTTGCACAGGAACACCCGGGCCAGGCGCCCGAGCACCGTCAGCCCGGCCTGGAAGGCCTCGCCCTGCTCCGCGATAACCACCTGCGGATCGGCGGCCAGCGGCTGGGTATCGATGGCAGTGACGAAAATCGAACTGGGGCTGGACTCGGGATCGGGCACCTTGCTGAACGGCCGGGTCCGCAGCGCGGTCCACAGGCCCGACTGCAACAGGTTGTCGCGAACCTGCTCGGCGCTCAGCGTGGCGAGTTTGTCAGCGGGATAACGGGCGAACTCCAGTTGCTCGTCGCCGTCGAGATCGATGACCACCGATTGCAGGACGCGCTTCTCGCCACGATGGATGGCACTGACCACACCGGCGCCGGGTGCGGTATAGCTGACGGAGGGATTCTTCTTGTCGGTGAACAGCGCCTGCCCCAGCTTCACCCGGTCGCCTACCTGCACCGCCATGGTCGGCTTCATGCCGTGGTAGTCGAAACCGATCAACGCCACGCTGCGTACCGGGCGTGCTGCCTCGATGCGCTGTTCGGGGGCGCCGCTGATGGGCAGGTCCAGGCCACGTTTTATCTTGATCATGTCTAGTGCCTAGTGGTCGTGGACAGAAAAGACGAGGCCCAAGTCAGAAAATGACCATCATCGCGCGCAACGTACTGAATTGGCACGATTGATGAATGGCCCCGCAAGGTAACCACGGGATTATAAAGAGCCACCTCCCCGGGAGCCACCCAAGCCGCACACCGGGTCTTGAAACGCGTAACAGAAAACGACAGAAAAACATGCCCGTGCGAAATGAAAAACGGGAGCCGAAGCTCCCGTCCTGCGCCACCCGCAGGCTCAGGCCTGCTGGCCGAGCCCGCGCCTTTCCGCCAGCGACAGCTTGACCCGGTAGCACAACCACATCAGCAGCAGCCAGAATGGAATGGCGTACACCGAGATGTTGATCCCGGGGATCATCAGCATGATGCCAAGGATGAACACCACGAAGGCCAGGCACAGGTAGTTGCTGAACGGCGACCAGAGCGCCTTGAAGAAGGTGTCCACGCCCTGGCGCTTCATCGCCGCGCGGAACTTCAGGTGCGACAGGCTGATCATCGCCCAGTTGATCACCAGCGCCGCCACCACCAGCGACATCAGCAGCTCCAGCGCCTTGTGCGGCAATACGTAGTTGACGATCACGCAGAGGAAGGTGATCAGCGCCGAGACCAGGATCGACAGCACCGGCACGCCCCGGCGGTCCACCGACATCAGCACCTTCGGCGCGTCACCCTGGGCGGCCAGGCCGTAGAGCATCCGGCTGTTGCAGTAGACGCCGCTGTTGTAGACCGACAATGCCGCGGTGAGTACTACGAAGTTGAGGATGTTGGCCGCGGTGCCGCTGCCGATCAACGAGAAGATCTGCACGAACGGGCTGCCGCTGTAGTCGTCGCCGGAAGCGTTGATGGTCTCCACCAACTGGTCCCATGGATACAGCGAGAGCAGCACCGCCAGGGCGCCGATATAGAAGATCAGGATCCGGTAGATCACCTGGTTGATCGCCTTCGGGATCACCTTCCGCGGCTCGGACGCCTCGGCGGCGGTGATACCCACCAACTCCAGCCCCCCGAAGGAGAACATGATGATCGCCAGGGTCATCACCAGGCCGCTGAGACCGTTGGGGAAGAAGCCGCCGCGGTCCCACAGGTTGCTCACCGAGGCTTGCGGTCCGCCACCGCCGCCGACCAGCAGGTAGATACCGAGCAGGATCATGCCGACGATCGCCGCTACCTTGATGATCGCGAACCAGAACTCGGTCTCGCCGAAGGCTTTCACGTTGGCCAGGTTGATCGCGTTGATCAGCACGAAGAACGCCGCCGCCGTCGCCCAGGTCGGCACGTCCGGCCACCAATACTGGATGTACTTGCCCACCGCGGTCAGCTCCGACATGCCCACCAGGATGTACAGCACCCAGTAGTTCCAGCCGGAAAGGAAACCGGCGAATCCGCCCCAGTACTTGTGTGCGAAGTGACTGAAGGAGCCGGCCACCGGCTCCTCGACGATCATCTCGCCGAGCTGGCGCATGATCAGGAAGGCGATGAAGCCGCCAATGGCGTAACCGAGGATCATCGACGGGCCGGCCGTCTTGATGACGCCCGCCGAGCCGAGGAACAGCCCGGTGCCGATCGCCCCGCCCAGCGCGATCAACTGGATGTGGCGATTCTTCAGGCCACGCTTCAGCTCGCCCTGGTGCAGATGTTGACCATCCATTGAAAAACCCTAAATCGAAGTGAGTAGTTTCTTGTTCTGGTTATCCACAGAAATGAAAAACGGGAGCCCGAGAGCTCCCGTTTTCCTCTACGCCTTGCGCATCAACGCGGGAAGGCCGGCGGGTTGACCCCAGCCATGTCTTCCATCACGCGCACTACCTGGCAGCTGTAGCCGAACTCGTTGTCGTACCACACGTACAGGACGACACGGTTGTCGTTGCAGATGGTCGCCTCGGCGTCCACCACGCCGGCATGGCGCGAACCGACGAAGTCGGTGGAAACCACTTCCTGGGAGCTGACGAAGTCGATCTGCTTCTGCAGGTCCGAGTGCATGGCCATCTGGCGCAGGTACTCGTTGATCTCTTCGCGGGTGGTGGCCTTTTCCAGGTTCAGGTTGAGGATCGCCATGGACACGTTCGGCGTCGGCACACGGATCGCATTGCCGGTCAGCTTGCCTTTCAGCACCGGCAGGGCCTTGGCCGCGGCGGTGGCGGCACCGGTCTCGGTGATCACCATGTTCAGCGGCGCGCTGCGGCCACGACGACTGCCCTTGTGGAAGTTGTCGATCAGGTTCTGGTCGTTGGTGTACGAGTGAACGGTCTCGACGTGACCGTTGACGATGCCGTACTGGTCGTTGACGGCCTTCAGCACCGGCACGATGGCGTTGGTGGTGCAGGAGGCGGCCGAGATGATCTTGTCGTCGGCGCCGATGTCGGTGTGGTTGATACCGTGCACGATGTTCTTCAGCGCACCCTTGCCCGGAGCGGTAAGGACCACGCGATCGATCCCCGGGCACTTCAGGTGCTGGCCGAGACCTTCGGCGTCGCGCCACTTGCCGGTGTTGTCGACCAGCAGGGCGTTCTTGATGCCGTACTGGGTGTAGTCGATCGACGCCGGGTCGTTGGAGTAGATCACCTGGATCAGGTTGCCGTTGGCGGTCAGCGTGTTGTTTTCTTCGTCGATGGTGATGGTGCCGTCGAACGGACCGTGCACCGAGTCCCGACGCAGCAGGCTGGCCCGCTTGACCAGGTCGTTCTCGGCGCCCTTGCGCACGACGATCGCGCGCAGGCGCAGGCCGTCGCCGCCGCCGGTCTTCTCGATCAGGATGCGCGCCAGCAGGCGGCCGATGCGGCCGAAGCCGTAGAGCACGACGTCGGTGCCTTCGCGGGCATCGCCGTTCTGCTTGCCGACCACCTCGGCCAGCTCGGCCTTGACGAAGTCCTCGATGCTGCGGCCGTTACCTTCTGCCTTGAACTTGGCGACCATCTTGCCCAGATCGACGGAAGCGGCGCCCAGCTTGAGCTCGCTCATCGCCTTGAGGATCGGGAACGTCTCGTGAACCGACAGCTCGGCGTCATCAGCCATGCGATGACGGGCGAAACGATGCGCCTTCATGATCGCGATCACCGAGCGGTTGATCAGACCACGGCCATGGATCGAGGTCACCACATTGTTATTGCGGTAGAGCTGGCCAATCAGCGGGATCATGGCTTCCGCGATGGCTTCACGATCGATCCATTCACCGAGACACTGGTCGGGCTTCTGAGTCACGGGCAATACCTTCCACATGTAGGGGATGAAAAAAGGGGCTACATTATGACCGCGCCGGCCAGGCTCGGCAATCTGCAGCAGTCGGAAGACTGACATCCAGCAGTCGGGAAAGTTACAATCCGGCGGGTCAAATTCCCGACCGGAGCCCAGCTTGCCCGTGTCCGTACTGCGTATTCCCAGCCTGCCGGCCAGCGCCGGCAAGCAACACTGGGGCAACCTCCCCGGTGCCGCGCTGAGCCTGGCTGTCGCCGAGGCCGCCAGTTCCGCCAAGCGCTTCACCCTGCTGCTGACCGCCGACAGCCAGAATGCCGAACGCCTGGAACAGGAACTGCGGTTCTTCGCCCCCGACCTGCCGGTATTGCATTTCCCCGATTGGGAAACCCTGCCCTACGACGTCTTTTCGCCGCACCAGGACATCATTTCCCAGCGCATCGCCGCCCTCTACCAGTTGCCGCAGCTCAAGCACGGCGTGCTGGTGGTGCCGATCTCCACCGCCTTGCACCGCCTGGCGCCGACCCGCTTCCTGCTCGGCAGCAGCCTGGTCCTCGACGTCGGCCAGAAACTCGACGTCGAGCGGATGCGCCTGCGCCTGGAAGGCGCCGGCTACCGCTGCGTCGACACGGTCTACGAGCACGGCGAGTTCGCCGTCCGCGGCGCGCTGATCGACCTGTTCCCGATGGGCAGCGAGTTGCCCTTCCGTATCGACCTGTTCGACGACGAGATCGAGACCCTGCGCACCTTCGACCCGGAGACCCAGCGCTCCATCGACAAGGTCGAGTCGATCCGCCTGCTGCCGGCACGCGAATTCCCCCTGAACAAGGAAGCGGTCACCGGCTTCCGCGGCCGCTTCCGCGAGCGCTTCGACGTCGACTACCGGCGCTGCCCGATCTACCAAGACCTCGCCAGCGGTTTGACACCCTCGGGAATCGAGTACTACCTGCCGCTGTTCTTCGAGGAAACCGCGACCCTCTTCGACTACCTGCCGCAAGACACCCAGGTGTTCTCCCTGCCCGGCATCGAACAGGCCGCGGAGCAGTTCTGGAATGACGTACGCAGCCGCTACGAGGACCGCCGGGTCGATCCGGAACGGCCATTGCTGCCGCCGGCGGAAGTGTTCCTTCCGGTGGAAGACTGCTTCGCCCGGCTGAAGAACTGGCCACGGGTGGTCGCCAGCCAGGAGGACGTCGAGCCGGGCGTCGGGCGCGAGCGCTTCCCGGCCCTGCCGCTGCCGAACCTGGCGATCGAAGCCAAGACCGCCGAGCCGCTGGCCGCGCTGCGCCGGTTCATCGAGGAGTTCCCCGGCCGCGTACTGTTCTGCGCCGAATCGGCCGGACGCCGGGAAGTCCTGCTGGAGCTGCTGGCCCGACTGAAGCTGCGCCCCGAGGAAGTCGACGGCTGGCCGGCCTTCCTCGCCAGCCAGGCACGCCTGGCGATCAGCATCGCGCCGCTGGACGAGGGCCTGCTGCTGGACCATCCGGCCCTCGCCCTGGTCGCCGAAAGCCCGCTGTTCGGCCAGCGCGTCATGCAGCGCCGGCGCCGGGAAAAGACCCGCGACGGCGGCGACGCGGTGATCAAGAACCTCACCGAGCTGCGCGAAGGCGCGCCGGTGGTGCACATCGACCATGGCGTCGGCCGCTACCTGGGCCTGATCACCCTCGAGGTGGACAACCAGCAGGCGGAATTCCTCATGCTGCAATACGCCGAGGACGCCAAGCTCTACGTGCCGGTCGCCAACCTGCACCTGATCGCCCGCTACACCGGCGCCGACGACGCCCTGGCGCCGTTGCACCGGCTCGGCTCGGAAACCTGGCAGAAGGCCAAGCGCAAGGCCGCCGAGCAGGTCCGCGACGTCGCCGCCGAGCTGCTCGACATCTACGCCCGCCGCGCCGCCCGCGAAGGCTTCGCGTTCAAGGATCCGCAGGCCGACTACGCGACCTTCTCGGCCGGCTTCCCGTTCGAGGAGACGCCGGACCAGCAAAGCGCCATCGAGGCGGTGGTCGCCGATATGCTCGCGCCCAGGCCCATGGACCGCCTGGTCTGCGGCGACGTCGGCTTCGGCAAGACCGAAGTGGCGATGCGCGCGGCGTTCGTCGCCGTGCATAGCGGCAAGCAGGTGGCGGTGCTGGTGCCCACCACCCTGCTCGCCCAGCAGCACTACAACAGCTTCCGCGACCGCTTCGCCGACTGGCCGGTGAGCGTCGAGGTGATGAGCCGCTTCAAGAGCGCCAAGGAAGTCGAGAACGCTGCGCGGCTACTGGCCGAAGGCAAGATCGACATCCTCATCGGGACCCACAAGCTGCTCCAGGAAGACGTGAAGTTCGCCAACCTGGGGTTGGTCGTGATCGACGAGGAACACCGCTTCGGGGTGCGCCAGAAGGAGCAGCTCAAGGCCCTGCGCAGCGAAGTGGACATCCTCACCCTCACCGCCACGCCGATCCCGCGGACCCTGAACATGGCCGTCTCCGGCATGCGCGACCTGTCCATCATCGCCACGCCGCCGGCGCGCCGCCTGTCGGTGCGCACCTTCGTCATGGAGCAGCAGAACGCGGTGATCAAGGAAGCGCTGCTCCGCGAACTGCTGCGCGGCGGCCAGGTGTACTATCTGCACAACGAAGTGAAGACCATCGAGAAGTGCGCCCGCGACCTAGCCGAACTGGTCCCGGAGGCGCGCATCGGCATCGGCCACGGACAGATGCACGAGCGCGAGCTGGAACAGGTGATGAGCGACTTCTACCACAAGCGCTTCAACGTGCTGGTGGCCTCGACCATCATCGAGACCGGCATCGACGTGCCCAGCGCCAACACCATCCTCATCGAGCGCGCCGACAAGTTCGGCCTGGCCCAGTTGCACCAGTTGCGCGGCCGCGTCGGTCGCAGCCACCACCAGGCCTACGCCTACCTGCTGACACCGCCGCGCCGTCAGATGACCCCGGACGCCGAGAAACGCCTGGAAGCCATCGCCAACGCCCAGGACCTGGGCGCCGGCTTCGTCCTCGCCACCCACGACCTGGAGATCCGCGGCGCCGGCGAGTTGCTCGGCGACGGCCAGAGCGGGCAGATCCAGGCGGTCGGCTTCACCCTCTACATGGAAATGCTCGAACGGGCGGTGAAGGCCATCCGCAAGGGCGAGCAACCGAACCTCGAGCAGCCACTGGGCGGCGGGCCGGAGGTCAACCTGCGGGTGCCTGCGCTGATCCCCGAGGATTACCTGCCCGACGTGCATGCCCGGCTGATCCTCTACAAGCGCATCGCCAACGCCCCTGACGAGGAAGGTTTGCGCGAGTTGCAGGTGGAGATGATCGACCGCTTCGGGCTCCTGCCCGATCCGGCGAAGAACCTGATGCGCCTGACCCTTCTGAAACTGCAGGCGGAAAAACTTGGAATACTCAAGGTCGATGCCGGACCGCAGGGCGGTCGTATAGAATTCGCCGCCGATACCCAGGTCGACCCGCTGGTATTGATCAAGCTGATCCAGGGCCAGCCGAACCGCTACAAGTTCGAAGGCGCAACCCTGTTCCGCTTCCAGGTGCCCATGGAACGACCGGAAGAACGCTTCAATACCCTGGAGGCGCTGTTCGAGCGCCTGACACCGCAAACCACCTAAGGATTAGCCTATGCGCTTGTTCCGTTGCCTTGCCCTGCTGCTCTCACTGGCCGCCCCCGCGGCATTCGCCGGCGGTCCCTACCAGGTGGAACTGGTGGTGTTCCGCCAGGCCGGCGATGCCGTGCCGTCCAGCCAGCCGGCCCCGGACGACTGGGCCACCGGCGCACAGCCGCTGGCCAGCGACGCCCTGCGCGCCACCGCGCTCGACAACCAGCTCGCCAAGCTCAGCCAGGACAACGGCTACACCGTGCTGCTGCACAAGGCCTGGCGCCAGGACATCGGCGAGACCCCGGTGAAGATCGCCCTCAGCGAAGGCCAGGAACAGGATCATCATTTCCCGGTGGAAGGTACGCTGACCCTCAGCCAGGTGCGCTTCGTCGACATGGAGGCCGATTTCTGGGTCAATCGCTTCGGCGACGACGGTTTCCTCGCCGGCAGCCAGCACATCAGGCAGGGCACGCGGCTGAAGAATGGCGAACTGACCTATCTCGACCATCCGAGCCTGGGCATCCTGATCAAAGTGGTGCCGGTCGGCGCCCGTCCCGCCGCCCCCAATCCCATGGAAATGGAAGAACAGCAGGCACCGGCGGACGCGCCCCCCGTCGAAGGCGGCTTCGACGCCGCACCTCCTGCGCAATAGCGAAAAAGGCCGCAATAGCGGCCTTTTTTTCGTTGCGATGGCCGCCTAGCCGGCCAGGACCCGCGCCAGCACCTCGCGCACCTTGCCGATGCCATCGTGCAACGCCTGTTCGATTTCGGCCATGGTGATGATCCCCGCCGACTTGCCCGCCGCGGGATTGACCACCAGCGCCAGGCAGGCGTAGGGCAGGTCCAGCTCGCGGGCCAGTGCCGCCTCGGGCATGCCGGTCATGCCGACGATATCGTTGCCGTCCCGCTCCAACCGGGCGATTTCCGCCACCGTTTCCAGGCGCGGCCCTTGGGTGCAGGCGTAGACCCCATGGCTGCTGTGCGCCAGCCCCAACGCACGCAACGCCTCGATCAGGCGCTGGCGCAACGGCTCGTCATAGGGGTGGCTGAAGTCGATATGGGTGACATGCTCGATATCGCCGGCGAAATAGGTGTGCTCGCGTCCCGAGGTGTAGTCGATCAACTGGTGCGGCACGCACAGGTGCCCCGTTCCCATCGCCGCATGGATGCCACCCACCGCGTTGACCGCGATCACCGCCTCGGCACCCGCCTGCTTCAGCGCCCAGAGATTGGCCCGGTAGTTCACTTGGTGCGGCGGGAAGCGGTGCGGATGACCGTGACGTGCCAGGAACAGCACCTCGCGCCCGGCGTAGCGGCCACGCTGGAGCGGCGCGGACGGCGCGCCATACGGCGTTTCGATCGGCAGGGACTCGCTCAGCGTCAGCCCTTCCAGCTGGGTCAGGCCGGTTCCTCCGATAATCGCGTAGACACTCATCGACAGCTCCCTCAATCAATCAGTTGCGCGGCGCGCAACGCGGACAGTGCTTCCAGCCAGCGCGGCTGCTGGCGATAGTCGGTATTCGCGTAGCCCTTGCCACGCATGCGTTGCAGACGCGACGGCGGGGTCACCTTCAGGCGTTGCAGGGCAGCCAGGGCCAGCTCGGCGGAAGCCCGGTCGTTGCACACCAGGCCCATGTCGCAGCCCGCGGCCAGGGCGGCCTCGATGCGGCTGGCGGCGTCGCCGACCACATGGGCGCCGGCCATCGACAGGTCGTCGCTGAATATCACCCCGTCGAACTTCAGCTCGCCGCGCAGGATCTCCTGCAACCAGCGCCGGGAAAAGCCGGCGGGCTGCGGGTCGACCTGCGGATAGATGACATGGGCCGGCATCAGCGCGTCGAGCTGTCCGGCCAGGCGGGCGAACGGAACCAGGTCGCTGCGCCGGATTTCCTCGAGACTGCGCGCGTCTTCGGGAATCGCCACATGGGAATCGGCCTCGGCCCAGCCGTGACCGGGAAAATGCTTGCCGGTGGCGGCCATCCCGGCGGCATGCATGCCGCGAATGAAAGCACCGGCAAGCAGCGCGGCACGCTCCGGGTCGCCCTCGAAGGCGCGGCTACCGACCACGGCGCTGCGCTGGTGGTCGAGATCCAGCACCGGCGCGAAACTCAGGTCGAGGCCGACCGCCTGCACCTCGGTCGCCATCAGCCAGCCACAATGCTCGGCCAGCTCTTCGGCATTGGGGTTGTCGGCGATCGCGCGCATCGCCGGCAGGCGCACGAAGCCCTGGCGCAGGCGCTGCACGCGCCCTCCTTCCTGGTCGACGGCCAGCAACAGGTCGGGACGGATGGCGCGAATGGCCGCACACAGTTCGCGAACCTGGGCAGGATGCTCGATGTTGCGAGCGAAGATGATCAGCCCGCCCACCTCGGGGTGGCGCAGGATTTGGCGGTCCTCGGCGGTCAGCCAGGTGCCGCCGATGTCGAGCATCAGAGAGCCTTGCATGAAGAGTCCTATGGCCTGGAAATCAGCGAAGCCCGCCGTCACGGGCCTCAGACAGCGCACACTGTACTGCACCCGGCAGAAAGACTTAAGTCCCGGGGCGGTACCGCGCGCCTGCCAATGGAGCCGGCCTGGCGCATGGAGTTCCGCCCGGAGCACAGAGAAAGGAGAAAGGAAAACGGCGCCCTGGGGCGCCGTCTGCAATCAGGCCTTGGCGGGCGTCTTGTTCCGCGGGCGCAGTTGCGCCCCGGCCAGCAGCGGATCGTCGATGCCGCTCTCGGCGCGCATGCCGGCAGCGAAGAACGGCACCATCAGGTGCATCACCTGCTCGGTGGAAGTGTTCACGCCGAAATCGGTTTCCGCCATCGCCCGCAGGGCCTTGATCCCCGACATGCTGAAGGCGGCCGCGCCGAGCATGAAGTGCACGCGCCAGAACAGCTCGATGGGCGGCAGCTTCGGCGCAGCCTCGTTGACCAGCAGCATGTAGCGCCGGAAGACCTTGCCGTAGACCTCCTCCAGGTACTTGCGCAGGTGCCCCTGGCTCTGGCTGAAGGCCAGGCCGAGCAAGCGCATGAAGATCGACAGGTCGTTGCCGCTGCGCGGCTTCACCGCCATCGCCTGGGACACCAGCAGGTGCAGGAGGTCCTCCAGGGTGGCGTGCTGGGCCTCGGGCTTGGCCTGGCGACGATCCAGCTCCTTTTCCAGGCTGGCGCAGAATGGCCCGAGGAAACGCGAGAACACCGCCTGGATCAGCGCCTTCTTCGAACCGAAGTGATAATTCACCGCCGCCAGGTTGACCCCGGCCTTGCTGGTGATCAGACGCAACGAGGTTTCGGCGAAGCCTTTTTCCGCGAACAGCTGTTCCGCCGCATCGAGAATGCGTTCGACGGTTTCCGACTGGGCCATGGTTTCTCCGCCTGACAAACACTTGTTTGAAACATACGTTTCAGCCACATCCCTTGTCAAGCGGCAGATGACGCACCAGTCAGGAAAATTACAGAGAAGTCCCGAAAAACGGAAGCAAGACACTGGCCAACTTCATCGTGACGCAGGACGAAATGTCATGCGGAAAATCATTGCCACGCCCCGCTCACTGTATATAATCCCAGTCACTGGATAAAAACACAGAGCGACGACATGCAGAAGCTGACGCCCCGCCAAGCCGAGATCCTCTCCTTCATCAAGCGCTGCCTGGAAGACCACGGCTTTCCGCCGACCCGGGCGGAAATCGCCCAGGAACTCGGCTTCAAGTCGCCGAACGCCGCCGAGGAGCACCTCAAGGCGCTGGCACGCAAGGGCGCCATCGAAATGACTCCGGGCGCCTCTCGCGGCATCCGCATTCCCGGCTTCGAACCGCATGCCGCCAACGACGATGAGGGCCTGCCGGTGATCGGACGGGTCGCCGCCGGCGCACCGATCCTCGCCGAACAGAACATCGAGGAATCCTGCCGTATCAATCCCGCCTTCTTCAATCCTCGCGCCGACTACCTGTTGCGCGTGCGCGGCATGAGCATGAAGGACATCGGCATCCTCGACGGCGACCTGCTGGCCGTCCACGTCACCCGCGAAGCGCGCAACGGCCAGGTGGTGGTCGCGCGGATCGGCGAGGAGGTCACGGTGAAACGCTTCAAGCGCGAAGGCAGCAAGGTCTGGCTGCTGGCGGAAAACCCTGAGTTCGCTCCGATCGAAGTCGATCTGAAGGAGCAGGAACTGATCATCGAAGGCTTGAGCGTCGGCGTGATCCGGCGCTGACAGGAGATACCATGCAGACCTCCCACTCGCTGCCCAGCGCCCAGTTGCCACTGTTCCAGGAAGCGTTCTGGGCCAGCAACGGCGCACCCTTGCTCGACGATGTCATCGACAGCCCTTCCAGTGCCTCCATCGAGGAACCCGCTGCCTTTAGCGAACTTTCGCTCAGCGGCCTGCCGGGGCACTGCCTGACCCTGCTCGCACCGATTCTCCGCGAGCTCAGCGAGGAACAGGATGCCCGCTGGCTGACCCTGATCGCTCCGCCGGCGAGCCTGACCCATGAATGGCTGCGCCGCGCCGGCCTGAACCGCGAGCGCATCCTGCTACTGCAGGCGAAGGACAACGCCGCTGCCCTGGCGCTCAGTTGCGAGGCCTTGCGCCTGGGCCGCAGCCACACCGTGGTCAGTTGGCTGGAACCGCTGAGCCGGGCGGCGCGCAAGCAACTGTCCCGCGCCGCCCAACTGGGCCAAGCACAGAGCCTGAATATTCGTCTGGGTTGAAAAAACGGCGGGGGACAGCGTTCAGTGCAGGACGCGGGGGCCTTCGTCGTGTTCCATCTCGCCCTCGGCAAGACGACCGGCCATTTGCACGCCGACATTGAACATGGCCTTGGCCACTTCGACATGCTGGCCTTGCAGGAAATTCTTCGCGTCCCCGGAGAACTCCAGAGTCACCAACGCCTCCTCGTCATCGGCGCGACGCAGCACGATGCGCCCGTCGGGCATTTCTACGATTTCAAGGAAGGATGTTGGCATGACAGACGCTCTCTACGAAGACGCGACATTGTAACAGCCCATCCAGTGCATCCCTAGCCCGCATCCGCCTTCCGGTTCCCCTCTCGCGCCTGTAACGGCGGTTCCAGAGCGCCCGGACGGCATCCGCTAAATTTTTTTGCTGGCAAATCAACCGAGTGGAACGGTAGGAAAATGTCCTACCGCTGATCGGCGAATGACGACGGCGTTACAGCTCCGTCAGGCTCTCGCGAAAACGCAGGACCAATTGCTTCAGCGACTGCCGCCATTCCTCGAGGGTTTCGCGAGAAAGCAAGGGGGCTTCTTCGTCGATACTCACGGCAACGATCAACGGCGTGCTGGGGTCGATCTTCGCTGCCTTGGTCGGTCGCGGCGGCAGGAACAGCTCGGAGTAGGCGCCCAGCAACTGGCCCAGCCAGGTTTCCGGCTGCGACGCCAACTCCACCAGTTCAGCCAGCTCGGGGCTGGGCGCGGCCGCCAGCACTTCGGCATTCAGCAATGCATCCACGCGAGGAGCGGCAGCCTGCGGCAGACGGTAGTAACCGGCGATCTCATGGCATACACCGAGCACTGCGCCATAAAGGTGGAACAGCGCCGACTCGCGCTCCCCCTGGATGATCGCCTGGGCATTCATCGCCCGCTCGGCATCGGCTCGCTTCCAGGCCTCCAGAGCCAACCCGGCGAAATACAGCTTCTGGTTGGTGCGGGTATAAAGCTCTTGGGCCATGCCGGTACTCCCGATTAAAACTGGAAGGAATGCGGAGCGCAGGCCAGGTCAGCGCCCGGCCTTCGCGCAGTATAAGCGCGCCCCATGCAAGCGGGCGCGCCATCCATCAGCGCTTGTCTTCGACCTTCCACTTGCCGCCATCGTAGAAGGCGCGCCAGCCGGTGGGCTTGCCATCGACCTCGGACTGCACGTATTGCTCCTTGGTCTTGCGGCTGAAACGGATCACCGCGGGACGGCCGTCCGGGTCTTTCTGCGGAGCGTCGCAGAGGTAATGGTACTTGGGATCCAGCTCGGCCTTGTGCGGGATGATCTCGCTCACCAACGGCGCGCGGGTCTCGCGGTTCTTCGGGAACTGGCTGGCGGCCAGGAACATGCCCGAAGCGCCGTCGCGCAGCACGTAGATATCGTCCACCTTCTCGCACTTCAATTCAGGCATGCGGATGGCGTCCATCTTCGGCGGCGCCGCCTCGCCATTCTTCAGCAGCTTGCGGGTGTTCTTGCAGGTCGGATTGGTGCAACCGAAGAACTTGCCGAAACGGCCGGTTTTCAACTGCATCTCGCTGCCACACTTGTCGCATTCCAGGCTCGGCCCTTCGTAGCCCTTGATCCGGTACTGGCCTTCCTCGATCTCGTAGCCCGGACAGTCGGGGTTGTTGCCGCAGATATGCAGCTTGTGTTTCTCGTCCAGCAGGTAGGCGTCCATCGCGGTACTGCAGATCGGGCAGCGATGCTTGCCACGCAACACCCGCGACTCGGACTCGCCCTCGTCGTCCGCGGCGATCTCGTCGCCGGGAATCAGGTTGACGGTCGCCTTGCAACGCTCCTTCGGCGGCAGGCTGTAGCCCGAGCAGCCGAGGAACACGCCGGTGGAGGCGGTACGAATCATCATCGGCCGGCCGCACTCGCGGCAGGGAATGTTGGTCAGGGTCGGCTGGTTGGCGCGCATCCCCTTCTCGCTGACTTCAGCCACCTCGAGCTTCTTCTTGAAATCGCCGTAGAACTCGTCGAGCAGGTGCTTCCAGTCGCGCTCGCCCTGGGCCACGTCGTCGAGATGCTCCTCCATCCCGGCGGTGAAACCGTAGTCCATCAGGTTGGCGAAGCTCTCGTTGAGCCGATCGGTGACGATGTCGCCCATCTTCTCCGCATAGAAGCGGCGGTTGTGGGTGGTTACGTAGCCGCGCTCCTGGATGGTGGAGATGATCGCCGCGTAGGTCGAGGGGCGGCCGATACCGCGCTTCTCCAGTTCCTTGACCAGGCTCGCTTCGGAGTAGCGCGCCGGCGGCTTGGTGAAGTGCTGGCTCGGATCGAGCTTGATCAGCTTGAGGTTCTCGCCTTCCTTCATTTCCGGCAGGACGTCGTCCTCGCCCGGCTTGCTCTGCTGCGGCAGTACCCGGGTATAACCGTCGAACTTGAGGATGCGGCCCTTGGCGCGCAGCTCGAAATCGCCGGCGGTGACGCTCACGCTGGTCGAGAGGTATTCGGCCGGGGTCATCTGGCACGCCACGAACTGGCGCCAGATCAGGTCGTACAGGCGCTCGGCGTCACGCTCCATGCCGGACAGCTGGGTCGGCTTGAGGTTGACGTCGGAAGGACGGATCGCCTCGTGCGCTTCCTGGGCGCCCTCCTTGCTCGAGTAGACGTTGGCCTTGCCCGGCAGGTACTTCTGGCCGAACTCGTCCTCGATGAAACCGCGGACCATGCCAATGGCATCGGCCGACAGGTTGGTCGAGTCGGTACGCATGTAGGTGATGTAGCCGGCCTCGTAGAGACGCTGGGCCATCATCATGGTCTTCTTCACCCCGAAGCCCAGGCGGTTGCTCGCCGCCTGCTGCAGGGTGGAAGTGATGAACGGCGCCGAGGGTCGGCTGGAGGTCGGCCGGTCCTCGCGCTTGGCGACGCTATAGGCCGAGGCCTTGAGCTTTTCCAGGGCCGCCATGGCCTGGGCTTCGTTGAGCGGCTTGAAGGCCTCGCCCTTCTCACGGGTAACCTCGAAGCGCACGTTGGCGCCCTTGGCGGTACCGAGGTCGGCATGCACTTCCCAGTACTCTTCCGGGACGAAGGCGCGAATCTCGCGTTCGCGCTCCACCACCAGCTTCACCGCCACCGACTGCACGCGGCCGGCGGACAACCCACGGGCAATCTTCTGCCAGAGCAGCGGCGAGACCATGTAGCCGACCACGCGGTCGAGAAAACGCCGCGCCTGCTGGGCGTTCACCCGGTTGATATCGAGCTCGCCGGGCTGGGAGAAGGCCTCCTGGATGGCCTTCTTGGTGATTTCGTTGAATACCACGCGCTTGTAGCGGCTTTCGTCGCCGCCGATGGCTTCCCGCAGGTGCCAGGCGATGGCCTCCCCTTCGCGGTCCAAGTCGGTCGCGAGATAGACGGTGTCGGCGTCCTTGGCCAGGCGGCGCAGCTCGTCGATGACCTTTTCCTTGCCGGGCAGGATCTCGTACTTGGCCTTCCAGCCATGCTCGGGGTCGACCCCCATGCGCGAGACCAGTTGGCGCCTGGCCTTCTCCTTCGGTGACAGCGCCGGCGCCTCGGAGGCGCTCTTGCGGCCCTTGGCCGCCGGCTCCTTGGAACTCGACGAACCACTGGTGGGCAGGTCACGGATGTGGCCGATGCTCGACTTCACCACGTACTGGCTGCCCAGGTACTTGTTGATGGTCTTGGCCTTGGCCGGGGATTCCACGATGACCAGCGATTTACCCATGGATCGGAAGGTTCCTGCGTCGAAAAGATGAATATAAAGGAGGGAGCGACTAGCGCGGCACCGCTATATATAGTGGCGAACGAGCCAAGGTCAAGCGCGGTCTTCCCCGCCGGGAGCTTTCTGCAAGCCCAGGGGATCGGCCTCGGGACTCACCAGGACGAAGCGCGGCACCCACTCGCCATCGACCTCCACGGCCTCGGTGAACATCTCCAGCGGACGCACCCAGAGACCGAATTCGCCGTACAGCGCCTGGTAGATCACCAGCGCCTCTTCCGTCTCCGAATGCCGCGCGACACCCAGGACCCGGTAGTTCTGTCCCTTGTAATGACGATAGAGCCCAGCCTGCAGGTCCATGTTCCTTACCTTGTCTCGAAAATCGGAAAACAACGGCACAATGCCGACATACAACAGCCCGGTATAGGCACGGATCGCACAATAGGCAAACCCGCGCTCCCGGGGCGTCATTCGCTCGATACAGCCGGAAACGACTGACACTGAAAAACGAAAGCCGGGGCACGAGGCCCCGGCTTTCCCCTTCGACGAACGCTTAGATGCGCTCGAAGACGGTGGTGATACCCTGTCCCAGGCCCACGCACATGGTGGACACGCCAAGGGTACCGCCGTTCTGCTTCATCACGTTCAACAGGGTGCCGGAAATGCGCGCACCGGAGCAACCGAACGGGTGACCCAGGGCGATGGCGCCGCCGTGGAGGTTGACCTTCTCGTCCATCTTGTCGAGCAGCTTGAGGTCCTTCAGCACAGGCAGGGCCTGGGCGGCGAAGGCTTCGTTGAGTTCGACGAAATCGATGTCGGCGATGGTCAGGCCGGCACGCTTGAGCGCCTTGTTGGTCGACGGCACCGGGCCGTAGCCCATGATCGCCGGGTCGACACCCGCCACGGCCATGGAGCGGATCACCGCCATCGGCTGGATGCCCAGGTCCTGGGCGCGCTGGGCCGACATCACGATCATGCAGGAGGCACCGTCGGTGATCTGCGAGGAGGTCCCCGCGGTCACGGTGCCGCCTTTCGGATTGAACGCCGGCTTCAACTCGGCCAGGGTCTCGACGGTGGTTTCCGGACGAATGGTCTCGTCGAAGTCGAAGACTTTCAGGAAACCGTTCTCGTCATACCCTTCCATCGGGATGATCTCGTCCTTGAACTTGCCTTCCTGGGTGGCCTTCCAGGCCAGTTGGTGCGAACGCGCGCCGAACTTGTCCTGCGCCTCACGGCTGATACCGTGCATCTTGCCGAGCATTTCCGCAGTCAGGCCCATCATGCCCGAGGCCTTGGCGGCGTACAGGGACAGGTGCGGGTTCGGGTCGACGCCATGCATCATGCCGACGTGGCCCATGTGCTCCACGCCGCCGATGACGAATACATCGCCATTGCCGGTCTGGATCGCCTGGGCGGCGGTGTGCAGCGCGCTCATCGACGAACCGCACAGGCGGCTGACGGTCTGCGCGGCGCTGGTGTGCGGGATCTGGGTCATCAGCGACGCCATGCGCGCGATGTTCCAGCCCTGCTCCAGGGTCTGGTTGACGCAGCCCCAGATCACGTCTTCCACTTCGGCCGGGTCGACCTTCGGGTTACGCTCCAGCAGCTTGCTGATCAGGTGCGCCGACATGGTCTCGGCGCGGGTGTTGCGGTGCATGCCACCCTTGGAACGACCCATCGGGGTGCGGCCGAAGTCGACAATGACGACGTCTCTCGGATTCAGGCTCATAAATTCACTCTCGCTCTAGTCGTTCCGCGATTAACCGAAGAATTTCTGACCGTTCTTGGCCATTTCACGCAGCTTCGCGGTCGGGTGGTACAGCGCGCCCAGCTCGGCGTACTTGTCGGCCAGGGCCACGAACTCGGCGACACCGATCGAATCGATGTAGCGCAGAGCACCACCACGGAAGGGCGGGAAGCCGATGCCGTAGATCAGGCCCATATCGGCCTCGGCAGCGGTCTCGACGATGCCGTCTTCCAGGCAACGCACGGTTTCCAGGCACAGCGGGATCATCATGAAGTTGACGATGTCCTCGTCGGTCACTTCGCGCTGCTCGACCACGATCGGCTTGAGCACTTCGTAGGCCTGCGGATCGGTGACCTTCTTCGGCTTGCCGCGCTTGTCGGTCTCGTAGGCGTAGAAGCCCTTGCCGTTCTTCTGGCCCAGGCGGTTGGCCTCGTACATCACGTCGACGGCGGTCTTGCCCTCGACCGCCATGCGGTCCGGGAAGCCCTCGGCCATGACGTCGCGGCCATGGTGGCCGGTGTCGATGCCGACCACGTCGGACAGGTAGGCCGGGCCCATGGGCCAGCCGAACTTCTCCATCACCTTGTCGATGCGCACGAAGTCGACGCCGAAGCTCAGCAGCTTGGCGAAGCCGCCGAAGTACGGGAACAGCACACGGTTGACCAGGAAGCCGGGGCAATCGTTGACCACGATCGGGCTCTTGCCCATCTTCTTGGCGTAGGCGACGGTGGTGGCGATGGCGGTTTCACCGGTCTTCTCGCCACGGATCACTTCCACCAGCGGCATCATGTGCACCGGGTTGAAGAAATGCATGCCGCAGAAGTTTTCCGGACGCTTCAGCGCCTGGGCCAGCAGGCTGATGGAGATGGTCGAGGTGTTGGAGGCGATGATCGCGTCTTCCTTCACCGCGCCTTCCACTTCGGCGAGCACGGCTTGCTTGACCTTGGGGTTCTCGACGACGGCTTCGACGACGATGTCGACGTTGCCGAAGTCGCCATAGGACATGGTCGGACGGATGCCATTGAGCGCCTCGGCCATCTTCGCCGGGGTCAGGCGACCCTTCTCGACGCGCTTGCCGAGCAGCTTGGCGGCCTCGTTCAGGCCCATCTGGATACCCTCTTCGCGGATATCCTTCATCAGGATCGGGGTGCCCTTGAGCGCCGACTGATAGGCGATGCCGCCGCCCATGATGCCGGCGCCGAGCACGGCGGCCAGTTTCACGTCCTTGGCGACTTCGTCGTATTTCTTGGCTTTCTTCTTCAGTTCCTGGTCATTCAGGAACAGGCCGATCAGACTCTGCGCGACCGAGGTCTTGGCCAGCTTGACGAAGCCGGCGGCTTCGACTTCCAGCGCCTTGTCGCGGCCGAAGTTGGCGGCCTTCTGGATGCTCTTGATGGCTTCCACCGGCGCCGGGTAGTTCGGACCGGCCTGGCCGGCGACGAAGCCCTTGGCGGTTTCGAAGGCCATCATCTGCTCGATTGCATTCAGCTTCAGCTTTTCCAGCTTCGGCTGGCGCCGTGCCTTGTGGTCCAGCTCGCCGGCGACGGCGCGCTTGGCCAGGTCGAGGGCAGCGGCCTGCAGTTGCTCGGGAGCGACCACGGCGTCGACGGCGCCGACCTTCAGGGCGTCCTCGGCCTTGTTTTCCTTGCCCGAGGCGATCCACTCGACGGCGTTATCGCAGCCGATCAGGCGCGGCAGGCGGACGGTGCCGCCGAAGCCCGGGTAGATGCCCAGCTTGACTTCCGGCAGGCCGACCTTGGCGGTCGCGCTCATCACGCGGAAGTCCGCGGCCAGGCACATCTCCAGGCCGCCGCCGAGGGCGATGCCGTTGATCGCGGCAACGGTGGGTACGTCCAGGTCTTCGAAGTCGCTGAAGATCTTGTTGGCTTCGAGGTTGCCCGCCATCAGTTCCTCGTCGGGCAGCTGGAAGTTGTCAACGAACTCGGTGATGTCGGCACCAACGATGAACACGTCCTTGCCGCTGGTCACGATCACGCCCTTGACCGATGCATCGGCCTTGATCGCATCGACTGCCGCACGCAACTCACTGAGGGTGAGACGGTTGAACTTGTTGACGGACTCGCCCTTGAGATCGAAATTCAACTCGACGATGCCGCCCTCAAGAGGCTTAACCGTGATGGCTTTACCTTGGTAAATCATCAACTGATCTCCACGCTATTATGGAAGCTTGAACTTACACATCGGACGCCGTGTCGGGACCCTTTCGGCAACCGCCGAGCATAGTCCCAAACCCTTCGGCACACCCGCCGACGCGATAACCGGGTCTCTATTGTCGAGGCCTGCGCGAGGCAAACGCTCGATTCATACGCCCGTTTGACTTGGGTGCGCACACATTCCGGCAAAAGCCGGGAATTGTCAATCAGCCATCCGGAAAACACCTGCCCTCCTCCAGGCCCTCTGCGCAGGGCCATTCAGCCAGCCTCTGTCGGACCATTCAGATGTTCGATGATCGGCGCCGTGGGCGCTTGTCCCGGTGCGGAAAGGCAGGCTAGAGTCGCCGCAGATCGCCATGCATGATCGGCCACGGGCCGTTACAAAAGAACAACAAGAAGGCCTCCAGGGCCACATGGAGATGGAACCCATGATCTGCCGTCCGTTCACTCTTTGTCTGGCCCTGCTCGGCCTGCTGAGCCTCCCCGTCTTCGCGGCAGGGACCGCCGATGACCTGCTCGCCCTGCACCAGATGCGGCTCGCCACGCAGAAATCCCTGAACGCCTTCTTCATGTACGTCGGCCAGGAAGGCGATCAACGCTACGCCAGCCTGATCGAAAGCTCGGCGCAGACGGCGGAAGCCCGCCTGCAGCGACTCGACGGCGTGAACGGCAGCGAATCCCGGCGCCTGCTGGGCCAGCTTCGCGAGCAATGGCGGGACTATGCGCAAGACCTCGACAAGCTGACCGGCGCGGTGCGCAACAAGGGCTACAGCGACCTGCAACCGGTCGCCGACCTGGCACGGCGCAACCAGCAACTGATGGACCTCGGCGGCCAGTTGTATCGCAGCCTGCAACGGGAAAACGCCGCCACGGTGCCGACGCTCACCGAGCAGAGCCGCGAACAGAGCCTGCTGATGCAGGACATTGCTCTGGACTATGCCTCGCGCAACGCGTCGGTGGGCGCCAGCTTCTTCGGCGGCGGCGAGGAGCGTCCACTGGACGACCTGGCCAGCCGCTTTTCGGTCAACCTGTTGAAGCTGCAGCAGGCGCCGCAGAACGACGAGGAGATCGCCAGGGCGCTGCGCAGCGTGGCGATCAAGTGGCACTACATCGAGAAGTCCCTGCGCAACTACAACCAGAACAGCGTGCCGTTCCTGGTCAACAAGAATGCAGACCGGATCATCGATGGCCTGGAGAAGGTCGCCGCGCTGTATGCCGCGCGCAACCAATGAAACTCGGCGCGCCGCCTCAGGCGCGCTGGCGGAGAAACTCGGCGATGCGCCCGAGGTCGGCGCTATCGCCGCGCTCGCCCCAATACAGGGCAAGGAACTGGGCGGTCGCCTCCACCTTGTAGACATCCCCGGGGAGGCTGCGCAGGGCGTCCAGCAACTCATCGTCCGCGCACGGCTCGCGCCACTGGTTCAGCCACTGGCCCGGGGTATTCTGCCAATAGCACCAGGCCTCCCGGCCGCGTCGGCGCGGGCAGTGGAACTGCGCGCAGGACGTCGGCGGAGCGCTCTCCAGCCAATGCGGCCAATCCTGGCGCGCGAGCTGCATGGCCAGGCCGAGACGGCGCGCCTCGAGGCGCAGGGCCATCCTGCCGCGCTGCCTGTTGGACGGCATCAGCCAGGCCAGGGGACTGAGCATGACAGCCAGCAGCAGGATCACCAGCCAAGTGGTCATAAGGAACGGACACTCGAAAAACGGTTAAGGCATTTGCCTCGATCCGCGCGCGCAGGCACGATCGGTCGCAGTCGCCAAGGGAGGCGCAGTTTACAGGCGAATGCGACCACGGCGGAGCAGCTTTTTGCCCAGCGCAACGGAACAGGTTCCACGCGCGGCGCGAAAGTCCATAATGAAAACACTATCCCCTTCTGGGAGGAGACGTTCATGCCCTATCAACACATTCTGGTCGCCGTCGACCTGACCGACGAATGCGACCCGGTGATGAAGCGTGCGGCGGCCCTGGCCACCAGCAACCAGGCCCGGCTCTCGGTGGTGCATGTGGTCGAGCCCATGGCCATGGCCTTCGGTGGGGACGTGCCGATGGACCTGTCGATGTTGCAGCAGCAGCAGTTCGACCAGGCCCGTGAACGCCTGGATGCCTTCGCCGTACGCTATCCGGACCTCGGCAGCGAGCAGCGCCACCTGGTCTACGGGCAACCGCGCCAGGAAATCCACCGCCTCGCCGCGGAACAGGCCTGCGACCTGATCGTGGTCGGCAGCCACGGTCGCCACGGCCTGGCGCTGCTGCTCGGTTCCACTGCCAACGACGTGCTGCACGGCGCGCCCTGCGACGTGCTCGCGGTGCACCTGAAGAAAGCCTGATCTCTCCCCGCTCGGCCGGGGCCTGCGCCTCAGCCGAGCGTTTCCTCGGCGCTCATCACCAGCGGGCGGATCTTCTGCAACTGGGTTTCCAGCGAATAGCTGATGCTCGACGACAGCGAGAAGAAGGTCAGGAACGCCTTCAGGTTGGAATCGCTGACACAGGTGTCGTGGATTCGCTGCCAGAACGCCTGGTTGACCAGTTGCAACTGCTGGAACAGCCGCACCAGCCCTTTCAGTTCCCAATCGGCATGCCGCCCCTCGCGGAAGTTGAAGTACTGGCGCATCAGGTACAGCGGCACCACCCGCAGCACGAACTCCTGGTTGCTGGCGAACGGCAGGTGCTGCATGGCCATCGGCCTCAGCGGCGCCAGCAGCGGACAGGCGCTGCTGGCCATGATCAAGCCGATCAGCGCGCGCAGTCCTTCCTCCAGGCCCGCCTGCTTGATGTACTCGCGCTCCGGCGTGCGCACGCAGATGCCGGCCTTGCGGAACGCCGGCAGGTTGCGGAAATCCTCGATCACCCCATGCAGGTCGACCGCCGCCGGACAATGGCTGTAGCGTTCGCGATCGAGCGGGCAGTTGCTGCAGCGATTGTGTTCCAGGCGCGTCCAGCGCGGCGCTGCGGCAGCCGCCTGCGGGTCGTAGTGCCGCTCCAGCTCGATGCGATAGTTGAGCTGATGCTGGTCGTCCAGCGTGATGCGGTACTCGATTGCCATGGACTGATCCTTTCTCGGGAGACGGCCGGCCCGTCAATGACGCCAGCCAGAGGGACCGACGGGGGACTGCACCCACCGCCGGCAAGGCCCGCAAGGATCATCGAGATGAGCCGCTATCACATTGATGCAGCTCACTTTTTCGAGATGGATCAGTCTTCCAGTTCGGCCCAGCGCTCGAGCAAGGCATCGAGTTCCTGCTGCAACGCGTCCAGCCGCGCCAGGGTTTCGCGCTGCTCGTCCTGCGGGCGCAGATAGAAATCCTGCTGCGCGATGGTTTCCTGGACACCCGCCAGCTCCGCCTCGACCGCGTCGATCTGCCCGGGCAAAGCCTCCAGCTCGCGCTGCAACTTGTAGCTGAGCTTTTTCTTCGCCGGCGCCTCGCTCGGCGCCGCAGCAGCCGGCGCGGGTTCGGCGGCGGGCGCCAGCGCGGTATTCAGCTCGGCCTTGCCGCTCTTCGACTCGCTCACGCCGAGCAGGCGCGGCGTGCCCCCTTGGCGCAGCCAGTCCTGGTAGCCACCGACGAATTCGCGAACCTTGCCCTCGCCCTCGAAGACCAGGGTGCTGGTCACCACGTTGTCGAGGAAGGCCCGATCGTGGCTGACCATCAGCACGGTGCCCTGGAAGCCGAGCAGGACTTCCTCCAGCAGTTCCAGGGTTTCCACGTCGAGGTCGTTGGTCGGTTCGTCGAGCACCAGCAGGTTGGCCGGCTTGCTGAACAGCTTGGCCAGCAACAGGCGCGCGCGCTCGCCGCCGGACAACGCCTTCACCGGGGTGCGGGCGCGCTGCGGACTGAACAGGAAGTCGCCGAGATAGCTGAGCACATGCCGGTTCTGGCCGTCGATGGTGATGAACTCGCGGCCTTCGGAGATATTGTCGATCACCGTCTGCTCGGGTTCGAGCTGATGGCGCAACTGGTCGAAGTAGGCCACTTCCAGCTTGGTGCCCACCTCGATCTTGCCCGAGGTCGGCTGCAGGTCGCCAAGCAGCAGCTTGAGCAAGGTGGTCTTGCCGGTACCGTTGGCGCCGAGCAGGCCGATACGGTCGCCGCGCTGCAGGACCATGGAGAAGTCGCGTACCAGCGGCTGGCCGCCGGGATGGGCGAAGCTGACGTGCTCCACCACGATCACCTGCTTGCCGGACTTGTCCGCGCTTTCCAGCTGGAAGCTGGCCTTGCCCTGGCGCTCGCGGCGCTCGGCGCGTTCGCGACGCATTTCCTTCAGTGCCCGAACCCGCCCTTCGTTGCGCGTGCGGCGGGCCTTGATGCCCTGGCGGATCCACACTTCTTCCTGGGCCAGGCGCTTGTCGAACAATGCGTTGGCAGCTTCTTCGGCGGCCAGTTGCTGTTCCTTGTGCACCAGGAAACTGGCGTAGTCGCCGTTCCAGTCGATCAGGTGGCCACGATCCAGCTCGAGGATGCGGGTCGCCAGGGATTGCAGGAAGGCGCGGTCGTGGGTAATGAACAGCACCGCGCCGTTGAAGCCCAGCAGCGCTTCCTCGAGCCAGGCGATGGCGCCGATGTCCAGGTGGTTGGTCGGTTCGTCGAGCAGCAGCAGGTCCGGCTCGGCGACCAGCGCCTGGGCCAGCAGCACGCGCCGACGCCAGCCGCCGGAGAGTTCGGCGAGGGTCTTGTCGGCCGGCAACTGCAGGCGGCTGAGGGTGCTGTCCACCAGTTGCTGCAGGCGCCAGCCATCGCGCGCCTCGAGTTCCTGCTGGACCCGCGAGAGGCGCGCCAGGTCGTCGTCGGTATGGATGTTCAGGCTCAGGTGGTGGTACTCGGCGAGCAGCTTGCCAACTTCCGCCAGACCCTCGGCCACCACGTCGAACACTATCCGTTCGTCGGCACGCGGCAGTTCCTGGGGCAATTCGCCGATCTTCAGCGCCGGTGCGCGCCAGACTTCGCCGTCGTCGGCCTGCTGTTCGCCCTTGACCACCTTGAACAGGCTGGACTTGCCGGTACCGTTGCGCCCGATCACGCAGACCCGCTCGCCACGGCCGATCTGCCACGACACCTTGTCCAGCAAGGGAGTGGTGCCAAAGGCAAGGGATACATCGGTGAACTTGAGCAGGGTCATGGGCGCCTCCGGAAACAGGGCGCGCATTTTACGCCGGATAGGCATCGGATGGCACGGCGCTTTCACCGCCATGCCGCAACGGCTAAGCTTAGGCGAGCCATCCGCCCGGCTTCGGGCGCGCCCCGCGACAGCGGTCGCGCGCCAGTCCCGCGAGCGGTCGAAACGCCCGTAGGCAGCCGTTGCGGACCTGCCGACGTTACCCGACATCACCTGCCCGGATAAGTCATGCGCGGTCGCCTGTTCACTCTCGTTTCCTGCCTTTTGCTCAGTATTTCCTCCGTCGACGCGGTCCACGCCGCTTCCCTGACCGAACAACGCCGTCTCTACGACCAGGCCAAGGCCGCCCTGGCCAAGGGCAACAGCGCGCCCTACATGGCCTCGCGCAGCGCCCTGCGCGATTACCCGCTGGAACCCTACCTGGCCTACGACGAACTGACCCACCGGCTGAAGTCCGCCAGCAACGAGGAGGTCGAGCGCTTCCTCACCGAACACGGCGACCTGCCGCAGATCGGCTGGCTGAAACTGCGCTGGCTGCGCCTGCTGGCCGACCGCGGCGACTGGAAGACCTTCGTCAACTACTACGATCCGAAGCTGAACTTCACCGAACTCGACTGCCTGTATGGCCAGTACCAGCTGGGCCACGGCCAGAAGGCCGAAGGCTACGCCACCAGCGAACGCCTGTGGCTGGTCGGCAAGTCGCAGCCGGCTGCCTGCGACACCCTGTTCGGCCTCTGGCAGGGCGAAGGCCAGCTCACCGAGGAAAAGGTCTGGAAACGCCTCAAGCTGGCCGCCGAAGCGCGCAACTACAGCCTCGCCTCGCACCTCGCGCAGCGCCTGCCGACCCTCGGCAACCAGGGCGCGCTGATGGTCAGCGTGGCGCAGAACCCCGCCCAGCTGAGCCAGACCGGCCGCTTCAGCCAGCGCGACCATGCCACCGCCGACGTGGTCGGTCTCGGCCTGCGCCGCCTGGCGCGGCAGGACCCGGAAAAGGCCCTGAGCCTGCTCGACTACTACAGCTCGGCGCTACCCTTCTCCAGCGACGAGAAGGTCGCCATCGCCCGCGAGATCGGTCTCAGCCTGGCCAAGCGCTTCGATCCGCGTGCACTGCCACTGATGACCCAGTACGATCCCGGCCTGCGCGACAACACCGTCACCGAATGGCGCACCCGCCTGCTGCTGCGCCTGGGCCGCTGGGACGAAGCCTATGCGCTGACCCGCAAGCTGCCCCAGGATCTCGCCGCCACCAGCCGCTGGCGCTATTGGCAGGCACGCAGCCTGCAACTGGCACAGCCGAACAGCAAGGAGCCGATCGCGCTGTACCAGAAGCTCGCCGGCGAGCGCGACTTCTACGGTTTCCTCGCCGCCGACCGCCTGAGCGTGCCGTACAAGCTCGGCAACCGCCCTGCGCACATCGACCCGCGCGTCCTGCAACGCGTACGCAACGCCGCCAGCACGCGCCGGGCCATGGAGTTCTTCAACCGTGGCGAAGTGATCAACGCCCGCCGCGAGTGGTACCACGCCGCGCGCCTGTTCGATCGCGACGAGCTGATCGCCCAGGCCAGGCTGGCCTACGACATGCAGTGGTATTTCCCGGCGATCCGCTCGATCAGCCAGGCGCAGTACTGGGACGACCTGGACATCCGCTTCCCGATGGCGCACCGCGCCACCCTGGTGCGCGAAGCGAAGAACCGCGGCCTGCACTCCAGCTGGATCTTCGCCATCACCCGGCAGGAAAGCGCGTTCATGTCCGATGCCCGTTCCGGAGTCGGCGCCACCGGGCTGATGCAGCTGATGCCCGGCACCGCCAAGGAGACCTCGCGCAAGTTCGGCATCCCGCTGGCCTCGACCCAGCAACTGATCGTGCCCGACGTCAACATCCGCCTCGGCGCCGCCTACCTGAGCCAGGTGCATGGCCAGTTCAACGGCAACCGGGTACTCGCCTCGGCCGCCTACAACGCCGGTCCGGGCCGCGTCCGCCAGTGGCTGAAAGATACCCGCCACCTGGCCTTCGACGTGTGGATCGAGACCATTCCGTTCGACGAGACTCGCCAGTACGTGCAGAACGTGCTGTCCTATGCGGTGATCTACGGGCAGAAGCTCAATGCACCGCAGCCCATCGTCGACTGGCACGAACGCTACTTCGACGATCTCTGACCCCCAACCCGGCCCGGACGCCCGGGCCTTTCCAGTACCTTGAAAAGGACCTCAAGATGAACAAGCCCCTCGCTACCGCCCTGCTCGCCGCCTCCAGCCTGCTGCTCGCCGACGGCGCCCTGGCCGCCGACGCCTGCGGTACGCCGCGCAACGCCTTCGACAGCGTGTATTGCCGCAGCGGCGAGTTTTCCCAGGCCGACCGCGAGCTGAACCAGCAGTTCGGCACCCTGCGCAAGCACCTGAACGACGGCCAGAAAGCCCTGCTGAAGAAGAGCCAGATCGCCTGGATCAAGGAGCGCGACGCGGCCTGCAGCGAAAGCAAGGACAACGGTTATTTCGTCAATCTCGACTGCGCCACCGAGAAGACCCGCCAGCGCCTCGACTTCCTCCGCGAACGCGAGCGCGAGTGCCTGAGCACCGGTTGCGTCGACGCCAAGCTCTGATCGCCGGCAATGGCCGCCCGCCGCAACGGCGGGCGACCGTTCCTCAGTCGAGGATTTCCACCGGCATCCCCACCTCCAGGCCGCCCTGTCCCAGCGCAATCAGGTTCTGCCCGAACAGCACCGCGCCATCCTTTTCCCGGTAGGTCTTCAGGGTCGTCAGCGGCTCGCGGTCCTCGTTGCGCTCGCCGGTCGCCGGATCCAGGGTGGTGAGGATGCAGCGGGAACAGGGCTTGGCCACGACGAACTCGACCGAGCCGATGCGGATGCGTTTCCAGCCGTCCTCGGCGAACGCGGCGCTGCCTTCCACCACCAGGTTGGGACGGAAGCGCAGCATCTCCAACGGCCGGCCGACCCGCTGGCTGAGGTCGTCGAGCGAAGCCTGGCCGATCAGCAGCAGCGGGAAACCGTCGGCGAAATGCACCTTCTGCCCCGGTTCGGCGTAGCCGGTATCGACCTGCCGCGCGCGCGCCTCGGGAATGTGCACCAGGCGCGTCGGGCGGCCGAGGAAGCGCGTCAGCCAGTCCGCTGCGGCGTCGCCGGCATCCGGCGCCTGCAAGGTATCGCGCCAGACCGTGACGCCACGCAGGTTGGCGTCGGCTGCCGGTACTTCGAGACTCAGCTCGGACATCCCCGGCGCATTCAGCCGCAGGACCTCCGGCGCCGCCCAGCGCGCCTGGATACGCCCCAGCTGCGGCAGCAGGCGCTGGGTGAAGAAACGTCCGGTTTCGGTGTCCACCGCCATCCAGCGTCGGTCGCCGACCACGCCCAGCGCATCGAGCGCGACGCGCTCCAGGGACTCGGCGGCGGAAGACTTGATCGGATAGCGGTACAGCGCGGAGAGACGGAACATGGAACCAGCATCCTTGGTGGAAAGATGCTGTTATACGGTGTCGCGGGAAAGGCCGACAAGACACAGACGCCACTCCAGGCAGCGGATCAGTCGGCCCCGCCCTCAGTCCTCGCGCGGCGGCTCGCGCAACAACGGCGAACCGGCCGGCAAGTGCACGCGCAGCGCGCCCGGGGAAACCGAGAAACGCAGCTTGCGTCCTTCCAGCGGCTCGCCGTCGAGATTGACGTCGAGACCTTCCGCCGCCTCCACTTCCAGCCATGGCACCCGCGCGCGGACGAACAGGCTTTCCACTCCGTTGCCACCGCCGAGCAGGGTGCCCAGGGTACCGACCATGTCCTGCGGCGTCGGCAGGATGCTCACGTCCAGCAGGCCGTCGTCCACTCGCGCTTGCGGACACAGTACGTGCCCGCCGCCGGCCTGGCGCCCGTTACCGATGCCCAGGGCGAGGAACTCGCCTTCCCACTGGAAGTCCGGGGCGCTGAAACGGCCCTGGGCGGCATGCACTTCGGAAAAACGGGTCAACCCGGTCAACAGGTAGGCGGCACCGCCGAGAACCTTCTTCAGGTCCTCCGAGGTATTCGCGGTGACCTTCGAACCGAAGCCGCCAGTGGCCATGTTGAGGAACAGCTTGCCGTTCACCTCGCCCAGGTCGATCGGCCGCGCCGTCTGGTCGAGCAGCGCCAGCGCCGCGGCCGGTTCCAGGGGAATCCCGGCGGCGCGGGCGAAATCGTTGGCGGTGCCCAGCGGCAGGATCGCCAGGCTCGCCTCGCCTCGCCCGCGCGCCAGCGCTTCGGCCACCTCGCGCAGCGTGCCGTCGCCACCGCCCGCGACCAGCGTCGCATAGCCGGCCGCCAGCGCCTCCTCGACGATGCGCCGGGCGTCGCCGTCCTCCCAGGTTACCCGCACCGCCAGCTCCCGCCCGGCCTCGCGCTGTGCCGCGACCGCGGCACGAACCTCTTCGTTGCCCGCCTGCTTGCCGTGCAGGACCAGCAGAACCTTGTCCTTGTCCATCGAACCGAACCCCTCGTCGTGGCCTTGTCTTTGCCTATTGACCGCGTATCCGGGACGGAAGTGCGGCGCCCGGTTCAGGCAGGGTAGCCGGTAATCTCGCGAATGCTGCGGTAGAGCGGGCGCAACTGGCGATACATGCGCAGGTAGACCTCGCCATAGAGCCGCTGGTAGATCTGCCGGGCTTCCGCCTGGGGCAGGAAAACCCGGCCGACGCGGGTCATCCCGGCCACCGCGCTGGCGACGTCCGGATAGAGGCCGAGCCCCACCGCGCAGTCGATCGCCGCACCCAGGCCGGACGCCTCGTAGACATGCGGGCGCTCGGCCGGCAGGCCGAAGATGTCGGCGGTGAGCTGCATCGCCGCGTCGCTCTGCGAGCCGCCGCCGGCCACGCGCAGGCGCACGATCGGCGTGCCCGAACGCTTCTCGATGCGCTCCTTGCCCTGGCGCAGGGCATAGGCCAGGCCCTCGAGGATGGCCCGGTAGATGTGCGCCCGGGTATGCACGTCGCCGAAACCGATCATCGCCCCCTTGGCCTCCAGTCCCGGTTCGCGGATTCCCGGCGACCAGTAGGGTTGCAGGGTCAGGCCCATCGAGCCGGGCGGCACGCCGTTGACCAGTTCGTCGAACAGTTGCTCCGGCTCGACCCCCTGCTCGCGCGCCTGCTGCATCTCGCGCAAGCCGAACTCGCGCTTGAACCAGCTGACCATCCAGTAGCCGCGATAGATCATCACCTCGGTATTGAAATGATCGGGAATCGCCGCCGGATAGGGTGGAATCAGCGGCACGGTTTCCAGGTAGCGGGCGCGAGTGGTGTTGATGGTCGCCGTGGTGCCATAGGAGAGGCAGGCGATGGTGGGCTCCAGCGCACCTGCGCCGAGCACCTCGCAGGCCTTGTCGGCCCCCGCGGCGATCAACGGCAGGCCTTGCGGAATGCCGGTGTGCCGGCTGGCCTCGGCGCTGATCTCGCCGAGCCGCTCGCCCGGCTTGAACAGCTCCGGCAACTGCTCGCGGCGTACCGCCAGCGCCTGCCATTTCCAGTCGCGCGGCGCGGCCCAGCGCAGGCGCTTGTAGTCGAACGGCAGGTAGGCAACGCAGCACCCCACCGAGTCGACGAAACGGCCGGTCAGGCGGTAGCTGAGAAAGCCGGAAAGCAGCAACACCTTGTCGGTCTTCGCAGCGATCTCCGGCTGCTCCTGGGCCACCCAGTTGACCTCGGCCTGGGCGCGGAAATGCTCCACCGCGCCCTCGGCGCCGACCAGCTTGAACAGCCAGCCCCAAGGCCCCCTGATGCGCTCGCGGACCTCCGCCCGGCGCTGGTCGAGCCAGAGGATCGCCGGACGCAACGGCCTGCCCTCGGCATCGACGTGGATCACCGTGCCACGCTGGGTGGTCAGCGACACCCCGCGGATGAGCCCGCGATCGATGTCCACCTGGTCCCAGAGCCGCCGACAGGCCTCGCCGAGCATCGCCCAGTAGTACTCGGGGTCCTGTTCGGCCCAGCCCGGATGCTTCGAGTAGTAGGCCTCCAGCTCCACCTTGCCCTTGCCCAGCAGGTTGCCCTGCAGGTCGAACAGCAGGGCGCGCACGCTCTGGGTGCCATTGTCGATCGCCAGCAGATAGTTCTTGTCGTTCATCTCGTTCTCGTCTCGGCTGGTCAGACGGGCAGGCTGTAGTGCCGGCGCCAGAGGTCCAGATAGGCCTGTTGCTCACGTTCCCAGCGCGGGTCGTCCCAGCCCAGGCGCGCTTGGCAGAGTGCGCGGATACGCGGCAGGTATGCCGCGCCGCCTCCGGGCAACAGCAGGCCGAGGCGGGTGCGGCGCAACAGCAGGTCATCGAGATGCAGCACCATTTCCGCCTCGGCGGCGAACGCCAGTTCGGCCCAGAGCGTTTCGCTGGCACCCACGCAGTCCGTTCCGAGGGTGTCCACCAGCCGCTTGAGGCGGACCAGGTCGCGTCCGTAGCGACCGGCCAGGCGGCGTCGCTGGCCGCTGCCGAGCCCGTCGATGAGCGGGCCTTCGCAGGCGCCGAACACCGCCGCGCCATCGTCCGTGACCGTGCGCCCGAGCAGCGGCGCGCAGGCTTGTAGCACCTCCACCGCCAGCGGCCGGAAGGTGGTCAGCTTGCCGCCGGCCAGGGTCACGCAGCCCGGCTCGCGCCAGAGCACATGCTCGCGTTTCTCGTCGGAAGGCTTGCCGCTGTCGTCGCCGCTGCTGACCACCGGTCGCACGCCGGCCCAGGTCGACAGCACGTCGCGCGCCTCGATGGCGGCGGCGGGAAACTGCTGGGCGCAGGCCGCCAGCAGGTAGGCGAGTTCGGCGCGGCTGATCCGCGCGTCCTCCCCAAGGCCGTCGCGATGGTCGAGATCGGTGGTGCCGACCACCGTCGCGCCCTCCCAGGGGAACACGAACACCGGTCGCCGGTCCGTGGCGTGCATGAAGCTGAAGGCATGGGCCACCGGCAGGCGCCAGGCCGGCAGCAATAGATGGCTGCCGCGCAGCGGGCGGATGTGCTCGCTTCCGCCGGGCTGGCGCAACTCATCGGCCCAGGCCCCGGTGGCCAGCGCCAGGGCGCGGCAGCGGAAGTCGAGAAGCTCGCCGCTCTCGCGGTCCTCGGCGCGCAGGCCGACCACCTGGCCGCCCTCGCGCAGCAATTCGCGCACACGCATGCCGTTGAATGCCTCGCCGCCGTCGTGACGCGCCTCGGCCAGCACCCGCAGCACCAGGCGCGCATCGTCGGTCACCGCATCGAAGAAACGCGTGCCGCCGAGCAGCCGTTGTTCCTTCAGGCCCGGCGCCAGGTAGCGCAACGCAGCGGCGTCGTAGAAACGGTGGTTGCGCCGCCCGGCAAGGGCGTCGTACACGCTCAGCAGGCCGCCGAATAGCCGCGGGCCGGGAAAGCCGCCGCGGTAGTGGGCCATCACGAAGCTCAACGGCTCCACCAGCCCAGGCGCCTCGCCGAGCAGGCGCTGGCGCTCGCGCACCGAGTCGCGGGTCAGCCGCCACTGGCCCTTGGCGATGTAGCGCAGGCCGCCATGGACCATCTTCGACGAGCGGCTCGAGGTGCCCCAGGCGAAGTCCCGCTGCTCCAGCAGCAGGCAGCGCCAGCCGCGCCGCGCGGCTTCGCGGAGGATGCCGGCACCGCTGATGCCGCCGCCGACCACGATCAGGTCCCACTCCTGCCCCGCCAGCGCCGGCAGGCGGCGGCGACGCCACTCCTCGTTCCAGGCTGAAGTCATTCCGCTCAGTCCTGCAGCAGGGTGCCGCGGTTGAGCCGCCCGGCCGGGTCGAAGTGACCGGCCATGGCACGCAGCGCGGCGACGCCCAGTTCGCCCTTCTCGCGGGGCAGGTAGGGTGCGTGGTCCTTGCCGACGCCATGCTGGTGGCTGATGGTGCCACGATTGTCGACGATCGCCTGGCTGGCCGCATGCTTGAGACGCTTCCAGCGCTCCAGCGTCGCCGCATAGCTCGCGGCCGGACGGAACACGTAGGTGGTATAGATGCTCGACCCCTCGCCATAGACATGCGAGAGGTGGGTGAACACATGGACTTTCTCGCCCTCGGCGGCCAGGCCGTCGCGCAGGCTGGCCTCGATCTTCTGCAGCAGGCCGTCGACGTTGCTCCAGTCGGTGGCGGTCTCCAGGGTGTCCACGGCGTAGCCCGCCTGCCACAGGGCCTCGCGCAGGTAGGGGAAGCGGAAGCGGTTCTGCGCCCACTTGCGCCCCAGCAGGGTGCCGGTGAAGACCCCGCCGAAGCGTTTCAGCAAGGCCTTCGCCTGGCTCAGCGACAATCCGTTCTGCCGGCGGTTGCCGGTCACGCCGAAGGTCAGCATGCACTTGCCCTCGCCCGCGCCGCGCAGCGCCAGGTATTTCTCCAGCCAGGCGATCTGTCCGGGATGGCCGGCCAGGGCCAGTTGGGTCATGGTTTCCACGGCGTTGGACAGTCGCAGCATCGACAGCGGCACGCGCGCCTGGGCCAGCTCGCGGGTGGCTTGCAGGGCCTGCTGCCAGTTCGGCAGGAAGACGCTGTAGAAGCGCTCGTCCTCGGCCAGCGGCGAGACCCGCACCTTCACCGAGGAAATGATCCCGAAGCGTCCCTCAGAGCCCAGCACCAGTTCGCGCAGGTCCGGTCCCGCCGCGGATGCCGGGAAGGTAGCGATTTCAAGCGGCCCGGCGAAGGTCTCCAGGGTCCCGCCGGCGAAAAGTTGTTCGATCCGCCCGTAGCGCAGCGACTGCTGGCCACTGGAGCGGCTGGCGACCCAGCCACCGAGGGTCGACAACTCCCAGGACTGCGGGAAATGCCCGAGCGTGTAGCCCAGCGCACGCAACTGGCTCTCCACCTGCGGGCCGGCGGCGCCGGGGCCGAAGGTCGCGACCAGGCTCTCGCGGTCCAGATCGAGCAGGCGGTTCATGCGCTCCAGCGAGACCGTCAGTACCGGCCGCCGCGAGGCTTGCGGATTGATATGGCCGGCCACGGAAGTACCGCCGCCATAGGGAATCAGTTGCAGGTCGCGGGAGTCGGCCAGGGCCAGCAACTCGCGGATCTGTTCGGCGGTTTCCGGATAGGCCACGGCGTCCGGGTAGACGCCGAAGTCGCCCTCGCGCATCGCCAGCCAGTCCGGCAGGCTCTGCCCGCGGGCATGCAGCAGACGCTCACGGGGGTCGATGCTGTAGCGCGGATCGGCCTCCAGGCGCGACGCCGGGACCTTCGCCAGCGCCGCCTCCAGGCTGGCGTCCGGCAAGCGTGCGCCCTGCCCGACCAGTTCCGCCAGGAACCCACGGGCGCTGTCCGGCAATTCGACCACGGTGCTTTCTTCGCCCCAGCCATTCCAACGGCGCATGAACCTCTCCCCTCGCTTGTCGCGGCAACCTGTTTATCGGAACCTTTCTGGCTGCCTATACTAGCCAGCCGCCCTCGCCTGTCACTGTCGGATCGAGACACTCCCTGTGACCGATCAAGACAGCCGGCACGCACGCCGGACGGCCTGTTCCACCCGCCACGACAAGAACAACGACCATGCAGACCCTTGGCTCCACCTCGGTTCCGGCCCTGCTGAAATACCTGCGCCATGCCGAACGGCTCGGCCTGGACATCGCCCCTGCCCTGGCCGCCGCCGGCCTCCAGGCCGACCAGCTCAACGACAATCGCCAGCGCCTGCCGGGCGAAGCCCACGAGCGCCTGCTCGGCTATTTCTGCGAGCATTCCGGCGATCCCCTGTTCGGCCTGCATTCGGCGCGTTTCGTCCAGCCCGGCTCCTGGAGCGTGCTCGGCTACATCGCGATGAACTGCGCCACCCTGGGCGAGGCCATGAGCCGCATCACGCCCTACGAGAAGCTGGTCGGCGACATGGGCACCAGCCGCATCGAGGCGGCCGGCGGGCAGGTCCGGCTGATCTGGAACTGCCGCCACCAGACACCCCTGGTACGGCGCCACATGGTCGAGCACGTCCTGGCTTCCTGGGTCCTCTACGCGCGCTGGATCGCCGACCTGGAAGGTTCGCCGGACGAGGTCTGGCTGGAACACGACCTGCCGGACGGAATCCGCGTGGAAGACTACGAGACCTTCTTCGGCTGTCCGGTACGCTTCGCCCAACCCTGTTCGGCGCTGCTGGTACCGCTGGACTACCTGGCGCTGCCGCTGCGCCAGGCCGACGCGACGCTGCTGCGCACTCTGGAGGAACATGCCCTGGCGCTGATGGCCGAGCTGGACGATGACGAGCCGCTGCCGCTGCGGGTGAAGAACGCCCTGCGCCAGCTACTCAAGGACGGCCTGCCGCGCAAGGAACGGGTGGCGGAGAAGTTCGGCATGACCGTACGCACCCTGCAACGCCACCTGCAGCAAGCCGGCAGCAGCTACCAGCAGACCCTCGACGAACTGCGCCGCGAACTGGCCGAGCACTACCTGCTGCATAGCGAGCTGCCGATCCAGGACATCGCCCAGTACCTGGGCTTTACCGAGTCGCGCTCGTTCCATCGCAGTTTCAAGGGTTGGACCGGGCAGACGCCCGGCGAGTACCGGCAACGGCGCAAGGAGCCGGCGGCGCAATGAGAACGGCGGCCATCCGGCCGCCGTCGGCTCAATCGAGCAGTTCGCTCAGCGGAATGAACGCCACGCCCTCGCCCTCCACGAGGGTACGTCCCTCGCGGACCTCCACCAGCCCCTCGGCCCAGGAAGCGCTGCGCAGTACCCCGGAACTCTGGTTCGGATAGAGCACCGCGCGGCCCTGCTCCAGGCGACCACGCAGGTACTCGCGACGCTGCCCCGCCTTGGTCCAGGCAAAGCCGGCCGGTACCTCCACCCGCAGCGGCGCGACCTGCGCCACGCCAAGCCGGCGCAGCAGGTAGGGACGCGCCAGCAGGGCGAAGGTGACCAGGGTCGAAGCCGGATTGCCCGGCAGGCCGATCACCGGGATGCCCTGGAACTGGCCGACGGTCAGCGGCTTGCCGGGTTTTATCGCCAGCTTCCAGAGGGTCAGCTCGCCGGCTTCGCGCAGCGCCATGCCAAGGAAGTCGGCCTCGCCCACCGATACGCCGCCGGTGGACAGGATCAGGTCCACCCCGGCCAACCCGGCCAGGCGCTCGCGGGTACGTGCCAGGTCGTCGGGAAGGATGCCGGCGTCGAGCACGTCACAGCCCAGGCGTTGCAGCCAATCCTTGAGCAACGGACGGTTGCTGTTGTAGATCTGCCCGGCCTGCAGCGGCTGGCCCGCCTCGACCAGCTCGTCGCCGGTGGACAGCAGCGCCACCCGCGGCTTGCGTCGCACCTCCAGGGCCGCGTAGCCGAGCGAAGCCGCCAACCCCAGTTCGATGGAGCGCAGGCGCGTGCCGGCCGGCAGGACCAGGTCGCCCTGGCGGATTTCCTGGCCACGCGGGCGCACATGCTGGCCCACGCGCAACGGCTGGGTGAAGCGCACGCGGCCATCGTCGAGCGCTTCGGCGTTTTCCTGCATCTCTACCAGATCGGCGCCTTCGGGCAGCGGCGCACCGGTGAAGATCCGCGCACAGGTATCCGCTTGCAGCGGCTTCGGCGCCTGTCCGGCAAAGATCTTCTGGCTGACCGGCAGTGGCTCGCCGTTCCAGTCGGCGAGGCGCAAGGCGTAGCCGTCCATGGCGCTGTTCGGCCACGGCGGCAGGTCCAGGCCGGCCAGCAGGTCGACCGCCAGCACGCGGCCGCCAGCCTGCTCCAGGGGCACCTGCTCACACGTATCGATAGGCGTTTGCGCGGCCAGTTCGAGGAGCCGTTCCAGCGCCGTCTCGACCGGCATCAGCCCCGGCTGTTCGCAGCAGCCGCTCACCCGCGGCTCTCGCAGGGCGCCGCCTGTTTCAGGTGCGGGACGAAGTTGCACGGGCGATGACGGGCGTCCAGTTGCTCGACGAGGATGCCTTCCCAGGCAGTGCGGCAGGCGTTGGTGGAGCCCGGCAGGCAGCAGACCAGGGTGCCGTTGGAAAGCCCGGCCAGGGCCCGCGACTGGATGGTGGAGGTACCGATGTCGGCCAGCGAAATCTGCCGGAACAGCTCGCCGAAGCCGTCCACCTGCTTGTCCAGCAGGCAGGCCACCGCTTCCGGGGTGCTGTCGCGGCCGGTGAAACCGGTGCCGCCGGTGATCAGCACGACCTGCACGCTATCCTCGGCGATCCAGGTCGCGACCTGTGCGCGGATCCGGTATAGGTCATCCTTCAGCAGCACGCGAGCGGCCAGGTTGTGCCCGGCCTCGGTCAGGCGGTCGACGAACAACTGGCCTGAAGTATCGGTTTCCAGGGTACGGGTATCGCTGACGGTCAGGACGGCGATGTTCAACGGCACGAATGCCGTTTCGGCCTTGTGGCTCATGGGGTTGGCCCTTGCTTGTGGACGTGATCGCGGTGTTATATCACAGGCCCGACACGGAGACCCCAGATGCCCGATAGCGCCCTGCCCCCCTGCTCCATCCTTCTCCTGGCGGGAGGCCGCGGCCAGCGCATGGGCGGTCGCGACAAGGGCCTGATCGAGTGGCAGGGCCTGCCCCTGATCGCCCACCTGCATCGCCTGGTGCGCCCGCTCACCGATGACCTGATCGTCTCCTGCAACCGCAACCAGGAACGCTATGCGGCCTATGCCGACCGCCTGGTGAGCGACGACAGCCGAGACTTCCCCGGCCCGCTCGCCGGCATCCGCGCCGGCCTGGCGGTGGCCCGGCATCCCTGGCTGCTGGTGCTGCCCTGCGACGCGCCGCGCATCGACCGCGCCTTGCTGGAAACCCTGCTGCAGGCCGCCGGCCGCACACCGGCGCGCCCCTGGATGCTGCGCTGCGGCGGCCAGTGGGAACCGCTGTTCAGCCTGATCCCGACGCACCTGGCCGAAGAGATAGAACACGCCTGGCGCCAGGGCGACCGTAGCCCACGCCACGTCCTGTTGCCGCTTGGCGCGGAGGCCATCGAGCTGGCCGCGGGCGATCCGCGGCTGGCCAACCTGAACACCCCCGAGCTGTTGGCTAATCACCGCGAACTGAAGTAAAACGGAAGGGACGTCGAGTCGAATTTTCTCGAAGGTGGGGGGAACACTCGTTTTTAGGGGGGAACTCTTCCTAGAACTCGTCTGTCAGAAACTCGTAACTTCAAAGTCTGACCGCACAGGAGAACTGCGCAATGATCAAGCGGATGCTACCCGCCCTCCTCCTCGCCGTAGGCCTCGGCGCCCTCGCGGGTTGTTCCAGCCCTACCGTGATCACCCTCAACGACGGACGTGAAATCCAGGCCGTAGACACCCCTTCCTATGACGAGGATTCCGGCTTCTACGAGTTCGAACAGCTCGACGGCAAGCGCGCCCGCGTGAACAAGGACCAGGTCCGCACCGTCAAGGAACTCTGATACCGTCGCGTAACAGGTTTTCCTGAAGACCCCGTCGACTCGAACGAGCGACGGGGTCTTTGCTTTTTCGCCCGGGGAAACCGGGGCTCGAAAAAAAATTCATCTAACCCCTTGTGTACCAAAACTTTTTCTGTAGAATGCGCCCCAACAAAACGGAGCGTAGCGCAGCTTGGTAGCGCGTCTCGTTCGGGACGAGAAGGTCGCTGGTTCGAATCCAGTCGCTCCGACCATATCCCGAAAAACCCGCCTCAACGGCGGGTTTTTTATTGCCTGCGATTCGGCCTTTCTCACAGGGTACGCAGGTAGGCCACCAGGTCGCCCTTCTCTTCCGCGGACAGCTTGCGCTCCAGCACCAGGTTGAAGAACTCCACGGTGTCCTCCAGGGTCAGCAGGCGGTCGTCGTGCAGGTACGGCGGCGAATCCTTGATCCCGCGCAACGGGAAGGTCTTGATCGGCCCGTCGGCGGACGCCATCACGCCATTGACCAGTTTCGGATCGTAGAAGCGCTCCACCTTCAGGTTGTGCATCAGGTTGTCGGTGAAGTAAGGCGGCGCATGGCACCCGGCGCAGGCCGCCTTGCCGTAGAACAGCTTTTCGCCACGCAATTCCTGCTCGCTGGCCTTGCCCGGATCGAGCCGCCCCTCCACATCCAGCTTCGGTGCCGGGGGGAAGTCCAGCAGCGCCTGGAACTCACCCATGAAATGCACTTGACTGCCACGCTCGAGCACGTTCACCCCCTTCTTGGTGGCGATTACCGGATCACCGTCGAAGTAGGCGGCGCGCTGCTCGAACTCGGTGAAGTCCTCGACGGTCTTCAGCGCCCTCTGCGAGCCGAACAACCGCTGGATGTTCACCCCGCGCAGCGTCGGCGTGTCGATGCGGTGGCGGAACGGCTGCGGGCGCACATCGCCGGCCAGGTGGGTAGCGGCATTGGTGTGGCCGTTCGCATGGCAGTCGAAGCAGGCTACGCCGCGGCTCGGATGCTCGCTACGGCGATCGTCGGTGAGGTTGAACTGCTGCTGCGGAAAGGCCGTTAGCAGCAGGCGCAGCCCTTCCAGCTGCTTGGGATTGAGAATCCCGTTGAACAACGCGAAATAGTTGTCGATGGTCACCAGCTTGCCCTTGGACACATCGCCCAGGTCAGGCCGGGTGGTAAGGAACATCGGTGCCGGGAATTCCGGCAGGAAGTGGTCCGGCAGGTCGTAGTCGAGGTCGAAACGAGTCAGATCGCGGCTTTCCTGGCGCTTGATCTCGTCGATGAGGAACTTGGGAAAGACCATCCCGCCTTCGGCATGGTTAGGGTGCGGCAGCGGCAGGAAGCCACCGGGGAACAGCCCCTGCTTGCGGATTTCCTCGGGGCTCAGCCTGGCCAGTTCCTCCCAGCTGGTGCCGGCCGGCAGCTTCACCCGGACCCCTTCCTGCAGCGGCTTGCCGCGCGTCATGCTGGCGCCCTTGGCCGGCCTGTCGCTGAGATCGTAACGCTGCTCGAGAAGCGTCTTGTGGGCCTGTTCGATCGACGGTTTGTTCGCCGTCATGCGCTTCATGATGGTGGCGAAGTCCTCATTGATCACCACCGGCGAATAGCTGGAAGTCTTGCTTGGCTGCTCATCCCCCGCGACCACGGCGGATTGCAGCCCCAGGGCGAGCGGCATGACCCAGAGGGCATGGCGCGTCCAGGCGGGCGTTTTCATCAGGCGTCCTCTTTCGTTATGAGGAAACGCCGAGCCTCGTCGTCCCGACCCCCACACCCCGGCGGTCCGCGACAGCGGACCGAACGACCTGCGACGCGTCCTGCGCCACGCGGGTTCCCGGCTGTTTCCAGTCAGTCCTGAAGGGAACTCAGGGTTTATCCATCGCCCTTAGGCCTAGCCGAACGTAGCCTGCCGAGCCAATAGACTCAGGCTATGAAAACCATTGAGAAACGCCTATGCATCGCTTCGCCAGCATCGCCGAAGCCAGGCACCGCGCGGCATGGGGGAAGGAAGCGGAACGCAGTCCGGTTTGCGCATAGAGCGCGGGGTTACCAGCGGTGCCGCGCTTAGCGCGAATGAATAGGCATCAGCAGCTGAGGAAGGCTGCGACCTGCTCGGCCTCGAACGGCCAGTTCAGCTCGGCGCCATTGTCGCAGCGGCGCAGCACCGGGATCCGCAGGCCATAGTGCTCGACCCAGGCTTCGTCGTCGGCGATGTCCACCAGTTCGACCAGCAGGCCATGTTCGACGAAGGGCATCAGCACCGCCTCCGCGACTTCGCAGAGGTGGCAACCGAGGGTTCCGAAGAGTTGGCATTCCGGGGGCATCGAAAGGACCTGTGCAGTGTTTCGCGGCGATGGTAGCACCCGCGCTCAGATGCCAGCGACCTGCAACAGACTTTCGGCCGCCTGCCGGGCCTCGCGAGCCTGATCCGCCGGCCCATGGATGTGCGCCATCACCAGGGCGCCCTCCATCAGGTATTGCAACTGCCGCGCAAGCAGTGCCGCCGAACGCGCGCCCAGGCGCTCCAGCTGGCGCTGGAAATAGGCTTCAACGAAGGCCTTTTGCTCGGCCGCCTGGCGATGGATCGGATGCGAGCGCTCATGGAACTCGGCGGCGGCATGGATGAAGGCACAGCCACGGAACGCCTCGTCCTGGAGGAACTCCTGCAGACCATCGAACACCGCCAGGATCGCCGCTCGCGGCTGCAACCGTGCCTCGGCTTCGAGCATGCGTTCGGCGGTGCGCTGCCGACGCACCTCCAGGGCGGCCATGATCAGTTCGTCCTTCGAGCGAAAGTGCTTGTACAGCGTCATCTTCGCCACCCCGGATTCGGCCAGGATGCGGTCGATGCCGGTGGCGTGGTAACCCTCGCGATAGAACAGGTCGACGGCGGTGCTGAGCAGTTGCTCGCGTTTGCGGGATGTCATGGAAAGCCTCCTGAGCGGCCCATTATGCGCGACCCTGCCGCCCCCTTGAACCGCTCTGCGTCGCTCCCCGGACGAATACCGACGGAAAAAGGCGAACGCGCGCCTTGAAATATACAGACCTGTCTGTCTAATATCCAGGCACCAATACCCGCCTGGAACCCTCAGATGAAACTGCATGACCTGGATCTCTCCGGCAACGCCTACAAGGTCCGCCTGTTCCTCTCCCTCATCGGCCGCGAGGCGACGCTGCGGCCGGTCGATTTCCTCAACCGCAAGCACAAGACCCAGGCCTTCCTCCGCATGAATCCCCGCGGACAGATCCCGGTGCTGGAAGACGGCGAGCTGCAACTGGGCGACTCCCACGCCATTCTCGTCTATCTGGCACGACGCCATGCCGGCCCCGAGTGGTATCCGCTCGACCCCGTCAGCCAGGGCCGCATCGCCTACTGGCTCAGCTATTCGGCCAACGAGGTGCAGAACGGCCCGGCCAGCGCCCGGCTGATCACTCGCTTCAACCTGCCGCTGGATCGCGAGCAAACCCACCAGCGAGGCCTGGAAGTGCTGCGCCTGGTCGACCGGCACCTGGCCGAGCATCGCTGGCTGGCCCAGGGCGAACAGCCGAGCATCGCCGACGTGGCCCTCTACCCCTACCTGGCCCTCGCCCCCGAAGGCGGCCTGGCGCTGGACCACTACCCGGCGCTGAACGCCTGGATCGCCCGCATCCGCGCGCTGCCCGGCTACATCCCGATGCCCGGCCTGTAGCTCGGCAGGAGGCAGCATGAGCCAGGAACAGAGTCCCTTCCACGCCGGCGAACTGGCGATCCAGGAACGCGCCGGCGTTCGCGAACAGGTCGCCGGCTTCGGCAGCCGCGCGATCCGCACCTTCATGCCGGACCAGCACCGGGAGTTCTTCGCCCTGCTATCGCTGTTGCTGGTGGGCAGCCTCGACGCCGACGGCTACCCCAGCGCCTCGGTGCTCTGGGGCCCCCCCGGCTTCGCCCGTTCGCCGGAACCGACCCGCCTGCGCATCGACAACCTGCCGCAAGCGGACGATCCGCTGGCGGCCAATCTCGAGGCTGGCACCCGCCTCGGCATCCTCGGCCTGGAATGGCCGACCCGCCGCCGCAACCGCATGAATGGTCGGGTCCTGGCGCGGGACGGAAAGGGTTTCACGGTCGGTGTCGAGCAATCCTTCGGAAACTGCCCCAAGTACATCCAGGCGCGCAGCCACCAGCCCGTCTCCAGGATCGCAAGTCCCGCGTTGCAGGGCGAAGGACTCGATCCACGCTGGCTGTCGCTGGTCTCGCGCAGCGATACGCTGTTCATCGCCAGCCAGCATGCCGACCCGCTCAGAGGCGGCGTCGACGTCTCCCATCGGGGCGGGCCGCCGGGCTTTCTCCGGCTCGGCGCGGATGGCCGCCTGTGGTTGCCCGACTATGCCGGCAACCGCCTGTTCAATACCCTCGGCAACCTGCTCCAGGATCCTCGCTGCGGCCTCCTGTTCATCGATTTCGACAATGGCGACCTGCTGCACCTGCACGCCGAGGCCGAGCTGTTCTGGCCGGGTTCGCAGCCATCCATCCCCTGGCCCGCCGGCGCCGAGCGCCTGCTGGCGTTGCGCCCCGCAGGCTGGCGCTGGCGGCGCGGCCGCCTGCCGCTGGCATTCGGCGAGCCCCAGCCATCCCCTTTTCTTCCTCCCGGTGAATCTTGATGCCTTTCCTGTATCGCCTTGCCTCGTTGTTGATCGCCCTCCTCGTCCTGCCGGTGCAGGCGGCGGAAATGCGAGTCGCCCTGTTGCGCACCTCGGGAGTGGAAACCCTCGATGCGCTCACCGTCGACGGCGGCTCCTGGGTGCGCCGGGTGCCGCTCAGCCATACCGCGGTGCTGATCGAGCACCACGCCGCCACCCTGCTCTTCGACACTGGCCTGGGGCGCGACATCGACGCCCAGTTCCGCGCCGACATGCCTTGGTGGGCAGCGCCGCTGTTCGCTTACCAGAAAGTCGTCCCGGCGCGCGACCAACTGGACGCAGCCGGTATTCGCGTCGATCGCATCCTGCTGTCCCACGCACACTGGGATCACGCCTCGGGCCTGGTCGACTTCCCCGAAGTACCGGTCTGGGCACCCTACGAGGAGATCGCCTTCAGCCGCATCGCCACCCCGCCGGCCGCCTTCCCCAGCCAATTCCGCCATGGCGTGCGCTGGCGACCTTACAGCTTCGATCCGCAGCCGTTCATGGGCTTCGACGAAAGCCTCGACCTGTTTGGCGACGGCCGCCTGGTGCTGGTCCCCCTGCCCGGCCATACGCCCGGCTCGGTCGGTCTGTTCGTCACCCTCGACAGCGGGCGCCGGCTGTTCTTCAGCGGCGACACCAGTTGGCGACTCGAAGGCGTCGAAGGCCCACGGCAGAAATTCTTCGCCGGCCGCGCCCTGGTCGATCGCGATCCCGCGCGCACCCTCGCGCAACTGGCGAAGATCCGCCTGCTGCTCCGCAGCGACCCGCGCCTGAGCGTGATTCCGGCGCACGATGCGCGGGTCCAGGCCGCCCTGGGCTACTTCCCGCACTGGCTGGAATAGCGGGAAAGCCCGTCCTAGACAGGGTTCGTGCCAATTCGCGGCCACCCTCGACTAATGTCTAACAGTGGCCGTCTTCCTGTAGTGCTTAAGTAACCGGGCTGTCACAGGCCGACGTGGCGTCACGCCGCCGCCATCGGCCTGCCCCAAGCGCTCGAGGAGACAATAACAATGAGCATGACCCCGATCGCCCGTGCCGTGGCTTTTGCCGCGCTGGGTTCCAGCATTACCGTCCCAACCCTGGCCCATGCCGAGTTCATCAAGGACAGCAAGGCCAGCATCGAACTCCGCAACTTCTACTTCAACCGTGATTTCCGCCAGGAAGGCGCCAGCCAGTCCAAGGCCGAGGAATGGGCCCAGGGCTTCCTCCTGCGCTACGAGTCCGGTTACACCGAGGGCACCATCGGTTTCGGCGTCGACGCCATCGGCCTGCTCGGGGTGAAGCTCGATTCCAGCCCCGACCGCAGCGGCACCGGCCTGCTCAAGCGCGACCGCGAGACCGGCCGCGCCCAGGACGACTATGGCGAGGCAGGGATCACCGCCAAGCTGCGGGCGTCGAAGAGCACCCTGAAGATCGGCACCCTGACCCCCAAGCTGCCGGTGATCATGCCCAACGACAGCCGCCTGCTGCCACAGACCTTCCAGGGCGGCGCGCTGAACTCCATGGAGATCGACGGCCTGACCCTCGACGCCGGGCGCCTGAAGAAGGTCAACCAGCGCGACTCCTCGGACAACGAGGACATGACCATCACCGGTGGCGGCAAGCGCAACATCGTGGTCCGTTCCGGGCTGACTTCGGACAAGTTCGACTTCGCCGGCGGCAGCTACAAGTGGACCGACAACCTCAGCACCAGCTACCACTACGGCAAGCTCGACAACTTCTACAAGCAGCATTACCTCGGCCTGGTGCACACCCTGCCGATCGCCGACAAGCAGTCGCTGAAATCCGACATCCGCTGGGCGCGCTCCACCGACGACGGTTCCAGCAACGTCGACAACAAGGCGCTCAACGCCATGTTCACCTACAGCCTCGGCTACCACGCCTTCGGCGTCGGCTACCAGAAGATGAGCGGCGACACCGGCTTCGCCTACATCAACGGCGCCGACCCCTACCTGGTGAACTTCATCCAGATCGGCGACTTCGCCAACAAGGACGAGAAATCCTGGCAGGCGCGCTACGACTACAACTTCGCCGGCGTCGGCATTCCCGGCCTGACCTTCATGACCCGCTACGTCAAGGGCGACAACATCGACCTGCTGACCACCTCGGGCGAAGGCAAGGAATGGGAACGCGACATGGACATCGCCTACGTGTTCCAGAGCGGCCCGTTGAAGAACCTCGGGGTGAAGTGGCGCAACGCGACCATGCGCACCAACTACACCAACGACTACGACGAAAATCGCCTGATCGTCAGCTACACGCTGCCGCTCTGGTAACGGCAGGCCCCGCGGATAGCCGCGCTACGGCCATCCGCCCCTCCCCAGAGCCCCGCGGCGGAACGAAGAGGCCACCCTTGGGTGGCCTCTTTCATGGCGGGATGCCTCGCTCGCAGCGTGCAGGACGGATAGCGCCTGGGGCGTTATCCGCCGATACCCCACCGGACCAAGGAAGTCCGCCCCCTCATTCGTGGCTGATCGCGCCGATCTTGTGGATCGACAGGTCCGCGCCGTAGTACTCCTCCTCCTGGCTCAAGCGGATGCCCAGCAGCGCCTTCATCAGCCCATAGACCAACAGGCCGCCGGCGAAAGCCACCGTCACCCCCAGCAGGCTGCCGAGCGCCTGGCTGGCCAGGCTCACCCCGCCGAGCCCACCCAATGCCTGCTGGCCAAAGATGCCGCAGGCAATCCCGCCCCAGACCCCGCAAAGACCGTGCAACGGCCAGACACCGAGGACGTCGTCGATCTTCCAGCGCACCTGGGTCGCGGTGAACGCCCAGACGAACAGGGCCCCCGCTACCAGGCCGGTAGCCAGCGCGCCGATCGGATGCATCAGGTCGGAACCGGCGCACACCGCCACCAACCCGGCCAGCGGACCGTTGTGCAGGAAACCCGGGTCGTTGCGGCCGATCAGCAGCGACGCCATGGTGCCGCCAACCATCGCCAGCAAGGAGTTGACCGCCACCAGCCCGCTGACCCCAGCGAGGGTCTGGGCGCTCATCACGTTGAAGCCGAACCAGCCGATGATCAGGATCCACGACCCCAGTGCCAGGAACGGGATGCTCGACGGCGCCATCGCCACCAGCTTGCCGTCGCGATAGCGGCCGTTGCGGCTGCCCAGCAATAGCACCGCCGCCAATGCCAGCCAGCCGCCCAGCGCATGCACCACCACGGAGCCGGCGAAATCGTGGAAGGGCGCGCCGAACTCCAGCTTCAGCCATTCCTGCAAGCCGAAATTGCCGTTCCACACCAAGCCTTCGAAAAACGGGTACACGAAGGCCACGATCAGCGCCGTGGCGCACAACTGCGGACCGAACCTGGCACGCTCGGCGATGCCGCCGGAGATGATCGCCGGGATTGCCGCGGCGAAGGTCAGCAGGAAGAAGAACTTCACCAGCGCATAGCCACTGTCCACGGTCAGCGCCGCCGCCGGATGGAAGAAAGTCACGCCGTAGGCAATCCAGTAGCCGACGAAGAAATAGGCCAGCGCCGAGATGGCGAAGTCGGACAGAATCTTCGACAGGGCGTTGACCTGGTTCTTCAGGCGCACGGTGCCCACCTCGAGGAAGGCGAAGCCGGCGTGCATCGCCAGCACCATCACCGCTCCGAGCAGGATGAACAGGGTATTGGAGCCGTGGATCAGGACTTGCACCGCACTATTCAGGTTATCCATGGATTGAGGCAGCCTTCGCGCGTAGAGAGAAAGCACCAGAAACGCCCACGCCCGCCCTTCAACGCACCATGACGAAGCAGTAGTCGTCGTGCGAACCGCCGCTTTTCTTCGGCAGACGTTTCGCAAGGTGCCTGAGGCAGCATGGAAAGCTCCCGGACTTTCCTTGATTTTCATTGGGTTGGACGTTCATCCCGAAGTACCCTCCGGGAGCGCCTGGCGCCCTCGCAAGGGGCATTCCGGCCGACGTGCGCACCAGGGAATTGCAAGCGCCATACCAGTTCGCGCCCCGTTGCGAGGCAGCCGGATGGGCGTCATCTCGCCGCAGCCGCGCCGACAGGCACGCTGTGGCAGTCTTTAATGAAAGGAACGCCGGGAGCGACCGGCAACGCGCGGAAATTACCCACCGGTTGAACCTTCCGCCCCGCGCTCGGCTCGAAAAAAACACACCCCATGACCAGAGGAGCTCGTCATGCCCCGCAAGACCACTGCAAACGCTGCAAAGGATGAACTGTTGGCTGAATTCCAGGCACTGGTCGCCGATACCGAGAAACTCCTGCAAAGCACCGCCGACGTGGCGGGCGACCAGGCCGAAGAAATCCGCGGCAAGATCCACGACAGCCTCAAGCGCGCTCGCGATACCTTGCGCGACACCAAGGACTCGCTGAAGGACAACGTCCGCGAACGCAGCCAGGCCGCGGTGGACGCCACCGAGGTGTACGTCGGCGAACACCCCTGGCAGAGCATCGGCATCGCCGCCGGCGTCGGCTTCCTGCTTGGCCTGTTGGTCAGCCGGCGCTGAGCCATGAGCGAAGGAAAGGACCCGGCGGACGGCCGCCCCTCCCTGCGGCGCTTCGGCGCCGCCTTCCTCGGCCTGTTGCACGGTCACGTCGAGCTGTTCGGCATCGAGCTGCAGGAACAGAAGGCCAACACCCTGCGCCTGCTGCTGTTCGCCGGGCTGGCCCTGGTATTCGCCCTGCTCCTGCTGGTCGGCCTGTCGCTGCTGGTGCTGATCGTGTTCTGGGACACCAACCGGCTCGCAGCGGCGCTCGGGTTGTGCCTGTTTTACGTGATCGGCTCGCTGTTCTGCGGCTGGCGCCTGTACCAGTCGATCAACGACGAAAGCTCGCCGTTCAGCGCCACCCTGGAAGAACTGGCCAACGACCGCGAGCGACTGCTGCCATGACAAGGAAACGCGCATGAGCCAACTACCGGTGAACGCGACCGGCCTGTCGCGTCGCGAATTGCGCAAGGCGGTGATCCGCCTGCGCCTGGAAATGCAGCGCCAGCAATTGCGCCGCGAAAGCCAACTGCTGGTGCAACCCTTCCGCCAGGCCCAGGGGCTGGGCCACAACCTCAGCCAGCAACTGTTCGGCGGTGGCAATGCGGCGCTCTGGGGCGCCGGCGGAGCCGCACTGCTGGGCGTCCTGCTTGGCAAGGGCGGACGCTGGCAGCGTCTGCTGCGCCTGGGCGTCGCCCTGGCCCCGCTGTTGCTCGGCCTGCGCAAGCAGAAAGGCCGTTGAAGGATGCGCCGACCGGCAACGGTCGGCGCCCTCCGTTTCCCCAACGCGACGATTGAGCTTGCCGAGGCAAACCGTTAGCGTGTCCGCATCGCCTCAGCGCATCCCTGGAATTCCCGATGGACTGGCAGACCCTGCTCACCCGCGAACGGCTCGGAAAGCCGGTACACAGCAACGATGAACTGGGCCGCAGCGCCTTCCACAAGGACCATGACCGGATCATCTTCTCCGGCGCGTTTCGCCGCCTCGGACGCAAGACCCAGGTCCATCCGGTCTCCAGCAACGATCACATCCACACCCGCCTGACCCACTCCCTGGAAGTCGCCTGCGTCGGCCGCTCGCTGGGCATGCGGGTCGGCGAGATTCTCCGCGAGGAACTACCCGAGTGGTGCGACCCCAGCGACCTCGGGGTCATCGTCCAGTCGGCCTGCCTGGCCCACGACATCGGCAACCCACCGTTCGGGCACTCCGGCGAAGACGCGATCCGCAACTGGTTCCAGCAAGCCGCCGGACGTGGCTGGCTGGACGAGATGAGCGACGCCGAGCGTTCCGACTTTCTCCACTTCGAAGGCAACGCCCAGGGCTTCCGGGTCCTCACCCAACTGGAATACCATCAGTTCGACGGCGGCACGCGGTTGACCTACGCCACCCTGGGCACCTACCTGAAGTACCCCTGGACCTCGCGCCACGCCGAAGCGCTGGGCTACAAGAAGCACAAGTTCGGCTGCTACCAGAGCGAACTGCCGCTGCTCGAGCAGATCACCCATAAGCTCGGCATGCCGCAACTCGACGACGAGCGCTGGGCTCGCCATCCGCTGGTCTACCTGATGGAAGCGGCGGACGACATCTGCTACGGCCTGATCGACCTCGAAGACGGCCTGGAAATGGAGCTGCTCGAATACAGCGAGGTCGAGGCGCTGTTGCTCGGCCTGGTCGGCGACGACCTGCCCGACACCTATCGCCAACTCGGCCCCAGGGACTCCCGCCGGCGTAAACTGGCGATCCTCCGCGGCAAGGCCATCGAGCACCTGACCAATGCCGCCGCCCGTGCCTTCGTCGACCAGCAGCAGGCCCTGCTCGCCGGGCAGCTTGCCGGCGACCTGGTGGAACACATGCATGGCCCGGCCAAGCTCTGCGTGCAGCGGGCCAAGGCCATCGCGCGGGAAAAGATCTTCCAGGACAAGCGCAAGACCCTCCACGAGATCGGCGCCTACACCACTCTGGAGATCCTCCTCAACGCCTTCTGTGGCGCCGCGCTGGAGCAATACGGCGGGCATACGCCGTCGTTCAAGAACCGGCGCATCCTCGACCTGCTCGGACGCAACGCGCCCGACCCGCAGTGGCCGCTGTACCGCGCCTTCCTCCAGGTGATCGATTTCATCGCCGGCATGACCGACAGCTACGCCACGGAAATGGCCCGGGAAATGACCGGACGCTCGAGCCCCTCCTGAAAGGAAGGGCTCATACCGCAGCGGCCGCCAACTGCTCCTGGAGTTCCTCCTGCAACGCCTCCAGGGCCAGCCGGAGTCTTTCGCCAGGCGTCTGCAGGCACTCCCCGTCGCCACTTCGCCGGCAGGCGTCCTCCAGGGCCTCGCAGGCCTCCAGCAGGGTACGCGCCCCGATCATCCGTGCGGCGCCCTTGATGCGGTGGGCATGCTCGGCGAGCCGGGTCCTGTCGCTCTCGCGCAGGAGGATGGCAAGGCGCTGGAGGTCCTGACGGTTGCTGCCTAGCAGGGTCTCCAGCAGTTCGCGCAGCCGTTCCGGGCGGCCGCCGCCGAGGCTGCTGAGAGCGGCTGCATCATAGAGCCCCCGGGGCTGCGCGGCGTCGCGTCCGAAAGAGGTCGCGAGGTAGTTGCGCAGGGTCTCCAGGCCGAGCGGCTTGAACAGGCAATCATCCATGCCCGCGTCGCGGCAGCGCTGTACCTCGTCCGGCTCGGCGTCGGCGGTATAGCCGAGGATCAGGATCGGCGCGCGTCGCTCGCACCGTTCCTGGATGCGTATCCTGCGTGCCAGCTGATAGCCGTTCAGGCGCGGCATGTTGCAGTCGCTGATCAGCACCTCGAAGCGCTCGTCGGCCCAGAGCTCCAGCGCCACCTGGCCATCCTCCGCTTCCGCCACCCGGTGGCCGAGAAACTCCAGTTGCTGGCGCAGCAGTACCCGGTTGGGCGGATAGTCGTCGGCGATGAGGATATGCAGGCGGCGAGACGGCTCCATGGATGCTGCCAGCGGGTCCTGGCCGGATTCAGGCATTTTCGGCCCGCACTGGCGCAAGAGCAGGTCGAGCGACACCCGGGTGCCTTTGCCCGGCTCGCTGTGCATCTCGACATCGCCGCCCATGAGGTCCACCAACTTCCGACAGATCGCCAGCCCAAGGCCGGTCCCGCCCTGCACCGTGCGTCCCTTGGCCACCTGGATGAAAGGCTGGAACAGGCGCGCCTGGTCCGCCGGAGCGATACCGATACCGGAATCCTCCACGTCCACCCGGACGATCGCCCTCTCCTCGTCCAGGCTCCTTTCCTGGAGACGGATCGTCACCTGTCCCCGCTCGGTGAACTTGATCGCATTGCTCACCAGGTTGGAGAGCACCTGCTTGAAGCGCAGGGGATCGATCAGCACGTCCCGTCCCGGGGCATCGTCCAGCTCCACAACGAGCCTCAGGCCTTTCTGCCGGGCCAGGCCTTCGAACATGCGGCGCACCGACTCCACGACATGGCGCAGGCGAACCCGCTCGGGCGTGAGGGTCAGGTGACCGGACTCGATCTTGGCGACGTCGAGGATGTCGCCGATGAGCAGTTGCAGCGACCCCGCTGCCTCGTAGGCGACCTCCAGCGAGGCGCGTTCGCGCTGCTCCGGCGCCAGGCGCTGCAGGACCAGTTCGAGGATGCCGATGACCGCATTCATCGACGTACGGATCTCGTGGCTCATGGTCGCCAGGAAGACGCTCTTCGCCCGATTCGCCTCGTCCGCCTGGCGCATCGCCTCGCGCAACTGGCGGGCCAGGCGCTCCCGTTCGGTGATGTCGATCCAGCCGTTCATCAGGCCGAGCACCCGGCCCTGGCGATCCCTGTAGGGCGTGACCCAATGGTGGATCTCCAGCAATTGCCCGCCGATGCGCACCGCCATGTCGGTGAAGCTCGCCGTTCCTCCCCGAGCCACCGCCAGGCACTGCTGGTGCATGAGCCGTGCCTTGCTGCCCTCGACCCAGTCGGAATCGGTCAACAGGGTGCCGCGGGCCTGCTCTCGGGTCATCCGCAGGCTTTCCAGGTAATTGCGGTTGCAGGCCAGCAGGCGACCGTCGAGCGTGCGGATGCTCACCGGGTAGGGAATCCCGTCGACCAGCGCCTGCTTCAATGCCAGGCGGCCGCTCAGGTCGGCTTCGGTACGTTGCCAACGCCTGAGCCTGAGCTGCAGGACGGTATTCCAGCCCAGGCATCCGACGCAGACCAGGCAGGCCACCAGCAGGCCGAGCACCAGGCTGGAAGGGGATGGCGAGCGCAGCCCGTCGGCAGCCTGGCGTAGCGGCGCTTCGTCGACCACATCGGCGTCCCCCGGACGATCCGGAGCGGGAATCCGGAGCAGGGAAGAATATTCGCCAGCCGTCGCCCTCGCCGGAACGGCATATCCCGCCATGCAGGCGAATATGAGAAGCAGGCCGAGCATGCACGCACTGCGTTTCTGGAACTTCATTCGGTTCCGGCCCTTAGATAAGCGTATTGCGTTTGGCGAACTCGATGAGATCCACCAGCGAGCCGGCGTTCAACTTCAACAACAAGCGCGCCTTGTAAGTGCTGACGGTCTTGTTGCTGATAAACATCTGCTCGGATATCTGCTTGTTCGAATAACCCTGGCTGAGGTATTGCAATACCGATACTTCGCGATCGGACAGGCGTCCGAGCAATTCCACATCGTCGGAATAGGCGCCCTGTTGCACAGGACGCATGGCCGAGCTGGGAAAGTAACTGTATCCCGAGGCGACCGCATTCACCGCCGTCACCAGTTCGGCCAGTCCGCCCTGCTTGCAGACGAACCCGGCGGCGCCCGCCTGCATGCTGCGCAGGGCGAAGAGCGAGGCGCTCTGGCCGGTCAGGACGAGGATCTTCAGGGGCAACGCCAGCACCATCAGGCGGCTGATGACCTCGAGGCCGTCCAGCCTGGGAATGCCGATATCGAGGATGACCAGGTCCGGCTTCAGCTCCCGCCCGAGGCTGATGGCATCCACGCCATTATCGGTATCGCCGACGATCTGGTGCCCTTCGGCTTCCAGCAACATCTTCATGGCCATGCGAATCACGGGATGATCGTCGACTATCAGGATACGGCTCATTGTCTGATTTCCTTGCCAATAAAAATTCAGAAAAAATTCTCCTGAGCAAGATATAGACGGGAGCCATATTGTCGAGATATTCGATGGCAACTCATATACTTTAAGGAATATTCTCACGGAAACTTAATTTATTTCTTACGGCGAATTCAAAACCTCGTATATTGCCAAGCAATTGGCCTGGTTATCTGCATGAAAAACACCCGCATATATACGCGCCTTCCCGGCTCGTTATCTGCCAGAGCGAGTTGAATAGTTCGTCAGGGGTTTCGGAGTATTGCTATCCGCATGTACGGCCACAAGCCGCCGACATGCCTTGGCAGGGCAAAGGGAAGCACGACGGGCGCCGGGCCAGATAGCGCCGGAGCAGGATCGAAAGGGAGGGAAGACGCGACCGCCATCCTCGGGCGGGATGGCGGCGCTATCGCTTAGAGCTTCGGCAGGACAGGCTGTTCCGGGTACCAGGCGTCGACCAACGCGCCGACCTCGACGCTGGCCAGTTCCGGTTGCTGCTTCAACCAGGCCTCGATCAGGGCCCGCTGCTCTTCATTGACCGAGCCACGGCGCGCCAGGCAGACGAAACCGAATTCGTCGCAGCCGCCATAGGTCAGTTCGTTGGCTTCGATCGCCTGATCGATGAAGCGCAACATGAAAGCGTTCACCGCATCGGCATCCACGCCTTCCTTGTAGTGGAAGTTCAATTCGAAACCCAGCTCCTGGAATTCATCGACGCACAATTTCTTGCGCAGGCGGCGGGAACGATTAGTAGCCATGGCGGCATCTCCTGGATTGACGCTCCATTGGCGGAGCCTCGCATTACAGACAGTAGCCGACACCGCTGGAGCCGCGGGCGAACCCCGGCAAGCTCCGCTCGGCGCGGCCGGATTGCCGGCGCACTCTACCAGTTCCGACCATTCGGCGATATGACGGCGAACTCCGCGAAACTCCAGCGCATCGTTATCCGCCTTGCGGCATAATGAGCAAGACGGCCTCTTCGCGTGATGTCCGTCTCTTTTTCAGGTTCGCTTCGTTTTTCATCTTCATTTCATTTTCTACCCTCCGTCTTCAAGGGTTCTTCATTAATGTTCAAGTCGCTGCGTACTCTTGCCTTCGCCACGCTCCTGCCTTTCGCCCTTCCCACTCTCGCCCAGGTCAACGCCACCCTGCCGGCCAACGTGCAGAAAGCCCTGCAGACCAACAAGCTGACCGGCAACGATCTGTCGCTGGTGCTGATTCCGCTCGACGGCCCGGGCAACCCCACCTACTACAACGCCGACGTATCGGTGAACCCGGCCTCGACCATGAAGCTGTTCACCACCTATGCCGCCCTGGAAATGCTCGGCCCGACCTACCAGTGGAAGACCGAGTTCTACACCGACGGCCAGCTCAAGAACGGAGTGCTCAACGGCAACCTCTACCTCAAGGGCGGCGGCGATCCGAAACTGAACATGGAGAAGCTCTGGCTGCTGATGCGCGACCTGCGCGCCAATGGCGTGACCAAGGTCACAGGTGACCTGGTACTCGACCGCAGCTACTTCAACATCCCGCAGTTGCCGGTATTCAACGACGACGGCGGCGACGACACCAAGCCGTTCCTGGTCGGTCCGGACTCGCTGCTGGTCAACCTGAAGAGCGTGCGCATGGTGGTGCGCACCGACGGCAACAAGGTCAACGTGCAGATGGACCCGCCGCTGGCCAACGTACGCATCGACAACCAGGTGAAGATGACCGCGCCGGCCACCTGCCCGGCCTGGCCGAAGCTGCGCTTCAGCCCGGTGACCCAGTTCGACGGCACCACCCTGCTGGCCACCGGACAGATTCCCCAGGGCTGTAGCGCGCAGACCTACATGTCGCTGCTCGACCACCCCGGCTACACCGCCGGCGCGGTGCGCGGCATCTGGCAGGAGCTGGGCGGCAGCATCCTCGGCAAGGACCGCCAGGGCAGCGTACCGCGCAACGCCACGCTGATCGCCAAGGCCTTCTCGCCAGACCTGGTCGAGATCATCCGCGACATCAACAAATACAGTAACAACACCATGGCCCGGCAGTTGTTCCTCTCCATCGGCGCGCAGTTCCGCAACAGCGCCGACGGCGACGACGCCCAGGCCGCGCAGCGGGTGGTGCGGCAGTGGCTGGCGCGCAAGGGCATCACCGCGCCGCGCCTGGTGATGGAGAACGGCTCGGGACTGTCGCGCCAGGAACGGGTCAGCGCCCGTGAGATGGCGGCGATGCTGCAAGCCGCCTGGCACAGCCCCTATGCAGCGGAGTACATCTCCTCGCTGCCGCTGGCGGGCCTCGACGGCACCATGCGCAAACGCCTGCGGCGCACCGCACTGGTCGGCGAGGCGCACGTGAAGACCGGCACCCTCAACACCGTGCGCGCCCTCGCCGGCTTCAGCCGCGACGCCAGCGGCCACAACTGGGTGGTGGTGGCGATCCTCAACAGCCCGCGGCCGTGGGGCGCTTCGGCGATCCTCGACCAGGTACTGCTGAGCCTGCACGCGCGGAAATAAGGCGCGGTACGAAAAAGGCCGCCAGCGGTTGCCCGCCGGCGGCCTTTTGCATGAATACCGCTCGCCTCAGCGAACGGTGATTCTCCAGGCCCGATGGATCTTCGGATTACGCGCGAAATCCGGATCGAGGGTTTCGCCAGTGATCTCTTCGACCGCATAGCGGGCCTGCACGCTCTCGTCCAGTTCGAACTTGCGGAAGTTGTTGGAGAAATACAGCACCCCGCCCGGCGCCAGCCGCGCCATGGCCAGGTCGAGCAGTTCGACGTGGTCGCGCTGCACGTCGAATACGCCTTCCATGCGCTTGGAGTTGGAGAAGGTCGGCGGGTCGATGAAGATCAGTTCGTACTGGCCATCGTCTTCCCGCAACCACTCCATCACGTCGCCGTGCACCAGGCGCTGCTTGTCGGAAAAGCCGTTGAGCGACAGGTTGCGGCGCGCCCAGTCCAGGTAGGTCTTCGACAGGTCGACGCTGGTGGTGCTGCGCGCGCCGCCCCTGGCCGCATGCACGGTGGCCGTGGCGGTATAGCAGAACAGGTTGAGGAAGCGCTTGCCGGCCGCCTCCTTCTGGATGCGCAGGCGCATCGGCCGGTGATCGAGGAACAGCCCGGTATCCAGGTAATCGGTCAGGTTCACCAGCAGGCGCACATCGCCCTCGCCCACCTCGAGGAACTTGCCCTCGCTGCTCTGCCGTTCGTACTGCTTCTTGCCGGCCTGGCGCTCGCGGCGCTTGACCACCACCCGCTCCTGGGCAACGCCCAGGGTCTGCGGAATCGCCGCCAGGGCGTCGAACAGGCGCGCCTGGGCTTTTGCCGGATCGATCGACTTGGGCGCGGCGTACTCCTGGACGTGAACCCAATCGCCGTAGATATCCACCGCCAGGGCATACTCCGGCATGTCGGCGTCATACAGGCGATAGCACTCGATCTTGTCGCGGCGCGCCCATTTGCCCAGTTGCCGGAGGTTCTTCTGCAGGCGATTGGCGAACATCTGCCCGCCCTCGCTCAGCCGTGCCGGCTCGCTCGGCGCCCGCGCCAGGCCTTCGTCGTTGCGTTCGCCACGCTCGCCGGTGACGAACTGGCGCGGCTCGACCTGGATCATCAGCAGCTTGCAGGCCAGCGCGCCGTTCCAGAACGCGTATTGCTTATGGCTGCGGATACCCATGCGCTTGCCCAGTTCCGGCGCCCCGGTGAACACCCCGGCGCTCCAGCCGATGCAGCTCTGGCGCAGGCGCTCGCCGAGGTTCTGGTAGAGATACAGCAGGCTGGCTTCGTCGCCGAGGCGCTCGCCATAGGGCGGGTTGCAGATCACCAGGCCGGTCTGGCCCTTGTCCGGGCGCGGCTCGAAAGTCGCCAGTTCGCCCTGGTAGATCTTCACCCAGTCGGCCACTCCGGCACGCTCGATATTGTTGCGCGCCGGCTGGATCAGGCGCGGATCGGCCTCGTAGCCGCGAATCCACAACGGCGGCCTGGCCAGGCCGGCCGCCGCGCGCTGCTGGGCTTCCTCGTGGAGCTTGCGCCACAGCGCCGGCACGTGCCCCAGCCAATTGCTGAAGCCCCAGCGCTCGCGCCTGAGGTTCGGCGCGATATCGGCAGCCATCAGCGCCGCCTCGACCAGGAAGGTGCCGACGCCGCACATCGGGTCGGCCAGGGCACCGCCCTCGGCGGCGATCTTCGGCCAGCCGGCACGGATCAACACCGCCGCCGCCAGGTTCTCCTTCAGCGGCGCGGCGCCCTGCTGCAGACGATAGCCGCGCTGGTGCAGGCTATGCCCGGAGAGGTCCAGGGAGAGGGTCGCCTGGCCGCGGTCAAGGTGCAGGTGGACGCGCACGTCCGGATTGACCTTGTCCACCGACGGGCGTCGGCCGGAGCGCTCGCGCAGGTTGTCGACGATCGCATCCTTGACCTTCAGCGCCCCGAAATGAGTGTTGTCGATGCCCGAGCCCTTGCCGCTGAACTCCACCGCCAGCGTGCCGCCGGCGTCCAGGTGGTCTTCCCAGTTCACCGCGTGGACCGCCATGTACATGGACTCGGCGTTCTCCACCGGGAATCGCGCCAGCACCAGCAAGACCCGGTTGGCCAGGCGCGACCACAGGCAGAGGCGATAGGCCACCTCCAGGCTGCCCTGTCCGCGCACCGCCGACACCTGGGCGCGCGCCTCGTCCAGGCCGAGCCCCTGCGCCTCTTCGAGGAGCAGGCTTTCCAGGCCTTTCGGGCAGGTCAGAAACAATTCGTAAACATCAGCCATATCGCCTTCCCGGGCCGTAGCCCTTGTCAGTGGAAGCACCCTCATGGGCACTTCTTTGGCACCAGGTGCCGTGGTTCGATTGCCGGAACGCTCCCGGCGTTGCTCGCTGCGACCCCGAGTCGCAGTCTGGGCGACCCTTCGTCGGAATGCGAGGAAATCTCAATTGGTGGGGGTACAAATCGTTATAAGGCGCAACCCCGCGACCCTGCGGCGTTAGCGCCGGAAACCAGGCGTCATGAGCCTGCAACATATGGCCCTATCGACGAAAGCGTTAAGTCTTTATGACAAATCGGTCATTCACACGCCTGAACGCTTTGGTTAGAACTCCAGTTAATCCGCCACCGCAACGGTGTCGGGCGAGGGTCGTCACGCCGGCAACGACCCCTTTCGGCGAAAGCTTCGCCAGGCCTCCCCTGGGGGCCAACGGGACATAACAGTCAACAAGTGAGGGCAACACCCTATGAGAAGACTTAAGCGTGATCCGTTGGAAAGAGCCTTCTTGCGTGGTTATCAGAACGGCATAACCGGTAAATCTCGTGATCTTTGTCCGTTCACCCATCCTACGACGCGGCAGTCCTGGCTCAACGGCTGGCGCGAGGGCCGTGGCGACAACTGGGACGGCCTCACTGGCACGGCCGGCTTACAACGTCTCAATCAACTCCAGCACGTGTAAGCGACAACACGGATAGCACCGATTTCCCCAAGGCACGCCCCATCCGGGCGGCGGGCGCAAGCCCAAGGGCTCCGCAAGGAGCCCTTTTCAATTCCGCCGCGGCAATGCGGCGATGGCGTCCACCGCTTCGCGGATCAACGCCGGTCCCTTGTAGATGAAACCCGAATAGATCTGCACCAGGCTCGCCCCGGCGGCGATCTTCTCCGCCGCGTGCGCGCCCTCGGTGATACCGCCGGCGGCGATGATCGGCAGCCGTCCGCCCAGTTCGCCGGCCAGCACCTTCACCGTGTGCGTGCTCTTTTCCCGCACCGGCGCGCCGGACAGGCCACCCGCCTCGTCGCCATGCGGCAGGCCTTCCACGCCTTCGCGGCCGAGAGTGGTATTGGTCGCGATCACCGCGTCCATCCCCGCCTCGACCAGCGCCGCGGCGACCAGCGCGGTCTCTTCGTCGGTCATGTCCGGGGCGATCTTGATCGCCAGCGGTACCCGCCGGCCATGCCGCAGCGCCAGCGCTTCCTGACGCTGGCGCAGTGCCTCCAGCAGTTGCTTGAGCGAATCGCCGAACTGCAGGCTGCGCAGGCCGGGCGTGTTCGGCGAGCTGACGTTGACGGTGACGTAGCTGGCGTCGGCGTAGACCTTGTCCAGGCAGATCAGGTAGTCGTCGACCGCGCGCTCCACCGGGGTATCGAAGTTCTTGCCGATGTTGATCCCCAGCACGCCGCGATACTTCGCCGCACGCACCCGCGCCAGCAGGTGGTCGACGCCGTGGTTGTTGAAACCCATGCGATTGATGATCGCGTTGGCTTGCGGCAGGCGGAACAGGCGCGGCCTGGGATTGCCCGGCTGCGGTCGCGGAGTGACGGTGCCGATCTCGATGAAGCCGAAACCGAGCTGGCCGAACCCGTCGATGGCGTCGCCGTTCTTGTCCAGGCCCGCGGCCAGCCCCACCGGGTTGGGAAACTCCAGGCCCAGCACAGAGACCGGCAGACTGGCCGGCTTGGGCGTCAGCAGGCGGTTCAGGCCCAGGCGGCCGCCGGCCCCGATCAGGTCGATGGACAGTTCGTGGGAGGTTTCCGGGGACAGTTTGAACAGCAGCTGGCGGGCCAGGGTGTACATGGTCGGGTATCGGTCGGCAGAATGAAGGGTGCCGATTATAGCCGTCGAGCGCCCGCTCAGGCGAGGCGTTGCAGCGCCAGCAGGCGGCCATCCTCGCTGAAATCGAGGCGGAACGTGCCATGCACGCCATCGTGGCCGATGAACGGACGCAGGTGATGGGCCGGCAGGTTCACCCGGCGACCGTCGCGGCTGCGCAGCAGGACCCGATTGGCCCTGCCGCCGTAGATGGCCTGCAGGCGTTCGCCGGACAGGGCGATATCCATGATGAGACTGGGCATGGAGCCCCCCGCTTGAATGAACCACGACAGCTTGCCACAAACCACGCGGTTGAATGTCACGCCCGAACCTGTGCTTCAATGGACGGACCGTCGCCGTCCCCTCCCGCCCCTTTCCGCGTCGGTCGCCGAGCCCGAGGAGCCCTCCGTCGATCATGAGTTCCAACTCGCGTAGCAACAGCACCTTCACCGGTCGCCTTTCCGCACTCGCCAACCGCCTGCGCCTGGGTGCCGCGCGAAGCGATGGGCGGGAGCTGCGCGAACGGGCGGCCGCCCTCGAGCTGCCGTTCCAGCCATTGCGACGGCCGGAGCCGAGCGTCTGGTGGCAGGCCGGACCGCCCCTGCACACCCTGGTCGATCTGCCGCGCGGCGCGCTGTCCGGCCCGGTCCAGGAAGACAAGGCGGAAGCCCACACGGTCCTCAAGCGCCTGGTGCGGGTCAGTCACTCCACCCTGGAGTCGGTCGACCTGAAGACCATCGAAGGCGTATGCAGCCGCGAGATCCTCGTCCAGACACCTTGCCCACGCCTGGAAGACCTGGCCACGGCCGAGGTCTGCCGGGGCGTACGGATCATCAGCTACAAGGATTTCGTCAAGGCCCTGAGCCTGGCCCTGCCGCGTTTCACCAACGGCGACAGCATCCGCCTGCGCCAGGCCGCCTGGCACGGCGAGCGCCTGTTCTGGGCGGGCGAACGTCAGGCCTGCGCCTTCGCCGCGGCGATCGTCTACGCCCGCCGCCGCGAACTGGAACTAAAGCTGCCGGCACATCTGGAACGCTACGAACTGGAGCCCGGCGCGCTGGACGAACTGGAACAGCGCTACCACATGCTGCGGATTCCGACCCAGGCCTGGTCCGAGCCGACCTTCATGAGCCTGCTGCTGGATACCGGCCTGCCCTATGCGCGACTCGCCCTGTTCACCCCGGAAACCCCGGAGTGCCTGTTGCTGCCCCGCAACGACGAACGCGCCGATGCCCTCGGCGAAGGTCTGCGGGCGGCTGGCGCGGCAGACGTGGTGAAGTATCTGAAGCAACTGTAGGCAACCGGCCAGGACTGGCCAGCTCGCGCCCTGACGTGCATCCTCCAGCAGACCCACACAGGAGCGATCGCATGTCCCTACCCCGCCTCAGCCTCTGTCTCGCCCTCGCCTGCGGGCCGGCGCTGGCCAGCCAGGCGCCGGTCTACGGCGAACGCCTGGAAGGCTTCGACTACGCCTATCCGGTGCATTATCTGGACTTCACCTCCCAGGGCCAGCCGCTGAGCATGGCCTACCTCGACGTCGCGCCGAAGAAAGCCAACGGCCGCACCATCCTGCTCATGCACGGCAAGAATTTCTGCGCCGGGACCTGGGAGCGCACCATCGACGTGCTCGCCGACGCCGGCTACCGGGTGATCGCCGTCGACCAGGTCGGCTTCTGCAAGTCGAGCAAGCCGGCCCATTACCAGTACAGCTTCCAGCAACTGGCAGCCAACACCCACGCCCTGCTGGAACGGCTCGGCGTCGCCCGGGCCAGCGTGATCGGCCATTCCATGGGCGGCATGCTCGCTACCCGCTACGCCCTGCTCTATCCGCGGCAGGTCGAACGACTGGTGCTGGTCAACCCCATCGGCCTGGAGGACTGGAAGGCCCTGGGCGTGCCCTGGCGTAGTGTCGACGACTGGTACAGGCGCGACTTGCAGACCAGCGCCGAAGGCATTCGCCAATACCAGCAAGCCACCTACTACGCCGGCGAATGGCGCCCCGAGTTCGATCGCTGGGTACAGATGCAGGCCGGCATGTATCGCGGCAAGGGGCGCGAGTCGGTGGCCTGGAACTCGGCGCTGACCTACGACATGATCTTCACCCAGCCGGTGGTCTACGAACTGGACCGGTTGCAGATGCCGACCCTGCTGCTGATCGGCGAGAAAGACAACACCGCCATCGGCAAGGACGCCGCGCCGGCAGAACTGAAAGCCAGGCTGGGCAACTACGCGCAACTGGGCAAGGACGCCGCCCGACGGATTCCCCAGGCGACCCTGGTGGAATTCCCCGACCTTGGCCATACCCCGCAGATACAGGCTCCGGAACGCTTCCACCAGGCACTGCTGAAGGGTCTGCAAACCCAGCCCTGAACCATCCACCGGCGGCGCTCTCGCCATCGGCTTCGCCGCGCCTTGCCCGGCGTCAACACCGATGCCTGCCGCCGGCGTTTCACTGCACTGGCTGCGCGACGACGCGTGGCTCGCGTCGCGCAAGCCCGCCCACGCCGCGGCCGTTCCCATCCACATGGAGGTTCATCGTGTTCCCTTGCCAACCCCGTTCGCTACTCGCCGGCGTCCTGCTGGCGAGCGCCCTGCCCGCTCACGCGGAGCTGCCCCACGCGCCCGCCTACATCGATGACAGCGCCTACCCGGCCGCGGCCCGCCAGCGCATCCTGCCACCGATGTTCGAGCAGAAGCTGGGCAGCCTGCGCTACCTCGCCAAGCCCGGCGACCCCTTGATCACCCAGGCCGAGAGCAGCGACTTCCAGCGCACCAGCGACTACCGCGAGACCCGCGCCTACCTGGAGAAACTGGTAGCCGCCTCCTCCGGCCGCATCGCCCTGCGCGAGTTGCCCGAGCGCAGCGCCGAGGGCCACCCGATGCTGCTGGTGACCGCCTCCACCGAGGCCGACAAGTCCGCCGCCGGCCTGAAGCGCTCCGCCAAGCCGACCTTGCTGGTGGAAGCCGAGATCCATCCCGGCGAGGCCAACGGCAAGGACGCCATGTTCATGCTGCTGCGCGACATGAGCGCTGCCGATCGCCCGCTCGCCGGGCTGCTGGAGAAGATCAACCTGCTGTTCATCCCGGTGGTCAACGTCGACGGCGACCTGCGCCGCAGCGCCTACGGGCGGATCAACCAGAACGGCCCGCGGGAGACCGGCTGGCGGGTGAACGGCCGCAATCTCAATCTCAACCGCGACTTCACCAAGCTCGACAGCGCGGAGATCCGCAACGTCGCCTGGGTGTTCAACCACTACGAGCTGAGCTTCTTCGCCGACACTCACTCCACCGACGGCGCCATGTATCCCTACGACAGCTCCTACTGCCACAACGGCAATGGCTGGTCACCGGCGAGCAGCGCCTGGATGGACCAGGTCATGCGCAAGCCGGTGTACCAGGCGCTGGAAAGCCTCGGGCACATGGTCCATGAATGCATCAGCCTGAACGACAATCAGGATCCGACCCAGGGCTACTACCCCTACCGCACCGACCTGGCGCGCTTCTCCAACCAGTACGGCGACATCCGCAACGTGCCGTCGATCCTCATCGAGCAACACGCCCTGCATCCGTACAAGACCCAGGTGCTGGGCAACTACGTGATGCTCAAGGCGATGTTCGAGGTGATCGGCGAGCAGGCCGCCAGCCTGCGCCAGGCCATCGCCAGCGACCGCGAGCGCCTGCTGCGGCAGAAGGAGGTGATCCTCACCTGGAAGCCGGGCGAGACCGCCGAGACGCCATTCGTGGTCGGCGACTACCGCTACGAGCAATCGCCGGTCACCGGGGCCCGCACCATCGTCTGGAGCAACCGGCCGAAGACGCTGAAACTGCCGGTGACCGACAACGGCGTACCCGACCTGGTGGTGCCGCGTCCCCAGCGTTTCATCGTCCCGGCGCAGTGGCACGAGGTGATCGCCCGGATCAAGGCCCATGGCATCCGCTATAGCACCCTGGAGCGTCCGACCGAAATCGCCGTGACCCTGTACCGCATGGACGACATCAAGCTCGCCGATGGCTTCGAACCGGATCGCGTGCAAGGCAACCGGATTCCGGGCTACGAAGGTCGCCTGCTGGTCAGCGGCACGCCGAAGCCGTTCCAGCGCTTGCAGACCTTCCCGGCCGGCTCGCTGTCGATCGACACCGCCCAGCCGCTGGGCGTCCTGGCCATCGACCTGCTGCAACCGCAGAGTCCGGATTCCTTCTGGTCCTGGGGCTTCTTCAATTCCACCCTGGTGGCCGCCGAGGAGCCGGAGGAATACGTGATGGAGCCGATGGCGCGCAAGATGCTGGCGGAAGACCCGGCGCTGAAGGCCGCCTTCGACAAACGCCTGCGCGAGGACAAGGCCTTCGCCGCCGATCCGCAGGCGCGCCTGCAATGGTTCTACCAGCGCACGCCGTTCTACGACGTGAACGCCTTCGTCTATCCGGTAGGAGTGGTGTTCTGAGACCCACCTGGGGCTGACGGCGGATAACGCTGCGCGTTATCCGCCCTACCGCTGGGCTTCGGGAGCCCCGTTCCCTCTCCCGCTTGCGGGAGAGGGCTGGGGAAAGGGAGCCGGTCTCAGGTACCGTCGGTGGGTGTGGGCAGGTTGCTTCTCGGCTTGCGCTTGCGCCTGGGTTTCGGTGGTTTTTCGGGTGGCGGCGACAGTTCCCGCTTGCGCAGCTTCTTGAGGATTTCCCGATGCTTCTCGCGCCAGGCCGGCACGTCGAGGCCGTGGAGTTCGAGCAGCTCGGGGTTGCGCTCCACCAGATAGACCGCCGCTTCCTGGGCGGCCTCGGCGATCTTCCAGGCGATCGACTGCGGTTCGATGCTGCCTTCATAGGCGATCCAGTCGCTGAACTCCGGAAAGGTCCCGCAGACCTTCTCGAAATCCTCGTCGTGCATACGCTGCCGGCCACTCTCGATGTTCTCAAGGCGTTTGGGATCCATGCCGACCACCTCGGAAAACTGCGGTCGGTTCAACCCCGTCAGCCCGCGCAACCCGAACAGGCGCTCGCCGGCGCGAAACAGGCAGCGCTTCCTCACTACATAGACCATGTACAGATACTTCCCTTCGTTTCTGGCGCGATGCGCCTCAGTCGCCCTTGCCGCTCGCGGGCGTTTTCCTCTTCCGCTGGCGCCTGGGTTCCGGCGGCTCTTCCAGGGGCGCCGGCTCCGCCTCCGGCGCCTGTTCCGCCGCCAGCAGCGCCTCGCGTATCTCGCGGTGGCGTTCGCGCCAGGCCTGCATGTCGATGCCGTGCTGCTCAAGCAGCACCGGGTTGCGCTCCACCAGGTAGACCGCGGCCGCCTGCGCCGAGTCGGCGACCTTCCAGGCGATCGACTGCGGCTCGATGCTGCCTTCATAGGCGATCCAGTCGCTGAACTCCGGGAAGGTTCCGCAGACCTTCTCGAAGTCCTCGTCGTGCATGCGCTGCAGCTCGTTCTCGATGTTCTCCAGGCGCTTGGCCGTCATTCCCACCAACTCGGCGAACTGCGGACGGCTCAAGCCCATCAGCTCGCGCAGGGCGCGCAAGCGCTTGCCAGCAGTGAACAAACGTCGATTCTTTACCATGTGTAGTCCGCGTCTGATGGTTCCCTATGCATATTGATTCACTAACTGTTAGTAGATCAATATGAATCCAAGCCCTCTAGACCGAGGGTTCCCCTCCAACATCGGACCATGGTGCAGGACGCCTGATGAAAGTGGAAGAACTCCCCCAAGAGGGTTTCGCCGAGTGCCCCCGCTATATAACCCTGATGCGTTTCGCCTTCCTGACCGGCCTCAGCGACCGGCCGGACCTGCTCTACGCCTGGATAGAGAGCGGCGACCTGCCGATGCGAACCTTCGGTACGCAACGCCTGGTGGATATGCAGAAGCTGCAAAAACGCATCGAGGAAGCAAAAAAAGGGGCCGATTCAACCGGGTGAATCGGCCCTTTCTGAAAGGCCCTGCCGCCGGCGAAACCCCTCAGCGATTGAGCATGAAGGTCTCGTACTCCAGGTCGTCCAGCGCGGTGGTCAGGCGGTACAGCCCGACCAGCACGCAGACCAGCAGCGACAGGGTGAAGCCGTAGCCGAAGAAGCTCGGCCCGAGCAGCAGGCTGACGAAGGTCAGGGCGCCGTTGACGATCACGAACAGCACGCAGAGTTCGAGGACGATGCGGCGCTTGTCCAGGTAGAAGAAGACGTTGAGCAAGGCCATGAACACTACCTGGATGCTCACCCCGATCAGGTCGATGTAGAACAGCGGCAGGTAGTAGCGGGAAATTCCCAGCCAGCCGAGCAGTTGCGGCGCCAGCAGGAACAGCAGGACTACCGCCAGCCCCTGCACCTTGCAGATTTCCAGCAGGCCCTGGCGGATGGCGAGGATCATCTGCTCCTTGAGCAGGCCGATGTGCTGCAGGGTCTCGCCGCCGCGGATCGCCTCGTAGACCCGCTCGTACCACTCGGCGAAGTCGGTCTCGATGCGCACCAGGAACACCGCCATGCCGGGAATGATCGACAGGTAGGCGAGGAAGATCGGCAGGTCGTAGAGGATCGAGGCGCGCAGCGGGCCGATCACCAGGTCCGAGGTGGATGGGTTGAACCAGAAGATGAACTTGTCGATCCAGATCCCCAGGTTGTAGCAGAGGCCGGTCAGCAGCAGGCTGACGAAGACCTGCCGGCGGTCGAGGAAGTCGAAGGCCACCATGCGCCTGGCCGGGTACTCGCGGAGGATGTCGTAGAGGAAGACGAACAGCAGGCTGGCGTGGCCGATCAGCAATGCCAGCAGCAGGCCGTCCATCTGCATGAAGCGCAGCAGGTAGGCACAGGCGACCATCAGCGCGTAGCCGATGAACATCACCAGCAGGATGCGTTTGTAGGCCTTCATTCCCGACAGGAAGATGATCACCAGCCACAGGTTGCAGAGCACCACGAAGTTGGCCATCACCAGCAGGCGGTAGGCAAACGGCTCATCGAACAGGGTCGCCAGCAATATCGCCGAGAGCAGGCCCGACGCCAACGTCACCAGCAACAGCACGCCCACCAGGTTGGGCAGGATCGCCTCGTGCTTGCGCTCGAACAGGCGATCGGAAATGAAGCGGGTGAAGAACAGTTGCAGTCCCCCGGTGAAGATCAGCGACAGCGCCATCAGGTAGGTCACCGTGATCAGGAACTGCCGGACCAGCACGTCCGGCACCACCACGCCGAGGCTCAGCACGCCGATCAGCATCACGCTGACGATCGACAGCACCCAGGGACCGGAGCTGATCAGCCCGGCGTAGAGGTAGGCGCGCAGGGTCGCCGTATAGGAATCGCGGGAAAGGATCTTCCGCAGTTCGAAGCCGATGCCGGCCATGTCATGCAATCTCCGTGGCTTCGCGGTACAGCCCGCGGTAACGTCCGAGCATCAGCGCCTCGGTGTAGTAGCGTTCGACCCGTTGCAGGCCGACCGCCTGGGCCGCCTGCCAGCGCTGCGGATTGCGCAGCAGGGCGAGGATCGCCCGCGAAGTGGCCTGCGGGTCGGCGATCGCCACCACCTCCCCGGCGCGACCCAGGGCGCGATCTTCGGCGTCGGCGCCTTCGATCAGTTCGCGGCAGGAGCCGACGTCGCTGCTCACCACCGGGGCGCCGGCAGCCCAGGCTTCGAGGATCACCAGCGGCTGCGCTTCGCTGATCGAGGTGAGGACCATCAGGCCGAGTTGCGGCAGGACCTCGCCGATCCGACGGAAACCGAGGAACTTCACCTTGTCCTGCAGGCCGAGGCTGGCCACCAGGCTGCGGCATTCGCTGGCATAGTCCGGGTCTTCCTCCTCCGGACCGACGATCCAGCCCTCCGCCTCCGGCATCGCGCTGACCACCCCGCGCATGGCGCGGATGAAGGTCTTCACGTCCTTGATCGGCACTACCCGGCCGACCAGCCCGACCACCGGCGGAATCCCCGGCGGCCGCCGTTCGAGGGCGCCGGCCCAGGCATCGAGGTCGATGCCGTTGGGGATCACCCGGGTGCGCCGTGGCTCGGCGCCATCGAGTACCTGGCGCTGGCGGTTGCCTTCGTAGAGGGCGACGATCGGATTGGCGGCGCGATAGGTGAGCAGGCCGACACGCTCGAAGAAGCGGATCCACAAGCGACGGATGTAGCTGACCTCGGCATCCAGTCCGGTACTCAGCTGCTCGTCGGGGTTCTCCGCGATCCAACTGGCCTGGGCCAGGTCGATCTTGCGCTCCTTGGTGTAGATGCCGTGCTCGCTGAGCAGGTAGCGGCAGCCCCAGCGACGTTGCAGGATGCAGCCCAGCAGGCCGGCGTAGCCGGTGGAGATCGAGTGCAGCATGCGCGCCCGCGGCATCCGCCGGGCCGCCTCGGCGAGCATGAACACCGGCGCCTGCATCGAGCGCAGGGTCCAGAAGTAATTGACGAAGGACGGATCGGTGCAATAGCGCTCGTAGCCTGCGGTGATCGCCTCCCAACTGGCCTTGCTGTGGAGAAAGTCCTCGCGGCCGATGCGGCCCTCGGCGAGCAGGTCGAGCAGCGCGTCGCCCTCCTCCACGTCCGGCGTCTCCGGGTAGTGGAAGAAACGGTGCAGATCGCGCAACGCCTTTTCGGTCTCGCTACTGCCCTGTCGCGTCTGCGGGTTCGGCGAACTCCAGGCGGTTTCCAGGAAGTGTTCCTCGATGTGCAGCACATTGTCCGGGATCGGGTAGTGGCGCTTGCCGTAGGCATCCTTCTGGCCGCCGATGAAGAACACCGAGAAGGTCAGGTCGGGGAGACCGAGGATCAACTGGTTGACCCAGCTGGAGACGCCGCCGCGGACATAGGGCCAGGTGCCCTCCAGCAGCAGGCAGACATCGGCGACGGGCGCCGTCGGAGCGGTGTGTTCGGTCATGTCCAGTATCTCGCCAGGGCCGCGAAGGGCGGCCGTTGCAGCATGTCGTCGGGCATTCCGGCGAGAAGCCGGGGGATGTCCCGGTAGCGCCGCTGGAAGAACGCCACCTCGGCGCGGAACGGCGCCAGCTGGGCGCTATCGATTCCCGCCTCCTCGGCGGCCTGGAGGGCGCGTCCGGCATCCTCCAGGCGGCCTTGTTCGAGGGCGATGCGCCCGGCCAGCAGATGCAGGTCGGCCGAGGGTGCGCCGCGCAGCGCCTGGTCGGTATGCTCGCGCGCCTGCTCGAGGATGTGCTCCAGCACGCTGCCCTGGGCCAACCCCAGGTAGGCCAGTTCCCAGTACCAGCGCGCCAGGGTTCCGTGCAGCGCGCCGCGTCGCGCCGGCGTGGCGCCGGCGAGGCGGCCGAGGGCGGCCTCGATGCGCTGGTTGATCCGGCTTTCCTTCTGGTCGAGCATCGAGTAGGCCAGCAGGCGGACGTCGTCGGCGGGGTCGCGCAGGGCCAGCTTGAGGATCGGGATCGCCTCCTTGCCGGGCATCCGCCGGGTGGCGAAGATCGCCGTGAGCCGCTGGTTCGGGTCCGGCGCATGGCGCAGGACGTCCTGCAGACCGCCGTCGCTGAACATCATGTCGAGGCGCTTTTCCTTCGGCCGGAACGGCAGCCCGGGGACGCCCATCGCCTGCCAGGCCTGCTCGCCACGCTGGCGCGGCAGGTACAGCGCCGGGAATACCGCCGCAGCGACGCCGACCGCTCCGATCAGCGGCACGAAGAAGGCCAGGCTGAAGAGGAACAGCGGGCTCCACGGCAGCGGGAACTTGTAGCGCCGCGGCAGCAGCAGCCATACGCCGACGCACAGCAGCGCGCTGCCCAGGCCGTGGGCGAACAGGTAGAGCGCCAGCGCCTGGCCGAACGGCAGGTCGGCGAAGACGCTCGCCCAACTGCTCAGCTCGAACAGGAAGGCGCCGCTAAACAGCCACTTGCTGATCATTCAGGCCGCACTCGTTGAAAAGGAAATGTCCCAGCGCCTGCCGATCGTTGCCGGCGTCCAGTTCGTACTGGCGGATGCGCACGCCCAGCGACTCCAGCTCGCGGGCCTGGCCGAAGCGTTCGGCGAAGAGAATCCTCAGGCGCTGCAGATACCCCTGGGAGCCTTCGGCGGAAGTCAGCGGCAACAACACCAGCAGGACCCGCCGGCCCTCGTCGTTGCGCAGTCGCAACTGCACGTCGAGGCCACGCTGGCTGCCTTCAAGCAGACGCTGGACCTCTTCGCCGTAGCGCGCATCGGTCAACTCGAAGGCATACAGGCAGGCCGGCAATCCATGGTCGCGGGCGTCCAGCAGGGAGCGCTTGAGGTACTGGGAGAAGCGCTGGGCGTCGATGTCGGCCAGTTGCAGTGCGCGACGGTCGCTCTGCAGCAAGTCGGCGATGTGCCCGGCGAGGATCGCCAGCAGGCTGAAGGTACGTTCGTTGAAGACGAAGAACGGCATCTGCTCCACCGCCAGCAGGGCAAGGATCCGCCCATCGGTGTCGACCAGCGGCACGCACACCTGCAGCGCGCTGTGCGCACGCTGCTCGCCGCGCTCCAGCAGTTCCTGGCGCACGCTGACCAGTTCGCCGCGCTCCAGGCAGGTGCGCACCAGCAGATCGTCGGCGTCCAGCGCCGGCATCTCGCCGAGCGTCGCCAAGGGTTGCGGCTCCGGGGTGCGGTCGTGGCGCACCCGGTAGAGTCCGGCGATGCGCAGCGAACCGTACTGGGCCAGCAGCGCCAGCACGGTTTCCGCCAGCGCATCGAGCGGTGCCTCATCGCCCGGCAGCTCGCGCAGCAGTTGTCGCAGACCGAGCAGCGAACTGCGCAGGCTCTGGTCGTTGCCGGCGACCCGCTGTTCCAGGCGATCGTGGGAGATGCGCAGGATGTGATGGGCGCGGGTGAATTCGTCGAGGCGCAACTGACGGTACTCGTTCGCCAGCTCCAGGCGCTCCAGGCGGCGTTCCCAGATGTCGCGGAACTCGCCCACCAACATGGCGCAGAGCAGCACGCCGACGATGAAGGCCGCCGGTACCTGGGCATAGGCCTCGACGCCCTGGACGCGAAACGCGAACAGCGCCGCCACCAGCAGCGCCGCGCTGGCCAACCCGCGGACGAAGCCGTAGCGCATGCCCAGCAACAGGGGCGCGAGGATCACCCAGGGAAAGGTGGCGTTGACCTGCAGCGGGTCGTCCGGGCTGAACCACCAGCCCAGGCCCAGCGCGAGCGCGCTGATGACCAGCGTCTCGACCCAGGAGACGCTGCCGCTGGCGCGCGGTGCGAGGGCGAAATCCTTGTGCGCGGACATAGCCGTCACTCGAGCCGCAGGTCGCCGACCAGCTCGCGCAGGACTTTCTGCGCGGCGCCCGCCAGGCTTTCCCGGGACCAGCCGGCGCGCGCCCCGCTGGTGCTCCAGAGCACCCGCCCGGAGGCCGGCTCCAGCACCTGCAGGCTGACGCCCACCGCCGGCTCGCCGTCCAGGCCGTTCTTGTACTGCCACTCCTCGACGCTGCCGGTGACCACGTAGGCCAGCTTCTGCTGGCGTGCCCAGTCCAGCGCGCGCTGCTGGCGCTCGCGGTCGTCGACCAGTTGCAGGTCGCCTTGCGGCTGCGCCGGGTACAGGCGCGGCCGCACGCCCTCCTCGGCCAGCACGCTGAGCAGGATCTGCTCGGCACGCTCGCCGGCCTGCGGCGCCTGGGAGTAATTGAGCAGCGGCACCAGGCCCCACTGCGCGCCGCGCGCCAGCGGCGTAGCGCTTTCGCTGGTGAAGCTGGAGCAGCCCGCCATGAACAGGGCGACGGCCGCGAGAGCCAGGCAGCGGATGGATTGCATGTTGTGTTCCTCCTGTTGAATTCCGTATCCGGGCCGCGTTCAGCGGCCGAAGCGCGTGCTGTAGGTCACCCCGAGCGTGCCGCCGGCATCGCCGCCGCCGCCCTGGGGAGCCGACTGGTAGCCGAAGGTGAACGCCAGTTCGTCGTCGCCCAGCAGCTCCATGCCGATGCCGAGATCGATGCCGTAGTTGAACTCCTTCTCTGTCCACTGCCAGCCGGCCAGGGTGTCGACGATCCAGGTGTATTGCGGACGGCTGCGGTTCAGCGCGCCAGGGAAGCCACGGCGCCAGGTGCTGCCGAGGTAGACCTGGCCATAGCGGTCCTGCAGCAGGTCCTGGCTGCGCGCGCCATCGAGCGCCAGCGCACCGCCATGGGCCGCCAGCAGGTCGTCCGGCACGCGGTTCTCCAGGCGATTGCGCTGGTAGTCGATGCCGCCGCGCAGTTGCCAGGCCGGGCCGTCGAAGAACAGTGTGTGGGCCCATTCCAGGGACAGCGCCTCGCCGTTGCCGAGGTCGTCGCCCTGGCGGGTGGAGAAGCGGTTGTGCGCCAGCGACCAGCTCAACTGGTCGCGCCCGCTGAGGGTGTGGCGGCCGCCGAGCCGTAGGCTGTCGCGCATGCCGAGGGCTCGCATCAGGCCGGTCTCGTCGGTCTCGCGGTGCCAATCGAGGCCCGCTTCCAGTTCGTCGCGCGAGCTCAGCCGCCAATTGCGCAGCAACCCCAGACCGTGGCGGTCCTCGTCGTCGCGCCAGCTGCCATCGAGCGTCGCCGCGGCGAAGCCATCGGCCAGTTCGCGCCGCAACGTCAGCCTGGCGTTGCGTTCGCTACCGAGGAGCGAGCTATCCAGCGCATCGCCGTGATAGCGGCCACTGCCCAGTTCGAGATCGGCGTACCAGTCGTCGCCGAGGTGGCGCGCCGCGCGCAGCGTCGGCCCCTTGAAGTCGAGACCGCCGAAGTCGCGCTTGTTCCAACCCAGTTGCAGGCCCTGGGGAGTGCGTTCGAGGATTTCCGCCGCCTGCCGCCGCAGCTGCTCGCGGTTGTCGCGCGAGTGGCCGTCGCCCAGTGCGCCCAGGGCCTCGCCCAGCGCTTCGCCGCCATGGCCGAGACGCACCAGCGCCTCGACCCGCTGCGCCGGATCCAGCTCGCCGCGCTCCAGCAGGCGTTGCAGGGCGGCGCGATTCTGGCTGCGCAGGGCGGCCTGGATCTCTTCGTTGCGCCCGATCTTCAGGCCCCGGCCGCGCGCCCAGGCCAGCCAGTCATCCTTCAGCGGCTCCTGGTTGGTGGCGGCGAGCTGGTCGAGGAACTGCTCGAACCACAGCTGCAGCATCGCCGGCTCGCCATTCCAGGCCCGCCGCGCCTCGCCCTGGGCGAGCAGCGGCCCCTGGGCCACGGCGAGCAGGCGCAGGTAGGCGGCGAAGCTGTCCGGGGTGGCCCTGACCGCCTCGCGGTCGAGCCGCCGGAGCAGTAGTCGGCGCAGGCGCAGGGCCTTGTCCTGGTAGCCGCTGGCATCCAGTGCGTCGGCGTAGGCGGCCTGCACCAGCCAGTCGTTGGGATTGGACTTGAGGTACAGGCGGAACCAGGCCAGCGCCTGGTCGTTACGCTCGAGCAGCAGGCTGGCGCTGGCGAACGGCAGCCACAGCGTGCTGTCCCGCAGCGCCAGGCCATGCCACTGCGCCAACAGGGGCGCCAGGCTGTCGCGACGGCCACGGTCGATGTAGAACCAGAGCAGGCGTTCGCGCACCAGGTTCTCGCCGGGGAAACGCACCAGGGCTTCCCGGTACAGACGCTCGGCGACGTCGCCATGGCCTTCCTGTTCCGCCAGCCGCGCCCTGGCCACCCAGTAATAGGGGCTGCCCTGCGCTTCCGGCAGGCCTTCGGCCTCGGCCAGCAGGCTCTTCAGGGCCGGCCAGTCGTGGAGGTTCTCCGCCAGTTGCAGGGCGCTGGCCAGGCGCCGCGGATCGCGGCTGCGCTGCCAACTGCCGATAAGCACCTGCAAGGCCTGCTTCGGATTGCTGTCCCGGTACAGGGCGATCAACTGGTCCTCGTCGCTGCTGTTCAGGCGGATGTCCAGGGCCAGCATGCGCTCGTAGGCGGCGCGGGCATCGTCGTCCTGCTCCAGGGCCCAGGCCAGCGCCGCGCGCAGGCGCCAGAACTCCGGCTCGCGGATCGCGCGGGTATCCACGCCGGCGAGGACCTTCCAGGCCTGGCGCGGATCGAACAGGTTCCAGTGGGTTTCCGCCCACTGCATGCGTTCCTTGACACTCAGCGGGAAATGCCGGGCCATCCGCGCCCAGACCCCGGTCTCTTCCTGCAACTGCTGGGTGTGTTCGAGAATCTGTTGCAAGCGCTGCCAGGCCAGGCGCTGTTTCGGATAACGCTGCACGTAGCCGCGCAGCCATGCCTCGCCCTCTTCCGGCGTGCCGCGGGTTTCATGGCTGTAGACCAGCGCATCGAGTTCCTCGTCGGTCATCTGTCGCTGCGCACCGATGGGCGCCAGCAGCTCGATGGCGCTGTCGAAATCGAACATCTGCAGCGACAGGCGCCAGGCATGCTCGCGCAGGGCCGGGTCATCGGCGCCGGCCAGCAGTTGCTTCCACAGGCCCAGGGCCTGCGGGCCGTTGCCGGTCCATTCGCCAAGGCGCGCGAGATCGGCCAGCAGCGTCCTGTCCTCCGGGCGCAGGGCCAGCAGCTCCCGGCCGACCTCCCAGGCCCGCTCGACCCGCCCGGCGGCCATGTTCAGGCGCAGGTCGGCGGCCAGCGCCTCATGGTCCTCGGGGCGCAATTCGCGCCAGCGCCGGATGAAGCGTTCGGCCAGGTCGTAGCGCTGGCTGCCTTCGGCGGCGCGTACGCCCTCGGCGAGCCAGGCCAGGGTCGATTCATCCTCCGGCAAGGCGTCCAGCCGCTCGTCCAGCAACAACGCCGCCTGTTCGCCGCGCTCGCCAGCGAGCAGGCTGGCGAAGGCCTGGCGCAGATAGGCCAGGCGCTTCGCCGACTCGGTTTGCGCTTCGGCCAGTTGCCGCTGGATGTCCGCCGCCGGCAGCGGCTCGCCGGAAGCCAGGTACCAGCGCGCCGCCTCGTCCAGCCAGCGCTGCCGGCCCTGCGGGTCGCGGCCGGCCAGTTCGGCAAAGGTCCGCGCCGCCAGGTCCGGCGCGTCCAGGGCCAGGGCATGACGGGCAAGTCGTTCGAGCATGGCGTCGTTCAACGAAACATGCTCGATCTTGCGCAGGCGCTCCAGCAATCGGCGCGTCTGCTCCTCATCCATGCCCTCGGGCCTGGCCAGGGCGCCAAGGATGTCCAGTTCCACCTCGTAGAACGGCGTTGCCAGGCGGTCCTTGCCGCGCAGACGGGCGAGGTGATGACGCGCCTGCTCGAAGTCGCCGAGCTTGACCAGCAGGTCGATCAGGGTCAGGCGCAGCGCGTCGTTCTCCGGGTGCGCCTGCAACAGCAGTTCGGCGTAGTTCACCGAGACCGCGTCGGGCTCGCCATCGCCGCTGGGCATGAATACTTCTTCGCTGTTGAAGGTCAGCCACAGCACCAGCGCCACCCCGAGAGCGACCGGCAGCAGGGCCCAGGGATTCAGCAGGCGCGCCTGGGGATGCTTGTCAGCGGCAGACGAGTTGGCCATCGCGCACCTGCTCCATCGGCAACTCGAACGTCCACAGGCCGTTGCCGGCCTTTCCCGGGAAGGCCTTGCCGGCCGCACTCAGCCGGCAATCGCCCGCCGCGCGCACCACCAGGCGTAATGGCAGGTGCCCGGCGAAGGCGAACTCGACGCGGCCATCGTCGCGGTAGCGCCAGTGCTTCAGCGGCAGGTTGGCCTCCTCCAGCGCCGGCCGCGGATCGCGGCTGTCGCGCAGGACCAGGCGCGCATTCGCCGCACTCAGGTGCACATAGCGCCCCTGGGGCAGGTCGCGCACGCCCGCGACTCCCGTGGAGCGAGCGAGGTCCGGCCAACCCAGCGCCGGGTCCAGGCGCACCGTGCGCAAGGCGGCGAAGCCGCGCAACTGCCAGCTGCCATCGGCACGCTTGGCCAGGCTGGCGCGATGCAGGCCTTCCAGGCGCGGGATGTAGTCGCTCATCCACAGCGACAACGGACGCTCCGCCTGCATCGCCGCGTAGATCTGGTGCATGGTGCGGATCGAGGCCTGCTTGGTCCCCGAATAGAAGTGGTAGTACAGGTGCAGGCCGCGCAGGCGGCGCGGGCTGTCGGTCAGGGCGAAGGTATCGATGACGCCGCGGAAGCCGTAGTACGGCCCCTGCCAGAGATTGGTGTAGACGTTCTCGTTGATGATCGGCGCGTAGTACTGCACGCCGCCGCGGGTGGGCCGGATCAGCGGATAGAGTCCGGTCAGCGAGGGAAAGGCCCGGGTCAGCGCGGTATTGCCGCCGTTGACGTTCATCAGCCCGGCGTCGTAGGCGAGCTTGATGGTGGCGGCGTCGGGCAGCGCGTCGCCGGACCAGAAGATCATCTTGACCGGCTTCCGCGGGGTGGTCAGGCGCTGCTCGATGTAGTCGCGGGCGCCGATCACCTCGCGTACGAAGTCGACCTTGTCGTAGCCCGGGATGGCCATCTTGTAGCCATACTGGGCCTCGAAGTTCTCGCCCTGCTCGGCCAGTTGCGGCTGCCAGAAGAACGGATGGCTGAAGGTATGGCTGGCGACCTCCACCTTGTCGTCGGCGAAGATGCGCCGGGCGATCGGCTCCAGTTCCCTGGCCAGGTGCGGGTACATGCCCTTCGGCCCGACCTCGCCTTCGATCACCGAGACCGAGGTGAGGAACGGATAGGGCTTGATGAAGTCCTCCAGCACCTGCTGGCCGGCATAGGGACTGCCGGGCACCTCGGCACGGGAGACGAAGCCGTCGCCATCGATGTGCACGGTGGCGATGCGCCGGCCATTCTCGGTGGTCGCGTCGGGACTCAGCAGCGGCACAAGACGCAAGGCCTTGCGCAGGAAGGCGAACGGATCGAGGATCCAGCGCCGGTGCTCGCTACCCTCCTCCAGCACATAGGGCGCCAGGGCGAAGCCCCCCCAGTCGGCGGTCGCCACCGGCACGTACTCCTTGCCGTCGCCCTTGAGCTTGAGCGCCGGGGTCACCCGCCCCGGATCGAGTACGGTGAGCGCCGGCAGGTCGCGGATCCGGATCACCAGCGGCGCTTCGAAGGAACCAAGCAGCGCCTGGTCGTGGGTCTCGGTACTCGGCTTGACCTTGAGTTTCTGCGACAGTCGGCGAATACCCAGGCGCTGCAACAGGCCGTCGTTCTCTGTGGGCAGGCCGGCGAGGAACGCCACCGGCACCTTTTCGTCGAGACGTGCAGCGATCCAGTTGTCGAAGGCGTCGCTGGCCAGCGGCGGTCCACTGGTCATCCAGGTCACCACCCCGGCGTAGAGACCGCTCAGCGGACGTTCGGGCAGTGGCTGGTCGGTGGGCAGGTAGTCGACCCGATAACCGAGGTATTCGAGCAGGCCGCCGAGGTAGACGTGACCGGGGCTCAGGGTCAGGTCGCCCTCGCGCGGATCGTAGAGCAGCGCGATGCGCCGCGGTTGCACCTCGACGTCGCTCACCCCCAGGTAGTCCAGCGCCGGGGTGCTGACGAACGGCACGTAGCCTTCGCTACGCAGGCGCGCAGCGAGCGTGCGCGCCTCGTCACGCCGCTCCGGCGGCAGGTAGTCGATGGCGACGATGGGCATGCCCTGGGCGCGCAGGGCATCCAGGTGGCCCTTCAGCCAATCGCGATCGTCCTGGGGCACCTCGCGGTATTGCCCGGCAGCGGCGTCCCAACCGGCATGGATCGACTCCACGGCCACCGCCGACGCGACGCCGGGCAACTCCGGCAGCACTTCGAAACCGCGATTGAAAAACAGCTTGAGGCCCGGCTCCTGGCGATGCAGCTGGGCGAGGAAACTGGCCAGCGCCCGGCGCTGGCCCTCGCGGCGCTCCTCGGCCTGTAGCTGGAAGCTGTCCAGGGTATCGAGGAACAGGCCGGCGTAGCCCTGTTTGCGCAGCTCCGCGGCGCGCTTGAGCAGGTGCGCCCGCCAACTCGGCGCGGCGAGGTCCATTACCTGGCTGTTCCAGGCTTGGTTGCGGACCGCGCTCTTGCCCCGGGCCAGGCCGCTGTCGGCGATGGCGGCGGCGTCGCCGTCGAACTCGCCGACCGACAGATAGGCGAAGGGCGTGCTGCCCTGCTCTTTCAGATACCCGACATCGGCCGGCTTGAGGTGCGCCGCTTCGAGCACCACCCAGTCGAACTGGGAAAGCTCGGCCAGCGGCGGCCGCTCGGCGTACCAGAACGCCACGCTGGACGGCCCGCCGGCATCCCCTGCGGCAGTGCCGGCACAAAGCGCCAGCGCCAGGCCGGCAAGCCAGGCGAGCGGGCACTCGATGGGTCGAAGGATGTTACGGCGGGACGGCAGACGCAGCACGGCGATTCCTTTCTTGCTGAACCGCATGCCCAGCCTACGCGGCAGGGTCGATACCGACCGAAGCGGCAGGTCGGAAGCATGGATGCGGTTTCCGGTGGCAACGTCGAATCCCTGACAGTGCGGGCACAGCCAAAGCAGCCGCAGGCGATTAACGTCAATCTAATGACTAAATATGCTAATTGCTAAATTTTTAAGCGGAAACTGTCAATTTTTAGGCACATACATGACGCCATGGTGTCCTTTTGCCTGCCCGTGACGCTTTGCAGGTCAACTCCGCGCTTTCCGAGACACCGCTGTGGCAAAGTGGAAAGCCCAGGTTTCACGCACTTCATCAGGAAAGTCGACGGCCCTCCGGAAGCCCCCGGAAGTCACTTCGTATAGAGCCATCGGTTCGGTAGACGCCGCTCGCTAATAACTAAATGTTTATTAAATCCGTGAAACAGGTTGTCTTTTCCGGCCAACGAAAGGCGCCGGGCATTTGGCGCACGCGCGTGCGGTCGCACCGCCTTCAGTTGCGTGCGAGGAACCGCACCAGCCACACCGAGGCGACGCCTATCGCCCCACCCGCCAGTACTTCGGCGACCCGCAGCGAGGCGACCAGGGGCGACTGCTGAATCGCCCAGGAGGCGCAGGCGATGCACGCGCAACGCGCGGCAAAACCTGTCGCGTAGTGACGGAATCCGACGAGGGTGAGGACCGAGGCAAGAGTCGCCAAGGTGTGGACCAATAGAACATGCGGTAGAGCGGCCCCTACCGCGAGGCCGAGCGGTACGCCGAGCAGCGCGCCAAGCCCGCGATCGCGCAGCTTCAGGTGCGCGCTGGCGGCATTGCCGGTAACCACGCTGGCGGACGACCAGATCGCCCACTGGCCGTATTCGATGTGCCGCCACGCCACCAAGGTCGCGCTGCAGGCTACGGCGAGTGTGACCGCCAACACAGCCTGGAGCAGCTCGTCATGCGCGGCCGCGTGGCCCGTCAAGTGCGCCCCACGCCAGCGCAGCAGGGTGCCGTAACGGCGTGCGAGCGCTGCGTGGCGCAAGGTATCGACACCGGCGAGCGCCACCGATGGTAGCGTCGCGACGACGAGATACGGCACCAGGGACAGCGCAGCGCGGTGCGTCGCGGCAACCTCGCAGGCCAGATAGAGCACAGGAATAAAGACGAAATTGCCCAGCGTGCGCAAGCGCGTATCCAGGCCGGATAGCGCGACAGCAGCAGCGGCGAGCGCTGCGCAAGCGATGGCAAACGCCGCTCCCCAGGCGAGCGCGAACGACAGGCCGAGAAAGCCGAGGATGATCGCCACCCCCTGGCCGAGCGCCGCGAGCGGTGCGCTACCGACCCGCTCGACGACGACCGCCACGGAGATCGTCGCGATATTCGCCAGCAGCCAGTTGGCATCGCCGCTGGCGCTGTAGAGCACGAACAGCGGCAGCGACACGGCGAGCGCGCGCCCCATGGCGCGGCCGTCGAACAGGCGTGTCAGCGAGGCGCACACACGACGCGCCGCCTAGAGCGCTGCCAACTGGTCGAGCGTGACGATCCGCGCGATGCCGCCCAGGACCTCGATGGAGCGCCGGTGCTCCTCGTCGCTGGCCGCCGCGCAGGCCTCCTCCAACACCAGCACTTGGTAGTCGCGATCGTGCGCATCGCGCGCGGCGGCCTGCACAGCCCAGGTCGTACTGACACCGGCGAGCACCAGTCGCTCGATCCGCCTCGCCCGCAACACGGCCTCCAGGCGCGTGGCATAGAAGGCGCTGATGCGCGGCTTGAGCACTTCCATCTGCACGGCATCCCGCTTCAGGTCAGGATGAAATGCGCAACCGCGCCCGCAGAGGTCGAGAGCGCCGAGTGCCTGCGCGGCAGCGAAGATCGGCGAATGTTCCGGCAGGTCCGGATAGCCGGGCTCGAAGCCCACCCTCACCGCGATCCGCAGCCAGCCACGCTGCTCGGCGACGGCGAGAGCGCGGTTGAAACGCGCGACCACGCCACGCAAGGCGGCCTGTTCTGCACAGCGGGCAATCCTACCGTCGGGATGCATGATATCGACGATGTAGTCGAGACCGATCAGTGCTGTGTTCATCGGGAACTCCTCTTCCATCTGCCGGAACCCAAAGCCCTGGATTCAGGGCTCCTCGAATTGCGCGAGGCGTGTCAGCAACGGACCGGCCGCCGCCAGCAGGGCGCGCTCGCTCTCGTCGAGACAGGCGTGCATGGCACGCACCAGCCATTCTTCGCGCTTGGCGCGGTTGCCGTAGAGATTTCGCCGGCCCTCCGAGCTCAGCGACACGCGGGTTCTGCGCCCATCTTGCGGATCGGCGTGACGGACGATCAGCCCTCCGCGTTCCAGTTCGCGCAGCAGCGCGGCCAGATTCGACGAGCGCATCCGCTCGGCGGCGGCCAGCTCGGAAGGTGTGACGTCGCCGCCAAGGCGGTCGATCGCGCCAAGCACGACCAGTTGCGAGAATTGCACCGGATCGGCCTGCGCCTCGCGACGCAGGCGGCGGGTCAGGGTGGTGACCTGGCTGCGCAGATGCGCTGCCAGTTGGAGATCCTGGTTGGTGGGCATATTTATCTACATAATCATAGCTATATTTTCATAGCAAAATAACACATCCAACGCCGCCCGCCATGGGACCCGACCGACGGCACGACAGCTGAAATGAAAGAGCCCCGCACTAGGGCGGGGCTCTTGCTTGCCGTCAGGCCGCTCGCATCAGGGGATGCAGACACCGTGCTGGCTGCTCTGCGCCAGGTCCATCAGCTCGCGGTTGGCCACGGCGTACATGGCGTAGTCGGTACCCGACGCGGCACGCAGTTCGACCAGCATCGCCCGCCAGCGCTCGACCAGCGGCAGGTGCTGTTCCAGCCACAGGCCGACGCGAGCCTCGACCTCCTTCGGTCCGTCCTGCATCTGCAACACCGAGACGGTGATCGCCCGCTGCTGCCAGTCGAGGTCGTCGCGGAACGCCTCGCGGGCCAGCGCCTGCCAGTTGTTCTCCACCGGCAGGTTGGTGATCTGTTGCAGGTACCAGGTCAGGTCCAGCGCGCTGCCCACGGCGAAATAGGCCTTGGCCACTTCCGCGGTGTCCTGGCCGGTCACGTCGGACGCCTCGATGATCGGCAGCAGCGTGTACAAGTGGCTGGTACCGGCCACCATGCGTGCCAGCAGTTCCGGCACGCCAGCGTCGACGTAGGTCTGGTAGCGCGCCTGCCACAGCTCGCGGGTCGGCCCTTCGAGCAGCTCGTTGAGCTTCAGGCCGAGGGCGGCGATGCGCGGGCCGAAGTGGGCCACGTCGCGCGCCGCGTCCAGCTCGTTGCGGCGGCTGCGGAGGAACCAGCGGGTGGCGCGGCGACCGAGACGCATCAGTTCGTCCATCAGGGTCAGCTGGATATCAGCGGGCACCTGGTAGTCGAGGTTCTCGATCTGGCGGAACCAGTGCGGCAGGTGGAACACGTCGCGGACGATCACGTAGGCCCCGGCGACGTTGGCCGCGCTCATGCCGGTGGACTCCTTCAGGCGCTGCACGAAGGTGATGCCCATGTGGTTGACCAGGTCGTTGGCGATCTGCGTGCTGACGATCTCGCGCTTCAGGCGATGGCGGCGCATGGCGTCGCCGAACTTCTCCGCCAGCAATGCCGGGAAGGCGGTATCCATGTCGCGGGTCAGGTAGTCGTCGTCCGGCACCAGCGATTTCAGCAGCGATTCCTTGAGGTCGATCTTGCTGTAGGAGATCAGCACCGACAGCTCGGCGCGGGTCAGCCCCTGGCCGGCACTGATGCGTTCCGCCAGCTCCTCGTCGGAAGGCAGGAACTCCAGGGCGCGATCGAGCTTGCCACGCGCCTCGAGGTCGCCCATCAGCCGCTTGTACTCGGCGATCCGCTCGCGGGCGCGACGTTGCGCCAGGGACAGCGCCTGGGTCTGCTTGTAGTTGTTGCCCAGCACCAGGGCGCCGACCGCGTCGGTCATCTTCACCAGCAGCGCGTTGCGCTGCTTCTCGGTCATGTCGCCGGCCTGCACCACTTCGTTGAGCAGGATCTTGATGTTGACCTCATGGTCGGAGCAGTCCACGCCACCGGCGTTGTCGATGAAGTCGGTGTTGTTGGCACCGCCGTGCAGGCCGAACTCGACCCGCGCCAGTTGGGTCATGCCCAGGTTGCCGCCCTCGCCCACCACCTTCGCGCGCAGCTCGCGGCCGTCGACGCGCAGACCATCGTTGGCCTTGTCGCCGACATCGGCGTGGGTTTCCTTGCTCGACTTCACGTAGGTACCGATCCCGCCGTTCCAGAGCAGGTCGACCGGCGCCTTGAGCAGCGCATGGATCAGCTCGGTGGGCGCCAGCCTGTCGGCCTGGATGTCGAAGCGCGCCTTCATTTCCGGGGTGATGGCGATGCTCTTGGCGCTGCGCAGGAAGATCCCGCCGCCGGCGGAGATCAGCTTGGCGTCGTAGTCGGCCCAGCTCGAACGCGGCAGGTTGAACAGGCGCTGGCGCTCGACGAAGCTGCTGGCGGCGTCCGGGTTCGGGTCGATGAAGATATGCATGTGGTTGAAGGCGGCCACCAGTTGCAGCTTGTCCGACATCAGCAGGCCGTTGCCGAACACGTCGCCGGCCATGTCGCCGATGCCGATGACGCTGATGTTGTCCTTCTGCACGTCGATGCCGCGCTCGCGGAAGTGCCGTTGCACGCTGACCCAGGCGCCCTTGGCGGTAATCCCCATGCCCTTGTGGTCGTAGCCGGCGGAGCCGCCCGAGGCGAAGGCGTCGCCGAGCCAGAAGCCGTACTCGGCGGCGATGCCGTTGGCGATGTCGGAGAAGGTCGCCGTGCCCTTGTCCGCGGCGACCACCAGGTAGGGATCGTCCTCGTCGTGGCGGACCACGTTGGCCGGCGGCACCACTTCGCCTTCCTTGAGGTTGTCGGTGATATCGAGCAGGCCGGAAATGAAGATCCGGTAGCAGGCGATCGCCTCGGCCTGGATCTCGTCGCGGCTACCGCCAAGCGGCAGGCGGCGCGGGACGAAGCCGCCCTTGGCGCCGACCGGCACGATCACCGCGTTCTTCACCTGCTGGGCCTTGACCAGGCCGAGCACCTCGGTGCGGAAGTCTTCCTCGCGGTCCGACCAGCGCAAGCCGCCGCGAGCCACCTTGCCGCCGCGCAGGTGCACGCCCTCGACGCGCGGCGAGTAGACGAAGATCTCGTACTTGGGCACCGGCCTGGGCAGCTCCGGAATGGCCTTCGGGTTGAACTTGAAGCTGAAGTAGCTCTTGTTCTGGCCGTTGCCGTCGGGCTGGTAGAAGTTGGTCCGCAGGGTCGCCTTGATCAGGTCGAGGTAGCGCCGCAGGATGCGGTCCTCGTTGAGCACCTGGACTTCGTCGAGGGCACCGAGGATCGCCTGCTCCAGCTTCTGTTGCTTGTCTTCCAGGTCTTCCGCGGTGAGTTTGCGCGCCAGGTAGAAGCGGGTCTTGAACAGCCGCACCAGCTCGCGGGCGATGTCGGTGTGGGCATTCAGCGCACTGGCGATGTAGCCGAGGTCGAAGCCCAGGCGGATCTGCTTCAGGTAACGCGCGTAGGCACGCAGCAGGGCGACGTCGCGCCACGGCAGGTTGGCGGTCAGCACCAGGCGGTTGAAGGCGTCGTTCTCGGCGTCGCCGCTGACGATGTGGACGAAGGCGTCCTGGAGGATCTCGTTGAGCTGCTGGATGTCCACGTCCAGCCCTTCGGCGTAGGTGAAGGCGAAGTCGTGGATCCAGTATTCGCGGCCGTTCTGGTGGCGCAGGCGGTAGGGGAATTCGCCGAGCACGCGCAGGCCGAGGTTCTCCAGGATCGGCAGGACGTCGGACAGGGCCAGCGGGGTGTCGGCGTGGTACAGCTTGCAGTGCAGTTGCTGCTCGCCCTGCGCCAGCGGCTGGTAGAAGCTCATCACCAGCGGGCGCTGCTCGGAGAGGCTGAGCAGGTGCTGCAGGTCGACCACCGCGAAGTGCGGGGCGAAGCGCTCGCGGTAGCCGGCCGGGAAGCCTTTCGGGAAGTCGGCCAGGACGTTGGTGCCCTTGGCCTCGCCGAGGTTTTCCACCACCAGGCTGCTGTAGTCGTCCTGCCAGGAACGGCAGGCCTGGATCACTTCTTCCTCCAGGCGCGCCGGGTCGATGTCGATGCGCGACTTCGGGTCGACGCGGAGGATGAACTGCACGCGGGCCAGCACCGACTCGGAGAAGAAGGTCCAGAACTCGCAGTCGCTGGCCTGCAGGCGCTCCATCAGGACCTGCTGGATCTTCAGGCGCGTCTCGGTGGAATACACGTCGCGCGGCACGTAGGCCAGGCAGTAGCAGAAGCGACCGTAGGGGTCCTTGCGCAGGAACACGCGGATCTTGTTGCGCTCCTGGATGCGGACGATCGCCAGGGCGGTGCTGAACAGCTCGTCCACCGGGGTCTGGAACAGGTCGTCGCGCGGCAGTACTTCCAGCACCTGGGCCAGTTCCTTGCCGAGGTGGGCCTTGGTGTCGAAACCGGAGCGCCGCATCACTTCGGCGACCTTGCCGCGGATGAAGGGGATGTCGTTGACGCTCTCGTTGTACACCGAGGAGGTGAACAGGCCCATGAAGCGGCACTCGCGGATCACCCGGCCCTTGCCGTCCAGCTCGCGGATCGACACGTAGTCCGGGTAGGCCGGGCGGTGCACACGGCTCGGATGGGCAGCCTTGGCGAAGGACAGCAGGACCGGTTCGCGCAGGTAGGCGACGGCATAGTCCTCGATGTGCAGGTCATCCTTGCTCAGGCCGGCACGCAGCAGACGGGTCAGGCCGAGGAAGGATTTCTCGTCGTAGACCATGCGCCCGCCGTCGGCCTCGTCGGCGACGCTGAATTCCTCGTAGCCGAGGAAGGTGAAGTGGTTGTCCAGCAGCCATTCGAGATAGCTGCGCACTTCCTTCAGCTCCTCCGCCGGCACCTTCAGTTTGGCCTTGCCGAGCCAGGCCAGCAGTTCGAGGGCCTTGGCCTTCATCGGTTCGAAGTCGGCGACGGTCACGCGCACTTCGCCGAGCACCTCCAGGAGGGCCTTCTCCAGCGCCCGCAGTTCGCCGGCGTGGGCACAGCGGTCGATCTCCAGGTACATCAGCGATTCCTGGCTGACGTCCTTGCCCTGGGTGCCCTTGGGCAGGATTTCCTTCAGCTCGCCCTTGGCCGAGCGGCGCACGCTGAGGACGTTGGTCTGCAGGGTATGGATGCTGTAGCCGCGGCGGTTCAGTTCCATGCGCACCGAGTCGACCAGGAACGGCAGGTCCGGGTGCAGCACTTCCACCGCGGTGTGGGTGGATTGCCAGCCGTGCTTCTCGTAGTCGGGGTTGTATACGCGGACTTCGGGCTGGTCGCGGTCGAAGCGCTCCAGCAGGCGCCAGGCGGAAAGGGTGCAACCGACCAGGTCGGAAAGCCGACGCTGGGTCAGTTCATCGAGGGAGATCAGGCTGAAGAACTGTTCGGCGAACAGCGTGACTTGTGGTAACGCCTTGTCGCCGAGGTGCTGCGCCAGTGCCGTCTGCAGTTGATGCTGGAAATCGGCTTTGCTGGCCGCGGTGAAGAACGCCATGGTTGTACTCCGCTTGGCTTGTTATTTCATGGAGGCGAGCGGTTCGCGGGAAAGGTCGCGAGCAACGCACCTTCGGACCGACCCTCGCTGCGTCCATGAAGTTCAGCAGAAGCTGAGCATTAATCCAGGCAGGCAGGCGCACAGCAAAGGCTGACCGGGAACCGCCCTTTTCGGCGAGCGACCCGCCGGTCATATCCGACAGAGCTTAACGAGCCGGCAAGGCAAAACACTTACCGTGCTGCGACATATTCGTTCACCCCGGGAGCATCGGCTCACTGCACCGGCAGGAAATGCATGAACAGCAGTCCCTGGGCGTAGTTCACGCTGATCCGCCGGTAGCGTTCGCCGAGCACCTCGGCGAGCAGGTCCAGGCGCGCGACGATCTTGGCGAACTCGCGGGCGTAGCTGAGGTTGCTGGCGTCGTCGGTGAGGGCGTTGGAAAGCAGCAACGGGGCACCCTTGTCGTCCTTGCGGGTAGCCAGCATCCAGGTGGCGACCTCGACGTTGCGCGCGGCGTTGTAGACGTACTGCGCGTCGATCCCCTGGTAGACGTAGAACTCGGTGCGCCCGCCATGGGCGGTGATCAGCATGCTGGCCAGGGAGTATATGAAGGCACCGACGCGGTCGCCCTTGAACGCCGGATCGAGGGAGTAGGACAGTGCGGCGATGTCGCGGCGGCCGCCCAGGTCGCTGAGTTCGCGGTTCTGCTCGATGGCCCGGCGGATCGCCAGCTCGGCGTCGGCCTGGCTCGGCAGGCCGGTCTTCTTCCATTCGGCGGGATTGCGCTTGTACAGCTTCCAGAGCAACTGGTAGAGGCTTTGCAGGTTGTCGCGCATGGCCAGGGTGGCCATGCGATCGGCATCGGTCTGGAGGAATTCGCCAGCGCGCATCGAACCCTGGCTGGTGTCCTCGCCGGCGGCGTTGCGCGGCGCGTTCGAACATCCGCTGGCGAGCGCGCCGAGCAGCAACAGCAGCCCACCGACCCAGCGCCGCCACCCACGCCGGGCGCGGCCCTCCCCCTTGCGCCGGGCAAGCCCCGGCAATGTCGCTCCTGACAAACGCTCTGTCCATTCGCTGTTCGCATCGCGGAAACCGACCCGCCTGAGCCGGCGAAGTTCCCCGGGCGCGTCGATCCGCCGCGCTTCGCGAGGCAGGTCACGGCGAGAGGCGGAGGCTTTTCACCGGCATACCCGCGCGGGTTCACGAATAGGCGCGGCACGAGCGTCGGAGAGTACGCTAGGCAGTCGCCGTGCGCTAACATGTGCGGGATCGGGGGGCCGTCATCCGCCGCAGAGCGGAGCCTTCTCCCCGCCCGCCCGCGCCGGCCTCGCCGTGCGCCACCGAGCGACACCCCAGCAGGCCTTGGAACCGGTAGTCCAGACAATGAGCAACGAGCCAGAAAGCACGCAGCACAAGAGCGCCCTGCAGGGACTGAAGGGCTACCTGTCGAGCCAGATCCTCGGCCAGGAAAAACTCGTCGACCGCCTGCTGATCGCGCTGCTAGCCGACGGCCACCTGCTGGTGGAAGGCGCGCCGGGACTGGCCAAGACCAAGGCCATCAAGGACCTCGCCGAAGGCCTCGAAGCCGAGTTCCACCGTATCCAGTTCACTCCCGACCTGCTCCCCGCCGACATCACCGGCACCGAGATCTACCGTCCGGAGACCGGCACCTTCGTGTTCCAGCAAGGCCCGATCTTCCATCACCTGGTGCTGGCCGACGAGATCAACCGCGCCCCGGCCAAGGTGCAGTCGGCGCTGCTCGAAGCCATGGCCGAGCGCCAGGTTTCGGTCGGCCGCAGCACCTACGACCTGCCACAGCTGTTCCTGGTGATGGCGACACAGAACCCGATCGAGCAGGAAGGTACCTACCCGTTGCCGGAAGCCCAGCTCGACCGCTTCCTCATGCACGTCAAGATCGGCTACCCGGAGGCCTCGGTGGAACGCCGCATCCTCCAGCAGGCGCGTGGCGAGGCACTGAACGGCGAGGCCCGGCCGGAGCGCCGGGTGACCCAGGAAACCATCTTCGCCGCGCGCCAGGAAATCCTCGGCCTGTACATGGCCGACGCGGTGGAGGAATACCTGGTGCAACTGATCATGGCCACCCGCACCCCGGCCAAGCACGACGCGGAACTCGCCGAATGGATCTCCTACGGCGCCAGCCCGCGCGGCTCCATCGCCCTCGACCGCTGCGCGCGCGCCCACGCCTGGCTGGCCGGACGCGACTTCGTCAGCCCCGAGGACATCCAGGCGGTGCTGTTCGACGTGCTGCGCCATCGCCTGATCCTGACCTTCGAGGCGGAAGCCGCCGGCATCGACCAGGACCGGGTCGTGCAGCGCATCCTCGACGTGGTCGCCGTGGCCTGAGGCCGCCGCCATGCTGAGCGCCGCCCCTGGGGTCGAACTGGGCCTCGACGAGCTTCTGGAAATGCGCCACCGGCTCCACGAAGCGCGCCTGTTCTCCTCGCAGAACCGCCGCAGCCCGCTGGTCGGCCTGCATCACTCGCGCCTGCGCGGACGCGGCGTGGACTTCGACCAGGTGCGCATCTACCAGCCCGGCGACGACGTACGGACCATCGACTGGCGCGTCACCGCGCGCACCCGCGAGCCGCACACCAAGCTGTTCCACGAGGAACGCGAGCGACCGGTGTTCGTCCTGGTCGAACAGAGCCAGCGCCTGTTCTTCGGCTCCGGCCTGTGCTTCAAGGCGGTGCTGGCGGCACGCGCGGCGGCCTTCATCGGCTGGTCGGCGCTGGCCCACAACGACCGTATCGGCGGCCTGGTATTCAGCGACCGCGACTGCCACGAAATCAAGCCGCGACGCAGCAAGCACAGCCTGCTGCAACTGTTCAACCAGCTATTGCGGGCCAATCGCGAGCTGCGCGAGACGCCGGCCGAGCGGCCTGGCGAACTGTTCGGCCTGGCCCTGCGCCGCGCCCGCGAAGTGCTGCGCCCGGGCAGCCTGATCCTGGTACTGTGCGACGAGCGCACACTCAATGACGTCGCCGAGCAGCAACTCAGCCTGATCGCACGCCATACCGACCTGGTGCTGCTGCCGCTGTCCGACCCGCTCGACCATGCCCTTCCCGCCGCCGGACTGCTGCGCTTCCGCGAAGGCGCCGCCGACCTCGAACTGGACACCCACGCCGACGAGCTGCGCCAGGCCTATCGCGAACAGGCCGAGGCGCGCCGCGCGCGCTGGCAGCGGCTGGCCCAGCGACTGGGCGTGCCGCTGCTGCCGCTGTCGACCCAGGAAGACCTGGTGGAGCAGTTGCGGGACCTGCTGGAACAACACCAGCCGGGGTATCGCGCATGAATCCGCTCGACCGGCTGGAACCGCTGATCGCTCCCCCGCCCGTCGGCTGGTGGCCGCCAGCGCCCGGCTGGTGGCTGCTGGCCGCCCTGCTGCCGTTGCTCGGCTGGGGGCTCTGGCGACTGCGCCGGCACCTGCCGCGGCGCACCATCGCCACCCGCGGCGAAGCGCCGCTGGATCCGCTGCGCGAAGCGGCCCTGGCCGAACTGGCGGCGCTTGCCAAGCCCTACGGCAGGGCTTCCGCCGGACCCTGGCTGCAAGCCATCAACGGCCTGCTCAAGCGGGTCTGCAGGGCGCGCTGGCCAGATAGCGGCAGCCACGCCCTCAGCGGCCGCGCCTGGCTGGCGTTCCTCGACAACCGTTGCCCGGCCGCCGGCCTGACCCGCTGGATGATCCTGGTGGAAGGCGGCTACCGCGCCGACTGCACCCTCGACGACAAGGCCGTGGACGGCCTCGACGCCGCCGTCGCCACCTGGATTCGCAAGCATGTTTGAGTTCGCCTGGCCCTGGGTCTTCGCCCTCGCCCCGTTGCCCTGGCTGCTGCGCCTGGTGCTGCCGGCCGCCGACAGCGGCGAGGCGGCGCTCAAGGTGAGCTTCCTCGACGAACTCGAAAGCCTCGCCGGACGCCGTGCCCGCGCACGCCTGCCGGCCTGGCGGCAGCAGGTGCGCTTCGCCCTGCTCTGGTTCCTCCTGCTGCTCGCCGCGGCCCGCCCGCAGTGGGTCGGCGACCCCCTGCCGCTACCCGCCAGCGGCCGCGACCTGCTGCTCGCGGTGGATGTCTCCGGCTCCATGGACTACCGCGACATGCGCTGGCAGGAAGACGAGATCAGCCGCCTGGAACTGATCAAGAAACTCTTCGGCGACTTCATCGAAGACCGTCGTGGCGACCGCGTCGGCCTGATCCTGTTCGGCAGCCAGGCCTACCTGCAGGCGCCGCTGACCTTCGACCGGCACACCGTGCGGGTCTGGCTGGACGAGGCACAGATCGGCATCGCCGGCAAGAACACCGCGATCGGCGACGCCATCGGCCTGGCGGTCAAGCGCCTGCGCCAGCGGCCTGCGGAAAGCCGGGTGCTGGTGCTGATCACCGACGGCGCCAACACCGGCGGACAGATAGCCCCGCAGATCGCCGCGCAACTGGCCGCCGAGCAACAGGTGAAGATCTACACCATCGGCATCGGCGCCGACCCGCAGCAAGGCGGCGTGCCCGGCCTGTTCGGCTTCAACCCGGGGCTCGATCTCGACGAGCCGACCCTGCGCGGTATCGCCGAGAGCACTGGCGGCGAATACTTCCGCGCGCGATCCAGCGCCGAGCTGGAAAGCATTTCCGCGACCCTCGACCGCCTCGAACCGGTCGCCCAGCAGACTACCCGGGCGCGCCCGGCCCTGGCGCTGTACAGTTGGCCGCTGGCCGCCGCCCTCGGCCTGAGTGTGCTGCTGGTGGCGCTGGAACTCTGGCCACGGGAAAACCGGACCTGGCCGCGCCGCCGTTCCGGGAGGCAACCATGAACCTGTTGCTGGACGCCTGGCCGCACTGGCTGCGCCCCTACTGGCTGCTGCTGGCGCCGCTGCTTGGCTGGTTGCTGTGGAAGCTGCTGCATCGCCAGCGTCGTGCCGGACGCTGGCAGTTGCTGTTGCCGACGGCCTTCCAGCCCTGGCTGCTGGTCGGCGGCGCCGGGCGGCAGAACCGCATGCCCTGGATCTGCCTCGGCATCGCCTGGCTGCTGGCCCTGCTGGCCTTGCTCGGGCCCAGTTGGCAGCAACTGGAACAGCCCTCGATGAAGCGTAGCGACCCGCTGGTGGCGATCCTCCAGCTGACTCCCGGGATGCTTGCCGGCGACCTGTCGCCGACCCGCCTGGAGCAGGCCCGGCGCAAGCTGCTCGACCTGCTTCGCACGCGCAACGACGCGCAGACCGCGATCGTCGTCTACGCCGGCAGCGCGCATACCCTGGTGCCGCTGTCGGACGACCAGCTCACCGCGCGCAACCTGCTCGACGCCCTGAAACCTTCGATCATGCCCGAGCCCGGCCAGCGCGCCGACCTCGCCGTGCGCCAGGCCCTCGACCTGCTGGAACAGGGCGCCCAGGGCCGCGGCCGCCTGCTGCTGCTGACCAGCGAGCTGAGCGAACCCGAGCGCCAGGGCATCCGCAGCGCCCTCGAGCACCGGGCGGCGCGCCTCGCCGTGCTCGGCGTCGGCACGCCGAAGGGCGCTCCGGTGCAGCAGGAGGATGGCAGCTTCCTCAAGGACGACCAGGGCGGCATCCTCCTGCCCAGGCTCGACGAAAGCGGGCTGCGCCGCTTCGCCGCGGAGATCGGCGCCGGCTACCAGCGCCTGCGGCCGAACGACCGCGACCTCGACAGCCTCGGCCTGCTGGCCCGCGGCGGCACGCTGGAGGAAGATCGCGAGAACGCCCTGCTGCGCCTGCAGCGCTGGGCCGACCAGGGTTACTGGCTGCTCCTGCCGCTGCTCCTGCTGGCCGCCTGTGCCGGACGGCGCGGCTGGCTGTTCTGCCTGCCGCTGTTGATGCTGAGCCTGCCGCAACCGGCCATGGCCTTCCAGTTCGAAGACCTCTGGCTGCGTCCGGACCAGCAAGGCCAGCGCCTGTTGCAACGGGGCCAGGCGGACGAGGCGGCGAAGCGCTTCGAGGACTTCCGCTGGAAAGGCCTGTCGCTCTACCAGGCCCGCGACTACGCCGCCGCGGCCCAGGCCTTCGCCCAAGGCGACCAGGCCGACGATCACTACAACCGTGGCAACGCCCTGGCCCGCCAGGGCGAACTGGAAGCCGCCGTCGACGCCTACGAACAAGCCCTGGAGCGCCAGCCGCAACTGGTCGCCGCGCAACGCAACAAGGCCCTGGTCGAGGAACTGCTGCGCCAACGCCAGGAACAGGCGGCGCAGCAGCAGGCCGGCGAGAACAAGGAACAGCGCCAGGAAGCGAGCCAGCAGAGCCCGCCATCCGGAAGCAGCCAGCGGCCGCCGCGCGACGCGGCGACCGTCGATGCGCAGAAGGCCCAGGCCGCGGCGCCCTCGACCAGCCTGCCGGAAGACGAAGGCGAGAAGACCGCCGGAGCACCCGGCCAAGCGCAGCCGCAGCCCAACGCCGAGGACGAGCGGACGGGCGACGAGGAAGCCGACGACGGACTCGACGACGAACGTCGCCAGGCCCTCGAGCAATGGCTGCGACAGATTCCCGACGATCCCGCCGAATTGCTGCGGCGCAAGTTCTGGTACCAACAGCAGCAACGCCAGGAAGCCACGCCATGATCCGCCTGTTCTGCAGCCTGCTTCTCGCGCTCCTCTGCGTTTCCGCCCATGCCAGCTTCAGCGCCAGCGTCGACCGCGCCCGCCTGACCGAAGGGGAAAGCGTCGAACTGACGCTGGAATCGGACGACCCGACCCTCTTCGGCAAACCCGACCTGAGCCCGCTGGACGCCCTCTTCGAGGTCCTCGGCACGCGCCAGGTCAACCGTCTCGCCACGCAGAACGGCCGGGCCCAGGCCACCACCCGCTGGATCGTCACCCTCCTGCCGAAGCAGAGCGGCTACGTGGCGATCCCGCCGATCAGCCTCGGCGCCAGCAGCACCCAGCCGATCAGGCTGCACGTACTGGAGGCGCGCGACCGCGCCAAGAGCAGCAAGCTGGCGCCGGTCTTCATCGATGCCAGCGTCGACCAGGAGACAGTCTACGTGCAGGCCCAGGCGATCCTCACCCTGCGCATCTACCACTCGGTGTCGCTATACGACGACAGCAGCCTGACCCCGCTGGCGATGAACGACGCGAAGGTCGAACAGCTCGGCGAGGCGCGCACCTACGAGAAGGAGATCAACGGCATCCGCCACGGCGTGATCGAGGTGCGCTACGCGATCTTCCCGCAGAAGAGCGGCACCCTGGAGATTCCTGCGCAAGCCTTCAGTGCGACCCTGGTCGACCGTGGCAGCGACGACTACAACCCCTTCGGCCCGCGCCCCGGCCGGCAGATGCGGGTGACTTCGCCGAGCATCCCGCTACAGGTCCGGCCCAAGCCCGCCGACTATCCGGCCGACGCGCCCTGGATGCCGGCCCGCGCGCTGAGCATCAGCGAAAGCTGGAGCCCGCAGCCGGAGCAGGCACAGGTCGGCGAATCGCTGACGCGCAACGTGCTGCTGAAGGTCGAGGGGCTTTCCGGCACCCAGCTTCCGCCGTTGCCGCTGCCCGACGTGCAAGGCCTGCGGCGCTACCCGGACCAACCGCAGCTGGCCGACCAGAGCACCGACCAGGGCCTCATCGGCAGTCGCGAGGAGCGCGAGGCGCTGGTGCCCGAGCAGGCCGGGCGCATCGAGTTGCCGGCGCTCGAAGTGGTCTGGTGGAACACCCGCGAAGACCGCCTGGAGCGCACCAGCCTGCCACCGCGCACCCTGGAAGTGGCCGCCGCGCCGCAGGCCGAGGCGGAGCCGCCGGCGGCGGCGCTGCCGCTCGGCGAACGCCTGGAGCCGACGCTCTGGCCCTGGCAACTGGCTACCGCCGTGCTGGCCCTGACCACCCTGCTCGGCTTCGGCCTCTGGTGGCGCGCCCGCCAGCTGCCGGCGGTGATCCGCGCCGCGGCCAACGGCCCGAGCAGCCGCAGCCTGCTCGACGAGCTGCGCCGCGCCTGCCTGGCCAACGATCCCCAGGCGACCCGCCAGGCCCTGGACGCCTGGGCCCGTCAGCAACCCGATACCCTGGCCGACATGGCGGCCCGCTTCGTACCGCTGTCCGACGCCCTGGATGGCCTCAACGGCGCGCTGTACAGCGAGAGCGGCCATTCCTGGCAGGGCGAGGACCTGTGGCGGGCGATCCGCGCCCTGCCCACCACGGAACAAGCGCCGGCGGGAGCGGTCGACAATGGCGGCCTGCCACCGCTCTATCCGCGCTGAACGGCGCTATGGTTAGGACTGGCACGACATTCCGATTCCGCAAGAGGGCCCGCATGCGCTTCCGTACCCTGTACCTCGTCCTGTGCGGCCTGCTCCTGGGCCACGCCGCGACGGCCGCCGAACCGCCGACCGCGCCCACGCCGCCGACGCAGCCGGCCGAAGGGCCGGGCGGCGCGGACTATCGCCATGCCAGCGTGCATCAGTGGCACTTCGGCGAAGGCGCTCGCGAATACTGGGTGTTCACCCCCGAGCAACCGGTCCCCGGCAACGCTCCGCTGGTGATCTTCCTGCACGGCTGGAGCGTGATGCAGCCGGACCTCTACCGCGCCTGGATCGACCATATCGTCCGCCGCGGCATGGTGGTGGTCTACCCGCGCTACCAGCCGGACCTGAAGACGCCCAACGCAGACTTCCTCGACAATGCCGCCGGCGCCCTCGGCGACGCCCTCAGGCGCCTGCAGGCCGGCGAGCTGGGGGTGCGCCCGCGGCTGAACCAGGTCGCCTACCTCGGCCACTCCGCCGGCGGACTGCTCGCCGCCAACCTGGCGGCCGCCAGCGAACGCCTGAAGCTGCCGGCGGCGAAGGCGCTGATGGTGGTCGAGCCCGGCAAGAGCCAGGGCAAGCGCTGGGACGGCGTGGCCCAGGAACGCCTGTCGGGGCTGGCCAAGGGCACCCTGCTGCTGGCGGTCTGCGGCGACGAGGACAGCCACGTGGCCTGCACCGACGCCAAGCGCATCTACCGCCAGAGCCGGCACATTCCGCCCAGCGACAAGAACCTGCTGCTGCTGCGCAGCGATCGCCACGGCGCTCCGCCGCTGCTGGCCAACCACGCGGCACCCACCGCGCCGGTATTCGGCCCGCAGTATCCGAAGGAAGAAGACAGCGACTGGTTGCTCGACCGCGTCGAGAAGCGCCTCGAAGTCCAGCAGGCCGAAGGCCGCTATACCGGCCACGACCCGCTGGTGATCGACGCCCTCGACTGGTACGGCACCTGGAAGCTGTTCGATGGCCTCACCGACGCGGCGTTCTACAACCGCAACCGCCAGTACGCCCTGGGCGCTACGCCGGAGCAGACCGGCATGGGCCAGTGGAGCGACGGCACCCCGGTGAAGCCGATCAAGGTGCTCAAGTAGGCGCGGGCAACGCCCGCGGCGAACCAGGCACAGCGTCCCATCCGTCATGCGAACAGATACCATGCATATCCACGTACTCGTCGTCGAAGACAACTTCGATCTCGCCGGCACCGTCATCGACTACCTCGAGGCCGCCGGGGTGGTCTGCGATCACGCCCGCGACGGCCAGGCCGGCCTCAACCTGGCGCGCGCCAACCGCTACGACGTGATCCTGCTGGACATCATGCTGCCGCGCATCAACGGCCGGCAGGTCTGTCGCCAGCTACGCGAAGCCGGCCTGCAGACCCCGGTACTCATGCTCACCGCCCTGGATACCCTGCAGGACAAGCTCGACGGCTTCGACGCCGGCGCCGACGACTACCTGCTCAAGCCCTTCGAACTGCCGGAGCTGCTGGTCCGCCTGCAAGCCCTCAGCCGGCGCCGCAGCGGCCAGGCCCAGCGCCTGCAGGTCGACGACCTGGTGATGGACCTCGACAGCCGCCAGGCCAGCCGCGGCGGCACGCCCCTGGCGCTGTCCCCCACCGCCTGGAAGATCCTTGAGTGCCTGATGCGCGCCAGCCCCGCGCTGGTCACCCGCGAGCAGCTGGGGCGCAGCGTCTGGGGCGACGAACCGCCGGAAAGCAACACCCTCAACGTGCACATGCACCACCTGCGCAGCACCGTCGACAAGGGGTTCGCCACCCCTCTGATCCATACCCTGCACAGCGTCGGCTTCCAGCTGGAGCGCAAATGAAACGCGGCCTGAGCCTGATCCCCATCGTCGGCGGCGGCGTCACCCTGATCCTCGCCGGGGTGTTGCTGGTCTACACGCGCATGCTCGGCGACTACGGCGAGACCGGCGCCCTCTACCTGCTCAGCATGATGATGGAAGAGGAAGGGCTGTACTTCGCCCAGCGCTACCAGGAAGACCCGGCTACGCCGGCGCCGGACAGCTACTACTTCAAGGGCAGCGTCGGCACCGCGGGGCTGCCGCCGAAACTCAGGGAGATGCTCGACACCCCGCCCTACAAGAGCATCGGCGCCATGCAACTGCTCGGCAACTGGGACGACGATGACGAAGAGGAGGATGACGACGCGCCCAGCGACGATGCCTACGTGGTGGTCCGCCAGCCACTGGCCGACGGCAAGACGCTCTACCTCTACGACAACGACGCCGCCGGCAGCATCGACACGCCGCTGTCCGACGCCATCATCGACGCCCGCGTCAGGCAGACCTGGATCGTCACCCTATCGGTCACCCTGCCTTCGCTGGCCGCCGTCGGCCTGCTGGTCTGGTTCATCGTCGCGCCGTTGCGCAAGCTGACGCGCTGGTCGATGACCCTCGACGACCTCGCCCCGGACAGCCAGCGGCCGCGCTTCAACTACCGCGAACTCAACGTGCTGGCGGATACCCTGTGGAACAGCGTGACCCGGATCAAGGACTTCAGCCAGCGCGAGGAGCGCTTCCTGCGCTACGCCAGCCATGAGCTGCGCACCCCGCTGGCGGTGATCGGCATGAACCTGGAGTTGCTCGACCAACCCGGCCGCGCGCCCTCCCCGCATGCCTTGCAACGCATCCGCCGCTCGGCGCTGGGCATGCAGCAGATGACCGAGACCCTGCTCTGGCTCAGCCGCGAGAGCGGCGAACTGCGCGACGACGGACACATCGAGGTCGGCCGCCTGCTGGAGGAACTGCTCGAGGAACAGCAGGCGCTGAGCCAGCGCCGCGGCCTGACCTTCCACCTCGACGTGGAGCCACACAGCCTGCCGCAGACCCGCGCACGGATCATCATCGGCAACCTGCTGCGCAACGCCCTGCAGTACAGCGACGAGGGCGTGGTGGAAATCGTCGTGCGCGACCGCAGCCTGCTGATCAGCAACCCCATCGGTGCGGCCCAGGGGACGGAGGAGTCGATGGCGTTCGGTTATGGCCTGGGCCTCGACCTGGTCCAGCGCCTGTGCCAGAAGAGCGGCTGGCGCCTGCATTACAGCAGCGACGAGCAGCGCTTCCGCTGCGAGCTGCTGTTCCCCGCCACGCCGGACTGAAGCGCGACGGCCTTCCTCCGCACAAAAAAACCGCGGCCTGGGCCGCGGTCTTGGCGGGGCTCGGCGCGACTCAGTGAGCGAACACCGAGGCCTTCCTGGCCTGCAGCTTGGCCGGGTTGATCAGGAAACGCGCCAGGGCCGGCAGCAGCCAGAGGGCGCCGAACATGTTCCAGAGCAGCATGAAGGTCAGCATCAGGCCCATGTCGGCCTGGAACTTGATCGCCGAGAAGATCCAGGTGGCCACGCCGATCGCCAGGCACAGGCCGGTGAACAGCACCGCCTTGCCGGTGGAGCGGAGGGTCTCGTAGTAGGCCTCCTGCAACGGCAGGCCCATGCGCAGGAAAGACTCCAGGCGGGTGTAGATGTAGATCCCGTAGTCCACCCCGATGCCGACGCCGAGGGCGATCACCGGCAGGGTCGCGACCTTCACGCCGATGCCCAGCGCCGCCATCAGCGCGTTGCCGAGAACCGAGGTGAGGATCAGCGGCAGGACGATGCAGAGGGTCGCGGCAAAGGAACGGAAGGTGATCATGCACATGGCCGCCACGCAGATGTACACCAGCACCAGGATGATCAGTTCGGACTGCTTGATCACCTCGTTGGTGGCGGCCTCGATCCCGGCGTTGCCGGCGGCCAGCTGGAACTGCAGGTCGTCCTTGTCGTTCTCCGCGGCGAAGGCCTGCACCGCCGCCACCGCGCGGTCGAGGGTCTCGGCCTTGTGGTCGTTGAGGAAGACCAGCAGCGGCGCCAGCGAGCAGTCGGTGTTGTAGAGACCGTCGGCACGGGCGATGGAGTTGTTCAGCACGTCCTGGTTGCGCGACAGGGTCTCCCATTTCAGGTTGCCTTCGTTCATCCCCTTGATCACCTGCTTGGACACGGTGACCATCGAGATCGCCGACTGCACGCCCTCGGTGTTCTCCAGCTTCCAGGCCAGCTCGTCCATGGCCGCCAGGGCCTGGTGGGTGGAGCAGCCTTCCGGGGAGGTCTTGACCATCACCACCAGCACGTCCGAACTGGTCGAGTAATTGCGGATGATGAAGTCGTTGTCGAGGTTGTAGCGCGAGTCGGGACGCAGTTCCGGCGCGCCCTGGTCGAGGTCGCCGATCTTCAGGTGCTTGCCATACCAGAGGCCGCCGCCGAGCATCAGCAGGGCGATGGCGATGGACACCGGGGCCACCTTCGGGCTGGCGAAGTTCGACAGCAGGCGCCAGAACGGGTGCTCGCGCACCGCGTCATCCTTGCTGCGCTGCACCGCCTTCTTGCTGATGCCGATGTAGGAGATCGCCACGGGCAGCAGGATCAGGTTGGTGAAGACGATCACCGCCACGCCGATCGAGGCGCCGATGGCCAGCTCGCGGATCACCCCGATGTCGATCACCAGCAGGGTGATGAAGCCGACGGCGTCGGCGAGGATCGCGATCATCCCCGGCAGGAACAGTTGGCGGAAGGTCAGCCGCGCCGCCATCAGCGCATTGTCGGCGCCGCTGGACTGCAAGGCGATGCCATTGATCTTCTGCACGCCGTGGGAAATACCGATGGCGAAGATCAGGAACGGCACCAGCATCGAATAGGGATCGAGGCCGAAACCGACCAGGTTGAGCAGGCCGAGCTGCCAGAGCACCGCGACCAGGGTGGTGATCAGCACGGCGATGGTGCTGCGGATGCACTTGGTGAACCAGTACAGCAGGACCAGGGTGATCAGCAGGCAGATACCGAAGAAGCCGACCACCATCACCAGCCCGTCGATCAGGTCGCCGACCTTCTTCGCGAAGCCGACGATGTGCACCTTCACGTTGGGGTTCTGCAACTGGTACTTGTCGCGGATCTTCTCTTCCAGCTCATGGGAGAACTGGCGGTAGTCGAGCTTGATCAGTTCGCTCTGGTTCTTCGGGTTCGGGTACATCTCCAGCAGCGGTACGTCGACGATGCTCGACTTGAAGTTGTTCGCCACCAGGCGGCCGATCTGCCCGGACTTGAGCACGTTGTTGCGCAGTTCCTCCAGCGCCCGCGGCGAACCGTCGTAGGTCTGCGGGATCACCTCGCCGCCGGCGAAGCCTTCCTCGGTCACTTCGGTCCAGCGCACGCTGGGGCTCCACAACGACTTCAGGCCGGAACGGTCGACGCCGGGGATGTAGAACACCTCGTCATGGATCTGCCGGAGCGTCTCCATGTACTCCTTGGTGAAGATGTCGCCGTTCACCGCCTCCACCGAGATGCGCACGGTGTTGCCGAGGTTGGCCAGGTCGTTGCGGTGCTCGAGCATTTTCTGGATGAACGGGTGCTCCAGCGGGATCATCTTCTCGAAGCTGGTGGACGGCCGCACCTGGGTGGCCTGGTAGAACAGGAAGACGCTGACCAGCAGGCAGAGGAAGATCACCACCGGCCGGTTGTTGAAGATCAGGCGTTCGAGCAGGCTCGCCTTGTTTTGCTGATGCTGGTTCATGGCACTCATGCGACCCCCGCCTTATTGTTGTTGTTCGAGCGCGGCACCGTTCGCCGCAGCGAGGTGCACGCCGCCCTGGCCGACCAGGATCAGGTGGCCGTCGCCGGTGGCGCTGACGCCGGCCAGGGACAGCCGGTCGGGACGGTTGAACACGCTGAAGCTGCGCCCGCCGTCGGTGCTTTCGAGGACACTGCCGCCGTGGCCGACCACGACGATACGCCCGTCCGCCAGCAGCGCGCCGTCGGAGAGACCGAATTCCAGGTCGCCGGACGCCGCCTTCAGCGGTATCTCTTCCCAGCTGTCGCCGAAATCGGCGGAGCGGAACAGGTGGCCGCGCAGGCCGTAGACCAGCACGCCGCCCGCATCGGCGGTACCGATGGCGCCGAACAGCGAGCCCTCGTAGGGGCCTTCGAGTTTTTCCCAGGTGGCGCCCCAGTCCTTCGAGCGGAACAGGCTGCCGGCTTCGCCGACCACCAGCAGGCCGTTGTCCTTGACCGCGGCGATGGCGTTGAGGTGGAACTGGTCCTCGTTGTCCAGGCGCTCGCTGACGTCTTCCCAGTGCTGGCCGCCGTCGCGGGTCTCCAGCAGCGCGCCATAGGCACCGACGGCCAGGCCGTGCTGTTCGTCGGCGAACCAGATGTCCAGCAACGGCGCTTCGCGGCCGAGGTCCTCGAACTGCCTGGCCCAGGTGCTGCCGGCGTCGTCGCTGACGAGGATCTGCGCATCGTGCCCGACCGCCCAGCCCTTGCGCTCGTTGACGAAGAACACCGAGGTGAGCAACTGGCGGGTCGGCACCTTGGCCTGGGTCCAGGTCTTGCCGTCGTCGTCGGAGAGCAGGATATGCCCACGGTCGCCGACCGCGACCAGCCGCTTGCCGGCATGGGCGACGCTGAGCAGCAGGCTGCTGGCGGCCTTCGGCGACTCCACGGCGAATTGCGGCGGCGCGGCGGTTGGCGTCGACTCGGCCAGGACCGGGGTGGCGGCGAAGGTCAGAAGAGAAAGTGCCCCGAGAAACGACAGGGCCCTGCTGGCCAGGGGCGATCTGGAAGGAATGGCCGGATGCCGCGAAGCGTCCGCGGTTTGGCCGGGCGAAGTGCGCCACGTCATGGGCTCACGCATGGATACCGTCCCCGTTGTTGTTATTAGTGGTTCGTGGTGAGCGTTATATAGCCAGCGTTTGGCGACGGAGACAATTGAAGCCACGTTATCTTTTGTTAAGCGTGTAAGCCGTCTGTAACGGGGGGATCGGCGCCGCCCTCCTCCCCGGAGGGAAGCGGTCGGCGCCGGCGAGCAGAGCGATCAGCGGGTGCCGCGGCGGCGCAGGGCCGAGGGCTTGAAGTAGGAGTCGTCCGGTATCGCCTGGGTGAAGTCGATGGTACCCGGCTCCTCGTTGTCCAGGTTCTGCACGTGGTAGCGACGCGCCTGCAGGTCGTGAAACACGTCCAGCGCGCTCCAGGTGTACGGCAGGTCGTAGAAGTTCTTCAGGTAGGCCATCGACACCCGCCACAGTTCGCCGCGACCGTCGTACTGGTCAACCACCGCCGCGCTCCAGCTGTCCTCGTCGAGGTACAGGGTGCGCTTGGAGTAGATATGCCGCGCGCCCGGCTTCAGGGTACCTTCCACCACCCACACGCGGTGCAGCTCGTAGCGGGTGTATTGCGGATCGAGGTGGCCCGGCTTGAGCAGTTCCTCGTACTTCACCTCGGGGCTGCTGACCTTGTAGTTGTTGTAGGGAATGTAGATTTCCTTCTTGCCCAGCAGCTTCCAGTCATAGCGGTCCGGCGCGCCGTTGAACATGTCGGTGTCGTCGGCGGTGCGCAGGCCGTCGGCGGCGGCGATCGGCGTGTCGTAGGCAAGGTTCGGCGCACGCCGCACACGGCGCTGGCCGGCGTTGTAGCCCCAGGCCTGGCGCGGCTCCTTGACCTGGTCGAGGGTCTCGTGCACCAGCACCGCGCCGCCGGCCAGGCGCGCCGGGCTCTTGGTGAACGACAGGTAGTAGAACATCAGGTTGTTCAGGTCGGCGAAGCTGCCGCCCTTGAGGTAGTACTTGAACAGCGCTTCCTGCTGCGAGGTCACCAGCGAGTAGCTACCGTTGCGCTGTACCGCGACTTCCGAAGCGCGGCGCACGACATAGGTGCCGCGGTAGCGGGCGACGTGGTTCCACAGCGCCTCCACGCCGCTCTTCGGAATCGGGAACGGCACCCCGCCATAGGCGTCGGCGAACCCGTTGCCGCCGTCCAGCAGCCTGGCGCTGGTAGCATTGGCGAAGGTGTTGTCGTACAGCCACTGCGGCGCCGAGCCGGAACGGCGACTGGGGTAGACCGGCATCCGGAAGCTGTCCGGGTAGGTCTTGAACAGCGCCAGCTGGCCCGGGGTCAGGTGTTCCCTGTACTGCTCCAGGTTGGCCTTGTCGATGGTGAACAGCGGCTTGTCCGCGGCGAACGGGTCCGGGTGGTGCTGGCCCGGCTTGTAGCCGGCCGGCGCCTGGGTGATGCCGCCGGTCCAGGCGGGAATGCTGCCGGCGGCGTTGCCGGCCTTCTCCGCGCCCAGCGGGGTGAGGCTCGACTTCAGTTGCGCCGCCTCGCCGGCGGAAACGCCGGCCAGCGCGCCGCCGCTGCCCAGTGCCAGCGCCAGGGAAGCGCCGATCAGCAGGTGCTTGTTCAACATGAGGGTTCTCCGTGTGAGGTGCCGGGCGCTCGCGGCGCCCGTGTCGTTATCGGTTCGGTCAGAAGGAGTACTTCACGGTCAGGCCGATGTTGTCGCGGTCGCGGATGTTGTTGTTCTGCCCGCCGCCGTAGAACTCGGTGTACTGCAGTTCGCCTTCCAGGCTGTTCAGGTAGGTGGCCTTGATCCCCAGGGTGTAGGCCTTGCGACCTTCGATGAAGTTGCCGGTCTGGTAGGAGTTGCCTTCGAAGTCGTCCTTGTAGACCACGTAGGGCGACACGTTGACCCCGGCGAACACGTCGTTCCAGGTGCCACTGAGCAGCAGGGTGTAGCCGTAGGCGTTGCGGTTCACCTGGTCGCCACGGTCGCCGCCGGAAACGTACGAGCTGTTGCCGCGCCCGGCATAGTAGCGGGTGCTGCCGTCGTAGGCGGTGTACTTCAGGCTGCTGCCACGCAGGTGTTCCGAGGCCAGCTCGGCGACGCCGGTCAACGAGTCGAAGCTCAGCGACGGGCCGAAGTTGTAGATGGTCCCGAGGGAGGTGTTGAACGCCTCGACCCGCTCGTAGTTGTGGATCTGCCCGCCGAGGCCGACCATCTGCCCGCCGACGTTGATCTGCCCGCCGTTGGCGGCTTCCGCCGCACCGTGGGCGAGGTCGCCGATCAGGTCGTTGGTGGCGGCGATGCCGATCGGCAGGTTCGGCCGATAGGCCAGCTCGCCGAACACCGAGGCGTCGCCCACCGTGGTGTTGAAGCTGAAGCCGTACATGCGGATGTCTTCGGCGAACTCGCGGCGGGCATTGATGTTGCCCATCACGTCGGCGGTCACCAGGCCGTTGGCCAGGGCTTCGGCGAGGTTGCCGGCGATCGGCCGCAGGGTGTTGGCCAGCGCCGCCAGGTCGGCCCCGGCATAGTCGCCGATGTCGGCGTACAGGGTCGGCTCCTTGGAGTGGTAGTTGACGAAGTAGAAGCCGAACTCGGTGCTGTTCAGTTCCTCGGCGATGTAGCGGAAGGCCACGCCGAACTGGCCGTCGTTGCGCGCGTTGATGTCCTTGCCGATGGACGACACCTTCATCACGTTGCCGTAGGCCGGGGTCACGCCGTTGGCATAGAGGCCGGTGTTCTTCAGCGCGCCGCTGAGCAGCGGATTGTTGCCCAGCGCCTGGTACAGGCCGATGACGTTGCCGAAGCCGGGCACCGGGGTGTCCAGCGCGGTACCGGTGAAGTCGCTGTAGCCGGTGTTGCCGCCGTCGGCGAACAGGTCGGTCTCGGAGAAGAAGGTACCGACCGGGTCGAGGCGGGTTTCCTTCCAGTTCCACTGGTAGAAGGTTTCCATCGACAGGTTGTCGGTCAGGCCGATGTTGAAGCTCAGCGCTTCCACCGGCATCAGCACTTCCTTGAGCTCGGAACCGGGCAGGCGGTACTTGGCGGCGTCCACCGGGTTGGTAGTGTTGACCCCGCCACGGTAGAAGATGCCCTCGCCCCAGTTGAACACCTGGCGGCCGAAGCGCGCGCTCAGCGGCATGTTGCCGATGTCCCAGCTGCCGTAGACGTAGGCGTCGAGGATTTCCGCCTTGTGCCCGGCGATGTCGCGGGTCTGGCTGGTGAAACGGTCGTCGTGGGGATAGCTCTGGCTCGGCTGCGATGGATCGTTGTGGCTGTAGTAGTCGTTGCGCTTGTCCATGATCTGGGTGTCATAGAACGCCGTGCCGCGGATGAACACGCCATAGTTGCGCCAGGTCGCCTCCAGGTCCGAGGTGATCTTGTAGACCTCGGAAACCAGGCCGGTATCGAAGTTGCGGTTGCCGTCGTTGGTGTTGATGTCATTGTTGCTCTTGTCCTGCCCCTGCACCCGCCACAGGGTGCCGTAGGACAGTGTGGTGTCGAGCGAACCGGACACCTCGTTGTCGAGGAAGCTGAATTCGACGGCCTGGGCCTGGCCGCCCAGCAGCGGCAGCAGCCCGGCGAAGGCGAAGCCGGCCCGGGCCGGCGCGGAGCGCAGCCGGGGCTGGCGGTTGGGGATGTACATCGGGAACTCACTCCATGTGGTCATGCGTTGGGCGCCGCCACTGCGGGCGGTTCGCCGTTCGGCCGTTTCTCTGCGGCCTTGTTATGGGTGGTCGCGGCGTCACCGGCCTCGCATCGACGAAAGGGAACCGCGCGACGAGGCAGTGCAACCGGGATGCCAATTCAACGGAATCCTCCAGGCAATTCAATGGATTGCGAAAAAAACAGGACTTCCTGCGGGATGACTGTTCATTCACTGACCAGAAAACAGGAAGTGTCCGACAAAACGCGCCAGGCGAATTTCGCCGGTGGCGCGAAAAGTCCCTTCGCAGAGCCTGCGCAGGGAGGTTCGCGAAACACGATTAAGCGGACTCCATCAATGGAAAACAGTGAAGCGATTCCCAGAAGTAACAAAGGGCGTTACCAGCCAGTGGCCAGTAACACCCTCTTCCGGGTGAAGCTGGCGGATCAGGCCAGGCTCTTGCTCACCACTTCGTAGACGTCGCTGGACAATTCGCCGGAGGCCAGGATGCGTTCCAGCTCGCCGCGCATCAGCGCCTGCCGCGCCTCGTCGTATTTGCGCCAGCGGGTCAGCGGCACCAGCAGGCGCGAGGCGATCTGCGGGTTGAGTGCGTTGAGCACGATCACCTGGTCGGCGAGGAAGCGATAGCCGGCGCCGTCAGGACGATGGAAGTTGACCAGGTTCTGGTTGGCGAACGCGCCGATCAGCGCGCGCACCTTGTTCGGGTTCTTCAGGGTGAAGGCCGGGTGCTGCATCAGCGCCTGGACCCGCTCCAGCCCGCCCGGCAGCGGCGAGCCGGCCTGCACGCTGAACCACTGGTCCATCACCAGCGGGTCATCCTTGAAGTAATCGGCGAACATGGCCAGGGCCTTGCCCTTCTCCGCCTCGAAGCCGGAATTGACCAGCACCGCCAGGGCGGTCAGGCGCTCGGTCATGTTGTCGCAGCCTTCGTACTGCTCCAGGCAGGCGGCGAGGATTTCCTCCCGGCCCGACAGCGACAGGTAGGACAGCGCGATGTTCTGCAGGCTGCGCCGGGCTATGTGCGAGGCCTCGGCGAGGTAGGCGGTGTCGCGGGAAATCTTGCGGTTGGCCTGGTAACGCTGCCACAGCGGCTCGAACAGCGCTTCGCCGATACGCTGGCGGGCGAATTCGCGGGCGGCATGGATCGCGTCGACATCGGCGACTTCGCTGATCTCGGTGAGATAGGCCTCGCTGGGCAGCGAGAGCATCTCGGCGACCATCGCCTGGTCCAGCGCCTCGTCCGCCAGGAGGGTGCGGTAGGCCTCGATCAGGCGCGGGTCGAGTACCAGTTGCTCGCCGCGCTGGTGCTGGCCGATCAGCTCCTGCAGGACCTGCACCGAGAGCTGTTGGCCGGCCTCCCAGCGGTTGAAGCCGTCGCTGTCGTGCTGCATGAGGAACAGCAACTGGTCGCGGCTGTAGGGGAAGCTCAGTTTCACCGGCGCGGAGAAGCCGCGCAGCAGCGATGGCAGCGGCTGCTCCGGCACCTCGACGAAGACGAAGCGCTGCTCGGCCTCGGTCACCGCCAGCACGCGGTTGCCGCCCTGGGCCACGGCCTCGCCTTCCAGGCGCAGCGGAAGTTCGTGGCCCTGGCCGTCGAGCAGACCCAGCTCCAGCGGGATGACGAAGGGTTCCTTGCTCGGCTGGCCGGGAGTCGGCGGGCAGCTCTGGCGCACCGTCAGGGTGTAGCGGCGGGCGGCGGCGTCGTACTCGCCTTCCACCGCCAGGCGCGGAGTGCCGGACTGGCTGTACCAGCGCTTGAACTGGGTCAGGTCGACGCCATTGGCGTCTTCCATGGCCTTGACGAAATCGTCGCAGGTCACCGCCTGGCCGTCGTGGCGCTGGAAGTACAGGTCCGAGCCCTTGCGGAAGCCTTCGGCGCCGAGCAGGGTGTGGATCATCCGCACCACTTCCGAGCCCTTCTCGTAGACGGTCAGGGTGTAGAAGTTGGAAATCTCGATGAACGAGTCGGGGCGCACCGGATGCGCCATCGGCCCGGCGTCCTCGGCGAACTGGTTGGTGCGCAGGAAGGCGACGTCCTCGACGCGCTTGACCGTGCGCGAGTTCATGTCGGCGGAGAACTCCGAGTCGCGGAATACGGTGAAGCCTTCCTTGAGCGACAGTTGGAACCAGTCGCGGCAGGTGACCCGGTTGCCCGACCAGTTGTGGAAATACTCATGCGCCACCACGCCCTCGACCCGCTGGTGGGCGGCGTCGGTGGCGGTTTCGGCGCGGGCCAGGACGCAACTGGAGTTGAAGATGTTGAGGCCCTTGTTCTCCATCGCGCCCATGTTGAAGTCGTTGACCGCGACGATCATGAAGATGTCCAGGTCGTACTCGCGGCCGTAGACCTCCTCGTCCCAGCGCATCGACTTCTTCAGGCTGTCCATGGCGTGCTGGACCTTGTCGATGTTCTCCGGCTCGACGTAGATGCGCAGCGCCACGTCGCGCTGGCTCATGGTGCGGAAGCTGTCCTCGACGCACCAGAGGTCGCCGGCGACCAGGGCGAACAGGTAGGCCGGCTTCTTGAACGGGTCTTCCCAGGTCGCCCAGTGCCGGCCGTTGCCTTCGGAACCGCTGGCCACCGGGTTGCCGTTGGAGAGCAGCACCGGGTAGCGCTGCTGTTCGGCGCTGACGGTGGTGGTGAAGCGACTCATCACGTCGGGACGGTCGAGGTAATAGGTGATCTTGCGGAAACCCTCGGCCTCGCACTGGGTGCAGAACATCTTGCCGGACTTGTACAGGCCTTCCAGCGCGGTGTTGCTCTCCGGATGGATACGCACCGTGCTCCTGAGGACGAACTCGGCCTGCCGCGGTTGCACCCCGAGCTGCTCGTCGTCCAGTTGGTAGTCGTCCGCGCCGAGCGCCTGGCCGTCCAGTTCGAGCGCCAGCAGCTCCAGTTGCTGGCCATGCAGCAACAGCGGCGGCAGGCCGGCGCCGCGCTCGGGGTTGCGCCGCAGCTTCAACTCGGCGTGTACCAGGCTGTGGTCTTCGAACAGTTCGAACTTCAGGTGGGTCTCGTCGATCAGGTAGTCCGGCGCCTGATAGTCCTTGAGGTGGATGACTTTCGGTTGCTCGGTGCGCATGGCTTGTGGCCCTTCTGCTCAGTGATGCACGGCGATCTGGTAGGCCGTGTATTTGCGAATGTTGATCACCCCGGTGTCGAGGATCAGGTACTGGCCCTTGATACCGCGAAGCGTGCCTTCGACGATAGGCGTTTTTTCCAGGTCGAGGCTGGCGACCTTGCTCGGGTAGGCCTCGACCGGGTAGGCGATCTCGAGCGGATCGAGGTCGATAACCGGTTGGATCGCCTGCAGGCCGAAACGTTGCTGCAATTCGCGCAGGCCGTCGGCGCACTGGTCGAACAACTGCTCGCGGACTGCCGCCAGATCGACCGGCTCGGCTTCGCCCTTGAGCATGGCCCGCCAATTGGTGCGGTCGGCGACCTGGCTGCGCAGCAGGTCTTCCACCAGGCCGGACTGCTGGCGGGTGGCCACGCGCAGGATCGGCAGCGCCTGGCGCGCGCCCTGGTCGATCCAGCGGGTGGGAATCTGGCTGGCGCGGGTGATGCCGACCTTCACCCCGGAGGAGTTGGCCAGGTACACCACGTGATCGGTCATGCAGAACCGCTCGCCCCACTCCGGTTCGCGGCAGGTGCCCTGCTCGTAGTGGCACTTCTCCGGGCTGACGATGCAACTGTCGCACTGCGCCAGCCGGGTGAAGCAAGGATAGCAATAGCCCTGGCTGAAACTCTTCTTCGTCTTGCGGCCGCAATGGGTGCAGAAGATGCTGCCGAGGTACTCCAGGCGCAGCGGCCGGCCGATCAGCGGGTTCACCGCGACTTCGCGGTCGTCGAGGCGGAAGGCGTATTGCACGGGAGCATTGCTTTCCAGGCGCGCCGTCATCTTGCTCAGCGCGCCGCGGGCGATTTCTTCCATCAGTGCACGGAGTCCGACTTGAACAGGATGTTCGGGATCGGCTCGTCGGAATGCGAGGAGCAGTGCTGCGGGCCCATGTAGCCGGTGCGCTCCTCCTCGGGGAGATTCTGCAGCTCCCAGGCGATCACCGCCTGCAGGCAGAGTTCCTTCTGCTCCTGGGTCAGCTTGCGGCCGTCCGGCCACTTGCCGATCTCGATGGCCAGCTTGAGGTTCTGGTAGATCTCAGGAGTGATGTTCTCGATCGCTTGATTGAAGGACGACATGGCCGGCTCCGGTGAAAAGGCGTACCGGCCATTCTACCGGGCCGGGGCCGGCGGCGCACATCGAAGCTGCCGCAGCCCCTCGCTCAACGGCGACGCCGCGCCAGCAGGCCGCCCAGCAAACCGCTGAGGCACCCGACCAGCAACCCGCCAACGTGCGCGCCGTTGGCGATGGAGCCGAAACCGAGCAGGTCGATCACCCCGGACAGGCACACCAGCAGCCAGATCAGCATCATCGCCACGACGCCCCTGGGCAGGCGATAGGCCTGGTTCGGCGCCAGGTACTGGAAGATCCAGCAGTGCCCGAGCAGGCCATAGAGCACCCCTGACAACCCGCCGAACAGGCTGGCGCCGCTCACCGCGTACTGCACCACGTTGGACACCAGGCCGAACAGCAGGGTCAAGCCGAGCAGCATCGGGCGGCCCTGGCGGAACTCGATGCGCCGGCCCAGCTCCCAGAACCACATGGCGTTCATCGCCAGGTGCAGCCAGCCGAAGTGGATCAGCATCGGCGTGAACAGCCGCCACCATTGACCCGCCGCCAGGCTCTCGGCCAACGGCGTGAACAGCGCGTACTGGCCCTGGATTCGGAAGTCCTGGAAGGTCAGCCAGCGCATCGTCGCGAAGTTGTCGCCAAGGTAGGTGACAGCGGCGACGACGAAGGTCAGCAGCAACACCGCGGCGGTCATCGGGCTCATCCGCAGTTGCCGGACGAAACCCTGCCCCGCCGGTCGCGGCGCGGCCTCCAGGGTCGCCTGCGGATCGCCTTCGGGATAACGCCGGTACAACTCGCGGACCTGCTCGGCGAGCCGCTCGTCGGGCACCCAGAGGACCTGCTGGCCGGATTCCTCGCTGACCCGGTGCGGCACGTTCAGACGCCGCAGCAGGCCGACGAAGCCGGCCAGGTCGACCGACAGGGGAAACTTCAGGACCTGCACCGCGCTCACTCGTCAGCCTCCGGCCGCTTCACTTCGACCCAGACGAACTTGTGCCGGTCCAGGCGGGTTTCCTCATCCAGGCGGTAGGCCGCCAGCTTGCCGTACATCACCGCGCTGTAGTCCAGGCAGGCCAGGTTCGGCCGGATCGGCGCCGGCGTGCCGCGTCGCCAGTAGTGGCCGACGAACAACAGCGGTTCGTCGGCGCCGTAGGTCAGCAGGCTGGACTTCTGCTCCTCGCTGAGCGGCTCGCGGGCGATCGCTTCGGGCAACGCGTCGGGCTGGAAGACGATATCGCCGTAGGTGCGCGGCGCCTCGTCCTCGACCCAGAACTTGGTGCGGAAGAAGGCGCGCGTATAGCCATCGCTGCTGGTCAGGGTGGCACCGTGCGGCAGGCGCATGTCGGTGCCGCGCAGCAGACGGTTGCAGGCCAGGTCGGCGAAGCTGCCGGGCTCCGCCGACTCCTGCAGGAAGGCTTCGCTGATCCGCCCGTCGGGGAACTGCCGGCGCAGGGTCGCGATCAGCTCGCCGTCCCAGCAGGCATGGACCATGCGGAAGCGCCCGGCATCGAGGAACAGCGGCAGTTGCTGGAACCAGCCGAGGAAGTCGCGCCAGTCGGCGTCGTGGCCCTCGAACTGCTCGAGGGTCTCCTTGATCAGCCGGGCATGCCGCGGCGTATGCTCGCGGACGTACTGGCGGCCGCTGCCGGGCGCCGCCGGGGTGCTCCAGCCGAGCGCGTTGAATTCGTGGTTGCCCATGATGCACAGCGCCTCGCCGGCGTCGACCATCGCGTGCACCCGGTGCAGGGCCTCGCGGATGCGCGGGCCGCGGTCGACGATGTCGCCGAGGAACAGCGCCTGGCGCCGCGGATGGCGCCAGACGCCGCCCTGCAGGCGGTAGCCGAGCAGGTCGAGGAGGCGGTCCAGGGTATGCGCGCAGCCGTGGACATCGCCGATCAGGTCGTAGCCACGTCCGGGGTCGAGTTGCATCAGTCGCCTCCGCCCAGGCGGCTGCCCCAGCCGAGCTTGGTCCGGCAGATCTCGTAGTAGTTGTGGTCGATGGGGTGGATCAGGCGCAGCTTCTGCGGCTTCTTGCTGATCGTCACGGTATCGCCGGGGGCGCAGGTGAAATGGTTCTGCCCGTCGCAGGAGACCTGCGGGTAGATCTGCATGTTCGGCGACACGACGATCTTCAGCTCGCTGTTGCCGTCCACCACGATCGGGCGGCTGGAAAGCATGTGCGGGTACATCGGCACGATGACGATGGCATCCAGCTTCGGATGCATGATCGGACCGCCGGCGGACAGCGCGTAGGCGGTGGAACCGGTGGGCGTGGCGACGATCAGGCCGTCGGCCTTCTGGCTGCAGACGAACTGGCCGTCGATATACAGCTCGAACTCGATCATCCGGGTCGACTTGCCCGGGTGCAGGACCACGTCGTTGAGCGCATCGCCCTGCCCCATCGAGTCGATACCGCGACGCACCTGGGCATCGAGGAGGAAGCGGCTCTCGACGATGTACTGGCCGTCCAGCACCTCGCCGACCTTGGCCTCCAGTTCATCCGGGCGGATGTCGGTGAGGAAGCCCAGGCTGCCGCGGTTGATCCCCAGCACCGGCACCTTGTGCCGGGCCAGCGCGCGGGCCGCGCCGAGCATGCTGCCATCGCCGCCGACCACCACCACCAGGTCGCAGATCTCGCCCATGATCTTCCGCGAGCAGGTCTGCAGGCCGTGTCCGGGCAGGACTTCGGCGATGGTGTCCTCGAGGATCACATGCAGGTGGCGATCGATCAGGAATTTCTTCAGCCGGCGAATGGTGTCCAGCACCTGGGTGCTGCCGAGGCGGCCGATGATGCCGATATTGCGAAAGGGTTCCATGCGGTTCCTGCGAAAAGCTGGCGGGCGGGATAGAGCGGATTATGGGCGAAAGCCGCGGACAGCGGCAAACCCGCGCATGTACGGGAAATCGCCGCGAGTGGCGCAACCCGGCTAACCTCTGGGTATGACGCTGCTGACCGAATTGCTCGACGAATTGCGCCACCCGGCCGTCCGCGACCTGGCCTGGACCCTGCTCGCCCCGCCGTTGCTGCGCCGGACCCCGGAGCCGCAGCGCCATCCGCTCGCCGCCAGCCGCTGGCGCCAGGAACCGGAGCGCCTGGCCGCCTGGTTGCGCGAACAGGAGCGACAGCCGCAGCACCTCGCCGCCTGGCTCGCGCAATGGCCACGGCAGCGTCTCGGCCTGTACTACGAACATCTCTGGCAATTCGCCCTGGAACAAGCCCCGGACGTGCGCCTGATCGCCGCCAACCTGCCGGTGCGCGACGGCGGGCATACCCTTGGCGAACTCGACCTGCTGCTGCGGGACGACGACGGCATCCACCACCTGGAACTGGCGATCAAACTCTACCTGGGGCCCCAGTCCGGCCCCGGCGACTGGCTCGGGCCCGGCGGCCAGGACCGCCTGTCACGCAAGCTGGAACACCTCTGCCGACACCAGTTGCCGCTGGCGGCGACCCGCGAGGGTCGCCAGGTGCTGGCCGCCCATGGCGCCGAATCGGCCGTTTCCGCATTGTGGCTGAGCGGCTACCTGTTCCATCCCTGGCCCGGGCCGGGCAGCCTGCCCGCCGACATCGAGCCACGGCATCTGCGTGGCCGCTGGCTCCGCCAGCGCGACTGGCCGGCGTACCTGGCCAGCCTGGCCGGACCGCAGGCCGGGCAGCATTGGCTGCATCTGTCGCGCGAGCACTGGCTGGCGCCGGCCATGCGGCGGCAGGACCCGCTCGACCCACCGCGCGACGGCGCTTGCTGGAACATCGCCTTCGCCGACGAGGCACGTCCGCAAATGCTGGTAAGGGTGGTGCCGCGCGACGGCTACTGGGTAGAGGCCGAGCGCCTGTTCCTGGCCAGCGACGACTGGCCACCGGGGCTCAGCCTGTGGGGTAGCGCGCGCCAGGCCGCGGATGCCTGATCAGAGCAACGCCAGCAAACGCTCCTGCAATGCCCGGCGGCCCTGCAGGCCTCCGCTGTGCAGCGCCACCAGCCGGCTGCCGCGAGCCACCGCGCCGCTCTCCACGGCCTCGCGCAGGGCGAGCAGCAGTTTGCCGGTGTACAGCGGTTCGAGGGCGACGCCGCTGGCCGTCTCGAACTCGACGATGAACCGCGCCAACCTCCCATCGAGACAGGCGAAACCGCCACGGCTGGCGTCCAGCAGGCGATAGCCGGTATCGGCCCAGCCCGCCTCGGCAAGGGTCGCCGCGACCTGGGCGGCGACGCCGTGGTCCTCCGGCACCGCCAGCGCGCCCACCACGGGATGCCGCCCAGCCTCGCCGAGCACCAGGCCGGCCAGTGTCGTACCGGTACCGGCGGCCACCCAGATCGCGTCGTAATCGTCCCAGCCGAGCGTCGGCAACTGGGTCGCTATGCGCTCCACCAGTCCGATGCAACCGCGCGCGCCCAGCAGCCCGCCACCGCCCTCGGCGACCGGCAGCAAACCTGGGTAACGTTCCCGCCAGGGAAGCCAGAAGCCGGCGGCATGCCGCTGGCGATAGCCACCGTAGCCGAGCCAGTGCAGTTCCATGCCGAGACTGCGCAGGTCGCGCACCGTCGGCGTATCGACTTCGTGTCCGCGCAACAGGCCGACGCAACGGAAATCGAAACGCGCGCCGGCGCCGGCCAGCGCGTGCAGGTGGTTGGAGTGGGCGCCGCCGAGGCTGATCAGGCCGTCCAGCCCCTGCTCGCGGGCCAGCGCCAGGTGTGGCGCGAGCTTGAACCCCTTGTTGCCGGAGATCAGCGGATCGGCCTGGTCCAGGCGCAGCAGCGCCAGTTCGACCCCGGCCCGTTGCAGCCAGTCGAGTTCGAGACGCTGCAAGGGTGTATGCGGTGACCAGTGGGGAAACGGCAAGAAGTCAGCTCACGGTGCGCAGGCGCCCCGTGGTCTTGTGCCGGGCGCAGCAGTTGGTGTCGCCGGCGACGAAGCGCGCCGGGTTGTCGACCCGGTCGAGCGGCAGGTTGCAGCGTTCGCCGCCGGGCAGCAGCGCCTCGCAGCGCGGCTGCTGGAAGTGGTCCAGCCACTGGCGGTACTGGCTCTCGGAGACGAAGCACTTGGCCGCCGCGTAGGCCAGCGGATTGTCCTGGTAACGCGGGATGTCCTGCAAGGGGATGGTCAGGTGCCCGGCGCCGGGATGGTAGGCGACGAATACCACGCCCTGGCCGGATAGACGCTCTAGCAGTTGCTCCGGCCCCTGGGCGGCCAGACGGTCGCGCTCGGCGCGCAGCTCGGCCAGTTCCTGCTCCAGTTGCTGGTCCAGCTCGTTGCGGTAGGCCAGTTCGACGTCGCGGATCGAGACCTGCTCCTTGTAGCCGGCCACCGCCGCCGCCACCCGAGCCTCCAGTTCGTCGGCGAACTCCGAGCGCAGCAGGTCGGTCTCGTTGCGCCCCTGGTTCTCGATGAAACGCAGTTGCCGGGTCAGTTCCTCGCGGTTGCGCTGGAACTGCTCGCCCTGCTCCAGCAGACGCTGCTGCAATTCGGCGTTCTCCCGCGCCTGCCGTTCCAGGGCCTGTTGCAGGCTGAGCACTTCGCTGCGCAGGATGTCCAGTTGCCCGCGGGCGTCCTGTTCGCGCCTGGCCAGTTCCTCTTCGTGCTGCCGGGCGAGCCCGGCCAGGCGCTGCTCCTGCTGCCGGGCCAGGGCGGCGAGCTGTTGTCGCTGCTGCTTGACCAGTTGCGCCAGGCGCGCCGTCTGCTCGTCCTCCTGCTTGCGCGGAGGCTCCGCGGGCGGTGCCTTCGGGGCGGCGGGACCGGCGGCGTACCATTGCTCTTCGGCGGCCATCTGCAGCCGCTGCGGCTCCACCGCGGCAGGCTCTTCGTCCACCAGCAGGCCCAGCTGGTTGCGCCTGAGCGCGTCGCGGATGAGCACGAAATGGTTGCGTCCGGCGCTGCTCTCCGGGTCCCAGAGGTGCATCTGGTGCCAGGACACCGGGCACTGGCTGCGACAGGCCAGGCGGATCGGCCCGCCGCCCATGTCGGGGCCGCGTCCGGCGCGTTCGGCGAGGTTGCGCAGAGGCAGGTTCCAGCCGGTGTCGGCGCCGCCCTGCTCGTCGAAATCGAGATAGAAGAACACCGCCGCCCGCGCCTGCAGGCGCGGATTGATCAACACATAGGCCAGGTGCATCTGCCGGTCGGCGTATTCCGGCATGCGCACCAGGCCATCGAGCAGCGCCTCGAATTCGGGATACAGCATTTCCTTGCAGACGCCGCTGTCGTTGAAGAACAGCACGGCCTCCGCCATCTGTGGCTTTTTCTGCATGCTCATCGCTAACCCTCGAACGCCTGGCGAGGCGGCCCGCATCCGGCAGTACCCATCTGGCATGTCACCTGAAAAACAGGCGCTATCTCGTTGTTCGGGCAAGTCTAGGGGAAAAAATGTCGCGGGCAATGTGACTGGGTTGGCAGACACCCGGGCGATGCCGGACGGCCCGCCGAGCGGTAGGGGAAATTGTGAAGCGGTCGGGTTTTGAGCGGACGGAGATCACCGTGGCAGAGCGCCACCGTTCACCGAACCGGTGCACAGCGCCCCGCCGCGCCGACGAGGGCGGACAGGGGCGATACGCAGAACCTGTGCGAGCTGGAGAAAAGCCGTTTTCAACGCAGTTTCTCCGCTACGCAACAGATCGCGGAAAGGCTCTCAGAGTTCGGCGGCCAGGCGCGAACCCTGGTTGATGGCGCGCTTGGCATCCAGCTCGGCGGCGACGTCGGCGCCACCGATCAGGTGCACGCTCTGGCCGGCCGCCAGCAGGCCGTCCTGCAACTCGCGCAGCGGGTCCTGGCCGGCGCAGACGATCACGGTATCCACCGGCAGCACCTGCGGCTCGCCCTCGGCAACGCGGATATGCAGGCCGGCGTCGTCGATCCCGAGATACTCCACGGCATTCACCATCTGCACCTGCTTGTTCTTCAGGCCGGCGCGATGGATCCAGCCGGTGGTCTTGCCGAGGCCGTCGCCGACCTTGCTCTTCTTGCGTTGCAGGAGGAACACCTGGCGCGCCGCCGGATGCACCTCGGCCTTGACCCCGGCGATGCCGCCGCGGGCTTCCAGGCGAGTATCGATCCCCCACTCCTTCCAGAACGCCTCGCGCTCCAGGCTGGTGGACGGACCGGCATGGGTGATGAATTCGGAGACGTCGAAGCCGATGCCGCCGGCGCCGATCACCGCCACCTTGCCACCCACTGGCTTGCGCTCGAGGATCGCATCCAGGTAGCTGATCACCTTCGGATGCTCGATGCCGGGGATCGCCGGTGTGCGCGGAACGATGCCGGTGGCGAGGACGATCTCGTCGTAGCCGCCCGCGACCAGGTCGTCCACGTCGACCCGGCGGTTCAGGTGCAGTTCGACACCGGTGCTCTCCAGCTTGTTGCGGAAGTAGCGCAGGGTCTCGTGGAACTCTTCCTTGCCGGGAACCCGCTTGGCCACGTTGAACTGCCCGCCGATCTCGCCGGCGGCGTCGAACAGGCTGACCCGGTGCCCACGCTCGGCGGCCACGGTGGCGGCGGCCAGGCCGGCCGGGCCGGCGCCGACCACGGCGATCTTCTTCGGCCTGGTGGTGGGGATGTAGTTCAGCTCGGTTTCGTGGCAGGCGCGCGGGTTGACCAGGCAACTGGTCAGCTTGCCGCCGAAGGTGTGGTCGAGGCAGGCCTGGTTGCAGCCGATACAGGTGTTGATCCGTTCGGCGTGGCCGGCGGCGGCCTTGTTGACGAAATCCGGGTCGGCGAGGAACGGCCGGGCCATGGAGACCATGTCGGCATCGCCCTCGGCCAGGACCTTCTCCGCCACCTCGGGAGTGTTGATGCGGTTGGTGGTGATCAGCGGGATGCCGACCTCGCCGCGCAGCTTGGCGGTGACCTTGGTGAAGGCCGCGCGCGGTACCTTGGTGGCGATGGTCGGGATGCGCGCCTCGTGCCAGCCGATGCCGGTATTGATCAGGGTCGCGCCGGCCTTCTCGACGGCCTTCGCCAGCAGCACGATCTCGTCCCAGCTGCTGCCGCCCTCGACCAGGTCGAGCATCGACAGGCGATAGATGATGATGAAGTTCGGCCCCACCGCCTCGCGCACCCGGCGGACGATCTCCACCGGCAGGCGCATGCGGTTCTCGTAGCTGCCGCCCCAGCGGTCGGTGCGCTGGTTGGTGTGCTGCACGAGGAACTGGTTGATGAAGTAGCCTTCCGATCCCATGATCTCGACGCCGTCGTAGCCGGCGACCTGGGCCAGGCTGGCGCAGTTGACGAAGTCGGCGATCTGCTTCTCGATGCCTTCCTCGTCGAGTTCCTTGGGCTTGAACGGATTGATCGGCGCCTGGATCGCGCTCGGCGCCACCTGCTTCGGACTGTAGGCGTAGCGGCCGGCATGCAGGATCTGCATGCAGATCTTGCCACCCGCCTCATGCACCGCCTGGGTCACGATCCTGTGCTTCTCCGCCTCTTCCGGCGTGCTCAGCTTGGCCGCGCCGGAATACACGCCGCCCTCCTCGTTCGGGCCGATGCCGCCGGTGACCATCAGGCCGACGCCACCGCGGGCGCGTTCGGCGAAGTACGCCGCCATGCGCTCGAAGCCCTGCGGCTTCTCTTCCAGGCCAGTGTGCATGGACCCCATCAGGGTGCGGTTGCGCAGGGTGGTGAAGCCGAGGTCCAACGGGGCGAGCAGGTGCGGATAGGGAACGGCGGCGGTCATCGGGGGTCTCCACATCGGGCGAAACGCGTTCACGGATATGCCGCGGCCTCGGGCGCAATGCGCGGGACGGGCAGCGGTCGGTATGGCGACGACTCTAAGGAGCGCCACCGGAGCGCTCAATGATCCTAAATGACAAGTTACTGATCGGAATGCACAGGGATGCTTGGCAAGCCGACGCCACTCCCCTACCCTGTGGGCTGCCTTGGAGACCCGCATGCGCAAGCTGATCTTCCTGATCCTCATCACCCTCTTCGCCGCCTACGCCGGCTGGGCCGAACGCCGCCCGGTAGGCCACTACCTGTCCGACCTGCGCAGCCAGGTCAGCGTGGTCCAGGGCCAGCCCGGCGAGCGCGGCAACCTGCTGGCGGTCCAGCCGGAACTGTTCACGCCGGACTACCAGAGCGCCGAACGGTTGCAACTGAAATTCCACGCCTACCTGGAAAATGCCCGCCGCCAGGGCCTGCTCAACGAGCGCACGGTGGTGGTGTTCCCCGAGCATGTCGGCACCTGGCTGGTGGCCAGCGGCGAGAAGCCCGAGGTCTACGCCGCTGCCGACTGGCCCACGGCGATGGACTGGATGGCCGCGAGCAACCCACTGAAGGTGGCGCGCGGCTGGATCACCGCGCGCGGCGATCAGCGTCTCACCGACACCCTGTTCCGGATGAAGGCGGTGGACATGGCCCACGACTACCAGACCCTGTTCGGCGGGCTCGCCCATGATTTCAAGGTGACGGTGGTCGCCGGCTCCATCGTCCTGCCCGACCCCGAGGTCGAGGACGGCGAGCTGCGTCCCGGCACCGGCCAGCTGTACAACGTCAGCCTGACCTTCGGTCCCGACGGCCGGCCGCTCGGCCAGCCGCAACGCAAGGTGTTCCCGACCCGCCACGAACTGAGCTACCTCAACAACGGTCGCGGCGAGCGCCTGCAGGTGCTGGATACGCCGGCAGGACGCCTGGGCGTGCTGATCGGCACCGACAGCTGGTACCCGGACACCTACGCCACCCTGGTCGAACAGCGCGTCGAACTGCTGGCGATCCCCGCCGCCCTGAACCAGAGCGGTCGCTGGCAGCAGCCCTGGCCCGGCTTCGATGCGGAGCTGGTTCCCGGCGACGTACGCCTGGCGCCGAACAGCCTGAGCAACGCCGAGGCCTGGCAGCACCTGGCGGTCGGCGAGCGCCTGCTGGCCAGCGGTGCGCGCGGCGCCGCCGTGGCCTTCGCCCATAGCCGCCTGTGGAACGTCACCGAAGACGGCCAGAGCCTGCTCGGTTCGTCGCAGGGCATGCGCCAGGCCAATCCCGGCGGCGGTGCGCAACTGGTCAATCTCTGGCTATGAGCGCGCCCCGGGTTCGCCTCGGCGACCTCTCGGTCGGCTTCGTCCAGGCGCTGGCCGACGCCCTGCTCGCCGCCGGCGTCGAGCCCGCAGCACTGCTCGAGCAGTACGGCCTCGACCAGCGGCGCCTGGCCGAACCCGGGGCGCGCCTGTCGATCCCTCGCTACATGCGCCTCGGCCATGCCGCCATACAGCTCAGCGGCGACCCCGCCCTTGGCCTGCAGATGGGCCGCCTGAGCCGTCTCGGACAGATGGGCCTGGCCGGCGTCAGCGTCGCCCAGGCGCCCAACCTGCGCGCCGCCGCGCGGGCAATGATCCACCTGGAACCGCTTTACGCGCAGAACTACCGGGGCCAGTCGAGCCTGGTGGAAGACGCCGGCGGCGCCTGGCTGCGCTTCTATTCGATCAGCCCTTATAACGCCTATAACCGCTTCGTCGTCGATTCGGTGCTGGCAGGCTGGATCAGCCATCTCGGCGCCCTGGCAAGGCAGCCGTTGAAAGCGGAGCGGGTGGAGATCGAATATCCAGCGCCGCCTTGGGCCGAGCGCTACGAGGCATTCTTCGGCTGCCCGGTGGAATTCGGCGCGCCGACCAACCAGTTGCGCCTGAGCCAGGCCAGCCTGGCCCTGGCGAATGCCGAGCACTGTCCGAGCACCTGGAGCCAGATGCTGGAACTCTGCAACCGCGAACTGGAGCAGTTGACCCGCACCCGCAGTTGGCGCGAGCGCGTCAGCCGCCTGCTGGGGCCGATGCTCAATGGTCGCGAACCGGACCTCGAGGAAATCGCCGCGCGCCTCAAGTTGCCGACCTGGACCCTGCGGCGCAAGCTGGCCGAGGAAGGCACCCAGTTCCGCAGCATCCTCAACGACACCCGCCGCGACCTGGCGATGGTCTACATCCGCGAGACCGACCTGGCTTTCGGCGAAATCGCCTACCTGCTCGGCTTCGCCTCGGCGGAAGCCTTCCAGCGCGCCTTCAAGCGCTGGAGCGGGCAGACGCCCGGCGAATTCCGCCGCGCCCAGCGACAGAGCGCCTGATCACATCTCGGTGGCGTCGTCCGCCGGCTCTGGCAGATCGCATTCGGCGGCATGCTGCTCCAGCAGTTCTTCCTGGTAGTCGTCCATCGCGGATCACCTTTCGTTCGTCTGTGTCTTTCAGCTGTAGACGAGGAAGATGACAGCGGGATTACCGCGCGCGGACCGACGGAGCAGGAAATCCGGCAAACAAGGAGAAAACGGAAGGCGCAGGGGACGACGGAAACGAAAAAAGCGGCCATTGGCCGCTTTCTTCGTGGCTCACCCCGCCTCGGCGTGGTGAAGATGTATGGCGCAGCGGACGGGACTCGAACCCGCGACCCCCGGCGTGACAGGCCGGTATTCTAACCGACTGAACTACCGCTGCGCGTCGGCTGGGCAAGATGCCCGGTAAAGCGACTTCCTCTCGTTGCAGCCAGGCTGCCCGCCTTCTGGTGGAAGACGGCGAGTTCGGGGTGGTGAACTCGGGAGGGGAAGTGAATGGCGCAGCGGACGGGACTCGAACCCGCGACCCCCGGCGTGACAGGCCGGTATTCTAACCGACTGAACTACCGCTGCGCGTAACTTGCGAGATTGGTGGGTGATGACGGGATCGAACCGCCGACCCTCTGCTTGTAAGGCAGATGCTCTCCCAGCTGAGCTAATCACCCTTCACTCTCGAAGTGGGGCGCATTCTACCGACCGAAAAACCTAAGTCAATGCCCTGATTGAATTTTTTTTGAAATTTCGGCGATCGCCTGTCGCCACGGTCGGCGCCGGGGCCCAGGCCGGGCCCAGCCACGGGCCGCTCACTCGACCCGCAGGCTCAGGCGCGCCGAGACCCGGCCGTCGACCTGGCGGTCCAGGCCGGCCTCCGCCACCTGCACGCCCTGCCCGTTCAACTGCTCCAGCCAGGGCAGCAGCTTGGCGAATGGCGCCGGCTGCAGGGCCACCTGCACGGCGCCCTCGCCTTCGTTGTCGAGGCGCTCGACACTCAGTCCGGCCTGGGCCGCCGAAGCCGTGACCATGCCCTGCAGCGCCGCCGGGTCGATCTGCGCCTGTGGCGCCGCGGCATCGGCCTGGCGCACGTTGGGCGCCTGCTGCTGGATGTAGGCATGCAGCGCGCGCTGTTCGGTGAAGTACTGCCGCGCCGACTGCAGATGGCGCTCGGCCGGGCGCCACAGCGCCAGGTAAAGCACCACCAGCAGGAGGAACGCGCCGAGCCAGAGCAGCGCCAGGCGGTCCCGCGCCGGCAGCCCGCGCCAGCGGATCGCCAGCTGCGAGGTTTCCGCCTGGGCCCTGAGGCGCTCGTGGAATTGCGTCATCACCTTCATCTCAACCTCCTATCACCAGGCGCGCGCTGACCGTCGAGCCATCGCGGCTGGCCGAACCCAGCTGCACCGCCAGCCCGGACTCGCTGAGACGCGAACGCAGCCGTTCCAGCACGTCGAAACCGGGAGCCCGCACCTGGAGGGCGACGTCGCCGCGAGCGGCGCTGAAGTCCAGTTGCTCGACGCTCACCGTCGGCTCGCCGCCGATCACCGTGGCGGCCTGGCCAAGCAGGCCGAGCAACTGGCCCTCGCCGCCGCTGCTGGCGCTGTCGGCCAGGTGCTGGTCGAACTGCGCGCGCAGGTTGATCAGCTTGCGGTCCTCGGGAAACAACTGGCGGTAGAGCTCTGCGCTCTGCGCCGCGTAGCGGTCGCCTTCGCGCTGCAACTGCCAGGCCTGGACCAGGGTGAAGCCCCATTGCAACACCAGCCACAGCCCGACCAACCCCAGCAGCGGCCGCCAGCGGCGCCACTGGCTGCTCTGCTGGCGCGCGGCGAACTCGGCCTGGGCCAGGTCGGTGCCCAGCGGCTGCTCGCTCAGCCAGACGTGCGGATTGCCCGCCAGGGGCTGGACTTCCACTCCCTCCGGGGGCGCCACCTCCTGCGCGGCGAAGGCCCGCTGCGGCGGCGGGCAACTGTCGCGCAGTACCGGCCAATCCTCGCTGCCGCAGGCCAGGCGTACGGCGCCGCTGCCGCCGAGCAACCAGCGCTCTTCCAGCCAGAACAGGCAACTGCCCTCGCCCGGCAGGCAATCGGCATCGACATGCAGCGAAGCCGGCGCCTTGCCCGCGCCCTCGGCCAGCGCCAGCCAGGCGGCAAGCCAGGTGCGCTGCACGGCGAATACCCGGTGGCGGCCGTCGGCCAGCGCCGGCCCAAGGGCAAGGTGTATCTGCTCGACATCGTCGGCCAGTTGTTCCTCCACCGCGAACGGCAGCGACTGGCGCAACCAGCGCGCCTTCTGTGTAGGCAGGTTCACCGCGCAGGCGGTCACCGCCTCCACCGGCAGGTACAGCCGCCAGGGCGCGCGAATCTCCGCCAGCGCCTGGGCGAACGGCGCGCGCCGGCACTCGCCATCCTGCACCCACCATACCGCCAGTTCCCCATCGGCCCCCGCCGTGCTGGCGGGCGGCAGGAACAGCGCACTCACTCCACTCATCGCTCGTCCTTCTTCCAATCGTCGCCGCCCGTCGACGGGATGGGCAGGCCGCCCTGCCCCATGTCGCGGGCCATCACGCGTATCTTGCCGTCCTTGCCCCGCTGCAAGGTACTCACCAGCACCTGCCGGCGGTCGCCCAGGCTGACCTCGCTGATCACCTGGAAGTAGCGGGTGCCGACGGCATAACTGACGTTTCCGGTCTTCGAACCCAACTGGGTCAGATGCTTGGTGAAATCGTCCTTGCTCTGGAAACCTTCCCGACCGCGGGCGTCCACGATGTTTTCCGCCTGTCCCGGATCGATCTCGAACATGGCGGCCAGCACCGGCACGCTGGCAGTGTTCACGTTCAGCGGCGCATCTTCGGGCAAGGCGCTGACGAACGGCAGCAGGCGTCGATAGTCGGCTTCCGACAATTTCAGCAGGCGCAGCTCGGACACGTCCTTGAAACTGCGGTTGGCGGCGCGGTAGGCCGGCGCCTCCAGCAGGTACTGGTTGTCCTCGGCGCCTTGCTCGCCCTGCGGATTCTGGTCGGCGTCGAGCCAGTCGGCCAGCCGGTCCGGCAAGCCCTGGACGATCTCTTCCTTCATCCCCAGGGTGGCCAGCAGGCGACGGAACTGCTTCACCGAATCCGGCTTGACCTTGCGCTTGCGCACCAGTCCGTTGAGATTGAAACGCCCGCTGGGGTCCTCGATCCGCACCCGCAGCTCGCCGCCGTCGTCCAGCTTGAACGGCGTCATCGGTCGAGCCCAGGCCTCGCCCAGGTGGTCCACCGGCTCGCGGGTATTCTCGCCGCCCTGGCGCAGGTCGCGGCGCAGCACCGCTTCCGCCAGGCGTTCGCCGCCCAGCGCATAGTGCCAGGCCTGGCGCACGTGCAACTGGTTGGCGCTGCTGCGTATCGCCAACTGCTGGCGGATGATCAGCCCGGCGCAGACGATGGTCACCACCGCCACCACCAGCAGCACGGTGATCAGCGCGACGCCGTTCTGCCCGCGCCTCATTCCGGCGCCCCCGGCATGCCTTCCGGCGGCTGCGGCACTCCGCCCTCGCCGTTCTCGCCATTCTCGCCGCCCGGCTGGCCCTGCGGCTGGTCCTGCTTGAGCGGCGGATCGAGCAGACGCCAGACGCGCACCAGCTTGCCGTAGTGGCGGTGCTCCAGGGTCATCTCCACCGCCAGCGGCAGGCTTTCCAGGCGTTCCTCCTCGCTGCCTTCGTCGGTCGGCCAGTGGCCCTGCCAGTTGTGCTCCTTGTCGAGGAAGCGCCAGCTCAGCGCGGTAACCCCGTCCAGCACCTGCTGCACCCGTGGCTTGCTGTCCTGGGCGCGGTCCAGAACCAGCCAGTAGCGGCGTTCGAGGGTCTCCCCGGACAGCGACCAGCGCACCCGCTGCAGGCGCGAGCGCGCCTGGCCGAGCGGGTTGCGCCAGCCGCCACGGGTGAATTCGACGATCTGGTCGTTCTCGCCCTCGCTGAGGAAGGCGCCACGGTTATCGCCCAGTTCGTCGCGTACCGGACGTTCGACCGCCTGGGTCAGGTCGCGCTCCAGGGCGCCCATCGCCCGCACCAGCTCGCGCATGCGCTGCTCCTGCACGCGAGTCGCCTGGTCGGTCTGCATCACGCTGTCGAACATGCGGTAGGTGGCCAGGGCCAGCAGGGCGAAGATGGCGATGGCGATCAGCAGCTCGAGCAGGGTGAAGCCCCGCTGTAGCCTCATGGCTGGCTCCCGAGGAAACCGACGAGGCGCGCCGCGGCGCGTTCCTCGATGCTGCCACGCTCGCGGCCGAGGGGCTTCGCCGCGACCCAGACGATCACCCGCCGCATATCCTGCTCGGCGGTGCTGTCGACCTGGGTGCGCCACTCCCAGCGACGCCCGGCGAACTCCAGCTCGCCCTGGTTGCGGCCGCTGGAGGGCGGCGTCTGTTCCAGTTGCAATTCGTTGAGACGGTTGTCGGCGATCCACATCGCCAGGGTCTTGTCTTCCAGCCGCGAGGCGTTCTGCAGGCTGCGCGCGCTGGCACTGAGCACGCTGGCCGCGACCATGGCGAAAATCGCCAGGGCCACCAGCACTTCCAGCAGGGTGAAACCACGCGCGCGCTTCATCGCCGCGCCACCTCGACCCGTGGCAGGCGGAAACCGTCGCTGCTCAGCGACAACGCCCGCCCCTCGGGTCCGCGCTCGGCCAGGCGCAGGCGGAACGGACTGAGTTCGCCACTGGAGAGGATCAGCAATTGCGGCTGGTCGGTGCCTTTCTTCTGCTCCTTCTCGCCCTTGCTGCCGGCCAGCACCAGCGGCTGGCCGTCCAGCTCGAAGGTCAGCTCCGCCCACTCCGGCAGGCGGTGGCTGTCGCGCGCCACCGGCAACCAGCGCGCCTTCGCTTCGTCGTAGCGCAGTACCTGGTAGGCATCGCGCTCCAGGCGCAGGCCGTACTCGCGGTTGTCCAGCACGGCCTCGTCGGTCAGCACGCCGATCAGCCCGGCGAGCCGCTCGGCCTCGCTGTCCAGCTCCCGCGAGGTGCTGGCGAAGCCGGTGCTGAGCACCGCCAGGCCGATCAGCACGCTGATGATGACCATCACCACCATCAGCTCGATGAGGGTGAAGCCGCGCGAAGCCCGCATGTCCGGTCAGTTGTCCCAGTTGCCGATGTCGGCGTCGTTGTCGCTGCCGCCTTCCTTGCCGTCGGCGCCCAGCGAATACAGGTCGAACGGGCCCTTGGTGCCCGGCGCCAGGTACTGGTAGGGATTGCCCCACGGATCGACCGGCAGCTTCTTCAGGTAGCCGTCCTTGTTCCAGTTCTTCGGCTGCGGATTGCCGGTGGGCTTCTTCACCAGCGCCTCGAGGCCCTGCTGGGTGCTCGGATAGGCGAAGTTGTCCAGCTTGTACATGTCCAGCGCGGCAGCGATGGCCTTGATGTCGCCCTTGGCCACGGTGACCTTGGCCTGGTCGGGACGGCTCATCACCTGCGGCACCACCAGGGCGGCGAGGATGCCGAGGATTACCACCACGACCATGATTTCGATCAGGGTGAAGCCCGACTGTTGGCGACGCTGCAATGGGCGGCTCTGATTCACGCGATTACCCCACGAGTTGGTTGAGAGAAAGGATCGGAAGAAGAATGGCCAGGACGATGACCAGCACCACCGCGCCCATGAATATCAGCATGAACGGTTCGAACAGGCCGACCATCAGGCCGATCTGCGCCGCCAGGTCGTTCTCCTGGTTGCGCGCGGTGCGCGCCAGCATCTGGTCCAGCTCGCCGGAGCGCTCGCCGCTGGCGATCATGTGCAGCATCATCGGCGGGAACTGTCCGGTGGCTTCCAGCGAGCGGGTCAGGCTAGCGCCCTCGCGGACCTTCTGCGCGGCCTTGACCACTTCGTTGCGGATGATCCGGTTGGCGATCACCTCGGCGGCGATCGCCAGCGCCTCCACCAGCGGCACGCCGCTGCGGGTGAGGATCGCCAGGGTCGAGGCGAAGCGCGCGGTGTCGGTGGAACGCACCAGCCGACCGACCAGCGGCACGCGCAGCAGGAAGCCATGCCAGCGCTCGCGAAAGGCATCCTTGCGCAGCGCGTAGCGGAAGCCGATCACCCCGCCGATCGCCGCGACGAAGGCCAGCGCGCCCCAGGCCTTGACCCAGTCGCTGACGCCGATCAGCACGCGGGTCAACAGTGGCAGGGTCTGCCCGCTGTCGATGAACACCCGGACCACGTCGGGCACCACGTAGCCCAGCAGGAAGCCGACGATGGCCAGCGAAGCGACCATCAGGATCACCGGATAGAGCAGCGCCAGCTGGATCTTCTGCCGCGACTGCTGGCGCTGCTCGGTGTAGTCGGCAAGTTGCTCCAGCACCGGGCCGAGGTGCCCGGCATGCTCGCCGGCAGCCACAGTCGCCCGGTACAGCTCGGGAAAGGCGGTGGGAAACTCGCGCAGGCTGCCGGCCAGGCTATGGCCTTCGAGGACCTTGGCGCGCACCGCGAGAAGCATCGACTGGATGCGCTGCGAGGTGGACTGCGCCGCGGCGGCGCGCAGCGCCTCCTCGATCGGCAACGCGGCCTGGACCAGGGTCGCCAGTTGCCGGGTCACCAATGCCAGGTCGCGCGCGGACAGTCCGCGGGCGAACGTCAGGCGCCCGCCCTGCCCGCTCTGCTCGCGGGTACGGGTGGGCTTCACGTCGAGCGGCGCCAATTGGCGCTCGCGCAGCAACTGGCGGACCTGGCGCGCGCTGTCCGCCTCCAGCACGCCCTTCTGCTGGCGACCGCTGGGGTCGAGGGCGAGGTATTCGAAGGCGGCCATTATTCTTCCCGGGTCACGCGCAGGACTTCCTCGACCGTAGTGACGCCTTCCAGCACCTTGCGCCGACCGTCGTCGCGGATGCTTGGTCCGCTGGTGCGGGCATGCCGGGTCATTTCCTGCTCGGAGGATTCGTTGTGGATCAGCGAGCGCATGTGGTCGTCGAACACCACCAGTTCATAGATACCGGTACGCCCGCGATAGCCATGCTGGTGGCACTCGCCGCAGCCGCGGGCGCGATGCAGGGTCGGCGGCGCGGCGGGATCGACGCCGAGCAGCGCGCACTCGGCCTCGTCGGCCCGGTAGGGCTCCTTGCACGCCGGGCAGAGCACCCGCACCAGGCGCTGGGCCAGCACGCCAAGCATGGAGGAGGACAGCAGGAACGGCTCGATGCCCATGTCCACCAGGCGGGTGATCGCGCCGATGGCGCTGTTGGTGTGCAGGGTCGAGAGCACCAGGTGGCCGGTCAGCGAAGCCTGCACCGCGATCTCGGCGGTCTCCCGGTCGCGGATCTCGCCGACCATCACCACGTCCGGGTCCTGCCGGAGGATCGCCCGCAGGCCGCGGGCGAAGGTCATGTCGACCTTGGCGTTGACCTGGGTCTGGCCGATGCCCTCCAGGTGATATTCGATCGGATCCTCGACGGTGAGGATGTTCCGCGTGCGGTCGTTGAGCGTGGTCAGGCTGGCGTACAGGGTGGTGGTCTTGCCCGAGCCGGTGGGGCCGGTGACCAGCAGGATGCCGTGCGGCTTGCGCACCGTTTCGTCCATCAGCTTGCGGTCGCGCTCGCTCATGCCCAGGTGCTGCAGGTTCAGGCGCCCGGCCTGCTTGTCGAGCAGACGCAGCACCACCCGTTCGCCGTTGGCCGAGGGCAGGGTCGAGACGCGGATGTCCACCTCGCGCCCGCCGACCCGCAGGGAAATCCGCCCATCCTGGGGAATACGCTTCTCGGCGATGTCCAGCCGCGCCATGACCTTGATCCGCGATACCAGCAGGGCCGCCAGCTCGCGCTTGGGCTCCAGCACCTCGCGCAGCACGCCGTCGACGCGGAAGCGCACCACCAGGCGTTTCTCGAAGGTTTCCAGGTGGATGTCCGAGGCGTTCTCGCGGATCGCCTCGCCGAGGATCGCGTTGATCAGGCGTATGATCGGCGCGTCGTCCTCCTGCTCCATCAGGTCCTCGGTTTCCGGGACCTGGTCGGCCAGCGCGGCGAGGTCCAGGCTGCCGCCGAGGTCCTCGGCGAGCTGCATGGCCGCCGAGGAGTCGTGCTGGTAGGAGGCCGCCAGGGCCTGGTTGAAGGCGTCCTCGCCGAGCGCCTTGAGCGGCAGGCGGCGGCCGGCGAAGCGCTGCGCCTCGGCGATCGCCGCCAGCTCCACCTGCGGCCGGCAGGCCAGCCAGTACTGCTCCTCCAGGCACAGGAACAGCAGGCCCTGGCGCTTGGCGAAGCTGAACGGCAGACGCCGTGGCGGTGCGGCCGGCGCGGCGATGTCGGGTAATGGGGCTGTCATCATGGATGCCTTATAGCGGTAACCTTACAGAAGTATCTTGGTCGTATATGACCACTGAACGGTTACCGTCAGTATTGTTAGTTGTTAGTCGTTTTGTGCGGCCGATCCCGAGTTCCTCTTGCAGAAGTATCCTGGCGAGCCGTTATCTTAAGCACAAGCGTGCCTGGCCCGGCCAGTCACACCTATTGATAGAAGTAGGTAGCCTACTGGCAACGAACTGCTATGATCCCTCGGCGATCTTCAGACATAACGATAAAGACCAGGAGTGATGTATTGCCTTTCTCCGGCGCCTCTTCCCGCTGGCTGCAGCGGTACGCCCCGGCCCTTCTGGCTGTTGCCCTGATCATCGCCATGAGCATCAGCCTCGCCTGGCAGGCGGCCGGCTGGTTGCGCCTGCAACGCAGCCCGGTAGCCGTCGCCGCCTCGCCGGTCAGCCACGAGTCGATCCGCAGCGATCCGACCCGCCTGGCGCGCCTCTTCGGCACCAGCGCCCAGGACCCCAACGCCCCGCCACCGGCCACCAACCTCGACCTGGTGCTCAAGGGCAGCTTCGTCCAGAGCGATCCCAAGCTGTCCAGCGCGATCATCCAGCGCCAGGGCGACAAGCCGCACCGCTACGCGGTCGGCGGCGAGATCAGCGACGGCGTGAAGCTGCACGCGGTCTACCGCGACCGCGTCGAACTGCAGCGCGGCGGGCGCCTGGAAAGCCTGCCCTTCCCGCACCGTTCCGGGGGACTGCTGGCCAGCGCGGACGACATTACAAGCGAGAACGACTCGATCGAACAACTGCAAAGCCTGCAGGATGAGAACGCTGCAGCATTGCGCGAGCGCCTGGACGCCTTGCGCCAGCAGATGGAAGCCACGCCCATCGCAGAACCCGCCGAAGAAGACTCGAGCGAGCCCACGACCACGCCTACGGAAAGCGACTGACCCGATGTCCCAGCCTTTGCTCCGCGCCCTGTTTGCCCCTTCCAGTCGTTCGTACGTTCCCGCCGTCCTTCTCAGCCTGGCCCTCGGCATCCAGGCGGCGCACGCCGAAAACAGCGGCGGGAACGCCTTCGTCCCCGCCGGCAACCAGCAGGAGGCGCACTGGACGATCAACCTCAAGGATGCCGACATCCGCGAATTCATCGACCAGATTTCCGAAATCACCGGCGAGACCTTCGTCGTCGACCCGCGGGTCAAGGGCCAGGTCAGCGTGGTCTCCAAGGCCCAGCTCTCGTTGAGCGAGGTCTACCAGTTGTTCCTCTCGGTGATGAGCACCCACGGCTTCACCGTGGTTGCCCAGGGCGACCAGGCGCGCATCGTGCCCAACGCCGAGGCCAAGACCGAGGCCGGCGGCGGCCAGAGCGCGCCGGATCGCCTGGAGACGCGGGTGATCCAGGTGCAGCAGAGCCCGGTATCGGAACTCATCCCGCTGATCCGTCCGCTGGTCCCACAATATGGCCACCTCGCCGCGGTGCCCTCGGCCAACGCGCTGATCATCAGCGACCGCAGCGCCAATATCGCGCGAATCGAAGACGTGATCCGCCAGCTCGACCAGAAGGGCAGCCACGACTACAGCGTGATCAACCTGCGCTACGGCTGGGTGATGGACGCCGCCGAGGTGCTCAACAACGCCATGAGCCGCGGCCAGGCCAAGGGCGCGGCGGGCGCCCAGGTGATCGCCGACGCGCGCACCAACCGCCTGATCATCCTCGGCCCGCCGCAGGCGCGCGCCAAGCTGGTGCAACTGGCGCAATCGCTGGACACCCCGACCGCGCGCTCGGCCAATACCCGGGTGATCCGCCTGCGCCACAACGACGCCAAGACCCTCGCGGAAACCCTCGGCCAGATTTCCGAAGGCATGAAGAACAACGGCGGCCAGGGCGGCGAACAGACCGGCGGCGGCCGACCGAGCAACATCCTCATCCGTGCCGACGAAAGCACCAACGCCCTGGTCCTGCTGGCCGACCCGGACACGGTCAACGCTCTCGAAGACATCGTTCGCCAGCTCGACGTGCCGCGTGCCCAGGTATTGGTGGAAGCGGCCATCGTCGAGATCTCCGGCGACATCCAGGATGCCGTCGGCGTGCAATGGGCGATCAACAAGGGCGGCATGGGCGGAACCAAGACCAACTTCGCCAATACCGGACTGTCCATCGGCACCCTGCTGCAATCGCTCGAGAGCAACAAGGCACCGGAATCCATCCCCGACGGCGCCATCGTCGGCATCGGCAGCAGCAGCTTCGGCGCGCTGGTCACCGCGCTCTCGGCCAACACCAAGAGCAACCTGCTGTCGACCCCGAGCCTGTTGACCCTGGACAACCAGAAAGCGGAGATTCTGGTCGGCCAGAACGTACCGTTCCAGACCGGCTCCTACACCACCAACAGCGAAGGTTCGAGCAACCCGTTCACCACCGTGGAGCGCAAGGATATCGGCGTCAGCCTCAAGGTCACTCCGCACATCAACGACGGCGCGGCCCTGCGCCTGGAGATCGAGCAGGAGATCTCGGCCCTGCTGCCCAACGCCCAGCAGCGCAACAATACCGACCTGATCACCAGCAAGCGCTCGATCAAGAGCACCATCCTCGCCGAGAACGGCCAGGTGATCGTGATCGGCGGCCTGATCCAGGACGACGTTTCCCAAGCCGAGTCGAAGGTTCCCCTGCTCGGGGACATCCCATTGCTCGGTCGCCTGTTCCGTTCCACCAAGGACACCCACACCAAGCGCAACCTGATGGTCTTCCTGCGTCCTACGGTGGTCCGCGACAGCGCCGGTCTCGCCGCGCTCTCGGGCAAGAAATACAGCGACATCCGGGTCATCGACGGCACTCGCGGCCCGGAGGGACGACCCAGCATCCTGCCGACCAACGCCAACCAGTTGTTCGATGGACAGGCCGTCGATCTGCGCGAACTGAAGACGGAATAACGGCGCCATACCGGCAAGGCGGCCTCATACGAAAAAAAGGCGCTGCTCCTTTCGGAACAGCGCCTTTTCCGCATCTCCCCACCAACTCAGTCGAGGTAGATCATTTTCCGGGTCATGCCGCCATCGACCAGGAATTCCTGGCCGGTGACGAAACCGGCGTCCTCGGAGAGCAGCCAGGCCACCAGCGACGCGACATCCTCCACCGTTCCGACCCGGCCGACCAGGTGCTGGTCGTGGTCCAGCTCGGTCAGCGGCGCAGCCTCGCGCTCGGCGGCCTCGCGGGTATCGATCCAGCCGGGGCTGAGCGCATTGACACGGATATCCGGGCCCAGGCTGGCGGCCAGGGCATGGGTCAGCGCCAGCAACCCGCCCTTGCTCGCGGCGTAGGCCTCGGAGTCAGGCTCCGACTGGTGGGCACGAGTCGAGGCGATGTTGACGATGGCGCCATTGTGCGCGCGCAGATAAGGCGTGCAGTACTTGGCCAGCAGCATCGGACCGGTCAGGTTGACCGCCAGGGTCCGGGTCCACTCGCCGAGACTCAGCGCCTCCAGCGGCGTATTGCGCGGATTGGCGATGGCGGCGTTGCAGACCAGGCCGTCGAGGCGGCCGAACTGACCGAGCACCTCGGCCACGCTCATCGCCACCTGGCCCTCCTGGGCCACGTCCATGGCCACGAACCAGGCGTGCTCGCCCAGCGCCTCGGCCACCCTGGCCCCGCGTTCACGGTCGTTGTCGGCAAGCACTACCTGCCAGCCCTCGGCGATCAGCCAGGCACTGATGCCCAGGCCAATGCCCCGGGCCGCCCCGGTGACCAGGGCGACCTTGCCGTTGCCTCGCAGGTTGGGTTCGATCACAGCGCAGCCAGCCCCCGAGCCATGTCGGCCTTGAGGTCGTCGAGGTCTTCCAGGCCGACCGCGACCCGGATCAGGCTGTCGCCGATCCCGGCGCGCGCGCGGTCCTCGGGGGACAGTCGACCGTGGGAGGTGGTCGCCGGGTGGGCGATGGTGGTCTTGGTGTCGCCCAGGTTGGTGGTGATCGAGACCATCCGGGTAGCGTCGATGAAGCGCCAGGCGGCATCGCGCCCGCCCTTCACGTCGAAGCTGACGACCGCGCCGAAGCCGCTCTGCTGGCGCCGGGCCAACTCATGCTGAGGATGGCTCGGCAGGCCCGCGTAGTAGACCCGCTCGATGCCCGGCTGGCGCTCCAGCCATTCGGCCAGGGCCAGGGCACTGGCGCTGTGCGCCTGCATGCGGATACGCAGGGTTTCCAGGCCCTTGAGGAACAGCCAGGCGTTGAACGGGCTGAGGGTCGGTCCGGCGGTGCGGAGGAAGCCGACCACTTCCTTCATCTGCTCGCCGCGACCGGCGACCACCCCGCCCATGCCCCGGCCCTGCCCGTCGATGTACTTGGTCGCGGAGTGGATCACCACGTCCGCACCGAGCTTCAGCGGCTGTTGCAGCGCCGGCGTGCAGAAGCAGTTGTCCACCGCCAGCAGCGCACCCTTGGCGTGGGCGATCTCGGCCAGCGCGGCGATATCCACCAGCTCGGCCAGCGGGTTGGATGGCGACTCGACGAAGAACAGCTTGGTATTCGGCTTGCACGCCGCCTCCCAGGCCGCGAGATCGCTCAACGGCGGATAGTCGACCTGGATACCGAAGCGCTTGAAGTACTTGTCGAACAGGCTGATGGTCGAGCCGAACACGCTGCGCGAGACCAGCACGTGGTCGCCGGAGCTGCACAGGCTCATCACCAGGGCGAGGATCGCCGACATGCCCGACGCCGTGGCCACCGCCTGCTCGGCTCCTTCGAGGGCGGCGATGCGCTCCTCGAAGGTGCGTACCGTGGGGTTGGTGTAGCGCGAATAGACGTTGCCCGGCACTTCGCCGGCGAACCGCGCGGCCGCGTCGGCGGCGGTGCGGAAGACGTAGCTGGAAGTGGTGAACAGCGCCTCGCCGTGCTCGCCCTCCGGCGTCCGCCGTTGCCCGGCGCGAACCGCCAGGGTGTCGAAGGCCGCGCCTTCCAGGTCGCTGTCGAGACGCCCGGCATCCCAGTCCTGAGTCATGCCGCTCTCCCCTTTGTCAGTCGTTGTACAGATCGATGATCGCGCTGACCGCCTGGCTCTTGGCCTTGGTCGCATCGTTGCGCGCCTGTTCGATCCGGTTCAGGTAGGCCTCGTTGACGTCGCCGGTCACGTACTCGCCGTCGAACACGGCGCAGTCGAAGTGATCGATCTTGATCTTGCCGCCGCCGACCGCGTCGATCAGGTCGGGCAGGTCCTGGTAGACCAGCCAGTCGGCGCCGATCAGCTTGCTGACGTCCTCGGTGCTGCGATTGTGCGCGATCAGCTCGTGCGCACTCGGCATGTCGATGCCGTAGACGTTGGGGTAGCGCACGGCCGGCGCGGCGGAGCAGAAGTAGACGTTCTTCGCCCCGGCCTCGCGGGCCATCTGGATGATCTGCTTGCAGGTGGTGCCGCGGACGATGGAGTCATCCACCAGCATCACGTTCTTGCCGCGGAACTCCAGCTCGATGGCGTTGAGCTTCTGCCGCACGGATTTCTTCCGCGCCGCCTGGCCGGGCATGATGAAGGTGCGGCCGATGTAGCGGTTCTTGACGAAGCCCTCGCGGAACTTCACGCCGAGCCGGTTGGCCAGTTCCAGCGCCGCGGTGCGGCTGGTGTCCGGGATCGGGATGACCACGTCGATGTCGTGGTCGGGACGCTCGCGGAGGATCTTGTCGGCAAGCTTCTCGCCCATGCGCAGGCGCGCCTTGTACACCGAGATGCCGTCCATGATCGAATCCGGACGCGCCAAGTAGACGTGCTCGAAGATGCACGGCGCGTACTTCGGCGCCTTCGCGCACTGGCGGGTATAGAGCTTGCCTTCCTCGGTGATGTACACCGCCTCGCCCGGCGCCAGGTCGCGGATCAGGGTGAAGCCGAGTACGTCCAGGGCCACGCTCTCGGAGGCGATCATGTATTCGACGCCATTCTCGGTATGCCGCTGGCCGAAGACGATCGGACGGATCGCATTGGGGTCGCGGAAACCGACGATGCCATGGCCGGTGATCATCGCCACCACCGCGTAGCCGCCGACGCAACGGTCGTGCACGCAGGAAACCGCGGCGAAGATGTCCTCCTCGGTGGGCTGCAGCTTGTTGCGCACCGCCAGCTCGTGGGCGAACACGTTGAGCAGCACTTCCGAATCGGAGTTGGTGTTCACGTGGCGCAGGTCGGATTCGTAGATTTCCTTGGCCAACTGCTCGACATTGGTCAGGTTGCCGTTGTGCGCCAGGGTGATGCCGTAGGGCGAGTTGACGTAGAACGGCTGCGCTTCCGCCGAGCTGGAGCTGCCGGCGGTCGGGTAACGCACATGGCCGATGCCGACGCTGCCGATCAGGCGCTGCATGTGGCGCTGCTGGAAGACGTCGCGGACCAGGCCGTTGTCCTTGCGCAGGTACAGCTTATCGTCATGGCAGGTGACGATACCGGCAGCGTCCTGGCCGCGATGTTGGAGGACGGTGAGCGCGTCATACAGCGCCTGATTGACGTTCGACTTGCCCACGATACCGACGATGCCACACATGTGACGCAACCCCTACTTGGCTCAAGCTGGAAAGATGGGAAGCGCGATCGGTCCGTCCCGGACCATCGAGCTGACCAGGGCCTGTGGGCCGCTGGCTCCCGCGAATCGGCGACCTTCGCCGCCGACTGGCTCGCGGCACGTCCTGTGCCGCCGGCGCCGCGCCATCGACGCGCCGCCCTGGAAAACCGCGGGACCCGGCCTCGGCCAGTGTCCCGCCAAAATCACTGGCTGGGAAGCAGCCCGCCGATGCCGCTCGGCGGCGTTATCGGTGCGGCCGGCAACCACTGGCCGGCGAAACCGAGAATGAAGTTCTTCGACCAGTCGGCAACCATCAGGAAATGCGGCATCAGCACCGACTGCTGCCACCAAGGGTCCTGCTGTACCGGGGCCAGGCTGAGCAGGCCGACCAGCAGCACGACCAGCAGTACGCCGCGCGCACCGCCGAAGACCATGCCGAGGAAGCGGTCGGTGCCGGAGAGGCCGGTGACCCGGATCAGTTCGCCGATGAGGTAGTTGACCAGCGCCCCGAGCAGCAGGGTCGCGATGAACAGCAGCGCGCAGGCTGCGATGATGCGGGCCGAGGGGGTCTGGATGTACTCGCCCAGGTGCTGCGCCAGCGCCCCGCCGAACATCCAGGCCACCGCGCCGGCGACTATCCAGGTAAGCAGGGACAAGGCTTCCTTGACGAAGCCGCGACTCAGACTGATCAGGCTGGAAACGACGATGATGGCGACCATCGTCCAATCGACCCAGGTAAATGCCACTATGCAGCCCACAAGCAGAAAAGGCGCTGCATTTTAGCAGAGCGCGCCCGCGACGGTAAGCCGCGGGTCGCGGTCAACCGCGTTCCGGCTGGAAGCGCACGACGAAGCCGTTGAGCTTCTGCTGCTTGCTCAACTGGTCGCGCAGGCGATCCGCCTCGGCGCGCTGGATCACCGGCCCGACGAAGACCCGGTTCATCCCGTCGAAGCTGCGGATGTAGGCGTTGTAGCCCTGGGAGCGCAGGGTCTTCTGCAATTCCTCGGCGCGCGCCCGGTTGGACAGGCTGGCAAGCTGTACCGACCAGCTCTGCGGCAGGTTGTTGGCGTCCAGGCGCTTCTCCGCGGGCGGCGGGCTCGGCGGCGCAGCGGGCGGTTGCGGCTGGCTTGGCGGCAGGCTGGCGGCCGGCGCCTGGGCCTGGGCCTGGGCGGGCGGCTGGGTGGCCGGCGGGGTCGCCGGCAGGCCGCCGATCGGCTGGCTGGGCTGGCCGGCGGCGGCCGGGGAGCCTTCCTCGACGATCTCGGGAGCGATGCCTTCCTCGCCGGGCTGCAGTTCCGGCACCTCGGTCGGCTGCACCTCGACACTGGGCATGGCCGGCGATTGCGGGCGCGGCGGCGCTTCCACCACGACCTGGCGCGACTCGTCTTCGCGGGTGAACAGCATCGGCAGGAAGATCACCGCCAGGGCGATCAGCACCAACGCCCCGACGATGCGCTGCTTCAGCCCTCTTTCCAGCAAGGCCATGATTTACTCCCCCTTATCCGTTCTACGGGCCAGCCATTCCAGGCCTTCGGCCACGCTATAGAACGATCCGAACAGCAGAATGACATCATCCGCGGTAGCCTTGGCGCACTGCGCGTCCAGGGCGGCGGCGATATCCGCATGACTGCTCGCCGGAACCTGGCGCAGGATCAGCGCCGCCTCCAGCTCCGCGGCCGGCCGCGAACGCGGAGTCGGCAACGGTGCAACGGCCCAATCCTGCACCAAGCCGGTCAAGGGTTCCAGTACGCCATCCAGGTCTTTGTCCGCCAGCAGGCCGAAGACCGCCAGGTAGCGTCCTCGTGGCGCTGCGGCACGCAGGCGTTGCGCCAGGTACTGGGCGGCCTGGGGATTGTGCCCGACGTCCAGCAGGAGCTGGCGTGGCTGGCCGTTCCAGGACAGGTCGCGGCGATCGAGGCGACCGGTCACCCGGGTCCGCCGCAGCGCCTCGGCCAGGCGCTCCGCCTGCCAGGGCAACTCGAGCAACGCGTAGGCCTGCAGGGCCAGCGCGGCGTTTTCCATGGGCAACCCGAGCAACGGCAGATCGTGCAGCGCCAGCGCCTGGCCGTCCGCGGCCAGCCCGCGCCAGTGCCAGCCATGATCGGCGAGCGCCAGGTCGTAGTCGCGACCGCGCAGGTAAAGCGGTGCCCCCAGCGCAGCCACCTGCTCCAGCAATGGCTGCGGGGGATCGAGATCGCCGCACAGGGCCGGTTTGCCGGCGCGCAGGATACCGGCTTTCTCGAAAGCCACGCTTTCGCGGGTATCGCCCAGCCAGTCCGCATGGTCCAGGCCGATGCTGGTGATCAGCGCCAGGTCGGCGTCGATCAGGTTGACCGCATCCAGGCGCCCGCCAAGGCCGACTTCCAGCACCGCGAAGTCCAGCCCGGCGCGCTCGAACAGCCAGAAGGCGGCCAGCGTGCCCATTTCGAAATAGGTCAGGGAAATCTCGCCACGTGCGGCCTCCACCGCGGAGAAGGCGTCGCACAGTTGCGCATCGCCGGCCTCGATGCCGTCGATCCGCACCCGCTCGTTGTAGCGCAGCAGGTGCGGCGAGCTGTAGACCCCGACCGACAACCCCTGCTCACGCAGCAGTTCGGCGAGCAGGGCGCAGGTGGAGCCCTTGCCGTTGGTCCCGGTAACGGTGACCACGCGTTTCGCCGGCCTTCCCAGGCCGAGCCGGCGCGCTACCTCGCGGGAACGCTCCAGGCCCATGTCGATGGCCGTCGGATGGAGTTGTTCGAGATAGCTCAGCCAATCGGCCAGGGAACGCTGGGTCATGCGGATACGGGGCTCGGCGAATGAGTGAAGGCCGACAGCAGATTGGCCAGGCGCGGCCGCAACTCGGCACGATGCACGATCATGTCGATGGCGCCATGCTCGAGGAGGAACTCGCTACGCTGGAAGCCTTCCGGCAGCTTCTCGCGGACGGTCTGCTCGATCACGCGGGGACCGGCGAAGCCGATCAGCGCTTTGGGTTCGCCGACGATCACGTCGCCGAGCATCGCCAGGCTGGCGGAAACGCCGCCGTAGACCGGGTCGGTCAATACCGAGACGAACGGGATGCCTTCTTCGCGCAGGCGCGCCAGGACCGCCGAGGTCTTGGCCATCTGCATCAGCGAGATCAGCGCTTCCTGCATGCGCGCGCCGCCGGAGGCGGAGAAGCAGATCAGCGGGCAGCGCTTCTCCAGGGCGACGTTGGCTGCGCGAACGAAGCGCTCGCCGACGATGGCGCCCATCGAACCGCCCATGAAGGAGAACTCGAAGGCGCAGGCGACCACCGGCATGCCCTGCAGCTTGCCGCTCATGGCGATCAGCGCGTCCTTCTCGCCAGTGTCCTTCTGTGCCGCGGCGAGGCGATCCTTGTACTTCTTGCTGTCGCGGAATTTCAGGCGGTCCACCGGCTCGAGGTCGGCACCCAGCTCCTCGCGACCGTCCTCATCGAGGAAGATGTCCAGGCGGGTACGCGCGTTGATGCGCATGTGGTGATCGCACTTCGGGCAGACATCCAGGGTCTTTTCCAGCTCCGGACGGTACAGCACGGCTTCGCAGGACGGGCATTTGTGCCACAGGCCTTCCGGTACCGAACTCTTCTGGGACTCGGAACGCATGATGGAAGGGATCAGCTTGTCTACCAGCCAGTTGCTCATGCTCTTTGTTCTCCAGTGCAAGGTCGGGATGGCCGCACCGATCCGGTGACGGCGTCCCTGAGCAAATTCATCTTCGTGACCGCCGGCAGCGGTGGGCCCCACGGCTGCGAAACGTTTCGCGGCCTGTCCCATCCCCCGCCTGCGCGGTCACCTGGGCGATACCCGGCGAGCGGCTATCGCGAAATATCTGGCCTCCCTATCGGCGGCCGGGCGTTGTCGCGGAAACGGCGACACGCTAGTGGACGGCGGCGGGCCGCCCGTCGTCACATCATGTCTCGTCGCGGCGCCGCGAACGCACCGCGTCCACGAACGCGCGGACCCTCGCCGCATCCTTGATTCCCTTGCTCGCCTCGACGCCACCGCTGACGTCCACCGCGTAGGGCTTGACCTGCTCGACTGCCCTGCCGACGTTATCCGGCGTCAGACCGCCGGCCAGCACCAGGGGTTTGCCCAGGTCGGTCGGCACCAGCGACCAGTCGAACGCCGCCCCCGTGCCGCCGGGCACGCCTTCCACATAGGTATCCAGGAGAATCCCGGCAGCTCCCGGATATGCCGCCGCGCGCCCGACGATGTCGTCGCCGGGCTTCACCCGCAGGGCCTTCAGGTAGGGTCGCCGATGTCCCTCGCAGTCCTCGGCGCGCTCGTCGCCATGGAATTGCAGCAGGTCCAGCGGCACCGCATCGAGAATCTCGCCCAGTTCGCAGCGGCTGGCGTTGACGAACAGGCCGACGCTGGTCACGAACGGCGGCAGGGCACGAACGATCTCCCGCGCCCGATGGATATCCACCGCCCGCGGGCTCTTCGCATAGAACACCAGGCCGATGGCATCGGCGCCCGCCGCGGCAGCGGCCAGGGCGTCCTCGACTCGGGTGATACCGCAGATCTTGATGCGAACGGCTGGCAACGACGGAGAATCCTCGGCGAGTGAGCGACGAACCGCCGGACGGCCGGTCCGGCGGGAATTCTCGATGGTAGCAAAAGCCCGATTCGACGTCAGCCGACGATATCGGGCAATCCGGAAAGGAAATGCGGCCCCAGGTAGCGCTCGGGCAACTCGAACTCCCCGGGGTACTCCACCCGCACCAGATAGAGTCCGTAGGGGTGAGCGGTGACCCCACCGGCGCGCCGGTCGCGCGCCTCGAGCACCTCCTTCGCCCATTCGATCGGCCGCTCGCCGGCACCGATGGTCATCAGGACGCCAGCGATGTTGCGCACCATATGGTGAAGGAAAGCGTTACCGCGGATGTCCAGCACGATCAACCGACCATGCTCCAGCAAGCGCACGTGATGCATGGTCTTGACCGGCGACTTGGCCTGGCACTGCACCGCCCGGAACGAGGTGAAGTCATGGGTGCCGACCAGTACCTGGGCCGCCTCGCGCATCCGCCCGATATCCAGCGGCCGATGGTTCCAGGTGACCTCCTCGGCCAGGTGCGCCGGGCGGATCGGATCGTTGTAGATGGCGTAGCGATAGCGCCGGGCCATGGCCGAGAAGCGCGCGTGGAAATGCGCCGGCATCACCCTCGCCCAGGTCACACTGATATCCGCGGGCAGGTTGGCGTTGGTGCCCATCACCCATGCTTTCAACGGGCGCTCCACCGCGGTGTCGAAATGCACTACCTGGCCGCTGGCATGAACGGCAGCGTCGGTACGGCCGGCGCAGATCACCCCGACCGGCTCGGCGGCAACCTTCGACAAGGCGCGCTCCAGCGCTTCCTGCACGGAAGGCACGCCGGCTTCCTGGCGCTGCCAGCCACGATAGCGGGAGCCCTTGTACTCGATGCCGAGGGCGATTCTGGAAACGCCAGCGGCAGCCGATTCGGCTGCCGCTGGCGGAACAACATCGTTCATGAGGGTCGCTTCATTTCCGGATCAGGCCAGGCGCTCCAGCAACTCGCGGGCTTCCGCCTGCTGGCTGTCGTTACCTTCGGCCAGGACTTCGTCGAGGATATCGCGCGCGCCTTCGCTATCGCCCATGTCGATGTAGGCGCGAGCCAGATCCAGCTTGGTCGCCGCTTCGTCGGCACCGGAGAGGAAGTCGAAGTCATCGTCGGCGTCTCCGTCCAGGGCGGAGGCGACCGCTGCATCTTCGGCGGAGAAACTCGGCGTCGCGCTCTTCGGCTCGTCAAGGTTGCTGGCCAACTCGTCCAACTGCGCACTCACCTCGTCCAACTGGGCGGCGAAACTGTCCTCGCCCTTCTCCGGAGCGGCCGGCTCCGTCGACTCGTCGGCCAGCGACAGGTCGAAGTCGTCCGGCAGGGACAACGCCGGCTCTTCGGCAGCCTCGGTATCGAGGGTGAATTCGTTGTCGGCGGGCGCCGCGGCGGGCACTTCGTCGTTCAGCGAAAGCAGGAAGTCGTCGTCCGAAAGCTTGTCTTCCGGCGCATCGAGATCCAGGGAGAAATCGCCCAGGTCGTCATGCTTGGGTTGGCTCGGAGTCTCTGCCAACTCCGCGAAATCCAGGCCGAAGTCGAGATCGTCGACAGGCTTGTCCGCCGCGGTCGAGGCCGCCAGGTCCAGATCGCTGTCCAGGGTCAGGTCGTCCAGCGCCCCGCTGTCGGACTTGAGGTCGGCCTGCACGTCGTCGCCGTCCAGGTCGTCCAGGCTCAGGTCGAAGGCGTCGTCGAGATCCTGTCCTGCCGCATCCGGCTTGGCCGCGTGACCGCTGTCGTCGAGCGACAGATCGTCGAGGCTGAAGCTATCCAGCTCGTCCTGCGCCAGCTTGGCGCCGGCCAGGCCGGCAACCGCGGCGACCGCGACCATTGCCGGATAGCGCGACTTGAGCTGCTCGACCTGCGGCTGTGCGCCGCCGATTTCGCGCAGCTCGTTTTCCTGGCGAGCGAAACCTTCGCGATCGCCCATCTCGGCATAGACTTCCATCAGCTTGAGGCGCAGGTCGGTGCGCTGCGGCTCGTCGTAGATGGCGTTCTGCAACAGTTCGGCGGCCTGGTTGAAACGCCCGTAGGCGATATAGATGTCGGCCTCGCCCAGCGCATCGGAAGTCTGCGCGGTGGTCTTCTCGACCTGCGGAGCGACGGCTGCGACCTGCGGCTCAGGCTCGTCGAGGGTCAGGTCGTCGAAGCCGTCCTTTCCCAGGTCCAGCGCATCCTCCTGTTCCTCGCCGGTATCCGCGGCGAAAGCCTGGGCTTCTTCCTTCTCTTTCTGCGCATTGCGCCGCGACAGGATCATCAGCAGCACCAGCAACGCCAGCAGTGCGCTACCGCCGATCACCGCCAACCACAGCGGGTTGGCCAGCAGTTCGTCGAGGAAGCTCGGTGCCGGCTGCTCTGCCGCCTGTACCGGAGCGGGCGCCGGAACGGCAGGTGCCGGAGGCTTCTCGGCAGCTGGCGCGGGCGGCGGCGCCACCGGAGGCTGCGCCGGAGCGGCGGGTGCTTCTCCGGCTGGAGCAGGAGTCGGCGCTGCCGCAGCAGGAGTCCCGGGCTGAGCCGGCGCCTGCGCGGCCGCATTGGGCTGGGACGCATCCGGCAGGGCTGCGTTCGGCTGGGCTGCGCCCTGGCCTTCGGCGCCCAACTGCCCTTGCAGCTTGGCCAACTGGGCGTCCTTCAGCTGGATCAACTTCTGCAGCTTGTCCAACTGGCTCTGCAGATCCTGCATGCGACTCTGCAGTTCTTCGTTCTCGCGGCGAGTGCTGTCGAGGCTTTCCTTGGTCACCGCCAGGGTATCGGCGATCGCCTTGCTGTCGCCCTTTCCGCCCTTGTCGGCACCCTTGCTGGCCTTGCCCTCGCCAGACACCAGGCGCAGATTGTCCGTGGCGTCGACCTTGGATGGCGCCGACCCGGCGGCATTGCGCTGGGTCGCATCCAACTGCCTGGCGCCAGCGCTGCCCGCGGCCGGATTGCGGCTGCCGCGCCAGCTCTGGTTCTGCGCCTGCACCTGGGACAGCGCCTCGCGCGGCGAGCGCTCCAGCATCTGCTGTTCGGTGGGAATGCGCAGGACCTGGCCGCTCTTCAGCCGGTTGATGTTGCCATCGACGAAGGCGCCCGGATTCAGCTCCTGGAACGCGAGCATCGCCTGGGGTACGGAAACGCGATCGGTACGGTTGCGCTGGGCGATCTCCCAGAGCGTGTCGTTGGAAACGGTGCGATAGGTGTCGCTGCCTGCCGGCGCGGTGGTACGCACCGGAGCCGGAGCCTGCGGGGCTCGCGGGGCGCCGGTCGCGCGCGGCGCGCTGACCGGCGCTTGCGGAGCGCTTGCCGCGGCCTGCGGGGAGTACAGCGGCGGATCCAGCAGGACGGTGTACTCGCGCAGCAGGCGGCCGTTCGGCCAGAGCACCTGGACCAGGAAGTTCAGGTAGGGCTCCTGCACCGGCTTCGACGAGGTCACGCGAATGACGCTCTTGCCGTTGGGCTTCACCACCGGCGTGAACTTCAGGTCGGTGAGGTAGTACAGGCGATCGACGCCCGCCTTGCTGAACTCTTCCGGCGACGCCAGGCTCGGGATCACCTCGCCCGAACCCAGGTCACGAACTTCGAGCAGCTCGATCTCGGCATCCAACGGTTGGTTCAACGCCGACTTCAGGGTGATTTCCCCCAGTCCCAATCCATGCGCCATGCCGGAAGTCAGGACCGAGGCCGCCGCGATTGCCCGAACCAGTGTACGAAGCCGAACCATAGTGTAATCCCTTGGTTTTAATATCTTTTCTCGTTTCACGAGAGGGAGTGCGTCGGTGCTTGCTGTCCGCTCGCCCAGCCATGCATGGACGGACGCTCCCCGGCAGCAGCGGATCGAACCAGTATTAACAAGCTCGAATAATTCTACAAATCTGTGGGTAAGTATCTTTTACAGATAGTGTTTTATCAACAACTCACCCAGGAGCACGGCATTCAGCGCGGCACCTTTTCGCACATTATCAGACACAATCCACAAATTGACCTGACAGGGATCAGCCTGCCCCGCCCTCACCCGGCCGACATAGGTCTCGTCCTGGCCGAGGGCATCGCCGACCACCGTCGGATAATCGCCCTCGCCGACCCATTCGATACCTTTCGTCGCATCGAGGACCCGCGTCACCGCGGCCAGGTCCACCGGTTCCGCGCACTGCAGGGTCACGCTGAGGCTATCGCCGAAGAATACCGGCGCCTGGATGCAGGTAACGTTCAACGGTCCGATACGCTCGCCAAGCAAGGCCTGCACCTCCGCGAAGATGCGCCGCTCGATCGCGCTGTGTCCCTCGGCATCCACCGCTCCGACCTGCGCGAGCAGGTTGAAGGCGATCTGGCGGTCGAAGAGACGCGGCTCCAGGGGGCGCGCATTGAGCAGTTCGGCGGTCTGCCGGGCGAGTTCCTTGACCCCTTCGCGCCCCAGGCTGGAGACGGAGAGGCAGGCTGTCAGGTTCAGTTGCCGGCAATCCAGCGTGGCCAGGAGTGGCGCCAGCACTTCGCACAGTTCGGCGGCTACGGCGCAAGGACTGGACAAAAGGAACGGCGCCGCTTGCGAGGCCAGGCGTTCGGCATTCACCGAAACCATGACCGGCGGTGCGACGCTCGGTTCCAGGGCGCCGCTCAGGTCGATCACCGAACAACCCGCCGCGCGGGCGCGCTCGGCATGGGCACGCGACACCTCGGCTGCCGCGGCGAAGAAGGCCAGGCCGACACTGGAAAAATCGAAGCTATCGACATCGCCGACGCGCAGGCTGCTTTCGGCGAAACCCATGCGCTGCCCGGCCGACTCGGCGCTGGCCAGCAGGTGCAGACGATGAAGCGGGAAGTCGCGTTCGTCGAGGAGACCGACCAGAGCCTCGCCAACCGATCCGGTGGCGCCTACGACTGCGACATTGAGGGGCTGGGACATGGGAAAAGCCTCGGCGGTCTGCGAAATAGGCGTGGCACTTTACTTGCCCACCTTCGCCCAGGCAATCGAGGCGCCGCCCATTGCGGGCGGCACCGGATCGATCAGCGCTCCAGCAGGATGCGCAGCATGCGCCGCAGCGGCTCGGCAGCGCCCCACAGCAACTGGTCGCCGACGGTGAAGGCGCCGAGATACTGGGAGCCCATGTTCAGCTTGCGCAGGCGCCCGACCGGAACGCTCAGGGTGCCGGTGACGGCGGCCGGGGTCAGCTCGCGCACGCTTACCTCGCGGTGGTTCGGCACCAGCTTGACCCAGGGATTGTGCTGGCTGATCAGGCCCTCGATGTCGGTCAGCGGCACATCCTTGTTCAACTTGATGGTCAGCGCCTGGCTGTGGCAACGCATGGCGCCGACGCGCACGCAGATACCGTCGACCGGGATCGGGTTCTTGAAGCGGGCAAGGATCTTGTTGGTCTCCGCCTGGGCCTTCCACTCTTCGCGGCTCTGCCCGTTGGGCAGTTCCTTGTCGATCCAGGGGATCAGGCTGCCGCCCAGCGGCGCGCCGAAATGCTCGGTGGGGAAGGCTTCGCTGCGCAGGGTCTCCGCCACCTTGCGGTCGATGTCGAGGATCGCGCTGGCCGGGTTGGCCAGGTCATCCGCCACCGATGCATGGGCGGCGCCCATCTGCTTGAGCAGTTCACGCATGTTCTGCGCGCCGGCGCCGGAGGCGGCCTGGTAGGTCATGGCACTCATCCACTCGACCAGGCCGGCGTCGAACAGCCCGCCCAGGGCCATCAGCATCAGGCTGACGGTGCAGTTGCCGCCGATGTAGTTGCGGGTGCCGGCGTCCAGAGCCTGGTCGATGACCTTGCGGTTGACCGGGTCGAGGACGATCACCGCGTCGTCTTCCATGCGCAGACTGGAGGCGGCATCGATCCAGTAGCCCTGCCAGCCGGCCTCGCGCAGCTTGGGGAATACTTCGCTGGTGTAGTCGCCGCCCTGGCAGGTCAGGATCACGTCGAGGGTCTTCAGCTCGTCGATGCTGTAGGCGTCCTTCAGCGGAGCGATGTCCTTGCCCACTTCCGGGCCCTGGCCACCGACGTTCGACGTGGTGAAGAACACCGGCTCGATCAGGTCGAAGTCCCGCTCTTCCAGCATTCGCTGCATGAGTACGGAACCCACCATCCCGCGCCAACCGATCAGACCTACACGCTTCATCGCAACTACACCTATATGAGAGAAGTGAGCTGGCCGGCAGCCATCATGGCGCCGGCCAAGCCCGTCAGATTACAGATTCTTGAGTGCCGCGACTACGGCATCGCCCATTTCCCGGGTGCCGACCTTGCGGCAGCCTTCGGACCAGATGTCGCCGGTGCGCAGCCCCTGGTCGAGGACCTTGCTCACCGCCTGCTCGATGGCGTCGGCGGCGGTCGCCTGGCTGAAGCTGTAGCGCAACATCATCGAGACCGAGAGGATGGTCGCCAACGGGTTGGCGATGCCCTGACCGGCGATGTCCGGGGCGGAACCGTGGCAGGGTTCGTACATGCCCTTGTTGTTCGCGTCGAGCGAGGCAGAAGGCAGCATGCCGATGGAACCGGTCAGCATGGAAGCCTCATCCGACAGGATGTCGCCGAACATGTTGTCGGTGACCATCACGTCGAACTGCTTGGGCGCGCGCACCAGTTGCATGGCGGCGTTATCCACGTACATATGGGAAAGCTCGACGTCCGGGTAGTCCTTCGCCACCTCTTCCACCACTTCCCGCCACAGTTGGCTGGAGGCGAGAACGTTGGCCTTGTCCACCGAGCAGAGCCTGTTGTTGCGTACGCGGGCCATGTCGAAACCGACGCGGGCGATACGACGGATTTCGCTCTCGCTGTACGGCAGGGTGTCGTAGGCCTGGCGCTCGCCGTTCTCCAGCACGCGCTGCTCGCGGGGCTGGCCGAAGTAGATGCCGCCGGTCAGTTCGCGGACGATGAGGATGTCCAGCCCGGCGACCACTTCCGGCTTCAGGCTGGAGGCCGCGGCCAGTTGCGGATAGAGGATGGCCGGACGCAGGTTGGCGAACAGGCCCAGTTGCGAGCGAATCTTCAGCAGACCGCGCTCGGGACGGATATCGCGTTCGATCCTGTCCCACTTCGGCCCCCCTACCGCGCCCAGCAGCACCGCATCGGCCTGGCGCGCGCGCTGCAGGGTCTGGTCGGCCAGCGGCACGCCGTGCTTGTCGATGGCCGCGCCACCGATGACGTCCTCGGCCAGTTCGAAGCCGAGCTGGAACCTGTCGTTGGCCAGTTCCAGCACCTTGACCGCTTCCGCCATGATTTCCGGGCCGATACCGTCACCGGGGAGAACCAGGATCTGCTTGCTCATAACACCCTCTTGTCCTTCATTCATTGAACGGCGGGCATGCGCCGCCGCGATCGAACCGTCACTCCCGACGCAGCCACAGCACCAGCACGTCGGTGCTGAACGAGCCGTCGTCGGCAATCTCGAAATACTCCCTGACTTCCTCGCCCACCGCCAGCTGCAGGGTGCGGATCGCCTGGCGGAACACCTCCGGCGTACGCATCCGCTCGACCCACGACTGGAACTCCAGGCGCAGGCGCTGGCGCCGGCTTCCGGTTACCAGCAGGCCCGCCTCGCCGCTCAGGCGCGCCCACTCGGCCGGCGAGTAGTTGCGCACATGGCTGGTGTCGCGGAGCAGCTCGACGGTCTGCAGGAAGGTGTCCGGCAAGGCCTGCCCGGGCGCCGCCACGTCGACGAAGATCGCCACCCCGCCGGGCTTGAGCACCCGCCGCACCTCGCGCAGGGCCAGGCCGACATCGCGCCAGTGATGGGTGGAATAGCGACTGAAGACGAAATCGAACTCGCCGTCGGCGAAGGGCAGGCTCTCCGCCTTGCCCTGTTCGGTACGGATGTTCGCCATGCCCCGTTCCGCGGCGCTCTGCGCCACCACGGCGAGCATCTCGGCGGAAAGATCGTAGGCCACCACCTCCCCTGCCAGGGCGGCGACCTGGAAGCTCACGTGGCCGGCGCCGCAGCCCAGGTCGAGGACCCGCGCTTCCGGGCGCCCGGCCAGGGCGTCGCGCAGCAAGGCGAATTCCTCGCCCTGGGCATGCACGGCGCTGCTCAGGTAGGCCGAAGCCTGGGCGCCGAACTGGCGCTGGACAACGTCATCGTGGTCGCTCATGAACCTACTCCGGGAGAAAAACCGGGCGCACCCTACCCAGGATGCGCCCGGCAAGGGGACTCACGTGGCGCTCAGCGGAACAGCCAGGGCTGCTGCTGGCGGTAGCCGTCCTCGAAGGCACGGATCGCATCGGCGTCCTGCAGCGTCAGGCCGATGTCGTCGAGGCCGTTGAGCAGGCAATGCTTGCGGAACGGGTCGACCTCGAAACCCAGCACCTTGCCATCAGGACGGGTAACGGTCTGCGCCGCCAGGTCGATGGACAACTGGTAGCCTTCGTTCGCCTCGACCTGGCGGAACAGTTCGTCCACCTCGGCCTCGGGCAGGATGATCGGCAGCAAGCCGTTCTTGAAACTGTTGTTGAAGAAGATGTCGGCATAGCTCGGTGCGATCACCGTGCGGAAACCGTACTCGTCCAGCGCCCAGGGCGCGTGCTCGCGGGACGAGCCGCAGCCGAAGTTCTCCCGCGCCAGCAGTACGCTGGCACCCTGGTAGCGCGGCTGGTTGAGGACGAAGTCCGGGTTCAGCGGACGCTTCGAGTTGTCCTGTCCCGGCTGCCCGACATCCAGGTAGCGCCATTCGTCGAACAGGTTGGGGCCGAAGCCGGTGCGCTTGATCGACTTGAGGAATTGCTTGGGAATGATCTGATCGGTATCGACGTTGGCGCGATCCAGCGGAGCGACGAGACCGGTCGTCTGGGTATAGGGTTTCATCTCGGTTCTCCTCAGGCGAGCAATTCGCGGACATCGATGAAGCGGCCGTTGACGGCCGCGGCGGCGGCCATCGCCGGGCTGACCAGGTGGGTACGGCCACCGGCGCCCTGACGGCCCTCGAAGTTGCGGTTGGAGGTCGAGGCGCAGTGTTCGCCGCTCTCCAGCCGGTCCGGGTTCATCGCCAGGCACATGGAACAGCCCGGCTCGCGCCATTCGAAGCCGGCCTCGATGAAGATCCGGTCAAGGCCTTCCTTCTCGGCCTGCTCCTTGACCAACCCGGAACCCGGCACCACCAGCGCCTGCTTGATGGTCGCGGCGACCTTGCGGCCCCTGGCCACTTCGGCGGCAGCGCGCAGGTCCTCGATCCGCGAGTTGGTGCAGGAACCGATGAATACCCGGTCCAGCTGGATGTCGGTGATCGCCTGGTTCGGCCGCAGGCCCATGTACTTCAAGGCGCGCTCGATCGAACCGCGCTTGATCGGGTCGCTCTCGCGGGCCGGGTCCGGCACGTTCTGGTCCACGGCCAGGACCATTTCCGGCGACGTGCCCCAGCTGACCTGCGGCTTGATCTGCGCGGCGTCCAGCTCGACCACGGTATCGAAGCGGGCATCGGCGTCCGACACCAGCCCCTGCCAGCAGGCGACGGCCTGGTCCCATTGCTCGGCGCTCGGCGCGAAGGGCCGGCCCTTCACGTAGTCGATGGTCTTCTGGTCGACGGCGACCAGGCCGACGCGGGCGCCCGCCTCGATCGACATGTTGCAGATGGTCATCCGCCCTTCGATGGACAGGTCGCGGATGGCGCTGCCGGCGAACTCGATGGCGTGGCCGTTGCCGCCGGCGGTGCCGATCCTGCCGATCACCGCGAGGACGATATCCTTCGCCGTGACGCCGGCCGGCAGCCTGCCTTCGACCTTGACCAGCATGTTCTTCATCTTCTTCGCCACCAGGCACTGGGTCGCCAGCACATGCTCTACCTCGGAAGTGCCGATGCCGTGGGCCAGCGCGCCGAAGGCGCCGTGGGTGGAAGTGTGCGAGTCGCCGCAGACCACGGTCATCCCCGGGAGGGTCGCGCCCTGCTCCGGACCGACCACATGGACGATGCCCTGGCGCACGTCGTTCATCTTGAATTCGGTGATGCCGAAGTCGTCGCAGTTCTCGTCGAGGGTCTGCACCTGCAGGCGCGAGACCTCGTCGGCGATGGCGGCGATGCCGCCCTTGCGCTCGGTGCGGGTGGTCGGCACGTTGTGGTCCGGGGTGGCGATGTTGGCGTCGATCCGCCACGGCTTGCGCCCGGCCAGGCGAAGACCCTCGAAGGCCTGCGGCGAGGTCACTTCGTGCAGGATATGGCGGTCGATGTAGATCAGCGCCGAACCGTCGTCGCGCTGCTTGACCAGGTGCATGTCCCAGAGTTTGTCGTAGAGGGTCTTGCCGGCCATCGGGATTTCCTCATCAGCTCATTTCTATGCCCACAGGGCTTGTGAGGATGATCCTATGGCTTGTCTACGAATAACTCAAATTCATATTTTTCATCCAAAGCATTCCCAACAGGAATCCATTGGCGCTAAGCTCCGGGCAGCCGAAACCAGCGGAGGCCCGCAATGGACCTGAACAGCCTCAACACCTTCATCGCCATTGCCGAGACCGGCAGCTTCTCCGAAGCCGGCGAGCGCCTGCACCTGACCCAACCGGCGGTGAGCAAGCGCATCGCCGCCCTCGAACAGCAGCTCAATGCCCGGCTGTTCGACCGGGTCGGCCGCGAGGTCAACCTCACCGAGGCCGGCCGCGCCCTGCTGCCGCGCGCCTACCAGTTGCTCAACGTGCTCGACGACACCCGCCGGGCGCTGAACAACCTCACCGGCGAGGTCAGCGGCCGGCTGGTCCTGGCCACCAGCCACCACATCGGCCTGCATCGCCTGCCGCCGCTGCTGCGCGCCTTCACCCGGGCGCATCCGCAGGTGGCGCTGGATATCCAGTTCCTGGATTCGGAAGTGGCCTACGAGGAGATCCTTCATGGTCGTGCGGAACTGGCGGTGATCACCCTGGCCCCGGAAACCGCCGAACCGGTGCGCGCAGTCCCGGTGTGGGACGACCCGCTGGACTTCGTCGCCGCCCCGGAGCACCCGCTGGCCCGACAGGGCACGGTGTTCCTCGCCGACGTCGCCAAGCACCCCGCGGTATTCCCCGGCGGCAACACCTTCACCCACCACATCGTGCGGCGCATGTTCGAAGCCGAAGGGCTGACGCCGAACATCGCCATGAGCACCAACTACCTGGAGACCATCAAGATGATGGTCTCCATCGGCCTGGCCTGGAGCGTGCTGCCGCGGACCATGCTCGACGACCAGGTGGTGCGCCTGCCGCTGCAGGACATCCAGCTCAGCCGCCAGCTCGGCTATATCCTGCACACCGAGCGGACCCTGTCGAACGCCGCGCGCGCCTTCATGCGCCTGCTCGACGAACAGGCATTCGGCAACGGCACTCCAGCGGCCTGAAGCGATTCAGGTCGGACGCCACGGGTAGGCCCTCCCCTCTTCGCCGTCCGCGGCCAGCGCTCACCCGACCTGCATGCCAATGCCCTCGCGACTCAGCCCTCGCCGACCCACGCCTGCACCTCGACCTCCACGTCGACCCCCAGCGCCAGCCCGGCGGTCACCGTCGAGCGTACCGGCAAGGCCCCCTGCACATGACGCTGGTAGACCTCGTTGAAACCGGCGAAGTGGGCCATGTCCGACAGCCAGACGGTGACCTTCACCAGTTGGTCGAAACGCGCACCACAGCTCTCCAGGGTCTCGCCGATGCGTGCCATCACCGCTTCGGTCTGGGTCTGGATATCGCCACGTACCACCTCGCCGGTCGGACTCATCGGCACCTGTCCGGAAAGAAACAGGAAGCCGCCGGCCCGCACCGCGCGGGAAAAGGGAAACGGCAGGCTGCTGGGGTAACGCTGGATGTCATCGCTCATCTGGATTGCCTCCTGTTACTGAAGCGCTAGGAAGAAAAGCTTTCGGCCGCGGAATCGGCGTATTCATGTAGCACTGCGATCAACCCTGGCTCATATCGACGCGCTCCGCCAGAAAGTCCAGGAACGCCCGCACGCGCAGCGGCAGATAGCCGCCCTGGCCGACGTAGACGGCGTGGACTTCCTCCAGGTCGCCCGGGTTGTATGCCTCGAGCACGGGAATCAGGCGACCGGCGGCTATGTCCTCGCGCACCTGGAACGCGGCCAGCCGCGCCAGGCCCAGGCCGGCCACGGCCAGACGGCGCAGCGCCTCGCCATCGCTGGCCTGGGCGTTGCCCGACAACGGCACCACGAGTTCCTCGCCGGCGTCCCGCAGCGGCCAGCCGGAGCGCGTTCGCACATAGTTGGCGCCGAGGCGGTTGTGCCCCAGCAGCGCCTGCGGCGTGGCCGGCATGCCATGCCGGGCCAGGTAGGCCGGCGCACCGACGATCAGCATGCGCGTGCTCCCCAGCTTGCGCGCCACCAGGCTCGAGCTTTTCAGCGGCCCCGCGCGCACGGCCACGTCGGTGCGCTGCTCGAGGATGTCGACGACCTCATCGGTCAGCACGATATCCAGCGTCACCTCGGGATGCTGCGCGAGGAACTCGGGCACCAGCGGCAGCAGGAAATGATGTCCGAAAGGCACGTTGGCGTTGACTCGCAAGCGCCCGCGCGGCGCCGCGTTTTCGCTCGCACACCGCTCGGCTTCCTCCAGGTCGGCCAGGATACGCACCCCGCGCTCGTAGAACGTGCATCCCTCGGGCGTCAGTTGCAATTGACGGGTGGAGCGGTTCAGCAAGCGGGTTCCCAGGCGCTGTTCGAGCCGGGTGATCAGCTTGCTGACTGCCGAGGGCGTCATGCCGCAACGTCGAGCGGCGGCGGAAAAGCCCCCCGACTCGACGACCCGGGCAAACACCTCCAGTTCGCCGGAACGGTTGACTTCAAGCCGGGCCATGGCGCCCTGCCTGATGATTTCGCTTCATAAATGATGTTCCCCGCTACGGTCTATTTCCCTTAAATCTTTGAATTCATCATCAGCTACAGGATAACCACTGAATTCAACGACATGAAACGACCCATCGAAAGACTTCCCGCCGCGACCTCCAGCGCAACCCGGGCCTTCGCGCTCGCGACGAGCCTGTTGTACGCCTGCGCCGCGCCGGCCGCTTCCTGGACCGCCAGCTGGCAGGCCAGCCCGCAGCCGGTCTGGGCTGAGGACTTCCTGTTTCCCAGCAACGTGCCGGCCGAACTGCACGACCAGACGGTGCGGCAACTGGCGCGAATCAGCCTGGGAGGAACACGCGTGCGCATCGTCCTGGCAAATACCTATGGAAAGCGCCCGATCCGGATCGGCCGGGCCACCCTGGCCAAACCCGGTTCCGAGCGCGCCGCGGTCGCCACCGGCAGCCTGCATGACGTGACCTTTGGCGGACGCCGGACGGCGACCATCGCGCCCGGCGCCACGCTACTCAGCGATCCGGTGGCGATGCCGGTGGCCGCGCTCTCGCAGGTGCTGGTGAGTCTCTACCTGCCGGCCGCCACGCCCATGGAAACCTTCCACTGGGACGGCCGCCAGACGGGCTGGATCGTCGCCGGCGAGCAGACCCAAAGCCACGCATTGCAGCTGGACGCGGCGGACAGCCAGAGCACCAGCGCGCGCCTGCTGTTGACAGGTATCCTGGTCGAAACCGAAACGGCAACGCGGACGCTGGTGACGCTCGGCGACTCGATCACCGACGGAGCCAGCGCCAGCCTCGACCGGAACAGCCGTTGGCCGGACTTCCTCGCCGAACGCCTGGCCCCGCATGGCGTCGCCGTGGTCAATGCGGGGATTTCCGGCGCCCGTCTGCTGAGCGACGGCATGGGCGCGAGCGCGCTGGCACGTCTGGACCGCGACGTACTGGCCCAGCCAGGCGCAAGCAGCATGGTGGTGATGCTCGGCATCAACGACATTGCCTGGCCCGGTACCGCTTTCGCCCGGAATGCCGCACCGCCCACCCTGGAAGCGCTGATCGCCGGCTACCGGCAATTGATCGAACGGGCGCACAACCGGGGTATCCGGGTCGTCGGCGCGACCCTCACGCCGTTCGAGGGCGCACTGCCCGGCACGCCGTTGAGCGATTATTACCATCCCGCCAAGGAAGCCCTGCGCAGGCAGGTTAACGAGTGGATCCGTCATGCCGGCGCCTTCGATGCGGTGATCGACTTCGACGCGGCATTGCGCGATCCGGAGCAGCCGTCGCGGCTCGCCGCGCGCTACGACTCCGGCGACCATCTGCACCCCAGCGACGAAGGCAACCGGGCGATGGCGGCCGCCGTCGACCTCGACGTCCTGCTGGACGAGGTGCCTGACGGCACACCGGCAGAGCCCCGGGCCGATAGCGCAACGAAATGAAAAAAGGCGCCCGAAGGCGCCTTTTTTCGATCACCGCTGACGGTTACTGGTTGTCCAGTGCCGGGCGCTGGCCATTGATGGCGATACGCTTCGGCTTGGCTTCTTCCGGAACCAGCCGCACCAGGTCGATGTTCAGCAGGCCGTTGGCCAGCGAAGCCGCCTTGACCTCGATATGATCGGCGAGGCGGAACGACAGCTTGAAGGCGCGCTGGGCGATGCCCTGATGCAGGTAGGTCACGTTGTCCGTGGACTTCTCGCGCTTGCCGCCACTGACGGTCAGCACGCCGCGCTCGACCTGCAGGTCCAGGTCTTCTTCCTGGAAGCCGGCGGCGGCGATGACGATGCGATACTCGTCGTCACCGTGCTTTTCGACGTTGTAGGGCGGGTAGGTACTCCCGGCCTCATTGCGCAGGGCCGACTCGAACAGATCGTTGAAGCGATCGAAGCCTACGGAATGACGGAACAGCGGGGCGAGGGAAAAAGCGTTGCTCATTGCGAATCTCCTGAATTATCAGCAAGTACTCTGGTGCGGAACCCGTCTTCGGCATCCCGCACGAACTAGATAGGGATCGTCGGAAGTATTTCAAGAGCCTTGAGAACGACCGTTCGTCGTGCTCAGATCGAAACTCATCCTTTCGAGAACCGTCGCCATGGAACGCGCAATCCCGACCTTCCCCTGCCGCGATCTGGACAGCGCCAGCGCCTTCTACCAGTCCCTCGGCTTCCACCTTGGCGCTCGCTATCCGACCTACGCCATCCTCCAGCGCGGCGCCCTGGAGCTGCACCTGTCGCTGTTCGAGGCGCTCGAACCGAAGACCAATTGCAGCGCTGCCTACCTGCGCCTGGAGGACGCCCAGGCGCTGCATCGCCAGGCCACGGCCCTCGGCCTGGGCGGCCAGGGGATTCCACGCATCACGGTCCTGGAAGACCAGCCCTGGGGCATGCGCGAATTCGCCCTGGTCGATCCCGATGGCAACCTGCTGCGGGTCGGCCAGGAGCTCGATACGACGCCAGAGCAGCACCGGGTTCGCCTGGCCAGCGCCGACGACGTCCCCGCGGTGGCCGCGCTCTGGCAAGCCAATGTCCGCGAAGCCGGGGAAACCCTGGATGCCGGCGACCAACAGGCGATCCAGGCACTGCTCCTGGCCGCCTCGCGCAACCGCTTGCTCTGGTTGGCGGAGGCCCAGCAGCATCCCCGCGGTTTCGTCCTCGCCCACTTGTGGCAGATCGAGGACGGTCAGGCACGGGTCGGAGAGATCGCAGAGCTCTACGTATTGCCGCAGGCCCGCCGCCAGGGCCTGGCCCGGGAACTGGTGGGCAGCGCCGAGGAGGCCCTGCGCTCGCGCGGCGCCGGCCTGATCCGCGCGCAATCGGCCCTTGACGCGCCGCTGTCCAACCTGTTCTGGCAGGGCCTGGGCTGGGACGCCGACTACCTGACCTTCACTCGCTACTGACCTGGGGAGCATCATCATGCGCAACGTCATGCTGATCACCGGAGCCAGCCGCGGCATCGGCGCCGCCACCGCTCTGCTCGCCGCCGAACGCGGCTATGCGGTCGTCCTCAACTATCTGCGCAACCGCGAGGCCGCCGAAGCGCTGCGCCAGCGCATCGAGCGCCAGGGCGGCGAAGCCCTGGCGGTGGCGGCCGACGTAGCCGAGGAAGGCGATGTCGAGCGGCTGTTCGCCGCCATCGACGAACGTTTCGGCCGCCTCGACGTGCTGGTCAACAACGCCGGCATGCTGGAAGCGCAGACGCGCCTGGAAAACATCGACGCGGCGCGCCTGCACAGGGTATTCGCGACCAACGTGACCGGCAGCTTCCTCTGCGCCCGCGAGGCGGTGAAGCGCCTGTCGACCCGCCACGGCGGGCGCGGCGGCAGCATCGTCAACGTGTCCTCGATGGCCTCGCGGCTGGGATCGCCCAACGAATACATCGACTATGCCGCCGCCAAGGGCGCCATCGACAGCATGACCATCGGTCTGGCCAGGGAAGTGGCGGCGGAGGGTATCCGGGTCAACGCGGTGCGGCCCGGACTGATCGATACCGAGATCCACGCCAGCGGCGGCGAGCCAGGCCGTATCGAACGCCTGAAGGGCGGCATACCGTTAGGACGCGGCGGTACGGCGGAGGAAGTCGCGCGGGCGATTCTCTGGCTGGCGTCGGACGAAGCCAGCTACAGCACCGGCACCTTCATCGATGTCAGCGGCGGCCGCTAGGCCTGGTACGCAAGCTAGGCCGCCTGGCTGAACGACACCTGCAACAGCCGGTCGATGGTTTCGCAATCGCTTTCCCGGCGAATCCGTGCGAACAGCTCGACGGCTTCGGGATAGGTGCGGGTGAGCATGCCCAGCCACTGCTTGAGACGGCCCGGGGCATAGCGCGGGGCGAGCTTGCGCCGGGCCTGCAGCCAGAAGTCGCGCAGCAGCGGCAACAGCTCGCTCCAGGGCATCTCGCGGATTTCGCCGCCATCGCGCCAGGCGGCGATCTGCCGAGCCAGGCCAGGACGCGAGACCAGGCCGCGACCGAGCATGATGTCCTCCACCCCGCTGACCTCGCGACAACGCAGGTAGTCGTCGAGCGTCCACACTTCGCCATTGGCGAACACCGGCACGCGCACCGCCTCGGCCACCCGCGCCACCCATTCCCAGTGCGCCGGCGGCCTGTAGCCATCGACCTTGGTCCGGGCATGCACCACTACATGGGCCGAGCCGCCGTCGGCCAGGGCCCGCGCACAATCCAGGGCGCCGTCGGGACTGTCGTAGCCCAGGCGCATCTTCGAGGTCACCGCAATCTCGCTCGGCACCGCGCGACGCACGGCGGCGACGATGTCGTGCATCAGCTTCGGCTCCTTGAGCAATACCGCGCCGCCGCGCGAGCGGTTCACGGTCTTGGCCGGACAACCGAAGTTCAGGTCGATCACCGGGGCACCCAGCTCACAGGCGAACGCGGCGTTATCCGCCAGGCACGCAGGATCGGAGCCGAGCAACTGCACACGCATCGGCGTCCCGGCGCGGGTCCGGCTGCCGTCGTGCAGCTCCGGCGCCAGCTTGTGGAAAGCCGTGGCCGGCAGCAGGCGATCGGTGATGCGGATGAATTCGGTGACGCACCAATCGATGCCGCCGACGCGGGTCAGCACGTCGCGGAGGATTTCATCCACCAGACCTTCCATCGGCGCCAGGGCGATTTGCACGAACCACTACCTCGAAAATGACAGGCGGCGGATTCTAGAGAATCCGCCGCCCGGAACAAAGTGCGAATGCCTGCCGGCCGACGCGCGACGGGTCAGGCCCCGGCGAGCAGAGCCTGGCCATAGCCGTCGATGAACTCCGCCGGCATCCGCTTCGGCTTGCCGCTGGACAGTTCGATGCAGACGAAGGTGGTCTGCGCCCGCAGCAGCGTGGCGCCATCCGCCGGGCGTACCAACTGGAAGCGCCGGTTCATCCGCAGGCGCTGGTCGGACTCGACGATCCAGGTCGCCAATTGCAGTTCGTCGCCCTCGTAGGCCGCGGCCAGGTAGTCGATCTCGTGGCGCAGCACCGCCATCGCCCGGTCCAGCCGGCGGTACTCGGCCAGGTCCAGGCCCAGCCGCTGCGAGTGGCGCCAGGCGCAGCGCTCCAGCCAACTGACGTAGACGGCGTTGTTCGCGTGGCCGAGCCCGTCGATGTCCTCGGCGAGGACCCTGAGGTCGATCACGAACGGATCGGCGTAGTCCCAATTCATCAATGCTGCTCCAGGCTGCCGGCCAGTTCGCGCGCTTCCCTGGCCAGTTGTGTGATCTGATCCCAGGCCCGCGCCCGGATCAGGCTCGGCGGCGCCAACCAGGTGCCGCCGACACAGGCGACATTGGGCAGGCGAAGGAAATTCAGCAGGTTGTCCAGGTTCACCCCGCCGGTCGGGCAGAAGCGGATGCCGGTGAACGGCCCCTTCAGGCTTTTCAGCATTTTCACGCTGGCAGTGCCATCGGCCGGGAACAGCTTCAGCGAGCGATAACCGTACTCCAGCGCCAGCAACACTTCCGAAGGCGTCATCACCCCGGGTAGGTATGGCAGGCCGGCATCCTCCGCGGCGGCGGCAAGGCGCGGCGTGCATCCGGGGCTGACGGCGAACTGTGCGCCTGCGTCGCGCGCCTCGAGAAACTGCTCGGTGTGGATCAGGGTACCCGCCCCCAGCAGGACCTCGGGCACCTCGCGATGGATGGCGGCGATCGCGTCCAGCGCCTGCGGCGTGCGCAGCGTCACTTCCAGCACCGTGACGCCGCCCGCATACAACGCGCGCGCCAGGTCGGGCGCCAGCGCCACGTCCTCGATCACCAGCACCGGCAATACCGGGCTGGCCTGCTGCAGGACCCGATCCAGCGGCAATGTCATGGGCACTCCTCGATTCGAAACGGTTCGCCCCGCCGGATCGCTCCGCGCGGGCCACAGCGCTTTTTACCGAAGAACCGAGGTCAGGACAACGACAACCCCTCTGCTACGCGCCTCAGGAAGCGCTCGCCGTCTTTTCCACGCGCCGGCAAGCGCGCATCGCCGGGCGCTCCTCGAGCAGCGCCAGCAGCGACTCGCTCAGCCTGCGCTCGCCGAGCAGTCGGTGGTGGCCGCCGCCCGGCAGGCGCAGCAAGCGACTGGCCGGCCAGGCGGCATGGATGCGCTCGGCATTTTCCACCGCTACGCGCGGGTCGTCGTCGGCATGCACCACCAGTCCGGGCATTTCCAGACGGTAGCGCGCCACATCCAGGCACGCCGCGGATATGCCCGCCTGACGCTCGACCAGGCGGATGAAATGCGAGCGAGCCAGGGCCGGCAAACCGACGAAACGAGCGAACAGGCGCAACTGTTCGAGAATCCGCGACGGCGCCGAGACCGTCACCAGCGCTTCGCTGCGCAGCCCCATCTGGGCCGCCAGCAACGCCGCCGCGCCACCCAGGGAATGACCGACCACCGCACGCAGCGGCGGCAACTCGCCAGCGGCCTCCAGCAAGGCATGGGCGAACAGCACCACGTTCGCCTCCCTGCCCGGCGAGCGGCCATGGGCCGGCGCATCGAGGGCATACACCGAATAACCCGCGCCGACCAGTTGCTCGATCAGATGGGCGAACTGTGTCGGCCTGCCGGCCCAGCCATGCAGCAGCAGGACTGCCGGCCCCTCGCCCCAGCGCAACACCGACAGCCCGAAGCGCAGAGTGACGCGCTCCGAACTGGCCAGCAGCGGCAGCTCCCAATCCTTCGGCGGCCACTCTCCAGGCACCATGAACGTCCGACGCATACGCTCGGCCGTCCAACGCGGCGCGATGCGGCCGATCGTCCCGTTGAAACCGCGAATCCAGGTCAGGCTGCTCATCTCGCACCTCCTCAGTTCACCGCCTGCTTGGCGGCACGCAGAACCCGGTCGGACAGCTCCCCCGGCCCCAATGCCCGGGCCAGCGCCAAACCGCCAATCATCAACACCAGGTCGGCCAGGGCGACGTCGGTTTCCTCGGGACTTTCCGCCAGGCTGGCGACCATGATCTCGACATGTCTGCTCAAGACCTCGCGAAACCCCTCCGGCAGGCGCGCCACCTCGGCTAGGGTCGCCGGCAGCGGACAACCGGCGTCGACCTGTGCGTCCCGATGCTTGCGCGACAGGTAGAAGGCGGCCGCCAAGGCACGACGCTCCTTTCCCGACAATCCGGGATCGAGTTCGCCGAGCAGTTCGCGGCGCTTGCCGAGCAATTGCTCGAACGCCTCGAGCATCAGCGCATCCTTGCTCTGGAAGTGGGCATAGAAGCCGCCGACGGTGAGCCCCGCCGCGCCCATCACTTCCCCGACGCTAGGTTCGACGGCGCCCCGCTCGAGCAGGGCCTGGGTGGCGGCACCGAGGATGCGGGCACGGGTCTGGGTTTTCTTGTCGCTCATGACGATCTCCGAAAATATTATGGATGAAATATTATATGCATAATAAAAATCGGCAAGCGTACGGCCGGGCCGTCTGTCAGGAAATTCGAAAAGGGAAAAAACAAAAGGGCCATTCCAATTCGGAATGGCCCTATAGAGCCCCGCAGAGCGGGAAAAAGTGGCGTCCCCTAGGGGACTCGAACCCCTGTTACCGCCGTGAAAGGGCGGTGTCCTAGGCCACTAGACGAAGGGGACAATGAAACCTTCGAAAAGTAAGGCCAGCGATGCTGGCCTTGAAATGTGGTGGAGCTAGACGGGATCGAACCGTCGACCTCTTGCATGCCATGCAAGCGCTCTCCCAGCTGAGCTATAGCCCCGAATTCGCCATCAGGCGGGCGATCTTCCGATCGCTTCGACAACCTTCCGGTCGTCGACACGTTCATCCATTGCTGGGACGGATGAACATGAAGTGGCGTCCCCTAGGGGACTCGAACCCCTGTTACCGCCGTGAAAGGGCGGTGTCCTAGGCCACTAGACGAAGGGGACGAAACCTTCGTAGGAATCCGCAAAACCAACCGCGTATTCCCGGCAATTTGGTGGAGCTAGACGGGATCGAACCGTCGACCTCTTGCATGCCATGCAAGCGCTCTCCCAGCTGAGCTATAGCCCCAAAGTACCGCTGGATCGCTTCACTTCGTTGAGTTCGTCGTGAAGACGGGGCGCATACTAAGGGCGAGGCTTGAGGCTGTCAACATTATTTTTCATCGAAACCTAAAAAATTTTACCGGAAGAACAATCACTTACCTCCCCTCCCCCAAAAACGAGGCCCGCAACTGGGCGGGCCTCGTCATCGACTGTGGAAGAAAGCCGGTCAGCCGGGAATGGCGTCGCGGATCTTCTCCCATTCCTTGGTTTCCTTTTTCGACGCCCCGCCCAGCAGCTCCAGGGCCTGGCGCAAGCGATAACGCGACAGGTCGGCGCCAAGGATCTCCATGGCGTCCAGCACCGAAACCGAGCTGGCATGCCCGGTGATGGCCGGGAACATCAGCGGCATCACGTCGCGCAGCTTGAGCTGGAGGTGTTCGGCGACAGCCTGGATGCAGCCGGTGATGCGTTCCTTCTCCCACTGGCGCAGGGATTCGAGTTTCCACAGCACCAGTTGCAGGACCTGGCGGACCTGGGTCGGATCGAGCTTCTTGTGTTCGAACAGCGAAGCGTCCAGCGGCACCCCGCCGCTGAAGAAGAATCCGGCCAGCGGCGCGATCTGGCTGAAGTTCTCCACCCGTCCCTGCACGTGCGGAGCGATCTTCATCAGGTATTCGGGATTCAACGCCCACTTCTGCACCTCACGGGCGAACTCCTCCACGGACTGCTCGCGGATCCACTGCCCGTTCAGCCAGGAGAGCTTCTCCAGGTCGAAGATCGGTCCGCCCAGGGAGACGCGCGACAGGTCGAAATGCTCGATCATCTCGGCGAGGGTGAATTTCTCGCGCTCGTCCGGCATCGACCAGCCCATCCGCCCGAGGTAGTTGAGCAGCGCCTGCGGCAGGTAGCCCATGCGCTCGTAGAAGGTGATAGAGGTCGGGTTCTTGCGCTTGGACAGCTTGCTCTTGTCCGGGTTGCGCAGCAGTGGCATGTAGCACAGCTGCGGCTGCTCCCAGCCGAAATACTCGTAGAGCTTGATCAGCTTGGGCGCCGACGGCAGCCACTCTTCGCCGCGCAGGACGTGGGTGATGCCCATCAGGTGGTCGTCGACCACGTTGGCGAGGAAGTAGGTGGGCAGGCCGTCGGCCTTCATCAGCACCTGCATGTCCATGCGATCCCACGGAATCTCGACATCGCCGCGGAGCATGTCCGGCACCACGCAGACGCCCTCGGTCGGCACCTTCATGCGGGTGACGTGGGACTCGCCGGCGGCGAGGCGGCGCTGCACCTCATCCTTCGGCAGGTGCATGCAGTGGCCGTCGTAGCGCGGGGTTTCCTTGCGCGCCATCTGCTCGGCGCGAACCGCATCGAGGCGCTCGGGCGTGCAGAAGCAGGTGAAGGCATGGCCCTTCTCGACCAGTTCGTCCGAATACTTCTTGTAGATATGCCCGCGCTCGCTCTGCCGGTACGGGCCATGCGGGCCGCCGACGTCCGGGCCCTCGTCCCATTCGATGCCGAGCCAGCGCAGGGCGTCGTAGATCTGCTGCTCGGACTCCCGCGTCGAACGCAGCTGGTCGGTGTCCTCGATGCGCAGGATGAACTGACCGCCGTGCTGACGCGCGAAGCACAGGTTGAACAGCGCGATGTATGCGGTACCGACGTGCGGGTCGCCCGTCGGCGACGGGGCGATGCGAGTACGAACAGTGGTCATGGAGACTCTCTTGCCAAGCGGAAGTTAAAACGGAAATTCAGGGGCGTGATGTTATCAGGCGGGCCGCCTCCGGCTCCAGTAAACGACCGGTGTCGGCCGGCAGGCGGCTGATCAGGAAATCGAGGAAGGCCTTGACCTTCATCGCCTGGAAACGCCGCGAAGGATAGACCGCATACAGTTCGCCGACCGGCAACGGCACGTCCGCCAGCAAACGCACCAGACGCCCGCTGTGCACGCTCTCCGCACAGATCAGCGCCGGTAGCGCGGCAATGCCGGCACCGGCGACCACCGCCTCGCGGGCGAAGGTGATGTTGTTGCAGGACAGCACCCGCTGGCAGGGCAGGCTGTCTCCGGAAAGCGGCCAGTAGCGCTGGGAGTCGGTGGACAGAAGGACCGCGCGATGCCCGGCAAGCTCGGCCACCGATGTCGGCGTGCCGTGCGCCGCCAGGTAGTCGGGGCTGGCGCAGAGCCAGCGGCTGGTAGAGAGCAGGCGACGGGCCACCAGGGTGGAATCCTCCGGCTGGCCGACCATGATCACGATGTCGACGCCCTCCTGCAGCGGATCGACGCTGCGCGAGGCCAGCTCGACCTCGGCGGTGATCTGCGGGTACTGGCGCATGAAGTCGCCCAGCAGGCTGGCGAGGAACATCTGGCCGAACTCTATCGGCGAGGTGATCCGCAGCAATCCCGACGGCGCCTGTTGCAACTGCATGACCGCCTGCTCGGCCTCGGCGAAATCGTGCATGATCTGCCGGCAGCGCTCGTAGTAGGCCTGCCCTACTTCGGTCAGGCGCAACTTGCGGGTAGTGCGATTGAGCAGGCGCACGCCCAGACGCTCCTCCAGCAGGGCGATGCGCCGGCTCACCGTGGACTTCTGCATGCCCAGGCTCTGCGCGGCCTGGGTGAAGCTGTGGTACTCCACCACGCGGGTGAAGATCAGCGCATCATCAAGCCCCATTATTGTTCCCTATAAGCAACAAAGAGTCCGAAGTGTAGCGCCTATAACGTCCGGCGGAACACTGCTAGATTGGCCGAATTTTGCCGACGGAACACTCCACCCATGCCCGCCCAACTCAAACGTCGCCTGACCGTCTTCCTGGTGGCCGTCGGCCTGATCGCCCTGGCCTTCTTCCTGCACTGGTGGTTCATCGGCCGCCACGTGGAAAGCACCGACAACGCCTACGTCCAGGGCGAGATCACGCGGGTGGCCAGCCAGTTGGGCGCGCGGGTCGAGGAAGTCCTGGTGCGCGACAACCAGCACGTGGACAAGGGGCAGCTACTGGTACGCCTGGAAGACGCCGACTTCAAGCTCGCCGTCGAGCGCGCCCAGGCCGCGCTGGCCACCCGCGAGGCGGAACTGGCCCAGGCGCGCAGCAAGCTGGTGCAGCAGGGCAGCCTGATCGCCGCCAGCGCCGCCGACGTCAACGCCAGCCAGGCAACCCTCGGTCGCGCACAGATCGACCTGAACCGCGCCGAAGCCTTGCGCAAGCCCGGCTACGTTTCCGAGGAACGGGTCACCACCCTCACCGCCGACAACCATGTGGCTCGCTCGCAACTGGCCAAGGCCCGCGCCGACCTCGAGGCACAACGCGTCCAGCGCGACACCCTGGGCGCCGAGATCAAGCGCCTGGAAGCGCAGATCGCCAGCGCCCGCACCGAACTGGCGCAAGCCGAAATCAACCTGTCACGCACCCTGATCCATTCGCCGATCAGCGGCCTGGTCGGCCAGCGCAGCGCACGCAACGGCCAGTACGTGCAGGTCGGCACCCATTTGCTGTCGCTGGTGCCGGACGAAGACATCTGGGTCCAGGCCAACTTCAAGGAGACCCAGGTGGGCCGCATGCGCGACGGGCAGAAGGCGCGCCTGACCTTCGACGCCTTCCCCGACACGCCTATCGACGGCCGCATCGATAGCCTGTTCGCCGCTTCCGGCGCGCAGTTCAGCCTGCTGCCACCGGACAACGCCACCGGAAACTTCACCAAGGTGGTGCAACGCATCCCGGTGAAGATCGTGTTCGAGGCCGACAACCCGCTGCATGGCCGCATCCGCCCCGGCATGTCCGTCGAAGCCGAGGTCGAGCTCTGTGACCGCTGAGGCGCTGGCCCGGCCGCTTGGCGAACCGACCCGGCGCGACTGGATCGCGGTGCTCAGCGCCATGCTCGGCGCATTCATGGCGGTGCTCGACATCCAGATCACCAACTCCTCGCTGAAGGACATCCAGGGCGCGCTGGCGGCGACCCTCGAGGAAGGCTCGTGGATCTCCACCTCCTACCTGGTGGCGGAGATCATCATGATCCCGATGACCGCCTGGCTGGTGCAGCTGCTCTCGGCACGCCGCCTGGCGGTGATGATCTCGGTGGGCTTCCTGGTGTCCTCGCTGCTCTGCTCGTTCGCCTGGAACCTGGAAAGCATGATCGTGTTCCGCGCCATGCAGGGTTTCACCGGCGGCGCGCTGATTCCGCTGGCGTTCACCCTGGCCCTGGTCAAGTTGCCGGAACACCACCGTCCGAAGGGCATGGCGCTGTTCGCCATCACCGCCACCTTCGCGCCCTCCATCGGACCGACCCTGGGAGGCTGGCTGACGGAAAACTTCGGCTGGGAATACATCTTCTATATCAACGTGCCGCCGGGCCTGTTGATGATCGCCGGGCTGCTCTACGGCCTGGAGAAAAAGGCGCCGCACTGGGAACTGCTGAAGAGTACCGACTACGCCGGCATCGTCACCCTCGGCATCGGCCTGGGCTGCCTGCAGGTTTTCCTCGAGGAAGGTCACCGCAAGGACTGGCTGGAGTCGCAACTGATCGTCAGCCTCGGCAGCGTCGCCCTGTTCAGCCTGGTCCTGTTCGTCATCCTGCAACTGTCGCGGCCAAACCCGCTGATCGACCTGGGCATCCTGCGCAACCGCAACTTCGGCCTCGCGAGCATTTCCAGCATCGGTCTGGGCATGGGCCTGTACGGCTCGATCTACGTACTGCCGCTGTACCTGGCACAAATCCAGGGCTACAACGCCATGCAGATCGGCGAGGTGATCATGTGGATGGGCATTCCCCAGCTGTTCCTGATCCCGCTGGTCCCGAAGTTGATGAAGCTGGTCTCGCCGCGCCTGCTCTGCGCCGCCGGCTTCGGCCTGTTCGGCCTTGCCAGCTTCTTCTCCGGGGTGCTCAACCCGGACTTCGCCGGACCGCAGTTCAACCAGATCCAGCTACTGCGCGCCCTCGGCCAGCCGATGATCATGGTGACCATTTCGCTGATCGCCACCGCCTACCTGCAGCCACAGGATGCCGGCTCGGCCTCGAGCCTGTTCAACATCCTGCGCAACCTCGGCGGCGCCATCGGCATCGCCCTGCTCGCGACCCTGCTCGACAGTCGCGCCAAGGTGTACTTCGACTATCTGCGCGAAGCCCTGGTGCCAACCAACCCGCAGGTCGACGAACGCCTCGCGCAACTCGCCGCGCAACTGGGCAGCCAGCAGGCGGCGCTGGGCAAACTCAGCGAGATCACCCACCAGCAGGCGATGATCATGGCCTACAACGATGCTTTCCATGTCATCGGCATGGTGCTCGCAGTGAGCATGCTCGCGGTGCTGCTGACCCGCTCGCTGCCGGCCGGCATCGGCACCCGCGCCGACGCCGGGGCTCACTGAGGATCAGACGTTGACCAGGCGCTCGCGCAGCGTCTGGATCTCGTCGCGCAGTTGCGCCGCCGCCTCGAACTCCAGGTCGCGGGCCAACTGGTACATCTTTTCCTCCAGTTGGCGGATGCGCTTGCTGATCTCGCTCGGCGAGCGCAGTTCGTTCTCGTAGCGCCCGCTCTCCTCCGCCACCTTGGCCACGCCCTTGCGCTTGCCGCGCGCGCCGGGCACCACGGCGCCTTCGAGAATGTCCTTGATGTCCTTGCGCACCCCCTTGGGCACGATGCCATGGGCTTCGTTGAAGGCGATCTGCTTGGCCCGACGCCGCTCGGTCTCGTCGATCGCACGCTGCATCGAGCCGGTGACGTTGTCGGCGTAGAGGATCGCCTTGCCGTGCAGGTTGCGCGCGGCACGACCGATGGTCTGGATCAGCGAGCGCTCCGAGCGCAGGAAGCCTTCCTTGTCCGCGTCGAGGATCGCCACCAGCGACACCTCGGGCATGTCCAGGCCTTCGCGCAGCAGGTTGATCCCCACCAGCACGTCGAACGCACCGGCGCGCAGGTCGCGGATGATCTCCACTCGCTCGACGGTATCGATGTCCGAGTGCAAGTAGCGCACCCGCACGTCGTGATCGCCGAGATAATCGGTGAGGTCCTCGGCCATGCGCTTGGTCAGGGTAGTCACCAGCACCCGCTCGTCCTTGGCCACACGCTGGCGGATCTGCGAGAGCAGGTCGTCCACCTGGGTCATCGCCGGACGTACCTCGATCTCCGGATCGACCAGCCCGGTGGGACGCACCACCTGCTCGATGACCCGCCCGGCATGCTCCGCCTCGTAGGGGCCCGGGGTGGCGGAGACGAAGATGGTCTGCGGACTCACCGCCTCCCACTCTTCGAAGCGCAGCGGCCGGTTGTCCAGCGCCGAAGGCAGGCGGAAACCGTATTCCACCAGGGTCTCCTTGCGCGAGCGGTCGCCCTTGAACATCGCGCCGACCTGCGGAACGCTGACGTGCGATTCGTCGATAACCAGCAGCGAGTTGGCCGGCAGGTAGTCGTAGAGCGTCGGCGGCGGCTCGCCGGGGGCCCGCCCGGAAAGATAGCGCGAGTAGTTCTCGATGCCGTTGCAGTAGCCCAGCTCGAGGATCATCTCCAGGTCGAAACGGGTGCGCTGCTCCAGGCGCTGCGCTTCCACCAGCTTGTTGTTGTTGCGCAGGTAGTCCAGGCGTTCCTTGAGTTCGGCCTTGATCTGGTCGACCGCCTCCAGCAGCGTCTCGCGCGGGGTCACGTAGTGGCTCTTGGGGTAGAAGGTGAAGCGCGGCAGCTTGCGGATCACCTCGCCGGTGAGCGGATCGAAGGCCGAGAGGCTTTCCACCTCGTCGTCGAACAACTCGACACGAATCGCCTCGAGATCGGATTCGGCCGGGAAGATGTCGATCACATCGCCACGCACACGGAAAGTCGCACGGGCGAAATCCATGTCGTTGCGGGTGTACTGCAGGCTGGTCAGTCGCCGCAGCAGTTCGCGCTGGTCGATGCGGTCGCCGCGGTCCAGGTGCAGGACCATCTTCAGGTAGGACGCGGGATCACCGAGGCCGTAGATGGACGACACGGTGGCGACGATGATCGCATCCGGACGCTCGAGCAGCGCCTTGGTCGCCGACAGGCGCATCTGCTCGATATGGTCGTTGATCGAGGAGTCCTTCTCGATATAGGTATCGGAAGACGGGACGTAGGCCTCCGGCTGGTAGTAGTCGTAGTAGGAAACGAAGTACTCCACGGAATTGTGCGGGAAGAACGTCTTGAACTCCCCGTAGAGCTGGGCCGCCAGGGTCTTGTTCGGCGCCAGGACCAGGGTCGGGCGCTGCACCTGGGCAATCACGTTGGCGATGCTGAAAGTCTTGCCAGAGCCCGTCACCCCCAGCAGGGTCTGGTGCGAAAGCCCCGCCTCCAGCCCCTCGACCATCTGCCGGATGGCTTCCGGTTGGTCGCCGGCGGGCTTGAAGCGCGAGTCGAGTTGGAACGTATCCATGAAAAACCTCGCAGGGAGCTGTGACGCCAAGGAAAATCCGGCGTCAGAAATAGCTGAAAGCATGCACCTAAATGTCGCCGCATGCATCAAGGGGTGTCTATAATAACCCCCCGTTTGCGCAACCCTTTGCGCCCCCGCATAACGGGTTGCGTTGCCCTCCTCTCTTCACACTCCGAGCAGCCGCAAAATGAGTCTGTTTTCTGCCGTCGAAATGGCACCGCGTGATCCCATCCTTGGCCTGAACGAAGCCTTCAACGCCGATACCCGTCCGGGCAAGATCAACCTGGGCGTGGGCGTGTACTACAACGAGGAGGGGCGCATTCCGCTGTTGCGTGCCGTGCAGGCTGCCGAGAAGGCCCGCATCGAGGCCCACGCGCCGCGCGGCTACCTGCCGATCGAAGGGATCGCCGCCTACGACCAGGGCGTACAGAAACTGCTGTTCGGTAACGAGTCCGAGCTGCTGGCCGCCGGCCGTGTGGTCACGACCCAGGCCGTCGGCGGCACCGGCGCGCTCAAGCTCGGCGCCGACTTCCTCAAGCGCCTGCTGCCCGACGCCACCGTGGCCATCAGCGACCCGAGCTGGGAAAACCACCGCGCACTGTTCGAAGCCGCCGGCTTCCCGGTGCAGAACTACCGCTATTACGACGCCGCCAGCAATGGCGTGAACCGCGCCGGCCTGCTGGAAGACCTGAATGCCCTGCCGGCCCGCTCGATCGTGGTTCTGCACGCCTGCTGCCATAATCCGACCGGCGTCGATCTCGAGCTGGACGACTGGAAACAGGTGCTGGACGTGCTCAAGGCCAAGGGCCACGTGCCGTTCCTCGACATCGCCTACCAGGGCTTCGGCAACGGCATCGAGGAAGACGCCGCCGCGGTGCGCCTGTTCGCCCAGTCGGGCCTGAGCTTCTTCGTTTCCAGCTCGTTCTCCAAATCCTTCTCGCTCTATGGCGAACGCGTCGGCGCCCTCTCGATCGTAACCGAAAGCCGCGATGAATCGGCCCGCGTGCTGTCCCAGGTGAAGCGAGTGATCCGCACCAACTATTCGAACCCACCGACCCACGGCGCCAGCGTCGTCTCCTCCGTGCTCAACAGCCCGGAACTACGGGCCCTCTGGGAGCAGGAACTGGGCGAGATGCGCGACCGCATCCGCGACATGCGCCTGGCGATGGTCGAGCAACTGGCAGCCCACGGCGCCAAGCGCGACTTCAGCTTCGTCGGTCGCCAACGTGGCATGTTCTCCTATTCCGGCCTGACCGCCGACCAGGTCGAGCGCCTGAAGACCGAGTTCGGTATCTACGCCGTCAGCACCGGCCGTATCTGCGTCGCCGCGCTGAACAAATCGAACCTGGAGACCATCACCAAGGCCATCGTCCAGGTCCTGTAGGGAAAATGGGGAAGTCATCGGGAGAGGCTTGACTTCCCCTTTTTAATCAGTAACATACGCCTCGCTGTTCCGCGATAGCTCAGTCGGTAGAGCAAATGACTGTTAATCATTGGGTCCCTGGTTCGAGTCCAGGTCGCGGAGCCAAATTCAAAGCCCTCGGCACATGCCGGGGGCTTTTTCGTTATCGGGACGAAAGTTCGCCCCTTCAGTCGCACCTCACTCGATGACGATCCGCGCCCGGTTCTTCTCCAGCAACGCCGGGCCTACCCCTTTCACTTCCAGCAGTTGATCCACCGAGACGAACGGACCATGGGCCGCACGATACTCGAGGATCGCCCTGGCCTTGGCCTCGCCGACACCGTTGAGCCCCCGTATCAGGGCGGCCTCGTCGACCGTATTGATATTGACCTGCTCCCCCGGCGACACGGTCGTCGCAGGTGTCGTTGCGGCCAGCGGATTCTTGGCGACGGCGACCGGTGCGGCGGAAGCCGAAAACGGAAGACAGGCGAACAGGATGAGAAGCAGAGCGGATTTGATTAGGTGCATGGGTGCACTCCTTCAGAGATGAATGACCACGTAGAGGGCTTCATGCCCATCCACGAAACCACCTTATCGCCGTGGAACGCACCTGGATCGACAGCCCCAGCAAAGCAGTCGCTTCCTGGTCCGGCACCGGAAACATCGTACAGAGAAAACAAAAAAGGCCGCTAGGCGGCCTTTTCCGGAGAACGATGACTCAGGGTTCTCGCCGCCTCTGGCGATAGATCCAGTCGACGATTTCACCGTCAGGCGCATAGCCACTGACGGTTTCCCGCAGCAACTGGCGAACCCGCGAGTAGTCGTCCTTCTCCACGGCGGCCAGCAACTGCTCCAGCACGACCTTGAAGGCCTCCCAGCTCAGGTGTTCCTCGTTGGCCCGCATGATCATCGGATGGTCGGTGGGATTCACGTTGTCACCGATCAGCAGCTCTTCGTAGAGCTTCTCGCCAGGACGCAGGCCACTGAACTCGATGGCGATGTCACCATGGGGCGAACGCTCGGAACGCACGCTCAGGCCGGACAGGTGGATCATCTTCTCGGCGAGCTCCAGGATCTTCACCGGCGGCCCCATGTCCAGCACGAATACATCTCCGCCCTGCCCCATCGAACCGGCCTGGATGACCAACTGCGCTGCCTCGGGAATGGTCATGAAGTAACGGGTGATGCTCGGGTGGGTGACCGTCACCGGGCCGCCGCGCTTGATCTGCTCGCGGAACAGCGGAATGACCGAACCGGACGAACCGAGGACGTTGCCGAAGCGGACCATGGTGAAACGGGTCTTGTTGACGTGATGCACGTCCTTCCGATCGCCGAACAGCACCGGTGCCGATTCGTTGCTGAGCGCCTGAAGGACCATCTCCGCCAGGCGCTTGGTGCTGCCCATCACATTGGTCGGTCGCACCGCCTTGTCGGTGGAAATCAGCACGAAGTTCTGCACGCCGACCTGCACCGCGGCCTGCACCGCATGCAAGGTGCCTATCACGTTGTTGAGAACGCCCTCGGCGATGTTGTGCTCGACGATCGGCACATGCTTGTAGGCCGCCGCATGGTAGACGGTATTGACCTTCCAGGTACGCATCACGTCCACCAGGCGCTCGGGATTGCGCACCGAACCGAGGATCGGCAACAGGTTCACCGAAAGCGACTCGCGCTTGATCCGACGCTCCAGTTCCTGATGGATGCTGTAGAGGTTGTATTCGCTGTGCTCGAACAGGATCAGCACGCTAGGCGAACAACTCATGATCTGCCGACAGAGTTCCGAACCGATAGAACCGCCCGCCCCAGTCACCATCACCACCTGACCGCGGATGCACCGTTCCAGCAGCTCCTTGCGCGGTGCGACGCTGTCGCGCCCCAGCAGGTCAGCGATGTCCACCTCCTGCAGGTCGTCCACCTTGACCCGGCCGCTGGCCAGGTCCATGAAGCCGGGCATGCTGCGCACGTGCAGCGGGAACGGCTCCAGGGACTCGAGAATCTCTCGGCGCCGGGCCCGAGTGGCGGAAGGAATCGCCAGGAGAACCTCCTGCGCGCCCGTCTCGTCGATCATCTGGCGGATATGCTTGGCGGTATAGACCCGCAGACCGGCGATGACCCGGTTGGCGATCTGCTTGTCGTCATCGATGAACGCCACCGGACGCATCGCCCGACCGAGACGCAATGCCGCAACCAACTGGTTGCCGGCCGCCCCCGCGCCATAGATGGCCACCCTGGGCAGGCCATCCTGGCGATTGAGAAATGGTACCGACTGCACAGCAGAGTACCAGTCGCCCATGAAATACTGGCGCATGGCCAGACGCAAGCCGCCGATCAGCAGCATGCTCAACCACCAGTAGTTGAACACCAGGGAACGGGGCACCACCGCCGGCGGGGAGCGGTACCAGTAGACCAGCAACGACAGGACCAGCGCGGAAATGGTGACGGCCTTGGCGATCGCGATAAGGGCGTCGTTGCCCAGGTAGCGCATCACCGCCCGGTACATGCCGAAGCGGATGAAGAGCGGGATGGCGGTTAGAGGCGCCGCTATGAACAGCCAGGCGTGATCCCCGAACGGATCGATCATGTCTTCGGTGCCGAGACGCACTAGGAAAGCCAGCCACAATGAAAGCCACACCAGGCCGATGTCCGTCGCAACCTGGAGAATGCGCTTCTGGCGGCGCGGCAATCCCAGGAGGCGTCCACGCAAGTTATCCAACATCCTATTAATCAGCCCCCTTCACTGCACCCGCATCCACCCGAACAAGTCCGGGCAGTCCATTTCCTTGGTCTGGCAAATACCATTCCGGAACCCAAATCACGCTATCGGCAGTAGTCACTACTGATCATCGCTTGCACATTCCTTTCATATTATACGTTCCCGGAAAATCGTCCCGCGCCTCCAGCCAACCGGGACATTCAAGCAGCGCGTGATTCCAGGACTCCGGCCTTAAAACGGAGCGCCAGGAACGCCAGAGGCAGGTAGCCAATCAACAAAGCAAGCATGCCGTCGATCTTCCCCGCTGCGACAAGCAGTGCCAGTGGCAACAACCAGAAGATGTTGATGCCTCCCACTGCCAGGGTAACAGGAAGATGACGCCCGTAATGACGAGAAGCATACTGGTATGCGTGACTGCGATGCGCCTCATAAACCTTGTCTCCCCGCAGCAACCGGCGCAACAAGGTCAGGGTGGCATCAACAATGAATACCCCCAGCAGGATGAGCCAACCCCAGAAGAGTTGCGGCGAGACCCATGCGGCTTGCAGGGAAAGGCCACCAATGATAACCCCCAAGAAACCGCTACCAGCATCCCCCATGAAGATCCGCGCAGGAGGGAAATTCCAGAAAAGGAACCCCGTCACCGCGGCTGCCAGCAGCGCCGCCAACCAAACGCCCTGGGATGCCTCATCGGAACCTACACCACTGACCACGACAAGCAGGGCAGCGCCAACGCACACACACACAGCCTCAACGCTGGCAATCCCATCGATACCGTCCATGAAATTGTAGAGATTGAGCATCCATACCAGATAGAACGCCGCAGCTATGTGTCCAACCCACCCCAGATCGACCACAAGGCCGAAAAAGGCCAATGCAGGCAAACCTCCAAGCCAGTACAGCAGCCAGCAAGCACCGGCGAAATGGCCGAGCAAACGCCAACGGGCAGCGATATGGCCATGATCGTCGAGGAAGCCCAGCAATGCGATCCCAATACCCGCCCCCAGGATACCAGTGGCCAGATCCGGTTTCACCGCGCCCAATATCGCCGCAAGCAGCACTGCCAGCAGGAAGGAGAGCACGATAGCGACACCGCCCCCCCTAGGCGTCGGCACCTGGTGAGAACTTCGAGCATTGGGTACATCGATCAAGCTGCGGGCAATCGCGTAACGGCGCAAGCCGGCGGTCAACAGCAGGGAAAGAGCGGCAACCGCCGGCAACAACAACCATAGATTCATCATTGGCGATCCAGGAAAGAGCGGGCGGTTTTCTCCAATGCCTGGTCCACCCCTACCGGCGGAGTCCAGCCAAGCACTTGGCGGGTTTTCATGATATCGACTTGCAATGAGCCGCACAGGCGGCGAGCAAATGCCTGCCTGTTCAGAACTTTCGCCGCTGCACCGATCCAACTGGCGGGAACAGGCAGCAGGCGAGCGGGAGCGCCCAAGGCGCGTCCCATTCTCCGCAGCAACTCGGTGGTGGAAAGATCCTCACCGTCGCTTACGAGGAAAACTTGCCCGACCGCAGCCGGATGCTCGATGCAGGTGATGATGAGGTCGACAAGATTATCCAGCGACACCAGACTACGCCGATTATGAATAGCCCCTAGAGGGAGGGGCACGCCGCGCTTCAGCCAGCGCATCATGGTCTGTACGTTGGCCTTGACCCCTGGACCATAAACCAGGACCGGTCGGATGATCACAACCTCCAGTCCGGTCTCTTCCGCCAGATCCAATAGCGCTTGCTCCGCTTCCCGTTTGGAAACGCCATAGGGATCGACAGGATTGGGCGGACTGTCCGCAGTATAGGGCCGACCGGGCTCAGTTCCCTCGCCATTGACCTTTATCGAGCTGATAAAGATGAAACGCCGCACTCCCCGGGATACGGCCTCCCGGGCCAGATCAAGTGTCCCCTGAACGTTGGCCTTGCGGAACTCGACGAGCGGATCGGAGGCCGTCTCGCTCATGACATGCACGCGGGCAGCGCAATGAACCACCGTATCGATGGCCGACTCCGCATCCCAGACAACAGAACTGCCCAGTTCACCCAGAAGCAAGGGAGTAACCCCTCGAGGCCAGGCCCCACCTCTTCGGCGGCACCCGGCCCAAACCTTGTACTGCCCGGAAGAACAGAGACTATTGACCAGCGCGGCCCCGATGAATCCGGTTGCCCCCGTTACCAATACATTATGTCGCGTCAAGCTCCGCTCCCTAGTGCCCGATAAATATCCAGGTGCTGTTGGACGATACTTTCGATCGCAAAATCACGCTCTGCCAACGCTCGCCCAGCAGCTCCCATCTTCTTGCGCAACTCTGGCGACTCAATAAGACGCTGAATGGCATCCGCCAGAGCAGCAGAATCACGCACCGGCACGAGCAGGCCCGTAACATCAGCCTGGATTGCATCCCGGCAACCCGGTACATCGGTCGTCACAACCGCACGCCCGCACGCCGACGCCTCGACCAGGACCTTGGGAAGCCCTTCACGATAAGAAGGCAGAACGACTATATGCGAACGGGCGAAGACAGACGCGATATCCTGGCGATAACCAAGACACTCGATCGTGCCTTCACTACGCCAACGCTCTAGTTCGGACGGCTCGATACTGGTGGGGTTCCCAGGATCCAGGTCTCCGACCAGTTGAAAATGTGCCGGTACGCTGCGCTGCCTAAGGATATTTGCCGCTTCGACGAATTCCAGCACACCCTTGTCCCTGAGCAACCGAGCCGCCAATGTGACCACCGGCGTTTCGGGGCTTTCCGGGGCCGGCTGGTACTGCGTCAGGTCGACCCCCGAACCGCGAATCAGGACGGACTTTTCAAAAGTGATCGCACCCAGGCCGATCAGCGCGTCCCGATCATCGGGATTTTGAAAGATGACACGCAACTTTTTCTTGCCCAAAGCCCGCCGATAAAGCCAGGCGACACAGGCACGAAACGCGCAGGCCTTCAGACCCTTGGCCATGAAAACGAAACCAAGTCCGGAAACGGCCGCCACGACCCCCTTCACCGGCGCCAAGCGTGCGGCGATACCGCCATAGATTACCGGCTTGATGGTAACCAGGTGTAAAACATCAGGCCGCAATCTCCACAAAAGGCGCCAGACATAAGTCAGCAGATACAGCTCTGAAAAAGGATTTTTTCCGCTTCTGGACAGTGGCAATTCATGATGCAGAAAACCTTGGGAGACGATCTTTTTCACCGCTTCACCAGGGCGTGTGGCGATATGTACCTGGAAACCAGCCTGCTGGGCTCCGACAGCGACCGGTAAACGGTGAGACATGAAGAAAGCCGGGTCGTTCACTATCATCAACAATACCGGCTTCATGCAAACTCCTCGATGCGTTTTACAAACATAACCTTCAAGCTCGTCAAGCTTTTCTTTTTACAAGAATGTCGCGATACAGACTCATGAAACGCTGAGAGGCACTGGCCATCGTGAAGTTCGAGTAAATCCTCTGTCTTGCAGCCTCACCAAGTGCCCGACGACCCTCGACATCCAACGCAATGAGATCCTCGATACCTTTGCCGAGCGCATTCGGATCCAAGGCCGGAACGACGACACCGTCGTTACCTAGCAAATAAGCCGCATCCCCCACATCAGTGGTAATACAAGGCAATCCCATGGCCATGGCTTCACCAAGAACATTGGGGAATCCCTCCGTGCGAGAATGCAGACAGAAGATATCCATGGCTTTCAGACACGAAGCTACATCTTGCCGCTCTCCAAGCAGGATGAAGCGCTCCGCATACCCGGTAGCTTCGATGAGGCGCTGCAATTCAGCATTGGAAGACAGCAGCTCCCGTCCCACCAAAAGAAACTTCAAGCGCGAATAACGTGGAGCCAGCAGACCGGCAGCTGCGACAAAGGAAGCATGATCCTTTACCGGGTGGAATCTGCCTAGACTGCCAATCACGATATCGCTGGCCTCTATACCAGATTCACTCCTGATAGCGGACCGCTGTTCGTCGGTCGCCTGCAGGCGAGTGAGATCGAAACCGTTGGGAATGACCAGCATCCTGCTTGCGTTGTAGCCAACAGCAATGTGTGAGCGCCTTGAGGCCTCGGCGGCGCAAACAATATATTTTGGCAAGAATCCGGATAGCCAGGCACACACCTTCCGTACCAGAACAGTCGTACTCTTGCCGCCCTCTTGAAGGTCGGTCGTGCGGACTCCCCATATAATCCCGCCAATACCGGCCATTCTGGCAGCCAATCCACCAAGAAGATCGGAATGATACATCCATGTTTGGACTATATCGGGCCTCCTTTCACGAAATATCCCTATCAGACGAAGGAGCACCCGAGGCATATCCCTCATCGAGGTCATGCCAAGCACATCAACAGATATACCAGCCTCAATCAGACCCTGCCCAAACTCACCAAGATCAGACAGTGAAATAATCGAATGTTCGAATTCACTGCCGCCATTTTGAGTCTCGATCAACCGCTTGAGCATTAGCTCAGCACCGCCGACTTTCTTCAGGCCGGCTATCACGTGGATAACTTTTACTGTGGTCATGACTCCAACCACGCTTGGAACATGAGAACACTCCAGAGGCGTCTTGAGTGGTCCCGCCTTCCCGCCAAGTGGTCGTTCCAGATCCTGCGTATCAACCTACTATCCAAATAACCTTCTTGCTGAAGGCGTCGCTCATCAAGCAGCGATTCAGCCCACTCTTTCAGAGGGCCTCTCAGCCAATCGGAGACAGGAACGGAAAACCCCTTCTTGGGCCGCTCTATGAGCTCTCGCGAAACATGCCTATACAAGACTTCACGAAGCAACCACTTTCCTTTTCCATTGCGAATCTTCATATGCAACGGCATGCGCCAAGCCAGTTCGAACACGCGATGGTCTATCAGTGGAACCCGGGTTTCCAGGCTGTTAGCCATCGCTGCTCTGTCTACCTTCACCAGAATGTCGTCAGGCATGTAGCCCTGAACATCCATGGCCATCATCCAGTGCTGGAACGAGTCCACCCTTGGCCATCTTTCTGGAGTATCCAATAGTGCCGTGTGACCCTTTGCACCTATGACCGGGTATTCGTGATTTCTCCAGTGACTGTTCAATCGATAGAAAAGCTCCTCGGCCGTCCTCGAAGCAAATACGTCACGCAGCTTCCCCAACTTGTCAGGTAAAGGTAAGTCCTGAGCAAAAGCCGATGCGAAACGCCGCATGGAATGAGGAAATCGCTCCAGCATGCGCCAGACACGGGGAGTAAACTGATAGGGATTGTAGCCGCCAAACAGTTCATCACCACCATCTCCACTCAGCGCAACAGTAACTTGCTGCCTGGCCAATCCACTGACAATCAAGGTTGGTATCTGCGAACTGTCACCAAATGGCTCACAGTAGATCTTTGGCAAAGATGGAATTACATCTAGAGCATCTTTTGAATTGACATAGAGCTCTGTATGATCGGTACCGATATGTTCTGCAACCGCCTTTGCGTAAACAGCCTCATCATACCCAGGCTCATCAAAGCCAATAGAGAATGTCCGTATAGGGCGTGAGGACTGCTGCTGCATCAGCGCCACGACCGTACTACTATCCACCCCACCGCTCAGAAAAGCTCCCAAAGGAACATCAGAGACCATCTGATCCGATATGCTAGTTCTCAACTGGCTTTCCAGAAGATCAACTGCCTCGGCATCCGTTCCCTGGAATGGATTGGAGAGAGCCTCTTCTATCGCGGCGTTCGCACTCCAATAGGCAGCAGGTTCGCAGGTCTCGTTCAATGAACGTTCCGATAGGACCAAATAGCTCCCTGCCCTTAGCTTCCCGATACCTTTATAAATACTATAGGGAGCCGGGACATAACCATATCGTAGAAATAGGGCCAAGGCATCTCTATCAATATCCCCCCTAAAAAGCGGATGTTCTTTCAGGGCCTTCAGTTCGGATGCAAAAAAAAGCACGCCATTCTGCCAGCCCCAATAGAGAGGCTTTTCGCCCATTCGATCACGAGCCAGAGTAATTGTTTTCTCCTGTCGATCCCACAAGGCCAGAGCGAACATACCCACGGTGAGCTTGAGGGTACTCTCCACGCCCCATTGGGCAAAGCATGCCAATAAGGTTTCGGTGTCCGATCCGCCACGCCAGGAATGTGTTACACCTGCCTCGCTCAGGCGAGCCCTAAGAGCCAGATGGTTGTATATCTCGCCATTGTAAATCAGCACATACCGACCACAGTCGGAGTGCATGGGCTGGCTGCCTGCGGGGGAAAGCTCCAGAACCGCAAGACGCGCATGGACAAGTATCGGGGCGCGCGGAGCCTCGTACCAAATCCCCGACTCATCCGGTCCACGATGATGTATGGCGGCAGCCATCTGCCGGGCCACACGTGCATTATCCCCTAGGAGAGTTCCCGTAATATTCCAGAAGCCAGCGATACCACACATCAAATCACCTCGTTCCCTTTCCAGGCGCTACCGAGCCAATGACCATTGCCCACAGGTCACAAACGACATCGAGAGAATAGTGCCTTTCGATAATATCTCTTCCATTTTGCCCTGCACGCACACGGGCTTCCGGATCTTTGACCAAAGCCGCAAGTGACTCATACCAGCCCTCGTCGTCCACCGCACCATATCCGATGAAGCCTCGGGCTAGAACATCGCGGTTCATACCATACTCGGAAACCACTACCGGCAAGCCACAGGCCATATAAAGCAACATTTTGTAGCTACACTTCCCCCTCGACCATAGATCATCGGCAAGAGGCATTATACCGATATCCATTCCGGCAATCGTTTCGACCTCATTGGTCTCTGTCCAGCGAATGAACTCAACCTTTTCGGCTGGAATGACCTTGAACTCGGGAGGACGGTCCGAAACGATCCTCAATTTCCATTCGGGGTGATCTCTGAACAGGTGGGACAGCGGGATTTCTATGTCATAAAGAAAGCGGTAGCCACCCGACGTGCCGGACCAGCCGATCACTCTATTCTCCCTGCGTTCCCTTCTGGGTGAAAAACGAAGAGTATCGACGCCCGTCGGAATGATCGTAGTCGGCCTACCGAACTGACCGAAGTAATCGGCCAGGTATTGATTGCCACACACGATATGGTCGACACGACGAGCAATCGAATTCGCGGCGATCCCCCTACGATGCAGCCATATTGCATCATCGACATCCAGAATTCTGGGCGCCTTGGTAAGAAACTCAAGAGTTGGAATTGTCGAGAGAAGCTCTCGTTGAAGGATCACAACGTCACTTCCGTAAGAGCCGATTACCTGAGGAAGGCGGTGAAGCAGTTCTCTCAGCAACCAAAGCGGGCGATCCAGTCGACGAGGCGGAGGATAGGCAGAGACCAGCGCTTCCGACATATGCATGTCGATACCTCGCGTGCCAAGCCCTTCGAGCAGAGCCTTCACGCGAAATCTCGAACTGGGAACGGATCTACCTTGGGTAAAAGCCCGAACCCGCACTGCTGGGAGCTCCGCTATCATGATTTACCCCTCCTTGATTCCTGGACACGCCTGTCCAACGGGAGATCGCAGTGCTCTGGGCACTCCCCACCAAACCGGGACCCATCCCCTCCAAACAGAAAGCAAGTCGGCATACTGCTTATCATCGAATTAGCTTGCTCTTCAGGAAAGTACGCATGCCAGATACATCAAGAGCAATCATTGCCGCCAAATAGACCCCTCCCCCCAAGACAACTTTCACAACCAGGCCAAAAAAAGCACTCTCCAAACTGAAGGATGCAACTGACACCGCCATCAACAGCACAGACAACGCAATTTTCATAGCATCTTTCCCCGGAAGGGCGGGCATTGGGAAAACACGTCGCCCCAAGAAGATACTAATTAGTATTGCAGAGGAAAACGCCATAACAGAAGATACCGCCGCGCCAACTACCCCAAACTCCGGAATAAGGATTAAATTAAACACAACATCAACCACTGCCGACACCGCCACTGTCACAACCTGCACTCGTGTAGCACTAGCCAATTGGAAAGAGTAGTCAAAGTAAAAAGATTTCAAGGCCCCCAGAAAAGCCGAAAGGGATATCAACGGAATTATCTTTAGGGCACCCTCACGAAACTCTTCGCCCATAATAGATCCTGAAATTTCCGGAGCCACCATGGCCAGGCCACAGGCAGCAGGCGAGACTACTGCAAAGATAAAAATAAAGGTCTTCCGCAGTTGGTCCTGTGTCTGTGGCAAGCCGCTCTTGGAAAGTTTCTCCATTACCAGCGGAAAAGCCGCCAGGTGAACGACAGAAGCCACTGTACCAACACTATATTGCGCTAGGTCATATGACACCGAGTAGACACCTACCGCGGCATCCCCCAGAAATGCCCCAATAAAGAAGCGATCAGACGCATTGACTATGAATGCAAAAAGGAAAGTAAGCGTCAGTGGTGCACCATAGGCAAACAACCTGGTTAACTGCTCCTTGTCTACCAACGCCCAACTGACTCCCCGCCACGCATCTTGGAAGAAAACGGTCGCCAGTACCAGAGACACAAGCGTACCCAGCAGCAAACCATCAACGCCAAACCCGAAATAAACAAGGAGAACACCGATAAAGAAGCTTCCAGCCCCTTTGATCAACAACATTTTCCCGTAGGTCAGCGGCTGCAAGATCGCATTTTGAATCTTCAGATTCAAATCATGCCAAGCCTGTGCCAGGCAAAGAAAACCGACCATATAATAAAGAATAGAGAAACCTATCTCTTCACGCCACTCCCAAAGCAGGAACGTGACGAATATGATAACGAGTGAAACAAGGAAGCTAATGGCCCTAGCCGTGCCAAGAAGCCTCGCCCGAGCTTGGTCATCACTACACTCAGGCAGATAACGACCAACCCCCAGCGCCACCCATTGCAAGAAAACCGTATTGAGGAAGCCAACAACTATAATTGTCAGCGAATAGACTCCATACTCACCCGGACTCAACAGACGAGTAAAAACGGAAAGACCGACAAGAGTCAATATTGCCGGAAAAGACTTGAACAAAAAATAAACCAGACTATGTTTTCCCAGCATACTTTTCTAAACCATAAAAAAGAGAAAACAATGAGTAAAAAATAAAAAAACAATCATAGAAAAAGTGCTCCGCGATGAAAATAGAGAATCACACGCCCCTAATATTGAGCACTTGGAGCACCAGGCGACTCTCAAAAGCAAAAATAGCGCCGCTCTTGGAAACGACGCTACTTTCATCCAAACGCACCAGAGTGAATATCATTTCAAAAACATGATGTACCAAGGCATGGCCAACGCCACACCTGCAGACACATCATATTTCGGCGCATACCCCAGCAGTTTGGCAGCCTTGCTGATATCAGCGAGAGAGTGACGTACATCCCCCTCCCTAAAATCACGATAAACAGGTTCCCGGTGATAGGACACACCGTTTTCGGCAAGGCCGTCGCGAAGCGCAAAGAACAACTGATTCAAACTCGTCCGCCCGCCAACAGCAATATTGTAAACTTGATTACGAGCATCAAGCCCCGCGGTTGCAGCAAGCAGATTGGCCTGAACGGTGTTTTCAATATAACAAAAATCCCGACTGGTCTCGCCATCACCGTTAATATAGACGTCATCACCCTGGATCATCGAAGAGGTCCATTTTGGTATGACTGCCGCATAGGCACCATTGGGATCCTGTCGACGACCGAACACATTGAAATAACGAAGCCCAATGGTCGAAAAGCCGTAGCAGCGCGAAAACACATCGGCATAAAGCTCATTCACATATTTGGTAACCGCATAAGGGGAAAGAGGCTTACCTATAGTATCCTCCACCTTCGGTAAACCGGGATGATCTCCATAGGTAGAGCTACTTGCCGCATAAGTGAAACTCTGCACCTTGGCATCTCTGGCTGCAATCAGCATATTCAAGAAACCATCGATGTTCGTTGCATTGGAGGTGATCGGATCGTTAATAGAACGCGGCACCGAACCCAAGGCAGCTTGATGTAAAACGTAATCAACACCTGCACAGGCGTTATTGCAATCATCCAGATTGCGAATATCACCTTGAATAAGTTTAAAATTTGACCATTGCTTCTCGCTAACCAAGGACCGCACTTCGTCCAGGTTCCGCTGATGACCAGTAGCAAAATTATCCAGGCCGACAACCTTCTGATCAAGTTTTAGCAAAGTTTCAAGAAGATTAGAGCCAATAAAGCCCGCCACACCTGTAATCAGCCAGACTTTCGGCTGCGCCGGCAATTCCTTTCTTAGCTCTTCATAACGACTCATCATATTCCCTCTCGTCTACTCACAAAGCTTACAACTGATCTTACAGGCGTAGATCAGACTGATCTTCATCGAGCAGATATTTCAGATCATAGAGAACATGCTCAGCCTTCCCTAACTTTCGTATATTTTCTGCGCCCATATTTTTGAATTCACTGTGCGCGACCGCAAGGATAATTCCATCATAAGCGCCATGGGATGGCGTACCGACTGGAGTAATCCCATACTCATGCATGGCATCTTCGGCGCTCACCCAAGGATCAAAAACATCAACCTGTATGTTGTATTCCGCCAACTCACGGACAATATCGACGACTTTGGTATTGCGGAGGTCTGGACAATTTTCCTTGAATGTAAGCCCCATAAGCAGAACGCGAGCACCGTCCACGTGGATACGACGCTTGAGCATAGCCTTGACCAGTTGCGAAACGACGTAGGCACCCATACCGTCATTCAAACGGCGGCCAGCCAGGATGATCTCTGGATGATAGCCAATACTCTGGGCTTTATGAGTCAGATAATATGGATCGACTCCGATGCAATGACCGCCGACTAGGCCCGGGCGGAACGGCATGAAATTCCATTTCGTGCCGGCAGCCTTGAGGACCGCCTCGGTATCGATACCCATTCGATTGAAAATGATGGCGAGTTCGTTGATCAGAGCAATATTGAGATCTCGCTGCGTATTTTCGATCACCTTGGCAGCCTCAGCGACTTTAATGCTGCTCGCCTTGTGAGTACCGGCAGTGATGATTTCTCTATACAGGGAGTCAACCAACTCCGCGATCTCCGGCGTAGAGCCGGAAGTGACCTTCTTGATCGAAGAGACCCGATGTTCCTTATCGCCGGGATTGATGCGCTCGGGGCTATAACCGGCGAAGAAGTCCTCGTTAAACCTCAGCCCGGAAAATTTTTCCAGAACAGGTACGCAGTCTTCTTCCGTCGCTCCCGGGTAAACGGTAGACTCATAAATTACAATATCGCCCTTCTTCAGAACCTTTCCGATGCTCTCCGAGGCCTTTACAAGAGGGGTGAGGTCGGGTTGCTTATGTTCATCAATAGGTGTAGGAACCGTCACAATGAAAACATTGCACTTTTGCAAGTCCTGAAGATTGAAAGTAAAGCTCAGTTCGGACGCTTCTTTCAACTCAGCCGCATCTACTTCAAGAGTAGAGTCAATGCCTTGCCGCAGTTCAGCGATTCGCCCCTGATTGATATCGAAACCGACAACGGTTCGTTTTTTACCAAATTCAACAGCAAGCGGAAGACCAACATAGCCTAGCCCAACAACTGCAACCTTCAGATCCTTCATTTAACGCGCACCTCACTTCATGTAAAACAGTTCTCAACCAAAATCCGATGGATTGAAAACTGAAAATCCCATTGACTATAAACTTCTGCCGACCCTACAAGCAAAAAACTCATGCAGCATCGACCGTGCGCCTAAACCCACCTCTCACCATAAGGATGGCTAGAGCCACCGCAACCCCCAAAAAACCACCAGCAAGCATGCTTAGGATAAGCACTATGCCTTTTCTTGGACGGACGGGATCATCTGGCACCTCTATCGTACCATCCTGACGAAAAACAGCGACTTTATCGAGATTCAGCGTCAGCCCCTCCAGAAGAGCATACTTCTCCTGCAAGCCTCGTAATGCGGGAATGAAAGGATCATCGGAGACACGATCTTGCAGCGTTTTTATTTCTGCCCGAATAGCCTTGGCACCACGCATGTACATCAGTCCGCCTTCCATGATGGAGGAAAGCTGTTGATCAACCTGCCCTTCTATCAACGGAGGATTTTCCAGCTTCAAGGCCTCCGCAACGCGCAACGCCTCTTTCAGTCGAGAGATACGATCTTCACGGCGAGCCTTCGCAGTTTCACGCAAGATGTCGATCTGTTGCTGTATATTGCGATTCTTCACTTGAAACTCGCGGCGTACTCCTTCTTGCATTTCCTGCATGGAACGCTTGACTGCAATTCCTATATATTTCTCGCCCCACTCCGCCGCCTGCAAAGGATCATGCCGCTCGATGACGACAGTGTAGCGCTCGCTATCCTCTTTGCTAGGCTTCTGAATAGTTACCGAATTCATGAGAAGCGCATAAAGCTGATCCCGCGAACCAACAGAAGCCCCCTCCTCCAAGGAAGGAATATATACATCTCGAAAGAACTGACGGCGAGTCTCTTCGGACTGGAGATTTCGCACGAAGATTGAATAGACACCATTTGCCGAAAACGCGGGAAGCCCGTTTTCCGATCTTCCCAAGTTGAAACCAGCTATATCGCTGAGTGAAGGAGGCAGCGTCGAGACACGAGCCTCATAGACGGGCTTGGTGATGAATAGATAAACAATAGCCAACAACACCGGCAACACTGCCAGCAAAGCAATCAGCCATCTCAGGGACCACAACCCACTCATAATCTCTATCAGATCGAACTCGCCGCTCTTGGCTTTATAGGAGGGAAAATTTTTTTCTGTCACAACGGATCCAATTCTTGGGTTAAGGAGTCATCATGCGGCAGCCCCCCTCCTGACGTGGAGATGCATCAGGAAGCTGCTGCATTTTGACAGCATGCTACGAGATTACAAGCCGCACGGTCGCGACCATCGACTCCAGGAGATAGGGATACGACGCAAACACCTTCAGCGCACCAATCGCTGATAACAGAGCCTAGCTCGCGATTCAGGATGCACGGACGTATGTTAGACAAGACAGTCAGAGATTAGTGCCCACAGCAGAAAAATGGGGTCAAGCAGGCCAGAGGATACCTTCCACGAGAGGTTACGACCCGCCGGCAGCAACCCTTTTCAGCAAGAAGAGACCCACTGCGGAGCTGGCACGCAATTAGTTCGGAAGGGACGAACTTATAGAGAGGTTGATTCAGAGCGAAGAGATTTTTGTCGACGCCCCCTCAAACGAAGCAATGCCCCACTCAACAACCCACCGAGCCCACCGAGGATGAAAGCCAGAGACACGAAGAGAGAAAGCGGACCGTCAGGAGTGTGCCACCCAAGGAAGGCAAGGCTGACGCTATTCTGATTTTCCAATACGAAAACCAGGACCACCAGCGCAACCACCAACACAAACACAGCAGTCAAAATCCGCCCGAGCCATTGCATTGAAAAAACCTCGTATCTGCCAGAGTCACTCCGGCTCGTTGACCCGATCCCGCAACTCCTTGCCCGGCTTGAAGTGCGGCACGAACTTGCCGTCGAGTCGTACCGACTCCCCGGTCTTGGGGTTGCGACCGACGCGCGGGGCGCGGTAGTGCAAGGAAAAGCTGCCGAAACCACGGATCTCGATCCGGTCCCCGGTCGCCAGGGCCTGGGACATTTGCTCCAGCATGGTCTTGATTGCCAACTCGACATCCTTCGCGGACAGTTGCCCCTGATGGGTAACGATCCGTTCGATCAACTCCGACTTGGTCATGGTTTTCCCTTCTTTTTCAAGCGGCTAGATCAGCTCAGGTCTCTTTTAGCATGCTGATCAGTCTTTGAACAGGTCCAAGAAGGGGAAAACGAAAAAGGGCGGCCTAGGCCGCCCTTTTTCATGATGGATCAGAGACTTAGCCCTGATTCTCCATCTGAGCACGGATCAGATCACCGATGGTGGTCGGACCAGCGCTTTCTACTTCCTGCTTACGCAGTTCTTTCATTGCGTCCTTCTCGTCGTCGACGTCCTTGGACTTGACGGAGAGGCTGATGACGCGGCTCTTGCGGTCGATGCTGATGATCTTGGCTTCGACTTCCTCGCCTTCCTTCAGGACGTTGCGCGCGTCTTCGACACGGTCACGGCTGATTTCGGAAGCCTTCAGGATACCTTCGATGTCGTCGCCCAGGCTGATGACAGCGCCCTTGGCGTCGACTTCCTTCACGGTACCGCGGACGATGCTGCCTTTCTCGTGCAGGGACGCGTAGTTGGAGAACGGATCGTCTTCCAGCTGCTTGATGCCCAGGGAGATGCGCTCGCGCTCCGGGTCGACCGACAGGATGACGGTTTCCAGCTCGTCGCCCTTCTTGAAGCGACGTACGGCTTCTTCGCCGACTTCGTTCCAGGAGATGTCGGACAGGTGGACCAGGCCGTCGATGCCGCCGTCCAGACCGATGAAGATACCGAAGTCGGTGATCGACTTGATGGTACCGGAGATACGGTCACCCTTGTTGAACTGGCTGGAGAAGTCTTCCCACGGGTTGGATTTGCACTGCTTGATACCCAGGGAGATACGACGACGCTCTTCGTCGATGTCCAGAACCTGAACTTCCACTTCGTCGCCAACCTGGACGACTTTCGACGGATGGATGTTCTTGTTGGTCCAGTCCATTTCGGAGACGTGTACCAGGCCTTCCACGCCCTCTTCCAGCTCGGCGAAGCAGCCGTAGTCGGTGAGGTTGGTGACGCGGGCCATGACGCGGGTGCCTTCCGGGTAACGCGCCTTGATGGCAACCCACGGGTCTTCGCCCAGTTGCTTCAGGCCCAGGGATACACGGTTGCGCTCGCGGTCGAACTTCAGGACCTTGACGTCGATCTCGTCGCCAACGTTGACGATCTCGGACGGATGCTTGATGCGCTTCCAGGCCATGTCGGTGATGTGCAGCAGGCCGTCTACGCCGCCCAGGTCCACGAACGCGCCGTAGTCGGTGAGGTTCTTGACGATACCCTTGACCTGCTGGCCTTCCTGCAGCGATTCCAGCAGAGCTTCACGCTCGGCGCTGTTCTCGGCTTCCAGGACGCTGCGGCGGGAAACGACAACGTTGTTGCGCTTCTGGTCGAGCTTGATGACCTTGAACTCGAGCTCTTTGCCTTCCAGGTGGGTGGTGTCGCGAACCGGACGCACGTCGACCAGCGAACCCGGCAGGAACGCGCGGATGCCGTTGACGTCGACGGTGAAACCGCCCTTGACCTTGCCGTTGATGACGCCCTTGACCACTTCGTCGGCAGCGAAAGCCGCTTCCAGAACAATCCAGCTCTCGGCGCGCTTGGCTTTCTCGCGGGACAGCTTGGTCTCGCCAAAGCCGTCTTCTACCGCGTCCAGTGCGACGTGGACTTCGTCACCCACCTTGATGGTCAGTTCGCCCTGTTCGTTGTAGAACTGCTCGACCGGGATGACGCCCTCGGATTTCAGACCGGCATGGACGGTGACCCAGTCACCATCGATGTCGACCACGATGCCGGTGATGATGGCACCCGGCTGCATGTCGAGGGATTTCAGACTTTCTTCAAAGAGTTCTGCGAAGCTTTCGCTCATGTTCATACCTGTAGTCAAAGGCCCGGAAGGGCCCGATTCCGCATCACCAGCCAATGCGGTCAAGTCATTAAATGAAGCCGCAGGACAATTTGCTGGTTTCCTGCTAGCTTCTGATTGCACTCCCGAATGGGAATGCCCAGTTGGGTTGTTCTGCGATGGCGCCAGGCAAGTCGGGAGGCAACCCTCGCCGCACCTGCAAAACGCCACAACATAAGGTCTGGAATATTAGCAACCAGGCCCTGTATCGTCAATTCCCGCGCCAAAACCTCAGACGTCCCAGCCCTGCCGCTCGCAGTGCCGGATGATCGTCTCGACCACCGCCTCGATGCTCATTTCGGTGGAGTCCAGCAGGATCGCGTCATCGGCCGGTTTCAGCGGCGCGACCGCGCGCTGGCTGTCGCGCTCGTCGCGCTCGCGGATTTCTTCCAGCAAGGCAGACTGGTCGACATCCGCGCCCTTCGCCTTCAACTGTAGGTAGCGTCGACGCGCACGCTCCTCCGCCGAGGCGGTGAGGAATATCTTCAGAGGCGCATCGGGAAATACCACGGTGCCCATGTCGCGGCCGTCGGCCACCAACCCCGGCGCTTCGAGGAACGCCCGCTGGCGCTGCAGCAACGCATCGCGCACGGCCGGTAAGGCGGCGACCTGTGAGGCGCCGGCACCGACCTGCTCGGTACGGATCACATCGGTCACTTCCTCGCCTTCGAGAATGATGCGCTGCCCATGGCTGCCATCGGCAGCGACGAACTGCACATCGAGGTGCGCAGCCAGGACCTTCAGCGCCTCTTCATTGGTCAGGTCGACACCATGGTTGACCGCGGCGAACGCCAACAGCCGATAAAGCGCCCCGGAATCCAGCAGGTTCCAGCCCAGGCGCCGGGCGAGCAGCCCGGCGACCGTGCCCTTGCCGGCGCCACTGGGGCCATCGATGGCGAGCATCGGTACAGCGCCGTTCATCAATTGTTCTCCACGGCGACCCGGATACCGGTCTGGGCACACAGGGCGAGGAAGTTGGGGAAGGAGGTGGCGACGTTGGCGCAGTCGTGGATGCGGATCGGCCCGCTGGCGCGCAGCGAAGCGACGCTGAAGGACATGGCGATACGGTGGTCGCCGTGCGCCCAGACTTCGCCGCCACCGAACGCACCACCCTCGATGACGATGCCATCCGGGGTCGGCTCGGCCTTCACGCCCAGGGCCTTCAGGCCGTCAGCCATGACCTGGATACGGTCCGACTCCTTGACCCGCAGCTCTTCGGCGCCACGCAGGACCGTGCGCCCCTCGGCGCAGGCGGCAGCCACGAAGAGTACCGGGAACTCGTCGATAGCCAGTGGCACCAGGTCCTCGGGAATGTCGATGCCCTTGAGCCGCGCGGAGCGCACGCGGATGTCGGCGACCGGCTCGCCGCCGACCTCGCGCTGGTTTTCCAGGCTCAGGTCACCACCCATCAGGCGCAGGATCTCGATGACGCCGACGCGCGTCGGGTTGATGCCGACGTGCTGCAGGACCAGTTCCGAACCTTCGGCGATACTGGCGGCAACCAGGAAGAAGGCCGCCGAGGAAATGTCGGCCGGGACCTCGATATGGGTGGCGCTCAACTTATGCCCGGATTCGACCTTGGCGGTGCTGCCCTCGACCTCCACCGGATAGCCGAAGCCGCACAGCATGCGCTCGGTGTGGTCGCGGGTCGGCGCCGGCTCGGTGACCGAGGTCTCACCCGCGGCGTAGAGCCCGGCGAGCAACAGGCAGGACTTCACCTGGGCGCTGGCCATCGGCATGTCGTAATGCATACCGGTGAGGCGCTGGCCGCCGCGAATGGTCATCGGCGGACGGCCTTCCGGCCCCGTCTCGATTACCGCGCCCATCTCGCGCAGCGGCTTGGCTACGCGATTCATCGGCCGCTTGGAAAGGGAAGCGTCGCCGGTCAGGGTGCTGTCGAACGGCTGGGCCGCCAGCAGACCGCTGAGCAGACGCATGGAAGTACCGGAGTTACCCAGGTAGATCGGCCCAGGCGGCGCCTTGAGGCCGTGCAGGCCAACGCCATGGACGGTGACGCGGCCGTTCTGCGGCCCCTCGATCACCACTCCCATGTCGCGGAACGCCTGGATGGTTGCCAGTGCGTCCTCGCCCTCGAGGAAGCCCTCCACTTCGGTGGTGCCTTCGGCCAGGGAGCCGAGCATGATCGAGCGATGGGAAATCGACTTGTCGCCCGGTACCCGGATGGTTCCGGACAGGCTGCCGCCCGGCTGGGCCAGATAAATCAGGTCGTTGTTGTGCATGGCGTCCACATAGGCCCGACGGGCCAGGATTTTGCTGAAATGCTCACGGGCTACCCGGGCGCGCGTGAAAACGCCCAACAACTGGTGCCCGTCCCCAGTGTCGACGGCCTCGCGCAGCGCGTCGAGGTCGTCACGAAAAACATCCAGTGTACGCAGCACCGCCTCGCGATTGGCGAGAAAGATGTCGTGCCACATCACCGGGTCGCTGCCGGCGATCCGCGTGAAATCACGGAAACCGCCGGCGGCATAGCGGAAGATCTCCAGGTTCTCGCTGCGCTTGGCCAGGGAGTCGACCAGGGTGAAGGCCAGCAGGTGAGGCAGGTGGCTGGTGGCCGCCAGAACCTCGTCGTGATGCTCGACCTCCATGTGCTCGACGTCCGCGCCCAGCGCGCGCCACAGGCTGTCGACCAGCGCCAGCGCGTCGGCATCGGTCTCCGCGGAGGGCGTGAGAATCACCTTGTGCCGGCGGAACAGGGTCGCCTTCGCCGCGGTCACTCCGCTCTGCTCGGAACCCGCGATCGGATGCCCCGGTACCAGGTACCGCGGCATCCCGCCGAACGCGACACGCGCGGCACGCACGATATTGCCCTTGGCGCTGCCAACGTCGGTCAATACAGCCTTGCCCAGGTCGAGCTTCGCCAGGTCAGCCAGCACCCGCTCCATCGCCAGGATCGGCACCGCCAACTGGATCACGTCGGCGCCGACGCAGGCGCGGCCAAGATCCTCCTCGCAACGGTCGACCACGCCGAGCTCCACCGCCAGGCGGCAAGACTCGGCATCCCGATCCACGCCGACCACTTCCCGGAACAACCCTTTGCTCCGCAACCCCTTGGCGAAGGAGCCGCCGATCAGGCCCAGCCCCACCACCACCAGGCGGCCCAGCTTAGGGGTCGACTGTTGCAGCGGCGTGACCTCAGTCATGCGCCAGCACCTTGCCCAGCGCCTGGAGGAAACGATCGTTCTCTTCCGGTAGCCCGATGGAGACGCGCAGGAAGGTCGGCATCCCGTAGCCAGCCACCGGACGCACGATCACACCTTCGCGCAGCAGCGCCTGGTAGACCGGACCGGCATCGCGAGCCAGATCCACGGCGATGAAGTTGCCCTTCGAGGGAATCCAGGACAGGCCCAACGCGTGGAAGCCATCCTCCAGCTGCGCCATGCCGGAATCGTTTAGGCGGCGACTCTGCGCCAGGTAGTCATGGTCGTCCAGCGCCGCGCAGGCAGCCGCCAGTGCCAGGCTATTGACATTGAACGGCTGGCGCACGCGGTTGAGCACATCGGCCACCGCCTTGCTCGAAAGCGCGTAGCCGACCCGCAGCGAAGCCAGGCCATAGGCCTTGGAGAAGGTCCGCGAGACCAGCAGGTTGGGGTGCCGCGCCAGGTAGTCCAGGCCATCGGGCAGCTCATCTCCCTCGGCGTATTCGATATAGGCCTCGTCCAGCACCACCAGCACCTCCGCCGGCACCTGGGCGAGGAACCGCTCCAGGGCGTCCGCACCGAACCAGGTCCCGGTCGGGTTGTTCGGGTTGGCGACGAACACCACGCGAGTTTGCCCATCGATGGCGGCGAGCATCGCTTCCAGGTCATGCCCCCAGGCGCGCGCCTTGACCGCCCGCCCCTCGGCGCCCACGGCCTGGGTGGCGATCGGGTAGACGGCGAAGGCATGTTCGCTGAACACGGCGTTCAGACCAGGCGCGAGGTAGGCACGGGCGACCAGGTCGAGAATGTCGTTGGAGCCGTTGCCCAGGGTCACCTGCGCCGCATCCACCGCGCAACGCTCGGCCAGCTTGCGCTTGAGTTCGAAACCGTTGCCGTCAGGATAACGGGTCAGTTCCGCCAGTTCGGCGCGGATAGCCTCCAGCGCCTTTGGGCTCGCACCCAGCGGGTTCTCGTTGCTGGCGAGCTTGACGATCGCCGCAGGGTCGATGCCCAGCTCGCGGGCCAGTTCGTCCACCGGCTTGCCAGGGACGTAGGGCGACAGCTTTTGCACCCCCGGCTGGGCCAGGGCAAGGAAATCGGACATGGATAGTTCAGCCTCGACGCGGGACGGGGCATTCATCGATGACCCGTCTCTTCGGAATGACAGCGCGCTCAGAGCACCGCTTTCGGATAGGAGCCCAGGACCTTCAGGGCGACGGCTTCCTGGCCGATCTTCTCCAGGACGTCCTTGATCAGCGGTTCTTTATGGTGGCCGACGAAATCGATGAAGAACACGTAGGTCCATTTGCCGCTGCGCGACGGGCGGGTTTCGATGCGGGTCAGGTCGATACCATTGTTGTGGAACGGTACCAGCAGCTCGTGCAGGGCCCCCGGCTTGTTGCGCATGGAAACGATGATCGAGGTCTTGTCGTCGCCGGTCGGCGGCACCTCCTGGTTGCCGATGATCAGGAAGCGCGTGGAGTTGTCCGGGCGGTCCTCGATCTTCTCGTGCAGCTTGCTCAGGTCGTACAGGCTGGCCGCCATGTCGCCGGCGATCGCCGCCGAATTCCACTCGCTCTTCACCCGCTTGGCCGCGTCGGCGTTGCTCGACACCGCCACCCGCTCGACGCTCGGGTAGTGCGAGTCCAGCCACTTGCGACATTGCGCGAGGGATTGGGCATGGGAATAGATCCGGGTGATGTTGTCGGTCTTGGTGGTTTCGCCGACCAGCAGGTGATGGTGGATACGCAACTCGACTTCGCCGCAGATCACCATGTCGTGCTCAAGGAAGCTGTCGAGGGTATGGTTGACCGCCCCCTCGGTGGAGTTTTCCACAGGCACCACGCCGAAGTTCACCGCGCCGGCAGCGACCTCGCGGAACACCTCGTCGATCGCCGCCATCGGCGTGCTGATCACCGCATTGCCGAAATGCTTGAGTGCCGCGGCCTGGGTAAAGGTGCCCTCGGGTCCGAGATAGGCCACTTTCAGCGGCTGCTCAAGCGCCAGGCAGGACGACATGATCTCGCGGAACAGCCGCGCGACCTCTTCGTTGTCCAGCGGCCCCTTGTTCAATTGCATGATGTGCTTGAGCACCCAGGCTTCGCGCTCGGGACGGTAGAACACCGGCGCCTCGCCCTCGCCCAGGGTCTGGGTCTTGACTCGCGCCACATCCTGGGCGCAACGGGCACGCTCGCTGATCAGCTCGAGCAACTTCTCGTCGAGGCTGTCGATGCGCAGGCGCAAGGCCTTGAGCTGGTCCTGGTCCGCCATCAGCCGTGCTCCTTCTCGAACTCCGCCATGTATGCGACCAGCGCCTCGACCGCGTCCAGGCCAAGGGCGTTGTAGATGGAAGCGCGCATGCCGCCGACCGAGCGGTGGCCTTTCAGGTTGAGCAGCCCGCGCGCCTCGGCGCCTTCCAGGAACGGCTTGTCGAGACGCTCGTCGGCCAGGCGGAACGGCACGTTCATCCAAGAGCGGGCGCTCGGCTGGATCGGGTTGGTGTAGAAGTCGCTGGCATCGATGGTCTTGTACAGCAGGTCCTTCTTGGCGCGGTTGCGCTGCTCCATCGCGGTCACCCCGCCCTGCTCCTTCAGCCATTCGAAGACCAGGCCGGACAGGTACCAGGAGTAAGTCGCCGGGGTGTTGTACATGGAACCGTTGTCCGCGGCGATCTTGTAGTTGAGCATGGTCGGACAGACGCTGCGGGCGCGGCCGAGCAGGTCTTCGCGAACGATCACCACCACCAGGCCGGACGGGCCGATGTTCTTCTGCGCCCCGGCATAGATCAGGCCGAAGCGGGACACGTCGAGCGGGCGCGAGAGGATGTCGGAGGACATGTCGGTGACCAGCGGCACGTCGCCGGTCTCGGGAATCCAGTCGAACTCGAGGCCGCCGATGGTCTCGTTGGAGGCGTAGTGCACATAGGCCGCGTCCTTGGTCAGCGTCCACTCGTTCTGACCCGGAATGGCGAAGTAGTCGTACTCCTTGGCGCTGGCCGCGACATTCACGGTGCCATAGCGACGAGCCTCCTCGATGGCCTTCTTCGACCAGATACCGGTATCGATATAGTCGGCGACGCCATCTTCGGGCAGCAGGTTCAGCGGAATCTCGGCGAACTGCTGGCTGGCGCCGCCCTGCAGGAACAGCACCTTGTAGTCCGAGGGAATGTCGAGCAGGTCGCGCAGGTCCTGCTCGGCCTTGCTGGCGATGGCCACGTAGTCATCACTACGGTGGCTCATTTCCATGACCGAAAGGCCCTTGCCCCGCCAGTCGAGAAGCTCGGCCTGGGCACGTTGCAGAACTGCGTCGGGAAGCGCCGCGGGACCGGCGCAGAAATTGAAGGCTCGCTTGCTCACATCCACTCTCGCTATAGGTAGGGCGGATAGCCGTGAGTTATCCGCCGAGGTCATCGGCCGGGCGGGCGCAGGCGCCCGCCCCGAGCCTTACTCTTCGTTGCCTTCCGCTTCCGCCGCGGGCTCGGACTCGGACTCGGCCGACTCGCCCAGAGATTCGGCAGCTTCCTCGCCCTCGGGCAGGTCCTCGTCATCTCCGCCCGACGGCTCCTGGACACGCTCCAGACCGACCAGTACCTCGTCGCTGGCGAGCTTGATCAGGGTTACGCCCTGGGTATTGCGGCCGGACAGGGAGACTTCGTCGACACGCGTCCGCACCAGGGTGCCCTGGTCGGAAATCAGCATGATCTCCTCGCCTTCCTGGACCTGTACCGCGGCGATCAGCGCGCCGTTGCGCTCGTTGGTGACCATGGCGATCACCCCCTGGCCGCCGCGGCCGCGACGCGGGAACTTGCTCAGCGGGGTACGCTTGCCGAAGCCGCGCTCGGAGGCGGTGAGGATCTGCGCCCCGGACTCCGGAATCAGCATGGAGATCAGCTGCTGCCCCTTGCCCAGGCGCATGCCACGTACGCCGCGGGCGTTGCGGCCCATGATGCGCACCACGCTCTCGGCGAAGCGGATCACCTTGCCGGCGCTGGAGAACAGCATGACTTCCTTGGCGCCATCGGTGATCGCGGCGGCGATCAGGGTGTCGCCCTCTTCCAGCTTGAGCGCGATCAGGCCGCTGCTGCGCGGACGGCTGAACTGCACCAGCGGGGTCTTCTTCACGGTACCGAAGGCGGTGGCCATGAAGATGTAGGCGCCGGTCGGCTCGGCCACCAGCTCGGCGGTCTCGCCCTCGACTTCCTCGACCTCGGCGGCCTCGACCACCTCGCCCTCGAGCACCGCGCCTTCGGCTTCGTCGAGGTCGTCATCGGCGCCGCCGTTCTGCTGCAGCGCCTCCAGGTCGATCTGCAACATCGCGGTGATCCGCTCGCCCTCGTCCAGCGGCAGCAGGTTCACCAGCGGCCGGCCACGCGCGGTACGCGAGGCTTCCGGAATCTCGAAGGTACGCAGCCAGTAGACCTTGCCCTTGCTGGAGAACAGCAGGAGGGTCGCATGGCTGTTGGCCACCAGCAGGTGTTCGATGTAGTCCTCGTCCTTCATCCCGGTGGCGGACTTGCCTTTGCCGCCGCGACGCTGCGCCTGGTAGGCGGCCAGCGGCTGGGACTTGGCGTAGCCGCCGTGGGAGATGGTCACCACACGGTCTTCCTCGGTGATCAGGTCGGCGATGGTCAGGTCGACCTGGGAAGCCACGATCTCGGTGCGGCGAGCATCGCCGAATTCGGCCTTGACCGCTTCCAGCTCCTCACGGATCACCTCCATCAGGCGCGCCGGGTTGGTCAGGATGCGGATCAACTCGCCGATCAGGTTGAGGATTTCCTGGTATTCGGAGAGCAGCTTCTCGTGCTCCAGGCCGGTCAGGCGATGCAGGCGCAGCTCGAGGATCGCCTGGGCCTGTTCCGGCGACAGGTAGTACTTGCCGTCGCGCAGGCCGTACTGCGGATCCAGGTCTTCCGGGCGACAGGCGTCGGCGCCGGCACGCTCGACCATCGCTTCCACCGCGCTGGACTCCCAGGCAGTGGCGATCAGGCGTTCCTTGGCCTCGGCCGGGGTCGGCGAACTCTTGATCAGCTCGATCACCGGGTCGATGTTCGACAGGGCGACCGCCTGGCCTTCCAGGATGTGCCCGCGCTCGCGGGCCTTGCGCAGCTCGTAGACGGTACGCCGGGTCACCACTTCGCGGCGGTGGCGGACGAACACCTCGAGCATGTCCTTCAGGTTCAGCGTGCGCGGCTGGCCGTCGACCAGGGCCACCACGTTGATGCCGAACACGCTCTGCAGCTGGGTCTGGGCATAGAGGTTGTTGAGGACCACCTCGCCCACCTCGCCGCGACGCAGCTCGATGACCACGCGCATGCCGTCCTTGTCGGACTCGTCGCGCAGCTCGGAAATACCCTCGATCTTCTTCTCTTTCACCAGCTCGGCGATCTTCTCGATCAACCGCGCCTTGTTCAACTGGTACGGCAGCTCGGTGATGATGATCTGCTCGCGACCGCCGCCCTTCTCCATCTCCTCGACGACGGCGCGGGCACGGATGTAGATGCGCCCGCGACCGGTGCGGTAGGCCTCGATGATCCCGGCGCGGCCGTTGATGATGCCGGCGGTGGGGAAGTCCGGACCGGGGATGTACTGCATCAGCTCATCGACGGTCAGGTCGGGGTTGTCCATCAGCGCCAGGCAGCCGTCGATCACTTCGCCGAGGTTGTGCGGCGGGATGTTGGTCGCCATACCCACGGCGATACCGCTGGAACCGTTGACCAGCAGGTTGGGAATCTTGGTCGGCATGACCGCCGGGATCTGCTCGGTGCCATCGTAGTTGGGCACCCAGTCGACGGTTTCCTTTTCCAGGTCAGCCAGCAGTTCATGGGCCAGCTTGGCCATGCGCACTTCGGTGTATCGCATGGCTGCGGCGTTGTCGCCGTCCACCGAACCGAAGTTGCCCTGGCCGTCTACCAGCATGTAGCGCAGCGAGAACGGCTGCGCCATGCGCACGATGGTGTCGTAGACCGCGGTGTCGCCGTGCGGGTGGTACTTACCGATCACGTCGCCGACCACACGGGCGGATTTCTTGTAGGGCTTGTTCCAGTCGTTGCCCAGCTCGCTCATGGCATAAAGCACACGGCGGTGCACCGGCTTCAGGCCGTCACGTGCATCCGGCAGGGCCCGCCCGACGATCACGCTCATCGCGTAGTCGAGATAGGACTGTTTCAGCTCGTCTTCGATATTGACCGGGAGAATTTCTTTGGCCAGTTCGCCCATGAGAAGCCTGGTTCCTTTTTCTGGTGGAACTTCGCCGCCTCGATCCTGAGGCAAACGAAGTAGGTCGGCGCATGCCCGAGCAGCGCCAACTCACTACAAATCAACGACTTGAGTCAAGGATTCGCGCACTCTCGAGGCCCCTCCGCGGGGCGCTCGAATAACCGTCGGAGCTTACCACAGCCCACGCCCCAGCCCAAGGCAAAGGCCCTGGCGGGGACGACCTCCAGTCGCCTCGTTCAATGCAGGCGCTTGCGGCTCATCAGGGCGGCCATGCGCTCGGCGTCGGGACGCTCGACGACGCCACGCTCGGTCACGATGGCATCGATAAGGTCCGCCGGGGTCACGTCGAATACCGGATTGTAGGCATCGACCTCGGCCGCCACCCGTCGCCCGCCGATTTCCAGCAGTTCGCGACCGTCGCGCTCTTCGATCGGGATGTCCTCGCCGCTCTCCAGGTTCATGTCGATGGTCGAACTCGGCGCCACCACCATGAAGCGCACGCCGTGGTGCATGGCGTTGACCGCCAGCTGGTAGGTGCCGATCTTGTTGGCGACATCGCCATTGGCGGTGATGCGGTCGGCGCCGACGATGACCCAGGTGATGTTTTCGGTCTTCATCAGGTGCGCGGCGGCCGAATCCACGTTCAGGCTGACCGGGATGCCTTCGTTGGCCAGCTCCCAGGCGGTCAGTCGCGAGCCCTGGAGCCAGGGCCGGGTTTCGTCGGCGTAGATGCGATTGACCAGGCCTTCCAGGTGCGCGGCGCGGATCACCCCCAGCGCGGTGCCGAACCCGCCGGTCGCCAGGGCGCCGGTATTGCAGTGGGTGAGGATGTTCTGCGGGCTGCCCTGCTGCTTGCGGATCAGCTCCATGCCCAACTGGGCCATGGTCAGGTTGGCCTCGCGGTCGCTTTCATGGATGGAGATCGCCTCGGCTTCCAGCACCGCCAGCGGCTGGTCGCCCTCTTTCATTCGCTCCAGACGGTCGCGCATGCGGTTCAGCGCCCAGAACAGGTTGACCGCCGTGGGTCGCGAGTCGGCCAGCAGGCGGAAGTCCTCCTCCAGCGCGGCGCGCCAGTCGCCGCCCTGCGCCAGGCGCGCGCGGGCGCCAAGGACGATGCCGTAGGCGGCGCTGATGCCGATGGCCGGCGCGCCGCGCACGACCATATCGCGAATGGCCTTGGCCACCTCGGCCGCCGACTCGTGTTCGAGCCAGACCTCCTCCTGGGGCAGCAGGCGCTGATCCAGCAACCGCAGCGTACCGTCCCGCCACTCGATCGCCTTGACCCGCTCGGCCGCCAGCAGTCGCTCTCGCATGCACACACCTCTCGCTGAATCACGGAAAAGCTGCGGATTATAACGAGCCCCAGCCGCGGACGCTCGGGTATACTTCCGGCTTCCCGCTCTGCGCCCAGGATGCGCCGCCATGCCCAACGTCCGTAACCCCTTCGACCTCCTCCTGCTGCCGACCTGGATCGTCCCCGTGGAGCCCGCCGGGGTGGTGCTGCGCGACCACGCGCTAGGCATCCGCGACGGCCAGATAGCCCTGGTCGCGCCGCGCGAGCAGGCCATGCGCCATGGCGCCACGGAAATCCGCGAATTGCCGGGCATGCTGCTCGCCCCCGGTCTGGTCAACGCCCACGGCCATTCGGCGATGAGTCTGTTCCGCGGTCTCGCCGACGACCTGCCGCTGATGACCTGGCTGCAGGACCACATCTGGCCGGCCGAAGGCCAATGGGTCAGCGAGGATTTCATCCGCGACGGCACGGAGCTGGCCATCGCCGAACAGGTAAAGGGCGGCATCACCTGTTTCTCCGACATGTACTTCTATCCACAGGCCATCTGCGGCGTGGTCCATGACAGCGGGGTACGCGCCCAGGTGGCGATCCCGGTACTGGACTTCCCGATCCCCGGCGCCCGCGACAGCGCCGAGGCGATCCGCCAGGGCATGGCGCTGTTCGACGACCTCAAGCACCACCCGCGCATCCGCATCGCGTTCGGCCCGCACGCACCTTATACGGTGAGCGACGACAAGCTGGAGCAGATCCTGGTGCTCACCGAGGAACTCGACGCCAGCATCCAGATGCACGTCCACGAGACCGCCTTCGAGGTGGAGCAGGCCATGGAGCGCAACGGCGAGCGCCCGTTGGCCCGCCTGCACCGCCTCGGCCTGCTCGGCCCGCGCTTCCAGGCGGTGCACATGACCCAGGTGGACGACGACGACCTGGCGATGCTGGTGGAAACCAACAGCTCGGTGATCCACTGCCCGGAATCCAACCTCAAGCTGGCCAGCGGCTTCTGCCCGGTGGAAAAGCTCTGGCAGGCCGGGGTCAACGTGGCCATCGGCACCGACGGCGCGGCGAGCAACAACGATCTCGACCTGCTCGGCGAGACCCGCACCGCGGCGCTGCTGGCCAAGGCCGTGTACGGCCAGGCCACCGCCCTCGACGCCCACCGCGCGCTGCGCATGGCCACCCTGAACGGCGCCCGCGCGCTTGGCCTGGAGCGCCTGATCGGCTCCCTGGAAGCCGGCAAGGCCGCCGACCTGGTGGCCTTCGATCTGTCCGGCCTGGCCCAGCAACCGGTCTACGACCCGGTTTCGCAACTTATCTATGCCAGCGGCCGCGACTGCGTGCGGCACGTCTGGGTCGGCGGCAGGCAACTCCTCGACGACGGCCGCCTGCTCCGTCACGACGAACAGCGCCTGATCGCCAGGGCCCGCGAATGGGGGGCGAAGATCGCCGCCAGCGACAGGTCCTGAACCGCGGCGGGCCGCCCCGCTGCGACAAACTGACATAGGAAGGCGAACCGCCGCCGGCCCCATCCCTCCGCCAAAGCTGGCAACATGAAGGATTGGATTCCGCCGCCGCGGCCCTTCCCCCAAAGGCTTCACTCTTCAACGGGAACGATTATGAGCAACGTCGACCACGCCGAGATCGCCAAATTCGAGGCACTGGCCCATCGCTGGTGGGACCGCGAGAGCGAGTTCAAGCCGCTCCACGACATCAACCCGCTGCGCGTCAACTGGATCGACGAGCGCGCCGGCCTGGCCGGCAAGAAGGTGCTCGACATCGGTTGCGGCGGCGGCATCCTCAGCGAAGCCATGGCCCAGCGCGGCGCCAGCGTCACCGGCATCGACATGGGCGAAGCGCCGCTCGCGGTGGCGCGCCTGCACCAGCTGGAATCCGGCGTCGCCGTCGACTACCGGCAGATCACCGCCGAGCAGATGGCCGAGGAAATGCCCGGGCAATTCGACGTGGTCACCTGCCTGGAGATGCTCGAACACGTGCCGGACCCGGCCTCGGTGATCCGCGCCTGCCACCGCCTGGTCAAGCCGGGCGGACAGGTATTCCTCTCGACCATCAACCGCAATCCCAAGGCCTACCTGTTCGCGGTGATCGGCGCGGAATACATCCTCCAGTTGCTGCCGCGCGGGACCCACGATTTCCGCAAGTTCATCCGTCCGTCGGAACTCGGCGCCTGGTCGCGCGAGGCCGGTCTCGAGGTCAAGGACATCATCGGCCTGACCTACAACCCGCTGACCAAGCACTACAAGCTGGCCAACGACGTCGACGTCAACTACATGGTCCAGACCCAGCGGGAGGCGTGAAGCGCATGCGGCTCAAAGCGGTACTGTTCGACATGGATGGCACCCTGCTCGACACGGCGCCGGACTTCATCGCCATCACCCAGGCCATGCGTGCCGCCCACGGCCTGCCGCCGGTGGACGAGCAACGGGTGCGCGACGTGGTCTCCGGCGGCGCGCGCGCGATGGTTGCCGCGGCCTTCGGCCTGTCGCTGGACAGCCCGGAAGTGGAACCCCTGCGCCAGGAGTTCCTCGACCGCTACCAGGAGCATTGCGCGGTTCTCAGCCGGCCCTACGACGGCATCCCCGAACTGCTCGCGGCGATCGAGAAAGCCGGGTTGATCTGGGGCGTGGTGACCAACAAGCCGGTGCGCTTCGCCGAACCGATCATGCAGCGCCTGGGCTACGCCGAGCGTTCCAGGGTGCTGGTCTGTCCGGACCACGTGACCCGCAGCAAGCCCGATCCCGAGCCGCTGCTACTGGCCTGTAGCCAGCTCGGCATCGATCCGTCGAGGGTGCTGTTCATCGGCGACGACCTGCGCGACATCGAATCCGGCCGCGACGCCGGGACCAAGACCGCGGCGGTGCGCTACGGCTACATCCACCCCGAAGACAACCCCGCGCACTGGGGCGCCGACGTGATCGTCGACCACCCGCGCGAACTCATCGACGTTCTCGACCGCGCGCTCTGCGACTGCTGATCCGCAGCGCCGCCGACAGACAACGACCCGCCGCCAGGCGGGTCATGCATTCAAAGGATTCGACATGTTCCAGTACTCCGCCCGCCCCGACCTGCTGAAAGACCGCGTGATCCTGGTCACCGGCGCCGGCCGCGGCATCGGCGCCGCCGCCGCCAAGACCTTCGCCGCCCACGGCGCCACCGTGCTGCTGCTGGGCAAGACCGAGGAGTACCTGAACGAGGTCTACGACGCCATCGAGGCCGCCGGCCATCCGCAGGCCGCCGTGATCCCGTTCAACCTGGAGACCGCCCAGCCGCACCAGTTCGAGGAACTGGCGGCAACCCTGGAGAACGAGTTCGGCCGCATCGACGGCCTGCTGCACAACGCTTCGATCCTCGGTCCGCGCTCGCCGATGCAGCAGATTTCCGGGGAGAACTTCATGCGCGTGATGCAGGTGAACGTCAATGCCATGTTCATGCTGACCACCGCCATGCTGCCGCTGATGAAGCTCTCCAGCGACGCCTCGATCATCTTCACCTCGAGCAGCGTGGGCCGGAAGGGCCGCGCCTACTGGGGCGCCTATTCGGTATCGAAGTTCGCCACCGAGGGCCTGATGCAGACCCTTGCCGACGAACTCGACGGTACCAGCGCGATCCGCGCCAACAGCGTCAACCCCGGCGCCACCCGCACCAGCATGCGCGCCCTCGCCTACCCTGGGGAAAACCCGCTGAACAACCCCACCGGCGAGGAGATCATGCCGGTCTACCTGTACCTCATGGGGCCGGACAGCGCCGGCGTCAACGGCCAGGCCTTCGACGCCCAGTGATTCCCCGGCAGCCTCGCCGCCCGGCGAGACTGCCCTGTCCTTCCCTTCCCTCTTCCCGTCCGGAACTTCCCATTCTTTTTGCATATTTTTCCCACTGAGTGGGAAAGTGGTTTCATTTTCCGGGAAATCGCCTTCACCCTGTGGGTCAAGGAGTTCCCATGTCGAAGCATTCCCCCACCGATCGCCTGCTGCAGATCCTCATTGCCCTCGGCCAGGCTCCCGAAGCCCTGTCTGCCAAGGAGCTGTCGCGGACCCTGGAGCAGCCGCTGAGCAGCACCTACCGGCACCTGAAGACCCTGTTGCGCTGGGGCCTGGCCGAAGAACAGGCCGGCCAGGGCCGCTACCTGCCCGGCCCGGCCTGCCTGCAACTGGCGAAGAAATTCGATCGCGAGGCCTCGCTGATCGGTCTCGCCAAACCGGAACTCAAGCGCCTGGCCGACCTGAGCCAGGAGAGCGTGGCGCTGATGGTGGCCAGCAATCAGCAGGCGATCTGCCTGGAACTGTTCGACAGTCCGCAGCCGCTGCGCTGCTGCTACCAGAAAGGGCTGGCGCAGCCGCTGTTGCATGGCGCCTCGGCCAAAGCCCTGCTGGCGCACCTGGAGGACGAACGGCGCGAGGAGCTGTACCTCGCCCAGGAACTCTCCGCCGAGCGTATCGACAAGCTGGAGCAGGAACTCCGGCTGATCCGCGAACAGGGCTACGCCGTCAGCCAGGGCGAGATCGACGAAGGCGTCTGGGGCATCAGCGTACCGCTGCTGGACAGCCGCCAGCGCCTGCACGGCGCCCTCAGCCTGATGGCCCCCGCCTTGCGCGCCCAGTCGCGCAGCGAACGCTTGCGGCAATGGACCCTCGACGCCGCCGCGCGACTTTCCGCGCGGCTGGACTGACCGACAGGAGTTTCGATGTACCCCGCCCCCGACATGAGCCTCTGGCAAGGCCGGATCGATAGCCAGGAAGGCGCCGACGCGCGGCGCTGGCACCAATGGATGCGTCCCTACACAGACGACGCCGAAGCGGCCAGCGTGCTGCTCGGTTTCGCCAGCGACGAAGGCGTGCGCCGCAACCAGGGTCGCCAGGGCGCGCGCCACGGACCGCCAGCCTTGCGTCGCGCGCTGGCCAACCTGGCCTGGCACGGCGAGCAAGCGATCTACGATGCCGGCGACATCGTCGCCGGCGACGATCTGGAAGCCGCCCAGGAATGCTACGCGCAACGCGTCGCCGACCTGCTAGCGCGCGGCCACCGGGTGGTCGGACTGGGCGGCGGCCACGAAATCGCCTACGCCAGCTTCGCCGGCCTCGCCCGCCACTTGAGTCGGCATGAGCGCCTGCCGCGCATCGGTATCCTCAATTTCGACGCGCATTTCGACCTGCGCCACGCCGAACGGGCCAGCTCCGGCACGCCGTTCCGCCAGATCGCCGAACTCTGCCAGGCCAGCGACTGGCCGTTCGCTTACTGCTGCCTGGGCATCAGCCGCCTGAGCAACACCGCGGCGCTGTTCGACCAGGCCCAGCGCCTGGGTGTGCGCTACCTGCTGGACCGTCAGTTGCAGCCGTGGAACCTGGAACGCAGCGAAGCCTTCCTCGACGGCTTCCTGCACTCCGTCGACCACCTCTACCTGACCGTTTGCCTCGACGTACTCCCGGCCGCCCAGGCGCCCGGCGTCAGCGCGCCCTCGGCGCACGGCGTGGAGATGCCGGTGGTGGAGCACCTGGTCCGCCGCGCCAAGGCCAGCGGCAAGCTGCGCCTGGCTGACATCGCCGAACTCAACCCGCAACTCGATAGCGACCAGCGCACCGCCCGGATCGCCGCGCGCCTGGTCGACAGCCTGGTCAACTGATCGCCCTTTCGCCCACACAACAACAATAGAGCCACGCCATGCCGACATTGCACCTGGACGCCCTGTCCACCACCGCCCTCGCCCTGCTCCTGCTCGCCCTCGGCAGCCAATTGAAGAAGCGCAGCCGCTGGCTGACACGTCTGTGCGTACCGTCGCCGGTGATCGCCGGCTTCGGCTTCGCCTTCCTGGTCTGGCTGCTCAGGGATCGCGGCTGGCTCGACATCGGCCTCGACACCAGCCTGCAGACACCCCTGATGGTGGCGTTCTTCACCACCGTCGGCCTCGGTGGCAGCCTCGGCCTGCTGCGCAAGGGCGGCAAGACCCTGCTGGTCTACCTGTCGGCCTGCTGGGCGCTGGCGATACTGCAGAACCTGATCGGCGTCGGCAGCGCCGGACTGCTCGGCCTCGACCCGTTGCTCGGGATCATGGCCGGCGCGGTGTCGCTGGAAGGCGGCTTCGGCGCGGCGGCGGCCTTCGGCCCGGTTGCGGAAGGGCTCGGCGCCCAGGGCGCGACCACCGTGGCGCTGGCCTCGGCCACCTTCGGCATGGTCGCTGGCGGGCTGCTCGGCAGCCCGGTGGCGCGCTGGCTGATCGAACGCAACCGCCTGCCGGTGCAGGCGGAAAGCGACAATCGGCTGGAAGCCCTCGGCCAGCAGGAGCGACGCCAGCATGCGGCGGCCACGCTGGACGGCAATCTCCTGCTGCGCCTGCTGACCTGCGTGCTGCTGGTGATGGTGCTCGGCTTCTGGCTCGGCGACGCGCTCGAGGAACGCCTGGGCCTGGTGCTGCCCAGTTATGTCGGGGCGATGTTCATCGCCATCGTCCTGCGCAACCTCGACGACCGTCTCGGCTGGCTGCGCATTCCGGACCACGCCGTCGGCACCCTGGGCGACGTCTGCCTGGGCATCTTCCTGACCATGGCGATGATGAGCCTGAAGTTCTGGGAGCTGGAGAACCTCGGCCTGCCGCTGCTCGGCGTACTGTTCATCCAGGTCGCGGTGCTGTTGCTGCTGACGATCTTCGTGCTGTTCCGCCTGCTCGGCCGCAACTACGACGCCGCGGTGCTCTGCGCCGGCTTCCTCGGCCACGGCCTGGGCGCCACGCCCAACGCGGTGGCCAACATGGGCGCGGTCTGCGAGCACTATCGGGTGTTCTCGCACAAGGCCTTCATCATCGTGCCCCTGTGCGGCGCGGTACTGATCGATCTCGTCGCCATCCCGGCGATCACCTGGTTCATCAACGCCTTCAGTTGAACCATGGCGGCGCTCCGCTAGCGGAGCGCCAGCTTTCCGACGAGCGCCTCGGCCACTCGCCAGCAAAACGCCATTATTCCGTCGAAATCTCTCCGAAATTCCTACAGAATGTGGAAACCATTCCTAGGAAAACCTGTCTGTGCCTCTGATTTCTCCGTTCTTCAGTTGGCTGGCACGAAACTCGCCTTAGCCCTACTGTCGCCGTCTTTCGCGCCAGAGGTTCCGCGCATGGCTCCTCCCAAGCAGTCCAATACCATCGATTTCGACGCCGCCAAGCAGAAGCGCGGCCCCCAGCCCGGCGGCAACGCCAGCGGGCCGCGCGCCAACAACCTGACGGAGTTGCGCCAGCAACTGACCCTACAGTTGCAGAGCAGCCTGGAGGCAGAGCGGATTCTCGGCCTGTTCTTCGAGGAAGTCCGCCAACTGATCCCGCTGGACGCCCTTGGCTACCGCCATCCGGGCTCCGACCTGCGCCTGGAGTTCGGCAGCAGCGCCAAGCATTCGGTGAGCTATCGCCTGAGCCATGACAGCGACTACCTCGGCGAACTGATCTTCCGTCGCCGCCAGCGCCTCGGCGAAGACGAACAACGGCAACTGGAGAGCCTGCTCGGCACCCTGCTGTTCCCGCTGCGCAACGCCCTGCTCTATCGCGCCGCGATCCAGACCGCCCTGCGCGACGCCCTGACCGGCACCGGCAACCGCATCGCCATGGACCAGGCGCTCGGCCGCGAACTGGAGCTGGCCCGGCGCAACCTGCAACCGCTCTCGGTGCTGATGCTCGATATCGACCACTTCAAGCGGGTCAACGACCACCACGGTCACGCGGTCGGCGACGAAGCCCTCAAGGCCGTGGCGGAAACCATCAAGGACCACCTGCGCAATGTCGACATGGTGTTCCGCTTCGGCGGCGAGGAATTCCTCGTCCTGCTGTCCAGCACGCCACTGCAGGCTGCCTGCATGGTCGGCGAACGCCTGCGCCAGGCGGTGGAGGAACTGGACTACCGGCACGCCGGCGAACCGCTGAAGCTGTCGATCAGCCTCGGTTGCGCCGACCTGCGGCCCGGCGAAGGCAGCGACGACCTGCTGCGACGGGTCGACGAGGCGCTCTACGAAGCCAAGCGCGACGGCCGCAACCGCCTGCGCTGCGCCTGAGGCTTGCCGACTCGCACACCCCGAAGCGCGGAGCGGGCGCATCGGGCGACGGCAGTAGCAACGGCTCTCACCGGCGCAGTCACGGTTTCCGCCAAGGTCCTGCCTCTTATGGCTGCGCCGGCTCGTCCGGGCCGCCATAGGCCTGGCGCAAGCGGACGCGCTTCTCCAGCAGCCAGCCGCTGGTTTCCTTGCCGTCTCGAGCCACGTACATGACGTTCAGCCACTCGCCGCTCGGCTTGTAGACAGTGATGAAGTCGCCGGGAATCACGAAGACCCCGGTGACACAGTCGGCACGCGGCGCGCTGTGGAAATAGGCGCGCCCCTTGTCGATCACCTCGCCCTCCAGCGGCGGACGGAAGTTGTCCTCGGGGCCGGCCGTCGCCTCGCCAAGGCTTGCGCAGCTCTGCGCCGCCATCGCCGCATCCGCGGCCAGCCCGGCGACGCTCCATAGCATGCAGAGCGCGATAGCCAGGATCCTGTGCATTTCACCACCTCCTTGTGTGCGGGCGACCATTAGACACCGATTCCCAGGCATGAAAAAGGCCCCCGAAGGGGCCTTTCCAGGGCGCTTTCCGCTCAGCGGCGGAAGCCCGGACGCATACCGTCGCCGGCCGGTTTCGGCCGCCGCTTGACCTGCGGCTTGCGGGCCGCCGGCTTGTCGCCCGGCGCGCTGGCCGGACGCTCGTCGCGCGGCTTGCTCGGGCGCGGCTTGCGGTTGCTCTCGCGGGGCCGCTCGGCAACCGGAGTGCCCTGCTCGCGCCCCTTGCGCTCGGCGCTCGGCTGCGGACCGCGCGCGGGACGCGAAGCCGGCGCGCGACGAGCGGCATTTTCGCCGTCCTCGCGCCGCGGCGCACGCTTGCGCCCGGCTTCCGGACGCTCGCTGCGCGCCAGCGGACGGGCCTGCTTGCGCTGCTGGCGTTCGGCCTTCTCGCGCGCCTTGGTGGTCATGCCCGGCAGGGCCACCGGCTTGAGGCCGACTTCCTCGCTGAGGATGTCGATCTCGCGCTGGTCCATTTCGCGGTAGCGGCCCATGGTCAGCTCGGAGGTCAGGAACACCGGGCCGAAACGCACCCGCTTCAGGCGGCTGACCACCAACCCCTGGGATTCCCACAACCGGCGCACCTCGCGGTTGCGGCCCTCCATCACTACGCAGTGGTACCAGTGGTTGAAGCCTTCGCCGCCCGGCGCCTGCTGGATATCGCTGAACTTGGCCGGGCCGTCCTCGAGCATCACGCCGTTGAGCAGGCGCTCGATCATCTCTTCGGTGACCTCGCCGCGCACCCGTACCGCGTATTCACGGTCCATCTCATAGGAAGGATGCATCAGGCGGTTGGCCAGTTCGCCATCGGTGGTGAACAGCAGCAGGCCGGTGGTATTGATGTCCAGGCGACCGACATTGATCCAGCGACCGGTGCGCAGGCGCGGCAGGCGGTCGAAGATGGTCGGGCGGCCTTCCGGATCGTCGCGGGTGCAGACCTCGCCTTCCGGCTTGTTGTAGATCAGCACGCGACGGACACTCTCGGCGGCCTCTTCGCGGCGGATCAGGTGGCCATCGACGGTGATAGCATCGTGGCTGTCGACCCGCTGGCCGAGGCTGGCCACGCTGCCATTGACGTTGACCCGGCCTTCGGCGATCCACACTTCTACGTCGCGCCGGGAACCGACGCCGAGACGGGCGAGGACTTTCTGCAATTTTTCCCCGACCGGTACGTGGGGATTCTCTGGGGTATCGTTCATCTGGGCACCTCCCGGTGTGGCTGGCAACGAATCGAAGGGCGCGCATCATACGCGCTTCGTCAGGACAAAGCACCGTCCCCGGGCGGAAACCCGGACAATCCCGCTAGACTAGGCCGGGTTCACCCACCCCGCCACCCGGAGGCCCCGGTGCACGACATCCCTCCCTTCAGCGGCGCCAAGCTGGCGCTGTTCCATGGCGACCACCTGGTCGTCTACAAACGCGACGAAAAACCCGGCATTCCCTTCCCCGGCTACTGGGACTTTCCCGGCGGCGGCCGTGAGGGCCTGGAGACGCCTGCCGAATGCGCCCTGCGCGAACTCGAGGAAGAGTTCTCCATCCGCCTGGAAGAACCTCGTATCGAATGGCAGCGACAGTATCCGAGCACCAGCGGCAGCGCGCCCTTCGCCTACTTCCTGGTGGCGCGCCTGGAGGACCGCGAGTTCGAGGCCATCCGCTTCGGCGACGAAGGACAATACTGGCGATTGATGGAGGTGGACGCCTACCTCGCGCATGCCATGGCCGTACCCTACCTGCAGAGCCGGCTCGGCGACTATCTGCGGGAACGCCGGCGCATCGGCGAATAACGCCGATGACGTTAGCCGTTCCATGCCCCGGATAATCCGGACGGCATAAAAAAACCCGGCCGAAGCCGGGCATGCCCAGGCGGGCAGTCTCAGTGTCTGCGGTGCTCGGCGAAGCGCTCCAGGGCTTCGCGGCTGAGGCGCTCGACCTGGGCCCAGTCGCCGCGGTCGACCACGGCCTTGGGCAGCATCCAGGTGCCGCCGACGCACATCACGTTGGGTACCGCCAGGTAGTCGGCGAGATTGTTCAGGCTGACGCCTCCGGTGGGGCAGAAGCGGATATCGGGGAATGGTCCCGAGAACGCCTTCAGCGCCGCCGGGCCGCCGCTGACTTCGGCGGGAAACAGCTTGAAGCGGCGGTAGCCATGGCGGTAGGCGAGCATGATCTCGGAAGCGCTGGCCACGCCGGGCAACAGCGGGACTTCGCTGTCCAGGGCGAAGCGCAGCAACTCGTCGGTGCAACCCGGGGTGACCACGAAGCTCGCCCCGGCCTTTTCCGCGGCGGCGAAGGTCTGCGGGTCGAGCACGGTGCCGGCGCCGATACGCAGGTGCGGGCGCTCCTCGCTGAGGCGCCGGATGGCGGTCAGCCCGTGCGTCGTGCGCAGGGTGATCTCCAGGGCGGTCAGGCCGCCGGCGGCGAGGGCATCGGCCATCGGCAGGATGTCCGCCTCGCGGTCGATGGTGATCACCGGGAGGATGCGCGCCTCCCGGCACAGCGTGTCGATGCGGGCGGTCTTCTGTTCAAGGTTGTGCATGGCTACAGCTCCGCCACTCAGGGGTACCAATGGATCGTCAGCGGCGCGCGGAGGAAGGCGCGAACCGGCATCCGCCGTTCGTCCTCGACCGCCAGCGCGGCGTTCAGGGTGGCCAGCTTGGACTGGCCCTGGATCGCCAGCAGCTGCACCTTCGCCGCCGCCAGCACGGCGCGCGGCAGGGTCAGGCGCTGGTGCGGCACGCTCGGCGCCCACATCGGCAGGCAACGGCGCGTCCCCTGGGGATCCATCGCCAGGTCCAGGCCAGGGCTGTTCGGGAACAGCGAGGCGGTATGGCCGTCGTCGCCCATGCCGAGGACCAGCACGTCGATCGGCAATGGCAGCTCGTGCAGGTGATGGTCGGCCAGCTCGGCCGCTTCCTCCAGGCTCGCCGCCGGCTGGTAGAGGCCGATGAAGCGCGCCTTCGCCGCCTCGCCACGGAGCAGGTGGCGGCGAACCAGGCCGGCGTTGCTATCGGCATGCGACTCCGGCACCCAGCGCTCGTCGGCCAGGCTGACGGTGATCCGCGACCAGTCCAGCGGCTCCTCGCTCAAGGCTTCGAGGAAGGCCACCGGACTGCGCCCACCGGACACCACCAGCAGCGCCTGGCCCTGCTCGGCCAGCGCCGAGCGCAACCGGCCGGCGACCTCGGCGGCCAGGCCGCGGGCCTGCTCGGCGGCGCTGCCCCAGACCTGCAGGCCGACGCCGGCCGGCAGCTTCAACTCAGAAATCGCCATACCAACTCCTCCCATCGCGGGCCACCAGGGCCACCGAGGCCACCGGCCCCCAACTCCCCGCCGGATACGGCTTGGGCGCTTCGCTCAGGCGTTCCCAGCCAGCGATCAGCTGGTCGCACCACTTCCAGGCGAACTCCACCTCGTCCTTGCGCACGAACAGGTACTGGTTGCCCTGGGTGACCTCCAGCAGCAGACGCTCGTAGGCATCGGGAATCCGCGCCGCGTGGTAGGTCTCGGAAAAACTCAGTTGCAGCGGGCCGGTACGCAATTGCATGCCCTTGCCCAGGCCCTGGTCCTTGGTCATCACTTGCAGGGAGATACCTTCGTCCGGCTGCAGGCGGATGATCAGCCGGTTGCTGATCAGCGAACGCTGCTCGGGAGCGAAGATGTAGTGCGGCGGCTCCTTGAAGTGGATGACGATCTGCGACAGCTTCTGCGGCATGCGCTTGCCGGTGCGCAGGTAGAACGGCACGCCCGACCAGCGCCAGTTGCGGATGTCCACGCGCAGGGCGACGAAGGTTTCCGCGTCGCTGTCGCGATTCGCATGTTCCTCCTCCAGGTAGCCCGGCACTGCCTTGCCGTCGCTGAAACCGGCGGTGTACTGCCCACGCACCACGCGCGAAGCCAGTTGTTCGGCGGGAATCGGCTCGAGGGCGCGGAGGACCTTGACCTTCTCGTCGCGAATGCTGTCCGCCGAAAGGTCGCTGGGCGGATCCATGGCGATCAGGCAGAGCAGTTGCAGCAGGTGGTTCTGCACCATGTCGCGCAGTTGCCCGGCCTGGTCGAAGTAGCCCCAGCGGCCTTCGATGCCGACCTTCTCGGCTACGGTGATCTCCACGTGGGAGATGTGGTTCTGGTTCCACTGGGTCTCGAAGAGGCTGTTGGCGAAGCGCAGGGCGATCAGGTTCTGCACCGTCTCCTTGCCCAGGTAATGGTCGATCCGGTAGATGCGGCTTTCCGGGAAGAACCGGGCGACTGCCTCGTTGACCTCGCGGGACGACTCCAGGTCATGACCGATAGGCTTCTCCAGCACCACCCGGGTGCGCTCGGCGAGACCGGCGGCGGCGAGGTTCTCGCAGATGCCGCCGAACACCGAGGCCGGCGTGGCGAAGTAGGCGACCAGCGGCAGTTCGTCATCCACCGCCTCGCGCAAGCCGACATAGGCCTGCGGGTCGAGGAAGTCCATGCTCAGGTAGTCGAGGCGTTCGCGGAAACGCTGCCAGACCACGTCGTCCCACTCCTTCGCCGGCACTGCCAGGCGCAGGCGCTGCTCCAGCGTCGCCAGGTGTTCGGCGGCAGCACCTTCGTCACGGGCCAGGGCCAGGACGCGGGTATCGCGGTGCAGCAGGTTCTCACGATCGAGTTGGTAGAGCGCCGGGAACAGCTTGCGCAAGGCGAGATCGCCCAGCGCACCGAACAGCGCTAACGTGCAAGGCAGAACGCGGACATCAGGCATTTGTTGTTACCAACCAAATATTGAGTGATATTGAGCCATCCACTGCGCAATTAAGACAAATATGTAGTAATTAAACAACATATTTTTCCCAGCCCGCCACGCTGTTGGTCGCATGGCGGCCTGACGTTAGGATAGGCGCCGCCGCCGGCCCTTCCCCGCCGGGCCGACAGAACACGAGGAACCCGGATGAAAAACCTGCTGGAGCAGATCCAGAGCCGCCTGGACGAACTGAACAAGGCGGAGCGCAAAGTCGCCGAGGTCATCCTGCAGAACCCGCAGCAGGCCACCCGCTTCAGCATCGCCGCCCTGGCCCAGGCGGCAGCGGTCAGCGAACCGACGGTGAACCGCTTCTGTCGCTCCTTCGGCATGAGCGGCTATCCGGAACTGAAGATCCAGCTGGCCCAGAGCCTGGCCAGCGGCGCTGCCTTCGTAACCCAGGCGGTAGCCGAGGACGACGGGCCGGAAGCCTATACGCGGAAGATCTTCAGCAACACCATCGCCTCCCTCGACAGCGCCCACAAGTTGCTCGACCCACGCGTCATCGACCGCGCCGTGGACCTGTTGATCCAGGCCCGGCAGATCCACTTCTTCGGTCTCGGCGCCTCGGCCTCGGTAGCGCTCGACGCGCAGCACAAGTTCTTCCGCTTCAACCTGGCGGTGAGCGCCCAGGCCGACGTGCTGATGCAACGGATGATCGCCTCGGTGGCGCATACCGGCGACCTGTTCGTGGTGATTTCCTATACCGGACGCACCCGCGAGCTGGTGGAGGTGGCGCACCTTGCGCGGGAGAACGGCGCCTCGGTGCTCGGCCTGACCGCCGCCGGCTCGCCGCTGGCCAGGGCCAGCACCCTGTGCCTGGACATCCCGTTGCCGGAAGACACCGACATCTACATGCCGATGACTTCGCGGATCGTCCAGCTCACCGTGCTCGACGTGCTGGCCACCGGAGTGACCCTGCGCCGCGGCGTGGACTTCCAGCCGCACCTGCGGCGGATCAAGGAAAGCCTGGTGCCGACCCGCTATCCCCTCGACGAGGACAACTGACCGCCCGCCTATTGCAGGCCGGCGGCGAGACTCAGGCGCATGCGTTCGCCGGGCGCCAGGATCAGCCCACCCGGGCGGTAGCCAGCAGCGCCGATACAGAGGAAGCGTTCCGCTTCGCCCGGCTCGACCTGCTCCACCGGGCGGCTGCCGGGGTGCCAGATCACGCTGCCGGCGCTGACGTTCTTGTCGATCCGCAAGCGGCGGTTCCAGCCGCCGTCCTCCAGCACCAGCGATCCGGGATGGTAGAGCACCTGCTTGACCGCGCCGCGCGGTATCCAGGTTCCCGGAATCCGCGAAGCGCCGCGCTGGCCGCGAGCCGACTCCAGCTCCATGCCGTGCACCACCACCCGGCTCAGCGCGCCGACCCGCCAGTAGGGCTGCAGGGCGAAGCTGAACAGGCAATCGTCGTCTTCCTCATGGTAGCTGCACAGCTCCAGCTCCAGGCGCTGGCCAAGGCGCGCATCGAGGCGCACGTGCCAGTCCTCCAGGTCCAGTTGCCAGCTCACCACCACCTTGCTTTCGTCGGCGTAGGCATCCAGCAGGCGCCATTCGCGTTGCCGCGCCCAGCCCTGCTGCGGCCATTCGCTGCCGTTCGGATGGCTGCCGAACCACGGCCAGCAGACCGGGATGCCGCCGCGCACCGGCGCACTGCTGAGGGCCGGCCATTCGCTGGCGCACCACAGCAACGGGCGTTCGCCCTGCGGCTGGAAATGCAGGAGCTGCGCCCCTTGCCGACTGAATACGGCCTGGCACAGCGGATGGTCGATCAACAGCAGATCGCGACGTTGGAAGCGTACCCAGTCGAACGGTCGCTTGGCCCGCATGGAATGAAAGAAACGCTGCAGCGGATGCTCAAGCATGTCCGATTGTCCTACCCTCTCCCCTTCCCGGAAAGCCCGGGCGTGCATCCGTGTAGTTTTACTACATTTCGCACGCAAGCCCCAAATGATCGGCACAGGAAAAGCGTAGTCGGTTTGTAACAGGCAGCCGGGAAGAGCGGTCGCCGGAAAAAAACGGCCCGCCCGAAACGCTCGGGCGGGCCCAGGCACAACACCGGAGCAGGCAACGCGACGGTCAGAACACCGTCTGGATCTTGATCCCCGCCACCAGCGCGTTGTCGACCTCGTCGACCCCGCCCGGCTGCTTGATGTATTGCAGGTTCGGCCGCACCGTCAGCCAGTCGGTCACATGCACCCCGTAGTACAGCTCGGCGTTGTACTCGGTGTCCTGCAGCGGCTGGTACAGCGGGTTGTCGTAATCGTCGATGCCGTTCACCTGGTTCACCAGGCGCTGGCGCTTCTTCACATCGTCGTTGACGTGGATGCGCGCGATGCCCAGGCCGATGTCGTCCTTCGGCCGCGCATCGAACGGACCCTTGTAGACCACCCCGAGCTGCTGATAGTTGTCCACCACGTTGGTCGCCTTGTCGTGGACCGTCAGGTTGGCGAACAGGCTCAACCCGCGCGAAGCATCGCCGTTGTGCGAAGTGACCTGCTGCTGCGCCACCACCCACCAGCCATGCTTGCTGCCGCGCGACTTGAAGTCGTTGCCGGTCAGCCCCTGCGGCTGGCCGTCGACGTCGTCGTAGACGTCATCGGCCTTCGCCGTGCTGTAGTAGTAGCCCAGCCGGTACTCGCCCGGCAGTTGCTCGGCGCCGACCTTCGGCTGCCAGATCAGCTCCACCGGCAGCAGCGCGCCCTTGGTCCCGCTGCCGCTCATCTTGAAGCCGTTGCCGGTCTCCAGGTTCGACGGGTTCTGCTCGTAGGCGCCGACCTGCACGTACCAGTCCGGCGCGAAGTTGTACTTCACCCGCAACGCCCACTGGCTGACCGGCCAGTTGTACCAGATGCTCCCCGCCCAGTTGCCCACCTGCGAGCCGCAGAAGGCCAGGTTCTGGAAATCGCAGGGGAAGCTGTTGAAGTCCTCGCCCTCGCCGAAACGGCCGAATTTCACGTCCAGCGCGCCGTCGAAGTACTGCTGCTTGAGCCACAGCTGGGTCAGCCGCCAGGTCTGCCCGCGGCCCCAGACCTCCTGCACCGAGCTGATGTGCCCGGCACGCGGGTCGCCGATGCGGTCGTTGGAAAGGTTCTTGCCATTGCGCTCGGTGACGGTGAACTGGAACTCGGTGGCCTTCCAGCCGAGGATCTTCTCCAGGTCCATGTGCACGCCCAGGGCGAACTGGTCGGTGTAGCGCCCGGTCTTGTCGTCGTCATAGCCGCCGTCGAGGTTGGCCGCCGCCTCGCCGACGTACTCCAGCTTGAAGTCGTAGCCCTTCTCCAGCAGCTCGGTGCGCTTGCCGCCCCAGTCGCCGAGCATCCATTTCGAGTTCGGGGAGAACGCCTCGGCGGCGTGCGCCGCGCTCCCCAAGCCCAGCGCTCCAAGGGCAAACAGGCAGCCAACGGTCCTGGCGGCCGGTCTGGTTTTCTTGTTCTTGTACATTTCCAGCGTCCTCGTGGTTGTGGTCTAGGCAGTACGAAAGGATTCAGGAGTTCTTCTGACGATTGCCGTTCAACGCGGTGACCTTCTCCGCTGCCGCGCCCGCCGTGCGCACGGCCACGCGCTCGCCGCTCTGCGCGTCGAACAGCAGGACCCGCGCGGGATCGAAGCGCAGGCTCATGCCGCTGCCCGCGGCCGGCGCGACGTCCGGCGCCAGGCGGCAACAGACCTTGACCTGGTTGACGGTGACGAAGACCAGGGTGTCCGGCCCGGTCGGTTCGAGCACCTCGACCTCGGTACGCAGGTCATGGGCAGCGCTGCCATCGCCCAGGGCGATCTGCTCCGGTCGTACGCCGAGGATCAGCTCGCGCCCCTCCTCCAGGCCGGGCTCCAGGCTCAGCGGCAGTTCGATACGGTCCTGGCCGCTATCGAGCAGGCCGGTCCAGCGTCCGTCCCGGCGCTGCAGGCGCAACGGAATGAAATTCATCGGCGGCGAACCGATGAAGCTGGCGACGAACAGGTTGGCCGGGTCGTTGTAGATCTGCTGCGGCGTGCCGAACTGCTGGATGACGCCGTCCTTCATCACCGCCACCTTGTCGCCGAGGGTCATGGCCTCGATCTGGTCGTGGGTGACATACACGGTCGTGGTCTTCAGCCGCTGGTGCATCAGCTTCAGCTCGGTGCGCATTTCCACCCGCAGCTTGGCATCGAGGTTGGACAGCGGCTCGTCGAACAGGTAGACCTTGGGCCGCCGCGCCAGCGCCCGGCCCATGGCCACCCGCTGCTGCTGGCCGCCGGAGAGCTGCGAGGGCTTGCGTTCGAGCAGGTGCTCGATCTGCAACAGCCTGGCCACCCGCGCCACCTCCTCGTCGATGGCGGCCTGGGGCATCTTGCGGATCTTCAGACCGAAGGCGATGTTCTCGCGCACGCTCATGGTCGGGTACAGGGCGTAGGACTGGAAGACCATGGCGATGTCGCGGTCCTTGGGGCTCATGCCGCTGATGTCCTGGCCGTCCACCAGGATCGCACCGCCGGTGATGCTCTCCAGCCCGGCGATGCAGTTCATCAGGGTCGACTTGCCGCAACCCGAGGGCCCGACGAGGATCAGGAATTCGCCGGAGTCGATCTTCAGCCGGATGTCCCTGAGGGTATCCGCCAGGCCGCTGCCGTAGCTCTTGTGCAGGTTGCGCAGTTCGAGGGTTGCCATGTTTCGTTCGTCTCCGGGGTCAGCGACCCGTCTCAGCCTTTCACGGCGCCGGCGGTGAGGCCGCGCACGAAGTACTTGCCGGCCAGTACGTAGACCACCAGCGTGGGCAGCGCGGCGATCATCGCCGCGGCCATGTCGACGTTGTATTCCTTGACCCCGGTGGTGATGTTCACCAGGTTGTTCAGGGCCACGGTGATCGGTTGCGAATCGCCGCTGGCGAACACCACGCCGAACAGGAAGTCGTTCCAGATCTGGGTGAACTGCCAGATCAGGCAGACCATCACGATGGGCGTGGACATCGGCAGCAGGATGCGCAGGAAGATGGTGAAGAAGCCGGCGCCGTCCAGGCGCGCGGCCTTGACCAGGGCATCCGGGATCGCCACGAAATAGTTGCGGAAGAACAGCGTGGTGAAGGCCAGGCCGTAGATCACGTGGACCAGCACCAGGCCACTGGTGGTATTGGCCAGGCCGAGCTTGCCGAGGGTGAAGGACATCGGCAGGAGGATCACCTGGAACGGCAGGAAGCAGCCGAACAACAGCGCGCCGAAGAACAACTGGGAACCGCGGAAGCGCCACATCGACAGCACGTAGCCGTTCAACGCGCCGATGAAGGTGGAGATCAGCACGCCGGGCACGGTGATCAGCACCGAGTTCCAGAAGAACGCGCCGACGCTGTCCCAGGCCTTGAGCCAGCCGATGACGGTGAAGGTGTCGGGCAGCGACAGCAGGTTGCCGGTGCGGATGTCGTCCGGCGTCTTGAAGCTGGTCAGCAGCATCACCAGCAGCGGCACCAGGTAAAGCACGCAGGCGCCCCAGAGGGTCAGGTGCACGGCCAGGCGGCTGACGCTGAAGCTCGGGTTCAGGGACGCGTCACGCATGGCGCTTGCCTCGCAGTTCGGAATACAGGTAAGGCACCACGATCGCCAGTACAGCGCCGAGCATCAGCATCGCGCTCGCCGCGCCGAGCCCCATCTGACCACGGGTGAAGGTATGCGCATACATGAACATCGCCGGCAGGTCGGAGGAATAACCCGGGCCGCCGGCGGTCATCGCCGCCACCAGGTCGAAGCTCTTGATCGCGATATGGGCGAGGATCATCAGCGCGCTGAAGAACACCGGGCGCAGGCTCGGCAGGACGATGCGCAGGTAGATGGTCGGCAGGCTCGCACCGTCGACCTGGGCGGCGCGCACGATGGCCGGGTCGACCCCGCGCAGGCCGGCGAGGAACAGCGCCATGACGAAGCCGGAGGCCTGCCACACGGCGGCGATCACCAGGCAGTAGACGACCCGCTCCGGGTCCACCAGCCAGTCGAAGCGGAAACCTTCCCAGCCCCAGTCGCGGAGCAGCTTGTCCAGGCCCAGGCCCGGATTGAGCAGCCACTTCCAGGCGGTGCCGGTGACGATCATCGACAACGCCATGGGATACAGGTAGAGGGTGCGGATGAAGCCTTCGCGGCGGATGCGCTGGTCCAGCAGCACTGCGAGGAACACTCCGAGCACCAGGCAGATGGCGATGAACGAGCCGCCGAAGAGCAGCAGGTTCTTGCTCGCCACCCACCAGCGGTCGTTGTCCCACAGGCGCTGGTACTGGCTCAGCCCGGCCCACTTGTAGCTGGGCATGAAGCGCGAGTTGGTGAAGGACAGCAGCAGCGTCCAGCCAATGTAGCCATACATGCAGAACAGCACCACGACCACGCTTGGCGCCAGCACCAGCTTCGGCAGCCAGCCTTGCAGGCGATCGAGTGGCGAGACGCGACGAGGCGCTACCGGAGCCGTGGGATAGACAGGGGAATTGGTCGCCATGCGTTTTCTCGCGTGCGAAGGAACCCACCCGTGCCGCTCGGCGGCACGGAGCCAGTCGGGAGGATCGAGCGGAGCCCTGGCCGGGATCCGCGCCAGGGACTTACTGCGCCGCCGCCTCGATGGCGGCCGCCAGTTGCTGGGCGGCCTTCTGCGGATCCGCGGCGGGGTCGTTGAAGAAGTTGGTCACCACGTCGAAGATCGCCCCCTGCACGTAGCTGGAAGCGGCCATGCTGTGGGCCATGCTCGGCACCAGGTTGCCGTCCTGGGAAGCCTGCTTGAAGTCCTTCATCGACTGCTGGGCGCAACTGTCGAACGGCGCCATGTCGGCGTCCAGGCGAACCGGGATGGAGCCCTTGTTGAGGTTGAAGTCCTTCTGGAAGGACGGGTCGAGCACGCTGCGCGCCAGGTCTTCCTGGGCCTTGCGGTTCTCCGCGTTGCTCAGCTTGAACATCACCAGCGAGTCGATGTTGTAGTCGAAGGCTTTCTGCGTGCCGGGGAACGGCAGGCACTGGTAGTCCTTGCCCGGCACCTTGCCGGCGGCGGTGAACTCGCTCTTCGCCCAGTCGCCCATGATCTGCATCCCGGCCTTGCCGTTGATCACCATCGCCGTGGCGGCGCTCCATTCGCGACCGGCGGCGTCGGCATCGACGTAGCCGCGGAGCTTCTTCAGCGCGGCGAACACCTCGACCATCTGCGCTCCGGTGAGGGTCGCCTTGTCCTGTTCGACGAAGGCCTTGCGATAGCCTTCCGGACCCATCTTGCTCAGCACCAGGTTCTCGAACACGGTGCCGTCCTGCCACGGTTGGCTGCCATGGGCCAGCGGCGTGAAACCGGCGGCCTTGAGCTTGTCGGCGGCGACGAACAGTTCGTCGAGGGTGGTCGGCGGGGTGGCGCCGGCCTTCTTGAACACTTCCGGGTTGATGTAGAGCCAGTTCACCCGGTGTACGTTGATCGGCACTGCTACGTAGTCGCCGTCGTACTTCATGATCTGCGCCACCTGCTTCGGCAGCAGGCTGTCCCACTTGCCTTCGGCGGCCACCGCGTTGAGGTCGGCGAGCAGGCCCAGTTCGCCCCACTCCTGGATATCCGGCCCCTTGATCTGCGCCGCGGCCGGCGGATTGCCGGACACCGCGCGGGTCTTCAGCACGGTCATCGCCGCCTCGCCGCCACCGCCGGCCACGGCGAAGTCCTTCCAGGTGTGGCCCTTGGCTTCGACCAGCTTCTTCAGGGTTTCGGCGGCGCGCTTCTCGCCGGCGGAGGTCCACCAGTGCAGCACTTCGACTTCGCCGGCCTGGGCCAGCAGCGGGGAGAGACAGAGGGAGGAAAGACAGATGACGGCAGAGAGGCGACGGATCGCATTCATGAGGAAAACCTTCTTCTTGTTATTCGGAGCAAGTCTGCGCTTGCAATGCTTCGAGTCTATTCAAGCGTTCCGCGTCGCGGGTAACGAAGCGATCCGGGTTTGTCACGGAGTGGTTACATTGGGATTGAGGCAGAGCAGGAAAATCTGGACTCGAACTCGGCAAGGCGGTTTCGCGACAGAAACCTCCTACAACACGAAAATGACCTCCAGCAGCACCTCCCTGCGCGGCAGCACCTTGTCGTTCCAGAAACGCAGTACCCTGGACCCCGGCTCTCCAGCCAGGCATCGGCCGGCGAACCCACATGCTGCCCACCATCCAGTTCGATCACCAGCATCCGCTCATGACAGACGAAATCGACGATGTACGGCCCGAGAACCTTCTGCCGACGAAACTTCAGCCCGAGCAATCGATGCCCGCGCAAACACTGCCATAGCGCCCGCTCCGCCTCTGTCTGCGGCTGCCGCAGAACACGGGAGAACCTCGTGCCTGCCCGCCTCGTTCAAGGGCCCGACAGGCCAGCCCATCACTCCAGCCCCAGGCGTGGCAAGCGCAGGCTGACCCGCAGGCCGCCCTCGCGACGGTTCTGCAAACTGACTTCGCCGCCATGGGTGTGCGCGATGTTGCGCGCAATGCCCAGGCCCAGCCCGTAGCCCTGCCCTCGCGGAGACAGGCGGAAGCGCGGCTCGAAGATCTGTTCCAGGCGCTGCTCGGGCACGCCGGGGCCGTCGTCGTCGACGTGCAGCACCACCGCTTCCGGCCCGTCCTCCAGGCTCAGGCGGGCGCGTTCGCCGTATTTCAGCGCATTGTCCAGCAGGTTGCCGATACAGCGCTTGAGCGCCAGGGGCTTGCCCGGATAAGGCTCCGCGGCGCGACCGACGACCTCCACCCGGCCATCGGCCAGGTAGGGCTCGGCGATGTGCTGGAGCAACAGGTTGAGGTCGACCGGCTCGACGTTCTCGTGGATATCGGTGTCCTTCACGCACTGCAGCGCACCCTTCACCAGCAGTTCCAGCTCGTCCAGGTCGCGCCCGAACTTCTCCTGCAAGCGCTCGTCCTCGAGGAGTTCTACCCGCAGGCGCAGGCGGGTGATCGGCGTGCGCAGGTCGTGGGAGATGGCGCTGAACAACTGCCCGCGCTCGTTCAGGTAGCGGTCGATGCGCTCATGCATGGTGTTGAAGGCGCGCGCCACCTCCACCAGTTCGCTGGCGCCGCGCTCCTCCAGCGCTGCCGACGGACGGCCCAGGGCCAGGTCGCGGGCGGCGCGCGCCAGGCGCTTGAGCGGACGGCTCTGCCAATGCATCAGCAAACCGGTGAAAAGCAGCAGCAACAGGCTGGTGAAAACGATCGAGAGCACCTGCTGCGGTTGCAGTCCCTCGGGTTCCAGGCTGACGTACGGCGCCGGCATCAGGCTGGCGATGTACAGCCACTCGCTGTCGCCGATGCGGATCTGGGTCACCAGCACCGGCGGGTTCACCGGCTCCAGGGTCAGCGCGTAGTGCGCCCAGGAACGCGGCAGCTCGTCGAGCTTCAGCGCGCCGTTGAACAGGCGCAGCTCGTCGGGACTGACGAATTCGACCTGCAGCTCGACCTCCTTGCCCAGGCGTTGGTGCAACACGTCCTGGACGATCTCCAGCACCGCCTGCTTGTTCGGCGTGTCCGGCAGGGCACGCATCTCCAGCGGCCGGTCGTTCAGCGAGACGAAGAAGCGCGTACCGCCCATGCTGCGCAACTGGTCGAGCACCAGCGGACGGTAGCCGAGCGGCAGGGAACGGAAGTAGCTGACGCTGGCCGCCATCGAGTAGGCCAGGCTGCGCGAGCTGGTGAGCAGGCCCTCGCGCTGGCTGGAGCGCAGGTGCGACAGCCAGAACAGGCTGGAAAGCCCTTGCGCGACCAGCACCGCGAGCAGGGTCAGGAGCAGCATGCGCCCGAGCAGCGAGCGCGGCACCGGCGACCAGCGCCGCCGTTCGCTCATGGCTGCAGGTGCGGCCGCACCTGCGCCGCCAGCAGGTAGCCACTGCCGCGCACGGTCTGGATCAGCCGCGGCGCCTTGCCGGTGTCGCGCAGGCGCTGGCGCAGGCGGCTGACCGCCATGTCGACGATGCGCTCCAGCGGCAGCACCTCGCGGCCGCGGGTGGCGTTGGCGATGGTGTCGCGGTCGAGGATCTGCTGCGGATGGTCGAGGAACAGCTTGAGCAGGGCGAAATCCGCGCCGCTGAGGAAGAACTCCTCGCCGTCCTCGTGGAACAGTCGGTGGCTGACCGTGTCCAGCCGCCAGTCCTCGAAAGCCAGTACGTCGCCACCGCGCACCTGGGTGAACTGCGCGCGGCGCAGCAGGGCCTTGATCCGCGCCAGCAGCTCGCGCGGGCTGAACGGCTTGCCCAGGTAGTCGTCGGCACCCAGTTCCAGGCCGATCACCCGGTCGGCCTCGTCGGAACTGGCGGTGAGCATGATGATCGGCATGCAGGCCAGGCGCTGGTGGGAGCGAATCCAGCGACAGAGGCTGAAGCCGTCCTCGTCCGGCAGCATCACGTCGAGGATCGCCAGGCTCGCCTCCTCCTCGCACAGCGCCTGGCGGAAGTCGGCGCCCCGCGAGACGCTGCGGACCTGGAAGCCGGCGCGGCTCAGGTAGGTCTCCAGCAATTCGCGGATTTCCTGGTCATCGTCCACCAGCAGGATCGATCGTCCGTTCGCGCTCACGAGGCTCCTCCTTATGCGGTTGCTCGACGCCGACTCAACCCTCGGCGTCCAGGGCCTGCTGCAGGGCGACCCCGGCGCCGAGCAGGCCCGGATGTTCGGCGGTCATGACCCACACCGGTACGTCCTGCAGGTAAGCGCCGCTAGTCTTGCCACGGCTGGCGAAGGCCTCGGCGAAGCCGCTGGCGATGAAACGCTCGAGGAAACGCGGGACGATGCCGCCGGTAATGTAGACGCCACCGAGCGCGCCGACGGTGAGCACCGCGTTGCCGGCGACCCGCGCCAGCCACAGGAAGAAGTGCTCCAGCACGGCGTCCGCCTGGGCGTCGCCGGCCATGGCCAGGGCACCGACTTCCGCCGCACTGCTCGCGCGTACGGCGACCCCGTCCAGGGCACAGCTGATTTCATAGAGGGCGAGCAGGCCGTTGCCGGACAGTGCGCGCTCGGCGGAGACATGTCCGTAGCGCGCCTGCAGGCCCTGCCAGAGCGCGAAGTCGCGCGGCGAAGTGACCGGCAGGTCGACGTGCCCGCCCTCGCAGGGCAGCACTTCCCAACGTCCCCCGCCCAGCGGCAGCAGGCTGCCGACGCCAAGGCCGGTGCCGGGACCGATGATCAGCCGGGCGCGATCCGCCTGGGCACTGCCGGCGCGGACCTGCACCAGCTCGTCCGCACCTAGCCGCGAGGCGGCCCAGGCCATGGTGCTGAAGTCGTTGACCAGCAGCAGGTGATCCAGCCCCAGCTCCTCGCGGAACGCGGCACGATTGATCACCCAGTGGTTGTTGGTGAAACGGAAATCGGCCGCCCCGACCGGACCGGCGCAGGCCAGGCAGACCGAGTCGATGTTCGCCACCGATTCGCCGATCCGCGCCAGGTAGTCGCGCACGGCCAGTTCAGGCCGCGGGTAGTCGGCGCAGGCGAGCACCTCGATGGATTCCAGGCGCTGCCCGCGCCAGAGCGCGAAACGCGCATTGGTGCCGCCGATATCGCCGACCAGGCCGAGGCCGCCGGCGCTTCTCTTGTTGTCGTTATTCATCGTCGTTGAACCGCAATGCCCCGCGCCAGGGCGGGACGGTCGGCAGATGTTGCCGGAGAGACAGCCGCCAGCCAAGCGCCGGCGGATATCGACCTATCAGAATCAGCGCCAGCCGTTGAGGCTCTCGGTAAAGCTGCAGGCGCCCTCTTCCGCGCTGCTCATGGCGTTGCGCATGAAGGCGAACAGCTCGCGGCCGCAACCGAGATTGCCGTCCTGCGGCGCCGGCTCCAGGCTGCGCGCCTGCCATTCGGCGTCGTCGACCAGCACCCGCAACTCGCCGTTCACCCCATCCACCCGCACCCGGTCGCCGTCGCGCAGGCGCGCCAGCGGACCGCCGGCGATGGCTTCCGGACTCACATGGATGGCCGCGGGCACCTTGCCCGACGCCCCGGACATGCGCCCGTCGGTGACCAGCGCCACCTTGAAGCCACGATCCTGCAGGACCCCGAGGAACGGCGTGAGCTTGTGCAGCTCCGGCATGCCGTTCGCCCGCGGGCCCTGGAAACGCACCACGGCGACCAGGTCGCGCTCCAGCTCGCCGGCCTTGAAAGCCGCGGCCAGGCTGGCCTGGTCGTGGAAGATCCGTACCGGCGCCTCGACCACCTGGTGTTCCGGCGCCACCGCCGAGACCTTCATCACGCCGCGACCGAGGTTGCCCTCCATCAGGCGCAAGCCGCCTTCGGCGGAGAACGGCTTGTCCAGCGGACGCAGGATGGCTTCGTCGAGACTCCGTTCCGGCCCTTCGCGCCAGACCAGCCGGCCATCCTCGAGGAACGGCTCGCGGGTGTAGCGGCGCAGGCCGGGGCCGGCGACGGTCTGTACGTCCTCGTGAAGCAGCCCGCCGTCGAGCAGTTGGCGGATCAGGAAGGACATGCCGCCGGCCGCCTGGAAGTGGTTGATGTCGGCCTGGCCGTTCGGATAGATGCGCGCCAGGGTCGGCACCACATGGGACAGCTCGGACATGTCCTGCCAGGTCAACTGGATGCCCGCCGCCTGGGCGATCGCCAGCAGGTGCAGGGTGTGGTTGGTCGAGCCGCCGGTGGCGAGCAGCGCCACCACCGAGTTGACGATGGCCTTCTCGTCGACGATCTCCGCCATCGGCACGTAGTTGCCGTTCTCGGGGGTCAGCCGGCTGGCCTGGCGTGCCGCTTCGCGGGTGAGTTCGTCGCGCAGGGGGGTGTTCGGGTTGACGAAGGAGGCACCGGGCAAGTGCAGGCCCATCACCTCCACCAGCAACTGGTTGGTATTGGCGGTGCCATAGAAGGTGCAGGTGCCGGGTGCATGGTAGGAGGCCATTTCCGAGGCCAGCAGCTCTTCGCGAGTGGCCTTGCCCTCGGCGAACAGTTGGCGCACCGCGGCCTTTTCCTTGTTGGAGATGCCGGTCGGCATCGGCCCGGCCGGGACGAACACGGTGGGCAGGTGGCCGAAGCGCAGCGAGCCGATCAGCAGGCCCGGCACGATCTTGTCGCAAACACCCAGGCACAGCGCTGCATCGAACATGTTGTGAGACAGCGCGATGGCGGTGGACATGGCGATCACGTCGCGGCTGGCCAGCGACAGTTCCATGCCCGGCTCGCCCTGGGTCACCCCGTCGCACATGGCCGGCACGCCGCCGGCGAACTGGCCGACCGAACCGATCTCGTGCAGCGCCTGCTTGATCAGCCCCGGAAAGCGCTCGAACGGCTGGTGCGCCGAGAGCATGTCGTTGTAGGCGGAAACGATGGCCACGTTGGCCTGGTTCATCAGCCGCAGGGTCTGCTTGTCGCTTTCGCCACAGGCCGCGACCCCGTGGGCGAGGTTGCCGCACGGCAGGGTGCCGCGGTGCGGCCCCTTGCTGGCCGCAGCCCGGACCATCTCGAGGTAGCGCTGGCGAGTGGCCGCGCTACGGGCCTGGATGCGGCGGGTGACTTCGAGCACACGAGGGTGCATGGCAGATTCTCCTACAGACTATCAATTGTTGTTTTTACAACATAATCATCGGTTGAAGGATGTTTACTTTTCTTTCTGGACGAAATGTAATGGTTTTTACCACAACAATAGAAAAGAGACGACCTCATTATGACTATCCGCCTGGCCATCAACGGCTTCGGTCGCATCGGCCGAAACGTTCTTCGCGCCCTGTATACCGGCCACTACCGCGAACAGTTGCAGGTAGTGGCGATCAATGACCTCGGCGACGCCGCGGTCAACGCCCACCTGTTCCAGTACGACAGCGTCCATGGACGCTTTCCCGGCGAGGTCGAGCACGATGCCGAAAGCCTGCGGGTGATGGGCGACCGCATCGCCGTCAGTGCCATCCGCAACCCGGCGGAACTGCCCTGGAAGAGCCTCGGCGTGGACATCGTGCTCGAGTGCACGGGGCTCTTCACCAGCCGCGACAAAGCCGCTGCCCACCTGCAGGCTGGCGCCGGCAAGGTGCTGATCTCGGCGCCCGGCAAGGACGTCGACGCCACCGTGGTCTACGGCGTCAACCACGAGGTGCTGCGCGCCTCCCATCGGATCGTCTCGAACGCCTCCTGCACCACCAACTGCCTGGCACCGGTGGCCCAGGTGCTGCATCGCGAGCTGGGCATCGAGCACGGCCTGATGACCACCATCCATGCCTACACCAACGACCAGAACCTCTCCGACGTGTACCACCCGGACCTGTACCGCGCACGTTCGGCGACCCAGTCGATGATCCCCACCAAGACCGGCGCCGCCGAGGCGGTCGGCCTGGTCCTGCCGGAACTCGCCGGCAAGCTTACCGGGCTGGCGGTGCGGGTGCCGGTGATCAACGTGTCGCTGGTCGATCTCACCGTGCAGGTGGCCCGGGATACCAGCGTAGACGAGGTCAACCGCCTGCTGCGCGAGGCCAGCGAGGGCTCTCCGGTGCTCGGCTACAACACCCAGCCGCTGGTGTCGGTGGATTTCAATCATGACCCGCGCTCGTCGATCTTCGACGCCAACCACACCAAGGTCAGCGGCCGGCTGGTCAAGGCGATGGCCTGGTACGACAACGAGTGGGGCTTCTCCAACCGCATGCTGGACAGCGCCCTGGCGCTGGCCGCCGCCCGCGACTGACGCGCCTCAGCGGAACTTGCGCCGACCGCGCGCCTGCAACGCCAGCAGGCGCAGGTCGGCCTCGGCGAGGATCAGTCGCTGCTCGGCCTTGTCCGCGCGCTTCCAGGCACGGATTTCCTGGCGCGTACGCCCGCAGCCACGGCACACGTCGGCATCGAACTCACAGATATTGATGCAAGGACTTTTCAAGCGTTCCCCCTTTTTCGGCGCGGACCGCAACCGGTCCTCGCCCGTCACTTCACGACAGGCGGCGGACCGGCGTCCAGGAGGGAATGACTATCGGGCCGATCGAGCGGCCCGCGGTCACTCGGCCTCGGCGTCGCGCAGGCTTTCGTAGGCAGGCGCGGCATAGATGCCGGCCTCGACGCAGAGCGCCATGACCCGCGGCAGGTCCTGGGTATAGACCAGCACCGCCTGCAACTCGTCGTCCAGCGGCTCGCTGAAATCCACCAGCACGTAGCCGCCCTTTTCCGGATACATGCTGCTCAGTTGCACCTGGATACGGTTGAGGGCGACCAGCGGCTCGGTCTTGAGCAACTGCTTCGGCTTGATGTTGAACGCCACGTCCTTGCCGAAGGAGGCGACGATCCGGGCGAACAGCTCGGCATAGGTATCGGCCTGGAACAGCACGATATCCGGCAGGCTACCGACCACCACCCACTCGCCGAGCGGGATCGGGAAGCTGTCGTCGTAGTTGATGTCCGGGTTGGCGGCGAGGAACCCTGCCGGATCGGAGTAGGCCTGGGCCGCCTCGTCGGCGATCCGCCGGATCTCCTCGGCGCCCATGCAGCCGGTGCTGATGAGGGTGATCAGTTCGTTCAGGGTCTCTTTCATGGGGAGTTCCAGGGTCGATGAAACGGAGCGGGCCAGCCTCGCCGGCGCGGCCGGATGAATTCTACAGGGTGGAACGACGGTCAGCGGCGCGGCCAGTCGTCGTCGGCGTCCAGTGCCTCGCGCTCCTCGCGCATGGCCTCCGCCAGGGCGCGCTCTTCGTCATCGGGATCGGCGCCCGCGACAGCCTCCGCGACGGCAGGCTCGACGGCTTGCTCCGCGACCACGGGAATCGGCCCAGCCGCTGGCTCGGCGGACTCGTCGCCCTGCTCCGAGGGCTCCGGAGGGTCGAGCAGGTCGTCGAAGTCGGTCTTCAGGCCCTGCTCCATCTCGTCCAGTTCCAGCAGCAGGCTGCGGAAGCTGGTTTCCTCGCGCGGTTTCTCCGGCTCGCCGGCCTCGCCCTCGATCTCCTCGAGGCTTTCCCCGGCCTCGGCGATGGCGCGATCGGCCAGGGCCTGGATCGAGGCGGGAATCGCATCCTCGTCGAGATCGTCGCGCGGCGGCTGCGCCGCGGGCGCCACTTCGACCGGCGGTTCCGGCTCGGGCTCCATCTCGCGCAGCGCCGACAGCGGCGGCAGCTCGTCGAGGCTCTTCAGGTTGAAATAATCGAGGAACGCCTTGGTGGTCGCCAGCATCGCCGGGCGCCCCGGCACCTCGCGGTAGCCAACGATGCGGATCCACTCCCGCTCCATCAGCGTCTTGACGATCTGGGTGTTCACCGCCACGCCGCGGATCTCCTCGATCTCGCCACGGGTGATCGGCTGGCGGTAGGCGATCAGCACCAGGGTTTCCAGGAGCGCGCGCGAATAGCGCTGCGGACGCTCCTCCCAGAGGCGGCCGACCCACGGCGAGAAACGCTCGCGAATCTGCAGGCGATACCCGGACGCGACTTCCTTCAGCTCGAAGGAGCGCCCCGCGCAGGACAGTGCCAGGATCGCCAGGGCGTCGCGGAACTGCCCCGGCTCCGGCCGCTCTGCCTCGTCGAACAGCTCGGCCAGGCGTTCCAGCGACAGCGGCTTGCCGGCCGCGAGGAGGATGCCTTCGAGCAGGGTGGCGAGTTCGTGGGGATCGGACAGGTTCATCGTCGCAACGGATACCGGAGCCAGGAAGAGGGAAAGATAGCGGAATCGGGCATGCAGCTTAACAGGCCACGGCAGGGAGCGAAGCCGGAAGCTCGGAAAAGGCGACCGTCCGCAGGGGGACGAACGGCCAGCGGCGCGGCGCGCTCACTCGAAATCGTCTTCCAGGGCTTCCTCCAGGGTTTCGCCTTCCTCCGCTTCGCGGGCTATCCGCAGGCGCACATGGATGGCGCCGAAAGCCTCGTTCTGCACCAGTTCCACCATCTGCTCCTTGACCAGTTCGAGGATCGCCATGAAGGTGACCACCACGCCGAGCTTGCCCTCCTCCAGGGTGAACAACTGGATGAAGGGCACGAAGGCGCCGCCTTTCAGGCGCTCCAGCACTTCGCTCATGCGTTCGCGGGTGGACAGTACCTCGCGGGTCACCTGGTGGCTCTCGAACAGGTCGGCGCGGCGCAGCATCTCGCCCATCACCAGCATCAGCTCCTGCAGCGCCAGCTCCGGCAGCAGCTTGCGCGCCCGCGCCTCGGGAGCAGCCACCGCCGGCACCAGCACGTCGCGGCCGACCCGGGGCAGTTCGTCGAGGTCTTCGGCGGCCTTCTTGAACCGTTCGTACTCCTGCAGGCGGCGGATCAGCTCGGCCCGTGGATCGTCCTCTTCCTCCTCGGCTTCCGCCGAGCGCGGCAGCAACATGCGCGACTTGATCTCCGCCAGCATCGCCGCCATCACCAGGTACTCGGCGGCCAGCTCCAGGCGCACCGCCTTCATCAGCTCGACATAGCCCATGTACTGGCGGGTGATTTCCGCCACCGGGATATCCAGGATGTCGATGTTCTGCTTGCGGATCAGGTACAGCAGCAGGTCGAGCGGGCCCTCGAAGGCCTCGAGGAAGACCTCCAGCGCGTCCGGCGGGATATAGAGGTCCTGCGGCAGCTCGGTGACCGCCTCGCCGTAGACCAGCGCCAGTTGCAGCGGCACCCGCTCGGCGGCGGGTTCGGCTGGAGGGGTGTCGGCGTTGGCCGGGTTATCGTCCTGCATCGCTAGGCTCGTGGTGGGCGGATTCGGGCGGCGCTCAGGCCGGCTGCATGAACGGCGCCGGATCGCCGCAACCCACGCGGATCACTTCGGGATCGGTGTCGGTCAGGCTGATCACGGTGGAAGCCTCGCCGCCGCCATAGCCCCCGTCCACGATCAGGTCGACCTGGTGTTCCAGCACCTGGCGCATTTCATAGGGATCGTTCAGCGGCTCGCCGCTGCCGGGCATGATCAGGCTCACGCTCATCAGCGGCTCGCCCAGCTCTTCCAGCAGCGCCCGGGCGATCGGGCAGTTCGGCACGCGCAAGCCGATGGTGCGGCGCTTGGGGTGCAGGAGCATGCGCGGCACCTCGCGGGTGGCGCTGAGGATGAAGGTGTAGGGACCGGGGGTGTGCGCCTTGAGCAGGCGGAACAGGCCGGTGTCGACCTTGGCATAGACGCCCAGCTCGGAAAGGTCGCGGCAGACCAGGGTGAAGTTGTGCTTGTCGTCCAGTTGGCGGATGCGGCGGATGCGATCCACCGCGGTCTTTTCGCCGATGCGGCAGCCCAGGGCATAGGACGAGTCGGTGGGATAGACGATCACCCCACCCTGGCGGACGATTTCCACCGCCTGCTTGACCAGCCGCGGCTGGGGATTTTCCGGATGGATCTGGAAGAACTGGCTCATTCGGCCCCCTTGGCTTCGGAATGACGTTCAGTATCGCGAAAATGCCTGGCGAAACGCGGCCACATGGCCGGAAGGTCCTCTGGAACCGCACGGTACATGCCCAGTTCGGACCAGTCGCCCGGCGCGTGGAAATCGCTGCCGGCGGTGACCATCAGGCCGAACTCGCGGGCCAGGATCGACAGGGTACCGACCTGTTCGGCCGGCTGCACGCCATTGACCACCTCGATGGCGTGTCCGCCGGCCTGGAGAAAGTCGGCGACCAGGCGCCGGCGCTTGGTCCGGGTGAAATCATAATGATACGGGTGCGCCAGGCTGATCCAGGCGCGCGCCTCGCGCAGGCAGCCGACCACTTCCTCCAGGGTCGGCCAGTGCTGCTTGACGTCTCCCAGCTTGCCGGCCCCCAGCCACTTGCGGAACGCGTCGGCGCGATCCTTGACCCAGCCGCCCTGGACCAGGAACTCGGCGAAATGCGGCCGCGCCGGCGCGTTGCCGCTGTCGCCCAGGGCCTGCTGGATCGCCCGCGCGCCCTCCAGCGCACCGGGCATACCCTTGGCCGCAAGCCGCCGGTCGATTTCCTCGGCGCGCGCCCAGCGGCCCCGGTGCAGGGCTTCGGTCGCCTGGCGCAGGGGAGCGGCGTCGAGGTCGAAACCGTAGCCCAGCACATGAATGGTGGCACCGCCCCAGGTGCAGGACAGCTCGACACCGTTGACCAGTTCGATACCGAGTCGAGCGGCCGCCTGGTGGGCTTCCGGCAGGCCTTCCAGGGTGTCGTGGTCGGTCAGCGCCAGCAGCCCGACGCCTTTCTCGTGGGCCCGCTGCACCAGGGCGGCGGGCGCGAGCACGCCATCGGAGGCGGTACTGTGGCAATGCAGATCGACACGCATGGCTGAATCCTGATTCCAGTGAAGAATGGTGATGAAGCAACGCCGATTCGCTGCCTCGCGGTATCGAGACGTACCGTTCATGGGTCCGGGGAGCCTGCTCCACCTGGCGAATGCGCCTGCGGCACAGGCCTGACGCATTCGGAAAGACAGGATGACTGTTTCAGAACATCCAGAGGTTGCTATTATGCCGTTTCAACCGTGTCCTGACTGCCACCATGAAGCAATTCATCGATTTCATCCCACTGATCCTGTTCTTCATCGTCTACAAGATAGACCCTCAGAACGTCGAGTTCGCCGGGTTCAATCTGAGTGGCATCTACGGCGCGACCGCGACCCTGATCCTCGCCTCGGTGATCGTCTACGGCGCCCTCTGGCTCAAGCACCGCCACCTGGAAAAGAGCCAGTGGTTCACCCTCGGCGCCTGCCTGGTCCTCGGCGGCCTGACCCTGGCCTTCCACGAGGACACCTTCCTCAAGTGGAAGGCGCCGCTGGTCAACTGGCTGTTCGCCCTGGCCTTCGCCGGCAGTCACTTCATCGGCGACAAGCCGATGATCCAGCGCATCATGGGCCATGCCATCCAGTTGCCGCAGGGCCTCTGGGTGCGCCTGAACATCGCCTGGGTGGTGTTCTTCCTGGTGTGCGGCTTCGCCAACCTGTACGTGGTCTTCACCTATCCGAACTTCTGGGTGGACTTCAAGGTGTTCGGCAGCCTCGGCATGACCTTGCTGTTCCTGATCGGCCAGGGCCTGTTCCTGGCTCGCCACCTGCACGACGCCGATACCGGCGAAAAGCCCAAGGACTGACATGCTCTACGCGATCATCGCCCGTGACATCCCCGCTTCCCAGGAACGCCGCCTGGCCAGCCGCCCGGCCCACCTGGCCCGTCTCGAACAGCTGAAGGAAGAAGGCCGCCTGGTACTCGCCGGCCCGCACCCGGCGATCGACAGCAACGACCCGGGCGCCGCCGGCTTCACCGGCAGCCTGATCGTCGCCGAATTCGATTCGCTGGCCGCGGCGCAGAGCTGGGCCGAGGCCGATCCCTACCGGGCCGCCGGGGTGTACGCCGAGGTGGTGGTCAAGCCGTTCAAGAAAGTCCTGCCCTGAGGCAGTCGCCGGGTACCGGCGGCCGGCCCGGTCGCCCTCCCGGCAAACGTTTTCGCACCGGACGCCGCTTTCCGGTGCCCGCCGCAGCGCAACCAGGCCGACCCGGCGCTTTCGCCAAGCCGGAAGGGCGAACCGGAAGACAGTGCAATCCGTCGCTTCATCGGTACAAGGAGTCATGATGCGTCCATCCGCTGCCCATTGCCTGCTGCTGAGCCTGGGAGCTTCCCTGGCCCTGGCCGAGGAACCCGCGCCGGCACCGATTCCAGCCGCGCAGCCTTCCATTACGCAGGCTACCGCCGAACTGGAGCGCCGCCTGGTGGAAACGGAACGCCAGCGCGACGAACTGGTCAGTCGTATGCGCCAGGAGAACCGCCAGTTGCGCGAGCAGCTGCAGGCGGCCCAGGCGCAGCGGCAACCGCCGCTGCTCACGGAAGAGCAGACCTGGTATGTCGCCGGCGCCGCCACGGCCCTGCTCGCGTTCGTCCTCGGTGCCCTGAGCCGCGGCCGCCGGCGACAGCGACGCGAATGGATCAATTGAGCGACACTCGATGAGCGAACTGCTGTTGATCGACGATGACCGGGAGCTCTGCGAGCTGCTCGGTACCTGGCTGGTCCAGGAAGGTTTCTCCGTGCGTGCCAGCCACGACGGCGCCCAGGCCCGTCGCGCCCTCGCCGAGCAGACACCGGATGCCGTGGTGCTCGACGTGATGCTGCCGGACGGTAGCGGCCTGGAACTGCTCAAGCAACTGCGCGGCGACCATCCCGACCTGCCGGTGCTGATGCTGTCCGCCCGCGGCGAGCCGCTGGACCGCATCCTCGGTCTGGAACTGGGCGCCGACGACTACCTGGCCAAGCCCTGCGACCCGCGCGAACTCACCGCACGGCTGCGCGCCGTGCTGCGGCGAACCCACCCGGCGCAACCCAGCGCGCAGATGCAACTGGGCGACCTGTCGCTGAACCTGACGCGCGGCGTGGCGCAGATCGACGGCCAGGAGATCAGCCTGACCCTTTCCGAAAGCCGCATCCTCGAAGCGCTCCTGCGCCAGCCCGGCGAGCCGCTGGACAAGCAGGCCCTGGCGCAACTGGCGCTGGGCCGCAAGCTGACCCTCTACGACCGCAGCCTGGACATGCACGTCAGCAACCTGCGCAAGAAGCTCGGCAGCCACCCCGACGGCAGCCCGCGCATCCTCGCCCTGCGCGGCCGCGGCTACTACTACAGCCACTGAGCGGGTTTCGTCAGCCCGCCGACACAAGGTCTTTACCCAAGCTTTACCCAGGGCTGACCGCGCTTGACCTTGACCTCCCTAGACTGGGCTCATCCGGTAAATGGCCGGACCCAGAAAGGAGAAACACCATGCGCAAGACGCTAACCGCCCTGTTCATCGCCGCCGCCCTGCCGACCTTCGCCATGGCCGCGCCCGCCGCCAACGACCTGCCCCCCCCGCCGATGGAAGGCGGCCACATGATGGGCCAGCACGGTCCCCGGCATGGCGGCCCGATGAAGGAACTGGACCTGACCCGCGAACAGCGCCAGCAGATGGGCAAACTGATGGGCGAACAAATGAAGGCCCGCCACGAGATCACCCAGCGCTACCTGGCCAAGCTGCCGGCGGCCGAGCAGAAGGCCCTGAAGGACGAACTCAAGGCCAGCCACGAGAAGACCCAGAAGGACATCCGCGCCCTGCTCACCCCCGAGCAGCAGAAGAAGTTCGACGAACTGCAGAAGAAGCGCGAGCAGCGCAAGGCAGAGTGGGCCGAATTCCAGCAATGGAAGGCCGACAAGAAGTCCAACTGACGTCCGAGCCACCGCTACCGGGTCCTCCGGTAGCGGTCTTCCGACCAGCCGGAATCGCATATCCTAGGGGTTTACCCTCGCGGCCGGCCCGACATGCGATTCAACAGGAAAACCATGCGTTCACTCTTCTGGCGAATCCTCGCCGCCTTCTGGCTGGCCCTGCTGCTGGTCGCCGGGCTGTCCATCCTGCTGGGTCGTGCGCTGAACCAGGACACCTGGATCATCGCCCGCCATCCTGGCCTGAAGGATCTCGCCGAGCAGTGGACCGCCCTCTACGAAGAACAGGGCAGCTACGCGGCCCAGGGCTTGCTGGAGCAACGCCGTCGCGACTACGGGATTTCCATCCAGGTGCTCGATGAAAGCGGCCAGCGCCTGGTCGACGGCACCTACCTGCCGCGCCCCCACCACCGCCCGCCGCGCACCAGCGACCGCAACCTGCCGCGCTTCCCCTGGCGCCAGCTGAGCCAGGAATACGTCAGCCCGCAGAGCAACCATACCTATCTGTTCATCTACCGCATCCCGCACCCGGAGCTGGAGGCCTGGCACCGCGGCAGCCTGCTCTGGCCGCTCAGCGCGCTGGGCATCGCACTGGTGGTGCTGACCCTGTTCAGCCTGCTGCTGACGCTGTCCATCACCCGTCCGCTGAACCGTCTGCGGCGCGCCGTGCACGACCTCGGCCAGACCGCCTACCAGAAGGACAGCCTGGCCCGCCTGGCGCGGCGCGGCGATGAACTGGGCACCCTGGCGCGCGATTTCAACCGCATGGGCGAACGCCTGCAAAGCCTGATCGGCAGCCAGCGTCAGTTGCTCCGCGACGTATCCCACGAACTGCGCTCGCCGCTGGCTCGCCTGCGCATCGCCCTGGCCCTGGCCGAACGCGCCGAACCGGAAGCGCGGGCGCAGATGTGGCCGCGCCTGGAACAGGAATGCGACCGCCTGGAAGCGCTGATCGGCGAGATCCTCGCCCTCGCCCGGCTCGACGCCGAACCCGGCGCGAGCCAACGGATCGCCCTGCTACCGCTGCTCCAGCGGCTGCGCGAAGACGCCCTGCTGCTGGCTCCGGAACAGGATATCCGCCTGGAGGTGGCGCCTGACCTGAGCATCGACGGCTGGCCGGACATGTTCGAACGCGCGGTAGACAACCTGCTGCGCAACGCCGTGCGCTTCAACCCCGTCGGCCAACCCCTGGAGGTGCGTGCCAGCAGCGCCGGCGACTACCTGCGCCTGAGCGTCCGCGACCATGGGCCAGGCATCGCCGCCGAACTGCAGGAGCAGTTGGGCGAGCCGTTCTTCCGCGCACCCAACCAGAGCAGCCCGGGACACGGCCTGGGCCTGGCCATCGCCCGCCGCGCCATCGAGCGCCACGGCGGGCACCTGCGCCTGGGCAACCATCCCGACGGCGGCTTCATCGCCACCCTCAGCCTGCCGCTACGGCGCAAGGCGACCGAATGACGCCGCGCCCAGATGAACAATTCCCCAGGAGCATCCGGCATGACTCTTCCCGCTTCGTTGTTCCTCGATGAACGCCCGCTCGCCCAGGCCATCGCGCCGCCGCCGGAACCTCCCGGCGACGAGCCGCAATCGCTGGTCCTGGCGGTCGAGCTGGGACAGGTCGCCCAGCAACTGCGGCATCGCTGGGCGCGCCTCGACCTGAACCTGCCGGAACGCGGCACCTGGCCGCTGGAAAGCTGGCGCCCGGCCTTGCACGAGGCGCTCTACGGCCTGCTCGGCGGCGCCGCGCAGGCCCGCCCGTGGCAGCGCATCACACTGAATCCGGCGCTGGACGCACGCCACGGCCGGCTGCGCCTGGACATCCTCGGCCAGGCGGAAGAAGGCTGGCGCTGGCTGCCGGCGGCCGTGGAAGCCGCCCGACGACTGGCCGGCTGGCAGGGCGGACGACTGCTCTGGCACGCCCAGGGCGCGTATTGGTGCGTACGCCTGCTGTTGCCGCTCAGCCCGGCCAGGCGCTGACGAAGGCCGTCGGGTCGAGTTCCGCCGGCGTGCGCAACTCGCCCATCGGCGTACCCAGGTAGACGAAGCCGATGATCCGCTCCTGCTCGCCGAGCCCCAGGCCGGCGTGCACCACCGGATCGGTGGCCATCTCGCCGGTCCGCCACATCGCCCCCAGTCCCTGGGCATAGGCGCCCAGCACCAGGCCGTGGGCGGCGCAGCCGGCAGCCAGCAGTTGCTCAGCGTGCGGCACCTTCGGGTGGTCCTGCAGGCAAGCGACCGCCACGACCAGCAGCGGTGCGCGCAGCGGCATGTTGCGGGCCTTGGCCAGCGCTTCCTCGGCGGCGTCCGGCTGGCGGCTCGCCAGGGCGCGGGCGTAGAGGTCGCCCAGGGCCCGGCGGCCTTCGCCCTCTACCAGGATGAAGCGCCAGGGCCGCAGTTGCCCGTGGTCCGGGGCACGCAAGGCGACCCGGAACAGCCGGTCGAGCTGCTCCGGCGAGGGCGCGGGATCGCTCAGGCGGGCGTGGGAAACGCGAGTGAGCAAGGCGTCGAGAGCCTCCATGGGCGAACTCCTGTCAGAAACGAAATCGCCATTGTAGACGCAATCACCAGGCTCACGCCCGCTCTCAGGCGACCCGTCCCGGCGCCAGGTGCGGCTGCAGCGGCGGGGTCAGCGGCGGCAGGCCGTAGGCGGCGCGCGCGGCATCGCAGGCCGGGTTGGGCTGGCCGTTGGCCCAGGCCGCCTCGAACTCGCGGCAGGTACTCGAGCGCTGCTCGTAGACGGTGCAGCGAACGCCGCAACCGACCTCGCCGAGCAGCCCGACGCAGCGTGCCGGCTTGTTCTCGGTACCGCTCATGGCAACCATCTGCGGGCTGATGCGGACGGTCAGTTCGTCGGGTACGACGCCACCTGCGGAACGGCACTCGCCCCAATAGAAAGACACACGAAAATGCGCACAGCAGGCGCCGCAGGTAAGACACGGATTGTCAGTGGACATGGTTGGCAGAACACCAGAGAAACCGGCGAGCGCCGGCGGGCGAAGCGAGATTCTAGCGATTTCGCGGCAGCTGTGAAGAGGGGTGCAGCGGCAGATTTACTCTCCGCGGACGGCTGGTAGAATGGCCGGTCCGCCACAGCCCAGAGCCCCACGATCCATGGCCTTGCCGACCCTACGTATCCTCGGTTTCATCATCGGCATCTTCCTGATCACTCTGGCCGCCAGCATGCTGGTCCCGATCCTGACCATGCTCGCCTTCGACCGTACCGAAGGCATCCAGGCATTCATCTGGTCCAGCGTCGCCACCTTCGTCACCGGCCTCGGCCTGGTCCTGCCGGGACGTCCCGAGCATGTCCACCTGCGCCCGCGGGACATGTACATGCTCACCGTATCGAGCTGGGTGCTGGTATGCATCTTCGCCGCCCTGCCGTTCGTCCTGCAGCAGCACATCAGCTACACCGATGCCTTCTTCGAAAGCATGTCGGGAATCACCGCCACCGGCTCCACCGTGCTCAGCGGGCTGGACGACATGTCCCCGGGCATCCTCATCTGGCGCTCTCTGCTGCACTGGCTGGGCGGCATCGGCTTCATCGCCATGGCCGTGGCGATCCTGCCGATGCTGCGGATCGGCGGCATGCGCCTGTTCCAGACCGAATCCTCGGACCGCTCGGAAAAAGTCCTGCCACGCTCGCACATGGTCGCCAAGTACATCGTCGCCACCTATGTCGGCATCACCCTGCTCGGCAGCCTGGCCTTCTGGGGCGCGGGCATGAGCCCGTTCGACGCGGTCAACCACGCCATGTCGGCGATTTCCACCGGCGGTTTCTCCACCTCCGACCAATCCCTGGCCAAGTGGAAGCAGCCAGCGGTGCACTGGACCGCGGTAGTGGTGATGATCCTCGGCAGCCTGCCATTCGCGCTCTACGTCGCCACCCTGCGCGGACACCGCAAGGCGCTGATCAAGGACCAGCAGGTCCGCGGCCTGCTCGGCCTGCTGCTGGTGACCTGGCTGCTGATGGGCACCTGGTACGCGGTAAACTCCAAGCTGCCCTGGATGGATGCTTTCCGCATCGTCGCAGTGAACGTCACCTCGGTGGTCACCACCACCGGCTTCGCCCTCGGCGACTACAGCATGTGGGGGCACTTCTCGATCATGCTGTTCTTCTACCTCGGCTTCATCGGCGGTTGCTCCGGTTCTACCGCCGGCGGTATCAAGATCTTCCGCTTCCAGGTCGCCTATACCCTGCTCAAGGCCAACCTCTACCAGTTGATCCATCCGCGCGCAGTGCTCAAGCAGAACTACAACGGCCATCGCCTGGACGAGGAAATCGTCCGCTCGATCCTGACCTTCTCGTTCTTCTTCGCGATCGTCGTCTGCCTGCTCGCCCTCGGCCTGTCGCTGATCGGCCTGGACTGGATGACCGCGCTCACCGGCGCCGCCAGTACCGTGGCCGGCGTAGGCCCGGGGATGGGGCCCATCATCGGCCCCTCGGGCAACTTCGCCAGCCTGCCGGACGCCGCCAAGTGGCTGCTGGCCGCCGGCATGCTGCTCGGTCGCCTGGAGATCATCACCGTGCTGGTCCTGCTGACCCCGGCGTTCTGGCGCCACTGAGCGCTCACGGGCCTGTCTGCAATGGCTCTACTCAGGGACTGAAAAGCCGGTGTAAGCTTCTGCACCATGACGACACAGCCGCAACCCGGCCACGTGAGCCTGGATAGCTCCACCCAGCCCGCCCGCGTCAGAGCCATAGGTGATTGGACGCTCGCCCACTACACGGCTCTGGAGCGCGAGGTGACGCGCCTGCGCAGCGAAGTGGCGGCCAACGCCAGCTTCGACCTGAGCCAACTGGGCGCCCTGGATACCGCCGGCGCCGCCCTGCTCGCCGAATTGCTCGGCGCCGAGCGCCTGGCCGACCTCGCCGAGCTGGAGCCCGGCCTGCCGCGCGAGCGCCAGGCCCTGCTGAAGACCGTCGGCCACGCCCTGCACGACTTCTGCGAGCCGGAGAAACCCAAGCCGCCAACCACCGCCATCGAACTGCTGGCTCGCATCGGTTGTGCCATGGAGACCTTCTGGCTGCACCTCAAGGCACTCCTCGGCTTCATCGGCCTGACCCTGGAGACCCTGTTCCGCAGCCTGGTCCGCCCGGCCAGTTGGCGGGTCACGCCGCTGGTGGCGAACATCGAGAAGAGCGGCCTGGACGCGGTGCCGATCATCGCCCTGCTGACCTTCCTGGTCGGCGCGGTGATCGCCTTCCTCGGCGCCACGGTGCTGGCCAACTTCGGCGCGACCATCTACACGGTCAACCTGGTGGTGTTCTCCTTCCTCCGCGAGTTCGCCGTGCTGCTCACCGCGATCCTCATGGCCGGCCGCACCGCCAGCGCCTTCACCGCGCAGATCGGCTCGATGAAGGCCAACGAGGAGATCGACGCGATCCGCGCCCTCGGCCTCAACCCCATCGAGCTGCTGGTGCTGCCGCGGGTGCTGGCGCTGCTGGTATCGCTACCGATGCTGACCTTCGTCGGCATGCTCTGCGGCATCGTCGGCGGCATGACCGTCTGCGCCTGGACCCTGGACATCCCGCCGGCGATGTTCCTGTCGATCATGGAGGACGGAATCGGCGTACAGCATTTCCTGGTCGGTATCAGCAAGGCCCCGCTGTTCGCCTTCCTGATCGCCGTGATCGGCTGCCTGGAAGGCTTCAAGGTCAGCGGCAGCGCCCAGTCGGTGGGCGAGCACACCACCACCAGCGTGGTCCACTCGATCTTCGTGGTGATCCTGCTCGACGCCCTCGCCGCGCTGTTCTTCATGGAGATGGGCTGGTGAACCAGGACAACCCGCAGGCGATCATCCAGGTCCGCGACCTGTGCAACCGTTTCGGCGCCCAGGCGGTCCACGAGCACCTCGACCTCGACGTCCGTCGCGGCGAGATCCTCGGCGTGGTCGGCGGCTCCGGCACCGGCAAGTCGGTGCTGCTGCGCAGCATCGTCGGCCTGCGCCGGCCGACCTCCGGCAGCGTGCGGGTGTTCGGCGAAGACCTGCTGCAACTGCCAGAGGAGCGCCGCTCCCTGGTCGAACGGCGCTTCGGCGTGCTGTTCCAGCAGGGCGCGCTGTTTTCCTCGCTTACCGTGGTGGAGAACGTCGCCCTGCCGCTGATCGAGAACGCCGGCCTGCCGCGCGCCGACGCCGAGCACCTGGCCCAGGTCAAGCTGGCCCTGGCCGGGCTACCGGCCAACGCCGGCGACAAGTATCCGGCCTCGCTTTCCGGCGGCATGATCAAGCGCGCCGCCCTGGCCCGCGCCCTGGCGCTGGACCCGGACATCCTGTTCCTCGACGAGCCCACCGCCGGCCTCGACCCGATCGGCGCGGCGGCCTTCGACAACCTGATCCGTACCCTGCGCGACGCCCTCGGCCTGACCGTGTTCCTGGTCACCCATGACCTGGACACCCTGTACACCATCTGCGACCGGGTCGCCGTGCTGTCGCAGAAGAAGGTCCTGGTGGTCGACACCCTGGAACGGGTCGCCGCCACCGACGACGCCTGGGTTCGCGAATACTTCCACGGGCCGCGCGGGCGCGCCGCCCACCAAGCCGCCGCCGTGCCGGAGAATCACTGAGATGGAAACCCGAGCCCACCATGTGTTGATCGGCCTGTTCAGCGTGATCGTGATCGGTGCCGCCCTGCTCTTCGGCCTGTGGCTGGCCAAGTCCGGCTCGGAGGGCAAGTTCAACTACTACGACATCGTCTTCAACGAAGCGGTCAGCGGCCTTTCCCAGGGCAGCTCGGTGCAGTACAGCGGGATCAAGGTCGGCGACGTGGCCTTCCTCCGCCTCGATCCGAAGGACCCGCGCAAGGTCTGGGCACGCATCCGCGTGGTGGCCAGCGCGCCGATCAAGCAGGACACCACCGCCAAGCTGGCGCTCACCGGGATCACCGGCACCTCGATCATCCAGCTCAGCAGCGGCACGCCCGCCAGCCCGATGCTGGAGGGCAAGGACGGGAAGATCCCGGTGATCGTCGCCACGCCCTCGCCGCTGACCCAGTTACTGAGCAACGGCGAAGACCTGATGGGCAACATCAACCAGCTCATCGCGCGCTTCAGCAACCTGCTCTCCGAGGAAAACACAGCGCGCATCAGCCGCACCCTCGACCATCTCGACCAGGCCACCGGCGCGCTCTCCGCCGAGCGCGAGAACGTCAGCGCGGTGATGCAGCAGTTGGCCCAGGCGAGCAGGCAGGCCAACGCCGCCCTGGCCCAGGCCAGCGAGTTGATGCGCAGCGCCAACGGCCTGCTCAACGAGCAAGGCAAGGGGATGCTGGAAAACGCCAACAAGACCATGGCTTCGCTGGAGCGCACCAGCGCCACCCTCGACCAGTTGATCAGCGAGAATCGCCACTCGCTGGACGGCGGCATCCAGGGACTCGCCGAGCTGGGCCCGGCGGTCAGCGAACTGCGCGATACCCTGGCGGCACTGCGCGGAATCAGCCGGCGCCTGGAAGAGAACCCGGCGAACTACCTGCTGGGCCGGGAAAAAACCAAGGAGTTCACCCCATGAGGCTCGCCCTTCGCCCGCTGCGTCGCCTGTCCCTGGCCGCCGGCCTGGCCGCGCTCGCCACCCTCGGCGCCTGCTCGATCCTGCCGGAGGCGCAGGTCCTCCAGGTCTACCTGCTACCGGTGCACAACCCTCCGGCCAGCGCCGCCGCGCGGCCGGTCGACTGGTCGCTGCGGATCGCCCGGCCGCGTACCAGCCTGGTGCTGGAGAGCCCGCGCATCGCGGTGCGCCCACACGGCGACGAAATCAGCGTGTACCAGGGCGCGCGCTGGAGCGATCCGGCGCCGTCGCTGCTGCGCGACCGTCTGATGCAGGCGTTCCAGGCCGACGGCCGGGTCCGCGGCCTGAGCAGCGACGACAGCAACCTGCAGGCCGATTTCGAACTGGGCGGCGACCTTCGCGCCTTCCAGACCGAGTACCCGAACGGCCAGGCCAGCGCGCTGATCCGCTACGACGCGCGCCTGGTGCGTACCGACGACAAGCGCGTGGTCGCCAGCCGGCGTTTCGAGGTCAGCCAGCCGGTGGATGGCAAGAAGGTCGCGGCGGTGGTCAGCGCCTTCGGCAAGGCCGGCGATACGCTGTCGGCCCAGGTTCTCGACTGGACCCTGCGCCAGGCCTCGGCGCAACCCGCCGTGCAACCCTGAAGCGTCCCGCCTGGCCTGGCGACTAGCCCGGGCGCTCCTGGCGGCGCGCCCGGTATTCGTTGGGCGTGCAGCCGAACCAGCGGCGGAATGCCCGGAAGAAATTGCTCGGATCGGCGAAACCCAGCAGGTAGGCGACTTCCAGCAAGGTCAGGCCGGGCTGCTGGAGATACTGTTCGGCCATATCCCGGCGCGTGTCGTCGAGCAGTTGCTGGTAGCTGGTGCCTTCTTCCTGGAGGCGCCGTTGCAAGGTGCGCTGCGACAGGTGCAGCGCCTGGGCCACCCGTTCGCGCTTGGGTTCTCCCTGCGGCAGCAGCCGGCACAAGGTCTGCCGGGTCAGATGGGTAATGCGGCTGGTACTGAAACGCGCCAGGTATTCGCCGGCGAAGCGATCGTGCAACTGGGCCAGCGCCTCGTTGGCCGAGGGTAGCGGCGTCTCGAGGTCGACGCGGGAAAACACCAGCGCGAACTCCTCGGCGTGAAAGCGCAGCGGCGCGCGGAACAGATCGACATAGGGTGCCAGCGGCTCGCGGGGCGCGCCGGGCAGCTCCACCGCCAGCGGGTCCAGCGACCGGCCGGTGATCCAGCGGACCATGTCCACCAGGTAGGCCAGCGAGCATTCGGCACTCTGCGGTGGCGCCGGCAGGCGATCGCCATGCACCGTGACGCCGATTCGATAGCCCTGCGGCGTGCGGCGGAAAGTCAGGTCGGACGCTTCCGCGATGATCCGCTGGTAGCGCTCCAGGCGCGCGAAGCCTTCCGCCAGGTTGCGGCTCGACATCAGCGCATAGCCGACGACGTGGAAAGCCGGGCGCCGGACCCGGGCGATGTTCAGGGCGATCGCCGGGTTGCCGCTGAGCGCCACCGCACGCTGCCACAGACGGCTCATGGCGTCCTGCGGGAAGCGCGCGTCGGGGTCCTGCAAGGCCTGGTAGTCGAGGCCCAGCTCGGCGAACAGCTGGCGTCCGTCGAGGCCTTCCAGCTCCAGGGCGAGGACGATGCCCTGGACCCAGCTGGACAAGGTTGTACGTTCCGGCATCGGTCTCTTCTTGTTCTGGCGGGAGGCACGCCGACCGTCGTCCGGCCTGGCGGCCCAAGGATACTAAACTGGCCCTGTATGTCATCCGCGACATCGTGCGGCCCGCACTACACTGCGCGGACACAACGAGAGGAGGCATTCCATGAGCAGCCCTGATGACGAGCGTTTCCACAGTTTCGCCGAGTTCTACCCCTACTACCTGCAGGAACACAGCAACGCGGTGTGCCGCCGCCTGCACTACGTCGGCAGCCTGCTGGTGCTGGCGGTGCTCTTCCACGCCGTGGCCAGCCAGCAGTGGCTATGGCTGCTGGCGCTGCCGCTGGTGGGCTACGGCTTCGCCTGGGTCGGCCACTTCGTCTTCGAGAAGAACCGCCCGGCCACCTTCAAGTACCCGCTGTGGTCGTTCATGGGCGACTGGGTGATGCTCAAGGACGCTTTCACCGGCCGCATCCGCTTCTGACCCATCCGCGCGGCTGGCCCCCGGGCCGGTCGCTCCCCCGGGACGACCGTCGGTCCCGGATCGGCGCGCTTTCCTGAACTATCGATCAGCTGTCACTGGCCGCCGCGCAAACGCTTGGTTAAGATTCCGCCAGCAACCTGGCCACCCGCCATTCCCCAGGCGGAAAGCTCACGAGGCCGAGCCGGGACGAAAATACACAGGGATCCTCTCCAGCGCATGAAGCCTACCCTCCCCGACCGCTCGCCGACGAGCCGGTCCGTCGCGTCCATGCGTGAATACTATTCGCGCGTGCTGGCCTATATCGCCTGTGGCGCCAGCATCGCGGCGGGAACCTACACCCAGTATTTCAGCTACGGCATCCTCTGGATGGTGCCCTATGCGCTGCTCTACCCGCACCTGGCGTACCACCTCGGCCAGCGCTTCCGCCAGCACGACCCGCGCAAGGTGACCCGCGCCCTGCTCGCGGTCGACGCCGTGCACTGTGGCCTGGGCATGGCGCTGCTCGGCTTCTCCGTGGTGCCCAGCCTGATGTTCCTGCTGGTGCTGAGCTTCACCGCGCTGGTCATCGGCGGCCTGCGCCTGCTCGGCATGGCCTTGCTGGTATCGGCCAGCAGCGCCCTGCTGGTCGCCGTGCTCGTCGCCCCGCCGCTGCTGGGCAATACCCCGGTCGAGGTGGCCGCGGTCAGCATCCTGTTCTGCGGACTGTACATCTGCATCACCGCCTTCTTCGGCCACCAGCAGGGCCTGCGCCTGGCCCAGGTGCGCCAGGAGATCGCCCGCGAGCAGGAAAAGGCCGCGCGGCTCGCGCGCAACCTGGCCAAGTACCTGTCGCCGCAGGTCTGGGAAATGATCTTCAGCGGCAAGAAGAGCGTGCGCCTGGAAACCCAGCGCAAGAAGCTCACCGTGTTCTTCTCCGACATCCGCGGCTTCACCGAGCTATCCGAGGAACTGGAAGCCGAGGCCCTGACCGACCTGCTCAACAACTACCTCAACGAAATGTCGAAGATCGCCCTCAAGTACGGCGGCACCATCGACAAGTTCGTCGGCGACTGCGTCATGGTGTTCTTCGGCGACCCCAGCACCCAGGGCGCGAAGAAGGACGCCGTGGCTGCGGTATCGATGGGCATCGCCATGCGCAAGCACATGAAGGTGCTACGCCAGCAGTGGCGGGCCCAGGGCATCACCAAGCCGCTGGAAATCCGCATGGGCATCAACACCGGCTATTGCACGGTGGGCAACTTCGGCGCCGACACGCGCATGGACTACACCATCATCGGCCGCGAGGTGAACCTCGCCAGCCGCCTGGAAAGCGCCTCGGAAGCCGGCGAAATCCTCATTTCCCACGAGACCTACTCGCTGATCAAGGACGTGATCATGTGCCGCGACAAGGGCCAGATCGCGGTCAAGGGCTTCAGCCGCCCGGTGCAGATCTACCAGGTGGTGGACTCGCGCCGCGACCTCGGCGCCGCGCCCAGCTACGTCGAGCACGAATTGCCCGGCTTCTCCATGTACCTGGACACCAACAACATCCAGAACTACGACAAGGAACGGGTCATCCAGGCCCTGCAACAGGCCGCCGAACGCCTGCGCGACAAGGTCATCCTCTAAGTTCGTCGAACGCCGCCGGCAGTTCGTCGCGCCATTCCGGCGCAGTCCGTGGGCCGCTCGCCTGCAGCGCCAGGAACTCCTCCGCCGAAACCCGCCAGGACTGCTCCCGCGCCCAGCGCCCGCAGGCCTGGCGATCCAGCGCCAGCGCCTGGCGGCAGGCTTCGCCAAGATCCTCGTGCATGACCCCGGTCACGCCCTGCTGCAATACATCCAGCGGCCCCGGCACGGCGAAGGCCGCCACCGGCACGCCACAGGCCAGGGCTTCGAGCATCACCAGGCCATAGGTATCGGTCAGCGAGGGGAACACCAGCACCGAGGCCGCCCGGTAGGCGTCGGCCAGCGCGCGGCCATGGCGGTAGCCGAGAAAACGCGCCTGTGGATAGCGCTGCTCCAGCGCCGCCCGCTGCGGGCCGTCGCCCACCAGCCATTTTTCGCCCGGCAGTTCGAGATCGAGGAACGCCTCCAGGTTCTTTTCCGTCGCCAGCCGCCCGACATACAGGAACACCGGCGGCCGCTCTTTCGCCGGAGGTGTCTCGGCGGGATGGAACAGTTCGGTATCGACGCCCTTGCGCCACAGCCGCAGGTGCTGGAAGCGCCAGGCGCAGAACTCGTCGCGCAGGCGCGGGGTGCTCACCAGCACCGCCCGGCTCGGCCGATGGAAGGTGCGCAGGAAGGCATAGCCCCAGGACAACGGCAGCCACGGACAGCGGTCACGCAGGTATTCGGGAAAGCGCGTATGGATCGCCGAGGTGAAGTCCAGGCCGCGCTTGCCCAGCCAGCGCCGCGCGGCCCAGCCGAGCGGCCCCTCGGTGGCCAGGTGCACGGCATCCGGGGCGAAGGCCTCGATCAACCCGCCGAGGCGCCAGAGGTTCCAGGCCAGGGGGATTTCCGGATAGCTGGGACAGGGCAGGCAGCGGAAGTCGGCGGGCGACAGCACCCGTACCTGGTGGCCCAGCAGTTCCAGCTCGCGCTGCAGGGCCAGCAGGCTGGTGACGACTCCGTTGACTTGCGGTAACCAGGCGTCGCTGACGATCAATAGCCTCATGCCGCCGGCTCGACCGCCGCGGCCTGCGCCGCCAGCCGCGCCTGCTCCTCGGCCAGGCGGTAGAGCTGGATGCTGCCGTCCCAGTGTTCGATCAGCGCCGTGCAGGACTCCACCCAGTCGCCGCAGTTGAGGTAATCGACGCCCTCGATGCGGCGGATCTCGGCATGGTGGATGTGCCCGCAGACCACCCCGTCGAGCCCGCGCTTGTGGCACTCGTGGGCGATGGCTTCCTCGAAGTCGCTGATGAAGTTCACCGCGGTCTTGACCTTGTGCTTGAGGTACGCCGACAGCGACCAGTAGCCGTAGCCCCAGCGCCGCCGCCAGTGGTTCAGCCAACGGTTGAGGAGCAGGGTGAACTCGTAGGCGGAATCGCCGAGGAACGCCAGCCAGCGGTGGTAGCGGGTGATCACGTCGAACTGGTCGCCGTGTATCACCAGCAGCTTGCGGCCGTCGGCGGTACTGTGCACCGCCTCGTCGACCAGGCGGATGTTGCCGAGGATCAGGCTCGAATAGCGGCGCAGGAATTCGTCATGGTTGCCGGTGACGTAGATCACCTCGGTGCCGCGCTTGCTCAGGGTGAGCAGGCGGCGGATCACGTTGGTGTGCGCCTGCGGCCAGTAGATGCCGCCGCGCAGCTTCCAGCCGTCGATGATGTCGCCCACCAGGTAGATGCGATCGGCGTGGTAGCGCTTGAGGAACGCCGCCAGGTGTTCGGCCTGGCAATCCCGCGTCCCCAGGTGGACATCCGAGATCCACAGGGTCCGGACCCGCTGCTTGCGGTTCGAGGTGAAGCGTTGCGCGGTGCTCATCGGCGGGTCTCCGACGGTGTTTTTCCGATCTTGGCCGGCGCCGGTGAAACGACTGTGACAGGCCGGCGACCGTTGCGTGACAGGGCCCGGCTGTCTGTCGCCGGCGCCAGCGGGTAGACTGGGCGCCTGCCTCCGGGAGCTTCGCCATGGGTTCGATCCTTTCCCTGCGCCACTACAGCCACGACCAGATCGTCCACAGCCATGACCATGCCCAATTGGTCCTGGGCCTCAGCGGCTGCCTCGACTTCGAGGTCGAGGGGCGCGGCAGCCGCGTGTTGCGGCAGACCTTCGCGGTGGTTCCGGCGCAAGCCCGGCATGCCTGCTCGAGTCCCTCCGGCAGCCGCTGCCTGGTCCTCGACCTGCCCTGCGACGGCAGCCTGCTGCTGGGCCTGGGCGAACACGCCGAAGCCGGCAGGCGGCTGTTCGAGCGACCGCAGGCGCTGTCGCTGACACCCGCCCAGGGCCAACTGGTGAACTGGCTGGCCAGCGGCCCGATCAACGACCCGGTGATCGCCCACCAGGGCGCCGGCCTGCTCCTCGCCAGCCTGGCCAGCGAGCGCCAGCCGCCGCGCCAGCAGCCCCGCCTGCCACTGGCCAGCCTCGACGCCTACCTCGACCGCCATGCCGCCCATCCGCTACAGGTAGCCGACCTGGCGCGGCTGGCCGGTCTTTCGGTGGCGCGCTTCCACAGCCTGTTCCTCGCCGAGACCGGACAGACGCCCATGGACTACGCGCGCAGCCGACGCCTGCACCAGGCCCACGAACTGTTGCTGGAGAGCAGCCTGGCGGTGGGCGAGATCGCCGCCCGGGTCGGCTACGCCTCGCAGAGCGCCTTCACCGCAGCGCTGGTCCGCGAGTTCGGCGTCACCCCGCGACAACTGCGTCGCGAGTCCCGCGACAAAACCGGCTAGCCGCACGACAGACAAATCCGTCACGACTCCTTACTCTCTGCCCATCGACAGAACAGGAGTCAGCATGGACATCATCGAATGGCAGGATTTCGAACGCGTCGAACTGCGCGTCGGCACCATCCTCAGCGCCGCTCCCAACCCCAAGGCACGCAAACCCGCCTATGTCCTCGAGGTCGACCTCGGACCGCTCGGCCTGCGCACCTCCAGCGCGCAACTGACCGCACACTACCAGGCCGAGCAACTGGTCGGACGCCAGGTCCTCTGCGTCTGCAACTTCGCTCCGAAGCAGATCGCCGGGGTGCGCTCGGAGGTCCTGGTCACCGGGGTCTACGATAGCGAGGACAAGGTGGTCCTGGCCGGCTTCGACAAGCCCCTGCCCAACGGTGCGCGCCTGGCCTGAAGGATCCCCATGAATCGACGTTCCGCCCTCGCCGCCCTGCACGGCGGCGCCCTCCTCTTCGGCCTGACCGGGGTGTTCGGCAAGCTGGCCAGCGCCTCCCCCGGGGTGATCGTGTTCGGTCGTGCGCTGTTCGCGGTGCTCGCCCTCGGCCTCTTCGCCCGCCTCGCGGGCCAGGCCTGGCGCGCCCTGGGACCCGCGCAATGGCTGCGCCTGGCGCTCTGCGGCCTGCTCCTGGCCGGCCACTGGGTGAGTTTCTTCATCGCCGTGAAGACCGCCGGCGTGGCCATCGCCACCCTCGGCTTCGCCAGCTTCCCGGCCTTCACGGTAATCCTCGAAGGGCTGCTCTTCCGCGAGCGCATTCATCTCGCGGAAGGACTGCTGGTGGTCCTGGTCAGCCTTGGCCTGGTGCTGGTCACGCCGAACTTCGACCTCGCCAGCGGCGCCACCCTCGGCCTGCTCTGGGCGATCCTTTCCGGCCTGCTGTTCGCCCTGCTGTCGCTGGCCAACCGTAGCAACAGCGGGCAGGTCGGCCCGGTGCAGGCGGCGCTCTGGCAGAACCTGGTAGTCGCCCTGTGCCTGCTGCCATTCGCGGTCGGCGAACTACCGGCGCTACCCGCTCTCGACTGGCTCTGGCTGGCCCTGCTGGGCGTCTTCTGCACCGGCCTGGCGCACAGCCTGTTCGTGGCCAGCCTGGCGGTGGTCAAGGCCCGCACCGCGGCACTGGTATTCGCCCTGGAGCCGGTCTACGGGATCGCCTTCGCCTGGCTGCTGTTCCATGAGACGCCGGGGCCGCGGATGTTCCTCGGCGGTGCCCTGATCATCCTCGCCATCGTGCTGTCGGCGCGCCTCGGTGCACGGGGCAGGAAAACCGCAGTCGGCGACGAACGAGGCGATCCCGAGCGCGCCTGAATCCGCCCCGGCCGTCACACCGGCAACCATCGAAAGTCCGCAGGGAATAAAAAAACCCGGTAGAACACGCGGGGGAAGGGGTTCGACCGGGTGCTGCGTCCAATCACCGGAGCGTTGGCAGAGGGACGCAAAGGGAGGTGTCGGTTTCCAGCGCCTGCCGCATCCGCTCACGGGCTCGCGCCAGGCCTTTCTCACGGAATTCCGGGCCCATGTTCATGCCCTCCGCGTGGATGAAGGTGACGTCGTGGATGCCGACGAAGCCCAGCACCTGGCGTAGATAGGGTTCCTGGTGATCGAGACCACCGCCGGCGTAGATCCCGCCGCGGGCGGTGAGAACGAAGGCGCGCTTGCCCTGTAGCAGGCCTTCCGGCCCTTGCTCGGCGTAACGGAAGGTCAGGCCGGCGCGCAGCACATGGTCGAACCAGCTCTTCAGGCTGCTGGGAATGGCGAAGTTGTACATCGGTGCCGCCAGCACCAGCACGTCCGCCATCCGCAACTCCTCGGTCAGGCGATTGGAACGCTCGAGGGCGCGCCTTTCCGCAGCGCTATGGCCATCACAGGGGGTGGTCCAGGCTCCCAGCAATAATTCATCGAGGTGCGGCAGCGGCTCGCGCGCCAGGTCGCGAACCTGGAAGCGATCAGCGGGATGCGCGATTTTCCAGTGGGAGATGAATTCCGCCGTCAGCAGGCGGGAAACCGAGCCCCGTTGGCGGGCACTGCTCTCGATAACCAGGACACGGGACATGACTCGACCTCCACCCACTGCGCTACAACGATGGAGGTGAGGGTAGAGAATGATTAATCGATTAAAAAGTTGAAAAAACCGCTGTTAAATATCGACCAGGTTGATTTATAAACAGGCACCACCTAGTCTTTCGGTGAGAGAACGCTCTATTTCGCGATCTTGCAGGTCAGCTTGATCCGCAACTTGATGATGTCGCGGCCGAACTGCGCGGTGAAGTTGCTGTTCTGCCCGGGCTGGATCACGCCCTTGCGCACTTTCGGGGTCTCCGGGCCGTTGCGGAACACCGCCGTGCACTCTGCCGCCTGGCCTCCCAGGTTGGTGAGAAGGATCGCGCCCATGTCGCGCCCGATGTCCTGGGTGCTGTAGGAGACCTCGGTGCCGTTGAGTTGCGGGTCGACCTCGATCGGATAGGCGAAAGCGGACAGGGGCAGCAGCGATAGTGCGAAACAGCAAAGCCTTTTCATGGCCGGACTCCCGGTAGCGACAGATGGAAAAATGGCAACACCCTGAAAACCACGGCATCCCGTACGTCAAGAGAATGGACAGCTACCCCGTACAGGACGCCGACGACACGATAAGCGAAGTCGCCCCTCCGGCGCACTCGTCATCGCCTGCCGGCCGCGGAAACGCCGGCGAGGCATCCCTGCATTCGAGGAGGCGGAAATGAAAGCGCCACGCGTAACCCTGGACCAATGGCGGACCCTGCAGGCGGTGGTCGACCACGGCGGCTTCGCCCAGGCCGCGGAAGCCCTGCACCGCTCGCAATCGTCGATCAGCTATACCGTGGCGCGCATGCAGGAACAGCTCGGCGTGCCGCTGCTGCGCATCGACGGACGCAAGGCGGTGCTGACCGAGGCCGGCGAAGTATTGCTGCGCCGTTCGCGGCAACTGGTCAAGCAGGCCGGGCAACTGGAGGAACTGGCGCACCACATGGAACAGGGCTGGGAACCCGAGGTGCGCCTGGTGGTGGACGCCGCCTACCCCACCGCGCGGATCGTCCGCTCGCTGTCCGCCTTCATGCCGCAGAGCCGCGGCTGTCGCGTGCTGCTGCGCGAGGAAGTGCTCTCCGGCGTCGAGGAAGCGCTGATCCAGGGCGCCGCCGACCTGGCGATCAGCGGCCTGATCATTCCCGGCCACCTCGGCGCCGACCTCAGCGTGGTCGAGTTCGTCGCCGTGGCCCACCCCGACCATCCGCTGCACCGCCTGCAACGCGAACTGACCCACCAGGACCTGGAAACCCAGATGCAGGTGGTGATCCGCGACAGCGGCCGGCTACAGCCGCGCGACCACGGCTGGCTGGGCGCCGAACAGCGCTGGACGGTGGGCAGCCTGGCTACCGCGGCGACCTTCGTCGGCAACGGCCTGGGCTTCGCCTGGCTGCCGCGACACATCATCGAGCGCGAACTGCAGAGTGGCCAGCTCAAGCCGCTGCCGCTGAGCCAGGGCGGCGTGCGGCAGAGCCGCTTCTACCTCTACACCAACAAGGAAAAGCCGCTCGGCCCGGCCAGCCAGATCCTCATGGAAATGCTCAAGTCGTTCGCCAACGTACCGCTCAACGCGCCCTTCGCGGCGCCCGAACCGGCCGCCGAGTGAACGCAGATGCCTGACTTCCAGCACCGCGACTGCACCCTCGTCTACGACGACCACCCCGGTCCCACCGAGCGCGCGCCGGTCCTGCTGCTGCACGGTCTCGGTTCGAGCGCCCGCGACTGGGAATACCAGTTGCCGGCCCTGCTGGGCCACTACCGCCTGCTGGTCCCGGACCTGCGCGGCCACGGCCGCTCCGGCAAGCCGCGCGGCGGCTACAGCATGGCCGGCTTCGCCGAGGACTGCGCGGCGCTGCTCGACCGGCTCGGCTGCGGCCCGGTACACCTGGTCGGCATCAGCATGGGCGGGATGATCGGCTTCCAGTTGGCCTGCGACCGACCCGACCTGCTGCGCAGCCTGACCATCGTCAACAGCACTCCGGAAGTCATCCCGCGCAAGCCTCGCGAACATCTGGAGGTGGCCAAGCGCAAGCTCCTCTCGCGCCTGCTCAGCCTGCGGACCATCGGCCGCGCCCTCGGCCGGCTGTTGTTTCCCAAGGCGGAACAGGCCGGGCTGCGAGAGAAGATCGAGGCGCGCTGGGCGGAGAACGACAAGCGCGCCTACCTGGCCAGCCTCGACGCGATCATCGGCTGGGGCGTGCAGGAACGATTGGCCGAGATCGCCTGTCCGACCCTGGTGATCAGCGCGGATCGCGACTACACGCCGGTATCGCTGAAGCAGGCCTATTGCGAGCGGATCGCCGACGCCCGCCTGGTGGTGGTGGAGGACTCCCGCCACGCCACGCCGATGGACCAACCCGAGATTTTCAACACCACCCTGCTCGGCTTCCTCGCCGATATCGATAAAACCAAGGAACAACCATGCTCAAACGTCTCCTGATCGCCGCCTGCACCCTGCTCTTCGCCGGTTCCCTGCTGGCCGCCACGCCTGCCGCCAAGCCGCACGTCCTGATCGCCACCAGCCTCGGCGAGATCGAGGTAGAACTCGATCCGGCCAAGGCGCCGATCAGCGTGAAGAACTTCCTCGAGTACGTCGACAGCGGCTACTACGACGGCACCCTGTTCCACCGCGTGATCCCGGGCTTCATGGTGCAGACCGGCGGCTTCAGCGCCGGCATGCAGGAGAAGAAGACCCGTGCACCGATCAAGAACGAGGCCGACAACGGCCTGCTCAACGAGCGCGGCACCCTCGCCATGGCCCGTACCGGAGTGGTCGATTCGGCCACCAGCCAGTTCTTCATCAACCTGACCGACAACGACTTCCTCAACCATGGTGCCCGCGACTTCGGCTATGCCGTGTTCGGCAAGGTGGTGCGTGGCATGGGCGTGGTCGACCAGATCGCCAAGGTTCCCACCACCCGCCGCAACGGCTTCGCCGACGTGCCGAGCGACGACGTGGTGATCCTGTCCGCCAAACGCCTCTGAGTCCAGCCGCAGGGGCTTGATCCGGCGGGCCCAGGACGGGCCCGCTCCAGAAGAGAGCCATCATGCTTTATCGTCGTTTCGAACGTCTGATCGACCCGTTCCGCAGTGCTTCCGAACGCATGCCGCCCAGCGAAGTGCTGCGTTTCTATGTCTACTTCCTGCGCCAGGTCTGGCCGGTGTTCCTGGCCCTGCTGGTGGTCGGCCTGATCGTCGCGCTGATCGAGGTGGCGCTGTTCAGCTACCTCGGCCGCATCGTCGATCTCGCCCAGAGCACGCCCAGCGCGGAGTTCTTCCGCGTGCACGCCAACGAACTGATCTGGATGGCGGTGGTGGCGCTGGTCCTGCGCCCGCTGTTCAACGCCCTGCACGACATGCTGGTGCACCAGAGCATCAACCCGAGCATGACCAACCTGATCCGCTGGCAGAACCACCGCTACGTGCTCAAGCAGAGCCTCGGCTTCTTCCAGAACGATTTCGCCGGGCGCATCGCCCAGCGCATCATGCAGACCGGCAACTCGTTGCGCGATTCGGCGGTGCAGGTGGTGGACGCCCTCTGGCACGTGCTGATCTATACCGTCAGCGCCCTGGTGCTGTTCGCCGAGGCCGACTGGCGCCTGATGATCCCTCTGGTGCTGTGGGTGTTCGCCTACGTCGGCGCCCTCGCCTACTTCGTTCCCCAGGTCAAGCGCCGCTCGGTGGAGGCCTCGGATTCGCGCTCGAAGCTGATGGGGCGGATCGTCGACGGCTACACCAACATCACCACGCTGAAGCTGTTCGCCCACACCCGCCAGGAAGAGGACTACGCCCGCGAAGCGATCGGCGACCAGACCCTCAAGTCGCAACGCGCCGGGCGCGTAGTGACCTCCATGGACGTGACCATCACGGTGATGAACGGCGTGCTGATCACCGGCACCACCGGCCTGGCCCTGTGGCTGTGGAGCCAGGAGCTGATCTCGGTGGGCGCCATCGCCCTGGCCACCGGGCTGGTGATCCGCATCAACAACATGTCCGGCTGGATCATGTGGGTGGTCGGCGGCATCTTCGAGAACATCGGCCAGGTCCAGGATGGCATGCAGACCATCGCCCTGCCGCGCAAGGTGGTCGACCGCGAGGACGCCCAGCCGCTGCGGGTAGAGCGCGGCGAGGTGGAGTTCGAGCACATCGCCTTCCACTACGGCAAGGGCAGCGGCGTGATCCAGGGTCTCGACCTGAAGGTCCGGCCCGGCGAGAAGATCGGCCTGGTCGGACCTTCCGGCGCCGGCAAGTCGACCCTGGTCAACCTGCTGCTGCGCCTGTACGACCTGGAGAGCGGACGCATCCTGGTCGATGGCCAGGACATCGCCGGGGTGACCCAGGAAAGCCTGCGCGCGCAGATCGGCATGGTCACCCAGGACACCTCGCTGTTGCACCGCTCGATCCGCGACAACCTGCTCTACGGCCGCCCCGGCGCCAGCGACGCGGAACTCATGGAAGCGGTGCGCAAGGCTCGCGCCGACGAGTTCATCCCGCTGCTCAGCGACGCCGAGGGCCGCCGCGGCTTCGACGCCCATGTCGGCGAACGCGGAGTGAAGCTCTCCGGCGGCCAGCGCCAGCGCATCGCCATCGCCCGGGTGCTGCTCAAGGACGCGCCGATCCTGATCCTCGACGAAGCGACCTCGGCGCTGGACTCGGAAGTCGAATCGGCGATCCAGGAAAGCCTGGAGACCCTGATGCAGGGCAAGACGGTGATCGCCATCGCCCACCGCCTGTCGACCATTGCGCGCATGGACCGCCTGGTGGTGCTGGACAAGGGCCACATCGCCGAAAGCGGCACGCATGCCGAGTTGCTCGCCCATGGCGGCCTCTATGCGCGCCTCTGGCAACACCAGACCGGCGGCTTCGTCGGCGTCGACTGAAGCCTCGGCACCGGGCGGCGGCTCGCGCCGCCCGGCCTGGGTGACCTTGTCAAAGGCTCTGCAACGGGCCTTTTCGCGGCAATCATCACCGCCGTCGATCTCGACTAGCACGCGCTTCGATTTTTTCCGCCAGCGAAACGGTGTTCTTATCGAACCCGTGCCCCGGCTCGATCCCGACGCCTGCCGCATCGTCCCCGTCCACCTGGCGTCGGCCACGGACGACCAAGGATGCCAGTGCTCGGTACCGGGGATTTCGCCCCATCGCTACGGAGAATCACAGAATGAAACTTGCCTCTGTCGTGTCCGCCGTCATCACCAGCCTCGCCCCCATGGCCTTCGCCCAGGACGTGGACAAGGACCCGGGCCGCGGCCTGCCGGTCGAGGAATACCACTACGGCATGCAACTGGACGTGAAGAATGTCCTGCACCGTACCGACAATTCGACCAGGACCGGCGTAGTGCCGGTGACCGTGGTCTACGAGGACCATAGCGGCGAGCTGCACAAGATCCGCTTCCTCGAATGGGGCGGCAGCACCAGCAACGGCTGAGCGGACGCCACGCCCTATCGTTCCGGCCCCCTTCAGGCCTGGCGGTAGGGCAACAGGCCGTGGGCCTCCTCGGCGTAGGCGCGCACACCCGCCCGCTCCTGTTCGAGGAACTGCGCCACGGCATCGCGCAGACCGGGATGCGCCAGGTAGTGCCAGGAGCGCGTCAGCACCGGCTCGAAACCGCGGATCAGCTTGTGTTCGCCCTGGGCGCCGGCGTCGAAGCGCGCCAGGCCGGCGCCGATGGCGAATTCCAGGCCCTGGTAGAAGCAGGTCTCGAAGTGCAGCCGGTCGAACTCGGCCAGGCATCCCCAGTAGCGCCCGTACAGGGTATCTCCAGCGACCAGGCTGAACGCCATCGCCACCGGCTTGCCACGCTGGTGGGCGAAGACCACACGGATCGCCTCCGGCATGCGCTCGGCCAGCAGGCCGAAGAACTCGCGGCTCAGGTAGGGATCGCGGTCGCGCACCAGGTAGGTGTTGGCGTAGCAGAGATAGACGAAATCCCACTCCAGTTCGGACAACTGGCCGCCTTCCCGCCATTCGAACTCGATGCCCTGTCCGCCGACCTGTTCGCGCTCCTTGCGCAGTTGCTTGCGCTTGCGCGAACTGAGGGCCTCGAGGAAGTCCTGGAAGTCCCGATAGCCGCGGTTGTGCCAGTGGTACTGGCAACCCAGGCGTTCGAGCCAACCGTCACGCGCGGCAAGCAAGGTGTCCGCCCGGGCGTCGGTGAAATTCACATGGATGCTCGACAGACCGCTCGCCTCGGCCTCCTCGCCAAGGGACGCGAGCAGCCCCTGCAACCCTTCGTCCTCGCCCAGCAGGCGCGCACCGGCGACCGGGGTGAAGGGCACCCCTACCAGCAGCTTCGGGTAGTAGCGGATACCGGCCCGCTGGCAGGCGTCGGCCCAGCTCCAGTCGAACACGTATTCGCCGTACGAGTGCGCCTTCACATAGGCCGGCAGCGCCGCGCACAGCCGCCCTTGCGGATCGCGCAGCACGCGATGAGCCGGGCGCCAGCCGGTAGCGGGCGTCACGCTGTGGCTGTCTTCCAGCGCGGACAGGAAAGCATGACGCAGGAATGGCTGGGCGGGAGGCAGCAAGGCGTCCCACTCGGCGGCGTCGATATCGGCAAGGGTGGCAAGCGTCTGGATCGGCATGCGCGCCAGTCTGGCGCGAGACGCAAGGCAAGTGAAGCCGGTCGATGGAAAAAAGCGCCCGGCGGACCCGCGATGAAACCGCCCTTCTCCAAGCGAAGGCTTCAATCCATCCTACGTAGAGCGCATAACGCCAACGGCGTTATCCGCCGATACCCCGCCGCAACGGCGGAGCGAAAGCTGGGAACCCTCCGCGTAGGGCGAATAACGCCGGAGGCGTTATCCGCCGATACCCGTCGGGACGGCGGACAACCACGACGGCATTCCCGATCGGGCCCTAGATCATGCCCAGCAGCAACAGGACCAACAGCACCACCAGCAATGCGCCGATGATCCCCGAGGGCCCGTAGCCCCAGTTGCGCGAATGAGGAAAGACCGGCAGGCCGCCGATCAGCAGCAGGATCAGGATGATCAGAAGAATCGTACCGAGACTCATGGGCGTCGCTCCTGTTCGGCTCATGGGGCAAAGGGCGGGAGATTCCGCCCTTGTAGTTCTCGACCCCCGCCGAGCAACGAAGATTCAATAAATCCGCGACCTCCAGCCTCAGTGGATGACCTTGGGCGCCGGCCCCTTGAGCAGACGCATGAACATCAGCGCCACCGCCTGGGCGTCGCCGAGGGCGGTGTGGCGACCGCTGACCGGCACATCCAGGGCCCGCGCCAGGGTGTCGAAGCGCAGGTCGATGTGTGCGTCGGGAAAATGCCGGCTGACCTTCCGGTGGTACAGCGACGAAATCTCGATGGAGGGGTTGTGCAACTGTCGGTCGAGGAGCTGGCGCAGGTGCCGGTTCAGCACGGCGACATCGAACGACAGATAGTAGCCCAGCAGCGGTCGGTCGCCGATGAACGCCAGCACCTGGCGCAGGGCCTGCTCCAGCTGCAACTGTCCCTCCAGGTCGGCGCGGCGCAGCTTGTGGATGCGGATCGACTCCGCATCCAGGCTCGGCGGCGGCTCGACGTAGAGTTCCAGGCGCTCGCCCATGACCAGTTTGCCGCGCCGCACCAGCACCGCGCCGATGCTGAGGATGTCGGCACGACGCGGGTCGAGGCTGGTGGTCTCGAGATCGAGGGAGATCACTTCCTCCGCCTCGACCGCCTCGTGCATCCACCAATACAGCCGGCGGCGCCAGCCCGGCCAGCGGCTGTCGGGCAACTTGACCATGGTGTTCATCGGGTCTCCAGGTGGAATTGACGGGCCACGCTCTGCTTGAACTTCTTCACCACATGCAGGCCGTAGCGCAGCATGTCGCGATCGTGGCGGCTCATGCCGCTGACGTCCAGGCCCTGCTGGCGACCGTCGCGTTGGCCGGCCAACTGGCGGGTCAGGCGCAGTTGCAGGAACAGCTCGAAAGACTCGCTAAGGTCGTCCGCCAGGCGTGCTTCGAGGACCTTGTGTCGCTTCAGCGCCTCGATCCGTGCCAGGGTCCCGCGGGTCTCCAGGCCTTCGCGCAGGGCCAGGGTGCGGATGCCGTGGACGATGGGGAAGATCCCGCCGCGCTTGAGATCGAGGCGGGCGTCCTGGGTTTTCAGCTGGCCGAGGAAGGTCAGCGGCGTATCGAATTGCAGGGCCGCCGCCGCGATATCCGCCAGCCAGCGCTCGCCGCCGTCGGCGAAACCGCGCAGTTGCCGACGCAACGGCTCGAACAGCTGCAGGTTGCCGGCCACCGGCCAGGCATCGGCCAGGATCGACAGGCGCAACAGCTGCTCCGGCTTGCCCTCCAGCAGCGTCCCGCGCAGCTCCGCCTGCCAGGCCGCCAGCGGCTTGCACCATTCCGGCCGACTGGCCATTACCCCTCCGGGACAGGGCGGATAACCGAACTCCAGCAAGGCCGCGCTGAAGCGCTGCATCATCGCCAGGGCCTGTTCCTGCGGCAGATCGTCGGCCAGGACCAGGGCATTGTCCTGGTCGGTCTTCAGCAACTGCTCGCCGCGTCCTTCGCTGCCCATCACCAGCAAGCAGCAGCGCCCGCGCAGGGTTGGCGGCAGCAACAATTCGAAAAGCCGTTCGAGCAATTGCTCGTTGAGCGCGCTGACCAGCTGCATGATGAAGCGCAGGCGGATACCGTTGCCGGCCAGGGTAGCGATCAGGGTGTCCAGGGTTTCCGCGCAGCGGCGCAGGTCGCCGAGGTCGTCGGCGCGGGCGATGCGCAGCGCCAGGACGTGGGAATGGGTGGAGAACAGGCTGAGCACCTGGGTCAGGTGCAACAGGCCGATCACCTGACCGTCCTCCGTGACCGCGACCCGCTCGATACGCTGGCGCGTCATGAGGATCATCGCGTCGAACAGGAAATCGCCCAGTTCGACGCTGGCCAGCGGACCATGGGCCAACGGCCCGATCGCCTCCAGCTCGCTGCGCCCGTCGCGGAAGTGCGCGCTCATGAGGTCGGTGCGGGTGACGATGCCGAGCTCGGGCCCGTCCCTCTCCAGCCGCACCAGCAGGGCATCGGCGCCGTGGCTCAATTGCAGGCGCGCGGCGTCGCCGAGGGACAGCGAGGCCTCCACCTCCAGCGCCGGCAGCAAGTGCTCGCGGGCGATGCGGGTAAGGATGAACTCGGCAAGGTTCTGCCCGTCGCGCTGGGCCAACTGGCGCTTGGCCGCCAGGTCGGCCTGGAAGAACCGGGCGAAACCCGGGTTCTCCCCGCACAACTGGTGGAAGCAACTGGCCGGCAGTTCGTAGACGATGCTTTCCTCGATCGCCAGGTAGCGATGCTTGCTGCTGCCGGAAAACAGCCCGCGGACGTCGAACAGGTCGTCCGCGGCGTACTGGGCGAACACTCGCCCGTCGTCGCCGCGCTCCTCGACCACGCCCTTGAGCAGGACGAACAGCCCGGGGACCGCCGAACCGGCCTCCAGCAAGGTTTCCCCCGGCGCGTAGTAGCCTACGCTGAGGGCCTGCTTGAGGGTCTCGCGCTGATGGGGACGCAACTGGTCGAAGGGCGGCGAGGCGAAGTTGAAACTGTCAGGCATGGCTCATCTCGCTGTAACCGGGACGCTGAAACGAAAGGCGGCGGACCGGAAATCCGGCCGCCGCCTCGGGCTACGTCTTCACGTAGCGCTTAGTGGGCCACCGCGCCAGAGGCGCCCAGGCCGGTCTGGGAACGGATGAACTGCGGGAAGAAGCGCGCCCGCTCCTCGTCGGCCGCCGCCGACTTGTCGGTGATGGAGAAGAACCAGATACCGACGAAGGCGACGATCATCGAGAACAGCGCCGGGTACTCGTACGGGTAGATGGCTTTCTCGTGGCCGAGGATCTGCACCCAGATGGTCGGGCCGAGGACCATCAGGCCCACCGCGGTGATCAGGCCCATCCAGCCGCCGATCATGGCGCCGCGGGTGGTCAGCTTCTTCCAGTACATGGAGAGCAGCAGCACCGGGAAGTTGCAGCTGGCGGCGATGGAGAAGGCCAGGCCGACCATGAAGGCGATGTTCTGCTTCTCGAAGAGGATGCCGAGCACGATGGCGACCACGCCCAGGGCCACGGTGGTCATCTTCGAGACCCGCAGCTCGTCCTTCTCGTTGGCCTTGCCGCCCTTGAACACGCTGGCGTACAGGTCATGGGAGACGGCCGAGGCCCCGGCCAGGGTCAGCCCGGCGACCACCGCGAGGATGGTGGCGAAGGCCACCGCCGAGATGAAGCCGAGGAACAGGCTGCCGCCCACCGCGTCGGCCAGGTGCACCGCCGCCATGTTGTTGCCGCCGATCAGGGCGCCGGTGGCGTCCTTGAAGTCCGGGTTGGTGCTGACCAGCAGGATCGCGCCGAAACCGATGATGAAGGTCAGGATGTAGAAGTAGCCGATGAAACCGGTGGCGTAGAACACGCTCTTGCGCGCTTCCTTGGCGTCGCTGACGGTGAAGAAGCGCATCAGGATGTGCGGCAGCCCGGCGGTGCCGAACATCAGCGCGAAGCCCAGGGAGAATGCCGAGATCGGATCCTTGACCAGGCCGCCCGGACTCATGATCGCCTCGCCCTTCGGATGCACCTTGATGGCTTCGGAGAACAGCGTGCTGACGTCGAAGTTGACGTGCTTGAGCACCATGATCGCCATGAACGAGGCGCCGGAGAGCAACAGCACGGCCTTGATGATCTGCACCCAGGTGGTCGCCAGCATGCCGCCGAACAGCACGTAGAGCACCATCAGGATGCCCACCAGGACCACCGCGACATGGTAGTTGAGGCCGAACAGCAGCTCGATCAGCTTGCCGGCGCCGACCATCTGCGCGATCAGGTAGAACGCCACCACCACCAGCGAGCCGCAGGCCGACAGGGTGCGGATCTGCTTCTGCTTGAGGCGGTAGGAGGCGACGTCGGCGAAGGTGTACTTGCCCAGGTTGCGCAGGCGCTCGGCGATGAGGAAGAGGATGATCGGCCAGCCGACCAGGAAGCCGATCGAGTAGATCAGGCCGTCGTAGCCGGAAGTGAAGACCAGCGCCGAAATACCCAGGAAGGATGCCGCCGACATGTAGTCGCCGGCGATCGCCAGGCCATTCTGGAAGCCGGTGATGCGGCCGCCTGCGGCATAGTAGTCGGCCGCCGAGCGGTTGCGCTTGGATGCCCAGTAGGTGATGCAGAGGGTCGCGCCGACGAAGGCGACGAACATGACGATGGCCGAGACGTTCAGCGGCTGGCGCTGCACGTCGCCGGTCAGCGCGTCGGCCCAGAGGGCCGGAGCGAAGGCCGCAAGACCGAGCGCGGCAAGGAGACGAGCGATCATTGCTGCGCCTCCTTGAGGATTTCCTGGTTCAGGCTGTCGAACTCGCCGTTGGCGCGACGCACGTACAGGCCGGTCAGGATGAACGCGGCAAGGATCAGTCCGACACCCATCGGGATGCCCCAGGTCACGGACGAATCGGGACTGATACGCGCGCCCAGCAGCTGCGGCTGGAAAGCGATCAGCAGGATGAATATCACGTAGAGGCCAAGCATGATCGAAGAAAGTATCCAGGCGAAACGCTCTCGCTTGGCCACCAACTCCTTGAAGCGCGGATTGGTATCAATCCGCTGGTAGATGCTGTCGTTCATTGTTTTTATCCTCACAGCGGGGTGACGCGGAATGTCGTCGATATCCACTGTAGGACGCTGGTGCAAGCGCTCCAGACGACTTTAGTCGTAGCGTTTCGCCAGCCGCTCTAGACCGGTATTCCCGGGCCTTCCGGCAGATTCCGGAGCCAGCCTTCGGCAAGGAAAAACGCCGTGCCCGGTTGCCCGGGCACGGCGTTCCCCGATCGAACCAGCCGTGCTACTGCACCCAGTCCTTGACCCGTCCCGGGTTGGCCGCCACCCACTGCTTCGCCGCATCCTCGGGTTTGGCGCCCTCCTGGATCGCCAGCATCACCTGGCCGACCTCGTTGCCATCCCTCCAGCCGAACTTCTTCAGGAACTCCCAGACCGGCTTGGCCTTGGCCTCCAGCGCCGGGTTGGCGACGGTGTCGACATGCTCGGTATCGCCATAGACCTTCTTCGGATCGTCGAGGAACTTCAGCTTCCACTTGGCGAACATCCAGTGCGGAATCCAGCCGGTCACCACCACCGGCTTCTTCTCGTTCTCGGCACGGGTCAGCTCGGCGATCATGCCGCTGCCGGAACTGGCCACCAGCTTGTAGTCGAGGCCATATTGCTTGATCGCCTCGTCGGTCTTGATCATCACCCCGGCGCCGGCATCGATACCCACCACGCGGCCGCCGAAAGCGTCCTTCTGCGCCTGGAGGTCGGCGATGCTGTTGGCGCTCACGTATTCGGGGACGATCAGGCCGATGCGTGCGTCCGGGTAGTTGATGGCAAGGTTGACCACCTTATCTTTCATCTTCTCGTAGTAGGCGCCGTGGGTGCCCGGCAGCCAGGCCGAGAGCATGGCATCGAGCTTGCCGCGCGCCACGCCCTGCCACATGATCCCCGCCGCCACCGGCATCAGCTTCACCTCGTAGCCGAGCTTCTCGCGGATCACCTCGGCGGCCACATGGGTGGTCGCCACGCTGTCCGACCAGCCGTCCACGTAACCGATGGTGATCACCGGCTTGTCCGCCGCGGCCGCCATCCCCACAGCCGCCGACATTGCCAGGCCCGCACTCCAGCACAACAGTCGTCGCATCATTCGCATCAGACGTACCCCTTGTTCTATGCCGACGGGGACGCTCCCCGGCGGTCGCGGCACTCTGCGGTGCCGCCGTCCATCATCGGCGCGCCCGGACGGCGGACTGCTCTGAGAACGACACCTATCGCACCCGATAACGACATGCCTCGAACTGCGCTGCGGCACGCTGCGGCACGCTGCGGATGTGCTCCGAGACAGTGCGATCGAAGCGCTCTATGCACTCGATTGGACAGGCCGATTTCCGCTTGGCCGAGCGCCTGGATAGGCTTTCGCCAAAGAGGAATGATTCTCGATCAAAGGAGAGCAGCCATGCTCAAGACCCTGACCTTCACCGTCATGCACTTCATCATCGCCTTCAGCGTGGCCTATGCGCTGACCGGCAGCATAGCGGTCGGCGGGCTGGTGGCGGCGGTCGAGCCGCTGTGCAACTCGGTCGGTTTCTACTTCCACGAGAAGATCTGGAAACGCTTCGAGAAAGACGGCGCGCCGCGCCCGGCTAGCGCCCATGGCTGGCTGCACCGCCACGCCTGAAGGGATATTCGCGAGGCACGGCAAGAGGCGGGAAAGACCGATTGGAACGCTGGCTGCAATAACCCACTGCACTACTGAGGCTTGCAGTTGTCATAGCGGCAGTATATTCACTCAGTACTTTTCCCTCGAAGGGATTCCCCCGATGCCCCACTTCCTCCGTTTCGCTGCCCTGCTCGGCGGCCTCGCCCTCGGTTGTGCCAATCTGGCGCAGGCCCGGGACGTGGACGCCGCGAGCTACGGCTATCCACTGACCAACCCGTTCGAGGCGACCATCGCCACCACGCCGCCGGAACTGCGTCCCGAGCTTCCGCACAGCGAGGACATCGACCAGAAGGACTACAGCCTGAAATTGCGCCCGGAGCGCGAGTTCGCCCTGCCGGACAACTTCTGGCCGGTGAAGAAGCTGCGCTACCGCCTGGCCCGCCAGGATCATGCGGCGCCGCTGATCTTCATCATTGCCGGGACTGGCGCCCACTACGCCAGCAGCTTCCCGGAATACCTGAAGAAGCTCTTCTACCAGGCCGGCTACCACGTGGTGCAGTTGTCCTCGCCGACCAGTTGGGACTTCATGGCCAGCGCCTCGCGCTTCGCCACACCGGGCTTTTCCAGCGACGACGCCGATGACCTGTACCGGGTGATGCAGGCGGTGCGCGCGCAGCAGCGCGACCTGCCGGTGACCGACTATTACCTCACCGGCTATAGCCTGGGGGCGCTGAACGCCGCGTTCGTCAGCCACCTCGACGAAAGCCGCCGGAGCTTCAACTTCAAGAAAGTGCTGCTGCTCAACCCACCGGTGAACCTCTACACCTCGGTGAGCAACCTCGACAAACTGGTGGAAACCCAGGTCAAGGGCATCACTGACTCGCGCACCTTCTACGAGGTGGTGCTGAGCAAGCTGACCCGCTACTTCCGGCAGAAAGGCTACGTCGACATCAACGACGCCATGCTCTACGACTTCCAGCAGTCAAAGCAACGCCTGAGCAACGAAGAAATGGCCATGCTGATCGGCACCTCGTTCCGCTTCTCCGCCGCCGACATCGCCTTCACCTCGGACCTGGTCAACCGTCGCGGCCTGATCACCCCGCCGAACTACCCGATCAACGAAGGCACCAGCCTGGAGCCCTTCTTCAAGCGCGCGCTACAGTGCGACTTCGAGTGCTACATGACCGAGCAACTGATCCCGATGTGGCGAGCCCGTTACGACGGCGGCAGCCTGACCCAACTGGTCAACCAGGTCAGCCTCTACAAGCTGCAGGACTATCTGCACGACAGCCCGAAGATCGCCGTGATGCACAACGCCGACGACGTCATCCTCGGCCCGGGCGACCTCGGCTTCCTCCGCCGAACCTTCGGCGAACGCCTGACCGTCTATCCCTATGGCGGTCACTGCGGCAACCTCAACTACAAGGTCAACGCGCAGGACATGCTGGACTTCTTCGCCACGCCCGCTGCCGGACAGACCCAGGTCGCCAGCGCGGCCCTCACCCAGCAGGCAGGAAACTGATCGATGAGCCGAACCGCACACTGGATGTTCGCCCTTCTGCTGAGCGCTGCCGCCAGCGCCCAGGCCGACGAGGCCGCCGCGCCGGCCGAACTGCCGCCACGCCAGCTCGACGGCGACGGTTTCAGCCGTCCACTGGACCAACTCAAGTTCAATCCTGGCCTGGATCAACGCGAATTCGAGCGCGCCACCCTCGACGCACTGAACATGTACGATCCCTGGGAATCCTGGAACCGCCGGGTCTACCACTTCAACTATCGCTTCGACGAGTGGGTGTTCCTGCCCGTGGTACGAGGCTACGAATACGTCACCCCGCACTTCGTCCGCAGCGGCGTGAGCAATTTCTTCGACAACCTCGGCGACGTGCCCAATCTGCTGAACAACCTCGCCCAATTGAAGGGCAAGGCGGCGATGGAAACCACCGCGCGGCTGCTGTTCAACACCACCTTCGGTGTGCTCGGCCTGTGGGACCCTGCGACCAGGATGGGCCTGCACAAGCGCAGCGAGGATTTCGGCCAGACCCTCGGCTTCTACGGCGTGGGCAGCGGCCCCTACCTGGTGCTGCCGATCCTCGGCCCGTCCAACCTGCGCGACACCGGCGGACTGGTGGTGGACTACGTCGGCGAATACCAGGTGAACTACCTCAACGTTCCCCAGGCCAGCGGCGACCACCCGGAGATCACCGCCCTGCGCGTGGTGGACAAGCGCTACAACACCAGCTTCCGCTACGGCCAGATGAATTCGCCGTTCGAGTACGAGAAACTGCGCTACATCTATACCGAGGCGCGCAAGCTGCAGATCGCCGAGTGAGACGAAGAACCGCCGCCCTGGTGCGGCGGTTTCTTTTTCTCAAAACAATCCAATAACTCGATAGGAATCACACAAAACTCGCATCCATATATCGAGCACAGAGGACTATCATCGAGCCATACACGAACCAGGAGGTTCCCATGACCCGCTACCGTGATGTCCTCGAACTGCATACCGGCCACCCCGCCTCCGATGGCGCCGGCGTCCGCCTGACCCGCGTGATCGGCGGCCCTTCCCCGGAACGCTTCGACCCGTTCCTGATGCTCGACCAGTTCGATACCCAGAACCCGGATGACTATGTCGCCGGTTTCCCTTCGCACCCGCACCGCGGCTTCGAGACCGTGACCTACATGCTCGAAGGGCGTATGCGCCACGAAGACCACCTCGGCAATCGCGGCCTGCTCAAGCCCGGCGGCGTACAGTGGATGACCGCCGCCCACGGCATCATCCACAGCGAGATGCCGGAACAGGTGGAAGGCGCGATGCGTGGCTTCCAGCTGTGGGTCAACCTGCCGGCGAAGAACAAGCTGGCCCCGGCCGGCTATCGCGATATCGAGCCGGAAGACGTGCCGCGCCTGGAAACCGCCGGAGGCGTGAAGGTCACGGTGATCGCCGGTCACTTCGACGACGGCCAGGCGCAGCAGATCGGCGCCGTGGAAAGGCCGGACACCGAGCCGCACTACTACGACCTGCAACTGCCTGCCGGCGGCCGCATCGCCCCGCGCCTGCCGGACGGCCATCGCGTGCTGCTGTACGTCTACGAAGGCAGCCTGACGGTGGAAGGCGAACGCCCGGTGGAAATCGCCACCAATCGCCTGGCTCGGCTGTCCGAAGAAGGGGAACTGAGCCTGCGCAGCGAAGCCGGCGCCCGGGTACTGGTGCTCGCCGGCAAGCCGTTGCGCGAGCCGATCGTCCAGTACGGTCCGTTCGTGATGAACAGCCGCGAGGAAATCGAGCAGGCGCTACGCGACTATCGCGACGGTGTCCTGGCCGTCTGAGCCGTGCGCGAGCCGCCCTTCGGGGCGGTTTTTTCCTTCCGCCTGTCCCGTCCTGAATAAGGTTTACCGCTCGATCCGCAGGAAGCGCTCCAGTTCCGCCCGCTTGCCCATCGCATCGTGGTAGCCCAGTTCGATCAGTTCGCTGCAATAGCCGCGCTCGAACAACAGGTAGCTCAATACCCCCGCCCCGCTGGCGCGGGTCGCTCCGGGACCGCGCAGGAAAAGCCGCAGCACCCGCGACAGCTCCCGGTAGTGCCGCGCGGCGATCTCGTCCAGCGGCCGGCTCGGCGACACCAGCAATACCTCCACCGGCTCCAGCCCACCCGCCTGGCGGCGCACCTCCGGCGCCACCAACTGGCCGATCTGGTTCATCCGCTGCAACTGCTCGATGTCGCCTTCCAGGCTGTCGATGAAGGTGCTGTTCAACAGGTGGGCGCCGATCTGCGCCAGGCTCGGCGGTCGGTCGGACGGCGGCAGGCCGGTCATGGCACTGTCGCCACCGGTGGCCGGGTTGCCGCTGACGCCGATCACCAGCACCCGCGTGGCGCCCAGGTGCAACGCCGGGCTGATGGGCGCCTGGGAACGCACCGCGCCGTCGCCGAAGTATTCGCGGTTGATCCGCACCGGCGGGAACAGCAGCGGGATCGCCGCGCTGGCCAGTAGGTGCCGAAGCTCCAGGCGGGTGGGAATGCCCAGGCGCCGATGGCGTACCCAGGGATCGATGGTCGCGCGCCCCTGGTAGAAGGTCACCGCCTGCCCCGACTCGTAGCCGAACGCGGTCACCGCCACCGCGCGCAACTGGCGCTGGCGCACCGCCGCATGAATCCCGGAAAAATCCAGCTCACGTGCCAGCAGCTCATGCAACGGCCGGTTGTCCAGCAACGCCACCGGCACCCGCCGCCCCAGGCCGAGCAGGCTATGGCCGAGGAAGCGCGAGGCCTGGCGGGTCACGCCCGGCCAGTCGCTGCGATAGACATGTTCGGTGCGGAATCCCTGCCAGACCGCGGTCAGGCGCTGGATCGCCTGGCGGAATTGCAGGGCGCCGCAAGCCAGGCCAACGGCGTTGATGGCGCCGGCGGAGGTACCGACGATGACCGGGAAAGGATTGCCGGCGCTGTCCGGCAGCAGGTCGGCGATGGCGGCCAGGACCCCGACCTGGTAGGCCGCGCGGGCGCCGCCCCCGGAAAGGATCAGGCCGGTGAGCGGCGGACGTGGGGCAAGGGGATCGGACACAGCGGGGCTTCCGTCATGAACTGCGGCGAGTATAGCCAGACCCCGCGCGCGTCCGGAATGCCCGTCCTCAGCGCTTGCGCCGTTTCGGATAGAGCTTGGCTTCGCCTGGCGGGCGGGTCTTGAAACGCCGGTGCGCCCACAGGTACTGCTCGGGCTGCTGGCGCACGCAGCGCTCGACCCACTGGTTGATCCGCAGGCAATCGGCTTCCTCGCTCTCGCCGGGGAAGTCCTCCAGCGGCGGGTGGATGGTCAGGCGATAACCGCTGCCATCGGCCAGGCGGCTCTGGGTGAACGGCAACACCCGCGCCCGGCCCAGGCGGGCGAACTTGGTGGTGGCGGTGACGGTGGCCGCCGGGATGCCGAACAGCGGCACGAACAGGCTCTGCTTGGCGCCGTAGTCCTGGTCCGGTGCGTACCAGATGGCGCGGCCGCCACGCAGCACCTTGAGCATCGAGCGCACGTCCTCGCGCTCGATGGCGGTGGCATCGAGGTTGTGCCGCTCGCGGCCACGGCGCTGGATGTAGTCGAACACCGGGTTGTCGTGCTCACGGTACATGCCGTCGATGGTGTGCACCTGGCCGAGCAGCGCCGCGCCGATCTCCAGGGTGGTGAAATGCAGGGCCATGAGGATCACCCCCTCGCCCTGCGCCTGGGCCTCGCGCAGATGCTCCAGGCCTTCTATATGGGCAAGACGGGCCAGGCGCGCCTTCGGCCACCACCAGCTCATGGCCATCTCGAAGAAGGCGATGCCGCTGGAGGCGAAGTTCTCCTTCAGCAGACGCTCGCGTTCGGCAGGCGACTTTTCCGGAAAGCACAGTTCGAGGTTGCGCGCGGCAATCTCGCGGCGCGAGCCGACCAAGCGGTACATCAGCGCCCCCAGGCCACGGCCGAGCATCAGCAGGACGGGATACGGCAACTGCACCACCAGCCAGAGCAGCCCCAGGCCGAACCAGAGCGGCCAGTAGCGGGGATGGAGGAAAGCGCTGGAGAAACGGGGGCGATCCATGGACGGTTCCGACGACGATCAAAGCCCGCCATTCTACCCTGCCCGCCGTCCCGGCGGGACGCCGCGTTGCCGATCGATGCCGCCCCGGCTATCTGCCACGCTTGCGGGCATCCGGCGTTCTCGTTATAAGTCCCTGCAATTCAACGACCGACAAGCCCCATGAGCCAAGCCGACCTCCTCGATCAAGACCCCGTATTCCAGCTCAAGGGCAGCATGCTCGCGGTGACCATCCTCGAACTGGCGCACAACGACCTGGCGAGGCTCGAACGGCAACTCGCCGACAAAGTGGCGCAAGCGCCCAACTTCTTCCGCGACACCCCCCTGGTCATGGCCCTCGACAAGCTGCCCGAAGGCGAAGGCCGCCTCGACCTGCCGGCGCTCCTCGAGGTCTGTCGCCGCCACGGCCTGCGCACCCTGGCGATCCGCGCCGGGCGCGAGGAGGACATTGCCGCCGCCCAGGCCCTGGACCTGCCGGTGCTGCCGCCCTCGGGCGCCCGCGAACGACCGCTGGACATCAAGGACAGCGCCCCGCGCAAGCCTGCCGAAGAGCCCAGCCCGAGCGCCGGTGAAGCCAGGCCCGAGCCGGCCAAGGCGGAAGAGAAGCCCGCCGAGCCCGTCAGCCGCCCGACCAAGGTGGTGAAGACCCCGGTGCGCGGCGGCATGCAGATCTACGCCGCCGGCGGCGACCTGATCGTGCTGGCCGCGGTCAGTCCCGGCGCGGAACTTCTCGCCGACGGAAACATCCATGTGTACGGCCCGATGCGCGGACGCGCACTGGCCGGCGTGAAAGGCGACGCCACGGCGCGAATCTTCTGCCAGCAGCTGGCCGCCGAACTGGTCTCCATCGCCGGTAACTACAAGGTCGCGGAGGACCTGCGACGCAGCCCGCAGTGGGGCAAGGCAGTGCACGTCAGCCTGTCGGGTGACGTGTTGAACATCACCCGCCTTTAACGGATACTGCCGCCACTTTCAGGGACCAGAATTCTTACGTTTTTCATTGGGGTGAATCACCTTGGCCAAAATTCTCGTAGTCACTTCCGGTAAGGGTGGCGTCGGTAAAACCACCACCAGCGCAGCTATCGGCACCGGCCTGGCCTTGCGCGGTTTCAAGACCGTCATCGTCGACTTCGACGTCGGCCTGCGTAACCTCGACCTTATCATGGGCTGCGAACGCCGCGTGGTGTACGACTTCGTCAACGTCGTCAACGGCGAGGCCACCCTCACCCAGGCCCTGATCAAGGACAAGCGCCTCGAAAACCTGCATGTCCTGGCCGCCAGCCAGACCCGCGACAAGGACGCCCTGACCAAGGAAGGCGTCGAGAAAGTCATGGCCGAACTGCGCAAGGATTTCGAATACATCATCTGCGACTCCCCGGCGGGCATCGAGAAAGGCGCCCACCTGGCCATGTACTTCGCCGACGAAGCGATCGTCGTGACCAACCCCGAGGTTTCCTCGGTACGCGACTCCGACCGCATGCTCGGCCTGCTGGCAAGCAAGTCGCAGCGCGCCGAGAAAGGCGAGGAGCCGATCAAGGAACACCTGCTGCTGACCCGCTACAACCCGGAGCGCGTCACCAAGGGCGAGATGCTCGGCGTCGACGACGTCGAGGAGATCCTCGCCATCCGCCTGCTCGGGGTGATCCCGGAATCCCAGGCCGTGCTCAAGGCGTCGAACCAGGGCGTGCCGGTGATCCTCGACGAGCAGAGCGACGCCGGCCAGGCGTACAGCGATGCGGTCGACCGCCTGCTCGGCAAGGAAATACCGCATCGATTCCTCGATGTGCAGAAGAAAGGATTCCTGCAAAGACTGTTCGGAGGACGTGAATGAGCCTTTTAGACTTCTTTCGCAGTCGGAAATCGCAGAACAGCGCTTCCATCGCGAAAGAACGACTGCAGATCATCGTTGCCCACGAACGTGGCCAGCGCGCACAGCCGGATTATCTGCCCCAGTTGCAGAAAGACCTGCTGGAAGTGATCCGCAAGTACGTACCGATCGACCAGGAGCAGATCCAGGTGGAACTGGAGAACCAGGGCAACTGCTCGATCCTGGAACTCAACATCACCCTGCCGGATCGTTGATTCGCCCAGGGTCCATACTGCGGCGGCCATTGGCCGCCGCAGTCGTTTCACCGAGCCTGCCCGCCAGGCTCCCTGCCGCCTCCCGGCGATGAGCCCGTTCGCTATGCCGCTGTCCCAGATCCGAATCGTTCACCAGGATGACGCCCTGCTGGTGGTCGACAAGCCCACCCTGCTGCTGTCGGTGCCCGGTCGCGCCGATGACAACAAGGACTGCCTGGTCACCCGCCTGCAGGAAAACGGCTATCCCGAGGCCCGCATCGTCCACCGCCTGGACTGGGAAACTTCCGGCCTGATGGTGCTCGCCCGCGACGCCGACAGCCACCGCGAGCTGTCCCGCCAGTTCCACGACCGCGAGACCGAGAAAGCCTATACCGCCCTTTGCTGGGGCCTGCCGGAACTGGACAGCGGGCGCATCGAACTGCCGCTGCGCTACGACCCGCCGACCAAGCCGCGTCACGTGGTGGACTTCGAGCACGGCCGCCACGCCCTGACCTTCTGGCGCGTGATCGAGCGTCATGAACGCTGGAGCAGGGTCGAGCTGACGCCGATCACCGGCCGTTCGCACCAGTTGCGCGTGCACATGCTCTCCATCGGCCATCCGCTGCTCGGCGACCGCCTCTACGCCAACCCCGAAGCCCTCGCCGCCCACGAACGCCTGTGCCTGCACGCCAGCCTGCTGTGCCTGACCCATCCGCAGAGCGGCGAACGCCTGCGCTTCGAGTCGCCGGCGCCGTTCTGAGCCTTCCCCGCCGCGTCCCGGCCCGCCGGGACGCCGCCCGCCGATTTCCGGTACCCCGTCTTGCCATACAACGACCAGCTTCCGCTTTTTCTGGCCGGCCCCGCCGCCAACGACCTGAACCCCGTCGGACAATACGATAGACTGCATGGATTGCCGTCCGGAGCCACTATGCGCGCAGAACTCAACCAGGGCCTGATCGATTTCCTCAAGGCCTCGCCCACGCCTTTCCATGCCACCGCCAGCCTCGCCCGCCGCCTGGAAGCCGCCGGCTACCGCCGCCTCGACGAGCGCGACGCCTGGCACACCGAAACCGGCGGCCGCTACTACGTGACCCGTAACGACTCGTCGCTGATCGCCATCCGCCTGGGCCGTCGCTCGCCCCTGGAAAGCGGCTTCCGCCTGGTCGGCGCGCACACCGACAGCCCCTGCCTGCGGGTCAAGCCGAACCCGGAGATCGCTCGCAACGGCTTCCTCCAGCTCGGCGTCGAAGTCTATGGCGGCGCCCTCTTCGCCCCCTGGTTCGACCGTGACCTGTCACTGGCCGGGCGCGTCACCTTCCGCGCCAATGGCAACCTGGAAAGCCGCCTGGTCGACTTCCGCAAGGCCATCGCGGTAATCCCCAACCTGGCCATCCATCTCAACCGCGCCGCCAACGAGGGTTGGCCGATCAACGCGCAGAACGAACTGCCGCCGATCATCGCCCAGCTGGCGCCGGGCGAGGCCGCCGACTTCCGCCTGCTGCTCGACGAACAGCTGCTGCGCGAGCACGGCATCACCGCCGACGTGGTACTGGACTACGAGCTGTCGTTCTACGACACCCAGTCCGCCGCGGTGGTAGGTCTCAACGACGAGTTCATCGCCGGGGCGCGCCTGGACAACCTGCTGTCCTGCCACGCCGGCCTGGAAGCCCTGCTCAACGCCGAAGGCGACGAGAACTGCATCCTGGTCTGCACCGACCACGAGGAAGTCGGTTCCTGTTCGCATTGCGGCGCCGACGGTCCGTTCCTCGAACAGGTACTGCGCCGCCTGCTGCCGGAAGGCGACGCCTTCAGCCGGGCGATCCAGCGCTCGCTGCTGGTCTCGGCCGACAACGCCCATGGCGTACACCCGAACTACGCCGACAGGCACGACGCCAACCATGGCCCGGCGCTGAACGGCGGTCCGGTGATCAAGATCAACAGCAACCAGCGCTATGCCACCAACAGCGAAACCGCCGGCTTCTTCCGCCACCTCTGCCAGGACAGCGAAGTGCCGGTGCAGAGCTTCGTGACCCGCAGCGACATGGGATGCGGCTCGACCATCGGCCCGATCACCGCCAGCCAGGTCGGCGTGCGCACCGTCGACATAGGCCTGCCGACCTTCGCCATGCACTCGATTCGCGAGCTGGCCGGTAGCCATGACCTGGCGCACCTGGTCAAGGTGCTCGGCGCCTTCTACGCCAGCAGCGAGCTGCCCTGAGCGCCAGCCGCGCTCACGCCCCGGGCATTCGCCCGGGGCCACTCAGGCGTGCGCAGCGTGCCATTCGCTGCGCAACAGCGTGTAGATCGCATGGTCGTGGGCACGCCCGGCGATGATCTCGTTGGCCCGGATCACTCCGTCGCGCCGGAAGCCCTGGCGCTCGGCGGCGCGCTGGCTGCGCAGGTTCTCGGTGGAACAGCGGATCACCAGGCGCTGCCGGTCGTAGCCAAGGAAACCCAGCTCGATCGTCTTCCCCAACGCCCTGGCCAGCAGCCCGCGCCCTTGCGCAGACGCCGCCAGCCAGTAGCCGATGCTGGCGCTGCGACTGTCCTCGGTGAAGTCGTGCAGGTCGATGACGCCGACCAGGCATCCGGATTCGACGATCCCGCAGCGGCAGCTCCTGCGCTCCGCCCACAACCGCTGGCCTTCGCCAATGAAACGGCGGGTATCGTCCACGCTCTGCGTCAGCGGCACCCACGGCATCCAGGGCGCCAGGTGCTCGCTGTTGGCACGTACCAGGCGGAACAGTTCCTCCGCGCGCGGCTGGTCGAGCAGCTCTAGGTGCAGGTCGGACGAAATCGGCAGTATGAACATGCGAGGGCTCCTTTTCCCGGAGCCCCATCCTCGCAGAAGGTGCCGCAGGTCGTCGACGCGTGGCGTTACTGCGGTACCTCGACGCTGATATGGATGGCGTCGTGGCGCCAGAACTCCAGGTCGCAGTCGATCAGCCGACCACGCTGGTCGCGGTTGATCCGGCTGATGCGCAGGGCCGGGCTGCCCACCGCCACCTTCAGCGGCGCCGCAGCCTCGGCATGCAGTGCGGTGGGCACCATGTCGAAACGCACCCGCCCATAGTGGATGCCGTACTCGCTGGCATAGAGTTCGGTCAGCGAGCGGGTCAGGTCGTGGCCGAGGATTCCGGGGAAGTACTGCGCGTTCAGGTAGTGCTCGACATACAGCACCAGCCGCCCGTCCACCCGCCGCGCCCGGCGGATCTGGTAGACGCTGGACAGCGCCGGCAGCTCCAGCAGCTCGCAGACCGCCGCGCTCGCCGGCATCTGCCGGGCCGACAGAACCTCGGTCGCCGGCACCCGGCCCTGTTCGCTGACCATCGCATGGAAGTGACTGCGGACCAGCGGGTTGTAGGCCAGCCGCTCGGGGGAGACGAACCAGCCGCGGCGCTCCTCACGGTAGATCAGGCCCTGCGACTCCAGTTGGATCAGCGCCTCGCGCAGGGTGATCCGGGTCGTCGCGAACAGCTCGCTGAGCTTGCGCTCGGCCGGCAGCTTGCCACCCGCCGGCAGCAGACCATGGCCGATCTGCTCGCTGAGCGCCCGGCAGATCGCCGTTACGGTGGGTAGCGCTTCGTCACGCATCGACAGCTTCCTTATTGGTCTAGTCCAGCCCCAACAAGGGGCATTTCCGCCGGCCCGCCCTGTGCCTCCGGCTCGTCCGATGCTAGGAAACCCAGATGACCGGGACGTGACAGGTACAAGACAACGGTCTTCCCGGAGGCGCCCGGCGCCCATGGAATCGAGGGCTTAAGCATGGTCTACGCTTCTGCGGATGCAAGCCGCGGCGATGCCAGGCGCGGCTAGCTGACATGAAACCGTCATCCAGCGGCTCTAGATTGGCCTGGGTCTTGCTGATCTAGACCACACCCGCGGCAGTCCCGCCCGAAGGAGCGTCGAGAACTCCCGAGGCTGCCCGACCGAACCTCTCGAACGAAGGAGCACCGAATGAAACGCATGCTTGCTTCATTGCTGGGAACCGCCATCGCCCTCGGCAGCGGCCTGGCGTTGGCCGCCGAAGCGGACCTGCAGGCGCTGGAACAGGCCGCGCGCAAGGAAGGCCAGGTCAACAGCGTCGGCATGCCCGACAGCTGGGCGAACTGGAAGGACACCTGGAAGGACCTTGAGAGCAAGTATGGGCTCAAGCACATGGATACCGACATGAGTTCGGCCCAGGAGCTGGCCAAGTTCAAGGCCGAGAAGGACAACGCCAGCGCCGACATCGGCGACGTCGGCGCCGCCTTCGGCCCCATCGCCGTGCAGCAGGGCGTCAGCCAGCCGTACAAGCCGAGCACCTGGGAACAGATCCCGGCCTGGGCCAAGGACCAGGACGGCCACTGGGCACTCGCCTACACCGGGACCATCGCCTTCATCGTCAACAAACAACTGGTGAAGGACGTACCGCACAGCTGGGCCGACCTGCTGCAGGGCAAGTACAAGGTCACCATCGGCGACGTCAGCGCTGCCGCCCAGGCGGTCAATGGGGTGCTCGCCGCGGCCATCGCCAACGGCGGCGACGAGAAGAACATCAAGCCGGGCCTGGAGTTCTTCGGCAAGATCGCCAAGCAGGGCCGCCTGTCGCTGACCAACCCGGTGATCGCCACCCTGGAAAAGGGCGAGGTCGAAGTCGGCATCGTCTGGGACTTCAACGGCCTCAGCTACCGCCAGCAGATCGACCCGGAGCGCTTCGAGGTTCTGATCCCCTCGGACGGCTCGGTGATCTCCGGCTACACCACCATCATCAACAAGTACGCCAAGCACCCGAACGCCGCCAAGCTCGCCCGCGAGTACATCTTCAGCGACGCCGGACAGATCAACCTGGCCAAGGGCAACGCGCGACCGATCCGCGCCGAGAGCCTGACCCTGCCGGACGACGTGAAGGCCCAACTGCTGCCCAACGAGCAGTACGCCAAGGCCCAGCCGATCAAGGACGCCAAGGCCTGGGAGGAAACCTCCAAGCGCCTGCCGCGGCAGTGGCAGGAAGCGGTGATCATCAACATGCAGTGACGCGGAGCGCGGCCGCCCTCCCCGGCGGCCGCCCCGCATCGACGGATACCCCGAATGCGCCACGACGTCATCCTCGTCCTGCTGGACGGCCTCAACCACAGCGTCGCCCGCGACTGCATGGGGCATCTCCAGGCCCTCTGCGGCGCCGGCCGCGGCCAGTCGTACCGCCTGGAATGCGAGTTGCCTTCGCTGTCCCGGCCGCTCTACGAATGCATCCTCACCGGAGTGCCGCCGATCGATAGCGGCATCCTGCACAACGACGTGGTCCGCCTGAGCCAGGAACAGAGCCTGTTCCACTACGCCCGCGCGGCCGGCCTGAGTACCGCGGCAGCGGCCTACCACTGGGTCAGCGAACTGTACAACCGCGCGCCGTTCGACCCGGCCCGCGACCGCCACACCGACGACAGCGCACTGCCGATCCAGCGCGGACACTTCTACTGGAGCGACCACTATCCGGACTCGCACCTGTTCGCCGACGCGGAAAGCCTGCGCCGCCGGCACGCACCGAACTTCATGCTGGTCCACTCGATGAACATCGACGACGCCGGGCACAGGCACGGCCTCGCCAGCCCCGCCTACCGCAACGCCGCGCGGCGCGCCGACGCACTGCTGTCGGAATACCTGCACCAGTGGCTGGCGGCCGGCTACCAGGTGGCGATCACCGCCGATCACGGAATGAACGAGGACCGCAGCCACGGCGGCATCCTCGAGGAGGAGCGCGAGGTGCCGCTGTTCGTCTTCGGCGACGCCTTCAGCCGCGACGACCTGGCGCAACCGCTGCAGACCGACCTCTGCGGCACGCTCTGCGAAATCCTCGGCGCCGCCCACGACAAACCCGTCTGCCGGGAGCTGCTCGCCCCATGAAACGACTCTCCGGCAAATGGCTGGCGCTGCTGTTCCTGCTGCCCTTCGCGGCGTTCTTCGTGATTTTCCAGATAGCGCCGCTGGCCTGGGTCGCGCTGAACAGCCTGAAGGCCAGCGACGCCTGGAGCCTGGCCAACTACCTCGAGCTGTTCGGCTCGCCCTTCTACCGCCAGGCGATCCGCCACAGCCTGGAGATCGCCGGCTGGTCGAGCCTGCTCGGCCTGCTCATCGCGGTGCTCGGCAGCCATTCGCTGCGCCACGTCGACAGCCGCCTGCGCGACTTCGTCATGGCCTTCTCCAACATGACCAGCAACTTCGCCGGGGTACCGCTGGCGTTCGCCTTCATCATCCTGCTCGGCTTCAACGGCGCGCTGACCCTGTTGCTCAAGCAGGCCGGCTGGATCGACGACTTCAATCTCTACTCGAAGACCGGCCTGATAATCCTCTACACCTATTTCCAGATCCCCCTCGGGGTGATGCTGCTCTACCCGGCCTTCGACGCCCTGCGCGAGGACTGGCGCGAGTCCGCCGCGCTGCTCGGCGCCAACGGCTGGCAGTACTGGCGACACATCGGCATCCCGGTGCTGACCCCGGCGCTGCTGGGCACCTTCGTCATCCTCCTGGCCAACGCCCTCGGCGCCTACGCCACGGTGTACTCGCTGACCACCGGCAACTTCAACGTGATCCCGATCCGCATCGGCGCGCTGGTCGCCGGCGACGTGTTCCCCGACCCGAACATGGCCAGCGCCCTGGCCATGGTGCTGGTCGGCCTGATGACCCTGATCACCCTGGTCCACCAATGGCTGCTGCGCAGGAGCTACCATGTCGCGCGCTGATCGACGTCCTGCCGCGCTCTACCATCGCCTGGTGGTCTGCGCGCTGTTCCTGATCCTGGTCCTGCCGCTGGCGGCGACCCTGCTCTACTCGCTGGCCACCCAGTGGTCGGCGACCCTGCTGCCGGACGGCCTGACCCTGAAGTGGTACCTGACGCTGTGGAGCGACCAGCGCTTCCTGCTGGCCTTCGCCCGCTCGCTGCTGGTCTGCTTCGGCGCCCTGGCGTTCAGCGTGTTGCTGATCCTGCCGCTGATGTTCGTCATCCACTACCACTTCCCGCGCCTGGACGGCGTGATGAACGTGCTCATCCTGCTGCCCTTCGCGGTGCCGCCGATCGTCTCCTCGGTGGGCCTGCTGCAACTCTATGCCAGCGGGCCGCTGGAAATGATCGGCACGCCCTGGGTGCTGGTCGGCTGCTACTTCACCATCGCCCTGCCGTTCATGTACCGGGCGATCACCAACAACCTGCAGGCGATCAACCTGCGCGACCTGATGGACGCCGCCCACCTGCTCGGCGCCAGCACCTGGAAGGCGGCGCTGCTGGTCGTGCTGCCGAACCTGCGCAAGGGCGTGATGGTGGCCCTGCTGCTGTCGTTCTCCTTCCTCATCGGCGAATTCGTCTTCGCCAACCTGCTGGTCGGTACCCGCTACGAGACCCTGCAGGTGTTCCTCAACAACATGCGCAACAGCAGCGGCCACTACACCAGCGCAGTGGTGGTCTCCTACTTCGTGTTCGTCCTGGTCCTGACCTGGGCGGCCAACCGACTGAACAAGGACAAGGCCTGATCATGTCGTTCGTCAGCGTCGAACAGCTCGACAAGAGCTACGGTGCCACCAGCATCTTCCGCGATATCGACTTCGCCGCCGCCCGCGGCGAGTTCGTCACCCTGCTCGGCCCCAGCGGCTGCGGCAAGTCCACCCTGCTGCGCTGCATCGCCGGGCTGACCGAGGTCGACAGCGGGCGCATCCTCATCGACGGCGAGGATGTGGTGCCTTTGCCGCCGCAGAAGCGCGGGATCGCCATGGTGTTCCAGAGCTACGCGCTGTTCCCCAACATGACCGTGCAACAGAACGTCGCCTTCGGCCTGCGCATGCAGAAGGTGCCTGCGACGGAACTGAAGCAGCGGGTCGCCGAAGCCATCGAACTGGTGGAGCTGGGCGAGTACGCCGCACGCTACCCGCACCAACTCTCCGGCGGCCAGTGCCAGCGCGTGGCGCTGGCCCGCTCGCTGGTGACGCGCCCGCGCCTGCTGCTGCTCGACGAGCCGCTGTCGGCCCTCGACGCGCGCATCCGCAAGCACCTGCGCGAACAGATCCGCCGCATCCAGCAGGAGCTGGGGCTGACCACGGTGTTCGTCACCCATGACCAGGAGGAAGCGCTGACCCTGTCCGACCGCATCGTCCTGATGAACGCCGGACGCATCGTCCAGAGCGGCGACGCGGAGACCCTCTACACCGCGCCGGAAAACGCCTTCGCCGCCGGCTTCATCGGCAACTACAACCTGCTCGACGCCGAACAGGCCAGCCGCCTGCTCGGCCAGCCCTGCGCGCAACAGGTGGCGATCCGCCCGGAATCCCTGCGCCTGGGCAACGAACCGAGCGAAGGCGTGCCGGCGCTGGTACGCTCGCACAGTCTGCTCGGCAACGTGATCCGTTACCGCGTCGAGGCCGCCGGGGTGGAGCTCACCGTCGACGTCCTCAACCGCAGCGCAGACCGCCTGTATCCGGCCGGCAGTCAGCTGACGCTGGTCATCGATCGCAACAGTATTCGAGAGGTAGCTTGATGAGCCTGGTGATCTTCGACCTGGACGAGACCATGATCCACGGCGACTGCTCCAGCCTGTGGAGCCAGCGCATGGCGAGTCTCGGCTGGGTCGACGAATCCTTCGTCCGCCGCGACGCCGAACTGATGGAGCAGTACGCCGAAGGCAAGCTGTCCATGGACCTGTACATGGACTACACCCTGCAACCGCTGATCGGTCGCAGCGTCGAGGAAGTCGAGCGGGAAGTGGAGGCCTACGTCGAGGAGGTCATCGAGCCGCTGATCTACAGCGACGCCTGCGCCTGCCTGGCGCGCCACCGCAGCGCCAACGACCGGGTGCTGATCGTCTCCGCATCCGGGGTGCACCTGGTCAAGCCGATCGCGGCGCGGATCGGCGTCGACGAAGTCCTCGCCATCGATCTCGAAGTGCTCGACGGACACTACACCGGCCGCACCCTCGGCACCCTCACCTATCGCGAAGGCAAGGTATTGCGTCTGCTCGACCTGCTGGAAGGAGACGATCGCCAACTGGCCGACGCCTGGTTCTATTCGGACTCGCGCAACGACCTGCCGCTGCTGAAGCTGGTCGGCCATCCGAACACGGTCAATCCGGACCCGACCCTGCTCGCCTACGCCAAGGAAATGGGCTGGCCGGTCAACGCCTGGCGCTGACAGGCTCGCTGCGAAAGCGCGAGCGGATCGCGCTTTCCATCGCGTCGCCGAAGCGGCCCTTCAGGCCAGCGACGGGTCCACCACCAGCACGACCTTGCCCTGCACCTGGTTGCTCGCCAACGCCTCGAACGCCGCCTCGGCGTCGCCGATCGGGAAGGTTCGCTCCAGCTGCGCACGGAGTTTCCCGGCGGAGAACAATGGCCAGACCTTCAACCCCAGCTCGGCGATCAACTGCGCCTTGAACTCGGCATCGCGGGTACGCAGGGTCGAGCCGGTCAACTGGATGCGTTTGCCTAGCAGTTGAGCCAGGTCCAGTTGCGCCTCGCGGCCGCCCATCAGGCCGATGATCACCCAGCGCCCGTCGCGCCGCAGCAACTCCAGGTTCAACCCGGCATAGCGGGCGCCGACCGGATCGAGGATCACGTCGAACGGGGCGAAATCGCGCAGCGATTCCAGGCTCTGCTTGCGCAGCACGCCGCCGGCGGCGCCCAGGGATTCGCAGTAGGCCAGGCGTTCGGCGGAACCGACGCTGACCCAGCAGGGGTTGCCGAACGCCTTGCACAATTGGATGCCGGCCGAACCGACGCCGCTGGCGCCGGCGTGCAGCAGCACTTTCTCGCCGGGCTGCAACGCCGCCAACTGGAACAGGTTCAGCCAGGCCGTGGCGTAGACCTCCGGAATCCCCGCCGCCTCCGCCAGGCTCAGCCCTGCCGGGACCGGCAGTACGTGGCGCGCGTCCACCACCACTTCCTCGGCCATGCCGCCGCCGGCGAGCAGCGCGCAGACCCGGTCGCCGACCTGCCAGGTGCTGCCCGCGCCCACCTCGCTGACCACACCCGCACACTCGAGCCCCAGCGCCGGGCTGGCGCCGGGTGGCGGCGGGTAGAGCCCGGCCTTCTGCAACAGGTCGGCGCGGTTGAGTCCGGCGGCCGCCACGCGGATGCGGATTTCGCCCTGACCGCAGGACGGGGCGGCGATTTCCGACCACTCGACACGACCTTCGATACCTTGCAATGCGTTCACGCTGCCTCCATAGTGGGGTTGTCACGGCCCGATCACCCAGAGTCGGGCTTTTTGCATTGCGCCAAGGGAACCCGGCGCCGGCTAATAAGGCCTAATATGCGTCATTACTCCGCGATCAGTCGAATCAGCATGAAGCGTTTTCTGCCCCGTACCGCCCTGTTGCTCCTCCTCGGCGCCAGTTCGCTGCCGCTGTTCGCCTCGACCGCCGTCTCCGTCGGCAGCGCCCAGAATTCCTGGGACAGCCTGCAGCCGGACCGCGAGCAGGTCATCGCCAGCCTCAACGTCGTGGAACTGCTCAAGCGGCACCACTACAACAAGCCGCCGCTGAACGATGAACGCTCGGCCAAGATCTACGACAGCTACCTGAAGATGCTCGATCCGGCGCGGATGTACTTCACCGCCGGCGACATCGCCGAGTTCGATCGCTGGCGCAACAGGTTCGACGACTTCCTCAAGAGCGGCGACCTCGATCCCGGCTTCGTCATCTACAAGCGCCACCTCGACCGCCTGAAAGGTCGGCTCGACTATGCCCTGGCGATGCTCGACAAGGGCGTCGACAAGATCGACTTCAGCGTCGACGAGAGCCTGCTGATCGACCGCGAAAAGGCCCCCTGGGCGAAGGACACCGCAGAGCTCGACGACCTCTGGCGCAAGAAGGTGAAGGACGAGGTCCTGCGCCTGAAGATCACCGGCAAGGACGACAAGGCGATCCAGGAACAGCTCACCAAGCGCTACAAGAACCAGCTGTCGCGCCTGAAGCAGACCCGCAGCGAAGACATCTTCCAGGCCTACATCAACGCCTTCGCCCAGTCCTACGATCCGCACACCCAGTACCTGTCGCCGGACAACGCGGAAAACTTCGACATCAACATGAGCCTCTCGCTGGAAGGCATCGGCGCGGTGCTGCAGAGCGACAACGACTACGTCAAGGTCGTACGCCTGGTGCCGGCCGGCCCGGCGGCGAAGAGCAAGCAGATCGCCACCTCCGACAAGATCATCGGCGTCGCCCAGGGCAAGGGCGAAATGGTCGACGTGGTCGGCTGGCGCCTGGATGAAGTGGTCAAGCTGATCCGCGGGCCGAAAGGTTCCCAGGTACGCCTGGAAGTGATTCCGGCGAGCAACGCGCCGAACGACCAGACCAGCAAGATCGTCGCCATCACCCGCGAGGCGGTGAAGCTGGAGGACCAGGCGGCGAAGAAATCCATCATCAAGGTCGACCACGAAGGCCGCAGCTACAAGCTCGGCGTGATCGACCTGCCGGCCTTCTACCTGGACTTCAAGGCCTACCGCGCCGGCGACCCGAACTACAAGAGCACCACCCGCGACGTGAAGAAGCTGGTCGCCGAATTGCAGAAGGACAAGGTCGACGGCATCGTCCTCGACCTGCGCAACAACGGCGGCGGCTCCCTGCAGGAGGCCACCGAGCTGACCGGCCTGTTCATCGACCAGGGCCCGACCGTACTGGTGCGCAACAGCGACGGCCGCGTCGACGTGCTCAACGACGACGAAGGCAAGGCCTTCTATACCGGCCCGCTGGCGGTACTGGTCAACCGTCTCTCGGCCTCCGCCTCGGAGATCTTCGCCGGCGCCATGCAGGACTACCACCGCGCGCTGATCCTCGGTGGACAGACCTTCGGCAAGGGCACCGTGCAGACCATCCAGCCGCTCAACCACGGCGAACTGAAGCTGACCCTGGCGAAGTTCTACCGAGTCTCCGGTCAGAGCACCCAGCACCAGGGCGTGATCCCGGATATCAGCTACCCGTCCATCGTCGACGACAAGGAAATCGGCGAAAGCGCCCTGCCCGACTCGATGCCCTGGGACACCATCCGCCCGGTGGTGAAGGACGAGGCCAACCCGTTCAAGCCGTTCCTCGCGCAACTCAAGGCCCAGCACGACGCGCGCACCGAGAACAACGCCGACTTCGTCTACGCCCGCGAGCGCCTGGCGCTGGCCCAGGAGCTGATGAAGGAGAAGACCGTCAGCCTGAACGAGGCCAAGCGCCGCGCCCAGCAGACCAGCATCGAGAACCGCCAGTTGGCCATGGAGAACGCCCTGCGCAAGTCCAAGGGCCAGGAGCCGCTGAAGGAACTCAAGCGCGAGGACGAGAACGCCCTGCCGGAAGAGGACGACAAGACCAAGCCGCAGGACGACGCCTACCTCACCGAGTCCGGGCACATCCTGCTGGACTACCTGAACCTCAACTCGGCGGTGGCCAAGCACTGAGTTCAGCGGGAGCGTCATAAAACAGTCATGGGACTGTCGTGAAATACGGGGCCGGTTGCACAACCGGCCCTTTTTCATTGCGACGAGAGCGTTCCATGACCGTCACCGAGCAGTTGAGCGCCCTGGACAGCATCCTGGCCCACGGCGACCTGCACTGCCTGTTCCAGCCCATCCTCTCGCTTTCCGAACGGCGCCTGGTCGGCTACGAAGCGCTGACCCGCGGTCCGTCCAACAGCCCGCTGCACTCGCCCCTGGCGTTGTTCGCCGTGGCCCGCCAATGCGGACGGCTGAGCGAACTGGAACTACTCTGCCGACAACGCGCCTTCAGCCGCTTCCGCGACATCCAGGGCGACGCCATGCTGTTCCTCAACGTCTCCCCGGAGTCCCTCCTCGAAGCCGGCCATCCGCCCGGCCGCACCCTGCAATTGCTGCAACAGCTGGGGATCTCGCCGAACCGGGTGGTGATCGAACTGACCGAACAGACCCCCATCGACGACTTCGACCTGCTCGACACCGCGCTGCACCACTATCGCGCCATGGGCTTCTCCATCGCCCTCGACGACCTCGGCGCTGGCTACTCCAGCCTGCGCCTGTGGTCGGAACTGCGTCCGGACTACGTGAAGATCGACCGCCACTTCGTCGACGGCATCCACCTGGACACCGTGAAACGCGAGTTCGTCGGCTCCATCCTGAAGATGGCGCGGGCCTCTCGCGCCCAGGTCATCGCCGAAGGCATCGAACTGCCCGAGGAACTCGCGGTACTTAGCGAGATGGGGGTCGACCTGGTGCAAGGCTATCTGTTCGGCCGCCCGCAGGAACACCCGGCGAGCGACGTACAACAGATGCTGCCCAGCGCTGACGCCCCCAGCCAGTCTTCCAGCGACGAGCACGGCGACCTGCGTGCGCTGCTGCTGGAACAGCGCGCGGTCGACGTTCGCACCTCGACCCAGGAAGTGGTGGAAATCTTCCGCCGCCAGGCCAACCTGAACTCCCTGGCGATCCTCGACGAAGAAGGGCGTCCCATCGGCATCGTCCATCGCCACGCGCTCACCGACGCCTTGCTCCGGCCCTTCGCCTGCGACCTGTTCCTGCGCAAGCCGATCAGCCGCCTGATGAGCGACGATTTTCTCGCCGTGGAACTCGGCCAGACCCTGCAGCAGGTCAGCCGCCTGCTGACCAGCCGCGCACGCCAGCGTATCGAGGAAGATTTCATCGTCACCCGCGGCGGGCACTATGCGGGCATGGGACGGGTGATCGACGTGCTCAGGCTGATCACCGAGGAAAAGCTCCAGCAGGCGCGGCACGCCAATCCGCTCACCTTGCTTCCCGGCAACGTGCCGATTCAGCAATGCCTCGAACGCCTGCTGCAACAAAGGCGCGAGGCGGTGATCTGCTACATCGACGTCGACAGCTTCAAACCCTTCAACGATCTCTACGGCTACGCCCGCGGCGACGAGGTCCTGCTGTGCCTGGCACAGTGCCTGAGCGAACGGATCGACCCGGGCAGCGACTTCGTCGGCCACATCGGCGGCGACGACTTCATGCTGGTGCTCGGCCCCGAGGACTGGCGCACACGGATCGACCGGTTGCTGGAAACCTTCCAGAGCCAATGCCGGCGCTTCTACAGCCGCGAGCACCTGGAAGCCGGCTGTTTCGTTGCGCACAACCGCCATGGCCAGCGCGAGGAGTACCCGCTGCTGTCATTGTCCGTCGGCGTGGTGCACCTACCGGCCGAAGCCTGCCAGGGAATGGATGCCGCGCACCTGGCGACGCTGGCCTCCGAGGCCAAGCGCCAGGCCAAGGCGGTGCCAGGCTACAGCCTGCACCTGATCGAGGCCGCCTGAACCGTTCGTTCAGCTAGAGACCGAGCGCGGACGCCCGTTGCGCATAGTGCTCGGCGCGCTCGCTGTCCGGCGCCAGGCCCGGGCCTCCATCGCGGTAGAGTTCCGCCAGCTTGCGCGCCGCCAGCGGGTGGCCCGCCTCTGCCGCTAGTGCCCAGTGGCGGCTGGCTGCCAGCGCGTCGGGCGCTTGCCGGCTGTCGCCCTTGAGCGCCTGCACGCCGAGCTGGTAGGCCGATTTCCCATCGCCCGCGCTGGCAGCCAGGCGCAGCAGGCGCAGGCCCTCCTCGCGTGCGCCGAAGCCCTGTCCACGGAACAGCAGCAGGTGACCGTAGAACGCCTGGGCGTCGCGGTGTCCGAGGTTGGCCATGCGCGAGAACTGCCCTTGCATCCACTGCCAGGCTCGCGGCTGCTTGACCAGCCAGGGCCAGCCCAGCAACTGCCGGGCCACGCCGTAACCGAGGCGGGCGCGCAGGCGCCAGATCCATTCAGAGTTCATCGGGATACTCGAATTCGAAGACACGGACCACTTCCGCCGCATGCCAGCCAGCCGCGGCCGGGCCGTCCGGCGGACCGGAAAAACGCCCGAGGCGCTCCACGCACTCGAAGAAACCGGTGCGCGGCAAGCGGCTTGCGCCCTGGCTGATGACCAGCGAACTGCGCAACGGACGCCCCGAGCGCGCATCCAGCGATGCCAGGTGCTCGAGAGCCGCGGTGAGGGTGGTCATCGCCGGAGTCGGCAGTTGCAGGCGCTCGATCAGCGCCCGGTAGGTGAGCAGATGACGCTGGCGACGCGCATCCTCGATTTCCAGCAGCAGGCTATCCCAGTGTTTACGGCTGATCAGCACACTCAAGGTCAGGCCCCCGTCGCTTTGCCCAGCACACGCTCCAGGGCGAACAGGATGGCCTCGCTGGCCTCGCGTTCGCCGCGTTCGATCATCGCCATGTAGGAAGGACTGATACCGACCTCCCGGGCCACCTGTTCCAGGCTCAGGCCGCGCGCCTCGCGGCGCTCCAGCAGACTCGCGGAAGGCGGCGCCGGCGCGGTCGTCTCCACCGCGACACTGGCGGCCGGGCGACCGGCGGCGGCCAGCAACGCCTGGTATTCGGCCCAGGGCAACACCGCGTATTCCGCCTCGCCGTCTCGCGTGATCACTTGGACATTCATGTCGGTCTCCTTGCAAGCCGCCATCTTATCAGGCACCGCGCCGCTGCGGACTGGCTATACTGCTGCCCTGGTCACACAGTCTGCCTGGTGGAGGAGCCCACGGGTGCGCCGGAGAAGTCTTGGTTTGTGCATCCTGCTGGGAGTCGGACAGGCCTTCGCCGGCGAGCTGCGCTGGGGCTTCAGCCCCGCCGACGGCATGCCCTATGTGGACATCGTCGATCACCAGCTGCAAGGCGGCTTCACCCGCCAGTTGGGGGAGCGGGTCGCGCAGCGGCTGGGATTGTCGCTGCGTTTCGTGGAAACGCCGAACCGAAGGATCGACGGCTTCATGGCCAGCGGACATATTCACGTGATCTGCAACTCCAACCCCGAATGGGATAGCAAACCCGAACGCTACCATTGGTCTCCTGCCCTCTTCGAAGAGCAGGACGTCCTGCTGCAGCGCGACGACCGTCCGGCGATCCGCGACTTCGCCGAGCTGCGCGGCAAGACCCTGGGTACAAGTCTAGGCTATGTCTACGCGGACGATCTCATGCAGGCCTTCGCTGCCGGGGAAATTCGCCGCGAAGATACCCGCGACCTGGCCAGTCGCGTGCAGATGCTCAAGCGTTCGCGCCTGGACGCCGCGGTGGACATGCGCCGCCCGCTGCTCTACCTGACGCGCCAGCATCCCGAGCTGGGCCTGAGCGTCAGTCCGCTGGTACTGCAGAGCTATCGGATGCACTGCATCTATGGCGGACAACTGCCGGTCCCCGTCGAAAGTATGGACCGGGTGCTCGACGAGATGGTCAGGGACGGCAGCATCGGGCGCCTGCTGGAAAACAGCCTGCAAGCGCCTCAGGAACCCTGAACGCGCTCCGCCCTGGGAGCCGGCAGCTCTCGCAGCGCCTGTTGCGTCTCGACGCCCTGGGCGTCGCGCCAGACCTTGAAGGCATCCAGCTCGGCCTGCCAGCGACGCACTACCCAGGCCAGGACGGCGAGATCGTCGAGCAGGCCGACACCGAAGATGAAGTCGGGAACGATATCCACCGGCGAAAGGAAATAGGCCAGCGCCGCGATCACCGAGAGCAACGCCTGGCGGCTGAGTCCGCGGTATTCGCCGCGAACCCAGGCCACCAGCAGTTCCTGCAGCAGGCGCAGGTCGCTCTTCACCAGCTTCAGGCGCGAGCGCTTGCGTGCTACCGCAATCAACAAGGCGGGCACCCGGCCACGGGCCAGGAAACGTTCCGCGATCCCCAGGTAACGACTGAATCCTCGTGGTGCATCCATCCTTCCACCTCGCTCAAGCGCTTGCCGCCGAGGCTCTCCGGGTTATCCACGCATACTGTGGATAACCTTGTGAACAGCCCCCCCTTCCGTCGGCGAGAAGCCCGTCGCTACAGGCTTTCCGACAGATCGGACACTTTTTAGACAATGCTCTAAAAGCATTGAAAATCAAGGGTTTGACCTAGCGCAACGGACAACCCGAGGTCAATACCGTAGGTCGGGTCGACGTGCGACAAATGTGTGCATAAGGGTAACACCGGCCGTGCCCTCGACCTGTTTTCAGACCCTCGCGGCAGCGCCTGGGTTCAGCCGAATCCGCAAATGAAAACGCCCCGTCATGGACGGGGCGTTTCATGCATCGCGGCGGAAAAATTACTTCTTCGCGTCCGCCTTGGCTTCGGGCTGCGCTGCGGCACCGGCCTCGGGCTCCGCGTCCGGCTTGGACGGATCCTTGATGCCGAGCAGTTCCATGTCGAAGACCAGTACCGAGTTGGCCGGGATCGCCGGGCTCGGGCTCTGCGCGCCGTAGGCCAGCTCGCTGGGGATGTACAGCTTGATCTTCTCGCCGACGTGCATCAGTTGCAGGGCTTCGACCCAACCCGGGATCACGCCGCTGACCGGCAGGTCGATCGGGCTGCCGCGCTCGATGGAGCTGTCGAAGACGGTGCCATCGGTCAGGCGGCCTTCGTAGTGGACGGTCACCACGTCGGTGGCCTTCGGTTGCGGGCCATCGGCCTTCTTCACGATTTCGTACTGGAGGCCGGAAGCGGTGGTGGTCACGCCGTCGCGCTTGCCGTTTTCCTCGAGGAACTTCTTGCCGGCCTTGGCGTTTTCGTCGCCGATGGCCGCCATGCGCTCCTCGGCACGTTTCTGCAGGAAGGCGAAGGCTTCGGTCAGCTCTTCATCGGTGAGCTGCTGCTTCTTCTTGCCGAGGGCGTCTTCGATGCCCTTGGCGACGGCTTTCGAATCCAGGTCGTCCATGCCTTCCTGGGACAGGCTCTTGCCCATGTTCAGGCCGATACCATAGGAAGCTTTCTGCGCCGGGGTCTTCAACTCAACGTTGGTCTGCGAATCGCAGCCGGAGAGAACCAGACCGACCAGTGCGATCGCTGCTGCCAACCGATGTTGTTTCATGCTGAGTCCTTTAATCTGTTCGCCGCTCGGGCATATTCGATGAAGCCGCGAGCTTAGCAGGCTGTCGCGACCAGTGGCTATGGGCAATAGGAACAGGTGCGCGCGGATAAGTTCAAGGCCGAACTTTCCGAAAAATGAAGGAGATAGCAGAACGAACGCGTGGAACGAGGACAGAAGAACAGCGGAAAGGAAGCGTCGAAAAACGTCGAATTATGAAGCGGGAAGGAAGCGCAAGAGATACAGCGAAGGAAGGAAATGGCGCAGCGGACGGGACTCGAACCCGCGACCCCCGGCGTGACAGGCCGGTATTCTAACCGACTGAACTACCGCTGCGCGTAACTTGCGAGATTGGTGGGTGATGACGGGATCGAACCGCCGACCCTCTGCTTGTAAGGCAGATGCTCTCCCAGCTGAGCTAATCACCCTTCACTCTCGAAGTGGGGCGCATTCTACGGAGCGATTCGCCCCCTGGCAAGCCCCTCGATGAAAAAAATTTTCTGCCGTTCCAAGGAGTTAGCGACGGACCGGGGTTGGCCTGAGCCGCCAGCGGCGGAATAATGGGTCCTTTGTGCCCGGAGAGAACGACCCCATGTGGTTCCGCAATCTGCTCGTCTACCGCCTCACCCAGGATCTGCAACTGGATGCCGATTCCCTCGAGAAAGCCCTCGGCGAAAAACCCGCCCGCCCCTGCGCCAGCCAGGAGCTGACCACCTACGGCTTCACCGCGCCGTTCGGCAAAGGCCCGGACGCACCGCTGGTACACGTCAGCCAGGACTTCTTCCTGATCTCGGCACGCAAGGAAGAGCGCATCCTGCCGGGCAGCGTCGTGCGTGACGCACTGAAGGAAAAGGTCGACGAGATCGAAGCCCAGCAGATGCGCAAGGTCTACAAGAAGGAACGCGACCAGTTGAAGGACGAGATCGTCCAGACCCTGCTGCCGCGCGCTTTCATCCGCCGCTCCAGCACCTTCGCCGCGATCGCGCCGAGCCTCGGCCTGATCCTGGTCGACTCGGCCAGCGCGAAGAAGGCCGAAGACCTGCTCTCGACGCTGCGCGAAGCGCTCGGCTCCCTGCCGGTACGCCCGCTGAGCGTGAAGGTCGCGCCGACCGCGACCCTCACCGACTGGGTCAAGACCCAGGAAGCCGCCGGCGACTTCCACGTGCTCGACGAATGCGAGCTGCGCGACACCCACGAGGACGGCGGCGTGGTCCGTTGCAAGCGCCAGGACCTGACCAGCGAGGAAATCCAGCTGCATCTCACCGCCGGCAAGCTGGTCACCCAGTTGTCCCTGGCCTGGTCGGACAAGCTGTCCTTCATCCTCGACGACAAGCTGGCGGTCAAGCGCCTGCGCTTCGAAGACCTGCTGCAGGAGCAGGCGGAAAAGGACGGCGGCGAAGACGCCCTCGGCCAGCTCGATGCCAGCTTCACCCTGATGATGCTGACCTTCGCCGAATTCCTTCCGGCGCTCTTCGAGGCCCTCGGCGGCGAAGAAATCCCCCAGGGCGTCTGACGCCCCGCTCTCCCGGCGGCGCCCGCCGCTGGGAGAGTCGCGCCCGGCATGGCAGACTGGCGGCCGTCCAATAACAAGGAAAGCCCATGCGTGCCCTGACCGCCCTGAGCCGTTTCGTCAGCGCCAGCTTCCCGTTCTGGGTCCTGCTGTTCGCCATCCTCGCCTTCTTCCGGCCGGCCTGGTTCCTCCCGCTCACCGTCGCCATCGCGCCGCTGCTCGGCCTGGTGATGTTCGGCATGGGCCTGACGCTCAAGGGCGAAGACTTCCGCGAGGTCGCCCGGCACCCCATACGGGTGCTGATCGGCGTGCTGGCCCAGTTCGTCATCATGCCCGGCCTGGCCTGGTTGCTCTGTCGCCTGTTGCAGTTGCCGGCGGAGATCGCGGTGGGCGTGATCCTGGTCGGCTGCTGCCCCGGCGGCACCGCTTCCAACGTGATGACCTGGCTGTCCCGTGGCGATGTCGCCCTGTCGGTGGCGATCACCTCGGTGACCACCCTGCTCGCCCCGCTGGTCACGCCGGCGCTGGTCTGGCTGCTGGCCTCGGCCTGGCTGCCGGTGTCGTTCGCGGCGATGTTCCTGTCGATCCTCCAGGTGGTGCTGGTGCCCATCGCCCTCGGCCTGCTGGCACAGCGCCTGCTCGGCGAGCGCACCCGACAGGTGGCGGAGGTGCTGCCGCTGGTCTCGGTATTCAGCATCGTGGTGATCATCGCCGCGGTGGTGGCCGCCAGCCAGGCGCGGATCGCCGAGTCCGGCCTGCTGATCATGGCCGTGGTGATGCTGCACAACGGCTTCGGCCTGTCGCTCGGCTATCTCACCGGCAAGCTGACCGGCATGCCGCTGGCACAGCGCAAGGCCCTTGCCATCGAAGTCGGCATGCAGAACTCGGGGCTCGGCGCGGCGCTGGCCAACGCCCATTTCTCGCCCCTGGCAGCGGTGCCCAGCGCGCTGTTCAGCGTCTGGCACAATCTCTCCGGTTCGCTGCTGGCCGCCCTGTTCCGGCGCATGGAAGATACGCCGCGTTGAACTGGGTCCCGGTCGGGAAGCCTTGTCCCGACCGATGAACCATGCAAAATACCGCACGCAGTGAGGACGACCTCACCACCCGCCTCCGGCCGGTGATCGAATGGGGACGGCCCCGCCACCCGTTGCCCTGGAGATCGCCATGTCCTGGATCATCCTGTTTTTCGCCGGCCTGTTCGAAGTGGGCTGGGCCGTTGGTCTGAAATACACCGAAGGCTTCAGCAAGCCGCTTCCCACGGTCCTCACGGCGCTCGCCATGCTGGTCAGCCTGGGCCTGCTCGGCCTGGCCATGAAGCACCTGCCGCTGGGCACCGCCTATGCCGTCTGGACCGGGGTCGGCGCGGTCGGCACGGTAATCGCCGGGATCGTCCTGTTCGGCGAATCCATGGCATTGCTGCGCCTGGCCAGCGTCGCGCTGATCGTCTGTGGACTGGTCGGCCTCAAGCTGAGCCATTAGACATCCATCGAATATGCTCCGAGGGGTATCGCTTTCCGCAGTTTTATCGCGTACTCTGCGACCACTGTGCTTGCTTGGGTCACAGTGAATCGTGACCTGGTGTGGTAGATCTCGGTCCGCTCATCGCCTCGGCTCCTCGTACTCTTTGCAACTCAGTACCTACCGGCTCGGATATTCCCGTCGCCGCAATCAACTTTGTTTCAGGAGTTACACCATGTCGAATCGTCAGAACGGCACCGTAAAATGGTTCAACGACGCCAAAGGCTTCGGCTTCATCACCCCGGAAAGCGGTAACGACCTGTTCGTTCACTTCCGTTCCATCCAGGGCACCGGCTTCAAGAGCCTGCAGGAAGGCCAGAAGGTTTCCTTCGTGGTCGTCAACGGCCAGAAAGGCCTGCAAGCCGACGAAGTACAAGTTATCTAACTTGTAGTTCGCCAAAAAAAGCCCCGGCATCGCCGGGGCTTTTTCGTTTCTGCGGATCGATCAACGAGCTTCGCCGCGCAAGCTCGTCACCCGCGCCTGCAGGTCGAGGCGCTCCACCGCCCCCGGCGCCACCGATTCGCCGGCCACCAGGCTTACCCGCGACCACAGGCGGCGGAAGAAGCCCTTGTTCGGGTCGCGGCTGAAGAAGCTGCCCCACAGGCCCTGCAGCGCCATGGGGATCACCGGAACCGGGGTTTCCTCGATGATCCGCTCGATCCCGGCGCGGAACTCATTCATCTCGCCGTCGGCGGTCAGCTTGCCCTCAGGGAAGATGCACACCAGCTCCCCGTCCCTCAGGTAGTCGGCGATGCGCTGGAAGGCGCGTTCGTAGATCCCTTCGTCCTCGTGGCGCGCCGCTATGGGCACCGCGCCGGCGGTGCGGAAGACGAAGTTGAGCACCGGCAGCGAGAAGATCCTGTAGTACATGACGAAGCGCACCGGCCGCCGGATCGAGCCGGCGATCAGCAGCGCGTCCACGTACGAGACGTGGTTGCACACCAGCACCGCCGCTCCCTCGTCCGGGATCGCCTCCAGGTTCACATGCCGGACCCGGTACATGGTGTGGCTGAGCAGCCAGACCAGGAAGCGCATGGTGAATTCCGGGACGATCTTGAAGATGTACACGTTCACCGCGACGTTCATCAGCGACAGGGCGAGGAACAGCTGCGGGATCGACAGCTTGGCGACGCTGAGGAAGAGGATCGAGACCAGCGCCGCGGCGACCATGAACAGGGCGTTGAGGATGTTGTTGGCGGCGATCACCCGGGCCCGCTTGTCTTCGTCGGTGCGCGCCTGGATCAGGGCGTACAGCGGTACGATGTAGAAGCCGCCGAAAATGCCGATGAACAGGATGTCGGCCAGCACCGCCCAGGTCTCATGGTGGCGCAGCACCGCCAGCCAGTCGTAGGGCGCCTCGCCTGGGGGAATGCCGCCGGCGTGCCACCAGAGGAGGATGCCGAAGACGGTCAGGCCGATCGAGCCGAACGGCACCAGGCCGATCTCCACCTTGCGACCGGAAAGCTTCTCGCACAGCATCGAGCCCAGCGCGATGCCCACCGAGAACACGGTGAGGATCAGGGTCACCACGCTTTCGTCGCCGTGCAGCCATTCCTTGGCGAAGGTCGGGATCTGCGTCAGGTAGACCGCGCCGAGGAACCAGAACCAGGAGTTGCCCACCAGCGAGCGCGAGACCGCCGGGCGCTGGCCGAGCCCCAGGCGGAGGATGCTCCAGGACTGGGCGAAGATGTTCCAGTCGAGCTTCAACCCCGGCAGCGCCGCCGCCGCTCGCGGAATGCCGCGGCTGGCCAGGTAGCCGCAGGCGGCCACCAGCACCACCGCGGTGGCCACCGCCGCCGCGTAATGCGCATGGGACATCAGCACGCCGGCGCCGATGGTGCCGGCCAGGATCGCCAGGAAGGTGCCCATCTCCACCAGCGCGTTGCCGCCGACCAGTTCGTCCTCGTGCAGGTGCTGGGGCAGGATCGAATACTTCACCGGGCCAAATAGCGCCGAGTGGGTGCCCATGGCGAACAGCGCGACGAACATCAGCGGCAGGCTGCCGAAGACGAAGCCGGCAGCGCCGACCAGCATGATGCCTACCTCGGCCAGCTTCAGCGCGCGCATCAGCGCGTCCTTGTTGTACTTCTCGCCGAACTGTCCGCCCAGTGCCGAGAACAGGAAGAACGGCAGGATGAACAGCAGTGCGCAGAGGTTGACCAGCAGGCTGCGGTCGCCGCTGACGCTGAGGTGATAGAGGATGGCGAGGATCAGCGACTGCTTGAAGATGTTGTCGTTGAAGGCGCCGAGCAGCTGGGTGATGAAGAACGGCAGGAAACGCCGCTTGCCCAGCAGGGCGAATTGCGAATGTTGGGTCATCGTCCTTGTTACCTTGCGTGGCCGCCGAAAGGAAGCCCGTCATCGATTGGACTGCATGGACCGCGGATCAGGCCACAGCGTTCCGATGGAAATTCCGCGCCCATCATAGAACAGGCGTCCGCGTTACCGCAGGACGCCTGTCGTCGGACGATGCGCCAAGTCGCATCCGAATATTCAGAAACCGACGCTGGCCTGCATGAACAGCGTTCGCGGCTGACCCACGTAGATTCCCGAATTGTTGTCGCTGGAGCGGGTGAAATACTGCTTGTCGAACAGGTTCTTCACCCCGAGTCCGAGCTTCAGGTTCGACGCCTGCGGGCCGAAGTCGTAGCCGACGCGGGCATTCCAGGTCACGTAGCCGGGAATGTCGCCGTACTGGCCGTCGGCGCTGGGCTCGGTGATGTAGTTGTGGGTGAAGTTGCCCTGGCTGTCGGTGCTCAGCCCTGGCGCGCGCTGCATGGACTGGGCGAAGGCGTCGAGGTTGTAGGTCCAGCGGTCGACCTCGTAGCGCACCCCGGCGGTGGCCACCTGGCGCGAGTAGAGCGGCAGGTCGCGCCCCTTGAAGGAGGGAATGTCGCCTTCGTAGGTGGCGCGGGTATAGGTGAGGCTGCCGTAGACCGACAGGCCGTCCAGGCGCGGATCGAGAGCGGCGAAGTCATAGTGGCCGGAAGTCTCGATGCCCTGGTGCTTGGTGGCGCCGAGGTTGGTCCAGCCGACGTCGTTGCTGACGTACTGCAGCTCGTCGTCGAAGTCGATGTAGAACAGCGTGATCTCGCCGCCCCAGCTGCCGTTGTCGTAGCGCGTGCCCAGTTCGTAGGTCTTGGCCTTCTCCGGCTCCAGGCCGGCGGCGGTATCGTTGCCGCTGCCGCCCTGGCCGAGCTGGAAGTACTGCAGGCTGCCGAACGATTCGGAGTAGTTGGCGAACAGCTTCCACTCGTCGCTCAAGTGATACATCAGGCTCAGCGCCGGCAGCGGTTCGTTGTAGTCCTTGCTGCGCTTCTTCTCCTGCACCGGCTTGCCGTTCAGGCCGAGCACCGGGCGGTCGCGCCAGTCGCTGTCGATCTTCTCGAAGCGGATGCCGGGGGTGATGGTCCAGTTGCCGACATCGATCTTGTCGTCGATGTAGAAGGCGCTGGCCTCGGTACCGCCGGTACGGTCCTGGTAGGTATGGCCGTCCGAGCCGGGACGCACGGTCGGCACATTGTCGACCAGGGCCAGCTGGCTGGCGCGCTCGTTCATCGCTTCCTTCAGGTAGCGGTAGCCGATGCCGACCTCCTGGGTGGTCGGGCCGGCGAAGAAGATCCGCGAGACCCGCGGCTCCACCGCGAACACATGGTAGTCGCGCGGGTACGAGGTGATGGTCCTGAGGTTGCGCGCGGCGATGCTGCTGCCGCGGAAACTGTCGCTGTAGTAGGTGAGCACCTCGAACTGGGTGAGGTCGTCGACCTGGCGGGTGTACTTCAGCGAGAAGTCCTTGCGCCGACCACGGAAATTGTCCCAGTCGCGTACCGACTGGAAGGGATCGTCGTCGTACTGCGCCTGGGTCAGGCCGCCCGGCATATCGGCGTAGGCGTCGTAGTAGTGGAAGTTGGCCGCCAACTGGTCGCTGTCGGTGAGCTGCCAATGGGTCTTGAGCAGCACGTCGTCGATATCGTTGTCGTTGTTGCCGTCGCGGTAGTCGGCGCCCTTCACCCCGGAATACAGCAGCGCCACGCCCAGGCCGTTGTCGGCGGTCCCGCCGAGGAACGCCTGGTTGAGCTTCTTCCAGCCGCCGTGGCCGGCATGCTCGATGGTGGTGCCGATTTCGCCGGAGAACTTCTCCGGAATCGCCCGGGTCACGAAGTTGATCACCCCGCCGACGTTCTGCGGGCCGTAGCGCACCGAGCCGGCGCCGCGCACGACGTCGATGCTCTCCAGGTTGCCGATGGACAGCGGCATCATCGACAGCTGCGGCTGGCCGTAGGGCGCCACCGCCGCCGGCACGCCGTCGATCATCACCGTCGAGCGCGGCGACAGGCGTGAAGTCAGGCCACGCACCCCGACGTTCAGGGAGATGTCGCTGCCGCCGGTACCGTTGTTGTCCTGCACTTGCACGCCGGGCACCTTGCGCAGCACGTCGCGGACGTTCTGCGCACCGCTCTCGAGCATTTCCCGACGACGCACCACGCTGCGCGCACCGGGATGGTTCTGCACCACCGCCTGGTCGGCTTCGCCCAGCCAGTCGCCGACCACGGTGACCGTGCCCAGCTCCTTGGCTTCCTCTTCGGCCTGCGCCGCCTGCATGGACACACCCAGCGCGATGGCGACGGCCAGGCGCGACAACGAACTCACGGACGACATCGAGGCTCCCCCAGGGACGCAGGAAAAAGTGGGGCGCAAAATTACGGCAAATCGTAAAGAACGTAAATACAAATGATTTGCAAATGTGAGCTTGACTTATTCGTAGATCGTCAAGGATGAGCGCGCGCAGGCCGAGCGGTATTCACCCGGTGCCACGCCGTAGGCCTGCTTGAACTGGCGACCGAGGTGGCTCTGGTCGGCGAAGCCCAGCTCCAGGGCCACCTCCAGCGGCGCCCGGCCGCTCTTGAGCAGTGCCCTGGCCTGCTCCAGGCGGCGCTGCCTGAGCCAGGCGTGGGGCGGCATGCCGGTGGCGCGACGGAAGACCCGGGCAAAATGGAACGGGGACAGATTGACCGCCGCCGCCAGTTCCTCCAGCGAAGGCGGATCGAGCAACCGCGCCGCCAGCAGTTCGCGGGCAAGGGCCACCGCCAACGGCTCCTGCCCGGCCTTCGGCGCTTCTGGCAGGCGGGCGTGGCGACGGAACAGGGCGAGCACCGTCTCGCGCCAGCGGGTCTGGGTTTCCAGGCTGTCGGCATGCTCGGCCAGCAGGCGGTGCAAGTGGACGAAGGCGCGTGCCAGGGGCTGGTCGTGGATCACGCTGTCGGCGAAGCGCGGCACGCCGCCATGATGGATTTCCAGCTCGTCGAGAATCCCGTCGATCTGTTCCATTTCCGGGTAGTAGCCGCGATAGAGCCAACCGGCATCATGGGCCTTGGAGCCGGTGTGCACTTCGTCGGGGTTGATCAGCACCATGCTGCCCAGCGGGGCCAGGTGCTCGCCGCCACGATGGCGGAAGCGCTGCGCGCCCTGCTCGATGATGACCAGGGCGAAGCTGCTGTGCACGTGCGGCGCGAAGCGCTGCTCCACATAGCGCGCGTGCAGCAGTTCGACGCCGCCCAGTTCGGCGGCGCGCCAGAAATGCGTGTGTTCTCCGCTCGTCTCGTCCGGCACTGCCGTCTCCTCGTTCGCCCGTCCGGACGGGCCGCCCAGCATACCGCAGGAGCGACGGAACCGGCTTCAGCCGGTGAAGCTGGCTTCCAGCACCGCCTTGACCTGCGGCCATTCGTGGTCGGTGATGCTGTAGACGAAGGTGTCGTCTAGCCGCCCGCCGGCCAGCCGCCGGTGGTTGCGCAGCACGCCCTCGCGCTGCGCGCCGAGCTTGTCGATGGCGCCCTGGGCGCGCAGGTTGCTCGCCGCCGTGCTGAGCTGCACGCGGACCATGCGCAGGTTGTCGAAGGCATGCTTGAGCATCAGGTACTTGATCATGCGGTTCAGGCCGCTGCCGTGCTGGGCCTGGTCGAGCCAGGTCCAGCCGATCTCGCAGGCCGGCAAGGCGGGAAGGAACTCGGCGAAGCGCGTGGTCCCGACCAGTTGCACGCCGAGGCGGACGGCGAGCGGCAACGCCCTGCCCTCGCGCTGCTCGGCGAGGCTCTGGCGGTACCAGTCCGGCCGCGTCGGTCCGTCCATGTACTGCAGCGCCTCGCGGTTGGCTTCGGCGAGGCTCACCAGCTCGGGAATGTCCGCTTCCACCAGCGGCTCGAGACGCAAGGCTCCGCGCTGCAGGGTGATCGGTAGCGGCTTGAACATGGGCGCCCTCCTCGACATCGACGCAAAACTCCGCTCCCATCAGAGCGTAGCGGCCGCGTTTAGTGCCGCAGCCGAAACCGGCTACGATGAACGGACAGCCGGCCGCCGGGGCCGTCCGCGCTCACGCAGCCCGGCACGCTACCAACTCCGCGCGTCCGGCTCAAGCATGCGTGCGACCTTGGTCGCAGGCGGCCTGACGCGCGGGCCGACAAGTGCGAAACTGGCGCGAAAGCAAGACCCCCGCCTCACGCCAGCTTCACGCGGGGACATCATCGGAGTTCGCATGTCGCTGTCCATCGGGCTGATCGCCGTGGTCGCCCTGGTCTACATGGCCATCCTGTTCGCCATCGCCTTCTATGGCGACCGTCGCCGCACCCCGCTCTCACCCCGCCTGCGTGCCTGGGTCTACAGCCTCTCCCTGGCAGTGTACTGCACCAGCTGGACCTTCTTCGGCGCGGTCGGCCAGGCCACCGACCAGCTCTGGTCGTTCCTGCCGATCTACCTCGGACCGGTGCTGCTGATGCTGTTCGCGCCCTGGGTGCTGCAGAAGATGATCATGATCAGCAAGCAGGAGAACATCACCTCCATCGCCGACTTCATCGCCGCCCGCTACGGCAAGTCGCAGGCGCTGGCGGTGGTGGTGGCGCTGATCTGCATGGTCGGCGTGCTGCCCTATATCGCCCTGCAACTGAAAGGCATCGTCCTCGGGGTGAACCTGCTGATCGGCTCCGGCGCCGACTCCACTGGTACCCGCGCCCAGGACACGGCGCTGATCGTGTCGCTGGTGCTGGCGCTGTTCACCATCGTCTTCGGTACCCGCAGCCTGGATGTCACCGAACACCACCGCGGCATGGTCCTGGCCATCGCCTTCGAGTCGCTGGTCAAGCTCACCGCCTTCCTCGCCGTGGGCATCTTCGTCACCTTCGGCCTCTACGACGGCTTCGCCGATCTCTTCTCCCAGGCCCGCGCCGCGCCGCAGTTGGCCGACTACTGGGAAGAGACCGTGCACTGGCCGGCGATGCTGCTGCAGACCGGCGTGGCGATGACCGCGATCATGTGCCTGCCGCGGCAATTCCACGTCACCGTGGTGGAGAACATCGAGCCGCGCGACCTCAACCTGGCGCGCTGGGTGTTCCCCATCTACCTGGTGCTGGCCGCGTTGTTCGTGGTGCCGATCGCCCTCGCCGGCCAATTGCACCTGCCCGCCGGGGTAATGCCGGACTCCTTCGTCATCAGCCTGCCGCTGGCCGAGGCGCACCCGGCGCTGGCCCTGCTGGCATTCATTGGCGGCGCCTCGGCCGCCACCGGAATGGTCATCGTCGCCAGCGTCGCGCTGTCGACCATGGTCTCCAACGACATGCTCCTGCCGTGGCTGCTGCGACGCCGGGAAAAGGACACCGAACGGCCCTTCGAGGCCTTCCGTCACTGGCTGCTGACCGTACGCCGGGTGAGCATCGCGGTGATCCTGCTGCTCGCCTACGTGGCCTACCGCCTGCTCGGCTCCAGCGCCAGCCTGGCGACCATCGGCCAGATCGCCTTCGCCGCCATCGCCCAGCTCGGCCCGGCGATGATCGGCGCGCTGTACTGGAAACAGGCCAACCGCCGCGGGGTCTTCGCCGGCCTCGCCGCCGGCTCGCTGCTGTGGGCCTATACGCTGGTCCTGCCGGTGGTGGCCAAGGGCCTCGGCTGGCCGCTGGAGCGCATCCCCGGCCTGACCTGGCTGGCAAGCAATCCCTTCGGCCTGCCGATCGAGCCGCTGACCCAGGGCGTGCTGATCTCGCTGGTCGGCAACTTCGCCCTGTTCGGCCTGGTCTCGGTGCTCTCGCGCACCCGCGTGTCCGAGCACTGGCAGGCCAGCCGCTTCATCGGCCAGGAGATCTCCCAGCGGCAGAACTCGCGCTTCATGCTCGCGGTGCAGGTGGAAGACCTGCTGATGCTCGCCGCGCGTTTCGTCGGCGAGGAACGCGCGCGGCAAAGCTTCATCCGCTTCGCCTACCGCCAGGGCAAGGGCTTCACCCCGAACCAGACCGCCAACAACGAGTGGATCGCGCACACCGAGCGCCTGCTCGCCGGGGTCCTCGGCGCGTCCTCGGCGCGGGCGGTGGTGAAGGCCGCCATCGAAGGGCGCGAGATGCAGGTGGAGGACGTGGTGCGGATCGCCGACGAAGCCTCCGAGGTGCTGCAATTCAACCGCGCCCTGCTGCAGGGCGCGATCGAGAACATTACCCAGGGCATCAGCGTGGTCGACCAGTCGCTGCGCCTGGTGGCCTGGAACCACCGCTACCTGGAGCTGTTCGAGTACCCGGACGGGCTGATCTACGTCGGCCGGCCGATCGCCGACATCATCCGCTACAACGCCGATCGCGGCCTGTGCGGGCCCGGCGATCCGGACATGCACGTGGCCAAGCGCCTGTACTGGATGCGCCAGGGCACTCCGCACACCTCCGAGCGGCTGTTCCCCAACGGCCGGGTCATCGAGCTGATCGGCAACCCGATGCCCGGCGGCGGCTTCGTCATGAGCTTCACCGATATCACCGCCTACCGCGAGGCCGAACAGGGCCTCAAGGGCGCCAACGAGTCGCTGGAACAGCGGGTCCAGGAGCGTACCCAGGAACTCTCGCAGTTGAACCAGGAACTCAGCGAGGCGAAGAGCAACGCCGAGGCCGCCAACCAGTCGAAGACCCGCTTCCTCGCCGCCGTCAGCCACGACCTGATGCAGCCGCTGAACGCCGCGCGGCTGTTCTCCGCCGCCCTCGCCCACCAGGACGCGCTGCCCGGCGAGGTCCGCGACCTGGTGCAGCACCTCGACTCGTCGCTGCGTTCCGCCGAGGACCTGATCACCGACCTGCTGGACATCTCGCGCCTGGAAAGCGGCCGGGTCAGCGCCGAACGCAACCCGTTCCCGCTGAACAACCTCTACGATGCCCTCGGCGTCGAGTTCAAGGCGCTGGCCCAGGAACAGGGCCTGCATTTCCGCCTGCGCGGCAGCCAGCTGCGGGTGGACAGCGACATCAAGCTGCTGCGGCGCATCCTGCAGAACTTCCTGACCAACGCTTTCCGCTACGCCAAGGGCCACGTGCTGCTCGGCGTCCGCCGCGAGGACGGCTACCTGCGCCTGGAGGTCTGGGACCAGGGGCCGGGCATCCCACCGGACAAGCAGAAAGTCATCTTCGAAGAGTTCAAGCGCCTGGACAGCCACCAGACCCGCGCGGAGAAAGGCCTCGGTCTCGGCCTGGCGATCGCCGACCGGCTCTGCAAGGTCCTCGGCCATCCGCTGGAAGTACGTTCCTGGCCGGGCAAGGGCAGCGTCTTCAGCGTCCGCGTACCGCTGGCGCGGCAGGCGCCGCCGGCCCTGGCCAACGGCCACAAGGCCGAACCGGCGCAGGCGCTGAACGGCGCCCAGGTGCTCTGCGTGGACAACGAGGACAGCATCCTCGCCGGCATGAACAGCCTGCTCAGCCGCTGGGGCTGCCAGGTCTGGACCGCGCGCAGCCGCGAGGAATGCGCCACGCTGCTGGACAGCGAGATGCGCCCGCAACTGGCGTTGATCGACTATCACCTCGACGACGGCGAGACCGGTACGCAATTGATGGCCTGGCTGCGCACGCGCCTGGGCGAGCCGGTGCCGGGGGTGGTGATCAGCGCCGACGCGCGGCCGGAACTGGTGGCGGAGATCCACGCCGCCGGCCTCGACTACCTGTCCAAGCCGGTCAAGCCGGCCGCGTTGCGGGCCCTGCTCAGCCGCCATCTGAGCCTGCGCTGAGCGGGCCTCAGTGACGGCGGATCAGCAGCGCACGGATCTGCTGCGCGGTCTCGCCGTCGACTTCCGCGAGCATCCGCACCTTGCCGGCTACCAGCGCCGCCAGCGGCGCTCCGTCTCGATAGAGCAGGCGGTTGCCGGTCACCGCCGGCACCCGTTCGCCGGGTAGCAGGCCGCCGACCAGGTTCAACGGATCGACTGCCGACACCACCAGCATCGCCCCATCCGGCGGTCGCTTGCGCACCTCGCGCAACAGGCCGACCGCTTCCGCCAAGGCGAACTGCTCGCCGGCCAGGCCGGCGATGAAGCGCCCGCCGCGAATCTCGCCGCGCGCTTCCAGGCGATGGTAGACGCGCAGCAACTCGCGCCACGGCGGCAGCCAGTCGGCCTCGCGCTCCAGCAGGCGCCAGGCGACCACCCCATAGCGCCGCAGCAAGGTCCGGGCGACATGTTCGAGAACCTCCGCCGGCAAACGCTGCCCCGCCTCTTCCGCCTTCGCCCGGCGCAGCGGCGCCCAGCGCCCGGCGTCCTGCATGCCGCCCGGCAGGCCGCGCGAGCGGCGCTCCTGGCGGCTGCGCTTGTCCGCCGGCATCAGCAGGGTGCGCAGCCCGGCGAAGCTGTCGGCGTTGACCCGGCCGACCGAGACCAGCTCGCCGAGGGCGTTCTCCAGCTCGCTGCGCAGCAGGTGGGCATCCTGGCTCAGTTCGTCGAAGAACGATGCACCCTGCTCGCGCAGCACCTCCAGTACCCTGGCCGCGCGCGGCGACAGTTCCGGCTCCGGCGCGTCGCGCTGCAGGACGCTCCAGAGCCCCAGCTCGCGGCGCGGCAGGAGCACGATCGGCGCGCTGCGCAGCGGACCGCCGGCGGCCTTGCTGCGTCCGGCCAGGCGCGCCCAGACGATGCGTCCGGAACGGCACAGCTGGTCCAGCCAATGGCTGGCGTAGTCGGCCACCCGCGCTGCCAGCAGTTCGCTTTCCCAGGCGGCCGCCGCGGCCTGGAAACCTTCCAGTTGCTCGACCACCGTAGCCAGGGACTCCGCTCCCCGGCCACGAGTGCCCGGCGCCAGGCGCTGCCAGTCGAACAGGAAACGCATGAAATCGGCGCGCTCCACCGGCTCGATTTCCCGGCGCAGGCGCTTCACCGTATAGCGATGGATGCGCGCCAGCAGATGGCGTTCGCACCACTCCTCTTCCGTCGCGCCAGGACTGAAGCGGCCACGCAGCACATAGCCTTCGCGCTCCAGGGCGGCCAACGCGTACTGCTGGTCGGCCAGGCCGATGCCCAGGTCGGCCGCCAACTGCCCGGCCGTGCGTGGCCCGAAGCCACCCAGGCGGGCGCGGGTCAGCTCCACGGTCGCCGCTTCCGCCGAGTCCGGCGGCGGATAGCCGCGAGGCGCCTGGAAAGCGTCGGGTACCTTCGCCGCGGGATGCACCAGGCGCATCGCCGGCAGGCGCTCCGCCGCCAGCCAGAGAGTGCTGCCTGCGCAGTCCAGGCGTCCGGCGCGGCGTTGCTCCGACAGTTGCGCAAGCCATTCCCCCCAGCCCGGATTGGCCTCGGCCTCGCCCGAGGTGAGGAAGCCCAGGCTGTTCAGCGCCTCATGCATCTCGTCGGCGTTGCGCGCTTCCGGCCAGGCCTCGCCACGCACCGCCTCGATCGCCTCAAGGTCCAGGGCGCCGAGGTCGTCGGCGGACTCGGGATCGCTCCAGCGGCGATTCTGTACCGCCTGGGTACGCCGCTCCTCCAGCGGCGCATCGTCGAGATAGGCGTAGGGACGCGCGGTGAGTATCTCCGCCGCCAACGCCGAAGGCGCCGGCAGGTCGCGCGCCAGCAAGTCCACCGCGCCGCTCTCCATGTCGCGCAGCAGGGCCAGCCAGCCCTCGCAATCCATCGCCTCGTGCAGGCAGTCGTCAAGGGTCTGCGCCACCAGCGGGTGATCGGGCACCTCGCGCTCGCCGACGATATTCTCCAGGCACGCCACCTGGTCGGGGAACACGCTGGCCAGCAGATCCTCGCTCTTCATCCGCAGCAGTTGCGGCGGCACCTTGCGACCGCCGGCATAGCGCGGCAAACCGAGCGAGGTGGTCAGGTTCCAGCGCCAGCGCACGCCGAACAGCGGCGCGTCGAGCACGGCCTGTACCAACAGGTGCTCGGCGCTCGCCGAATGCAGGTAGCGCCAGACCTCGTCGAGGGGAAAGCTGTGGCTGGTGGACAGCGAGAGGATGATCGCGTCTTCGGTGGCCGCCGCCTGCAGCTCGAAGTTGAAGCTGCGGCAGAAACGCTTGCGCAGCGCCAGGCCCCAGGCGCGGTTGAGGCGGCTGCCGTGGGGACTGTGGATGATCAGTTGCATGCCGCCGGATTCGTCGAAGAAGCGTTCCATCACCAGCCGCCGGCTCCCGGGCAGGCCACCCAGGGCCTGGCGGGCGCGGGCCAGGTACTCGACGATCTGCCGCGCGGCGCCATCGTCCAGCCCGAGGGTGGCGCCGAGCCAGGCGATGGCTGGCTCCAGCCGCTGCCCTTCCGGCAATGCCTGGCCTTCGCCGAGCAGCTCGTCGAGGGTGTCGCGCAGGCGCGCCACGCTGGCCGACAGCTCGTCGCTGCGCCCCGGCGCCTCACCCAGCCAGAACGGAATGTTCGGCGGCTGGCCCTGGGCGTCCTCGACCCGTACCCGTCCCGGCTCGATGCGGATGATCCGGTACGAGGTGTTGCCCAGCTGGAACACGTCGCCGGCCAGGCTCTCCACCGCGAAGTCCTCGTTGACCGTTCCCACCAGCAGGCCCTGCGGCTCCAGCAGCACGCTGTAGTCGCCGGTATCGGGAATGGTCCCGCCCGAGGTCAGCGCGGTCAGCCGCGCGCCACGGCGGCCACGGAGCAGGCCGTTGAGCGCATCGCGATGGAGATAGGCGCCGCGCACGCCGAGGCGTGAGTGGTAGCCCTCGGCAAGCATCCGCAGGACTTCGTCGAAGCGCTCGCGCTCCAGCCCGGCGTAGGGTTCGGCGCGGATCACCAGGCGATAGAGGTCGTCCTCGCGCCACTCCTGGCAGGCCACTTCGGCGACGATCTGCTGCGCCAGCACGTCCAGCGGCTGGCGTGGCAGCACCAGGCTGTCCAGCTCGCCACGGCGCACGCTGTCGAGCAGCGCCGCGCATTCCACCAGGTCGTCGCGGGAGGTCGGGAACAACCGGCCCTTGGGGGTGCCGCCGACACTGTGCCCGGAACGCCCGACCCGTTGCAGGAAGGCGGCGATGGAGCGCGGCGACGACAACTGGCAGACCAACTCGACGTCGCCGATATCGATGCCCAGCTCCAGCGAGGCGGTCGCCACCAGTACCTTCAATTGCCCGGCCTTGAGGCGCTGCTCGGCATCCAGGCGCAGCTCCTTGGCCAGGCTGCCGTGGTGGGCCGCCACCTGGCGGCTGCCGAGGCGTTCGGCGAGGAAGCGGGTGACCCGCTCGGCCATGCGCCGGGTGTTGACGAACACCAGGGTGGTGCGGTGCTCGCCGGCCAGGTGCGCCAGGCGGTCGTAGACCAGCTCCCAGGTGTCGTTGGACATCACCGCTTCCAGCGCCACCGGCGGTACCTCGATGCCCAGGTCGCGGGGGCGCGTATAGCCGATGTCGACGATCCGGCAGGCCGGATCGCGCGGATTGCCGCTGGCGCCGACGAGGAAGCGCGCGACCTTCTCGATCGGTTTCTGCGTGGCGGACAGCCCGATCCGCAGCAGCGGTCGCGGACACAGCGCCTGCAGGCGCTCCAGCGACAGCGCCAGGTGGCTGCCGCGCTTGCTGCCGGCCAGGGCATGGATCTCGTCGACGATCACGCTGCGCACCCCGGCAAGCATCTGCCGGCCCGACTCCGAGCCGAGCAGGATGTACAGCGATTCGGGCGTGGTGACCAGGATGTGCGGCGGGCGCTTGCGCATCGCTCCGCGTTCGACCTGCGGCGTATCGCCGGTGCGCACCGCGCTACGGATATCGACGTCGGGCAGGCCGAGACGCGCCAGTTCCTCGCGGATGCCAGCCAGCGGTTGCTCCAGGTTGATGCGGATGTCGTTGGACAGCGCTTTCAGCGGCGAGACATAGACCACCTGGGTAGCATCCGCCAACTCGCCGCCGGCGGCCAGCCCCTCCACCACCAGGGCATCGATGGCGGCGAGGAAGGCGGTCAGGGTCTTGCCCGAACCGGTGGGCGCGGCGACCAGGGTCGAAAGCCCCTCGCGGATCGCCGGCCAGGCCTCGACCTGGGCCGGCGTGGGCGCGGCGAAGTGGCGTTCGAACCACTGGCGGACGGCGGGATGGAACTCCGCCAGGGGCCGCGGAGCCGGCTCGGCGCGGCGGGCGGAAGAGGATGAAATAGGCATCATGCTCCGCACTATGGTGGCGCCGCGGGCGACTCACAAGCCCCGCCGATCGCCCGTCGGGCGCAGTTTCAGAGCCCGGCGACGAAACGGTCGAAGCGCTCGGCGTGCAGCGCTTCGCTGCCGTTCTCCTCGAGCAGCCGGCGAGCCTCGGCGGCCTTCGGCGTCTCGCCGCCGATCAGGCCGAGCAGGCGCTCGCCGCGCGGCGTGAGGACGAAGTTCTCGCCATTGCCGCCCTGCTCTTCCGGACGCGGCTCGATGAAGCCGCCCTCCAGCAGGATCGCCTCGTAGTCGGCGGCCTTCTGCTTCAACGCATCCATGTCGCCGACCCGCTGCCCGGCCTGGGAGCGTTCCTCGGCCAGGCGTTCGGCATGGGCGCGCGGGGCGAAGTTCTCATGGGCGGACTGCCGGACCTCCAGCAGCAACCGTTCGACCAGATCCCAATCGTGAGTCATGGCATACCTCCTGCGGCATAAGCAACGAGGGTCCTTCGCACCCTCTCTATGCGTGCGACCCGCAACCCGCCGCGAGGGTTCGAATCGGTCGCCGTCCGGCGTTGCGGCTGAACTTTGTCGGCTCGACCGGGCTCCACCGCTCAGGACCACCCCACAGGAGTACGCCATGAAACCGCTTTTCGCCCTCGCCAGCGCCTGCGCCTTGCTGGTCGCCACGCCGGTCTTCGCCTGTTCCGAAGCGGAGGCGGAAAAGATGGGCAAGGAAGTCGCCACCAAGGTCGCCTCGATCACCCAGAAGAACCCGCAACGGGCCAGGGAACTCAACGAGCAGTTGCGCCAGCGCCAGGAAGCCCGCTCGGAACAGAACCGGCCGAGCGATTGCGATGCCTACGCGCAGATGCTCAAGGAACTGGATCAGGAAAAAGGTGACGTACAGCGCAACACTTCGCAGTGATCCGCCGGTTCGGGGTCCGGCGCCCGTGACGGGCGCGCCACCCACCCCGCCTGAGTCACTGAGACAGGCGCGGGCCGAACAGCACGACGCTGGCACCGACCACGCACAAGGCCACGCCCAGCCAGTCGCTCCATAGCGGCCGCGAGCGCTCGACAAAAGCCAGCCAGAACAGCGACGCGGCGACGTAGATGCCGCCATAGGCGGCATAGGCGCGGCCGGCGTAGCTGGCCTCCACGCGGGTCAGCAGCAAGGCGAACAGGGTCAGGCTGAGCAGGCCGGGCAGCACCCACAGGGCGCTCTTGCCCAGCCGCAGCCAGAGATAGAAAGCGTAGCAGCCGGCGATCTCGCAGAACGCCGCGAGGACGAACCAGAAGTAGTTGATCACCGCCGCCCGCCCTCCCGCTCCCAGGCGCAGCGGACCTGCAGGTCGCTCTCCTGGGGGGTATGGAAGCCACGCTCGGACTCCCAGCGAAAGGTATGGCTGCCGTTCACTTCGGTCTCCAGGTGGACCACCGCGCTGGCCCAGTAGAGGCGCCTGAGCAACGCCTCGAACTGCTCGACCCACAGGCTCCACTCGTATTCGATGGCCTGGTAGCTGGCACCGAAGTGGATGATCTGGGTCTGGTAGAGCCCGGCCCCGGACTGCTCGCAGCGGCTGAACATCTCGCGTCCGAGGAACGGCCAGGCCTCGCCGCCCGGCAGGCTGTCCAGCACGCGGCGGTTGGCGGCACGACGCATGCGCCGCTCCATCGAATCGCCCGGCCAGTCGCGGATGCAGCCATAGACGATGGATTCAGACTCCACAGGGGTACTCCAGAACAGAACGGACTCGCAGAGGCAGCCTTCTAGCACAGGGCGCGAGGGCGGAAAAGCAAAAAGCCTCGCAAATGAGCGAGGCTTCTTGTGGGGTCCAACGTACTTCGGCAGGCAGGCCGGTGACTCAAGCTACTCGATCGCACCGCCTTGGGCAAGCACTATCTGCGCCGCACCGCAATGGTGCAAAGCCGCGCCCCTGCTGGCCTGCAGCCATTTCCACTCAGGCCTGGCGCTGACGCTTGGCCTGCATCTTGCCGGCCATCGCGGTCATCTCGTCATAGATCGCCTGGGGATTCTGCTGCTTGATCCTCCAGGCCATCCGCGCCTGCTCGTGGGGCAGGATCAGGAAACTGCCCTTGGCCACTTCGGCGTGGATGTAGTCGGCGATGTCGGCGGCGCTGATCGGCGAACTCTCCAGCAACTTGCCGACCTGGTGCTTCATCTCGGGGCTCGGGCCGCGGAAAGAGTCCAGCAGGTTGGTCTGGAAGAACGAAGGACAGACCACATGGACGCCGACCTCGACCAGCGCCAGCTCTACCAGCAGGCTTTCCGAAAGCGCCACCACCCCGGCCTTGGCCACGTTGTAGTTGCTCATCGCCGGGCCCTGCATCAACGCCGCCATCGAGGCGATGTTGACGATCTTGCCCTTGCTTCGCTCCAGCAACGGCAGGAAGGCCTTGCAGCCCTTGACCACGCCCATCAGGTTGATCGCGATCTGCCAGTCCCAGTCCTCCAGGGACAACTCGCCGAAGAAGCCGCCGGAGGCCACCCCGGCGTTGTTGACGATGACGTCGATGCCGCCGAACTTCTCCTCGCAGCTCTGCGCCAGCGCGGTCAGTTGACTGTAGTCGCGTACGTCGCAACGCTGGGTGAAGCCATCGCCACCCGCCTCGCGCACCAGTTTCAGGCTTTCCGCCAGGCCGGCCTCGTTGACGTCGGCCAGCGCCAGGCGCCAGCCGTCACGCGCCCAGCGCAGGGCGATTTCGCGCCCCAGCCCGGAGCCGGCACCGGTGATCATCATGCGGTTTTGCATAGGGGGTCCTGCCTTCCTGTTCGTGTGATGAAGGCCAGTGTAACCAAGGGTTTCAGCGCCCTCCGGCTAAATCAGGAAGCTGAATGCCTCGGGCAAACCCGGACATGCCGGGCCGCGCGAGGGGCTCAGGCGAGCAGCAGGACGCAGAGCTTGCCCAGGACCAGGGCGATGCCGCAGGAAACCAGCAGGTAGGAGGCGCCATCGAGACGCCGGCGGTACAACTGGGCGAAGGAACCCACGTGATGCTGCAGGACGAACATTCCCAGTGCCACCAGGATCGCCGGGATCAGGAAGACGAATTGCCAGAAGTGTTCGACCGCCAGCGTCGCTTCGCCGTCGTCCGCGAGCAGCAGGGCGCCCCCCAGCAACTGGCCCAGCAACAGCAGCCCCCCGACGCCAATACAGGCACGTCCCCAGCCGATCATCAGTCCCTCCCAGAGCGTTTCCGAGGGACCAGCATAGCCAGATGCCGCCATGCGATCTGTGCCCTGGGTCAAGCTGGGCGGCCCGCCCGGACATCCACCAGGCAATTTCATGACGCGGGTAACATCCTGCGGAAACGAGCCCCGCCCGCCGGACGGGGCCCGAGCGCCTCAGAACACGTACTGCAGGCGCATCACCAGGCCATCGCCGCTATCGTCGCCGTTGGCATTGCTGATCTTGTCGGTCTTCGCCTTGACGTAGTTGGCGGAAACCTTCACCGCCTCGTTGGCGTACCAGTTGACGCCCAGGGTATGGGTCTTGCCCTTGGCGTCGCCGACCTCGCGGGTGGCGCTGTCGACGACGATGTTGTCATCCTCGACCTTGATCGAGTCGTAGCGGTAGAACAGCTCCCAGGCGCCGATTTCCTTGTTCTCCGGCTTGATGGTGTCGAACTTGGCGCCGTCCAGCTTGTAGAGGCGCGGCTCGCCGGTGAGGGTGTAGGCCAGTTGCGCGTAATAGCCGGAGGCCTTGAGATCCTCGCGGTCGCGCTCGGCCTTGACCGTGCGCCGCAGGTACTCGGCCTGGGCCGAGAAGGCACCCAGCGCCCAGGCGCCTTCCAGGCCCCAGACCGAGTCGTCCTTCCACAGCCCCTCGACTGCCGAACTGCCGCCGAACAGACCGCGGTTGCCATTGCTGCCGGCATCGTTGCCGCCATTGGTGGAGACGCCGCGCATGCCCATGCGCGGGCGGATCCGGGTATCCACCGCGCTGTCCTCCAGGTCGCGATAGGCGTATTGCAGGCCCAGGTGCACCACGTTGCCCGGCTCGTGCAGCGGCGCGAACACGCCGCGCAGGTTGTAGCGCTTCACGCTGTCGCCGTCGGTATCGTTGTTGTTCTCGCTGAACACGCTGCCCGAGAGGAAAGCCATGCCGCCCACCACCGAGCTGGCCTGGATACCGGTACCGACGTTGTCGTTGACCCAGTCGGCGATGTCGTAGGTGAGGTTGCGCTCCAGCGCGGTGACCCATTTGGAGCTGGTGGCCTTTTCCAGGCCGAAGTCGGTGTAGAAGCGGCCGAACTTCAGGTTGACCGGGTTGAAGCCGGTATAGGTGACCGAAGCTTCGTCAAAGTAGCCGGCGCTGTCGTTGCCGACGTTGCGCGACAGGTCGTAGTTGATCTGGTACTTCCAGTCCCGGTAGACGGTGCCGCCGAACTCCAGGTAGGCGCGGCGGAAGTAGGCGGCATCGGCGGTATTGCCGTTGTTCGTGTAGTAGCCGTCGAAGCGGCCGTAGTCGGCCTGCAGGCGGCCGCCGAGCTTGAAGCTGAATTCCTTGTCGGTGGTGGCGACTTCGAGGCCGCCCTTGGTCTTGATCACGATGTCGGCACCGTCGGTGGTCACGGTCCCGGCCAGGCTCTGCGCGGAAATCGCCAGGCCCAGCAAACTCCAGGCAACACTGCTCCCCACCCCTTTGCACGAGTGTCTGCGAATCATCAGGTAAGTCCCCTGTTCGGATTTCGAATGGTCTTGAGCAGCGCGGAAACGGCCGGTTCTGTCGCCGGCCGGCGCTGCTGGAGGGGGATCATCTGGATGGGTTGTGACAGCGAGACTGCAAAGCGCGAAAGCTTTTGTGACAGGCAGCCGGATAGCGCCTGGATGAGGCCGTCGGATAAGGGCGCAGGCCTAGAGGCATCAGGTCCGGGCGACAGATGTAACAGTTTATTTCATATATTGCGGCAACCTTGCGAAGATTGCATGACTGCAATGAAAATCAAGAGTTTCTGCCGATAACCGTCTGGCTTTCGGATATTCCTGCCAGTACCTGCGGGTGGACCTGTAACGAAAGAAAGACCCGGTTGCAGGCTGCCAACATCGCCACAACCGGGTAAGGAAGCGATTAAAAAGACCTCGCCGGAGCGAGGCCGAAAACAGGAGCAGATCGTTGTCGCTTCTTAGAACACGTACTGCAAACGGGTCACGAAGCCGTCGCCGTCATCGTCGCCATTGTTGTTGGTGATCTTGTCGGTCTTCGCCTTGACGTAGGCCGCGCTGATCTTCACCGCATCGTTGACGTACCAGTTCACGCCCAGGTTGTGGGCCTTGGCCTTGGTGTCGCCGACTTCGCGAGTGGCGGTATCGGCGACCACGTTGTCGTCTTCCACCTTGATGTTGTCGTAGCGGTAGAACACTTCCCAGGCGCCGATTTCCTTGTTTTCCGGCTTGACGGAGTCGAACTTGGCACCTTCCAGCTTGTACTGGCGGGACTCGCCGGTCAGGGTGTAGGCCAGTTGCGCGTAGTAACCCTTGGCCTTGATGTCCTTGTAGGCGTTGTCATCGGCCTTCAGCTTGCGTGCCAGGTATTCGGCCTGGGCCGAGAACGGGCCCATCGCCCAGGCGCCTTCCAGGCCCCAGACGCTATCGTCCTTGTAGGAACCGGCCGGCGAGTTGGAGACACCGCCGAAGGTCGCGCGGTTGCCGTTGTCACCGGCGTCGTTGCCGCCGCTGGTGGCGATGCCGCGCATGCCCAGGCGCGGACGGATGCGCGAGTCGAAGGCGGTGTCGTCGAGGTCGCGGTAGGCATAGTTCACGCCGACATGGAGAACATTGCCGGCTTCGTGCATCGGCGCGAACACGCCGCGGAAGTTGAACTGCTTGACGCTGTCGCCGTCGCTGTCGTCGGCGTCCTTGGCGGATACGCCGGCGGACAGGTAGGCCATGTCGGCGAGGGTCGAGTTGACCTGGGCGCCCATGCCGTCCTGGTGGGTGTTGATCCAGTCGGCCAGTTCGTAGGCGGCGTTACGCTCGGGAGCGGTCACCCACTTGGAGCTGGTGGCCTTTTCCAGGCCGAAGTCGGGGTCGAAGCGACCGAACTTCAGGTTGACCGGGTTGAAGCCGGTGTAGGTGACCGAAGCTTCGTCGAAATAGCCGTTGTCGGAGCTGCCGGTGTTGTGCGACAGGTCGAAGTTGATCTGGTATTTCCAGTCCTTGTATGCGGTTCCGCCGAGTTCGATGAAGGCGCGGCGGAAGTAGGCGGCGTCGGCGGTGTTGCCATTCTTGGTATAGAAACCGTCGAAACGGCTGTAGTCGGCCTGCAGGCGACCGCCCAGCTTGAAGCTGAATTCCTTGTCGGTGGTGGCGACTTCGAGGCCGCCCTTGGTCTTGATCACGATATCGGCGCCGTCGGTGGTCACGGTGCCGGCGAACGCCTGGGCAGATACGGCCAGAGCCAGAGCGCTGGCAACGAAGCCGAGCGAGTGCTTACGGATCATCGAAGATTTCCCCTTAATGGTGTGTGCATTGGCAACACGCGAGTGCCTGGCTACAGCGCGCCCCTTGTTCCGCGCTGGCCGTAAGGCGGCCCCTTTGTGTTGGGGGGAATCTTGGCGATGGCAGATTGCAGCCAAATTGCATGGAGATAAATGTTTCATTACAGAGGAACTTTTTATCTCCAATGCGAATAACGCGAAAAGCCCTCTACTACGGGCCTTTCGGGTTATTCGATATGGGTAGAAAGCTCAGCGCAATTTTCGCGCAATCCAGAAGTCAGCAGAAAGCCACTTGCCGGCGCCGCCGAAGAACAGCGCGAGCAACATCACCAGGTAGGTCGCGGCGAACTCGATGCCGTTGTTGACGATGGCGAAGCTTCCGCTCGACGTCAGCCAGTCGTAGTTGCCGTATTCGCGCAGGATTTCCCGGGCCCGCGCCAGCTTCTCGCCGGCCTCCAGCACCTGGGCGTTGGCGAACGGCGCGGACGGATCGGCGATCGCCTGCCAGCCGTTCGGCCAGTGCACGGCGAAGATCGCCACCAGCATGGTCACCATCAGCGGCAGGCTGATCCAGCGCACGGCCAGGCCGCACAACAGCAGCACGGCGCCACCTGCCTCGCTCAGCGCGGCGAGCCAGGCCAGCAGTTCGGGAAACGGCAGGCCGAGTCCCCAGTCGGGATTGCCGAACCACTCGATGGTGGCCGGCATGTCCGCCAGCTTCTGGCAGCCGGCCATCCAGAACACCGGCGCCAGGTACAGGCGTAGCGCCAGCGGGGCGAGGAAATCCGCTCGACGGGTAACGTCGAGGGCATGCTGTAAACGCAGGAAGACAGTCTTCATCATCACTCCAGAGCGCCCTCGCCCATGAGGATGCCCTGGGCGTGCCAGTCCTCCAGCAAGGCGAAGGCATTTTCGAAATACTCCACGTCGGCGCTCAGGCCGCAGCTTCCGGCCAACTCGCGCAACAACGGCAGCAGCGCCACCGGCGCCTCGCCCTCCTCGCTCAGGCGCTGCGCGAGGCGATAGGCGAATGGCGACAGGTGCAGGAAGCGCACCCGCTCCGCCGGATCGCGCCAGACCAGCAGGCAGGTCGGCTCGGCCGGCGGCTCCATCGGCCGATGGCTCGGCCCCAGGCGATGGACCGGCCAGCGATAGGCCAGCGGCCAGGCCAGTGGCGACCACGACCAGGCCTGCGGCAGCGTCTCGACAGGCGCCTCGGCCAGCGACAGGGCCAGCTCGACCCACTCGTAGTGAGCCAGCTCCAGCAGGAAGGGCGGATCGCCCTCCTCCGCGCGGTAGCCGTCCTGCAGCCAGCCGATGAACTCCTCGCCCAATTGGCTGAAGTACGGTGTGCGGCAGCGATGCTCGCGCATGAAGGCACGCACCAGGCGATGCCAGCGCGGCTCGTCGAACAACTGGCGCAGGACCGGGAAACCGCTGCTGATGAAACCGTCCAGGTTGTTGAAGAACAGTTCCTCGTAGATCGCCATGCGCTCCGTCGCGATGCCGGGCGGCAAGGCCTGCTGCGGATCGCGGATACGTGCGGCGAAACGCCGTTGCAAGGTCGTGTGGTTCATGTGCCGTACCCCAGGCTGCGCAGTTGCGCTTCACCGCTGCGCCGCTGCAGCTCGCGGATGCGATCGGTTTCGGCATACAGCTCGCTCAGTGGCGGGAGGTTGAAATCGCGCTCCAGCAGCGTCGGGCGTTCGCCATGGCAGGCATAGGCATGTGCCAGCAGTTCCCAGACCGGATCGCAGACCGGCGCGCCATGGGTATCGATCTTCAGGCTGGCGCCCTGTTCGTCGTGCCCGGCCATGTGCAGGTAGGCGATCCTCCGGCTGGGCATCGCGGCGATGTAGGCGTGGGCGTCGAAACCGAAGTTGCAGGCGTTGACGTAGACGTTGTTGACGTCCAGCAGCAATTGGCAATCGGCTTCCTCCAGTACCGCGCGGACGAAATCGACCTCTTCCAGCTCGCCCGGCAAGCGCGCATACGCCGAGACGTTCTCGACGATCAACGGCCGCTCGAGGACGTCCTGTACCACCCGGACCCGTTCGGCGACCCGGCGCACCGATTCGTCGCTGAACGGTAGCGGCATCAGGTCGTAGAGCTGGCCGTCGTCGGCGCAGGCCGACAGGTGCTCGCTGTAGGCACGGATGTCATGCTGCTCGATGAAACCCTTGATCGCGCGCAGCAACGACATGTCCAGCGGGGCGTAGCCGCCGAGGTTGAGAGACAGACCATGGCAGAGGAACGGCAGGCGCTCGGTCAGCTCGCGGAACTGGCGGCCGAGACGGCCGCCGATGCCGATCCAGTTCTCCGGGGCGACCTCGAGGAAGTCGACCCGGACCTCATCGCCGGCGCCGAGCGGCTCCAGCAGCGCGCGACGCAGGCCTAGCCCGGCGCCGCTGACGAATTCCCGTTGCATGGTCCGTCTCCTCAGGCCTTACGACTTCTTCTTGTCGGCGCCGCAGTTGCCTTCGCCGGCCTTCTTCTCGCCACCGCAGGAACCTTCCTTGGCCTTGCGATCCGCACCGCAGCTGCCTTCATGACCTGCCTTGGAGGCTTCGCGCTTGCCCTTGTCGGCACCGCACTTGGCCTCGCCGCAGGAACCTTCCTTGGCTTTCTCGGCGGCAGCCACGCTGTAGCCGCTGCTCAGCTCCTGCACGGCGAAGGGATTCTGCGCGGCATGCGCGCCGACACTGGCTACGCCGAGCAGAGCAGCGCCGACGACGGAAGAAGCGAGGGAAATCTTTTTCATGGGTAACTCCTGAAGTTGGTAGCGGGCGCCGGTATGGCGTCCTCGCTCCAATGGACGGAGCACCCCTGGCGGCGTTACAGCGGAGTCAAAAAAAATTTCCCGTCCCTTTGCCTGAACTCAGGGATTGCCCCTGCTGGAGAAATATCGGTCGGCGATATTCGCCAGGTCCCAGGCGTTCTCCTCAACTTCGGATGCTCGCCCAGCGAAACGGATTGCCGCCCCTCCGTAGGGTGCATATCGCGCAGCGATATCCGCCAAGCCCAGCCACACTCCTCGACCTCGTCACGCGGAAGGGAGAGCCACCCATGCCAGGCCGGGTTCGGTTCGCCCACGCCAGATAGCGGAAACGAAAAAGCCGCCGCCCACGAATCGCGGGCGGCGGCTTGGTGTGGAGGATACCCCGGCTCAGCGCCGCGCGGCGTCCTTGCGCAATTCGGAGAGATGCGCGGCCAGACGGTCGAGTTCCGGCCCCTGCCCCTCCGGCAGATGGCGCACGGTCGCCTGGGTCAGGCGCATCTGGCGGATGAAGCGCCGGCAATGCCGGCACATGAGCAGGTGGCTGCGCACCGCCAGTTGTCCGCGGAAGTCCAGTTGCCCATCGAGAAAGTCGCTGGACCGGGCGACCAGTTCCTTGCAACTCAGCATTGGCCGGTCTCCTCGAAATGCTCCAGGGTGGCGAAGACCTTCAGGCGGGCGCGATGCAGCAGCACCCGGACATTGGAAAGCGTGATATCCAGGAGATCACGGATTTCCTCCAGCTCCAAGCCCTGGCGTTCGCGCAGGGTCAGCACGCTGCGCTGCAGCTCGGACAGACCGTTGAGGGTCTTGTCCAGGCAATCGCGCAGTTCGCCCTCGGCGAGCAGGGCTTCCGGCGAATCCTCGTGCCAGGCGTGCGGCGGCTGGCTCCAGTGACCGTCGGCGGCAAAGCGCTGGTCATCCACCGTACCATGGGGCCCCGGCAGGTCGTCGAGGAAAACTTCCCGGCGAACCTGGCGCAAGCGGCTCTTGGCGGTATTGGCGGTAATGGTCAGCAGCCAGGTCTTCAGGCTCGAACGCCCCTGGAACCCGTCCAGCCCGCGAACCGCCGCGAGCCAGGCGTCCTGCACCACTTCCTCGGTATGCGATCTGCCGATGATCGCCCAGGCCACGGCCCGCATGGCGCCCTGGTAGGCGCCAACCAGCTCGCGGAAGGCTCGCTGCTCGCCGGCCAGCAGGCGCGGCAGCAGCTCGGCGTCGGTAGGCGCCGCCACGATCAGTGTTTACGCAGGATCACGCTACCGATCGAGTAACCGGCGCCGAACGAGCTGAGCACCCCGATGGCGCCGCTGGGCAGGTCGTCCTGGTGCTTGTGCAGGGCGATCACCGAGCCGGCGGAACTGGTATTCGCGTAGCTGTCGAGGATCACCGGCGCCTCGTGCGCCTCGGCGTCGCGGCCGAGCAGCTTGCGGGTGATCAGCAGGTTCATGTTCAGGTTGGCCTGGTGCAGCCAGAAGCGCTTGACCTCGGCGACCTGGATTTCATTGGCCGCCAGGTGCTCGCCGATCAGCTCGGCGACCATCGGGCAGACATCCTTGAACACCTTGCGGCCTTCCTGGACGAACAGCTTGTCGCGCTTGCCGATACCGCTCTCGTCGGCGCGGTTGAGGAAGCCGAAGTTGTTGCGGATGTTGTTGGAGAACTGGGTCAGCAGCCTGGTGCTGACGATGTCGAACTGGTGCTTCGACACGGCCAGGTCGGCGCGCTCGACGATCACCGCGGTGCAGGCGTCGCCGAAGATGAAGTGGCTGTCGCGGTCGCGGAAGTTCAGGTGGCCGGTGCAGATCTCCGGGTTGACCATCAGGATCGCCCGCGCCTGGCCGGTCTGGATCGCGGTGGTGGCGGCCTGGATACCGAAGGTGGCCGAGGAGCAGGCCACGTTCATGTCGTAGCCGTAGCCCTGGATGCCCAGCGCGGCCTGCACCTCCACCGCGATCGCCGGGTAGGCGCGCTGCAGGTTGGAGCAGGCGACGATCACCCCGTCGATGTCGGCGGCGCTGCGGCCGGCACGCTGCAGCGCCTCCCTGGCGGCGGCCACGGCCATCTCGCAGAGGATCGACCACTCGTCGTTGCTGCGCTCGGGAAGGTACGGAACCATGCGCTGCGGGTCGAGGATGCCTTCCTTGTTCATCACGAAGCGGCTCTTGATGCCGGACGCCTTCTCGATGAACGCCGAGCTGGACTCGGCCAGCGCCTCCAGTTCGCCCTTGGCGATGGCCTCGGCGTGCTGGTCGTTGTACTGGCGCACGAAGGTATTGAAGCTCTCCACCAGCTCATCGTTGGAGATGCTGTAGGGCGGAGTATAAAGACCGGTTCCGCTGATGACGGCTTTATGCACAGTTGTTCCTCTTCTCTCGCTGGGCCGCCGTCGAACGGGGCCGATTAGGCATAGCGGTGCCCGCCTGGGGCCGGCACCGGAAACGGGTTCGCTCGCGGCGATGCCGGGCGCTCTACGAAAAGACGTTGGCGACGCGCTTTCGTACAGGGCCCGGGCAAGGTCGGCCATTGCGCAGTGTGCCACCGCCTCGCTTCGGCAAGCGCGCGCACCGCTCAGTGGTATCGAAGGCGCCAAGGATATTCCAGAGTGCGCGCCGGGCACAGCCGATAGGCGCACGATCGGTTTATTTTCCCCGTTTTCGCCACCGATATCCGTATCGAACTGTAAAGACGACGCAACCAGGCCGGCTTCCGGTCACAGCAGGCTGGCACCTTCCCACCCCAACCATCGATTGAATTTGCCAACCCGCCCCATAGGCAATGCTCAACAGCCCACCTCGACAAGGCCGCCTATCATTCGGCAAACCCGGTATTCACAAGGAAGCAGCCCCATGACCGATAGCCCTCGTCCAGAACTGGATATGGAAACCCAGGAGTTCGTCCACCAGCTGTTCGACCTGGCCCGCCAGGGCAACAGCCAGCGCCTCGAGCAACTGCTGCAACAGGGCCTGCCGCCGAACCTGCGCAACCACAAGGGCGACAGCCTGCTAATGCTGGCCAGCTACCATGGCCACGCCGACACGGTACGCCTGCTGCTGGCCTACAAGGCCGACCCGGACCTGCGCAACCTGGCCGGGCAGACACCGCTGGCCGGCGCTGCGTTCAAGGGCGACCTGGCGATGGTCGAACTGCTCCTCGCCGGCGGCGCCGACGTCGAGGGCGCCTCGGCCGACGGCAAGACCGCACTGATGATGGCGGCCATGTTCAACCAGGCCGAGGTCGCCGCCAGCCTGCTGGCCCACGGCGCCCGTCGTGACGCCCAGGACGCCGCCGGGCTGACGCCGCTGGCGGCGGCGCGGATGATGAATGCCGAGGCCACGGTCGCGCTGCTCAGCCGGCCCCACTGAGCCTCAATCCGCCAGCACCTCGGCCAGGCTGACGACCTGGCCGAAATGATGCTTCCACAGGCGCACACCCAGCTCCCCCGAGCGATCCAGCGAGGAGCCGAGCACCAGGTCGCCGATCAGGGTCGGTTGCAGGCCGGCGTCGAACAGGGCGAAGCCGGCGGCGAGCACGCAGGTGTCGGCCTGGATGCCGCATACCAGCACCCGTTCCGCTCGCAGCGCACGCAGATGGTCGACGAGTTCCGCCGTCGGCAGGTAGCCATGCTTGACGAAGACCCGGTCGGCCGCCACCAGGCAGGCATCGTCGAGCGGCGGTCGCCAGCCGAGCTGGCGCTGGAACGGCGTACGGGATTCGTCATGGCGCTCGACGCTGGCCACCGAGGGCATCCGCCCGAGCAGTTGGCCGATGCCTTCCAGCAGCCAGTCCGGCGGGGCGAAACAGGGTTGCACGTCGACGATCAGCAGGGCCTGGCGCATCGGTAGTCGGCTCCGGAACAACAGGCCAGGCATTCTAGCCCACTCCGCCCCGTCGCTCCGCGCTCCAGCGAAACTGGGCTAGCCTGAGGGAACCTTTCGACGGAGAGCCTTCATGCGCCCGATGTACGCCGTAGCGATCCTTTTCCTCCTGGCCGGCTGTTCCTCGGTTCCCGCCGAGAAGACCCGGGCGATCCCCGCCGAACGCCTGCTCGGCTACCAGCAACCGGTGAGCGGTGGCGGCCGGCTGGAAGTCCACCGCGACTATGGCTACCTGGGCGGCGGCTGCTACGTGGCGTTCCTTATCGACCGCCAGGTCGCCGCGCGCATCGGCGTCGGCGAGGAAGCCAGCTTCCAGGTGCCGGCGGGCGAGCATGTGGTCGGTATCGGCATCGATACCCAGGACGACACCCTCTGCGGCAAGGGCCTGCTGAACCGCGAGCTGAGAACCCGGATCGCCGCGGACGGCAACGCGCGCTTCCGCATCGTCAGCGAGGCCAGCAGCGGGTTCGACATCCGCGCCGAATGATCCGGGGCGACAGGTCGGCCGCGTTCGCCGGTCGAGGTTCAAAGCGATTCCATCAGGTCCTTGCCGCGCTGCAGCCAGCCCGGCGCCGAGCCGGGGCCCGGCGGTTGCGCCCGCTCCGTACCCATGTCCTGCAAGGCCTGCTTCGCCTCGGCGAGCCAGGCCGGGGTCGCCGCCGCGGGCGCCTGGGTGAGTTCGGCCTTGGCCACCAGCCCGGCCAGGCTGCCCAGGTCGCGCGCCTTGAGCGCCTCCACGGTCTGCTGAGCCAGCAGCACCTGCTGCAATGCGGGCGATTGCACCGCCGCGACCGCCAGCGGCGGCGGTGGCGGCAACTGGCCGATCTGCTCGACCTTGTCGCCAGGCTCGCGGGTGAAGGCCCGCAGGTTGTCCAGCGCCGCCCCGCCGACCATCGGCAAGGCGATCCCGGTCAGCGGGTCGAAGGCGCTGATCTCCGGCAGGCCGACCTTGCCGCTCAGCAGCGGACGCGCCAGCGATGGCAGGAACAGCCCGAGCAGCATCCGCGGATCGCGGCGCTTGACGCTGAGGCCGACGCTGGCCAGCATCACCCCGACGCCCACCACCCGCCCGGCGGTGGCCAGCACCGAGAGCCGCTTGTTCGACTCGTTATCGAAATGCACCAGGCGATAGCGGAAGTAGTCGGTGAAGGGTTCTCGCGGGCCTATCGCCGAAGTGTTCATGAACCAGGCGCGGGAGTCGTGCACCTGTTCGTCGAACAGCGCCACCAGCTTTTCCTGGCCCGGCGCCACCCGGTCGGGAGCGCTGAACAACTGGTGGTAGCGCGCGCTACCGTCGCGGTGGATCTGGCTGTATTCCTCGGCTTCGTCTTCCTCGTTGATCAGGAATACGGTGCCGCCGAGCAGCAGGTCGATCACTCCGCCCACCGTCATGCCGTCGTCGAGCACGCCCCAGTCGCCCTTGTAGTCATGGGCGAACTCGGCGGCGGCGCCGAGTAGTTGGCGCTGGTCCAGCGGCGGATCGAACTGCTTCTCCACCCGCAGGTCGCGCAGTTGGTCCTCGCCGCCGATCAGCGCCACGTTGCGATCCCACTCCGCCTGTTCGGCGGCGCTCATCGGCGGGAGCGGCTCGCCCTGCTGGGCGGCCGCGTACTCCCGGCTACGCCGCTTGTGCAGGGCCTCCCAGGCCTTCTGCTGGGCTTCCGGCATGTCCGGCGGGACATTGGCGAAGAACGCCTTGTTGCGCAGCCTGCCGGCATAGCGGTCGATGCGCCAGGCGGTGATCAACGCGGTCTCGCGACAGATCACCTCTTCCAGGGGGCCGGCCTTGGCCTGGGCCTGCCAGGCGTTGAAACGGGTGGCGAGTTCTTCGGAGACGCTGAACTCCGCTTCAATCTTGGGCACCATTACCCGCCACTCTTCATGAAAGTCTGGATGGACGGCAGGTGCTGGAACTTGCAAAGGAGCACCTGCCTCGAAAGCCTCCGCATACATATGCTGCAACGCTATCTGGGATAGTAGAAATTCCGAACCTCCCACAGCTTTCCCCTGGTTGCCGACGCCATAACCGCCACCAACATCCGAGTGAACACCAGGATAAGCATATTCCACCGTCCACTTCCGGTAGCAGGAGGGCCCCGTCCGACGTCCGTTGGCATCCATGTCACGACGGCGGATCGAATCGAGTGGAAAACTGGCACGCTGCTCATGACAGGAAACCAGATGCACGCAACGTTTCAGAAAAGAACAGTCTTCCGGCAGGATGGTCGGCAGGCACTGGGAGAGGGCCTCATCGGGCAGGCGCATGGTGTCATCGGCCCAATCCATATGCCCGGCAGCGAACGGCGCACTATCCGCCAGCCCAACTGCCGCCACGGTATCGAAAAGGCCGAGGAACTCGATCGAGATCGGCAGACCGGCAAAGCGATATTCCACCCGACCATCGGCATCGCTGACCCGGGTTAGCTCCTGCAGCCAGTTGGCAAAGGCTCGTGCTTCTGCCGCCCCACGGGAGAATCCGTAGACATACAAGCGCATGGCCAGGATATGCGGTTTCTGTCCAGAGTTCTGACGCTGTCGAAGCTTTTCTTCCAGTTCCTTGAGTTTTGGCTCCAAGGCAGTTCGGCGTTTTTTCTCGCCGTTTTCCAATAAACCACCAGTGAGCGTACTGACGGTCCAGTTAGTGGACATTTCTTCTACTAGGCCCTGAACCTCATTTAGTTTAAGCCTACTTTTTAATAAAGTATAGAAAAGAGCATCAACTAACTGAACCAGCCCCCAGTTTATTCGATTTTCGCCTCCCTCAGCACCAATTAATCCCATGTTTGAAGGCGTAAATTCTTTAATATCCGGAAACACCGTACCCACACCTGGGCAATAGTACTTAAAAATCCCCCTACTGTTTATATCATCGCCGCCCCCAATACTTGCATGAATTAGCCTAGCGACATTACTGCAAGATGGAGAAACCGATGAACCATCAGCCTTATCGTTATTATTAGTCCCATCAAAACCAAGTGTAATATGGATAGCTTTACAGCAAGGCGCACCACCGACTACGTCACCTTCAGAAAGCCTTTTTTGCTCTTGCGCCCTTGAAAAAACCCGTTCATCGCTCTGCTGCTTTAATATATTTTCTGATAATTTTTTAGAATCATAAATCAGGCGCCCTGCCACAGGATGGGCGGGTGCTATATGAAATCCAAAATTAGGCATCTTCCCACCTGCCTTCAGTTAGCCGGACATATCGTTGACTTTCTCATCTCGAAATAGGCCTTATCAGGATATTTTGGATGATTTGGCCCATAACAAGTCGTAGAAACAGCCACCTCGTCACACGGCAAGAAGTGCACCTGCAGCAAGCACACCTTTTCATCATACCTAGGCACATTCACAGTCGCCTTGTGACGGGTGTAACTTGAGGCATGCCTCAAATAATCACTCTCATCCAGCCGCCCATATTTATCTCGTTTTATAACGGCACGGGGATTTGGATCCTTCTCCCATTCCACAATAACTTTCAAATTTGGATTCCATCTCTTTGGAATTACCCCACAACAAACTTGACTACCATCTCCCTGATAAGGACCTAAGTTCGGTCCGCCAGCACCATTCACCGTGAATTCGTTAATCGCCGCCGGAGTATGGTTGTAACCCATGATAGGTGCAGACAGCACTTCAGGCCCAGCTTGGCATGCCACCAGCCCAAAGAAGGTGCTGAGAAAAACCACCAGCCCAATGGAATTTTTATTTCCCACACAGATCAAGCTCATCAACTTCTGCATGACATACCCCTCATATCAAAGCAACCTTTATTCGGATATTCAGGATGAAACGGCGTATAACAGGCAGCTGAAGTAGCAACCTTATCACATGGAAGAAAGTGTATTTTTAGCGAACAAACCCCCTTACTATCACAAGGAGGTATATCGACGGCTTCCTTATGACGAACATACAAGAGCCCATGCTCTCTCATACGTTTTCTCCAGCCATCTGAAAATATCTTTCCGGCCAGTCTTTATAAGCCCCTGGCTCAGGAACCACCTCCCACTCTACGGTTGCCTTCAAGCCCGACTTCCAAACTCTAGGAACGACACCACAACATACCTGCCCTGCTCCCCCTGAAATGGACCAAGGTTTAATCCGCCAGCACCATTTACACTGAATCTGTTAATAGCCGCCGAAGTATGGTTGTATCCTCCGATAGGAGTAGACACCATATCAGGGCCTGCCTGGCACGCTTGTAAAAACAAAAAACCTATCAGTAAAGCAATCAGCCAATCAGGTGTCCTTAACCCCTTTGCATTCAAGAGCTTTTGCATGAAGGCTCTCTCTTCTGAAAATACTTTCTATCTGGATACTCTGGATGCCCCTGGCTGTAATAGGTTGTTGAGACCGCGACCTGGTCGCACGGGAGGAAATGCTCCTGCAACAGGCATATTTTTTCACTATATCTAGGTATATCCACGATCATCTTGTGTCGGGTGTAGCTTGAGGCATGTCTCAAGTAATCATCTTTATCCAGCCGTCCATATCTATCTCGCCTTATAGCGGCGTGCGGTTTGGGATCTTTCTCCCATTCCACGACAGCTTTCAAATTTGGATTCCACTTCTTTGGAATCACTCCGCAACAAACCTGGCTACCATCCCCCTGATAAGGGCCTAAACGCGGTCCACCCGCCCCATTCACCGAAAACCAATTGATCGCCGCGGACGTATGGTTGTAACCCATCACCGGCGCCGCCAGCATGTCCGGCCCGCTCTGGCAGCCCGTGGCCAGCAGGGGCCCCGGAAGCAGGGCGGGAAGGCCGATGCCGCGCCCGTTCATGCGCGACTCGTTCCCGCCGGGGAAAAGCCGGGGCCGGGGGTCTGTTCGCGTAGCCATTGGGCGACGAAGGCATCGCGCTGGTCGAAGTCCTGCAAGCCCTGGCGGTCGGCGGCCAGGTGCGCCTGGACCAGATGCTGGAGCAGGCTTTCCTGGCTGCCCAGGCCATGCTCGCGGGGCAGCACGAAGTATTCGCGGCGGTAGGCTTCGGCCTCGCTCCAGGCGCGCAAGGCAGCGACCTGGTGCGCTTCCAGGCGGAGGGCCGCTTGCAGCGGCGGCGTCTCGTGGGCCTGGTAATGACCGGCCAGCGCCCTCGGCCGGCCGTCGCGGTCCAGCCAGTGCCAGCTGGAAACCGGGGCATGCAGGTAACGGCTCTGCCGGGGATCGAGCATGTCGCTGACGGCCATGAACAGGCCCGGCTCGTAGAAACGCAGTACGCCGCTGGAACGACCCTGGTTCCACTCGGCCTGGGTGCAGCTGCGCAGGTGCTCGCCCAGGCGCGGCAACGGCCAGGGGCTGAATAGAAGCATCAGGTGGCGGCGGCAGTCGATGCGTTCGAGCAGTTCGTCCAGCCAGGCCGCGTGGCCGTCTTCCAGGCGCAGCAGCAGCGGGCCCTCGTCGGCCAGGGCGGCCTCCGGGGTTTGCTCCAGCAATTTGAACAGCGCCGGAGGATCGCTTTGCCGCGCATGCTCGGCGAGCAAGGGATAGTCGTCCAGCCCGGTGGCATCGACCAATACATCGATGTGGGTCTGCAAGCCGCGATCGCGGGAGCGCTGCCACAGCTCGCGGGCCCAATGGCGGGGGTTCGGCGTCATCGCGGTTCCTCAGCGCTCGGCGAGCGCCTGGCCTCTTTTCTTCGCCTGTAGCAGGCACTCTTCGCAGACCGGTTGCCGCGGCGGCAGGTTGGCCGCGACCGCCTCGGGTGGCGCGCCGGAGCTGTCCTGGTCGGCCATGCCCGGCACCCGCGGCATCTTGATCGCGATCCCCGAGCCGCTTCCCGGCGCGCCGCCTGCATTGATCCGTGCCAGCGGGCCGCTGATGGCGATGCCGCTTGCGTCGAGCCGGATGAAGCTGCCGCCGGCCTTCACCGTCAGTTCGCTGTCGGCCTCGATCACCATCTTCTGCCCGGCCTTCAGGTGGATCTCGCGCCCGGCCCTGGCCAGGTAGGCACGACCGAGCTTCACGTGCTGGCTGTCGCCGACCGTCAGGTGGTCATCGGCCTTCAGCTCGACCTTGCGCTCTCCGTGCACGGTGTGATGCTCCTCGGCCTTGAACTCGCTGTAGCTGTTCGCCTCCACGGTGTCGTGGCGTTCGTGGCCGACGCGGATCTTCTGGTCATGCTCGATGTTCTCGTCCCAGTCGCGCTGGGCATGGACGAAGATCTGTTCCTGGCCCTTGCGATCCTCGATGCGAAGCTCGTTGTAGCCACCGCCGCCAGGGCTGCTGAGGCTCTTGAAGACGCTGCGGGTCTGGTTCGCCGGCAACTCGTAGGGCACCGGGTGAGCGGCGTGGTAGACGCAGCCGCTGACCAGCGGCTGGTCGGGATCGCCTTCGAGGAAGTCCACCAGCACTTCCATGCCGACCCGCGGAATGACGATGCCGCCATAGCCGTTGCCGGCCCAACCGCTGGCTACGCGCAGCCAGCAACTGCTCTTGTCGTCGCCCTGCCCCTCGCGGTCCCAGTGGAACTGCACCCTGACCCGGCCGTAGCGGTCGCAGTGGATTTCCTCGCCTGGCGGGCCGGTCACCACCGCGGTCTGGCTGCCCAGCACGCGCGGCTTCGGGTGCTCCAGCGGCGGGCGGAAGAACACCTCCCAGGGCGTGGCGAGGAAGCGGTTGCGGTAGCCCTGCTGGAAGTCGTCCGTGCTGGCCGACGTGTCGGAGGTAACGTTCTCTTCCAGCACCTGCGGCTGCTTGCCTTCGTGGAAGATTTCGCTGAGCAGCCACAGGTCGTTCCACTCCGCGCGCGGGTGCTCGGCGATCTCCAGGAAATGCCCGCTGACCAGCAGCGGCTGGTCGCTGCCCCCTTCGCCCAGGCGCCGGTCGGCGCGGTGCCGCTCCAGGGCGCGCTGGCTGAGCAGCTTGCCGCGCTGGCGATCGACGAAGCGACCGGGGTAGTCGTAGTCCTCCAGGTCCGGCTCGGCCGGGGCGTCGGCAGCGGGGCGATTGCCGGCCTCCAGCAGCAGCCGCGGCTTCTCGAAGTCGTAGTCGCGGCGAGTGGTGCGCGTGGTGCGGCTGGCCAGGCGCAGGCTGAAGCGCTTGATCACCGGTTCGTCGGCGACCAGCCCGCTGTCGTGCACGTAGGCGGTGGGACGGCCCAGGCGGGGGAACACCGTCTGGTCGTCGCCGAACACCAGCAGGTGCGCCTCGGCGCTGTGCCGGAAATGGAAATGGATGCCCTCTTCGGCACAGAGGCGCTGGACGAAATGCAGGTCGCTTTCGTCGTACTGCACACAGTATTCGCGCTCGGGATACCGGGTGCCGAGCTGGAAGCGGTAGGCGTCGGCGAGGATGCCGTGCTCCTCGAGGATCAGGGCGACGATCTGCGGCACCGTGAGGTGCTGGAAGATCCGCTGGTTGTTGCGCTGGGCGAGGTAGGCCAGATGCGGGACGAGGGTGAGGCGATAGCGGGTCAGGCGCTTTCCGGCATCGCCCTGGGCAGCGCCGTAGACCAGGCCGTGGACACCCTGGCCCTGCGGGGTGAAGGAGAGGAAGGCGGGCCGGTGGAGGAACGTTTCGAGGTCGAGGCCGGCGCGCTCTCCGACCAGTTCGAGTTCGAAACGGTAGGGGCGACTGATGCCTTCGTGGCCGTTGAAGGCGAGGACCTGCAGGTCATGGCGGAGGCCGTCGAGGCTGAGGCTGAAGTGGGTCTGGTTGGCCGGGTTGAACATCCGCTGTCCCCTGTTGCTCGAAAAACCTGCACGGCTGGCGTCCCTGTTCGCCGTGATCGATCCGAAGTGCGTGATCGCGCGGATGCTACGTCAAAAAAACTGTGCAAATTGTTGCGCACATCGCCGGAAAACCGCGGCGCGCCTGACCCTCGACAGTATGTAACAAAATATTTCAGAAAAATCCGACGAGCGAAGGACCGCCCCCGAACCGGGCCGGCCCATGCGCAATCAGCCTTGCAGACGCTGCGCCAAACGCTCCTGAAGTTGTGCGAGCACTTCCGGGTCGCCCTGCTTCGCCGCATGGATGCCGAGATTCTCGCCACTGAAGCGCGGGATGACGTGGAAATGGATGTGGAAGACCGTCTGCCCGGCGGGGGCGCCGTTGAACTGGGCGACCTGCACGCCGTCCGGCTGCACCTCCTCGACCAGGGCGCGGGTCAGGCGCTGGACCACGGCCATGACCTTGGCCAGGTTCTGCGCATCGATCTCGAGCAGGTTGCGCGCCTCGGCGTGCTTGGGAATCACCAGGGTATGCCCGTAGGACTGCGGGAACAGATCGAGGAAGGCGAGCACGTCCTCGTCTTCGTAGACCTTGTAGCAGGGAGCTTCGCCGCGAATGATCTTGGCGAAGATGTTCTGGGAATCGTAAACGCCGTGCAGACTCATGGAGGCTTTCCTTGAACGAACCGGAATAGACCTGCGCACCATACCGGCTCGCTCCCCGCTCGTCACGACGTGATGCGTCGCGCGCGCCACACACTTCGAAAGAAATTGTCACAAGCCCGTCATCACCCTTCCCTACTTTCGTAGCACTCGCCGGATGGCCCTGCCGTCTCGCACAGCCACCTCCTCAACATAGGGAAATGCGTCATGACCCCAGGTTATCCCCTCGCCCTCTCTCTTGCCGTCTCCATGGCCGTGCTCGGCAGCGCCTTGCCGGCCCAGGCGCGCCAGGACGATCCGTCGCTGTTCAACCGCCAGGCCCGTGGCGAACTCAGCGAGTACGGCGGCGCACGGCGCGTCGAGCAGGACCTGACCCAGGCCCTGAAGCAGTCGCTGTCGAAGAAGAAGGCGAAGAACGTGATCCTGCTGATCGGCGACGGCATGGGTGACTCCGAGATCACCGTGGCGCGCAACTACGCGCGCGGCGCGGGCGGCTACTTCAAGGGTATCGATGCGCTGCCGCTGACCGGTCAGTACACCCACTACTCCCTGCACAAGGACAGCGGCCTGCCGGACTACGTGACCGATTCCGCCGCCTCCGCCACCGCCTGGACCACCGGGGTCAAGTCGTACAACGGCGCGATCGGCGTGGATATCCATGAACAGCCGCACCGCAACCTGCTGGAGCTGGCCAAGCTCAACGGCAAGGCCACCGGCAACGTCTCCACCGCCGAGCTGCAGGACGCCACCCCCGCCGCCCTGCTCGCCCACGTCACCGCTCGCAAGTGCTACGGTCCCGAGGCCACCAGCAAGCAGTGCCCGAGCAATGCCCTGGAGAACGGCGGCGCCGGCTCGATCACCGAGCAGTGGCTGAAGACCCGCCCTGACGTGGTTCTCGGCGGCGGCGCCGCGACCTTCGCGGAAACCGCCAAGGCTGGCCGCTATGCCGGCAAGACCCTCCGCGCCCAGGCCGAAGCCCGCGGCTACCGGATCGTCGAGAACCTCGACGAGCTGAAAGCCGTGCGCCGCGCCAACCAGAAGCAGCCGCTGATCGGCCTGTTCGCGCCGGGCAACATGCCAGTGCGCTGGCTCGGTCCGACCGCCACCTACCACGGCAACCTGAACCAGCCGGCGGTGAGCTGCGAGGCGAACCCGAAGCGCACCGCCGACATCCCGACCCTGGCGCAAATGACCAGCAAGGCCATCGAGCTGCTGAAGGACAATCCGAACGGCTTCTTCCTGCAGGTCGAGGGCGCGTCCATCGACAAGCAGGACCACGCCGCGAATCCGTGCGGCCAGATCGGCGAGACCGTCGACCTCGACGAAGCCGTGCAGAAGGCCCTGGCCTTCGCCAAGGCCGATGGCGAGACCCTGGTGATCGTCACCGCCGACCACGCCCACTCCAGCCAGATCATCCCGCCGGAAACCGCCGCGCCGGGGCTGACCCAACTGCTCACGACCAAGGACGGCGCGCCGCTGGCGATCAGCTACGGCAACTCCGAGGAAGGCTCCCAGGAGCACACCGGCACCCAGTTGCGCATCGCCGCCTACGGCCCGCAGGCCGCCAATGTCACCGGCCTGACCGACCAGACCGACCTGTTCTTCACCATCCGTCGCGCACTGAACCTGCGCGACTGATCGGACCAGAACGAAAAAGGCGCGCCGGTTTCGACCGGCGCGCCTTTTTCATTTCGCGCGGTATCCCTGGAACTAGCCCTCGACCTGGCTCCACTGCTTGGCCAGGCGCTTGTCCGAGACCGGCAGCCGGGTTCCCAGTTGCTGGGCGAACAGCGAGACCCGGTACTCCTCCAGCATCCAGCGATACACCTGCAACTCGGCGTCGCGCTTGCCTTCCTGGGCGTGCTTGGCGAGGCGCGCCTGGTATTGCGCCCAGAGTTCGCCCAGCTCGCCGCTCCACACCCGGTCGCGCTGGACCTGGCCGGCGACCTTGTCCAGGCGCTGCTCGATGGCCTTGAGGTAACGCGGATACTCCTTCAACCACTCCAGCGGGGTGGCGCGGACGAACCCCGGATACACCAGGTTGGCCAGTTGGCCCTTGACGTCGTTCAGCGGCACGGTCATGGCCAGCTCGACCTTGCCCTTGAAGCGCTTCTGCAGGCCGTGCCAGAGCTTGAGGATATCCAGCACCAGGCGTGCCAGGCGCTCGGCGTGCTCGTTCCAGGCAGCGCGCTTGCGCTCGGCCAGCGCGGCCAGGGCGGCGCCGTCGCGCGGCAGGCTTTCGCCCTGCAGCACGCAACTGTCGAGACTGGCCAGGAGGATGTCCTCGACCAGCGCCTCGACCCGTCCCAGCTCGCGGTACAGCAGGCCCATCTCGGTCTGCCCCGGCAGCTTGGCGCGCAGGTACTTGGCCGGCTCGGCCAGTTGCTGCAACAGCAGTCGTTGCAGGGCGCGGCGGTGTTGGTAGTCGGCCTCGGCCTGGGTCGGGAAGCGCCCTTCCTTGACCTCGCCCTGCTCCTCCACCAGCGCCGGGTATACCGTCATCGACAATCCGGCGACCTTCTGCTGGGCCTTCTCGGCGACGCTGGCGAAGGCCTTGGCCTCCACCGGACGCTGCTGTTCCTTGTCGGCCTGGGGTATCGCCAGCGCCGCCTGGCTGGCTTCGGCGAAACGCGCGGTGAGTTCGGCCAGGTCGCGGCCCTCGCCGAGGAACTTGCCCTGGGCGTCGACCACCTCGATGTTCATCCGCAGGTGATCGTCCAACTGCGTCGCCGCCTCGGCCCAGGCCTCGTCGGCTACCCGCACGCCGGTCATGCGCTGAAGCTCGCGGCCCAGCACCTGCGGCAGCGAACCTTCGCCGAAGGTGATGCGCTCCAGGGCGGCGCGGACGAAGTCCGGTACCGGCACGAAGCTCTTGCGGATCGCCTTCGGCAGGTTGCGCACCAACGCCACCGCCTTGTCGTAGAGCAGGCCGGGCACCAGCCAGTCGATGCGTTCGGCCGGCAATTGCGGCAGCAGCGGCGCCGGTACCCGCACGGTGACGCCGTCGCGCGCGGTGCCGGGCTCGAACTGGTAGCTCAGCGACAGGTGCAGGTCGCCCAGGCTCAGGCGATCCGGGTACTGCGCCGCAGTGACTTCGCTGGCTTCGCGGGCCAGCACGTCTTCCTCGCGCATCAGCAGCAGGTCCGGCTGGTTCTGCCGCTCGCGGGCGTACCATTTCTCGAAACTGGCGGTCTGGTAGATATCCGCCGGCAGGCGCGCGTCGTAATAGGCGAACAGGGTTTCCTCGTCAGCCAGGATGTCGCGCCGGCGTGCCTTGGCTTCCAGCTCGTCGAGCTTTTCCAGCAACTGCCGGTTGGCGCTCAGGCACTTGGCGCGGCTGTTGATCTCGCCGCGCACCAGGCCTTCGCGGATGAACAGCTCGCGCGCCACCGGCGGGTCGATCGGACCGTAGTGCACCGGACGTCGACCGATGACGATGAGGCCGTAGAGGGTGACCTGCTCGAACGCCACCACCTGGCCGCGACGCTTCTCCCAGTGCGGCTCGAAGTGGTTGGTCTTGATCAGGTGCCCAGCCAGCGGCTCCAGCCAGTCCGGCTCGATCTTCGCGACCATTCGGGCGAACAGCTTGGTGGTCTCCACCAGTTCCGCGGCCATGATCCATTGCGGGCGCTTGCGAGCGATGCCGCTGGACGGATGGATCCAGAAACGTCGCTGGCGAGCGCCGAGGTAGTCGCCTTCCTCGGCCTTCTGCCCGATCTGGCTGAGCAGGCCGGACAGGATCGCTTTGTGGACCGCCGCGTAATCGATCCCCGGTACCTCGCGTTCGTTGTCGGCCGACGCGCCTTTCTTCGCCTCCGGCTTGCGCGCCTCGGCCTTGGCCGGACGCCCGAACGGCAGCTTCAGTTCGCGGCAGATCAGGGTCAGTTGGCGGTGGGCGTCGCGCCACTCACGCAGGCGCAGGTAGTTGAGGAAGTTCTTCCGGCACCAGCTGCGCAGGGCATTGGAACCCAGCGCCTGGCGCTGCTCCTCGAAGCCACGCCAGAGATTGATCAGCGCGGCGAAGTCGGAATCCGGGTCCTTCCATTGCGCGTGCGCCTGGTCGGCGGCCTGCTGCCGCTCCACCGGACGCTCGCGCGGGTCCTGCACGGACAGCGCGCTGGCCACCGTCAACACTTCCTCGAGGCTACCCTGCTGGGCCGCCTCCAGCAGCATGCGGCCCAGCCTCGGGTCGATCGGCAGGCGCGCCAGTTGGCGCCCCAGCGGGGTCAGCTGGCCTTCGCGGTTGACCGCCGACAGTTCCTGCAGAAGGGTGAAGCCGTCCTTGATCGCCTTGCCGTCCGGCGGCTCGATGAAGGGGAACGCCTCGATGTCGCCGAGGCGCAGGTGCAGCATCTGCAGGATCACCGCGGCCAGGTTGGTGCGGAGGATTTCCGGGTCGGTGAAGGCCGGACGCGCGTTGAAGTCCTCCTCGCTGTAGAGACGCACGCATATGCCCGGCTCGACCCGTCCGCAACGGCCCTTGCGCTGGTTGGCGCTGGCCTGCGACACCGCCTCGATGGGCAGCCGCTGGACCTTGGCGCGGTAGCTGTAGCGGCTGATCCGCGCGGTGCCGCTGTCGATCACGTAACGGATGCCCGGCACCGTCAGCGAGGTTTCCGCGACGTTGGTGGACAGCACGATCTTGCGTCCCGGGCGCGGCTGGAAGATCTTCTGCTGCTCGGCCGGGGTCAGTCGCGCGTACAGCGGCAGCACCTCGGTGTGGCGCAGGTTGGCCTTGCGCAGCATCTCCGCGGCGTCGCGGATCTCCCGCTCGCCGGGGAGGAACACCAGCACGTCGCCGGGCCGCTTGCCGACCTCGCGTTCGTGGGCGGCGATCTCGTCGAGGGCGGCGAGGATGCCCTGGTCCACCGACAGGTCGTCCTCGACCCGGTTGCCCTCCTCGTCGGTTTCCGCCGCCAGCGGCCGGTACCAGGTCTCCACCGGATAGGTGCGGCCGGAAACCTCGATCACCGGGGCGCCGTCGAAATGCCGGGAGAAACGCTCCAGGTCGATGGTCGCCGAGGTGATGATCAGCTTCAGGTCCGGACGCCGGTGCAACAGGGTCTTCAGGTAGCCGAGGAGGAAGTCGATGTTCAGGCTGCGCTCGTGGGCTTCGTCGACGATCAGAGTGTCGTAGCGCTCCAGGTAGCGGTCATGCTGGGTCTCGGCCAGGAGGATGCCGTCGGTCATCAGCTTGACCAGGGTGCTGTCGTCGCTCTGGTCCTCGAAGCGCACCTGGTAGCCGACCAGCGCGCCCAGCGGCGTACCGATCTCTTCCGCGACCCGCGTCGCCACGCTGCGCGCCGCCAGCCGACGCGGCTGGGTATGGCCGATCAGGCCGTGGATGCCGCGACCCAGCTCCAGACAGATCTTCGGCAACTGGGTGGTCTTGCCCGAGCCGGTCTCGCCGGCGATCACCACCACCTGGTGGGCGGCGATAGCGGCCTTGATCTCGTCGCGCTTGGCGGCGATCGGCAGGCTGTCGTCGTAGCGGATCGCCGGAACGCTGGCGCGCCGCGCCTCGACCTTGGCGCAGGAGGTCTGGAAGCGCTCGACCCACTGCGCCAGGCGCGCGTCGTCGGGCTGCTTGCGCAGTTCGTGGAGCTGCCGGCGCAAGCGGTGGCGGTCGCTGATCTGGGCCTGGTCGAGGCGCCGGACGAGTTGGTCAAGGGAAGGAGTCTGGTCGGTCATCTAGGCTTTTCGAATGCTGTGAGCGTGCCGCAGTCGCGGAGGACGGGAGAAGCTCCGGCCACTGCCGAGGCGAAAAATATTCGGAATTGTCGCAGATTTGAGCGGAAGAGGACGAATCCCGGTTAACGCTCGCTGCCGCGATACGGCCGACGCTGCTGGTGGGCGATGGCCCTCTCAGCGCCCCAGTCGCTTGAGCATCTCGGCCAGCGGCAGCGCATCGGCGGTGCCCGCTCGGCAGTCGGCGAGGCGATCCTCGGCCACTGGCGGCCATTGGCGCTCCACCTCGGGGCCGGCGCGATGCAGCAATGCCTGGGTCAGTTCCAGACGCCGGCTGATCGGCAGACGGCGTATTTCTTCGGCCAGGGCAGGATCGAGGCGGGCCATGGGGGGTTCCTCCGGCAGGTGATGCGCTGCCGGCACGTCCGCACAGGCCCGTTCACCCCGCAACCGACTGCCTGCAACGAAGAAGCCCCGCATCGGCGGGGCTTCTTCAGGCAACGGCGGACTTACTTCTGGCCCGCTTTCTTCAGCTCTTCGTCGCGCAGTTCGCGGCGCAGGATCTTGCCGACGTTGGTGGTCGGCAGGCTGTCGCGGAACTCCACGGCCTTCGGCCGCTTGTAGCCGGTCAGGTTGTCATGCATGTGCTGCATGACCTGTTCCTTGGTCAGGGTCGCCCCCGGCTTGACCACCACGAAGACCTTGATCGACTCGCCGGACTTCTCGTCGGGGATGCCGATCGCGGCGCACTGCAGGACGCCCGGCAGGGTCGCCAGCACGTCTTCCAGTTCGTTCGGATACACATTGAAGCCGGAGACCAGGATCATGTCCTTCTTCCGGTCGACGATGCGCATGTAGCCGTCTTCCTGGATGATCGCGATATCGCCGGTCTTCAGCCAACCATCGGCGTCGAGGATCTCGTCGGTGGCCTCCTGGCGCTGCCAGTAGCCCTTCATCACCTGCGGACCCTTCACGCAGAGTTCGCCGCGCTCGCCCAGGGGCACTTCCTGGCCGTCGTCGCCAATCACCTTGCACAGGGTCGAGGGCACCGGGATACCGATGGTGCCGACCTGGATGTTCTGGAACGGGTTGACCGATACCACCGGCGCGGTCTCGGTCATGCCGTAGCCTTCGCAGATGGCGCAGCCGGTGACCTCCTTCCAGCGCTCCGCGGTGGCCAGTTGCAGCGCCATGCCGCCGGAGAGGGTCAGCTTCAGCGCGGAGAAGTCCAGCTTGCGGAAGGTTTCGTTGTTGCACAGGGCGACGAACAGGGTGTTCAGGCCGACGAAGCCGGTGAACTTCCACTGGCCGAGGTCCTTGAGCATCGACGGCAGGTCGCGCGGGTTGGTGATCAGGATGTTGTGGTTGCCGGTGAGCATCATCGCCATGCAATGGAAGGTGAAGGCATAGATGTGGTACAGCGGTAGCGGCGCGATGAGGATCTCGCAGCCCTCGTTGAGGTTGGCGCCCATCAGCGCCTTGCACTGCAACATGTTGGCCACCAGGTTGCGGTGGGTCAGCATGGCGCCCTTGGCGACCCCGGTGGTGCCGCCGGTGTATTGCAGCACGGCGACGTCGTCGGCCTGCGGCGCGGCTTCCTGGAACGACTTGCCGGCGCCCCTGGCCAGCGCGTCGGTCAGCTTGGTGGCTTGCGGCAGGCTGTAGGCCGGCACCATCTTCTTGATGTGCTTGACCACGAAGTTGACGATGAAGCGCTTCAGCGGCGGCAGGATGTCGCCGACTTCGGTGACGATCACCTGCTTGACGCCGGTCTTCGGCAGTACGCCCTCGACCAGGTGGGCCATGTTGGCCAGGCAGACCACCGCCTTGGCGCCGGAGTCGTTGAACTGGTGTTCCAGTTCGCGCGCGGTGTACAGCGGGTTGGTGTTGACCACGATGAGGCCGGCGCGCATGGCGCCGAAGACCACGATCGGGTATTGCAGGACGTTGGGCAACTGGACGGCGATGCGGTCGCCGGGCTTGAGATCGGTGTGCTGCTGCAGGTAGGCGGCGAAGTCGCCGGACAGCTTGTACAGCTCGCCGTAGGTCAGGGTCTTGCCCAGGTTGGTGAACGCGGGCTTGGTGGCAAAACGTTGGCAGGACTCCTTCAGTACCGACAGGATGTTCGGGTACTGGTCGGGATTGATCTCGGCAGCAATACCCGCTGGGTACTTGTCCTTCCAGAAGTTTTCGATCATGGAAGCCCACTCCTAAGCAACAGCTAATCTTCACCGCTCATGGCGGCATCTTGTTGTGATCTGCTCGCTAACCCTGGACCCAGGGCTATTAGGCGCGCCGAGATTATCAGCTTTGCCAGAGGCAGACCAGCACCAAACATGACCCATTCGGTCAAAAAAATGACCGAGACATTAGTCTCGGTCACGGTCTTTCCTGTCCCCGGCAAATGCCCGTTTCAGAGCCTTGTAAGGCTATCAGGCGATTTCGCGCAGCTCACGACGGAGGATTTTACCCACAGGCGTCATCGGTAATGCATCCTTGAGCACAATCTGTCGCGGAATTTTGTATCCGGTGAGGTTTTCCTTGCAGTAGGCCTTGAGTTCCTCGACCGACAGGCTGGGGTCGCGGGCCACCACGAACAGCTTCACCGCCTCGCCGGACTTCTCGTCGGGAATGCCCACTGCCGCGCAACTGGCCACCTTCGGATGGGCCATCACCACGTCTTCGATCTCGTTGGGGTAGACATTGAAGCCGGAGACCAGGATCAGGTCCTTCTTGCGATCGACGATGCGCACGAAGCCGTCCTCGTCGATCACCGCGATGTCGCCGGTCTTCAGCCAGCCTTCGGCATCGAGAATCTCCTCGGTGGCCTCGGGACGCTGCCAGTACCCCTTCATCACTTGCGGACCTTTCACACAGAGTTCGCCACGTTCGCCGACAGGCAGCTCGTTGCCCTGCTCGTCGATCACCTTGAGCGCCGTGCCCACGACCGGTATCCCCACCGTACCCAGGCGTGCCTGCTCGCCGTAGGGGTTGGTGGTCACCACCGGCGAGCATTCGGTGAGGCCATAGCCTTCCACCACGGTGCAGCCGGTGACGCCCTTCCAGCGCTCGGCGGTGGCGCTGACCAGTGCGGTGCCGCCGGAGTTGGTGAGCTTCAGGTTGGAGAAATCGACGTCCTTGAACCCGGGGTGCTCCATCAGCGCGACGAACAGGGTGTTGAGGCCGAGCAGCGCGGAGAAACGCCACTTCTTCAGTTCCTTGACGAAACCGGGGATGTCGCGCGGGTTGGTGATCAGCACGTTATGGTTGCCGCTGACCATCATGCACATGCAGTTCGCGGTGAAGGCATAGATGTGGTAGAGCGGCAGCGGCGCGATCATCACCTCCTGCGCCTCCTTCATCAGCGGCAGGCCATCCTTGCCGAGCTGGGAAAGCTGGGCGTGGACCTGCAGCATGTTCGCCACCAGGTTGCCGTGGGTGAGCATCGCCCCCTTCGAGACCCCGGTGGTGCCGCCGGTGTACTGCAACACGGCGACATCCTCCAGGCCGACCCTGACCGGCTGCAGGGCATGGCCCTGGCCTTGCTTCAAGGCCTGCCTGAACGGCAGCGCCTGGGGCAAGCGATAATCGGGGACCATCTTCTTCACCGACTTCACCACGCTGTTCACCAGCCAACCCTTCAGCGCCGGCAACAGGTCGCCCATGCGCGCCTCGATCAGGTACTCGATCCGCGTATCCGGGAGCACTTCCTCGACCAGCTTGCCGAACACGTTCAGGTAGACCAGCGCACGCACGCCGGCGTCCTTGAACTGGTGGCGCATTTCGCGGGCGGTGTACAGCGGATTGGTGTTGACCACCACCAGCCCCGCGCGCAAGGCGCCGAACACCGCGATGGGATATTGCAGGACATTGGGCATCTGCACCGCGATGCGGTCGCCGGGCTGGAGATCGGTCTGTTTCTGCAGGTAGGCGGCGAAGGCGGCGGACAGACGATCGAGTTCGGCGTAGCTGAGCGTCACGCCGAGATTGCTGAAGGCCGGGCGGTCGGCGAATTTCTTGCAGGAGCGCTCGAAGACCTCGACCACGGAACGGTAGGCGGCGAAGTCGAGACTGTCGGGTACGCCGGCCGGGCGTTTGTCGTTCCAGAATTCAGGTTGCATTTATTCTTGTCCTCTTACCTGAGCGGGTCTGGCCCGCATGTGCGGGGCATCGGGCAACTTAGCAGTTGCGTCGGACAGCGCAAATACTCCTCCTGCCCTTATTGATAGTGTGAATCTCCAGCCTGTCGCTCTTCGCCGCCCGCCATTCCAGAGCGGCCCGTGCCCAAGGGTGGCGCTTTTCCGGGACGAAGCCGCGTACGCTGCTAGAATGCGCCGGAACGCGTCCGCCCGGCACAAGGAACGAACATGCCCGCCGCTGCCTACTGGCTCCCCGCCAGCGACGAAACCCCGCTGTACACCCGCCACTGGCCGAGCGCAACGGCCGTCGGCGCGGTGATGCTGTCCCACGGCATGGCCGAGCACGCCGGTCGCTACGAGCGTCTCGCCGCCGCGCTGAACGCTGCCGGCTACCACTTCTATGCGATCGACCAGCGCGGCCACGGCCGGACCGCCGAAGCCGACGAGCTGGGCCACTTCGCCGACCAGGGCGGCTGGGGCAAGGTGGTCGGCGACCTGGCCAGCCTGAACCACCATATCCGCCAGCAGCACCCGGAACTGCCGATCTTCCTGCTGGGCCACAGCATGGGCAGCTACATCTCCATGGCCTACCTGCTGCACCACAGCTGCAGCCTGCAAGGGGCGATCCTTTCCGGTTCCAACTACCAGCCGCAAGCGCTCTACCGGATCGCCCGCCTGATCGCCCGCTTCGAGCGCTGGCGCCAGGGGCCGCTGGGCAAGAGCGCGCTGATCGACTTCCTCTCGTTCGGCTCGTTCAACAAGGCGTTCAAGCCCAATCGCACGGCCTTCGACTGGCTCAGTCGCGATCCGCAGGAAGTCGACAGGTACGTGGCCGACCCGCTGTGCGGCTTCCGCTGCAGCAACCAGTTGTGGGTGGACCTGCTCGGCGGCCTGGCCGATATCACCCCGCCCACCCACCTGCGGCAGATCGATGCCGACCTGCCGCTGCTGATCATCGGCGGCGAACGCGACCCGGTCAGCCAGGGCAAGCGCCTGGGCGACCTGGCCGACGCCCTGCGCGGTGCCGGGCTGCGCCAGGTGACCCTGAAGACCTATCCCGAGGCCCGTCACGAGCTGTTCAACGAGAGCAACCGCGACGCGGTCACCCAAGACCTGATCGACTGGCTGGAACAGGCCCTGCGCCACCGCCGGGATCATTCGACAAAGGAGAGAACATGAGCCAGGTCCAGAACATTCCCTACGCCGAGCTAGAGGTCGGGCAAAAGGCCGAGTACACCAGCAGCATCGCCGAGCGCGACCTGCAGTTGTTCGCCGCAGTCTCCGGCGACCGCAACCCGGTGCACCTGGACGCCGCCTACGCGGCCACCACCCAGTTCAAGGAACGCATCGCCCACGGCATGCTCAGCGGCGCCCTGATCAGCGCGGCGATCGCCACCGTGCTGCCCGGCCCAGGCACCATCTATCTCGGCCAGACCCTGCGCTTCACCCGTCCGGTCAAGCTCGGCGACGACCTGAAGGTCGAACTGGAAGTCCTCGAGAAGCTGCCGAAGAACCGCGTGCGCATAGCCACGCGGGTGTTCAACCAGGCAGGCAAGCAGGTGGTCGACGGCGAAGCGGAGATCATGGCGCCGGAAGAGAAGCTCAGCGTCGAGCTGGCCGAACTGCCGCCGATCAGCATCGGCTGAGCGGCTTTCCCTATCGTCGGGCCATCCGGCCCGGCGGACTTGCCGGGCCGCCGCGCGCTGCTCTACCCTGTCCGCTGTCTTACCTCAATCACCAGGGATAACCGAAGGCACTCCACCGCCCGAAACCCCTTACCGGGAATCGGAGCCGCCATGGACCTTCGCTTGCTGTTGCTATCCCTGACCACCTTCGCCGCCGGCCTGGCGGAAAGCATCCTGATCGGCATCCTGCCGCCCCTGGCCGAAGACCTGCGGGTCTCCATCAGCCTGGCCGGCCAGCTCACCACCCTGTTCTCCCTCGGCTTCGCCCTCGCCGCACCGCTGCTCGGCTGGCTGACCCGGCGCATCGAACGCCGCCGCCTGCTGCTGGCGACCCTGCTGCTGTTCGCCCTCAGCAACGCGCTCGCCGCCCTCGCTCCGGGCTATCTCGGCCTGCTCCTGGCTCGCCTGGGAATGTCGGCCTGTTGCGGGCTGCTGATCGTCCTCGCCAGCCTGCTCGCCGCCGAGCTGGCCGCCCCGGCCCAGCGCGGCCGGGCGATCGGCCTGATCTTCATGGGCATCAGCGGTTCGCTGGTGTTCGGCGTGCCACTGGGCGTACAGATCAGCGACTGGTTCGGCTGGCGCTGGATCTTCGCCGGCATCGCGGTCTATTCGCTGCCCTTGTGCCTGCTGCTCTGGCGCTACCTGCCGCAACGCCAGGCCGGCGACCTGCCAGGCCGCGAAGGCTACCTGCGGCAGTTGCGCCAGCCCGCGCTGTGGCTCGCGCAACTGGTATCGATCCTGTTGCTCGGCGGGCACTTCACCCTGTTCGCCTATTTCACCCCGTACCTGGCGAGCATGGCCGGTATTCGCTCGCCCAGCGAGATCAGCCTGATCCTCCTGCTGATCGGCCTGGCAGCGCTGAGCGGCGGCTATATCGGCGGCTGGCTGGCCGACCGCCTCGGCCACCGGCGCGCCCTGCGTCTGGTACCGGCGGCCTTCGCCCTGGCGCTGGCGGCGGTGCCGCTGAGCCTGGGCAGCATCGGGTTCCTGCCGGTACTGATGGTCTGGAGCGCGATCAGCTGGATGATCTCGCCGGTGGTGCAGAGCTTCCTGCTGCGCAGCGATCCGGCCAGCGGTTCCGCCGGCGTCGCCCTGAACACCTCGGCCATGCACCTGGGCGTGGGCCTCGGCGCGGCGCTGGGCGGCCTGGTGGTGGCGGCACTGGGAGTCGCCGCGACGCCCTGGGTCGGCCTCGCCCTGGTGCTGGCGGCGCTGGCCTGCGCGCTTGGCGCCAGCACGCTGGATGGCGCCACGCAAGCGCTGCCGTTCAGTCCCCCTGCACGGTGACGCTGGCGGTCATCCCGGCGCTCAGGTGGACATCCGCCGGCACCTGGTCGAGGCGGATGCGCACCGGAATGCGCTGCGCCAGGCGCACCCAGTTGAAGGTCGGCTCGACATTGGCCAGCAACTGGCCGTCCGGCGTCGAGTTGCGGTCGGTGATACCGCTGCTGATGCTCTCCACCGTGCCGTCGATCGGCTGATCGCCGCTCATCAGGCGGACCTGGGCGCGCATGCCGACGCGGATGCCGGGCAGCTTGGTTTCCTCGAAGTAGGCGACCACATAGAAGGACTGCTGGTCGACCAACGCCATCACCGCCTGGCCCGCCGTGGCGTAGTTGCCCTGGGCCAGGCGCAGGTTGGTCACCTGGCCGTTGCGCGCGGCGCGCAGCTCGCTGCGCTTGAGGTTGAGTTCGGCGATCTTCACCTGGGCCAGCGCCTCCTGGTACTCGCTGCGAGCGATGGCGGCATTGATCTGGGCGTTTTCCTTGTCCTCGGCGCTGATCGCGCCGATGCCCAGGCGGCTGCGCCGGGCCGCCTCGTTCTGGCGCAACAGGTATTGCTGGTGACGGGTCTCGGCGACGGCGCGGGCCTGCTCCAGGTTGGCCTGGTAGCGTTCCTGGTCGATGCGCATCAGCACGTCGCCGACCTTGACCACCTGGTTGTCCTTGACCTCCAGGTCGGTCACCCAGCCGGATACGTCCGGCGCCACCACCACCACGTCGGCCCGCACCCGGGCATCGCGGGTCCAGGGCGAGAGCATGTAGTAGCGCCAGAGCCAGATGCCGGCGAGGACAGCGGCAGCGACCACCAGCAGGGTGACGACGACGCGAAGCGATGCACGCATGCGAATCTCCTTCTCGGGGCGACGATTCAGGTCGTAGCCGCCCAGGTAATGCCACTCAACATCAAAATGAACAGGGCGCAGTCGAACAGCGCCTCGTGCCAGACCCAGCGACGCAACGGCGTTTTCTGGATCAGCACCCGCAGCGCGGCGGTGGCCGCCAGCGCCAGCAGGGCATAGACGAACAGCGGGCTGAGGTAGACGCCGCCCCAGGCCGATTCATGCAGACTCATGGCTTTCCTCCTGATGGCACCACTGCTGCCAGGTGAACAGCAGTTGCGCCAGGGCCGCGCGCGCCAGGCGGCTGGCTTCGTCGTCGTGGCGAGCGTCACGCTCCAGGGCTTCGCGCAACGGCAGGCTGATCCGCTCCAGGCGGTCACTGCGCGGACCCGCGGGACCGGCCTCAAGCAGTTCGCCCAGTTCCCCGAGGAAGCGGTCGCGCGCCTTGCGCAGGACGCCACGGGCGCCTTCCAGGCAGGCCCGCAGGTGGATCAGTTCGTTACCCAGGTCGAGCGCCAGGAGGCCATCGTCCCAACGCCGCCGCTCCTGCTCCGGCAACAGGTTGGCGTGCCGCGCCAGGCGCAACAGGCGGTCGGCCATGCGCCCGCCGAACCAGTTCTCCGCCTGCGCCAGCGGGCGCCGGGTGAGGCGGCCGAGATCGACGCAGGTGGCGTCCAGCAGGCGTCGGGTCAGCCAGCCCGGACGCAAGGTCAGCAAGCGGAAGATCACCACCGCGAAGCCGACTCCGATCAGCACGCCCTGGGCGGAATTCAGCAGGGTCGCGAGGTTGTAGTCCATCTGGTTGCGCGGCGCGACCAGGACGATGAAGTGGATCGCGAACGAGGTGGCGGTGCCGGCGGTAACCGGTACGGCCATGCCCAGGGTGGCGAAGAACAGCGGCACGCCCATCGCCAGGCAGAGCAGCGGGAAGCCATTCCACTGCGGCAGCAGCCACTGGCTGACCAGCATCGCCGCCGGGATCGCGTAGACGATGCCGCGCAGGAAGCTCAGGCCGATGGCCACCGCGTTGTCGCGGTTGGCGAACAGGCTGCACACCACCGCCGCCAGCAGCATCGCGCCGGACGCCGCCGGCCACGCGGTATAGATCCAGTAGACCGACAGCCCGAGCAACGCCAGGGCGCTACGCGCGCCGTAGAACAGCGCCATCTGCAGGTCGCGGTGCCAGGACAGGGTGCCGGCGCTGCCCACCCGCCCCTCGACCTCGCCGCTGGCCACCGCGCGCATGCCCTTCTCGGCATTCACCGCCTTGAGCAGCAGCACCGAGCAGCGGGTCAGCAGGTAACGCTGGTCGTTGCTCCACTGCGGCTCGACCGCGACCTGCGCCAACTCCTCGCGCAGCGCCTGCATCGACGCCGGATCAGTTCCTTCCAGGGCGCTGGCCAGCGCGGCCAGCCAGCGCTCCACCCGGCGCTCTTCCTCTTCGCTCAGCCGCGCCCGTTGCCGGGCCACGCCGCGCGCGGTGCGCAACAGGCTGAGCAGGTCGCGCGAGAGCAACGCCAGGGCGCCGGCCCGGCGCCGCCCGCGCTCGCCTTCGAACCAGGCATGGTCGCGCTGCGCATCGACCTCGACGATCTTGCTCAGCGCGTTGAGCAGCCCCTGCGGCTGCCGCTGGCGCGGGTCGATCTCGCCGCGCGCGGCCTGCATGCCCAGCAGCCAGGTGGCGTGGGCCTGCTTGTCGAGGTTCTGCTCGACCCGCTGCGGCCAGAGGATCGCACTGACCGCCGAGGCGCAGATGATCCCCAGGCAGATCTCGGTACAACGCGCCACCGCCTGCTCGAAGACCAGCAGCGGCTGGTCCACCGCCGGCAGGCCAATGATCGCTACCGTATAGCCGGAAAGTACGAAGGCATAGGAAACGTGGTTGCGCAGGGAGGTCGAGGCCGCCGTGCAGAGCCCCAGCCAGAGCGAGATGGCCAGCAGGAACAACCAGGGCGCCTGGGCGAACAGCGCGATCATCAACACCGACATCGCGGTGCCGACCAGGGTGCCGAGCAGGCGGAACAAGCCCTTCGCCACCACCATGCCGGACAACGGCTGGGACACGATCAGCACGGTCATCAGCGCCCATTGCGGCTGCTCCAGGTCGAAGCGAAAGGCGCACCACAACGCCAGGCCGCCGGCCAGGAGCGTCTTGATGGCGAACTTGAGCGCCAGCGTCGAGGGTGCCAGGAACGGCTTCCAGTGAATGGGCACAGGGTCTTCCGAAACGGGGTCTACATCAGCATAGATAGCCGGCGAACGCCGAGGCGATATGTGCAGCCTATATTATTAGGCTGCTAACAATATCGTCCAGCGACATTCGTAGTATCCCGATCGCTGCGCCGGTGTTTTTCCAGGCGCAAAAAAAACGGGCGACCGAAGTCGCCCTAAGTGCCTTGCGTGCTCTGTGTATCCGGGAGGATCAGCCTTTGCGGCTATGGGAATCCTTCCAGATGAAGTAACCGACCCCACCGAAGAAAGCGACCATGAGGCCTACTGTAAGAATCCCTGCGAGAACCACTTCGTCGATGAACATGTTGATGGCCTCCAGTTGCCGGTTGGGTGTTGCTCGATGGGCTCAGATTAGCGAGGCGCGGCGGCGCAATATTGACCTGGATCAATCGCCCGGACGGGCTTTTTCGGCCAGGTGCATGACACTGACCCAGGTCAAGTTTCGCAGGAGGGAGAATGCGGTCGGACGCCGCAGATAACCGGGAAAAACCTGCCCGATCGCCGCACGTTGCCCGCAGGAATGCGCCGCCGGCGAACGCGGCGGCGGAGGCTTCAGCGCTTCTTCGGCTTGCCTTTCGGCTTCTTCCGCGGCTTGCCCAGCGGCAACACCTGTTCGAAGGCCTTGCGGACCTCCTGCAGGCGCTTCTCGTGCACGTCGTGGATGCGCTTGTCGCGCTCGGCGCTGAGGTCGATCACCTTGTCGTCGTCGTTCATGGCTGGGGGTACACCAGGCGGAAGGTCAGGTTCAAACGGGGCATGCAGGAGCGGCGGGTCTTCGCCACCTGATGTTGCCAATGATGCTGGGTTGCGCCGCGCATGACCAGCAGGCTGCCATGGGTCAGTTCCAGAGAGTGGGCGATGCGGGTCTGGCCCTTGCGCCGCAGGTCGAAGCGGCGGCTGCCGCCGAGACTGAGCGAGGCGACCAGCGGATCGCGGCGCAGCTCTGGCTCGTCGTCGCTGTGCCAGCCCATGGAGTCCTGGCCGTCGCGGTAGTAGTTCAGCAGCACGCCGTTGACCCGCTGGCCGACCTCGCGCTCCACGCGCTCGCGGATCTCGCCGAGCAACGCGGTCCATGGCAGCGGCCGGTGGACCTGGCCGGAATAACGGTAGGCGGCGTCAGGGTCGCCGTACCAGGCCACCAGGCGCGGGGTCGGATGCTCCTCGCCATGGATGCGCAGGATCGGCTGTTCCCAGGGCGTTTCCTGTTCCAGGCGCAACAGCCAGGCGCTCGCCAGCGGCGCATCCAGCCAATGCGGGAGATAGCGCAGGTCGGCGTCCGGCAGGGTCAGGGGTGCGTCGGCGAACAGGTCCATGGGCCGCAGGTTACTACGCCGCAAGGCCGCTGCTGAAGCCTGGAAAACCAGGGTTACACTTCGATGTCGATCAATTGTCCCTTGCGCGGCAGCTCGTCCGCCTGGGCGCTCTCCCCCGCCTCGTCAGCCGGCGCCTCGTCCCCCTCGTCGCTCCGCGCGTGCGCCTCGCCGCCCTGGCGGCGCTGGCGACGGCGGTATTCCTCTTCCAGCCAGCTTTCCTCGTCGCGCTCCTGGCGCAAGGCGACGCCATCGCTGCCCGCGCCAGCCTGGGTCGGCGCGACCGGCGGCGTGGCCGGACGGGGTTTGGGCGGGTCCTGCTGGACGGTGACCGGGATCAGGCCCTGGGGGATCGGCGGAAGCATGCAGGCAACCTCTCTGGGTAGTGCCGCGTCATGGGTTCTCGCAGCGTGCCGGTTTGCGGCGTTCTTCTACAAGGGTTATCGGTCGACCCGCCGCTCGACTTGAGAACCAGCCGCCAGGCGGTCGCTCCCGTACCGACGGACGGCTCTCCGACGAAGCCGTGGCGCAACACGCAATCCATCGCCAAGCGTCGCTCAACGCCACGCGTTGCGGTACCATACCCGGCTTTTTTGGGAGGTGGACATGGCGCAGTATCAACCGGGGCAACGCTGGATCAGCGACAGTGAAGCGGAATTGGGCCTGGGGACCATCCTGGCCCAGGATGGCCGCCTGCTCACCGTGCTCTATCCGGCGACCGGCGATACCCGCCAATACGCCTTGCGCAATGCGCCGCTGACCCGCGTGCGCTTCGCCCCCGGCGATGAAGTGACGCACTTCGAAGGCTGGAAGATGACCGTCCGCGAGGTCGAGGAAAGCGAAGGCCTATTGGTGTACCACGGCCTCACCGCGCAGAACGAGCAGCGCACCCTGCCGGAAACCCAGCTCTCCAACTTCATCCAGTTCCGCCTCGCCAGCGACCGTCTGTTCGCCGGACAGATCGATCCCCTGCCCTGGTTCTCCCTGCGCTACCACACTCTCGAACGCCGCAGCCAACTGCTCCAGTCCTCGCTCTGGGGCCTCGGCGGCGCCCGCGCCCAGCCGATCGCCCACCAGTTGCACATCGCCCGCGAAGTCGCCGACCGCATGGCGCCGCGCGTCCTGCTGGCCGACGAAGTGGGCCTGGGCAAGACCATCGAGGCCGGCCTGATCATCCATCGCCAGTTGCTCTCCGGCCGCGCCGGGCGGGTGCTGATCCTGGTCCCGGAAAACCTCCAGCACCAGTGGCTGGTGGAGATGCGCCGGCGCTTCAACCTGCAGGTGGCCCTGTTCGACAAGGAGCGCTTCGCCGAAAGCGATGCCAGCAATCCCTTCGAGGACACCCAGTTGGCCCTGGTCGCCCTGGAGTGGCTGAAGGAAGACGAACGCGCCCAGGACGCCCTGTTCGCCGCCGGCTGGGACCTGCTGGTGGTCGACGAAGCCCACCACCTGGTCTGGCACCAGGACCAGGTCAGCGCCGAATACGCGCTGGTCGAGCAACTGGCGGAGATCATTCCCGGCGTCCTGTTGCTCACCGCGACCCCGGAGCAACTCGGCCAGGACAGCCACTTCGCGCGCCTGCGCCTGCTCGATCCGAATCGTTTCCACGACCTCGAAGCGTTCCGCCGGGAGAGCGAGCAATATCGCCCGGTCGCCGAAGCGGTGCAGGAACTGCTCGACCACGGCAGTCTTTCCGCCGGCGCGCGCAAGGCCATCCACGGCTTCCTCGGCAGCGAGGGCGACGAGCTGCTGGCCAGCGTCGAGGGCGGCGATGAAGAAGCTCGCTCGCGCCTGGTCCGCGAGCTGCTCGACCGCCACGGCACCGGTCGCGTGCTGTTCCGCAACACCCGTGCCGCCGTGCAGGGCTTCCCCCAGCGCGAACTGCACGCCTATCCGTTGCCGATGCCGAGCCAGTACGAGGAATTGCCGGCCGGCGAACACCCGGACCTGTATCCGGAAGTGAATTTCCAGCAGCAGTGGGAAGACGGCGACGACAACAACCGCTGGTGGCGCTTCGACCCGCGCGTCGAGTGGCTGATCGATACCCTGAAGATGCTCAAGCAGTTCAAGGTCCTGGTCATCTGTGCCCACGCCGAGACGGCCCTCGACCTGGAAGACGCCCTGCGCCTGCGTTCGGGCATCTCCGCCACGGTGTTCCACGAAGGCATGAGCATTCTCGAGCGCGACCGCGCCGCCGCCTACTTCGCCGACGAAGAGTTCGGCGCCCAGGTGCTGATCTGCTCGGAAATCGGCAGCGAAGGCCGCAACTTCCAGTTCGCCCACCATCTGGTGCTGTTCGACCTGCCGGCCCACCCGGACCTGCTCGAGCAGCGCATCGGCCGCCTCGACCGGATCGGCCAGCGACACACCATCCAGTTGCACGTACCGCACCTGGAGAACAGCGCCCAGCAGCGCCTGTTTCAGTGGTACCACCAGGCGCTGAACGCCTTCCTCAATACCTGCCCCACCGGCAACGCCCTGCAACACGAGTTCGGCCCGCGCCTGCTGCCGCTGCTCGACGGCGGCGAGGACAAGGCCTGGGACGCGCTGCTCGCCGAAGGCCGCGCCCGTCGCGAAGCCCTCGAAGCGGAGCTGCACAGCGGTCGCGACCGCCTGCTCGAGCTGAACTCCGGCGGCGCCGGCGAAGGCGAGGCGCTGGTGGAGGCCATCGAGGAACAGGACGACGACTTCGCCCTGCCGATCTACATGGAGCGCCTGTTCGACGCCTACGGCATCCACAGCGAAGACCATTCGGAAAATGCCCTGATCCTCAAGCCAAGCGAGAAGATGCTCGACGCCGGCTTCCCCCTCGGCGACGACGAAGGCGTGACCATCACCTACGACCGTGCCCAGGCGCTGGCCCGCGAGGACATGCAGTTCCTCACCTGGGAACATCCGATGGTTCAGGGCGGCATGGACCTGGTGCTGTCCGGCTCGATGGGCAACACCTCGGTGGCGCTGATCAAGAACAAGGCGCTGAAGCCTGGCACCGTGCTGCTCGAACTCCTGTTCGTCAGCGAGGCCGTGGCACCGCGCGCCCTCCAGCTCGGCCGCTGGCTGCCGCCGCAGGCCCTGCGCTGCCTGCTCGACGCCAACGGCAACGACCTGGCCGGCCGGGTGTCCCTGGAAACCCTCAACGACCAGCTGGAAAGCGTGCCACGGGTCAGCGCCAACAAGTTCGTCCAGGCCCAGCGCGATGTGCTGGCCAAGCAGTTCGACGTGGCCGAGGGCAAGATCGTCCCGCGCCACGAGGAACGCGTGGCCAGGGCCAAGCAGCAGTTCGCCGCCGCCATGGACGAGGAACTGGCGCGCCTGACCGCGCTCAAGGCGGTCAACCCGAGCGTCCGCGACAGCGAGCTGGACAGCCTGCGCACCCAGCGCGAGGAAGGCCTGGCCCTGCTCGACAAGGCCTCCCTGCGCCTCGAGGCGATCCGCATCCTGGTCGCCGGCTGACGCCCGGCAACGGCTGCGCGAAACGAGAAGCCATGGGCATCCCCCATGGCTTCTTTCATTTCATTTCCAGCGAAGGCCGCAACGGCGGATGGCCGCGCGGCGACCGTTCGCCCCGTTCCCCGGCCCCCGCCGGGCCGCGAGCCGGGCGTCGCAGCGGAATCGCGACGGTCGCCCTGCGACTTATTGACCTCCGGCAAAGGTCCGCCGGCCGCGAGGGTCTACAGTGTCCTTGAAGTTTCAAGAACGCCCGGCGGGCGGACACTCACTCTGGAGGGACACCTTATGTACGATCGCATTCTGGTAGCCGTGGACGGCAGCCCGGTCTCCGACCGCGCCCTGGAAGAGGCCATCAAGCTGGCCGGCCTCAGCGGCGGCAAGCTGCGCGTCATCACCATCGTCGACAGCCCGCTGCGCCACCTTCCCGACTACGCGGTGTACTACAACCCCGAGCCGCTGCGCGAAGCCGCGCTGAAAGCCGCCGATGACGTCCTGGCCAAGGCCCGCGAGAAGGTCGAGGCGAGCAACGTCGAAGGCGCCACCTTCGATCGCGTCTGCCAGGAGCGCGCCAGCGAGGAAATCGCCGAGCGCATCGAGCTCGAGGCCCAGGCCAGCGATGCCGACGTGGTGGTCATGGGCACCCATGGTCGTCGCGGCATGCGCCGCCTGATGCTCGGCAGCGTGGCGGAAGGCCTGATCCGCGTGGCTTCGCGTCCGGTCCTGCTGGTCCGCGACAAATAAGGCGAAAGCCGACGAAAAAGGCCGTGGGGGGAATCCTCCACGGCCTTTTTTCTTTCAGCCCCCGTCGCTCACTGGGCTGCCCTGGGCGCGCGGCAACTGGCGAAGATGTCCAGCGCCGGCTGGTACAACGAAGTCTGTACGTCCAGCAGGCCGAGCACCGAGTGGAACAGGTTGTCGTGGCTCAGGTCCTTGTCGTCGCGCTTGCCGTCCAGGCAACTGCGCTGGATGCCCCAGTTGCCCAGCGCCTGCGGGGCGAACCACATGACCATCGGCACGTGGATCTGCGCCTGGGGCGCGATCGAATAGGGCGCCGCGTGCAGGTAGACGCCATTCTCGCCCAGCGACTCGCCGTGGTCGGACACGTAGATCATCGCCGTATCGCGCTTGTCGGCATTCCGCTTGAGCAATTCGATCACCTTCGTCAGGAAGTGGTCGGTATAGAGGATGGTGTTGTCGTAGACGTTCACCAGCTCTTCCTTGCTGCAACTGCCGAGCTGGTTGGTCCGGCATACCGGCTGGAAGCGCTCCATCTCCTTCGGGTAGCGCTCGTAGTACTCGGGACCGTGGCTGCCATCGGAGTGCAGGACGATGATGGCGTCGTCCTGCAGCCCGTCGATGTACTCCTGCAGGCCTACCAGCAGCGACTCGTCCAGGCAGTTCTTGCCGTCGCAGAACGGACTCGGCTGGGTCTTCGGGATGTCCCGGTTGGGCACCCGCAGGCAGGTGCCCTTGCAGTCGCTGTTGTTCTCCAGCCACAACACCTGCACGCCGGCACGCTGGAGAATGTCCAGCAGGCCTTCGTGGGTCTTGGCCTTCTTGTCGCTGTAGTCCTCGCGCGGGTACTGGGAGAACATGCAGGGCACCGAGACCGCGGTGGAAGTGCCGCAGGAACGGACCTGGGTGAAGTTGACGATGTCCTGCTTGCTCAGCTCCGGGTTGGTCTCGCGGGCGTAGCCGTTCAGCGAGAAATGATCGGCACGGGCGGTCTCGCCGACCACCAACACCAGCAGCGATTTCTTCTGTCGCTGCAGCGCAGCCGGCGCCTGGCGGGCGTCCAGGCCGATCGGCTCGACCACCAGGTGTTCCTTGATCACCAGGCGCTGCTTGGCGTACTTGCCCACCGCGTAGATGTAGTTGGTCGGGTTGATGAAGTGGGTCAGCTTGTCTTCCTCGCGGAAGATCGGGGCGTAGGTGGAATAGAAGCTGCCTACCATTACCGCGACGATCAGCAGGCAGCCGAGCAGCGTCAGGATCTTGTTCAGCAGGCCGCGGAAGAACGGCCGGTAGCGTACCGGCCAGAGCCAGATCAGCAGCGAAGGCAGGACACCGAGCAACAGCAGATAGCCGAGCAGGGTCGGGTTGACCAGGTCGCCGGCCTCGGTGGCGTTGGTCTCGAAGACGTTCTGCACCATCACCGTGTCGATGCTGATGCCGTAGCTGCCCATGAAGTAGGTCGCGCCGGCCGAGCACAGGGCGACCAGGGTCAAGGCCGGCTTGAGCAGCGGGCGGAAGGAAACCAGGGTCAGCAGGAGCGTGAAGGCGGCCCACAGGAACGCCGCGAACGAGGCGAAGAACGCGAAGCCCTTCAAGCCTTGCAGCGGCACCAGGCCATGCAGGGCCTTCCAGGTCGCCGCGTTGTAGAACACCACCAGAACCAGCGCGAACAGCATCACCAGCCGGGTCGAACCGATAGCCGGCAAGAAACGCTTGATACCCCCACCCATTGAAGCAACTCCTGAAACGTAACGGACCGCCGCCCCCCCCCGTGGCGGGGCGCCCGAACTCTATCGGGCGCCTGGTCAAAATTTCGTGAAGCCTCGCGAGCCCTCGCGGGCGCAGCGATCATGCCCGTGGCGATGGAGCCGGAACAAGCTCAGCTATGCCTTTTCTCCCCGGGAAAATGCCGAAACCGGCCGTATGTCGGCGGCCAGCGACTTCCTTCCATGCCGACCTTGCAGGTGGCTCCCGCTATCTATACTGGAAGCACAATGCCACCCCCAGCCCGCACCCGCGCCGTCCGCGGGTTTTCCGTGTCCAGGGAGACACCGCTATGGATTGGCAAGGCCTGCGCTTCCTCGGAGAGTCTCCCGTCGACGGCTACGTGCTGCAGAACTGCACCTATTCGCCATCGCTGGTGGCGCTCGCCTTCCTCGTCGCCTGCCTCGCCGGGTACACGGCACTGGACATGGTCGAGCGGGTCGGCAACAGCCTGAGCCACCCGCGCCTCTGGCAATGGATCGGGGCGTTCTGCCTGGGCAGCGGCATCTGGGCCACGCATTTCGTCGCCATGCTCGCGTTCCACGCGCCGATCGCCCTGCGCTACGACCTGCCGATCACCGGCCTGTCGCTGCTGATCGCCGTCGCCGCCTCGTACCTGGCGATGTACATGACCGCCCGCCCGCGCTTCGGCCTGCTGCCCTGCCTGCTCGCCGCCTGCTGCATCGGCCTGGGCATCGCTGCCATGCACTACACCGGGATGGCGGCGATGCGCTCGGTGGCCACCCAGTACTACCAGCCATCGCTGTTCGCCCTTTCGGTACTGATCGCCATCGGCGCCGCCTTCACCGCCCTCGCCGCGGTCCCCTACCTGCGCGGCCGGCGCAGCGCGCGCTACCGCTACATGAAACTGATCGCCAGCCTGCTGCTGGCCGGCGCCATCGCCGCCATGCATTTCACCGGGATGGCCGCGCTGGTGCTCAGCGTACCCGCCGGCACGCCGCTGGAACTGCAAGCCAGCGCCGACTCGCTGCGCCTGGGCTGGCTCACCGGAGTGCTCGCCAGCGCCATCGCCGCCTGCGGCATCTGGGCCGCATGGTCGGAGAAACAACGGGAGCGCCGGCTCAGCGAAAACAGCCGGGTCAACGCCCTGCTCAACCAGCTCGACCACGCCCACGCCTCGCTGCGCCAGATGGCTCGCTACGACAGCCTGACCGGCCTGCAGAACCGCACGGCATTCAACGAAGTGTTCGTCCAGCACCTGGAGAATTGTCGCCTGAGAGGCAAGGGCCTGGCGGTGATGTTCCTCGACCTCGATCACTTCAAGCGGATCAACGATTCCCTCGGCCACGACTCTGGCGACCAACTGCTGAAGATCGTCTCCGAACGCATCCGCAGCGTGTTGCGCGATAGCGACGTGGTGGCGCGCTTCGCCGGCGACGAGTTCTGCGTGCTCGCCGACCTCACCCAGGACCACGAGGCGCACATCCTCTCGCAACGCCTGATGCAGAAGATGAAGGAACCCATCGCCCTGGACGGGCGCACCCTGGTGATGACCGCCAGCGTCGGCGTCAGCCTCTACCCGAACGACGGCGAGCAGTGCGAGGAGCTGCTGAAGAACGCCGGCCTGGCCCTGCACCAGTCCAAGGCCTGCGGGCGCAACAACGCGCAGTTCTTCAGCCGGCAACTGCTGGTGCGGGCGACCCAGGAACTGCAGATGGAGGAGGAACTGCGCCAGGCCCTGCGCGACGACCAACTGGAGCTGCACTACCAGCCGATCCTCGCCCTCGCCGACGGCGAGGTACACCAGTTGGAGGCATTGGTGCGCTGGCGCCATCCGACCCAGGGCCTGCTCGGTCCGGACCGATTCATCGGCCTGGCCGAAGCCAACGGCATGATCGACCAGCTCGACGACTGGGTGCTGCGACGCGCCTGCCGCGACCTGCGCAGCCTGCACCTGGCCGGCCACGAACGGCTGCGGGTGGCGGTCAACTGCTGCGCCAGCAATCTCGGCCGGGCCAGCCTGGTCGACGAAGTCCGTCATGCGCTGGAGCAGGCCGGGCTGGCGGCGTGCTTCCTCGAACTGGAGGTGACCGAGGACGCGCTGATGTACAACATCGACCAGACCATCCCGCTGCTCGAACGCCTCCGCGAGCTGGGCGTCAGCCTGTCGATCGACGACTTCGGCACCGGCTATTCGTCGCTCGCCTACCTGCGGCGCCTGCCGCTGGACGCGCTGAAGGTGGATCGCTCGTTCATCATGGACATCCCCGCCTCGCAGCGGGACATGGAAATCGCCCAGGCGATCATCGCGATGGCCCAGAAGCTCCATCTGAAAGTCGTCGCCGAGGGCGTGGAGACTCCGCAGCAACTGGCGTTCCTGCGGGAGAACCATTGCGAGCTGGTGCAGGGCTACCTGTTCAGCCGGCCGCTGCCGCTGGCGGCCCTGGAAGAGTTCCTCCGCGCCTACCGCTTCGACGCCGCGCCGCCGCTGCGCAGCCTGAACCAGGCCTGAGGTTCACTCGACGGCGGTCCGGTATTGCTCCACCAGGGTCGCCGGATCGCGTTCGAGATAGCCCTGGCTGCCGTGCAGACGCATCAACTGCGCGGCCAACCCGCTCATCGGGGTGGCCGCGCCTTGCTCGCGGGACAGCTTCACCGCGGTATCGAGATCCTTGAGCAGGGTCCGTACGTGCCACTTGACCGGCTCGTAACGGCTCTCGGCCATTTGCGGGGCGAGGATCTGCAACGGCTTCGAGTCGGCGAAGCCGCCCGCCAGCGCCGGAGCGACCAGGCTGGCGTCGACCCCGGCCCGCTCCGCCAGCGCCACCACTTCGGCGATCACCAGGGCGTTGCAGGCAACGATCATCTGGTTGCAGACCTTGGTCACCTGCCCGGCGCCCACCTCGCCCATGCGCGTCAGGCGCTGGCCAAGCCGGGAGAGGACCGGCCGCAGGCGTTCGATATCCGCTGCGCGTCCGCCGGCCATGATCGCCAGGCTGCCGCTTTCCGCGCCCGGCGTGCCGCCGGAGACCGGCGCGTCGACCCAGCGCACGCCGCAGCGCGCCTCCAGCTCGGCGGCCATCTCGCGGGTGGCGGCCGGCTCGGCGCTGGAGAAATCCACCAGCAACTGCCCGGGCCTGGCGTTCTCGACGATGCCGCCGGCGCCGAACACCACTTCACGCACCGCCGCGGTATCGGCCAGGCAAAGCATCAGGATTTCCGCGTCGGCGGCCAGTTCGGCCGGGACCTCGACGGCTTTCGCGCCCTCGGCCGCGAGCAACTCGCGTTTGCCCGGCGAACGGTTCCACACCGCCAGCGGATAGCCGGCGGCCAGCAGCCGGCGGCACATGGGCACGCCCATCAGGCCGAGACCGGCGAAGGCAAGGGAAGGCAGGGAAGCGGACATGGCGAACTCCAATACGCAGCGAATGGGCACGGGGAGCGCCATATTACCCGCGAGGCGCCGGCGAGCAACGCCGCGACGGCTGCCCAAGCGGGCCGCGCACCACTATACTCCCCGGGTTTTTTCCGCCATTGAACCGGAGAACTCTCCCATGTTGAAACGCTCCCTGGCGCTCGCCGCCGGCATCGCCCTGTCCCTGTCCGCCGCGCTCGCCCACGCCGAAACCCTGAAAGAACTCAAGGTCTCGGCGATCCCCGACGAGGCGCCCACCGAGCTACTGCGCAAATTCAAGCCGCTCGGCGCCTATCTGGAGAAGCAACTCGGCATGCCGGTGAAGTTCGTCCCGGTGGCCGACTACGCCGGGGTGGTCGAGGCGCTGGCCGCCGACCGCCTGGACATGGCCTGGCTGGGCGGCTTCACCTTCGTCCAGGCGCGGCTGAAGACCGGCAACGCCATTCCCCTGGTGCAGCGCGAGCAGGACCAGCAGTTCACCAGCAAATTCATCACGGCCGATCCCCAGGTGAAATCCCTGCAGGACCTGAAGGGCAAGACCTTCGCCTTCGGCTCGGTCTCCTCCACCTCGGGCAGCCTGATGCCGCGCTACTTCATGCAGAAGGACGGCATCGTCCCCGAGCAGTTCTTCTCCCGCGTCGCCTACTCCGGCGCCCACGACGCCACCGTAGCCTGGGTCCAGGCCGGCAAGGTCGACGCCGGCGTGCTGAACGCCTCGGTCTGGCAGAAGCTGGTGGACAGCGGCAAGGTCGATACCGCCAAGGTCAAGGTCTTCGCCACCACGCCGACCTACTACGACTACAACTGGACCGTGCGCGGCAACCTCGACCCGGCCCTGGCCGAGAAGATCAAGCAGGCCTTCCTCGCCCTCGACCCGGCGAAACCGGCCGACAAGGAGATCCTCGACCTGCAGGCCGCCAGCCGCTTCATCGAGACCAATCCGGACAACTACAAGGGCATCGAGGAGTCCGCACGCGCCGCCGGCCTGCTGAAGTGAGCCTGAGCCTCGACGGCGTGGACCTGGTCCACGCCGACGGCCAACGCGCCCTTGCCGACATCCGCCTGCGCCTGGCCGCTGGCGAACGGGTGGCCCTGATCGGACCTTCCGGCGCCGGCAAGACCAGCCTGCTGCGGGTGCTCGCCAGCCAATGGCGGCCCAGCGTCGGCCGTGTCGAACTGCTCGGCGAGGAGCCCTGGGCGCTATCCGCCGCCGCCCGCCAACGCCTGCGCGCGCGCATCGGCCTGGTCCACCAGGCACCGCCGCTGCCGCCACGGCAACGGGTGGTCAGCGCGGTACTGGCCGGGCGCCTCGGCCAGTGGCCGCTATGGAAGAGCCTGGTCAGCCTGGTCTATCCGCTGGACCGCGCCGGCGCCCACGACGCCCTGCAACGCCTGGATCTCGGCGACAAGCTGTTCCAGCGCTGCGACCAGCTTTCCGGCGGCCAGTTGCAGCGGGTCGGCATCGCCCGGGTGCTCTACCAGCGCGCCGAGCTGATCCTCGCCGACGAACCGGTCTCGGCCATGGACCCGGTGCTCGCCGGCCATACCCTGGCCCTGCTCAACCGCGAGGCCGCCGCGCGCGGCAGCACCCTGCTGGCCAGCCTGCACGCGGTGGACCTGGCGCTGCAACACTTCCCCCGGGTGATCGGGCTGCGCGCCGGACGCATCGCCTTCGACCTGCCCGCCGGCGAAGTCGACCGCGCCGCGCTGGACGCCCTCTACGCCAACGAACAACTGCAGGCCGAGCGCGCCAGCCCGGCCGGCGAACCCGCCGTGGTGCACATCCCACGATGCTGAACGCCGCTTCTCCGCCGCGCGACCCCGCCGCCCTGCCGCGCCTGCTGCTGACCCTGGCCGCGTTGCTGCTGCTCTGGCCGGGGCTGCGCCTCAGCGAACTGGATATCCCCGCCCTGTTCAGCGGCGACAACGCGCGCACCATGGGCGGTTTCCTCGCCGGCTTCTGGCCGCCGGCACACGATCCCGGGTTCCTCGCCCTGCTCGGCCGCGCCACCCTGGAAACCCTCGCCATCGCCACCGCCGGCATGGCCCTGGCCTGGCTCCTGGCGTTTCCCGCCGCACTGCTGGCGACCCGCGCCCTGTCGCTCTCGGCACTGCCGCGCGGCGGCCTGCCGGCCTGGTGGGCACGGGCACTGCGCTGGCCGGTGCGCGGCCTGCTGATCCTCCTGCGCAGCGTGCCGGAAATCGTCTGGGCGCTGCTGTTCGTCCGCGCCGTGGGCCTGGGCCCCACCGCCGGGGTGTTGGCCATCGCCATCACCTATGCCGGCATGCTCGGCAAGGTCTACGCGGAAATCTTCGAGTCGGTGGATCCGCGCCCCACCCGCGCCCTGCTGCTGGGCGGCGGATCGCGGCTGGCGGCGTTCGCCTACGGGGTGCTGCCGAACGCCGCCGGGGAAATGATTTCCTACACTGTCTATCGCTGGGAGTGCGCGATCCGTGCTTCGGTGGTGATGGGCTTCGTCGGCGCCGGCGGCCTCGGCCAGCAGATCGACCTGTCGCTGCGGATGTTCGCCGGCGGCGAGGTTGCCAGCATCCTGCTGACCTTCCTCCTGCTGGTCCTCCTCGCCGACCTGCTGAGCCGCTTCCTGCGCGGGAGGCTGGCATGAGCCGGACCTGGCGCCTGCTGCTCTGGCCGCTGCTGGTGGTGGCCGCGGTGGGCGCCTCGTTCGCCTATCTGGACATGGACACCGCAGGTCTTTTCAGCGGCAAGGGACGGGGCCAGATGGCCGCCTACGCCAGCGAGTTCTTCCCGCCCGACCTGTCCGCTCCGCACCTGCGGGCGATTGGCCGGGGGCTGCTGGAAACCCTGGCCATGTCGGCCATCGGCACCCTGCTGGCGGCGCTGCTCGGCCTGCTCTTCGCGCTGCCGGCGGCAGGTCGCTTCGGCGTGCCGGCGCAGAGCCTGGCGCGACTCCTGCTCAATGCGCTGCGCGCGGTGCCGGAGCTGGTCTGGGGCGCGCTGATGGTGCTGGCGGCCGGGCTCGGGCCGAACGCCGGGACCCTCGCCCTGGCGCTGCACACCGGCGGCGTGCTCGGCCGGCTGTTCGCCGAAGCCCTGGAGAACACCCCGGCGCAGCCCGCCGAGGCCTTGCGCCTGGCCGGCAGCGGACGCCTCGCGGCATTCGCCTATGGCACCCTGCCGGGGGTCTGGCCGCAACTGGTGGCCTATACCCTGTACCGCTGGGAGAACAATATCCGCATGGCCAGCGTGCTCGGCTTCGTCGGTGCCGGCGGGCTCGGGCAGATGCTCTATTTCAGCCTGAGCCTGTTCCAGCAGGCCCAGGCCGCCACGGTGATCCTGGCCATGCTGGTCCTGGTGCTCGGGGTCGACAGCCTGAGCGCCTGGGCGCGGCAGCGCTGGGTCAGCCAATAGGAAGACGCGCCGCCGCGCCCGTTCGAGGAAATTTACGAAGCCCGCCGAAGATCGGGCATCATCGGTGCTCGGAGCCATCAGGGAGGCACCCCGCCTCCAGGTGTCCAGGGAGAGGAAGGAACCATGCGCAAACCACTGCTATCCGCATTACTGCTGGGCCTGCTGGCCCTCGGCGGCTGCAGCCTGCCCCAACAGCAGGCCGGCGCGCCGACCGAGCAGCGGCTCGGCACCCAATGGGGCGAAGGCGTCGCCTCGCCGGTCACCTCGGTGGCCCTGCGACGTCTATCGGAGCAACCGGTCGATCGCCGCCAGGTGTTCTACAGCGCGAGCCGCTTCGATGGACGTGCCATCAAGGAACTGCCCCTGGCCAAGGGCAGGGTGGGCTTCGCCGTACTCGACGAGGATGGCGGCAAGTTCGACCTCGTGCAGCACCGCAGCACCCTGCAATTGCAGGGTCGTGAAGGCCAGCGCTACCGACTGTGGCTGAACAACCTCGGCAACGCGACCTACGAGGTGGTCTCCACGGTAGACGGCCTGGACGTGCTCAACGGCCAGCCGGGCAGCCTGAAGAACCGCGGCTATGTGCTGGAACCGGGCGAGAGCCTGGTGATCGAGGGCTTCCGCAAGAACGAACGGGAAGTCGCGGCGTTCCGCTTCGCCAGCCCCGACGATGCCTACGCCAGCAACAGCGCGGCCGGCGACAGCCGCAACCTCGGCGTGATCGGCGTGGCCCTGTTCGAGCTGGACGCTCCGGCCAGCGGTCGCGAGGCGCCGGCCGACGGACCGCAGGCATTTCCCGCCGACGCCCGGAACGGCGGCGGCTACGCGCCGCCACCACGCTATCGCGACTGAGGCATCTTCACGAAAACTGCGCGGCGGCGTTCCTTCATAAGCAATCCATCTCACAGGAGCCGCCGATGAACCGCTTTTCACTGCCCCGCCCCGACGCACGCCAGTGCGTCGCCGGCCTGGGTTTCTCCGCCCTTCTGCTGCTGGCCTCCTCGGCCAACGCCGCCGCCTGCCGCGACATCACCAGCGTGCAGCAAAGCGCCGACGCCACGCGCAATACCTCGATGGGCGGCCACGTGACCCAGCACATCTACGGGATGACGCCGCCGTCCGGCTCGTCGCAGAAAGACAAGACCCTGTTCAAGTCGAGAGGCAACTACGACGCGGCCTGGCGCCAGTACGGATACATCGACAATCCGGTGGCCTGCAGCGGCAACAGCAAGTTCCAGGTGGTTTCCCTGGAGAAGCTGCACATGGGCAAGATCGATGCCTACTCCTGCAAGCAGGCCGACGGCCAGGGCGCCTGCACGCGCTGGGATACGTACATGGCCAAGGAGATTTCGTACGGTTTCGTCCTGAAGGACGGCAAGTGGATCCTCAATACCCTCTACCCGGTTCCCCTCGACTAGGGCGCAGGCCGTCCGCGCCGGCCGCCCCATTGCAGGGAGCCGGCGCGGCCGTCCGGGTCAGAAGGTCAGCGTGCCCAGGCCCATGCCCGGGTCGCTGAAGCCGGAGCGACCATCTTCCATGCGACCGCTGAAACGCCGCAGGAAGCTGTCCGCCCCCTGCGCGCTGACGCTGAAGTCGTACCAGTTGCCGCTGCTGCGCAGCGAATAGCGGACTTCCCGGCGCTGTCCCGGCGGCACGTTGACGGTACGCCGCTCGCCCTGGCGATAGACGTTGTCCTTGACCGTCAGCTTGACCGGATGGCGGCCACGGTTGATCAGTTGCACGCGCAGGTTGCCGAACAGCGGCTCGTAGTCGATCCGCACTTCCGGCAGCGGCGCCTTGCGCTCCGCCAGGTCGCGCCGCAGGTTGCCGCGAAAGACCCGGAGGAAACCGTTCGGACCGTGCACTTCCAGGTGGTAGTCGCCGCTGGCGTCGCCCTGGAAGCTGTCGTGCAGGCGCTTGCGCGCGCCGACGGTGTAGCGTTTCGGCGGGCTCTCGCTGTCGAGCAGGTCGAACACCTGGAACACCGCGCCGGCCTTGCCGGTGTTGGCGAAGGTCAGGCTCAGCGCATCTCCGCCGCTGCGGTAGCGCGCATGCACGCCCAGCTCGTAGGGCAAGGCGCGGGCCGGACGGATGCCCATTTCCTGCTTGGGCATGGCGGCCACCGCCGGCGGCTTCGGCTTCGGCAGCTTGATCTGGCTGGCGACGATGGCGTCGGCCTGGCTGGTGTCGGGCAGTTCGGGGAACGGCTCGTTGTTCGGGTTGGCGAAGTTGAACGCCGAGGTCAGGTCGCCGCAGACGGCACGACGCCAGGGACTGATATTCGGCTCCATGACCCCGAAGCGCTGCTCCAGGAAGCGGATCACCGAGGTGTGGTCGAACACCTGGGAGTTGACCCAGCCGCCCTTGCTCCACGGCGAGATCACGTACATCGGCACCCGCGGGCCGAGGCCGTAGGGCTGGTTGCGATAACGGATATCGCCCTTGGTGTGCCATTCGAGGGTGGCGTCGGCGGTGGTCTTGCCGCGCAGCGTGCCGTCCTTGTTCAGGCTCGGCGCGGCCGGCGGGGCGACGTGGTCGAAGAAGCCGTCGTTCTCGTCGAACATCACCAGCAGCGCGGTCTTGCTCCAGACCTCCGGGTTGGCGGTCAGCGCGTCGAGTACCCAGGAAGTGTACTCGGCCCCCCAGATCGGGCTGGACGGGCCGGGGTGTTCGGAGTACTTGGCCGGGGCGACGATCCAGGACACCTGCGGCAGGCTGTTGGCCAGCACGTCGCGCTTCAGCGCATCGAGCTTCCAGGTGCTCAGGCCGTTGACGATCAGCGGCGAGTCAGGCGCCGCGGCGCGGTACTGGCGGAAGCCGATCAGCGGGTTGTCGGAGAAGTTGTCGGCCATGTCCTGGTAGACCCGCCAGGTGATGCCGGCAGCCTGCAGGCGCTCGGGATAGGTGGTCCAGGTGTAGCCCTGCTCCACCGGGCCGTTGCTGTCGTGGTCGTTGGTGGTTACCGGACCACCGTGCTGGCCGAGCGGGTCGTTGGTGCCGGTCCAGAGGAACAGCCGGTTGGGGTTGGTGCCGCCCTGGAACGAGCAGTGATAGGCGTCGCAGATGGTGAAGGCGTTGGCCATCGCGAACTGGAAGGCGATGTCCTGCTCCTTGTAGTAGCCCAGGGAACGCTCGGTCTTGGCCGGCAGCCACTTGTCCATGCGCCCTTCGTTCCAGGCCTGCTGGGCGTCCGGCCAGGTGTGCGGGGTGCCGTCGACGCGCTGGGCGCTGGTGGTGCTGGTGTCGAAGTGGTAGGGCAGGATCTCGCCCTTGCTGCCCTTCTGGTGCCAGACCCGCTGGCCATCGGGCAGCGGGATCGCCATGCGGTCGCCGAAGCCGCGGACGCCCTTGAGGGTGCCGAAATAGTGGTCGAAGGAGCGGTTCTCCTGCATCAGGATCACCACGTGCTCGACGTCCTTGAGGTTGCCATGCCGGCGGTGCGCGGGAATCGCCAGGGCCGCCTGGATGCTCGACGGCAGCATGCTGGTGGCGACGGTGGCGCCGACCGTACCGGCGGCCAGGCGGATGAAGCTTCTTCTGCTTTTCGAAATCATCGGGGGACTCACCAGGTCAGGGTGTGGCACAGGGCTGCCGAGCGCATCCATGACGCCCGCAGGCTCACTCGGCAGCAAGCTGTTCGAACCCCGACGACGCTAGTGAGGGAAAAAGACGCTTTGGTTTCAACACGCTTTGCAACAACTATTCATGCCAACTTCATCACAATTTGAGATCAAGATTTTGGTCTAGGCCAGATTCCACTTGACAGCCTTCGCCGGCACTCTCCTCACGCTCTTCCCCGCCATTGCAGGAGCAATACCCCCGCCACCACCAGCGCCAGGCCGAGATAGCCCTCCCAGGACAACCGGCGCACCGGGAAACCGGCCCAGCCGAACTGGTCGCAGAGCGCCGAGACCAGCATCTGCCCGGCCACCACGCACGCGATGAAAGTGGCGGCACCCAGGCGCGGCGCGACCAGGATCGCCACCGTCAGGTAGGCCGCGCCGAACAGCCCGCCGAGCCAGCTCCACCAGGGCGCGCCGCCGAGGCTGGCGGTAGCCGGCAGCGGCACCCGCACCAGCAGCAGGCCCAGGCTGACCACCCCGAGGCTGACGCCCAGCGAAGTCAGGCTGGCGCTCAGCGGATGGCCGAGCAGGCGCCCGAGCAAGGCGTTGCTGCCGGCCTGCAGCACCACCATGCCGCCCACCGAAACTGCCATCAGTACCATCAGATAATTGGGCATGCTGATTCTCCTCCTCCGGCGCTTGCCTCTGGAGCAGAGTTTTTGCTATCCACTTCGCGAATGGAAATCGATAGTTGGTACACCTTCCATGCAGCAGATTCATGACCTACGCCGTATCGACCTCAACCTGCTGGTGGTGCTCGACGCGCTCCTCAGCGAGCGCCACGTGTCCCGCGCGGCGCAGCGCCTGGCCATGTCGCAGCCGGCGGTCAGCCACGCCCTCGGGCGTCTCCGCGAACTGTTCGGCGATCCACTGCTGGTGCGGGTGAAAAGCCGCATGCAGTTGACCAGCCTGGCGCTGGAGCTGGCGCCGAAGCTCCAGGCCAGCCTCGACCAGGTACGCGGGGTGATCGGCGGGCCGACCTTCGAACCGGTGCGCAGCCGACGCCACTTCCGCCTGGGCATGTCCGACTACGGCGCCTGGGTGGTGCTGCCGGCGCTGCTGCGCCAGCAACAGGCGCTGGCGCCCGGGGTGAGCTTCGGGATAGTCCAGGAACCGCGCCTGGAAACCGCCCGGCAGGTCGCCGAAGGACAGCTGGACTGCGCGCTGGGGGTATTCCCCCTGCTTCCGGAGGGCGTGCGCGCCAGGCGCCTGTTCGAGGAGCGTTTCGTCTGCGTCTGTCGGCGCAGCCTGTTCGACCGCCCCGACGGCCTGTCCCTCGACCGCTACCTGGCGGCCCGCCACGTGCGCGTCTCGCTACAGGACAACCCGGCCGAGGAAGTCGACAGCGCCCTGGAAAAACGCGGCCTGCGCCGGCAGGTGGCGCTGACCCTGCCGCACTTCACCGTGGCCCCGGCGCTGCTGGCCGGCACCGACCTGGTACTGACCATCGCCGAACGCACCCTCGAAAGGTTGCGGCTACCCGAGGAACTGGCGCTCTGCGAGCCGCCGCTGGCGATCCCGCGCTTCGACTATGTGCAGATCTGGCGCGGCGACGCCGAGCGCGAAGCGGCCGGCGCCTGGCTGCGGGAACAGATCCAGGCGGCGGCGCGGAAGATCTGAAGAAGAGTCAGGAAGGCTTTTCCAGCTTGCGCAGCATCTCGCCGACACGCTCGCCGAGCATTTCGTTGGCCGACAGCTTGAGGCCGCGCGCCAGTTCCACCTGGACCACGTGTTCCGCCAGCGGGCGCAGGCGCAGGAACACCTTGGCCAGCTCCTGCAGGTCCGGCGCCCCGGGCAGCAGGTCGGTGCCGCGGTCGTCCACCAGGTGGGTGACGATCAGGCGGACGATCCCCGCCGCCAGATGCTCGGTGTCGCTGCGCAACTCGCCGAGTTGATCGAGCAGCGCCTCCAGCGGGATGCCGCTGCGGTACAGTTCCAGCCCGGCCTGGAACAGCCGTGGACTGGGGATCTTCATGCGCTCGCCGTCGAACAGCAGCAGGCCCAGCGCCTGGGCCTTGTCGATCACCCGGTCGTTCAGTTCGTCGCCGAAGATCGCCTGGAGTTCGTCGAAGCCGATGCTGCCGGGCGTCTCCAGGTTCCACTCGCCGATGATCGCCTGGTCCAGGCCGAGCACATGGTCGAGGTCGCGGCCCTGTTCCCAGGCTTCCAGCAGTTCCTTGATGTTGGCGCTGGAATAGCCGCGCTCGAGCAACTGGCTGATCAGCCGCAGGCGCTTGAGATGACTGTCGAAATACACGCCGACCCGGCCGCGCCGCTCCGGCGGCGGCAGCAGGCCGCGGTCCTGGTAGGCGCGTACGTTGCGCACGCTGCTGCCGGCCGCGCGAGCCAGTTCGTCGACGCTGTATTCGCGGGCATCCTCGGCGGACGGCTGCTCGCCACGTTGCAGCAGGCGCTGCAGAAGGGTCAGGGGTGTGCTCATGGAGGCGGATCATAACGAGGCCCGCCGAACGGCCACAACCTCCGGGGGCGCAACGCTCTTTGCCGGCGTCCGGATGCGCGGGCGCCAACCAAAGACTGGACTCGTCGGTCAGCCGCTTCTCCGGCACCACCGCCAAAACCCGGGGGAAACGTCCCGAGCCTTCTGCCCCGGGCCTTCCGGCGCCGGTAGCAAGTGCCGTAACACCGGCGTGAAGAGACTTCCCAGGGCTGGCGCAACGCCTGCTTATGGGCCAGCATCAACCATGACATCAATCAATGTCACAATAACGACAAGCCAGCCTGGAGAGAGCCATGTCCCAAGGCGCCTGGGTACCCACTCCCGACGATCTCGATCACTTCCGCCAGGTCCAGCGACTGGCCTATACCTGCTGCGAAACCATCCACGGCGAACTGCGCGCCGGCATCAGCGAGAGGGAAGCCGCGGCGCTGATGAAGACCTGGCTGCAGGATCATGGCGTCGACGACTGGTTCCACCAGCCCTTCGCCTGGTTCGGCAGCCGCACCTCGTTCAAGGGCTTCGACGGCCTGCGTCATCTCGGTGGCTTCAACCTGGCCTTCTACCCCGGCAAGCAGCGCCTGGAGGAAGGCATGCCGTTCATCCTCGACTGCGCGCCGACCCTCGGCGCCTATACCGCCGATGTCGGCTACTCCGGCGCACTAGGCCACAACCTGTTGCAGGAGCGGCTGATGGACGACCTGCTGATACACCGACGCACCATCCTTGACCTGGTCCGCGAACGGCGCCCCCTGGCCGAAATCAGCCAGGCGGTCGACCGGCTCTGCGTGATCCAGGGCACCCTGCCACGGCACAAGGCCTATCCCTTCGAAGTGCTCGCCCATCGCGTGGAAAAGCTCGGCAACCGCCGCGGTCCCTCGGTGGCGCGCTTCGGCGTGCGCAACCTGTACACCCTGACGCGCAACGCGCTGGTCACCGGCAAGCGCGAAGGCTGGTCGCCGCTGTGGTCCAGCGGCAAGCGCTCCGAGCACCCGCCGACGCCCGGTCTCTGGGCGGTGGAACCGCACCTGGGGCTACGCGGGGTGGGCGCCAAGTTCGAAGAACTGCTGGTGGTCACCGAAGACGACGCCTACTGGCTCGACGACGACCTGCCGCACGTCCGCCGCTGGCAGGCGCGCGGCCTGCTGCCGCAAGCACGGGAGGCCGCATGAACGCGCTCCTCGCCCTCCCCGACCTGCAGCCGGAACGCCTGTTCGTGCAATCCGGCGACGTGCGCCTGGCGGTTCATTGCTGGGGCGCGCCGGACAACGGCAAGCCGACGCTGCTGATGGTGCATGGCTACCCGGACAACCACGAGACCTGGCTGCCGCTGATCCGCCAACTGGCCGGGCGCTACCGCATCGTCGCCTACGACGTGCGTGGCGCCGGCGCTTCGGACAAGCCACGCTGGAGCCGCGACTACCACCTGCAGCGGCTCAGCGAAGACCTGCAGGCGGTGATCCGCGCCACCAGCCCGGACCGCCCGGTACACCTGCTGGCCCATGACTGGGGCTCGATCCAGACCTGGGAAAGCGTCACCGATCCGCAGTGCCGACCGCTGATCGCGTCCTATACCTCGATCTCCGGGCCCTGCCTGGACCATGTCGGTTTCTGGATGCGCGAACACCTCAGGCAGCGCAGTCCGAAGGCCCTGAAAGCGGTATTCGGCCAGTTGCTCCACTCCTGGTACATCGCCTTCTTCCATACCCCCGTCGTACCCGAGCTGCTCTGGAGCGCCGGCCTGGTCCGGCTCTGGCCGCAGTTCCTGAAGCACGCCGAAGGAGTCCGCCATCCGCAGGTCAACCCGACCCAGGCCAGCGACGGCCGGCACGGGGTCAAGCTGTACCGCGGCAACTTCATCCGCAGCCTGTTCCGTCCGCGCAAGCGCCACACCGAAGTGCCGGTGCAACTGATCGTACCGACCCGCGACCGTTACGTCGGCGCCCAGCTGTTCCAGCACCTCAGCCTGTGGGCGCCACGCCTGTGGCGGCGCGAGGCGAGCGTCGGCCATTGGCAACTGCTGGCCGAGCCGGAGCAACTGGCCGGCTGGCTCGGCGAGTTCATCGACGCCCAGGAAACCGGCGAGTCGCCGCCGGCCCTGCAACGCGCCCAGGTCCGGCCCGACGCGCGCTCGATGAGCGGCAAGCTGGTGGTGGTCACCGGCGCCGGCGGCGGCATCGGCCGTTCGACCCTGCTCAGCTTCGCCGAGCGCGGCGCCAGCCTGCTCGCCGCCGATCTCGACCTGGAAGCCGCCGAACGCAGCGCCGAACTGGCCCGCGCCCTTGGCGCCACGGCCCATGTCTACCAGGTCGACGTCGGCGATACCCAGGCCATGGAGACCTTCGCCGAGTGGGTGCGCGACACCCTCGGAGTCCCGGATGTGGTAGTCAGCAATGCCGGCATCGGCATGGCCGGACCGATGCTCGACACCTCGCCCGCGGAATGGGAGCGCCTGCTGCGGGTCAACCTGTGGAGCGTGATCGACGGCTGCCGCCTGTTCGGCCGGCAGATGATCGCGGCGAACAAGCCGGGGCACCTGGTCAATGTCGCCTCCGGCGTGGCCTTCGCGCCGTCGCGCAACTACCCCGCCTACGCCACCAGCAAGGCCGCGGTACTGATGCTCAGCGAATGCCTGCGGGCGGAACTGGCCGGACGTTCGATCGGAGTCACCGCGGTGTGCCCGGGCTTCGTCGATACCGGCATTGTCCAGGCCACCCGCTTCGTCGGCATGGACGCCGAACGCCAGGCGCGGCGCCAGGCGAAGATCCAGCGCTTCTACAAGCGACGCCGGCTCAGCCCGGACACCGTCGGGGAAAAGCTGGTGCGCGCCGTGGAGCGCAACAAGGCGGTGGTCTCGGTGGGCAGCGAGGTGCACCTCGGCGCCCTGCAATGGCGCTTCGCGCCCTGGGCCACGCGGTTTCTCGCGCGCTTCGACCTGACTTCCTGAGAGCCTGCCATGAGCGAATTCCACCACAAGCTGGTCCAGCGCAAGGTCCGCTTCGACTTCAGCGATACCCCCCTGCACTGGGTTCCCGGCGAAGCGGAAGCGTCCCAGGTGATGAACGTCCTGCACATGCTCCTGCCTTCCGGCGAACTGTGGTTCTGCCGCCTCTACAACAAGGCCCTGCCGCTGGTTAGCGACGCCCGCCTGCGCGACGACGTGCAGGGTTTCATCCGCCAGGAAGCGATGCATTCGCGGGCCCACGACGGCGCGATCCAGCGCTACCTGAGCAGGTTCGACATCGACTCCAAGCCGTTCACCGACAAGATGGATTTCCTTTTCGAACGCCTGCTCTGCGACTACCCGCTGGGGCAGAACCGCCTGACCCGCGCCCTCGACGGCTGGTGGCTGCGCCAGCGCTGCGCGATCATCGCCGCGGTGGAGCATTTCACCTGCGTGCTAGGCAAGTGGGTGCTGGAGGCCCGGGAGCTGGATCGCCGCGGCAGCGACCCGGTGATGCTCGACCTGCTGCGCTGGCACGGCGCCGAGGAAGTAGAGCACCGCAGCGTCGCCCACGACCTGCACGTGCATCTGGGCGGCAGCTTCGTCACCCGGCAACTGACCATGCTGTTGGTCATCGCGATACTGGTCTACCTGCTCGCCGACGGCACCCGCACCCTCCTCGACCAGGACCCGAGCCTGCGCGGCGCCAAGCGCCAGGGATTCCTACGAACCTGGTGGCGGCTCGGCAAGCAGGGCCTGCTGCCGAACCTCGCGCGCACCTTCCGCGACGTCGCCCGTTACTTCAATCCCTGGTACCACCCCGAGCACGAGGCGAATACCCAGGAAGCCCTGGAATACCTGGCCAACTCGCCGGCGGCCCGGCGCGCGGCGAACGCCTGAAAACAATTCACTGGAAATACCGGCAAGCGCCGCGGAAGCTGGAACTTTCCCGGCGCTTGTCCATTGTTACGTCAGGGCGAGAGGCCGGCAGACGGAAGGTAATTTCCGTAAGCCTGAAAAATGTCGCTCGATAGAATGATTGAAAATAACGGGCGCGCGACGTGAGACTTTGCAAAAGCCTGCCATTCTTGCTGATGGCATTTTGAAAGCAAGCAAAATAAAAGTAAGAAAAGTTACCCTATCGATCGGAAATTAAAGAAAGAAAAGCGAGCGAGAAGAGAATCGGGAAATACGCTCTTCGCGCCCGCCTTCGTATTTATCCGGCCTGCGGAAACTCACTGGCCAGGCAGCGTGATCTCCCGTTCCGAAACGATGATCTTATTGACCAGGCCGTACTGCACGGCCTCCTCCGCGTTCAGCCAGAAGTCGCGCTCGGTGTCGGCGCTGATCTTTTCCGGCGTCTGCCCGGTGGCTTCGGCGAAGATCCGGTCGAGGCGTTCCTTCATCCGCACGATCTCGCGGCGGTAGATCTCGATGTTGCTCGCCGGCCCCTGGATGCCGCCCGACGGCTGGTGCAGGAGGAAGCGGGTATTGGGCAGCGAATAGCGGTTTTCCTTGTCCGCCGCGGCATAGATCAGCGCGCCGGCGCTGGCAACGCTGCCGGAACCGATCATGATGACCTTCGGTGTGATGAAGCGGATCGCGTCGAAGATCATGTCGCCGGATTCGACGTGGCCACCCGGGGAATTGACGAACATGTAGATCGGATCGTCGCTGATCGAGGCGAGGATGTGCAGCTGCTGGACGACGTCCTTGGCCATCTTCTCGTCGACCCCGCCGGTGACGAACACCTTCCTGACCTTGAGCGCGTACTCCATCAGCTTGGCGCCGATGGCGCCGTGGGAGTCGCCGCCTTCGCGGTCCTTGTCATCGGTTTTCATGCAACCTCCTGGAACTGTTGGTAATCCATCCGGCAAACCTTTCAGGGCATGCGTTCGTTGTTCGCCAGGGCGCGGATATATATCCGTTAATGCGCCTCTTCCGAGCGGCCCATTATGCATCAGCCAGACACTTTCGAAAGGCTTGCTTCAACTTCGAAAAGACCGGCGAAGGTAATCTCGTGAAGCATAGCCATGCAGGGCCGCGACGCACGTTTCCCGGAACCTAACAGATTTGTAAGTTGCCTCGTAAATACCTACCAGAATTAACAGTTAACAACGCGATTACCCTGCAAGAATTAACAGCTATTTCTTCGAGCCTGCCAAAAGTAATAGTACACCCCGCTCTTGCTTCGGGTGCCGCCGCTTCCCTGCCAACCACGCTGGCTACGGCGCGCTGAAACGTCGACGGGTGGAACCTGTCCGGCGAGGCGTGCGGTGCCCGTGTTCACCGAATCGATGGATTGTTGAAGAGGACGCAGGGATGGTTCGTTTCGCTCGCTTGCCGCTATCGCCCTACCAACGGGACATCTGGGTCGCCGCCGCGCAGTTTCCGGAACTCGACCAGTACACCATCTTCAGCTACGACCGCTTCACTGGCGAGGTTGATACCCAGGCCCTGGAACGGGCGCTGCTGCAGGCGGCGCGAGACACCGAGGCGTTCCGCCTGCGCCTCGGCGAGACGGACGGTACGCCGTACCAGTGGCTGGACGCGGATGCCGAGTTCGAGGCGCGCCACGTCGACCTGCGCGCCGACCGCGACCCCGAGGCCGCCGTGCGATCCTGGCTGCGCGACGCCTTCCGCCACGCCTACCCGCTGGACGGCCGCAGCCTGGTGGACCTGGCCCTGCTGCATAGCGACCAGGCGCTCTACGTCTACGTGCGCACCCACCATATCGTCAGCGACGCCTGGGGCCTGCAGCTATTCCTCAGCCGGGTGCGCGCCGGCTACCTGGGCGAGCTAGGCGAGCCACAGGCGCAGATGCCGACGGCTTCCCTCCTGGCGCAGCTCGAGACCGACGACTACTCCGGTTCGGAACAGTACCGCGGCGACCGCGCCTATTTCGCCGAGGCCCTGGAGGGCCTGGAGCCGGCCCTCTTCACCCGCAGGCGCCCGGCCGGGCTGCGCCGCACCGCGCGCCACAGGCTGACGCTGGAACGCACACTGCTCGATGCGATCCGCGATCGTGGCGAATCGCCCTTCCTGTTCCTCTCCGCCGCCGTGGCGCTGTACCTGGCGCGGATCCACCAGAACGACGACGTGGTCCTCGGCGTACCGGTGTTGAACCGCGCCGACCGCGCGGCCAAGCAAGTGGTCGGGCACTTCGCCAATACCCTGCCGCTACGCATCCGCACCGCGCCGGAACAGACCGTCGACGAATTCCTGGCGCAGTTGCGCGAGGCGACCCGGACGCTGCTGCGCCACCAGAAGATGCCCCTCGGCGACCTGTTGCGCGGCGCCTCGCCACTGTTCGACACCACCCTTTCCTACATGCGCTGGCCCGCCGCCCAGGCGATCCCGAACGCCAGCGTCGAGACCGTGGCGCAAACCCACGCCCATGACCCGGACGCGCTGGCCATCTGGGTCTCCGAGTTCGACGGGCACAGCGACGCGCAGGTGGATTTCGAATACGCCTGCGATGTGTTCGACGCCGACTTCCCCATGGACGCCGCGGCGCGGCATATCGAAACCTTCCTGCGCGCCCTGGTGGAGGGCGGCGAGCGCCGCCTCGGCGAACTCGATCCGCTGTCGGCCGCCGAGCGCGAGGAACTGATCCACACCCGCAACGCCACCGACCAGGCATTCCCCGAGCAGGCTACCCTGCCCACGCTGTTCGCCGAGCAGGTGGCGCGCACCCCGCAACGCACCGCGCTGCTGGAAGCCGACGGCGGCACGCTCAGCTATGCCGAGCTGGACGCCAAGGTCCAGGCCGTGGCCGACGCCCTGCGCGCAGCGGGTGTGAGGACCGACGAGCGGGTAGCGCTACTGGTCGCCCGCGGTCCCCACCTGCTGCCGGCGATCCTTGGCGTGCAGCGCGCCGGCGGCGCCTATGTGCCGATCAATCCCGACCATCCCCTGGAGCGCGTCCGCCTGCTGTTGGAAGACTGCGGTGCCCGCGTGGTGCTGGTGGACGAGCGCGCAGCGACACTCGGCGAGAGCCTCGGCGAGACGCGCGTGCTGCACCTCGAACGCCTGCCGCAGAGCACCGGCGACCTGCCGGCGGCCAACGTGGCGCCCGGCGACCTGGCCTATGTCATCTATACCTCCGGTTCGACCGGCATGCCCAAGGGCGTCATGGTCGAGCACCGCTCGGTGGTCAACCGCCTGAACTGGATGCAGCGTCGTTATCCGATCGGCGAACGCGACGTGCTTCTGCAAAAGACTCCGGTGACGTTCGACGTATCCGTCTGGGAGCTGTTCTGGTGGAGCTTCACCGGCGCCCGCCTGTCGCTGTTGCCGCCCGGCGCCGAGAAGGACCCGCGGGAAATGCTGCGGAGCATCCAGCGCGACGCGGTCACGGTCATCCACTTCGTGCCGTCGATGCTGACGCCGTTCCTCGACCTGCTCGACGGCGACCCGACCGCCCGCGCGGCGGCAAGCTCGCTGCGCCTGGTGTTCTGCAGCGGCGAAGCCCTCGCGCCGTTGCAGGTCGCGCGCTTCCGCCGGCTGTTCGGCGACGCCGTGCGACTGGTCAACCTGTACGGACCGACCGAGGCCACCGTCGACGTGTCCGACCATGAATGCGCCAGCGACAACCCCACGCGGGTCCCGATCGGCCGGCCGATCGACAACCTGCGCCTGTACGTCCTCGACCGCGCGCTCAGGCCGCAGCCCCTCGGCGCCGTCGGCGAGCTATATATAGGAGGCGTCGGCGTCGCCCGCGGCTACCTGAACCGGCCGGAGCTGAACGCCGAGCGCTTCCTCGCCGACCCCTTCGTCGCCGGCGGCCGTCTCTACCGTACCGGCGACCTGGCCCGCTGGCTGGCCGACGGCAACCTCGAATACCTCGGCCGCGCCGACGACCAGGTGAAGATCCGCGGCAACCGGGTCGAACCCGACGAAGTACGCGACCGCCTCGCCGCGCTTCCCGGCGTACGCGACGCCGCGGTCGTGGCACGCGATTCGGCGGTACGCGGCACGCACCTGGTCGGCTACTACGTGGCTGCGGCGGAACTCGACCCCGGTCAATTGCGCGCCGGACTTTCGGCGACGCTGCCGGACTTCATGCTGCCAGCCTTCTTCGTGCGCATCGACAGCCTCCCGCTCAGCGCCAACGGCAAGCTCGACCGCCGGCAACTGCCGGCACCGCCGGAACAGGTGGCGGCGGTTGCGCCGCGCACGGCGACCGAGGCCGAACTGGCGGCGGTGTGGGCCGATGTCCTCGGCGTGGCGGAGGTCGGCGTGCACGACGACTTCTACGCCCTCGGCGGCGACTCGATCCTGATGCTGCGCATCCGCGCCGCCGCACAGCGGCGCGGCCTGGGCTTCGAACTCGCCGACCTGATGCGCAACCCGACGGTGGCGGGCCTCGCCGAGCGCCTGGTGCGTCCGCTCGCGGAGCGAAGCTACCAGCCCTTCGAACTGGTTTCCGAAGTCGACAAGCCGCGCCTGGAAGGGCTGGAGGACGCCTTCCCGACCAGCCGGCTGAGTCTCGGCCTGCTCTTCCATAGCCGCCAGCGCCCCGACTCGTCGGTCTACCACGACGTGTTCCACTACCGCTTCGACCTGGCCTGGGACGAAGCCGCGTTCCGCCACGCGCTGGACCGGGTGGTCGCCGCCTATCCCGCGCTGCGTTCGTCGTTCGACCTCAGCGGTGCATCCGAACCGCTGCAACTGGTGCATACCCAGGCGCGCAGCGAACCGCTGATCCTGGACCTGCGCGGCAACCCGGAGGCCGGGACGGTGCTCGACGAGCACATCCGCCAACGCCGCTTCCATCGCTATTCGCTGCAACAGCCCGGGCTGTTCCTGTTCGCCGCGTTCGTCCGCGAGGACGGCCTGGACCTGGTGTTCAGCTTCCACCATGCGATCCTCGACGGCTGGAGCGTGGCCAACCTGATCGTCGCGCTGGTCGCCGCCTACCGTGGCGAGCCGCTGCCGGGCCCCGCGCCGGCGCTGGCCTGCCATGTCCGCGAGGAGCTGGCCGCGCTGGCTTCGCCGGCCGCCGTGGGGTACTGGACCGGGCTGCTGGAGGGCGCGAGGATGACCCGCCTCGACGGCTTCGGCGCCCACGAGCCGCAAGCCGCGCAAGGTCCGGCCAGCCATCGCGAAGCGCTGCCGGACGGGCTGCTCGAACGACTCAAGGCCACTGCGGCGCAACGCGGACTGCCGTTGAAATCGCTGCTGCTCGCCGCCCATTGCCTGACCCTGCATCTGTTCTCCCGCAGCGACAGCGTGGTCACCGGCGCGATCAGCAACGGCCGCCCCGAACTGCCCGACGCCGACCGCATGGTCGGCCTGTTCCTGAATACCGTGCCGGTCCGCTCGGAGATTGCCGGGCATAGCTGGATCGAGGTAGCCGATGCGCTGTTCCGCCAGGAGCGCGACGGACACGCCCATCGCCGCTATCCGCTCAGCGCCATCCAGCAGATCGTCGGCGACGAACTGAGCAGCGCCTTCAACTACGTCAACCTGCATGTCCTCGAACCGCTGTGGCAACTGCGCGACTTCCACGTCTGGGAAGAAACCAACTTCGCCCTGCTGGTCAACGTGATCGCCACGCCCAGCGACGGCATGTACCTGCGCATCGACAGCGACGGCCGCGGTATCAGCCGCAGCCAGGCCGCGCTGATCGGCGCGACCTTCGTCGAGCTCCTGTGGCGCCTCGCCGAGCATCCCGACGAAGCCGCCGACTTCGCCTTCCTCGCCCCTCGCCGCGACGCCGCTTCCCAGCCCGAGCCGCTGGTCGACGTCGTCAGCCTGTTCGAACGCCAGGTCGAGGCGCTGCCGGGCAGCGCCGCGCTGGCCTTCGAGGAGCAACGCTGGACCTATCGCGACCTCGACCATGTGGCGCGCTGCGTGGCCACCCGCCTGGTCCGCGCCGGCGCGCGCCGCGGCGATGCGATCGGAGTGGCGCTGAACCGTTCGCCGGAGATGATCGCGACGATCTGGGGCATCCTGCGCGCCGGCCTGGTCTGCGTGCCGCTGGACGTCAGCTATCCCGCGCAGCGCCTGGCGCTGATCCTGGAGACAGCACAGCCGTTCCGGGTGGTCGCGCATCCCGAGCACGCCCATGTCGCCGCGGCGGAACGGGTGCTGCCGGTAGAGGAACTGGTCGCCGACATCGAGCCCGAGACCTTCGCCGCGCCGCAGCTCGACGAGCTGGCCATGCTGCTGTTCACCTCCGGTTCCACCGGGCGGCCGAAGGGCGTCGAGCTTAGCCATCGGATGTGGGCCAACTACACCCAGTGGCAATTGCGCGTCGCCAGCGGCGTACCGGGGCTGCGCACCCTGCAGTTCGCGCCGCTGAGCTTCGACATGGCCTTCCAGGAGATCTTCTCCACGCTGTGCGGCGGCGGCGAGCTGCAACTCATCTCCAACCGCGAGCGGATGGACCCCTCCGCGCTGCTGCATGTCCTCGAACGCCGCCAGGTCCAGCGCGTGCTGTTGCCCTTCGTCGCCCTGCAACGCCTCGCCGAGGCCTCCAACACCCTGGGCGTACGCCCCGGCGCCCTGCGCGTGGTGGTGTCCTCCGGCGAGCAGTTGCGCATCACCGAAGACGTCCGCGCGTTCTGCGCGGCGATGCCCGGGCTGCTGCTGGAGAACCAGTACGGTCCCACCGAGACGCACCAGGTCACCTACCACTCGCTGAGCGGCGATCCGGCGCACTACCCGGACCTGCCGCCGATCGGCCGGCCGCTGGACGGGGTCGAGGTGCAGGTGCTCGACGCCGCGCTGCGCCCGGTACCGGTCGGCGTTACCGGCGAGCTGTACTTCGGCGGCGACTGCCTCGCGCGCGGCTACCACCGCGCCCCCGAACTCACCGCCGAGCGCTTCGTCGAACATCCCTGGCGCCCCGGCGCCAGGCTCTACCGCACCGGCGACCTCGGGCGCATCCTCGGCAACGGCGAGATCGTCTGGCTCGGCCGCGCCGATACCCAGGTCAAGGTCCGCGGCTTCCGCATCGAGCCGGCCGAGGTCGAGCTGGCGATCATGCGCCAGGCCGAGCGCCAGCCGGGCCTGCGCGGCGCGGCGGTGGTGGCTCGCGAGCGCCAGGGCAACGATGCATTCCTCGCTGCCTTCCTGCTCGGCGAGCCCGAGGCGGTGGATCTCGCCGAACTGAAGCAGGCACTGCGCAGCGAACTGCCGGAACACATGGTGCCGGCACACTTCGCCTGGGTCGACGGCTTCGCCCTCACCCCCAGCGGCAAGCGCGACGACGCCGCCCTGCGCGCACTGCCGCTGGAGCACGGGACGAACATCGAGTACCTGGCCCCGCGCGACGACTACGAGCGCACCCTGGCCGGACTCCTCGGCGAGTTGCTGGATCGTCCCCGGGTAGGCATCCGCGACAGCTTCTTCGACCTCGGCGGCACCTCGCTCAGCGCGATGCGCTTCATGCTGCTGATCGAGAAGCGCTATGGCGTCGACTTGCCGATGGCCGCGCTGATCGAGACGCCGACCGTGGAGGGCCTGGCCGAACGCCTGCGGGAACGCTCGGCGGTGCGCGCCTTCGACCCGCTGGTACCGATCCGTGCCGGCGGCAGCCGCCCGCCACTGTTCCTCGTCCACCCGCTCGGCGGCCACGTGCTCTGCTACCTGCCGCTGGTCCGCGCACTGCCGCCGGACCAGCCGGTATATGCCCTGCAGGCGGCCGGCACCGGCCAGGGCAGTACGCCGCTGGCGGTCCTCGAGGACATCGCCGCCAGTTACCTCGCGGCGATCCGCCGGGTGCAGCCGGAAGGCCCCTATTACCTCGGCGGCTGGTCGTTCGGCGGCTTCGTCGCCTACGAGATGGCCCGGCAACTGCGCGCGCTCGACCCGCAGGCGGTCGCCCAACTGATCGTGCTCGACTCCATCACCGTCGACCGCAACCACGCCGGCAGCGCCAGCGACGAAGCCCTGCTGCTGTTCTTCTACTGGGAACTGGTCTGGTTCGAGCGCAGCGACGAGGAGGTCGAGCCGCTGCCTGAAGGCGCGAGCCTGGAGCAGAAACTCGACCACATCGTCGAACGCGCCATCGAGGCCGGCGTACTTCCCGCCGGCACCCCGCGCGCCACCGTGCAGCGGCTCTACGAGCTGTTCCGGGCGAGCTGGCAGGCACTCATCGGCTATCGCCCGGAAGTCAGCGACCAGGACATGACCCTGCTGCGCGCGGACGGCCCGCTGCCGCTGGCGCTGAAGCCGATGCACGACGCCGCCGGCACCCACTACGGCGACCCGAAGAACGGCTGGCAGCACTGGACCAGTGGCCGCCTCGATGTGATCGACGTCCCCGGCGACCACCTGGTGCTGATGAAAGAACCCTATGTCGAGACGGTCGCGGCAGAGATCGCCGCGTTGCTCGAACCCTCCACCTCCAGCGAACGGACCCGCCCATGAGCAGACACCCCCTGAAGATCGTCATCGCCGGCGCCGGCATCGGCGGGCTCGCCGCGGCCGCCTGCCTGAAGGCCGCCGGCTTCGAGGTCGAACTCTACGAGCGGGCCAGGGAGCTGCGCGCGGTCGGCTCGGCGCTGTCGCTGATGCCCAACGCGCTGACCGCCCTGGAGAGGGTCGGCGTGCGCCCTGACCTTACCCGCGCCCAGGCCTTCGACTCGCTGCGGTTCCTCACCCGGCGCGGGCGACCGATCCGCGCCATCGACTTCGGCGGCCTGGCCCGTCAGCTCGGCCAGCCGAGCCTGGCGATCCACCGCGCGAGCCTGCAGCAGGCGCTGCTGGAACAGGCCCGCGACTGCCGCATCGAACTGGGCGTGAGCGCCACCGGCTACCTGCGCCACGCCGACGGCGAAGGCGTCACCGTACTCTGCAGCGACGGCCGCGAAGTGCACGCCGACGTGCTGATCGGCGCCGACGGCTTCAACTCGGCGATCCGCGCCACCATGACCGGCCCGGAGCGTCCCACCGACTGGCACTACGTGATCTGGCGCGCCACGCCGGCGTTCCGCCATCCGAAGGTGACGCCGGGCTACGTCGCCCATTACTGGGGCCGTGGGCAGCGCTTCGGTCTCGCCGACATCGGCGAAGGCAACGTCTATTGGTGGGGCACCCGCAACATGCCGGCCGAACAGGCGAAGGACTGGCGCGGCGGCAAGGCGGGCATCCAGCGCCTCTACGCCGGCTGGGCCGACGAAGTGCAGGCGGTCATCGAGGCGACCCCGGAGGCCGACATCAGCAGCCTGCCGGCCCAGGACCGACCGTTCCTGGAGCGCTGGGGCGACGGCCCGGTGACCCTGCTCGGCGATGCCGCGCATCCGATGCTGACCAGCCTCGGCCAGGGCGCCGCCATCGCCATCGAAGACGCCGCGGTGCTGGCCCACTGCCTGGCCACCATCGACGACCCGCAAGCCGCCCTGCGCGCCTACGAGAACCGCCGTCGCGACCGCGCCAGGGCGATGGTCGAGACCTCGCGGGCGCTGAGCCGCATCGAGCAGTTGGAGCATCCGCTGCGCACCGTCGCCCGCGATCTCTACTTCCGCTTCGCTCCGGAGCGAACCTTCGCCCGGCAGAACGAACTGGCACTGACCTTCCCAGGAGTCGAATGATGGCCGAGATACGACGCCCGCTGTCCGCGGTGGAACGCTGGTACTGGCTCAGCGACCAGTTCTCCGCGCTGAACGTGATTTCCCGGGTGCGGGTCCATGGCCGGTTGTCCATCGACGACCTGCGCCGCGGCCTCGACGCGCTGCAGGCGCGGCATCCGCTGCTGCGCGCGCGGATCGAGCACGATGCCGGGCTCGATCCGCGCTGGGTGCCCTGCGAGCGGCCCATCCCGCTGCGCGAGGTGTGCGGCGGCGGCGAGGAGCAATGGCTGCGGGAAATCAACGAGCGCGAATTGCCGGAACGCATCGATCCGGACAGCGGGCCACTGATCCGTACCGTGGCGATCGCCACCGACGCCGGCGCCCACGACCTGCTGGTCGTGGTACCGCACATCATCGCCGACGGCACTACCGTGCTGACCCTCGCCGAACAATGGCTGACCCTGGCCGCCGACCCCGCCGCGCAACCCTGGACCGCCAGCGCCCTGCCGCCGGCGGAGGATCTGCGTCCGCGCCGCTTCACCGGCGACGAAGGCGCGGCGCGCCTGGCCGAGCAGACCGCCCAGGACGAAGCGCTGGTCGGCCGCCACCGCCCGGGCCGGATCGAGCCGAGCAACCCGGTGCCGCTGGAAGCGCGGCGTACCCGCCTGCTCCACCGGGAGCTGGACGGCGCGCAGCTGGAACAGCTGCAACGACGCGCCCGCGAACACGGCACCACGGTACACGGCGCGCTGACCGCGGCGCTGGCCATCGCCGCCGGCCACGACCACCAGCGCCGCCCTAGCCACATCGCCATCGGCTCGCCGATCGACTTCCGCGACGAACTGGAGCCGCCGGTGCGCCCCGACGAAGTAGGCACCTACGTCGCCACGGTACCGGTGGTGCTGGACATCGCCCGGCCGTTCTGGGAGGTCGCCCGCGCGCTCACCGACGACCTCGGCGAACGCCGTCGCCAGGGCCATCATTTCAACCTGGTCACCCTGGTCGCCAGCGCTGCGCCGCGCTGCATGGCCGACGCGCGGCCATTCATGGCCTTCATGGAAGCCGAAGGGCCGATCAACCTGTGCTCCTCCAACATCGGTCGCTATCCGTTCCCCGAGCGGATCGGCGCCTTGCGCCTCTCCGACGCGCAGTTCCTCACCGGCATCTCGGTGAACGGCTACTTCGTGGCCGCCATCAACTCCAGCCATGGCCGGCTGTTCTGGAACTTCACCTATATCGACGAAGCGGTCCCCGGCGAACGCGCCGAACGCCTGGCCGAAGATTGCCTGGGCACCCTGCTGTCGGCGATCCACGCCCCCCAACGATCCGCCCTCGAGGAGCAATGACATGTTATTCACCAGCAAACCTCTCTCGCCCCAGGGCCGCCACGTACTGATCACCGGCGCCTCCAGCGGCCTCGGCCGGGAAACCGCGCTGCACCTGGCCGAACAGGGTTTCCAGGTGATCGCCGGGGTGCGCCGCCAGGAGGATGGCGAGCGCCTGGCGAACGCCTGCCCGTCCGGCCGGATCAGCACGCTGCTGATCGATGTCACCGACGAGGAATCCATTGGCCGGGCCGCCGCGCAGGTGGCGGAGAAAGTCGGCGATACCGGGCTCTGGGGCCTGGTGAACAACGCCGGGATCTGCATTTCCGCGCCGCTGGAATGCGTCTCCAGCGACCTGCTGCGGCGCCAGCTGGAAGTCAACCTGATCGGCCAGCTCGCGGTGACCCGGGCGATCCTGCCGCTGCTGCGCCGTGGCGGCGCGGCGCGCCTGGTGAACGTCACCTCGGGCCTCGGCTCGGTCGCCATTCCCTACCTGGGCGCCTACTCCGCCGCGCAGTTCGCCAAGGAGGGAGTGAGCGACGCCCTGCGCCGCGAGCTGGCACCCATGGGCATCCAGGTCTCGGTGGTCAGCCCCGGGGCGATCTGGACGCCGATCTGGGGCAAGATCGCCAGCGAGGGCGAGCGCGCCCTGGCCGACGCCCCCGACGCCGTCGCCGACCTCTATCGCGATACCTACCTGCGCTTCCTCCAGGCCAACGAGGACGGCGCGCGCAACAGCGCGACCAAGCCCGCCGATGTCGCCGCCGCGGTGCATGCCGCGCTCACCGCGGCCAAGCCGCGGACCCGCTACCGGGTCGGCGCCGACGTGCGCCGCGGTACCCTGCTGGCGCGGCTGCTGCCCGATAGCGTGATCGACGGGATGTTCCGCCCCATCGTCACCGCCGCCCCGGCGGCGAAGGAGGAGCAACGTGCCTGATCGCAAACTGAGACTGGGCGAGGAACTGATCTCGCCACTGCACGCGCTCTACGACGGCCTGCAGGTGGACGGCGCGCCGCGTCCCGCGCATCGCGCCGCCGAGCATCCGGTGTGGGTGGTGACGCGCTACCGCGACGCGCGCAAGGTCCTCAACCATCCGGGCGTCCGCCGCGACGCCCGGCAGGCCGCCGAACTCTACGCGAAGCGTACCGGCAGCCCGCGCGCGGGGATCGGCGAGGGACTCAGCCACCACATGCTCAACCTCGACCCTCCGGACCATACCCGCCTGCGCTCGCTGGTTGGCCGCGCGTTCACCCCGCGCCAGGTGGAGCGCCTGCAACCGCATATAGAACGGATCACCGAGGCATTGCTGGACGCCATGGCCGGCCGCGAACAGGCCGACCTGATGGCCGACTTCGCGATCCCGCTGACCATCGCGGTGATCTTCGAGCTGCTGGGCATTCCCGAGGCCGAGCGCGAACACGCCCGCCAGTCCTGGGAGCGCCAGGCGGAACTGCTGTCGCCGGAGGAGGCCCAGGCCCTGGCCGATGCGCAGGTCGACTACCTGCGCGTGCTGCTCGAGGCCAAGCGCCGGCAGCCGGCCGACGACGTCTACAGCGGGCTGGTGCAGGCCGCCGACGAGAGCGGCCAGTTGAGCGAAGCGGAACTCGTCTCCATGGCCCACCTGCTGATGATGAGCGGCTTCGAGACCACCATGAACATGATCGGCAACGCGCTGGTCACCCTGCTGGTCAACCCGGAGCAACTGGCGTTGCTGCGGGCGCAGCCGGAACTCCTGCCCAACGCCATGGAAGAACTGGTCCGCCACGACAGTCCGGTGCGCGCCTCGATGTTGCGCTTCACCGTGGAAGACGTGGAACTGGACGGGGTCACCATTCCCGCCGGCGAATACATCCTGGTCTCCAACCTGACCGCCAACCACGATGCCGAGCGCTTCGACGATCCCGACCGCCTCGACCTCACCCGCAACACCGATGGCCATCTCGGCTACGGCTTCGGCGTGCACTACTGCGTCGGCGCCTCGCTGGCCCGGCTGGAGGGGCGGATCGCCATCCAGCGCCTGCTCGCGCGCTTCCCCGACCTCCAGTTGGCGGTGCCCCACGCGGAGCTGCAGTGGCTGCCGATCACCTTCCTCCGCGCCCTGATCAGCGTGCCGGTGCGCACCGGATGCAGCGCCCCGGCGAACACCGCCTCCCACGCCAACCCGATCGAGAGGATCGCCCAATGAATGCCAAGGAAATTCTTGTCCACAGCCTGCGCCTCCTGGAAAACGGCGATGCCCGTGGCTGGTGCGACCTGTTCCATCCGGAAGGCGTACTCGAATTCCCCTACGCCCCGCCGGGCTGGAAGACCCGCTTCGAGGGCCGCGAAACCATCTGGGCGCACATGCGCCTGTTTCCCGAGCACCTGACCGTGCGCTTCACCGACGTGCAGTTCTACGAGACCGCCGACCCCGACCTGGCCATCGGCGAATTCCATGGCGACGGCGTGGCCACCGTTTCCGGCGGCAAGCTGGCGCAGGACTACATCTCGGTGCTGCGCACCCGCGACGGACAGATCCTGCTCTACCGCGACTTCTGGAATCCGCTGCGGCACCTCGAGGCCCTGGGCGGGGTCGAGGCCGCCGCCAAGATCGTCCAGGGAGCCTGAGCCATGCCGCGCGCCGCCGTGGTCTGCGGCCTGGGCAGCTACCTGCCCGAGGCCGTGCTCAGCAACGACATGCTCGCCGCCGAGCTGGACACTTCCGACGCCTGGATCAGCAGCCGCACCGGCGTGCGCCAGCGGCATATCGCCGGCGACCTCGGCAGCGGCGACCTGGCCCTGCGGGCGGCCTCCGCCGCGCTCGCCTCGGCGGGGCTGGAGCGAGTCGATGCGGTGGTGCTGGCAACCAGCACCGGCGACTTCTGCTGCCCGGCCACCGCGCCCAGGGTCGCGGCGCGCCTGGGGTTGGTCGGCGCGCTCGCGTTCGACCTGTCCGCCGCCTGCACCGGCTTCGTCTACGGCCTGGCCAGCGTCGGCTCGCTGATCAGCGCCGGGCTGGCGGACAGCGCGCTGCTGGTCGGGGTGGACACTTTCAGCCATACCCTCGACCCCGCCGATCGCTCGACCCGCGCACTGTTCGGCGACGGCGCCGGAGCGGTGGTGCTGCGTGCCGGCGATGCCGAGGAAGAAGGCGCGCTGCTGGCCTTCGACCTCGGCAGCGACGGCCACCAGTTCGACCTGCTGATGACCCCCGCCGTCAGTCGCGCCGAACGCAGTTCCGGACAGGCCTCCAACTACTTCCGGATGGACGGCAAGGCAGTGTTCGGCCAGGCGGTGACGCAGATGAGCGACTCGGTGCGGCGGGTGCTCGACCGGGTCGGCTGGCAAGCTTCGGACCTCCATCACCTGGTCCCGCACCAGGCCAACACACGCATTCTCGCGGCGGTCGCCGACCAGCTCGACCTTCCCGTCGAGCGAGTGGTGAGCAACATCGCCGAGGTGGGCAATACCGTCGCCGCCTCGATTCCCCTGGCCCTGGCCCACGGCCTGCGCCAAGGCATCCTGCGCGACGGCGGCAACATGGTCCTCACCGGTTTCGGTGCCGGACTGACCTGGGGTTCGGTCGCCCTGCGCTGGCCGAAGATCGTTCCGACAATGGACTGAAGAGGGAAGAACAATGCCCAACGACATGGAAGACCATCTCCTCACCGTGCTCAGCGTCGCCAGCGGCGTGCCGAAGGAGGAAATCAGCCGGGACAGCAGGATGGAAGACCTGGCTTTCGATTCGCTGGTGGTCAGCGAGCTGTCGCTGAAGCTGCGCAAGGAGTTCGGCGTCACCGGGGTCGACGACGAACTCGACCTGCTGGAAACGGTGGACGAACTGTTCCAGCTGGTCGAGAAGCACCGCGCCGCCTGAGGCCAGCGAACGCCGGCGTTCCGTCGCTTCTCTGCCAGGCGAAGGCGGTGCCGGGACATGGGAACGCGCATCGCCTTCGATCAACCAACACCAGAGCGAGATTCGCTGGAGGAAGAGGTGAGTCAGAACATGGATCTCACGATCGGGACGCATCGGGAGTCGGCTTTCTACGAGCTGGAGTTCGGACCGAGGACGATAATGACCCTGGCCAACTTTCCGGACGACGTGCTGCCGTTGTTGCAAATGGAAAGCCTGATGACCTTCGAGGCGATGGCCTACCTGCGCTGCGACGCACTGGTCGAGCTAGGCTGCTACGACGGCCGGGCGCTGGAAATCGCGCGCCTGCTCAATGCCCGCTATCTCGGCGTCGACCTCGACCAGCGGGCGATCGAGACGCTGCGCACGCGGATCGAGCGCGAGGGCATGAGCGATCGCGCGGACACGGTGGTCGACGACATCCTCAACCACACCAGGCGCGGTGCCTCGGTCGGCTCGCGCGCGCTGTACCTGCTGCCGTTCAACCTGCTGGGCAACTTCCGCGAGCCGAAACGGCTGCTCGACTCCCTCGCCGAGCGCAGCGTGGCGGCGGTGGTCTCGGTGTTCGGCGACAGCGCCGAGGCCACCCGAGTCCGCCAGAGCTACTACCGCCGTTGCGGGGTGCAGGGCCTGGAGTTGCACACGCGGGACGACGGCACCGTGTTCACCGGCAGCGACGGCTTCTACTCGCGCTCGTATTCACGCGCCTGCCTCCACGCCCTGCTCGCCGAGTGCGGGCTGACCGTGGTGCGCAGCGCTTCGAACCTGTTCGCCCACTGCGTGACGGTGCTGCCCGAAGGCGCCGACCAGGGCTTCGGTTCGTCGGCGGCATGAGTCACCGTCGTGCATTCATCGCGCGGCCACGGCACGGGCAGGTCGCCGTGGCTCGCTTCATCGTCGTCTGAACCGCTCGGGAGCTGGAAACATGCCTTTGATTGTCTACGTGCTCGGTGCCGCGATCTTCGCCCTGACCACCAGCGAATACATGGTCGCCGGGCTGATGCCGGCGCTGGCCGCCGAATTCGGCGTGTCCTTCGCCGCGATCGGCTACCTGGTCACCTTCTACGCCGGTGCGATGGCCGTCGGCGGCCCGCTGTTGACCACCGCCCTGCTCCGGGTGCCGCGCAAGAACGCCCTGCTCGGCCTGATCGCGCTGTTCGTGGTCGGCCAGGTCATCGGCGCCCTGGCGCCGGGCTATGCGGTGATGGTCGCGGCGCGACTGGTCACCGCGGTCGCCGCCGCGGCCTTCTTCGGCGTGGCGCTGACCGCCTGCGCCGAACTGGTCGAAGGCAACCAGTTCGGCCGCGCGTCGTCGCTGGTGCTCGGTGGCCTGATGGTCGGAACCGTGCTCGGCCTGCCCGTCGCCACCTGGCTGGGCGAATGGTACGGCTGGCGCGCGAGCTTCTTCGCGGTGGCGCTGGTGGCGGTGCTGGTCGGCCTGCTGGTGTTGCAGCTGATGCCGGCGATCCCGGGGTCGGCGGGCAGCGGCTCGCTGCGCGAGGAACTGAAGGTGTTCAGGAACGCCCATCTATGGTGGGTCTACGCCACCAGTCTGCTGCTGATCGGCGCCACCTTCGCCGGCTTCACCTATTTCGTGCCGATCCTCACCGAGGTCAGCGGCTTCTCCGCCTCGACCGTACCGCTGCTGCTGGTGGTCTACGGCCTGGCGACGCTGGTGGGCAACAACATCGTCGGCCGCCTGGCCGACCGCCATACCATCGCGGTCCTGGCCTTCGGCCTGCTGGCGGCCATCGCCGCGATGGTGGCCTTCGCCCTGTTCGGACAGGTTCCGGCGGTGGCGGTGGCGGCGCTGGTGGTGATCGGCCTGACCGGGGTGTCGATGAACCCGGCGCTGGTGACCCGCGGCGCACGTGTTGGCCATAACAACATGCTGGTCAACTCGGTGCACACCGCCTGCATCATGCTCGGCGTGATGGCCGGTTCCTGGATCGGCGGCCTGGGCATCGCCGGCGGATTCGGCCTGCAGGGCGCGCTCTGGGTCGGCGCGGCCCTCGGAGTACTGGCGCTGCTGACCCTGCTGCCGGAGCTGCGCTTCGCCCGCGCCCCGGTAGGCGGGGCACTGGGCCGCTGAGCAGGATCCCTCAGGCGCTGCGCGCCAGCCAGCTGCAGTAGCCGGCGACGCCCTCTTCCAGGCTCTGGAAATCGTCGCGGTAGCCCGCCTCGCGCAGCAGCTCCAGGTCGGCGCAGGTATGGCTCTGGTAGCGCGCCCGCAGCGACTCGGGGAACTCGCGGTAGCCGAGCAGGCCGCTTTCCACGGCCTGTTGCAGCGACAGGGGCGGCTGGTCGGCGTTGGCGCGGACGCTATTGATCACCGCCAGGGCGACCTCGTTGAAGGTCCGTGCCTGGCCGCTGCCGAGGTTGAAGATTCCCGAACGCTGCGGATGGTCGAGGAAATGCAGGTTTACCCGCGCCACGTCCTCCACCGCGACGAAGTCGCGCAGGTGGCCGCCGGGCGGGAAGCCGCCGTGTTCGCCGAACAGTTCGACCCGCCCGTCGCGGCGCAATTGCTGGTAGCAGTGGTAGGCCACCGAGGCCATCCGCCCCTTGTGTTCCTCGCGCGGCCCGTAGACGTTGAAGTAACGCAGGCCGACCACCTGGCTGCGCGCCTGCGGCAGCGCCCGCCGCACACGCTGGTCGAAGAGGAACTTGGAATAGCCGTAGACGTTCAGCGGCCGCTCGTACTGGCGCGCCTCGCGGAAGGTCCGGCCGGCGCCGTAGACCGCCGCCGACGAGGCGTAGAGGAACGGCACGCCGAGTTCCAGGCTGCTTTCCAGCAGGCGGCAACTGTAGCGGTAGTTGTTCTCCATCATGTAGCGGCCATTGCTTTCCAGGGTACTGGCGCAGGCGCCCTGGTGGAACAGCGCGCGGACCGTGCCGAAGTCGCCGCGGGCGTAACGCTCGAGGAAGTCGTTCTGGTCCAGGTAGTCGGCGATATCGGCGTCCGCCAGGTTGCGGAACTGCTCGCCGTCGGTGAGATCGTCCACCGCGATGATGTCGGTCTCGCCGCGCCGGTTCAGCGCCTGCAGCAGATTGCTGCCGATGAAGCCGGCGGCGCCGGTGACGATGATGCTCATGGGCACTCCCTTCGACAGGATGAATGCCCCCAGGCTATGCCTATGCGCCGTGCCGCCCGTTGACCTGCAACAAGCCATGGGCGGACGGCAGCGGTTCAGCGGGAAGGACGATCGTTGTGACCGAGGTCGCGTTGCGGGTCGATGCGGTCACGAACCCGCTGCTTGAGCGCCTTGGCCTCGGGGAAGCCGCCGTCGGCCTTGCGCTCCCAGACCTGCACGCCGTCGCAGGTGATGCGGAAGACGCCACCGGTTCCGGGCTCCAGGCAGACTTTTCCGAGATCGTCGGCGAAGGTGCTGAGCAGTTCCTGGGCCAGCCAGGCGGCACGCAGCAGCCACTGGCACTGGGTGCAATAGGTGATGACGATTTCGGGCTTGGCGGTGGGCATGTCGGCGGCTCAGGGGAAACGGTCGCGCCTATAATAGCCGCCTTTTCACCCGGCTCCGGATCGTTCTCATGCGCCGCCTGCTGCTCGTACTGCTGCTCCTGCTTCCCCTGTCCGCCCTCGCCGCGGAGGCCCGGCCGAAGATCGGTCTGGTCCTCTCCGGCGGTGCCGCCCGCGGCCTGGCCCATATCGGCGTGCTCAAGGCCCTCGACGAACAGGGCATCCAGATCGACGCCATCGCCGGCACCAGCATGGGCGCGGTGGTCGGCGGCCTGTACGCCTCCGGCTACACCCCCGCCGAACTGGAGCGCATCGCCCTGGAGATGGACTGGCAGCAGGCGCTGTCCGACGCGCCGCCGCGCAAGGACGTGCCGTTCCGGCGCAAGCAGGACGACCGCGACTTCCTGGTCAAGCAGAAGATCAGCTTCCGCGACGACGGCACCCTCGGCCTGCCGCTGGGGGTGATCCAGGGCCAGAACCTGGCGATGGTGCTGGAAAGCCTGCTGGTGCACACCAGCGACAACCGCGACTTCGACAAGCTGGCGATCCCCTTCCGCGCCGTCTCCACCGATATCGCAACCGGCGAGAAAGTGGTGTTCCGCAAGGGCCACCTGCCCCAGGCGATCCGCGCCAGCATGTCGATCCCCGCCGTATTCGCCCCGGTGGAGATCGACGGCAGGCTGCTGGTGGATGGTGGCATGGTCGACAACATCCCGGTGGACGTGGCGCGCGACATGGGCGTGGACGTGGTGATCGTGGTCGACATCGGCAACCCGCTGCGCGACCGCAAGGACCTGAGCACCGTGCTCGACGTGATGAACCAGTCGATCACCCTGATGACCCGGAAGAACTCCGAAGCCCAGCTGGCCACGCTCAAGCCCGGCGACGTGCTGATCCAGCCGCCGCTGTCCGGCTACGGCACCACCGACTTCGGCCGCGTGCCACAACTGATCGACGCCGGCTACCGCGCCACCACGGTGCTCGCCGCGCGCCTCGCCGAGTTGCGCAAGCCGAAGGACCTCAACAGCGAAGCGCTCGACGTGGCGCGCACGCCGAACCAGCGCAAGCCGGTGATCGACGCGATCCGCGTGGAGAACAACTCGAAGGTCAGCGACGAGGTGATCCGCCACTACATCCGCCAGCCGCTCGGCACGCGCCTCGACCTCGGCCGCCTGCAGGACGACATGAGCACCCTCTACGGCCTCGACTACTTCGACCAGGTGCAGTACCGGGTGGTCAAGGAGAAGAAGCTCAACACCCTGGTGATCCACGCCACCGGCAAGAAAGGCGGCACCGACTTCCTTCGCCTGGGCCTCAACCTGTCCGACGACATGCGCGGCGAAAGCACCTTCAACCTCGGCGGCAGCTACCGCATGAACGGCCTCAACCGGCTCGGCGCCGAGTGGCTGACCCGGGTCCAGCTCGGCGACCGCCAGGAACTCTACAGCGAGTTCTACCAGCCGCTCGACGTCGGCTCGCGCTACTTCGTCGCGCCCTTCCTGTTCCACGAGGCACAGAACGTCGACGTCACCGAGGACAACGACCCGCTGCTGCGCTATCGCCTGGAGCGCTACGGCTACGGCCTCAACGTCGGCCGGCAGATCGCCAACAACGGCGAAATCCGCCTGGGCGCGGTGCAGGCCTACGGCAAGGCCGACGTGCGCATCGGCGACCCGAGCCTGCCGGACATCGACTTCACCGAGGGCTACTACGAACTGAAGTACTCGTTCGATACCGTCGACGACGTCAATTTCCCCCACGAGGGCGAGGAGATCGGCCTGACCATGCGCCGCTACGACAAGTCCCTCGGCTCGGACGACAGCTACCGGCAGTGGGACCTGCGGCTGAACAAGGCGCTCAGCTTCGGCGCCGACACCTGGGTGTTCGGCGGCGGCTACGGGCGCACCCTGGACGACGCCGAGGTGGTCACCTCCAGCTTCACCCTCGGCGGCGCCCGCGAGCTGTCGGGCTTCCGCCGCGACGCGCTGTCCGGGCAGAACTACAGCCTGGGACGGATCGTCTATTACCGGCGCCTCACCGAACGTTCCTTCCTGCCGCTGGACTTCCCGCTGTACCTGGGCGGCAGCATCGAGCGCGGACGCATCTGGAACAACGACAACGAATACGACAGCGGCTACATCAACGCCGCCAGCCTGATGATCGGCTTCGATACGCCGCTGGGGCCGCTGACCTTCAGCTACGGGATCAACGACGAGAACTTCAAGGCGTTCTACCTGAACCTCGGGCAGAACTTCTGAGCGGAGTTCAGGCGATCAGCGCCAGCAACTCGCGCGCCTCGGCCTTCTGCCACGGGTCGCCGTGCGCCACCACCAGGCGCAGGATGCGGCTGGCCTGGTCGAGATCGCCGCTGTCGATGCAGGCACGGGCCCGGTCCAGGCTGGCCGAGGCCTCCTCCGGCGGCACCGTGGCCAGCTCCGGCTGGTCGAGTTCGAGGTGTTCGTACTCGGCGACATCCGGCAGTTCATGGAGATTGCTCTCGAACGCCAGGGGCTCCTCCTCCGCCGGTTCCGCCTTGCCGGCAGCGGCGCGGCGCGGCAGGTCGGGGTTGTCCAGGGGATTCTCCAGGGCGCCCCAGTCGAGATCGAGATCGAGGTTGAGGTCGCCGAAGCCGTCGGCGCCCGAGGTCGCATCCGGTTGCTGCAAAACGGGCGGCTCGGCCAGCGGCAGGTCGCTCCAGTCGTCGTCCTTGGTTGTTGCCGCCGGCGTCTCGGTCGCCGGCATCTGTAGCAGCGCCGGGTAGCGTCCGCGCAACTCGTCGATGGCCTCCGGGTTGCCGCCACTGGCCAGGGTTTCCTCGGCCAGCGCGTCGAAGCCGGCCGCATCGCCCAGCTCAGCCAGCACCAGCAACAGCTTCATCCGCGCGCTCAGGCGCTGCGGCTGCTCGGCGAGTACCTGACGCAGCAGGTCGCGGGCCTGTCCGTAGCGACCGTAGGCGATATAGATGTCGGCGCCGTCCAGCTTGTCCGCCGCAGCCATGGCGGCGCGCGGAGCGGCGGCCGGAGCAGGCGGAGGAGACGGCGGCGGGCTGGAGGGAGCGGCGACCGGCGGCCTGGCCTGTTCCTCGACCTTTGCCGGCGCCGGTGCGGCCGCCGGGGGGCGCGGCGCACGCCGCAGCGGCAGGTTCAGGGCGACCCGGCGCTTCGGTTCGACCGCCGGGACAGGAGCCTCTTCGCGGCGGCGACGCAACAGCAATACGCCGAGCAGGGCGAGGACCAGCAGCAGGACGATCATCCAGCGCCAGTGCTGCGAGTCCGTCAGCGTTTCAACCGGTTGCGCAACCGAAGGCGCGGCCGCGGCGGGCGGCGGCGCCGCGGGCCGCACCGCCTGGCGCCGGGCCAGTTGCTGTTGCAGTTCGGCGACCTGGCGATCGCGCTGCTGCAGTTGTTCCTGCAAGGCCTGCAACTGGCGTTGCAGATCGTCCATCCGCTGGCTCAGTTCCTCCCGTTGCCGGGCCAGCGCCTCGGCCTCGGCATCCGCCTGGCGCTGCGCCTCGACGAGAGCCGCCGGAGCGTTTTCCACCACGGCGGCATCGGCTGGCGGCAGGACTTCCACGGCCGCCTCCTTCAAGGCGCCGGGCGCGCCTCGCTCCGGCTGGTAGCCGGCCGGCAGGCGCAGGCGCGCGCCGGCCTTGAGCCGGTGCCGGTCGGCATTGACGAAGGCCTGCGGATTGAGCTGGTACAGGGCCTCCATGAGTTGCGCGCGATCGGCGTTGCCGGCACCACGCAGGCGTCCGCTGATGGCCCAGAGGTTGTCGTTGGGGCGAGCCAGGTATTCGTCGCCCGGCTCCAGCAGTGCCGGGTCTACGACGACCGCGGCACTACGCGGCGCAGGCACCGGCGTCGAGGATTGCCGCTGCGGCTCGATCCCGCTGCGCGCGGCCGGAAGCATGCGCGGCGTATAACCGAGCGGATCGAGCAGTACGGTGAATTCGCGGACGATGCGGCCGTTGGGGCGGGCCACCTCCACCAGGAAATTCAGGTAGGGCTCCTGCACCGGTCGGCTCGAGGACACATGGATGCGATTGCCACCGCGCCCCTGGAGCACCGGACTGAAACGCAGCTCGTTGAGGAACTGCAAGCGTTCCACCCCGGCCGCGGCGAAGACGTCGGCGCCCGCCAGGCGGACCTCGATATCGTCCGCGCCGAGATCGCCGACGTCGAGCAGTTCGATATCCGCATCCAGCGGCTGGTTGAGCGCCGAATGCAGGGTGATGTCTCCCACTCCCAGGGCGCTCGCCTGCCCGGCCAACAGGCACGACCAGGCACACAACATGACACGCAAGGCTTTACCGGGCATTCCGTTCTTTTCTCCGCACTTCGAGCACACAGCCGGCCAGCGGTCGACTGCTACATCTATTTCACGTTAGCCCGAATTTCGCCCCGTACAGGGCTGGACGCACCACATGGCGCAAGACATGGCTTTTTGCCATCACTGAATAGAGGAATGCCGTGGAAACGGTCAAGATTTTTCGTCAGAAAACCGACGAAAACCTCTGTAGAGGGCTTTCGGACGAAAGCCCAGGAGGTGATGCCATAAAAATGGCGATTCTAGCGGAATTTCGTGACGCAGTGCTCAGCGCTTTTCCAGGTTCGCCAGGATTCGCAAGAGCACCTGCTGGCACAGCGCCTGCTCGGACTCGTCGATGCCGGTCAGTACGTCGTTGCGAACGCTGGCGGCGATGGCCTCGATATCGGCGATCAGCACATCGGCCTTGGGCGTCAGCACGATGTGCTTGGCCCGCCGGTCCTCCGCCACCGCCAGGCGCCGTACCAGGCCCTGGGACTCGAGGCCGTCGAGCAGCCGCGCCAGGGTCGGGCCTTCGACCCCGACCGATTGGGCCAACTCGCGCTGGGTGGGCGAATCGCGATGGCGCGCCAGATGCAACAACACCAACCAGCGCGCCTGGGACAGGCCGAGGTGACTGAGGCGGCGGTCGAGTTCAGCGCGCCAAGCACGGGAAGTCTGGGCTAGCAAGGTGCCGAAATAGTGCTTGTCTGTCTGAGCCATAGGAAAAAGGAGGTCCGATATTTCATTTGACTAATTATTAGTCGGCTAATAATGCCCGTCCAATTTCCCCCCGTACAATGACAAATTGTCGCACGATATGCCCAGGCCAGGCCCTGTCTACCACTTCGCGTACTGGTCCTCGACGAAGCCCCAGAGCCGCTCGATCCTCACCTCGGCACGACCTCGCGGACGCAGCACACCGCTGAAACAACCGAATATCTGCTTGAAGTTGCTCGCCAGCAGACCGAGGTTCAGCCGCTCCTGATGCATGCCGTGAGCCTCGAAGCGCAGCTCCACCTGGCCATCGTATGAACGGATGGTCCAGGGCCGCAGCGGCTGGTCACGGTCGAAGTCGAAGCGCACGCTGTCGACCTTCAGCAGTTCGCCGTCCAGCCAGTAGCAGTTCTCGGTGAAGCTGGTCTCGTTGACCCCGCACGACAGGTTCAGGCCGACCCGCAAGCCGTCCGCCTCGCCGGACAGGCAAGCCCAGTTCCAGAAGGTTTCCGGGCGCATGTAGCCCGCCGACCAGTCGTGATGGGCGAAGGCGTCCAGCGCCTGCAGGTCGTGGTCGCCGAGGGCGCTGCGCACGTCGCCGCGACAGCGCACGCCGGCCACCTTCTGCGCGTAGACCCAGCCGTTCACCGCGGTCGGCGTACACAGGCACATCGGCTGGAAGCTCGGCGCCTCCTCGCTGAAGCAGGCGTCGATGCGGGTGCCATCGTCGAGTTCCACCAGCAGGCGTTTCTCCCGGTGAGCCATACGGTTCTCCAGGCGTAGCAGGTTGCGCCCCTGGCGCAGTTCGCAGACGCCGTCGTCCGGGGTCTGGGAAAACCGGGTTCCGAACCCCAGCGGCAGCTTGAAGCGCCGCTCCAGCATGCGTCCGCTGGAAGGCTGGTAGAGGTAGACGAAGCCGACGCCAAGCAAGCTCAGCTGAGCCAGGGCGCAGCCGCCGATCAGCTCCGGGCTGATCAGGCCAAAGTACTGGAACTGATGGAAGCGTCGCCATTTGCCCAGGGCCCCCACGCGCCGGCCCATCGGCGAACGGAAGTCGAAATCGCGGTAATTGATGTGCTGCGGGGCACTCGGGAAGATGCCGTAGTGCGGTTGGCCGTTGGCCTGGATCAAGCGCTGCATGGGGTCCGTCCGGAAGTCGTCTCGCGGTGGGGCCGGCAGCTCTGCGAAGAGCGGCCGTGCCTGGCATTTTTTCCTGTCGAACCTAGCATTCGCCGCCTCGTCCCGCAGTCACCGGCGGCGCCAGCCACAGGGACAAAATCGGCCATGGACTCAGGCCACCACCTGGTTGCGGCCGAACGCCTTGGCTTCGTAAAGCGCGCGATCGGCATGCTCGTAGAGATCGTAGAGACGCTTCAGGTCGTTGCCCGGGGTCGGCCACAGGCAGGACACGCCGACCGACAGGGTCACTTCGCGCGCCGTGTCCGACGCCTCGTGCTCCATGCGCAGCGCCTGCACCTGTGCGCGCAGCGCTTCCGCGCGCAGCCTCGCCTCGTGCTCGTTGGCGCCGTACAGCAACAGGGCGAACTCTTCGCCGCCCAGGCGCACCGCCATGTCCAGCGGACGCCTGGCATTCGCCTCGAACACCGCGCCGATGCGCTGCAGGACCGCATCGCCGGCCTGGTGTCCGTAGCGGTCGTTATAGGCCTTGAAATGGTCGACGTCGCAAAGCAGCAGCGCCAGGGTCTTCTGTTCGCGCTGGGCCTGGCGCCAGAGGCGGTCGAGGTGCTGGTTGAAGCTGCGCCGGTTGTGCAGGCCGGTCAGGCTGTCGTGGTCGGCCATCACCCGCAACAGGCGGCTGATGAGGAAATGCTCGCGCGACTTGAACTCCAGCAGGTAGCAGCCGACCGCGCCGATCAGGTTACCGAACAGCAGGAACAGCAGGTTGTTGCCCAGCGGCTCCTGGGTACCCGCCCACCACTCGAAACCCAGGTAGGCGAGCAGCACGACCAACGCACAGCTCAATGCCTGCGACAACCGCAGGCCGGCGAGGAAATAGGCGGCGAAACTGACCAGCAGCAGGCCTTCGTAGGGATAGCCGGGATCCGCCCGATGCGCCAGGCCGACCACCGCCGCCGCACCGACGCCAAGGGCGAGGACGCAGGCGATGCTCAGCGGCACCATCAGCTGGATGTGCCGGCGCAGCATGATCAGGCAGCCGCAGACCAGTAGCAGGACCAGCACGCCAAGGCGCACCGCCAGTACGCCCCACAGCGGGGGACCAGCGAGGATCAGCAGGTCGATGCCGATGAACGCCAGCCAGACGAGCATGCCGACGCTGAGGGCGATGCGTTTCAGCGCGAAGCTGTCCTCCAGCATGTAGCGCCGGTAGTCACGCTCCAGTTCGGGAAGGAAACGCAGACCGCGGAAACCGCGGTTCAATTGGTCGGCATAGAGGTTGGAACGGGAGTCGTCCAACCGGTCCTTCTGTGTCACGCACACCTCTTCTCTTGGAGGGCTTGGCGTCACAGTAGACGCTTGCGAAGGACGTCACAAGATTGGCGTCAGAAAATACCGGCAAATGGCCATATCACGACTCCAGTTCCACCTGCAGGGCGGCGCGCACGCAGTGCAGCACGCCACTCGGCACCCGCTTGCCGAAACGCTCCTCCAGCGCCGCCACCGGCGGCAGTTCGCCGTCTTCCTCGAGGAAGGCGTCCTGGATTTCGCCGAGGAGTTCCTCGGGCAGATCCAGCGCCTGCTCCAGGCTCACCTGCTGACCGGCGATGGCCTCGGCGAGCATCGCGTAGACGTTCTTCTCGCTGCAATTGAGCTGGCGGGCTATCTGCGCCGGGGTCATCCCCGCACAGGCCAGGCTGGCCAATTCGTGGCGCAGGTCCTGCGGCGGCGCGGCGGGCGCCGCCGGCGAGTCGGTGAGGACATCGAGGAAGGCCTGGCCGTAGCGCTCCAGCTTGCGCGCGCCGACCCCGCTGACCTGGGCCATGTCGGATAGCGAGCGCGGCTGGCTGCGGAGCATTTCCAGCAGGGTCGCGTCGGGGAAGATCACATAGGGCGGCACCGAATGCTCTTCGGCCAGCTTGCGCCGCAGCGCGCGCAGGGCCTCCCACATTTCCCGCTCTTCGCTGCGCACCAATTGGCTGGCGGCGCTGGCGCCGCCGCTGGAGGAGCCCTTGGCGCGCTGTGGTTTGAGGTCGCGGCGCAGCTCCAGCCGCACCTCGCCCCGCAGCAGCGGACGACAGGCCTCGGTCAGGCGCAGGCCGCCGAAGCCGTCCAGGTCGACGTCGGCCAGGCCGCGCGCGACCAACTGGCGGAACAGGGTCCGCCATTCGTCTTCGCCACGCCCCTTGCCGATCCCGAACACCGCCAGGTGCTGGTGGCCGAGACTGCGGATCTTCTCGGTCTCGCGGCCGAGCAGGATATCCACCAGATGGCCGACGCCGTAGCGCTGGCCGCTGCGGTAGATCGCCGACAGCGCCTGGCGCGCGGATTCGGTGGCATCCCAGGTTTCCACGCCGTCCACGCAGTTGTCGCAATGCCCGCAGGGCTGCGGCATCTCCTCGTCGAAATAGGCCAGCAGCGCCTGGCGCCGGCAACGGGTTTCCTCGCAGAGCGCCAGCATGGCTTCCAGCTTGTGCCGCTCGACGCGCTTGTGCCGCTCGTCGCCCTCGGAACTCTGCATCATCTGCCGCAGCAGCAGGACGTCCTGCAGGCCGTAGGCCATCCAGGCGTCGGCCGGCAGGCCATCGCGGCCGGCGCGGCCGGTTTCCTGGTAATAGGCCTCGAGGCTCTTGGGCAGGTCGAGGTGGGCGACGAAACGCACGTTGGGCTTGTCGATGCCCATGCCGAAGGCGATGGTCGCCACCATGATCAAGCCTTCCTCGTTGAGGAAGCGCTTCTGGTGGTGGGCACGCAGTTCGTTGGACAGTCCGGCGTGATACGGCAGCGCGGGGAAGCCCTGGTTGCCGAGGAATTCCGCGACCTCCTCGACCTTCTTCCGCGACAGGCAGTAGACGATGCCGGCATCGCCGCGCCGCTCGGAGAGGAAGCCGAGCAACTGCTTGCGCGGCTGCTCCTTGGGCACGATGCGGTAGAAGATGTTCGGCCGGTCGAAGCTGGAGAGGAACTGCTCGGCGTTCTGCAGGTGCAGGCGCTGGATCATCTCCTCGCGGGTACGCATGTCCGCGGTGGCGGTCAGGGCGATCCGCGGCACCTGCGGGAACAGCTCGGCAAGCTGGCCGAGCTGCAGGTATTCGGGACGGAAGTCATGGCCCCATTGCGACACGCAGTGCGCTTCGTCGATGGCGAACAGGCCGACCGGCAGTCGTTGAAGGAAGGCCAGCATGCGCGGCTGGACCAACCGCTCCGGTGCCAGGTAGAGCAGCTTGATCTCGCCACGCTGCAGGCGCTCGGCGATGTCCCGCTGCTGCTCGGGGTTGAGGGTGGAGTTCAGCGCCACCGCCGGCACGCCGAGTTCGTCCAGCGTGGCGACCTGGTCCTCCATCAGCGCGATCAGCGGCGACACCACCACCGTCAGGCCTTCGCGCAGCAGCGCCGGGACCTGGAAACACAGGGACTTGCCACCGCCGGTGGGCATCAGTACCAGCGCATCGCCACCCTCGGCCACCCGCTCGATGATCCGTGCCTGGTTGCCACGGAAGGCGTCGTAACCGAAAACGTCTTTGAGGATGCGTAGGGCTTGCTCGCGCATGAAGGACTCCAAATCGAGCGGCGCATTATACGCCAGGGAGGCTCGATCGGGCCGGTACCTTGTCGCCGGAAAGGACGAAAACCTCAGCGATAGCGCTGACGTTCCTGTTTGAAAAGGATGCGGACGATGGCGAATTCGCGCTCCATCTGTTCGATCAGCGCCGGCGCCCGTTGCAGGTCGCCGCGCCTGGCGCTTTCCTCCAGCTCCTTGCAGTAGTCGGCGAGGAGTACCGCGCCCATGTTGCTGCTGCCTCCCTTGAAGCTGTGTGCGGTATGCCGCAAAGCCTGGGCATCGCCGGCCTGGAGGGCGGCATGCAGGCTGCGCAGGCGCTCCTCGGAGTCGAGCACGAAGGTATCCAGCAGGACCGGATATTCGTCCTCCATGACCTCCTGCAGCGAAGCCAGAACACGATCATCGAGATGCGGCGCGGACATTCGATCGCTCCCTGAAGTCGACTTCCGATGCCCTACCCATTAGGAGCACCGCGACGAAAGCGCGATTATGCCTGAGGCGACCAGAAAAACTCCACGGACACCACCTTTCCGTCGGCCGACCACTGGCAACGATCGGACAATTCGCGGATCAGGCGCAAACCCCTGCCGCAGAGGCGTTCCTGGCGCTCCACGGCATTCAGCGCGCGCTCCACGTCGAAACCTTCGCCGCTGTCCTCGACCCGCACCAGCAGACGCCCCCCCGCGCCATGCGGCGCCAGGTCCAGGTGCAGTCGCACGTAGCCGTCGCGCAAGGCCTGCAGGCGGCTGACCCGCTCCTGGTAATAGCGGGCGAATCCCGCCGCGTCGCTCTTCATCGTCGAATCGAGGCCGATGACGCCATGTTCCAGGGCGTTCGAATAGAGTTCGGCGAGCACCGTATACAGCGCGCCGCCGCGCGCGCGCAGGTCGTGGACCTCGAGCAGCAGTTGCAGCACATGGGGCAGCGGGTTGAAATGCTTGAGGGTTTCGGCGCGGAATTCGAAGCTCACCGACCAGTCCAGCGGACTGCTCACGCCGCTATCGGAAAACGCCAGCGGCGGGCATTGCAGGCCGCTATCCGGCTGCAGCCGCACTTCGAGCATGCTCACGTCGTCCTGCACCGCGCCGCGGAACTGCGCCAGGCTGCGCTGGATCTCGTCGAACAGCGCGGACGGCTGGCGATTGCGCTCGAACAGCTGGAGCAGCCGCGCCTCGCCGAACATCTCGCCAGCCTTGTTGCTGGCCTCGAGGACCCCGTCGGAAAACAGGAATATCCGATCTTCGATATCCAGCGGATAGGTTTCGCAACGGTCGCTGAACGCCGCCGGTTCGAGGATTCCCAGCGGCAGGTGGCGGGACACCAGGGCGACCCGCTCGCCGCTGGCGGCGCGCAGCAGGTAGCCGTCCGGCAAGCCGCCGTTCCAGACCTCCACCAGTTCGCGCTGGAAGCTCAGGTTGAGCAAGGTGGCGCAGCAGAACACGCCGACCGGCAGGATGCGCTTCAGCTTGGCGTTCATCTCGCGGAGGATGTCGGCCATCGGATAGCCCTTGGCGGTCATCCCGTAGAACACCTCGGCCAGCGGCATCGCGCCGATCGCCGCCGGCAGGCCGTGGCCGGTGAAGTCGCCGAGCAGCACGTGCATGCCGCCGGACGGCTTGTAGGCGGCCAGCAGCAGGTCGCCGTTGAACAGCGCGAGGGGCGATTGCAGGTAGCGCACGTTGCTGGCGTTCAGGCAGCCGGAATGGGCCACCTTGTCGAACACCGCCTTGGCCACCCGCTGTTCGTTGAGCAGGTGCTCGTTGTGCCGGACGATCAGGTCGCGCTGCTCCAGCACCGTTCGTTGCAGCAGGTGCAGACGTCCCATGGCGTTGATCTTGGCTTCGAGGATCACCCGGTTGTACGGCTTGGAGAGGAAGTCGTCGCCGCCCGCCTCCAGGCTCTGCACCAGCGCCTCGGTTTCGCTGAGGGAGGTGAGGAAGATGATCGGCACCAACTCCTCGCCGGCCTGCTGCTTGATCCGCCGGGCAGCCTCGAAGCCATCCATCACCGGCATCATCACGTCCATCAGGACCAGTTGCGGCCGCTCGGTCTCGAACAGCGCCACCGCCTCCAGGCCGTTGCCGGCGGTCAGCACGCGATGCCCCTGGCGGCTGACGATGGTCGACAGCAGCAGGCGGTCGGCCGCGTTGTCCTCGGCGATGAGAATCGTCAGGCTCTCGATCCGCGCCGCCGGGGGATTCATCTCAGCTGATCTTGAACAACTGCTCGAAGTTGGAGATGGCGAGGATCTTGCGCACTTCCGGGCTGCAGTTCGCCAGGCTGATCTGCGCGTTCTCGCCGCCGGCGTGGTCGCGCAGCAGCAGGAGCATGCCGAGGGCCGAGCTGTCCAGGTAAGTGGCGTTGCGCAGGTCGACGACATAGCGTCGCGGAGTGATCGCGACGCGCTCGTAGGCGTCGCGGAAATCCTGATGGGCCCCGAAGTCGAAGCGCCCCTGGATCTGGATGGTCAACTCTTGCCCATCGGCCGAGGGCAGCGCAGTGATGGCCATGGAAGTCTCCTGGTAGGCGTGGCGGATCGAGGGAAGGCTTGAATCATGTAAGCAGTTCCCCGGCAAAGCGGCAACTTGCCGGATCACCTGACTATCAGAAATATCTGTCAATACAACTAGATCGCGCAGTCCTAAACTGCCCCGCTCCGAGCCAGCCGTCCTGTGCCGAGCGGGCTGCGACGGCGCCGCCGCGCGTGGCGCTCGGAGCCTGGGCAGTGGGCGAAAGTCTCGTCCCACCTGCCCGTCCCAAGCGGACCCGCGCCAGGCTGCCAGGTCACCCCCGGCGCAACCTGGCGCGGGTCCGCTTCCTTGCGCTACTTGGCCCGGTAGATGATGCCCGGGCTGCACTGCACCATCTGGTAGTGGTCGGGCAGGTTGTTCAACGCCTCGGAGGCGCCGAGGAACAGGTAGCCGCCAGGCTTGAGCGTGCCATGGATGCGCAGCAGGATGTCGCGCTTCACCTCGGCGGAGAAATAGATCAGCACGTTGCGGCAGAACACCATGTCGAACTTGCCGAGGCTGGCGTAGCTGTCCAGCAGGTTCAGGGCACGGAACTCGACGCGGCTGCGGATCGCCGGCTTGACCGCCCAGCGCCCCGGTCCCTTGGCGTCGAAATAGCGTTGCAGACGCTCCGGGGACAGACCGCGGCCCATCGCCAGGGTGTCGTATTCGCCGGCCTTGGCGGCGGTGAGCATCGACCCCGACAGGTCGGTGGCGACGATCTGCACGCCCGCCTTCAACTGCCCCAGGTTGGTCTTCTCGAACTCGTCGATGGCCATCGACAGCGAGTATGGCTCCTGGCCTGACGAACAGGCCGCCGACCAGATCCGCAGGCGCTGCCCGCCGTTGGCCTTGATCAGTTCGGGAAGAACCCGCTGCTTGAGCACCTCGAACGGGTAGGTATCGCGAAACCACAGGGTCTCGTTGGTGGTCATCGCGTCCACCACCATCTCGCGCAGGCCGCCGCGCTGGGTCTGGATGCGCTGCACCAGCTCTCCCAGGCTCTTGATGCCCTGCTGCTCCATCAGCTTGTTCAGCCGGCTCGAGACCAGGTACTGCTTGTTGCTGCCCAGCACAATGCCGCAGGTCTTCTCGAGGAAGACCCTGAACAACTCGAAATCCGCATTAGCTGCCGACACGCATAAGCCTCTTCGCCCTGGGCGACCGGAACGCAGCCGGTCGCCCGTATTCACATTGTTGTCGAGGGCCGATCGCTCAGCCCGCGTCCACCGCCTTGATCCGCTCCACCACCCGCGCCGCCAGATCGTCCGGACGGAACTTGGCGAGGAAGTCGTCCGCACCGACCTTCTTCACCATCGCCTGGTTGAAGACCCCGGACAACGAAGTATGCAAGAGAATGTGCAGTTTCTGCAGGCGGGGATCGCTACGGATTTCCGCCGTCAGGGTATAACCGTCCATTTCCGGCATTTCGATGTCGGAGATCAGCATCAGCAGCTCGTCTTCCGGACGCCGTCCCTCGGAGAGCATGTTCTGCAGGTACTCCAGGGCCTGGCGCCCGTCGTTGAGCGCGGTCATTTCCACGCCGACCGCCTCCAGGCAACGGATTACCTGCTTGCGCGCCACCGACGAATCGTCCACCACCAGCACCCGCTTGGTCACCGCGCGGCTCTGGGTCTCGGCGTCCACCACTCCGTGGGACACTTCCTCGGACGTCGGTGCGACCTCCGCGAGCACTTTTTCCACGTCGATGATTTCCACCAACTGCTTGTCCACCCGGGTCACCGCGGTCAGGTAATGCTCGCGGCCGGCGCCCTTGGGTGGCGGATGGATCTCTTCCCAGTTCATGTTGACGATGCGCTCCACCGAGCGCACCAGGAAGCCCTGCACCTTGGTGTTGTACTCGGTGATGATCGCGAAGCTGTTGGTCAGGTCCTGCAACCCGCGGCGGCCGGTGGCCAGCGCCAGGTCGAGGATCGGAATGGTGCCTCCGCGGATGTTCGCCACCCCGCGCACCACCGGGCTGGACTTGGGCATCACCGTCAGGCGCGGGCACTGCAACACCTCTTTCACCTTGAACACGTTGATGCCGTAGAGCTGGTTGCCGTCCAGGCGGAACAGAAGCAGCTCCAGACGGTTCTGTCCGACCAACTGCGTACGCTGGTTGACTGAATCCAAAACACCGGCCATTGGCGCTCCCCTCAGACGGTCGTGCCGGACTCCGGCACGACCATTGCTTAACCCGTTGCATGAAACAGGCAACGACAGTTTTTCGACGAATAGTGGCATGTAGCCATACTTCTCTACGGTTTTTACCCGTTTTGCTCGGGCTCGGCTACCTGTGCGCGGCTAACAACAGCCAGGCCCAGGGTTTTACCGCTCCCGAGGTACTTATCGGCTCCACCCAGGGGTTTCTTGAATTCAAGGTAGAAGAATATCTGCAGAATAGCGGACTCGACGGGCGCTACCAGATTCAGGTCAATCGCGTCGACCCGCGCTTGCGCCTGGCCGAATGCGACAGGGACTTGACGCTCAGCCAGGAAAGTCCGGCACAACCGATCGGCAGGGTCACCGTGCGCATCAGTTGCGAAGGCAGTGCGCCCTGGACCATCTTCATGCCGGCGCAGGTGAAACTGTTCCGCCAGGTAGTGGTCGCGGTGCAGCCACTCAAGCGCGCGCACGTGCTGGAGGATGCCGACATCGCCCTGGTCGAGCGCGACGTCGGCCTGCTGACCCAGGGCTACCTGACCGATCCGGCCCGCGTCGTCGGGCAGAAGCTGCGCCGACCGGTGGTCAACGACCAGGTGCTGGCGCCGGTCTTCCTCGAGCAGGCCGAGGCCGTGCGCAAGGGCGACCAGGTGGTGATCCTCGCACGCACTGCCACCATCAACGTCAAGATGCCCGGCGAGGCGCTGTCCGATGGCGCCCCGGGCCAGCAGATCCGCGTGCGCAACCTGCGCTCGCAGCGGATAATCAAGGCCCGCGTGATAGAACCCGGCACGGTCGAGGTGAATATGTAGAGGGAAAGCCGTGGCCGGTAGCGCTGGCGCTACCCCGGCGGGTTTCTCTAAACTGGGAAACGACGCACGAAAATAAGTCCTAAAGTTTTTCAAGCCTTCGCCGAAAAGCTAGGCAAGCGTCCAATACCTTCGAGGTTTACAACCATGGTCATCGACTTCAACCGGCTGAATCCCGGCAGCACGCCAGCCACCACCGGCCGTACCGGCAGCACCGCCGCAGGTCGCCCCGACGCCACTGGCGCCGACAAGGCAGGCCAGGCTGCGACTTCCGCTCCGAAGAGCGGCGAGTCGGTGCAGATCAGCGAAACCGCCCAGAACATGCAGAAAGTCACGGACCAGCTGCAGACCCTGCCGGTGGTCGACAACGATAAGGTTGCCCGGATCAAGCAAGCGATCGCCGATGGCACCTATCAGGTCGACAGCGAGCGTGTTGCCAGCAAGCTGCTCGACTTCGAATCCCAGCGCTGACCTCGAAGGACGCGCTGGAGGACATTGGACGCCGAATGAACTCCCGAGCCCGAGATGCCTGACTCCCCTACCCTGCTCGATCTGTTCGCCGAGGATATCGGCCACGCCAACCAACTCCTGCAGTTGGTCGACGAAGAATTCCAGGCCCTGGAACGGCGCGAGCTGCCGGTTCTGCAACAGCTTCTCGGGGCCAAGCAGCCACTGATGCAGCAACTGGAGCGAAATGGCCGGGCCCGCGCGGAAATCCTCCGCGAAGCCGGCGTTTCCCTCGACCGCGAAGGCCTTGCCCGCTATGCCCGCGAGCGCGCGGATGGCGCCGAGCTGCTGGCTCGCGGCGACGAACTGGGCGAACTGCTGGAGCGTTGCCAGCAGGCCAATCTGCGCAACGGGCGGATCATCCGCGCCAACCAGGCTTCCACCGGCAGCCTGCTGAACATCCTCCGCGGCCAGGACGCCCCGAGCCTGTACGACAGCCGCGGCGGCACCGCCTCGAGCAGCCGGCAACGTCCGCTCAGCCAGGCCTGAACCCGACCAGCACACGTATCAAGGCACAGTGCTATCATTGAGGCATTCGTGCCCCAGGAGAGCATTGAAGGTGCCCAACCCGTTCGTCGAAGAAGCGGGGCCGCAACCCCCGAAGGTGCTCAAGGCCCCCGTGGAAATCCAGGCCAACCTGCGCCTGCTGCAGGATAGCCGCGACTCCCTGCTGATCACCTTTGCCGATCGCAACCAGCGCTTCCAGAGCTTCCTGGTGGACATCGACCGCGACCGCGGGATGGTCGCGCTGGACGAACTCATCCCCAACACCGGCGAACGTTTCCTGCAGAACGGCGAGGCGTTTCGCGTCGAAGCCTTCCACGAAGGCGTGCGTATCGCCTGGGAATGCGAGCGCCCGGTGCAGTTCGGCGAACACGACGGCGTCCCCTGCTACTGGGCCGCCCTTCCCGCCGAAGTGCTCTACCACCAGCGCCGCAACGCCTACCGCGCCAGCATCAAGCAGAGCCAGCCGATCGCCGCGGAAATCGCCGGGGAAAAACTCCGCGCGCCGCTGAGCGGACAACTGCTGGATATCTCCGCCACCGGCGCCAAGCTGCGCTTCGCCGGCAATGTCGCCGAACGCCTGCATCCCGGCGAGATCTACGAAGACTTCAGCGCCCAGCTGCCACAGGGCGCGATCAGTAGCGCGATCGAACTGCGTCACGTGCGCTTCGACGAAAAGCTCGACGCGACCTTCGCCGGCGTCCGCTTCAGCGAGATGAGCGGCCTCGCCCAGCGTCAGGTGGATCGCTTCGTCTACCAGTTACAGCGCGAAGCGCGGCGCTTCGAGAAAGACGAACTGTTCTGAGTTTCACAGGACCAGCCCCAGCGCCGCCAGGCGCGGCAGGTCCTCGGGACGGTCGACGTCCCAGAGCGCCGGCAACAGGTGATGCTCCCAGCCCAGTTGCCGGAGACGCTCGCAGGTCAGCGCCAGCAGGCGGTCTCCGCCCCAGGGCATCGACTCGAACAACAGCGGGTCGACCCGGGTCAGGCCGAGCAGCGCGTAGCCGCCCCGCTCCACCGGCCCCAGCACCGCCTGGTGGCGGCCCAGGGCGGTGCAGGCCGCTTCCAGGTAGTCGCCGTCCAGCACCGGGCAGTCGTGGCGAATCAGCAGTACCGCCTCGCTTTCCGCCAACCCCAGCGCCGCGATACGCCGCATGCGCTCGCCGGGGTCGCCGGCCGGCTGGCTCATCAGGCTCCAGCCCAATGCCACCGCCAGCGCCTGCAGATCGCTGTCCAGATCGTCGTCGAACCAGAGGATGCGGGCGCTGAAGCCGCGATCGGGCAGGCGCAGGGCGCGTTCCAGCAATACCCGCTGCAAGCGTCCCGCGCTCTCCTCGCCGATGGCCTGGGCGATCTTCGGCCGCCGCTGCCCGGGCGGCAGGTTGCGCACCATCAGGTGAAGGGAAAGCGTCGGACTCATCGCAACCTCTCCTGCCTATCGGCTCCCGCGGCGAGCGGAGTTCAGTTCTGCGTCGCACCGTCGGCCTGCGGCGCGTCGGGCTCGCCATCGACCATCTGCTCCTGCACCGCCTGTTCGTCTACCCGCGGATCGAGCGCCGCGACCAGCGGGGAGCTGGTCATGTTGTCCGGGGTCGGCACGTGGTGCAGCGGCGCGTCGTCGACCCGGTGCAGGCCGCTGACCTTCTCCGGATGGACCCGCCAGACCAGGATCAGCGCGCAGGCGCTGACGAACGCATATAGCATGTTAGCGCCAAACAGCCGCATCAGCGCGCCGGCCGCCAGCGGCCCGATGCAGGCGCCGACGCCGAAGGTCACCAGCAGCATGGCGGTCAGCGAAACCCGTCGCTCGGTCTCCACATGGTCGTTGGAAAAGGCCACTGCCAGCGGATAGAGGGTGAACTGCAACATGCTCGCGGCGATTCCCAGGGCCAGCAGCAACGCCAGCGGCATCTGTTGCAACAATGCCAGCGGCAAGGCGAACAGGCACAGCAGGATGGCGCAGGCGCGGATCAGCCAGGCGCGGTCGCGACGGTCGGACAGCCAGCCGAGCGGCCATTGCACCAGCAGCCCGGCGAAGATGCAGGCGCCCATGTACAGGCCGACCTGCTCGTTGGGCAACCCCAACTGGTTGGCATACAGCGGCGCCAGGCCATAGAAGGAGCCGACCACCAGCCCCGAGACCAATACGGTGGTCAGCGACTGCGGCACCCGGCGGATGAAGAAGCGTGGTTCGAGCGGCGCCGGGCGCAGCGCTGCGGGGTGGATCTTGTGGGTCAGGGCCAGCGGCACCAGGCACAGGGCGAAACAGAAGGCCACCAGCATCAGCAACTCCGGCCCCAGTTGCGGATGCGCCACCAGGATCATCTGGCCGAGCACCAGGCCCAGGTAGGAAGCCGCCATGTAGCCGCCGAACACCGCGCCGCGCTGGCTGGCATCGGCCTGCTCGTTGAGCCAGCTCTCGATCACCATGTACTGGCACATCAGGCCCAGGCCCATCACCATGCGCAAGGCGATCCAGGCCGGCAGCCAGGGCAGCAGGCCATGGCCGAGGACCGCGGCGGTGACCACCCCGGCGCAGGCGACGTAGGCGCGGATGTGGCCGACCCGGGCGATCAGCCGGTGACCGACCTTGCCGCCCAGCACCAGGCCGAAGTAGTTGGCTGCCATCAGCGCGCCGACCCACAGGCCGTCGACCTTGTCCGCCGCCAGGCGCAGCGCCAGGTAGGTGCTGAGCAGGCCGGAGCCGGTGAGCATCAGCAGGGTAGCGAAATAGAGAGCGCGAAAAGAGAAGAAAATCCGCCGCATCGGACCTCCGGTCCCGTACAAGGGAGCCGGCGCCGCTCGCGGACTGCCCGGCTCGCACAGCGTTGGAGTCCCGGGGAGGCCCCGGGACAGGACGCGGGATGCCGAAGCCGGCACCCGACACCACGACCCTGCCGCCGCGAGGCGGCAGGGGGTGACACAGGGCTAGGAAAGTACCACGGTGGATCAGGCCTGGGCTGCCAGGACGCGACGCTCCCAGGGGCTGATCTCGTCGAAGAAGCTGGTCAGCTCCATGCTCTTGGTCGCCACGTAGCCTTCGACGAACTCGCTGCCGAACAGTTCGCGCGCCAGCGCGCTGCCTTTCAGGCGCCGCAGGGCGTCGTACATGGTGCAAGGCAGGGTCAACTCCTCCGGTACCTCGAACTCACCCTGGATCGCCGGGCTCGGCTCCAGTTCGTGCTCCAGGCCGTAGAGACCGGCGGCCAGGCTGGCGGCGATGGCCAGGTAAGGGTTGGCGTCGGCGCCCGGCAGGCGATTCTCGACGCGCCGCGCGGAGGCTCCGCTGGCCGGGATGCGTAGGCCGGCGGCGCGGTTGTCGTGGGACCAGCAGGCGTTGTTCGGCGAAGCGTAGGGATGGCAGAGGCGCTGGAAGGAGTTCACATGCGGCGCGAAGAAGGGCGTGAAGTCCGCCAGGCAGGCCTGCTGGCCGCCGATGAAGTGGCGGAACGCGGCGGAAGGCTCGCCATCGGCTTCGCTGAAGATGTTTCGCCCGCCGTCCAGTTCGACGATGCTCTGGTGGATGTGCATCGAGCTGCCCGGCGTCTTCGCCAGCGGCTTGGCCATGCACACCACGATCAGGCCGTGCTTGAGCGCGACCTCCTTGAGCAGGTGCTTGAACAGGAAGGTCTGGTCGGCCAGCAGGACCGGGTCGCCATGCAGGAAGTTGATCTCGAACTGGCTGGTGCCCATCTCGTGCATGAAGGTGTCGCGCACCAGGCCCAGCGCATCCATGCAGCGGTAGACGTCCTCGAAGAACGGCCGCAGGCCGTTGTTGGAAGACACGCTGAAGGCCGAATAGCCCAGCTCGCGCCGGCCATCCGGCCCCAGCGGGGCCTGGAACGGCTCGTTGGGATCGGTGTTCGGGGCGAAGACGAAGAACTCCAGTTCGGTGGCCACCACCGGTTGCCAGCCGTGGGCGGCGTAGCGCGCCACCACCTGCTTGAGCAGGCCGCGGGTGGACAGCCCGGACGGCGTGCCATCCAGTTCCTGCGCATCGCAGATGGCGAAGGCGCGCGGAGTGTTGCTCCAGGGCAGGCGATGGACCTGGGTCGGCTCGGCGACCAGCGCCAGGTCGCCATCGTCGCTGCCATAGAAGCGCGCCGGCGGGTAGCCGCCCATGATGCATTGCAGCAGCACGCCACGGGCGAGCTGCAGGCGCCGGCCGCTGAGGAAGCCCTCGCCGGTCATCACCTTGCCGCGCGGCACCCCATTGAGGTCGGGGGTGACGCATTCGATTTCTTCAACTCCAGCCAGCCGTTCGGCGAGTGAGCCTTGGCCTTCGATAGTCATGACTTCTTATCCTTGTTGGTATCGCGGATGCCGCACCGGGCGGCGGCCGCGTACAAAATACGCATCGCTTGTTCAAGATATCAAGCATGCGGCACATTCTCGCGTGTGCAAAGCCTTTCGCCGCAGAGGCGTTCTGCCTTGCCTGCCGGGTACGAGGAAAAACGCCGGCCAGGCGTATATCCTCTGTGCCTTCGCCGCCCTACCCGCCACAGGAGTACTGCCGTTGATTCTCGGAACATCCAAGGCCGACTGGCTCGCCGAATTCCCGCGCCTGGCCGACCTCATCGCCCTGCGCCCGAGCGAGTGGTTCAACCCGGCCATCGCGCCGAGCGCCGAAGCCCTGGCCGACGTCGGCCTCGGCGCCGCCGACGTGGCCGACGCCAGCGCCCGCCTGCAGCGCTTCGCCCCGCTGATCGCCCGGCTGTTTCCGGAAACCGCCGCCAGCGGCGGCATCATCGAGTCCGACCTGGTCGAGGTGGCCGCCTTCCACGATGCCCTGCGCCAGCACTACGCCGCCGAACTGCCCGGCCGGCTCTGGCTGAAACGCGATAGCCACCTGCCGATCTCCGGCTCGATCAAGGCCCGCGGCGGCATCTATGAAGTGCTCGCCCATGCCGAGCGCCTGGCCCTGGAGCACGGCCTGGTCGGCCTCGACGACGACTACTCGCGGCTGGCCGAGGCGGATTGCCGGGCATTCTTCGCCCGCCACCGGATAGCGGTGGGCTCCACCGGTAACCTGGGCCTTTCCATCGGCATCATCGGCGCCGCGCTGGGCTTCCAGGCCAGCGTGCACATGTCCGCCGACGCCCGCCAGTGGAAGAAGGACAAGCTGCGCGCCCACGGCGTGACGGTGGTGGAGTACGCCTCCGACTACAGTGTCGCGGTGGAACAGGGCCGCCGCGAAGCGGCCGGCGATCCCTACACCCATTTCGTCGACGACGAAAACTCCCGCGACCTGTTCCTCGGCTACGCCGTCGCCGCCGAGCGACTGCGCGGCCAGTTGGACGCCGCCGGCATCCGCGTCGACAGCGAGCACCCGCTGTTCGTCCATCTGCCCTGCGGGGTCGGCGGCGGTCCCGGCGGGGTGGCCTTCGGCCTCAAGCTGGCGTTCGGCGACGCGGTGCACTGCCTGTTCGCCGAGCCGACCCATTCGCCCTGCATGTTCCTCGGCGTCTATACCGGCCGCCACGAGCAGGTTTCGGTGCAGGACTTCGGCATCGACAACCGCACCGCCGCCGATGGCCTGGCGGTGGGGCGTCCGTCGGGCTTCGTCGGCCGCGCCATGCAGCGCCTGCTCGACGGCTACTACACGGTGGACGACGACGAGTTGTTCCGCCTGCTCGCCTTGCTCGAGCGCAGCCAGGGCATCCGCCTGGAACCCTCGGCCCTGGCCGGCGCGCCGGGCATCGCCCGGGTCACCCGTGAGCCGCAGGGCTATCGCGAACGCATGGGGCTGACCTCGGCGCGCCTGGCCAATGCCACCCACCTGGTCTGGGCCACCGGCGGCGGCATGGTGCCCGAGACGGAAATGCGCGCCTACCTGGAGCGAGGCCGCTCGCTGCTGGACTGACACCGACACGCGCGGGGCGCCACGACCGTCCCGCCACCTCCCGACGAGGACCTTGCATGCGCACACCCGCCTGGCTCGGCAGCGGCATGCCGCTGCTCTTCGTGCTGCTCTGGAGCACTGGATTCCTCGGCGCCAAGTTCGGCCTGCCGTACGCCGAGCCCTTCACCTTCCTGGCCATCCGCCTGCTCCTCGCGGCCACCCTGCTGGCCGCCTTCGCCCTGCTCAGCGGTGCGCCCTGGCCGGGCTCGGCACGGCTGGCCGGGCATGTCGCGGTCGCCGGCCTGCTGGTCCATGGCCTGTACCTGGGCGGGGTGTTCCTCGCCATCGAGCACGGCATGTCGGCCGGCCTGACCTCCCTGTTGGTCGGCCTGCAACCGCTGGCTACCGCGGCCCTGGCCGGCATCTGGCTCGGCGAGCAGGTCAGCCGCCGGCAATGGCTGGGACTGGCGCTCGGCCTGGCTGGCGTAGCCCTGGTGGTACTCGGCCGCATCCACGGTGGCGCCGACGGCCTGGCCTGGGCCGCGGTGCTGGTGGCACTGGCGGCGATCACCTGCGGCACGCTGTACCAGAAGCGCTTCTGCGGCGGCATGGACCTGCGCACCGGCGGCGTCGTCCAGTACCTGGCCAGCGGCGCCCTGCTCGGCCTCGCCGCGCTGCTTTTCGAAAGCCGCGAGGTGCAGTGGAGCACGCCGTTCGTGCTGACCCTCGGCTGGCTGGTGCTGGGACTCTCGTTCGGCGCCGTCGGCCTGCTCTACACGCTGATCCGGCATGGCGCCGCGTCAAAGGTGGCGAGCCTGTTCTACCTGGTGCCGCCAGTGACCGCGCTGGCCTCCTGGCTGCTGTTCGACGAGCGCCTGGCGCCGGCGGCGATCGGCGGCATGCTGCTGGTGATGCTCGGCGTCGCGCTGGTCAACTGGCCGGGCCGGCGCGCCTGAGGCCTCAGTGGCTGTAGTGCCGGGTGGCGGCGAAGCGGTTGAGGAACAGGTGGATCACCAGCACCGTCATCAGCGTGATCAGCACCGCGAAGCACACCGAGGTAAATCGGTAGAGCACGCTGTACATCATGTCGTGGGTTGGCGTCAGGTACTGGCCGAGGACGATCGCCAGGGTGGTCAGCGCGCCGAAACCGATCCCCGGTACGCCGTTCTCCAGCATGTGGATGCGCGCGCAGAACATCGCCGAGATCCACAGCAACAGGGCGACGAAGGGCAGGATGTCGTAGTGATCGTAGAGCAGCACCTGCAAGCCCACCGCCAGCGCACAGCCGAGCAGCGTACCGAGGGCGCGGATGCGCCCGGCGAAGTGCACGCCCTTCCAGTGCATGGGAAACAACACCAGGATCGAGGCGATCTGCGCCGACAGCGAGTCCTTCAGGTCGAAGGTCTGGAAGACCACGAAGGACAAGGTCGCCACCGTGGCCCCGAGCAGCGTCTCGTGGCGCCGGCTGGGGGCGTCCTTGGCCGGCGCCTGGCGCGGCGACCGCGGTTCGACGTCGGGGAACAGGTAGAACATCAGCACGGCGATGGCCACCGTCAGCCAGGTGGCGACCATGTTGCTGGCGAGCATGTCGAACAGATCGACGTCCGGATAGCTGGCAAAGTGCAGCAGCATCGAGAGGAACACCGAACTCAGTGCGCCGAAGAAGAACAGCGGGCCGCGCGCCATCAGGGCGAAGCGGTAGACGAAGAGGCCGAAGACGATAGGCGTCATCAGCAGCGGCCGGTCGCCGAACAACCCGTACAGCACCAGTACCTCGACGCTGATCACCACCGAGTTGGCGAGGAACTGGCGGACGATGTGCAGGTTGATCACCGGCGTCAGGCCGAGCAGCAGCATCGGGTAGACGCCGAAGAACGAGCCGTAGTCCCAGTTCATCAGCTTGCAGACGAAGAACCCCAGGGTGCCGCCGCCGGCGATGCGCAGGCACTGACGCAGGTCGTTGGCGGACATCGCGAGCTTGGCCGGCATGGCGTCAGTAGACGTAGTGCAGCAGGCTGATGGCGACGATCTGCGCGCGACCGAGCAGATGGCTCAGGCCGTCGCCGGGATAGAGCTGCACGGTGGCCTTGGCACCGGTGGGCAGCAGGCCTTCGGGAAGTTCGTCGAGCACCACGTGCAGGCGCTGGCGCTGGGCGTCGCGGACCCAGCGGTCGGAGGTGACCGGCGCGGCGAGGTCGCCGTTGGCGTCCAGCTGGCCCTCCTTGACCCCGGCGTCGATGGCCGCCACCCGCGCGCCGAACACTTCGCCGGGACGCGCGTCGAACACCACCGCCGCACGGTCGCCAGGGCGCACGTAGCGCAGCGATTTCTCGCGGAAGTCGGCGACGATGTCGATACGGTCGTCCACCAGCGCCGCCACCGGCGTTCCGGCCGGAACGTAGGTGCCCGGGGTCAGTTGCAGGTTGCTCAGGGTCCCGGCGCGGTCGGCCCGGACGCTGCTGTATTGCAGTTGCAGACGAGCCTGGGCCAGGGCATTGCGCGCCTGGCGCAGGCGCAGGTTGTCCTCGCCGGCCGTGCCGCGTCGCGCGGTCAGCTCGCCGATCCGCGCCTGGGCCGCGGCGACCCGGGCACGGGCGGCCTGGGCCTGGGCGCTGACCTGCTCGTGCATCTGCTGCGACACATGGTGGCGCTGCACCAGTTGGGCGGTGCGGCGCGCCTCGCTGTCCAGCTCGCCGGCGCTGCTGCGCGCGGCCAGGAGGTCGGCCTTGGCCGAGGCGATGGCGGCATCCAGTTCGCGGTTGGTGCGCTCGGCTTCCTCCAGTGCCAGTTCGGCCTGGCGCACGGCCAGTCGGAAAGGCTCGGGATCGAGGCGGAACAATACTTCGCCGGGCTGCACGTGGCCGTTGTTGGACACCAGCACCTCGGCGACCTGACCGCTGACACGCGGCGCGACGCGCACCACCGGCCGGGTCAACTGGGCCTGCGGGGTGAGCGGCATCCACAGGTCGGCGACCAGGAAGTAGACGAACAGCAACACGAATACCGCGATAGCGACTTGAACCCAACGGGCAAATCGTTGATCGGGAGTCATAGGGTACGAGCCTCGAATCCAGCGGGAATGCAGTCGCCGCAGCGGGGCCTGAATGCGGGGGTTGGCGCGGCCGGGATGGAACCGGCGACCCGGACGACGGCCAGTGGGTAGCCGTCGCCGCTGCGGCGACCAGGTGACGCAGTATATTTCGAGACAATCGCCCCTGGCCTGCCGGCATCGGCAATAGATCGTTACAGACAGCGTAACAATCGAACGAGCCGGCACGGCAGGCCGCTGCCGCAGTCCGGCACCGGGCCATGCATCGCCAGTGCCAGGACACCCCTGTAGCCCTCCTGCGAACTCTAGCAGTGGTCGCGCCCGGTCGACGGCGTAGATTGGCTGAACGATGCGTCCTTCCTGCCTGCGCATCGCCTGCCGCCAAGGACTGCGGATTTCTCCCGACACGCCATACCGCGCGCCAGACGGCTGCCTGAAAAGGCAGGCCAGGTATTCAGTGGAGATACACCATGGCAACACAAGGAGTGTTCACCCTTCCCGCCAACACCCGGTTCGGCGTCACCGCCTTCGCCAACTCGTCCGGAACCCAGACGGTGAACGTGCTGGTCAACAACGAGACGGCCGCGACCTTCAGCGGGCAAAGCACCAATAACGCCGTCATCGGCACCCAGGTGCTCAACTCCGGCAGCAGTGGCAAGGTACAGGTCCAGGTCAGCGTCAACGGCCGCCCCTCGGATCTGGTCTCGGCACAGGTAATCCTGACCAACGAGCTGAACTTCGCCCTGGTCGGCTCTGAAGACGGCACCGACAACGACTACAACGACGCCGTCGTGGTGATCAACTGGCCGCTCGGCTAGGAGTTCGGAAGGGACGGGATGGCGGCAAGCCGCCATCCCTTTCCGACTTCCTGCTATGCCTTGAGCACCTGCCCGAGCAGCAGCAGGCCGGGCAACCAGGCGGTGAATATGGCGCTGGCCAGGGTCAGGTAGGCCACCGGCTTCTGGATGCTGCGGGACAGCCCCAGCAGCAGGAAGAAACAGAACCAGAGCAACGCCCAGACTGTCCAGTTGACCGCGTTCCACAGGCCGAACGGACCACTGGCGCCGGCGAACGACTCGATCGCCACGGTGCAGGCGGTGAGGCTGACGAACAGGCAGAACCAGCCGAGGCCCTTGCCGTCCACCTCGAGGAACTGGTTGGCGGCCACCCACAGATAGGTAAAAGCGAATAGCAGGGTTAGCGCTCCGGCCTTCAGCGAGCCCTGCCCGGCTGCTGCGGAAAAGATCAGGTAGAACGCGACGCAGGCGCTCAGCACGCCGACCAGGAAGTTGATCACCGCCACCTCCCGACCGCTGATCTTGCCCAGCAACCAGACGGCATTGAGAAACAGCACCGCGCCAACGTACAGCAGAACCAGTCCCAGCATCATGACGATACCCCTCTTGTTATTGTTCTGGTCGGCCCGGATCGCTCAGGCGGACGGCTCGTTTCCCAGCAACTCCTGAGCGATCTTCAGGATCGGCTCGCGCCGCTTCATCGCTTCCCGCGACAGGTACTGGTGCGCCTCGCGCTCGTCCCAGCCATGGCGCTGCATCAGCAACGCCTTGGCCTGGTTGATCCGGGCCTGGCCGGCGATGCGTTCCTGAAGCTGCTCGGTCTTCTGCTTCAGCTTCGCCATTTCCTCGCTGATGCGCCGCGCCGATACCAGCACAGGCAGCACCCGGTGGGCGTCGAGCGGCTGGGTGATCACGCCGTGGCACTCCAGCTCGATGATCTGCGAGAGCACCGCGGGGCTTTCGTACTCCACCAGCGCCACCAGGGTAGTGCGCGGAGTTCCGGCAGCGAGCAGCGCAGCGATCTCGTCGTGGTGGCGATTCTGGAAAATGCTGGTGAAGACCACGTCCACCGGCACATCGAAGGCTTCCGGCGGCGGCCAGCACTGGCGCACCGAACAACCGATGCGGATCAGCTGCAAGACCAGGGCGTCGCTGACCTCTCCCGGCGGGTTGAGTACCAGCACCTGCAACTCGCGCAGGCTGCCGAGCAGCGAGTTGGCGCTCATGGGAGCGCTCCCCCGCCCATGCTGGCGGACCAGTCGTCGAGGTTATGCACGACGACATAAGGATCGGGGCGAATCGGTTCGGGCGACTGCCAGCGGACCTGGAACACGCCGCGCGCATCGATTTCCGCGATGCGCGAAGACAGGCGGCTGTGGTTGTTCTGGCGCTCCACCCGGACCGGCCCCTGGGGCGCGTCGATGTCGATGTCGTACAGGTGCCGCTGCACGTCTTCCACCCGCCAGTTGCCTGCGGCCTGCGCGGCGCGGCCGAGCAACAAGGTCTGCCAGTAGGCCGCCTCGGCCCAGGCAGTGATGGTCGCGTTCTCCGGGAAGAAACCATGGCAGGCCTGGACGAAGGCTCGGCTGGCGGGCGTATCGATGCTGGAGAAGTAAGGCGCGACCACCACCTGCCCCTCTGCCACGTCGCTCTCCATCTTCGCCACCTCCGCCTCGCTGGTGGTCAGGCTGGCGATCGGCGGCCGCCTGCCATCGCCGTAGCGACGGGCGATGGCGCGATACAGCTCGGCGGTGCCGGTGCCCACCACGGTGGAGAAGACCACGTCGGCGCGCGCCTGGTAGATGCGCTCGACGGCGCGCTGCACGTCGTCGTCGGAGGGATACAGCGGAATGTAGATTTCCTCGAGCACCGTGCCGCCGTGCTGGCGGTACAGGTGGCGCATCACATGGTTGCTTTCCCGCGGATAGATGTAGTCCGAGCCGATGAACACCACCCGCTCGCCGTAGTGGCGAATCAGGTACGCCGCCAGCGGCGCACTGTTCTGGTTCGGCGCCGGACCGCCGTAGACGATGTTCGGCGAATACTCGAAGCCCTCGTAGGGGGTCGGGTAGCAGAGCAGCGCGTCGGCGCGCTCGACCACCGGCATCACCGCCTTGCGCGTGTGCGACATGTAGCAGCCCACGAGGAACCGTACCCCCCGGTTGCGAATGAAGTCCTCGGCGCACAGCCGATAGCGGTCCGGGTCGCCGCCAGGGTCCTGGGACAGCGTTTCGATCGGGCGACCGCCGACGCCGCCCTCGCGGTTCAGTTGCTCGACCGCAAGCAATGCGCCATAGCGCTGCGAGCGCTCGATATCGGCGGTGACGCCGGTTTCGGAGAACAGCAGGCCGATCAGCGGCCGCTCCTGGTGCGATCCCATCCGTTTCCTCTCCTGTGACTGTCGCTCAGCGCCGCACGAAGCGAACCCGCTCGTGCTCCAGGCTCGCCAGGTAGGTCGTGCAGTTCCCGTCGCCCGGCTGGTGGTGGTCGAGCAGATGCTCGGCCAGCGGTACCTCGAGATGATGACGGACGCTGCGGCGCAACGCACGAGCGCCGAACTGCCGGTCGAAGCCGGCGCGGGCGATCTTCGCCAGCACCTCGGGGGTCGCCTCCAGGCGACAGCGATGCTTCTCCAGGCGCCGGTTGAGCCGCTGCACCTCCAGCTCGACCAGGCGCGCGACGACGTCGCGTTCGATCCAGTTGAAGGTGACCACGCTATCGAGACGATTGACGAACTCCGGCGAGAAAGTCTTCAGCAGCCGGGCCCGGACCATCCCGTCGATGTCCCGCCGCCGGCGCTCGCCGCCGACCGGCAGCAGGCGCCAGGGCAGGCGCTGGCGACGCTCGTCGTAGCGCTGGATCTCATGGGCGCAGAGATTGCTGGTCATGAACACCAGGGTGTTGCGGAAATGGTAGGTGCGTTCGCCGGAAGCGACCCGCAGCAGGCCGTTGTCGAGCACGTTGAGCAGCGCATGGACCACTTCCGGGCTGGCCTTCTCCAGTTCGTCGAAGAGAACGATGCCGGGGCGCCCGGGACTGCCGTCCAGCTTGTCCTGCTCCAACAGGGTGGTGCCCTCCTTCGCCCCGACGTAGCCCGGCGGCGCACCGGTGAGGGCGGCGGCATAGTGCTCCTGGGACAGGGTGTTCATGTCCACCCGGCAGAACCCCTCGGCGTCGCCGTGCAGGGCCCTGGCCAGGGCGCGCACGATCTCGGTCTTGCCGACCCCGGTGGGGCCGAGGAACAGCGCGCTGAACAGCGGACGGCGCGGGTCGGCGATGTCCGCGCGAACCACCTTGAGCATGTCCTCGACGGCCTGTAGCGCCGGTTCCTGGCCGAGCACCTCGGCGCGCAGGCAGTCCATCACCGCCGCCGGGTCGAAACGGAAACGGCTGTGCAGGGCGCTGCGGTGACTCAGGTGGGCCTGGAGCAGACTTGCCTCGGCAAGATTCTCCCGCGCCAGGGCCTGTTCCTCGTCCTGCTGCCGGCGGGACTGGTCAAGCATGTCGCTCAGAAAAGGCATGGATGAAACTCCTTCTGCCACAGGGGGAAATGGCGGAGGCGGCGTGCCGCACGACGGCACGCCGGGCTGGCGGCGTCTGCCGTCAGGCCTCCTTCTCCAGTCCCTCGTAGGGCAGCCGGCCGACCGGGCATTGCGCCACACCGGTAGTCGAGCGGGTCAGTCGCTCGACATTCTCGCGCGCCTTCTCGGCGTCGGTGACCCAGGTGCGGTAGAACTCGAACGGACACTCCGCCAGGCCCCGGTCGCCATCGCCGGACGCCTGCAAGCCGCTGTAGCCGCGGTGGAGGATCTTGAACAGGTGGTTCTGCGACTGATCGTTGGCGCGCGCATCGCGGATCTGCGAAAGCGACAGCTGGGCGTACTGGATACCCATTTCCTCCTCGCCGCACTCACCGAGGGTACGACCGTCGAAGCCGATGATCGCCGAGTGGCCGAAGTAGGAATACACGCCGTCGAAGCCGGCGGCGTTGGCCACCGCCACATAGCAGTTGTTGGCCCAGGCCATGGCCTTGGCCATCATCACCTGCTGGTCCTTGGCCGGATACATGTAGCCCTGGCAGCGCACGATCAGCTCGGCGCCCTTCATCGCGCAGTCGCGCCAGATTTCCGGGTAGTTGCCGTCGTCGCAGATGATCAGGCTGATCTTCATGCCCTTCGGCCCTTCGCTGACGTAGGTCTGGCCACCGGGATACCAGCCCTCGATGGGGCACCAGGGAATGATCTTGCGGTACTTCTGGACGATCTCGCCGTTGTTGTCGATCAGCACCAGGGTGTTGTACGGCGCCTTGCGCGGATGCTCCTCGTGCCGTTCGCCGGTGAGGGAGAATACGCCCCAGACGTTGGCCTTGCGGCAGGCGCGGGAGAATATCTCGGTTTCCTCGCCGGGGATCGCCACCGCGGTTTCCATCATCTCCGCCGGATCGTACATGATGCCCTGCAGGCTGTACTCGGGGAACACCACCAGGTCCATGCCGGGCAGGCCCTGCTTCATGCCAACGATCATGTCGGCGATCTTCCGGGCGTTGTCCAGGACCTCCGCCGCGGTGTGCAGGCGCGGCATCTTGTAGTTGACCACCGCCACTCCGACGGTGTCGTTGCTGCTGGAAATATCGCCGTGACGCATGGGTATCACCTCTTGTTGTTATTTTTTCGGGACGAAAAAAGGCCCTCCCGGGTAACCCCGGGAGAGCCCATTTGCTCTGTGCGTATGCGTTAGGTTCGGTCCCGCGACATCGACGCTGATGCGCACGACCTGATGGCGCCACTTATAAGCCCCGTCGGAAGGAGCTGTCAAGGTTCATGTATCGTTATGTAAAACATGGAAGTGACAAGCGTATGCAAACGGCATCCGAAGCATCCAGCCTTCTGGGCGACGTACCAAGCCTCTATGGGAATTCTACACAGTCAGGCACTGGAAACAGTCGCTTGCCGCGCCCCGATGGTGACGAAGACAGGCGGCAAGGCAATCCCAAGAGGTGAAAACAAGCTCAGAGACATCAGGAGCGATGCGGGGAGTCCCCAGGGTAACACCACATGGCAATGAATACTGGGAAAAGAAAAATTGCTCTGAAGTTCGTGAGGAGCGGATAACCGAGATCCGCCAAAACAACTATTCCGACAGCAAAAGCAATAGCAACCATCCCCCTCAAGGAGGAAAGAAAATAAACAACAACGGAAAAAAGAACTGCAAGATAACCAAAAACACCAGTCCTAATCACATAGTCAGATATAAAATTATCACCAAACGCTATCTGCGGAGAAGACGTCATCCCGATCGCCATCAGAGGATTATTAAGCAAAAATTCATAAGTTCCATCAAGTCGATTACCGGCGGAATACCTGCCGCGCAAGCCATTGGCGTCGCTCGACAAAAGTTTCTCAATGAGCTCATAGAAAGATGTAAGATCAACGAGGGAAAACACACAAACAATCAAAAATCCCATAAATAGTATTGCCAGCACTTTAGCGCGAGACAGCAACCAAAGAAAATACATAGACGCAAGCAAGGAAGAAATCGCAATAGCTGAAAATGATTTAAGAAGAACAATCAAAGAAAAAAACAAGAGCGACAGCAAGAAATAAGCTACCGACTTAGCCCCGCTAGAAACATGCGATAGACGAAGATAAATAATAGCGAAAACAGCGTATATAAAAGCAGATATAGAATGAGTCGCAAAAGGCCCTACTGGCTTATCCCCATATTCGACCATATACAAATACAGGTCTTCATAGTACGCCTGATAAAATTTAAATATAAACTGCCTTATAAAATCCACATGAAACACCACCCCAAACCCTAAAACTATAAGGAGAACAGCCATCAGATGAAACAGTCTTCTTGAGCAATCGCCAACATCAATAGAAGGCGAAATCATAAGAACCACGCCCATTGCCAAATAGGGAAAAATGGCGCCAAAAGTATACTCTTGAAACGGAGATATTATTGTAAAAAAAAGCAGCAACAAAAAGAAAAAGCAAAAAACAAAAACATTGACCGCTATAAATTTCCCACCAACCGAATAGATAAGCAAAAGAAAGCAAGATAACAAAATTGATACTATTGGTAGATAGCTGACAATCACTCCCCCTACCGAGGTCGGCCAGAAAAGCGATAGAAAAGCGGCAAAAAATATGAGACAGGAACCCTTTCGTTCAGAAATATCCTGATAATCCCTATACCGGGCACTCCCACTGTCAACGTACTGCTCCACACTACCCCCTGAGCGCCACCCAACAATAGCTACTGAGGCGATTTTGGCACAGATTTTGTTGTGCGTCATGCAGTGCACAGCAGCTATCAGCACTTATGTGACGGACGGAGCCAATCGCCTATAGTACTGCATACAAGCAGTGAAAAGACGAGAAAAATTTAAACTTTCACCAAAAACAAAAAATCAGCAGTCATTCATAAAACGTCTCCAACCTAGACTTAACATTGCGCAGATTTAACACTGCGCTAAAAGAGCAGAAAATTCGAACCTGCTCAGTAGCAGCTAGAAACATGCAAGTCACTCAAGTATCGACTCCATTGCCAAATACATTCTCTCTTTATGGAGTTGGCGCATATGCGTACGTACGAGACATGGAATGGAAGTCTCTGATTCTGCAACGCGGAACGACGCAGTTCGGGGTATGGCGTCCCGGAGAGGGGTCGAACCTCCAACCTTCCCCTTAGGAGGGGGATGCTCTATCCAATTGAGCTACCGGGACACGCCGGACATGGCGAGCGGTGCGCCGCGTCCGGGCGGCATGTTAACGGCAGAGAAAGCGTTTGTCATGCTACTGCCACCAAGGCTGCGCATAATTTTCCGCAACCCTGGAGGTGCAGCATGAACCAGACCGTCGCCATTCCCGCCGCACAGGACCTGCCGGACGCCCCGCGCCAGCCGCGGATACCGGACTCCCCCTTCGCCAGCTTCGACGTGCGGATCGCCAGCGAGCACGACGCGCCGCGCCTGTCGTTGCTGCTACAGCAACTCGGTAGCGCCGATCCGCGCCCGGACCCGGCGTTGCTGGCCATCCAGCTGCAACGACCGCGCGGCGACCAGGTCACCCTGGTGGCCGAGCGCGGCGAGCGCCTGCTCGGCACCTGCACCCTGCATCTGATCGAACACCTGGCGCACGATTTCGCCCGCTCGGCGATTCTCGAAGACATGGTGGTCGACCGCCACGCCCGCGGCCAGGGCGTAGGCCGCGAACTGATCGGCCGGGCCGTGGAGCGCGCGCGCAGTTGGGGCTGCTACAAACTGGCGCTTTCCAGCCACCAGGACCGGGAAACCGCGCAGCGCTTCTATGCCGCGCTAGGGTTCACCAGCCACGGCGTAAGCCTGGCGCTGCATCTGGGCTGACATCATCATGCATTTTGCAACCGGTAAAATGCCCATCCGTGCAAAGTGCATGCGAGAGAGTCTCGGGCACATATATAATTCATTGATTTAAAAGGATTTTTTATAGAAAAAAGTTGGCACAACCGCTGCTACAAGACCCTCAGGATCAAACCTTGGCCATCTGCCTGGCAAAGCTACGAAATGGAGGTGAACATGAGCAGCTCACGCAACCTGGTCGGCACCGGACTTCTTTCCCTGCTGGCTCTCGTAGTCTTCCAGAACAGCGCACTGGGCGACGAGGACAGGACGCAGGAACGCAACGGCGAAAGGCCGGTAGTGCTGGACAGCAACGCAACGCCGCAGTGGGCACCCGCTGCGCAACAACTGGTGATCCAGGCGCCCGACGAATCCCCGCGCATCGTCACCGTAGGCGAGGACGAGCGCGGCACGGCGCTGGTGACCGCGGCCGACGAACAGGCCTGGACATTCTGACGAAGCAAGCGCCGGGAGACCGGCATCCAACGACGCTACACCGCCGCACAGGTCCCCGGGATGCTGGCGAGCGGAAAGGGAGAAAGAACATGTGGATCCTGGCTTTGCCGCTGACCGCCCTGGCCCTTTCGGTCGGCGTCTACGGGCTGCTCTGGCTGATAGAGCGCGGAGGAGACGAATATCCAGCGAAGCTTCCGCTGAGCGACAAGGGCGCCACGGAACCTCGGCGCCACTGAGCCGGCACAAGGAACAGCGAGCCCGACGGAGAGGGCTCCGGGAGTGAAACCATGTCACGATCCGCCGTCATTCTTCTGTTCGTGGTGATCGCCAGCGCGATCCTGGCGCTGAGCCTGCCGCCCGACGCCACCCTCCTCGCCTGGTGCGCCTGGGGACTGCTGGGTATATCCGGCGCCTGGCTGCTGTTTGCGCTGGTGGTAGGTCGGCGAATCCGCTTCGATCCCAGCCTGGACTGATTTCGCCCACAACGCCTTGCCGGGCGCTACAGCGGCAGGCACATGCCGTCGTGTGCCAGTTCCACCCCCTCGGGCAACGCAGCGGGGTGGTCCAGCAGCCAGGCGTCCAGCGTATGCCCGACGTGAGTCAACACGGCCCGCCGGGGACGCAGCGAGTCGATGCACTCCAATGCCCGCGTGAGGTCGTTGTGGTTGCGCGGCGGCCGCTCCTGCGGCGGCATCGAGCAGTCCAGCACCAGCAGGTCCAGCGGCGCCGCGAGCAATCGCGAGGCGCTGTCCGCCGGCAGCCCGACGGTATCGGTGAGGTAGGCCAGACGCCGTATCGTTCCCTCCTCGGAAGCCCCCTCCAGCAAGTAGCCGAAGGTCGGCTTCGAGTGGACCAGCGGTAGCGCGGTCGCCGCCAGCGCGCCCCACTGGCGCCGCTCGAAGGCGCCGAAGGGCTGGCTGAAATCGAGGATGCCCGGATGCTTGTAGAGGTCGGCGAGGCCCTCCGGGTCGGCCGGGCCGTGCACCGGGATCACCAGACCCTGGCCCCAGCGCAGGTGCAGCAGGCCCTGGGCGTGGTCGGCGTGGTAATGGGTCTGGAGGATGCCGTCGAGGCTATGGGGCGGGAAGCGCTCGCAGAGATCGACCAGGCCGCTGTCGATCAGCCAGCGCTGGCCGGCGCACTCCAGCAGCGCGCTACAGGGACGGCGACGCAGGCCGGCGTCGGCGCGCGCGTTGCGACAGGCCGGGCAATCGCAACCGTAGACCGGCACCTGGCGGGCATCGCCGGTGCCGAGCAGGGTCAGGCGCATGCGCGGTCGCTGCCGAGACGGGCCAGGAGGGTGCGTAGCGTGTCGTCGAGGTCACCGGAGTTGTCCAGTTGGAACAGCGGGCCCTCCAGGCCGGCGGCGAACTCGGCGTTACGCGCCAGGCGCGCCTCGATTTCCTCGGGGCTTTCCCGGCCGCGCGCCAGCAGGCGCTGGCGCAGCACCTCGGGTTTCACCCCGAGCAGGACCGCGAGCAGATCCGGATAGCGCCGGCGGGCCTGCGCCAGGTAGCCGCGCGAGCCGTTCACCAGCACGTCGTAGCCCTGCGCCAGCCACTCGTCGATCTGCACCGGAATGCCATAGCAAAGGCCGTTCGCGCGCCAGCTCATGGCGAACGCCGAGGCCCGCTCGAGGGTGTCGAACTGCGCCGGGGTCACCGCCTGGGCGTCCTCCCCCACCGCTTCCGCGGAGCGCGTGATCACCCGCCGCACGATACGGCAGCCGCGCAGCGCCAGGGGCTCGCGCGCGGCCTGCAACAGGCTGTCCTTGCCCGAGCCGGAAGGCCCCATCAGATAAATCAGTCTGCCTGTCATCAGAACACTCTCTGCCCGCCGCGCCAGACCTGACGCACCACCGGCTGGTTGTTGCCGAGCGCCCGCGCCTGCAGCAGATCGGCGCGCAGGCCGACGCGGATTTCGCCACGATCGGTCAGCCCGGCGGCCAGCGCCGGGGTACGGCTGACCATCGCCACCGCGCGCGGCAGGTCGTAGCGGATCGCATCATACTCGCTGTGCTCGCCGGCGAGCAGCAAGGCCGCATGCAGCAGGCTGGCCGGATAGTAGTCGCTGGAAAGGATATCCAGCACGCCGATTCCCGCCAGTTGCGCCGCCGCCACGTTGCCCGAGTGGGAACCGCCGCGGACCACGTTGGGCGCGCCCATCAGCACCTGCAGGCCGTGCTCGTGGCTGGCCCTGGCGGCCTCCACGGTGGTCGGGAACTCGGCGATGGCCATGCCGTAGCCGGCCGACTCGCGGACATGCGCGAGGGTCGCGTCGTCATGGCTGGCCACCGACAGGCCGCGTCCCTGGCAGACATCGACAATGGCCGCACGGGCGGCGTCGCTGTAGCGCTCGGAGTTGGCTACCTGCTCGACGATGAACGCGTCCATCTCGGCATCGCTCAGGTGGTACTTGCCCTGGTAGTACTCGCGGTACTTCTCCAGCCTGGCGAACTGGCGCTGGCCGGGGGCGTGGTCCATCACCGAGACCAGTTGCACCAGCGGATGCTCGACCAGTTCGCGGAACACCTCCAGCGTCTGCGGATGGCTGACCTCGCAACGCAGGTGCAGGCGATGGTCGGCGCGCGCGTCGCCGCTGGCGGCGGCCTCGCCGATGGCCTCGAGCATCTTCGGCAACTGCTGCATGCGCTTGCCCTTGGGGTTGACGTCGCCGATGGACAGCGCGTCGAACACCGTGGTGATTCCCGCGGCGACGATCTGCGCGTCGTGCGCCAGCACCGCCGAGGCCGATGGCCAGTCGACGCCGGGACGCGGGGTCATGTGCTTCTCCAGGTTGTCGGTGTGCAGCTCGACCAGACCGGGCAGCAGGTAGTCGCCCCCCAGGTCCTCGGCCCCGGCCAGGTGGCTGCGGCCTTCGTCGACCGCGGCGATCAGGCCGTCGCGCAGCAGCACGCTGCCGACGAAGACCCGCTCGGCGCTGACTACCCGGGCATTGCTGAGAACGCGTTCAGACGACATGGGCTTGCTCCTGGCGGGAAAGCTCCTGGCTCATGTCCAGGTAGCGGCTGGCCACCGCCTCGCGGGCGGCGCGGTCGTGGAAGATGCCGATCAACGCGGCGCCAGCGGCCTTGGCTTCGCCGATCAGCTCCAGCACTACCTGGCGGTTGGCTTCGTCGAGGGACGCGGTCGGCTCGTCGAGCAGCAGGATCGGCCACTCGACCATGAAGCCGCGGGCAATGTTGACGCGTTGCTGCTCGCCGCCGGAAAAGGTACCCGGCGCCAGTTGCCAGAGGCGTTCCGGGATGTTCAGCCGGGCCAGCAGGCTGCGCGCCCGCAGTTCGGCGCTGTCGCGGCTCCAGCCACGGGCCAGGGCCGGCTCCATGACCACGTCGAGGGTCGCCACCCGCGGGATCACCCGCAGGAACTGGCTGACGTAGCCGAGGGTCTGGCGACGCACGGCGAGCACCTCGCGAGGCTCGGCGCCGACCAGTTCCAACCAGTCGCCGGCGTGGCGCAGGCGGATGCTGCCGCCGGCCGGCAGGTAGTTGCCGTAGAGCGTGCGCAGCAGGGTGCTCTTGCCGGCGCCGGAGCGTCCGTGGAGCACCAGGCATTCGCCGCCGGCGACATTGAAGTTGAGCCCGCGCAGCACATTGAGCACTACGCCCTGTTGCTGGTGCAGGGTGAAGGTCTTGCTGAGGTCGCGGACCTCGATCAGGTTGTTCATCGCTACTTCTCCGGGCGCCCGTCGTGCGGACCGGCGCCGACGCTTCGGCTCAGGGTTGCAGGACCGACGACACCAGCAATTGCGTGTACGGATGCTGCGGGTCGTCGAGAATCTGGTCGGTGAGACCGGCTTCCACCACCCGCGAACGGCGCATGACCATCAGGCGGTCGGCGAGCAGGCGCGCCACCGCCAGGTCGTGGGTGACGATCACCACCGCCAGGTCCAGCTCGCGCACCAGGCCGCGCAGCAGGTCGAGCAGGCGCGCCTGCACCGACACGTCGAGGCCGCCGGTGGGTTCGTCCATGAACACCAGGCGTGGCGCCGAGACCAGGTTGCGGGCGATCTGCAGACGCTGCTGCATGCCGCCGGAAAAGGTTCGCGGCAGGTCGTCGATGCGCAGCGGATCGATCTCCACCTGTTCCAGCCAGTCCAGCCCGGCCTGGCGCAGCCGACCGTAGTGGCGCACGCCCTGGGCCATCAGCCGTTCGCCGATGTTGGCGCCGGCGGACACGCCCATGCGCAGGCCGTCGCGCGGGTTCTGCTCGACGAAGCCCCACTCGGTGCGCAGCAGGGTGCGCCGCTCGGCTTCGCTGGCGGCGTAGAGGTCCAGCCAGCGGTCGCCGTCGTCGCGGTAGGCGACCGTGCCGGCGTCCGGCGGACAGCGCCCGGAGAGCAACGAGAGCAGGGTCGACTTGCCCGAGCCGGACTCACCGACGATGCCCAGCACCTCGCCGGGGTAGAGATCGAAGTCGACCTCCTGGCAGCCCTTTTCCGGCCCGTACAGGCGGGTCAGGCCACGCACCGAGAGCAGCGGCCGATCGCGCGCGTCGAGGTTCGCATCGATGGATTCGCAGACCGCGTTCATTGCGCGTCCTCCCCTTCTTCCTGGCAGGCACGCCGCTGCGTGCAGTAATCGGTGTCGGAACAGACGAAGCGCTTGCCGCCACGGTCGTCGACGATCAGTTCGTCCAGGTAGGACTCGTGACTGCCGCAGAAGGCACAGCTTTCTTCCCAGCGCTGGACTTCGAAGGGGTGGTCCTCGAAGTCCAGGCTCGCCACCCGGGTGAACGGCGGCACCGCGTACAGGCGTTTCTCGCGACCTGCGCCGAACAGCATCAGCGCCGGGCTCATGTCCAGCTTGGGGTTGTCGAACTTGGGAATTGGCGAGGGATCCATCACGTAGCGCTCGTCCACCGTAACCGGGTAGGCATAGCTGGTGGCGATATGGCCGAAGGTGGCGATGTCCTCGTAGAGCTTCACGTGCATCACCCCATAGTCGTCGAGCGCATGCATGGTCCGGGTCTCCGCCTCGGAAGGCTCGATGAAGCGCAGCGGCTCGGGGATCGGCACCTGGTAGACCATGATCTGCTCGCCGCTCAGGGCGGTTTCCGGTATCCGGTGGCGGGTCTGGATCACCGTCGCCTCCGGGGTCCGTTCGGTGGTGGCGACCCCGGCGGTGCGGGCGAAGAAACGCCGGATGGATACCGCGTTGGTGGTGTCGTCGGCGCCCTGGTCGATCACCTTGAGCACGTCGTCGGCACCGAGGATGGCCGCGGTCACCTGCATGCCGCCGGTGCCCCAGCCGTAGGGCAGCGGCATCTCGCGGCCGCCGAAGGGCACCTGGTAGCCGGGGATCGCCACCGCCTTGAGCAGGCCGCGGCGGATCATGCGCTTGGTCTGCTCGTCGAGGTAGGCGAAGTTGTAGCCCTGCTCCGGCGCGGCGCTGGCTTGCGGGGAAAGGCTCATGCGCGCTTCTCCTGGTCAGTGGGTTGCGCGGATTCGGCGACGCCGGGACGACGCAGCTTGCGAATCAGCTCCAGCTCGGACTGGAAATCGACGTAGTGCGGCAGCTTCAGGTGCGAGACGAAGCCGCCGGCCTCGACGTTGTCGCAGTGCATCAGGACGAACTCTTCCTGCTGCGCCGGCGACACCACCTCCTCGCCGTATTCCTCGGCGCGCAGGGCGCGGTCGACCAGGGCCATGCCCATCGCCTTGCGCTCGGCGTAGCCGAAGGCCAGGCCGTAGCCACGGGTGAATTGCGGCAGCTCCTCGCGGGAACCGACGAACTGGTTGACCATCTCGCACTCGGTGACCTCGATCTCGCCCACCGGCACCGCGAAGCCGAGTTCCTCGGGCTCCAGCCAGACCTCGCAGGCGCCGATGCGGATCTCCCCGGCGAACGGATGGTTGCGGCCGTAGCCGCGCTGGGTCGAATAGCCCAGGGCGAGAAGGAAGCCCTCGTCGCCGCGGGCCAGGGCCTGCAGGCGCTGGGCGCGGCCGGTGGGGAAGTCGAGCGGCTCGCGGGTGATATCCGGCACCGCGCCGGGCAGCTCGTACTCCGGCGTCATCAGGCCTTCCCGGTCGAGCAGGCCGAGCACGCGCGGACAAGGCTCCAGGGACGCGCCCCGCTCCACTTCGGGGCCGGGGTAGTCGCCCTCGGCGAGCAGGCTGAAGTCGAGCAGGCGATGGGTATAGTCGAAGGTCGGACCGAGCAGTTGCCCGCCCGGCAGGTCCTTGTAGGTCGCCGAGATCCGTCGTTGCAGACGCATCCCGGCGGTGTCCAGCGGCAGGCTGGCGGCGAAGCGCGGCAGCGTGGTGCGGTAGGCGCGGAGAAGGAAGATCGCTTCCATCAGGTCGCCGGCCGCCTGCTTGATCGCCAGTGCCGCCAGTTGCTCGTCGTACAGCGAACCCTCGGTCATCACCCGCGACACGGCCAGCGGCATCTGCTGGCGGATCTGCTCCACCGACAGCTCCGGCAGCGCGGTATCGCCGCGGCGCTTGCGCGCCAGCAGGCGATGGGCGTTGTCGATGGCCTTCTCGCCACCCTTGACGGCTACGTACATCAGGCCACCTCCTCGACGGGTTCGCTGACCCGGGTACTGCGTGGCAGGCCGAGGATGCGCTCGCCGGCGGCGAAGAAGGCATCCAGGCCCCTGGGGAATTCGGTGCGTGCGGCACGCTGCGCCCAGAACCCGGTGCTCACCGGCAACGCCACCTGGCGCACCTCGGCGATACCCGGCCCGCGCCACTCCAGCGAGGCGCCGCCATCGAGGCCGGCAAGCTGGATCAGCAGGGTGCAGGACTGGTCCGGATAACGGTCGCTGCCGCTGTCGAAGCCGCTCAGGTCGTCCAGCTCGCCTTCGTCGAGCAAGGCGAACAGCGCCTGCTCACGCTCGGCGACGATCGGGCAGCCGCAATGGAAGGCCAGGTTGGCGCGCAACGTCGGGCTGTCGAGACCCGGCGCCAGCCACAGCGGGGTGTCGGAGTCGAGGAAGCTCAGGCACAGCGCGTAGCTGGCCGGTTGCAACGCGGCCAGCGCCGGTGCGCGGTCGAGGTTGCGCACCAGCCCCGGTTCGGCGAGGGCCTTGAGCGCCGCGCGGAAACTCCGCTGGGCATCCAGGACCGGGTCCTGGAACGCCGGTTGCAATAGCGCGGCGGTATCCGCCGGGCTGGGAAACGAAGCGCTGGTCATCAATCTTCTCCTCGGACCAGGGTGAAGAACTCCACCTTGGTAGTGGCGATTTCCGCCTCCTGGGCGGCGCGGCGCTCGGCCTGGGTGCGGGCCAGCGGTTCGATCAGGCGCGCCTGCCAGGCCGCCGCGTCGGCGCCCTGCAGGTGCGCGTCGGCCAGGGCGGCCAGTTCGGCGTGGCGCTTGTCGCGCCCGGCGACATAGCTGTAGCCGGTGCGTCCGTCACCGAGCCGCACCACGCAGCGGGTCACGGTCATCTCGCCGAGGTTGAACGGGCTGCCGGTGCCGCCCATGCGTCCGCGCACCAGGGTCATGCCGGTCTCGGCGGCGCGCAGCAGGTGATAGTCGGCATCGCGCAGGGCGTCCGCATGGGCGTCCAGCTCCTCGCGACGGGCGCGGGCGAGCACGCCCATCCAGCGCTGTCGTGCGGCGATGGTGGGATCGGAATGCAAGGCGGTCATGGGCTTCTCCTAGGGGGCGACCTGGTACTGGAAGCGATCGGCGCGGCTGATCGACTGGGCCAGTTCCACCGGTTGGCCGGTACGGTCGCGGGACAGGGTGAGGACGGTGAGCAACGGCGCATGGCGGGGCATCAGCAGGCGCGCCGCCTCCTCGCGATTGGGCAGGCGCGCACCGATCAGGCTGTAGGTGCGGGTCAGCGGCAGGCCTTTGTCGGCCAGGTAGCGACGCAGCGAACCGCCCTGGTAGTCGGCGAGCAGCTCGCTGCGGGAAACGGCGTAGCAATGGCGGATCAGGCTCACTGGCTGTCCGTCGAGGTAACGCAGGGTGGTCAGTTCCAGCACCCGCCCGCCCTCGCCGATCCCCAGGTGGGTGGCCTCGGCGGCGCCGGCCGGACGCTGGCGCGCCTCCAGCAGCCGGGCCTCGACCCGGTGGCCCTGGGCCGAGAGCGACTCGGTGTAGGCGTTGGCGGCGCCCATCGGGTAGATCGTCGGCGCCTCCAGGACCTGGGTGCCCTTGCCCTGGCGCCGCAGCACGCGGCCTTCGAGCACCAGTTCGTCGAGCGCCCTGCGCAGGGTATGGCGGTTCACCGCGAAGCGCTGGGCCAGCTGGATCTCGCCGGGCAGGTAGTCGCCGGGGCGGTAGGCCAGCAGTTCCTGGCGCAGCCGTTCGGCCAGTTCGCGGTACAGCGGTTCGCTTTGTCTAGACAAGTGCATGGTTTGGAAAGGGCGCACCAGGCGCCCTCCTCGCGTCGTCAGATGAACAGCTTGCGCAGGCGTTGTGACAGAACGTCGATCAGGCTCACCACCACGATGATCACGATCAGCACGGCGCAGGTCTGGCCGAACTGGAAGCCGCGGATGGCCTCCCAGAGGATCACGCCGATGCCGCCGGCGCCGACCATCCCGACCACTGTGGCGGAACGCACGTTGGACTCGAAGCGGTACAGCGAATAGGAGATCCACAGCGGCAGGACCTGCGGGATGACCCCGAAGATGACCTCCTGCAGAGCGCTGGCACCGGTGGCGCGGACGCCTTCGACCGGACCGGGATCGATCGCCTCGACCGCCTCGGCGAAGAGCTTGGCGAGCACCCCGGTGGTACTGATGAACAGCGCCAGAACGCCGGCGAACGGGCCCAGGCCGACGGCGACCACGAAGAGCATGGCGAAGACCATCTCGTTGATCGAACGGCAGGCATCCATCACCCGCCGCACCGGCTGGTAGACCCACCAGGGCACGATGTTCTCGGAAGCCAGGATCGACAGCGGGATGGCGCAGACGATCGCCAGCACCGTGCCCCAGAGGGCGATCTGCACGGTGACCAGCATCTCGCTGAGGTAGAGCTTCCAGTTGCCGAAGTCCGGCGGGAAGAAGTCGGCGGCGAAGGTCGCCATGTTGCCGGCGTCGCGGAACAGCACGGCCGGGTTCATTTCCGCGCCCTTCCAGGACCAGGCGAGGATGGCGAGGAACAGGCCCCAGCCGACCAGGCGTCCCCAGGATGGCTTGCCGGTGGCGGCCGCCGCGGCAGTGGTGCTCAGAGTGCTCATATCGGGAATCTCGACAGCGGTATTGGCGAATCGGGTGGGGCGCGGCGCCGGCCGCGCCCGGGGTGGATCAGCCGGCGTTGGCGGCGGTTTTCTGCTCGCGCTCGGCCATGCGTTTCTCCAGCTTGGCCAGCTCCTCGTCGAGGGCCTTCAGCTTGGCGGCCTTCTCTTCGGCGCCGAGGTTGGCGTTGTTCGCCACGTCGGTGCGCTGCTTGAACAGCTCGAGCTGGCGGATCGGCAGCAACTGGTCGTCGTCGGAGGGCTGGAACTTCGACCATTGCAGGTCGGCGAGGACCTTCTTCTGCTCGGCGTTGGCGCCGTACTTGAAGAAGAAGTCGCGCAGCTTGTTCTTCTGCTCGTCGCTCAGGTTGTTGCGCCACACCAGCGGGTCGCCCGGGATCAGCGGCGACTTCCAGATCACCTTGAGCTGCCTGGCCTTCTCCGGCTGGGTCAATTCCAGGCGCTCCATGCCCTCGGTATTGAAGGTGGCGACGTCGACCTGCTTGTTGGCCACCGCCAGTGCGTTGACCTCATGGCTGGAATTGAGGGTGCGCTTGAAGGCCTTGACCGGGTCGACGTTGTTCTTGGCGAACACGTAGTAGCCGGGCACCAGGTAGCCGGACGTGGAGTTCGGATCACCGTTGCCGAAGGTCAGGCTCTTGGCGTTCGCCAGCATGTCCTCGAGGCTGTCGATCTTGCTGTCCTTGTTGGCGATCAGCAGGCTCCAGTAGCCCGGCGCGCCGCTGGCGGCGACGGTCTGGGCGAAGATTTCGCCGTGGGCGCGATCCACCGCTTCCATGGCGGCCTTGTTGCCGTACCAGGCGATGTCGACCTTGTCGAAACGCATGCCCTGGATGATCCCGGCGTAGTCGGGGGCGAAGAAGGCCTTCACCTGGTAGCCGGTCTGCTGGCTCATGTCCTTGAGGAAGGGCTCCCAGATGCTCTTGAGGTTCTGCGACGACTCGGTGGAGATGATCCCGAAATTGATCACCGGCTGGTCGGCGTGCGCCATCCCGGCAAGGGAGCCGGCGAGCAGGGCGGAAGCCGCGAGCACACGACTGAAGCGTTTCAACATGGAGAGAACTCCTGGGCAGGGTTTGGCGGGTTTTTATGCGGTTCGAATGACGTCAGGCGCGCGCGAGGGTCAGTTCCGGCTGGCTCTCCGCCCCGCGCCGGGCACGGTCGGAAAACAGCAGCGGGGTGTCCCCTTCGGCGCCGTAGAGTTCGTTGAGGAAGCCTTCGGAAAGGTGCTCGCTGCTGCCGTCGAAGAGGATCCGGCCGCCCTTCAGGGCCACCGCGCGCGGGCAATAGCGCAACGCGTAGTCGACCTGATGCAGGGTCACCACCACGGTCTTGCCGTCGTGGCGGTTGATATCGGCGAGGATGTCCATCACCTTGCGCGCCGACTCCGGGTCGAGCGAGGCGATCGGTTCGTCGGCGAGAATCACCTCGGCCTTCTGGGTCAGGGCGCGGGCGATGGCCACGCGCTGCTGCTGGCCGCCGGAAAGGGTCGAGGCGCGCTGCCCGGCGAAATCGGCCAGGCCGACCCGCGCCAGCGCTTCCAGGGCCTGGCGCTTCTGCTCGGCGCTGAACAGCCCCAGCGAACCGCGCCAGCGCGGCATGCGACCGAGGAAGCCGAGCAGGACGTTGTCCAGCACGCTGAGGCGGTTGACCAGGTTGAACTGCTGGAAGATGTAGCCGATGTCGGCACGCAGGCGACGCACTTCGCCGCTCAGGCGGCCGGACGCCTGCAGGCGGCGACCCAGCACGTCGATGCTGCCGCCGTTGTCGCGGTCGCAGCGGGCGAGCCCGGCGACGTGACGCAGGAGCGTGGATTTGCCGGAGCCGGATGCACCGATCAACGCCACCATCTCGCCCGCCTGGATCTCCAGCCTCAGGTTGAAAAGCGCCTGCTTGCGGGCAAAGGTCTTGTTCAGGCTGTCGACACGGATCACCGCGCTCATCGTTCTCCCTCCAATCGGTTGCACGAAGACGCCAGCGGCGCCATCTGGTGTAGACCAAGATAGAAGGAGACTGTGTCAGCCCGGTGAAGTGACGATGACAGTCGAGTGACAATCCCTTGAACGACCGGTGGTCAGAAGGCCATCATCCAACCCCCAGTAAAAAACTAGGCTTTTGCTGAATCGCTCGCATTTCAGATAGCTGGTACTGGCAAAACGCCGGCACGCAACGCACAATTGACGTCAACTAATTGTTGTTTCCGAAATAACAGACTGAACGGCTAGCGGAAATCGTGGTCATAGGCCCGAGAACAATGAACGCTTCCTCGGCACCGCTTTTCCCTGACTCTACAGGTTCAATGTATGCGCCCACTGAAACAGGCAACTCCTACCTACTCCAGCCGTACCGCTGACAAATTCGTCGTTCGTCTGCCCGAGGGCATGCGTGAGCAGATCGCAGAAGTCGCTCGCAGCCATCACCGCAGCATGAACTCCGAGATCATCGCCCGACTCGAGCAGAGCCTGCTCCAGGAAGGGGCGCTGCAAGACAATCTCGGTGTTCGCCTGGACAGCCCGGAACTCAGCCTGCACGAGCGCGAGCTGCTGCAGCGTTTCCGCCAGCTGACCCACCGTCAGCAGAACGCGCTGGTCGCCCTGATCGCACACGATGCGGAGCTGGCCCAGGCCTGAGCGCCGAAGCCCACGCGTAGCGCTTGAAATGGCCGGCATTCGCCGGCTTTTTCTTTATGGATGGCCAAACCATGGGCGAGTAACCGCAAGGCGGTTATCCGCCGGCCCCTGTAGCGGTGGCGTTATCCCTCCAACGCCACGAGGGAGAGCCGAATGAGCTATCGCCTGGCCGCCGATGCCCTGGTCTGGCTGCACCTGGGCTTCATCCTGTTCGTCCTGTTCGGCGGCCTGCTGCCGTTGCGCTGGCCACGCCTGGCCTGGCTGCACCTGCCAGCGGTAGCCTGGGGCTGCGCGGTGGAGTTTCTCGGCCTGCCCTGTCCGCTGACCCCGCTGGAGAATCGTCTGCGCCGGGCCGCCGGGGACGCCGGCTACAGCGGCGGCTTCGTCGAGCACTACCTGTTGCCGCTGATCTATCCCGCCGGCCTGACCCCGGCGGTGCAGTGGATCCTTGGCGCCATCGTTCTGCTGCTCAACCTGATCGCCTACCTGTATCTGTTGCATCGCCGCGGTAGCCGCTGAGCCACGGATGCCACGTCATTCCGTACCTGGATAATGCTGCGCCGGCAGCGAGGCGAATCGTAGGCTGGTCTCCCCTGCCCAGCCCGGAGTCATTCCCATGCATCCCTATTTCAGTCTCGCCGGTCGCATCGCCCTGGTCACCGGCGGCAGCCGCGGCATCGGCCAGATGATCGCCCAGGGTCTTCTCGAAGCCGGCGCCCGCGTCTTCATCTGCGCACGTGACGCAGAGGCCTGCGCCGACACCGCCACACGCCTCTCGGCCTACGGCGACTGCCAGGCGATCCCCGCCGACCTTTCCAGCGAAGCCGGTGCCCGGCGCCTGGCGCAGGCGCTCGGCGAACTCAGCGCGCGGCTGGATATCCTGGTGAACAACGCCGGCACCAGTTGGGGCGCAGCGCTGGAAAGCTATCCGGTGTCCGGCTGGGAAAAGGTCATGCAGCTCAATGTCACCTCGGTGTTTTCCTGCATCCAGCAACTGCTGCCGCTGCTGCGCCGCTCGGCCAGCGCGGAGAACCCGGCGCGGGTGATCAACATCGGCTCGGTGGCGGGCATCAGCGCCATGGGCGAACAAGCCTATGCCTACGGGCCGAGCAAGGCCGCGCTGCATCAACTGTCGCGGATGCTGGCGAAGGAACTGGTCGGCGAGCACATCAATGTCAATGTGATCGCTCCCGGACGCTTTCCGAGCCGCATGACCCGTCACATCGCCAATGACCCGCAGGCACTGGAGGCGGACAGCGCGTCGATTCCCATGGGCCGCTGGGGTCGCCCGGAGGAGATGGCGGCGCTGGCGATCAGCCTGGCCGGCACCGCCGGCGCCTACATGACCGGCAACGTGATCCCCATCGACGGCGGTTTTCATCTCTGAGCGCCGCCAATCCGGGTAACATGACGCCCCCGACCGCTCGCCTCGTCCCGCCATGACCCACAGCGTTTCTCCCATCGGCTACATCCGCTCCTGCTTCATGGAGAAGTTCGCCATCCCGCGCCAGCCGCTGCTCGCGCCGGCGGCGCGGGGGACCCTGGAACTGCTGCCGCCGTTCGACCAGGTGGAAGCGCTGGAAGGCCTGGAGCAGGTCAGCCATGTCTGGCTGCTGTTCCTCTTCCACCAGGCCCTGGAAGACAAGCCGCGACTGAAGGTGCGCCCGCCGCGCCTGGGCGGCAACCGCTCGCTGGGAGTCTTCGCCACCCGCGCCACCCATCGGCCGAACGGCATCGGCCAGTCGGTGGTGCGCCTGGAGGGCTTCGAAGCGGGGCGCCTGTGGTTGTCCGGAATCGACCTGCTCGACGGCACCCCGGTACTCGATATCAAGCCCTACGTACCCTACGCCGACGCCGTGGCCGACGCCCGCAACGGCATCGCCGACGCGCCGCCGCCGGGCATCGCCGTGGAGTGGAGCGAGCAGGCGCGGCGCCAGGCCCATGAGCACGGCCAGCGGTTGCGGCAGCCGGTAGCCGAGCTGATCGAGCAATGCCTGGCCCAGGACCCACGCCCGGCCTACCAGAAGCCGGAGCCCGGGCGCCGCTACGGGGTGCGCCTGTGGGACCTCGACGTGCATTGGCACTACCCGCGCCCGGACCTGATCCGCGTGCTGGACGTCGCCGGCGGCGATTGAGCCTTCTCAGCGCAGCGGATTGAGCGCCAGCGCGTCGCTTTCGAAGACTTCCTGTTCGAGGATCAGCGGCTCGACCAACGGCCGGCTGTCGCGGAAATGCGCGGTGCGGGTGTGCGCCTCGTAGGCCGCGTCATCGCGATAGACCTCGTAGAGATAGACCAGGTCAGGGTCCTGTCGGTCGCGGGAAACGTCGAACACCAGGCAGCCGGGCTCGGTGGACACGGAAGCGGCGGCGTTGACCTGGATGGCATCGATGAAAGCCTCGGCGCAGCCGGGCCTGAGGCGGGTCTTGATAAAGATGCAGTACACGGAAACTTCCTTTTGTTTTAGATTTACAAAATTATTGTATACAAAAAAGGAAGCAAACCCATGTCCGACCGCCCTGCCCGCCCCTCCCGCCTCAACGGCCTGCGTCACCTCGCCCTGCTGGTGCCCAACCTGGAAGAATGCGAGCGCTTCTATGTCGACGTACTGGGCATGGAAGTGCTGAACCGCGCCAACGAAGACCTGGTGTATCTCACCTGCGGCAACGACAACCTTTCCCTCGGCCGCGCCCACGCTGCCAGCAACGGCCTGCAGACCATGGATCACTACGGCTTCGTCGTCGACAGCGTGGAGGAACTGGAGGCCTGGTACCGTTACCTGAAGGCGCTGGGCGTGACCCTGCTCGACCAACCCTTCGACCACGGCGACGGCGCGCGCAGCTTCCACCTGCTCGACCCGGCGGGCAACAAGGTGCAGCCGCTGTACCATCCAGCGGTATCCGGGCAACGCCTGGCCTGAGCCTCGGGCAGCCCTCTCCCCTCTCCCTGAAGGGAGAGGGGCGACTCGGTACACTGAGTGCCAGCAACCTCGCTTGTTCCTCATCTCCACTTCTTGACTTTCATCAAGCGCGTTCCGCCCCCGCTCCTCCTAGCATCCGGCAACGGAAGCGATTCCACCGCCAGGCGCAGACCCCACCGCAGCGCGGCGTCCCTTTTTTCGCCGGTAGCCAGTAGTAGATGGAACCTATGCGCGCCCTTCGTTTTTCCGCCGGATCGTGGCGGTGTGTCTTCGCCTGGATGCTCCTGCTGGTCGGCCTCGCCGCCCAGGGTGCCGAACTCAGCAAGTTGGAGCGCCTGCGCATCGCCCAGGTATTCCCCGCGGTCGAGCGGATCGGCGACCCCGAAGGCGACTACGGCGTACGCCGCCTGAGCAAGGGCGAGGAAACCCTCGGCTACGCCTTCCAGACCCTCAGCGTCACCGACATCCCGGCCTACTCCGGCAAGCCGATCAACCTGCAGGTGATCCTCGATCCGCAGGCGGTTATCCGCGACGCCTACGTCCTCGAACACCACGAACCGATCCTGCTGATCGGCATCCCGGAAGAGAAGCTGCACGCCTTCAGCGCCAGGTACGACGGCGTGCGCGCCGACCAGCGGGTGGTGGTCGGCCGCTCCAGCGACCCGCAGGCGGTTACCGTCGACGCGGTGAGCGGCGCCACGGTGACAGTGATGGTGGTCAACGAGATCGTCATGCGCGCCGCACATACGGTGGCGGTTTCCCTCGGCCTGATCGAGGACCGCGGCAATGTGCGGCCCAAGCCGGCGCAGGTGCGCCAGCAACCGGCAGCGACGGCGAGCTGGAGCGAATTGCTCGGCAACGGCGCGATCCGCCGCCTGCAGTTGAGTCGCGGGCAGATCGACGACGCCTTCAAGGGCAGCGAGGCCGAAGGCATCGGCGAAGCCGACGCGGCGCACCGCGACGAGCCGTTCATCGATCTCTACAGCGCCCTGCTCAACCCTCCCGCGGTGGGCCGCAGCCTGCTCGGCGACAACCAGTACCGCGAACTGATGGCGTCGCTGAAGCCAGGCGAATACGCCTTCGTCGTGCTCGGCGACGGCGAGTATTCCTTCAAGGGTTCCGGCTACGTGCGCGGTGGCATCTTCGATCGGGTCCAACTGCGCCAGTTCGGCGACATCATCAGCTTCCGCGACCTCGACTACCAGCGCCTGTCGGACGTCTATGCCAAAGGCATGCCGGAGTTCCGCGAGATGGCGATCTTCGTCGCCCGCGCCAGCCAGCGTTTCGATCCGGGCTCGCCCTGGACCCTGGAGTTGCTCGTGCGGCGCCAGACCGGCCCGGTGGCGGGGGTATTCACCAGCTTCGAGCTGGCCTGCCAGACGCCCGAGGAATACCTGGAGCGGCCGCAGCCAACGGCCGAGGAACTGGCCGCCCTGGAAGAGGCTGCCCGGCCGCTGTGGCTGCGGGTCTGGTACCAGAAGAGCTTCCAGGTCGGGGTCCTCTGTACCGCCCTCGTCCTGCTCCTGGCGATCCTCTTCCTCCAGGACCGCCTGGTGCGACGGCCGCGCCTGATGCAGCGACTGCGCACCGGCTACCTGGCGTTCACCCTGGTCTACCTGGGCTGGTACTGCCTCGGCCAGCTATCGGTGGTCAACGTGCTGACCTTCGTCCACGCGCTGTTCGAAGGCTTCCGCTGGGAGCTGTTCCTCAGCGACCCGCTGCTGTTCATCCTCTGGACCTTCACCGCAGCCAGCCTGCTGCTCTGGGGCCGCGGCGTGTTCTGCGGCTGGCTGTGCCCGTTCGGTGCGCTACAGGAACTGCTCAACGAACTCGCGCGCAAGCTCCGCGTGCCGCAGTTCCAGGTGCCGTTCGCCGTGCACGAGCGGCTCTGGGCGATCAAGTACATCATCCTGCTGGTGCTCTTCGGTCTCTCCCTGGAATCCCTGGCGCTGGCCGAGCAGGCCGCGGAGGTGGAGCCGTTCAAGACCGCCATCACCCTCGGCTTCGACCGCCAGTGGTGGTTCGTCGCCTACGCCGTCGCGCTGCTGGTGGTCAACCTGTTCACCCGCAAGGTCTATTGCCGCTACCTCTGCCCGCTGGGCGCGGCCCTGGCGATCCCGGCCAAGGCGCGCCTGTTCGACTGGCTCAAGCGCCGCGCGGAATGCGGCAGGCCCTGCCAGCTGTGTGCCCGCGAATGCGAGATCCAGGCGATCCATCCCGACGGCCGCATCGAGGCCAACGAATGCCACTACTGCCTCGACTGCCAGATGACCTACCACGACCAGGACAAGTGCCCGCCGCTGGTGAACAAGCGCAAGAAGCGCGCGAAGAGCGCGCCGGCGGACAACGCGCGGATACCCGCGGAGAACCTCTGACCTGGCTCCCTTTCCCCTGACTGCCCTTGAGGACGACACGAGATGAGCGACGACACGAAAAGCCCCCACGAAGAAACCCACGGCCTGAACCGCCGCGGCTTCCTCGGCGCCTCGGCGCTGACCGGAGCCGCCGCCCTGGTTGGCGCCAGCGCCCTGGGCAGCGCGGTGGTCGGCCGCGAGGCCCGGGCCGCGGGCAAGGGCGAGCGCAGCAAGGCCGAGGTCGCCCCCGGCGAACTGGATGAGTACTACGGGTTCTGGAGCGGCGGACATTCCGGCGAAGTACGCGTGCTCGGCGTGCCGTCGATGCGCGAGCTGATGCGCATACCGGTGTTCAACGTCGACTCGGCCACCGGCTGGGGCCTGACCAACGAGAGCAAGCGGGTCCTCGGCGACAGCGCGCGCTTCCTCAACGGCGACTGCCACCATCCGCACATCTCGATGACCGACGGCAAGTACGACGGCAAGTACCTGTTCATCAACGACAAGGCCAACAGCCGGGTCGCGCGCATCCGCCTGGACGTCATGAAATGCGACCGCATCGTCACCATTCCCAACGTCCAGGCGATCCACGGCCTGCGCCTGCAAAAGGTGCCGCATACCCGCTACGTGTTCTGCAACGCCGAGTTCATCATCCCCCATCCCAACGACGGCTCGACCTTCGACCTGTCCGGCGACAACGCCTTCACCCTGTACAACGCCATCGACGCCGAGACCATGGAAGTGGCCTGGCAGGTGATCGTCGACGGCAACCTCGACAACACCGACATGGACTACAGCGGCAGGTTCGCCGCCTCCACCTGCTACAACTCGGAGAAGGCCGTCGACCTCGGCGGCATGATGCGCAACGAGCGCGACTGGGTGGTGGTGTTCGACATCCCGCGCATCGAGGCCGAGATCAAGGCGAAGCGCTTCGTCACCCTCGGCGACTCGAAGGTGCCGGTGGTCGACGGCCGGCGCAAGGACGGCAAGGACAGCCCGGTGACCCGCTACATCCCGGTACCGAAGAACCCCCACGGGCTGAACACCTCGCCGGACGGCAAGTACTTCATCGCCAACGGCAAGCTCTCGCCGACCTGCACCATGATCGCCATCGAGCGCCTCGGCGACCTGTTCGCCGGCAAGCTGGCCGACCCGCGCGACGTGGTGGTGGGCGAGCCGGAACTGGGCCTCGGCCCGCTGCACACCACTTTCGATGGCCGAGGCAACGCCTATACCACGCTGTTCATCGACAGCCAGTTGGTGAAGTGGAACCTGGCCGACGCGGTGCGCGCCTACAAGGGCGAGAAGGTCGACTACATCCGCCAGAAGCTCGACGTGCAGTACCAGCCGGGGCACAACCACGCCACCCTGTGCGAGACCAGCGAAGCCGACGGCAAGTGGATCGTGGTGCTCAGCAAGTTCTCCAAGGACCGCTTCCTGCCCACCGGTCCGCTGCACCCGGAGAACGACCAGTTGATCGACATTTCCGGCGAGGAAATGAAGCTGGTCCACGACGGCCCGACCTTCGCCGAACCGCACGATTGCATCCTCGCCCGCCGCGACCAGATCAAGACCCGCAAGATCTGGGACCGCAAGGACCCGTTCTTCGCCGAGACGGTCAAGCGCGCGGAAAAGGACGGCATCGACCTGATGAAGGACAACAAGGTCATCCGCGAGGGCAACAAGGTCCGCGTCTACATGGTCTCGATGGCGCCCTCCTTCGGCCTCACCGAGTTCAAGGTGAAGCAGGGCGACGAAGTCACCGTGACCATCACCAACCTCGACGAGATCGAGGACGTGACCCACGGCTTCGTCATGGTCAACCACGGCGTCTGCATGGAGATCAGCCCGCAACAGACCTCGTCGATCACCTTCGTCGCCGATAAGCCCGGGGTGCACTGGTACTACTGCAGCTGGTTCTGCCACGCCCTGCACATGGAAATGTGCGGGCGGATGCTGGTGGAAAAGGCTTGATCCACGCAGCGCGGTCGCTGGCCGGGCGCCGGGCGGGGCCGCTCCTCGCCCTGCTCCTGCTCGGCCTCGCCACGGCCGGCGCGGAGCCGGTCGACGGCCTGCCGCTGCGGGCCGACGGCGATGGCCGCTGGAGCCTGGCGGCGGGCCGCTACGCCGGTAACTTCGTCATCGACCGGCCGCTGCACCTACGCTGCGAGGCCGGCGCCGAACTGGACGGCGGCGGCCACGGCAGCCTGCTGACCCTGACCAGCCCCGGGATCACCGTCGAGGGCTGCCGGCTGCGCAACTGGGGGCGCAACCTGACCGAACTCGACGCCGCGATCTTCGTCGGCAAGGCCGCCAGCGGCGCCGTGATCCGCGGCAACGACCTGCGCGGCGCGGGCTTCGGCGTCTGGCTCGACGCCACGGCGGGCGCGCAGGTGCTCGACAACCGCATCGAGGGCGACGAAAGCGTGCGCTCCCAGGATCGCGGCAACGGCATCCACCTCTATGCGGTGAAGGACGCCCTGGTCCGCGGCAACCGGGTCAGCCACACCCGCGACGGGGTCTACATCGACACCTCCAACGACAGCAGCATCGAAGCCAACCGCTTCGAGGACCTGCGCTACGGCGTGCACTACATGTTCACCCACAACAGCCGGGTGACCGACAACCTGACCCGGCGCACCCGCACCGGCTACGCGCTGATGCAGAGCCGCAAGCTGACCGTGACCGGCAACCGCTCCATCGACGACGAGAACTACGGCATCCTGATGAACTACATCACCTACTCGACCCTGGCCGGCAACCGTGTCGAGGGCGTGCGCAGCGGCAGCACCGGCGACGCGATGATTTCCGGCGCCGAGGGCAAGGCGCTGTTCATCTACAACTCGCTGTTCAACCGCATCGAAGGCAACAGCTTCGCCGACAGCGCCCTGGGCATCCACCTCACCGCCGGCTCGGAGGACAATCGCATCGCCGGCAACGCCTTCATAGGCAACCGCCAGCAGGTCAAGTACGTCGCCAGCCGCGAGCAGGAGTGGTCCGCCGACGGCCGCGGCAACTACTGGAGCGACTACCTGGGCTGGGACCGCGACGACGACGGTCTCGGCGACGTCGCCTACGAGCCCAACGACAACGTCGACCGGCTGATCTGGCTGTACCCGCAGGTACGCCTGCTGTTGAACAGCCCGAGCATCGAGTTGTTGCGCTGGGTCCAGCGCGCCTTCCCGGTGGTGCGCTCGCCCGGCGTGCGCGACAGCCATCCGCTGATGCGGATGCCCGCCGCGGAGCCGAGGCCATGAGCCTGGTCGAGATCGACGGCGCGACCCTGCGCTACGGCGCCCTCACCGCCCTGAGCGGGCTCGACCTGCGCCTGGAGCCCGGCGAGGTGCTCGGCCTGCTCGGCCACAACGGCGCCGGCAAGACCACCACCATCAAGCTGGTCCTCGGCCTGCTGGCCCCCAGCGAAGGCCGCGTGCGGGTCCTCGGCCACGATGCGAGGAGCCTGGAGGCGCGCCGCCAGCTCGGCTACCTGCCGGAGAACGTGACCTTCTACCCGCAGCTCAGCGGCGCGGAAACCCTGCGCCACTTCGCCCGCCTCAAGGGCGTGGCGCCGGCCGAAGCCGCGCGCCTACTGGAACAGGTCGGCCTCGGCCATGCCGCCAGGCGGCGCCTGAAAACCTACTCGAAGGGCATGCGCCAGCGCCTCGGCCTGGCCCAGGCGCTGCTCGGCGAACCGCGCCTGCTGCTGCTCGACGAACCGACGGTGGGCCTCGACCCGCTGGCCACCGTCGAGCTCTACCAATTGCTCGACCGCCTGCGCGGCCAGGGCATCGGGATCGTCCTTTGCTCCCATGTGCTGCCCGGCGTCGAGACGCACATCGACCGCGCCGCGATTCTCGCCGGCGGCCGCCTGCAAGTGGCCGGCAGCCTCGCCGAATTGCGCCGCAAGGCGGCTCTGCCGACCCGCGTGCGCCTGGCCAGCCCGCATAACCCGCAGTGGCTCGAACGCTGGCACCGGGCCGGCCTGGCGGCGCGGAGACTGGACGACCAGCGCATCGAGGTACTGCTGGACGATGCCGAGCGCGACGGCGTGCTGGAAGCGCTGCTGGCCGCGCGCGAGTTCGACCTGGAGATCCTGCCGCCGTCGCTGGAGGACCTCTATCGCCACCACATGTCCCCCGCCCCCGCCGGAGCCACGCCATGCCCGTAGTCTGGACCATCGCCCGCAAGGAACTGGCCGACGGCCTGCGCAATCGCTGGCTGCTGGCGATCAGCCTGCTGTTCGCCCTGCTCTCGGTGGGCATCGCCTGGTTCGGCGCCGCCGCGGCCGGCCAGGTCGGCTTCACCTCGGTGCCGGCGACGGTCGCCAGCCTGACCAGCCTGGCCACCTTCCTGATGCCGCTGATCGCCCTGCTGCTGGCCTACGACGCCATCGTCGGCGAGGAGGAAGGCGGCACCCTGCTGCTGCTCCTGACCTACCCGCTGGGGCGCGGCCAGTTGCTGCTCGGCAAGTTCCTCGGTCACGGCCTGATCCTCGCCCTGGCCACCCTGATCGGCTTCGGCAGCGCGGCACTGGCGATCCTCGTGCTGGTGCCGGAGGTCGAGGCGGCCATCCTGCTGGGCGCCTTCGGCCGCTTCATGGGTTCCTCGCTGCTGCTCGGCTGCGTGTTCCTCGCCCTGGCCTACGCCCTGAGCAGCCGCGCCAGCGAGAAATCCAGCGCCGCCGGGCAGGCGCTCGGCCTGTGGTTCTTCTTCGTCCTGCTGTTCGACCTGGCCCTGCTGGCGATCCTGGTCCTCAGCCAGGGTCACCTGAGCCCGCGGCTGCTGCCCTGGCTGTTGCTGCTCAACCCGACCGACCTCTACCGGCTGATCAACCTGTCCGGCTTCGACGCAGCCGCCGCCGGCGGGGTGGTTCCCCTGGCCAGCGAACTGCCGGTGTCCGCCAGCGCCCTCTGGCTGGCCCTGGCCCTCTGGGCCTGCGCTGCCCTGGCGCTGGCCCACGGCCTGTTCCGCCGCCGCCCCATCTGACTCACGAGGTTCCGCCATGCAACGTCATACCCTCCCCCTGCGCCCTCTGCTCGGCACGCTCCTGCTCGGCCTGCTGCTGGCCGGCTGCGATGCGTCGCGGGACGACGCCACGGCACTCGGCCCGGTGCCGATCGCCAGCGGCGACGAATGCCACGTCTGCGGCATGCTCATCGAGGAAATGCCCGGTCCCAAGGGCGAGGCGGTGCTTCCCGGCGCGGTGCGCAAGTTCTGCTCCACCGCCGAACTGTTCGGCTGGTGGCTGCAACCGGAAAACCGCCAGGGCCAGACGCGCCTGTATGTCCACGACATGAGCCAGGCCGACTGGCGGCACCCCGACGATGCCCGCCTGATCGACGCCACCCGCGCCTACTACGTGGTCGGCATCCAGCGGCCGGGCGGCATGGGCGCCACCCTCGCCTCGTTCGCCGACGAAGAGGCCGCGACGCGCCTGGCGGCCGAGGAAGGCGGCCGGGTACTGCGCTTCGACGAGATCGACCAGGCGGTGCTGCAAGGCGTGGGCGGCGACCACCCGCACCGGCACCCGGCGCACTGAGCGGGGGCCGGAAAGCAGAAAGCCCCTGCCGCGGATACGGCAGGGGCTTTCTTCGCCTGGCGCGACGAGGCGCGGCGGAGGCCTACTTCTCGACGAAGGCGCGCTCGATCAGGTAGTCGCCCGGCTCGCCCATGCGCGGCGAGATCTTCAGGCCGAAGCTGTCGAGCACGGCGCTGGTCTCTTCCAGCATGCTCGGGCTGCCGCAGATCATCGCACGGTCGTCCTGCGGATTCATCGGCGGCAGGCCGATGTCCTCGAACAGCTTGCCGCTGCGCATCAGGTCGGTCTGGCGGCCCTGGTTGCGGAACGGCTCGCGGGTCACCAGCGGGTAGTAGATCAGCTTCTCTTTCACCTGGTCGCCGAAGTACTCGTGTTCCGGCAGGACCTTGGTGATGAAGTCGGCGTAGGCCAGTTCGCTGACCCAGCGCACGCCGTGGACCAGGATCACCTTCTCGTAGCGCTCGTAGGTTTCCGGGTCCTGGATCACGCTGAGGAAGGGCGCCATGCCGGTGCCGGTGCTGAGCAGGTAGAGGTGCTTGCCGGGCAGCAGGTCGTCGTGCACCAGGGTGCCGGTCGGCTTGCGGCTGACCATCAGCTCGTCGCCTTCCTTCAGGTGCTGCAGGCGCGAGGTCAGCGGGCCGTCCGGGACCTTGATGCTGAAGAACTCCAGGTGCTCTTCGTAGTTCGGGCTGGCAATGCTGTAGGCGCGCATCAGCGGGCGACCGTCGACTTCCAGGCCGATCATCACGAACTGGCCGGTCTTGAAGCGCAGACCCGGGTTGCGGGTGGTCTTGAAGCTGAACAGGGTGTCGTTCCAGTGGTGCACGCTGAGAACGCGCTCGGTGTACAGATTGCTCATCAAAGACTCCTAGGAAAACGCGGGCGCACACCAACAGCAGCAGACGTGACGCAGTTGCGCGGCATTTTATCGGTTGCCAAAATATCCGCAAAATGAATTGTCTGGATAATGCTTATCCAGAATATGGATATGGGATAACACGATATCGGTCGGCCGCCGGCCGCCGAGGGCTCCCATCGCTCCCGCGGACGGGGCGCAAGGATAACCGAGCCAACCCCGCCGACGGAACGGCAAAATGTCGCGGGGCCTTTCGCTCTAGACGAGGAAGCCTGGATGAAATTCACCCTCCGCCAGCTCGAGGTGTTCGTCGCCGTGGCCCAGCAGGAGAGCGTCTCCCGCGCCGCCGAGGGGCTGTCGCTGTCGCAGTCGGCGACCAGCACCTCGCTCGGCGAGCTGGAGCGGCAGTTCGACTGCAAGCTGTTCGACCGCGCCGGCAAGCGCCTGACCCTCAATGCCCTCGGCCGCCAACTGCTGCCGCAGGCGGTGGCGCTGCTCGACCGCGGCGAGGAAATCGAGAACCTGCTCAACGGCAAGACCGCCTTCGGCTCCCTCGACCTCGGTGCCACCCTGACCATCGGCAACTACCTGGCCACGCTGCTGATCGGCGCCTTCATGCAGCGCCAGCCGGACTGCCGGGTGCGCCTGCACGTGCACAACACCGCCCAGGTGGTGCAGCAGGTCGCCCACTACGAGCTGGACCTGGGCCTGATCGAGGGCGACTGCCGGCATCCGGACATCGAGGTGCAACCCTGGATGGAGGACGAACTGGTGGTGTTCTGCGCCCCCCAGCATCCGCTGGCGCGGCGGGGCGGCGCCGACCTGGAACGGCTGACGCGGGAGGCCTGGATCCTCCGCGAGCAGGGCTCCGGCACCCGCCTGACCTTCGACCAGGCCATGCGTCATCACCCGCGGCCGCTGAACATCCGCCTGGAGCTGGAGCACACCGAGGCGATCAAGCGTGCCGTGGAGTCCGGCCTGGGCATCGGCTGCATTTCCCGCCTGGCCTTGCGCGACGCTTTCCGCCGCGGCAGCCTGGTGCCGGTGGAAACGCCCGGCCTGGACCTGCGCCGGCAGTTCTACTTCATCTGGCACAAGCAGAAGTACCAGACCGCGACCATGCGCGAGTTCCTCGACCTGTGCCGCAGCGAGACCGCCGGGATCAGCCGCAGCGACGAGATCGTGCTGCCGCTGATTCCCTGACTCAGTTGGCCAGGGACAGGTTGCCGTCGCGGTACTGGCGGTACGAGGTATAGGGCAGCGCGAGGGTGTCGATCACCCCGGACAGCGCGAAGTCGAGGGCCAGCACCTCGAGGATGCCGTCGGCTTGCGCCGGCGCCACCGGCGACCCGGTCTTCACGTTGAGCCGGCAGAAGGTGTAGCTGACCCCGCTGTACACCCGCGGCAGGCTGGTGCAGGCGGTCGCCTTCAGGCGCAGGTCGTGGGCGGCGCTGGCGTCGTCGCGCACCAGCGTGTTGACGGAACCGCACCCGCCGAGCGTGGCGAGCCCCAGAAGCACCAGCAAAGAAAGCCCCGAACGAAACATTCCTTCATCTCCCTGTGCGAACGCCAGCCGAGTATGGCCGGCCTTGCGCCGCTTCACCAACCCTTGACGTTGTCCCAGCGCCAGTTGCGGTACTGGTACAGCAGCGTACCCAGCAACGCATAGGTGGCGGCCATGCCCAGCAGCACCAGGGCATGGTCGCTGACTTCGCGCAGCGGCAGGTCCATCTGGTTCATCTCGGCGATGGCGCGAATCGCCCAGGTCGAGGGGATCGCGTCGGCCAGCCAGCGTACCCAGTCCGGCATGGCCTGTTCCGGCCAGCTGTAGCCGGCCATGTAGAACAGCGGCAGGGTGATGAAGGTCATGGTCAGGTACACCGATTCCTCGGTGGGCAGCAGCTCGGCGATGAACTCGCTGAGGGCGATCACCGCGATCAGGAACGGCAGGACGATCCCCAGCAGCATGAAGAACGAGGCCGACTGGCGATAGCCCAGCAGGTGCGGCCAGATCACGTAGAAGAGCATCGCCAGCACGGTCCAGATCAGCAGTTGCGCGCTGTAGCGGCCGAAGCGGGTCGACAGCGGCTGGCGCATGTAGCGCGGGGTGCCGCCGCGCAGCATGATGTTGCCGCGGGTGCAGCCGAGCAGCAGGCTGTGTTGCAGGATCAGCGACAGCAACCCCGGAAGGACGATGGCGGCGAAGCTGATGCCGGGGTTGAACAGGTCGGTCAATTGCCCTACCAGCGGGCTCAGCACCACCTGCGCCTGGGTCGCGGTGAAGCCTTCGCGTTCCAGCAGGGCAGCGTTGTAGCGGTTGGTCAGCGCGCTGTAGACCGCCGAGATGTCCTGCTGGATCTGGCCGTTGGCCATGCGGTTGGTGGCATCGCCGAAGTACGGGATCACCAGCGCCTCGCCGCGCAGCAGGCGCTTCTCGAAGTTCAGCGGGATCACGATGATCGCGTACAGCTCGCGCCAGGCCAGGTCGCGCTTGGCCTGCGGCAGGCTGTCGTAGCCGACCACGGCGACCTTCGGCGCCGAATCGAGCAGCCGGACCAGCTCGCGCGACACGTCGCTGTGGTCCTCGTCGACCACCGCCACCGGCAGGTCGAGGGCGGTGTGGTTCATGTACGGCAGCGAGGTGATGCACACCGAGGCCACGACCATCAGCCACATCGGCTTGGACAGCATGGCCTTCAGGGTTTCCCGGAGGATCTGCAGGTAGTTCTTCATATCGGGCTCAGGTCCAGGCGGCTGCGCAGGCGCATCTTGGCGATCATGTAGGCGATCAGCGGGTACAGCGCCAGCTTGGCGCAGGTGTAGAGCGCCGAACTGGGCGGCGCCTGGCGCAGGAACTGGTCGAACAGGCCGTGCAGGGTGTGGGTCAGCGGCTCGGCCTCGGCGATCACCCGCGCCAGGGTCGGCATCGCCAGTTCCGGGATCAGCACTCCCGAGTAGGTCTGGGCAACGCCGATCAGCATGCCCACCAGCGAATAGGCGGTGAAGCGGTTGGCGGTGAAGACGAACAGCACCAACCCGACGCTCTGCGCGGCAATCACGTAGAACAGCGTGATCATCAGCATCGCCAGCGGGCTGCCGTTGATGCGCGCGCCGGAGAACGCCACCAGCAGGAAGATTTCCAGCATCAGCAGCGCGGTGAACAGCAGTGTGTAGGGCGCCAGTTTGCCCACCAGGCGTACGCCGAGGGCCTTGGCCCGCAGGATGTGCGGCGAGGAGGCGCGCAGTTCCGGCGCCTCGCGGGCCAGCACATGGACCATGGTGACGATCACGAACAGCTGTAGCAGGTGCACGATGGCGGCGAACTGCTGGTAATAGATGTAGTTGCCGCTGGCATTGAACAGGCTGTCGTAGGACACGCTGATGCTCGCCAGGTGCGGCAGCGCCGCCGGCATCCCGGCGGCCAGGCGCGGACGCAATTCGCCGTTGAGGCTGGCGACCAGCGCCGAGAAGTCCTGGGTGGCGGCATAGCCGGCCGAATACAGCAGCGCGTTGTAGTACAGCTCGGCCTTCGGCGCGCGCCCGCCGAGCACGTCGGCCTCGAAGTCCGGCGGGATGTAGAGCAAGGCGTAGGCATCGGCCCGACGGATCGCGTCGAGCCCCTCCTGGACGCCGGCGGGAACGGTGATCACCTGGGCGTGGGAGGTCGCGTCGAGGTCGCGGATCAGCTTGCGCGACAGCTGGCTATGGTCCTTGTCGACCACCGCCAGCGGCATGTCCAGCAGGGTACCGGCCTGGTAGACGCCGCTGATCACGCCGAACAGCAGCAGCGGCCAGCACCAGCCGAGCCAGTGGATGGTCCAGCTGCGGCAGGCGATCCGCGTCTCGGTGTTGAACGCCTGGACGAAACGGCTGGCGTTGCGCTTCAGCGCGGCCCACGCCATCGCTCAGTTCGTCCAGCGCCACAGCGCGCTCATGCCCGGGCGCAGGCCGGGTGTCGGCTGCAACGGGTAGAAGCGGGTCTCGAAGGTCTTCAGGTCGAAATCGCCGGTGGCGCGGGTCGCGCGCCTGGTCGAGAAATCGCCCAGCGGGGCGATGTAGCGCAGCTCGGTCTCGACCTCGGCGCCGCCCAGGCCGGGCACCTGCATGACGATGCGGTCGCCCTTGCGCACCTTGGCCAGGATGTCCTCGCGCAGGTTGAAGACGAAGTAGCTGTCGTCCAGCCGCACCAGCGTCAGCAGCGGACTGTAGGCGTTGATCAGTTCGCCCTGTTCGGCGGGGATCGGCCCGACCTCGCCGTTGACCGGCGCGCGCACCTGCAGGTCGTCGATCTGCGCCTGTAGCTCGGCGATCTGCGCGTCGGCCCGGCGCACCGCGGCCTGCAACGCCTGGCGGCGCTCCTCGCGGTCGCCCTTGAGACCTTCGTCGAGATTGGCCCGCGCCTCGGCGACGCGGTCGCGGGCGACATCGCGCTCACGCCGCGAGAGGTCGAACTGGGTCCGCGAGAGGAAGCCGCGCTCGACCATCTGCTGGTTGCGCTGGAAATCCGACTCGGCGTTGCGCAACTCGGCCTCGGCCTGTGCCAGGCTGGCCTTGAGCGCGCGGATGCTCTCCTCGCGGGTACCGTGGAGCGACTCGTCGAGCTGCGCCTGGGCCTGGTTGCGCGCCGCGTGCAGGGCATCGAGCTGGGCTTCCAGCTCGGGGCTGTCGAGGCTGATCAGCAGGTCGCCCTGCTTCACCTCGTCGCCGCGCCGCACGTGCAGCACCTGGACCCGGCCCTTGGCCTTGGAGGAAACGATGACGTTGGTGGCGTCCGCCTCGCCCTGCAACAGCAGGGGCGGATTGTGCAGGCGCAGGTAGAGGGTGATGGCGACGATCGCGAGGATCAGCAACGGGGTAAAGAGTTTCCATCCCTTCATGGGGCAGGCTTCCTGAACACGACCGGGCGATGGTAGTACATTGCCAGGCCGTTGCGCTGGCCGGCGCGCCGGGCGGAAGCGCGCCGGAGACCGGCTCCGGCGCGGCGACGAATCAGGCTTCCCCTTCGGCGTCCTCGCTCGCCACCCGCCGCGCGGCGGCGCCGTCGGACTTCGCCGAAGGGAAGCGCGCCGAGGCGAAGCGCACCACCAGGATCGCCAGCGCCAGCAGCAGCAACGCCACCGAGACCAGGATGATGCCATCGTCCGGCGTATGGTTGTGCTGGATGTCGGCGATCATCAGGCGGGTCAGCGCGGTCATCGCCACATAGATCAGGAAGCGTACCGGCATGTGGTTGGTCTTGAAGTAGATACCGACCATCGCGCCCAACTCGAGGTAGATGAACAGCAGGAGGATGTCGTCGATCGACGCATGCCCCTTGTTCACCATCCCCAGGAAAGCCGCGCCCGCCGCCCAGAATACCGTGGCGCCGATGGCGAACAGGGCCAGGTAGTGGAAGGCCTCCACCAGCAGGTTGCCGAGGCTCTCCGCCTGGTGGTGCATGCTTGCGCGCAGGCGCTCGGCCCAATTCTGTTTCATAGCTTCTCCCGACAAAGACGACGGCCACCTGGCCCGAAGCATGCAAGGCCCAGGCCAAGGCACGTGCGCAGATAGACGTCCGCACGTCGGCGCAGGGTACAGCCCGGCGGTGACAAAGAACTTTCCGGGCGGTACCCAGTCCCAACCAGCACGACAGCATTCAGGTGGTCCGCCATGACCGACAGCAGCCCTTTCCAGCTCCTCACCGAGGCCTTCCAGGCCGAGTACCGGGTCAACCTCAGCCTGGAGCGGCCGGACGGCAGCATCGTCCTCACCCTCTCCAACGAACGCGGGGTCGCCGCCAAGCGCCTGATCCGACCGGCGCAACTGCATGACCTGGAACAGTTGCAGCGGATGATCGAGAGCATCCGCTTCGGCATCGCCATCGAAAACGGCACCAGCGCGCCGCAACTGTTGCAGGCGATGACCCAAGGCAAGGCACGCTGGCCGATAGCTATCTGATGGCAGCGGTGACCTGCGCGCGTCCTTCGCCGGCGCCGAAATAGGCAGCCAGCACCGCCAGGTCGCGGTCTTCCAGCACCCCCGCCAGCTGGCGCAGGCGCAGCCAGGCGTTGAGGTAGGCGTAGCGCGCTTCCGCCAGGTCGCGGCGGGCGCCGTAGAACTGCTGTTCGGCGTCCAGCACGTCGCGATTGACCCGCTCCCCGCCGGCGACGCTGCGCCGCGTCGCTGTCACCTGTTCGCGCGCCGCGGCCACCGCCATCTCGTAGGCACGCACCTTGGCCAGGCTGCTGGCGGTCAGGTCGAACTGGCTGTGCAGGTCATTGATCACACTGGCCACCTGGGCATCCAGCTCGGCCTGGGCCTGGGCGTACTTGTCGCCGGCCTGGCGGGTCGCTGCCGACACCCGCCCGCCCTCGAACAGCGGCAGGCTGAGACGCAGGCCGACACTGTCGGTGTCGTATTTCTGCTCGTAGGTGCTTTCCGAAGCCGAGTGCGTCTTGCTGCTGCTGGCGTAGAGGCTGAGCCTGGGCAAGTGGCCGGCACGATTGCGCTCCACCTCGTAGGCTGCCGCCTCCAGCGCATGGCGCTGGGCGCCCAGCTCGGCGCTGCGTTGCAGGGCCACCTGGCGCCAGCCTTCGAAGGTCGCCGGTTGCAGGCGCAGCGCCGGGAAGCGCTCGATGGGCGCGGCCAGTTCGCGATCCTCCAGTGCCTGCCCGAGCATCGCCTCCAGCGTACGCCGCGCCGCCGCCGCGCGATCGCTGGCGGCGATCTCCTCGGCGCGGGTCAGGCTCAGCCGGGCGCGGGTCTCCAGCAGGTCGGTGCGGGTGCCCTCGCCTTCCTCGAAGGCACGCTGGTTGAACGCCAGCTGGGTTTCCAGGGCGCGCCGCTGGGCTTCGGCCAGGACCACCTGCTCGCGGGCGAACAGGGTTTCGCTGTAGGCGGCGAACAGGCGCACCGCCAGTTCCTGGCTGCGCCCGCGGAACTGTTCGTCGGCGAACAGCGCCTGGGCCTCGCCCTGGCGGTAGCGCGCGTAGGCCTCGTAGTCGAACAGCGGCTGCTCCAGGCTGAGGGTCGAGGCGTAGCTGCGATAGTCGCGCTCGACGCGGGCGTCGCCCTGGCTGACGGTGGAGTCGTTGCGCGCCTTGTTGTAGTCGTAGCGCAGGCTCGGCAGCAGGCCGGCACGGCCGATGGCGCGGTTTTCGCTGCCGGCGCGGCGCTCGTGGAGCGCCGCCTGGAAGGTCGGGTCGTGGCGCACCGCCAGTTGGTAGGCGTCCAGCAGGCCCAGCGCCTGGGCCGAAGAGGCCGAAAGCAGCGCGGAGGACAGCAGGCAGGCTCGCAGGCGATTCATTCTTCCCCCAGCGCCAGGTGGGTACGGTCGGCCAGCGGCTTGAACAGGTAGTTCAACAGCGAGCGCTCGCCGCTGCGAACGAAGGCCTCCACCGGCATCCCCGGGCGGATCTCCAGGCCGGCCAGGCGACGTACGCCCTCCTCGCCTACGCGGATGCGCACCCGGTAGTACGGCGCCTCGCTGCGCTCGTCCAGCAGGCGGTCGGCCGAGACCAGGGTCACTTCGCCCTCCACCCGCGGCGTAGTGCTCTGGTTGAAGGCGCTGAACATCAGCTCCACCGGCAGGCCGACGCGGACCTTGTCGACCATCTCCACCGGCAGCCGAGCGTCCACCAGCAGCGGCTGGCGCTCCGGGAGGATTTCCATCAGTTGCTGGCCGGGCGCGATCACGCCGCCCTCGGTGAACACTTCCTGGCCGACCACCAGGCCGGCGACCGGCGCCCGTACCTCGCTGTTGGCCAGGTCGAAGCGCGCGCTGGCCAGGCGATTGCGCAACTCCTCGGCGCGCACCTGGGCGTCGGCCAGGCTGGCGCGCACCTCTTCCTGGAACTTCTCCCGCCGCTGGGCCATGCGCAGGCGCAGTTCGAGGATCTGCCGGCGGGTACTGCCGAGGCTGCCGAGGTCGCCGGCGATCTCGCCGTTGACCTGGGCCAGCAGGCGCTCGCTGTCGAGCAGGCGGTTGCGCGGCACGTAGCCCTCGCTGGCCAGTTGGCGCAGGCCGCGCAACTGTTCCTCGAGGGCGGCGCGCTGCTGCTCCTTGCTGCGCAGCGCGGCTTGCAGGCCGTCCAGTTGCGCCTGGCTGCCGGCGACCGTCTCGGCGAGACCATCGAGTTCCAGGCGCAGCGCCCGCCGACGGCTGTCGTGCAACTGCCGCTGCTGTTCCAGCAGGGTCGGCAGGCGCGGGTCGTCCAGCGCCAGCAGCTCGGCGGGAAACTCGATCCGCGCCTTTTCATCGCGCTCGGCGCTCAGCCGCGCCAGACTCGCCAGCGCCGCCAGGTACTGGGCGAACAGGCCATCGGCCTGGGCCCGGGCCTGGGTAGCGTCCATCTCCAGCAGCACCTGTCCTGCCTCCACCCGCTCGCCTTCGTGCACGCGGATGTGCCTGACCAGGCCACCGGTAGGGTGCTGCACGGCCTTGCGGCTACCGGCCACCATCACCGTGCCGGAGACCCCGACACCCTTGTCCAGCGGGGCCAACCCGGCCCACAGGAGAAAGCCGACGAAGCCGAGCAGCACCAGCCCCCAGCCGAGCCGGGAAAAACGCTTCTCGTCCAGTTCCAGCGCCGCGCCGCCGGCGCCGACTTCGCGCAACCGCGCCTGCCCGCTCATCGCGCCGCTCCTCCCGGCACACCGCCGACCGGCATCCCCGGTCCCGGCCGGTAGCCGAAACCGAACGCCGGCGTCGGCCGTGTCGGCGCCGGGGCCGCAGCGGCCGGCGGCGAGGCGCTGGCAAGCACCTCGGCGGTCGCGCCGAAACGCTGCAGGCGCCCGCCATGCAGCAACAACAGCTTGTCGGTCAGCGCCAGCACCGCCGGCTTGTGGGTGACCAGCACCAGGCTGCTGCCGTGCCGGCGCATCGCCGCGATGGCCTCGGCCAGGGCCGCCTCACCCGCCTCGTCGAGGCTGGCATTGGGTTCGTCGAGCACGATCAGCGCCGGTCGCCCGTACAGCGCGCGGGCCAGGCCGATGCGCTGGCGCTGGCCGCCGGAGAGTCCGGCGCCGCCGTCGCCAAGGCGCGTGTCGTAGCCCTGCGGCAGGCGCAGCACCAGGTCGTGCACGCCGGCCAGGCGCGCCGCCGCCACCACCTTCTCGGCATCCACCTCGGCGAAGCGCGCGATGTTCTCGGCGATGCTGCCGGCGAACAGTTGCACGTCCTGGGCCAGGTAGCCGATGTGCGGCCCCAGTGCCGCCGCGCTCCACTGCCGCAGGTCGGCGCCGTCCAGGCGCACCGCGCCGGACAGCGGCTGCCAGGCGCCCACCAGCAAGCGCGCCAGGGTCGACTTGCCGGAACCGGACGGCCCGATCACGCCGAGCGCTTCGCCAGGTTCCAGGGCGAAACCGAGGTCCTGCAACAATGCCTGCTCGCGTCCCGGCGCGGCCGCGCAGAGCCGCTCGACGCGCAACGCGCCGCGCGGCGCCGGTAGCGGCATGCCCAGGGCGGCCGGCGGATTCTCCTCGAGCAGCCGCGCCAGTCGCTGGTAGGCCTGCCGCGCGCCGCTCCACTGGCGCCAGACCGCGATCAACTGGTCGATGGGGCTGAGCACGCGGCCCATCAGGATCGAGCCGGCGATCATCATCCCCGGGGTGATCAGGCCTTCCACCGCCAGCCAGGCGCCGAGGCCGAGCACCAGCGACTGCAGGGCCAGGCGCACGCCCTTGGAGGTCGCGCCGATCGCCGCGCTGCGCTCGCTGCCGAGGTTCTGCCGGGCAAGGAAGGCCTGGTGCTGGGCGAACCAGCGCGCGCGCATGGCCGGCAACATGCCCATTGCCGCCAGGGTTTCCGCCTGGCGCAGGTTGGCCGAGGCCTGCTGGGTGGCGAGGATCGACAGTTGCCCGGCCTCGGCCAGCGGTTCGCGCGAGCGGCTTTCGTTGACCCAGGCGAGCAGCACCAGCAGCAGCGCCCCAACCAGGGCGAGCAGGCCGAGCCAGGGACTGAAGAGGAAGATCACCAGCAGGTAGAGCGGGAACCAGGGCGCGTCGAAGAAGGCGAACAGGGCGTTGCCGGTGAGGAACTGGCGCAGGCTGGTCAGATCGTTCAGCGCCTGCCCGACGGCCTGCTCGCCGCGCTCCAGGCTGGCGCGGAACGAGGCGTCGTAGATGCGCTGGTTGAGTTGCATGTCGAGCTGGCCGCCGAGGCGGATCACCACCAGGCTGCGCACCCACTCCAGGGCGCCGAGCAGCAGGTAGAGGCCGAGCACCATGAGGGTCAGCATCAGCAGGGTCATGTGGTTGCCGGAGCCGAGCACCCGGTCGTAGACCTGCAGCATGTACAGCGACGGCGCCAGCATCAGCAGGTTGATCACCGCGGTGAACAGCGCGACGCTGCGCAGCGCCGGGCGGAAGCGGCCGAGGGTGGCGAGGATTTCATTGCGCGGCGAGGCCGGCCGGAGCTTCATCGGAGTCGGGTCCTGTGGGTGTCCGGGCCGCGAGCGGGCCCGGAGGACATTGCGGCAGTCTCCGCTTGCCGGGCACGGCCGGCGGAGGAACAATCCGGGGGCCGCCGTCGCCACGGGTGCGAGGCGCAGCGACGGCGGTTCGTGCGCCGGAGAGGAGCGCCAACTCCTCTCCGGCCTTTAGCGCAAGCAGTCCACGAACGCTATCGTGGACAGTTGCTCAGGCCGCCAGGGCCAGGTCGTGCGGCAGTTCCTGCACGCCGACCACGCCGATTTCCGCCGCTGCCGCAGCCGGGGTGGCATGGGCGACGCCGGCCGCGGCCAACTGGTCGAAGGTGGAGTTGATCGACAGGCTCGGGTCGACCGCTTTCAGCAACGCGTCGATCTGCCCCTGCAGGGCGCTGCTGTCGCCGCTCATCAGGCCGTAGACCACCTTGTGCACGGTGCCGTCGCGGCCCTGGGCGATCGGCGAATCCAGGCCCAGGTTGCTGAAGCTCACCTCCTGGCTGTCCAGGGCGTAGCCACCGCTGGAGGCGCCGCCGGTCAGGGTGTCGCCGAGGGCGATGCTGTCCAGCTTGCCCCACAGGGTGTGGCTGGGGTTGCTGAACAGGGTGTAGTGGAGGTCGCCGCCGGCGATGAAGGCCGCGTCGCTGGCGGTGCTCTTCAGCGCGTACTGGCTGCCGTCGAACGGACCGGGGTTGAAGCCGCCGGTATTGCTGCCGTCCACCACCTGGCCCGGACGATGGTTGACGTCGCCGAAGTAGGCCGACCAGTCCGCCAGGTAATCCGCTACGGTCCAGCCGCTGTAGGTGGTGCTGTAGGAAATCGAAATGCTCATGCCAAAACTCCAATTCAACGAGTGGTGAATGCCGGAGCGCACGGATGCCCGCTCCGGTTTTGCCCTTCACTGGGCAAAACGGGGGTCAGAACTGGTATTCGAGGGTGCCTTGCAGGGTCCGCCCGCGACCGAGGGTGAAGGCCAGCACGTCGCCCAGCGGCACCAGGTAGGCGCGGTCGGTGACGTTCTCCATGGCCAGGCGCAGGGTCAGTTCATCGCTCACCCGGTAGCTGCCGTACAGGTCGTAGACGGTGTATTCCTTCCAGTCCGCCGGGTACACGCCGGCCTGCGACACCGTGGCGCCGCCAGCCACCGAGTAGCCTTCGCTGTAGCGGGCACGGGCGCCGACGTCCAGCCTGCGGTCGAAGAAGCGCATGCCCAGGGTCAGCGAGCCGCGGTCCATCGGCATGTGTTCGGCGGAGCCGAGCACCGCGCTGCAATGGGTGGCGGCGTTGGCCTGCTCGTCCGGCCGCATGTCGATCACCGGCGGGCGGCGACCGCTGCCCTTCACCGTCTGGGTGACGCCACCGAGCCAGGCGGTCTTCGAACAGAAGTCGTTGCTGCCGATCATGTGCGTGTAGGAGAGCTGCCCGTAGGCCAGCCCGGCATCGTAGTCGAGCTGGTACTCGACGCCACGGAAGCGCGTGCTGTCGAGGTTGTTGACGTAGGCGCTGTTGCCGATCCCGGCCATGCCGTAGCCCGGCGGCTGCATGCCCATGCCCATGAAGATGAAGTCGTCGACCCGGGTGTCGAAGTAGGCGACCTTCAGGCCCAGGCGGTCGTCGCTGAACCAGAGGTTCTCCTTCAGCACGTTGAAACCGACTTCCCAGGCCTTCGAGCGCTCCGGACTGAGGAACGGGTTGGGGTACATGTTTTCCGCGCCGCCGCCGTGGGGGCGGCCGGTGATCAGGCTCTCGGTCACCGCCGGCGGGCGCCAGCCCTTGCCGTAGGTGGCGAACAACTGCAACCAGTCGACGCCGGGCTTGACCGACAGGCCGAAGGTCGGCGAGAAGCGCCCCTCCTCGCGGTCGACGGCGTATTGCAGCGGCATGTCGGTCTGCCGGGTGGTGCCAAGGATGAAGGTGCGCGCGTTGAAGCCGGTGTCGCCGCGCAGGCGGTAGCGGTCGTAACGCAGCCCGGCGTTGAGGTTGAGCCAGTCGTCGTAGTCGTAGTCGAGACGGGCGAACAGGCTACCGAGGGCGCGGTCGCCCTTGGGGGTCATGCCTTCGGCCGCAGGGAAGCCGACCGCCGAGGTGCTCGCCCGCGGCTGGCTGGAGTCCGGCCGCACCTTGTCGTAGAAGAACTCCAGGCCATAGTTGGCGCGCAGCGTGGAGAGATCGTCGAGAGCGAAGGTCGAGGTGTTCTGCGCCTGCGCGCCGTAGGTGTCGGTCTGGTAGGTGATCGAGTAGCCGGGGGTGATACCGCGTTGCAGGGTCTGCTGGCGGTTGCGGTTGTCGACGTAGTAGAGCTTGGCCTTGAAGTCCACCAGCGGGTTGTCCGGCGCGTAGCCGTAGTCGATGGCGAAGTTCTGCGCACGCACGTCGCTGCTGCCGAGCTTTTCCCAGAGCGCCTGGTTCTCGGTGTTGAGCATGTTGGCGTCGTCGTAGGACACCTGGGTGGTCAGGTAGCTGAACTGCAGGCGCTGGTCCTGCGGCAGGGCGACGCCAAGCTTGGCCAGTCGCGAGCGCATCACATAGCCGGAGTAGGCCACCGGCGAATGCTTGACCCGCTGCCCGGCCTCGGGATTGAACCAGGCGCCGGTGCGCAGCTCGCCAATGCTGCCCTTGGTCCCCGGGTCGTAGTCGCCCAGGTGGCGCTCGCTGGCGGCGACCAGCATGTCCCAGACCTCGGTGCCGATGGCGAAGGCCGCGCTGCCGATGAAGTGGGTGCCATTGGCGTCGCCGCCCAGGCCGCTGGTGAGGCGCACCCGGCCACCGACCTGCTTGCCCGGCCTGACCAGGTCGCGGGCCTCCAGGGTGCGGAAGTTGGCGATCCCGCCGATCACCCCGGCGCCGCCCATGGCCGAGCTGGCGCCCTTGTCGATGACCACCTCGCTGAGCAGCTCGGGATCGACGTAGAGCGTCCCGTTGCGCTGCTGGTGGCCGCTCTGCTGGTAGTTCTGGCGCATGCCGTCGACCGACATGTTGACCCGCCCGTAGTCCTGGATGCCACGGATGTTCACCGACAGGCCGGGGTCCTGCTGGCTCACCGAGGAGTACACCCCGGGGGTTTCCTCGAGCATGTCGGCGGCATGCCGCGGCGGGTTGCGCTCGATCTGCTCGCGGCCGATCACGCTGACCGAATGCGGCGTCTGGTAGACCCAGTCGTCCGGACGCGCGGCGGAGATCACCGAGGGCGACATCTGCACCAGGTCGTCCTGGCTGACGCGGATCAGGCTCAATTGGTCCTTGCCGGAGAAGCGGTATTCCACCGGGCTGCCCTGGAGCATCTGGCTCAGGCCGTCGGCCAGCACGTATTCGCCGTGCACCGCCGCGCTGCCGAGACCGGCGAAACGCTGGCTGTCGAAGAACACCTGAACCCCGGCCTGCTCGGCGAATCGCAGCAGGGCGCGGTTCAGCGGTTGTGCCGGGATGTCCAGCCGGACCCGGCGCAGCGCGGTCTGCTGCTGGCTCGCCGAGTCCGCCCCGTCTTGCGCATGCAGCGGTAGCGCGGCCGTTCCCAGCAGGACCAGGCCCAGCCCCAGGGCCAGTTGCGCCCCCTTGCGACCGCCTCGCACGGCACTCCATCCACGATGTTTCATGACAGCGCCTACACTCCATCGTTTTGTGTAATAAGAATCAGTCTCGTTAAGAGAACGATGGAGGCAGGGAAAGTCAGTAACGGAAATCGAGAAAATTTTTCGCCGGCGGGATCCACGGCTCGAAAATGCGCTTCCCGGCCCCTGCCGGAACAAGCGCGCGGGGCGACTGCCCGGCCCGTGGTCGAGGCTCTCGGAAGCGATCGCGCCGCTCAGTACAGCAGCGTCACTCCCGCCAGGCCCAGGCTGCGCACTCCCAGCTCATCGCTGATCGACTGCAACGAGGCCTCCAGGTCGGCGACCCGGAATACGCCGCTGACCCGCCGCTGCGCCAACGCACCGGGAGCCACCAGCAAATGCCCCGGCCGGTAGCGATTGAGCCGCGCCACCACCTCGCCCAGCGGCTGCTCGTCGAAGACCAGCAGGCCGCGCCGCCAACTGGTCAGGTCGTCGAGGCGACCGCCCAGCGGCGCCTCGACGCCGCCCTCCGCGCTGTAGCGCAGGCTCTCGCCCTCGCCCAGCTCGCGGCGCCCGACGGTCCCCGTGCGCGGATGCGCCAGGGCCACCGCGACGCGGTGTTCGAGCACCCCGACCTGGACGCTGCCGTCCTCGTTGCGGCTGACCAGGAACCGAGTACCCAGCGCGCGAGTGCTGCCGCCGGCGCTTTCCACCACGAAGGGCCGTGTCTCCCGCCCCGCGCGGGGGGCGGCGCGGAAGATCGCGCTGCCTTCGAGCAGGCGCACCCGTCGCTCGCGGCTGTCGTAGGCGACATCGATGGCACTCTGTGCGTCCAGCTCGACCTCGCTGCCATCCACCAGCCGCAGGATGCGTACCTCGCCCTTGCCGGTAGAGTGGTCGGCCAGCCAGGTCACGCCGGCGTCGCGTTCGCTCCAGGCGCTGCCCAGGGCCAGCAGCACCGCCGCCGCCGCGGCCCAGCCGCGCCAGCCCTTGCGCCGCCCCCCGGCGCGGCGCGGCGCGCTGGCGACCGGCGTCTGAACCATCGTCCGCGGTTCGGTCAGCGATCCCAGCTGTTTCCAGGTCCGTTGCGCCAGCGCCAGCGCGGCCGGGTGCCGGGGGTCGGCCGCCAGCCAGCCGTCCAGCGCTTCGCGCCGGGACCGGTCGAGGTCGCCGCCGTCCAGGCGGATCGCCCATTCGGCGGCCTGCTGGCGGATCTGCTGTTGTTCCTGGGGGCTGTTCACGTGCGGCTCTCGTTGGTCGTTATAGAGGTTCAGACGCGCGAACCGGCAAGACTCGGTAATCCATTCAGCGGGACTCCTCGAGTGCCTGCATCACATGGGCCAGGGCGCGGGCCAGGTGCTTCTGCACCGAGCTATCGGAGATTTCCAGGCGTCTCGCCACCTCGGCATGGGTCAGCCCCTCCAGACGGTTGAGACGGAAGATCTCACGGGTGCGCGGCGGCAGTTCGGCGACTATCTCGCGCAGGCGGGCAAGCGCATCGGCATCCACCGCGGACTCCTCGGGGCCGGGCTGGTCGGCGACGAACCCGGCGAGGTCGTCGTTGGGCCGGGTCTCGGTGCGGCGCCGCCGTTCCTGCCGGTAATGGTCGATGGTGAGGTTGTGCGCGGTGCGGTAGAGATAGGCGTCGACATGCTCGATCGGCTCCTTGTGCCGCTGCTCGGCCAGGCGCAGGAAGCTTTCCTGCGCCAGGTCCGCCGCCAGGTGTGGATCACGGGTCTTGCGCAACAGATACGACTGCAACTGCCGGGCATGCCTGAGAAACAGTGCCTTGAGATCCTGCTCCGCCAACGGCGCATCCACCCACGTCCTTTCAGAAGGACAGCAGCATATTTTTTATGATAATGATTTTCAATCGTATTATTGTGAGATGCCGGGCTCAGCCGAACACCGAGCCGCCGCCGAGGTAGGCCAGGCCCGCGCCAAGGGCCGCCAGCGCCAGCGGCGGGCGCATCGGCGCGTCGTTGATGGCGAAGGCCAGTTGCGCCAGCGGAAACAGCAGCAGGCAGAGCAATGCGCAGGGGATCGAACGGCGGCCGCCGCTGGCCACGGACCAGACGTAGCCGATGAGCAGGAGGGCGAAACCGAGGTCTTGCATGCCGGGCATCCTTGCGGGGCGGAAGGTATGCGCCGCGCAACGGGCGGCAGGCGCGCAACCTTAGCAGAAGCGCGGGAGCCGAGGAAAACCCGGCGCGGCCCGTGCCGCACCGGGTTCGCTCAATTGCCGCTGCAGCCGCTGCCCCAGGCCTTGTACTCGACGGTATGCCGCTCGCCCTGCGAGTCCTCGTAGACCAGGCGCGCCGGGACGATCCCACAGGCGCTCCACAGGTCGGTCTTGTAGATCACCCGGGCGATGTCCAGGCGCCCTTCCACGTAGTGCTGGCGGAGCGATTTCGAGTCCGGGTTGGGTCCGTAGGGCTGCTGCTGCGCCTGGGCCAGCGGCGCCAGGCCGAGCAGCGCGACAAGTGCCAACGGGATCACTCTCATGAGGATGTCTCCTTGGTAGAACGTTCAGCCTGAAACTACGCTGCGGAGACTGTCAGGCTCATGAGCCCGGCGTGACATTTCTGTCAGACGACGACCGCCCCGGCAATGCGCCGGCAATCCTGGCGCTATCCACGGACGGCAAGACGCCATATACTGGATGGATAACCAGTCAAAGCAACCTTGCGACTCAGAAGGCACAGAGGTGATGAATGGCCGTCGAAGTGGTGTACCGCAGCAGCCGGGATCAGGAGCGTTTGTTCATGGACAAGGCTGAAGCCGATCGTTACGACAAGATGCTGGAGCTGGCGGAAACGCTGGCCGAGGTGCTGCAGAAGGCGGTGCCGTCGCTGAAGGAGGAACAAGTGGAAGAACTCGGCATCTTCATGGCGAAGAACCGCGACGCCTTCGCCCGCGCCTTCAAGAACCAGCCGGACGCCCTCAACGAACTGTTCGAGGAAAACGCCGCGGACGAATGAGCCGCCGCTGCAAGCAAAGCGCAAGGAGCCGAAACATGCCGCGACAACTTGCCGGCCTGCTGTGCGTCCTCCTCGGCCTCGCCGGTGCCCCTGCCCTCGCCTGCCCGTTCCGGGCCACGGACGCCGAGACACCGGCAGCCTCTGCCGGCGCCGCGCAGGTCCTGGCCCTGGGCGGCGCCGGCAGGCTGCAACTCGACCTGCAACGGGCCCCCGCCACCCTGCTGCACAGCGGCGACCTGCTGATCGCCCGTTACGCCGAGGGTCACTACCTCGCCCACCGCCTGCTCGAAGGCAACGAGATGGGCGCGGACGAGGGCGAACGGCTCGACCTCCCGCGACAGGTTCGCCTGCTGTTCGGAGCCCTGCCGCTGGACGGCCTGCCCGACGCCGAGCGCGAGCGTCTCCAGGCGCAGCGCCAGGCCCTCGGCCTGTGCGACCGGCGCGCCAGCGCCAGCCGCTACCGCGTAGCCGGCACCGAGGTCTATCGCCTGCGCGGCAGCCAGGCCGGCAAGCCCTACCACGCGCTCTACCTGCTCGACGGTCCCCAGGTGCACTACCTCGACAGCTCCGGCAGCGACGCCTTCGTCGAACAACTGCTCGCCAGCCTGCGACGCCGCTGAGTCCGCGCGGCGCTTGTCCGACCCGCGCCCGGCTTGCCGGAAACTGGCGCTTGCCGTACAACGCCCGGCAGCCCCATCGACCAGGAAGGTCCCATGCCCGCTCTCCCCGCCTCCCCCGTCCGCTCCCGACGCTGGCGCCTGGACCGGCGCAGCCTGCTGCTGGCAATGCTGCTGTTCGGCCTGCTGGTCCTGCTCGCCACCCTGGGCCGGCATTGGGGCTGGATACGCAGCTTCGGCGGCGACCTGCTGGCGGTGGTCTGGCTCTACTACCTGATGGGCAGCGCGCTCAGGGCGCCGGCCGCCTGGCTGGCATCCGCCGCCTTTGCCGTCGGCGCGCTGCTGGAACTGGGCCAGTACCTGGCGGCGCAACTGCATTGGCAATTTTCCAGTCCCGTGCTGCGCATCGTTCTCGGTAGCTCCGCCGACGGCTTCGACCTGCTCGCCTATGCCCTCGGCGCGCTGCTGGCATGGTGGCTGGAGCGCCGGCGCTGATCAGCCGTCGGGCTGCTCCAGGGCGTTCACCAGTACCTTGAGGAAACGCGCCGCCTCGCCACCGGTGGCGGCGCGGTGATCGAAGCTCAGCGAGAGCGGCAGGATCGGGTGGATCGCCATCTCGCCGCGCCAGGCCACTACTTCGTCGCGGATGCCGCCGGCGCCGAGGATGGCCACCTGCGGCGGCACCACCACGGGGTTGGCGTAGCGGCCGAACAGGGTGCCGAAGTTGGATAGGGTCAGGGTCGCGCCGAGCATTTCCGCCGGCGGGATCGAGCGTGCCTGGACGTCTTCGCGCAGGCGCCGCATACCGGCGCGCAGGTCCTCCGCCGAACGCGCACCGACGTCGCGCAGCACCGGCACGAACAGGCCGTCCGGGGTGTCCACGGCGATCCCCAGGTCGAGCCGCTCATGCAGTTTCAGCGACAACGAGGCGCCATCGAACCAGGCGTTGAGGGTCGGCTCGGCGCGACAGGCCTCGGCCAGCGCCTGGGCCAGGCGGATCAACGGGTCGCGTGCGGTCTTCCAGCGATGCAGGTCGGCGTCGCCGTAGATCGTCACCGGCACCACCTCGGCATGCGAGCGCGCCATGTTCAGCGCCATGCTCCGCCGTACCCCGCGCAAGCGCTCGCCGCCGAAGCGTTCGCGGGCGCCCTGGGCGGCGGCCTCGACGTCGGCGCGGGTGATCAGGCCATCCGGGCCGGAGCCGCTCAGGCCGGCCAGTTCGACGCCCTGCTGGCGGGCGAACTGGCGCACCGCCGGGGTCGCGCGCGGTGCCAGGTGTTCGCGGGTGGACGGTGCGGCGCCGATGAAGAAACGGTCCTCCAGGGCGCTACCGCCGCCCTCCAGGCGCCCCACCACGGTACCGGCGTCCGCCTCCTCGCCCTCGAAGCCCACCAGCGGTTCGCCGACGTGGAGGATGTCGCCCTCGGCGCCGAACAGCTTGCCCACCACCCCATCGTAGGGCGCAGGGATGTCCACCAGCGCCTTGGCGGTTTCCACCGAGACCAGGCGCTGGTCGGCGCGCACGCTGTCGCCGGCCTTGACGTGCCATTCGACGATTTCCGCTTCCTGCAGGCCCTCGCCCAGGTCGGGCAGCTTGAAGTGCTTCATGGTCGTCTCCCCTTGGCTCAGGCGTAGCCGAGCACGGTGTCGCAGGCCGCCAGGATGTCCTCCACGGCGGGCATGTACAGCGCTTCCAGGCGGTACAGCGGCGGCGGGATATCGGCCGCGGCGACCCGCTGGATCGGCGCCCGCAGGTCGAACAGGACACGCTCGTAGAGGCTCGCGGCGATTTCCCCGCCGAGGCCGCCACTCTTCGGCGCCTCATGGACGATCACGCAGCGACCGGTCTTGCGCACCGAGGCTTCGAGGGTGTCGAGGTCGAGCGGCTTGAGGCAGGCGACGTCGATCACTTCGGCCTCGATGCCGCGCTGCGCCAGGCGCTCGGCGGCCTGCTGGGTCTCGTGGACGCTGGCGCCCCAGCTGACCAGGGTCAGGTCGCCGCCTTCGCGAAGGGTGAAGCAACTGTCCAGCGGCAGGCGCCGGGCGTCGTCCGCCAGCGGCTGCGGGTTCATCCGGTAGAGCCGGGTCGGCTCGAGGAAGATCACCGGATCGGGATCGTCGATCGCCGCCAGGAGCAGGCCGTAGGCCCGCGCCGGCGACGACGGCACCAGCACGCGGACGCCGGGGATGTGCGCGAACATCGCCTCGGTCGCCTCGCTGTGGTGCTCCGGCGCGCGGATCCCCGCGCCCATCGGCGTGCGCAGCACCAACGGGCAGGCCAGGCGGCCGCGGGTGCGATTGCGCAGGCGGCTGGCATGGGACACCAGTTGCTCCATGGCGGCGTAGATGAAGCCCATGAACTGGATCTCCATCACCGGCTTCAGGCCCTGGGCGGCCATGCCGATGGACAGCCCGGCGATCATGTTCTCCGCCAGCGGCGTATCCAGCACCCGCTTGAAGCCGAAGCGCTCGCGCAGGCCGAGGGTGGCGCGAAACACCCCGCCGTTGACCCCGACGTCTTCGCCCAGCACCACCACCGTCTCGTCCTCGGCCATGGCCCGGTGCAACGCCAGGTTGACCGCCTCCAGAAGGGCCAGGCGTTTCGCTTCGCCGTTGCGCTCATTCATGTTCGGCCCCTCCCTGCCGCCGCGCGGCGCGCTCCAGCAATTGCTCGCGCTGCTCCTCCAGGACCGCCGGCCAGCGCGCGTAGACATGCTCGAACAGTGCCTGCGGCGCCTGCGCGGCGAACGTCTCGAAACGCTCCACCGCCTCCTGCACCCGCGCCTGGCACTCGCCCACCAGCGCCTGCTCGCGCTCCTCGTCCCACTGGCCGCGGCCGGCGAGGAAGGCGCGCAGGCGCTTGATCGGCTCCTCGCGCCAGGCCTGGTTGACCTCCTCGGCGGAACGGTAGCGGCTGGCGTCGTCGGCCGTGGTGTGGTCGCACAGGCGATAGCTGATGCACTCCAGCAGGGTCGGCCCCTTGCCCTGGCGCGCGCGCTCCAGGGCCGCGCGGACGCGTTCGGCGACCGCCAGCACGTCGTTGCCGTCCACCTGTTCGCCGGGGAAGCCGGCACCCACCGCCTTCTCCGCCAGGGTCGGCGCGCCGCACTGGATGCGCCGCGGCACCGAGATCGCCCACTGGTTGTTGTTGACCACGAAGAGCACCGGCAACTGCCAGGCGCCCGCCACGTTCAGCGCCTCGAGGAAATCGCCCTTGCTGGTGGCGCCGTCGCCGCAGGTGGTCACCGCCACCCGGTGTTCGCCGCGGATGCGGAACGCCGAGGCGACCCCGCAGGCATGCAGGGCCTGGGTGGCGATCGGCACGCAAATGGGAAAGTCCTGCGCCGCCAGCGGTTCGGCGTAGTCGCTGCCGCGCTCGTCGCCGCCCCAGTAGAGGAGGATGTCCTCCATGCGCACGCCGCGCATCAATTGCACGGCGGTATCGCGGTAATACGGCACCAGCACGTCCTCGGCGCGCATCTGGCTGCCGATGGCCACTCCGATGGCTTCCTGGCCGAGGGTTGGCGCATAGGTGCCGATCCGCCCGGTACGCTGGAGGGCCACCGCCTTCTGGTCGAACAGGCGGGTCAGGAGCATCTGCCGGTAGAGGCCGACCAGCGCATCGCTGTCGCCGGCCCAGGCGGGCAACTCGCCGAGGGGCCGACCGTCGCTGTCGAGGTAGCGGGTGAAAGGCGGGTCGATCCGGTTGTGAACCATCGCAAACCTCCTCCGCACGCCGGGTAGGCGTGCCGCTCAGGGTCGCGCCGCGGGTGGCGGCGTGCACGCGCGGCGCGGCGGGGGTGGCCCGCACTGCCGCTGGCGAGGCCCGCTGGCGGCCTCGCCGGAAACGCCGGCCCGTCACTGCGGGCCGTAGAGAATCCGTTCCGCCAGACGGTCGGCGATCCGCGCCGGCGACTGGTGGTCGGCCTGGGCATGGGCATAGATCTCGGTGAGCCGCGCGGGAATCCGCGCCAGGTGCGCGGTGATGCTGTGCGGGTCGGCGCCGCGGTGCTTGAGGGCGACGTAGATCAGGCCGCCGGAGTTGATCACGTAGTCCGGCGCATAGAGGATGCCGCGCGCCTCCAGCTCGTCGGCGACCTCCGGCCGCTCCAACTGGTTGTTCGCCGCCCCGGCCACCGCCGCGCAGCGCAACTGGCTGACGCTCTGGCTGGTGAGCACGCCGCCCAGGCCGCAGGGCGCGAGGATGTCGCAAGGGGTGGAGAGCAATGCCTCCGGCGCCAGCGGATGGGCACCGAGCTGCTCGACGGCCAGTTGCACCCGGCCGGGATCGAGGTCGCAGACCAGCAGCTCGGCGCCGACCGCCGCCAGTTGCTCGGCCAATGCGTAGCCGACGTGGCCGAGCCCCTGCACCGCGACCCGCAGGCCTTCCAGGTCGTCGCTGCCGAGGCGCGCCTGGGCGCTGGCGCGAATCCCGGCGAACACGCCGAGGGCGGTATGCGGCGAGGGGTCGCCGGCCTGGGTGGTGCTGGTGACGTGGCGGGTCTGCTGGGCGATGCAGTCCATGTCGGCGCTGGAGGTACCGCTGTCCACCGCAGTGATGTAGCGTCCGCCGAGGCTTTCGATGAAGCGCCCGAAGGCCTCGAACAGCGCGCCGCGATTGTCCAGGTGCGGCGGGCGGATGATCACCGCCTTGCCGCCGCCCTGCTCCAGCCCGGCCAGGGCCGCCTTGTAGCTCATGCCCTGGGCCAGGCGGATGGCGTCGCCGATGGCGGCTTCGTCGTTGGGGTAAGGCAGGTAGCGACAACCACCCAGCGCCGGGCCGAGTCGCGTGCTGTGGATGGCGATAATGGCCTTGAGTCCCGTGGCCGGGTCTTGGGCGAGGTGGAGACCCTCGAGCCGGGCCGCGTCCATCATGTCGAACATGCTGGGGCTCCCCTGCTTGCTGCTTGTTGTCCGGGCCGGGCCGTTGCCGCCCGGCACCTTCAGTATAGGCAGGCGTCGGCGAAACGCCCGCAAGGCCGACGACCAGGCGGCGGCGCTCGCCGAGCCGGGTACTGGACGAAGCTTCGGCGGACGGTTACAACCTTGGGGTCCGCCCGCTCGAAACCGGCCCCGGCGTGCTCCGAACGGCCCGTCCGCAGCGATCCAGGCGCACCAGGAGGAAAGCCATGGACCCGCGTCAAGCCTGCCTCGATTGTCTCGCCCAGGAACCGCCAGCGCTGTTCGAGGCGGCCCTGTGGATCGCCGCGGAGCACCTCCCGGCGTATTCGCCCGCCCACGCCCTGCGCGAGCTCGACGAACTCGTCCGGCAGATCGGCGCCAGCCTGGACGACCGCGCCTCGGCCAGCGAGCGCGCCCAGGGGTTGCTGCGGCGAATGAGCGAACAGGGTTTCTGCGAAGACGACGACTTCCCCCTGCAACCGCGCTCGGCCCTGCTCCCGCTGGTGCTGCAGCGGCGCCAGGGACAGCCGTTGTCGCTGGCGCTGGTGGCCATGGAACTGGCGCGGCGGCTGGACATTCCGCTGGTCGGAGTGAACTTCCCGGGACGCTTCCTGCTGCGCGTGCCGCAGGCCGACCATCTGCTCGACCCGGCCACCGGGCGACGCCTCTATACCCCCGACTGCCGCGAACTGCTGCTGCGCCTGCAAGGGCCGAAGAGCGAACTGCAGGCCGCCTACCTGAAGCAGGCCTCTCCCGGGGAAATCCTCCAGCGTCTGTCGCGCAACCTGCGACAACTGCACAGCGCCGCCGGCGAGCCGCTGGCCGCGCTGAAGGATGCCCAGCGGGTGATCGAACTCGGCCCGGTGGGCGCCGCCGACCACGAGGCCCGCGCCGGCCTCTATCGGCAACTGGATTGCCCGCAGGCGGAACGCTACGACCTGGAACGCGCGCTCTTGCTCAGCGACGATCCCACCGAGCAACTGCGCCTCGGCCAGCGCCTGGGCGAACTCGCCCCGCCGACCGGCCGCGCCCTGCACTGAGGCCGCTCAGGCGAGCAGGCCGAGGGCCTTGGCCCTCGCCACCGCCTGGGTCCGACGGGCCACCCCGAGCTTGCCGTTGATCCGCCGGGCGTGGGTCTTCACCGTGTGCAGGGAAATGAACAGTTGCTCGCCGATCTCCTGGTTGGAGCAGCCCTGGGCGATCAGGCCGAGCACCGCCAGCTCCCGACAACTGAGCGGACTGAGCCCCTCCTCTTCTTCCCCCGGCAGGGCGGCGAACAGTTGCGGCTGGCGATCCCGCAGTCGCCGCTGCGGCAGTTGCAGGCCTAGCCGCTCCGCCAGCTCCAGGCCGCTGCGCAGGGTCTGCTGGGCCTGGGGCAATTGTCCGGAGAGGAACTGGCACTCGGCGATACCCATGCGCACTTCGCAAAGCAGCGTCTGCCGCCCCTGCGCCTCGAGAATGGCGAGCAGCCCGCGCAGCCGCGCTTCGGCGGCGGCTGCCTCGCCGCTGTAGAGTTCGGCCAGTGCCAATTGGTGCTCTACCCGCGCTTCCAACTCCGGTTCGGAGGGCGGCGACAGGCGCGCCCGTCCCGGCTGGAAGTAGGCGCGGACCCGCAGCAGGATCTCCCGCGCCTGCGCCGGCCTTCCCTGCTGCAGGGTCAGGGCGGAGCTGACCAGCAGCAGCGCGCCGCGATACAGCGGATCGGGGACATGGCGCTGCTGCATCAGCCGCTCGACCTCCAGCAGGCGGTTGAACGCCGCGTCCAGGTCGCCCTGCCCGGCTTCCAGCAAGGCCAGTCCCAGGTAGCCGTAGAGCGCCCAGGGATCGAGATTCTCCCGTGCCTGCTCCAGCCCCAGCCGATACCAGTGCCCGGCGTCGACCTCGCGGCCCTGCTGCAGGCACAGGCGCGCGCGGCGCAGGGCGATCCGGCCGAGCATCGGGCTGCCCTGCTGGCCGAGGTCCTCCAGGTAGCGCTGGGCGCGATCGAGGACGCCTTCCGCGCGCAGCAGTTCGCCGCGCTGCTCCAGCCACTGCGCCCGCTCCAGTTCGATCAGCGCCTCGAAGATCAGGCTGTCGTGCTCGCGCGCCAGGCGCAAGGCATCGCGGCCGATCAACCGCGCCTGGTCCATCCGCCCCTCGATCATCGCCAGTTGCATCAGCGCCGAGCGGCAGATCAGTCCCTGCGACCAGGCGTCCTCCGGCAGTTGCTCCAGCGCCTCGCGCAGGTAGTCGGCGGCGCCGCGCTCGCCGCGGCAGTGCAGGAGGATCCCGAACAAGCCCTGCCATTGCGCCAGCAGCACCCGCTGGCGGGACGCCGAGGGCATCGGCAGGAAGCGCGCCAACTGGCCGATGCAGTCCTCGGCTTCGGCCAGGCGTCCGGCGTAGAGCAGCGTCCAGGCATTCAGGATCACCAGGCGCGGCGTGCTGGCCAGCAGCGCCGCCGGCAGTTCGTCGCGCAGGGCCAGGACCATGCCGATGTTGTGGCCGTGCAGCAATTGCTCCTCGGTGAGCTTCTGCAACAATCCGGCGGCGGTTTCCGGTTCGTCGGCGGCCAGCGCCTGGTCGACCGCCTCGCGGGTCTCGCCGTGTTCGGCGAACCATTCGCAGGCTTCCCGGTGGAAGTCCCGCTGCGGGCGCTGTGGCGCTTCGCGCCAGGCCTCGCGGATCGCCGGCGGCAGGCTGTAGCGCTGGTTCGCATCGGCCAGCAGGGGGAAGCCCCGCGCCAACAGGTCGTCCAGCCCGTGGGGCAGCTCCTCGAACAGCCGGCGGAACAGCTCCGGACCGACTTGCGGCAGCCAGGCCAGGGCACGCGCGGCGTCGGCCAGCGGCGGCGGCAGCTCGTCGAGCAACTCGTGCTGGAGGTATTCCTGCAACAACGGTCCGGCCGTCTCTTCGCCGACCAGCAGGCGCAAGCGCAACGCGGCGCACCAACCGCCGCTGCGTTCCAGCAGTGTCCCGGCCGTAGCGGCATCGGCGCTGCGCCCGTGCAGGCGGAGCAGTTCGGCGACCTCGTCGGCATCGAACGCCAGCAGGCCGCCGTCGACCTCCAGCAACTCCCCTTCCAGCAGCAACCGCGCCAGGTTGCACTGCGGCCGCCGCCGGCTCGCCAGCCACCAGCCCACCCGTGGCGAGGCCGCGCTCAACAGGCGATCGAGGCAGGCGTCGAGGGCGGGGTCGGGATGCCGTGGGTAATCGTCGAGCAGCAGCCACAGCGCGGAAGCGTTGCGCAGCCGCCGGCACAGCTGCGCTTCGTCGCTGTCCTCGGCCAAGCCGAGAGCGCCGGCCAGGCGGCGGCGGAAGGTCGCGGGGTCCAGCGCTTCCCCGCCCAGCGCCAGCCAGACCACCTGCACGCCAGGCGGCGCCCGCCGTGCGCATTCTCCGAGGAGGACGGTCTTGCCGCTGCCGGCGGGCGCGCAGAGCAGTCGCAGGCGGCATTCGCCGCGCAGCAGCGGCTGGTGCAAACGGGGCCGCGGCAGGTGCTGCGGCGGCAGCCGCGGCAAGGCGGCGGGCAGCTCGGTCGGCTCGGTCATGGCAGTGCTCTTGTTCTGTCGAAGCGCCTTGCCGGGAGCCTAGACCGCGCCTGCCCCGCTGCTGAACGATGATTGCGCCGGGTGATGGGCCGTCATAACGCACGAGCGCGTCGGCACAAGCCGACGCGCTCGTCGCGACTGGCCGGGACTCAGCGTACCCCGGCGTTGCGCAGGGCGGCCGGCGTGTAGTCGGCGGACGAGGCCTTGAAGCCGAACTCGTAGCCGCGCTTCTCCTCGTTGTTCATGCCCAGCGCCAGGTAGCGACCGGCGATCACGTCGTAGAGCGCCTCCAGGGTGTAGCCGGCGACCTTCTGGTCGTAGTGGTACTGCGCGTGGCCCTCGCCGACCCGCCAGAGCTGGCCGCGACCGTCGTAGTGGTCGACCAGGGCGATCTGCCAGCTGTCCTCGTCGATGTACATGTGGCGCTTGGCGTAGATGTGCCGCTCGCCCGGCTTCACCGTGCCGACCACTTCCCACACCCGGTGCAGCTCGTAGCGGGTCAGGTCCTGGTTGATGTGCCCGGCCTTGATGATGTCGCCGTACTTCAGGGTCGGGTCGTTGAGCTTGTAGGCGTTGTAGGGGATGTACATCTCGCGCTTGCCGACCAGCTTCCAGTCGTAGCGGTCCGGGGCGCCGGAGAACATGTCGAAGTTATCCGAGGTGCGCAGGCCGTCGGCGGCGGTGCCCGGGCCATCGTAGGCCACCTGCGGGGCGCGCCGCACGCGGCGCTGGCCGGCGTTGTAGACCCAGGCCAGGCGCGGCTCCTTGACCTGGTCGAGGGTCTCGTGGACCAGCAGCACGTTGCCCGCCAGGCGCGCCGGCGCGGTCACCTGCTGCTTGAAGAAGGTGAGGATGTTGGCCGCCTTGCTCTGGTCGAGGTCGGGCATGTTCTGCGGGAATGCCACCGACTCCTCGAAGCGGATCGGCGTGAAGCTGCCGTTGGTCTGCGGGGTGGCCTGGACGATGGTGCGCTTGAGGTTGCCGCCGCGGTAGCGGGTGATGTGGTTCCAGAGCACTTCGACGCCGTTCTTCGGAATCGGGAAGGCGTAGTAGCGGCTCTTCTCGAAATTCGACAGGCCGTTGCCGTCGTTGATCGGCTGCACGTTCAGCGCGCTCTGCCTGACCGCCTCGTCGATCTCGGCCGGCAGGGCCACCGTGCGATGGGTCTTGTACACCGGGATCCGGTAGGTTTCCGGGTAGCGCTTGAACATCGCCAACTGGCCGTCGGAGAGCTTGTCCTTGTATTGCTCGACGTTCTGCGCGGTGATGGTGAACAGCGGCTTCTCGTCGGCAAAGGGATCGGAAAGGAAGCCCTTGCCATCGACCTTGCCGGCGCTGGCCGCGAGGCCGCCGGTCCAGGCCGGGATGCTGCCGTCGGCGTTGCCTTCCTTCTGCGCGCCGATGGGGGTCAGGCTGCTGCCGAGCTTGGCGGCCTCGTCGGGCGAAACCGCCGCCGTCACCGAACCGGCCAGCAGGCTGAGGGCCAGCGCCCCGGAGGACAGGAGTCGTGCTGTTTTCATGCGTCGTTATCCTTGTTCGTATCCGCGAAAGCGGCCGCCCCGAGGGGCGGCGGACCTCAGAAGTTCACCCCGAAGCTCACCGCGAGGAAGTCGCGGTCGTTGATCGGGTTGTAGTTGCCGCCGAAGAAGTCGGTGTAGCTGATGCTGGCGGTATAGGTGTTCTGGTAGTCGGCATCGAGGCCGACGCTGACGGCCTTGGCGCCCTCGCTGAAGTTCGGCCCGTAGCCCTCGACGTCGTGCGACCAGGCCAGGTTCGGCTTCAGGTTGACCCCGGCGAACACGTTGGGATATTCGAGGATCCCGCGCAGGCGATAGCCCCACGAGTTGCGGGTGTAGAAGCCGTGGCTGTTGCACTCCTGCGGGTTGGCCACGTTGAGCGCGCCGGTGCACAAGGCGTTGTTCGGCAGTTCGCCGATGCCGTAGATGGCGTCGCGGCCGTAGCGCAGGTCGTCGCCGTCGACCCCGCTGAGGTGGTTGTAGCCGACTTCGCCGACCACGGTCAGGCGGTCGGCCGCCAGTACCCGGTCGAAGAACTGGGTGACGGTCACCTGTGCCTGGGTCACCGGCTTGCGCACGTAGCCGTTGATCACCTCGCCGGCGCGCGGGGTGGCGAAGCCGCTGTCGTAGATCGGGTTGCCGAACAGGGTGGTCGGGTAGATCGCGGCGATCGACATGTCGGTGCTGTTGATTTGTAGCGGCATGTTCGGCCGGTAGCTCAGCTCGCCGGCCACCGAGGTGCTGCCGATGTTGGTCTGGAAGCTCAGGCCGTAGAGGCGGATGTCCTCGGGATAGTCGATGAAGTAATAGCCGGTGGAGCGCCCGGTGACCGGGTCGGAGGTGGCCAGGCCGTTGCCGGCGATCACACTGTAGTACGGGTTGCGACTGTGGTAGTTCATCGCGTACAGGCCGAACTCGGTGTCGTTCAGCTCCGCCGCGTACCAACGCAGGGCCAGGCCCCACTGGCCGCTGTCGCGGGCATCGCGATCGCCGGCGCGCGGCAGATAGCGGTAGCCGTTAGCCGGGTTCGGGTCGAAGTCGCTGCCGGCATAGACCATCCGCTCGCAGCCATCGGCGACCACGTCGGTGGTGGAGAAGAAGGTGCCGCAGTTGTCGATCACCGTCTGGTCCCACTCCAACTGGTAGAAGCCTTCGACGGTCAGCGCGTCGCTGATGCCCTGGGACAGGTAGAGCATGTTCACCGGGATCAGGCCTTCCTTGATCTCCGCGCCGGGCCGGCGGAACGCGGCGACGTCCATCGGGTTGATGCTGTTGATCGAGTTCTGGATGAACGTACTCTCGCCCCAGCTCACCACCTGCTTGCCGACCCGCACGCTGCCGGGCAGGTCGCCGATGCTGTAGTTGTGGTAGAGGAAGGCATCGAGCAACTGCGCCCCGGAGGACTTGGCGCCCTCCTTGCGGTTGTGGTCGTCGATGTCGTAGAGCAGGCGGTGTTCGTCCTTCAGCTCGAAGTCGTACCAGTACTTGCCACGGAAGAACGCGCCGGTGTCGCCGTACTTGAGTTCGAGATCGTGGATGCCCTTGAAGATCTTCGAGAAGGTTTCGCCCTTCTTGAAGTTGAGCCGGCCGTCGTCGGAGGTCTGCGACGAGGCGTGGCCGCCGTTGCGGGTGCCGATGTAGTCCTTGTCGGCGGAACGCATGGACCAGCTGGCCCCCACCGACAGCGACGAGTCGAATTGCCCTTCGATCTCCCCGATGTTGAATGACACGGCCGAGGCCTGGGTGGCGCAACCCAGGACTGTGGCCGCAGCGAGTGCGTGCAGAGGGAAGATTCCGCGCCTTTTTGTTGTTGTCATGCGGCTCTCCTGACAGGGTCGAGGTGGCTACACCCTACCCAGCGGCCCGAACGGCGGTAAGCGCACCAAGGAGGTATTCCGGCTGTCGCCCGAAAGAGTGAACAGGGGCCCTGGAAAGCGCCTCGGCGAACGCCATATGCAGGATGGATACGCCGTCATCCAGTGCATGGATGACGGCGCGGCACTGTTCCGCCGGCGGCGGCGATGGCATCCTTCGCTGCATGCAGCCCGAACAGACCATTCCCGCCGACCGCGACCTCGCCGACGCCACCCGCGAGACGGTCATGCGCTACCACCTCAGCTGGAAGCACCGCGACATCGACGCGGTGATGGCGCTCTATCATCCCGAGGTCGAATACAACGACTTCTTCCAGAACCGCCGGATGCGCCTGGCCGATCTCCGCGAGTACGTCGAGGCGACCATGCCCAAGGGCCCCGACGAGTCGCTGGAGCACACCGACCGTATCCGCTTCGACGGCGATACCGCCTTCATCCAGTACCGCCTGCGGGTGACCCTCAGCGGCCGCCTGGCTTCGTTCCGCGCCAGCGAGGCGATCACCGTGCGCGACGGCCTGATCTGGCGCATCAACGAATACGCCTCGCTGGTCCACGAAAGCGGCGGCGGAGCCCAGGCCGGCGGCGACGGCCGGCCGCCGGCCAGCCGCCTGGGGCTTTCGGCCAAGCAGCTGAGCCTGCTGGCACGCGACCTGGAGCACTACTTCCAGCAGGCCCAGCCCTATCTCGATCCGGACCTGGACCTGACCCAGGTGGCCAATGCCACCGGCTATACGCGCAACCAGATTTCCTACCTGCTCAACCAGGTGCTCGGCCTGAGCTTCTACCAGTACGTCAACCAGACCCGCCTGCAACACCTGCTCGGCCAGCTTTCCGGCGAGCTGCCCGGACGGGTCGACGAACTGGCCTTCGCCGCCGGCTTCAATTCGCTGTCGGCCTTCTACCGCTGCTTCCGCCAGCACACCGGCCAGTCTCCGCGCGAATACCTGAAGCGCCTGTCGTCGCGCCGCTGAGATTTCCCAGCGGACCCGCGCGCACGACAGGCGCACGGCATCTTCCTACTCTCGCCGCATTCCCCCTTCCCTCTCGCTATGGAGCCCTCTATGTCGGCCTGGCGCCACCTCAGCCTGTGGATGAATCAACTGGACGATCCGCTCGAAGCGCGCCCGTCCCTGGAAGAATCCCTCGAGGTCGACGTGGCCATCGTCGGCGCCGGCTACACCGGCCTCTGGACCGCCTATTACCTGAAGCGCCGGGCGCCGCAGTTGCGCGTCGCCATCGTCGAGGCAGAAACCGCCGGCTTCGGCGCCTCGGGGCGCAACGGCGGCTGGCTGATGGGCAACCTGCTCGGCGAGGACGGCCTGCTCGCCGGCTTGCCGCCGGAGCGGCGCCGGGCCGGCTACGACCTGCTGCACGGGATTCCCGACGAAGTCGCGCGGGTGCTGCAAGAGGAAGGCATCGACTGCGACTACCGCAAGGGCGGCGTGCTCTACTGCGCGGCGCGCTACCCGGAACAGGAACGCCGCCTGCGCGCCTATCTGCATGATCTCTATGCCGAAGGCCTGGACGAAAGCGACTACCGCTGGCTGACGCCGCAGGAACTCGACCAGCAGTTGCGCATCCCCGGCAGCTACGGGGCGATCCATTCGCCGCACTGCGCCACCATCCAGCCGGCCAGGCTCGCGCGCGGCCTGGCCCGCGCGGTGGAGCGCCTGGGCGTGCGGCTGTTCGAGAAGAGCCGGGTGCTGCACTGGCAACGCGGCCTGCTGCGCACCGAGCGCGGCGAACTGCGCGCCGAATGGATCGTACCGGCAGTGGAAGGCTACGCCGCCAGCCTGCCGCCGCTGGGCCACTACCAGTTGCCGGTGCAGAGTCTGCTGGTGGCCACCGAGCCGCTGCCGTCGTCGGTCTGGGCGGAGATCGGCCTGGAGCGCGGCCAGGCCTTCAGCGAATTCAGCCGCCAGGTCACCTACGGCCAGCGCACCGCCGACGACCGCCTGGCCTTCGGCGCGCGGGGCGGCTACCGCTTCGGCGGCAAGCTGCGCAGCGACTTCAGCCTCGACGACGAGGAAGTCGGCCTGCGTCGCTACCTGTTCGGCGAACTCTTCCCGCTGCTCAAGGACGCCAGGATCAGCCACACCTGGGGCGGCAACCTCGGCATGGCCCGGCGCTTCCGCCCGCACATGTTGCTCGACCGCGCCAGTGGCATCGCCCTCTCCGGCGGCTACGGCGGCGAAGGGGTCGGCGCCAGCAACCTCGGCGGCCGCACCCTGGCCGCGCTGATCCTCGGTGAGGACAGCGAGCTGCTGCGGCAGCCCTGGGTGCTGGGCGAGCGTCCGCTGGACAGCCTGGCCCGCTGGGAACCGGAACCCTGCCGCTGGCTCGGCTACAACGCGATCATCCGCAGTTTCGTCCATGAGGACCGGGTCCTTGCCGACCCGCACAGCGCGCCCTGGCGCCGCAGCCTGGCGCAAACCCTCGCGGCCGGCATGGAAAGCCTGATGCGCTGAGAATCCCCTCCACCTCCCACAGAGGAAAAACCGCATGGCCCTGACCCTTCTGAAAAATACCGCCGGCGCCGATCTTGGCGCCGCCAGCCCGGTCGCGGTGCCCCTTGGCGAGCCGGTCGCGCAGACCCGCGCCTACGCCGTGGAGCGCACCGACCAGGTGGAAACCGGCATCTGGGAATGCACCCCCGGACGCTGGCGGCGGCAGATCGTCGAGCAGGAGTTCTGCCACTTCCTGCAAGGCCGCTGCACCTTCACCCCGGACGGCGGCGAGACCATCCGCATCGAGGCCGGCGATGCCTTGCTGCTGCCGGAGAACAGTCTCGGCGTGTGGGATGTGCAGGAAACCGTGCGCAAGAGCTACGTGATCATCCACCGCTAGCCCGGGCGGCGCGACGGCGTCACTCGAAGCGCCCGTGGCGCCCCTCGCCGTCCTTGAAGCGCTGCGCGCCCTCCAGGGTCTCGCCGCTCTCGATCACCGCCAGCCCGCCCTGGAATTCGTTGGCCAGGGCCACGTCGAAGGACAGTTCCCACTGCGCGTATACGCTGGCGCGATCGGCGAGCATGCAGGTCTGCGGGAAGGCGGCGAGTTCCGCCGCCAGCTCCTCGGCCTCGGCTCGCGCCGAACCGCTCGGCACCACCCGGTTGGCCAGGCCGATCTGCAACGCTTCGTCGGCCTTCACCGGACGCCCGGTGAGGATCAGGTCGAGCGCCCGGCCCTGCCCGACGATCCGCGGCAGGCGCACGCTGCCGCCATCGATCAGCGGCACCCCGAAACGCCGGCAGAACACTCCGCAGATGGCGTCCTCGGCCATCACCCGCAGGTCGGCGAGCAGCGCCAGCTCCAGCCCGCCGGCCACCGCATAGCCTTCGATGGCGGCGATCAGCGGCTTGCCGAGCTGCATGCGGCTCGGCCCCATCGGTCCGTCGCCCTCCGCCTCCAGGCGATTGCGCCGCTCGCCATCCTCGGCCACCGCCGCCAGGTCGGCGCCGGCGCAGAAATTGCCGCCGCTGCCGGTGAGTACCGCGACCCGCGCCGTATCGTCCGCTTCGAACTCGCGCAGGGCGTCGGCCAGGGCCTGGGCGGTCGGCCGGTCCACCGCATTGCGCCGCTCCGGGCGAGCGATGACCAGGGTGGTGACCGGGCCGTTGCGTTCGACGATGACACTCATGACAGACTCCCTGCGGAAAAAGCGAAAAAAGACACCGGCCGGATGGCAGAAGACCGGCGTCAGCCGGTCTTCACCTTAGTCCTTTTCCCGCGGCCGCGCCGCATCCGCCGGGCGTCTCAGAGCGCGTGCTTCTGCAGGTTGGCCATCATTTCACGGAGCGCCTCGACGTTGTCCGCCGGGTGCGCGGCGTTCTCGAAGTCGCAGATCTGCTGCCAGTGCGCGGCCACGTCCTCGGCGTCGAAGCCGGCCTTCGGATCGAAGCCGAAGCCCAGGCTGCGTTCCCAGCGTACCTTGCCGATCCAGCCACCGCCGACCTCATAGAGCCCCGAGGTATCCTCGCAGGCCGAACTGCCGAGGTAGACCACCAGCGGGCTGACCAGCTCCGGCTTGAGCTGCTCGAAGACCTGCGGCGGGATCAGCCCCTCGGTCATCCGCGTACCGCCGGTGGGGGCGATGGCGTTGACCAGGATATTGTTCTTGCGCCCTTCCAGGGCCAGGGTGCGGGTCAGGCCGTAGAGGCCGAGCTTGGCCATGCCGTAGTTGCTCTGGCCGAAGTTGCCGTAGATGCCCGAGGTCGAGGAGGTGAACACCACCCGCCCGTAGGCCTGCTCGCGCAAGTGCGGCCAGGCGGCGCGAGTGACCTTGTAGGCGCCTTCGACATGCACCTGGTAGACCAGGTCCCAGTCGGCGTCCTCCATCTTGTGGAAGGTCTTGTCACGCAGGATGCCGGCATTGTTGACCACCACGTCGACGCGACCGAAGGCGTCCAGCGCGTTCTCCACGATCCTGCCGCCGTCCGTGACCGAGTCGTGGTTGGCCACCGCGGTGCCGCCGGCGGCACGGATCTCCGCCACCACCTTGTCCGCCGCCGAGGCACTGGCGCCTTCGCCATGGGTGCTGCCGCCGAGGTCGTTGACCACCACCTGGGCGCCATGCTTCGCGAACAGCAGGGCGTGGGCGCGGCCAAGGCCGCCGCCGGCTCCGGTGACGATCACGACTTGGTCGTCGAAACGCAGGGCATCGCTCATGTTCGGGACTCCAGGACAGTAGGAAGGATTGCCCGAGTGTCGGCCAGCCCGCCGGCGGGGACAAGGCTTCGCGCCGCCATGAATGGCGCCCGATAAGGCAGCGGGATGTTCCGCTTCAGTCGAACGGAATGTACAGCCGGCCACGCGGGCCGAGCTTGAACAGCCACCAGTCGTAGTTGTGCCGGACCACCACCAGCAGCAGGCTGCCGAGCAACGCGAGGCCGGCGCCGACGGCGTACCAGCGACTGCCTTCCTGCCAGCACAGGTAGCCGAGCCCGAGCGCCAGCAGCAGGCCGAGTTCGGCGAGGACCATCCCGGACTGGCGGATGAACGGTTGCGCCTGCACCATCTGGCGGAACAACCAGGAGCCCTCGTCGAACACGCGCAAGGGAGAAACGGGATCGTGCATGGAGACCTCCATGGGTGACGAAACGCCTCGTCCAGCGAGGCGCCAGCACCCTAGCCCCGATCCTTGCGCGATGGCACTTGCTGCAATCTCAAACTCGCTTAAGAAAACTCTGAATCATCCAGTCGGGCGCGAAACGCCAGGTAATGTTCGAGCACCGCCGCCGGCGCTTCGATCTGCGGATAATGGCCGATGCCATCGAGCAGCACGCAGTCGGCATCGGCGACCAGTTGCCGGTAGCGCTCGACCATGTGCGCCCCGGAGATCGGGTCGACGGCGCCGTCGATCACCCGCAACGGCACCCCGCCGTGCTGCAACGCCGCCACCCAGCGCTCACGCTGCTCGCGGCGGTCGACGATGTAGCGGATCAGGCGATGCATCACCCGCTGCCCCTGGTTGCTTTCGATCAGGCTCCAGAAGGCATCCAGCTCGGTCTCGCCGGGCTGGCTGCGCGGGCCGAAGACCTTGGCGAAGTTGCGCGCCAGGGCGCGGCGGTCGAACAGCCGGCCGAACAGCCCGCCCAACGGGCTCAGCAACAGCTTCTGGCTGAGCACCGGGCGGTGCGTTTCCGGGAACAGCCCACCATTGAGGAACACGCAGGAGGCGAGCCGCAGCCGGCCTTCGTGATGGCGGGCGAGCAGTTCCTGGGCGACGCTGTCGCCGTAGTCGTGGGCCAGCACGTGCAGCGGCTCGTCGATTCCCAGGCGGCCGAGCAGCGCCTGTTGCAGGTCGGCCTGCTCCAGCAGGCTGTAGCGATGGGCGCGCGGCTTGGCCGAATCGCCGAAGCCGAGCAGGTCGCAGACCAGCACGCGGTAGCGCTGCGCCAGCGGCTCCCAGAGGTAGTGCCAGTCCCAGGCGGCGCTGGGAAAACCGTGGATCAGCAGCAACGGCCGACCCTGCCCGGCTTCCCAGTAGCGGATCGGGAAGCCCTTGAAATCCAGGGTGCGGCCCCGCCTCCGCCAGGCCTCCAGTGGAATGCCGGGCAGCGCCGCGGTCACTGGCGGTAGCCCGGGTTCTGCTGGTCGAGCTTGCGCAGCAGCGCCGGCCAGGCGAGCTGGCCGCCCATGCCGGTCTTGCTGCGCATCACCCCGGCGATCATGTCGCGCGCGCCGGCGAGGATCTGCCCCGGGATGTGGATCAGCTCGGCGCCGCCGCTCTGCGCCATCACCTGTACCTCGCAGGCGCGTTGCAGGGTGAACATCATGAGGAAGGTATCGGCGATGGAACCGCCGCAGGTGAGCAGGCCGTGGTTGGGCAGGATCAGGAAATTGCTGGCCCCCAGGTCGGCCTGCAGGCGGGCCTTTTCCTCATGGTTCAGGGCGACGCCCTCGTAGGCGTGGTAGGACAGGCTGGAGAGCACGAACAACGATTGCTGCGACAGCGGCAACAGGCCCTGCTTCTGGCAGGACACCGCGATCCCCGCGGCGGTATGGGTGTGCAGCACGCACTCGACGTCGTGGCGGACCTCGTGCACCGCGCTATGGATGGTGTAGCCGGCCGGGTTGATCTCGTAGGGGCTGTCCATCAGCTTCTTGCCGCTGGCATCCACCTTCACCAGGCTGGAGGCGGTGATCTCGTGGAACATCAGGCCGAACGGGTTGATCAGGAAGTCCTCGGTGCCCGGCACCTTGGCCGAGATGTGGGTGAAGATCAGGTCGTCCCAACCGTGCAGGGCGACCAGCCGGTAGCAGGCAGCGAGATCGACACGGGTCTGCCATTCGGCGGCGGAGACCTGGGCTTGCACATCGGCGGGCAGGGAGTGAACGGCGGTCACGGCGGCATCCTCTTTTGTCGTTATCGGATGCCCGCAGTCTAGCCCCGCCCTCCTCCGGCGACTGTCGCCGGGCTTACACTCGCGCGCCGGCTGAATGGCGGAGGATTCAGCCGGCCTATGCGCGCAGGCTACAGGCAGTGGGCGACCAGGGGCGCGACCAGCAGGTTGAACAGCCCGGTGAGAACCATCAGCAGACCGGCCGCCGAACCTTCCTCGCCGCCGAACTCGTAGGCCCGACTGGTGCCGGCGCCGTGCGCGCCGACGCCGAACAGCGCGCCGCGGGCCAGCGGCGTGCGCAAGCGCAGGACGCGCAGCAGGGTGCCGCCGATCACCGCGCCGAACACCCCGGTGATCATCACGAAGGCGGCGGTCAGTTCCGGCACGCCGCCCAGGTCGTGGGACATCTCCATGGCGAACGGCGTGGTGATCGAGCGCGGCAGCAACGACAGCGTGACCTGGCCGTCCAGCGCCAGGGCCTGGGCCAGCGCCCAGGAGCTGCCGATGGCCACCGCGGTGCCGGCGAACATCCCGGCCAGCAGCGCCGGCCAGTGGCGCATCAGCAGCTCGCGCTGCTGCCAGATCGGGATGGCGAAGGCCACCGTCGCCGGACCGAGCAGCGCCACCAGCCAATTGGTGTCGCGAGCGTAGTCGGCGTAGCGGGTATGGGTGGGAATCGCCAGGGCATAGAGCAGCACCGGGACGAACACGATGGGCGACAGCCAGTACCACTTCACCCGGCGGTACAGCTGGCGGCTCAGCAGGTAGCCGCCGACGGTCGCCGCCAACCAGAACAGGGCTTGCTTATCGAGACTCATGGCGCGCCCTCCAGCGGCACATCCACTCCACCGACACCGCGGTGACCAGCATCACCAGCAGGGTGCTGAGCATGATCACCAGGAGGATGCGCCAGCCCTCGCTGCGTAGCAGCGCGCCGTAGTCGAGCAGGCTCATCAGCGCCGGGATGAAGAACAGCAACATCTCCGCCAGCAACAGGCCGGCGCCGGCCTGCAGCCAGGCCGGACGCAGCAGGCCGCTGGCGAACAGCAGCAACAGTGCCGCCAGGCCGACCACCCCGCCCGGCAGCGGCAGGCCGATGGCCTTCGCCAGCCAGCCGCCGGCCCACCAGAAGGCGATGAGTACCGCCAGTTCGGCGGCAAGGCGGGACAGACGGCGGACGAGCGGGGGCAACATGGGAAAGGCCTTGGCTGGGAAATCGGGGATGGAGAAAGGATAAGGCCCGGCCTATCATCCCCAAAGCGAATTGTCCGCATGAGAGCCATTCCAGAATGGAATTCCGTCAACTCCGCAGCTTCGTCGAAGTGGTCCGCCAGGGCAGCTTCACCCAGGCGGCTCAGGTCCGCCACGCCAGCCAGTCGACCATCAGCAAGCAGGTCGCCCAACTGGAGCAGAGCCTTGGCGTGCAGGTATTGGAACGCAACGGGCCGCACGTGCGCCTGACCGACGCCGGCGCCGTGGTGTTTCGCCGCGCCGAGGAGATGCTGCGGCTGCGCCGCGACCTGCTCAGCGAACTGGACGACCTCAGCCAGCTCAACCGCGGCGAACTGCGCCTGGGCCTGCCGCTGCTCGGCGCCGACGCGCTGTTCGCCCAACGCTTCGCCGAATACCGGCGGCGCTATCCGAACATCGCCGTGCACCTGGTGGAAGGCGGCAGCAAGACCATGGAGCAGGCGGTGCTGGCCGGCGAGCTGGAACTGGCCGGCAGCCTCACCCCGGCGGACGACGGCTTCGACTACCAGCCGTTCTGCAACGAACCGCTGGACGTGCTGCTGCCGGCCGGGCATCCCAAGGCCGCTGCCGCCAGCGTCGCCCTCGGCGAACTGGCGGACAGCCCGTTCCTGCTCTACCAGCAGAGCTTCACCCTCAACGACCGCCTGCTGCGCGCCTGCCTGGAGGCCGGCTTCAGCCCGCGCGAAGGCGGCCGCAGCGGCCAGGCCGACTTCCTCGGCGCGCTGGTGGCGGCCAACCAGGGAGTGGTGCTGCTACCACGGGTGATCGCTCGCGAGATCGAACGCCCGGGAGTGGTGCGGGTCCTGCTCAGGGAGCCGGACCTGCGCTGGGACATCGCCTTCATCTGGCGCCGTGGCGGCTACCTGTCGCGGGCGGCGCAGGCCTGGCTGGAGCTGCTGCGCGAGCAGCCGCTGGAGGAAAGCCCGGCGTAGGGCGAATAACCGCCACGCGGTTATCCGCCGCCTCGGCAGGCGTTTCGGCGGATAACGCCTGGGGGCGTTATTCGCCCTACCGCTTGCTCCCTCCCCGTGTAGGGCGAATAACCGCCACGCGGTTATCCGCCGCCTCGGCAGGCGTTTCGGCGGATAACGCCTGGGGCGTTATTCGCCCTACCGCTTGCTCCCTCCCCGTGTAGGGCGAATAACCGCCACGCGGTTATCCGCCGCCTGGGCAGGCGTTTCGGCGGATAACGCCTGGGGCGTTATTCGCCCTACCGCTTGCTCCCTCCCCGTGCAGGGCGAATAACCGCTACGCGGTTATCCGCCACCTCGGCAGGCGTTTCGGCGGATAACGCCTGGGGCGTTATTCGCCCTACCGCTTGCTCCCTCCCCGTGTAGGGCGAATAACCGCTACGCGGTTATCCGCCACCTCGGCAGGCGTTTCGGCGAATAACCGCCACGCGGTTATCCGCCGCCTCGGCGGGGTACGCCCGGGATCAGCCCTTGAGGGCGGCGGCGAACTCGGCCAGCCAAGGCTCGGCGTCGGTCTCGGGGGTAACGGTTTCGCTGGCATCCAGGCGCAGCATCGGCAGCACTTCGCGCACGCCCAGTTCGCCGAACAGTTCGCGAACCTGCTCGCCGCCACCGCAGAACGTGTCGCCGTAGCTCGAATCGCCCAGGCCGATGACCCCGCCCGGCAGGCCGTGCCAGGCCGGCAGTTGGTCGCGGATCGCGTAGTACAGCGGTTGCAGGTTGTCCGGCAGTTCGCCCATGCCGGTGGTCGAGGTCACCACCAGGAATGCCTCGGGGGCGAAGGCCTTGAGTTCGTCGAGGCTGGCGCGGGGCAGATGGGAGGCCTCGAGGCCGGCCGCGGACAGCAATTTCTGGGCGTGCCGGGCGACTTCTTCGGCGGTGCCGTAGACCGAGCCGGAGAGAATGGCGACTTTCATGAACACTCCGTAAGCCAACAGGGGTAAGCCGGGCATTATGCCGCATGCGTTCGCCGAGCGGGACGCACCGAATCAATGCAGACAGGCCGCAAAAGCACCATTTCGGTGCGCGCCCTGTCATCGGGATGTCATCGCGCTGCCGTAGACACGGCAGCGAACCTTCGCCACCACGCCGGGAACGATCCTTGCCTGTCCTCCGACGCAGCCCACCACCCCCGGCGCTGCGCCGTTGTCCGAGGGCGCCCACGAAGCGCGCTCAACCGTTCCAGGAGATACACGATGTCTACCGCTCCCGTTACCCTGCTGGTGGCCCGCCGCGTCGCCGCCGGCCGTTACCGCGACTTCCTCGCCTGGCAGCGCGAAGGCGAAGCCCTCGCCGCCGACTTCCCCGGCTACCTCGGCTCCGGGGCGCTGGCGCCGCCCGCCGGCGGAGACGAATTCCAGATGATCTTTCGCTTCGCCGACGACGCCACCCTCGCCGCCTGGGCCCACTCCGCCTCGCGCCAGGCCTGGCTCGAACGCGGCCAGGGACTCTTCGACGAACCGCGCGAGCGCCGCGCCCACGGACTCGCCGCCTGGTTCGACGACAACCGCAAACCGCCGCGCTGGAAGCAGAGCGTGGCGATCTGGCTCGCGTTCTTCCCGGTCTCGCTGGCCTTCAACCTCGGCGCCGGCCCCTACCTCGGCGAGCTGTCGCTGGCCGCGCGGGTGCTGCTCAGCACCCTGGTCCTCACCCCGTTGATGACCTACTGGTTCATCCCTCTCTCCAGCCGTCTGCTCGCCCCCTGGCTGCACCGCCGCCCGCAGCGCGCCGCCAGCCTGCCGGAAGCGCACTGACGGCTTGCCGCCCACCCCGGCGGGGTGGGCCGTAGCGCAAGGCTTTGCCCGACTGGCTCAGTCGGGTACCCTGCATCCATCCGATTCCCTTCGCCTGCTGTGAGAGTCCCATGGCGACAGCCCCGATCCTGATCACCGGCGCCAGCCAGCGTGTCGGCCTGCATTGCGCCCGCCGCCTGCTGGCCGACGGCGAGTCGGTGATCGTCAGCTACCGCAGCGAACGCCCGGCGCTGGACGAACTGCGCCAGGCCGGCGCGCTGACCCTGCACGCCGACTTCGCCAGCGAGGCCGGCATCTTCGCCTTCATCGGGGCCCTCCGACAGCATACCGACAGCCTGCGAGCGATCGTCCACAACGCCTCGGACTGGGTCGCCGAGACGCCCGGCCACGAAGCCGAGGCGTTCCAGCAACTGTTCAGCGTGCACATGCTCGCGCCCTACCTGATCAACCTGCACTGCGCCGAGCTGCTGGAACGCTCGCAGCCTGCCGACATCGTCCACCTCACCGACGACGTGGCGCGCAAGGGCAGCGCCCGGCGTATCGCCTACTGCGCGAGCAAGGCCGGGCTGGACAACCTGACCCTGTCGTTCGCCGCGCGCTTCGCGCCGAGGATCAAGGTCAACGCCATTTCACCGGCACTGGTGATGTTCAACGACGGGGACGACGCCGAATACCGCGCCCGCACCCTGGCGAAATCCGCCCTCGGCATCGAACCGGGGCCGGAAGTCATCTACCAGAGCCTTCGCTACCTGTTGGACAACCCCTACGTCACCGGGACCACCCTGACCGTGAACGGCGGCCGCCACGTCAAGTGAGGCGCCAAGGACCCCTTATGAACCCAGCACTTTCCCAGCATTACCGGGAGATCCTCGTCGGTCTCGGCGAAGACCCGCAGCGCGAAGGCCTGCTCGACACCCCGAAGCGCGCGGCCAAGGCCATGCAGTACCTCTGCCACGGCTATGGCCAGACCCTGGAGGAAATCGTCAACGGCGCGCTGTTCGCCTCGGACAACGATGAAATGGTCATCGTCCGCGACATCGAGCTGTACTCCCTGTGCGAACACCACCTCCTGCCCTTCATCGGCAAGGCTCATGTGGCGTACATTCCCACCGGCAAGGTGCTCGGCCTGTCGAAGGTGGCGCGGATCGTCGACATGTTCGCCCGCCGCCTGCAGATCCAGGAGAACCTCACCCGGCAGATCGCCGAGGCGGTCCGCCAGGTGACCAGCGCCGCCGGCGTGGCGGTAGTGATCGAGGCCCAGCACATGTGCATGATGATGCGCGGGGTGGAGAAGCAGAACTCGCAGATGTTCACCTCGGTGATGCTCGGCGCGTTCCGCGACTCGAACACCACCCGCCAGGAATTTCTGCAATTGATCGGAAGGAGCAAGTGACATGCCGCGACTGGAACCGGGAATGGCGCGAATCCGCGTCAAGGACCTGCGCCTGCGCACCTTCATCGGGATCAAGGAGGAGGAAATCCTCAACAAGCAGGACGTGCTGATCAACCTGACCATCCTCTACCCGGCCGCGGACGCCGTGGAGGTCAACGACATCGAGCACGCGCTGAACTACCGCACCATCACCAAGGCGATCATCCGCCACGTCGAGGAGAACCGCTTCGCCCTGCTCGAACGGATGACCCAGGAAATCCTCGACCTGGTGATGGAGAACCCGGCGGTACGCTACGCCGAGGTGGAAGTGGACAAGCCGCACGCGCTGCGCTTCGCCGAGTCGGTCTCGATCACCCTCGCCGGCCACCGCTGAGGCGGCCGACGAGCGAACCGCGCGAAGACGCGCACAAGCGTTGCCCGCCGGCCACGCCAACTCTTATCATCGCCGGACCTGGCCCTGTGCCTTCACCCTGCCCCGAGCCATCGTCGAGAAACACCGCCATGACCGCAGCCAACCTCACCGAACAGCAACGCCTGGAACTCGAAGCCGCCGCCTTCCGCACCCTGGTCCATCATTTGCAGACCCGCAAGGACGTGCAGAACATCGACCTGATGAACCTCGCCGGTTTCTGCCGCAACTGCCTGTCCAAGTGGTACAAGGCCGCCGCCGACGACCTCGGGGTGGAAGTCAGCAATGACCAGGCCCGCGAAGAGATCTACGGCATGCCCTATGCCGAGTGGAAAGCCAAGTACCAGAAAGAAGCGAGCCCGGAACAACAGGCCGCCTTCGCCAAGAGCCAGGGCAACGCCTGAGGCCACCGGGCCCCTTGCCAACCCTGCCCCAGACACCATGAGCCTGTTTCGATGACCCTGACCGACTTCCGCGCGCGTCTGCGCAGCGAACACCACCTGTTCACCGACACCCTGGCGTTCATCGCCGAGCACTACAGCTACACGCCGAGCGCCTTCGACAACGGCAGCGTGAGCAACCCGGCCGGGCAGAACGAAGGTTCCTGCAAGACCCTGGGCTTCGCCATCCTCGAGGGCCTCAGCCTCGAGGAAACCCTGCTGGCCTTCGGCGAGCACTACCGTGCGGTGCGCGACAACCCGGAAGGCGACGACCACGCCAACATCCGCGCCCTGCAACAGACCGGCCTGGCCGGCGTGCATTTCGAGCGCCAGCCCCTGTCGCGCCGGGGCTGAGAAGTCCCGGTCGCCCCCACGGCGGATAACCGCGAGCGGTTATTCGCCCTACCGACCGCTCCATAGCGACCCACGCCAGCCGTCGCCACCGGCCGGCCTTGCCGATACGCGACGAAAAAAGGCGGGGCCCCATCGGGGTCCCCGCCCTTCTCGCCGCCGCAAGCGCGGCGCAGCCAGCGTCACAGCTTGGCGATGGAGACCTCGGTGGACTTGACGAAGGCGATCACTTCGCTACCGATGGCCAGCTCCAGTTCCTTCACCGAACGCGTGGTGATCACCGAAGTGACGATCCCGGCGGCGGTCTGCACGTCGATCTCGGAGAGCACCGGCCCTTCGATGATTTCCTTCACGGTGCCCTTGAACTGGTTACGAACGTTGATGGCTTTGATGGTCATGGCGTTTCTCCTGGGGGGATTCGGAACGAGGCATGGTTGGTTAAAGCGCCCAGCGCAGTTGCGTGGGCAGGGGTGAAACGGGCTCGGGTTGCGGCGGCAGCTCCGGCTGCGCCAGCACCCGGTTGAGCACTTCGGCTTCCAGCGCGGCCAGTCGCGCCGAGCCACGCGAGCGCGGCCGGGGCAATTCCACCGGCAGGTCGAGGCCGATCTCGCCGTCCTCGATGAGGATCACCCGGTCGGCCACCGCCACCGCCTCGCTGACGTCGTGGGTGACCAGCAGGACGGTGAAACCGTGTTCGCGCCAGAGTCCTTCGATCAGTTGCTGCATCTCGATCCGGGTCAGCGCATCGAGCGCGCCGAGCGGCTCGTCGAGCAACAGCAGGCGCGGCTCGTGGATCAGCGCGCGAGCCAGCGCGACGCGCTGCTTCTGCCCGCCGGACAGGGCCGCCGGCCACTCGTTGGCACGCTCGGCCAGGCCGACCGCCCGCAGCGCCTGCAGGGCCTTCGCCCGCCAGTCGCCGCGCAGGCCAAGGCCGACGTTGTCGATCACCCGCTTCCACGGCAGCAGGCGCGAGTCCTGGAACATCAGCCGGGTGTCCTCGCGGGCCTCGGCCAGCGCCGCCGAACCGGCCAGCAACTCGCCGCGGCTGGGCTGGTCGAGGCCGGCCAGCAGGCGCAGCAAGGTGCTCTTGCCGCAGCCGCTGCGGCCAACGATAGCGACGAACTGCCCGGCCGGAACCAGCAGGTCGATGTCCTTGAGCACCTCGCGCTCGCCGAAGCGCCGCGCCACTCCGCGCAGGGCCAGCGGGATACCGCGCTTGAGGCGCTGCGGAGTGCCGCCAAGGGCGGCGTTGTGGGCATTCATGCGCCACCTCCCTTGACCTGGTAGGCCGGGTGCCAGCGTAGCCAGACGCGTTCCAGGCCGCGGGCGGCGAGGTCGGCGAGCTTGCCGAGGACGGCATAGAGCAGGATCGCCAGGACCACCACGTCGGTCTGCAGGAACTCGCGGGCGTTCATCGCCAGGTAACCGATGCCGGAGCTGGCGGAAATGGTCTCGGCGACGATCAGGGTCAACCACATGAAGCCGAGGGCGAAGCGCACCCCGACCAGGATCGACGGCAGCGCGCCGGGCAGGATCACCTGGCGGAACAGGGCGAAGCCGGACAACCCGTAGCTGCGCGCCATCTCCAGCAGGCCGGGGTCGATGCCGCGGATGCCGTGGTAGGTGTTCAGGTAGATCGGGAACAGCGTGCCGAGGGCGACCAGGAAGATCTTCGCCGACTCGTCGATGCCGAACCACAGGATCACCAGCGGGATCAGCGCCAGGTGCGGCACGTTGCGGATCATCTGCACCGAACTGTCGAGGAAGCGTTCGCCCCACTTCGACAGGCCGGTGACGAAGCCCAGCACCAGGCCGATGGCGCCGCCGATGAGAAAGCCGATCGCCGCGCGCCAGCCGCTGATCGCCAGGTGCTGCCAGATCTCGCCGCTGCGCAGCAGCGCCCAGCCGGCCTCGAGTACGGCGCTGGGCGCGGGGAGGATGCGGCTGGACAGCCAGCCGAACTCAACCGCCGCCTGCCACACCGCCAGCAGGACCAGCGGCAGCGCCCAGGGCGCCAGGCGCTCGGCCAGTCGTTTGGAAATGCTCATGTCGTTCGCTCCGACCGCTCTCAACTCTGCGCGGCCTGCCGGGGCAGGATGTCGTTGGCCACCATCTCGCCGAACGGGCTGACATAGCCGCGTCCCTCGGGCTGCGCCGGGCGCTGCACGTCGAGGTGCGGGAACAGCAGTTCGGCGACCCGGTAGGACTCTTCCAGGTGCGGATAGCCGGAGAAGATGAAGGTATCGATGCCCAGCTCGGCGTACTCCCTGACCCGCGCCGCCACCGTCGGCCCGTCGCCGACCAGCGCGGTACCGGCGCCGCCGCGCACCAGGCCGACGCCGGCCCAGAGATTGGGGCTGACTTCCAGGTTGTCGCGCGAACCGCCGTGCAGCGCGGCCATGCGTTGCTGGCCGACCGAGTCGAAGCGCGCCAGGGAGGCCTGGGCGCGGGCGATGGTGTCGTCGTCGAGGTGCGCGATCAGTCGATCGGCGGCCTGCCAGGCTTCCTCGCTGGTCTCGCGGACGATCACGTGCAGGCGGATCCCGAAGCGCACCTGGCGGCCCTGGCGGGCGGCCTTCTCGCGTACCTGGGCGATCTTCTCGGCAACCGCCGCCGGCGGCTCGCCCCAGGTCAGGTACAGCTCGACCTGCTCGGCGGCGAGGTCCTGGGCGGCCTCCGAGGAGCCGCCGAAGTACAGCGGCGGACGCGGCTGCTGCAACGGCGGATAGAGCAGTTTGGCGCCCTTCACCTGGATGTGCTTGCCGGCGTAGTCGACGGTCTCGCCCTCCAGCACGCGACGCCAGATGCGGGTGAATTCGACCGAGGCCTCGTAGCGTTCGGCGTGGCTCAGGTGCAGGCCGTCGCCAGCCAGTTCGTCGGGATCGCCGCCGGTGACCAGGTTGAACAGCGCGCGGCCGTTGGACAGCCGGTCCAGGGTCGCCGCCTGGCGCGCGGCGACGGTCGGCGAAATGATCCCGGGACGCAGCGCGACGAGGAACTTCAGGCGCTGGGTTACCGGGATCAGCGAGGCGGCGACCAGCCAGGAGTCCTCGCAGGAACGTCCGGTGGGGATCAGTACGCCGCCGAAGCCCAGGCGGTCGGCGGCCTGGGCGATCTGCTGCAGGTAGCCGTGGTCGACGGCACGGGCGCCCTGGGTGGTGCCCAGGTAGTGGCCGTCGCCGTGGGTGGGAAGGAACCAGAAAATCTCGAGGCTCATCGCAATTGACTCCAGAGTGAGCGCGCCGGCGTGGCGTAGCCGCGCGATGATCGTGTCGGTATGTGGGCGGTACGGGCTCAGGGTGCGCTGGCGACCTTGCCGGCCGGCGGCGTCCAGATCACGTCCTTGATGCTCAGCGGTTTGGGAATCAGCTTCAGCTGGGTAAAGGTGTCGGCGATCTTCTGCTGCGCCTCGACCACCGCCGGGGTGATCAACTGCGCGCCGTAGCCCTGGCGCTTCACCGCGGTAAGGGTGATGTCGGCGGGCAGCCCGAGCAGCGGCGCGACCTGCTCGGTCACCTGCTGCGGGTTGGCCCGCGACCAGTCGCCGACCTGGCGGATCTCGTCCACCAGCTTGTCGAGCACCTGCGGATGCCGTTGCGCGTAAGTCCGGGTGGCGAGGTAGAACTGGTGGTTGTCGACCAGCTCGCGACCATCCACCAGGACCCGCGCGGACAACTGCTTCTCGGCGGCGGCCTGGTAGGGGTCCCAGATCACCCAGGCGTCGACGCTGTGACGCTCGAAGGCGGCGCGGGCGTCGGCCGGCGGCAGGTAGACGGGTTGGATGTCGCTGTACTTCAGGCCGGCCTGCTCGAGGGCGCGGACCAACAGGTAATGCACGTTGGAGCCCTTGTTCAGGGCGACTTTCCTGCCCTTCAGCTCGGCCACCGACCGAATCGGCGAGTCCTTCGGCAGGAGGATCGCCTCGCTGGTCGGCGCCGGCGGTTCGTAGGCCACGTAGAGCAGGTCGGCGCCGGCGGCCTGGGCGAAGACCGGCGGGGTTTCGCCGGTCACGCCGAAGTCGATGCTGCCGACATTGAGTCCCTCGAGCAGTTGCGGGCCGCCGGGAAACTCGGTCCATTGCACCTTCACGCCGTCTTCGGCGAGACGTTTCTCCAGGGTGCCACGGGCCTTGAGCAGGACCAGGGTGCCGTATTTCTGGTAGCCGATCCGCAGGGTGTTGGCCGACTTCTCGTCGGCCTGAACGCCGTAGGACAGGGCCGCCACCAGCAGGGCCGCCAGTCCACGACGCAAAGCGATGGTGCGCATGGCGCTCTCCTTTGTCGTTGTGGGTGCCGAACCTGCCGCGCCGTTGACGGAACAGTGAGGTCGTCGTGTGTGCGTTGTGCAATCGGGCCGCGGCGCGCGTGCGCTGGCGGCGGACGGATCAGATGCTCCAGCGGGCGTTCACCAGGCGCTCGTTGAGCAACTGCGGGTCGATCGGCTGCGGCCGTCGCGAGAGGGCCAGGTGGAAGGTTTCCAGGGCGTTTTCCAGGCGCTGCTCGAGGACCGGTTCCAGGCGCGCCGGGTCGCTCTCGGTGGCGTAGGCGATCTGCTTGTCCACGGCGAATACGCCATGCAGTACCTCCTGGGCCTTGAGCGCGGCCAGGACCGGCTTCAATGCATAGTCCACGGCCAGCATGTGCGCGCTGCTGCCACCGGTAGCGAACGGCAGCACCACCTTGTGCTCCAGGGCGCGCTCGGGCAACAGGTCGAGCAGGACCTTCAGCGCGCCGGAAAACGAGGCCTTGTACACCGGGGTGGCGACCAGCAGGCCGTCGGCGCGGCCGATCTGCTCGGCCAGCGCCAGTACCGGCGGACTGTCGAGGCGGGCACGCAGCAGGTCCTCGGCGGGAAAATCCAGCACCTGGTGGCTGGCCACCTCGACGCCGCGACGGCTCAGCCAGTCCCTGGCACGCTCCAGCAACACCCCGGAGCGGGAGCGTACGCTGGGACTTCCGGCGATGGAAACGACGAGCATGGGGGGGATTCCTTATAACCGGAAAACAGAATATTCGTTTGGCTTGCTAACCAAGTTGCATAGACCTTAACAGGCGGCCTCATATTCCAATAAATGTTTTTTATTCATTTATTTATTCCATAAAGCATATAAGAACCCGGTTCGGGGTCTTGCCTCAGAGCACGTGCGCCCGCTGCATTTCGGTCAGGGCCTCGCCGCGCAAGTAGGCCAGCTCCACCGCCCGGCGATCGCGGGGACGCGCCAGCGGTACGTGGAACTCGCGGCGGATGTGTCCGGGACGGCCGCCCATCAGCAGCACGCGGTCGGCGAGATAGAACGCCTCGTCGAGATCGTGGGTGACCAGCAGGACGCTGATCTCGTAGTTCTGCACCACGTCCTGCAGCAGGTCCTGGAGGCGCATGCGGGTGAAGGCGTCGACCGCGCTGAACGGCTCGTCGAGCAACAGCACCTGCGGCCGTCCGTAGAGACCGCGGGCGATCGCCGCGCGCTGCGCCATGCCGCCGGACAGTTGCTTGGGCAGCAATCCTCCGCAGCCGGCCAGTCCGACATCGGCGAGCAGGCGCTCGACCCAGTGCTCGTCCTCCAGCCAGCCGTCGGCGAAACCGACGTTCTGCGCCACCGTCAGCCAGGGCAACAGGCGCGGCTCCTGGAACACCACGCCGATTCCGCCGCTGCGGCCGTTCTCGCCGTCCGGGCCGAAGCCGAGGATCGGGTTGCGTTCGACAGTGCCCTGGAAGTCATCGTCCAGTCCGGCGGCGATCCGCAGCAGGGTGCTCTTGCCGCAACCACTGGGGCCGAGCAGGCTGACCACCTCGCCGGGCGCCAGCGACAGCGCCACGCCCTCCAGCACCCGCGTATCGCCATAGGCCTTGCGAATCTCCAGCAGGTCGAGCAGGCCGCTCATGCGCCGCCCTCCCCGTCGAAGCTGTCGCGCCAGCGCAGGGCCCGGCGCTCCAGCGAGCGGAGCAGGCCATCGCTGAGCTTGCCGAGGGCCGCCAGGACCAGGATCGCGGCGATCACCAGGTCCGGACGCGAGGTTTCCCGACCGTCACTGAGCAGGTAGCCGAGGCCCTGGGTGGCGGCGATCAGCTCCGCCGCGACGAGGAACATCCAGCTCAGGCTGAGCGCCCCGCGCAGGCCGGTGAACAGGTTCGGCAGCGCCGCCGGAAGGAGGATGCGGCGGACCAGGGCGAAGCGCGACAAACGGTAGAGCCGCCCCAGTTCCACCCACTTGCGATCGACCCCGCGTACCCCGGCGACCAGCGCGAGGTAGACCGGGAAGAAGGCGCCGAGGGCGATGAGGACGATCTTCGGCGTCTCGTCGATGCCGAACCAGAGCAGCAGCAGGGGCACCCAGGCCAGGCTGGGGATCGCCCGCAGGGCCTGGAAGCTCGGCTCCAGGTAGGCTTCGGCGCGACGACTGAGACCGACCCAGGTACCGACCACCAGGGCCAGGCCGCTGCCGATCGCGAAGCCGGCGGCGACCCGCGCCAGGCTCGCGCCGACATGCCCCCACAGCTCGCCGCGAGCCAGTTCCACCAGGGTCAGCAGGATGCCGCTCGGCGCCGGCATCTGGTAGGCCGGCAGCCAGCCCAGGCGCACCAGCGCCTCCCACGACGATAGTGCCAGCAGCGGCAAGGCCCAGGCCCGCCAGGCGCCCGGCACGCGCAGTCGCCACGCCCGGCGCGAGACTCGCCGGGCCAGTCGCAGGCTCTGGCTGACCATGGCTCAGGGCTCCGTGCGCGCCAACGGGACACCGCCGATGACCTCGGCGGCCCACTGCGGCGCGATCAGTTCGTCGACCACCTTCTGCACGTCCACGCCCGGCCGCACCAGGCGCTCGTCCGCCAGGATCGGCGCCGCGGCCTTGAGCGCGGCGACCTGTTCGGCGCCCGGCAGCGGCTGGCTGAAATCGGTGCGCGACAGTTGCAGGCGAGCCACTTCCAGCGGCAGGCCGGCTTCCTCGGCAAGCAGTTGCGCGGCCTCGTCGGGATGCCCGATCACCCAGTGGCGCGCCTGCTCGTAGGCCGCCAGCACCTGGCGGATCAGTTGCGGATGGCGTTCGGCGAAATCCTCGCGGACATTGAGCACGCCGTAGCTGTTGAAGCCGAGGTTGCGGTAGAGCAGCCGCGAGCCGGCCTGCAACTCGCTGGCCGCCATGTGCGGATCGAGTCCGGCCCAGGCGTCGACCTGGCCCTTCTCCAGGGCTACCCGGCCGTCGGGATGCTGCAGGTGGACGATACGCAGGTCGTTCTTGTCCAGGCCTACGCTGTGCAGGCTGCGGAGCAGGAACAGGTAGGGATCGGTGCCCTTGGTGGCAGCCACCTTGCGCCCCTTGAGCTCGGCGAGGCTGCGGATCGGCGAATCCTTGCGCACCAGCAGCGCGGTCCACTCCGGGCGGCTGGCGACGTATACGGTACGTACCGGGCTGCCGTTGGCCCGCGCGAGTACCGCGGCGAGGCCGGCGGTCGAGGCGAAATCGACGCTGCCGGCGTTGAGGTACTCCAGGGAACGGTTGCTGCCCTGGCTGAACACCCAGCGCACCCGGGTGCCGCTGCCGTCCAGGCTTTTCTCCAGCCAGCCGAACTTCCTGAGCGCCAGGCTGGTGGGGGCGTAGTAGGCATAGTCGAGACGGATTTCAGCGGGGGCGGCGGCCTCTGCCGCGGGAAACACGGCAAGAACGGCGAGCAGGGCCAGCCAGGCCCGGCAGCGACGGAGAGCGGCGATCATGCGTCTGCTCCTGGAAGGAGGTGGATGAGCGAGCCTTCTCCCCGTCTGGCGGGCAAGTCAGAGCCGGTTTCGGAAATGGATGGCGGATAAAAAGCGTCGCGGCGACGCGCTGGCGCACATAAAAAAGAGGGCCGGTCGAAACCGGCCAAAAACCCTGCTCGTGGCTAAACAGCGTTGCATGACGGCACGCACCGTCGAATAAAAGGTCCCGCCTGCCGTGCCTGCCCATGCAGGCGGGACGAATCCGGCCTCAGCGGTTGGGCTGGGGCGTCAGGCGCAGGTAGGGCTTCACCGCGCGGTAGCCTTTGGGGAAACGCCGCTTGATCTCTTCCTCGTCCTTCAGCGAAGGCACGATTACCACCTCGTCGCCGTCCTCCCAGTTGGCCGGCGTGGCGACCTTGTGCTCGTCGGTCAGTTGCAGCGAATCGATCACCCGGAGGATCTCGTTGAAATTGCGCCCGGTGCTCGCCGGGTAGGTGATGATCAGGCGCACCTTCTTGTTCGGGTCGATGATGAACAGCGAACGCACGGTCAGCGTGTCGTTGGCGTTCGGGTGGATCAGGTCGTAGAGTTCGGAAACCTTGCGGTCGGCGTCGGCGATGATCGGGAAATTGACCCGGGTGTCCTGGGTCTCGTTGATATCGTCGATCCACTTCAGGTGCGACTCCACCGGATCCACCGACAGCGCCAGGACCTTGACCCCGCGCTGGGCGAACTGGTCCTTGAGCTTGGCGGTGAAACCCAGCTCGGTGGTGCACACCGGGGTGAAGTCGGCGGGGTGGGAGAACAGCACGCCCCAGCTGTCGCCCAGCCACTCGTGGAGGCGGATGCGCCCTTCGCTGGAGTCCTGTTCGAAATCGGGGGCGATGTCGCCGAGTCTGAGGCTCATGGGGTCACTCCTTGTTCGTGTTGGAGCCCACTATGCCCAAGGCCGGCTGACGTTAAAAAGAATAAATTCAGATTTTCTTATAACAAAAAATAGAATACCCAACCCTTCGCCTGGAAATCCGTCTCCTTTCGTCCGCCGGCCTGCCGCCCGGCCAACCCCCGCCTACACTGAAAACACCTTGGCCCGCTATCCAGGAGTCGCCGTCATGTTGGGGAAACGTTCCACCGATCCCACCCCGGCCACCCGCTTTCGCAGCGATCGCATAAGTTCGGTGAATGGGCAGTACTTCTTCTCCACCCGCGAAGGGACCCTGGAAGGTCCCTATTTCACCCGTTTCGACGCGGAGCGGGAAATCGACGCGTATATCCGCAGGATGCGCCAATCGGCGGAAATCCACGCGCCGGGTTCCCGCTGAAACGATACAGGCGCTGAATTTATTTCCCGGCGGCTGAAACGTTCAAGAAAGGGAAGGCAGGTATTCTCGGCGGAACGCCGAGGCAAATGTCACCGCATGTGAACGCACTCACATCGGGGGTGAGTTCCAGTATCATTCACCCGGTGAATACCTGCCATGTCGTGCGTATCCACGCTTCTCCACGTTTTCTAGCGGTAAATCCATGAAAAAAATCTTATTGATGCTTTTGTGCGTCAGCGTGCTGGGTTGCTCCAAAAACAGCGTCGAATCGGAAAAACCGGTCGACGTGCTCCTGATCGGTGGCGGCATCATGAGCGCCACCCTGGGTACCTATCTGAACGAACTGGAACCAGGCTGGACCATCGAGATGGTCGAGCGCCTGGACAAGGTCGCCGAAGAAAGCTCCAACGGCTGGAACAACGCGGGCACCGGTCACTCGGCGTTCTGCGAACTGAACTACACCAGCGAGGCCGCGGACGGCTCGATGGATATCAGCAAGGCGGTGGCGATCAACGAGAACTTCGAGATCTCCAAGCAGTTCTGGGCCTACCAGGTCGACCGCAAGGTGCTGAACGATCCGAAGTCGTTCATCAACAACGTCCCGCACATGAGCTTCGTCTGGGGCGACGACAACGTCGCCTTCCTCAAGAAGCGCCACGCCGCCCTGCAGCACAGCTCGCTGTTCCGCGGCATGGAGTACTCGGAAGACCCCGAGCAGATCAAGCAGTGGGTGCCGCTGGTGATGGAAGGCCGCGAGCCGGGGCAGAAGATCGCCGCCACGCGCATGTCGATCGGCACCGACGTCAACTTCGGCGAGATCACCCGCCAACTGGTGGGCTCGCTGTCGGCCAAGGACACCTTCAAGCTGCGCCTGCAACATGAGGTCCGCGACCTCAAGCGCAACGACGACAACACCTGGACCGTGACCATGGCCGACCTGGCCAATGGCGACAAGGAAACCAGCGTCAAGGCCAGGTTCGTCTTCATCGGCGCCGGCGGCGGCGCGCTGAAGCTGCTGCAGATGTCCGGCATCCCCGAGGCCGAAGGCTACGCCGGCTTCCCGGTGGGCGGTTCGTTCCTCGCCACCACCAACCCGGATGTGGTCAAGCGCCACCTGGCCAAGGTCTACGGCAAGGCTTCGGTGGGTTCGCCGCCGATGTCGGTGCCGCACCTCGACACCCGCATGATCGACGGCAAGCCGGTTCTGCTGTTCGGTCCGTTCGCCACCTTCTCCACCAAGTTCCTGAAGAACGGCTCGCTGTGGGACCTGCCGGGCTCGGTGACCAGCGGCAACATCGGCCCGATGTTCAACGCCGGCATCGACAACTTCGATCTCAGCCAGTACCTGATCGGCCAGCTGATGCTCAGCCAGGACGACCGCATGGCCTCGCTGCGCGAGTACTTCCCGGAAGCCCGCGACGAGGACTGGAAGCTGGTGCAGGCCGGCCAGCGCGTGCAGATCATCAAGAAGGACGCCGAGAAAGGCGGCGTACTGCAATTCGGCACCGAAGTGGTGACCGCCGCCGACGGCTCCGTCGCCGCCCTGCTCGGCGCCTCGCCGGGCGCCTCGACCGCCGCGCCGATCATGCTGTCGGTGCTGGAGAAGGCCTTCAAGGACAAGGTCGCTACTCCCGAGTGGCAGGCACGCCTGAAGGAAATCGTGCCGTCTTACGGGCGCAAGCTGAACAACGACATCGAGCTGACCAACAGCACCCGTGCCTGGAGCAGCGAGCGCCTGCAACTGATCCACGTGCCGGTACAGCCGGAGGCCTGATCGGCCACCGACGCGCGCGCATGAAAAAGCCCGGCAATAGCCGGGCTTTTTTGGGTTGGCGTTCGCCTTGCGGGGCGGCGCATCGGCGGATAACGCCGCTGGCGTTATCCGCCCTACCCGACAGGCAGCGCCGCCCACAAAGTCACTGCGGGCCGTAGGGCGAACAACCGCTCGCGGTTATCCGCCGGAACCTGCATGTCACCGATTGCGCCCTCCCGCGATATCACGCCCCTCCTTCGAGCCTGGCCAGGCGCTCCTCCAGCGCCGCCAGGCGCGTCTCCAGCTCGGCGATCCGCGCTTCCGCATCGGCCGACAGAGCGGCCGGCGCGGCGCGTTCCGGGTCGCTGCCCATCGCCTCCACGGCGGCCTCGAGGTCGGCCTGGCTGCCGAGCAGGTGCATGTAGCGCTCCTCGCGCTGCCCGGCGCGACGCTCCAGGTGCACGGCCAGGCCACGGCCGGCGAGGCGTTCCAGGTGGTGGCGGATCTGCTCGACGTCGTCGAAATCGTGCAGGCGGTTGCTGCGGGTGAGCAGTTCGTTGAGGGTCTGCGGACCACGCAGGAACAGCAGGCCGAGCAGCGCCACCTGTGGCGCCACCAATTCCAGGCCCTTGCCCAGGGTGTGCTCCCAGCGGTCGGCGCGGCTGCCCATCACCAGCCTGACCAGGCCGCGCCCCTCGAGCTGGCGCAGGCTCTGGCCGACCTGGCCGGGCGTGAGGTTCATCACCGGATCGCGGCTGGTCTTCTGGTTGCAGGCGAGGACCAGGGCATTGAGGGTCAGCGGATAGGTTTCCGGGGTGGTCGCCTGCTTCTCGACGAGGCTGCCGAGAATCCGTGCATCGACGGCGCTCAGCGGGTCGTCGACGAACGGCGAGTTGGGCTCGGTGGACATCGCTACATCCCTATGCAAGGAAAAAGGCGCCTAGCCTAGCGCGAGTCGCCGGGGATGGCACGGAGCGTCATGTAAATAAAACCCATGAGGCGAGCCCCGACCTGCGGGGCCCGCCGTCGCGCACGGGCTCAGCGTACGGCTTCGAACAGCCCGCTGGCGCCCATGCCGCCGCCGACGCACATGGTCACCACGCCGTAGCGCAGGTTGCGCCGGCGCAGTTCGCGGACCAGATGACCGACCTGGCGCGAGCCGGTCATGCCGAACGGGTGGCCGATGGCGATGGAGCCGCCATTGACGTTGTACTTCTCGTTGTCGATCTCCAGCCGGTCGCGGCAGTACAGGCACTGCGAGGCGAAGGCTTCGTTGAGTTCCCAGAGATCGACGTCGGCGATCTTCAGCCCCTTCGCCTTGAGCAGCTTCGGCACCGAGAACACCGGACCGATGCCCATTTCGTCCGGCTCGCAGCCGGCCACGGTGAAGCCACGGAAGAAGGCCTTCGGCTCCAGGCCCAGCGCCAGCGCTTTCTCCAGGCTCATCAGCAGGGTCATCGAGGCGCCGTCGGAGAGTTGCGAGGCGTTGCCGGCGGTGACCGAACCGTCCTCGGCGAACGCCGGCTTCAGCGAGGCCAGGCCTTCGAGGGTGGTGTCCGGGCGGTTGCAGTCGTCGCGGTCGACCACTCCGTCGAGCACCTGCTTCTCGCCGCTGGCCTTGTCCTCCACCGCGTAGCGGGTGGTCATCGGCACGATCTCGTCGGCGAACAGCCCGTCCGCCTGGGCTCGCGCCATCCGCTGCTGGCTCTGCAGGGCGTAGGCGTCCTGGGCCTCGCGGGTGATGCCGTAGCGACGGGCGACGATCTCGGCGGTCTGCCCCATGGGGTAGTAGATGCCCGGCACCTCCCTTTGCAGCAGCGGGTTCACCAGGTGGTCGGTGTTGACGCTCTTCAGGGTCAGGGTGATCGACTCGACGCCGCCGGCGACGATCACCTCGCTGCAACCGGAAGCGATCTGGTTGGCGGCGATGGCGATCGCCTGCAGGCCGGAGGAACAGTAGCGGTTGAGGGTCATCCCCGGCACCTGGATGCCGAGGCCGGAGAGCACCGCCACGTTGCGCCCGATGTTGTGGCCCTGGGCGCCTTCGTTGGAGCCGGCGCCAACGATGCAGTCATCCACCAGCAGCGGGTCGAGGTCGTTGCGCGCCAGCAGCGCGTCGACGCAGTGGGCGGCCATGTCGTCCGGCCGGGTCAGGTTGAACTTGCCGCGGAAGGACTTGGCCAGGCCGGTCCGGACGCTGTCGACGATCACCACTTCACGCATGGGGGTACCCTCGCTGTTATTGTCGGTCGGCCGCCGGGGCAGCGGCCGGATCGAGCGAGGATAAGGCGAGGCAATCGCGCGAGGCACCGATCATTCATCCGGCGTATGCGTCGCCATCCCCTGGAGAGGACGGCGCCGCATTCCGGCGGGCCTCACTTGTCCTTCTTGTACGCCGCTTCGATGGCGTCGTTGATGGTGCGCAGCACCTTGACCCGGGCGAAGCGCTTGTCGTTGGCTTCGACCAGGGTCCAGGGCGCGATCTCGGTGCTGGTACGGTCGACCATATCGCCCACCGCGTCCACGTACTGGTCCCACTTGTCGCGGTTGCGCCAGTCTTCCTCGGTGATCTTGTAGCGCTTGTAGGGGGTTTTCTCGCGCTCCTTGAAGCGCTCCATCTGGGTCTGCTTGTCGATCGCCAGCCAGAACTTCACCACGATGATCCCGTACTCGCTGAGCTGCTCCTCGAAGTCATTGATCTCGCCATAGGCGCGTAGCCAGTCGGCCGGTGCGCAGAAGCCCTCGATGCGCTCCACCAGCACGCGGCCGTACCAGGAACGGTCGAAGATGGTGAACTGGCGACGCGCCGGAATGTGCCGCCAGAAGCGCCAGAGATAGGGCTGCGCACGCTCCTCTTCGGTCGGCGCGGCGATCGGCACGATATGGTACTGGCGCGGGTCCAGCGCGTCGGTGACACGGCGGATGGCGCCGCCCTTGCCGGCCGCGTCGTTGCCCTCGAACACCGCGACCAGCGAATGCTGGCGGAAGCGCTTGTCGCGGATCAGCCCGGCCAGGCGGGCCTGCTCGGCGGCGAGCTGCTCCTTGTAGGCGTCCTTGTCCAGGTACTGGCCCAGGTCCAGGGAGTCCAGCAGGCCGCGGTTGTCCAGGCTCGACACCAGCGGCGCGGCGTGCGGCTGGCGCTTGGCGCGCTCCTTGGTGGCCAGCGCGGCCTGCAACCCTTCGAGGAGGATGCGACCGACGGTCAGGGCGCGGTAGCGCTCGTCCACGCCTTCCACCACGTACCAGGGCGCGTAGTCCCGGCTGGTGCGGCGCAGCACGCGCTCGCCGTAATGCACGAAGCGGTCGTAGACCTCGCTCTGCTTCCAGTCCAGCGGACTGAGCTTCCAGCTGTGCTGCGGGTCCTTTTCCAGCGCCTTGAGGCGTTCCTTGAGCTGTTTCTTGGAGAGGTGGAACCAGAACTTGAAGAGCAGCGCGCCTTCGTCGCAGAGCATGCGCTCGAAGCGTTCGGCGGCATCGATGGCCTGATCCAGCTTGGCCTCCTTGATATGCCCCTCGACCCGCGCGTAGAGCATCTGGCTGTACCAGTTGCCGAAGAAGATACCGGTCCGCCCCTTGGGCGGCAGGCGCCGCCAGAAGCGCCACTGCGGCGGCCGCTCCAGTTCCTCGTCGGAGGGACGGAGGAAGCTCTGCACTTCGATCAGGCGCGGGTCCATCCACTCGTTGAGGAGCTTGACCGTCTCCCCCTTGCCGGCGCCCTCGATGCCGTTGATCAGGATGATCACCGGGAAGCGCGCCTGCTGCTTGAGCTCGAACTGCGCCTCGAGCAGCGCTTCGCGCAACTCGATGACGGCCTTCTCGTAGGTGTCCTTGTCGATGCTGTGGCCAACTTCCGCGGATTCGAACATGGAGGTCTCCCTTAACCTGAGTCCTTCAAGGTAGCGGATCGGCGTGCGGCTGTCTGCGCGGCGCCGCGGCATGTTCGCGCAGCGCCTCGCCGCTGGCCGGCAAAGCCCCGTAAAATGCGCCATCCGCTTTTTCAGGTTCTGCCATGTCCGACTTCCAGCATGCCCAGCTCGACTGGGACGAAAACGGCCAGCCGCTATCCCGCGCCTTCGGCGACGTATATTTTTCCCGGCATTCCGGGCTCAACGAGACGCGCCATGTGTTCCTCGCCACCAACCGCCTGGCCGAGCGCTTCGCCGCGCTGGGCGACGGCGAGGTGCTGTGCATCGGCGAGACCGGCTTCGGCACCGGACTGAACTTCCTCTGCGCCTGGCAGCTGTTCGAGCGGGTCGCGCCGGCCGGCGCGCGCCTGGAGTTCGTCAGCGTGGAGAAATTCCCCCTCGCCGCCGCCGACCTGCGCCGCGCCCTGGCGCTATGGCCGGAACTGGCGCCCTGGAGCGAGGCCCTGCTGGGCCAGTACCTTGCCGTGCACCCGGGCTTCCAGCGCCTGGCGTTCGCGGGTGGAAGGGTCGGCCTGACCCTGCTGCTGGGCGATGCCCTGGAGTGCCTGCCGCAGCTCGACGCGCGGGTCGACGCCTGGTTCCTCGATGGCTTCGCCCCGGCGAAGAACCCGGACATGTGGTCGCCCGTACTGTTCGCCGAACTGGCGCGACTGTCGGCGCCGCAGGCGACCCTGGGCACCTTCACCAGCGCCGGTTTCGTCCGCCGCGGGCTGGTCGAGGCCGGTTTCGCCATGCAACGGGTACCGGGCTACGGACAGAAGCGCGAGATGCTCAGCGGCACCTACCAGGGGCCGCCGGCGAACGCCGGCAAGCCCTGGTACGCACGCCCCGCGCCCCACGCCGGGCGCCGCGCGGCACTGGTGGTCGGCGGCGGCCTGGCCGGCTGCGCCAGCGCCGCCAGCCTCGCCGCGCGCGGCTGGCAGGTGACCCTGATCGAACGCCATCCCGGCCTCGCCCGGGAAGCCTCGGGCAACCCCCAGGGCGTGCTCTACCTGAAACTCTCGGCCCACGGCACGCCGCTGTCGCGCCTGGTGCTCAGCGGCTTCGGCCATACCCGCCGGCTGCTCGAACGCCTGCGGCGCGGCCACGACTGGGACGCCTGCGGCGTACTGCAACTGGCCTTCGACGCCAAGGAAGCGCAACGCCAGGCGCAACTGGCCGCAGCCTTCCCCGCCGACCTGCTGCACGGCCTGGAGCGCGAGCAGGCCGAGCGCCTCGCCGGCGTCGCCCTGCCCGCCGGCGGCCTGTTCTATCCCGAAGCCGGCTGGGTCCATCCGCCCGCGCTGTGCCAGGCCCTGGCCGCCACCCCCGGGATCACCCTGCTGAGCGGCCGGGCAGTACGCTTGCGCCGCGAGGGCGACGACTGGTGCGCCTACGCCGGCGACGAATGCCTGGCCCGCGCGCCACTCGCGATCCTCGCCACCGCCGCCGACATCCGCGACTTCCCGCCCGCCGCCGAGCTGCCGCTGAAGCGCATTCGCGGGCAGGTCACCCGCCTGCCGGCCACCCCGCAAAGCCGGGCGCTGCGCACCGTGGTCTGCGCCGAGGGCTACGTCGCACCGCCGCGTGGCGACGAACACACCCTCGGCGCCAGCTTCGACTTCAAGAGCGAAGACCTGGCGCCGACCCTCGCCGAACACCAGGGCAACCTCGAACTGCTGCGGGAAATATCCCCCGATCTGTTGCAGCGCCTGGGCGCCGACGACCTGCCGCTGGAGCGCCTGGAAGGCCGCGCGGCATTCCGCTGCACCAGCCCCGACTACCTGCCCCTGGTAGGCCCGCTGGCCGAGCGCGCGGCCTTCGACGAGGTCTACGCGGTGCTCGCCCGCGACGCCCGCCAGGTGCCGGAGCGTGCCTGCCCCTGGCTGCCAGGCCTGTACCTGAACAGCGGCCACGGCTCGCGCGGGCTGATCAGCGCGCCGCTGTCCGGCGAACTGCTGGCGGCGTGGATCTGCGGCGAGCCGCTGCCGCTGCCGCGCGCGGTGGCCGAGGCCTGCCACCCGAACCGCTTCCTGCTGCGCGACCTGGTGCGCGGGCAGCGCGGCTGAAGCCCCGGGCGCACCGATTTGCGCTACCCTTCGGGCCTGCCGCACGCGCAGGCCATACCGGACCACCGGCTGGCTCACCCGCGGAAATAGTTGATCGACGATGGATGTACTGCTCTTCGAATCCCTGGGCATCGGCGCCGTTCTCGGCCTGCTGCTCGGCCTCACCGGCGCCGGCGGCTCGCTGGTCGCCCTGCCCCTGCTGCTCAGCCTGCACCTGCCGCTGCGCGACGCCATCGGCGTGAGCCTCGGCGCGGTCGCCCTGTCGGCGCTGATTGGCGCCATTCCGCGCGCGCGCCAGGGCCAGGTGGCCTGGCGGCCGGTGCTGGTCCTGGCGCTGGCCGGCCTGCCGAGCAACGCCGTCGGCCAATGGCTCGGCCGCTTCGTCCCGGAAGGCGTGCTGATCGTCGCCTTCTGCCTGCTGGTGCTCTGGTCGGCCTGGCGCATGTGGCGCGGCGCCGGGATGAAACGCGAGGCCAGCGACCAGGCACGGAGCCTGCCGCTGCTCGGCATCGGCCTGGCGGTCGGCTTGCTGTCGGGATTGATGGGCGTGGGCGGCGGCTTCCTGGTGGTGCCGGGGCTACTCTGGTTCACCCCGCTGTCGATGATGGCCGCCACCGCCACCTCGATGGCGGTGATCGCGCTGGTCTCCGGCGGCGGCTTCCTGATCTACCTGACCGGCGCCCACCCGCCGCTGCCGCTGCTCGGCGGCCTCGCCGCCGGCGGCGCGGTCGGCGTGCTCGGCGGCAACCTGCTGGCGCAGCGCCTCGGCGGCCCGACCCTGCAACGCCTGTTCGCGCTGATGCTGGTGGCGGTGAGCTTCTCCCTGGCGGCGCAGAAGCTCTACGGCGGGTAGCTTTCCTCGGCGGCCGGGGCACCGGGGAAGCGGCGTTATGCGCCCTACGCGAAGGTCACGCCATGGCGTACAACGCGCTTGTCCACCAGGCATCGGCAGGTTCGCCAGGTAAAGACCGCCGACGCGACTGTCTTTCGTAGCGAACCTGGCGCCCTCACTCTTCTTCGACGTCCTCTTCCGGCAAGCCGAACAGGTCGGCCGCGCGCAGCAGCGCGGCCAGCAGGCCGTGGCGCTCCCACTCGGGCAACGCGGCGAAGCGCTCGATCACGTACTCCGGCAATAGCGGCGGCGCCTCCGCCAGGGCTTCGTGGCCGGCCGGGTCGAGGTGCAGCCAGGACTTGCGCCGGTCCTGTTCGTCGCGCCGACGATAGAGCAGGCCGCGTCCTTCGAGGCGGTCGAGCACGCCGGAGAGCGATGCCTGGGACAGGCTGACCAGCTTGGCCAGTTGCGTCGCGGTCAGTTCTCCCTCCACCGCCAGGACATGCAGGATCAGCAATTGCAGCGGGGTCAGGCCACCGTATCGGCTGAGACGCTTGGAGTGGATTTCGGCGGCCTGCTGGAGACGGCGGATGGCGCGGAAAATAGCGAGCGAATAGGTATCGGCAGCGGTCTTATTACTTTCAACCATAATAAATTCTTCGTTAAGGGTCCTGATAGGCCCGGAAAATTCGTATAGAACTCCTTCCAACTGTAACGGTCCTCTGTTAGGTAAGTCATGTACCCGGAAGGGGTACGCAACCCACTTCCCCAACGGAGAACCGGTAAGGAATATGTGCGGCATATCAGGAGAGTTTCGTTTCGACAACCAGGCAGCCGACCTCGCAGCGGTCGAACGCATCACCCACCACCTGGCCCCTCGCGGCCCCGACGCCTGGGGCTTCCACGCCCAGGGTCCGATCGCCCTCGGACATCGACGGCTGAAGATCATGGACCTGGCGGAAGCTTCCGGCCAACCGATGATCGATCCCGATCTCGGCCTGGCCATGGTGTTCAATGGCGCCATCTACAACTACCCCGAACTGCGTGGCGAACTGGAAAGCCTTGGCTATCGGTTCTTCTCCGGCGGCGACACCGAAGTTCTCTTGAAGGGGTACCATGCCTGGGGCGCCGATTTATTGCCCCGGCTCAATGGGATGTTCGCCTTCGCCGTCTGGGAGCGCGATCGCCAGCGGCTGTTCCTGGCCCGTGACCGACTCGGCATCAAGCCGCTCTACTACAGCCTCGACCGCTCGCGCCTACGCTTCGCCTCGAGCCTGCCGGCCCTGCTCAAGGGCGGCGACATCGCCAGCGACCTCGATCCGCAGGCGCTGAATTTCTACCTCAACTTCCACGCCGTGGTTCCCGCCCCGCACACCTTGCTGGAGGGCGTGAAGAAGCTGCCGCCGGCGACCTGGATGAGCGTCGACCTCGACGGCAGCTGCGAGCAGCGCACCTGGTGGACGCTGGACTACGGCCCACGCCCGGACGAGCGCGAGCTGACGCTCGACGACTGGCAGGAGCGCGTCCTCGACGGCCTCCGCGAAGCGGTGGCGATCCGCCAGCGCGCCGCCCGCGAGGTCGGCGTGCTGCTCTCCGGCGGGGTCGATTCGAGCCTGCTGGTGGGCCTGCTGCACGAAGCCGGGGTGGACAACCTGCTGACCTTCTCCATCGGCTTCGAGGATGCCGGCGGCGAGCGCGGCGACGAGTTCCAGTATTCCGACCTGATCGCCGAGCGCTATCACACCCGCCACCATCGCCTGCGCATCGGCGAGCACGAAGTGATCGAGCAGTTGCCGGCGGCCTTCCGCGCCATGAGCGAGCCGATGGTCAGCCACGACTGCATCGCCTTCTACTTGCTCGCGCGGGAAGTCTCGAAGCACTGCAAGGTGGTGCAGAGCGGCCAGGGCGCCGACGAGCTGTTCGCCGGCTACCACTGGTATCCGAAGGTGGATGGCGCCGACGACGCCTTCGCCGCGTACCGCGCGGCGTTCTTCGACCGCGACCACGAGGAATACCTGGCCACCGTCGGCGAGCGCTTCCGCGTCGAGGACGTCGCCGGGCGCTTCGTCCGCGACCACTTCGCCAGCCCCGGCGCCGAGGCCGCGGTGGACAAGGCGCTGCGCCTGGATAGCACGATCATGCTGGTCGACGACCCGGTCAAGCGGGTCGACAACATGACCATGGCCTGGGGCCTGGAAGCCCGCGTGCCGTTCCTCGACTACCGCCTGGCCGAGCTGTCGGCGCGCATTCCCGCCCGCTTCAAGCTCGGCGACGGCGGCAAGCAGGTGCTCAAGGGTGCCGCGCGCAAGGTGATTCCCAGCGAAGTCATCGACCGGCCCAAGGGCTACTTCCCGGTGCCCGGCCTCAAGCACTTGCAGGGCCGCACCCGCGAATGGGTACGCGAACTGCTGCTGGACCCGAGCCAGGACCGCGGCCTGTTCCAGCCGGCGATATTCGATCGCCTGCTGAGCGATCCGGACGGCGACCTCACACCGCTGCGCGGCTCCAAGCTGTGGCAGCTGGCCGCCCTCAACCTCTGGCTCAGCGAACAGGGACTTTGAAAATGGGCCCCCAACGCAGGGGCCCGAACCAGGAGCGATCATGAAAGGCCACTTGCATCTGCCTCACCCGCACAACCAGCGCCTGCAACGTATCCAGGCGCCCACCTACGAACGCCTCCAGGCGCGTCTCGCCGAAGATCACAGCGAGCCCACCGAGAAACCGCTGAGCATCCACTGCGGCTGGGGCCGCCTGCTGATCGGGCAGACCTACCCGGACGCCGAGGAACTGGCCCGCGACCTGTTGCAGGAAGCCCCCGGCGAACGCGACATCGCGCTCTACGTGGCGGCGCCGCAGCAGGTCCTGGCCCACGCCCCGCAGCAGCTCTTCCTCGATCCCTCGGATACCCTGCGCCTGTGGTTCACCGACTACCGCCCGGCGCGCCGTCCGCCACGCGGTTTCCGCATCCGCCGGGTGCATACCGAGGAGGACTGGGCGGCGATCAACCGCCTGTACCTGGCGCGCGGCATGCTTCCGGTGCAGACCGAGCGCCTCAGCCCGCGACACCAGGGCGGGCCGATCTACTGGCTGGCCGAGGACGCCGACACTGGCGTCGCGGTAGGCACGGTGATGGGCCTCAACCACGCCAAGGCGTTCCAGGATCCGGAGGGCGGCTCCAGCCTCTGGTGCCTGGCGGTGGACCCGCAATGCAGCCGGCCGGGCGTCGGCGAGGCGCTGGTACGGCACCTGGTCGAGCACTTCATGAGCCGCGAACTGGCTTACCTCGACCTCTCGGTGCTGCACAACAACCAGCAGGCCAAGGCGCTCTACCGCAAGCTCGGCTTCCGCGAACTGGCGACCTTCACCATCAAGCGCAAGAACGGCATCAACCAGTCGCTGTTCCTCGGCCCCGGCCCGGAGGAAGACCTCAACCCCTACGCCCGGATCATCGTCGACGAAGCCCACCGGCGCGGCATCGAGGTGCGCGTCGACGACGCCGAGGGCGGCCTGTTCACCCTGACCCAGGGCGGCCGGCAGATCCGCTGCCGTGAATCGCTCTCCGACCTGACCACGGCGGTAAGCATGACCCTCTGCCAGGACAAGGTCCTCACCCACCGCGCCCTGCAGCACGCCGGCCTGCGCCAGCCACAGCAGCGCCTGGCCGGCAGCGCGGAGGAAAACGCCGCGTTCCTCGCCGAGCACGGTTCGCTGGTGGTCAAGCCGGTGGACGGCGAGCAGGGCCAGGGCGTGGCGGTGGACCTGCGCACCGCGGAAGAGGTCGAGGAGGCCATCGAGGCCGCCCGCCATTTCGATTCGCGCGTGCTGCTGGAGAGCTACCACGCCGGCCACGACCTGCGCGTGCTGGTGATTGGCTACGAGGTGGTGGCCGCCGCCATCCGTCGTCCCGCCGCGGTGATCGGCGACGGCCGGCACAGCATCCGCGAGCTGATCGAGGCGCAGAGCCGCCGGCGCCAGGCCGCCACCGGCGGGGAAAGCCGCATCCCGCTCGACCACGAGACCGAGCGCACCCTGCGGGCCGCCGGCTATGGCTACGACGACGTGTTGCCCAGCGGCGAACACCTGGCCGTGCGGCGCACCGCCAACCTGCACACCGGCGGCATCCTCGAGGACGTCACCGACGCCCTCCATCCGGCCCTCCGCGAGGCCGCGATCCAGGCCGCGCGGGCCCTGGAAATACCGGTGGTGGGCCTGGACTTCCTGGTCGAGGCCGCCGACCAGCCCGACTACGTGATCATCGAAGCCAACGAGCGCGCCGGCCTGGCCAACCACGAGCCGCAGCCGACCGCCGAACGCTTCGTCGATCTTCTCTTCCCCCTCAGCCGCGAGGTGCCTTCATGACCCCTCTGCCACAACCGGACCTCAACTACCTGCAACGGGTGCTGCTGGAGATGCTCGCCATCCCCAGCCCCACCGGCTTCACCGATACCATCGTGCGCTATGTCGCCGAGCAGCTCGACGAACTTGGCGTGCCCTTCGAGATGACTCGCCGGGGAACCATCCGGGCGACCCTCCAGGGCCGCCTGAATACCCCCGACCGGGCGGTTTCCGCGCACCTCGACACGATCGGCGCGCTGGTCCGCGAGATCAAGCCCAACGGCCGCCTCGGCCTGGCCCCGGTAGGCTGCTGGTCGAGCCGCTTCGCCGAGGGTAGCCGGGTCACGGTGTTCACCGAACAGGGCGTGTTCCGTGGCAGCGTGCTGCCGCTGCTGGCTTCGGGCCACGCCTTCAATACCGAGGTGGACAACCTGAAGATCAGTTGGGACAACATCGAGCTGCGTCTCGACGCTTATACCGCCAGTCGCGCCGACAGCGAGAGCCTGGGCATCTCGGTGGGTGACTACGTGGCCTTCGATCCGCTGCCGGAGTTCACCGAGAGCGGCCATATCAGCGCCCGCCACCTGGACGACAAGGCCGGGGTCGCGGCGCTGCTGGCGGCGCTGAAGGCGGTCAAGGAAAGCGGCCAGGAGCCGCCGATCGACTGCCACCCGCTGTTCACCATCACCGAGGAAGTCGGCTCCGGCGCCGCCGGCGCCCTGCCCTGGGACGTCAGCGAGTTCGTCGGCATCGACATCGCCCCGGTGGCCGAAGGCCAGAATTCCAACGAGCACAGCGTCAGCGTGGCCATGCAGGACTCCGGCGGGCCCTACGACTTCCATCTGTCGCGGCACCTGCTGCGGCTCGGCGAGCGCCACGACATCGCCCTGCGCCGCGACCTGTTCCGCTACTACCACAGCGACGCGCAGTCGGCGATCGCCGCCGGCCACGACACCCGCGCCGCGCTGCTGGCGTTCGGCTGCGACGCCACCCACGGCTACGAGCGCACGCACATCGACAGTCTCGCCGCGCTGAGCCGGCTGCTCACCGCCTACATCCTCAGCCCGCCGGTCTTCGCCAGCGACGCCAAGCCCCGGGAAACCTCGCTGGAACGCTTCAACAAGCAGCTCGAGCATCCGGTGCACATGGAAAGCTGCACCCACGTCCCGCCGGTGGACGAAGTGCTCGACAGCAGCAACAACAGCGACAAGGACTGAACCCGCGCCGGCCTCCCCGCCCCCGGGGAGGCCGCCCTCCTCTCCAGCCAACTGCTAGGCTGATGGCAGGTTCCCTCGCCTGTCTCGTTTCCTCCGTAGCATCATGCGTGCCGACTCGTGTCCATGGAGTAGTTGCATGTCTCGACTCTGCCTGGTCCTGCTGTTGCTCTGCTGCGCGCTGCCGGCCCAGGCGCAGCCGCCCGCGCCGCTGGACGGAGAGGACCTGCGCCTGTCCCTGGGCGCATACGCCGAGTACTACCGCGACGCCGGCGGCAAGGCGCGCCTGGGCGACATCCTCGCCTTGCCGGCGCAGGCCTTCGCCGCCCTGCGCGGCGACCACGCGAACTTCGGCAAGAACGCCGCAGCCTGGTGGTTCAGGGTGCGCCTGGACAACCGCAACGGCACCGACCTGGCCGGTTTCCTGGAGATCAACTACCCGCTGCTGGACGACCTCAAGGTCTACCTGCTGACCGCCGATGGGCGCATCGAACAGCAGGAGAGCGGCGACCTGTTCGCCTTCTCCCAGCGCCCGGTGCAAGTGCGCAACTTCTGGTTCCCGCTGCGACTGCCGCCCGGCGAGAGCACCCTGCTGCTGCGCGTGCAGAGCACCAGCACCGTCTACGTGCCGCTGTACTTCAGCACCTACGCGGCCAGCGCGGCCAGCCAGGAAACCCTGATGGGCTTCAACGGGGCCTTCTACGGTGTGCTGTTCGGGTTGTTCTGCTACAACCTGTTCCTCTTCGTCTCGCTACGCGAGGCCACCTATGCCTGGTACCTGCTGTACAACCTCAGCCTCGGCCTGTTTTCCGCCAGCTTCGACGGCCTGCTGTTCAAGTTGCTGCCCGGACACGTGGCGCTGGAGTCGGCCGGCATCTACCTGCTGATGTACCTGAGCTGCCTGGTGTCGATCCAGTTCAGCCGCGGCTACCTCTACACCCGCCGCGACTTCCCGCGCCTCGACCGCTTCCTCCGCGGCCTGCTGCTGGCCTGCGTGGTCCTGTTGGCCAGCGAGCCGCTGGTGGGGCTGCGCGCCTGGAACGTCCTCGCCAGCCTGACGGTGATGCTGGTATCCCTCAGCCTGCTGCTGGCCGGCGTCCACGTCTGGCGCCAGGGCCTGCGCTACGGCCTCTACTACATCCTGGCCTGGGGCGCGCTGCTGCTGTCGTTCCTGGTCACCACCGCCGCCTCGCTGGGCTTCGAACTGTTCGGCCTGTTCGGCAGCAGCGTGGTCAAGATCGGCATGACCGTGGAACTGGTGACCCTGTCCATCGGCCTCGCCGACCGCATCAATGCGCTCAAGGAGGAAGGCTTCCGCTCGCGCCAGGCGGCCGAGCAGGCGCGGGTGGAGAACGAGGCGAAGAGCCGCTTCCTGGCGAAGATGAGCCATGAGATTCGCACCCCGCTGAACGGCGTGCTGGGCATGCTGCAACTGCTCCGCGACACCCCGCTGGACCGCGGCCAGGCGGCCTACGTGGAGACCATCGCCAGCTCCGGCAGCGCGCTGATGTCGGTGATCAACGATATCCTCGACTACGCTCGCATCGAGTCCGGCAAGCTGCACCTGGAGCGCATCGACTTCGACCTTGAGGAGCTGCTCTCCGACACCCTGGCGCTGTTCAGCGCCCAGGCCGTGGAAAAACGCCTGCGCCTGCATCTCGGCCTGGACAGGGGCGTGCCGCGCCGCCTCAACGGCGACCCGACGCGGTTACGCCAGGTACTGATGAACCTGCTCAGCAATGCCCTCAAGTTCACCGCCGAAGGCCATGTCGCCGTGCGCGTGCAGCGGCGCTTCGACGAGGGCGGACGCGAGCGCCTGCTGTACAGCGTCAGCGACAGCGGCATCGGGATATCCGCCCAGGCGCAGAAGACCCTGTTCGAATCCTTCTCCCAGGCCGACTCCAGCACCACCCGCCGCTACGGCGGCAGCGGCCTGGGCCTGGCGATCAGCCGCGAGCTGGTGCAGATGATGGGCGGGCGCATCGAGGTGAGCAGCGAGCCGGGCAAGGGCACCCGGTTCAGCGTCGACCTGCCGCTCAGCCCCGCCCTCGACGCCGGCGAAGCGGACGAACTGGCGCAACTGCTGCAACACCGCCCGGCCCTGCTGGCCAGCGAGGACAACCTGACCCTGGACTGCCTGCAGGCATTGCTGGAGCGTTGGGGACTGCGGGTCGAACGCTGCCTGCAGCCGAGACGGCTGAACGCCTACCTGGAGGACTTCAGCGCACCGCCCCTGCTGGTCCTGGCGGCGCCCTGGCCGGGGCCGCCGTCGATCTGGCTGGACACCCTCTATGCGCAACTGGAGCAAGGCCAGCGCATCCTCCTGCTATGCCCGCCGCAGCACTGCCAGGACCTGCCGCCGCACGAAGGCCTGCGCCTGCTGGCCCTGGCCCAGCCGGTGGCGGTGAAGGCCCTGCGCGAAGCCCTGCTGGAACTGTACCGGGAGCGGCGCCGACAGCCAGGGCGGAGCAGCGAGGCGGCCCCGGACGAACGCCTGGACGCCCCATGCATCCTGGTCGCCGAGGACAACCCGGTGAACCAGCTGGTGGTGCGCGGCTTCCTCGCCAAGCGCGGCTACGCGGTGCGCCTGGCCGGCAACGGACGGCTCGCGCTGGACGAGTACCTGCGCGATCCGAACGGCATCCAGTTGATCCTGATGGATGGCGAGATGCCGGAAATGGACGGCTTCGAGGCGACCCGCCTGATCCGCCGGGAGGAGCGTGCCCAGGGCTGGCCACGCGTACCGATCGTCGCCCTGACCGCGCACATCCTCGACGAACACCGCCGGGCCGGAATCGAGGCTGGCATGGACGCCTACCTCGGCAAGCCGGTGGACCGGGCGGAACTCTATGCCACCCTCGAACGCCTGCTCGGCCAGCCTTCGCGACAGGCATGACAGTGCGCGATGCGTCGCGCTAGCATTCGCCGCCATCCCGGAGTACCGCCAATGCTGATCCCCCACGACCTGCTCGAAGCCGACACCCTGAACAACCTGCTGGAAGACTTCGTCACCCGCGAAGGCACCGACAATGGCGACGAGACCCCGCTGGACGTGCGTGTAGAACGCGCCCGGCATGCCTTGCGGCGGGGCGAGGCGGTGATCCTGTTCGACCCGGAGAGCCAGCAGTGCCAGTTGATGTTGCGCAGCGAGGTGCCTGCGGAGCTGTTGCGCGACTGAGTCTCGGCATCGCCCCGCCTGGCGGGGCGGGTTCGCCGCCCTGCACACCCCGGAAACGCCGGACAGCGCCCCTGCTCCGCAGGGCGAATAGCCGCTCGCGGTCATCCGCCGCTCATCCGCGACATCGGCGGATAACGCCCATGGCGTTATTCGCCCTGCACACCCCGGAAACGCCGGACAGCGTCCCCGCTCCGTAGGGCGAATAACCGCTCGCGGTCATCCGCCGCTCATCCGCGACATCGGCGGATAACGCCCATGGCGTTATTCGCCCTACACACCCCGAAAAAGCCGGACAGCGCCCCTGCTCCGTAGGGCGAATAACCGCTCGCGGTCATCCGCCGCTCATCCGCGACATCGGCGGATAACGCCCATGGCGTTATCCGCCCTACACGCCCCGGAAACGCCGGACAGTGCCCCCGCTCCGTAGGGCGAATAACCGCTCGCGGTTATCCGCCGCTTATCCGCCGCCCCCTCACTCCTTCGCCCCACCCTCCTCCGTCTCCAACGCCGCCCTGGCGATGTTCCGGCTATGCGCGCCGAAATGCCCGATCAGTTCGATCAGTTGCGCGTTCAGCCCCGCATTGTCGTGGGCCTCGGGGCGTGGCTGGTTGCTCTCGCTGAAGTCCTGCGCGGCGGAGGCCGGGCGGGCGGCCAGCCATTCGCCGATGGCGGCGTCGAAGGCCGCGGCGTGGGCGTTCGACTCGGCGGCCACCACCTCGCGCAAGTAGGTCGGCGAATAGGCCGGATAGGCACCGTCGCGGCGGGTGTCGGCGTAGGCGTCGAGCATCGGCTGCGGGCGGCCGTCGCGGAGCAGTTGGCGCAGCCAGTCGAACTGGTATTTCTCCACCGCGGTATGGCGGTTCGCGACACGCTCGATGGCCGCCTGTTTTTCCTCCGGGTAGCCGAGCAATGCCTTGCCCTCCATCTGTAGCATCGCCGCCAGGCTGGCACCGGGCAGCGGCGTGGAGTGGTAGGGCTGGGTGATGTCCTGGATGTAGTGCATGCCCCAGCCAAGGAACCGGTAGCCCCAGTAGGGATGACCGTTGGCGAAGGCGAAGCGGGACAGGCCGAAGTACTGGTAGGCACGCCATTCCGGCCAGGCCCGGGCGAGGAACGGCGCGCCGCTGTAGATCACCGCCGCCTCGTGATAGAAGCCCATGTGGAACGGCGCCTGGGAGCTGAACTCGAAGCGCGGGTCGCCGAATGGCTGGGTGCCGAAGCCGTAGCGCTGGCCGGCTTCGCCGGGGTTGTCGCTGAACAGGTTGATGTCGTGGCCGTAGTCCGGTTCGTCGGCGGCGGTGGCCAGCACTGCCAGGGGCGCGACTCGCTCGCCGGGCTCCAGGCGGATGAAACGCCAAGCGGTCCACGGCGAGAGGTTCTGGAACACCAGCACCTCCTGTGGCTTGAGGTGCGGGCGCTGCGGCTGGTCCTGCCCGGGAAGCGGCTGGAGCGCCAGCGCCAGGCGGATCTCCGGGTTGACCCGCAGCGCCGCGAGGAACGCCTGACGCAAGTCGCCGGCCTCGCCCTCGGCAGCGAAGCGCAGGGCGTCCGGACGCGCCGGGTAGTTGCCGATATGCGCTCGGGCGTAGGCTTCCTGCTCGTCCAGCAGGGCGGCCAGTCCGCCGCGCTCGGCGGCGAGGAACGCCTCCAGCGACTCCACCTCGACTTCCGGCGCCTCGCGGATGGCCGCCAGCTCGCGCAATGCCAGGTAGCTGCCCACCGTATGGTTGGACCAGGCCCACAGGCTCGGCGAGACGACCCACGCCCCCAGCAGCAGGCAACGCAACAGCAACTTCATCGGCTTTTCGCTCTTGTCTCGACTCGGTGCCGGCAAGCCTACCAATGCGGGACACCCAGGGCACTGTCCTGCCTGGACATCGGAACTCTCCGATAGCGCCATCGGACCAATGTCTATCCACGCCGGGCCGGCCCCATGACCGCCATCAATGGCGCCCAGGCGCCAGGCGGCTAGACTTTCCCGACATCAGGCACGCTGATACAAGGCACCCATCTGATGCTCCAGTCCGTTTCGCCCAAGCACGACCTGCCCCTCAAACCCGAAGGCCAAGCGGCCAAGCCAGAACGCACCGGCACCTGGGCGCCGTTCTCGATCCAGGCCTTCCGCATCATCTGGATCTGCAACCTGTTCGCCAACCTCGGCACCTGGGCCCAGTCGGTGGCCGCCGCCTGGGTGGTCACCGACGCCCACGCCAGCCCGCTGATGGTGGCGATGATCCAGGTCGCCGCGGCACTGCCGCTGGTGCTGCTGTCGATCCTCTCCGGGGTCATCGCCGACAACCACGACCGGCGCAAGATCATGCTCTGGGGGCTCAGCTTCGAGATGACCGGAGCGATGTTCGCCACCCTGCTGGCCTTCCTCGGCTACCTCGACCCGGTGCTGCTGATCATCTCCATCCTCTGGATCTCCCTCGGCGGCTCGGTGACCATCCCGGCCTGGCAGGCGGCGGTCAACGAGCAGGTGCCGGCGCGCATGGTCAGCGACGCGGTGCTGCTCAACAGCGTCAACTACAACGTCGCCCGCGCCGCCGGCCCGGCCCTCGGCGGCCTGCTGCTGAGCGCGGTGGGACCGGCCTGGGTGTTCCTGTTCAACAGCTTCTGCTACATGGCCCTGATCTGGGCGATCTGGCAGTGGCGGCGCGACGTGCCCAAGCGCAGCCTGCCGCCGGAAGGCATCCTCGAAGGCGTCACCGCGGCGCTGCGCTTCACCCAGTACTCAACCGTCACCCGCCTGGTGATGATGCGCTCCTTCGCCTTCGGCCTCTCCGCCAGCGCGGTCTGGGCCCTGCTGCCGCTGCTGGCGCACCGCAACCCGGACGGCGACGCGGCGATCTACGGCTACATGCTCGGCGCCCTCGGCCTCGGCGCGATCCTCGGCAGCACCCAGGTCTCGCGTCTGCGCCAGCGGATCGGCAGCAGCCGGCTGATCAGCCTGGCCGGCTTCACCCTGGCGCTGATCCTGCTGACCCTCGGCCTGGTGGACAACCTCTGGGTCCTGTTCCCGGTGCTGATCCTCGGTGGCGGCTGCTGGATCGGCGCCCTCGCCACCTACAACTCGGCGGTGCAGATCCTCGTCCCCGACTGGATCAAGGCGCGCGCCCTGGCGCTGTACCAGACCGCGCTGTACGGTGGCCTGGCGCTGGGTTCGTTCCTCTGGGGCCATCTCGCCGAGACCATGACCGTGCACGGCGCGCTGCTGGCCGCCGGCTGCCTGCTGCTGGCCTCGGTGATCCTCCTGTACAACTCGCGCCTGCCGGAAATGGACGCCGCCAGTATTTCCCGCGCGCCGGCGAGCATGCCCGGGCAGCCGAGCTTCGTCTTCAACACGCGGCGGGGCATGGTGCTGGTCTCCATCGAATACCGGATTCCCGCCGAGCGCACCCGCGACTTCGTTCGCGCCGCCCAGCCGCTGCGCCGCCTGCGCCTGCGCAACGGCGCGGAGCGCTGGTCGCTGTTCCGCGACGTGAGCAACCCGGAGGTCTGGCAGGAACTGTTCCTGGTGGACAACTGGATCCAGCACCTGCGCATGCTCGACCGCATGACCCTGGCCGACAAGATCGTCATCGACAACGTCACCGCCCTGCATGCCGGCGACGGTCCGCCGCAGATCCGCCATTGCGTGAGCTACGAGGCCAGCAGCTACGATACGCCGCTGGTGAAGAGCGCCACGCCGCCGGCCAACGACGAGGCGGGCGCGACGGCGGGGAGCTGAGAACGGGGCCAGGCAGTCCCCCGGGGCGGACAGCGCCAGCGGCGTTATCCGCCATCCAACGCCGGCGCGGCGGATAACAGCAAACGGTTATCCGCCCTCCGAAGCGGTCGGCGGCGCGCGATCACTCCGCCGTCGGCTTCTTGCGCTTGAGCGGCGCCATGCCGTCGGCGCTGACCACCGCCGACGGCCCGGCCTTCGGCCGCGCGGCGGGCTTGCGCTTGGCCGCGGGCTTGGCGGCGGCGCCCTTCCTGTCCTGCTTTTTCTTCTTGCTGCCGGCGGCCTTGCCCGACGCCTTGAGTTTCTTCGGCCCCTGGTAGGCGGCCTTCAGTTCCTTGATGTTGCGTCGTTCGAAGTTCTGCTTGAGGTAGCGTTCGACGCTCGACATCAGGTTCCAGTCGCCATGGCAGATCAGCGAGATCGCCAGGCCCTCGGCGCCGGCGCGACCGGTCCGGCCGATGCGGTGCACGTACTCGTCGCCGCTGCGCGGCATGTCAAAGTTGATCACCAGGTCCAGGCCTTCGACGTCCAGGCCGCGTGCGGCGACGTCGGTGGCGACGAGGATCTTCACCGCGCCCTGCTTCAGGCGCTCGATGGCCAGCTTGCGGTCCTTCTGGTCCTTCTCGCCATGCAGGACGAAGACCTTGTGCTGGTTGGCGATCAGCCGCCCGGTCAGGCGATCGGCGGAGACCCGGGTATTGGTGAAGACGATGGCCTTGGTGTAGGTCTCGTTGCTCAGCAGCCATTGCAGCAACTGTTCCTTGTGCGCCACGTCGTCGGCGGTGATGACCTGCTGGCGGACATTCTCGTTCAGCTCGCCGACCTGGTTCAGGCGCAGCACTTGCGGCTCGCGCAGCACCTCGGCGATCACCTTGTTCAACCCGGCGCCGCTGTGGGTGGCGGAGAACAGCAGGGTCTGGCGCTCGGCCGGGCAGGCATTGGCCAGGGCCAGCACGTCGTCGGCGAAGCCCATGTCGAGCATGCGGTCGGCCTCGTCCAGCACCAGCACCTCGATGTCCTGCAACGGCAGGTTGCCGGCGTTGCGCTGCTCGAGCAGGCGGCCGGGGGTGCCGATGATGATCTCCGGGTTCTTGCGCAGGCGCGCGCCCTGCACCTTGAAGTCCTCGCCACCAGTGATCAGGCAGGCCTTGATGAAGGTGAACTGGGCGAAGCGCTCGACTTCCTTGAGGGTCTGCTGGGCCAGCTCGCGGGTCGGCAGGAGGATCAGCGCGCGCGCCAGGGAGCGCGGCTTGTCCTCGGCCAGCAGGCGGTGCAGCAGCGGCAGCAGGAAGGCCGCGGTCTTGCCGCTGCCGGTCTGCGCCGTGACCCGCAGGTCGTGCCCCTCCAGCGCCTTGGGAATGGCCGCGGCCTGGACCGGCGTCGGCTCGCTGAAGGACAGGCTTTCCAGTGCCTTCAGCAGGCGTTCGTGGAGGGGAAATTGGCTGAACAAGGGAGACCTCGGCATTGCACGTGAAAATGGACAGGTGCATAGCCTAACGGTTGCCGCGCCGGCGCGCAGGCTTTATTCGCGCGGCACGACGGCCAGTGCCGGCGTCGCAATCGGCTCGACGCCGGGTCGCCGCCAGGCAAGCACGGCGCGGGCGGCGATCGCAGACTCGTTCGACGCCCGCCGCCCAGAGGAACCAGGTCATGCCCGACGCGCCCGCATCCGCCGCCGAACGCCTCGAACGGCTGCCGCTGAGTCCATATCACCGACTGGTCTTCGTGATCATCGCGCTGGCGTTCTTCTTCGACTCGATGGACCTGGCGATGATGACCTTCCTGCTCGGCTCGATCAAAGCCGAGTTCGGGCTCGACTCGGCGCAGGCCGGGCTGCTGGCCAGCTCGAGCTTCTTCGGCATGGTGATCGGCGCGGCCCTGTCGGGCATGCTCGCCGACCGCTTCGGGCGCAAGCCGGTATTCCAGGCCAGCATCGTGCTCTGGGGCCTGGCCAGCTACCTGTGCTCCACCGCCGGCGACCTCGACAGCCTGACCTTCTACCGGGTATTGCTGGGGATCGGCATGGGGATGGAGTTTCCCATCGCCCAGTCGCTGCTGTCGGAGATGATCCCGGCCAGCCGCCGCGGCAAGTACATTGCGCTGATGGACGGCTTCTGGCCGCTGGGCTTCGTCGCTGCCGGCTGCCTGTCCTACTTCCTGCTGCCGCTGACCGGCTGGCGCAGCATTTTCCTGGTGCTGGCGCTGCCGGCGGTGTTCGTCCTCGCCATCCGCTTCCTGATTCCCGAGTCGCCGCGCTGGCTGGAGCAGGCCGGCCGGCGCGAACAGGCGGACCGGGTATTGCGCGACATAGAAGCACGGGTGATGCGTTCGCTGGGCCTGACCGAACTGCCGCCGCCGCTGCGCCAGCCGCAGCGGGAACGCAGCCGTCCGGGCTTCTTCAGCGCCTTCGCCGAGCTCTGGTCGCCAGCCTACCGGCGCCGCACCCTGACCGTCTGGGGCCTGTGGTTCTTCGCCCTGCTCGGTTTCTACGGCCTGACCTCCTGGCTCAGCGCGCTGCTCCAGCAATCCGGCTTCGCCGTCACCCAGTCGGTGTACTACACGGTGCTGATTTCGCTGGCCGGGATACCCGGCTTCCTCTGCGCGGCCTGGCTGGTGGAAAGCTGGGGCCGCAAGCCGAGCTGCGTGCTGATGCTCCTCGGCGGCGGCGCGATGGCCTACGCCTACGGCCAGACCGCGGTGTTCGGCGGCAGCCTGGCGCTGCTGATCGGCTTCGGCCTGGCCATGCAGTTCTTCCTGTTCGGCATGTGGGCGGTGCTCTACACCTATACCCCGGAACTCTATCCGACCTCCGCGCGCGCCACCGGCTCGGGCTTCGCCTCGGCGGTCGGGCGGATCGGCTCGCTGCTCGGCCCGCTGGTCACCGGGCTGGTCCTGCCGCTCACCGGCCAGGGCGGGGTGTTCACCCTCGGCGCCCTCTGTTTCGGCGTCGCCGCCCTGGTGGTCTGGGCCTTCGGCATCGAGACCCGCGGGCGCACCCTGGAGGAGCTTGCCGGCTGAGCCCGCGCGTCGGCGGAAAACCTTTGTAGACACGTCGGGGATGCGATCCGGCGCCCGATGGGGCACTCTTGGTTCCTTTGTGCGTTCCCGGCCCCCGCGTCGGGATCTCCGTTCAACCGCGGGGCCGGCCCGTCCCCCCGCCCGCTACAAAGGAAGTCGCCTGTCCATGGACTCCACATCCCTTCTCGACCAGCTCTCCGGGTACTGGTCGGCGCTCGACCAACACCCTATCCTGCACGCCGGCCTGGCCTTCGGCCTGCTGCTGGTGGGCGCCCTGATCCTCGGCCGGGTGGCCCGCTACATCGTCCTCTACGCCGCCAACCTGCTCGCCCGCCAGCCCGCGCTGCACTGGCTCGGCGACCTGATCCGCAACAAGGTGTTCCAGCGCCTGGCGCAAACCACGCCCTCGCTGCTGGTGCAATTCGGCCTGCCGTGGATCCCGGAGATGCCGGACAAGGCCGCGCACTTCCTCGGCAACCTGGCACTGGCCTTCACCGTGCTGTTCCTGATCCTCGCCCTCACCGCGCTGCTGAATGCCCTGCTGGACATCTACGCGCGTACCGAGCACGCCCGCACCCGCTCGATCAAGGGCTACGTGCAACTGGCGAAGATCGCCGTGTTCGTGTTCGGCGCGATCATCATCGTCTCGATCATCATCGACCGCTCGCCGCTCCTGCTGCTGTCCGGCCTCGGCGCGATGTCGGCGGTCCTCCTGCTGGTCTACAAGGACACCCTGATGTCCTTCGTCGCCAGCGTGCAGCTCACCAGCAACGACATGCTGCGAGTCGGCGACTGGATCGAGATGCCGCAGGTCGGCGCCGACGGCGACGTGGTGGACATCACCCTGTACACCGTGAAGGTGCAGAACTTCGACAAGACCATCGTCTCGGTGCCGACCTGGCGCCTGATGTCGGAGTCGTTCAAGAACTGGCGCGGCATGCAGCAGTCCGGCGGACGGCGGATCAAGCGGGCGATCTACGTCGACTCCAGCCAGGTGCGTTTCCTCGACGAGAAGGAAGAGCGGCGCCTGAGCCAGGTGCGCCTGCTCACCGAATACATGGCCCGCAAGCAGACCGAGTTGCAGGAGTGGAATGCCGCCAACGGCGGGGTCGCCCCGCTGGCCGCCAACCGCCGCCGGCTGACCAACATCGGTACGTTCCGCGCCTACGCCCTCGCCTACCTGCAGAACCATCCGGACATCCATCCGCACATGACCTGCATGGTCCGCCAGTTGCAGCCGACCGCCCAGGGCATCCCGCTGGAGATATACTGCTTCACCCGCACCACCGCCTGGGTCGACTACGAGCGCATCCAGGGCGACGTGTTCGACTACCTGCTGGCGGTGATGCCGGAGTTCGGCCTCGGCGCCTACCAGCAACCCAGCGGCCAGGACCTGCGCCAGGGGCTGCAGGGCATGCTCGAAGGGCGTGACGCCGAGGCCCGTTCGTTCGAGGCGTTGGCCGCACCGAGCCGCAGCGACGAAGCCACTGTCTGAAGCGAGGGGAGCGCCGTCCATGAAACCGCACCTGATCTACTACGTCGCCACCAGCCTGGACGGCTTCATCGCCCGTCCCGACGGTAGCGTCGACTGGCTCGACCGTTTCGCCGAGGGCGGCAACGACCATGGCTACAACGGCTTCTACCAGGGCATCGACGGGCTGCTGATGGGCCGCGGCACCTACGATATCGTGCGCGGCTTCGGCGACTGGCCGTATCCGGGCAAGCCCTGCCAGGTGCTCACCCGCAATCCCCGGGAGAGCGCGGTGGAAGGCGTCGAGTTGCGCCATGGCACGCCCCAGGAAGGCCTCGCACGCCTCGGCGAACAGGGCTGCCGGCGGGTCTGGCTGGCCGGCGGCGGCAGCCTCGCCGGTAGTTGCCTGGCGGCCGGGCTGCTCGACGAGGTGATCGTCAGCGTCATTCCGCAGCTGCTCGGCGCCGGCATCCCGCTGTTCGCCGGCGGCCGCGAGCGGCGCCTGCAACTGCTGGAACAACATGGCTACAACAGCGGCATCGTACAGATGCGCTACCAGGTGATCGCCGAGGACGACCCGCAATGACCGACAACCTGCTGAGCATTTCCGCCGCCTGCCTGTTCGACGACCAGGGCAACCTGTTGCTGGTGCGCAAGCGCGGCACCCAGGCCTTCATGCTCCCGGGCGGCAAGCGCGAGCCGGGCGAAACGCCCCTCGCCGCGCTACAGCGCGAACTGCTGGAGGAACTGCGCCTGCCGATGGGCGCCTCGACCTTCGAGCACCTCGGCAGCTTCCAGGCGCCGGCGGCCAACGAGGCGAACACCCGCGTCGATGCCGATATCTACGTCGCCCGCTTGCCCCACGCCGTCTGTGCGCAGGCGGAGCTGGAGGAACTGGCCTGGCTGGTCCCCGGCCAAGCGCAGCCGGACAATCTCGCGCCGCTGCTGCGCGATCATGTCCTGCCGGCCCTGGCGCGGCGCGCGGCGGAAAACCCGGAAACCCAGGCCGAACACCGGACGCGCCCCGATCATGTGCGCTAGCGCTAGCGCTACCGTTAACGAAAAAGGCCACCTCGGGGTGGCCTTTTCGCGTTCTCGCACCGATCGCGCGGAATATCGGCGGTTAACGCCTCTCCCCCGTGCGCAGCCTGCGGCTGAGCCTCAGAACGAAGTCCGGCGGTAGGCACGGTAGCGCGGGAACCAGAAGTTCGCCTCGATGGCGTCGTTCAGTACCTCGTCGCTGGTATGCAGGGCCTTGCCCTCGGCCTGGGCCTGCTTGGCCACGGCGACGGCGATGCGCTTGCTGACCTCGCGGATGTCGCCCAGCGCCGGCAACACGGCGCCCTCGCCCTGGGTAACGATCGGCGAGCAGTTGGCCAGGGCGTTGGCCGCGGCCATCAGCATGCCTTCGGTGACCCGGTTGGCCCGCGCGGCGATCACCCCCAGGCCGATGCCGGGGAAGATATAGGCGTTGTTGCACTGGGCGATGGGAATCCGCTTGTCGCCCACCTGCACCGGTTGGAACGGGCTACCGGTGGCGACCAGCGCCTGGCCGTCGGTCCAGTTGAGGATTTCCTGCGGAGTCGCCTCGACCCGCGAGGTCGGGTTGGACAGCGGCATCACCAGCGGCTGCTTGCAATGGCTGTGCAGCTCACGGATGACCTCTTCGGAAAACAGCCCGCGCTGCCCGGAGACGCCGATCAGCACCGTCGGCCGGGCATTGCGGATCACTTCCAGCAACGCCAGGTCGTCGCCCTGCTGGCCGCCCCAGGCACCGAGATCGGCGCGCTTCTGCGCCAGGCGGTGCTGGAAGTCGAGCAGGTTGCTCATGTCGTCGGTGAGCAGGCCCCAGCGGTCGACCATGAAGATGCGCCGACGCGCCTGGGCCTCGTCCAGGCCCTCCAGTTGCATGGCGGCGATGATCTGTTCGGCGATGCCGCAACCGGCGGAGCCGGCGCCGACGAAGGTCACGGTCTGCTCGCTGAGCTTCTCGCCCTTGGCCTTGCAAGCCGCCAGCAGGGTGCCCACGGCCACCGCGGCGGTGCCCTGGATGTCGTCGTTGAAGCAGCACAGCTCGTCCTTGTAGCGCTCCAGCAACGGCATGGCATTGGTCTGGGCGAAGTCCTCGAATTGCAGCAGGACGTTGGGCCAGCGGCGCTTGATCGCCTGGATGAACAGGTCGACGAACTCCTCGTACTGCGCCCCGCTCACCCGCTCGTGGCGCCAGCCCATGTACATCGGGTCGTTGAGCAGGTCCGGGTTGTTGGTGCCGACGTCCAGCACCACCGGCAGGGTGTAGGCCGGGCTGATACCGCCGCAGGCGGTGTACAGCGACAGCTTGCCGATCGGGATGCCCATCCCGCCGATGCCCTGGTCGCCGAGGCCGAGGATCCGCTCGCTGTCGGTGACCACCACGATCTTCACGTTGTTCTTGGTGGCGCTGCGCAGGATGTCGTCGATCCGCTCGCGGTCCGGGTAGGAGATGAACAGGCCGCGGTGGGTCCGGTAGATCTTCGAGAACTCCTGGCAGGCCTGGCCGACCGTGGGGGTGTAGATGATCGGCATCATTTCTTCCAGGTGCTCCTCGAGCAGGCGGAAGAACAGGGTCTCGTTGTTGTCCTGGATCGAGCGCAGGAAGATGTGGCGGTCCAGATCGGTGTTGCACAGGTTGTACTGGCTGTAGGCGCGCTCGGTCTGCTCCTCGATGGTCTCGATGTTGTGCGGCAGCAGGCCCTGCAGGTTGAAATCGATGCGTTCCTGGGTACTGAACGCGCTGCCTTTGTTCAGCAGCGGCATCTCCAGCAGCGATGGGCCGGCATGGGGAACGTACAAGGGACGCTTGGCTGTTTCGGTCATATCTGGACTCGCTTCTACGGGCTTCACTCGGGTACGGGGAACACGAACATACCCCCGGCGCAGAGGCTTTCCAAGGCCACGGCGAACAACAGGTCATTGCCGGACCCGCAAGTATCGCCACTTGCACGGCGAAACCGGCGCGTCACATCCGGAACCGATCATTCGACGAATGGTCAGAAGGCCGGCGTCAAAATAGGTCACAATAGCCGCCGCTTTCGTAGGGGAATACGCTGGGAACGCCGATGAGTCCCCGATTTTCCTTCGTGAAGCCCGTTATCGCCGGGACAACCTGAATGCATCCAGGCCCGGAAGCAGTTGGCCGTTTCGTTTGACGGCCTGGTCGGAAGAGTCAGGAGGGCTCGTTCCGGTCACCCAGAAGACACTCCGATGAACAGAGAGTAACCACGAACCAGCGGAAGCCTGGACCGTTATTCACGCACGCGAAGACATGCCGAAATGCGTTCACCCTTTTTGACATGCCTGTCTGTAGGCTTCGCGGCCCTTCTGGCCGCCCTCTCGACGCCCAGCCTGGCTTCCAACCAGGTCACCCACACCTTCAAGCCGTCGAAGAATTCCACCCTGTCGCCCAGCCGGGTCGTCAGCACCCGCCAGTCCGCCAACCGCTCGGTGGTCGCGGCCGCCGCTTCCGAAGTCACCGACCGCGCCTTCAGCATGATCGGCACCCCCTACCGCTGGGGCGGCACCACGCCGAAGAAAGGCTTCGATTGCAGCGGCCTGGTCAACTATGTGTTCCAGGACGTCGACGACGTCGACCTGCCGCGGACCGCCCGCGCCATCTACAACATGGACAACAACAAGGTCTCCCGCGGCAAGCTGCAACCGGGCGACCTGGTGTTCTTCCGGATCCGCAGCCGCAGCGTCGACCACGTCGGCATCTACGTCGGCAACGACCGCTTCGTGCATGCGCCGCGGCGCGGCAAGAAGGTCCGCGTCTCCGACCTCAACAGCAGCTACTGGAAACGCCACTACCTGGCCGGCAAGCGCATCCTGCCGACCACCCTCGCCCAGGTCGAAAGCACCCGCAAGCGCTGATTCCGGCGCCTGCGGCTCGCTCAGATGCCCCGCCGCGCCTGTTTCCTCAGCAGGCGCGCGCTGTCCCAGCCGGTCAACAGCACCGCCAGCCAGATCGGCGCGTAGGTCCATAGCTGCTCGGGACGGAACGCCTCGCCGAGGAACAGTACCGCCACCAGGAACAGCAGCACCGGTTCGACGTAGCTGAGAATCCCGAACAGCCCCATCGGCAGCAGCCGGCTGGAAGCCATCATCGCGCCGAAGGCCAGGGCGCTGATCAGCCCCAGCATCGGCAGCAGCAGCCACAGGCGCGGCGCCTCGCGGAAGGCCTGGCTCTCGTCGCCCAGCCAGTACAGCGCGGCCAACGCCAGCGGCAGCAGGAAGAGCATCTCGAAGACGAACCCGGACAGCGCGTCCACGCCCATCCTGCGCCGCAGCATGAAGTACGGGGGATAGCCCAGCGCGGTGACCAGGGAGACCCAGGAGAACGCGCGGGTCAGCCAGAACTCGTGGAGCACCCCGGCCAGCGCGCAGGCCACGGCGATAGCCTGCAGCGGCGTCAGGCGCTCGCCGTAGAACACCCGCCCCACCAGCACCATCACCAGCGGCAGGAGGAAGTAGCCCAGCGACAGTTCAAGGGTTTTCCCGGCCAACGGCGCCCAGATGAAGATGCCCCATTGCAGCAGCATCATCGCCGCGGTCAGCGGGAAGCAGGCCAGCAGCCAGGGCTCGGCGAACAGCCGGCACCAGGCGGCGCGCAGGGTCGGCCACTGGCGGGTGGCGACGACCAGCAGGAATACCATCGGGATCGACCAGACCACCCGATGCGCCACCACCTGCAGGCTGTCCAGCGGCTCCAGCAGGTGGACGTAGCCCGGCAGGGTAACGAACAGCACCGAGGCGGCCAGCGACAGCAGCACGCCCTGTCCGGAAATCCTCATGCACGCACCTCGCGCCGGCCGAGCCGGTTGACCCACAGCGAAGCGACGATCACCGCGCCGCCCAGGGCCAGGCGCGGCAGGTCGGCGTGCTGGTTCCAGATCAGCAGGTTGAGCAGCAACCCGACCGGCACGTGCAGGTTGTTCATCACCGCCAGGGTACCGGCGTCCACCTCGGTGGCGCCCTTGTTCCACCAGAACTGGCCGAGGGCGGTGGCCAGCAGCCCCATCCATACCAGTACGCCCCATTGCAGCTCGCCGGCCGGCAGGCGCTGCGGATCGCCGAACAGCAGCCAGGCAGGCAACGCCACCAGCAGCGCGCCAACGAAGAAATAACCGAAGCGCTGGCGCTGCGGCAGCTCGGACGGGTACTTGCGCACCAGGCGCTTGTACAGCACCTGGCCGGCGGCGAAGGTGGCGTTGGCCAGTTGCAGCAGCAGGAAGCCCTGGAGGAACTCGCCGGTGATCCCGTCGTAGCGGATGATCGCCGCGCCCAGCACCGCCACCAGCGCGGCGGCCAGGGCCCAGAAGTTGAAGCGGCGGTTGAGCAGGTCGTCGAACAGGGCCACGTGGACCGGCGTCAGCACGGTGAACAGCAGCACCTCGGGCACCGTCAGCACGTTGAAGCTCAGGTACAGGCAGACGTAGGTGATGCCGAACTGCAGCGCGCCGACCAGCATCACCCCGCCGACGAAACGCGGTTCGACGCCGCGCCAGCGGGTCAGCGGGAGAAACACCAGGCCAGCGAGAAGGACCCGGGTAAGCACGGCGAAGTAGCTGTCGACCTGGCCGGCGAGGTACTCGCCGATCAGGTTGAAGGAGAACGCCCAGAGGACGGTGACGAACAGTAGATAACGCATGGACCAGGCACCAGGATGGGGCGCCGACCATAACGTTTTTGCCGCCGCCAAGGAAGGCCGCGCGGGCCCTGTATTACTTGCCGTGCGCGGTGGGCCAGCGGTATTCGAGCCAGTGCTCCATGCGCTGGCGCAACAAGCCGCTCTGCTCGGCGATGTGCAGCCACTGGTCGACGTAGCGCTTGAAGGCCTCGTCGCGCGGCAGCAGGTAGGCCTTCTCGGCGAAGTCGAAGGGTTGCTGCGGATGCACGGCGCAGAGTTCCGGGTGCAGACGCGACTGCAGGCGGGCCTCGATGGCGTCGGTCATCATCAGGTCGGCCTTGCCGTCGACGATCTGCTGGAAGATCGTCACGTTGTCCGGATGCACCAGGATCCGGGCCTTCTTCAGGTTCGCCCGGGCGAACTTCTCGTTGGTGCCGCCGGGGTTGACGATGGCCGTCACGCCCGGCTGGTCGATCTGCTCCAGGGTCTGGAAACGCGCTTCTTCGCTACAGAGGGTGATCGGCGTCTTGCCGTCGCGCAGGTAGGGAATCGAGAAATACGCCTGGCGCTGGCGCTCCAGGTTGATCGAGATGCCGCTCATGGCGATGTCGAAGCGGTCGTCGGCGAAATCGCGCATCAGGTTCGGCCAACTGGTCGGCACCACTACCAGCTTGGCCCCCAGGCTCTCGGCCAGGCGCTGCGCCATGTCCACGTCGAAACCGGCGTAACCGCCCTCTTCCGTGCGGTAGCTGAAGGGCTTGTAGTCGCCAGTGGTGGCGACGCGCAGCACGCCGCTTTCGAGGATGCGGTCGAGGCGGCTCTCCTGCGCCTGGAGGCTGGCGCTGGCCAGCAGCGCAAGGCAGGCCAGGGCCTGGACGAGATGGCGGAATGACTTCGGCATGGCGACTCCTCGGGATGGCGGACCGCAGAGAGACTACGCAAGTCGGCAGCCGCGGCCAAATCCCGGAATGCAGGGGAACGCCCGATGACGCCGGGGCGCGGGCCGAGCATGCGGCAGGAGAAGCGGAAAAAAGTGCGCGAAATGGCTGACGACCTCACACCGCCATCGACAGCGGTACGCCCTGCAGCCATTCCGGGTGGTAGCGCAGCAGCATCTCCAGGCCGCGCTCCTGGTAGGCCGGGAAGCTGATCGCGACCAGCGTCTCGCCCTTGACCTTCTGCGGCGGGCCGAGGCGCTGGAGGATCACGCCGTTGCGAACGAAATAGCGCTCCATGGCCGTGGTGGTCACCGCCACCACCGAACTGGCGCCCAGGTACCAGGCGCATTGCAGGCTGGACCAGAATATCTTCATCGCCAGTTGCGGATCGTCCGCCGCGCTGGCGGCGTAGCGCGAAAGCTCCCATACCGACGGATCGCTGGGCGGGGTTTCGCTGCACAGGTAGGCGAAGACTTCCTTGAGCAGGTAGGCGTCGGTCGTCGGCAACAGGCGGGCACAACCGCAGATACCCTGGCGGCCCATGGCGACGATGTAGCGGGTTTGCGGATGGTCGAACTGGTCGAACTCCTGGTCGCGGACCCTGGAGGTGGAGACCACGTCCCAGCCCAGCTTCTCGATGAAGACCTGATGCCGGTAGCGTCCCAGCTCGGCGATCATGGCGGCGGAAAGCCCTTCCAGCGATTCAGAGAGCAATTCGATCATGACCAAGTCCCCGTGTCGTGCCGGCCGAGAAAAAAAGGCGGCATCCCTACCCTGATACTCCTGGGCCCTCTCAGTCGGAGGACATACCAGCACACACATGAGGGGGAAGACTAAAGGAGGATGAACGGCAGGCAACCTGCCAGATCTGGTAGGGCGCGCCGGCCGGCGCGCCCTGCGCTTCAGATGAGGCCCAGCGCCGCGGCGTAGGCGGCAGCCAGCGTCTTGTTCGGCGCGTCGAACTTCTTCTGGATGTTCTTGTGGTGGAAGTTCACCGTGCTCTCGGAGATGCTCAGGATGATGGCGATTTCCCCGGAGCTCTTGCCGTCGGCGGTCCATTGGAGGATCTCGCGTTCGCGATGGCTCAGGCAGACCGGGTTGGACATCAGCATCGGATGCTCCAGGTCGGTCAGCTTCTGGGTCAGCAACTCGATCATGCAACGCAGCCGCAGGCGTATTTCCTCGCGCTCGAAGCTGGAGATGTTCTGCTGGTCGCGCGCCACGGAAAGCACGCTGAGCAAATTGTTCGGCGCGCGGATCGGCAGGGTCGCGCCGACACAGAGGCCCCAATCGCGAGCCTCGTTCCAGAGCATCCGGCTCTGGTCGAACAGGCTGTCGCTCCAGACCACCATTTCCGAGGAGCGCAGGCCGTTGAGGATCGCCGGATCCACGGCCCCGTAGTTCTGCATCTGGTATCGCTCCAGCCAGGCCTTGGGATAGGTGCCATGGACCTCGGTCTTCGGCCGGGTGAAGGGAATCGTATGGCGCACGCCATAGGCGTAGTAATCGAAGCCCAGGCGCCGCACTTCCTTTTCCAGGACGGCGAACACGCCCTGGCTGTCGTGGATCGGCTGCATCTCGCTACGCAAACCGTCCCACCACAGCAAAAAGCCTCCGTCATTCCTCATTGCAGTAAGCCCTGATCGATAAAATGCATCACAGCAGAATTGGCCCGGGGTATGACGCTGTCAAGCGCGCAGCCTTGCCGATACGGCAAAATCATGGCAACCCTATCTGTTATGCCAGCACCGTTCAGGACGCAGCCTTCAGCCATCGCGCATCCCCCTCCCTATGACAACGTTCGACCACCTGGGCCGCTTTACCGCAAGCGATACTGTGCGGTTGTGACAATTCCATGAAACGCCGACAGGCCGCCGCCATGGCCGGGTCCTCGAGCAAGCGCCACAGCGCCCCGCGCAACTCCTGCTCGCGCAACGGCACGCCCAGGCGCATCCCGCAGCCGAGCCGGACCAGCCGTTCGGCATTGTCGAACTGGTCGTGGGCGCAGGGCAGCAGCACCTGCGGCACCCCCGCCGCCAAGGCCAGGCTCATGGCGCCGATACCGCCCGGATGGACCAGCCCGGCGCACGATGGCAGCAAGGCTCCCAGTGGCGCGTAGGCGCGCTGCAGCACGTGGTTCGGCAAGCCGCGCAGCGGTTCCTGGCCGGCGCCGGTGAGGAAGATCCCACGCGCGCCGAGGCGTTCCAGCGCGCGCAGGGCCATGGCGTAGAAGTCGCCCTGCAGGTGTTCGGTCGAGCCCTGGGTGAACACCAGCGGCCGGTTGCCCTGATCGAGAAAGCGTTGCAGTTCGTCGTCGAGCGGGGTTCCCGGGATACTGCCGTCGAACAGCGGGAAGCCGGTCATGTGCAGGGGTTGCGGCCAATCCTGCTGGGGTGGCGCGAACCAGGCCGGGAACAGGCAGACCACGCCCTGCGGCGAATGCATCCATTGGGTGAAGATGCGCTTCACCGGCGTTTCCAGGCCGACCTTGCGGCGCACCGCGTTGATCTCCGGCGCGCAGGTGCGATCCAGCTTGAAGCGCTCGATGCAGCGCCAGAGCAGCTTGCGCATCGCCAGCGGCATCTGCTCGGGCACGTTGAACTTGGGGTGTACCGGCGGCAGGTGCGCCGACAGCAAGGTCGATGGCGAGACCTGCGTGGACAGGTAGGGAATCCCGTACTTCTCGTGAGCGATGCGTGCGCCCAGCGCCCAGAGCGAGCCGACCACCACGATGTCGTCATGGCGCTGCGCCGAGACGTACTCGTAGACCGGCTCGATCATCCCGGCGATGGCTTGCCAGAGCACGCCGAAGGACGTCTTGGGGTCCCACAGGCGCGGATCGCCCATGGTCCGGCGGTAGGTCAGTTCGTCGCTCAGCGGGACGAACGCGATGCCGTGCTGCTCCACCGCGTCGCGAAACACCGGGATGGTGCAGAGGCTCACGCGGTGCCCGCGCAATTTCAGGGTCCGGGCCAGGCCGATGAAGGGAAATACGTCGCCGGCCGAGCCGATGGCGATGAGGATGGCGTGCATGGGGCTACTCCGTGCGTTATGCAACCGCAAAGCCCGGCCAGGCCGGGTCTTCGCAGGTCAAGGGTTCAGGCGTAGCCGATGGCCATCTCGTGGAATCCCGCCGCGCGTTCCGCCCGCTGCGGCTCCGGTTGCTTCAGCAGGTGCTCGAGCAGGGCGCGGTGCACGCGTACCGCGGCCAGCTTGGACTCCAGGTCGAGGAAATGCCCGGTGCCCTCCACCCGCGAGAAACTGCAGTGCGGCAGGTAGTCGCGGAACTGGCGGGCGTCCTCGGCGGTGGTGTATTCGTCCCAGCTGCCGTTGATGAAATGCACGTGGCTCTGGATCCGCTCCAGGCAAGCCAGGTAGCCCCGATCGTTGAGCGCCAGCACCTGGTCGATGTGAAAGCGCGCCTGCTCGTATTCGCCGGTGGCCAGCGAAGCCATGTGCTGATGGTTGCTGGCTTTCAGGCGCGGCGGCAGGTATTTGCCGACGGTCTCGTTGAGCAGATGGCCGATCGCCGACTTGTCGTCCAGCTCGATCAGCGCCTGCGCCCGCCCGACGTAGTCGAGCATCGCCTGGTTCAGTCCAGGGGCGAATGCCATCACCACCGAGCTGCGGATGCCGCGCGGATTGCGCGACAGCGCCAGCAGCGTGGAGATACCGCCCCAGGACGCGGAGACCAGGTGATTGACCTCGAAGCGCTCGATCAGCGCCAGGAGGATTTCCACCTCGTCGTCCTTGGTGATCAACCCGCGCTGCGGGTTGTGCTGACGCGACTGCCCGGCGAAGGGCAGGTCGAACAGCACCACGTTGAAATGTTCGGCCAGGCACTTGCAGGTCCGGGCGAACGAGGCGGTGGTCGCCATCGCGCCGTTGACCAGCATCACCGTGCTGCGCCCGGGATCCTGCCCAACGCGCTCGACATGTACCCGCAGGCCCTTGCAAACCGATACCAACAGACTTTCGCGCCGCATTTCACACCTCCCAAAAATTTTCGAACAGGCAAACAGCTATCGCTGCCACGGGTATCCCGGCATTACGTAGAGTTCGTTCTTGTTGTTCGAACGGCAGACAAGTAACTCAGCGGCCATCCGCGCGGACCAGCCACGGCGGATGCGTACCCCTTCAGGCGAGGGGCTTGTGTGGGTCTTGCAGATCGGCCTGCGCAAACGATTGGCGTCCGTGTTCACGCGTAGCCGATGAACACTTTTTAGCCAATTCGAAAGCTAACGGTAACTGCCAGATTTCACAGGACGGGCGGCCGCCTGCGCATAAGCCCCTGCCCGCCCGCGATAAGGCGTGCCAGAGCGGCCGGCGGGGAACAGCGAGGGGTTGGCGGAAAAGGCATGAAAAAACCGGGCGCCAGGCCCGGTTTCCGGTGTCGAAACGCTCTGGCGTCAGGCTTTTGGCAGGGTCACGCCGCGCTGGCCCTGGTATTTGCCGCCACGGTCCTTATAGGACACTTCGCAGGCCTCGTCGGATTGCAGGAAGAGCATCTGCGCCACGCCTTCGTTGGCGTAGATCTTCGCCGGCAGGTTGGTGGTATTGGAGAACTCGAGGGTCACATGGCCTTCCCACTCCGGCTCCAGCGGGGTGACGTTGACGATGATGCCGCAACGCGCGTAGGTGCTCTTGCCCAGGCAGATGGTCAGGACGTCGCGCGGGATGCGGAAGTACTCGACGGTGCGCGCCAGAGCGAAGGAGTTCGGCGGGATGATGCAGACGTCGCTGTTGATGTCGACGAAGCTTTTCTCGTCGAAGTTCTTCGGATCGACCACCGCCGAATGGATGTTGGTGAACACCTTGAATTCGGCGGCGCAGCGCACGTCGTAGCCGTAGCTGGACACCCCGTAGGAAATCACCCGGCTGTCGTCCGCGCCGCGCACCTGGCGCTCGACGAACGGCTCGATCATGCCGTGCTCCTGAGCCATGCGGCGAATCCACTTGTCCGATTTGATGGTCATGGAGGGTGTCCTGTCGAAAGCTGCGAAAAATGATCGCGAATCTTACCGGGGCCGCCGCCCCAGGGCAAAGGCAGCCGTCGCCGACGGCTGCCCGAGCGCCTCAGTCGTCGCTGATGCTGATGTTCGGCAGGCCGACGCTGGCCCGCTCGCTGAGAACGATGCGCGCGCCGACATGGCGGGCGATTTCCTGGTAGAGCATCGCCAGTTGGCTTTCCGGGTCGGCGATCACCGTCGGCCGGCCGCTGTCGGCCTGGGTGCGGATGGCGATCGACAGCGGCATGGACGCCAGCAGCTCGACGCCGAACTGCGCCGCCAGCTTCTCGCCGCCGCCCTCGCCGAACAGGTGCTCGGCATGGCCGCAGTTGGAACAGATATGCACCGCCATGTTCTCCACCACGCCGAGCACCGGGATGTTCACCTTGCGGAACATCTCCACGCCCTTCTTCGCGTCGAGCAGCGCCAGGTCCTGCGGGGTGGTGACGATCACCGCGCCGGCCACCGGCACCTTCTGCGCCAGGGTCAGCTGGATGTCGCCGGTGCCCGGCGGCATGTCCACCACCAGGTAGTCGAGGTTGTCCCAGGCGGTCTGGGTGATCAGTTGGATCAGGGCACCGGAGACCATCGGCCCGCGCCAGACCACCGGCGTGCTGTCGTCGGTGAGGAAGGCCATCGACATCACCTGCACCCCGTGCGCCTCCAGGGGCTCGAACCACTTCTGCTCACGGACCTTCGGCCGGGTGCCTTCCGGCAGGCCGAACATGATGCCCTGGCTGGGTCCGTAGATGTCCGCGTCGAGGATGCCCACCCGCGCACCCTCGCGGGCCAAGGCCAGGGCCAGGTTGGCGGCGGTGGTGGACTTGCCGACGCCGCCCTTGCCGGAAGCCACCGCGACGATGTTCTTCACGTTGCCCATCACCTCGACCTGCGGCTGTGCCTTGTGCGGCTGGATCACGCAGTCGACCCGGACCTCGGCGCGAGCGACGCCGTCGAGCGCCTCCAGGGCCATTTGCAGGGTTTGCGCCAGGCCGTTCCTGAACAGCCCGGCGGCGTACCCCAGTTCCAGGCGCACCCGCACGCGGTCGCCCTGGATCTCCACCTCGCGCAGGCAGCCGGCGCTGACGGGGTCCTGGTTCAGATAGGGGTCCTGGTACTGGCGGAGGGTGGCTTCCACCGTTTGGCGAGTGATAGCGGACATGGGGGATTTCCTGAGGGTTAAGCGGGGAATCGATGCCGGTCATCCTACCCGAGTGGCGCGCGGATGAAAAAAAACCGCCGCTTCTTTATAGTGACCGATCCGTTTAGCTCTCAGCCGATAAGCCGAACCCATGTCCGAACCACGCAAGATCCTCGTTACCAGCGCCCTCCCCTACGCCAACGGTTCCATTCACCTGGGACACATGCTGGAGTACATCCAGACGGACATGTGGGTGCGCTTCCAGAAGATGCGTGGCAACCAGGCCATCTACGTCTGCGCCGACGACGCCCACGGTTCGGCGATCATGCTCCGCGCCGAGCGCGAGGGCATCACCTCCGAGCAACTGATCGACGCCGTGCGCGCCGAGCACATGGGCGACTTCGCCGACTTCCTGGTGGACTTCGACAACTACCACTCGACCCACTCGGAAGAGAACCGCGAGCTGTCCAGCGCGATCTACCTGAAACTGCGCGACGCCGGGCACATCGACACCCGCCCGGTGACCCAGTACTTCGACCCGGAAAAGCAGATGTTCCTCGCCGACCGCTTCATCAAGGGCACCTGCCCGAAGTGCGGCACCGCCGACCAGTACGGCGACAACTGCGAGGCCTGCGGCGCGACCTACGCCCCGACCGAACTGAAGGACCCGAAATCGGCGATCTCCGGCGCCACCCCGGTGCTCAAGGAATCGCTGCACTACTTCTTCAAGCTGCCGGACTTCGAGGCCATGCTCAAGCAATGGACCCGCAGCGGCGCCCTTCAGGAGTCGGTGGCCAACAAGCTCGCCGAGTGGCTGGACAGCGGCCTCCAGCAGTGGGACATCTCGCGCGACGCGCCGTACTTCGGCTTCGAGATTCCCGACGCTCCCGGCAAGTACTTCTACGTCTGGCTGGACGCGCCGATCGGCTACATGGCCAGCTTCAAGAACCTCTGTACGCGGCGTCCCGAGCTGGACTTCGACGCGTTCTGGGGCAAGGACTCCAGCGCCGAGCTGTACCACTTCATCGGCAAGGACATCGTCAACTTCCACGCGCTGTTCTGGCCGGCCATGCTCGAAGGCGCCGGCTACCGCAAGCCGACCGCGCTGAACGTGCACGGCTACCTGACTGTGAACGGCCAGAAGATGTCCAAGTCGCGCGGCACCTTCGTCAAGGCGCGCACCTACCTCGACCACCTGGACCCGGAATACCTGCGCTACTACTACGCCTCCAAGCTCGGCCGCGGCGTCGAGGACCTCGACCTGAACCTCGAGGACTTCGTGCAGAAGGTCAACTCCGACCTGGTCGGCAAGGTCGTCAACATCGCCAGCCGCTGCGCCGGCTTCATCCACAAGGGCAACGCCGGCGTGCTGGTCGGCGCCGATCCTGCGCCGGAGCTGCTCGCCGCCTTCCGCGAGGCCGCACCGGGCATCGCCGAGGCCTATGAGGCCCGCGACTTCAATCGCGCCATGCGCGAGATCATGGCCCTCGCCGACCGCGCCAACGCCTGGATCGCCGAACAGGCGCCCTGGGCGCTGGCCAAGCAGGAAGGCCAGCAGGACAAGGTCCAGGCCGTCTGCGGCCTGGGCATCAACCTGTTCCGCCAGTTGGTGATCTTCCTCAAGCCGGTGCTGCCGAAGCTGGCCGCCGCCGCCGAAGCCTTCCTCAACGTCGCCCCGCTGACCTGGGCCGACCACCGGACCCTGCTGGCCAACCACCAACTGAACCCGTTCCAGCCCCTGATGACCCGTATCGAGCCCGCGAAAGTAGAAGCCATGATCGAAGCCTCCAAGGAAGACCTCGCCGCCGCCGCATCCCAACCCGCCGGCAACGGCGAGCTGGTCAAGGAACCCATCGCCGCGGAGATCGACTTCGACGCTTTCGCCGCGGTCGACCTGCGCATCGCCCTGATCGAGAAGTGCGAATTCGTCGAAGGCGCCGACAAGCTGCTGCGCCTGTCGCTGGACATCGGCGACGCGAAGCGTAACGTGTTCTCCGGGATCAAGAGCGCGTATCCCGACCCGAGCGCCCTGGAAGGCCGCCTGACGCTCTATGTGGCCAACCTGGCGCCGCGCAAGATGAAGTTCGGGGTGTCCGAGGGCATGGTCCTGGCCGCCGGCCCAGGTGGCGAGGAGATCTACCTGCTGAGTCCGGACAGCGGAGCCAAGCCGGGCCAGCGCGTCAAGTAACGCAGACCACGAAGCCATGGAGGGCTCGATAGAATGAACGCATGGAAGCTTGCCGCCGGCGTCCTGCTGGCGGCGCTCTACGGATGCTCCGCCGAACACGCCGAAAGCGTCTCCGGCAATGCCGGTTTCCAGGGCGAGACGGGCAAACCCGGCACCGCCCTCGCCTACGAACACCGCGTCGGCATCCGCCTTCCCGCCGCGCGTATCGACGCGCAACTCGCCGCCAGCCGCGACGCCTGCAACAGCGAGCGCTTCGGCCAGTGCGACGTGCTCGCCATCGAACAACGCGGCGGTATCGGCCATTACGCCGAACTCACCGTGCGCATCGTCCCGGACGGCGTGGAGAAGCTGGTCGCGGCCGCTGCCGAGAGCGGCACGCTGGAAAGCCGGCAGACCCGCGCCGAGGACCTGGCCCAGGCGGTCGCCGACACCCGCCAGCAACGCGAGCGCCTGCAACGCGAGTACCAGACCCTGCAGCAATACCAGGGGCGCAAGGACATGAGCGTCGGCGACCTGCTGGCCCTGGCCAAGGAAATCGCCGCGGTGGAAGCCCAACTGGCCGACAACGCCCAGGCCGGCGCCCAGCAGCAGCGGCGCATCGCTACCAACCTGCTGACCCTGAGCTTCAGCAGCGAGGCGCAGCCGGACAGCCGCCTCGGCCAGCTCGCCACGGCCGCCGGGCAACTGCTCGACGACCTTGTCGATGGCACCATCGCCGCAATGAAGTTCTTCGCCTACAGCCTGCCGTTCCTCGTCGTGCTGCTGCCGCTGGGCCTGTTGCTGCGCGGCCTGTGGCGCTGGTTGCGGCGGCCCGGCAAGAACGAGGCGCGCTGAGCCCAGGCATACGGGCGGACCGGGAGGGTCCGCTCTTTCGCCCAGGACCGCCTGACGGGCCTGGCAACTCACAAGGAGGAAGACCGATGACCGCCACCAGCGACCTGATCGAGTCACTGATTTCCTATAGCTGGGACGACTGGCAGGTGACCCGCCAGGAAGCCCGCCGGGTGATCGCCGCGATCCGCAACGACAACGTGCCCGATGCGACCATCGCCGCACTCGACAAGAGCGGCTCGCTGATCAAGCTGTTCCAGCGGGTGGGCCCGCCGGAACTGGCGCGCTCGCTGATCGCCAGCATCGCCGGGCGCACCACCATGCAGCGCTACCAGGCACGCAATGCCTTGATCCGCAGCCTGATCAACAATCCCCTGGGCACCCAGACCGACAACTGGATCTACTTCCCCACCATCACCTTCTTCGACATCTGCGCCGACCTCGCCGACGCCGCTGGCCGCCTGGGCTTCGCCGCGGCCGGCGCCACCGGGGTGGCCAGCCAGGCGATCCAGGGTCCGTTCAGCGGGGTCGGCGCCACCGGCGTCAATCCGACCGACCTGCCGTCCATTGCCTTCGGCGACCAGCTCAAGCTGCTCAACAAGGACCCGGCGACCGTCACCAAGTACAGCAACCCGCTCGGCGACCTGGGCGCCTACCTGAGCCAGCTTTCGCCGCAAGACAAGCTGAACCAGGCACAGACGCTGGTCGGCCAGCCGATCAGCACGCTGTTCCCCGACGCCTATCCGGGCAACCCGCCGTCGCGGGCCAAGGTCATGTCCGCGGCCGCGCGCAAGTACGACCTGACGCCGCAACTGATCGGCGCGATCATCCTCGCCGAGCAGCGTGACCAGACTCGCGACGAAGACGCCAAGGACTATCAGGCGGCAGTCAGCATCAAGAGCGCCAACACCTCCATCGGCCTCGGCCAGGTAGTGGTCTCCACCGCGATCAAGTACGAGCTGTTCACCGACCTGCTCGGCCAGCCGGTGCGCCGCGGCCTGTCGCGCAAGGCGGTCGCCACCCTGCTGGCTTCCGACGAATTCAACATCTTCGCCACCGCCCGTTACATCCGCTACGTCGCCAACCTCGCGTCGCAACAGGACCTGCGCAAGCTGCCGAAGACCCGCGGCGCATTTCCCTCCATCGATCTCCGCGCCTACGCCGGCAATCCGCGCAACTGGCCGCGGGACAATGTCCGCGCGCTGGCCTCGGAATACACCTCGCGGCCCTGGGACGACAACCTGTCGCCGGGCTGGCCGATGTTCGTCGACGATGCCTACGCCACCTTCCTCGACCCTGGAATGAGGTTCCCATGAAGACAGTCGCCCTGATTCTCGCCAGCCTCGCCCTGCTGGCCTGCACCGCGGAGTCCGGGGTGGACTTCGACAAGACCCTGACCCACCCGAACGGGCTGGTGGTGGAGCGCCCCGTCGGCTTCGACGCGCGGCGCAGCGCCGAGGGCTTCCGCTTCGACGAAGGCGGCAAGCTGCGCAACCCACGCCAACTGGAGGTCCAGCGCCGGGACGCGCCGCCCCCGACCGACCTGGCGAGCAGGCGCCTGGGCGACGGCGAGGCGCGCTACAAGGTAGAGGAAGACGACGGCGGCTCCGCAGGCAGCGAATACCGCCTGTGGGCAGCCAAGCCGGCGGGCGCGCGGTGGATCGTGGTCAGCGCCAGCGAGCAGAGCGAGGATGGCGAACCGACCTTCGCCCTGGCCTGGGCGCTGCTGGAGCGGGCCAGGTTGCAGTGAGCGCGACCCCGGGAGACGCAACGGCAGTCCGTCTCCCGGTCTTTCGTACGTGTTTGCGCTAGCCTTGCAGGGCAATCCCACCCGATAATAGGGGATTTCCCCCGACGGCCCCGGCCCTGCAACGAATGCTTCGCGTATGACTGAACTCGCCCTGATCCTGGTCAGCGCCATCCTGGTCAACAACTTTGTCCTGGTGCAGTTCCTCGGCCTGTGCCCGTTCATGGGCGTGTCGCGGAAGATCGAGACGGCCATCGGCCTGTCCCTCGCCACCACCTTCGTCCTGACCCTGGCGGCGATGTGCAGCCATATCCTGCAACGCTACGTGCTGCGCCCGCTGGACCTGGAGTACCTGCGCACCATCGGCTTTATCCTGGTGATCGCGGTGGTGGTGCAGTTCACCGAGATGCTGGTGAAGAAGACCAGCCCGCTGCTGTACCGGGTGCTCGGCATCTTCCTGCCGCTGATCACCACCAATTGCATCGTCCTCGGCGTCGCCCTGCTCAACGCCAACAAGGCTGAATACGGCTTCCTCCAGGCCACTACCCAGGGCTTCGGCGCCGGGCTGGGCTTTTCCCTGGTACTGGTGCTGTTCGCCGCCCTGCGCGAGCGCATCGCCATCGCCGACGTGCCGGCGCCGTTCCGCGGCGCGGCCATCGGCATGATCACCGCCGGCCTGATGTCGCTGGCGTTCATGGGCTTCAGCGGGTTGGTCCGGCCATGAACGGCGTGTTCCTGGCGATCGGCGCGCTGCTGCCGATCTGCCTGGCCGGCGGTGCGCTGCTCGGCTATGCGGCGGTGCGCTTCCGCGTCCAGGGCGTTCCGGTCGCCGAGCAGGTCAACGCCCTGTTGCCGCAGACCCAGTGCGGCCAGTGTGGCTACCCCGGCTGCAAGCCCTACGCCGAGGCGATCGCCGCCGGCGACAAGATCAACAAGTGCCCGCCGGGCGGCGAAGCGACCATCCGCGCCCTCGCCGACCTGCTCGACCTGGAGCCCGAGCCGCTCGACGCCGCCGAGGAAACCCCGCCGCGGGTAGCCTACATCCGCGAGGCCGAATGCATCGGCTGCACCAAGTGCATCCAGGCCTGCCCGGTGGACGCCATCGTCGGCGCCGCACGGTTGATGCACACGGTGATCGCCGACGAATGCACCGGTTGCGACCTGTGCCTGGAGCCCTGTCCGGTGGACTGCATCGAGATGCGCGAGATACCGGACGACGTGCGCCACTGGAAATGGCCGCAGCCGTCGCCGCGACTGATCGCCAGCGACCGGGAGCGAGCGGCATGAGCGCCCTGCACGCCTTCCCCGGCGGCCTCTGCCTGCCGGCCAACAAGGAGCGCTCCACCGCCCTGCCGATCCAGCAGGCGCCGCTGGCGCAGCGCTACATCGTGCCGCTCGGCCAGCACATCGGCGCGCCGGCGCGGCCTTGCGTGGAAGTCGGCCAGGCCGTACTCAAGGGCCAGACCATCGCCCTCCCGGACGGCACCGTCAGCGCCGCGCTGCATGCCCCGACCTCGGGTACCGTGGTGGCGATCGGCGCACACCCCTATCCGCATGCCTCCGGTCTTCCCGCGCCGGCCATCGTCATCGCCAGCGACGGCCTGGAGCGCTGGACCGAGCTGCATCCCTGCCCGGACTTCCGCGCCGAAAGTCCGCTGGCGTTGCTCGAACGCATCCGCGCGGCCGGCATCGGCGGTCTCGGCGGCGCCGGCTTCCCCACCGCGGCCAAGCTCGCCGCGCGCCCGGCGGAAAAGATCCATACGCTGGTGGTGAACGGCGCCGAATGCGAGCCCTACATCAGCGCCGACGACCTGCTCATGCGCGAGCGCGCCACGCAGGTGCTGGGCGGCATCGATATCCTGGTGCAGATCCTGTGCCCCGAAGAGGTGCTGGTCGGCATCGAGGACGACAAACCGGAAGCCATCGCCGCCCTCGGCGCCGCCCTCGGTGAACGGCCCTATCGCATCGTCGCCCTGCCGACCCGCTATCCCTCGGGCGGCGAGCGCCAGCTGATCCAGTTGCTCACCGGCAGGGAAGTCCCGGCGGACGGCCTGCCGGCGGACATCGGCATCCTGTGCCAGAACGTCGGCACCCTGGCCGCCGTGCACGATGCCGTCGTCCTCGGTCGGCCGCTGATCTCGCGGATCACTACCCTCGCCGGCGGCGCCCTGGAGCGGCCGATGAACGTCGAGGCGCTGATCGGTACGCCGGTACACGAGTTGCTGGCGTTCGCCGGCCTCGCCGAGGGACGCCTGGAACGCGTGCTGATGGGCGGGCCGATGATGGGCTTCGCCCTGCCCGATCTCTCGGTGCCGCTGATCAAGACCTGCAACTGCCTGCTCGCCGGCGATGCCACGGAGCTGCCGGAACCAGTGCCGGCCATGCCCTGTATCCGCTGCGGCGACTGCGCCCAGGTCTGCCCCGTCAGCCTGCTGCCACAACAACTGCATTTCTTCGCCCTGGGCGACGAGCACGAGCAATTGCTCGCCCACAACCTGTTCGATTGCATCGAATGCGGCGCCTGCGCCTACGTCTGCCCGTCGAGCATTCCCCTGGTGCAGTACTACCGCGCGTCCAAGGCGGAGATCCGCGAGCAGCGGCAGAAGCTGCTGAAGGCCGAACAATCCCGTGAGCGTTTCGAGCAACGCCAGGCTCGCCTGCGCCGCGACGAGGAGCGCCGGGCCGCAGAACGCGCCCAACGCGCGGAGAAGGCCGCGCTGGCGCGCGCCGCCCAGGCCGAGCGCGAGGAAGCCGCCCCCGCCACGGCGGTCGACCCGGTGCAGGCGGCGATCGAGCGGGCCAGGGCGCGCAAGCAGGCCGGTAGCGGCAGCGAACGGCTGAAACGGCTGAAGATCGAAGCGAGCATGGCGCGGGTGGCCCTGAAGAAGGCCGAGAAACAGTTGCTCAGCCACGACACCCCGGAACAGCATGGCCTGGTCGCGGAACTGCGCGCCGCCGCCGAGGCCGCCGACAAGGCCCTGGCCGATGCCGAAGCCAGCCTGCCGCGCGACCTACCCAGCGCACCGCCTGCCGCGCTCGACGACGAAGCCGAACTGAAGAAGGCCAAGGCCCAGGCCGCCATGGCCCGCGCCCAGCTCAAGCGCTCGGAAAAGGCCTTCGGCGAAGCGCCCGGCGCCGAGCAGCGGGCGACCCTCGACGAACTGCGCGCCGAGGTCGAGCGTTGCGAAGCCACCCTGGCCCGCCTCGAGCGTCACGCGCCGAAGCCCGCGGCGCCCGGCGACGACGGCCAGGCGGCGCTGAAGCGGGCGAAGATCGCCCTGGTCGGCAAGCGCGCGGCCTTGAAGAAGGCCGAGCAGGCCGGGGTGATGGACAGCGAGCTGGAACGCCTGCGCGGCGAGCTGCAAGCCGCCGAGCGCGACCTGCATGCCGCCGAGGACGCCTGCGGCAAGCCGGCGCCGGAGCTGGTGCGGATCGACAAGCGCCCGGTCGACCCGCGCACCCGCGAGCTGAAGACCGAGCTGGCCTACGCCCGCGCCGCCCTGAAGAAGCTCGAACGCCTGGCGAACGCCGACGCCGCCGCACTCGCCGCCGCCCGCACGCGCCTGAGCGCCGCCGAGCGCGCCCTGACCGAACACGGCACGGAGTGACCATGGCCCTGCCCCGCCCCACCTCGCCCCACGCCCGCGGCTCCAACCGTACCCCGGCGATCATGCGCCTGGTGCTCGGCGCCTGCGTCCCCGGCCTGCTGACGCTGACCTGGCTGTACGGCCCGGGCACCCTGCTCAACCTGGCCTGGGCCAGCCTCGTCGCGCTGGCCTGCGAAGCCGCCATGCTGGCCCTGCGCAAACGTCCGCCGGGGGTGTTCCTCAAGGACGGCAGCGCGCTGGTCACCGCCCTGTTGCTGGCAGTCGCCCTGCCGCCCTACGCCCCCTGGTGGCTGACCCTGGTGGCGACCTTCTTCGCCCTGGTATTCGGCAAGCACCTGTACGGCGGCCTCGGACAGAACCCGTTCAACCCGGCGATGCTCGGCTACGTCGTGGCGCTGGTCTCGTTTCCCCTGGAAATGACCCGCTGGCCCTCGCCGGACAGCGCCCTCGGCCTGCCCGACAGCCTCCGCGAATTCCTCGGTCTCGCTACCCGGCCGGACGCCTGGGCCCACGCCACCGCCCTCGACGTGCTGAAGACCGACCGCAGCCTGACCGTCGACGAGCTGTTCGCCGGCAACCCGGCCTTCGGCCACCTCGGTAGCGCCGGCAGCGAGTGGGTCAACCTGGCGTTCCTCCTCGGCGGCCTGTTCCTGCTCTGGCGCCGGCTGTTCACCTGGCACGCGCCGCTGGGCATGCTCGCCGGCCTGTTCGCCATGAGCCTGCTGTTCTGGAATGGTTCCGGCTCCGATTCCCATGGCTCGCCACTGTTCCATCTGTTCAGCGGGGCGACCATGCTCGGCGCCTTCTTCATCGTCACCGACCCGGTGTCCGGCGCCACCAGCAATCGCGGGCGGCTGGTCTTCGGCCTCGGCGTCGGCGTCCTCACCTACGTCATCCGCGCCTGGGGCGGCTATCCCGATGGCGTGGCGTTCGCCGTGCTGCTGATGAACCTGGCGGCGCCGACCATCGACTACTACACCCGGCCGCGCACCTACGGCCATCGCAAGGCCGAGCGCGGCTTCAAGGCAGGCGACTGATGGACGCCGCGACTCGCCGCTCGATGCTGCGCAACGCCCTCCTGCTCGGGCTCTTCGCCCTGGTCGGGGTGGGCCTGGTGGCCCTGGTGCAGCAATTCACCGAAGCGCGCATCGCCGAAGCCCAGCGCGAGGCGCGCGGCCGCGCCCTGCTGGAACTGCTGCCGCCGGGCAGCTACGACAACCATCCGCTGGACAGCCAGGTGCCAACCTTCGCGCCGAAGCTGCTCGGCCTGGATGCGCCGCGTCCGGCCTATGTCGCCCGCCTGCACGGCCAGGCCAGCGCAGTCATCCTCCAGGCCAGCGCGCCGGATGGCTACAGCGGCGCCATCCAGCTACTGGTCGGGGTCACCGCCCAGGGCCGGCTGCTCGGCGTGCGGGTCGTCGCGCACAAGGAAACCCCCGGCCTCGGCGACCGCATCGAACTGGCCAAGAGTCCCTGGGTGCACGGTTTCGACGGCAAGAGCCTGGGCGATCCGGCGGACGCCGGCTGGGCGGTGAAGAAGGACGGCGGTACGTTCGACCAGTTCGCCGGCGCCACCGTCACCCCGCGCGCCGTGGTCCGCGCCGTGCACAAGGCGCTGCGCTACTTCGACGCCAACCGCGAACGCCTGCTCGCCCCCGAAGAGGCTGCCGGACATGAGTGAACAAGATTTCCGCGAGATCGCCCGCAACGGCCTGTGGCGCAACAACCCGGGTCTGGTCCAGTTGCTCGGCCTGTGCCCGCTGCTGGGCACCAGCAACTCGACGGTCAACGCCCTCGGCCTGGGCCTGGCCACCATGCTCGTGCTGGCCTGCTCCAATGCCGCGGTATCGTTGGTGCGCGGCGCGGTGAGCGAGGCGATCCGGCTGCCGGCGTTCGTCATGATCATCGCCGTGCTGACCACCTGCATCGAACTGCTGATGCAGGCCTGGACCTACGAGCTGTACCAGGTCCTCGGCATCTTCATCCCGCTGATCACCACCAACTGCGTGATCCTCGGTCGCGCCGAGGCCTTCGCGGCGAAGAACGGCGTGCTGCGCGCCAGCTTCGACGGACTGCTGATGGGCCTCGGCTTCGCCCTGGTCCTGCTGGTCCTCGGCGGCCTGCGCGAGCTGCTCGGCCAGGGTACCCTGCTGGCCGACATGCACTTGCTGTTCGGCCCGGCGGCGGCGGACTGGAAGATCCAGCCGTTCCCGCAGTACCAGGGCTTCCTGCTGGCGATCCTGCCGCCGGGCGCGTTCATCATGCTCGGCCTGCTGATCGCCCTGAAGAACCGTATCGATGAAAGCCTGGCGGAACGCGCCAAGGTGCAGGCGGGCGACGTACCCGCCACCCAGCGCCAGCGCGTCCGCGTCACCGGAGTGATTGAATGAATGCCGCCAAGCGCGCGGAGATCTTCCGCCGACTGCACGAAGACAACCCCGAGCCAAGGACCGAACTGGCCTACACCACCCCCTTCGAACTGCTCATCGCGGTGATCCTCTCCGCCCAGGCCACCGACGTCGGGGTGAACAAGGCCACCGCCCGCCTCTATCCGGTGGCCAACACCCCCGAGGCGATCCACGCCCTCGGCGTCGAGGGGCTGTCGGAGTACATCAAGACCATCGGCCTCTACAACAGCAAGGCGAAGAACGTCATCGAAACCTGCCGCATCCTCATCGAAAAGCACGGCGGCCAGGTCCCCGACAACCGCGAGGACCTCGAAGCCCTGCCCGGGGTTGGCCGCAAGACCGCCAACGTGGTGCTCAACACCGCCTTCCGGCAACTGGCCATGGCGGTGGACACGCATATCTTCCGCGTCGCCAACCGCACCGGCATAGCACCGGGAAAGAACGTTCTGGAGGTGGAGAAGAAACTGCTGAAGTTCGTGCCGCGCGAGTACCTGCTCGATGCCCACCACTGGCTGATCCTGCATGGCCGCTACGTCTGCAAGGCGCGCAAGCCGCAATGCGGAAGCTGCCGGATCGAGGACCTGTGCGAATACAAGCACAAGACTTCAGACGATTGATCAACTATTCGAAATCCTATCTTTACGATTGAAAAAATCTTTTTTACCAGCCACGGCTTTGTCGCTATAAGGTGCGCCATTACCACCCCATAAGTTGGAGTGAATGTCATGGCAAAAGCCAAAGAAGAACTCGAGATCGACGACGAAGCCGGCGTTGAAGAGGATGACGGCGAGGAAACCAGCGTCGAGGTGGCCAAGACCAACCTGACCAAGCGTCGCATCATCGACAACCTGCTGGAAGAACGCCGCCTGCAGCGCCAGTTGTCGGACTACGACTTCGACCTGTGAGAGCGCCGCCCACACCGCAAGCAAGCCCCGCAATTGGCGGGGCTTCGTTTTTTCCGCCGTTCAGAAGTAGTAGCCGATGTTCAGGTTGGTGCGGAATATCCACTCGTTGCTGCGCGACGAACTGGTGCTGCTGAAGCCCGTGCCGCTCTCGGCACCGCCGTAGGGATTGGCGTTGCGTCCCCAGGTGAAGTCCAGCCAGCCCATGATCGGCAAGGCGAAGAACTGCACCCCTGCGGTATACATCTGCGAGTCGTCCCAGCCGGCCTTGTCCTTGAACATGCGGCTGTAGTCGTTGTAGAAGCGCAGCTTCTTCAGCATGCCCAGGTTCGGCGTCGGCACGTCGTAGGCGACGTTGAAGGACGCCACCGAGGCCCTGGCGGCCATCAGGTAGGCCGGGGTCAGGCCGTTGGTACCCATGAGCACCACGTCGTCGCTGACGCCCGCCGGGTTCTTCGGATCGAAAGCGTAGCGAATGGCTTCGCCGCTGAACGTCCAGTTGCCGGCGTTGAGCACGCCATGCAACCCCGCCGCCCAGTAGCGGCCATCGTCCCTGGTGGTCGCGTTGTACAGGCGCGAGGCCGCCAGCGACGCGCCCAACTCGCTTTTCCAGCCATCTCCGGCGAGATTACGGGCGACCCGCAGGTTGAGCTGGTCACGTTTCTCGTTGTCCTGCCGCGAATGAATCGCCGCGACCGCGTTGTCGTCCAGGTCGGCATAACGGCCGACTTCCGGCGAATAGCGCACACCGCCCGGCAGCATCCGTGGGAAATAGCCGGCCTGGACATGCCAGTCGGCGTCCTTGTAGACGTACTTGGCGCCGCTGCCGGCGCTGACCCCGTAGCCCAGGAAGAACGGGATGTGGTAGCTCCAGCCGAACTGCGGATAGGGCTCCAGGCCGAACGGCTTGAACGGCGCGCCCAATTGCAGGCTGGATAGGTCGCTGAAGCGATAGCCGACGAAGCCGCGGTCGATGGCCCGCTTGCCGTCGTCCTGGAACCAGTAGCCGAGGTCGGAAAAGAAGTCCTCGTGGGTTGCCTGGATATCCAGGCGGAAGGTATCGAACAGCAGGCGGCCATTGTTTTCCGTACTCTTCCAGTGTTCGTCGCGGTAGTTCACCCGCAGCGCGCCGCCGATATCCAGGCTGCTGCGCCCGTCGTCGCTGCGCAGGCCGACATGCGGAAAAGGCTTGCCGGTCTTCGATGCCTCGGACGGCGGCGAAGCGGCCAGGGCCGAAAGACTGGAAAGAAGAAGTACGGGGAACAGCGGATGGGTTTTCATCATGACCTCGTCTGCGAGTGCGCCAGGGCAGCGTTTTTTTCGAGCAAGCCGAACCCCTTCGGCGAACTTCGCCGACAGCGCGGGTGGCCTTGGATAGTTGGTTTCCGGTTGCTCTTGTTTTTTATTTTTCCCGGCCGGCGGAACGGCCTCGGTTGTGTTATCGCTCCGCACTTCGTTTCATATGCGGCACAACGTTTCGAGCATTAACCATGCCAGTGCAAGAACAATCTTATAAAACAAAAAAATCATTTAAATACAGTTGTTTATATATTAAACGCGCAACTTCTTTTCACCCTCGAAACAGGCTCTTGGCAAGGTAACGAAAACGCCCGAAGCGGGTGCGTAGAAAGATCACGGTGACACTTTTCGTCCCCCCCGGAACGCTATTCCAACCTTGGCCGGGCTCGATCCCCAGGCAAAAAAAACCGGCGTTACAAACGCCGGTCCAAAGGCAATGCGGGAATAACCAGGGATCAGAGGTCGAGCACCAGGCGCGATCCCTTGCAGCCGGACACGCAGACCATCATGGTCTGGTTGGCGATCTTTTCCGCCTTGGTCAGGACGCCGTCGCGATGCTCCGGCTCGCCTTCCAGCACACGGGTCTCGCAGGAACCGCAAACGCCCTCGCGGCAACTGCAATCGACCGCCACGCCTGCTTCCAGCAGGGCGTCGAGCAACGACTTGCCGCTCGGCACCTCGATGCTCGTGCCGCTGCGCGCCAGGCGCACTTCGTAGCTGCCCTGGGGCGCCGCCGGGGCCTGGGGCGCGGCGGCGAAGCGCTCGATGTGCACATGCGGATGGCCGAGGCGTTCGCAGTGCGTCTCGAAGGCATCGATCATCGGGGTCGGCCCGCAACAGTAGAAATGCGCGGTGGACGCCCGTGCGCCAAGGAAGGCGCCGAGATCCATGGGGCCGCCCTTCTCGTCGTCGAAATGCAGCTGGATAGCGGCATCGCTGGCGGCCAGTTCTTCGACGAAGGCGGCTTCCTGGCGCGAGCGCGCGCAGTAGAGCAGTTCCACCGAACGTCCCAGCGCACGCAGGCGGTTGAACATGCAGTAGATCGGCGTCACACCGATGCCACCGGCCACCAGTACGCTGTGCGCAGCGTTTTCCTCCAGCGGGAACAGGTTGCGCGGCCGGGATATCTGCAATTGCATGCCGACCCGCAGGCTATCGTGGACGAACGCGGAGCCGCCGCGGCTGCCGCGATCACGCAGGATGCCGAGCACATAGCGGCCGCAGTCCTCCGGCGAGTTGAGCAGCGAGTAGCTGCGCACCAGGCCGTTGGGCAGGTGCAGGTCGATATGCGCGCCGGCGCTGAATGGCGGAAAGACCTGGTCGCCCTGCGGGCGCAGTTCGACGCCGAGGATACCCTGCGCCTCGAAGCGCAGGGTATGGACGAAGGCCGCCAGTCTGTTGTCGTGAGTCATCTTCTACCTCGCTTTCAGGCTTCGTCGCAGTTCGCCAGGTCGATATCGAGGCGCGCCCAGGCGTCGATCTCCACCAGCAGTTCGGGAAACACCAGGCCGCTCACCTCGACCAGGGTGGAGGCGGGAAAAGTGCCCTGGCCGGCGAAGAACTCCTGCCGCGCGCGCCCAATAGCGTCCTTGTCGGCGATGCGGGTGACGTAGACGTTGAGCTTGTAGAGGTTGCCGACATGGCCTCCCGCCGCCTCCAGCAGCGCCTTCACCTTGCCCAGCACCACCAGGGCCTGGGCATGGGCGTCGAGCGCGGCGCCGCGCTCGGCGGCCTGGCGGGTGGCCGGGTGCGCGGTCATGCCGGACATCACCAGCTCCTCTCCCACCAGCAGGGCATTGGACCAGCTTGCATCCGGCAGGTCGGGTAGCGCCGCGGCGCGGATCCGGCGCACCGCGGTCACAGTTGCCGGGCCTCGATCAGTTCCAGCTGGGCCTTGGCCAGGTTCTTCAGGTGCCGCCGCAGGCGTACCAGACCGAGGTCGTGCTGATAGAGGTTCTCCCGCTGGTTGGCGTCCGGCTCCATGAACTCGAGCATTTCCCGGTCCTGCTCCAGCACCGCCCAGTGACGCGCCTCCAGGCGGTTCCTGTAGAGGAAGCGCCAGGTGTCGCGCTGCCAGCCGGTAAGCGGCCGGCAACGCCAGTGGAACACCGCGCAGAGGTCGCGGGCGATCGGCGTGTAGCTGCCGACGATATGGAAGTTGCCACCCGGGCCGCCGGTCTTCGGATAGGGAATCTCCAGGCGCATCCAGTGCATCCCGGTGTCGGCCCATTCGGTCCAGTCGAAGTTGACCCCGCGCTGGCCGTCCTTCTCGAAGATGAAGCCGGTATCGGTGTCGCGGGTGACGAAGCGTGCCTGGCTTTCGCCCTCGGACATGGAGTGCGACTGCTTGTGCAGGTAGGTGCCGTGCATGGGGTCCATGACGTTGTCCAGCACGTAGCGGTAGTCGCCGCGCCACTCGGTATAGCAGAGGAAGTGGGAAAACTCGGGGTCGGTCAGTTGCTCGGGCAGCACCAGCGGCGGGGCTTCCTCGACATTGCCCGCCGAGTTGTACAGCCACACGGCGCCGGCCGCCTCGGTGATGTGGAAGAAGCGCGTGGCCTGGCTGCCTTCCAGCTTGCAGCCGGGGCTGCCGGGCACGCGGGCGGTAACGCCGTCGCAGCGCACTTCCACGCCGTGGTAGGGGCATTGCAGGCGGTCGCCCAGGTTCACCCCGCGCGACAGCGACGCGCCACGGTGCGGGCAATGGTCTTCGAGGGCATGCAGGGTGCCGTCGGTATCGCGCCAGACGGCCAGCTTGTAGCCCAGGCGGCGCAGGGACACCGGCTTGTCCTCGATGAAGCCCACCGGGCAGATCGGGTACCAGAGGTTCTTCAGGCCGTTGGCGAGAAGCTGTTCAACAGGGTCCACGGTGCTCATAGCGGTTTCCTCTCGGGGGAATTCACGCGCCCAGGCGGGCCATCAGGGTCTTGTAGGCTTCCTCGGTCCAGGGACCGCCGCCCGGGCAGGTCGGGCCGGCCTGGTTGAGGTAGCCGAGCAGCCCCGGCAGGTCGTGCAGGCCGGCGGCGTAGGCGCGCTCGATGGAATCGCCGAGCAGGTCTTCGAAGGCGTTCGGCTCGCGGGTACGGGCCTGATGGGGTTCGAGGTAACGGTCTTGCATGTCATTGGCCTCCAGTGCGGACCCGTTCGCGGATGGTTTCGCGAACCGGGACGAAGTCGTAGGTCGGGTAGCATTCGGTGCGGAACACGCCCCAGGCGGAGCGCTCCAGTTCGACGTTGACGCGTGGCAGCAGGGCCGGCGGCAGGCGCAGGGTGACGATCTGGCCGAGGCCCATGGCGACGGTCCAGGAAACGATCTCCACGCCCTCTCCCGGAAAGCGCTCCCACCAGTCCATGGCCTTCATGCGGGCCTGGATCTCGTCGAGATTCTTCGACTGGTCGTGCCGGAGCAGCACGGTCAGCAACAAGGTGTCGCTCATGCTCGTCTCAACTCCTGGGTTTGTCGGTGAGGAACCGGCCCTGCGGTGCCTCGACGCTTTTCTGTCGCCGGGTATTGCCGTCCAGGCCACCGGCGATGGCCCATTCGGCGAACACCGTAGGGCCAGGTTCGAACTCGCGGGCCTGCCACTCGCCGGTCAGTTGGTCCTCGTCGGCGTAGTACTCGACGAGGGCGCCGGCGGGGTTCCGGAAGTACCAGAAGTACGCCGAGGACACCGGATGCCGACCCGGGCCGATCTCGGTATCCCAGCCGCAGCGGGCGATGTGCATGCCGCCGCCGAACACCTCATGGATATCGCGCACGGTGAACGCCACGTGGTTCAGGCCGGCGCGCGGTTGCGGCAGTTGCAGCATGAACAGGTCGTGGTGGCCGCCCTCCTCCGCGCAACGCAGGAAGGCGCCGCGATTCGGATAGCGATCGGAGCAGACGAAGCCGAAGCGCTCGCGGTAGAAGCGTTCGCAGGCGTTGACGTCCTTGACGAAGAACACCACGTGGCCGACTTCGACGGGCTGCGCACGTTCGTAGATGGGGCTGGCCTGGTTGATCCGGCCCTTGAACTGCCAGGTGTTGGACTGGCCGCAGGCCACCTGGATGTCGCGTTTACGGGTGACCTGCAAGCGCACGGCCAGACCGTTCGGGTCGGTGCAGCCGATACGGCCCTCGCCCTCGATGAAGCCGGGATCATTGGCGATGCGCTCGGCGTACAGCTTGAGGTCCGCCTCGCTCTCCACGCCCCAGACCACTTCACGCAGGGTCGAGCCTTCCTCGATGGCCGGCGGCAGGCCGGGCTTGTCCCGCGCCGCGACTATCACGCGGCAGCCGTTGAGGCTTTCGAATACCACCTGGTCCTCGCTCGCCTCGACCTGCGCCAGGCCCCAGTCGGCGAAGAAACGCGCGCTGGTGGCCAGGTCTTCCACGCCGTAGGTGATTTCGTCGATTCCCGATACGCTCATCGCGTCTTCCTCATCAGTGGCTGCCGGCCCAGGCCAGCGGCTGTTCGTTCAGGCCCCAGTAGAGGCTCTTCTGCTCCATGTACTGGAGTATCCCCAGGCGGCCCTTTTCGCGGCCCAGGCCGCTGTCGCGCCAGCCGCCGAAGGGGGTGGAGATGGAGAACTGCTTGTAGGTGTTGATCCACACGGTGCCGGCCTGCACGGCGCGGCCGAGCCGCCAGGCGCGCTGGAAGTCGCGGGTCCAGATGCCGGCGGCCAGCGCGTAGCAGCTGTCGTTGGCCTCTTCGATCAGGGCCTCTTCGCTGTCGAAAGGCATGGCCACCAGCACCGGGCCGAAGACTTCCTCCTGGCACAGGCGGGCGTCGTTGGTGAGGCCTTCGATGATGGTCGGGGTGTAGAAGTAGCCACGATCGAAGGCTGCGCCATGGGGACGTACGCCCCCCGTGCGCAGGCGACCGCCCTCGGCCACGCCCATCTCGACATAGCGCTCCACCGACTCGCGGTGCCGCGCGCTGATCAGCGGGCCCATCTGGGTGCGCTCGTCGGCCGGGTTGCCGACGCGCAGGGCCGCGGCGCCGGTGGCCAGGCGCTCCATGAATTCGTCGTAGCGCTCGCTGGCGACGAACAACCGCGAGCCGGCAATGCAGGATTCGCCGCTGGAACTGAAGATGCCATAGAGCACGCCGGCCACCGCGTGGTCGAGATCGGCGTCGGCCAGCACCATGGTCGGCGACTTGCCGCCCAGTTCCAGGGACACCGGCATCATCTTGTCGGCGGCGATGCGCGCGATGTGCTTGCCGGTGCGGGTGCCGCCGGTGAAGGACACGCGCCTGGCCAGGGGGTGGCGGGTCAGGGCATCGCCGATCAGCGCGCCCTTGCCCGGCAGCACGCTGACCAGCCCACGCGGCAGGCCGGCCTCATCGCAGATGCGCGCCAGCGCCAGGGCGGCCAGCGGGGTGATCTCGGCCGGCTTGACCACCACCGCGTTGCCGGCGGCCAGGGCCGGGGCGAGCTTCTGCGCCTCGGAGGCGATGGGCGAGTTCCACGGGGTGATGGCAACCACCACGCCCATGGGCTCGTACACGCTCATGCTGACGAAGTCGCCGCGCGACGGCGTGATGCTTTCCTCCAGGGTCTCGCAGGCGGCGGCGAAGAACTGGAAGGTGGCGGCGGCGCTGGCCACCAGGTTGCGGGTTTCCCTGATCGGCTTGCCGTTGTCCAGGCGCTGCAACTGCGCCAGTTCTTCGCTGCGCTCGCGGATCAGCGCGGCGATACGATAAAGCACGGTGGCCCGCTCATGAGGCTTGCGCTGGGCCCAGCCGCTCTCACGGAAGGCGCGGTGGGCGCCGGCCATGGCTTCCTCCACGTCCTCCAGGCTGGCCGCATGCAGGCGGGCGACGGCCTCGCCGGTGGCCGGATAGAGGCTTTCGTAGAGGTCGCCGCCGCCCGCTCGCCACTCGCCGGCGATGCAGATGGGTTGGATCGGGTTCAGGTCAATCACGGTAGTCGTCCCTAGATCGAAATCGCGTGGGCGTGGTTGCCCAACGCTCGGACCACGCTGTACACGGTCAGCGCCGATGTCTTCGGGTTGGCCGCCAGCGGTTTGCCACGCAAGGTCAGTTCGAAGCCGCCGAAGGCGCCGCTGGCTTCCACCTGGTGCACGTTCTCGCAGCTTTCGGGGTCGGCGATCAGGCGCACCTGGGTGCGGTCCAGGCCGAGGCCGGCGAGCGACAGGGTGGCGGCGACATTGGCGTTCTTCGGATAGAGCCGCGCCGCCTCGCGGGCGCTGCCGTCGAAGATCACCCGCGCCTTCTCCAGGCGCTGCAGGTCGCAGACCGTCTCGCCCGGCGTGCCCAGCCAGGCGCTCGCCGGCTTGCGCCCGGTGTAGCGCACCGATTCGAGGCCACCGACCCTGGCCGCCGACAGCGCATCGATGGCGCCGATGGCGCCGGGCAGCAGCTCGATGCGGCTGCCTCCGGCCTGCGCCGCGGCTTCCAGGCGCTCCACCAGGCCCGGCTCGGACAGCGCGCCCACCGAGACCACCAGGCAGGGAATGCCTTGGGCCAGCGCCGGCAGCACGTGCTGCTCGATGGCGCGGTGCCCGGCGCACTCCACCAGAAGATCGGGGCGCTCTCCGGCCGGCAGCGCGCTGAGTACCCGCGGCGGCCGGCGCAGGCTGGCCAGGCGATGGCGGACCTGGGTCTCGGACTCGCGAGGAACGATCACCGCATCGACCCTCAGTTGCGGATCGTTTTCCAACAGTTCCAGGACGCCGGCGCCGATGGCGCCGCAGCCGATCATGACGATATTCAGCATGGCGAGAGCCTCAGGCGGTGGCCTTGTCGGTCTTGGCATCGTTGGTCGGCGGGCCGGCGAAAATGCTCTTGAAGCTGCCCACCGCGAGCATGTCCACCTCCAGCAGGAAGGGACCTGGCTCGGCCAGGGCGCCATCGAGCACGGCGCTGAAATCCTTCAGATCGCTGACCTTGGCATGACGCAGGCCGAGGGAAGCCGACAGTTGGGCGTAGTCCGGGGTGTGCAGGTCGACGTAGCAGCGGCGGCCACCGTAGGCGGCGTCCTGGATGTTCTTGATCACCCCGTAGCCCTGGTCGTTCATCAGCACGATGAGCATGTCGGCCCGCTCCTGCACGGCGGTGGCCAGTTCGCCCAGGTTGAGGATGAAGCCGCCGTCGCCGGCGAGCACGAAGGTCTTGCGCCCAGGCGCGGTTTCCGCCGCGCCGACCGCCGCGCCGATGCCCATGGCCAGGCCCTGGCCGATGCCACCGCCGAGGGCGTGGACGCCGGCGCGGGGGCTGAAGATATTCAGGTGGCGGTTGCCCCAGGTGCTGTTGGAGACGGTGACGTCGCGCACCCAGTTGAAATTGCGGCCGGCCAGCGCCTGCAGTTGCTCCACCAGCGAAGCGTAGGGGCCAAGGCCGTCCACCAACTGGGCGCGGGCCTGGTTGCGTGCGGCGGCGAGATCCGCGGCGAAGGCCGGGTCCACCGACAGGCGCCCTTCCAGGCGGTCGGCGAGCCCCTTGAGGACCCGTTCGGAATCGCCGCAGACGAAGAAATCGCTGGGGTAGCAGCGGCCCTCCGCCGTGGCATCGGCGTCTGCCCGGTAAAGCGGACGCGGGAGCTTGAGTTCGTACTTGAGGGTTTCGTTGCCGCGCAGGCGCGAGCCCACCACGAGCATGGCGTCGCAGCTCTGGTAGAACCGCTCCACCGGTTTGTTCAGGTTGAAGGCGCCGAGGGAACGCGTGTCGTCTTCCGGGACGATGCCACGCCCCTGGGTGCTGGTGACCACGCCCACGCCCATGGCCAGCAGGCGTTGTACCTGCGGGCCGGCATGCCGGGCACCGCCCCCCAGCCAGAGCATCGGTCGCCGCGCCTGGGCGAAACGCTCGGCTAGGTCGTCCAGGGCTTGCTCGGAGGGCCTGGCCACCGGCACCGGCAGCGGCGACAGGTCGGCCGGCAGGTTGATCAGCGCCGATTGGATATCGATCGGGATTTCCACGCTCACCGGGCCGGCGGGCGCGGTCAGGGCGGTTTGCACGGCCAGCTTGAGGGTGCTGATGGCGGTGTCGACGCTGCGCACGCGGAAGGCCGCCTTGGAGATGGCCTTGAGCATGCTCAACTGGTCCGGCGCCTCGTGGATGTAGGCGAGGCTCCGATCCAGGTAGGGGGTTTCGATCTGCCCGGTCAGGTGCAGCAGCGGGGTGCCGGCAGTGAGCGCCTCGACCAGCGCCCCGGCAGCGTTGCCGGCGGCGGTTCCGGTGCTGGTCAGGCACACGCCCAGGCCACCGCTGGTGCGGGCGTAGGCATCGGCCATGTTGGCCGCCCCGGCCTCGCCGCGGGCCATCACGAAACGGATGTTGCCGCGGCTGGCGAAGGCATCGAGGATCGGCATGTTGTGGATCGAGATCACCCCGAAGGCGGCCTTCACCTCGCACTGTTCGAGGAAGGCGGCGATGGCGGCGCCGACGGTGACTTGGCTTGCGTTACGCATGACGGGACAACCCTCCGGAAACGTCGATATGACTGCCCGTCGTATAGGCAGACAGGGGAGATGCGAGGAACAGGATGGCGCGGGCCGCCTCGATCGGCTTGCCCAGGCGTCCCAGGGGAATCTGCTTGTTCCGCGCCAGCTGCGCGGTCCATTGCGCCCAGTCCAGCTCGCGCTCTTCGCGGGCTTCGAAACGGCGCCGCCACTGGCCGGACTCGACCAGGCCGATGAGGATGCCGTTGACCCGTACGCCCTTAGGCGCGAACTCGAAGGCCATGGAGCGCACCAGGTTCTTCACCCCGGCGCGGGCCGCGCTGGTAGCCACCATGTGCGGCTCCGGCTGGCTGGCCAGCAGCGAGTTGACGCAGACGATGGCCGCGTCGGCGCGGCTTTCCAGTTGCGGCAGGAAAGCGCGTACCGGGTGGATGACGGAAAAGAACTTCAGTTGCAGTTCCTCGCTCCAGGCCTCGTCCGTGGTCTCGGCGAAGGTCGAGACGCGGCCCTGGCCGGCGTTGTTCACCAGGATGCTGGCGCACCCCAGCGTTCTCTCGCAGGCTTCGGCGAAGGCGCGCACCTGCAACGCATCCAGCACGTCGCAGACACTGGCGAACAGGCGCGCCCCGGGGAAGCGCTGGCGTAGCGCGGACTCGGCGGCACGCAGGCGCTCGCCGTCGCGAGCGCAGAAAGCCACGGCGGCGCCTGCCTCCAGCAGCAGTTCCACCGTGGCCAGGCCGATCCCGGAGGAACCGCCGGTGACCACCGCCACCGCCTCGGACAGGTCATACGGTTTCATGCGGGCGACTCCGGAAGATCGGGGTGACGTTGTCCTGGCCGTCGGCGCGGTAGTCGAGCAGGTACGACAGCTCGTCGGCGCTGCTGCGCACCCGGCTGACCAGTCCCTCGATGCGTTCCGGGTCGATATGCCCGGCGGCGATGGTCGCCCCCATCGCCGCGATGACGCGACCGCTGTGATCACGTACCGGCGCCGCGACGGTGGAGATGCTCGCCTCGAAGAACCCCTCGCCCTGGACGAAGCCACGCTGGCGGTCGCCCTGGACCATGTCGAAGAGTTCCAGCACGCTGCGCGGGGTGTTCGGCGAGAACTGCTCCAGCTGCTCCTCCGGGTACAGCTCGCGCAGCTCGCCCAGGCTCAGGTCCTGCAGCAGGATGCGGCCGAGCACCGTGGCGTGGGCCGGCAACCGGGTCCCGACGTTCACCGAGCTGCTCAGCGGGGTGGACGGCGAAACCTTGGCCACGTAGACGATCGAACGGCCGTCGCGCACCACCAGGTTGCAGGGGTAGCGGATCTCGTCGCACAGGCGGTTCAGCAGCGGCTGGCCGAGTTCGGTCAGCTCCAGCGAGGCCAGGTACTCGAAGCCCAGGCGCAACACCGCCATGCCCAGGCGGTACTCGTTGCCGTTGCGGGTGACGAAGCCCATGGCCTCCAGGGTGGTCAGCAGGCGGAAGATGGTCGAGCGCGGCAGCTTCAGGCGCCGCGCCAACTCCGGCGCCGTCAGGGTACGGTCCTTCCGGCTGAACTCGCAGAGCAGCAGCAGGCCGCGTTCGAGGCCAGGCACGATGTACTTGTCTTGCGAATCGTCTGACTTATCCATTGGCGGTTCCTTCAAGAGAGAGGCGTTGCGCGTGGCCGATGCGTCCTGCGACCACTTCGGGTTGTTCGATCGGGCTGGCGTGGCCGGCCCCGGGAATCGACGAGAACGACGCGCCGAGCTGGCGGGCGATGGCGCCGCAACTCTCGGGCGTGGTGATGCCGTCGTCCTCGCCGCAATGCACCTCGCAAGGAGCGGCAGGCTGCCCGTTGCCCAGCAGGTCGTCGCCGCAGAGCAGCTCGACGGCCTGGCGGTAGCCCTCGGGGTTGAGCCGCGCCATGTTCCAGCGCACCCAGGCCAGGGCCTCCTCGCTGGGGTTGCGGCCGAGCAGGCGCGCGGTGCGCTCGCTGGCCATGCCGTCGATACCGAAGCGCTCCAGGTTCTCCAGGCGCTGGCGGCGCACCTGGGCGCCGCTGTCGCGCAGCTCGGCGGCGCCGTAGCCGCGCGCCGGGCTGAGCAGCACCAGGCGGCGCACCCGCGCCGCGCCGATGCCGGCGGCGTAGGCCGTGGCCATCAGCGCGCCGAGGGAGTGGCCCACCAGCAGGCAGCTCTCCACGCCCAGCGCATCCAGCAGCAGCTCCAGGCACGCGGCGTAGTCGCAGGCCTTGGGCCGGGCCGGCGGCAGCGGCGTGGACAGGCCGTAACCCGGCGCGTCCCAGGCGATCACCCGATTGCCGGCGGCCAGGCGCTGGGCGCAATGCAGCCAGGACGCCGAGCCCGAACCGATGCCGTGCAACAGCACCACCACCGGGCCCTGGCCGCATTCGCGGATGGCCAGCTGGGCGCCGTCGGCCAGTTGCACCAGCCGCTCGGGAAAGCGCTGTTGCAGGTTCGGGACGGGGGTGTGGGTCTGCGCCATGTTCATCGGCGGCCTCAGCGCTTGATGCTCGCCAGAGGGTGCTCCGGCGGGTAGGTCGGGGTGATCGGCTTCTTCGCACCGAGCATCACGCACATCAGCGCATCCTCGTCGCCGATGTTGATCTCCTCGCGGTACACGCCCGGCGGCACGGAAATCACGTCGCGGTCGGTGAGGATGGTCTCGAAGCGCTCGCCGTCCTTCTCCAGCACCACCTTGAGCTTGCCGCGCAGGACGAAGAACACTTCCTCGACGTCGATGTGCAGGTGCGGCGGGCCTTCGTGACCCGCCGGGATGACCATGGTGGAAAAGGTGAAGTGCTCGGACGGAATGGTGTTCATGTCACTGGCCACACCGGTGCCGCCGGTGCCGATGTAGCGCATCTGCGCGCGGCGGAACCTGGGGTCGTAGTCGGCCTGGAACTTCAGCGCGTTCCAGTCGTACTTGCGGGTGGAGTAACGGGCGATGCGGGTGTTGCACCACTCCTCGAAGCTGGCGCCTTCGGGGCGGTCCCAGGATTTCGGGGCGTTCTGGTTCAGATCGGTCATGGAGTCCTCCGGATCAGGGCATGACGAACCCGCCGTTGACCGGCAAGGTTTGTCCAGTGATGAAGCGGGAAAGGTCGGAAAGGGCGAACAGCACCGCGCCGCAGACATCCGCCGGCTGTTGGCCGCGCTGGAGCGCGCGCTGCTCGCGGTAGAGCCGGTGGCGGGCGGCCGGCACGTACTCGGTGGCCTCGACCTCCACCAGTCCGGGAGCGATGGCGTTGACGGTGATGCCGTCGCCGCCCAGCTCGCGGGCCAGGCTGCGGGTCATGGCGATCAGCGCGCCCTTGCTGGCGCTGTAGGCGAGCAGGTTGGGCGCGCCCCACAGCGGGGTGTCGGAGGCCAGGTTGACCACCGCGCCACGTCCGGACTCGCGCAGCGCCGGCAGGCAGGCACGGGTCATCAGCCAGGTGCCGCGCACGTTGACCTGGAGCACCCGGTCGAACACCTCGATCTCCAGTTCTTCGCAGCTCTTGCCGCCGGAGTTGGTGATGGAGGCGTTGTTCACCAGGCCGTCGAGACCGCCCAGGCGCTCGACCGCCGCGGCCACGCAGCGCTCGATCGAAACCGGGTCGGCCAGGTCCAGTGGCAGGCCGCTGATATCCAGGCCCTGCTCGGCGAGTTCACGGGCGGAGCGCTGCACGCGTTCCTCCAGGATGTCGGCGATCACCACCCGGGCGCCGGCGCGTGCCGCCGCTTCGGCGAAGGCGTAGCCGAGGCCGCGGGCGCCGCCGGTGAGGAGCACGCGGCGACCGTCGAGAAGAGAGTTCTGGCTCATGGCGTTCACACCGTGCCCAGGTTGGCTTTCGGCAGGTAATGCAGGACGCGCTTCTCGGCCCAGACCACCGCGCCATAGGCGAGCACGCCGATCAGGGTGAGCATGACGATGGCGACGAACACCCCGGCGGTGTTGCCCTGCCCTTCGGCATCCACCAGCAGGAAGCCGAGGCCCTTGTTGCCGCCCACCAGCTCGCCGACGGTGACGCCGATCACCGCCAGGGTGGAGGCGATGCGCAGGCCGGAGAACAGCGCGGCCATCGCCGAGGGGAACTCCACCAGGCGGAAGATCTGCCAACGGCTGGCGCTCATCGCGCGCACCAGGTTGATCATGTCCGGGTCGACGGTGCGGATGGCCGAGAGCACGTTGATCATCACCGGGAAGAACACGATCAGCACGGCGATGAGGATCTTCGGGTACACCGTATAGCCCAGCCACATCACGAACAGCGGGGCGAAGGCCACCTTCGGCGCGATCTGCAGCGCCAGGATGTAGGGCGAGAGCATGGCCTCGGTGGTCGGCGACAGGCCGAGGGCAACGCCGATGCTCACGCCAAGCAGCGCGCCCAGGGCGAAACCGACGACGATCTCCAGGCTGGTGATCGCCGTGTGCTCCAGCAGTCCGGCGCCGTGCCACATGGCCACGCCCTCCGCCGCCACCCGGCTCAGCCCCGGCAGGACGAACTCGGGCATGCCGAGCAGGCCGGGCCCCCACTGCCAGGCAGCGAGGAACAGGAACAACAGCGCGAGACTGCCGAGCAAGGGTCTGGTGGAGAGGTTCATGGGCGGGCTCCGTGCTGCGCGGTCAGGTCGGCGGACTCGACGAAACGGTTGGTGTAAAGCTCGTCCAGCGGCGTCTCGCGGCCGACGATGCCTTCGCTGACGTAGAACCTGCGAACCTTGTCCAGGCGCTGCGGATCGATGTGCCCGAGCGGCTGCTGGTTGGCGTAGACGTGCTCGACATAGAGCCGCAGGACCCGTTCCAGGCTGGCCTCGCGGCCCTTGTAGGCGGGCACCGCGGCAGCGAAGGTGGCGGCGGCCTGCCTTGGGTCGGCGATGATGTCGCGCATGCCCATGAGGGTCGCCCTGACCACCCCGCCGACCACCTCAGGCTGCTTCTCGATGGCCTCGTCCGAGGCGAGGATCGCCTGGGCCATGCTCTCGAACACCTCGCTGCCCGGCAGCAACTTCACCTGCCGGCCGGCATCCTCGGCACTCACCACCCAGTCCGGCACGCCGGCCATGGCCTGCGAGCGGCCGGCGGAGAACAGTTGCCAGACGCCGGATGGGCCGGCCGCCTGGATGTCCACGTCGGACTTGCCCAGGCCAGCCTTGCGCATCGACGCCAGCAGGGCGTAGTAGGTGGTGTCGGAGTAGGACATCACGGTCAGGGTCTTGCCCTTGAGGTCCTTGACGCTGTCGATACCGGCCGTGCCATCGGTGGCGATCATGGTCACCCCGCCGGCACCGAGCACCGCCACGGCTTTCACCGGGATGCCGTTGGCGCGCACCACGATCGGCGTATCGCCGATGGCGCCGCCGACCGGTGCGTTGCCGGCGCCGATCTGCTTGGCCACGTCGACCCCGCCCTTGCCGGCGACGAAGGTCACCTTCAGGCCCAGGTCGGCGTAGTAGCCCTTCTCCCGGGCGATCACCCAGGGTGCGAAGGCCGGCGAGTTCGGCGGTGCCGGCAGCAGGTAGGTGACTTCCCGCGGGGCGGCCTGGACGGTCAGGCCGGCGGCGAACAACGCGCCGCACAATGCGGCGTTGAGCAATGACTTGGACATCAGCGGCTCCTGTAACGGAATTCGGATCGGCAGGCGGCGATCAGTGCAGCTCGGCGCTCTCGCCCACTTTCAGCAGGGTCATCAGGCGCCCGACCAGCGGCCCGATCTCCGGCAGCTTGCGGCGCTCCAGCGGGTTGTCGCGCAGCGGCAGGCCGACCTCGATCTCCTCGACGATGGTGCCCGGCCGCGCGCTCATCACCAGGATGCGATCGGACATGGCGATCGCCTCGACCAAGTCGTGGGTAATGAACAGCGCGGTCTTGCGTTGCTCGCAGAGCATCCGCGCCAGGTCCTGCTGGAGGATCATCTTGGTCTGCGCGTCGAGGGCCGAGAACGGCTCGTCGAGGAACAGCACCTGCGGGTCGGTGGCCAGGGTTCGGGCCAGGGCGGCGCGTTGGCGCATGCCGCCGGAAAGCTGGAACGGATAGTGCTCGGCGAAACCGGCGAGGTGACACTTCTCCAGCATTTCCTCGGCGATGGCGCGCCGTTCGCCGGCCGCGCGACCGTCGATCTCCAGGCCCAGCTCGATGTTGCGGCGAATGCTGCGCCAGGGCATCAGCAGGTCCTTCTGCAACATGAAGGAGACCTTGCGTACCGGACCGCTGACCCGCTCGCCGCCGACCCGCACCTCGCCTTCGCTGGGTGCGTAGAGACCCGCCCCCATGTTCAGCAGGGTGCTCTTGCCGCAACCGGACGGCCCGATGATGGACACCACCTCGCCGCGGCGGATGGCCAGGTCGAGCCCCTGCACCGCGAGGGTCGCCGCGCTTTTGCCGCGGCCCGGAAAATGCTTGGCGACGCCGCGGAATTCGATTTCGAGACGGCTATCCGCAGGAGCGGCTACAGGTAGCGAATGCTCGGAAGTGAGGATGCTCAACGACGTCGCTCTCATCTGGACTAAGCCTCTTGTCTTGTTTTATATATGAAACATCGTTTTAAATATAAAACTTGCAGAAGCCATGCCAGATGAAAGTTCACCGGCGAAACAGCCTTGTTTCGAGTATTAAACTTTTAAAATCAGAGAGTTGAATTAAAGCGCGGAGAATTACCGAGGAATCCTGCGACGAAAGGCGCTCCGAGCGGTTTTCACGCGGTTCGCCAGGCTTCCGGGAAGTGGGGCGTTGTTGCACACACAAGGAGCAACATTGCTCCATTCGGTAACAGGGGAAGGTTTCCTGACAGCCACATCGCTCGCTTGAACGAGTGCCGCAGGCTCTCGACCTCTGCTCGCAGCAACTCCCCTGCTTATATAAGGACGAGGGTCTTCGCAGCGAAGACTTCAGGCCGAGGCAGACAGGGACGAAACGACTGCGGCGGTCCCGGACACACCGGGCTGCGGGTGGCGTCCGCCGCGGACGCCACCCTCGCCCCGGAGCCGCGCCAGGCGACTCCGGGCGTGCAACCTCAGGGTCGCAGTTCGAACAGCGCCGGCAGCGGCGGCCACTCCGAAGGCACCTTGCGGAAGCGACTGAAGCCGGCGGCCTCGGCCATCTGCCGCGCGCGGTCCTCGCCCATGAAGGCGCCGAGGCCCTCGCCGCCGTGGGACAGCGAACAGGTCATGCAATACAGCGTGCTCTGCGGGTACATCACGCGACCGAACAGGTTCATGTTCTCGTGCAGTTCCTGCGACAGGTTGAGTTCCACCATCAGGTAGGTCCCATCGTCGGCGGTCGACTCGCGCAGGTCCTTCATCATCTGCTGCGGGTCGGTCGCGTCGTGGATGACCACGAAGGTCGTGACGAAGTCGAACTTCTTGCCCGCCAGCGCATCGGAATCGCTGACCTCGAAGCGCACCCGGTCGCCGACCCCCGCGGCCTCGGCGTTCGCCCGCGCGCGTTCGATGGACGGCGCGTGGAAGTCACAGCCATAGACCTGGGCTTCGGGGAACGCCTTGGCCATCATGATCGCGGCCAGCCCGCTGCCGCAGCCGAAATCGAGCACGCTGCCACCCGCCTGGAGCTTTTCCTTGACGCCATCCAGCGAAGGAATCCAGTGCTGCACGAGGAAGTGCTTGTACCAGGGCATGGTCATGCGCTCCATGCCTTCCCAGGTTTCCAGCGGGAAGGATTCCTCGGGGCAACCGCCGCCGCAGCGGAAGGCCTCGATGATCTTCGGCGCCATGCTCACGAAGGGCACGCTCAACTGGATGATCCCGCCGGCGAAATAAGGCGAGTCCTCGTCGGCGAGCACCGGGACGAACTCGGCCGGCAACCGATAGCTCCTGCTCTGCGGATCGTAGGCCAGGTAGTTGCCGGTGACCATGCTGCCCAGCCATTCGCGCAGGTAGCGGGTGGTGTAGCCGGTCTGCTGCGCCAGCTCTTCCAGGGTCACCCATTGGCCATGGGCGAGCGCCTTGAACAGCCCCAGGCGGTCGCCGATGTAGAGCATCGCGCCGCGCAGGGTATTGCCGTAGTCCTCCATGATCCGTGCTGAAAACTGCTTGACCTTCGCGGTTTCGATCTCGTTAGCCTTTGTCATTCTTGTTCTCCGTTGATATGCAGTACCGCCGCCTCTGGCGGCGGGTGATTCAGTGGTGGCTGGCGACCTTGTCCAGCACCTTGTCGACGATGGTCCCGGCCATGCCGAGATGGGTCCGCGGCTCGAACAGCCTGGCCAGGGTTTCCTTCGGCATGACGGCGCCCACCCGCGGATCCGACTCGAGCGCCTGGCGCATCGGAATCCGCTTGCGCTGGCAGGCCTGGGTGATCTCGAAGATGATTTCGTAAGCGCTGCTCTTGCCCAGTTGCTTGGCCATCTCGAAGACGAACGCCTCGGTACAGATCGCATCGCTGTATGCATTCGCCGTCCGCGCCATGGTCTCGTCGTGGACCGTGAGCCCGTCGATGGTGTCGGTCAGCAGCGACAGCGCCATCAGCGCATAGTGGGAAACGTCCGCCACCGCACACCATTCCAGGCGCGTGCCGCGGTAGTCCCGCTCGTGCTCGAGGATCATGGCGTCCAACGCGAGCAGGACCTGGGCCTTGGCCAGCCGGGCCAGCACCACGACCTGCTCGCAGCCTTCCGGATTGCGCTTGTGGGGCATGGTGCTGCTACCGATCTGCTGCTGCGTCCAGCCCACCTCCAGCTCGCCGATCTCCCAGCGGTTCAGGGTGCGGATCTCGTCGGCGATCCGCGCCAGGGACGCGGTGACCATGGCCAGGGTGCTGACGAACTCGGTAACCCGGTCGCGGGACACGTGCCAACCCGCCAGCGGCACGTCCAGCGACAGCCGCCGCGCGAAGCTTTCGAGCAGGAGCATGGCCTCGTCGCCGAAGGCGGCCATCGTGCCCACGCCGCCGAACAGTTGCACCACCAGGATCCGCTTGCGCGCCTCGCCCAGGCGTTCGCGGTGACGCAGCAACTCGTCGATCCAGCCGGCCACCTTCAGCCCGAAGGTGGTCGGCAACGCCGGGATCGAGTGGGTCCTGGCGACCATCAGCGCATTGCGGGTCCCGCTCGCCAGCACCGAGAGCCGGTCCAGGAGGATGTCCAGCGCCCGCTCCGTTTCATCCAGCACATCGCGCATTTCCAGGGACTGCGCGGTGTCCTGGATATCCTGCGTGGTCGCGCCGAAATGCACGTACTCGCGCGCGCTGGGGCTGCAGTTCCTTTGCAGCGCGCCCAGCAGGGGCATCAGCGAGTGCCCGGTGCTGGCCACGCCGTCGGCGATCTGCTGCAGGTCGACGGCCGAAAGCCTGGCGGCCTTCGCGATCTCCAGCGCCGCCTCGGGCGGGATGACGCCGACATCGGCCTGCGCCAGCGCCAGCGCCGCCTCCACGTCGAGCCAGCGTTGCAGGCGGCAGTGGCTACAGAAGATCCGGCGGCTCACCGGACCGGCGTAGCCGCCGCCATGGGTTTTAGAGTCAACGATGTGACTGTGTTCGTGCTTGCAGGACGACTCGGCCGGTGCGCCGCCGAAGCTCTGCGGATGCGCGGTGCACGAGGAACGGGCAAGCATTTCCAGCGATTCAGCATCCATCACCTATCCTCCATCACGTACTGGGACTGACCGGGATTTCCTTGGGAAGAGGCGGCGCCTTCGGGCCTGTCGCCCGACGCGCCGGTTCGTGGTTTGCCGGCGACCAGGTCGACCATCTCCGCGGCGAGGCCGACGTAGCCGACGGGGTCGAGCAGTTCTTCGAGCGCCTCGGCGCTGAAACAGCCGCGCAACCTTGGCTGCCCGAGCAGCGCCTCGCGGAACGGAACGCCCTGCCGCTGGGAGGCCTGGGTTATCTCATGGAGCAGTTCGTGGGCGGTCTGCTTGCCGAACTGCCCCGCCAGCGCGAGCATGACCCGCTCCGACAGGATCAGCCCACCCAGCAGGTCGAGGTTGGCGCGCATGCGCTCCTCGCGCACCTCGAGCCCCTCGGCCAGCACCGCCTCCATGCGGGTCAGCAAGGCGCCGGCGTAGACGAACAGCTCCGGCAACGCCGCCCACTCGATGCGCCAGGCGGTGCCGTCGCGCTCGTGCAACTGGAACGCGGCATCGGTGAGCGCCACCATCTGTGCCCGCACCAGCCGCGACAGCGCGCTGACCAGGTCGACCGACGACGGGTTCCGCTTGTGCGGCATGGTGCTGCTGCCCACCTGTCCCGGCCGGCTGCCCTCGCGTATCTCGTCGATTTCGCTGCGCTGCAGGTGGTAGATCTCGTTCGCCACCCGGCCCAGCGTCACCGACACCTGGACCAGCAACCCGGCAACCTCCAGCACCCGGTCCCGGGCGCTGTGCCAACTGGTCGACGGCGCGCCGAGGCCAAGCCTGGCCAGGGTTCGCCGCTGTAGCTCGAAGCCCTGGGCGCCGAACGACGCCAGGGTTCCCACGGCACCGGTCAGATTGCCGACCAGGACGCGTTCGCGCGCCTCGTCGAAGCGCGCCAGGTGACGGTCGATTTCATCCACCCAGACGGCGACCTTGTAGCCGAAGGTCGTGGGCAGCGCCTGCTGCCCGTGGGTGCGTGCAACCATCGGCGTGTGCTGGTGGCGCAGGGCGAGCGCCAGCAGATGGCCACGGATCGAGTGCAGGAGCCCGAGCGTATGGCCCCAGGCTTCCTTGACCTGCAGCATCAGCCCGGTGTCGAGGATGTCCTGGGTGGTCACGCCATAGTGCACGTACTCCCCCCAGCTACCCTCGCACAACCTCGCCAGGGCGCGGATGGTAGGCACCAGCAGGTGCCCTGTCTCCAGGCTTTCGCGGCCCAGTTGCATGAGGTCGAAGCGCTCCACCTGGGCGGCGCGGTCGATCTCCCGCGCCGCCTCGTGGGGGATGATGCCCATCTCGCCCTGGGTCGCCGCCAAGGCTCGCTCGACATCCAGCCACCTCCGCACCTGGTTGGTATCGGAAAAGATCGCGGCGAATGCCGGGGACGAGTAGGCGCCCCCGTGTATACGGGATTCCGTAATGTGACTTGGCATTTTCGAGTGCTCGCTTTGTCCCGGTGGAAGTCACTTGACGCTCTGCATCTCTTCCCAGATCGCGTCGTAATAGGCCCTTTCCACACGGAAGTGCTGCGATAGCGAGGTCAGGAACGCATTCTGGAACTGCACGTCCGGAATCCGCCGCGCGATGAGTTGCCATTCGCGCTTGGCCCGCGGCGGTACGAGGCTGATGTGGACCTTGTAGTACTCCGCCTGGTCCTCGCTCAGGCCGGCCTGGAGCAGGGCCCGATAGAGCTTTTCGTGGTTCCCCGGCACGACCAGTTCGGTGATGTAGAACACCGCCAGCCCCCAACCGACCTCGGCATGCCGGAAGGCACGGGCGCGATTGTTCAGGTAGGCGATTTCCTCGGGCATCGTCGACACGGCCTGGAAGTCCGCCTCCAGGCCGATGGCCTCGAGCAGCTTGGCCAGCAGGCGCGGATGCGAACCCTTTTCGTCTTCCTCGCCCAACTCGCCATAGAGGTAACGCGCGAGCGCCGCGGCCTCGTCCACATCGGTCAGGTTGACCAACAGGTCGGCCGCATCGCGGTACAGGCGGAAGGTGCGGAACCACTGGTGACGGAGGAACACCTGGAGCTGCGCGCGGGAGGCCGAGCCGGAGAACACGTACTGCGACATCGGGTGCCGCTCGCGGGACTGCGCGGCGATTTCCTGTTCGAGACGCTTCTGGAAATCCTCCTCGGACAGCGCCCTGGAAAGATCGGCGGCGGGCATGAAACGCTCTTCGACGCGATAGATCGCCCGGGCCAGCCAGCGCCGGGTCTGGGCGGTCGCCACGTCGTCGCTCAACGAAAGGACGTAGAGCAACTGCTGGTACGCGGCATAGGCCTGGCGGTCGCCCTTGAGCCCTGCCTCGGCCAGCGCGGCCAGCTTGCTCGCGGCGCTATCGATCTGGCGGGAAGTAGCGTGGACGGCCAGCGCATCGGCAACGATGCGTGCTTCATCGATGGGCAGGTTCTGCAACTGCGGCAGGGAAAAATTGCGGGTATTCATCCTGTACTCCTTGTTCTTGTTCTGGATAGGCATCAGGCCATGGCCAGGGAATTCGCCTGCATCTGCTCCCAGAGCAGGTCGAAGTAGGCCCGGTTGATTTCGAAGTGGCGCGCCAGCGACTGCATGAACTTGCGCTGGAAGTCTTCGCTCGGCGCGAACTTGGCGATCAGCGCCCACATCTCCTCGGTATCGATCTCGTCCTGGGTGCCGTGCAGGCGATGGAACTCGCTGGGTTGCTCGGGCACGCCCAGGCGCTGCAGGAGTTCGTAGATGCGCCGGTGGTTGACGCAGCTCACCGACTCGACCGCGTACAGGAGCGCAAGGCCCCAGGCGACATCGGTGTGCCGCACGCAACGGATACGGTTGTTGAGGTAGGCCTTCTCCAGCGGATGCAGCGCCGGGAAATCGATGCGCAGCGGTATGTCGAAGTAGGTCATCAGGTGGGACAGCAACGCGGGGTGCGAGCGCTCCGGCGTCTCCGCCCCGGCCTCGCCGTAGAGGTTGCGGTAGAACACCGAGGCGTCCTCGATGTTTTCGAAGCGGAAGGCCAGCTCCGCCAGGAGGCTGTAGAAGTTGTAGGAACGGACCCAATGGTGTTCCAGGAAGAAGCGCACGTCCTCGACCGGCGGCGTGCCCTGGAACAGGTGGACCGACATGGGATGGCGCACCCGGCTGCGCGCCTCGATCTCGGCGTCGACCTTCTTGCGGAACTCCTCCACCGGGACGGCGCTGAAACCGGCCGGCTCGGGAGCGAAACGATCCTCGACCAGGTAGACCTGGCTCGCCATCCAGCGGCGGGTCGGCTCCGTATGCGGATCGCTGCCTACGTGCAGTTCCAGGAGCAACGCCTGGTACTGCGCGTAAGCCGAAGCATCGCCGCCCAGGCCTTTGGCCGTGACCGCGAGAATCGCCTCGAGCGCGAGCGTGATCTGGTCCAGGGAGGCACCGGGTTTCAAGGCTTCAGCCAGGAGAGCCGATGCATTTCGGGCAGGTTCCGACATTGTCCGCTGGGAACGGATATTCATATCGGAGGAAGAACTGCAGCATTGCTGTAACGGATTTGAAGTCATTTGGATCACCCTTGTTTTTGTTGTTGTGCGGGGCGACCGTAAAGCTTGCCACGGTGGCAAGGTCAAGCAATGCAGCGGCCTTCTCGGCGGACAACGGAGTTCGCCGAAAGGTGCTCTTCGATAACACTGGATGCGCTGCGAAAAACCCCGAGCTAAAGGCCTGCGAATCCATCGGAGAATAACTTTTAGGGTTTCCTGTCAGCGCCTCTTTCCGTTCACATAACTGTCACCTCGCGGCCGACTGAAATATTGATTTACAAATTCCAAAGCGTTCTTTCCACAATAGCCAAGCGCCATTGATGGCATATGGCGCGCAGACTTCAATGAAAATCATTTTCCTATTGCCGGCACTGGGCGAAACGCTACTATCCGACCCTACGCCTGCGTCATGCCCATGCACTCAACGGCCCTCCGGATAACCGGCGTCGCTCAACGCCTCGAGGAATGCGTGCTTGTCCAGAGTGCTCTCGACCCTAGCCTCGCGCCGAGGGGGATCGGTCTCTACGCGCGCCTGGGGATCGACGCCGTGCAGGATACGGGTGACAGTCTTGGCACAACCGCCGCAGGTCATGTTCGGAATATGGAAAGAAAACATCGCAACCTCCTGGTTTGTTGACTCCTGCGAACCATGAGTCCTGCCATCGTGACAAGGTCAACTCATAAATCTCTCAGGTAAACCAAACTTTCAAAAATTCATATGAATAGTTCCAGATGTTATTCCGCAAACTTCAAACAACGGGCAAAGCCAAGAACGAACATATAGAACAACTCCGCCAGGCAACCGAGATACCGCGTCAGCCAGCTCCACTCACCACTGAAGAACCTCTCGACGATATGTATTCGACGTCTCCGTGCGGCGCGAGCGCAGAGGCACAAGAGTGACCTCGTTCAATAAGAAACGGCGGGCAGCCGGAACGTACCTGAAGAACAATGAGAAAGTAATACTTCCCCACTCTTCTGAACATTGAAGTCCCGAGCAGATACTTTCCATCTGCCCTCTTCACTCATCCATCTGAATGAACTACCGAAAAAGAGTTCGGAACCGACTTATCGATAAGGCGGACAGGGACGAGCGATCCGCGCCAGGCAATCCGTACTCCCGGGGTTCGCCAAATAACCGGAGGACGCGCCGCACGGCCCTCGACCTAGGCAGTCGAGCGAAGGCCGGCGGCCGGAAACCGCCGGCGGCTGATCAGGAGCGACTGTCGCGCTGCCGTGCCACGCCTGGAGAGGTATCGTCGGTAGCCACGCCACAGCGCCGCGCCCCCGCGCAGGCTTCCCAGCCACCACCCAGCGCCTTGTAGATACCCACGACGGCAAGGCGCTGCTCGGTGCGCGCGATGCTCAATGCGCGCCGGCTGAGGTAGTCCGAGCGTTCCGCCTCGAGCACGTCCAGGTACTCGCCGTCCCCCTGGACGAAGCGTTCCCGGGCCAGGCGCGCCGCCTCGCGATTGGCCGTCGCCTCGAGCAGGCGCAGGCGGAGCCTGTCAGCGGCAGCGCCATAGCCGTTGAAGGCATCATCGGTCTCCTGCAGGGCGCGCAGCACCGTCCGGTCGTAGAGGATCAATGCCTCCTGCGCACGGGCCTCGCTGGCGGCGATCCGCGCCCGCACGCGACCGCGGTCGAGTAACGCCCAGCGAATCACCGGGTTCAGGACGTTGAAGGACGTACCACTCTCGTCCAAAGCATCGAGATTGCCGGCGACCAGGCCGATCGAGCCGCGTACCTCGACCTGCGGATACAGCCCCGCGGTCTCGACGCCGATACGTGCGGTCGCGGCCGCCAGGTTGCGTTCGGCCGCGGCGATGTCGGCGCGACGCGCCAGCAGTCCCGCCGGATCGCCGACCCCGAGGGTGCGGAGCGTCAGCCTTTCCCCGGAGGCACGGGCGACCGGCGGGCTGAAGGCCTGCGGGGCTTCCGCGAGGAGAACGGCCAGCGCATTGCGGGTGGCGGCGCGGCGCCGTTCGAGGTCGGGCACGGCCGCCTCGACGTTGTGCAATAACGCTTCGGCGCGCAACCGGTCGAACTCGTGGGCGGAGCCGGCGCTGACCAGGCGTTCGACCATCTCCAGGCTGTCGCGCTGGTTGCCGGCGATGTCATGGACCACCGCAAGTTCGGCCTCGATGCCCTGTAGCTGGAACCAGGTCATGGCAACCGTAGCCGCGACGCTCGCCTGCACGTTGCGCTGCAGGGCCTCGCGCGAGCCCGCCTGCGCCTCGGCGGCCTCCACCGAGCGCCGCACCCGGCCGAACAGGTCGATTTCCCAGGAAGCATCCAGCGCGCCGCGATAGGTCTCGATGTCGCGCTGCTGGCCGGCCGGTGTTTCCACCTCGCCGCGCCGCCGGGCCTGGTAATCGAACGCCGGGCCGCCGCGCGGCAGGAACTCTTCGCGGTTCTCGCGCAGCAGCGCCTTCGCTTCGTCCAGGCGCGCGCCGGCAAGGGCGATGTCGAGGTTCGCCGCGAGCGCCCGCTGGATCAGAGACTCCAGGTCTGGCTCGTCGAACCCGCGCCACCACTCGATCTCCACGCCACCGCCATCGATACCCGCCGGCATCGCGCCGAAGCTGGCCGGTGCGGACGCGCTCGGCGGCGCATAGTCGGGCCCCACCGCGGCACAGCCGCCCAGCAGGATCAGCGCGCTCAACGAAGACCGCAGGTATGGCTTCATGGACGGCCTCCCTCCAGATGCGCCAGGCTGCCGCCGGCGCGTCGCTCCAGGTGCGCCGCCAGTGCCCGTACCAGTACGTAGAACACCGGCGTGAGGAACAGGCCGAACAGCGTCACCCCGAGCATCCCGGCGAATACCGCGACGCCCATCGCCTGGCGCATTTCCGCTCCGGCGCCGCTGGCCATGACCAACGGCACCACGCCGGCGATGAACGCCAGCGAGGTCATCAGGATCGGCCGCAGGCGCAGGCGGCAAGCCTCGACCACCGCCTCCAGCGCACGGGCGCCCTCGGCCTCCAGCGTGCGGGCGAACTCGACGATCAGGATCGCGTTCTTCGCCGCCAGGCCTACCAGCACCACCAGCCCGATCTGGACGAACACGTTGTTGTCGCCGCCCACCAGCCACACCCCGGCGATCGCGCTGAGCAGGCACATCGGCACGATCAGCAGGACCGCCAGCGGCAACAGCCAGCTGTTGTACTGCGCGGCGAGGATCAGGTAGGCCAGCAGCACGCACAGCGGGAAGATGAACAGCGCGCTGTTGCCGGCCAGCTTCTGCTGGTAGGTCAGGTCGGTCCATTCGAAGGTCATGCCCTCGGGCAGCACTTCGCCGGCCAGGCGCTCCATCAACGCCACCGCCTGTCCCGAACTGACGCCGGGAAGCGCGCCGCCGCTGATATCCGCCGACGGATAGCCGTTGTAGTGGATCACCCGGTCGGGACCGGAGCTGGGCGTCACGGTGACGAACGAGGACAGCGGCAACATCGCCCCGGCGGCATTGCGTACCTGCAGGCGCCCGATGGCTTCGGCCTGCATGCGGTGCGGCGCATCGGCCTGGGCAGTGACCTTGTAGGTGCGACCGAAGCGGTTGAAGTCGTTGATGTACAGCGAGCCGAGGTAGACCTGCAATGCCTCGAACACATCGGCCAGGCGAACGCCCTGGCTCTTCACCTTGGTGCGGTCGACCACCACCTCGAGCTGCGGGGCATTGATATCGAAGCTGGTCATCAAGCCCCCGAGCTGGCCGGACTCAGTGGCCTTCATCATCAGCACCTGGGTCTGCCTGGCCAGGGCTTCCAGCCCGGCGCCGCCGCGATCCTCGACCTGCATCTTGAAGCCGCCGATGGTTCCCAGCCCCGGTACCGGCGGCGGCGGGAAGACCCCGAGGAAGCCGTCGGGAATGCTGGCGAACCTGGCTTGCAGGCGCCCGGCGATGGCCAGCGCGCCGAGATCGGCGGAGGTGCGCGATTCGAACGGATCGAGCATGAAGAACATGACCGCGGCGTTCGGCACGTTGACGAAACCGTTCACCGACAGGCCCGGAAAGGCCACGACGCTCTCCACCCCCGGCTCGTCGAGGCCGATCCGGGACATCTGCCTGACCACCGCATCGGTACGCTCCAGCGACGCTCCGTTCGGCAACTGGGCGATGCCGACCAGATAGTACTTGTCCTGCATCGGCACGAAGCCCGGCGGCACCGCCTGGAAACCGACCCAGGTCAGGCCAAGCAGGCCCCCATACACCACCAGGGCCAGGCCGCTCACCCGCACCACCTTGCGCACCGCGTTGCCGTAGGCCTCGGGGGCATTTCGCAACGGTCGGCCGAGGGCCTGGAGCAGTCGCTGGAAGCGCCCCGCCACCGCACCTCCGGCTGGCCGCGGACGCAACAGCAGGCCCGCCAGGGCCGGGCTGAGGGTCAGCGAGTTGAGCGCCGACAGGATGGTGGAGATGGCGATGGTCAGGGCGAACTGACGATAGAACTCGCCCTGCAGGCCACTGAGAAAGGCCGTGGGGATGAACACCGCCGCCAGCACCGAGGTGATCGCCATGATCGGCCCGGTGACCTCGTCCATCGCACGCCGCGCGGCCTGGAGCGGCGGCTCGCCGTTCTCGATGTGGCGCTCGACGTTTTCCACCACCACGATGGCGTCATCGACGACGATGCCGATCGACAACACCAGGCCGAACAACGACAGGGTATTCAGCGAGAAACCCATCAGGTGCATGACGGCGAAGGTGCCGACCAGCGAGACCGGCACGGCCATCAGCGGAATCAGCGAAGCACGCCAGCTACGCAGGAACAGCACCACCACCACCACGACCAGCAGGATCGCCTCCAGCAGGGTGGTGGCCACGGTCTGCAACGAAGCGCGGACGAACACCGTCGGGTCGTAGGCGATGCGCGCGCTCAGGCCGGCCGGGAAGTTGCCTTCGAGCCTCGCCACGGTGGCACGCACCGCTTCGGCGGTATCCAGCGCGTTGGCTCCGGGGCTCTGGATGATCTGCAAGGCCACCGCCGGCTCGCCGTCCAGCAGGCTGCGCAGCGCATAGGCATCGCCGCCCATCTCGATCCGCGCGACGTCGCGCAGGCGCGTCACCTGGCCGTCGGCGCCGGTGCGGACGATGATGTCGCCGAACTGCTCTTCGTCGCTCAGCCGCCCGAGGGTATTCACCGTGACCTGGAAGGCCGCGGTGGAGTCCGGCGCCTGGCCGACGGCGCCGGCCGCCACCTGGACGTTCTGTTCGCGTACCGCGGCGATCACTTCGCCCGCCGTCAGCCCGCGCGCGGCGATCAGGTCGGGGTCGAGCCACAGGCGCATGCTGTACTCGCCGGCGCCCCACACCACCACATCGCTGATCCCCGGCAGGCGCAGCAGTTCGTCACGCACCTGGAGGTAGGCGTAGTTCGAGATGTACAGCGGGTCGTAGCGTTGCTCCGGCGACAGCAGGTGCACCACCATGAGGATGTCCGGCGAGGTCTTCTGGGTGACCACGCCCTGCCGCTGCACCTCGTCGGGCAGGCGCGAGAGCACCCGCGAGACCCGGTTCTGCACCTGGATCTGGGCCATGTCGGGATCGATGTGCTGGTCGAAGGTGATAGTCAGGATCATTCGCCCGTCGGTGGCCGACTGCGAGGACATGTACAGCATCCCCTCGACCCCGGTGATCGCCTGCTCCAGCGGTGTCGCCACCGTCTGCGCGATCACGTCGGGGTTGGCGCCGGGATAGGCGGTAGTCACCTGCACGGTCGGCGGCGTCACCGCCGGGTATTCGCTCAGCGGCAACTGGAAGAACGAAACGATGCCTCCGATCATCATCAGCACCGAAAGAACGATGGCGAAGATCGGCCTATCGATGAAGAAGCGTGGGAATGTCATTGTGCGGCCCCCACGGTCTTCGACAGGTCGACGGGCGTGCCATCGATTTCCGCAAGGAGCGGCGTGATCTGCATGTCCGGCCGCACCAGGCCCTTGACGACGATGCGCTCGCCCGGCTGCAGGCCCTGGCGGACGACCCGCAGGCCGTCGACCATCGGGCCGAGTTCCACCGGCCGGTACTGGGTCTTGTTGCCCTCGTCGACGACCAGCACATAGCGCCGGCCCTGGTCGGTGCCGATGGAATGGTCGGCGACCAGCACCTGCTCGCGAGGCTTGCCGGTCTCCAGCCTGACCTTGGCGAACAGCCCCGGCGTCAGTTGCCCGTCCGGGTTGTCGACCACCGCCCGAACCCGGACCGTGCCGGTCCCGCGGTCGGCGGCATTGGCGAGGAAATCGAGGCGACTGCTTCGTCCATAGGACTCGTCGGTGAGCAACGCCACCTTGACCCTGGGGGCCTGCTCGCCTTCCCTGCCGCGGGTCGGCGCCAGGGCCTGCAGGTAGGTGCGCTCGTCGACATCGAAGTACACGTACAGCGGATCGACCGAAACGATGCTGGTCAGCGCGGTGACGCCATTGGTGACGTAGTTGCCCTCGGTGACCTGGATATGCCCGACACGCCCGCCGATCGGTGCCGTCACCCGCGTGAAGCCGAGATCCAGTTGCGCCGCGTCGAGGGCGGCCCTGGCCGCATCGACCTGGGCCTTGCTGGCATTGCGCGAGGCGATGGCGCTGTCGAGCCGCTCCCGGGCGACGACCTTCCGCGCATACAGCAGCTCGGCTCGCTCGTGTTCGGTGCGCGCCAGCAACGCCGCGGCCTCGGCCTCGCGCAGGCGTGCCCTGGCGGCATCCTGCGCCGCCTTGAACACGCGCGGGTCGATGAGGAACAGTTGCTGGCCCTTCTCTACCAGGCGGCCTTCCGGCACCGTAACGTCCTGGATGTAGCCGGCGACGCGCGGCCGCAGTTCTACCTGCTCGACAGCGGTCAGCGAGCCGGTGAACTCGGCGTAGGGTGTCACCGGGCGAACCACCACCTCGGCTACGGGAACGCTTGGCGGGGCGCTCGCCGCTCCCGGCGGCGCCGATTCCCCGCAGCCAGCGATAAGGGCCGCGACACCTAGCGTCGCGGTGATGCGGATGAAGTGTCTGAGATTCATTGTTGTGCCTTCCTGGTCTGAGCCTGCGTGGCCTGGCTGGACGAAACCGCTTCCGTGGCCGGTTATCGACCTTGACACCTTGGCAAGGTCAACCCCCCTTTTTTCCGACCTCATGGCGAAGGCGCAGCGAGCTTTCGGCCGGTCACCGGGGGCGGGACGCCTGGCACGCTCGGAGACGCAGCGGGCAGCTCGGGAGGGTGGCGGAGGCAGGCCGACCGGCTATCGACGGCCGGCCCAGGGAAGAGGCGAAACGCCCCGTAGGAAGGGAAGTCCGGCAAAGGGCCGGTCGCCGGGACGGGGACGATCCCGATCTCGCAGCCGGTTGCCGGCCACATGGTAAAATCCGCCTTTGACCGTGAAGCTCGAGGCAATGAAAATGCGCATTCTCCATACCATGATCCGGGTCGGAAACATCGATCGCTCGATCGATTTCTATACCCGGGTGCTAGGCATGACCCTGCTCAGGAAGAACGACTATCCCGACGGCCAGTTCACCCTCGCCTTCGTCGGCTATGGCAACGAGGCGGATTCCGCGGTGATCGAGCTTACCCACAACTGGGGCGTGGATGCCTACGAGATCGGCACCGGCTACGGCCATATCGCCATCGAGGTCGACGACGCCTACCAGGCCTGCGACGACATCCGCAACAACGGCGGCCAGGTCACCCGCGAAGCCGGGCCGATGAAGCACGGTACCACCGTGATCGCCTTCGTGACCGACCCGGACGGCTACAAGATCGAACTGATCCAGAAGTCTTCCTGAACGGCCCCGGCTATCGCTTTCAGCAATCCGTAACGAAGAACCCCGGCTCATGGCCGGGGTTCTTCGTTCCATCGCAGGCGGCGCGCATCGATCAGGACAGCGTGCGGCCCTTGTTCGCGGCGATGCGCATGCGCAGCGCGTTGAGCTTGATGAAGCCCGCGGCATCGGCCTGGTTGTAGGCGCCGCCGTCTTCCTCGAAGGTCGCGATGTTGGCGTCGAACAGCGAGTCGTCGGACTTGCGGCCCACCACCACGACGTTGCCCTTGTACAGCTTCAGGCGCACTACGCCGTTCACGTTGACCTGCGAGGCGTCGATCATCTGCTGCAGCATCAGGCGCTCCGGGCTCCACCAGTAGCCGGTGTAGATCAGGCTGGCGTACTTGGGCATCAGCTCGTCTTTCAGGTGGGCCACTTCGCGGTCCAGGGTGATCGACTCGATGGCGCGGTGGGCCTTGAGCATGATGGTGCCGCCGGGGGTCTCGTAGCAGCCACGGGACTTCATGCCGACATAGCGGTTCTCGACGATGTCGAGGCGGCCGATGCCGTTGATCCCGCCGACGCGGTTCAGCTCGGTGAGCACCTCGGCCGGGGTCATGTCCTTGCCGTCGATGGCGACGATGTCGCCCTTGCGGTAGGTCAGCTCGATGTAGGTCGGGGTGTCCGGCGCGTTTTCCGGGGAAGCGGTCCACTTCCACATGTCTTCTTCGTGCTCGGTCCAGGTATCTTCCAGCACGCCGCCTTCGTAGGAGATATGCAGGAGGTTGGCGTCCATCGAGTACGGCGACTTCTTCTTGCCGTGGCGCTCGATCGGGATGCCGTGCTTCTCGGCATAGTCCATCAGCTTCTCGCGGGACAGCAGGTCCCACTCGCGCCAGGGCGCGATCACCTTGACGCCGGGCTTCAGCGCGTAGGCGCCCAGCTCGAAGCGGACCTGGTCGTTGCCCTTGCCGGTGGCGCCGTGGGAGATGGCGTCGGCGCCGGTCTCGTTGGCGATCTCGATCAGGCGCTTGGCGATCAGCGGACGAGCGATGGAAGTGCCCAGCAGGTACTCGCCTTCGTAGACGGTGTTGGCGCGGAACATCGGGTAGACGAAGTCGCGGACGAATTCTTCGCGCAGGTCGTCGATGTAGATTTCCTTGACGCCCATCGCGCGGGCCTTGGCGCGAGCCGGTTCGACTTCCTCGCCCTGGCCGAGGTCGGCGGTGAAGGTCACCACTTCGCAGTTATAGGTATCTTGCAACCACTTCAGAATTACCGAGGTATCCAGGCCGCCGGAATACGCCAGGACTACCTTCTTCACATCCGCCATGCCATCACTCCACGGGGGTCGTCACGAAAAGCGACAATTCTACGCAGGGCATTCGGGAAATTACAGAGGGGCGACAGCTTTAGACGCAAAAGCGACAGATTCTATCGTTTGCGCGACTCAAACCGTGGGTTTTCCCTGAAGCGAGGCGGCCGGAGGCTTCGGTGCGGCAGGTTCTGCCGCGGGCGGCGCCGGCTTGTCCTCGGCCTTCGGCGCTTCCGTCGCCGGCTCGACCACCGCCTCGCGCGACAGGTGCACGGTGACCCGGCGGTTGCGCGCACGGTTGGCGGCGCTGTTGTTGGCCACCAGCGGGTAGCGCTCGCCGTAGAAGCGCACGTTGATCTGGCTTTCCGGCACCCCGTTGCTCTTCAGGTACTCCTGCACCGCCAGCGCGCGGCGGCGCGACAGGTCGCGGTTGGTCAGGCGGTTGCCGCTGTTGTCGGAGTGCCCGTCGAGTTCGATCCGGTTGATGCTCGGATCGGCCTTGAGCAGTTGCAGGATGATGTCCAGCTTGGCTCGCGCCACGTCGTTCAGCGCCGTGCCGCCGTCGGGGAAGCCGACCTGGGCCAGCTTGACCTGGTCGAAGTTCACCGGCAGCAGCTTGGCGATGCAGGCCTGGTACTGGCTGTAGACGCTGGCGAAGCGCGCCGGCAGCAGGCGCACCTCCAGGCGATCGCCCTGCCAGGTGCGATGGCGGACCAGCGGGCTGCGCCCCTCGAGCAGGCCGGTGAGCAACCGACCGGCCTGTTGCTGGTTGCTGTTGAACGGCACCTCGCCGCTACCGATGCTGACCTGGCCAAGGTTGATGTCGCCCTGTCCCGGTCGCCAGGGCGGCGCGGCAGCCAGCAAGGTCGCCGACCCGCGCCCCAGCCACTGGGCCTCGGGCTTCAGGCGGAAGGTCGCCTGCTCGCCGGCACGCCGGACGAACTCGCCGACCCCGAAATTCGCCACCGGCTGCGACAGGCGGCATTCGAACTGGTCGCCTTCGACCTTCCACTCGACGCTCTCCAGCCGCGTCTGGAAGGTCACCGCCAGCGCCGGCAGGCTGCTGAGCAGGAAAGGCAATAGAAGAAGGCGCGGCTGCACGACGGCGGGCTCCGGGAAAGCGTCCAAATACGAAGGATGTATCGGACGGCCCGGACAAAACTTGATAGCGAGTGCCCCGCCCCCCCTTTTCCGGTAGCATTTCCCCCCACGAAATCCCGTCCTGGAAGCCCCATGTCCGACCGTCTCACCCTCCTGCGCCCCGACGACTGGCACATTCACCTGCGTGACGGTGCCGCGCTGGCCAATACCGTCGGCGACGCCGCCCGCACCTTCGGCCGCGCCATCGTCATGCCGAACCTGGTGCCGCCGGTGCGCAACGCCGCCGAAGCCGACGCCTACCGGCAGCGCATCCTCGCCGCCCGCCCCGCCGCCAGCCGCTTCGAGCCGCTGATGGTGCTGTACCTCACCGACCGCACCAGCGCCGAGGAAATCCGTACCGCCAAGGCCAGCGGCTTCGTGCATGCCGCCAAGCTCTATCCGGCAGGCGCCACCACCAACTCGGACTCTGGCGTGACCCGCATCGACAATATCTTCGAAGCGCTCGAGGCGATGGCCGAGGTCGGCATGCCGCTGCTGGTGCATGGCGAGGTGACCCGCGCCGAGGTCGACGTATTCGATCGTGAGAAGCAGTTCATCGACGAGCACCTGCGCCGGGTGGTCGAGCGCTTCCCGACCCTGAAGGTGGTCTTCGAGCACATCACCACCGGCGACGCCGCCCAGTTCGTCCGGGAAGCCCCGGCCAACGTCGGCGCGACCATTACCGCCCATCACCTGCTGTACAACCGCAACCACATGCTGGTCGGCGGTATCCGTCCGCACTTCTATTGCCTGCCGATCCTCAAGCGCAACACCCACCAGGAAGCCCTGCTGGACGCCGCGGTGAGCGGCAATCCGAAATTCTTCCTCGGCACCGACTCGGCGCCGCACGCCCGCCACGCCAAGGAAGCCGCCTGCGGTTGCGCCGGCTGCTACAGCGCCTACGCCGCCATCGAGCTGTATGCCGAGGCCTTCGAACAGCGCAATGCGCTGGACAAGCTGGAAGGCTTCGCCAGCCTGCACGGCCCGGACTTCTATGGCCTGCCGCGCAACACCGACCGGATCACCCTGGTCCGCGAGGAATGGCAGGCGCCCGCCAGCCTCCCCTTCGGCGACTTCGACGTGGTGCCGCTGCGCGCCGGCGAGACACTCCGCTGGAAACTGCTGGAGGCCGGGGCATGAGCGAAGACAACTTCGACGACGAATTCGACGGCAGCCTCCCCAGCGGCCCGCGCCATCCGATGGCGCGCCGCTTCCGCGGCTACCTGCCGGTAGTGGTGGACGTCGAGACCGGCGGCTTCAACTCGGCCACCGACGCGCTGCTGGAAATCGCCGCGACCACTGTCGGCATGGACGAGAAAGGCTTCCTGTTCCCGGAACACACCTACTTCTTCCGCATCGAGCCCTTCGAAGGCGCCAACATCGAGCCGGCCGCGCTGGAATTCACCGGCATCAAGCTTGACCACCCGCTGCGCATGGCGGTGCAGGAGGAAGCGGCACTCACCGAGATCTTCCGCGGCATCCGCAAGGCGCTGAAGGCCAATGGCTGCAAGCGGGCGATCCTGGTCGGCCACAACAGCAGCTTCGACCTCGGTTTCCTCAATGCCGCCGTGGCGCGTACCGGGATCAAGCGCAATCCGTTCCATCCCTTCTCCAGCTTCGACACCGCCACCCTGGCTGGCCTCGCCTACGGCCAGACGGTCCTGGCCAAGGCCTGCCAGGCCGCCGGCATGGAGTTCGACAACCGCGAGGCGCACTCGGCACGCTACGACACCGAGAAGACCGCCGAGCTGTTCTGCGGCATCGTCAACCGCTGGAAGGAAATGGGCGGCTGGATGGATGACGACGACTGAGCCTCGGCCCACTTAGGCGGATAACGCCAGGACGTTATCCGTCCTACGCGACCGGTCAGGCAATCTCCCCCTCTTCGGAGCGAGGCGCGTGACCTGGGATGGGGCTGCCGGCCCTCGCGAGCCCATGAAAAAGCCCCGCCGAAGCGGGGCTTTTTCCAACGCGCGAAGCAGGCTCTTCTTACAGCTTGCTGGCGTTCTCGGCTAGGTACTTGGCCACGCCTTCGGGCGATGCGGTCATGCCCTTGTCGCCCTTCTTCCAGTTGGCCGGGCAGACTTCGCCGTGCTCCTCATGGAACTGCAGGGCATCGACCAGACGCAGCAGCTCGTCCATGTTGCGGCCCAGCGGCAGGTCGTTGACGATCTGCGAGCGCACAACGCCTTCCTTGTCGATCAGGAACGCGCCACGGAAGGCCACGCCGCCGTCGGACTCGACGTCATAGGCCTTGGCGATCTCGTGCTTGGTGTCGGCCGCCAGGGTGTACTTGACGGCGCCGATGCCGCCCTTGTCCACCGGGGTGTTGCGCCAGGCGTTGTGGGTGAAGTGGGAGTCGATGGAAACGCCGATCACCTCGACGTTGCGCGCCTGGAATTCCGGGATGCGGTGGTCCAGGGCGATCAGCTCGGACGGGCAGACGAAGGTGAAGTCCAGCGGATAGAAGAACACCAGGCCGTACTTGCCCTTGATGGCCTCGGACAGGGTGAAGCTCTCGACGATCTCGCCATTGCCCAGTACCGCGGCAACGTTGAAGTCAGGCGCTTTCTTACCTACGAGTACGCTCATTCCATGTCTCCTTTAAGCGGAAGGTTGAAGGACGGCACCGCAGCCTGCCGGCTCCTCGTGAAGCCTCGATGGCAGGGGCGCCGTTCCCCGGGAAACAACCATCATACACCCCGCCCCAGCCGGCGCTAAGTCTTTGTCCGACAAAGCCATTTGTCGGGGGGCGAAAAAAACCCGACTAAAACGCTCCAGGGAACTTTGACAATCATTCTCATTATTATTAGTATCTTTTCCAACTCAACTTCCCAGTAGCCAGATCGCCATGTACGTCTGCCTCTGCCAAGGTGTTACCGACAACCAGATCCGCGATGCCATCTACGAAGGCTGCTGCAGCTATCGTGAGGTTCGCGAAGCCACCGGCGTCGGTACCCAGTGCGGCAAGTGCGCATGCCTGGCCAAGCAGGTGGTACGCGAAACCCTCAACGACCTGCAGAGTGCCCAGCCGGTACCGGCGTTCGGGACTACGGCGTTCGTCGCTGCCTGAAAAATATTTTTTATCCCTCTTTCAGAAGAACCGGGCCTGGCGCCCGGTTTTTTTATGCCTTCAATTCAATGACTTAGCGGCAGAACGCGGAAAGAAAACATTCGTATTCATATTCTTTTTCCCTTATATTTCAATAACTTAGGTTTGACACCCTGCTTCGTCGCGGCCAAACTTGGCGAATCACACCCACTACGACGGCAGGATTCGGCATGAAAGGCGACAAGAAAGTCATCCAGCACCTCAACAAGATCCTCGGCAACGAGCTGATCGCGATCAACCAGTACTTCCTCCACTCGCGCATGTGGAACGACTGGGGCCTGAAGCGCCTCGGCGCCCATGAGTACCACGAGTCGATCGACGAGATGAAGCATGCCGACAAGCTCATCGAGCGCATCCTGTTCCTCGAAGGCCTGCCCAACCTGCAGGACCTCGGCAAGCTGCTGATCGGCGAGAACACCCAGGAAATGCTGCAGTGCGACCTGAACCTGGAGCTGAAGGCGACCAAGGACCTGCGCGAAGCCATCGTGCATTGCGAGCAGGTGCACGACTATGTCAGCCGCGACCTGCTGAAGGACATCCTGGAGTCGGAAGAAGAGCACATCGACTACTTGGAAACCCAGTTGGGCCTGATCCAGAAAGTCGGCCTGGAGAACTACCTGCAGTCGCACATGCACGAAGACGACTGATCGGGAACCACGACGAAGCGCCGGCGGCCTGCCCCGCCGGCGCTTTTTTCTTGCCGCCAGAAAGCCTCAGGCGCTGCGCGGCCTGCGCCGGACCAGATCGGCGCGCAGGGCCAGCAACAGGCAAAGACCGACCAGTACCAGCAATGCCCAGCGCAGGCCGATCTCGTGGGCCAGCAGGCCGATCAGCGGCGGTCCCATCAGCAGTCCGCCATACCCCACGGTAGAGACGGCGGCGACCCCGATCACCGGATCGATGCCCGGCTGGTTGCCAGCAGCGCTGATCACGATCGGCACCATCACCGACAGTCCCAGGCCAACCACCCCGAAACCGGCGATGCTCAGCGCCGGCCAGGGGCTGAACAGCGCCACCAGCATGCCCAGCGTGGCCAGCGAACCCAGGCCGCGCAGCAACGGCGCATCGTCGATGCGTCCGCGCAGGCGGTCGCCGAACAGCCGCCCCACCACCATCGCCGCGGAAAACGCCGCGAAGCCCAGCGCCGCCACCCGCTCGGAAGCATCCAGAACGCTGTGCAGGAACAGCGCGCTCCAGTCAGCCACGCCGCCCTCGGAAACGAACGCGCAGAGAATCAGCAGGCCCAGGCCGAGCAAGGCCCGCGGCGGCAAGGTGAAGCCGCCGCCCTTGCGCGCGCCCGCCTTGCTCGGGTCCGGCGGAAGCAACGCGCGTACGAAGAATGGCAGGCTCAGCAGGCCGAGTGCGGTGAGAATGAGGAAGTGCCAGAACGGCGTCAGTCCGGCCAGGGCCGCGGCGCTCAACGCACCGACCAGGCAACCGAGGCTGTACATGCCATGCAGCATGGACATGCAGGGCTTGCCGAGCAGGCGCTCGACATCCACCGCCTGGATGTTCATCGCCACGTCCATCCCGGCGAAGCTCACGCCCAGCACGTAGAAGGCCAACGCCAGTTGCCACCAGCCCTGGCTCAGGCCGAGCAGCGGAAACACCAGCAGCATGATCAGGCAACCGCCGATCACTACGCTGCGGCTGCCGATGCGCTGGACCAGGAAACCGCTCAACGGGAACGCCGTGAGCGCGCCGACCCCGACGCCGAGCAGGGCCTGGCCGAGCGCGCGCTCGTCCAGCTGGGTCTGCTCCTTGAGCGCCGGGATGCGTCCCATCAGGTTGCCGATGACCAGCCCGGCCATGGCGAAGAAATAGATGCAAGCCAGGCGACCCTGGCGAGGATTGACTTCCGACATGGAGGCTCCCGGTTTCCTTGCTGGTTTCTCCGGACAAAAAAGAAACCCCGCACAAGGCGGGGCTCTTCGTCGGATGCGCGGATCAGGCGTTGGCTTTGGCCGCCGCGTCCTTGACCAGGGTCTGCAGTTCGCCCTTCTCGAACATCTCGGCGAGGATGTCGCTGCCGCCGACCAGTTCGCCATTGACCCACAGCTGCGGGAAGGTCGGCCAGTTCGCGTACTTCGGCAGGTTGGCGCGGATTTCCGGGTTCTGCAGGATGTCGACGTAGGCGAACTTCTCGCCACAGGCCATCAGCACCTGGGCCGCGCGCGAGGAGAAACCGCACTGCGGGGCGTTCGGCGAACCCTTCATGTACAGCAGGATGGGGTTGTTGGCGATCTGCTCTTTAATGGTTTCGATGATGTCCATGGCTTACCTCAACAGGAACGTTTCGACACGGTAACTCGGCAAATAATGACCGGTATTGTATCGGAAAGCCTAGCGCGACGCTCGGCTTTACTCTCGCGTTCCGTCGACCCGCTCAGGCCGCTTCCACCTCCACCGGCAGGCCGTTGAGCGCGGCGTTACCCGACAGCAGGTCGAGATGACGCTCGTCGGTCAGGTCGTTGGCGCTGACGCCGGCCTGGGCGCGGGCGATCGCCAGTTGCACGCCGGGCCGCGCGTGGCCCCAGCCGTGCGGCAGGCTGACCACCCCGGGCATCATCTCGCTGCTCGCCGCCACCTCCACCTCCACGCTGCCGACCCGCGAGCGCACCCGCACCCGTTGCCCGTCGACCAGGCCGCGACCCTCCAGGTCCCGCGGGTGCATCAGCAACTGGTGACGCGGGTTGCCCTTCACCAGGCGATGGTAGTTGTGCATCCAGGAATTGTTGCTGCGCACGTGGCGTCGTCCGATCAGCAACAACTGGCCGGACGCAGGCAGCGGCTGTGCGGCGAAGCGTTGCAGGTCGTCGACGAACAGCGGCGGCGCGGCCTGGATGCGCTGGTCGGCGGTCTTCAGGCGCGGCGCCAGGTTCGGCCGCAGCGGCCCAAGGTCGATGCCGTGGGGATGTTCGCGCAGAGTGGCCAGGCTCAGCCTGTGCTCGGAACGGTCGCCGTAGGCGCCAGCGCGCAGGCCGAGGTCGATCATCTGCTGCGGCTCCAGGGTCGGTTTCAGCTCCAGGCCGTTGCGCGCGGCGAAGGCCCGCGCCAGGCCGACGAAGATCTCCCAGTCGTGCAGCGCACCCTCGGGACGCGGCAGCACGGCCTCGTTGAAACGGGTCACGTTACGCACGGCGAAGACGTTGAAGGTGGTGTCGTAGTGATCGTGCTCCAGCGGCGCGGTGGGCGGCAGGATGAGATCGGCGTAGCGGGTCGTCTCGTTGATGTAGAGGTCGATGCTGAGCATGAACTCCAGGCCGTCCAGGGCCTGTTCGAGCCGCCTCCCGTTGGGCGTGGACAGCACCGGGTTGCCGGCTACCGTGACCAGCGCGCGCACCTGCCCCTCGCCTTCACCGAGGATTTCTTCCGCCAATGCCGCCACCGGCAGTTCGCCGCCATATTCCGGCAGCCCCGAGACGCGGCTGCGCCAACGGCCGAAGTGGCCACCCGAGGTACTCGCCACCAGGTCCAGGGCCGGCGAGGTGCACAGCGCGCCACCGACCCGGTCGAGGTTGCCGGTGACCAGGTTGATCAGTTGCACCAGCCACTGGCAGAGCGTGCCGAAGGCCTGGGTGGAAACGCCCATCCGGCCATAGCAGACCGCCCGTTCGGCGGCGGCGAAATCCCGCGCCAGTTGGCGAATGCTTTCGGCCGGCACGCCACAGCGCGCGCTCATGGACTCGGCGTCGAAGGCCGCGACCGCCTCGCGCACCCGCTCCAGCCCGTCGACCGGCAGCGGCGTGGGGCGACCGAGGTTCTCCTCGAACAGGGTGTTGAGTATCCCGAGCAACAGCGCCGCATCCTGGCCGGGACGAATGAACAGGTGCCGGTCGGCGATAGCCGCGGTCTCGCTGCGCCGGGGATCGACCACCACCAACCGGCCGCCGCGTGCCTTCAGCGCCTTCAGGCGCTTCTCCACGTCCGGCACGGTCATGATGCTGCCGTTGGACGCCAGCGGGTTGCCGCCGAGCACCAGCATGAAGTCGGTGTGGTCGATGTCGGGGATCGGGATCAACAAACCATGGCCGTACATCTGCTGGCTGACCAGGTGATGCGGCAACTGGTCGACGGAAGTCGCGGAGAAGCGGTTGCGCGTTTTCAGCAGGCCGAGGAAGTAGTTGCTATGGGTCATCAGGCCGTAGTTGTGCACGCTCGGATTGCCCTGGTAGACCGCCACCGCATCGTTGCCATGGCGCTCGCGGATCTCGCCGAGGCGGCTGGCCACCAGCGCGAAGGCCTCGTCCCAGCCGATCGGCTGCCACTCGCTGCCGACCCGGCGCAACGGCTGGCGCAGGCGGTCGGGGTCGTCCTGGATGTCCTGCAGGGCCACCGCCTTGGGACAGACATGGCCGCGGCTGAAGCTGTCCTGCGGGTCGCCCTTGATCGAGCGGATCCGCGGCACGCCGCCCTCGTCGCTCTCGGTCTCGATGGCGAGCCCGCAGATGGCCTCGCAGAGATGGCACGCACGGTAGTGGAGGGTCTTGCTCATGGCTCGCCTCTTCATTGTCGTCGCCGGCCGTCGCGGCCCGGCGCGTACGCGAGGACCAGACGACCGGTCTAGTCGTCGAATCGGCACTATGCGGCGCCTTCCGCCGCCGCGCCAGCAGCGTCAGTCGGCTGAATCGCCAGGCATCAGGCTGGCCGATGGGCGCGGTAGAGGGGAGGCGTGCCGTTTGTCCGGCTGTCAACTATCCACCTGGGAATTCCGGCGCGGCGAAAGCCGGTGCTAAACCTTGTCTCTTCGAGTCCACCCCTGTCCGACAAGACCAATAAAGCGTGGAGACCGCATGACCGACGACCACTCCTTCCGCCCTCGCCCCACCTCGTTGTCAGCCGCCCTGCTGCTGGGCGCCTGGATCGCCCAGCCGGCCACGGCCGCCTATGTCGAAGCCGGTCGGCCCGGCGATCCGGCCAGTTGGCGCTCCGCCGAATACCAGCAGGACTGGGGCCTGGAACGGATGCGGGCCGACCAGGCCTATGCCGCCGGCATCGACGGCCAGGGCGTGAAGATCGGCGAGATGGACTCCGGTTTCGACCCGAGCCATCCGGATACCCCCGCCTCGCGCTACCAGCCGGTGACGGCCAGCGGCACCTATGTCGACGGCACGCCGTTCAGCGTCAGCGGCGCGATGAACGGCAACAACGACTCCCACGGCACCCACGTCGGCGGCACCCTCGGCGCCTCGCGCGACGGCGTCGGCATGCACGGGGTGGCCTACGCGGCACAGGTGTACGTCGCCAACACCAACCAGAACGACAGCTTCCTGTTCGGCCCGACGCCCGACCCGAACTATTTCAAGGCCGCCTACCAGGCGCTGGCCGACGCCGGGGTGCGGGCGATCAACAACAGTTGGGGCAGCCAGCCCAAGGACGTCAGCTACGAGACCCTCGACGGCCTGCACGCCGCCTATGCCCAGCACTACGGGCGCTCCACCTGGCTGGACGCCGCCGCCGGCGTCTCCCGCCAGGGCGTGATCAACGTCTTCAGCGCCGGCAACAGCGGCTACGCCAACGCCAGCGTGCGCTCCGCCCTGCCCTACTTCCAGCCGGACCTGGAAGGCCACTGGCTGGCCGTGTCCGGCCTCGACCAGCAGAACGGCCAGCGCTACAACCGCTGCGGCATCGCCAAGTACTGGTGCATCACCACGCCCGGCCGCCTGATCAACAGCACCATGCCCGGCGGCGGCTATGCCAACAAGTCCGGTACCTCGATGGCCGCGCCCCACGCCACCGGCGCGCTGGCCCTGGTCATGCAGCGCTATCCGTACCTGAACAACGAGCAGGCGCTGCAGGTTCTGCTGACCACCGCCACCCAGCTCGACGGCACGCCGACCGGCGCCCCCACCGACACCGTCGGCTGGGGCGTGCCGGATCTCGGTCGGGCGATGCATGGGCCTGGACAATTGCTCGGCCGCTTCGAGGCCAACCTCCCGGCCGGCCTGCGCGACGAATGGAGCAACCCGATTTCCGATAGCGCCCTGCTCCAGCGCCAGGCCGAGGACGCCGCCGAGCACGCGGCCTGGCAGCGGACGCTGAAGGACAAGGGCTGGGAAAACGGCTTGCCGGCCGGTGCCAGCCAGCAGGAACGCACCGACTATGCCATCGGCATGGCCCGCGACCAGGCCGCCGCCCAGCGCCAGTACCAGGGCAGCCTGGTCAAGGCCGGTGCCGGCAGCCTGGTCCTGAGCGGCGACAGCACCTATCGCGGGCCGACCCTGGTCGATGGCGGGCTGCTCAGCGTCGACGGTTCGCTGCTGTCCGCCGTCGAAGTCAATGCCGGCGGCACCCTCGGCGGCAGCGGCAGGATCGGCGGCCTGCTGGCGCGCTCCGGCGGCACGGTGGCCGCGGGCAACTCCATCGGCACCCTGGAGGTCGCCGGGGACCTGCGCTTCGAATCCGGCTCGACCTACGCGGTGGAGCTTTCGGAAAGCGCCAGCGACCGGATCGTCGCCAGCGGCAAGGCGAGCATCGCGGGCGGCAACGTCACCCTGGCCATGGAAAACAGCCCCGACCTGCTCAGCCAGTCCCAGGTCGAGAGCCTGGTCGGCCGCCGCTACGACATCCTCGACGCCGCCGGCGGCATCGACGGGCGCTTCGACGCGGTATTGCCGAACTACCTGTTCCTCGGCGGCACCCTGGACTACGCGGCCAACGCCATCCGCCTGGATATCGGACGCAACGGCACGACCCTCGCCAGCGTCGCGCAGACGCCCAACCAGGCGGCGGTCGCTGGGGCCGTGGAAACGCTCGGCGCCGGCAACCCGGTCTACGAAAGCCTGCTCCTGTCGGAAAACGCCGCAACCGCCCAACGGGCCTTCCAGCAATTGTCCGGGGAAATCTACCCGGCGCTCGCCGGCCTGTTGCTCAACGACAGCCGCTATCTGCGCGACAGCGTCGGCGAACGCCTGCGCCAGACCAGCGACGGCGAGGCCGGCGGGGAGGCTCCCGAAGGCTGGTTCAAGGCGCTCGGCTCCTGGGGCAAGAGCGCCGATGGCAGCCACGGTAGCGAAGGCTACCGGCATTCGGTCGGCGGCTTCCTGCTCGGCGTCGACAGCCAGGTCGCCAGCGACACGCGCCTCGGCCTGGTGGCCGGCTACAGCAACAGCTCGCTGAACATGGACAGCAGCCTGCAATCCTCCGCCAGCATCGACAGCTACCACCTCGGCGCCTACCTCGGCCGGCAATTGCAGCAATGGCGCCTGAGCCTCGGCGCAGCGCACGCCTGGCACCGCGCCGAGGTCAAGCGCGACCTGCAATACGGCGCCGTGGCCGGCAAGCAGAAGGCCAAGCTCGACGCACAGAGCAGCCAGTTGTTCGCCGAGGCCGCCTACGCGCTGGGTTGGCGCAGCCTGGAGCTGGAACCCTTCGCCGGGCTGGCCTACGTGCACGTCGCCAGCGATGACTTCCGCGAACGCGGTAGCGCCGCGGCCCTGGAGGGTGGCGACGACAACCTGGACGCCGCCTTCACCACCCTGGGCCTGCGCGCGAAACGGCATTTCGAGCTGGATGCCGGACGCCGCCTGGCGCTCTCCGGCACCCTCGGCTGGCGCCACAACCTGAGCGACACCACCCCGCAACGCCACCTGGCGTTCGCCAGCGGCAGCCAGCCATTCAGCGTGGAAAGCGTGGCCCTGTCCCGCGACGCCGCGCTGCTCGGCGTCGACGCCAGCCTCGCGGTGAATCGCGAAGTGAGCGTGCGGCTGGGCTACAACGGCCTGCTGGGCAGCCGCGAGAAGGACCATGGCGTCGGACTGGCCGTCGACTGGCGTTTCTGACTTCGGTTACGAGGGCATGCCAGCCGTTGGATGGGTTCCGGCGGGCGGCAAGGGGAAAAAGCCACTTCATTGCCCTCGGTCACGAAACCGCTGCAAATATGAGAAAAAGACCTAACTAAAGGATTCATGCGAAATGCATAGCGCTATACTGTCCATCCAGCGCTGTACTATCCCTTCCAGCGCTGATCGCGACCCGGTGCCCGCACCACCGTGCCGCACGAGCCCCGGAGATCCGCACCTCCGGGGCTCACCTTTTGCTCCTCTCGCACCCTCCTTCCCCGGCTGAGCCCCTCCCCCTGCAAATCCGCGACGAATGGCTGCAATCCGGCAATCCGATGAACGAGCGGCCGAACCGCGGGCGCCCAGGCTGCCTGCGCACAGTCGCTGAACGGGTCAGGCCTGGCGGAAGAAGATCATGCCGAACAGCACCGCCAGGGCGCTGAGGAACGACAACCCGGTTTGCCCCAGGACCATCAGGATCGCGGCCGCCGCCGTGCTCAGCGCATGCCAGCCCCAGAGCAGGCACGACAGGTTGAGGACGATGCCGGCCAGGGCCAGGTGACGCTTGCGGCTGCGCCTGAGCAGGCCGGCCAGGCCCAGCACCAGGCCGCAGGTCGATACCGCGAAGACCGCCAGCAAGGCGGCGAACAGGCCGAGCAGATGGTTCTCGTCGCTGAGGTCGATCCGCTCGCCGAGCGCCAGCGCCATCACCGCCAGCGCGATGGCGACCCCGGCCAGGGCGAGGAACAGCGACAGGCCGCCCAGCCGCGATTGGCGCAATGGCCGTGCCGGCGGCGCGGCGGCGAGTGTTTCTCCCGTGTGCATGTTCGACCTCCCTGGTCCGAAACCCGCCTCCTCCATGAAGGTATTCGGGCGCGCACAGCATAAAGCGTCGCCCCGCCCAACCGATAGATCGACGAGGCGGGACTTTGGCGGCGGGACAACGGCGAAGACCCGGGAAAAACCCCGTAACCCGCGCCTTCCAAGCCCCTCCTTGTGTTTCCGCGACATTTCCTTATAAGATCGCGCCTTCCCCTATTTTCCCGCACGTTGCGGTCCCGCCGCAGGTCCAGTCCCGTTTTCTCTCGCGAAAGCCGGCCAGTGCCTCGGCCAGCAGTAAAAATAAAAGGTAGTCAGCGATGAGCGTACGGCACTTTCTCTCGTTTATGGATTACAGCCCCGAAGAGCTGATCGGTCTGATCCGCCGCGGCAGCGAGCTGAAGGACCTGCGCAACCGAGGCGTGCTCTACGAGCCGCTGAAGAGCCGGGTCCTGGGCATGGTCTTCGAGAAGGCTTCGACCCGTACCCGCCTGTCCTTCGAAGCCGGGATGATCCAGCTCGGCGGCCAGGCGATCTTCCTCTCCCCGCGCGACACCCAGCTCGGCCGCGGCGAGCCGATCGGCGACAGCGCCCGGGTCATGTCGCGGATGCTCGACGGCGTGATGATCCGCACCTTCGCCCACGCCACCCTGACGGAATTCGCCGCGCACTCGAAGGTGCCGGTGATCAACGGCCTGTCCGACGACCTGCACCCCTGCCAGTTGCTCGCCGACATGCAGACCTTCCACGAGCACCGCGGCAGCATCCAGGGCAAGACCGTGGCCTGGATCGGCGACGGCAACAACATGTGCAACAGCTATATAGAAGCGGCGCTGAAGTTCGACTTCCAGCTGCGCGTGGCCTGCCCCGAGGGCTACGAGCCGAAGGCCGAGTTCGTCGCCCTTGCCGGCGACCGCCTGCGCGTCGTCCGCGACCCGCGCGAGGCGGTGGCCGGCGCGCACCTGGTGAGCACCGACGTGTGGGCCTCGATGGGCCAGGAAGACGAAGCCGCCGCGCGCATCGCCCTGTTCCGTCCCTACCAGGTGAACGCCGCGTTGCTCGATGGGGCCGCCGACGATGTACTATTCATGCACTGCCTGCCGGCCCACCGCGGCGAGGAAATCAGCGAAGAGTTGCTGGACGACCCGCGCTCGGTAGCCTGGGACCAGGCAGAGAACCGTCTGCACGCGCAGAAGGCCCTCCTCGAATTGCTGATCGAACACGCCCATTACGCCTGAGCCCATGAGCCACGACCTGCTGCTGAACCTGAAAGATCTCGCCTGCGGCTACGCCTCGCAGAAAGTGGTGCAGGACCTCGACCTGCACCTCAATGCCGGAGACATCGGCTGCCTGCTGGGTCCTTCGGGATGCGGCAAGACCACCACCCTGCGCGCCATCGCCGGCTTCGAACCGGTGCTGGCCGGGCAGATCGAGCTGGGCGGCGAAGTCATCTCGCGTCCCGGCTTCACCCTGGCGCCGGAGAAACGCCGGATCGGCATGGTGTTCCAGGACTACGCGCTGTTCCCCCATCTCAGCGTGGCCGACAATGTCGGCTTCGGCATCCGCAAGCATCCACAACGCGAGCGCCTGGTGCGCGAGCTTCTGGAGCTGGTCAAGCTCGACCACCTCGCCGCGCGCCACCCCCACGAACTCTCCGGCGGCCAGCAACAACGGGTGGCCCTGGCCCGCGCGCTGGCGCCCGAACCGCTGTTGCTGCTGCTCGACGAACCCTTCTCCAACCTCGACGTGGAACTGCGCCGCAGCCTCAGCCAGGAGGTTCGCGAGATCCTCAAGGCACGCGGCACCAGCGCGATCCTGGTGACCCACGACCAGGAAGAAGCCTTCGCCGTCTGCGACCACATCGGCGTGTTCAAGGAAGGTCACCTGGAACAGTGGGACACCCCCTACAACCTCTACCACGAGCCGCTGACGCCCTTCGTCGCCAGCTTCGTCGGCCAGGGCTACTTCATTCGCGGCCAGTTGCTCAGCCCCGATACGGTGCAGACCGAACTCGGCGTGATCCGCGGCAATCGCGCCTACAGCCTGCCTTCCGGCAGCGCGGTAGACGTCCTGCTGCGCCCGGACGACCTGGTGCACGCGCCGCAGGGCGAGCTGAAGGCGCGGATCGTCGGCAAGACCTTCCTCGGCGCCGCCACCCTGTACCGCCTGCAATTGCCCACCGGTACCCAGCTGGAATCGATCTTCCCCAGCCATGCCGACCACCAGCCGGGCGATGACGTCGGTATCCGCGTCGCCGCCGACCACCTGGTGGTGTTCGCCGCCCGGGGCAGCGTCGCCGCGCACCTCGCTCCCGTCCAGGCCTGATACCTCGGCGCCGTTCGGTCGGCGGCGCCTTTCCCTATCGACCGCATAGGTGGAGCCGGACGTCTCCAGCCCCTACAATCGCCCGACGATTCGAGGAGCCTGAACGATGCTGATGGTGATTTCCCCCGCCAAGACCCTGGACTACGAGACCCCGCCGGTCACCCACCGCTTCACCCAGCCGCAATACCTGGACCACGCCCAGGAACTGATCCAGCAACTGCGCCAGCTCACGCCACTGCAGATCAGCGAACTGATGAAGCTTTCCGACAAGCTCGCCGGCCTGAATGCCGCTCGCTACGCCAGCTGGCATCCGGAGTTCACCCCGGAGAACGCCAAGCAGGCGTTGCTCGCCTTCAAGGGCGATGTCTACACCGGCCTCAACGCGGAAGACTTCGGCGAGGACGATTTCGCCTTCGCCCAGGATCACCTGCGCATGCTCTCCGGTCTCTACGGCGTGCTGCGCCCGCTCGACCTCATGCAGCCCTATCGACTGGAAATGGGCACCCGCCTGGCCAACGCCCGTGGCAAGGATCTCTACGCCTTCTGGGGCGAGCGTATCAGCCAGTGGCTGAACGAAGCGCTGGCCGCCCAGGGCGACGACGTGCTGCTCAACCTGGCCTCCAACGAGTACTTCGGCGCGGTGAAGCGCAAGGCGCTGCAAGCGCGGGTCATCGACACCGAGTTCAAGGACCTGAAGAACGGCCAGTACAAGATCATCAGCTTCTACGCCAAGAAGGCTCGCGGCATGATGGCTCGCTACGTGATCCGCGAGCGCCTGCGCGACCCGGCCGGGCTGAAGGACTTCAATGCCCACGGCTATTACTTCAGCGCCGAGCAATCCGGCCCGGATCAGCTGGTATTCCTCAGGGACGCCCCGCAAGACTGATCTCCCCGGCCCGCCGTCCTGGCGGGCCGCTCCTCTTTCGGCACGCCGACGCCTCCTGGCGCTACCGTTCGTCCCTCCGACACCCCTGCTGCGTCGCCTTTCTCCCCGGAAAAGCCCTTGTGGCGAATAGGCCTACTCAACCGTTCGTCTGCAAGTCATGCGGAACTGCATCACATTTTTTCACGCCCAGCCCACAGACTTTTCCCCAATTCAAGGCGGAAATGCCATCTCCGGCGTAATCCATTGGCCATTACCAGCCTCCCGCCATTACATGCAAATTACGATTGCAAAGTGCATGGGTCGAAGATTAAGGAATCCTTAAGGTTTGCTTAAGGCGGTAAAAGCGGCTTCTGTTTCATTCCGGTGACGCGGAACTTTCAGCCGCCATGCATTCTGCAACTAGTGGCCATTGGCAGGCATTTAACGGAAAGGCCATCAAGTTGGTATCAAGTGATATCAAACGGATATTTCCAAATATTTCGCGAGCGGGACAAACGGCCGGAACTTCCCTCGCAGAGAAAACATCCTATCACCGCGATGCCTATCGATAGTTATGGGCAGAGCAACTTGAAACCGTCTCGAATAATCGGACTCCGCTCCGAGGGACAAACTCAACCTGTTGAAATTAAAGGCCTTTAGAAACTTGAATTCTATGGACCGAACTAAAACGAAGCATCCAAGGTCGGGTTATGCACCGTTATTGAAACCCACCTGAAACATTAAAGGGCATGAACTTATAACTTGCCCTATTAGAGTGCCGAACAACTAAGCACTCTATTCGAAACTGCCTGAAGGCGGATCAAGGGCTCTGGATCGGGGCTCGTAGTAACGGCTCGCCAGATAGGGAAGTGGCCATACGGCCACCTCATTAACGGCGCGACAAACAATCGAGGTGAATGCGATGCGAATCAGCATCTTTGGTTTGGGCTATGTCGGTGCAGTATGTGCTGGCTGCCTGTCGGCACGCGGTCATGAAGTCATTGGTGTGGATGTCTCCAGCACCAAGATCGACCTGATCAACCAGGGCAAGTCGCCCATCGTCGAACCGGGCCTGGAAGCGTTGTTGCAGCAAGGCCGGCAGACCGGACGGCTGTCGGGCACCACCGACTTCAAGAAGGCCGTGCTGGACTCCGACGTATCGTTCATCTGCGTCGGCACGCCGAGCAAGAAGAACGGCGACCTGGACCTGGGCTACATCGAGACCGTCTGCCGCGAGATCGGCTTCGCCATCCGCGAGAAGTCCGAACGCCACACCGTGGTGGTGCGCAGCACCGTACTGCCGGGCACCGTCAACAACGTGGTGATCCCGCTGATCGAGGACTGCTCGGGCAAGAAGGCCGGGGTCGACTTCGGCGTCGGCACCAACCCCGAATTCCTCCGCGAGAGCACCGCGATCAAGGACTACGACTTCCCGCCGATGACCGTGATCGGCGAACTGGACAAGCAGACCGGCGACCTTCTCGAGGAAATCTACCGCGAGCTGGACGCGCCGATCATCCGCAAGACCGTCGAGGTCGCCGAGATGATCAAGTACACCTGCAACGTCTGGCACGCCGCCAAGGTCACCTTCGCCAACGAGATCGGCAACATCGCCAAGGCGGTCGGCGTCGACGGCCGCGAGGTGATGGACGTGATCTGCCAGGACCACAAGCTCAACCTGTCGCGCTACTACATGCGTCCCGGCTTCGCCTTCGGCGGCTCCTGCCTGCCCAAGGATGTACGCGCCCTCACCTATCGCGCCAGCCAGCTGGACGTCGAGCACCCGATGCTCGGTTCGTTGATGCGCAGCAACTCCAACCAGGTGCAGAAGGCCTTCGATCTCATCACCAGCCACGACACCCGCAAGGTCGGTCTGCTCGGCCTGTCGTTCAAGGCCGGCACCGACGATTTGCGCGAAAGCCCGCTGGTGGAGCTGGCCGAGATGCTCATCGGCAAGGGCTACGAGTTGCGCATCTTCGACCGCAACGTCGAATACGCGCGTGTCCACGGGGCCAACAAGGAATACATCGAGTCGAAGATCCCGCACGTCTCCTCACTGCTGGTCTCCGACCTCGACGAAGTGGTGGCGAGTTCCGATGTGCTGGTGCTGGGCAATGGCGACGAGCTGTTCGTCGACCTGGTGAACAAGACCCCGAGCGGCAAGAAGCTGGTCGACCTGGTGGGCTTCATGCCGCACACCACCACTGCCCAGGCCGAGGGCATCTGCTGGTAGCGGGCCGCCCCCTGGCCCCGTGAGCCGGTAAAGAACCTCTTTATCGCCCTCGGACCGAAGGCCGTCTCCGCGGCGTGCGCCATAACAACAACAAGCGCACGCCGGCGTCGAGGCCAAGGTCCCCAGCCCGATGGAACTGATGATGGAAACTTACAAACGTGGCCTCGCCGAAGCCACCGGCTGGCTGGTGTTCCTCAGCCTGCTGATGGTGCTCGCGCTGGCAGTGCCGAAGACCGTGTTCGACGCCGACTCCAAGGATTTCATCCTGCTTATCGGCGCCGTCGGCATCTGGCGCTACTCCATGGGCGGCGTGCACTTCCTGCGCGGCATGCTGTTCCTCCACGTGGTCTACCCGTACTACCGCCGGCGCGTGCGCCAGTTGGGCAGCGCGGCCGACCCGTCGCACGTGTTCCTGATGGTCACCAGTTTCCGCATCGACGCCCTGACCACTGCCATGGTCTATCGCTCGGTGATCCGCGAAGCCATCGACAGCGGCTACCCGACCACCGTGGTCTGCTCCATCGTCGAGATGTCCGACGAGGTCCTGGTCCGTTCTCTGTGGGAGAAGATGAACCCGCCGGACCGGGTCAGCCTCGACTTCGTGCGGATTCCCGGCACCGGCAAGCGCGACGGCCTGGCCTATGGCTTCCGCGCGATTTCCCGGCACCTGCCGGACGACGACGCGGTGGTCGCGGTGATCGACGGCGACACCGTGCTCGACCACGGCGTGGTGAAGAAGACCGTGCCCTGGTTCAAGCTCTTCCCCAACGTCGGCGGCCTCACCACCAATGAATTCTGCGAAGTGCAGGGCGGCTACGTGATGAGCGAGTGGCACAAGCTGCGCTTCGCCCAGCGCCACATCAACATGTGCTCGATGGCCCTGTCCAAGCGCGTGCTGACCATGACCGGACGGATGTCGGTGTTCCGCGCCCGGGTGGTGACCAACCCCGAGTTCATCACCGACGTCGAGAACGACCACCTGGAGCACTGGCGCCTGGGTCGCTTCAAGTTCCTCACCGGCGACGACAAGTCCAGCTGGTTCAGCCTGATGCGCCTGGGCTACGACACCTTCTACGTGCCCGACGCGGCGATCAACACGGTCGAGCACCCGCCGGAGAAGAGCTTCATCAAGGCCAGTCGCAAGCTGATGTACCGCTGGTACGGCAACAACCTGCGGCAGAACTCGCGCGCGCTCAAGCTCGGCGCACGGCGCCTGGGCTGGTTCACCATGCTGGTGCTGTTCGACCAGCGCGTCTCGATGTGGACCAGCCTGCTCGGCCTGGTGGTGGCGATCCTCGCCAGCCTCAAGTACAGCATCGCCTTCCTGCTGGTGTACCTGCTCTGGATCGGCCTCACCCGACTGGTGCTGACCCTGCTCCTCTCGCTCTCCGGGCACCGCATCGGCCCGGCCTATCCGCTGATCCTCTATTACAACCAGATCGTCGGCGCGCTGGTGAAGATCTACGTGTTCTTCCGCCTCGACCGGCAGTCCTGGACCCGCCAGCCGACCAAGCTGGAGCGCGGCCTGGCCAGCTTCCAGCGCTGGTTCAACGCCTGGTCGTCGCGGGCCATGACCTTCTCTGCCGCCAGCATCTTCGTCGCCGTGCTGCTGACCATCGTATGACCACCGAATCGACTACGGACAACGCCAGGGCCGCGGCCCGCGCGCAAATCGACCCAGATTGGACCGAACAGGACCCGACACCATGAATACAGCCGTCAACGTCAACGTCGTGCACGAATCCGAAGCCCAGCGCCAGTTCGCCCGGGTCAAGCTGCCGGCGCGCATCCGCTACATCGGCGCCAACCGCGAAGGCGTCGACGCACGCCTGCTGGATCTCTCCGCCGGCGGCTTCGCCTTCACCGCGAGCGGCGCGCCGATCCAGCCCGGCGACCTGTACAAGGGCAAGCTGCTGTTCCAGGTCGACAGCATCAGCTTTTCCCTCGAAGTGGAGTTCCAGGTGCGCTCGGTGGACCCCGCCAGCCGCCGCGTCGGCTGCGAGTTCCAGAACCTCAAGCCGCGCGAGGTGGCGGCCCTGCGCTACCTGATCACCTCCTACCTGGCCGGCGAGGTGATCGGCGTCGGCGACATGCTCAATACCCTCCAGCGCGAGAACTTCACCAAGGCCCGCAAGCAGGGCGGCGGCAACGGCGGGATGGGCTTCTTCGGCCGGGTCCGGGCGGTGACCCTGAGCACCGCGATCTTCGTCGTCGGGGTCGGCGCCTTCGCCTTCATCCTCAACCAGATGTACAACCTGTACTTCGTCACCCATGCCGATTCCGGCGTGGTCAGCGTCCCCAACCAGCAGATCACCATGCCCCGCGAGGGCACCGTGCAGAGCCTTCTTGGGCCCAACGCGGAAGTCGCCAAAGGCGCGCCGATCGCTACCTTCTCGGCCAACCTGCTGGACATGCTCAAGGGCAACCTGACCGAGGAGCAGCTCAACCCGGGCAACATCGAGAAGCTCTTCGGCCACCAGATGAAAGGGACCCTGACCAGCCCCTGCGACTGCCGCGTGGTCCAGCAACTGGTAGCCGACGGGCAATACGCCAACAAGGGCCAGGTGATCTTCACCCTCGCGCCGCGCGACAGCGTGGCCAGCATCGAGGCGCGCTTCCCCTACCGCAACGCCGCCGAGCTGGCGCCGGGCACCCGGGTGAACTTCCAGGTCGCCGGCGACGGCGTCAACCGCAGCGGCCGCATCGTCAACACCGCGCCGGTGGACGGCGACCTGTCCTCGGAAATCCGCGTGCAGATCCAGCCCGACCAGCCGCTCGACGCCCAGTACGCCGGCCGCCCGGCCGAGGTCAGCATCGGCGGCCTGCCCGGCCGCACCCTGCTGAACAAGGCCGTGACCCTGGCCACCGCTCGCTGACCGGTACCCGACCATGAAGATGCCCATCCTCCCTCCCCTGCCCCTGGCGTCCCGGCACCTGCTGCTGGCCTCGGCCATCGCCCTGGCCGCCGGCTGCGCCGGGCTGCCCGACCAGCGCCTGGCCCAGGAGGCCCTGGAGCGCGGCGACCTCGCCACCGCCCAGAGCAACTACCAGGCCCTGGCCGCGATGGGTTACGCCGACGCCCAGGTCGGCCTCGCCGACATGCAGGTCGCCAGCGGCGACAGCGCCCAGCAGGCCAAGGCCGAAAAGCTCTACCGCGAGGCCGCGCAGACCTCGCCGCGGGCCCGCGCGCGCCTTGGCAAGTGGCTGGCGGCCAAGCCCGGCGCCAGCGACGCCGAGCACCGCGAGGCCGAGCGCCTGCTCAGCCAGGCCTTCGAACAGGGCGAGGACAGTGCCCTGGTGCCGCTCATCGTGCTCTACCTGCAGTACCCGCAGTCCTGGCCGGAAATCGACCCGCAGCAGCGCATCGACCAGTGGCGCGCGCGCGGACTGCCGCAGGCCGACCTGGCGCAGATCATCCTCTACCGCACCCAGGGCACCTACGCCCAGCACCTGGGCGAGATCGAGCAGGTCTGCCAGCGCTGGCTGCGGCGCATGGACGTGTGCTGGTACGAACTGGCCACGGTCTACCAGATGCAGGGCAACGCGGAAAAGCAGAAGGTCCTGCTCGAACAGCTGCGCGCCGCCTACAAGGCCGGCCGGGTGCCCGGCGAGCGGGTCGACTCGGTGGCCGGGGTGCTCGCCGACGGCGAACTCGGCCAGCCCGACCCGCAGACCGCCCAGGCGCTGCTGGAAGAGATCGCGCCGAGCTACCCCGCGGCCTGGGTCAGCCTGGCCAAGCTGCTCTACGACTATCCCGACCAGGGCGACCTGGAAAAGATGCTCGGCTACCTGAAGAACGCCCAGGACGCCGCCCAGCCACGCGCCGAACTGCTCCTCGGGCGCCTCTACTACGACGGCAAGTGGGCGCCGCAGGACCCGCGCAAGGCCGAGCGGCACCTGCTCAAGGCCGCCGCCAGCGAACCCCAGGCCAACTACTACCTGGGGCAGATCTACCGCCGCGGCTTCCTCGGCAAGGTCTATCCGCAGAAGGCCGTCGACCACCTGATCCTCGCCGCCCGCGCCGGCCAGGCCAGCGCCGACATGGCCCTGGCCCAGCTCTGGTCGCAGGGCCGCGGCATCCAGCCGAACCGGGTCAACGCCTACGTCTTCGGCCAGCTCGCCGTGCAGCAGCAGGTACCGCAGGCCAGCGACCTGCTCGGGCAGATCGAAGCGCAACTGCCGCCGGCCGAACGCAGCCAGGCGCAGCAATTGCTCAAGCGCGAACAACAGAGCCGCGGCAACAACTGGCAGGCCACCGTCAGCCTGCTGCAGAGCCAGGACTCGCCGATCAACGAAGAAGAGCCAGAAAGCCTATGAACAGCTCCCGTTCCGTCAACCCGCGGCCGTCCTTCGCGCCGCGCGCCCTGTCCCTGGCCATCGCCCTGCTGCTCGGCGCGCCGGCGTTCGCCGCCAACAGCGGCGAGGCGCCGAAGAACTTCGGCCTGGACGTGAAGATCACCGGCGAATCGGAAAACGATCGCGACCTCGGCACCGCTCCCGGCGGCACCCTCAACGACATCGGTATCGACCTGCGGCCCTGGGCCTTCGGCCAGTGGGGCGACTGGAGCGCCTACTTCATGGGCCAGGCGGTGGCCGCCACCGACACCATCGAGACCGACACCCTGCAATCGGACACCGACGACGGCAACAACAGCCGCAACGACGGTCGCGAGCCGGACAAGAGCTACCTCGCCGCACGCGAATTCTGGGTCGACTACGCCGGCCTCACCGCCTACCCCGGCGAGCACCTGCGCTTCGGCCGCCAGCGCCTGCGGGAAGACAGCGGCCAGTGGCAGGACACCAACATCGAGGCGCTGAACTGGAGCTTCGAGACCACCCTGCTCAACGCCCACGCCGGGGTCGCCCAGCGTTTCAGCGAATACCGCACCGACCTCGACGAACTGGCTCCGGAGGACAAGGACCGCACCCATGTGTTCGGCGACATTTCCACCCAGTGGGCGCCGCACCACCGCATCGGCGTGCGCATCCACCACGCCGACGACAGCGGCCACCTGCGCCGCCCCGGCGAGGAAGTCGACAACCTCGACAAGACCTATACCGGCCAGCTCACCTGGCTCGGCATCGAGGCTACCGGCGATGCCTACAACTATCGTTCGAGCATGCCGCTGAACTACTGGGCCAGCGCCACCTGGCTGACCGGCGACCGCGACAACCTGACCACCACCACGGTCGACGACCGGCGCATCGCCACCGGCAAGCAGAGCGGCGACGTCAATGCCTTCGGCGTCGACCTCGGCCTGCGCTGGAACATCGACGAGCAATGGAAGGCCGGCGTCGGCTACGCCCGCGGCAGCGGCGGTGGCAAGGACGGCGAGGAGCAGTTCCAGCAGACCGGGCTGGAGAGCAATCGCTCCAACTTCACCGGCACCCGCTCGCGCGTGCACCGCTTCGGCGAAGCCTTCCGCGGCGAACTGAGCAACCTCCAGGCAGCCACCCTGTTCGGCTCCTGGCAACTGCGCGAGGACTACGACGCGAGCCTGGTCTACCACAAGTTCTGGCGCGTCGACGACGACTCCGACATCGGTACCAGCGGCATCAACGCCGCCCTGCAACCGGGCGAGAAGGACATCGGCCAGGAACTCGACCTGGTGGTGACCAAGTACTTCAAGCAAGGCCTGCTGCCGGCCTCGATGAGCCAGTACGTCGACGAGCCCTCGGCGCTGATCCGCTTCCGCGGCGGCCTGTTCAAGCCGGGCGACGCCTACGGGCCGGGCACCGACTCGACCATGCACCGCGCCTTCGTCGACTTCATCTGGCGCTTCTGAGCCCCGCGAGGAAACCGGACATGCCCGACATTTCCCTTTCGATCCCCCGCCGCCGGCTCCCGCGCCTGCGCCCGCTGGCCGCGGCAGTGCTCGGCGCGGTGCTGCTGCACGGCCAGGCGTGGGCGGCGCAGCCGGTGGAGAAACCGCAGCCGGTCCCGGCGCAGGCCGGCAACGAGCCGGGCCTGACCCAGGGCCTGAAGGAAACCGGCAACTACACGGTGACCACCGCGCCGGCCGAACCGTTGCACCTGGACCCGCCGAAACTGCCCGACCTCTCCGGCTACACCGCCGCCGCGGTGGAAGCCAAGATCGTGCGCAAGCCGGGTGGCCACGCCAGCGTGCAGCGCATGGTCCAGCAGCAGCCGCTGAAGGAGTTCACCGGTGGCAGCAACCGCCTCGCCGAATGGGTCAAGCGCCAGCGCCAGATGCCCCAGGCGATCTTCATCGAAGGCGGCTACGTGAACCTCGCCCAGCTCGCCGGCAAGCTTCCCGCCAGCGCGCTGGAACAGGTCGAGCCGGGGGTGTTCGTCGCCCGCCTGCCGATCGTGGTCAGCCAGGGCGCGACCCTCGACATCGACAAGCAGGTCAAGGAACTGCGCCTGTCCCAGGAGCGCGGCGCGTTCCTGGTCAACGACGGCATGCTGTTCGTCCGCGACAGCAAGGTCACCGGCTGGAGCGAATCGAAGAAGGAGCCGGCCTGGTTCAAGACGCCCAACGAGTTCCGTCCGTTCCTGATCTCCTGGGGCGGCGCCGAGGTGTACCTGAGCAACAGCACCTTCACCAGCTTCGGCTACAACGCCTCCAAGGCCTACGGCATCTCCATCTCGCAGTACAGCCCGGGCATGGACAAGCAGATGAAGCGCCCGCGCCCCAAGGGCTGGGTGATCGACTCGACCATCGTCGACAGCTGGTACGGCTTCTATTGCTACGAGGCCGACGACCTGGTGGTGAAGGGCAACACCTACCGCGACAACATCGTCTACGGCATCGACCCGCACGACCGTTCGCACCGCCTGATCATCGCCGACAACACCGTCCACGGGACCAGGAAGAAGCACGGCATCATCGTCTCGCGGGAAGTCAACGACAGCTTCATCTTCAACAACCGCAGCTACGAGAACAAGCTTTCCGGGATCGTCCTCGACCGTAACAGCGAGGGCAACCTGGTGGCCTACAACGAGGTCTATCGCAACCATTCCGACGGTATCACCCTCTACGAGAGCGGCGACAACCTGCTCTGGGGCAACCAGGTCCTGGCCAACCGCCGCCACGGCATCCGCGTGCGCAACAGCGTGAACATCCGCCTCTACGAGAACCTCGCGGCGGGCAACCAGCTGATCGGCGTGTACGGCCACATCAAGGACCTCACCAACACCGACCGCAACATCGCCCTCGACCCATTCGACACCAAGGTCTCGCTGATCGTGGTCGGCGGCAAGCTCGCCGGCAACGGCTCCGGCCCGCTCTCGGTGGATTCGCCGCTGAGCCTCGAACTGTACCGGGTGGCGATGCTCGCCCCGACCAAATCCTCCGGCATCAGCCTGCCCGGCGTTCTCGGCGAGAAGCAGGACCAGATCCTCGACCTGCTGGTGCGCCAGGACAAGGCGGTGCTGATCGACCCCGTGGAAAGCCAGGCCGAACTCCAGGACTGAGGACCCAGACGCATGAAAACCCGCACTTCCCGACTGTTCCGCCTGAGCGCCCTGGCCGCCGGCCTCTGCCTGGCCCAGGCAGCCCTGGCCGCCGACCCCGGCGCGGCGCCGAGCTACCAGGCGCTGCCGGCCGGCAACCTGTGCCCGGCCGCCGCCGACGACTCGCGCTACAACACCAAGTACCTGGGCTTCTTCACCCACCTGGTGCAGGCCCAGGACGACTGGCTGTTCCGCACCACCTACGACCTGCGTACCGACTTCGGCACCAGCGCCGAAGGCTGGCGCGAACTCCGCGCACTGCGCGACGAACTCAAGCGCAAGGGCATCGAGCTGGTGGTGGTCTACCAGCCGACCCGCGGCCTGGTGAACCGCGAGAAGCTCAGCCCGGCGGAAAAGGCCGGCTTCGACTACGAGCTGGCGAAGAAGAACTACCTGGCGACCATCGCCCGCTTCCGCCAGGCCGGCATCTGGACCCCGGACTTCTCGCCGCTGTTCGACGAGAAGGAGGAGCACGCCTACTACTTCAAGGGCGACCACCACTGGACTCCCCATGGCGCCCGGCGCAGCGCGAAGATCGTGGCCGAGACGCTGAAGCAGGTGCCCGGCTTCGAGGAGATCCCGAAGAAGCAGTTCGAAAGCAAGCGCGTCGGCCTGCTGTCCAAGCTCGGCACCTTCCACAAGGCCGCCGCGCAACTCTGCGGCAACAGCTACGCCACCCAGTACGTCGACCGCTTCGAGACCGAGCCGGTGGGCGCCAGCGACAGCGGCGACCTGTTCGGCGACGGCGGCAACCCGCAGATCGCCCTGGTCGGCACCTCCAACAGCGGCCCGGCCTACAACTTCGCCGGCTTCCTGGAGGAGTTCAGCGGCGCCGACATCCTCAACAACGCGGTGTCCGGCGGCGGCTTCGACAGTTCGCTGCTGGCGTACATGACCAGCGAGGAATTCCACAAGAACCCGCCGAAGATCCTCATCTGGGAATTCGCCACCCACTACGACATGGCGCAGAAGAGCTTCTACCGCCAGGCCATGCCGCTGGTGGACAACGGCTGCTCCGGCCGGAAGACCGTACTCAGCCGCAAGGTCAAGCTGCGCCAGGGCCGCAACGAGGTGCTGCTGAACAGCGCCGCGCTACCGATCCGTAGCGGCAGCTACGTCGCCGACGTGACCTACAGCGACCCTTCGGTACACGAGTTGAAGAACACCATCTGGTACATGAACGGCCGCCGCGAGCAGTTGAAGATCGAGCAGTCGAAAGCCGTCGATACCGGCGGCCGCTACGTCTTCCAGCTGCGCAACGACAGCGACTGGGCCGACCAGCAGTTCCTTTCCCTGGAAATCGAAGCGCCGGAGGACATGCCCCAGGGCCTGGAGGTCCAGGCCAGCATCTGCCAGGCGGCGCCCGCCAAGGCCAGCCAGTCGGTGGCCGGGAGGTAAACGATGAAAACGTCCCACCTGATCCGTATCGCCCTGCCCGGTGCCCTCGCCGCGGCATTGCTCGCCAGCCAGGTCAGCCAGGCCGCCGACCTGGTACCCCCGCCCGGCTACTACGCGGCGGTCGGCGAGCGCAAGGGCAACGCCGGCAGCTGCCCCGCGGTGCCGCCGCCGTATACCGGCAGCCTGGTCTTCACCAGCAAGTACGAAGGCTCCGATTCGGCGCGGGCGACCCTCAACGTCAAGGCGGAGAAGACCTTCCGCTCGCAGATCAAGGACATCACCGACATGGAGCGCGGCGCCACCAAGCTGGTCACCCAGTACATGCGCAGCGGCCGCGACGGCGACCTGGCCTGCGCACTGAACTGGATGAGCGCCTGGGCCCGCGCCGGCGCCTTGCAGAGCGACGACTTCAACCACACCGGCAAGTCCATGCGCAAATGGGCGCTGGGCAGCCTCTCCGGCGCCTACATGCGCCTGAAGTTCTCCAGCTCGCGGCCGCTCGCGGCCCACGCCGAGCAGAGCCGGGAAATCGAGGACTGGTTCGCCCGGCTCGGCACCCAGGTAGTCCGCGACTGGAGCGGCCTGCCGCTGAAGAAGATCAACAACCATTCCTACTGGGCGGCCTGGTCGGTGATGTCCACCGCGGTGGTGACCAACCGCCGCGACCTCTTCGACTGGGCGGTGAGCGAGTTCAAGGTCGCCGCCAACCAGGTCGACGAGCAGGGCTTCCTGCCCAACGAACTCAAGCGCCGCCAGCGCGCCCTCGCCTACCACAACTATGCGCTGCCACCGCTGGCGATGATCGCCGCGTTCGCCCAGGTCAACGGCGTCGACCTGCGCCAGGAGAACCACGGCGCCCTGCAGCGCCTGGCCGAGCGGGTGATGAAGGGAGTCGACGACGAGGAAACCTTCGAGGAGAAGACCGGCGAGGACCAGGACATGACCGACCTCAAGGTCGACAACAAGTACGCCTGGCTGGAGCCCTACTGCGCCCTCTACCGCTGCGAGCCGAAGATGCTCGAGGCGAAGAAGGACCGCGAGCCGTTCAACAGTTTCCGCCTCGGCGGCGAAGTGACGCGGGTGTTCAGCCGCGAAGGGGGAAGTTGAGGGCGTGGCGGGAAGCGGGCGCACAGGCCGGGGGCCACGCGCCCCTCTACCCCGCTCGCCGACCAGGCGCCACACCCCGACCCATGCGCGACAGACGCGGGCGGGCGCAACACCTTAGGCAACACCACGGGGAGGAAAACGGCGGGTCGTCCCGCCTTTCCTCGAGCGCTCCAGGGCGCGGAAAGGCAGGGCCGACCTGAATGGTTGACGCTCTAGAGAGAGAGACGGCATGGTCTTTTCTTCAAACGTGTTCCTGTTCCTGTTCCTGCCGGTCTTTCTCGGCCTGTACTACCTGAGCGGCGAACGTTACCGGAACCTGCTGCTGCTGATCGCCAGCTACGTGTTCTACGCCTGGTGGCGGGTGGACTTCCTCCTGCTGTTCGCCGGGGTCACCGTCTTCAACTACTGGATCGGCCTGCGCATCGGCGCCGCCGGCGTACGCACCAGGGCCGCGCAACGCTGGCTGATCCTCGGCGTGGTGGTCGACCTCTGCGTGCTCGGGTACTTCAAGTACGCCAACTTCGGCGTCGACAGCCTCAACGAGATCATCACCTCGTTCGGCATGCAGCCGTTCGTGCTGACCCACATCCTGCTGCCGATCGGCATCTCCTTCTACACCTTCGAGTCGATCAGCTACATCATCGACGTCTACCGCGGCGATACCCCGGCGACCCACAACCTGATCGACTTCGCCGCCTTCGTCGCGATCTTCCCGCACCTGATCGCCGGCCCGGTGCTGCGCTTCAAGGACCTGGTCGACCAGTTCAACCACCGCACCCACACCGTCGACAAGTTCGCCGAAGGCTGCACCCGCTTCATGCAGGGCTTCGTCAAGAAGGTGTTCATCGCCGACACCCTGGCCGCCCTCGCCGACCACTGCTTCGCCCTGCAGAACCCGACCACCGGCGACGCCTGGCTCGGCGCCCTGGCCTACACCGCGCAGCTCTACTTCGACTTCTCCGGCTACAGCGACATGGCCATCGGCCTCGGCCTGATGATGGGCTTCCGCTTCATGGAGAACTTCAACCAGCCCTACATCAGCCAGTCGATCACCGAGTTCTGGCGGCGCTGGCACATCAGCCTGTCGACCTGGCTGCGCGACTACCTCTACATCAGCCTGGGCGGCAACCGCGGCAGCACCTTCCAGACCTACCGCAACCTGTTCCTGACCATGCTCCTCGGCGGCCTGTGGCACGGCGCCAACTTCACCTACATCATCTGGGGCGCCTGGCACGGCATGTGGCTGGCGATCGAGCGGGCCCTCGGAGTGAACGCCGCGCCGCGCGTGCTCAACCCGTTGAAGTGGGCGTTCACCTTCCTCCTGGTGGTGATCGGCTGGGTGATCTTCCGCGCCGAGAACCTGCAGGTCGCCTGGCGCATGTACGAAGCCATGTTCAGCTTCGGCACCTGGCAGCTCTCCGAACTGAACCGCGCCAACCTCACCGGCCTGCAGGTCGGCACCCTGGTCCTGGCCTACCTGGTGCTGGCGTTCTTCGGCCTGCGCCAGTTCTACAACCAGCCATTGCAGACCAAGGCGCCCAAGGCCGCGGCGAACAGCGACGAAGTGGCCGCCGACGGCCCGGCCAGTGCCCAGCCGCGTGCCCCGCGCGAGGCCGCCGGCGACCCGGCGGCGATCGCCTACTCGCCGAGCGGCGCGCTGGTCTACCAGCCGAGCTGGCTCAGCCAGTTGCCCGTCCTGGCCACCCGCCTGGCGCTGCTCCTGCTGTTCGCCGCCTCGGTGCTGAAGCTCTCCGCGCAGAGCTACTCGCCATTCCTCTACTTCCAGTTCTGAGCGAGGCCCACGCCATGACACAGAGCATTTCCCGCCCCCTGCAATACGCCTATATCGCCGCCTTCGGCGGGCTGCTGCTGGGGCTCGCCGGATGGTCGCTGAAGAGCGTGCCGGGCTTCTCCGCCGCGGCCGATACGCCACTGCTCAACGGCAAGCTGGCGCACGCCTTCGAAGCCCACTACGACAAGGAATTCCCGATCAAGCGCCTGGGCACCAACCTCTGGGCCGCACTCGACTACACGCTGTTCCACGAAGGCCGCCCCGGCGTGGTGATCGGCAAGGACGGCTGGCTGTTCACCGACGAAGAGTTCAAGCCGGCACCGAGCGGCCAGCAACTGGAAGACAACTGGGCACTGGTACGCGGCGTGCAGCGCGAGCTGAACCGGCGCGGCGTCAAGCTGGTGCTCGCGGTGATCCCGGCCAAGGCCCGCCTGTATCCCGAGCACATCGGCCGCGAGCAGCCGGCCGCGCTGCACGACAGCCTCTACCAGGACTTCCTGGCCCGCGCCCGCGCCGCCGGCATCGACAGTCCCGACCTGCTCGGCAGCCTGCGCCAGGCCAAGGACAACGGCGCGGTGTTCCTGCGCACCGACACCCACTGGTCGCCGCTCGGCGCGGAAACCGTGGCCCAGCGCCTCGGCGCGGAGATCCGCGAGACGCACCTGCTGGATGTGCCGGCGCAGAACTTCGTCACCCGCGTCGGCGAAGAACGCACGCACAAGGGCGACCTGCTCAGCTTCCTGCCGCTGGACCCGCTGTTCGACGAACTGCTGCCGCGTCCGGAGCAGTTGCAGCAACGCACCACCGAAGCCGCGCCGGCACTGCCGGGCGGCCAGCAGTCCGGCGCGGGCGACGACCTCTTCGGCGATAGCCAGCAACCGCGCCTGGCGCTGGTCGGCACCAGCTACAGCGCCAACCCCAGGTGGAACTTCGAGGGCGCGCTGAAACAGGCGCTGTCCGCCGACCTGATCAATTACGCGAAGGAAGGCAAGGGCCCCCTCGAACCGATGCTGGAACTGCTGCAGGACGAAGGCTTCCGCAAGGACCCGCCGCAACTGCTGGTCTGGGAGTTTCCCGAGCGCTACCTGCCGATGGCCAGCGACCTCAGCCAGTTCGACGCCGACTGGGTCGCCCAGCTGAAGGCCAGCGGCGGCCGCGACGAGCGCCTGGCCGCCAGCCGCAACGATTGAACGAACACAGCCAAGGCTGTTTACCCACGGGGCCGAACGCCCCGCTGAAGAAGAAGCAACGGAGGAATACCCATGAACCCGATGACCCGCCGCCACACCTGGACCCGCCTGGCCTGCGCACTTTCCCTCGGCGTCGCCGCATTCGCCGCGCAGGCCGACGAGGGCGCCCTGTACGGGCCCCAGGCACCCAAGGGCTCGGCCTTCGTCCGCGCCTACAACGCCGGCAACAGCGAACTCGACGTGTCGGTCGGCAGCACCAGCCTGAACGACGTCGCGCCGCTCGGCTCCAGCGACTTCAAGTTCCTCCCCCCCGGCAGCTACACCGCCCAGGTCGGCCAGCAGAGCCTGCCGGTCAAGCTCGACCCGGACAGCTACTACACCCTGGTCAGCCAGCCCGGCGGCAAGCCGCAGCTGGTGGCCGAGCCGCCGTTCAAGAACAAGCAGAAGGCGCTGGTACGGGTGCAGAACCTCAGCGGCTCGAAGCTGACCCTGAAGACCGCCGACGGCAAGACCGACGTGGTCAAGGACGTCGGCCCGCAAAGCCACGGCGACCGCGAGATCAACCCGGTGAAGGTGAACCTGGCGCTGTTCGACGGCAGCAAGAAGGTCAGCGACCTGAAGCCAGTCACCCTGGCCCGCGGCGAGGTGGTCTGCCTGTACGTCACCGGCAGCGGCGGCAAGCTCGCGCCGGTCTGGGTCAAGCGCCCGGTGAAGGCGGACTGAGACCGACCGGGAGAGGCTCGCCCCTCCCGGCATTCCACACAACAAGACCGGCCCGACACCGGCGCACCAACCGTCAGCGCTCCCGCAGAAGGAGCGCACTGGAGAGGTCACCCGGGGCTCCGTGGAGCCCGGTAACGAGATATCCCGCCGCGCGGCGGGATCCCTAGACAGACGCATCGCTTCAAGGAGAAACAACATGATCCCAGTAATCCTTTCCGGTGGCAGCGGCTCGCGACTCTGGCCTCTTTCCCGCAAGCAGTACCCCAAGCAGTTCCTCGCCCTCACCGGCGACGACACCCTGTTCCAGCAGACCATCAAGCGCCTGGCCTTCGACGGCATGCAGGCACCGCTGCTGGTGTGCAACAAGGAGCACCGCTTCATCGTCCAGGAACAGCTGGAGGCACAGAACCTGGCGAGCCAGGCGATCCTCCTCGAACCCTTCGGCCGCAACACGGCGCCGGCGGTGGCCATCGCCGCGATGAAACTGGTCGCCGAGGGCCGCGACGAACTGCTGCTGATCCTTCCCGCCGACCACGTGATCGAGGACCAGCGCGCCTTCCAGCAGGCCCTGGCGCTGGCCACCAACGCCGCCGAAAAGGGCGAGATGGTGCTCTTCGGCATTCCCGCCAGCCGCCCCGAGACCGGCTACGGCTACATCCGCGCGAGCGCCGATGCGCAACTGCCGGAAGGCGTCAGCCGGGTGCAGAGCTTCGTCGAGAAGCCCGACGAAGCCCGCGCCCGCGAGTTCGTCGCCGCCGGCGGCTACTACTGGAACAGCGGCATGTTCCTGTTCCGCGCCAGCCGCTACCTGGAAGAACTGAAGAAGCACGACGCCGACATCTACGACACCTGCCTGCTGGCCCTGGAGCGCAGCCAGCACGACGGCGACCTGGTGAACATCGACGCCGCCACCTTCGAATGCTGCCCGGACAACTCCATCGACTACGCGGTGATGGAGAAGACCTCACGCGCCTGCGTGGTGCCGCTGTCCGCCGGCTGGAACGATGTCGGCAGCTGGTCGTCGATCTGGGACGTGCACGCCAAGGACGCCAACGGCAACGTCACCAAGGGCGACGTGCTGGTCCACGACAGCCACAACTGCCTGGTGCACGGCAACGGCAAGCTGGTCTCGGTGATCGGCCTGGAGGACATCGTGGTGGTGGAAACCAAGGACGCCATGATGATCGCCCACAAGGACCGGGTGCAGGACGTCAAGCACGTGGTCAAGGACCTCGACGCCCAGGGCCGTAGCGAGACCCAGAACCACTGCGAGGTCTACCGCCCGTGGGGCTCCTACGACTCGGTGGACATGGGCGGCCGCTTCCAGGTCAAGCACATCACCGTGAAGCCCGGCGCGCGCCTCTCGCTGCAGATGCACCACCACCGCGCCGAGCACTGGATCGTGGTTTCCGGGACCGCCCAGGTGACCTGCGACGACAAGACCTTCCTGCTCACCGAGAACCAGTCGACCTACATCCCGATCGCCTCCGTGCACCGCCTGGCCAACCCCGGCAAGATCCCGCTGGAGATCATCGAGGTGCAGTCCGGCAGCTACCTCGGCGAGGACGACATCGAGCGCCTGGAAGACGTCTACGGGCGCACCGCAGAACCGGCCCTGCAAGTGGTCGCCGGCAGCCGCTGAAGCGTCGACCCGGCCCCCTGGCGGAGCGATCCGCCAGGGGGTTGTTTTTTTCCGACAACCTACGGGATTGACTTTCCCTGGCCCTCCCCATGTTTCCATGAAGTTTCCGGAATATTCACGGGGAGCGGACATCAAGTATTAATGAACCCTTAAAGAAACAGGACTCGGGTTATTAATAAAAGCCACTCAGAAAACACCCGAGATCCATTCCAACCAACCCTGCAAGCCCCTGAAAACGAGGCTTCCGGCTTTATCCTCCAGTTTCTTCGAGTTCGTTCAGTCTTCATTCAGCCGTTGTTAAGCGAGTCTTAACAAACGTTCAGGCAGCATTCAGCGACATATAAATAACCTCTTCGTACCGCCCTCCCAGTACCGAGGCTTCATTACATGTCACTGGACTTTCTGCCATTCTCCCGGCCAAGCATCGGCGAGGACGAAATCGCCGCCGTGGAGCAGGTCCTGCGTTCCGGCTGGATCACCACCGGGCCGAAGAACCAGGAGCTCGAACAGCGCTTCGCCGAACGCCTCGGCTGCCGCCACGCGGTGGCGCTATCCTCGGCCACCGGCGCCCTGCACGTCACCCTGCTGGCGCTGGGCATCGGCCCCGGCGACGAAGTGATCACGCCGTCGCTGACCTGGGTCTCCACCGCCAACGTCATCACCCTGCTCGGCGCCACCCCGGTGTTCGTCGACGTCGACCGCGACACCCTGATGTGTTCGGCGCAGGCAGTGGAAGCCGCCATCGGCCCGCGCACCCGCGCCATCGTGCCGGTTCACTACGCCGGCTCCACCCTGGATCTCGAAGGCCTGCGCACGGTCGCCGGGCGCCACGGCATCGCCCTGGTCGAGGACGCCGCCCACGCGGTCGGCAGCGAATACCGCGGGCGCCCGGTAGGCTCCCGCGGCACGGCGATCTTTTCCTTCCACGCGATCAAGAACCTGACCTGCGCCGAAGGCGCGATGTTCGTCAGCGACGACAGTGCCCTCGCCGAACGGGTCCGCCGCCTCAAGTTCCACGGCCTCGGGGTCGATGCCTACGACCGCCTGAGCCATGGACGCAAGCCGCAGGCGGAAGTGATCGAGCCCGGTTTCAAATACAACCTGGCCGACCTCAACGCCGCCCTCGCGCTGGTCCAGCTCAAGCGCCTGGACGCGCTCAACGCGCGCCGCCAGGCCCTCGCCGAACGCTACCTGGAGCGCCTCGCCGGCCTGCCGCTGGCGCCGCTCGGCCTGCCCGCGCACAAGCAGCGCCACGCCTGGCACCTGTTCATCCTGCGCATCGACGCCGAGGCCTGCGGCCTGGGCCGCGACGCCTTCATGGAAGCCCTGAAGGTGCGCGGCATCGGTAGCGGCATCCATTTCATCGCCAGTCACCTGCACCACTACTACCGCCAGCGCCAGCCGCGCCTGAGCCTGCCCAACAGCGAGTGGAACTCGGCCCGCCTGTGCTCCATCCCGCTGTTCCCCGACATGCGCGACGACGACATCGAGCGCGTCGCCCGCGCCATCGAGGAGATCCTGGAGAAACGTCGATGAAGCCCTATCCGATCGACCTGGTCTCGGTGGTGATCCCGGTCTACAACGAGGAAGCCAGCCTGCCCGAACTGCTGCGCCGCACCGAGGCCGCCTGCCTGGAGCTGGGCCGCGCCTTCGAGATCGTGCTGGTCGACGACGGCAGCCGCGACCGCTCCGCGGAACTCTTGCAGGCCGCCGCCGAACGCGACGGCAGCGCCGTGGTGGCGGTGATCCTCAACCGCAACTACGGCCAGCACGCGGCGATCCTCGCCGGCTTCGAACAGTCCCGTGGCGACCTGGTGATCACCCTCGATGCCGACCTGCAGAACCCGCCGGAGGAAATCCCGCGCCTGGTGGAGCGCGCCGCGCAGGGCTACGACGTGGTCGGCAGCATCCGCGCCGAGCGCCAGGACTCGGCCTGGCGGCGCTGGCCTTCGCGCCTGGTGAACCTGGCGGTGCAGCGCTCCACCGGGGTCGCCATGCACGACTACGGCTGCATGCTGCGCGCCTACCGGCGCAGCATCGTCGAAGCGATGCTGGCCTGCCGCGAACGCAGTACCTTCATCCCGATCCTGGCCAACGGCTTCGCCCGGCATACCTGCGAGATCCGCGTCGCCCACGCCGAGCGCGCCCACGGCGAATCGAAATACAGCGCGATGCGCCTGCTCAACCTGATGTTCGACCTGGTCACCTGCATGACCACCACGCCGCTGCGCCTGCTCAGCCTGGTCGGCGGCGGCATGGCCCTGGCCGGCTTCCTCTTCGCCCTGTTCCTCCTCGTGCTGCGCCTGGCCTTCGGCGCCGCCTGGGCCGGCAACGGCCTGTTCGTGCTGTTCGCCGTGCTGTTCATGTTCAGCGGCGTGCAGTTGCTCGGCATGGGCCTGCTCGGCGAGTACCTCGGGCGCATGTACAGCGACGTGCGCGCGCGGCCGCGCTTCTTCATCGAGCGCGTGGTCCGCGCAACGCCCTCCGCGCTTCCCTCGGCCCTGCAGCGGGTCGGTTTCACCTCTTCATCCAGCGAGCCTTCCACGCCATGACCTCGAAAGCCGTCGTCTTCGCCTACCACGACATCGGTTGCACCGGTATCGAAGCCCTGCTCAATGCCGGCTACGAGATCGCCGCCGTCTTCACCCATGCCGACGACCCACGGGAAAACACCTTCTACGCCTCGGTCGCACGCCTCTGCGCCGAGCGCGGCATTCCGCTGCACGCGCCCGAGGACTTGAACCATCCGCTGTGGCTGGAGCGCATCCGCCAACTGCGCCCGGACTTCCTGTTCTCCTTCTACTACCGCCGCCTGCTCGGCGCCGAGCTGCTCGCCTGCGCCGCACGCGGCGCCTACAACCTGCACGGTTCGCTGCTGCCGCGCTACCGCGGACGCGCCCCGGCGAACTGGGTGCTGGTCAACGGCGAAACGCAGACCGGGGTGACCCTGCATCGCATGATCGAGCGCGCCGACGCCGGGCCGATCCTCGCCCAGCAGGCCGTCGCCATCGACCCCGAGGACACCGCCCTGAGCCTGCACGGCAAGCTGCGCAAGGCCGCCGGCGCCCTGCTGCGCGACAGCCTGCCGCTGCTCGCCCTCGGCGTGCTGCCGGAAGTCGAGCAGGACGAGAGCCAGGCCAGCCACTTCGGCCGGCGCACCCCGGCGGACGGCCTGCTCGACTGGCACAGGCCGGCACGGCAGTTGTACGACCTGGTGCGCGCGGTGACCCAGCCCTACCCTGGCGCCTTCTGCCAGGTCGGCGAACAGAAGCTGATCGTCTGGAGCGCCGAGGTGGTCGCCGGCAACCACGGCCGCGAGCCGGGCAGCGTACTGTCCTGCGACCCGCTGCGGATCGCCTGCGGCGAGGACTCGCTGGTGCTGCGCTTCGGCCAGCGCGGCGAGCGCGGCCTGTACCTGGCCGGCACGCAACTGGCCACCGAGCTGGGCCTGGTCGAGGGCGCGCGCCTGCGTGGCGCGGCGTCCGGCCCGCAGCGCCGCACGCGGGTGCTGATCCTCGGGGTCAACGGCTTCATCGGCAACCACCTGTCCGAACGCCTGCTGCGCGACGGTCGCTACGAGGTCCACGGCATGGACATCGGCTCCGACGCCATCGAACGGCTCAAGGCCGACCCGCATTTCCACTTCGTCGAAGGCGACATCGGCATCCATTCGGAGTGGCTCGAATACCATGTGAAGAAATGCGACGTGATCCTGCCGCTGGTGGCCATCGCCACGCCCATCGAGTACACGCGCAACCCGCTGCGGGTGTTCGAACTGGACTTCGAGGAAAACCTGCGGATCGTCCGCTACTGCGTGAAATACGGCAAACGCGTGGTGTTCCCTTCCACCTCCGAGGTCTACGGCATGTGCCAGGACCCGGACTTCGACGAAGACCGCTCGAACCTGGTGGTCGGGCCGATCAACAAGCAGCGCTGGATCTACTCGGTGTCCAAGCAGTTGCTCGACCGGGTGATCTGGGCCTACGGCCAGCAGGGCCTGCGCTTCACCCTGTTCCGTCCGTTCAACTGGATGGGCCCGCGCCTGGACCGCCTGGATTCGGCGCGGATCGGCAGCTCGCGGGCGATCACCCAGCTCATCCTGCACCTGGTCGAAGGCACGCCGATCCGCCTGGTCGACGGCGGCGCGCAGAAGCGCTGCTTCACCGACGTCGACGACGGCATCGAGGCCCTCGCGCGGATCATCGACAACCGCGACGGCCGCTGCGACGGGCAGATCGTCAACATCGGCAACCCGGACAACGAGGCGAGCATCCGCCAGCTCGGCGAGGAACTGCTGCGCCAGTTCGAGGCCCACCCGCTGCGCGCGCAGTTCCCGCCCTTCGCCGGCTTCCGCGAGGTGGAGAGCCGCAGCTTCTACGGCGACGGCTACCAGGACGTGGCCCACCGCAAGCCGAGCATCGACAACGCCCGGCGCCTGCTCGACTGGCAGCCCACCATCGAACTGCGCGAGACCATCGGCAAGACCCTCGACTTCTTCCTCCACGAAGCGCTCCGCGAGCGCGAGGCACAGGCGTGATCCAGGCCGGCCTGCGCATCGACGTCGACACCTTCCGCGGCACCCGCGACGGGGTGCCGCGGCTGCTCGAGCTGCTCGACGAAGCCGGGCTGAAGGCGACCTTCTTCTTCAGCGTCGGCCCGGACAACATGGGCCGCCACCTCTGGCGCCTGGCGCGCCCGGCGTTCTTCTGGAAGATGCTCCGCTCGCGCGCCGCCAGCCTGTATGGCTGGGACATCCTGCTGGCCGGCACCGCCTGGCCGGGCAAGCCGATCGGCCGCGAACTCGGCCCGCTGATGCGGCGGACCCAGGCCGCCGGCCACGAGGTCGGCCTGCACGCCTGGGACCACCATGCCTGGCAGACCCACGCCGGCGTCTGGAGCGTGCAGCAGCTCGGCGAGCAGATCCGCCGCGGCAGCGATTGCCTGGCGGACATCCTCGGCCAGCCGGTGCGTTGTTCCGCCGCCGCCGGTTGGCGCGCCGACGGCCGGGTGGTCGAGGCCAAGCAGCCCTTCGGCTTCCGCTACAACAGCGACTGCCGCGGACGCGGCGCGTTCCGCCCGCGCCTGGCCGACGGCAGCCCTGGCATCCCGCAGGTGCCGGTGAACCTGCCGACCTTCGACGAGGTGGTCGGTCCCGGCCTGCCGCGCGAGGCCTACAACGACTTCATCCTGGAACGCTTCGCCGCTGGCCGCGACAACGTCTACACCATCCACGCCGAGGTCGAGGGGCTGCTCCTCGCCCCGGCGTTCCGCGAACTGCTGCGGCGCGCCGAACGGCGCGGCATCCGCTTCCGCCCGTTGGGCGAACTGCTGCCGGACGATCCGCGCAGCCTGCCGCTGGCCGAACTGGTGCGCGGTCGCCTGGCCGGCCGCGAGGGCTGGCTGGGAGTGCGCCAGCCATGAGCCGCCGCCAGACCTGTTCGCTGCTGCTGATCGCCTTCGGCCTGTTCTACCTGGTTCCATTGAGCAACCATGGCCTGTGGATTCCCGACGAGACCCGCTACGCGCAGATCAGCCAGGCGATGCTGCTGGGCGGCGACTGGGTGTCGCCGCACTTCCTCGGCCTGCGCTACTTCGAGAAGCCGGTCGCCGGCTACTGGATGATCGCCCTCGGCCAGGCGGTCTTCGGCGAAAACCTGTTCGGCGTGCGCATCGCCTCGGTCGTCGCCACCGCCCTCAGCGTCCTGCTCGCCTACCTGCTGGCCCGCCGCCTGTGGCGCGACCCACGCACCAGCCTGGCGTGCGCGCTGCTCTACGCCAGCTTCGGCTTGATCGCCGGGCAGTCCGGCTATGCCAACCTCGACCCGCAATTCACCTTCTGGGTCAACCTGAGCCTGGTGGCGCTGTGGCATGCCCTCGACGCGGGGAGCCGCCGCGCGCGCCTGCTCGGCTGGACCCTGCTCGGCCTCGCCTGCGGCATGGGCTTCCTGACCAAGGGCTTCCTCGCCTGGCTGCTGCCGGTGCTGGTCGCCCTGCCCTACATGCTCTGGCAGCGGCGCTGGCGCGAGCTGCTTGGCTACGGCGCGCTGGCGGTGCTGGCGGCGCTGCTCGTCTGCCTGCCCTGGGCGCTCGCCGTGCATGCGCGGGAAGCGGACTACTGGCGGTTCTTCTTCTGGCACGAACACATCCGCCGCTTCGCCGGCGAAGACGCCCAGCACTCTCGCCCGTGGTGGTTCTACCTGCCGTTGCTGGCGGTCTCCTGCCTGCCCTGGAGCGGCCTGCTGCCGAGCGCGCTGCGCCAGGCCTGGCACGAGCGGCGCCAGGCGCCGGTGGTCTTCCTGGCGCTATGGCTGCTGTTGCCGCTGGCGTTCTTCAGCCTGAGCCGGGGCAAGCTGCCGACCTACATCATGCCCTGCCTGCTGCCGCTGGCACTGCTCATGGGCCACGTCCTGGTGCAGCGGCTGCGCCTGGGGAACAGCGTCGCGCTGCGCGGCAACGGGCTGCTCAACCTGGGCCTGGCGCTCCTCGCGCTGGCGGCCCTGGCCTACCTGCAACTGCGCAAGCCGGTGTACCAGGAAGAACCCTTCGAGCTGTTCCTGGTCCTGCTGGTGATCGGCGCCTGGGCCGCCGCCGGCCTCGCCCAGTGGCGCTACCCGCTACGCGCCTGGGCCGCGCCGCTGCTGGCGAGCTGGGTGCTGATCGCGCTGCTGCCGGCAGCGATGCCCAACCATGTGGTGCAGAACAAGACCCCCGACCTGTTCGTCGCCGAACACATCGACGAACTGACCGGCGCCCGCCATCTGCTGAGCAACGACCTCGGCGCCGCCTCGGCCCTCGCCTGGCGCCTGCGTCGTAGCGACGTGACGCTCTACGACACGCGCGGCGAGCTGAAGTACGGCCTCTCCTACCCCGAGCACAGCCAGCGCAGCGTGCCCTTGGCAGACATCCGCCAGTGGCTCTGGCAGGCACGCCAGGACGGCTCGGTTGCCGTGCTGCTGCGGATCAACAGCGCCAGCGACCGCTACCAGCTGGCGCTGTTGCCGGGCGACGGCGAACGCTACCGGAACGGCAACCTGGTCCTGGCGATCCTGCCGCAGGTGCGCCCATGAGCGCCGCGCTGCTGCTCGCCACCCTGCTCATGACCGGCCTCGGCCAGGTTGCGCAGAAGCTCACCGTGGAGCACTGGCGCCTGGTCGCCGCCGACGGCTGGACGGCGCGCCTGCGCAGTCCGTGGCCGTGGCTGGCGCTGCTCGCCCTCGGGCTCGGCCTGCTCTGCTGGCTGCTGCTCCTGCAACGGGTGGAAGTCGGCAGCGCCTATCCGATGCTGGCGCTGAACTTCGTCCTGGTCACCCTGGCGGCACGCTTCGTCTTCGATGAGCCGGTGGATCGCCGCCACCTCGCCGGCCTGTTGCTGATCGTCGCCGGCGTGGCCCTGCTCGGGAGGAGCGCATGAACGCGCTACGCGGCTGGCTGGCGGCGCTGGGCAGCATGCTGCTGGCCAGCGCCGCCCAGCTCGGCATGCGCTGGGGCATGAGCCGCCTGCCGCTACCGGAAGCCTGGGCCGGGCAAACGCCGGAGCGCGCCGCGCTGCTCGCGGTAGCCCTGGCGGTGGCAGCCTACGCCGCCTCCCTGCTGTGCTGGCTGGCCGCCCTGCGCCACCTGCCGCTGGGCCGCGCCTACAGCCTGTTGAGCGCCAGCTACGCGCTGGTCTACCTGCTGGCGGCGAGCCTGCCGGCGTTCGATGAAACCTTCAGTACCAGCAAGACCCTGGGCGTAGGCCTGGTGGTGCTCGGCGTGTTGACCGTCAACGCCCGCCGCACCGCTGCCGCGCCCGCGCATCATCCGTCGAGGAAAGCACCATGAAGATCAGCGTATTCGGCAGTGGCTATGTAGGACTGGTGCAGGCCGCCGTCCTCGCCGAAGTGGGCCACGATGTACTGTGCATGGACATCGACCGGAACAAGGTCGAACGCCTCGCGCAGGGCCTCGCCAGCATCTACGAACCCGGGCTCGACGCCTTGCTGCGCGAAGGCCTGGACAGCGGCCGCCTGCGTTTCAGCAGCGATGCGCGCCTGGCCGTGGAACACGGCCGGGTGCAGTTCATCGCGGTCGGCACCCCGCCTGGCGAGGACGGCGCGGCCGATCTCGGCGCGGTCTTCGCGGTGGCCGATGCCATCGCCGAGCATCGCCGCAAGCCCGTCATCGTGGTGGAGAAATCGACCGTCCCGGTAGGCACCGGCGACCGCCTGCGCGCGCACATCGAGCGGCGCCTGGAAGCCGACGGACGCGAGCTGGAATTCGAGATCGTCTCCAACCCGGAATTCCTCAAGGAAGGCTCCGCCGTCGCCGACTGCCGGCGCCCGGACCGCATCGTGGTCGGCTGCGACAACGAAGAGGTGCGCCAGGTGATGCGCGAACTCTACGAGCCGTTCAACCGCAACCACGACCGCATGCTGTTCATGGGCCTGCGCAGCGCCGAACTGACCAAGTACGCGGCGAACGGCATGCTGGCGACCAAGATCAGCTTCATCAACCAGATCGCCGAACTGGCCGAACACCTCGGTGCCGACATCGAGGCGGTGCGCCAGGGCATCGGCGCCGACCCGCGGATCGGCTACCACTTCATCTACCCCGGCTGCGGCTACGGCGGCTCCTGCTTCCCCAAGGACATGCGCGCGCTGATCCACAGCGCCGAGCAGGCGCATTGCTCCAGCGACCTGTTGCAGGCAGTGGAAGCGATCAACCGGCGGCAGAAGCTCAAGTTGTTCGAACGCATCCGGGTGTTCTACGACGGCGACCTGCGCGGCAAGACCTTCGCCCTCTGGGGCCTGGCCTTCAAGCCGAACACCGACGACATGCGCGACGCGCCCAGCCGCGAACTGATGGAAGCGCTCTGGCGCCACGGCGCGCAGGTGCGCGCCTACGATCCCGAAGCCATGCAGGAAACCCAGCGGCTCTATGGCCACGACGAACGCCTGAGCCTGATGGGCACCCCCGAGGCGACCCTGGGAGGCGCCGATGCGCTGGTCATCTGCACCGAGTGGCAGCAATTCAAGGCACCGGATTTCGAGCTGCTCAAGGAGCGCCTGAAGGCCCCGGTGATCTTCGACGGGCGCAACCTCTACGACCCCGAGCGCATGGCCCGCCACGGCTTCCACTACTACCCGATGGGACGCGGGCAGTCCTGCTCGTTGCCGATCAACGAGGCCAGCCTCGCACAGGAAGATGGCATGCGCCTGTTGCGCCAGGCCTGAGGCCGCCCCAGGTCGGATCGACCGCTGGGGCGAATAACCGCTTGCGGTTATCCGCCGGTTCTCCGGAGTCTCGGCGGATAACGCCTGCGGCGTTATTCGCCCTACCCTCTGCCACGTAGCTCAGGTGGCGTAGGGCGCATGACCGCCTCGCGGCTATCCGCCAGCCGCCGGCTCCCGCGAGGACGAGGTCCCCAACGCCAGTCCCGGCTCGGCGCCGCGCTTGAGCACGGCGTAGAGCAGCCCGGTAAGCAGGCTGCCGGCGACGATCGCCAGCAGGTACGCCAGGGCGTGGTTGATCGCGTTGGGCACCAGCATCACGAACAACCCGCCGTGAGGCGCCTGCAACTTGCAGCCGAAATACATCGACAGGGCGCCGGTCAGCGCGCCGCCGGCGATGCTCGCCGGGATCACCCGCAACGGGTCCTTGGCGGCGAACGGGATGGCGCCTTCGGAGATGAAGCACAGCCCCAGCACCGAGGCTGCCTTGCCGGCCTGCCGCTCGCTCTCGGCGAACTTGCGCCGCGCCAGCAGGGTCGCCAGGCCCATGCCGATCGGCGGCACCATGCCCGCCGCCATCACCGCCGCCATCGGCGCGTAGCTGTGCGACGAGAGCAGGCCGACGGAAAAGGCGTAGGCGGCCTTGTTGACCGGTCCGCCGAGGTCGACGCACATCATCCCGCCGAGCAGCAGGCCGAGGAGGATGGCATTGGAGGTACCCATGCCGTCGAGGAACCCGGTCAGTGCCGCGAGCATCCCGGCCACCGGCTTGCCGACCACGTAGAGCATCAGCAGGCCGGTGACCAGGCTGGCCAGCAACGGGATGACCAGGATCGGCTTCAGCGCTTCCAGGCTCGCCGGCAGCCTCAGCCCGTGGCTGATGGCCCGCGCCGCATAGCCGGCGATGAAGCCGGCGACTATCCCGCCGATGAACCCGGCGCCGAGGGTCCCGGCGAGCAGGCCGCCGAGCATGCCCGGCGCCAGGCCCGGGCGGTCGGCGATGGAATAGGCGATGTAGCCGGCGAGCATCGGCACCATCAGGACGAAAGCCGTGTCGCCGACCGTCCTCAGCACCGCCGCCAGGCTGCCCGGCTGCTTGTAGGCATCGATGCCGAAGGCCAGCGACAGGGCGATCAGCAGGCCGCCCGCGACCACCATCGGCAACATGAACGACACCCCGGTCAGCAGGTGCTTGTACACCCCGCGCTTCTCGTCCCTGGCGACCACCGCGCTGGCTGCGCCCGCGCTCTCGACCTGCCCTTCCGCCAGCGCCCGCTCGAGCGTCGCGCGGGCCTGCTTGAGGGCCACGCCGGTGCCGCAACGGTAGATCTTCTTGCCGGCGAAACGGGCCGTGTCCACGTCGATGTCGGCGGCCAGCAGGACCACGTCGGCGGCGGCGATGTCCGCCGGGTCGAGCGGGTTGCGCGCGCCGACCGAGCCCTGGGTCTCGACCTGCAACGCGAAGCCCAGTTGCCCCGCCGCGAGCTGCAACGCCTCGGCGGCCATGAAGGTGTGCGCCACGCCGGTCGGACAGGCGGTCACCGCGACGATCCGCGGTGCCGCTCCGGCCTCCGGCGCAACCAGGCCGGCCTCGTCCCCGGCGACCTCCACGCTCGCCAGGGCGGCGGCCCGCTGGAGGAAGGCGCGCGGATCGGCCAGCGCCTCGGCGGGACGCGCGCGATACACCGGCTTGCCGACGAAACGCGCCGCCGCCAGCGGCTCGACGCCGACCAGCAGGACCCAGTCGGCTTCGGCGATCTGTTCGGCGCTCAGTTCGCCCTCGGGCCTCGACCCGGCATTCGCCTCGACGCAGGTTTCCCAGCCCAGGCGCTCGGCGGCGCCCCGCAGCAGGCGCGCGGCGAGCACGCTGGTGACCTGTCCGCCAGGGCAGGCGGTGACGATCGCTAGTTTCATCTCAGGCCTCCTCGACCAATGGCTGCACCACGACGCCCGCTTCGATCCGCGCCAGGCGCTGCGGATCGCCGATGCCGAACTCGAACTGGGTCACCGCCAGGCTGGCGATGGCGGTGGCCTGACGCAGCACCCGCTCGGCCGGCCAGCCGCTGGCCAGGCCGTGCAGCATGCCGGCCAGCAGGGAATCGCCGGCGCCCACCGTGCTGGCCACTTCCACCGCCGGCGGCCGCGCCTGCCAGGCACCCTCGGCGGCGAACCAGTTGACCCCCGCGGCGCCCTGGGAAATCACCACCTGGCCTACCCCGTCCTGGCGCAGGCGTTCGGCCGCCTGGCGCTGTGCGGCCAGGTCGTCCATCGGCGCCGAGCAGAGGTCGGCCAGTTCCTCGAGGTTAGGCTTGATCATCCACGGCGCAGCCTTCACACCTTCGCGCAGGGCCGCGCCACTGCTGTCGAAGGCGACCTTCAGGCCGAGGCGCCGCAAGCGCCGCAGCAGTTCGCCCAGCCATTCCGGCTCGACCCCGCGCGGCAGGCTGCCGGCGACCACCGCCAGCTCGTGCTCCCCGGCAAGCCGGTCGAGGCGTTCGAGCAACGCCGCCTGGGCTCGCTCGTCGGCCTCCGGGCCCGGCCCGTTGAGGTCGCTGACGCGCCCGCCGCGCTCGGCCAGCTTGATGTTGCTGCGGGTTTCGCCCGGCACCCGGACGAACGCATCGGCGAAGCCACGACGCTGGAACATGGCGGTGAACGGCGGCTGGTTGTCTTCGCCGAGGAAGCCGCTGACCGTCAACCGATGGCCGAGGTCGGCAAGCACCTGGGCGACGTTCAGACCCTTGCCGGCGGCCTGGGTCAGCACCGCCTCGCTGCGGTTAACCGCCCCCAGTTCCAGCTGGCGCAGGCGCACGGTGAGGTCCAGCGCCGGGTTCAGGGTAATCGTCAGGATCCGCGCCATTACTGCACCTCCGCTTCCACCAGGGCCCGGACCTCGGCGGCGCTCGCCAGGCCCAGGGCTTTGCGGGCCAGGCCGCGCGCAGCGACCAGCTGCAGTTCGCGCACGCCGGCCTTGACCAGGGCGATGCTGCGCGCCGAGACGCTCAGCTCGTCCACTCCCAGGCCGACCAGCAGCGGCAACGCCAGCGGGTCGGCCGCCAGTTCGCCGCAGACGCCGACCCACTTGCCCTCGGCGTGGGCGGCGCGGACGGTCATGTCGATCAGTTGCAGCACCGCCGGATGCAGACCGTCGGCCTGGGCCGAAAGACTCGGGTGGCCGCGATCGATAGCCAGGGTGTACTGGGTCAGGTCGTTGGTGCCGACGCTGAAGAAGTCCACCTCGCGGGCCAGCACCGGCGCGAGCAACGCCGCAGAGGGCACCTCGACCATGATCCCCAGTTGCAGGTCGGCCAGCGGGATTTCCTCGCGCAGGCGCAGCGCCAGGTCACGCGCCTGGCGCCATTCGTCGAGGCTGCCGACCATCGGGAACATCACCCGCAGCGGCCGCTCCCCGGCGGCGCGGAACAGCGCGCGCAACTGGGTCTCGAGGATCTGCGGTCGCTGCAGGGTCAAGCGGATACCGCGCAGGCCCAGATAGGGATTCTCTTCGTGGGGAATCGGCCAGTACGGCAGCGGCTTGTCCCCGCCGACATCCAGGGTCCGCGCCACCAGCGGACGTCCGTCGAGGGCGTCGAGCACCCGACGGTATTCCGCTTCCTGGGTCGCCAGGTCCGGCGCGCGGGCGTTGTTCATGAAGACGAACTCGGTGCGCAGCAGGCCAACGCCCTCGGCGCCCAGCTCCACCGCGCGCGCGGCGCCGGCGGTGTCGCCAAGGTTGGCGCAGACTTCCACCGCGTGGCCATCGCGGGTCCGCGCAGGCTCCAGCCGCTGCGCGTCGGCGCGGGCCTGGCGCTGCTGGCGGGCGTCGCGCTCGGCGGCGGCCTGCTGCAACTGTTCGGTGCTCGGCGCCACCTGCAGCCAGCCGTGCTCGCCATCCAGCAGCAGTGCCGTGCCCGGCTCCAGGCCGAGCACCGCCGCGCCGGCGCCGACCAATGCCGGAATGCCGAGGGCGCGGGCGATGATCGCGCTGTGCGAAGTGGCGCCGCCGCGCGCCGTGAGGATGCCGGCGACCCGCTGGGCGTCGAGGCGGGCGACATCGGAGGGGCCGACCTCGTCCATCACCAGGATGTACGGCTGCTCCGGCTCGCGCGGCGCCTCCACCCCGCAGAGCCTGGCCAGCACCCGCCGGCCGAGGTCGCGGAGGTCGGCGGCGCGCTCGGCGAGCAGCGCGTCGTGCAGCGCCTCCTGTTGCGCCGCGCTGTCTTCCACCACCCGACTCCAGGCCGCTTCGGCGCTTTCGCCGCGATTCAGGCGCAGTTGCACCTGCTCGGCCAGTTCCGGATCGTCGAGCATCTCCCGGTGGGTGACGAAAATCTCGCGGATCGCCTTCACCGTGCTGCGTTCGACCAGGCCGACGATCTCCTCGTCCACCGCCCGCTTGGCCCGCAGCAGGCGCTCGCGTTCATGGGCCGGCGACTCGCCGCGCGGCTGGAACTCGAAGCGCTGCGCCACCTGGACATGCGCCGGACCACTGGCGATGCCCGGCGACGCGGCGATTGCCTGCAGGCGCTCGCCGGCGCGCAGCGGCGCCGGCCGGGCATCCTCTTCCGCCTCGCCGACGGCATCGGGCAAGGCCTCCTCCGCCAGCGCTTCGACCTCCTCGCCGAGCCCCTCGCGCACCGCGGCCAGCAAGGCTGGCAGCGCGTCCTCGGCGATCGCCGGCTCGGCGCTGAACTCCAGCGTCTGGCCGCGTCGCGCGCCGAGGGCGAGCAGCTTGCTCAGGCTCTTCGCCGAGACGGGGGCCGCCTCGCTGTCGGCCAGGCGTACCCGGATCTCGCCGGCGAAGCCCTTGGCCAGCTGCGCCAGCGCCTGCGCCGGGCGGGCATGCAGGCCATGCGGGTTGGCCAGGACTGCTCGCGCGCTGGGCCAGTCCGGCGGCAGCTCGCCACCGAGCGCCGCGAGTACGCTGCGGCTGCTGGTGGCGCGCACCAGCTCGGCGCCACGCCCTTCCAGCAACAGGTCGCACAGGCGTTCGAGCAGCGCCTGGTGCGCTTCGCCCAGGCTGGCCAGGCAGAACAGCCCGGTGACCAGTTGCCCCTGGTGCTGCAACGGTTGCGCCGGAGTGACGAAGGCCAGCCCGGGGCGCTTCACCAATTGTTCGCTGTGCAACCAGCACAGCCCGTCGCCCAGCGGCAACGGTTCGGTCTGCTGGAGCACGGCGGCGAAGCCGTTCTCCACGCAGCCGGCCTTCTTCAACAGGCGCGCGCCGAGCCAGGCCAGTTCGTCGAGGTCCTCGGCGTTCTGGCCGAGGCCGACCAGTTGTGCGTCCAGCGCCAGTTCCTGCGGCGCGCCCTGCAACAGGCCGAGGACTTCCTCGGCGCTGGCGGCCGCGCTCAGCGCCGGTCCCAGGTCGGCCTCGCCGAGGGCGCGGGTGAGCAATTGCAGGAGCTGCAGGTGTTCGTCGGACTTCGCCGCGATGCCGATGGCCAGGTAGACCTGCTGGCCATCGCCCCAGTCCACTCCCTCGGGGAATTGCAGCAGGCGCACACCGGTGCTGAAGACCAGCTCGCGGGTATCCGGGGTCCCATGGGGTATGGCGATGCCCTGGCCGAGGTAGGTGGAGCCTTGTGCCTCGCGCGCCTTCAGGCCCTCGGCATAGCCGGGCGCGGCCAGGCCGTCGGCGACCAGCGCCGCGCCGAGCAGGCGCAGGGCTTCGGCCTTGTCCGCGGCGCGCTGGCCCATGCGGATCTGCCGGGTATCGAGTTCGAGCATGGAAACCTCCTCAGGAGCGAACGGCTCCCCGTCTCACGTCCGGATCGTCCCGCCGCGCCGAGGCGCGGGCGCGGGATGTGCCGGCGGTAGCGGAAAGCGGCTCGCGGGAGCCTTCCGTACAGCCTGGGGCGGTGATCCGCTTGTTGTCATTGACCTGCCATAGCGTAGGCGGCGCCGCGTTCGGGCTGCGCGAGGCAGCCTGGGGCAGGGGGCGCCGGCTTCGCCGGAATCTTTTGCTGAATCGATTCACTTAATTAAATTGGCACGTTACCCGATAATGATTGATCCTTGAAGCCCAACTTGTCGTCGCCTCCAGTAGAGATCGGTTTGAAACTCAGTGATATCGCCCGCCTGGCCGGGGTCTCGGTGACCACCGCCAGCTACGTCATCAATGGCAAGGCCGCCCAGCGGCGCATCAGCGCCGCCACCGTCGAGCGCGTGCTTGCCGTGGTCGAGGAACACGGCTACCAGCCGGACCAGCAGGCCGCCGGCCTGCGCCGCGGGCAGACCCGCACCCTCGGCTTCATCCTCCCGGACCTGGAAAACCCCAGCTACGCCCGCCTCGCCAAGCAACTCGAACAAGGCGCCCGGGCGCGCGGCTACCAGTTGCTGATCGCCTGCTCCGACGACGAGCCGGAGACCGAGCGCCAGGTGGTCAACCTGTTCCGCGCGCGCCGCTGCGACGCGCTGATCGTCGCCAGTTGCCTGCCGGCCGGGGATGATACCCATGCCCGGCTGGTCGCCGAAGGCCTGCCGGTGGTGGCCATCGACCGCCAGCTCGACCCGCAGCGCTTCGCCTCGGTGATCAGCGACGACCAGGACGCCGCGCGCCGCCTCACCGAAACCCTGTTGCAACCGGCGCCGCGCCATATCGCCCTGCTCGGCGCGCGGGCGGACCTGATCATCAGCCACGACCGCGCCGCCGGCTTCCGCCAGGCGCTGAAGGACTTCCGCGGCGAGGTCATCGTCGAGCATGCCGAGGTGTTCAGCCGCGAGTGCGGACGCCGCCTCATGGAACAGTTGCTCGAACGCCTGGGCTACCTGCCCGACGCCCTGGTGACCACTGCCTATGTACTCCTCGAAGGCGTCTTCGACGTGTTCCAGGCGCGCGCCGACGGTTGGCCCGAGAGCTTGCGGGTGGCGACCTTCGGCGACACCCAGTTGCTCGACTTCGTGCCGCTGAAGGTCAACTCGATCTACCAGCAGCATGCGTTGATCGCCGCCAACGCCCTCGAACTGGCGCTCCGCGCGGTCGAGGAGAACGATTACCGGCCGGGCCTGCACGCCGTCCCCCGGCAACTCAAGCTGCGCAACTGAGCCGCCGCCATGCGCCTGGTCGACACCCACAACCACCTCGACTTCCCGGACTTCGACGCCGACCGCGCCGCGCTGCTGCAACGCAGCCGCGCGCTGGGCGTCGAGCGCCAGGTGGTGCTCGGCGTCTACCGCGAGAACTGGCAACGGGTCTGGGACCTGGCGCAGGCCGAGGATGGCCTGTACGCGGCGCTCGGCCTGCACCCCGTCTACCTGGCACGGCACCGCCCGCAGCACCTGGACGACCTGCGCCAGTGGCTGCAACGCCTGCGCGGCGAAACCAAGCTCTGCGCGGTCGGCGAGATCGGCCTGGACTACTACCTGGAACATCTCGACCGCGACGCCCAGCAGGCGCTGTTCGAGGCCCAACTGCGGCTGGCCGCGGAATTCCGCCTGCCGGCGCTGATCCACGTGCGCCGCGCCCACGCGGCGACCATCGCCACCCTCAAGCGCATCCGCCTGGAGCGCCGTGGCATCATCCATGCCTTCGCCGGCAGCCGCGAGGAAGCCCGCGAGTACCTCAAGCTCGGCTTCCGCCTCGGCCTCGGCGGCGCGCCGACCTGGCCGCAGGCCAACCGCCTGCGCAAAGTGGCGGCGGAGCTGCCGGCCGACGCCATCGTGCTGGAAACCGATGCGCCGGACATGGCGCCATCGATGCACCCCGGCCAGCGCAACAGTCCGGAGCACCTGCCGGACATCTGCCGCGCCCTCGCCAAGCTGCGCGGGGTCGACGCCGAGGAACTGGCGGCGAGCAGCAGCCGCAACGCCGCCGAGCTGTTCGGCTGGGACTGATCAAGCGTCGCGCAGGAGTTAAACATCCCAGTTGCGCCCTTACCATTGCTGCAGCGCCAGGGCCTCGCACAGGCGCTCGTGGGGGACGATAGCTAGCAAAGACAAGATCGTACGCTAAGCGTGCAGCCTGCCAGTGAGGCCCTAGAGGTAGCAGGCGAGGCGTCAGAAAATGCATGGATAAACCCTACCCTGACATTGCCCAGCCGCTCTGACGCCCAGTTAGGGCGTAGCCCAATTTGACATCGCGAGAACTTAGGATGCGGCAGCGCCAAGCTAACTCGGTAACGATGAAAGCGAATACACGGCTACTGCGACAGCAAGAGGAGATATTGTAGTTTATTTTCGTGTATCGCTCGTGCATTAAAGCTTATTCATGGTCACTATCTTTAATGCTCCGCAGCAAACCCGAAGAATCCCAATTGCCTACCAGGCAGGTAGTAAAAGCAAGTTCTCTTTACGGGGATTCTTAAGGAAAATATCATGAGCGACGTTTTTGACCTTGGAAGCATGACCACAGTAGCAACCGCTACTGGTCAGTACTCTTTCTACACACCTCCGCCACCCACCCCTATCCCATACCTTACCTATATCGCCCGTCCCGGCATAAATAAATTTGATCTTCCTGAAGGGGCAAAAATCAAGGATCTTATCAGCGATACCAATATGAAAGGTCTCAAGTCCCCGCTGCGATCATGATTCGTGGTGTACAGGAAGAGATCAAAAAATCCACGAACACTGCCTTGGCCAATGTGGGATCGATTGTCGATGGCGAACTGGCGTATCTTGCTAGCCAGAAAAAGGAAAAATTAAATCCTACCGGGGCGACACCCTTGCAGATGGCCACTGCTGAAAAGGCCGCGGCGGTGGAACTGCTTGCGTCCAAACAGAAGGAACTGGCTGACGCACGAACCATTGCAAATGCATTCTTTGGCTATGACCCTCTCACGGTCAATTATGTCAATGTAATGAATGAAATCTACGGCCGCCGCGAAGATAAAGATTTCAGTTTCGACAACTGGTCGAAGTCTTATTCAGCCGCACAAAAGATCCGCTTGATCGAAGCGGAAATCAGCGTCCTCAATAGCCGCTCCTCCGCCCTGGATGGCAAGGTCGCCGAACTGACCCGGCTTCAGCGGCTGGAGGACGCACAGCGCGCCGCAGAGGCCGCCCGGCAGACGGAAGCGGAGCGCTTAGCGCAAGAGCAACGTCAAGCTGAAGCCCGACGGCAGGCCGAAGAGGCTCGTCGCCAGGCCGAGGCTCAGCAACAAGCCGAACTGCAACGCTTGGCCGAAGCAGAGGCCAAGCGAGTCGCAGAGGCGGAGAAAAAGCGTCAAGACGAAATCAATGCGCGGCTTCAGGCCATTGTCGTATCGGAAAGTGAGGCCAAGCGCATCGAGGAAATCTACAAGCGTCTGGAAGAACAGGACATAATCAGCAACCCCACCGTCACTACACCTCCCGCAGTCGATGCCGGCTCTCGGGTCGATGACGCACTCACCCATACCGGAACCCGTGTGACCTCTGGAGGAGAAACTGGAGCAACGGGCGGTTCCGGTCGGGATGTTGATACGGGTACTGGACAAGGAGGCATCACGGCGCGCCCGGTCGATGTCAGCAGTGTTTCAATCCCTGACCGGCGTGACCCGAAAATTCCCGACCAGCCAAGGAGGGATCTTGGCGCGTTGGTTCCTACTTTTCCCGACTTCCCCACCTTCCCTAGTTTTCCAGGCGTCGGCGTACCGGTAGCGCCCAAACCTCTGGCCCCGGCAGGGGGTGGTGCCGCCAGCGTTTCCAGGACTCTCAAGACCGCAGTGGATTTGCTTTCGGTGGCTCGCAAGCCCCCTGGTGCAATGTTGGGTCAGGTAGCCGCTGTCATCGCCACTATGGCGGTCAGTTCCTTCTGGCCGAAACTGAACAATGGTGAACGGCAGGCCTCCTTTGCCATTCCGGTTGCGGAACTGTCTCCGCCCCTGGCGGTTGACTGGCAAGCCATTGCCGCCGCCAAAGGAACGGTGGACCTACCTTACCGGCTGAAAACCCTCAATGTCGATAGGTCGATTCAAATCATCGCCGTACCCACCGAGCCGGGTAGTGCGGCGGTCCCCGTCAGGGCGCTGACTCTGGACTCCGCCTCGGGGACCTACAAATACACGACTACCGGCCCTGGCGGCGGCACCATCCTAGTCACCCCGGATACTCCACCTGGCCAGATCGATCCGTCGTCTTCGACACCCGCAGTGCCCCATGGCCCGCTGATCATGCCCGGCACACTGCTGATTCCGAAGGAACCGCAGATCGAGTCCTATCCAGAACTCGAACAACGGGAGTTCAACGACGGGATCTACGTCTACCCGGAAGACAGCGGTATTCCGCCACTCTATATTGTTTATCGGGATCCGCGGGATGAGCCCGGCGTTGCTACCGGTAATGGCCAGCCGGTCACTGGGAACTGGCTGGCCGGCGCCTCACAGGGTAACGGAGTACCGATTCCGAGCCAAATCGCCGATCAGTTGCGCGGCAAGGAATTCAAGAGTTGGCGAGACTTTCGGGAGCAGTTTTGGATGGCCGTTAGCAAAGACCCATCAGTTCTCGAAAACCTCTCCCCCAGTAATAGGTACTTTGTCAGTCAGGGCCTTGCTCCTTATGCTGTGCCAGAGGAGCATCTGGGTAGCAAAGAAAAGTTTGAGATTCACCATGTAGTCCCTCTGGAAAGCGGCGGCGCTCTTTACAATACAGACAATCTTGTTATCGTCACTCCGAAACGCCACAGCGAAATTCATAAAGAACTGAAATTTAAACGTAAGGAGAAATAATAATGGATATTAAAAATAACCTTGCCGATTATACTGAAAGTGAGTTCCTGGAGATCATTGAAGAGTTCTTCAAGAACAAATCAGGACTAAAGGGTAGTGAGCTAGAAAAGAGAATGGATAAACTGGTCAAGCACTTCGAGGAAGTTACTTCTCACCCACGAAAGAGTGGGGTAATTTTCCATCCGAAACCTGGCTTTGAAACGCCCGAAGGCATAGTGAAAGAAGTCAAAGAGTGGCGTGCCGCCAACGGCCTCCCTGGCTTCAAGGCTGGCTAATTAGCCACCAACAAGCCCCGTTCCGACGGGGCTTGTTTTTTGAGAGACTTTCCTTATTTTTCTGGACGCTACTGACTCTAGCCCTGACGAGTCCATTTAATTGGCTTGCAGAGTTTTCGGCGGTTTCGGCTTGCGCCCCAGGCTGACTCATTGAAGAGCATATTCTCAGGCTCACAGAAACCTTAGCGTAGGATTTTTCCGAATTCTGCGGTTTCCCCTCGTGCAAGCGCGCGGCGCTGTCCACGTCCGCCAGCTCGATGGCCAGGCTCGCCGCCCGGTTCAGTTCCTCGTCCATGGAGCCTCCGCCAGCAATGCGTCGCAACGCTCGCGCACGAACGCGCGCAAGAGGGTCACCGGACGGGTCAACTGGGCGCGGTGGGTACACAAGAGGTTCATCGGCGTCGCTTCGCCCTGCCACTCCGGCAGCAGCAGGCGCAGGCGCCCGGCGCGCACGTCCTCGGCCACGTCCAGCCAGGACTTGTAGACCAGCCCCTTGCCGGCCAGGGCCCAGCGCCGCACCACGTCGGCGTCGTCGCAGACCCGGTCGCCGGCGACCGTCAGGGTCAGGCTGCGGCGGCCCCGCTGGAACGCCCAGCGGTCGTGTACCCGGCCGCCGAGTTGGTAGAGCAGGCAATTGTGCTCGCGCAGGTCGTCCGGCTGGCGCGGCTCGCCGCGCTCCGCCAGGTAGCCCGGCGCGGCGCAGAGCACTCGCCGGTTGTCCGGCGCCAGCGGCAGGGCGACCAGGCTGGAGTCGGCCGGTGCGCCGTAGCGGATCGCCACGTCCACCGGTTGCCGGTAGAGATCGGTCACCCGGTCGCCGAGCAGCAGGCGCAGGCTCAGTTGCGGATAGCGCGCCTGGAACTCGTCGAGCCATGGCAGCAGCAGGTTGCGGCCGAAGTCGGAGGGCGCGGAAAGCTGCAGTACCCCGGCGATCTGGTCCTTGCCGCCCTGCAGCAACCGGCGCCCCTCCTCCAGGCTGCGCAACGAGGCGCGGGCATGCAGGAGGAACGCGTCGCCCTCGGGAGTCAGGCGCAGGCTGCGGGTGGAGCGGGCGAACAGGCGTACCTCCAGCTCGCTTTCCAGGCGCTTCAGCGCCGCGCTGGCCACCGCCGGGGAAATCTCCAACTGGCGCGCGGCGGCGGACAACGAGCCGCTGTCGCTGGTGTGGACGAACACCTGGAGGTCGTCGTAACGCAGCATTTTCAAGATTCCTTTGAAAGAGTCTTCCCTGATAGCCTGTTTTTCAGCGATTTGAAATAGCCCATCCTGACTCCGCCCCATCGAAGGAACCCACCATGAGCACACCCCTCACCCTGATCGCCACCATCACCGCCGCCCCCGGCCACGCCGAGGCCCTGGAACGCGAATTGCGCGCCCTGGTCGCCCCGTCGCGCGCCGAGGCTGGTTGCCTGCAGTACGACCTGCACCAGGACCGCCACGACTCCCACCTGTTCTACATGATCGAGCAGTGGCGCGACGACGCCGCCCTGGAGCGGCACCAGAACACCGAACACTTCCTGCGCTTCAGCCGCGGCAACGAAGCCCTGCTGCAGAACGTGAAGATCGACCAACTCTATCGCCTCGCCTGAGGCCCGTTTCCCGGAGTTCCCATGAAAGCTGTCGGTTACTACCAATCCCTGCCCATCGACCATCCCGACGCCCTGCTCGACCTCGAACTGCCCGAGCCCACGCCGGGCCCGCGCGACCTGCTGGTGGAGGTCCGCGCCATCTCGGTCAACCCGGTGGATACCAAGGTCCGCCAGCGCGCCCAGCCGGAAGCCGGCCAGGCCAAGGTGCTGGGCTGGGACGCGGCGGGCGTGGTGCGCGCGGTCGGCAGCGAGGTCAGCCTGTTCCGTCCTGGCGATCGGGTCTGGTACGCCGGGGACATCACCCGCCCCGGTAGCAACAGCGAGCTGCATCGGGTCGACGAGCGCATTGCCGGGCACCTGCCGAAAAGCCTCGACTTCGCCCAGGCCGCGGCCCTGCCGCTGACCACCATCACTGCCTGGGAACTGCTCTTCGAGCGCTTGCAGATCGCCGAAGGCAAGGCCGACCAGGGCCAGAGCCTGCTGGTGGTCGGTGCCGCCGGCGGGGTCGGTTCGATCCTGGTCCAACTGGCCCGGCAACTGACCGGCCTGAACGTGATCGGCACCGCTTCGCGCGCAGAGACCCAGGCCTGGGTCCGCGACCTCGGCGCGCACCATGTGATCGACCACGGCAAGCCGCTGGCCGAAGAGCTGAAGCGGATCGGTGTCGCCGAGGTCAGCCACGTCGCCAGCCTGACCCACACCGACCAGCACCTCGAACAGATCGTCGCCGCGCTGCGCCCGCAAGGCCGCCTGGCGCTGATCGACGACCCGGCGTCGCTGGACATCGGCAAGCTGAAGCAGAAGAGCCTGTCGCTGCACTGGGAGTTCATGTACACCCGCTCGATGTTCCAGACCGACGACATGATCGAGCAGCACCGGCTGCTGGAGCGGGTCGCCGGGCTGATCGACGAAGGCGTGTTGAAGACCACCGTCGGCGAGCATTTCGGCCGCATCGACGCGGCCAACCTGCGCCGCGCCCACGCGCTGCTGGAGAGCGGCCGGGCCAAGGGCAAGATCGTTCTCGAAGGGTTCTGAACGGCAGGACCACGGGGCGCGGCGTTTTCCACCCTACCGCCGTGCCCCTGGCCTTTGCTATCCCGCCTTGCGCACCCTCAGCGCAGCCTCGATCTCGCCAAGGATCGTCGGGTCGTCGATGGTCGATGGCGCCGCGTAGTCCTCGCCATCGGCGATCTTGCGCAGCACCGCGCGGAGGATCTTCCCGGAGCGGGTCTTCGGCAGCCGCTTGACCACCACCACCCGCTGGAAGCAGGCCAGCGCGCCGATCTGTTCGCGGACCAGCGCCACCAGCTCGCGCTGCAGTTGCTCGGCGGCGATCCCGGCATCGTCCTTGAGCACCACCAGGCCCAGCGGCACGTGGCCCTTGAGTTCGTCCCGCACGCCGATCACCGCGCACTCGGCAACCGCCTGGTGCTGCGCCACGCGTTCCTCCATCTCGCCGGTGGAGAGGCGATGCCCGGAAACGTTTATCACGTCGTCGGTGCGCCCCATGATGTAGACGAAGCCGTCCTCGTCGAGATAGCCGCCGTCGCCGGTGTGGTAGTAGCCGGGATAGTTGCCCAGGTAGGCCTGCAGGTAGCGCGGGTGGTCGCCCCAGAGGGTCTGTGCGCAGCCCGGCGGCAACGGCAGGGCGATGACGATCGCGCCCTGGCGGTTCGCTCCCAGCGGCCGGCCTTCGTCGTCCAGCACCTGCACGTGGTAGCCGGGCACCGCGCGGTTGGTCGAGCCGGCCCGCAGGTCGTGGCCGGCGATCCCGATGCAGGGCGCGGTCACCGGCCAGCCGGTCTCGGTCTGCCACCAATGGTCGTGGACCGGCCGCCCGGTGTGCTCCTCCAGCCAGTGCTGGGTGCTGCTGTCGAGCTTCTCGCCGGCCAGGAACAGGTGGCGCAGCGAACCCAGGTCGTAGCGCTTCACCCGTTCGCCATGCGGGTCTTCCTTGCGGATCGCGCGGATCGCCGTCGGCGCGCAGAACAGGCTGTTCACCCTGTGCTCTTCGATCACCCGCCAGTAGGCGCCGGCGTCCGGCGTGCGCACCGGCTTGCCTTCGTAGAACACCGTGGTACAGCCGCACATCAGCGGGCCGTAGACGATCAGCGAGTGGCCGACCACCCAGCCGACGTCGGAGATCCCCCACCAGACGTCGCCGGCCTGCATGCCGTAGATAGTGCGGACCGCGTAGCGCACCGCGACCGCGTGGCCACCGTTGTCGCGGACGATGCCCTTGGGCTTACCGGTGGTGCCCGAGGTGTACATGATGTACAGCGGATCACCGCTGGCCACCGGCAGCGGATCGGCCGGCTCGGCGGCGGCGAGGCAGTCCTGCCAGTCCAGGTCGCGGCCCGGGTGCAGGCGCGCGGGCGCCTGCGGGCGTTGCCAGACCATGACGTGGGCAGGCTGGTGGATCGCCAGTTCGAGGGCCTTGTCCACCAGCGGCTTGTATTCGATCACCCGATCGAACTCCAGCCCGCAGGAAGCGGTGAGCACCAGCTTCGGCGTGGCGTCGTCGATGCGCAGGGCCAGCTCGTAGGGAGCGAAGCCACCGAACACCACCGAATGCACCGCGCCCAGGCGCGCGCAGGCGAGCATCGCCATGGCCGCCTGCGGCACCATCGGCATGTAGATGATCACCCGGTCACCCTTGCCGACCCCGAGGGCCCGCAGGGCGCCGGCCAGGCGCGCCACTTCGTCGCGCAGCCGCAGGTAGCTGTAGCGGTCCTGGGTACCGGTCACCGGCGAGTCGTAGATCAGCGCGGTCTGTTCGCCGCGCCCCTCCTCGATCTGCCGGTCGAGGGCCAGGTAGGCGCTGTTCAGACGGCCATCGGCGAACCAGCGATGGGTGCCGTCGGGCAGGCTTTCGAGGATGTTCGCGGGCGCCTGGTACCAGGCCAGGGAACGGGCCTGTTCGGCCCAGAACGCGGCCGGCTCGGCGATCGAGCGGGCGTGCTGCTGCAGGTACGTCATGTTCCAGCCCTCTGATTGTTCTTATTAGGGATGAAGCAGTGAGTGAGCCTTGGAGTATGGGCGGGCGCCGGGCACCCGCCATCAACCTTTGGTCGTAGAGGTCAGTCCTTGCCGCGGTAGAGCTTCTGGATGCTGGAGAAGTCCAGCCCCTCGTGCTCGGCATCGGCCTGGGCGTGCAGGCTGAACAGGTTGCGCGCCAGCGCGCCGAGCGGCGTCGAGGCCTGCACCGCCTGGGCGTTGGCCAGCGCCAGGCCGAGGTCCTTGTTCATCAGGCGCACCTGGAAACCGCCGGCATAGCCGTTGCTCGCCGGCGCCTGCGGCATCACCCCGGGCCAGGGGTTGTAGAGGTTCAGCGCCCAGTTGCCACCGGAACTCTGCTTCATCACCTCGGACAGCACCGCCGGGTCGAGGCCGTTCTTCACCCCCAGCGCCAGGGCCTCGGCGGTGCCGGCCATGAGGATGCCGAGGAGCATGTTGTTGCAGATCTTCGCCACCTGGCCGGCGCCGTGATCGCCGGCGTGGAAGATGTTCCGGCCCATGTTCTCGAGGATCGGCCGGGCCCGCGCGAAGCCTTCGGCGGGGCCGCCGACGATGAAGCTCAGGGTTCCGGCGCGGGCGCCGCCGACGCCGCCGGAAACCGGCGCGTCGAGCAGGGTCAGGCCCTTCGCCGCGGCGGCCTCGGCGACCTTGCGCGCGGTCTCCGGGGCGATGGTCGAGCAGTCGATCAGCAGGGGCTTGGCGGCGACCCGCGCGAGCAGGCCGTCGTCGCCGAGATACAGGCTTTCCACGTGCTGCCCGGCCGGCAGCATGCTGATCACCACTTCGGCGCCTTCGCAGCACTGCAAGGCGCTATCGGCGCCCTGCGCGCCCTGCTCGACCAGGCTCAGCACGGCCTTGGGCTGCAAGTCGAAGACATTCACCCGGTGGCCAGCCTTGAGCAGGTTGGCGGCCATCGGCCCACCCATGTTGCCCAGGCCGAGGAATGCGATGTCGGTCATCGGTCCGTCTCCCTTTCAGCGCATCTGGATCGAGAAGTTGGTCCCGGCCACGCTGTCGCTGTCGAACCAGCGCGCGGTCACGGTCTTGGTCTCGGTGTAGAAGCGCACGCCCTGCTTGCCGTAGGCGTGCAGGTCGCCGTAGAACGAGCCCTTCCAACCGGTGAAGGAGAAGAACGGCAGCGGTACCGGAATCGGGATGTTGATGCCCACCTGGCCGACCTCGATGTGGTGCTGGAAGGTCCGCGCCGCGGCGCCGGAGCTGGTGAAGATCGAGGTGCCGTTGCCGTAGGGGCTTTCGTTGATCAGGCGGATCGCCTGCTCCAGGCTGTCGACCTCGGCCAGGCAGAGCACCGGGCCGAACACCTCTTCGCGGTAGATCGCCATGTCCGGGCGCACCCCGGCGAACAGCGTCGGGCCGACCCAGTTGCCGTCCGGGTATCCCTCGACCTTGTAGCCGCGGCCATCCAGCAGCAGTTGCGCGCCCTCCTCCACGCCCTGGCCGATCAGGCGCTCGATGCGCGCCTTGGCCTGCGGGTTGATCACCGGGCCGTAGCTGGCGCCGCTGTCGTCCCATGGGCCGGGGCGGACCTTGGCCAGCGCGTCGCGGATTTCCGGAATCCACTCGCGGGCGGCCCCCACCAGCACCGCCACCGAGATCGCCATGCAGCGCTGCCCGGCCGCGCCCACCGAGGCACCGACCAGGTTGCTGATGACCTGTGCCTTGTCCGCGTCGGGCATGATCACCATGTGGTTCTTCGCCCCGGCGAAGCTCTGCACGCGCTTATTGTGCGCGGTGCCGGTGTGGTAGACGTACTGGCCGACGGCGACCGAGCCGACGAAGGACACCGCCTTCACCTGCGGGTGCTTGAGCAACTGGTCGACCTGTTCCTTGCCGCCATGCACCACCTGCAGCACGCCCTTCGGCGCACCGGCCTCGAGGAACAGCTCGGCGAGCCGCACGCTGGTCAGCGGCACCTGCTCGGAAGGCTTGAGGATGAAGGCGTTGCCGCAGGCGATGGCCAGCGGGAACATCCACAGCGGGATCATCGCCGGGAAGTTGAACGGGGTGATGCCAACGCACACGCCCAGCGGCTGGGTGATGCTGTAGGTGTCGATGTTGCGGGCGACGTTCTCCACCGTCTCGCCCATCAGCAGCGAGGGCACGTTGCAGGCGTGCTCGACCACCTCGATACCGCGCCAGACGTCGCCCTTGGCGTCCTCGAAAGTCTTGCCCAGCTCGCTGGAGACGATCTTCGCCAGTTCGTCGTGGTGTTCCTTGAGCAACGCCTGGTAACGCAGCATCACCCGCGCGCGCTCGGAAACCGGGGTTTCCTTCCAACTGGCGAAGGTTTCGCGGGCACTGGCCACCGCCTGCTCGATCTGCTCCGCGCTGGCGCAGGCGATCTCCGCCAGGGTGCTGTTGTCGAGGGGATTGCTGACCGGGATGCGCTGGGCGCCGAGACCTTCGACGAAGGCTCCCGCGATGAGGTGGCGGACTGGGACTGACATGAACCCTCCTGCACCGGCCAGGCCGGCTTTTATTGTTGTGGCGGACTGGTACGAGGTCGATTCGGACCTCGCTTTGGCCAAGAAGCTATCACTGGGCGGAAGGTCGCGAGATCGACTAAATTGTGTTGTTCATGGACTATATTGCGGAGCCGGCTACCGACATGTCGCACACCTCCGACTGGCCCCTGCCGGCCGACAGCCTGCGCTTGCCGATCCCGGCGGCGCTGCTGGAGAAACTGGCGGTCCACCCGCTCAGCCGCGACCTCTACCCCACCTCCCTGGGCCACTACCGGCGCGCCCGCGACCACCGCATGAGCCGCGAGCGCCATGACGAGCACCTGCTGATCTATTGCAGCGAAGGCCAGGGCCTGTTGCGCGTGCGCGAGGGCGACGCCTGGCGCGAATACCGGGTCGGCAGCGGTGACCTGCTCTGGCTGCCGCCGGGCATGGCCCACGACTACGCCGCCGACGACCGCCAACCCTGGACCATCTTTTGGACCCACCTGCGCGGCGACAGCGCCACCTGGCTGCAACACAGCGCCGGCTACCGCGACACCCCGCTGCGCCATTGGGGCCTGCAACACGCCCTGCTCGGCGGCTTCGAGCAACTGCTGGAGGTGCGCCACAGCGGCTACCGCTTCCAGCACTTCCTGCTCGCCGCCAGCCGCCTGCGCAGCCTGCTCTGCCAGCTACCGCTGCTGCGCCCGCTGCGCGAGGGCAGCCTGGACCTCGACGGGCTGCACGCCTACATGCGCGAACACCTGCATGCGCGCCTCGAACTGGAACGCCTGGCGGCCTTCTGCAACCTGTCGAAGTTCCATTTCGTCAGTCGCTACAAGGCGATCACCGGCCGTACGCCTATCCAGCACTTCCTGCACCTGAAGATCGAGTACGCCTGCCAGTTGCTGGACAGCAGCGACCAGAGCGTGGCCCGGGTCGGCCAGGCGGTCGGCTACGACGACAGCTACTACTTCTCGCGCCTGTTCAGCAAGGTCATGGGTTTGTCGCCGAGCGCCTACCGGCAGCGGGTAAGGCAGGGCGAGGGAGGAGCCTGAAGCGCTCTGCGGCGGGGCTGTAAACGAAGCGGCGACCAGTTGTCGGCAAACTGATCCCGGTCAGTGTTTTCCGGGCCGACAGGACTAGACTGAAGCTCCCTTTCCAGCCCCGATGGATGAATCGCCATGAACATCCTCGTCCGCCCGTCGCAAACCCCGAAAGGCCAATGCTGGCAAGTCTGCCTCGACCAGCAGGCCGTCAACTTCCGTAGCGAAAGCGAGGCCCGGCGTTTCGTCGACCGCCTCGAGGCGCGCCTGCGCGCGCCCCATGTGCTGCCCGAACTGAAACAGCGAACGGCCTGATCCGCGCTCAGGCGGCCTGGCGCTCCAGGCGCCCGGTCTGCCAGGCGAGCAGGGTCGCGACCGCGCCGCAGACGGCGATCACCAGAGTCATGGGGATCGCCGTGCCGTCGTGGAGCACGCCGACCAGCGCCGAAGCGCCCGCCGCCACGCTGAACTGCAGGCTGCCCATCAGCGCCGAGGCGCTGCCGGCGTGCTGTCCCTGTCCGGCCATGGCGCAGGCGGAAGCGTTGGGAATGATGCAGCCGAGGCTGGCCACGCATCCGAACAGCGGAACCAGCAGCGGCCACAGCGTGGCCGGTTGCAGCGAAGCGATGCCCAGCAGGGCCAGGCCGCACGCCAGGTAGCCCCAGATGATCCGCCGCAGCCAGAACGCCGGCCCGCGATAGCGCAGCAGCCGCGCGTTGACCTGTGCCATGACGATGAAGCCCGCGGCATTGCTGCCGAACAGCCAGCCATAGTGCTCGGCGGGAATCCCGTAGAGCTGGATGAACACGTAGGGCGAACCGGCGATGTAGGCGAACATCCCGGCCATCGCCACCCCGCCGGAAAGGCCATAGGCGAGAAACAGGCGGTCGGCGAACAGCCGCCGGTACTGCCCCAGCGCGCCGGAAAGCGGCGGTCGCTCGCCGTCGGCCGGGATGGTTTCCGGCAGCCACAACGCCACGCCGAGGCCGGCCAGGGCGGCGAACAGGGTCAGGCAGACGAAGATCGATTGCCAGCCCTGCCAGTCCAGCAGCAGGCCGCCGGCCACGGGGGCGAGGATCGGCGCCAGGCCCATCACCAGCATCAACTGGGAAAACGCCTTGGCGGCGCCGATCGGATCGCACAGGTCACGCACCACTGCCCGCGAGATGACCATCCCGGCGCAGCCGCCGAGGGCCTGGACGAAGCGCGCGGCGATCAGCCACTCCAGGCTCGGCGCCAGGGCGCAGGCGGCCGAGGCCAGGGTGAAGATACTCACCCCCACCAGCAGCGGCAGGCGCCGGCCATAGCGGTCGGCCACCGGGCCGTAGAGCAACTGGCCGATGGACAGGCCGGCGAAGTAGGCGGCCAGGCTCAGCTGGACGTGCTCGACGTCGGTGGCGAAGGCCTTGGCCAGGGTCGGGAAGCTCGGCAGGTAGAAATCGATGGCCAGTGGCCCGAAGGCGCTCAGGGCTCCCAGTATCAGCAGGATGCGCAGGTTCATGGATCGCTCGGCACGGGGCGCGTCGGTGGCAGGCAAGGCACTTCCCTGCGCGGCTCCCGGCAAGCGGGACGACGACGCCTATCATTGAATCGTCTGTGAGGGCGGGCGGCTCCAGGCCTGAAGGCCGGTACTGGCGGGAAGATGCTACGGACAGCCGGGGAGTCGCCGAAAAAGCAGCGCGCAGCATAACACCGAAGACGCCCGCCGATCATGGCCGGAGACCGTGGAACCGCGGAATCCACGACTCATGAATGAGCAGCATTAGACAAAGGTGGTGTCGAAATACTTCGAGTCCGCCCGAGCGCGGCTAAAATCGGTACACTCCCCGCCCCGTTGCCGAGACCGATTCGACTACCCAGCACAGCATGCGACGCACAAAGGAAGATTCTGAAAAAACCCGTACGGCCATCCTCCTGGCCGCCGAGGAACTGTTCCTGGAAAAGGGCGTGTCCCATACCAGCCTGGAACAGATCGCCAGGGCCGCCGGGGTGACCCGTGGCGCCGTCTACTGGCACTTCCAGAACAAGGCCCACCTGTTCAACGAGATGCTCAACCAGGTACGCCTGCCGCCGGAGCAACTCACCGAGCGCCTGTCCGGCTGCGATGGCAGCGACCCGCTGCGCTCGCTCTACGACCTCTGCCTGGAGGCCGTGCAATCGTTGCTGACGCAGGAGAAGAAGCGCCGCATCCTGACCATCCTGATGCAACGTTGCGAATTCACCGAGGAACTGCGCGAGGCGCAGGAACGCAACAACGCCTTCGTGCAGATGTTCATCGAACTCTGCGAGCAGTTGTTCGCCCGCGACGAATGCCGTGTGCGGCTGCATCCGGGCATGACCCCGAGGATCGCCTCGCGCGCCTTGCACGCGCTGATCCTGGGCCTGTTCAACGACTGGTTGCGCGACCCGCGCCTGTTCGATCCGGATACGGACGCGGAACACCTGCTGGAGCCGATGTTCCGTGGCCTGGTGCGCGACTGGGGTCAGGCCAGCTCGGCGCCGTAGCCCTCCTCGCGGATCGCCTCGAGTACCTGGGTGCTGTCGAGCCGGCTGGCGACCCGGACTTCGCCGGCGCCAAGATCCACCTGGACTTCCGCCGCCGAATCCTTCGCCTGCACCGCATGGGTGATCGCCCGTACGCAGTGGCCGCAGGTCATGCCCTGAACCTTGAAGACTTGCATGGTATTGCCTCCTGTTGGTCATCGATGGGGCGATTTTCGACCTTGACATGGTGTCAAGGTCAATCCTCGAAATATCCGGTAACCGACAAAGCGTCAAGAACGGGTAAAGGCGGAGTAAAGAGGCTTAAACCCTACAAAGCACATGGTTAACATGTTCACCTTGTTCTTCACGAGGTAGAACCATGTCCATCCGCCGCTATTCCCCGTCACAGATCGCCCTGCACTGGCTCAGCGCCGTCGCGGTCCTGCTGATCATCGCCCTGCCCTACGGCGCCGACTTCTTCGCCGGCCTGCTCGGCGGCAAGGGCAACGTCTTCACCCTGCACAAGTCGCTGGGCGTGGCGGTACTCCTGCTGACCCTGACACGCCTGGCGCTGCGCCGCGTCCAGGGTGTCCCGGATACCCTGGAGGGGAACCCGGACTGGCAGCGCGCGGCCGCCAAGGCCGGGCATTTCCTGCTGTACGCGGTGCTGATCGTCATGCCGCTCTCCGGCATGCTCGCCGGCAAGCGTCCGCTGGACCTGTTCTGGCTGGTGCAGATCGGCCCGTTCGACCTGCCGGAAGCCTTCAAGGCGTTCGCCGGCGGCACCCACGTCACCGTCCAGTACCTGCTTTTCGCGCTGATCCTCGGCCACGCCGCCGCGGCCATCTGGCACCACCGCGTGCAGAAGGACGACGTACTGCGCGCCATGCTGCCGCAACGCGGCGCCTGACCCCAGCGACGGACGGGCACGCGGATGCCCGTCCCGACTTGTCCCGGGCCCCGGCTTCGGCCAAGCTTTTCCTTACGCCCCCCGCCGCCGAGGCCCGCCATGTTCCCCATCCTTCGCCCGCTGCTCCATACCGCTGCCCTGGCCTGCGCCCTCCCGGCGCTCGCCGCGGACCCGCAACCGGCCAGCGGCGGCTGGGCGCAACCCGACCCGGCGCCGATCGGCTATGCGGTGCTGAACATTTCCCGCGAGCGGGTCGAGTCCGGCACTGCCTGCGATATCGGCCTGTACGTCCACGACGAACTGGTCGGCAACCTGCAACCGGGCGCCAGCCTGGCCCTGAACCTGCAACCCGGCGCGGTGGACGTGCGTCTTGCGCCGAACGGTCCTGGCGACGCCTGCCGGAACGGCATGACCATCCTCGCCGGACAGACCCTGACCCTGCGCGCCGGGGAGATCCGCAACCTGCGCATTACCCTCGGTGCGGGCGGGCTCTACCTGGCGCCGGTGGCGGATGGGTACTGAGGGGTAGCGACTTGCCCCATGACTCAGGGCACGAAGGTGGCGTTTCGGCACAGGTGCCCGGGGACTGCCTGGAGGGCCGTGAATGCGTGCACTGGCCCCCAACTCCCGTCGCTGCCTGCACGGCAGTAAGGGGCAAGCTGCTGCTTAGCGCTTGAGCGGGCTTCATGTTTGCCGGTCAAGCTGCTTGTCCTGCTTGCCCTGGCCTCTTGTTTCGCCTTTGCAGGCGAGTTCCTTTTGCAAGCGCCCACAAGACTCGCCCTGCCACTCGGAGGGCATGCCAGGAGCCCGATCCGTAGGGCGAATAACCGCTTGCGGTTATCCGCCGGCTCTCCAGGGCATCGGCGGATACCGCCTGTGGCGGTATTCGCCCTACGGGACGTTCGAGCGGGCTTCATGTTTGCTGCTCAAGCTGCTTGTCGTGCCTGCCTTGGCCTCTTGTTTCGCCTTTCCAGGCGAGCTCCTTCTGCAAGCGTCCAAAAGACTCGCCCTGCCCCTCGGAGGGCATGCCAGGAGCCCGATCCGTAGGGCGAATGACCGCTTGCGGTTATCCGCCGGCTCTCCGGGGCATCGGCGGATACCGCCTGTGGCGGTATTCGCCCTACGGGACTATATCGCTCGCGACTTCTTAGCTACACGGCAGTGAGGGGGGACGCTGTTGCTTAGCGCTTGAGCGGGCGTCATGTTTGGTGGTCAAGCTGTTTTCTGTGCCTGCCTTGGCCTCTTGTTTCGCCTTCCCAGGCGAGTTCCTTTTGCAAGCGTCCAAAAGGAACCAAAAGACTCGCCCCGGCATCCGGCCCCAGCCGCTTCTCGGCTGGGGTGCCCTCGCTGCATCGTTGCTCCCGGCGGCACGCCGCCACGGTCCTTCGTGGACCGAGGCGGCTCTCGCGGCATCCTGCCACTCGTCCCCCTCCGCAACGATTCCGCTCGGCCTCCTGACGGGGCGGGTTTGCCGCCCCACCACTTGGAGGGCAAGCCTCACTTCGTGCATGCCAGGAACCCGATCCGTAGGGCGGATACCGCCTATGGCGGCATTCGCCCTACGGGACTACACGGCAATGAACGGCGCAGGCTGGCCGTTCTGCTCTTTCTTGAGTTTCTTAGCTGCCTATACGGCAGTGAACGACCGGCAGCAAGCCAAGGTGCAGTCGCTGCATTTCTTAGCTGCCTATACGGCAGTGAACAGATCGTCCTGGGCGGCAGGTCCGGATTGTCTTTTCTTAACTGCCTATACGGCAGTGAACTGGCCTCGCACCACTCGCATTGCTTTTCTCCATTTCTTAGCTGCCTATACGGCAGTGAACCAAGTCTTCGGACTCCTCGGGCCGCTGCTCGATTTCTTAGCTGCCTATACGGCAGTGAACATTATGCGGACCCTTGGCGGCATCCTGATGAATTTCTTAGCTGCCTATACGGCAGTGAACTGCATGTACCTCCAGTGGTTCGGGTATCTGCTTTTCTTAGCTGCCTATACGGCAGTGAACGATTCGACCGTCAGACCACGGCGACGCACAGCTTTCTTAGCTGCCTATACGGCAGTGAACGAGGACTTCGCCGATCCATATCCCGTCTACCATTTCTTAGCTGCCTATACGGCAGTGAACGACCTGGAGCCACTGAGCAGGCACGCCACCCATTTCTTAGCTGCCTATACGGCAGTGAACTAGCCCCGAAAACCTATAACCATTTGAAGGAAAAGGAAATACCGAGTTTTTCCTGCCAGAAACCCTCTTTTTTCGAGGTCTCGTAACTTGCTGATTTATAAGGGCGTAAGAAATCGTCCGAAAAAAGGGTCGGAAGTTTCGGGCAATTGGAGGCCGTTTCGCGAGGACCGGGACGGGCGGTGAGCCTCGCCGTTCGGGCGCGAAAGGTCTTGTGATGGGCGATGCCGCAAAGCCCCCGGCCAGGCCGGGGGCGTCGCGCCAGGGAGCGGCGCTACAGGCTCGGGTGGCCCGCCTCGATTTCGGACAAGGCATCGCTGAGCAGCGACAGCAACGCACCGTTGATGTAGGCCAGGGTGCCGCCGGGCTCTTCTTTCTCATCGAGCAAACGGGTCATGGCCAGGATGTTGATTGCCGACCTCAAGCGCACTTTCGCGTTGTCGAACAAGTGCGTGGGGAGTGCATGGGTGTCCACGTACAGGGTGGCGCTACGCGGACACATGTCGGCCTGGGAGGTGGGTAGCAGTGGGACGAAGCGGGGGGACGATTCTGTTACCTCGGGGTTGGACGTATCATTCGGCTTAGCCATGGGTCAGCTCCTTAGTAAGCTGGGTTGTGGTTAGCGGGTCGTAGGTGTTCCACCACCTGCGGCCCGCGTCCTTCCGCCCTCAAAAACAGAGGGCAGTGCCGTTCGTCCTGTCCCTGCGGGATGGATTTGCCGGCCCCTCCATCATCCTCCTACTGGGTTTTTATCCAATTCCCGGGCTTCTGAGAGAGCCTGCGGAAATGTCCGGGGGAGCTGTCCGGCGTTTCCAGGGCCTGTAGGGCGAATACCCCGGATAAGCGGCGGATAACCGCAAGCGGTTATTCACCCTACGGATCAGGGCTTCGGTATGTGGAGGTCTGGCATGCACGAGGCATCCCCCTCCTGAAGCGCCCCTCAGCCCAATCGAATCCTTCCGCTCGCCACCAGCACCGCATGCCCGGCGATACTCACCCGCTCGCCCTCCAACCGGCACCACAGCTCGCCGCCGCGCGCCGAGCACTGCTGGGCGGTCAGCGACAGTTTGTTCAAGCGCTGGGCCCAGTAGGGAATCAGGCTGCAATGCGCGGAGCCTGTGACCGGGTCTTCGTCGACGCCCATCGCCGGGGCGAAGAAGCGCGAGACGAAATCCTTCTGCAGACCCCGCGCGGTGACGATCACTCCACGCCAGGGCAGCCGCGCCAGGGCCGCGAAGTCGGGGCGACAGGCGCGCACCGCCTCTTCGGACTCGAGCAGCACCAGCAGCTTGTCGGTGGAGCCCAGCACGTCCACCGGCGGCAGGCCCAGGGCCTGCTCCAGCTCGACGGTGCTACCGACCTCGCTCGGATACTGCGCGGGGAAATCCAGGACCAGCCGCTCGTCCTCGCGGTTGACCCGCAGCGCACCGGAGCGCGAGATGAATTCCAGGCGCTCGCCCGGCTCGTCGTAGACCTCGAACAGTACGTGGGCCGCAGCCAGTGTGGCGTGGCCGCAGAGCGCCACCTCGACGCTCGGGGTGAACCAGCGGATCCGCCAGGCCTCTCCTTCACGAACGACGAAGGCGGTCTCGGAGAGGTTGTGCTCGGTCGCGATCATCTGCATCAGCTCGTCCGCCAGCCAGGCGTCGAGGCGATAGACCACGGCGGGATTGCCGCTGAACGGACGGGAAGAAAACGCGTCGACCTGGTGGAACTCGAGCTGCATGGCAGACCTCCTGGGAACGATCGCCACAGCATGCCGCCGCAGGCTCCGGGATGGGCGATACAGTGCGATCTTTTCCGATCGTAACAGTGGGACTTCGCCCTGCCTTCGACCCATTGCCCGAGCGGGCGTTTGCGGCGACCTGCCGGCGTTGTGAAGCCGCCGGCAAAAACGCCGCCTTTTTCCGCGAAACGCCGCTCAGGCCTCGCTGCGCACCCGTCGCACCGCGTTCTGCCAGCCGGCGTAGAGTTCGCCGCGGCGCTCCTCGGCCATGTGTGCGGCGAAGCGGCGCTGCAGGTGCCAGTGGCTGGCGATGTCGTCCAGGTCGCGATAGAAGCCGGCCTTCAGCCCGGCCATGTAGGCCACGCCGAGGGCGGTGGTCTCGGTGACTTCCGGGCGCTCCACGGTGACACCAAGGATGTCGGTGAGAAATTGCATCACCCAGTTGTTCACCACCATCCCGCCGTCCACCCGCAGCGCGCTGGGCGGCGTGCCGTCCTGGCGCATCGCTTCGAGCAGGTCGCGGGTCTGGTAGCAGACCGATTGCAGACCGGCGGTGACGATCTCCTTGATTCCGGTGTCGCGGGTCAGGCCGAAGATCGCGCCGCGCGCCTTCGGGTCCCAGTAGGGCGCGCCGAGGCCGGTAAAGGCCGGCACCAGGTAGACGCCGTTGGAGTCGCCGGCCTGGATCGCCAGGGCTTCGCTCTCGTGGGCGTGGTCGATCAGCTTGATGCCGTCGCGCAGCCATTGCACCGCGGCGCCGGCGACGAAGATGCTGCCCTCCACCGCGTAGCTGACCTTGCCGTCCAGACGGTAGCCGACCGTGGTGAGCAGGCGGTTCTTCGAGGTCACCGGCTGCTCGCCGGTGTTCTGGATCATGAAGCAGCCGGTGCCGTAGGTGCTCTTCACCATGCCCGGCTGGAAGCAGGCCTGGCCGATCAGCGCGGCCTGCTGGTCGCCGGCCATGCCCAGCACCGGGATCGCCGCGCCAAGCAGCGACGGCTCGCTGACGCCGAACTCCGCCGCGCAGTCGAGTACCTCCGGCAGCAGGCTGCGCGGGATCTCGAACAGCGCCAGCAATTCCTCGTCCCAGTCCTGGCTGTGGATGTTGAACAGCAGGGTGCGCGAAGCGTTGGTCGCGTCGGTGCGATGGGAGCGGCCGCCGGTCAGGCGCCAGAGCAGGAAGCAGTCGACGGTGCCGAAGCGCAGCTCGCCGCGTTCGGCGCGCTGGCGGGCGCCGGGCACGTTGTCGAGGATCCAGCGCAGCTTGGTGGCGGAGAAATACGGATCGATCAGCAGCCCGGTGCGCGCGCTGACGTTCGCCTCGTGGCCGGCGGCCTTGAGTTCGGCACAGTAGTCGGCGGTACGACGATCCTGCCAGACGATGGCCGGGTGGATCAGGTCGCCGCTGGCGGCGTCCCAGACCAGCGTGGTCTCGCGCTGGTTGGTGATGCCGATGGCGGCGATGTCGGCCGCGCGCAAGCCCTTGCGGGCGAGCGCGTCGCGACAGACCTGGAGGGTGGTCAGCCAGATTTCCTCGCCGTCGTGCTCCACCCAGCCGTCCTTCGGGAAGTACTGCTTGAATTCCTGCTGGCAGCTCGCCACCGGCAAGCCCTGGGCACTGAACACGATGGCGCGGGAGCTGGTGGTGCCCTGGTCGATGGCGAGGAGATAGTGGGACATGGAAAACCTGACAGATTGAAAAGTAAGACGAATGCCGACCGCTAGGCCGGCGGGATTAGCGGCTCATTCGCGGCCGATGGCGGCGAACGAACCCTGGGTCAACTGGGCCAGCACCTCGGCCGCCAGCTCCACTTCCAGCCCGCGCCGTCCTGCGCTGACATGAATGCTCGGGTACTGCCGCGCGCTTTCATCGATGAAGGTACGCAGGCGCTTCTTCTGCCCCAGCGGGCTGATCCCGCCCACCAGGTAGCCGGTAGCCCGCTGCGCCGCCTGCGGATCGGCCATGTCGGCCTTCTTCGCCCCCGCCGCATGGGCCAGGGCCTTCAGGTCGAGACTGCCGATCACCGGCACCACCGCCACCAGCAACTCGCCCTTCTCCGTGGCGGCGAGCAGCGTCTTGAACACCCGCTGCGGGTCCAGGCCGAGCTTTTCCGCGGCCTCCAGGCCATAGGAAGGTGCCTTGGGGTCGTGGCTGTAGCTGAGCACCTTGTGCTCGGCGCGGGCCTTTTTCAGCAGGTCGATGGCAGGGGTCATTGTCACTCCCGGAGAAGAACGTTGGCTGAAAACCGGCGCCTACCTTAAGCCATCGCCGCCCCTGCTGCACGGGCGCCGATGCCGCGGCCCGCGTGCCTCGGTAGCGATATTCGATTGGCCGCGAAAACGAAACCGGAGGGTCGTTTTTCGGACAAACGTTCATCTTCGCGCTTTGACAGCATTCCTTTGTGAATATATTTTTTCGAAACTGAACAATTTTCACGGCTGCCCGCCATAATTACAAGAACAGACAAGAGAGGCCCCATGACCACCGCCGCCCCGACCCCGTCCCTGTTCGGCCAATGCCTGGCCGAGTTCCTCGGCACCGCCCTCCTCATCTTCTTCGGCACCGGTTGCGTCGCGGCCCTGAAGGTCGCCGGCGCCAGCTTCGGCCTGTGGGAAATCAGCATCATCTGGGGGGTCGGCGTGAGCATGGCGATCTACCTCAGCGCCGGCGTCTCCGGCGCCCACCTGAACCCGGCGGTGAGCATCGCGCTATGGCTGTTCGCCGGCTTCGAGGGGCGCAAGCTGCCGTTCTATATCGCCGCCCAGGTGGCCGGTGCGTTCTGCGCCGCAGCGCTGGTCTACACCCTCTACAGCAGCCTGTTCATCGAGTTCGAACAGGCGCAGAACATCGTCCGCGGCAGCCAGGACAGCCTGGCCCTGGCCTCGGTGTTCTCCACCTATCCGCACCCGGCGCTGTCGGTCGGCCAGGCGTTCCTCGTCGAAGTGGTGATCACGGCCATCCTCATGGCGGTGATCATGGCCCTTACCGACGACGGCAACGGCCTGCCGCGCGGTCCGTTGGCGCCGCTGCTGATCGGCCTGCTGATCGCCGTGATCGGTAGCGCCATGGGCCCGCTGACCGGTTTCGCGATGAACCCGGCGCGCGACTTCGGCCCCAAGCTGATGACCTACCTGGCCGGCTGGGGGCCCATCGCCTTCACCGGCGGCCGCGAGATTCCCTATTTTCTGGTGCCGATCTTCGCCCCGATCCTCGGTGCCTGCCTCGGCGCCGGCGGCTATCGTGTACTGATCGCGCGCCATCTGCCGAGCGCCGCGGCGCCCGCCGAAGCCGAGCCGGAGAAGGTTCGCGCTTCCTGACCGCCCGCTCTTTCCTGCCATAGCCACAAGGCCACAGCCATGACCGACAAGCACAACAAGAAATACGTCGTCGCCCTGGACCAGGGCACCACCAGCTCCCGCGCCATCGTCTTCGACCGCGATGCCAACGTGGTCAGCCAGGCCCAGCGCGAGTTCGCCCAGTTCTATCCGCAGGCCGGCTGGGTCGAGCACGACCCGATGGAAATCTGGGCCACGCAGAGTTCGACCCTGGTCGAGGCCCTCGCCCAGGCCAGCATCGAGCACGACCAGGTGGCCGCCATCGGTATCACCAACCAGCGCGAGACCACGGTGGTCTGGGACCGTCACAGCGGTCGGCCGATCCACAACGCCATCGTCTGGCAGTGCCGGCGCAGCGCGGCGATCTGCGCGCAGCTCAAGCGCGACGGGCTGGAAGACTACATCCGCGAAACCACCGGGCTGGTCACCGATCCGTACTTCTCCGGGACCAAGCTGAAGTGGATCCTCGACAACGTCGAAGGCGCCCGCGAACGCGCGCGCAACGGCGACCTGTTGTTCGGCACCATCGACACCTGGCTGATCTGGAAGCTCACCGAAGGCAAGGTCCACGTCACCGACTACACCAATGCCTCGCGGACCATGCTGTTCAATATCCACAGCCGCGACTGGGACGCACGGATGCTCGAGGTGCTCGACATTCCCCGCTCGATGCTACCCGAGGTGCGCAACTCTTCGGAGGTCTACGGCAACGCCCGGATCGGCGGGGTCGGCGGCGGCGAGCTGCCGATCGCCGGGATCGCCGGCGACCAGCAGGCCGCCCTATTCGGCCAGATGTGCGTGGAACCGGGCCAGGCGAAGAACACCTACGGCACCGGCTGCTTCCTGCTGATGCACACCGGCGACAAGGCGGTGAAGTCCACCCATGGCCTGCTCACCACCATCGCCTGCGGTCCGCGCGGCGAGGTCGGCTACGCCCTGGAGGGCGCGGTGTTCAACGGCGGCTCCACGGTGCAGTGGTTGCGCGACGAACTGAAGGTGATCAACGACTCCTTCGATTCCGAATACTTCGCCACCAAGGTCAAGGACAGCAACGGCGTCTACCTGGTACCGGCCTTCACCGGACTCGGCGCGCCCTATTGGGACCCCTATGCGCGCGGCGCGGTGTTCGGCCTGACCCGTGGAGTCAAGGCCGACCACCTGATCCGCGCTACCCTGGAATCCATCGCCTACCAGACCCGCGACGTGCTCGACGCCATGCAGCGCGATGCCGGCGAACGCCTGCGCGCCCTGCGCGTCGACGGCGGGGCGGTGGCCAACAACTTCCTCATGCAGTTCCAGGCCGACATCCTCGGCACCCGCGTGGAACGTCCGGTGATGCGCGAGACCACCGCCCTCGGCGCCGCCTACCTGGCCGGCCTGGCTTGCGGCTTCTGGAGCAGCCTCGACGAGCTGAAGAGCAAGGCGGTGATCGAGCGGGTGTTCGAGCCGGAGTGCGACGAGCCCCGGCGCGAAAAGCTCTATGCCGGCTGGAAGAAAGCAGTGGAGCGCACTCGCGGCTGGGACGACGGCGAACTGTGACGAGCTGGCGCCATTCGTCCGCCGCGATGCGGCGAATGGCGTGTTCCCCGGCGCCGCTCTGGCATGCCCTGGGTAACGTTTGCGCGCGGCGGCCGGGTGCCGCCGCGGCGCCCTCTACGACTCATGCACGGCTGACAACGGCCCCCCGCGTGCGGCATTCTTGGCGACTTTCCAGGGTCCCGGCCCGGCAGCACGAGAACAACCCATGAACCTGCCCCCCCGACAGCAAAGCATCATCGAGGAGGTCCGCGAGCGCGGTTACCTGAGCATCGAGGAGATGGCGCAGATGTTCGCGGTCACCCCGCAGACCATCCGCCGCGACATCAACCAGCTCGCCGAACAGGGACTGCTGCGCCGCTACCACGGCGGTGCGGCCTACGATTCGAGCATCGAGAACACCGCCTACACCATGCGCGCCGACCAGATGCGCGACGAGAAGCAGCGCATCGCCGAAGCCGTGGCCAGCCTGGTGCCGGACAACGCCTCGCTGTTCATCAACATCGGCACCACCACCGAGGCCATCGCCCGCGCCCTGCTCAACCACCGCAATCTGAAGATCATCACCAACAACCTGCACGTGGCCGCCACCCTCAGCGCCAAGGAAGACTTCGAAGTGCTGGTCGCCGGCGGCACCGTACGCAGCGACGGCGGCATCGTCGGCCAGGCCGCGGTGGACTTCATCCAGCAGTTCCGCGTCGACTTCGCCCTGGTCGGCATCAGCGGCATCGACGAGGATGGTAGCCTGCTCGACTTCGACTACCAGGAAGTGCGCGTATCCCAGGCGATCATCGACAACGCGCGGCAAGTGTTCCTGGCCGCCGACTCGAGCAAGTTCGGGCGCAACGCGGTGGTCCGCCTGGGACCGATCTCGCTGGTCAACCGGGTCATCAGCGACAGCCCGCCGCCCGCCGCCATCGCCCGCCTGATGGCACAGCACAAGGTTCACCTGGACCTGGTCTGAGGCATTTCCCCTGCCACGGCGCCGTTCGGCGCCGTGAATGTTCGTTTCAGAAAAACCACCTGCCGCCCCCGTCCATGCGCCGCGATCCTCGGCGGCCGCTTTCCCGCATGCGGAAGAGGGGCTGTTCCCGCGCGGACGGGCAAACCGGTAGCGCCCGGGCAACCCTTCGAAATTGAAAAAGCCTGGTGAATCGGGCTGGTCAATAACTGCGCAATCGACTAAGCTATTTTCGAATTCGAACAAAACTACGTTCACTTTCGACTTCAGGGCCTTTCACATGAGTCAAGCGCACACCCCCTCCGCTCCACTCGCCGAAGTCTACGATGTCGCCGTGGTCGGCGGTGGCATCAACGGTGTAGGGATCGCCGCCGACGCAGCCGGGCGCGGCCTGTCCGTGTTCCTTTGCGAACAGCACGACCTGGCCCAGCACACCTCCTCGGCCAGCAGCAAGCTGATCCACGGCGGCCTGCGCTACCTCGAACACTACGAATTCCGCCTGGTCCGCGAAGCCCTGGCCGAGCGCGAGGTCCTGCTGGCCAAGGCGCCGCACATCGTCAAGCCGCTGCGCTTCGTCCTGCCGCACCGTCCGCACCTGCGCCCGGCCTGGATGATCCGCGCCGGCCTGTTCCTCTACGATCACCTCGGCAAGCGCGAGAAGCTGCCCGCCTCGCGCGGCCTGCGCTTCACCGGCAGCAGCCCGCTGAAGGCCGAGATCCGCCGTGGCTTCGAGTACTCCGACTGCGCGGTGGACGATGCGCGCCTGGTGGTGCTCAACGCGATCTCCGCCCGCGAGCACGGCGCCCACGTCCATACCCGCACCCGCTGCGTCAGCGCCCGTCGCAGCAAGGGACTCTGGCACCTGCACCTGGAGCGCAGCGACGGCAGCCTGTATTCGATCCGCGCCCGCGCCCTGGTGAACGCCGCCGGCCCCTGGGTAGCGCGCTTCATCCAGGACGACCTGAAACAGAAGTCGCCCTACGGTATCCGCCTGATCCAGGGCAGCCACATCATCGTGCCGAAGCTGTACGAAGGCGAGCACGCCTACATCCTGCAGAACGAAGACCGCCGCATCGTCTTCGCCATCCCCTATCTGGACCGTTTCACCATGATCGGCACCACCGATCGCGAGTACCAGGGCGACCCGGCCAAGGTGGCGATCAGCGAAGAGGAAACCGCCTACCTGCTGCAAGTGGTGAACGCCCATTTCAAGCAGCAACTCGCGGCCGCCGACATCCTGCACAGCTTCGCCGGCGTGCGTCCGCTGTGCGACGACGAGTCCGACGAGCCTTCGGCGATCACCCGCGACTACACCCTGTCGCTCTCCGCCGGCAACGGCGAGCCGCCGCTGCTCTCGGTGTTCGGCGGCAAGCTGACCACCTACCGCAAGCTGGCCGAATCGGCGCTGACGCAGCTCCAGCCGTTCTTCGCCAATCTCGGCCCGGCCTGGACCGCCAAGGCACCGCTGCCGGGCGGCGAGCAGATGCAGAGCGTCGAGGCGCTCACCGAGCAACTGGCCAACCGCTACGCCTGGCTCGACCGCGAACTGGCGCTGCGCTGGGCGCGCACCTACGGCACCCGGGTGTGGCGCCTGCTGGACGGGGTCAATGGCGAAGCCGATCTCGGCGAGCACCTGGGCGGCGGCCTGTATGCCCGCGAAGTGGACTACCTGTGCAAGCACGAGTGGGCCCAGGACGCCGAGGACATCCTCTGGCGCCGCAGCAAGCTCGGCCTGTTCCTCTCGCCGAGCCAGCAGGTGCGCCTCGGCCAGTACCTGCAGAGCGAGCATCCGCATCGCCCGCGGGTGCATGCGGCCTGATCGCCAGCCAGAAACGTCGAGGCCCGCTTTTGCGGGCCTCGTTCGTTATGGAAGGGTACGGGACGATCCGGGCATAATGCGCGACGCCACCAAGCCGGTGGCGCCGCCGCAGTCGAGAATCCCGTGGACCTGATGTTCAAGGCGCTGATCGGCGCCGCCGTGGTCGTGCTCCTCGCCGTCCTGTCGAAGACCCGCAACTACTACATCGCCGGCCTGGTGCCGCTGTTTCCCACCTTCGCCCTGATTGCCCACTACATCGTCGGCAAGGGCCGTTCGCTGGACGACCTGAAGACCACCATCGTCTTCGGCATGTGGTCGATCATCCCCTACTTCGTCTATCTCGCCGCGCTCTACCTGCTGGTCGAGCGCTTCCGCCTGGAGACCTCGCTGGCCCTGGCGGCGCTGGCCTGGCTGGTGGCGGCAAGCGTGCTGGTGGGCCTCTGGGTACGCCTGCACGCCTGAGACCGCGAGCGCGGCTTCAGAGCTGGACGACGCTGGCCTGCCGATGGGCCTTCAGGTAAGGCACCACCGCCGCCAGCAACGGCTCCTTGAAGGCTTCCTGGAAGCGATGGGCGAGACCGGGGATCAGCTTCAGCTCCGAGCCACGGATATGCGCCGCCACGTGCACGCCGTGCATCACCGGCAGCAGCGGATCGGCGGTGCCATGGATCACCAGGGTCGGCACCTGCAGACGGTTCAGCAGCGGCACCCGGCTGGGTTCGGCGAGGATCGCCAGCAATTGCCGCTGCACGCCTTCCGGGTTGAAGGCGCGGTCGTAGGAACGTGCGGCCTGCAACAGAAGTTGCTGGCGATCATCGCGCACTTCCGGACTGCCCAGCGCCGCCAGCAGGTCGGCCTGCTGCTCGACCGCCTGCTCGCGGCTGGCCGCCTCGCGCCGCGCCAGCAGGCGCAGCAGCGACTCGCTGGGCGCCGGCAGGCCTTCGGCGCCGGAGCTGGTCATCACCAGGGTCAGGCTGAGCAGGCGCTGCGGCGCCATGTCGGCGATGTGCTGGGCGATCATCCCGCCCATGCTGGCGCCGAGCACATGGGCCTGGGGGATATCCAGCGCGTCGAGCAGATGCAGGGCATCGCCGGCCATGTCGGTGAGGGTATAGGGCGCGCTGACCGGCAGGCCGAGGCGATAACGCACCACTTCGTAGGTCAGCCGCGAACTGGGCACCGGCACGTTCCAGGCCGACAGGCCGACGTCGCGGTTGTCGTAGCGGATCACCCGGAAGCCTTGCTCGCACAGGGCGCTGACCACCTCGTCCGGCCAGTGGATCAGTTGCCCGCCCAGGCCCATCACCAGCAGCAGGGCCGGATCGCTGTCGCGGCCGATGCTCTGGTAGGCCAGGCGCACGTCGCCCAGTTCGACCGTCTCGGTAGGTACGCGTGCGTCGCAACGCGCCGCCGCAAAGGAGGAGAGGCTGCACAACAAGGCGGCCAGGAAGATGAAAGCACGCATGAAGAAAACCCAGAACGCAAAACCCCAGTGGAGCGCGATTCTGATTAAATTTCGTCCAGCGCGCTGCCACAGTAGCGTGACAGTTTGATGAATGCCGCCAGGCGGTCGTGGCGTTGTGGCTCTGCGGCGTTGCGCCGCTGCTCCGGGCCGCCGTCCCGTGTGCCGGGCTATTCTCCCCGTCGCTCCACGATTGCGCGCTCTGCGGGATCGAGGCCATCGCTTGTCGACAGCCCCTGGCGTATGAGACAAACTCAACGAATCCGCACCGCTATCAAGTTTTGCTCATACAGAGGCCGCCATGCTCGAACTTCGCCACCTCAAGACCCTGCACGCGCTGCGCGAAGCCGACAGCCTGGTGGAAGCCGCCGAGCGCCTGCACCTTACCCAGTCGGCGCTGTCGCACCAGTTCAAGGAACTGGAAGAGCGCCTGGGCATGCAGTTGTTCGTGCGCAAGACCAAGCCGGTACGCTTCACCAGCGCCGGGCTGCGCCTGCTGCAACTGGCCGACTCGCTGCTGCCCCAGCTGCGCACCGCCGAGCGCGACCTGGCGCGGCTCGCCGGCGGTACCGCCGGACGCCTGCACATGGCCATCGAATGCCACAGTTGCTTCCAGTGGCTGATGCCGACCATCGACCAGTTCCGCGACGCCTGGCCGGAAGTCGAACTGGACCTGGCCTCGGGCTTCTCCTTCGCGCCGCTGCCGGCCCTGGCCCGCGGCGACCTCGACCTGGTGGTGACCGCCGACCCGGTCGAGTTGCCCGGCATCACCTACGTGCCACTGTTCACCTACGAAGCGCTGCTGGCGGTGGCCAACCAGCATGCCCTGGCTGGTCGGCCGTACGTCGTCCCGGAGGACCTGGAGCGGGAAACCCTGATCACCTATCCGGTGGAACGCGATCGTCTCGACGTCTTCACCCGCTTCCTCGACCCCGCCGACGTGGAGCCGGCGCAGGTGCGCATAGCCGAGCTGACCGTGATGATGATGCAGCTGGTGGCCTCCGGTCGCGGCGTCTGCTGCCTGCCGAACTGGGCCCTGCACGAGTACAGCTCGCGCGGCTACGTGACGGCCCGGCGCCTCGGTGAAAAGGGCCTGTACTGCACGCTCTTCGCCGCCATCCGCACGGACATGTTCGATGCGCCATTCATGCGCGACTTCCTGCTCACCGCCAAGGACACCTCCTTCGCCACCCTCGAAGGGGTCAGCGCCGCCAAGGGCTGAACGGCTCAGAACAGCGGCAGCTCATAGGTCAGGTACAGGCGGTTCTCGTCGATGTCGCGGCTGAAGGCCGAACGGTAGGTAGCGTTGCGCCAGACCAGCCCCAGTCCCTTCAGCGCACCGCCCTGCAACACGTAGCGCAGGTCGCTGTCGCGTTCCCACTCGCGACTGCCGTCGGCGCCCTTCGGTTTCGCGCCATGGCCGCTGAAATAGCGCGTCATCAGGCTCAGGCCGGGCACCCCGAGCGGCGCGAAGTCGCAGTCGTAGCGCAGTTGCCAGGAGGATTCGCCAGCCTCGGCGAAGTCGTTGTACTGGCCGAAATTGACCAGGTACGGATCGGTCCCCTCCAGGTAGGGGAAACCGTGGTCGCCGCTCATCCGCTGGTAGCCCAGGCCGAAGGCCTGGCCGTTGCGCAGGCGGTAGGTGAGCGACCCGCTGAAGGAACGGTTGTCGATGCGCCCGCCGCGAGCGCCGCCGGTATCCCGGCTGAGCGCCAGGCGCAAGTCGCTCTCCAGGCTGTCCGCAGCGATGCCGATGCGCCCCTTGAGACCGAGGAAATGCTGGGCGTAGACCTGCTCCAGTTCGCCATAGTGGTAGCTGCCGGTCCAGTCCGGGGCGATACGGTAGTCCAGGCCGGCCAGGTCGAAACGGTCCGCCTGCGCCGCGCCGGCGAACCGCCGGTTGCGGTTGAACAGCGCCAGGTCGCTGGTGCCCGCCTCGTTGCGCTGGCTGACCTCGGTCAGCCGTCCCAGGTTCAGGCTCAGTCCGCTCAGTTCACCGGAAGTCAGCAGCGCGCCCTGGAACACCTGGGGGAATAGCCGCCCGTAGTTGGGCTGGATGGTCGGTAGCTTCGGTACCAGGCCGCCGACCTTCAGTTCGCTGCGCGACAGGCGCAGCTTGGCGGTCGCGTCCAGCCGCGCGTAGTCGCCCGCCGCGCTGCCATCGTCGCGAAGCGGAAGCAGGCCGGTGCCGCTACGCCCCGCGCCGGAATCGAGCCGGACGCCGAGCTTGCCCAGCAGGTCGAGACCCACGCCGAGGGTGCCCTCGGTATAGCCCGAGCGGTAGTCGAAGAGAAAGCCCTGGGCCCACTCCTCGCTTTTCGCACGTCCCGCGCCATCGCGGAAGTCGCGGTTCATGTAGAAGTTGCGCAAGGCCAGGCTGGCCCGCGAGTCTTCGAGGAAGCCCTCGGCCAGGGCGGGAACGCTATCGCCGGCAAGGATCGGCAGCAGGAAAAACGCGCATTTCTTGTTGTTGTTCATACGCACTCCGAACGGGCGCCTGGGCGCCTCTTTTTCTAGGGGGAACGGTGTCTCATCGGCAGCGCTCGATCACCATCGCCACGCCCTGGCCGAGCCCGACGCACAGGCTGACCACCGCGTAGCGCCGCTCGATGCGTTGCAGCCCGCGGGCGGCGGTGAGCACCAGGCGCGCACCGGAGGCGCCGAGCGGATGGCCGAGGGCAATGGCGCCGCCATGGGGATTGACCCGCGGGTCCTCGTAGTCCAGGCCGAGCAACTTCAGGCAGGCCAGGACCTGCGGCGCGAAGGCTTCGTTGATCTCGATCAGGCCGACCTCGTCCAGGTCGATGCCGGCGCGTTGCAGCGCGCGGAGGATCGCCTGCTGCGGGCCGATGCCCATCAACCGGGGCTCGACGCCGACGCTGGCGCTGGCGAGGATCCGCGCCAACGGCCGGATGCCCTCGCGCTCGCCGATCGCGCGATCGCCCAGCAGCACTACCGCCGCCCCGTCGTTGATCCCAGACGCATTACCGGCGGTCACTACCCCACCGGCGAACAACGCCGGCAAGCGCGCCAGGGCCGCCAGGTCGGCCTGCGGTCGCGGATGCTCGTCGCGCTCCACCAGCCGCGTCTCGCCCTTGCGTCCGGCACGCACCTCCACCGGAAGGATCTCGCCGAGGAAAAAGCCCTCCTCCAGCGCAGCCTGGTAGCGCGCCTGGGAAGAAGCGGCGAAACGGTCGGCGTCTTCGCGGGCGATGCCGAAGGCGCGGGCCACGTTGTCGCCGGTCTCCGGCATGCTGTCGTTGCCATAGCGCTCGACCAGCCTGGGGTTGGCGAAGCGCGCGCCGATGGTGCTGTCGAAGACCTCCAGCGTGCGGCTGAAGGCGCTCTCCGCCTTGCCCATGACGAACGGCGCCCGGGACATGCTTTCGGCGCCGCCGGCCAGGTACAGCCGGCCCTCACCGCAACTGATCGCGCGCGCCGCGTCGATCACCGCCGACAGTCCGCTGGCACACAAGCGGTTGACCGTCTGCCCGGGCAGCCGCGCCGGCAGGCCGGCTGCGAGCAGCGCGTTGCGCGCCAGGTTGCGGCTGTCTTCGCCGGCCTGGTTGGTGCAACCGAGGATCACATCCTCCAGGTCGTCGACGGCGAACCCGGAGGTTTCCGCGAGACGCGCCAGCAGCAGGCTGGCCAGGTCGTCCGGACGCACCGTCGAGAGTGCACCGGCATGCCGGCCGAAAGGCGTACGCAGGCCAGCGTAGATATAGGCATCGAGCATGGTGTGTTTCTCCGCCAAGGGATCAGGAGGCCAACGGGCTGTCCGGCTGGCGCAGGGAAAGGCCCAGTTGGGCGCGCCGGCGCAGCCAGGGGCTGGGGCGATAGCGCGGGTCGCCGCTGAGCGCATGCAGGCGTTCGAGGATGCGCAGCACGCGCCCGGCACCCATTCGGTCGCCCCACTCCAGCGGCCCCAGCGGATAGCCGAGACCGAGGCGCACCGCCAGGTCGATGTGCTCCACCGAAGCGATACCCTGCTGGGCGATGTCGCAGGCGAGATTGACGATCGAGGCGAGGGTGCGCTGGACGATGAACCCGGCGCTGTCGCGAATCAGCGTGACGCCCACGCCGTCCCGTGCGAACAGGGTGCGAGCGGCCTGCTGCAGCTCCGCTCGGGTCGCCGGGCTGGCCATCAGGCAGCGGTGTCGCTCCAGGTCCGACAGCACGTCGATGGCCAGGCTGCGCGTCGGATCGACGGCGAACCGCCGCGCTGCGGCGCTGACGTCGGCGCCCAGTGGCGCAAGCAGGCACAACGCCGCCCCGGAAGGACGCTCGCCGCTCTCCACCTCGGCGCCCAGACGTTGTAGCAACATCAGCAATGGCGCGCGGTCATGTTCGTCGTCGACGCCCAGCCACACCGGCGGCAACGCCGCGCCTGGCGCAACCGCCGGGGCGGCGACGGGCACCTGCCCAGCGCCGTCGTAGCGGTAGAAGCCCTGGCCGCTCTTGCGCCCCAGGCGGCCGGCGGCGAGCATCTGGCGCAGCAAGGGATGCGGACGATAACGCGGCTCCTCGTAGTACTGCCGGTAGATCGACTCCATCACCGGCAGGCTGACGTCCAACCCGACCAGGTCGAACAGCTCGAACGGGCCCATGCGGAAGCCGGCGCCCTCGCGCAGGACTTCGTCGATCGCCGCCACCGGCGCCACGCCCTCGCCGAGGATACGCAGCGCCTCGGTGCCGAAGGCCCGTCCGGCATGGTTGACGATGAAGCCGGGGCTGTCCGTGGCACGCACCGCCTGGTGGCCGAAGGTCGCCACCAGGGCGCACAGTCGCTCGGCGATGCCGGTGCGGGTGGCGAGACCCTCGATCACCTCCACCAGACGCATCAGCGGCACCGGATTGAAGAAGTGCAGACCGGCGATCCGGCCGGGATCGCGACAGGCCGAGGCGATCGCGGTAACCGACAGCGAGGAGGTATTGCTGGCGAGGATCGCTTCGTCGCCGACCACCTCTTCCAATTGGCGGAACAACGCCTGCTTGGCCTCCAGGTTCTCGACGATCGCCTCGATCACCAACTGGCAGCCGCCTAGGACCCGCAAGTCCTCGACCACCCGCAGATTGCCCATCGCGCGCTCGACAGCCTCCGCCTCCAGCCGGCCCCGCTCCACCTGCCGGGCAAGGACCGTGGCGATCTGCTCGCGCGCTTGCAGCGCCACCCCCTGGCGGCTGTCGTAGAGCAGCACCGACAGTCCGGCACAGGCAGCGAGCTGGGCGATGCCCTGGCCCATGGCACCGGTACCGACGATACCGATGAGAACGATCGATGGCTCGCTCATTTTCCCAGGTACTCCGCTGTGCGTTTTTCCAGGAAGGCACGCATGCCCTCCTTCTGGTCGTGGCTGTCGAACAGCAACTGGAAGGCCTTGCGCTCCAGCGCCAGGGCCTGGTCCAGCGGCAGGTCGGCGCCGGCCAGGACCACTTCCTTGATCTGCGCCAGCGCCAGCGGCGGCAGGCCGGCGATCTGGCGAGCCAGTTCGAGGGCGCGATCCAATGCCTGGCCATCCGCCGCCACCTCGCTGACCAACCCTATGGCCAGGGCCTCCGGCGCCCGTACCGTGCAACCGGTAAACAGCATGCGCAGCGCCTGGAACTTGCCCACCGCTCGCACCAGGCGCTGGGTGCCGCCGGCGCCGGGCATCACGCCGACACGGATTTCCGGCTGGGCGAAGCGCGCCGAGGCACCGGCGACGATCAGGTCGCAGTGCATCGCCAACTCGCAGCCTCCGCCCAGGGCATGGCCCACCACGGCGGCGATCAGCGGTTTGCGGCAGGCGGCGAGGGCCTGCCAGTGGCGCTCCACCCCGCGCTGCTGGATCTCCAGCGCGGACGCCTCCGCCAGTTCGTTGAGATCGGCGCCGGCGGCGAACGCCGCGCCATTTCCGGTGAGGACGATGACCCGGGTATCGGCGCACTCGTCGAGGCGCCGTACGTGCTCCGCCAGAGCCTCGCGCAGGCGCATGTTCAGGGCGTTGAGCACTGCCGGGCGGTTCAGTCGCAACAGGGCCACGCCCTGCTCCGGCCGCTCCAGCAGCACGAGTTCGGGGCGCACCGCCCCAGGGGAGGAATCCATGGCCATCTCCAATTGCCCGGGGATTGAGTTGCACGGCGCAGGCCGTGCCGTGAGGGGTTTCAGGCGCGGACGATGCCGCGCCGGACCAGCGCGTCGATCGCCTCGGCGCTCAATCCCAGTTCCGCCAGGACTTCCCGGGTGTCTCCGCCCAGCACCGGCGGCGCGGCGCGGTAGCTGGCCGGGGTGCGCGAAAGCTTCACCGGCGAGGCGATGCCGCGATAGCCCTCGAGTTCGACGACCATCCCGCGATGGCGGGTGTGCGGGTGCTCCACCACCCGCTCCACCGTGGCGATGGCTCCGCAGGGCACGCCGAGACGGATCAGCCGCTCGGCCAGCTCGCGGCCGTCGTGGGCCGCCAGGTAGTCCTCCAGGGCGCGCTTCAGCGCCTCGCGGTTGACCGAGCGCTTGCCGTTGTCGGCGAAGCGCGGGTCCCCCGGCAGTTCATCCGCTCCCAGGTACTCGCACAGGCGGGCGAACTGGCGGTCGTTGCCGACGGCGAGGAAGATCGGCTCGGTACCGGTGCGGTAGCTGTCGTAGGGCGCGATGTTCGGGTGGGCGTTGCCGCTACGCCGGGGCGTACGTCCGGAAGCGAAGTAGTTCGGCAGGTGCGGGTGCAGCAGGGAGATACCGCAGTCGTACAGGGCGATGTCCACCGACTGCCCGCGCCCGCTGACCTGGCGCTCGTGGAGGGCGAGGAGGATGCCGGCCATGGCGTTCAGCCCGGTGACCATGTCGACGATCGGCAGGCCGATGCGCAACGCCTCGCCGCCGGCCTCGCCGTTCACGCTCATCAGTCCGGCCATCGCCTGGATCGCCGCGTCGTAGCCGGGCAGGCCGCCGAGCGGGCCGTCGGCGCCGAAGCCCGATACCGCGCAGTGGACCAGCCGCGGGAAGCGCTGGCGAAGCACCTCCTCGTAGCCGATCCCCCAGCGCGCCAGGGTGCCGGGCTTGAAGTTCTCCAGCAGTACGTCGGCGTCCTCCAGCAAGCGCAGCAGCAGCTCGATGCCCTCCGCCGTCGCCAGGTCGACGGCGATGCCCTTCTTGTTGCGGTTCACGCCCTTGAAGTAGGACGCCGTGTCGCCCTCGAAGGGCGGCCCCCAGCCACGGGTCTCGTCGCCGCCGAGGGGTTCCAGCTTGATCACCTCGGCGCCGTGGTCGGCCAGCGCCTGGGAGCAGTAGGGTCCGCCGAGGACCCGGCTGAGATCGATGATTTTCAGGCCACGCAGGGCGCCCGTCTGATTGGTCATGGCGACTCTCTGGTTGTTGTGAGCGGGAATGCGGGCAGTCAGGCCGGCAGCAATTGCATGGCTTCGGCCTGGCTCAGCGGCACCTCGCCGACCACCCTGGCCAGCAGTTCGGCCTGGTCGGTCCAGCCCTCCAGGTGCAGCGGGTCGCGCGGCAGCAGCTTGTGCCGGGCGACCAGGAAGGCCAGGGCCAGGCGGCGCTGGTCGGGTGCCTGGCGGCTGGCTTCCCAGGCCATGAAGATCGCCGTGCACAGGTGGTAGAGGGCGCTGCCGGCCTGGCGCACCTGTTCATCCTGGCGGCGCTCGGCGACGTCGGCCATGGTCGCGACCACTCGCACCAGCAGTTCGTCGAAGAGGTCGCGGGCGTCCCCTGGCAGGTCGCTGTCATCCAGCAGCCGGCGCAGGTGGCGCTGCAAGGGTTCGAGCGCCTGTTCGCGGCTCACCGCACGGGCGACGTCCAGCGCCACGATGTTGCTGGTGCCCTCCCAGATCGACCCCAGGTGGGCGTCACGCACCAGCCGCGGGTCGCTCCACTCCTCGATGTAGCCGACCCCGCCGCGCACCTCCATGGCGTCGCCGGTGACCCGTCGCGCATCGCGGCAGGCGCGGAACTTGATCAGCGGGGTGAGGATCCGCACGCATTTCTGCGCCTCGACCTCGCCGCCATCGGCGCGCGGCAGCAGCGTGGCGATCTGCATGAACATCGAGCGCGCCTGTTCGGTGGGCAGCATCATCTTCAGCAACTGCTTCTGCATCAGCGGCATGTCGATCAGGTGCTTGCCGAAGGCGCGCCGATGGCGGGCGACGAACAGCGCCTCGCTAAGCGCCCGGCGCATCAGCCCGGCGGCGCGCACGCCGTTGGACAGGCGCGACATGTTGACCATGTCGGCCATCTGCTGGAAGCCGCGGCCGATCTCGCCGATCAGGTAGGCGCTGGCGCCTTCCAGGCGGACTTCGCCGCTGGCCATGGAGCGGCTGCCCAGCTTGTCCTTCAGGCGGACGATGCGATAGGCGTTGCGCGTGCCGTCCTCGCGGACCTTCGGCAACAGGAACAGGGTCACGCCCTTCATTCCTTCCGGCGCGCCTTCGGGGCGGGCCAGGACCATCGCCAGGTCGGCGTCCGGGTTGGAGCAGAACCACTTGTCGCCGTAGAGCTTCCACTCACCGCCCTGCTCCCGCGCCACGGTACGGGTCCGCGCCACATCGGAGCCGGCGGCCTGCTCGGTCATGAACATGGCGCCCTGGAACAGCTCGTCGAAATCCCGCGAGGCGAGGGACGGCAGGTAGCGCTCGACCAGTTCTGGCGCGCCGAACCTGCGCAGGGTGCGGGTCAGCGAGTCGGTCATGCTGACCGGGCAGCAAAGGCCGAACTCGGCCTGTACGAACAGGTGGGTGAGCGCATACTTCACCAGCGGCGGCGGGCCGTCCGGGCGATGGCTCATGGAAGCCAGGCCAAGTTCGGCATAGGCCACCTGTTCGAGGGCGACGTAGTCCGGATGCTTGCGAATGCTCTGCAAATCCTCGCCGCGGCGGGTGCGCGGCGCCAGCACCGGCGGATTCTTGTCCGCCGCCAGCGCCAGCACGTCCAGCTCGCCGCCGGCACGGGCGCCGAGCCGTTCGAGGAGCGGCCGCCATTCGGCGAGCAACGCCGGCGGCAGGTATACCTCCAGCAGCCGCTCCAGGGCCGGATCGCAGGTGTAGAGATTCAGCCCACGGCTGTCGGGGATGTTCAGCGTATCTTCGCGAAGTACTTCGGGCATGGCGGTCATGGCGCGGCTCCTGCTTGTCTTGCGCCGAGACTAGGCGAGTGCTTCGATAAGCATCCAATACAAAAAAAATCATCGACGATAAGAAAAACAGATCGTAGAACCAGGTGCCTGCCATGGATCTCAGACAGCTTCGCTACTTCATCGCGGTCGCCGAGGAACTGCATTTCGGTCGCGCCGCGGCTCGCCTGTTCATCTCCCAGCCGGCGCTGAGCTTCGACATCAAGAAGCTGGAGGAACAGCTCGGAACCCAATTGCTGCTGCGCAACAACAAGTCGGTGAAGCTCACCGGCGCCGGCCAGGTCCTGCTGGTGGAAGCGCGCAACCTGCTGCTGCAGGCAGAGAAGGTGAAACGCCTGACCCAGCTATCCGCCGAGGGCGACGTCGGCCAACTGCGCGTCGGCTTCGTCAACTCCATGCTCTACCGCGGCCTGCCCAGGGCCATGTCCCGCTTCGAACGGGAGCACCCGAACATGGAGGTGGTGCTCGGCGAAATGAACAGCGCGGAGCAGGCCCAGGCGTTGCAGCGCGGGCAGATCGACCTGGGCTTCGTGCACTGGGGCAGGCTGCCGGCGGAAATCGTCTCCGAACCCTTGATCAGCGACCCGTTCCTCTGCTGCCTGCCCGCCGGGCACCGCCTGGCTGGCCAGGCGCGTCTGGACCTCGCCGAACTGCGCGACGAAGACTTCATCCTCTTCCCGCGCCATGTCTCCCCGCACTACCACGACCTGATCATCGCCCGCTGCGTGGACGCCGGCTTCAGCCCGCGCATCCGCCACGAGGCGCGCCTGTGGCAGACCGTCGCCGCCATGGTCGGTCTCGGCATGGGCGTCGCGCTGATCCCGGAGACCCTCTGCCTGGCCTGGCGGAACGAGGTGCGCTACCTGGAAATCGAGCCGGCCGGCGCGCGTTCGGAGATCCACGCGATCCTTCCGGCCAGCGAACCTTCCCGGGCGGCGCAGGCGTTCCTGGCGACGCTGAAGAGCGGCCTGGACGACGCCTGAGCGAGGGCTGACGGAAAACGTCGATATGGAATCCCTTATCGAGCCATAAGATTAAAAGACTATTGATTTGCGGGGGTGCCACCTAGACTCCGAGGCACCCGGGTCAACACCGACGCACGCTTTCCCTCCACGGAAACCAGCGTTTCCGCCCCGCCTTTCAGCGAAGGGCGGTAGGGCGCGGCGTGTCGGCGAGAACAACAATAAACAGGACTCGACCCATGCCGCGCACGCCCTCTCCCGAAGACGCCGACCTGCACAAGAAGGCCCGCAGGGCCGGTATCGCCTCCTTCATCGGCACCACCATCGAGTGGTACGACTTCTACATCTACGGCCTGGCCGCCGCCCTGGTGTTCGGCAAGGTATTCTTCCCCGCCGACATGGATCCGGGCCTGGCCACCCTGCTGTCCTTCGTCACCCTCTGGTCGGGCTTCATCGCTCGCCCGCTGGGCGGGATCATCTTCGGCCATCTCGGCGACCGCATCGGCCGCAAGACCACCCTGGTGATCACCCTGATCATGATGGGCATCGCCACGACCTGCATCGGCCTGTTGCCGGTCTATACGCAGATCGGCATCTGGGCACCGATCTCCCTGGTGGCGCTGCGTATCGTCCAGGGCATCGCGGTCGGCGGCGAGTGGGGTGGCGCGATCCTGATCGCCAGCGAAAGCGCGCCCAAGGGCAAAGGCATCCTGTACGCCGCCTTCGCCCAGCAGGGCTCGCCCACCGGCAACCTGCTGGCGACCCTGGCGTTCTTCGCCCTCAGCGCCCTGCCCGCCTCGGACTTCATTCTCTGGGGCTGGCGCGCGCCGTTCCTGCTCTCTGCGGTGCTGGTCATCGTCGGCATGGTGATCCGCCTGAAGCTGGAGGAGTCGGAAGACATGAAGCGCGTGCTGGCGCAGAAGCGCACGGTGAAGCTGCCGCTCGCCGAGGTGCTGGGCAAGCACTGGAAGATCGTCCTGCTCGGCGCCGGCGTGCTGCCGATCATCCACGTCACCTACTTCAAGAGCACCTTCGCCCTCTCCTGGGCGACCAAGACCCTCGGCTACAGCCAGGGCACCTTCCTCAGCATCATCGTGGTCGCGCTGGTGGTGCAGTTCCTCAGCCAGCCACTGGGGGCGCTGCTCACTTCGCGCATCGACATGCGCAAGGCGGCATGCCTGATGGTGCTGCCGGAGTTCATCCTGATGCCGGCGATGTTCTTCGCCGTAGAAACCAAGGTCTACTGGATCGCCGCGGTCGGCATGTGCCTGGCCACGGTGCCGCACGCGATGTTCTACGGCGCGGTGGGCGGTATCCTCGCCCGAGCCTTCCCGGCGCGGGTGCGCTACACCGGCCTGTCGCTGGCCTACCAGCTCTGCTCGCTGCTGGTCGGCGGCGGTACACCGGTACTGGCCCAGTGGATTCTCAACAGTACCGGCAGCATCGTCGGCGTGGCCCTGGCCTCGGCCTGCTACGCGCTGGTCTCGCTGGCCTGTACCCTGGCCCTGTTGCGGATCACCGGGTTCCACGCCAGCGACCTGTCGACCGCCGAGCGCGCCGACGCCGAGGACTTGCAGCGGCCCGTAGCGGTCGAGCGGGAACCGGTGTTGCGCGCCCCCGCCCGGCTACTGGGCGGCGATCCCGGCTAGCCGGCAGCGCCCATGCGCCGCTCGTGCTCCAGCAACCAGCGCTTGCGCCACAGGCCACCGCCATAACCGGTCAGGGAACCGTCCGAACCGATGACGCGGTGGCAGGGAATCACGATGGCGATCTGGTTGGCTCCGTTGGCGCGGGCCACGGCGCGCACCGACAACGGCGAGCCGATGGACCTGGCCAGCCCGGCGTAGCTCTGCGTGCTGCCGCACGGTACCTCGCGCAGCGCCTGCCAGACCGTGCGGGTGAAGGCCGAGGCGTTCAGCGCCAACGGGGTCTGGAAGCGCACTGGAGTACCGCCGAAGTAGTCGGCGAGTTCCGCCTCGATCCTGTCGATGGAGGCGAAACGGCCGAAACCGATGCTCGATCCGCTGCTCTTCTGCAGGCGTTTCAGCTCCCCGCTCAACGCCGGGCGGTCGAAGAACTCCAGCAGGTGCAGGGCCTGCGCATCGGCCACCGCGAGCATGGCGCCGAGCGGGGTCTGCAGCCAGTCCGCCTTGAGCAGCTCGCGCCCGCGCAACTGCGACGGCGGCTCGCCCAGCAGGCGCGCGAAGGCGCTACGGAAGCCGCTGTCGGAGTCGAAGCTGGCATCCAGTTGCGCGTCGATCACCCGCGCGCCCGAGGACAGCCGCTCGGCGACCTGGCCAAGACGGCGCAGGCGAGCCATTTCCAGAAAGGTCACGCCGAACTCGCGCTTGAAGGCACGGCGCACGGTGGACGGGTCATAGCCCAGCGCCGCCAGGTCGTCTTCGAACCAGCGCCGCTGCGGTTGCCGACCGAGGCGCTGGAGCAGGTCGCTGACCAGCGGCCCCTGCGTGCCGAGCCGCTCCAGCGGCCGGCAACGCAGGCAGGGTCGGAAGCCGGCCTCGACGCAGCCCTTGATCGAATCGAAGAACAGGGTGTTCTCGCGCTTCGGCTTGCGCGCCGGGCAGGTCAGGCGGCAGAACACCCCGGTGCTCTTCACCCCGACGAAGGCGAAGCCATCGTAGGCGGGGTCGCGCGCCAACAGCGCGGCATACAGGGTGTCGTCATCGGGAAGGGGAAGGAACAACGCTGCATCGGACATGGCCGGCTCCGGAACCAGGGAGGCGATGGATAGCCACTCTAGGCCAGGAGCCTGCGCCTTGCCGCCGCGAAACGGGCGTCGATTCTTTCTCAGCCCTCCTCGAAACGCATCTCCGGCGGCTGCTCGCGGAAACCGTGGGTGATCGCCGCCAGGTACACCGCGCCCAGCGCCAGCCAGCAGAGGCCGAGGATGATCGCCAGATGGTCGAGGCTGGCCATCAGCCACAGGTCGGCGACCAGGCCGATGCCAGGGAATACCAGGAACAACAGGGTTTCCCGTGGGCCGCGGCGCTCGGCGCCAAGGTAGTAGTGGAAGACCACCGACAGGTTGACCAGGCTGAAGGCGAGGAAGGCGCCGAAGTTGATGAACGAGGTGGAGGTGGTCACGTCCATCTGCAGCGCCAGCAGGGCCACCACGCCGCACAGGACGATGCTGTTCACCGGCGTCTCGAAGCGCTTGCCGAGACGCCCGAAGAACGGCCGCGGAAGGACGCCGTCGCGGCCCATGGCGAAGAGCAGGCGCGAGGCGCTGGCCTGGGCCGAGAGGCCGGAGGTGAACTGGCCGACGATCAGGCCGACCAGGAAGAAGGTCACGAACAGGTCGCCACCGATGTTGCGGGCGATCTCGTAGGCCGCCGAGTCCGCGCTGTCGAAGGCGAACGACGGGTGCGCCAGTTGCACGAAGTACGAGGTGACGATGAAGATCAACCCGCCCAGCAGGGTGATCAGCAGGATCGCCCGCGGGATGTTGCGCCGCGGGTCGCGGGTTTCCTCGGTCAGGGTACTGACCGCGTCGAAACCGAGGAACGAGTAGCAGGCGATCGCCGCACCGCTCATCACCAGCGGCACCTGCAGGTCGCCACCGAGCAACGGTTGCAGTGACCATAACGGCTTGCCCGGGTCGCCCAGCACGTAGTGCACGCAGAGTGCGACGAAGGCGCCGAGGACCAGGAACTGCACCAGCATCAGCAGGCCATTGACGTTCTTCGCCAGGCGCAGGCCGACGATGTTGATCGTCGTGGTCACGCCGATGAACGCCAGCACCCAGACCGCGTTGGGTACCGCGGGAAAGGCCGAGTGCAGGTAGGCGGCGCCGATCAGCCAGATCGCCATCGGCAGGAACAGGTAGTCGAGCAGCACCGCCCAGCCGGCGATGAAGCCGAGCCGGGAATCGATGGCCTTGCGCACGTAGGTATAGGCCGAGCCGGCCACGGGGAAGGCCGCGGCCATGCGCCCGTAGCTGAGGGCGGTGAAGAGCATCGCCAGGGAAGCGGCGATGTAGGCGGCGGGGACGTGTCCCTGGGTGGTCTCGGCGAGGATGCCGAAAGTCCCGAGGACGATGATGGGGGTCATGTAGGCGATGCCGAACAGCACCACGGAACCCAGCGACAGGGTGCGCTTGAGTCTGGCCATTACTGCTTACTCCGGAATTATCGTTTGTTATGGCAGTGGCCCGCAGCCGGCCGGGCCGCGGGGCGCAGGGGCCTCCCCTCACCCGGGAGACCGGCGGACGCTCGGGCGCCCATCGTTGTGCTACGGCTTTCCGGGCCGATCCTCGCCCGCTCGCTGGCGGACAGAGGACGACGCGACGCTCCTGTCGCGCCGCGGTGAATCAGGGAATCAGCAGCTCGCGCAGGCCGTCCGGGTGCTCGCGGCGCTCGCCGGGCAGGACCAGGCGACGCTCTTCGAGGTAACGGTAATCCCGACGCGCATCCTGCAACCGGCCGAGGTCCAGTTCGACGATCTGCCGGCATTCTTCGCGCCCGGCCTCGCAGAGCAACTGGCCGTAGGGATCGACCACAGCGCTGCCGCCGGCGAAGACCAGCCCGCCGTCGCCATGCCCGACGCGGTTGACCATCACCGCGTAGGCCTGGTTTTCCATGGCGCGGGCCATGATCGCGGTGCGATGGGTCGGGCCATAGGGGTCCATGTTGCCATTGGTCACGATGATCAGTTCCGCACCCAGTTGGCCGAGGGCCCGCGCGCTTTCCGGGAACTCGATGTCGAAGCACACCAGCAGGCCGACCCGGATGCCGTTCCACAGGGCGGTGGCGTAGCGGTCGCCAGGCGTGAAGATGCCGCGGTCGGAGGCCCACAGGTGGGTCTTGCGGTATTTCAGGGCGATGCCGTCGGGAGCGATCAGCAGGGTGGTGTTGTAATAGCGGCCGGCGTCCGCCTCGGCGATGCCGATCGCCACCGAAACGTTACGTTCACGGGCGACGCGCTGCACCGCGCTGACCGTCGGGCCGTCGAGCGGCTCGGCGAGGGCGGCGATGTTGTCTTCGCTGGGGAAGCCGGTCAGGTGGGTTTCCGGGAACACCACCAGTTCGGTGTCCGCCGCACAGTCGGCGATGGCCGCCAGGGCGCGCTCCAGGTTGTGCGCGGTGTCGCCATCGCGACCGGCGATCTGGACGAGTTCGACTTTCATCGGAATTCCTTGTTGTTCTCGGCGCTGTTCGGCACGCGCGCTGTTCGTATGCAGGAGTCGGCACAGTATGCTTGGCGTTCCCCGCGCCGATAATTACGTCCGAGGGTTAACCCAACAGGGGTAGAAGATGAGTTTCACCTTGCAGGACATCGCCTGGCACCGCTCCGTCGGGCAACTGGTCGAGGCGCTGGATGCGCCGGACTTCTGGATTCGCCTGGTACGCCTGCTCGAACAGTACGTTCCGTTCGACAGCTGGGTGGCCCTGCTGTTCAGCCAGGGCCGGCCACAGGTGTTCGCCGAATGCCCGGGCGCCGACGGCGGGCCGGACCCGCTGTTCCAGGACTACCTGCGAGGCCTCTACCTGCTCGACCCGTTCTACATCGCCAGCCGCGAGAACCCGTGCAGCGGCCTGTTCCGTCTGGCCGACGTGGCACCGGAATGCTTCGAGCAGACCGATTACTACCAGCGTTACTTCCGCCTCAACGTGGTGGCCGATGAAATCCAGATCAACGTCCAGCTCTCCGGCGAACGCACCCTCTGCCTGTCGCTCGGCTCGCGGCGCCGCTTCACCCCCGAGCAACTCGCCGTGCTCGGCCTGGTGCGGCCCTGGGTGGCCGGGCTGATGCGCCAGCGCCTAGCCTTCGAGGACGAAGTGTTGAACAGCCCCGCGGCGCCGGAGCCGGGCTGGCAGGGTTCGCTGGAGAAGGTCGCGGAGCAGATGGGCACGCCACTGACGGCGCGCGAACTGGAGGTCGGCAGGCTGATGCTCAGCGGCTGCTCGAGCAAGGAGATCGCCCGCAAGCTGGCGATCTCGGCGGAAACCGTGAAGGTCCACCGCAAGCACATGTACGGCAAGCTCGGCATCAAGTCGCAGTCCGAGCTGTTCGGCCTGTTCCTCCAGGCCCAGGGCTGACGGGACGGGCGACCGTCCCGTCGCCGCTCAGCGGCGCTTGATCTTCGGCTTCGGCCGGCCCTGCACGCACTTGAAGCGCGGATTCGACTTGCAGATCACGTAGAGCCGGCCACGGCGCTTCACCACCTGGCAATCGCGATGGCGCAGCTTGGCCTGTTTCAGCGAGGCGAGGACTTTCATCAGGCCCCCTTGCCGCCGACGAAGCCGGCGAAACGCTTGTTGAACCCGGCCACGCGGCCTTCGCTCTTGGTCTTGCGCTGTTCGCCGGTGTAGACCGGGTGCGAGGCGCTGGAAACGTCCAGCGTCACGTAGGGATAGGTCTTGCCGTCGGTATGGGTATGGGTCTTGTCGGTCTCCGCGGTGGAGCCGATCAGGAAGTACACGTCGGCCGAGGTGTCATGGAACAGGACGGGACGGTATTCGGGATGGATGCCGGGTTTCATGGGGATGCCTCCTACATAATGTTATATAGTTACATATTACTCCGATAAGAATAATTCGCAACTCCGGAAAGAGTTCCCGGCGACCATTCGGCTGCTCGACCATCCAGACACAATTATTAGCTTGCTTTCTATCCCCGTTTGTTTCCCATAATCAGCGCTTGGTTAGCGCGGGGGGAACCCGTCGTAGACGCCTCGAAGAAGGTGACTACCATTTTGAACCGAAGCCTGAAGATTGGAGACATGATGAATCTGTCGCTACTCAGTCGCTATGCGTTTTTCGCCTGTATCGCCCTGTTCACCTTGGTCAGCCTGCCGTTCCTCGGCAGCACCGAATGGCTCTGGCCGTTCACCCTACTGGGCGTGGCCCTGAGCCTGCTCGGCCTGTTCGACCTGATCCAGACGCCCCACGCGGTGCGCCGCAACTATCCGATCCTGGGCAACATCCGCTATCTGGTGGAAGGCATCCGCCCGGAGATCCGCCAGTACCTGCTGGAAGCCGACGGCGACGCCCTGCCCTTCTCCCGCGCCCAGCGCTCGCTGGTCTACTCGCGGGCGAAGAACGAAAGCTCGGAGAAGCCCTTCGGCACCCTGATCGACGTGTACACCGCCGGCTACGAATTCATCAGCCACTCGATGCGTCCGGCGCCGCTCAGCGATCCCTGCGAGTTCCGCGTCGACATCGGCGGGCCACAATGCAGCAAGCCGTACTCCGCTTCGCTGTTCAACGTCTCGGCGATGAGTTTCGGCGCCCTCAGCGCCAACGCCATTCGCTCGCTGAACCGTGGCGCGCAGATGGGCAACTTCTACCACGACACCGGCGAGGGCAGCATCAGTCCCTATCACCGCGAGAACGGCGGCGACCTGGTCTGGGAACTGGGCAGCGGCTACTTCGGGTGCCGCACCCGCGATGGCAAGTTCGACCCTGAGCGCTTCGCCGCCCAGGCCCTCGACCCGCAGGTGAAGATGATCGAGATCAAGCTCAGCCAGGGCGCCAAGCCGGGACACGGCGGTATCCTGCCCAAGCACAAGGTCACCCCCGAGATCGCCGCCACCCGTGGCGTGCCGATGGGTGAGGATTGCGTTTCGCCGTCGCGCCACAGCGCCTTCTCCACGCCGATCGAGCTGATGCAGTTCATCGCCCAGCTGCGCGAACTGTCCGGCGGCAAGCCGGTCGGCTTCAAGTTCTGCCTGGGCCATCCATGGGAGTTCATGGGCATCGCCAAGGCCATGCTGGAGACCGGCATCCTCCCCGACTTCATCGTCGTCGACGGCAAGGAAGGCGGCACCGGCGCGGCGCCGCTGGAGTTCACCGACCATATCGGCGTGCCGCTGCGCGAAGGCCTGCTGTTCGTCCACAACACCCTGGTCGGCCTCAACCTGCGCGACAAGATCAAGGTCGGCGCCAGCGGCAAGATCGTCAGCGCCTTCGATATCGCCAGCGTCCTGGCCACCGGCGCGGATTGGGCCAACTCGGCGCGCGGCTTCATGTTCGCCATCGGCTGCATCCAGTCGCAGAGCTGCCATACCAACAAGTGCCCGACCGGCGTCGCCACCCAGGACCCGCTGCGCCAGCGCGCGCTGGTGGTGCCGGACAAGGCCGAGCGGGTGCGCAACTTCCATCGCAACACCCTCAAGGGCCTGGCCGAGATGCTCGCCGCGGCGGGCCTGGAACATCCCTCGCAGCTCGAAGCCAAGCACCTGGTGCGACGCATCACCGACACCGAGATCCGCCTGTTCTCGCAGCTGCACTACTTCCTCAAGCCGGGCGAACTGCTTTCCGGCAAGATCGAGGGCGAGTTCTACGAGCGCATGTGGAACATGGCGCGGGCCGACAGCTTCGACGCGGCGGCCTGAGCCGCCGCCCTCGCACGCAAGAAAAAGCCGGAGGCATCGCTGCCTCCGGCTTTTTCATGTCCGCGTAGATCAGCCCAGCAGGATGGTCGCCCAGGTCACGGTGATCACGGTGAGGGCCACGAACTGCGCGGCGCTGCCCATGTCCTTGGCATTCTTCGACAGGGGGTGGCGTTCCAGCGAGACGCGGTCGACGGTGGCCTCGATCGCCGAGTTGAGCAGCTCGACGATCAGCGCCAGCAGGCACACCGCGATCATCAGCGCGCGTTCGCCGCGACTGACGTCGAGGAGGAAGGCCACCGGGATCAGCACCACGTTGAGCAGCACCAGTTGGCGGAAGGCGGCTTCACCGCGGAAGGCGGCGAGGAAACCTGCGAGGGAATAGCCGGTGGCGTTGAGGATACGCTTGAGGCCGGTCTGGCCTTTGAAGGGGGAAGGCGACACGTCGGGTTCTCATCGATTCGGAAGGCCGGCAGTCTAGCCGCCGGCTGGTCAAAAAAGCGTTAAGCCGTCTCTCAATGAGAAGCGGGAACCGTCTCCATTTGTTGCAGCAGCAGCGCGGCCTGGGTCCGGGTGCGCACGTTGAGCTTGCGGAAGATCGCCGTGACGTGGGCCTTCACCGTCGCCTCGGAAACGTTCAGGTCGTAGGCGATCTGCTTGTTCAGCAACCCTTCGCAGACCATGGTGAGTACCCTGAACTGTTGCGGGGTGAGGCTGGCGAGCCCGGCGCTGGCGGCCTTGGCCTCCTCGCTGAGGGCTTCGGCGGCGGCATCCTGCGGCGGCCACCAGGTGTCCCCGTCGAGCACCGCGCGCACCGCCTGCTGCAGGGTTTCCAGCGGACTGGACTTGGGTATGAAGCCGCTGGCGCCGAACTCGCGGGAGCGCTGCACCACCGCGGCCTCCTCCTGTGCCGAGATCATCACCACCGGCACCTGCGGGTATTGCCCGCGCAACAGCACCAGGCCGGAGAAGCCATAGGCCCCCGGCATGTTGAGGTCCAGCAGGACCAGATCCCAATCGGCCTTCTCGTTCAGCCGCGCTTCCAGTTCGGCGATGCTGGCGGCTTCCACCAGGCGCACGTCGGGGCCCAGCCCGAGGGTGAGGGCCTGGTGCAAAGCGCTGCGAAACAGGGGGTGATCGTCGGCGATCAGGATCTCGTAAGAAGCCATGACATGTCCTAGTTTGTTCGGCCCAGCCGAGGCGGCGCTCAGGATGCCGACCGAGGGCGGACCGGTCAAGCCGAATGAGGGATACCTCGTACACCGCGTTCGTCTTTTCAAACACCCCGGCTTGCTGGCAGAGTGGCGGACCCTCCCCGCCCCGTCGAGCGAGCCATGCGAAGCCAAGCCCTGCGTGCCGATGTCCTGATGCTGATCACCGCCATGATCTGGGGGGTGTCGTTCGTCGCCCAGCGCCTGGGGATGGACGCCATCGGGCCGTTCCTCTATACCGGCCTGCGCTTCGTCCTCGGTGCCCTGGTGCTGGTGCCACTGCTGATGCTGCGCTCGCGACGCGACGGCGCGCAACCCTTCAATCGCGGACAGTTGCTCGCCGGTGTGATCCTCGGCGTCGCCCTGACCACCGGGATCAACCTGCAGCAGGTCGGCCTGCTGTTCACCAGCGTGACCAACTCCGGCTTCATCACCGGGCTCTACGTGATCGTCGTGCCGTTGCTCGGCCTGCTGTTCGGCCAGCGCACCGGCGCGGGCACCTGGCTGGGGGCGTCGCTGGCGGTGCTCGGCATGGCCCTGCTGAGCATCGGCCCGAGCTTCCAGGTCGCCTCCGGCGACTGGCTGCAACTGGCCGGCGCGGTGGTCTGGGGCGCGCACGTCCTGCTGGTAGGCCTGTTCGCCAGCCGCTACGACCCGATCCGCCTGGCCTTCCTGCAGTTCGCCACCTGCGCGGCGGTCAGCCTGCTGCTGGCACTGGTCTTCGAGGAAATCCACTGGGACGCCATCGTCCAGGCCGGTCCCGCCCTGCTATACGGCGGCCTGCTCGGCGTCGGCACCGGCTTCACCCTGCAGGTGGTGGCGCAGAAGCACGCCATCGCTTCCCATGCGGCGATCATCCTGTCCCTGGAAGCGGTGTTCGCCGCCATCGCCGGCGCCCTGTTCCTCGCCGAGACCCTGCACCTGCGCGGCTATTTCGGTTGCGCGCTGATGCTGGCGGGCATGCTGGTGGCGCAGTTGTGGCCGCGCAAGCTCGCCGCCGAAGCGCGCCCGGCCTGACACTCAGCCACGGAACGGCGCCAGGGCACGGTGCGCCGGGCTGGCCTCGTCCAGCGGAATGTGCCGCTTGGCGCCCAGGTAGCGCTCGCTGAACACCTCCAGGTAGGCGCCGAGCGCCTCGCCCGCGGCCTCGTCGCCAGCCAGCTCCAGGCACAGCGCCGCCACTTCGGCGGTGCACAGGTGCTCGCCACGGGTCGAGCGACGCAGGCGATAGCGCGAGAGCTGCTCGGGCAGCAGGCTGAGCACCGGGAACGGCTCCAGGTAGGGACTCTTGCGGAACATCTTGCGCGCCTCGGTCCAGGTCGCGTCGAGCAGGATGAACAGCGGTCGCTTGCCTTCCACCAGCGGGGCGACCTCGTTCACCACCCGCTCCGCCGCCACATATTCGCCGGGGAACACCAGGTATGGCTGCCACTGCGGGTCGGCCAGCAACTCCAGCAAGCGCGGGTCGACCTCGGTGCGCGACCAGCCGAAGGCGAAGGTGTCGGCCACGGTATCGGCGATCAGCCAGCCGGTGTTGGTCGGTTTCAGCGCCTCGATGTCGTGCATGACCAGGCACATGCCGGCGCGCGCCTCGACCCGCGGCCGCCAGGCGCACATGCAATAGCTCGGCAGCAGCCGACAGCCTTCGCAGCGCGGCATGCGCGAACCGCGCGCGACGAAGGGTTTCAGGCTGCGCGCCAGGCGCTCCTGGCGCAAGCGGGAAACGGCATGGCTCATCGGGCAGGCTCCCGATACGGAAAGGACGGGCGAAGGAACATCGAAGACTCGAGGATACGGGCTGGAAAGCGACCGCGAAATTCTATCAGAGCCCGCGTGGCTCCTGCTTTGTCGGACAACTTCCGAGGCCGCGAAAAAAAATTCTTCACAGGGGCCTCAGACGTCTAGTTAGAGCGGGATGCGATCCCTATAATCCGCCCCCTTTTTCGACACCGGGCAGCCGGCTCCGCCCGCTGACCTTACTGCCTCTCCAGACGAGTGACGCCCCCCTTGCTCGAGATCCGCAACGTGACCCGCCGCTTCGGCGACTTCACCGCCGTCGACAATGTCAGCCTGACGATCAACACCGGCGAATTCTTCACCCTCCTCGGCCCTTCCGGGTGCGGCAAGACCACCCTCCTGCGCATGCTCGCCGGCTTCGACCAGCCGGACAGCGGCGAGATCCGCCTCAACGGCCAGGACCTCGCCGGCGTCGAGCCGGAGAAGCGCCCGGTGCATACGGTGTTCCAGAGCTACGCGCTGTTCCCGCACATGAGCGTGGCGCAGAACATCGCCTTCCCGCTGAAGATGGCCGGAGTGGCGAAGAGCGAGATCGACGCCCGCGTCGAACAGGCCCTGAAGGACGTGCGCCTGGCGGACAAGGGCGGGCGCATGCCGACACAACTTTCCGGCGGCCAGCGCCAGCGCGTGGCGATCGCCCGCGCGCTGGTCAACCGGCCGCGCCTGCTGCTGCTCGACGAACCGCTGTCGGCGCTGGACGCCAAGCTGCGCGAAGAAATGCAGATCGAACTGATCAACCTGCAGAAGGACGTCGGCATCACCTTCGTCTATGTCACCCACGATCAGGGCGAAGCCCTGGCGCTGTCGCACCGCATCGCGGTGATGAACCAGGGCCGGGTGGAGCAACTGGACGCCCCGGAAACCATCTACAGCTTCCCGCGCAGTCGTTTCGTCGCCGACTTCATCGGCCAGTGCAACCTGCTCGACGCCACGGTCGAGGCGGTCGACGGCGAACGCGTGCGCATCGACCTCAGGGGCCTGGGCGAGGTCCAGGCGCTGAAATCCTTCGACGCCCAGCCCGGCGAGGCCTGCGTGCTGACCCTGCGGCCGGAGAAGATCCGCCTGGCGCAGAGCGTCACCGCCGACAGCGACGAGGTGCACTTCCGCGGTCGCGTCGCCGAACTGCTCTACCTGGGCGACGTGACCCTGTACATCGTCGAGCTGGAGAACGGCGAGCGCCTGGAAACCCTGCTGCCCAACGCCACGCCCGGCCGAGCCAAGTTCTTCGAGGTGGGCGACGCGGTGGAAGCCGCCTGGCGCTTCGATGCCGGCCATCTGGTCAGGGCCTGAGACGATGAGAAAGAACCTCGGCAAGTGGCTGCTGGTCTGGCCGCCGCAAGCGTATCTGCTGTTCTTCTTCCTGGTTCCGGCGCTGATCATGCTGTTCGCCTCGTTCCGCTTTCCCGGCGACTACGGCGGCCTGGCGCCCTGGATGTACAGCGAGGACGGGCAGACCGTCTACGACCTCAGCGTGGAGAACTACACCCGGCTCACCGAGAGCTGGGTGTACCTGCAACTGTTCGTCAAATCCTTCGGCTACGCCCTGGTCACCACCCTGGCCTGCCTGCTGCTCGCCTACCCGGTGGCGACCACCCTCGCCCGGGCCCCGGCGAAGTGGCGCAACCTGCTGATCCTGCTGGTGATCCTGCCGTTCTGGAGCAACCTGCTGGTACGCGTCTACGCCTGGATGATCATCCTCTCGCCGTCCGGTGCCCTGACCCGCGGGATCAACGCCACGCTGGACCTGTTCGGCGCGCAGCCGATCAGCCTGATGTTCACCCCGTTCGCGGTGATCCTGTGCATGGTCTACGTGCACCTGCCGTTCATGATCCTGCCGCTCTACGCCAACCTGGAGAAACACGACCCGGCCCTGCTGGACGCCGCCCAGGACCTCGGCGCCGGTCGTTGGCAACGCTTCTGGCGGGTGACCTTCCCGCTCTCGCTGCCGGGCGTGGCCGCCGGCGCGGCACTGGTATTCATCCCGGTGCTGGGAATGTTCGCCATCCCCGACCTGGTCGGCGGTACCGACGGCATCATGATCGGCAACCTGATCAAGAGCCAGTTCCTCGACTCCCGCGACTGGCCGTTCGGCAGCGCGCTGTCGATCGCCCTGACCGGCTGCATCCTGCTGCTGGTCGCCCTCGGCATGGGCGCCGCGCGCGCCCGCAAGGGAGGCGCCCATGCGTAGGCCCTACCTGCTCTGGAGCGCCACCGCGCTGGTGTACCTGTTTCTCTACGTACCGCTGGTGATCGTGGTGCTGTACTCCTTCAACGACTCGCGGCTGAACGCCGAGTGGGTGGGCTTCACCCTGGACTGGTACCGCAAGCTGTTCGGCAACCGCGACATGCTCCAGGCCGCCGCCAACTCGCTGGTCATCGCGCTGGTTTCGGCCAGCGTGGCGACCCTGCTCGGCACCCTCGCCGGGGTCGCCCTGCATCGCTTCAAGCTGCGCGTGCTGCCCCTGCTGGTGCTGACCCCGATCGCCATTCCGGAACTCCTGATGGGGGTCTCGCTGGTGATCTTCTTCATCGGCCTGAACATGAGCCTGGGCATGCTCTCGGTGACCCTCGCGCACATCACCTTCTCGGTCGGCTTCGTCGCCCTGGTGGTGCAGGCGCGCATGTCGGGCATGGACGAAAGCCTCACCGAGGCGGCCCGCGACCTCGGTGCCACGCCCTGGCAGAGCTTCCACCTGGTGACCCTGCCGCTGATCATGCCGGGCATCGTCGCCGGCGCGCTGATGGCCTTCACCCTGTCCATCGACGACTTCGTGATCACCTTCTTCACCGCCGGCGGCGGCTTCGCCACCCTGCCGACGCAGATCTACACCATGATCAAGATCGCCGTGACGCCCGAAGTGAACGCCGTCTCCACCCTGCTGATGCTGCTCACCCTGGTGCTGATCGTGATCGCCTCGAAACTCTCCCCCAGCGCCATCAAGGGCCATTGATCCGCCGAAACCCGCGTGCCTCCCGGAGAGGCCCGCGGCCTTGCCCTGCTCCGGTTTCCGGAGCCCTGCCACCCCGTAACAAGGAACCATGATGAAAAAGCTGTTGCTCGTCGCAACCCTCATGGCAGGAGCCGCCCAGGCCACCGCCGCCGAGAAGCTGTATCTGTTCAACTGGAACGACTACATCGCCGAGGACACGCTGAAACGCTTCGAGCAGCAATGTGGCTGCGAGCTGGTGCAGGAGTTCTATTCCGGCACCGAGGAAATGATGGCCAAGCTGGCCGCCGGGGCCAGCGGCTACGACGTGATCATCCCGACCCAGAACGCGGTCGAGGCGCTGATCCGCAAGGGCGACCTGCTGGAGCTGGACAAGAGTCGCCTGGCGAACCTGAGCAACGAGGCCGCGGGCTACCTCGACAAGGATTTCGACAAGGGCAACCGCTATTCCCTGCCCTACGCCTTCACCACCACCCTGGTCGGCTACAACAAGACCGAGCTGGACAAACTGGGCATCGACCCCGCCGACTGGTCGGTGATCTTCGACCCGGCGGTCCTGGAGAAGATCAAGGGCAGGGTCACGGTGATGGACGACCCGCAGGAACTGTTCGGCGCCGCCCTGAAGTACCTCGGTCACTCCGCCAACGACACCGACCCGCAGCACTGGAAGGAAGCCCAGGCGCTGATCCTCGCGGCCAAGCCGTACTGGGCCGCGTTCAACTCGTCGAGCTATATCAAGGAGCTGACCCTGGGCAACATCTGGGTCGCCCATGGCTACTCCAGCGACATGTACCAGGCCAGGGCCGACGCGGAGGCTGCCGGCCGCGCCTTCAAGGTCGACTTCGCCCTGCCCCGCCAGGGCGCGGTGCTGGCCATCGACAACATGGTGATCCACAAGGGCTCGAAGAACCCTGACCTGGCCTACCGCTTCATCGACTTCATGCTCGACGGTCGGAACGCTTCCGAGCTGACCAACCAGATCGGTACCGGCACGCCCAACGCCGCCGCCCTGCCCTTCATCAGGCCGGAAATCAAGACGCTCGCCGCCCTGTTCCCGGACGCCACCACCCAGGCCAGGCTGGAGCCGCTGAAGGACCTGAACTCGCGCCAGCGACGCGCCCTGAACAAGCTCTGGACAGAGATCAAGCTGCGCTGATCCGCACCGCTATCGACGAAAGGGCGACCCTCGGTCGCCCTTTTGCGTTTCCGTGCCCCGCCCCGAACGCGGTAACATGGCGCCCATTCGCCACCGTCCGTCCCGGGAATGGGCCGACGGAAACAATTCGCCCCCTCCATCGGTCGAATCCGCTTATTGCCCCAGGAGATCTTCGATGTCGCGCTTCATGGCCCTTGCCCTTTGTTTCGTCCTGCCCACCGCCGCCCATGCCGCCTCGCTCAAGGATTTCGAACTGAGCAAGATGCTGGAGAAAGTGGCCAAGGAAAGCAGCGTAGGCACTCCCCGCGCCATCAACGAAGACATCCTCGACCAGGGCTACACCGTCGAAGGCAACCAGTTGATCAATCACCTCAGCGTACGCGCCAGCCACGCCGAGCGCATGCGCTCCAACCCGGACAGCGTGCGCAGCCAGCTCGGCGATAGCGTGTGCAGCAACACCGGCTATCGCCAGTTGCTCGCCCGCGGCGCGATCCTCACCTACAGCTTCACCGAGTACAAGACCAACCAGCCGGTCGCCACCGAACGCTTCGATGCCGGCAGCTGCCGCATCCAGGGCAAGAAGTAAGCGCGCCGCGCGGTCGCCATGCTGGACAAGCAGCATCTGCTGAAGATCGCCAGGACGCCGATGCCGTTCGGCAAGTACCAGGGACGGATGCTGGTCGACCTGCCGGAGGAGTACCTGCTGTGGTTCTACAAGAAAGGCTTCCCGCCTGGTGAACTCGGGCGGCTGATGCAGTTGACCCTGGAACTGAAGATCGACGGGCTGGACGGGCTGCTCAAGCCGCTTCGTCCCCCCGCTCCGTAGGCGAATGACGTCGCCGACGCTATCCGCCGATACCCTGCCCATACCCTGCCTTCACCAGACACCCGCCCCCGTTCGGCAGGGCGAATAACGCCACAGACGTTATCCGCCCTGCCGAACTCAGCGCAACAACGCCGGATCGCCCTTGCCGGCCACCGCCGCCGCTTCCTCCGGGGTCAGCAGCGCGGTGCGCGGGACCTCCATCAAGCGGGCGCAAGCCGCCAGCACGTTGCCCCAGCAGGCGCGGTTGGCGAACTGCATACCCGCCTCGTCGAGGGTGCCGCCGCGGTTGCGATAGCCGAGTACCGAGGTGCGCCGGGCATCCGGCAGGATCGGCCAAAGATGACCGCGCGCCACTTCCGCGCGCATATGGGTGAGTAGCACGCGGCGCTCATGGCTATCCGGGAACAGTCGTTCCACCAGCGCCTCGTCGGCCACCGCCTCGACCTCCCAGCGATCGCGCGGCGCGCGGAAGCGTCCCGGCTCCTGCAGGTAGACCAGCCGGTAGGCCTGCCCGGCCTCGGCCAGGCGCTGCGCGGCGCGGCGCATCTGTTCGAGCTGGTAGCTGCCGTTGGCGATCAGCAGCAGCGGATCGGAGCCGCAGCGCTCCTCGACCAGGATCGCGCCGTCGCGGGCCAGGCGCTCGGCCTGGACGGCGTCGAACACCATCGGCCGGTCGCGCTTGGGGATCACCAGGCAGGCCAGTTGCCCCCGGCTGCGGTAGATCGTCGGTAGCAGCGCCAGGGCGCTGTTGTGATCGGCCGGGAAGAGCACCCGGACCATGTCGGTCATCTCGCCAAGCAGGGCCTCGCAGAAGGTGGTGTCCTGGTGCGACTGCTGGTTCTTGCCGTTCTCCCAGGTATGCGAAGTAGCGACCAGCGGCCAGCCCAGCCAGCCGGCCGGACGCCCGACTTCCTTCTGCTGGCGGGCGAAGATCAGGGTCTGGCGCACCGCGCCGAGCATCTTCACGCAGAACGCCTCGTAGCTGGCAACCAGGTTGAGTCCGCCCTGGTTGGCCAGGCAGGCGGACACCACCGCCTCCTCGTTGAGCGCGGTGATGACCCGACCGCTCACCGATTCCAGTTCGCTCTCCGGCTCGCTGACCCGATGCTTGAGCGCCTTGAGCACGCCGCCGAGGCGGTTGCTGGCCAATTCGTCGGGATTGCCGACCCGGGCGCGCAGGTCGGGGTTGGCCTCCACCAGTTCGGTATAGAAGCGGTCCAGCGCGGCCATCGGCGAGCACGCGTCGTCGCGATAGCGAAGCGGCGGGATGATCGGTTCGATGGGATGGCGCAGGGCCAGCGGGTTGTCCCGTTCGAGGGGACGCTCGCCGCGCTGCTCGGCGAACAGCCGGCGGGCCAATTCGAGAGCCTCAGGCTCGACCCAGAGTTCATTTGCATGCTGGTTGAACAGTTGCCGGGCCTGTTCGTCGTTATGCGGATTGCCCGGCAGCGGCAGGTTGTGCGCGGCGTTGCTGCCGGCGCCATAGAAGCCGAAGCCCTTGACCGTCTCGGCGATGCCGTAGGGAATCGGCAGCGGGTAGCGGAGGATGCCGCTGTTCTTCTCCTGCACGCGCCGCTCCAGGCGCTGCTCCATCTCCCAGAGCGTACAGACGAAGGCGGCCGGGTCGCGCCCATCGAAGCTGATCGGATCGAAGCCGCAGCGGCGCAGGTGCAGCTTGAAGCCCTCCAGCCCCTCATGGGTGCCCAGTTCGGTGCGCTGCTCGATGCGCCGGCCATTGGCGATCATCACCGGCAGCGCCGCCCCGCAATCCTCGGCTCGCCACCAGCGCGGAATCCAGTCGCTGCCGCGCTGTTCCTCGGCGGCACCATCGGAGAGGAACGCCACCAGGGCCTCGCCGGGCAGCGGCATGTGCGCGTACTGCAATTCGGCGAAGCCGAGGTAGCCGCCCTCGGCGATACCGCCGGCGGTATGCGGATTCACGTGGCTGCCCAGTGGCGCCGCCGGTGCGCCGTTGGGGGCCTGGGCGTAGCCGTAGAAGTCCTGCAGCAAGCGGTTCAGCCCTTCCTCGCCGTCGGCATAGGCGCGCTCCTGCTCCGGGTGCAGGTTGCCGGTGAGGACGTTCAGCGCGTCGATGGCGGCCACGCAATGGCCCTGGCCCATCAGCCAGGCGCGAGTCTTGCCGGTCAGGACGTTGAGTGCCAGATAGCCGGCGTAGGCCGGGACCATGTTCAGGGCTCCGCCGGTGTGGCCCTCGGGCTGTGTCTTGAAATCCTCGGCCTGCAACGGCTGGCCGTCCAGGCGGATGCGCCGGGCGTAGGTCATGTGCACGACGATGCGCAGGGCGCTGGCGGTCAGCCGGTCGAGGGCGCGGAACAGCTGGTAGACGCTGGCCAGGTCCGGTTGCAGCCCGGCTTGGACCAATTGATGAGCGGTGCGGAACACGGCGGCGCGGGTCTCTGCGCTATGCTGGAGCGGACCATGGCCTTGCAGCCACGCGGCAAACGCCGGCTCGGCCGCCGCATGGGCAAGCAACTCGTCCTGACTGGGCAGAATCTGACTCATGGTGGGTAGCCTCCCTAGTGGTGCCTTGCAGTCTAGGCAGCACACGGCAAAGGGCGCTGACCTGCATCAAGCTCCCCGCCCCCGATTCGTTCACCCTGGCCCTGTACGAAGGTTCCATGGCATTCCACGATCCCCGAAAGGTATCGGGGTGTCGACAGAGCTCTGACGGAGGAGGCTCGATGGCATCACTGACGTTTCTAGGCGCCGCCCAGGAGGTCACTGGCTCCTGTTATCTGCTGGAAACCCTCGATGGCGTGAAGGTCCTGCTCGAATGCGGCATGCGCCAGGGGCGCCGCGAAGCAGACAACGGCAACCGCGCGCCCTTCCCCTTCGATCCCGCGAGCATCGACGCGGTGGTCATCTCCCACGCCCACCTGGACCACAGCGGCCTGCTGCCGCGCCTGGCGGCCGAGGGCTTCAAGGGCCCGATCTTCGCCACCGAGGCCACCTGCGAACTGCTGGAACTCATGCTGCTGGACTCCGCGCACATCCAGGAAAAGGACGCCGAGTGGGAGAACCGCTGGCGCAACCGGATCGGCAAGCCGAGCATCAAGCCGCTGTATACCCAGGCCGACACCGAACGCGCGCTCAAGCTGCGCCGGCCGATCAGCCTCGGCAGCACCGTGGCGGTCGCTCGTGGCGTGCGGGTGACCTTTCACAACGCCGGGCACATCCTCGGCTCGTCGATCGTCGAAGTGCAATTCCACGACCAGGTGCAACCGCGCCGCCTGGTGTTTTCCGGCGACCTCGGCAACACCTGCTCGCCGTTGATGCGAGCGCCCTCGCCGCTGAGCCGGGCCGACGTGGTGATGCTCGAATCCACCTACGGCGATCGCGATCACCGCGACAGCAACGACACCCTGGAGGAACTGGCGGCAATTCTCGACCAGGCGCATCGCGACGGCGGCAACGTGCTGATCCCGTCGTTCGCCGTCGGTCGCACCCAGGACCTGCTCTACTACCTCGGCCGCTTCTACCAGGAGGGCCGCCTGCCGCAACAGGCGGTATTCCTCGACAGCCCGATGGCCGCCCGTGCCAATGGCATCTACCTGCGCCACAGCAACGAGTTCGACGACCGCGACCGCGAGTACATTCGCGGCACCGGCACCACCCGCCTGGAGGAATGGCTGCCGGTGCTGCGCGTCACCCGCAGCGCCGACGAGTCGATGGCGATCAACCGGATCAAGAGCGGCGCGGTCATCATCGCCGGCAGCGGCATGTGCACCGGCGGCCGTATCGTCCATCACTTCAAGCACAACCTCTGGCGCCCGGAATGCCATGTGGTATTCCCCGGCTTCCAGGCGCGCGGCACCCTGGGCCGCAACATCGTCGACGGCGCCAGCGCGGTTCGCGTGTTCCACCAGCGCATCGCGGTCAAGGCGCAGATCCATACCCTCGGCGGCTTCTCCGCCCACGCCGGGCAATCGCAGCTGCTCGACTGGGTCGGTCACTTCGCCCACCGTCCAGCGCTATACCTGATACATGGCGAGCGGGAAAAGATGGAAGCGCTGCAGGGCGCGATCCGCGAGCGTCTCGACTGGGATGCCGAGATACCGGAGCCCGGCGAACGCATCGAGATCTGAGCCGCCGTCCGCAACTGTCACGCAGTCCGTGGCAGTATGCGGATGACCGCCTGTCCAGGGTGGTTGTAGAAGGAGTATGCGAATGCCCTACGAAGCTGATGACTATCTTTCCCGGCACTTCCAGACCAGCGGCACCGACCTGGCGCGGAAGGTCGACGAACTGGCGGCCCTTGCGGCTCCCGGCGACAGCCCCAATCTCGCGCTCTACCGCGAGATGCTCTTCACCGTGACGCGCATGGCCCAGGCCGACCGCAACCGCTGGGACGCCAAGATCATGCTGCAGACCCTGCGCGAGATGGAGCATGCCTTCAGCGTCCTCGAGCAGTTCAAGCGGCGACGCAAGGTCACCGTGTTCGGCTCGGCGCGCACGCCAGTCGAACATCCGGTCTATGCCCTGGCGCGCAAGCTGGGCGAGGAACTGGCCCGCTACGACCTGATGGTGATCACCGGCGCCGGCGGCGGCATCATGGCCGCCGCCCACGAAGGCGCCGGGCTGGAGAACAGCCTGGGCTTCAACATCACCCTGCCCTTCGAGCAGCACGCCAACCATACGGTGGACGGCAGCGGCAACCTGCTGTCGTTCCACTTTTTCTTCCTGCGCAAGCTGTTCTTCGTCAAGGAAGCCGACGCCCTGGTGCTCTGCCCCGGCGGCTTCGGCACCCTAGACGAGGCACTGGAAGTGCTGACCCTGGTACAGACCGGCAAGAGTCCGCTGGTGCCGATCGTGCTGCTCGACCAGCCGGGCGGCCGCTACTGGGAACACGCCCTGGAGTTCATGCAGGAACAGTTGCTGGAGAATCACTATATCTTGCCGGCCGACATGCGCCTGATGCGCCTGGTGCATTCGGCCGAAGACGCGGTGAAGGAAATCGCCCAGTTCTACCGCAATTTCCACTCCAGCCGCTGGCTGAAAGGCACTTTCGTGATTCGCCTGAACCACGCCCTGAACGAAGCCGCGCTGGCGCACCTGCACGAACACTTCGCCAGCCTCTGCCTGAGCGGCGGCTTCCAGCAGCAGGCCGACAGCGAGCAGGAACAGGACGAACCGGAGTTCCGCAACCTGACCCGCCTCGCCTTCGTGTTCAACGGGCGCGACCAGGGGCGGCTGCGGGAATTGCTGGACTACATCAACCTGCCGGAAAACTGGGACTGAAGCTGCCGCTCCGGCACGCGCTCAATCGTCGCTGCGGCCGTTCAACAGGCGGCTGATCGACTCCATGGAGTAACCCCGGTACGCCAGGAAGCGGCCCTGCTGGGCCTTTTCCCTGGCGTCCTGCGGCAGGCGGGCGAACTTGCGGCGCCAGACCTCACGCAATTGCGCACTCCAGTCGACCTCGCAGGCACCCAGCGCCCTTTCGATATCGGCGCGCGGCAGACCGCGTTGCGCCAGTTCCTCACGGATGCGCAACGGCCCATGGCCGCTACGGGCGCGACTGGCGATGAAGCTTTCGAGATAGCGGGATTCGTCGAGCAGACCTTCCTCGGCCAGGCGGTCGAGGGCAGGATCGATCAACTCGGCAGACGCGCCACGCTGGCGCAACTTGCGGGAAAGCTCGGCGCGCCCGTGCTCACGGCGCGCCAGCAGATCCATGGCCGCCCGCCGCACGGCGACGGGCGTATCGAGCACGATCGCCATTGGCCTCAATCGGCTTCGGCGTCAGCCACTTCTTCGGCGTCGGCCTTCACCGGGCCGCTCTTGGCCAGCAACTGGTCGCGAATGGTCTTCTCCAGTACCGAACCGATTTCCGGATTGTCTTCCAGGTACTTGGCGGCGTTCGCCTTGCCCTGGCCGATCTTGCTGCCCTGGTAGCTGTACCAGGCGCCGGACTTCTCGACCAGGCCCAATTGCACGCCCAGATCGATGATCTCGCCGGTACGGTAGATGCCCTTACCGTAGAGGATCTGGAACTCGGCCTGGCGGAACGGCGGGGAAACCTTGTTCTTCACCACCTTGACGCGGGTTTCGCTACCCACCACCTCGTCGCCTTCCTTCACCGCGCCGGTACGACGGATGTCCAGGCGGACCGAGGCGTAGAACTTCAGTGCGTTACCGCCGGTGGTGGTTTCCGGGTTGCCGAACATGACGCCGATCTTCATGCGGATCTGGTTGATGAAGATGACCAGGCAGTTGGCGTTCTTGATATTGCCGGTGATCTTGCGCAGCGCCTGGGACATCAGGCGTGCCTGCAGGCCGACGTGGGCGTCGCCCATCTCGCCTTCGATCTCGGCCTTGGGTACCAGCGCGGCCACGGAGTCGACGATGATCACGTCGACCGCGTTGGAGCGCACCAGCATGTCGGTGATTTCCAGGGCCTGCTCGCCGGTGTCCGGCTGGGAGACCAGCAGGTCGTCGACGTTGACGCCCAGCTTGCCGGCATAGTCGGGATCGAGCGCGTGCTCGGCGTCGACGAAGGCACAGGTGGCGCCCTGTTTCTGGGCCTCGGCGATCACCGAGAGGGTCAGGGTGGTCTTGCCCGAGGATTCCGGACCGTAGATCTCGACGATCCGGCCCTTGGGCAGGCCGCCGATGCCGAGGGCGATGTCCAGACCCAGGGAGCCGGTGGAGATGGCCGGGATCGCCTGGCGCTCATGGTCGCCCATGCGCATGACCGCGCCTTTGCCGAATTGGCGTTCGATCTGTCCCAGGGCCGCGGCCAGGGCGCGCTTCTTGTTCTCGTCCATTGAAGTCCTCGCGAAGTCAGGGCGGCCGGACGGCCACGAACAACTGTATAAGTAGACAGTATTATTCCACAGGGCAAGTCGCTCGCCTACCCCCGACGGGAAGAATGTTCCGAACGGTTGCCCGCAGGCGCGGCTAGCCCGGGTTCTCGCCGTTGCTCATGCGCAGCAGGCCGGTCAGCGCGGTCGCCACCGTCTGCCGGCGCACGGCGTCGCGGTCGCCGTTGAACTGGCAGCGCTCACTGACCAGCCGCTCGCCGTCGGCCCAGGCCAGCCAGACCGTGCCTACCGGCTTTTCCGGCGAGCCGCCGTCGGGCCCGGCGACACCGCTCACCGCCACCGCGAAACGCGCCCCGCTGTGCCGCTGGGCGCCGCGCACCATGGCCTCGACCACTTCCCGGCTGACCGCGCCGACTGCCGGGAACAGCGACTCGGGCACCTCCAACTGGAGGGTCTTCTGGCGGTTCGAGTAGGTCACGTAGCCAGCCTCGAACCAGCCCGAACTCCCCGGGATGCGGGTGATCGCCTCGGCGATGCCGCCACCGGTGCAGGATTCCGCCGTGCTGACCTGCTCGCCCAGGTAACGAAGGCTTTCGCCGAGGCGGGCGGCCAGTGCGGTCAGGTCGGACTCCATCAGGGTCATCACTGTTCTCCAGAGTAGAAACGGAAAGGGACTACCCTACACCATCGGCTTTTCCATTCAGAAGCAGCTTTCGGACAAGCGCAACCGCGCGAAGGCAGCGAATGCGCGAACATGCGTGTTCCATCACCGTCCAAGGAAAGGCACCCCATGAACATCGCGCCACTCAAGGTCTCTCTGCTCTCCCTCGCCCTGCTCCTCTCCCCCGTTGCCAGCCTCCCCGCCCATGCGGCCTGCACCGCCAACCTGGCCCTGCAACCCGCCAGCAGCCTGCCCGCGCTCGGCGGGCGCCTGGTCTACCACAGCTATATGGAGTACGGGGACGGCTCCTCGAACCTCTACCTGCACGATTTCAAGAGCAAGAGCACCCGCCAGCTCAACCAGCCCGGCTGGAACATCGAGGACCCGATGAATGCGCATTTCTCCCCGGACGGCCGCTACCTGACCTTCATGGGCCGCCAGAATGGCGCCTGGCACGTGTTCGCCTGGGCCATCGGCGGTACCCAGGCGCCGAGCAACCTGACCGCGGCCATCGGCGGTCGCAACGAGGATCCGAAGTTCTCCTTCGACGGCCGCCAGGTCGTGCTCAAGCACGAGGGCGACATCCGCCTCGCCACCCTGGTCTTCAATGGCGATGGCAGCGTCGGCGTGAGCGCCTGGAAAGCCGTGACCGGCGACGGCTGGAGCACCGAGGAGTCGATGCCGTTCCTCACACCCTCAGGCAAGTACGTGGTCTACGCGACAGGAGCCGGCGACAGCCTGCGGGTGGTGCGCAGGAACCTGGAGAACGGCCAGGTCAGCGCCCTCGCCACCCCGGCCGCGGGGGGCCGCGACTATTACCCGGTGGTACGCGACTACACCGCCTACTTCCTCTCGCGTACCCAGCCGGCCGGCAACGACCAGTTGGCCATGGTCGTACCCAACAGCCCGCCCGGCACCCCGGCGATCCTGCCGCTCAACCACTGCCAGGGCGACAATTCCGACGCCGCGCCGGTGAACGAGGACTACCTGATCTTCTCCAGCACTTCGTTCGACCCGACCTACAGCCTGCTCCTCGGCGACATCGCCGCGGCGCGGGTCTGGCGTCTCGACCCGGCGCAGATCAACCTGCCCGACGGTCGGCAGAAGCTCGGCGCCAGCTATACCGCGGCACGCTGAAAGCAGCCCGCACAGGCGCGGACCTGAGGGTCCGCGCCGGTTCCGAACGGACCCGACACAGGCCGGCGAATCGGGTTAACATTACCCTCTTTTGCACCGTCCAAAGCCCGCTTCCGAAGGCCCGTATGACCGACCTCTCCCAGCACACGCCGATGATGCAGCAGTACTTCAAACTGAAGCATCAGCACCCCGACCAATTGATGTTCTATCGCATGGGCGACTTCTACGAGCTGTTCTACGAGGACGCGAAGAAGGCCGCCAAACTGCTCGACATCACCCTGACCGCACGCGGCCAGTCCGGCGGCAAGGCGATCCCGATGGCAGGCATTCCCTTCCATTCCGCGGAGGGCTACCTGGCCAAGCTGGTCAAGCTCGGCGAGTCGGTGGCGATCTGCGAGCAGATCGGCGACCCGGCCACCAGCAAGGGGCCGGTGGAGCGCCAGGTGGTGCGGATCATCACCCCCGGCACGGTGAGCGACGAGGCGCTGCTCGACGAACGCCGCGACAACCTGCTGGCGGCGATCCTCGGCGACGAGCGCCTGTTCGGCCTCGCCGTGCTGGACATCACCAGCGGCCGCTTCAGCGTCCAGGAGATAAAAGGCTGGGAAACCCTGCTGGCCGAACTGGAGCGCCTCAACCCGGCCGAGCTGCTGATTCCCGACGACTGGCCACAGGGCCTGCCGGCGGAGAAGCGCCGCGGCGTACGTCGCCGCGCGCCATGGGACTTCGATCGCGACTCGGCGCACAAGAGCCTCTGCCAGCAATTCGGCACCCAGGACCTGAAAGGCTTCGGCTGCCAGAACCTGACCCTGGCCATCGGCGCCGCCGGCTGCCTGCTCGCCTACGCCAAGGAAACCCAGCGTACCGCCCTGCCGCACCTGCGCAGCCTGCGCCACGACCGCCTCGATGACACGGTGATCCTCGACGGTGCCAGCCGCCGCAACCTGGAGCTGGATATCAACCTCAGCGGTGGCCGCGAGAACACCCTGCAATCGGTGGTCGACCGCTGCCAGACCGCCATGGCCAGCCGCCTGATGAGCCGCTGGCTGAACCGTCCGTTGCGTGACCGCGCGGTACTGGAAGCCCGCCAGGAGTCCATCGCCTGCCTGCTGGAACGCTACCGCTTCGAGAACCTGCAACCGCAGCTCAAGGAAATCGGCGACCTCGAACGCATCCTCGCCCGCATCGGCCTGCGCAACGCCCGCCCTCGCGACCTGGCGCGCCTGCGCGACGCGCTGGCGGCGCTGCCGGACCTGCAGAACGCCATGACCGAACTGGAAGCGCCGCACCTGCAGGCGCTGGCCACCACCATCGGCACCTATCCCGAACTCGCCGAACTGCTGGCCAAGGCGATCATCGACAACCCGCCAGCGGTGATCCGCGACGGTGGCGTGATCAAGACCGGCTATGACGCCGAGCTGGACGAGCTGCAGGCGCTGAGCGAAAACGCCGGGCAATTCCTGATGGACCTGGAAGCGCGCGAGAAGGCCCGCACCGGCCTGCCCAACCTGAAGGTCGGCTACAACCGCATCCATGGCTACTTCATCGAGCTGCCACGGGTGCAGGCCGAACAGGCGCCGGCCGACTACATCCGCCGGCAGACCCTGAAAGGCGCCGAGCGCTTCATCACGCCGGAACTGAAGGCCTTCGAGGACAAGGCGCTGTCGGCCCAGAGCCGCGCCCTGGCCCGCGAGAAGGCGCTCTACGAAGAGCTGCTGGAACGCCTGATCGGCCACCTCGCTCCGCTCCAGGACAGCGCCTCGGCGCTGGCGGAACTGGACGTGCTGGCGAATCTCGCCGAACGCGCGCTGAACCTCGACCTGAATCGCCCGCGGTTCGTCGAACACACCTGCCTGCACATCGAGCAAGGCCGCCATCCGGTGGTCGAGCAGGTGCTGGAGACACCGTTCGTGGCCAACGACCTGGCGCTGGATGCCGACACCCGGATGCTGGTGATCACCGGTCCGAACATGGGCGGCAAATCCACCTACATGCGGCAAACCGCGCTGATCGTGCTGCTTGCGCACATCGGCAGCTTCGTTCCGGCTGCACGCTGCGAGCTGTCCCTGGTGGACCGCATCTTCACCCGCATCGGCTCGTCCGACGACCTTGCCGGCGGCCGCTCGACCTTCATGGTGGAGATGAGCGAAACCGCCAACATCCTGCACAACGCCACCGACAAGAGCCTGGTGCTGATGGATGAGGTCGGCCGCGGCACCAGCACCTTCGACGGCCTGTCGCTGGCCTGGGCAGCGGCCGAGGACCTGGCCCGGACTCGCGCCTTCACCCTGTTCGCCACCCACTATTTCGAACTGACCGTACTGCCGGAAAGCCAGCCCGCGGTAGCCAACGTGCACCTGAACGCGACCGAGCACAATGAACGCATCGTGTTCCTGCACCATGTACTGCCGGGACCGGCGAGCCAGAGCTACGGCCTCGCGGTGGCCCAGTTGGCCGGCGTGCCGGCCCCGGTAATCCAGCGCGCCCGCGAACACCTCAAGCGCCTGGAAACCACCAGCCTGCCGCACGAGATGCCGAGCCAGCAGAGCGGCAAGCCCGCCTCGCCGATGCAGAGCGACCTGTTCGCCAGCCTGCCGCACCCGGTGATCGATGAATTGTCGAGGATCAATCCCGACGATATCAGCCCGCGGCAAGCTCTCGATCTGTTATATGCATGGAAGATGCGGGTCTGACGGACTACCGCACAAGCTGCTAGAATCGCGCGCGCTTAGCCGCCCGCCTGAGGAGAGAACTAGAAAATGACCTTCGTCGTCACCGACAACTGCATCAAGTGCAAATACACCGACTGCGTGGAAGTCTGCCCGGTAGACTGCTTCTACGAAGGACCCAACTTCCTGGTCATCCATCCGGACGAGTGCATCGACTGCGCCCTGTGCGAGCCCGAATGTCCGGCCCAGGCGATTTTCTCCGAAGACGAAGTGCCGGAGAACATGCAGGAATTCATCGAGCTGAACAGCGAGCTGGCGGAAGTCTGGCCGAACATCACCGAGAAGAAGGATGCCCTGCCCGACGCCGAGGAATGGGACGGCGTCGCCGGCAAGCTCCAGCATCTGGAGCGCTGATACGCCAAGGCCCGCAATCAGCGGGCCTTTTCTTTGGCGACGAGTAAAACGGCAGGCAAAAAAAGGGGCGGGGTATTACCCCGCCCACTCTTCAGTCCCTCGTCATCATCCTGATGAATCGCCTCCCTGGCGACGTCCCTTCCCCGATCCTTCGGGGTTGCGCGTTCCCTGTACGCAGGAGTGATATTAGCGATTCCCTGTGCTCCCGCAACCTGCCAGAAAACCCAGCGAAGCTTCTTCGGCAGCCATTTTAGAAAAATATATTCCTTTAATTTCAATAAGTTACTTAAATTCACCGAGCGTTTTTGGCAAACCTCCCGGGCATTTATCTACTTAGGCTCACACGCCGTGTAAGTTAATGCTTACAAGAGCAGACACAAAAAACCCGGCGAACGCCGGGTCTTCAGTGGGTCTAAGGTTTTCCGTCACTGGAACAGCGCGTCACTCGACAGGCCATTCTTCTCCAGGATCTCCCGCAGGCGCTTCAGCGCCTCGACCTGGATCTGACGAACCCGCTCGCGGGTCAGGCCGATTTCCTGGCCGACCTCTTCCAGCGTGCTGCTTTCGTGCCCGCGCAAGCCGAAGCGGCGAATCACCACCTCACGCTGCTTGTCGGTGAGTTCCGTCAGCCACTGGTCGATGCTTTCGCTGAGATCGTCATCCTGCAGCAGCTCGCACGGGTCGGTGGGGCGATCGTCGGTGAGCGTATCCAGCAGGGTCTTGTCCGAGTCCGGACCAAGAGAGACGTCCACCGAAGTCACCCGTTCGTTCAGGCCGAGCATGCGCTTGACCTCGGCGACCGGCTTCTCCAGCAGGTTGGCGATTTCTTCGGGGGAAGGTTCGTGGTCGAGCTTGTGGGTCAGTTCCCGCGCCGCACGCAGGTAGACGTTGAGCTCCTTGACCACATGGATCGGCAAGCGAATGGTCCGGGTCTGGTTCATGATGGCCCGTTCGATGGTCTGGCGGATCCACCAGGTGGCGTAGGTCGAGAACCGGAATCCGCGCTCCGGATCGAACTTCTCCACGGCGCGGATCAGGCCTAGGTTGCCTTCCTCGATCAGGTCGAGCAGGGACAGTCCGCGATTGACATAGCGCCGGGCGATCTTCACCACCAACCGCAGGTTGCTCTCGATCATCCGCTTCCGACCAGCGGGATCGCCCTTCTGCGCCAGACGAGCGAAGTGGACTTCCTCTTCGGGCGTCAACAGGGGCGAGAAACCGATTTCGTTGAGATACAGCTGCGTTGCGTCCAACGCGCGCGTGTAGTCGATGTGCTTGTGTTGTTTGGAAGAGAAGGAAGTGGTGGCTTTTGGAGTTGCCCGGGGAGAAGGCTGCTCGTCGGCAGACGACTCGTCCAGCATGATGCCGGGCTCCAGGAGGAGCACTTCATCATCGTGGTCAAACTCCGGCCCTTCTTTTTTGAGTGCCATGTCGTTATCCCTTGCATGAGTTCGACTCAAGCCCGGGCGATTCCTTTCCCGCTGGACACGCCCGGACCCGCTCACCTACATGATGTGGGCGGGCGAACTCCCGGTCAGCGACGTGGCAAATATTGCAGTGGATCGACAGGCTTACCCTGGCGGCGAATCTCGAAGTGCAGCTTCACCCGATCGGTTCCTGTGGAGCCCATCTCGGCAATCGATTGCCCTACCTTGACCTGTTGCCCTTCCCGCACCAGCAGCCTGCGGTTGTGACCGTAGGCACTCACGTAGGTCTCGTTGTGTTTGATGATGACCAACTCGCCGTAGCCCCGCAAACCACTACCGGCGTATACAACGGTCCCACCAGACGCAGCCAGGACAGGCTGGCCCAATTGACCGGCTATATCAATCCCTTTATTCAAACTTCCGTTTGAGGCAAAACGGCCGATCAGAGTACCGCTCGCAGGCCATGCCCACCCCCCCACCGCAGGCCCCGCGACGACGGGAGTCGCGCCGCTGCTGGGTGGGGTCGTGGTCGAGGCCGGAGCCGGTGCGGGCTTGGCAGGTACCGACGTACTAACTGCGGGTGGAACCGGGGTAGGCTTGGTCGCCACGGGCGCAGCGACGACCGGCGTGTTTTTCGCGACGGACGGTTGCGTCGATGCCCGCCCACCAAATTGGATAGCTTGACCGACCTGGATGGTATAGGGCGGCGCGATGCCATTGCGCGCGGCCAGGGCTTTCCAGTCCCAGCCGAAGCGGAAGGCAATGGAATACAGGGTGTCGCCGCGGCGCACGATGTACTGCCCGCTGGTGACCGGCGTACGCCGCGCAGCGGCAGGCGCGGAACCGTTGCGATCGACGACCTTGACCCCGCCGGGAGGCGACGACGAACAGGCGGCGAGAAGGGAACAGACGACGGCCCCGAGCAACAGGTGGCAGCCACCGTAGAGCCGAGTCCATTGCCGCAGGGTCGCTGCTAGCCTCAATCCTTCCCCCTTATCCATCTTCTTCGCTTTCGTTCAATCGGGCCGGCGACGCCGGCCGCCGGCTCAGGCGATCGGGCCGTTGAGCAGCGGGACGAAACGTACCGAGTCGAGTACCTGGCGGCTGAACCCGTCCTCGGTGCGGACGATCAGCATCAGTTGCTGGACCTCGCCGCCACCGACCGGGATCACCAGACGGCCCCCCGGGGCCAACTGGTCCAGCAACGACTGCGGGACTTCCGTGGCCGCCGCGGTGACGATGATTCCATTGTAGGGAGCCAACGCCGACCAGCCCTCCCAGCCATCGCCCCAACGAAAGACAACATTACGCAGGTTTAGCTCCGCAAGACGCTCCTTGGCCTTGTCCTGCAACGCCTGGATCCGCTCGACAGAGAAGACCCGCTCGACCAGTTGCGCCAGCACCGCGGTCTGGTAGCCGGACCCGGTACCGATCTCCATGACCTTGTCCAGCGGGCCGGCCGCCAGCAGCAACTCGGTCATCCGCGCCACCATGAATGGCTGGGAAATGGTCTGGTTGTGGCCGATCGGCAGGGCGGTGTCTTCGTAGGCGCGATGCGAGAGCGCCTCGTCGACGAACAGATGACGCGGCGTGCGGCGGATCACCTCGAGCACGTGGGCGTTGGACAGGCCTTCTTCGTACAGGCGCTGGATCAGGCGCTCTCGGGTACGCTGGGAGGTCATGCCGATACCCCGGCGATGCAGGTCTTCGGACATCACGTCAGTCCTCCCAGCCACTCGTCGAGGCCGCCGAAGGCTTCGTGGAAGGTACGGTCCAGCTGCAACGGAGTGATCGACACGTAGCCTTGCATGATCGCGTGGAAATCCGTCCCCGGCCCGCCATCCTCGGCATCGCCGGCCGCGGCGATCCAGTAGCCTTCCTTGCCGCGCGGATTGACCACCTTCACCGGTGCGGCGGCACGGGCGCGGTGCCCGAGGCGGGTCAGTTGGATACCACGTACGCGATCCAGCGGCAGGTTCGGGATATTGACGTTGAGCACGGTACGCGGCGGCACGGCCAGGCGCTCGTGGGCGGAGACCAGCAGGCGGGCGAAGTGCATGGCGGTGGGCAGGTTGTCCGTCAACCGCGAGACCAGCGAGAAGGCGAAGGCCGGCCCCTTCAGGAAGCGCCCTTCGATGGCCGCCGCCACGGTACCGGAATAGAGGACGTCATCGCCGAGGTTGGCGCCCAGGTTGATACCCGAGACCACCATGTCCGGCAATTCCTCCAGCAAGCCGTTCAGGCCCAGGTGCACGCAGTCGGTCGGCGTGCCGTTGAGGCTGATGAATCCGTTGTCCAGGCGCTGCGGGTGCAGCGGGCGGTCCAGCGTCAGGGAACTGCTGGCGCCGCTCTTGTCCTGGTCGGGGGCGATCACTACGCAATCGGCATGATCCGCCAGCGCGTCGTAAAGCGCGGCGATACCGGGTGCGGTCACCCCGTCGTCGTTGGCAATCAGTATGCGCATGGGTTTTCCGTCTGCCCTGTCGGTACCAGGTCGAGGATTTCACGCACCACTACGGTGGCGAAACAACCGGCCGGCAGGACGAATTCCAGTTGCAGAACATCAGGTTCGGGATAATGCCACGCCAGCCCCTGGATGGGGAGCCGCAGGATGCGCCGTTCGTGCGCCATGCCCGCCTTCGCCAGCCAGCGGCAGAGCGCCGGCTCGCGCCCGGCCAGGGCCAGCTCGCGTTCGAGGACGCCGGCGCCGCTCGGCGGATCGCCCTCGCCCCAGAGCGGTCCGGTGGGGTGCAGGTCGAGGGCGGCCAGACGGGCATCGCGGCATTCTTCCTCGCCAGCGAGGAAAAAGCTGCGGCTGTCGGTGAAGGCCAGCAGGTCACCGACCGCTGCCCGGTTCCAGCTACCCTCCGCGACCCGCTCGGCGAGCAGGCGATTGAACAGGTAGCTGCGCCCGGCGGAAAGGAAGCGCGAACGCAGGTTGCGGTTCGCCGGCAGCAGGTCCTGTTCCGCGCAACTGCGCGCGTCGACCAGGTTGCCGCCGCCGTGGCCGAAGCGTTGCAGGCCGAAATAATTGGGCACGCCGTCCGCGGCGATACGTTCCAAGCGCGCGTCGAGAAGGGCACGCTCCGCCCGCAGCCCGGTCAGACGCAGGGTGAAGCCGTTGGCGGCATGCGCGCCTCGCTGCAACTTGCGCGAATGACGGGTGCAGCGAAGAATCCGCAGGTCCGCGCCCTCGGCTGCACCCAGGTCGGGATCGGCCTTGCCCGGCAGGTGCAGGCTGAACCATTGCCGGGTCAGGGCCTGGCGGTCCTTCAACCCGGCGTAGCTGACGTTCTTCTGCTGCACGCCGGCGGCGCGGCCGAGGCGACGGGCCGCCTCCTCGGTGTTCAATCCGCGCTTTTCCACCCACAACCAGAGGTGCTCGCCTTCACCGCTGAGGGGAATGTCCAGCACCTCGTCGACCTGGAAGTCCTCGGCCACGGCCTTGAGCACCGCCTCGCCGCAGGCTGCCCCATGGGCGCGCGGCCCGAGCAGGTCGAGTTCGCCGAGAACGCTCATCGGGCCATCAGCAAAGCGACCGCATGTACAGCAATGCCCTCTTCGCGTCCGGTGAAACCTAGCCGCTCGGTAGTGGTGGCCTTGACGTTGACCTGGTCGACCGCGACGCCGAGGTCCTCGGCGATCAACCCGCGCATGGTCTCGATGTGCGGCGCCATCTTCGGCGCCTGGGCGACGATGGTGGCGTCGACGTTGCCGACCTTCCAGCCCTTCTCGGCGACGATGGCGACCACGTGTCGCAGCAGCGCGCGACTGTCGGCGCCCTTGAACCGCGGGTCGGTGTCCGGGAAGTGCTTGCCGATGTCGCCCAGCGCCGCCGCGCCGAGCAGCGCATCGGACAAGGCGTGCAGCAGCACGTCGCCGTCGGAGTGGGCGACCAGCCCATGTTTGTGGGGAATGCGCACACCGCCGAGGGTGATGAAGTCGCCCTCGCCGAAGCGATGCACGTCGTAGCCATGGCCAATTCGCATGAAAAAACGCCCTGGTTGGAATCAGGGCGTGATTCTACCCCGGATCGGGACAGGCTTCAGGTATCGCGGATCAACCGTTGAGAACCCCGGCATGATGGCGCAGGTGATCCTCGATGAAACTGGCGATGAAGTAGTAGCTGTGGTCGTAGCCTGGTTGCAGACGCAGCTCCAGCGGGTGGCCGGCCTTGTCCGCCGCATTGCGTAGCGCTTCCGGCTTGAGCTGGACGGCGAGGAAGTCGTCGCGCTCGCCCTGGTCGACCAGGATCGGCAAGCGTTCGGACGCACCCTCGAGCAACGCACAGGCATCCCACTCGCGCCAGGCCGCCGGGTCCTCGCCCAGGTAGCGGGAGAACGCCTTCTGGCCCCAGGGACAATCGCTCGGATGGCAGATCGGCGCGAAGGCCGACAGCGACAGGTAGCGCCCCGGGTTGCGCAGCGCGCAAACCAGCGCGCCATGCCCACCCATCGAGTGCCCGCTGATGCCGCGCCGCCGGGACACCGGGAAATGCGCCTCGATCAGCGCCGGCAACTCGTGCACCACGTAGTCGTGCATGCGGTAGTGCGCGGCCCAGGGCTCCTGCGTGGCGTTCAGGTAGAAGCCTGCGCCCAGGCCGAAGTCCCAGGCGCCGTCGGGATCGCCGGGGACACCGCTGCCGCGCGGGCTGGTATCCGGCGCCACCAGTACCAATCCCAGTTCGGCGGCGACCCGCTGGGCGCCGGCCTTCTGCATGAAGTTCTCGTCGGTACAGGTCAGCCCGGACAGCCAGTACAGGGCCGGCAGCGCCGCCTCCGGCTCGGCCTGGGGCGGCAGGTAGATGGCGAAGACCATCTCGCAGTTCAGGGTCCGGGAAAAATGACGGTAACGCTGGTGCCAGCCGCCGAAGGTCTTCTGGCTGCCGATCAGTTCGAGGGAATCCTTCACGTGACCTCCGTGAAACGGTCGTGGCGAGCCGCAGGGCCCGCCGCGACGGCTTGTCAGTAATGAATGACGGTGCGGATGCTCTTGCCTTCGTGCATCAGCTCGAAGGCCTCGTTGATGTCCTCCAGCCCCATGGTGTGGGTGATGAAGGTATCCAGCGGGATCTCGCCCTTCTGCGCCTTCTCGACATAGCTCGGCAACTCGCTGCGCCCGCGCACCCCGCCGAACGCCGAACCGCGCCAGACGCGGCCGGTGACCAGTTGGAACGGCCGAGTGCTGATTTCCTGGCCGGCACCGGCGACACCGATGATCACCGACTCGCCCCAGCCCTTGTGGCAGCATTCCAGCGCGGCGCGCATCAACTGCACGTTGCCGACGCACTCGAAGGAGTAGTCGACGCCGCCATCGGTCAGTTCGACGATGACGTCCTGGATCGGCTTGTCGTAGTCCTTCGGATTGATGAAGTCGGTGGCGCCCAGTTCCCTGGCGATATCGAACTTGCCCGGGTTGATGTCGACCGCGATGATGCGCGCGGCCTTGGCCATCTTCGCCCCGATGATCGCTGCCAGGCCGATGCCGCCCAGGCCGAAGATGGCAACGGTAGCGCCCTCTTCCACCTTGGCGGTGTTCAGCACGGCGCCGATCCCGGTGGTGACGCCGCAGCCAAGCAGGCAGACCTTCTCCAGCGGGGCATCCTTGGGAATCTTCGCCAGGGAGATTTCCGGCAGCACGGTGTATTCGGAGAAGGTCGAGCAGCCCATGTAGTGGAAGACCGGCTCGCCCTTGTAGGAGAAACGGCTGGTGCCGTCGGGCATCAGGCCCTTGCCCTGGGTGGCGCGTACGGCCTGGCAGAGGTTGGTCTTGCCGGACAGGCAGAATTTGCACTTGCCGCACTCGGCGGTGTAGAGCGGGATGACATGGTCGCCCACCTGCAGGGAGGTCACGCCCTCGCCCACCGCTTCGACGATACCGCCACCTTCGTGGCCCAGGATGCACGGGAACACCCCCTCGGAATCCTGGCCGGACAGGGTGTACGCGTCGGTATGGCAGACGCCGGTGGCGACGATGCGCACCAGTACCTCGCCCTTCTGCGGCGGCGCCACATCCACCTCGACGATTTCCAACGGCTTGTTGGGGGCGAAGGCGACGGCGGCACGGGACTTGATCATCTGGGAACTCCTGAACGATGGAAGCCGGCGGGCCGCTAAGCGACCCACTGAAACGGAAAGTGTAGAAAACCGCGTTTCAAGGAATAATCAGGCAATAATCAAAACATTATTGCCATACAGGGACAATCCAGATGAATCGCTGGGAAGGACTCGACGAATTCGTCGCTGTCGCCGAAACCGGGCAGTTCACCGCGGCAGCCGAACGCATGGGCGTTTCCTCGTCGCACATCAGCCGCCAGGTCGCCCGCCTGGAGGAGCGCCTGCAGACCCGCCTGCTCTACCGCAGCACCCGGCGAGTATCGCTGAGCGAAGCCGGACAGACCTTCCTGCAACATTGCCAGCGCCTGCAGGACGCCCGCGACGAAGCCCTGCGCGCGGTCAGCGACCTCTCCGCGGAGCCCAAGGGCCTGCTGCGCATGACCTGCGCGGTAGCCTACGGCGAACGTTTCATCGTGCCGCTGGTGAATGCCTTCATGGCCGACTATCCGCAACTGCGGGTCGACATCGAGCTGTCCAACCGCCAGTTGGACCTGCTCCACGAGGGCTTCGACCTGGCCATCCGCCTCGGCCGCCTGAGCGATTCGCGATTGGTCGCCACACGGTTGGCACCACGCGTCATGTACCTCTGCGCCACCCCGGAATACCTGCGCCGCCACGGCACTCCGCAGTCGCCGGCGGAACTCGGCCAGTTCAACTGCCTGATCGGCAGCAGCGACCTGTGGAGCTTCCTCGAGGACGGCCGGGAAACCCAGCACCGGGTCCAGGGCAACTGGCGCTGCAACAGCGGCCAGGCGGTGCTCGACGCCGCCCTGCGCGGCTTCGGCCTGTGCCAGCTGCCCGACTACTATGTGATCGAGCATCTGCGCAGCGGCCGCCTGGTCTCCCTGCTGGAAGGCCACCAGCCGCCGAATACCGCGGTATGGGCGCTGTACCCGCAGCAGCGGCACCTGTCGCCGAAAGTCAGGCAACTGGTGGACTATCTCAAGGAAGGCCTGGCGCAATCCCATCCGGGACTCGCCGGGGAGAAAAACCTGCGCTGAAGCAGTAAGGCGATTCACCGCTGCGATAGACTTGGCGGTTTCCCGTTCCATCCGCTATCGATTCAAGGAAGTCGCATGTCTGCCTTCAATGCGTTTCGCCAACGCTACCTGGTGAGGTTCTGGTCGCCGCTGCCGGCGCTGGTCGCCCTCGGCGTCGCCTCCGCCTACTACTTCGCGCTCACCGGCACCTTCTGGGCGGTGACCGGCGAATTCACCCGCTGGGGCGGCCACGTGCTGTCCTGGTTCGGCTACCAGCCACAGGACTGGAGCTACTTCAGGCTGATCGGCCTTCAAGGCACGCCGCTGGACCGGATCGACGGAGTGATGATCATCGGCATGTTCCTCGGCGCCCTGTGCTGCGCCCTCTGGGCCGGCAACGTCAGCCTGCGCTGGCCGACCAGCAAACGTCGCCTGCTGCAGGGTCTGGTCGGCGGTATCGTCGCCGGCTTCGGCGCGCGCCTGGCGATGGGCTGCAACCTGGCGGCGTTCTTCACCGGTATCCCGATGTTTTCCCTGCACGCCTGGGCCTTCATGTTCGCCACCGTCGGCGGCGCCTGGATCGGCGTGAAGATCAGCCTGCTGCCGTTCCTGCGCACACCGCTGAAAGTCGGCGCCACGGCCAGCGCCCTGCCCAGCGCCGAAAGCCTGGCCCGACACGCACGCCTGCAGGCCCGCCTGGGCCTGGCGGTGCTGGCGCTCGCCGCGCTGTTCGCCGCCTGGCGCTTCGAGGTATCGCTGGTGCTGGGCATGGCCTGCCTGTTCGGCCTGCTGTTCGGCGGCCTGATCGAGCGCGCGCAGATCTGCTTCACCAGTGCCGCACGGGACCTCTGGACCACCGGCCGGACCCGCGCCGCCTTCGGCATCCTGCTCGGCATGGCGGCCGCCTGCATCGGTACCTTCGCCGCGATCCGCCTGGGCGTCGCGCCGAAGATCTTCTGGATGGGCCCGAATGCGATCATCGGCGGCATTCTCTTCGGCATCGGCATCGTCCTCGCCGGCGGTTGCGAGACCGGCTGGATGTACCGCTCGATGGAGGGCCAGGTGCACTTCTGGGTGGTCGGCATCGGCAACGTCATCGGCGGAACCCTGGTGGCGATCTTTTGGGACCAGTTGGGCACCCGCCTCGCCCTGCCCTATCCCAAGCTCAACCTGCTGGAAAGCTTCGGGCCCGGCAACGGCCTGCTATTGACCTTCGCCGGCCTGGCCCTGTGCCTGCTGCTGGTGCAACTGAACGCCTCCCGATTCACCCGACCGCGGAAACCGAACCATGAGCCAGACCGACAAACCGACCCTGTCGCTTGACCTGCGCGGCGAACATTGCCCGTACAACGCCATCGCCACCCTGGAAACCCTGGCGACCATGCAGCCGGGCGAACGCCTGGAAGTGGTCACCGACTGCTCGCAATCGGTCCACGGGATTCCCGAAGATACCCAGCGCCAGGGCTACAAATGCCTGGCGGTGGAGCAGCATGGCGCGCTGTTCCGCTTCCTCATAGAGGTGCCGCTGGAAAGCTGAACGAGCGAGCCTGCAACGACAAGAAAGCCGACCCTCGGGGCGGCTTTCTTGTGCCAGGGTTCAGTGCGGAAAACTGCGCTGCAGGCGCAGCAGGTCTTCCGGGGTGGTGATCTTCAGGTTGTCGGCGCGCCCTTCCACCAGCTTCGGCGCATAGCCGGCCCACTCCATCGCCGAAGCCTCGTCGGTGATCGCCACGCCGGCCACCAACGCATCGGCCAGCGCCCGGTGCAGGGCGCCGAGGCGGAACATCTGCGGCGTATAGGCCAGCCAGACCACCGAGCGGTCGATGGTTTCGCTGACCCGGCCGTCGCGGTCGGAGCGCTTGAGAGTGTCCCTCGCCGGCACCGCCAGCAGCCCGCCGACCGGATCTTCGGCGAGTTCTTCGAGCAGGCGGTCGAGGTCGCCGCGGGTCAGGTTCGGCCGCGCGGCGTCATGCACCAGCACCCAGTCGTCGGCCTGTGCCCCCAACTCCAGCAGGCGCAGCAAGCCGTTCAACACCGAGCCGGCGCGCTCGGCGCCCCCGGCGGCGCGCTGCACATGCCGGCTGGCGGCGCAGTCCAGCCCGGGCCAGTAGGGATCGTCCTCGGCCAGGCAGACCACCAGGCCCCTGAGCATCGGGTGTTCGAGGAAACAATCGAGGGTACGCTCGATCACGGTGCGACCGGCAAGATCGAGATATTGCTTCGGGCGGTCGGCGCGCATGCGCGAACCCACGCCGGCGGCGGGGATCACCGTCCAGAAGGCGGGAAGGTCGGAAGTCGTCATCGGGAGAAGGGTCGTCAGCTCACTTGGCGAGCTGGTAGAGGGTTTCGCCGTCCTTGACCATGCCGAGCTCGTGCCGCGCACGCTCCTCGACGGTCTCGGTGCCTTTCTTCAGCTCGGCGACTTCGGCTTCGAGAATCCGGTTGCGCTCCAGCAGGCGCTCGTTCTCGCCATGCTGGTCGGCGATCTGCTTCTGCAGGTCGCGCACCTGCGCCAGGCTGCCATCGCCGACCCACAGGCGATATTGCAGGCCCGCCAGCGCCAGGATCAGCACCACGAACAGCCAGTAGGGGCTACGTAACCTCAAGCCTCGAACTCCTTGAGAAGAAAAGGGGTGGCTCTTGCCACCCCTTCACCGTACCAGACTAGGCTCAGCCGCGGAATTCCGCGCGACCACGGTACGGCGCCTTGGCGCCCAGTTGCTCTTCGATGCGCAGCAACTGGTTGTACTTGGACACGCGGTCGGAGCGGCACAGCGAACCGGTCTTGATCTGACCGGCGGCGGTACCCACGGCCAGGTCGGCGATGGTCGAGTCCTCGGTTTCGCCGGAGCGGTGCGAGATCACCGCGGTATAGCCGGCGGCCTTGGCCATCTGGATGGCTTCCAGGGTCTCGGTGAGCGAACCGATCTGGTTGAACTTGATCAGGATCGAATTGCCGATGCCCTTCTCGATGCCTTCCTTGAGGATCTTGGTATTGGTCACGAACAGGTCGTCGCCGACCAGTTGGACCTTGGCGCCGATCTTGTCGGTCAGGCCTTTCCAGCCGGCCCAGTCGGACTCGTCCATGCCGTCCTCGATGGAGATGATCGGGTAGCGCTGGGTCAGGCCGGCCAGGTAGTCGGCGAAACCGGCGGCGTCGAATACCTTGCCTTCGCCTTCCAGGTCGTACTTGCCGTCCTTGAAGAACTCGCTGGAGGCGCAGTCCAGGGCCAGGGTCACGTCGTCGCCCAGCTTGTAGCCGGCCTTCTCGACGGCCTCGGCGATGGCGGCCAGGGCGTCTTCGTTGGACGACAGGTTCGGCGCGAAGCCGCCTTCATCACCGACGGCGGTGTTCAGGCCACGGGCCTTCAGCACGGCCTTGAGGTGATGGAAGATCTCGGCGCCCATGCGCAGCGCCTCGGCGAAGTTCTTCGCGCCGACCGGCTGGACCATGAATTCCTGGATATCGACGTTGTTGTCCGCATGCTCGCCGCCGTTGATGATGTTCATCATCGGCACCGGCATGGAGTACTGGCCGGGAGTGCCGTTGAGGTCGGCGATGTGCGCGTACAGCGGTACGCCCTTGGCCTGTGCGGCGGCCTTGGCGGCAGCCAGGGACACCGCGAGGATCGCGTTGGCGCCCAGCTTGGCCTTGTTCTCGGTGCCGTCCAGCTCGATCATCGCGTGGTCGAGGGCTTTCTGGTCGGCCGCGTCCTTGCCCAGCAGCAGGTCGCGGATCGGGCCGTTGATGTTGGCCACGGCTTTCAGCACGCCCTTGCCCAGGTAACGGCTCTTGTCGCCATCGCGCAGCTCGAGGGCCTCGCGGGAACCGGTGGAAGCACCGGAAGGCGCGCAGGCGCTGCCGACGATGCCGTTGTCCAGGATCACGTCCGCTTCAACGGTAGGGTTGCCGCGGGAGTCCAGGACCTCACGGCCCTTGATGTCGACGATCTTTGCCATTCTTGTTAACACTCCGAAGTGAATGAACGGGGCGGTCTGAGGAGACTAGGCAGTCTCGATTGCAGGAAAGCTCTTGATCAGCTCGTCCAGTTGCTTGAGCTGGGACAGGAAGGCTTCGAGTTTGTTCAGGCGCAGCGCGCACGGACCGTCGCACTTGGCGTGCTCGGGGTCCGGATGGGCCTCGAGGAACAGCCCGGCGAGCTTCTGGCTGAGCCCGGCCTTGGCCAGGTCGGTGACCTGGGCGCGCCGGCCGCCGGCGGAGTCCGCGCGACCGCCAGGCATCTGCAGGGCGTGGGTGACGTCGAAGAATACCGGGTACTCGAACTGCTTCATGATGCCGAAGCCGAGCATGTCGACCACCAGGTTGTTGTAACCGAAGGAGGAGCCGCGCTCGCAGAGGATCAGGCGGTCGTTACCGGCTTCCTCGCACTTGGTCAGGATGTGCTTCATCTCCTGGGGCGCGAGGAACTGGGCCTTCTTGATATTGATCACCGCGTTGGTCCTGGCCATCGCCACCACCAGGTCGGTCTGTCGCGAGAGGAAGGCCGGCAGCTGGATGATGTCGCAGACCTCGGCCACCGGCTGGGCCTGGAACGGCTCGTGGACATCGGTGATGACCGGTACCTTGAAGGTCTTCTTGATCTCTTCGAAGATCTTCATTCCCTCTTCCAGGCCCGGACCACGGAACGAGTGGATCGAGGAACGGTTGGCCTTGTCGAAGCTGGCCTTGAACACATAGGGGATACCGAGTTTCTCGGTAACCCGTACGTATTCTTCGCAGACCTGCATGGCCAGGTCGCGCGACTCCAGCACGTTCATGCCGCCGAACAGCACGAACGGCAGGTCGTTGCCGATCTGGATATCGCCGACGCGAACGATCTTCTGTGCCATGCTCAGGCCTTCCCGGAATATTTCAGCGCGGCGTTGACGAAACCGCTGAACAGCGGGTGGCCATCACGCGGTGTGGAGGTGAACTCCGGGTGGAACTGGCAGGCGACGAACCACGGATGCTCCGGGGCCTCGACCACTTCCACCAGGGCGCCGTCGCCGGAGCGGCCGGAAATCTTCAGGCCGGCCTGTTCCAGTTGCGGCAGCAGGTTGTTGTTCACTTCGTAGCGATGGCGATGGCGCTCGACGATCACGTCCTTGGCATAGCAGTCGTGCACCAGGGTGCCGGTCTGCAGCTGGCACTCCTGGGCGCCCAGGCGCATGGTGCCGCCCAGGTCGGAAGCTTCGGTGCGGATCTCGGTGGCGCCGGTCGCGTCCTGCCATTCGGTGATCAGGCCGACCACCGGATGGCCGCTGGACTTATCGAACTCGGTGGAGTTGGCGTCGCTCCAGCCGAGCACGTTGCGGGCGTATTCGATGACCGCGACCTGCATGCCCAGGCAGATGCCCAGGTAGGGAATCTTGTTCTCGCGGGCGTACTGCACGGTGCTGATCTTGCCTTCCACGCCGCGCAGGCCGAAGCCGCCCGGGACCAGGATGGCGTCGACGCCTTCCAGCAGGCTGGTGCCCTGCTGCTCGATGTCTTCGGAGTCGATGTAGCGCAGGTTGACCTTGGTGCGGCTCTGGATGCCGGCGTGGGTCATCGCCTCGATCAGCGACTTGTACGCGTCCAGCAGTTCCATGTACTTGCCGACCATGGCGATGGTGACTTCACGCTCGGGGTTGAGCTTGGCATCGACCACCCGGTCCCATTCGGACAGGTCGGCCTGCCCGCACTCCAGGCCGAAGCGCTCGACGACGATGTCGTCCAGGCCCTGGGCATGCAGCACCGACGGGATGCGGTAGATGGTGTCGACGTCTTCCAGGGCGATCACCGCGCGCTCCTCGACGTTGGTGAAGAGCGCGATCTTGCGCCGCGAGGAGACGTCGATCGGGTGGTCGGAACGGCAGACCAGCACGTCCGGTTGTAGGCCAATGGAGCGCAGCTCCTTGACCGAGTGCTGGGTCGGCTTGGTCTTGGTCTCGCCGGCGGTGGCGATGTACGGGACCAGGGTCAGGTGCATCAGCATCGCGCGCTTGGCGCCGATCTCGACGCGCAGTTGGCGGATCGCCTCGAGGAACGGCTGCGACTCGATGTCGCCGACGGTGCCACCGATCTCCACCAGGGCGACGTCGGCATCGCCGGCGCCCTTGATGATGCGCCGCTTGATCTCGTCGGTGATGTGCGGGATCACCTGCACGGTGGCGCCCAGGTAGTCGCCGCGGCGTTCCTTGCGCAACACGTCCATGTAGACGCGGCCGGTGGTGAAGTTGTTGTTCTGGGTCATGGTGGTACGAACGAAGCGCTCGTAATGGCCCAGGTCCAGGTCGGTCTCGGCGCCGTCCTGGGTCACGAAGACCTCACCGTGCTGGAACGGGCTCATGGTGCCCGGGTCCACGTTGATGTAAGGGTCCAGCTTGAGCATCGTGATCTTCAGGCCACGCGCTTCCAAGATCGCAGCCAGAGAAGCCGAAGCGATGCCTTTCCCCAATGAAGAAACAACACCACCCGTGACGAAGATGTAGCGCGTCATGAAAAACCCTAGAAGTCAGCGTTTAGGCGGGATCAACCGCCGGGGATTCGGAGAAGGGAGGCCAGCTCCCGCCACGGACAAATCCGTGGGCAAAGCAAACTCCTGCTGATTCCGGAGGGAATCGGCGGGAGCAGTACAAGACGGGAGCGTAGTCTACTGGAAACGGCTTACTAGCTCAAACCCGGGTCGTTCGTCGGCGGGCTCCAGGACAGTCGCCAGCCCCCCTCGCGGGGACTGTCCAGGCCAGGAATGTTGGCCACCGCGAGCAGTTCGTCGGCTCGGAAGAGCAGCGGCAAACGACCGCGCAGGAAGCTCGGTACGCCCGCTTCGTTGAGCAATCGCTTGAGGTCGCGGCGACCGCGCCCGGCCAGGGCCAGCACCTCCCCACCCCGCCGGTAGTCGACGCGCAACGGCCCCGCCGGAACCTCGCCGAGCAACGCCAGCCGACCATTGCCGGGAAGAAGCAATGGATGAGCGGGACGCTCCCAGACGAACGGTCCCGCCGCCGCCCGCCAGTCCGCCGGCAACCACCAGATCCGCCCCGCGCCGCGACGCAGCTCGCCGCTCTCCAGGCGCCAGATCGGGTCGGCATCGTCGCCGGCATCGCGCAACGACTCCCAGCCGGCCCAGTGGTCACTGTCCGGCAACCGCGTCAGCTGCCCCAGCCAGGCCCGCAGCAGGTTGCGCTGGCGCGCAGCGCTGAGGCGGCGCAGAGGCTCCAGGGCGATCCGGGGCAGATCCAGCCAGTCCGGCCAATCCAGTTCCGAGGGTTGGCGGCAGGCCCGGAGGTCGATGGCGGCCAGTTCAGCCAGCAGGTCTTCGGCCTCGCGCAGATGCGCCGCGCAGCGCGCCATGCCGGCGACGGCCTGCGGCCAGTGGGAGGCGAGACGCGGCATGATCTCCCGGCGCAGGTAGTTGCGCGAGAAGCGCGGATCCTGGTTGGAAGGATCCTCCACCCAGTCCAGCCGGTGCGTCTGCGCATAGGCTTCCAGTTCGGCGCGGGAAACCCCGAGCAAGGGTCGGCACAGGCGGCCGCCGCCCAGCGGCCGGCTCGCCGGCATCGCCGCCAGGCCGCGCAGGCCCGCTCCACGCAACAGGCGGAACAGCAGGGTCTCGGCCTGGTCGTCGAGGTGCTGCGCGGTGAGCAGCACCTGTCCCTCGCCCAGGTTCGCCTGGAATGCGCGATAGCGGGCGTCGCGCGCCGCCTGCTCGATGCTGCCGCCAACGGCGACCTGCACCCGCTCGACCCGCAGCGGGATACCCAGCGACCGGCAGACCACCTGGCAGTGCGCCGGCCAACCGTCCGCCGCAGCCTGCAAGCCATGGTGGACATGCAGCGCCGACAGCGCCGGCAAGGCTTCGCTCCGGGCCAGTTGGGCGAGCAGATGCAGCAACACCGTGGAATCCAGCCCGCCGGAAAACGCCACGCACCAGCCCCCCGCTTCGCGCCAGGGCGCCAGGGCCTGTAACAGACGGGATTCGAGCGGCACCGCCGGCATGCTTGCGCTCCTCATGCGACAAGCCCGGCGAATGCCGGGCTTGTCGATCGTACCAGTGCGCCGGATGGCTTACGGCGCGCCGTAGCTCATCAGGCGGTCGTAACGACGCTCCAGCAACTCACCCATTTCCAGGCCCTGGAGCATCTTCAGTTGCGCCAGCAGTTCGCCACGGATCGATTCGGCCATGCTCGCCGGATCGCGATGGGCGCCGCCCAGCGGTTCGTCGATGACCTTGTCGACGATGCCCAGGCCTTTCAGGCGCTCGGCGGTGATGCCCATGGCCTCGGCGGCTTCCGGCGCCTTCTCGGCGGTCTTCCAGAGGATGGAGGCGCAGCCTTCCGGCGAGATCACCGAATAGGTGGAGTATTGCAGCATGTTCAACTGGTCGCAGACACCGATGGCCAGCGCGCCGCCGGAACCGCCCTCGCCGATCACGGTGGCGATGATCGGCGTCTTCAGTCGCGCCATCACCCGCAGGTTCCAGGCGATCGCCTCGCTCTGGCCGCGTTCCTCGGCATCGATGCCCGGGTAGGCGCCGGGCGTGTCGATGAAGGTGAGGATCGGCATCTTGAAGCGTTCGGCCATTTCCATCAGGCGGCAGGCCTTGCGATAGCCTTCCGGACGCGGCATGCCGAAGTTGCGCCGGACCTTCTCACGGACTTCGCGGCCTTTCTGGTGGCCGATGACCATCACCGGGGAACCGTCGAGGCGGGCAACGCCACCGACGATCGCCGGGTCGTCGGCGAAATGCCGGTCGCCGTGCAGTTCCTCGAAATCGCTGAACAGGTAGCCGATGTAGTCGAGGGTATAGGGACGCTTGGGATGGCGCGCGAGCTGGGCGATCTGCCAACTGGACAGATTGCCGAAGATGTTTTCGGTGAGCGCCTTGCTCTTGTCCTGCAGACGCGAGATTTCGTCGCTGATGTTCAGCGCATTGTCGTTGCCCACCAGGCGCAGCTCTTCGATCTTGGCTTGCAGGTCGGCGATCGGCTGTTCGAAATCAAGAAAGTTCGGGTTCATAGGCTTCCGTCGTGCGCAGATTCTAGTGGGCCGTTTCCGTTTGGCGCCCTACCTTACGGGATCGGGCGCCAGGGGTCGAGCCGGGAGCAAGGGCGATCCGCGTTTTCCCGCCGCAGAGCGCGGAACAACGGCGTTATCGCCCATCGCGATTAACGATAATTGAGGAAGACGTTGTCGCGCCCGAACTGGTCACGCAATGCCTGGATCAGATCGTCCGCCGGATCCACCCGCCAGCTCTCGCCGAACTGCAGCAGGGCCTTGGCGTCGGCGCTGGTGTAGTCCAGGGTGATCGGGCAGGAACCGCGATGGCGGTTGAACAGCTCGCCCAGCCAGCGCAGGCGATCGCCCTTCAACAGGTCGGCGTGCAGCTTCATCCGCAGGCTCTCCGCCAGGCCGGTACGCGCCTCCTCCAGGCTCATCACGCGCTTGGCGCGCAGGCGCAGTCCGCCGGAGAAGTCGTCCTGGCTGACCTCGCCCTCGACCACCACCAGCGCGTCGGTCTGCAGCAGCGACTGGGCCGCGGCGAAGGCTTCGGAGAACAGCGAGGCCTCGATCCGTCCGGAGCGGTCGTCGAGGGTGACGAAGCCCATCTTGTCGCCCTTCTTGTTCTTCATCACCCGCAGGTTGACGATCAGCCCGGCCACCGTCTGCGTATCGCGCGCCGGCTTCAGCTCGACGATGCGCTGGCGGGCGAAGCGCCGCACCTCGCCTTCGTACTCGTCGATCGGATGGCCGGTCAGGTACAGGCCGAGGGTGTCCTTCTCGCCCTTCAGGCGTTCCTTGAGGGTCAGCTCCTTGACCTTGCGGTGGTTGGCGTAGACATCCGCCTCCGGCTCGGCGAAGACTCCGCCGAACAGGTCCATGTGCCCGCTGTCGTGGCTGCGCGCGGTCTGCTCGGCGGCCTGGATCGCTTCCTCCATCGCCGCCAGCAGCACGGCGCGGTTGAGGTCGACGGTAGCCTGGTAGGCCTTTAGCTCGTCGTGGTAGTGCGGCCCCAGGCGATCCAGCGCACCGGCGCGGATCAGCGCTTCCAGGGTGCGCTTGTTGATGCGTTTCAGGTCGACGCGGTCGCAGAAGTCGAACAGGGTGTTGAACGGCCCGCCTTCGGCGCGGCATTCGGTGATCGCCTCCACCGGCCCCTCGCCGACGCCCTTGATCGCGCCCAGGCCATAGACGATCCGGCCATCGTCGTCGACGGTGAAGCGGAACTCGGAGTTGTTCACGTCCGGCGCCACGATGCGCAGCTTCATGTGCCGGCATTCTTCGATCAGCGTCACCACCTTGTCGGTGTTCTGCATATCCGCGGTGAGTACCGCGGCCATGAACGGCGCCGGGAAGTGGGTCTTCAGCCAGGCGGTCTGGTAGGAGACCAGGCCGTAGGCTGCCGAGTGCGACTTGTTGAAGCCGTAGCCGGCGAATTTTTCCACCAGGTCGAAGATGTTGCCCGCGAGGTCGGCATCGATGCCGTTGTTCTTGCAACCCTCGATGAAACCGCCGCGCTGCTTGGCCATTTCCTCGGGCTTCTTCTTGCCCATCGCCCGGCGCAGCATGTCCGCGCCACCGAGGGTATAGCCGGCCATGACCTGGGCGATCTGCATCACCTGTTCCTGGTACAGGATGATGCCGTAGGTGGGCTTGAGCACCGGCTCCAGGCCGGCGTACTGGTAATCGGGGTGCGGATAGGACAGCTCGGCGCGACCGTGCTTGCGGTTGATGAAGTCGTCCACCATGCCCGACTGCAGAGGACCCGGGCGGAACAGCGCCACCAGTGCGATGAGGTCTTCCAGGCAGTCCGGCTTGAGCTTCTTGATCAGCTCCTTCATGCCGCGCGATTCGAGCTGGAACACCGCAGTGGTCTCGGCCTTCTGCAGCAGCGAATAGGTCGGCTTGTCGTCCAGCGGGATGAAGTCGATGTTCACCGGCTCCAGGCCCTTCTTGGCCTGCTCGCGGTTGATGATCTCCATCGCCCACTTGATGATGGTCAGGGTCCGCAGGCCGAGGAAGTCGAACTTCACCAGGCCGGCCGCCTCCACGTCGTCCTTGTCGAACTGGGTCACCAGGCCGCCGCCTTCCTCGTCGCAGGCGATCGGCGAGAAGTCGGTCAGCTTGGTCGGCGCGATCACCACGCCACCGGCGTGCTTGCCGGTACCGCGGGTGATGCCTTCCAGCTTGAGGGCCATCTCCCAGATCTCGGCGGCTTCCTCGTCGCTCTTGAGGAAGTCGCGGAGCATTTCTTCCTGCTCGTAGGCCTTATCCAGGGTCATGCCGACTTCGAACGGGATCATCTTCGACAGCCGGTCGGCGAGACCGTAGGACTTGCCCTGGACCCGCGCCACGTCGCGTACCACCGCCTTCGCCGCCATGGTGCCGAAGGTGATGATCTGGCTCACCGCGTTGCGCCCGTAGGCGTCGGCCACGTAGTCGATCACCCGGTCGCGGCCCTCCATGCAGAAGTCGACGTCGAAGTCGGGCATGGAGATCCGTTCCGGGTTGAGGAAACGTTCGAACAGCAGGTCATAGGCCAGCGGATCGAGGTCGGTGATCTTCAGCACGTAGGCCACCAGCGAGCCGGCGCCCGAGCCCCGCCCGGGGCCTACCGGTACGCCGTTGTTCTTCGCCCACTTGATGAAGTCCATCACGATGAGGAAGTAACCGGGGAAACCCATCTGGATGATGATATCGAGTTCGAAGTTCAGGCGATCGACATAGACCTGGCGCTTGGCCTCGTAGTCCGGGGTGTCCTTCGGCAACAGCACCTCCAGGCGCTCCTCGAGACCTTCGAAGGAGGCGTGCCGCAGGTAGTCGTCGATGCCCATGCCATTGGGCGTGGGGAAGTCCGGCAGGAAGTACTTGCCCAGCTGCACCTCGATGTTGCAGCGTTTGGCGATCTCGACGGTGTTTTCCAACGCTTCCGGCAGGTCGCTGAACAGCTCGGCCATTTCCGCCGGCGACTTCAGGTATTGCTGGTCCGAATAGGTACGCGGCCGCCGCGGATCGTCGAGGGTCCGCCCCTCGCCGATGCAGACGCGGGTCTCGTGGGCCTCGAAGTCGTCCTGCTTGATGAAGCGCACGTCGTTGGTCGCCACCAGCGGCGCGTTGCAGCGTGACGCCAGAGCCACCGCCGCGTGGAGGTGCTCCTCGTCGTTGACCCGGCTGGTACGTTGCACTTCGACGTAGAAGCGCTCGGGGAACACCTCCATCCACTCGCGCAACAGCGCCTCGGCCTTGGCCTCCTCGCCGTCGAGCAGCGCGTGGCCGATCTCGCCTTCCTTGGCCGCGGACAGCGCGATCAGGCCTTCCGCCGCCTCCTTGACCCAGTCGCGCTCGATGATGATCTCGCCATTGCGCTGGCCTTCGCTCCAGCCGCGGGAAATCAGCTCGGTGAGGTTGCGATAGCCCTTCGCGTTCATCGCCAGCAGGCTCAGGCGGCTGAGCGGGCCATCTTCCTCGCGGCTGGCGAGCCAGATGTCGGCCCCGCAGATCGGCTTGATGCCGGCGCCCATGGCGGTCTTGTAGAACTTCACCAGCGAGCACATGTTGCTCTGGTCGGTGACCGCCACCGCCGGCATGCCCAGCCCTGCCACTGCCTTGGCCAGGGGCTTGACCCGGACCAGGCCGTCGACCAGGGAGAATTCGGTATGCAGACGCAGGTGAACGAAGGATACGGTCATGAAGGCCCCGGAGCAGAAATAACGCAAAAACGACAAGGCCCGGATTGTACCGGGCCCGGTGGCAAAGCTACAGGTTCAAGAGCGGACGATGCGCCTCGGCTGCGCCGAGAAACGTCGCCCGCCCCGCGCTCAGGCGCGGCGGTCGTCCCAGATGCCCGGCTCGAGCTTCTGCTGGACTTCCGGGAACTGGCTGGCGTCGAAGGTCGGCAGCTTGCCGGCCTTGCGCTGGGCGTTATAGTCCTTGGCCAGCTTGATCGCGAGGTTGGACAGCAGCAGGATGGCGATCAGATTGGTGATCGCCATCAGGCCCATCGACACGTCGGCGAGGTTCCAGACGAACGGCAGCGAAGCCAGCGCGCCGAACATCACCATCGCCAGCACGATCAGGCGGAAGATCAACAGGCCCGCCAGGTGGTTGTGCTCGAGGAATACCAGGCAGTTCTCGGCATAGAAGTAGTTGGCGACGATCGAGGTGAAGGCGAAGAACAGGATGATCACCGCCAGGAAATAGCGGCCCCAATCGCCGACCTGGCTGGTCAGGGCATTCTGCACCAGCATGATGCCCTCGCCTTCCTGCGGTCCGGCCAGCAGGATGATGGCGGCGGAAGCGGTACAGATCAGCAGGGTATCGATGAACACGCCGGCCATCTGCACGTAGCCCTGGGACGCCGGGTGCGGCGGATAGGGCGTGGCCGAGGCGGCGGCGTTGGGCGCCGAGCCCATGCCTGCTTCGTTGGAGAACAGGCCGCGCTTGAAGCCGTTGAGGATCGCCGCGCCGATGCCGCCGGCGGCGGCCTCGTGCCAGCCGAAGGCACTCTTCACCACCATCGCGAGGACGCCCGGCAGTTCGCTGAGGTTGAACAGGATGATGCCCACCGCCAGCAGCAGGTAGGCCACCGCCATGAAGGGTACCGCCAGTTCGGAGAAGCGCGCGATGGAGCGCAGGCCGCCGAAGATGATCAACGCGGTGAGGATCACCACGGCGATGCCGCTGATCCAGGTCGGCACGCCGAAGGCGCCCTGCATGGCACCGGTGATGGTATTGGCCTGCACCGAGTTGAAGACGAAACCGAAGGCGATGATCAGGAAGATCGAGAACAGGATGCCCATCCAGCGCGCGCCCAGGCCCTTCTCCATGTAGTAGGCCGGGCCGCCACGGAACTGGCCCTTGTCGTCGCGAATCTTGAACAACTGGGCCAGGGTCGCCTCGACGAAGCCGGTCGCCATCCCCACCAGGGCGATCGCCCACATCCAGAACACTGCGCCGGGACCGCCGAGCGTGATCGCTACCGCCACGCCGGCGACGTTGCCGGTACCGACCCGCGCCGCCAGAGAGGTGCAGAGCGCCTGGAACGAGGAGATTCCCGAGTCGTCCGACTGGCGGCTGCCCTTGAGCACGCTGAAGGTATGACCGAAGTGGCGGAACTGGATCAGCCCCAGGCGCACGGTGAAGTACAGGCCGCAACCGACCAGCAGCCAGATGAGGATCTTGCCCCAGATAAGGCCGTTGAGCAGGTCGACGACCTGAGTGGCGAATTCTTGCATGGATAACTCCCCTGTTCCGCTTGTGGCGGATTGTTGTCAGCCGACCTCCCGGGTAGAAGGCCGCGTGTTTCGGACACACACGGAATGACGTGCGAGCCGAAGGAAATTTCGCTGTGAATGGCACTTGGCAGGAAGGGGCAGGACTTTCCGCTATTGACGTCGCTCGCCGCTTGTCACCAGGCGACAGATACGGTCAGTCACGCGACATCCGTTCAATTATTGAACAGAGACGTCCAGCAATTCGCGAACCGGCGCAAACGAGCGTCGATGGATCGGCGTCGGGCCGAGGCGGGAAAGCGCCTCGAGATGGACCGCGGTCGGATATCCCTTGTGCCCGGCCATGCCATAGCCCGGATAGACCCGGTCCAGCTCGACCATTTCTCGGTCGCGACTGACCTTGGCCAGGATCGACGCCGCAGCGATCGCCGGCACCTGGCTGTCGCCCTTGACCACCGGCGCGCAGGGCACCGCCAGTTTCGGACAACGATTGCCGTCGATCAGGGCCAGCCGCGGAGTCACGCTGAGGCCTTCGACCGCGCGCTGCATGGCGAGCATGGTGGCATGCAGAATGTTCAGCCGGTCGATCTCCTCGACCTCGGCGCGGGCGATGCACCAGGCCAGGGCCTTCTCGCGGATCTCTTCGAACAGCGCCTCGCGGCGGGCTTCGCTGAGCTTCTTCGAGTCGTTCAGGCCGAGGATCGGGCGGCTCGGGTCGAGAATCACCGCGGCGGTGACCACCGGGCCGCACAACGGACCGCGACCGACCTCGTCGACGCCCGCGACCAGATCCTCCACCAGATTGAAATCCAGACCCAGTTGCATCAGCGGCGCTCCACCAGTTGCAGGACGGCTTCCGCCGCCTGTGCCGAGGCATCCTGGCGCAAGGCCCGATGGATGGCATCGAAGAATTCCACCTGCTGTGAGCCGTCGTCCAGCAGCGGCAAGAGGGTTGCGGCCAGCGCTTGCGGAGTCGCGGCGTCCTGGATCAGCTCCGGCACCAACAGGCGTCCGGCCAACAGGTTCGGCAGGGAGATGTACGGGCTTTTCACCAGGCGCTTGAGAATCCGATACGTCAACCCGGCGACCCGATAAGCCACCACCATCGGCCGCTTGTAGAGCAGCGCCTCGAGAGTCGCGGTGCCGGAGGCGATCAGCACCGCATCGCAGGCGGCAAGCGCTTCATGGGACGCACCGTCGAGCAGCGTCAGCGGCAGAGGCTCGCGGCCCTGGAGCATCTGCTCGATCTGTTCGCGCCGTGCAGCGCTGGCGCAGGGCAGCACGAAACGCAGGCCCGGCCGTTCGACGAGCAGGCGCTGGGCGGTGTCGAGGAACAAGGCGCCGAGCTTGCCGACCTCGCCGCCGCGACTGCCCGGCATCAGCGCCAGCACCTGTCCGTCCGCCGGCAATCCGAGCCGCGCGCGGGCCGCAGCGCGATCCGCCTCCAGGGGAATGGTGTTGGCCAGGGGGTGGCCGACGAAACGCACGGGCACCCCATGCTCTTCGTAGAAACGTGCTTCGAAGGGGAACAATGCCAGCATCAGGTCGCAGGCTTCGCGAATCTTCAGCACCCGCTTCTGCCGCCAGGCCCACACCGAAGGGCTGACGTAATGCACGGTGCGCAGGCCAGCCCGGCGCAGCTTGTGTTCGACGCCGAGGGTGAAGTCGGGAGCGTCGATGCCGATCATCACATCCGGCCGGGCCTCGATGAGCGTGCGGATCAGGCGCTTGCGCCGTCGCAACAACTCCGGCAGCCTGCCCAGCACTTCGACCAGGCCCATCACCGACAGGCGCTCCATGGGGAAATAGCTGGACAGCCCTTCGGCCTCCATGCGCGGCCCACCGACGCCGATGAACTCGATATCCGGGTGCCGCGCCCGCAGCGCCTGCATCAGTCCGGACCCGAGGATGTCGCCGGAGGCCTCGCCGGCGACCAGGGCTACGCGTAATCCGTCAGCCATGGCTCAGCGGGTGATGCCGCGGGTTGCGCTCTGGATGGAATCACGGAACACCGCGACCTCGGGGAACTGGGCAGCGCTTTCGGCCAGCTCGGCCAGGGCTTCCTCGACGGTATGTCCCTGGCGATAGACCACCTTGTAGGCACGCCGCAGGGCATGGATGGCCTCGCTGCTGAAGCCGCGCCGACGCATGCCTTCGAAGTTCATGCTGCGGGCTTCGGCCGGGTTGCCGAAGACCGTCACGTAGGCCGGGACGTCCTTGCCGATGGCGCTGCCCATGCCGGAAAAGCTGTGCGCGCCGATCCGGCAGTACTGGTGCACCAGGGTGTAGCCGGACAGGATCGCCCAGTCGTCCACGTGGACATGCCCGGCCAGCGCCGTGTTGTTCACCAGGATGCAATGGTTGCCGATCACACTGTCATGGCCGATGTGCGCATAGGCCATGATCAGATTGTGGTCGCCAATGGTGGTTTCCGCGCGATCCTGGACGGTTCCGCGATGGATGGTCACGCCTTCGCGGATCACGTTGTGGTCACCGATCACCAGGCGCGTCGGCTCGCCCTTGTATTTCAGGTCGGGAGTATCCTCGCCGACGCTGGAAAACTGGTAGATGCGGTTGTGCTTGCCGATCTTCGTGGGGCCCTTGAGCACCACGTGCGGACCGATCACCGTCCCTTCACCGATCTCCACTTCCGCCCCGACGATGGACCACGGGCCCACCTGGACGTCAGCCGCCAGCCTGGCGCTCGGATCGATGATGGCGCGAGGATCGATCAAACTCATAGTTTGCGTTCCGCACAGATGATTTCAGCCGAGCATACCGGCTTGTCGTCGACGGTAGCGTGGCAGTCGAATTTCCAGATGCTGCGCTTCACGCTGATGAACTTGGCGTGCAGTTGCAGTTGGTCGCCCGGCAGGACCGGCTGGCGGAAGCGCAGCTTGTCCGAACCGACGAAGTAGTAAAGGGTGCCGTCGGCGGGCTTCACGTCGAGCATCTTGAAACCGAGGATACCGGCCGCCTGGGCCATCGCCTCGATGATCAGCACGCCCGGCATGATCGGGTGCTCGGGGAAATGTCCGTTGAAGAACGGCTCATTGATACTGACATTCTTGTAGGCGCGAATGCGCTTGCCCTCGATGTCCAGCTCTACCACCCGATCCACCAGCAGGAAAGGATAGCGATGAGGCAGGTATTCGCGAATCTCGTTGATGTCCATCATGTTAGGGGGAGCCTGTTCAGAAAAGGGTGACGCAAAAAACGTCAATTACGCATCAGATGAAGCGTCACCGCTTGAGGTCACGGCAGCCAGGCGTTTTTCCAGCTGCTGAAGTCGACGCGCCATGTCGTCCAGTTGACGAATGCGCGCGGCGCTTTTTTTCCATTCGGCCGCCGGTTGCATGGCGGTACCGGAGGAATACGATCCCGGCTCGGTGATCGAGCGGGTCACCATGGTCATGCCGGTCACGAAAACGTTGTCGCAGATCTCGATATGGCCGACCAGGCCAACGCCGCCGGCGAACATGCAATGCCTGCCGATCTTGGCGCTGCCGGAAATGCCGACGCAAGCGGCCATGGCGGTATGATCGCCGATCTGCACGTTGTGCGCGATCATGATCTGGTTGTCCAGCTTCACACCGTTGCCGATCAGCGTATCGGACAGTGCTCCACGGTCGATGGTGGTGTTCGCGCCGATCTCGACGTCGTCACCGATGGTCACCCCGCCGATCTGGGCGATCTTCTGCCAGACGCCCTTCTCGTTGGCGAAACCGAAACCTTCGCCGCCGATCACCGCGCCCGACTGGATACTCACCCGCGCGCCGATGGTGACGTCGTGGTAGAGCGTGACCCGCGGCGCCAGCCAGCCGCCTTCGCCGATCACGCTACGGGCTCCGATCACGCAGTGCGCGCCGATGCTGACGCCAGCGCCGATGCGGGCGCCACTCTCGATCACCGCATAGGCGCCGACGCTGGCGCTCGGATCGACCTCGGCGTCCGCCGCGACGATGGCGGTAGGATGGATACCGGCGGCCGCCTTCGGTTTGCGATCGAACAGGTGCGACAGGCTGGCATAGGCCAGGTAGGGGTTGGCCACCACCAGCGCGGTACCGGCGAACCCGTCGGCGTCGGCAGCCGTCAGCAGGACGGCGCCGGCACGGCTTTCGGGCAGGTACTTGCGATACTGCGGGTTGGCCAGGAAGCTCAGCTGAGCCGGTCCGGCCTCCTGCAAGGTCGCCAGGCCCTGGATCGGCAGGTCCGCGTCGCCACGGACTTCCGCGCCGACATGCGCGGCCAGCTGGCCCAGGGTGTAGGACAAGGTACTCATCATCAACGCAGCTGGTTCATCCGCTCGATCACCTGGCGGGTGATGTCGTATTGCGGCTTGACGTCGACCACGGCGCCACGTTCGATGACCATGTCGTAACCACCTTTCTTGATGGTCTCCTCGACGGCCTGGTCCAGCTTCGGCTTGAGTTTCTTCAGCATGTCGCGGTCGGCGGCGGCCTTCGACTCGTTCAATTCCTTGGACTGGAACTGGAAGTCACGGGCCTTCTGCTTGAAGTCCAGCTCGGCCTTCTCGCGGTCGCCCTGGGACATCTTGCTGCCGTTGGAAACCAGCTTGTCCTGCAGAGCCTTGGCGTCGCGCTCGAGGTTCTTCAGCTTGTTCAGCTGGGGGCCGAACTTCTTCTCGGCATCCACGGCGTATTGCTTGGCGGCATCGGACTCGAGCAGCGCCATCTGGTAGTTGAGCACCGCGATCTTCATTTCAGCGAACGCCGAAGGAGCCGCCATGATGGCTGCGGTGATCAGGACGAACTGGGTGAACTTACGCACGATGCACTCCTGCACAAAGCATGGTTTCGTTACTCGGTACTACGTACAAATCAGAAGGTCTGGCCCAGGGAGAACTGGAAGACCTGGGTTTCCGCGTTGTCCGGCTTCTTGATCGGCGTCGCCAGGCTGAAGCTCAGCGGGCCCAGCGCGGTGATCCAGGTCAGGCCGACGCCCACGGAACTGGCGAGGTTGTCGGTCTTGATGCCGTCGCAGTTGGTGGTGGTCTTGGTCGGGCAGTCGGTATCGAAGGTGCTACCCACGTCCCAGAACAGCACGGTACGCAACTGGCGCTGGTCCTTGACGAACGGCAGCGGGAACAGCAGCTCGGCGCCGCCGGTGATCAGGATGTTACCACCGAAGGCTTCGGGATCCTGGTCCGGGTCGGTGTAGCGACCTTGGCTATCAGGACCGGGAATCTGCTTACCGTTGGCATCGCGGGCAATAGACGGCGTACTGCGCGGTCCCAGCGTACTGTCCTTGAAGCCCCGCACCGAGTTGAAGCCGCCGGCGTAGTAGTTCTCGTAGAACGGCAGGCGCTCGGTGGATCCGTAGCCGTCGCCATAGCCCAGCTCGGTGTGGAAGCGCATGGTGTAGTTGTCGGTCAGCGGGGCGAAGACCTGGCCACGGTAGTCGATCTTGTAGAACGACAGGTCGCTGCCCGGCAGGGTGGTTTCCAGGGTCAGGCTCTGCGAGTGACCACGGGTGGCCAGCACGCCCTTGTTCAGGGTCGATTCGGACCAGCCGATGGAAGCCTTGAAGTTGGTGAAGTTGTCGCCTTCCTTGTCGAGGAAGTCGTAGATCTCGTCCACGGTGTAGCGGCCGGTGTCGATCTGGTCGCGCTGCACGCTCAGGCCATAGGTCAGGCGCGAGGTCTCGCTGATCGGGTAGCCGATGCTCATGCCGGCGCCCAGGCTGTTCACCGAGTAGCTGGCGACGTCGACGTCGAGTTCGTCGTAGTCGGTCTTCCGGTAGAAGGCGTTGTAGCCGAGGCTGACGCCGTCGACGGTCCAGTAGGGGTCGACGAAGCCGAAGTTGTAGCGGGTCTGGTATTCGCTGCGGGTCAGGCCGATGCTGACCTTGTTGCCGGTACCCAGGAAGTTGTTCTGGCTGATCGAGCCGCCGAGGATCAGGCCGGCGCTCTGGGCGAAGCCGACGCTGGCGGTGATCGAGCCGGACGGTTGCTCTTCGACGCTGTAGTTGACGTCGACCTGGTCGTCGGTGCCGGGAACCGCCGGGGTCTCGACGTTGACTTCCTTGAAGTAGCCGAGGCGCTCCAGACGGGCCTTGGACTGGTCGATCAGGTAGGTGGAGGCCCAGCCGCCTTCCATCTGGCGCATTTCGCGGCGCAGCACTTCGTCTTCGGTCTTGGTGTTGCCGCGGAAGTTGATGCGGTTGACGTAGGCGCGCTTGCCCGGGTCGACGACGAAGGTCACCGAGACGGTCTTGTCGTCGTCATGGGCTTCCGGCACGCCGTTGACGTTGGCGAAGGTGTAGCCCTCGTTGCCCAGGCGACGGGTGATCAGGTCGGAGGTGGTGGTCATCACCTTGCGCGAGAACACCTGGCCCTTCTGTACCAGCAGCAGGCGCTTCACTTCCTCTTCCGGCACCTTCAGGTCGCCGGTCAGCTTCACGTCGCGGATGGTGTACTTCTCACCCTCGTTGATGTTGACGGTGATGTAGACGTGCTTCTTGTCCGGGGTAATGGATACCTGGGTGGAGGCGATATCCATGTTGATGTAGCCGCGGTCCAGGTAATAGGAGCGCAGGCGCTCGAGGTCGCCGGAGAGCTTTTCGCGGGCGTACTTGTCGTCGTTCTTGAAGAACGACAGCCAGTTGGTGGTCTTCAGTTCGAACAGGTCGGTCAGGTCTTCTTCGGAGAAGACGGTGTTGCCCACCACGTTGATGTGGGAAATCGCGGCGACCGTGCCTTCGTTGATGTTGATCTTCAGCGCGACGCGGTTGCGCGGCTGCGGGATCACTTCCGCGTTGATCTCGGCCGAGTAGCGGCCCTGGGCCACGTACTGGCGTTGCAGCTCGTTGCGCACGCCTTCGAGGGTGGCGCGCTGGAAGATCTCGCCCTCGGCCAGGCCGGACTGTTTCAGGCCCTTGAGCAGGTCTTCCTTGGAAATCGCCTTGTTGCCCTCGATCTCGATGCTGGAGATCGACGGGCGCTCGACTACAGTGACCACCAGCACGTTGCCATCACGGCCGAGCTGGATGTCCTGGAAGAAGCCGGTCTTGAACAGGGAGCGGGTGGCCTGGACCAGGGCCTGGTCGTCGATGGTCTCGCCGACGTTCAGCGGCAGGGCGGCGAACACGCTACCGGCGGACACGCGCTGCAGGCCATTGACCCGGATATCGGAAACAGTGAAGGACTCGGCGTGAACCTCGGCGATCATCAGCGCTGACAGCAGCGCGGGTAGCAGAAAGCGTTTCATGGAGTCCTTTTTTTCCAACTGACAAATAGAGAATCTGCCGCAAAGGGCGGCAGATTCGAATTCAACATGACTACAGACGACTCAGATCGTTGACCAGAGCGAGCAACATCACGCCAACGACCAGACTGATGCCGATCTGCATCCCCCAAGCCTGTACCCGTTCGGATAATGGGCGCCCGCGCACCCACTCAACCAGATAGAACAGCAGATGCCCGCCATCGAGGACAGGGATCGGCAGCAGGTTGAGAACCCCCAAGCTAATGCTCAGATAGGCCAGGAAATTGAGAAAATCCCCCACGCCAGACTGGGCTGAAGCGCCCGCCACTTTAGCAATGGTTATCGGCCCGCTCAAGTTTTTTACCGAGAGCTCGCCGAGCAACATTTTCTTTATGGAGTCGAGCGTTAGCAGGCTCATGGTCCAGGTTCGGGAAAGCGCCTGACCCACCGCCTCCAGCGGTCCGTAGCTCACTTCGCGGAGCATTTCCGCCGGCCATTCGGTACCGGCGACCCCCGCCCCCATGTAGCCGCTCCGGGCCTTGCCCTCGCCGCGCACCGCCAGCTCCAGGGCAACATCCAGCACTTCGCCGTCGCGCAGCACCTTGAGCTGGACGCGCTGCCCGGGACGGGCACGGACGCTGTCCACCACCTGCTGCCAGTCGTCGACGGCGATGCCATCGATGCTCTGCAAGCGGTCGCCGAGCTTCAGTCCGGCGGCCTGCGCCGGCCCCTTGGGGTCGAGTTCGGCCAGCACCGGCGGCAAGGCCGGCCGCCAGGGCCGGATGCCCAGCGAGGCGATGGGATCGGGATTGTCCTCGCCCTTCAGCCAGCCATCCAGACGCACCTGGTGGGTGGAATCGACATTCGAGCCTTTTTCCTGCACCCGCACTTCCAGCGTACCGCTCTCGCCGAGACGGCGAACCAGCTGCAGGTTGACCCCGTTCCAGCCGGTGACGGGCTCGCCATCCACCGCCAGCAGCTCCTGCCCGGCCTCCAGGCCGGCCTGGGCGGCCAGGCTCTCCGGCGCCACGGAACCGATGACCGGGCGTACCTGCTGGCTACCGAGCAGGGCGACGACCCAGAAGAACAGAATCGCCAGTAGGAAATTGGCGATGGGACCAGCCGCGACGATGGCGATCCGCTGACGGACCGTCTTGCGATTGAAGGACTGTTCGAGCAGATGGGCCGGTACTTCCGCCTCGCGCTCGTCGAGCATCTTGACGTAGCCGCCCAGCGGAATGGCCGCCACCACGAACTCGGTGCCGTGCCGGTCGTGCCAGCGCACCAGCGGCGTGCCGAAGCCGACGGAGAAGCGCAGGACCTTCACCCCGCAGCGTCGCGCGACCCAGAAGTGGCCGAATTCGTGGAACGTCACCAGCACACCCAGGGCTACCAGGGTGCCGACGATCATGTAAAGCGCACTCATCTCCTACCTCCAGGCCGTCCGAAGACTAGCCGGCGTGCCGGGTCAACCATTGCCCGGCGACCGAACGCGCGCGGCGATCGGCAGCCAGGACCTGATCGAGCGATTCGACTGCGGTCACCGCCTCGCGGTTCAGCACGTCCTCGATGATAACCGCGATGTCGCTGAAGCGGATGTGCCGCTCGAGAAATGCGGCCACGGCCACCTCGTTCGCGGCATTCAGCATGGCCGGGGCGCTGCCGCCGGTTTCCGCGGCCTGGCTCGCCAGGCGCAGGCAGGGGAAGCGCTGCTCGTCGGGGCGCTGGAAATCCAGGCGACCGACGGCGAACATATCCAGCGGCGAAACGCCGGAATCGATTCGCTCCGGCCAGGCCATGGCATAGGAAATCGGCGTGCGCATGTCCGGATTGCCGAGCTGGGCGATCACCGAGCCGTCGACGTAGTCCACCATCGAGTGGATCACGCTCTGCGGGTGGATCACCACCTCGACCTGGCTCGGCTGGGCGTCGAACAGCCAGCACGCCTCGATCAGTTCGAGCCCCTTGTTCATCATGCTGGCGGAATCGACGGAAATCTTCCGCCCCATCGACCAGTTCGGGTGCGCACAAGCCTGCTCCGGCGTCACCGAAGCGAGTTGCTCCAGCGGCGTCTCGCGGAACGGGCCGCCGGAGGCGGTCAAGAGGATCCGGCGCACGCCGACCCGCTCCAGGCCATCGGCATAATTGCGCGGCAGCGACTGGAAGATCGCGTTGTGCTCGCTGTCGATCGGCAGGAGCACCGCGCCGCTGCGCTTGACCGCCTGCATGAACAGCGCGCCGGACATCACCAGCGCTTCCTTGTTGGCCAGCAGTACGCGCTTGCCGGCCTCGACGGCCGCCAGGGTCGACGGCAGCCCGGCGGCGCCGACGATGGCCGCCATTACCATGTCCACTTCGGGCGCGCTGGCCACTTCGCACAACGCCTGCTCGCCGAACAGCACCCGGGTGCGGATACCCGCCGCGGCGAGCGAGCCCTGCAAGGCGATCGCCGCGGCCTGCTCCGGCACCACCGCATAGACGGGGCGGTGCCTGAGGCACAGCGCCTCGAGTTCGGCCAGGCGGCTGAAGCCGGTCAGGGCGAAGGCTTCGTAACGATCGGGATGACGCTGGACGACGTCCAGGGTGCTCAGGCCGATCGAGCCGGTCGCGCCGAGCACGCTGATCCGCTGCGGTCGACTCATGGCGCACCCCAGCCGGCGGCCCAGAGCAGGGCCGCGAATACCGGGATGGCTGCCGTCAGGCTGTCGATGCGATCCAGCACGCCACCGTGGCCGGGCAGCAGGTTGCTGCTGTCCTTGATTCCGGACTGGCGCTTGAACATGCTTTCGGTGAGGTCGCCGACGATCGAGACGAACACCACCAGCGCCGCGCCGAGCAGGGCCAGGAGCAGCGCGCCGAGGGACCAGCCGCGGTAGAGGCCGACCGCCAGGGTGATCGCCAGGCTGGCCGCCAGGCCGCCGTAAACGCCTTCCCAGCTCTTGCCGGGGCTGACCCGCGGCGCCAGCTTGCGCTTGCCGAAGGCCTTGCCGGAGAAGTAGGCGCCGATATCCGCGCCCCAGACCAGCACCATCACGGCGATGATCAGACCATTGGCCAACGGCCACTGCTTGAGCAGGACCAGCCCCTGCCAGGCCGGCAACAGGATCAGCAGGCCCATGCCCAGGCGGCGCCAGCGGCCGCCCCAGTAGCCGACGCTTTCCGGGTAGGTGAGCACCAGCACGGTGGCCAGCGTCCACCAGACCAACGCCAGCAGCAGCACGGCTCCAGCAAGCTGCGGCAGGTGGTAGAGAGCGACCATCAGCACGGCGACCGTCGCCGCGTAGGCAACGCGGCCGAACTGCTGTTCATAGCCGGCCAGGCGCGCCCATTCCCAGGCCCCCAGGCTCACCACCGCGCCGATGAACAGGGCGAAGAACGCCCCTTCGAGAAGGAAAAAACCACCCAGCGCGATGGGCAAAAGCACCAGCGCCGTGATGATCCGTTGTTTCAGCATGACGGACGGGCCTCGGCCTCGACTTGCTCGCTGGTCTTGCCGAAGCGGCGCTGGCGCTTGGAGAAATCCGCCAGGGCAGCCCGCATCGCCGCGTGCTTGAAGTCGGGCCAGAACAGGTCGGAGAAATACAGCTCGGCGTAGGCCAGCTGCCAGAGAAGGAAATTGCTGATGCGATGCTCGCCGCCGGTGCGGATGCACAGGTCGGGCAGCGGCTGGTCGCCGGTCACCAGGCAGCCCTGGAGCAGCTCGGCGGAGATATCGTCCGCCGCCAGGTGCCCGCCCTGGACCTCGCGCGCCAGGCGCTGTGCGGCCTGGACGATGTCCCACTGGCCGCCGTAGTTGGCGGCGACCTGGAGGAGGAAACGGGTATTGCCGGCAGTGGCGGCTTCCGCTTCGCGCATGGCCGCCTGCAACTCCGGATGGAAACGCGTGCGATCGCCGATGATGCGCAGGCGGATGCCGTTCTCGTCGAGCTTGCGCACTTCGCGGCGCAGGGCCACGAGAAACAGCTCCATCAGCGCGCTGACTTCGTCCGCCGGACGCTGCCAGTTCTCGCTGGAGAACGCGAACAGGGTGAGGACCTCGACCCCTGCCTCGGCGCAGACCTCGATCACCGCCCTGACGGCATCGACACCGGCCTTGTGGCCGGCGACGCCGGGCAGAAGACGCTTCTTCGCCCAGCGATTGTTACCGTCCATGATAATGGCCACGTGGCGTGGCACGCACACATCCTTCCGGGTCTTTTCCATGACGTCAGCCCGGCCTCAGACAGCCATGAGGTCCGCTTCTTTGGCTTCCAGTGCCTTCTCGATCTCACCGATGAACTTGTCGGTCAGCTTCTGCACGTCGTCGCCGGCGCGGCGCTCTTCGTCCTCGCTGATTTCCTTTTCCTTCTGCAGGTCCTTCAACTGGGCCAGCGCATCGCGACGGATGTTGCGCACGGAAACCCGCGCCTGCTCGGCCTCGGCACGCGCCTGCTTGGTGTAGCCCTTGCGGGTCTCCTCGGTCAGGGCCGGCATCGGTACGCGGATGGTGGTGCCGGCGGTGGCCGGGTTGAGCCCCAGGTCGGAGGTCATGATGGCCTTCTCGACCGCCTGGATCATGCTCTTGTCGAACACGGCCAGGGCCAGGGTGCGGGAGTCTTCCACGGTGACGTTGGCGACCTGGCGCAGCGGCGTATCGGCCCCGTAATAGGAAACCATCACGCTATCCAGGATGCTCGGATGCGCGCGACCGGTGCGAATCTTCGCGAAGGCATGGCCCAGCGCTTCCAGGGTCTTGCCCATGCGCTCCTGCGCTTCCTTCTTGATCTCGTTGATCATTCTCAACCCTCCTCGATCAGGGTGCCTTCGGCACCACCAACAACAATATTCAGCAATGCGCCCGGCTTGTTCATGTTGAACACCCGCAGCGGCATGTTCTGGTCACGGCACAGGCAGATGGCGGTCAGGTCCATCACGCCGAGCTTGCGGTCGAGCACTTCATCATAGGTCAGGCGCTCGAACTTCTCGGCATTCGGGTCCTTGAACGGGTCGGCAGTGTACACGCCATCGACCTTGGTAGCCTTAAGGACCACGTCGGCGTCGATCTCGATGGCGCGCAGGCAAGCCGCCGAGTCGGTGGTGAAGAACGGGTTGCCGGTACCGGCGGAGAAGATCACCACCTCGCCACCACCGAGGTGGCGCATGGCCTTGCGGCGGTCGTAGTGGTCGGTCACGCCGACCATGGAGATCGCCGACATCACCAGCGCGGGGATGTTCGAGCGCTCCAGCGCATCGCGCATCGCCAGGCCGTTCATCACGGTGGCCAGCATCCCCATGTGGTCGCCGGTCACCCGGTCCATGCCGGCCGCGGACAGCGCCGCGCCGCGGAACAGGTTGCCGCCGCCGATGACCAGGCCGACCTGCACGCCGATCCCGACCAACTGGCCGATTTCCAGCGCCATGCGGTCCAGCACCTTGGGATCGATGCCGAACTCCTCCGAGCCCATCAGGGCTTCGCCGCTCAACTTTAGAAGAATGCGTTTATAGCGAGGTTGACGAGCGCTCAGTTGCTGAGCCATGACCTTTTCTCCTGCGGCGATAAAAATACGTGACGGCCGGGCCGTCGTGGGCGGAGACGACTTTGCGCCTGCGTTGCGTGCGAGCCCGCCGAGCGGGCCGGCAACGCGGAAGCTGCCCCGAACGCTTCCCCATTTGACGAAGAGGCCGCACGCATCAGCGGGCAGCCTCTTCCGGGGCGACAGTCGAAACCGTCTTTGTTACTGCTTGGTGGCGGCTACTTGAGCGGCAACTTCGGCAGCGAAGTCCACTTCGGCCTTCTCGATGCCTTCACCCACTTCGTAACGAACGAAGGAAACGATTTCGGCGCCGGCCTGCTTGGCCAGGTCGCCGACCTTCACTTCCGGGTTCTTCACGAAAGGCTGCTCGACCAGGCTCGCTTCGGCGAGGAACTTGCTGATGCGGCCCTTGACCATGTTCTCGACGATGTTCTCCGGCTTGCCGGCGATCTTGTCGGCGTTCAGCGCCAGGAAGATTTCCTTCTCTTTCGCGATCGCTTCTTCGGAAACTTCCGAAGCGCTCAGGAACTGCGGGTTGCTGGCAGCGACATGCATGGCGATGTCCTTGGCCAGTTCCGGGTTGCCGCCTTTCAGGTTGACCACGACACCGATGCGGTGGCCGTGCAGGTAGGCGCCGACCACGTCGCCCTCGACGCGGGTCAGGCGGCGGATGTTGACGTTCTCGCCGGTCTTGGCGACCAGGGCCAGACGAGCTTCCTCACGCGCTTCGACCAGCGGAGCGGCGTCGGTCAGCTTCTCGTTGAAGGCCTTTTCCAGGCTCTCGGCGACGAAGCCCTTGAAGTCGTCCTGGAGGGCCAGGAAGTCGGTCTGGGAGTTGACTTCGATGATCACGGCGGCCTTGTTGTCGGCAGCGATCTTGACGGCGATCGAGCCTTCGGCGGCAATGTTGCCGGCTTTCTTGGCAGCCTTGATCGCACCGGCAGCGCGCATGTCGTCGATGGCCTTCTCGATGTCGCCGCCTGCGGCGGTCAGCGCCTTCTTGCACTCCATCATGCCCAAGCCGGTACGCTCGCGCAGTTCTTTAACCATGGCTGCAGTAATTTCTGCCATTTCGAAATCCTCTTGAGTGGTAGCTCTCAAAAAACCTTTGTGCCCGGCCTGCCGGGCAGAAACTCAAAGGTGGCAAAAAGGGGGCCTAGCCCCCTTCCTGCGCACCGTCGGACGTCTGAACGTCCCGGAATCAGCCTTCGGCGGATTCGGCCGGCGCTTCCTCGACGAACTCGTCGGCGCTGGTGGCAGCGCCCTGCTTGCCGCGGATTACCGCTTCGGCCATCGAGTTCAGGTAGAGTTGCACGGCGCGGATGGCATCATCGTTACCGGGAATTACATAGTCGACGCCTTCCGGGCTGCTGTTGGTATCGACAACGCCGATGACCGGGATGCCCAGCTTGTTGGCTTCGGTGATGGCGATGCGCTCGTGGTCGACGTCGATCACGAACAGAGCGTCCGGCAGGCCGCCCATGTCCTTGATGCCGCCCAGGCTGCGCTCGAGCTTCTCGAGGTCACGGCTGCGCATCAGGGCTTCTTTCTTGGTCAGTTTGTCGAAGGTGCCGTCCTGGGACTGGGTTTCCAGGTCGCGCAGGCGCTTGATCGACTGACGGATGGTCTTGTAGTTGGTGAGCATGCCGCCCAGCCAGCGATGGTCGACGTACGGCATACCGCAACGAGCGGCTTCCTCGCGAACGATCTTGCCGGCGGAACGCTTGGTGCCGACGAACAGGATCTTGTTCTTGCCAGCGGCCAGGCGCTCAACGAAGGTCAGGGCCTCGTTGAACATCGGCAGGGTCTTTTCGAGGTTGATGATATGGATCTTGTTGCGCGCGCCGAAAATGAACTTGCCCATTTTCGGGTTCCAGTAACGGGTCTGGTGGCCGAAGTGCACACCGGCCTTCAGCATATCGCGCATGTTGACTTGGGACATGATAGTTCCTCGATAAGTCGGGTTAGGCCTCCACGCATCCCAATGACCAACCCTTGCGGGCACCCAGGCCATCGTGTCGATGCATGTGTGGGTTTGTGCTCCGGAAAAGGCCGCAGCCTCGGAGCGGGGCGCTTTATACCATAACCGTGGACGCAGTGAAACCCGCCGCGGATGGCCGGGCGGGAGTAGATCGGTCGGTCAGGTCTGCTAGAATCGCGTATTCCTTATTATTCATGCGTGCTTGCACGCCCGAAGAGAATTCGCATGACCGTCACCATCAAGACGCCCGACGATATCGAGAAGATGCGCATCGCCGGCCGCCTGGCCGCCGAAGTGCTGGAAATGATCGGCGAACACATCAAGCCCGGCGTGACCACCGAGGAGCTGGATCGCATCTGCCACGACTATATCGTCAACGAGCAGAAGGCGATTCCCGCCCCGCTGAACTACAAGGGCTTTCCCAAGTCGATCTGCACCTCGATCAACCATGTGGTCTGCCATGGCATCCCCAACGAGAAGCCGCTGAAGGAAGGCGACATCCTCAACGTCGACATCACCGTCATCAAGGACGGCTACCACGGCGACACCAGCAAGATGTTCCTGGTCGGCAAGACCCCGGAATGGGCCGACCGCCTCTGCCAGATCACCCAGGAATGCATGTACAAGGGCATTTCCGTGGTGCGTCCGGGCGCGCACCTGGGCGATATCGGCGAAATCATCCAGAAGCACGCGGAAAAGAACGGCTTCTCGGTGGTCCGCGAATACTGCGGCCATGGCATCGGCAAGGTGTTCCACGAGGAGCCGCAGGTCCTCCACTACGGTCGTGCGGGTACCGGCATCGAGCTGAAGGAAGGCATGATCTTCACCATCGAGCCGATGATCAACCAGGGCCGCCCGGAGACCCGCCTGCTCGGCGACGGCTGGACCGCGATCACCAAGGACCGCAAGCTGTCCGCGCAATGGGAGCACACCGTGCTGGTCACCGCCGATGGCTACGAGATCCTCACCCTGCGCAACGACGAAACCTTCCCGCGCACCTCGGCAGCCTGATCCGGCCCGGCTTTTGCTGCCAGCCGTGCGCCTCGACGCCCCGCCCCATTCCGGCGGGGCCGACGCCCCGATTCGGCGCAGCGCGCGCACCAATACAGCGCAAAAACGCACCAAGACGGGGCGCTCGCGTATCGAACCCAACCGCTAGCAGATAAAGGAAGGCCGCATGCCGCAGGTGGATCCCGAATTGTTCGATCGCGGGCAGTTCCAGGCGGAACTGGCCTTGAAGTCCAGCCCGATCGCCGCCTTCAAGAAGGCCATCCGGCAATTCCGCGAAGTGCTCGACAACCGTTTCAACAGCGGCCGCGACATCCGCCGCCTGATCGAAGATCGCGCCTGGTGCGTCGACCAGATCCTGCAACAGGCCTGGCAGCGCTTCGACTGGGGAGACGACGCCGACATCGCCCTGGTCGCCGTGGGCGGCTACGGCCGCGGCGAACTCCACCCCTACTCCGACGTCGACCTGCTGATCCTCCTCGACAGCGAGGACCAGGAGAGCTTCCGCGAACCGATCGAAGGCTTCCTCACCCTGCTCTGGGACATCGGCCTGGAAGTCGGCCAGAGCGTGCGCTCGGTGCAGCAGTGCGCGGAGGAAGCACGCGCCGACCTGACGGTGATCACCACCCTCATGGAGTGCCGCACCATCTGCGGCCCTGACAGCCTGCGCCAGCGCATGCTGCAGGTTACCGGCAGCGCGCACATGTGGCCGAGCAAGGAGTTCTTCCTGGCCAAACGCCACGAACAGCAGCGCCGCCACGCCAAGTACAACGACACCGAGTACAACCTCGAGCCCAACGTCAAGGGCTCCCCCGGCGGCCTGCGCGACATCCAGACCATCCTCTGGATGGCCCGCCGCCAGTTCGGCAGCCTCAACCTGCACGCCCTGGTGCGCGAAGGCTTCCTGGTGGAAAGCGAGTGCAGCATGCTGGCTTCCAGCCAGGAGTTCCTCTGGCGGGTCCGCTATGCCCTGCACATGCTCGCCGGGCGCGCCGAGGATCGCCTGCTGTTCGATCACCAGCGCAGCATCGCCCGTCTGTTCGGCTACGAAGACAACGACGTCAAGCTGGCGGTCGAACGCTTCATGCAGAAGTACTACCGGGTGGTGATGGCGATCTCCGAGCTGAACGACCTGATCATCCAGCACTTCGAGGAAGTCATCCTGCCCTGCGAGCAGCCGGTGCAGATCCAGCCGCTGAACAGTCGCTTCCAGTTGCGCGATGGCTACATCGAGGTGACGCACCCGAACGTCTTCAAGCGCACCCCGTTCGCCCTCCTGGAAATCTTCGTGCTGATGGCCCAGCACCCGGAAATCAAGGGCGTGCGCGCCGACACCATTCGCCTGCTGCGCGACAGCCGACACCTGATCGACGACGAGTTCCGCCACGACATCCGCAACACCAGCCTGTTCATCGAGCTGTTCAAGAGCAGCCAGGGTATCCACCGCAACCTGCGGCGGATGAACCGCTACGGCATCCTCGGTCGCTACCTGCCGGAGTTCGGCCATATCATCGGGCAGATGCAGCACGACCTGTTCCATATCTATACGGTGGACGCCCACACCCTCAACCTGATCAAGCACCTGCGCAAGCTGAATCGGCCGGAGATGGCCGAGAAATATCCGCTGGCGAGCAAGATCATCGATCGTCTGCCCAAGCCGGAACTGATCTACATCGCTGGCCTCTACCACGACATCGCCAAGGGCCGTGGCGGCGACCACTCGGAACTCGGTGCGGTGGACGCCGAGGCCTTCTGCCAGAGCCACCAGTTGCCGCTCTGGGACACCCAACTGGTGTCCTGGCTGGTGCAGAACCACCTGGTGATGTCGACCACCGCGCAACGCAAGGACCTCTCCGACCCGCAGGTGATCTTCGATTTCGCCCAACTGGTCGGCGACCAGACCCACCTCGACTACCTGTACGTGCTCACCGTGGCCGACATCAACGCCACCAACCCGACGCTCTGGAACTCCTGGCGCGCCAGCCTGCTCCGGCAGCTCTACACCGAGACCAAGCGCGCCCTGCGCCGCGGCCTGGAGAACCCGGTGGACCGCGAGGAGCAGATCCGCCAGACGCAGACCGCGGCCCTCGACCAACTGGTACGCAACGGCATCGACCAGGACGATGCCGAGCAGTTATGGAGCCAGCTCGGCGACGACTACTTCCTGCGCCACACCGCCGGCGACGTGGCCTGGCACACCGAGGCGATCCTCCAGCACCCGGACGACGGCACGCCGCTGGTGCTGATAAAGGAAACCACCCAGCGCGAGTTCGAGAGCGGTTCGCAGATCTTCATCTACGCCGCCGACCAGCACGATTTCTTCGCGGTCACCGTGGCCGCCATGGACCAGCTCAACCTGAGCATCCAGGACGCGCGGATCATCACCTCCACCAGCCAGTTCACCCTCGATACCTATATCGTGCTCGACGCCGACGGCGACTCCATCGGCAACAACCCGGAGCGCATCGCCGAGATCCGCGAGGGGCTTATCGACGCATTGAAGAACCCCGACGACTACCCGACCATCATCCAGCGCCGGGTGCCGCGCCAGCTCAAGCACTTCGCCTTCGCCCCGCAGGTGACCATCTCCACCGACGCGCTGCGCCAGGTCTCGGTGCTCGAAGTCATCGCCCCCGACCGCCCCGGCCTGCTGGCGCGGATCGGCGGCATCTTCCTGGATTTCGACCTGTCGGTGCAGAACGCCAAGATCGCCACCCTCGGCGAGCGCGTGGAGGACGTCTTCTACATCACCGATGCGCGCAACCAGCCGCTCGCCGACCCCGACCTGTGCAAACGCCTGCAGGCCGCCCTGGTCGAGCAGCTGTCACAAGACAACGGACGGGACACCCTGCCTACCCGGATAAACTTCTGAGAAGCCTTGCCAACGCCATGAATACCGCACTCGACAACCTGCAGCCCTACCCCTTCGAGAAGCTCCGCGCCCTGCTCGGCGGCGCCCGGCCGCCCGCGACGCTGAAGCCGATCGCACTGTCCATCGGCGAGCCCAAGCACCGCTCGCCGAGCTTCGTCGCCGAAACCCTGGCGGAGAACCTGGACCAGCTCGCGGTCTACCCGACCACCCTCGGCCTGCCGGCCCTGCGCGAAGCCATCGCGCGCTGGTGCGAGCGGCGCTTCTCGGTGCCGGCCGGCTGGCTGGATGCGGCGCGCCACGTACTGCCGGTGAACGGTACCCGCGAGGCGCTGTTCGCCTTCACCCAGACCGTGGTCCGCCGCAGCGAGCCCGGCGAGGCGCCCGGCCTGGTGGTCAGCCCGAACCCGTTCTACCAGATCTACGAAGGCGCGGCGCTGCTCGCCGGAGCCGTGCCGCATTACCTGCCCTGCCGCGAGGAAAACGGCTTCAACCCCGACTTCGACGCGGTCGACGAGGCGACCTGGCAGCGCTGCCAGATTCTCTTCCTCTGCTCGCCAGGCAACCCCACCGGGGCCCTGGTACCGCTGGAGACCCTGAAGAAGCTGATCGCCCTGGCCGACCGCTACGACTTCGTGATCGCCGCCGACGAGTGCTACAGCGAACTCTACTTCGACGAAAACGCCCCGCCGCCCGGCCTGCTCAACGCTTGCGCCGAGCTGGGCCGCACGGACTTCAGCCGCTGCGTGGTGTTCCACAGCCTGTCCAAGCGCTCCAACCTGCCCGGCCTGCGCTCGGGCTTCGTCGCCGGCGACGCGGAGATCCTGAAGAAATTCCTCCTCTACCGCACCTACCACGGCTGCGCCATGCCGGTGCAGACCCAGTTGGCGAGCATCGCCGCCTGGAACGACGAGGTCCATGTGCGCGCCAACCGCAGCCTCTACCGCGAGAAATTCGACGCCGTGCTGGCGATCCTCGACGGCGTGCTCGACGTACAGCGCCCGGACGGCAGTTTCTACCTGTGGGCACGTACCCCGGTGGACGACACCGTACTCACCCGCGAACTGTTCGAGCAGCAGCACGTGACGGTGGTGCCGGGTTCCTACCTGTCGCGCGAGGTGGACGGCGAGAACCCCGGCGCCAACCGCGTGCGCATGGCCCTGGTGGCACCACTGGCCGAGTGCGTCGAAGCCGCCGAGCGCATCCGCGACTACCTGCGGGCGCGCTGAAGCCTGCGCGGAGAAACGAAAAGGGATCGCCGCGGCGATCCCTTTTCGTTCACACCCAGCGGGCGAAGCGATTGGTCAGCCAGCTTTCCTGCTGGTCCAGCTCGCGCAGGATATCGCCCAGGGTCTCGTCGTCGATCTCGTTGTTGCGCCGCTGCCGGTACAGTTCCAGGCGCTGCGCGCGCAACGCCTTCAGGCGCAAGGCCTTGTCGGCGATCTCCAGGGCTTGGGCCTGGTCGCGGGCCTCATCGGTGGTCGGTGCGGTATCCAGCGACTGGCGGTATTCGGCCATGATCTGCGCACGCGCCTCGGCGACCCGCGAAGTATTCGCCGCATCGTTGCCTTCCACCTGCGGCAGTTCCTCGCTCTCCAGGGCCCGGATCGCCGCCTCCGCGGTCTTGCGCCAGGCCTCACGCCGCTCGCGCTCGTGGGCGCCATTGTTGCTCGCCGGCAGCCCGCGCAGCAGCAGCGGCAGGCCGATGGTCGCGCCGATCAGGGAAATCAGGATCACGCTGGTGGCGATGAAGATGATCAGGTCGCGCTGCGGGAAGGCGCTGCCATCCATCAGGCTCATCGGTACCGACAGCACCGCCGCCAGGGTCACCGCACCACGCACGCCGCTCAATGCACTGAGGGCGGAGAGACGGCGCAGGGAGATGCCGCTCAGCCCGGGCGGGCTTTTGCCGCGCCAGCGATCGATGCGCAGCGACAGCTTCCAGTAGCCATAGACCCAGCCGTAGCGGATCAGCATCAGCACGGCGGTGATCGCCGCCACGTAGGCCAGCAGCAGCGAGGAACGCCAGAGCAGGTCGCCGTGGTGGTTGGCCACCGACTTCATGATGTCCGGCAACTGCAGGCCGAGCAGCAGGAACACCACGCCGTTGAAGGCGAACTCCAGCATCGACCAGACGCTGCGGTTGAGCAGGCGCGTGGAAGTCTGCCGCGGCAGCAGGTCGACCCAGCTCTGCATCATGCCGGCCGCCACCGCCGAGAGAATCCCGGAGACGCCCAGGTGTTCCGCCACCATGTAGGAGGCGAACGGCAGCAACAGCATCAGTACCACGTGGGTCGCCGGGTCGTCCCAGCCACGGGAGATCATCCAGGCGCGGATGCGGCCCAGCGACCAGCTGAGGAACACCCCGATGGCCAGGCCGCCGACCGCGACCAGGAGGAAGTTGAGGCTGGCGTCTACCAGCGAGAACACGCCGGTCATCGCCGCGGCGATGGCGAACTTGAATGCCACCAGGCCAGAGGCATCGTTCATCAGCGCCTCGCCCTCCAGCAGGTGCATCAGGCGCTTGGGCAGCCGCCCCTGGGTGATCGCCGAGACCGCCAGGGCGTCCGTGGGCGACAGCACGGCGGCGAGGGCGAAGGAAGCCGCCAGGGGAACTTCCGGGATCAGCAGATGGATGAAATAGCCGGCGCCGACCACGGTGAAGAACACCAGGCCGAACGCCATCATCAGGATCGGCCAGCGCATCCGCCAGACTTCCCGCTTGGGAATACGCCAGCCGTCGACGAACAGCAGCGGCGGAATGAACAGGAAGAGGAACAGCTCCGGGTCGAGGGCAATGTGCAGTCCGAGGGACGGCAAGGCCAGCAGGGCCCCGGCGGCGATCTGGATCAGGGGTAGCGGCAAGGGCAGCAACTGGGCAGCCAGGCGGGTGGCGCCGACGACCAGCAGCAGGGTCAGAACGGTGTACACGGTTTGCATGAGGGCGGGGATCTCCGGCTTCGTCCCTGGACGATGCGACTGCGCCGATTGCACCATCGCGATCGGTAGGCAGCTATCCGACATTCGCACAATCCGTACGGTCTTTCCTAGCCCCGCCGCTCTACCCCGCGCGTCCGCCCCCTCCGCGGCGACGACCGGGGCGCCCGGCCAAGGTTCCCGCACTAGTACATCCGAGCTATTTCATAGCGGTGCGAGACGCTCCTACACTCCCCTTCAGTCCAGGCCCGCCGTAGCGTCGGCCAGGACGACGCCCCGAAGGAGTACGGGGTGCAGCGCCCACTCAGACAAAGGATTGCCGCCATGACAAGCAAGGGACTTATTTCCGCACTGCTGCTCGCCTCAATGTTCGTCGCCACCTCCGGCTGCCTCCAGCAGAACGCACTGACCCAGGGCTACCGCACCACCCAGCCCGGGCAACCCGGCCAGGCCCAGGTCGCCTCCGCCAACACCCCTTGCACCCCCAGCGCCACCAATGACCTGATCGCTACCGGTCGCAGCCTGCTGGACATCACCACCAACCTGATCAAGACCCGCAACCAGATGAGCGACGGCGGCAGCATCATGCGCGACGTCGACGACGTGCAGAAGGTCGGCAAGGGCCATGCCGTGCTGGACAGCGTCGAGAGCATGACCGGCGGTCCGCAGCAGCCCTGCGGCTAAGCGCACCACGACGATTCATCCCGGACAGCGAGCCCCCGCACGCTGTTCTCCCCCTGAGCCTCGCCTACCCGGCGGGGCTTTTTTTGTCCTGCGCCAAACAGCCGCCGCCCCGCATCAAGGAACTCGCCCATCACCCGGCCATGCAGACCAGGCCGCTTCGAGTCCCGTTCGTCACCTGTGCAAGGCGTCTGGAACGCGGCTATTGTCCGACGATCGAAGTGATGGCAATGTAGAATTACACCTTTGGATGTAGTCGTTTCGGGTAGGTCGCGAGATGGAACGAGCTTTTTCCCCTACCGCGGAATCGCGGAGCAGCGGCCCATGAGGCGCGCCGAGATGCTGTTGCTGAAGAGCCTGGCGGAAACACTGATGGCCGACCGGGACAACCGCCACGACGACTTGCAGGCGACCATGCGGCTGGCGCACCTGAGTTCGCCGGAGATGATCCTGTACATGGTCAACCGGGTGCTCGAGCTCGAAGAGAGCATCGAGCGGATCGCCGCGGTTCTCCAGAAACTCTCTGCGGACGAGCCGATGCCCCTAGAGGAAACGCCGCCCGAACCAGCCTTCGAACCGGCCCTGCAGTCCCGCGCCACCGAGACCGCGGAAACCTAGCGGCGGGCAGGCCGCTACACCAGCACCTGGCGAGTGCTGGCGATCAGCGCATGCACCTGTCGCTCCACCTGCTCCGCCACCGGCACTTCGGGCCCCCGCCCCTCCGGGCAGGGCAGGTTCGGCGTGGTGCCGAACAGCCGGCAGATCAGCGGACGTTCCTCATAGGCCTCGCAGCCGTTCGGTCCGAGATGGACGCAGTTCCACCCGGCCAGGGCGGCGTCGTGTTCGGCCTCGCTCTTCACCGGCAGGCGGGCCATCTCTTCCGACGAGGCGGTAACCGGCCCGCAGCAATCGTGGCAGCCGGGCTTGCAGGCGAAGCCCGGTATCTGCAGGCGTAATTGGTCTATCTGGCGACCGATGCAACTCATGGGAAATCTCCTCGGCGGGGGAAGGATTGTACAGCGCGGACCGGAGCATTCCGAAAGTACCGGTAAGGATGCTCTCCAGCGAGCCGAATCGACCTGTTCAACCTGCGCTCTCTCCGTTCCCGGCCAGGGAAACAGCCCGGCTCCCTGTCCGCCCGCCCGTCCACGGCTATCTGCCGTCACGCCGCTCCCGAGCGCGGTAGCCCCGAGACCGCACAGGGGCGGAACGACGTGGCATAATCCGGCGATCACCTTTCGGCGACCTATCGGCAGGGCCCGGGAAGACCCGGGCCTCGGGAGAAGCAATGACCTACGTTCTCTACGGCATCAAAGCCTGCGACACCATGAAGAAGGCTCGGACCTGGCTCGACGAGCACAAGGTCGCCTACGACTTCCACGACTACAAGGCCGTCGGCATCGACCGCAAACACCTGCGGCGCTGGTGCGCGGAGCACGGCTGGCAAACCGTCCTCAACCGCGCCGGCACCACCTTCCGCAAGCTCGACGAAGCGCAGAAGGCCGATCTCGACGAAGCCAAGGCGATCGAGCTGATGCTGGCCCAGCCGTCGATGATCAAGCGCCCGGTGCTGGAACTGGGCGGCAGGACGCTGGTCGGCTTCAAGCCCGACGCCTACGCCGCCGCCCTGGCCTGAGCGGGAGGCCGCATGAGTGTCGCCTGGGCCCTGTTCGTACCCGCCTGCTTCGCCCTCAACCTGGCGCCGGGGCCGAACAACCTGCTGTCGCTGAACAACGCCGCCCGGCACGGTTTCGCCACCGCCTCGCTGGCCGGCGGCGGGCGCCTGCTGGCATTCGCCGGCATGCTCGCCCTGGCCGCCTCCGGGCTGGCGCTGGTGCTGCACACCTCGGCCTGGCTGTTCCTGGCGATCAAGCTGCTCGGCGCTGCCTACCTGTTGTGGCTTGCGGTGCAATTGTGGCGGACCGATGCGCAGCCACTGGCGAACGAAGCCAGCCCGGCGCGTCCCAGCCTCTGGCGCCTGGGGCGCCAGGAGTTCCTGGTGGCGGCGGGCAACCCGAAGGCCATCCTGATTTTCACCGCCTTCCTGCCGCAGTTCGTCGATCCCGGCCAACCGCTGGGCGCCCAGTTCGCCCAGCTCGGAGCGGCATTCCTGCTGCTCGAATGGCTGGCCATCGCTCTTTATTCCTATGCCGGGCTCCACCTCGGCCGGCTGCTCGCCGGCCAGCGGGCCCGGCGTCTGTTCAACCGCGGTTGCGCCGCGCTGCTCGGCAGCGCGGGACTGGGCCTGCTGCTCAGCCGCCGTCCGGCCTGACCGTTCCACTCCGTTTCGAGGAAACCCACATGTCGCAATCCCTGTTCAGCCTGGCCTTCGGCGTCGGCACCCAGAACCGCCAGGAAGCCTGGCTGGAAGTGTTCTACGCGCTGCCGCTGCTCAAGCCTTCGAGCGAAATCGTCGCCGCCGTCGCACCGATCCTTGGCTACGCAGCCGGCAACCAGGCGCTGACCTTCACTTCGCAGCAGGCCTACCAGTTGGCCGACGCCCTGAAGGGTATCGACGCCGCTCAGTCGGCCCTGCTCTCGCGCCTGGCGGAAAGCCAGAAGCCGCTGGTCGCCACCCTGTTGGCGGAAGACGCCGCGCCGTCCTCCACCCCGGAGGCCTACCTCAAGCTGCACCTGCTCTCCCACCGCCTGGTCAAGCCGCACGCTGTGAACCTGAGCGGCATCTTCCCGCTCCTGCCGAACGTGGCCTGGACCAACATCGGCGCGGTGGACCTGGCCGAACTGGCCGAACTGCAACTGGAAGCGCGACTGAAGGGCAAGCTGCTGGAAGTCTTCTCCGTCGACAAGTTCCCGAAGATGACCGACTACGTGGTCCCGGCCGGCGTACGCATCGCCGACACCGCCCGCGTGCGCCTGGGCGCCTACATCGGTGAAGGCACCACGGTGATGCACGAAGGTTTCGTCAACTTCAACGCCGGCACCGAAGGCCCGGGCATGATCGAAGGCCGCGTATCCGCCGGCGTGTTCGTCGGCAAGGGGTCGGACCTGGGCGGCGGCTGCTCGACCATGGGCACCCTTTCCGGTGGCGGCAACATCGTCATCAGCGTCGGCGAAGGCTGCCTGATCGGCGCCAACGCCGGCATCGGCATCCCGCTGGGCGATCGCAACATCGTCGAGGCCGGCCTGTACATCACCGCCGGCACCAAGGTCGCCCTGCTCGACGAGCAGAACGCCCTGGTGAAAGTGGTCAAGGCCCGCGACCTGGCCGGTCAGCCCGACCTGCTGTTCCGCCGCAACTCGCAGAACGGTGCGGTGGAGTGCAAGACCAACAAGACCGCCATCGAGCTGAACGAAGCGCTGCACGCGCACAACTGAGCCCAGCTCGCCTCCCCGCTCGCCCGACGGTGCTCGCCAGCGCCGCCGGGTGCGCTACCCTTTCCCCTGTAACCGTCCTCGCACAGTGTCCGCCATGTCCCTGCCGTCTCCCTGGCGCGCCGACTTTCCGGCCTTTTCCGCCTTCGCCGCGGAAGGCCTGACCTACCTCGACAGCGCCGCCACCACCCAGAAGCCACAGGCCGTACTCGACGCCCTGAACAGCTACTACCTTGGCGGCGCCGCCAACGTCCACCGCGCCCAACATGTCCCCGGCGAGCGCGCCACCCGGGCCTTCGAGGCCGCGCGCAGCCGCGTCGCCCACTGGCTGCACGCCGGCAACCCGGCCGAGGTGCTGTTCACCCGCGGTACCACAGAGGCGATCAACCTGGTGGCCTATGGCCTGGAGCGGCATTTCCGGCCTGGCGACGAACTGCTGGTCAGTGCCCTGGAACACCATGCCAACCTGCTTCCCTGGCAGCAGTTGGCCCTGCGCCGCGGCCTGGTCCTGCGCGTATTGCCGCTGGACGAGCGCGGGGTGATCGACCTGGAGCAGGCCCGCCATATCATCGGCGAGCGTACCCGCCTGCTGGCGATCAGCCAGTTGTCCAACGTTCTCGGCACCTGGCAACCGGTGGTGGAGTTGATCCAGCTGGCCCGCGAGCGCGGTGCCTGGACCCTGGTCGACGGCGCCCAGGGCAGCGTCCACGGACGCCACGACCTGCCGGGCCTGGGCTGCGACTTCTACGCATTCTCCGGCCACAAGCTCTACGGCCCCGACGGCATCGGCGTGCTCTGGGGTCGCCCACAGGCCCTGGAGCAACTGGCGCACTGGCAGTTCGGCGGCGAGATGGTACGCCACACCGGCTTCCACGAAGCCAGCTTCCATGCCGCTCCGCTCGGCTTCGAGGCGGGCACCCCGGCGGTTTCCGCGGCGATCGGCCTAGGCGCGACCATCGACTGGCTGGCCACCCTGGACGAAGCCGAAGTCGCCGCCCACGAAGGCGCCCTCCACGCCCGCCTGCTCGCCGGCCTGCTGGCGCGCGACGGCGTCAGCCTGCTCGGCGAACCCCAGGCGGCGCTGGCCAGCTTCTGCGTCGACGGCGTGCACGTCGCCGATCTCGCCCACCTGCTCGGCGAACAGGGCATCGCGGTGCGCGCCGGCCACCATTGCGCGATGCCGCTGCTGCAACGCCTCGAGGTACCCGGCGCCCTGCGTGTCTCGCTGGGCTTGTACAACGATGCCGACGACCTGGAGCGCTTCTTCCTGGCCCTCGACCGCTCACTGGAGTTGCTGCGATGAACCCGGTTCTCCCCGAACAGGCCCAGGAGGCACTGGACGCCTTCGGTCACACCGCCAGTTGGGAACAGCGTGCGCGTCTGCTGCTGCAATGGGGCGAGCGCCTGGCGCCGCTCGCGGAACACGAACGCCAGGAAGAGCATCGCGTGCACGGTTGCGAAAGCCTGGTCTGGCTGCTCGGCGAGCAGCGCGACGGCCACTGGCGCTTCCGTGCCGACAGCGACGCGCGCCTGATCCGCGGCCTGCTGGCGGTGCTGCTGGCACGGGTCGACGGCATCGAGACCCGCGAACTGGCGCGCCTGGACCTCAACGACTGGTTCACCTGCCTGGGTCTTTCCCGCCAACTGTCGCCCTCGCGCAGCAACGGCCTGAACGCCGTGCTGCAACGCATGCGCGAACTGGCCGGCCAGACCGCCGGCTGAGCCCGCTCAGCGCGCCAGCAGCTCCGGCAGGTGCCGGGCCAGGGCGCGGTAGCGATCCTCTTCGATCCGATAGGCCCAGTCAGGATGGGCGGCGACCTCGCCCTCGGCGAAGCCCTCGACGCTCTTCGGCAACAACCAGTATTGCTCGCCCTGGCGCCGAATCTCGCCATCCAGGCGCGCGCCGGAAAACGTCCGCAGGCTGAACGCCAGGAGCAATGGCGCCTGTCTGAATCCCACCTGCGCCAGCGGCGCTACATCGGCGAAACGCAGGTCGGCGAACAGCGCCGCCGCGCCGTTGGCCGCTGCCTCATAGGCCAGCTTGCGCCCTGTGGGCAATTGCCGAACCTGCAGGTTCGGCTGCCCGGCGTCGTCGCGATAGAGATCCAGGCGTTCGCCCTTCGGATAGCGCAGTTGCAGTTCGCGCACCCGGGCGAAGGGCAGCGTGGCGATCCGCCGGTCGAGCCACTCCAGCTCGTTGTTCGGCAACGGCAGGCGCTTGTCGATCAGCCAGGCCTGCGGGTCGCCCAGTCGTCGTACGAAGCTACCGCCATGCTGCGCATCCTTGCCCACCAGCAGCACCAGAGGCTCGCCGGACTGCCAATGCAGGCTCAGGCGTAGCGCCTGCCCCTCGCCACGCTCCGCCAGGCCAAGCAGCGCGTGGTTCTTCGGGTTGGCGCTCTTCGCCTCGACCTTGCGCGCCTCTGCCAGTGCCTCGAGCAGCGCCGACAAGCGTAGCCGGTCGGCCGGATAGTCGGCCTTGGCCGGCAGGACCCACGCGCCCGCACGCCGCTCGACCCGGATATCCGGCGAACCGTCGGCAAACTGCATGTGCAGGCCACTCAGCGTCGCGCTGTCCAGCTCCGGCAGCCAGCGCTCTGCCGCCGGCAAGGCAGGTACCTCGGCTGCGCGCTCGCGCTGCAGCCAGGCGAAGGTTCCGGCCAGCGCCGCCACCAGCGCCAGCAGGACGATCAGCGTATTGCGCCGCATGCGTCAATGCCCTCCCCGGGCCATGCGCCGGCGCCGCCAGAGCCAGCCGAGCAGCACGCCGACCGTGAGCAACGAGGGAACCAGGGCGATATTGACCAGCTTCAGGGTGCGGCCCAGTGCGTCGATATCGGCGTTCAACTGGTACTGCACCTCGCGCAGCTCCTTGCGGATGCGCAGCTTCTCCTGCATGTACTGGCGCACCGTGGCCTGCTGTTCGGGCGTCAGTTCGACGGCCTTCTCCGGGTCGGCACCCTGCTGGAGGGCGGCGAGTTGCTGCTCGGTATCGGCGAGGCGCTGCTTGAGCTGCTCCTCCTTCTGCTGGAAGCTCGTCTCGGCCTCGCGCTGCAGGCGCTCGACCACCACGAACGGCCGGCTGAACCGGCCGCGGGAGCGCACGCTGATCAGCGCGTCGGTGCCCGACAGGTTGTCCAGCGCGTTGACCACCAGCGCGCCGTTGTCGGCCCAGGGCTGCGGCACGCGCTGGCCGAAGAAGTCCTGCACCTGGACCCACATGCGATCGCTGAGCAGGTCGGTATCGGCCACGACGATGACATTGATGTTGCGCGCCTCCTTCAGGCCTTCGCGATGCCCCTCGATGCCCTCCGCGAAGGCACTCTTCGCCGGCCCCTGGATACGGGCGGCGAGAGTATGCCGCCGGCCGCTCGGGCGCAGCTCGCGCATCAGATCGCCGGGGTCGCGCAGCAGGCCGAAGCGCGAGGCGTCGAATGGCATCGCCTGGGTCGAGCTTTGCAGCAAAGGCGTGAAGCTGGTGCTCGCTCCGGGGAGCCTTTCGAGGATGCCGGGCGTCGCCAGGGTCAGGCTTTCCAGGCCGGCAGTGGCGATGTCGTCCTGGTCCAGCGCCTCGCGCGGCAAGCTGAGCCAGGCCGGATGCCGGGCCGGACGCTGGTCCCGGCCAAGACTGATGGACATCGCATAGGCGCCGTCACCGAGCACCTTGCCCGGCAGCAGGCGCAGCCCCCAGGCCTCGAACAGCGGCGCGAGGTCGGACGACTTGTCGCCATCCAGCGTAGCGGCGAAATCGCTGCCGCTGTCGGCCTCGCTGAAGGGGTCGACGAACGCCAGCAGCTTGCCTCCGCGCAGGACGAACTGGTCGATGGCGTATAGCGTCTGCTCGGGTAACTGCTTGGGATGCACCAGCAGCAGCACCGAGACCTCCGGCGGGATTTCCGTGGCATCGCTCTTGACGCTGCGCAGGTCGAATTGCTGGCGGATTTCCTCCATGACCATCCACGGCGAGGTCGGCTGCCGGCTGGCCATGTCGAAGCCGCCATTGAGCGGCAGCGACGACATCAGGCCGACCACCGGCCGCTGCGGCTGGGCCAGGGTCTGCACCAGGCGACTGATGTCGTATTCGAGGAACTCCTCCTGATCGAGCGGGAAGAAGGGTATGACCTGGACTCCGTCCAGGGCGTTGCTGCCGGCCAGGCCGAAGTACAGGTTGTCGCCGCCCTGCTGCAGGGGAATTCCTTGCAGGCCGAACTCGGTGGCCTTGTCCTCGTTCTCGGAGAACGGCTCGGGATCGATCACCTGCAGGCGAATCCTGCCGTTCGCCTCGCGCTCGTAGGCGCGCAGCAGTTCCTCGACGCGCCTGGCGTAGTTGCGCAGCGGCACCAGTTCCCGGGCACCGCTATCCGAATAGAAGAAGTACAGGTTGATCGGCTCGTCGAGGCCGGCCAGGATCCGCTTGGTGCCGGGGCTGATGGTGTAGAGCTTCTGCTCGGTCAGGTCGAGCCGCGCGCCGCTGAACAGCAGGCCGGAGACCATGTTGAAGGCCAGGAACGCCAGCGCGATCAGCAACAGCCCGGCGCCAGAGGACAACACGCGTTTCATCGACTCCCCCTCATTCGGCTTTCTTCAGCTCGACTGCCACCGCCGTGGCGGCCAGCCAGGCGACGATCAGGCTGACGAAATACAGCAGGTCGCGCAGGTCGATGACGCCCTTGCTGACGGCATCGAAGCGGGTCAGCAGGCTCAGCGAGGCCACCGCATCGAGCAACCACTGCGGCGCCCACTGGCTGAACGCATCGAGCACCAGCGGAAAGCCGCTGAGCATGAACAGGAAGCAGGCGGCCACGGCGAGGATGAAAGCGATCACCTGGTTCTTCGCCAGGGCCGACATGCACGAACCGATGGCCAGGTAGCCGCCGGCCAGCAGCCAACTGCCCAGGTAGCCGGCGAGAATCGCACCGTTGTCCGGCTCGCCCAGGTAGTTCACCGTGAGCACCATGGGGAAGGTCAGCAGCAGTGCGATTCCGGCGAACGCCCAGGCGGCCAGGAACTTGCCGGCCACGGCTTCGAAGCGGGTCAGCGGCAGGGTCATCAGCAGCTCGATCGAGCCGGACTTGCGCTCCTCCGCCCACAGGCGCATGGCCAGCGCGGGAACCAGGAACAGGTAGAGCCAGGGATGGAAGGCGAAGAAGGAGGCCAGGTCGGCCTGGTTGCGTTCGTAGAAGTTGCCCAGGTAGAAGGTGAACACGCCCGCCAGGACCAGGAAGATCACGATGAACACATAGGCCAGCGGCGTGGCGAAATAACTCGCCAGCTCGCGCTTGAAGATCACCGGCAGTTGCTTCATGCCTCCGTCCCCCGGGTCAGGTTGCGGAATACCTCGTCGAGCCGGCCGCGCTCCACGTCCAGTTCGCGGATCCGCCAGCCGCGCTCGGCGACCAGCCCGCTGACCTGGGGGAAGATTACCGCGCCCGGCTGCGCCAGGACGGTCAGGCTGCCTTCGGCGGGGTTCTCCTCGATGCCCGCCACGCCCGGCAGCACCGCCAGCGCCACGGCATCCAGGGGCTCGTCGCTGTAGAGCGTCACCGCCTGGTGGTAGCGCGAGCGGCTGGCCAGCTCCAGCGGCGTGCTGTCCGCCAGCAGCCGCCCGCCGCCGATCACCAGGGCGCGGCTGCACAGCGCCGAGACTTCCTCGAGGATATGGGTGGAGATGATCACGATGCGCTCCTGCGCGAGGCCGCGGATCAGTTCGCGGACCTGGTGCTTCTGGTTCGGATCGAGCCCGTCGGTGGGCTCGTCGAGCACCAGCGCCCGCGGTTCGTGGAGGATCGCCTGGGCCAGGCCGACACGCCGGCGGAAGCCCTTGGAGAGGGTTTCGATGGTCTGCCGGCGCACCTCGTCCAGTTCCAGCAGCCCCAGTGCCCGGGCGACCCGCTCGCGCTTGCCGGCACCACGGTAGCCACGGATCTCGGCGATGAAATCGAGGAAGCCCTGCACGGTCATTTCCGCGTAGCAGGGCGAACCTTCCGGGAGGTAGCCGATCAGCCGCTGCGCCTGCAGCGTGCGGTTGCGGATGTCGAAGCCGAAGATGCTCGCAGTGCCGGCGCTGGGCGCCAGGAAGCCGGTGAGCATCTTCATGGTGGTGGACTTGCCGGCGCCGTTCGGACCGAGGAAGCCCAGTACCTCCCCCGTCGCCACCTGGAAGGACAGGTCGTCCACCGCCACCCGCGAGCCGAAGCGTTTGCCGAGGTTTCTTGTTTCGATCATGGTCCCCTACCTGTTCCGGCGGCCGCCGCCATGTCCGGCCAGGGCCGCGAAAAACGCGCAGGGACTATAGCCGAAGCGCCCCGCCGCCTGGCAATACGGGGCATCGGGAGAACCTTGGCAAAACGTGACAGAACCCGAACGCCTGCCGAAGGTTCTACATTCGCAACCTGTTCGCCGCCGTTCGCCGTAGGACGCGTTGCGTTCTTTTGCGGCCCTCCGGGGATTGCGGCAAACTAGCCGCGCCCGTCACGCCGGGTCCCGATCAACTGCCAGTAGACACCGTATGCCCCGCTACCCTTTCCGCCGCTTTGGTTTTGGCGCCCTGCGCCGCCTGCTGTACCTCTGGGTACGCTCGGAAACCATCAACCAATCGGCCTTCACCCTGAAGATCGACCGCAGCAAGCCGGTGCTCTACGTGCTGCAACAGCCTTCGGTCAGCGATCTCGCGGTAGTGGATACCGAATGCCGCAAGGCCGGGCTGCCGCGTCCGGTGATGCCGGTAGCGGTAGGCGACGCCATCGAGCCGGCGGCGTTCTTCTACCTGACGCCCGAACCCGACTGGCTCGGCCGCCAGGATAAGCGCGGCGCCTCGCCGACCCTGGTGCGCATGCTCGCCGCGGTCGGCCAGAACGGTCTCGACGACGCGCAGATCATTCCGGTCAGCGTGTTCTGGGGACAATCGCCGGACAGCGAATCGAGCCCCTGGAAGCTGCTGTTCGCCGACAACTGGGCGGTCACCGGGCGCCTGCGCAAGCTGGCGCGCATCCTGATCCTCGGACGCAAGACCCGTGTGCAGTTCTCCGCGCCGATCCACCTGCGCGAGCTGGTGGAACAGGGCAAGGGCCACGAGCGCACGCTGCGCATGGTCAACCGTATCCTCCGGGTGCACTTCCGCAACCTGAAGACCGCGGTGATCGGTCCCGACCTGTCGCACCGCCGCAACCTGGTCAAGGGCCTGCTGCGCGCGCCGCTGGTACGCCAGGCGATCAGCGAGGAATGCGAGAGCGAGCGGATATCCCAGGAGAAGGCCGAAGGCATCGCGCTGCGCTACGCCAATGAAATCGCCTCGGACTTCTCCTATCCGGTGATCCGCTTCCTCGAAGTCATCCTCAGCTGGTTCTGGAACAAGCTGTACGAAGGGGTCAAGGTCAACCACATCGAGCGGGTGCAGGACGTGGCCCAGGGCAACGAGATCGTCTACGTGCCCTGCCACCGCAGCCACATCGACTACCTGCTGCTCTCCTACCTGCTGTTCCGCAACGGCCTGACCCCGCCGCACATCGCCGCCGGGATCAACCTGAACATGCCGGTGATCGGCTCGATCCTGCGCCGCGGCGGGGCCTTCTTCATGCGCCGCAGCTTCAAGGGCAACCAGCTCTACACCGCGGTGTTCAACGAGTACCTGCACACCCTGTTCTCCCGCGGCTTCTCCACCGAGTACTTCGTCGAGGGCGGCCGTTCGCGCACCGGGCGCATGCTCCACCCACGCACCGGCATGCTCGCCATCACCCTGCGCAGCTTCCTCCGTGACTCGCGCCGGCCGATCGTCTTCGTGCCGGTCTACATCGGCTACGAGCGCGTGCTGGAAGGCCGCACCTACCTCGGCGAACTGCGCGGCGCGACCAAGAAGAAGGAGTCGATCTTCGACCTGTTCAAGGTGGTCGGCGCCCTGAAGCAGCGTTTTGGCCAGGTCTGGGTGAACTTCGGCGAGCCGATCCATCTCGACCAGTTCCTCGACCGCCACCAGCCCAACTGGCAGGACCAGGACCTCGGCCCGGAATACCGCCCCGACTGGCTGCCGCAGACCACCAACCTGCTGGCCAAGGACGTCGCCCGCCACCTCAACGACGCGGCGGCGATCAACCCGGTCAACCTGGTCGCCCTGGCGCTGCTCTCCACCAGCCGACAGGCCCTCGACGAAAGCGCCCTGGCGCGAATCCTCGACCTCTACCTGGCGTTGCTGCGCAAGGTGCCCTACTCGCCCAGCGCGACCCTGCCGGACGGCGACGGCCAAGCCCTGATCGAATACGTGAAGAGCATGAACCTGCTGGCCGAGCAGAAGGACGCGCTGGGCCGCATCCTCTATCTCGACGAACAGAACGCGGTGCTGGCGACCTACTACCGCAACAACGTCCTCCACGTCTTCGCCCTGCCGGCGCTGATCGCCAGCTTCTTCCAGAGCAACTCGCGGATCAGCCGCGAACAGTTGCTGCGCTTCGCCCGCGCGCTCTATCCCTACCTGCAGGCGGAACTGTTCATCCGCTGGAGCCTGGACGAACTCGACGCGGTGATCGACCAGTGGCTGGCGGCCCTGGTGGAACAGGACCTGCTGCGCCAGGAGAACGACACCTTCATCCGCCCGGCGCCAAGCTCGCGGCAATATGTGCTGCTGATCCTCCTCGCTCGTTCGGTGACCCAGACCCTGCAGCGCTTCTACATGGCCATCGCCCTACTGCTCAACGCCGGGCAGAACGCCCTGACCGCCGAGGAACTGGAGAACCTCTGCACCGTGATGGCCCAGCGCCTGTCGATCCTGCATGGCCTGAACGCCCCGGAGTTCTTCGACAAGAGCCTGTTCCGCCACTTCATCCAGACCCTTCTCGACCTGCGCGTGCTGCGCAAGGACGAGGCCGGCAAGCTGAGCTACCACGAACTGCTCGGCGAACTGGCCGAAGGCGCCGCCAAGCGCGTGCTGCCGGCGGAGATCCGTCTGTCGATCCGCCAGGTGGCGCTGGAGCGCCCCGCCGAGGAAGCCGCCGCCGAAAGCAACGACGCGGCCGCCAACTGAAGCCCGGCGCCCGCCCCGCGAGGGACGGGCGTCGCTCCGCTGAAATATCCTGCGACCTTTCCATGTTCCGGCCCGGCAACCTATGCTGGTTTCCCGGGTCAGAGGCCCGCTCGTTTTTTTGTTCCGTCTGAAAGGAGGCTCCCATGAAAAAACTGCCATTGCTGCTCGCCGCCAGCATTCTCGCCGGCTGCGGTACCCAGCAATCGACTTCGAACGCCAGCTTCGATGGTGAGGTCTTCTACCGCGAGCGTATCGCCCTGCCGCCCTCGGCGCGCCTGAGCGTGAGCCTGGAAGACGTGTCCCTGGCCGACGCCCCCTCGGTGCAACTGGCCAGCCAGACCCGCGAGATCACCAGCCAGGTGCCGCTGGCGTTCCACCTGGAGTACGACCCGAAGCAGGTCAAGCCGGGCCACAGCTATGCGGTGAGCGCGCGCATCGAGCTGAACGGCCAGTTGCTGTTCATCAACACCACCCGCCACTCGGTGAAACTCGACGGCAGCGACCCGCAGCCCTATCGCGTGCAGGTCGAATCGGCGCGCTGAAGCACACCGCGGCATGCCGCCGGTGCGAACCGGCGGTTCCCTCCAGTACACTCCACCTCCTATTCGCTACCGGTTGCCGATCCACCTCACGACGAGCGGCCGGATACCCCGTACGTTCCACATCAAGGACGCTGTCATGTTCCGACTCACTGCCCTCTGCGCCGGCCTGCTGCTCTCGGCCAACGCCCTCGCCCTGTCCCTCGCCGACCTGTCGCAGAACGACGCCTCCAGCGGCCTGAAGGACGCCCTGACCCAGGGCGCGCAGATCGCCGTGCGCCAGCTTGGCCAGCCGGGCGGCTTCAACAACAACCCGGACGTGCGCATCGAACTGCCCGGCAAGCTGGGCAAGGCGGCGAAGCTGATGAAGCAGTTCGGCATGGGCGCCCAGGTCGACCAGCTCGAGGCGAGCATGAACCGCGCCGCCGAGGCTGCCGTGCCGCAGGCCCAGGGCCTGCTGGTGGAGGCGGTGAAGAAGATGACCGTGGCCGACGCCAAGGGCATCCTCAAGGGCGGTGACGACGCCGCCACCGAATACCTGGACAAGTCCAGCCGCGAACAGCTGCGCGCGAAGTTCCTGCCGATCGTCAAGCAGGCCACCGACGAGGTCGGCCTGGTCAAGCAGTACAACGCCTTCGCCAGCCAGGCGGCGACCCTTGGGGTGGTCGATGCGAAGAGCGCCAACGTCGAGGGCTATGTCACCGAGCAGGCCCTCGACGGGCTCTTCGAGATGATCGCCAGGCAGGAGAAGAGCATCCGCCAGAACCCGGCGGCTGCCGCCACCGGCCTGGCCAAGAAGGTCTTCGGCGCGGCCAGGTGAGTCGACGGACGGGGCGCGATCGCCCCGTCCCCTTCTCCCGTCAGGCCCGCGCCTCGTCCTTCTTCACGCGGAACCAGGCGGCATAGAGCGCCGGCAGGAACAGCAGGGTGAGCACGGTGGCGACGATCAGCCCGCCCATGATCGCCACCGCCATCGGCCCGAAGAACACGCTGCGCGACAGCGGGATCATCGCCAGCACCGCCGCCAGCGCGGTCAGCACGATGGGCCGGAAACGCCGCACGGTAGCCTCGATGATGGCGTGCCAGCGATCCAGTCCATGGCTGATGTCCTGTTCGATCTGGTCCACCAGGATCACCGAGTTGCGCATGATCATGCCGGCCAGGGCGATGGTCCCGAGCATCGCCACGAAGCCGAACGGCTGGCGGAACAGCAGCAGGAACAGGGTCACGCCGATCAGGCCCAGCGGTGCGGTGAGGAATACCATCGCCATCCGCGAGAAGCTGCGCAACTGCACCATCAGCAGGCTCAACACCACCACGATGAACAGCGGCACGCCGGCGTTCACCGAACTCTGGCCCTTCGCCGCGTCCTCCACCGTGCCGCCCACCTCCAGCAGGTAGCCGTCCGGCAGCTCGGCGCGGATCGGTTCCAGGGTCGGGGCGATCTGCGCGACCAGGGTCGCCGGCAGCGAATCGTCGTAGATATCGGCGCGCACGGTGACCGTCGGCAGGCGGTTGCGGTGCCAGATGATGCCCTCTTCGAAGCCGTATTCGAGCGTAGCGATCTGCGACAGCGCCACGCTCCGGCCATTCTCGGTCGGCACCGCCAGGCTCGGCAGCAACGACAGGTCACGACGCTCCTGCTCGGTGCCGCGCAGGAGGATCTCGATCAGCTCGTTGTCTTCGCGGAAGAAGCTCACGTGCGAACCGGTCAGCGCGCTCTGCAGGAACTGCGACAGGCTGGCGGTGCTCACCCCCAGGGCACGGGCGCGCTCCTGGTCGATGCTCAGGTACACCACCTTGCTCGGCTCTTCCCAATCCAGGTGCACATTCACCACGTGCGGGTTCTCGCGCATCCTGTCGGCGACCTTGCGCGCCAGTTCGCGAACCTGCGGGATGTCCTCGCCGGAAACCCGGAACTGCACCGGATAGCCCACCGGCGGCCCGTTCTCCAGGCGACTGATGCGGCTGCGCAGGTGCGGGAAGTCCTCGTTCATCCGCTCGATCAGCCACTTGCGCAGCGCCTCGCGGCTCTCCAGGTCCTTGGCCAGCACCACCACCTGGGCGAAGCTGGCCGCCGGCAATTGCTGGTCCAGCGGCAGGTAGAAGCGGGGCGAGCCGGTGCCGACGTAGGCCACGTAGTTGTCGATGCCGTCATGGCCCTGCAGCATTTTTTCCAGGCGCTGGACTTCCTCGCCGGTAGAGCGCAGTGAGGCGCCCTCCGCCAGCTTGATGTCCAGCAGCAGCTCCAGGCGCGCCGAGGGCGGGAAGAACTGCTGCGGCACCAGGCGGAACAGCAGCAGCGCGCCGACGAAGGCGGCGAGGGTCAGGACGATCACCGTCTTGCGGTAGCGCACGCACCACTCCACCAGACGCCGGAAGCGCTGGTAGAAGGCCGTAGCATAGGGATCGTAGCCATCGGCGCTGCCGCCGTGCTTCTGCGCGTGCAACCTGGCCAGGTCCGGCAGCAGCTTGGCCCCCAGGTAGGGAACGAAGACCACCGCGGCGAACCAGGAGACCACCAGGGCGATGGTCACCACCTGGAACAGCGAGCGGGTGTATTCGCCGGTGCCGGACTGCGCGGTGGCGATCGGCAGGAAGCCGGCGGCGGTGATCAGGGTGCCGGTGAGCATCGGGAAGGCGGTACTGGTCCAGGCGAAGGCGGCCGCCTTGAGACGGTCGTAGCCCTGCTCCATCTTCACCGCCATCATCTCCACCGCGATGATCGCGTCGTCCACCAGCAATCCCAGCGCCAGCACCAGGGCGCCGAGGGAGATCTTGTGCAGGCCGATGCCGAAGTAATGCATGGCGGCGAAGGTCATCGCCAGCACCAGCGGGATCGACAGCGCCACCACCAGGCCGGTGCGCAGGCCGAGGGAGAAGAAGCTCACCAGCAGGACGATCACCAGCGCCTCGGCCAGCACCCGGATGAACTCGCCGACCCCGGTACGTACCGCCGCCGGCTGGTCGGACACCTTGCGCAGTTCCAGTCCGGCCGGCAGCGACTGCTGCAGGCGGGCGAACTCGGTTTCCAGGGCCTTGCCCAGCACCAGGATGTCGCCGCCCGGCTTCATCGCTACCGCCAGGCCGATGGCGTCCTCGCCCATGAAGCGCATGCGCGGCGCCGGCGGATCGTTGAAGCCGCGGCGAACCTCGGCCACGTCGCCGATGCGGAAGGTGCGGTCGCCGACGCGGATGGGGAAGTCGCGGATCTCCTCCACCGAATCGAAACGCCCGGAAACGCGCAACTGCACGCGGTCGCTGGCGGTCTCGAAGAACCCGGAGGAGGCCACCGCGTTCTGTTCCTCCAGCGCCTTCTGTACCGCCGCCAGGGGCAGGCCGAGGGTGGCCAGCTTGGTGTTGGACAGGTCGATCCAGATCTTCTCGTCCTGCAGGCCGATCAGCTCGACCTTGCCGACGTTCCTGATCCGCTGCAATTGCAGTTGCAGGCGGTCGGCATAGTCCTTCATCACCGCGTAGTCGAAGCCCTTGCCGGTGAGCGCATAGATGTTGCCGTAGGTGGTGCCGAACTCGTCGTTGAAGAACGGGCCCTGGATGCTTTGCGGCAAGGTGGCGCGAATGTCGCTGATCTTCTTGCGGATCTGGTACCAGAGTTCGGGGATCTCGCTGGAATGGATGTCCTCGCGGGCCATGAAGGTCACCTGCGAGACGCCGGGGCGGGAGAAGGACACGATGCGATCGTAGTCGCCGGTTTCCATCAGCTTCTTCTCGATACGCTCGGTGACCTGCCGGGCCACCTCTTCGGCGCTGGCGCCCGGCCAGTTGGTCTGCACCACCATGGCCTTGAAGGTGAACGGCGGGTCTTCGCTCTGCCCCAGCTTGCTGTAGGACAGCGCGCCGACCGCGCCAAGCAGGATCATCAGGTACAGGACGATCTGGCGATTCTGCAACGCCCAGGCGGAAAGGTTGAAGGACATGCGACTACTCCTTGGCCGCCAGTTTCACCGTGCGGTTGGCCCGGTCGATCGGACGCACCTGCTGCCCTTCGCGAAGCACCTGGACCCCGGTGGCCACCACCCAGTCGCCAGCCTTCAGGCCTTCGAGCACCGGCACCCGGTCCTCGGCATAGGGACCGGTGCGCACCGCCTGCCGGCGCAGGGTCGAGCTGCCCGGCTCGACCACCCAGACGAACGCCTGGCCGGCCTCTGCGGTCAGCGCCGACAAGGGAACCGATAACGGCACCGCCTCGGCGGCGGCGACGTAGACCCGCGCGCTCTGGCCCAGTTCGGCCGGAGTCGCGCGGTCGTCGAAGGCCACCCGGGCGGCGAAGGTACGCGATTGCGGATCGGCCGCGGGCGAGAGCTCGCGGATATGCCCGGCGAAGCGTCTGTCGCGTTGCGACCAGAGTTCGACCGACACCGGCTGGCCGATGCGGAAACGTTCGAAGCTGTGTTCCGGCAGGCCGATCAGCACCTCGCGTTCGCCGTCGGCGGCCAGGCTGAAGACCGTCTGTCCGGCCGCCACCACCTGGCCCACCTCGACGCGCCGGCTGGCGATCACGCCATCCTGGGGCGAGCGCAGCACGGCGTAGCCGGCCTGGTTGTCGGCGACGTTGAATTCGGCGCGGATCTGCTTCAGCCGCGCCTCGCCGGCGCGGTAGCTGTTCTGGATGTTCTCGAACTGGGAATGGCTGACCAGGTTGCGGTCGAGCAAGGTGCGGTAGCGCCGGTACTCGGCGCGCACGGTCTGCAAGTTGGCCTCGGCGGCACTGACCTGGGCCCGCGCCGCCTCCAGTTGCAGGCGCACGTCCTGGGGATCGAGTTCGGCCAGGGGCTGGTCCTTCTTTACCCGCTCGCCGACTTCCACCAGCCGGCGGATGACCTTGCCGCCGATGCGGAAGGCCAGCTCCGGCTCGTGGCGGGCGCGGATCTCGCCGGGAAAGGCCTGGCTCACCTCCCCCGCCGGCTGGGGCTGGACGACGATCGCCGGACGCGCCGCGGCTGGCGGCGGCGTGCCGTTGCCGCAGGCGGCGAGGAACAGGGAGGAAAACAGGGACAGGGCGACGAGCGGGATATGGCGGTACATGTGACACCTTCCGCAAACTGCGTTCGAGTTCTTATACTGGGCGGTATAGTAAAAATACAGAACCCATCAGTCCAGTATTTCAATTGTATAAGCGCATGTCAGAATCCACCTCCTCCGTCGGTCCCGGCCGGCCCAAGGACCCGGCCAAACGGGAAGCCATTCTCGAGGCGGCCAAGCGCCTGTTCCTCTGCAACGGCTACGACGGCAGCAGCATGGAAGCCATCGCCTCGGAAGCCGGCGTTTCCAAGCTCACCGTCTACAGCCACTTCACCGACAAGGAAACCCTGTTCAGCGAAGCGGTGAAGGCCAAGTGCGCCGAGCAGCTTCCCGCCCTGTACTTCCAGCTGGCCGAAGGCGCGCCACTGGAAAAGGTCCTGCTGAATATCGCCCGCGGCTTCCACCGGCTGATCAACAGCCACGAGGCGATCGCCCTGACCCGCCTGATGGCCGCGCAGGCCGGGCAGAACCCCAAGCTTTCCGAGCTGTTCTTCGAGGCCGGGCCGAAGCAGGTGATCGACGAGATGGAACGCCTCCTCGAGCAGGCCCGCCGCAGCGGCAAGCTGGCGTTCCCGGACGCGCGCCACGCCGCCGAACACTTCTTCATGCTGGTCAAGGGCTGCGCCAATTACCGTCTGTTGATCGGCTGCGCCGAACCGCTGGACGAGGCCGAAGGCGAGCGGCACGTGGAAGAAGTGGTGGCGCTGTTCCTGCGCGCCTTCGCCGCGGGCGGCTGAGGCAGCTCAGGCGCGACGGCGGAAACGCACCCGCGCTCGCTGCGGACGCAGCGAAAACCAGCCGCGCGGCGCCAGGTCGCCGTCGTGCATGATGTCCCAGTGCTCGACCCAGTAGGCCAGCGCCGCCGCCAGATCGATCATCGCCATCGCGGTGCCGGGGCAGGCGCGGTCGCCGAGGCCGAAGGGGAAGTAGGCGCCGCGCGGCCAGCGCGCCGGTTCGAGGAAGCGCTCGGGACGGAACTCCAGCGGCGCCTCGAACCAACGGGGATCGCGCTGGGTGATCCAGCTCGAGACCATGGTCACGTCGCCGCGCTTCAGCCGCTGGCCGAACACCTCGATGTCCGCCGTCACCTGCCGCGGCGCCAGGCCGTAGGCCGGCGGGTACAGGCGCAGGCACTCCTGCAGGACCGCCCTGAGCAGCGCGCAATCGCGCAGGTCGGCGACCGAGCGGATCGCCGTCCAATTCACTCGCGCCAGCTCGGCGCGTAGCCGCGCGAGCAACTCGGGACGCTGGGCCAGCAGCAACAGGCTCCAGGTCAGGGTCACGCCGGTGGACTGGTGGGACGCCATGAGCAGGGTGCAGAGTTCATCGCGCAGGTCCGCCAGCGGCCGCGGCGAGCGCTCCGCCACCTCGCCCACCGCCTCGCGCAACTGGCCCAGCGCCCAGCGCTTGCGCGGGCACAGTTTGCTCGGGAACCAGTGGCCCAGCGGCAGGCCGGTGCTCATTTCCAGCAATGCCACCCGCGACAGCAGGCGCACCGCCTTGGCGATCCGATAGGCCGACGGTTGCAGGTCGACGTCGAACAGCGCGTGACCGCTGAGGGTGACGCTGAACGCAGCCATTTCCAGGTCGAGGTCGTATTCGCGCCCCTCCTCCACCCGCTCGCCCCACTCCGCGGCCAGGCGGCGAACCTCGCTGGCCGGCGGCGGCGCCAGGTGCGGCCGTACTTCTTTGCGCCGGGCCTGGGCGGGGGCGCCCTCGCGCATCATGAAGCTGCGCCCGTTCCACTGTTTCAGCATGCACAGCGCCGGCTGCCAGCGTTGCAGGTCATCGCGGCGATCGACCATCAATTCCTGCACCGCCTGCGGATGGAACAGGCACCAGAGGCGCTGCGGGCCCATGCGGGCAACCGCGAGGTCCGGCTGCGCGACGTGCATCTTCTGCAACCAGGCCAGCGGATCGCGCTGCATCTCCAGCCAGTGGCGGACACCGGCACGCCCGTCGTTGGCCCAGGGCAGGTGCGCCAGGCGCCGGCGAATCGGACAATCGATGGTCTGCTGCATGCTCGCCGCCTCCCTGCGGTGTCGACACTCAGCCCTTGCCCAGGGCCTTCTTCGGATAGATGTCGTAGCGGCTGGACTTGCCTTCCAGGCTATAGCCGGGCTTGGGCCCTTCGATGATCGGCGCCTTGCGCGGGCGCTTCACCACCACCCGGTGGCTGGCCAGGGCCAGGGCCGCCTGCAACAGCGCCGGGGCGTCGAGATCGTCGCCCACCAGCGGCCGGAACAGACGCATTTCCTTCTTCACCAATGCGCTCTTGTCGCGATGGGGAAACATCGGGTCGAGGTAGACCACCTGCGGCGCCTCGCCATCCCAGGCGCGCATCAGGTCCGCCGAGTTGCCGCCGAGCAGACGCATCCGCGCGGCGATCGGCGCCACGTCGGGATCGCGCCGGGCGCGCTCCAGGCCATCCTCGAGCAGGGCGGCGATCAGCGGCTGGCGCTCGACCAGGGTAACCTCGCAGCCCAGGCTGGCGAGGACGAACCCATCCCGGCCCAGGCCGGCCGTGGCGTCCAGGACCCGCGGGCGGATGCCTGGCTGGACGCCGACCGCCTTGGCGATCATCTGTCCGCTGCCGCCGCCGAACTTGCGCCGGTGGGCGCTGGCGCCCTCGACGAAATCGACCCGCACCGGACCGGGGGAGTCCGCCCCCAGTTGCAAGACCTGCAAGCCCTGCTCGCCGACCTGCACGGCGAACTCCGCCTCGTCGTCCGCCGCCAGCGGCAGGCCGAGCCGCTCCGCCCAGCGCCGCGCAGCCTCGGCGCAACCGGCGGACAGGGCTTGGACATGCAGGCGAGGAGCGGCGGAATCGGTCATGGTCGGGCAATCGTCGGGGAAAGCGCGGATTTTGCCAGAGTTGGCCCGCGCGCGCTCACCGGCAGACCTTCCATAGGCCCATGTCGAGGTGGAAGTGATCCCGGTGGGCGGCGTTGTAGTCGGGCCCCAGCACCGCATTGAAACTGGCGCAGGCGCCGTCCCGCACGCGGCGCAGGAAGCGCCCGTCGGCGCTCTCGCCGGCCCAGTCCGTGGCCAGGCGGATCCGCCTCCCGTCGGCCAGGCGGAAGCCGCTGATGTCCAGGGCATTGGCCGAGGCATGCTGGCTGCGCCGACCGTCCTCGCGGTTGTAGACGTTGCGGCAGGCGAAGCTGCCGACATGCTCGACCCGCGCCAGCGGCTGGCCATAGATGTCCAGGGCTGCCGGTTGCAGCACGTGCCGCTCGAACAACGCATAGCTCACCGCCAGCGAGCAACTGGCGAGAAAGCTGCTGCTCAACTCCAGCGCCGCCCCACGCACGCGCAGGCTGTTGCTCAACGGGCAGGTAGCCGATGGCGGGTCGTCGGCTACCCGCTGGTAGCGCAGTTGCGAGGTGGCCAGGGCGGCGTCGCAGAGGCTCCGGTCGTCGGCCAGCCGCCATAGCTTGTAGCGGGTCAGCAGGTTCGGCGGTTCGCGCACGTCCAGCGGCAGCCAGGGATTCCAGCGCGCCGGCAGATCGAACCACTGGTAGCGCAGGGCGCCGACGGCCCCCGCCAGCAGCAGTAATGGCAGCAACCAGGCCAGGCGGCGCACGGGTTCAGCGGAACAGGTCGTTGATACGGTCGAAAGGCATCGCCGCACGGGTCGCTTCCAGGTCGCGCCGCGCCAGCGCCTGCGCCGCCTGATGGAAAGCGCCGAAGGCGACCCGGGCAAGATTCGAGCCCAGGCTCACGCGCTTGACGCCGAGGGCTTCCAGCTCGTCCAGCGACAGCTCCAGGCGCGGCGAACCGACCAGCACGTTGACCGGCTTCGGCGCCACCGCTTCGAGCACCGCGACGATCTGTTCGCGGCGGTTCAAACCGGGCGCGTAGAGCACATCGGCGCCGGCATCGGCGTAGGCGCGCAGACGCCGCAGGGTGTCGTCGAGATCCTCGCGACCATGCAGGAAGTTCTCCGCGCGGGCGCAGAGGGTGAACGGAAATGGCAACGCACGGGCCGCCTCGACCGCGGCAGCGACCCGCTCCAGCGCGGCGGAGAACTCATAGATGGGCTGTCCGGCGCGCCCGCTGGCATCCTCGATGGAACCACCGACCAGACCGGCCTCGGCGGCCAGGCGGATGGTCGTGGCGCAGTCTTGCGGAGCATCGCCGTAGCCGTTTTCCAGGTCGGCGGCGACCGGCAGATCGGTGGCGGCGACGATCGCTCGGGCGTTTTCCAGCGCCTCGGTCCGGCTCACCGCGCCTTCCGCATCGCGCCGGCCCAGGGAGAACGCCAGGCCTGCGCTGGTGGTGGCAAGGGCGTCGAAGCCGAGGCTGGCGAGCATCTTCGCCGAACCGGCATCCCAGGGATTGGGCAGGACCAGCATGCCGGGCCCCTGGTGCAGGTCGCGGAAACGTTCGGCGCGTTGGCGTTGGCTGGTCATGGCGGCGGGCTCCGTGGCGGGGAAAGGACTCCCTAGCCTAGGCGCAGGCCGGCGGAGCGTCGAGCGCCGCGCTCAGAGCAGGCCCAGTTGCTCCACTTCCGGGGCCGGGATCGGCTCGGGTAGCGCCGGCAAGCCTGGCAGGCGCTGGCCCAGCAGCGCATGGAAACGCTGGGCCTGCTGGGCCGCCAGGTGATTGTCGGGGGTATGCAGGAATACGTATGGAGTCAGGCCGGCCTCGATCCAGTCGGCCACCTTGTCGACCCAGGGCAAAAGGAACACCTCGTTGGCCGGCAGGTCGGGACCGCCGATGAAACGCACCTGTGGCGTATCGCTGAAGGCCGCCGGACGGATCGGCAGGCGCGGCTTCTTCGACTGGGCGTGGAGCACCGCCGGATCGTCCGAACGGCAACTGAACAGCGCCCGCGAATCCAGGCAGATGCGCTCCACGCCACGCTCGCGCAGGTGGCGGTTGAGCAGGCGCTCGTCCTCGCCTTTGTCGAAGAACGCCGGGTGGCGTACTTCCACGGCAATCCGTCGCGGACTCAGCTCATCGAGGAAATACAGCAGTTCGCCCAGGCGCTGCGGGGTGAACGCCGCCGACAGTTGCAGCCACAGCGGGCTGACCCTTTCGCCAAGCGGCGCCAGCAGTTCGAGGAAGTCGCCGGCGGCCTCGAGCCGTTCGCGCAGGTCGCCTTCGTGACTGATATCGCGGGGAAACTTGGCACAGAAGCGGAACCCCGCCGGCATCGTCTCGGCCCAGCGCCGCACGGTTTCCGCCGAAGGCCGGGCATAGAAGGTGGTATTGCCCTCGACCGCGTTGAAGATGCCGCCGTAGTGTCCGAGGTAGTCGGCGGAACGCAATTCGCGCGGATAGAAGCTGCCGCGCCAGGCCGCCTCGTTCCAGGATGGACAACCGAGGAAATAAGGAAGGGAAACCACGGGAGCGCAGGGAACCGCTCAGGCGTAGAGGTCGAGGCCGAGGACATCCTCGGCGCCGGCGTCGATGTTGAGGCTGGCGGTGGAGTTGTAGCTGGCCAGGGCCATCGCCGCATGGCTGCTTACCGGGCGCTGGAACGCCAGCAGGTCGCGGGCGCTGACCGGCAGGCTGTCGCCGCCCGCCGAACTGGCCTGGACCTTGCGCGCCTGCGGCGCCTGCTCGAAGCCCTGGCTGCCGGAAACCGGCGCCGGCTGCTCGCGCCGCGCCTCGACCTCGCGCTGCATGTCGCGATACGGCGTGACCGCGGAGCCCGGTCGGGCGCTGCGCTCCAGCGGCAACGAAGAGGAAGAAAGTCCGTCGATACGCATGATCAAAACCCGGGGAAGTCTCCACACTCTAGCCAGCCCCGAAAGGCTTGGCAATTACCGCTGCGCGGCATTTTCAGGGCGCTTTTTTCGGCGTCGCCACGTTGTCGCGCAGGTACACCGGCAGCGCCTGTTCCGCCTCCACGCCTTCGCCGCGCGCCCAGGCGAAGCCGGCCAGGCTGAGCAAGTCCTCGGCATGCGGCAGCAGGCTCGCGTCCAGCGCGGCCGGGCGCTGCGGCATGCGCTCGACGTAGCCCCAGCCGGTGCCGGCGCCGAACCAGTCCGCGGCAGCGGCGTCCCACGGTACGGCGACCCGCTCGGGCGGCAGTACCGCTTCGCTGCCGGCCAGGCGCATCTCGCCCTGTTGCAACTGGTAGCAACCCCAGTAGACCTCGTCCATCCGCGCGTCGATGGCCGCGGCGACCCGCTCCGCACCCTGCTCGCGGTAGGCCCGCTGGGCCAGGATCGCCAGGTCGGAGACCGCCAGTACCGGGCGCTGCAGGGCGAAGGCCAGGCCCTGGACCACGCCGATGGCGATGCGCACGCCGGTGAAGGCGCCCGGACCGCGCCCGAAGGCGATGGCGTCCACCGCGGACAGGGCGACGCCGGCCTCGTCGAGCAGGTCGCGGACCATCGGCAGCAGGCGCTGGGCGTGCAGGCGCGGGATCACCTCGTAGTGACTGAGCGCCCGCCCCTCGTGGAGCAGGGCGACGGAGCAGGCTTCGGTGGAGGTATCCAGGGCCAACAGAGTGGACATCGACGGTTCCGCGTGGTGAAAAAGACGCCGATTGTACCAGCCTTCGCCGCCCCGGAAACGCCGACGGCCCGCAAGCGGGCCGTCGGTGCTACAGCGCTGCGGATCAGCTCAGGGCCGAAAGCACTTTCGCGGTGATCTGCTCGACCGAGCCGACGCCGGCGATGCTGTGGTATTTCGGGGTGCCTTCGGCGGCCGACAGCTTCTGGTAGAAGTCGACCAGCGGCTTGGTCTGCGAATGATAGACCGACAGGCGGTGACGCACGGTCTCTTCCTTGTCGTCCTCGCGCTGGATCAGCTCTTCGCCGGTAACGTCGTCCTTGCCGGCGACCTTCGGCGGGTTGTGCTCGGTGTGGTACACGCGGCCGGAGGCCGGATGCACGCGACGACCAGCGATACGCGACACGATCTCCTCGTCGTCGACGGCGATCTCGACCACGTGGTCGATGGTCACACCGGCGTCCTTCAGCGCTTCGGCCTGCGGGATGGTCCGCGGGAAGCCGTCGAACAGGAAGCCCTTGGCGCAATCGGCCTCGGTGATGCGTTCCTTGATCAGGGCGATGATGATGTCGTCGGATACCAGGCCGCCGCTGTCCATCACGCCTTTCACCTGCTGGCCGAGCGGGCTGCCGGCCTTGACTGCGGCGCGCAGCATGTCGCCGGTGGAGATCTGCGGAATGCCGAACTTCTCGGTGATGAACCGTGCCTGGGTGCCTTTGCCGGCACCGGGTGCCCCGAGCAGAATCACACGCATCGATATGCTCCTTAGAATTGGTAAGCGAAAGTCTGGATCCGCCTCGTGGGGCCAATCTCGTATTTGCAGGAAACGGCACTGTATGGCGCCGAAAAGGCTGTCCAAGATACACAGCGCCCCCCCACCGCACAAGACACCGAAAGTTGCCCCCCGCCTTCCCTCATCCGGTGTTGCGCAGTCCGGCGGCGACCCCCGCGACCGTCACCAGCAGCGCCTGCTCCAGGCCGCCGCAGGCGTCGCCCCGGCAGCGCCGCGAACGGGCCAGAAGCTCAGCCTGGAGCAGGTGCAGCGGGTCTAGATAGCTGTTGCGCACGCTGATCGACTCGCGGGTCTCGCTGGCGTGGGCGAGCAGCAGCGACTGCCCGGTCAGTCCCAGCACCACGCGCACCGCCTGCGACAATAGGTCGCGTAAACGACGCCCCAGCGGACGCAGCTCGAGCGGCACTAGACGTTCGTCGTAGAGCCGCGCGATATCCGCGTCGGCCTTGGCCAGGACCATTTCCAGCATGTCGATGCGGGTGGTGAAGAACGGCCATCGCTCGCGCATCTGCCCGAGCAGCGCGCCCTCGCCACGCTCGATGGCGTTCAGCAAGGCGGTCTCCCAGCCAAGCCATGCCGGCAGCATCAGGCGCGTCTGGGTCCAGGCGAAGATCCAGGGAATCGCCCGCAGGCTCTCCACCCCGCCTTCGCGGCGCTTGGCCGGGCGGCTGCCCAGCGGCAGGCGACCCAGTTCCTGCTCGGGCGTGGCCAGGCGGAAATACTCGACGAACTGCGGATCGTCGCGCACCACCCTGCGGTAGGCCAGCAGCGCGTCCTTCGCCAGGCGGTCCATCTGCGCGCGCCAGGCCGGCTCGGGAGCCGGCGGCGGCATCAGGGTCGCTTCCAGCACCGCGGCGAGGTAGAGATTGAGGTTCTGTTCGGCGATGTCCGGCAGACCGAACTTGAAGCGGATCATCTCGCCCTGTTCGGTGACCCGGAAGCGCCCGGCCACCGAACCCGGCGGCTGCGACAGGATCGCCGCGTGGGCCGGCCCGCCGCCGCGACCGACGGTACCGCCGCGGCCGTGGAAGAGCAGCAACTCGACCTCGTGCTGGCGGCAGATCTCCACCAGTTTCTCCTGCGCCCGGTACTGCGCCCAGGCCGCCGTGAGGGTACCGGCGTCCTTGGCCGAATCGGAGTAGCCGATCATCACTTCCTGCACCCCGGACAGCCGCGAACGGTAGCCCGGCAGCGTCAGCAGGCGCTCCATGCAGGGGCCGGCGTTGTCCAGGTCGTCGAGGGTCTCGAACAGCGGCACCACGCGCATCGGCCAGTCGACGCCGCTTTCCTTTAGCAGCAGTTGCACCGCCAGCACGTCGGACGGCTGGCCGGCCATCGAGATCACGTAGGACCCCAGCGACGCCGGTGGTGCGGCGGCGATCGCCCGGCAGGTGGCGAGCACCTCGGCGGTATCCGCCGAAGGCTGGTAGTGCGCCGGCAGCAGGGGGCGGCGGCTGTTCAGTTCCTCGAGAAGGAATTCCAGGCGGGTCTTCTCGTCCCACTCGTCGTAGCTGCCCAGCTCCAGGTACTCGGTGATCTCGCTCAGCGCGGCGGCATGGCGGGCCGAGTCCTGGCGCACGTCCAGGCGTACCAGGAACAGTCCGAAGGTGGCGGCGCGGCGCAGGCAGTCGAGCAACGCGCCATCGGCGATCACGCCCATGCCGCAGGCGTGCAGCGACTCGTGGCACAGTTGCAGCGGCTCGACCAGGTCGCGGTTGTGCTCCAGGACGCCCTCCGCGGCCGGCACCTCGCCGGCCAGGGCCTGGTGGGTCCAGTTGCGGGTCACGCGCAGGCGCTCGCGCAATTGCTTGAGCAGGGCGCGATAGGGCTCGGCGCTATCGCCGACCCGCGCCAGCAGCTGCGGCGAGGCCTGCTGCATGGACAGCTCGGCGGCCAGTCGGTCGATATCGCGCAGGTACAGGTCGGCGGCCATCCAGCGCGCCAGCAGCAGGACCTCGCGGGTCACGCTGGCGGTGACGTTGGGATTGCCGTCGCGGTCGCCCCCCATCCAGGACGCGAAGCGCAGCGGCGCGGCGGTCAACGGCAGGCGTTCGCCGGTGCTGCGCAGGAGTACCTCGTCGACGTGCCGAAGGACGTTCGGCAAGGCCTGCCAGAGAGAATGTTCGATCACCGCGAAGCCCCATTTCGCCTCGTCCACCGGGGTCGGCCGGACCTTGCGGATCTCGTCGGTATGCCAGGCCTCGGCCACCAGCCGCTGCAGGCGCTGCTGGATGCGACTGCGCTCCTCCGGCAGCAGGTCGGCATGGTCCTTGGCCGCCAGCTGCGCGGTGATCGCATCGTATTTCTGGATCAGCGTGCGCCGCGCCACCTCGGTGGGATGGGCGGTCAGCACCAGTTCGATCTCCAGCCCGGCGAGCTGGCGAGCCAGTTGCCCGGGGGCATGCCCGGCGTCCTTGAGACGCCCCAGCAGCTCTTCCAGCACCAGGTTCTCGAAGGGTTCCGGCTCGTTCGGCCGGCGCCGGCGGATACGGTGGTATTGCTCGGCGATATTGGCCAGGTTGAGGAACTGGTTGAAGGCCCGCGCCACCGGCAGCAGTTCGTCTTCCTCGAGCCCGTCGAGGGTGGCGGTGAGCTGCTGGGCGCCCTCCGCGGAACCGCGGCGGGCAGCCTTGGCGCCCTTGCGGATCAGCTCGATCTTGTCGAGGAACCGCGGGCCGTACTGCTCGCGGATGGTGTCGCCGAGCAATTCGCCCAGTTGGTGGACGTCCTCGCGCAGGCGCGCATCGATCTCCGGCATGACCTGTCTCCACTGCGGGTGGGAAACCAGCTTGGCTCAGGCGCCCCCGCGCTTACAAGCCCGCAGGGTGCCAGTACGGCGCCGCCGGGCCGGAAGCGAGGCTGCCGGCGCCGATCGGGTCTAGTCTGAAGGAAGTGCCCGCACCGAGGCACGGCCCCACGAGGGCCCCCCAGCACGCCCGCCACGACCGGGCTGAAGAGGTCAGCATGAAGATCCGTGAGCTTGTCCGCCATTGGGAACACACCGCCAAGGGCCGCATGGCCCGCAACCACTACAGCATCCCGCTGGACGTCGAAAGCGCCGCGCGCCTCGCCGCGCTGCACGAGATGTATCCGCGGCGCAGCGTCGAGGAACTACTGGGCGAGCTGGTCGGCGCCGCCCTGGAAGAACTGGAGGCGAGCTTTCCCTACGTGAAGGGGAGTCAGGTGGTGGCCACCGACGAACAGGGCGATCCGCTCTATGAGGATGTCGGCCCTACCCCACGCTTCCTGTCGCTCTCGCGCAAGTACCTGCACGAACTGGTCGCGCAACAGGACACCTCCAGTCACTGAGCGCGGCTTCAGCCATGCCGGCGGTGCACGCCGGGGACGTGCATGTGCCCGGCCTCGGCGCATTCCTCGGCGATTGGCGACAGCGGCGCGGGCTGCTCCAGTTCGCGGAGGATGCCGCAGGCCTGGCTGTTGCCGGCGACCGTACAGCGTGAGCCGAGATCCCGCAGTTGCTCGCGCAATGCCTGGAGTTCGGCGATGCGCACCTCGACGTGATGCAGGTGCTCGTCGATCAACCGGTTGGCGGTGCCGCAATCCGCCTCGGGACGGTCGCGCAACGCCAGCAGGGTACGGATTTCCTCCTGGGTCATGTCCAGCGAGCGGCAGTGACGGATGAACGACAGGCGCTCGACATGCGCCAGGGTGTATTGCCGATAGTTGCCTTCGCTACGCGCGGGCTCGGGCAACAGGCCTTCGCGCTCGTAGTAGCGGATGGTCTCCACCGGGCAACCGGTTCTCTTCGCCAGCTCACCGATCTTCATGCCAACCCTCCTCCAATCGCCGACGCGGCTACCCGAATTGGCAGTACCGCTTGACTCTGTAGTTGCTACAGGGTGTGCAATCGCACCCAACACGTCAAACGGGAATTGTTTCCATGAGCCACGAACACGCCGACACTTGCTGTCACGGTCACGGACATGATCATGGGCACCGCCACGCGCCTCGCCCGGCGGTGGCCGCCATCGGAACCCTGGCCGGCAACGCCGAGTTGCGCTGGAGCGACCTGCGCATCGAAGCGATGGACTGCCCGACCGAGGAGCGCCTGATCCGCGACGCCCTCGGTCGCCAGCCGGCAGTGGAGTCGCTGGAATTCAACCTGATGCAGCGCCTGCTGCGCGTCCAGCATCGCTTCGACAGCGTCGAGCCGCTGCAGAAGCTGATCGCCGGCCTCGGCATGCAGGCGGTGCCGCTGGATGCCGGCGAAAATACCGACGGCCCCTCGCAAGCGCCGGCGAAGCCCTGGTGGCCGCTGGCCCTGGCCGGCGCGATGGCGCTGGCCTCGGAGATCGTCGAATGGTTCGGCCTGGCGCCGGACTGGGTGGTCGCCGGCCTCGCCCTGCTGGCCATCCTCGGCGCCGGCCTGCCGACCTACCGCAAGGGCTGGATCGCACTGAAGAACCGTAACCTGAACATCAACGCCCTGATGAGTATCGCCGTGACCGGCGCCGTGCTTATCGGCCAGTGGCCGGAAGCGGCGATGGTCAGCGTGCTGTTCGCCATCGCCGAGTTGATCGAGGCGAAGTCCCTGGATCGCGCGCGCAACGCCATCCGCGGCCTGCTGCAACTGGCTCCGGAACAGGCCACCGTGCTGGTCGGCGGCGAATGGAAGGAACTGCCGGCCAAGCAAGTGGAACTGGAAGCCACCGTGCGCGTGAAGCCCGGCGAACGCATCGCACTCGACGGCGAGGTGACCAGCGGCCGCTCCAGCGTCAACCAGGCGCCGATCACCGGCGAAAGCCTGCCGGTGGAGAAGGAGGTCGGCGAGCCGGTGTTCGCCGGCAGCATCAACGGCGAGGGCGCGCTGGAGTACCGCGTCACCCGCCGCGCCGACGACAGCACCCTGGCCCGGATCATCCACGCCGTGGAGGAAGCCCAGGGTTCCCGCGCACCGACCCAGCGTTTCGTCGACAGTTTCGCCCGCGTCTACACCCCGGTGGTATTCCTCATCGCCCTCGCCACCGCGGTGCTGCCGCCGCTGCTGTTCGGCGGCGCCTGGCTGGACTGGATCTACCGCGCCCTGGTGCTGCTGGTGATCGCCTGTCCCTGCGCGCTGGTGATCTCCACCCCGGTGACCATCGTCAGCGGCCTTTCCGCCGCGGCGCGCCTGGGCATCCTGATCAAGGGCGGGGTGTTCCTCGAACTCGGGCGCAAGCTGTCCTGGGTCGCCCTCGACAAGACCGGCACCATCACCCATGGCAAACCGCAACAGACCGACTACCTGCCGATCGCGGAGGCTGACGGGACGGATGCGCGCCTGCTCGCCGCCAGCCTGGCCGCGCGTTCCGACCACCCGGTATCGCGCGCCGTGGCCAACGCAGCGGAAGAGGACGGCCTTGCCCTGGGCGTGGTCGAGGACCTCGCCGCCCTGCCGGGACGAGGCGTCAGCGGACGCATCGACGGCGTCCTCTACCACCTCGGCAACCATCGCCTGGTGGAGGAACTGGGCCTCTGCTCGCCGGCCCTGGAAGAGCGCCTGGACGCCCTGGAGCGCCAGGGCAAGACGGTCATCGCGCTGTGCGATCCGCAGCGCGTGCGGGCCCTCTTCGCCGTCGCCGACGGGGTCAAGGACAGCAGCCGCGAGGCGATCCGCGAGCTGCACGCGCTGGACGTGAAGACCCTGATGCTCACCGGCGACAACCCGCACACCGCAGCCGCCATCGCTGCCCAGGTAGGCATCGACGCAGCTCGCGGCAACCTCCTGCCGGAGGACAAGCTGCGTGAAGTGGAAGCGCGCCAGGCCGACGGCTCGCGGGTCGGCATGGTCGGCGACGGGATCAACGACGCGCCGGCCCTGGCCCGCGCCGACATCGGCTTCGCCATGGGCGCGGCGGGCACCGACACGGCCATCGAGACCGCCGGCGTCGCGCTGATGGACGACGACCTGCGCAAGTTGCCGCAATTCGTCCGGCTGTCGCGCACCACCCACGCGATCCTGGTCCAGAACATCACCCTGGCCCTGGGCATCAAGGCGGTGTTCCTCGCCCTTACCCTGGCAGGCGAAGGCACCCTGTGGATGGCGGTATTCGCCGACATGGGCGCCAGCCTGCTGGTGGTGTTCAACGGTCTGCGACTGTTGCGCAAGCGTTTCTAAAAGGCCCCACTGGCCTCCTCCAGCCCCACTCAGGTGGGGCTTTTTTCTGCCCGAGTGTTCCGTCCTGGAGCGCTGCGGCAGTTGTGCGTTTCGTGGACTAGAGCCCTGTAGGACGGGCTTTAGTGAGCAGAGGTGGCGTTCTGCGACCACGCCGGAAGCCGACTGTTCAGTCAGAAAATTTCAGATTTTTTTTTGAACCCCTGAACCAGCGGGGGAGTCACTAAAAGTACATGGCCAATCGCCAAGCCCCTGAAACAGAGGCCTGGCAGAGGCTTGCTCAGTGAGCAGGAAGAAAAGACCGGAGGGCCGGAAACGCGCCCACGGTAATGGCCAGAGATGAAAGCCAAGGAATCAGCATCCCTGTCAGAGGAAATTTCCCATGGAGCAAAAAGCGATGAGCAAGCAACACACCGGTTCCCTGCGTGGCCTCAAGCTGGCCCTGCTGGCCGTAGGCAGCAGCCTGGTCCTGGCCGGCTGCGCCGGCAACCCGCCGACCGAGCAGTTCGCCGTGACCGAATCCGCGGTGAATAACGCGGTGAGCGCCGGCGGCCCGGAATATGCCCCGGTCGAGATGAAGTCCGCTCAGGACAAGCTGAGCCAGGCGCGCATCGCCATGAACGACAAGGAATACGACCAGGCCAAGCGCCTGGCGCAGCAGGCCGAGTGGGACGCCCGGGTCGCCGAGCGCAAGACCCAGGCCGCCAAGGCGCAGAAAGCCGTGAAGGATGCCCAGCAGGGCGTCATGGAACTGCGTGAGGAAGGCATGCGCGATACGCAGCACTAAGCCGGATTCCGCCCTTCTTTCGTCGATTCGTGATTAAGGATGACCCCTATGCGTAAGTACATTGCCCTCCCCGCCGTATCCCTGCTGGCCCTGGCGCTGGCCGCCTGCTCCACGCCGCCGAACGCCAACCTGGAACAGGCCCGCAGCAACTTCTCCGCGCTGCAGTCGCAGCCCGACGCGACCAAGGTCGCGGCCCTGGAAACCAAGGACGCCGGCGACTGGCTGGCCAAGGCCGACAAGGCCTACCAGGATGGCGAAGACCAGCGCGACGTGGACCAACTGGCCTACCTGACCAACCAGCGCATCGAACTGGCCAAGCAGACCATCGTCCTGCGCAATGCCGAGGCGCAGTTGCAGAACGCCTCCGCCCAGCGCGCCCAGGCCCGCCTCGACGCGCGCACCGCGCAACTGGACAAGCTGCGTAGCCAACTGAATGCCAAGCAGACCTCGCGCGGCACCATGGTGACCTTCGGCGACGTTCTGTTCGATCTCGACAAGTCCGACCTGAAGCCCGGCGCCATGCGCAACATCCAGCAACTGGCCGAGTTCCTCCAGCAGAACCCGGAGCGCCAGGTGATCGTAGAGGGCTACACCGATAGCACCGGTTCCGCCAACTACAACCAGCGCCTGTCCGAGCGTCGTGCCGACTCGGTGCGCATGGCCCTGCTCAGCCGCGGCATCAGCCCGGAACGCGTAGCCACCCGTGGCTATGGCAAGGAATATCCGGTGGCCAGCAACGGCACCAGCTCCGGCCGTGCCATGAACCGTCGGGTGGAAGTCACCATTTCCAACGACGCCAAGCCGGTCGCGCCACGCTCCTCCGTCAGCGGCTGATAAGCCCTACGGAAGCCCAAAAGCCCCGCCATCCGGCGGGGCTTTTTCATGGGCGGGGCTTGAGCTTTCCAGGTATCAGCGGGCCACAGGCCGCTCGCCGAGCAAGCGCTGGTAGCGCTCGGCCATCGAGCTATCGAAGGCAACCAGGACGATTTCCTCCAGGCTGCTGTGCGCCGGGCGTTGCCGGCAGACCTCTTCGACGGCAATGGCCGCGGCCTGCTCCAAGGGATAGCCGTAGATGCCGCAGCTGATGGCGGGGAACGCGACGCTGGCCGCCCCGGCCTGCTCGGCCAGCGCCAGGCTGCGCCGGTAGCAGCTGGCCAGCAGCTCCGCTTCGCCGTTGTCGCCGCCGCGCCAGACCGGGCCGACGGTGTGGATCACGTGGGCCGCCGGCAGACGGAACCCACGGGTGATCTTCGCCTCGCCGGTCTTGCAACCGTGCAGCAGGCGGCAGGCCGCCACCAGTTCGGCACCGGCGGCGCGGTGGATGGCGCCGTCGACACCGCCCCCACCGAGCAGCGAGGAGTTCGCCGCGTTGACGATGGCATCCACCGCAAGACGGGTGATGTCTCCCTGCCAGACGCGGACCTCGGTCATTTCACTTCCTGCGGGACTTCCTGTCCGGCGCAGCGCACGGCGTGCTTCCTGTTGTCCACCAGCACGCCGGAAAGGCCCTTCTGCTCGGTGTCGAACAGCACCAGGACGCCATCGATGCACTGCGCGACCTGCTTGGCCGGCTCTAGGGACAGCTTCACATCTTCGCCGGGCAGGCTCTTCAGCATGGTGAAGTCGGCCAGCAACAGGGCGTCCTGCGGCTTGGCGAAATGCAGGTAGCCGTAGTACCAGAGCACGCCGACGGTGACGAAGATGGTACCGATGCCGGTCAGGATGCAGGGGAGTACGTTACGGTCGCTCATGGATTGCCTTCGGGTTTCGCGGATTCGCGGTTCGGGATTTCGGCCAGCCGGCGCAGGCCGGTGAAGCCATGGGGATCGTCGAGGAAGCGCAGCATCACTTCCTGCCAGGTCGCTTCGGCGAAGGTCTGCACGTGGCCGCCTCGGGTCAGTTGCAGGACCTTCGGCGGCCGCGCCTGGCGGTACAGGGCGATGCCGTTCTCGAGGGGCACAATGGTATCGTCGATGCTGTGAAAGAACAGCATGGGTGCGCCAGAAAGCCGCGCCACCGAATGGATGGCGCTGTCGTCGTCGGGCACCAGCCAGGACAGCGGCACCTGCAGTGGCCAGGTCAGCCAGGAACCGTCCAGCATGTGCCGGGCGATGCCGCGGTAGCTCGCCGGTACCCCGTCGAACACCAGCGCCTTGAACTGGCCCTGGCGCTGCGGATGCTCGGCCAGGTAGTGGATCGCCAGCGCGCCGCCGAGACTCTGCCCCAGCAGCACGCGCTCGGTGCCCTTCACCTCCGGCGCCTGGTCGAGCCAGGCGAACGCCGCGTCGATGTCGCGGTAGACCTCCGGCAGTCCCGGCTGGCCCTCCGACTGGCCGTAGCCGCGATAGTCGAGCATCAGCACCTGGTAGCCCTCGGCGGGCAGCCACCACGTGCCGCCGAGGTGCCAGGACAGGTTGCCGCCGTTGCCGTGCAGGTAGAGCACAGTGCCTTTCACCGGCACGCCTTTCTTCGCCGGCAGCCACCAGGCGCGCAGGCGCACGCCGTCGGCGGTGGTCAGGGTGACGTCGCGGTACTCCAGCCCGGCGCGCGCCGGAGTGATCTGCACCACCGGCTCGGGATAGAACAGCAGCGAACTGCAGCCACCGAGGAACAGCGCGCCGAGTACCAGCAGCGGGATCAGCAGGCGCTTCATCCGTTGTTGGTCCTTACCTCTTCGCGGGCGCGAAAGGTGGCGTCGTAGATGCGCCCGGCCAGGCGCGAGAACGGCAGGCTCTGCAGCCAGACGGTGCCGCTGCCCTTGAGGGTGGTCAGCAGCAATCCTTCGCCGCCGAACAGCATGCTCTTCAGGCCGCCGGCCAGTTGCACGTCGTAGTCGATACCGTCGGTGAAGGCCACCAGGCAACCGGTGTCGACCCGCAGCGTCTCGCCATTCAACTGGCGGCGGATCAGCGTGCCGCCGGCGTGGACGAAGACCAGGCCATCGCCCTCGAGCTTCTGCAGGATGAAGCCCTCGCCGCCGAAGAAACCGGCGCCCAGGCGCTTGGTGAAGGCGATGCCGACCCGGGTGCCATAGGCTGCGCAGAGGAACGAGTCCTTCTGGCAGAACAGGCGCCCGCCGACATCGTCCAGGTCCACCGCCACCACGCTGCCCGGATAGGGCGCGGCAAAGGCCACGTGCTGCTTGCCCTGGCCTTCGTTGGTGAAGTGGGTCATGAACACCGACTCGCCACCGAGCTTGCGCTTGCCGGCGCTCCACAGCTTGCCCAGCAGGCTGCCGTCGGAGCCGTCGCCCATCCGCGCGGTGAAGCGGATGTCGCCGGTCATGTAGTTCATTGCCCCGGCCTCGGCGATCACGGTTTCCCCGGGGTCGAGTTCGATCTCCACGGTCTGCATGGATTCGCCGAGGATGCGGTAGTCGAGTTCGTGGCTGGCCATCGCCGTTCTCCTTGCTTGCCGGCCGACCGCCCGCGCGCACCGGGAAAGACCGGCACGGCGGGGAACGGTCAGAGGATGTTCGCGTAGTCCGCTTCGATGCGGTCCAGGCTGAGGTGGTTGAGGAAGTTCGAGAAGCACATCCAGGCCGACAGCGCGTTGAGGTCGCGGAACTGCGGCGGCAGGTACTTCGGCGGCGCCACCAGGCCCTCGTCCACCAGTTGGCGCAGGGTGCGCATGTCTTCCAGGGTGGTCTTGCCGCAGAACAGCAGGGGGATCTGTTCGAGCTTGCCCTTGCGCACGGCGAGCTGGATGTAGTTGTAGATGAGGATGAAGCCCTTCAGGTAGGACAGGTCCTTGGTGAACGGCAGGCCATCCGGGGTCGAGCCGCGGAAGACCCGGCTGGCGTTCTGGTAGCTGTCCTCCAGGCTGTAGCCCTGCTCGCGGTAGAAGTGGAACACGTCGAGGAAATCGGCGCCCTCCTCGGCCATGTGGATCGCCCGGGTGCGATTGGTCAGCTTGCGCAGGCGGGTCGGGTAGGAGGCGAAGGCGATCACCTCCATCAGGATCGCCAGGCCTTCCTGGGTCACGGTGGAGGACGGCGGTCCCTTGGCGAGGAAGGTGCAGATCGGCTGGCTCAGGCCGTTCAGGGTGGTGCCGACGTGCACCAGGCCCTCGTGGACCTCCAGCGCGCGCACGTCGCGCTCGTTGAACAGGGCGTCGGCGCGTACCTTGATGTAGTCGGCGCCGGCCGCCGCGTCGGCGACGATGCCGTCGGACTCGAACACGCGGATGGTGCCCTCCTCCTCGCCGAACACGGTGTTCAGCCGCGCCTGGAGGATCGGTACGACCTCCTTGGCGGTCAGGGTCTTGGGTTCGTCCTTGAGATCGCCGCGGTCGGCGATGTTGTTCAGGTAGTCGGAGAGCATCAGGCCGAGGTCGGCCAGGGTCGGATCGCCGGCATGGAAGGCGTCCGAGGCCGAGCCGTAGAGTTCCTGGGAGATCAGCCCGAGGTCCGGGGTGCCGCGCGCCTCGAGCATGCGAATGACCATTCGGTATTCCTTGCACATCCGCCGCATGATCTGCCCGACCGGGTTGAACTGGCCCAACTGGCGGGTGATGTCGCGCTCGATGTTCTGGAATTCCTGCTTCTTGGCGCTGGCGTCGAAGGCCAGCGGGCGGCTGTCGTAGTAGCCGCGATCGACCTTCGGCGCATGCTTGCCGCGGCCCTTGAGGAAGTCCTGGCGGATCCCGTCGTCCCATTTGATCGCATCCAGCACGCGGATCGGCGTCTGCGCCTCGACGATGCGATCGGACAGGGAGCGGATGATCTTCTGGTAGTCGTTCTGCGCCTTGCGCTGGCTCATCGGCAATCTCATTGGGTGACCCGCTGGAAGCGGGCGGCCTCGACGAACACGTCGGAATTGGCGGGATCGTTCAGGTAGGCGAAGACCTTCGCCAACGGGCTGCGCACCAGCGCGCCCTTGCCCTGATCGCTGTCGACGGTCTCGCCGTCGAGCTGGCCGGCGCCGAGGTCCTCGACGATGCGCTCGACGTCGAGGTTGTAGATCACCAGCTCGTCACCGTCGGTGATCTCGAAGCCGGCGATGATGAAGTTGCCGCCCAGGCTCTTCGGCAGGCCGGCCGACAGGTACCAGCGCTTGCCCTGGTGGGAGACGGTGAAGCCGTAGTCTTCCAGGCTCTCGGTATTGTCCTTGCTGTCCACGTAGCTGAGCGCACGGTAGACATTGCTGCCGGAACGGGTGATCTCCAGGAATTGTTCTTCCTTCCACTCGTTCTCGCGGCTCCAGGTCCCGAGCAGATGGCTCGGCGCCGCCTCGCGCGGCGGTATCGGCTCCTTGAAGGTGACCAGGCAACCGCCCAACAGCAGGAAACTCAGGACCACCAGGCAACGCCAGGCTTTCATCACACGCTCCTTAGGAACCCTCCGCAACCTGCGACCGGCTGGCCGAGGGAAGGTTCGGGTATGAAAAACCCCGCCATGGCGGGGTTGACGCTCAGGTCACAGGCCCATGACCAGATTCAGGTACCGTCTGAGTATGGCGCGCATTTCGTCCACGGCCAGTTGCTCGACTCCGTCCACGAGGCCCTGATATTCCATCTGCAGAATAATCGACGTCAACACCTTGGCGTCCTGCTCGGGCTGCCCGGAACCGAGCACCTGGAAGAAATGCACGGCGCCGAGGGAGAGAATCCGCTGGTGGGCATCGGCCAGTTCGCGCAGGCGCGGGTTGAGCAACGCCTCCTGGCGGAAGGCCTGTTCGGCCAGCAGGTGCTCGCGGCGCTCGGTGAGCTGGACCTGGACATACTGCACGGCCAGCTCGACGATCCGTTCCACCAGCGAGCCACGGGCGCCGGGGTCGTCGGCCAGCACCGCGGCCATCTCCTGGAGGTCGCCCTCCACGCTGCTCCAGAACGCCGACAGCGCCTCTGCGTTGCGCTCGACGAAGAGGGCGAAGGTGTCGGTGATGAGATCGTCGATGTCCTTGAAGTAGTAGGTGGTGGCCGACAACGGCACCTGGGCCTCGGCGGCCACCGCGCGGTGGCGCACGGCCCGTACGCCGTCGCGGACGATCAGGCGCATGGCGGCATCGAGAATCGCCTGGCGCCGCTGCTCGCTGCCCTGGCGGCTGGCCTTGCGGCCCTGGTAACGAACGCTTTCGGCTACCGCGCTGGCGGCCTGCGCGGCGCTGTCTCTGGGAGCTACTCGGGACACGGTGTTTCCTCCGCTCGCGGACGATGGGGCATTGTTCGGACTTTTTCGCGTGGAATCAATCGGCCGCTATCGGGGAAGCTCCGATCCCACCCGCACCTTCCGTGGTCAGCCGGCGGATCGGCGGTTATCGGCCCCTGGCCCGGCGGCCGGGACACCGCGCGGCCATGAAAAAACCGCCCGAAGGCGGCTTTTCCATGGACTGTTGCGGCGCTCAGGCCTGCGGGCGCATGTGCGGGAACAGGATCACGTCGCGGATCGACGGCGAGTTGGTCAGCAGCATCACCAGGCGGTCGATGCCGATGCCTTCGCCGGCGGTCGGCGGCATGCCGTATTCCAGGGCATTGATGAAGTCGGCGTCGTAGTGCATCGCCTCGTCGTCGCCGGCGTCCTTCTCCTTGACCTGCAACATGAAGCGCTCGGCCTGGTCCTCGGCGTCGTTCAGCTCGGAATAGGCATTGGCGATCTCGCGGCCGCCGATGAACAGCTCGAAGCGGTCGGTGACGCTCGGGTCTTCGTCGTTGCGGCGGGCCAGCGGCGAAACCTCGAAGGGGTAGCGGGTGATGAAGTGCGGCTGCTCCAGCTTGTGCTCCACCAGTTCCTCGAAAATCATCACCTGCAGCTTGCCCAGGCCTTCGTGGCCGAGGACCTTGGCGCCGGCCTTCTTGGCGATGGCCCGCGCCTTCTCGACGTCGTTGAGGTCGGCGGCGGTGATCTCCGGGTTGTACTTGAGGATCGAATCGAACACCGACAGGCGCACGAACGGCTCGCCGAAGTGGAAGACCTTGTCGCCGTAGGGCACGTCGGTGGTACCGAGTACCGCCTGGGCCAGTTCGCGGAACAGTTCCTCGGTCAGGTCCATGTTGTCTTCGTAGTCGGCGTAGGCCTGGTAGAACTCGAGCATGGTGAACTCGGGGTTGTGCCGGGTCGAGACGCCTTCGTTACGGAAGTTGCGGTTGATCTCGAAGACCTTCTCGAAACCGCCGACCACCAGGCGCTTGAGGTACAGCTCCGGGGCGATGCGCAGGAACATGGCCATGTCCAGCGCGTTGTGATGGGTCTCGAACGGCTTGGCCGCGGCGCCGCCGGGGATGGTCTGCAGCATCGGGGTCTCCACTTCGAGGAAACCGCGCTCGCTGAGGAAACGGCGGATGTGGGCGATGACCTGGGAACGCACGCGGAAGGTGTGGCGGGTTTCCTCGTTGACCATCAGGTCGACGTAGCGCTGGCGGTAGCGCTGCTCGGTGTCGGTCAGGCCATGGTGCTTGTCCGGCAGCGGACGCAGCGACTTGGTCAGCAGGCGCACGCTGGTCATGTCGACGTACAGGTCGCCCTTGCCCGAGCGGGCCAGCACGCCTTCGGCGCCGATGATGTCGCCCAGGTCCCAGGTCTTGATCTCGGCCAGGGTTTCTTCCGGCAGGGTCTTGCGGTTGACGTAGACCTGCAGGCGCTCGCTGCTGTCCTGGAGGACGATGAAGGAACCGCGGTTGAGCATGATCCGACCGGCCACCTTGACCGGGATCGCTGCGGCTTCCAGCTCTTCCTTGGTCTTGTCGGCGTACTGTTTCTGCAGGTCCGCGAAGTAGGCGTCGCGGCGGAAGTCGTTGGGGAAGGCGATGGCCCGGGCTTCGCGCACGGCGGCAAGTTTTTCCTTGCGCTGGGCGATCAGCTTGTTTTCTTCCTGTTGCAGTTCGTGCTGGTCGAGTTGTTGGTCGCTCATGGTCTTGGTGGTTCCTGGTTAGGCTCTCTTGCCTGTGGAAACGGATTGCGCAACAGGGGCGAAAAGCGTAGCGAACGCCGGCCAGGCAAGGCGGGAAATGGCGAGGACACGGAGTTCACGATCGTAAAAAACGAGCAGTCCGAACCATTTTCCAACGCGGCCTGGCCAGGCGCAGCAGCTTTACAGCCCCTGTTTGAGGCTGGCTTCGAGGTATTCGTCTAGATCGCCGTCGAGCACCTTGTCGCAGTCGCTGCGCTCGATACCGGTACGCAGGTCCTTGATCCGCGACTGGTCGAGCACGTAGGAGCGGATCTGGTGGCCCCAGCCGATGTCGGACTTGGAGTCCTCCAGGGCCTGGGACGCGGCGGTACGCTTCTGCATTTCCAGCTCGTACAACTTGGCCCGCAGCATCTTCATCGCGGTGTCCTTGTTGGCGTGCTGGGAGCGTTCGTTCTGGCACGCCACCACGGTATTGGTCGGCACGTGGGTGATCCGCACCGCCGAATCGGTGGTGTTCACGTGCTGACCGCCCGCGCCGGAGGAGCGGTAGGTATCGATGCGCAGGTCGGCCGGGTTGATCTCGATCTCGATGTTGTCGTCGATTTCCGGCGATACGAACACCGCGGTGAACGAGGTGTGGCGACGGTTGCCGGAGTCGAACGGACTCTTGCGCACCAGGCGGTGCACGCCGATCTCGGTGCGCAGCCAGCCGAAGGCGTACTCGCCCTTGATGTGCACGGTGGCGCCCTTGATGCCGGCGACCTCGCCCTCGGACAGCTCGATGATAGTGGCGTCGAAGCCGTGCTTGTCGGCCCAGCGCAGGTACATGCGCAGCAGCATGTTGGCCCAGTCCTGGGCCTCGGTGCCGCCGGAGCCGGCCTGGATGTCCAGGTAGGCGTTGTTCGGGTCCATCTCGCCGCTGAACATGCGGCGGAACTCCAGCTTCTCGAGGATCTCGCGCAGACGCTCGACTTCGTTGGCAACGTCGTCGACGGCGCCCTCGTCGTCTTCCTCGACCGCCATGTCCAGCAGGTCGCGGGAGTCGGCCAGGCCGCTGGTCAGGTCGTCCAGGGTTTCCACCACCTGCGCCAGCTGGGCGCGCTCGCGGCCGAGGTTCTGGGCGTATTCAGGGTTGTTCCAGACGTTGGGGTCTTCGAGCTCGCGGTTTACTTCGACCAGGCGATCATGCTTCTGATCGTAGTCAAAGATACCCCCGAATGGTCTGGGTGCGCTCGGAGAGGTCCTTGATGCTGTTGAGGATCGGGTTGATTTCCATGGCTGGCGCTCACTCGCGGGAAAACGTCGAAAAGCTGCGAAGTATACTGCACTTGCGCCCCACAGGCAGTACGCCGGCCTCTATTTAATGCCGGCCGGCGACGCATGGCCGCCGCGCGCCGCTCAGCCCGCCGGGGCCGGCGGCACCGGCTGTTCCATCAGGCCGACCTGGTTGCGGCCATTGTTCTTGGCCTGGTAGAGCGCCTGGTCGGCCATCTCGATGAGAACCCGGAAGGTTTGCCCGCCGCCGCCCGGCACCAGGGTGCTGACGCCGATGCTGACGGTCAGGTGCGAGCCCGGGCGTGGCTGGTCGTGGCTGATCTGCAGGCTCTCCACCGTGCGCCGGACCTTCTCCGCCAGCAACCGTGCGCCGCCCGGCGAGGTGCCCGGGAGGACCATGGCGAACTCCTCGCCGCCGTACCGAGCCGCCAGGTCCGAGGAGCGACTGCAGCCCTCGCGGATGGCCCCGGCGACCTGGCGCAGGGCCTCGTCGCCGGCGACGTGGCCGAAGGTGTCGTTGTAGCTCTTGAAATAGTCCACGTCGATCATCAGCAGCGACAGTTGCGACTGCTCGCGCAGCGAGCGGCGCCACTCCATCTCCAGGTATTCGTCGAAGTGACGACGGTTGGAGAGCCCGGTCAGGCCGTCGGAGTTCATCAGCCGCTGCAGCACCAGGTTGGTCTCCAGCAACTGCTGCTGGCTCTCGCGCAGCGCCCGATAGGCCTCGTCGCGTTGCTGCAGGGCGATGTACGAACGCGAGTGGTAGCGGATCCGCGCCACCAGCTCGATGGCGTCAGGCAGCTTGACCAGGTAGTCGTTGGCGCCGGCGGCGAACGCCGCGCTCTTCACCGTCGGCTCTTCCTTGGTCGACAGGACGATGATCGGGATGTCGCGGGTCGCCGGGTTGCTGCGGTAGGCAGCGAGCAGCGTGAGGCCGTCGACGCCGGGCATCACCAGGTCCTGGAGGATCACCGTCGGCTTGATCTGGTTGGCCACCGCCACCGCCTGCTGCGGATCGGAACAGAAATGGAAGTCGATGCCCGCCTCGCTCGCCAGTGAGCGACGCACAGCCTCTCCGATCATGGCCTGATCATCGACAAGCAGTACCATGACCGCGCCGTCCAGAGGGGCGCCCAGGTCGGTCTTGCTCTCATGAGGGTTGTGCATGTTTCTCTCCGGGACCGGGGCCCCTCGTATCAAATTGAATGCTGTTCCACGCACCGCCGCGGCGGGCGCCGGCGCCTACCCTGGCGCCTGGCCGGAGTCGAACCCGGCTAATCGAATACCTCCGCCAGGCGCGGGGCGATCTTTTCCAGGGAAAGGATCTGCACCGCTGCATCGATCGCCGCCGCGGCCTTCGGCATCCCGTAGACTGCGCAACTGGCCTGGTCCTGGGCGATGGTGAGGAAACCGCGCTCGCGCATCTGCTTGAGGCCCTGGGCGCCGTCGCGGCCCATGCCGGTCAGCAGCACGCCCACGGCATCGCCACGCCAATAATTCGCCACGCTCTCGAAAAACACGTCGATGGACGGCCGGTAGACGAAAGAACGCGGTTCGGCGGTGTACACCAGCGAACCGTTGCGCAGCAGGCGGATGTGATTGTTGGTCCCCGCCAGCAGGATCTGCCCCGGTATCGGCGGCTCGCCATCGCGCGCCAGGCGCACCGGCAGCTTCGATTCGCTGGCCAGCCATTCGGCCATGCCGGCGGCGAATACCTCGTCGACATGCTGCACCAGCACCACCGCGGCATTGAAACTGGCCGGCAGTTGCTTGAGCAACACCGCGAGCGACGCCGGACCGCCAGCCGAGGCGCCGATCGCCACCAGACGCTGGCGCGCCCCGCCGGCCTTCGGCGGCACCACCTGGACCTTGCCACGGTTATCGCGCTGGCCGATCAGCCAGCCGACGTTCTGAATCTTGCGCAACAACGGCGCCGCCGCCGTTTGCGGGTTGCCGATGCCCAGCGCCGGCGTGTTCACCGCATCGAGCGCCCCATATCCCATCGCTTCGAAAACCCGGTGCACATTCTGCTCGATATCGACGGTAACAATCACGATCGCGCAAGGACTTTCCGCCATGATCCGACGAGTTGCCTCGACGCCGTCCATCACCGGCATGAGCAGGTCCATCAGCACCACGTCGGGCGTATCGGCGGCGCACTGGGTCACCGCCTCGGCACCGTTGCTGGCGACCCAGACGATCTGGTGCTGCGGCTCGAAGGCCAGCGCGCGGCGCAGCGCCTCGACGGCCAACGGCATGTCATTGACGATTCCGATCCTCAACCCTGTGCTTCTCCGATCAGGACGACGACGGCATCCAGCAAGGCCTCATCGTGGAAACTGGCCTTCGCCAGATAATAGTCGGCGCCGGCGTCGAGACCGCGCCGACGGTCCTCCTCACGATCCTTGTAGGACACCACCATCACCGGCAGCGACTGCAGGCGGCTGTCGCGACGCACCAGGGTGACCAGTTCGATACCGTCCATGCGCGGCATGTCGATATCGGTGATGAGCAGGTCGAAATGCTCCGAGCGCAGGGCGTTCCAGCCGTCCATGCCATCCACCGCCACTGCCACGTCGTAGCCGCGGCCGAGCAGGAGCTTGCGTTCCAGCTCACGCACCGTGAGCGAGTCGTCGACCACCAGGATGCGCTTGCGTTGCGCCCCGCCGGCCTGCCGCCGGCTGCGATCGATGCGCTCCAGGCGGCCGCTGCTGAGCAGCTTGCCGACCGAATGCAGGAGGTCCTCGACGTCCAGGATCAGCACCGGCGAACCGTCGTCCAGCAAGGCGCCGGCGGAAACGTCGCGCACCTTGCCCAGGCGCGGATCGAGAGGCATCACCACCAGGGTACGCTCGCCGACGAAACGCTCCACGGCGACGCCGTAGACCGCATCGCGGTCGCGCACCACCACTACCGGGATGGCCCCTTCGGTGCGGCTGCTCTCGGGCCGCTGCAGCAGTTGCGCAGCCGAGACCAGGCCGACATGGCGACCCTCGTACCAGAAGTGCTGGCGACCTTCGAGCTGGACGATCTCCTCCGCTTCCAGCTCGCACATGCGCTCGATGTGCGCCAGCGGGAAGGCGTAGGCCTCCTCGCCGATCTCCACCACCAGGCTGCGCACCACGGACAGGGTCAGCGGCACCTCGACGTGAAACAGCGCTCCCTGCCCCTGGCGTTGCTCCATGCGCACGCCGCCGCGCAACTGGCGGACCATGTGCTGCACGGCATCCAGTCCGACGCCGCGACCGGACACCTCGGTGACCTGCTCGCGCATGCTGAAGCCGGGCAGGAAGAGAAACGCCAGGAGTTCCTCCTCGCTCAGTTGCGCCACGGTCTCGGCGGTGGCGAACTGGCGATTGAGCACGGTCTCGCGCAGGCGCTGCAGATCGATGCCGCCGCCGTCGTCGCTCAGTTCCAGGACCAGCATGCCGGCGTGGTGGCGGGCGCGGATGGTGATCCTGCCCTCGGCCGGCTTGCCGGCGGCGAGGCGGGTTTCCGGCGCCTCGATACCGTGATCGACGGCATTGCGCAGCAGGTGGGTGAGCGGCGCTTCGAGTTTTTCCAGGACATCCCGGTCGACCTGGGTGCTTTCGCCCTCGACCAGCAGGCGCACCTGCTTGCCCAGCGAGCGGCCCAGGTCGCGAACCATCCGCGCCTGGCCGCTAAGGACGTCGGCGAATGGCCGCATCCGCGAGGCCAGCGCCGCGTCGTAGAGCACCTGGGCACGCTGGCCGCCCTGCCAGGCGAACTCGTCGAGATCGGCGATGTGCTGCACCAGCATCTGCTGGCATTCGCCAATCAGTTGCCGCGCCTCGCCGAGCATGGCCTGGGCCTGCGGGTCGAGGGCGGTTTCCTGGACCGTCTCGCGTACCACGTCGAGCGCGCGGCTGGCGCTGGACTGCAGGCGACGCAGGCGTTGCAGGGAATCGGCCAGCGGCTTGATGCGCTGGAACTCCACCAGCGACTTGCTGGAGATATCCAGCAGCCGGTCCAGGCGTTCGGCGGTGACCCGCAGGACCCGGCTGCGGCGCTCCTCGGCCTGTTCGCCGCCCGCCTGCCCGGCGGGCTCCTCGTCGTTGTCGTCGCTGGCGGCCGCTGACGCCGCTGGCGGCGCCTCGGGGACCGCTTCCGGCAGACCGGGAGTCGTCGCCGGCAGCTCCGCGCGGGCCAGCGGCAGGCCGCTGCGCACCAGGCCTTCGAGGCGCAGCACCAGGCCGTCGATCTCTTCCCGCCCGGCGCCTTCGGCCCAGCCTGCGTCGCCGGCTGGCGGGGTGCCGATACGCAGCAACAGGTCGCAGCCCTGGAGCAACGCATCGATATGTTCCGATTGCAGGAGCAGGCGTCCGTCCTGCGCCTCCACCAGGCAATCCTCCATGACGTGCGCCACGCGCACGCCGGCGTCCAGCCCGACGATCCGCGCCGCGCCTTTCAGCGAGTGCGCGGCGCGCATGCAGGCTTCCAGTTGGTCGGCCTGGGTCGGGCTGCGCTCCAGCGCCATCAGGCCGGCGTTGAGCACCTGGGTCTGGGCCTCCGCCTCGAGCCGGAACAGCTCGAGCAGCGACGCGTCTCTCATCTGGTCCGGGGTCATGCCAGGCTCCGCGCTACGGCTTGCAGGAGAGGGCCTTCGTCGAGCAGGGTGATGCTCCGCTCGCGCCATTGCAGCACGCCGGCCACGTGCCGGCGCGAGGCCTGGCCGTCGGCGTGGTTGGGCGGCAGTATCCGCGCCAGCGGAATCGCATGGATGCCGTCGACTTCCTCCACCGGCGCCACCACCGGACCGCCGGCGGCGGAAATGATCAGCATGCGCGGAACCACCCGGCGCTCGCTGACCGGCGCGGCGCCGGGTTCGAGATCCAGCAGTTCGCCGAGGGAAAGGCAGGCGACCAGCGCGCCGCGCACGTTGGTCACCCCTTGCAGGGCGCGCGAGCGCTGGTGCGGCAGGGAATGGATAGGATTCATCGGCGCCACTTCCACCAGGCTGCCGGTGGCCAGGCCGAACCACTCTTCGCCCAGGCGGAACACCAGGATCGAACGCGTCTCGCCGAGGTCGCTCTGTTCGCGCTGGCTGTCCATCGTTTCGGCGCTGTCGAGCTGGTCCTGGCGCAGGGCGATGCGGTCCAGCAAGTAGGTCGCCGCGGCAGCGTAAACCTCGCAGTTGCGGCAATGGACATGCTCGGCCAGGCGTTCGCAGGACTTGTCGCCATGCACGCCGATGCGGTTCCAGCAGTCATCCACCTGTTGGGTATCGAGCAAGGTCAGGCTCGCCTCAACCATCTTTGTTCACTCCACGGGCCGCACGTTGCTGCAGGCGCCGGGCGCCGGCATGGTCGCCGCGAGCGGCGAGCAGCGCCGCCAGGTGCGCCAGCGCCTCGGCGTGCTGCGGCTCCAGGTACAGGGCCTTGCGGTAGAAATCCTGGGCTTCCTGCTCCTGCCCGGCGACATCGCTGAGCAGCCCGAGCCAGTAGAAGACCGTGGCCGACGGCCCACGCGCGGCCAGTTGGCGCTCGCAGGCGGCGCGCGCCTCGCGGTGCTGGCCGGCATCCGCCAGGCGGGCGATTTCGTCGAACTCGCCGACGGGACTGGCGAGGGGCTGGCCGCTGGCTGGCGGAACCAGGCTGGACAGCCGCTGGCGCGGTTTCGCCGGTGGCGGCGGCGAAGGCCGAATACTCGCACGCTCCACGGCGGCGGCAACGACCGGGCGCGCTCCGTCGCTCACCGCCTTGGGCCGCGCGCCGCGGGGCGCCTCGCTGGTCCGGCGGAACACGAAAGACAGCGGCACGCCGATCGGCTGCATGCCGTGCTGGCTGAGCAGGCTCGCCTCGGCCGGACCGATGAACATCGCGCCGTCCGACCGCAACAGGCGCTTGAGCACCTCGACCACCTCGCTCTGGGTCGGGCGGTCGAAATAGATCAGCAGATTGCGACAGAACACGAAATCGTAGGGTGCCTCGCCCGCCAGTAGCCCGGGATCGAGCAAATTGCCGCAGCGGAAGCGCACCTTGCGGCGAACCTGCTCGGCCAACTGGTAGCCCTCGGCAACCTCGCTGAAATGGCGGTCGCGAAACCCCAGTTCGTCGCCGCGAAAGGAATTCCTGCCGTACACCCCGAGGCTGGCGCGCTCGATCACCCGAGCGCTGACGTCCAGGGCGTCGACCTCGAACAGGTACTCGGAGAGCCCGGCATCGAGCAAGGCCATGACGATGGAATACGGCTCCTCGCCGGTGGAACAGGGCAGGCTGAGGATCCTTAGCGCGCGTCCGCCGCCCAGGCTCGGCAGGCGCTCGAAGGCCAGCCTGGCGAGGGTGGTGAACGACTCCGGGTAGCGGAAGAACCAGGTCTCCGGCACCACCACCGCTTCGATCAGCGCCTGCACCTCGCCCGGAGAGCCGTTCAGGCGCATCCAGTATTCGTCCTCGTCGTGCAGCGCGAGGCCGCTCATGCGCTGGCGTACCGCGCGCTCGATCACCGCGCTGCCCACCGAGCTGGCATCCAGGCCGATCCTGCTCTTGAGCAGGCGTTCGAAGCGATCGTTCATGCCGTCCCCTCGCCGCACTCCGGCGGGAACAGCAGGGCGCGCACTTCGTCGGGCAGCAATGCCTCGACCCGCACCCATTGCACCAGTCCCCGTGGTCCTTCATAGACCGGACCGAGATAGCGGGCCCCGCCGTTGTCCAGGCCATAGTCGCGGAACGCAGACGGTTCGCAGCGCAGGGTATCGGTGGCCTGTTCGAGGATCAGTCCGAGCCAGACCGGCTCCCGGTCCTGGCGGGCGCGGTATTCGACCAGCACGATGCGCGTGCTGGTGCGGGCCAGCGCCGCGCGGCCGAAGGCCATTGCGCAGAGGTCGAGCACCGGGACCAGGACGCCGCGATGGGAGAACACCCCGGCGACCCATTCCGGCGCCTCCGGAATGCGCTTCAGGCGCAGCAGCGGCAGCACTTCGACCACTTCGCGGGCATCCAGGGCATAGCGGTCGCCTTCCATGCGGAACAGCAGGAACAGCTTGCTGGTGCGTCGATGATCGCCGGTGGAGCGGGACACGGTCACAGCCTCAGACTTTGAAGCGGGATACGCCGTTGCGCAGCCCGTTCGCCACCAGGTTCAGCTCATCGATGGCGAAGCTGGCCTGGCGCAGCGACTCCACGGTCTGCCCGGTGGCCTCGCCCAGTTGCACCAGCGCCTGGTTGATCTGCTCGGCACCGGTAGCCTGGGCCTGCATACCCTCGTTGACCATCTGCACCCGCGGCGCCAGCGCCTGCACCTGCTGGATGATCTGCGACAGTTGCTCGCCGACCTGGCCGACCTCGGCGATACCGCGGCGGACCTCCTCGGAGAACTTGTCCATGCCCATCACCCCGGCCGATACCGCCGACTGGATCTCGCGCACCATCTGCTCGATGTCGTAGGTGGCGACCGCGGTCTGGTCCGCCAGCCGGCGCACCTCGGTGGCCACCACGGCGAACCCGCGGCCGTACTCGCCGGCTTTCTCCGCCTCGATGGCGGCGTTCAGCGAGAGCAGGTTGGTCTGGTCGGCGACCTTGACGATGGTGGTGACCACCTGGTTGATGTTGCCGGCCTTCTCGTTGAGGATCGCCAGCTTGGCGTTGACCAGGTCGGCCGCACCCATCACGTGGTGCATGGTTTCCTCCATGCGCGCCAGGCCCAACTGGCCGGAACCGGCCAGGGTCGACGTCTGCTCGGCGGCGCCGGAGACTTCGCTCATGGTCCGCACCAGGTCGCGCGAGGTGGCGGCGATCTCGCGAGAAGTGGCGCCGATCTCCGTGGTGGTCGCGGCGGTTTCGGTGGCGGTGGCCTGCTGCTGCTTGGAGGTCGCGGCGATCTCGGTGACTGAGGTGGTGACCTGCACCGAAGAACGCTGGGCCTGCGACACCAGGCCCTTGAGCTCTTCGGCCATGCCGTTGAAACCGGTCTCGATGGCGCCGAATTCGTCACGCCGGCCGAGGTTCAGGCGTGCGGTGAGGTCGCCACCGGCCATCAGGTCGAGGCTGCGGACGATCTTCTGGATCGGCTGGGTGATCGCCCGCAACAGCAGGAACCCGCAGATGCCGGCTACCACCACCGCCAGCAGCAGGGTCACCAGCATGCTCAGTTCGGCATCGTCCACCGCGTTTACGATGTTGTCCGAGGCGCGGTCGGCGATGTCCTTGTTCAGCTCGATCATCTCGTTGAGGTACTTGCGGCCCTCGCGCCAGTGCTCGGTCAACGGGCCGGCGACGAGCTTGCCGGCTTCCTCGAAGCGCTTCTCGCGGTAAAGCTCGAGCACCTTGTCGTGCTGCTCCAGGTAGTTCTTGCGCACGGCCTGGAAACCGGCGAGCAACTCGTGGTCGCGGGCCTCGTCCGGGTTCATGGTCTTCTGGTAGGAGGCGATCTGCTGGTCCAGGCGCTCCTCGCTGGCGAGGATACTGTCGGCCTCGGCCTTGCTCAGCTCGTGGTCGTCGGTGATGCCGAACAGTTCCTGGGTCTGCAAGTAGTTGTCGGTCCACGAACTGCGTACCAGCGTGATGAAGTACATCCCCGGCATGGCGTCGTCCTGGACACGGTAGGCGCCCTTTTCCACCGTCAACATCTTCACGTACGCAGTAGCGGCCATCAGCAGCATGATCGCGATGATCACGGCGAAACTTGCCAGGATTCGCTGGCGAACAGTCCAGTTCTTCACATTTTTCCCCAAGACTCGAGTCCGGATTCGTTCCTGCCGCCACAACGGCCCGTCAATCGCGCGGACTGTATAGGCCGTCCCCGGCACCGGCAAGCAGCGCCATAGGGTTTTCCCGCTATTGTAGGCGCTGGAAAGGCGTTTTTTGACGCCAGAAGTGTGGCAGAAAGAGAAAGAAAGAAAACTGGCATGCCAGACTTTTCTGAGAAGACAGGCTCATCACGGAGGGAATGTGCGCCCCGTCCCCATGCCGGGAACGGGGCGCGATTTCACCGGTGGATGTCGGTATGGCGGGTTTCGCGGAGGAACAGCAAGGCGCAGACCAGGCTACCGCCGGTGATCAGCACCGGATACCAGAGGCCGTAGAAGATGTCGCCGGTGTACACCACCAGGGCGAACGAGACCGTGGGCAGGAAGCCGCCGAACCAGCCATTGCCGATGTGGTACGGCAGGGACAGCGAGGAATAGCGGATGCGGGTCGGGAACAGTTCGACCATCAGCGCCGCCAGCGGGCCGTAGCAGAGGGTGGAGATCAGTACCAGGGCGAAGATGATGGCGATCACCATCGGCTTGTTCACCTGGCTGCCGTCGGCCTGCTGCGGATAGCCTGCCGTCTTCACCGCGGCCGCCATCGCTTCGGCGTCGAAGCCGGCGATCTCGGTCTCGCCGATCCGCACCCTGACGTCGCTGCCGGCGGGCGCCGCCACCGTCGAGTAGGGCAGGCCGGCCTTGACCAGGAAGGTCTTGACCTTGTCGCAGGGGCTGTCGAAGGTCGCCTTGCCTACCGGGTCGAACTGGAAAGTGCAGGTCGCCGGGTCGGCCACCACGCTGATCGGCGACTGCCGGCTGGCCTGGTCGATGGCCGGGTTGGCGTAGTGGGTCAGGCCCTTGAACAGCGGGAAGTAGAACAGCGTGGCGAGCAACAGGCCGGCCAGCAGCACCGGCTTGCGGCCGATGCGGTCGGACAGCCAGCCGGCGACGATGAAGAACGGCGCGCCAAGCACCAGGGCGACGATCAGCAGACCGTTGGCGGTGCCGCCATCGACCTTGAGCACCTGGGTAAGGAAGAACAGCACGTAGAACTGCGCCGTGTAGAAGGTCACCGCCTGGCCGGCATTGATGCTGAACAGCGCGGTCAGCACCACCTTCAGGTTGCCCCACTGGGTGAAGGACTCGCGCAGCGGCGCCTTGCTGACCTTGCCCTCGGCCTTCATCTTGAGGAACGCTGGCGACTCGCGCATGGACAGGCGGATCCAGGTGGAGATGCCCAGCAGGACGATGGACAGCAGGAATGGCAGGCGCCAGCCCCAGGTCTCGAACTCGTCGCCGGTCAACTGGCGACAGGCCAGGATCACCAGCAGCGAGAGCAACAGGCCGAGGGTCGCGGTGGACTGGATCCAACTGGTGTAGCTACCGCGCTTGTTCGCCGGGGCGTGCTCGGCGACATAGATCGCCGCGCCGCCGTACTCGCCGCCCAGGGCCAGGCCCTGGAGCATGCGCAAGGTGACCAGGATGATCGGCGCGGCGACCCCGATCGAGGCATAGGTGGGCAGCAGGCCGACAGCGAAGGTCGACAACCCCATCAACAGGATGGTCACCAGGAAGGTGTACTTGCGCCCGATCATGTCGCCCAGGCGGCCGAACACCAGCGCGCCGAAGGGCCGCACCAGGAAGCCGGCGGCGAAGGCCATCAGGGCGAAGATGAAGGCCGTGGTGTCGTTGACGCCGGCGAAGAACTGCTTGCTGATCACCGCCGCCAGGGCGCCGTAGAGGAAGAAGTCGTACCACTCGAAGACCGTGCCCAGCGAGGAGGCGAAGATCACCTTGCGCTCCTCCTGGGGCGTGGTCGCAGGCACTGTGTAGGAAGGGGTCGTTGCGTACTCGGTCATTGCGGCTCTCCCGCCCCTTGTGGGGGCTCTTATTGTTGTCTGCCATTTCCGTTTTCAGCGTCGACCGCTGCGGCGCCGGGCGCCACGCGATACGGGGTGTAGCGATCCTCAGGCCTCCACCGCCTCCTTGCCGCCGGCCGCCATGGCGCTTTCGACGACCTGCGGCGCGGCCTCGCGGCGGCGCTCGGCGAGAATCATCTGCGCCGCCTTCTCGGCGATCACCAGCACCGGCGAACAGGTGTTGCCGGAGGTCAGGCTGGGCATGATCGAGGCATCGGCGATGCGCAGGCCGGGGATTCCGTGCACCCTCAATTGCGCATCCACCACCGCTTGCGGCCCCTGGCCCATGCGGCAGGTGCCGGCAGGGTGGAAGATGGTGGTGCCGATCTCCGCCGCAGCGCGCTGCAGATCCTCTTCGCTGCGGTATTCCGGGCCGGGCTTGTATTCCTGCGGACGGAAGGCGGCCAGCGCCGGTGCGGCGGCGATGCGGCGGGTCAGGCGTATGGCGTCGGCGGCGACCTTCAGGTCGCGCGGATCGCTCAGGTAGTTGGGCTGGATCGACGGCGCCTCGCCCGGGTCGAGCGAGCGGATGCGCACCGTTCCCCGGCTGTGCGGACGCAGGTCGCAGACCGACGCGGTGAACGCAGAGAAGGCATGCAGCGGCTCGCCGAAGCGATCCAGCGAGAGCGGCTGGACGTGGTATTCGAGGTTGGCCGAGGGCTGCTGCGGATCGGAGCGGGCGAAGGCGCCCAGTTGGCTCGGCGCCATCGACAACGGCCCGCTGCGGCTCGCCAGGTAGCGCAGGCCCATGCCCAGCTTGCCCCATAGGCTGCCGGCGATCTGGTTGAGGGTGGGAACGCCGTCGACCTTGTAGATCATGCGCAGCTGCAGGTGATCCTGGAGATTGCCACCAACCCCGGGCAACTCGTGGACGACCCCGGCGCCGAGCTGCTCCAGCAGGTCCCGCGGGCCGATCCCGGAGCGTTGCAGCAGGCACGGCGAACCGATCGCGCCGGCGCTCAGGACGATCTCGCGGCGCGCCTCGAAGCGCTGCTCGCGGCCCTGCCAACGGACCGACAGGGCCCTGGCGCGGCCGTCCTCGAGGAGCACTCGCTGGACTTCGGCATGGGTCAGAACCGTCAGGTTGGCGCGCTGGGCGATGCCGCGCAGGAAGCCTTTCGAGGCATTCCAGCGCACCCCGCCGCGCTGGTTGACCTGGAAGTAGCCGCAGCCTTCGTTGTCGCCACCGTTGAAATCCTCGACGCTGGCGATGCCGGTCTGCGCCGCCGCCTGCTGGAAGGCATCGAGCAGCTTCCAGGAGAGCCGCTGGCGTTCTACCCGCCATTCGCCGCCGGCGCCGTGCATTTCGCTGGTCCCGGCGAAATGGTCCTCCATCCTGCGGAACAGCGGCAGCAGTTCTCTCCAGCTCCAGCCCGGATTGCCTTCGGCCACCCACTGGTCGTAGTCGCGGGCCTGGCCACGCATGTAGATCATGCCATTGATCGAGGAGCATCCTCCGAGCACCTTGCCGCGCGGGTACTTCAGGGAACGACCGTTGAGCCCGGGGACCTCGTCGGTGTCGAAGCACCAGTCGGTACGCGGGTTGCCGATGCAGTAGAGGTAGCCGACGGGAATGTGGATCCAGGGATAGTTGTCCGGGCCGCCGGCTTCCAGCAGCAGGACACGGTTGGCAGGGTCGGCGGAAAGCCGGTTGGCCAGCAGGCAGCCGGCAGGTCCGGCGCCAACGATGAGGTAGTCGTAGGTATCCAGTACCTCGGGCATGGCGAGCCTCGTCTTGTCGTTCTTGTGATGGGCCGTCGGACCTGCGGATGACCGGCAAGTCTCGAACGGCTTGAGGCTAGTCGTTCATTCGCGATAAAAAAACAAACGTTTCGGGGCAGCTATTGTTCGTTTTCTAACAGCCCCCCCCTCGGCCCGGCAGAAGGCGCTCCCCATGTTCGACTGGAATGACCTGCGTTTCTTCCTCGAGTTGCAGCGCAGCGGTCGCCTGCTGACCGCCGCCAAGCGTCTCGGCACCACTCACGCCACGGTGGCCCGGCACATCGAGAACATCGAGCGCGACCTCGGCACCCAACTGTTCGCCCAGCACACCGGCGGCTACCAGTTGACTCCGGCCGGCCAGGCGCTGCTCAAGCACGCCGAGGCGATGGAGAACACCGCGCTGCTCGCCCAGGAAGAAATGAGCCAGAGCATCTCGCCGCTGGGGCAGATCCGCATCGGCGTCACCGAAGGCCTCGGCAGCGTCTTCCTCGCTCCGCGCCTGGCGCAATTGATGCGCCACTACCCGGGCCTGGAGGTCGAGCTGGTCTCGGTGCCGCGCTTCGTCAGCATCACCAACCGCGAAGCGGACATCGCCATCTCCCTCGACCGGCCGAGCGCCGACCTGGTGATCACCCGCCTGCTGACCCGCTATCGCCTGGCGTTGTTCGCCAGCCCCGCCTACCTGGAACAGGCGCCGCCGCTGCGCGACCGCGACGACCTCGGCAGGCACCAGTGGATCGGCTACGTCGACGACCTGCTGTTCAGCCAGGAACTGATGTTCCACCACAGTTTCTGCCGCCACCCGCAGGTCGTGTTCCGCAGCACCAGCGTGGTCGCCCAGCAGCAGGCGGCACAGGCCGGCATCGGCCTGGCGATCCTGCCGCACTTCATGGGTAGCCGCGATCCGTTGCTGGTACCGGTGCTGCCCGAGGAAAGCATCCAGCGCGAGTACTGGATGAGCACCCGGCGGGAGCTGCACCGCTCGGTGCGCCTGCGGGTGGTCTGGGACTTCCTGCTGGAGCTGTGCCAGCGCGAGCGAGAGGTTCTGCTCGGCCCTTCGACAACGCCGCCGCCATGATGGCGGCGGTTATCCGCGGAACGACGCTCCGCCGTCTCAGGCCAGGCGTTGCAGCGCCTGTCTGGCCTGGTTCTCCAGCTCCAGCTTGAACGAGGGTTCCAGGCGCAGCTGCCGCGCCAGCTCCTCGAGGTAGGAGCGCTCCATGAAGCTTTCCTCGTCGACCATCAGCAGGCTGGCCAGGTACATCTCCGCGGCGATCTCCGGGGTGCTCGCGGCACGGGCGATCTCGGCCGGGTCCAGCGGCTTGTTCAGCTCGCGCTCCAGCCAGCCCTGCACCTCGCGGTCGCTGGTCAGCTTGGCCACCTCGCCTTCGATCATCTGCCGTTCGCGCTCGTCGATGTGGCCGTCGGCCTTGGCCGCACCGACGATGGCCTGGAGGATCGCGTGGCTATGCACTTCGGCCTGGGCTTCCGGCAGGCGGTCGACGGTCTGCGGCTGCGCCTGCGGCGCGGCGCCGTTCTGTTGCTGCTGCCAGTTGTTGTAGGCCTTGTAGGCGATCACCCCGAGCGCGGCGAGGCCGCCGTAGGTGATCGCCTTGCCGCCGAACTTGCGCGCCTTCTTGTTTCCCAGCAGCAGGCCGATGGCGCCGGCCGCCAGGGCTCCGCCGCCGGCGCCGGAAAGCAGGCTGCCGAGCTGTCCGCCGCCGCTGGCGCCGGGCTTGCCGCCGGACTTGTTCTGCAACATTTCCTGCCCGGACTTGAGCAATTGGTCGAGCAAACCACGGGTATTCATGAGGAACCTCCAGGACGTTCGGTAACAACCGGATTCGACCGACTCTAGCCCTTCGCGTCCGCGCTGCCCGCCGGGAGTTTGCTTCGAGATATTGCCGGCCTCCCCGGACACCGTGGCAAAGCGCGACACATGTCACATTTCTCCAGATAGAGGCCTAGTGCCAGCAGAAAGCCCTTCGACGCGCCGGCATGGCCCTCTAAACTCCGCGCCCGCCCGCGACTGCGGGTCGGCGTCCGACGCCAGCCGCTCCGCGCGCATTCGCAACAGCAATCTGTGAACATGGCTCCCCCGAGCCACCCACTGCCTCGCAAAGGACTTCCCATGACCATCTCCCGCCGCGACTTCCTGAACGGCGTAGCCCTGACCATCGCCGCAGGCCTGACCCCCGCCGAGATCCTCCGCGCCGCCCCCGGCGGCCGCTACTATCCGCCCGCGCTCACCGGCCTGCGCGGTAGCCATCCGGGCGCCTTCGAAGTCGCACACCAGATGGGCTGGGAGAAGAAGACCTTCGATGTCGACCACCTGCCAATCGAAGAGGAATACGACCTGGTGGTGGTCGGCGGCGGCATCAGCGGCCTCGCCGCCGCCTGGTTCTATCGCGAACGGCACCCCGCGGCGCGCATCCTGGTCATCGAGAACCACGACGACTTCGGCGGCCATGCCAAGCGCAACGAATTCCAGGCCGGCGGGCGCACTATCCTCGGCTACGGCGGCAGCGAGTCGCTGCAATCGCCGAACGCCCTCTATAGCGAAGACGCCAAACACCTGCTGAAACGCCTGGGCGTCGAGCTCAAGCGCTTCGAGACAGCCTTCGACACCGACTTCTACCCCGGCCTGGGCCTGTCCCGCGCGGTGTTCTTCGACAAGGCCAGCTTCGGCGTGGACAAGCTGGTCAGCGGCGACCCGACGCCGATGGTTGCCGACGAGGTCCCCCGCGATCGTCTCAATGCCCGCTCCTGGCGCGCCTTCATCGGCGACTTCCCGCTGAGCCGCGAAGACCGGGAGGCGCTCATCGCGCTGTACGAGTCACCTCGCGACTATCTTGCCGGCAAGAGCGTGGAAGAGAAGGAAACCTACCTGGCGAAGACCAGCTACCGCGACTACCTGCTCAAGAACGTCGGGCTCTCGGAAACCTCGGTGAAGTACTTCCAGGGCCGCAGCAACGACTTCTCTGCCCTCGGCGCCGACGCCCTGCCGGCGGCCGACGCATACGCCGCCGGCTTCCCCGGCTTCGACGCCCTCGGCCTGCCGCAACCCAGCGAGGAGGCCCAGGCGGAAATGGACGAGCCGTACATCTACCATTTCCCCGACGGCAACGCCTCGCTGGCTCGGCTCATGGTGCGCGACCTGATCCCCGCGGTGGCGCCGGGCCGAGGCATGGAGGACATCGTCATGGCCCGCTTCGACTACTCGAAGCTGGACCTCGCCGGGCACCCGGTGCGCCTGCGCCTGAACAGCACCGCCGTCAGCGTGCGCAACCGCGCCGGCGGCGTCGATGTCGGCTACAGCCGCGCCGGCCACCTGCACCGGGTACGCGGCAAGCACTGCGTGATGGCCTGCTACAACATGATGGTGCCGTACCTGCTGCGCGACCTCTCCGAGGAGCAGGCCCACGCGCTGAGCCAGAACGTCAAGTTCCCGCTGGTGTACACCAAGGTATTGCTGCGCAACTGGCAGGCCTGGAAGACCCTCGGCATCCACGAGATCTACGCGCCGACCCTGCCCTACTCGCGGATCAAGCTGGACTTCCCGGTCGACCTCGGCAGCTACCGGCATCCACGCGACCCGCGGCAGCCGATCGGCGTGCACATGGTCTACGTGCCGACCACCCCGAACGCCGGCATGGACGCCCGCACCCAGGCTCGCGTAGGCCGCAGCAAGCTCTACGCGATGAGCTTCGAGCAACTGGAAAAGGACATCCGCGACCAGCTCCAGGCCATGCTCGGCCCGGCGGGCTTCGACCACCGCCGCGACATCACCGGCATCACCGTGAACCGCTGGTCGCACGGCTACTCCTACTTCATGAATACCCTCTACGACGACGAGGCGGAAAGCGAAGCGCTGATGGAACTGGCGCGAAGCAAGGTCGGCAATGTCGCCATCGCCAACTCGGATGCGGCCTGGGATGCCTACGCCCATGCCGCCATCGACCAGGCGGTGCGGGCAGTCCGCGAACTGGGTTGAAGGACGGCGACGGCAGCGGAACCCGCGCTGCCGTCGCGCCCTTCCGATGTCCAGCAAGACTGACAGAAATGTACTGACAGCGATTTCAACCCCTACTCCACGAAAGCCGTTCAAAGACCCTATGTTTCTCGGCCTCCCCTCGAAATAACCTAGGGAAAACACATAGGAAATTTCCTACTAGCATTCAGAAAAGTCCTGATTAAACCGACAGACACCATCGCTAGAATTCGAGCCCGTCCGGAGCTGCCTCCTGGCGGATTATCCGCCTGCCGGCGTTGCCGGTAGCCGCTGCGGAAACCTCCACCTCGATCGGGTTCGATTTCATGAAAACACGCGTCATCCTCGTCGACGACCACGCCCTCACCCTGATCGGCATGCGCTATCTGCTGAGTGCGTACGACGACCTGCGGATCGTCGCCCAGGCCCAGGACGCCGATGGCTTGCTGGCGCAGCTCGAAGCGCACCCCTGCGACCTGCTGATCACCGACCTGATGATGCCCGGCAGCCAGCAGGCCGACGGCTTGCGCCTGGTGCAGAAGGTCCGGCGGCGCTATCCGGACCTGCCGATCATCGTCGTCACCATGCTCGGCAACCCGGCACTCGTTTCATCCCTGCTCAAGCTGGGCATTCACGGCCTGGTGAGCAAACGCGGCATGCTCGACGATCTGCCCAAGGCGATCCGCCACGCCGGCCGTCGACCATTCATCTCGCGCTCCATCGCACACCTGCTGGAAGTGGGCGAAGCCGAGCACGGCAAGCCGCTGGCCAGCCTCGAACAACTCACCCCGCGCGAAGTGGAAGTGCTGCGCCTGTACGGCAGCGGCCTGGCGGTCGGGGAAATCGCCATCCGACTGTGCCGCAGCAAGCAGACCATCAGCGCGCAAAAGAGCAGCGCCATGCGCAAGCTTGGCCTGGACAGCAATGCCGGACTCTTTATCTACATCCGGGAAAACGGCCTGGCCTAAGCAGCGCGGCCGCGATATGTCCGCCCCGCCAGCCCGCTTCGCAAGGTCCGCGCAGCCGCTAGAATGTCCCGCAGCGCCGGGCGTCTTCCGTGCCCGCCTCCGCCAAAGGACTCTTTTCACATGGACCGTAACCGCCGCCTCTCCGCCCGACTCTGCCTCCTGCTGCTGGGACTCGCCAGCCAGGCCGAAGCCCGCGAACCGCAGCCCTGCGCGTCGCGACTGCTTGACGCCGTAGCCAGGCAGGTCGGCCACGATGGCTGGATAGCCCCTTCGTACGAATCTTCCGGTCCGTTCCTCGCCGTGGCCTGCAAGCCCTGGCCGGACGACCCCGCGCAGACGGTGATCGCCATGGCCTACCTGGATCCGGGCGACACCGCCGTGGAAGGCGAACGCCACCCGCATCTGCTATTGGCCAAGGCCGACAGCCGCAGCGGCAGGCTGCTCGAACGCTACGACAGCGACTTCGAAGAAGACGCCTCCGTCGCCGTCGGCAGCGACAGCCTCTGGCTGGACACCGCGCGCTATCGCCTGAGCCCGACGGTGCGCGCCTTCGGCGTGGTATTCCATAGCGTGGCGCGTGGCGCCAGTTGTCCGGAAGCCGGCTTCGACAACCTGCTGACCCTGGTGGTGCCGGCCGGCGAAGGCAAGCTGCGGCCGGTGCTCAATACCTACCTGGACCAGTGGAGGACGCTGAAAGGCTCGGTCTGCTCCGCCGAGCCCGGGTTCGAACAGGAAGTCTCGCACCTGACCCTGGAACTCGGCCGCGGACGCTCCAACGGCTTTGCCGACCTGGTCATCACCTCGCGGGTCAGCGACGGCGAAACGGAGAACGGCAAACCCTTGCGCACGGTGAAGCGCACGCTGCGCTATGACGGCGAGCGCTACCCGTTAGAGGAGTATTCGGACTTCTGGCACCGCCAGTGAGGGGAGACCGTGGCCAGCAGCCACGGCGAAACAGCGGAACCGCGCGCCCGCCGCAAGGGACGGACGCGCTCGGGGAACTCAGCTCTCGCTGGTTTCCTCGCTCTCTTCGACGGGCGCCGGCTCCTGCTCCGGCTCGCCTTCGTCGTCCTGCTCGTCGTCCGACTGGCAATACGGGGTCGGGTCCTGCGGCCAGATCGCCTTGCCATTGCCGTCGAGCAACTGTTCGGCGCCGCAATCGGTGGTGGCCACGGTGAAGCGCGGCTTGCCGTTCAGGTCGTACAGTGCGCGCAAGGTTTCCGTCGCCTCGTCGCCAGTGCCGCTGACTTCGTAGCCCAGGATGTAACCCTGCTGCGGATTCACCTCCAGCTTCTGCCAGAGCGCTGGAACCAGCGTGCGTCCCTGGCGATCGAGCAACACGGTGTGGGCAGCGTTGTCCATACCGTCGAGACCTTCCAGGAAACGACCGTCATACGCAGACTGGATGCTGATCAGTTCGTCCGGCTCCAGCAGCATCTTGCCGCTGCGGTCCATCAGGCCCACCACCGGCACCTGGCTTTCCGAACCCATGAAGCTGACGGTCTTCTGCGGCCCGCCCTTCTTCGCCACGACGAACAGGTCGTTGCCCAGCGCGCCGATCTGCGCATAACCCGGCTTCACCCACTCGCTGCCTTCGTCGAGGTTGAAGATGCCGAAGTCGGCGCTGAACAGGCCGGTGCTCACGCCGACGGCAGCCAGGCCGGGCACGTCGACGGTGTAGCCAAGCGCGGTGAGGCCGGCGCTGTCGGCCGAATCGTACTGCGGCTGCACCTTCCAGGCGCCGCTGCGATCGATCAGGCCGTACTTGCCCGACGAGCCATCTTCCATGCGCTGCTGGGCCAGCCCGCCCTGCTTGCCGAAGGCGCCGCAACCGGCGAACTGGGCGGCGATCGCCACCTTGCCCTGGTAGTCGAGGTAGCCACAGGGGCTGTCGTACTTCTCGCGGAACGCGACCAGGCCGTTGGCCGGGGTGCCCAGATAATCGTAGCTCTTGCCGTCACCGACCACGTCGCCCTTGGCATCCACCAGTTGGGAGCCCTTGCCGATGACGCTGGCGCTCATCACGCCGTCGTGGAGGTCGCCCAGGCTCTCGTAGGCCACGGCCTTCTGTTCGCCGGTAGCGAGGTTGATGATCCACTTCTCCTCGCCACGCTCGGCGCTGATCAAGCCGCCGTGTTCGGCGACGCTGCCGTTGACCAGGGTGGTGTCGTAGAGCGCCTCGGTGAGCTGCTTGCCCTTGGCATCGAGGATGCCGCGCTTGCCATCGATCTCGTAGATGATGAATTCGTTGGCACTGTTGGGGTAGATGTCGTCGAAACGCGGCGCCTGGACTTCCTTGCCCTGGCCGTCGACCACGCCGTACTTGCCATCGCGGACGAAGCCATAGAGGTTGGGGGTGAGCAGCGACAGGGCTTCGCCGATATCGTCGCGCAACACCTTGCCGTCCTTCGCCTGGATCAGGTTCCAGCGCTCCTCGCGCGCCGCCATCAGGGTGCCCTGGTAGGCGCTGGCGACGATATTGTCGTAGTCGTTGTCGAACGGCACGAGCAGCTTGGCGTCCTGGTCGATCACCGCGCACTGGCCGTTGAGGCATAGCGGGATGCTCAGTGCAGCCATGCTCGGTGCGGCCGGTTGCGGCGCGACCGCCGCAGGCTTCGGCGCATCGTCGCCCTGGTTGCAGGCGCTGAGGAGCAAGGTGGAAACGGAGACGGCGAGGGTGTTGCGGCCGATACGCGACAGTCTTTGCATGCGGATATGTTCTCGTATGATCCCTGAGATATGTGTCCAGCCGCGATGCGCGCGACATCGCGGAACGCGGTAGCCTTCCCGACGGAAAGGCGCGGGCATGATGCCCGTGCCGCGGACCGCCTGGCAATGCCCTGATCCGTCGGCTCGGCGACAGGCGGCGCGCTTGCTGGCAGAATCGCGGCTTTCCGCAAACCGCGCAGGTACCGCCCCATGAACGACCGACTGCAGATCGAAGACCTCCTCCTGGGCGACGGCAAGGAGGTAGTGAAGGGTGCGCTGATCACCACCCAGTACAAGGGCACCCTGGAAGACGGCACGCTGTTCGACTCCTCCTACGAGCGCGGCCGGCCATTCCAGTGCGTGATCGGCACCGGACGAGTGATCAAGGGTTGGGACCAGGGCCTGATGGGCATGAAGGTCGGTGGCAAGCGACGGCTGTTCGTCCCTTCCCACCTGGCCTACGGCGAACGGCAGGTCGGCGCGCACATCAAGCCCCACTCCAACCTGCTGTTCGAGATCGAACTGCTGGAAGTGCTCACCCGCGACGACTGAGCCGAGGGACGGCGGCGGCCTCTGGCCGCCCGTGCCGAACCAATGCGCAGGACGAATAGTCGCTCGGCTACCCGCCCTGCACGAAGCCGGTTTCTCTTCTAATCCGCGGGGCGAGCCGCGGAACCCGTGGCAATGGCGCGAGGCAGGCCGTCCAGCGCACGCAGCAGGCAGAACCCCAGGACGGCCCCCGCCGCGCCCGCGACCAGCATCAGGCCGATCGCGCCCGACCAGTCGAAACGGCTGACGATCAGGCCGATCAGCAAGGGGCCGATCACCTGCCCCAGGTAGTTGCCCTGCATTACCCAGCCGATGGCCAGTGGCGTCAGCGAAGGCGCGGGCGAGGCCAGCGGCGCGGTCGCCAGCACGGTGGTGGGGAGCATGCCGGCGACCGCCGAGAAGACGAACCCCAGCGCAATCGCCAGGAGTCCCGGCGTCGCGGCATGGAAGAACGCCGCACCGGTGAGTCCCATCAGGATCGCGGTGGTCGCCAGCAAGGCGCCGGGACGTATGCCGCGGGAAAGGATGAAGCCCGCCGCGACATTGCCCAGGGCGTTCGCCGCGACGATGGCCGCGCCGATGAGTCCCGCAGTCTCCAGGGCGACGCCCAGGCGCTGCATGAGGAACACGGGGAGGAACGTCATCAGGGCGAAGAACTGCAGGTTGTAGGTGGTGAAGCCGAGCGCCAGCAGGGTGATCGCCGGAACCTTGAGCAACGTGCCAAGACCGGCCGGCCTCACGCCTGCCGCCCTGCACCCATCGTCGGCAGGGACGCTGAGCGGCAGCAGCAGCGCCGCGACCAGTACCAGCAGTGCGCTCAGTTGCCAGTCGGCACGCCAGTCCGCGAGCAGCGGCCCGAACAGCATCGAGAGGGCGATTCCGCCTGCCATGAAGGTGCTCCACAGACCGAACACCACGCTGCGCCGCGTCTCGCTGGTGATCCTGTGCAACACGGCGGGCGCCGCCACTACCACGATGAGGAAACCGAGCCCCTCGACGAAGCGAGTGGCAAGCAACCAGGCGAAGTCCTGCATCGACGCACCGAGGAGGCTCGCCCCGCCGAGAATCGCCAGCCCACCGGTCAGCAGCCGGCGATCTCCCCAGCGACGCACCAGGAGGCCGGCGGCGATGCCGCCGAATACGCCGACGAACGGAAAGGCGGACATGATCCAGCTCAGCGCGGCGAGGTCGCCGCCGAAGCTCCGTTGCAGCGACGGCAGGGCGATGGTCGCCTTGCCGACATGCAGGGCAGCGGCGATGCCGGCGAAGATCACATTGGCAACTGCCAGCCATCGCGGGCTGGCCTGGGGGTGCGGACGAGCGGGAGTGGACGGGCTATCCATCGTTGCCTCCGGGCATGGAGTGGCGCCCGGCAAGATCGCCAGACGCTCTGCGCGGATTCTGATAGCTCAAGTTAACTTGAGGTAAAGAGCCCAGGAATCAAACGATGTGTTCCATCGCCCGCACCAATGGCAATCCGGCACGCCCGCTCAGTAGAAGTGCTCGCCGTAGAGGTCCCAGGCATTGCGCCGGGCTGCCCGGCGCAGTTGCTCGGTGTAATCCCGCCGACCGACGGCGGATCGTCCCGAGCTGGCAGCGACAGCTTCGGTCTCGGTGCGGGACGGTTTGTTGCGCGGAGTGTTCAGGGACATGGCGGCGTCACCAGTTCATCCCCGTCGCCGGCCCGCTCAGCAGTGCCTTCGCCATGCCGCGGGCGGACGCCAGGTCCGGCGCCACGCTCACCGGCGGGCCGTAGACAGCCTGCAGCACCGGCGCCAGTTGCTGCAGGTCGGCGAGGTTGTCCGGCTGGCCGTTGGCACTGAGCAGGATGCCCCGGCAATGCTCGACGAAGCGCTGGCGTTTTTCCTTGAGCCACAACACCAGGCGCTTGCGCGCCTGCTGGTCGCCTTCAGCTGTTTCCTGCGGGAGCGGCGGATAGACCAGGGCGAAATCGCGCTCGACGGCCAGCAGCGCCTCGACCTCCTCCAACCAGCGCTCGACATCGGCCAGCTCGCGGGGCATCTCGCGGACCTGGACCAAGGGAAAGGCATCGATATCCAACAGGCTCTTAGCGGGGGCATTCATGGGGGGACTCCTGCGGGGAGGCAAGGCGGAGGAATGAGCGGAAGTGCTTGCCAAAACAGTACTGTACGATACAGTTCTTAAATGACCAGCGTCAACCCTAACGAGAAACGCTCTCAGCAAACCACCTGGAGGCTTGAACGGACCGTCCCGACGGCCCACCATGCGCACCTTCCGACCGCCACCCCGCGAGGCCCGATACCGCTCATGAACGATGCTTCTCCCCGTCTGACCGAACGCGGCAGGCAACGCCGCCGCGCCATGCTCGACGCCGCTACCCAGGCCTTTCTCGAATACGGTTTCGAAGGCACCACCCTCGACATGGTGATAGAACGGGCCGGTGGTTCACGGGGGACCCTGTACAGCTCCTTCGGCGGCAAGGAGGGCCTGTTCGCCGCGGTGATCGCCCACATGATCGAGGAAATCTTCGACGACAGCGCCGATCAGCCGCGCCCCGCCGCCACGCTGAGCGCCACCCTCGAGCATTTCGGCCGGCGCTTTCTCACCAGCCTGCTCGATCCCCGCTGCCAGAGCCTCTATCGCCTGGTGGTGGCGGAATCCCCGCGGTTTCCGGCGATCGGCAAGTCCTTCTACGAGCAGGGGCCGCAGCAGAGCTATCTGCTGCTCAGCGAGCGACTGGCCGCGGTCGCTCCTCACATGGACGAGGAAACGCTCTACGCGGTGGCCTGCCAGTTTCTCGAGATGCTCAAGGCCGACCTGTTCCTCAAGGCCCTCAGCGTGGCCGACTTCCAGCCGACCATGGCGCTGCTGGAAACCCGCCTCAAGCTGTCGGTGGACATCATCGCCTGCTACCTGGAACACCTGTCGCAGAGCCCCGCGCAGGGCTGAGCGACGCGCCGATCAGGCGGAGGGCGGCAGCGCCTGGCCCGGCAGTTCGGTGAGGTGGATCTCGGTGACCAGGGGTTCCTGGCGCGGCAGGGTACGTTCGAGCAGGGGCGAGAAACGCGACAGCGCGCCGATCAGGTCCCACTGGGTCTCCAGGGCGGCCCCCAGCTCCGAGAGTTCGTTCAGGACCCGATGACCGACCCGTTGCAGGCGTGGCTCTTCGCTCTGGCTGAGCTCCACCGAAAGGTGCGCCAGCATGGTGGTCATGTTGTTCATGTTGCGTGTCGCCAGGACCAGGATATTGGCCAGCAGGGCGACATCGCTGTCAGGCAGGGAGGCGTGGGGAGAACCGGCGTTGGCGTGCATGCGAGCATCCTTTCTCGAAGTGCGGTCCGGAGCGAACGTCGCGGGAGAATAACATCATATTGCCATTACGCAATATCTCCCACGAAACGCTCAGGTTGATTTCCTGATGCCAGGCAGACCGCCAAGGTCGGCAAAGGTTTCCATCAGGTGGGCCGCCAGCGCCTCGCCGCGCCGACGGCCCCGACGGCTCACTGCATTTCCAGGGATTTGCGCGGCGGCGTGCTGCGATGAGCGGCTCGCAGGTACTGCGGCGGCCAGGGCATCTGCTCGTTGCGCAGTTCGTCGGCGGCGTGCAACGGCCAGTACGGATCGCGCAGCAGTTCACGGGCAAGCAGGATCAGGTCGGCCTGACCGGTGCGCAGGATATGCTCGGCCTGCACCGGCTCGGTGATCATGCCCACCGTGCCGCTGGCGATGCCGGCCTCCTTCTTCACCCGTTCGGCGAACTCGGTCTGGTAGCCCGGTCCTACCGGGATTTCCGCATTTGCCGCGGTACCGCCGGAAGACACGTCGATCAGGTCCACGCCCAGGTCCTTCAGGTGCCGGGCCAGTACCACGGTCTCGTCGGGGTTCCAGCCATCTTCCACCCAGTCGGTGGCGGACAGCCGCACGAATAGCGGCAACTCTTGCGGCCAGGCCTTGCGCACCGCGGCGGTGACCTGCAGAAGCAGGCGGATGCGGTTCTCGAAGCAGCCGCCGTACTGGTCGCGACGCTGGTTCGACAGCGGCGAGAGGAACTGATGCAACAGGTAGCCGTGGGCCGCATGCACCTCCGCGACCTTGAAGCCGGCAGCCAGGGAGCGCTCGGCGGCGCGTACGAAGGCCTGCACCAGCGCCTCGATCTGCGCCTCGCTCAGGGCCTCGGGGGTCGTGTGCTGGGGATCGAACGGGATCGCCGACGGCGCCACCGGTATCCAGCCGCCGTCGCCGATCGGCACGCTGCCGTGCTTGCCCAGCCACGGCCGCCAGGTACTCGCCTTGCGCCCGGCGTGGGCCAGCTGGACCCCGGCGACCGCGCCCTGGGACTCGATGAAACGGGTGATGCGATGCAACGGCTCGACATGCGCGTCGCTCCAGATGCCGAGGTCGTCAGCGGTGATGCGCCCCTCGGGCAACACCGCGGTGGCTTCGACTATCACCAGGCCGGCGCCGCCCACCGCGCGGCTGCCCAGGTGCACGAGATGCCAGTCGTTGGCCAGGCCCTCCTGCGCCGAGTACTGGCACATGGGCGATACGGCGATGCGGTTGGGCAAGGTGATTTGACGCAGGCTAAGAGGCTCAAACAGCAGACTCATGGCAGGACTCCCGGTCGGTCTTGGAATAAGTGCTCACACCTGAACTTTAGACCGGGTTCGCGGAGGCCAACGGCCCAAGCGACATAAAGCAGCCGCCCTCCTGGCGGAAGACGGCTTGAGCGACCCCGACCGGCATTCCTTCCTGGAGTGCCGGCCGGGACCACCGAGCTTACAACGCGCTCGGGCAGGTCACGCCGACGGTGCTGAACGCCCGGGTGACGTCAGCCGCCGAGTAGTTGCGGTTCTGCGCCGAGCGAATCACCCCGCAGGCGCCGCTGTTGTAGTTGCTGGTGGCGGTCCAGTAGTAGCGGTTGGCGTCGACGAACACCTCGAAGGCCTTGCGGGTATCCCAGCCCGGCGAATTGGCCAACAGGTAGAACGCACGGTTGTACACGCCGCTGGAGTGGTGCACGTCGATGCCGTTGTAGTACTGCGACGCGTTGTCGATGGATCGCCCGTCGCGGCTGGGCTGGTCCATGTAGCGCAGCGCACCGCTGCCCTTCTTGATGTCGTAGCCGATCAGGAAGTCGTTCTTGCCGCGCATGTAGAACTCGGCTGCCTCGCCGGCCATGTCGGAGAACGCTTCGTTCATTCCGCCTGATTGCCCGCGGTAGATCAGCCCGGAGTTCTGCTCGGTAAAGCCGTGGCTGACCTCGTGGGCCGCCACGTCCAGCGACACCAGCGGATAGAACATGGTGGCGCCGTCGCCGAAGAGCATCGCCGTGCCGTCCCAGTAGGCGTTCTCCACGCTGCGCCCGTAGTGCACCTTCATGTACAGCTTGTGGGTCAGCGGGCTGGTGCCGAACCAGTCCCGGTACAGTTTGAACACCACGCCGCCGAAGAAATGCGCGTCGTTCAGCGGCGAATAGGCGCCGTTGACCTGCTTGTAGGTGTTGGTCGGGCAGGCGAAGCGGAACGGCGTCGTCTTGCTGTCGTCGGTGCTGCTGTTCATGTCGACGGTGATGACGTTGCCGTCGTCCATCTCGCAGCGGTCGTTGACGATCAGCGGACCGTAGTCGCTACCGTAGGTGTACTTGCCGATCTTCTGGTTGCCGCCGGGGCCGCCCGCCTCGGCGTGGGCCAGGCCTTCCCACTGATCGAGCACTTCGCCGGTCTTGGCGTCGATGACGAAATGCGGCCGCGACAGTCCCTCGCCGGGAATCAGGTAGGAGACGTTGTAGACCAGTTGGGCGATGTTGTTCTCGCCCAGGCGGATCACCAGTTCCACTTTGTCATTCTCGGTCTTGCGGCCCTGGGCCTTCAGGCTCTTGGCCTGGGCCAGCACCTGCTCGGCGGATACCGCCGCGGTGGTGCTGCCCGGCAGGTCGGCAGCGATGTTGGCGACGAAATGGCCGCTGCGCTGCGCCGCCACGCTCTTGCCGGGACCCTTGACTTCGGTGATGGCTTCGCCGACCACCCGTACGCCGTTGTGGAATTGCTCGTAGCGGGTGACCTGCTTGCCGTTGGGCAGGGTCGTGCTGCGGATCGCTTTCAGTTCGTCGGCACCGCCAGCGCCGACCGCGGCTTGCAAGGTGACCGGGCCGGGCGCGCCCTGGGCAGCCTTGCTGGGGAGTTTGGACACGTCGATCAGGTCGGCGGCAAAAGCGGCCGGCGAAACACCCATGATCGCAACGAACAACAGGTCAAGCGTAGAAACCTTCTTCATCTTGTTCAGTTCTCCTGGTTTTTTCAGGCCGAAGTACTCGGCCGACGCTTACCGCCGCCTTGTGGGCTGATCGGAACAGCCGTATCAGTCCTTCGGGTAGAAGGAACTGCACTCCCCTGGCTCGGTCCCGTTTTCGACGGTGCTTTCGTGTACCAAAAAGAACCCGCGGCCAAACCTGCCAGAACTGGCAGGTAGCCTTGATTTCGCCGGAAATCTGTATGTTTTCGCTGGAATAGCTAGCAGAAAAGCAGGTGGCAGCTAGGTTGCCCCCAGCTCCGGGACGCGCTCAGCGAGGGGCCATGTGGACGATCATCAGTTGCACGCTTTCCTGGCCGCGGAATTCGTTGACGTCGAGCTTGTAGGCCAGCTCGGCCCAGCGCACGGTAGGGTTGGGCCACTGCTCGCGGTCGATGTTGAAGGCAATGCCATCCAGTTGCAGCGAGCCGCATTCGCTTTTCAGCACCAGCTTCAGGTGACGCTCGCCGACGATCCGCTGCTGCACCAGCTGGAACACCCCGTGGAACATCGGCTCGGGAAAGTGCTGGCCCCAGGGACCGGCCTGGCGCAACGCGCGCGCCAGCTCCAGGTGGAACTCCTGGATGCTCAACTGGCCATCGGAGAGCAGGCGCCCGGCCAGGTCCTCCTCGGCCAGTTGGCGGCGTACTTCGGCATCGAAGGCGGCGGAGAAAGCGCCGAAGTTTTCCTGCGGCAACGATAGTCCGGCAGCCATCGCGTGGCCGCCGAACTTGCTGATCAGCCCGGGATGACGGGCGGCTACCGCGTCCAGCGCGTCGCGGATGTGGAAGCCGGGAATCGACCGTGCCGAGCCTTTCAGGCTGCCGTCGCCGGCATCGGCGAAGGCGATGGTCGGCCGGTGGTAGCGCTCCTTCAGGCGCGAGGCGAGGATTCCGATCACGCCCTGGTGCCAGTCGGCGTCGAACAGGCACAAGCCGAACGGCAGTTGCTCCAGGCTCAGCTCCTTGAGCTGCGCCAGCGCCTCGCGCTGCATACCCTGCTCGATGGCCTTGCGGTCCTGGTTCAACTGGTCGAGCTGCACCGCCATGTCGCGGGCCAGCGCTTCGTCGTCGCAGAGCAGGCATTCGATGCCGAGGGACATGTCGTCGAGCCGACCCGCCGCGTTCAGGCGCGGACCGAGGATGAAACCCAGGTCGGTGGAGGTGATCCGTACCGGAGGCCGCCCGGCCACCTCCAGCAGCGCGCGCAAGCCCGGCCGGGCGCGGCCGGCGCGGATGCGCGCGAGGCCCTGGTGGACCAGGATGCGGTTGTTGGCATCGAGCGGCACCACATCGGCGACGCTGCCCAGCGCCACCAGGTCGAGCAGCTCGGCGAGGTTCGGTTCCTTCAGCCCGCGCCGGGCGAACCAGTCCAGCTCGCGCAGGCGCGCCCGCAACGCCAGCATCACATAGAAGATCACCCCGACCCCGGCCATGGCCTTGCTGGGGAATTCGCAGCCCGGCTGGTTGGGGTTGATGATCGCATCCGCCGCCGGCAGTTCCGGGCCAGGCAGGTGGTGGTCGGTGACCAGCACCTTGAGCCCCGCGGCTTTCGCCGCCTGGACGCCGTCCACGCTGGAGATGCCGTTGTCCACCGTCACCAGCAGGTCGGGACGCTTCTCCAGGGCCACGCCGACGATCTCCGGGGTCAGGCCGTAGCCGTACTCGAAGCGGTTCGGCACCAGGTAATCGACCCAGGCCGCGCCGAGCATGCGCAGGGCCAGCACGCCGACGCTGCTGGCGGTGGCGCCGTCGGCGTCGAAGTCGCCGACGATGAGAATCCGCTGGCCGCCCTCCAGGGCGTCCACCAGCAGCGCCACGCCCTCCTCGATGCCTTTCAGCCGCTGGTAGGGAATCAGCCGCGCCAGGCCCTTGTCCAGCTCCTCGGCGCAACGCACGCCACGAGCCGCGTACAGGCGCGCCAGCAATGGCGGAAGGTCGCCGAGATCGGGCAGGGTTTCGGGCAGGGGGCGGGGTTCGATACGCATCAGGTCACTCGTTCGGCTCGACGGAAGGAAACGGCGGCGGCGATCAACGCTCGCCCTGCAGCCACTCCAGCTGCAACTCGTGCTGGCCGTTCTCGTCGGTGACGAACAGGGTGCCCTCGCTGATCATCACGGTCCAGTTGATCGAACGCGGCAGGTCGCGGGACAGGCTCTCCAGGGGTTCCTGGGGCACTGCCGCGACGTTGATGTTCTTCAGGCTGCGCACACTGTCCAGCACCTTGGTCTGCCAGACCCGCAGGTTGCCATAGGCGAGCAGGCTGAAGCGCTCGCAGCGACGCGAGCACCAAGTGATGCGCTCGGCGTCCGGCTGGCCGACTTCGATCCAGTGCAGGACCCGGCCGTCCAGGCTCTTTTCCCAGAGCGCCGGTTCGTCCACGTCCGACAGGCCACGCCCGAAGGCGATCTGCTCGCCGTACCACAGCACGTAGGCCAGCAAGCGCACGGCCAGGCGCTCCTCGGTCTCGGAGGGGTGCCGGGCCACGGTCAGGCGCAACGTCTCGTAGACCCCGCGGTCCAGGTCGGTGAGGGAAATATCGGCTTTATAGGGCGTGGATTGCAGGGCCATGGGAATACCGGCGTGGGAAGCGAAAGGGCGCAAGTCTAACCTGAAACCCGCCCGCGTGCGGTCCGCCGGCCGACCGCCTGCCCTGCCTTTCTCGCGTCGCTGCCGCTCAGCGCGGGGCGTAGCGGCCCCAGAGTTCCTCGAACTCGCGCCGATAGGCGCCGATCAGCACGGCGTCGTCGGTTACCAGCAGGTTCTCTTCGTTGTTGACGCTGGCGCTGCGGGTCCAGTTGAAACTGCCGTTGAGCAGCCAGGCGCCATCCACCAGGGCGAACTTGTGGTGCATGTGGAAGGGACTGTCGTCGATTCGCAGCGGTACGCCGGCCTCGCGCAGCGCATGGATGTCGCTGCCTTCGTCGAACTGCTTGTCATCGTCGCTGATGATCCGCACCGGAACGCCGCGCCGATGGCAGGCCAGGATTTCCGCACTGAGCTGGTCGTCGGAGATGGTGAACACGCAGATGTCCAGGCTCTGCCTGGCCTGCCGGCACAGTTCGCGGATCTTCCGCCGACACTCCTCGCCGGGACTGAAATAGGCGCTGGCGCGGCTGCGCGGCGGCGCCGCGGTAACCTCCAGGGTGCGCACCACCTGCTCCAGCCACTTCAGGGCGGCTATCCGTTCGCCCTGCTCCTCCAGGAGGACCAGCTCACGCACCAGGTCGAAGGCACGGTTGCGCAGGAAACGCACCTGGTCGGGTGCCAGCTCGCTGCCCAGTTGGCGCAGTTCGTCCCGCTCCTCGTTGCTCAGCTTCAGATCGGCCAGGCTGTCGCGCAGCTGGCGGTCCAATCCGTCGAAGTCCATTTCCCGCTCCTCGTGTCCTCAGGGTTGATCGTTCTCCAGCGGCCTCTGCTCGCCGCCCAGCAACCGGCCCAGTTCGTCGAGGCGGCTGGATATCTCGTTGATGCGGTTGTGCGTGCGCAGGTCGACGTCGATCTTGCGGTCCATCACCTTGATCAGCGGCAGGAAACTGTCCTGCAGGCAGGCGGCAAGGCTCTCCAGCACCTGCTGCACGCCCGGCTGCGCAGGCGCCGTCACCTCGACGTTCAGCGCCGGCGCACCCTGGCCGAGCTGGCGCAATCCAGCCAACAACTCGTCCCAGGGCGCCGGTTGTACCGGCTGGGGTTCGCGAGCCAGGCCACGGACGCTTTCCACAAGGTCGTTGAGCTGCGCAACCAGCCGTCCGCCGACGTCGGCGTCGCTGCCGCCCATGGACTTGTTGCGCAGGAAGTCACGCTTGATCTGCGCCCAGCGCTCGGCCTGCTCGGGGCTCTGGTTGCCGCGCAGTTCGGCGAGCTTCAGCAGGTTCTCCTCGGCTCCGGTGGTCAGCAGTTGCGACTCGCCCTGGTAGTGGTCGGCGATCAGTTGCAGCAGCTCGGCATCGTTCATCACCGCGGAGATCTTCTCCGCCATCTTGTTCATGTTGCGGTAGCTGCCCTGCAGCTTGAACGGCGGCTCGCTGCGGTACTGGTCGGCCTGGGCGGCGCTGGCGATGTACTGCTGGTTGACCTTGAGCACCACGTCGCGCACCTGCATGAGGCGTTGCAGGGTGCTGCTGATCTCGTTGATCTCGGCACCGCTGTAGCCGTGGGCCAGCTCGTTGCTGGAGAACGGCTTGCCCTCGGCCTTGGCGACGAAGCGATAGACGTCGGCCATGTCGCGGGTGGCCAGCGGCGCGAGAACCGGGTTGGAGGTCAGGGCGTTCTCGATGTAGCTGAGGGAGAACGCCTCCTGCATGCCGCTGAGGGTGTCGCCGAGGTTGTAGATGTCGGCGCGGTTGGCGAGCATGTCGGGAATGCGGAAGACCTCGCCGGACTCGGTGTAGGGGTTGCCCGCCATCACCACGCAGAACTTCCGCCCACGCATGTCGTACGTCTTGGTCCGGCCCTTCCACACCCCTTCCACCCGGCGCGTGCCGTCGCAGAGGGAGATGAACTTCTGCAGGAACTCCGGATGGGTGTGCTGGATGTCGTCGACATAGAGCATCACGTTGTTGCCCATCTCCAGCGCCAGGTTGAGCTTCTCCAGTTCCTGCCGCGAAGTCGCGTCCGGCGCCTGCCCGGGGTCGAGCGAGCGCACCTCGTGGCCGAGGGCAGGACCGTTGATCTTCATGAAGATCAGCCCCAGGCGATGCGCCACGTACTCCATCAGGGTGGTCTTGCCGTAGCCTGGCGGGGAGATCAGCATCAGCAGGCCCATCAGGTCGGTGCGCTTGTTCTCGCCCACCGTCCCCATCTGCTTGGCCAGGTTGTCGCCGATGACACCCAGGTAGACGTCATTGATCAGCTTGTTGCGAACGAACGAGGACAGCGGTCGCGGCTTGAACTCGGCCAGGCGCAATGCCTCGCGCTCGCGTTCGACGATCTCCTGGCGCAGCGCCTGGTAGCGCCGCAGCCCCGGCAGGAACTGCTGGCGATGGCGACGCAGGCGGCCGAAGAAGTCGTCCACCGCCAGCGCCAGGCCGCGTTCGACGATGCGCGGATGCTCGCCCATCAGGCCGTCGACCTGGAAGCGCAGGTCGACCTCGGTGATCCGTCGTGGCATCTCCTCGTCCAGCAACGAGAGCGCCACCGCCTCGTCCAGGTAGGCCGCCAGCGGCTGGAACTCGGCGTCGCCACATAGTCCGCGCAGCCAGTTGCCGGCCAGTTCCCACTGGGCGGCGGGCCGCTCGCCGAGACGCTCCAGGGTCTGCCGGTAGTCGTCCCATAGACGCGCGCCTTGCAGGCGCAGCTTGAGTCCTTCCTGCAATTGCCGGGCATATTTGCTGAAGGTGAATTCGGGACGCTCGGCGGACAATTCCCAGACCAGGTACTCGGCCGCCTCGTCGATATGCTGCGGGTCCAGCGCGATGGGCTGTTCGGCGAGCAGCGCACGCATCGCCGCGGCCACTTCGCCGCGAAGGGCGAGCAGGCCGTCGTCACGACCGAACATCTGCTGGATGCTGCGGCTGCTGCGTGCCCGCTCGGGCCAGCCGGCGACTTCCCGCTCCTCGCGCCGGCGGCTCCAGAACAGGCTGGCGAAGGCCCGCGCCGAGGGTGCGTAGCGTAGCAGTCCGGCGCTCTCGCGCAACGGCAGCAGGCGAACCAGGATCGCCGCCGCATCGTGGTCGTGAATGCCTTTCTCGTAGCCCTCCTTGTAGCGCGGTGCGGCGAAATCGCGGATCGCCCGCGCCAGCTCGTCCGGCTGCGCCAGCAGCGCCTGCAAGCGCTCCAGGCTGAAGCCATCGCGGCCCGCGTCGGCGGCGGCGAGCACTTCGCCGGCGAGATATTCGGCGCGGTACAGCGTCTCCGATTCGGATTCCAGGTTCACCTGCCAGAACTCGCGCAACTCATCGAGCCGCGGGTCCTGCAGCGGTTCGAGGAAATCGGTGCCGGTCAGGTGCAGGTACAGCGCGTCGCCGCGCGGCATCAGGGTCAGGTCGAGTTCCTGGGTGTTGACGCTGAAGCGGTGGCGCGGGCCCAGGCGGATGACGTCGCCGCCCTCCTCGAACAGCTCGCTCTTGTCGCGCAATGCGCGGACCGCCTGGTCGCGCGCGGCCTTCAGGCGCGCCTCGACGTCGTCGGCCTTGACGCTGTCCTTCAATTCGCGAAGACGTTCGGCCAGTTCGCGCAACTTGAGGATCAGCGGGTCGGCGGCGAAGAACGCGTTCAGTTCCTCCGCCTGGGTGAAGCGCGCGGTGCGTCGTTGCAGGCTGTCGAGAATTCGCCGGGCGGCGTCGAGCAGTCCCTGGGCCTTGCGCTGGCGCTCGTCGAGCAGGGTCTGCTTGTGCGCTTCGAAGGTTTCCAGCAGCTCCTCGCGCTTGGCCAGGATGTCGCCGAGGAACTGCTCATGGTCGCCGAACTGGCTTTCCAGTTCCTCCAGTTGCACCAGCAGGCGCGACAGTTGCTCGTCGCAGCGCTCGGGGTCCTGGGCCTGGGCCAGGGCGTTGGTGATGCCCTGGCCGAACAGTTTGAACTGGGCGCCGAACTGGGCCACGGTCTCGCTCGAACCGAGTCCCTTGCGCCGCTGCTCGGCGCGCGCCTTGGCCTGGTTCAGGCGGGCGTAGATCTCCGAGATCGACTCGATGATGCGGGTCCGCTGGGTCGCGTCGTCGATGCGCAGCGAAGCCATCAGCGAGGACAGCATGTCGAGGTCGCCGGCCATCGCCTCCAGGGCCGCCAGCGGCTCGCCGAGCTGGGCCACGGTCTCGGCTTTCTGCGCCTCGCCATCGAGGCTCTGCAGGCGCTCCAGCAAGGGCTGCAGGGCCTGTTCGCTGGCGAGGAAGGTCGCGGTGGCGGCGGCCACCCGCTCGTGGGCCGCGAGCAGTTCGGCCTCCATGGCGTCGAGTCGCGCCACGTCGATGTAGCGGTACTCGCGGATGGTCAGCAGCAACCCACGCTGGGCGGTGATGCCGTTGAGCCCGTCGACGAACTGCTGCACCCGGTCCCAGCCGTCGGGCAGCAAGCCGGAGAGGAGCGCCTTGTGCCGCTCCTCCGCGTCGACCATCGCCTGGGCCGACTGGCGGCGGATACTTTCGACCTTCTCGTACTCGTCGAGCACCAGCTCGGCGGTCGCCGCCACTTCGCGCAACAGCGGCGCCAAGCCGTCCAGTTGGTCGCTGCCGAGCCAGTGGTAGACGTCGAACAGGCGCTGGGTGTTCTGGCACAGCAGCGAGTAGCGCTGGATCGAAACCGCCGGGGTCTCGATCTCCCGGCACAAGTCGTAGAGGTCGGAGACGCCGCGCACCAGCTCGGCATTGCCGATCCGCCCGAGAAAACCGCTACGCGCCGGTTGGCGGGCCGCGTACTCCTCGGTGCAGAACGGCGTCTGCCAGACCTGCATCGGATGGATGCGGGTCGGTTCCTCGCCTTCGGCGGCGAAGATCACCATGCGCCCGTCCTCCAGGCGCGCGTAGCCGTGGCCGAACAGCGGATTCTGCAACTGGCGGTTGATCAGGTTGTAGGTGAGCAGCACGTTCCGCCCCTGCTCGGGATGGTAGAAAACGTACTGCACGTCCTCGCCGTTGGGCGAGCGTACCGAGCGCTTGAAGCGCATGCCTTCCATGGATTGCTCGAAGGTGCGGTACTCGCCGTTCTGCAGGTAGTAGCCGCCGGGGAAGATGATCCCGTGGTCCTCCGGCAACTGGATGCAGGCCAGGCCGATGGCGTCGATGCGCTCGACCTTGCCGGTCAGGCTGTTGAACACCAGGTAGCGCCACTGCTCCTCGCGATAGGGCAGGACCTTGAGCAGCAGCAGGCTGCCGAGGCGGGCGAACTCAACCTGCGCGTCGTCCAGCGACTGGGTCTTGTCCATCACCTCTTCGCGATAGATGCCCAGGCCGACCTCGGTGTTGTTCTCGACCTTGATGGTCAGGTCGCCGCCAATGGTCTCGACGAACAGGGTGTCGAGGATGTTCAGGTGCGGGAAGCGGCCCTCCACCACCATCTCGCGGGTAGCCCGCTGCCATTCGAAGTCGAACGGTGCCGGCAAGGCGATGTCGCGCTCGCCGCGGTTGTCGATGTAGCGGACCTCGCTGCCGTCGCTGGAGATCGACCAGCGGAACACGCGGATGTCGGTGATCCGCTCGCCGATCTGGAAGCTGGCCAGCAGCTTGCCGTCGCGGATCGCCAGTTGCAGCAGGCGGGTGTTCTTGTAGTAGGTGTAAAGCTCGTTGAAGTCGTTGACGAAGCCCGGCGCGGCGAGAAAGCTGTCCCCCAGTGGCACAGGCTCCGCCTCGTAGCCTTCGCTGCCCTCCACCAGGCGGTAGAGGGAGAACACGTCGGCCACGCCGGTTTCCTTGCGCAGGCCGATGAACACGTTGTAGCCGAACAGCAGGCAATCGCCGACCTGGACGATATCGCGGGCGATGCAGTTGTTCTCGGTACGGATGCGGACCCGGCCGATCACATCCATCTGGCTGTCGCCGAACTCCTCCAGGCGACTGGCGTTGAGCCTTTCGGCGGTCTGCCGCAGGCGCTGGCCCTGCTCCAGCAGGCGCTTGTGCAGCACCTCGTAGGCGCCGCCCTCGGCAACGGCCTTGTCCAATACGTCCTGCGCGGGAGTTGCGGCTTGAGTGTCCGACATCCTGGTCTTCCTGGGTCTACGGCGGTCATCGATGGAAACCGGCCCGAGCGGCCTGCCCCGGGCGCAGCCAACAGGCCACGCCAGGGGCTGCGCCGCTCAGGGCGCGGGCGGAACGCCTCCGCAGTTGGCGGAGGAGGCTGCGGGTCGACTCAGACTTCCGCCGCCGGCTCGTTCTCGTGGCCGCTCTTGCGTTCCGGCATCACCGCAGCGGCTGCGCCACGGCCGTTGAGCAGGCGGGCGAGGACGTCCTGCACCACCGGGCTCTTGCCGACCACACCTTCGATGGCCTTGCCCACCGACAGCGACTTGGCGAAGGAGTTGAAGAAGTCGCCCTCGCCGCCGACGATCTCGATGTTCGCCTTGCCCAGCGCGGTGGCGAGCACCTCGGCCTGGTCCTTGGCGATGTCCTTGTTCGCGGCGATGGCTGCCATGGCCTCCTCGAAGCTCTTCTCCAGCTGCATGCGGAACTCTTCGTGCTGGCGAGCGCTGTCGCTGAGGGCATCCAGGGCGCCGAACTTCTTGCCAAGCCCCTCGGCCTCGGCATTCAGGCGCTGCAGCAGTACTTCCGCTTCCGCGCTGCCCTGGTCCTTGGTGGCCTTGGCCTTGGCCGCGCCGAGCTGCTCCTCGCCGCGCGCCTGGGCGCCGAGCTTCTCGGCCAGCACCTTGGCTTCGGCCAGGCCGTCCTTCTCCTTGGCTGCGGCCTGCGCCTCGAGCACCCGGGCGTCGGCCAGGCCGCGCTCCTCGTCGCCCCTGGCTTCGGCGATCAGTTGTTCGGCACGTACCCGCGCCGCTGCCAAGCCATCCTTTTCCTTAGCCGCAGCGGTGACTTCCAGCACCCGCGCATCGGCCAGGCCCGGCGCTGCGCGCTCGGCCTCGATGCCCTCGGCCAGACGCTTCTTCGCCTCGGCCTGCTTCGACGCCGCTTCCAGCTCGGCCTGCGCCATGGTGTTGATTTCCACCGCCTTGTGCTTGGAGCGGGCCTCGTCGGCTTCCGCCTGCTTGACCTGGCGTACCAGCTCCTGCTCGGCTTCCGCCTGGGCCTGCAGCAGGATCACCTGCTTGACCCGCTCGGCCTCGGAAACCTCGCGCACCTCCTTGATCCGCTCCTCCTCCTGGGCCACGGTCTTTTCCACCGCGACGCGCTCGCGAATCACATTGGCGATGTTCTTGCGCTGCTCTTCCAGCGCCTTTTCCTTCTCGATCTTCTGCAGCTCCACCTCACGCTCGCGGGCGACGATCTCCAGGTCCTTGGCGCGGGTGACCTTCTCCACCTCGATGACCACCGCGCGCTGGCGGTTCTGCTGCGCCACCTCGACCTCGCGCTGGTGGTTCTCGGTGCGCACGTCGATTTCCTGCTGCGCCTGGATCCGCGCCTGCTCGGCCTTCAGCCGCTCCTCTTCCTTGACCCGCGCGGTTTCCGCTTCCTCGCGGGCACGGATGGTCTCGATCTCGCGCTTCTGCCGGGCCTCGGCGTCAGCCTGCTGGCGCTCCAGGGCCAGGGCCGCCTCGCGGGTCTCGACGTTCTTCTTCTTGATCGCCAGCTCTTCGTTGCGCTCCAGTTCGTTGGTGATGACGTTCTGGGTGGCGGTCAGCTCGGTGATCTTGCGGATGCCCTCGGCATCGAGGATGTTGCTCGGGTCCAGCGAGTTCTTCGCGGTCTGCTCCAGGTAGTCGATGGCGACGTCTTCCAGGACGTAGCCGTTCAGGTCGTTGCCGATCACCTCGATGATGCGGTCACGGAAGTCCTGGCGATTCTCGAACAGCTGGACGAAGTCGAACTGCTTGCCGACGGTCTTCAGCGCCTCGGAGAACTTGGCATTGAACAGCTCGTTCACCGCCGAACGGTCGGAAGCACGGTCGACGCCGATGGCCTTGGCCACCTTGAGCACGTCGTCCTGGGTCTCGTTGACCCGCAGGTAGAAGGCAACGGTGATGTCCGCGCGCATGTTGTCGCGGCAGATCAGGCCGTCCTTGCCGCGCCGGTCGACCTCCAGGGTGATCAGCGAGATGCGCATGAACTCCTTCAGGTGGATCACCGGATAGACCAGCGCACCGGTGAAATGCACCTTGGGCGTCGACGACATGTCGTTGACGATCAGCGCGGTGCCTTGCGGGACCTTGATGTAGAAGGCCTTGAACAGGGCCAGCAGGCCCACGACCAGCAGAACGACCAGGCCCACTCCCAGCAGGAGGGGCATCAGCGACGTCATATCCATAGCAGCAGTTCTCCTTGATTCTCACCGAGCCCGGGTCAGATACCGCGGAACTCTTCCTCGGTAACGACCCGATAGGCGTGCTCCGCCTCCAGGTACTCCAGCAGCACGACGCGATCGCCGCGCTTGAAGCCTTTGTTCTCTTCCGCACGAACTTTCAGGATCAGCCCGGCGCCGCCGTCTTCCAGCAACGCCTCGCCATGTTGCAGGGTGACCCGCCCGCTGCGCACCACCGCGACCTGGCCCAGCACCGACTTGCTGCTGGTGCTTTCCAGCTTGCGGAACAGCGGCCGCAACGGCCGGCACAGCGTGGCCGCCAGCGGCGCCGCCAGGAACAGCGCGCCCACCGCCACCACGGCGCCCAACGGGTAGCGCAGCCAGCCGAGCGGCAATGCGCTGAGCAGCCACAGCTGGACGAAGTAGCAGAGGAACCAGGCGAAGAAGGACAGCAGGGTCAGCACCAGGGTGACCGGTACGCCGTTGAGTTTCAGCTTCGCCAGCAGCGCGGCGAGGCCTTCGGCCTGGCCGGCGCCATCGACGACCGACTCGGCGTCGAGATCGAGCACATCGATCTCGACCATGCCCAGGGCGACGATGCCCCAGTAGATGATCGCTAGGATCAGAAGAAAGCTGAACAGCACGGTCGGGAACGACAGCGCCGTCTGCAGGAAACCTTCCATTGTCGCTCTATCCCTGAAAAACGGGCCCGGACGCCTTCGCCGAGCCGCGGGCCTATCAGGCCTTGCCCTTTTCCTTCAGGCGCGCCAGCACGCCATCCACGCTGTTACCCGAGGCCTTGATCCCAGCCGCGCGCAGCTTGGCGTCCAGCGCATCGTCCGGCGCCGCCGCGCTGGCCAGTTCGGCCGCGGCATCCATGGTCGCCGCGCGTTCGGCCTGGCGCTGCTTGATCCGCTCCAGGGAGTCCACCGCGGTCTGCAGCTTGCTCTTCGAGTTGCCGTAGCGCTGGGCAACGGCCATCTGCGCCTTCTGCACGCTCTCGGTGGCCTTGACCGTATCCACCTGTTGCTTGAGCTGGCGGATGTTGCCCTCGGCCTGGCTCACCGACTTGCGCAACTGGGCTACGCTGGCGGCGAATTCCGCGACCTGGGCACGCTCGCCCTCGAGCTGGTTCTCCAGGGTCGCGATCTTCTCCGCGACCTCCCGGGCCAGCTCCTCGTTGCCGGCCTCCAGTGCCTTGATCGCGTATTGCTCGTACTCGGCGACCTGGGCCGCGCCCTTCTCGACGCGCTCCTGGGCCAGGCGGTGGCGGGCCATGATCGAGGCCAGCGCTTCCCGCGACTTGCGCAGTTCGACGTCGGCGTCGCGGATCTCCTGGTCGAGGATGCGCAGCGCCTGGCTGTCGACGATCGCCTCGCCAACCTCGTTGGCTCCGCCGCGCAGGGCGCTCAGCAGCTTGCTCCATACCGTCATGATGGTGTCCTCCCTCAGGCCCGGGCTTTCAGGTAGCCGGCGTAGACTTCCGTGGCGCGGATCACGTTGCCGGCCAGGGTTTCGATTTCGTGCAGCACGCTGGCCAGCGACGAAGTCGTGCTCAACGCGCCGAACATGCTGTAGCAGCGCTCCTCGCCCGGCAGGTTGAGCAGGCCGATGCTCGACAGCGGGAACAGTTGCCGGCTGAGCAGGACCTCTTCGTTGAAGGCGGTCGCGTCGGTAACGTCGCTTTCCGGCCAGAGCAGCGCCTCGACGATGATCTGCTCGCCCTGGGGCGCGACGAACACCGGCAGGTCGCCGTATTCGCGCATGATCACATAGAGACTCGCTTCCGCCCCCTCGATCAGCTCGATCTGGGCCTCGCCGCTGCTGAACAGCTCGGTGCCGCTCAGGGCCTCGGCCAGCGAGCGAGCGTTCCATACCCGGGCTTCCGTCATGTCTTCCTCCTTCTCCAAATGAGCCGCTCCGGCAGCCGGGCGACGCAGCATCCGCTCGATGCCGGCGAGCGCCGCGGCGTTCTCCGGCAAGATCCAGACTTCCTTCTTCACCAGGCCCTGCTCGCGCAGGCGCTGGCGAAAGACACGCTGATAATGGGCTGATGATTTCCGTTGCATGGACTCACACTACGAGATCACATGTAAGATTTCAACAGATCACATGTAATAAAAACCAACGCACGCGCATATCTACGCCGGGCCGGCCGGAGCATGGAAAAGAAACACGGGGAGGAAAGAGAGAAAGAAATGGCACGAGGGGCCTCCCTGGCTCGGTGTCTGGCGCGCTACATCCTGTATCGACTCCCGCATTAAACCCTCTATGCAAAAGGAATTGAAGGACCGCCGGGCATATCGGGAAAAAACGGGAAACGTCTCACCCTACCGCGGCACCCGCCCGCACCGCCGGCAAATGCTCTAGGCTATGCGCACACTGCAGCCTGACGGACACCGCATGGAACATTCGCCCAAACCGCTGGCCGGCCTGAAGGTGGTCGAGCTCGGCACCCTGATCGCCGGCCCTTTCGCCTCGCGGATCTGCGCCGAGTTCGGCGCCGAAGTGATCAAGATCGAGTCGCCCGACGGCGGCGATCCACTGCGCAAGTGGCGCAAGCTCTACGAAGGCACCTCGCTGTGGTGGTTCGTTCAGGCACGCAACAAGAAATCCCTGACCCTCAATCTCAAGCACGCCGAAGGCCAGGCGATCCTGAAACGCCTGCTCGGCGATGCCGACATCCTGATCGAGAACTTCCGCCCCGGCGTACTGGAAAAGCTCGGCCTGGGCTGGGATGTCCTCCACGCGCTGAACCCGCGCCTGGTGATGGTGCGCCTGTCGGGCTTCGGCCAGACCGGCCCCTACAAGGACCAGCCGGGCTTCGGCGCGGTCGGCGAGTCGATGGGCGGACTGCGCTACATTACCGGCTTCGAGGACCGCCCGCCGGTTCGCACCGGGATTTCCATCGGCGACTCGATCGCCGCCCTGTGGGGCGTGATCGGCGCGCTGATGGCGCTGCGACACCGCGAGGTCAACGGCGGCGAGGGACAGATGGTCGACGTCGCCCTCTACGAGGCGATCTTCGCCATGATGGAAAGCATGGTTCCGGAATTCGACGTGTTCGGTTTCATCCGCGAGCGCACCGGCAACATCATGCCGGGCATCACCCCCTCCTCCATCCACACCAGCGCCGATGGCCGCCACGTACAGATCGGCGCCAACGGCGACGCGATCTTCCGCCGCTTCATGCAGGCCATCGGCCGCGACGACCTGGCCAGCGACCCGCAACTGGCCAGCAACGACGGGCGCGATGCGCGCCGCGACGAACTCTATGGGGTTATCGACCGCTGGGTCGCCTCGCAGTCCCTGGAGGAAGTGCTGGCAGTGCTGGCGCGAGCCGAAGTCCCGGCCAGCCGCATCTACTCCGCCGAAGACATGTTCCGCGATCCGCAATTCCTTGCCCGCGAGATGTTCCTCTCGGCACGCTTGCCGGACGGCAAGCCATTCCGCATGCCTGGCATCGTGCCCAAGCTGTCCGCCACGCCAGGCTCGGCGGATTGGGTAGGCCCGGAACTGGGCGAGCATACCGATGCCCTGCTCGCCGAGCTGGGCTACGACAGCGAGGGCATCGCCGCCCTGCGCCGGGAAGGCGCCATCTGAACGGTACGCGGAGCCCTTCATCGGTGCTCCGCGGACAGGGCGGCCCCTCTCCCCTATCCAGCCAGGGAGAGGGGGTTATCCGCACGCTTCCACGAGCATGGCGCCATCCGGCAAGAGCCGCTGCACCGGCGCGCGCCTTCGGCCTGACCGCCCGATGCGCAACGCGCCCTCGAACGAGACGGTGCTAGCGCGACGAATACAGCAGCACGTGATCCCGCTCGCGGAAGGTCGCCAGCACGTCTTCCTCCATCCGCCCGACCAGCACCTGCAATTCCCGGCGAATGGTCTGCACGGCATCCTCGAGATAGCTTTCGTCGTTCAACTGCACCTTGGCGATGACCCGCTGCAACAGGGTTTCCCCCTGCGGATCGACCAGCGTGACCACCCGTCCGCCATCGGGCCGGGGCTGGCTGAGGGTGAAGGGATGGGGAGCGAAGGCATCGGCCAGTCGTTGCTTCAGGCTGTCCAAATCAGGTCTCCTGTTTCGACGAATAAGACTCGTCAAAGACCGAAAAAACGCGAATAGGGTTCGTCGATGCAAGCATTTACCGGACTAACGGCAGCATCTGGCGAAAGGCCACGTGCCGGCGCAAATAGCCATTCGAGCCGAACCAGGCCAACGCAACGATCAGCCCGCTATAAGGGAAGCACCGGGAAAAACTCCAACCATCCCACCCTCGCGCAACGCCTTCACCTGCTTGAAATTGCAGTATCCGGCGCGTCCGTCAGGCAGTAACAACGAGACTTCCCCCTGCGCATCGAACAGCGAGGATCTCATGACTGCCTTCGCATCCCCCCGCAGCGCCTGGCGCGCCTTCATCCTCGCGCTGGCATTCGCCGCCGGCACGGCACAGGGCTCGCTGCTGTTCGGCGCCGTGGGCCTGGCCAACGACCAGTACGCGCGTCCGGTCGCCGACACCGAGATCGCCAGCACCGCCGTGCTCGCCGATTGTCGTGGCTTCGTCGGGACCATCGCCAGGATCGTCCTGCTGGACGGCTCGATCCGCTGCAACGAGGCTTTTCCCTATGGCTTCGCCAGCCCGATCAGTACCAGCGTCTACTATCCGGCGGACATCGCCGCGTCCGACGCCAAGCTTCCGGTCATCACTTTCGTCGGCGGCATACTTTCCAACGCCGGCAACTATCACGAACTGATGAAACTGTGGGCCAGCCACGGCTTCATCGTGGTGATCTCCTCCGACTTCATCAATTCCTTCCCGCTGATGCACGCCCTCGGCATCCTTGAGGTCGCGAAACTGGACAGGGACCCGGGCTCGGCCCTGCATGACCGGGCCGACTTTTCCCGGACGCTGGTCGCCGGGCACTCCGCCGGCGGCCAGGCCACACTGCAGAGCGCCAGCCTCTCTGCACAAGCCCTGCAACTCATCGAGCCACGGTTGAAGCTGGTCGGCGCCCTGCCGATCGAGCCAGGCCCCCTGGCCATCGGTTCCACGGTAAAGACCCCGACCCTGCTGCTGACCGGACTGGCCGATGTGGTCGTGCCGCCGCTCAGTTGGCCGATCCTCTGGCAGGGCCCGTTGATCCGCGACGTGCCCGCCTGGGGCGCCACGGCCACCACGGCGACCCACTTCAGCCCGCTGCGACAGATCGAGTACAACGAGTTCGCCGGCATCAGCGTCGCCTGGGTGCTGTACCAGGGAAAGAACGATGCCCAGGCCCGCGACTATTTCGTCGGGCGCTACTACAAGCTGGCCAGCGACATCCAGTTCAACGATCCACTGAGGCTGCTCCGCCCCTCGCGCAACAAACTCGCCGCTGCCCTTTGAGAAGACATGAAAAAGCCCGCCATCAAGGCGGGCTTCTTCCTTTCACGACAGGCTCAGAGCGGCTTGCCGCGATTGCCGTGCTGGCTGACGAAGGCCTGTACCTTGGCCAGCTCGTTCGGCAATACGGTGCAGCGCTCCTCGCGCTCGAACAGGTCGGCGAGGTGCGCAGGCAGCGCCGGCGCCTGGCCGATGCCGGCCTTCTCCACCGCTTCGGGGAACTTGACCGGATGCGCAGTGCCCAGGGTCACCATCGGCACGCTCAGGCTGCGCCGGCATTCGCGGGCGGCACGCACGCCAATGGCGGTGTGCGGGTCGAGCAACTCGCCACAGGAGCGGTATACCTCGGCGATGGTCTCGCAGGTCTGCTCGTCGCTGACCGCCAGGGAGTCGAACAGCTTGCGCGCCTCGGTCCAGCGCTGGTCTTCCACCGACAGCTTGCCGCTGGCCTTGAAGGCATCCAGCAGTTCGGCGACGGCCTTGCCGTTGCGGCCGTGCAGGTCGAACAGCAGGCGTTCGAAGTTGGACGAGACCATGATATCCATCGACGGCGACAGCGAGGGATGCAGGGTGTCCTTGTCGTAGCGATTACCGCTCATGAAGCGGTGCAGGATGTCGTTGCGGTTGGTCGCGACGATCAGCTGGCTGACCGGCAGGCCCATGTTGCGCGCCAGGTAGCCGGCGAAGATGTCGCCGAAGTTGCCGGTCGGCACCGAGAACGCCACCGAGCGATGCGGCGCGCCGAGCTGCAGCGCGGCATGGAAGTAGTAGACGATCTGGGCCATGATCCGCGCCCAGTTGATCGAGTTCACCGCTACCAGGCGGGTACCCTTGAGGAAGCCCTGGTCGGCGAAGCTGGCCTTGACCATCTCCTGGCAGTCATCGAAGTTGCCTTCGATGGCGATGTTGTGGATGTTGTCGCCGAGGATGGTGGTCATCTGCCGGCGCTGCACCTCGGACACGCGGTTGTGCGGGTGCATGATGAAGATGTCGACGTTGTCGCAACGGCGGCAGCCTTCGATGGCCGCGGAGCCGGTATCGCCGGAGGTGGCCCCCATGATCACCACGCGCTCGCCGCGCTTGGCCAGCACATGGTCGAGCAGGCGGCCGAGCAGTTGCAGGGCGAAGTCCTTGAAGGCCAGGGTCGGGCCGTGGAACAGCTCCAGCACCCATTCGTTGCCGTTCAACTGGCGCAGCGGCGCCACTGCGTCATGGGCGAAGACGCCATAGGTTTCCTCGAGGATCTTCTTGAAGTCGGCATCGGCGATGCTGCCGGCGACGAACGGGCGCATCACCCGGAAGGCCAGCTCGTGGTAGGGCAGGCCGACCCAGGAGGCGATCTCCTCGAGGGTGAAGCGTGGCAGGTTTTCCGGGACGTAGAGGCCGCCGTCGCTGGCCAGGCCGGCGAGGAGGACATCTTCGAAGTTCAGGGCGGGCGCTTGGCCGCGGGTGCTGATGTAACGCATGTTCAAAACCTTCGCTGTTGACGCGGGCCCGCAAGCGGCGCCCGGCGTTCGATCAATTCAGTTGTTCGACACGGATACGGACCACCGGCCCGGACACGCCTTCCAGCGCTTCCAGGGCGGCGATGGCATCGTTGATGCGTTGTTCGATGACCCGGTGGGTAACCAGGATCATCGGCACCAGGCCGTCCTGTTCCTCGGCCTCCTTCTGCATGATCGATTCGATGTTGATGCCGCGCTCGGACAGGATGGTGGCCACCTGGGCCAGTACGCCCGGGTGGTCCTTGGCCTGGATGCGCAGGTAGTAGGCGCTTTCGCAGGCTTCGATCGGCAGGATCGGGTGGTCGGACAGCGCGTCCGGCTGGAACGCCAGGTGCGGTACGCGGTTCTCCGGATCGGAGGTCATGGCGCGGACCACGTCGACGAGGTCGGCCACCACCGAGGAAGCGGTCGGCTCCATGCCGGCACCGGCGCCGTAGTAGAGGGTCGAGCCGACGGCGTCGCCGTTGACCATCACCGCGTTCATCACGCCGTTGACGTTGGCGATCAGGCGATCCGAGGGAATCAGGGTCGGGTGCACGCGCAGCTCGAAGCCGCTCTCGGTGCGACGCGCCACGCCCAGGTGCTTGATGCGATAGCCGAGGGCGTCGGCGTAGTTGACGTCGGCGCTGGTCAGTTTCGAGATGCCTTCGGTGTAGGCCTTGTCGAACTGCAGCGGAATGCCGAAGGCGATCGAGGCGAGGATGGTCAGCTTGTGGGCGGCGTCGATGCCTTCCACGTCGAAGGTCGGGTCGGCCTCGGCATAGCCCAGGGCCTGGGCCTCGGCGAGCACGTCGGGGAAGGTACGGCCCTTCTCGCGCATTTCGCTGAGGATGAAGTTGCCGGTACCGTTGATGATCCCGGCCAGCCAGTTGATGCGGTTGGCCGACAGCCCCTCGCGGATCGCCTTGATCACCGGGATGCCGCCGGCGACAGCGGCCTCGAAGGCGACGATCACGCCCTTCTCGCGGGCCTTGGCGAAGATCTCGTTGCCGTGCACGGCGATCAGCGCCTTGTTCGCGGTGACCACGTGCTTGCCGTTCTCGATGGCCTTGAGCACCAGCTCGTGGGCCAGGGTGTAGCCGCCGATCAACTCGACGACCACGTCGATCTCGGGATTGCACGCTACGTCGAAGATATCGGCGGTGATGGGGGTCGCACCGGTATCGCACTTCGGGTTCGGCCGGCGGGCGGCGATCTGCGCAACCTCGATACCGCGCCCGGCACGGCGGGCAATCTCCTCGGCGTTGCGTTCGAGTACATTGAAGGTACCGCCACCGACGGTCCCCAACCCACAGATGCCTACTTTGACCGGTTTCACGCTGGAACTCCCCATCTCACCTACGACGGCCGGACGCGCCGGCCTGCTATGGTTCCCCGAGCGAATCGAGGTTGACGCGACCACTGTACGGGCCACGACACATCCTGGCGATGGATTCCGCCAGCGGGCGGCGGAAATCGCCAATGATGAAAACAAAAGAGCCGCACATTACGAAGCGGCTCTTTATTAGTCAATTGTTCGGCAGACCCGGCGCTATTTGGCCTCCAGCGCCAGCTTGGCCAACTGCTTGGCCGGCTGGTAGCCGGGGAGCAACTGGCCGTTGGCAAGGACGATCGCCGGCGTTCCCTGCACCCCGACCATCTGGCCCATCTGGAACTGCTTGTCGACCGGGTTCTTGCACTCGGAAGACTTGATTTCCTTGCCGTTCATCATGGCGTCCATCGCCTTGGTCGGCTCCTTCGCACACCAGACCGCCTGCAGTTGCTTGTCGCCCGCCGACTGCGGCCCCTGGCGCGGGAACGCCATGTAGCGCACCTCGATCCCCTGCTCGGTCAGGTCCGGCACCTCGGCATGCAGCTTCTGGCAGTACGGGCAGGTGGTATCGGTGAACACCGTGATGTGCGCCTTGGCCTGGCCCTTGGCCGGATACACCACCATCTCGCTGGCGGGCACGCCGTTGATCGCCTTGGCGATCGCCTGGCTCTCGGCCTTCTCGGTCAGGTTGACCGGCTTGCCGTCCTTCACCTGGTAGAGGTAGCCCTGCATGACGAACTGGCCGTCGGCGCTGGCGTAGAGCACCCGGCCGCCCTTCAGCTGCACCTGGTAGAGCCCCTGCAGCGGGCTGCTGGCGATGGAGTCGATGGGCAGGTCCGGTTGCAGGGCCTGCAGGGTCTTGCGGATGTTCTGATCGGCATTGTCTGCCAGGGCCAGGGTACTCATCAGGCCGAGGGCGGCAGCAGCCAGAAAACGGGTCACGCGCATGTGTCACTCCTGTCGTGCGGTCGGCGAAGCCTACCATAGACCACTATCCCGACGGGCCCGACGCTTGTCGCAGAACGCTACGAAAGCGCCTCTTTTCGGGTAGGTACGGATTTTTCGGACAAAGCGTCAGCCTCGCGGGTGGTGGCGTGCGTGCAGATCCTGGAGGCGGGCCCGGGCGATATGGGTATAGATCTGGGTGGTCGACAGGTCGCTGTGGCCGAGCAGCATCTGCACCACCCGCAGGTCGGCGCCATGGTTGAGCAGGTGGGTGGCGAAGGCGTGGCGCAGGGTGTGCGGCGAAATCGACGTGCCGATCGCCGCCACCTGCGCGTGATGCTTGATGCGATGCCAGAAGGTCTGGCGGGTCATCTGTTCGCCGCGCAGGCTGGGGAACAGCACGTCGCTGGGCCGCCCGCCGAGCAGGTCGCCGCGAGCCTCGCGCAGGTAGCGTTCGAGCCAGCCGATGGCTTCCTCGCCGAGCGGCACCAGGCGCTCCTTGCTGCCCTTGCCGAACACCTTGACCACGCCCTGGCGCAGGTTGACCTGCTCCAGGGTCAGGCCGACCAGTTCGCTGACCCGCAGGCCGCAGGCATACAGCACTTCGAGCATGGTGCGATCGCGCAGGCCCAGCGGGTCGTCGACTTCCGGCGCCGCCAGCAATGCCTCGACGTCCGCTTCGGAGAGGGATTTCGGCAACGGCTTGCCCAGTTGCGGCAGGTCCACCTGCAAGGTGGGATCCTCGGCGATCAGGCCGTCGCGCAGGCAATAGCGATAGAAGCCACGCAGGCCGGAGAGGAAGCGCGCGGTCGAGCGGGCCTTGTAGCCCTGTTCCAGGCGCCAGGCCAGGTGATCGAGGATGGCGTCGCGGCCGATGCCCTCCAGGCGCAGCCCGCGGCCATCGAGCCAGGCGTTGAACTGCTGGAGGTCGTTGCGATAAGCCTCGCGGGTGTTGTCGGCAAGGCCTTTTTCCAGCCACAGGGCATCGAGGAAACGGTCGATCAGGGGATGTTCGAGGGTACTCATGGATGAAGGCTGCGAACCAAATGAAAGCGCGGCTAGTCTTTCATAGCCTGGGCGCTATCGCGAGCGTTGGCCGTCATCGCCACGTAATGGTTAGTCAGGCCGGTCGACAGGAGGTCGGCCGGCTTCCCGTGCCCGCGGGAAAAAGCGGAGCCATGTGGCTCGATGGTTCGCCCCGGCTCAGGACGAGCGGAGCGACGCTGACAAGGAATCCTCGATGGACCAGAACGCTATCCTGCTCGCCCTCGGCGGCATCGGTGCCGCCGCCCTGCTCAGTCAATGGCTGGCCTGGCGCCTGCGCCTGCCAGCCATTCTTTTCCTGCTGCTGTCCGGGATTGTCGCCGGCCCGCTACTCGGCTGGCTCGATCCGGACGAGATGTTCGGCCCCCTGCTGTTCCCACTGGTATCCCTGGCAGTGGCGCTGATCCTCTTCGAGGGCAGCCTGACCCTGCATTTCAGCGAATGGAAGGAAATCGGCACCGTGGTGCACCGAATGGTGACCATCGGCGCGCTCTCGACCTGGGGCGTGATCGCCCTGGCCGCCCACTACCTGCTCGACTTCAGCTGGGAAATGGCCCTGCTGTTCGGCACCCTGACCCTGGTCACCGGGCCCACGGTGATCGTTCCGATGCTGCGGGTGGTCCGGCCCAAGGCCGCGGTGGCGAACATCCTGCGCTGGGAAGGCATCGTCATCGATCCCATCGGCGCCCTGCTGGCGGTAGTGGTGTACAGCTTCATCATCTCCAGCGGCGAAGGCGATGGCTGGCTACACAGCCTGCAGACCTTCGGTGGAGTGATCCTCTGCGGCAGCCTGTTCGGCATCCTCGGCGGCTGGGCGCTGGGCATCGTCCTGCGCCGCCACTGGCTGCCGGACTACCTGCACAACCTGGCGACGCTGGCCGCGGTGCTGGGCGTATTCATCGCCTCGAACCGGGTGATGCACGAATCCGGACTGCTCGCCGTCACCCTGATGGGCATGGGCCTGGCCAACATGAAGGGCGTCGACGTACGGCAGATCCTGCACTTCAAGGAAAACCTCAGCGTCCTGCTGATTTCCGGCCTGTTCATCCTCCTGGCCGCGCGCCTGGACATCAATGCCCTGCTCGGCCTGGGCCCGGCGGCGCTGCTGGTGCTGCTGCTGATCCAGCTCGTCGCCCGGCCGCTGAACGTGGCGCTGTCGACCTGGGGTTCGCCGCTGAGCTGGCGCGAGCGCGCCCTGCTCAGCTGGATCGCCCCGCGCGGGATCGTCGCCGCGGCGGTCTCGGCGATCTTCGCCATCCGCCTGAGCGCCGAAGGCCATGCCCAGGCGGCGCTGCTGGTGCCGCTGACCTTTCTGGTGATCATCGGCACGGTGGTCCTGCAAAGCGCCACCGCCCGCCCCCTGGCGCGCCTGCTGAAGGTCGCCGAGCCCTCGCCCAGCGGCTACCTGATCGTCGGCGCCAATCCGGTCGGGCGCGCCATCGGCAAGGCCCTGAAGAGCCTCGGCAGCCGCGTGCTGCTGACTGATTCGAGCTGGGAAAACATCCGCGCCGCCCGCATGGACAACCTGCCCACCTATTTCGGCAATCCCACCTCGCAGCACGCCGAAGCCCACCTCGACCTGGTCGGCATCGGGCACTTGCTGGGGGTTTCTCCAGCCGGCGAGCTGAATACCCTGGCGGCCATGCGCTTCCGCCACGAGTTCGGCCATCGCCAGCTGTTCGGCCTGCCGACCAGCCAGGAAGCCAAGCGTACCGACAAGCACCGCTCCAGCGACGAACACCGTGGCCGCCCACTTGGCCAGCGACCGCTGACCTACGCGCAGTTCGCCAGCCTGCTGTCGCGCGGCGCCGAAATCCGCACCACCCTGCTCACCGACACCTTCGGCTGGAACGACTACCAGGCGCTGCACGGCGAGTCCGCGATCCTGCTGTTCGCCCGCGATCCGAACGGCAGGATGCACGTCGCCACGCCACAGTCCACGCTGGCGCCGGGCACCGGCTGGACGCTGCTGTCGCTGATCGACGCGGAACCGTCAGTCAGCAAGTCGCAGGCCACGGAAATCGCCGACTAGACTTCAACGAACCGACGAAAGACCGTCGTCACCCTATCCAAGGTTGGGTGACAAACGAAGCCCACGAAGAGGATGATTGCATCTAGCCATCATTCTCTTTTTTCATCAGGCCATGACCATGTCCAATCAACAACATTCCCGCCTGGGCCAGATCCTGATCAACAAGGGGCTGATTAGCGCCGCCCAACTGGACGCCGCGATCCAGGCGCAGTTGAGCAACCACAAGCGCCTGGGCGAAACCCTGATCGAGCAGGGCCTGCTGAGCGAACGGCAACTGAAGAAGGCGCTGAAGAAGCAGACCAACCTGCGCCTGGCCGCGACCCTGGTCGCCGCCCTGCTCAGTCCGTTCCAGATGGCCAGCGCCGACATCCAGCGTATGCAGCCGCCAGCGGCCATGAGCCGCCAGGAATTGCCGAAGAACCTGCGTCCGCTGACCGACGTCGAGATGAGCAACGTCAACGCCCAGGGCCTCAACGAAAGCCTCGAGGGCCTGTTCCTGAAGGCCGAGGGCGGCGACGGACTGGCCGCGGTGAAGCAACTGGCGAAGCTGGTGATGCCGATGCTCGACAGCCTGGAGGCGGAAACCTCGATGAGCGACGTTCGCTACGAAACCGGCAAGACGCAAAGCACGCTCAACCCCGACGGCTCGGTCAACCTGCGCCTGCCGAGCAGTATCGGCGAGGTGCGCTTCGACAATATTCGCATTGCCGGCGCGCCGCGCGAGCAGACGTTCGGCAGCGTCAGCCTGCAACAGATCGACCTGTCCCAGGCCTCCCTGAAGATCAGCCTGCGGCCCTGATCCCAACCCAGGGCCGGATCGTCCGGGGATATGGAAAAGGCACCCGTGGGTGCCTTCTTTCCGCCTGTCTCAAGCCGCCTGGCTGGCCGGGAACCCCGGCAGGACCGGAACCGGCCGCTTTTCGTCGTCGATGGCAACGAAGCTGAACAGGCCGTGTATGGCCTTCTCGCGACCGTCGGCGTACATGCTTTCCAGGTACACCTCGACCTCCACCTTGAGGCTGGTGTTGCCGACCTTGACCACCCGTCCGACCAGTTCGACGATCGAGCCCGCCGGGATCGGGTGGTTGAAGTCGATGCGATCGGTGGAAACGGTCACCAGCGGCAGGCGGCAGAAACGGGTCGCGGTGATGAACGAGACCTCGTCCATCCAGGCCAGCGCAGTCCCGCCGAACAGGGTGTTGTGGTGATTGGTGGTGGGCGGGAATACCGCCTTGGTCACACGGGTTTCGGAAAGCTCGGTGCGACGCAGGATTTCTTGCTCTCTGGGGGTCATGCCACGAATACCGGATGGAGTGGCTGCCTGGGTGCCGCGGATGTTGTACTGGTTATGCGCTGCCGTGGGCAGTAGGAAGCGCCGCCGGAAAGGCGAACGCCAGACATGAAAAAAGCAGCCCTCGGGCTGCTTTTCTCGGAGAAGAACCAGATTAGACCAGTTTTTCCTTGATGCGCGCGGCCTTGCCGGACAGGGCGCGGAGGTAGTACAGCTTGGCCTTGCGCACGTCGCCGCGACGCTTGACGCTCAGGCTGTCGACGATCGGGCTGTAGGTCTGGAAGGTACGTTCCACGCCCACGCCGTTGGAGATCTTGCGCACGGTGAAGGCGCTGTTCAGGCCACGGTTGCGCTTGGCGATAACGACGCCTTCGAAGGCCTGCAGACGCTGACGGTCGCCTTCCTTCACCTTGACCTGGACGATCACGGTATCGCCGGGGGCGAACGCCGGGATCTCTTTGTTCATCTGTTCAGCTTCGATCTGCTGAATGATCTTGTTGGTCATGCTGTGCTCCTAAGACCGGCAATCGGCCAGCCATCGATACGTTAACTATCGTCCCGCTGACGGATATATTCCGCCAGCAGCTTCTGCTCTTCTCCAGAAAGCGAGCGGCTATCCAGAAGATCGGCGCGTCGTTCCCAGGTCCGCCCAAGGGCCTGCTGCAAACGCCAACGCCGGATGTGTTCATGGTTGCCACTGAGCAACACTTCAGGAACACGTTTGTCCGCGTACACCTCGGGTCGGGTGTAGTGCGGGCAGTCGAGCAGGCCATCCGTGAAGGAGTCCTCCTCGGCGGAATCTGCATGACCCAATGCACCGGGCAGCAACCGCGTCACTGCATCGACCAGCACCATGGCCGGCAACTCACCGCCGGACAGGACATAATCGCCGATCGACCATTCTTCATCGACGTGCTCTTCGATGAAGCGCTCGTCGATGCCTTCGTAGCGCCCGGCGATGAGGATCAACGCTTCCTCTTCGGCCAGTTCGCGTACGCCCGCCTGCGTCAGCTGGCGGCCTTGCGGCGAAAGGTAGATCACCTTCGCCTTCCTGCCCCCGGCGGCTTGCCTGGCATCCGCCAGCGCGCCCTCCAGAGGCTTGATCTTCATCACCATGCCAGGGCCACCGCCGAAGGGCCGGTCGTCCACCGTCTGGTGGCGGTCCTCGGTGTAGTCCCGTGGATTCCAGCAGGTCAGCGTGAGCAACCCCTGCTTTACCGCACGGCTGGTGATGCCATAGTCACTGATCGCGCGGAACATCTCCGGAAAGATGCTGACGACGCCCACCCACAAACGCTTGTCCATGGATGATCAGAAGTCCGCGTCCCAGTCCACCCGCATCTCGCCAGCGGCCAGGTCGATCGACAGCACGCACTGCCCGGTGTAGGGCAACAGGCGCTCGCGGTCGTCCAGGCTGCCCGCGCAGGGCTTGACCACCATGACATCGTTGGCACCGGTTTCCAGCAGATGGTCGATCACGCCGAGCAACTGCCCGCCCTGGTCGATCACCTTCAGGCCTTCCAGCTGGTGCCAGTAGTACTCACCTTCCTCGAGAGAGGGCAACTCGCTACGCGGGATGCAGATCTCGTAACCGGTGAAGGTGCGGGCCTCTTCGCGATCGTCGAGCCCCTTGAGCTTGGCGGCCAGGACCTTGCCATGCAGGCGCCCCCTGACCAGCTCGGCCTGCCGAATCTCGCCGTCGCGCCGGAGCGTCCAGCGGCGATAGTCCAGCAGGTTGTCCAACGGGTCGGTAAAGGAATACACCTTCACCTCACCGCGGATGCCGTACACCGAAACGATCTTGCCGATCACGACCAGGTCGTCGGCGGGTGTCGGCATTTCACTCATGACGGCTTAGGCGTTTGCCTTGGCAGCGTCCTTGAGCAGCTGAGCAACGCGCTCAGACGGCTGTGCACCCTGGCCGAGCCAGTAGGTAGCACGCTCCTGGTCGACGGACAGACGCACTTCGCCACCAGTCGCAACCGGATTGAAGAAACCGATGCGCTCGACGAAGCGACCATCGCGCGCATTGCGGCTGTTGGTCACGGTCAGGTGGTAGAAGGGGCGCTTTTTGGAGCCGCCACGAGCAAGACGGATGGTTACCATGTGAACTTCGTTCCTGTAGTCGGTGCTTGCAAAATGAATGCACGCTGGGCCCACGGCCCGAAAGGCCGCATATTCTAAGGATTATCGGGGAATTTGCAAATCTCTTTTTCGGCCACCCATCGGCCGGCGCGGAGAGCGCGGGAAGCACACGGTCCGCCCGCCGGCCGACGGAGCGAAACCGCCGGCGTGGCCAGCGGCCGCGCGTCCGATCAAAGCTTGGGCATGCCCCCCGGGAACATACTGCCCATGCCTCGCATCATCTTGGCCATGCCGCCCTTGGCGGTGACCTTCTTCATCATCTTCTGCATCTGCTTGTGCTGCTTGATCAGCCGGCCGACGTCCTGCACCTGGGTACCGGAGCCAAGGGCGATGCGGCGCTTGCGCGAGCCGCTGATCATTTCCGGATCGCGCCGTTCGCCGGGCGTCATCGAGTTGATGATCGCCTCCATCTGCTTGAACTGTTTCTCCGCAGCACCCTGGGCATTGCCCATCTGCGCCAGGTTGACCCCGCCGAGCATCGGCAGCTTGTCCATGAGCCCGCCGAGGCCGCCCATGTTCTTCATCTGTTGCAACTGGTCGCGGAAGTCTTCCAGGTCGAAGCCCTTGCCCTTCTTGATCTTCTTCGCCAGCTTCTCGGCCTTGTCGCGGTCGAGGTTCTGCTCGGCCTGTTCGATCAGGCTGAGCACGTCGCCCATGCCGAGGATGCGCGAGGCCACGCGGTCGGGATGGAACGGATCGAGCGCTTCGCTCTTTTCGCCCATGCCGAGGAACTTGATCGGCTTGCCGGTGATCGCCCGCACCGAGAGCGCGGCACCACCACGCGCGTCGCCGTCGACCTTGGTCAGGACCACACCGGTCAGCGGCAAGGCGTCATTGAAGGCCTTGGCGGTGTTGGCGGCGTCCTGGCCGGTCATGGCATCGACCACGAACAGGGTTTCCGCCGGCTTGATCGCCGCGTGCACCTGCTTGATCTCGTCCATCATGTCGGCATCGATGTGCAGGCGGCCTGCGGTATCGACGATCACCACGTCGATGAACTTCAGCCTCGCCTCGCGGATCGCCGCCTCGGCGATGGCCACCGGCTTCTGGCTGACGTCGGAAGGGAAGAAGGTTACGCCGACCTCGCCCGCCAGGGTTTCCAGCTGCTTGATCGCGGCGGGACGGTAGACGTCGGCGGAAACCACCATCACCGACTTCTTCTTGCGTTCCTTAAGGAAGCGCGCCAGCTTGCCCGCGGTGGTGGTCTTGCCCGCGCCCTGCAGGCCGGCCATCAGGATCACCGCCGGCGGCGCGACGCTCAGCGCCAGGTCCTCGTTGGCCGCCCCCATCAACTCCTCGAGTTCGGCGCGGACGATCTTCACGAACGCCTGTCCCGGGGTCAGGCTCTTCGAGACCTCGGTGCCGACGGCGCGCTCCTTGACCTTGTTGACGAAGTCCTTGACCACCGGCAGGGCCACGTCGGCCTCGAGCAGGGCCATGCGCACTTCGCGCAGAGTGTCCTTGATGTTGTCCTCGGTCAGCTTGGCCTTGCCGGTGACATGGCGAAGCGTCTGCGAGAGGCGGTCTGTAAGGTTTTCGAACATGCGCGATCCTTCCACGGGGGTTGCGGCAAGCGGCGGATTATAACCAAGAGCGCGTCGCGGGACACGCGATGAAAGACGGAGTGTGTGTCCGGCGACGACCGGAGGCCAGCCTCAAGTCCTTGATTTGCCGATGCGTTCCGTCTTTGCCGAAGCGACTGCCGGGCCATGAGGTCGCGGCGCCCGCGGCAGGCGGTCCGCCAACCCGGCCACAGGTACGAGAGAACTGTTCGCAACGGCTTTCTCGCGACGCTCGATCTATGCCAAACTCCCATCCTTTCGGGCCCGCGATTACAAGGACTTATGCATCCCCTGCTGCCCAGCCTCATCGCTGCTGTTCTCTATCTCGGCACCGCCGCCTACCAGGGTGCCTGTGTGTCCAAGCGCACCGCGCCGGGCAAACCCCTGCTGCTCCTGTTCGGACTCCTGGCACTGGTCGCCCACGCCTTCAGCCTCTACCAGCAATTGCTGACCCCGGCCGGCCTGGTGCTGGACTTCTTCAACGCCGCCAGCCTGATCGCCGCCGCGGTAATTCTCCTGACCCTGCTGGCGACCTTGCGGATACCGGTGGAGAACCTGCTCCTCCTTCTATTCCCGCTGGGCGCCCTCACCACCCTGCTGGCGGTACTCATCCCCCACGGCACCGTCGAGCCGATCAACGAACAGCCGGGCATCCTGGCCCACATCCTGCTCTCGATCCTGGCCTACGGCCTGCTCACCATCGCGGTGTTCCAGGCGCTCTTGCTGCTGCTCCAGGACTACCGCCTCAAGCACAAGCATCCGTCCGGGCTGATCCGCAACTTCCCGCCCCTGCAAACCATGGAAAGCCTGCTGTTCGGCTTCCTCTGGGGCGGCTGGTCGCTGCTTTCGCTGTCGCTGCTGTCCGGATGGCTGTTCGTCGACAACCTGTTCGCCCAGCACCTGGCGCACAAGACCATCCTGTCCTGCTTCGCCTGGGTGGTCTTCGCCGTGCTCCTCTGGGGTCGCCACCAGCTCGGCTGGCGGGGCCACAAGGCGATCCGCTGGACCCTGGCCGGTTTCTGCCTGTTGATGTTGGCGTACTTCGGCAGCAAGCTGGTGCGGGAATTCATCCTGCACATCTGATGGGCCTCCTTCATGGATGAACTGCACCCCGGGTACCTGGTCGGCCTGCTGGTTCTCCTGGTCGCCTGCTCGGCGTTCTTCTCCTGCGTCGAGACCGCCCTGCTCAACCTCGACCGTTACCGCCTGCGCCTACAGGCCAAGCAAGGCCTGCGCGGGGCCCGGCGCAGCAGTTGGCTGCTGCTGCACGACGACCGCCTGCGCGGCACCCTGTTGTTCGGCCGCACCCTGGTCAACGTCAGCGCCGCCGCCCTGGCCAGTTGGGCCGCGCTGCACCACTGGGGCGTCATCGGCCTGGCCGTCGCCATCCCCGGCATGACCCTGCTCCTGCTGCTGTTCGGCGCCCTGCTGCCGCGCCGCTACGGCGCCCTTCGCTCGGAACGCGTCGCCCTGCCGCTCAGCCTGCCGCTCCTGATCCTGCAGCGCCTGTGCTGGCCCCTGCTGTGGCTACTGACCCTGCTGAGCAACGCGCTGCTGCGCCTGCTCGGCGTCGCCGCGGCGGAACAGGACGACAGCGGACGCAGCCGCGACGAAGAGGCCCTGCATCCGGCCGACAACCCCCAGGCCAGCGAGGTCAACCGGCATGACATGCTGCTCGGCCTGCTGGACCTGGAGAAGGTCACGGTCAACGACCTGATGATCCCGCGCAACGAAATCGAAGGCATCGACCTCGACGACGAACTCGAGGTCATCGTCGAGCAGTTGCGCACCACCAGCCACACCCGCCTGCCGGTCTACCGCGACGACGTCAACCAGATCGAAGGGGTCGTGCACATGCGCCAGATCGCGCGCCTGCTGACCCAGGGCCGCCTGACCAAGGAGAATCTCCGCCAGGCCTGCATGGAGCCGTATTTCGTGCCGGAAAGCACGCCGCTGTCGACCCAGTTGGTGAACTTCCAGAAGGAGAAGCGCCGTATCGGCGTGGTGGTCGACGAATATGGCGAGGTGATCGGCATCGTCACGCTGGAGGACATCCTCGAAGAGATCGTCGGCGACTTCAACGACCTCGACAGCCTCGACAACCCGGATATCCAGGCCCAGGAGGACGGCAGCTTCGTCATCGACGGCAGCGCCAACCTGCGCGAGCTGAACAAGTCGCTTGGCTGGCAATTGCCCTGCGACGGCCCGAAGACCCTCAACGGCCTGGTCACCGAAGCCCTGGAGCAGATCCCCGATTGCGCGGTGTGCCTGCGCATCGGCCCCTACTGCCTGGAAATCCAGCAGTCGGCGGAAAACCGTGTGAAAAGCGTGCGCGCCTGGCATCCCCGCGCGCTGACCCCGCTGGTCGAAAGCGACGCCAGCGTCTGATCCGGGATTGCCGAACCGGCCCCGCGGCGCTCTATAATCGACCCCAGCTTATCCAGCCCTGCCGCCGGTTCCGCCGCTACCCGCAGCCCGAGCCCCGGCCAGTCACCCGCCAGTCCCGCCTGCCCGCCCGGCCCCGATGCCGACGGTACCAGCCGGCGCACGGCGCGCAGCCCCATCCTCCCTGCGCGACCGATCTCGTCCGCCCCACCCGGGCGCCGCGCCGCCGCATCGGCGCACTGGCCATAACCATCCGGCCGCACGGAAGCACTCCGTCGTGCCCCGACTGCCAGGGACCTTCCCACCATGACCGCCGCCACCCTCGCCGCCGACGCCGCTCCGGAACCGGCCAACTCGACCACCCGGGTCGCAGTCGCCAGCTTCATCGGCACCGCCATCGAGTTCTACGATTTCTACGTCTATGCCACTGCCGCCGCCCTGGTGATCGGTCCGGTATTCTTCCCGCAGACATCCGGCACCGCGCAGATGCTCAGCGCCTTCCTCACCTTCGGCATCGCCTTCCTCGCCCGTCCGCTGGGCTCGGCGCTGTTCGGCCACTTCGGCGACCGCATCGGGCGCAAGTCAACCCTGGTCGCCTCGCTGCTGCTGATGGGGGTGTCCACCACCCTGATCGGCGTCCTCCCCGGCTACGACAGCATCGGCTACTGGGCGCCGTTGCTGCTCTGCGTGCTGCGCTTCGGCCAGGGCCTCGGCCTCGGCGGCGAGTGGGGCGGCGCCGCGCTGCTGGCCACGGAGAACGCGCCGGCCGGCAAGCGCGCCTGGTTCGGCATGTTTCCCCAGCTCGGCCCGTCGATCGGCTTCCTCGCCGCCAACGGCCTGTTCCTGGCCCTGGCGATGCTGCTCAGCGAGGAGCAGTTCCGTGAGTGGGGCTGGCGGATCCCGTTCCTGCTCAGCGCGGCGCTGGTTGTGGTCGGCCTCTACGTACGCCTGAAGCTGGCGGAAACCCCGGTGTTCGCCAAGGCCATGGCCAAGCACGAGAGGGTCCGCCTGCCGATCGCCGAGCTGTTCGCCCAGCACTGGCGGCCGACCCTGCTCGGCGCCCTGGCGATGGTGGTGTGTTATGCGCTGTTCTATATCTCCACGGTGTTCTCGCTGAGCTACGGGGTGGCCAGACTCGGCTTCAGCCGCGAGGAGTTCCTTGGTCTGCTGTGCCTCGCGGTGCTCTTCATGGCCGCCGCCACGCCGCTGTCGGCCTGGCTCAGCGACCGCTTCGGACGCAAGCCGGTACTGCTGCTCGGCAGCCTGGCGGCGATCGCCTCCGGCTTCGCCATGGAGCCGCTGCTCAGCCAGGGCTCGACGTTCAGCGTCGCCCTGTTCCTCTGCATCGAGCTGTTCCTGATGGGGGTCACCTTCGCCCCGATGGGCGCGCTGCTGCCGGAAATATTCCCCACCCACGTGCGCTACACCGGCGCGTCGGCGGCCTACAACCTGGGCGGCATTCTCGGCGCCTCGGTGGCGCCCTATATCGCCCAGAAGCTGGTCGGCATCGGCGGCCTGGGCTGGGTCGGCGGCTACGTCTCCGCAGCGGCGCTGCTCAGCCTGCTGGCGGTGCTGTGCCTGAAGGAAACCCGCGACAACGACCTCGGCGCAGTGTCCTGAGTCTCGCTCAGACTACCGCGACGCCGCCCTTCTCCCTCGCCGCCAACCAGTCGGCGAGGGCCCCGGCCCAGACCTGGTAGCCCAGCTGCGACGGATGAAAGCCGTCGATGGCCAGGTAGCCCGGAAGCAGGTCCAGCGAGATCGGGCAGTAGCCGGCGCCGGTCGCGCCAGCGAGATCGCACAGCGCCTCGTCGAGCAGCCGCCCGCGCCACCCCAGCAGGGCCCGCAGCAACCCGGGCAAGGCGGAAAAATGCTGCAGCGGCGGCACCGCGGTGCAGGTCACCTGCGCGCCGGCCGCCTGGAAGCCGTCGATCAGGGCCGCGCAGTCGGCGCGCCAGCGTTCGAGGGAGCGCAGGCTGGTGGTGTCATTGACGCCGAAGACCAGGATCACCTGGTCGAAGAAACGTCCCGCCACCTGCGGTAGCAAGCGTTCGCGCGCCTCGCCGCTGGTGATACCGTTCTCGCCCAGCGCCTGCCAGGCCACCGGGCGCCGCAGACGCTCGCCCAGCGCCGCGGCCAGGCGGCCGGCCAGGGCGTAGTCCAGGCAACTGGCGCCGACCCCGGCCACTGTCGACTCACCGAACAACAGCAAGCGCAGCGGCTCTTCGGCACCGGACCCACCGACCAGCCCTTCGCGAGGTCCCGCCGCGGGCGCCAGGCGCAAGGCTCGGCGGCGGGTGCGGATAGCCAGCGGCACCGCCAGCGGCAGCAACGGCAGAGCCGCCGCCCACCAGGCCAGCGTTGCCAGCCGGCGCATCTCAGAGTTCGACGCGAACCGCCTGGGCGGCCCGGGTCGCCTTGGCGCGGGCGGCGTCGATCGACTCGTCGCGCGCCAGGGCCACGCCCATCCGCCGCTGGCCATCCACTTCCGGCTTGCCGAACAGGCGTAGCGCCGTATCCGCCTCGCTCAGCGCGGCACCGAGGTTGGCGAAAGCGACCTGCCGGGACTTGCCTTCCACCAGGATCACCGCCGAGGCCGACGGGCCGAGCTGGCGGATCACCGGGATCGGCAGGCCGAGGATCGCCCGCGCGTGCAGCGCGAACTCGGAAAGATCCTGGGAAATCAGGGTCACCAGGCCGGTATCGTGCGGACGCGGCGACACCTCGCTGAACCACACCTGGTCGCCCTTGACGAACAGTTCGACGCCGAACAGCCCGCGTCCGCCGAGGGCCTCGGTCACTGCCCGGGCGACCCGCTCGGACTCGGCCAGGGCCTGCGCGCTCATCGCCTGCGGCTGCCAGGACTCGTGGTAGTCGCCCTTGACCTGGCGGTGACCGATCGGCGCGCAGAAAGTGGTGCCGTCGACGTGGCGCACGGTGAGCAGGGTGATTTCGTAGTCGAAATCGATGAAGCCCTCGACGATCACCCGGCCCTTGCCGGCGCGCCCGCCTTCCTGGGCATAGTCCCAGGCCGCCTGCAGGTCGTCGGGGCCTTTCAGGACGCTCTGGCCCTTGCCCGACGAACTCATGATCGGCTTCACCACGCAGGGGTAGCCGACGCGCTCGACGCCACGGCGGTAGTCCTCGAAGGTATCGGCGAAGTGATAGGGCGAGGTCGGCAAGCCGAGCTCCTCGGCAGCCAGCCGGCGGATACCCTCGCGGTTCATGGTCAGTTGCGCGGCGCGGGCGGTGGGCACCACGGTGTAGCCTTCGGCCTCCAGCTCGACCAGGGTCGCGGTGGCGATGGCCTCGATCTCCGGCACGATGTAGTGCGGCTTCTCCTGCTCGATCACCGCGCGCAGGGCGGCGCCGTCGAGCATGCTGATCACGTGGCTGCGATGTGCCACCTGCATGGCCGGCGCGTTGCCATAGCGATCGACGGCGATCACTTCGCAACCCAGGCGTTGCAGCTCGATGGCGACTTCCTTGCCCAGCTCGCCGGAGCCACAGAGAAGGACGCGGGTCGCGCTCGGCGACAGGGGGGTACCGATACGGGTCATGGAAGAACCTCGGAAATGAAAGAAAACGGAATCCGCTTCAGGCGGAACCGCTGACCAGCCCTTGCGCCTTGGCGCGCTCGAAACAGCGACCGAGCACCTCGCGGCGCTCGTCGTTGCTCATCAGGCCCCAGCGGGTGATCTCGGCCGCCGTGCGCTGGCAGCCGATACAGATGTCCTGCTCGTCCAGCGCGCAGACATGCACGCAGGGCGAAGCCACCGGTCGCTCGTTCACGCCGGGTCCTCGACGAGGTCGCGGGCGTAACGGCGGGCATTGTGCACATAGTGGGCGGCGCTGGCCTCGAGCATTTTCTTCTGCGGCTCGCTCAGCTCGCGCACTACCTTGCCCGGCGAGCCCATCACCAGCGAGCCGTCGGGAATCTCCTTGCCCTCGGGAATCAGCGCGTTGGCGCCGATGATGCAGTACTTGCCGATCTTCGCCCCATTGAGGATCACCGCGTTGATCCCCACCAGGCTGTAGTCGCCCACGCTGCAACCATGCAGCATGGCGTTGTGGCCGACGGTGACGCCCTTGCCGAGGGTCAGCGGATAGCCCATGTCGGTGTGCATCACCGAGCCGTCCTGGACGTTGCTGTGCTCGCCGATATGGATCAGCTCGTTGTCGCCGCGCAGCACCGCGCCAAACCAGACGCTGGCGCCGGCATCCAGGCGAACCTTGCCGATCACCGCTGCGCTGGGCGCGATCCAGCTGTCGGGATGGGTTTCGACGCGGGCATCGCCCAGGCGGTATTTCATCGCGATCTCCTCATGGCCGGGGTCTGCGCCCCGTCGGTCAACTCAGTTTGATGAACGAAGCCGGCGGCGTGTGCAGGTCGATGGGGTCGTCGTACAGCAGGTTGACCAGCTCCACCACCATGATGGCCGTCAGGCCCCAGATCTTGAACTCGCCGAAGCGATAGCTGGGCACGTACCAGCTGCGGCCGAAGTAGTCGATACGGTGGGTGACCTCGCGCGGGTCGTCGCGAAAGAAACTCAGCGGCACGTTGAACACCGCGGCGATCTCGCCGTCGTTGGGCTGGTACTCGACGAAGTCGGGAATGAAGGCGACATAGGGAGTGACCTCGATGCCATGCCGCGAGACCAGGGTGCTCAGCGGCCCGACCACTTCCACCAGGCCCGGCGGCAAGGCGATCTCCTCCTCCGCCTCGCGCAGGGCGGTGCGCACCAGGTCGGCATCTTCCGGGTCGCGCCGCCCGCCGGGGAAGGCGACCTCGCCGCCATGGGTGGACAAACCGGCGGCGCGCAGGGTCAGCACCAGCTCCGGATCGTCGCTGCGGGTGATGGGCACCAGCACGGCCGCTTGGGGGAAGCGCTGGTCGGTATCCAGTTGGCGGGGGCGGTGCGCCTCGATGCGTTGGCGCAGCTCGTCGAGCGTGCAGTTCATACTGCCGGGGTTTCCGAGGTCTTGTCGTTTCCCCGAGATCATGGCACGAAAGCCCCGGCCAGCCCACCCCTCCCGCACGGGGCCTTGTCGCCTCCCGGCCAGCCGAGCAAGATAGGCCTTTCCCCGAAGAAGAACCTGGCATGAAATTCTGCAGCCTGTGCGGCGCCACGGTGGTCCAGCGCATCCCGGACGGCGACAACCGCCTGCGCTACGTCTGCGACGCCTGCCACACCGTGCACTACCAGAACCCGCGTATCGTCGCCGGCAGCCTGCCGGTGTGGGACGGCCAGGTCCTGCTCTGCCGTCGCGCCATTGCGCCGCGCCTGGGCTACTGGACGCTGCCGGCCGGCTTCATGGAGAACGGCGAGACCCTCGCCCAGGCGGCGGCCCGCGAGACAGAGGAAGAAGCCAACGCGCGGATCGGTGACCTGCAGCTCTATACCCTTTTCGACCTGCCGCACATCAGCCAGGTCTACCTGTTCTTCCGCGCCGAGCTGCTCGACCTGGATTTCTCCGCCGGCGATGAAAGCCTGGAGGTGCGGCTTTTCGACGAAGCGGAGATTCCCTGGTCGGAGCTGGCTTTTCCGACCATCGGCCGTACCTTAGAATGCTACTTCAGCGACCGCCGCGAAGGCTGCTTCCCGGTGCGCAACGAAGCCATTGCACCTATGCTGGCTTCCTATAAGAAAGACTGAACGCCAAACACTCGAACACCGCCGCCGTTGCGGCTCAAGGGAACATCGGGGATTTCACTTCCATGCGCTGGTTGCTTGCTTTGCTGTGCTTGACCTTCGCCAGTCTGACCCAGGCCAATGCCGCGCCGAGCCTGGAAGGCAAGGTGGACAAGGTCCTGGTGCTCAAGTCCGAGCGAAAACTGCTGCTCCTCAACAAAGGCAACGTCCTGAAAAGCTACCGTGTCTCGCTGGGCAAGCGCCCGACCGGCCCGAAGCTGGCCGAAGGCGACAACCGCACCCCGGAAGGCTTCTACTGGATCGACTGGCGCAAGACCAGCAACAACTACAACCTCTCCATGCACATTTCCTACCCCAACGCCCGCGACGTGGCCAAGGCCCGGGAAAAGGGCCTGCCGGCCGGTGGCATGATCATGATCCACGGCACCCCGCTGGATGACGAATACCCGGAGTGGTACTTCTCCACCCTGGACTGGACCAATGGCTGTATCGCCATGAACAACACCGACATGCGCGAAGTCTGGAGCGTGGTGAAAGACGGCACGCTGATCGAGATCCGCCCCTGACAGAACCAGGCTGATACCACTCGTCAGCCGTCAGCCACGCCAGGAACGCCGCCGCGAGATTTTCCGGCGGCGTTTTCTTTTATCCGTCAAACCCTTGCATCCCTTACTCAGGCCGAGTCAATCGACGGGACGGCTGGCTGACGCGTGCGCGACGCACAACTGGCATTGACGTGGTATTCAAGTGGTATTAGCTTTCCCAGCATTACCGGGCGACAACAACACAATCCGCATCGGAACCTCTCATGAAGACAGCCCACGACCTGCTCCTGGCCCTGCGTCCCGACGAGGCGCAACCCACCCCCCTCTATCTGCAGCTGGCGCGCAATCTCGAGAGCGCGATCCATGCCGGCCAGTGGAAAGCGGAGGAAGCGCTGCCCTCCGAACGCAACCTCAGCGAAACCCTGAACATTTCCCGCGTCACCGCGCGCAAGGCCCTCGAAGTACTCTTCGAGCAGGGCCTGATCCGCCGCAACCAGGGCTCCGGCACCTTCATTACGCCGCGTCTCGAACAACCGTTGTCGCGTCTCTCCAGCTTCAGCGAGATGCTCCGCCTGAAAGGCTTCACCCCCGGCTCCACCTGGCTGGAGCGCGGCATCGCCCTGCCCACCCACGACGAACTGATCCGCCTCGGCCTCTCGCCGACCGAGAAGGTCACGCGCATGAAGCGCCTGCGCAAGGCCGACGGCACAGTGATGGCGATCGAGAACAGCACCCTGCCGGCGCGCCTGCTGCCGGACCCGACAGCGGTCGGCGATTCCCTCTACGAATACCTGGACGGCATCGGTCGCCCGGTGGTCCGCGCCCTCCAGCACGTGCGCGCGATCAACGCGTCCGCGTCCGATGCCGCGTTGGTCGGCATCGCGCCGGGCACCGCGATGCTGCTGATGACCCGGATCGGCTACCTCGAGGACAACACCCCGATCGAGCTGACCGACACCTACTGCCGCAACGACTACTACGACTTCGTCGCCGAACTGCGACGCTGACCGACACGGAGCCGCCATGCTCGAAGGCAACATTCTCACCCCGCAAGGCTGGGTCCTCGGCCGCCTACACATCCAGGACGGGCGTATCCAGCGGATCGAAGGCGAGCCCTGCGATCCGGCCGGCAACGCCGATCCGTACCTGCTGCCAGGCTTCATCGACCTGCATGTGCACGGCGGCGGCGGCCGCGACATCATGGAAGGCGGCGACGCCTTCGCCACCATCGCCCGCACCCACCGGCGCTTCGGCACGACCTCGCTGCTGGCCACCACCATGACCGCACCGCGCGAGGAGATCGCCGACATCCTCAGCCAGCTCGGCGCTTACTGCCGCCGCTCGCTGGAGGGCGGTTCACGGATACTCGGCGTGCACCTGGAAGGCCCCTACATCAACTCCGGCAAGCTCGGCGCGCAGCCCAACTTCGCCCATGCCGCGGTGCTCGAGGAAGTCGAGGACTACCTGCGCCGCGCGCCGATCCGGGTGATCACCATCGCCCCCGAGATCGCCGGACACCGGCCGCTGATCCGCGCCCTCGCCGAGCGCGGCGTACGCCTGCAGATCGGCCATACCCTGGGCAGCTACGAGGACGGCGTGGCCGCACTGGAAGCCGGCGCCAGCAGCTTCACCCACCTCTACAACGCGATGACTGGCCTGCACCACCGCGAACCGGGTATCGTCGGCGCGGCCCTGGCCCACGCACGCTACGCCGAGCTGATCCCCGACCTGCTGCATGTCCATCCCGGCGCCATCAGGGTGGCCCTGCGTTCGATCCCGTGCCTGTACTGCGTGACCGACTCCACCGCCGCCGCCGGCATGCCCGACGGCCAGTACAAGCTCGGCAGCCACACGGTGACCAAGTGCCTGGGCGGCGTGCGCCTGCCCGACGGCACCCTGGCCGGCAGCACCCTGACCATGGACCAGGCGCTGCGCAACCTGGTGAAGATCGGCCTGCCCCTGGCCGAAGCCTCGCAACGCCTTTCGCAATTCCCCGCCGATTACCTCGGCCTCGCCGAGCGCGGCCGCCTGGCGCCCGCAGCCTGGGCCGATGTGGTGCGCCTGGATCGCTCCCTGGAACTCGACGCCGTGATGGTGGAAGGAGAACTCGAATGACTTCGCTGATGCTCGAGGAAGCGCTCTCCGCCGCCGCGGTGGCGAGCCGTCAACTGGCCGTGCTCGACGCTTGCCTGCCGGCGCTTGGCCAGCGCCTGCGGGAGGTCGATCCGAACCTGGCGCTGACCGTCGCGCGCGGCAGCTCCGACCATGCCGCCAGCTACTTCGCCTACCTGGCCATGCAGCACGCCGGCTTGCCGGTGGCCTCGCTGCCCATGTCGGTAGTGACCCTGAACCGCTCGCCGCTGCGTGTCGCCGGGCAGGCCGTCTTCGCTTTCTCGCAGTCAGGACAGAGCCCCGATCTCGTGGACAGCCTGCGCATCCTGCGCGAACGCGGCGCCCTGGGCATCGCCCTGGTGAATGCCGAAGATTCGCCGCTGGAAGCCGCCAGCGAATTCGTCGTGCCGCTCTGCGCCGGCACCGAGCGCAGCGTCGCAGCGACCAAGAGCTTCATCGCCACGCTCAGCGCCAGCGCCCGCCTGCTCGCCCACTGGCAGCGCGACAATGCCCTGCTGGCCGCCGGCCAGGGCCTGGCGGCCGGGCTGGAGCAGGCCGCCAGGCTCGACTGGTCGCCGGCCATCGAGGCCCTGCGCGACTGCCAGCGGCTGATGGTGATCGGTCGCGGCGCCGGCTACGCCATCGCCCAGGAGGCCGCGCTGAAATTCAAGGAAACCTCGGCGATCCAGGCCGAGGCCTTCAGCAGCGCCGAGGTCCGCCATGGACCGATGGCGCTGGTCGAGGAGCGCTATCCGCTGCTGGTGTTCGCTCCCCGCGGCCCGGAGCAGGAAGGCCTGCTGGCGCTCGCCGAGGATATGCGCCAACGCGGTGCGCAGGTATTGCTCGCCGCCCCGGACGACATCGCCGAACGCGACCTGCCGCTGCAGCGCGCCGCGCATCCGGCGCTCGATCCGATCCTGGCGATCCAGAGCTTCTACGTCATGGCCGCCGGCCTGGCCGAAGCCCGCGGCATGGACCCGGACCAGCCACGGCACCTGAGCAAAGTCACCCGAACCCACTGAGCCTGAGCGCGCGCCCATGAACAACAAGAATCTCGCCCTCAAAGCGCCCCTGAGCGGCCCCGTGATGCCGCTCAACCGAGTACCCGACCCGGTGTTTTCCAGCGGCACCCTGGGCGAAGGCATCGCCATCGACCCACTCAACGACTGCCTGCACGCGCCCTGCGCCGGGCTGGTCAGCCACCTGGCGCGAACCCGCCACGCGCTCAGCCTGCGCGCCGACAACGGTGCCGAGCTGCTGCTGCACGTCGGCCTCGATACCGTACAGCTGCAAGGCGAAGGCTTCGAGGCGCTGGTCGAGGAAGGTGCGCGGGTGATCGAGGGCCAGCCGCTGCTGCGCTTCGACCTGGACCGCGTCGCCCGCGGCAGCCGCAGTCTGATCACGGTGATGATCCTGACCAACGGCGACGGCTTCCAGGTACGCCCGCTGACCACCAACCCGGTGGAGGTCGGCGCGCCGCTCCTGCAACTGAGTCCGGAGAAGGCCGAGCAACGTCCGGCCAATCCCGCGCCTGGCGAAGGCTCCGCGCAGCGCCAGGTCCGCGGGCGGGCGCGGGTCGCCCATCATGGCGGTCTGCACGCACGCCCGGCAGCGCTGCTACGGAAGACCGCGCAGGGCTTTTCCAGCCAGGCCGAACTGCACTTCGCCGGGCAGGTGGCCAGCGTCGACAGCCTGGTCGGCATCATGGGCCTGGGGGTCGCCGAACAGGACGAGGTAGAGGTGATCTGTCGCGGCGAAGACAGCGAGGCGGCCCTCGACGCCCTGCTCGCGGCCCTCGCCAGCGCCACCGCGGGGGCTCCGAAGGAGGCCCCGCGCGCCATCGCCCCGGGCGAGCCGGCGCGACCTGCGGCTGTCGCCGGTACCCTGGCCGGCGTCTGCGCTTCGCCCGGCCTGGCCAGCGGTCCCCTGGCGCGGCTCGGCGCCATCAGCCTGCCGGCGGATGACGGCCGGCATCGTCCCGAGGAACAGCACCTCGCCCTGGACCAGGCCCTGCAACGGGTGCGCGACGACGTACAGGGGAGCCTGCAGCAGGCCAGGCTCGGCGGCGACGAGAACGAAGCGGCGATCTTTTCCGCGCATCTCGCGCTGCTGGAAGACCCGGGTCTGCTGGACGCCGCCGACATGCTGATCGACCAGGGCGTCGGCGCCGCCCACGCCTGGCACCGGGCGATTCAGGCCCAGTGCGAGATTCTCCAGGCGCTGGGCAACCTGCTGCTGGCCGAGCGCGCCAACGACCTGCGCGACCTGGAAAAACGCGTGCTGCGGGTGCTGCTCGGCGACACCGCACCGTTGCGGGTGCCTGCTGGGGCCATCGTCGCCGCCCGGGAGATCACCCCCTCCGACCTCGCGCCGCTGGTGGATGCCGGCGCGGCTGGCCTGTGCATGGCCGAAGGCGGCGCCACCTCCCACGTGGCCATCCTCGCCCGTAGCAAGGGCCTGCCGTGCCTGGTGGCGCTCGGCGCCGGGCTGCTGGAGCTGGAGGAAGGCCGGCAGGTAGTACTGGACGCCGGCCAGGGCCGGCTGGAACTCAGCCCCGACGCTCGACGCCTGGAGCAGGTCGCCTTGCAAGTGGCGCAGCGCGAAGAACAACACCGCCGCCAGCAGGCCGATGCGCAGCGCGAGGCGCTCACCCGCGACGGCCGGCGCATCGAGATCGGCGCCAACGTCGCCTCGCCGCGCGAGGCCGCCGAAGCCTTCGCCAACGGCGCCGACGGGGTCGGCCTGCTACGCACCGAGTTTCTCTTCCTCGAGCGCCGCGCCGCGCCCGACGAAGAGGAGCAGCGCAACGCCTACCAGGAGGTCCTGGACGCCATGGGCCAGCGCAAGGTGATCATCCGCACCATCGATGTCGGCGGCGACAAGCACCTCGACTACCTGCCGCTGCCGGTGGAAGAAAACCCAGCACTGGGCCTGCGCGGCATCCGCCTCGGCCAGGCGCGCCCGGAGCTGCTCGACCAGCAGTTGCGCGCGCTGCTGAGGGTCGAACCACTGGAACGCTGCCGGATACTGCTGCCGATGGTCAGCGAGGTCGACGAACTGCGCGCCATCCGTCGCCGCCTCGGCGAGCTGGCCACGCAGTTGGGGATCGAGCGCCTGCCCGAACTCGGGGTGATGATCGAAGTGCCCTCCGCCGCCCTGCTCGCCGATCAACTGGCCGAACACGCCGACTTCCTCTCCATCGGCACCAACGACCTGTCGCAGTACGCCCTGGCCATGGACCGTTGCCACGCCGGCCTGGCCGACCGCATCGACGCCCTGCACCCGGCGCTGCTGCGGCTGATCGCCCAGACCTGCGCCGGAGCAGCCCGCCACGGCCGCTGGGTCGGCGTCTGCGGTGCGCTGGCCTCGGACCCGCTGGCGACACCGGTACTGGTCGGCCTCGGGGTCGAGGAATTGTCCGTCGGGCCGAACCTGGTCGGCGAGATCAAGACCCGGGTGCGCCAGCTCGACGCCGCTGAATGCCGCCGCCACGCCCAGGCGCTACTGGACCTGGGCAGCGCCCGGGCGGTGCGCGACGCCTGCCTGCAACACTGGCCGCTGGCCTGACAAGAACAATCGGAGACCACCGCCATGCCCCCGTTCCTGATCGAAAGCCTGCAACGCCTGGGCCGCGCCCTGATGCTGCCGATCGCGATCCTGCCGATCGCCGGCCTGCTGCTGCGCCTGGGCGACGTCGACCTGCTCGACATTCCGCTGGTCCACGACGCCGGCAAGGCGATCTTCGCCAACCTGGCGCTGATCTTCGCCATCGGCATCGCCGTCGGTTTCGCTCGCGACAACAATGGCACCGCCGGCCTCGCCGGCGCCATCGGCTACCTGGTGATGATCTCGGTGCTCAAGGTGATCGATCCGGGCATCGACATGGGCGTGCTCTCCGGCATCATCAGCGGCCTGGTGGCTGGCGCCCTGTATAACCGCTTCAAGGACGTGAAGCTGCCGGAATACCTGGCGTTCTTCGGCGGCCGCCGCTTCGTGCCGATCGCCACCGGGATCAGCGCGGTCTGCCTGGGCCTGCTGTTCGGGGTGATCTGGCCACCGCTGCAACAGGGCATCAACGGCCTCGGCCAACTCATGCTGGAAAGCGGCAGCTTCGGCGCCTTCGCCTTCGGCGTGCTGAACCGCCTGCTGATCGTCACCGGGTTGCACCACATCCTCAACAACCTGGTGTGGTTCGTCTTCGGCAGCTTCACCGACCCGGAAACCGGGCGCGTCGTCACCGGTGACCTGGCGCGCTATTTCGCCGGCGACCCGAAGGGCGGCCAGTTCATGGCCGGGATGTTCCCGGTGATGATGTTCGGCCTGCCCGCCGCCTGCCTGGCGATGTACCGCAACGCCCGTCCGGAGCGGCGCAAGCTGATCGGCGGGCTGCTCCTGTCGATGGCCTTGACCGCCTTCCTCACCGGCGTCACCGAGCCGGTGGAGTTCGCCTTCATGTTCCTCGCGCCGCTGCTCTACCTGCTGCATGCGCTGCTCACCGGCCTGTCCATGGCCCTCACCGACCTGCTCGACATCCGCCTCGGCTTCACCTTCTCCGGTGGCGCCATCGACCTCGCCCTGGGCTGGGGCCGTTCCACCCACGGCTGGATGCTCTGGCCGCTGGGCCTGCTCTATGCCGGCATCTATTACCTGGTGTTCGACTTCTGCATCCGCCGCTTCAACCTGAAGACCCCGGGCCGGGAAGACGACGCGAGCAGCGAATCGGGCGACAACGCCGAAGCCGAGCGCGCCCCGGCATTCATCCGCGCCCTGGGTGGCGCAGCCAACCTCGAAGTGGTGGACGCCTGCACCACGCGCCTGCGTCTGCGCCTGGTCGACCGCGACAAGGCCTCGGACGCCCAGCTCAAGGCCCTCGGTGCGATGGCCGTGGTACGTCCGGGCAAGGCCGGCAGCCTGCAGGTGGTGGTCGGCCCACAGGCCGACAGCATCGCCGACGAGATCCGCCGCGCCCTGCCCTTCGATACGCAACCGGGCGAAGCCGTACCGCCGCTGGGCAGTCCGCACACAGCCGAAGAGGTGGTGGCGATGCAGGCCACCGTCGACGCCGCCGAAGCCCAGGCCTGGCTCGGCGCCCTCGGCGGCGCCGGCAACCTGCGCGAGGTACGGGACGTCGCACTGACCCGCCTGCGGGTCAGCGTGGCGGACGAACGCAAGCTGGCCACCGAGCAACTGCGTCGTCTCGGCGGACAGGGCGTCAGCTCCCTCGCCGGCGGCATCTGCCATATCCTGGTGGGCCCCCGCGCCGCGGCCCTGAGCCAGGCCCTGCAACCGCTGCTGCGGCGCTGACGGCAGGAGGGCTGGACCTCGGCCAATCGGCGGATAACCGCCAAGCGGTTATTCGCCCTACGCCACAGCTCCCCCGTTCGGGTTCGATAATCGCGAAGCGGTTGTTCGCGCCACGCCACAGCCCCGGGTCGGGCTCTCCCCGTGAGGCGGATAACGAAAAGGGCGGCAACTGGCCGCCCTTCTTGCTTGTCCGAGGAAAACTCAGAAGACCATGTCGGTCAGGCGCCAGACTTCGTAGGCCGGGGTCTCATAGGGATGCGCCGCCTTCAGCGCCTTGACGCTGGCGTGGATGAGCTCGTCGGCCACCACCAGTTCCACTTTCCACTCCGCCACGTGCTCGACCTGGCCGACCTGGCCCAGGTAGGGTTGGCTACCGTCCAGGGGCCGGAACTGGCCCTGGCCAAGGGACTGCCAGCAGCAACTGTCGTACGCCCCGATGCGCCCGCCACCCGCGGCGAACACCGCTTGCTTGACGACATCCAGATGGCTCTCAGGCACATAGAAACACAGCTTGTACATCGTTTTCTCCGCACGAATCGAATGCTGCACGAGGCGGTCGGTGGTTGTGCGACTGCCGACGCCAAATAATGGCACTTTGCCTTGACATGATGAATATTTGACGCTGCCTTTACGACAGATAAGCGCAACATTTGTTCGCTCGTCACAACACCTTCGTGCGGGCGTTCACAGATTTACGTTCAGCCGCGGAAACGCCGCCACCTGGCCTTCAGCCCGGAGGCGGAAGGCGCATGGCTGCCGTCGCAATACGGCAGGTCGGCGGAGCGCCCGCAGCGGCACAACAGCAACAGGCGCTCGCGGGTCGCGTGGAGCGTCAGGCCGTTGCGGCAGTCGGCGGGACAATCGGGAAGCGAAGCCGAAGCCCCGCAGGTACAGAGCCGCAAGGTGTCGCCGGGAGAGACCCGGCGAACCTCGGGAAGAAGGTCGGGCGACGAGTTGGAGTCCGCATCGCCCGCCATGCCGGATCAGTCCACCCAGACCCGGGCGTTGCGGAACATGCGCAGCCAGCCGCCGTCTTCCTGCCAGTCGTCCGGACGCCAGGAATTCTGCACGGCGCGGAACACCCGCTCGGGGTGCGGCATCATGATGGTGACCCGGCCGTCGCGGCTGCTCAGCCCGGTGATGCCGCGCGGCGACCCGTTGGGGTTGGCCGGGTAGGCTTCGGTGACCTTGCCGTGGTTGTCGACGAAACGCAGCGACACGCAGCCGGAAAGGTCGGCCTCGAGCAACGCTTCCTCCGACTCGAACTCCGCATGGCCTTCGCCATGGGCGATGGCGATCGGCAGGCGCGAACCGGCCATGCCCTGCAGGAAGATCGACGACGACTCCTGCACCTGGACCATCGCCACCCGCGCCTCGAACTGCTCGGAACGGTTGCGCACGAAGTGCGGCCAGAACTCGGTGCCGGGAATCAGCTCGTGCAGGTTGGACATCATCTGGCAGCCGTTGCAGACGCCGAGGGCGAAGCTGTCCTTGCGCGCGAAGAACGCCTGGAAGCCGTCGCGGGCGCGGGCGTTGAAGAGGATCGACTTGGCCCAGCCCTCGCCGGCGCCGAGCACGTCGCCGTAGGAGAAGCCACCGCAGGCCACCAGGCCCTTGAAGGCGTCCAGGTCGACCCGCCCGGCGAGGATGTCGCTCATGTGCACGTCGATCGCGGCGAAGCCGGCGCGGTCGAACGCCGCGGCCATCTCCACCTGGCCGTTGACGCCCTGCTCGCGGAGGATCGCCACTTTCGGCCGCACGCCCTTCTTGATGTAGGGCGCGGCGATGTCGTCGTTGACGTCGTAGCTGAGCTTGATCGACAGCCCGGGGTTGTCTTCGTCCAGCAGCGCGTCGAACTCCTGCTCGGCGCAGTCGGCGTTGTCGCGCAGACGCTGGATCTGGTAGCTGGTCTCGCTCCAGATGCGTTGCAGGATGCGGCGCTGGGCGCTGTAGACGGTCTCGCCGTTGTAGTTCAGGTTGATCTCGTAGCCGTTGACCGGCTGGCCGATCACCGCCACGCAGTCGTCGAGACCGGCGGCGCTGAACTGCGCGAGGACTTCCGGAGTGGCGCCCTCGCGAACCTGGATCACCGCGCCCAGTTCCTCGCTGAACAACACGGCCGCCAGCTCTTCGCGGCTATCGGCCAGGGCATCGAGGTTCAGCTCGACGCCGCAGTGACCGGCGAAGGCCATCTCCAGCACGCTGGTGATCAGGCCGCCGTCGGAACGGTCGTGGTAGGCGAGGATATGGCCGTCGGCATTGAGTCCCTGGATCACCGCGAAGAAGGCTTTCAGGTCCTCGGCGTCGTCGACGTCCGGCACGGCGCGGCCGAGCTTGCCGTGGACCTGGGCCAGGATCGAGCCGCCGAGACGGTTCTTGCCGCGGCCGAGATCGATCAGGATCAGGTCGGTCTCGCCCTTGTCCAGGCGCAGTTGCGGGGTCAGGCTCTGGCGCACGTCGGCGACCGGGGCGAAGCCGGTGACGATCAGCGAGACCGGAGAAGTGACGCTCTTGTCCTCGCCATTGTCCTGCCAGCGGGTCTTCATGGACATCGAGTCCTTGCCTACCGGGATGGTGATGCCCAGTTCCGGGCACAGTTCCATGCCCACGGCCTTGACCGTGTCATACAGGCGCGCGTCCTCGCCGGGGTGGCCGGCGGCGGCCATCCAGTTGGCGGAAAGCTTGATGTCGGACAGCTTGCCGATACGCGCGGCAGCCAGGTTGGTGACCGTCTCGCCGATGGCCATGCGTCCGGAAGCCGGGGCGTCCAGCAGCGCCAGCGGGGTACGTTCGCCCATCGCCATGGCCTCGCCGGTGTAGACGTCGAAGCTGGTGGCGGTGACGGCGCAGTCGGCCACCGGCACCTGCCAGGGCCCGACCATCTGGTCGCGGGCCACCAGCCCGGTGATGGTGCGGTCGCCGATGGTGATCAGGAAGCTCTTGCTGGCCACGGCGGGATGGCGCAGGACGCGCTCGACGCTTTCCTGCAGCTCCAGCCCGGCGGCGTCGAAATCGTCGCCCAGCTCGGCCTCGCGGGTGACCGCGCGGTGCATGCGCGGCGCCTTGCCGAGCAGGACTTCCAGCGGCATGTCCACCGGCTTGTTGTCGAAATGGCTGTCGGCGACGGTCAGCTGGCGCTGCTCGATGGCCTCGCCGACCACCGCGAACGGGCAGCGCTCGCGCTCGCAGATGGCCTTGAAGGTCTCGAAGTCGGCGGCGTCCACCGACAGCACGTAGCGCTCCTGCGACTCGTTGCACCAGATTTCCAGCGGGCTCATGCCCGGCTCGTCGTTGGGCACCGCACGCAGCTCGAAGCGACCGCCGCGGCCGCCGTCGTTGATCAGTTCCGGCAGGGCGTTGGACAGGCCGCCGGCACCGACGTCATGGATGAAGCTGATCGGGTTGCGCTCGCCGAGCTGCCAGCAGCGGTCGATCACTTCCTGGCAACGTCGCTCCATTTCCGGGTTGTCGCGCTGCACTGAGGCGAAGTCGAGGTCGGCGGAGCTGGCGCCGGTGGCCATCGAAGAGGCGGCGCCGCCGCCCAGGCCGATCAGCATGGCCGGGCCGCCAAGGACGATGAGCTTGGCGCCGACGCTGATCTCGCCCTTCTGCACGTGTTCGTCGCGAATGTTGCCCATGCCGCCGGCGAGCATGATCGGCTTGTGGTAGCCGCGCACTTCCTCGCCGTGAGGGGTAGCGATCTTCTGCTCGAAGGTACGGAAGTAGCCGGTCAGCGCCGGACGGCCGAACTCGTTGTTGAACGCGGCGCCGCCCAGCGGGCCCTCGATCATGATGTCCAGCGCGGTGACGATGCGCTCGGGCTTGCCGTAGGGCACTTCCCAGGGCTGTTCGAAACCGGGGATCTGCAGGTTGGACACGGTGAAGCCGGTCAGGCCGGCCTTCGGCTTGGCGCCGCGGCCGGTGGCGCCCTCGTCGCGGATCTCGCCGCCGGAACCGGTGGAGGCACCGGGGAACGGCGCGATGGCGGTCGGGTGGTTGTGGGTCTCCACCTTCATCAGGATCTGCACCGGCTCGCGGCTGGCGGCGTATTCGCGGGTCTGCGGATCGGGGAAGAAACGCCCGGCGACATGGCCGACGATGACCGCGGCGTTGTCCTTGTATGCGGACAGCACGCCTTCGCGGTTCATCTCGTAGGTGTTCTTGATCATGCCGAACAGGCTCTTGTCCTGGGCCTGCCCGTCGATGTCCCAACTGGCATTGAAGATCTTGTGCCGGCAATGCTCGGAGTTGGCCTGGGCGAACATCATCAGCTCGACGTCGTGCGGGTTGCGCCCCAGTTCACCGAAGCTCTTCAGCAGGTAGTCGATCTCGTCCTCGGCCAGGGCCAGGCCCAACTCGACGTTGGCCTTCTCCAGCGCGGCGCGACCGCCGCCAAGCACGTCGACGGCGGTGAGCGGGCGGGGCTGCGCATGGCTGAACAGCTCGGCGGCGCCTTCCAGGCGGTCCAGCACCAGTTGGGTCATGCGGTCATGCAGGCGGGCGGCGACCTGCTGGGCGTCGCTCTCGGACAGTTCGCCCTGCACATAGTAGGCAATGCCGCGCTCCAGCCGGTCGATCTTCGCCAGGCCGCAGTTGCGGGCGATATCGGAGGCCTTGCTCGACCACGGCGAGATGGTGCCGAAGCGCGGCACCACCAGGAACAGCCGTCCGCTGGGCTCCTGCACCGGCACGCTCGGGCCGTATTTCAGCAGCCGCGCCAGCACCTGCTCCTCGTCGGCGGTGAGCGCGCCGGTGACGTCGGCGAAATGCGCGAACTCAGCGTACAGCCCGGTAACGGCAGGTACGTGCTGGGTCAGTTGCTCAAGCAGTTTGCCGTGGCGGAAAGCGGAAAGGGCGGGAGCGCCGCGCAGGATCAGCATTGTCGGAACAGCCTCTGGAGACGGGAAGGTGTGGGGGCCGGCCGGGCCGGCCCGCAGAGGCCGTGCATTCTACCGTAAAGCACCGTCCGGCGGCACCCGCGCCGATGGCTATCGCATAGCCCTCCATCGGATCCGCGGCGGCCCGCTTCGAAACACTTCGAGAACGGCGCCGCAGCGCTCTGCGACGGGGCAAGCGAAACGGCGGACGAACGGTATCCCGGCGATAGCAGAGAAGGTCCCGGCTGTCGAGATATGGCGCCGTCTCGCCTTTGCGTATACTGCGCCGATGTTTGCCCTGACCGCGTACCGCTTACGTTGCGCCGCCTGGCTGTTGGCGACCGGCATCTTTCTGCTGCTTGCGGGCTGTAGCGAGGCGAAAGCCCCTACCGCCCTGGAGCGCGTGCAGAAGGAGGGCGTACTGCGCGTGATCACCCGCAACAGCCCGGCCACCTACTTCCAGGACCGCAACGGCGAAACCGGCTTCGAATACGAACTGGCCAAGCGCTTCGCCGAGCGTCTCGGCGTCGAGCTGAAGATCGAGACCGCCGACAACCTCGACGACCTCTATGCCCAGCTTTCCCGCGAGGGCGGCCCGGCACTCGCCGCGGCCGGCCTGACCCCGGGACGCGAAGACGACGCCAGCGTGCGCTACTCGCACACCTACCTCGACGTAACCCCGCAGATCATCTACCGCAACGGCCAGCAGCGCCCGACCCGCCCGGAAGACCTGGTCGGCAAGCGCATCATGGTGCTCAAGGGCAGCAGCCACGCGGAGCAGCTCGCCGAGCTGAAGAAGCAGTATCCCGAACTGAAGTACGAAGAATCCGATGCTGTCGAAGTGGTCGACCTGTTGCGCATGGTCGACGTCGGCGACATCGACCTGACCCTGGTCGACTCCAACGAACTGGCGATGAACCAGGTGTACTTCCCCAACGTCCGCGTCGCCTTCGATTTCGGCGAAGCCCGCGGGCTGGCCTGGGCCTTGCCGGGGGGCGACGACGACAGCCTGATGAACGAGGTCAACGCGTTCCTCGACCAGGCCAAGAAGGAAGGCCTGCTGCAACGCCTGAAGGACCGTTACTACGGGCATGTCGACGTACTCGGCTACGTCGGCGCCTACACCTTCGCCCAGCACCTGCAGCAACGCCTGCCGCGCTACGAAAGCCACTTCAAGCAGAGCGGCAAGCAGCTGGATACCGACTGGCGCCTGCTCGCCGCCATCGGCTACCAGGAATCGCTGTGGCAGCCCGGCGCTACCTCCAAGACCGGCGTGCGCGGCCTGATGATGCTGACCAACCGCACCGCCCAGGCGATGGGGGTGTCCAACCGGCTCGACCCGAAGCAGAGCATCCAGGGCGGCAGCAAGTATTTCGTGCAGATCCGCAGCGAACTGCCCGAGAGCATCAAGGAACCGGACCGCAGCTGGTTCGCCCTGGCCGCCTACAACATCGGCGGCGCGCACCTGGAAGACGCGCGCAAGATGGCCGAGAAGGAAGGCCTCAACCCGAACAAGTGGCTGGACGTGAAGAAGATGCTGCCGCGCCTGGCGCAGAAGCAGTGGTACGCCAAGACCCGCTACGGCTATGCGCGCGGCGGCGAGACCGTGCACTTCGTACAGAACGTGCGGCGCTACTACGACATCCTCACCTGGGTGACCCAGCCGCAGATGGAAGGCAGCCAGATCGCCGAGAGCGGGTTGCACCTGCCCGGCGTGAACAAGACGCGCCCGGAAGAAGACAGCGGCGACGAGAAACTCTAGCCGCCCCCTCCCCTCAGGATTCTCCGTCGCTTGCCAGCCAGGCGGCGTGCTCGCGCACATCGGTCGGCCAGCCGGCGATCCGCTCGGCGAAGCCCTCGCGATCCCCGGCGAACAGCGCACGCGTCGCCTCCTCGAAGCCCGGCAGGTCGCCGGCCATCGCATTCATGAAATGGTAGGCGCGCTCCTGCGCCTGCCGCGCACGCCCGGACTGGCTGCGGCGCGCCTCCTCGACCAGCTTGCGCAGCGCCACCGAGGCGCCCCCGGGCTGCGCGGCGAGCCATTCCCAGTGGCGCGGCAACAAGGTCACCTCGCGCGCCACCACGCCCAGCTTCGGCCGCCCGCGCCCGCGCGGCGCGGCCTCCTCCGCCGGTTGCCGCTCGCCTGCGACGACCAGGCGCGCCAGCAGGTCCTCGCTGGAACCACGGATATCGAGATCGACGGAGCGCCCAGTGGCATTGTCGAATACCAGCAGCGGTCCGGCTGCACCGCCGGCGACCGCTTGCTTCAAGGCCAGCGCGACCTCCGGCAGCGCCGCCGTCAGCAGCCGGCGCGTGCCGTCGAAGCAGGTGAAGGATTGGATGTATGGATCATTGGCCATGACAGGCTCCCATGGATGGAACGCCCGAATAATACCCGGATATAAATAGAGCAACAATATTATCCGGATAAAATAAATCCCATGAAAAAGGCCGCCCTATGGCGGCCTCTTCCGGCAGCGATGACCTACCAGCCGGCCGGCAGCAGGTTCATGGCGCTACAAATGGCGTAGGCGGCGCTGGCCAGGTAGATCGTCACGATCACCGCCTGGATCGCCGGATGGGCGATCCAGCCGCATTTCCAGGCCGGCTCGAAGTCGCCGTTCCTACGCGCCGAGCGCAGCATCAGGATCGGCATGATCGAGAGAATCACCCCGCTGAAGGCCCCGGCGAAGTACAACGCGTTGACGAAGCCGACCAGCCCGCTGTAGGCCAGGACGAACGGCGGCAGCGCGACGATCGCCAGCACCAGCAGGCGGGTCTTCGGCCGGTTCTCCGGACCGAGCTTGTGGAACTTGTCGAAGATGTTGGTCAGGAAGCTACCGCCCAGGCCCCAGTAGGACGTCAGCATGGCGCACAGGGCGAAGGTGTTGGCGGTGAAGAAGGCCCATTCGCCGAGCGCCTTGCCCCAGGCCAGGGTGGCGACTTCGGACTGGTTCTCCAGGCCGGTCAGGGCGATCACCGAGAGCGGCACGATGCTGAGCAGGACGAAGGTGGTCAGCATCCCGGTGATCACCGCCTTCGGCAGGCGCTCCGGGGCGTGGCTGAAACCACGGGCCATCTCCGGGACGATGTACTGGGCGGAGAAGCAGAACACCGCGATGTTGAATACCGGCACCATGTAGATCCAGTCGCCGTCGAGCAGACGGGCGAACTCGGTATTGTCGTTGAGCAGGGTGGCCGCCACCAGGATCAGGATCATGCTGACCATGCCGATGCTGATGAACTTCTCGCCCTTGCCGATGGCGCTCAGCCCCAGGTACAGCACGCCGGCGGCCGGAATGAAGAACAGCACGCTGCCCAGGGCCGGGCTGATACCGAAGAAGGCGCTGAGGATCTTGCCGCTGCCGCTCATGTAGGCGATCAGCGCGCCGATGCTGTTGACCGCTACGGACAGGAAGATCGCCCAGGCGCCGAAGGAGCCGACATAGCGCTGGGCAAGGCCGCTCAACTGGTTGTGGGTGCGCGTGCGCAGGGCGGTTTCCGAGACGTAGAGCATGGAAATGGTGGTGAACAGGCCGGCCACCGCCAGCCAGAGCAGCAATGGCATGAAGCCGGCCTTGCGGCTGGCGTAGGCCATGGACAGCACGCCTGCGCCGATGTTGGTTCCGACGATCATCGCCACCGCCTCGAGGAACGTCAGGCGCTTGACCTCCAGTCCCGAGGAATCGACGGCTTCCGCCCCGGCGTGATCCTGATACTGCTGGACCCGGGTATCACTCATGACAACAACTCCCTGCATTTCGAATTGGCATTGTGCGGGAGGCGGCCAGGACCGCCGTACCGATGGCCTTCTTCGAGGACAATGCAGGGCCGGGAATCGCGGACGCCTCCGGACCGGCCGCGCTTTTCGGCTGCGCGGTCCGGCGGGGGTATCCGCAGGCGGGCTCGCTCTCACCTGAAGCCATTGCCTGCGGGCCGCTTGCTCAAGCGGCCGTGCAAAATATCACACAATTCGACGAAGGAAGCGCGCGGCGACTACGACTTTACGCCTATGCCGATCGTCCGAAATATCCGGATAAATAATTGATGCAGATGGCTTTTGAAGTAGAGGAAGGGGCTAGGACGTGCTTTAACGTTTCAGCCGGAGCGTTCGAAAAGAGAAACATCCGTCAGTCTTCGCGAGGCTTCTTCGCCGCTTCGCGCCGCGCGCGGAAGAACGCCGAGAGCGTCTGGCTGCATTCTTCCGCCAGCACGCCACCCTCGACCATGACCCTATGGTTGAGATGCTCCTGCTCGAAGAATCGCCCACGGCTTTCCACTGCGCCCGACTTGGGCTCGACCGTGCCGTACACCAGGCGCTGGATGCGTGCGTGCACCAGCAGTCCGGAACACATGCTGCAGGGTTCCAGGGTCACATACAGGGTGCTGCCTGGCAGCCGGTAATTGCCCGCCTCCGCCGCTGCCATGCGGATCGCCAGCATTTCGGCGTGGGCACTGGGATCGTGGCTACTGATCGGCCGGTTGAAGCCCCGCCCGATGATCTCGCCCTCGCGCACCAGGACCGCGCCCACCGGCACTTCGCCGAGGGCCGCGGCCTTTTCCGCCTCTGCCAGGGCCTCGCGCATGAAATGCGGGTCCCGGCTGCGATCGATGATCGGACGCACGCCTTTTACCGTCGGGTAGCCCTTGCCGTTGCTGATCAGCTTAGTCACCCGCACCAGGCCTCGCCGACCGCGATGGTCCCCATCAGGCCGGTCTCCATATGGTCGATGACGTGGCAGTGGAACATCCACAGGCCCGGATTGTCCGCCACCAGCGCCACGCGGGCAGTCTCGTTCTTGCCCAGCAGGTAGGTGTCGGTGAAGTACGGGATGATCTCCCGGCGATCCGAATCCAGCACCTTGAAGGCCATCCCATGCAGGTGGATCGGGTGCTGGTACTGCGCCATGTTGCGCAGCTCGAAGATGTAGCTCTGGCCTTCCTTGAGCTTGGCCAGCGGCGGCGCGTTGTGCTTGTGCTCCTCGCCGCCTTCCCAGGCCTTGCCGTTGATCTGCCAAAACGACGGATAGGGATTCTTGCCGCTGGTATCGGACATCGCCCCGACCCACTCGAAACGGAAACCGATCTTCTCGGCATTGGCCAGGTCCGGTTCGCTCACCGGATTCGCCGGCAACGGCTTCGGCCAGTCGCCGGCAGGTGCCTCGGCGCTGGCCACGCTGCGGATCGTCGCCAGGCGTACCGGCCCGTCGCGCAGGGACAGCTCGGTGCCCGCTTCCGGCACCTTCAGCGCCAGCTCCAGGCGCATCCCGGGGCCGATCCAGTACTGCCCCTCGAAGCCGCGTGGTTCCACCGGATGGCCATCGATGGCATAGATCCTCGCCTCGCCGTTGGGCAGGTTGAGACGGTAGGTGACGGTGTTGTCGACGTTCAGCAGGCGCACCCGGACAATCTGCCCGGCCGGCAGGTCGATGGTCGGCACATGCTTGCCGTTGATCGTCGAATAGCGCCCGCGGGTGCCTTCGCGCGCGGCCTGGCGCGGCACGCTGAAGGGGGTGAAGGCGCCCTGCTCGTCCACGTGCCAGGTCTTCAGGCAGAGAACCTTCTCGTGGCGGAACCCGGTGGGTTCGCGCTCCTCGATGATCAGCGGGCCGACCAGCCCGCGGCCGAGCTGCTCGCTGCTCATCAGGTGCGGGTGGTACCAGTAGCTGCCGGCGTCCTGGGTCTTGAACTGGTAGATGAAACTCTCGCCCGGCTGCACCGGCGGCTGGGAAATGTACGGCACGCCGTCCATCTCGATCGGCAGGCGGATGCCGTGCCAGTGGATGGTGGTCGGTTCGTCCAGCCTGTTGGTGAAGCGCACCCGCAGCCACTCGCCCTGCTTCGCCCGCAACTCCACGCCGGGGCACTGGCCGCCATAGGCCAGCGCCGGACTGCTGAAGCCCGGGACGATCTCCAGGTCCAGCGGCGCGGCGATCAGTTCGTAGTCGTACTCCTGCGCCACCTGCGGACGCGCCAGCCAGAAGCGCGCGCCGCCGGCGCCGAGGCCGACCACCGCCAGCCCGGCGAGGCCGCCGAGCACTTGTCTACGGGTAAATGTCATGGAGCCTTCACCTTCGCGGTACTGCGGCTGGGAAATGATAGATTTTCTCATTTCCACGCCCACAAGGCGAGTTCTCGCTCGGAACAAATACACTCCCGCTGACCTGCAGCAAGCAAAAGAGCTCCCCAGCGCCAGCGGCGGATCGCTGGTCGCGGACTACGCTCAGGCTACCTTCACGATGCGCTTGCCGAAGTTCTCGCCATTCAACAGGCCGACCAGAGCCGCCGGCAGGCTTTCCAGTCCGTAGAGCACATCCTCGTATACCTTGATCTGCCCGGAGTCGACCCATGCCTTGAGATCGGAGAGCGCCCGCTCTCTGCTCTCGAGAAAGTCGCCAAGAAGGAATCCGCGCAACGTCAGGCGCTTGATGATGAGCAGCCCGGGGATCCCGGCAGGACCGGCGGCGGGTCGGTCCAGGTCGTATTGCGAAATCGCGCCGCAACAGGCGACCCGTCCATGCTCCGCCATGTTCGGCAGACAGGCATCGAGGATTGCACCGCCGGTGTTGTCGAAATACGCGTCGATCCCGTCCGGACAGGTCCGCCGCAAGTCATCGGCCAGCGTCCCCGTCTTGTAGTCGAGTGCCGCGTCGAAACCCAGTTCACGAACCAGCCAGGCGCATTTGCTGGCGCCTCCCGCAATGCCGACAGTACGGCAGCCCCTGATCCTGGCGATCTGCCCGACGATAGAGCCGACGGCACCGGCGGCGGCTGACACCGCCAGCGTTTCGCCCTGCACCGGCCTCACGCATTCGAGAAGGCCGAAATAGGCCGTCAGGCCTGCTACGCCGTAGACGCTGAGCAGGTGCGTGAGGGGCTCCAGGCGCGGCAGCCTGATGAGCCCGGCCGCCGGCACGACCGCGAAAGTCTGCCAGCCGGTCTCGGCACAGACCAGGTCGCCGGGCTGGAACGACGCCGAGCACGATTCCACCACCTCGGCCAGTCCCAACCCCGCCATCACCTCCCCGGCCACGAGGCCGGGGCGATAGGTCGCGCCTTGCATCCAGGCCCGGCTGGCGGCGTCCAGCGGTATGTACAGGACACGAAGCAACAGCTCACCGTCGGCCGGAACCGGACAACGCACCTCCCGCCCCTGAAAATGCCGGACAGCGAGCGCAGTCCGGGGAAGCTCGCTCAGAACGATCTGACGGTTGATCATCGCTTCTCTCCCGCCGCGAGAGCGACACTGTCGCTGGCCTCACCGCCGAAAGCGGGAGGCATGTGAAACTGTCTGTCGTGCATGCTGTTCTCCGAGTCGATGGCAACCTGATGCAATCTCATTGTGAGAAAACATCTCCGGACTTAGAATGCAAAAAACTCCTATCTTCTATCGCGATCGTCCAGCATCAATGGATCCTCTCTCCGAAGTCCTTTCCCTGGTCAACAGCCAGGACTCCTCCTTCGGCGCCCTGAAGACCGGCGGCGATTGGGCACTCCGCTTTCCGGCACCGGAAGGTGTGAAGTTCAACGTGGTAGTCCGTGGCGCTTGCCTGCTGGCCACCGACGGCATGGAAGAGCCGATCCGACTGGAAGCGGGCGACTGCTTTCTGGTGTCCTGCCGCAGTCCGCTGCTGGTCGGCAGCGATCTATCCCTTCCCGCCGCCGACGCCACGCTGCTCTACCGAGATGCCCCTGACGGCGTCGCGCACTATGGGGAAAGCGAGGATTGTTTCCTGATCGGCGGTCGCTTCGCCTTTGGCGAAGAAGCCAACCTGCTGTTCGACGGGCTGCCTCCGGTGACCGTCGTGAAAAGCGATTCGGACCAGGCATCCGTACTGAGCTGGGCGCTGCACCGACTGGCCCATGAGTTTTCCTGCCCGTCACCCGGTAGCGCGCTGATCGCTCACCACCTGGGCCACATCATGCTGGCGCAGGTGCTGCGCCTCTATCTCGCCGGCAAGGGCAGCGACACGCCCAGTTGGCTGCTGGCGTTGTCCGATCCGCGCATAGGCGCGGCGATCCGGGCGATCCACGCCGAGCCGGCCAAAGTCTGGACGGTCGAGCGCCTGGCCGACGTAGCGGGTACCTCGCGCTCCACGCTGGCCCTGCGTTTCAAGCAAACCGCGGGACTGGCGCCGCTGGAATATGTATCGCACTGGCGTATGCAATTGGCGGCTCGCGCCCTGCGCGACAGCAAAGCGACGATTTCCTCGATCGCGCAAACCCTGGGCTACGGCTCGGACAGCGCCTTCAGCAACGCCTTCAAACGCATCATGAAATGCTCGCCCAGAGACTATCGCAGCCGGCAGGCCAGCAGGGCATAGCGCTCGGCGAACCGCCCATGCGGCAGGTTCCCCGAGCGGTCGAGCGCATGGTCAAACGACCGACGGAGCTTGCCACGGTATCTTTCCCGCCCGAAGGATGATCCCGATGGCCAGGACCACGCACGCGCCGAAGGCATAACGCAGGCCGAACGCTTCGGAGAGAAAGCCGATCAGCGGCGGGCCGATCAACGTGCCCAGGAATCCGATCGTCAGAACGGCTGCGATAGCCGAACTCGGCGCCATGCTCGAGGAGCGGGCGGCGGCCCCCGCCACCAGCGGAATGACGGTACAGATGCCGAGACCGACAAGGCAGAAGCCAATGATCGACGCCAGCAGGCTCGGATAGGCGATCGTCGTGACCATGCCGATCAAGGCGAGCCCCCCGCTCCACTGCAAGGTGCTGCGCGTACCGAAACGGTCGGCGACTCGGTTCAGCAGAAGCCGGCCGACAGTCATGGCGCCCATGAACACCATGAAGCCGACTCCGACCAGTTGCCGCTCGGCCGAGACCACGTCCTGGAAATAGACGACGCTCCAGTCATACATGATGCCTTCGCAGGCCATCGAGAAAAAAACGATCAGCCCGTAGTTGAAAAGCCTCCTGTCCGGCATCGTGAAGGCCCGCCCGACCCGCTCCGCGCCAGGCTGGTCGTGGAGAAAGCGCCAGCAGGCCAGGGCGGCCAGGAAGGCGATCACCGATATCACGCCGAAATGCGTGGACAAGGCAAAGTCCTGCCCGATCATCAACGCCCCGAACCCGGCGCCGACGAATCCCGCCAACCCCCATATACCGTGGAAAAACGGTAACTCGGTCTTTCCGATGAGCGCCTCCGACAGGCTTGCCTGGGTATTCGCTATAGGAGAACCCCGATACGAACAACAGAGCAGCAAGCTGGTAGACGCTAGAAGCCAAGGGAACCAACAACAGCAGAACGGCGTTCGCGAGAATCGCCGTTACTCCAACGTTTCTGCTGCCGAGCTTCGCGATCATCCAGCCGGATACCGGCAACGAGAGCACCACCCCGGCCGACATGGCGAAAAGCGCACTGCCGAACACCCCGTCGGAAAGCTGGAGTCCGTCTTTTATCGTGGCCATCCGGGAGCTGAGGCTCCCGAAACACAATCCGAGCATGAAGAACATGCCGGAGATGGCAATACCTTTCCCTACGCTGCTGGAGGTCATTCGATCGATCCCGGTGCTTGTTTGATGGACAGAAAGCGCGGTATCCGCGACGTCTTCCGTGTGCTCGACTAGGACGCGAATGCGTCGATCCCGGTGAGCGTCGCCGAAAGCCTCCAGAGGCGGCGGGCCTGCTCCGGATCGATCGCATGCTCGCGTACGCCGGCCAGGGTGCGCGAGTCGTCCGGCGCGATGCCTGCGATGTCGCAATCCTCGCAGTAGAGCCCGCCCATCCCCGCCAGCAGCGGAGAGGTCGCAGCCCACAGCTGGGTGGCAGCCCCCTGCTGCGGGGTCTTGAGTGTGTCGGGGCTGGCCGGATTGCCGGCTTCGTCCATCCAGCCCAGGGCGATCATCTCCGCCCGTGGAACATGGCGTTGCAACGGTGTGGCGATGCTGCCCGGATGCAATGCGAAGGCATGCACACCCCTCTCGCGACCCAGCGCATCCAACTGGATGGCGAACAGGGCGTTGGCAGTCTTCGACTGCGCATAAGCCAGCCACTTGTCGTAGCCCCGTTCGAACTGCACGTCGTCCCAGCGGATCGCCGAGTAGTGGTGCCCGGCGGAGGACACGGCGACCACTCGCGCGTCATCCGCGAGCGACGGCCACAAGAGGTTCACCAGGGCGTAGTGGCCAAGGTGATTGGTCGCGAACTGCGCTTCCCAGCCCGGGCCTACGCGGGTCTCGGGACAGGCCATCACACCGGCGTTGTTGATGACGATATCGGCACGACGGCGCGAGGCGGAGAAGGCCTCGGCGAACCGACGCACGCTGGCCAACTCGGCCAGGTCGAGCGCCTGCACCTCGACTTCGTCGAGCCCGAGCAGCGCCTCCCTTGCCACATCCGGTCTGCGCGCCGTAACAATGACCCGCGCGCCCGCGTCGGCCAGCGCCTTCGTGGTTTCCAGGCCAAGACCGGAGTAGCCGCCGGTCACGATGGCGGTCTTTCCGGAGAGGTCTCGCCCCGCCATCACCTCGCTGGCCTGCGTTTTCGCTCCGAATCCCGAATTGATGGGGGTTTGCCTGATAGCCATGAGAACTCTCCTCGCATGCGGAAGCGGCCAGGCGGATAGCGCTGGCTCTTGGGACGAGGGTCATTATCGAAGTGGAAAACTGGATTCCGAATGCAGCGGAATCCAGTTTCCTATCGAGATCGTCCGATCCCGTAAGCAGCTGTTTCATCACCGCTGCAAGAAAAGCACGGGACGGCGCAGAATTTGCTGTACGTTGGCGAACTCGCCAACAGCAGCTGAAGCAGGAAAAATTGATATCAACCCCAGGGCCTACTAACTAGGCAGCTGTACTAAAACTGGGGGCAGGTCACTCCACCGAACACTTCCGGGAAGGCATGGAACACAATGACGGAAAGCACCGCCACTGCGCGCAAGCCATCAATATCAGAGCGATACTTTGGTGGATAACCGTTCGACATGAGCCTGACTTGTACTTGCTTGTTGAAGCCGCTCCCTCGCTTGCTCGGGAATAGGTAAAACCACAGAAGCTTCCGCCGCCGAGCGAAGAAAATCGATGGCTAACATCACAAATTCGCCGGCCTGCCAAGACGCATACATAGAAGACGGCGACCTGTCGGCCACCCTGCCCCATGTGCGTCTCTACGACCAGTAGTCGCTCCGCCCAGTTCGTGGGTAACTTGCTGGCGACGCGGAAATGGCTCAGCCCCTGCTGAGCAGCCTGGCCACCAAACGGCGATACCCCGCCAGAAGCGAAAATCTGTCCTGGTAGAAATCGAGGATCATGGTTTGCCCATGAATGTCGATGGTATGCGGACCGCGTGCGTCCTGGAACGCCAGGTTTGCTACACGCTTCTCCGAATAATGCTCTGGATCGAGCACCTCGATTTCGTTTACGGCCAGACTGCTTCCATAACCATAGGAGTTGTTCTGACCGAACCGGTAAAGCTTTCCTCCCTCCTTGAAGATACGCCCGCCCATTCGTGCGGAGCCGGGATTCATCACCACAGGGTTACAGGGATGGGAAGTGTAGGGTCCTTCCAGGCTCTCGCCGACATAAAGATAAAGGTTGTCCGAACCTGATACCGCCTGGCCGCAGAACAGGTAGTACCTGCCCCCGTGTTCGAAAAGCGTGCCATCCAGAATCCGCTCACCCTCCATTCCCTGGAATAGCTTCTTGCTCTCCAGAGCGAAAGGAGGAGGCAGAAGACAGGGAGCGGAATGAGAGGCGACTTCCGGTATCAGATATTCGACACCAGACGCCTCGAACGAATAGGGATAGGAAAAATGATTCCCCTTCAAGATCACACGTGAAAAGTCAAGACTCTGGGCCTTCAATTCAATGATTTCACCCAGACCGTTGCTAGCATTCAAGGCTTCGAGACGTATCAGCTTACCGTCCGCACTAAAGAAAGGATCGGCGTAGAAAGTATACCCCTTCTCCACCTTCGGAATCTTTCCTGCTGAGACGGACAATTCTTGCAACGAAGGAATATCGTTGTAAGGAAGCGCAACGACATTCCATTTTTTTTCGAAAAACGCCCCGTACGATAGCCGGGCAAGCCCCCGGAAGATAGTCTTGCAGAAAAACTTGAAGACGGTGAAATTGCTGGGCAGACGGTAGTTTTTGCCCAGCTTTTCTAATACCACCTGCTCTCCCCGAGAGTAATTGACAAGCGCCTTGCGAAGCAGCACGACCGAATTCAGATAAAAGTTTCTTGAGGTTTTCTTGTAGGAGTGGTGATGAACCTTGGAGTACCCGCGCACCAAGACCTCGCCGGCGTCCAGTTTGTTGGAGAGCTTCTGGACTATGATCCCGACGCTGTCTGCATTTTCATATATCTCATAAAAGCCCGCGGGCCGCCCCCTGTAGTACTCTGGATCGCCATGGTGGTAGGAAAGAATGTCCAGCCTCTGCAATCCTCCATCGATGCGGAGCAGAGACATGCCAAACTTGATGACCAGCTTTATTCCCTTATCCAGAATTCGGGCGCAGACATCTTCCGGGATGCGCTGCCAGGCCCCTTCGTAATCAGAATCGAAATGAATGACTTCTGAGCCACGAGAGTCTAACTGCACTCGACGAGTCATATCATTCTTCAGGGAAAGAATATTGAGAAAATAATACCCGCAATGCTTGATGACACTTTTCTTGGTCGCGCTATTACGACAACTGAGAACCAATTGAATATCAAGATACTCAGAAGAGTCTTCAATCGCCCGCTTTTGCCACTCACTCAATGAAAGATCATCAACAATCAACGCGGCCTTTATTTTCATCCCGAAACTCGCCTCTAAAACAATGAAACCCCAAAAATGCTGCGAAATTTCGACAGCCCCGAGAAACCGACACTTTTCACTGAAAAGCTGCCATGACAATTAGCAAAGCATCATTAAAGCGAAGCAGTATATCTCATGATCGACGGGCCGATTCAACCGTAAAACGGCCGTTAAACAGTTGCCGGACCACCAGCCAACGCTATACAGACATCATTTGGCGGAGCCATAAAAGACAACGGCCTTACGGCCGTTGTCTTTCGGATGAATCACCAGGGAAGAAGTGGCTTCACTCCCACTCGATAGTCGCCGGCGGCTTGCTCGACACGTCGTAGGTGACCCGGGAGATACCGGCGATCTCGTTGATGATGCGGTTCGAGACCTTCTCCAGCAGTTCGTAGGGCAGGTGCGCCCAGCGCGCGGTCATGAAGTCGATGGTCTCCACCGCGCGCAGGGCGACGACCCAGGCGTAGCGACGGCCGTCGCCGACCACGCCGACCGATTTCACTGGCTGGAACACCACGAACGCCTGGCTGGTCTTGTGGTACCAGTCGAAGGCGCGCAGTTCCTCGATGAAGATGTGGTCGGCCTGGCGCAGCAGGTCGGCGTACTCCTTCTTCACCTCGCCGAGGATGCGCACGCCCAGGCCCGGGCCGGGGAACGGGTGGCGGTAGACCATGTCGTAGGGCAGGCCCAGCTCCAGGCCGATCTTGCGCACTTCGTCCTTGAACAGTTCGCGCAGCGGCTCGACCAGTTCGAACTGCATGTCCTCCGGCAGGCCGCCGACGTTGTGGTGCGACTTGATCACGTGGGCCTTGCCGGTCTTGGCGCCGGCCGACTCGATCACGTCGGGGTAGATGGTGCCCTGGGCGAGGAACTTCACGTCCTGCAGCTTGGTGGCTTCTTCGTCGAAAACTTCGATGAAGGTGCGGCCGATGATCTTGCGCTTCTCTTCCGGGTCGGCGACGCCGGCCAGGCGGCCGAGGAACTTGTCCTCGGCGTTGGCGCGGATCACCTTCACGCCCATGTTCTCGGCGAACATGGCCATCACCTGGTCGCCTTCGTGCAGGCGCAGCAGGCCGTTGTCGACGAACACGCAGGTCAGTTGGTCGCCGATGGCCTTGTGCAGCAGCGCGGCGACCACCGAGGAGTCCACGCCGCCGGAGAGGCCTAGCAGGACCTTGGAGGAACCGACCTGGGCGCGCACGGTGGCGATGGCGTCGTCGACGATGTTCGAGGGGGTCCACAGCGCGGCGCAACCGCAGATGTCGAGGACGAAGCGCGAGAGAATGCGCAGGCCCTGCTTGGTGTGGGTGACTTCCGGGTGGAATTGCACGCCGTAGTAGGCGCGGGCATCGTCGGCCATGGCGGCGATCGGGCAGCTCGGGGTGCTGGCCAGGATGTGGAAGCCGGCCGGCATCTCGGTGACCTTGTCGCCGTGGCTCATCCACACGTCGAGGCCGAGCACGCCGTCGTCGTCCACGTGGTCCTCGATGCCGTCCAGCAGGCGCGCCTTGCCGACCACGTCGACGCGGGCGTAGCCGAACTCGCGCAGGTCGGAGCCCTGCACCTTGCCGCCCATCTGCTCGGCCATGGTCTGCATGCCGTAGCAGATGCCGAACAGCGGCACCTTCAGGTCGAACACCGCCTGCGGCGCGCGCGGGCTGTCGGCTTCGTGTACCGACTCGGGACCACCGGCGAGGATGATGCCGCGCGGCGCGAAGGCGATGATCGCCTCGTTGCTCATGTCGAAGGGATGGATTTCGCAATACACGCCGATCTCGCGCACGCGGCGAGCGATCAGTTGGGTGTACTGGGAGCCGAAATCGAGGATCAGGATACGGTGGGCGTGAATGTCTTGGGACATGGCCATCTCTCGCTACGGAATTCGAAAACGACACGGGGCTGAATCGAACAGCCCCGTGCAGCACTCATTTCAATCAGCCTCAACCAACCCGGTAGTTGGGGGCTTCCTTGGTGATCTGGACGTCGTGGACATGGGACTCGGCCATGCCCGCGCCGGTGATCCGGACGAACTGCGGCTGCGTGCGCATCTGCTGGATGTCGGCGCTGCCGGTGTAGCCCATGGCGGCGCGCAGGCCGCCCATCAGCTGGTGGACGATGGCGGACAGGGCACCCTTGTACGGCACGCGACCCTCGATGCCTTCCGGCACCAGCTTCTCGGCGCCGGCGGAGGCGTCCTGGAAGTAGCGGTCGGACGAGCCCTGGGAGCCGGACATGGCGCCCAGCGAACCCATGCCGCGGTAGGACTTGTAGGAACGGCCCTGGAACAGCTCGATCTCGCCCGGCGCTTCCTCGGTACCGGCGAACATCGAGCCCATCATCACACAGTAGGCGCCGGCGACCATGGCCTTGGCCAGGTCGCCGGAGAAGCGGATGCCGCCGTCGGCGATCAGCGGTACGCCGGTGCCTTCGAGGGCGGCGGCGACGTTGGCGATGGCGGAGATCTGCGGCACGCCGACACCGGCGACGATGCGGGTGGTGCAGATCGAGCCCGGGCCGATGCCGACCTTGACCGCGTCGGCGCCAGCCTCGGCGAGGGCCTTGGCGGCCTCGGCGGTGGCGATGTTGCCGCCGATCACCTGGACGTCCGGGAAGGTCTGCTTGACCCAGCGCACACGCTCGATCACGCCCTTGGAGTGGCCGTGGGCGGTGTCCACCACCACCACGTCGACCCCGGCGGCGACCAGCGCGGCAACGCGCTCGCCGGTATCGGCGCCGGTGCCGACGGCGGCGCCGACGCGCAGGCGGCCCTGCTCGTCCTTGGACGCCAGCGGGTAGGTCTTGGCCTTCTCGATGTCACGGAAGGTCACCAGGCCACGCAGGTAGAAGTTCTCGTCGACCACCAGCATCTTCTCGATGCGGTTCTCGTAGAGCTTGGCCTTCATCTCTTCCAGCGGGGTGCCTTCGCGGGCGGTGACCAGCTTGTCCTTCGGGGTCATGATCGCGGCGACGGTATCGCCGGCGTTCGGCTTCACCCGCAGGTCGCGACCGGTGACGATACCGACCAGCTCGCCCTGCTCCACCACCGGGAAACCGGAGAAGCCGTACTCGCGGGCCATCTGCAGCAGTTCGATGATCTTGGTCGAGGGGGTCACGGTGACCGGGTCGCGGACGATGGCCGTTTCGTGCTTCTTGACCTTGCGGACTTCCGCGGCCTGCTGCTCGATGCCCATGTTCTTGTGGATGATGCCGATGCCGCCTTCCTGGGCCATGGCGATGGCCAGGCGGGCTTCGGTCACGGTATCCATCGCGGCGGATACCAGCGGGATGTTCAGTTCGATGCCGCGGGTCAGGCGAGTTTTCAAACTCACGTCCTTGGGCAGGACTTCGGAATAACCGGGGATCAGAAGGACGTCGTCGAAAGTCAGGGCTTCTTGACTGATTCGCAGCATGGCGGGCGCTCCCAGACGGGAAAAATGGAAGCGCGACATTATACCCAGCCACGGGCTTCCGCTCAACGCAGTTGATCGCCGAAAACGGCGAATGGGCAAATATCTTGCAAGGCGCCCGCCAGGCCCCGTTCCGCCTGTCCTATCCCGCATTTGCAGGATGGCAGCGCGGCGGCGGATGGCCGGATACTGCGTACGTCACCCAGCGACCGCCCAGGCGGCGGGACGCCGATTCCAAGAACTATAAAAGTGGGACGGGGGAGAGAATGAAAGGGAGCACTGACCCGCATTCGTCATCCGCAGCCTTGCTCGCGGCGTTCGGCGCCGCCGTGCTGGACATCAACCGGCTGGCGCGCGACAAGACCCTGGAGCGTTTCCATCGCACCGCGCTGGAACGTCTGCAGCAACTGGTGCCGTTCCAGCGTGCCTGGTGGGGCCGCGCGGCGCTGATCGACGGCGTGCCGGTGGAGCACAGCGCACACCTGTTCAACCTCGAAGAGCACTATGTCGAGGACTGGAAATCGATCAGCCACGACGACATCACCGTCGGACTGGTACACGCCCGCCCGGGCACCGCCGTGGCCGTCGACATGCAGGCCACCGCCGGGCTGCGCTGGCTTGGCGCACGTCACGACATCGGTGAGCTGCTCTGCGTGATCCACGTCGATCCGATCACCCGCCTCAGCGACCATGTCGCCCTCTATCGCACGCCTGGCGGCCCGCCCTTCGCGGACCAGGAGAAGCTGCTCCTCGGGCAACTCTCGGCGCACCTGGCCGCGGCCGTCTCGGCCAACCAGATCCGTACCCTGGTGGCCCTGCGCGAATCCCTCGAACGCCAGGCTCTGGCCATGGCGGTATGCGACCGCTACGGCGTGCTGCATTGCGCCGAACGCGGCTTCGTCGACCTGCTGCTCGGCGCCTGGCCGGGCTGGACCGGTCCGCAGTTGCCGGAGGAAACCAGCCCGCAGGGCTATCGCGATGCGCGTCTGGTGATCGACTCGCGGCAGGTCGGCGACCTCTACCTGCTCACCGCGCGGCAACCGAGCGCGATCGAACAGTTGAGCAATCGCGAAGGCGACGTCGCCCTGCTGTTCAGCGAAGGCAAGACCTACAAGCAGATCGCCCGCGACCTCGGCCTGGCGCCTAACACCGTGCGCCATCACATACGCACCATCTATTCCAAGCTCGGCGTCAACGACAAGGCGAGCATCGCCCACCTGCTGCACCAGTTCCCGCCTGGCTGACAGCCCTCCACCCCTGCCATCACCGCTTCGACCGCCCCGCCAAGGGCGGCATGGGCGCCCTTTCGCCTGCGAAAAGGCGCAACCACCACCGGCGCGACGAACGCCGGGCACACAACGACCGGGGAGACCGACACATGACCCACCGCACCGCCTCGATGGCCGCACCGACCGCCAGCGCCCTCGCGCTGCTCGGCATCCAGCTCCTGCTGGGCGCCGAAGCCGGCGCCGCCGACCTCAACGCCCGCGACTTCTTCGGCGCCCCGGCGGGCACCACGCTCGGCGTGCTCTACCTGCCGGCGACCCGCGCCCATGAGTTCCACGGACCGGCCGATCGCAACGGCAAGGCCGAACTGAAGACCAACGCGGTGGCCTACCGCCAGGTGTTCTTCAGCGACATCTGCGGCACTCTCTGCACGCCGCAGTTCATCATTCCCTTCGTCGACATCGATGCGCGCCTGCCCGGCAGCGCCGGGCATACCGGCGAGACCGGTTTCGGCGATCCCCAGGTCGGCGGCACCCTGTTTTTCGTCAACGACCCGGAACGGCGCCGCTACAGCGGCCTGCTGACCCTGATCACCCTGCCGCTGGGCGAGTACCACGCGAAGAACCCCGATGTCTCGCCCGGCGCCAACCGCTGGGGCGCCACCTTCGTCTACAACTACACCCAGGGCATCGGCCGCGACTGGGTGCTGGAAGCCAACCTGGAAGCGCAGTTCTACGCGAAGAACGACGACTACTTCGGCAGCGACCTGGAACAGAAACCGCTCTATCGCCTGCAGGCCTTCGCCTCCTACGACTTCAGCCAGAGCACCTACGGCGCCCTCAAACTGGTGCACGCCGATGGCGGCGAACTGAAGCTGCAGGGCCATACCCTCGACGACACCCACCAGCGCTACACCCAACTCGGCTTCGAGCTAGGCCACTGGCTGGACCGGCGCAACAGCCTGATGTTCGGTCTCTCGCGCAACGTCGCCACCGACAATGCGTTCCATGGCAGCCAGGCCCTGTTGCGCCTGGTCCATGTGTTCTGAGGGGGCGCAGCCATGAACGCTTCCGACAAGACTCTCGCCAGCGCCTCTCCGGCGTCCGGCAACCTCGCGCTGCTCGCGGCCATCGTGGTGTTCGCCGCGATCACCCCGACCATCCTGATGACCGCCCCCGCCGTCGCCGCGCAACTGGCGGCCCAGTGGCAACTGAGCCCGGCGCGGGTCGGCGACCTGTTTTCGGTGGAGCTGGGCGCCATGAGCCTGGCGACGCTGCCGGCCTTCCATTGGCTGAAACGCGTCGATTGGCGCCACGCGGCGCTGCTCGCCGGCCTGCTGTTCATCGCCGCCAACCTGGCCTCGGCGCTGGCCGGCAGCTACCCGCTGCTGCTCGCCCTGCGTTTCTGCAGCGCCCTCGCCGGCGGCTCGCTGATGATCCTCTGCCTGTCCAGCGCCGCCAGCACCGCCACCCCGAGCCGGGTCTACGGGCTCTGGGTGATGGGCCAACTGGTGGTCGGCGCCGTCGGCCTGGCACTGCTGCCGGCGCTGTTCGAACGCTTCGGCCTGGCCGCCTGCTACCTGTTGCTGGCCGGCCTGATGGGCCTCGCCCTGCCGTTGTCGCGGGCCTTCCCCAGTGGCAGCCCGCCAGCGGAAGCCCGCGCCAGTACCGGCGCGGTTCACTCGCGACTGCGGGTCGGGCTGGGTATCCTCGCCGTGCTCACCTTCTATATCAGCCTCAGCGGCGTCTGGACCTTCATCGGCGCCATCGCCGAAGGCGCGGGGATCGGTGCCGGCGCCAGCGGCGAGGTACTCGCCGTCGCCACCCTGATGGGCATCGCCGGGGCGGCCTGCGCCTCCTTCATCGGCAACCGCCTGCCGCGCGACCTGATGCTGCTCGGCGGCTACATGGCGATGGCCGCGGCGATCCTCCTGCTGATCGGCCAGCCGCCGCTGGCGCGCTTCGCCCTGGCCGCGCTGCTGTTCAAGTTCACCTGGACCTTCGCCCTGCCGTTCATCCTCGCCTGCCTCGCCGACCTGGACCGCTCCGGCCGCCTGATGAACGCCTCCAACCTGGTCATCGGCGGCGGGCTAGCCATCGGCCCGGCGCTGGCAGGACGACTCATCGAAGGCAGCGGCGGTTTCCTCCCGCTGCTGCCGATCGCCGCCGGCCTGGCCGCCCTCTCGCTGCTGCTGGCCCTGGCCTGCCGGCCACGCTGAAACCCTTTCCCGAACCACGGATACCCGCCATGACCCGACGTACCGCTTTCTTCTTCGACGAACTCTGCCTCTGGCATGCCGCCGGCCCGCACGCGCTGACCCTGCCGGTCGGCGGCTGGGTGCAACCGCCTGCCGCCGCCGGACACGCCGAATCACCGGAAACCAAGCGCCGGCTGAAAAGCCTGCTCGACGTGTCCGGCCTGACCGCCCGCCTGCAACTGCGCAGCGCACCGCCGGCGAGCGACGAGGACCTGCTGCGCGTGCATCCGGCGCACTATCTGGAACGCTTCAAGGCGTTGAGCGACGCCGGCGGCGGCAGCCTCGGCCAGGACGCGCCGATCGGCCCGGGCAGCTACGAGATCGCCCGGCTCTCCGCCGGCCTGGCCATCGCCGCGCTGGACGCGGTGCTCGCCGGCGAGGCGGACAACGCCTACTCGCTGTCGCGGCCGCCAGGTCATCACTGCCTGCCGGACCAGGCGATGGGCTTCTGTTTCTTCGCCAACATCGCCGTGGCCATCGAGGCGGCCAAGGCGCGCCACGGCGTCGAGCGGGTCGCGGTGCTGGACTGGGACGTCCACCACGGCAACGGCACCCAGGCGATCTACTACCGGCGCGACGACGTGCTGAGCATTTCCCTGCATCAGGACGGCTGCTTCCCGCCTGGCTACAGCGGCGCCGAAGACATCGGCGAGGATCGCGGTCGTGGCTTCAACCTCAACGTGCCGCTGCTTCCCGGCGGCGGTCACGACGCCTACATGCAGGCCATGCAACGCATCGTGTTGCCAGCGCTGGAGCGCTTCCGCCCGCAATTGATCGTGGTCGCCAGTGGCTTCGACGCCAACGCGGTGGACCCGCTGGCACGCATGCAACTGCACAGCGACAGCTTCCGGGCGATGACCGCGATGGTCCGCGACGCGGCCGAGCGGCATGCCGGCGGACGCCTGGTGGTGGTCCACGAAGGCGGCTACTCGGAAGCCTACGTGCCGTTCTGCGGCTTGGCTGTGATCGAAGAACTCAGCGGCGTGCGCAGCGCGGTGCGCGACCCGCTGCGCGACTTCATCGAGTTGCAGCAGCCCAACGCGGCGTTCCGCGACTTCCAGCGCCAGCGCCTCGAAGAGCTGGCCGCACAGTTCGGCCTGTGCCCGGCGCAGCCGCTTCAAGCGGCCAGGTAGCGCCCGACCAGCGCCAGGCCGCTGCACAGCACCAGCCAGGTGACCAGGCGGACGAAGGCTTCACGCGACAGACGCAGGGTCACCCGACGGCCGATCCACAGGCCCAGCGCCATGCCCGGCAGCAGGCAGGCGGCGAGCAGCCAGGGCTCGCGCGCGGCATACAGCCCGGCGAGCAGGAACAGCCCCAGGCGGACGAAGGTGCTACAACCGATCAGCGCGCTCTGGGTGGCGCGCATCTGCTCCTTGCTCGCCAGGCGTCCGTTCAGGTACAGCGAATAAAGGAAGCCGCCGCTGCCGAACAACGCGCCGAACAGCCCGCCGAAGACACCGAAGGGCAACGCCCAGGTCGCCCGCCAGCGCGGCTGGCCGCGTGGCTGGAGGAACAGCGCGTAGAGCGCATAGAGACTGACGAACACGCCGAGGGCCAGCATCAGCAGCTCCGCGCGTAGCGCCAGAAGTCCGTACGCCCCCAGCGCACAGCCCAGCAGCATGCAGGGCAGCAGACGCTTGAGCTCAGTGACGGCGATCTGCCGCCGCGCCGGCAGCCAGTTGCCGAACGACGCGCTGAAATCCAGCAGGACCAGCAGCGGAATGATCTGCGACAGCGGCAGCACCCCGGCCAGCAACGGGCCGGCGACCAGCGCGGTGCCGAAGCCGGCGATGCCGAACACCACATAGGCGAGGACGATGGCCAGTTCGACCAGCAGCCATTGCCATAGGCTGAACGGCAGGGCGGCGAACAGGACTGACGGATCGAGCGAGGACATGGCGACTCCCGGAACGACGACCTGCGCACTCTAGCGAGCGCAACGGCGCGCCAGCCAATACAATCCGAGCCCTGTAGCCATCTCGAAAAGGCATGGGTAATCTTCCGATGATCTCTTTGCGGCAACTCCATTACTTCGTCGAAATCGTCGAGTCCGGCGGCTTCAGCCGTGCCGCCGAACGCCTGTTCGTCGCCCAGTCGGCGCTCAGCCGGCAGGTGCGCGAACTGGAGGACAGCATCGGCACCCCACTGCTCCGCCGCGGTCCGCGCCAGGTCGAGCTGACGCCGGCCGGTCGCGCCTTCCTGCCACGCGCGCAGCGCCTGCTCGGCGACCTGGAGGCCGCCCGGCGCCTGGCTCGCGAGGTCGGCGAAGGCGGCCATGGCCTGCTGCGCCTGGGGCACTCCAGCTCGGTGCCGCTGGTGGGCGGCCTGCAAGCGGCGCTGCGCGGCTACCTCGCGGCGCAGAGCGGCGTCCGCCTGGAACTGACCCAGCAATCCTCCGAGCAGCAACTCGCCGATCTCGCCGAAGGACGCCTGGACCTTGGCCTGCTGCGCCTGCCGGTGCTGCGCCAGCATCCCCGGCTGCACCTGCGCGCCCTGTACCGCGAGCCGTTGCTCCTGGCTCTCGCCGCCGACCATCCGCTGGCCCGCCGTGAAGCCCCCGTGGCCCTGGCCGCCCTGGCCGGAGAAACCTTCGTCTCCATTCCCCACCTGCAACGCGGCGGCCTCAGCTATCGCGCCGCCGAACTCTGCCTCGGCGCCGGTTTCTACCCACGCCCGGCGCGCGCGCTGTCGCGCAAGACCAGCCAGTTGCAACTGATCGAGGCCGGCTTCGGCGTCGCCCTGGTGCCCGCCTCGATGCGCGCCATCGCACCGCCCGCCGTGCGCTTCATGTCTCTGGCCGAGGCCGAGGCATACAGCGAGGTGGCGCTGGCCTGGCGACGCGACGATAGTCCCCTGGTGGAAGGCTTCGTCGAATATTTCCTGGAGAATCTGCCGAACGAAGCCAAGGATTGATCGCACATCCCGGTGCGCCGCCTTATCATGCCGCCCATGCGTAACGATCCCTTCCAACGGCTCGGCCTCGATCGCGAGGTGCTGACCGTCAGCCAACTGAACCAGCGCGCCCGCCTGCTGCTGGAAGACGTGTTCCCGCAGGTATGGGTCGAGGGCGAGCTGTCCAACCTCGCCCGGCCGGCCTCCGGACATGTCTACTTCACCCTCAAGGACAGCAACGCGCAGATCCGCTGCGCGCTGTTCCGGCAGAACGCCCTGCGCGTACGCCAGGCCTTGCGCGACGGGCTGGCGGTAAAGGTGCGCGGAAAGATCTCGCTGTTCGAGGGACGCGGCGACTACCAGTTGATCGCCGATACCGTCGAGCCGGCCGGCGACGGCGCCCTGCGCCTGGCCTTCGAGGCATTGAAGGAAAAACTCGCCGGCGAAGGCCTGTTCGCCAGCGAACGCAAGCGTCCGCTGCCCGCCCATCCGCGCCGCATCGGTATCGTCAGTTCGCCCAGCGGGGCGGTGATCCGCGACATCATCAGCGTGTTTCGCCGCCGCGCACCGCAGGTCGAGCTGACCCTGGTGCCCACCGCAGTGCAGGGCCGCGAGGCCGTCGCGCAGATCGTCCGCGCGCTACAACTGGCCGACCGGCAGGGCTTCGACGCGCTGATCCTGGCCCGTGGCGGCGGTTCCCTGGAAGACCTCTGGTGCTTCAACGAAGAAGCGGTGGCGCGCGCCGTGGCGGCCTGCGCCACGCCGATCGTCAGCGCGGTCGGCCACGAGACCGACGTATCGATCAGCGACTTCGTCGCCGACGTGCGCGCGCCGACGCCTTCGGCCGCCGCCGAACTGCTGGCGCCCAACGCCGGCGACCTGCAGCAGCGTCTCGACGGCCTGCGCCGGCGCCTGGTGCTGCGCATGCGCGACCAGTTGCTGCGCGAACGCCTGCGCCTGGAAGGCGTCGCCCGCCGCCTGCGCCATCCCGGCGAACGCCTGCGTCAGCAGGCGCAGCGCCTGGACGACCTGGACATGCGCCTGCGCCGTGCCTTCGAGCGCCAGCTGGCGGTCCGCCACGAACGCCTGGTCCGCCTGGAGACACGTCTCGCCGCACAGCATCCGGGCCGCACCCTGGCGCTGCTCCGGCAGAAGCTCGACAGCCTCGCCGCGCGCCTGCCGCGCGCCGCCCGCGAGGTACTGAAGGATCGTCGTCAGCGCCTCGAAGGACTGGCGCAGACGCTCAACGTGGTCAGCCCGCTGGCGACCCTGGGCCGCGGCTACAGCATCCTCCTCGACGAGCGTGGCCGGGCGATCCGCGATGCCGGCCAGACCCAGCCGGGACAGCGCCTGAAGGCGCGCCTGGCGGAAGGCGAACTGGAGGTGCGGGTCGAGGACAACCACCGGACGCCGGTGACCCTGTCGCTGCTGGACTGAGCCGCGATGATCCGCCTCAGCCAGCGCGCCCTGGCCTACCTCAACGAGGTGATCCACCACGGTTCTCTTCGCCGCGCCGCCCAGCACCTGAACATCGACCCCTCGGCCATCAGCCGGCAGCTCGCCAGCCTGGAGGAACATCTCGGCGTGCGCCTCCTGCAACGCACCCCGCAAGGCGTGGCGCCTACCGAGGCCGGCGAGCTGCTGGTGGCGCACTACCGCCAGCAACGGGCCAACGAAGAGGGCGTGCTGTCGCGTCTGTCGGCCCTGCAGGGGCTGCGCCAGGGCAAGGTGCGCCTGGCGGTCGGCGAGGGCTTCATCGCCGACCTGATCTCCCAGCCATTGCAGAGTTTCATCCTGCGCTACCCCGGCATCGAGCTGGAGGTCCGCATGGCCGGGGCCAACGAAGGCGTGGCGCTGGTCAAGGAAGACGCCGTCGACCTGGCCCTGGTCTACGCCCCGGTCGAGGACGGCGAACTGGACGTGCACGTCGACACCCGCCAGCCCCTCGACCTGATCATCCCCGCCAACCATGCCCTCGCCGGACACCGCGGCGCGGTGCCGATGCGCGCGCTGCGCAACGAGTCGCTGGCGTTGATCCACAACAGCACCGGCATGGGCCAACTGGCGGTGATCGCCGCCCAACTGGAGCGCATCGAGCTAAGGCCGAAGCTGCGCACCAACTCGGTGGCGGTGCTGACCAATTTCGTCAAGTCCGGCATCGGCGTGGCCTTCATGCCGGAGTTGACGGTCAGCCACGAGATCGAGGCCGGGCATATCCGTTGCCTGCCGCTGGCCCACCCGGCGCTGCGCGACGCCCGCGCGCGGATCGTCAGCCACAAGGGCCGCGAGCTGACCGTGGCGGCGATCGCCTGCCTGGAACACCTGCGCCGCGGCATGCGCTTCTTCAGCGGCGACGCGCCCGGGCTCTCGCAGCGCTGAGGCGTTGCCTTTTTCGCATCACGTCCGGACTTGAATAGTCAACGAGACAACGGCTAGCGTTGCTTCGCTTTCGTGCGAGCACCCGGCCCCGCGCCCCGACAAGAAGTGCCGCCGATCCCTCGACCGTTCGGACTGCCATAAGGAAAACAACATGCACACGAATCCGCGCCGCGGCCTCGCCCGCCGCTTCGCCGCCGGACTGCTGGCCGCCGCCCTGGGCCTGGGCGGCAGCCTCGCCCAGGCCGCCACCACCCTCAACCTGAGCTATAACGGCGCCGCCGACAGCGAGAAGAACCTGGTGCACCTGTTCGCCAGCAACCTCAAGCGCCTGGCCGAGGAAAAGAGCGGCGGCGAACTGCAGTTCAAGCTCTACCCCAACAGCATGCTCGGCGAAGAGGAGCAGCGCATGGAACAGGTGATGACCGGCCCCGGCCTGAACATCGCCTCCTTCGCCGGGATCGCCCCGCTGTTCCCGGAGATCTACGTCAGCGCCACGCCCTTCATGTTCAAGGACGCCGCCGCGGCCCACGCCTTCTTCGACAGCGGCAGCTACTGGCAGGCCGCCCGCGAGGCCTTCCGCGAGCGCACCGGCACCGAGCTGCTGGCGGTGGTCGAGGAAGGCGGCTTCCTCAACTTCACCAACGGCAAGAAGCCGATCCACGGCCCGGCGGACTTCCAGGGCCTGCGCTTCCGCGCCATGGATCCCAGCCAGGTGGCGCTCTACGAAGCCTTCGGCGCCTCCGGCACGCCGATCCCCTGGACCGAGTTGTACATGGGCCTGCGCACCGGCGTCGCCGACGGCCAGATGAACCCGACCTCCTACATCATCCTCGGCAGCCTCTACCAGGTGCAGAAGTACCTGACCCTGGCCAACATCCAGTACTCCGACCAGTTCCTGGTGGCCAACGGCGATCTGCTCGCCAGCCTCCCGGCAAAGGAGCGCCAGGCCCTGCTCGACGCCGCCGCCGAAGCCACCCGGCTGAACCGCGAGGCGGTCGCTGCCCAGCAGGAGCGCGACCTGGCGTTCCTCAAGGAAAAGGGCATGCAGATCATCCAGCCGTCCGCCGATGACCTCGCCGCCTTCCGCGAGAAAGGCCAGCCGTCCTACCTGGCCTGGCTGAAGACCCAGGACATCGAGCCGCGCTGGACCGAGATGGCCTTCCGCGACGCCGGTCTCGCCACCGCCCCCTGACCTTCGCGCGTTGCCCCCCCGACGGCCGCTGCCGTCGGCCGGGCGCGCCTGTCCGACTTTCCGGAGTACCTCCCATGCCGTCATTGCTCAAGGGCATGCGCGCCGCGTTGCTGAACCTCGCCACGCTGCTGTTGCTGCTCGACCTGGTCCTGCTCATCTACGGCGTGTTCGCCCGCTACCTGCTCGGCAGCTCGCCGATCTGGATGGACGAACTGGCCCGCTACCTCATCATCGGCGCAGTAATGCTGGCGCTCGGCGCGGTATGGATGGAAGGCGGGCACATGCGCGTCAACCTGCTGGAACAACGCCTGCCGCCGCGCCTGGCGCAGGCCCTCAGGCTCTACCAGTGGCTGCTGGCGCTGGCCTTCTTCGCCTTCGCCGCCTGGGTCAGCACCCGCTACGCGCTGAACGCCGGGCGCTTCCGCAGCCTCGGCCTGGGCGTCAGCCGCACCTGGCCGTTGCTCAGCCTGCCGCTCGGCTTCGGCCTGCTGACCCTCATGCTGTTGCTCCAGGGGCCCTGGCCGCGGCAGCCGGCCAGCACCACCGTCGAGGGAGGGTCGCAGGCATGATGGCCATCGCCATGATCGCAGCCTTCGTGGTCAACCTCCTGCTCGGCCTGCCGCTGTTCCTCTGCCTGCTGCTCACCGCGCTGGTGGGGTTCCTCTTCGTCGACCCGGCGCTGTTCGCCAACACCCTGCCGCAGCGCTTCTTCGGCGGCATGGACATCTTCTCGCTGATGGCGATCCCGCTGTTCGTGCTGGCCGGCAACCTGATGAACCATTCCGGCATGACCCCGCGCCTGATGCGCCTGGCCAACGCCCTGGTCGGCCACTTCCGCGGCGGCCTCGGCCACGTCAACGTGGTCGCCGGGGTGTTCTTCGCCGGGGTCAACGGGTCCGCCGCGGCCGACGCTTCGGCACTCAGCACCCTGCTGGTGCCGGCCATGGAAAAGGAAGGCTACTCGCGGCGCTTCGCCGCCGGGCTGACCGCGGGCAGCTCGCTGATCGGTCCGATCATCCCGCCGAGCATCTTCATGATCCTCTATTCCTCGCTGACCAACACCTCGGTGGGCGAGCTGTTCCTCGCCGGGGTGATTCCCGGCCTGCTGCTGGCCGCCGCCTTCATGCTGCTGAACGCGGTGTACGCCTACCGCAACGGGCTGCAGGCGCGCCATGCGGCGCCGGCCTGGGGCGAGATCCTGGCGGCGCTGTCCGGCGCCCTGACCGCGCTGATCGCGCCGGTGATCATCGTCGCCGGAATCGTCCTGGGACTGGTCACGCCCACCGAGTCGGGCGCCTTGATCGCTCTCTACGTGGCGCTGGTCGGTCTGCTCCAGCGCCAACTGAGCCTGGTCGGGCTGTGGAACTCGCTGCGCGAGACGGTACGCCTGACCGCCAGCATCTACGTGATCATCGCCGCCGCTTCGGTGGTCAACTGGTTGCTCAACTACGCCCAGGTCGCCAGCGAGTTCGCCCAGTTGCTGGAGCCGTTCGGCCACTCGCCGACCCTGATGCTGTTCATCATCAGCGCGGTGATCTTCGTCTGCGGCATGCTCATGGAAGAAGTCTCGGTACTGATGCTGCTGACGCCGATAGTCGCTCCGGTGGCGCTGGCCGCCGGCGTGGATCCGGTGCACCTGGGGCTGATCTTCACCCTGAACATCACCATCGCCCTGATCACCCCGCCAATGGGCGCCTGCCTGTTCATCGTGGCGACCATCAGCCGCCTCGATATCCTGGAAATGTTCAAGGGTATCTGGCCGTTCATCCTCGTGGCCCTGGGGGTGCTGTCGCTGCTGATCCTGTTCCCGTCCCTGACCCTGTGGCTGCCACGCCTGCTCAATTGACGCCATGACCGACTTCACCCAAGCCATCCCCGTTCTCCCGGAGCCCGACTGGCACGCCGTGGCCGGCATCCCCATCGTCGATGCCGGCACGCCGCTGGAGGCGCTCGGGCTGAGCCGCGAGTTCAGCGTCTGGCCGGCCTACCACAAGCTCGGCATTCCTCACGCGATCCCGGAGTGCCACGCTCGCGGCGAGGTCTTCGAGCGTCTCCTGCGGGTCGCCGCCGCCCTCCCCGGCGGCGTGCGCCTGGTGGTGCTGGACGCCTGGCGGCCGTTCGCCGTGCAGCAGTATCTCTACGACAGCCTGTCCAGCGCCCTGGCCGCGCACTACCCACGGGCCGGCGAGGCCGAGCTGGAACGGCTCACCCGCCAGTTCGTCTCGCCGCCGAGCAGCAGCCGCGAGGCGCCCAGCCCGCATCTCACCGGCGGCGCGGTGGACGTCACCCTGTGCGACGCCCAGGGCCGCTGGCTGGACATGGGCAGCGCCTTCGACGAAGCTGTGCCGGCCTCCTACACCGCCTACTTCGAACGCCTGGCGGAGCCCGACACGCGCCAGCGACGCGTCCGCGATCACCGTCGTCTGCTCTATCACGCGATGCTCGACGCCGGTTTCAGCAACCTGCCCAGCGAATGGTGGCACTACGATTTCGGCGACCAGCTCTGGGCCTGGCACACCGGCGCGACGCAGGCGCTGTTCGGCCCGGTGCAGTTGCAGGCGATGGACGCGCTCTGGCGCCAGCAGTTGCAGAAGCGCCCTCCGGCGGACTAGGAGGCGAAGGCGCGCCGGTAGCCCAGCGGCGGCAGGCCGAAAGCGGCGGAGAACTGCTGGCGCAACGACACCGCCGAACCGAAGCCGGCCAGCCCGGCGATCGCCTGCACCGAATGCTCGGTGGTTTCCAGCAGGCGCTGGGCCAGGGCCAGGCGTTCGGCCTGCAGCCACTGGCTGACGGTGGTGCCGGTGAGCTGGCGGAAATGCCGGGTGAAGGTCCGCCGGCTCATCAGCACCCGCTGTGCCAGGCTGTCCAGGCTGTGCGCCTGGTCGAGGTTCTGCCGCAGCCACACCAGCAGCTCGCCGAGACGGCCGTCCTGGGCACTGTCCGGCAGCGGCTGCTCGATGAACTGGGCCTGGCCGCCCTGTCGATGCGGCGCCACCACCAGGCGCCGGGCCAGGTGATTGGTAGTCTGCGCACCGAGCCGCTGGCGGACCAGGTGCAGACAGCAGTCGATGCCGGCGACGGTGCCTGCCGAGGTCAGCAGGCCGTCGTCCTCGATGTACAGCACGTCGGGCTCCACCCGCACCGCAGGGAAGCGCCCGGCGAAATCCTCCGCCCACATCCAGTGGGTGGTGGCGCGGCGACCGTCGAGCAACCCGGCCTCGGCCAGCACGAAGGCCCCCAGGCACAAGCCCACCAGTTGCGCTCCGCGTGCACGGGCCGCGATCAACGCATCCAGCAGCGCTTGTGGCGGACGCTCGTGTGGATCGCGCCAGCTCGGCACGATCACGGTCTGCGCCTCGGCCAGCGCTTCCAGCCCGGCCTCGGCCTCGATGGTGAACCCCACCGTGGTTCGCAGCCGGCCCGGCTCGGCGGCGCAGACACGCAGGTCGAAGGCCTGCGCGCAGGGGTCGTAGCACTCCTGGCCGAACACCAGGCAGGGCACCGACAGGTGGAACGGACTGATGCGGTCGAAGGCCACCACGGCCACGGACTGGCGGGACATGCGCACCTCGGTGGGTATGAGCGGGTTGGCCCGATTCTAGCGAAAGTTGTCTCTCAGGCCACTCACTCGCTACGCCGCGCCGGGACCAGAATCTGCCTCACCCACTCAGGAGGAAACGCCATGTCCGCACGTCAACCCAAACGCGCCTTGCTGGTCATCGACGTACAGAACGAATACGTCAGCGGCAACCTGCGTATCGAATTTCCCGCCATCCAATCGTCGCTGGAACGCATCGGCGCCGCCATGGATGCCGCCCACGCGGCGGGCATCCCGATCGTCGTGGTGCAGCACCTGGCACCGGCGGACTCGCCGTTGTTCGCGCGCGGCAGCCGGCAGGCCGAGCTGCACGAGGTGGTCGCCTCGCGGCCCTACCAGCACAAGGTGGAAAAGCAACTGGCCAGTTCCTTCGTCGGTACCGGGCTGGCCGACTGGCTGCGCGAGCGCGACATCGACACCCTCGCCGTGGTCGGCTACATGACCCAGCACTGCGACGACTCGACCATCCGCCAGGCGATCCACGAAGGCTGGCAGGTGGAATACCTGCACGACGCCAGCGGCTCGGTGCCCTACCGCAACCGCGCCGGCCAGGCCAGCGCGGAAGAGATCCACCGGATCTTCGGCATCGTCCTGCAGTCCTCCTTCGCCGCCGTGCTCAGCACCGAGGAATGGCTGGAAAGCCTCGCCGGCCGGCACGTTCCGGAACGCGACAACATCTACGACTCCAACCAGCGGGCCCTGGCCAACCGCTGAAACGGCGCCGCCCCGTACGCGGGGCGGCGAGCGCTCAACCGACCAGCGAGCCGCGCGCCGGCAACGGCTTCCAGCCCGGAAACTCGCGCAGCCGCGGGTCAGGCACCGCGCAATAGGCGAATGTCCAGTTCGGCGCCGGCAGGTCCAGGCGCTCCAGCGGCACGCGCGTGCCGGCGCCGGCCTGCGGCGCCTTCCAGTCCTGGGTGATGTGCGCACCGCCCTGGCTGGCCAGGAGGATGCCGCGGTTGGCGCTGGTGTCGTCCACCGTCCAACGCGCGGCGGAGGCGTCCATCAGCACCTCCAGATGCTCGTCGGTCACCTTGGCGCCGAACGGCGACTGCAAAAGCCAGCAGTACAGGCGCAGGTGCATCGCCCAGTTCCAGGCGGCCTTCTGCTCGGCCGCCCATTGCAGGAAACCGCGGAGGATGGTCAGGCCATCCGGCGGATCGATCTTCAGCAGTTCCGGGCAAAGGTCGTAGAGATGGTGCCAGGCGCTGCTCAGGCGCTTGTTGAGCTGGTCCGGACGCAGGGTGGAGTTCTTCGGCGGCAGGCTGGGAGCCACCACCAGGCCGGTCTGCGCCGGCAAGGGATATCTGTTGCTGTTCATGCTCTGAACCTCGCACGCAAAGGCGGGGCGCCGGGCGCCCCTGCTCGACACGGCGCTCAGTGGCCGTGCTGCTCGTGCCCGCCCTGTTCGGCCGGCGCCTTGGACTCGACGACGATTTCCACCGGCACGTCGCCGGCCTTGCGGAAATGCAGCGTCAGCGGGAAGCGCTCGCCGGCCACCAGTGGCTGCTTCAGGCCCATCAGCATCAGGTGGTAGCCGCCGGGAGCGAAGCGCAGGTCCTTGCCTGGTGCGACGTCGACGCTGTCGACTTTCTGCATGCTCATCATGCCGTTCTTGTGCACATGCTCGTGCACCTCGGCGGAAGCCGCGCGCGGCGTGTCGGCGCCAAGCAGGGTGTCGTTTTCCTTGCCATGGTTCTGCACCACGAAGTAGGCCGCGCCGTTCGGCGAGGTCGGCGGCAGGGCCAGCGCCCAGGGATGCTCGATGTGCAGCTGGCCGGCGTTGTACTCGTGGGCCTGGGCGAAAGCGGAAACGGCCAGCAGGGCCGCGGCAGCAAAGAAGGATGTGCGCATGGTGACTCTCCAGTAGCGTATGACCGGTCTTTTTCCGTCGGACCGGCGATTCCAGGGGGGAAGCTAGGGTATTGCGCCGCGACCTGCCCCGACCCGAAGGTCCAGGTTGTCGAAGGCGCGGGGGAGGAGTCAGGCGACAGGAGAAGCGCGCGGATTGGCGAGGCGCCAATAGCGCAGGGGAGGCAGGTCGGTGGCGGAGAAGGCGTTACGGGCCGGGCTGGCCAGCGGCGCCAGCGGCAATGCCGGCCAGGAGGCGACCAGTCCGGGCGTGCCGGCGGCGCCGGCGCAGCAGCAGAGGTGCGGGGCCAGGCTTTCGTGGTCGTCGGGAAGATCGATGTCCTTGAGCGCGGCACCCAGCTTCAGGCGCAGCAGCGAATCGGACGAGGTGCTGCAGAAGCCGCCGAGCAGCAACGAGGCGCGCTCCTGCGTCGTCAGCGCCTGCGAAAGCGGCACCACGAACAGGTTCATCAGCACGGCCAGGCTGGCCAGCCAGGCCACGGGGCGCCGTGACAGGGGCATCGTCGGTTCTCCGGAGAATGGGCCCTTTATGCCTGAGCGCGGGGCAAAAGTAAAAACGCCGGGCGCGACAGAGTGCCGCAGGTGAAAACGTTTGCAACCCTTGCGGGCTTTCCCCCGCCGCGCTCTTCCGCCAGCATAGACGGCTTTGACGCCCGACGAGTCGAGAAGCCGATGCCCCGCACCCTAGCCTTCGTTTCCACGCTGTTGCTCGCCGCTTTCTGCGCCCTGCCCGCCCAGGCCGACAGCTTCATCATGCGCCTGCTGAACAAGCCGGTGCCCGGCGGGGTGGCGGTGGTCGACCTCGGCGAGGAAGGCCCGCCGCCGCGGGCCTTCTACCAGGGCAAGCCGGTGCTGGTGGTGCGCGAGGAGGGCCGCCGCTGGATCGCCGTGGTCGGCATCCCGCTGAGCACCAAGCCCGGCCCGCAGAAGCTGGAAGTGCGGGCGGCGACCGGCAACCACGAGGAACGCTTCAGCGTCGGCAGCAAGCACTACCGCGAGCAGCGCATCACCCTGAAGAACAAGCGCCAGGTCAATCCGCTGCCGGAAGACCTCAAGCGCATCGAACGCGAACTCGCCGAGCAGACCGCCGCCTACCGCCGCTTCAGTCCCGGCCTGCCCAGCAACCTGATGCTCGACAAGCCGGTCGACGGTCCGCTCTCCAGCCCCTTCGGCCTGCGCCGCTTCTTCAACGGCGAAGAGCGCAACCCGCATTCCGGTCTAGACTTCGCGGTACCGGCCGGTACGCCGATCAAGGCGCCGGCGGCCGGCAAGGTGATCCTCATCGGCGACTACTTCTTCAATGGCAAGACGGTGTTCGTCGACCATGGCCAGGGCTTCATCAGCATGTTCTGCCACCTGTCGAAGATCGACGTGAAGCTCGGCCAGCAGGTGCCGCGCGGCGGCGTACTCGGCAAGGTCGGCGCCACCGGCAGGGCCACCGGACCGCACATGCACTGGAACGTCAGCCTGAACGACGCGCGAGTCGACCCGGCAATCTTCATCGGTGCCTTCCAGCCCTGAGAAGTGAGCAACGCGGCACCGGCTGAGGTCAGAAGGAACAGGGGGCGCGTCGATGCGCCCCTTTCATGACCAAGGGAGACACCGCATGACTCACCCGCTTCGCCTGCTCTGGCTGTGCTCGGCACTGTTCGTGGTCCTCGGCCTGGGCTTCGTCTTCTTCCCCGGCCCGCTCGCCTCCCTGCTCACCAGCGGCGAACCGCTCACCCCCGCCGCCCTCACCGACCTGCGCGCCAGCTACGGCGGCACCAGCTTCGGCATCGGGCTGCTGCTCGGCTATGCCGCCCTGCGCCCCCGCTACCTGGTGCTCGGCCTGCTCGCCGCCCTGGCGGTGATCGCCAGCGGCGGCGCGGCGCGCCTCTACGGTGTGCTGATCGACGCCTCGCCGGCGCTAACCACCTTCCTCTGGCTCGGCGCCGAGGCGCTGCTCTGCGTGCTGTTGCTGGCGGCACTCTGGAAGACCCGCCAGCTCGACCTCGACTGAGCGCCGGGCAGCAGGTCTCAAGCCAGGACCCGGCGAACCGCCGGCAGCCGCGACAGCACCAACCAGTCCAGCGCCCAGACCAGCAGGAGCGAGGCCCCCACCAACGGGAAGGCCACGCCCAGCGCCAGCATGATGGCGATGCCACTCTTCCAGCGCGGCAGCTCGTGGCGCAGCGGCGGCACGCCAAGGCGTCCGGCCGGCTTGCGCTTCCACCAGATCCACAGGCCGCTCGCCGAGCTGAGCAGGATCGCCAGGCAGACCGCGAGCATCAGCAACTGGTTGCCGAGGCCGAAGAGCTTGCCTTCGTGCAGCACGACGCCCATCTGCACGCTCCTCGCCACCGCGTTGTAGTCCTGCCAACGCACGTCGGCGAGAACCTTGCCGCTGTACTGGTCGATGTGCAGGGTGGCGTCGTGGCGCGGATCGTCGGGGAACACGGAAATCGTGTAGACCCCCTCCATCCCGCTCGGCAGGGCGATCCCGTAGCCCGCCGCCACGCCGCGCTCGCGGGCGATATCCACCACCCTTTGCAGAGGGATGCCCGCCGGCATCGGCATGTCCATCGGCATCGCGTGCCCGGCCTGGGCGGAATGCCCGCGATGCTCGGCATGGGCGTCGGCCGCCGGCGGCTGCGAGCGCGGCAGCGGAGTGTTCTCCAGCGGCCAGGGCACCTGCTGGCGCGACGCGCTGTTGAGGCTACCGGCCTGCATGTCGGAGGTCGGCACATCGTTCCACATCGCCGCCGGGAAGCGGTTCCAGACATCGGCGAACTGCTTGCCCCAGTAGCCGGTCCAAGTCATCCCGCTGAGCAGCATGAAGAGCAACAGCAGGCTGCCCCAGAAACCGGCGAGCACATGTAGCTCGCGCCACAGCGGTCGTCCGCGCAGGTGCAGGCGCGGCCAGAACAGCGCGCTCGCCGCCCGCCCGCGCGGCCACCACAGATAGAGACCGGAGACCACCAGGACGATGCCCCAGCCGGCGGCCAGCTCGATCAGCCGGTCGCCGACGGTCCCGACCATCAGCTCGCCATGCAGTGCCCGGGCCACCGCCTGGAGATTCAGCTGCGCATCCTGGCGGCCGAGTTCGCGTCCGCTGTAGGGATCGACGAAGAGGTTCCATTGCCTGCCCTCTTCGCCAATCACGAATTGCGCGCTGCGCCCCGCCTCGCTCGGCGGCAGGTACTGGCTGACGGCGGCCTGCGGGTGCGCCTGGCGCACCCCGGCGAGCAACTGGTCGGCGCTGCGCATCTGCGCACCGGCCTCGACCCGCAGCAGTTGCGGATAGAGCAGCGCATCCAGTTGCGGCTTGAACAGGTAGACGATTCCGGTCAGCGCCAGCAGGATCATGAAGGGCGCGACGAACAGGCCAGCGTAGAAATGCCAGCGCCAGGCCAGCGCGTAGAAGTCACGGCCGTTCTTTTCGTTCGATTGCATGGATCACCTCATCGGAGCGCACACAGGCAAGGCGGGCCCCGCTGGACGGGGCCTCGTTGAAGGTTCAGAAGCTGAAGTCGACCTTGGTCCAGAAGGTCCGGCCCGGCTCTGGAACCGTTTCGTTGGCGGAGAAACCGAAGCCGGCGTCGCCGGCCTTGTTCAGGTGCTCGGTGTAATCCTTGTCGAACAGGTTATCGACACCGGCGCTCAGCTTGACGTTGCGAGTCACCCGGTAGGCGCCGTTGAGCGAGAAGACGCCGAAGCCGGCGCTCTTGTCGAAGTCCTTGCCGACCACGTTGCCCTGGTCCCTGGCGATGCGATTCTGCGGCGCGACCACCCGCCACAGGCTGCCGGCACTCCAGTCGCCTTCCTCGTAGGTCAGGCCGAAGCGCGCTTCCAGCGGCGGGATCTGCGGCAGCGCGCGGTCGTCCGAGCTGTTCTTGCCCCAGGCATAGGCCAGGCTGGCGTCGGTCTTCCAGTTGCCGGTGAGCTGGTAGGAAGCGCCCAGCTCGCCGCCCATGATCCGCGCGTCAACGTTGGTCGCCTGGGTCGAGGAACCCATCATGCCCTCGCGATAGCTGAACAGGATGAAGTCCTGGACCACCCCGACGTAGCCGGAGGCCCAGGCCTGCAGCTTGTCGCCGTTGTACTGGAGGCCGAAGTCGAGCTGGGTGGTCTTTTCCGGCTTGATCTTGTCGAAGGCGTTGACCGACCCGTTCGGCCCGCGCTTGGGCGAGAACAGCTCCCAGTAGTCGGGGAAGCGCTCGGCATGGCCGAGGCCGGCGTAGAGGGTGGTCGGCGAGTCGGCGAGGTCGTGCTCGTAGCGCACGAAGCCGCTGGGCAGGGTATCGGCGCGGGTGTCGTTGGCCGTCGGGTTGGCCATGGCGTGGCCCATGTGCCCGGACTTCAGGGTCTGCCGGTAGTCCTTGACCGAGGCGCGGTCCAGGCGCAACCCGCCGATCAGCCGGTCGCGCTCGGCGGCGAACCAGGTCAGTTCGCCGAAGGCCCCGTAGTTGTGGAACACCGCGTCCTTGTTCCAGGGGAACTGGTCGGCGTCGGTGTAGTAGTCGGTCATCATGTCGTACTTGGAGCCGCGCGCCCGGTGCTCGTTGCGCATGGCGTCGACCCCGGTGACCAGCTTGAAGTCGTCCCAGCGCCAGGTGGCCGCCAGGCGACCGCCGAGGGTGCGTCGGTCCACCTGGGACGCCATCGGCATGGGCATCATGCTGGATGGGTCGGGAGTGCGCAGGCGGAAGTTGTCCATGATGTGGTCGGCGTAGTTGTAGTAGACCTGTGCCTCGACCTTCTCCAGCACATCGCTGACGTTCGATTTGACGAAGCGCAGGCCCAGGCTCTCGCGCTTGAACTGCGAGCCGTCCATGCCGCGCCCGGCGTAGCGTGCCTCGCCGTCGCCCTTGCCGGCGGTGAGTTCGATCAGGGTGTCCTCGTCGGGGGTCCAGCCGACCGCGACGTCGCCGTTCCACTTCTTCCAGCGCGACGGCACGGTATTCCCGGCGCCGTCCTCGTAATCGTCGGACTGCGCGTGGTTGCCGGTGAAGCGCAGGTAGCCGAGCCGGTTGCCGGCGGCGGCGTCCAGCACCTTGTCGAAGCGGCCATTGGAGCCGGCCAGCAGGCTGGCGTTGACCCGCGAGCCGAGTTCGCCGAAGCGCTCCGGCTCACGCTCGAAGAGGATCGTCCCGGCCGACGCGCCCGGCCCCCAGAGCACCGTCTGCGGGCCCTTGATCACGGTGAGCTTGTCGTAGGTTTCCGGCGAGATGTAGGAGGTCGGCGCGTCCATCCGGTTCGGACAGGCACCGAGCATCATGCCGCCGTTGGTGAGGATGTTCAGGCGCGAACCGAACATCCCGCGCAGCACCGGGTCGCCGTTGCTGCCGCCGTTGCGGATCACCGCGAAGCCGGGAATGGTCTTCAGGTAGTCGGCCCCATCGCTGGCCGGCACCGGTTGGCGCGGCTCCTTGGGATTGGTGACGATGGTCAGCGGCGAACTCTGGGCGACTCCGGTGACCACGCTCGGCGCCAGCTCCACGGCGTGATCCTGGTGCTGTGAGTGTTCCTCGGCCAGGAGCGCCGAAGGAGACAGGGCCAGGCCGCACAGTGCGGCGAAGGCTCCCGCCCAGCGGCGGCGTTGTGCGAGACGGGCAGGGTCGAAGCTGAAAGCGGCGGTCGGGCAGGCGTTGCCGGCCGCTCGTTGTTGAGTAGACATACGTTTTTCCATGATCTATGTGACTTCCGCCCCGCCCCCACGGCGAGCAGGCACCCGGCCAGGCTCGCGTCACCGGCGCGGCGAAGACGCGCCGGTGCCCCCAGGAAGCGGCGGCTATCGGATTGAAAGAGGTCAGGCGATCAGGAACGGCGGAGCACGGGTACGGGCGCCGGGAAACACCGGCGAGGCGACGAACGCCTCGTTCAGGAAAGCGACGGCGGGCGCCGTCGCGAAGGGAACGGAGAACAGCGCCAGGCAGGCGTCTTCGGTGAGCGGCGGGCTGTGGAACAACAGGCTGCAATAACCGCACTTCTCCCAGAGCACGTCGCTGGCCAGGCGATTGCCTTCCTCGCCGCCCATCCCCGGCATGCCGGCATGGACGACGGAGCGCTGGGTATCGGAACAGCCGGCATGGGCCATGTCGCCATGGTCCATGTTCTCGTGGGACATGCCTTCGTGGCCCATCCCCACACCCATCGGCATCGGGTGGTCCATCGGCATCGACTGGGAGATCAGCGGCCCGACGAAGATCATCAGCATGGCGAACAGAGCCAGCCATGCACCGATGCCTTGTCGTTTCAGAGTGGTCGCCACCTGCGACTCCCGCCGTCTTGAATGAAGACCACCGCGTAGCGGGCCGGATGGCCGCTCGCGCCGGGTCATGCCGAAAAGAAGAATGCGCCTGTCGTTATACGCCCCAGGCACGGGGAACGAAATGATCGCACAAGGGCGGCTGGCTCTTCTGCGGCATGGGGCCGCAGAATTTTCCGTTGCGGAGAGCGTGCCGGCGGCGCAATCGAGGACAAGCTTTCACCGCCGAGAAAGAATAAAAACCCACAAAAGCCGCACAAATGGGAAATTCTACTAATTTTCCTTTAATGCTTGCCATTCAAATGCAGTCTCACTAGTGTGGTACGCATGAAAACACCACACACCCTCATCCTGCTCCGCCAACACGCCTGCCTGTGCCTGGTCAGCCCGCGACTGCGTGGCTGAGCGACGCTTCTCTTCATCTCGTCACTGCGTTCGCCTGGCCCCGCCGGCCCAGGAACCGACTCCAAAGGATTAGCCCCATGAGCATGTTGAAAGACCCTTCGCAGAAATACCGCCCATTCCCGGCCATCAATCTGCCCGACCGCACCTGGCCGTCGAAGACCATCACCGAGGTGCCGATCTGGTGCAGTTCCGACCTGCGCGACGGCAACCAGTCGCTGATCGAACCGATGGACGCGGCGAAGAAGATGCGATTCTTCAAGACCCTGGTGCAGGTCGGCCTGAAGCAGATCGAAGTGGCCTTCCCGTCGGCTTCCGATACCGACTTCAACTTCGTCCGCGAGTTGATCGAAGGCAACCACATCCCGGACGACGTCACCATCCAGGTGCTGACCCAGGCCCGCGAAGACCTGATCACCCGCACCTTCGAATCCCTGCGCGGGGCGAAGAAGGCCATCGTCCACGTCTACAACGCCACCGCCCCGTCGTTCCGCCGCATCGTCTTCAACCAGGACAAGCAGGGCGTCGTGGACATCGCCACCAACGCCGCGAAACTGATCAAGAAGCTGGCCGCCGAGCAACCGGATACCCAGTGGTCGTTCCAGTACTCGCCGGAAATCTTCAGCTCTACCGAGCTGGAGTTCTCGGTGGAGGTCTGCAACGCGGTGATCGACGTCTGGCAACCGACCCCGGACAACAAGATCATCCTCAACCTGCCGGCCACCGTGGAGTGCGCCACGCCGAACGTCTACGCCGACCAGATCGAATGGTTCGGCCGCCACGTCGACAAGCGTGACAGCGTGATCATCAGCCTGCACACCCACAACGACCGTGGCACCGGCGTGGCCGCCACCGAGCTGGGCCTGATGGCCGGCGCCGACCGCGTCGAAGGTTGCCTGTTCGGCAACGGCGAGCGCACCGGCAACGTCGACCTGGTGACCCTGGCCTTGAACATGTACACCCAGGGCCTGCATCCGCAACTGGACTTCTCCGACATCGACGCGGTGCGCAAGGTGGTCGAAGAGTGCAACCAGTTGCCGGTCCACCCGCGCCATCCATATGTCGGCGACCTGGTCCATACCGCTTTCTCCGGCTCGCACCAGGATGCCATTCGCAAGGGCTTCGCCCAGCAGAAGGAAGACGCGATCTGGGAAGTGCCGTACCTGCCGATCGATCCGGCCGACATCGGCCGCGACTACGAAGCGGTGATCCGGGTCAACAGCCAGTCCGGCAAGGGCGGCATCACCTTCCTGCTCGAACAGGAGTACGGCATCAGCCTGCCGCGGCGCATGCAGATCGAGTTCAGCCAGGTAGTGCAAGGCGAGACCGACCGTCTCGGCCTGGAAATGACCGCACAACAGATCTACTCGCTGCTGGAAAACGAATACCTCAAGGCGACCTCGCCCTACGTCCTCGCCAGCCATCGCCTGCAGGAAGAGAACGGCACCAGCGCCGTCGACCTGGAAGTCTCCTTCGACGGCGAGAAGCAGCACTGGCGCGGGATCGGCAAGGGACCGCTGGAAGCCTTGGTGGCCGCCCTGCCGGTCAAGGCGGAAATCATGGACTACCATGAGCACGCCATCGGCGCCGGCGCCAATGCCAAGGCCGCGGCCTATATCGAGATCCGCCTGGAGGGCCAGCGCCCGCTGCACGGCATCGGCATCGACGAGAACATTACCACCGCCAGCTTCCGCGCCCTGTTCAGCGCGCTGAACCGCGCGGTGACCCAGGCCGAGGCCAAGGCGGCCTGACCGGCACGGAAGGGAAAAAGGGAGCCAGGCGGCTCCCTTTTTTCATGGGCATCTTTCAGCTGAGTCGCTTCACTCATCCTCGCCGCTGGCGCTGACCGCTCCCAGGCAACGGAGCTGGTACGCCCCCTCCCCTGTGGTCAGGCGCCAGGACTCGCCATCGGCCTGGGGCTCGGCTTCCATCACCGCGTTGTAGGAAAAACGCCACTCGCGACGGGTGCGTCCATCCAGGCTTTCCACCGCCAGCACCCAGTCTTCGCTGGCGAACGGCTGGTCGGCTTCCGCCGCCAGGTCCGCCTGGTCCAGCAGGTTCTCGTTGAGTTCGAAGCGCCAGGCGTGCAGACCGTCGATCTCGAGCATGTCGGCGGTTTCCAGTTCATCGAGCAGGTAGCGTTGTGTAGTCATGGCCAGTCATCGCGGATAAAGAACTCATGATAAGGCAAAGCGCGGGCTGCCCCTCACACCACCAGCATCACCACCGGGATCGCTACCGACAGGACCACCAACATGAACAGCAGGCCGATCCCCGCCGCCCGCCAGTTGGAAATGAACGCTCCGCCCGCTGCCTTGTGGCTGTCCAGGGCCGGACCGAAGGCTGATTTGGCGTAGTAGACCATGCCGAATATCTGCGCCACCGTGAAGCCGATCGAGGGGATGTTCTCCGGCAATATCGCGCCCAGAACTGGCAGCAGGACAAACAGGCAGAGGCCGACCAGCCAGGTTTTCCCGACTTCCTGCGCCCGTCCCAGGCGACGGAGATTCACCGCCGCGAGGAAGGCACCGGCCAGGGGCGTGCCGATGAAGGTACCCAGACCGATCGCGGAAAGCCTGTACAGCGGCTCGCCATGGGTGGCGTCAGGCTCGTCCAGGCGGGCCTCCGGTGGGCGGAACGGATTCTCGGTGTCGCTGTTCATGCGTGTGCTCCCTGCGGATATTTACTGAAGCTTTACCAGGGCCGGCATTGGAAAATCCCGGCAACCGGCAGAGTCTATAGGACGCTGCGCGCCGGCTGAACATTCCGCGCCCGCCGGGAGTCACAGCAAGACGTGCGAACGAAAGCGCCCACACAGGACCGCACTCAGGAGGGATGACGCATGACCACACGCAAACTCGGCAACTCCGGCCTGGAGATACCGGCACTGGTATTCGGCGGCAACGTCTTCGGCTGGACTGCCGACGAAAGCACCTCCTTCAGGCTGCTGGACGCCCTGCTCGACGCCGGCCTGAACTGCATCGACACCGCCGACGTCTATTCGCGCTGGGTTCCCGGGCACCAGGGCGGCGAGTCGGAAACCCTCATCGGCAAGTGGCTGAAACGCACCGGCAAACGCGACCGCATGGTGATCGCCAGCAAGGTCGGGATGGACATGGGCAATGGCCACAAAGGTCTCTCCGCCGCCTATATCGAGCAGGCCCTGGAGCGCTCGCTACGACGCCTGCAGACCGACTACCTGGACCTCTACCAGTCGCACACCGACGATCCCCACACCGACCTGGAGGAAACCCTTTCCACCTATGGCGAACTGATCAAGAAAGGCAAGGTACGGGTCATCGGCGCCTCCAACTACGACGCCCGGCGCCTCCTCGAAGCACGCCAGGTCAGCGCCCGGCTTAACCTGCCGAGCTACCAGAGCCTGCAACCCGAATACAACCTGTACGATCGCGCCGACTACGAGACCAACCTGGAGCCGACGGTGGAAGAACTCGGTATCGGGGTGATCAGCTACTACTCGCTGGCCAGCGGCTTCCTCAGCGGCAAGTACCGCAACCAGGCCGACACCGCCGGGCGAGCCCGGGGAGAGAAGGTGAAGGGTTATCTCAACGAGCGCGGCGTGGCCATCCTCGCGGCGCTCGACGAAGTGGCCGAGCAGTACAACGCCAACCCGACCCAGGTCGCCCTGGCCTGGCTCATCGCTCGTCCGACGGTGACCGCGCCGATCGCCAGCGCCACCAGCCTGGAACAGCTCGACGACCTGATCGCCGCCACCCACCTGAAGCTCGACGAACAGGCGATCCACCGCCTGGACAGCGCCAGCGCCTATTGACCGACCTGCCGTCGAGGGCGGCCTCGCCCCGTTGAGTGGAGCGGATAACCGTATCGCGGCTATCCGCTCCGCATCGACGGGAAAGCCTTAGCTGAAGCGCGCCAGCAGCGAACCGATGTCCAGGTCGCCCTGCGGCGCCTGGCCGTCCGGCGTCAGCTTGTTGACCAGTTCCGGCAGCAGGCTGCTCAGGTGTTCGGCCGCCTCGCCCTGGCTGACTCCGGCGGAGTCAGCCAGTTGCTGCAATTGACCGTCGCCGAAGACCCGGGAAATGTCCGCCGCCGACACCGACTGGTTCGGCCCACCGCCGATCCAGGAATTCAGGGCATCGCCCAGGCCTGCGTTCTGGAGCATCTGGAACAACCCGCCGAGTCCGCCCAGTGAGCCGGCCTCCACGCCCGGCGCCGCCTGCCCGGCACCGCCCGCGGCGCCACCGAGCAGATCGCCGAGGACGCCACCCAGCCCGCCGCTCGCGGCCCCGCCGCCGGCGCCGCCAAGGATGCTGCCCAGCGAACCGAGCAGACCACCGCCATCGCCACCGCCCTGTGCCGCACCGCTTTGGCGCGACATCAGCATGGTCACCAGCCCGATCAACAGGGCCACTTTCGGATCGCGAGCACCTCCCTGTCCTTCAGAGCCACCCAGCGCCGAACCGAGAATCGAATCGAGCAGTCCCATTGGTCTTCCTCCTGATCTGATGCCCACGGCGCGGCGCCGCGGGATACGGGTAACTCCATTCCCGGCACTGCGCCATCATGCGCAGCACCGGGTCATGGCCTCGGACATCGACCGGAAGCGGACGTTCCGGCACTCAAGGATGGATTTCGAAGCGATCCGCGTCCATGTAGGCCGGGAAACGCTGGCGATAGGCCGCCAGTGCCGCCGCGTCCAGCCGGACGCGGAACACGCCGTCGGCGTCCGCCGCGTTGAACAGGCTGTCGCCCTGGAAGTCCAGGACCTGGCTATCCCCAGCGTAGCGCAAGGCGTTGCCGTCTTCGCCGATACGGTTCACCGCCACCACGTAGCAAAGGTTCTCGATCGCCCGCGCCGGCAGCAGGCGGTTCCAGTGCTGTCGACGAGGCGCGGGCCAGTTGGCGGTGTAGAGCAACAGGTCGGTGTCGTGCGGGTCGCGGCTCCACACCGGGAAACGCAGGTCGTAGCAGATCAGCGGGCGCACCCGCCAGCCCTTGAGTTCGAACAGTTCCTGGCGTTCGCCGGGACTGTAGTGCTCGTGTTCGCCGGCCATGCGGAACAGATGGCGCTTGTCGTAGTGCAGCATCTCGCCGTCCGGACGCGCCCAGAGCAGGCGGTTGCGATGGCTGCCGTCGGCGAGCTGGACGATCAGGCTGCCGGTGACCACCGCGCCAAGGCGCCGGGCCTGCTCCAGCAGCCAGGCATGGGTCGGCCCCAGTTCGGGCTCGGCCTGCTCGGCCGAAGCCATGCTGAAACCCGTGGTGAACATCTCCGGGAGGACCACCAGGTCGGCACCGGCGGCGCTCTCCAGCAGGGCGGCGAAATGCTCGCGGTTGGCCTGGGCGTCGTGCCAGACCAGGGAGGATTGGACCAGGGCGATGTCCAGGTCCGGCAGAACCGTCAGATCGCGCATAGCTTTTCCGCTGCCTGACGCAGCGTCTCCTCGCGTTTGGCGTAACAGAACCGGACCAGCCGCATGGCGTCCGGAGCCTTTTCATAAAACACCGAAACCGGGATCGCCGCCACTCCGTGTTCGCGGGTCAGCCACTCGGCCATGGCCACGTCGTCCAGGTCCGGACGGATGGCCGAATAGTCCACGCACTGGAAGTAGGTGCCCGGCGCACGGGTAAAACGGAAGCGAGAGTCCAGCAGCAGGTCGCAGAACAGGTCGCGCTTGGCCTGGTAGAAGCCGGGCAATTGCCGCAAGTGCTCCGGATGGCCGGCCATGTAGTCCGCCAATGCCCATTGCAGCGGCGTGACGCCACAGAAGTTGACGTACTGGTGAACCTTGCGCAGCTCCGCGCTGAGCGCCGGCGGCGCGACCACGTAGCCGGTCTTCCAGCCGGTGACGTGGTAGGTCTTGCCGAACGAACTGACCACGAAGGAACGCGGATACAACTCGTCGTGGGACAGCACGCTGGTATGGGCGACACCGTCGAACACCAGGTGCTCGTAGACCTCGTCGCTGATCAGATAGATATCCCGGTCGCGGATCAGCGCGGCCAGGCGGTCCAGTTCCTCGCGGCTGATCAGCGCGCCGCTGGGGTTGTGCGGGGTATTGATGATGACCAGCCGGGTACGCGGCCCGATGGCCTCGGCCATGCGCTGCCAGTCGATGGAGAAGTCCGGCAGCGCCAGCGGCACGTGCACGCAACGCCCGCCGGCGAGTTGCACGGAGGGTTCGTAGCTGTCGTAGGACGGGTCGAGCACCACCACTTCGTCGCCCGGATGGACCAGCGCCTGGATCGCGCTGAAGATCGCCTCGGTCGCCCCCGGCGTGATGGTCACCTCGCTGTCGGCGCTCACCCGGCATCCATAGAACTGCTCGATCTTCTTCGCCACCTGCTCGCGCAGGGCCGGCAAGCCGGTCATCGGCGCGTACTGGTTGTGCCCGGCGGCGATATGCCTGCCTACCGCCTCGCGCAACTCCGGCGGGCCGTCGAAATCGGGAAAGCCCTGGGAGAGGTTGATCGCGCCACACTCGGCGGCCAGTTGCGACATGCGGGTGAAGATGGTGGTGCCGACATTCGGCAGCTTGCTCTGAATCATCGGGACTTCCTGCAGAGACTCGCCGGACGACAGCCCGGCCAGACGGGTGGCAGGGCAGGATAGCCGATCCGGGAGCGACGCTGCAGGGGCACGCCTTAGAAAAAACCGTGACCGCTTCAGGTCAGAGGGGAATATGCGCCAGGCGATGGCGCAGGACGAATAACCACCTCGCGATCATTCGTCGCCACGACAGGGAATCGGCGGTCAACGCCGGCGGCCTGGTTCGTCCCGCGGGCTACAGCCGCGGCCAATGAAAAAGGCCCGACAGGGATCCCTGCCGGGCCTTTCGACGAAGGAAACGCCACCCTCAGCGGCGCTTGTCCTTCTTCTTCTTCTCGGCTTTCTTGTGGTGCGACATCAGCCGGCGCTTCTTGTTGACCTGGCGCGCGGTGAGCGAGTTCTTCTTGCCCTCGTAGGGGTTCTCGCCGCCCTTGTACTCGATGCGGATCGGCGTACCGACCAGCTTCAATACCCGCCGGTAGGTCTTCTCCAGGTAGCGGGTATAGGCCTTCGGCACCGCGTCCACCTGGTTGCCGTGGATCACGATCAGCGGCGGATTGGCGCCGCCCAGGTGGGCGTAGCGCAGCTTGATCCGGCGACCGTTGACCATCGGCGGCTGGTGCACCTGCACGGCGTCCTCGAGGATGCTGGTCAGGCGGCTGGTCGGCCAGCGGGTCACCGCCGAACGGAAGGACTCCTGGACCGACTTGTAGAGATGGCCGACGCCGGTGCCATGCAGGGCCGAAATGAAATGGATGTCGGCGAAGTCGACGAACAGCAGGCGCCGCTCCAGTTCGGTCTTCACGTAGTCACGCTCGGCCGCCTCCATGCCATCCCACTTGTTCAGGGCGATGACCAGGGCACGGCCGGTCTCGAGGACGAAGCCGAGCAGGTTGAGGTCGTGCTCGACCACCCCTTCGCGGGCGTCCATGACGAAGATCACCACGTTGGCGTCCTGGATCGCCTGGAGGGTCTTCACCACCGAGAACTTTTCCACCGCCTCGAAGATCTTGCCGCGACGCCGCACGCCAGCGGTGTCGATCAGGGTGTACTTCTCCTCGTTGCGCTCGAACGGGATGTAGATGCTGTCGCGGGTGGTGCCGGCCTGGTCGTAGACGATCACCCGCTCTTCGCCGAGCATGCGGTTGACCAGGGTCGACTTGCCCACGTTGGGCCGGCCGATGATGGCAATCTTGATCCCGTCCTTCTCGCTGGGACCGGGAATCCGGGTCGGTTCCTCGCCTTCGGCGACCTCTTCGCTCGCCGGCTCACCCTCGCCCTCTTCCTCCGCGTTGTCCTTGGGGAAGATCCCCAGGGCTTCCTGCAGCATATGGTTGATGCCGCGACCGTGGGCGGCGGCGATCGGCAGCGCATCGCCCAGGCCCAGCGGGCTGAACTCGGCGCGAGCGAGATCGGGATCGATGGTGTCGACCTTGTTGGCGATCAGGAAGCTGCGCTTGTTCCGCTTGCGCAGGTGCTCGGCGATCATCTGGTCGGCGGCGGTCATGCCGGCGCGCGAATCGACCAGGAACAGGACGGCATCCGCCTCCTCGATGGCCTGCAACGATTGCTCGGCCATTTTCGCATCAATGCCTTCCTCATCGCCGGAGATGCCTCCGGTATCGATGACGATATAGGTGCGGCCCTGCCAGCGCGCCTCGCCGTACTGGCGATCGCGAGTCAGGCCTGCGTACTCCGCCACGATGGCGTCGCGCGACTTGGTCAGGCGGTTGAACAGAGTGGACTTGCCGACGTTCGGGCGACCCACCAGGGCAATAACGGGAACCATGCGGCTCTCCACGAGAATTCAGAAAACACAAAGGCCGCTGACGTCGGACGGCAGCGGCCGGACACTTGAAACCCAGTCTAGCGGATGGTGTAGGCGACGAGCTTGCCACCGTTGCCGAACACGTACATCCAGCTCCCGACCACCAGCGGACGAACCCGCACGCCATCGCTGTCGACCCGCTCGCGACCGACGAAGCGACCGTCCACCTGGCTCAGCAGATGCACGTAGCCTTCCAGGTCGCCGACCACCACGTTGCTGGAGAACACCGCAGGAGCCGACAGTTGGCGACGCGCCAGGGCGTCGTTGTTCCACAGCGAAGAGGCACCGCGCGAGTCCAGGCCTTCCACCGAACCGCTGGCCTGGCTGACGTAGATATTGCCGAAGCCTTCGGCGACGCCGACGTAGCTCGACGCTTCGCGCTGCCAGAGCAGGCGGCCGCTGTTCACGTCCAGCGCCGCGGCACGGCCCTGGTAGCTGACCACGTAGAGGGTGTCGCCGGACAGCAGGAGGCCGCCGTCGATGTCCACCACGCGATCCAGTTCGGAACGCCCCTGGGGAATCGCTACCCGCTGCTCCCAGATCGGCAGGCCGCGCTGTACGTCGACCGCCACCACCTTGCCGCTGGCCAGGCCGGCCAGGGCCATGTTGCCGGCGATCAGCGGCGCGCCGGTGCCGCGCAGGGTCAGCACCGGCACGGTGCTTTCGTAGATCCAGCGCTGGTCGCCGCTGGCCGCATCGAGGCCGATCAGCTTGTCGTCCTGGGTCTGCACCACCACCACGTCGCCGTTGGTGGCCGGCGCCGACAGCACTTCGCTGTTGACTCGCTTGGTCCACTTCTTCTTGCCGGTGGCTTCGTCGAGGGCGATCACGTCACCGCGCAGGGTACCCACCAGCACCAGGCCGTAGCCAACGCCGACACCGCCGGAAACCGGACGCTCGAGGTCCTTCTTCCAGAGCACGTCGCCGGTCTCGCGCTGGATCGCCATCACCCGCCCTTCGGCGGACGCGGCGTAGATGGTGGAACCATCGACGGCCGGTTCGAGCAGGTTGTACAGGTCACCCTGGCCATCACCGACCGAGCGGCTCCACTGCTTGCTCAACACGACTTCCTCTTTGAAGTCGGTCAGTTCGGCGGGCGGGAGTTCCTTCTTGCTGTTGCTGCTGCAACCCACGACCGCCAGGGCCAGGGCGAGCAGCGCCGCGTGTTTCCATTGCACCATCTCAGGCCTCTCCCTTGGACAGGTCGTCGAGCTTGATCTGCAGGGCATCGCCGGCACCGTCTTCGGGCAGCGACTGCTTGGCTTTCTCGTAGGCCGCGCGCGCCTCGTCGGTGCGCTTGAGCTGCACCAGCAGGTCGCCCCTGAGCTCCTCGCGGGTCGAGACGTAGGCCTTGTCGGCATCGCCATCGAGCAGCTTCAGGCCTTCCTCGACCTTGCCCTGGGCCGCCAGGACCCGGGCCAGGCGCTGCCGCGCCAGTTCGCCGAGGGTGGCGTCGGCCGGCTTGTCCATGACCGCCTTCAGCTCGGCAACGGCGTCATCCAGCTTGCCGCTGTCGACCGCGACCTTGGCCACGAACAGGCTGCCGTACTGGGCATAATGGGTGCCGCCGAACTCGCTCTTCAGCTTGCCAGCCAGCTCCGCCACCTTCGCCGGATCCGGCTGGCCGGCCGGATTCAGCGCGGTTTCGATCAGTTGCTGGTAGACGATCGAGGCGCCCTGCGCCTGGTTGGTCTGGTACTTCTGCCAGGCCTGCCAGCCGAATACCACTGCCAGCGCGAGGATGCCGCCGGTGACCAGCGGCTTGCCGTTGCGCTGCCACCAGTCCTTGATCTGCGCCAGGTCTTCGTCTTCGGTACGCGATGTCACCCCAATCACTCCTATTCTTTATGTTCTCAAGCCTGTGCCAGACAGGCTGCCAGGTGCTCGGGCAGAGCATCCCAGGCAATGCTTTGTTGCTCGCCCTCGTCACGCAGGGGCTTGAAACCTACCACGCGATTGGCCACCTCGTCCTCCCCGAGGATCAGGGCAAAGCGCGCGCCGCTCTTGTCGGCCTTCTTGAACTGACTCTTGAAGCTGCCGGCGCCGGCGTTGACCAGCAGGCGTATGCCGGGAATGGCGCTGCGCAACTGTTCGGCCAGGGTCAGGGCGGCCAGCTCGGCCGGTTCGCCGAAGGTGCAGACATAGAGGTCGGCCGGACGGTTCAGTTCGGCGGGGATCACCCCCAAGGTTTCCAGCAGCAGCACCAGGCGTTCCACGCCCATGGCGAAACCGACGCCCGGAGTCGGCTTGCCGCCGAACTGGCTGACCAGCCCGTCGTAGCGGCCACCGCCGCAAACGGTGCCCTGGGCGCCAAGCTTGTCGGTGACCCACTCGAAAGCCGTGCGGCAGTAATAGTCCAGGCCGCGCACCAGCTTCTGGTTGATTTCGTAGCGCAGTCCGACAGCATCCAGGCGGGCCTTGAGACCCTCGAAGTGGGCGATCGATTCTTCGTCGAGATAGTCGTGCAGGGTCGGCGCGCCGACCAGCAATGCCTGGGTGCTCTCCACCTTGCTGTCGAGGATTCGCAGCGGATTGGTGGTCATGCGCCGCTGGCTGTCTTCGTCGAGTTGCTCGAAGCGCTCCTGCAGATAGGCCACCAGGGCCTCGCGATAGCGTGCGCGGGCCTCGCTGGAACCGAGGGTGTTGAGCTGCAGGGTCACCGCGTCGGCCATGCCGAGCTTCTGCCACAGGCGCCAGGTGAGGATGATCAACTCGGCGTCGATGTCCGGACCGGGCAGGTTGAAGACTTCCACGCCGATCTGGTGGAACTGCCGGTAGCGACCTTTCTGCGGTTTCTCGTAACGGAACATCGGCCCGGTGTACCAGAGCTTCTGCACTTGACCACCGCCGCTCAGGCCGTGCTCCAGCACGGCGCGCACGCAACCGGCGGTACCTTCCGGACGCATGGTCAGGGATTCGCCGTTGCGGTCGAGGAAGGTGTACATCTCCTTGTCGACCACGTCGGTGCCTTCGCCGATGCCGCGGGCGAAGAGTTCGGTGAACTCGAGGATGGGCAGGCGGATCTCGCTGTAGCCGTAGCCGTCCAGCAGGCCGGCGAAGGTGCGTTCCAGATAGCGCCAGGCCGGAGTCTGCTCCGGCAGGATGTCGTTCATGCCACGAATGGCTTGCAGGGACTTGCTCACGTAGGGTCCTTAAACGGGTCAGCCGCGGGCGATCAGGCTCGCATCGGCTTCGGCCTTCTCGGCCGCCTTCTGGCGGATCAGCCGTTCCAGCTCGTCCACCAGGTTGTCGTTGGTCAGTTTCTGCGACGGCTTGCCGTCGATATACACCAGGTTCGGAGTGCCGCCGGTGAGGCCGACATGGGCCTCCTTGGCTTCGCCCGGACCGTTGACGACGCAACCGATCACGGCCACGTCCATCGGTACCAGCAGGTCCTCCAGGCGCCCTTCCAGCTCGTTCATGGTCTTCACCACGTCGAAGTTCTGCCGCGAACAGCTCGGGCAGGCGATGAAGTTGATGCCACGGGAGCGCAGGTGCAGGGACTTGAGGATGTCGAAACCGACCTTGATCTCCTCGACCGGATCGGCAGCCAGGGAAATCCGGATGGTGTCGCCGATTCCCTCGGCCAGGAGCATGCCCAGCCCCACCGCCGACTTCACCGTGCCGGAGCGCAGGCCGCCGGCCTCGGTGATGCCCAGGTGCAGGGGCTGCTCGATCTGCCTGGCCAGCAGGCGATAGGCGGCGACGGCCATGAAGACGTCGGAGGCCTTGACGCTGACCTTGAAGTTCTGGAAGTCCAGCTTGTCGAGATGATCGACGTGGCGCATGGCCGATTCGAGCAGGGCTTCCGGGGTCGGTTCGCCGTATTTCTTCTGCAGGTCCTTTTCCAGCGAACCGGCATTGACGCCGATACGGATCGGGATGTTGCGCTCGCGCGCGGCGTCGACCACGGCCTTGACCCGGTCCTCGCGACCGATGTTGCCCGGATTGATGCGCAGGCAGTCCACTCCCAGCTCGGCGACGCGCAGGGCGATGCGATAGTCGAAGTGGATGTCGGCGACCAGCGGCACGTTGACCTGCTGCTTGATCTTGCCGAACGCCTCGGCGGCGTCCATGTCGGGGACGGAAACCCGCACGATGTCCGCACCGGCATCTTCCAGGCGGCGGATCTGCGCGACGGTGGCAGCGACGTCGCAGGTCTCGGTGTTGGTCATGCTCTGCACGGCGATCGGCGCGTCGCCGCCCACCGGGACGTTGCCGACCCAGATTTTCCGAGACTTGCGGCGAATGATCGGAGAAGCGCTATGAATGCTCATTGTCCTACCTTCAGACGGGCCGTTTCGCCGCGGACGAAGGGGGTCACGTCCACCGGCTGGCCGTTGTAGCTGACCTGGGCGCCGCGAGCGAAACCGAGGCGCAGCTCCAGCGGGGCCTTGCCGGCCAGTTCCAGGCTGTCGCCCTTGCGCTTCAGCGCGCTGACCAGGACCTTGCCGTTGGCGTCGGTGACCTGGGTCCAGCAATCGGCGACGAACTGTACCTTGACCACCCCCTGGCCCTCGCCGGCCACCACGGGCGCGGCGGCAGGTTCGCTCGGCGCTGGCGGGGCGGCCGGACTGGCCGTCGCTGGAACGGCTGGAGCAGTACCGGGAGCGGGAGCCGTGCCGGCAGGCGCGGCGGTAACGGGCTGCTGGGGTGCGGCGGGGGTGCCCTGGGCCGGAGCGGCGGGAACCTGCGCGCCCTCGCTCGCCACCGGCGGCGCTCCCTCGGCCTGGGCAGCGACTTCCGGAGAAACCTCGGCGGGCGCTTGCTCGCCTTCCTTCTGCGCTTCGATCACCGCCTGGTCTTCAGGCTCGTCCAGGGTATGGATCTCGGTGGTGCCGTCGGCGCTTTCCACTTCGACATGCTCAAGGCTCAGACCGGCGGTTTCCGGCGTGCGCGCGGAATGCTCCTGCCACCAGAAGTAGCCGAAGCCGATCAGCAGGGCGAGCAGCAACAGGCTGACGATACGCAGCACGTTGCGCGACAGGCGCACCGGCTCGGCGACCCGTCCCAGGCTCTGTACGGTGCTGCCGCTGGCATTGGTGCCGGTGAAATGGTCGAAGCTGTTGACCAGCTCGGCCTGGTCGAGGCCCATGAGCTTGGCGTAGGCGCGGATGTAACCGCGCGAGAAGGTGTGTCCCGGCAGCTTGTCGAACGCGCCGTTTTCCAGCTGACGCAGCGAATTCTCGGTCAGGTTCAGTTGCCCGGCCACCTGCGACAGCGACAGGCCCTTCTGCTCGCGCGCCTGGCGCAGGGTTTCCCCGGGGTTCTGACGGGAAGCGGTGGCTACGACTTCGGGCTGCGGCGCTTTCATCATTTTTCCGCCTGGAATTCCTGATATTCGGGAGAGCCTGGGTACAGGCGTTTCAACTGCAGGCCATAGCTGGCGGCCGTGTCGCGGTCTTCGAAGACCTTCGCGAGACGAATGCCCAGCAACAGACTGCGGGCGTTCTGCCCGCCGCCCTGGGCAAAGAGATCATAGTACTGGCGAGCCGGCACGTACTCGCGCTCCTTGTAGAGCAGGTCGGCCATCTCCAGCGCGACGCTGGGCTGGTTACGGTTCAGACGCAGGGATTTCTCGAAGTACTCCTTGGCCTGGGCCGGTTTCTTCATTTGCAGCGAAACCAGGCCGAGGTTCTCGAAGACCCGCGAGCGCTCGGGATAGAGGGTGTCCTGGCTGGCCTCCAGGAGACGCTGGTAGGCCTCCTCGTAGCGCTTCTGCTCGTAGAGGAAACCGCCGTAGTTGTTCAGTACCCGGGCATTGCGGCTATCGCTGGCGAGCGCCTTGCGGTACTCCTCGTCGGCCAGCTTGGGCTCCATCTCGGTCTGGAATACCACCGCCAGCGCGGCGTGCGCGTCGGCGCTGGAAGGGTCGATCTCGAGGGCCTTGCGCAGCGGCACCTTGGCCTGCTCGGTGTTCCCCCGCTGGAGATAGCCGAGGCCAAGCTGGATATAGGCGTCGCGCGCCTCGTCACGGCCCTTGTCGGTTTTCAGGGGATTCTGATCTCCGCTCGTCACGCAGCCTGTCAGCCCAACTGCCAACAGGAACACCAGCGCGGCGCGTACAGTCATCGGAACCCTCCTCTCACTCAATTTCGATTCGCCGCCGACTCGGACTCGGCCAGTTGGCGCACGGCAATATAACGTTCGCTCCGGCGGGTACGATCCATGACCTGACCAACCAGTTGGCCACAGGCCGCGTCGATGTCGTCGCCGCGGGTGGTACGCACGGTCACGTTGAAGCCGCCCTTGTGCAACATGTCCTGGAAACGCCGGATGGCATTGTTGCTCGGGCGCTCGTAGCCGGAGTGCGGGAATGGATTAAACGGAATCAGGTTGATCTTGCAAGGCGTGTCTTTCAGCAATGCGATCATCTGCTCAGCATGCTCGGGCTGATCGTTGACATCCTTGAGCAGGGTGTATTCGACGGTCAGCACGCGCTTCTCGCCGAGCCGGGAAATATACCGGCGGCAGGCATCCAGCAGCATGCCCAGCGGATATTTCTTGTTGATCGGCACCAGCTTGTTGCGCAACTCGTCGTTCGGTGCGTGCAGCGACAGGGCCAGGGACACGTCGATCACCTCGCCGAGCTTGTCGATCATCGGCACCACGCCGGAGGTGGACAGGGTCACCTTGCGCTTGGAAATACCGTAGCCGAGGTCGTCCATCATGATGTTCATGGCGGCGACCACGTTGTCGAAGTTCAGCAGCGGCTCGCCCATGCCCATCATCACGACATTGGTGATGGCGCGGTCGATCTTGGCCGGAACGGTACCGAACGACTTGTTGGCGATCCACACCTGGCCGATCACCTCGGCGGCGGTGAGGTCGCTGTTGAAACCCTGCTTGCCGGTGGAGCAGAAACTGCAATCCAGGGCGCAGCCCGCCTGGGAGGACACGCACAGGGTGCCGCGTCCGCCCTGGGGGATGTACACGGTCTCGACGCAACTGCCGGACGCCACCCGGACCACCCACTTGCGGGTGCCGTCGGCGGAAATATCCTGGCTGACGATCTCGGGACCGCGTATCTCGGCTGAGGCCTTGAGCTTTTCGCGCAAGGCCTTGCCGACGTTGGTCATGGCGTCGAAATCGTCGACGCCAAAGTGGTGAATCCACTTCATGACCTGGCCGGCCCGGAAACGCTTCTCGCCGATGGACTCGAAGAACTGTTCCAGCTGCGGCTGGGTCAGGCCCAGCAGGTTCACCTTGCCGGCGGTGGTCGTTGTCATGGTTTCACCCTCACCCACGCTCGATCAGCGAATGCGCTCGCAGACTTCGGTAGCCGCGAAGAAATAGGCGATCTCGCGAGCGGCGGAAGCTTCGGAATCGGAACCGTGGACGGCGTTCTCGTCGATGGAGACGGCGAAGTCGGCGCGGATGGTACCGGCGTCGGCTTTCTTCGGATCGGTGGCGCCCATCAGCTCGCGGTTCTTGGCGATGGCGTCCTCGCCTTCCAGGACCTGGACTACAACCGGACCGGAAGTCATGAAGGAAACCAGGTCCTTGAAGAACGGACGCTCTTTGTGCTCGGCATAGAAGCCACCGGCTTCACGCTCGGACAGCTGAACCATTTTAGCGGCGACGACGCGCAGGCCGGCTTTCTCGAAGCGGGTCAGGATTTCGCCGATCACGTTCTTGGAAACGGCGTCCGGCTTGATGATGGACAGGGTGCGTTGCAGTGCCATTGGTAAAACTCCGAAACAAGGTTGTCTAGCATGGGCGGCCCCGCCAGCGGGGCGGGACGCCGTGATTCGTTCAGGACGCTGACGAAAACGGCCCGAAAGGGCCGGAATCAGCGTGGCTGCGCCTGGCATCGGGCCCGGCGCGCCTAGCCTGGAATGCGCCCGCGGGCGATTTCAGGCCTTACCTAAAATAAAACCCGCGAATTATACGCGGGTTCCCGGCAAATGCGTAGGGCGGGCCTATGGCTAGTCCCGTTCCTCGATCCAGGCGGCCTGGATGGCCTCCAGGACTTTCTCCCCGCTACGCTGAGGATCGTCGGAGAACTCTGGAAGTTCCACCACCCAGCGCCGCAGATCGACGAAGTTGACGTATCGCGGATCGACCTCCGGCTTGCTTTCGTCGAGCTGGATGGCGATTTCCAGCACATCGGTCCATTTCAGGCTCATTGCACGCTCCTCTACTACCGCCGGGCTCAGTGGCCTTCCGACACCTGGTTGATGGTGTACTTGGGAATCTCGACCACCAGGTCTTCGTCGGCCACCACTGCCTGGCAGGATAGCCGCGAATCGGGCTCCAGGCCCCAGGCCTTGTCCAGCATGTCGTCTTCGAGTTCGTCGGACGGCTCCATGGAGTCGAGGCCTTCGCGGACGATTACGTGGCAGGTCGTGCAGGCGCAGGATTTCTCACAGGCATGCTCGATCTCGATGCCATTGCGCAACGCGGCATCCAGGATGGTTTCGCCGGGCTTCGCCTCGAATACCGCCCCCTCGGGGCAGTGATCGGCATGGGGCAGAATCACGATCTGCGGCATCTTCGCTTATTCCTCGATTTCGTTGAGCCGGCGGCCGGAGAGCGCGGCCTTGACGGTCGCGTCCATCCGCCGTGCGGCGAAAGCGTCGGTCACCTGGGACAGGCGCTTGATCTGGTTCTCGATGGCCGCGGTGTCGCTACCACCGGCCAGTTCACGCAAAGTGTCCATCTGCGCCGCGATGGCCAGGCGCTCCTCTTCGTCCAGGAGCCGCTCGCCGTCGACGTCCAGCGCCGACTGCACGGCCTCCAGCAGCCGCTGCGCCTCGACCTGCTGTTCGCGCAGGGCGCGGGCAGCCTTGTCGTCGCCGGCGTAGTCGAAGGAGTCCTTGAGCATCCGCGCGATCTCGCCGTCGGTCAGCCCATAGGACGGCTTGACCTGGATGCTGGCCTCGACGCCGGAACTCAGTTCGCGTGCGGACACGCCGAGCAAGCCGTCGGCGTCGACCTGGAAGGTCACCCGGATTTTCGCCGCGCCCGCCACCATCGGCGGAATGCCGCGCAGCTCGAAGCGCGCCAGCGAACGACAATCCTTCACCAGCTCGCGCTCGCCCTGCAGCACGTGGATCATCATGGCCGTCTGGCCGTCCTTGTAGGTGGTGAACTCCTGGGCGCGCGCCACCGGGATGGTGGTATTGCGCGGAATCACCTTCTCCATCAGCCCGCCCATGGTTTCCAGGCCGAGCGACAGCGGAATGACGTCCAGCAGCAGCAATTCCTCGCCGCGCTTGTTGCCGGCCAGGGCATCGGCCTGGATGGCCGCGCCGATGGCGACCACCTGGTCCGGATCGATATCGGTCAGCGGCTCGCAGCCGAACAACTCGCCAACCGCCGTGCGCACACGGGGCACGCGGGTCGAGCCGCCGACCATCACCACCGAGCGGATTTCTTCCAGATCGACACCGGAGTCGCGCACCGCTCGGCGGCAGGACTTCAGGCTGCGAGCGACGAACGGCTCGATCAACTCGTCGAGCGTCGCCCGGCTCAGCTCGCCGCTCCAGTCGCCATAGGCGACCCGGACCGACGCCTCGTCGGTAAGACGCTCCTTGGCCGCACAGGCGATTTGCAGCAACTGCCGCTGGCTGCCCGGGTCCAGATCGGCAGAAAGGCCAGCCTGCTCGATCACCCAGCCAGCGATGGCATGGTCGAAGTCGTCGCCACCCAGGGCCGTATCGCCGCCGGTGGCCAGGACTTCGAAGACACCGCGGGTCAGGCGCAGGATGGAAATGTCGAAGGTTCCGCCACCCAGGTCATAGATGGCCACCAGGCCTTCCGCGCCCTTGTCCAGGCCGTAGGCCACGGCGGCGGCGGTCGGCTCGTTGAGCAGGCGCAGGACGTTCAGTCCGGCCAGGCGCGCGGCATCCTTGGTAGCCTGGCGCTGGGCGTCGTCGAAATAGGCCGGCACAGTGATCACCGCACCCACCAGCTCGCCACCGAGGGTGGTTTCGGCGCGCTGGCGCAGCTCACGCAGGATGTCCGCCGAGACTTCCACAGGACTCTTCAACCCCTGTACGGTCTCGATGAAGGGCATGTGCGACTCGCCCTGGCGGAAGCGGTAGGGCAATTGCTCGCCCAGTTGCTTGACGTCCTCCAGGCCGCGCCCCATCAGGCGCTTGACCGAAATGACGGTATTGAAGGGATCCTCCGCGGCGGCCGCGCGGGCGCTCTCGCCCACTTCCGCCCGCTCGGCGTGATAACGCACCGCGGAAGGCAGGATCAGGCGTCCCTGCGCATCCGGCAAGGGCTCGGCGACGCCGCTACGCACCGCGGCGACCAGCGAATTGGTGGTACCCAGGTCGATCCCAACCGCCAGGCGACGCTCATGGGGCTTGGGACTCTGACCGGGCTCGGCGATCTGCAGTAGGGCCATGCTCTGTCTTAACTATGGGGTGCGGCCCGGGGGCCGCAGGGATTAATCGTCGAGTCGCTCTTCCAGCTGGCGCACTTCCTGCGCGAGCTTGTCGAGGAACTGCATGCGACGGACCAGGCGTTCGGCCTCTTCGCGGCGCTGCGCATCGTCCCAGCACGCGGCGAACTCACACTCCAGCTCGGCCTGGGCGGCCTTGAGCCGACGCTTGAAAGTCGCCACGCCGGCCAGGTCGGCGCTGTCCTGCAACTCCTCCAGTTCCTCGCGCAGCTGCATCTGCTGCAGGAGAAACTCCGGATCCTGCACCGTAGCCTCCAAGGGCAACTCGTGACCACTCAGGGTCAACAGGTACAGGGCCCGGCGCGGAGCGCTCTTCAGGGTCTGGTAGGCCTCGTTCAGTTGCGCCGCGCGTTCCAGGGCGAGACGCTGCTCGCGCTCGGGAGCGTCGGCGAAACGGTCAGGATGGACGCTGCGCACCAACTCGCGATAGCGCTGGCCGAGCTCGTCGAGATCGACCAGGAAAGCCGGTTGCAGGTCGAACTGGGCGAAATGACAGGGTTTACCCACGCCGGCCTCAGACGTTGAAGCTTTCGCCGCAGCCGCATTCGCCACGAACGTTGGGATTGTTGAACTTGAAGCCTTCGTTGAGCCCTTCGCGAGTGAAGTCCAGCTCGGTGCCATCGAGATAGACCAGGCTTTTCGGGTCGATGATGACCTTCACGCCATGGCTCTCGAAGACCAGGTCCTCGGCCGCCAGTTCATCGACGAATTCGAGGACATAGGCAAGCCCGGAACAGCCAGTGGTGCGCACGCCAAGACGGATACCCTCGCCCTTGCCGCGCCCCTCGAGGGAGCGCTGCACGTGTTTGGCGGCGGCTTCGGTCATGCTGATGGCCATTGCAACTCCTTACTCGTCACGAGCGGCTTAGAGCAAACCCTTCTTCTGCTTGTAGTCGCGAACGGCGGCCTTGATGGCGTCTTCGGCGAGAACGGAGCAGTGGATCTTCACCGGCGGCAGGGCCAGCTCTTCGGCGATGGTGGTGTTCTTGATGGTTTCCGCCTCGTCCAGGGTCTTGCCCTTCATCCACTCGGTGGCGAGGGAGCTGGAGGCGATCGCGGAACCGCAACCGTAGGTCTTGAACTTGGCGTCTTCGATCACGCCCTGCTCGTTGACCTTGATCTGCAGGCGCATCACGTCGCCGCAGGCCGGCGCGCCGACCATGCCGGTGCCGACGTTGGGATCGGCAGCGTCGAGCTTGCCGACGTTGCGCGGGTTTTCGTAGTGGTCGATGACCTTTTCGCTATATGCCATGGCTAATCCTCACGTTTTTCCGGGGCACGAGGCGCTCAGTGCGCCTGCCATTCGACCTGGGACAGGTCGACGCCCTCTTTGTACATATCCCACAGCGGCGACAGTTCGCGCAGCTTGGAAACGGCCTCGACCACCTTCTTCGCGGCATAGTCGATCTCTTCCTCGGTGGTGAAGCGACCGAAGGTGAAGCGGATAGAGCTATGCGCCAGTTCGTCGTTGCGGCCCAGGGCGCGCAATACGTAGGACGGTTCCAGGGACGCCGAGGTACAGGCCGAACCGGAGGAGACCGCGAGGTCCTTGAGCGCCATGATCAGCGACTCGCCCTCGACGTAGTTGAAGCTGACGTTGAGGTTGTGCGGGACGCGGGAGGTCATGCTGCCGTTGATGTAGAGCTCTTCCAGGCCGTCGATCTGCGCGAAGAAGCGGTCGCGGAGCGCCAGCACGCGGGCGTTCTCCTGGGCCATTTCTTCCTTGGCGATGCGGAACGCCTCGCCCATGCCGACGATCTGGTGGGTGGCCAGGGTGCCGGAACGCATGCCGCGCTCATGGCCGCCACCGTGCATCTGACCCTCGATGCGGACGCGCGGCTTGCGCCGGACGTAGAGCGCGCCAATGCCTTTCGGGCCGTAGGTCTTGTGCGCGGAGAAGGACATCAGGTCGACCTTGAGCTTGTCCAGGTCGATCTCGACCTTGCCGGTCGACTGTGCGGCGTCGACGTGGAACAGCACGCCGCGGGAGCGGGTCAGCTCGCCGATGGCGGCGATGTCGTTGACGGTGCCGATCTCGTTGTTCACGTGCATGACCGAGACCAGGATGGTGTCGTCACGCAGCGCCGCCTCGACCAGAGCAGGAGTGATCAGGCCATCTTCGCCCGGCTCCAGGTAGGTCACTTCGAAACCTTCGCGCTCCAGCTGGCGGCAGGTGTCGAGGACCGCCTTGTGCTCGATCTTCGAGGTGATGATGTGCTTGCCCTTGCCCGAGTAGAAGTGCGCGACGCCCTTGATCGCCAGGTTGTCGGACTCGGTGGCGCCGGAGGTCCAGACGATCTCGCGGGGATCGGCGTTGACCAGTTCGGCCACCTGGCGACGGGCGTTCTCCACGGCTTCTTCGGCTTTCCAGCCGAACACGTGGGAACGCGAAGCCGGGTTGCCGAAGTTGCCGTCCATCAGCAGGCATTCGCTCATTTTCTGGGCGACGCGGGGATCGACGGGAGTGGTCGCGGAGTAATCGAGGTAGATCGGCAATTTCATCAGGTAACTCCTACAGGCTGGCGCCCTGCTCAGTCGATGGCGGACGCTTCAATCTTGTCGAGACGAGGCGTCTTGCCTGAGCAACGGCGTTCGTCCTGGCGCAGCGCGACCTCCTGGACCTCCTGGCGGCTGACCAGATCGGCCAGGCTGATGCCGCTGAGGAACTCATGGATCTGCAAACTGAGGTCGCACCACAGGTGGTGGGTCAGACAGGTATCGCCGGAGTGGCAATCGCCCTGCCCCTGGCAGCGGGTCGCATCGACGGATTCGTTGACCGCGTCGATCACCTGCGCCACATGGATGCCCGACATATGGCGGGACAGCTGGTAGCCGCCGCCCGGGCCGCGCACGCTGGTCACCAGGTTGCCACGGCGCAACTTGGCGAACAGCTGTTCGAGATAGGACAGGGAAATGCCTTGGCGTTCGGAGATATCGGCCAGCGAGACCGGACCTTGCTGAGCATGCAGCGCCAGGTCGAGCATGGCGGTTACGGCGTAGCGGCCTTTGGTGGTCAGACGCATGGGCTTTTCCCATCGGGATCATTCGGGGTTGACGCGGATTATGCTCTTATCCGAGTAATTAGGTCAACTATAAGACCGATCAAATTACTCAGGATTAGGCAAATTCAGGGCGCTACATGCTAGCAGAAAGCCGCCGGCCGCGCATTACGCGGCCGGATTGCCGTCCTCGTCCTTGACTCCGGCGAAATCTTCCTCGCGCAATACCGGCAGGTCCTTCGCGCAGTAGTCGCTACCCAGGGCGGTGAGCGCCTGGCACATGCCCTCGAGCCGGCCGTCGACGGCCTGCAGGTGATCGAGCAACTGACCAATGGCACGCGCCACCGGGTCCGGCATGTCCTGGCTGACCCCATAGGCATCGAAGCCGAGCTTCTCCGCCATCGCCTGGCGCTTGGCCTGCTGCTCGGAGTCCTCGCGCATGATGATCCGCCCGGGAATGCCGACCACGGTGGCACCCGGCGGGACTTCCTTGGTCACCACGGCGTTGGAGCCGACCTTGGCGCCCTCGCCGACGGTGAACGGGCCGAGCACCTTGGCACCGGCACCGACCACTACGTTGTTGCCGAGGGTGGGGTGGCGCTTGCCCTTGTTCCAGGTGGTGCCGCCCAGGGTAACGCCCTGATAGAGGGTGACGTCGTCGCCGATCTCGGCGGTTTCGCCGATGACGATGCCCATGCCGTGGTCGATGAAGAAGCGCCGGCCGATCCTGGCCCCCGGGTGGATCTCGATGCCGGTCATCCAGCGGCCGAAATTGGACACCAGGCGCGCCAGCCACTTCCAGCCGGACGTCCACAAGCCGTGGGCCAGCCGATGCAGCCAGACGGCGTGCAGGCCCGGATAACAGGTGAGGACCTCGAGTGCGTTGCGAGCCGCCGGATCACGGTGGAATACGCTTTGGATATCTTCACGCACACGTTCGAACATCAGTCGTCACTCCGCTTGTAGGACAGGCCTCGGGCCACCTTCTGGGTTTCGGTCAGGATCCCGCGCAGGATATTCATTTCCAGCTTGCTGATCGCGCTGCGCCCATACAGGCGCCGCAACCGCGACATCAGGTGGCGCGGCTTCTCCGGATCGAGGAAGCCGATATCGATCAGCGTCCTCTCCAGATGCGCGTAATAGAGTTCCAGCTCGTCGGCCGTCACCAGCTCGGTGTTGAGCATCGAGGTGGACTCGAACTTTTCCATCTTGGTCGGCTTGCCCTGGGCCGCCAGCCACGCCATGCGCACCTCGTAGGTGAGCACCTGGACCGCGGCCGCCAGGTTCAGCGAGCCGAACTCGGGATCGGAGGGGATATGCACATGGAACTGGCAGCGCTGCAATTCTTCGTTGGTCAAACCCGCATATTCGCGCCCGAATACCAGGGCCACCTCGCCATTCGCCTCCAGGTGCTCCAGGCAGGTCGTCGCGCACTCGCGCGGATCCAGCAGCGGCCAGGGAATCCGCCGGTCGCGGGCGCTGGTGCCGAGCACCACGCTGCAGCCGCTCAGGGCCTCTTCCAGGGTGTCCACCACCCTTGCGGCGTCGAGGATGTCGGTGGCGCCGGAAGCCCGCGCCACCGCGTCGCCGTGGGGAAAGCTTTCCGGCTGCACCAGCACCAGTTGCGACAGGCCCATGTTCTTCATGGCACGGGCCGCCCCGCCGATGTTGCCGGGATGACTGGTGTTGACCAACACCACACGAATACGGTCGAGCAACGCCGATGCTCTCCAACGCCAAGTTACTGAAGGGTGTGAAATCCTACAGCAGAGGTCAGCTTTATACCATGCGGCCGACAGGTCGCCCTTCAAACGCCATCGGTTTCTGCTAGAATGGCCGGCTTTCTTTAACGACCCAGGTGACCTCTCCATGCAGCCTATGCTGAATATCGCCCTGCGCGCCGCTCGCAGCGCCGGTGAACTGATTTTCCGCTCCATCGAACGCCTGGATGTCATCTCGGTCAACGAGAAGGATGCCAAGGACTACGTCACCGAAGTCGATCGCGCCGCCGAGCAGACCATCGTCGCCGCGCTGCGCAAGGCCTATCCGACTCACGCGATCATGGGCGAGGAAGGCGGCTTCATCGAAGGCAGCGGCGAGGGCGCCGATTACCTCTGGGTGATCGATCCGCTGGACGGCACCACCAACTTCATCCATGGCGTACCGCACTTCGCCGTGAGCATCGCCTGCAAGTACAAGGGCCGCCTGGAGCACGCCGTGGTCCTCGACCCGGTACGCCAGGAAGAATTCACCGCCAGCCGCGGTCGCGGCGCCGCCCTCAACGGTCGCCGCCTGCGCGTCAGCGGCCGCAAGAGCCTGGAAGGCGCCCTGCTCGGCACCGGGTTCCCGTTCCGCGACAACCAGATCGACAATCTCGACAACTACCTGAACATGTTCCGCAGCCTGGTCGGCCAGACCGCCGGCATCCGCCGCGCCGGCGCCGCCAGTCTGGACCTGGCCTACGTCGCCGCCGGACGCTACGACGCCTTCTGGGAATTCGGCCTGTCCGAATGGGACATGGCGGCAGGCGCCCTGCTGGTACAGGAAGCCGGCGGCCTGGTGAGCGACTTCACCGGCAGCCACGAATTCCTCGAGAAGGGTCACATCGTCGCCGGCAACACCAAATGCTTCAAGGCACTGCTGACCACCATCCAGCCGCACCTGCCGCCGTCGCTGAAGCGCTGATCCGCCGCTGACGAAGAACCCGGCCTGGCGCCGGGTTTTTCATCTCCATGAAAATGCACAAGGGCGCCCGCGGGCGCCCTTGTGCATCATTGCGACAGTCAGGCTCAGCGCAGCGTTTCGCCCTGGCTGAGGATCAGCCGGCCATTCTTGTCGACCGGGATCTGGCTGCCCGGATCGCGCTCCATGCGGATCTGCCCGGCCTTGCCGTCGAGCATGTACTTCACGTCATAGCCGACGACCTTCTCGCTGCTGTCGTGCACGGTGCTGCAGCGGGTTTCGGTGGTGGTGTAGGTGTCACGCTCCTGCATGCCTTCCTGCACCTTGTTGCCGGCGTAGCCGCCGCCGACGGCGCCGGCCACGGTGGCGATCTTCTTGCCGGTACCGCCGCCGATCTGGTTGCCCAGCAAGCCGCCGACCACCGCACCAATGGCAGTACCGGCGATCTGGTGCTGGTCCTTGACCGGACGCTGGCGGGTCACGGCCACGTCCTTGCAGACCTGGCGCGGCGTCTTGATGGTTTCCTTGACCGGCTGGACAGCGACGACCTCGGCGTAGTCGGGACCGCGATCCACCAGGCTATAGGTGGCTACCGCGCCACCTGCGGTCACGCCTACGGCACCCAGAACGGCCCCGACGAGCATCGACTTGTTCACATGTACCTCCTGGCTTTCATCCAATGCGGGCTATGTTCGCCCTTTGCCTTGCCTAGGACTGGGCAAAAACCACCAAGTTCCAGGCTCCCGACAAACGTTTCGTTGGCGCAGATACGAAAACTCCCGCCAAAAGCGGGAGTCCTCGAGTGACCGGCAGGCGCCGGAGTGCCGAACCAGAGCGCCTCAGGGGCGATCGTCGACGGTGTCCTTGGCCTGCGGCGGGATCAGGTCCTCGCTGGTCAGGTTCAGCCAGATCAATACCACGTTGGCGATGTAGATCGACGAGTAGGTACCCGCCATTACACCGACGAACAGGGCGATGGAGAAACCGAACAGATTGTCGCCGCCGAAGAACAGCAGCGCGGCGATAGCCAGCAGCGTGGAAACCGAGGTGGCGATGGTACGCAACAGGGTCTGGCTGGTGGAGATGTTCAGGTTCTCGACCAGATCGGCCTTGCGCAGCACGCGGAAGTTCTCGCGCACCCGGTCGAAGATCACGATGGTGTCGTTCAGCGAGTAACCGACCACCGCCAGCACAGCGGCGAGGACGGTCAGGTCGAAGGTCACCTGGAAGAACGACAGCACGCCCATCACGATGATCGCATCGTGCACCAGCGAGAGGATCGCACCGAGGGCGAACTTCCACTGGAAGCGGAAGCCGACGTACAGCAGGATGCCGCCCAGCGCCAGGAGCATGCCGAGGCCGCCCTGGTCGCGCAGTTCTTCACCCACCTGCGGGCCGACGTACTCGACCCGCTTCAGGTTCGCCGGGTTGCCGGCATCGGCCTGCTGCAAGGCGGTAGCGACCTTCTTGCCCAGTTCCGGGTCCTCGCTGGGCATCCGCACCAGCACGTCGCGGGCGTCGCCGAAGCTCTGCACCACGGCGTCCTCATAGCCGGCGCCGACCAGTTGACCACGCACCTTGCCGAGATCGGCCGGTTGTTCGTAGGTCAGCTCGATCAGCGTACCGCCGGTGAAGTCGAGGCCGAAGTTGATGCCCTTGGTGAACCAGCTGCCCAGGGCGATGACGGTCAGGATCAGGGTGACGGCAAACGCGACGTTGCGGATGCCCATGAAGTTGATGGTACCGATCTTGATATTCATCTCAGTCCCCTTAGATCCACAGCTTCTTGAAGTCACGCCCGCCGAAGATCAGGTTGACCATTGCGCGGGTGACCATGATGGCCGTGAACATCGAGGTGATGATGCCGAGCGACATGGTCACGGCAAATCCTTTCACCGGGCCGGTGCCCATGGCGTAGAGGATGCCGCCGACCAGCAGCGAGGTCAGGTTGGCGTCGAGGATCGCGGTGAAGGCACGGTTGAAGCCTTCGTGGATCGCCCTCTGGACCGACATGCCATTGGCCAGTTCCTCGCGTATCCGCGAGAAGATCAGCACGTTGGCGTCCACCGCCATGCCCATGGTCAGCACGATACCGGCGATGCCCGGCAGGGTCAGGGTCGCGCCGAGGATCGACATCAGCGCCACCAGCATGACCATGTTGAAAGCCAGCGCAACGGTGGCGATCACGCCGAAGAAACGGTAGATGACGATGATGAACAGCGATACGAAGAGCATGCCCCAGAGCGACGCATCGATACCCTTGGCGATGTTGTCCGCCCCCAGGCTCGGGCCGATGGTGCGTTCTTCGGCGAAGTACATCGGCGCAGCCAGGCCGCCGGCACGCAGCAGCAGGGCCAGCTCGGAGGACTCGCCCGGGCCATCGAGGCCGGTGATACGGAACTGGTTGCCCAGCGGCGACTGGATGGTCGCCAGGCTGATGATCTGCTTCTCTTCCTTGAACGCCGGAACCGCGACCTCCTTCTCGACGCCATCGACCATCTGCTTGGTGTAGCGGGTCACCGGCTTCTGCTCGATGAACACCACCGCCATGCTGCGGCCGACGTTGTTGCGGGTGGCGCGGTTCATCAGCTCGCCGCCATGGCCATCCAGGCGGATGTTCACCTGCGGGCGGCCGTTCTCGTCGAAACTGGCGCTGGCGTCGGTGACCTGGTCGCCGGTGATGATCACCCCGCGCTCCAGCGGCACCGGCGGCCGGCGCGGCTCGCGGAACTCGAAGGTCTCGGTGGCGGACTTGAGGGCGTCCGGCTCGGCGGCCAGGCGGAATTCGAGGTTGGCGGTCTTGCCGAGGATTCGCTTGGCTTCCGCGGTGTCCTGCACGCCCGGCAGCTCGACCACGATGCGATTGGCGCCCTGGCGCTGCACCAGCGGCTCGGATACGCCCAGCTCGTTGACCCGGTTGCGGACGGTGGTGAGGTTCTGCTTGATGGAGTATTCGCGGATTTCCGCCAGTTTGGCCTGGGTCAGGGCGACGCGCAGGACCTGCAGGCCGTTGCGCTCTTCGGGCACGACCTCGAAATCGCGGAAGTCCTTGGCGATCAGGCTGCGCGCCTTGTCCAGGGATTCGCTGTCGGTGAAACCGAGCTGGATCGCGCGATCCTGGATCGGCAGGCTGCGGTAGCGCACGCGCTCCTTGCGCAGCAGGCTCTTCACTTCGCTTTCATAGACCTTCAGGCGGGCATCGACCGCCTTGTCCATGTCCACTTCCAGCAGGAAGTGCACACCGCCGGACAGATCCAGGCCGAGCTTCATCGGGCTGCCGCCCAGCTTGCGCAGCCACTCGGGAGTGGTCTGGGCCAGGTTCAGCGCCACCACGTAGTCGTCGCCCAGGGTCCGGCGCACCACTTCCTTGGCGGGAAGCTGGTCGTCCTGCTTGACCAGGCGGATCAGGCCGCCCTTCTTCGACAGGCTGTCGGCCTTCACCGCGATACCGGCGTCGGTCAGCGCCTTGGCAGCGCGGTCGACATCGGCCTGGGTGACCTGCAGCGCCGTGCTGGCGCCGCTGATCTGCACCGCCGGGTCGTCCGGGTAGAGGTTGGGTGCGGAATAGATGAACCCGACGGCGAGGACCGCCAGGATCAGCAGATATTTCCACAGAGGATACTTGTTGAGCATGACACCGCCCGTTATGACGCGGGGCGCCTTGCGCGCCCCGTCATGTGTTTAGGTGAAAATCAGATCGCTTTCAGGGTGCCTTTCGGCAGGGTCGCGGCAATCGCGGCCTTCTGGAACTTCAGCTCGACGTTGTCGGAAACCTCGACGACGACGAAATCGTCGGCGACCTTGGTCACCTTGCCGGCGATACCACCGGAAGTGACGACTTCGTCACCTTTTTGCAGGTTGCCCAGCAGGTTCTTGTGTTCCTTGGCGCGCTTGGCCTGGGGACGCCAGATCATCAGGTAGAAGATGACCAGGAAACCAACCAGGAAGACCCACTCGAAACCGGTGCCGGCCGGGCCAGCGGCTGCCGGAGCGGCTGCGTCGGCGTAGGCAGCGGGAATTAGAAAGCTCATGTAGCACTCCTGTCACAAAGCAATAGAGTTGGATAAAGGAAAGTCAGGCATCCAGCGGCGGCGTGGGAAGGCCGCGCTTGGCATAGAAGGCATCGACAAAGGCGGCCAATGTACCCTGTTGGATTGCCTCGCGCAAACCAGCCATAACCCGCTGATAATGCCGCAAGTTGTGGATGGTATTGAGCATGCTACCGAGCATTTCCCCGCACTTGTCCAAGTGGTGCAGATAGGCGCGGGAAAAATGTTTGCAGGTGTAACAGTCGCAGGTCGGGTCGAGCGTGGAGTCGTCGTGCTTGTGTACCGAGTTGCGGATCTTGATCACCCCGCTGTCGACGAACAGGTGGCCGTTGCGCGCATTGCGCGTCGGCATCACGCAGTCGAACATGTCCACGCCGCGGCGCACGCCTTCCACCAGGTCTTCCGGCTTGCCCACGCCCATCAGGTAGCGCGGCTTGTCGGCCGGCATCTGCGGCGGCAGGAAATCGAGCACGCGGATCATCTCTTCCTTCGGCTCGCCCACCGACAAACCACCGATGGCCAGGCCGTCGAAGCCGATCTCCTGCAAGCCATCCAGCGAGCGCAGGCGCAGGTCCTCGTGCATACCGCCCTGGACGATGCCGAACAGCGCCGACGGGCTATCGCCATGGGCGATCTTCGAGCGCTTGGCCCAGCGCAGCGACAGCTCCATGGAGCGCTTGGCGACGTCATGGTCGGCCGGGTACGGCGTGCATTCGTCGAAGATCATCACGATGTCCGAGCCCAGGGCGCGTTGCACCGCCATGGACTCCTCCGGCCCCATGAAGACCTTGGCGCCGTCCACCGGCGAGGCGAAGGTCACGCCCTCCTCCTTGATCTTGCGCATGGCTCCCAGGCTGAACACCTGGAAACCGCCGGAATCGGTGAGGATCGGGCCTTTCCACTGCATGAAGTCGTGCAGGTCGCCGTGGCGCTGGATCACCTCGGTGCCCGGGCGCAACCAGAGATGGAAGGTGTTGCCGAGGATGATCTGCGCGCCGATGTCCTCGATGTCGCGCGGCAACATGCCCTTCACCGTGCCGTAGGTGCCCACCGGCATGAAGGCCGGGGTCTCGACCACGCCGCGGGGGAAGGTCAGGCGGCCGCGACGGGCCTTGCCGTCGGTCGCCAGCAGCTCGAAGTTCATGAAGCTCATGGATCAGTCCTCGGGTCCGCGGGGCGCGGGATTGCGGGTGATGAACATGGCATCACCGTAACTGAAGAAGCGATAGCCCTGCGCCACCGCCGCGGCGTAGGCGGCCATGGTCTCCGGGTAGCCGGCGAAGGCCGAGACCAGCATCAGCAGGGTGGATTCGGGCAGGTGGAAGTTGGTGACCAGGGCATCGACCACATGGAACGGCCGGCCCGGGTAGATGAAGATGTCGGTGTCGCCGCTGAAGGGCTTCATCTCACCGTCGCGTGCCGCGCTTTCCAGCGAGCGCACGCTGGTGGTGCCGACGGCGACTACCCGGCCGCCGCGGGCCCGGCAGACTGAAACCGCGTCCACCACGTCCTGGCCGACCTCCAGCCATTCGCGGTGCATCACATGGTCCTCGATACGCTCGACACGCACCGGCTGGAAGGTACCGGCGCCGACATGCAGGGTAACGAAGGCGGTATCCACCCCCTTCGCGCGGATCGCCTCGAGCAGCGCCTCATCGAAGTGCAGGCCGGCGGTCGGGGCCGCCACCGCACCGGCGCGCTGGGCGTAGACGGTCTGGTAGCGCTCGCGGTCGGCCGCATCGTCCGGTCGGTCGATATAGGGAGGCAACGGCATGTGCCCGACCCGCTCCAGCAAAGGCAGCACGGGTTCGGCGAACGCGAGTTCGAACAGGGCGTCGTGGCGTTGCAGCATCTCCGCGCTGCCACCGCCTTCGACGAGGATCCGCGTGCCGGGCTTGGGCGCCTTGCTGGCGCGTATGTGGGCAAGCACCCGGTGCTGGTCGAGCACGCGCTCGACCAGGACTTCCAGCTTGCCGCCGGATTCCTTCTGGCCGAACAGGCGCGCCGGGATCACCCGGGTATTGTTGAACACCATCAGGTCGCCCGGACGCAGGTAGTCCAGGAGATCGGCGAATTGTCTGTGGGCGAGGGTTCCCGTCGGGCCATCCAGCGCCAACAGGCGGCTTGCGCGGCGTTCAGGCAGGGGATGACGGGCGATCAGGGCCTCGGGCAAGTCGAAATGAAAATCGGCGACACGCATGGGGAGACTCTCGAAAGGCCGCGTAGCTTACCGGAAATGTGTTTTCCCCGCCACGAACCCGATTGACCAACGGTAGGCGCCTCCCTATACTGCGCCGCCATTGCCTCGGTGGCGGAATCGGTAGACGCGGCGGATTCAAAATCCGTTTCTGGCGACAGAGTGAGAGTTCGAGTCTCTCCCGAGGCACCAAAAAAGCCCGCAAATATTTGATTTTGCGGGCTTTTTCGTTTCTGGCGGCGTAAACATGGCGTAACCAGAAAAAGAGCCGTCCGACACACAGGTTAAATCCCGTCGAACAATCCGCCGAGGGCGTCAAGCTCCCACTTCATGATTACCAGTTCGCCAGTGACCTCGGCCGCTGCTGGCCGCTAGTCGGTGTTGCTGTAGCGGATATCCAAGCGTTTCATATGGAAGGGATCAAGGCAGTGCGCCTGTGGGCCAAGGATCTGCCTGTGAAGTGAGGCGCTCGCAAGAGGGGGCCTCGATGGGAATGAAGCATCGACGTCATGCCGATATCCATTGTCCATAACACGAGAAACGGCAGGGTCACACTGTCCGAACGGTGATTTCGGAGCGTCGCACGCCATCGCTGCTCTTCGTACGCATGGCGTGAAGCGCTTCGCACCCAGGTATCCGGACATTGCCCCAAAGACTGGTCCGTTACTCTTTCCCTGAATGGGGTGGGGCATCTTTACCACCGCAAACCGCCTGGTCGGAACAGACGCGAATGGAAAACGCCTGATCACCGCCAGGGCCGGAGCACGCGGGGCCCCCTGTTGTGTAGATCCTTACGGGATTCCTCATTTCAATCGCGTTCTGAATGGTGGAAAGTAGTCGAGCCTGCGCTTGCCAAGCCTCGGGCCAGTTTCCCGGATACGTAGCGATCGTTATTACTTTTCCTGCATCGGTGCCATCTATCCAAGAGTCGAAGGAGTTCCCTGTGGGCTGGTCGAACCCCTCAGTATCCAGCTTAATTTTCGTGGTTATGGTATTCGAGGCGTAAGGTTCGTCAACCGCGTAATCGGTTATGTAACCCGCACCGCACAGCCAGAACTGAGTACTGTCCTTGGCGGATTTTTTATTCTCTGTCAATGGCAACGCCAGTGCTTGGGAGACAATTACACTAAGTAGCAGGCTGATGCTCAAGGTGCTGAGAGTCTTTTTATGTTTCTTGACGAGAGCCACCTGCTTGAGTGAATAATTTACCTGCAACTTGTGAAAGCTTTCCATAATCTGACTCCTCATCTTCAAATGGCTTGAACGCTTGGAATGCAGCGATTACTCTATATGTTGGGCAGGAGGTTGAAAGTAATTTATCGCTAGCTGCTAGATGATTTAAAGGGTCTCTATGTTGCGGACTAGATAATCATGAACGTCGGAGTGTAATCCCATCTAGCCGCATCCGAAATTTTTCCATTTTGTGGTTCTATAATCTTCAACTCTCCAGAGTAGTTGACGAAAAAGTTGACTGCATGACCATCCCCTCCCGTCTTGGATGCACCGAAAAGTATGCCGACTGCATAGGCGCGCTGGAGTTTCAAGGTCTGACTGTCTTTGTATGCCTGCAATGATGCATAGGCTTTGAAGGCAAAGCTAAAGTCATCACACTCAAAAATATCATTTTTATACGAAACAGATGTCGATGAGCGGAAATTTTTATATATTGAATTTATTTTATTCTCATCCACGAGCTCGCATTCATAATTCGCTAGCTGCACGTTCACCTGCGAAAAGCTTATGTCTGGCCAGGTAGCCTGGCCTAGTGCAAAGATGGCAGGGTTGGCAAGGAAGAAAGTATGGATCGTGAATCTTATAGGTGTGTAACTTGTTTTACTCCCTATATAGACGTCTCCATCGTCTTCGCACAGAGCCATTGTTCCGTCGCTCGTTGTAAGAGAATTATCGCTCGCTAGATAGAACCTGAGGTCTGGGGTTGAGGAGTTCGAGTATTTTTCACCGCCCCAGAATGCCCACTGCCAACTGGCGGGCAAGGTACCATTTGAATGAAGCCAGACATGATTGTATGGCCAGCCTAGTAAAATTGTCGACGGGCTTTCTTGGGTCGGAGGAGAACTGAAAGTAACGCCGAATATCCAGTTTCCATGTTCCTCCTTATCCACCATCTGCGCCCAATTCCAATCACTGGACTCTGTCTTTCCATTTTTGGCAGCGAGAATACGCCCCTGAGAATCAGCGAGTAGATATGCTCTGTTGGCATCCAACTGCTCGAGGGTCAACGGTTCGCTGAGAATTAGAGGTATGCCGAGGGACTGGAAGATGCTTGGCTCTTCCTTGGTTTCATGCTTCTCTTGAAGAGTTTCGCATGGAGCTCGCTCTGCCTGACCTGGCTCTGGCTTTTGCATATATGCCTCTTTTTGTATGGGTGTCATTTTTCTTTTTGGCCGTCGAGAATTTTTATACCTTTCCTTGATTTTCGCTTTTTTCAAGGACTGGGGAAGCCGTTAATTTTCACAGGGATATTTTCATTTTAATATATCGAATCGACTATTAATAGCATTTCGTTTGCTAGAGCAAGGGAGGTTCTCTTTGCGCCTTTGACTTGAACTCGCTATATAAGCCTTTTTGCTTTCTGAGTTTTAGTGACTCTATCCGAGCGGCACTTACTTAACCATCCTTGAACTCCCCTTTTTTGGCTTCCGTACTCTTTGCTTAGCGCACTGGGATTAGTAGTGGATAGGGTTTTAGCCTTCGCTTGAGGGCTCTCTGAATCGCCCCGGGTTTCGTAGACACCTCTTTGCCTTAAACTGAGGCCAATTAGGAGGTGCCATGAGCAACCCGCATTACCCCGAAGAATTCAAAATCTAAGCAGTCAATCAAGTGACCAAAAAGAAGCTGCCTGTCGCTGATGTAGCGGCCCGTCTCGGCGTGTCGACGCATAGCCTCTATGCCTGGATAAAGCGCTACAGCAAACCTCAAGAAGAACGGCAGCAGGACGATGATCAGCACGCTGAACTGCGTCGTCTGCGAGCCGAACTAAAGCGCGTCACTGAAGAGCGAGATATCTTAAAAAAGGCCGCCGCGTACTTTGCCAAGGAGTGCGGTTGAGGTACGCCTTTATCAAGCAGCGAGCCGGCAACTATTCCATTCGACGGCTTTGCCTGACGCTGAAGGTCCATCCCAGCGGTTATTACGCCTGGTTGTCTGAGCCGCAATCGGCACGCGCTAAAGACGACCAGCGACTGCTGGGTTTGATCAAGCATTCTTGGCTGGAGAGCGGCACCGTTTATGGCTATCGCAAAATCCATGACGATCTGCGCGAGGTCGGTGAAGTTTGCGGGCGCCATCGTGTGGCAAGGCTGATGCGTCTTGAAGGACTGCGCTCTCAGACAGGTTATCGACGCCGCCCTGGAAAGTACGGCGGTAAGCCAGCGGTCGCCTCGCCCAATTTGCTGAAGCGCCAATTCGATGTAGTGGAACCCAACAAGGTTTGGGTAACCGACATCACCTACATTCGTACGTATGAAGGCTGGTTGTATTTGGCGGTGGTGTTGGATCTTTTTTCTCGTCAGGTCGTTGGCTGGTCAATGAAGGCGCAGATGACCAGTGATTTGGCTATTAATGCGTTGTTGATGGCGGTTTGGAGGCGTAAACCGAAGCAAGAGGTGATGGTTCATTCCGACCAGGGCAGCCAGTACAGCAGCTCCGATTGGCGCAGCTTTTTGAAGGCAAACAATTTGGCTGCCAGCATGAGTCGTCGAGGCAACTGTCATGACAACGCCGTGGCCGAGAGCTTTTTCCAGCTTCTGAAACGAGAACGGATCAAGCGGAAAATTTACACCACGCGGGAAGATGCTCGTAGCGATGTGTTCGATTACATCGAAATGTTCTACAACTCAAAACGCCGACATGGTTTCAACAATCAGCTGTCACCGCTAGAGTTTGAAAAGCGTCATGCAATGAGCTTGCAATGTGTCTAGAGAATCCGGGGCGATTCAGCCAACTGCGCACTGCCGAGCGTAGCTCGCATTCCTGACCGGCATCTGACCCAACGAAGACTCTAGATCAAACACATGGTTTCTGTAAGTATGCAGGCGCGGTTCAATCTGTAGGAGTCGTAACCACTCCAGCAAAGTGAGCCTGGCTATCGAGCAACTTTCGACATGGGGGTATTGCAAAATAAAAAATAGATTTACATCTAATTTAAGTCCCTCCCGAGCACCATCCTAACTTCCCAAGCGTTTCCAGGGGGAGCACAGGACAGCAGAGAAACCGGCCTTCGCGCCGGTTTTTTGTTGTCTGCGATCTGATCCGGCCTGCAAATAAAAAAAGGCAGCGCTGGAGTCGAGACGCTGCCTTTACCCGAACTGCTGTCTTCCCAGCTCGGCGAAAAAAATCTACCACAGCCGAAGCAAAAAAATAGCCCCGCGGATGCGAGGCATTTTGTCGTGCCAGAGGCGATGCAGGGCTTGCACCTGCTCGACCTGCGGGCCTTTTGTCCCATCCGTAACGAAGAAGCTGAGTGGCTGCCCCTCGCCGATGGACTTGTAGCCGCTAGCCTCGATCTGCCGGAAGTGCGACGACGGAAGCGTCCTGCCCCTCCTGCACAGTCAGGCTGGAAAGCAAACTCTCCAGCGGCATCGGCCGGCCGATCAGGTAGCCCTGCAGGTAATCCACCCCGCGGGCGGCCAGGTAGTCACGCTGCTCGGGAGTCTCCACGCCTTCGGCGACGATATCCAGGTCGAGCTTGGCGGACAGCTCGACGATGCTGTCGAGAATATGCCCGGAAAGAGTATCGATGCCGATGCGGGCGACGAAGCTCTGGTCGATCTTCAGGCAGTCCACCTGGAACTTGCGCAGGTAGGCCAGGCTGGAATGTCCAGTGCCGAAATCATCGATGGCGATCTTCACTCCCAGGGCATGCAATTCGTCGAACAGGCGGTCGGTGACTTCGCTCGACTCGATCAGCTCGCGCTCGGTCAGTTCCAGGACCAGGGTGATGTGCCCGGGCGGAAACGCCGCCAACAGCTCGCGACAGTCGTCCACCAAGGCCAGTTCGTGGCAATGGGTGGCACTGATGTTGAAACCGATGTGGAAGCCTGGCTCCAGCTTCCCGGCATGCCCGCCCAGGTCTTCCGCGACCTGGCGCATCAGCGCGCGCGTCATCGGTACGATCAGTCCCGAGCGCTCGGCGAAAGGTATGAACAGGTCGGGCCAGATCAGTCCCTCGCGCGGATGACGCCAGCGCATGAGCACCTCGACGCCTATCCAGCGTCCGCCCTGGCCGGGACTCAGCGGCTGGTAGTAGGGAATGAACTCGTTGGCCTCCAGGGCCCGGCGCAGTTCGCTGCTGGGCGAGGCGACCCGCCTGGATAGCCAGTAGCACAGAGTGCCGGCCAGCAGTCCGAAGAACAGTAGCAGGCCGAACATCGCCGGGTTCTGCGAGCGGATCGATCGCCACTCCTCGCCCTCGGGGAAGCCCGACAGCACACGCAACGGATAACGCTGCGAAGCGAGCGATACGGCGGCGACCTCATAGGTGGGCGGCGCGTCGCGGTGAGTGCGGCCCTCGGCATCCAGCCAATTGGGACCGACCACCAGCACCTGGCGGCTACGTCGGTCGACGAGGTCCAGCACGTAGCTCAAGTAGCGCCCGTCGATCGCCGCCAATACCCCGCGCTTGCCGTCGGAGTCCCGCAGGACCAGCAGCGCGGCGTCCGGCGTGACCTGGTTGCCGGGCATCAGCAGGAGGCGTCCGTCGACATAGTTCTCGATCCGCACCGGCTCGTCGAAGCCGCCGAACAACGACGTGCAATAGATCGTATTGTCGCGCGTCAAATTGACCGAGCGCACGAACGGCATGATCGCCACTTGCTCGCGCAGCGCCAGCTCGGCCTCGGGACAAGGACGCCCCGCCACCGGCATGACCTTGCGCGCCGCCAACGCAGCGTTGTCGAGCATCCGTTCGAACTGCCGCACCGCATTCCCGGCTGCCTGCTCGGACGTCTCCTGGAGGCTTCGCTCGGCCTGCCAGTAGAGGATGAGCAGCCCCAGGACGATCGGCATCACCCCGACCAGCACGGACAACGACAGCCGGAGCGCCTTTCTCCTGGCTCGCTTCACCGGAATCGGCATAGAAAAGACTCGTAATGATTGGGGTCTGCGCAAAGACTAGAACAGCCGGGGAAAAGCGTTGCCCGGGTGGGCGGCGCAAGCTGCGGATGGACGTATAATCCCCGGCTTTGCCCCGCACGGAACACGCCGATGCCGAAACACATGCTTTCTCCCCAGGGCGACTATGCCCCTGCCGGTCTGATCCGCCGCCTGGCGGCGATGTTCTATGACTTCCTGCTCTGCGTGGCGCTGATGATGGTGGTCACCCTGGTCTACCAGCAAGGCATCCTTCGACTGATCTACGGCAGCGACCATCTGCGCGAACTGGCCGACCGCGGCGCGCTGATCGGCGACCCGCTGCTCTCGACCCTGCTGGTGTTCGCCCTGTTCGGCTTCTTCGCCAAATTCTGGACCCACAACGGCCAGACCCTGGGCATGCAGGTCTGGGGACTGCGCGTGCAGAACCGCGACGGCAGCGCCATCAGCCTGCTCCAGGCGCTGCTGCGCTTCATGATCGCCATCGCCTCCTGGCTGTGCCTCGGCCTCGGCTTCCTCTGGATGCTCTGGGACAAGGACAAGCGTACCTGGCACGACCGCTATTCGGAGAGCCAGGTGGTCAGGCTGCCGAAGAACACTCACAAGAAGTGAGCGAAACAGGTCCGCAGAACGCGCTGTTTTGGCCTTTGTCGCGCCGGCGGCCAGGCTACAGCCCGACGCGACAAGGAAGCACAAAGGCCACCCGTGGGTGGCCTTTTTTCATACCCGGCCTGCCGGGCCTGTCAGCCCGCCCGGCGTAGCAGCCAGACACCCGCCAGTGCGCAGATCAAGGCGGGGATCACCACCGCCAGCAGCGGCGGGAAGTCGAACACCAGGCTGGAGGGTCCGAGCAGATCCTGGGCGATGCGGAAGACGAAGCCCACCAGCACGCCGGTGAAGATCCGCTGGCCCAGGGTCACCGAGCGCAACGGACCGAAGATGAAGGAAATCGCCATCAGCACCAGCGCGGCGGTCACCAGCGGTTGCAGGACCTTGGTCCAGAACGCCAGCCAGTAGCGGTTGTTGTTCAGGCCCTGGTCGGCGAGATAGTGGATGTACTGCCAGAGACCGCTGATAGACAGCGCCTCGGGCTCCATCACCACAGTGTTCAGCAGTTGCGGGCTGAGCTGGGCATCCCAGCGTTCGGTCGGCAGCTTGACCACCTCGGAACGCTTTTCCCTCGGATGCAGCAAGGTGGTGGTGACCTCTTCCAGTTGCCAGTGATCGGTCTCGAAGCGCGCGCGCTTGGCGAAACTGGCCGATTCCAGGCCACGCTGCTCGTCGAAGCGGTAGCGGGTCACGCCGTACAGCACGCCATTGGGCTGCACCGCGTTGATGTGGATGTACTCGCGCCCCTGGCGATGCCACAGACCGCGCTTGGAGCTTTGCGAATCGCCGCCGCCCTGGGCCAGGGCGCGGCCGCTCTGGGCGATGTTCTCGGTCCAGGGCGCGACGTACTCGCCAACCAGGATGCCGGCCAGCATCAGCACCAGCATCGGTTTCATCACCGCCCAGACGATCCGCGACAGGGATACCCCGGCCGCGCGCATGATGGTCAGTTCGCTGTTGCTGGCCAGGGTGCCGAGGCCGACCAGGCAGCCGATCAGCGCCGCCATCGGCAGCATGTCGTAGGCGCGCCGTGGCGCGGTGAGGAAGATGAAGCGCAGGGCGTCGCCGATGCCGTAGCTGGCGCTGATGTCGTTGAGTTCGTCGATGAAGGCGAACAGCAGCGCCAGGCCGAGGATCACCCCGAGCACCGCGAGGATCGCGACGAAGACGGTGACACCGATGTAACGATCGAGCTTAACCATGCGCCACCTCGCGACCGGCACGGGAGGACGCCAGCTTCAGGCGCAAGGGTTCCCAGTAGAACAGAAGAAGACCGATCGCCAGGAATAGTCCGTGGACCCACCACAGGCCGATGGCCATGGGGATCTTGCCTTTGTCCAACTGGCCACGGACAGCGATCAGCAGGGCCAGGTAGCCCATATAAAGGAGGATCGCCGGCAGCAGCTTGAGGAAGCGCCCCTGGCGTGGGTTGACCCGCGACAGCGGCACCGCCAGCAGGGTCACCACGAATACCAGCAGCGGTGTCGACAGGCGCCACTGCAATTCGGCCTGGTAGCGTGGGTTGTCGCTGCCGAACAGGTCGGCGGTGGGCACCGCGTCGCGCTCGCTCACCTCGCTGCTGGCCTCGGGCTTGGGCAGTATCACGCCATAGGTGTCGTACTGGATCGCCCGGTAGTTGGCCTGCCCGGGATTGCCGTCGTAGCGGTAGCCATTGTGCAGGATCAGGTAACGGCTGCCATCCGCCTGGATGTTCTGGGTGCCCTTCTCCGCCACCAGGATGGAGATGCCGCGTTCCTGGTTGCTGCTATTGAGGTCCTTCTGCGAGATGAAGATGCCGGCCAGTTCGCCGCGATCCTTCGACAGTTCCTCGGTATAGGTCACCCGGGTACCGTCGCGCATTGCCTGGAAACGGCCCGGGACCAGGGTGTCGAACTCGGTCAGGGTATCCTGCTTGTTCAGCAGCAGGGCGAACTGGTTGATGCCCTGGGGCGCCAGGAACAGGCTCAGCCAGGCCACCAGGATCGCCACCAGCAGCGCCGGCGCCATGGTATAGCCGAGCAGGCGCTTCTGGCTCATGCCGGTCGCCGAGAGCACGGTCATCTCGCTTTCCAGATAGAGCCGCCCGTAGGCCAGCAGGATGCCGAGGAACAGGCCAAGCGGCAGGATCAGCTGCAGGAAGCCGGGAATCCGGAACGCCATGATCAGGAACAGCGAACCGGGGTCGAGCAACCCCTGCGCCGCTTGCGCCAGGTACTTGATGAAACGGCCACTCATGATGATCACCAGCAGCACGGCGCTGACGGCGCTCATGGTGACCAGCACTTCACGGGACAAATAACGGAAAACGATCAATCCGGACACTCCTGGGTTGCCAGGCTCTGACGGGGCCCGTCGGCCCCGTCATCACGCGTTTCCGGCCATGGCGGCATGGCGCGGAGAAAATAGCCGGCATTATCCTGCGATTCGGCGGGCCTGTCACTGCGCAGGCCGAACCAAGAGCCCGATAGACCGTCGAGGCGAACGCTCGTTCAGCGCTTGCCGATTTATTCGACGACTGTCGCTGGCTGCTCGCCGCCCTCTCCGAGATGACGGACGAACCAGTCTGCCGCAGCCTGGCTGGTGGCGTCGAAATGCTCGATGTACGGCGTGAAATGGCCGCCGGCGAGCATCAGCAGCCGCTTGGGCGGCAACGCCCGCTGGTAGGCCTCCAGGCAAAGGTCCGTGGGCGTAAGCAGGTCCCGGTCGGCGACGATCATCAGCAGCGGCGTGGGGCTGATCCGCCCAATGTGAATGCCCGGCTCGTTCTCTCGCGCCAGCTCGGCGCTACGCAGGGTCACCCGGTTGCACCAGTTCGGTGCCAGCGCCGCGCTGTCGGTGAAGAACCGGTGGGCGTCCGCGCCGGCCATCGCGCAAGGCTCGTCGGGACTCGCGGCGACCGCCGGCAACAGCGCCGGCGGCAAGCCCTCGAAGCGCCGCTGGCGGTCCGCGTCGAAGCTTGCCAGCAATGCCGGCAACTGCTCGGCGCGGGTCCGGCGCAACGCCGAGGCATGGCCGCTGACGGTCGGCACCTGCGCCACCACGCATTTCACCCGCCGATCCAGTGCGGCCACTTCCAGCACATGTCCGCCGCTGTAGCTGGTTCCCCAGATGCCGATGCGGCTCGCGTCGACCCGTGCCTGGGCGCCCAACCAGGTGATCGCGTCGCGATAGCCGCGACGCTGCATCACCGGATCGATTTCCTGGCGCGGCTCGCCGTCGCTGTCGCCGAAGTTCGGATGATCGTAGAGGAGCACGACGAAGCCGGCGGCGGCGAATACCTCGGCGTAACGGTCCAGGTACTGCTCCTTCACCCCGGAAAAACCGTGCGTCATGACGATCGCCGGCCGCTCGGCACGCGCTTCCGGCAAATACAGCCAGCCGCGCAGGGCGACACCCTCGGAGCGGAATTCCACGTTCAGTCGTTGCATGCTTGCCTCCCGGGGCGGTCGTCTGGAAACGGGCCCAGCATAGGAATCCTGCCGCGTCGGCGCCGTCCGCCAACGGACGAAGGCTACGCCGAATCGGACAAGGCGAAGTAGCGGCTCGGCGTGCTCCCGGTCAGGCGTCGGAACATGGCACTGAATGCGCTGGGCGTCTGGTAGCCGAGATCCACGGCGATCCGCGCCACCGCTTCGCCAGCCGCCAGGCGTGGCAGGGCGGCGGCCAGGCGCACCTGGTGGCGCCAATGGACGAAGGTCACTCCCAGTTCGGAGAGAAACAGCCGTGCCAGGGTCCGCGAGGACGCCCCCACGTAGCGCGCCCACTCCTCCAGCCCGCGAGGGTCGGCCGGGTTCTCCAGCAGCGCCTGGCAGATTCTTCCCAGGCGTCGGTCCGCGGGGTCGGGCAAGGCCAGGGGCTGTTCCCGCGACCACTCCAGTTCGTCCAGCAGCACCGCCATCAACCGCCCCTCCCGGCCGCGCTCGTCGTACAACAACGGCAGGCCGGCGGCGCGCACGATCAACTCGCGCAACAATGGGCTGACCATCACTCCGCGCGGCACCCGGGGGAATTCCGGCGGGCAGGACTGCGGCCGGACATAGACAGTGTGCAAGCGGACCTCGCCGCGCGCCAGCATCGCGTGCGCCATCCCCGCCGGCATCCATACCGCGCGCTGCGGCGGGACCAGCCATAGCGTGCGACCGACATGCAGTTCGATCACGCCCGACAGGGCATGGATCAACTGCGCCCGCTCGTGCCGGTGCTCGGCGACCACGAACCCCGCCGGAAAGGTCTTGGCCATGACCCCGAGCGGCCGGCCGACTCGCTGGTAATCGCGTGGGTCGGTACTCCGGGCGGGATCCGCGACTGGTTTGCTGGCGGGCACGGTGCGACTCCTGCGGAACGAAACGTTCATTATAGGGACGCGGCATGGCCGCGGGTTCCCATGCGTACACAGTCGTGCCAGACACGCCGCAGTTGTGCGACCATGTGCGGCAACGGCCGGGAGGCACCGCCAACCCGGCTCCGGCGCTGTAGAACCTCGGTTGCCATCCTCGGCATGGAACGACCCCCGCCGCAACGACTAAGCTGTCGCTGCCTGCGTCACCGCCCCGGCGGCGACCGTCAGTCCTCGGGACGAATCGTGCTCGGAACAATCGCTTACCGCTAACGGATGCCGCCCCTTGCGCCATCCCGACTGTCTGTATTGGGGACCTCTTCCATGGAATTCCTTGTTAAAAGCGTACGCCCGGAAACCCTGAAAACCGCCACCCTGGTGCTCGCCGTAGGCGAAGGCCGCAAGCTCGGCGCCAGCGCCAAGGCGGTCGACGACGCCACCGGCGGCGCCATCAGCGCAGTGCTCAAGCGTGGCGACCTGGCCGGCAAGGTCGGCCAGACCCTGCTCCTGCAGAGCCTGCCCAATCTCAAGGCCGAGCGCGTGCTGCTGGTCGGCGCCGGCAAGGAGCGCGAACTGGGCGACCGCCAGTACCGCAAGCTGGCCTCCGCCGTGCTGTCGACCCTCAAGGGCCTGGCCGGCGCCGATGCCGCGCTGGCCCTCGGCGATCTCGCGGTGAAAGGCCGCGATGCCCACGCGAAGGCGCGTCTGCTGGTGGAAACCCTGGCCGATGGCCTGTACGTGTTCGATCGCTACAAGAGCCAGAAAGCCGAGCCGCTGAAACTGAAGAAGCTGACCCTGCTCGCCGACAAGGCCGACAGCGCCGCCGTCGAGCAAGGCAGCAAGGAAGCTCAGGCCATCGCCAATGGCATGGCCCTGACCCGCGATCTCGGTAACCTGCCGCCGAACGTCTGCCATCCGACGTTCCTCGGCGAGCAGGCCAAGGGCCTGGCCAAGGAGTTCAAGGGCCTGAAGGTCGAGGTCCTCGACGAGAAGAAACTGCGCGAGCTGGGCATGGGCTCGTTCCTCGCCGTCGCCCAGGGCAGCGACCAGCCGCCGCGGCTGATCGTCCTGCAATACAACGGCGCGAAGAAGGACCAGGCCCCGCACGTGCTGGTCGGCAAGGGCATCACCTTCGACACCGGCGGCATCAGCCTCAAGCCGGGCCTGGGCATGGACGAGATGAAGTTCGACATGTGCGGCGCCGCCAGCGTCTTCGGCACCTTCCGCGCGGTGCTCGAACTGCAGTTGCCGATCAACCTGGTCGGCCTGCTGGCCTGCGCCGAGAACATGCCCAGCGGCGGAGCCACCCGTCCGGGCGACATCGTCACCACCATGAGCGGGCAGACCGTCGAGATCCTCAACACCGACGCCGAAGGGCGCCTGGTGCTGTGCGATGCACTGACCTACGCCGAGCGCTTCAAGCCGCAGTCGGTGATCGACATCGCCACCCTCACCGGCGCCTGCATCGTCGCCCTGGGCAGCAACACCTCGGGCCTTATGGGCAACAACGAAGCGCTGGTCAGGCAACTGCTCAAGGCCGGCGAGTTCGCCGACGACCGCGCCTGGCAATTGCCGCTGTTCGACGAATACCAGGAACAGCTGGACAGCCCGTTCGCCGACATCGCCAACATCGGCGGGCCGAAGGCCGGCACCATCACCGCCGGCTGCTTCCTCTCGCGCTTCGCCAAGAAATACCACTGGGCGCACCTGGACATCGCCGGCACCGCCTGGATCAGCGGCGGCAAGGACAAAGGCGCCACCGGCCGCCCGGTTCCGTTGTTGACCCAGTACCTGCTGGAACGGGCCAAGTGACCCGGGTCGATTTCTACGTGATCCCCAGCGCCGATCCGTCGGCGCGCCTGCAGGTCGCCTGCCGCCTGGCCGAGAAGGCCTGGCGGCAGGGCATGCAGGTCTACCTGCATTGCGCCGACGAGGCGCAGCGCAGCGAGTTGGACGGCCGCCTGTGGAGCTTCCGCGGCGAGGCCTTCATTCCTCACAGCCTGGCCGAGGAAGACGCCGAGGCGCCCGTCGCCCTGGGCCTGGGCGAGCCCCCGGGGAACCATCGCGACCTGCTGATCAACCTGACCCTCGAGGCCCCCGGCTTCGTCCCGAACTTTTCGCGGGTGGCCGAACTGGTGGTCGAGGAGCCGGCGATCCGCCAGGCGGCACGGGATAAATTCCGCTTCTACCGGGAGCAGGGCTATCCTCTACAGGACCATCGCCTGCCGCGTATCTGAAGTGCACGACCATGGACAGCCACAAACCGACACAACCCCCGGAGCAGTTGCTCGATGACCTGGAGTCGATCCACGACCTGCTCTACGAACGGAACGAGCCGCCCTTGCTGACCGAATCCTTCGAGCCGGACAACATTCCCCTGCTCTCCGACGTCGTCTCCCCCGGTACCGCCCCGCGCGCGCCAGAGCCGCAGACCGCGGCACCCACCACGGCAGGGCTGGCGCCCGCCGAACAGGAGCGCCTGGACGACGAGTTGCGAGCGTCCGCCGAACTGATCCTGCAGGAAGTCATCGACGACTTCGCCCCGCAGATCGAAGCCGAACTGCGCCGCCGCCTGCAAGCCCGCCTGGGTCGCCTGCTCGGCCAACGCAACGGCTGATCCGGACGCGGCGGGCGCCCGCCGCGGCCCGCGGCCTTACCCCCGGGCCGCCATCCCCGCTATACTCCCGAACTTTCTTCGCATTTTCCCCAGCCATATTCAGCTTTGGTCCCCTTTCGCATGGACAAGACTTACCAGCCGCACGCCATCGAGACTTCCTGGTACGAGACCTGGGAGTCCAACGACTACTTCGCTCCGAGCGGCGAAGGCCAGCCCTACACCATCATGATCCCGCCGCCGAACGTGACCGGCAGCCTGCACATGGGCCATGGCTTCAACAACGCGATCATGGACGCGCTGATCCGCTACCGCCGCATGCAGGGCCGCAACACCCTGTGGCAGCCGGGCACCGATCACGCCGGCATCGCCACCCAGATGGTGGTGGAGCGCCAGCTCGGCGCCCAGGGCGTGAGCCGCCACGACCTCGGCCGGGAGAAGTTCCTGGAGAAGGTCTGGGAATGGAAGGAACAGTCCGGCGGCAACATCACCCGGCAGATTCGTCGCCTGGGCTCCTCGGTGGACTGGTCGCGCGAGCGCTTCACCATGGACGACGGCCTCTCCGAAGCGGTCAAGGAAGCCTTCGTGCGCCTGCATGAAGACGGCCTGATCTACCGCGGCAAACGCCTGGTGAACTGGGACACCAAGCTGCACACCGCGATTTCCGACCTGGAAGTGGAAAACCACGACGAGAAGGGCCACCTCTGGCACCTGCGCTACCCGCTGGTGAACGGCGCGAAGACCAGCGAAGGCCTGGACTACCTGGTGGTCGCCACTACCCGTCCGGAAACCCTGCTGGGCGACGCCGCGGTCGCGGTGCACCCGGAAGACGAGCGCTACGCCAAGCTGATCGGCCAGTTCGCCGAACTGCCGATCGTCGGCCGGCGCATCCCGATCGTCGCCGACGAGTACGTCGACCGCGAATTCGGCACCGGCTGCGTGAAGATCACCCCGGCCCACGACTTCAACGACTACGAAGTGGGCAAGCGCCACGACCTGCCGCTGATCAACATCTTCGACAAGAACGCCGCGGTGCTGGCCCAGGCCCAGGTGTTCCACCTCGACGGCAGCGTCAACCCGAACCTCGACCCCAGCCTGCCGCAGAGCTACGCCGGCATGGACCGCTTCGCCGCGCGCAAGGCCATCGTCGCCGAGTTCGAGGCCATGGGCTTGCTCGAGAAGGTTGACGACCACGCACTGAAAGTACCGAAGGGCGACCGCTCCGGCACCGTCATCGAGCCCTGGCTGACCGACCAGTGGTACGTCAGCACCAAGCCGCTGGCCGAAGACGCCATCGCCGCCGTGGAAGACGGCCGTATCCAGTTCGTGCCCAAGCAGTACGAGAACATGTACTTCTCCTGGATGCGCGACATCCAGGATTGGTGCATCAGCCGCCAGCTCTGGTGGGGCCACCGCATCCCGGCCTGGTACGACGAGGCCGGCAACGTCTACGTCGGCCGCGACGAGGTCGAGGTGCGCACCAAGCAAAAGCTCGGCAACGAGGTCGAGTTGCGCCAGGACGAAGACGTTCTCGACACCTGGTTCAGCTCCGGCCTGTGGACCTTCTCCACCCTCGGCTGGCCGCAGCAGACCGAGTTCCTCAAGACCTTCCACCCCACCGACGTGCTGGTCACCGGCTTCGACATCATCTTCTTCTGGGTCGCGCGGATGATCATGCTCACCATGCACCTGGTGAAGAACCCCGACGGCACCCCGCAGATCCCGTTCAAGACCGTCTATGTTCACGGCCTGGTGCGCGACGGCCAGGGCCAGAAGATGTCCAAGTCCAAGGGCAACGTGCTCGACCCGCTGGACATCGTCGACGGCATCGACCTCGATACCCTGCTGCAAAAGCGCACCAGCGGCATGATGCAGCCGAAGCTGGCGGAGAAGATCGCCAAGCAGACCCGCGCCGAATTCCCCGAAGGCATCGCCAGCTACGGCACCGACGCCCTGCGCTTCACCTTCTGCTCGCTGGCCTCCACCGGCCGCGACATCAAGTTCGACATGGGCCGCGTCGAAGGCTTCCGCAACTTCTGCAACAAGATCTGGAACGCCGCCAACTTCGTCATCGAGAACACCGATGGCCAGGACACCGGGGTCAACGGCGAGCCGGTCGAGCTGTCCTCGGTCGACCGCTGGATCATCTCCCAGTTGCAGCGCACCGAGCAGGAAGTCACCCGCCAGCTCGACGCCTTCCGCTTCGACCTGGCCGCCCAGGCCCTCTATGAGTTCATCTGGGACGAGTACTGCGCCTGGTACCTGGAGCTGGTCAAGCCGGTGCTGTGGGACGAGAACGCCCCCATCGAGCGCCAGCGCGGCACTCGTCGCACCCTGATCCGCGTGCTGGAGACGGCCCTGCGCCTGGCGCACCCGTTCATGCCGTTCATCACCGAGGAAATCTGGCAACGCATCAAGGGCCAGGCCGGCAAGGAAGGCCCGACCCTGATGCTGCAACCCTGGCCGGTGGCCGACGAAGGCAGGATCGACGCCGCCGCCGAAGGCGACATCGAATGGGTCAAGGCGCTGATGCTCGGCGTACGGCAGATCCGCGGCGAGATGAACATCTCCATGGCCAAGCGCATCGACATCATCCTCAGGAACGCCTCGCCCAGCGACCACCGCCGCCTGGCCGACAACGAGCCGCTGCTGATGAAACTGGCCAAGCTGGAAAGCATCCGCGTGCTGGAAGCCGGCGAGGAAGCGCCGATGTCCGCCACCGCCCTGGTCGGCGACATGGAAGTATTGGTGCCGATGGCCGGCCTGATCGACAAGAGCGCCGAACTGGGGCGCCTGGACAAGGAGATCCAGCGCCTGGAAGGCGAGGTCAAGCGCGTCGGCGGCAAGCTGTCCAACGAAGGCTTCGTCGCCAAGGCCCCGGCCGACGTGATCGAGAAGGAACGCGCCAAGCTAGCCGAGGCCGAACAGGCCCTGGCCAAGCTGGCCGAGCAACGGCAGAAGATCGCTGCGCTCTAAGCACTCTCGCCAAGGTACGGGGCTGCGGCCTCGTACCTTTCTTCCCTCAGGCGCCGCTGTCTATCTGCGCCGAAGTGATCTGGCATACCGCGTTCACCGTGGCGCTGGCCGAATAGGCGATCTCCGGCAGTTTGTTCTGTGTGGCCAGGGCGCTCAGCATCAGCGACAGCATGGCCTTGCCGGCATCGGTATTCATCGGCGGCAGGCGCATCAGGCCAAAGCCGCAATCCGCCGCTCCCGGCTTGCTGACGATGAAGCCCCAGCCTCCACCCGGAGAATTTGCGTCCACCATGAAGCCCACGCGCATGATGGTGACGTTGTTGACTTTTTTATCGATGGCGTGGGCTGATATTGATGTGAATAGCAGCCATAACAAAAAACAATAACACCTTAAAAAACAAGAAACCATTAACAACACTCACTGCAAAACGTCAAAACCCCACTCTATAAACTGACTAAAGCAACCATGCCTTTAGAAAAATAAATATCCATTAGTTACCCACCTATCTTTCTCAATACTGAAAAAGCTTTATGCCTATTTTTTTGAGAGGCGCTCCGCCCCTCAACCACCCCCTCCAAGCGTGCTAGTAGTACATCACTGACTTCTACTCCTCCTTGCTCTATCCAAGAAAGTGCCAAACCAATCCAGTAGTCAGACTCACTATCCAGTCCCGCCAAAACAACATTTAAGTAACAAAATCCCCCCTCAAGCTTTTCCCTAACCTCTTCGTAAGGTTTCTCCAATAAAACCAGAACCCTCCAAAAACTCTCTTCCTCCTGGAGAAAAAAGACCTGATCCCCCATGGACAAATACCACAACCCTTCTGAATTACACCGTAGCGCCATACCAGCTTTAATATAATATTCAAAATCAGCCATCACATCCCTCTCTGGCGCTCAACCTCACACCATATTCATGAAAACTTCAACCCTTACCATGACAATTGATATATCTCAACAAGAATAAATACTTACCCACACATCCATAAACAGCAAAACAAAACCCACCCAAACCATCCTCATTCATTTAAAATTCACCGCAAATACCAACCATTTCACCCAGAAACCTATCTATAACGGCAACAGGAAAATTATTCTACCCAGCCCAGCCGTTCAAACAAACCCTCCCAGGCAAAACAAGCCCCTACAAACTTGCGAACCCTTATAAAGAAACACTCAAATAACCGCACCATTTTCAAGCTAGAGAAATTCAAAATATTTCTTTAACTACCCCCACCCCTACGACACGATCAAGCTCCCTGATTTCAAAGACATCACCAACCTTCACGTCATTACCGAAGAACTCCCAGCTAGCAAACTTTATCCTAGCCACAACAGCCTCTCCCGGATAGATGACTTTATCTCCAGGATAGGTATGGACCCCACTAGCAAGATATTCCACCTGACGAAATTTATGCTGCGGAGAGTATCCACTCGCAACACCTTTTACCTTAGGCCTAGGCACTTCCTCAGATAATTCCACCAAGGCTAAAATAACGTATCTCTTCATCAAGTCACCGAAAACTCATGATGAGTTACTTTCATTCAGTAAGTCCATGCCACCCTCCTTGGCGGCTACCACTCAAATGGATGGGCTCCTATCAACTCTCCCACCCATGCTTCTAACAGCCTTGATTAAACCGCCCGAGCACCGAGTCATAAAAGCGCCCATTCATCCCAACTCATTCTCCTTGACCTCAACTAAATCCCTCCTATAGACCTGCGCACTCTTATAAAGAAACAAAGAGACAGCGGCATAATCCCCTCTTACCCCCCGGCTGTCCCAAGCGCCAATCCACAAATGTTGGATACCCACTTTCACGAGGGGGATTAAAGGTCAAAAACGCTATACCAACATGAACATCAGGAAGCGATCCTTTATATGCCTGCACACTTACTTCCGACGATCCTTGAGCAGGCCGCCCCCATATCTCCTGACTCAACGCCCGGTACCGCTGGCTACCTGCAGTACGCCGTGCGCGGAAGGGTTGCCGCTGACGATCAGCAGCGAGTCGCTGGAATCGTTCGGCTGCAGGACCAGGTCGAGGATGCCATCGCGATTCAGGTCGCCGATGAAGCTCTGGTAGGGCGCCGCCGTCCAGGCCACGGCGTTCAGATCCGCCGCCGGTGGATCGTAGAGGGCGCTGTAGCTGGCACCATTGCGCAGCAGGACGACATTCTTCAACGGTGGCAGGAGCGGAATCGGCGTAGCCACTTCGCCCCCCACCACGACCACCGAAGTGACCGCCTTCAGGTAGAGGTCCGGCTGACCGTCGCCGTTGTAGTCGCCGCTATAGACACGGAAGTTTGCCGAACGCCAGCCAGCGGCGGTCGCGTCCCCGACCATGAGACAGATCGCCACGGCGACGATCCACGCACTCCAACGCCCCACCATGCATCCCCCAGAGCCCACCCCCATGGCAGGCACGCAGACCGGGCGCAAAGCACCGCTCCCAGGCAGGCGGTGCGGTACGCGTCCTTGCAACTCGGGAGACGTTTACCACAAGGCCATCAATTGGCCACATATCTTTGGTTGGGCTCGAAACCGATGACCTTCTGTTCGGAGGCCACGCGGGGCCTCATCGAATTTTCGCAAAGGGCAGGCACTCCCCCTTGCCCGCCCCCCCAGCGGTAATCCCGCCGCAAGAAAAAACATCAAACCTGCTGACGACTTGCGCGAAAAATGCGATGTTTCGGCCACGCTGTACCCGCACCGCCCAATCAGAACAATTCGCTACAGCGCGCCAATACAATCAGGAGATCGCCGCATGATGCAGGCCTATAAGAATAAATGGTTGCCCCTCAGTGCCCTGGCCCTTGGCATGGCCCTGTCCTTCGGCGCCAACGCCGACGAGCAGAAGTCGGTGGCCGTGACCGCCATCGTCGAGCACCCGGCGCTGGACGCCGCTCGCGACGGGGTCAAGGAGGCCCTCCAGGAGGCCGGCTACGAAGACGGCAAGAACCTCAAGTGGCAGTACCAGAGCGCCCAGGGCAACACTGGCACCGCCGCGCAGATCGCCCGCAAGTTCATCGGCGACAAGCCCGACGTGATCGTCGGCATCGCCACCCCGTCGGCCCAAGCGCTGGTGGCCGCGACCAAGAGCATCCCGATCGTCTTCAGCACCGTCACCGACCCGGTCGGCGCGCACCTGACGCCGAGCTGGGAAGCCTCCGGCACCAACGTCACCGGGGTTTCCGACATGCTCGCGCTGGACAAGCAGATCGAGCTGATCAAGAAAGTGGTGCCGGGCGCCAAGCGCATCGGCATGGTCTACAACCCGGGCGAAGCCAACTCCGTGGTGGTGGTCAAGGAGCTGAAGGAACTGCTGCCGAAGATGGGCCTGAGCCTGGTCGAAGCCTCGGCACCGCGTTCGGTGGACGTCAGCTCGGCGGCGCGCAGCCTGGTCGGCAAGGTCGACGCGATCTACACCAACACTGACAACAACGTGGTGTCCGCCTACGAGGCGCTGGTCAAGGTCGGCAACGACGCGAAGATCCCGCTGATCGCCTCCGACACCGACAGCGTCAAGCGCGGCGCCATCGCCGCCCTCGGCATCAACTACAAGGAGATGGGCAAGCAGACCGGCCGCATGGTGGTACGCATCCTCAAGGGCGAGAAGCCGGGCGAGATCAAGCCGGAGACCAGCGACAACCTGCAGCTGTTCGTCAATCCCGGGGCCGCGCAGAAGCAAGGCGTGACCCTGTCCGACGAACTGCTCAAGTCGGCCGCGGAAGTCATCAAGTAAAAAAAGCGGCCGCCGGCCGCGGGCGTCCCGCCCGTGGCCGGACGGCACGATAATCCTGCCTTCACGCACTCGGTTACGAAGTCATGTCTCTGTTTTCCCTGTTCGGTGCCCTGGAGATCGGCCTGATCTTCAGCCTCGTGGCACTCGGCGTGTTCATCTCCTTCCGCCTGCTGCGCTTCCCCGACCTCACGGTGGACGGCAGCTTCCCGCTCGGCGGCGCGGTCTGCGCGACCCTCATCGCCCTTGGCTGGGACCCGTACAGCGCGACCCTGGCGGCCACCGCCGCCGGCGCACTGGCCGGGCTGGCCACCGGCCTGCTCAACGTCAAGCTGAAGATCATGGACCTGCTCGCCAGCATCCTGATGATGATCGCGCTCTACTCGATCAACCTGCGCATCATGGGCAAGCCCAACGTACCGCTGATCGCCGAGCCGACATTGTTCACCCTGCTGCAGCCGGAATGGCTCAGCGACTACGTGTTCCGCCCGCTGCTGCTGGTGTTCATCGTGATCGCCGCGAAGCTGCTGCTGGACTGGTTCTTCACCACCCAGAAAGGCCTGGCGATCCGCGCCACCGGCTCCAACCCGCGGATGGCCCGTGCCCAGGGGGTCAACACCGGCGGCATGATCCTGCTCGGCATGGCCATCTCCAACGCGCTGGTGGCGCTGGCCGGCGCGCTGTTCGCGCAGACCCAGGGCGGCGCCGATATCTCCATGGGTATCGGCACCATCGTCATCGGCCTGGCGGCGGTGATCGTCGGCGAGAGCATCCTGCCCTCGCGCCGGCTGATCCTGGCGACCCTCGCGGTGATCCTCGGCGCCATCGTCTACCGCTTCTTCATCGCCCTGGCGCTGAACAGCGATTTCATCGGCTTGCAGGCCCAGGACCTGAACCTGGTCACCGCGGTGCTGGTCACCGTCGCCCTGGTGATTCCGATGATGAAGAAACGCCTGCTCGGCAAGAAGGGAGCCTGACCATGCTCAGCGCGAAGAACCTGAAGATCACCTTCAACCCCGGCACCCCCATCGAGACCCGCGCCCTGCGCGGCCTGTCGCTGGACATCCCGGCCGGCCAGTTCGTCACCGTGATCGGCTCCAACGGCGCCGGCAAGTCGACCTTCCTCAACGCAGTCTCCGGCGACCTGCCGATCGACAGCGGGCAGATCCTGATCGACGACGAAGACGTCACCCGCAAGCCGGTCTGGGCCCGCGCCAACCGCGTCGCGCGGGTGTTCCAGGACCCCATGGCGGGTACCTGCGAGGACCTCACCATCGAGGAGAACATGGCCCTGGCGCAGCGTCGCGGTGCCGGTCGCGGCCTCGGCAGGGCGGTGCAGGCATCGATGCGCGACGGTTTCCGGGAAAGCCTGGCGACCCTCGGCCTCGGCCTGGAGAACCGCCTCGGCGACCGCATCGGCCTGCTCTCCGGCGGCCAGCGCCAGGCCGTCAGCCTGCTGATGGCGGCGCTGCAGCCGTCGCGTATCCTGTTGCTCGACGAACACACCGCGGCGCTCGACCCGCGCACCGCCGACTTCGTCCTGCATCTCACCGCACGGATCGTCGCCGAGAAGAAACTCACCACCATGATGGTCACCCACAGCATGCGCCAGGCGCTGGACGTGGGCGAGCGCACGGTGATGCTGCACCAGGGCCAGGTGGTGCTGGACGTCTCCGGCGAGCAACGCAAGGGCCTCGACGTACCGGACCTGCTGGCGATGTTCGAGAAGGTGCGCGGCGAGAAGCTCGCCGACGACGCCCTCCTCCTCGGCTGACAGGGCCGCGGCGCCTCTCCGCGGCGAAGCGGGGAGGCGCCGTCGACCTGCAGCAGATCAAGGCGCGATCCGCGTCCGTCTGCCACACTCGCAGGCATCCTCCCGCTCAGATGCCCGCATGAACCTCGAACTGCTCTGGGTGGTCGGCCTGCTCGCCACCACCGTCGCCCTCTTCATCCACAACCGCCTGCGCCTGGACGTGATCGCCCTGCTGGTGATCATGGCCTTCAGCGTCAGCGGAACCCTTACCCTCAACGAAGCCCTGGCCGGCTTCAGCGATCCCAGCGTGATACTGATCGCCGCGCTGTTCGTGATCGGCGAAGGCCTGGTGCGTACCGGGGTGGCCTACCAGGTCGGCGACTGGCTGATCGCCCGCGCCGGCAGCAGCGAAGCGCGCCTGCTGGTACTGCTGATGCTGGCGGTGGCCGGGTTGGGCTCGGTGATGAGTTCCACCGGGGTGGTGGCGATCTTCATCCCGGTGGTCCTGAGCATCGCCGCCAAGCTGAAGATCCCTCCGGGCCGGCTGATGATGCCGCTGGCCTTCGCCGGACTGATCAGCGGCATGATGACCCTGGTCGCCACGCCACCGAACATGGTGGTCAACAGCGAGCTGGCGCGCGAGGGTCATGCCGGCTTCGGCTTCTTCGCCTTCACCCCGATAGGCCTCATGGTGCTCGCCATCGGCGTGGCCTACATGCTGCTCACGCGCAACTGGCTGAACGCCGCCAGCCCGGCGGAAGTCGGCGCGCCGAAGGCACGGCGGACCCTGCGCGACCTGATCCGCGACTATCGCCTGGCCGGCCGCGAACGGCGCCTGCAGGTCCAGCTCGGCTCGCCGTTGATCGGCAGCACCCTGGAAGAACTGCAACTGCGCACCCGCCTGGGCGCCAACGTGGTCGGCCTGGAGCGGGTGCGCAAGTTCCACAGCGAGGTGGTCAAGGTCGGCGGCAGCACCGAGCTGAAGGCGGGCGACGTGTTGCTGCTGGACGTCTTCGCCCCTCCGGAGGACATGGACCGGCGCTGCGCCGAGCTGAACCTGGTGCGCCTGCCGTTCCGCGCCAGCTACTTCATCGACCAGTCGCGGGAGGTCGGCATGGCCGAGGTGACTCTGCCGCCGGACTCCACCCTGCTCGGCAAGAGCGTCCTGGAACTGGGCTTCCGTTCGCAGTACGGGCTCAACGTGGTCGGCCTGCGTCGCGACCACGAAGCGCTCACCGACGGCATGCTGGAAGAGAAGCTGCGCCTGGGCGATACCCTGCTGGTGATCGGCGCCTGGAAGGCGATCCGCCAGTTGCAGGGACGCAACCGCGATTTCCTGGTGCTCAGCCTGCCGGCGGAGATCGACGAGGTGGCGCCGGCCCTGAGCAAGGCGCCGCACGCCCTGCTCAGCCTGGCCGTGATGGTGGCGCTGATGGTCAGCGGGGTGGTGCCCAACGTGGTCGCGGCACTGGTCGGCTGCCTGTTGATGGGCCTGTTCCGTTGCATCGACATGGACGGCGCCTACCGCGCCATCCATTGGCAAAGCCTGGTCCTGATCGTCGGCATGCTGCCCTTCGCCCTGGCCCTGCAGAAGACCGGCGGTATCGACCTGGTGGTCTCGCTGCTGGTCGACGCCCTCGGCGACGCCGGCCCGCGCGTGCTGCTGGCCAGCCTGTTCCTGCTCACCGCGGCCATCGGCCTGTTCATCTCCAACACCGCTACCGCGGTGCTGATGGCGCCGATCGCCATCGCCACCGCCAAGCAGATCGGCGCCTCGCCCTACCCCTTCGCCATGGTGGTGGCGGTGGCGGCCTCGGCAGCCTTCATGACGCCGATTTCCTCGCCGGTGAACACCCTGGTGCTGGGCCCTGGCCAATACCGCTTCGGCGACTTCGTCCGGATCGGCGTGCCATTTACCCTGCTGGTGATGTTCGTCTGCGTGCTGGTGATTCCGTGGCTGTTTCCATTGTGACCGGGCCAGGAGCGCGCCGCTCGGCAGAAACACTGGCCAGCCTCCGGCGGATGTGAATAATGCCCGCCTCGCCGTCACGGAAACCGAGAACATGCCCCGCCCGACCAGCCCGCATCCCGACGCCGAGCGCAAGAGCGCCAGCCCGCTGCACCCGCGCAATCGCCACCTGGGACGCTACGACTTTCCGCGCCTGATCGCCGGCAGCCCGGAACTGGAGCGCTTCGTCATCCTCAATCCGTACGGCAGGCAGAGCATCGACTTCGCTGATCCGGCGGCGGTGAAAGCCTTCAACCGCGCGCTGCTGCAACAGTTCTACGACGTACGCGAGTGGGATATACCCGATGGTTACCTGTGCCCGCCCATTCCCGGTCGCGCCGACTACCTGCACTACCTGGCCGACCTGCTCGGCGCCAGCCACGATGGCCTGATTCCACGCGGTCCCGGCCTGCGTGCGCTGGACGTCGGAACCGGAGCCAACTGCATCTACCCGCTGCTCGGCCACCACGAATACGGCTGGCGCTTCGTCGGCGCCGACATCGACCCGCAATCGCTGGCCTCGGCCGCTGCGATCCTCGCCGCCAACCCACGCTTCGCCGCTGCCATCGAGTTGCGCCGGCAGCCTGATCGCAGGCAGATATTCCAGGGCCTGATCGGCGTCGATGAGCGCTTCGACATGACCCTCTGCAACCCGCCCTTCCACGCCTCGCTGGACGAAGCCACGCGCGGCAGCCGGCGCAAGTGGAAGAACCTCGGCAAGCTCGACCCGACCCGTACCCTGCCGCTACTGAACTTTGGCGGCCAGGGCGCCGAGCTGTACTGCGAGGGCGGCGAAGCGGCCTTCCTGGCCGGCATGGCCGAGGAAAGCCGGGCGTTCGCCACGCAGGTGTTCTGGTTCACCACCCTGGTATCCAAGGCGAGCAACCTGCCGAACCTCCAGGAGCGCCTGAAGACGTTGGGCGCCAGCGATATCCGCGTGGTGGACATGGCCCAGGGACAGAAGCAGAGCCGCTTCGTCGCCTGGACCTACCTCGACAAGAAGCAGCGCCGGGCCTGGCGCAAGGAGCGTTGGACAGCAGCCCTCCTGGAACCACTGGGCGAATAGCCAGCACGCCTCTCCACCCGAATCCGCTGCCGAGCCAAGAATCGGACACCCCAAGGTGTCCGTTCGTGACGTCTTTCTTTTACGACCGGTCAGGCCAGATCAAGGCCACGCATCCTCAGGCGTACATCCTGTTCCTGGACCTCGCCTGAACGTTCCGGTTTGCTTGCCAGGTCGAGAGCATCGAGCAGTCCCTGGCTATGGCCACTCTGCTCCCCCAGGGCCGCCTCTTCGAGGACCCGGCGGGTAACTCCCTGCTCATCGCTGGCGCTCAGCAGCACGCGCATGTCGGTCTCTTTGTTATAGAGAATCTCTTTTTCATTCTTGTAGTTCGATATCCCGCTGACATCGATTCCGGACCTGCCGAACACGGTGGATATCGTGCCCTGCCCGAAGCTCCTCGCGACACCGGGGTTCAGGGAGGTGGAGAGATAGCCGTCGTCGTGGCCAACCTTGCCCTCTTCCACCGCGTTGAAGGCATCCCCGCCACGGGTGCCACGGAAAGTCTTCACTACCTGTTCAGCCTGTCCGCTCTTCTCGAAGGCCGCGGACATACCTTGGTCGATCAGCTTTTGTCCCGCATCCAGCTCCTGCCCCTGACGCAGAGCGCGATTCAGGTCCGCGTAGTGAATGCCGGTGTAGAGACCAAGCGCCATCACTTCGGCGTCACTGTGGATGCCACCAGGCTGTCTGCCCAGGTACTTTTCCGCATCCGCCCCGAACCGCTTCACCAGGCCATCCGCCAGCGCCTTGTCGGCCGATACTCTGCTGACCTCGCTCTCTACCGCTTGGCGCAACAGTGCGACCTCGCTCATTACCTGATGCAACTGGTCGGTGATTTCGCGCCGCAGTTCCGGGCTTGCGTCGAGCACCAGTTGACTCGCGGCACCGCCGGTGGTGCCCCACTGCTGCAGCGCGATCCCGCCGATGCTCCGTTCGAGCAGGCGGCCAGCCTGGATACGGGACTCCTCGACCTGGCTGCCGGCACGAATGCCGGCCAAGGCGGTGCTCAGCGAACGCAGCGCCCCATCTCCGCTGGCCAGGCGGGAGTGCTCCCGGGCCAGTCCTTCCGGTGTCAGGGTCGCCAGCTCGCTCGCCTTGTCGAGTCCCTTCAAGGTCATGGGCAATGCCTGCTGCAGCACCATCTGCTTGAACACGACGGCCGAGGACATGACCGCAGGCTGCGCGTCCTGACTGGGCTGCGGCCCGGTGCGGGCGTGGGAGCCCAACAGTTTGCCCAGCCAGTCCATGATCGCCACGAAGGGACGCACGAGCGCCGCGCCCAGGCGAGCGAGCAGCCCCTCACCCTTCGGCGCGTCCTGGCGCTGGGCCAACTGCTGCGCTTCACTGGGGGTGGCGACCTGGCGGGCCTCAATCTGTCCCAAACGCCCACTGGCGGCCTGGTGCAATTCGACGGCGAAAGACGGACTCTGCTGAAGCGATTGAATATGCATGATGGTTGCCTTCTCCTGATGTTTCTCCGCCAGTCTAGGAACGGGAAACCCCATCGCCTATCAGGATTGGCCGCCGTTTTTTCACTGGAATCGGCAGCGGCAAAACCTAAAAAAAGAGAACCACGATTAACAGTCTCTCCGGGCTGGCACTGCTCTAATGGCTGCCTCCAGTGACTCGGAACACGCCATGAATCCACTCTACCGCGCCGCCATCCACCAGCTTTTTCTCGCTCTCGATCTCCCGACGCCCAACGACGAGGAGAGCGTACTCAGCCTGCAGGTGGGCCCGCATCTCTGCCATCTGGCAGAACATCCGACCGATCACCTGTTGATGTTCACCCGCCTGGAAGGACAAGGAGACGCTACGGCCAACGAGCAGAACCTGTTCAGCCAGGACCCTTGCAAGCCGATCCTGGGCCGTGACCCCGAAAGCGGCGAACGGCTGCTCTGGAACCGCCAGCCCTTGCAGTTGCTGGACAGGGCCCAGATCCACCATCAACTCGAACAACTGGTCGCCGCCGCCGAAGAGCTACGCTGAGCCCAGTCGGGCGAAAGGAGCCGATGCCGCAGGTTCTGCTTTCCTCGAAGCCCCCGGGGCTTAACTCCATTGACCATGCCGAGCCAGCCGGAGCACCTGCCCTCGAGGCAGCCGGCTGCCACTGCCCGGGGGCAGTTCCAACTGCGTCATCCCATGCAACGCGTGCGAACAGAGGGGAGCCGAGGGACCGGGTGGCAGGAGCGAGATGCGACTTCGCGCCATCGACGGGCGTCCGGCTCGCTCCACTGTCGCCGTCCTCGCGCCCTGCTCCTCATACCGGCAGTCCCCATCAGTTCCAGCGGACGTTGAGCACGAAGAAGTTCGCCAGCACCCAGACCACCAGCAGCAGGTGGGTCAGTTGCAATCCCTCCTGGCGGATCCAGTAGCCGAACCAGAGCCCGCCCAGCAGCATGCCGAAGAGCAAGCCGAGGGCCGCGCTCAGGACCAGGCTGAGCCAGGGCCGGGCCGCCTCCAGGCCGGCGCCGAACAGCAGTTCGCAACAACCGGTCCGGGCCGTGACGAAGGCAGCGACCTACAGCGAACCGAGGCCGGGCGCAGGCGGAATCAAGCCGTTCGAGGGGCGCCAGCCTGGCGCCTCGCGGGCTCAGACCGGCGGCGTCTCGAGGAACACCGGCAACCCCTCCGCATAATCCGAATAGCTTGCCAGTTCCGGGTATTCGCTGGCGGCGACCCGCTCCGCGACCACCAGTTGGCTGAAGCGCCAGGCCACCGCGACGGTCACCCCGACCAGCTCGATGCCACCGTCGCGTGCCAGCGGCTCCTGGCGCAGCGCTGCCTCCAGCCAGTCGTAGGCCGCCAGCAACTGCCCCTCCACCCGCTCCAGCCAGGGGCCGTGGCGGCGTTCCTCGGGACGCAGGTTCAGTTCGTAGTAGATCTGCACGGATTTCTCGCAGGCCACCAGCGCCGCGCCGATCAGACTCAACGCCCGTGCACGGGCCTGCGGCCGTTGCGGCAGCAGACTGCGTTCGCGGCCGGCCAGGCACTCCAGGTAATCGAGGATCAGGCTGGAGTCCATCAGCACGGTGCCATCGTCCAGCACCAGCGTGGGCGCCTTGACCATCGGGTTGAACAGGCTGAACGCCTGGAAATTGCGGAACACCGACAGCGGCCGGTGCTCGTAGGGCAGGTCCAGCAGGCGCAGGGCGATGGCGACCCGGCGCACAAAAGGCGAATCCAGCATACCGATCAGTTGCATCGCGGCATCCTTTGTCGATGATTAAGCGCCGCTAAGAGGGCGACGCCTGGGAAAATCACTCTAGTCGTTGCACAACGCGAAAAATATCGAGATAAATTCAGCGAATCCTTTAGAAAAACTTACATGAGCGACCTCCCTCCCCTCACCGCCCTGCGCAGCTTCGAAGCGGTCGCCCGGCTCGGCAGCATCAGCCAGGCCGCCAGCGAGCTGCACGTCACCCACTCAGCGATCAGCCAGCAGATCAAGCTGCTGGAAAACCTCCTCGGCCTGGCCCTGTTCGTCCGCGAGGGGCGCGGCCTGCGCCTGAGCGAGAACGGCCGGTTCTACGCCCTGCAGGTACGCGCCTCTCTGGGCGAGATCGCCGACGCCACGCGGGTGGTGCGGGCGCGTCCACGGGAGGGTGAGCTGGTGGTCACGGTGATGCCGTCCTTCGGCCTGAACTGGCTGCTGCCGCGCCTGCCGCGCTTTCGCGAGCGCCATCCGCACTGTCGCGTGCGGCTGGTGGCCAGTCTTGACGTGCAGAACCTGCGCCAGGGCCTGGCCGACCTCGGCGTACGCATCGGCAAGGGCGACTGGGAAGGGGTCGGTCGGGAACGCCTGTTCGACGACGAGTTGCTGATGGTCGCCGCGCCCGACTTCAACGGCGGCCGCCTGCCGCGCACGCCGAGCGAGATCGTCGCCTGCCCTACACTGCGCTCCACCGAATCCTGGGCGCTCTGGTGCCAGCGCGCCGGCGTGGCGGAACCGCAGCACGGACTGCTGATCAATGACTCGAACCTGCTGCTGGAAGCCGTGCGCCTGGGCCAGGGCATCGCCCTGGAGCGTCGCAGCCTGGTCGCCGGCGCCCTCGCCGAGGGCCGCCTGGTGCAACTGGGCGACATCCGCGTGCCCTACCCCTATCCCTACTGGCTGGTCTGGCCGCAGCGCGAGCCGCCGAGCGACCGCCACCAGGCCTTCGCCGACTGGCTGCGCGAGGAGGCCCGGCGCTACCAGGCCGAGCAACCGCCGCTCAGCGAATGAAGTTGCGGCTGATCTCGCGGAAGCGGTCGCTGCCGGCGCGTTCCATCCATTCGAAGGCGACCATCTCCCGCGACACGATCATCGCCCCGGCCTGGCGCATCCGCTCCACGGCCAGTGCCTTGTCGCTCGACCGCCGCGAGCCGATCGCCTCCTCCACGACGAACACTTCGCGACCACGGCCAAGCAGGTCGAGCACGGTCTGCAGCACGCAGACGTGCGCCTCGCTGCCGCAAACCACGAACTGCCGGCGGTCGCCGCCGGGCGCGCGCAGCAGGGCGCCATCGGCGGCGGCCGAGAAGTCCAGCTTCTCGAGGATCTGCGTGGCGTCCAGCTCATCGCGCAGCGCCGCCACCGTCGGCCCCAGGCCCTTGCTGTACTGCTCGCTGGCCAGCACCGGCACGTCCAGTGCGCGGGCCACGCGCAACAACCACTGGCTGTACTCGACCAGCGCCGGGCCGTCGTCGATGGCCGGCAGCAGGCGTTCCTGGATATCGACCACCAGCAGGGTCGAGGTTGCGGCGCGGATTAGCATGGCGTCCTCCTTCGGTTCGACGTCTCGGTTCGTCTGGCTTAGGCTTGCACGGCACGGGCGCCATGGACAGCGCGTCCTCCCACAACCCTAGCAGGAGCCTGCGATGAATATCAGCCTGCATTTCGAATCGCGCCTGCAGGCCAGCCCCGAACAGCTCTGGCGGTGGATCACCTCGGTGGACGGGATACTCCGCGAGATACGCCCGTTGCTGAGCATGAGCGTACCGCCCGGTATCCGCAGCCTCGAAGACCTGGAGGTAGTGCCCCGGCGCCCGCTGTTCCGCAGCCACATGCGCCTGTTCGGCTTGCTGCCGCTGGGCACTTCGCAACTGACCCTGCTGGAGCTGACGCCCGGCCACGGCTTCATCGAACAGTCGCCGATGACCGGCATGCGCCTCTGGCGCCACGAGCGACGCATCCTGCCGACACCGGGCGAGGCCGGGGAATGCCTGCTGGTCGACCAGTTGACCGTGCGCCCGCTATTCGCCGCCGGACTGGTACGCTGGTTCCTCACCCGCATCTTCCGGCATCGCCACCGGGTGCTCTGCCGGCAGTTCCGCACGGACCGCCGGTGACCCTCGGCTACGCTGAGGAGTGCGCCCGCCCGCATCCGTCATACCCTTCTGGAGAGCAGCACAAGGACCGCTCATGAATCGCATCAAGCACCTGCTCAAGGACCTCGCCATCCTGATCCGCGCCAACCTCTGGCTGATCCCGGTGATCGCCGCCCTGGTCGCCGCGGTGTTCTATTTCGTCGCCCCGCCGCCGCCGATGAGCGCGACCATGGCCACCGGCGCCGAGGGCGGCGGCTACGCCGTGTTCGCCGGCAAGCTCCGGGAAAAGCTCAAGGAGCAGGGCTTCGAACTGAAGCTGGTGCCCAGCGCCGGCTCGCGCGACAACCTGGAGCGCCTGCTCGGCACCGGCGAGGTCGACATCGCCCTGGTCCAGAGCGGCCAGGAGCGCCAGCTCGAAGCCGGGCAGGCGCGCCAGTTGCAGACCCTCGGCGCGGTCTACCAGGAACCGCTCTGGCTGTTCCACCGCAGCAACGTGCACATCGACCAGCTCAGCGACCTGCTGCACCTGCGCCTGGCCATCGGCAGCGACGGCAGCGGCACCCGCGCCGCCACCGAGGCGATCCTGCAGGCCAACGACATCGCCCCGGGACACTATCCGATCACCTGGGAAGCCCGCGGCGGCAACGCGGTGGTCGACGACCTGCTGGCCGGCAAGCTGGACGCGGCGTTCATCGTCGGCCCGGCGGAGAACCCGGCGATCCAGAAATTGGCCGACAACGACCAGCTTCGCCTGGTCAACTTCCGCCGCAGCGCCGCCTACGAGGCGCGCCTGCCGTTCCTCAAGCGGGTCGAGGTCGGCGAAGGCCTGCTCAACCTGCCGCGCAACGTGCCGGAACGAAACATCAGCACCCTGTCGCCGGTGGCCACCCTGGTGATCAACGAACGCTTCCACCCGGCGCTGATCCCGCTGGTGCTGGAAGCCGCGCGCGAGGTGATGAAGGACGGCAGCCTGCTCGACAAGCCCGGCGCCTTCCCCAGCGCCGAGCCGCGCACCCTGCGCCTGCACGAGGACGCCGAGCGCTACTACAAGAGCGGCCTGCCGCTGCTGCAGCGCTACCTGCCGTTCCGCATCGCCTCCCTGGCGGACCGCTACATCATCCTGCTGATCCCGTTCATCGCCATCCTCATCCCGCTGATGAAGTCTATCGGCCCGCTGTATCGCTGGCGCATCCGCGCGCGCATCTACCGCTGGTACCGCTACATCCGCGACATCGACCGCAAGCTCGACAGCGGTACCGACGCCGAGCAACTGAGAAGCGAGATCGAGCGGCTGGAGAAACTGGAGAGCGAGCTGAACACCGTGGAGGTGCCGCTCTCCTACTACCACGAGCTGTACGAGCTGCACCTGCACCTGAACTTCGTGATCAAGCGCCTGCACGGTCTGCAGGAACGCCAGGCGACGCAGGCAGAAGCCGGCAACCTCGGGTAAACTGGCCGATCCGCGGGCGCGCCAGCGGCGTGTCCCGCAGCGTCGCGGAAACCTGCGCGGCGCCGCCGATTACCTGAAAGGTCGAACCTGACATGCCGATCCATCACGCCATCGTCCACCTGATCGAGAAGAAGCCCGACGGCACCCCGGCCGTGCTCCACGCGCGCGACGCCGAGCTGGGCGACTCCCAGGCCATCGAGAACCTGCTGGCCGACCTCAACGAAAGCTACAACGCCAAGAACAAGGCCTGGGGCTTCTTCCAGGGCGAGTCCGGGGCCTACCCGTTCAGCGGCTGGCTCGGTGAGTACCTGGAGGGCGACCGCGACTTCGTCGGCTTCAGCCGCGAAGCGGTCGAGCACCTGCAGAAGCTGATGGAGGAGTCCAATCTCTCCACCGGCGGCCACGTCCTGTTCGCCCACTACCAGCAAGGCATGACCGACTACCTGGCGATCGCCCTGCTGCACCACAGCGAAGGCGTGGCGGTGAACGAGTCGCTGGAGGTCACCCCGTCGCGCCACCTGGACCTCGGCCAGTTGCACCTGGCCGCGCGGATCAATATCTCCGAATGGCGCAACAACAAGCAGTCGAAGCAGTACATCTCGTTCATCAAGGGCAAGGGCGGGAAGAAGGTCTCCGACTATTTCCGCGACTTCATCGGCTGCCAGGAAGGGGTGGATTCGCCGAGCGAGACGCGCACCCTGCTGAAAGCCTTCAGCGATTTCGTGGAAAGCGAGGACATGGCCGAGGAACAGGCCCGCGAGAAGACCGAGACGCTGGTCGACTACGCCACCTCCCAGGCGCGCATCGGCGAGCCGATGACCCTCGACGCGCTTTCGGAACTGATGGACGACCAGCAACCGCGGGCGTTCTACAACTACATCCGTAACAAGGACTACGGCCTGTCGCCGGAAATCCCGGCGGACAAGCGCACCCTCAACCAGTTCCGCCGCTTCACCGGCCGCGCCGAAGGCCTGTCGATCAGCTTCGAGGCGCACCTGCTGGGCTCCAAGGTGGAATACGACGAAGAGCGCGACATGCTGATCATCCGCCAGTTGCCGACCCAGTTGAAGGACCAGCTCAAGCGGCGCAAGGACTGACCCGCGCCGCCCCGGAGCGCCGCCGGCGCTCCCTTTCCCTCCTCAGCCGCAGGCCCAGTCGAAGCGCATGTCGCGGAAATCGAGCTGGGCGTTGCCGCCGCCGAAGTTGTAGCCGCCCAGGTATTCCTCGAACTCTACGTAGAAGGGACTCATCTCCGGCACGCCCTGCACCGGACGCATGGTGCCGCCGATATGGTTCGGCAGGTGCCCTTCCACCCAGGGATGCTCGCGGTAGTTGTCGCGCTCGATCTTGCCGTCCAGCCAGTAGTGCGGCAGCTGGTAGCCGCCGTCGCCGTATTCGCTGGGCACCACCCCGGCGTTGGGGTCTTGCGCCCGCGCCGTCCAGCGCAGCGGGTAGCGTTGCTGGTGGCCGGCCGCCGGGCGGCCACCGAGGGCGCGCAGCAGGTAGTAGTCGTCCTCCGCCCAGTCCGGCACGAAGCTGGCCGCCGAACCAGCCTCCAGCCACTGCGGCGGCTCGGTCTGCGCCAACAGCGGGTTGCCCGCCGGCAGCGCCGGCGGCTGGCAGGGCGCGCCGCTGAATTCAGCGGCGTCGAGCAGGATCAACGCATAGGCGCCGCCGAGGATGTCCTCCATCCGATGCAGACGCGGATGGCTATTGCGCCCGGCCTCCCAGAACGGCCGCAGTTCCGCTTCGGCCGGCGGTTGCGCGGGCGGATCGATGAGCATCTCGCGAATGCCGTCGACGCTGGTCGGTCCACCGTCGTTCTGGTCCGGGGCGAGGGAGAAGAAGCTCAGCGCGACGATCTCCGGGCCATGCACCCGGTAGTCCTCCGGCAGCAGCAGGGTGAAGCCGTGCATCAGCGGATAGCCGGTGTCCGGATCCAGCGGCCACTGCTCCGGACGGATGCCCGGCGGCAGGCCGAAGCACCAGCCGTGGTTGGCTTCGCCGGCGTGCGCGGCGTCGTTGACGATTTCGATGTCGTAGGCGTTCATGGCCACTCCCTGGTCGGTTTTTCCTGTTCCCGGCCACGCCGGCCGGGTGTCGCAGTGTAAAACGGAGTCCCCGGCAGGCGAAGGACTTTCAGCCCAGGCCCACGCCGAGCGCGGTGCCCAACCCATAGGTGAAGGCCGCGGCAAGGGTACCGACCAGCACCTGGCGCAACGCCGAGAACGCCAGCGGCCGCCCGGTGAAACGGGCGGTGACCGCGCCGCTGAACAGCAGCGCAAGCAGGCTGGACAGCAGGCTTGCGACCAGCGCCGCGGCACCGTCGAGGAACAGGAACGGCGCCACCGGCACCAGGGCGCCAAGGGAAAACAGCAGGAACGACGTGCCCGCCGCGTTCCACGGGTTGCCGCCCAACTCCGTCGGATCGATGCCGAGGGCCTCGCGGGACAAGGTGTCCAGCGCGCCACGACCGTCGTTCATCAGTTGCAGGGCCACGCGCCGGGCGGACACCTCGCTCAGCCCCTTGGCGGTGAAGATATCGATCAGTTCCTGGGTCTCGGTGTTCGGGCAGAGCCTGAGCAGGCGTTCTTCCTCGGCGATGCGCTTGCTCGCCATCTCGCGGGCGTTGGTCACCGACAGCCACTCGCCGAGGGCCATCGAACAGGCCCCGGACACCAGTCCGGCCATCCCGGTGAGGACGATGGACGAATGCGCCATGCTCGCACCCGCCACGCCCATCACCAGGCACAGGTTCGACACCAGGCCATCGTTGGCACCGAGCACCGCGGCGCGCAGCTTGGTGCCGGCGTCGCGGTCCGGCCTCGCCTCGGGCAACGCGCACTGCGGCGGATCGGCGTCCGGCCGCAGCGGCGGGGTCTCCGCCGGCATGCCTCAACGCGCCTCGATGCGAAAGCCCAGGCGCGGGAAATGCACATGCACGGTACCCGCCCGCGGGTCTTCGCGGCGCAGGATGAGTTCCTCGCTGCCGGCGAAGAGCAGTTCGCCCTGTACCGCGTCGACACCGTAGTCTGTGGCGGCGATGGCGACCGCCTGGCCGGGCAGGAAACCGTTGGGGTCGCTGAAGGATTCGTCCGGCAATGCCGCGGGCTGGCTGCCGCGAGCCACCTCCAGGGCTTCCTCCGCACTCATCTCGGCTGGCGCGCCATGGCCGAAGCCGAGCACCCGTCCCAACCAGGCCTGCACCTGCGGGTAATCGTCGACCAGCGGCGCGGTGACCGGCGTGCCCTTGAGGAACCACAGGCAGTGCGCCACGGCGAAGTCGGCGACGGACGCTTCGCCGAACAGGAAATCGCCGTCCTCGCGCGACAACTGGCGCTCCAGTCGCGCCATGAATGCCGGCCACTGGTGGCGCGCCTGTTCCAGCGGCAGGCGGCCGGCGCTGCCGCCGCTGAATAGCTGGCTGCGATCGGCCATGAAGGCCTTGAGGAATTCCGGCGGCAGCTTGCCGAAACGCACGGCGATGGACTCCGGGGCGAACGCCAGGCTTACCGCGTGCTGGAACAGCACCGCGTCGGCCCACTGGGCGAAGCTCGCGGCGACCATCTCCTGGCCTTCGGGAAACAGCGCCGGAACCGCCTTTTCCTGCTCCAGGCGACGGGCGATCAACGCGGTATCGCAATACACATCGGCGCCGACCTGCAACACCGGGGTCTTCCGATAGCCGCCGGTCAGCGCTACCAGGTCCGGCTTGGGCATCACCGGCGGAATCATCACCGAACGCCAGGACAGTTGCTTGAAACCGAGCAGCAGGCGCGCCTTCTCGGCGAAGGGCGAAGTGGGATAGTGATGCAGGATCAGCTCTGACATGGGCGCCTCCGGGCGGATGTGAGGCACCAGCTTAGCGCGGCTGGGAAAACACGCCTATGACAATCCGGGACATGAAGGGCGCCCCATCGCCTGGCCCGATGGGCCTGGCGATGGGCGCGCTCAATCCAGCCGGCACCCCTGGCGGGTGATGGTCATCCGCCGGTACGCCGCACGCGGCGCCTCGCGCGCCTCCAGGGCGGCGAGGAACTCCCGGGGTCGGTCCAGCGGCAGGCCGGTGAGGAAGGCGCTATCCAGCTCCCACCAGCGTGAGGCGAGCAAGCCCTCGATGATCTCCGGCGGATGCCGGTAGCGGATCACCTGCGCCGGAGTCCCGGCGACGATGGCATAGGGCGGCACGTCGCGAGTGACCACGGCGCGCGTGGCGATGATCGCCCCAGTCCCGACCTTGACCCCTTCCATCACCATCGCGCTGTGCCCGATCCAGACGTCGTGGCCGATTTCCGCGTAGCTCAGCGCCGGCTCGTAGCGCAGCGCGGTGCCGGTGTGCTGGAAGGGGTGGCTGCTCACCCAGTCGCTGGGATGGGTGTGCTTTTCCTGGCCGATGAAACAGTCCGAGCCGATCGAGCAGAAACGCCCGATGGACGCCACCAGGGACAGGTCGGTGCCGCTGCGCACATAGCTGTAGGCGCCGATCTCCAGCCTCGGCGGGACGATGCGCAGGTGGCCGAGTTCGACCCGCTCCTCGAGCACCAGCGTGGTGCGCTTGCCGACACTGGCCGGGCCGCCGGCCAGCTTGCAGCCGCGGCGGCGGATCCAGCGTTTCCACCAATGATTCTTCAGGTAACCCACGAATACCCCATGACCGCAGATGAACGTCCTAGATTGCCGGCTCGCCGACCTCGCGCAACACCGGTACGCCGACCAACAGGCGCTCCTTGGCGCGCTTGCTCAGGGCCTTGATCGCCCGCTCGCGGCGCAGGGCGTCGCCCTTGCTGGCGCAGGCCTCGACGTAGACCAGCGCGCGGGCGGGGCTGGAATGGAAGAACCGCGCGCCCTTGCCGCTGCAATGAGTGTCGAAGCGGCGCAGCGGATCGTCGCTGATGCCGCAGTACAACGCGCCGTTTTCCGCCCTCACCAGGTAGACCGACCAACACTTCCCGATCGCCGCCGTGGCGGCCGTCGCCTCACTCACTCCAGACCCGCTCCCGCATCCGCTCGCAATACGCCACCAGGCGCGGATAGCCTCGCGCCACATGGCTGAGTGGGGTATCCAGGGTCGCCTCGATGAGGTTGGCGAGGATACCGTAAGCGGCGGCATCGGCGCTGCACGGATGTTCGCCGCCGTAGTACGGGACCTGGCCAAGCAGGCCGTCGAGGGCATCGAGGTCGTCGCGGGCGAAGGCCAGCAGTTCGTCCCTGCCGTGGACCCCGAGTCCCTGCGCCCTGAGGGTAGCGCGGACCTTGCGGCGCATGGCCCAGGCCACCGCGTCGCGCACGCCGAATGGCAGCGAGCCGAAGAACACCGGCTTGAGCACGCGCCAGCTGTCCTCGTCGAACCAGCGGAAATACAGCATCAGGTAGTACAGGTGTTCGTCGCACAGGCGCGTGATCGCCCGTGCCCAGCCCTTGCCCCGGGCGTCCAGGCCGGCGTCGAGTGTGACCCCGTAGCGCTCGCCGAGGGTACGGATGACGATCTCGCTGTCACCGATCGCCTCGCCCTCGATACGCACGTAGGGCAGCTTGCCCTTGGGCGCCTTGCGCGGGTCGCTGACGACCTTCACCTGATACTCCAGGCCGGCCAGGCGCAACCAGGTTTCCAGTTTCAGGCAGTAGGGACTGGCATTGGGTACGTTGAATGCGGCGGGGAACTGGAAGAGCGTGATCATCGCGGCGTCCTGCGGGTTGTCCGCGGCGAGCTTAGGAGATTATCCGCGCTTCGGCCACCGACAGCCTCAGCCGGCCGCCGGATGGGCAGCCTGGTAGGCGGCCAGGCCCTTGCGCGCCTGCCCGCGGATCGCCCGCTGCACCGGCGGCGCCCAGCCCAGCAGCAGGCCCTTGGCGCCAAGCGCCTGGCGGCTCCAGCGCCACAGGTCGAACTGGTCGCGATGCTCGACGATCAAACCGTCGGCGAAGCGGAAACGGGCCTCGATGCGATTCTCCACCCTGCGCCCGGTCTGGGTGAACAGGTAGTGGGCCACCCATTGCGCACGCCCCTCGTTCTGGTCGGCGCGGACGTTCGCGTAGTCCAGGCGGAAGTCCCGCGCCCGGCTGGTCAGCAGGCGCCACATATCGCCCACCTCGCGCCCACGCAGTTCGCCGAAGGCCGGGTCGTGGAAGGTCGCCTGGGGGGCGTAGCAGGCCGCCATGGCCTCGCCGTCGAGGCGCTGGAAGGCCTGGTAGAAGCGCTCGATCAGTTCGGCGTTGGGGTGGGCCATGCGGGGTTCCTTGCGATGAGAGGGACTTGCCAGGCGTCCCCAGGCGGGAACGCCGTCGCGCCGGGTCGTTTCAGCCGAACCACTCGCGGGCGCTGCGCCAGAGGCAGATACCGACGAAATAGGCCGAGGCGGCGAACCACAGGCCGAGCAGGATCGGCAGGTCGGCCGGCTGCTGGACGATCAGCAGACCGCTGCTGATCAGCCAGACGAAGGTCACCGCGATGTTCAACGGCATGAACTGGCGCACGCGGAACGGGTGGAGGAACTTCATCCGGGTCAGGGTCAGGGCGGCCAGCACCAGCACCGTGACGAGGTTGACCCAGGGGTGCAGGTCGAGCACGTAGAAGTACACCGCCACCACGTTCCAGGCGGCCGGGAAGCCAACGAAGTAGTTGTCGGTGCTCTTCATGTTGACGTTGCAGAAGCAGAACAGCGACGAAACCAGGATCACGCCCACCGCCAGCAGTTCGAAATGCTCCGGCAGGGGGATGTAGCGGTAGATGAAGATGGCCGGGATGAACACGTAGGTCAGGTAGTCGATCACCAGGTCGAGCACCGAGCCGTCGAAATGCGGCAGCATTTCCTTGACTTCGTACTTGCGCGCCAGGGTGCCGTCGAGGCCGTCCACCAGCAGGGCCAGGCCGAGCCAGAGCAGGCAGGCCTGGGGTTTGTTGTCGACCAGCGCGAGCAGGGCCAGCAAGGCCAGGATCACGCCACTGGCGGTGACGGCGTGGACGCCCCAGGCCTTGGCTTTGTTGATGGGAGTCATCGATAGGTTCACGGGCATTTCTCTTGTTCGGTGTTCGGCATGACGCGTCGCTCTATAGTGCACCGGCACCGGTGCGTCTGTCTGTTATCGGATTGTCGGTGCTGGCGAGAGTTCAGCCAGCCCCGCCGGTCAGCGAATCGGCGGCGCATAGTGCAGGCCGCCGAGATTCCATTGCGCGTTGAGGCCGCGCGGCATCTTCAGCGGGCTGCCGTCGCCGACGTTGCGGGCGAAGATCTCGCCATAGTTGCCGACCTGGCGCACCATCTGCACCACCCAGTCGCGCGGCAGTTGCAAGTCCTTGCCGGCGTCGCCCTCGCTGCCGAGCAGACGGGCGACGTCCGGGTTGCGGCTGTCCCTGGCCTGGCGCTCGACGTTGCTCGAGGTGACCCCCAGCTCCTCCGCGTTGAGCAGGCCGTACAGGGTCCAGCGGACGATGTTGAACCAGGCTTCGTCGCCCTGCCGCACGGCCGGGCCGAGCGGCTCCTTGGAGATCACTTCCGGCAGCACCACGTACTGCTCCGGCTTGGCCAGCTTCAGGCGCTGGGCGTAGAGCTGCGACTGGTCGGAGCTGAGCACGTCGCACTGCCCCGCCTCCAGGGCACGGGCGCTCTTCTCGTAGCTGTCGTCGAGCACCGCCTTGTAGCGGATGCCGTGGGCCCGGAAGTAGTCCGCCACGTTCAGCTCGTTGGTGGTGCCGGACTGGATGCACACCGTCGCGTCCTTCAGTTCGCGGGCGCTGGACACGCCGAGCTTGCGATTGACCAGGAAGCCCTGGCCGTCGAAATAGGTGACGCCGGTGAAGTGGATGCCCAGCGCGGTATCCCGCGAGCTGGTCCATGAGGTGTTGCGCGACAGCAGATCGACCGTGCCGGACTGCAACGCCGAAAACCGCTCGGTGGCGGACAGCGGGGTGAAGCGCACCTTCTCGGCATCGCCGAACAGCGCGGCGGCCAGCGCCCGGCAGATGTCGACGTCGAGCCCCTTGAAACGGCCCTTGGCGTCGGCGTAGGAGAACCCCGGCAGGCCGTCGCTGACGCCGCACTGCACGTAGCCCTTGCGCTTCACCGCATCCAGCGTCGCACCGGCCTCGGCCGTGGCGCTGGCGCCGAGGCAGACAGCGGCCAGCAGCAGCCAGGTACCTTTCATTATTGTCATCTGTTCGCCACTCCCTTCGCCGCCCCTGGGTGAACCGCCGGCCCCGCGCCGGTCGCTTCCCGGGCCGGTCGCCGCACTGTAACCGCAAGCGCCGCGGCACCGGCAGAGGCAGCCGGCGGCGCGACCGCGGCGGGCGACGAACGGCGTACCCGGCGCACTTCCCTTAGCAAAGCGCATCCGCGGGAAATTGGCGAATGCATGATCTGCGACAATCTGGCCGACTTGCGAGCGGGAAAGCGCCTGTTGTCGAATGGTCCTCCCATTCCGAACGCATATGCCCCCTGCCTGGAGCCGTCATGAGCGAACCCCTGATCCTCGATGCCCCGAATGCCGACGCCTGTATCATCTGGCTGCACGGCCTGGGCGCCGACCGTACCGACTTCAAACCGGTGGCCGAAGCCCTGCAGATGGTCCTGCCGAGCACCCGCTTCATCCTCCCCCAGGCGCCGAGCCAGGCGGTGACGGTCAATGGCGGCTGGGTCATGCCGAGCTGGTACGACATCCTTGCCTTCAGTCCGGCGCGGGCCATCGACGAAGACCAGTTGAACGCCTCCGCCGACCAGGTCATCGCTCTCATCGATGAACAGCGCGCCAAGGGCATCGCCGCCGAGCGGATCATCCTCGCCGGTTTCTCGCAGGGCGGCGCGGTGGTCCTGCATACCGCCTTCCGCCGCTACGCCCAGCCGCTAGGCGGGGTGCTGGCGCTATCCACCTACGCGCCGACCTTCGACGACCTGGCGCTGGACGAGCGCCACAAGCGGATTCCGGTCCTGCACCTGCACGGCAGCCAGGACGACGTGGTCGACCCGGCGCTTGGCCGCGCGGCCCATGACGCCTTGCAGGCGCAGGGCGTGGAGGTGGGCTGGCACGACTACCCGATGGGCCACGAGGTGTCCCTGGAGGAAATCCACGACATCGGCGCCTGGCTGCGCAAGCGCCTCTGACGCCCGGAGCTTCTCTCAGACGGCGTGCAGCCGGTAGTTCAGCGCGTAGCCGCCGAGCAGCTCTTCCAGCGCCGCCTGGCGTCTTTCGTCAAGCGCGGGAACGTGCAGGTGGGCGAGCTGGCCGTGGCGCTCGTCGGCGACCACCTCCACGCGGATATCCTCGGCGATTCTCCGGCTTTCCTCCTCCAGCACCCGGCGGATCGCGTCCAGGCGCAGCGCCGGCTTGAAGGTCTTGCCCACCGCGGTGACCGGCATGCTCTCGATCAGCCAGATATCCTTGGGCACCGCCGCGCGCTCCGGTACGTGGCGGCTGGCGTGCTCCAGCAGCTCTTCCTCGCTGGCGCTGGCGCCGGGCTTGAGCTGGATATACGCCACCGGCAGCTCGCCGGCCTTGGCGTCCGGCTTGCCCACCGCCGCCGCCAGGGCCACGGCCGGATGCCGGTGCAGCGCTTCTTCGATCATCTGTGGGTCGATGTTGTGGCCACCGCGAATGATCAGGTCCTTGCTGCGCCCGGTGAGCCAGATGTAGCCGTCCTCGTCGATACGACCGAGGTCGCCGGTATTGAACCAGCCATCGCCGATCCAGATATCGCGGTTCCGGTCCTGTTGCAGGTAGCCCTTGAACACCGTCGGGCCCTTCAGGCAGAGGTTGCCCACCTCGTTCGGCGCGGCATCGCGCAGGTAATTGCCCTCGCCGTCGAGCACCGCGACCTTCACCTGGCAGTACGGCAGGCGCAGGCCGATCGAACCCGGCCGGCGCTCGCCGCCACGCGGGTTGCAACTGGTGCCGCAGGTACCTTCGGTGAGGCCGTAGCCCTCGATCACCTTGAGCCCGGTACGCGCCTCGAACTGGCGGATCAGCTCCACCGGCATCGGCGCCGCGCCGCACAGGGCGAAACGCAGGCTGGACAGGTCGCGGCCATCGCTGGGGACCTGCAGCAACGCCGCGTAGATGGTCGGCACGCCACTGAAGCTGGTGACCCGGTAGCGTTCCACCAGCTTCCAGAAGTCCTGGATCAGGGTCGGATTGCGGTAGCCCTGGGGCCCGGCCAGGAGCACCTGGGCGCCGCGATGGAAGGGCGCCAGGCCGGTAACCATCACGCCGTTGACGTGGAACAGCGGCAGGCCGCAGAGCAGCACGTCGTCCACCCCGTAGTCGGCGTTCAGGCCCATGATCTCGGCCATCGCCACCTCGTTGAAGTGGCTGTGCGGCGCCAGCTTCGGCGTGCCGGTGGTGCCGCCGGTGTGGAAATAGGAAGCGACGTCGTCCGGATGGATCGCCCGTCCGCTCTCCAGGCGGTCTGCCGGGCAGTCGGCGATCAGCGTATCGAAGTCCAGCACGCCCTCCGGCAGCGGCCCGCGCTGGGCCTTGAGCGCCTCGCGCTGCGGCGCCGGCAACAGGTTGGCCGGATCGACCACGACGATCGCGTACAGCTCCGGCAACTGCGCGCGCAGGCCGGCGACCTTCTGCCACAGGTCGGTGCCGGGGAACGGCGCCAGGGTCACCAGCACCCGGGTGTTGGAGGCGCGGATCAGCTCGGCGATGTGCTCCGGCTCCAGCAGCGGGTTGATCGCATTGACGATCCCGGCAGCCTCGCCGCCCCAGATCACGTAGTGGGTCTGCGGCAGGTTGGGCAGCAGGAAGGACACCGCCTGGTGGCTTTCCAGGCCCAGCCGGTGCAAGGCGTTCGCGGTCTGGGTGACGCGGGCGAACAGCCCGGCATAGCTGATCCGCAACGGTTCTTCGGCGGCGCTGCCATGCAGCAGGCAGCTCAGGGCGATACGCTGGCCGTGGCGCTGGGCCGAGCGTTGCAACAGTTCGTAGGTGCTGGACGGCAGGTCGCGCTGTTCCAGCGGCACGCGTTCCAGGGCTTCGATATCGCTCAGCCCGACGATCGATGGGGACGGATTCATGGTTTTCTTGTTCTTCCGTTGGTGAGTGGGCGGACACTCGCCGGATCGCTCCGGCACCGTCCCGAAGATGCCACCCCCGTCGTCGCCCTACCGTTGTCTTTTTGTAGCGCGCCGCCGGTCGCGCGCACGAGTCCTCCCGAAGGCTGCCCCGGGCGCTTCGCGCAGCCCCCTCCAGGCCCCGTCCGGCCAGGGCTGGAGGGCGCCGGCCAAGCATGGATTTCTCCCCGCTGGCAACATGCTTTACACTGGCGCCCGTTCATTCCTTAACCACTACGAGATCGCCGTGCTCAAAGCACTCAAGAAAATCTTCGGCAAGGCCGACGGAACCCAGCCGCAGAGCGGTTCCTCCCCGGTCCCGCAAGGCCCTGCCGGCGCTACCGCGAAAGGTACCGCCCCCACCGGCGAAAAGCCGACCGAGAAACGCCCACGCAAACCGCGCCCCCCGCGCGCCGACAACGAGTCCGGCGCCCCGCGCGCCGCTGAAAAGGCCGAGAAAGGCGAAAAGCCCGCCAAACCCGCCGCCAAAGAAGGCCGGGACGCCAAGCCGCGCAGCGACAAGCCGCGCCGCGAACGCAAGCCGAAGCCGGTGGACAACTGGAAGCTGGAAGACTTCGTGGTCGAACCGCAGGAAGGCAAGACCCGCTTCCACGACTTCAACCTCGCCCCGAGCCTGATGCACGCCATCCATGACCTCGGCTTCCCCTACTGCACCCCGATCCAGGCGCAGGTACTGGGCTTCACCCTGCGCGGCCAGGACGCCATCGGCCGCGCCCAGACCGGCACCGGCAAGACCGCCGCGTTCCTCATCTCGATCATCACCCAATTGCTGCAGACCCCGCCGCCGAAAGAGCGCTACATGGGCGAGCCGCGCGCGCTGATCATCGCCCCGACCCGCGAACTGGTGGTACAGATCGCCAAGGACGCCGCGGCGCTGACCAAGTACACCGGGCTGAACGTGATGACCTTCGTCGGCGGCATGGACTTCGACAAGCAACTCAAGCAGCTGGAAGCGCGCTTCTGCGACATCCTGGTAGCCACCCCAGGCCGTCTGCTGGACTTCAACCAGCGCGGCGAGGTGCACCTGGACATGGTCGAGGTGATGGTCCTCGACGAAGCCGACCGCATGCTCGACATGGGCTTCATCCCGCAGGTCCGGCAGATCATCCGGCAGACCCCGCACAAGGGCGAACGCCAGACCCTGCTGTTCTCGGCGACCTTCACCGACGACGTGATGAACCTCGCCAAGCAGTGGACCGTCGATCCGGCGATCGTCGAGATCGAGCCGGAGAACGTCGCCAGCGACACCGTCGAGCAGCATGTCTACGCCGTGGCCGGCAGCGACAAGTACAAGCTGCTGTACAACCTGGTGGCACAGAACAACTGGGAACGGGTGATGGTCTTCGCCAACCGCAAGGACGAAGTCCGCCGCATCGAGGAACGCCTGACCAAGGACGGCATCAGCGCCGCCCAGATGTCCGGCGACGTGCCGCAGCACAAGCGCATCCGCACCCTGGAAGGCTTCCGCGAAGGCAAGATCCGCGTCCTGGTGGCAACCGACGTGGCCGGCCGCGGCATCCACATCGACGGCATCAGCCATGTGATCAACTTCACCCTGCCGGAAGACCCGGACGACTACGTGCACCGTATCGGTCGTACCGGCCGCGCCGGCGCCTCGGGCACCTCGATCAGCTTCGCCGGCGAGGACGATGCCTTCGCCCTGCCGCCGATCGAAGAACTGCTGGGCCGCAAGATCACCTGCGAGATGCCGCCGGCCGAACTGCTCAAGCCGGTACCGCGCAAGCACTGAACGCAGGCGTGGAGAAAAAAGGCGAAGCCATCCGGCTTCGCCTTTTTCGTTTCTGCGACACGCAGGTGCCGCCGTCGGTCATCGAGGCGGGTCGGCGCTTGCCCGGCAATACCTTAAAGTCCAGAATGGACAAATTGTTTACATCCATTCCGGAGATCGCATGAGCGCCGCCACTCCCCTGATCGTCCAGCAGGCCGAAGCCGAGCAACTGCTCGCCCGTATCGACGTCCTCCAGGCCATGCGCCAGCTGTTCCTCGACCTGGCCGCCGGCCAGGCGCTCCAGCCGGCCCAGCAACTGGTGGAGTTCCCCGCCGGTCGCGGCGACTTCATCAACTACCTCGGCGTGCTCGCCCAGGAACAGGTCTACGGAGTCAAGACTTCACCCTACATCGTTCGCGAACAGGGCCCGTTGGTCACCGCCTGGACCCTGCTGATGTCGATGCAGACCGGCCAGCCCTTGCTGCTCTGCGATGCCGCCCGGCTGACCACCGCGCGCACCGCCGCCACCACCGCCGTGGCGGTGGATGCCCTGGCTCCGGCCGAAGCCGGCCGCCTGGTGCTGATCGGCAGCGGACCGGTAGCCCATGCCCACCTGCAATACGTGAAGGGCCTGCGTGACTGGCAGGGCGTGCGAGTCCATTCGCCGTGCCTGGACGAGCGCCGCCTGCAAAGCCTGCGCGCCATCGACCCGCGCGCCGAAGCCGCCGGCAGCCTGGAGGAAGCGCTGGACGAAGCCGATGTGATCCTGCTCTGCACCTCCTCGGCCCGAGCAGTGATCGACCCGCGCCAACTCAAGCTCCCGGCGCTGGTCACCTCGATCAGCACCAACGCGCCCCGCGCCCATGAGGTACCGGCGGAAAGCCTGGCGGCCATGGACGTCTATTGCGACTACCGGCACACCACCCCAGGCTCCGCCGGCGAGATGCTGATCGCCGCCGAACAGCATGGCTGGAGCCCCGAGGCGATCCGCGGCGACCTCGCCGAACTGCTCAGCGGCCAGGCGCCACGTCCGGAATACCGGCGCCCGGCGTTCTTCCGCTCGATCGGCCTGGGCCTGGAAGACGTAGCCCTGGCCAACGCCCTCTACCGCCTGCGCCAGGCAGGCTGATCGCGCGATGCAGGAGAGCAGCATGATCGAAGCGGATTACCTCGTCATCGGTGCCGGCATCGCCGGCGCATCCACCGGCTACTGGCTGTCGGCCCACGGCCGGGTCGTGGTGCTGGAGCGCGAGGCGCAGCCCGGCTACCACTCCACCGGCCGCTCCGCCGCGCACTACACGGTGGCCTACGGCACACCCCAGGTGCGCGCGCTCACCGCCGCCAGCCGGGCCTTCTTCGACAACCCGCCGGCCGGCTTCTGCGAGCATCCGCTGCTCAGCCCGCGTCCGGAAATGGTGGTCGACTTCAGCGACGATCCGGAAGAACTCCGCCGTCAATACGAAAGCGGCAAGGCGCTGGTGCCGCAGATGCGCCTGCTGGACGCGGAACAGGCCTGCTCGATCGTGCCGGTGCTGCGTCGCGACAAGGTCTTCGGCGCCACCTACGACCCCACCGGCGCCGACATCGATACCGACGCCCTGCACCAGGGCTACCTGCGCGGCATCCGCCGCAACCAGGGGCAGGTCCTGTGCAACCACGAAGCGCTGGAGATTCGCCGGGTCGACGGCGCCTGGGAAGTCCGCTGCGACGCCGGCAGCTACCGCGCGGCGGTGCTGGTCAACGCCGCAGGCGCCTGGTGCGACGCCATCGCCGGGCTGGCCGGCGTCCGCCCACTGGGCCTGCAGCCCAAGCGCCGCTCGGCCTTCATCTTCGCCCCGCCGCCGGGCATCGACTGCCACGACTGGCCGATGCTGGTCAGCCTCGACGAATCCTTCTACCTGAAGCCGGACGCCGGCATGCTGCTCGGCTCGCCGGCCAACGCCGATCCGGTCGAGGCCCACGACGTGCAGCCCGAGCAACTGGACATCGCCACCGGCATGTACCTGATCGAAGAAGCCACCACCCTCACCATTCGCCGCCCGGAACACACCTGGGCAGGGCTGCGCTCGTTCGTCGCCGACGGCGACCTGGTGGCCGGCTACGCCGCCGATGCGGAAGGCTTCTTCTGGGTCGCCGCCCAGGGCGGCTACGGTATCCAGACCTCGGCGGCGATGGGCGAGGCCAGCGCCGCGCTGATCCGCCACCAGCCGCTGCCGGCGCACCTGCGCGAGCACGGCCTGGACGAGGCGATGCTGTCGCCGCGCCGCCTGTCCCCCTGATGACCCGGCGGCGGGTTTGCGGCACACTCGCCTCGCCCGTCGTCCCACGAGAGTTCCTGCGCATGAGCCCGAGCCAAGACCCCAGCCTGGAGAACTACCGGGCGATCGCCGACGGCATCGCCACCCTGTTCTTCCCCCACGCCGAAGTGGTCCTGCACGACCTGCGCAGCCAGCGGGTCGACTACATCGCCAACAACCTGTCCAAGCGCGAGGTCGGCGACGACTCGGCGCTGGAAGACATGCTCGAAGGCGATAGCGACGAGCGCAACATCGGTCCCTACGAGAAGCTCAACTGGGACGGGCAGAAGATCCGCTCGGTCAGCACCGTGCTGCGCGACTCCGCCGGCCAGCCGCTGGCGGTGCTGTGCATCAACCTGAACATCAGCCTGTTCGAGAGCGCCAAGGCGGCGCTCGACCTGTTCCTCTCGCCGAGCAAGCTGATCCCGCAACCGGACGCGCTGTTCCGCGACGACTGGCAGGAGCGCATCAACACCTTCCTGCACGGCTGGCTGCGGCAGCGCCAGCTCGGCTTGAACCTGCTGACCCGCGAGCACAAGCGCGAACTGGTCCTGGCCCTGCACGCCGAGGGCGCGTTCAAGGGCAAGAGCGCGGCCAACTATGTGGCCAACGTGCTGAACATGGGCCGGGCGACGGTCTACAAGCACCTCAAGGAGCTGAAGGAAGGCGGCGACTGACGGCAGCCGCCGCCGGCGAGCGGTCAGTCGCCGTAGATGTCGCTCTTGAAGTACTTGCCCTCGATGCGCTTGTAGGTCCCGTCGGCACGAATCGCGTCGATCGCCGCGTTGAGCTTGCCGACCAGCTCGGCGTCCCCCTTGCGCACCGCGATCCCGGCGCCCTCGCCGAAGTATTTCGGGTCCTTGAACTCCGGCCCGACGAAGGCGTAGCCCTTGCCGCGCGGGGTATCGAGGAAGCCGGTCTGCAGCGGGATGGAGTCGGCGAAGGTGGCGTCGAGGCGGCCGGCCACCAGGTCCAGGTAGATCTCGTCCTGGCTGGTGTAGCGCACCACTTCGGCACCGGCCTTGGCCAGCACCGCACTGGCGAAGCGGTCGGCGGTAGCGCCGCGCTGCACGCCGATGCGCTTGCCGGCCAACTGGCTGAAGCTGTCGTCGAGCTGGGCGCCTTCCTTCATCACCAGGCGGCCCGGCGTGAAGTAGTACTTGTGGGTGAAGTCCACCGAGCGCCGGCGTTCCTCGGTGATGGTGATGGAGGACAGCGCGGCGTCTATCTTGCGAACTTTCAGCGAGGGAATCAGGCCATCGTACTCCTGCTCGATCCACTGGCACTTCACCTGCATCTGCGCGCACAGCGCGTTGCCGATGTCGTAGTCGAAGCCGGCCAGTTCGCCTTCGGCGGTCTTGAAGGAAAACGGCGGGTAGGCGGCCTCGATGCCGATCCGCAGGTTGCCATCGGCGGCGACGGCGGATCCGCTGGCGAGCACGCCGAGCAGCAGGCCTCCCAGCAGGTTCTTGGTGTTCAGCGACTTGATCATGGACGACTCCAGGGGTGACGAAGGTGCGCCCGCGGCCCGGGCAGGAAACAGACGGTGATCCGCCTTTATACTTTTCGTCCAATCTGGACCAAAAAGTATACATCGTCAATCGCCGTCCCTCCTCCGCTACCCCTCCTTACCTCCTTCGAGGAATAGGCCCGCCGGCCCGCGGGACTTAGTCTTGAGCCATACACAGCCACCCCGCGAGGTGTTCCGCTACGCAGACATCACCCCTTGCTCCATTTCAGCTATCACGGTTAAGGCTCTATTTACGCCTGGATCCCCGCGTCACGCTCATGCCGCGGGGATTTTTTCGTTTCGTCAACGCCCTTGAGAGGCTTCGCTACCCGTCGCAAGCCGCGCTCCGCCAGCTAGCGCGCCCAGGTCGGCGCCGAGCGCGAGTACCGAAGGGTGCCTGAGCGACGTACGGGACCCGGTCGGGCTGGACATGCCCGGCCACCCGGACGCGCGGCGCAGCTAGGTGATCGCACGCAGTTCCTGCGACGGTTATGCCGTGATGTTTTCCGGGGGCGAGCTGTACAGCAGCGAGACCGGCGACGAGACCCTGCTGGCCTACCAGAAGAGCGGCCTCGCCCTGGCCGCTGGCGAAGGCCCGCTGGAGGCGCCCCGAGTCGCCTCAGCCGCCGCTCATGTTCATGAAGCGCAGCACCTGCACCTCGCCGGCGGCGCTGAATTCATGGCGCGCCGGCTTGCGCTGGAGCGCCTCGCCGATCGCTTCCAGCAACGGCCCGTCGTGCAGCGGGTGGCGGCGCAGCAGCGCGCGCAGGTCGAGCGAATGCTCGTGGCCGAGGCACAGCAGCAGGCGGCCCTCGACGGTCAGGCGCAGGCGGTTGCAGGTGGCGCAGAAGTTGTGCGAGTGCGGCGAGATGAAGCCGATGCGTGTCTGCGGATGCTCGACCAGGCGCACGTAGCGCGCCGGCCCGCCGCTCTGCTCGGCGCTGTCGAGCAAGGCGTGGCGCTGGGCGATCAGCGCGCGTACTTCGTCGCTGGAGCAGAAGCTCTCGCCACGTTCGCGGCCGACCTGGCCAAGCGGCATCTCCTCGATGAAGCTGATATCCAGGCCGCGGGCGATGGCGAAGTCCACCAGCGCCGGCACCTCATCGGCGTTGCGCCCCTTCATCACCACCGCGTTCAGCTTGATCCGGCGGAAACCGGCGGCCTGGGCGGCGTCGATGCCGGCCAGCACCTTGTCCAGCTCGCCGTTGCGGGTGATCGCCCGGAAGCGCAGCGGATCGAGGGTATCGAGGCTGATGTTGAGACGCGACAGGCCGGCGTCGTACAACGGCCGGGCGTAGCGCACCAGTTGCGAGCCGTTGCTGGTCATGCACAGTTCGCGCAACCCCGGCAGTGCCGCCAGGCGCTCGCACAGGCCGACGATGCCGGGCCGCACCAGCGGCTCGCCGCCGGTCAGGCGCAGCTTGCGCACACCGCCGGCGACGAACAGCCGGGCGACCCGCTCGATCTCCTCCAGGGTCAGCACCTGCTGGCGCGGCAGGAAGCGCATGTCCTCGGCCATGCAGTAGACACAGCGGAAGTCGCAACGGTCGGTGACCGACAGGCGCAGGTAGTCGATCTGTCGGCCTTGGCCATCGATCCAGTCGGTCATGTCCTGGGTACTCCGATTGATGTGCGGGAGGGAGAGGGAAACATCGGCACCGAAGGCTATTGCACCAGCGCCCCATCCGCGCCCTCGAAGGCGAAGCCCTCGATACAGGCGTCTCCCGCCAGCACGCCGATGTACTGCCCCACGGCCCGCTGCAACACCTGCGCTTGCAGGTGCGCGGCGATTTGCGCGCGGGCCGCGTCGAAGTCGAGCGGCTCGCCGCCTTCGCGCGCCAGCAGTTCCACCACATGCAGGCCATAGCGGCTTTCCAGCGGATGCTCGAGCAGCCCGGGCGCGCGGCGCAGCAGGCGCTTCTCGAATTCGGGGACGGTCTGCCCCGGCTCGATCCAGCCAAGGTCGCCACCCGACTCCTTCGACGGGCAGGCGGAGAAACGCCGGGCCAGGTCGACGAAGCGCTCGGGATGCCCGCGCAACTCGTCGAGCAGCTCCGCGGCCTGCTTGCGCGCCGTCTCGCGGCCTTCCAGGTCGTCCGGCGCGCAGGCCAGCAGCACATGGCGCAATTGCAGGCGCCAGGGGCCGAGCAGGCGCCCCGGATTGGCCGCGTACCAGGTCCGGCAGGCGTCTTCGTCGGCTTCCGGGACCTGCACCTCTTCCTCCAGCAATTGGCGGATGCGCGCTTCCTCCGGCGTCTCGCCGTCTTCGCAGCGGGCCTCGATGCCCAGCGCGTCGGCCCGTTGCAGGAGCAACTGGCGGACGATCAGCGCACGGCAGGCGGCCTCCAGCGCCAGCGCATAGCTGTCCGCCGGGTGGTATTGCAGTTCGCGGGCCAGCAGGTCTTCGCCGATGGCCATGCCGTTGACCTTCAGTTGCGGCAGTTCGACCTTCTCGACGCGTTCTTCGTAGTGGGAGCAACTCATGATCGATCACCTCGGTTCGGCGGGCCGGCGCCGGATGCGCCGGCCGCCCAGGGTTCAGGCAGGACGTTTCTGACGCACGATCTGGTAGCGCCGGCCCAGGTACCACACCGGCGCGCTGACGATGTGCACCAGGCGGGTGAAGGGGAACAGCACGAACAGGGTAAGGCCCAGGCCGACGTGCAGCTTGTAGACCAGGCCCACCGGCGCGATGGCCTCGGCCGCCGCCAGCGGACGCAGGGTGACGATGGCCTGGGCCCAGTCGGCGAGCATCACCATCACCGAGCCATCCATGTGATGGGTCGAGGCGACGATGGTGGAGAGGCCGAGGATCAGCTGGGCGTAGAGCACCAGCAGGATCATCAGGTCGGAGGCGTTGCCGGTGGCGCGCACCCGCGCGTCGGTCAGGCGGCGCAGGATCAGTCCGCTCAGGCCGATGAAGCAGAGCACGCCGAAGAAGCCGCCGGAGACCATCGCCATCAGTTGCTTGTTCTCGGTGCTGATCAGATGGTGGTAGACCGAGGCCGGGGTCAGCAGGCCGACGAAGTGGCCGGCGAGGATGAACAGCACGCCGACGTGGAACAGGTTGCTGTATACCCGCATGCCCTTCTTGCTGAGCATCTGGCTGGAACCGGCCTTCCAGGTGTACTGCGAGAGGTCGAAGCGCGCCCAGCTGCCGACCAGGCAGATCAGCAGCGCGACATAGGGATAGATCCCGAAGAACAGAAGATTGGTCGACATGCTCAGACTCCTTCGCGGGCCGCTCGATACTGCATCTGCGGTACCGGCTGGGCGACCCATTGCAATGGTTGTTCGGTGGACGCCGTCGGACGGCGGCCGCTGCTCGACGGGCAACCGCCGGCAGGGTCGGTGAAGCTCACCGGGGTTTCCTCCCAGGCCCGGTCGATGGCCTCCAGGCTGTCGTCGCGCTGTTCCTGGGCCTGGTCGCGACGCAACGCGCCGAGGTCCGGGCGCTCGCCGCCGAGTTCCAGCAACGCCTCGAAAATCGCCGCGTAGGCGCTGCCACGTTCCTCCAGGCGCAGCGCCAGCAGGCCGAGGATGTGCGCCACTTCGGCGAGCCCTTCGCTGGCCGCCGCGAACGGCAGCAGCGACAGGTATTCGAGGTACAGCGGCAGGTAGTCCGGCAGCTCCGGTACGTCGATCTGCAGGCCAGCCCCGGTATAGCGGTCGAGCAGGTCGACCATCGCCTGGCCACGGTCGCGGCTCTCGCCGTGGACATGCTCGAAGAGCAGCAGCGAGACCGAGCGGCCGCGCTCGAAGAGACCGTCGTAGCGCGCCTGGACGTCCAGCAGGTCGCCCTGGCAGAGCTCGTTGAGCAGCGCCGCGAGGCCGTCGCGCAGCGCTTCCGGCAGTTCGCAGGTGCGGATCAGCGCATGCAGGCCGAGGCTCTCCTCGCGCAGCTCGGCGCGCGGGTAGTCCAGTAGCAGGGCGAGCAGGCGGAACAGTTGGCTGTGATCGTTCATGGCGCTCACTCCTGGATCTGCACGACCTGGATCACGTCGCGGCGGTTGGTCGGCTTGCCGCCGAACAGGTTGACGGCGGAGTTGCTGCCGCCGGAACAGCCGTTGCCGAAGCTGAAGCCACAGCCAGAACGCTCGGCGAAGGCATCGGAAAGCGCTTCCTCGCGGTGCGCGCTGGGGATCACGAAGCGATCCTCGTAGTTGGCGATGGCCAGGTAGCGGTACATCTCCTCCACCTGCTCCACGCTCAACCCGACCTTGGCCAGCACCTCCAGGTCCTGGCGGCCTTCGACGTGCTCGGCGCGCTTGTAGGCGCGCATCGCCAGCAGGCGCTTGAGCGCCAGCAGCACCGGCGCGGTGTCGCCGGCGGTGAGCAGGTTGGCCAGGTACTGCACGGGGATGCGCAGCGACTCGACGTCCGGGATCACCCCGTCGCTGCCGATGTGCCCCTCGGCGGCGGCGTTCTGGATCGGCGACAGCGGCGGCACGTACCAGACCATCGGCAGCGTGCGGTATTCCGGGTGCAGCGGCAGGGCCAGCTTCCAGTCCATCGCCAGCTTGTACACCGGCGACTTCTGCGCCGCCTCGATGACGCTGTCGGCCACCCCATCCTTGCGCGCCTGGGCGATCACCGCCGGGTCGAACGGATCGAGGAAGATCTCCAGTTGCTTCTCGTACAGCTCGCGCTCGTTCTCGCAACTGGCCACTTCGTGGATACGGTCGGCGTCGTAGAGCAGCACGCCGAGGTAGCGGATGCGCCCGACGCAGGTCTCCGAGCAGACGGTGGGCTGGCCGGCCTCGATGCGCGGGTAGCAGAAGATGCACTTCTCGGACTTGCCGCTCTTCCAGTTGAAGTAGATCTTCTTGTACGGGCAGCCGGAGATGCACATCCGCCAGCCGCGGCACTTGTCCTGGTCGATCAGGACGATGCCGTCCTCCTCGCGCTTGTAGATCGCCCCGCTCGGGCAGGACGCCACGCACGCCGGGTTCAGGCAGTGCTCGCAGAGGCGCGGCAGGTACATCATGAAGGTGTTCTCGTACTCACCGTAGATGTCCGCCTGGACCTGGTCGAAGTTCTTGTCCTTGCGCCGCTTGGCGAACTCGGTGCCGAGGATCTCCTCCCAGTTCGGGCCCCACTCGATCTTCTCCATGCGCTGCCCGGAGACCAGCGAGCGCGGGCGCGCCACCGGCTGGTGCTCGGCCTTGGGCGCGGTATGCAGGTGCTGGTAGTCGAAGTCGAACGGTTCGTAGTAGTCGTCGATCTCGGGCAGGTCCGGGTTGGCGAAGATGTTCGCCAGCACGCGGAACTTGCCGCCGATGCGCGGGCGGATCGAACCGTCTGCCGCGCGCACCCAGCCGCCCTTCCACTTCTCCTGGTTTTCCCATTCCTTCGGGTAGCCGATCCCGGGCTTGGTCTCGACGTTGTTGAACCAGGCGTACTCCATGCCTTCGCGGCTGGTCCAGACGTTCTTGCAGGTGATCGAGCAGGTGTGGCAACCGATGCATTTGTCGAGGTTCAGCACCATGCCGACTTGCGAACGAATTTTCATGGCGTCTCTCCTCAAATGTCCTGGGGCAGCGGTTGCGGCAGGGCGTCGCCGCCGAGTCCGCCGTGGCGGGGTTCGTCCAGCCAGTCGACCTTGCTCATCTTGCGCACCACGACGAACTCGTCGCGGTTGCAGCCGACCGTGCCGTAGTAGTTGAAGCCCCAGGCCTGCTGGGCGTAGCCGCCGATCATGTGGGTCGGCTTGAGCACCACGCGGGTCACCGAGTTGTGGTGGCCGCCACGGGTGCCGGTGGTCTCGCTGCCGGGTACGTTCACGATGCGTTCCTGGGCGTGGTACATCATCACCATGCCGTCCTTGACCCGCTGGCTGACCACCGCGCGGCAGGTCGCCGCGCCGTTGGCGTTGAACACCTCGACCCAGTCGTTATCGACGATCCCGGCCTTGGCCGCGTCGTGCTCGCTGAGCCAGATGATCGGACCGCCGCGCGACAGGGTGAGCATCAGCAGGTTGTCGCTGTAGGTGGAGTGGATGCCCCATTTCTGGTGCGGGGTGATCCAGTTCAGGGTGATCTCCGGGTTGCCGTTGGGCTTCCTGTTCAACAGCTTCTCGGTGGTCCGGGTGTTGACCGGCGGCCGGTAGCTGACGAAGCCTTCGCCGAACGCCTGCATCCACGGGTGGTCCTGGTAGAACTGCTGGCGACCGGTGATGGTGCGCCACGGGATCAGCTCGTGGACGTTGGTGTAGCCGGCGTTGTAGCTGACGTGCTCGTCCTCGAGGCCGGACCAGGTCGGGCTGGAGATGATCTTGCGCGGCTGCACCTGGATGTCGCGGAAGCGGATCTTCTCGTCTTCCTTGGGCAGCGCCAGGTGGGCGTGCTCGCGGCCGGTGATCTTCGACAGCGCTTCCCAGGCCTTGACCGCGACCTGGCCGTTGGTTTCCGGAGCCAGGGCGAGGACCACCTCGGCGGCGTCGATGGCGCTGTCGATACGCGGCCGGCCCTGGCTGACGCCGCTCTCGACCACGCGATGGTTGAGGTCGCCGACCAGCTTCACTTCCTTCTCGGTGTTCCAGCCGATGCCCTTGCCGCCGTTGCCCAGCTTGTCCAGCAGCGGACCGAGCGAGGTGAACTTGCGGTAGACGTTCGGGTAGTCGCGCTCGACCAGGTGCAGCGTCGGCAGGTTGCGTCCCGGCACCGGCTCGCACTCGCCCTTCTTCCAGTCATGGCCGTCGCCACCGAACGGCTGCGCCAGCTCGGTGGGGGTGTCATGCAGCAGCGGCACCGTGACCAGGTCCTGCTCCACGCCGAGGTGGCCTTCGGCGACGGCGGAGAACTTCTTGGCGATGGCCTTGTAGATCTCCCAGTCGCTCTTGGCTTCCCAGGCCGGATCGGTGGCCGCCGACAGCGGATGGATGAAGGGGTGCATGTCGGAGGTGTTGAGGTCGTCCTTCTCGTACCAGGTAGCGGTCGGCAGGACGATGTCCGAGTACATGCAGGTGGAGGACATGCGGAAGTCCAGGGTGGTGACCAGGTCGAGCTTGCCCTCGGCACCGTCGTCGACCCAGTCGACCTCGGTGGGACGCGGACCGCCGGCCTTGCCGAGGTCATCGTTCATCACCCCGTTCTTCGCCCCGAGCAGGTACTTGAGCATGTACTCGTGCCCCTTGCCGGAGGAGCCCAGCAGGTTGGAGCGCCAGATGAACATGTTGCGCGGGAAGTTCTGCGGATCGTCCGGCGATTCGCTGGCGAAGCGCAGGCCGCCGCTCTTCAGTTCGCGCACCACATAGTCGGCGACCGGCAGGCCGGCGGCCTCGGCCTCGGCGGCGATGCGCAGCGGGTTGCGGTTCAGTTGCGGCGCCGACGGCAGCCAGCCGAGGCGTTCGGCCTGGATGTTGTAGTCCAGGGCGTGTTCGGCGAAGCGGCTGGCGTCGGCCAGCGGCGACAGCACCTCGTGCATCGACAGCTTCTCGTGGCGCCATTGCGAGCTGTGCAGGTAGAAGAAGCTGGTGCCGTTCATCTGCCGCGGCGGCCGGCTCCAGTCCAGGCCGAAGGCCAGCGGCGCCCAGCCGGTCTGCGGGCGCAGCTTCTCCTGGCCGACATAGTGCGCCCAGCCGCCGCCGCTCTGGCCGATGCAGCCGCACATCATCAGCATGTTGATGACCGCGCGGTAGTTCATGTCCATGTGGTACCAGTGGTTCATCGCCGCGCCGATGATCACCATCGCCTTGCCGCGGGTCTTGTCGGCGCTGTCGGCGAACTCGCGGGCGACCTGCGTCGCGCGCGCCGCCGGGACGCCGGTGATGCGCTCCTGCCAGGCCGGGGTATAGGGCGTGTCGGCGTCCTCGTAGGAGGTCGCCACGTTGTCGCCGCCCAGGCCGCGGTCGATGCTGTAGTTGGCCATCTGCAGGTCATAGACGGTGGCCACCCGCAGGCGCTTGCCGTCCGCCGCGACGATCTCGCGGAACGGCACCCGGCGCAGCAGTACCTCGTCGTTGGCGACGCCCTTGAAGTGCGGGTGCTCCTGCCCGGCGAAGTACGGGAAGGCCACCTCGCAGGCATGTTCCGGGCCATCGAGCAGCGACAGTTGCAGGCGCGTCTGGTCACCGCTCCTGCCGTCCAGCTCGGCGATGTTCCACTTGCCAGACTCGCCCCAGCGGTAGCCGATGGCGCCGGTGGGCGAGACCAGCCCGCCGCTGCGCTCGTCGTAGGCGATGGTCTTCCACTCGGGGTTGTTGTCCTGGCCGAGGTTGTCCGCCAGGTCGGCGGCGCGCAGGTAGCGGGTCGGCTTGAACGCGCCGCCGGCGTGTTCTTCCAGCAACACCAGCATCGGCATGTCGGTGTACTGGCGGCAGTAGTCGACGAAGTAGGCGCTCGGCCGGTCGAGGTGGAACTCCTTCAGGATCACGTGACCGAAGGCCATGCCCAGCGCGGCGTCGGTGCCCTGCTTGGGGTTGAGCCAGAGGTCGGTGAGCTTGGCCACCTCGGAATAGTCCGGGGTGATGGAGACGGTCTTGGTGCCCTTGTAGCGCACCTCGGTGAAGAAGTGCGCGTCCGGGGTCCGCGTCTGCGGCACGTTGGAGCCCCAGGCGATGATGTAGCTGGAGTTGTACCAGTCGGCCGACTCCGGCACGTCGGTCTGCTCGCCCCAGATCTGCGGGCTGGCCGGCGGCAGGTCGCAGTACCAGTCGTAGAAGCTCAGGCAGACCCCGCCGATCAGCGACAGGTAGCGGGCGCCGGCGGCGTAGCTGACCATCGACATGGCCGGGATCGGCGAGAAGCCGATCACCCGGTCCGGACCGTAGGTCTTGGCGGTGTAGACGTTGGCCGCGGCGATGATCTCGGTGACCTCGTCCCAGCTGGAACGGACGAAGCCGCCCAGGCCGCGCTGGCTCTTGTAGCTCTTCGCCTTGGCGGCGTCCTCGACGATGCTGGCCCAGGCGTTCACCGGGTCGCCGTGCTGCGCCCGCGCCTCGCGCCAGAGCTTGAGCAACGGCTTGCGCACCTTCGGGTACTTCAGGCGGTTGGCGCTGTAGATGTACCAGGAATAGCTGGCCCCGCGCGGGCAGCCGCGCGGCTCGTGGTTGGGCAGGTCCGGACGGGTGCGCGGGTAGTCGGTCTGCTGGGTTTCCCAGGTGATCAGGCCGTTCTTCACGTAGATCTTCCAGGAGCAGGAGCCGGTGCAGTTCACCCCGTGGGTGGAGCGCACGATCTTGTCGTGCTGCCAGCGCTGCCGGTAGGCACCTTCCCAGGCGCGGCTCTCGTTGCTGGTCTCGCCGTGGCCATCGGCGAATTCGCCCTGCTTCTTCTTGAAGAACTGCAGGCGGTCGAGCAGGTGACTCATCTTGATCTCCTCACCCGGTCTGTGCCGGGCGTTACAACGCTAATCAGGGGTTGCCGCGGGCTGCTGCCGACGGACTCAACAGGGACTCTCCGCACCCTTGCGCGCGTACCACCACCAGGTGGCGACGATGCAGCTCAGGTAGTAGGCGATGAACACGTAGAGGGCGCCCTCGGCGCTGCCGGTCATGTGCAGCGAGGTGCCGAACGCCTTCGGGATGAAGAACCCGCCGAAGGCGCCGATGGCGGCGGAGAAGCCGATCACCGCGGCCGACTCCATGCTCGCGTTGCGCGCCGCGCCGGCTTCGTCGGCCTGGCCGTCGCGCACCCGCCGGGCCCACTCGTTGCGGAAGATCACCGGGATCATGCGGAAGGTTGAGCCGTTGCCGATGCCGGCGAAGAAGAACAGCAGGATGAAGGCGCCAAGGAAGCCGAAGAAGTTGCCCTGGCCGCCGTCGCCCGGCAGGAAGGCGATCACCGCGAACACCCCGCCGATCATCAGCGCGTAGTTCCACAGGGTGATCCGCGCGCCGCCGAACTTGTCCGCCAGCCAGCCGCCCAGGGGCCGGCTGAGGGCGCCCACCAGCGGACCGAGGAAGGCGTATTGCAGCGGGTTGACGTCGGGGAACTGGGTCTTGCTGAGCATCGCGAAGCCGGCCGAGAAGCCGATGAACGAGCCGAAGGTGGCCACGTACAGCCAGCACATCAGCCAGTTGTGCTTGCGCTTGAAGATCACCGCCTGGTCGCGGAACGAGGCCTTGGCGTCGGCGATGTCGTTCATCCCGAACCAGGCCGCGACCGATACCACGGCGATGAACGGCACCCAGATCCAGCCGGCGTTCTGCAGCCACAGGCGACCGCCGTCGCCGAGCTGCTGCGGCTCGCCGCCGAAGGCGCCGAACAGGCCGCCGGCCACCGCCAGCGGCACGGCGAACTGCATCACCGAGACGCCGAGGTTGCCGAGCCCGGCATTCAGGCCGAGGGCGGTGCCCTGCTGGCTCTTCGGATAGAAGAAGCTGATATTGGACATGCTCGAGGCGAAGTTGCCGCCGCCGAAGCCGCAGAGCAGCGCGATCAGGGCGAACACCCAGTACGGGGTGCTCGGGTCCTGCACGGCGAAGCCCAGCCAGATGCACGGGATCAGCATCGAGGCGGTGCTCAGGGCGGTCCAGCGACGACCGCCGAAGATCGGCACCATGAACGAATAGAACACCCGCAGGGTGGCGCCGGAGATCGACGGCAGCGCCGCGAGCAGGAACAGCTGGTCGTTGCTGAAGGCGAAGCCGGCGCTGTTCAGGCGCACAGTCACCGTGCTCCAGATCATCCACACGGCGAAGGCGAGCAGCAGCGCGGGGATCGAGATCCACAGGTTGCGGCTGGCGATGCGCTTGCCGTTGCGCGCCCAGAACTCGGGGTCCTCGGGGCGCCAGTCGAGCAGCAGCGGTCCCCGTGCGGCTTTCAGTTGGGTATTGGCGATCATGCCCATGACGGCATTCCTCAGGAGTGGGTGGGAAGGGTGGGAGGAAGGTCGACGTCGGCCGAGGCGGCCTGGCCGTCGATGCGGCGTTGCTGCTTGATCGCGTAGTGCATCCAGACCATGCAGACCACGGTCAGGCCGAACAGCAACATGAAGCAGGAGGAGCGCACGCCGATGTGGTCGGCGGCGTAGCCGAACAGGATCGGCAGGCAGAAGCCGCCGAGGCCGCCGATCACCCCGACCATGCCGCCGACGGTGCCCATGTTGCTCGGGTAGTAGTCGTGGATGATCCGGTACACGCTGGCCTTGCCGAAGCCCTGGGCAATGCCGACGACGAACACCAGGAAGGTGAACAGCCAGACGTTCAGGCCGATGCCCAGGCTGAGGTCGCCCTGGATGCCGTGGATGGTCATGGTGGTCTGCGGGTAGGAGAGGAAGAACAGGCACACCAGGCAGACCCAGAACACGCCCCAGTTCACCGAGCGCGCGCCGTAGTGGTCGCTGAACCAGCCACCGAGGGCGCGGATCAGGCCGGACGGCAGGGTGAACAGCATGGTGATGAAGGACGCGGTCTTCAGGTCCAGGCCGTATTCGGCGATGTAGTACTTCGGCAGCCACAGGGCCAGGGCGACGAAGCCGCCGAAGACGAAGAAGTAGTACAGGCCGAAGCGCCAGACGCGCAGCTCGGCGAGCGGCGCCAGTTGCTTGGCCAGGGTCGGCCGCTGGCTGGCCTCGGCGGCGCCCTTGAGGTGCGCCGGATCGGTCCAGGTGAACAGCCAGAACAGCACGGCGGTGACCAGCATGGCCACCGAGTAGACCTGCGGCACCATGCGCCAGCCGAAGGCGACCACGATCATCGGCGCCACCAGGTTGGTGATCGCCGCGCCGGCATTGCCAGCACCGAAGATGCCCATCGCGGTGCCCTGGCGCTCCTTCTCGAACCAGGCCGAGGTGTAGGCGATGCCGACCGCGAAGGAGCCGCCGGCCAGGCCGACGAACAGGCCGAGCACCAGGTAGTGCCAGTACTGGCTGGCGAAGGCCAGGCCGTAGATCGGGATGGCCACCAGCAGCATGTGGATGAAGAACACGATGCGGCCGCCGAAGCGGTCGGTGATCAGGCCCAGCGGCAGGCGCACCAGGGAGCCGGTGAGGATCGGCAGGGCGACCATCAGGCCGAACTGGGATTCGCTCAGGCCGAGCTCGTCCTTGATGCGGATGCCGATGATCGAAAACATTGTCCACACGGCGAAATTCACCGCGAAGGACAAGGTACTCATGCCGAGGACGGAGTACTGTTTCTGACGTAGGGAAGCCATGGCTAAACTCTCTGCACGGACAGCGTTCAGCGAGAGCCTAGGGAAGGTGTTCCTATGCAAATTTGATAGGAATCAATGAAATACCGGCCGTTCCGTGCCTAGATGCGCGCCCCTACCTCGAAAGAGGTACGGCTGAAATTATTGCGCAACCCACTGTTTTAAAAGGTTTTTCTCATGAACAAGGCGACCGCGCCGGACGCTGACCAGCGGGACAGATTCTTTGGAGGTAGTGACAGGGCCGGAAAGCCGATCCTGCGCCGCTCCCTGGTAGTCCGCTTCGGCTGCTACCTCACCCTGCTGGTATCGCTGGCGCTGATCGGGATGTTCAGCGCCCTGCTCTTCGCCGACTACACGCACCAGGACGCCGCGGTGATCAACCACGCCGGCTCGTTGCGCATGCTCACCTACCGGGTCGCCCTGGAGCCCAGCCTGGAAGGCCGCCAGGCGCTGCTCGGGACCCTCGGCGAACGCCTCGACAGCGGCGACATCCGCCGCCTGCTGCAACGCCAGGATGCCGACGACCCGATCCGCCAGTTGCACCAGGAACTGCGCGAGGGCCTCGCGCGCCTGGACCCGCGCGCGCTGCCCGGACGCGCCGTGCTGGACGCCTACGTCGGCGACATCGACCGTTTCGTCGGCATCCTCCAGGCCAAGGCCGAGCGCCGCTCGCAACTGCTCAGCACGGTGCAGGGCCTGTGCCTGTTCCTCAGCCTGCTGGTGGTGTTCGTCACCCTCTACGACCTCAGCTATCACGTCATCGGCCCGCTGCGCGAACTCACCAGCACCGCCCGCCGCCTGGGCCGCGGCGAGCTGGACGCGCGGGTCACCTACAGCGGCGAGGACGAACTGGCGCAACTGGGCGAGCGCTTCAACCAGATGGCCGGCGAGCTGAAGAGCATCTACGGCGACCTGGAAGAGCGCGTGGAGGACAAGACCCGCGCCCTCTCGCAGAGCCACCAGCGCCTCGAACTGCTCTACGCCAGCGCCCGCCGGCTGGGCGAGAACCCCTACGACAGCCGCACCCTGCAACCGCTGCTGAACCAGTTGGAGAAAGTGCTCGACGCCGGCCGCGTGACCCTCTGCCTGAACAAGGACGGGGTCGAGCGCGCTTACAGTTCGCTGACCACCACCGAGCGCCCGGCGGACTTCTGCCTGCAGGGCGACTGCGGTAGCTGCCGCGAGCAGGCCAGCGCCTGCGACCAACCCTCGTCCCTGGCCCAGCCATTGCTGATGCAGCCCTTGTCCATCGCCGGCCACCGTTTCGGCGAACTGTTCATCGAAAGCCGCAGCGGCCGCCTGGAGAACTGGCAGCAGCAACTGATCGAGACCTTCTGCGACAACATCGCCCGCACCTTCGCCCTGTCCCTGCAACAGGAACAGGAAAGCCGCCTGGCCCTGTTCGCCGAGCGCGGCACCATCGCCCGCGAACTGCACGACTCGCTGGCACAGTCGCTGTCCTACCTGAAGATCCAGGTCAGCCGCCTGGGCACCCTGCTCAAGCGCGAGGCGCCGGCGGAGAAGATCGAGGACACCCTCGACGAACTGCGCGAAGGCCTCAACGGCGCCTACCGGCAACTGCGCGAACTGCTCACCACCTTCCGCCTCAGCCTCGACGAGCCGAGCCTGGAAGCCGCGCTGGGGAACGCCGTGGCCGAGTTCGGCGAGCGCGGCGAGGTGACGATCGAACTGGACAACCGCCTGCAACACGTGCCGCTGAGCCCCAACGAGGAAATCCACGTCCTGCAGATCGTCCGCGAGGCGCTCTCCAACGTGGTTCGCCATTCGCAGGCGCAACGGGCCTGGGTGCGCCTGAGCAGCCAGGCCGACGGCCAGGTGAGCATCGCCGTCGAGGACGATGGCGTCGGCTTTGATCCGCAGCAGAACCGTAGCGGCCATTATGGGCTTACCATCATGCAGGAGCGCGGCCAGACCCTCGGCAGCCAGTTGCGCTTCGAAGCGCGCGCACCTCACGGCACGCGAGTGCTCTTCAGCTTCGTGCCGACCGCCCTGCAACCCTCCGCCGCCAAGGAGCCGACCCCATGACGGACATGCCAGCCACCGCCGACGAACCGGTTCGCCTGCTGCTGGTGGACGACCATCCGATGATGCGCAAGGGCGTCGCCCAGTTGCTCGAACTGGAAGACGACCTCAGCGTGGTCGGCGAGGCCGGCAGCGGCGAGGAAGCCCTGCGCCTGGCCGCCGAGCTGGACCCGGACATGATCCTGCTGGACCTGAACATGAAGGGCATGAACGGCCTGGACACCCTGCGCGCGTTGCGCGAGGCCGGAGTCGACGCGCGCATCGTGGTGTTCACCGTGTCCGACGACAAGGGCGACGTGGTCAACGTCCTGCGCGCCGGCGCCGACGGCTACCTGCTCAAGGACATGGAGCCGGAGCGCCTGCTCGAGCACATCCGCCAGGCCGCCACCGGACAGATGACCCTCAGCCCGCAGTTGACCCAGATCCTCGCCCAGGCCCTGCGGGGCGACGACCGCTCGAAGAGCCTCGACGAGCTGACCGAGCGCGAACGGCAGATCCTCCGCCAGATCGCCCACGGCTACAGCAACAAGATGATCGCGCGAAAGCTGGACATCACCGAAGGCACGGTGAAGGTCCATGTCAAGCGGGTGCTGCACAAGCTCGGCATGCGTTCGCGGGTCGAGGCCGCGGTGTGGGCGGTGGAGAACGACCTGGTGTGAGCCGCGCGCGGGCTTGATTCCGGTCAAGAAATCCACCGCGGCGCTGCGTCGATACTGGCGGCTTCCTTCCACGAGGCGCCCGTCATGATGTTCGAACGCAGCCCCGACGATCCCCTTCCCCTGGTCTACGCCTGCTCCGGCTGCTCCAACGTGGCGCAACTGGCCAACGATCTCGCGCTGCGCCTGGATCGCGCCCGGCTGGCGGAGATGTCCTGCATCGCCGGAGTCGGCGGCGACGTCCCGCTGCTGGTCCGCCGGGCCCGCTCCGGGCGACCGATCCTGGCCCTCGACGGTTGCCCGCTGCATTGCGTGAAAGGCTGCCTGGCGCGCCACGAGGTAGTCCCGACCCTGCACCTGACCCTCAGCGAACACGGCCTGAAGAAGCGCTACGGCGAGGACTGCGAGGCGCAGGACGCCGAGCGCCTGTTCGTCGAACTGGAGCGTCTGCTGACGCCGGGCGGCAAGCGCCGCTGCGAATGACGGCGAGGCCGGGGGCGGCGGCTATCCCCAGCCTGCCGAAACCCGCATCCCCGCCTTTCGGCCTCCCTCGCGCATATCGCGGCGCCTCCGCCGCGTAAGCGTGCCCGTACCGCCTGCGATACGCAGCAGTGCGCTAGGATGTCCCCTCGGCTTCGAAGAAAGGACATTTCAATGCTGATCGGTGCGCTGCTGGTTCTCACCTGGGTCATCCTCCTCGTCCGATACCCGGCCAAGGCCCTGCCGGTCTCCCTGGCGGCTCTCGCCGGGCTGGGCCTGGTGGCGGCCTGGGTGATCTGGCAGGACAACGACGAAAGCCGCCACCTGCAACGCCAGGAACTGCGCCTGAGCTATGCGCCGGAACGCTGTCCGGTGGACCGGCCGCTGGCGGTCGAACTGAAGAACGGCAGCGACCGTCCGTTGCTGGAGCTACGCTGGAGGATCGCCGCCTACCGCCCCGGCGACAGCGTCAACCTGGCCGACACCAGCTTCGACAGCCCGCGCTACCGGGCGCCGAACGCCCTGCTCGGCGGCGACAGCTGGCACGATTGCCTGCCGCTGCCGCCGCTGCGTCCGGGCTATCGCGCCAGCACCCTGGAATTCCGCGCCGAACGCCTGGACGGGCGTTTCGGCAACTGACCGAGGGAGGACCCGATGGAAACCCGCCGTCTGTTCGACCAGGGCTCCGCTGCCTACGCCAGCGCCCGCCCGCGTTATCCCGATGCGCTCTACCGCCATCTCGCCGGGCTCTGCGGCCAGCGCCGGCGCGCCTGGGACTGCGCCACCGGTACCGGCCAGGCCGCGCTCGGCCTGGCGCAGTACTTCGGCGAAGTCCTCGCCAGCGACACCAGCGCGCAGCAGATCGAACACGCCGTTGTCCATCCGGGTATCCGCTACAGCGTGCAGGACGCCGAAGCCACCGACTATCCCGACGCCGCCTTCGACCTGGTCTGCGTAGCCCAGGCCTGGCACTGGTTCGACCATTCGCGCTTCAACCGCGAGCTGCTGCGCGTGCTGCGTCCCGGCGGCGTGTTCGCCGCCTGGGGCTACGGCTGGTTCAGCATCGACGCGCAGATCGATGCCGCCATCGACGAGGAATACCTGCGCCCGATCGGCCCGTACTGGGCGCAACAGAACCGCCTGCTGTGGAACGCCTACCGGGATGTCGAGCTGCCGCTGGGCGAACTCCCCGCGCCGGCCTTCGTCATCGAGCAACAATGGAGCCTGGCCCGGTTGTTCGACTACATGGCCACCTGGTCGGCCAGCCGCCTGTGCCGCGAGGCGCAGGGCAACGCTTTCGTGCGCCAGGCCCTGCAACGGGTCGCCGCGCTCTGGGGCGAGCCGACCTCGACACGCAGGGTTCGCATGCCGCTGGCGCTGCGGATCGCGCGCAAGGACGCCTGACCGAGCCTTCGGGCGGTTTTCCGCGGCCGGCGAATCCAGTACGGTAGGCCGCCCTCCTTCCAACTCCCAGCCAAGGAACGCTGCCCATGAGCCAACCCGTCGCCTTCGTCACCGGCTGCTCCAGCGGCATCGGCCGCGCCCTCGCCGACGCCTTCCAGCGCGCCGGCTACCGGGTCTGGGCCAGCGCGCGCAAGGAGGACGACGTGCGTGCCCTGGCCGAGGCCGGCTTCCAGGCGGTGCAACTGGACGTCAACGACGCCGCCGCGCTGGCCCGTCTGGCCGAGGAACTGGGAGTCGAAGCCGCCGGCCTCGACGTGCTGGTCAACAACGCCGGCTACGGCGCCATGGGTCCGCTGCTGGACGGCGGCGTCGAAGCCATGCGCCGGCAGTTCGAGACCAACGTGTTCGCCGTGGTCGGCGTGACCCGCGCGCTGTTCCCGCTACTGAGGCGCAAGTCCGGCCTGGTGGTGAACGTCGGCAGCGTCTCCGGCGTGCTGGTCACGCCCTTCGCCGGCGCCTACTGCGCCTCCAAGGCCGCGGTGCATGCGCTGAGCGATGCCCTGCGCCTGGAGCTGGCACCGTTCGGCGTCGAGGTGCTGGAAGTGCAGCCGGGCGCCATCGCCTCGAACTTCGGCGCCAGCGCCAGCCGCGAGATGGACAGCGTGGTCGACGAACGCTCGCCCTGGTGGCCGTTGCGCCGGCAGATCCAGGCGCGCGCCGCGGCATCCCAGGACAATCCCACGTCCGCCGAAGACTTCGCCCGCCAGTTGCTAGCCGCCGTGCAGCGCCGTCCGCGCCCGCCGCTGGTGCGCATCGGCAATGGCAGCCGGGCCCTGCCGGCGCTGGCCCGCTGGCTACCGCGCGGCCTGCTGGAGCGGCTGCTGAAGAAGCGCTTCGGCCTCGACACGCGCCTCTGAAACCGCCAGGAGATACCGCCATGGGCGACCGCCTTGCCGTACCCATCCGCTACTACGCCCTGGCCGGGATCGCCGCGGCGATCCTGCTCAACGTGCTGCTGCGCGGGGTGGTCCGCTTCGGCGGCCTGCCGGCCAGCCTGCTGATCGCCGCGCTGGTCGCCGGCGGCCTGGCCTGGTGGTTCGCCCGCGCGCAGCGGCGCTGGCCGACCTGGGGCGAGCGCTTGCGCCTGGTCGCCCTGTATGGCGGAGTGCTCGGGGTCCTTTACCTGCTGCTGGTCGGCCTCGCCTCGCTGAAAGGCGATCCCAGCCCGGCGGCACTGCTCATCGTGGTGCTGCACTACCTGTGCTATCCGGCGCTGTTGCTGGTGTTCTTCTCCGGCAGGGTCTATGGATTCTTCCTGCGCTGACAGGTGAGGCTGCCTCAACGAATTCTTCACATTCTCTTCAGCTCGGCTTGACCCGCCCTCGCCTAGTGTTGGCCACCCACCGCACGAGGCCGACATGCACCGTTCACCGCTCGCCTGGCTCCGCCTGCTCCTCGCCGCCGTGCTCGGCACCTTCCTGCTCGGCGGCCCGCTGCATGCCGCCGAGACTGCCGCCACGCGTTCGCCAGCCTGGGCGCAAGCGGTCGACCCGTCGATCAACCTCTACCGCATGAGCCCCACCCTCTATCGCAGCGCGCTGCCCAACGCACAGAGCGTCGCGCTGCTGCAACGCCTGCAGGTGAAGACGGTGGTCAGCTTCATCAAGGACGACGACCGCGCCTGGCTGGGCCAGGCTCCGGTGCGGGTGCTCAGCCTGCCGACCCACGCCGACCGGGTCGACGACGCCGAGGTGCTCAGCGTCCTCCGCCAGTTGCAGGCCGCCGAGCGCGAAGGCCCGGTACTGATGCACTGCAAGCACGGCAACAACCGCACCGGACTGTTCGCCGCCATGTACCGCATCGTCGTGCAGGGCTGGGACAAGCAGGCCGCGCTGGAGGAAATGCAGCACGGCGGTTTCGGCGACGAGAACGACATGCGCGACGCCAGCGCCTATGTGCGCGGCGCCGACGTCGACGGCCTGCGCCTGGCGATGGCCAACGGCGAATGCAGCCCGTCGCGCTTCGCCGTCTGCCATGTGCGCGAGTGGATGGCCCAGGCGCTCGACCGGCCGTAAACACGCGCAGGGCCGAAAGGCTTGGTCCCGTCACGCAAGTTTGGCACCCTTGGGACTCGCCGCCGCACGCGGCGGCCCACTTCGACAGCCGCGACGAGACTCCCATGAGCGATGCCCCGACCTCCCCGCGCTTCAGCGCCGCCACCAGCACCCGCCTGCTCGACCATGCGCAACTGGAGGCGCTCTGCGCCGACTATGACGGCTTCCTTCTCGATCTCTGGGGCGTAGTGATGGACGGCGCCGAGGCGTTCCCCGGCGCCCTTGCCTGGCTCGCCCGGCGGCACGCCGAAGGCCGCCCGGTCTGGTTCCTCAGCAACTCGTCCAGCAGCGTGGTGGAAATGAGCGCCGGGCTCGAGCGCCTGGGCATCCGGCGCGACTGGTTCGCCGGCATCACCACGTCCGGCCAGTTGACCATCGACGCCCTGCTGCAAACCGCCGAATACCGGCGTGGCGGTATCTACCTGGCCGGCGTCGGCCTGGCCCAGCAGAGCTGGCCGGCGGAAATCCGCGAGCGCTTCGTCGAGGACATCGCCCAGGCGGCGCTGATCGTCGGCGTCGGCAGCTTTCCCCAGGATGAACTGGAACAGCGCTTCGCGCCCCTGCGCGGCGCCACCGACCTGCCGTTCCTCTGCGCCAACCCGGACCGCGTGGTGGTTTCCGGCGGCCGCACGGTATACGGCGCGGGCATGCTCGCCGAGCTGTTCAGCGAGGAAGGCGGCCAGGTCAGCTGGTACGGCAAGCCCGACCCGGCGGCCTTCCGCATCGCCCAGCGGCAACTGGAAGCGCGCGGCGCGCGGCACATCCTGTTCGTCGGCGACTCGCTGGTGACCGACGTCCCCGGCGCCCTCGCCGCGCGCATCGATACGCTCTGGCTGGGCGCCACCGGCATCCACCGCGAAGCCCTGGGCGCCGAGTTCAACGGAGCACTCGACGAGGAGCGGGTCAGGTCGCTGCTGCACGGCTATCCGATCCGACCGCACTTTGCCGCGCCAGGGCTGGTCTGACCCTCAAAGGTCGGAAAAAGGATGCACGCATGCACTGGCTGGACTACCTGCAATGGCCCGCCATGCTGGTCACAGTGGTGGCCGCCTGGCTGGTGGCGTCGGCGCATCGGCGAAGACGCAAGGTCGGCTTCTGGGTGTTCCTCGCCAGCAACCTGCTGTGGATCGCCTGGGGCCTGTACGCCCAGGCCTATGCGCTGATCCTGCTGCAGGTCTGCCTGGCGGCGATGAACCTGCGCGGCACCCATCGCAACGAAGCGCCACAGGACAGCGCCTGATGGCCGCCAACGAAAACGCCCGCCATGACGGCGGGCGCTCGCTTTGCGAAGGCTGCGCTCAGTGCGCCCCCTCGCTTTTCTCCAGCGGCTGGCCGGCGTAGATACGACGCACCAGCGGGCCGATGGAAAGCCCCTGGAGCAGGATCGATACCAGCACCACGATGTAGGTCAGGCTGAGGATCAGGTCGCGCTCCGGCCCCAACGGCAGGGACAGCGCCAGCGCCACCGAGACGCCGCCGCGCAGCCCACCCCAGACCAGGATGCGGATGGTGCCCGCCGGTACCTGCCGGTTGGCGCCACGGAAACGGCGCAGGACCAGGATCGCCGGGCCCACCGTGAGCAGGCGCGAGACCAGCACCGCGCCGCCTAGGGCGAAGGCCGCCGCCACGTGCAGCCAGGAGAACGGCAACAGCAGCAGCTCCAGGCCGATCAGGGCGAACAGCAGGGCGTTGAGGATCTCGTCGATCAGTTCCCAGAACTTGTCCACGTAGCGCCGGGTCTCGTCCGACATCGCGTAGTGGCGTCCGTGGTTGCCGATGATCAGCCCGGCCACCACCATCGCGATCGGCGCCGATACGTGCAGGCGCGCGGCCAGCGCGGCACCGCCGATGACCAGGGCGAGGGTCAGCATGACCTCCACCTGGTACTGGTCGATGCCGCGCATCATCACGAACACCCCGTAGCCGAGCACCGCACCGAAGACCACGCCGCCGATGGCTTCCTGGACGAAGAGGATCGCCGTGGCGCTGACCGTGGGCGCCTCGCCGAGCTGGAGGATGCCGAGGATGATGGCGAACACCACCACCGCGGTGCCGTCGTTGAACAGCGACTCGCCGACGATGGTGGTCGCCAGCGGTTTCGGCGCGCCGGCGGACTTGAGGATGCCGAGCACGGCAATGGGGTCGGTCGGCGAGATCAGCGCGCCGAACAGCAGGCAGTAGATGAAATCCACCTGCCAGCCGAACAGCGGGAAGGTGTAGTAGGCCAGGCCACCGATGACGAAGGTGGCGATCAGCACCCCGGCGGTGGCCAGCAGGCCGATCGGCCACTTGTAGCTGCGCAGGTCGGAGAGGTCGACGTGCAGTGCGCCGGCGAACAGCAGCGCGGGCAGGAACCAGGTCATCAGCACTTCGGAGAAGTCGATGCGGCGGATGATTTCCTGCATCTCCACCTCGAGGATCGGATAGCCCAGTTCCGACAGCCCCTGGACGATCAGCGAGAACACCAGCGCCGTGGCCATCACGCCGATGGTCGGCGGCAGGCGGATGAAGCGGTAGTTCACGTAGGTGAGCAAGGTGGTCAAGGCAATGAATGCCGCGACGAGATCGAGCATGACGCGGGGTACTCCCTTAGCAGAAGGTAAAACACCTACCCCAAAAGGCCGATCCGTGAACCGTGGGGTGCGAATGTCTGGAAAAGCCCGAGAAAATTTCGGAACCCGCATCATAACCGCAGAAAAGCCCTGGACGTCCAGCGCACCGATACGGTGCATGGCGCGCCGCCGACGCGGCAGCGCCATTATCGACCGCTTCCCCGGGGAAAATTTCTTCGTTCGCCGCCAGCCCAGGCGAGACGGCGGCTGCGGCCGCTTGCCCAGGCCCGGCCATGGCACAAGCATGGCCGTTTCGTTGAACCTCCGCGAACGACGAACGGTCAACCCTTTCAGGGTCGGGAATTCGATGCCCATCCGAAGCCTTTGATTTCCGGCCTGTTTCCGCGCTTCGACGAAGCGCCCGACAGCGTAGCCAACGCTCATTCCGAAGGGAGTCCCGACCATGGTGAAAACCTGTGGCAAGGCCCTGCTCGGCCTCTGCGCCGCAGCCGCCGTACTGGCCTTGCTGATCCACTGGATCACCCCCGCGACCATCCTCCACTACCGCGAGGACCTGCTGTTCTACTTGCAGGCCCACCTGGTGCTGGTCTTCAGTTCGATGGCGGCCGCCCTGCTGGTCGGCGTGCCGGCCGGCATCCTGCTCAGCCGTCCCGGCATGCAGGCCCAGGCCGAACGCCTGATGCAGGTGTTCAACGTCGGCAACACCATCCCGCCGCTGGCGGTGCTGGCCATCGCCCTGGCGATCATCGGCATCGGCAACGGCCCGGCAATCCTCGCCCTGTTCCTCGCCTCGCTGCTGCCGATCGTGCGCAACACCTACGAGGGCCTGCGCAATGTCTCGCCGGCGCTGAAGGAAGCCGCCACCGGCATCGGCATGACGCCCAACCAGGTGCTGCTGCGGGTGGAACTGCCGAACGCGGTGCCGATCATCGTCGGCGGCGTGCGCGTGGCCCTGGCGCTGAACGTCGGCTCCGCGCCGCTGGCGTTCCTGATCGGCGCCAACAGCCTGGGCAGCCTGATCTTCCCCGGCATCTACCTGAACAACCACCAGCAACTGCTGCTCGGCGCCGCCTGCACGGCGCTCCTCGCCCTGCTGCTGGACGCCCTGGTGGTGCTGTTCAGCCGCATGTTCCTGGAACGCGGCCTGACCGCCAAGGAGGCCTGATGAACCGACTGATCCGCTCACTCTGCCTGGCCTGCGCCGGCCTGTTCGCCGCCGGCCTGGCGCAGGCGGAAACCCTGCGCATCGGCGGCAAGACCTTCACCGAGCAGCGCATCCTCACCGCCATCACCGCGCAGTTCCTGCAGAAGCGCGGCTACGACGTGACGGTCACCACCGGCCTGGGCAGCACCCTGGCCCGCGCCGCCCAGGAAAGCGGCCAACTGGATATCGTCTGGGAGTACACCGGCTCGTCGCTGATCGTCTACAACCACATCGACGAGAAGCTCGACGCCGCGGCTTCCTACCGCCGGGTCAAGCAACTCGACGAAGCCCAGGGCCTGGTCTGGCTGAAGCCGACCCGCTTCAACAACACCTATGCCCTGGCCATGCCCGAGGAACAGGCCGAGCGCCTGGGCATCCAGAGCGTCAGCGATCTCGCGCGGGTGCTCGCCGAACAGCAGGAGGCCGAGCCCGGGAGCACCCACCTGTTCGCCATGGACCCGGAGTTCGCCGGCCGCCCCGACGGCCTCGGCCCCATGAGCGAGCTGTACGCCCTGCACTTCACCCGCAACGACATCCGCCAGATGGACGCCGGGCTGGTCTACACCGCGCTGAAGAACCGCCAGGTGTTCCTCGGCCTCGTCTACACCACCGACGGCCGCCTGAAGGATTTCAAGCTGCGCGTGCTGAAGGACGACAAGCAGTACTTCCCCTTCTACAACGCCGCCCCGGTGGTGCGTAAGGAGGTCATGCAGCGCCATCCGGAGTTCGCCACGCTGTTCGATCCGATCATCGAGCGGCTCGACGACGCCACCATGCAGGCGCTCAACGCGCGGGTCGATATCGAGCAGCAGACGCCACAGAAGGTCGCCGCCGACTTCCTCCGCGAACACCACCTGCTCGACGACGGCCAGGCCGGCCAGGGAGGTAGCCAGTAATGGACTTCTTCAGCGTGCTTTCCCATCTCGACTGGTCCCAGGTCGGCCAGCTCACCCTCCAGCACCTGCTGCTGGTACTGGTCGCCGTAGGCCTGGCGATCCTCGTCGGCGTGCCGCTGGGCGTGCTGATGACCCGCTTCACGTGGCTGGCCGGCCCGTTGCAGGGCGCCGCCACGGTGATGCTGACCATCCCCTCGATCGCCCTGTTCGGCCTGCTGATGCCGGTCTACTCGGTATTCGGCCAGGGCCTCGGGCCGCTGCCGGCGATCACCGCGGTGTTCCTCTATTCGCTGCTGCCGATCCTGCGCAACACCTACCTCGCCCTGACCGGCGTCGAAGCGGGCATCCGCGAGGCCGGCAAGGGCATCGGCATGACCTTCTGGCAACGCCTGCGGATGGTCGACATTCCCCTCGCGGTGCCGGTGATCCTCGCCGGCGTACGCACCGCCGTGGTGATGAACATCGGCGTGATGACCATCGCCGCGGTGATCGGCGCCGGCGGCCTGGGCGTGCTGATCCTCACTTCCATCAGCCAGAGCAACATGCCGATGCTGGTGGTCGGCGCGGTACTGGTCAGCCTCCTGGCCATCGCCGCCGACCTGCTGCTGCAATGGCTGCAACGCATCCTCACCCCCAAGGGACTGCGCGCCAGCGCGCACTGACAGGAGCCGAACATGATCGAACTGGACAAGCTCAGCAAGACCTTCACCCAGAAGAACGGCAAGGCGTTCCGCGCCGTCGATTCCGTCAGCCTGACCGTGGAGAAAGGCGAGATCTGCGTCTTCCTCGGCCCCTCCGGCTGCGGCAAGACCACCACCCTGAAGATGATCAACCGGATCATCCCGCCGACCTCCGGCCGCGTGCTGATCGACGGCCAGGACACCGCGGACCTCGACGAAGTCACCCTGCGCCGCCACATCGGCTACGTGATCCAGCAGATCGGCCTGTTCCCGAACATGACCATCGAGGAAAACATCATGGTCGTGCCGCGCCTGCTCGGCTGGGACAAGGCGCGCTGCAAGGAGAAGGCCCGCGAGCTGATGAGCATGGTCAAGCTGGAGCCCAAGCAGTACCTGCAACGCTACCCGCGCGAACTCTCCGGCGGCCAGCAGCAGCGCGTCGGGGTAATCCGCGCGCTGGCGGCGGACGCGCCGCTGCTGCTGATGGACGAGCCGTTCGGCGCGGTCGATCCGATCAACCGCGAGTCGATCCAGAACGAGTTCTTCGAGATGCAGCGCAAGCTCGGCATGACCGTGATCATGGTCAGCCACGACATCGACGAAGCCATCAAGCTGGGTGACAAGGTGGCGGTGTTCAAGAGCGGCCGGCTGCTCCAGTACGACCACCCGGACACCCTGCTGGCGCACCCGGCGGACGAGTTCGTCAGCGCCTTCACCGGCCAGGACAGCACGCTCAAGCGCCTGCTCCTGGTGCGCGCCGAAGACGCCGCCGACAGCAGCCTGGTCACCGCCCGGCCGCAGACCCCGGTGGCCGAGGCGCTGGAACTGATGGACGAGAACGACCGGCGCTACCTGATCGTGGTGGATGACCAGGGCAAGGGCCTGGGCTACGTGCGACGCAAGGACCTGCGCCGCCAGGAGGGCACCTGCGCGCCGTTCGTCACCCCGTTCCGGGTCACCGCCAGCCACGACGAGCACCTGCGCATCCTGTTGTCGCGGATGTACGAGTTCAACAGCTCCTGGCTGCCGGTGCTCGACCCCGACCAGCAGTTCCTCGGCGAGGTCACCCAGGAATCCATCGCCGACTACCTCAGCTCCGGCCGCTCGCGCGGCGGCAAGGGCCTGATCGTGTCGCCGGCCGAACAGGTCGGGGCCTAGGCCGCCGGGTGGATATTCACCGCCGGCAGCCGCCAACCGCAGCGTATTCCTGGCGAGTGGCGCCCTCTTCCGCCCCGCCGAAACGAAAAAGCCCGGCATCCGCCGGGCTTCTCCCTGCCCCTTCCACTCAACCGGCCCGCCCCGGCGCCTGCGCCGCCGAGGCCTGGTCGTCGCGCCCTTGCGGCTTGACGATCACCGTGCAGGTGATCCCCGCCGAGAGCAGCACGCCGTCCGGCACTTCGTCGATGTGTACCCGCACCGGCACGCGCTGGGCCAGGCGCACCCAGTTGAAAGTGGGGTTGACGTCGGCGGTCAGCTCGCGGCTTTCCGGGTTGTCGCGGTCGTAGATGCCGCGGGCGATGCTTTCCACGTGGCCCTTGAGGTGTTCGCCGCTCATCAGCTGCATGTCCACCGGGTCGCCTTCGCGGATGTACGGCAGCTTGGTTTCCTCGAAGTAGCCGTAGACCCAGTAGGAGTTCTTGTCGATCACCGCCATCTTCGCCTCGCCGACCCGCGCGTAGTCGCCACGGTGCACGTTGAGGTTGGTGACGTAGCCGTCGACCTGCGCCACCACCCGGGTGCGCTCCAGGTTCAGGCGCGCGGCGTCGAGCTGGGCCTTGGCCTGCTCGTAGTCGGCCATCGCCGCGGCGGCGGTGTTGTGGGCGTCGTCGCGGCTTTCGCGGGAGACCACCATCTCATCCATTTCCGCGCGCCGCCGGGCGTTCAACTGGCGCATCTCCAGGGTCGCCTTGCGCGAGGCAACCAGCGACTCGGCCTGCTTCACCGCAATACGGTAGTGGTCGGGGTCGATCTGCATCAGCAGGTCGCCTTTCTTCACCAACTGGTTGTCGCGCACCGGGACGTCGACGACGATCCCGGAAACGTCGGCGGCGACATTGATCACGTCGGCGCGCACGCGACCGTCACGGGTCCAGGGGGTGTCCATGTAGTTGACCCACAGGGTCCGCCCGATGAATACGGCGACCAGCAGGATCAGCAGGGTCGCCAGCAGGCTGATTACGGATTTCAAGGTCATGGTCGGCTCACGATAACGAAGAGGTGCGCTACCGCCTCAGCGGTAGATGGTCAGGGACAGGCCGCCGTACAGGCAGGCGAACAGGCTGACCCGGAACAGCGCCGGGTGCCAGGTGAAGCGATACAGGCCAACCGAGGCGAAGATCCGGTCGAGCCCCCAGGTGAGCGCCGCGGCGATCACGAACAACAGCGTCAGGGTCGGCATGTAGACCCCATGGATGGCGATTTCACGAGGCATGGACGGTACCTTGGCCGCTCGTCCGGCCGGCCAGTTCGGTCAGTGGCGAGGTCGGCGCGAGCAGGGAAGAACGGATGAAGTGCAGGTAGCTGCGCACCCGCCGTAGCGGCGAGCTGTCGAAGTGCGGCGCGCAGGGTTCGTCGGTGTGCCTGGCCGCGTGGATGGCCTGGTCGACAGCCGCCAGGGCGCGCTCCAGGTTCTCCGCACCGGGGCGCACGAACAGCCGGATCAGGGCCCGCCCCATGGCGCGGATCGCCTGGCGCCAGGGCATGGCCTCGGCGTAGCAGGGTTCGTCCGGCAGGCGCTCCTGCTCGCGACGCAGCTCGATGATCGCGTGGCCGACCTCGAGCACCAGGAACATCCAGCGCAGCAGCCCGCGCTGCACGTCCGGGCGCCCGGCGGCGACGCCATAGGCCTGGTTCAGCAGGTCGCGGGTACCGCTTTCGAAGGCCGAGCCAAGCCCCCTGCTCCTGCCGCTGATGGCGAACACCACGCGCATCCGCAGGTCGCGCTCGAGGCGCTTCCACAGCCAGGCGCTGTTGGGCGGCAGAATGACCGCGGCGGCCGCGGCCGAGAGCAGCATCGAGAGGATCAGGGCGATGTACTCGTTGATCACGTGGGCCGGGTCGTAGACGGTCAGGTTCGCCGGCACCGAACCGAAGCAGAAGAACACCAGCAGGCCGAGACCGTAGCCGGCCCACTGCGGCCGCGAGGAGATGAACGCGCCGAGGGCGAACACCGGCGCCAGTACCAGGCATAGCAGCGGGAAACCGTCGATATGCGGGTAGACGAAGAACATCTCGCTGAAGCCGAGCAGCGCCGCCGCCATGGTGCCGATGGCCATCTGCATGGCGACCTTCTTCGGGTTCGGCGCCGCCGAGGCCAGCGCCGAGACCGCCACCGCGTTGAGGGCGAAGGTGCCGCCGCTGGGCCAGGTGCTGTAGATCCAGAAACAGCCGAACAGCAGGATCATCAACCCGGTGCGCATCCCCGCCACTGCCGCCGCCACCGCGTTGGCCTTGGCGGTGAAGGCGTCCTTCCACTGCTCGCGCTCGTGGCGGTGGGCGGCCAGCGAGGCATGGGTCAGGGCGTAGTCGTGCATTTCCTCGGCGAAACGGTAGAGCAGCTCGGCGGCGGTATTGAAGTCCAGCCGCGCCTCTTCGCCCGGCTCCCGCGCCAGCAGTTCTCCGCGCGCCTGGCGGATGCGCGCCATCAGGCGTTCGCGGCAGTCGGCGAGGCGCTGGGCGAAGCGCTCGGCGTCATGGTCGGTGACGGCGCGGCCACGGATCTCCTCGAGCAGCCCGGTGATTTCCTCCAGGCACGGTTCGAACGCTTCCAGCACCTGGGTGGAGCCCTGCGCGCGCAGGCGTTCGAGCAGTTGGTGGAGGGCGTGGAAACGGGTATTCATGGCCATGAACTCGCTGCTCAGGCGAATCAGCCGGCCATTGCGCAGGCGCATGTGCGGATCCTCGAAGGCGCTCGCCGCGCGCATCGTCTCCAGGCCCACAGCCTGGGCGGCGAAGGCCACGTTGCTGCTTTCGAAGCGCTCGCGCCCGCCGACCCCGCGCAGGCTGTCGAGGACGAACGCGGCGAACAGGCCGAAGCGCACGTACAGCGCATTGCGCATCGCCGCGCTGGTGGTCTGCGGCATGATCACCGCGCTGACCACCCCCGAGCAGAGGATCGCCAGGCTGATTTCCAGGACCCGCCAGATCGCCTGCATGAAGGCGCCTTCCGGATGGCTGGTGGCGGGGATGCCGATCAGCGTCGCGGTGTAGCCGGCGAGCACGCAGGCGTAGGAGCGGAAGTCACGGTAGCGGGCGGCCCCGGCGGTGCAGAGGCCGATCCAGATCGCCGAGCTGAGCAGGAACAGCACTCGCTCCTGGGCGAACAGGGCGATCAGGGTGACCATCACGCTGAGGCCGACCAGGGTGCCGAGGATGCGGTAGAAGCTCTTGGCGAACACCTGGCCGCTCTGCGGCTGCATGACGATGAACACGGTGATGGTCGCCGTGCTCGGCTGCGGCAATTCCAGGCGCATCGCCAGCCAGAGGGTCAGGAAGGCCGCGCAGAGCACCTTGAACACGTAGATCCAGGTCGCCCCGTCGCTGCGCGCCCACTCGGCCAGCGCGCGCCGCCACTCGTCGCGGCTGGGCAGGGCGAAACCAGCGGAGCGGCCGCTCATCGCGAAGACACCGCTCTGACCGGGACGTTCTCCGGCGCCAGCTTCCGCTGCGCCGGCGTATCGGCGCCGGCCCCGACGCCGCCGCCGAGGGCGGTGAGCAGGCTGGCATGGGCGGCCAGCCGGGCGGCCTGCACCTGCTCCTGGACCAGTTGCTGCTGGAACAGCCGGGTCTGCGCGTTGAGCACGTTGAGGTAATCGGTGAGGCCGCGCTGGTAGGCCAGGGTGGCGATATCGTAGGTCTTCTGCGCGGAAGCCACCGATTGCGCGGCGAAGTCCTTCTGGATGTCCACCGAATGCAGGCGGATCAACTGGTCGGAAATGTTCTTCAGCGCATCCACCAGGGTCTGGTTGTATTGCTCCACCGCCGCGTCGTAGCCGGCCGCCGCCTCGCCCAACTGCGAACGCAGGCGGCCGCCGTCGAAGATCGGCAGGGTCACCGCCGGGCCGGCGCTGTAGGTGTACTTGGCGCTGCGGAAGAACTCCAGCATGCCGCCGCCGACGGCACTGAAGCCGACCGAGGCCATCAGGTCGACGTTGGGGTAGAAGTCGGCGCGCGCCACGTCCACGCCCTTGGCCAGGGCGGCGACCTGCCAGCGGCGGGCGACCACATCCGGGCGGCGACCGAGCAGTTCGGCCGGCAAGGCGCTGGGCAGGCTCGGCTGCGCCGCCAGGTTCAGGCTTGGCCGGCGGATCGTGCGGCCCTCGCCCGGGCCCTTGCCGGCCAGTGCGGCGAGCAAGTTGCGGGTGAGCTGGATTTCTTCGTCGATCACCTCGATGCGGCGCTCGGTCTCGGGCAGCGGCACTTCCGCCTGGCTGACCTCGAAATGCGTGCCGATGCCGCCGCGCAGGCGACGCTGGGCCAGGGCGAGGATGTCGCGCTGCTGTTGCAGCATGGCCTTGGCGATGTCCATCTCGGCGTACTGCAACGAGAGCTGGACGTAGGCGCGGACGATGTTGCCCTCCAGCTCGAGCTGCGCCTGGCGCGCCTCGGCGGCGGCCATGTGGGCCAGGTCGACGGCGCGCTCGCTGTCGCTGCGGTCGCGCCCCCAGAGATCGAGCTTGTAGTTCAGGCCGATCTCGGTGGAGTTGTTCCAGGAAGTGGTCCGCGCCAGGTCGCCGGGGCCGTAGAAATAGTCGTCCGGCCAGCGGTGGCGGACCAGCGAGCCCTTGCCCTCGATCTGCGGCGACTCGGTGGACTCCACCAGCCCGGCCATGGACTTCGCCTGGCGTACCCGCGCATGGGCTACCGCCAGGCCTGGATTGCCGTCCAGCGCCTTCTCGATCCAGGCGTCCAGCTGCGGATCGGCATACACCTTCCACCACTGCGCCTGCGGCCAGCCGGCCTCGCGGGCGGCAGCCTGGATCGCATGGTCGGTGGCCAGGGCGTTGGCGTCGAGCGTGGCGGCCTCGGGGGCGATATCGCCTGTACTGACACAACCGGATATTGCGGAGAAAACGACGAGAAAACCGACGAAGGAGCCGACCAAGGTCAGTTCCTTCCTGAGAGCACGCGGCACGTTGTCTGATCCTGGAGGGGCGAAGCACGGAATTTGAACGGTACGGGCGCCGTTCAACCCGCTCGAGCGTTCGTGCGCTCGGGGGCCGAGGAATTTTAAGAGGCTGGCGGCTGCTGATAAGCTGGCTCAAGTGCGATTGTTTATTGCGTAATGTGAAATAATCCGCCATCGCAACAATCTGACACACTTCTGCGCGTGCCTAGGAGGCCCCGTCGATGGACACCCTGCAAAACATGCGAGCCTTCGTCTGCGTGGCGGAAACCGGAAGCTTCACCGCGGCGTCCCAGCAGCTCAACACCACCACCGCCTATGTTTCGCGGGCGGTGGCCAACCTCGAGACGCACCTGCGCACCCGCCTGCTCAACCGTACCACTCGTCGCATCGCCCTCACCGAGGCCGGCCAGCGCTACCTGCTGCGCTGCGAGCAGATCCTCGCCTACGTCGAGGAAGCCGAGGCCGAAGCCAGCGATGCCCATGCCCGTCCCGCCGGCAAGCTGAAGCTGCATTCGATGACCGGCATCGGCCAGCACTACGTGATCCGCGCCATCGCCGGCTACCGCCAGCAGTACCGCGACGTGACCTTCGACCTGACCATGGCCAACCGCGTGCCGGACCTGCTCGACGAGGGCTTCGACGTGGCCATCGTGGTGGCCTCCGAGCTGCCCGATTCCGGCTTCATTTCCCAGCGCATCGGCGAGACCTACAGCATTCTTTGCGCCTCGCCGGAGTACCTGCGCCTGAACGGCACGCCGAGCGAGCCTTCGGAGCTGGCCAGCCACGACTGCCTGCGCCTGGTCAGCCCGGTGGTGCCGCTGGATCGCTGGCTGTTCGACGGTCCCAACGGCCAGGAAATGGTCTCCATCGGCGCCTCGCCGTTCCAGGTCAATGTCGGCGACGCCATGACCGAGGCAATCCGCTCCGGGCTGGGCATCGGCATCCTGCCGGTGTATTCGGCCATCGAGGACCTGGGCAAGGGCACCCTGGTGCGGGTCCTGCCGCAACACCGCCTGCAACAGCTCAACGTCTATGCGCTGTACCCTTCGCGGCAGTATCTCGACGCGAAGATCAAGACCTGGGTGGAATACCTCAAGGAAAGCCTGCCCGGCCTGCTCCAGCGCGACGAAGCGGCGCTGGTGGAACTGGGCCTGGAACTCGGAAGACCCTCCTGAGCCGATAATCGCCCGCCCAGTGGCGGGCCCCTGCCCGCCGCTTCGATGGCGGTGGTATGGTCGGCGCTTTCGCTCCCGCTTGCAGAGTCCCGTCATGAAAAAGAACGTCTTCGTCTTCAGTCGCCTCGCCCCCGAGCATCTCGAACGCCTGCAATGCCAGTTCAACGTCCGCGTGCTCGAACCGAAACAGGGCGACATCGACGCCCAGTACGCCGCCGCCCTGCCCGATACCCACGGCATGATCGGCGTCGGCCGGCCGCTCGGCGCCAGGCAACTGGAACAGGCGAAGCAGCTGGAAGTCATCTCCAGCGTCTCGGTCGGCTACGACAACTATGACCTGGACTACCTGAACCGCCGCGGCATCGCTCTCACCAACACGCCCGACGTCCTCACCGAGACCACCGCCGACCTCGGCTTCGCCCTGCTGATCAGCGCCGCGCGACGGGTCGCCGAGCTGGACGCCTGGGTCAAGGCCGGAAACTGGAAGCGCACCGTCGACGCCCCGCAGTTCGGCACCGACGTGCATGGCAAGAAACTCGGCATCCTCGGCCTCGGCCGGATCGGCGCGGCCATCGCCCGGCGCGGCCGTTTCGGCTTCGGCATGCAGGTGCTCTACCACGGCAACAACCGCAAGCCGGAACTGGAACAGGAACTCGGCGCGCGCTTCCTCGGCTTCGACGAACTGCTCGGCGAGGCCGACTTCGTCTGCGTGGTGGTGCCGCTGGGAGCGCAGACCCGGCAGTTGATCGGTGCGCGCGAACTGGGCCTGATGAAACCCTCGGCGATCCTGGTCAACGTCGCCCGCGGCCAGGTGGTCGATGAGGCCGCGCTGGTCGCCGCCCTGCGGGAGAAGCGCATCCTCGGCGCCGGCCTGGATGTCTACGAGAAGGAACCGCTGGCCGAATCGCCGCTGTTCGCCCTGGACAACGTGGTGACCCTGCCGCACATCGGCTCGGCCACCCACGAGACCCGCCGGGCCATGGCCGAGCGGGCGCTGCAGAACTTCGAGGCGGCCCTGCGCGGCGAGCGGCCTTTGGACCTGGTCAATCCACAGGTGTGGCGACGCGGCTGAGCGCGCCTCCCTCTCCGCTAGGTCGAGCGCGCCGGCCCGGCCAGCGCCGGCGCCTTCGGCTTGCGGAACACCAAGACGTTGCCGAGCATCACCAGGACCAGCCCGGCCAGCGCCGGTGCGGTCCAGCGGTAGCCCTCGGCGAAGGCCGAGATGTTCAGCGCCACCACCGGGAACAGCACGGTGCAGTAGGCGGCGCGATCCGGGCCCATGCGCCCGACCAGGGTCAGGTAGGCGGTGAAGCCGATCACCGAGCCGGGGATCGCCAGGTACAGCAGCGAGCCGACGTAGCGCGCGCTCCAGTCGAAATTCAGCGGCACGCCCTGGAACAGGCACAGCGCCAGGAGGATCAGGGTGCCGTAGAGCATGCTCCAGGCATTGCCGGTGAGCGGGCGGATGCCGGCCTTCTGTTGCAGGCTGGAAAGCATGTTGCCGGTGGAGAAGCACAGCGTGCCTAGCAGGGCCAGGCCGAGGCCGTAGAAGGTTTCCGGGGTGGCCTGGTGACCCACCAATTCCGGCCAGAACAGCAGCCCCAGGCCGAGCAGGCCGAGACCGCCACCGGCCATCACGTTCGACGCGATGCGCTGGCCGAACCACAGGCGGGCGTTCAGCGCATTCCACAGGGTGGCGGTGGAGAACACCACGGCCACCAGGCCGCTGGGAATCCACTGGCTGGCGGTATAGAAGCAGATGAAATTCAGGCAGAACAGGCATACGCCCTGGGCCATGCACAGGCGTTGGCCCCGTGCGTCCAGCCTTTGCAGGCGGCGGCCGAGCAGCAGCACGGCGAACAGCACCAGCGCCGCCAGGGCGAAGCGGTAGGCGATCGACAGGGTGATCGCCACCGGGCCCATCTGCAGCTTGATGGCGATCCAGGTGGTGCCCCAGATGAGCACGGTGAGCAGGTACAGCGAAAGATTCATGGCGACTCCGCAACGACAGGATGCCGTCAGTCTGCGGGCGAGGCCGGGCGCGACCATTGTCCATTCTTGCGCTTTTCATCCGCCGCCTCTCGCGGCAGCGTCCGGGCGCGGGTAGCATGGCCGGCATGCACCAACCCAGTGATTTCCAGGTATTCCGCACCCTCGACCGGACCTCCAATGCGCGCCTGCTGCGCAGCAGCACGCTCAGCGACGGCCTGGCGCTCGCCCATTGGTACCGCGACGAAGCGGAGATCCTCGGCTACAGCGACCCCGGCCATCACACCCTGTCGCTCTACCTGCAGGGCGGCTGGCAGACCTTCCGCCGCGATCGTCCCGGGCTCTATGGCGGCCCCGACCGCTTCTGCGTGATGCCGGCCGAACACCACTCCGACTGGGCGGTGACACGCGGCCTGGGCTTCATGCACCTGTACATCAGCCCGGAACGCCTGGCCGGCGCGGCGGTACGCACCCTCGATTGCGAACCACGCAGCCTGCAACTGGAGGAGCGCACCTACATCCAGGACGAGCCGCTGGCCGCCCTGTGCCGGACCCTGGAACGACAGGACTGGAACGAACCCGGCGAGCGCCTGCTATGCACCAGCCTCGCCCACCAGGCGGTGGACCACCTGCTGCTCACCGGGTGCGGCAGGCGTACCGACGTACGCTGGCAGGGCGGGCTGGCCGCGCACGTGCGGCGGCGCCTGGCCGACTACATCGAAAGCCACCTGGAGCAGCCGCTGGAACTGGGGTCGCTGGCGGAGCTGGCGGCGCTCTCCGAGTACCACTTCGCGCGCATGTTCCGCGTATCCTTCGGCCTGCCGCCGCACCGCTACGTGCTGGAACGACGCCTGGCGCGGGCCCGCGACCTGCTGGCGTACTCCGCGCAGCCGCTCCAGGAGGTCTCGCTGGCCTGCGGCTTCGCCAGTCCGAGCCATTTCAACCGGCGCTTCCGCGAAGCCCATGGCGCCACCCCGGGGCAGTACCGCGCCGCCCTGAAAGCCTCCTGAAAGCCAGGCGCCGACAGCCTGCGGTTGTAGGCAGGCATTCCCGCAGCATAAAATGATAACTATTATCATTCGTTAATCCTTCTGCTCCGGGAATGTCCAGGTGTCGAGCGCCGACCTCGCCCATGCGGCCGCGTTGCATACCCTCTACAGCGACCACCACCACTGGCTCACGGGCTGGCTGCGGCGCCGCCTCGGCTGCCCGCAGAACGCCGCCGACCTGGCCCAGGACACCTTCGTCAAGGTCCTGGTTTCGCGCCAGGCCGCGCGCATCGACGAACCGCGCGCCTTCCTCACCACCATCGCCCGCCGCGTGCTGTGCAACCACTACCGCCGCCAGGACGTCGAGCGCGCCTACCTGGAAGCCCTGGCCAGCCTGCCCGAGCGGGAAGTCCCCAGCGAAGAGACCCGCGCCATCGTCCTGGAGACCCTGGTCGAGCTGGACCGTCTGCTCGACGGTCTGCCGCCACTGGCCAAGGAGACCTTCCTGCTGGCCCAACTCGACGGCCTGGGCTACGCCGAGATCGCCACGCAGCTGGGCATCTCCCTGAGCAGCGTCAAGCGCTACATGCTCAAGGCTGCGCAACGCTGCTACTTCGCCGAGCTGCCATGAGCCTGCCCGCCGCACCCAAGGTGCCGCCGCAGGTGGCTGAACAGGCCGTGCGCTGGCTGGTCGAGCTGCAGGGCGGCGCCGACGACGAACGCCTGCGCCAGGCCTGGCAGCGCTGGCGCCAGGCGGCCCCGGAACACGAGCAGGCCTGGCGCCACATCGAGGCGGTCAACCAGCGCCTGGCCGGGATAGGCACGCCACTGGCCCTGGCCGCCATCAACGCACCGCATTCGCCGCAACGCCGGCGCGCGCTGAAGACCCTGCTGCTGGTCCTGGCCGCCGGCGGCAGCGCCTGGGGCCTGCGCGAGAGCGGCAGCCTGCAGCGCTGGAGCGCCGACTATGCCACCGGCGTCGGCGAACGCCGGCGCCTGGCCCTGGCCGACGGCAGTCGCCTCGAGCTGAACAGCGACACGGCGGTGGATGTCCGCTTCGATGCCGGCGAACGGCGCCTGCTCCTGCTGCGCGGGGAAATCCAGCTCAGCACCGGCCACGACCCGCGCCCGCTGCACGTGTACAGCGCGGAAGGCCGGCTGCGACCGGTGGGCACCCGGTTCGACGTGCGCCAGTTCGCCGGACGCACCCGCGTCGCCGTCCACGAAGGCGCGGTACAGGTGGAGAACCGCGCCGGCCAGGGCCTGCTGTTGCCCAGCGGCCGGCAACTGGACTTCGACCGCGAGCGACTCGGCGCTCCGCAGCCGCTGCCGGTCGGCAGCGGCGCCTGGACCGACGGCATGCTGGTGGCCGCCGGCATGCGCCTGGACGAATTCCTCGCCGAAGTCGCGCGCTACCGCCCCGGCCGGCTGGGCTGCGACCCGCGCATCGGCGGCCTGCGGATTTCCGGCAGCTATCCGCTGGACGATAGCGAGCGGATCCTCGCCACCCTGCCGGCGGTGCTGCCCGTGGAGGTACGGCGCATCACCCGCTACTGGGTCGGCGTGCACCCGCGCGAATGAGCGGAAAGATATTTCCGCGCACCTGAGCCTTTTTCCCCACCTCGCGTGACAGAGGAGGAAAGCCAACCTCGAAAGATCCACTGGAGTGTCCCTCATGTCCCCGTCACGCGCCCTGTCGCCGCTCAGCCGCGCCCTGCTCCTCGCCTGCCTCGGCGGTCCCGTCCTGGTTTCCGCCGGCAGCGCCTGCGCCGCCGAGATCCGCACCGATGCCCGCCAGTACTACCGCCTGCCTGCCGAGCCACTGGAGCAGGCGTTGAACCACCTAGGCCGCCAGGCCGGCGTGCTGATCGCCTTCAGCCCGGAACAGACCGCCGCGCGACGCAGCCAGGCGCTGGACGGCGAGTACACCCTGGAGGAAGCCCTGGCCGCCCTGCTCGCCGGCTCCGGCCTGGAGGCGCGCGCCCGCGGCGACGGCGCCTACACCCTGGAAGCGCTGCCGGTGGAAGACCCGGCCAACCTGCAGGCGCTCACCGTGGTCGGCGACTGGCTGGCCGACGCCAGCGCCGCCGACGTCTTCGAGCATCCCGGTGCGCGCGACGTGGTCCGCCGCGAGCAGTTCCAGGCCCAAGGCGCGGCCAGCACCCGCGAAGTGCTGGAGCGCATTCCCGGGGTCAGCGCGCCGCTCAACAACGGCACCGGCAGCCACGACCTGGCATTGAACTTCGGCATTCGCGGCCTCAACCCGCGCCTGGCGTCGCGCTCGACGGTGCTGATGGACGGCATCCCGGTGCCCTTCGCCCCCTACGGCCAGCCACAGTTGTCGCTGGCGCCGGTGTCCATCGGCAACATGGACGCGGTGGACGTGGTCCGCGGCGGCGGCGCGGTGCGCTACGGGCCGCAGAACGTCGGCGGCATCGTCAACTTCGTGACCCGGGCGATCCCCGAGGACTTCGCCACCAAGCTCGACGTGCACAGCGAACTCAGCCCCAGCTCCAGCCAGGACGGCCTGAAGACCACCCACAACGTGCTGATCGGCGGCACCGGCGCCAACGGCCTCGGCGGCGCCCTGCTCTACTCCGGCACCCGCGGCGGCGATTGGCGCGAGCACAGCGATACGCGGATCGACGACCTGATCCTCAAGGGCCGCTTCCAGCCCAGCGACGAACACGCGTTTTCGGCGATGACCCAGTACTACGACGGCGAGGCCGACATGACCGGCGGCCTCGGCACCGCGGCCTACCGCGACGACCCGTACCAGTCGACCCGTCCCTACGACAAGTTCTGGGGCCGCCGTACCCTGGCCAGCGCCAGCTACGAATACACCCCCAACGCCAGCCAGAAGCTCAACGTCACCGGCTTCTTCACCAAGACCCTGCGCAGCGGCTACCTCGACCAGGGCCGCAACCTCACCCTGTCGCCGCGCGAATACTGGGTGCGAGGCCTGGAAACCCGCTTCAGCCAGGGCTTCGAGCTGGGCGAAAGTCGCCACGAAGTGGGCATCGGCCACCGCTACGTCAACGAAGCCAGCCACGAGCTGCGCTACTGGACCCGCGCCGACAGCGGCCAGCTACCCAGCACCGGCAGCCGCAACGACCGCGACACCCGCGGCAGCACCGAAGCCAACGCGTTCTACATCGACGATCGCATCGACATCGGCAACTGGACCATCACCCCCGGCATCCGCTACGAGAAGATCGATTCCGAACAGAAGAACCTGCTGAAGAACAGCAAGGACAGCGGCCGCTACAACGCCTCGCTGCCGGCGCTCAACGTGATCTACCACCTCACGCCGAGCTGGAACCTCTACGCCAACACCGAGGGCTCGTTCGGCACCGTGCAGTACAGCCAGATGGGCAAGGCGGTGCGCAGCGGCGACATCGAGCCGGAGAAGGCCCGCACCTGGGAACTCGGCAGCCGCTACGACGACGGCATCCTGCGCGCCGAACTGGGCGCCTTCCTGATCAACTTCGACAACCAGTACGAGAGCAACCAGCAGACCGACAGCGTGACCGCCCGCGGCAAGACCCGGCACAAGGGCATCGAGGCGGCGATCGCCTACGACCTGGCCGACCTCGACCCGCTGCTCTCCGGCTTCGACGTCTATGCCAGCTACGCCTACGTCGACGCGAGCATTCGCGAAGACGGGCCGAACAAGGGCAACCAGGTGCCGTTCTCCTCGAAGCACAAGGGCACCCTTGGCGCCAACTACCGCACCGGCGCCTGGAGCTACAACCTCGACGGCAGCTTCCAGACCAGCCAGTACGCCGACAACGCCAACACCGAGAGCGAAAGCGCCGACGGCAGCACCGGGCGGATCGCCGGCTGGATGGTCTGGAGCGCGCGCGGCACCTACGACTTCGGCCCGCAACTGAACGACCTCAAGCTCGGCCTGGGGGTGAAGAACCTGTTCGATCGCCGCTACTACACCCGCTCGTTCGACGACAACAACAAGGGCCTCTACGTCGGCCAGCCGCGCACCCTGTACGTACAGGCCTCGGTCGGTTTCTGAAGAAAGACCGCGGGAGCGCATGGCGCAACGGCGGACGATCGCCAGCGATCATCCGCCCTCCCCGCCGCCGGGCCTGGTTACCCTCAGGCCCGGCGTCACTTCCAGTTCGGATCGCTCTCCAACTGTTTCATCAGCAGCTCGCGGACCTGCCTGGAGGGTTCGCCGTACCAGCGATAGGTGGCGTACTTGCTCGGCGTCTGCATGACTTCGGCGGGCTCGTCCGGCAGGCTCACCTGCAGCCCGTAGGCGGCACTCTTGTCGCCGCGGAACGCCACCAGCAGGCGGTTGTTGCCGCAATCGTGGGGTTTGCAACTGTTGGCCAGGACGTAGGGCTGGCCCTCCAGGCTCAGGCTGGTGGACGGGGAACTCGGGCCGCTGGCGTCGGAAACCCATTTCGGCACGTCGCTCTCGCCCTTGAACATGGCGTGCCAGGTGGCCTTGTAGCCGGGCTGGCCGAGCAGTTCGAACAGCCGCGGCTGCTCCTCGGCCTGGGCCGGCGCCCAGTGCAGCGCCGCGCCCAGCAACGCCAGGGAGAGCAGTCTGGATACTCCGTTCATGGTGATTTCCTTCGATCGGGTGAAATGAAAGCAGTCTATCCGGCGGTGGCCGCCGCTGGCTGCTTGGAACGGCACGACTGCGACAAGTTCGCTGTCCACCGGCAATTCCATCGATCGCCGGATGACAGGCATCCCGACGCGCCGCGTTTTACCGCTATAATCCCGCGTTTTTCCGGGCCGTCCCGCGCCCACGCCAACGGATTCCAGCAGGCACGCATCCATGACCACTCAGGCCGCCGAAGTCGCGAAGCGCCGTACCTTCGCGATCATTTCCCACCCCGACGCCGGTAAGACCACCATCACCGAGAAGCTCCTGCTGATGGGCAAGGCGATCGCCGTCGCCGGTACCGTGAAGTCGCGCAAGTCCGACCGCCACGCCACGTCCGACTGGATGGAGATGGAAAAGCAGCGCGGCATCTCCATCACCACCTCGGTGATGCAGTTCCCCTACCGCGAGCACATGATCAACCTGCTCGACACCCCCGGCCACGAAGACTTCTCCGAAGACACCTACCGCACCCTGACCGCGGTGGACTCGGCGCTGATGGTGCTCGACGGCGGCAAGGGCGTCGAACCGCGGACCATCGCCCTGATGGAAGTCTGCCGGCTGCGCGACACGCCCATCGTCAGCTTCATCAACAAGCTCGACCGCGACATCCGCGACCCCATCGAGCTGCTCGACGAGATCGAGGCGGTGCTGAAGATCAAGGCCGCGCCGATCACCTGGCCGATCGGCTGCTACAAGGACTTCAAGGGCGTCTACCACCTGGCCGACGACAGGATCATCGTCTACGTCCCGGGCCACGGCCACGAGCGCATCGAGACCAAGGTCATCGAAAAGCTCGACTCCGACGAAGCCCGCGCCCACCTCGGCGATCTCTACGACAATTTCGTCGAGGAGCTGGAGCTGGTGCAAGGCGCCTGCCACGAATTCGACAAGGACGCCTTCCTCAAGGGCGAGATGACCCCGGTGTTCTTCGGCACCGCGCTGGGCAACTTCGGCGTCGACCAGGTCCTCGACTGCATCGTCGACTGGGCGCCGCAGCCGCTGTCGCGCGCCACCCACGAACGCAGCGTGGAGCCGACCGAGGAGAAGTTTTCCGGCTTCGTGTTCAAGATCCAGGCGAACATGGATCCCAAGCACCGCGACCGCATCGCCTTCATGCGCATCTGCTCGGGCAAGTACGAGAAAGGCATGAAGATGCGCCACGTGCGCCTGGGCAAGGACGTGAAGATCGCCGACGCGCTGACCTTCTTCTCCTCCGAGCGCGAGCAACTGGAAGAGGCCTATGCCGGCGACATCATCGGCCTGCACAACCACGGCACCATCCAGATCGGCGACACCTTCAGCGAAGGCGAGAACTTCGGTTTCACCGGCATCCCGCACTTCGCCCCGGAACTGTTCCGCCGCGTGCGCCTGAAAGACCCGCTGAAATCCAAGCAGTTGCGCCAGGGCCTGCAGGAACTGGCCGAGGAAGGTGCGACCCAGGTGTTCTTCCCCGAGCGCAACAACGACATCATCCTCGGTGCGGTGGGCGTGCTGCAGTTCGACGTGGTCGCCAGCCGCCTGAAGGAGGAATACAAGGTCGAGTGCGCCTACGAGGCGATCAACGTCTGGTCGGCACGCTGGATCGAGTGCGACGACGAGAAGAAGCTCAAGGAGTTCAAGGACAAGGCCTTCGAGAACCTCTCCGTGGACGGCGGCGGGCACCTCACCTACCTGGCGCCGACCCGCGTCAACCTCAGCCTGATGGAAGAACGCTGGCCGGACATCCGCTTCCGCGCGACGCGCGAGCATCACTGATCGCACGGGAGGAGCCAGGGACAGCCTCCCTGGCTCCTCCCCCGGCGGTCTCGGCGCAGGGCGGATAACCCTATCGCGGCTATCCGTCGCTCCAGCGCGATATCGGCGGACAGTCCCTGCGCAGGCAAAGCGAACGCGACGCTGCGCGAAACGCCTCCTTCCCTCCTCCCAGGCTCCCCTCCCCATCGCGCCATCGCTCCGTACGCCTGCGCCTTTCGCAGGCGGGTGACGAGACTTCCAGGTAGGAAATCCCTTCAAGCGCAACCAGGCAAGGACGCGGTTGCCCAAGCCGTTTCCGAAGGTGCCTCCTGAGCAGTTCAGATAGGTTGTCCGCCCCCGAGTGGCACGGCAGAGTGCCAGGGTTTATCTCATAGGGACTTGAGCATGAGCGGCAAACCCGCTGCGCGCCTGGGCGATCCGACCGCGTGTCCGCTGCCGGGCCACGGCAGCAACCCGATCGTCGGCGGCTCGCCCGACGTCTTCTTCGACCATCTGTCCGCTGCCCGCCAGGGCGACGCCACCGCCTGCGGCGCCACCCTCAGCGCCAACGTCATCGCCAACGTACTGATCAACGGCAAGCCCGCCACCGTGGTAGGTAGCGTCGGCACCCACGGCAACCTGGTGGTCGGCGGGGCGGGCACGGTGCTGATCGGCAACAGCGGCGGCGGCGCACCCGCTCTCGCCCTCGCCCCACCGAAGCTGTGCCTGCAATGCCTGCTGCTGGCGGCACGCCGCAACCAGGCCCTGGTGCCCCTGGAAAGCCTCGGCGGCGCACCGTGAGCCGGCTCCAGCCGGCGCTCGCGGCGCCTACGCCGGACAGCCGCCTGTTCGCCCTGGCGGACGGCGCCCGCTACCTGACCCTGGACACCCGCCTGGAAAAGGCCGCGGGGGAAATCCGCTCGCGCTGGCTGCTGGCCGGGAGCGAGCTGGACGAAATCGCCCATGCCGGGCCGGTCCTGATCGAATTCATGGACAGCGCCCCGCTTTCGTCATCGGGCGAGTTCCTCGGCTGGCTGCGCGACTGGGACCGCCGCTCGCCCATGGCCTCCTGGCTGTGGAGCCGGGCGTCCTTCGAAAACCTCGCGAAACACTTCGCCGGGCTGCTCTTCACCCGCATGCCCGACGGCCGCCGGGCGCTGTTGCGCTACTACAGCCCGGAAGTGCGCCGGGCGCTGGAACAGGTCATGACCGCGCGGCAATGGACGCAAGTGATGGCGCCGCTGGAGCGTTGGCAGGTCTGGCAGCCCCTGCAGGGCGGCTACCTCGTCTATGACCGGGAAACGGAGCGGACCGCCGATGCTTGAACTGGATGCCGGCCAACTGGATCGCCTGCAGCGGGTCCGCGACGACGAAGTCATCGAGCGGGTCCTGCTGGAGGTACGCCGGGAGGCTCCCGCCTGGCTCGAACGACGCGGCCTGCTGCCCGCCATCCGGCAACTCGGCGAGCTGCGCGCGACGGCGCTGGAACTGGGTATCGAAGAGCCCGGGACGATCGAACGCTTTCTTCTGCACGGCCTGGCCTTCCCCGCTTTCCAGGACACGCCGGCGTTTCTCGCACACATGCGCCGGCCGCTGGCGGACAGCCCGGAACAACGCTTCCAGGACTACGAACGGATCGTCGAGTTTCGCCTGGCCAGCCAGAAATGGCGCGCGTACGAAACCTCGGGGAGACCGGCATGAGCGGCATAGGCGCGCTTTTCCGACCGCTGCCCCGCATGGGTCCGCGGCTGCCCTTCGAACTACCCGCGCCGCCCCGGCCGCACTTGCCGATGCCGGCGCCGCGCCCGCTGCCGCGACCGGCCCCCGGCGCGCTGCCCAGGCCGGTACCGCGTCCGATGCCGGTTCCGCAGACCCTGCCCAGGACCGAGACCGGCACGCTGAGCCGCGACCGGACCCGGGAAGCCGAGCGCGATTGCAGCAAGAGCCAGGGCCGCGACAAGGACTGCGTGGAGTGCCCGCCGTCCCGGGGCGAAATGGCCATCGCCAATAACGGCAAGGGCCACAGCATGTCGGACCTGTCCGCGCGCTACCAGCAGTGGGTGACCAATTTCCCGTTTCCCCACGAATGGTTCTGGAGCGGCACCTGGTGGGACGGCTTCGACGAGCCGCGCTGCACCCTGCTGGAGGCGAAGGCCAACTACGCCTTCCTGTTCGTCCCGCTGCTCGGCGTGCCCAGGCCCTGGGCACGGGCCAAGGTGAGGTCGGACCTGCTGCAGAAGGCCGAGGTCCACAGCGACAAGGCCCGACCGACCCCGCCGGTGTTCGTCGAATGGCACTTCCTGCAGCGGATCGTCTACGAGTACTGCGCCGCGGAGTACCTGCGCATGGGACTGGCCAACCTGAAGGCATTCTGGAATCCGATGCCGGGAACGGACGAGCACGACGACTACCAGGAAACCCGCGCGAAGGAACAGGAAGAGATGAAAAGGTTTTGCGAAGAGAACCCGGGGTATTGCGCATGACGGACGCCAAGGCTTTCAGGCGCTACATATTCGAGCTGTACTTCGATCCGGCACGGCTCCTCGAACTGGACGACGACCAGCACCTGCAACGGATAGAACGCTTCCTCGATGCCCTCGCGCCCCTCCATCCGGTGCTGGAGAACTGGTACCTGTGCGGCGACTCCCTGCGCGATGCCCTCAGCCACAACGTCACCGAGCACCGCCAGGATCTCGCCAAGGCCCTGTCGCGTGACCGACGCACCCGGGCGGTGGAACTGGTGCTATGGAACGGCGAGGAGGATCCGCTCAAGGGCGGGTTGTCGCTGGACTACGAGGCCAGCGGCAGGGCCGTCTCGTCCAGGCTCCAGTTGGAAGATGCCGGCAGCCTGCTGCAGGTGTTCGACGCACCGGCGTCCTCCTTCGTCGCGATCTTCCTCGCGGCGCTGGAAATCTGGCCCGAAACGACCTGGGGCATGCTCGCTCCGCATGCGTACTTCATACACCAGCGGACCTTCCCGGACCGCCGCAGCATCGGCTGGATCGGCTTCTGCCCGCATCCGCTAAGGGCCACGGACTTCCCGGCGGCTACGGAGCTGGTCGACATTCCCGGCCGTGGCACCCTGCTGCTGAACGGCCGCGAACCGATGGACGAAACCCGTCGCGAACATTTCGAGTGCGTCGGCGAAGCGGACATCAAGCTGATGGAACTGGGCTACCTGCCGCCGCTGCGCGGCTGACGACGTACGAACCTGGTGGGGCCTCCGTTCCGTGGGGCGAATACGCCACCGGCGTTATCCCCGACCTCCCGCCGCAACGGCGGATAACCGCAGGCGGTTATTCGCCCTACCAGGCCCACGTGCCACGCAGCAAGGCCACCCTGGAGTGACCTCCGTTCCGTGGGACGAATACGCCACCGGCGTTATCCGCCGATATCCCGCCGCAACGGCGGATAGCCGCAAGCGGTTATTCGCCCCACCAGGCCCACGTGCCACACTGGAAGGCCACCCTGGAGGGGGCTCCGTTCCGTAGGGCGAATAACGCCACCGGCGTTATCCGCCGGCATCCCGCCGCAACGGCGGATAACCGCAAGCGGTTATTCGCCCTACCAGGCCCACGTGCCATGCAGAAGGCCACCCTGGAGGGGGCTCCGTTCCGTGGGGCGAATAACGCCACCGGCGTTATCCGCCGAGATCCCGCCACGACGGCGGATAACCGCAAGCGGTTATTCGCCCTACCAGGTCCACGTGCCACGCAGAAGGCCACCCTGGAGGGGGCTCCGTTCCGTAGGGCGAATAACGCCACCGGCGTTATCCGCCGATATCCCGCCGCAACGGCGGATAGCCGCAAGCGGTTATTCGCCCCACCAGGCCCACGTGCCACACTGGAAGGCCACCCTGGAGGGGGCTCCGTTCCGTAGGGCGAATAACGCCACCGGCGTTATCCGCCGGCATCCCGCCGCAACGGCGGATAACCGCAAGCGGTTATTCGCCCTACAGGCCCACGTGCCATGCAGAAAGGCCACCCGAGGGTGGCCTTTCTGCATGGCGACCAACGCCACGGGCGCTATCCGCTGCCTACCTGCGGTGCTTCTTCATCGCCACCCGGCGCAGGTCGATACCGATCACCACCGGGTCGTGGTCGGAGGCCCGGTACGGCTCGGCGTTGTACAGGCTGTCCTGCTGCCGAGGGGTCTTGAACTCGACGTTGTAGTCCAGCACCCGGGGCTCGTCGGCGTTGATGTGCCACTCCACCGCGCCACGTACCTGGCGCGCCAGGCTGGCGTTGGCGAGGGCGTGGTCAAGGTAGCCGGACTGCCCGGAGAACACGTAGGAATAGCCCTTTCCTGCGCCCGCCTGACGCGCCACCAGGTCGGTGTAGCCGGCGCTGCGGATGACGTTCACCGGGTCTTCCTTGGCATAGGAATTGAGGTCGCCGATGATCAGGCGATCAGGCTCCTTGGCGCCCGTCGGATCGCCCGCCAGCCAGTCCACCAGGGCCTGGGCGGCGCGCGCCCGGGTCAGGTTGCAGTTGCCCTGGCCGTCGCCGGTGTCCGGGTCGCCGTCGCAGGCCGAGCCCTTCGACTTCAGGTGGTTCACCGCGATGGTCAGGCGTTCGCCGCCATTGATCTCCTGGAAGGTCTGGGCCAGGGTCGGACGGTTGCGGGTGTCGTCGAACTCCGGGTTCACCGAACTGTCGAGCACCGCCGCGGATCGATAGGTGCGGACCTTGTCGCCGCGATAGATCAGCCCCACGGCAATTTCGTCGCTGCCCAGCTTCGCCCGGTTCGGGTTGACGAAGGCATAGCGCTGGCCCTGGGGCAGGCTGGCGTTGAGGCCGTTGACCAGGTCGGCGATGGCGCTGAACTCGCCGTAGCCGTCGTTCTCGATCTCCATCAGGCCGACAATGTCCGCCTTCGAGGCGAGGATCGCCGCGACGATCTTCGCTTTCTGCCGTTGGAACTCCTCGGCCGTGTTGGCTCCGCGCGAGGTGGGGAAACCGCCGCCCTTGCCATCGCCGTTGAAGTAGTTGAGCACGTTGAAGCTGGCCACCCGCAGGCGCCCTTCCACCGCCGGCTGGGCCGGACGCGGATTGGCCGCCTCGAAGGTCGGCGTCTGCAACGGCTGGATACGGTAGCTGCCGGCCGAGTAGTCGAGCACGCCGTCGATGGCGCTGGTACGGTCGCCGACGCGCAGGCTGTTGTAGGCGCTCAGTTCCGGTGCCGGGTAGCGGATCGGGTCGGGGTTCTGCCCGCTGCGGCCGTCGTCGAGGAGAATCCGGTCGAGGTCGTTGCGCGCCTGCATGGCCTTGGCCTGTTCGCCGGGAGCCACCACGTTGGTCGGAGTCATCTGGCGGCCGCCGGAGGACAGCAGGACCTCGCCGTAGCGGCCGAGGTTGTAGACCTCGTTGACGGTCAGCGTCTGGCGGAGCTGCACGCGCATGCCTTCGTAGCGCTCCAGCGCATCGGCGCTGGCCAGCGGCAGGCTGATGCCGGCCGGCGTCGGCAAGGCCACGCCGCTCGCCAGGACGCTGACCTGCAGCGGCCCGACCAGTTCGGTGAGGCCGTTGAACTCGCGGACCTGGCCGGTCACCCGGACGCGGTCGCCGAGCTTGACGTCGCTGCCGTTGCCGCCGTCGTAGACGAAGATGCCTTCGGAGGTCGCCGGGTCGCCGTCCACCGTGGCATCTTCCTGCTGCACGTAGAAGCCCTTCAGCTCGCTGGCGTTCTGGAAGTCGCCGACCACCACGCCCTCGATGGCGACCCGCTGGTTCACCAGCGGACTTTCGGCGCCGGCGCCCTGCACCTCGTGGATCGGTCGCAGGCCGGCCTCCTCGCCGCCGCCGGGCTCACCAGCGCCATGCTGGCCGAGGTTGGCGAAGGTGTCGCGCGGGTAGCCCAGCCATTGCGCCGCCGGGTCGAAGGCGTCGCTGGGATCGCTGTCGCCGTCGCGGATGTCGGCCTTGCGCACCAGGCTCCGGTCGAGGGTCTGCACATCGCCGCTGCCCCAGGTCGTGCCGGGGTTGAAGCCGACCTGGCCGAGGCTGTCGAGGATCTCGCCGCCGCGCCGGCGCAGCAGCACCGCATCGTTGCCATTGAACCAGCTGCCTTCCACCCGCTGGCTGGCCAGCGCCAGCAACGCCGGGTCGGCCACGCCGTTGGCGAGGACGAAGGTCTTGCCCGGCGCCAGGCTGCCGCTCAGGTCGATGCTGCGGCCCGCCGCGCTGGCGCCGTTGAAATAGAACTCGACGCGGTAGGCGGAGAGGTCGAGGACCTGGCTGCCGCTGTTGTAGAACTCCAGCGCCTTGTTGTTGCCGCTGCCTTCGACATACTCGGAGATGATCAGCTCGGCGGCGTTGGCCACCGGCAGGCCCAGCAGGGCCAGGCCGCCCAGCAGGGCGGCGTTACGCAAGGGGTGCATCGGGATACTCCTTTATCGGAATGGGGTCGCCGCGGCTCAGGCGCCGTCGGGCTGCAGTTCCTGGGAAAACACCGGCTCGCCGTCGAGGTCGCGCAGGGTGACGGTGAGCGCGCGGCTTTGCGCATCGATCTCCACCTCGCCGAAGAACTGGTAGCCGGCGAAGGGGGAACTGTTCTGGACCAGCGGGGCCTTCTGGAACATCACCTGCGGGCCGAACGTGCCATCCAGCGCGTTGGGTCCGAAACTACCGGCATTGAGAGGCCCGGCGACGAACTCCCAGAACGGCGCGAAGTCCTTGAACGCGGCACGCTCCGGGCTGTAGTGGTGGGCTGCGCAGTAATGCACGTCGGCGGTCAGCCAGACGGTGTTGCGCACCTCGGCGCGCTGGACGAAGCGCAGCAGGTCGGCGATCTCCAGCTCGCGGCCGAGGGCGGCGCCGTCGTTGCCGTTGGCGATGGCCTCCCAGCGGTCGCGACCCTGGGCGTCCTTGCCATCGGGCACGCAGAGGCCGATCGGCATGTCGGCGGCGATCACCTTCCACTGCGCACGCGAACCGCGCAACTCGCGCTTGAGCCATTGCAACTGCTCACGGCCGAGGAAATCGGTGGCGGCGCTGCGCCGCGCCTGCAGGTTGGCGCTGTTGCCGCCGCGGTAGCTGCGCATGTCGAGGACGAACACGTCGAGCAAAGGGCCGTAGGCGACCTTGCGGTAGATCCGCCCGTCGCGCCCCTGGCGCTGGAAGCGCAGCGGCGCGTATTCGAGGAACGCCTGGCGTGCACGGGCCGCCAGCACGTCGATGTCCTTCACCTGGTAGCGCTCGTCGAGCTGCTTGCTGGAGGACCAGTTGTTGGTGGTCTCGTGGTCGTCCCATTGCCAGATCTGCGGCACCTCGGCGTTGAAGCGGCGCAGGTTGTCGTCGAGCAGGTTGTAGCGGTAGTTGCCGCGGAACTCGTCGAGGGTCTCGGCGACCTTGCTCTTGGCCTCGGTCACCCGGTTGCGCCAGATGCGCCCGCTCTCGGTCTCGATGCGTTCGGGGATCGGCCCATCGGCATAGATGGTGTCGCCGCTGTGCAGGAAGAAATCCGGCTGGCGCCGGCGCATGGCTTCGTAGATACGCATGCCGCCGATATCCGGATTGATCCCGAAACCTTGCCCGCAGGTGTCGCCGCTCCAGACGAAACGGATATTGCGCGCCTCGCTCGGCGCACTGCGCAGGTGGCCGAACCAGGGCTTGCTCAGGCTGCCGTCGCGGGCATCCTCGAAGCGCACCCGGTAGAAGATCGACTGGTCGGCCGGCAGGCCACGCAGGTCGATGCGCGCGGTGTAGTCGAGGCGCTCGTCGGTGACCGGCGAGACCAGCCGACGCGGCTCGCTGAAGACGCTACGGGTGTCCCATTCGACGATCATCCGCGCCGGGCGGTCGGTGCGGCTCCAGACCAGCGCGCGGTCGCCCTGCACATCGCCGGATTGCACGCCATCGGTCAGCTTCGGCCGCGCCCTGGGCGAGGCGATCACCGCCGGCGCGCCCAGCGCCGGCAACAGCAGTCCAGCGCCCAGGCCTTGCACGACGCGACGGCGCTTGAGGTCCATCCCACTCATACCGGAGTTCTCCGCAGGCTTCACGAAGGTCCGGTTTACCGGGGCAAGTTGACAGGGGCGTTACGGGGACAGACAGGCTATCCGTTTGGTCAGGGGAAACGTCCATTCGCTCCGCGCCGCCCATGCGGCAACGAACCGGGCGTTGCCTCGCTGAAAAGAGCCTCAGTGAGTTTCAGGCTTCAGGGAATACACCCAATCGGAGGGGCGCGCCCAGCGACATTGGCGTCGCTATACGCCCCTTTCCACCGACCTCAGCCGCCCCGCGCCCCCTAGACCGGCCCCTGGAGCGCCTCGCCGCGCTCCTCCTGCACTGCCCGCCCGGCCCGTTCCACGGCGTTCCACAACCAGGGCGGCAGGTGCTCCGGGTCGAGGCTGTCGAGGAGGTTCTTGACCGCCAGGCCCAGCTCGGTGTCGCCCTCGATCACCAGGCGGCGGCGGAAGAACAGGGTATCCGGGTCCTCATGCCGGCTGGCCAGCAGCAGGAAGTCGCGCCAGTCGCCGCGGATGGTCACGCTGGCCCGTGGCCGTTCGACCAGGCGCAGGCCGCCGGGCACCCGGGTGACGCACCAGCCGACGCCGAGGTCCCTGACTTCCAGGCGCAGCCAGCGACCTTCCAGCAGGTCGAAGGCGCCCTCCTCCAGCGGCTGGGCGAACAGCCGGTTGGCGACCCGTTGCAGGACCAGGTGCTGGAGCCCGCGCGGAACCCTCGCCGCCAGCGGCAACAGGCGTCCGGCGACGCCGAGGAGCAGGCGTTGGCGGTTCAGCATAGCCCCGCCTCCTCTGCCCGCAGCATCCCCGGCCGGCCGTGCCAGTAGCCGTTGCAGCCTTCCACGGCGAGCGGCGGAGCGGCACCCTGGCGTACCCGGTCGAAGGCCGCGATCACCTCGGCCATGCCCTGCGCCCGAGGGCTCAGGCGTAGCAGGTCGGCGCCGCTATGTTCCAGCGAGCGGTAGTCGGCCAGCAGGTTGCTGACCTTGCCGGACATGGTCTGGATGCCGTTGAGGGTGAACAGCGCCTCGCCCTCCTGGCTGAGCAGCGGGATACCTTCGGGATACTGCTGGCAGCAGAACTGACAGTCGTCCTTGGGCCGGTTCTCCGCCCGAGCGGTGAAGCAGCGCGCCGAGTAGGCCAGCGGCAGGTGACCGTAGGCGAAGACCTCGGTCTGCAATTGCTCCAGGCCCAGCTGCGCAGCCTGGTCGAGCACCCCGCGCAGCAGCTTGCCGGAGACTTCCACCGGCGGAATCCAGCGGCGCATGCCCCAGGAATACAGTTCGGCCAGGGCATGACCGTTGTAGAGGTTCAGCGCCGGACCGCCGACAAAGGGCACGCCGCGCTGGCTGAGGTAATAGACGGCGGCCATGTCGTTGGCCTCGACCCGGAGTTCGCCGTTCTCGCATAGCCGGCGCAGGCTGGACAGCTCCGAAGCGGCCTCGATCAGCGCCAGCCCGGAGAGCACCAGCTCGGCACGGGTCGCCTGCGCCAGCTCGCGGGCCAGCGCCTGCCAGTCATTCAGGGACAGCGCCCGGCGCTTGGCGCAGACGGTCTCGCCGAGGTAGATGACGTCGAGCGGCTGGCTGGCCATCTCGGCGTAGAAATCGAATATCTGCCGCTTGTCCCAGTAGAACAGCAGCGGTCCCAGGCTCAGTTTCATCGCGGCGGTCCTCACTGCCAGGAACGGTGATAGGCGCCCAGGGTGGTCTGGTGCCCTTCGGAAAGTCCGGCCAGCGCGCGCTGCCATTGCGGCTGCACGCTATAGGCGCCCGGCGCGCTGGCGTAGCTGTCCAGCGCCTGGCGCCAGACCCGGGTGACCTGCTCGACGTAGGCCGGGCTGCGCTGGCGGCCTTCGATCTTCACCGCCGCCACGCCGATTTCCGCCAGTTGCGGGACCAGGTCCAGGGTGTTCAGGCTGGTCGGTTCCTCCAGCGCATGGAAGCGCTGGCCATTGACCAGGAAACGGCCCTTGCAGAGGGTCGGGTAGCCGGCCGCCTCGCCGGCGGCGTAGCGGTCGATGAGCACTTCGTTGAGGCGCGAGGTCAACCCCTCCGGTTCCTCGCTCCAGCGCACCGCCCTGGCCGGCGAACAGACGCCGCAGAGGTTCGGCGACTCGCCGGTGACGTAGGAGGACAGGTGGCAGCGGCCCTCGGCCATGATGCACAGGCTGCCGAAGGCGAACACCTCCACCGGCACCGGGCTACCGGCCGCCACCTGGCGTACCTGCGCCAGCGATAGCACGCGGGGCAGGACCGCGCGACGGATGCCGTAGCGTTCGTGATAGAGGGCCAGGGCCGCGGCATTGGTTGCCGAGCCCTGCACCGACAGATGCAGGTTGAGCCGCGGATGACGCTTCGCGGCATAGCCGAGCACCGCCACGTCGGCGGCGATCAACGCATCGACGCCGAGGTCGGCGGCCTGGTCCACCGCGCGCTGCCAGCGCTCCCAGCCCTGCGCGCTGGAATAGGTGTTGACCGCTACGTAGAGCTGCCGCCCGGCCTCGTGGACTCGCCGCAGGCCTTCCTGCAACTGGCGTTCGTCAAGGTTGAGGCCGGCGAAATGGCGGGCGTTGGTGTCGTCGCGGAAACCGACGTAGATGGCATCGGCGCCCTGTCGCAGGGCCGACTTCAAGGCGGGCAGGCTGCCCGCCGGACAGACCAGTTGCATGGGGTTGCTCCTCTGGCGAAAAACGCGCTCCGCGGCAGTGGGCAACCCCGGGGCACAGGCGCCACACTCTAGAAAGACGCTCCCGGTCGGCGCTTGACCGGGATCAAGAAGGCCTCAGGCCATCAGTGCGGAGAACGGCAGAAAGTCGATCGCATCACCCACGCCCAGGGTGGCGCCGCGCTCGATCACCGCCAGCCCGTCCGCCCAACTGGCGGCAAGCAGCATCGCCGAGCCCTGCTGCGGGTGGATTTCCACCCGCCCCCGTTCATCGAGCCGCGCCCGCAGGTACTGGCGACGCGCCCGCGGTTGCGGCCAGTCGAAGGCCGCCGGCAGCGCCAGCGGCCGCGGCACTACGTCGAACAGTCCCTGCTGGCGAAGCAGGAACGGACGCGCCACCAGCAATGCGGTGACCAGCGCCGCCGCAGGGTTGCCGGGCAGCCCCAGCCAGGGCTTGCCGGCCACGGAGCCGAAGGCGAACGGCTTGCCCGGCTGGATCGCCAGGCGCCACAGGTTGACCTCGCCAAGCTCGGCGATGGCGCGCTTGAGGTGGTCTTCCTCGCCTACCGAGACACCGCCGCTGGTGACCAGCGCGTCCCATTCGGAGGCCGCCAGGCTGAGCGCATCGCGGCTGGCCACCAGTTCGTCGGCGAGCACTTCCTCGTCGTGCACCTCGAAGCCGAGACCGCGCAGCAAGGCGCCGATGCAGTAACGGTTGGCGTTGTAGATCTGCCCGGCCAACAGTGTCTGGCCGGGCTCGCGCAATTCGTCGCCGCTGCTCAGCAGGCCGATGCGCAAGCGCCGACGCACCGAGACCGTGGCGACGCCGAGACTCGCCAGCAGGCCGAGTTCCTGCGGGCGCAAGCGCTGTCCGGCACGCAGCACCGGCGCGCCGCGACGCAACTCCTCGCCGCGCCGGCGCACATGCTGGCCGGCGCTCACCGGCGGCAACTGCACGCGCTCGCCGTCGACCACGCAGAGTTCCTGCGGCACCACGCAGTCGGCGCCGGTCGGCAGCGGCGCGCCGGTGAAGATCCGCGCCGCCTGGCCCAGCGGCAGGCTCATGCCGCGGGTGTCGCCGGCGGCGATCCGCGCGCCGACCGTCAGGCTGCCGCCGCTGCGCGGCAGGTCGGCGGAGCACAAGGCGTAGCCGTCCATCGCACTGTTGTCCCAATGCGGCAGGTCCATCGGCGCCAGCAGGTCCTCGCCGAGCACTCGTCCCAGCGCCCGCTCCAGGGCCAGGCTCTCGCAGGCTGGCGGGCGCGGCGCGCGCGCCAGCAGTTCGGCCAGCGCCTCGTCGAGCGGGCGCAGTTGGCCGCCATCGCAGGCGCAAGCGCTCACGAGCGGCACCCGCAGCCGGCCACCGGCGCCACGGCTGGCGGGGTCTTCAGGTGCGGGACGAAATTGCACGGGCGGGTGCGGCTGTCCAGTTGCGCCAGGAGAATCTCGTTCCAGGCGGTGCGACAGGCGCCCGGCGAGCCGGGCAGGCAGCACACCAGGGTACCGTTGCTGAGCCCGGCCAGCGCCCGCGACTGGATGGTGGAAGTGCCGATCTCGCGCTGCGAGACCTGGCGGAACAGTTCGCCGAAGCCCTCGACATCGCGCTCGAACAGCGGCCCGACCGCCTGCGGGGTGTTGTCCCGCGCGGTGAAGCCGGTGCCGCCGGTGATCAGGCCGACCTGTACCTCGGGGTCGGCGATCCAGGCCGAGACCACCGCGCGGATCTGGTAGATGTCATCGGACTTCAGGCTCCGCTGGTGCAGGCGATGACCGGCGGCCAGCAGCGCGTCGGCGAGGGTCTGGCCGGAAGTATCGGTTTCCAGGGTACGGGTGTCGCTGACGGTGAGGATGGCGATGTTCAGCGGCTGGAAGGTGGAGGTGGCCAGGTGGCTCATGGAAGGGAGTCCTAGGAACGGGCGATGCCTCAGCCTGAACCGCGGGCCCCCGGCTGGCTATTCCTCCGAAGAGGTAAGCCGGCGGCGCGAGGAGGTAGACGTCACTCCTCCCAGCGCTGCGCGGCGGCCTGGTCGCTGCAGCGGCCTTCGACCCAGCGCGGGCCTTCGGCGGTGTCTTCCTTCTTCCAGAACGGCGCGCGGGTCTTCAGGTAGTCCATGACGAAGTTGCAGGCGTCGAACGCCGCCTGCCGGTGGGCGCTGGCGCAACCGACGAAGACGATCGGCTCGCCCGGCTCCAGGCGGCCGATGCGGTGGAGGATCTCCAGGCGCAGCAGCGGCCAGCGCTGCCCGGCCTCGGCGGCGATCTTGCCGAGGGCCTTCTCGGTCATGCCCGGATAATGTTCGAGGAACATCCCGCCGACCTCGCGACCGTCGTTGAAGTCGCGCACGTAGCCGACGAAGCCGACCACCGCGCCGATGCCGACGTTCTGCGCATGCAGGGCGTTAAGCTCCTGCCCCGGATCGAAAGCGGCCTGCTGGACGCGGATGGCCATGGGTTCAACCTCCGGTGACGGTGGGGAAGAAGGCGACTTCGTCGCCGTCCTGCAACGGCTCGTCGAGGCCGCACAGTTCCTGATTGCGCGCACACATCAGGTTCTGCTCGCCGAGGGTACGCTCCCAGGCCCCGCCGCGCTCCACCAGGAGCTGGCGCAAGGCGCCGAGGGTCGCCAGCCCGGCGTCCCAGTTCAACTGCTCGCCGTCGATGCCTAGGGCTTCGCGGTAACGGGCGAAATACTGCACGCGGATCATGCCTGCCCTTCCTCCTCTTTGCGGTAGTGGCCGCTCTTGCCGCCGAGCTTCTCCAGCAACTGGACCTGCTCGATGACCATCCCGCGGTCCACCGCCTTGCACATGTCGTAGATGGTCAGGGCCGCGACGCTGGCGGCGGTGAGCGCCTCCATCTCCACGCCGGTCTGCCCGGCCAGCCGGCAACGCGCGCGGATGCGCACGGCGTCCGGCGCCTCGGCCTGCAGTTCGAGCTTGACGCTGGTGAGCAGCAGCGGATGGCACAGCGGGATCAGTTCGTGGGTGCGCTTGGCCGCCTGGATGCCGGCGATCCGCGCCACGGCGAAGACGTCGCCCTTGGGATGGCCGCCGTCCTGGATCAGTTGCAGGGTTTCCGGGCGCATGCGCACCACGGCCTCGGCCGTGGCTTCACGGGAGGTCACGGCCTTTTCCGTGACGTCGACCATGTTGGCGCGGCCCTGGGAATCGAGATGGGTCAGCACGTGGGTGCTCCTGGAAGAGGATACTGGCCAGTCATTGTAAGCCCTGGAGGGCATGACGCGATGCCTGGGGGAGGTTCGGAAGGGGGATGATTGTATACATAAAGAGGTAGGGCAGGCCGGCGCAAGGCGCCTCATCCCGATCGGGTAACGATGCGGGCCCGGTCCCCGGACCGGGCCTGGCAGGATGTATATCCCGCCCGGCTTTTTCAACCGGGCGGGATATCGGCCGGCGATTGCCGCCGGCTACTTCACATGTGCGCCTCGGCGTACTCCGCCAGCACCGAGCGCGGCACCCCTTGCAGGGTCACGTGCACGCCGTGGGGGAAGTCCTTGAAGCGTTCGGTGAGGTAGGTCAGGCCGGAGCTGGTGGCGGACAGGTAGGGCGTGTCGATCTGCGCCAGGTTGCCCAGGCAGATCACCTTCGAACCGCTGCCGGCGCGGGTGATGATGGTCTTCATCTGGTGCGGCGTGAGGTTCTGGCATTCGTCGATGAGGATCAGGCTCTGCTGGAAGCTGCGCCCGCGGATGTAGTTCAGCGACTTGAACTGCAACGGCACCTTGCTGAGGATGTAGTCGACGCTGCCATGGGTGCATTCGTCGTCCATGTGCAGCGCTTCGAGGTTGTCGGTGATGGCGCCGAGCCAGGGCTCCATCTTTTCCGCCTCGGTGCCGGGCAGGAAGCCGATGTCCTCGTCCAGGCCCTGCACGCTGCGGGTGGCGATGATGCGCCGGTAGCGCTTGCTGACCATGGTCTGCTCGATGGCCGCGGCGAGCGCCAGGATGGTCTTGCCGGAACCGGCGGCACCGGACAGGTTGACCAGGTGGATGTCCGGGTCGAGCAGCGCGTACAGCGCCAGCGACTGGTACACGTCGCGTGGCCGCAGGCCCCAGGCTTCCTGGTGCAGGAGCGGCTCCTGGTGCAGGTCGAGGATGGTCAGCTCGTCCTGCTGGATGCCCTTGATCCAGCCGACGAAGCCCTGTTCGTCGACGATGAACTCGTTGATGTGCACCGCCGGCAGGTTGTCGGTGAGCTGCACGCGATGCCAGGTACGGCCGTGGTCCTGGCGGGTCTCGACCTTGCTCACGCGGTCCCAGAAAGAGCCGGCGAGGGAATGGTAGCCGCGCGACAGCAGGGCCACGTCGTCGATCAACTGGTCGGTGTGGTAGTCCTCCGCGTCCACCCCGCAGGCGCGCGCCTTCAGGCGCATGTTGATGTCCTTGGTCACCAGCACCACGCGCACGCCGCTGTGGCGGCTCTTCAGCTCGACCAACTGGTTGATGATCTTGTTGTCGTTGAGGTGCTCCGGCAGCCAGGTGATGGGCTCGGCACGCTTGCTCATGAGGATCGACAGGCTGCCGCTGGGGCCGTTCTTGCCACGCTGGATCGGTACCCCTCCCTCTACCTGCTCGGGCGTGGCCTCGCCGAGTACCTGGTCGATCAGGCGGATGGCCTGGCGGCACTCGGCGGCGATGGTGTGCTTTCCGGTCTTCAGCTTGTCCAGCTCTTCGAGCACCGTCATCGGGATCGCGACGCGGTGTTCCTGGAAGTTCAACAGGGCATTCGGATCGTGGATCAGGACATTGGTATCGAGGACGTACAGGGTGGGCTGGGTGGGGCGGGAACGTCCGTGGTCATCCATACGCGATCACCTTCTGCTAAGGGCCTGGCGACGGAATGCCGGGTCGGCGCTCCGCCGGGGGGCGAGCCGCCTTCTCTCTTCCGGTGGGGAGAGCCTGACAGCAGAGGTGAGGGCCGGGGCCGCCACCTGTGCTGCAGGGTTCGGCGGTCTACGGTTCCACAAATACCGCAAAAAATATGACGGTAAAAAGTACTTTTCGTCATCAGCAGGTTTTTTTTCCGCAAGCGACGAAATACCTTGGCGCAGCCCTTCGCGAGGTCTAGTGTTATCGGTCCCACCCCTGTGAAAACCCTCCGCTTTTCCGTGCCGCAACGGTTTTCCAGCGCCATTCCCCCTCCCCCCTGCTCCTGCGACATAAAGCCGCCACTGCGCCCTGCGCCGCCTTCCTGTATGAATCCGGGGCTTGACCTTGACACGATGTCAAGGCTGAACCTGGCGACAGATCTCACCGGCGCCTCCCAGGGCGCCTGCGGTGCCACTTCTGTCCATTCCAAGGAGGACTCATGAACAGCGCCACGCTAACCGAGCTCGATCTGCCGGTCAGCGGCATGACTTGCGCGTCCTGCGCCGGCCGTGTCGAACGAGCCCTGAAGAAAGTGCCCGGGGTCGCGGCCGCCTCGGTCAACCTGGCCAGCGAGCAGGCCCGCGTACAGGCCCCGGCGGACAGCCTGCCGGCCCTGGTGGCGGCGGTCGAGCAGGCCGGCTACCAGGTTCCGGCGCGCAGCCTGGAACTGTCCATCGAGGGCATGACCTGCGCCAGTTGCGTCGGCCGGGTCGAGCGGGCGCTGAAGAAGGTGCCCGGCGTACGCGAGGTCAGCGTCAACCTGGCCAGCGAGCGCGCCCACCTCGAGCTGCTCGGCGCCGTGGACAGCCAGGCCTTGCTACAGGCGGTGGAACAGGCCGGCTACAAGGCCCGCCTGCTCGACGCGGGGCAACCACGCCAGGACGATGCCGAGCGCCGCCTGCGCCGCGAACGCTGGTGGGTGATCGCCGCGCTGTTGCTGGCGTTGCCGCTGGTGCTGCCGATGCTGGTGGAATGGGCCGGCCTGCACTGGATGCTGCCGCCGTGGGCGCAGTTCCTCCTGGCGACCCCGGTGCAGTTCGTCATCGGCGCGCGCTTCTATGTCTCCGCCTGGCGCGCGGTGAAGACCGGTGCCGGCAACATGGACCTGCTGGTCGCCCTCGGCACCAGCGCCGGCTACGGCCTCAGCGTCTACCTCTGGCTGACCGCCCCGCCCGGCCACATGCCGCACCTCTACTTCGAAGCCTCCACCGTGGTGATCGCCCTGATCCTCCTCGGCAAGTACCTGGAAAGCCGCGCCAAGCGCCAGACCGCCAGCGCCATCCGCGCCCTCGAGGCGTTGCGCCCGGAGCGCGCGGTGCGCCTGCGCGACGGTCGCGAGGAAGAGGTGGCGATCGCCGAGTTGCGCCTCGGCGACGAGGTGGTGGTGCGTCCCGGCGAACGCTTCCCGGTGGACGGCGAGGTGCTCGACGGCAGCAGCCACGCCGACGAGGCGCTGATCACCGGCGAGAGCCTGCCGGTGCCCAAGGCTCCCGGCGACAAGGTCACCGGCGGCGCGATCAACGGCGAAGGCCGCCTGCTCCTGCGCACCACTGCGCTCGGCGGGGAAACGGTGCTGGCGAAGATCATCCGCCTGGTGGAAGACGCCCAGGCCGCCAAGGCGCCGATCCAGAAGCTGGTGGACAAGGTCAGCCAGGTCTTCGTCCCGGTGGTGATCCTCATCGCGCTGGTCACCCTCGGCGCCTGGCTGGTCGACGGGGTCGGCCTGGAGCAGGCCCTGGTTAACGCCGTGGCGGTGCTGGTGATCGCCTGCCCCTGCGCCCTCGGCCTGGCCACCCCGACCGCGATCATGGCCGGCACCGGCGTGGCCGCGCGCCACGGCATCCTGATCAAGGACGCCGAGTCCCTGGAAGTCGCCCATGCGGTCACCAGCGTGGCCTTCGACAAGACCGGCACCCTGACCTCCGGGCGACCGCAGATCATCCACCTCGGCGGCGACGACCAGGAGCAACTGCTCAGGCTCGCCGGCGCCCTGCAACGCGGCAGCGAGCACCCGCTGGCCAAGGCCGTGCTCGAGCGCTGCGCCGAGCGCGACCTGGAGGTTCCGCCGGTGAACGCCAGCCAGGCCCTCAGCGGTCGCGGCATCCAGGGCGAGGTCGAGGGTCGCCGGCTGGCCCTGGGCAACCGCCGCCTGCTCGACGAGCAGGAACTCAAGCCCGGCGCGCTGGCGAGTGCCGCCGCGGACTGGGAGGCCGAGGGCCGCACCCTGTCCTGGCTGCTGGAACTGGCTCCGGAGAAACGCGTGCTCGGCCTGTTCGCCTTCGGCGACAGCCTCAAGGACGGCGCCGCCGAAGCGGTGGAGGCCCTGCGCGGACGGGATATCCACAGCCACCTGATCACCGGCGACAACCGCGGCAGCGCGGCGGTGGTGGCCAAGGCCCTGGGCATCGACGACGTACACGCGGAAGTGCTGCCGGCGGACAAGGCCGCCACGGTCGCCGAGCTGAAAGGCCGGGGCCGGGTGGTGGCGATGGTCGGCGACGGCATCAACGACGCCCCGGCGCTGGCCGCTGCCGACGTAGGCATCGCCATGGGTGGCGGCACCGACGTGGCCATGCACGCCGCCGGCATCACCCTGATGCGCGGCGACCCGCGCCTGGTGCCGGCGGCGCTGGACATCTCGCGGCGGACCTACGCGAAGATCCGCCAGAACCTGTTCTGGGCCTTCATCTACAACGTGATCGGCATCCCGCTGGCGGCCTTCGGCCTGCTCAACCCGATGGTGGCGGGCGCAGCGATGGCCTTCTCCAGCGTCAGCGTGGTCGGCAACGCCCTGCTCCTGCGACGCTGGAAGCCCTGAGCCAGCACGCCAGGCACATAGGGTGGCGCGCCTAGCGCAACAACCCCATGTGCTTGGCCCGCGCCACCGCCTGGGTGCGACGCTCGACGCCGAGCTTGTCGTTGATATGGCGGGCGTGGCTCTTCACCGTATGCAGCGAGATGAACAGCCGCTCGCTGATCTCCTGGTTGGATAACCCCTGGGCGATCAGCTCCAGCACCGCCAGTTCGCGCCCGCTGAGCACCTCGCCCGCACCGCCCGCGGGCTCGGCGGGCGGCTCCGGCAACAGCGCGCGCATGCGCTGGGCGCCGGGACAGGCAGGGAAGCGCTGCAACTGTTCGCGCAACCATTCCGGCTGCTGCACGAGCAATTCGTGGAGCGGCAGCAAGGCTCCCCCGACTGCGCCCTCCATGGCCTGTTGCAGGGTCGCCAGCGCCTCGCGCTCGCGGCCCTGCTCCAGGTGCAGCGCGGCCAGTTGGCCGAGGGCCAGGCGAGCCGGCAGCAATGCGCCGTTCTCCCGCGTCGAGCGGGCCAGCCGATCCAGACGCCGGGCGGCCTCCTCCGGGCGTCCTTCGCGGCGCTCCAGGCCGGCCTGGAGCAACTCCACATGCAGCGGCAGCAGCGGACTGCATTCCGGCGGCGTGGCCGCCTGCCCGCCGTAGGTGCCGCCCAGGCGCTGTAGCCAGACGCCGGCCAGTTCGGTCTGGCCCTGGGCCAGCCAGAGTTCGCACTTGATCAGGGTGATCGCCGCCAGGTAGTAGATCGGCGGGATATCCCAGGCATGCATCAGCCGCTCGACGTCGCCAAGCCGGGCGAACGCCGCCGCGTAGTTGCCCAGGCGCCCTTCCAGGCTGGCCAGGACGCAATAGCCGATCACCAGGCTGACATCCCGGCAACTGCGGGTTTCCTCGATTCCCTGCTTGATCCATTTGCGCGCTTCGTCCGGCTGCAGCGCCAGGCTGCGCAGGTAGCCGCGGTACAGCAGGAGCCGCCCGCGCACCGCGTAGCGGCGTTGCGCCGGCAGGTGCTGGAGGCGTTCCAGGCCCTGGCGCACCTCCTCCTCGGCGCGCGCCACCTCGCCGCGCGCCTGGAGGACGCGGGCGCGGTCGTAATGGACCAGCGCCTCGAACAGCGGGTTGCCGTAGCGCTGGGCGAACTCCAGGGCGTCGCGGTTGTAGTTGCGCGCCTGCCAGAAGTCGCCACGGGTCACCGCCAGGTTGCTCAGCGTCGACAGGCATTGCAGGCGAGTGCCGTAGCGCTCCCCGGCGAGGTCCTGCAAGGCCTCGCGGCAGTGCGCCTCGGCCTTGTCGATATCGCCGCGGCCGCGCGCGATCACCCCGCTCAGGGCCTGCCACTGGGCCAGCAGGTCGCGCTGCGCGGACTCGTCCGGCGCCGGCAGGAAACGCGCCAGTTGGCCGGCCAGTTCTTCCGCGGCATCCAGCTGGCAGGCCAGCGCCAGCGCCCAGCCGTACAGCAGGATCAGGCGCGGCGTGCTCGCCAGGAGGCTGTCCGGCAGGTCCATCTTCCAGCGCAGCAGGGTGGCGATGTTCTGCTCCGCCAGCAGTTGCTCTTCCGACAGGTTCTGCACCAGGCTCGCCGCCACGTCCGGCTGGCCGGCGCGCAGCGCCTGCTCCACCGCCTGGTCGAGCAGGCCATGGCGGCTGAACCAGCCGCAGGCGCGCAGGTGCAGGGAGCCGGCGGACGGACCGAAGTCGGGCAAGGGACGCGCCAGCAGCAGGTCGGAGAACAGGTGGTGGTAGCGGAACCACTGGCCGTTTTCGTCCAGCGGCACGAGGAAGACCTGGTGCTGCTGCAGGTGGTCGAGGATCGCCGCGCTGTCGCCGGCCTCGCGCACGGTATCGCAGAGCTCGGCGCAGAAGCGCTCGAAGCGCGCGGTCTGGGCGAGGAACGCCTGGACCTCGGGCGGCTGCCGCTCGATCACCTCCTCCAGCAGGTAGTCGCGGATCAGTTCGTCGGCGCCGTGTACCCCGGGGCTGACCTGCTCCTCTGGATCGCCGCGCGCCAGCAGCCAGAGGCGTAGCCCGGCGACCCAGCCTTCGCTGCGCTCGAGCAGCGCGTCCAGCGCGTCCTCGTCGAGTTCGAGGCCGCTGGCGGCCATCAGCGCCCCGCTCTCCTCGGCGGTCAGGCGCAGGTCCTGTTCGCTGAGTTCGAGCAATTGCCGCGACAGGCGCAGGCGCGCCAGGTGCCAGTCCGGCCGCTGCCGGCTGGTGACCAGCAGCACCAGGCCCTCGGGCAGGTGATTGAGGAGGAATTGCAGGCAACGGTCGAGCACCGCGCCCTGGGCCAGGTGGTAATCGTCCAGCACCAGTAGCAGGGGACGCTGCGGGTCCAGGCAGGGGGCGAGTTCGTCGAGCAGGTCGTCGAGCCAGGTCTCGAAGGCGAACGGCTGGTGACGCTGGCGCATCTTCAGCAGGCCGAGGGCCTCTTCGCCCAGGGTCGGGTGGTACTGTCGCAAGCCATCGAGCAGGCGTTCGAGGAAACGTCCGGGATCGCTCTCGCGGCTGCTCAGTCCCAGCCAGAGGCTCTGCCAGCGCGGATCGAGGCTTTCGCAGAACTCGATGGCCAGGGAACTCTTGCCGAATCCGGCGGGCGCGGCGATCAGCAGCAGGCGACCGTCCAGTCCGTCGCGCAGTCGACGGCAAAGACGCGGGCGCGCCACATGGGCCGACGGCAGCGGGGGGCGGAAAAAGCGGTTGGCCGTCGGCAGGACGGCGGATGGAGTGCCCGAGAAGGTGCGCGAGAAGTCAGTCATCACCCGGTTTCTTGGTTTATGTATGGGGCGTGAACGCTCCGGAGACTAACCACAAGTGATGGCTATTTGAAGCACTATCCATCGGCTCGGACGAAATAGCGCACCGGCGCTTCAGCTCGATAACCAAGGAAAGACCGGTTTCCCGGCGCGGTCCAGGCGCAGCAAACGTTTCCCGGCCACACAGGTGCCCGCCGGGAGGATGGCGACGACGGAATCCGCGGGCGAGGCGGGAAAACACTTTGTAATGAATTGACGGCCGGAGCGGCACGCCGCCCGCGAAAACGAAGAAACCGGCACAAGGCCGGTTTCTTCGTGGCTAGGAACGCCGTTTCTCAGCGTACCCCTTCCTGGCGCAGCGCCGCCGGGGTGTAGTCGCTTTCCGAAGCGCTGTAGTTGAAGTCGTAGGCCTGTTTCTCCTCGTTCTTCATGCCCAGCGCCAGGTAGCGGCCGGAGAGCAGGTCGTAGAGGGTTTCCACCGCGTACCAGGGCACCTGCTTGTCGTAGTACTGCTCGGCATGCGCCTCGGCCACGCGCCACAGGGTGCCGCGACCGTCGTAATGGTCGATCTCGGCGGCCTGCCAGGTGTCCTCGTCGATGTAGAAGTCACGCTTGGCGTAGATGTGCCGCTCGCCCGGCTTCAGGGTCGCGACCACATGCCAGACGCGGTGCAGCTCGTAGCGGGTCAGGTCCTGGTTGATGTGGCCGGCCTTGACGATTTCGCTGTACTTGATCTTCGGATCGTCGAGCTTGTAGCTGTTGTAGGGAATGTAGATTTCCTTCTTGCCTTCCAGCTTCCAGTCGTAGCGGTCCGGCGCACCGTTGTACATGTCGAAGTTGTCCGAGGTGCGCAGGCCGTCGGCGGCGGTGCCAGGACCGTCGTAGGACACCTGCGGAGCCCGCCGCACGCGGCGCTGGCCGGCGTTGTAGAGCCACGCCAGGCGCGGCTCCTTGACCTGGTTGAGGGTCTCGTGGACCAGCAGCACGTTACCGGCCAGGCGCGAGGGCGCGGTGACCCGCTGCTTGAAGTAGAACAGCACGTTGCTCGGCTTGTTCGGGTTGTAGTCCTTCAGGTTGGTACGGAAGGTGAAGGCATCCTGGAAGTAGACCAGCTGGTAGGAGCCGTTGACCTGCGGAGTGGCCTGGGTCACCAGGCGCCGGACGCTGCCGCCGCGATAGCGGGTGATGTGGTTCCAGATCACCTCCAGGCCGTTCTGCGGGATCGGGAACGGGTTGGCGGTATCGAAGTTCTCCAGGCCGTTGCCGCCTTCCACCAGCTTGGTGGTGGTGGCGTTGCGCTTGGCCGCCTCCTGCACCGCCGCCGGGACGGTGGCGCTGCGGTGGGTCTTGTATACCGGGATCTTGTAGGTATCCGGGTAGCGCTTGAACATGGCCAGTTGGCCGGGAGTCAGCTTGTCCTTGTACTGGTCGACGTTCTGCGCGGTGATGGTGAACAGCGGTTGCTCGCTGGCATAGGGGTTGGCGAGGAAGCCACGGCTGTCGACGCTGCCGGCGTTGGTCGCCAGGCCGCCGTCCCAGGCGGGGATGCTGCCGTCGGCGTTGCCGGCCTTCTCCGCCCCCAACGGAGTCAGGCTGGTGCCGAGCTTGGCCGCTTCGTCGGCGGATACCGCCGCCATCACCTGGGTGGCCAGCAGGCTCAGGGCCAGTACACCGGTATGCAGAAGAATCTTCGTTGTTTTCATTCGCTCGTCGTCCTCGTTAAGTCCTGCTCGCCGGCCCGGTTCGCACCGGGCCGGCGTACATCAGAAGTTCATGCCGAAGCTGAGCGCGACGAAGTCGCGATCGTCCACGGTGGTGTACTTGCCGTCGAAGAAGTTGGTGTAGGAGAGGCTCGCGGTGTAGGTGTTCTGGTACTCCGCGTCCACCCCCAGGCTGACCGCCTTGCGGCCTTCCTCGAAGTTGGCGCCGGGACCGGGCGAATAGCCATCGACGTCGTGCGACCAGGCCACGCTGGGCTTGAGGTTCACGCCCATGAACACGTCGTTGTAGTCCCAGATCGCACGGGCGCGATAACCCCAGGCGTCCGAGGTGGTATAGCCATCGTTCTCGCAGTAGCGGCTGACGTTGTTCGCTTCGGCGGTGCCCAGCGTGCTGACGTTCAGCGCCTGGCAGCTGGCCAGGCCGGAGATGGTCCCCGGCAGCGGCCCCGGTCCGAAGACCGGGTCACGCCCGTAGCGTGCCTTGGAGGTGCTTTCCAGGCCGCCGACGTGGGTCCAGCCGATCTCGCCCACCAGGGTCAGCCGCTCGGCGCCCATCACCTGGTCGAAGAAGTGCGTCAGGGTGGTCTGCAGTTGGGTGATCTCCTTGCGCCGATAGCCGTGCAGGTCCTGCCCGGCCTGGCCGTTCAGCACCGAGGCGTTGTCGTAGGGGCGGTTGCCCCCGATGCTCACCGGGTCGAGGCCGGCGAAGAGGATGTCGGTGGTGTTCAACTGCACCGGCGCGTTGGGCCGGTAGCTGACTTCGCCGCTCCACGCGGTGCCGTTGGGCAACGTGGTGGAGAAGCTCAGGCCGAACATGCGGATATCTTCCGGGTACTCGATGAAGTAGCTGGAGTTGCCGGCGGTGGCCGCCGCCGCAGCCTGGGCGGCCAGTGCCGGGTTGATCGCGGCGAGGCGGGTGGCGAGGTCGTTGATCGCCGCCATGGTGCTGGCCGAGGCGCCCTGGCCGCTGAAGATCGGCAGGCGGCTGTGGTAGTTCATGTAGTAGGCGCCGAACTCGGTGTTCAGTTCGTCGGCGAAGTAGCGCAGGGCGAAGCCGTACTGGCCGCTGTCGCGAGCGTCGCGGTCCGGCCCGCGGCGGACCAGGATGCCCTCGTCCCAGGGCGACGGGGTAACGCTCAGGCCAGCCCCGGCGAGCACGTTGTTGAGCAGGTTGATGGACGCCTTGTTGTTGGTCAGCACCGCCAGGTTCTGGTCGCAGCCATCGGCCACCACGTCCGGCTGGGAGAAGAAGGTGCCACAGTTGTCGACCACCGTCTGGTCCCACTCGATCTGGTAGAAGCCTTCGGCGGACAGGTTGTCGGTGAGGTTCTGCGACAGGTAGAACATGTTCACCGGGATCAGGCCTTCCTTGATCTCCGAGCCGGGCCGGCGGAAGGCGGTGACGTCGATCGGGTTGATGGCGCTGATGCCGTTCTGGATGAAGGTGCTCTCGCCCCAGTTCACCACCTGCTTGCCCAGGCGCACGCTGCCCGGCAGGTCGCCGATGGCATAGTTGTGGTAGATGAAGGCGTCGAGCAGTTCGGCGCCGGAGGACTTGGCCAGGGTCTTGCGGCCGCTGTCGTCGATGTCCTTGAACTCGCGGTGCTCGTCCTTCAGCTCGAAGTCGTACCAGTACTTGCCGCGCAGGAACACACCAGTATCGCCGTACTTCAGTTCGAGGTCATGGATGCCCTTGAAGACCTTCGAGAACGTTTCCCCACGCTTGAAGTTCAAGTGGCTGTCGTCGGAGGTCTGGGAAAGTCCCTTGCCGCCGTTGTTCACACCGATCAGGTTCTTGTTCGGCTTGGCGGTCGACCAACTGGCCCCGACCGACAACGCCGAATCGAAGGAACCTTCGATTTCCCCGATGTTGAAGGTCACCCCAAAGGCCGGAGCCGCCAGCGAGGAAGCCAGGCTGACGGCCAACGGCAACCGGGCCCGACGCGAGAACGGATTACGGGTTGTCATCGACGCTACTCCATGTGTGTTTTTTGTTATGAGTGCGTGGACTATAGCTAGCGCTGCCTGCCGCTTGATCCCTCGAAAGTGTGATTTGCGCGGCGCAACCACTCTGGCTCGCGCCTTTGCGGCGGATGGAGAATGACCGGGCGGTCGCGAAAACGCGGAGACCAAGCGTTTGCTTGGCCTCCGGGCGTTTCGGCGGTGTAGGAAAGCCCCGTCAGACGGTCGACAGGAAGGCGCTGCCGGCTTCCTGCCACTGGGCGATCTCGATACGGATGCGCTTCTTGTCCAGCTTGCCGACGCTGGTCTTGGGAATATCGGTAACAACCGCGATCTGCGAGGGGATCGCCCACTTGTTGATGTTGCCCTGCTCGACGAAAGGCTTGAGGTGCTCCTTCAGGCCACGGGCGTCCAGTTGCTGGCCCTCGCGCACCACCAGCAGGGCGAACGGGCGCTCGCCCCATTGCGGATCGGGCACCCCGACCACCGCCACTTCGCGTACCGCCGGATGGCGGCTGATCAGGTCTTCCAGCTCCAGGGAGGACAGCCACTCGCCGCCGGTCTTGATCACGTCCTTGATGCGGTCGCGGATCTCGATGAAGCCCATGCCGTCCAGGGTCGCCACGTCGCCGGTGTGCATCCAGCCGCCGCGCCACAACTCCTCGCCGCGCTCGGGTTCGCGGAAATACCCCTGGGTCAGCCATGGCGAGCGCAACACCAGCTCGCCCTGGGACTCGCCGTCGGCCGGGAGGAAGCGGCCCTGTTCGTCCATGATCGCCGCATCCACCAGCGGCACCGGCACGCCGGCCTTGATCCGGTAGGTGGTGCGCTCGTCCTCGCTTCCGGCCAGCAGTTCGTCGTTGAGGTAGGCGCAGGAAATCAGCGGACAGGTCTCCGACATGCCGTAGGCGGCGGTCAGTTGGATGCCGCGCGCCTTGGCCGCCTCGTAGAGCGAGCGGTTCAGCGCGCTCCCGCCGATGATCACCTTCCAGCCCTTGAAGTCCACGCCCTGGGCAGCCCTGGCGTTCATCACCATCTGCAGGATGGTCGGCACGCAGTGGGAGAAGGTGACCTTCTCGCGCTTCCACAGTTCGACCAGCAGTTCCGGATCGTAACGCCCGGGATAGACCTGCTTGACCCCGAGCATGGTCGCCACGTACGGAGTGCCCCAGGCGTGGACATGGAACATCGGGGTGATCGGCATGTACACGTCGCTGGTACCGAGCAGGCGGATGCTGTCCAGGCTGCCGATGGTCGAAGCCATCGCCAGGGTGTGCAGGACCAGTTGCCGGTGGCTGAAATACACACCTTTCGGATTGCCGGTGGTGCCGGTGGTGTAGAAGGTGGTGGCGATGGAGTTCTCGTCGAAATCGGGGAAGTCGTAGCGCGGGCTGGCCGCGGCCAGCAGCGACTCGTATTCGCCGACCAGGCCGGGCAGTTCCGCGCTCTTCTCCGTGCCGTCGGTGAGCAGGATGGTCCGCTCCACCGTGGCCAGCTGCCCCGCCACCGCCTGGTAGAGCGGGACGAACTCGCTGTTCACCAGCACGAAGCGATCCTCGGCGTGGTTCATGGTGTAGAGGATCTGTTCCGGGGAGAGGCGGATGTTGATGGTATGCAGCACCGCCCCGATCATCGGGATGGCGAACATGCATTCCAGGTAGCGATGGCTGTCCCAGTCCATCACCGCCACCGTGTCGCCGGCCTTCACCCCGGCCTCGCTGAGTACGTTGGCCAGGCGCGCGACGCGCTCGTTGAAGGTGGCGTAGCTGTAGCGCACCTGGTCGCGGTAGACGATTTCATGACTCTTTTCGTAACGACGGCCGGAAAGCATCAGGCTCTTGATCAGCAACGGATACTGATAAGCGCCGGCGGCGGCCGGGATGAGACGGGTCTTCAGCATGGGGCGTACACCTGGGAGCGGGTTCGTTGTCAGGATGAGGCCGACTCTAGAGCCGTCGGCGGGCTTTGTTCATCAGTCAAAAGAGTGATTTGCCCCGTGACCTTTCGGAGCCTCCCGGTCACAAGATAGAATCCGCCCACTGAATCGTTCAGACCCTATCCAGAACAAGAGGTAACGTTCCATGTCCGATATCGTCATCGTCGCCGGCGCCCGTACTCCCATGGGCGGCTTCCAGGGCAGCCTGGCCGGCGTTTCCGCGGTCGACCTGGGTGCCGTCGCGATCCGCGAAGCGGTGCAGCGCGCCGGCATCGCCGCCGAGGACGTACAGGAAGTGATCATGGGTTGCGTCCTGCCCGCCGGCCTGAAGCAGGGCCCGGCCCGCCAGGCCGCGCTGGCGGCCGGCCTGCCCGCCGCCACCGGCTGCACCACCATCAACAAGCTGTGCGGCTCGGGGATGAAGGCGGTGATGCTGGCCCACGACCTGCTCAAGGCTGGCACCAACCAGGTGATGGTCGCCGGTGGCATGGAAAGCATGTCCAACGCGCCCTATGTCCTGGAGAAAGCCCGCAGCGGCCTGCGCATGGGCCACGGCGAGATCAAGGACCACATGTTCCTCGACGGCCTGGAGGACGCCCGTACCGGCCGTTTGATGGGTTCGTTCGCCCAGGAGACCGCCGACAAGTACGGCGTGACCCGCGAGGAGATGGACGCCTATGCCATCGAATCGCTCAAGCGCGCCCAGGCCGCCATCGCCGATGGCTCGCTGGCGGCGGAAATCGTCCCGGTCACCGTCACCAGCCGCAAGGGCGAGAGCGTGGTGAAGGACGACGAGCAACCGCTGACCGCCAACCTGGAGAAGATCCCGAGCCTCAGGCCGGCGTTCCGCAAGGACGGTACCATCACCGCCGCCAATGCCAGCTCGATCTCCGACGGCGCCTCCGCGCTGGTCCTGATGACCGCCGAGGAAGCCCAGCGCCGTGGCCTGAAGCCGCTGGCGCGAATCGTCGGCCATGCCACCCAGAGCCAGGACCCGAGCGAGTTCACCCTGGCGCCGATCGGCGCGATGACCAACCTGTTCGCCAGGACCGGCTGGAGCAAGGACGACGTCGACCTGTTCGAGATCAACGAAGCCTTCGCCATGGTCACCATGCTCGCCATGCGCGAACACGGCCTCGATCATGCCAAGGTCAATGTCTATGGCGGCGCCTGCGCCCAGGGCCATCCGGTCGGTTCCACCGGCTCGCGGATCATCCTCACCCTGATCAACGCCCTGCGCCAGAAAGGCGGCAAGCGCGGCGTCGCCTCGCTGTGCATCGGCGGCGGCGAAGCCACCGCCGTGGCGCTCGAACTGCTCTGATACGGCGTTGAGCCATCGGCGCCCGGCCGGCTCGCGCTGTCCGGGCGCCCTCTTCCTCAGGTGCCCACCGCGGCGCTACGCGCCGGACGCGGAAACACCAGCGCCGCGGCGAAGGTCAGCGCGGCGAAGCCCGCCAGTACCAGGTACAACCCCAGCAGCCCCTGCCGTGGCTCCAGGTAGGCAATCATCGGGATCGCCGCCGCGCTGGCGCCGAACGACAGGAAATAGCGCAGGGCGAAGACCCGCGCCTGCCACTGCGGCGCGACGAAGTGGGCGACCATCGCATCGTTCACCGTCACCTGGCCGAACACCGCGAACATGAACAGCGCGCCGAACAGCACCACTGCGCTGCCGTGGCCGTAGGCCAGGGCCAGCAGCAGCGGCACCTGGCAGAAGGTGAGGAAGACGAACGGCAACTTCAGGTTCAGGCGATCGATCAGGCGGCCCATGATCAGTTGCGCCACCGCGCCGAAGGCATAGGCCAGGCTGACCACCACGCCGAGGGTCTGCGGCGACGCCAGCAAGTCGCTCAGGCGCTCCTGGAACAGCTTCGGGTAGGTCACGGTGCTGGCGTTGAACACCACCCCGCCGGTGGCGGTGACCAGCGCCAGCACGCCGAACACCCGGCGCATCGACAGGCCCTCGCTGTCCTCGCCACGCGCCGCGGCCTTGGCCGACAGGTGCGGCGATGGCTCCTCGCGCACGCAGAAGAAAAAGCCGATGCCGAGCAGGATGGCCACCCCGCCGGGCAGGATGAACGCCGCACGCCAACCGAAGTGCGCGGTGAGAAAGCCGGTAAGCAGCGCGGCGAAGGCGACCCCGAGGTTACCCCACATGCCGTTGATGCCGATCTCGCGGCCGCGGTTCTCCGCGTGTGCCACCAGCATCGCGGTGCCGACCGGGTGGTAGATCGCGGCGAATACCCCGATCAGGGTCAGCCCGGTCACCAGCATCGGTACGCTGCCGGCCAGCCCGGTGAGCAGTGCGGCGGCGCCGATACCGAAGAAGAACAGCAGCATCATCCGCCGCCGGCTCCAGGTATCGCCCAGCCAGCCGGCCGGCAGCGAACAGGCGCCGAAGGCGATGAAACCGCCCAGCGACAGGCCGATCAGACCGGCGTAGTCGAGGTCGAAGCTGCCGGCCATGCCGAGCACGGCGGCGGGGAAGATCAGCATGAACATGTGGTCGATGACATGCGCGGCGTTGATGAAGCGGATAACGGTTCGAGGTCGGTTCATGGCGTGCGGCCTGAATGGTCGGTGAGGAATGGGCGTCATGACCCGGGCATGATAGGTTGACCGAAAAGCGCAGACAGGACAGCGAGGTCATCGAAACGGACATGCTGATCGAGCACCGCCCGGACGGCCTGCTGGCCGCCATCTCCCTCGACTTCCCCGACGGCCATCACCTGGGGCGGCATTTCCACCCGCAGGCGCAGTTCCTCTACGCCGCTCGCGGCCTGATGCGCCTGGCCACCCACCACGGCGCCTGGGTGATCCCGCCGACCCGCGCGGTATGGATTCCGCCCCGGGTGGAGCACGAGATATTCATGTCCGGCGAGGTGCACATGCGCACCCTGTTCATCGAGCAACCCGAAACGCCGACACCGCTAAGCGACTGTTGCGTACTGGCGGTGACGCCGCTGCTGCGGGAAATGATCCTGCGCGCCATCCACCTCGAGAGCCAGCCGCGCCTGGACGACTTCCGCCAGCGCCTGCAAGGGCTGATCCTCAGCGAGATCGCCAACCTCGAACGGATGCCGCTGTACCTGCCGATGCCCCGCGACCGCCGCTTGCAGGCGATCTGCCAGGCATTGCTGAAACAGCCGGAACTGGGGCTGACCCTCGATGACTGGGGCCTGCGGGTCGGCGCCAGCTCGCGCACCCTGGCGCGGCTGTTCGCCCAGGAACTGCAGATGAGCTTCCATGAGTGGCGCCAGCAACTGCGCCTGACCGAAGCCCTGCCGCGCCTGCTGGCCGGCGACAGCGTGCAGGTGGTCGCCCGCGACCTCGGCTACGGCAGTACGCGGGCCTTCAGCAGCATGTTCCGCCGCCTGCTCGGCGAAACCCCGCGCGACTACCTGGGGCGACTGGAGCAACTGGCACGGGTCAGGGGCCGCGAGGACTGATGCCCCACGGCGCAACGCCAAGCAATGGCGAGTCGGCGGATAACGCCTGCGGCGTTATTCGCCCTACCAAGGCTTCAGTAGGGCGCATCCGCCGCTCCCGTAGGGCGCATAACCGCAGCGCGGTTATCCGCCGAACCGGCCTGGATGGTGCAAGGCGGGAACGCGAGGATTGACGCCCTACGGTGCAACACCGAGCACTGGCGGATCGGCGGACAAAAAGAAGCCCTCCAGCGGAGGGCTCTCGGAAAAAGGCGCCGGAGCGCCCGGATGGGATCGTCGATCAGTGCGGGACGCCCAGCCCCGCCGCGCTCATGAACAGGCGCATCAGCCAGGCGGCGACGCCCAGGGCCAGCACGCTGGCGGTCCAGATACCCGCCAGCCAGGCCAGGCGTCGCCAGAGCGCTGGCTTGGCCGCGCTATCTCGTTCGGGATGACTCGGCGTACGGACCATATGCGGCGCCTCCTCAGTGATAGCCATCGCCGTGCTTCACCTTGCCGCGGAACACGTAGTAGCTCCAAGCGGTGTAGCCGAGGATGAAGGGAATGATGAACAGCGCGCCGACCAGCATGAAGCCCTGGCTCTGCGGCGGCGCCGAGGCCTCCCAGATGCTCACCGCCGGCGGGATGATGTTCGGCCACAGGCTGATCCCCAGGCCGCTGTAGCCGAGGAAGATCAACACCAGGGTGAGCACGAACGGCTTCACGTGGTCGTTGTTGGCCACCGAGCGCAGCAGCGCATAGAAGGTCACCAGGACCAGGATCGGCACCGGCAGGAACCAGAACAGGTTCGGCAGGCTGAACCAGCGTGCGGCGATCTCGGCATGGGCCAGCGGCGTCCACAGGCTGACCACCCCGATGATCGCCAGCAGCACCAACGCCAGCGGGCGCGCCAGGTCGTGCATGCGCTCCTGCAGGCGGCCTTCGGTCTTCATGATCAGCCAGGTGCAGCCGAGCAGGGTGTAGGCGACGATCAGGGCCAGGCCGCAGAACAGCGGGAACGGCGCGATCCAGTCCAGCGAACCGCCGGCGAAGCTGCGGTTCTCCACCGGGATGCCTTCGATGAAGGCGCCCAGCGCCACGCCCTGGAAGAAGGTCGCCACCAGCGAACCGCCGATGAACGCCTTGTCCCAGATGTGCTGCTTGGCCGGCTTGGCCTTGAAGCGGAACTCGAAGGCGACGCCGCGGAAGATCAGCCCGACGAGCATGAAGATCAACGGCAGGTAGAGCGCCGACAGGACCACCGCGTAGGCCAGCGGGAAGGCCCCGAACAACGCCGCGCCGCCCAGCACCAGCCAGGTCTCGTTGCCGTCCCAGACTGGCGCCACGGTGTTCATCATCACATCGCGGTCGCCGCTGTCCTTGAAGAACGGATAGAGCATGCCGATGCCCAGGTCGAAGCCGTCCATCACCACGTACATCATGATGCCGAAGATGATGATGACCGCCCAGATGAGGGGAAGATCGATACCCATGTCTCAGTTCCTCTTGTCCTGGTCGCGGTCGGCCGCTTGCGCGTGGCCGTCGTGCTCTTCGTCGAAACCTTCGCCGGCGGCCGACAACGGCCGTGCCGGCGTGCGCTTCTGCCCGGCGCCTCCCGGGTTGGTCTCGCGTCCCTCATGGGTGACCGGGCCCTTGCGCACCAGGCGCATCATGTAGCCGATACCGACGCCGAACAGCGAGAAGTACACCACCACGAAGGTCAGCAGGGTCAGGCTCATCTGCGTCACGCTCTGCGCCGAGGAGGCGTCGGCGGTGCGCATCAGTCCGTAGACCACCCAGGGCTGGCGGCCCATCTCGGTGGTGAACCAGCCGGCGAGGATCGCGATCAGGCCGGACGGTCCCATCAGCAGGGTCAGGCGCAGGAAGGCCTTCGAGTTGAACAGCTTGTCCTGGCCGCGCCAGCGCAGCCACAGGCTCCAGACGCCGACCAGGATCATCAGCATGCCGAGGCCGGCCATGATCCGGAACGACCAGAACACCACGGTGGAGTTCGGCCGGTCTTCCGGCGGGAAGTCCTTCAGCGCCGGGATCGGCTCGGTCAGGCTGTGCTTGAGGATCAGGCTGCCGAGCACCGGGATCTCCACCTTGAAGCGGGTTTCCTCGCGCTGCATGTCCGGCCAGCCGAACAGGATCAGCGGGGTCGGCTCGCCGCTGCTGTTGTCCCAGTGGCCTTCCATCGCGGCGATCTTCGCCGGCTGGTGCTCCAGGGTATTGAGGCCATGGGCGTCGCCGATCAGCGCCTGTACCGGGGCGACGATCAGCGCCATCCACATGGCCATCGAGAGCATCTTGCGGATCGCCGGGTTGTCGCGCCCGCGCAGCAGGTGCCAGGCGGCCGAGGCGCCGACGAAGAAGGCGGTGGCGAGGAACGCGGCGACCGACATGTGCAGCAGGCGGTAGGGGAACGACGGGTTGAAGATCACCGCCAGCCAGTCCACCGGGATCACCCGGCCGTCGACGATCTCGAAACCCTGCGGGGTCTGCATCCAGCTGTTGGAAGCGAGGATCCAGAACGTCGAGATCAGCGTGCCGATCGCCACCATCACCGTGGCGAAGAAATGCAGGCCCGGTCCCACGCGGTTCCAGCCGAACAGCATGACCCCGAGGAAACCGGCCTCGAGGAAGAACGCGGTGAGCACCTCGTAGGTCAGCAGCGGACCGGTGATGGACCCGGCGAAGTCGGAGAAATGGCTCCAGTTGGTGCCGAACTGGTACGCCATGACCAGCCCGGACACCACGCCCATGCCGAAGTTGACCGCGAAAATCTTCGACCAGAAATGATAGAGGTCGCGGTAGACCTCTTCGTTCGTTTTCAGCCAGAGGCCTTCCAGTACGGCCAGGTAGCTGGCCAACCCGATGGTGATCGCCGGGAAGATGATGTGGAAGGACACGGTGAACGCGAACTGGATGCGGGCAAGGTCGATAGCCTCCAATCCGAACATGGCAACTCCTCTTCAGGTTCTCGGCCCTTCCGGCTTACGTGCGGATTCGGCCGTGCTTCCTCACGCGCAACGCTACGCAAGGTTTTGGAACACATCCTTCAGCTATCGTTCTTGTCATTGGAAAGCGACCGCAGCCCTGGATGGCAGGAATGCGGGAAGGGTCGCAAGCAGATTCCCGGACCGCCCGCCTTGATGCAGAGCAATTCGGTACGAAAATCTTACCCGTTAGCCTAGACCGTCCTGCTGTGGTCGGTTGTCGCGAGACAAATTGCCTCAGCTCTCTCATATTCATTAATAGAATATAAAAATAAACAAATAATATTTTTATGGAATAAAAAGAGTCGCTACTCTCCCCTTCAAGCCGCCCCTCGCGTGTTGGCGCCCCTCCTTCACCGCCCTGAACGCAGCGGCGGACATCGCCCTACAAGGATCGAAGAATGAAAAAACTGCTCCTGCTGACTGCCCTGGCCTCCGTCATCAGCGTTTCCGCCAACGCAGCGGAAAAGCTCCTCGTCGCCGCCACGCCGATCCCCCACGCGGAAATCCTCGAGCTGATCAAGCCGACCCTGGCGAAGGAAGGCGTCGACCTGCAGATCAAGGTGTTCACCGACTACGTGCAGCCCAACGTGCAGGTCGCCGAGAAGCGCCTGGACGCCAACTACTTCCAGACCCTGCCGTACCTGGAGAACTTCAACAAAGGCAAGGGCACCAACCTGGTCACCGTGGTCGGCGTACACGTCGAGCCCTTCGGTGGTTATTCGAGGAAATACAAGTCGCTGGCCGAGTTGCCCGACGGCGCCACCGTCGCCATTCCCAACGAAGGCAGCAACAGCGGGCGCGCCCTGCTGCTGTTGCAGAAGGCCGGCCTGCTCAAGTTGAAGGATCCGAACAACGCCCTGGCCACGCCCAAGGACATCGCCGAGAACCCGAAGAACCTGAAATTCAAGGAACTCGAATCGGCCCTGCTGCCGCGCGTGCTGGACCAGGTCGACCTGGACCTGATCAACACCAACTACGCGCTGGAGGCCAAGCTCAACCCGGCCAAGGACGCGCTGGTCCTGGAAGACCGCGATTCGCCCTATGTGAACTACCTGGTGGCGCGTCCTGACAACAAGGATAGCGACGCCCTGAAGAAGCTTTCCGCCGCGCTGACCAGCCCGGAAGTGAAAGCCTTCATCGAGAAGAAATATGCCGGCGCGGTGGTCCCGGCCTTCTGACCCCAGCCCGTCCCGACTCCCACGCTGGGCGCCGTTGCAGCGCCCCTTGTTCACGCCGGTGTCGCATGGCTTGCACCGGCGTTTCTTTTTCCGCAACGGCCCCCGCCCGCAGCCGTTCCGGCCGTCGTCGCGGCGCAGGCGCTGGAGGCGCCCCGTGCCGCCAAGGAGTTACCCATGAGCGAGAAACCACGCCCCGCGCCGCTGACCTTCCCCGACGCCGACCGCAGTCCGCTGAGCATCCGCGCCAAGGCCCTGGTGTTCTTCGACCCACGCTCGCACCGGGTCCGCGAAGAACTCGAGCGCCTCGCGCCACAGGGCCAGCCGGTGCTGATCGAAGGCGAGACCGGCACCGGCAAGGAGCTGCTCGCCCGGCAGATCCACCGCCACAGCGAACGCGCCGGTCTGTTCGTCGCGGTCAGTTGCAGCGCCCTCAGTCGCAACCACGCCGAAGCCGAGCTGTTCGGCTATGCCCCCGGTACCCACAACGGCCCGGTCGGCAGCCGCGCCGGCTGGTTCGGTTCGGCCAATGGCGGCACCCTGTACCTGGACGAGATCGCCGACCTGCCGCTGACGCTGCAGACCAGGCTGCTACAGACGCTGGAGGAACGCGAGGTGCTGCGGGTCGGCGCGCAGCAGCCGATTCCCCATGACGTGCGCCTGGTCACCGCCACCAGCGTCGACCTGGACCAGGCGGTGCGCGCCGGCAAGTTCCTGGCCGGCCTGCAACAATACCTGCACGACGGCCGCCTGAGCCTGCCGCCATTGCGCGAACGTCCGGGAGACATCCTGCCGCTGGCGGAATACTTCGTCGGCGTCTATGCCCAGCGCCTGGACCTGCCGGTGCCGGCCATCGGCGTGGAAACCCAGCGGATCCTCGAGAGCTATCCCTGGCCAGGCAACATCCGCGAGCTGGAAAACGTCGTCCACTTCGCCCTGCTGGTCAGCGACAAGGAAGAAATCCTGCCGCAGCATCTGAATTTTGGCGGGGCAACGCCAGACCCATCGCTGGCCGGTCTGCGGCGCCTGCTCGGCCAAGCCGGAGCGCCGTCGCTGGAGCAGATACAGGCCCTGCTCCTGCAACTGGCCACCGAGCAGGCAGGCGGCGACGAGGAGGCGGGAAGGCGGCGCTTGGGACTGGCGGCGAACTGAAGGAATCCTTCGGCGAACGTGCGGGAAAAGCGCGGCGCCGAAGGCTTCCATACGTCCGAAGGATTGGCTCCCGGGCCCTTGATCGTGTTTATATTGAACGCTTGATCAAATTAAGGACGAGGAGACCAGCCTGTTTTGACTGACGCACAATCGCCCTCCGCCACCCCCTCCACCCCCACGCCCATCCGCATGAATCCCCCGGTGTTCTACGGTGCGGCGATCCTGATCCTGCTGTTCGCCGCAGTGGTCATCGGCTTCCCCCAGCGCGCCGGCGAATGGCTGCTGGCCGCGCAGACCTGGGCCTCGCAGACCGTCGGCTGGTACTACCTGCTGGCGATGACGCTGTACCTGATCTTCGTGGTGGTCACCGCGCTTTCCGGCTACGGCAAGATCAAGCTCGGTGCCGACCACGACGAGCCGGAATTCAGCTACCTGTCCTGGGCCGGCATGCTGTTCGCCGCCGGCATCAGCATCACCCTGTTCTTCTTCTGCGTATCCGAACCGCTGACCCACTTCCTCCAGCCGCCGCAAGGCGAGGCCGGTACCCAGGAAGCCGCGCGGCAGGCCATGGAACTGCTGTTCCTGCACTGGGGCCTGCACGGCTGGGGCGTATTCGCCCTGGTGGCGATGGCGCTGGCCTACTTCGCCTACCGCCACAACCTGCCGCTGGCCCTGCGCTCGGCGCTCTACCCGTTGATCGGCAAGCGCATCAACGGGCCGATCGGCTACACGGTGGACTGCTTCGGCATCATCGCCACGGTGTTCGGCCTCGGCGCCGACATGGGCTTCGGCGTGCTCCAGCTCAACTCCGGGCTGGACTACCTGTACGCCATCCCGCATACCCACCCGGTGCAGATGGCGCTCATCGTGTTGATGATGGGCGCGGCGATCTCGGTGGCGGTCTCCGGGGTCGACAAGGGCATCCGCATCCTCTCCGACATCAACATGCTGCTGGCCTGCAGCCTGCTGCTGTTCGTGCTGTTCGCCGGTCCGACCCAGCACCTGCTCAACACCCTGGTGCAGAACGTCGGCGACTACCTCGGCCACCTGCCGGGCAAGAGCTTCGACCTCTACGCCTACGGCGGCCCCAGCGACTGGCTGGGCTCGTGGACGGTGTTCTACTGGGCCTGGTGGATCGCCTGGGCGCCCTTCGTCGGCCTGTTCATCGCGCGCATCTCGCGCGGCCGGACGATCCGCGAATTCGTCTTCGGCGTGCTGTTCATCCCGCTCGGCTTCACCCTGGCGTGGATGTCGATCTTCGGCAACAGCGCCCTGGAGCAGGCCCTCGGCGGCGCCAGCGAACTCGGCCGGGTGGCCATCGAGCAGCCGTCGATGGCCCTCTACCAGATGCTCCAGAACTACCCCTGGAGCCGCGCGGTGATCACCGTCACGGTGCTGGTGAGCTTCGTCTTCTTCGTCACCTCGGCGGACTCCGGCACCGTGGTCCTCTCCACCCTCTCCGCCCACGGCGGCAGCGCCGACGACGACGGACCGAAGTGGCTGCGGGTGTTCTGGGGCTCGGTCACCGCGCTGGTCACCGGCGGGCTGCTGTTCGCCGGCAGCATCGACGCGCTGAAGTCGGCGGTGGTGCTGACCTCCCTGCCCTTCTCGCTGATCCTGCTATTGATGATGTGGGGCCTGCACAAGGCCTTCTACATGGAGTCGCAGCGCCAGCGGGCGCGGAGCCACTCCCTGGCGCCGCTGATGAGCGGCAACGGCAAGCGCTCCGGCGGCTGGAAGCGACGCCTGTCGCAGGCCGTGCACTTCCCCTCGCGGGACGAGGTGTACCGCTTCATGAACGACGTGGTGCGCCCGGCGATCAGCGAGGTTTCCGAGGTGTTCCGCGAGAAGGGCCTGGCGGTGGACGCCCAGCTCGACCCGGGCAACGCCTCGCTGAGCCTGGAGATCGGTCATGGCGAACAGCATCGGTTCCTCTACCAGGTGCTGATGCGCGGCTACTTCACGCCGTCCTTCGCGCGTGCCGGCATGGGCGGCCTGCACCTGAAGAACCGCCGCTACTTCCGTGCCGAGGTGCATCTCGCCGAAGGTAGCCAGGACTACGATCTGATGGGCTACACCAAGGAGCAGATCATCAACGACATGCTCGACCAGTACGAGCGGCACCTGCAGTTCCTGCACCTGGTGCGTTGAGCGCAGGAAAAGGGGGCGCGCAGGGCGCCCCTTCCCTCATCCTCCGTCCCTGACCGCGGGGAATGACGCTAGCGGCAACATCCCATCCCCGTGCAGCTGCGAATCCCTCAGCGCGCCAGCACTCGCCGGTAGAACAGCACGCAGATCGCGACGAATACCACCAGTCCCAGCCACTGGGCGATGCCCGCGAAGCCGGCGCCGGCCAGCGCCAGCGGCGCGTCCTCGCCGGTGGCGCCGATCACCCCGGCGAGCAGGATGCCCATCAGGCTCTCGCCGACGATCAGCCCCGAAGCCAGCAGCACGCCGCGTCGCTTCGGCTCTTCGGCATAAGCCTCTTCGTCGACCCCGGCCGCCGCCGCACGCTTCTTCAGGGCATTTTCCAGCAGCCAGGAAATCAGCGCACCGACCACCAGGGTCATGCCGATGGTCGGCGGCAGGTAGATCCCCAGGCCCACCGCCAGCACCGGCAGGCAGGCCTTGCCGGTACGGCGCAGGAGCAGGTCGACGAGGATCAGGGCGATGCCCAGGGCGACGCCGATGAGGATCATGTTCCAGTTCAGCGCGTCGTGGAAAATCCCGCTGGCGATCGCCGTCATCAGGGTCGCCTGCGGCGCGGCCAGGGCCTGGCCGGGGTCCATTCCCTCGCGCGGCAGGGCCCCGGTGAAGCCGTAGGCGCTGTAGAGCAGTTCCAGCACCGGGGGGATCACCAGCGCGCCGACGATGCAGCCGACGATCAGCGCGACCTGCTGGCGCCAGGGCGTGGCGCCGACCAGGTAGCCGGTCTTGAGGTCCTGCAGGTTGTCGTTGGAGATCGCCGCGATGGCCAGCACCACCGAGGTGGTAAACAGCGCCAGGGCGATCGCCAGCTTGCCGTTCTGGCGGTCCAGCAGGCCGCCCTCGATGCTGCCGAAGCCGAGTATCAGCAACGACACCAGGATGACCGCGATGATTCCGATCCCCGAGATCGGACTGCTCGACGAACCGACCAGGCCGGCCATGTAGCCGCAGGCGGCGGCGATCAGGAAGCCGAAGAAGAAGGCGAACACCACGCATACCGCCACCAGACTCCAGAACTGCGGGCTGGCCATGTCCGGCGCGGCGGCACCGAGGAAGTGGCTGAAGACCACGAACAGCGAGACCAGCAGTATCCCGGCGATCAGCAGGATCCACTTGGCCGGCATGTCCAGCTCGGTGCGCAGGCTGTTCGCCTGGCTATTGCCGCGCACTGCCCCGAGGGAGGCCCAGACGCCCCGCACCATCGGCTTGAACAGGGTCGCCAGGGTCCACAGCGCGGCCACGCCGATGGTGCCGGCGCCGAGGAAGCGCACCTGCGAACTCCACAGTTGGGTGGCTAGGTCCGACAGGCTCTGGCCGTCGGCCGGCACGCTGTTGACGGTCAGCAGCGGCACCGCGACGCCCCAGGAGATCACCACGCCGATGAGGATCGCGATGCCGGCGGTGATGCCCATCAGGTAGCCGGCACCGACCAGCGCCAGGGAAAAACCGGTGGAAAGGCGGAACGCCGCCTGCCCGGCACTGAGCCAGACGCTGAAGCCTTCGGCGAGAACCTTGAAGCCGCTGCTCCAGAGGCTGAACAGCGCCGCCACCAGGCCGCCGCCGAGGATGTCGTAGAGCCCCGGCGCGTTACCGGCGGCACGCGGCGCGCGGGCGTCTTCCTCGTCCTCGGCGCCGTCGCTGCCGACCCGGAGGATTTCCGCCGCCGCCACCCCTTCCGGATACGGCAGTTCGCTCTGCACCACCATCACCCGGCGCAGCGGAATGGTATAGAGCACCCCGAGAATGCCGCCGATGGAGCAGATCGCCGCGGTCTGCCAGAACGGGAAGCCACTCCAGTAGCCGATCATCAGCAGGCCGGGAAGGATGAAGATGATCGAGGACAGAGTGCCGGCCGCCGAGGCCTGGGTCTGCACCATGTTGTTCTCGAGGATGTTGGCGCCGGAGAAGTAGCGCAGGACGGCCATCGAGATCACCGCCGCCGGGATCGACGAGGCGAAGGTCAGGCCGACCTTCAGACCGAGGTAGACGTTGGAGGCGGTGAAGACCACGGTGATCAGCGCACCGAGGATCAGGCCACGCAGGGTGAGCTCTGGCAGGGGCAGCTCATCCGGGATGCGTTCTTGCATGGATGAAAACTCTCGAAACAATTGGACCCGCCAAGCTTAGGCGAGAGCGGCACGCCGGGACACGACAGCGAATGTCGCAGAGGCGACCTTTTCGAGAGCAAAAGCTGGCGGAACGGACAGTTGCCGGCGCGGGCCGCCGGAGGAAGCCCGCGCGCGGCGTCGTCAGAAGGGCTTGTCGCCGAGGATGGTGGCGCGATGCATGACCCGCCGCTGTGGCCGGTAATCGTCCACCGCGTAGTGCTGCGTCACGCGGTTGTCCCAGAACGCCACGTCGTTTTCCTGCCAGCGCCAGCGCACGGTGAATTCAGGTCGCGTGGCATGGGCGAAGAGGAACTTCAGCAGCGCATCGCTCTCGGCCGGCTCCAGTTCGTTGATGCGGGTGGTAAAGCCATCGCTGACAAACAGGCCCTTGCGCCCGGTGACCGGATGGGTGCGCACCACCGGATGCGAGCGCGGCGGATTCTTCAGGCGGGCCTCCTCCAGGCGCGCCAGGTCGGCCTCGGTGACGCCGAAGCGTTCGCGGGGGAAGGACTTGCCGATGTCGTGGGTCGCCGTGAGGCCGTCCAGCAGACGCCGCAGCGGCGCCGACAGCGCCTCGTAGGCCGCCGTGCTGCTCGCCCAGAGGGTGTCGCCGCCGTACGGCGGCAATTGCTTGGCGGCGAGCACGGCTCCCAGCGCCGGGGTCTCGAGGAAGGTCACGTCAGTGTGCCAGATGGCATTGTCGCGCACGTCGGTGACCGCGGTGTCGAGGACGATGACCTCCGGCTGCTCCGGCACGCTGGGGTAGATAGGATGGATGTGCAGGTCGCCGAAGCGGGCGGCGAAGCGCGCCTGGCTCCTGGGTTCCAGCGACTGGTCGCGGAAGAACAGCACCTGGTGTTCGAGCAGGGCCTGCTCGATGGCCCGCTGGCCGGTGTCGTCCAGCGGCGCGCCGAGGTCGATGCCGGAAACGATGGCGCCCAGGGCCGGGCTGATGGGTTGGATGGTCAGGCTCATGTCGTGCTACTCGTCGGGCAGGTTGCGGGCGCGCCCTGCGCGCCCTCGCTCCGGCCTTCGCCGCGTGAGTGAAGGCCGGTTCGGAAATGACTCGGGACTCTCGCGCTCAACCCCAGGCGGCGAAGCGCCGCTGGACCCAGCGCAGCCCCAGTTCGAAGGCCAGGGCGATGGCGGCGATCAGCAGGATGCCGACCACCACCACGTCGGTGGCGAGGAATTGCGCGGCGGACTGGACCATGAAGCCGAGGCCTCGGTTGGCCGCGATCAGCTCGGCGGCGACCAGGGTCGACCAGCCGACGCCGAGGGCGATGCGCAGGCCGGTGAGGACCTCCGGCAAGGCACTCGGCAGGATCACGTAGCGCACCACCTGCCAGCGGCTGGCCCCCAGGCAGCGCACCGCCTGCACCCGCGATCGGTCGACGCGACGCACGCCGGCGGCGGTAGCGATCAGCAGCGGCGCGAACAGCGCCAGGTAGATCAGCAGCACCTTGCTCAGCTCGCCGATGCCGAACCAGATGACGATCAACGGCAGGTAGGCCAACGGCGGGATCGGCCGGTAGAACTCCACCAGCGGATCGAGGGCCGCTCCGGCCAAGGGGTTGAGGCCCATCAGCACGCCCAGCGGGATCGCCGTCAGCACCGCCGCGCCGAGCGCCAGGAGCACCCGCAGCAGACTGGTGCCGACGTGTTGCAGCAGGCTGGCATCGAGGTAGCCCTCCTGCCATAGCCGTTGCAGAGCTTCGAAGAGCTGTTCGGGCGCCGGCAGGAACAGCACGTCGACCCAGCCGAAACGGGTCGCCGCCCACCACAGCAGGGCCAGGGCCAGCACGCTGGCACCGGCGGCCCAGCGCCGACGGTCGCCGGGCAGACGGCGCTTGCGCGGGACAGGATTGGCAACGGCGAGTCCGAGGGTATCAGTGGGCATGTTCGGCCTCCGCGACATCGAGGAATTCGTCCAGCAACGCCTGGCGCAAACGGCCGAACTCGGGATCAGCCTTGATCGAACGCACCGTTTCGCCGGCGGCGTAACGCCGCGCGAAGTCCACCGGCAGGCGCTTGACGATGCGCGCCGGCGGGCCGTCCATCACCACCAGGTCGGTAGCCAGGAACAGGGCTTCGTCGACGCTGTGGGTGATCAGGAAGAGGCCCTTGCCGGTCTGCTTCCACAGGTCCAGCAGGAGCACCTGCATGCGCTCGCGGGTCAGCGCGTCGAGCGCGCCGAACGGCTCGTCGAGCAGCAGGAAGTCCGGCTCGACCGCCAGCGCGCGTGCCAGCCCGAGGCGTTGCCGCTGGCCGCCGGAGAGCTGAGCGACGGACTGCTCGGCGTACTCCTGGAGGCCCACCAGTTGCAGGACCTGGCGCGCCCGCGCGGTGCGCTCGGCCTTGCCCAGGCCACGGATGCGCAGGCCCAGGGCGACGTTGTCGAGGGCGTTGAGCCAGGGCATCAGGGCGTCGTCCTGGAATACCACGCCGCGCTCGCCGCCAGGCCCTTCGAGTGTCCGGCCGTCGATCTGCACGCGTCCCTGGTCCGGCTTCTGGAAACCGGCAAGGATGTTCAGCAGTGTCGACTTGCCGCAGCCCGAAGGACCCAGCACCACCAGCGACTCGCCCTTGGCCAGGCCCAGGCTGAGATCGCGGAGGATGGCGCGGCGCTGGCCGCGCTGTTCGAATGAGAGGCTGATCGCCTCGGCCGTCAGACGGCTCATGTGTTCTGCCCTCCGTAGGGTAAGAAAGCCTCCGCTCCGACAGGCCGGAGCGGAGTCGCGGAATTCAGCGCTGGCCGACCTGGACCTGCTCCGCCTGGCGCACGAAGTCGGCGCTGACGTAGGGCGAGTAGTCGCCGAGGACGGCCGGCACGCGCTTCTGTTCCTTGAGGAATTCGGCAGTGCCGGCGATAGCCTTGGCGGTGCCGCCGCCGAGCAGGTCGGCGGACAGTTGCGCCTGGCTTTCCGGGAAGGTCGAGCCGGCCAGCAGTTCGGGGACGTCCCTGGGATCGGCGCCGGTCAGCCGGGCGATCTTCTTCACCGGCTCGGAGTCGGCGGTCCATTCGGCCTTGTGCGCGTTGTAGTCGGCGAAGGAATCGAGGCTGACGCGGGCGAAGCGGGCGACGATTTCAGGATGCTTCTCGGCGAAGTCCTTGCGCGCCACCCACACCTCGAATGTCGGCGCACCCCACTGGCCGACTTCGGCGGCGTCGGTGAGGACCTTGCCGCTTTTCTTGATCTCGCCCAGCGCCGGCGACCAGACGAAGGCCCCGTCGATGTCGCCGCGACGCCAGGCGGCAGCGATCTCGGCCGGGTTGAGGTTGACGATCTTCACCTTGGACGGATCGATCTGCCAGTGCTTGAGGGCGCCGAGCAGGCTGTAGTGGGAGGTTGAAACGAACGGGGTAGCGATGGTCTTGCCGACCAGGTCCTCGGGTTTCCCGATCCCGCTTCCATTGCGCACCACCAGCGCCTCGGCGGCGTTGATCTGCGCGGAAACGATGAAGGCGACGATCGGCAGCTTCCGCGAGGTCGCCGCTGCCAGTGGGCTGGACCCGATGTTGCCGAGTTGCAGGTCTCCGGAGGCGAGCGCGGCGATCACTTCCGGACCGCTGTTGAAGCGGCGCCAGTCGATCTTCTCGCCGATGGCTTTCTCGTACAGGCCATCGGCCTGGGGCACCTTGGTCGGGTCGATGCCGGTCTGGTAGCCGACCGTGATGTCGGCGGCCTGGGCGGCGACGGAAAGGCTGGCAAAGGCCAGGGCTGCCACCAGGCGGTGCAGGGAATTCGGGCGTTTCATCGGGCGAACCTCGGAGGCAACGGTGCCGCGCTCCGGAGGAGAACGGACCAGGGACGGGCAATGGGTGGCGACAGCAAGTCCGGTGGTCCGGTGCGATGCAGATTACAGATATAAAAAACTCGATATAAATAATATTTTGGAATTAGTTTATGAGCGCGAATGCGCCCCCGGATGCCCTTCCGCCCTTGCTCCATGCCCCCGTCCCTACAGGGCCGCGCCCAGCAAACGGGCTTCCAGGGCCTGTCGGCGCAGGCAGGCGAGCAGCCCGGCGCGGGCCACCGCCTCCGCCTCGCTCGCCAGCAGCGACGCCGCCGCGCTTTCGCGGAATGTCAGCGCGCCGCCGCGGGCGAATGCCGCCTGGAAGGACTCCGCCGCCAGTTCGACAAGACGCAGCGCGAGGGCGAGGAGACGCGGCGCCTCTCCCTGCCCCGCCACGTCGCCCGGCACCCGCGCAGCCTGGCCCAGGTCGAGGTTGGCCTGGGCCAATCGGGTCAAGCCTTCGCGCAGTTGCCCGCACGGGGTCGGCGGCAGGCCGGGCGGCACCAGGATGTCCTCGGGATGCAGCCGCAGCCGCTGGTAATGCAGCCGCTGCCCGGCGGGCAAGAACAGCCCCGAGCCATCGGCGAGGCCGGAGATGTCGATGCCTGCCCGCCCCGTTTCGGCGACAGCGATCAGGTGAGCGCGGGAGGGCGCGTGCCAGGCTGAGATCAGCAAGCGATCCACGTCTTCCACGGCGAAGCAATCGCTACCCCGTCCACCCACCAGGAAACCGCCCCGCCAGTGCTCCTGCGCTTCGGGCTGGGCGCGCCGCAGATCGACCGCCTCGCTCCACAGCCAGCGGCGCTCGACGCTGGCCGGCAACAGGCGGCGCTGCTGTTCAGGACTACCCAGCAGGCGAATGGAAGCGATCTGCAGATGATGCAGGGCCAGGCGCCGTGCCAGCTCGAGTTCCTGCTCGGCCAGGTGGCGGACGCCAGCGAAGATTTCCCCCCAGTCCCGCTCCATGCCGGCGAACACGCGCGGCACTGCCAGCGCCAGCAGTCCACTGTCGCGCAGGCTTGCCGCCCAACCGGCCATGGGTCGCGGTGTCCTGGGGTCGGGCGAGTGGAGCCGGGCTTCGCTCATGCGGCACCTCGAACGGGGAGCGAGGGCCAGGCGTTGGCGCGAGGTAAGCAGGCTCCGGTGATGGAAAGGGACGGGATGTCCTGCTTATAACATTAATGGATGAAACCCTAACCTATAAATAACCAATAATCCTTAACTAAGAACCGGAGGCATGCGCCCCTGGCAGAACCATGAGGATGCGTCGGGCAACCGACGCCGGCATCATTCCGGACAGCCGCGAAAACCTCTGTAACGGCTCTGTCATGCGCGTCGTGCGAGGAAACAAATAAGCGGAGAAAAGGGAACCTTATTCGCGCCAAGCTGTTTAAAATCACGCCCGTTTCTGTGCGAGGCCCCTCGCGCAGTCTTTTACCAAGGAGCTACACCACCATGGCACTGACCAAAGACCAACTGATCCAGGACATCGCCGAAGCCATCGACGCGCAGAAGACCACCGTTCGCAGCGCGCTCGACCAGCTCGCCGAGATCGTCAAGGACGCCCTGGAGAACGATGGCGAAATCACCCTGCCGGGTATCGGCAAGCTGAAGGTCTCCGAGCGTCCCGCGCGCACCGGCCGCAACCCGCAGACCGGCAAGGCGATCGAGATCGCTGCCAAGCGTGTAGCCAAGTTCGTTCCGGCCAAGGCACTGACCGACGCGATCAACGGCTGATAACGGCCGCCGCATCCCGCACGGATGCGCAGGAAAAAAGCGCAGGAGCCTGGCCTCCTGCGCTTTTTTCGTTTTCGGGGAGCCGCTGGCGCTGCCGCCCTCGAGGTTTTCCGCCGGATATTCCTACGGCGTTTGCAGTTGCTCGAGCAACGCATGGCAATCGGCAGCGTGCCAGTCGGCCAGCTCCGGCCAGGGGTTTTCCGGCAGGTTGACCAGCACCGTGCGACTACCCGCGGCGCGTCCGCAGTCGAGGTCGAAACGGTAGTCGCCGACCATCACCAGCTCCGCCGGCGTCACGTTCCAGCGTCGGGCGATGCGCAGCAAGCCATCAGGGTCCGGCTTGGGCCGCGCCTCGCCGCGCCCGAGGATGTGCTCGGTGGGGAAGCAGCCGCCCAGGCCGATCGCTTCGAGGGTGATCAGCGCCAACTGGTGGTCGTTGCGGGTCAGGATGCCCAGGCGCACGCCGCGCCGCTGCAACTCGCGCACCAGTTCCAGTGCGCCCGGCGCCGGCCGCGCGGCCTCGGCCAGGGCGCGCTCGTGTTCGAGCAGCCAGGCGTGCTTGGCCGCCGCCTCGGCCTCGGGCAGGGCGGCGAGGTGCAGCAGGATGTCGTCCTGCTCGGGGATGTCCAGCGCTCGGCGGATCGCCGGGAAGTCGTGCACGGCCCGGGTCAGGGTGCCGTCCATGTCGAACACCCAGTGGCGGATGTCGGCCAGCCTCACGCCCAGTCCTCACGCTTGCGGATCAGGCCTTCCTGGCTCGACGAGGCGACCAGCTGGCCGCTCTGGTTGAAGATGCTGCCGCGCACGAAACCGCGTGCGTTGCCGGCCCAGGGGCTGTCGATGGCGTAGAGCAGCCACTCGTCCGCGCGCAGGTCGCGGTGGAACCACAGGGCGTGGTCGAGGCTGGCGACCTGCATGGTCTTCTGCCACACCGAAACGGCATGGGGCTGCATCGAGGTGGTAAGGAAACCGAAATCCGAGGCGTAGGCCAGCAGGTACTTGTGCAGCGCCGGGACGTCCGGCAGCTTGCCGTCGGCACGGAACCAGAGGTACTTCACCGGTTCGTCGGGCTGCGGGTCGTAGGGGGCGTGCTGGGTGACCGGACGAATCTCGATGGGCTTCGGATACAGCAGCTTGTCGCGGATGCGCTCGGGAATCCGCTCGGCGCGCTGGCGGGTCAGCTCCAGTTCCGAAGGCAGATTATCCGGGCCAACCACCTCGGGCATCTCGATCTGGTGGTGGAAACCTTCCTCGTCGTACTGGAAGGAGCTGCTCAGGGTGAAGATCGGCTGGCCTTTCTGGATCGCGGTGACCCGGCGGGTGCTGAAGCTGCCGCCGTCGCGCACCCGGTCCACCTGGTACACCACCGGCATGCTGGCGTCGCCGGGACGCAGGAAGTAGCCGTGCATGGAGTGTACGTGGCGATCGTCCTCCACCGTCTGGCTGGCCGCCGACAGCGCCTGCCCCAGGACCTGGCCGCCATAGAGCTGGCGGAAGCCGAGATCCTGGCTCATGCCCCGGAACAGGTTCTCCTCGATGGGTTCCAGGCTCAGCAAAGCCACCAGGTTGTCCAGTATCTGGGTCATGGGGTGTTTCCTCGAATTCGGGCTGTCGACGGGCTAGTCGCGGCGCATGGCCGGGTACGCGGGCATGTTGCAAAGACGAGTGTCCCACACCGCGCGGCCGAGGGTGAAATGGTAGAGACTGGCCATGGACTCATCCGTTAGTCCAAGCAGCTCATGCACCAGGGGGTCGTAGTAGCAGCCGATACCCGTCCCAGACAGCCCGGCGGCCTCCGCCTCGAGGTAGAGCAACTGGCCGACCTGCCCGCATTCCCAGTACAGCCGCGGATAGCACCAGGGACCTTCTTCGAGCGCCGCGCCGAGATGGGCGAGCATGGCGAGCGCGACGCAGCCGTCGCCGGCGATGTCCTGCTGGCAGGAGAGATACGCCGACAGCGCGCGTGCATCGCCTTCCTGCAACAGGTACAGCGGCAACTCCGGATCGACGTGCTGCCAGAGGAAGTCCTCGCGCATCGGCGGCCGCCGCAGGCCGCTGCGGTCCAGCCAGTACAACCCCGGCACCAGGCCCCGGACGCGATGGACGAACAGCAGCAGATCGACCCGCGCGGCCTCGCCGGTGACCGCGAAAGGCACCGGCGAGCGCTCCGGCAGCAGCCTGCGCAGCCAGGCCCGCAGCAGCCCGACATCGATGCCGGCGCGCCCGTCCATGCGCTGCGCGCTACGCCGCCGATGCAGCAGCGGTCGCAGCGGCAGGCCGGGGTTGTCGTTGCCGGGCTCGCCCGGTGCGACCCTCCACGGGCGTGCCGGCAGGCGCGGCGCCCGACATAGCCCATGTATCCGCTGCAACTCCGGCCAGTCCCGGTACTCCCGCGACAGCCGGTTCGGCGCGCCGGCCAACGGCAGGGCCGCCAGTCCTTCGCACAGGCGCGGCGAAAGGGAAGGCTCCTGCGTGAGCGCCGGCCCGATCCAGAACAGTGCGTCGACGCTCTCGCACTCGGCGAAGCCGTCCCGGTCAAGGCCGAACAGGCCGTCCAGTGCGCTTTCGGCGACGCCGCGCAGCAGGCGCATCTCCCAGCCCTGGATCGCCGCGGCGATCGAGAGGCAGGCCAGCGCGTGGCCGAGGTCATGCTGGCAGTAGCGATAGGCTCGCTCACCGTATTTCCAGGCCTCGCGCCAGGGCACGCTGGTCAATGCCAGGAGGCAGCCGCCGGGCGGCAAGCAGTCATCCAGCAGCGAAGCCAGCGGCGCCGGCAGTTCGCCGCGCACCTCCAGGGCATGCTTGTCGGGACGGTAGTGGGCGAGCAGCGGCGCCGGCTCCAGGGTACCGCCGGGAAGCAGCAGGTAGGCTTCGGTGGGATGCAGGTTGCCGCTCGACGGATTGACCCGCAGCGCCCAGCGAGTGCCGCCGGCCTCCTTCCAGGCCGACAGCGCCAATCCGTCGTAGAGCATCTGCGAGAGGCTGCGGCGATCGAGCCGAGAGGGCGCGGCCGCCGGCCCGGAAAACACCCCGTCGTAGGGTGGCGACTCCTCCAGCGGCCGATGCAGCAGTTCGATTTGCCGGCAGCCCCGGTACTGGCGGAACGGCGCCGGCTGGGTCGCCCAGTCCAGTCCGCCGGGACCGGGTGCGTAGCGCTCCGGGCGATGCATGCTGAGGCGATGGTAGGAGAGCACCTCGCCGCCGCCGTCGCCCATGTTCACCGCTCCGCCCAGCGGGCCGCGTCGACGCGATAGAGGATATGCCGGCGCATCGGGTGATCCGCTGCCAGGAGTGGGTGGTCGAAATCCTCGGCCGGATCGCGACGCATGCCCAGGCGCTCCATCAAGCCCCAGGAGCGGCGGTTGGGCGGCGTGGTGAAGGCCACCACCTCGGGCAGGCGCAGCCGCTCGAAGGCGAAGTCCAAGGCGGTTTCCGCCGCTTCGCGGGCGAGTCCACGCCCCCAGTAGGCGGGCGCCAGGCGCCAGCCGATCTCCACGGTCGGGGCGAAGTGCACGTCCATGGTCACGTCGAACAGGCCGGTGAATCCGATGAACGCCGCCTCGCCCGGTAGCTCCAGGGCCCAGGGCCCGTAGCCACGCTCGGCAAAATGCGCCTGGACGCGATCGACCAAGGCGTCGCTCTGCGCGCGGTCGAGCACACTGGGGAAGAATTCCATTACCTGCGGGTCGGCGCACATCTCGGCGAACGCCTCGCGGTCGCTGTCGCGCCAGGCGCGCAGCAGCAGGCGCGGGCCATGCAGTTCGGAAATAGCGGAAGGGGGAAGGTTCGCGTTCATGGGAGGCCTTTTCGGAAACGGCCGACTCATCTGCGAAGCCAGTCCTCGCGCGTCAACCGGTACAGCACATGATGCCGCAAGCGGTGGCCGGGAGGCAGGTCGGGATGCTCGAAGTCGTCGGTGGGATCGCGATGCATCCCCAGGCGCTCCATCAGCCCCAGGGAGTTCTCGTTGGCCGGTACGGTGAAAGCCACCACCTGGTCCAGGCCAAGGGTATCGAAGGCGTAGCTCAGCGCCGCCTCGGCCGCCTCGTGGGCGAAGCCCTCCGCCCAATGCTCGGCGGCGAGACGCCAGCCGATGGCCACCGCGGGTACGAAGGGCGCATCGAAGTCCACGACCTCCAGCCCCACGTAGCCGATGAAAGGATCGCCGCCCTTGACCTGCAGCGCCCACCAGCCAAAACCGTGCTCGGCGAAGTGCGCGTCGATGCGGCGCAGCAACGCGTCGCTCTGGGCACGATCCAGGCAGGACGGAAAGAACTCCATCACCAGTGGATCGGCATTCAGCTCGGCGAACCTGGCCCGGTCCTGCACCAGCCAGGGCCGCAGGATCAGACGGTGGGTATACAGCCGTGGCGAGCGAAGATGCTCGATGCTCAGGCTGGTCAGGTCGGCCATCGCTTGGTTCCTTTCGTTCAACGCACTCCAGAAGGACTATCTGACCGCAGGAATCGGCTGGGGTGCCCGCGAGGGCGGTATTCCGATCTTTGGTCAGGCTCCGCGGAAAAGGCTCCCCAACCGGAGTGTAGTCTTTTCCGCGCCTGGACATGCCCGATCCTCGGGCAAAGCGATGACGATTGGTTTACCGCCCGGGCAACGGGCGCGGGCCACGTCAATCCGTGCACTCTTCCACCAGGCTTTCGTCCAGGGCGAGGATCGCCAGTTTCACCCCAACGGCGCACTCTTCCACCCAGGCGAACGAGGCGTTCGGGCTGAGGCAGGCATCCTCGAGGCGCCGGCAGCTTTCCACCAGTTGCTCGCCACGCACCACCCTCGCCGCGCCCTTGATCCGATGCGCCAGCTCGGCCAGTTCGCCGGTCTCCTGGCGTTGCACCAGTCCCTCGAGGGTCTCCAGGTCCTTGCGGTTGCTGGTCAGCAGTTCGTCGAGCAGCCGCCTGAGCATCGTCGGCTCGCCGCCGGTCAGCGCATGCAGGGAATCCAGGTCGTAGAGACGGGGGGCCGTCGGTATGGCGACGGGTTCGGCATCGATGGTGACGGGCAGCTCGTCGGCGGCGAAGCCCAGGGCCAGCAGGCGCTCCTCGAGGACATCGAGGCCGATGGGCTTGATCAGGCACTCGTTCATTCCAGCCTGGATGCAGCGCTCGATCTCCTCCGGCTGGGCGTCCGCGGTGAGGCCGATGATGACCACCGGCTCCTCGCCATTCTCGCGCTCCTCCTGGCGGATCGAGCGGGCAAGGTCGGAGCCGCTCATCAGCGGCATGTGGCAGTCGGTGATGACCATGTCGAACGGTTGCCCATGCCACAGGTTGAGAGCGCTCAGGCCGTTCTCCGCTTCCTCCACGTCATGACCGAGGAAGCTCAGCTGTTGATGGAGGATCTGCCGGTTGACCGCATGATCGTCCACCACCAGCACCTGCAACCGCCGCGCCTGGCGACTGCCGAGCGGGATCGCCCGCACGTTCTCGACGATCGGTTCCAGCACCTGCAGGCGCAGCTCGACGTCGATCCGCGTACCCTGCCCCAGCTCGCTGCTCATCACCAGGCGCCCTCCCATCATTTCGCACAGCGAGCGCGAGATCACCAGGCCGAGCCCGGTGCCCTCGGTGTTCTGCAGGTTGCGGTTGACCTGGGCGAAAGGCCGGAACAACTGCTGCTGGTCGCCCAGGGAAATACCGATGCCGGTGTCTTCCACACAGAGATTGACCTGCAACAGCGACGGCTCCACCTGGCGGCCATCGATGCGGATGCGGATCGAGCCCTCGTCGGTGAACTTGATCGCGTTGCTGACCAGGTTGGAGAGGATCTGCTTGAAGCGCATGGCATCCAGCAGTACGTCGCCGTTGATGCTCGAATCGATCTCCAGCACCAGGCTCAGGCGCTTTTGCCGGGCCAGGCCTTCGAATACCCGTGCCACCGATTCCACCAGCTCGCGCAGGTTGGCCCGTTTCGGCGACAGGCTGAGGCGACCTGACTCGATGCGGGCGATGTCGAGAATATCGCCGATCAGCTCCAGCAGGCTCTTCGCCGAGGCATAGGCGATCTCGATGCTGGAACGGTCCACCCGACCGGTCTCGGCACGCTTGAGCGCCAGTTCGAGGATACCGATCACCGCGTTCATCGGCGTGCGGATCTCGTGGCTCATGGTCGCCAGGAAGGTGGTCTTGGCCCGGCTCGCTTCGTCGGCCAGATTCTTTGCCTCTTCCAGCTCATCGATCAACTGGCGGTGCTCGGTGATGTCCAGCCAGCCACAGATGACACCGCGGATGGTCCCGCTGGAATCGCGGAACGGCTGGATCCAGTGGTCGATCCAGCGCTCCCGACCGCCCAGCGCCACCGGGTAGACCGCCTCGATGGTCCTGCCCTCGCGCATGGCCATCAGGTAGCTGCGATGGAACTCCGGAGCGGTCTCGAAGTTTTCCATGGGCAGTTCGAGCACGGTGCGGTTCATCACCTCCTCGGAACTCAAGCCGACGCTCTGCAGGTAGCTGCGGTTGCAGGACAGCATCCGTCCGTTGACATCGCGCACATACAGCGGCGGAGGCATGCAGTCGGTCAGGGCCTCGACGAACCGCAACTGGTCGCTGAGCGCCTGTTCGACCCGCGCGCGCACCCTGATCTGCCGGCGCTGATAAGTGACCCAGCCCAGGCAGAGCAGCAGCAAGGCCGCTGCGATCGCCAGGATCTCGGTGATCACCAGGATGTAGTCGACCCAGGTCTGGCCGCTCATTCCCGGCGGCGAGCGCCAGCGATTGACGATATCGCTCAGGTCGTCCGGCGAGATGCTCAGCAAGGCCTTGTCGAGAATCGACTGGAGTTCGGCGTCGCCTCGGCGAACGGCGAAGTGGGCGGTGGCCGCACCGATGGGAACCAGGTCGGCGATCGCCAGCCTCTCGCGGAACAACCGGACGATGTAGTAGCGAGCGGTGACCAGCGGCACCACCGCCGCGTCGGCCCGTCCTTCGTAGACCAGGTTCATGGCATCCAGCGCGACGCCGACCTCCACCATCGAGGCCTGCGGATAGCGCTCGCGCACCTGTTGCATGCCCACATGGCCGGCGGGAATCGCTATGCGCTTGCCGTCGAGGCTCCCGGGGCTCTCCGCGCGTCCCTTGTCGTCCGCCCGGGTGACGAGGACGTACGAGGTGGACAGGAACGAGCGGGTGAAACGCAGCATTTCCTCGCGCTTGCTGCTGCGGCTCATGATCGCCAGGTCCGCCTCCTTCCTGGCCAATACGCCGATCTGCTCGGGGAAGCCGCCACTGCGAGGCGTGACCTGGAAATGCAGGCCGGTGCGGCGGGAAATCATGTCCAGCAGGTCGGAGGCGATGCCCGAGAAGGTCTCGTCGGAATTGAAGAAGGCCAGCGGCGCCAGGTCGTCGTTGATGACCAACCGCACCACCGGGTGGCGAGCGATCCAGCGACTCTCCTGCGGCGTCAGCGCGATACGCTGGCCCGTTGGCAGGGAACCGCTGCCGACCCAGCGCCTGGCGATGCTTTCGAGACGGTCCTGGTTGATCGCGCCGATGGCCGAGTTGACGACGCGCAACAGGTTCGTGTCGCCGCGACGAAGGAGGAAGCCGTAGCCCCCTTCCAGGCGGGCATCGGCAAACCGCTCGAACCTCACGTAGCCGTAATAGGACCGATTGATCCGGTGGTAGGCGCTGAGCACATCGTCGAGATACAGGTCGGTATGTCCGAAAGCCACCGCGGCAACGGCCTCGTCATGGCTGCCGAAGACCACGAAACGCGCCCGCGGGAAACGCTGGCGCAATTCCCCGACATGCTCCCGGGCCACCGCCACGCTGAGTCCGGCGAGATCCTCCGGCGAGTTGCGCTTTTCCCCCATCCGCTTGAACACCGCCAATCGGTCACGGGCGTAGGGTTGGCTGAGCACCAGGGAAGAATCGCCCGCCGAGCTGTAATGGCTGCCAAGCAGGTCGATCTTTCCGGCAGCGAGCGCCGCCACGGCATCCGCATGGGTATCGAAGCTCACGACCTTGATGCGCATGCCGAGCAACTGCCCGACCAGCGTGGCGACGTCCGCCGTTATGCCTTCGTAGTTCTCGTCGTCGAGCCGGACGTTGAAGGGCGAGGTCTCGTCCAGCGCCGCGCCGAGCCTCAGGTGACCCTTGTGACGCAGCCAGGCCCAGTCGTCCTCGGCGATCGCCATGTCCTCGTGCTCGATGCGCAACTGGCTGAACAGCGTCAGGGACGGATGCGCTTCGACGGCGAACAGGCGTCCGCCCGACAGCAGCAGGCAGAAGAACAGCAGGAATAGTTTTGATCGCATGAAAGGTCTGTGCGGCAGGGCCGGCAGTTGTATGGAAAGGAAACGCGTCCGGCGCGAGGCCCGGCGTTCGGCTAGAGGCAGCCGAGGCCAGGGCGGCGGCGTCAGGATCCGGAGCAATAGTCGAGAAAGTGCTGTTCCGGCATCGGCCGGGCGAACAGATAGCCCTGGGCTATGGAGCAACCGAGTTCGATCAGGCGTACCCGTTGTTCGTCGCTCTCCACCCCTTCCACCACCAGGGAAATTCCCAGCGCCTGCGCCAACGCCACGACACTGCTGATGACGGCGCAACTCCTGGGCTGGGTCTTCATCTTCTGGACGAAGGTTCTGTCCAGCTTGATCTGGCTGAAGGGAAACTCGCAGAGCCGGTCGAGGGACGAATAGCCGGCGCCGAAATCGTCCATCGCCAGGCCGCAGCCCATGATCCGCAGACGCACGAGGTTCTCCAGGCTGCTGGCAGGAGCGCTGATCAACCCGGTCTCGGTGATCTCGAACATCACCGAACTGGGCGGCAGGTGGAACTCGGTCAGCAACGCCGAGATGTTCTCGGCCAGGGCACGCGAACCCAGTTGCGAAGGATGGACGTTGAACGCCAGGTTGATCGGCTGCCCCAACTGCGCCAGCTTCCTGCGCGTCGCCAGACCCTGGCTGAACAGTTGCCAGAACAGCTTGTCGACCAGGTTGTAGGTTTCCATCACATAGAGGAAATGCGACGGCGGCAATACGCCGAGATGCGGGTGGTTCCAGCGTGCCAGGACCTCGGCGCCGATCAGGCCGCCGCCATCCAGGGCCACCTTGGGCTGGTAGTAGGCTTCGAACTCGCCGTTGTCGAGGCCGCGCACCACGTCCGCCACGGAGGGCAGCTCGGCGACTTCGATCTGTCGCGGAAGGTCCTGGCGACGAGCGTTGTAGCGGGTCAACAGGGCGGTGATCCGCTCCAGGCTGAATGGCTTGCCGAGGTCGCCGAGAAAATTGAGGCCCAGGCACTCGATCATCGAAATGGTGGCCTGGCGCAGGATGGGATCCACCTCGCTGCTGAGGATCACCGAATGGACCTTGCCGCTCAGGCTTGCGTGGCGAAGGAACGCCAGGCCGTCCATGCCGCTCATCTGCAGGTCGCAGATGGCGATGTCGACGTGTCCGCAGGACTCCAGGATCGCCACCGCCTCCTTGCCGTCCGCCGCCTCGAGGATCGATCCGGGCACCACTTTCTTCAGGGCTGTGACGGCTACCAGGCGCTGAAAAGGCTCATCCTCCAACACCAGAACATTCAAATCATTCATCACGGTCCACACAGGGTTTCCAGGAAATACCGGCGATATACTGCTGTGTTTCCCTTACTAGACCTATGGGACAAGTCCCCATGTTTTGTGGGAATTTTCCTACTGATTTGGAGGTTCGGTTGGATTAGCATGGTTCCACATGAAAAACCGAGTCGCCCCGCCTTAACAGGCTATTCTGGACGGCGATCTCGGCCTAGCGCCCAACATGGATGACCACCGGCGGCAGCGCCCGGGAAATCGAATCCCGACCCTGTCCCGGTCCCTCAAGGTAAATCGAATTTTATGCATACCGTCCTGATCGTCGACGACCACCCCGTCATCCGTCTCGCCGTGCGCGTCCTGCTGGAAAAGCATGGTCTGCAGGTGGTCGCCGAGACGGACAATGGCGTGGATGCCATCCAGTTGGTCCGGGAGCACGAACCGGACGTGGTGATTCTCGACATCGGCATTCCCAAACTCGATGGCCTGACCGTGATCTCGCGGATCAAGTCCCTGGGACTGCGTAGCCAGGTGCTGGTACTCACTTCGCAATCCGCAGAGGCGTTCTGCAAGCGCTGCATCCAGGTCGGTGCCCGTGGGTTCGTCAACAAGGAAGAAGACCTGAACAACCTGATCAACGCCCTGAACGCGGTGACCGCTGGCTACACGTTCTTTCCTTCGCTCACGTTCGATACCCTCGGCACCCCGCCGGAACGCATTTCCGAAAGCGAGCTTATCGGCCTGCTCTCCGACCGCGAGATGATCGTCCTCCAGCATCTCGCCATGGGCTATTCGAACAAGGCCATCGGCGAGAAGCTGTTCCTCAGCAACAAGACCGTCAGCACCTACAAGACCCGCCTGCTGCAGAAGCTCGGCCTGGGTTCGCTGGTCGACCTCGCAGAGTTCGCCAAGCGCAATTCGCTGATCCACTGACCTGGCGCTTGGCTGTCGAAGCCAAGGCCTAGCGCACCTTCGGGCAAGCGCGACCGGAAGCCGTTCCTGCCACGCGACGAGCGTCGGCGGATTTCCACAAAGCGTGTGGAACCGCCTGTGGATAAGGTGCGAAAAACGCTTCGCGCAGCGCATCGTGCCTGGCCTTGCGACGGTTGATCAGTTCCTGACCAGGCGCACGGCGAGCGGACCAGGTGGCATCGACAAGGCTCGGAGGCGGTCTTCGCCTCGGTTACACTGCACGCCGGTTTCCCCAGGTCTCGCTCGTCGTCCACATGCCCAGTCAAGCATCCTCCCCTTCCCCCCAGGTCGCCATCGTCGGCGGCGGTCCCGCAGGCCTGATGGCCGCGGAGGTCCTGAGCCAGGCGGGCGTACGCACGGAAGTGTTCGACGCCATGCCCTCGGTCGGCCGGAAATTCCTCCTCGCGGGCGTCGGCGGCATGAACATCACCCATGCCGAGGCCAGGGAACAATTCCTCGGCCGCTATGGCAGGCGCCAAAAGGAAATCGCCGCACTGCTCGGCGAATTCGACGCGGATGCGTTGCGCGCCTGGATCCACGGCCTGGGTATCGACACCTTCGTCGGCAGTTCCGGCCGGGTGTTCCCCTCCGACATGAAGGCCGCCCCGTTGCTCCGTGCCTGGCTCAAGCGCCTGCGCGAGCAAGGCGTGCTCATCCACACCCGCTGCCGTTGGCTGGGCTGGAACGCGGACGGTACGCTGGACATCCAGAACGCCGCCGAGCGCCTGTCGATACGCGCCGACGCCGTGATCCTGGCGCTCGGTGGCGGCAGTTGGCAGCGCCTGGGCTCCGACGGCGCCTGGGTGCCCCTGCTGCGCGCCCGTGGCATCGAGGTCGAGCCCCTGCGGCCAAGCAATTGCGGTTTCGAGATCGACGGCTGGAGCGAGCTGTTTCGCGACAAGTTCTCCGGCGCTCCGGTCAAACCGGTGGCCATGGGACTGGCGGGCGAAACGCCGCGCCAGGGCGAATTCGTCGTGACCCGCGACGGTATCGAGGGCAGCCTGGTCTATGCCCTCTCCGCCGCCATCCGCGAACGGATCGAGGCACGGGGCTCGGCCGAAGTATGGCTGGACCTGTTGCCGAACAGGCGTCGCGAGCAGATCGAGGCAGCCCTGGCTCGCCCGCGCGGTTCCAGGTCGATGGCCAATCACCTGCGCAGCCAGTTGGGCATCGATGGGGTTCGGGCCGGCCTCCTGCGTGAACTCACCCCCGCCGCCACCTATACCGAGCCGGCCCGCCTGGCGGCGGCGATCAAGCGCCTGCCGCTGACGCTGCTGCGCCCGCGTCCGCTGGACGAAGCGATCAGCAGCGCCGGCGGCGTACGCTTCGAGGCGCTCGACCGCAACCTGATGCTCGATGGCCTGCCCGGCGTGTTCTGCGCTGGGGAAATGCTCGACTGGGAGGCGCCCACCGGCGGCTACCTGTTGACCGCCTGCTTCGCCAGCGGGCGCGTGGCCGGACTCGGCGCGCTGGCCTGGTTGCGCGGCAGGCGCTAGAGACCGGTACGCCAGCGCCTCGCTATTTGCCGGACGGCCGCTTCTTCGGCTTGCCCGCCGCACCCGCGCCGAAGCCCGGTGCCTTGCGCACCGCCTTGACCGTCGGCGCGCTGCTGTCGAACCAACTGCCCAAGTGGATCTTGCCGGGCTTGCCGACGCTCTCCGCGGCCTTGGGTTTCTTCGGCTTCTTCGGTTTCTTCAGCACCACGCCGCCCGGTGCGGTCTGCGGCACCCGGTGCTCCGGCTCGAAGTCGGGCTCCTCGCGGCGTTGCAGGGTCTGCCCGATCAGTGTTTCGATCGCCGCCAGCAGCTCCACTTCGTCGGCGCAGACCAGCGACACCGCCTGGCCGGAGGCACCGGCACGGCCGGTACGGCCGATGCGATGCACGTAGTCCTCGGCGACGATCGGCAGGTCGAAGTTGACCACCAGCGGCATTTCCTCGATATCCAGGCCACGCGCGGCCACGTCGGTGGCTACCAGCAGGTCTACCTCGCCGGCCTTGAACCGCTGCAAGGCGCGCAGCCGCGCCGGCTGCGGCTTGTCGCCATGGATCGAGTCGGCGGCGATACCCTGCCGCTGCAACAGTCCGACCAGTTCCTCGACGCTCTTGCGGGTCTTGGCGAAGACCAGCGCCTGGCGCCAGCGATTGGCCTGCAACAGGTGGCAGAACAGCTCGGCCTTGCGCTTCTTGTCCACCGGCACCAGCCATTGCCTGATGCTCTTCGCCGCGGTATTGCGCGGACTGACCTCGATGGACAGCGGGTCGCGCAGCAGTTCACGGGCCAGCGTGCGGATGGCGCCGGAGAAGGTCGCGGAAAACAGCAGGGTCTGGCGCTTGCGCGGCAGCGCGGCGAACAGTTCGTCCAGCTCGCGGGCGAAACCGAGGTCGAGCATGCGATCGGCTTCGTCCAGCACCAACGCCTGGAGCTGGGCGAACTTCACCGCGTTCTGCCGATACAGGTCGAGCAGCCGCCCGGGAGTGGCGACGAGGATATCCACTCCCTTGCGCAGCTTCATCATCTGCGGGTTGATGCTGACCCCACCGTAGGCCACCGCGGTACGCAGCGGCAGGTGCTGGCCGTAGTCGCGGACGCTGGCGTGGACCTGCTCGGCCAGTTCGCGGGTCGGAACCAGGACCAGTGCACGCACCGAGTTCGCAGCGACCTGCGGCCCCTCCAGGGTCAGCCGCTGCAGCAACGGCAGGGCGAAACCGGCGGTCTTGCCGGTGCCGGTCTGTGCTGCGGCGAGCAGGTCGCGGCCCTTGAGCGCCGGGGGTATGGCTTGGGCCTGGATCGGCGTAGGCGTGCCGTGGCCGAGCCCTTCGAGGGCCTTGAGCAGGGGGTCGAGCAGACCGAGGGAAGCGAACGTCATGAGCGACTCGGAAAAAAGGAAACGGACGGCATTCTAGCGGATTCGCCGTCTCCCATCGTCCTCTGGAGCGCGGCCGGTCAGCCCTTGAGCAGCAGTCCGCCCTCGATCGGCACGTAGCGCGACGCCGCTCGGATCAGCGCGTTGGCGGTCAGGCCAGGCACCCCGTAGGCCGTAGCCACGACGCCGTGGGCGCGGATGACCTTCTCCAGCAGCAGATCGAAGTCGCCGTCACCGGACAGCAGCACCACTTCGTCCACCCGCGGCGCGGCATCCAGTACGTCGATGGTGATGCCGACATCCCAGTCACCCTTGGCCGAGCCGTCGGCACGCTGGATGTAGGGCTTCAGCTTCACCGTGAAACCGAGGTTGCGCAGAATCTGCTGGAACTGCTGCTGACGCGGGTCGCCGCGGTCGATGGCGTAGGCATAGGCCTCGACGATGCTCCCGCCGCGAGCGATGTCTGCCCACAGGGCGGCGTAGTTGAGATGGCAGCCGTAGGCCTGGCGCACGGTGTAGTAGAGGTTCTGCACATCGGCGAAGACAGCGATCTTCTTCGCCGCGGGCGACTCGGGACGACTCAAGGGGAACTCCGGAACGACGGCAGTGGGCCACCATTATCGCAGCCCACGGCCCGCAACCCTAACGGTCAGGTGAACAAATCGTCGTCGCCGAGGAAGCTGGAGTCGTCGTTGAAGTCGCTGTCGCTGAAATCGCCATCGGCGAAACCGCCGTCGGCGGGATAGTCGCTATCGGCGAAGCGCTCGGGCGCCGGCTCGGGATCGGCAAACTGGCTGGCGTCGAGGTTATCCACCGGGACGTCCTGGATCACCTCGACGATTTCCTGCGGCTGGCTGTGGCGGAACATGCCGGTGAGCAGGTCGGCCACCAGCATCCCGCCAGCGACCCCGGCGGCCGTCTGCAGCGCGCCGCCGAGAAAGCCGCTGGCCCGCGAAGGCGCGGCCGCCGCGGCGGGCGCCATACCCGGACGCATGTCGCCGGCCGCCGCCGCCGGATTGGAGAAACGCGTCTCGCCCCAGCCCACCGGGCGCCCCGATTGGCTCGGCGCCGGCTCGTCGCGCGCGCCGCCGCCGAACAGGCCGGAGAGGAAGCCGCCGCTGCTCGGACGGCTCTGCTGCAACTGGGCGACCTGCGCCTCGAGCTCCTTCACCCGTTGGTCGAGGCGCTTCAGCGCGGCTTCCTGGATCAGCACCACCTGCGCCATGTAGTACGGCGCCGCCGGCTGCCGCACCAGGTGCTGGTTGATCTGCGCCTCGGCCTCGGCGTCACGCGGAGCGGACTGCCCCTCGGCCTCGCGCAGGCGGCTGAACAGGCCGTCGATCAGGGTTTTCTCATCGGATTTCATCGCACGCCTCGACTGCATTTCGAGAAGGAAGGATGGATTGCACCAAAGGGAAATATTGGAGCACCCTGCACGATCTCAAGTTCCTCCGGTGAATTCCCGATGAATGACGATGCCCAGCGCTCCGCACGGTCCCAGGTCGCCCTGCTGATCGTCGACCTGCAACGCGGCATGCAGCGCCACGACCTGCCGCCGCGCAACAATCCCGGCGCCGAGGCGCGCATCGTCGAACTGCTTGCCGCCTGGCGCGCCGCCGGCTGGCCGGTGGTGCACGTCCGGCACGTATCCCGGCAGCCCGGCTCGCCCTTCGCGCCCGGCCAGCCTGGCGTGGAGTTCCAGCCAGCGCTGGCGCCGCGCGACGACGAGGCGGTGTTCGAGAAGAACGTTCCCGACGCCTTCATCAACAGCGGCCTGCAACGCTGGCTCCATGTCCGCGACATCCGCCAGGTGGCGCTCGTCGGGGTAGCCACGGAGAACTCGGTGGAAGCCAGCGCACGCAGCGCCGGCAACCTCGGCTTCCAGACTTGGGTAGTGGCCGACGCCTGCTTCACCTTCGCCAAGCCCGATTTCCACGGCACCCCGCGCAGCGCCGACGAGGTGCATGCGATGGCGTTGGCCAACCTGCACGGCGAGTACGCCGTGGTTCTGCGCGCCGCCGAACTGTTGCAGCGCTTGCCGGCCTGACTGTCTGCCGGGCAACAGCGGGACAACAGGGCTGTCCGGCAGAAGACAGGCCGGTTCCGTCATATCCCCCATAAGCCATTGATTCGAAAACATGAATCCGGGATGGCACGGTTCCTTCATAGACACCGGACCACGCCCCTACCCGGAGATACCCCCGATGAGCCAAGAGCAACAGCCGATCCGCTTCGCCTACTGGGTCCCCAACGTCAGCGGCGGCCTGGTGGTGAGCAAGATCGAGCAACGCACCAGCTGGGACATCGACTACAACCGCAAGCTGGCCCAGTTGGCGGAACGCAACGGCTTCGACTACGCCCTCTCGCAGATCCGCTTCACCGCCGGCTACGGCGCCGAGTACCAGCACGAGTCGGTGGCCATCAGCCACGCCCTGCTGGCGGCCACCGAGAAGCTCAAGGTGATCGCGGCGATCCTGCCTGGCCCCTGGCATCCGGCGGTGGTGGCCAAGCAACTGGCGACGATCGACCAACTGACCAATGGCCGGGTCGCGGTGAACATCGTCAGCGGCTGGTTCAAGGGAGAGTTCACCGGCATCGGCGAACCCTGGCTGGAGCACGACGAACGCTATCGGCGCTCCGAGGAGTTCATCCGCGTGCTGAAAGGCATCTGGACCGAGGAAAACTTCACCTTCAAGGGCGATTTCTATCGTTTCCACGACTACACCCTGAAACCCAAGCCGATCCAGCAGCCGCACCCGGAAATCTTCCAGGGCGGCAGCTCGCGGGCGGCGCGGGACATGGCCTCGCGCGTGTCCGACTGGTACTTCACCAACGGCAACAGCATCGACGGCATCCGCGCCCAGGTCGAGGACATCCGCGCCAAGGCGGCGGCCAACGGCCATTCGGTCAAGGTCGGAGTGAACGCCTTCATCATTGCCCGCGACACCGAGGAGGAAGCGCGGGCGGTGCTCGACGAGATCATCGCCAAGGCCGACTACGAGGCGGTGAACGCCTTCGGCGACGCGGTGAAACAGGCCGGCAAGGCCTCGCCGGAGGGCGATGGCAACTGGGCCAAATCCACCTTCGAAGACCTGGTGCAATACAACGACGGCTTCAAGACCAACCTGATCGGCACGCCACGGCAGATCGCCGAGCGCATCGTCGCGCTGAAGGCGGCCGGGGTCGACCTGGTGCTGTCGGCCTTCCTGCACTTCCACGAAGAAGTGGAGTATTTCGGCAAGCACGTGTTGCCGCTGGTCCGCGAACTGGAGCAGGCCCAGGCTCGCGAAGCGGCCTGAACGGCAACGGCGGCCGCCAGGCGTTGGCCTCGGCGGCCGGCTGGGTTAGAGTCGCGGGCTCGTATCCGATCTGCCGACCCGCGATGAATCCTCTGCTGCCGCTGCGTGACGCCTGGTTCTTCTTCACCCGCCACCTGACCACCCTGGTGCCGCTCTGCCTGCCCTGGATATTCCTCGAAAGCCTGCTCCAGCAGCAGATCGACGAAGCCGTCGGCCCCCAGCAGATGGGCGCCTGGAGCCTGGTCGCCGGACTGCTCTTCTACCCGCTCTACACCGCAGCCCTGATCCTGTTCATGGACGCGCGCGGGCGCGACGAGCGGCCTCGCGTCGGCCAGCTGTGGAGCGCCGCGCTGCGCCTGTGGCCAGCCTTCGCGCTACTCGCGGCGCTGACTTCGCTGCTGATCGTGCTCGGCCTGTCGCTGCTGATCCTGCCGGGCATCTTCGTCATGGTGAAGCTGTCCTTCGCCGAATTCTGCCTGGTGCTGCGCGGCCGTAGTCCGCTGCAGGCGCTGCGGGAAAGCTTCGAGTTCACCCGTGGGCGATTCTTCCTGATCCTCGCCTGTTCGCTGGTGATCCTGCTGCCGGTCTGGAGCCTGGAAGCCTGGCTCGCCGATTCGGCCGGCGACGCCGTCGTGCTGCGGGTCGCCCTGCATACGCTCAGCGGGTTCTTCCAGCTGCTGTTGACCATCGTCGCCTTCCGCATCTACAGCCTCGGTCCGGCGCCACGCAACGGGATGTGAACGGCGCCGCGCGCCGATTCGCCGCGCTGGCCTATGCTTGACGAGCCCTGCCTCGAGGAACGGACCATGAGCGACGAATCGGCCAACCCCAGCTGCATTTCCCACCTGTCCATCGGCACCAACGACTTTCCCCGTGCCCGAGCCTTCTACGACGCGGTGATGGCCGCCCTCGGCTGCAAGGTGATCCTCGAATACCCCGGCGCCGTAGCCTACGGCAAGCTCTATCCGGAGTTCTGGGTGCAGGCGCCGATCGACGGCCGTCCCGCCAGCGTCGGCAACGGCAGCCACGTCGGCTTCTTCGCCGACAGCAAGGCCCAGGTCGACGCCTTCCACGCCGCGGCCCTGGCCGCCGGCGCACGCGACGAGGGCGCGCCGGGCCCGCGTCCGCTGTACGGCGAGCCCTACTACGGGTGTTTCATCCGCGACCTCGACGGGCACAAGGTCGAGGCCTCCTACTGGGACATGAGCCAGGGCTTCGACGCCCACGACCACGCCCACTGAGCACCGTCAGGGTTGCGGCTTGAGTCCCGACAGGCGCGGCACCAGCAGCTTTTCGAAGAGACGCGGAAAGAAGCGCGCCAGCAGCCGCGCCCGCCAGTTGACGTTGGACAGCACCAGCAGGCGCCGGCGCCGCGCGGCGCCCTGGAAGATCGCCTCGGCGACCTCCACCGGCGATGCCACCTGGCTGCCCAGCACTTGCACCGGCTGGCGAGTCACCGAGCCATCGCCGACCAGCGCGTTCTTGCGCAGGTCGGTGGCGGTGAATCCCGGGCAGGCCAGGGTCACGCTGACGCCGGTGCCTTCCAGCTCCATCCGCAGGGTGTCGAACAGACCGTGCAAGGCATGCTTGCTGGCGTTGTAGGCGCTGCGGTAGAGCAACGGGGCGAAACCGGTCAGCGAACCGAGCACGACGATCTGTCCGCGCCGTTCGAGCAGGCTCGGCAGCGCCGCGCGGGTGCAATGCACGGCGCCGAAGAAGTTCACCGCCATGACCTTGCGGAAAACCCCCAGGCCGGTTTCGGCGAAGGTACCGCGGTGGGTGATGCCGGCGTTGTTGACCAGCACGTCGATGCCGCCGAAGCGCTCCACCGCCAGCGCCACGGCACGCTCCACCGCATCGGCGTCGGCGACGTCGCAGCGCAGGCCGAGCGCCTCGCCGCCGAGATGGTCGCGCAGGTGCTGGACCAAACTGTCCAGCGCCGCCTGGTCGAGGTCGAGGATCGCCAGTCGCGCACCGGCCCGGGCGAAACGCAGTGCCAGCGCGCGACCGATGCCGGAACAGCCGCCGCTGACCAGCACCACCTTGTGGCGGTAGGCCTGGCTGCTGAATACCTTGCGCGGCATGCGGTACCCTCCCGCTCGAAAAAACGCGAACCCTTGCGTCAATTCGACCTGCAAGGATGAAATGCGCGGCGGCAAGCTCTATGCTCTGGTCCTTTCCAGCATAGTCTCGATTGCGATGTCACTGCCCCGTCTACGCAACCTGCTGTTCGTCGGCCTGCTCCTGCTGGTCGGCGGTGCCCTGCTCGCCAGCTACCTGCTGAGCTGGCAACCCGCCGATCGCGAAGCCGCGCCCCTGCATTGCCAGGGCGCCGCGCCGGCGCTGAAGCCGGGGCAGGCCCTGAAGGTGATGACCTGGAACATCCAGTACCTGGCCGGCAAGCGCTACGTCTTCTGGGACGACCTGCCGGATGCCACCGGCCCGGACCAGCGCCCCACCGCCGAAGACCTGGCGTTCACCCTCGACGAGGTGGTCCGGGTGATCCGCGACGAGCAGCCGGACCTGGTCCTGCTCCAGGAGATCGACGATGGCTCCAGCGCCACCGACGATCAGGACCAACTGGCGCTGATCCAGGAGCGCATCAACGATCTCTACCATTGCAGCGCCCAGGCCTACGAGTGGAAGTCGGCCTTCGTGCCGACGCCGCACATCTTCGGCAGCGTCGGCCGCAAGCAGGCCACCCTGAGCCGCTATCGCATCGATAGCGCCGAGCGGCGCCAGTTGCCGCCACGCGATGGCGGGCTGTTCGACCGCCTGTTCGGGCCGCGCCCGGCGATCCTGGTCAGCCACCTGCCGATCGACGGCGGCGGCGAGCTGGCCGTGCTCAACGCCCGCTTCGACCGCCCGCAGGCGAACGACGACACCCTCGAGCGCCAGGTCGAGACCACCCGTACGCTACTCGACGAACTGCAGGCCAGGCGCACGCCCTGGCTGCTCGGCGGCGACCTCAACCTGCTGCCGCCCGGCCAGTTTCCCTACCTGCTGGCGCCGCTGCGCGCGCCCTACCGGGAAGACAGCGAACTGGCCATCCTGAGCGGGCGCTTCCCGATGGTGCCGTCGCTGGAAGAGGCCAGTGGCGTCGACCAGGTTCGCTGGTACACGCACTTCCCCAACGACCCACGGGTCCAGGGGCCGGATCGGACCCTCGACTACCTGTTCCACAGCCCCTCGCTGACCCGTCTCGATGCCCGGGTCCGGCGCAGCGATACGCTGCAGATCTCCAACCACCTGCCGCTCGCCGCGCGCTTCCTGCTACCCCATTGACCGGGCGCGCGCCGGGCTGGACAAGCGGCCCGGCGCGCCGCATGCTTCGCCCCCATTCATAACAACAAAAAACGGCAAGGCCGCACACCATGCCCCTACGCACCACAACGCCCCTGCTCGCGCTGCTGGCGTTCGCCCTGCTGGCCGCCCCGCAGCTCCATGCGCAGGACGCAAGGCCGTCGTTGAACGTCGGCTACTACGAATTCCCCCCCTACATCTATACCGCCCGGGATGGCCACGCCGCCGGTTCCGGCGCCCGCCTGGTCCGCCTGCTGCTGGAGCGGGCCGGCTATCGTCCGGCGTTCCGCGCCCTGCCCAGCGCGCGCCTGTACCTGGGGCTGCAGGATGGCAGCGTGGCGCTGTGGGCCGGCGCGGCCAAGCCGGAGCTGGCCGCCGACACCCTCCAGGCGCGGCGCGTGCTCGGCCACGTCAGCCTGAACCTGTACTACCCGGCGCACCATCCGGCACCGCGGGTTCCCCAGGACCTGGCCGGACGCCGGCTGATCCTGATCAGCGGCTACAGCTACTGGAAACCGGTCACCGACTTCATCCAGGACCCCAACCTGCACCTGCGCCTGTACCGCACCGGCACCCACCACGCCGCCTTGCGCATGCTCGAACTCGGGCGCGGCGACTACCTGCTCGACTACCAGGCGCCGGTGGAAGCGGCCAGCCGCCAGGCGTTGGCAAGCCAGGAACTGTACCGCCTGCCGCTGCGGATGATCGTCTCGCGCCACATTCCCGGCGCCGAAGCGCTGCGCGACCGCCTGGACCAGGCCTACGACCAGTTGCGGAGCGACGGCGCCGACCTGTCCCTGCTGTGAACCGACCCCGGAGGAGGAGCCCGATGCATACCGCCATCCCCTGCTGCACGATCAACGGCGAACAGCCCGCCCTGCGCGGACAGGTCTGCCAGTCGCTGCTGATCCAGGAATGGTGGTGGGAAGGCCGTCCAGCCGATCCGGTGAACGTGGTCTACCTGCAGTTCGAGCAACGCTGGTATCGCCTCTACTTCGAGGGCGAGACGGTGTTCTGGCGCAGCGGCGAAGCGCCGCGGCCCTGCGAGAACGACGAAGGCCCGGGCGAGTACCGCCTGCACGACCTCGGCCGGCAGCGCGGCCTGGTCGGTGTGCGCCTGCTGGCCCTGGAGTTCGTCCTCAACGGCCCGACCCTGGACAGCCACTTCGACTTCGCCGACGGCCAGCGCCTGAGTTTCCGGCACTTCCTCGACGACGACCTGACCCGGGTGCTCTGAGCGCCGTCGACTACTTGCGTGGCTTGGCCCGGGCAGTGGCCTCGGCCACCAGCGGGTCGTCCGGCCAATAATGCTTCGGATAGCGTCCCTTCAGGTCCTTCTTGACTTCCGCATAGGTGCTGCGCCAGAAGTTCGCCAGGTCCTGGGTCACCTGCACCGGGCGATGCGCGGGTGACAGCAGGTGCAGCTTCACTGCCAGGCGGCCCTGGGCGATGCGCGGAGTGTCGCCGAGGCCGAACAGTTCCTGCAGGCGCACCGCGAGGATCGGCGGGGTTTCGCTGTAGTCCAGGCGGATGCGCGAGCCGGAGGGGACTTCCAGGGTTTTCGGCGCCCACTCGTCGAGACGCTGCGGTAATGGCCAGGGCAACAGCCCGGCGAGGATCGAAGCCAGGTCGAGGTTGGCGAAGTGAGCCAGGCGGGTGACCTTGCCGAGATAGGCCGGCAACCATTCCTCCAACCGTTCCAGCAACGCGGCGTCGCTGACGTCCGGCCACTCGCTCTCGCCCTTGTCTTCCAGGTCCAGCCGGCGCAGCAAGCCGATGCGCGCCTGCCACTGGCGCAGTTCCGGGGTCCAGGGCAACAACTCCAGGCCCTTGCGCCGGACCAGGCCGAGCAGCGCCTGGCTGCGCGCCGCTTCGTCGAGGCCGGGTAGCGCCTCGCTGGACAGCACCAGTTCGCCGACCCGGCGCTGGCGCTCGGCGCGCAGCACGCCTTCGCGCTCGTCCCACTGCAGCTCGTCGCGCTGGCTGACCTGCTCCGCCAGGACCGTATCGAACAACCTCGGATCGAGTTCGGCGGCCAGGTAGATCCGCTCTTCGCGCTGGCCCTGGCGGCTGCCCAGATCGGCGATCACCAGCCAGGGCTGCTTCATCAGGCTGTCCGGTTCGCCGAACTGCGCAGCGCGTCCATTGGCCAGCCGGTAGTCGCCGCCACCGGCGCGGCGCTGGCGAGCGATGCGGTCGGGATAGGCGAAGGCCAGCAGGCAACCCAGCCAACGCGGATGACCGGGATCGACGACCGCCTCGCTGGCGGCGCCGCGCAGGTAACCGCGGAACTGCCGGGCCAGTTGCCGGGCGCGCTGTACCGCGCCGCGCGAGGCGCCAGTGCGGGCCTCGCCGGCGAGCAGGGCGAGACGGCTGTGCAGGTCGGCGCCGCCGCCACGCTGTATGTCACGTTCGCCGAGCAGCGCCGCTACGTCGCAAGCCAGTTCGCCAAGGCCGAGGGCCTGGCCGCGCAGCAGCAGGTGGGCAATGCGCGGATGGGTCGGCAATTCGGCCATCGCCTGGCCATGGGCACTCAACGCGCCGCTGGCGTACAGCGCCCCCAGCCGCCCGAGCAGCTCGCGGGCCTGGGCGTAGGCCGCCGCGGGCGGCGCGTCGAGCCAGGCCAGCTCCTCCGGCGCCACGCCCCAGCGCGCCAGTTGCAGGGCCAGCCCGGCCAGATCGGCCTGGAGGATTTCCGCCGTGCCGTAGGCAGGCAACTGCTCATGCTGGCTCTCCGACCACAAGCGGTAGCATACGCCCGGCTCCAGGCGCCCTGCGCGGCCGGCACGCTGAGCGGCACTGGCCTGGGATATGCGTTGTGTCGCGAGGCGGTTCATTCCGCTTGACGGGTCAAACCGTGGCACCCGCTCCAGACCGGAGTCGATCACTACGCGCACACCCTCAATGGTCAAGCTCGTCTCAGCAATGTTGGTCGCCAGCACGATCTTGCGCTTGCCCGGTGGCGCCGGTTCGATAGCCGCGCGCTGGGCACTCAGATCCAGCTCGCCATGCAGAGCACACAACAGAAGGTCATCACGCCCCGCGAGTTTGTCGCTGAGCTCCTGATGCACGTGGCGGATTTCGGCCTGGCCGGGCAGGAAGACCAGAATGCTGCCTTGTTGATCATGGACAGCATCGAGGCAGGCTCGGACAACCTTGGGCTCGATGTACTCACCGGTCTGGTAGGGCTGACCCCATACAGTGTCGACGGGGAACATCCGTCCCTCACTGGTCACGACCGGAGCATCACCCAGGAGATTTGAAAGACGAGCTCCCTCCAAGGTCGCCGACATCACTAGAAGCTTCAGTGGCTGGTCATCACGGAACAGCTCACGGCCATTCAGGCATAGCGCAAGGGCCAAATCAGAGTCCAAGCTCCGAAGGTGGAACTCATCGAATATGACGAGACCGACACCCTCCAGCGAAGGGTCATCCTGGAGCCGGCGCGCAAGGATCCCTTCAGTGACTACCTCGATCCGCGTACTCGGGCCGACCCGACTCTCCAGGCGAATACGGTAACCAACGGTCTCACCCACCTTCTCGCCCAGCTCACTGGCCATGCGCTCAGCAGCGGCACGTGCAGCCACCCGGCGAGGCTGGAGCATTAGGATGCTCTGATCGGCCAACCATGGCTCGTTCAGCAAAGCGAGGGGAACGCGTGTGGTCTTACCGGCACCTGGTGGGGCCTGTAATACGACGGAGTCGTGGTCAGCCAGGGCCTGGCGCAGAGAGGGGATTGCGGCATCGATGGGCAGCTGGATCATGGGGGCTCCTAACGAAGTCAGTCAGTATACCTTTCCTTGACTAATCACTCCGCCCCACCAAGCAGCAATCAATAGCTTTGAAAGAGCTAGCGCTAATAAGATAATCTCGGTTACATACTAATCTACCTGAAGGCGAAAACTCACGCCTACACCTACGAAAGGACGCGACCATGAGTTTTATCTTTATTAAAGCCTCATATAGAGCCAGCATAAATAGCGGCCTTCGAAATACGGCTGTCTTATTCTCAGACAACTGGGATGATTTTGGATTTAAAACCACTTTTACACTAAGACTCTATAACCAGGCTGGCACAGAACTCAATATCGGTGACCTGCCCCCGATTTCAGTACCACGTCAAACTTAGTAGAGTCCGTTTTCCGAGCAGGAGACGGCAGTGAAAAAGCGTTTTACCGAAGAGCAGATTCTCGACTTCCTCAAGCAGGCGGAGGCCGGTGTGCCGGTGAAGGAACTGTGTCGCCGACACGGCTTCAGTGATGCCTCGTTCTACACCTGGCGGGCCAAGTTTGGCGGTATGACCGTGGCGGACGCCAAACGGTTGAAGGATCTTGAACTGGAAAATAGCCGATTGAAGAAGTTGCTCGCCGAGGCCCACCTCGACATCGAGTCGCTGAAAGTGGTCGCCCGGGGAAAAGGGTAAGCCCGACAGCACGGCGGGAGGCGGTGCAGGAGATGCAGGCGCGAACCGGCATTTCCGAACGTCGTGCCTGTCAGTTGATCGGGCTGTCCCGCTCGGTGTTGCGCTACCAGCCGCGAGCCAGTATGCAAAACACCGAGCTGCAAGCCCAACTGGTGGAACTGGCCCAAGAGCGCCGGCGCTTTGGCTATCGCCGCCTGCACATCCTGCTGCGGCGTGCTGGCGTGCAGGTCAACCACAAGCGGATCTATCGCCTGTACCGCGCTGCTGGCTTGATGGTGAAACGGCGGCGCCGCCATGGCATCGCGGTGGAGCGCGAACGTCTGAGTTTGCCGAGCGCACCAAACCAGGTCTGGTCGATGGACTTCGTCTTCGATGCACTGAGCACCGGGCGGTGGATCAAATGCCTGACGGTGGTCGATGACTTCACCAAGGAGTCGGTCGGCATCCTGGTGGAGCACGGTATCAGCGGCTTTCGCGTCACACGGGCGCTGGACGAGATGGCGCGGTTTCGCGGCTACCCGAAAGCGATCCGCACCGACCAGGGGCCCGAGTTCACCGGCAAGGCACTCGATCAATGGGCCTATCAGCGCGACATCAAGCTGAAGCTGATTCAGCCTGGTAAGCCCACGCAGAATGCCTTCATCGAGTCGTTCAACGGTAAGTTCCGGGACGAATGCCTCAATGAGCACTGGTTCTGTTCGCTGGCCGAAGCGAGAATCCGCATCGCGGCCTGGCGGCGGGATTACAACGAACACCGACCGCACAGCGCGATTGGCAATCTCACCCCAGCAGAATTTGCTGCAAGTTGGCGAACTCGCCAGCAGCAGCTGAAGCAGGAAAAATTAATATCAACCCCAGGGCCTACTAACTAGGCAGCGGTACTAAAACTGGGGGCAGGTCAGTTCGAAGTTGAGCGAATCAACCTCGCCTGCGGTTTCAATGACGAGCTCCTACTCCAGCGGCTCAGTAAGCTCACTGCCCAATATGCGCAGACGGAGGCGGCAAGCACCAGGGGCATGAGGGATAAGCGCCAAAATTTCAGAGCGCCCCTGCTCACCCCGCAGGAGGGATCCAAGGCTGATCTGTCCCGGAACAGGTAGTTAAGAGCTACTGCTCGCATTTCGCTGCTCAAACTCCATCGGACTGAGATAGCCCAACGTCGAGTGGCGACGGCGGTGATTAAAAGCCGATGTAGTCGAACTGGTCGGTTTTCGCCTCTTGGTGGCTGGCGTAGCGAGTCAGGTACACCCGCTCAGCCTTCAGCGAACGGAAGAAGCTCTCCATCGCGGCGTTATCCCAGCAATTCCGCGGACGTGAATGGCTGGGCACAATTCGATATCGCCGAAGCAAGGCCTGGTAATCATACGCCCAGTATTGGCTGCCACGTTCCGAGTGCGCAGCACTGGTTCTTTCGGCTGTCAGCGTGCAACGGTCATCTCCAGAGCGGCATGCACTAGGGCCTGCTGCATACGATGTTGCGTCGCCCAGCCGACGACAGCGCGTGAATAGAGATCGAGCACGACGGCCAGATACAGCCGTCCTTGGGTCGTCTGCACGTAGGTCATGTCCGAGACACAGTGCCGATTGGCGCGATCCGAGGCGAACTGGCGATCCAGGTGGTTCGGGGCAATCGGCAGAGCATGACTGCTAGACAGGCCAGGTTGCCATGATGGCAAAGCGGCACTAGATTAAGCTTTTTTCAACAGAGCTTACATATGGATATGCCTGCCCGGAGTCCGGTCGACCTCAAGATCGCGCTTGCGATTCTCTACATCAACTTCGCCACCTATAACTCACACAAGCGGATACTGAGTTCATCGCAGTTGCTCCTGTGCTGGAGAAAGGCGCCGGCGGGTATGTTCATTGATGTCCTGCACGACAGAGTTTCAGGCAGCAGGGCAAAGATGGTCTTTACGCAGCTCCTCCAACGAGTGGATGAGCTGAAGTTACTGACAGACGTTGTGGAGGCAAAACGGCTACTGAGCGAGGGGTACGCGTCGACGTTGTCGACGATCCGGCAACCGAGCTTCAAAGCCGCAGTCAAGCTAGTGATCAGCGTCCCTGAAGATATGGTGGAGTACGAAGAACTAATCGCCCAAGACGATTACAGCATTGGAGCCTCGCTCAGCAGCGAACGGTTACCCACCCACTATAGCCGAGCTCCGGTCGATCAGAAATTTACGAAATACGCCGTCTACTTCGGAACGGATCGCCTGTTGGAATCGCCAAGGACTGTGAGGTTTGGCGGGTTCCGCAGTGATGATGTCGTGTCCTATGGCATCGCAGAGGTGTCCATCCCTCACATCCATAAGGAAGGCAAACTGGAACGGCCCGTGTTGTGGCCTTCTACCTCAAAGGGGAACCCCAACAAGCATATTGTCATCCACGAGTCTGCTCTTTTTGAGCTGGAAGAATGGTACAACAACGCCAAGACCTATCTCGCGAAGATCAGCGAAACATCCACTGGCCGTGAAGGCTTGCTATTCATCCACGGGTACAACGTGACTTTCGACGCGGCATTGTGGCGGTCTGCACAGCTGTGCCATGACCTCAAATTCCCAGGTCTAATGCTGTGCTTTTCCTGGGCGTCGCTTGGCAGTACGACTGGCTACCCTGCCGACGAGGCGACGGTAGATTGGTCAGCAGCCCATCTGAAGGAGTATCTGACGAACGTCACAGAAAACCTGGGCCTGACGTCGTTGCACATTGTCGCCCACAGCATGGGTAATCGGGCTCTTCTCGCTGTACTGGAAAACTGGGAGAACAAGCCGGGCGCTACCCCGATCAGCCAGATCATCCTTGCGGCTCCCGACGTCGACGCCAAGCGCTTCAAGCAGTTTGGGCGGGTGTTTAACCTGTACGAGCAAGTAACGCTTTATGCGTCCCGCAACGATCGAGCTATCACTGCGTCTCAGCTTGTGCACAGCAATCCAAGGGCGGGCGGCGCCAACCCACCTCTGGTCATGGATCACCTGTCGACTATCGATGTCTCCAGTGCTGGTAGGGACATGTTCGGCTTAGGCCACAGCTATGTAGCCGACGTGACGAAAGTGTTCCGGGATCTGTTCTACATCGTCCGGCATCGGCACAAACCTGACCAGCGCGCAGGAATAACAAAGAAAGATGAGGGTCACTGGGAGCTGAGCTAAGCCCATAAAATCAGACCGAACGTGGCGCAGGCCTATTCGCTCCCCCCTACCACTTGAAGCCACCGCAAGGTGGCTTTTTGTATCTACTTGCCTTAGGGGCATAAACCAACGCTGGGCAAACCAAATCTTGACTTACTCAGAGTTGAAGCTAGCTTCAACTTGCTCCATGAACCCCAGCACGTAATCACTCACTTCACCACGAAATATATCTGAGTAGTTTATTTGAGCAAACCCAGGTTTCACGCTGGCCATGAATGCCTTATACAAAAAATTAAAATCATTTTCGTATTTTTTGATAAAAGGTATAGTCATGGCGCCTTTATCAGTCTTGTAATTTATCAAGAAGCAAAGGAAATGCCCCCTAAACCTCAAGTCATCGATATCATCTTCAACCATAGTCTCTTCATAGCGTGACACAGGCGCTATCGTGAAGGTTCGGTCATTAACAGGGACATATTCATCGAACTCCTCATCAAAATGCAACTCAACGCTCCTGATTTTTAAGTCCTCACCTTTATATTCGGACTTAATCAGACATTTTGGAAAGTCGACTTGCAGCACTCCCTCAGCATCAAGTTCTGCATCCGCAAAGGCATAAACGATATTAGAAATCTTTTGAAACCGCCCATCATAAAATGCCACTACCTCGTAACCGCCTCCAAACAGACTCGCAATCGACTCCGACTTATACTTACCCTCAAATTCATTCTTTAAATGGTTTGCAAATTGATCGAGAGCCATGCAGGTACCCTGCACCACAATATCTTCTTCAAGAACATCAAACGCATGTGGCGGGTAATCCTGATAATGCGACCTTACATGACCCGCACCAGACCCACCAACCCAAAGCTCAAAGTTTTCATTGCGATGCCCGCAATCCGCATAAACATTAGATATGTGGATTTCATTCCCCTCAACACTTAGAGCGATAATTCTGATCTTTGCACTATCGATGGTATCGTCGGCAAGTACTGCATCCGAAAAACGTTTTCCCGTCAATACGGGGTGCTCATCTACTAGCCTCTCGATAAGCCGTACAATCGCCTGAATCGTTCGCACATCCCCGGCGAAAGCTACAGCGAAGTGATCGTTCACCACGAGAATTTTTTGACACAAACCAGCCACGGCGTGAGCACGCAATGCAGGGCTTCCGGCATCAGGCTTGAAGGATGGAATCTGCGATGGACGCATCCTCTTATTTGAGCTGGTAAGCAAAATGTCAGCCTGAAGGAAACCACCCACCTTCAACTTATAGCCCGAAATCATCGTCATGTGCAGATCCTTATGCATTTGTGGATGGCCAAGGTACAACGCCATCATAGTGACACCAAAGTTATTTCTGCGACTAAGAACTGCGAAATTGATCCATCACATAGGACTCCGTTTGGGTGCATACCAAAGGCCGAAGCTGTGGTGCCCGCTGATGAGTGTCTACACAGGTCAGTATGAGGCGACGTTGTTGAACTCGGGCTTTGTGAAAGACTTAATCTGGTAAACCAGATTCGAGACCTTGGCACCTACCGGCGTTAGGATTGTGGATCTCATCTGGGCTGGTCAGGGAGCGACAAGCGACTAATAAGGCTGGGGAGATGTTCTGGAGGGAGGTCAGTTGTGGCAGGAGAATGTTCTATTTTTTGACAAAAAAAGCAGGTTAATTCGGTGCAAATGGCAAAACGTGGAATTCGTCGAAGATCACCAGGCCGACACCGTCCAGCGCCGGGTCGTCTTGCAGGCGACGGGCAAGGATACCCTCGGTGACCACTTCGATGCGGGTCTTCGGGCCGACCCTGCTCTCCAGGCGGATCCGGTAGCCGACGGTCTCGCCGACCTTTTCGCCCAGCTCGGCGGCCAGCCGCTCGGCCGCGGCCCGCGCCGCCAGGCGTCGCGGTTCGAGCATGAGGATGCGTTGGCCGGCGAGCCAGGGCTCGTCGAGCAGGGCCAGCGGCACCCGGGTGGTCTTGCCGGCACCCGGCGGGGCTTCCAGGACGGCCTGGTGTTGTGCGCCAAGGGCCTGGCGCAGGGCGGGAACAACGGCGTCGATGGGTAGGGGAATCATGCTGGCTCCGGACTGACCGACGAAGTATACCGGCGAACCGGCAGGCGCTTTCGACGGTCTTATCGTCATCGTCGCGGCAGAAGATTGCCGAACGCTGGTCGATTGCTATAGTTCGCCGTCATGTTCACCCGGAGGTCATACATGCGCCTTGCCACCCGCGTTTCCTGTGCCGTTCTCAGTGCAGCCCTGCTGAGCCAGTTGTCGGCCTGCGGTACGCTGTTCTACCCCGAGCGACGCGGCCAGATCGACGGTCGCATCGATCCGGCCATCGTCGCCTTCGACGCCATCGGCCTGCTGTTCTATATCATCCCCGGCCTGATCGCCTTCGGCGTCGACTTCGCCACCGGCGCCATCTACCTGCCCGACGCCAAGTACTCGGTCGCCCCGGAAGTGCTCAAGGATGCCGTCGGCGCGGACGGCAAGGTCGACAACCGCAAGCTCAAGGCCATCCTCGAACGCGAGATCGGCCGTGAACTGCCGCTCGACGACCCGCGCCTCATCCGCCACAGCGGCAGCGTCGAGCAACTGGCGGCCTATGGCCTGAAGCCGGCCGCCTGATCCGCCCTCCGAGGGCGACCGTGCGTCAGTGCCCGGTCGCCGCCCGGTTGGTTTACAGTGGCGCCGTCCCTCCTGACAGAAGCGCCCCATGAGTCCCGATTCCCCGCACGCCCGCCTGCTGCGCCTGGCCACCCTGGCCTCGCTCGGTGTCGCCGTCACCCTGGTCATCGGCAAGGCCATTGCCTGGTGGCTGAGCGGTTCGGTGAGCCTGCTCGCCGGCCTCACCGACTCCCTGCTGGACAGTGCCGCCTCGCTGCTCAACCTGCTGGCGGTGCACTATTCGCTACGCCCGGCCGACGACGACCACCGCTACGGCCACGGCAAGGCCGAGGCCCTGGCCGGCCTGGCCCAGGCCATGTTCATCGGTGCCAGCGCGGTGCTGGTGGCTATCCAGGCGGTCGAGCAATTGCGCGACCCGCAGCCCCTCGGCGCGGCCACCTGGGGCATCGCGGTGATGCTGCTGTCGCTGCTGCTCACGGCCCTTCTCCTGGCCTTCCAGACCCACGTCATCCGCCGCACCGGTTCCACCGCGATACGCGCCGACTCGCTGCACTACCGCTCGGACCTGCTGCTCAACGCCAGCATCCTCGTGGCACTGCTCCTGGCCCGCTACGGCTGGCCACAGAGCGACGGCCTGTTCGGCCTGGGCATCGCCCTGTACATCCTCTGGAGCGCCCTGCAGATCGCTCGCGAGTCGGTGTCGATCCTGATGGACCGGGAACTGCCTACCGACATCAGCGAGCGCATGCGCGAACTCGCCTGCAGCGTGCCGGGAGTGCTCGGCGCGCACGACGTGCGCACGCGGATCTCCGGCAACCACTGGTTCGTCCAGTTGCACCTCGAGCTGCCCGGCGAGCTGAGCCTGTCGGTGGCCCACGCCCTGACCGACCGCGCAGTGCTGGCGATCAAGCGCGAATACCCGAAGGCCGAGGTGCTGATCCATGCCGACCCGCAGGAAGTGGTCGGCAAGGAAACCGTCAGTTGACGCTGTAGCCGCGCCCGCTCAGGCAGGCGGCCATGGCCCGGCGGTAGCCGTTGGCGACCTCGGCGGCCGGCGCGTAGGTCGCCCCCGCCGGGTCGAAGCCGCTCTCGCCCACCGCCCAGCGGTGGCACTCGTAGCGGTCGCGGCTCTGCTGGTCGGGCCCCTGGCCGCGCGCGGGGTAGGCCACCACGTCGTAGCCGGTGGCCGGCACGCTGACCGGATAACCGGGCCCCGCTGCCCGCGGCGGCGGGCTGACCACTTCGTACTCACGGGTGTCGGCATGCCACAGGTAGTAAGTACCGGCGGCAAGGAAGTACAGCACGCTGCCCAGCCAGACCTGCTCCGCATAGGGTGGCAGGCTGCGGACGCGCACCCCGCGGGGCGGCACGACCAGCACATAGCGCGGGCCGTCGGGTCGGTACCAGTAGCCGTCGTGGAAGAAATACTCGCCGCCGCGATAGGGCACCCGCAGGTGTCCGCGCGGCAAGGCCTCCACCACCCGGCCCGGACGCCAGTCGGGATGCGGTCCCCAACTGCCGCCGTACGCTTCGCCGCGGCCAGGTCCCGGTTGTCCGTGGGCAACACCGCGCTCGCCGCCGGGTCCGCCGCGTCCCCCTCGGCCGTCGTCGGCCTGCGCCTGGACGCACAGGCTCAGCGAGAGAGCGCCCACCCCGAGCATTCGCCACCATCCACCGTTCATCGTCTGCCTCGCCCCGGGCCTGGCCGCCCGGCCACGTTCGAATGATCCCGGGAACGACTTTCCGCCGTTTTCCGCCAAGGGTGGGTAAACGCCGGGTAAAGAATGGGTAAAAGCGCGGCACGGGCCGGATCGCGGGCAAAGAAAAAGGGAGGCCCGTCGACCTCCCTTCTGGGGTAACTGTCCTGGCTCGGCGCTGTTGGCGACGGCTCACCTCACTCCACCTTCTGGGCGGTGTGCAACCCGGAGGCCGGCGCAACCCTGTAGGGTCGGCGGCCACGGCTGGCCTGATTGGGCGAGCCGTGATGGACGAGATGTCCGGGCCGTGAATCTGGGTAAAAGAATACGTCGCCAGGCGCGACCAATGATTGCTAATATTGCTCACCAGAACCTTGATTGCGCAATAAATCACTCAAATTCACCTTGCCAATGGCAATCAACCTGAAAGAAATCCTCGCCATGAACAAACTCGATCGCTACGACCTGCGTATCCTCGAAGAACTCCAGCGCGACGCACGCATCTCCAACCAGGAACTGGCAGAACGGATAGGCCTGTCGCCATCGCCCTGTTCGCGACGGGTCAAGCAGCTCGAGGACGACGGCTACATCGTCCGCCAGGTAGCCTTGCTGGACCGCAAGAAGCTCGGCCTGAGCCTCACCGCCTTCGTCCTCATAGGCATGGACCGACACACCCCGGAACGCTTCGAACATTTTCAGGAAGTCATCGGCAAATGCCCGGAAGTGCTGGAGTGCAGCCTGGTCACCGGGATGGACGCGGACTACCAGTTGAAGGTCGTGGTGCCGGACATGGACCACTACCAGAAGCTCCTGCTGGGTACCCTGACGCGCATCGAGGGGGTCTCCAGCGTGCGCTCCAGCTTCGTCCTCAACCAGGTGCTGGCGAGTACCGAACTGCCGCTGGAGCACCTGCGCGATTGATCGTAGCGAGACCTGGGACATGACACGGAACAGGCGGCATGCCGTATAATCGGCAGCCTGTTTCAGTTGTCATGCCCGCGTGGCCCCCGCATATAAAGAGCAGCCTGCTCGTAGAACGATAAACGCCTTGCCCGCCCCCCATGGCACGCTCCGTCCGACCGCGAGCCGGACTTCGTTTGCTTGAAAATCCGGAGGTTGCCAATGGATCCCGAACTGTTCGAAGAGTGGATGATGACCGGTCTGGTGACCGTGCTTATCCTGTTCATGGCTTTCATCGTGTGGGACCTGGCGAAGAAGTCGAAAGCCGGCAAGTTCGGAACCCTGATCCTGTTCTTCGCCCTCGGCCTGGGCGTACTGGGCTTCATCATCAAGGGCCTGGTCATCGGCAGCCTCGAAGGCGCGGGCATGTAACCCCGGCGCCACGCGCGTCATCCAACCATTCGTAATCATCCGCCGGCCCCGGCCAACGGGGCCGGCTCGCCTTGCCATTGCCTAGAACAAGGGAGTCGCCATGAACGCCGCCGACCGCGTCATGCAGAGTTATGGACGCTGCTGTGCCAGCACCGGATTCTTCGATGATTTCTACCGGCATTTCCTTGCCAGTTCCCCGCAGATTCGCGCCAAGTTCGCCACCACCGACATGACTGCGCAGAAACACCTGCTGCGTGCCGGGATCATGAACCTGGTGATGTACGCCCGCGGCATGTCCGACAGCAAGCTGCGCGCCCTCGGCGCCAGCCATTCGCGCGCCGCGCTGGATATCCGCCCGGAACTCTACGACCTGTGGCTGGACGCCCTGCTGATGGCGGTCGCCGAGCACGACCGCGACTGCGACGCCGAGACCCGCGACGCCTGGCGCGACGTGATGGGTCGTGGCATCGCCGTGATCAAGTCGTACTACTGATCGTTCCGCGCCCGCTGGACGACGCCCCTCTCGTCAGTCCAGCCGCGCCGGCACTTCCCGCCATTCCCCGAGGCCCAGGCCATCCAGGCTCCAGGGGCCGATCCGCACCCGCACCAGCCGCAGCGTCGGCAAGCCCACCGCCGCCGTCATCCGCCGCACCTGGCGATTGCGCCCCTCGCGGATCACCAGTTCCAGCCAGTGGGTCGGCACCGACTTGCGAAAACGCACCGGCGGCACCCGCTCCCACAACGTCGGCTCATCCAGCAGACGCGCCTCGGCGGGCAGCGTCGGGCCGTCGTTGAGCGTCACGCCCTCGCGCAGGCGCCGCAATTGCTTCTCGTCCGGCGTACCTTCGACCTGCACCCAGTAGGTCTTCGGCAGCTTGTGCCGGGGGTCGGCGATGCGCGCCTGCAGGCGACCGTCGTTGGTCAGCAGCAACAGGCCCTCGCTGTCGCGGTCCAGGCGCCCGGCCGGATACACGCCCGGCACCGGGATGAAGTCCTTGAGGGTCGAACGCCCTTGCTCGTCGTTGAACTGGGTCAGTACGTCGAACGGCTTGTTGAACAGCAGCAGCTTCGGCTCGCTCGGCGGCGCCTTGGCCACCCGGCGTGGCGCAGGGCGGACGGGATGACGCGGGGAAGGACGCGGGGGACGGGACATGACTGGAAACGAGTTGGCTTGATCGGGGTACCGGGCGGCATGCTAGGTTGTCCGAGAGCCTGACCGCAAGAGCATCCCCTCATGCCCTCCCTGCGTCCCACCTGGCTGATCAGCCTGCTGACCCTGGCCGGCTGCGCTGGCAGCGCCTATCAGGGTCCGCCTTCGGACCATTTCGACGGCGAACGTTTCCGCAATATCCAGCCGACCGCGCACAAGAGCCTGCGCGACCTGCTCAAGTGGCAGTGGAACCGCCCGCCGCAACGCCCGTGGGTCGCCCTGCCGCCGACGGCAACGCCGCCAAGGGTGGACGAGCGTGCCCGCGGCGAAGAACTGCGGGTCACCTACATCAACCACGCCACCCTGCTGATCCAGCACCGCGGCCTGAACATCCTCACCGACCCGGTCTGGTCGCAACGGGTCAGCCCGCTCGCCTTCATCGGCCCGAAGCGCCACCATCCGCCCGGGTTGACGCTCGACCAGTTGCCACCGATCGACCTGGTGCTGGTGAGCCACAACCACTACGACCACCTCGACCTGGAAACCCTGCGCCAGCTCCACCGGCGCTGGCCGACGGCCAAGGTGGTCAGCGGCCTGGGCAACGCCGGGCTGATCCGCCAGACAGGTTTCGCCGACGTCGTGGAGATCGACTGGTGGCAGGCCGTGCCGCTGGGCGCTGGCCTGACGCTGCATGGCGTACCGGTGCAGCACTGGTCGTCGCGCACCCGCAGCGACACCAACCGCACGCTCTGGCTCGGCTTCGTCATCGACTCGCCGGATGGCCCGCTGCTGTTTCCCGGCGATACCGGGCTCGGCCCGGAGTTCGGGCTGATCAACCAGCGCTTCGGGGCGATGCGTTTCGCCGCCCTGCCGATCGGCGCCTACGAGCCGCGCTGGTTCATGCGCGACCACCACATGAATCCCGACGACGCGGTGCAGGCCCATCGCACGCTGCAGGCGCAGACCAGCATGGCCATCCACTTCGGTACCTTCAATCTCACCGACGAACAGCAGGACGACCCGCCCAAGGCGCTCCAGGCGGCACTGCGCAGCCAAGGCGTGGACCCGGCGACCTTCGGCACGCCGAAACCCGGCGAGCAGTGGCGCGTCGCACCGCGCAACGTCGCTCAGGAGGCCGAGGCCACCAGGCGGGAGCAGCAGTTGCGGTAGCGCTTGCCGCTGCCGCACGGACAAGCCTGGTCGCCACGGCCGCCCAGGGCCAGCCAGCTTTCCAGGCGCGCGGCCATCCCGGCCAGGCGCTCGCGGGCCTCGTCGTCCAGGCCGGCGCGGGCCAGTTGGCGCCGCAGGCCGAGGTAGTCTTCCAGCAGGACATCGCGGCTGAGCGCCTGGTACTGGTCGGCCAGCGGCACGCCTTCGTAGCGCCGCTGCGGGTCGGCCAGGAAAGCGATGGCGCCCGCCTGCGGCAGGACATTCCACAGGTTGCCGCGCGGATCGCGCCAGCAAGCGCTGAAACGCGCGCGCAGGGCCAAGCCACGCCATTCTTCCAGGATCCAGCCATCGACCCGCTCGCCGCCGAGGGCCTCGACCGCCCGCCCGACCGAGAACCACGGTTCGCCGGCCAGGCTTTCCGGCATCGGCAACGGCGCTGCCACTTCCGGCGCGGCATCGGGCACCAGGCGGCGGGCGAAGCGACGGAGCGGGTTGCTGAGATGAGTGGGGACGCTGAACGGCATGGGGCTCACATCGATGGCAGGCGTGGTCGTTCCGACCGGCAGAGGGCGCCGCGGTTCCACGCAGGGCGAAGGGCCATCATTGTAGGGCCTCGGCGCCGCAAGGCGTAGAAGCGCGCCGCGGTTTCCGCACGGAAACCGCGGCGCGTCCGATCAACGGAACGGCGGCTCGTCGAAACTCCGCAGCTTGCGCGAGTGCAGCGAGTTGAGCTGGCTGCGCAACAGGTCGAGGGCGGCGATGCCGATCCGCAGGTGCTGGTTCACCGCGCGCTCGTAGAAGGCGTTGGCCGAGCCGGGCAGCTTGATCTCGCTGTGCAGCGGCTTGTCCGAGACGCACAGCAACGTGCCGTAGGGCACCCGCAGGCGGTAGCCCTGGGCGGCGATGGTGCCGCTCTCCATGTCCACCGCGATGGCCCGCGCCAGGTTGATCAGTGGCCGCTCCTGGGCCCAGCGCAGCTCCCAGTTGCGGTCGTCGTAGGTGAGCACGGTGCCGGTGCGCAAGCGTCGCTTGAGCGACTCGCCGCGCTCGCCGGTGACTTCGGCGGCGGCTTCCTGCAAGGCGACCTGGACTTCGGCCAGCGCCGGGATCGGGATGTGCGGCGGCAGCGCGCGGTCGAGGATGCCGTCGCGGCGCATGTAGGCGTGCGCCAGTACGTAGTCGCCGATGGTCTGCGACTGCCGCAGGCCGCCGCAGTGGCCGATCATCAGCCAGCAATGCGGACGCAACACCGCCAGGTGGTCGGTGATGTTCTTCGCGTTGGACGGGCCGACCCCGATGTTGACCAGGGTGATGCCGTCGCCATCGGCGGCGATCAGGTGGTAGGCCGGCATCTGGTAGCGGTGCCAGACCACCCCGGCGACGATGGCGTTGGCCTCGCCTTCGTCCATCCCGCGTTCGATGATCACGTTGCCCGGCAGGACCATGCGCACGAAGCGCGGGTCCTCGCGCAGGCGGGTCAGGCCGAGGCGGATGAACTGGTCGACGTAGCGGTGGTAGTTGGTCAGCAGGATCCACGGCTGCACGTGGCGCCAGTCGCTGCCGGTGTAGTGCACCAGGCGGCGCAGGGAGAAGTCCACCCGCGCGGCGTCGAACAGCGCCAGCGGCAACTGGTCGGCGCGTTCCCATTCGTAGAGGCCGTCGGCGATGTCGTCGGAAGCGGCGGACAGGTCGGTGCTGGGGAACACCCGCGCCAGCTCGGCGGCGGTCACCCCGGAGCCGGCCAGCTCGTCGCCCTGCTCGACCACGTAGGGATAGGGGATGTCCTGTTGGCTCGGGCCGACCTGCACCTGCACGGTGAAATCGTCCATCAGCGGACGCAACTGTTCCAGCAGGTACTTGCGGAAGGCGTCGGGGTGGGTGACGGTGACGCTGTATTCGCCCGGCACCTGGACCTTGGCGTAGGCGCGGGTGGTGGACGGCACCTCGCCCTGGCAGCGGTAGCCGATGCGCAGTTGCGGGTAGTGGAAGTTCTGCCGCTCGGCCTCGCTCGGCTCGATGCGCTCCTTGATGTAGCGCTTGAGCGCCTGGCTCAGCGCCGCGGTGGCCTGGCGGTGCAGCTCGGCAAGACGGTCGACGGCCTCCTCGGCCGTGCGGGCGACGACGAACCCGTCGTCGGAATCGATACTCATGGTGGGCTTCCTGTCGGTTCGCATGGAAAACATCTTGCCTGTACCGACAGGAAAACACAGCGCTTTTCTCCCGTTACCTCATTCGGCCAGCGCCACCACCGCCATGGTCACGGTGGCCTTGCTGAACAGGCGCCGCCGACCGTCCCGCTCGGCGAACACCTCGGCCTCGACCACCGTCACCTGGCGCCCGGCCTTGAGCACCTCGGCGCGACACAACAGGCGCTGGCAAAGCGCCGGGCGCAACAGGTTGAGCTTGAACTCCAGGGTCAGCACCGTCTGCCCCTCCTCCACCAGGGTCGCGGCGGCGGCCCCGGCGGCATGGTCGGCCAGGGTCGCCTGGACCCCGGCATGGATGAAGCCGTTCTGCTGGGCGTGGCGGGGCAGGATGTCCAGCCCCGCTTCGACCCAACCCGGCCCGCAGTCCAGCGGACGGATGCCGAGGTCGCCAACGAAACTGGCCGCGGCGAAGCCCTGCTCGACCAGCTCCCGGTAGCGCGGATGCGCCTGCATCGCGACGCGCCTCAGGCCAGGTGCGGGGTGGCGCGAGCCAACAGCGCCTCGACCTCGACGCCGCGCGGCAGGGTGCCGTAGACCCGCCCGCCGTCCCCCAGGCGACTGCCGATGAAGGCGTCGGACACCGCGGAGTTGCCGGCTTCCAGCAACAGCTTGGCCTGCAGGGCGATCGCCACGTCCTCGGTGAGCTGGCGGGCGCGGTACTGGATGTCGGCGGTGTCGGCGAAGGCCGCCTTGAGGTTGCCGATGTGCGCGGCGAGACGGGCGTCGCCATGGCCGTCGCCCAGTTCGGCGAACAACGCGTCGAGCACCCCCGGCTCCTTCGACAGGGCACGCAGCACGTCCAGGCACTGCACGTTGCCGGAACCTTCCCAGATCGAGTTCACCGGGGCCTCGCGGTACAGCCGCGGCAGGATGGTTTCCTCGACGTAGCCGGCACCGCCCATGCATTCGGAGGCTTCGTTGATCATCGCCGGGGCACGCTTGCAGATCCAGTACTTGCCCACCGCGGTGACCAGGCGGGCGAACTTCTCCTCCTGCTCGTCGTGGGCACGGTCCAGGGCATGCCCCATGCGCAGGGTCAGGGCCAGCGCCGCCTCGCTTTCCAGGGCCAGGTCGGCGAGCACGTTCTGCATCAGCGGTTGCTCGGCCAGCACCCGCCCGCCGACCTTGCGGTAGGCACAGTGGTGGGCGGCCTGGGTCAACGCCTGACGCATCAGTGCGCTGGAGCCGATCATGCAGTCGAAGCGGGTCATGGCGACCATCTCGATGATGGTCGGCACGCCACGGCCCTCTTCGCCGACCATCCAGGCCAGGGCGCCGCGATACTCGATTTCGCTGGAGGCGTTCGACCAGTTGCCCAGCTTGTCCTTCAGGCGCTGGATGTAGAACTGGTTGCGGCTGCCGTCCGGCCGGTGGCGCGGCAGCAGGAAGCAGGTCAGGCCCTTGTCGGTGTAGGCCAGGGTGAGGAAGGCGTCGCACATCGGCGCCGAGCAGAACCACTTGTGCCCGACCAGTTCGTAGGCCTGCCCCGGCCCGGGAATCCCCACCGGGTAGGCCCGCGTGGTATTGGCCCGGACGTCGGTGCCGCCCTGCTTCTCGGTCATCGCCATGCCGATGGTGACGCCCGCCTTCTGCTCCATCGGCACGTTACGCGGGTCGTACTCGCGGGAGAGGATCTTCGGCAGCCATTTCTCGGCCAGGTCCGCCTGCAGGCGAATCGCCGGCACGCTGGCGTAGGTCATGGTCAACGGGCAACCGGTGCCGGCCTCCGCCTGGCTGTGCAGGTAGGACAGCCCGGCCCGCGCCACCTGGGCGCCGGGGCGCGGGTCGGTCCAGGGCAGCGAGGGCAGTTCGTGCTCGATGGCGGCGCGCATCAGCTCGTGGTAGGCGGGATGGAACTCCACCAGGTCGACGCGGTTGCCGTAGCGGTCGTGGCTATGGAACTCCGGCTTGTGCTGGTTGGCCAGGAAGCCGGCCGCCATCAGCGGGCCGCCGGCCAGCTCACCGTAGCGCTGCAGGCGCTCCTCGGCCCAGCCGCCCTGGTAGCGACGCACCCACTCCTGGAGAGGCAGATCGAGGCGGTAGAGGTTGGCGCTATCCAGCGACGGTACCTGGTTGGTCACTTCGTGGGTTTCGGCGTACTGGTGCAGGTTCATGAGGGTTCCTCGCAGACAGGCGCGCCCACCGCGCGCAGGCAGAAGTTCACCAGAGCCGTACTCACCGGCTCCAGACTCGGTTCCGGCTGGCCGCTGTCGCGAGCGGCGCGCGCCGGGGGAGACAAGGGGCCGACCAGCGCCTCGGCGATGGCCCCGACCAGGCAGGCCGCGGCAAGCGGCACCAGGGAAAGCTGGAATGCGCCACTGCGCCGGCCCTCCTCGAGCAGTTCGACGAACAGTGCGGCGTAGGCCTCGCGATAGCGCAGGCGCTGCTCGTCGACTTCAGGATCCACCGGCTCGGCGATCAGGGCGAAGGCCAGCCGCTGGCTGCTCCAGGCGCGCGCGGCAAAGCGCCGCAAGCCCTCGGCCAGGCGCCAGGCGGGCGCGCCGGGACCGCGCAGGACCACGGCCAGGGCATCGACCTCACGCTGGCTGGCGCGGCGGAAGATTTCCGCCGCCAGCTCGCCCTTGCCCCGGAAGTGGCGGTACAGGCTGCCGGTGGCAATCCCCGCGTCGTCGGCCAGGGCCTGCATGGTCAGCGCGGCGAAACCGCCCTCCGCGACACGCCGCAGGCCTAGCTGGAGGATGCGCTCGCGCAGCGCGGAATCGCGTTGCAGGCGGCGTTCGGTGACACGATAGACCATGACTGAATCCGGATTCACTTTTTCCCAGTGAATCACGCTTCAGGCTTTGCCTAAAGAGACATACAGGTCGCGCAGGCCGGCATTTCAGCCAGCCGCGGAACGGCTTCAGGCGGACTTGGTGACGATCGGCTGGCACAGCAGCCAATCGTGCAGCAGGGTCTGCAACTCTTCGAACTTGACCGGCTTGGCCATGTAGTCGCTCATGCCCGCCGCCAGGCAGCGCTCGCGATCGCCGCTGTGGCTGTGGGCGGTCAACGCCAGCACCGGCAGTTCCGCGCAGCCGGGCAGCGCGCGGATCGCCCGACAGGTGGCGAAGCCGTCCATCACCGGCATCTGGCAGTCGAGCAGTACGCCGTCCGGCCGCTCGCGCGCCAGCAACTCCAGGGCTTCGCTACCGTTGTCGGCGGTGCGCACCCGGTAGCCGAGCTTGAGCAGCATGCCGCGAGTCACCAACTGGTTGATGGCGTTGTCCTCCACCACCAGCACCGTGCACTCCTCGGGACGCCGCACCGCCTGCCCGCCGGCGCGCCGCGGCGGCGGCGCCAGGCCCTGGGCCGGCTGGGTCAGTTGCAGGCGCAGGAGGAAGCGGCTGCCCTGTCCCGGCCGGGACTCGTGGGTCAGCTCGCCGCCAAGCAGCTCCACCAGCTTGCGGCACAGAGCCAGGCCGATGCCGAGGCCTCCGTAGCCACGGGTCAACGAGCTGTCGGCCTGGACGAAACGCTGGTAGAGGTCGCTGCCGGCGGCCATGTCGAAACCGATGCCGGTGTCGATCACTTCCACCCGCAGCGCCACCCCGTCATGGGTACGCCCGGCGGCGACGCGCAGGGTCACGCTGCCCCTGGCGGTGAACTTGATCGCGTTGTCGACCAGGTAGCCCAGCGCCTGGGCCAGCTTGCCGGCATCACCTTCGAGGGTGTCCGGCAGGCTGTCGTCCAGTTGCAGGGCGAAGCGCAGGCCCTTCTCCTCGGCGCGCGGCGCGTACTGCGCGCGCAGGCTGTCGAACAGGCCGCGCAGGCTGAACGGCTCGCGGCGCGGGTAGAGCTTGCCGGCCTGCAGTTCGATGAGGGCGAGGATGTCGTTGACCATCCGCATCATGTCCCGCGCCGAACCGGCGGCGGTGCGCTGGTACTCGGCGAGTTCGACGTCCATCGGCACCGTCTGCATCAGCTCCAGCGAACCGATCACCCCGCTCATCGGGGTGCGCAGTTCGTGGGTGACGGTGGCGAGGAACTCGTCCTTCAGGCGGTTGCTGTTGGCCAGTTCCTGGTTCAGCGCTTCCAGCTTGCGGCTGGACTCCTGGAGGATTCGCGCGCGCTCCTCCTTCATTGCGTTGATCCGGTCGGCCAGTGCCAGCGACAGCAAGCCCACCTCCAGCGCCGAACCGATCTGGCTGGCATACATGGTGAGGAACATGTTCGGCAGGTAGCCGAGGACCATCAGGGTGTTGACGATGCCGCCGAGAAGGAAGGCGGTCCAGGCGATGATGAAATAGCGCGCCACGCGCATGCCGCGCAGCCAGGCGAGGATGCCGGCGGCGAAGATCAGGCCGGTGAAGGCCAGCGCCAGGTAGGTGGCCAGGCGCAGGGCCACGGCGTAGCTCATGGTCAGCGCCATCAGCATGACCAGCGCGCCGACCGCCATCAGCGCCAGCAGGCCGCGGTCGACCCACACGCTGTGGTCGCGGGTATGCAGGAAGCTGCGCGCGAACTGGCAGCCGAACAGCGCCGCCGAACCGATCAGGAATGGCGTGGCGGCGTTCGCCCACCAGGGGCTGTCGGGCCAGAAGTACTCGATGCCGGCGCCGTTCACCGAGACCTGGTAGAGCCCGAACGAAGCGATATAGAGGATGTAGTAGAGATAGCTGGTATCGCGGACGCTGAGGAAGATGAACAGGTTGTAGATCAGCATCACCAGCAGCACGCCATAGATGATGCCGAGCACATAGATGCGTTCGGGCTGCTCCTCCAGGTAGGCCTTGGGCGACCACAGGGTCAGCGGCGCCTGGATCGACCCCTGGCTTTCCAGCCGCAGGTAGACACGCTGCGGCTTGTTCGGCTCGAGGCCGAGTTCGAACAGGTAGTTGTTCTGCCGGATCGGCCGACTGGCGAACGGCAATGTGTCGCCGGTGCGCTGGGCGAGGCGGTAGCCGCCCTGGCCATCGGGCAGGTAGAGGTCGAGCTTGTCCAGCGGCGGATAGGCCAGCTCCAGCAGCCAGGTGCGCGGATCGCTGGAGGCGACCGGCCGGTAGTCCAGGTCCAGGCGCAACCAGAACACCGAGCGCGAATAGCCGGCATTGAGCACGTCCTTGTCATGGCGGCGGAAGCTGCTGTCGATGGCCCGCGAGGTGATGTCGTTGATATCGGCGCTACCGCGCACGTCCTCGAACACGTCGATGGACTGCCCCAGCGGCAGGCGCTCGACCTGCTCGTTGAAGCTCACCGCACCCGCCAGGCACGGCAACGCAAGAAGAAAGAGAATCAGCCAGTGCCGCATGATGCCCCGCAGTGCTCCTCGAACGGACCGGGAGCCCCACCTCCCTCGTCATGGTCCGCCCTTGGCGAGCGTTGTATGAATATTCGCCGAACTTTAGCACACGCCACGCCACGTCAGGCCCGGGACGTGTCACGCAGGGCCCGGGCGCGGCGCCCGAAAGGTCGTCCGCGCAGCCGCCACGAAGCGCTTTTAGTGGTAAGCTCACGCGCCATGAAAACACCGACTTCCCGCCCCGTAGTGCTCTGCCTGTCCGGTCACGACCCCAGTGGTGGCGCCGGACTGCAAGCCGACATCGAAGCCCTGCTCGCCCAGGGCTGCCACGCCGCCCCGGCGGTCACCGCGCTGACCGTGCAGGACACCGTCAACGTCAGCGACTTCCGCGTCCTCGACCGCGAGTGGGTGCTGGCCCAGGCCAACGCCGTACTCGCCGACCTGCCCGTCGCGGCGGTCAAGCTGGGTATGCTCGGTTCGCTGGAGATGGTCGACACGGTGGCCGAGATCCTCGCCGCCCACCCGCACTTGCCGGTGGTCTGCGATCCGGTGCTGCGCGCCGGCGGCGGCGGTGCGCTGGGCAAGGGCGACGTCGGCTTCGCCATGCGCGAGCGGCTGCTGCCGCGCGCCACCATCGCCACGCCGAACCTGCCGGAAGCGCGCCTGCTCGCCGACCTGCCCGAGGGCAGCGCCGACCAGTGCGCCGAGCGCCTGCTGGAACACTGCGAGCACCTGTTGATCACCGGCGGACACGGCGACGAAAGCGAAGTGCACAATCGCCTGTACAGCCGCGACGGCAGCCGCCGCACCTTCACCTGCCAGCGCCTGCCCGGCAGCTACCATGGCTCCGGCTGCACCCTGGCCAGCGCCCTGGCCGGTCGCATCGCCCTCGGCGAAGCGCTGCACGGCGCCGTGCAGAGCGCCCTCGACTACACCTGGCGGACCCTGCGCGACGCCGAGAGTCCGGGCCACGGCCAATACGTGCCGCGCCGCCTGCCCACCGACTTCTGTCACTGAGAGCCAGCCGATGAAACTGCGCGGCCTGTACGCCATCACCGATAGCCAGCTACTGGACGACGGCCGCCTGCTGCCCTACGTCGAAGCCGCGCTCCGCGGCGGCGCGCGCCTGCTGCAATACCGCGACAAATCCAGCGACCAGGCGCGGCGCCTGCGCGAGGCGGAAAGCCTGCGCGAACTCTGCGAACGCCACGGCGCGCAGTTGATCGTCAACGACGACGCCGAACTCGCCGCGCGCCTGGGCGTCGGCCTGCACCTCGGCCAGACCGACGGTTCGCTGTCGGCGGCGCGCGCCCTGCTCGGCCGCCAGGCGATCATCGGCGCCACCTGCCACGCCCAACTGGAACTGGCCGAGCAGGCGGTGGCCGAGGGCGCCAGCTACGTCGCCTTCGGCCGCTTCTTCAATTCCAGCACCAAACCCGGCGCCCCCGCCGCCAGCGTCGAACTGCTCGACCAGGCCCGGCCGCGCCTGCACCTGCCGATCACCGCCATCGGCGGCATCAGCCTCGACACCGCGCCCGGCCTGATCGCCCGCGGCGTCGATCTGGTCGCCGTGATCCATGCGCTGTTCGCCGCCGCGTCCGCCGCCGAGGTGGAACGCCGCGCCCGCGCCTTCAGCGCCCTGTTCGAACCTGCCTGACGCCTCCGCGCCTCGCCCGAGAGATAGAGAGCTAGCCATGTCCCGTTCCGAAACGCTGTTCAACAACGCCCAGAAACACATTCCCGGCGGGGTCAACTCCCCGGTGCGCGCCTTCAAGAGCGTCGGCGGCACCCCGCTGTTCTTCAAGCACGCCGAAGGCGCCTATGTACTGGACGAGGACGACAAGCGCTACGTGGACTATGTCGGCTCCTGGGGCCCGATGATCCTCGGCCACAGCCATCCGGACGTGCTCGACGCGGTGCGCCGGCAACTCGACCACGGCCTGTCCTATGGCGCGCCGACCGCGCTGGAAGTGGAAATGGCCGACCTGGTCTGCTCCATGGTGCCGTCGATGGAGATGGTGCGCATGGTCAGCTCCGGCACCGAGGCGACCATGAGCGCCATCCGTCTGGCCCGCGGCTACACCGGGCGCGACAGCATCATCAAGTTCGAAGGCTGCTACCACGGTCACTCCGACAGCCTGCTGGTGAAGGCCGGCTCCGGCGCCCTGACCTTCGGCGTGCCGAACTCCCCGGGCGTTCCGGCGGCCTTCGCCAAGCACACCCTGACCCTGCCGTTCAACGACATCGAGGCGGTGCGCAAGACCCTGGGCGAAGTCGGCAAGGAGGTCGCCTGCATCATCGTCGAGCCGGTTGCCGGCAACATGAACTGTGTGCCGCCGGCGCCGGGCTTCCTCGAAGGCCTGCGCGAAGCCTGCGACGAACACGGCGTGGTGCTGATCTTCGACGAAGTGATGACCGGCTTCCGTGTCGCCCTCGGCGGCGCCCAGGCCTACTACGGGGTCACCCCGGACCTGTCGACCTTCGGCAAGATCATCGGCGGCGGCATGCCGGTGGGCGCCTTCGGCGGCAAGCGCGAGATCATGCAGCAGATTTCCCCGCTGGGCCCGGTCTACCAGGCCGGCACGCTCTCGGGCAACCCGCTGGCGATGGCCGCCGGCCTGACCACCCTGCGCCTGATCAGCCGCCCCGGTTTCCACGACGAACTGACCGCCTACACCACGCGCATGCTCGACGGCCTGCAACAGCGCGCGGATGCCGCCGGCATCCCCTTCGTCACCACCCAGGCGGGCGGCATGTTCGGCCTGTACTTCAGCGGCGCCGACGCCATCGTAACCTTCGAGGACGTGATGGCCAGCGACGTCGAACGCTTCAAGCGCTTCTTCCACCTGATGCTCGACGGTGGCGTGTACCTTGCGCCTAGCGCCTTCGAGGCCGGCTTCACCTCCATCGCCCATGGCGACAAGGAGCTGGAAATCACGCTGAACGCCGCCGAAAAAGCCTTCGCCGCGCTGAAATGATCCTCTTCGCGGCGCCCTTCCCGGGCGCCGCCCTCCTCCCCGCCGGAACGCCTTCCTAGCCGAAATGCATAAACGCGCCGACAAAGTTCCCGAAAAGACAGTAAAGACTTTGTAAGGAGGCGTCGGCTTATTTCATAATGTGAGGGTCAGCGCATTTCGTTGGCCGGGCAGCCCTTGCCCGCCCCGATCCAGGAGGTGTCTTCCCCTCATGTTCCGTACCGGCCGCACCCTCGCCCTGGGTTGCCTGTTGATCCTCCAGCCGCTGCTCGCGCAGGCGGGAGGCAACTCGTTGCTGATTCCAGCGACCGGCCGCTGCGCGCTGAACACCGTTCCCGAAGAATTGCAACAGGCGCTCGCCGCCTGCCAGCAGGTCGCCAATGGCGGCGACGCCGAGGCGCAATACGAACTGGGCGAATTCTTCTACGACGGCGAGCGCATCCCGCGCGACCTCCAGGCCGCCCTCAACTGGTTCGAGAAAGCTTCTCTACAGGGCCATGCCCAGGCCCAGTACCACCTCGGCACCATGTTCTTCCGTGGCGAAGGGGTTCCGGCGAACAACGTACAGGCCTACATCGTGCTGAAGATGGCAGCGGTGAACGGCGCCGAGGACGCCCTGGACAGCGCCGACCTGGTAGCCGAGCAGATGAACCGCGACGAACTGGACATCGCCACCCGGGTGCTGGGGCAGATCTTCCGCAACTACCTGATCGAACTGCAGACTGCCGGCGGCGTCACGCCCTTCGCGCCGCTGCCCTGACGTCCCTTTCGCGAATCAGTCGCTCTTGCCGGGCATCGGCATGGGGAACGGCATGACGTTGCCCGCGCCCTTGGCCTCGCTGATCTTCGGCGTACCCAGGCGCTCGACCTCGTCGATGCGGACGATCGCGTGCATCGGCACGAAGCTGCGCAGAACGCCTTCGAACTGCGCCTTGAGCTTCTCCTCGCTGGGGTCCACCACCACCTGGGTGCGCTCGCCGAAGACGAACTCCTCGATTTCCAGGAAGCCCCACAGATCGCTCTGGTAGATCTGCTTGGCATACATCTCGAAGACCTGGCCCTGGTTGAGGAAAATCACCTTGTAGATGGGGTTTTCGCGCTTGTTCATGGCGGGGAAAGCAATGCCGGAAAATGAAGGGCGCGAATCATAGCACAGCCTTTCGGCCAGCAACGCTAGGAACCGGGGGCCCCGCCCTCTATAATGCGCGGTCCTTTTCGAACTGTCCGACGAAGCGCATGGCCAAGAAGCTTTTCATCGAAACCCACGGCTGCCAGATGAACGAGTACGACTCGTCGCGAATGGCGGACCTGCTCGGTGAACACCAAGCCCTCGAGGTGACCGAAAACGCCGCCGAGGCCGACGTCATCCTGCTCAATACCTGCTCGATCCGCGAGAAGGCCCAGGAAAAGGTGTTTTCCAAGCTCGGCATGTGGCGCGAGCTGAAGCAGCAGAATCCCGACCTGGTGATCGGCGTCGGCGGCTGCGTGGCCAGCCAGGAAGGCGCCGCGATCCGTGAGCGCGCGCCCTATGTCGACGTGGTCTTCGGCCCGCAGACCCTGCACCGCCTGCCGGAAATGATCGACGCCGCGCGCAGCACGCGCAAGCCGCAGGTCGACGTGTCCTTCCCGGAAATCGAGAAATTCGACCGCCTGCCGGAACCGCGGGTCGATGGCCCCACCGCCTTCGTCTCGGTGATGGAAGGCTGCAGCAAGTACTGCAGCTTCTGCGTGGTGCCCTACACCCGCGGCGAGGAAGTCAGCCGACCATTCGACGACGTGATCGCCGAAGTGATCCACCTGGCCGAGAACGGCGTCCGCGAAGTCACCCTGCTGGGACAGAACGTCAACGGCTTCCGCGGCCTGACCCACGATGGCCGCCTGGCCGACTTCGCCGAACTGCTGCGGGTGGTCGCCGCCGTCGACGGTATCGAGCGCATCCGCTATACCACCTCGCACCCACTGGAATTCTCCGACGCGCTGATCCAGGCCCACGCCGAGGTGCCGGAGCTGGTGAAATTCATCCACCTGCCGGTGCAGTCGGGCTCCGACCGCGTGCTGGCGGCGATGAAGCGCAACCATACCGTGCTGGAATACAAGTCGCGTATCCGCAAGCTGAAGGCCGCGGTACCGGACATCTGCATCAGCTCCGACTTCATCGTCGGTTTCCCCGGCGAAACCGAGAAGGACTTCGAGCAGACCATGAAGCTGGTGGAGGACGTCGGCTTCGACTTCTCCTTCTCCTTCATCTACAGCGCGCGGCCCGGCACGCCCGCCGCCGACCTCGCCGACGACCTGCCGGAAGAAGTGAAGAAACAGCGCCTGCAGATCCTCCAGAGCCGCATCCACCAGCAAGGCTACGAGATCAGCCGGCGCATGGTCGGCAGCACCCAGCGGATCCTGGTCACCGACTTCTCGAAGAAGGACCCGGGCATGCTCCAGGGGCGCACCGAGAACAACCGGATCGTCAACTTCCGCTGCGACAATCCACGCCTGATCGGCCAGTTCGCCCAGGTGCACATCGACGACGCGCTGCCGCACTCGCTGCGCGGTACCCTGATCGACAGCACCCTGCATTGAGGCCGACGACCGTACGGCGGGCTCGCTGAACCTTCCCGCCGCCACGGTGCACCAACGTTTCAGCGGGAACCGGGAAAGCGCCGCCGCGATACGGCAACTTTGCGCGACGATATCCAGCGGTTATTCTCTTCCCTATCAATCAGCCACTGGCGAGTACGACAGAACACCTTGAACGCCCCCCAGGAACTTCATCGCTTTATCCTCGAGCCGTTCGACGCCCGCAGCTTCGCGACACTTTGCGGGCAGTTCGACGAGCATCTCCACCAGATCGAGAAACGCCTCGACATCGAGATCCGCAACCGCGGCAACCAGTTCGAACTGGCCGGCGAACCGCGCCGGACCAAGGTTGCCGAACGCCTGCTGCAGCGTCTCTACCGCGAGGCGCAGAACGGCACCGATCTCACTCCCGACACCGTGCACCTGTACCTGCAGGAGTCCGGCCTGGAAGACCTCGAGGAATTGCAGAGCGCGCCGCAGGTCACCCTGAAGTCGCGCAAGGCGCACATCCGCCCGCGCGGCGCCAACCAGCAGCGCTACGTCAAGGCGATCCTCGACCACGACATCAACTTCGGCATCGGTCCGGCCGGCACCGGCAAGACCTACCTCGCCGTGGCCTGCGCCGTCGACGCCCTGGAGCGCGAGCAGATCCGCCGCATCCTGCTGGTGCGCCCGGCGGTCGAGGCCGGCGAGAAGCTCGGTTTCCTTCCCGGCGACCTGTCGCAGAAGATCGACCCCTACCTGCGCCCGCTCTACGACGCGCTCTACGAGATGCTCGGCTTCGAACACGTGGCCAAGCTGATCGAGCGCAACGTCATCGAGGTCGCGCCGCTGGCCTACATGCGCGGGCGCACGCTGAACAACAGCTTCATCATCCTCGACGAGAGCCAGAACACCACAGTCGAGCAGATGAAGATGTTCCTCACCCGGATCGGCTTCGGCTCCACCGCGGTGATCACCGGCGACGTCACCCAGGTCGACCTGCCCCGCGGCACCCGCTCCGGCCTCAAGCACGTGATCGAGGTCCTGCAGGACGTCCCCGGCATCAGCTTCACCCACTTCAAGCCCAAGGATGTGGTCCGCCACCCGCTGGTGCAGCGTATCGTCGAAGCCTACGAGCGTCACGAGAGCCGCCAGCAAGGCCAGGTGCGGCCGGTCGAGGGAACGGGCAAGGGCGGTCACGATGCCGCTTGAGCTCGACCTGCAGGTCGCTAGCGCCGCCCCGGACCTGCCCTCCGAAGCGCAGTTCCGCGCCTGGTGCGAACTGGCCCTGCGCCAGCGTCCGGAGTCGGAGCTGACCATCCGCCTGGTGGACGAGGCCGAAGGCCTGGAACTGAACAGCACCTACCGGCACAAGGACTACGCGACCAACGTGCTGTCCTTCCCCGCCGATGTCCCGGACGAGCTTCTCGATATCCCGCTGCTCGGCGACCTGGTGATCTGCGCCCCGGTGGTCGCCCGCGAAGCCCTGGAACAGCGCAAGCCGTTGCAGGCCCACTGGGCCCACCTGGTGATCCACGGCTGCCTGCACCTGCTCGGCTACGACCACATCGACGACGCCGAAGCGGAAGAAATGGAAACACTGGAACGTGAATTGCTGGCGGAACTGGGTCATCCCGATCCGTACGCCTGCGACGACGAAGAGCCACCGAGCAAGGAAAAATGAGCGAAGACCGATCGAGCAACGGGCACAAGTCCTGGCTGGACAAGATCACCCAGGCTTTTGCCCACGAGCCGAGAAACCGCCAGGAGCTCCTCGAGCTGCTGCGCGATGCCCACGACAACAAGCTGCTGGACAGCGAGGCGCTGTCCATCGTCGAGGGGGCGATCCAGGTCGCCGACCTGCAGGTGCGCGACATCATGGTGCCGCGCTCGCAGATGATGAGCATCCGCTCGACCCAGACGCCGAAGGAATTCCTTCCGGCCATCATCGAAGCCGCCCACTCGCGCTACCCGGTGGTCGGCGAAAGCCTCGACGACGTCATGGGCGTACTGCTGGCCAAGGACCTCCTGCCACTGATCCTGCACAACGACGAGCGTCCCTTCGACATCAAGGAACTGCTGCGTCCGGCTACCTTCGTCCCCGAATCCAAGCGCCTCAACGTGCTGCTCCGCGAATTCCGCGCCAACCGCAACCACATGGCCATCGTCATCGACGAATACGGCGGCGTGGCCGGCCTGGTGACCATCGAGGACGTGCTGGAACAGATCGTCGGTGATATCGAGGACGAGCACGACGTCGAGGAGGACAGCTACATCAAGCCGCTGCCCAGCGGCGATTTCATCGTCAAGGCGCTGACCCCCGTGGACGCCTTCAACGACTTCTTCGGCTCGGAATTCTCTGACGAGGAATTCGATACCGTGGGCGGCCTGGTGATGAGCGCCTTCGGCCACCTGCCCAAGCGCAACGAAGTGGTCGAGCTGGGCGAGTTCCGTTTCCGCGTACTCAACGCCGACAGCCGCCGCGTCCATCTGCTGCGCCTGTCTCCCCTGCAGAACTGAGCGCGCCCCCTCCGCCGCGGCGGAGGGGGCATCTTCCCGCGCCGTCCTTCTGGCGTCTCGCCAGCCCCTCCTTTACTCTTGCGCCTTGCGCCAGACTCCCCTGTCGCCGCGGACGTTGCCGTCCGGCAGCCGAAGGCGGCCCCGGTCTGCGCAGTCGGACATTGAACAGGCTCTAAGGACATTCGATGCGTTGGATTTCTCGTCCCGGCTGGCCCGGACACCTGCTGGCACTCGCCGCAGGCGCGCTCACACCCCTGGCCCTGGCGCCCTTCGACTACTGGCCGCTGGCGATCCTCTCGATCGCCCTGCTCTATCTCGGCTTGCGCGGCCTTCCCGGCAAGTCCGCCCTGTGGCGCGGCTGGTGGTACGGTTTCGGCGCGTTCGGCGCCGGCACCAGCTGGATCTACGTCAGTATCCATGACTACGGCGCCGCCTCGGTGCCGCTGGCAAGCCTCCTCATGCTCGGCTTCACCGCCGGCGTCGCCTTCTTCTTCGCCCTGCCGGCCTGGCTGTGGGCGCGCTGCCTGCGCCGCGACAACGCGCCGCTGGGCGACGCCCTGGCGTTCGCCGCCCTGTGGCTGGCACTGGAGCTGTTCCGCAGTTGGTTCCTTACCGGTTTCCCCTGGCTCTACGCCGGCTATAGCCAGTTGCAGGGACCGCTGGCCGGGCTGGTACCGGTGGGCGGCGTATGGCTGTCCTCCTTCGTCATCGCCCTCAGCGCGGCCCTGCTGGTGAACCTGCCGCGCCTCTTCCCGCACGGTGCCAGCCTGCTTCTGGGGCTGGTCCTGCTGCTCGGCCCGTGGGCGGCCGGCCTCTATCTCAAGGGCCACGCCTGGACCCATTCGGCCGGCGAACCGCTGAGGGTAGTGGCGATCCAGGGCAACATCGCCCAGGAGCTGAAATGGGACCCGAATCAGGTCCGCGCGCAACTCGACCTCTACCGCGACCTGAGCCTGCCGCAGCAGGACGTCGACCTGATCGTCTGGCCGGAAACCGCGGTGCCGATTCTCCAGGACATGGCCAGCGGCTACCTCGGCGCCATGGGCCAGGTCGCCGACGAGAAGAACGCCGCGCTGATCACCGGGGTCCCGGTGCGTGAACGTCTCGCCGACGGCAAGAGTCGCTACTTCAACGGCATCACCGTGGTCGGCGAAGGCGCGGGCACCTACCTCAAGCAGAAGCTGGTGCCGTTCGGCGAGTACGTGCCGCTGCAGGACCTGCTGCGCGGCCTGATCGCCTTCTTCGACCTGCCGATGTCCGACTTCGCTCGCGGTCCGGCCGACCAGCCGCTGCTCAAGGCCAAGGGCTACCAGATCGCCCCGTACATCTGCTACGAAGTGGTCTACCCGGAGTTCGCCGCCGCGCTCGCGGCGCAGAGCCAGGTGTTGCTGACAGTGAGCAACGACACCTGGTTCGGCACTTCCATAGGCCCGTTGCAGCACCTGCAGATGGCGCAGATGCGCGCCCTGGAAAGCGGTCGCTGGATGATCCGCGCGACCAACAACGGCGTCACCGGCCTGATCGATCCCTATGGCCGGATCGTCCGGCAGATCCCGCAGTTCCAGCAGGGCATCCTGCGCGGCGAGGTGATACCCATGCAGGGCCTGACGCCCTATCTGCAATACCGCGTCTGGCCGCTGGCCGGGTTGGCCGGCGTGCTGCTGCTATGGGCTCTGCTCGGCCGCCAGTTGCGTCCGCAGGAGCGACGCCTGTTCGGCTGAAACCAGCCCCTCCTGGAAAGACCGGCGCCCCTGCGGCGCCGGTTGCGTCTCAGCGGTAGAACAGGCGATAGCCGACCAGGCCGATCGCCTCGTTCAGCAGCATGCCGCTCTGCCAGAAGGCCTGCGCTTCCGGCAGCCAGCCGCCGAAGGGCCGCAGGTTGGCCCCGCCGAGGAAGCCGACCGGCGCCGGGATCACCTCGAACCCCTGGCGCTCGAAGCTCCAGCGTGCCCGCTGCATGTGCCAGGCCTGGGTCACCAGCACCACCCGGCGCACGCCGGCCTCGCGCAACTGCGGGGCGCTCAGGGTGGCGTTTTCCCAGGTGGTACGGCTGAGACCTTCCTGCCAGCGCGTCGGCACGCCGAAGTCCTGCAACAGGGCATTGGCCATCAGCGCCGCCTCGCTGGGCGGGCGTCCGTAATGCAACCCGCCGCTGATCAGTACCGGCAGCGCCGAGGTCTTGGCCAGCCGCGCGGCATAGCGCAGCCGCTCGGCCGCCAGCAGGCTCGGCGCATCGTCGCCCCAGGCCGGGTCGTTGGTCTGCCGGCCGGCACCGAGGATGACGATGGCGTCGGCGCGCTGCGCCAGGCCCGGTAGATCCTCCGCCAGCAGGGCCGGTTCGCTTTCGAGCCAGCGCGCCATCCACTCCACGCTGAGCGGCATGCTCATCAGCCACAGACCGAAGAACCCGCAGACACCGCACAGCCGCGCCAGCCTCGGTCGGCTGGTGCGCCACCAGAAAGCGAAAAACAGCAGCAGCAACAGGCCGCCCGGCGGCAGCAGAAGTTGCTTGAAGAAATAACGGATCGGCATCGCCCCCTCCCTGTCGGAAGAGGCAATCTAAAGGATTGCGCGACGCCTGGCGAAACTTCCCGGAAAGAGACCCTAGCGGCCGTTGCCCGAACGGAACAGTTGCGAGCCGCAATGGCCGCACGGCAACACGCCATGCCCCTTGCTCCACTGCACCGGCGCACCGCAGAGCGCACAGAGCAGTTGCCGCTGTTTCAACGAGACGTGGCGACGGGGCGCCGGCGGTTGCGGCCGGGGCGGCCGGGGTGTCCTGCCGGGCTGGCGCTCGAGCAGCGCCAGCTCCTCGGCGGCCGCATGCCAGCCGCGCAACCAGTGCAGGTCCTGGTCGAGATAGGCGCGTATCAGCCCCATCTCCGCTTCGCTCAAACCACGCAACTCAAGCTCCGTGGGATGCTCGTCACGCAGGCGCTCGGCCGTATCCGCTTCATCCAGAGCCAGGGCGAGACGCTGCAGCAGCCTCTCGTACAGCCCACCTCCCGTCACACTCGCGCGTTGCAGCTCAGCCATCGAACACCTCTGAAGGTACCACTGGGCAGCCAGCCATCGACGGCCCATAGGGCAAGCTTAGCGTTCCCGTTCGGCTGAACCGCCCCCGGCGACAAACGGCGCGGGCTATCGACAGGAGTGGGGGTCATGTATGCTACGAGGCTTTCGAACAGTCACGTCTAAGTAGCGCCATGCACGAGCAATATCAGCCACTCGAGATCGAAACCCAGGCCCAGAACTACTGGAAAGAACACCAGTCCTTCCTCGTCAGGGAGCTACCCGACAAGGAGAAGTTCTACTGCCTGTCGATGTTCCCGTATCCGAGCGGCAAGCTGCACATGGGCCACGTGCGCAACTACACCATCGGCGACGTGATCAGCCGCTACCACCGCATGCAGGGCCGCAACGTGCTGCAGCCGATGGGCTGGGACGCGTTCGGCATGCCGGCGGAAAACGCCGCGATGAAGAACAACGTCGCCCCGGCGGCCTGGACCTACGACAATATCGCCTACATGAAGTCGCAGCTGGACAGCCTCGGCCTGGCGATCGACTGGAGCCGCGAGGTCACCACCTGCAAGCCGGACTACTACCGCTGGGAGCAGTGGCTGTTCACCCGCCTGTTCGAAAAAGGGGTGATCTACCGCAAGAACGGCACGGTCAATTGGGATCCGGTCGACCAGACCGTACTCGCCAACGAGCAGGTGATCGACGGGCGCGGCTGGCGCTCCGGCGCGCTGATCGAGAAGCGCGAGATCCCGATGTACTACTTCAAGATCACCGCCTACGCCGAGGAACTGCTGGAGAGCCTCGACAACCTGCCCGGCTGGCCGGAGCAGGTGAAGACCATGCAGCGCAACTGGATCGGCAAGTCGCGCGGGATGGAGATCGGCTTCCCCTACGACCAGGCCTCCATCGGCCACGCCGGCCAACTGAAGGTGTTCACCACCCGTCCGGACACCCTGATGGGTGCCACCTACGTCGCCGTCGCCGCCGAACACCCGCTGGCCACCCAGGCAGCGCAGAACGACCCGCAGTTGCAGGCGTTCATCGACGAATGCAAGCGCGGCGGCGTCGCCGAGGCCGACATCGCCACCCAGGAGAAGAAAGGCATGGCCACTTCCCTGTTCGTCGAACACCCGCTGACCGGCGACAAGCTGCCGGTATGGGTCGCCAACTACGTGCTGATGAACTACGGCGAAGGCGCGGTGATGGCGGTGCCCGGCCATGACGAGCGCGACTTCGAGTTCGCCAACAAGTACGGCCTGCCGATCCGCCAGGTGATCGCCAAGGTCGAGGGCGACAACGACTTCGAGTCCAGCGTCTGGAAGGAGTGGTACGGCGCCAAGGACGAGTCCGTGCTCACCGTCAACTCCGGCAAGTACGACAACCTCGGCTACCAGGCCGCCTTCGACGCCATCGGCGCCGACCTCGAGGCCAAGGGCCTGGGCCAGGCGCGCACCCAGTTCCGCCTGCGCGACTGGGGCATCAGCCGCCAGCGCTACTGGGGCTGCCCGATCCCGATCATCCACTGCGAGGCTTGCGGCGACGTCCCGGTGCCGGCCGACCAGTTGCCGGTGGTGCTGCCGGAAGACGTGGTACCGGACGGCTCCGGTTCGCCGCTGGCGAAGATGCCGGAATTCTACGAATGCAACTGCCCGAAATGCGGCCAGCCGGCCAAGCGCGAAACCGACACCATGGACACCTTCGTCGAGTCGTCCTGGTATTTCGCCCGCTACGCCTGCCCGCAGTTCGAAGGCGGCATGCTGGACAGGAAGGCGGCCGACTACTGGCTGCCGGTCGACCAGTACATCGGCGGCATCGAGCACGCCATCCTGCACCTGCTCTATGCGCGCTTCTTCCACAAGCTGATGCGCGACGAAGGCCTGGTCGGCAGCGACGAACCGTTCAAGAACCTGCTGACCCAGGGCATGGTGGTCGCCGATACCTACTACCGGACCACCGCCAACGGCGGCAAGGACTGGTTCAACCCGGCCGACGTCGAGGTCGAGCGTGACGCCAAGGCCAAGGTCGTCGGCGCGCGCCTGAAGAGCGACGGCCAGCCGGTCGAGATCGGCGGCACCGAGAAGATGTCGAAGTCGAAGAACAACGGCGTCGACCCGCAATCGATGATCGACCAGTACGGTGCCGATACCTGCCGCCTGTTCATGATGTTCGCCTCGCCGCCGGACATGAGCCTGGAGTGGTCGGACGCCGGCGTCGAGGGCGCCAACCGCTTCCTCCGCCGCGTCTGGCGCCTGGCTCACGCCCACGTCAGCGCCGGCCTCCCCGGTGCGCTGGACGTCGCCGCCCTGAGCGACGCGCAGAAGCAGGTCCGCCGCGCCATCCACCTGGCGATCAGGCAGGCCAGCCAGGATGTCGGCCAGCACCACAAGTTCAACACCGCCATCGCCGCGGTGATGACCCTGATGAACGTGCTGGAGAAGGCGCCGAACCAGGACGCCCAGGACCGCGCCCTGATCCAGGAAGGCCTGGAAACCGTGGTCCTGCTGCTGGCGCCCATCACTCCGCACATCTGCCACGTGCTCTGGGGCCAGCTCGGCCATGCCGAAGCGGTGATCGATGCGCGCTGGCCGAGCGTCGACGAGAGCGCACTGGTGCAGGACACCCTGCAACTGGTGGTGCAGGTCAACGGCAAGCTGCGCGGACACATCGACGTGGCCGCCAGCGCCAGCCGCGAGGATGTCGAGGCCGCCGCGCGCGCCAACGAGAACGTGCTGCGTTTCACCGAAGGCCTGAGCATCCGCAAGGTCATCGTGGTACCGGGCAAACTGGTCAACATCGTCGCCAACTGATACGCGATTCCATTGGACGCCCCCGGCCATCCGGGGGCGCTGATCAACAGGAGTGAGGGAAGCTTGATGAAACGTATCCTGACCAGCGCCGCGCTGATCGGTATGACCACCCTGCTGGCCGCCTGCGGCTTCCAACTGCGCGGCCTGGGCGATGCGCAATTCGCGCTCAAGGAAATCGACGTGTCCGCGCGCAACGCCTACGGCCCGACCGTGCGCGAACTGAAGGAAACCCTGGAAAACAGCGGCGTGAAGGTCACCAGCAACGCGCCCTACCACCTGGTGCTGGTCCGCGAGGACAACCAGCAGCGCACCGTCAGCTACACCGGTTCCGCGCGCGGCGCGGAGTTCGAGCTGACCAACACGATCAACTACGAGATCGTCGGCGCCAACGACCTGGTCCTGATGAGCAACCAGGTACAGGTGCAGAAGGTCTACGTGCACGACGAAAACAACCTGATCGGTTCCGACCAGGAAGCCGCGCAGCTGCGCAGCGAGATGCGGCGCGACCTGATCCAGCAGTTGTCCATGCGCCTCCAGGCGCTGACCCCGGCGCAACTCGACGAAGCCCAGCGCCAGGCAGAAGCCAAGGCCAAGGCGGAAGCCGAAGCCCTGCGCGCCGCCGACGAGGCGGAGCGCCAGCGCCGCGCCGCCGAGCCGCAGCAGTCGCCGATCGAGTTCCCCACCCCGTGATGCCCCGGGGCCGGTTTCGCCGGCCCCGTCTTCTCCTATGAAGCTGACTCCCGCGCAACTCGCCAAGCACCTCCAGGGCCCCCTGGCGCCCGTCTATGTCGTCAGCGGCGATGAACCGCTGCTCTGCCAGGAAGCCTGCGATGCCATTCGCCAGGCCTGCCGCGAGCGCGACTTCGGCGAGCGCCAGGTATTCAATGCCGAAGCCAACTTCGATTGGGGCTTGCTGCTGGAGGCCGGCGCCAGCCTGTCGCTGTTCGCCGAGAAGCGCCTGATCGAACTGCGCCTGCCCTCCGGCAAGCCCGGCGACAAAGGCGCGGCGATTCTCCAGGAATACCTGCAACGGCCGCCGGAAGACACCGTGCTCCTGCTCAGTCTGCCCAAGCTCGATGGCAGCACGCAGAAGACCAAGTGGGCCAAGGCCCTGATCGATGGCAACGCCGCGCAGTTCATCCAGGTCTGGCCGGTCGACGTCCACCAGTTGCCGCAGTGGATTCGCCAGCGCCTGTCCCAGGCCGGCCTGTCCGCCAGCCCCGAAGCCCTGGAACTGATCGCCGCGCGCGTGGAAGGCAACCTGCTCGCCGCCGCCCAGGAAATCGAAAAGCTCAAGCTGCTCGCCGAGGGCAACCAGATCGACGCCGCCACCGTACAGGCCGCGGTCGCCGACAGCGCACGCTTCGATGTCTTCGGCCTGATCGACGCTGCCCTTGGCGGTGAAGCGGCCCACGCCCTGCGCATCCTGGAAGGACTGCGCGGCGAAGGCATCGAGCCGCCGGTGATCCTCTGGGGCCTGGCCCGCGAGATCCGCCTGCTGGCTGGCCTGTCCCAGCAATACGGCCAGGGCATCCCGCTGGAGAAAGCCTTCGCCCAGGCGCGTCCGCCGGTCTGGGACAAGCGCCGTCCGCTGCTGACCCGTGCCCTGCAACGCCACTCCAGCAGCCGCTGGAACCAGATGCTGAGGGATGCCCAGTTGATCGACGCGCAGATCAAGGGACAGGCACCCGGCAGCCCCTGGAGCGGTCTCTCGCTTCTCGCCCTGAGCCTCGCCGGCCAGCGCCTCGGCCTGCCGGCAGCCTGAAGGCGCAACCGGCACTGGACAATCCGCGGCGACAGGCAGATGATGCGCGCGCTGGCGAGCGCCAGCCCGATCACCTTCGAGGACCTCTGCCATGGCAAAGAAAAGCAAGCGGCCGAACAAGGCCAAATCCCTGGTCGCCCAGCCACTGTTCCGCAGCCGCCAGGAACAGGCGAAGAAAGGCAAAGGCAGCTACCGCCGCGAAGCCTCCCGTAACTGGGAGGCTTCTTTCGTTATGGCGGCCTGAAACAGCCGCTGGTCCATCCTCCCGCAACGCCCTCCTCACCCACGCGCCCGCCTACCCCGCCCGAAGCCCGTCGACAAGACCAACCCCACCGCCAGCCTGCCGCCCATGGGCACACTATCGTCGGCGCGCAAGCCCTGGCCCCATCGGGTTGGGCGAAAAGCCAATGGTTCCTCCATCATGATCCGCGGCCTCGACATCCCGCGCGGCCGACTGGCAACCCTCTGGCCATTACAGCGCACGAACCAGGCTCGGGCGTTCGATGCCGACGCCGAAGCGGGTAGCCATGTCGCGCAGAACGAAGGCCAGGAAGAAGAAGTCGAAGGCCTCGAGCATGCCGCGCGACCCGTCGCCGATCCCGACTCGGGTGCGCCGCGAGGCTTCGACAGGCGGCGGAGCGGTACGGACGAAACCATTGGCCGCCCGACAGTGACCGAACATATGGCGAACGATATCCACCGCGCCGATGGAACCACATTGGCGAACCCGGGGCCCCGCCGGCGCGTCCAACGACGGCAGACGCGTCCTGGCCGGCGTGCTAAGGTGGCCCGTCCCGAGGACCCTGCTGAGGAGAGCAATGCGTAACCCCGAACGATCCGCCCTGCTGAAGGTGAGCGGGCTGCTGGGCAGCACCGTCGTCGCCATGGGGCTTGGCCTCTCCAGCGCGTGCGCGCAGAAGAATCCGACAGTCGAATACAACCAGCCTGCCGCTCCCCTGCAGACCAAGGCGCCCTTCTCCGGCGCCGGCCCGGCCGCCTCGGTGCCCGCTGGCGCGCCGAACGAGGCCCAGCCTGGGCAAAGCTTCGAACAGTGGCGCGACGCCTTCCGTCAACAGGCGCTGGCCGGTGGAATCGATGCGCAGACCTTCGATCGCGCCTTCGCCGGCGTCCAGCCCGATCCCGCCGTGGTCGAAGCCGACCGCAGCCAGCCGGAATTCACCCGACCGGTATGGAAGTACCTGGAAGGCGCCCTCGATCCGCTGCGCGTTCGCCAGGGCCAGGCGCGCCTGGCGCAGCATGCGCGCATCCTCGGCGAAGTCGACGCGCGCTATGCGGTGGATGCGGATGCGGTGGTGGCGATCTGGGGCATGGAGAGCAACTACGGTTCGCACATGGGCAACAAGAACGTGATCCGCTCCCTGGCGACCCTCGCCTATGAAGGACGCCGCCCGGAATTCGCCCACGCCCAGTTGCTCGCCGCCCTGAAGATTCTCCAGCACGGCGACGTTCCGGCCTCCTTCATGATCGGCTCCTGGGCCGGCGCCATGGGCCAGACCCAGTTCATCCCGACCACCTACAACCAGTATGCCGTGGACTTCGACGGCGACGGCAAGCGTGACATCTGGGGCTCGCCCGGCGACGCCCTGGCCTCCACCGCCAACTACCTGAAAGCCTCCGGCTGGATCGCCGGACAACCCTGGGGTTTCGAAGTCCGCCTGCCGGCAGGCTTCGACTATTCCCTGGCGGAACTCACCATCCGCAAGCCCCTGGGCGAATGGCAAGGGATGGGCGTACAAGGCGTCAACGGCGGCCCCCTGCCCTCCGGACTCTCCGGCGAACAGGCCTCGCTGCTGCTGCCGGCCGGGCACCGCGGCCCGGCCTTCCTGGTGCTGCACAACTTCCGCGCCATCCTCAAGTACAACAACTCCAGCGCCTACGCCCTGGCCGTCGGCCTGCTCGCCGACAGCTTCAAGGGCGGCGGCCGGATAGTCGGCGCCTGGCCGCTGGAGGATGTTCCGCTGAGCCGCTCGCAGCGCATCGAGCTGCAACGGCAACTGGCCGCCCGCGGACACGATCCGGGCGCGGTGGATGGCATCATCGGCGCCAATACGCGCAAGGCGATCCGCGCCTGCCAGCAGGAGTTCGGCTGGCCGGCGGACGGCTATCCGACCCCGGCGCTGCTCGACCGCCTGCGGACGCCATAGGGCCGCCGGCGGAGCTTACGACCCCACGTCCGCCGCGACCGCTCGCGGCACACCGGTTCGTAGGGCGGATAACGCCATGGGCGTTATCCGCCGCTGCGGCGTCCAGGACCTAGTCATCCGCGCAGAACCGCAGGATAGCGTCCGCCACCTGGGCGGCCGCCTCGCGCTGCGGAAAATGGCCGACGCCCTCCAGCACCAGCCGCTGGTAACGCCCGCTGAAGTAGTGCTCGCGTCCGCGGGAGCCGTCGGGGTGGGTGCAGGCATCCGCGCCGCCGTGCAGCACCAGGGTCGGCAGCGCCAGGCGCGGTGCCGGGAGCAAGCGCTGTTCCGCCGCCCCGTAGCGCGGCTTCCCCGCGACGAAGCCCCAGCGATGCCGGTAATAGTGCAGCACCACGGCCACCCAGTCCGGCCCGGAGAAGGCCTGGGCGGCCTCCTGGAAATCGCGCTCGGCATACCATCCCGGCGGCGACCAGGTGTCCCACATCTGCCGGGCGAACGCCTCGCCCTCCTCGCGCAGCGCGCGCTCTCCGCGTGGCGTAGCCATGAACCACTGGTACCAGAAGCTACGGGCCTGCGGCAGGGAAAGAACTTGCTGCGGATCGTTGCTGGCGTACCCCACCGAGAGCATCACCAGGTGCGAGGCTACGCCCTCGCGCAGTCCGCAGGCACTAGCCACCGCGCGAGCCCCCCAGTCATGGCCGACCAGCAGGGGACGTTGCAATGCCAGGCTGTCGACGAATGCCAGCAGATCGCAAGCCAGAGCCGCCAGTTGCCCGCTGCGCGGAGTAGACGCATCGCGGAAGCGGGTCGGGGCGAATCCCCGGAGGGCTGGTGCCAGCACCCGATAGCCGGCGTCCGCCAGGGACTCCGCCAGGTCTTTCCAGGTATGCGGGCTGTCCGGCCAACCGTGCAACAAGACGGCGCTGCGCGCCCCCTGCGGATTCCACTCCAGGTAGGCGATATCCAGGACATCGGTGGAAACGAAGGCATAGCGGCTCATCGGACCTCTCCAAGAGAAAGAAGGGACATCCTAGGACGCTTGCCAAGCGTGATTCATGAATAGTTAGCGTCTACTATTCATGAAACGAGATGAATGGAAGACCTCATGGAGCTTGCCGTCCCCACCTCCCAATCCCTGGATATCGTGTTGTTGCGTACCTTTCTCGAAGTAGTCGACAGCGGCGGTTTCGCCCTCGCCGCGGACAATCTCGCGCTCACCCCCTCCGCAGTCAGCGGGCATATCAAGCGCCTGGAACAGACAGCCGGCGTCAGCCTGCTCAGCCGCACCACTCGCCGCCTGGAGCTGACCCAGGCGGGCGAGACGCTCTACGCCTATGCCCGCAACATCGTCGAGCTGGAGCGCGAGGCCCGCGCCAGGCTGCACGGCACGCCGATCCGCGACCGCCTGCGCATCGGCGCTTCGGAGGACTTCGCCAGCGCCTGGCTGCCACGCGTCCTGCAACGCTTTCGCCGCTGGCACCCCGAAGCATCCATCGAACTCAAGGTCGGTATCACCACCGACCTGCTCCGCCAGCAGGCCCAGGGGCGCACCGACGTGGTGTTCGGCAAGCAGTGCCGGCGGGTAGGAGACGACGGCGAACTGCTCTGGGAGGAACCGCTGGTCTGGGCCGCGGCGACCGCGATCGAGCTGCCCGCGGGCGAACCGCTGCCGCTGGCGCTGTTCCCCGAACCCTGCGTCTACCGCGAAGCGGCGATTACAGCCCTCGGCGCCGCTGCGCGTCCCTGGCGCCTGGTGTTCGAGAGCGCCAGCATGGCCGGCTGCCTGTCCGCCGCGCTGGCCGGTTTCGCCGTGACGGTGGTGGCGCGCAGCCAGATGCGCGAGGGGCTGCGCGAACTGGGCCCGGAACAGGGTTTTCCGACGCTGCCGGAGGCGCGTTTCTACGCCTTCTCGCGCCAACCCAGCCTGGCGGCCGATGCACTGATCGAGGCGGTGCGGCAGCTCGGCCAGCGCAGTCGCTTCGTTACCGCACAGGGATGAGAGCAAACGGTACCCACCTACGCGCCGGCGGATAACCGCAAGCGGTTATTCGTCCTCCGTCCGAAGAGGCTTCGTGGCTGCCCAAAGAAAAACGCCGCGTCCCTGTGCAGGGACGCGGCGTCGGAGGCATTGGCGCGGCGTCGATCAGCCGATCTTGTTGCCGTGCGCCTGCTGGTCGGCATGGTAGGACGAACGCACCAGCGGACCGGACGCGACGTTCTTGAAGCCCATCTTCTCGCCTTCCTCGGCGAACCAGGCGAAGGTGTCCGGATGCACGAAGCGCTGCACCGGCAGGTGGTTGCGCGACGGCTGCAGGTACTGGCCGAGGGTCAGCATGTCGATGTCGTGCTCGCGCATCCGCTGCATGACCTCGATGACCTCATCGTCGGTCTCGCCCAGGCCGAGCATCAGCCCGGACTTGGTCGGTACGTGCGGAACCATCTGCTTGAACTTCTGCAGCAGGTCCAGCGACCACTCGAAGTCCGAGCCCGGCCGCGAGGAGCGGTACAGGCGCGGTACCGTCTCCAGGTTATGGTTGAACACGTCCGGCGGCTCGTTGGCGGTGATCTCCAGGGCGATGTCCATGCGACCGCGATAGTCGGGCACCAGGGTTTCCAGCTGGATCCCCGGCGACAGCTTGCGGATCTCGCGCAGGCAGTCGGCGAAGTGCTGGGCGCCGCCGTCGCGCAGATCGTCGCGGTCCACCGAGGTGATCACCACGTACTTCAGCCGCAGGTCGGCGATGGCGATGGCCAGGTTGGTCGGCTCGTCGACGTCCAGCGGCTTCGGCCGGCCATGACCGACGTCGCAGAACGGGCAGCGTCGGGTGCAGATATCGCCCATGATCATGAAGGTCGCGGTGCCGCCGGAGAAGCACTCGCCCAGGTTCGGGCAGGACGCCTCTTCGCAGACGCTGTGCAGCTTGTGCTTGCGCAGCAGTTGCTTGATGCGGTCGACCTCGGGGGAAACCGGGATGCGCACGCGGATCCAGTCGGGTTTCTTCGGCAGTTCCTCGGTGGGAATGATCTTCACCGGAATCCGCGCGACCTTTTCCGCGCCGCGCAGCTTCACGCCGACTTCCACCTTGCCCGGCTTGGCTTCTCCGGACTTCTCCACAACAGTGCTCATGTCAGTTCGATCCCGCCCGTAAGGGTCTTCTGTTCAGCGTAGCCAAGGCGTGAGACGAGCTCAGCGCGCAATCGGGTACACACCTCGGCAAAATCCACCGGCCCAACCAGGTCGCGCAGTTGGGTCATGGGCATCCCGGCGTAGCCGCAGGGATTGATTCGTTGGAACGGTCGCAGGTCCATGTCCAGGTTCAGCGCCAGGCCATGGAAGGAACAGCCGTTGCGGATGCGCAGGCCGAGGGAGGCGATCTTCGCCCCGTCGACGTAGACACCCGGCGCGTCCGGCTTGGCCACGGCCTGCACGTCATAGGACGCCAGCAGGCCGATCAGGCTCTGCTCGATCCGGCTGACCAGCTCGCGCACGCCCAGTCCCAGGCGGCGGACATCGAGCAGCAGGTAGGTGACCAACTGGCCGGGGCCGTGGTAGGTCACCTGGCCGCCGCGATCTACCTGGATCACCGGGATGTCGCCGGGGAACAGCACATGCTCCGCCTTGCCGGCCTGCCCCTGGGTGAAGACCGCAGGGTGCTGCAACAGCCAGGCTTCGTCCATTACCGATTTGTCGCGTTCGGCAACGAAGCGCTGCATGGCATGCCAGGTCGGTTCGTAGGGAACCTCGCCGAGCTCACGGAAGCCCAGCTCGAGTCCCATCAGAGCACCATGTGCACGCGTCCGGTCGCGCGCAGGTCGTTATGGATGGCTTGCAGTTGGTCGACATCGGTGGCGGTGATCAGCACCTGCACCGAGAGGAATCGCCCCTTGCTGCTGTCACGGACCACCAGGGTCTCGACGTCGAGATCCGGCGCGTGGCGCTGGATGATTTCCACGACCAGGTCGGAGAAACCTTCGCCGGCGTCGCCGATCACCTTGATCGGATAACGCTCGCAGGGGAATTCGATTTTCGGGGGTTGAACGTCAGGGGTATCGGTCATGGCGGCGGCGGACCCGTGGTCCGCGGGGACGGGCGCCCGCTGGCCTCGTGAGCGGGCGGGCGCCGGTCGGTCAGTTGAACAAACCGTAGAAGAACAGGCGGATGCTATCCCACAGGCGGCGGAAGAAACCACCCTCCTCGACGGCGTTGAGGGCGACCAGGTCGGCGCTGCGGATGACCTTGTCGTCCAGCTTCACTTCCACCTTGCCGATCACCTGGCCCTGCTGGATCGGCGCCATCAGTTGCGGCTCCAGGACCATGCTGGCCTGCAGCTTCTGCATCTGGCCGCGCGGCAGGGTCATGGTCAGATCTTCGGCGAGGCCGGCTTTCACTTCATGCTCGGAACCCTTCCAGACCAGGCCCTTGGTCAGCTCGGTGCCCTTCTTGTAGAAGTTGCGGCTTTCGAAGAAGCGGAAGCCATAGGTCAGCAGCTTCTGGGTCTCGGCGGCGCGGGCCTGCTCGCTGTTGGTGCCGAACACCACGGCGATCATGCGCTGGCCGTCGCGTACCGCGGAAGCCACCAGGCAGTAGCCGGCTTCGTCGGTGTGGCCGGTCTTCAGGCCGTCGACGGTTTTGTCGCGCCACAGCAGCAGGTTGCGGTTCGGCTGCTTGATGTTGTTCCAGAGGAATTCCTTCTGCGCGTAGATCGCGTAGTGGCTCGGCTCACCGTAGATGATCGCGCGGGCCAGCACCGCCATGTCGCGGGCGGAGGAATAGTGGTCCGGGTTGGGCAGGCCGGTGGCGTCCATGAAGTGGGAGTTGGTCAGGCCCAGCTTCTGCGCGGTGGTGTTCATCATGTCGGCGAAGGCGTCTTCGCTGCCGGCGATATGCTCGGCCAGGGCGACGCTGGCGTCGTTGCCGGACTGGATGATGATGCCATGCAGCAGGTCGCTCACCGAGACCTGGCTGCCGACCTTGATGAACATCCGCGAACCGCCGGTGCGCCAGGCATGTTCGCTGACGGTGACCAGGTCGTTCTCGCCGATGCGGCCGGCCTCGATCTCCTTGGTGGCGATGTAGGCGGTCATCAGTTTGGTCAGGCTGGCCGGCGGCAGGCGCTGGTCGCCGTTGTTCTCGACCAGAACCTGGCCGCTCTCGCCGTCCATCAGGACGTACGACTTGGCGGCCAGTTGCGGCGGCGCCGGAACCATGGATTCAGCAGCCCAGCCAGCCGTAGGGGCGATGAACAGGACAAGCAGTGACAAGCGTTTCGCGATAGTGGTGATGTTCATCCGTCTCTCTGGTTCTACCAATGGTCAAACAATCCCTTGCGGGAATTCCCTGCGTGAGTAGGCGCTCAGTCGGGGCGTACCAGCGTCGGCTGGCCAAGGTTGGCCACGCGGATGCTGTCCTGGGTGCGGCTAACCTCGTCCGCCGAACCGATCGGTCCCAGCCGCACCCGGTGCAGAATCTGCTGGTTGCGCACGACCGAGCTGATAAACACCGGCGCAGCCGTCACGCCGCTCAGCTTGGCCTTCAGCAGCTCCGCCGCATCCGGGTTGGCGAAGGCGCCCACCTGGAGATACAGGCCATCGGCTGGTAATGAAGCGTTTTTTTTTGAGTCGATCTGCACCGGCAGCACGGCGGCCGCGTGCTGCGCCGGCGGCGGAGTGTAGGTCTCGATCGGCTGGGCCATCGCCACCGCCTGCGTCTGCGCCGCGGCGGGAGCGGCCTGGGCCACCGCCTGCTTGGGCTGCGCCAGGACCATCGGTGCCGGCCGGCCGCGCTGGGCCCACCACTGCACCGGGTCGATGCCTTCGACCTTGACTCGCGCGGTGCCGGTCTCGGCATAACCGAGCTTCTTCGCCGCGGCGAAGGACAGGTCGATGACCCGGTCGGAATAGAACGGGCCGCGGTCGTTGACGCGGACGATCACGCTCTTGCCGTTGTCCAGGTTGGTCACCCGCACATAGCTCGGCAACGGCAGGGTCTTGTGCGCGGCGGTCATGCCGTAGAGGTCGTAGGTCTCGCCGTTGGCGGTGGCCTGGCCGTGGAACTTGGTGCCGTACCAGGACGCGGTGCCGACCATCCGGTAGGCCCGCGCATCGTTCATCGGGTAGTAGGTCTTGCCCAGCACGGTGTAGGGGTTGGCCTTCACCGAACCGTTGTGCGGCATCGGTACCGCATCGGGGATCCGCGACACGTCGACGTCCCACCAGGGGGCGCCGTCGCGATGCGGACGGGAATAGTCGCCCGGCCCGGAAATGCCCGCCTGCCTGGCCGGCTGCTGGGGCGCCTTGCTGGAGCAACTGCTCAACAGCACGGCCGCCAGCCCGAGGCCGCAGACGGCGGGCAGGATCAGGGAGGAGCGGACACGCTTGCTCAATGGGCACCTCGCGCGCGGGCAATCTCGCCCGCCAGCTGATAAACCGCCATGGCATACATGGCGCTGCGATTATAGCGGGTGATCACGTAGAAGTTCGGCAAACCGACCCAATACTCGATGCCCTTGTCGCCGACGAAACGCATCGCCGTGACCTTCTGGTCGTCGCGCAGCGCATCGTGGGTGCGCCAGCCGCGGGCACGCAACTCACCCAGGCTCATGGTCGGGTCGACGCCCCTGGTCACCGCGCTCTCGGCGCTCTCGTCGTTGATCTCGGCCACCGAGACCACCGGCTCGCCGGTGACCCAGCCGTGCTGCTTGAAGTAGCTGGCGACGCTACCGATGGCGTCGGTCGGGTCGCTCCAGATATTGATGTGGCCATCGCCGTCGAAGTCCACCGCGTAGGCGCGGAAGCTGCTCGGCATGAATTGCGGCAGGCCCATGGCGCCGGCGTAGGAGCCGGTCAGGCTGAGCGGGTCGACCTGCTGTTCGCGGGCGAGCAGGAGGAACTCGCGCAACTCCTTGCGGAAGAAGTCGGCCCGCGGCGGGTAGTCGAAGCCGAGGGTGGACAGCGCGTCCATCACCCGGTAGCTGCCGGTGTTGCGGCCGAAGAAGGTTTCCACGCCGATGATCGAGACGATGATCTCGGCCGGCACGCCGTATTCCTTCTCTGCCCGCGCCAGGTCTTCGGCATGCTTGTTCCAGAAGTCGACACCACGACTGATGCGCGCGTCGCTGATGAAGATCGGCCGGTATTCCTTCCACTGCTTGACCCGCTCGGCCGGGCGCGAGATCGCATCGAGGATCGACTGCTTGCGGTTCACGTCGCGGAACAGCCCCATCAGCTGCTCTCCGGCGAAGCCGTAGTCGCGGGTCATTTCGCTGACGAACTCGGCCACTTGCGGCGAGCCGTCGTAGTCCCCCGCCTGGGCCGCCCCGGACAGGCCAATGACGCCGGCTACGCCGACCCATTGGACGCCCCTGGCCGCCCATGTACGCAGTACTTGCATTGCGTTCTTCACTCTTGGTCTCAAACCTGGGCGATCCACTTCCGATGGGTATGGATCGACATCAGAACCCCGAACCCTGACAACAGGGTAACCAGCGAAGTTCCGCCATAACTAATGAAAGGCAGCGGTACCCCCACCACCGGCAACAACCCGCTCACCATACCGATATTCACGAAGACATAAACGAAAAACGTCATGGTGATGCCACCGGCCAGCAGTTTGCCGTAGAGCGTCTGCGCCTGGGCGGTGATCACCAGGCCACGACTGATCAGCAGCAGGTAGAGCACCAGCAGCAGGCAGACGCCGACCAGGCCGAACTCCTCGCCGAGGACCGCAATGATAAAGTCGGTGTGGCTTTCCGGCAAAAAATCCAGGTGCGACTGGGTGCCCAGCAGCCAGCCCTTGCCGAATACCCCGCCGGAACCGATGGCCGCCTTAGACTGGATGATGTTCCAGCCGGTGCCCAGCGGGTCGCTTTCCGGGTCGAGGAAGGTCAGCACCCGCTGTTTCTGGTAGTCGTGCATGATGAAAAACCACATCGCCACGGCGATCGGCACCGCCGCCGACACCGCGCCGACGATCCAGCGCCAGCGCAGGCCGCCGACGAACAGCACGAAGCCGCCGGAAGCGAGGATCAGCATGGCGGTGCCGAGGTCGGGTTGTTTCAGGATCAGCACGAACGGGGTGATGATGATCGCCAGGCTGATCACCATGTGCTTGAGCCCCGGCGGCAGGTTGCGCTTGGACAGGTACCAGGCCACCGTCATCGGCATCAGCAGCTTCATGAACTCCGAGGGCTGGAAGCGGATCACCCCGGGGATGTTGATCCAGCGCGTCGCCCCCTTGGCGTCGTGGCCGATCACGTCGACCACCACCAGCAGCGCGACCCCCACCAGGTAGCCCAGCGGCACCCAGCGGGCCATGAAGCGCGGCTCGATCTGGGCGATGACCACCATCATGCCCAGTCCCAGGCCGAACGAGGTGGCCTGCTTCATCAGCATGTCCCAGCTCTTGCCGCTCGCCGAATAGAGGACGAACAGGCCGGTGGCGCCGAGGATCAGCAACAGCAGCAGGAGAATCCCGTCGATGTGCAGGCGCTGCAACAGGCTGGCGCGCCGGCGCATCACGTCTTCGTTGGACAGGGTGCGGTCGAAGTTACTGTTCAAGGGCGGGCGCCTCCGGCTCGGCTGCCGTGGGTTCGGGCTTGGCCACCGCCGCCGCGAGCGGCGCGACGGGTTCCGCGTATTCGGCCTTGAGCTTGCCGTGCTCGTCGAGCAGCCAGGCGTCCATCACCTGCTTGACCACCGGGGCGGCGACGCCGGAGCCGGACTCGCCGTTCTCCACCATCACCGCCACCGCGATCTGCGGGTTGTTGGCCGGCGCGAAGCCGACGAACAGGGCGTGGTCGCGGTGCCGCTCGAGCAGCTTGGAGCGGTCGTAGCGCTCGTTCTGCTTGATCGCCACCACCTGGGCGGTACCGCTCTTGCCGGCGATCAGGTAGGCCGAGGTGGCGCCGACCTTGCGCGCCGTGCCGCGGGCGCCATGCACCACCTGCTGCATGCCGTAGTCGACGCGGTCCCAGTTGGCCGGGTCGCGCAGCACGATGTCGGGCATCGGGTCGGGGTCGACCGGCGGCTGGCCGTCGATGGTCTTGGCCAGGTGCGGGCGGATCCAGTGGCCCTTGTTGGCCAGCAGCGCGGTCATCTGCGCCAGTTGGATCGGCGTCGCCTGCATGTAGCCCTGGCCGATGCCGAGGATCAGGGTCTCGCCCGGATACCAGACCTGGCGGCGGGTCTTGCGCTTCCATTCGCGCGAGGGCATCAGCCCGTCGGCTTCGCCGAACATGTCCAGGGCGACTTTCTGGCCGAAGCCGAAGCGGCTCATGAAGGCGTGCAGGCGGTCGATCCCCAGCTTGTGCGCGAGGTCGTAGAAATAGGTGTCGTTGGACCGGTAGATCGCCGACTCCAGGCTCACCCAGCCATCGCCGTAGCGGTTCCAGTTACGGTACTTGTGGTCGTAGTTGGGCAACTGGTAGTAGCCGGGGTCGAAGACCCGCGAGGTCGGCGTGACCACCCCGGCGTCGAGGCCGGCCAGCGCCACCGCCGGCTTCACCGTCGAGCCCGGCGGATAGAGCCCGCGCAGGACGCGGTTGTACAGCGGCCGGTCGATGGAGTCACGCAGCTCGGCATAGGCCTTGAAGCTGATGCCGGTGACGAACAGGTTGGGGTCGTAGCTCGGCTGGCTGACCATCGCCAGCACGTCGCCGGTGGACGGCTGGATCGCCACGATGGCGCCCCGCCGCCCGGCCAGGGCGTTCTCGGCGGCCTCCTGCAGGCGGCTGTCGATGCTCAGGACGATGTCCTTGCCGGGAATCGGGTCGGTGCGCTTGAGCACCCGCAGCACCCGCCCGCGGGCGTTGGTCTCGACTTCCTCGTAGCCAACCGTGCCGTGCAACTCGCTCTCGTAGAAGCGCTCGATGCCAGTCTTGCCGATATGGTGGGTGCCGCTGTAGTTGATCGGGTCGAGGTTCTTCAGTTCCTGCTCGTTGATCCGCCCGACGTACCCGACCGAATGGGCGAAGTGCTCCTTCAGCGGGTAGTGGCGGACGAACTGGGTCGCCACGTCGACGCCCGGCAGGCGGAACTGGTTCACCGCGATGCGGGCGATCTGTTCCTCGTTGAGTTCGAACATGATGGGAACCGGCTCGAACGGACGCCGCCCCTGCTTCATGCGCTTCTCGAAGATGGCCCGGTCGTCCTCGGTCAGGCCGAGGATCTCCACCAGCGTGTCGAGGGTCTTCTGCAGGTCCTCGGTGCGTTCGCGGGTGATGGTCAGGCTGAAGCTCGGCCGGTTGTCGGCGATGATCACGCCGTTGCGGTCGAAGATGATCCCGCGGGTCGGCGGGATCGGCTGCACATGGACCCGGTTGTTCTCCGACAGCGTCGAATGGTACTCGTACTGGGTCACCTGCAGGTGGTACATGCGCGCCACCAGCACCAGGGTCAGCAAGACCACCGCCACCGCCCCGACGATGACGCGCCGACGCACCAGGCGGGCGTCTTTCTCGTGGTCTTTCAGGTGGATCGGCTGCGGCATCGGGACTGGGGACTATTTGTGGTAGGGGTGCCCGGACAATACGGTCCAGGCCCGGTAGATCTGCTCGCCGACCAGGATCCGCACCAACGGGTGCGGCAGCGTCAACGGCGACAGCGACCAGCGCTGCTCGCTGCGCGCGCAGACCTCCGGCGCCAGCCCTTCCGGGCCGCCGACCATGAGATTCACGGTGCGTGCGTCGAGACGCCAGCGATCCAGTTCGCGAGCCAGTTGCTCGGTGCTCCAGGGCCGACCTTCGACCTCCAGGGTCACCACCCGTTCCCCCGGCTGCACGCGCGCCAGCATGGCCTCGCCTTCCTGACGGATCAGGCGCGCCACGTCGGCGTTCTTGCCGCGGGTGTTGAGCGGGATCTCCACCAGTTCAAGGGACAGCTCGGCCGGCAGGCGCTTGACGTATTCCTGCCAGCCTTCCTCGACCCAGCGAGGCATGCGCGAGCCAACCGCGATCAGGCGCAACCGCATGCCGGCGTCACTCTTCCGGCTGGTGCTGGGCGCGGCTCTGCTCGGCGCCCTGCCACAGGCGCTCCAGGTCGTAGAACTGGCGGGTCGCCGGGAGCATCACGTGGACCACCACGTCGCCCAGGTCGAGCAGCGCCCATTCGCCGGACTCCAGGCCTTCGCTGCCCAGGGGCTTGACGCCGTTTTCCTTGGCCTTGGTCAGGACGTTGTCGGCCAGCGACTTGACCTGGCGGCTGGAACTGCCGCAGGCGATCACCATGTAGTCGGTGACGCTGGTCTTGTCCCGCACATCGAGGGTCACGATGTCCTGGGCCTTGAGGTCTTCCAGGGCATCGATGGCCACTTGGACGAGTTGTTCGGTTTGCATTGAGTCGGTCTCTGTTTCTTTATCAGTGTGGCGCACGATACAGGTGGTGCGCCTCGATGTAGTTCAATACCGCGTCCGGCACCAGGAAACGCACGGAGCGCCCGGCACCCAGCAGCGCGCGGATCTGGGTGGCGGACACCGCCAGCGGCGTCTGCCAGACGAAGGTGATCTGTCCGCCCGGCCCTTTCAGGGCCTGCGGGTCGGCCACGCTCCGCGCCGCCAGCAGGTCGCGCAGCGACTCCGGCGGCTCGCTGTCGGCATCCGGACGCTGCAACACGACGATGTGGCAGTGATCCAGCAACGCCTCCCAGCGGTGCCACGTCGGCAAGCCGCAGAAGGCATCCCAGCCGATCAGCATGAACAACTGGTCGTCGGCCGCCAGCTCCGCCCGCACCGACTCCAGGGTGTCGATGGTGTAGGACGGCTTGTCGCGCTGCAGTTCGCGGGGATCGACCGTCAATCGCTCGACTCCCGCCACCGCCCGCTCGACCATCGCCAACCGCTGCGCGGCCGACACCTGCGGGGTTTCCCGGTGCGGCGGCCGCGCATTGGGCAGCAGGCGCAGTTCGTCGAGGGCGAACTGCTCGGCCATTTCCACGGCGCTGCGCATATGTCCGATATGCACGGGGTCGAAAGTGCCGCCGAACAGGCCGATACGTTTGCCCATCAGATGCGCACGTGACCGTCGCCGAAGACGACGTACTTCTCGCTGGTCAGGCCTTCCAGGCCGACCGGGCCGCGGGCGTGCAGCTTGTCGGTGGAAATCCCGATCTCGGCGCCGAGGCCGTACTCGAAGCCGTCGGCGAAGCGGGTCGAGGCGTTGACCATCACCGAAGCGGAATCCACTTCGGCGAGGAAACGCCGCGCATCGCTGAAGTTCTCGGTAATGATCGCGTCGGTGTGCTGCGAGCCGTAGGTGTTGATGTGCTCGATCGCCGCGTCCAGTCCGTCGACGATGCGGATCGACAGGATCGGCGCGTTGTACTCGGTACGCCAGTCCTCCTCGGTAGCCTCCAGCACGTCTGCGCCAAGCAGCGCGCGGGTCGCGGCGTCGCCGCGCAGTTCCACGCCCTTCTCGCGGTAGATCGTGGCCAGCGGCGGCAGCACCTGCTCGGCGATGCCGGCATGCACCAGCAGCGTCTCCATGGTGTTGCACGGTGCATAGCGCTGGGTCTTGGCGTTGTCGGCGACGCGAATCGCCTTGTCCAGGTCGGCGGCGACATCGATGTAGACGTGGCAGATGCCGTCCAGGTGCTTGATCACCGGCACCTTGGCCTCGCGGCTGATGCGCTCGATCAGGCCCTTGCCGCCGCGCGGGACGATCACGTCGACGTATTCGGGCATGCTGATCAGCGCGCCGACCGCGGCGCGGTCGGTGGTTTCCACCACCTGCACGGCGGCGGCCGGCAGGCCGGCCTCGGCCAGGCCCTGCTGGATGCAGCGGGCGATCGCCTGGTTGGAGTGGATCGCCTCGGAGCCGCCGCGCAGGATGGTCGCGTTGCCGGACTTCAGGCACAGGCTGGCGGCGTCGATGGTCACGTTCGGCCGCGACTCGTAGATGATCCCGACCACGCCCAGCGGCACGCGCATCTTGCCGATCTGGATGCCCGAGGGCACATAGCGCATGTCGCGGATCTCGCCGATCGGGTCGGGCAGCGTGGCGACCTGGCGCAGGCCCTCGATCATGTCGTCGATGCGCGCCGGGGTCAGCGCCAGGCGGTCCAGCATCGCCGGCTCCAGGCCATTGGCGCGGCCGGCGGCGAGGTCCTGCTCGTTGGCGTGGGACAACTCCGCGCGGGCGGCGTCCAACGCATCGGCCGCGGCCAGCAGGGCGCGGTTCTTCTGCGCGGTGGCGGCGCGCGCGAGCAACCGCGAGGCGGCGCGGGCATCGCGGCCAAGGCGGCTCATATAGTCGAGGACGGACTCGGTCATGGTCTCGGCATCTGGCGTCAGGGAAATGCGCGATTATAGCGAGCCAGCCCCGGCGCGCCCAGCCGCAACAGCCGGTCGGTAGACAGTGCGTTCCATCGCCCCCGGCGGTAACGCGGCAGCCCCGCTGCGCCTGGGGCTGTGCGCGAGACGGTGACACCCGGGCGCAGGCGCCGGCCGAAGGATAGGTAAACAAAATTGCTACCTCTGTTTACCTTCGAGGCGAGCCTGGCCACTGCCACCCACCGGCACCCGCTCGGCAGAACAACAATAACGACGCACACACCGCGGGGCCTCGCCATGCGCTACCGTACCGACTACAGCGCACAGTCGCTGAGCAGCGAACCGGATATCCTCTTCCTAGACGGCTGGCAACTGCGCTACCAGGCCTTCGCCGCCCGCGCCGACGACCCGCGCCCGCCGGTGCTCCTGCTGGGCGGCGCCTTCCAGAGCTTCCGCTCGTTCACCGGCGAGGTCAGCGAACTGCTCGCCGAGCACCCGGTGATCCTGCTCGACCTGCCGAGCCAGGGCGGCAACCTGCAACTGGCGGCGGAACTGAGCCTGGAAGACCTCGCCGACCTGATCGCGGCCTTCGCCGAACAGCTCGGCCTGCCGCCGTTGATGCCCATCGGCCTGTCCTACGGCTCGGCCCTGGCCGCGCTGTTCGCCGCCCGCCATCCGCGCCGCTGCGCGCGCCTGCTACTGGCCGGCATCACCGCATTCGGCCGCCCCGGTGCGCGGCTGCTGCTGGAAGAAGCCCTGGCCCGGCTCGACGAGGGCGACCAGAGCGCCTTCGCCCACGGCGTACTGACCGGCCTGATCAACCCGCTACAGCTGGAACGTACCGGCGTCTCCCCGGTATTTCGCAAGGCCATGCTGCGCCAGTTGCAACGCCTGACCGCGGCGGAGATCGAACGCTACCGGCAGAATAGCCGGCGCCTGCTGGCCTTCGGCGGCTTCGAGCGGCACCCGACCTGCCCGACCCTGGTGCTCGCCGGCGAGTACGACCATTTCACCCAGCCCTGGGAACATGCGGTGTTCGCCCATGCCTGCGGGAACGCCGAGTTCGCCCTGATCCACGACGCCGACCATCTTGCCCAGTTCGAACGACGCGAGGCCTGCGCCCGGCTCTACGGCCCGTTCCTGCGCGGCGAGGCACTGCCGGAGCGCGCCGAGGGCAGCACGCGGATCCCGCGCACGCGCCTGCTCGGCCTGGAGCGACGCTTCGAGGTCCGCCATCGGCCAGCCCAGGGGCACGCTCGGCTGGAACATCCGCAGCTCGGCGTCTATGCGGCGGAACTGGTGGAACTCGGCTATTTCGGCGGGCGGCTGCACGCCGAGCTGCCCGAATCCCGCCCGCAACGCGGCTGGCGGTTGTGCTGCGACGGCCTGGCGGACTTGGACATCCTGCCCCTGCGCTCGACCGCCGGCGGCTTCGCCTTCATCTTCCCGCACTCCGATCCGGCGGCCAGCGCCGGACTGGCCGACCTCCTCGCCGCCTGGCAGCGAGCGGAGGTCGCCTGAGAGGCGGCTATGCCGTGCGGCTTTCGATCACCCGCACCAGGCTCGGCAGGCGTCCCTGCGGCAAGCCCAGGGCGGCGCCTTCGCGCTGCGGGTCGAGCACCAGGGTGGAGGCGAAGCCGCAGCGGGCGAAGGCCGCCTCGATTTCCGCGGCATTGCGGTAATGCAACGGATAGCTTCCCCGCGTCAGCCGCCCGATGATCCCCACTCCCCAGCGGATCTGCCGGTAGCGCGGGTGCTCGCGGAGATCGGGATAGAGGTCGGTCAGGTAGGTGCCCTGGGGGAAGCGTTTAAGTTCGGTCGCCAGGCGACTCCAGAAGGCCTCGATCACCGGGCGCTGGAAATAGTTCACCAACCCCTCGGTGATCACCACCAGCGGGCGCTCGCGATCGAGCCCGGCGAACAGCGCGGCAAGGCTGCGCTCGCCGTCCTCGGCGAGGATATCCACAGCCGCCACCGCGTGCTCCGGGCCCAGCCAACCCTGCTCGCGGAGCAACGCCGCTTTGCGCGCGGCCATCGGCGGCAGGTCGGCCTCCAGGTAGCGCAACTGTGGATAGCGTTGCCGGAAGCGTCGCCCACGCGGCGAGAGCCCGCAGGCCATTTCCACCACCTGGACCACTCCCTCGCGTTCGACGGCCTGGGTCAGGCGCGCGTCGATCATGAGGTGTCTTTGTAACAGGAAATCCTCGATGTTCAGTCCGAAACCGAGCTGCGCGCCCCAGTTGATCGGCGCGACGAAGCCGTGTACCCAGCGGCCGAAGACGGTGGCGAAGGCCGGTTCGGCGAGTCGATGGCGGAACCAGACGTACCCGGTGTAATGGGCGCTGGGCGTGATGTGGGCACTGTCGACACGCTCTCGTTCAACCATGATTCAGGCTCTTGTTGTTATCATTCGCCAGCCTATGACTGCCATGGTCCCAGCGACAATCCCATGTCCCGCGATCCCATCCTTAGTTTGCCCTGGCCCGACGCCCGGCCGCTCCCCGACACCTTCTTCGACCGCGATGCGTTGCTGGTCGCCCGCGAGTTGCTGGGCAAGGTGATCCGCCATCGCCAGGGCAATCTCTGGCTGGCGGCGCGAATCATCGAGACCGAGGCCTACTACCTGGAGGAGAAAGGCAGCCATGCCTCGCTCGGCTACACCGAGAAGCGCAAGGCACTGTTCCTCGACGGCGGGCACATCTATATGTATTACGCGCGCGGCGGCGACTCGCTGAACTTCAGCGCCGGCGGGCCGGGCAATGCGGTGCTGATCAAGTCCGGCCATCCCTGGCTGGATCGCATCAGCGACCACACGGCGCTGGAGCGGATGCAGAGCCTGAACCCGGACAGCCAGGGCCGGCCCCGCGAGATCGGCCGCCTGTGCGCCGGCCAGACCCTGCTGTGCAAGGCCATGGGGCTGAAGGTGCCGGAGTGGGACGCACAGCGCTTCGACCCGCAGCGACTGTTCGTCGACGATGTCGGCGAGCGCCCCAGCCAGGTGATCCAGGCCGCTCGGCTGGGCATTCCGAAGGGGCGCGACGAACACCTGCCGTACCGTTTCGTCGATGCCACCTTCGCCGCCTTCTGCACCCGCAACCCACTGCGCCGCGGCCAGGTCGCCGGGCGCGACTATCATCTACTCGGACATCAGGACCCGCACCTGCAATGAGTCTCGACAGCTTCAACGCCTGGATGGCCGCCAACCCCGAGTGGCTGGGGCTGGCCATCTTCCTCATCGCCTTCCTCGAATGCGCGGCCATCGTCGGTATCGTCCTCCCCGGCGTGGTGCTGCTGTTCGGCGTCGCGGTGATCGCCGGCAGCGGCGCCCTCGGCCTCGGCGAAACCCTGCTGCTGGCCTACGCCGGCGGGGTGCTGGGCGACCTCAGCTCGTACTGGATCGGCCGCCGCTTCCACCAGAACATCCGCCGCCTGCCCGGCCTGCGCAGCCATCCGCAGTGGATCACCGCCGCCGAGGTGTACTTCGAACGCTACGGTATCGCCAGCCTGCTGGTCGGCCGCTTCATCGGCGCCCTGCGACCGATGCTGCCGATGGTCGCCGGCATGCTCGACATGCCGTTCGGCCGTTTTCTCGGCGTTTCGCTGATCGCCGCCGCCGGCTGGGCGGTCGCCTACCTGTTGCCCGGCTGGGCCACCGGCGCAGCCCTGCGCCTGCCGTTGCCGGAAGGCTTCTGGAGCGAAGCCGGGATCGTCGCGGCCTGCCTGGCGGTGCTGGTCGGCGTGGTAGTCCAGGCCAGCCTGCGGCGCAAACGCTGGGCAACCGCTGTGGCGGCCGCGCTGAGCCTGGTCCTGCTGCTGGCGATGACCGTCGCCTGGCCGTACCTCCAGGACCTCGACCAGGGCCTGATGACGCTGGTCCAGGAGCATCGCAACGCCGACCTGAACCCGGTGATGGTGGTGGTCACCCGGCTCGGCGATTTCCGCACCCAGTTCATCGCCGGTGCGCTGCTCGGCGGTATCCTCCTGCTGACCCGGCAATGGCGTCCGGCCATCTTCGCCATCGGCACCCTGGTGGGTACCGCGCTGGCCAACCAGACCCTGAAGACCCTGTTCGCCCGCGCCCGCCCGGAAGTGCTGGCCGAACCGCTGAGCAGCTTCAGCTTCCCCAGCGGACACAGCTCGGCGTCCTTCGCCTTCTTCCTCACCCTGGGCGTCCTCGCCAGCCGCCAGCAACCGCCGCGCTGGCGCCTGACCTGGGTACTGCTGGCGGTGATCCCGTCGCTGAGCATCGCCCTGTCGCGGGTCTACCTTGGCGTGCACTGGCCGTCGGACATCGTCGCCGGCGCCCTGCTCGCCACTACGGTCTGCGCCGCCAGCCTGTGGCTGAGCCAGCGCCGCGAGTCGCTGCCGGCGCTGCCGCAACGGGTCTGGTGGCTGCTGTTGCCGGTCTGCGTGGCGACCCTGGCGATCGCCGCCGGCTGGGCCCTGCCGGAAGCCATTGCGCGCTACCGGCCGCTGTGAGGGTTGGCGCTCAGTCGATACCCAACTCGCCCTGCAGGTGCTCCAGCAGCACCTGGATCCGCGCCAGTTGCATCTGCGCGTCGGGCAGGGCGAGCAGTTCGAGCTTGCGTTCGGTATCGAACGGCAGCAGGTAGGCCAACTGGTTGGCCAGGTCCTGCTGGCCGCCGGGCTCGCCGCCCATCTCCAGCGCGGCCACCATCGGATGCTCGGCCAGCACGCTGAGCAACGCGGCGAGATCGTTGTGTTCGTAGGTCAGGGGTTGCTCCGGCAGGTCTTCGAACCACTCGATCTCGCCAACGCTGAGCTGGTCGGCCTGGACCTCCACCGACAGCACCTGGAAACGCCGACCGCCCTCCACGCGGATGCCCAGCAGGCCGTTCGGGCGCTGCTGCCAGTCGCGGACCGAGGCCTCGCAGCCGACCATCGCCAGGCGGCTCGGCGCTTCGCCGACCTCCCGCCCTTCGCCGATGGTCACCACGCCGAAACCGGTGCCCTGCTTCATGCAGCGGCTGATCATGTCCAGGTAGCGCGCCTCGAAGATCTGCAGGTCCAGGCGGCAACCGGGGAACAGCACGGCGTTGAGGGGAAACAACGGCAACTTCATCGCGACTCCTCGGGCATCGTCAGGCAACCAGCGCTACCGCCAACGGTAGCAGCACTGCGGTGGCAACGCCCATCAGGCTCATCGCCAGGGCGGCGAAGGCACCACACTCCTCGCCTTCCTGCAAGGCCCGCGAAGTGCCCACCGCGTGGGCCGTCATGCCCAGCGCCATGCCCTGCGCGGCGGGGTGCCGGACGCCGATGGCGCGCAGCAGCTCCGGCCCGAGGATCGCCCCGAGCACCCCGGTGATCAGTACGAACACGGCGGCCAGCGCCGCCACGCCGCCGATCTGGCTGGCCACCAGCATGGCGATCGGCGAGGTCACCGACTTCGGCGCCATGCTCATCAGCATCCGCGGCTCGGCACCGAACAGCCAGCCGAATGCGATGCCCAGCACCGTCGCCAGCGTACCGGCGACCACCAGGGTCAGCAGGGTCGGCCAGAACAATTGGCGGATACGCCGCAGGTTGAGGAACAGCGGCACCGCCAGGGCCACCGTGGCGGGGCCGAGGAGAATGGTCAGGACCTTGGCGCTGGCACTGTATTCGTCGTAGTCGATGCCGCAAAGCAGCAGTACGCCGATCACCACCAGCATCGACACCAGCACCGGCTGCAGGAACACCCAGCGGGTCCGTTCATAGGCGGCCAGGGCCAACTGGTAGGCGCCCAGGGTCACGCCGACGCCGAACAGCGGATGGTGGATCACCGCCTCGAGGGCGGCCTGCCAGGCCATCAGGTCTCCTCCCGGCGACGTTGCTGGCGATCGATGAGCTTCTGCATCATCCAGCCGGCGAACAGGAACGACAGCACCAGCGACAATACCAGCGCGCCGACGATGGCCCAGAAGTCGGCGGCGATCTCCCGCGCATAGGCCATCACCCCGACCGCCGCCGGCACCAGCAGCAGCGGCAGGTAGCGCAGCAACGAGCCGGCCGCCTCGTTGACCGGCTTGCCGACCTCGCCACGCGCCAGGAAATAACCGAACAGCAGCACCAGGCCGATGATCGGACCGGGCAGCATGGGCAACAACAGAACGTTCAGACCTGTGCCGAGCAACTGGAACAGCACCAGCCAGGTCAGACCACGAAGCAACATGGGCACCTCCAGCAAGGGCCGACCATTATGCCCAGCCCGCCGGGACATTGGCACGCTCCTCGCCTATCCATCAGTCGCAGTCGCGGCACCGCATGACGCGATATTCGCCAGGCCGATGGTTTCTTGACCCGGTCGCCAACGCGTGCTGATCTTCCTGCACCATGAGAACAACAGCCATCCTCCCGGAGGACTTATGCCATTCGTACCCGTAGCAGCGCTCAAGGACTATGTCGGCAAGGATCTCGGCCATTCCGAATGGCTCACCATCGACCAGGAGCGGGTCGACCAGTTCGCCGAATGCACCGGCGACCACCAGTTCATCCACGTCGATCCGGAGAAGGCGGCGAAGACGCCCTTCGGCGGCACCATCGCCCACGGTTTCCTGTCCCTGTCGCTGATCCCGAAGCTGATGGAAGGCCTGCTGGTGCTTCCCGAAGGACTGAAGATGGCGGTCAACTACGGCCTCGATACGGTGCGCTTCATCCAGCCGGTGCGGGTCGGCTCGCGGGTCCGCCTGGGCCTGACCCTGCTCGACGTCAACGAGAAGAATCCCGGCCAGTGGCTGATCAAGGCGCGCGCCACCCTGGAGATCGAAGGCCAGGAGAAACCCGCCTACATCGCCGAGACCCTCAGCCTCTGCTTCGTCTGAGCCCGCCCCAGCGAGCGCTGCCGTTCGCTTGACGGCCAGGCGCCTTCGCGCCCCTCTCCCCCCTTCCAAAAGCCCCCGCTCGCGGGGGCGCTCTGGGCCGGCAGGGAAATACCCTACTGCCAGGCAACGATTTTTCCGCCACACTGTCTCCCCTCCACCCTCGGACCGAACCACTCATCGGGAACGCCGCATGCTTCGCCCCGCCAGGTCTCTCTCGCTCTGCTCCGCCCTGGTCATCCTGCTCGCCGCCTGTGGCGAGGGCGAACCGCTGCTCCCGGCCGATGCGCGCCTGCCTGACGGCGCGCGCTATCGCGGCGAGCTGGTGGACGGGCGCCTGGAAGGCCAGGGCCGGCTGGACTACGACAACGGCGCCTGGTACGCCGGCCGCTTCGAGCATGGCCTGCTGCACGGCCATGGCACCTGGCAGGGCGCCGACGGCAGCCGCTACAGCGGTGGCTTCGCGGCCGGCCTGTTCGACGGTCAGGGACGCCTGGCGATGGCCGATGGCAGCGTCTACCAGGGCGGTTTCCGCCAGGGCCTGTTCGATGGCGAAGGCAGCCTGGAACAACAGGGCACTCGCTACCGCGGCGGTTTCCGCAAGGGCCTGTACAGCGGCCAGGGCACGCTGGACGGCAGCGATGGCAGCCGCTACCAGGGCAGCTTCCGCCAGGGCCGCCTGGAAGGCGAAGGCAGCTTCAGCGACAGCCAGGGCAACCAGTACGCCGGTACCTTCCGCGACGGGCAACTGAACGGCAAGGGGCGCTGGAGCGGGCCCGATGGCGACCGCTACGTCGGCCAGTTCAAGGACAACCAGTTCCATGGCCAGGGGCGCTACGAAAGCGCCAGCGGCGATGTCTGGATCGGCCGCTTCAGCGAAGGCGCGCTGAACGGCCCCGGCGAGCTTCTCGGCGCCGACGGCAGCCGCTACCGCGGCGGTTTCCAGTTCTGGCGCTTCCATGGCCAGGGCCTGCTCGAACAACTGGACGGCACCCGCTACGAAGGCGGCTTCGCCGCCGGCGCCTATGCCGGCCAAGGCACCCTGGACCGCGCCGACGGCAGCCGTGAGCAGGGACTCTGGGCCGACGGCAAGCGCATCCGCGACGCCGCCGGCAAGGCCCTGCCCGACACTCTGGAAATCGGCCTGTTGGCCCAGGGTCGCCTGCTCGACGAAGAACTGCGCAAGATCCCGGCCTCGACGCCGGCCAGCGAACTCTATGCCCTGAGCCTGGGCGGCGATGGCCGCCAGGGCGTGTTCCTGCGCGAGGCCGATTACGCCGGTGACCTGCTCGGCCAGCGTTTCGCCGCTCGTGGCGTGATTCGCCTGGTCAACCACCGCGACCACTTCGGCGACCGCCCGCTGGCTACCCGGGAAAGCCTGTCCCGCGCCGTGCGCACCCTGGCCGAACGCAGCGGGCCGGAAGACCTGGTCTTCATCTACCTGACCAGCCACGGCTCCAGCGACCACCAGTTGGCCCTGGACATGCCCGGCCTGAACCTCGGCGACCTGCCGGCCGCGGAACTGGCCGAACTGCTCGCGCCGCTGCGCCAGCGCGACAAGGTGCTGGTGGTATCGGCCTGCTACAGCGGGGGCTTCATCCCGCCGCTGAAAGACGAACGTACCCTGATCCTGACCGCCGCGCGTGCCGACCGGGTCTCGTTCGGCTGTTCCGACGACGCCGACTTCACCTATTTCGGCCGCGCCTTGCTGGCCAATGCGCTGAACCGCACCGACGATCTGTCCAAAGCGTTCGAACTGGCGAAAGAGGAAGTGCGTCAAAGGGAGAAGGAGGAAGGTTTCGAAGCTTCGGAACCGCAAGCCTGGTTACCGGAACGCGTGCTCGCGCACTGGCGGACGCTGCGGGGGCAGCAAGCCGAGCGCGCGCTCGCGTTCCGGGAAGGAAAAACCGGCGAGGGCGCGGCGGGCAAATAGATACGCCGCGCACTACGCTCATTGGTGTGGAAGGGGAGAAACACACATGCACTCGACGCCCAAGCGCGTTCTGCTCGCCGGCGCGACCGGTCTTACCGGCGAGCACCTGTTGGATCGGATATTGAGCGAGCCGACCCTGGCCAAGGTCATCGCCCCTGCCCGCAAGGCGCTGGCCGAGCATCCGCGGCTGGACAACCCGGTCGGCCCGCTGGCCGAGTTGCTGCCGCAACTCGACGGCAGCATCGATACCGCCTTCTGCTGCCTCGGCACCACGATCAAGGAAGCCGGCTCGGAGGAGGCCTTCCGCGCGGTCGATTTCGACCTGCCGCTGGCGGTGGGCAAGCGCGCGCTGGAGATGGGCGCCCGGCATTACCTGGTGGTCAGCGCCCTGGGCGCCGACGCCAAGTCGTCGATCTTCTACAACCGGGTCAAGGGCGAACTGGAGCAGGCCCTGCAGGAACAGGGCTGGCCACAACTGACCATCGCCCGGCCATCGCTGCTGTTCGGCCCGCGCGAGGAATTCCGCCTGGCCGAGATCCTCGCTGCGCCGATCGCCCGCATCCTTCCCGGCAAGTACCACGGCATCGAGGCCTGCGACCTGGCCCGCGCGCTCTGGCGCCTGGCGCTGGAGGAAGGCAAGGGCGTGCGCTTCGTCGAGTCCGACGAACTGCGCAAGCTGGGGAAATGAGCCTGGGGCGGGTCTCGCCCTACATGCCGCCGCTGACGCCGAGGTTGAGGCCGATGGCGGTGGCCAGCGAGAACGGCAGCAACAGGGTGTCCAGCAGCGCGCTGCCCGGCAGGTCGAGCCCCGGATGGGCCGGCGCCTCCGCGCCGAAGCGTTCCATCGGGCAGCAGCCGCCGTGCAGGCTGTACCAATCCAGCCGGGTGCCGGCGTAGACCACCGGCGCCCCTGGCTTGGCCGCATCCAGGGTGCGCACGGTGGCGCAACCGCCCATCTGCACCGCCAGGACCAGCAGCAGCACCCTACTCGTCGCTGACAAGGTGCTGTTCCCCCCAGCGCGGCAGCATGTCCTGGGGAATCCCCAGGGTGTTGAGGATTCGCGCGACGACGAAGTCCACCAGGTCCTCCACCGATTGCGGCTGGTGGTAGAAGCCCGGCGCCGCCGGCAGGATCACCGCGCCGAGGTTGGACAGCTTGAGCATGTTTTCCAGGTGGATACTGGAGAACGGCGCCTCGCGCGGCACCAGCACCAGCGGCCGGCGCTCCTTCAGGGCGACATCGGCGGCGCGCTCGATGAGGTTGTTGCAGGCCCCCGTGGCGACCGCCGACAGGGTGCCGGTGGAACACGGGCAGATCACCATGGCATTGGGCGCGCTGGAGCCGGAGGCCGGCGGCGCCATCCAGTCGTTCTGGCCGAACACGCGGATCTGTCCGGCGGCGGCACCGCAATATTCGGTGAGGAAGGCCTGCATCGCCTGCGGCTTGGCCGGCAAGGCCACGTCGGTCTCGGTGGCCATCACCAGTTGCGCGGCCTTGGAGATCAGGAAGTGCACCTCGCGCTCTTCCTGCACCAGGCAATCGAGCAAGCGCAGGCCGTACTGGGCGCCGGAGGCGCCGGTCATCGCCAGGGTAATGCGTTCCGGACCGCTCATCGCGCCCCTCACTCGGCCAGCGCCGCGGCCAGCTTGCCGTGCAAGCCGCCGAAGCCGCCGTTGCTCATGATCACCACTTGCGCGCCGGGCCTGGCCTGCTGGCGCACCTGCTCGATGATCGCCTCCAGGGTATCGCAGACCTGCGACGGTATCGCGCATTGCGCGGCGGTGGCGGCCAGGTCCCAGCCCAGGTTCGGCGGCGCGTACCAGAGCACCTGGTCGGCCTGGCGCACGCTGTCCGGCAGGCCGTCGCGATGAGCGCCGAGCTTCATCGAGTTGGAACGCGGCTCGACGATGGCGATCACCTGGGTATCGGCGCCAACCTGCTTGCGCAGGCCGTCGAGGGTGGTGGCGATGGCGGTCGGATGGTGGGCGAAGTCGTCGTAGAGGGTCACGCCCCGGACCTCCGCGACCTTCTCCATGCGCCGCTTGACGTTGCGGAACTCGCTGAGCGCCGCCGCGCCCTGGCTGGGCATCACGCCGACATGGCGCGCCGCCGCCAGGCTGGCGAGGGCGTTGGCAACGTTGTGCAGGCCGGTCAGCGGCCAGTCCACCTCGCCCTGGACGATGCCGTCGAACAGCACCTCGAAGCGCGAGCCGTCCTCGGCGAGCAGGCGCGCCTGCCACTGGCCGCCTTCGCCGGTGGTCTGCACCGGGGTCCAGCAGCCCATCCCGAGTACGCGCTCCAGGGCTTTCTCGGCGCTCGGGCGAATGATCAGGCCCTCGCCCGGCACGGTGCGCACCAGATGGTGGAACTGCCGCTCGATGGCCGCGAGGTCGGGGAAGATATCCGCGTGGTCGAATTCCAGGTTGTTCAGGATCGCCGTGCGCGGGCGGTAATGGACGAACTTCGAGCGCTTGTCGAAGAAGGCGCTGTCGTACTCGTCGGCCTCGACCACGAAGAACGGCGTACCGCCCAGGCGCGCCGAAACCCCGAAGTTCTGCGGCACCCCGCCGATCAGGAAGCCCGGGCTCATGCCGGCGTGCTCCAGAACCCAGGCGAGCATGCTGGTGGTGGTGGTCTTGCCGTGGGTACCGGCCACCGCCAGCACCCAGCGTCCTTGCAGCACGTGGTCGGCCAGCCACTGCGGGCCGGAAACGTAGGGCAGGCCCTTGTTCAGGACATGCTCCACCGCCGGATTGCCGCGCGACAGGGCGTTGCCGATCACTACCAGGTCCGGCGCCGGCTCCAGGTGGGCCGGATCGTAGCCCTGCATCAACTCGATGCCCTGGGCTTGCAGTTGGGTGCTCATGGGGGGGTAGACGTTGGCGTCGGAACCGGTCACCCGGTGGCCCAGTTCCTTGGCCAGCACGGCCAGCGAGCCCATGAAGGTCCCGCAGATGCCGAGTACGTGGATGTGCATGCAGACTCCTGCAGATCAAGCCGTCGAAGGCGCTGTGAATGGGCGGCAGATTAGCACAGCGGAGGCGCCGGCCGCCCGGCGTCGCGGCATCAGACGACGCGGCGTCGGCGGGGTTCCCGCCGGCCTCGCGGCGGCCCGCCTGGAGCCGTCCCGCCCGTCAGGCCTGGCCGCGCACCAGGCCGTGCCGGCGCAGCTTGCGATACAGGGTGTTGCGGCTGATCCCCAGTTGCTCGGCCACCCGGCTCACGTGCCAGCGCTGGCCGTCCAGCGCCGCCAGCAACGCGGCTCGCTCGGCGTCGTCCAGGCTGTTGCCCGCGGCCGGGGCGGGCGCCGCTGCGGCGGGCGGCAGCGCCGCCAGGGCCTGGCGGATATCCGCGGGCAGGTCGCGCAGGCCGACCCGGCCGTCCTCGCAGAGTGCCACCAGGGTCCGCAGCACCGTGCGCATCTGCCGGACGTTGCCCGGCCAGCGGTAGGCCAGCAGGCCCTGGCGAACCTCGCCGTCGAGCTGGATGCGCTGGCCCCTGGCTTCCTCGGCCAGCAGGTAGTCCAGCAACTCCTCGCGGTCGCTGCGCTCGCGCAGCGGCGGCAGGCTCACGACCATGCCATTGAGGCGGTAGTAGAGATCCTCGCGGAAGCGTCCATCGGCGACCAGCCCGGCCAGGTCGCGGTGGGTAGCGCTGATCAGGCGCACGTCGACATCCTCCGGCTCGCCGCCCAGCGGTACCACCCGGCGCTCTTCCAGCACCCGCAGCAGGCGGGTCTGCAAGGCCAGTGGCATGTCGCCGATCTCGTCGAGGAACAGGGTGCCGCCGTCAGCCTGCTGCAACTTGCCGCGCATGCCCTCCTTGCGCGCGCCGGTGAAGCTGCCGCCGCGATAACCGAACAGTTCGCTCTCGATCAGGGTTTCCGGGATCGCCGCGCAGTTCAGCGCGACGAACGCCTGTTCCGCGCGCGGGCCGGCCAGGTGCACGGCCTTGGCGAAGGCCTCCTTGCCGGAACCGGTCTCGCCGTTGAGCAGCAACGGCACGTCGCGCGCGTAGACCTTCAGCGCCCGGCGGAAATCGGCGGCCAGCTCGGCGTCGCCCAGGCACAGGCCGGGCGCGGCAGGCGCCGGCTTCGCTGCCGTGGGCACCACCAGGGCCTGGGGTATCGCCCGCGGCGCGCCGCGCAGCATGGCGTACAGGGTCCGTCCCTCGCGGGTGCGCAGCGGCCAGCTGGCGCTGGGTTGCGGCGAGGCGCGACCGAGCAGGTCGTCGAGACGGCAATCGAAGAAGGTCTCCACCGGCTGGCCGAGCAGGCGCTGGCGCGGACAACCGAGCAGGTTCAGCGCGCTCTGGTTCACCGCGCGGATCCGCCCGTCTTCCTCGAAGGCCAGCAGCCCTTCGCTGAACAGGCCGACATAGTCGCCCTGGACATGGAAGCGCAGCAGCCAGGAGCCCTCGAAGCGACGGAGGAAATAGCAGCCCTCGATGATCTTCGCCGACAGGTTGACCAGCGCCATGGTGTGGAACTGGCTCTGCCGCGAGACTTCCTGGCGCGCCGAAGACACGTCGAGCACCGCCATCAGCTCGCCCTGAGGATCGAACACCGGGCTCGCCGAGCAGGTCAGGCCGGTGTGGCGGCTACGGAAGTGCTCTTCCTGCTGGATGGTCAGGGCCTGCCGCTCGACCACGCAGGTGCCGATGCCGTTGGTGCCTTCGCAGGGCTCGCTCCAGTCGGCGCCGAGCCAGAGGCCGGCGTGTTCGAAGGTCTGGCGCTGGGCGTCGGCGTTGACGCAATTGAGGATCACCCCGCGGGCATCGGTGAGCAGTACCGCGTGGTCGTTGCCGGAAAGCTGCTGGTAGAGGCTGTGCATCTCGCCATCGGCGATCTCCAGCACCTGTTGCAGGCGCTCGCGGCGTTCGAGCATGCGCGCGTGCTCCAGCACCATCGGCGCCATCGGCTGGCCGGGATCGAGATGGTGCTGTTCCAGGCAGCGCAGCCAGGAGCGGGCGATGGACGGATCGGTCGCAGGGCCGCCCGGCGGGATCTTGCCCTGGGCGACGGTCAGCACTTGCCGCGCGTGGCGGCTCATGGAACTGGCAGGCATTGTTATGGTTCTCCGCGAGGGACGGGCCGTCTCTTGCCTGGGCGCGGTGGATCGGTCCGCGACTCTCCGGACGGCTATCGGTGCAGCATCCAACAGGCCGGGGCGCAATGCAACGACGGACTGACCGATGAGTCATGCGCTGCGCCGAAAACGGTACAGAGTGTCACTCACGAGCGTCCCGCCCGCGTGACAGGGAGCGTTCGCAAGCTCCCCTGCGAAACCTCCAGGACGCTCTACTCCGGGCCTTTCGCCACTCTGGCCCGGCCCTTGCTCCAGGCTTACGACAAGCGCGACAGCGCGTCCTCCCCTAATAAGCACAAGAGCCAGGAGATACCATCATGCGTTACGCCCATCCCGGTAGCGAAGGCGCCATCGTTTCCTTCAAGGCCCGCTACGGCAACTACATCGGCGGCGAGTTCGTGCCTCCGGTCAAGGGCCAGTACTTCACCAACACCTCGCCGGTGAACGGCCAGCCGATCGCCGAGTTCCCCCGTTCCACCGCCGAGGACATCGACAAGGCCCTCGACGCCGCCCACGCCGCCGCCGACGCCTGGGGCCGCACCTCGGTGCAGGAGCGTTCGAACATCCTGCTGAAGATCGCCGACCGCATCGAGCAGAACCTGGAACTGCTCGCCGTCACCGAGACCTGGGACAACGGCAAGGCCGTGCGCGAGACCCTCAACGCCGACATCCCCCTGGCCGCCGACCACTTCCGCTACTTCGCCGGCTGCATCCGCGCCCAGGAAGGCTCCGCCGCCGAGATCAACGACAGCACCGTGGCCTACCACATCCACGAGCCCTTGGGCGTGGTCGGGCAGATCATCCCGTGGAACTTCCCGCTGCTGATGGCCGCCTGGAAGCTGGCCCCGGCGCTGGCCGCCGGCAACTGCGTGGTGCTCAAGCCGGCCGAGCAGACCCCGCTGGGCATCTGCGTGCTGCTGGAACTCATCGGCGACCTGCTGCCGCCGGGCGTGCTCAATGTCGTCCAGGGCTTCGGCAGGGAGGCCGGCGAGGCCCTGGCCACCAGCAAGCGCATCGCCAAGATCGCCTTCACCGGTTCCACCCCGGTCGGCTCGCACATCCTCAAGTGCGCGGCGGAGAACATCATTCCCTCCACCGTCGAGCTGGGCGGCAAGAGCCCGAACATCTATTTCGAAGACATCATGCAGGCCGAGCCGGCGTTCATCGAGAAGGCCGCCGAGGGCCTGGTGCTGGCTTTCTTCAACCAGGGCGAGGTGTGCACCTGCCCGTCCCGCGCGCTGGTCCAGGAGTCGATCTACCCGGCGTTCATGGAAGAGGTGCTGAAGAAGGTCAGGGCGATCAAGCGCGGCGACCCGCTGGACACCGAGACCATGGTCGGCGCCCAGGCTTCCCAGCAGCAGTACGAGAAGATCCTCTCCTACCTCGACATCGCCCAGCAGGAAGGCGCCGAAGTGCTCACCGGCGGCAGCGTCGAGAAGCTCGAAGGCAACCTGGCCAGCGGCTACTACATCCAGCCGACCCTGCTCAAGGGACACAACAAGATGCGCGTGTTCCAGGAGGAAATCTTCGGCCCGGTGGTCGGCGTCACCACCTTCAAGGACGAAGCCGAGGCCCTGGCCATCGCCAACGACACCGAGTACGGCCTCGGCGCCGGCCTCTGGACCCGCGACATCAACCGCGCCTACCGCATGGGCCGCGGGATCAAGGCCGGTCGCGTGTGGACCAACTGCTACCACCTGTACCCGGCCCACGCCGCGTTCGGCGGCTACAAGAAGTCCGGCGTCGGTCGCGAGACGCACAAGATGATGCTCGACCACTACCAGCAGACCAAGAACCTGCTGGTGAGCTACGACATCAACCCGCTGGGCTTCTTCTAGTAGGACCCCGGACCGGCCGCGACCGCTCTTTCCCGGAGCGGTCGCGCCGGCTCGTGAAACACGCCGCCGAGGCTGACGGCGGCGCCCCTTCCACCTCCTCGCCAGGCCGATTGCAGAGCGGCTGGCATAGCTATTGCCTGCGTTCACCACGTACAGCACACCACCGGGAAAACCGGGGTCGATAACAACAAGATTGAGGTGAAAAACCCATGTCCCTCGAACAAACCGGCCATGCGCCCGCAACTTCCGGGGTCGACTTCGAAAGCGTCGACGCCGACTACTTCCAACACCGTCAACTGAAGAAAGGCGCCGCCGGCTGGGTCCTGCTGGTCGGGCTCGGCGTCGCCTACGTGATCTCCGGCGACTACGCCGGCTGGAACTTCGGCCTGGCCCAGGGCGGCTGGGGCGGGATGTTCCTCGCCACCCTGCTGATGGCCACCATGTACCTGTGCATGTGCTTCTCGCTCGCCGAGCTGTCTTCGATGATCCCTACCGCCGGCGGCGGCTACGGCTTCGCCCGCAGCGCCTTCGGGCCCTGGGGCGGCTTCCTCACCGGCACCGCGATCCTCATCGAATACGCCATCGCCCCGGCGGCCATCGCCTGCTTCATCGGCGCCTACTGCGAGTCGCTGTTCGGCGTCGGCGGCTGGCTGATCTACCTGGTGTTCTACATCGTATTCATCGGCATCCACATCCTCGGCGCCGGCGAGGCGCTGAAGCTGATGTTCGTCATCACCGCGGTGGCGGCCATCGCCCTTGGCGTGTTCATTGTCGCGATGGTTCCGCACTTCGACTCGGCCAACCTGTTCAACATCCCGCAGACCGCGGCGACCGGCGCCAGCAGCTTCCTGCCGTTCGGCTATGTCGGGGTCTGGGCGGCGATCCCCTACGCGATCTGGTTCTTCCTCGCCGTCGAAGGCGTGCCGCTGGCCGCCGAGGAAACCAAGAACCCCAAGCGCGACCTGCCGCGCGGACTGATCGGCGCCATGTTGGTGCTTCTCGCCTTCGCCGCACTGATTCTGGTCGTCGGTCCCGGGGCCGCCGGAGCCAAGGAGCTGATGGGCTCGGGCAATCCCCTGGTGGAAGCGCTGGAGTCGGCCTACAAGGGTTCGACCTGGATGAGCCAGTTCGTCAACCTGGTCGGCCTGGCCGGGCTGATCGCCAGCTTCTTCTCGATCATCTATGCCTACTCGCGGCAGATCTTCGCCCTCTCCCGCGCCGGCTACCTGCCGCGCAGCCTCTCGCTGACCAACCGCAAGAAGGCGCCGGTACTGGCCCTGGTGGTGCCGGGGGTGATCGGCTTCGGCCTGTCGCTGACCGGCCAGGGCGACCTGCTGATCCTGGTCGCGGTGTTCGGCGCGACCATCTCCTACGTGCTGATGATGGCCGCGCACATCACCCTGCGCATCCGCCGCCCGGACATGCAGCGCCCCTACCGCACCCCTGGCGGCATCCTCACCTCCGGCGTAGCCCTGGCGCTGGCCTGCGTCGCGGTGGTCGCCGGCTTCCTGGTCGACCCGCGGGTCGTGGTCGGCGCGGTGGCGATCTACGCTGTACTGATCGGCTACTTCGCCCTGTACAGTCGGCATCACCTGGTGTCCGGCACCCCGGAAGAAGAGTTCGCCGCGATCCAGGCGGCGGAACAGGACCTGCGCTGAGAGCGACAACGACAAAGCCCGGCCCGCCGCATGGCGAGGCCGGGCACTGGAGACACACATGGCACGTTTCACCCATAGCGTCGGCGGCGAAACCTACCGCTTCGACAGCCTCAAGGACGTGATGGCCAAGGCCAGCCCCGCGCGCTCCGGCGATTTCCTCGCCGGCGTCGCGGCGAGCAACGACGGCGAGCGGGTCGCCGCGCAGATGGCCCTGGCCGACATCCCGCTCAAACACTTCCTCGACGAGGCGCTGATTCCCTACGAGGACGACGAGGTCACCCGCCTGATCATCGACACCCACCAGCGCGACGCCTTCGCCCCGGTGTCCCATCTCACCGTCGGCGGCTTCCGCGACTGGCTGCTCGGCGACGCCGCCGACGAGGCCAGCCTGCGCGCCCTGGCTCCGGGCCTGACGCCGGAAATGGCAGCGGCGGTATCGAAGATCATGCGTGTCCAGGACCTGGTCCTGGTGGCGCAGAAGATCCGCGTGGTCACCCGCTTCCGCAACACCCTCGGCCTTCGCGGCCGGCTCTCCACCCGCCTGCAACCGAACCACCCGACCGACGACCCGGCCGGAATCGCCGCGAGCATCCTCGACGGCCTGCTGTTCGGCAATGGCGACGCGATGCTCGGGATCAATCCTGCCACCGACAGCATGGCCTCGATCTGCGCCCTGCTGGAGATGCTCGACGCGATCATCCAGCGCTACGAGATTCCCACCCAGGCCTGCGTGCTGACCCACGTCACCAGCTCCATCGAGGCGATCAACCGCGGCGTGCCGCTGGACCTGGTGTTCCAGTCGATCGCCGGCACCGAGGCGGCCAATGCCAGCTTCGGCATCAGCCTGAAGATCCTCCAGGAAGGCTACGAGGCCGGGCTCAGCCAGAAGCGCGGCACCCTAGGCAACAACCTGATGTACTTCGAGACCGGCCAGGGCAGCGCGCTCTCGGCCAACGCCCACCACGGCGTCGACCAGCAGACCTGCGAGACCCGCGCCTATGCGGTGGCTCGTCACTTCAAGCCGTTCCTGGTGAACACCGTGGTCGGCTTCATCGGTCCCGAGTACCTGTACAACGGCAAGCAGATCATCCGCGCCGGCCTGGAAGACCACTTCTGCGGCAAGCTGCTCGGCGTGCCGATGGGTTGCGATATCTGCTACACCAACCATGCCGAGGCCGACCAGGACGACATGGACATGCTCCTGACCCTGCTGGGCGTCGCCGGGATCAACTTCATCATGGGCATTCCCGGCTCCGACGACGTGATGCTCAACTACCAGACCACCTCCTTCCACGACGCCCTCTATGCGCGCCAGACGCTGGGCCTGAAGCCGGCGCCGGAATTCGAGGACTGGTTGCAGCAGATGGGAATCTTCACCCAGGCCGACGGGCGCATCCGCTTCGGTGACGAGTTACCGCCGGCGTTCCGCCAGGCCCTGGCGCAACTGGCCTGAGGAGATGCCGATGAACGACAAGCACCTGCCCGACGCCAGCGCCGAGAACCCCTGGCTGCCGCTGCGCCAGCTGACCCCCGCGCGGATCGCCCTGGGCCGCACCGGCACCAGCCTGCCGACCCGCCCGCAACTGGACTTCCAGTACGCCCACGCCCAGGCGCGCGACGCCGTGCACCTGCCCTTCGACCATGCGGCCATCAGCGACGGCCTGCGCCAGCGCGGCCGCGACAGCCTGCTGCTGCACAGCGCCGCCGCCGACCGCCACGTCTACCTGCAACGCCCGGACCTCGGCCGGCGCCTCGACGAGGCCTCGGTGCAACGCCTGCGCGAACACGCCGCCGGCTACGACGGGCAGATCGACCTGGCCATCGTGGTCGCCGACGGCCTCTCCGCGCTGGCCGTGCAGCGTCACACCCTGCCCTTCCTCGAACGCCTGGAGGAACAGGCGCTGGCCGAAGGCTGGTCGCTGTCGCCGGTGGTCCTGGTGGAACAGGGACGGGTGGCGGTGGCCGACGAGATCGGTGAATTGCTGCGGGCGAAGATGAGCGTGATCCTGATCGGCGAGCGTCCCGGCCTCAGCTCGCCGGACAGCCTCGGCCTGTACTTCACCTGGGCCCCGCGGGTCGGCCTCACCGACGCCTATCGCAACTGCATCTCCAACGTCCGCCTGGAAGGCCTCAGCTACGGCATGGCCGCGCACCGCCTGCTCTACCTGATGCGCGAGGCCTGCCGGCGGCAGCTTTCCGGGGTCAACCTGAAGGACGAGGCGGAGGTCCAGGCGCTGGACGGCGAGGCTCCGCGCACCGGCAACTTCCTCCTGGCGAGGGACTGAGCCTCCCGGCCGAAGGATGGGCCGGCGCGCGTCGCCCCTCCTTCGGCCGATTCAAACGTTCGCTTGGATTGCGCTTTCCAGGGAGATTGGGCAGCATCGAAGCGTTGCTGGCATGCAGCCTGCATCGTCCCGGCAGCCCCTTCCCGCAATGCGAGGCCCGTCATGCGAATCGTGCAAGCCACCCTCGAATACCTCGACCTGCTGGCGCCGCTGTTCGTCAAGTACCGCGAATTCTACGGCATGCTCTCCTACCCCGAGTCCTCGCGGAAATTCCTCGAGAAACGCCTGCGCCGCAAGGAATCGGTGATCTACCTGGCGCTGGCCGACGAAGAAGACCGGCTGCTCGGTTTCTGCCAGCTCTATCCGAGCTTCTCCTCGCTGTCGCTCAAGCGCGTCTGGATCCTCAACGACATCTACGTCGCCGAGGAGGCACGCCGGCAACTGGTCGCCGACCACCTGCTGCAACACGCCAAGCAGATGGCCCGGGAAACCCATGCGGTGCGCATGCGTGTCTCCACCAGCGTCGACAACGAGGTAGCGCAGAAAGTCTACGAGTCGATCGGCTTCCGCGAAGACCAGGAGTTCAAGAACTACACCCTGCCGATCAGCGACGAACTAAGCTGAAGACAAAGGCACGGCACTTCCCAACCGATCGCTCAGAGCAGAGGCATCCATGGGTTCGCGCACCTGGCACTGGCCCGGCGTCCTGCTCGGCCTGCTCCTCGCCACGGCCGGCGCGCAGGCCGACACCCTGCGCGTGGCGACCCTCGACTGGGCGCCCTACGTCGGCCCCGACCTGCCGGGCAAGGGCCTCGCCAGCCGCATCCTCGACGAAGCCCTGGCCCTCGACGGGCACCGCGCCGAACTGGTGTTCCTGCCCTGGCAACGTGCCCTGAAGGAAGCCGCCGAGGGGCGCTTCGACGCTCTCATGCCGGCCTACCTGTCGCCCGAGCGGCGCGAACTGTTCCACGCCACCATCCCCCTGCTCGACTCGCAACTGGGCTTCTTCCGCCAGCGCGAGCGCCTGCTGCCGGTCAATCCCGCGCATCTGGAAAGCCTGCGTCCGTACCGCATCGGCGTGGTCCGCGGCTACGTCAACCGGGAGGATTTCGACGCCGACCGCAGCCTGACCAAGGACGCGGTGACCAACGACTGGCAGAACCTCGAGAAGCTCCTGCGCGGGCGTATCGACCTGGCCGTGGTCGATCGCTACACCGGCTACCACCTGCTGGCGCGCAACGTGCCGGCGCTGAAGGATCGCCTGGTGTTCATCGAACCGCCGCTGGAGGTCAAGCCGCTCTATGTACTGGTGCCGAAAAGACACGCCCGCGGCGCCGCCCTTGCCGCCAGCCTCGACCGCAACCTGCGCCTGATGCGTCGCAGCGGCCGGCTGGAACAACTGATCGCCGAAGCACACCTCGAACGCAGCGGGCAGACCCGCACGCTGGCCGTCGATCCGTTAACCGGCCAGGCCGACCAGCAGCGCAGCCCCGGCCAGGAGCAGGACCAGGGCCAGCACGCCCCGTTGCAACCGGCGTGGCGCGAAGACCCGCTGGGGATGCGCTAGCGGCTTCTGCAAGGCCAGCCAGAATTCCGACAACGCTTCGAAGCGCGCCTCCGGACGCGGCGCCAGGGCCCGCGCCAATACCCCATCCCAGCCGACCGGCAGGTCCGCCTGACGCTCGCCCAGGGGCTCGTAGCGGCATCCGCCGTCGCTCTCCGGGCAGGCGATCGACGGCCAGCGACCACAGAGCAGCCAATAGAACAGCGCCGCCAGGGCGAACTGGTCGGCCCGGCCATCGAGCGCCTCGCCGCGACGCAACTCCGGCGCCAGCGGCACGCTGTCCGCAGGCAGCGCCTGGCGCACCACCCCCGGCAGGATCGCCGCCGCCTCGGGGAGGAACAGCAGGCGCCCGCCCTCGTCCAGCAGGATCTGCCGCGGCGCCAGCCACAAGCCCTGTACGCCGCGCCGCTGCAAGGCGCGAACCGCATCGATAAGTTGCTCCAGGAGGACCAGCGCGCATTGCGGTTCCAGCGGCAGGTGCGCTGGCGCCCAATCCAGCAGGCTGCGCATCGGCCAGCGCGGCGGAGCGAACAACTGGAAGGCATGACGACGCAACCGGGGCGACGACAATACTCGCGGCAGGCTCTCCGCACGGCAGCGCCGCAATGCCCATTCGCGCTGCCAGAACGCTTCGTCGGCATCGACCGCCGCGAGCAGCAGCAACGCCTCGCGTCCTTGCTCGTCGCAGGCGCGGAATAGCCGCCCGGGCGGGCCGAACGCGCAAGCTGCCTGCAAGGTCCAGCCATCCACGCAGTCGCCGGGGCACGCCGCGCCCAGCGCTGGCCAGCCGGTATGCCGTGGCGCCGCCGGGGCGCGCTCGAGCGCCCCCGGCAAGACCAGCGCCACCGCCCCCGGCGCATGTAGCAACGGCTGCAGCACGCCCTCCAGGCGCCCCGTGGCCAGCCCCGCACAACGCTCTCCGAGGGCGCGCAGGTCGGCCACTTCGAGCAGCGGCTGGGGCGCCAGCAACAAGGGCTCGCCGGCCACCTGGGTCAGGTTGTGCTGGACCAGCGCCAGCTCCGCGCTGCTACCCAGCGGCTGGCCGCTCCCTCCCAGGCGCTGCAGGCTGCCCTGGCGATAACGCAGCAGGCCGACGGCGCCGCACTGGAGAAAGTGCACGCCTCCGGCATGGACCAGCAGCAACCCCGCCGCCAGCTCGAGCACGCCCGGCTCGCCTTCGCGGCGCCGGCGATAGAGCTGCATGTTCAGCGAAGCCAGGACCTGCCGCGCCGCCTGCGCTTCCGGCCAACCCTCGGGGGTACAGGCGTAGTCGGCGAACAGGGCGTCGAGATGGCCTTCGATGGCCTGCACCACGTTGGCGCAACCGCGTCCCCAGAGCAGCGCCAGGAGAAACGCCGGAGCCCGTCCGGGGCGAGGCGCGAGCCATTCGGCGCGAACCCGCGCGGCCTGCCCCGGCAAGTCGCGCCCGGCGCCCAGGGCGAGACTGAGCGGTGGCTGGGCAAAAGGCTGGAGTGTCATCGCACGCCCTTCCCTGCTAGAAATTTCTCCTGTTCTTGCAGACTTTATGCCGACCAATTTCGGAAAAATTACCGAAACATCCTGCAATCAGTGGTTTTGCCGGGATCGCGACAAACAGCCCCCCACCCATCCGGACGCCCCCCTATAATGGCGGCCCTCTGCCGCTCAACGCGTTGTCTCCGCAGGTTGCTCAATGGACTTCAACCCAATCGATCTGATTCTCCACCTGGATACCTACCTGGCCATGCTGGTCAGCAACTATGGCGTCTGGATCTACGCCATCCTGTTCCTGGTGATCTTCTGTGAAACCGGCCTGGTGGTGACTCCGTTCCTCCCCGGCGACTCGCTGCTGTTCATCGCCGGCGCCATCTGCGCCACCGGCGGCATGGACCCATGGCTGCTCGGCGGGCTGCTGATGGTCGCGGCGATCACCGGCGACAGCACCAACTACGTGATCGGCCGGACCCTCGGCAAGCGGCTGTTCAGCAACCCGGACTCGAAGGTATTCCGCCGCGACTACCTCGACCGCACCCATGAGTTCTACGAACGCCACGGCGGCAAGACCGTGACCCTGGCGCGCTTCCTGCCCATCGTGCGGACCTTCGCGCCCTTCGTCGCCGGCATGGCGAAGATGCACTACCCGCGCTTCGTCATGTTCAGCGTGGTGGGCACCGTGGCCTGGGTCGGCGGCCTGGTGACCCTGGGCTACTTCTTCGGCAACGTGCCGTTCATCAAGAAGAACCTGTCGCTGCTGGTGATCGGCATCATCCTGCTGTCGCTGCTGCCGATGATCCTCGGCTTCATTCGCCATCGCCTGCAGGCGAGCGCCGCCAAACAGGCCAAGGCCCAGAGCGACTGAGCATGTGGTCGTTCCGCGCCTGGCGGCGCCGGCGCCTGCTGGCACGCCACCCGGTGGCCGAAGAGCTCTGGCAGCGGGTACGCCGGCACCTGCCGATCCTCGACGGCCTGGACGCCGACGAGGACCGCCGCCTGCGCGAGCGGGCCGTGCTGTTTCTCGCCGACAAGCACCTGACCGCACTCGCCGGCGTCGATCTCGACGACTTCGGCCGCCTGCTGCTGGCGGCGCAGGCGCAACTGCCGCTGTTGCACCTGCCGGAGCTGAACTGGTACCAGGGCTTCCACGAGCTGGTGCTGTATCCCGATGATTTCGTCAGCCCGCAGAAACACCGCGACGCCAGCGGCGTAGTCCATGAGTTCGACGACGAACGCAGCGGCGAGACGTCCCTGCAAGGGCCGGTGGTCCTGGCCTGGCCCGGCGTCGTCGGCGGGGGTGGCTGGGATGCCTACAACCTGGTGATCCACGAACTGGCGCACAAGCTGGACATGCTCAACGGCGACGCCAACGGCCTGCCGCCGCTGCACGTCGGCATGCGCATCGGCGACTGGGCGAGCGCCATGCAGGCCGCCTACGACGAGATGAACGCCCTGCTCGACCGCGACCCCGACGCGCAGACCGCCATCGACCCCTATGCGGCGGAAGATCCGGCGGAGTTCTTCGCCGTTACCAGCGAGTATTTCTTCACCGCCCCGGATCTCCTCCACGAGGCCTATCCGGCGGTATACCGGCAGCTCCAGTTGTTCTACCGCCAGGACCCGCTGCAACGCCTGCGCCGCCTGCAGGCCGAGCATCCGGACTACCGCGAGGCGGCGGGCGACACGACTAACGGCTGAATGCCGGTACATGGCATCGACAACCGAATATGCCTATAATCGCGGCCTCTTTTTTGGCCAGAAACCTCTGGAGTCACCCATGAGCTACAGCAAGATCCCGGCCGGCAAGGACCTGCCGAACGACATCTACGTCGCTATCGAGATTCCGGCCAACCATGCGCCGATCAAGTACGAGATCGACAAGGACACCGACTGCCTGTTCGTCGACCGTTTCATGGCCACCCCGATGTTCTACCCGGCCAACTACGGCTTCATCCCGAACACCCTGGCCGACGACGGCGACCCGCTGGACGTGCTGGTGGTGACCCCCTATCCGGTCGCTCCCGGTTCGGTGATCCGCGCGCGCCCGGTTGGCGTCCTGCACATGACCGACGAGGCAGGCGGCGACGCCAAGCTGATCGCCGTGCCGCACGACAAGCTGAGCGTCCTGTACAAGGACGTGAAGGAATACACCGACCTGCCGGCCCTGCTGCTGGAGCAGATCAAGCACTTCTTCGAGAACTACAAGGATCTCGAGAAAGGCAAGTGGGTCAAGGTCGAAGGCTGGGGCAACGCCGACGCCGCCCGCGCCGAGATCACCAAGGCCGTGGCCGCGTTCCAGAAGTAAGCGCGCCTCGCCGAAAAGAAGCCCCGCAGCCGCGGGGCTTTTTCATTCTCCCTCGCCGACCGCCAAGGTCGGTCTCGCCATCCCGCTCCGCTCAGTCGACCGTCGCCACGCTCTCCAACCGATATCCGTAGCCGTAGATGGTCAGCAACTGCCAACCACGCTCGGCGGTCAGGCCAAGCTTGTTGCGCAGGCGATAGATGTGGGTATCCAGCGGCCGCGAGGACAACACTTCCTCGTGGGGCCAGAAGCGCTCGTAGAGATATTCCCGCGACAACGGCCGTCCCAGGTTGGCGAACAGGCAGCGGGCCAGGCGGTATTCGCGCTCGGTCAGGCTGATCGGCGCGCCGGCCCGGGTCACGGTCAGCTCGGCATCGTCGAAACTGAGGTCGTTGAAAGTCTGCACCTCATGCTGCGCGGGACGCGTTCCCCCGTGGCGACGCAACACGGCGGCTACCCGCGCCTTCAGTTCGTTGGGCCGGAACGGCTTGCTGACATAGTCGTCGGCGCCGCTGTTCAACGCCTGCACGATGTCCTGTTCGGCGTCACGGCTGGTCAGCATGATCGCCGGCGGCGGCGCATCCAGATGCTCGCGGCTCCAGCGCAGCAATTGCAGGCCGCTGAGGTCCGGCAACTGCCAGTCGAGGATCAGCAGGTCGAAGGTTTCCCGCTTGAGCTGCTTGAGCAGGTCCTCGCCACGGGCGAAACGGTGCACCGTCCAGGCCTGTTCGCCCTGCGCGGGTATCTGCTGCAAGGTCTGCTCGACCCGGTCCAGTTCGGCCGACTCGTCGTCCAGTATCGCGACACGCATAAAAGCTGGTCCTGTTCAATCGGGCTAACGCCCCTTTTTCGCTCCAGGAACGGCGAATTACGTACAAATCTGAAGAATTGTGACGAATCTCTCTGGTCGCGACCAGCCCTTGATAGCCTGATTCCAAATAGCCATTAAGCGGGACGAAGAGCCCGCGAGCCAGCGCCAGCCTGACCTATCAAGGAGTCGTAGCCATGGGTTTCCGGCCAGTTAGCCAACGTTTGCGTGACATCAACCTGCAGGCCCTCGGCAAGTTTTCCTGCCTTGCCCTGGTCCTCGGCCTGGAATCGGTGAGCCATCCGGCCGGTCCGGTCCAGGCCCCATCGTTCAGCCAGGGCACCGCCAGCCCGTCCTTCGCCACTCCGCTCGGCCTCGACGGCCCGGCCCGCGCCAGGGCCGAGATGTGGAACGTCGGCCTGTCCGGCGCCGTCAGCGTGCGTGACGAGTTGCGCTGGGTGTTTTGAACGCGACGAATCTGAAATAGCGCGGAAGAATCTGAAGAAATATGGCAAATCTCACAGCAGACAAATCGCGCTTGGTAGATTTCCAACCGCTGAGTAGGCCAAGGAGCAAATGGATTGCTCCGACACAGGGATGTGTAAACCCGCTCCGGCGGGCCGTGGGACGAGACCACTCGAACCACAGTCAGGGGTCGGTGACGGACGATCGCCCCAGGCAACCGAGCCAATCCCCCCAGGGCTGGCTTCGACACACGGATGTGTCATCTCCCCTTCCTTGTTCGAATCATCCCCTCCCGCTATCCGGACGCCTCGATCCGCGTCCCATCCTGGATCTGAAAAGGACCTCATCATGAAGCAATACGGAGCAGAGTTCTTCGGCACCTTCTGGCTGGTATTGGGCGGCTGCGGCAGCGCAGTACTCGCTGCCGGCGTACCGGAACTGGGAATCGGCTACCTCGGCGTGGCCCTGGCGTTCGGCCTCAGCGTGCTGACCATGGCCTATGCCATCGGCCCGATCTCCGGCGCCCACCTGAACCCCGCGGTATCGGTAGGCCTGTGGGTCGGCGGGCGCTTCCCGGCCAGCCAACTGCTGCCCTATGTCGTCGCCCAGGTCCTCGGTGGCCTCGCCGCCGGCGGCGTGCTGTACCTGATCGCCAGCGGCAAGGCCGGCTTCGACCTGGCCGCCGGCTTCGCCTCCAACGGCTACGGCGAACACTCGCCGGGCGGCTACTCGTTGCAAGCCGCGCTGGTCAGCGAAGTGGTACTTACCGGCATGTTCCTGCTGATCATCCTCGGCGCCACCTCCAAGCGCGCGCCGCAGGGCTTCGCGCCGATCGCCATCGGCCTGACCCTGACCCTGATCCACCTGATCAGCATCCCGGTCACCAACACCTCGGTGAACCCGGCGCGCAGCACCGCGGTCGCCCTGTACGTCGGCGACTGGGCGGTTTCCCAGCTGTGGCTGTTCTGGGTCGCGCCGATTCTCGGTGCGGTACTCGGCGCCCTGGCCTATCGCCTGATCGGCGACAAGAACGACTGAACCGAAGCGCCTGGCCCAACCGCCAGGCGCTGCGGCCGAGGAAACGACAAGGGAGCCTGCGGGCTCCCGATGTCGTTGCAAGGATTGCGAAACCGGCGCCCGATCAGGCAGATTGCAGCCTGACCGGACCGCCAGCGATACCTGACCCGCCGCCCAGTGAAGCCTATGACAGCCCTCGCCCTTACTTCCCGATCCCTCTTTCCGGCTTGCGCCGCCCTGGCGCTGGGCGGACTGTTGACGCTGCTCGCCGGCTCCGTCGCGGCCGCGCCGGCCAAGACGAAACGGCCGCCGTTCATCGAGCAGGGCGAAACGTGCCTGCCCCAGCCGCTCCCCGCCAGCGTGCTCTATCTCGCCGGCGACGCCTGGAAGCTCGACGCCAAGGGCAACCAGACGCCCCTGGAAGAAGGCATGGACATCGACGAACTGGAAGGCGTCAAGACCTCTCCGACCGCCTTCGTCAGCCTGCTGCTCGGCGACGGCAGCCGCATCGTCCTGCCCTCCAGTTCGGAAGTCACCCTGCACCTCGACGAGGACACCGGCATTCCGCAGATCGCCCTGCGCGCGGGGCAGGTCGAGTCCTATGTCCTGAAGAGAAAGAGCGATCACGACCGCTTCCAGGTGCTGACCCCGGTCGGCGTACTGGGCGTGCGCGGTACCCACTTCCGCGCCCGCACCGAAGACGGCCAGGCGCTGACCGAAGTGCTCGACGGGCGCGTCGCGGTGAACCGCGAGCTGACCAGCGACGACCTGCCGCTCAACGGCAGGCGCCCGGCCCGCAAGGCGGCGCAGGCCGAGCCGGACGAGGACGTGCTGGTCGACGCCCGCCGCGGCCTGAAGGTCAAGCCGCAGGGCAAGCTGACGCCGGTGGACCTGCTACCCGCCCCGCAATTGCGCGGCCAGGGCGGCGAGCACGGCGAGTCGCCGGTTTGGAAGCTCTATCTTGCCCCGCTGCACGGCGCCAAGCGCTACCGTGCCCAGGTAGCCAGCGATCCGGACTTCCTGCGCATCCAGCAGGAACGTTTCTCGAGCACCCCGGAAGTCAGTTTCAGCGGACTCAAGGCGGCCTTCTACCACGTCCGCCTCTCGGCCTTCGACAACGACGGACTGGAGGGCGAGACCAGCGTATACGACATTCTCTACTACCCGCGAGGCGGCAGTGCCCGATAGGGCGCCGGGGCCTCGCCGATGAAGGCGCTCGACCGCCAGGACGAGCCCAGCCAGGCGCAGCGGCTGTTCCGCGGCCTGGTGCGCGAATGGCTGCTGGTCAGCCTGCTGCTCCTTCCGCTCACCGCCCTGCTTTCGCTGAGCAGCGGCCTGCCGCTGAACAACCTGCTCTACGACCGCCTGCGCAACCTCGCCCCGCTGGCCGTCGATCCGCGCATCCTCGTCGTCGCCATCGACGACCGTAGCCTGGAAAGCCTCGGTCGCTGGCCCTGGCCGCGCAGCGTCCACGCCGAGCTGCTGGATCGCCTGGCCGCCGCCGGCGCACGCAGCGTACTGCTCGACGTGATCTTCAGCGAACCCTCCTCCAATCCGGACAGCGACCGCCAGTTGGCAAGATCGCTGTGCCGGGCCGGCAACGTCCTCCTGCCACTGCTGCGCGAAAGCGTGCCGCGCTACGGCGAACCGCCACGGGAGATACCGCCGACCGCGCCGCTGGCCGGCTGCGCCGCCGGCATCGGGCATATCAACGTCGAAGCGGACAGCGACGGCACGGTGCGCAGCGTCTACCTGCGCGAAGGACCGCTCGGCCAGCCGCGCCCGCTGCTCGCCTGGCAAGCATTCGCCGATGCCGGCGCCATGCCCATGCCCGGCCTCGACGACATGCGCAACCTGCCCGGCTGGCAGCGTGACCACGCCATCCGCATTCCCTTCATCGGTGCCGACGCGGGCTTCCCCAGCGTGCCCTACGTCAGCGTGTTGCGCGGCGAGGTGCCAGACAGCCTGCTGCGCGACCGCCTGGTCCTGGTCGGCGCCACCGCGCCGGGCCTCGGCGACCGCTATGTCACCCCGCTGTCGGCCAGCCTCGGCACCACGCCGGGGGTGGAGATCCAGGCCAACATTCTCAACGGCCTGTTGCAGCAGCGCACCGCCGTCGACCTGCAACCCTGGCTCGCCGCCCTGCTCTCCGCCGCCAGCGTAGCGCTGCTGCTCGGCCTGATGCTGTTCCGCTCGCGCCACGCCTTGCTCCTCACCCTGGCCTGCGCGGCCCTGGCCCTGGGTCTTTCCTGGGCGCTGCTGCTCAACGGCTGGTGGTGGTCGCCGCTGGCCAGCCTGGTCGGCCTGCTGCTGGCCTACCTGATCTGGAGCTGGCGCCGGCTGAACGCGGTGCTCGCCTACTTCGGCTGGGAACTGGCGCGTCTCGACCGCGAGCCCAAGGTGCTGCCCGAGCGGGCCAGCCCCCCGCGCGCCGGCAACGATCCATTGCAGAACCGCATCGCCGCCCTGGAGCAGGCGGTCAGCCGCACCCGCGACAGCCGGCGGTTCATGGCCGACGGCCTGGAAGGCCTGCCGGTGGCGACCCTGATCTGCGACCCGCAGGGGCAGATCCTGCTGGCCAACCGCAAGGCACGCGACCTGTTCGGCGGCGAGCTGCGCGGCGCCGAACTGCGCCAGCGCCTGGCCGAACTCGGCCATCCGAGCCTCGCCGGTGGCGCCCGCCCAACGCTGGAAACCCTGGAAGCCATCGAGTTCCGCGACCACCGGGAACGCGACCTGCGCCTCGACCTGGCGCGCCTGCTGCCGGTCGAAAGCGAAACCGCCATCGGCTGGCTGGTGAGCCTGATCGACCTGAGCGCCGAACGCGATGCCGAGCGCCAGCGCGCCACCCTCCTGCGCTTCCTCTCCCATGACCTGCGCGCGCCGCACTCGGCGATCCTCGCCCTGCTCGACGTCCGCCCCGCCGAGGACGAAGCCGGCCAGCAGGTCTACCGACAGATAGAGCAGCAGGTCCGTCGCGCCCTGGGCCTGACCGACGCCTTCGTGCAACTGGCCAAGGCCGAATCCGACGCCTACCGCTTCGAAGCGTGCATGTTCACCATGTTGGCGATGGACGCCGCCGACCAGCTCTGGCCCCTCGCGCAACAGAAAGACATCGACCTGCGGCGCGACTGGGACGACGAGCAGGAACCGATGGTCTGGGCCGACCCCGGCCTGCTCACGCGCGCGCTGTTCAACCTGCTGGAGAATGCGGTCAAGTACAGCCCGGCGGGGACCGTCGTCAGCCTGAGCATCCGCCTCGAAGGCGACTGGCTGAGCTGCCGGATCGTCGATCAGGGCAAAGGTATCGCGGCCGCCGAACTACCGCGCCTGTTCAGCCAGTACCAGCGCTTCGCTTCCGCCGAGGGCAGCGCCGGCCTGGGCCTGGGGCTGGCCATGGTCAAGACGGTGATCGACCGGCACGGCGGCAGGATCGGTTGCCAGAGCCAGGTTGGCCAGGGCACCACTTTCGAGATTCGCCTTCCGCTGCTGAAAGGCGAGGAATAACCGCTACTGGCGGAAGTCGGGTCTTCCTCCAACTTGCATTGGTCTCGAAGTTCGGAAGATCCAGGCGGCCGGGCTATTCCGCTTCCCGTCTATCGAAACGGCAACTGCCTTCCCTCGTGAAACTCCGCAGGGGAAATCGACGCGTCCCCAACATAGGCACCAGCGAGCGCGACATGGCCGCGTTCCCACAGCGGAACCAAGGCGCTGCGCCAGCTACAGGGCTGCCCTGGAAGTCTCGATAACTTCCATCTTTTAACGAGAGTTCGTAGGAAGTTTCCCAACAATATAAGTAACTAATCTTAAAAAGAGCCCACTGGAAAAACCAGCCAATAACTCCCGGTAATCTACCGCGCTCATGCGATCCCCTACGCATAACAGCAAACGGCTCAACTTCCAGTGAAACCATGATCGACATAGACAGACTGAGCAAACGCTTTTCCGGCCGGACGGTGGTAAACGACTTGAGCTTCCGCATCGACCGGGGAGAGATCGTCGGTCTCCTCGGCCCCAACGGAGCGGGCAAGTCGACCACCCTGAAGATGCTTTCCGGCTTCCTCGCGCCGAGCGCCGGCAGCGTACGCATCTTCGGCTTCGACATGCAGGACAAGGCGCGCCAGGCACAGAAGCTGATCGGCTACCTGCCGGAGAACGCTCCCAGCTACGGAGAAATGACGGTCGAGGGCTTTCTCGCCTTCGTCGCGTCCATCCGCGACTACAGCGGACGGGAAAAACGTCGGCGCATCGACAGCGCCATGGACTGCATGGAGCTGCGGGATGAGCGCAGGAGCATCATCGAAACCCTGTCCAAGGGCTTCAAGCGCCGCGTCGCGCTGGCCCAGGCGATCCTCCACGATCCCGAGCTGCTCCTGCTCGACGAGCCCACCGACGGCCTCGACCCGAATCAGAAGCACCAGGTCCGGCAACTGGTGAAGAACCTCTCGGAAAGCAAGATCGTGGTGATTTCCACGCACATCCTCGAGGAAGTCTCGTTCATGTGCAGCCGCGCCCTGGTGATCAACGGCGGCCGCCTGCTGGCCGACAACACCCCGGGCGAACTCAGGACCCGCAGCCGCTACCACCATGCCGTCAGCCTCAGCATCGAAGCACCGGTAGACCCGCTGGCCATCGCCATGCTCCCCGGCGTCGCCGGTATCGAAGGACGCCCCGACCGGGCCGGCACCCTGACCATTCTGGCCCGCCCCGGCGCGCAGATCCTTCCCGCGCTCAACCGCCTGATCCACGGCAGCGGCTGGCGGGTATCCGGGGTGCGTACCGAACACGGCCAACTGGAAGAAGTGTTCCGCCAACTGACCCGAGAACCCCCCGCATGACCGCCATCGGCACCATTTTCAGACGCGAGCTGGGCAGCTACTTCGCCACGCCGCTCGCCTATGTGTTCACCCTGGTATTCCTCGTCCTCTCCGGCGTGGCCACCTTCTACCTGGGCGATTTCTTCGAGCGCGGCCAGGCCGACCTGGCGCCGTTCTTTTCCAGCCTGCCCTGGCTCTACCTCCTGCTGATCCCCGCGCTGGCCATGCGCCTGTGGGCCGAGGAGCGCAAGTCCGGCTCCATCGAGATGCTGATGACCCTGCCCGTCTCCCGCGCCACCCTGGTCACCGGCAAGTTCCTCGCGGCCTGGTTCTGCGCCGGGCTGGCGTTGCTGCTGACCTTCCCGATGCCGCTGACGGTGAACTACCTCGGCTCGCCCGACAACGGCGCGATCATCGCCGGCTACCTGGCCGGCTGGCTGCTGTCCGGCGGCTACCTGGCCATCGGATCCTGCATGTCGGCGCTGGCGAAGAACCAGATCATCGCCTTTGCCCTGACCGTTCTCGTCTGCCTGCTATTCGTCGGCGCCGGCACTCCCCACGTACAACAGGCGCTCTCCGGCTGGCTTCCGCAATGGCTGCTGGACGGCATTGCCTCGCTGAGCGTGCTGGTCCGTTTCGAGGCGCTCGGCCGGGGCGTGCTCGACGTCCGCGACCTGGCCTACTTCTGCAGCCTGATCGTCGCCTGGCTGGTCGCCACCACCATCGTCATCGACCTGAAAAAGGCAGCGTAGGAAACATCCATGAAACGAACCCTGTACTCGGGCGTCGGCCTGCTGCTGGTCGGCCTGCTGTTCCTCGCTTTCAACCTGCTGTCCAGCCTGCTGCTGCGCGACCAGCAGTTCGACCTCACCCAGCAGAAGCTCTACACCTTCAGCGCCGGCACCCAGGAAGTCCTCGACAGTCTCGACGAACCGCTCAACCTCTACCTGTTCTTTTCGAAAAGCCGCGCCAGTGACCTGCCCGCCCTGCGCAACTACGCCCGCCGCGTCGAGGAAGTGCTGGACCTCTATGCACGGCGGAGCCACGGCAATGTCCGATTGTTCGTGATCGATCCCCTGCCATTCTCCGACGACGAGGACCGTGCCGCGCGCTTCGGCCTGCAGGCGCCGCCCATCGGCCCGAATGGCGAAGCCATCTACTTTGGCCTGGCGGCCACCAACCCGACCGACGGCCTCCAGGTGATCCCGTTCTTCTCGCCGGAAGAAGAGCCGCTTCTGGAATACGATCTCAGCCGCCTGGTCCAGGCACTCGCACAGCGGGAACGCACGGTAGTCGGCCTGATGAGCTCGCTGTCGATGACCGGGCAGGCGCCCACCGACGGGCAGCCGGGCAGCAGGCCCTGGGCGATGATGGACAAGCTCTACCAACAGTTCGACATCCGCACCCTGGGGCTCGCTTCGACGGAAATCCCCGCCGACGTCTCGGTGTTGATGCTGGTGCACCCCAGGCAATTGTCCGAACAGACCCAATACGCCATCGACCAGTTTGTCCTGCGCGGCGGCAAGCTGCTGGCCTTCGTCGACCCTCTGAGTCTCGCCGATGCAGACGGCGGGAAAAGCTCCGACCTGGCCCCGTTGCTGCGCTCCTGGGGCGTCCAGTTGCGGCCGGATACCCTGCTGGCGGATGCCTCGTTCGCCATGATCAAGCCCAACGCCGAACGTCGTCCGGAGCGCAATCCGACCTGGCTACACCTCCCCGGCGACACGTTCCCCCACGACAACGTGCTGACCACCGGCCTGGAAAGCCTCAACCTCGCCAGCGTCGGCCTGCTCGAACCTCTCGGCGGAGCCTCGACGCGCTTCATTCCGTTGCTGCACAGCTCGGCGCACAGCATGCCGCTGTCGCTGGAACGCTTCCGCCAATCCTCGACGGAGCAGCTCAACGCCACCCTGGTCCCGACCGGGGAACGCTACGTGCTGGCCGCCAAGGTCGAGGGGCCGGCGACGAGTGCCTTCCCTGCGGACCGCGGGAAGCAAGGCGAAGGCCTGAGCGACAGCGCGAACATCCATGTGCTGTTGGTCGCCGATACGGACCTGCTGAGCAATCCGCTCTGGCTCCAGGAACAGCCCGGCCACAACGAGCCGCAGGTATGGGCGGACAACGACCTGTTCGTCGGCAATGCCCTCGACTACCTCTCCGGTTCGGACGCGCTGATCGACCTGCGCTCGCGAGGCCATACGAAGCGCCCGTTCACCCGCGTGGAAGCGCTCCGCCGCGAGGCCGGGCTGCGCGCCCAGGAACAGCTCAACGCGCTGCAGCAAAGCCTCAACGACACCGACAGGAACCTGCGCACCTTGCAGCAATCGATGGACGCCGGCGACCAGGAGGTGACTCCGGAAATGGAAGCGACGCTGCGCCGCTTCATCGATGACAAATTGCGCATCCGCCAGCAACTGCGTCAATTGCAGTTCCAGCTGAATGCCGATGTCGAGCGCCTGGGGGAACAGGTGAAACTGGCCAATACGGTCCTGCTGCCGGCACTGCTCACCCTGTTCCTCCTGCTGCATTGGAGCTGGCGCAGCATGCGCCGGAGGAGGGGCTGACATGCGCCTGCGTAACGTAGCGGGACTCGCTCTCGCCCTGGCGCTGTTCGCCGGAATCTTGGGCTGGCTCCACGAACGGCAGCAACCGCCCGCGCAACCGCCTGCGAGCCGCGCCTGGCTGCCAGGGCTGAAACCGCACCAGGTGACCGCGCTGTGCATCGCCACCCCCGGCCAACCGACGATCCGCGCCAGGCGCGATGGCAAGGACTGGACGCTCGCCAGCAAGGACGGCTATCCCGCCTCGGGGGAAACCATCCGGCAGCTGTTGCGCAGCCTGGCCGACGCGCGCCTGCTGGAGGAAAAGAGCGCCTCGCCGGAAAACCGCGAACGCATGGGACTCTCCGACCAGGGCAAGGGCCAGGCCAGCCGGATCACCCTGGAGCGCGGCGACGCGCCGCCGCTGGTCCTGTTGCTGGGCAAGCGCACCTCGCAGGGCGGGCAGTTGGTCAGGCAGGCCGACGATGAGGGGGCCTGGCTGATCGACCGAACGGTCGGCCTGCCGGTCAACGACCTGGCCCTGCTCGACCCTCGGTTGACCGACCTGCCATTCGAACAGTTGCGCGAACTGACCCTGTCCTATGGCAACGGCGTACGGCTGAACATTTCCCGAGCCAGTGAAAAGGACGATGGCATCCGCCTGCGACAGTTCCCATCCAGGCCACAGTTGATGGGCGAGGCGGAAGCCGAGCAGGCCGCACGCCTGTTCGCTGCGCTCAGGCTGCTGGAGGTCGCGCCGGCCAAGGCCACGCGGCAAAAACCGCTGCTGACCTTCACGCTCAAGAGTTTCGCCGGCGGCACGCTGCAGGGCCAGCTTCTGGAACTGGAGCGCCAGTACTGGTTGCAACTGACCGACAGCAAGGGCTTCGCCGACGGGCAGGTCTCAGCCGTCAAGGGTTGGCGCTACCGCGTGGAGGGTCTGAGTCCGGATACCGCTCCCGCGCCCCAGCCACCCAAGGCATCGCCGGTGAAGCAAAGCAAGCCGGCCAAGCCCTCGTCGCCCAAGTGCTGAGCGCTCTCGCCAGGCGCCGCTCGCAGCCGGCGAAATAGAGCCCCGCGGGATGCTGGGCAGGACTGGCCGAGTTTGCTAGAGTAGCGCTTCCTTCACGAGCCCTCGGCTCGTCGATGCAGAATTCCTAAGGCAGGCGCGGCTTATCAGAAGTAAGCCAACCCCACCCCAGAAAAGCCGGCCACAAGCCGGCTTTTTTAATGCCTCCGCACAACCCCAGCCAATCACCGTTCTCTAGGCCTCCAGAAGCTTGCGGAACAGCCCGGCAAGTGTCGCCTGGCGCTCGAAGCCGATACCAGGCGATTGTGGCAATCCCGCCAATCCCGAGGAAAACGGCAGGGCACCGGCGAAATCGTCGAATGGCCGGAAAGCCGACGGCGTAGCCTCGGCCCAACCCAGGCGCAGGGCCGCCACCAAGTGCAGGCTGAACAGGTAGCCGGCGTGCGGGCGGAAGGCCGCGCGCGGCCAACCCCGGGCGCACAGGTGGTCGAGTATCGCCAGGTAGCCCGGCAGGCCATAGCAATGCACGGGGTCGAACACCAGCACGTCGCGCTCCCGCCGCAAGCCGCCATAGAGATCCAGCAAGCGAGCCTCGGCCAGGGAGAACAAGGCCTCGCCGGCACCGATGGGCCCCGGATAGATATCCGCCACTTCGGCCTGGGTAGGGAAATCGTGGGGGTCGCAGATGTCCTCGAACCACCACAACCCCAGCGGCGCCAGGGCTTTCGCTGCGTCGACCGCGCCCTCCGCGTCGTAGCGGTTCATCGCGTCGACCGCCAGCCGCGAAGCGTCGCCGAGAACCCGCAGCGCCCTGTCGATACGGCGCCGGTCCTGGTCCAGCCCGGCCGCGCCGATCTTGATCTTGGCGTGGGTGTAGCCGAGATCGACGAAGCGCCGCAGTTCCTCTTCCAGGCGTCCCAGGTCGTCGTGCGGATAGGGGTAGCCGCCGCCGGCGTAGACCGGTACGCGCTGCGGATAGTCTTCCGCCAGCCCCAGGCGTCGCGCCAGGAAGCGATGCAGCGGCAGGCCGGCGGCCTTGGCCGCGGCATCCCACAGCGCCATGTCCAGGGCGCCCACCGCGACGCAGCGTTCGCCGTGGCCGCCGGGCTTCTCATCGCGCATCATCAGGTCCCAGGCTCGCAACGGATCGATGCCACTGCCGTCGTCGCTCGCCAGGCTGTCCGCCGGAGCCCCCAGCAGGCGCGGGGCGAAACGCTCGCGGATCAGCCCGCCCTGGGCGTAGCGCCCTACCGAGGCGTGGCCGTAGCCGACCACACGCCGACCGTCGCGCACGGTATCGGTGAGCACCGCCACCAGGCTGGTGCTCAAACCACCGGTGGCAGCCGCCACGCCGGCGTAACGGGAAAGGGGAATACTGCGTTCCCGGACCTCCTGGATGCGCATCGCCTGTCGGCTCCTCCTCGCTGGACCTCTCTCCACCTTAGCCAATGCCGCCGCCATGGTCGTCCCGATCGGTCGTAGCGACCTTCCGCCGATTTGCCCGGCCCCCGCCCCTCTGCTAGTGTCGCGGGGTTTTGTACACCTCGCCGAGACTCCCCCGATGGCCCGCAAGAAAACCCTCGATTTCGAACAGTCCCTCACCGAGCTGCAAACCCTGGTGGAACGCCTGGAAAGCGGCGAGCTGTCGCTGGAAGAGTCGCTGGGCGCCTTCGAGCAGGGCATCCGCTTGACCCGCGAATGCCAGACGTCGCTGAGCCAGGCCGAACAGAAGGTACAGATCCTCCTCGAACGCGACGGCGAGCTCAGCGAAGCGCCGTTCGATGCGGAAGGCGACGAGGCATGATCGCGGCCTACCAGGCGCGCTGCCAGGCGCGCGTCGATGCCGCCCTGGACGCCCTGTTCGTCGCTCCCCGCGAAGAACTGCAACGCCTCTACGAGGCCATGCGCTACAGCGTGATGAACGGTGGCAAGCGGGTTCGCCCGCTGCTCGCCTACGCCGCCTGCGAGGCCCTCGGCGGTGCGCCGCAGCGCGCCGACGCCGCGGCCTGCGCAGTGGAGCTGATCCATGCCTACTCGCTGGTCCACGACGACCTGCCGGCGATGGACGACGACGACCTGCGCCGTGGCCAGCCGACCACCCACCGGGCCTTCGACGAAGCCACCGCGATCCTCGCCGCCGACGGCTTGCAGGCGCTGGCCTTCGAAGTGCTCGCCGACACCCGGCGCAATCCGCAGGAACATGCCGTCTGTCTGGAAATGCTCACCCGCCTGGCGCGCGCCGCAGGCTCCGCCGGCATGGTCGGCGGCCAGGCGATCGACCTCGGCTCGGTCGGCGTGGCCCTCGACCAGGCGGCCCTGGAAGTCATGCACCGGCACAAGACCGGCGCGCTGATCGAAGCCAGCGTGCGCCTCGGCGCCCTCGCCAGCGGTCGCGCCGAGCCCGCCGCGCTGGCCGCCCTGGAACGCTACGCCGAAGCGATCGGCCTGGCCTTCCAGGTGCAGGACGACATCCTCGACGTGGAAAGCGACACCGCCACCCTCGGCAAGACCCAGGGCAAGGACCAGGCGCACAACAAGCCGACCTATCCCGCCCTGCTCGGCCTGGAGGCCGCCAAAGGCTATGCCCTGGAGCTGCGCGACCTGGCCCTGGCCGCCCTCGACGGTTTTCCGCCGAGCGCCGACCCGCTGCGCCAACTGGCCCGCTACATCGTCGAGCGACGCAACTGACCGACGGGTCGTCGGAAGTCCCCGGCAAAGGTAGGGGCTCCCTTGCTTGGGCGCGGCCGGTGCATCAGGTAAACTGCTGGCCTCTCCGGATTGCATAACGACAGCCTGATGCCCAAGACGCTCCATGAGATTCCCCGCGAGCGCCCCGCCACGCCCCTGCTCGACCGCGCCTCTTCGCCGGCCGAACTGCGCCGGCTGGGCGAGGCGGACCTGGAAACCCTGGCCGACGAGCTGCGCCAGTACCTGCTGTATACCGTCGGCCAGACCGGCGGTCATTTCGGCGCCGGCCTCGGCGTGGTCGAGCTGACCATCGCCCTGCATTACGTCTTCGACACTCCGGACGACCGCCTGGTCTGGGACGTCGGCCACCAGGCCTATCCGCACAAGATCCTCACCGAACGCCGCGAGCTGATGGGCACCCTGCGCCAGAAGAACGGCCTGGCGGCCTTCCCGCGCCGCGCAGAGAGCGAGTACGACACCTTCGGCGTCGGCCACTCCAGCACCTCCATCAGCGCCGCCCTGGGCATGGCCATCGCCGCCCGCCTGCAAGGCAAGGAGCGTAAGTCGGTGGCCGTGATCGGCGACGGTGCGCTGACCGCCGGCATGGCCTTCGAGGCACTCAACCACGCCTCGGAAGTCGACGCCGACATGCTGGTGATCCTCAACGACAACGACATGTCGATCTCGCACAACGTCGGCGGGCTCTCCAACTACCTGGCGAAGATCCTCTCCAGCCGCACCTATAGCAGCATGCGCGAGGGCAGCAAGAAGGTGCTCTCGCGCCTGCCCGGGGCCTGGGAGATCGCCCGGCGCACCGAGGAATACGCCAAGGGCATGCTGGTCCCCGGCACCCTGTTCGAGGAGCTCGGCTGGAATTACATCGGCCCGATCGACGGCCACGACCTGCCGACCCTGGTGGCTACCCTGCGCAACATGCGCGACATGAAGGGCCCGCAGTTCCTCCATGTGGTGACCAAGAAAGGCAAGGGCTTCGCCCCGGCCGAACTGGATCCGATCGGCTACCACGCGATCACCAAGCTGGAAGCTCCCGGCAGTGCGCCGAAGAAGACCGGCGGACCCAAGTATTCCAGCGTCTTCGGCCAGTGGCTGTGCGACATGGCCGCCCAGGACGCGCGCCTGCTCGGCATCACCCCGGCGATGAAGGAAGGTTCCGACCTGGTGGCCTTCAGCGAACGTTATCCGGAACGCTACTTCGACGTCGCCATCGCCGAACAGCATGCCGTGACCCTGGCCGCCGGCATGGCCTGCGAGGGCATGAAGCCGGTGGTAGCGATCTACTCGACCTTCCTCCAGCGCGCCTACGACCAGTTGATCCATGACGTCGCCGTGCAGCACCTCGACGTGCTGTTCGCCATCGACCGCGCCGGCCTGGTCGGCGAGGACGGCCCGACCCACGCCGGTAGCTTCGACATCTCCTACCTGCGCTGCATCCCCGGCATGCTGGTGATGACCCCCAGCGACGAGGACGAGCTGCGCAAGCTGCTCACCACCGGCTACCTGTTCGATGGCCCGGCCGCGGTGCGCTATCCGCGCGGCAGCGGCCCCAACCATCCGATCGATCCGGACCTGCAACCGGTGGAGATCGGCAAGGGCGTGGTCCGTCGGCGCGGCGGCAGGGTCGCACTGCTGGTCTTCGGCGTGCAGTTGGCGGAGGCGATGAAGGTCGCCGAAAGCCTCGACGCCACGGTCGTCGACATGCGTTTCGTCAAACCCCTCGACGAAGCCCTGGTACGCGAATTGGCGGGCAGCCACGAACTGCTGGTGACCATCGAGGAAAACGCCGTGATGGGCGGCGCCGGCTCGGCGGTCGGCGAGTTCCTCGCCAGCGAGGGCCTCGAAGTCCCGCTGCTGCAACTGGGCCTGCCCGACTACTACGTCGAACACGCCAAGCCCAGCGAGATGCTCGCCGAATGCGGCCTGGATGCCGCGGGCATCGAAAAGGCAGTACGCCAGCGTCTCGACCGGCAGTAGCGCCAAACCCAGCGACAACGGCGGATAACCGCGTTGCGGTTATTCGCCCTACCCCCCAATTGCCGTAGGGCGAATAACGCCACCGGCGTTATCCGCCGATACACCACCATACCGACATGCCCCGCCGACTGGCAGCGATAACCGCGTTGCGGTTATTCGCCCTCCCCCCCAATTGCCGTAGGGCGAACAACGCCGCCGGCGTTATCCGCCGATACAGCGCGCGATACCGGCAAGCATTCAGCGCGCCCCGGCGAGCGAGCGGCAGAGTTTCTCGGTCGCCGCCAGCATGGCGAAGCTCGGCCGCTCGAGGTTCTTGTCTTCGATCCGGTACAGCTGTCCGCGCCGCGTCGCCGCCAGCGCCGGCCATTGCCGCCAGAGTTCGAGCTGGGCGTGACTGCCGGCGACGATGACCGCCGGATCGCGCGCCAGAACCGCCTCGACGCTGACCTGCGGCGCCGGCTGCGGCAGGTCGCCGAATAGGTTCTCGGCGCCGCAGACGCGCAGCGCATCGCTGATCACCTGGCGTCCGCCAATGGTGTACAGCGGCCGGTCCCAGACCTGGTAGAACACTTTCAGCGGCTTGTCCCGCCGGTAGCGCTCGGCCAGGCGCCGCATGCCTTCGCGGAACCTGGCCGACAACCGCTGGCCGGCCTCGGCCTCGCCCAATGCCTCGCCCAGCGCAGCCAGTTGCAGGGCCAGTTCGTCGAGGCTGTGCGGTTCGGCGATGAAGAGGGCGATGCCGAAGTCCCGCAGGCGCTGCAACTGCGCCTCGGGCACGCTGCCGGGCCAGACCAGGATCAGGTCGGGCTGCAGTTCCAGCAGGCGTTCGAGATTGACCTGGCCGTAGCGGCCGACGGAAGGCAGGTCGCCAATCGCCGCCGGACGCTCGCCGCCATCCAGCACGCCGACCAGGCGGCGCGCTGCGCCGAGTTCGAGGACGCTGTCGGTCAGCGAAGGCGCCAGGCTGACCACCCGCTGCGCCGCCCCGGCGGAAAGGCTGAGGAGCAGGCAGGCGAGCAGCCAGAACGAGCGCATCAACCGAGTTGACGCGGAATACGGTAGAGCCAGAACAGCACCAGGCTGGTGACCCCGAGCAGGATCAGCGCAACGCCGTTGAGCCCGGCGAACACACCCGGCACGCCGATCCAGGCCGGCAGGCTGGCGCCGAACAGGGCCTTGCGGCGCACCTGCGCCAGACGGGTCCAGGCGGCGGCTTCCTCCGCCGTATCCAGCGCTTTCTGGGTGGCGATGAGACCACGCTTGTAGGCACCGAACAGCGGCAGGTTGACGAACATCGACAGCAGCGCGGCGATGAACAGCGGCATCGCCAGGCCATGGGGAAGGGGTTGCAGTTCGCCGAGGAAGAACTCGACCAGGATCAGCGGCAACAGCGCCAACGCCAGTTGCAACCACCAGGCACGTCCCAGCGCGCCGCGGGCTTGCTGGCGACTCACGTGGTTTCCGCCTCGCCCTGGTGCAGGCTGCCGAGCATGTGCCCGAGCTTGCCGGCCTTGGTCGCCAGGTAGCGCCTGTTGTGCTTGTTCAGGCCCTTTTGCAGCGGCACGCGCTCCGCCACGGTGATGGCGTAGCTTTCCAGCGCCTTGACCTTGCGCGGATTGTTGGTCATCAGGCGCAGGGAGGAGACGCCCAGGTGCGCGAGCATCGGCTGGCACATGGCGTAGTCGCGCTGGTCGGCGCCAAAACCCAGTTGCAGGTTCGCCTCGACGGTGTCGGCACCGCCATCCTGCAATTCATAGGCACGGATCTTGTTCAGCAGGCCGATGCCGCGACCTTCCTGGCGCAGGTAGAGGAGCACGCCGCGGCCCTCCTCGGCGATGGCGGCAAGCGCGCCTTCCAGCTGGAAACCGCAATCGCAGCGCAGGCTGAACAGCGCGTCGCCGGTCAGGCATTCGGAATGCAGGCGACCAAGCACCGGCGCGCCATCGGCGATGTCGCCCATGCTCAGGGCTACATGTTCCTTGCCGCTCTCCTCGTCGAGGAAACCATGCATGGTGAATTCGCCGAAGGGAGTCGGCAGTTTGGAGGCGGCGACGAACACGACGGACACCGGGGAACTCCTAGGGAAACGGAAGTCCGCCATTGTACCAGCAGCGTCCGGCGCCCGGTCAGCTCGAAATGCCGCAAATACCTATCGAGATGGACGATGAATAGAACCCCGGGTTATGAGCGAGCGACATTCAATGCTTGGCCTCGATAAGCAGCATTCCCTGTTCCTCGCGCCAACGCACCCGGTTGAGGAAACTCATGCCGAGCAGGGCTTCGGTCGGATAGCCACCCTCGATCACCGCCGCCTCGACACCCAGCAACTCGATACCGCCGATCTTCACCCGGTCCAGGGTCACCCGCCAGCCGCGCGAGGTTCCGCTGGCAGTGGAGGCGACCATCGGCTTGCCGTCCACCCGGTAATCGATACCCAGGCGGCGCGCCTCGTTCTCGTTCATGGCGATGCTGGTGGCGCCGGTATCCACCAGGAACTGCATGTTCTGCCCGTTCACCGAGCCAGCCACCCAATAGTGCCCGCCCGTACCGCGGGCGATGCTGAAGCTTTGCCGCTGCGGCGCCGAATAGCCTGCCTCGTTGTATTCGCGGCTCAGTTCGTAGGTGCGCTCGACGCCGTCGATCCGCAGCACCGCCTTGCGGCTGTCGGCGCTGACCACCTGGACGCCCTGCGGGCCGGTCTGGCCGACCCTGACCAGCTTGCGCTGGCCATCGACGTTGAGTACCGCCGCGCCGGGGAACAGGCCGACCACGAACACCTGGGGCGCGGCCAGCGAGGACAACGCGAGAACGCTGGAAAACAGGGCGACGCACAGCCGCAGCATGATCACTCCTTGGGTGGCAGGATTGCCTTCAACGGCGCATAGGGCCAGTTCCAGCGGGCGAAGATCCGCTCCAGCTCGCCGCTGGCATGCAACTGCCGCATGCGCCGGTCGAACAGCGCCAGCAGCTCACGGCCCCTGGGGGAATCGGAGAAGCCAAGATACAGCGGCAACCGAGTGACGTCGGTGATGCGGTACTCAGCCGCCAGCGCTCCGGCCCCTGCGAGCATTTCCTCGAGTTCCGGACGCGAATCGATGAAATAGTCGACCCGGTGGTTGAGCAGCATCGGCAGCGCCGAGGTGCGGCGCTGCAACTCGCTGTGCGGGGTCAGGGTAGGGAAATAGCGGGCGAAGGCGTAGCCACGCATCCATGACAGGCGGAACCGGCTCAGGCCCTCCAGTGGCGGCGGCGGATTGTCTTTCAGGGAAAGCACGGCGATCGGATCGACGTCATAGGGCCAGCGAGGATAAAGCGCTTCGTCGATTTCCCCGCGGTAGGCGCCGACCCAGGCGTCGGCCTCGCCGCGCAGGACCAGGCCGACCGCCCGGGTATAGGGCTCGTTGGCGATCCGCAGGCGTACCCCGGCCGGCTCGTAGACGGCCCGCAACAGGTCCCAGGCCACCCCGCGACCGTCCTCCTGGGTGTAGCGCGTCCAGGTTTCGCTGACCACGCGGATCTCGCCCACGGAGGGGGCGGCGGAAGCGACGCCGGGCAGCAGCCACAGGCAGCAGAACAGGACGAGCAGACGCATGGGAGGCCTCAGACCAGCCAGTGTACCCATCCCCAGACTAGACCCTGCATGACCAGCCAGGCGAATACCCCGGCCAGGACGTCGTCGAGCATGATCCCGACGCCGCCGTGCACGTTGCGGTCCACCCAACTGATCGGCCAGGGCTTGAGAATATCCACGATGCGGAACACGACGAAGCCGATCAGCAGCCACCACCAGCCCTCCGGCACCAGCCAGAGGGTTATCCACATGCCGACCATCTCGTCCCAGACGATGCCTTCGTGGTCGTGCACGCGCAGGTCGTCGGCGACCTTGCCGCACAGCCAGAAGCCGAACAGCATGGTCACTCCCAGCATCAGCCAGTAGCCCCAGTCCGGCAGCATCTGCCACAGCGGGATGAACGGGATGGCCACCAGCGACCCCCAGGTGCCCGGCGCCTTGGGCAGGGTGCCGGAGCCGAAGCCGAAGGCGAGGAAATGCCAGGGATTGCGCCAGACCGACGGCGGCACCGGCTGCGCCGGCGCCTGATCAGGATGCTCAGTCACGTTGGGTTCCGAAATGTTGGTAACCGGCCGCGGCCGGTATGAGTTCCTTTCCGTCGGCGTCGAGCAGGTGCACCCCCTGTCCCGCCTCGACCCGGCCGATGACGGCCGTGGCCGGCCACGCGGCGCGAATCTCGCCAAGGTACTCAGGCGGCAGGGTGAAAACCAGCACGTAGTCGTCGCCGGCGGCCAGTTGCTGGCGCAAGGCTTCCTCGCCGGCGAGCAGGCCGCTCAACGCGGCGCTTGCCTGCAAGCGCTGGCATTCGACCAACAGGGCAACGCCGGAAGCGCGGGCGATATGCCCGCAGTCGGCGAGCAGCCCGTCGGAGATGTCCAGGGCGGCGCTGGCCTTGCCGCGCAGGGCGAGGCCCAGACCGAATTGCGGGGCCGGCGTCCAGTAGCGCGCCAGCAGCGGTTCGGCCACCTCGGCGGGCGCCGATCTTCGCTCCAGCACCAGTTCCAGCGCCGCTCCAGCCTCGCCGAGCGGGCCCCCGACGCAGAGCAGGTCGCCCGGGCGCGCACCGGCGCGGGTCAGCGCCTGGCCGGCCGGCACCCTGCCGAATACGGTCAGGGTCATGCTCAGCGGGCCGCGCGTGGTGTCGCCGCCGACCAGGGCCAGGCCGCACTGCCGGGCCATGGCGTCGAGGCCGCGGGCGAAGCCCTGCAACCACTCGGCGTCGGCCTGCGGCAAGGTCAGGGCCAGGGTGAAGGCCAGGGGCGCGGCGCCCATCGCCGCCAGGTCGCTGGCGGAGACCGCCAGGGCGCGCTGGGCAAGAAGGAAAGGGTCGCAACCGGCGGGAAAATGCACGCCTTCCACCAGGGTATCGGTGGAGACCGCCAGTTGTTCGCCGGCTGGCGGCGCCAGCAGGGCGCAGTCGTCGCCGATGCCGAGGGCCACGTCCGCCGCCGGCGCCGCACAGGCGGCCGCGGCGAAGAAGCGGCGGATCAGCTCGAACTCACCCATGACGCCGCCGGCGCGGGATCAGCGCTTGCCGCCGCGCAGCTCGGCGGCGCGCAGGCGCGGCGCCAGCTTGTCGAGCACGCCGTTGACGAACTTGTGGCCGTCGGTGGCGCCGAAGGTCTTGGCCAGCTCGATGCCCTCGTTGATCACTACCTTGTAGGGCACGTCGATGCGGTTGCGCAGCTCGTAGGTGGACAGCCGCAGGATGGCCAGCTCGACCGGGTCGATCTCGGCCAGCGGGCGGTCCAGGCAGGGCTCGAAGGTGGAGTCCAGCTCGCTCTTCTGTCGCGGCACGCCGTGCAGGATCTCGTGGAAGTAGGCGCCGTCGACCTCGGAGAAGTCGTTGTCGGTGCGGAACTGCGCCTCGATCTCGTGCAGGGGCTGGCCGGCGATCTGCCAGGAGTACAGGGCCTGGACGGCCAGGCTGCGGGCCTTGCGGCGAGCGGCGGTCTTGCCTTTCGGCGGCTTGGCTGCCGGGTTGCCGCTGTCTTGATTGCTCACTTGGCCTCCAACTGCGCCAGCAGGCTGACCATTTCCAGGGCCGACAACGCGGCTTCGGCGCCCTTGTTGCCGGCCTTGGTGCCGGAGCGCTCGATGGCCTGCTCGATGGAGTCGACGGTGAGGACGCCGAAGGCGACCGGGATGCCGAACTGCAGGGACACCTGGGCCAGGCCCTTGGTGCACTCGCCAGCCACGTATTCGAAGTGCGGGGTGCCGCCACGGATCACCGCGCCGAGGGCGATGATGGCGTCGAAGCCGCCTTGCTGGGCGACCTTCTGGGTCACCAGCGGGATCTCGAAGGCACCCGGGGCGCGGATGATGGTGATCTCGCTTTCAGCCACGCCGTGGCGGACCAGGGCGTCGACGGCGCCGCTGACCAGGCTTTCCACGACGAAGCTGTTGAAGCGGCCGACCACCAGAGCGTAGCGGCCTTTGGGGGCAATGAAGGTACCTTCGATGGTCTTCAGGGTCATGAGCAGGTCTCATCTGTTAAAGAGCCGGGACGCCGTTGCGCCCCGAGCGAAAAGGGTCGAAAGGTCCGTCCAGCATAGCGCCCACCGCGATCTTGCACGCGGCGGGCGGGACAGGCCTTATTCGGCGGGCAGGTATTCTACAACTTCCAGGTCGAAACCGGATATCGCATTGAAGCGCATCGGCGCACTCAGCAGGCGCATCTTGCGCACGCCGAGGTCGCGCAGGATCTGCGAACCGGCACCGACGGTGCTGTAGGTGGTGGTGGCCTTGGGCGCCGGAGCCGGCGCCGAAGCGATCTCGCGGACATGGGCGAGCAGGTCGTCGCCGCCGATCTGGTGACCGAGCAGCAGCACCACGCCGCTGCCCGCCTCGGCGACCCTGGTCATCGCCGCGCGCAGGCTCCAGCGGCCCGGCTGGTTGACCTGCAGCAGGTCGCGCAGCGGGTCCATGTTATGCACGCGGACCAGGGTCGGCTCTTCCGCGCAGACCTTGCCGAGGGTCAGCGCCAGGTGCACGTCGCCCTCCACCGAGTCGCGGTAGGTGATCAGGTTGAAGTGGCCCAGTTCGCTGTCGAGCGGCTGCTCGGCGATGCGCTCGACGGTGCGCTCGTGGATCAGCCGGTAGTGGATCAGGTCGGCGATGGTGCCGATCTTGATCCCGTGCTCGGCGGCGAACGCCTCCAGTTCGGGCCGGCGAGCCATGCTGCCGTCGTCGTTCATCACCTCGCAGATCACCCCGGACGGCTCGAACCCGGCCATCCGCGCCAGGTCGCAGGCCGCCTCGGTGTGCCCGGCGCGAGCCAGGGTACCGCCCGGCTGGGCCATCAGCGGGAAGATGTGGCCGGGGCTGACGATGTCGGCGGCCACGGCGTTCTTCGCCGCCGCAGCCTGCACGGTGCGGGCGCGGTCCGCGGCGGAGATGCCGGTGGTGACGCCCTCGGCGGCCTCGATGGAGACAGTGAACTTGGTGCCGAAGCCGGAGCCGTTGCGCTGCACCATCAGCGGCAGGCCGAGGCGCTCGCAACGCTCGCGGGTCATCGGCATGCAGACCAGGCCGCGGGCATGCTTGACCATGAAGTTGATGTCTTCGGTGCGGACGCATTCGGCGGCCATGATCAGGTCGCCTTCGTTCTCGCGGTCCTCGTCATCCATCAGGATGACCATCTTGCCTTGGCGGATGTCTTCGATCAGTTCGTCGATCGTGTTGAGTGCCATGGGCACCCCCTTATGCAATTCGTGGGTTACTTGAGAAAACCGTTCTCGGCGAGAAACGCTTCGCTGATGCCGGAGGCGCTGGGCTCGGCGGCCTTGTCGCCAAGCAGCAGGCGCTCCAGGTAACGGGCCAGCAGGTCGACCTCGAGGTTGACCCGGCGTCCGGGCTGGTACTCGGCCATGATGGTTTCGCTGAGCGTATGCGGGACGATGGTCAGCTCGAACTCCGCGCCGTTCACCGCGTTCACCGTGAGGCTGGTGCCGTCGACGGTGATCGAGCCCTTGTGCGCGATGTACCTGGCCAGTTCGCGCGGGGCACGCACGGTGAACTGGATGGCGCGGGCGTTCTCCTCGCGCTTGAGCACCTCGCCGACGCCGTCGACGTGGCCGCTCACCAGGTGTCCGCCGAGGCGGGTGGTCGGCGTCAGGGCCTTTTCCAGGTTCACCCGGCTGCCCACCTTCAGGTGCTGGAAGGCGGTGCGCGCCAGGCTCTCGCGGCTGACGTCGGCCCAGAAGCCATCGCCGGGCAGTTCCACCGCGGTCAGGCAGACGCCGTTGACCGCGATGCTGTCGCCGAGCTTGACGTCGCCCAGGTCGAGCTTGCCGGTGGCGATGTAGACCCGCAGGTCGCCGCCCTTGGGCGTCATTGCGCGGACGCTGCCGATCGACTCGATTATGCCGGTGAACATGCGACCTCCCGTTTTTCCGCCGCACAGGCGCACAGCATGGCCGGCGCGACGCCGAGCGGCCTGCGTGCCATAGCGCGGGTATTCCAAGATGAAGACATATGACGAACTCCTGTTTCGTGAAAAACAGGGCTTTTTGGATCGAAGGGGATCTTGCGGGCGCACAGGGTACGCCCAGGCAGGCAATCCCGTTCTCTCTTTATCCGGACTATGACCGTCGGCCCCGGAATCGCACCGGGTCTGCTGACCTTGTCGTCCGGCGGTGGCCGGTCCGGCAAGCGCTCGCGGGCTAGGCGCCTTGCGCGCCATTACCGCCGGTGGGGACTTTCACCCCGCCCTGAGAACGTTACGGCCACCGAGATGGCCGTGTGGCGTTTTACCACAGTTGCGCCGCTTGTGCATCGTCCGCCGCGTCGCCGCGCAGCGAAGTTCAGGCGTCCCGCGGATGGGGCCGCGCGGTGACCAGCCAGTCGTCGCCCACCGCGCGGATGTCGTCGATCCGCAACTGCGCCGCATCGGCCATCCGCGCCAGCGGCCAGTCGAGCAAAGGACGGGCGCTGGAGCCGAGGAACTTCGGCGCGACGAACAGCCGGTACTCATCCACCAGCCCCAGCCGGGCGAAGGCGCCGGCCAGACGCGGGCCGGCCTCCACCAGCACTTCGTTGGCGCCGCGCGCCGCCAGTTCCAGGAGCAGCTTGTGCAAATCGACGTGGCCCTCGGCGGAGGGCAGCGCCAGCAGTTCGTGGCCGGCGTCCTGGAAGCGTTCGCGCGCCGAGGCGGCGGCGCAGGTCGCCACCAGCGCCGGACCGGCCTGGTAGAACGCCGACTCCAGCGGCACCCGCAGGCGCCCGTCGACCAGCACCCGCAACGGCTGGCGAGCCGCGGCGAGCGCGGTAAGCTCGGCGTTCAGGCCCAGTTCGTCGGGGCGTACGTTGAGCCGCGCATCGTCCGCCAGCAGCGTATCGGCGCCGGACAACACCACGCTGGAGCGAGCGCGCAAGCGCTGCACCGCCGAACGCGCGGAGGGCCCGGTGATCCACTGGCTTTCCCCGCTGGCCATGGCGGTGCGCCCGTCCAGGCTCATCGCCAGCTTGACCCGGACGAACGGCAGGCCATGTTCCATGCGCTTGATGAAACCGATGTTGAGTTCCCGCGCCTCGGCCTCGAGGACGCCGCTCTGCACCGCGATGCCGGCCTGCATCAGACGCAGCAGGCCGCGACCGGCGACCTCGGGGTTGGGATCCTGCATCGCCGCGACCACCCGCGCCACCCCGGCGCCCACCAGCGCATCGGCGCACGGCGGGGTGCGGCCGAAGTGGCTGCAGGGCTCGAGGGTCACGTAGGCGGTGGCGCCGCGTGCATTCTCGCCGGCCTGGCGCAGGGCATGGACCTCGGCGTGCGGCTCGCCGGCGCGGACGTGCCAGCCCTCGCCGACCACCTGGCCGTCCTTGACCAGCACGCAGCCGACGCGCGGATTCGGATGGGTGGAGTACAGCCCCTGGCGCGCCAGTTCCAGGGCGCGGGCCATGTACAGCGGGTCGGCGGCGTTCATTCCTTGGCCGGCTCGCGGGCGAGGCGTTCGATCTCCTCGCGGAATTCGTTGAGGTCCTGGAAGCGCCGGTAGACCGAGGCGAAACGGATGTAGGCGACTTCGTCGAGCTTCTGCAGCTCGGCCATCACCAGTTCGCCCAGCACCCGCGACTTGATCTCGCGCTCGCCGGTGGCGCGCAACTGGTGCTTGATGTGGCCGATGGCCGCTTCCAGGCGCTCGACGCTGACCGGACGCTTCTCCAGGGCGCGCTGCATGCCGGCGCGCAGCTTGTCCTCGTCGAACGGCTGGCGGCTGCCGTCCTGCTTGATCAGGCGCGGCATGACCAGCTCGGCGGTCTCGAAGGTGGTGAAGCGTTCGCCGCAGGCCAGGCACTCGCGGCGCCGGCGCACCTGATCGCCCTCGGCGACCAGTCGCGAGTCAATCACTTTGGTGTCATGGGCACCGCAGAAGGGACAATGCATGGTGCTGATACAGGCGTAGCTGAAGGAAGCCGCATGGTAGCGCATCCGCGCCCGACCGAGCACCCGCAGAATCGACCGGCGCCGGCACGCTGGGAAAGGCGAGAGGAATCGGACGTTGCGGCCTACGCGAAGCGCGACAAGAATCACACTTTGCGCTATACAAGCGCCGCCCGGATTCCACCGCTATGGAGCAGCCCATGACCTTGCGCCCGATCGCCCTGCTGGCCGTCCTTCTCCTCGCCGCTTGTTCCAGCGACAAGCCGAAGCCTGCGCCAACGCCGCAAGCTTCGCGCAGCGTGACCATGGTCGAGCCGGTGCTACCGGCCCACCTGCGCGAGCTGAGCGGAACGCTGAGCAGCATCCAGGGCAGCCTGCCACGCGGCAGCGAGGTGCAGATGGCACTGCTGGTGATCGACGAGCGCGACCGTCCACAGCGGCTGCTGGCCAGCGAGACGGTGCTGGCCACCGGCGAACTCATGCCCTTCCGCCTGCCGTTCAACCCCGAATCCTTCCCGCCGGCCGGTGGCGCGCTGCGCGTCGAACTGCACGCGCGGGTGATCCAGTCCGGCCAGTTGGCCTGGCGCCTGCATCCGTTGCGGATCGCCCAGCCGACCACCCAGTCCCTCGGCGAACTGCGCCTGGTACGCGCGCCGTGACGGCACCGCAAGCCCTGACCCAGGCGCTGGGCGAGCTGCTCGGCGACGCCCGGCTCAGCGCCACCGCGCTGCCCGGCACCGACCTGCGCCTGTGGCTGATCGACGCGCAGAACATGGACCGCCAGTTCAGCCCGGAGGAAACCCGCCGCATCCTCGAAGAGCCGCCGTACTGGTGCTTCTGCTGGGCCAGCGGGCTGGTCCTGGCGCGCTGGCTGGCGGCGCGCCCGCAGTGGGTCCGCGACAAGCGCGTGCTGGACTTCGGCAGCGGCTCCGGGGTGGCGGCGATCGCCGCGGCCCGCGCCGGCGCCGCCGAGGTGGTGGCTTGCGACCTGGATCCCCTGGCGCTGGCAGCGAGCCGGGCGAACGCCGAACTGAACGGAGTGGAGCTGAGCTATTCGGCGGACTTCTTCGCCGAGGACGATCGCTTCGACCTGATCCTGGTGGCCGACGTGCTCTACGACCGCGCCAACCTGCCGCTGCTCGACCAGTTCCTCAGCCGCGGCCGCCAGGCGCTGGTCGCCGACTCGCGGGTCCGTGACTTCCGTCATCCGCTGTACCGACGCCTGGACGTGCTCGAAGCCTGTACCTGGCCGGACCTCGCCGAGCCCGCCGAATTCCGCCTGGTCAGCCTGTATCACGCCGAACGCGGGCAAGCCTGAGGCACGGGCTTGTTTGCGCGCGGCGCGCCCCCACTTATAGTGGTCACCACCTTGCGTTTCCGAGAATCGACATGAGCGATACGCCCTACATCTTCGACGTCACCGGCGCCAACTTCGAGCAGCTGGTCATCGAGAACTCGTTCCACAAGCCGGTCCTGGTGGACTTCTGGGCCGACTGGTGCGCCCCGTGCAAGGCGCTGATGCCACTGCTGGCGCAGATCGCCGAGTCCTACCAGGGCGAATTGCTGCTGGCCAAGGTCAACTGCGACGTCGAGCAGGACACCGTGATGCGCTTCGGCATCCGCAGCCTGCCGACCGTGGTCCTGTTCAAGGATGGCCAGCCGGTCGACGGTTTCGCCGGCGCCCAGCCCGAATCGCAGATCCGCGCCCTGCTCGAACCCCATGTGAAAGCACCGGCGCTGCCCGACGAAGACCCGCTGGAAGTGGCCCAGGCGCTGTTCGCCGAAGGCCGCATCGGCGACGCCGAAGCGACCCTGAAAGCCCTGCTGGCGGAGAACAACGAGAACGCCGCGGCGCTGATCCTCTACGCCCGCTGCCTGGCCGAGCGCGGCGAACTGGAAGAGGCGCAGGCCATCCTCGACGCGGTGAAGAGCGACGAGCACAAGCAGGCCCTGGCCGGCGCCCGCGCGCAGCTGACCTTCCTGCGCCAGGCTGCCGACCTGCCCGACAGCGCAGAGCTGAAGAGCCGCCTGGCGGCCGATGCCGGCGACGACGAGGCAGCCTACCAGTTGGCCGTCCAGCAGCTCGCCCGGCAGCAGTACGAGGCGGCCCTGGACGGACTGCTCAAGCTGTTCCTGCGCAACCGCGGCTACCAGGACGACCTGCCGCGCAAGACCCTGGTGCAGGTCTTCGACCTGCTTGGCAACGACCACCCGCTGGTCACCGCCTACCGCCGCAAGCTGTACCAGGCGCTCTACTGAGTCGCCGAGCCCCGTCCGCGGGGCTCAGTCCTCCAGCCAGACGAACACCTGGGTGCCGTCGACCACCTCGACCTTGACCCGGGCGTCGTGCCGCAGGCGCACCAGCAGTTGCTTGGCGGCGCCGGCATTGCCGCTGAACCCCTCCAACTCCGCCAGCAACTGCGGCCCCTCGATCCGCCCGCTGCCGCGCAGCAGGTCCTGGGCGGTCTGCCATAGGCGATCCACCGGCGCTGCCGGCGCCGGCGCCCTGGCCGCCGCGACCTGCGGCTCGCCCAGCGGCGGCGGGGGCACGTGTTGCGCCAGCTGGCGCCAATCCTCGGCGTCCAGTTCCAGGGTCAGGTCCACCGGCCAGTCGCCGATGCTTCCGCGAATCCGCACCATCTCGTTTCTCCACAAGCGAATCGCGCCATGCTCCCACGTCGGCGCGTAGGGGCCAAATCGGCCAGGCTAGGCAGGCGGAAAAATTCGTTATAACGTAACAAACTCTTTTCCTTCCTTGCCGGAGTCCCGTTCATGCGCCCACTGCTGTTAGCCCTCGTCTTGCTGCCGTTCGCCGCCCAGGCCCATGACGACCACGACCATGACCACGCCCATGGCAGCCTGGGCAAGCACGAGCACGGCGTCGCCCAGTTGAACGTGGCGCTGGACGGCAAGACCCTCGAACTGGAGCTGGACAGCCCGGCGATGAACCTGGTCGGTTTCGAACACGCCGCCAGCACCGACGCGGACAAGGCCGCCGTGGCCAAGGCCCGCGCGCAGCTGGAAAAACCGCTGGAGCTGTTCGCCCTGCCGGTCACCGCCGGCTGCTCGGTGGCCAGCCAGGAACTGCGGAGTCCGCTGTTCGGCGACAAGGCGCCGGCCCACGCGCACAAGGAGAAGGCAGGCCACGAACACGAACACGGTCATGCCGATATCCACGCCCATTACCAGCTCAGTTGCGAGAAGCCCGAGCTGCTCAAGCTGCTGACCCTCGCCGAGTTCTTCAAGCGCTTCCCCGCCACCCAGAAAATTCAGGTACAACTGATCGGTCCCGACGGCCAGAAAGGCGCCGACCTGGCTCCGGCCAGCGCCGAGCTGAAGCTGTAGGATCGTTCCGGAGGCGCCGCGAGGGATTCGGCGCGGCGCCCCTCCATCCATTCTCGAGGCTCCGGCGGAGCGTTCCGCCCCTACCCCCATGAGCGCACTGATCACCCTGACCAACCTCGGCTTCGCCTGGCCCGGCCAGGCGGAGTTGCTGGACATTCCCAGCTTCCATCTCGAACGCGGCGAGAGCCTGTTCCTCAAGGGGCCTTCCGGCAGCGGCAAGACCACCCTGCTCGGCCTCCTCGGCGGCGTGCAGAAGCCCGGCCGCGGCAGCATCCGCCTGCTCGGCGAGGACCTGGAAAAGCTGTCCGCCGCGCGCCGCGACCATTTCCGCGTCGACCACACCGGCTACATCTTCCAGCAGTTCAACCTGCTGCCATTCCTCTCGGTACGCGAGAACGTCGAGCTGCCCTGTCACTTTTCCGCGTTGCGCCGTCAGCGCGCCCGCGAACGCCACGGTAGCCCGGCGCAGGCCGCCAGCCATCTGCTCGGCCAGCTCGGCCTCGGCGGCGAACTGCACGAACGCCGCGCCGACAGCCTGTCCATCGGCCAGCAGCAGCGGGTCGCCGCCGCCCGCGCGCTGATCGGCCAGCCGGAGCTGGTGATCGCCGACGAGCCGACCTCGGCGCTCGACGCCGACAGCCGCGAGGCGTTTCTCCAGTTGCTCTTCGCCGAATGCCGCGAGGCCGGCGCCAGCCTGCTGTTCGTCAGCCACGACCAGAGCCTGGCCGGGCTGTTCGACCGCAGCCTGTCCCTTTCCGATCTCAACCGCGCCGCCCGGCCGGCAGGACTCTGAGCATGTATCTCTTCCGACTGGCACTGGCCAGCCTGGCCAACCGCCGCTTCACCGCCCTGCTGACGATCTTCGCCATCGCCCTCTCCGCCTGCCTGCTGCTGGCGGTGGAGCGGGTCCGCACCGAGGCCAAGGCCAGCTTCGCCAGTACCATCTCCGGAACCGACCTGATCGTCGGCGCGCGCTCCGGCTCGGTGAACCTGCTGCTCTACTCGGTATTCCGCATCGGCAACGCGACCAACAACATCCGCTGGGACAGCTACCGGCACTTCGCCGAAAACCCGCGGGTGAAGTGGGCGATCCCGATCTCCCTCGGCGACTCGCACCGCGGCTACCGGGTAATGGGTACCGATGCCGGCTATTTCGAGCACTACCGCTACGGCCGCGGCCAGGAACTGCAACTGGCCGAGGGCCGCGCCTTCGGCCAGGACCTGTTCGACGTGGTGCTCGGCGCCGAGGTGGCCGAAGCCCTGCACTACAGGCTCGGCGAGAAGATCGTGCTGGCCCATGGGGTGAGCACGGTGAGCCTGGTCAAGCACGACGACAAGCCGTTCACCGTGGTCGGCATCCTCCAGCGCACCGGTACCCCGGTGGACCGCACCCTGCACATATCCCTCGCCGGCATGGAGGCGCTGCACGTCGACTGGCGCAACGGGGTGCCGGCGATGGGCGCCGGGCGCGTCAGTGCCGAACAGGCGCGGCACATGGACCTGCAACCACAGGCGATCACCGCGTTCCTGGTCGGCCTGAAGAGCAAGGTGGCGACCTTCGCCCTGCAACGCGAGGTCAACGACTATCCCGGCGAACCGCTGATGGCGATCCTCCCCGGTGTCGCCCTGCAGGAACTGTGGGGCCTGATGGGCACCGCCGAGAAGGCACTGTTCGTGGTCTCGCTGTTCGTCGTCCTCACCGGCCTGATCGGCATGCTCACGGCGATCCTCACCAGCCTCAACGAGCGCCGCCGGGAGATGGCCATCCTGCGCTCGGTGGGCGCGCGCCCCTGGCACATCTTCGGCCTGCTGCTGGCCGAGGCCTTCAGCCTGGCGCTGTCCGGCGTCGCCCTCGGCCTGGGCCTGCTCTACCTCGGCATCGCCGCCAGCCAGGGCTACGTCCAGGCCAACTACGGCATCTACCTGCCGCTGGCCTGGCCGAGCGACTATGAGTGGAGCCTGCTCGGGGCTATCCTGGCGGCCGCCGTGCTGATCGGCTGCGTGCCGGCCTGGCGCGCCTACCGCCAGTCCCTGGCCGATGGCCTGTCGATCCGCCTATGACCCGGAGATATTCCCCGATGCTGCGCTCCCTGACCGTCCTCCTGCTGGCTTTCGCCCTGCTCCTGGGCAGTGCCGTGGCGCGCGCCGCGCCGCGCGAACTGACCTGGTCGCAACTGATCCCGGCCGGCGCCCCGCCCGCCCCGGCGCCGCTGCCGATCCACGACCTCGCCAACGCCCTCAGCGAAGCCGGTCCGGCGGCCAGCCAGCAGAGCCCCAACGCCCCGGTGGTGAAGGCACTGGACGGCATCGAGGCCAAGCTGCCGGGCTACATCGTGCCGCTGGAAATCAGCGAGGCCGGGCTGGTCACCGAGTTCCTCCTGGTCCCCTACTACGGCGCCTGCATCCACGTACCGCCGCCGCCGTCGAACCAGATCGTCTACGTGAAGACCGCCAAGGGCGTGCAGATGGACGAGTTGTATCAGCCATTCTGGGTCGAGGGCACCTTCAAGGTGGAGAACGCCAGCAGCGAGCTGGCGGCGGCCGGCTACCGCATGCAGGCGAGCAAGGTGACGCCCTACGAATACGAAGGTGGCTGAACGACATGCGACAATCCGCCGCGCCATTTACGTTGCGGCGGTCACATTTGCTCCTAGGATTGATTGAGCTGTGTCAAGGAAGGCAACTGTTAGCTGGCTGACCATTAGCAGCACCAACACTTTCTAATACAAGGAATGGAGCTCATCATGCGTAAGTCCTGGCTTACCGCTTCCCTGCTGGCCCTCACCGTCGCCTCCCCGTTCGCCGCTGCGGATATTCAAGGACACAAGGCCGGTGACTTCATCATCCGTGGCGGCTTCGCCACCGTCGATCCCGACGACAGCAGTTCCGACATCAAGCTGGACGGCGCCAAGCAGCGCGGTACCAAGGCGACTGTCGACAGCGACACCCAGCTCGGCCTGACCTTCACCTACATGTTCGCCGACAAGTGGGGCGTGGAACTGGTCGCCGCCACTCCGTTCAACCACCAGGTCGACGTCAAGGGCCTCGGCCCGGGCCTGGACGGCAAGCTGGCCGACATCAAGCAACTGCCGCCGACCCTGCTGCTCCAGTACTACCCCATGGGCGGTACCAACAGCGCCTTCCAGCCCTACGGCGGCCTGGGCGTGAACTACACCACCTTCTTCGACGAAGACCTCGCCAGCAACCGCAAGGCGCAGGGTTTCAGCAGCATGAAGCTGCAGGACTCCTGGGGCCTGGCCGGCGAACTGGGCTTCGACTACATGCTCAACGAGCACGCGCTGTTCAACATGGCCGTCTGGTACATGGACATCGATACCAAGGCCAGCATCAACGGCCCGAGCGCCCTGGGCGTGAACAAGACCAAGGTCGACGTGGACGTCGATCCGTGGGTCTACATGATCGGTTTCGGCTACAAGTTCTGAGTCGTAGACTGTCGCGGGGCTTGCGCCCCCAACGGGAAAAGGCGCCTTCGGGCGCCTTTTTTCATCCTGTGGAAACGGACCCCATGTACCTCTGGCTGAAGACCCTGCACATCACCTTCGCCCTCAGCAGCGCCGCCCTGTTCGTCTGGCGCCTGGCCTGGAACTGGTCGGGGCGCAAGGCCAGCGGCATCCGCCGCTGGGGACCGCACCTGGTGGACACCCTGCTGCTGCTCAGCGCGCTCGGCCTGGTGCACCTGGCGATGCCCTGGCCGCTGCCGCTCTGGCTGCTGGCGAAGCTGGGGCTGTTGCTGGGCTACATCGTCTGCGCGGCGTTCGCCCTGCGGATGGCGCGGGGCCCCGGCAAGGGCCTGCTCAGCGTCCTCAGCCTCACCCTGCTGGGCGGGATCTTCTACCTGGCGCTGAACAAGCCCTGGTGGTGATCAGCGGCCGAGCAGGCGCGCCAGGCCCACGCCCATCGGCGTCGGCTGGTCGAAGCAGAAACGCCGCAGCAGGCGCTCGTTGTTCGCCCGCGAATGCCTGATGTCACCGGCTCGCGCGTCGGCGTGGGTCACCGGCGGCAGGCCACCGAGCACCTGGCCGATCTCCGCCAGCAACTGCTTCAGGCTGATGCTGCGATTCAGGCCGACGTTCACCGCCCCGGGCTCCACCGCCGTCGCCTCCAGCGCCTGGACCAGGAAATCGACCAGGTCGGCGACGTAGATGAAGTCGCGGGTCTGCTCGCCGTCGCCGAACACGGTGATCGGCGTCCCCTTCAGGGCGCGCTCGGTGAATATGCTGATCACCCCGGAATAGGGCGAGGACGGGTCCTGGCGCGGCCCGTAGACGTTGAAGAAGCGGAAGATCGCCGGCTCCAGCCCATGCTGGCGGCGATAGAAATCGAGGTAGTACTCGCTGGCCAGCTTGTCCGACGCGTAGGGCGTCAGCGGCGACTTCGGGGTGTCTTCGTCGATCGCCGTGCCTTCGCCGTTCTGCCCGTAGACCGCTGCGCTGGAAGCGAACACCACGCGCTTCACGCCCTGCTCGCGCATCGCTTCGCAGAGGTTCAGGGTGGCGATGAAATTGCTCTGGTGGGTGGCGACCGGGTCGTCCACCGAGGCCTGTACCGAGGCGACCGCGGCCAGGTGGGCGACCGCCGCGCAGCCCTTCAGGGCGGCCGCCAGGGTCGCCGCGTCGGCGGCGTCGCCTTCGAGCAGCTCTACCCGTTCGTCGTCCAGGGGCAGGTTGTCGCGCTTGCCGGTGGACAGGTTGTCCAGCACACGCACGCGGTAGCCGCGCGCCAGCAGCGCGTCGGTCAGGTGGGAGCCGATGAAACCGGCGCCGCCGGTGATCAGGATGGGGCGTTCAAACATGCCTGTAGTACCTGTCCAATAGAGCCGGCAAACCTGCGCGCCAGGCGCGCGGCTTGATGCCGAAGGTGTGGAGGATCTTCTTGCAGACCATCACCGCGTGCTGCGGCTCGTCGAGCGCGTCCGGGCGCGCGGCATGGGCCTCCGCCGAAGGCTCCTGGATCAGGTTGGAGCGATAGGTACGCGCCTCGTTGAGGATCACCTGTCCCAGCGCCAGGGTGGTGGTCGCTTCCAGTCCGCCGTAGTGGTAGGTGCCCCACAGCGGCGCCTGGCAGTCGAGCTGCTTGAGCACCGAGAGCACCACCCGCGCGGCGTCGTCCACCGGCGTCGGGTTGCCGCGCCGGTCGTCGGCGAGGAACAGCGGCTGCGGTTGCTCGGCGCGGCTGAGGAAACGTCCCAGCAAGCCGTTCGGGCTTTCGTCCAGCAGCCAGCCGAAGCGGATCAGCACATGTCGCGGGCAGGCCGCGCGCACGCTCTGCTCCATGCGCCAGAGCGCCTGGCCACGCAGGCCCAGCGGAAGGGTCTCGTCCTTCTCGCTGTAGGCGGTGGCGCGGGCGCCGTCGAAGACCCGGTAGCTGGACGGCTGGACCAGCAGGATCTCGTAGTGCTGGCAGAGCTCCGCGAGGCGCTCGACGGCGCGCTCCTGGGCGCCCAGGCGCTCCGCCTCGACCTGCTCGGCCTGGAACCAGTCGTGGTAGAAGGCGAGGTTGATCACCGCGTCGGGGCGCGTTTCGTCCAGCAGGGTGGTGAGGCTGGCGGCATCCCAGCCCTGCTCGGGTGGTCTGGGCGCGAGGAAACCGATGTCTTCCTCCGCCCCTAGGCGGATCAGCGCCTGTCCAAGGGCATTACCGCCGCCCAAAAGCATCAGGCGCATTCGCATGGTGTAGGGGGGCACTCGAAATCTGATAGTGAATAGCGACGCGGCGCACGCCCCAAGGCAATGACATCCTGCGCCTCGCTGGCGACATGAAAGGTGCGGGCATCGGGTGCTGCTTGTCGCGGCAGGTACCCCGGACAGCGCCGCCGTTATTTTCATGCAACCTGACACGCCGCATTCTTGCTGTGCCTCCGGTGAAGCGTCAAGCATTCACCGGGCCAGCTCCGCCTGCGGCGCGGATCGGCGGGACGAATGGCAGCGCGCGGCGGCGTCAGGCCGGTAGCGCGCCGGCCCGATAGTCCTTGGGCGAAACCTCGAACTGCTTCTTGAACGCCCGGCTGAAATGCGCCGAGTCGCTGAAACCCCACTTGAAGGCGATGGAGGTGATCGATTCGCCGCGCAGCCGTGGGTTGCCGAGGTCGGCGGCGCTGCGGCTGAGGCGCTGGCGGAGAATGTAGCGGCAGACGCTGTCGCCCTGCTCCTCGAACAACCGGTACAACTGGCGCACCGAGATGCGCAGGCGGCCGGCGAGCATGTCCGGACTCAGGCGCGGCTTCTGCAGGGATTGCTCGATCAGACGCTCCGCGTGCCGGCGCAGACTGTAGCCATAGAGCCCGGCCAGCGGTCCCTCCAATTCCTCGCCGGCGTGCTGTAGCGCCGGCCCGAGCAGGGCGATCAGCGCCTCCTGCAACGCCCCGCCCTCGTCCGCCACCGCCCACGGCTGCAGTTCTCCGGCGCACACCTGCTGCACCAGCAGGCTCAGCAGGCGACCGCTGGCGCAGTTCGGCGAGAGTTTGCCGAAGGCCCGCTGGCTGGGTGGCAGGTGCCGGCATACCTCTTCGCGGGAGAGATGGAACGAGGTGTGTTCGATGAGTCCGTGAGGAATGATCTCGCAGCCGCCCGCGGAGTCCATCAGCGCCATTTCCCCTGGCGCCAGCTCTATGCTGTCCCCACCCTGGCGCAGTTGCGCATGGCCGCTGCGCTGGACGACCAGGAAGCAGTGGCGGTCGTCGTCATGATCGGCATGGGTGGCCTGGCGGGCGATGCGCCCTGCGTTGGTGCGGATCTGCGCCAACTCCAGACCGCCGAGGTCCTGCCGCGAGATATCGCCGATGAACAGCGTCCGGTTCAGCGCGGGTTGCGATTCGAAGCGCCCGCAGACCTGGCGCAACGCCTGGTTCCAGGCTTCGAAGCTGTTGTGTGCGGAAGACAGGGTATGCACCGGGCACCTCCTGACGGCAACGGCCATCGTTATTGTTGTATGGCGCGGCAATTACCGAGCCACGCAGCGCTGCCGTTATGATTAACATGTTATCGATATACCCACAAGCTAGCGCAAATGGACCGGCGGATACGCATCCGGGAGAGCCGGCAAGGGCCGTTCAGGCGGGAGAAAGCAGGCGCTGCAATTGGGCGAAGGCGCCCAGCAGGGCCAGGCGCTGCTCGGCGACCAGAGGGATGTAGCGGCGATAGGCGGGGAAGCGGTTGACCACCTCGCACGCCCCCAGGTGTTCCAGGCTCACGGTCCAGCCCCTGTCGTCGCGGCAGAGGCGCAAACTCCGGAAGTCCAGCGGCATGAGCTGCTCCAGCAAGACCCGGTCGCCCCCCTGCAAGGCCTCCCGCAACGGCTCGAGCCCGCTCCCGCTGCGTACCTTGCAAAGGATGCCGCGACGCCGCAAACAACCGGCGTGACGCAGCTCCAGGCTGGCCGGCGGCCCCCCGGGCGCCGCCACGAACAGGCTGAACTCGGTGCTGACGATATGCATGAACAGGTGCGCCTGGACCCGCTCGCGAACCTCGAGGCTCAGCTCTTTCGTACGCAGCAACAGCCTGCCGTCCTGCGCCTCGCCGTCGCACGCAGCCAGGTTGCGCCGCACCAGGGCCAGGGTGGCTCCGGGGCGATAGGCGGCTGGCCGCCAGTCGCGCCAGTGACGCTCATACCAGCGCGCCCAGGCGGACATGCGCCCTCTCCCGCTGCTGCTGGTCCTCTTCGGCGAATTCCTTCTCCAGCACCTCTTCCACCGCCAGCGGACGGAACGGATTCACCCGCTGTACGCACAGGGTCCAGAACAGGGCGTAGGCGGCCGCCAGGCCGAGCATCAGGGCGAACGGCAGGTAGATGTCGGCGGGGTTCATCCCCGGCGGCGTGATGTAGAACATCCCCAGCAGGATTCCGGCGCTGGAGAATAGCTGCGGCAACGGGAACAGCGGCGAGCGGTAGGCGCGCGGCAGGTCCGGGCGACGGATGCGCAGCAGCACCACGGAGAGGGTCACCAGCAGGTAGGCGGTGCCCCAGGCGCAGACCGCAGCCAGGACCAGGTGGATGATCCCTTCGCTGTCGCCGCCCAGCCACCAGGCGTGCAGGCAGGGAATCGCCGCTGCCACGGCGATGCACAGCAACGGTGTCTTGAAGCGCGGGTGCAGGTAGGTGAAGGCCTTCGGCAAGGCGCCATCCAGCGCCATCCCGTAGAGAATCCGCGGCAGGCCGGCCATCAGGGTGTTGATGGTGGCGGCCCCGGCGAACAGCAGGCCCACGCCCAGCCAGATGCGTCCGAACGGTCCCATCACCTGCTCGGCGAATCGCGGGATCGCCATCGGCGTCTCCAGCAGGTGCAGGCCGCCGCCGAGGTCGAGGTTTTCCACCTGCCGGCGCATCGCCGCGCCATAGAGGAACATGCAGCAGGCCACCCCGATCAACCCCAGGGCCATCGCCCGCGGCAGGGTCCGCGAAGCGTGGCGCACCTCCGGCGCCAGCGGCGTGACGAATTCGCAACCGACGAACATGAACATCGCCATGCCCACCAGCGACAGCAGGGTCGGCAGGTCGTCGCCGACCATCGAGGCCCCGAACCAGCCCTGCAACTCCACCGCGGGCAGGCGCAACAGGCCGGCCACGGCGAAGATCATCAGGGTGCTCCACATGCCGAAGGTGAGGATCACTTCGGCGCGACCGAAGGCGGTGATCCCCAGCGCATTCAGCAGGCCGAAGCAGAGCACCATGCCGACGCCCACCAGCCAGGCGCCGCCGCCCGGCTCGGTGAGGGTATTCAGCGACTCGAAGTTGACCAGCGCCATGGTGCCGCTGAGCATGGTCTCGGCGGTGCCGGCGAACACATGGACGATCAGGTAGGCCGACAGCGTGCCGGTGATCGCGAAGAAGCGCCCGAGGCCGCACGACAGGTAGTCGTAGACCGAGCCACGGGTCGGCAGCAGGCAGGCGGCCTCGGCGAAGGTGGTGGACTGCGCCAGCATCAGCAGCAGCGCCACCAGCATCGCCACGGCGAAGGTTCCGCCGCCCAGGCCGAAGCCGGTGGTGGCGGTGAGGATCACCGGGCTGGCCATGATCAACCCGACCGAACTGGCCAGGGCGGTGGGGAAACCAACCCGCCCGCGGAGCAGGTGCTGGGTGAGTCTGGAGTTGGACATCGACGTATCCTCGACGGCAGCGTTGCTGTTGTTGTTCTTGCGTCAGGCCCTGCGGGACGCGCCGGCGTCCCGTACGCTCCGCCGGCAGGCGAGGCGTGTCGAACAAAAGGCTGCCGCGGAGGGCAGCGAAAGAGCCGAACGAATCGGCTCCCCCCGATTCATCGATATCAGTAGGCGATGCACACCGACTTGTTCTCGGTGTACGCCTCGATCGCCGCATGGCCCATCTCGCGTCCGATGCCGGACTGCTTGAAGCCGCCGAACGGCATCGACGGGTCGAGCAGGTTGTGGGCGTTCACCCATACCGTGCCGGCCTTGATCCTGGGCACCAGGTCCATGACCTGGCGCAGGTCGTTGGACCAGATGCTCGCACCGAGCCCGTAGATGCTGTCGTTGGCCAGGCGCACCGCTTCGTCGAGATCGTCGAAGGGCGTCGCCACCAGCACCGGCCCGAAGATTTCCTCGCGCACCACCTGCATCCCCGGGGTGACGTCGGCAAGGATCGTCGGCTGCACGTAGAACCCCGTCTCGCCCTGGCGCGCCCCACCGCAGACCACGCTGGCGCCCTCGGCCACCCCGCTTTCGATCATCCCCAGCACCCGCTCCTGCTGCCTGGCCGAGACCAGCGGGTTGATCTGCGTGGTCGGATCCAGGCCGGGGCCGATGCTCAGGTCGCCGGCGATGGCCGCCAGGCGCTCCAGCACCTGGTCGAAACGCTTGCGCTGAACATAGAGGCGCGAGCCAGCGGTGCAGACCTGCCCCTGGTTGAAGAAGATCGCGCCGGCGGAACCGGCGGCAGCCATGTCCAGGCTGGTGTCATCGAGGATGATCACCGGGGATTTGCCGCCGAGTTCGAGGGAAAAACGCGTCATGTTCTCCACCGCCGCATGCCCGATCAGCTTGCCCACCGGGGTCGAGCCGGTGAACGCCAGCTTGTCGATGCCCGGGTGCGCCGCCAGTGCCGCGCCGGCCTCGGCGCCCGTGCCGGTGACGATGTTCACCACTCCTGGCGGAATCCCCGCCTCCAGGCACAACTGGCCGAGGCGCAGGGCGGTCAGCGGGGTTTCGTCGGCCGGCTTGAGGACTACGGTGCAGCCGCAGGCCAGGGCCGGGACGATCTTCCAGATCGCCATCAGCAAGGGGAAATTCCACGGCACGATGGCTCCGACCACGCCCACCGGCTCCGGCACCGTGTAGGCCCGGTAGCGCGCGCCTGGGACCGCGGCGATCGACAGGTCGAGGCTGCGGCCCTCGATCTTGGTCGCCCAGCCGGCCATGTAGCGGATGAACTCGACCGAGGCGCCGACCTCCAGGGCCCGCGACAGGTTGATCGACTTGCCGTTGTTCAGGGTTTCCAACTGCGCCAGTTGCTCGCCATGCGCCTCGACCCGTTCCGCCAGTCGCAGCAGCAGGCGCTCGCGATCGGCCGGGCGCTGGCCTGCCCAGCTGCCTTCGAACGCGCGCCGCGCGGCGGCGACCGCCCGATCGACGTCTTCGGCGCCGGCGCGGGCCACGCGCGCCAGCTCGGCGCCGGTCGCCGGGTCGTACAGCGGCATGTCGGCGCCGGAACGCGCCGGCCCGGACTCACCGTCGATCAGCAGGCCATGGGGACTGCGCAAGAAAGCGCTGACGGACGGGTCGATGGCAATACTCATGTGTGCTCCTCGGCTTGGCGACGGCGCTGCGTCATGCATGCGCCTACTACCCGGGAATACTCTGGACCCGCCGCTCCCCCGCTCGCTTGCTCCAGCCTGCCGGGTTTCTTGCCGCTGCCTGCCAAGCCAGGCAGAGAGAGACAAGACGGCGCGCCGGGGCATGGACATTCTGCCCGGCAGGCAGGACAGTGGACGTCCCGCCGCCTCGTCCCACGGGAGTCCCGCGCCATGCCTTCGACCCTGTCGCCCGACCTCGGCCCGCGCTGCATGCAGGCCTTCACCCAGGTGGTGCCGGCCAGCCTGTGCGTGTTCTATCGCATCGACGAGGACTGTCGCGCACACGACTTCCAGCTCCTGCGGATGCCGGCCGGCATGCACCGCGACTACCTGCGCCACTACCGCGACTACGATCCGCTGCAGCCGCGCCACTGCCTGGCCAGCGCTTCGCCGGTAGTGCCGCTGCGCCAGGGCATCGCCCGCCAGCCCGCGAAGGACAGCGCGCTGTACCAGGGCTTCCTGCGACGCCACGGGATCTGCGACGTGGTCGAGGTACTGGCGCATGCGCAGCAGCGTCCGGTGGCGGCCCTGTCGTTACTGCGCGACGCCCGCCTAGGGGCCTTCTCCGACCAGGAGCTGCGACAATTGCGCGCCCTGCATGGCCTGATGGAGCTGGCGGCGCAGGCATGCGCCACGCCAGCGGCCAGCGCCGAGCGCCTGCAAGGCCTGACGCCGAGGGAACGGGAGATCGCCCTGCTGCTGCGTGACGGCGTCAGCAACAAATGCCTGGCGCAGTGCCTCGGACTCGGCCTGCCGACGGTGAAGACCCACCTGCTCAACCTGTTCCGCAAGACCGGTGCGCGCAGCCGCACCGAGCTGGTGAAGCGACTCTTCCTCTAGCCGCGCGCTGCCTGGGGGTTGCGCGCCTCCAGCCAGAAGAGGAACTGCCGCACCGCCAGCGGCTCGCCGCTCTCGTGCAGGCCGCGCAGGCCCTTGCGGTGGCGCCTGAAGGAAAAACCGGGAAATACCCAGGGCAGGTTCAACAGGTACCAGGCCAGGGCGCCGACATCGGCGAAGTGCAACACCTCCCAACCTTCGCCGCCAGCCACCGGCGGCAACTCCGCGGCCTCCAGTTGGGCGCGGGCGAAACCCAGGTTCCAGTGCGGTGCCTCCGGCGGCGGCGCCATTTCGCCATTCTCCCAGAGGCCGCCCGCTACCATCCCCGAGTCTCCTCGCCAAGGCAAGCCCATGGAGAATGTAAAGCTTGCTTGACAAAGAAGAGCATCCCGGCCAATGTAAAGCCCCCTTTACATGGACGGTTCAACCATGACCCACAAACGTTTCTTCCTCGAACTGCTTCTCGCGCTGGTCGCCTATGCCGCTGCCGTTCTGATCAGCGGCCAGTTGCTGGCGGGCACGGAACCGGGCGCCGGCCGGGTCTTCCTCGCCCTGCTGCCGGTGCCACCGATGGTCGCCCTGGCGCTGGTGGTGATCCGTTACCTGCGGCGCCTCGACGAAATGGCCCGGCGCATCCATCTCGAAGCCCTCGCCCTGGCCTTCGTCGGCACCGCCCTGCTCACCTTCACCTACGGTTTCCTCGAAACCACCGGCTTTCCGAAACTCTCGATGTTCTTCGTCTGGCCCCTGATGGGCGCGTTCTGGGTCATCGGCTGCGCCCTGGGACTGAGGCGCTACGCATGAGGAACCGCGTTCGCGAGTTGCGCGCGGAGCGCGGTTGGTCACAGGCGGAGCTGGCCGGAAAGCTGGAGGTATCGCGGCAGACGGTGAACGCCATCGAAACCGGCCGCTACGATCCAAGCCTGCCCTTGGCGTTCAAGCTCGCCCGGGTGTTCGGACTGGCCATAGAAGCGATCTTCGACGACCGGGAAGGCCAGCTGGACTGAGTCCGGTCCCGCTTCCGAAAATGTCCGGGGCGCCCCTGGCGACCCCGGTGGCAAGCCCCCCTTACCCTGTACCAAATGGCAGTTGCCGCATTTCCCCTCGGGGCTAGCCTTGGACCAGGCCTATCGCCAGCCTTCCCCCTGGTCCCCGCTCGATACGCTGAAAAACCACGGATAACGTCTTTTCCACCGGCAAGACAGGAGTCTCAGCCATGTCGAAAGATTCTGTTCTTGGCTTATTCAGGCAACACGCAGATACCCATCCCGAACGCCCCGCCCTCGTCGATCGCGAGCGCTCGTTCAGCTACCGCGAACTCGACCGGCTCAGCGACCGGCTGGCCGCCCACCTGGCCAGGCGCGGCGTCGCCCGGGGCGAGCTGCTGCCCCTGCTGGCCGAACGCTCGGCCGAACTGGTCATCGCCATCCTGGCGGCCGCCAAGTGCGCAGCGGCCTACGTACCGGTGGACCGTCGGCAACCCGACAGGCGCAAGCGGGAAATCCTCCGCCAGTGCCAAGCCCCCTTGGCCCTCGCCACCCAGGCCGAGGACCTGCCGGGGCAACCGGTGGAGGCCATCGCACAGGCGCTCGCGACGAGTGCGGCGGGTGCCGCGCCGAGACCGGCGCTCGACGGCAGCGAAGCGCTGTATGTGATCTTCACCTCGGGCACCACCGGCGAACCCAAGGGCGTGGTGATCGAGAGTCGCTCCCTGGCCAACCTCGTGAGCTGGCACAACCGGCGCTTCAATATGGATCAACGGAGCCGCACCACCCTGATGGCCGGCGTCGGCTTCGACGTTTCCCAATGGGAAATCTGGTCCACCCTGTGCGCAGGCGCCTGCCTCCACCTGGTGCCCGACGAGGTGCGCCCAGACCCGGCGGCGCTGCTGGCATTCTTCGCCGAGCAGCGGATCAGCCACGCCTTCGCGCCTACCGTGATGGTGCCCGCGCTGGCGGAGCAGCCCGCCCCGCCGTCGCTGGCGCTGCGCTACCTGTTCTGCGCCGGGGAAAAACTGCCGCCGGTCGCAACCGGCGGGCTGCCCTATACCGTGGTGGATTACTACGGCCCGACCGAGGCCACGGTCTTCGCCACCTGCCGCATCGTCGGCGCCGAAGCACATCGGCGACCCGCCTCGATCGGCACGCCCATCGACGGCTGCGAGGCATTCATCCTCGACGCCGACGACCGGCCTTGCCATGGCGACCGACCCGGTGAACTGAACCTGGCGGGCGTCTGCCTGGCGCGCGAATACCTGCGCGACCCGGACATGACCGCCAGGCGCTTCCACTACTCGCAGGCACTGCGGCGTCGGCTCTACCGCACCGGCGACAAGGCCCGCTGGTTGGCCGATGGCAGCCTGCAGTTCCTCGGTCGGCTGGACGACCAGGTGAAGATCCGCGGCCACCGCGTCGAACTCGGCGACGTCGAGGCCGCGCTGTTGCGCCAGCCGGCTATCCACGGCGCGGTGGTGCTGGCGCATGCCGACCCACGCTGCGGTAGCCAGCAATTGAGCGCCTTCGTGGTCCCCCGCCAGCAGGACGGCGATGCCAGGGCCGTGCTCGCCGCCATCAAGACCGCACTGCGCCAGGAACTGCCCGACTACATGCTGCCCAGCCGCTACCTGTCGCTGGACAGCCTGCCGACCACGGTCAACGGCAAGATCGACCGCCAGGCCCTGCGTCGACACCTGGACGAACAATGCCAGGAACGACTCGACGAGCAACGCTTCGGCACCCCCGGCGAACTGCAAGTGGCCCTGTCCTGGCAGGAAGTGCTGGGGCATACCGACTTCGGCCTGGACGACAGCTTCTTCGAGGTCGGCGGCCATTCCCTGCTGGCCGCCGCCCTGGTACGCGAATTGAGCCGACGCTTCGGCAACCGTGCCTACATCCACGACATCTACCGCACCCCGAGCGTGCGCCAACTGGCGGCCAGCCTGGCGCGGCGCGCCGGCGAAGCGCCGCCGGCGCTGGACAGCGAACCGGCCCAGGAGCTGCAACGGGACGTGCGCCTGCCCGCCGACGTGGATTTCAGCCGCCCCATGGACACCGCCCAATTGCTGGCGCCACGGCACATCCTGCTCACCGGCGCCAGCGGGCTGATGGGCGCCCACCTGCTCGCCGAGCTGCTGGCCAGCCGCGAGGCCGACCTGCATTGTCCGGTCCGTGCGCAAAACGACGCCCATGCCCTCGAACGCCTGCGCCAGGCCGCCCGGCAGCACCGCATCGAACTCGCCGAGACGGACTGGCGACGGGTCAGGGCCTACGCCGCCGACCTCGCAGAACCAGGTTTCGGACTACCGGCGGAAACCTATCGCGAGCTGGCCGGCAGCGTCGACCAGGTCTTCCATTCCGCCAGCGCGGTGAACTTCATCCAGCCATACAGCTACATGAAGCGCGACAACGTCGAGGGGCTCGGCCAGGTCCTGCGCTTCTGCGCCAGCGGCCGCTGCAAGCCGCTGATGCTGCTGTCGAGCATCTCGGTGTACAGCTGGGGCCACCTGCATACCGGCAAGCGCCTGATGCGCGAGGACGACGACATCGACCAGAACCTGCCGGCGGTGGTCACCGACATGGGCTACGTGCGCAGCAAATGGGTGATGGAAAAGATCGCCGACCTCGCCGCCGAACGCGGCCTGCCGCTGATGACCTTCCGCCTCGGCTACGCCACCTGCCACAGCCGTACCGGCGCCTACGCCGACTACCAGTGGTGGAGCCGGCTGGCGCGGACCTGCCTGGAGTACCGGGCCGTGCCGCTCCTGCGCGAGCTGCGCGAGGGCCTGACCACGGTGGACTACATGGTAGAGGCGATCAGCGTCATCGCCCGCCAGCCTTCGGCGCTGGGCAAGAAATTCAACCTGGTGCCGAGCATTCCGCGCTGCCTGACCCTGGACGAGTTCTTCGGCCGTCTCGGGCGACGCGCCGGGCGTCCCCTTCGGCAGATGCCGTTCGACGACTGGGTAAGTCTCTGGGAAGACAATCGCGACGCCCCGCTCTATCCCCTGCTGAGCATGTTCCGCGACAACATGTACGCCGGCCGCAGCACCGTCGAGTTGTACCAGGACACCTATCTCTGGGACTGCACCAACGTCGAGGAACACCTGCGCGGGAGCGCCGTGCGCGAGCCGGAGTTCGACGACCGCCTGCTCGACCTGTACCTCGCCGGCCTGGGCGGCAGCGCCATGCGGTAAGGTCGAGGCCGCCGCGGCCGGTCGCCGCGGCGGTTACCGCAGCGGGACGCGCTTGGGTATCCTGTCCGCTTTATCGCCCGGAGAACCTCATGCACAACGTTCTGATCGTCGGCGCCTCGCGCGGCATCGGCCTGGGACTGGCGGATGCCTTCCTGCAACGCGGCGCACAGGTATTCGCCGTCGCCCGGCGACCGCAAGGCTCTCCCGGGCTACAGGCACTGGCGGAGCGGGCCGGGGAGCGCTTGCAAGCGGTGACCGGCGACCTCAACCAACACGATTGCGCCGAACGCATTGGCGAGATGCTGGGCGAGCGGCGGATCGATCGCCTGATCGTCAACGCCGGCATCTACGGCCCGCAGCAACAGGATGTGGCGGAAATCGACGCCGAGCAGACCGCCCAGCTATTCCTGACCAACGCCATCGCGCCGCTGCGCCTGGCCAGGGCACTGTCCGGCCGGGTTAGCCGGGGTGGCGTGGTGGCGTTCATGAGTTCGCAGATGGCCAGCCTGGCGCTGGGCCTGTCGGCCACGATGCCGCTCTACGGCGCCAGCAAGGCGGCGCTGAACAGCCTGGTACGCAGCTGGGAGGGCGAGTTCGAGGAGTTGCCGTTCAGCCTGTTGCTCCTGCATCCCGGCTGGGTGCGTACCGAAATGGGCGGCGACAGCGCGCCGCTGAGCGTCGAGGAAAGCGCCGCCGGACTGGTCGCGACGGTGGAGGATGCCGCGGGCGTGAATGCCTGTCGCTTCGTCGATTATCGGAACCAGCCGCTGCCCTGGTGAAGCGGGCCGATCCGTCAGGGCATCCGGCAATAGCCCTCGGCCGCATACCTGATGAGGTCGGCATCGCGCTTGATGCCGAGCTTCTTCATGGCACTGACCTTCTGCGTACTGATGGTCTGCACGCTGCGATGCGAGCGCTCGGCGATCTCGGTGATGGTCAGTCCGGAGCCGAACAGACGGACGATTTCCGCCTCCCGGGGCGTCAGCCGTTCGTTGTGCGAGGAAAGCACCTGGTTGACGAAGATGTCCCTGATCGACGGCGAGAAATACTGGTTTCGCGAATAGGCCGCGCTCACCGCCGCCAGCAGGTGACTGGTCGAGTCGGACTTGCTGAGGATGCAATTGATACCCTGCTTGAGAATGGCCCGGATAAGGCCCGGATTGTTCAGCATGGTAAAGACAACCAATTGCAGATGCGGATAACGTCGCCGCAGCAATGACAACAATGCCAGTCCATCGCCATATTTCCCGCCCGGCATCGTATAGTCGACGATAACGACATCGCAGTCGCCTTCGTCGAGCCGGCCGATCAACTCGGTAGAATTGGAAACTTGACCGAGCATCTCCAAAGAACCGCACTGACTCAGTTCGTAGGAAATACCCAGCGAAATGGCGGGATGATCATCCGCAACCATTACGCGAATGCGATGTAGGGACATCCTTGCGTCTCCTTAAGCGGTACACGGCAGGCGAAAGCGTTACCAGGAAACCTGTGGTCTCGGTCATGCCTGCCGCAGGCAGGCGGCCGCCGCTCGGCCGGCAAGGAGGAAAGCGCGGTCCGGAATCCGCCGACGCCACTGCCCCGGTTCAAAGTGAACATGTGTATTTTCTAGTGAAACCGACGATATTTAATATAGTAAAACTACTATTTTTTCGCCTCGTAAACTAACAACAAAGACACTTGAAACAGCCCCCGAAAAACGTCTACGTAGACACTTATGAAAAACGATGAAATACGAAACGGACAAGCCAGAGCAGCAAAAAGTTTGAAAAAAGAGTTCCGCGACAAGCTGAAACTATCGCCTGGAAAATAGCGTTCGTTTATTTGCGCGAAATCCTACCGAGGAAACTTGCATATCCCTCAGAAAGCCTTCGCCCATACGCAATATCGGTATTCCGTGTGCGGGAATGGCATGTGCGCACGAGACCCAGGACGAGCAGCGGAGCGATATGCAGAGCGCCTTCGGCGATCTGCAACCACTGGAGGTGAGGGGCCGAGCCTTCGCGAGGGCTGGCGCGAAAGCGGCCGACGGCGCTTCCCGAGGCGGGGCGGGAAACGCCGGGGAAAGAGCGGCGGCGCCGCTCAGGGGAAGGTAAACGTGAACTCGGCGGCGCCGTCGGCGACCCCGGCCTTCAATTCGCCCTCCGCGCCGATACGGATGTAGGCGGCACTCAGCGGGAGGTCGGCGCTGTCGCCGACACGCCGCATCGGGTAGGGCGTGCCGTCGAAACGTATCCGCTGCTGGTCCAGGCCGTTCTTCACGACGATGCCGAACCCCGCCGCGCCGCCGCTCTTCAAGCTGAGGATCGTCGGGTCCGCTTGCTGCGCCGAGACATACTTGTCGCGGAAAGCGATTTCCGGCTTGGCCAGCGCCGCACACTCGCTGAGAGAGATATCGAAGGAGCGCTCCGTGGAGGTGTCGTTGACCCGCGGGAAGTTCTTCAACGCGACGCTACCCAGTTTGACGTTGATTTCCCGTCCCACCTCGACCTTGCATTTCTTCGGGATCGGCGGCGGCGGGGGACCGCCGCCGATCCCGATGGAGGCCGGGCCGATCAGCGAATAGGGCTTTCGGCAAACCCCGGTGGGGTAGTTGTCCGCAGGCACCGCCAGGACGCTGCCGATGGACGCTTCGCCCTTCAGCCTGTCCACCGCCCAGAGATTCAGGGTGGCGCTGCCGGATACGCTGGTTACCTTCAGGTCGCCGGCAGGCAACTCGCCGGGGTCGACCGTCAGGACCAGTTCCTGTAGGTAGTCGCTGGTCGTGCTTCCGGAAAAGCTCGTGACTCGCTTGTCCAGCGCATGGGGCTGGTTGTCGACCGGAATCACCCGCTTGACGCCGTCCTGGGCATCCACCGAGATCCGATAGCCGATGCCTTTGACGTCGGACGCCACCGTGCCGTAAGGCCCCGGAAAGCCCACCCCGGACCAGTTCCCCCCGATGACCAGCTCATGCGCCTCCTGGGAAGCCTGGGGCTTGTAGTTCAGGAACAGGCTCACCGGCCTGGCGAACAGCACCGTGCCTTTCGCCGTGCCGCTGGTCAGCTCGTTCACCACACGCCAGGGCAAGCCTTTGCCATTGCCGAACGAGCAGTTCAGGGCGACCTCGTTCAGGGCCCAGGCCTGGCCGCCGGTCAGGCAGCAGAGGCCGAGAACGAGCGCCTGCCGAGCCTGCGCGCCAGGCCGGCGGCGCAGGGAAACGCGGCCGGGAAATAACCTCATGCTCATGGAACTCTCCAAGATTGCGCCTGCGGAAGAGGGCCACACTCCAGGCGAGAGCGGCCCCGGCCGGGAAGGGAGGTCCGCCAGGGACCTCCCCTGCCGGCCTTACCAGATGTTGCCGTAGTCGATACCGGCAGGCGGCAGGAGCGCCGCCTCGCCGATCACGTAGTTGCCGCCCAGGACCCCATGGTTCTCGCCGACCTGCGCACCGTAGATCTGGCCGTAATGGGACTGAGGCTTGAAGTCGATCTTGCCGCTGACGCCGGAGTACTCGATCGATCCCAGGTTGACGCCGGCCAGCCCGCCCATGGAGACGTAGTAGTCGCCACTGACGGTGCCTTCCGACATGGACGAAACGATGCGTCCCTGGATCTGGTTCTCGCCGACCAGGCCGCCGATGCGGCTGCGCCCGCCGCTGTTGACGGTACTGCTGCTGCGCGCCGACAGGATCGAACCGGCGTTGCTGCCGACCAGGCCGCCAACCGACGCACTCGCAGCGGCGCTGACCCTGCCGCTGGTATCCACGTTGACCAGTTCGCCGCCGTTGTGGCCGACGAGCCCGCCCACCAGGCTGTTGAACCCGCCGCTCACGTCGCCGCGCGAGATCGCATGGGCGACGGAACCGCCGAGGTTGTGTCCAATCAGCCCGCCGACGCGACTGTTGCTGCCGCCGCTGACCTTGCCCGTCGCCTCGGCGGTCTCGATGGCGCTCTGGCTATTGTTGCCGACCAGCCCGCCCAGATCCGCGCCGCCCTGGTCCGTGACGCTGCCGCTGGCTTTCAGGTTTCCGAGCATGCCGTTGCCTTCTGCCTTGCCGATCAGCCCGCCGGTCGCCAGGCCGCCCTTGCTGTACACCGACCCGCTCGCCTGCGAGCGGAATATCTCGCCGCCGGAACTCAGGCCGACCAGCCCGCCGGTATTCCCCGCGCCGCCGGCCTCCACCTGGCCGCTGGCGCTACTATCGGAGACGTGGCCGAACATGTTGTAGCCGACCAGGCCGCCGACGTTCAGGCCGGGCCGGTAGGTCTCGACCTTCCCCTGGCTGCCGGACGCCCTGATCATGCCCTTCGCATTCAGTCCGACCAGGCCGCCGACGCCGCCCAGGCTGTTGCGCTCGGTGGACTGTGCAGCCACATGGACGTTGCTGTGGGCGTTCTCGATGACCGCCTCCGGCCCCCAGGCAGTGGTGAAGTTCTCCCCCACCAGACCGCCGACCGCCGTGCTCGCCGCATAACCGGTGACGCCGCCGCTGACGGATGCGTTCGCGATCTGCCCGCTGATATTGCGCCCGACCAGGCCGCCCAGTGCGTTGGAGCGCAGTCGGCTGCCGACGACCGAGACCCCGCTGGCGCTGACGTTGGCGATGCGGCCGCTGTTGATCCCGACCAGGGCGCCGAGCGAAGACGGTCCGGAGCCGTAGGTGTTATCGGATACCCGCAGGTTGTTCAGCTTCAGGTTGCTCAGGGTGCCCGAGGAGCGGGCGAACAGCCCGACATTCGGCCCGGTGTTGCTGATCGAGAGATTGCCGATGCTGTTGCCGAGACCGTCCAGGGTGCCGCTGAAAACGCCGGCGGGCCCGCCGATGGATTGCAGCGCCGTGCAGTAATAGCTGCCGCCCAGGATATTGCCGCCGAGCACGTACAGGCCGTCCAGGTTCTTGTTGATCGCCTGCAACTGCGCCAGGTTCTGCACCACCGTGTAGTAATAGCCACCGGAGACGTAGGTCGCGTTGGCCCCGGCCAGGGAGACCGACGCCGTGCCGTTCACCCGGTGGCCTTCGCCGGCATCCATGGCCAGCGCGCTGCCAGCCCCGCCGAGAACGATCTTGTCATTGATATCGATAGCGCCTTCGGCCTTCAGCTCCAGCCCAGCCTTGGCGCCACTGGCATTCAGCCTGCCATTCAACGTCAGGTCGGCCGCGGAGCCCAGCCCCAGCCGGTTGCCCGATGCCCAGCTCACCGAGCCGTCGAGGTCCAGGTCGCCCTTGGTCGAAACCAGTTCGATATTGGTGCTCGCCAGGTTCCGCGACAGGGTGTCGGCATGAACGGTGACGCCATCCGACACCGCCGACGGGCGCACGTCGATCTTGTCGGCGGCAATCTTCCAGGTGCCGTTGAGGCCATTGCTGGCGAGCGTGTTCACCTGGGTGCCCAGGGCCACTTCCACCGCCTGCCCCCGGACCTCGACCGTGCCGCCGTGCCCCGGACCTTTCAGCGCATTGGCGGACAAGGCGCCTCCCACCATGACCTTGCCGTCCGGGCCGCCATCGAGCACGATCCGCCCGTTCTTGCCGCGCAGCGAACGGGCCTCGATGGCACCCTGGGAGTTCACCACCGTGTTGAGCAGCGCATTGGCGGTCCTGGCCGCCATCAGGACTCGCCCCCCGTCGGCCTTGAGCAGGCCGCCGTTGCTTGCCAGCGCATTGGCGACCCCGGCGTCGACGCGGATGTCGAGCAGCTTGTTGCCGTCGAAATTCAGCGTCAGGTCGCTGCCCGCGCCGAGCCCGACACCGCCCATCTGCGCCAGGACCGTCCCGCGGTTGTCGACCTGCGCGCCCAGCAGGGCGATGCTGCCGCCTTCTGCCGCGGTGATGGCGCCCCCGTGGTTGAGGACACCGTTGGTAGAGGGACCCGTGAAACGGTATCTGGAGGAGTTGCCGTTGAACTCGGCATCCGTGATGTCCAGCGTGGAAGCCACCAGGCCGCCGACATTGACCTGGGCACCGCGACCGAAGAGCACGCCGTTGGGGTTGACCAGGAAGACCTGGCCGTTGGCATCGATCCGCCCCTGGATATCGCTGGCCTTGGTGCCGATCACCCGATTCAGGGCGATCGAGCTACTGCTCGGCTGGTTGAAGATCACCCGCTCGCCGGCGGCAACGCTGAAGGAATCCCAGTTGGCGATGAGCTTGTCGACCTTCTGGTTGACCGACAGGCTGTTGCCGCCCGACAGGTGTATCTCCCCGTTCGCGCTCCCGCCGACCACCGTTCCCCCGCTTGGCAGCGCATAGGCCGGAGCCAGGGCCGTGGCGCCCAGCAGGGCCAGGGCGGAGGCGATCGCCGCCTTGGCGCCGGCGGGCTTGCCGCGCCTGCGACTGCCTTCGCTGACGACGTTCCAGCAGCCCTGGGATACGTTCCAGACCAGTGCATAGCATTTGTTCATGTGCTTCCTTCCTCCAGTGAAACCCCGCGACCTATTCGCAGGGCCGTGCTACGGCAGGAGCCCAACTCCCCGGGCCCTGCCGAACTCCTACGGGTATCTCTCTGCCGGCGCGTCGCCACGCTCGATCTGGCCGTCATCCCCCACCGCATCGAAATGGACCCGCGCCGCCTCGCCGGGCACGGCCGGCAGACTCAACGGGGTAAGGGCGAAAGGCGGCAGGGTGACGCTGCCGAGGGACATGGCGAGGTCGCCCTCGCCCAGCTCCAGGCGCACCAGGGAAACGTGATAGGGACTGCGGTTGTCCGCCTCCAGCAGCGCCCGCTGCCCCGGCCGTACCGCCGGACGCAGGCGCCAGACGACCTGGCGCGCGGCGGCTCGCGGATCGCCGGCCAGACCCTGCGGACGGAACAGGAGCTTCATCCGCAGGCGGTAGCTCACCAGCAGCAGGTTGCCGCTGCCGTCCTCCCGCCCCGGCACCTCCAGCAGGTTGACCCAGAACAGCGATTCCCGGTCGTCCGGCAGCGGCTCGCCGGTATGGCGAAGCTGGAGCGCCTGGGTCTCCTGCGGGTCCATACGCAACAGCGGCGGCGACAGGATGAACGGCACCGTGACAGCGCTCGGGTCCGCCGTCTCGTCGCCGCGATCGAGCCAGGTCTGGACCAGGGCCGGGCGCGTCCCGACGTTACCGACGCGGATCGTCAGCGCGGAAACGCCCGCCGGATAGATGAAACGGGTCCCGATCACGGACAGCGAGGCGGAGGCATCGGCCACCAGCGCCACCAGCAGGACCCAGGCCGTGCCGCATCGTCCCAGGCCGACGCCGGTCACAGCGTGCGCTCCCGGTCGGCGGCCGACGTCGGGCGACATGCCAGTTGCAGGACGGGAGGCGTCGTCTCGCGCGGGCCCAGCGCATAGTCGACCAGGCACTGCTGCTGCGGCTCGTTGCCCCAGCGCACCCGAACCGAGCCGCGATCCTGCTCGACCCGCAGCACCAGGCGGCTGCCCTGGCCGACGGCGCCCACCGACTGCCCGCTGTGGGCATCGAGCACTTCCGCGGCGAACGGCAGGGGCTCGCCGCTGGGCATCCGGCTATCCACCAGCAAGGGCCTTGCCACCCGCGTCGGATAGTCGAGGCGCACCACCGCTCCGGCGGTGGGCGCCACGTTGCGCGAACTGGACCTCAGTTCGATCTCGTCGGCCATGCCGTTGGGGTCGAGGTCGACGCTGTTCAACTGGTAGGGCAGCAGGTTGGGAATCACCGCATAGCCGTGGCGGTCGATCCGGCTTCCCGAGTAGCCGGCAGCCGCGCCCCTGGCATTTGGCGCGTGGACCAGGCCGATCGTCTCGCCCAGGGTTTGTGCCGCGGTGATCCCGCCGCTGTGCGCGACCAGGCCCCCCGCGGCCTTGACCGACAACTGCCGATAGCCCGGTCCCTGCGAGAGGCTGGAGCCGAGTTCGACCTGCGGCAGTCGATAGTCGAGGCTGGCGCTCTTCGAGGTCTGCCGGCTGTCGCGGTCATGGGAGGCCGACAGCGAGTAGGAGGCCTCGCCACGCTTGCCCAGCATGCCGGAAACTCCGCTGGTGAGCTGGGTTCCGCTGTTGCTGTCGCGGGTCAGGTAGCTGCTCAGGGTCGGCGACCCGCGTCCCGCGCCGCCCAGCGGAATGGACAGGTTCAGGCTGAACAGCGTGCTGGTCTCGCCGCGCCTGTCACCGCTGGAAAAGCCTTCGTAGTGGCTGCGCAGGCGTTGCGCGGAAATGGAGTAGCTGAGGTCGCGCCACTGGTTGCTGTAGCCGACGGAGAAGTTGACCGCCCGCCCGCCGCCGCTCCAGTAGCGCTGCGAGGAGCCGTTCAGGTACAGGTTGCCGCCGTTGCCCAGTTGCTGGCTGATGTTGGCGTCGAGACGGTTGCGCAAGCGCGAGAACGACTCCAGCGGCTCGCCTCGCTCTACCCGGTCCTGCATGAAGGCCGCGTCGCGCAGGCCGAGATAGCCACCGGTGGAGTAACGATAGGCGAGCAGCGAAAAGTTGGTGCCGGTGTTCGGCAGGTTCTTGCTGTAGGCGAGACGGTAGCTGGAGCCGCTAAGGCGGTCGTCGCCGGGAACCTCGGTACGCGCCAGCGTCACGTCACCGGAGAATCCGCCCACCGGCGTGTTCAGCGCCGCGCCCATCAATCCGGACATGTAGCTGCCGGTGAAGGCCCCGCCCGCGTATGCGGTGACGTCGTTGCCCAGGCCGCGCTGGTAGACGCCCTGCAGCATGTTCGGCCGACGCTCCAGGCTGGGATCGTTGAGCCGCCCGGCCGTCAGGCTGTAGCGCGTGGTTCCGGGGCGCAGCAGTTGCACGGTGGTGGCGAACGGCACGATGAAACTGCGGACTTCCCCGCTGGCTTCGGTCACCCGCACTTCCAGGTCCCCGCCATAGCTGGCGGTCTGCAGTTCGTCGAGAGCGAACGCCCCGGGTGCCACCGTGGTTTCGTAGATGAGGTAGCCGCGCTGGTAGACCGATACCCGCGCATTGGTACTGGCGGTCCCACGGACCACCGGAGCGTAGTAGCGCAGCGAATCCGGCAGCATCCGGTCATCGCTGGAAAGCTGCACTCCACGGAAGGACACCGCATCGAAGAACTCGCTGCTGGTGGAGTTTTCTCCCAGCAATAACTGCGCACGCCAGGCCGGCAGGTCGGTCTGCACATAGGTTGCGCTACGCTGGTAATGGCTGCCCATGCGGCGCGACCAGGTGGCCGTGCCGTTGTGGCGCAGGCGCGCCCGCCCGAAATTGAAGCCGGCGTTCATCCCGGCATAGCCGCTGGTGGCGCTCCTGCCGTGGTTTTCCCTGACGTGGAGATTGCTGTTGTAGTTGAGCAAGGCGGCGGAAATGCCGCTGTCCCAGCTCGCCGGATCGACATAGGTCTTCGAAGAATCCAGGCTCAGGTAATAGCTGGGCACCGAGACATAGACCGACTGCTCGGCGATATCGAGCTTGACCCGGGCCCCCGGCACATAGCGCTCGAGCGGGTCGCAGTGCAAACCTTCGGGCAGAGGATCGCGAGCCGAGGAACGGTCCTGGCCACGCGCGCTCTTCTCCAGGTCGATGCCCGCCCGCTCCAGCAGGCCCCGGTCGTAGCAGAAGACCGCGCTTTCCCGCCCCGGCTGGCGGCGCAGCTCGACTTCCTCGACGCCACGCCATCGGCTGTTGAGCAGCAGGTCGAGGCGATAGCGGCCTGGCTCGATGACGTCGCCGCGCTCGAAACGCGACGTATCGATCGAGCGTCCGCCCGGCCCCAGGGCCAGCATCTGCGCGTCGAAGACGATCCGCCGCGACGGTGCGTCCAACCCACCGGCCGGTGACGCAACGGCCGCCGCGGGCGCCTGCGGCTGTTTCGCCGGTGCTCCCGTCCTGGCCTCCTTCGCCTTCGCCCCGGCTACGCCGGCGGCGCCGACGGAGGACCAGGACTGGCAGGAGGACAGCGAAGGAAACAGTGCCAGCAGACAGGCGAATCGCAGGGAACGAACGGCGATCCCTCCCTGCATCGCCATTCGCAACAGGGCGACCTGCCCACCGTAAGCGGGAGCGGACAGGCACCTATGAAGAGAAACTTTGGGCATATGTAATCCCTGCAGCGATTTTAAAATCGCCACTCATATGTCGGGCCGTAAGTAGAAAGCGGGGAAACGGAGGGGTTATTTGCCGAGTGCCCTATCGAGGGTATTGCGGCCACCGTAATCGTTGATGACTTCGTATCTGACGGAAGCGGCTTCCAGGTTCTTCGGATTTCCCTGCCAGTCGAACTCCTTCGTCGAGAATGGCGCGACCATTCCCTTTCCCACGGACATGACACGGCCATCGACAATCAATTCGACGCTGGCGAACGAAACGTAGTAAGGCGTCGGATTATTTACCTGTACTACGGTCTTTTTTCCTGCTCCCCCTGACTCCAGAAACTTCCATTGAAGTTTCCCGGCAGCCGAATCGACACTCTTCAACTGGCTGGGTCGAAAGAAGAGTTTGAAGCGCGAACGAAAGGAAAACTGCAATGCATTGTTTTCGTCTTCGTCCCTGGGCGGAACTTCCAGGATATTCAGCCAGAACAGCGATTCGCGATCCGTCGGCAACGGGGCCTTCAGGTAGGCGATGCGCAATACAGCGCCGCCATTGGGGTCCACTCGCGTCACGGCCGGCGTGACACTGAAGGGAACCTGCAGTTCCTCGGGGGGAACGTCCTGCCGGCCATCGTCGATCCAGGCTTGCGCCAGCACGGGAGTGCCGGAGGTATTGCTGACCCGCAAGGTGACCTCGCGCTCGCTGGCCGGAAAGACGACGCGAGTGCCCTGTGCGATCAGCCCGGCGTGAGCCGTTCCGACGCACAGGGCGATGGCCACGGCGCTTGCCGCCACGAAAGAATGAAAACGATGCATTAGCGGCGCCATGGCCTCACCTCTTCGTCCGTCGACCGCCGCTTACTCGTACGCCAGGAGGTAGCGGATATGGGACAGGCCGGTACCCGCGATCACGGTCTTCTCGGTGGACACATAGGAGGCCTTGTACTTCAGGGTCGCCGTGTTCTTCAGGACGGTTGCCTTCTGCGGGGCGGCCTCGACCGAGCCCAGCGGGATCTTCGTGGTGTTGGCCGCCGAATTGTTGAAGATCTGGATCTGCACGCCCTTGGCTTTCGACGGCCCCATCAGCATCAGGTTGCCGCTGATACGGTCGACGTTGGTGACCGTATCGAAGGCGATGGAAACCTTCTTGTCATTGGTGCAGCCGGCACCGGAGAGGACCAGGTCGAACTCCTGGAAAGTGGAGTTGGTTCCGACGGCGGTGAAATGGGTCGGCGCCACAATACCCAGGTCGACGTTGGTGACGTTGCCCGCACCCGGCGCCTGACCGTTGATATCGCACGCGACGTCGGTGATGTTGCCCGAGAAGTTGACGATCCCATCGACCGCATGGGCCACGGGGGACATCAGCGCGAGAAGGGTGCCCGACGCAACGAGGGGCGCAAGAATTGCACGTTTGAACTTGTTCATCTGATTTCCTTTGGAGTTGTGGAACATCCTGGCTGCTCCCTGGAGAGCCGATGCAGTACGAACCGGCCAAGGTAGCCAAGCCTTTGCGCGCAACCGGGACGGCCGCCTAGAGCGCCTCCGACCATTACGCGACAGCCGAAGATTGCGCCCTGATAAACGCAGACCCAAACACTAGAAAGAAAGACAGGATTTAAAAATAATAATCATACGAAAACATATGTAGTCCATTTCCGATAACAGCCAATAGGTACATAAGAATAAATTCAGAAAATACTTATAGAAGAACAGGAACCCATTAACTAAAAAACCAAAAAAGAAGAAACGAAAACTCATCTAAGACTTCATCTTCGATAACTTTCCCTTCGCCGCTCCGTACTATTTCCGTGGCATATCGACCTATCAACCATCCGGTCGATATCGGGATACTCGAAGACAGGCCAGCATGGGTTTCCCACGACGAGGAGAACCCTATGTCCGCCCACTCGCATTCCGGATGGATCACCGTCGGCGCCCTGGCCGACGGCTTCGCCCCGGACAACCACGTCCTTCCCGCCTGCGGCGATCTCGCCGGGCTCGAACGGGTCCTGCACTTCGCCAACGGCTGGGTCATCGAACATGCCTTCGACTCGCAGCGCCTGCGCTGGCGCCTGGCCGACGGCAGTGCCAGCGGCGAGTCGGACTACCGCGCCAGTTCACTGCGGGAAAACCTTTACCTGGTGGATTTCCTCAAGCAGGAAAACGGCCGGCCGGTCTCGGTCAGCCTGGTGCTGGACTTCGACAACCAGGCGTTCACCGCGGTGCTCGGCCATCTGCCCGACCGCACGGCCTGCGAACAGGGTCTGTTCTCCCGGGCCCTGGCCGGCCGGGAACTGACCGGCGTGAAGGCCGAGTTCCTGCATGGCAGCCTCGACCGCCCGTGGCAGCCCGGCGCCTGCCCGCACGTCCCCAGCGACGAGTTGGTCGGCCTGCGCAACCGCTACGTCTACAGCGCCAGCGAGGCCTACGAACACATCTACCTCAATCCCGCCTTCTACACCTGGCAATGCCTGCGCGGCGCCGAGCGAGGGCTGGCCGATACCGACCGCTGCCACTGCTACCGACTGGCCGAACGCCTGTACCTGTTCGTCTGGCGCGAGAAGATCGTGCCGACCCTCGGCGTGCTGCTGATCGACCTGGAAGCCGGGCGCACCGACGGCAAGATCTTCGGCTACCAGGACGACGACTTCGCCACCCCGGTGAACTTCCCGGTCGGCGCCCTGGCCCAGGTGCTCAACCAGACCCGCCACGACCTGTGAGGACGCCCATGGACACCACCTTCGGCCTCGACCTGGCCCGCGTCGAAACGCTGTTCAAGCGCGAGCTGCGACGCTTCGACGAACTGCATCCGCGCTCCGCCCAGGCCTACCGGGAAAACCGCCGCCACTGGCTATACGGCGCACCGCTGCACTGGATGCAACAGTGGCCGGGCAACTGCCCGCTGCTGGTGAAGGAGGCCCAGGGCGCGCGCGTCACCGACATCGATGGCCAGCAGTACGTCGACTTCGCCCTCGGCGATAGTGGCGCCATGTTCGGCCACGCCCAACCGGCGGTGGCCGACGCCATCGCCCGCCAGGCGCGGCGCGGCTCAACCCTGATGCTGCCGACCGAGGACAGCCTGTGGGTCGGCGCCGAACTGGCGCGGCGCTTCGGCCTGCCCTATTGGCAGGTGACCACCTCGGCCACCGACGCCAACCGTTTCGTCCTGCGCCTGTGCCGGATGCTCAGCGGACGCGACAAGGTGGTGGTGTTCAACTGCAACTACCACGGCAGCGTCGACGAATCGCAGGTGGAATTCGACGCCGCCGGGCGCATGGTTCCGCGCGCGGGCGTTCACCCCAATGGCGTACGCCACGCCACCACCACCCGCCTGGTGGAGTTCAACGACCTCGACGCGCTGGAGGCCGCCCTCGCCCATGGCGACGTCGCCGCGGTGCTCACCGAACCCTTCATGACCAACGTCGGCATGGTCCCGCCGGCCGAAGGCTTCCACGCCGGCCTGCGCGAACTGACCCGCCGCCACGACGTGGCGCTGATCATCGACGAGACCCACACGATCTCCTGCGGTCCCGCCGGCTATAGCGGCGCGCATGGCCTCGAGCCGGACTTCTTCGTCCTCGGCAAATGCATCGCCGGCGGCATTCCCAGCGCCGTCTGGGGATGCAGCCAGGCGCAGGCGGAGCGGATCTGGGCGGTACTGCCGCACTTCCGACCGGGGCAGGCGATCAACCATTTCGGCTTTGGCGGCACCCTGGCCGGCAACGCGCTGCAACTGGCGGCGATGCGCGCGACCTTCGCCGAAGTGATGACGGAGGACGCCTATCGGCACATGTTCCAGCTCGCCGCGCAGCTCGAGGCGGGCGTCCGCGCGACGCTCGAGGAACTGCGCCTGCCCTGGCACGTGACGCGCATCGGCGCGCGCGTCGAGTACCTGTTCATGACCCACGCCCCGCGCAACGGCGGCGAGGCCCACCACGCACGCAACGGCCTGATCGAGGCCTGCCTGCACCTCTACCTGCTCAACCGCGGCGTGCTCTTGACGCCATTCCACAACATGGCGCTGACCTGCCCGGCGACCCGCGCAGAGGACGTCGAACTGCACGACCGCCTGCTCCGCGATTGCCTGGGCAAACTGCTGGAGCGCCCATCGTGAGGCGCTTGGAGAACCGCGTCGCACTGGTCACCGGCGCCGGCCAGGGCATCGGCCGGGCCATCGCCGAATGCTTCGCCGCCGAAGGCGCCAGGGTTCTGCTGGCGACGCGTACCGCCAGCCGCGGCCAGGCCGTCCTGGAGGCGATCCGCCTGGGCGGAGGCTCGGCCGAACTGCTGGCCGTCGACCTGAGCGAGCACGACGCCGCGAGACGAGCGGTGAGCGCGACCCTGGAGCGCTTCGGCCAGTTGGACATCCTCCTGCACAACGCCGCTGCCTTTCCCCAGTGCGCCCTCGCGGAACTGGACGAAGGCACCCTGGAACGGACCCTGGCGGTGAACCTGAAAAGCTGCTTCCGGCTGACCCAGGCCGCCCTTCCCGCCCTGCGCCGCAGCGTGGCCGGGCGCGTCCTGGTGACCTCCTCGGTGACCGGCCCGCGCACGGCGATCCCTGGGCTCTCGCACTATGCGGCGAGCAAGGCCGGGGTCAACGGTTTCATCCGCGCCGCCGCGCTGGAGCTGGCCGGCGACGGCATCACCGTCAACGGCGTCGAGCCCGGCCTGGTCGCGACTCCGGCGCTGGGCAGCCTCGGCGACGCCGCCGCGCTGGCCGCGCACATCCCCCTCGGGCGTGTCGGCCAGCCGCTGGACATCGCCCACGCCATGCTCTTCCTCGCATCCGACGAGGCGAGCTACATCACCGGGCAGACCCTGGTTGTGGATGGCGGCGCGTTGCTGCCGGAAAACGGCGGGCTGGCCTGAAGCCGCTGGCGTTCGCCCTCTCCCTCCAGAGAGAGCGCCTTCCGACGTATCCGGCAAACACTTCCGCCGGCTCCGGTAGGGCGCTCGCCCTGTCCCACGGACAAGGGCCGACCATTTGCCGGGCGATTATCGAAAGCCCCTGCAAAATGGATGAATAAGAATGACTCTCAGCAGGTTAGTATCGGAAATCCCCAACCGAGAGGATTCGCTTCATGTTCCGCTCCACCTCCCATGTCCGTACCGAATCGGCGGCACGCTACGTCAATCGCCTGTGCAAGCACTGGGGCCACAAGTTCGAAGTCGAACTCACTCCCGAGCGCGGCTTCATCGACTTCGGCGACTCCAACTGCGAGCTGCTCGCCCACCCCGACCATGTCCTGATGATTCTCAACAGCCCCGACGAGGACAGCCTCGCCCACATGCAGAACGTGGTCGCCGATCACCTGCAACGCATGGCCAACAGCGAAAGCCTGGAGATTGCCTGGCAGCCCGCCGAAAGCTGAACGCGCCGCCACCCGGCCGCCCTTCGCGGCCGGACGCCGGGCGTCACGCGGGGCCATGGAAAGTGCCATTCATTCCCCGGAAAAGCCATTCAGCTCGCTCCGCCCCCGTCCCATCATCCCCTCCAGGCGCTCTCGCGCAGATAACAACAATGACTGGAGACGATGATGAAACCCGAAGATTTCCGTGCCTCTGCCACCCGTCCGTTCACCGGCGAGGAGTACCTCGCCAGCCTGCGCGACGACCGTGAGATCTACATCTACGGCGACCGCGTCAAGGACGTCACCAGCCACCCCGCCTTCCGCAACGCGGCCGCCTCCATGGCCCGGCTCTACGACGCCCTGCACGATCCGCAGAGCAAGGAAAAGCTCTGCTGGGAGACCGATACCGGCAACGGCGGCTATACCCACAAGTTCTTCCGCTACGCGCGCAGCGCCGACGAACTGCGCCAGCAGCGCGACGCCATCGCCGAGTGGTCGCGGCTGACCTACGGCTGGATGGGCCGCACCCCGGACTACAAGGCCGCCTTCGGCAGCGCCCTCGGCGCCAACCCGGGCTTCTACGGGCGTTTCGAGGACAACGCGAAAACCTGGTACAAGCGCATCCAGGAAGCCTGCCTGTACCTCAACCATGCCATCGTCAACCCGCCGATCGACCGCGACAAGCCGGTGGACCAGGTCAAGGACGTGTTCATCTCGGTGGACGAGGAAGTCGACGGCGGCATCGTCGTCAGCGGCGCCAAGGTGGTCGCCACGAATTCCGCGCTGACCCACTACAACTTCGTCGGCCAGGGTTCGGCGCAACTGCTCGGCGACAACACCGACTTCGCCCTGATGTTCATCGCGCCGATGAACACCCCCGGCATGAAGCTGATCTGCCGCCCCTCCTACGAACTGGTGGCGGGTATCGCCGGATCGCCGTTCGACTACCCGCTGTCCAGCCGTTTCGACGAGAACGACGCGATCCTGGTGATGGACAAGGTGTTCATCCCCTGGGAGAACGTACTGATCTACCGCGACTTCGAGCGCTGCAAGCAGTGGTTCCCCCAGGGTGGCTTCGGCCGGCTGTTCCCGATGCAGGGCTGCACCCGCCTGGCGGTCAAGCTCGACTTCATCACCGGCGCCCTCTACAAGGCCCTGCAATGCACCGGCTCCCTGGAGTTCCGCGGCGTGCAGGCGCAGGTCGGCGAAGTGGTGGCCTGGCGCAACCTGTTCTGGTCGCTGACCGACGCCATGTACGGCAACGCCAGCGAATGGCACGGCGGCGCCTTCCTGCCCAGCGCCGAGGCCCTGCAGGCCTACCGCGTGCTGGCGCCGCAGGCCTACCCGGAGATCAAGAAGACCATCGAGCAGGTGGTCGCCAGCGGCCTGATCTACCTGCCCTCCGGCGTTCGCGACCTGCACAATCCGCAACTCGACAAGTACCTCTCCACCTATTGCCGTGGCTCCGGCGGCATGGGCCACCGGGAGCGGATCAAGATCCTCAAGCTGCTCTGGGACGCCATCGGCAGCGAGTTCGGCGGCCGCCACGAGCTGTACGAGATCAACTACGCCGGCAGCCAGGACGAGATCCGCATGCAGGCCCTGCGCCAGGCGATCGGCAGCGGGGCGATGAAGGGCATGCTCGGCATGGTCGAGCAGTGCATGGGCGACTACGACGAGAACGGCTGGACCGTGCCGCACCTGCACAACCCGGACGACATCAACGTGCTCGATCGCATCCGCCAATGACGCCCGCGTCGCCTCCGGAGGTTATCCCCATGTCCCAGCTCGAACCCAGGCAGCAAGCCTTCCGCAACGCCATGGCGCATCTTTCGGCGGCGGTCAACGTGATCACCAGCAACGGCCCGGCCGGACGCTGCGGGATCACCGCCACCGCGGTCTGCTCGGTCACCGACAGCCCGCCGACGCTGATGCTCTGCATCAACCGCAACAGCGAGATGAACACGGTGTTCAAGGCCAACGGTCGACTCTGCGTGAACGTCCTCAGCGGCGAACACGAAGAGGTGGCCCGCCACTTCGCCGGCATGACCGAGGTCCCGATGGAACGCCGCTTCGCCCTCCACGACTGGCGCGAGGGCCTCGCCGGGTTGCCGGTGCTGCACGGCGCCCTGGCCAACCTGCAGGGACGCATCGCCGAGGTCCAGGAGATCGGCACCCACTCGGTGCTGTTGCTGGAACTGGAGGACATCCAGGTCCTCGAACAGGGCGACGGCCTGGTCTACTTCAGCCGCAGCTTCCATCGCCTGCAATGCCCCCGGCGGGCGGCCTGAACGGCGCCTCCAGGAATCCTCCGCCAGCGTTTCGAAGCCGCCGCCGAGAACCCGGCCAGGCCCTCAGCGGCGGTGCGCCGGCGGGATCGAGTAAGTGCCGACCACATGGGCGACCGGTTCCGCGTCGCCTTCGGAGAACAGCGAGACCTCGCCCATCGCCAGGGTCTTGCCGACCTTCATCAGGCGGCACTCGCCGACCACCCGGCGGTCCGCCGCGGGACGCCGCAGGAAGTTGATGGTCAGGCTGGTGGTCACCGCCAGCGGGACGATGCCGATCTCGCCCAGTACCGCCACGTACAGCGCGACATCGGCGATGGCCATCAGGGTCGGCCCGGAGACCGTGCCGCCGGGGCGCAGGTCGCTGGCGTCGACCGCCTGCCAGACCGTGGCGCTACGCTCGCCGACGGCTTCGACCACGACCCGGGTCTGGGGAAATTCGCGCTGGATGAAACGGGCGATCTGCTCTTTCTTGTCGGTCACGGAACGGGTCCTTGGCAGTAGGAGGAGGAAAGGTACGGTAGTCGGGTCTAGCGGCCACGCGCCTCGCTCGGCGTCATCCCGTAGCGCGCCTTGAAGGCCCGGGCGAAATGCGCCTGGCTGGAGAAGCCGTGGCGATAGGCGACCTCGGCTACATCCAGGCGCCGGCCCTGGGGCGAGGCGAGCAACTGGCGGGCCCGCTCCAGGCGCCGCTCCTGCAGGTAGCGCCCGGGCGAGCTGCCTTCCTGGGCGAACAGCCGCGCCAGGTGCCGGCTGGAGACGCCAGTGGCGGCGGCCACCCGCTCGCAGCTCAGGGCGGGTTCGTCGAGGTGCTGCTGGATGTACTGCTTGGCCGCCAGCAGGTAGGACGCGCCCAGGGCGCTGGCACGGTGCTCGCCGGCATGGTCGCTGATGATGCTCGCCAGCAGGTCGTAGGCTTCCTCCTGGTAGCGCTCGGCATCCTCGCCATGGGGGCTGTCGAGGAAATCCCGGGTACGCTCGCCGAGGGTCCGCACCAGCAGGCGCTGCACCGGGCTTTCCGCGCCGATCTTCAGCGGTCCCTTGAAGTCGCGCAGGCAGCGCTCGGCGAAATCGTCCTGGGGAATGTCGAAGATGAACTGCCGCATCGGTCCGGAAAAACCGAACAGGTAGGGCTTGTCGGTCCGGTAGATAACCAGCTCGCCCGGTTGCAGGAGGTTGCAGCCGTTGTCCTGGTAGAAGAACGACTGGCTGCCCTGCACCAGGGAGACGAAGATCGACTCCTTGGGCACTGCGCGGATCATCGAGCGGTCGCGCTCCACCACGTGCTCGTTGCCGCCGATGCGGGCCAGCCGCAGGCGTTCGAGGCAGAGGTTGTCCTGGGTCGCGGCGAAGCCGGCCTGGGAATACGACGAACATTTCAGGCCAACCAGGATGGAAGCGTTGTAGTCCTCCCAGAACGCCAGCCGCTGCTCCAGGGGAATGTCCTGGGTGCTGGCCCGCCGGGTTTCGAGCAAGGCATGTGCGGGCATTTTTATTCTTCTCGTCGAACGCTGCGTGGACCTCCCGGACCTCAGGCGAGGCCTCCGGGGCCAGGCGCCGGGCCGCTCCGCCGACCTGTCGCGGTCGGTCGGCGAGGCGCCTGGCACCCCGTCATTAACATCTGAATCCTTTCCTCCGTCAATCGCCCTCCAGCCGGCTCCGACGCTGGGCAGGCCAGCTTGGCGGCGCGTCGCGGGTCGCGCCAGGCCATGTCCGAAAAGCGCAAGCTTCCTGGCCGCCAGGGTCAAACCCGGAGGCCCGCCCATGGCTAGAGTCGGCCCGACGATAACAACGACAGAGGCCGCCCCATGCCCGAACTCGCCACCCGTGAATTCTGGAAAGACCTGCAACCGATTCCCGACTGCTTCAAGCCGGACGCCAAGCCCGAGGTCTACCTGCGCAACGCGCCGACCGAGGACGAGCGCCTCTACGTGCCCTTCACCGAGACCGTGAAGTCGCGCCCGCTGTGGATCTCGCCAAGCGAAAACCGCTGGTGCGACATCCTGATGGCGACGAGCGCCGGCCTGGTCAACCGCCACTACCACCCGCACGAGGTGTTCGCCTACACCATCAGCGGCAAGTGGGGCTACCTGGAACACGACTGGACCGCCACCGCCGGCGACTTCGTCTACGAGACGCCCGGCGAGGGCCACACCCTGGTGGCCTACGAGCACGAGCAGCCGATGCGTGCATTCTTCATCGTCAAGGGACCGCTGGTCTGGCTCGACGAGAAGGGCAACGCGGACGGCATCTTCGACGTCCACGACTACATCGCGATGTGCCGTGAGCACTACGACAAGATCGGCGTCGGCGCCGCCTACATCGACTCCCTGTTCCGCTGACCCCGGGCGCGCGCCGCCCTGGCGGACGCGCGCCTCCCCGCCGGCCGGCCCGCCCGGCCTGGAGACCGACATGGCGCATAACAACAATTCCGCCAGTTACGAAAACGTCCTGCTCTGCGTGCTGTTCCTGACCTTCGGCTTCGTCTTCTTCGACCGCCTGGCGCTGTCCTTCCTGTTTCCCTTCATGGAACAGGAGCTGCAACTGAGCAACAGCCACCTGGGCATGCTCTCCTCGGTGCTGGCCCTGGCCTGGGCGGTATCCGGCGCGCTGGTCGGCGCCTGGTCCGACCGCCGCGGGCAGCGCAAGCCGCTGCTGATCGTGGCGGTGATCCTGTTCTCGCTGTGCTCGGCGCTGTCCGGGCTGGTCGGCGGCTTCCTCAGCCTGCTGCTGTTCCGCGGCATCATGGGCCTGGCCGAGGGGCCGATCCTGCCGCTCTCGCAATCGCTGATGGTCGAGGCCTCCTCGCCACATCGCCGCGGCCTCAACATGGGTCTGCTACAGGGCTCGGCGGCCGGCCTGCTCGGCGCGGTGATCGGCCCGCCGCTGCTGGTGGCCCTGGCCGAAACCCTCGGCTGGCGTCACGCCTTCATCGTCTCGTTGCTGCCGGGCCTGCTGATCGCCTGGTTGATCTGGCGCCATGTGCGTCCCGACCCGCCCCGCGCGCAGCGCCCGGCGCCGCGCGCAGAAGAAGCGAAAGGCAAGCGCCTGGCACTGCTGAAGAGCCGCAACATCCTGCTCTGCACCCTGATCAGTTGCGTATTCGTCACCTGGTTCATCGTGCTGATTTCCTTTACCCCGACCTTCCTGGTCAACGCCCGCGGCTTCAGCCCGGCGACCATGGGCAGGCTGATGAGCTGCCTGGGCGTCGCCTGGGTGGTCTGGGGCTTCGCCGTACCGGCGATATCCGATCGCATCGGCCGTCGACCGACCCTGGTGGCGTTCTCCCTGCTCGCCGCGTGTTGCCCGCTGGCGCTGCTCTATGCGCCGAACGCGACCAGCCTCGGCCTGCTGTTGCTGCTGACCTACACCGGGCTCGGCTGCTTCACCCTGTTCATGGCGACCATCCCGGCGGAGACCGTCTCGCGCGGCGTCATCGCCACCGCCCTCGGCCTGATCATGGGCCTCGGCGAACTGGTCGGCGGTTTCCTCGCGCCGACCGTGGCCGGCTTCGCCGCCGACCGCTTCGGCCTGTCCATCGTCATGTGGATGTCCTGCGGCGGCGCCCTGCTCGCCGCGTTCCTCTCGCTGTTCCTGCGCGAAACCGCGCCCGCCGTGCTGGCGCGCCAGCGCAGCGCGCCTACCTCCGTCCTGCAAGGAAACCAACCATGAAAGCACTGCGCTGGCACGCTGCCCGCGACCTCCGCCTGAGCGAACTGGAACGCCAGGCGCCGCGGCCCGGCGAAGTCGAACTGGAAGTCGCCTACTGCGGCATCTGCGGCAGCGACCTGCACGAATACCAGAGCGGCCCGCACTCGATTCCCCAGGCCGAGGCGCACCCGCTGTCCGGTTGCCGCGCGCCGCTAACCCTCGGCCATGAGTTCTGCGGCGTGGTCGCCGCGCTCGGCCCTGGCGTGGAGGGACTGCGCATCGGCGACCGCGTCGCGGTGGAGCCGGAATACCGCTGCGGCGAATGCCGCTACTGCCGGGAAGGCCGCTACAACCTCTGCGAGTCGATGGGCTTCATCGGCCTGATGGGCGACGGCGGCTTCGCCGAGCGCGCGCGGGTGCCGGCCTACATGCTGCACCGCCTGCCGGACGCGGTGGGCTTCCGCCAGGCCGCCGTGCTCGAACCGGCCGCCGTGGCCCTGCACGCGCTGCGCCGCAGCAGCCTGGCGCCGGGCCAGCGCTGCGCGGTGTTCGGGCTCGGCCCGATCGGCCTGCTGCTGGTGATGCTCGCCCGCCTGCGCGGAATCGAGGACATCGTCGCGATCGACGTCAGTCCCGAGCGCCTCGCCCTGGCCGGGGAGTTCGGCGCCAGCCGGGCGCTCGACGCCCGCGACGGCGACACGGCGGCGCGCCTGCGCGAGGGCGGCGCGCTCGACTGCGCCTTCGAGGCCGCCGGCAGCCAGGCCAGCCTCGACGCCGCCCTGGCCAGCCTGCGCAAGGGTGGCGAGCTGGTGCTGGTGAGCCTGATGGGCGAGGTCCGGCTGGACGCCTTCGACCTGGTCAACCGCGAACTGCGCCTGCTCGGCAGCGTCGGCTACCGCGACGCCTACCCGGAGCTGATCGCCCTGCTCGCCGACGGCCGCCTCGACCTGGCCCGCGCAGTGACCCGCAGCGTGCCCCTGGAGCAGGCTGTCGAGCACGGTTTCGAGGCCCTGCTGCGCGACAAGTCGCAGGTCAAGGTGCTGGTCAATCCCAACCCGGCCCTGGCCGACGCCTGAAGGAACGATCGCCGATGGTTTTCCAACACGATATCTACGCCGGCCAGCAGGTGCTGGTCACTGGCGGCAGCTCCGGCATCGGCGCGGCCATCGCCATGCAGTTCGCCGAACTCGGCGCCGAAGTCGTCGCCCTCGGCCTGGACGCCGACGGCGTGCACGCACCGCGTCATCCGCGGATTCGCCGGGAAGAACTGGACATCACCGACAGCCAGCGCCTGCAACGGCTGTTCGAAGCGCTGCCGCGCCTGGATGTGCTGGTGAACAACGCCGGCATCAGCCGCGACCGCGAGGAATACGACCTGGCTACCTTCGAACGGGTGCTGCGCCTCAACCTGAGCGCCGCCATGCTCGCCAGCCAACTGGCCCGGCCGCTGCTGGCGCAGCGCGGCGGCAGCATCCTCAACATCGCCTCGATGTACAGCACCTTCGGTTCCGCCGACCGCCCGGCCTACAGCGCCAGCAAGGGCGCCATCGTCCAGCTCACCCGTTCCCTGGCCTGCGAGTATGCCGCCGAGCGCATCCGGGTCAACGCCATCGCCCCCGGCTGGATCGACACGCCGCTGGGCGCCGGGCTCAAGGCCGACGTCGAGGCCACCCGCCGGATCATGCAGCGCACGCCGCTGGCGCGCTGGGGCGAGGCGCCCGAGGTGGCCAGCGCCGCGGCCTTCCTCTGCGGTCCCGGCGCCAGCTTCGTCACCGGCGCCGTGCTGGCGGTGGACGGCGGCTATCTCTGCGCCTGAGCCGCCTTCGCTCCGGATGCACCTGTCCGCTTGGGGCGGACAGCGATTCGCACGACAGAACAACAACAAGACGAGTGCCTTGCCATGAAAACCCTCCGCACCTTGCCGGCGCTGCTCTGCGCCGGTTTCCTCGGTCTCTCCGCGCAGGCCGCCGAAGACAGCCGCAGCGGCCCGCTGGCCGGGTTCGGCGAACGACTCCAGCGCCACGGCGTGAAGACCCACGCGCAGTTCTGGAGCCTGTCGCTGAAGAACCTCGACACCGGCCCGCGCCAGCACAGCTTCGGCAACAGCGGCGACCTGTTCCTCGGCGCCGACCTCGACCTCGCCACCCTCGCCGGCCTGGACGGCGCCTCGCTGCACATCGAGGAAACCCTGTTCATCCTCGACCGCGGCACCGGTCAGCCCACCGGGCCGAGCTGGCAGGGCGCGGTGGGCAGCTACTTCGGCGGCGCGCCGCTGCACAACGACATCGGCGCCAACCAGCTGAGCCTGCTCACCTGGCAGCAGCAGTGGCTGGGCGGACGCCTCGACAGCCATCTCGGACGGACCAATGCGCGGCGCTATTTCCTGATCTACAACTGCGAGACCGTGGTCACCTGCAACGACCCGATCATCGACGCCTCCACCGGCATCCTGCCGCCGCCCTACGGCGCCTGGGGCGGCTACTTGAAGTACCGGGCGACCCCGACCCTGTACCTGCACGCCGGGGCCTTCGAGTCCAACCCGGTGGATTACCTGAAGAAGCGCCATGGCCTCGATTTCGGCACCGACGACGCCAGCGGCACCAGCCTGCTGCTGGGGATCGGCGACAAGCGCGAGGAAAGCCTCGATCCCTACCGCTCGCACTATGAACTCAACGCCTACCTGAACACCGCCAACCAGGTCGACCCGCTCACCGGCGCCAGCGACCACGGCAGCGCCGGCGGCTTCTTCAAGTTCCAGCAGCTGTTCTGGCGCGCCGACGGCGGCCGCCTCGATTCGCCGAGGGCGCTGGGGCTGTTCGGCTCGCTGTCGGTATCGGCCGACGACAAGCAGCCGTTCCGTCATTTCGCCGAGCTGGGCCTGACCTACCATGCGCCCTTCGACCGCACGCGGGACAAGCTCAACCTCAAGGCCAGCTACCTGCGCCTGAACGATCACCAGCTGGAGTTCCAGCGCCAGGCGCGGATCGCCGCTGGCGGCGATGCGAAACTCGGCCAGCGCGACGTGTACGCCCTGGAAACCAATGCGCACATCGCACTGACCCCGCACATCGCGCTGGAGCCGTCGGTGCAGTACATCTTCAACCCGGACAACTACTACAACCCCGGCGCTCGCGAACTGAGCGGAGACGGTTTCGTCGTCGGCCTGCAACTGATGGTCGACATGGGCTCGCTGCTGGGGCTTTAGCGCGCCGCCTGGCAGCCTCGGTCAACCCCGCCGGCAGGCTGGGACAAGCGGCCGGGCGCGCTTCCCCGTCCAATGGAGTAGCGTCGCGCCCATGGGCGCGGGGCGAAAAAGAACGCCGGGCGAGGCCCGGCAGCACACCCAGAAAGGTGCCGACATGACTTCCACTGCCCGCCGTTCGTTCGACTACATCGTGGTCGGCGCCGGCTCCGCCGGTTGCGTCCTGGCCAACCGTCTTTCCGCCGATCCCGCCGTCTCGGTCTGCCTGGTCGAGGCCGGCCCCAGCGACCGCACGCCGCTCCCCGCCGCCTACATCCGCACGCCGGCCGGGATCATCCGCCTGATCGCCAACCCGAAGTGGAACTGGATGCATCGCTTCGCCGCCCAGCCCGGCACCGCCAACCAGCCGATCGCCTGCCCGCGCGGCAAGGTCTGGGGCGGCTCCAGCGCGATCAACGGGATGATCTACATCCGCGGCGACCGCCACGACTACGACCGCTGGGCATCCCTCGGCAACCGTGGCTGGAGCTACGACGAGCTGCTGCCCTACTTTCGCCGCTCGGAACATTTCGAGCCGGGCGAATCGCCCTGGCACGGGCGCGGCGGCGAATTGAACGTCGCCGCGCAGCGCAGCCCGGGCCCGATCAACCAGGTGTTCTTCCAGGCCGCCGAGGAAATGGGCTGGCCGTACAACGCCGACTTCAACGGCGAGCGCCAGGAAGGCATCGGCCCGTTCCACGTCACCCAGGTCAACGGCGAACGCTGTAGCGCGGCGCGCGCCTTCCTGCACCCGGCCCTGGCGCGGCCCAACCTCACCGTGCTCAGCTCGGCGCTGACCCTGCGCGTGCTGCTGGAAGGTACCCGCGCCACCGGCGTGGAGATCAGCCAGGCTGGCGAGGTCGTGCAATTACAGGCACGCCGCGAAGTGATCCTCAGCGCCGGCTCGATCAACTCGCCGCAGCTCCTGTTGCTCTCCGGCATCGGCCCGGCGGCGGAACTGGCGCGCCACGGCATCGTCCAGCGCCATGAGTTGCCTGGGGTCGGCGAGAACCTGCAGGACCACCAGGACATCGTGCTGATGTACCGCACCGAGGCCAAGCTCGGCTACGGCCTGGGCTTCTCGCCGAAGGGCTGGCTGCCGCTGCTGCGCTCGCCCTGGCAGTACCTGTTCGGCCGGCGCGGGGCGCTGACCTCGAACACCGTCGAGTCCGGTGGCTTCCTCCGCCTCGACCCGCAGGCAGAGACCCCGGAGCTGGGTCTGATCGTCGCCCCCGCGCTGAAGAACCAGCCGCAGCGCCTCGTCCCCTTCGGCCACGGGGTCAGCCTGCACGTCGCGGTGATGCACCCGCAGAGCCGCGGGCGGGTCCGCCTGAACTCGCCGGACCCGCACGACCGGCCGCTGATCGAAGCCAACTTCCTCAGCCACCCTGCCGACCTCGATACCCTGGTCCGGGGTTTCCAACTGGTCCGCAAACTGGCCGCCAGCCGCAGCTTCGCCCGTCACCTCAAGGGCGAGCTGGTACCGGGCCCGCAGGTTTCCAGCCGCGGCCAGATCGAGGCCTGGATCCGCGCCAACCTGGGCACCGTGTTCCATCCGGTGGGCACCTGCAAGATGGGCCACGACCAGCTCGCGGTGGTCGACGACCAGTTGCGCGTGCACGGCCTGCAAGGCCTGCGGGTGGCCGATGCGTCGATCATGCCGACGCTGATCACCGGCAATACCAACGCCCCGGCGATCATGATCGGCGAGAAGGCCGCCGACCTGATCCTCGGCAAGCCGGCGCCCCATGCACCGCCCGCGCGACAACCGGCCGTGCAGGCTCTGGCCGGCGCCTGACTAGCCGCCCTGGCTGCAGGCGCTGGCGTACTTGCGGTAGGCCAGCGAATGCAGCTTGCCGGCGGAGTCTAGGTAGTCCATCCGTGCATCGACGATCTCGCAGGTGGTCGACGCCTGTTCCTGGGTCGCCACCACCTTGTGCACATCCAGCGGCATGCCGTAGCGGTAGCTTTCGGTCGGTACCGGTGCGGCGGCCTGGGCGGCGAACGCGGGAAGCGCAAGCGCGGCGAGCAGGGTGGTGGCGAGCAGAGTGCGAGTCATGGGGGATCTCCTGGCGGCAGGACCGCGTCGGTGGAAGGCGACATGCCTTCGTCGAGGCCTATTCCAGGCCGCGGAGTTGTCCCGGATGTGTCGCTGGAATGCCCGATTCGTCAGCCGCTGTATCGCCGCTGCCGGCCGATACATGGCCGTACATTCGCCGCCCCGCTCCCGCCGGACGAATCGCGCCCGGCGCCATCCGTCGTCTCCCCCGTTCGCGACAGCGACAACCGGGCTTTTTTGCACGCCCCGGTATTCGCCCCGGCTCCGGATACAGTGCAATACAAACCCCGGCAGGCAAGCGCCGCGGGCGCGGATACACTGCTTGCAAGCACACCAACCGCCACGGGAGCCAGGCAATGGAGCATGTCGATCACATCCTGATCGTCGACGATGACCGCGAGATTCGCGAGCTGGTAGGCAACTACCTGAAGAAGAACGGCCTGCGCACCACCATCGTCGCCGATGGCCGGCAGATGCGCGCGTTCCTCGAAGCCAACACGGTGGACCTGATCGTCCTCGACATCATGATGCCCGGCGACGACGGCCTGCTGCTCTGCCGCGAGCTGCGCGTCGGCAAGCACAAGGCCACGCCGGTGCTGATGCTCACCGCGCGCAACGACGAGACCGACCGCATCATCGGCCTGGAGATGGGCGCCGACGACTACCTGACCAAGCCCTTCTCCGCCCGCGAACTGCTTGCCCGGATCAACGCCGTGCTGCGGCGTACGCGGATGCTGCCGCCGAACCTCACCGTGAGCGAGAGCAGCCGGCTGATCGGCTTCGGCCAGTGGCAACTGGACACCAGCGCCCGCCACCTGCTCGACGACGCCGGCACCGTGGTCGCCCTCAGCGGCGCCGAGTACCGCCTGCTGCGGGTGTTCCTCGATCATCCGCAACGGGTACTCAGTCGCGACCAGTTGCTCAACCTGACCCAGGGCCGCGAGGCGGACATCTTCGACCGTTCCATCGACCTGCTGGTCAGCCGCCTGCGCCAACGCCTCGGCGACGACGCCCGCGAACCGGAGTACATCAAGACCGTGCGCAGCGAGGGCTATGTGTTCTCGCTGCCGGTGCGACTGGTCGAGGCCCATCCATGAAGCTCGCCGTGCCGCGCCCGCGCAGCCTCGCCGCGCGCCTGGCGCTGATCCTCTTCGCCGGGCTGGTGCTGGCCTACGGGCTGTCCTTCGCCTCGCAGTTCTACGAGCGCTACCAGACCGCGAAGCACATGATGCTCGACAGCCTCGAACAGGACGTGGCGATCTCGGTAGCCATGCTCGACCGCCTGACGCCCGCCGAGCGCGAGGCCTGGCTGCCGCGCCTGGAACGACGCACCTACCGCTATCGCCTCGACGCCGGCGAGCCCGGCCAGCCGCTGGCGCTGGCCGACGCGCCGGTTGCCGCGCACTCCATCGAACGCGCCCTCGACGGTCAATACCCGCTGACCCTGCGCACGGTGGCCGACAGCCGTCCGCACTTCCAGGTCCTCCTGCGCCTGCGCGACGGCAGCCCGCTGACCATCGACGTCACGCCGGCCCCGGTGCCGCTGTCCGGCTGGCTGCCGCTGGTACTGCTGGTGCAGTTGCTCCTGCTGCTGCTCTGCACCGGCCTCGCGGTGCGCACCGCCATCGGCCCGCTGACCCGGCTGGTGAAGGCCGTGGAACATCTCGATCCGAATCGTCCGGCACAGCCTCTCGCGGAAACCGGCCCACGCGAAGTGGCGCATGCGGCGGCGGCCTTCAATGCCATGCAGGCGCGCATCGCCGACTACCTCAAGGAGCGCATGCAGTTGCTCGCGGCGATTTCCCACGACCTGCAGACGCCGATCACGCGGATGAAGCTGCGCGTCGAGTTCATGGACGCCTCCAGCGACAGGGACAAGCTGTGGAACGATCTCGAAGAGATGCAGCACCTGGTCCGCGAAGGCGTGGCCTATGCCCGCAGCATGCACGGCAGCACCGAAACCAGTTGCCGGGTGGACCTCGACGCCTTCCTCGACAGCCTGGTCTTCGACTACCAGGACAGCGGCAAGCAGGTACAACTCGACGGCCGTACCGGCGCGGTGATCGACACCCGTCCGCACGCCCTGCGCCGAGTGCTGGTGAACCTGGTCGACAATGCGCTGAAGTTCGCCGGCGCCGCGCGCCTGGAAGTGGAACGCCGTACCGATGGCGGCACGCGAATCCAGGTGCTGGACAATGGCCCGGGGATTCCCGCCGAGGAACTCGACGAGGTGCTCAAGCCCTTCTACCGGGTGGAAAACTCGCGCAATCGCGACACCGGCGGCACCGGCCTCGGCCTGGCCATCGCGCAGCAGCTGAGCCTGGCCCTCGGCGGCCGCCTGACCCTGGCCAACCGCGCCGGCGGCGGGCTTTGCGCGCGCATCGAGCTGGACCCCTGAGGCGCCTGTACAGAGCGATACATAACCGCCCTCGGCGGACACACTGCGGATAAACCCGCTTGCAACACTCCTGGCCACGGGAAGCGGCGGCACATCGCCGAGCCGCTCCCGGCAACCAGGAGCCCCACCATGACCGTCCCAACCTCTCAATCCGCCTGGCACGGCTGGCGACTGTTCGCCGTCCTCGCCGTCGCCGTGCTGTGCATGACCGCCCTCGTCCTGGCTCTCCAGGCGCAACCGGTGGAGGGCCTGCGCAGCGCCATCCGCGCCACCGCGCGCAGTTCCTTCGCGCTGTTCCTCGCCGCTTTCCTCGCGTCCTCGCTGGCGACCCTGGTGCCCGGCCCGGGGACCCGCGCGCTGCTCCGTGAAAGGCGCTACCTGGGCCTGGCCTTCGCCTTCTCCCACGCAGTACACGCCTTGCTGATCCTGGCCTACTGGAAGCTGTTCCCCGAGACATTCTGGAGCGGCCGCTCGGTCGCGGCGAACATCCCCGGCTCGATCGGCTACCTGTTCATCCTGCTGCTCACCCTCACCTCCTTCCGCACCCCGGCCCGACTGCTCGGCCCACGCGCCTGGAAAGCCCTGCACTCGACCGGCACCTGGGTGCTGGCGGGCATCTTCTGCCTGTCGTTCTTCAAACGCATCCCCATGGGCGGCTGGTACGTACTGGCGTTCGCCACGATCTTCTCCGCCATCGTCCTCAAGCTCACCGCCAAGCTCGCCGTGCGCTTGCGTCGTCGCGACGTACAGCCGGCCTGACCCATCCACCGCCCTCAACGAGACATCGATCATGCAAGCATCCGACCTGCGCGCCTGGCGCCGACCCTTCGCCCTGCTCGACCGCTGCGGCGGCTGGAGCGCCGACCTGTCCCTGCGACTGTTCCTGGCCTGGGAGTTCTTCGAGTCCGGTTGGGAAAAGTGGAACGGCGAGAACTGGTTCGGCGATATCCAGTCGGCTTTCCCCTTTCCCTTCGACCGCCTGCCCGCCGCCTTCAACTGGGAACTGTCGCTGTGGGCCGAACTGCTCGGCGCGCTGTTCCTCCTGCTCGGCCTCGGTACCCGCCTGACCGCCCTGGTGCTGATCGTCGTCACCCTGGTGGCGACCGCCGCCGTACACTGGCCGGCGGAGTGGTCGAGCCTGGCGGAACTGGCCCGCGGCTACTCGATCACCGACCACGGCTTCGGCAATTTCAAGCTCCCGGCGATCTACCTGGCGGCGCTGCTGCCGCTGCTGTTGGCGGGGGCGGGGAAGCTGAGCCTGGACCACTGGCTCGGGCGGCGCCTGGGCCTGTCCCGCTAGGATTCGGCCAGCCACGGAAAAACCCTGGAACGCGATCGCCTCCGGGGTTTTTCACAGCAAGCCAGAACCATCCCACCCACCGCGTAGGGCGAATAGCGCCAACGGCGCTATTCGCCGATACACCGGACCCACCCCGGCGGATAACCGCAAGCGGTTATCCGCCCTACACCAAGACCGTCCCACCCACCACGTAGGGCGGATAGCGCCAAAGGCGCTATCCGCCGATGCATCGACTCCACAAGGGCTGCGTCGTCATCCGCCCGCCCAATCGCGTTCCAGGGTTCCGAGCACGACACCCTGGGTCCGCAACGCTGCCAGCAACTCCAGCCCCGCCGCGTCGAGCGCTCCGGGTGCACTCCGCGCCTCGAGCGCCAGCGCCGCCAGGTGCTCGCGCCCGCTCAGGCGCCGTCTCGCCAGCGACTCCAGCAGGCGGTAGGCCAGCGGAGTCAGGCGCGCGGTATGCACGCGATGCGAGGAATCGCGGTGCATCAACAGCAGGGTCGGTTCCGCAGGCGCTTCGGCGAGCGCGACGTCCTCTTCGAGCCGATGCACCGGCCAGCGATAGCCCAGCGGCAGCGCCAGGCTCGACAGCAGCGGCACCCCGTCGAGCAGGTCGCCTTCACGCCGATACGGCGGATCGTCGGGCTCGGCCAGGTAGAGGCGCGTTTCGCTCCATTCGAAGTGGGCCAACTCGGCTTGCCACGCCGGCCGATACTCGCCCCGCTGCCGCAGGTAGTCGACGAAGACCCCGGCGATACGGGTGAACAGGGGGGTATGGCTTCTCTCCTCGCGATAGAACTCGCGCACCAGGCCATGCCACTGCTGCTCGCCAAGCAGCCCGCGCAAGCGCGGGAAGCCGCTGGCAAGGAGGCCTTCGATGGCGTTGTAGAACAGCTCGCGGTAGACCCGCAGGCGACGTTCTTCGATGTCCGGCGGCGGCGCATTGCCAAGCGGGTCGCGCAGGTGCCGGGCGAGGCTGAACTGCTGTTGGCGCAGGCGCTCATCCATGACGGCGTCCCTCGTCGCGTTGCCATTGGCGGATCTGCTCCACTTCCAGCAGCAGTTCGCCCAGCGGCGGATAGTTGAAGTCCCGCTCGAGCAGGGTCGGGCGCACGCCGAAGCGACGATAGGCGGCTCCGAGCAAGGCCCAGACGCCGGGCTTCACGGCGGCACCATGGGTGTCGATCTTCAGGTCCGGCGCCTCGTCGTAGTGCCCCGCCACATGGTAGGCGGCGACCCGCCCGGGCGGCAGCCGGGCGAGGAAGTCGAGGGCGTCGTAGCCGTGGTTGCAGGCGTTGACGAACAGGTTGTTGACGTCCAGCAACAGGTCGCAGTCGGCCTCGTCGAGTACCGCGTTGACGAACTCGATCTCGCTCATCTCCCGGTACGGCGCTGCATAGTAGGAAATGTTCTCCACCGCGATGCGCCGCTCCAGGCGTTCCTGCGCCTCGCGGATGCGCGCCGCGACGTGACGCACCGCGGCCTCGGTGAACGGCAGCGGCAACAGATCATAGAGATGGCCATCGTCGGAACAGTAACTGAGGTGCTCGCTGTACAACGCGACCCGGTGGCGGACGAGGAAGCGTCGGGTCTGCTCGATGAAGGCGGCATCCAGCGGTGTGGAGCCGCCGAGGGACAGCGAGAGACCGTGGCAGGTCAGTGGAAAGCGCTCCACCAGGCGCTCCAGGTCGGCACCGAAGGCACCGCCGACGCCGATCCAGTTGTCCGGCGCGCATTCGAGGAAGTCCACCGCGCCGGGCGCCATCGCCAGCAGTTGCGGAAGCAGGCCGCGCCTCAGGCCGAGGCCGGCGGCGTTGTCGATCAGGGTCATGGGATAGCTCCGGAAACGGCGACGCCCCCGCTTTCCCAGGGGAAAGAGAGGGCGCCGCCAGGGTGTGGAAAGGCTCAGTGCCGGCCTTGCTCCAGCTTGCTGAACAGCCCGGCGGGCATCGGCTTGCCGTTGGCCTCGTAGGTCTTGCGCAGGTGTTCGTAGGCCTCGGCTTCGGAAATGAAGCCGTCATGGTCGCTATCGATGCTGTCGAACTCACCGGCACGGTCCTTGGCCACCGCGAGGAACTCGGCGCGCGAGACCTTGCCATCGTGATCGGTGTCGGTTCGGGCAAAGGAGGCGTCGCCGCACTTGCCCTCCCCGCACTTGCCCTCGGCGCCGGCCTTGGCCGGGGTCTTCGCGGAGCCGCCGCTACCACACTTGCCTTCTCCGCACTTGCCTTCGCCGGCGCTCGCCGCCGCCACTTGCAGCCCCTGGCCCAGCGGCTCGACGGCGAACGCCGAACCGCCGAGCAGCATTCCCCCCACCAGTACGGCACCGAGCAGGCTAGCGGAAGTCTTTTGACGCGAATCGAAAACGGACATGCTTCTTCTCCACAGTAAACGCGGCCGGGCCGCAGGCGCGGCGCTGGTGGGCGCCGGTACGAACCGGGCGGCGGGACCTTCTGGGGTCGTCCCGGGCGCCGCGGTTCGGATGTGGCCATTTCGCCTGGGAGATGTATCGGGGGTGTATCGCCCGACACGTGGATTTGTACGCCGGAGGTATCGAAACCGCGCATGGATACAAAGCGATACGCAATCGAGCGCGGGCATGCCGACGAAGTGCCGGGCATCTCTCACTCCCGCCGGCCCATCTCGGCTACCGTTAGGAGACAGCCACCTGGCCCAGTCTCGAGGTCGAGCCCATCGTGCTGAAACGCATTCCGGTAACCCAGCTTCGCCTCGGTATGTTCGTCCAGAGCCTTTGCGGCTCGTGGCTGGACCACCCGTTCTGGAAAAGAGGTGGCTTCCTGCTCGACAGCCAGGCCGACCTGCAGCGCCTGCGCGAAAGCGCCGTGAAGGAAGTCTGGATCGATGCCAGCAAGGGCCTCGACCTCCCGGAGGAAGCGGCGGTCTCGGCCGCTGCGGTCCTGCCGGTCACCATGCCGGCCGGCCCTTCGCCGGCGCGGGTCGCCCTGGAGGAGGAAATCCGCCACGCCGCCCTGCTCTGCAGCCGTGCCAAGGCCGCCGTGGTCAGCATGTTCCGCGACGCGCGCATGGGCCAGGCCATCGACACCGCGCATGCATCGGAGCTGGTGGACGAAATCTCCGCCTCGGTGCTGCGCCATCCCAACGCGCTACTCAGCCTGGTACGGCTGAAGACCTCGGATGAATACACCTACATGCATTCGGTGGCGGTCTGTGCGCTGATGATCGCCCTCGCCCGCCAGCTCGAACTGCCCGACCCGCTGGTACGCGAGGCGGGGCTGGCCGGACTGCTGCACGACATCGGCAAGATGGCGGTGCCCGATCCGATCCTGAACAAGCCCGGCAAGCTCACCGACCAGGAGTTCGGCCTGGTTCGCCGGCATCCGCAGAACGGCGCGCGGATGCTGCTCGATTGCCGCCAGGTCAGCGCCCTGGTGGTGGATGTCTGCCTGCACCACCACGAGCGCATCGACGGCACCGGCTACCCCTTCGGCCTGGCGCAGGAGCAGATCAGCCTGCTGGCGCGAATGGGCGCGGTGTGCGACGTCTACGACGCGATCACCTCCGACCGTCCCTACAAGAAGGGCTGGAACGCCGCCGAGGCGATCCGACGCATGGCCGAATGGAACGGGCACTTCGACCCGCAGGTGTTCCGCGCCTTCGTCAAGGCGGTGGGCATCTACCCGGTCGGCGCGCTGGTCAGGCTGGAAAGCGGGCGCCTCGGCGTGGTCCTCGAACAACACGGCCGCTCGCTGCTGACGCCACGGGTCAAGGTATTCTTCTCGGCCCGCTCGAAGGTGCCGATCCCGCAGCAGGTGCTAGACCTGGGTAGGGCCGGACAGACCGACCGAATCGTCGGCTTCGAGCCGGCGGAAGCCTGGAACTTCCGCAATCTCGACGAGATGTGGACGGGACTGGCCAAGTCCACGGGCTCTTATTTCGACGCGGGAACCGGAAATCCGTAGACGCCTTCCGCCGGCAAGCCGAGCACCGCTCCCGTAGGGCGCATAACGCGAAGCGTTATCCGCCGCTTCGCCGCAATCTCCGCCTGCTCCGCGTTGCTTTAAGCGCACCATCGTCGATACTGCTGGCAATCCGCCGACAGTTTTCAAGAGGCCATATGAGTCCGCTCCTGGAGACAATCGAAGAGCACAGCAGAAATGGCTGTGCTCCATCCAAAGCGCTGCTTGCCCTGTGGTCCGCAGGCGCCGACCTGAGGGTTTCCCCGAGGAAGGCTGGCCGCCTATGCGAACTTGCCGTCGTTGCCGCAGCAGGGAAAGCAGGCATGCTCGAGAGCGAGATCGTTGCGGCACGCCGGGCCTATGCCGCCAGCCTGGGAGTGACGCTTAGCGGAGCGATCAGCAACGCCGACGAGCCGGTCCATATCCGCCACGCCGTCAGCAATTCCAATCACAACCCCAACGCCTCAAACCGTATCAACCTTGGGAGGGCCCGAGCGTATAAAAAAAGGCGCGAGGAAGGTGATTACTTCTTCATCGACACTTGAATCGCCTGCATAACCGTTATCTCCCCCGCGCCTCAACGGCAGCCATCTCCAGCAACCACCCCCGGAACGCCAGCATCGCGCTGGTCTCCCCCCGCGACTGCAAGCGCGTCAGCCAGTAGCTGCCGGTACTCACTTCGGTGGCGAACGGACGCCGGATGCTCTCGCTGGCCAGTTGCCGGGCAAACATCGCCGCCGGCGCCAGGGCCACGCCGACACCCTGGCGGGCCGCCTCGAGCATGGCCAGCGAGGTGTCGAAGACGATGCTCCGGGTCAGTGGCGCGTGCGCCGGCAGTCCGGCCGCCTGGAACCACAGCGGCCACTCGTCGGCGCGGTAGGAGCGCAGCAGGGTGTGCTGCAGCAGGTCGGCGGGACTGTGCAACTGGGCGGCGACCTCCGGGCAGCAGAGCACCGTCAGCGGCGCCTCGAACAACGCCAGCGCCTCGGTGCCGTGCCAGGCGCCGCCGCCGAAGCGGATGGCGTAGTCGAGCCCCTCGGCGGCGATGTCGACGCGGTTGTTGTGGGTGGACAGGCGCAGATCGATGAAGGGATGGCGCGCCTGGAAGTCCTCCAGCCGCGGCAGCAGCCAACCGACCGTGAAGGTTCCGACCGCGCCGACGGTGAGCACGTCCCGGTAGTGGCCACCCTCGAAACGTTCCAGCAGGCCGGCGATGCGGTCGAAGGAGTCACACAGCACCGGCAGCAGGCTCTCGCCCTCGTGGGTCAGCATGAGGCCGCGCGGCAGACGCTTGAACAGGGCCACGCCGAGACGCTCCTCGAGGCTCTTCACCTGGTGGCTGACCGCCGCCTGGGTCACGCACAGCTCGATGGCCGCGCGGGTGAAGCTCAGGTGCCGGGCCGAAGCTTCGAAGGCGCGCAGGGCGTTCAGCGGCAAATGGGGTCGAACCAATCTCTGCTCCAAATTTTTCTAATGGCTGCCGCGAGTATTCGTCGTTTGCCGCAAATCCTGCGCAAGCCTAGATTTTCCCCGCCCGCCGATCAAGGAGCGCTCCCGGGGCGGTTTCTCATGCAGCCAACGACAAAGGACGCCAATCCTCATGCGCGATACCAGATTCCCCTGCCTGTGCGGCATCGCCGCTTCCACACTGCTGTTCGCCACCACCCCGGCCATTGCCGGCGAGGCCCCGGCGGATCGCCTGAAGGCACTGGTCGACGCCGCCGTACAACCGGTGATGAAGGCCAATGACATTCCGGGCCTGGCCGTAGCCATCAGCCTGAAAGGAGAACCGCATTACTTCAGCTATGGGCTGGCCTCGAAAGAGGACGGCCGCCGGGTGACGCCGGAGACCCTGTTCGAGATCGGCTCGGTGAGCAAGACCTTCACCGCCACCCTCGCCGGCTATGCCCTGACCCAGGACAAGATGCGCCTCGACGACCGCGCCAGCCAGCACTGGCCGGCACTGCAGGGCAGCCGCTTCGACGGCATCAGCCTGCTCGACCTCGCGACCTATACCGCCGGCGGCTTGCCGCTGCAGTTCCCCGACTCGGTGCAGAAGGACCAGGCACAGATCCGCGACTACTACCGCCAGTGGCAGCCGACCTACGCGCCGGGCAGCCAGCGCCTCTATTCCAACCCGAGCATCGGCCTGTTCGGCTATCTCGCCGCGCGCAGCCTGGGCCAGCCGTTCGAACGGCTCATGGAGCAGCAAGTGTTCCCGGCACTGGGCCTCGAACAGACCCACCTCGACGTGCCCGAGGCGGCGCTGGCGCAGTACGCCCAGGGCTACGGCAAGGACGACCGCCCGCTACGGGTCGGTCCCGGCCCGCTGGATGCCGAAGGCTACGGGGTGAAGACCAGCGCGGCCGACCTGCTGCGCTTCGTCGATGCCAACCTGCATCCGGAGCGCCTGGACAGGCCCTGGGCGCAGGCGCTCGATGCCACTCATCGCGGTTACTACAAGGTCGGCGACATGACCCAGGGCCTGGGCTGGGAAGCCTACGACTGGCCGATCTCCCTGAAGCGCCTGCAGGCCGGCAACTCGACGCCGATGGCGCTGCAACCACACAGGATCGCCAGGCTGCCCGCGCCACAGGCGCTGGAGGGCCAGCGCCTGCTGAACAAGACCGGCTCCACCAACGGCTTCGGCGCCTACGTGGCGTTCGTCCCGGGCCGCGACCTGGGCCTGGTGATCCTGGCCAACCGCAACTATCCCAATGCCGAGCGGGTGAAGATCGCCTACGCCATCCTCAGCGGCCTGGAGCAGCAGGGCAAGGTGCCGCTGAAGCGCTGAAGCGCTGAAGCGCGCTCGCGAGGGCGACGGAGCGTAGCGGCGCGGGACGCCGGTCCTGGCTATGATGGTGCCATGAGCGCTTCCCCGCCCCTCCGCCAGCCCTGCCCGCCCGGCGCCTGCGTCTGCGAACGCGAGCGCCTGGAGGCGCCCGGCGCGGACCGTCGCATCCTCCTCCTGACCCGCCAGGAAGAGCAGCGCCTGGCCGCCCGCCTGGAAGCCCTGCGCAGCCTGGAAGACCTGGAACACCTGCTGCGGCGCATGGAGGAACAACTGGGCATCCGCCTGCGGATCGCCCCGGCCTTCGGCGAGGTGCGCAGCATGCGCGGCATCCGCATGCGCTTCGAGGAGCAGCCGGGGCTCTGCCGCAAGACCCGCCAGGCGATTCCCGCCGCCATCCGCCGCGGCCTGGAGAAGCGCCCGGAAGTCGCCTACGCCCTGCTCAACGCCCACGACCTGCTGCGCGACGCCTGAAGGCACTGAACGACAGGAAGAGGATGTCGCTCAAGACCTGGGCGGGCTTCAGGAGTATCGGCGGATAACGCCCATGGCGTTATTCGCCCTACAGGCCGCAGCGGATGCAGGCGAGCCCCGGGTCCGCCTGAATCCTTGGCGGGACTGGCCACCGCGCCGGGGTTCAGCTCGCCGACTCCGCCTGCACGTCGCCGAACATCGCCTGCAGGCGGAGCAGGCAGGCATCGCACAGGGTGCGCAGTTCGTCGAGGCGGATGCCGGCGAGGATTTCCATGCCGCGCAGCGGATCGGCGCGGCGCAGGGCCTGCTCCAGCTCGCTGGCACGGCCGGCCAGGGCGCTGGCGCCAACGGTGGAAGCGCTGCCCTTGATGGTATGCAGGGTCGCGGCGCTGCCCTGGACATCGCCCTCGCCGAGCTGGCGTTCGAGCTGGGCGAAGAGGTCCTGCATGTCCGGAACGAAGCGCCGCAACACCTGGACGATCAGCTCCAGGCTGCCGCCGAAACGCCCGACGATATCGCCCCGCGCCTCGACCAGTTCGCCCGCGTCCGCTGCCGTTGCCGGCGCGCCCCTGGCGCCGCTCCTGCCGAGATGACCGAGCAGGCAAAGCACCAGGCGCTCCTTGTCGATCGGCTTCGCCACATGGTCGTTCATGCCCGCCGCCAGGCAGGCTTCGCGGTCGGCCAGCGAGGCGTTGGCGGTCATGGCCAGGATCGGCAGCCCGGCGAAGCGCCCGTCGGCGCGGATTCTCCGGGTCGCCTCGAGACCATCGATATCCGGCATCTGCATGTCCATCAGCACCGCGTCGAACGGCACGCTCGCCTCCAGCACCTGCTGAACGCCCGCCAGCCCGCCGTCGGCGAGGGCCACCCGGGCGCCCTCGCTGCTCAACAGCTCGGCGGCGACCTGGCGGTTCAGCGCGTTGTCCTCCACTACCAGCAGACGCACGCCCCGCAACCGCTGGGTGCGCTCCACCGGGCGCGGCGGCGGGTTGGCCGGGGCGCCCTGTTCGCCGTGCAACGCATGCAGCACCGAGTCGGCCAGTTGCTTGGGCGTGACCGGCTTGGTGAGAAAATCGACGAAGGGCGGCGCGCTGTGGTCGCGCGCATCGGCCAGCACCTCGCGGCCATAGGCAGTGATCATGATCACCATGGGCGGCGGCAGGTCGCCCTGCAACTGGCGGATCAGTTGCGCCGCGCTGAGGCCGTCGAGATCGGGCATGCGCCAATCCATCAGCACCACGTCGTAGCGACGGCCCTCGGCCATCGCCGCCTGGACCCGCGCCACCGCCTCGCTGCCGCTGCCGACGCAGTCGGCGCGCCAGCCGAGGGCGCCGACCGTGCGTTCGAGCAGCTCGCCGGCTACCAGGTTGTCGTCCGCCACCAGCAGCCGCAGCGGTTCGCCGGCCCCGGGGCAGGCCGCACGCAGCGGTTGGTCGTGGGCGACGTCGAGGTCCAGGTCGAACCAGAACCGGCTACCGCTGCCCGGCGCGCTCTCGACCCGCAATTCACCGCCCATCAGGTCGACCAGGCGTTTGCATATGAACAGGCCGAGGCCGGTGCCGCCGAAGCGTCGCGAGGTGGACGCCTCGGCCTGGGTGAAACCTTCGAAGATGCGCTGCTGCTGTTCCGCGCTGATGCCGATGCCGGTGTCCGCCACCAGCACCCGCAGGCGCACCAGGTGGGCGTCGTGCGCCAGACGCCGCAAGCTCACCAGGACGTGCCCGCGGGCGGTGAACTTCAGTGCGTTGCCGGCCAGGTTGATGAGGATCTGCTGCAGGCGCAGGCGGTCGCCGACCACCGCGCTGGGCAGCTCGGGATCGATGTCGAAGATCACCTCGACGTCCTTGTCGCCCTGGTTGCCGGAGAGCACCACGGCCAGGTCCTGCATCAGCGGCTCCAGCTCGAAGGGGAGCATTTCCAGGACCAGTTTGCCGGCCTCGATCTTCGAGTAGTCGAGGATGTCGTTGAGCAGGCCGAGCAACGAGGTTGCCGCCGAGCTGGCCTTGTCCAGGTAGTCGCGCTGGCGTTCGTTGAGATCGGTCTGCCGGGCCAGTTGCAGCATGCCCAGCACGGCATTCATCGGCGTGCGGATCTCGTGGCTCATGTTCGCCAGGAACGACGACTTCGCCGCGCTGGCGGCGTCCGCCTGCTCCTTGGCCTCGCGCAGGCGCGCCTGCAGTTGCTGGTCGCTGGTGATATCGATATTGATCCCGGTGACCTGCAGCGGGTTGCCGTCGGCGTCGCGCTCGACCTGCGCGCCGGCCTGGATGAAGCGGATGCCGCCGTCGGGCAGCACCACGCGGAAGATCACATCGTAGTTGCCGCGCCCCTCCACCGCCGCGCGCAGGCTGGCCTCGGTGCGCTCGAGGTCTTCCGGATGCAGGCGGCTGCGCCAATGCTCGTAGACCAGGCCGCCGTCGCGCAACGCCAGCGGCTGGCCATACAGCTCGCACATGCGCTCGTTCCACTGCAGGCTGTCGTCGGCCAGGTTCCAGCGCCAGATGCCCAGGCGCGCCACGTCGGCGGCCATTTGCAACTGGTCGCGCGCCGCGGCCATCTCGCGCTCGGCGTTGCGCCATTCGGTGACATCGACGGCGATGCCCAGGTAGCCGTTGATCGCCCCAGCCTCGTCGCGCAGGACGGTAACCGAAAGCGTCACGCTGAGCGGCGAGCCGTCCTTGCGCAGATAGGTCCATTCGCGGGTCTCGGCGCCCTCCTGTTCGGCCCGCGCCACCAGCACGCGGAAACCCTCCTCGCCCAGCTCCTGGCCGCGGGCGAGCAACTCCCGCTCGCTGTGCAGCAGGGTCGGCGAGGCCTTGCCGACCACCTCGTCGGCGCGGTAGCCGAGCATCCGCTCGGCACCGAGATTGAAGCCGCTGATGATGCCGTCGCGGTCGAGGGTGATGATCGACACCTCGGACGCCGCCTGCAGCACGCTGCCGAGCAGTACGTTCAACCGACGCAGTTCGGCGGTACGCTCGGCGATCTGGTGCTCCAGGCCGGTATTGAGCTCGCGGATGCGGGCCTCGGCGGCCTTCTTCGCGGAGATGTCGCGTACGGTCTTCGAGGCGCCGACCACGCCGCCGTCCGGACCGAGGATCGGCGAGACGGTCACCGCCACGTCGAGCAGGTGGCCATCCTGGTGCCGGCGCACGGTATCGAAGCTGACCACCTGTTCTTTACGGGCGATGCGGGCGAGGATGTCGAGTTCCTCGTTCTCCTTGGATGGCGGCACCAGCAGGTCCACCACCCGCCGCCCGACCGCCTGCTCCTCGCGGTAGCCGAACAACGCCTCGGCCCCGCGATTCCAGTCGCTGATGACGCCGTCGAGGCCGACGCCGATGATGCCGTCCGCCGAATTGCCGACGATCGCCGCCAGCCGCGCCTGGGTCGCCGCCTCCCGATGCCGGCGCTGGCGGCCGAGGGCGCTGGCGTTGACCAGCGCCGCCAGCAACAGGCTGACCAGGCTGCCGGCCAGGAACAGGATGCGCGGCGAAGGCTGGTGCAGGCGCTGGACGAACAGCGGCAGTGCGCTGAACGCCATCTGCCAGTGCCGACCGTAGATCTCCCGCCGCAGCATGTGGCCGAACAGGCGTTGAGCCGGCGCCGCGGCGCCGTTGACGAAGAAGGGTACGGCAGCGCCGTCGCCGGTGACGTCGCTGAGTTCGAGGTGGATCGCCGCATTGTCGATGGGCAACCCGGCCAGCACCTCGCCGGTCAGCAGCGGCGCATAGCTCCAGCCGAAGCCTTCGAGTTCGCGCTGGGGCCCCGGCGGTGGAGTGATGCCGCTGCGGTAGATCGGCATCAGGATGAGGAACGATTGCTGGCGCAAGCCGCTGGCCTGGACCAGGGTGATCGGCCCCGTCAGGCGCACCTGCCCGGTCTCCAGGGCGGCGCGGGCGGCCTCCCGGCGATTGGCTTCCGAGGCGATGTCCAGGCCCAACGCCTGGCCGTTGCGCGCCACCGGCTCGATGTACTGGATGACGTAGCGCTCGCCATCGTGCGGAGTCAGTTGCTGGATGCGGAACTCCGGCTGGCCGTCGGCCCGCGCCTGGCGCAGGAACCCGGCCTCGTCGGCGGCCGCCACCCGGCGTATGAAGCCGAAGCCGCGGGCGCCGGGAAACTCGCGGTCGATGTCGCGGGTCAGGCTGTAGCGGCGGAACAGTTCGCGGTCGATGTGCGCCTCGCCCGCCGTCAGCAAGGCACCGCGCACCCCACGCAAGCCATACTGGTAGAGTTCCACGCGGCGGGTCACCGCCTCGGCCAGCAGTTCCGCCTCGCGTTCCAGCGCCATCCGCGCCTGTTGCTCGTTGACCAGCGCCAGCCCCCAGGCGCCCAGCCCGGACAGCAGCAGTCCGAGCGCCAGTGTCGCGCCCGCCCAGCGGCTCAGCCTGAACTTGCTCTGTTGTACGTTCACCCGATATTCCGTCCCTGCGCCGGCCCGGCGCGGGGCAATCCCGCACTCCCTGCGCCTTTTCGTCACAGAAGACTAGATCAAGCGGGCGGATTCCTCCGCCGAATCATCCGACCCCAGGTATGACCGCTCACAACGACGTGCTTTTCAGCGCCTCCGCGTAGCGCAGTGCGGCGAACAGGGCGAGCAGCAGGCCGGCCAGCGCCAGCGCGGCGCCGACGTTGCCGATCGAGGCCAGGCCCATGCGTTCGCTGACCACGCTGCCGAGCAGCGCGCCGGCGCCGATGCCGACGTTGTACAGGCCGGAGAACAGCGCCATGGCCACGTCGGTGGCGTCCGAGGCGAGGCGCAGGACGCGGGACTGCTGGGCCAGGCCGAAGCACATGATCGACATGCCCCAGAGCAGGCTGAGCGCCATCAGCCAGGTCGGCTGCGCGGACAGCGGCAACAGCAGCGCCAGGCTGCTGCCCAAGACGAGGATCGCGGCCAGCAGGAAGCCTCGCGGGAAAGCCTCGCTGTAGCGGCTGAAGAGGATCGAACCGAAGATCCCGGCGCCGCCGAACAACAGCAGCAGCAGGGTGGTCGCCTCGCCGCTCATCCGCGCCACCTGCTTGGCGAAGGGCTCGATGTAGCTGTAGGCGGTGAACTGGGCGCTGATCACCACCACGGTCAGCACGTACAGGCAGACCAGCGCCGGGCGTCGGAACAGCATCGGCAGGCTGCGCAGGGAACCGGAGTTCTGGCTTGGCAGCAGCGGCAGGGAGCGCGCCAGGTAGAGCAGGGTCAGCACCGAGAGTCCGGCGATGGCCATGAAGGTGGTACGCCAGCCCAGGGCCTCGCCGACCACCCGCCCCAGCGGGATGCCCAGGACCATCGCCAGGGTGGTGCCGGTGGCCAGCAGCCCTAGCGCCTTGGCCTGCTGTCCCGGCGGCGCCACGCGCACCGCCAGCGAAGCGGTGATGGCCCAGAACACCGCGTGGGCGAAGGCAATGCCGATCCGGCTGAGCATCAGCACCTGGAAGCTCCAGGCCAGCCCGGACAGCACGTGGCTGGCGATGAACAGCAGGAATACCCCGACCAGCAGCTTGCGCCGCTCGATATTGCGGGTCAGCAGCATCATCGGCAACGAGGCCAGCGACACCACCCAGGCATAGATGGTCAACATCAGGCCGACCTGCGAGGTGGGCATCTCGAAGCTGTGGCCGATGTCGCTGAGCAGGCCGACCGGGACGAACTCCGTGGTGTTGAAGATGAAGGCGGCCAGGGCCAGGGCGATCACGCTCAGCCAGCTGCCGCTGCGGGTTTCGGAGGTGCTGTCCATGGGGCGTTCGGTTCCGGAGCAGGGGGCGGACGGGCAGGTCCCGCGACCCTCGCCACGCACGACGGAAAACGCCCCGGACGCAAGGGTCCGGGGCGGCGATGTGCGTTGGATGGTCGTTATAGGTATTGGAGGGAACTGCCGAATCCCGCGATTCTACGCCGGGACGCCGTGCGCTGCACGCCCGCCCGGCGCTCCGGCGACCTTCCCGGAGCGATGGGACGGCTCCGGCAGCATCAGGCAGGCCATCGTCTCGCCCCAGGGCGCGAGGCCCTGTTCGACGAAGCCGGCGTCCCGATAAAGCTGGCGAGCCACGTCGTTGTCGACGGCGTAGGCGACCATCAGGCGATCGCTGCGCCGCCTCGTCCGGCGCACGCTGGCGATGATCCGTTGCAGGGCGGCGCGGCCATGCCCCTTGCCCTGGTAGCGGCGGTCGATCATCAGGCGGTAGAGCCAGTAGTGGCCGTCGTCGGCGTCGGGGCCGTAGAGGGCGAAGCCGACCATGCGCCCGCCGTGGTGGATGCCGACCGCGCGGAACCCCGGCAGGAAGCGGCTCTGGGCCAGCGAATAGAGGTTGGAAGCGACGAAGTGCGCCTGGTGGCGGGCGACCTTCAGGTCAATGCAGGTTTCCCAATCGTCGCGGGTGATGGTTCTGAGTTCGATCATGGATGACAGGCTCTTGGAAAAAGGAGGAAAGAAAGTCGCTAGGTACGCTGCTGGACTGTTCATACGACATGCTTCGTTCCTCCCTTCGACTGGCCGAGCATCCGGCGGAAACGCAACGATATCAGGAGAAGAGTCGATTATCCCAGCCGATGCCGGATCTTTTCGTCCACGGCTAGTGGCAGGATTTCCCCGGTGCCAGGCCGGCGACAGATAAATTCGAGATTTTCCTTGTCAGATCAGTCAGGTTCTCGCTATTACATTTAACCAAGACCCTGGAGCCAAGCCCCAGCGCACGGTTGCCTCGTCGCCCCACTCCGACGGCTGATCGCCCTCTCCCCCGGCACGCAACCTGCCCGGCGCTCCCTTATCCGGATGCCGCGGCTCTTCTACGCCGCCGCATCCCCTGCATGGAATCGCACATGTCTCATCGCCCTGTGATCAACGCCTCGGTCAGTCCGAAAGGCACGCTGGAAACCCTCTCCCAACGCGAAGTGCAACAACTGAGCGAAACCGCCAACGGCAAGACCTACCAACTGTTCCGCCAGTGCGCCCTGGCGATCCTCAATACCGGCGCCCACAGCGACAACGCCAAGACCATCCTCGACGCCTACAAGGACTTCGAGGTGCGTATCCACCAGCAGGACCGCGGCGTGCGCCTGGAGCTGATCAACGCGCCGGCCGACGCCTTCGTCGATGGCGAGATGATCGCCAGTACTCGCGAGATGCTGTTCAGCGCCCTGCGCGACATCGTCTATACCCAGAGCGGGCTGGACAGCCAGCACGTCGACCTGGACAGTTCCCAGGGCCTCACCGACTACGTCTTCCAGCTGCTGCGCAACGCCCGTACGCTGCGCCCCGGCGTCGAGCCGAAGATCGTCGTCTGCTGGGGCGGTCATTCGATCAGCAGCGAGGAATACAAGTACACCAAGAAGGTCGGCCATGAGCTCGGCCTGCGCAGCCTGGACGTCTGCACCGGCTGCGGACCGGGGGTGATGAAGGGACCGATGAAGGGCGCCACCATCAGCCACGCCAAGCAGCGCATCGTCGGCGGTCGCTACCTGGGCCTGACCGAACCGGGAATCATCGCCGCCGAGGCGCCGAACCCGATCGTCAACGAACTGGTGATACTCCCGGACATCGAGAAGCGCCTGGAAGCCTTCGTCCGCGTCGGCCACGGGGTCATCATCTTCCCCGGCGGCGCCGGGACCGCGGAAGAGTTCCTCTACCTGCTGGGCATCCTCATGCACCCGGACAACCAGGACCTGCCCTTCCCGGTCATCCTCACCGGTCCCCGCAGCGCCGAAGCCTACCTGCAGCAGCTCCATGAATTCGTCGGGGCGACCCTCGGCCATGCGGCGCAGCGCCACTACCGGATCGTCATCGACGACCCGGCCGAGGTGGCCAAGCAGATGGCCCAGGGCCTGAAGGAAGTGAAGCAGTTCCGCCGCGAGCGCAACGACGCCTTCCACTTCAACTGGATGCTGAAGATCGATGAAAGCTTCCAGCGCCCGTTCGAGCCGACCCACGAGAACATGGCCAGCCTCCAGCTCAGCCGCAGCCTGCCGCCCCACGAGTTGGCGGCCAACCTGCGCCGCGCGTTTTCCGGAATCGTCGCCGGCAACGTCAAGGACAACGGCATCCGCATGATCGAGCAATACGGGCCCTACGAGATCCACGGCGACCCAGCGGTGATGCTGCCGCTGGACCGCCTGCTGCAGGCCTTCGTCAAGCAGCACCGGATGAAGCTGCCCGGCGGCGCGGCCTACGTCCCCTGCTACCGGGTGGTGCAGACCGAGGCGGCCTGAGCGCGCCCGCTCCGGCATCCCTGCGCCGCGCGCGGGGATGCCCATTTATTCCGAGCCGGGCGTACGGCTTCCTGCTACTCTTTTCCGTTCATGCCTCGAATCGCTGGCCCTGACCTCATGTCCCCATCTCCATCGCCAGCCCTCGCCGCACTCCGCGACGCCACCCGTGACCTGCACGCAGAACTGGACCGCCGTTCGCCGTTGGGCGACGACGATCTCGACGACCGCGCCTACCTCGACCATGCCGGACGCATCCTTGGCTGGCTGGAGCCTCTGGAGCGCGCGCTGCGCGACAACCGCAGCGGCTGGCCGGCGGCGCTGCGGGCCGACGCGCGGCTGGTCAAGAGCACCTGGCTGGAAAGCGACCTGCTGGCCGGCGGCATGAGCCGCGCGCAGGTGGAGGCGCTACCGCGCTGCGCCGACCTGCCGAATGCGACACGGGCCGCGGAGGTCTTCGGGGTGGCCTACGTGATGGAAGGCGCGACGCTGGGCGGCGCGTATCTCTACAAACGACTAGCTCCACGCCTGCCCGGTCTGCCGCTACAGTGGTTGCGGGGCTACGGCCAGGCAACCGGGGTGCGCTGGCAGGAGTTTCTCGAACAGCTCGCCCGGCAGATCGACAGCCCCGAAGCCATCGGCCTTGCGCAGGATGCGGCACAGGCTACATTCCTTTCGTTTCGTCGATGGGTTCTCGACGAAGCCTGACTGCCTGGAGACCAGGCTGGACGATAGATGACGAGCATCACCCCGGTTACCCTGGCGAACTGCGAGGACGAACCCATCCACGTGCCTGGCGCGATCCAGCCGCACGGGGCGCTGATCGCCCTGCGCGCGGACGGCATGGTCCTCGCGGCAAGCGAGAACATCCAGGCGCTACTGGGTTTCGTCGCCTCGCCGGGTTCCTACCTGACGCAGGAGCAGGTGGGGCCGGAGGTCCTGCGCATGCTCGAAGAGGGACTGACCGGCAACGGCCCATGGTCGAACAGCGTCGAGACGCGGATCGGCGAACACCTGTTCGACGTGATCGGCCACAGCTACAAGGAAGTGTTCTACCTGGAGTTCGAGATCCGCACCGCGGACACGCTGTCGATCACCTCCTTCACCCTCAACGCCCAGCGCATCATCGCCCAGGTCCAGTTGCACAACGACACCGCCAGCCTGCTCAGCAACGTCACCGACGAACTGCGCCGGATGACCGGCTACGACCGGGTGATGGCCTACCGTTTCCGTCATGACGACTCCGGCGAGGTGGTCGCCGAGAGCCGTCGCGAAGACCTCGAAAGCTACCTGGGGCAACGCTACCCGGCCTCGGACATCCCGGCCCAGGCGCGTCGCCTGTACATCCAGAACCCGATCAGGCTGATCGCCGACGTGGCCTATACGCCGATGCGCGTGTTTCCCGCGCTGAACCCGGAGACCAACGAATCGTTCGATCTCAGCTACAGCGTGCTACGCAGCGTTTCGCCGATCCACTGCGAATACCTGACCAACATGGGCGTGCGCGCCTCGATGAGCATCTCCATCGTGGTCGGCGGCAAGCTCTGGGGACTGTTCTCCTGCCATCACATGTCGCCCAAACTGATTCCCTACCCGGTGCGCATGTCGTTCCAGATCTTCTCCCAGGTCTGCAGCGCCATCGTCGAGCGCCTGGAGCAGGGGCGTATCGCCGAACTGCTGCGCGTGTCCACCGAGCGCAGGCTGGCCCTGGCTCGCCGCGCGCGGGACGCCGACGACCTGTTCGGCGCACTGGCCCACCCGGACGATGGCATCGCCGCACTGATTCCCTGCGACGGCGCCCTGGTCATGCTCGGCGGCCGCACCCTGAGCATCCGCGGCGACTTCGAGCGCCAGGCCGGGAATGTCCTGCAACGCCTGCAGCGCGACCCGGAACGGGACATCTACCACACCGACAACTGGCCGCAGCCCAGCGAGGACTCTCCGGACGGCGGCGACTGCTGCGGTGTGCTGGCGATCCGTTTCCACCGCCAGGAATCGGGCTGGATCTTCTGGTTCCGCCACGAGGAAGTGCACCGCATCCGCTGGGGCGGCAAGCCGGAAAAGCTGTTGACCATCGGCCCCTCCGGCCCGCGGCTGACCCCGCGCGGCTCGTTCGAGGCCTGGGAGGAAGTGGTCCGCGGCCACTCCACGCCCTGGAGCGAAACCGACCTGGCGATCGCCGAAAAGCTGCGCCTGGACCTGATGGAACTGTGCCTCAACCATGCGGCCGAGGTCGACCGCATGCGCCAGCGCCTGATCGCGGTGCTCGGCCACGACCTGCGCAACCCGTTGCAGTCGATCTCCATGGCGGCGGCCCTGCTGTCCTCCAGCGACACCCGCACCACCGAACTGCGCCAACACATTTCCGCGTCCAGCAGCCGCATGGAACGGCTGGTCAGCCAGATCCTCGACATGAGCCGCCTGCAATCGGGCATCGGCCTCACCGTGAACCCGGTCGACACCGACGTCTCGCAACTGGTGCGGCAGATCGTCTGCGAAACCGACGTCGCCTATCCCGGCCTGGTGATCGAGATCGCCATCGACCCGCAGGTTCGTGCCGTGGTCGACCCGGACCGCTACGCCCAGGTCGCCGCCAACCTGCTGAGCAACGCCCGTCATCACGGCCTGCCCGGCCGGCCGGTGCTGGTCACCCTGACCCGCCAGGGCGACGAGGTGTGCCTGAGCGTGCTCAACGAAACCAGCGGCCTCTCCGAAGCGCAACTGGCCAACCTGTTCGAACCGTTCAAGCGCGAGTCGGCGGACAACCAGCGCAACCGCAACGGCCTCGGTATCGGCCTGTACATCTCCCAGGCCATCGCCCAGGCCCACCAGGGGCGTATCGACGTGGACTGCCGCGACGACGTCATCACCTTCTGCCTGCGCCTGCCGGTGCGCCAGGCGGAGACCGGCTCCTCGTCCTGACGACGAGGACCGTGCACAATGCAACGCTTGCAGGTATCTTCGGCAGCCATCGCCGTCTGACAGGATCGCCCCGTTCCATGCCCCGCCTCCGCCTCCGGACCGTCCTCGCCTGCCTCGCCGTGTTCTGCGCGACTCCCGCACTGGCCAGGGTCGAAGTGCATTCGCTGCAACACAAGAGCATAGGGCGGGTGCTGACGGTCCGCGTCTCGGAGGAGATCGCGCCGGGCGACTACGAGACGCTGCTCAAGGGTTTGCGCAACAATCCGGGAACCTACTCGCGTAAGCTGCTCCTGCTGAACAGCATCGGCGGCAGCGTGCCGGAGGCGATCCGCATGGGCCGCCTGCTGCGCGAATCCGGCTTCGACGCGCTGGTGCCGTCGAGCAGCGTCTGCCAGGGCACCTGCGTCTACCTGCTGGCGGCCGGCAAGCGCAAGACCGTACGCGGCTACGTCGGCCTGCACCGTCCCTACTACGCCCACGGCGACTCGCTGCACTCGCGCTCGGCCAACGGCATGCGCTACGACTCCGCCGCCTACTTCCGCGAAATGGATATCCCCAGCACCTTGGTACAGGCCATGCAAAGCACCGATCCCAAACGGATGCGCGTGCTTTCGGCGAAGGAACTGGCGCAGTACCGGCTGAACTGAACCGGCGACTCCGCGGAACGAGCGAGGGCGCGCGGTGGCGTTGGCGATAGTGGCCGATGCCGTTGTACCTCGTTTTCGTGCAACGGCAGGCCGAATCCAGTCCGGATCCGAACCGGCCCTACTCTAGAAGAACTCGTCCAATAGCCTGAAGTACGCCAGCCGTTCGCCGTCGATATCGCCGCCGTATTCGACGAGGAAGGCCTCGGCCCAGGCCGCGCCGAGTTCGGCCTCGATGTCCCGCGCGGCCAGGGCCAGGTCCTGGTGCCGGTCGGCGACGCCGAGCCGCCCGCAATCGATGAAGCCGCTGAAGCGCCGCCCCTCCGCCAGCAGATTTGGCAGGCAGGCGTCGCCATGGGCGACCACCAGGTCTTCGACCGCCGGACGCCGGTCGAGCAGCAGGCGGTACAGCTCCGTGGCGCTGCGACCGCGATGGTCGTCGTCGAAGTCCGCCTCGTCCACCAGCCCGGCCTCGACCCGCTGGCGCACGGTGTCCAGACGCCGCTCCAGGCGATGGTCGAAGGGACAGGCAGCCGGATCGAGATCGTGCAGCCGGCGCAGGGCGGCGGCCACCAGGCGCACCAGGCGCTCGGGCTCCAGCTCGCCGCGCTGCGCCAGCGCGGACAGCGTGTCCCCCGGCACGGCGCTCATCAGCAGCCATTGCCGGCCGTCGCTCTGGGTTTCGTTCAGCACCTGCGGGCAATCGATGCCGGCCCCGTGCAGCCAGCGCAGGCGGGCGATTTCGGCGGGCAGCTCGGCATGTGCGGACAGCACTTCCTGCTTGACGAACAGGGTCGGCCGCCGCGCAACCTCCAGGCGGTGGACAGTGGCCGCGGAACATCCTTCGCCCTGCCCTCGCCAGCGGTAGCCGGCAAGGTAGTCGGCCCAGGTGGAGGGAGCCTGCGGCGGCATGGAGGTGGCTGCATCATGCATGGAGAAACGCTTCCTGTTCGAGTGGGAGCGCGAGTATACCCGCCCACCCGCTCAGCGACGGGACTCCCCGTCGGCCTGTCGCTGGCGGTAAGCGCTGGGGGTGAGCCCCGCGTAACGCACGAAGAAACGACTGAAGTAGGCCGGGTCCTTGAAGCCGAGCTGGTAGCAGATCTCGTTCACCGAGCCGCCGGTGAACAGCAGCAGGCGCTTGGACTCCTGCATAAGCCGTTCGTACACCAGGCGCTTCGACGGCAGGTCGGCGATGCGCCGGCAGACGTCGTTGAGGCGCGCCTCGGTGACGCCGATGCGGCTGGCGTAGAGCGACAGCGGCCAGTGCTCGGCATAGCGCTCCTCGATCAGCGCGTTGAAGCGCTGGAAGATCTGCAGGTCTTCGTGGCGCATCGGCCGCGCAGCCACCGAATTGGCCGAGAGACGCAGCAGGCTGATCATGACCAGGCGGGTCAGCGCCAGCAGCATCTGCTGGCGGCCGGGACGGCTGGCCATCGACTCGCTGCGCAACTGCTCGAAGAGCAGCGCCAGGCGCGCCGCCTCCTCGGCCGCGCCGCCCTCCAGGTTGCCCAGCGCCACGCAGGCCGGCGCCACCTGCGGGCCGGGCGCCAGGCCCGGCTCGGCCTCGGTGAGGCTCCACACCAGTTGCTGGCGCACGGTCAGCACATGGCCATCGGCGTCCGCCTCGGTGACGAAGGCGTGCGGCACGGTCGGCGGGGTGAGGAAGAACATCGGCCCCGACTCCAGGTACTGGCGCTCGTCGAGATAGACCCGCACCGCGCCGTTCTTCACGTAGTGCACCTGGAAGAAACGGTCGTGCCGGTGCACCGGCATGTTGCGACCGAAGAATCCGGCCAGGTTGCCCAGCGCATCGTAGTGCACCTCGGCGTCGGCATAGCGCTGGTCGTAGACCTGCCCGATGTTGATGTTGGGGATCGGCTGGCGCTCTGGCATGGCGATCTTCTCTTTGTTGTTCTTCCCGGCTGCGCACGCAAGCCGTCGCGGGCATCCGTATACCGCAGACGGCGCCTCTTGCCACCTCCCCGGGACGAATGGCGCAGCAACCGGGGTTGACGATCATTAACATGTTAAATATAACGTTAACACATTAACGAGTTTTCGCCAGGACGGCCCCCTCGCCGTTCGCTTATCGCGCCAGGAGACACCACCACAATGAGCCGCGCACTGAATGACGTCGCCGCCGGCACCCTGTTCGGCGTCGCGCTGAACTACAAGGGCCTGCTCGACAGCCGCCTGCCGGAGTTCCAGCAGCCGCCCTACCAGAAGCCGCCAGTGAAGCCGGTGTTGTTCATCAAGACACCGAATACCCGCAACGAGCACGACGCCCCGGTGCTCTTCCCGCGCGGCGTCGAGCGCCTGCAACCGGGCCCGGCGCTGGGCGTGGTGATCGCTCGCGACGCCAGCCGGGTGAAGGAGGAAGAGGCCATGGCGCATGTCGCCGGCTACGTGATCGTCAACGAGTTCAGCCTGCCGGAAGACAGCTACTACCGTCCGGCGGTGAAAGCCAAGTGCCGCGACGGCTTCTGCCCGTTCGGTCCGCAACTGGTGCCGGCGCAAGAGATCGCCGATCCCCATGCGCTGGAGCTGAAGCTGTACGTCAACGGCGAACTGCGCCAACGCAACAACACCGCCAACCTGGTGCGCGACATCCCGCGGCTGATCGCCGAGATCAGCGAGTTCATGACCCTGCACGCCGGCGACGTGCTGATCACCGGCACCCCCGAAGGGCGCGTCGACGTGCATCCCGGCGACCGCGTCGAGGTCGAGATCGACGGCCTCGGCCGCCTCGCCAACAGCATCGTCGCGGAATGAGGAACCGACCATGAAACACGCACGCATCCGCTACCAGGGCCGGGTTCACCAGGTCACCGTGGAAGACGCCAACGCCGTCCGCCTGGCCGACGGCACCCTGCTCGCCGAGGACCGGGTGGAGTGGCTGCCGCCGGCCACCGGGAGCATGTTCGCCCTCGGCCTGAACTACGCCGACCATGCCGCCGAACTGTCGTTCAAGGCGCCCAGCGAACCGCTGGCGTTCATCAAGTCGCCGGGCACCTACACCGGCCACCGCCAGGTCAGCTGGCGTCCGGACAACGTCGACTACATGCACTACGAGTGCGAACTGGTGGCGGTGATCGGCAAGCCGGCGCGCAACGTCCGCCGCGAGGACACCCTCGGCTACCTGGCCGGCTACACGGTGTGCAACGACTACGCGATCCGCGACTACCTGGAGAACTACTACCGGCCCAACCTGCGGGTGAAGAACCGCGACGCCACCACCCCGGTGGGGCCGTGGATCGTCGACGCGGCCGAGGTTCCCGAGCCGAACCGGCTGGTCCTGCGCACCTGGGTCAACGGCGAGCTGCGCCAGGAAGGCAGCACCGCGGACATGATCTTCGACATTCCCTACCTGATCGAATACTTCTCCAGCTTCATGACCCTGCAGCCGGGCGACATGATCGCCACCGGCACCCCGGAAGGCCTGTCCGACGTGGTCCCCGGCGACGAAGTGGTGGTGGAGGTGGAAGGCGTCGGTCGCCTGGTCAACCGAATCGTCAGCGAGGCCGAATTCTTCCGCGCCCGCGCACAGGAGCACGCAGAATGATCAAACACTGGATCAATGGCCGCGAGGTCGAAAGCAAAGACGTCTTCGAGAACTACAACCCGGCCACCGGCGAGCTGATCGGCGAGGTTGCCAGCGGCGGCGCGGCGGAAATCGACGCGGCGGTGGCGGCGGCCCGCGAAGCCTTCCCGAAATGGGCCAATACCCCGGCCAAGGAGCGCGCGCGCCTGATGCGCCGGCTCGGCGAGCTGATCGACCGGAACGTGCCGCACCTGGCGGAACTTGAGACCCTCGACACCGGCCTGCCGATCCACCAGACGAAGAACGTACTGATCCCGCGCGCCTCGCACAACTTCGAGTTCTTCGCCGAAGTCTGCACGCGGATGAACGGGCACAGCTATCCGGTCGACGACCAGATGCTCAACTACACCCTGTACCAGCCGGTGGGCGTCTGCGGCCTGGTCTCGCCGTGGAACGTACCGTTCATGACCGCCACCTGGAAGACCGCGCCGTGCCTGGCGCTGGGCAACACGGCGGTGCTGAAGATGTCCGAGCTGTCGCCGCTGACCGCCAACGAGCTGGGCCGCCTGGTGCACGAGGCGGGCATTCCGCCGGGGGTGTTCAACGTGGTCCAGGGCTACGGCGCCAGCGCCGGCGACGCGCTGGTTCGCCACCGCGACGTGCGCGCGGTGTCCTTCACCGGCGGCACCGCCACCGGGCGACGGATCATGGAGGCGGCCGGGATCAAGAAATACTCGATGGAACTGGGCGGCAAGTCGCCGGTGCTGGTCTTCGAAGACGCCGACCTCGAGCGGGCGCTGGACGCCGCTCTGTTCACCATCTTCTCGCTGAACGGCGAGCGCTGCACCGCCGGCAGTCGCATCTTCGTCCAGGAAAGCGTCTACCCGCAGTTCGTCGCCGAGTTCGCCGCACGCGCCAGGCGCCTGATCGTCGGCGATCCGCAGGACCCGAAGACCCAGGTCGGCTCGATGATCACCCAGGCCCACTACGACAAGGTCACCGGCTACATCCGCATCGGCCTCGAGGAAGGCGCCACCCTGGTGGCCGGCGGCCTGGAGCGTCCGGCCGGCCTGCCGGCGCACCTGAGCAAGGGGCAGTTCATCCAGCCCACGGTGTTCGCCGACGTGGACAACCGCATGCGCATCGCCCAGGAGGAGATCTTCGGCCCGGTGGTCTGCCTGATCCCGTTCAAGGACGAAGCCGAGGCGCTGCGCCTGGCCAACGACGTGGAATACGGCCTGGCCTCCTACATCTGGACCCAGGACATCGGCAAGGCCCATCGCCTGGCACGCGGCATCGAGGCCGGGATGGTCTTCATCAACAGCCAGAACGTGCGCGACCTGCGCCAGCCGTTCGGCGGGGTGAAGGCCTCGGGCACCGGACGCGAAGGCGGGGAATACAGCTTCGAGGTATTCGCCGAGATCAAGAACGTGTGTATATCCATGGGCAGCCATCACATCCCCCGCTGGGGCGTGTAGGGCGCGCTCGTGCAGAGCGGCCGCCCGAGGCCGCCAGCAGCGCCGGCGTGCAGACACAATCAGAAGAATCCGGGCCAGCCGCCAACGGCCGCGCCCGCTGCCAGGCCCAACGGGCCACCAGGAGAATCGTCATGGGCAAAGTCGCTCTGGCTGCCAAGATCACCCACGTACCCTCGCTGTACCTGTCCGAGCTGCCCGGCCCGCGCCACGGCTGCCGCCAGCCGGCGATCGACGGGCACCGCGAGATCGGCCGGCGCTGCCGCGAACTGGGGGTCGACACCATCGTGGTGTTCGACACCCACTGGCTGGTCAACGCCGGCTACCACATCAACTGCGCGCCGCACTTCGAGGGGCTCTACACCAGCAACGAGTTGCCGCACTTCATCGCCAACATGGAGTACGGCTTCCCCGGCAACCCGGAGCTGGGCCGCATCCTCGCCGAGGGCTGCAACGCGCTCGGCGTGGAGACCCTGGCCCACGACGCCACCACCCTCGGCCCGGAGTACGGCACCCTGGTACCGATGCGCTACATGAACCAGGACCGCCACTTCAAGGTGGTCTCGGTCTCCGCCCTGTGCACCGTGCATTACCTGAACGACAGCGCGCGCCTGGGCTGGGCCATGCGCAAGGCGGTGGAAGAGCACTACGACGGCACGGTGGCGTTCCTCGCCAGCGGCTCGCTGTCCCACCGCTTCGCCCAGAACGGCCAGGCGCCGGACTTCTCCGACCGCATCTGGAGCCCGTTCCTCGAGGTTCTCGATCATGAAGTCGTGCAGATGTGGCAGGAGGGCCGCTGGGCCGAGTTCTGCGGGATGCTCCCCGAGTACGCCTCCAAGGGCCATGGCGAAGGCTTCATGCACGACACCGCGATGCTCCTCGGCGCCCTCGGCTGGTCGGCCTACGACGGCAAGGCGGAGGTCGTGACGCCCTACTTCGGCTCCTCCGGCACCGGGCAGATCAACGCGGTATTCCCGGTCACCGCCCAGGACGGCTCGGCGATCCCCGCCGCCCAGGCCGGCAACCCGGCCGGCGCCAGTTGCGCCAGCCGCCTCTGAGGACGCCACCATGCCGCACTTCATCGCCGAATACACCGACAACATCGAAGCCGAAGCCGACCTGCCCGGCCTGTTCGAGAAGGTCCACGCCTGCCTCGGCGCCAGCGGCGTTTTCCCGCTCGGCGGCATCCGCAGCCGCGGCGTGCGCCTGGACACCTGGCGCATGGCCGACGGCAGGCACGACTACGCCTTCGTCCACATGACCCTGAAAGTCGGCGCCGGTCGCGACCTGGAGACTCGCCGGCAAGTCGCCGAGGCACTTTTCGAGGTGATCACCGCGCACTTCGCCGAGCTCCAGGCGCGACGCCTGATGGCGCTGTCCTTCGAACTCACCGAACTGGACGCGGAGCTGAACTACAAGCGCAACAACGTGCATGAATTCCTGAACAACCCGGCGGACTGACCAGCCCGCCATAACGCTGCACTCACCCAGCTCGCCTCCCGGCCACCGACAGGTCGCCGGGACGTCCGGGCGCTCACAAAAAGTACAAGATCATGAGCACAGCCAGCACCCTGAACAGCACCACCCTGCCTCTCAGCGACAGCACCCACGACCGCGTCACCTGGCGGCTGATGCCGCTGCTGCTGGTGTGCTACGTCTTCGCCCATCTGGACCGCATCAACATCGGTTTCGCCAAGTTGCAGATGAGCGCCGACCTGCACTTCAGCGACACCGTCTACGGTCTCGGCGCCGGGCTATTCTTCATCGCCTATGCGCTGTTCGGCCTGCCCAGCAACCTGATGCTGGAACGGATCGGCCCGCGCCGCTGGATCGCCTGCCTGATGCTGGTCTGGGGCTGTCTCTCCACCGCCATGCTGCTGGTGGAGACCGCACGCGGCTTCTACCTGCTGCGCTTTCTCCTGGGGGTCGCCGAGGCCGGCTTCTTCCCCGGAATCCTGGTCTACCTGAACCGTTGGTTCCCGGCGCGCCGACGCGGGCAGATCACCGCTCTGTTCGCCATCGCCGTGCCCATGGCCGGGGTGATCGGCGGACCGCTTTCGGGCTGGATCCTAGAAGGCTTCCATGACGCCCTCGGACTGCGCGGCTGGCAGTGGATGTTCCTGATCGAAGGCCTGCCGGTTGTGTTGCTCGGCGTGGTGGTCTGGTGCTCGCTGCCGGAAAGCTTCGAACGGGTGGCGTGGCTCAGCGACGAGCAGAAGCACCTGCTGCGCGAGGAACTGGCCGGCGAGGAGCAGCGCAAGACCATCACCTCCTTCTCCGGCATCTTCAGCAATCCGCAGGTGTGGCTGCTGGTGGCGATCTATTTCGCGGTGATGCTGGCGGTGAACACCATCGCGTTCTGGATGCCGAGCCTGATCCACGGCGCCGGCATCGCCCAGGACAGCCGCATCGGCATGCTCAGCGCGGTGCCCTATCTCGCCGGCTGCGCCTTCATGATCTTCATCGGCCGTTCCTCCGACCGCCTGCGCGAGCGCCGCTGGCACCTGGGCATTCCGTTGCTGATGGCCGCCGCCGGGCTCAGCCTGGCGGCCCTGGCACCGACCAGCGCCTGGCTGGTGATGGGCGGCCTGGTGATCGCCGGGATGGGCGCCAGCGCCGCCCTGCCGATGTTCTGGCAACTGCCGCCGGCCTTCCTTTCCAGCGCCACCCTGGCCGCCGGAATCGCCCTGATCAGTTCCTTCGGCAGCATCGCCGCCTTCCTCGCGCCCTACCTGATCGGCTGGATGCGCGACACCACCCAGAGCGCCAGCCTGGCCCTGTACCTGCTGGCCATCCTCATCGCCCTCGGCGCCGGCCTGGTCCTGCGGACCCCCGCCGCCGTGGTCAACCCACGCTGAACCGAGAGACCCCGACCATGCTCGATCCCCGTCTGATCCAGGAAGCCGCCAACCGCCTCGACGCCGCCGAACGCTCGCGCCAGCAGGTAAGGCAGTTCTCCCTCGACTACCCGGACATCGCCATCGAGGACGCCTACGCCATCCAGCGCGCCTGGGTCGAGCGCAAGATCGCCGACGGGCGCGTGCTCAAGGGCCACAAGATCGGCCTGACCTCGCGCGCCATGCAGGTCTCGTCGAACATCAGCGAGCCGGACTACGGCGCCTTGCTCGACGACATGTTCTTCGAGGAGGGCAGCGACATCCCCTTCCAGCGCTTCATCGTGCCGCGGGTCGAGGTGGAGCTGGCGTTCATCCTCGGCAAGCCGCTGAAGGGACCGGGCTGCACCCTGTTCGACGTGCTCGAGGCCACCGAGTGGGTGATCCCGGCGCTGGAAATCATCGATGCGCGCATCCAGCAGGTCGACCCGCAAACGAAAGTCACGCGCAAGGTCTTCGACACCATCTCCGACAACGCCGCCAACGCCGGCGTGGTGATGGGCGGCCGGGCCGTGCGGCCAGGCGATATCGACCTGCGGCGGGTACCGGCGATCCTCTACCGCAATGGCGTGATCGAGGAGTCTGGCGTCTCCGCCGCGGTGCTCAACCACCCGGCCAAGGGCGTCGCCTGGCTGGCCAACAAGCTGGCGCCCTACGGCGTCTGCCTGGAGGCCGGCCAGGTGATCCTCGGCGGCTCCTTCACCCGCCCGGTGGCGGCCGCGCCGGGGGACACCTTCCACGTCGACTACGACCTGCTCGGCAGCATCTCCTGCCGTTTCGTCTGAGGAGGCATTTCCATGGACCTGCCCGTCAATCGCTTCAAGCAACGCCTGCGCAGCGGCGAGGCGCAGATCGGCCTGTGGCTCGGCCTGGCCGATCCCTACTGCGCGGAGCTGGCCGCCAACGCCGGCTTCGACTGGCTGCTGCTGGACGGCGAGCACGCGCCCAACGACCTGCGCAGCCTGCTCGGCCAGTTGCAGGCGCTGGCGCCCTACCCCGGCCAGCCGGTGATCCGCCCGGTGCAGGGCGACACTGCGCTGATCAAGCAATTGCTCGACATCGGCGCGCAGACCCTGCTGGTACCGATGGTCGACAGCGCCGCCCAGGCCGAAGGGCTGGTGCGCGCCGTGCGCTATCCGCCGGCGGGCGTACGCGGGGTCGGCAGTGCGCTGGCCCGGGCCTCGCGCTGGAACAGCGTGGCGGAGTACCTGAACCACGCCGACGAGCAGATGTGCCTGCTGGTCCAGGTGGAAAACCTGGAGGGCCTGGCCAACCTCGACGCGATCGCCGCCGTCGAGGGCGTCGACGGCGTGTTCATCGGTCCGGCCGACCTCAGCGCAGCCATGGGCCATCGCGGCAATCCAGGCCATCCCGAGGTGCAGGCGGCCATAGAGGACGCCATCCACCGCATCCGCACGGCCGGCAAGGCCGCCGGCATCCTCTCCGCCGACGAGACACTGGCGCGGCGCTACCTGGAGCTGGGCTGCGCGTTCGTCGCGGTGGGCGTGGACACCAGCCTGCTGATGCGTTCGCTGCGCGAGCTGGCGGGGCGCTTCAAGGGCGGCGCGCCGGCGCCGTCCGCCAGTTCCTCGGTCTACGGCTGAGGGGTGCGCCCCGCTCCCGCTGCGGGAGAGGGGCCAGGTCGGCGTTGCGGCAGGTATCGGCGTCGGTCCGGGGGCGTATGCCTAGCGTCGGCGGAACAACGGTCGCGGCTCGATCGCCGAGCGGCCGTAGAGCACGCTCAAGCCCGCCAGCCCCTTGAGCGCATCCTCGACGTTCTTGTCCTCGCGCACCGCGAAGGCATCGAAGCCGCACTGGCGCATATGGCTGAGCTGGTCGCGCAACACGTCGCCCACTGCGCGCAACTCGCCGCTCCACCCCAGGCGCACGCGCAGCAGGTAGGCCAGGCTGTAGCCACGACCGTCGCGGAAGCTGGGGAAGTCGACGGCGATCAGCGGCAGCTCGGCGAAGTGCGGCAGCAAGGCCTCCACCTCATCGTCCGGCGCCAGCCAGGGCGCGGCGGCTCCGGCCTCGCCGCGGCGCTCCAGCCAGGCCGCCAGAGGCAGCAGCAACGGCCCCGGCGGCAGCGCGTCGGGCAACTCGCGCAGGAGTTGCCAGGGATCGTCGCGGCAGACCTCGGCGACGCCATCGCGCAAACGGATCAGGTTGTTCATGCCGGTTCCTCCATCCTGGCGTAGACCCGGGCCTTGAACGGCTCCAGGCCGACCCGGTTGAAGGTGTCGATGAAACGTTCCGGGCCGACCCGCAGGTCGGTGAAGGTTTCGACGATCCGTTCGATCACCGCCGGCACCTCGGCAGCGCTGAACGATGGCCCGATCACCTTGCCCAGCGCGCTGTCCTTGCCCTGGGCGCCGCCGAGGGTGACCTGGTACCACTCGCTGCCGTTCTTGTCGACGCCGAGGATGCCGATGTTGCCGATGTGGTGGTGGCCGCAGGCGTTCATGCAGCCGGAGATGTTCAGGCTAAGCTCGCCGATGTCGTGCAGGTGGTCGAGGTCCTCGAAGCGCTGCTGGATACCCTGGGCGATGGGGATCGACTTGGCGTTGGCCAGCGCGCAGTAGTCGCCGCCGGGACAGGCGATGATGTCGCTGAGCAGGCCTTGGTTAGGCGTGCCGAGGCCGGCTGCGCAGGCCTCGCGCCACAGCGCGTGGAGGTTCTCCAGGCGCACGTCGGGGAGCACCAGGTTCTGTTCGTGGGCCACACGGATCTCGCCGAAACCGTAGCGCTCGGCCCAGTCGGCGACGCGTTCCATCTGCTCCGCGGTGACGTCGCCCGGCGGCGCGCTGGCGCCGGGCTTGGTCGACAGCACCACCGAGGCGTAGCCCGGCACCTTGTGCGCCTGGACGTTGCGCGAGGCCCAGCGGGCGAAGGCCGGATCGGCCGCACGGGCGCTGCCGTAGGCCAGCTCGCCGCCGGCCGGCGGCAGGTAGCGCGGCAATACGAAGCGCTCGGCGACCCGCTGGCACTCCTCGGCAGTCAGTTGCGCCGGGCCGTCGCGCAGGTGCTGCCACTCTTCCTCCACCTCGCGGGCGAAAGCCTCGATGCCCAGCGCCTTGACCAGGATCTTGATCCGCGCCTTGTACTTGTTGTCGCGCCGGCCGTAGCGGTTGTAGACCCGCAGGATCGCCTCGACGTAGGACAACAGGTGCTGCCAGGGCAGGTCGTCGCGGATCACCTGGCCGAGCATCGGCGTGCGTCCCAGGCCGCCGCCGACCAGGACCCGCAGGCGCAACTCGCCGGCGTCGGGGTGGCGGTAAAGGTACAGGCCGATGTCGTGCATCTGCACCGCGGCGCGGTCTTCCACCGCCGAACTGAGGGCGATCTTGAACTTGCGCGGGAGGAACAGGAACTCCGGGTTCACCGTCGACCACTGGCGCAGGATCTCGGCCAGCGGCCGGGGGTCGGTCCATTCGTCCGCGGCGACCCCGGCGAAGGCTTCGGTGGTGATGTTGCGCACGCAGTTGCCGGAGGTCTGGATCGCATGCATCTGCGCGCCGGCGAGGTGTTCGAGGATATCGCCGACCTGCTCCAGTTCGATCCAGTTGAACTGGATGTTCTGCCGCGTGGTGAAATGCCCGTAGCCGCGGTCGTAGTGCCGGGCGACGTGCGCCAAGGCGCGCAGTTGCGGCGACGAGAGGGTGCCGTAGGGAATCGCCACGCGCAGCATGTAGGCGTGCTTCTGCAGGTACAGGCCGTTCTGCAGGCGCAGCGGGAGGAACTCCTCCTCGCTCAGTTCGCCGTCGAGGCGGCGGGCGATCTGGTCGCGGAACTGCGCCACCCGCTCGCTCACCAGCGCCTGGTCGTATTCGTCGTACTGGTACATCGCAAAGCCCTCATCGACAGGGTTTCTCCACCGATGACGGGCAGGGTGCGTGGCGAAGAAACCGGGGACCGGCTGCGCCCCTGTTTCTGGCGACAGGATGGGCCGGTGTTCACTGGCACCCACTATCGCCCGCGTACAGACAGCGAAACAGCGGCAGATTCCGCCGAAAAAAACACATCAGATGGCCGACGGCGGCGAATTCGTGCCGCCTGCGACCGGTTGCCACGGGGCGCATATCTGTACTGCCCGAGGTCGCCCGGCAACCCGCGGCAATGCTGGGCCGCTGCTTTCCGGAGGCATCTGATACGGTTTTTCCCGCTCGATCTGCCGCTGTTTCGCCCATCAGCCGGTTCCTATAGTCGCAACCGCCTCTCCAGCCTGATGGGCCTACGAAAAATGAGCGAAAGAATTCCCGCGATCCAGGTCGAGCCCGCCGCACCGGCCGCTCCGTCGAAACAGCCGCCCGCGCCCGGCAAGCTGCCGTCGGCGGTGAACGGCCCGATCTACACCCGCAGCTTCACCGGTCTGTTCCGCAACTTCCGCCGCCTCGGCGGCGGCCTGCTGTTCCTGCTGTTCTTCGGCACCCTGTGGCTGAACTGGAACGGCCGCCAGGCGGTGCTCTGGGACCTGCCCGAACGCAAGTTCTACATTTTCGGCGCGACCTTCTGGCCGCAGGACTTCATCCTGCTCTCGGCGCTGCTGATCATCGCCGCCTTCGGCCTGTTCTTCATCACCGTGTTCGCCGGCCGCGTCTGGTGCGGCTATACCTGCCCGCAGAGCGTGTGGACCTGGGTGTTCATGTGGTGCGAGAAGGTCACCGAGGGCGACCGCAATGCGCGGATCAAGCTCGACCAGGGTCCGGCGAGCACCGCCAAGCTCTTGCGCAAAACGGCCAAGCACGCGCTGTGGCTGGGTGTGAGCCTGGTCACGGCGATCACCTTCATCGGCTACTTCACTCCGGTGCGGCCGCTGGTGGCCGACCTGTTCAGCTTCCAGCTGGACCTGGAAAGCCTGTTCTGGGTGCTGTTCTTCACCGCCGCCACCTATGTCAACGCCGGCTGGCTGCGCGAGCAGGTGTGCATCCACATGTGCCCCTACTCGCGCTTCCAGAGCGTGATGTTCGACAAGGACACCCTGATCGTGTCCTACGATGCCGCCCGCGGCGAGTCCCGCGGCGCCCGCAAGAAAGGCAGCGATCCGCGCGCCCAGGGGCTCGGCGACTGCATCGACTGCCAGCAGTGCGTGCAGGTCTGCCCCACCGGCATCGACATCCGCGACGGCCTGCAGATCGCCTGCATCGGCTGCGCCGCCTGCGTCGACGCCTGCGACTCGATCATGGACAAGATGGGCTATGAACGCGGCCTGGTGCGCTACACCTCGGAACGCGCCCTGGAAGGTGGCCAGACCCGCTTCCTGCGTCCACGCCTGGTCGGCTACGCGGCGGTGATGCTGGCGATGATCGGCGCCTTCGTCGTCGCCCTTGATGCCCGCCCGCTGGCCTCGCTGGACGTGACCCGCGACCGTGGGCTGTTCCGCGAGAACGCCGCCGGGCAGATCGAGAACATCTACACCCTCAAGGTCATCAACAAGACCCAGCAGCCGCAGCGCTATCGCCTGCAACTCGACGACGCGCCGGAGTTCCGCCTGCAGGGCGAGCACACCCTGAGCCTGAAGCCCGGCGAGATCCTCGACTTCCCGGTGTCGGTGGCCTCTACCGCCGAACGCGCCAGGGCCGGCTCGCAACCGCTGGCGTTCAGCCTGCGCGGCATCGACGACCCGAGCCTGGCGGTCGGCAGCACCAGCACCTTCGTTTCGCCGGCGCGCTGAGGAGGCCGCGATGAGGCATGACAACACGGTCCCGGCGCGCATAGAGTGGGCGCCAGCGGCCGTGCCCACGGCCAGCCAGGACAGCGGCCAGGACAAGATGAAGCGCTACGAGAAATTCGCCGACGAGATTGCCGAGCTGATCCGCACCGGCGTCCTCGCCCCCGGGCAGAAGGTGCCCTCGGTACGGCACGCCAGTCGTACCTACGGGGTCAGCGCTTCCACCGTGTTCCAGGCCTACTACCTGCTGGAAAGCCGTGGGCTGATCATGGCCCGCGCACGCTCCGGCTACTTCGTCTGCCAGCACGTGCAGCGGCCGCTGCCGGAACCGGAGATCAGCCCGCGCCAGGCCGACGCCACCGAGGTCGACGTCAGCGAGCTGGTGTTCTCCGTACTCAGTTCGATCAAGGACCCGGACACCGTGCCCTTCGGCTCGGCGTTCCCCAGCCCGCAACTGTTTCCCCTGCCGCGCCTGGCGCGCTCGATGGCCCACGCGGTGCGCGACATGGACCCGCAGTCGGTGGTCGCCGACATGACGCCGGGCAACCATGGCCTGCGCCGGCAGATCGCCCTGCGCTACATGGTCGGCGGCCTGCTGCTGCCGGTGGAAGAACTGGTCATCAGCAACGGCGCGCTGGAGGCACTCAACCTCTGCCTGCAGGTGGTCACCCGTCCCGGCGACCTGGTGGCCATCGAGGCGCCGGCGTTCTACGCCACCCTGCAGGTGCTGGAACGGTTGAAGCTGAAGGCGGTGGAAATCCCCGTGCATCCGCGCGAAGGCATCGACCTGGAAGTGCTCGCCGACAGCCTGGAGCGCCTGCCGATCAAGGCCTGCTGGTTCATGAGCAACTTCCAGAACCCGATGGGCGCGAGCATGGACGACGAGAAGAAACGCGCCCTCGCCGAGCTGCTGGCGCGCCACCAGGTGCCGATGATCGAGGATGACGTCTACGCCGAGCTGTACTTCGGCCAGCAGGCGCCGAAACCGGTCAAGGCCTACGACCAGGAAGGCCTGGTGATGCACTGCAGTTCCTTCTCCAAGAGCCTGGCGCCGGGCTACCGGGTCGGCTGGGTGGCCGGCGGACGCTACGCCGAGCAGATCGAGCGACTGAAGCTGATGACCAGCCTGTCGGCGTCGATCCCGGCCCAGGCGGCCATCGCCGACTATCTCCAGCACGGCGGCTACGACCGCCACCTGCGCAAGCTGCGCTACGCCCTGGAGACCCAGCAGAACGCCATGCTCGCGGCGGTGGCGCGTTACTTCCCCGAGCAGACCCGGGTCAGCCGTCCCAGCGGCGGCTACTTCCTCTGGCTGGAGTTGCCCGAGGCGGTCGACTCGCTGCGCCTGTTCCAACTGGCCCTGGCCCAGGGCATCAGCCTCGCCCCGGGGCCGATCTTCTCCGCCACCCGCCGCTTCGCCCATTGCGCCCGGCTCAACTACGGGCACCCGTGGAGCGCGCGGCAGGAGAAGGCGATGGAGACACTCGGGCGGATCGCCCAGTCGCTGGCGGGATGACGCCCCGCAGACGGAAAGCCACCCCGGCGTAGGGCGGATAACCGCGCGCGGTCATCCGCCATGATCGGCTCGCGTCCCCCCCGCCGCCCTGCACGAACGCCTTCCCCCGCCCCATCTGATACCCAAATTCCATATCGACCTGAAGCTGTTTTACCCCCGCCCCAGCCCTTAGATTGCAGGCTCCGGCCGGCGCCCCGTCTCCCCCCTCGACGGCGGTCGCCGGCTGTTCATTTCTTTCGGGACTGTACAGATGAACAAAGCAACGACGGAACCTGCCTACAACTACAAGGTGGTTCGCCAGTTCGCCATCATGACCGTGGTATGGGGCGTGATCGGCATGGGGTTGGGCGTACTGATCGCCTCGCAACTGGTCTGGCCCCAGATGAACTTCGACCTGCCCTGGACCAGCTTCGGCCGCCTGCGGCCGCTGCATACCAACCTGGTGATCTTCGCCTTCGGCGGCTGCGCGCTGTTCGCCACCAGCTACTACACGGTGCAGCGTACCTGCCAGGTGCGACTGTTCTCCGACACCCTGGCCGCCTTCACCTTCTGGGGCTGGCAGGCGGTGGCGGTGATCCTGCTGGTCAGCCTGCCGCTGGGCAACACCACCACCAAGGAATACGCCGAGATCGAGTTCACCGGCGCGATCTGGCTGGCGATCGTCTGGGTCGCCTACGCGGTGGTGTTCTTCGGCACCCTGATCAAGCGCAAGGTCAAGCACATCTATGTCGGCAACTGGTTCTTCGGCTCGTTCATCCTGACCACCGCGATGCTGCACATCGTCAACCACATGTCGCTGCCGGTGAGCTGGTTCAAGTCCTACTCGATGTACTCCGGCGCCACCGATGCCATGGTCCAGTGGTGGTACGGGCACAACGCCGTAGGCTTCTTCCTGACCACCGGCTTCCTCGGCATGATGTACTACTTCGTGCCCAAGCAAGCCGGGCGCCCGGTCTACTCCTACCGGCTGTCCATCGTCCACTTCTGGGCGCTGATCACCCTGTACATCTGGGCCGGCCCGCACCACCTGCACTACACCGCGCTGCCGGACTGGGCGCAGTCGCTGGGCATGGTGATGTCGCTGATCCTCCTGGCGCCGAGCTGGGGCGGCATGATCAACGGCATGATGACCCTCTCCGGGGCCTGGCATAAGCTGCGCGACGACCCGATACTGCGCTTCCTGGTGGTGTCCCTGGCGTTCTACGGCATGTCCACCTTCGAAGGCCCGATGATGGCGATCAAGACCGTCAACGCCCTCTCCCACTACACCGACTGGACCATCGGCCACGTCCACGCCGGCGCCCTCGGCTGGGTCGCGATGATCACCATCGGCTCGCTCTACCACCTGATTCCCAAGGTCTACGGGGTCGAGAAGATGCACAGCGTCGGCCTGATCAATGCGCACTTCTGGCTGGCCACCATCGGCACCGTGCTGTACATCGCCTCGCTGTGGGTCAACGGCATTACCCAGGGCCTGATGTGGCGCGCGGTCAACGAGGACGGCACGCTGACCTACTCCTTCGTCGAGTCGCTGGTGGCCAGCCATCCGGGCTTCATCGTGCGCCTGGTCGGTGGCGGGTTCTTCCTCACCGGCATGCTGCTGATGAGCTACAACACCTGGCGCACGGTACGCCAGGCGCGCCCGGAAGGAATCCTCGCGGCGGCCCGCATGGCCTGAGCCGCGACAGCGCGTCCCTTCCCTTCCCGAGCCTCGCCCGCCACGCTGCGGGCAAGGCTCGACAGCCGACGAGGAGAATCATCATGGAATTCAGCTGGAGCGAGATCCTGCTGGAGCTGCTGGCGGTCGCCGTGCTGTTCTTCGGCGTGCATTGGAGCCTGCGCCACGCCAAGACCCTGGACCAGGCGAGCATGCTGCCGTTCGCCGACGACGAGGAGGTGGCCCGCCGGGTCGAGCGGGAAACCGGCAGGAGCCGCACCGGCTGCGGCTGTCCCGGTCGCTGCCAGGGCGACTGCCGGCACTGGGACAAGAATTGGCCGGCATGACGCCGGCCAGTCGCTTCAGGGCTTTATCTTCTTCAGCTCGTTGAGCAGTTCCAGCAACTGCGCGAGCTTTTCCTCGCCGAACCGCTCCTGGATGCGCTGGTAGTTCTTCTCCATGTCGCCGCTCATGGAGACGAAGCACTGCTGGCCCTTTTCCGTCAGGTTCACGTAGACCCGCCGCTGGTCCTTGGGCGCCTTCCAGCGCCGGACGATGCCGTCGCGCTCCAGGCGCGCCAGCACGCCGGTCATGCTCGGGCGCAGGATGCAGGCCTGGTTGGCCAACTGGTAGCTCTCCATCTCGCCCTGCTGGCGCAGGATGCGGATCACCCGCCACTGCTGCTCGGTGAGGCCGTGCTGGTTGAGGGAGGGGCGGAAGAAACTCATCGCGGCTTCGCGAGCCTGCAACAGGGTCAGGGTCAGGGAGGGTCTTGGCGTTGACATAGGGTCCGAGCTTGGATGACTGGTTTCGAAAGTGCAGAAGAGTAGCGGAAAAAACACAGGCTGCATGCGGGTATGCAGAAGGAAATCAACGGTTTCCGCCGTGCAGGGCCAAGCCCAGCGCGAGCAGGCTGCCGACGCCGCAGACGGCCATCACCAGCGCCATCGGCAGCACGCCGGGCAGCGCCAGCCAGCCGACCGCCAGGCTGGCCAGGCAGCCGAGGCCGAACTGCCCGGACACCGCCACCGCCGAAGCCGCCCCGGCCTGTCCGGGATACAACGCCAGCAGGCTGGCGATGCAGTTGGCGCCGAGCAGGCCGGTGACGCTGACGAAGCACAGCAGGCCGGGCACCAGCGCCCACAACCCGCCCCGCTCGCCGAGCGCCGCATAGCCGAGGAGGAACAGCCCGGACACGCAGGCCAGCAGGCTGCCGGCCCGCAGCAGCGGCCGCGGACCGTGGCGGCGCACCAGGCGCGCGCTGCACCAGGTGGCGAGCATCACGCCGAGGATGTTCAGGCCGAAGAACCAGCCGAAGCGCTCCGCGCGCACGCCGAAATGCTCGATGAACACGAAGGGCGCGGCGCTGATGTAGGCGAACATCCCGGCGAACGCCAGCCCCATGCACAGCACGTAGCCCAGCGCGCGACGGTCGCCGAGCAGCCGCCCATAGGCGAGAAAGGCCTGGGCCAGGCTGCCGCCGCGGCGCTCCGGCGGGTGGCTTTCGGCGACCCGCCAGACCGCCAGCAGGCAGAGCCCGGCGAACAGCGCCAGGACCACGAACAACGCGCGCCAGCCGGCCCAGAGCATCAGGTAGCCGCCGAGCAGCGGCGCGGCCAGCGGTGCCAGCATGGTCACCATGTGCATCAATGCCAGCATCCGGGCGGCCTCGCCCAACGGATAGAGGTCGCGCACCATGGCCCGCGCCAGCACCGACGCGGCGCCGCCGCCGAGGGCCTGGAGCACCCTCAGCAGGACCAGTTGCCCCGCGCTGTCGGCCAGCGCGCAGGCCAGGCTGCTGAACAGGTACAAGGCGATACCGGCCAGCAGCACCGGGCGCCGGCCGAAACGGTCGGACAAGGGGCCGTAGAACAGCATGCCGACGCAGAAGCCGACCAGGAAGCCGCTGATGCTCCGCTGCACCTGGGCATCGCTGGCGCCGAGATCGGCGGCGATCGCCGGCAGGCTCGGCAGGTACATGTCGATCGACAGCGGGCCGAACGCCACCAGCGCCGACAACAGCAGCAACAGGCGTCGTTCGCCGCTTCCGACCTGAATCCTCGATGCACTCGCAGGCACGCTCGCCCTCCTCTTCTTCGCCTTTCGGTCCAGACGACACCGCCGTGCACGCGGATGCAAGTTCGCCGTCCGGGAAATCCTCGCGCCGCGACCTCGTTCACCCTGGCAGCGCGCGGGCCTGGCTCCTTTCGCGGGCCGACAACGTTAACAGATTAACCAAATGCGCAGAAGGCGAAAGATTCCAGGCTGGCTTCGCTCTCCAGCGCCTTACCGTCAATGCTCGATGAGCATGGAAAGGGGCAGAGGCTAGCGAAGCTTCCGGGAGGATCGCCAACACTTCATTAACAAGTTAACAATATGCTAAAACTCACCGTGCAATCGGCGTCACCCATACCTACAAGAACAACAACCAAGGGAAGAATCGATGATCACGGCATGCCCCCGCCCGTGCGCCTGGCGCAGCTATGCGCTTGGCCTCGGCCTCCTGCCCCTCGCCGCGCAAGCGGAATTCCTCGCGGACAGCAGCGCCCACCTCGACCTCCGCAACTTCTACCAGTTGCGCGACTACCGCCAGCACGATGCGCCCCAATCGCAGGCCGGCAACTGGTCGCAGGGCTTCGTCCTGCGCCTGCAATCCGGTTTCACCGACGGCCCGCTCGGCTTCGGCCTGGATGCTACCGGGCTGCTCGGCGTCAAGCTCGACTCGGGACGCGGGCGTAGCAACGATGGCACGCTGCCGTTCGGAGCGAATTCGAAGGAGCCGGTGGACGACTACAGTCACCTCGGCCTGACCGCCAAGCTGCGCTATTCGCAGACCCAGCTACAGGTCGGCATCCTCATGCCGCAACTGCCGGTGGCGTTCCGCGACGACGTGCGCCTGTTGCCGCAGACCTTCGACGGCGCGCTGCTGACCTCCAGCGAGATCGAGGGTCTCACCCTCACCGCGGGGCAATTGTGGAAGTCGCGCACTCGCGAGTCGGCCGGCAGCGACGACATGTACATCATGGGCCGCGACAAGGCCCACGCCAGCGACGAGTTCAATCTCGCCGGCGCGACCTACGCCTTCACCCCTCGGCTCAGCGCCAGCTATTACTACGGCCAGCTCAAGGACATCTACCGGCAGCACTATCTCGGCCTGCTGCACACCCTGCCGCTGGGCGAAGGGCTGTCGCTGCGCAGCGACCTGCGCTACTTCGACAGCGGCGAAGACGGCGCGGCGATCTCCGGGCCGGTGGACAATCGCAACCTCAACGCCATGCTCACCCTGCGCGCCGGCGCCCACGCCTTCGGCATCGGTGTCCAGAAGATGATCGGCAACGACGCCTTTCCGGTGCTCAACGGCTACACCACGCCCTACGTGGCCAACCTCATGGCCTACCAGACCTTCACCCGACCGCAGGAGAAATCCTGGCAACTGCGCTACGACTACGACTTCGCCGGCCTCGGCCTGCCCGGCCTGAACCTCATGACCCGCTATGTACAGGGCCGCGACATCGACCGCGGCGCCGGCCGTGCCGACGACAGCGAATGGGAGCGCAACACCGACCTGTCCTACGTGATCCAGAGCGGACCGCTGAAGAGCGTCGCCTTGAAATGGCGCAACATCACCTACCGCAGCCGCTACGGTGCGGACCTGGACGAGAACCGCTTCATCGTCAATTACACGCTAAAGCTCTGGTGAAGCGCGGCCCCTTGGGGCCGCAGGCACCTCAATCCTCGAGTCGCAGGTGCAAATGCTGCTTCTTGCCCAGGCTCAAGCGCAGCCCGTCGACCTCGCCCGCCAGCGGCGCGTCCGGATCGCTGACCGGCGTGCCGTCCAGGCGCAGGCCGCCGCCGGCGGCGAGGCGGCGGACCGCGCTGCGGGAGGGCTGGATCGCGTGTTCCAGCAGCAGGTCGGTCAGCGACAGTCCCTGCGCCAGGCGCGCGCGGGATAGCTTCATCACCGGCAGGCCGCTGTCCCGCGTACCGTCGGCGAACACCCCGCGCGCGGCATCGGCGGCGGATCGCGCGGCGTGCTCGCCGTGCGCCAGGGCGGTGGCGGCATTGGCCAGGACCACCTTCGCTTCGTTCAGCTCGGCGCCCTGCAAGGCGCCCAGGCGGCGCACCTCATCCATCGGCAGTTCGCTGAACAGGGCGAGGAAGCGACCGACGTCGCGATCATCGCAGTTGCGCCAGAACTGCCAGAAGTCGAACGGCGCCAGGCGCTCGGCGTTGAGCCATACCGCACCCTGCGCCGACTTGCCCATCTTGCGCCCGTCACTGGTGGCCAGCAGCGGCATGGTCAGGCCGAACAGCTGGGCGCCGCCCTGGCGTCGCGACAGCTCCACGCCGTTGATGATGTTCGCCCACTGGTCGGCGCCGCCGAGTTGCAGGGTGCAGCCGCGCCGGCGCGACAGTTCGACGAAATCGTAGGCCTGCAGCAGGGTGTAGCCGAACTCGAGGAACGACAGCGAATGCTCGCGGTCCAGGCGCTGCCTGATGGCGTCGAAGGTCAGCAGGCGGTTGATCGAGAAGTGCCGGCCGACCCGGTCGAGGAACTCCAGGTAGCCGACGCCGTCCAGCCATTCGGCGTTGTTCACCAGGCTGTCGTCGTGCAGTTCGACGTAGCGCGAGAAAACCCGGGCGATGCCGTCGATATTGGCCTGGATCTGCGCCTCGGTGAGGATCGGCCGGCTCGAATCGCGGAAGCTCGGATCGCCGATCCGGGTGGTCGCGCCACCGATCAGCAGCAACGGGCGGTGCCCGGCCTTCTGTAGCCAGCGCATCAGCATCAGGCCCTGCAGGTGGCCGACGTGCAGGCTGTCGGCGGTGGCGTCGAAGCCCAGGTAGGCGGTTGCCGGACCGGCGGCCAGGTGCGCGGCGAGGCCGTCGCGGTCGGTGCACTGGTGGACGAAGCCACGCTCTTCGAGCAGGGCGATCAGGTCTTGCTGATGGGTCGGGACGGACACGGGTATCTCCTTTGGCACGGTGGATGCCCGAGGAGACAGGTTGGGAGGGAGTTCACCGGACCGCCGCCTCGGGCGGTTCGGGAATGCAGCGACGCATCTACCGCCTCAATGAGGGAGCAGATAGGCGTAATAGCGCTTGAAGGTCAGGGCTGCACGATTCATGCGCGGCACTCTACGCGCCTGTGCCGGGCTGTCAAGACTGGAAAGCGCCTCGACACGAACCGAAGCACTTCCCCGCAACAGAAGCGCAGCCTGGGAAAGTTTGCCCGCCAGTTATCCGCACAAATTTATGGCGCCGGTTTCTCTACTTTGAAAAACAACGCAAGACCGGACATGGACTTCAATAACTCGACCGGAAGAAACCTATCAGCAAGGCAGTTGAATTTTTTCCGAAAGCAATAATTCGATACTTTTCTGGATTGGCGCATCATCTCGTAAAAATAGCGAACCGCTTCCCAGTACCCACGAATATCAATGGATCAGCAATATCCAGATGCTTATCGCGGCATTCGAAAAAACATCGACCAATTCCACTGACAGAATATCGGCGTCATTTGCCTAGCATGGATATTCCAAGTTCACCCTATCAACTTCCCAGATTGACACTCTCGCCGGCAGATCAGTAATTTTCAGCGACCAGCCGGCAAAGTACTTTTCCAGAGCGGCTGGCAACCGATAGTCACTCTATCTTCGCAAACCGATGTTTATGCGAGAGGGCCGGCTATCGCTCAAAACTTGATTGATGAAGGAATAGCGCCATGCAACTCGCCACACTTCAGGAACTGAGCTTCGATGAAATCGACCAGGTATCGGGCGCCGGACTCTTCAGCTTCGTCGGCGATGCCATCGTCGATGTGGTCAAGGTGTCCAACGACCTGCTCAACACGTCGGTCATCTCTTCGGTCGGCAAGGTGTTCAACGCCGTCGGCCTGACCCCCATCCATCAACTGGCCGACACCCTCGGCTACGGCGTGTTCAAGGGCGTCGCCGCGGTCGGCGGCCTGCTCGGCGGCGACACCAGCCGCATCGATTACCACTACGACACCGAGTGGACCTGATCCCAGGACCTCGGCCCGCTCCCGTCGCGGAGCGGGCCTCCACCGTCGCCGGAGACCCGGACGCCCCCGGCGGCGACCTAGGACCCGGCAACCGGGAAGGGGCGACCAGCGCCCCGATCAGGAGAACCGCCATGCACGACCTCATCCAGCACGCCGACGCCTTCGTCGGCGATCCCGACCAGGAATCCGGCGGCCTGTCGCGCCGCAGCTTCCTCGGCAAGAGTGCCACGCTCGGCGCGGTCGGCCTGGTGGCCGGCTGGACCCCGGCCTTCGTCATCCAGCCCGCCGAAGCCGCCGCCAGCAGTTGTCCGGCGCCGGCAGGCTTTCCGGCCGGCCTCGAACTTTATCGGCGGGCGTTCCGCAACTGGTCGGGGGAAATCGCCGCCGACGACCTCTGGAGCTGCGCCCCGCGCACCAACGAAGAGGTTCTCGCGGTGGTCAACTGGGCCTGGCAGAACGGCTTCAAGGTGCGCCCGCGCGGCATGGGTCACAACTGGTCCCCGCTGCTGCTGAAAGGCGGCGAGAACTGCGAGAGCCGCATCGTGCTGGTGGAAACCAGCCGTTACCTGACCCGCGTACGGATCGACGCCCAGGGCGAGTTCGGCCTGTTCAGCGCGCAGACCGGCGTCACCATGGAAGCCCTGCTGAAACAACTGGAGCGGGTCAAGCTCGGCTTCGTCGCCACGCCGGCGCCGGGCGACCTGACCCTCGGCGGGGTGCTCGCCATCGACGGCCACGGCACCGGCATCCCGGCGCAGGGCGAAAGCCGCCTGCCGGGGCAGAGCTACGGCTCCCTGAGCAACAGCATCGTGGCGCTGACCGCGGTGGTCTGGGACGGCGCCGCCGGAAAATACGTGCTGAAGACCTTCCGCCGCGACGATCCGGCCTGCGCGCCGTTCCTCGTCCACCTCGGACGCGCCTTCATCGTCGAGGCGACCCTCCAGGCCGGGGTCAACAAGCGCATGCGCTGCCAGAGCTACGTGAACATCCCGGCGAGCGAGATGTTCGCCGCAGCCGGCAGCGGCGGAAGGACCTTCGACAGCTTCCTGCAGAAAAGCGGACGCGCCGAGGCCATCTGGTTCCCCTTCACCGACAAGCCCTGGCTGAAGGTCTGGACGCCGACCCCGCGCTGCCCGTTCGGCGCCCGCGCGGTCAACGGCCCGTTCAACTACCCCTTCTCCGACAACATTCCCAAGGCGCTGTCCGACCTGCTGGCGGCGATCAACACCGGCCACCCGGAACTCACCCCGCTGCTCGGCAAGCTGCAGTACGACCTGGTAGTGGGCGGCATGGCGCTGACCCTGGGCTACGACCTGTGGGGCTGGAGCAAGGACCTGCTGCTGTACATCAAGCCCAGCACGCTGCGCGTCACCGCCAACGGCTACGCGGTGCTGACCCGGCGTCGCGACGTGCAGCGGGTGATCAACGAGTTCTACCTGCAGTACCAGACGATGGTCGCCGCCTACCGCGCCAACGGCCACTACCCCATGAACGGCCCGGTGGAGATTCGCGTCAGCGGGCTCGACCAGCCCGGCGAGTCGATCGTTCCCGGCGCCCAGGTGCCCAGCCTGTCGGCGATCCGTCCGCGCCCCGACCAACCGGAGTGGGACACGGCGATCTGGCTGGACATCCTCAGCCTGCCCGGTACCCCGCAGGCCAATGCCTTCTACCACGAGTTCGAGGCCTGGCTGTTCGACCACTTCAGCGGCGACTACGCCTCGCTGCGGGTGGAGTGGAGCAAGGGCTGGGGCTACAGCCCCGCCGCCGCCTGGGACGAGCCGACGGTGGTCGACCAGTTGGTGGCGCAGTCGCTACGCCAGGGCCTGGTCGCAGACAACGATTGGGACAGCGCGGTGCGCCAGTTGAACGAAGCCGATCCGCATCGGCTGTTCAGCTCGCCGCTGCTCGACCGGCTGATGCCATGAAATGCCGCTATGCGAGGCCGTACTGACTCGGACGAAGAGCGGTTGGCCGGAGCCGATATGAATGAGCCCTCGATACGGCGTTGACTTGTTCAACAGGTCTTATCGAGGTGTCGCACGAACCGGCCTTAATCATTCGCAAAGTTTACCCGGAGTGGCAAACCTTCATCCGCCGAATATTGAAACTCATTGTCAAACGAATTATCGAGCCCATGAAAAACCGCTAATCCTGGCAGTTCATCCCACTCTTTCGGATTAGTACCATCGAATGGCTTTCCAGACTCACGGGAAGCCTAAAGGAGATATATGAAATGAAAGAACTCAATGACATTGAAGTCACCTGCGTTTCGGGTGGAACTCTTTCCGGCATGATCGTAGGCGCCGTCGACGGCGCCGCGACGGGCATGGCAATCGGCGGGAAATGGGGCGGTGCCGGCGGCTTCGGCTTCGGCGCTCTTTCCCAGTTGGTCGGCCTGATCGTGCCAACCGCAATGGGCGCTATTGCCGGGGGCACGGTCGGTCTCTTCACCAACGCAGAGACGGCTGTCGGTTACTTGGGCCAATACCGGGAAAACTTCGGTCCCGGTGATGTAGGCCGCACCACCATCTAATTAGAAAAGTCGCACTCCGGCACTTCATGCGTTTGAACTTTCGCAAGGGTGTCGGAGTGTCATGCAAGTATTATTCGAATCCAGGATCCAGCCACCATGTTTCGCCAGGAAGCCCTCGACGCCCAGCATGCCGGCGGCCTGGGCGAGATCGTGCTGATCCGCCCGGTCTCCTTCACTTTTCTCACCCTGCTGGCCGCGGCGATGGCGCTGCTGGTGGTGGGCTTCTTCCTGTTCGGCAGCTACACCAAGCGCAGCACCGTCAGCGGCCAATTGGTGCCCGCCAGCGGCCAGGTCAAGGTGCATGCGCCGCAGGCCGGCATCGTGCTGCGCAAGTTCGTCCAGGAAGGCCAGGCGGTACGACGCGGCGAGCGCCTGATGGTGCTTTCCAGCGAACGCTACGGCAGCGATGCCGGCCCGGTGCAGGCCGGTATCAGCAGGCGCCTGGAACAACGCCGCGACTCCCTGCGCGACGAACTGGAAAAGCTTCGCCGCCTGCAAGACGACGAGCGCGACAGCCTGACCAGCAAGGTCGCCAGCCTGCAGCGCGAACTGACCACCCTCGCCGCCCAGACCGACAGCCAGCAACGCCTGCTGGCGCTGGCCAGCGACGCCGCCGCGCGCTACCAGGGGCTGATGGACAAGGGCTACATCTCCATGGACCAGTTGCAGCAGCGCCAGGCCGAGCTGCTCGGCCAGCGCCAGACCCTGCAAGGCCTGGAGCGCGAACGCACGTCGCTGCGGCAGCAGTTGACCGAGCGCCGCAACGAACTCGCCGGGCTTTCCGCGCGCCAGGCCAACCAGCTCGCGGAAACCCGCCGCCAGCTCAGCGCGGTGGAGCAGGACCTGGCCGAAAGCGAAGCCAAGCGCACCTTGCTGGTCACCGCGCCGGAGAGCGGCATCGCCACCGCCGTGCTCGCCGAAGCCGGGCAGACCGTCGACAGCTCGCGTCCGCTGCTGAGCATCGTTCCCGCCGACACCCCGTTGCAGGCCGAACTCTACGCGCCGAGCAAGTCCATCGGTTTCATCCGGCCGGGCGACGCGGTGCTGATCCGCTACCAGGCCTATCCGTACCAGAAGTTCGGCCAGTACCACGGCAAGGTGCAGTCGATCTCCCGCGCCAGCGTCTCCTATGCCGAGCTTTCCAGCATGGTCGGCGGCGTACCGGGGCTCGGCCAGGATGGCGAGCAGCTGTACCGGCTGCGGGTAACCCTCGACGACCAGGCGGTGACCGCCTACGGCCAGCCGCGTCCGCTGCAGAGCGGCATGCTGCTGGACGCCGACATCCTCCAGGACACCCGGCGCCTCTACGAATGGGTGCTGGAACCGCTCTACAGCCTGACCGGCAAACTCTAGGAACGACCCATGGCCTTTCTCGACGCTCTCGCCCTGCGCCTGGGCCGCCGCCTGCCGCTGGTGCTGCAGACCGAAGCCACCGAATGCGGCCTGGCCTGCCTGGCGATGATCGCCGGCTACCACGGCCACCATACCGGCCTGATGGAACTGCGCCGGCGCTTCTCCGTATCGCTCAAGGGCATCTCCCTCAAGCAACTGATCCAGACCGCCCACCGCCTCGGCCTGGGCACCCGCGCGGTGAAGCTCGACCTCGGCGACCTCGGCAAGCTCAAGCTGCCCTGCGTGCTGCACTGGAACTTCAACCACTTCGTCGTGCTCAAGGCGGTCGACGGGCGCGGCGCGGTGCTCCACGACCCCGCCCACGGCCAGCGCCGGCTGGGCCTGGAGGAAGTCTCGCGGAGCTTCACCGGGGTAGCCCTGGAACTCTGGCCGGAGAGCGGCTTCGAGAAACAGGAGGCGCCGCCGCGGATCAAGCTGCTGGGCATGCTCGGCAAGGTCACCGGGCTGTACCGCTCGCTGGCCCAGGTGCTGCTGCTCGCCGGCGCGCTGGAAGTGTTCTCGCTGATCAGTCCGTTCTTCCTGCAATGGACCATCGACAACGTCATCGTCAGCGAAGACCGTGACCTGCTCAGCACCCTGGCCATCGGCTTCGGCCTGTTGCTGCTGATGCAGCAGGCGGTCAGCGGGGTGCGCGCCTGGGTGATGATGCACATGAGCACCCTGCTCGGCGTGCAGTGGCAGGCCAACGTCTTCAGCCACCTGCTGCGGCTGCCCGCGCAGTATTTCGAGAAGCGCCACCTGGGCGACGTGGTGTCGCGCTTCGGCGCGGTGAACAGCATCCAGCAGACCCTCACCGCGGCCTTCCTCTCGGCGGTGCTGGACGGCCTGATGACCATCGCCACCCTCGGCATGATGCTGCTCTACAGTCCGCCGCTGGCGGCCATCGCCATCGCCGCCATGAGCCTCTACGCCCTCGGCCGCTGGATCTGGTACCGGCCGTTGCGCAACGCCACCGAGGAGCAGATCGTCCACGCCGCGCGCCAGCAGAGCCACTTCCTCGAGACGGTGCGCGGCATCCGCCCGCTGAAGTTGTTCCAGCGCCAGGACGAGCGCCGCTCGGTATGGCTCGGCCTGCTGGTGGAACAGATCAACGCCGGCCTGCGTACGCAGAAGCTGCAACTGTTCTACCAGCAGCTCAACGGCCTGCTGTTCGGCGTGGAGAACCTGCTGGTGATCTGGCTCGGCGCGACCATGGTGATGGACGGCCAGTTCAGCGTCGGCATCCTGATGGCCTTCAACGCCTACAAGTCGCAGTTCGACAGCCGCGTCGGCAGCCTGATCGACAAGTTCTTCGAGCTGCGCATGCTCCAGTTGCAGGGCGAGCGCCTGGCCGACATCGTGCTCCAGGCCCCGGAGGTCAGCCACGGCGACATCCTCCCGGAGAACCTCCGCGAGCGCGAGGCGAGCATCGAGATCCAGGGCCTGCGCTACCGCTACGCGGAACAGGAGCCCTGGGTCCTCGACGGCCTCGACCTGCGCATCGCCGGCGGCGAGTCGGTGGCCATCGTCGGCCCCTCGGGCTGCGGCAAGAGCACCCTGTTCAACGTCCTGCTGGGCATCCTCCCGCCAGTGGAGGGACAGATCCGCATGGCCGGCCTGGACCTTGCGCAACTGGGCCTGGACGGCCTGCGCGAACTGGTCGGCACGGTGCTGCAGGACGACGTGCTGTTCGCCGGTTCGCTCAGCGACAACATCAGTTTCTTCGACCCGCAACCGGACATGCCCTGGCTGCTGCAGTGCGCGCAGATGGCTGCCATCCACGATGACATCCAGGCCATGCCGATGGGCTACAACACCCTGGTCGGCGACATGGGCACGGTGCTCTCCGGCGGCCAGAAGCAGCGGGTGATGCTGGCCCGGGCGCTGTACAAGAAGCCGCGCATCCTGTTCCTCGACGAAGCCACCAGCCACCTCGACGTACACTGCGAACAGCGGGTCAACGCCGCCATTCGCGCGCTGCGCATCACCCGCATCATGGTCGCCCATCGGCCCGAGACCATCGCCTCGGCGGACCGCGTGATAGTCCTCGGCCAGGGCAAGGTAAGCCTCGACGAAAGCACCGCGCGCCTGGCCGAACGCCAGGCCGCCGCGGCGCGGGAGCAGGCCTGATGCGTGCCCTCGCCGGCCTGTTGTGCGGCCTGCTCGGCCTGGTTCCCGGCGCCGCCGCCTACGAGCCGGACGTGTTCGGCACCGCCGGCCAGGTCGCCGGCCAGGCGGTCTACGACCTCGGCGGCAGCGGTTTGCCCTGCCGCGGCGGGCCGCCACCGACCGAGCTGAGCCTGGAGGAAGCCATCGAGCGGATCCTCTGCCACGACCCGCAGACCCGCCTCGCCTGGGCCAATGCCAAGGCCCAGGCGGCCCAGGTCGGGATCGGCAAGTCCGCCTACCTGCCGCGCCTGGACGGCCGTCTCGACGCCAGTCGCGGCTACAGCGACATGGATTATCGCGATGCCCCCTACCTCTCCGGCGACGGCCATCGCCACCGGCGTGGCGCCAGCCTCCAATTGAGCTGGGTGCTGTTCGACTTCGGCCGCCGCAGCGCCGCCCTGCGCAACGCCCAGCAGTTGCTGCTGGCGGCCAACGCCAGCCAGGACGCGACCCTGCAGAACACCTTCGCCCTCGCCGCCCAGGCCTACTACGACGCCCTCGCCGCCCAGCGCAGCCTGGCCGCCTCGCGGCAGGTCGCGGAGCTAGCGGCGCAGAACCTGGAAGCCGCCGACGCCAAGTACCGGGCCGGCGCCGCCGCCCTTTCCGATCGCCTGCAGGCGCAGACCGCGCTGTCCCAGGCGAGCCTCGCCCAGGTCCGCGACGAAGGCGCCCTGAGCAACGCCCTCGGCGTCATCGCCCTGCGCATGGGCCTGGCGCCGGATACCCCGCTGCGCCTCTCCGGCGAGCTGGAGGCGCAACCCGACACCGGCTTCGTCAAGGCCATCGACGAGATGCTCGCCGAAGCCCGCCGCGAGCATCCGGCGCTGCTCGCCGCCCAGGCGCGGCTGAAAGCCGCCGCCGCCTCGGTGGAGGAAAGCCGCGCCGCCGGCCGGCCGAGCCTGGCGCTGAGCGCCAACCTGGCACGCAGCCATAGCGACCAGGCGATGGCGTTCAACGGCGATACCCGCGAACGCGACCGCAGCATCGGCCTGCAACTGAACATCCCGTTGTTCGAAGGCTTCGAACGCACCTACCAGGTCCGCAACGCCCTGGCCCGCCGCGAAGCCAGCGAAGCGGAGCTGGCCGACACCGAGCAGCAGGTTTCGCTGGAGGTGTGGAACAACTACCAGTCGCTCAGCGTCGAGACCCGCAGCCTGGCGCGCACCCGCGAACTGGTCGAACAGTCGCGGCAAAGCCTGGAGGTGGTGCAGGGCCGCTACCGCTCAGGGGTCGGCAGCATGATCGAGCTGCTCAACGCCCTGACCGCCTACGCCAGCGCCGAGGACCAGCACATCCGCGCCCTCGGCAACTGGCAGACCTCGCGCCTGCGACTGGCGGCGAGCCTCGGTCGCCTGGGCTTCTGGAGCCTGCGCTGAAAAGCCCGGGAAGCGCCGCCGCTCTCTACCTCTCGCGCTTGTCCGGCTGGCCGCCATCGCGCAGGATGCACCCAGCCCCTGCGACGAGAGACCGCATGATCGACGACATCCGCTACCTGATCGTATTCGCCAAGATCGCCGAGACCGGCTCCGTCTCCGGCGGCGCCGAGGCGCTGGGCCTGAGCGCCGCGACCGCCAGCCTGCACCTGTCCAGGCTGGAACGGAACCTGGGCCGTGCGCTGCTCTACCGCAACAGCCGCAAGCTGTCGCTGACCCAGGACGGCACGCAGTTGCTGGACACCGCCCGCTCCATGCTGGAACTCTACGAGAAGGGCTTCATCGAGTTCCGCCAGCGCGCCGTCTCGACCCGCAACAGCCTGCGCATCTCGATGCCCGCGGTGTTCGTCAACGGCAACTTCACCCGTCACCTGGCAGCCTTCATCGAGGAGCATCCCGACCTCGACCTCGGCATCGCCTGCGACGACAGCCGCCACGACATCATCGGCGACGGCATCGACATCGCCTTCCGCATCGGCGACCTGCCGGACAGCTCGCTGAAGGCCCGTCACCTGTTCCTGCTGCCGCGCCAGGTAGTGGCGGCACCGGCATTCCTGGCCCGGCACGCGCCGCTGGAACACCCGCGCGACCTGCAGCGGCTGGAATGGATCGGGCTCGGCATGCGCCCCGACAGCCGGCTATTCCGTCATGCGCGGGACGACGAGGAGGTACGCGTCGACTACACCCCGCGGGTGCGCGTCGACAGCGTCGAAGCCTCCTGCCGCCTGGCCCGCCTCGGCGTCGGCCTGGCCGCGCCGCCGACCTACCTGAGCGACGAGCCGATCCGCCGCGGCGAGTTGCGCGCGGTGCTGCCGGAATGGCGCCTGGAGCCGTTGAAGGTGTATGCGGTGTGGCCGCCCAACGTACCCGCCAGCAGCATCGCCTATACCCTCATCAATCGCCTCTACGAGGCCTTCAATCCGGGCTAGCGGCGAGCTGCAGGTAGAGCATGTAGCCAGCGGTCAGCACCAGGGTGCCGCCCATCGCCCGATTGAACAGGCGCACCCGCCGGGGGCTGTCGAGCAGCAGCGCCACGCGGTCACCGAGCAGTGCCCAGGCGGCCAGCGAGAGGTAGCAGACCACCAGGTAGATGGCCATGAAGACCAGCAGCGGCGCGTGCGTGCTCGGGCTGGCGAACAAGGCCACGCCGGAAGCGCAGGCGATCCAGGCCTTGGGATTGAGCCATTGCAGGAGCACGCCCTGGAAGAACCCGGGGACCCCGTTTTCCTCCAGGGCCAGGCGTGGATCCGCGGTGGCGATGCGGTAGCCCACATGAGCGATGAACGCCGCGCCGGCCATCCCCAGGTAGTCGAAGAAGCGCGGGTAGGCCTCGATCGCGCGGACGAACCAGAAGCCGACGAAGGCCAGCAGCAGGACGAAGCCGAGGGTGGCGCCGGTGACGAACGGCAGGGTCCGGCGGAAACCATGGTTGGCGCCGGAAGCGACGATGGTCAGGTTCACCGGACCGGGGGAAATCGACAGGCTCAGGGAGAACGCGCCCATGGCGAGCAGCAGGGCTAGCGGCATGGGTCGAACTCCCCGGTCGGATTGCGGGCTGGCTGGTGCGGGGCGGGCATGGGTTTCCTCCGTAGGCTCCTGGCGGGGCGCGACCGAACGGGTTGCGCCGCTGCCCGGAACGCTACAGGGAAAGCCCACCGGCATTAACGGGGCAAGGCTCAAGGCTGGTTTTGATTTTCCGCGCTTGACGACTGCGCCGGCCGCCGGCGCACCTCAGTCGTCCGCCTGGCCCGGCATGCGGATGCCATGCCGGCGCACCCGCCGATACAGGGTCGCTCGCGAGATACCCAGTTCCCGCGCCGCGGCCATGGGTTTCCAGCGATGCCGCACGAGGGCGTCGAGCAGGGCGTCGCGCTCCGGACCGCCGCCGCTCTCGCACGCACTGGCCGGTGTCCGGCCTTCGCCACGCAGCTCTGCCGGAAGGTCGGCGAGTTGCAGGGTGGCGCCGCCGCACAGCGCGCAGGCGTAGCGCAACACATGCCGCAACTGGCGGACATTGCCCGGCCAGCGATAGCCGAGCAGGCATTCCAGGGCTGCCTCGCCGAGTTCGATGCGTACGCCGCAGTGCGCGGTTTCCTCGTCGAGGATGCGCCGGATCAGCGCCAGCCGGTCGCTGCGTTCGCGTAGCGGCGGCAGTTCGAAGCGGGCGCCGCCGAGGCGGAAGTAGAGATCCTCGCGGAAGCCGCCGGCCGCCACCAGCGCCGCCAGGTCGCGGTGGGTGGCGCAGATCACCTGGATATCCACAGCCTGCCGGCGCGCAGCCCCCAGCGGCGCCACCTCGCCCTCGGCCAGCACGCGCAGCAGGCGGGTCTGCAGGCCCAGCGGCATGTCACCGATCTCGTCGAGGAACAGGGTACCGCCATCGGCCTGCTGCAGCAGGCCGCGCATCCCTTTCGCCGCCGCGCCGGTAAAGGCTCCGCCAACGTAGCCGAACAGCTCGCTCTCGATCAGGCTTTCGGGAATCGCCGCGCAGTTGAGCGCGACGAAGGGTTTGTCGCGACGGGCGCTGGCCTGGTGCAACTGGCGGGCGAAAACCTCCTTGCCGGCACCGGTCTCGCCCTGGATCAGCACCGGCAGGTTGCGGTCCTTGACCCGCACCGCCAGGCGCAGGCTTTCGGCGATGCGCGGGTCGAGCGCAGCGTCGTCGGGCACCTCGCGCTCCAGCCGCCGCGCCTTGGCCCGCGGCGCGCTGAGACGCACGTGCAGCTCGCCGGCCTGGCCGCGCAGCAGGCACGGCGCCTGGTCGGCGGCGGCGTGCAGGGCGTCGAGGTCGAACACCTCGCCGATGTGGCTCGGCACCTGCCCCAGGCGCTGCCGCAGGTAGTGCCGCGCCGCCGGGTTCAACGCCAGCAGGCGCCCATCGGCGTCCCAGGCGAACAGGTAGTCCGGCTGGCTGTCGACGTAGCCCGGCGCACGGTGCGCGCGCAGCACCCAATGGCCCTGGGCGCTGTGCATGAAGAAGGCGTTCTCGATCTCCCGCGCGCTCTGCGCCACCATCTGCCGGATCAGATGCTGGCTGCGGCGGTCGTCCGGCGATTGCACGGCGGAAACGTCGAGCACACCGAGCAACTCGCCCTGCGGATCGAAGACCGGCGCCGCGGAACAGGTCAGGTCGATGAAGGCGGCGCGGAAGTGATCGCGCTTGTGCACCGTCACCGCAGTCCTGTCGGTGAGTACGGCGGCCACCCCGCAGGTGCCCTCCTCGCCTTCCGACCAGCAGGTGCCGAGGTACAGCCCGGCCTTGCGGCAGTCGTTGCGGATGGTCGACTCGACACGGTAGTCGATGGTCCGCCCCTGGGCATCGGTGAGCAGTACGCAGTAGTCGGCATCGCGCACCCGTCCATGCAGTCGCGCCACCTCTTCGCTGGCGATGCGCAGGAACAGTTCGGAACGCTCGCGACATTCGTCGAGGAGGGTCTGCGAGAGAATCCGCGGCCCTTGCAGGGACCCCGGGTCGAGACGGTGCTGCTCCATGGAGCGGCGCCAGGAGTCGAGGATCGGCGTCGGCACCGGCGCCTGCGGCAGGCGCGCGGCGTTCCTCAGGACACGGCTGACACAGTCCACATGGTCCTTCGAGTGTGCGGAAAGCATGGGGCCTCCGTTGCTCGGCATCTTGTTGTTGTGCCGCCCATTAAGCGCCCATCGGCGACCCTCGACAAGCGCCGGGCCGCCACAGCCGACGACTGAGACGGAGCGTCTCAGCGTCTCGCCGGGAACCCGTGCGCGATGACATGGGTTGTCTCGCCGGACGTCGCCCCGGCGGTCGCCGGCCTTCCCATGCCGGCGCTCTACGACGGGCCTTCCGGCCGCCACGCCGCAACCTGGCATCGGCCTTGCTCCAGCCACGGCGACGGCAGGGCGGACTGTCCGCTCCTCCCAACGCCCTGCCGCATACACCTACAAGAACAATCAGAGGTGAAGCATGCACGCTACGTCGTCCGACGATTTCTCCCTGTCTTCCCGGGTCGCGCTGGTGACCGGCGCCGGACGCGGCATCGGCCGGGGCATCGCCCTCGCCCTGGCGCGCGCCGGCGCCGACGTGGCGGTGGCCGACCTCGATCCGCAGGTCGCCGAGGAAACCGCCGCCGCGATCCGCAGCCTCGGTCGCCGCAGCCTGGCCCTTGGGGTCGACGTCAGCGACGGCGACAGCGTCCGGGCGATGGTCGAGCGGGTCGCCACGGAGTTCGGCCGGCTCGACGTGGCGGTGAACAATGCCGGGGTGATCAGCATCCGCAAGGTCGCCGAACTCAGCCTCGCCGACTGGGACCGGGTGATGAACGTCAACGCCCGCGGCGTGTTCCTCTGCTGCCAGGCCGAACTGCCGCTGATGCAGGCGCAGCGCTGGGGGCGGATCGTCAACCTGTCATCGATCGCCGGCAAGGTCGGTCTCCCCGACCTCGCCCACTACTGTGCCTCGAAGTTTGCCGTGATCGGTTTCAGCAATGCCCTGGCCAAGGAGGTCGCGCGCGACGGGGTGACGGTCAACGCGCTCTGCCCGGGAATCGTCGGCACCGGAATGTGGCGCGGCGAGGACGGCTTGTCGGGCCGCTGGCGGCAGGCCGGCGAAAGCGAGGCGCAGTCCTGGGAACGCCACCAGGCCAGCCTGCTGCCCCAGGGCGAGGCGCAGACCGTCGAAGACATGGGCCAGCTCGTCGTCTACCTGGCCTGCGCGCCGCACGTCACCGGCCAGGCCATCGCCGTCGACGGCGGATTCTCGCTATGACCCCGCCCTCGCCGATCGTCGGCATCATCGCCAACCCGGCCTCCGGTCGCGACCTGCGTCGCCTCACCGCCCATGCCGGGCTGCACTCCAGCACCGACAAGGCATCGGTGGTGCAACGCCTGCTCGCCGCCTTCGGCGCCACCGGCATCCGCCATGCGTTGCTGCCGCCGGACATGACCGGCATCGCCGCCGCCGTGCTCCGGGCCAGCCAGACCCGCCAGGCCCGCGACGGCCACTGGCCGTTCCTGGAGTTCCTCGACATGCCGCTGCGCCAGAGCGTCGAGGATACCCGCCTGGCGGCGCGGCGCATGGTCGAGCGCGGCGTGGCGCTGATCGCCGTGCTCGGCGGCGACGGCACGCACAAGGCAGTGGCCGCCGAGGTCGGCGACGTCCCCCTGCTGGCGCTGTCCACCGGGACCAACAACGCCTTCCCGGAGCTGCGCGAAGCCACCGGCGCGGGGCTCGCCGGCGGCCTCTGCGCCAGCAACCGGGTGCCGCCGGAGATCGGCCTGCGACGCAACAAGCGCCTGCTGGTGCGCGAGCCGCGCCGCGGGCTCTGCGAGTGGGCGCTGGTGGACGTCGCGGTGTCGCCGCAGCCGTTCATCGGCGCCCGCGCCATCAGTCGCGCCGAAGACCTCGCCGAAGTCTTCGTCAGCTTCGCCGAACCCCACGCCATCGGCCTTTCGGCGCTTTGCGGACTGTGGTCGCCGGTGAGCCGCGAGGAGCCCCACGGCGCCTGGATGCGCCTGCATCCGGACGCCCGCGAGAGCCTGCTGGTGCCGCTGGCGCCGGGCCTGCTGGTGGGCTGCGGGGTCTCTGCCGCCGGCTACCTGCAACCCGGCGTGGCCCACGCACCGAGCCTGTCCAGCGGGACCCTGGCGCTGGACGGAGAGCGCGAGATCGAGTTCAGCGCCACCGACCGCCCGAGCATCACCCTCGACCCTTCCGGCCCGTTCAGCGTCGATGTGCCGGCCACCCTCGCCTACGCCGCCCGCCATCGCCTGCTGGCCGGCCAGCGAACCCCGATGACCCCGTGAAGACAACCTGGAGAACAACAAGATGTCCACTCTGAGCACCGACCAACTGCTCCATGCCTACCGCGTGATGCGCACCATCCGCGCCTTCGAGGAACGCCTGCACGTCGAGTTCGCCACGGGCGAGATACCCGGCTTCGTCCACCTCTACGCCGGCGAGGAAGCCTCCGCCGCCGGCGTGATGGCGCACCTGCGCGACGACGACTGCATCGCCTCCACCCATCGCGGCCACGGCCACTGCATCGCCAAGGGCGTAGACGTGCACGGCATGATGGCGGAAATCTATGGCAAGAAGACCGGGGTCTGTCAGGGCAAGGGCGGCTCCATGCATATCGCCGACCTGGAGAAAGGCATGCTCGGCGCCAACGGAATCGTCGGCGCCGGCGCGCCGCTGGCCGCCGGCGCTGCGCTGGCGGCCAAGCTGAAAGGCAGCGATGCGGTGGCGGTGGCCTTCTTCGGTGATGGCGGCTCCAACGAAGGCGCGGTGTTCGAGGCGATGAACCTGGCCTCGGTGTGGAACCTGCCGTGCCTGTTCGTCGCCGAGAACAACGGCTATGCCGAGGCCACCGCGGCCAACTGGTCGGTGGCCTGCGACCACATCGCCGACCGCGCCGCCGGTTTCGGCATGCCCGGGGTGACCGTCGACGGCTTCGACTTCTTCGCCGTCCACGAGGCTGCCGGCGCCGCCATCGAGCGCGCCCGCGCCGGCGAGGGGCCGTCGCTGATCGAAGTCAAGCTGACCCGCTACTACGGACACTTCGAGGGCGACGCACAGACCTACCGCGACCCCGACGAAGTAAAGCACTACCGGGAAACCCGCGACTGCCTCAAGCAGTTCCGCGAACGCACCTGCCACGCCGGCCTGCTCTCCGCCAGCGACCTGGACGCCATCGACGCCGAGGTCGAGGCACGCATCGAGGATGCCGTGCAGCGCGCGAAGAACGATCCCAAGCCGGAGCCGGACGACCTGCTGCGCGACGTCTACGTGTCCTATCCCTGAGCCGCCCGAAAACAAGAACGAGGAGAACCATCATGGCGAGAAAGATCAGCTACCAGCAGGCCATCAACGAGGCGCTGGCCCAGGAAATGCGCCGCGACCCGAGCGTCTTCATCATGGGCGAAGACAATGCCGGCGGCGCCGGCGCGCCCGGCGAGGACGACGCCTGGGGCGGCGTGCTGGGGGTCACCAAGGGCCTCTACCACCAGTTCCCCGGCCGTGTGCTGGATACCCCGTTGTCAGAGATCGGCTATGTCGGCGCCGCGGTCGGCGCCGCCACCCGCGGCATGCGCCCGGTGTGCGAACTGATGTTCGTCGACTTCGCCGGTTGCTGCCTGGACCAGATCCTCAACCAGGCCGCCAAGTTCCGCTACATGTTCGGCGGCAAGGCGGTCACCCCGCTGGTGATCCGTACCATGGTCGGCGCCGGCCTGCGCGCCGCCGCCCAGCATTCGCAGATGCTCACTTCGCTATGGACCCACATCCCCGGCCTCAAGGTGGTCTGCCCGTCGTCGCCCTACGACGCCAAGGGCCTGCTGGTCCAGGCGATCCGCGACAACGACCCGGTGATCTTCTGCGAGCACAAGCTGCTCTATTCGATGCAGGGCGAGGTACCCGAGGAGCTGTACAGCGTACCCTTCGGCGAGGCGAACTTCCTCCGCGACGGCGACGACGTCACCCTGGTGACCTACGGCCGCATGGTCCACCTGGCGCTGGACGCCGCCGCCAGCCTGGCGCGCCAGGGCATCTCCTGCGAAGTACTGGACCTGCGCAGCACCAGCCCGCTGGACGAGGACAGCATTCTCGAAAGCGTGGAAAAGACCGGCCGCCTGGTGGTGGTCGACGAAGCCAACCCACGCTGCTCGATGGCCACCGACATCGCCGCGCTGGTCGCCGAACGGGCCTTCTCCGCGCTGCGCGCGCCGATCCGCCGGGTCACCGCGCCCCATACGCCGGTGCCTTTCTCCGACGCCCTGGAAGACCTCTACATCCCCGACGCGGCGAAGATCGAGGCAGCCGTGCGCCAGGCCCTGGAAGGGAGGGACGCGGCATGAGCCGGATCCATACACTGACCATGCCCAAGTGGGGCCTGTCGATGACCGAGGGTCGGGTGGACGCCTGGCTCAAGGAAGAGGGCGCGCATATCGAGAAAGGCGACGAGGTGCTCGACGTGGAGACCGACAAGATCTCCAGCAGCGTCGAGGCGCCCTTCTCGGGCGTGCTGCGGCGCAAGGTGGCGCGCGAGGACGAGACCCTGGCGGTCGGCGCGCTGCTCGGCGTGGTGGTCGAGGGCGAGGCGAGCGACGAGGAGATCGACGCACTGGTGCAACGCTTCCAGGCCGAATTCGTACCCGCCGACGAGGACGCTGGGGATAGCGGACCGGCACCGCGGAAAGTCGAGCTGGACGGGCGCCTCCTGCGCTATTTCGACCGCGGCGAGGGCGATCCGGCGCTACTGCTGATCCACGGTTTCGGTGGCGACCTGAACAACTGGTTGTTCAACCACGAGGCGCTGGCCGCCGAGCGGCGGGTGATCGCTCTAGACCTGCCGGGCCACGGCGAGTCCGGCAAGGCCCTGGTGCGCGGCGACCTCGATGAACTCAGCGGCAGCGTGCTGGCCCTGCTCGACCACCTCGACCTGGAACAGGTACACCTGGCCGGTCACTCCATGGGGGGAGCGGTGGCGCTGAACTGCGCGCGCCTGGCGCCGCAGCGGGTGCTGTCGCTGAGCCTGATCGGCAGCGCCGGCCTCGGCGAGGAGATCAACGGCGACTACCTGCGCGGCTTCGTCGAGGCGGCCAACCGCAACGCGTTGAAGCCGCAACTGGTGCAGTTGTTCTCCGACCCCGCGCTGGTCACCCGGCAGATGCTCGAGGACATGCTCCGCTACAAGCGCCTGGAAGGCGTCGATGCGGCCCTGCGCCAGTTGCTGGACAACCTGTTCGCCGACGGTCGCCAGCGCAACGACCTGCGTGCCGTGGCGAGCGAGGGCCGCCAGCCGGTCCTGGCGATCTGGGGCAGCGATGACGCGATCATCCCGGCGCGGCATGCCGAGGGCCTGCCAGCCCAGGTGGAGATCATTCACGGACAGGCGCACATGGTGCAGATGGAAGCCGCCGAGCAGGTCAACCGCCTGCTGCTCGACTTCCTCCGCCAGCATTGAGGAGACGACCGACATGAACAGTTCCCCGCAAGCCAACGCGGCGATGCGCGCCGCCGTCTGGCACGGCCGCCACGATATCCGCGTGGAAGACGTGCCGCTCCCGGCCGAGCCGCCGCCCGGCTGGGTGCAGATCCGCGTGCACTGGTGCGGCATCTGCGGCTCCGACCTGCACGAATACCTGGCCGGCCCGGTATTCATCCCCGTGGAGGCGCCGCACCCGCTCACCGGCCTCAAGGATCAATGCATCCTCGGCCACGAGTTCAGCGGCGAAATCGTCCGCCTCGGCAACGGCGTGACCGGCTTCGCCGTCGGCCAGGCGGTCGCCGCAGACGCCTGCCAGCATTGCGGCACCTGCTACTACTGCCGGCATGGGCTGTACAACATCTGCGAGAACCTGGCCTTCACCGGGCTGATGAACAACGGCGCCTTCGCCGAATACGTCAACGTACCGGCCAACCTGCTCTACGCCCTGCCGGCCGGATTTCCCAGCGAGGCCGGCGCGCTGATCGAGCCGCTGGCGGTGGGCATGCACGCGGTGAAGAAGGCCGGCAGCCTGCTCGGGCAGAACGTGGTGGTGGTCGGCGCCGGCACCATCGGCCTGAGCACCATCATGTGCGCGCGCGCCGCCGGCGCGGCACAGGTGATCGCCCTGGAGATGTCCTCGGCGCGCAAGGCCAAGGCCCTGGAGGTCGGCGCCAGCCAGGTGCTCGACCCCTCGCGGTGCGACGCCCTAGGCGAAATCCGCGCCCTCACCGGCGGGCTTGGCGCCGACGTCAGCTTCGAATGCATCGGCAACAAGCACACCGCCAAGCTGGCCATCGATGCCATCCGCAAGGCCGGCAAGTGCGTGCTTGTGGGAATCTTCGAGGAGCCCAGTGAATTCAATTTCTTCGAGCTGGTTTCCACCGAGAAGCAGTTGCTCGGGGCCCTCGCCTACAACGGCGAGTTCGCCGACGTGATCGCCTTCATAGCCGACGGCCGCCTCGACATCGCACCGCTGGTGACCGGTCGCATCGGCCTGGAAGAAATCGTCGAGCGCGGTTTCGAAGAGTTGGTGAACAACAAGGAGCACAACGTGAAGATCATCGTCTCGCCGGGCGGCTGACGCTTCAGCCCTTGTCGCGCTTGCGACACAGCCCCGCGGCCGGCGGGGCTTGCTTTACGAAACGCAGAGACGCGGGCGGAGGCTCAGAACCACTTGTCGTTGCGCTTGCGCCGCACCCTCAGCAGCGACGGCAGGATCAGCCCGGCGAACAGGCCGGCGCCGGCGATGCTGCCGCCGTAGACCATGTAGCGCATCAGCACCTGCTTGTTCTCGTCGCCCAGTTGCGCCTGCACCGCACGCAGGTCGGAGCGGGCCTTGCCGAGCTCGGCGTCCAGGTTGCTGCGCGCCGCCTGCAATTCGTCGATCAACTTCTTGCGCGTGTCGAGGGTTTCCTGCATGCCCTGCACGCGGGTCTTCCAGGTGTCGTTGATGCCGTCCAGCTCGGCGGTCAGGGCGGCCACCTTCTGTTCCAGTTGCGGCAGGCGCTCGGCCTGGCCGGGAACCTCCTGCAAGTCGCGGCTGGGAATCCACACGGTGCTGCCGTTCTCGCCGCGCACCTGGCTGTAGTTGCCCTGGGTGCCAAGCAGCTCGACCTTCTGCCCGGAGGTGAGGGTGCCGACGATGCGATAGCCATCGGTGGGGCCGCTGCGCACGAAAGTGGCCAGGCTGTCGCTCACCCAGCGCGCGTTGCCGGTCGCCTCCTCGGCCTGCGCCGGGGCGCCGGCCGCCAGCAGGCCGCCGAGCAGGCAGGCTCCGATGACGCGGTTCTGGAACGGGGAAAGAGCGGCGGGGATGCGACGGGATAGGGACATGGCAATCTTCACATGGCGAGAGAACGAAACCCGCAAAGGGGAGCGAAAAAGCCGGCCAGTCGAATTGTTATGGACAAGCGCGCGACCGGGGCGGGGCTACCGCATGGCCAAGGGCCATGCGCCCGGCCCGGTTGGGCCGACGGCTGACAGACAGCGCTCGGGGCGATTGAGTTCACTCGTTTCCGCAGGAATGGATGGATGGTTGTAACAGCAGAATGCCAGGCCTGCCGACGGCCAGCGCTGCCCAGGCTGCGACCTGTCCGGATGATCCCCGGGGTACGACGGTATCTACGCCAAGGCAGAGGCTCCCTCGCCTGTACCACGCTCCACCGGTCGGATGGCGTGCTGCGATACAGCGGGCCCGTCAGGCGGCCAACCGCAGGCGGTCACTCGCTCGCCATCGCCGCCAGGTCGCGGCCGTCGCCGGCCCTTTCCATCATTCCTCTGCCAGGTGCCCGGCGAAGGTAGTGGCGCTGTAGCGCTCGCGGAACAGCCCCTTCTCCACCAGGCGCGGCACCACCTGTTCGAGGAACAGCCGCAGCGAGCCGACCGAGCCTCCCGGCGCGGCGATGAAACCGTCCATGGCGCCGGCGGCGGCCCAGTCGACGATCTGCTCGACGGCATCGTCCACCGTACCGATGACCTGCCAGTGCGCCGCGGAAACCACCTCGGGGCGCAGCAGCAACTGGTCCAGGCGTAGCGTCTCGCGCTCGATCAGGCGCCGCAGCAGGTCGGTGTGGGTGCGGCTGCCGGGGTTGGCCACCGGCGGCGGCAGGTCGGCCGCGGAAATCGGCCGGTCCAGCGGCCAGTCGCTGAGGTCGAGGCCGAGCATCTGCCTGATCGTGGCGAACTTGCGCGTGCGGTCCAGGCGCGCGTGGGTCTGCATGAAGATTTCCCGCGCCTCCTCGCGGCTCTCCGCCAGGTACAGGCTGAAGCCCGGCAGCAGGCGCACGTCGCGCGGCGAGCGACCGTGGCGTTCGGCGCGGCGGGAAAGGTCGCGGCGCAGTTCCAGGGCAGCCTCCTTGTCCGGGGTCGGCGCGAACACCAGGTCGGCCACCGAGGCGGCGAAGTCGCGCCCGCTCTCGGAGGCGCCGGCCTGCACCAGGGGAATCCGCGCCTCGCCGAAGGCCGGCAGGTTGAGCGGTCCCTTGACCTTGAGGAATTCGCCGTCGTGGTCGACCGGGTGCACCCGGGAAACGTCGGCGTAGCGGCCGCTCTCGCGGTCGACCAGGAGTGCCTCGCGGGGGAAGCTGTCCCACAGGTCGTGCACCAGCCGGGTGAACTCGGCGGCGCGCGCGTAGCGCTGCTCCGCATCGGGCATCGCGTCCAGGCCGAAGTTCTCGTGGCCCTGCAGCGCGGTGACGATGTTCCAGCCGGCGCGGCCGTTGCTGATCCAGTGCAGCGATTGCAGCTGCCGGGCCACCACGTAGGGCGGATAGAACGTGGTGGAGACCGTCGACACCAGGCCGATCCGCGAGGTTTCGCGGGCGACCGCGGCAAGCAGTACGGTGGGATCCAGGCTGGCGAAGCCGGAGCCGGTCTCCAGCACGTCCAGTGGCAGGCTGCTGACGTCCGGGCGAAACACGAAGTCGAGGTGGGCGGCTTCGGAGCGCCTGGCGATGTCGACGGCGAAATCGCTGCCGAAGATGCCTTCGATATTGCTGTCGGGGCGCCGCCAGGCATCGCCGCTGAGCCAGGTGGGGGCCAGCGACATGCCGATGTGCAGGCGTTTCGGGGTACTCATCGTGCCAATCTCCTGTATGGGCTCTGGGGCTGGGCCGGCCCTGCGCGGGGCCGGCTTCTCGGGGCGCCTAGAAGGTGCCCTTGATGCCGATGCCGAGGGTCCGCGGCTGCGTCATGCTCGCCTCGATGCCGCCGATCCCCCGGTTTTCCTGCATGTAGGTGGGCGAGCGGTCGTCGAACACGTTCTTCACGTAGCCATAGAGCTGCACCTGGTCGTTGAAGCGGTAGCTGGCGCGGGCGTCGGTGAGGGTGTAGGCCTTGATCGAGTAGGCCTTGGTGTTGGCGGTGTCCGAGTAGTAGCCGTCCAGGTAGCGCACCTGGGCGTTCAGGTTGAGGCGCTCGGTGACGTCCCAGCTCGGTCCGAAGCTGAGGGTATAGCCCGGCGAGCGGGCGAACTCGTTGTGCTCGTAGCCGGTATTGCCGGACATCTCGTCGATCCGGGTGCGTAGCACGCCGGCGCTGGCCTTCAGCCGCAGGTCGTCGCGCAGGCGATAGTCGAGGTCCAGCTCCATGCCGTAGGCGTGGGCCTTCTCGGCGTTGATGGTGTACGACTGCGCCACCCCCGGCGAAACCACCACCGGGATGTTGTACTGGGCGTCCTTGAAATCCATGAAGAACAGGTTGCCGTTCAGCAGCAGGCGGCCGTCGAGCAGGCTGGCGCGGGTGAACAGTTCGTAGTTCCAGATGGTTTCTTCCTTGAAGTAGGCCCAGTTGCGGGTGGTCAGGTTGAGCGACACGCCGCCGGGGTTGTAGCCGCGGCTGACCAGGCCGCCGACGGTCCAGTCCGGGGTCGCGGCGAAGGCCAGGGAGACTTTCGGCAGGAAGGCCGAGAAGGTCTTCTGGTAGTCCAGCGGACGCGGCGCCAGCACCGAGTTGCCGCTGCGCTCGATGCGATCCTCCTGGTAGCGCAGGCCGGTGGTCAGGGTCCAGCGGTCGCTCAGGCGGTAGTTCAGCTCGCCGAACACACCGAGGTTCTTCTTCGTGTCGTCGAAGGCCGACAGCCCGCGCAGGTGCAGTGTCTCGTCGGTGCGGGTGCGGGCGTAGTAGACCCCGCCCATGCCGCTGATCCGGTCCTCCTGCTCGCCGAAGCTGATCCGCGATTCGTTGGAGGCGTTCTTCTGGCGGATGTCGGCGTCGCCCTCGCCGCCCGCGCCGGTGGTGCGGTGCACCGAGGACAGCGAGTACTGCGCCTGGTTGAACAGGCGGATGCCGTTGTCGAGGTCATAGGCGACGTCGAGGATGCTGGTGTTGGTGTCCTGCTCCCAGCTGGGCATGGTGGTCGAGCGATGGTCGAGCTTGTCGAACGGGCGGGTCGCCGCTTCCTGGGTCGGGCGGTTGCTGTCGTTGTGGGAGAAGGTGAACTTGCTCTCCAGGCCCGGAATTCCGCTGGGCAGCCAGAGCAGCTTGGCGCGCGCGTTGAGGGCGCGGAAGTCCTGGTCGGTGCCGCTGTCCTGGAACTTCGGGTTGTCGTAGTCGATGAAGGTGTCGCGGCCCGCGTAGTCCACCGCCAGGCGCCCGGCGAAGTCCTGCGCCAGCGGGCCGGACACTGCGATCGAGCTGCGCCGCGAATGGTAGCTGCCGATCTCCGCCTGGTAGGCAGCCTCGGGGCTGAAGGTCGGGTCCTTGGTGTTGACGATGATCGCCCCGGCGATGGCGTTGGCGCCCTGGGAGGTGGTCTGCGGGCCGCGGAACACCTCGATGCTGTCGACGTCCCAGACCGAGGTCGCGCCGAAGAACATCTCGTTGTAGTTCAGGTAGTGGCCATCGAGGTTGATCGTCGCCCGCGGCACTGTGCCGCCCCAGAACACGTTCTGCCCGTTGTTCGGGCCCTGGGTGTCCTGGCCGCGGATGATCGGCGCGCCCACCGAGTCGGTGTAGACCACGTTGGGACTGCCATTGATCACCTCGGCGACCGAGGCGTTGCCGGTCTGCTTGCGGTCGATGTCGCGGGCGCTGGTGAGCGATACCGAGGACGCCGTGTCCTTCAGCGAGCGTTCACGTTTCTCGCCGGTCACGACCAGCGCCTCGAGGGCGGCGGGTTCGTCCTCGGCGGGCGGGTTTTCCCGGGCCAGTGCCGATGGCGAGGCGAGCAGGGTGGACAGCGTGACGACGCCGATTCCCCGGTTGAGCGTGCGGTGCGTGCGGGCGTTCAAGGATCTTCTCCAAATGGGAATGACTCTCTTTTCCATTCAGGCTATCACGCCACCAGAATATTCCTCAATGGGGAATAGATTCCTCATTGCGAAATATGAAATCTCCTACGCCCGTCCCTTCCGCGGCGCCCCACCGCCCCGGGGAATCGGTATCATGGGCGCCGCCCGCGCCACCGCAGCGCGGACCGAAGCCTATGGATCAACCGTGGTGAGGAGACCGAGCCGTTGAATACTTCGCAGCCCCCGGCGCACGAGATGCCGGACGCCCCGGGCGAAAAGCGCTCCGGCACCATCCAGTCGGTGTCCATCGCCGCGCGCTTCCTGAAGACCCTGGCCAACGCCGAAGGCGAGCTGGCCCTCGGCGAAGTGGCCCGGCGCACCGGCACCGGCGGCTCCACCGCGCACCGCTACCTGCAGAGCCTGGTGAAGGAAGGCCTGGCCCGCCAGGACCCGCTCAGCGGTCTCTACGACCTCGGGCCGGCGGCGCTGAGCATCGGCATAGGCGCGCTGAAGCGGATCGACGCGGTGGATATCGCCGCCCGCCACATGAAGGCCCTGGCCCAACGGCATGCCGCCAGCGGCGGGGTGGCGATCTGGACCGAGCGCGGCCCGACCCTGGTGCGCTGGTACCGCAGCGCCTATTTCTCGATCAACCCGCTGGCCCTGGGCGATATCCTGCCCATCGACAATACCGCTTGCGGCCTGGTGTTCCAGGCCTTCCTGCCGAAGGCCGTGGTCGACGCCGCGCGCAAGCAGCAACCGGCGCACTTCCGCGGCAGCCCGCCGAGCCGCGCGCTGCTCGACGAGGTGCGTGAGCGCTGCTGGGCCGAACTGACCAGCCACCTGCTGTCGAATGTCACCGGCCAGGCGGCGCCGGTGTTCGACGCCCAGCAGGAGATCGTCTGCGCCATGACCACGGTGACCGATCTCGGCCAGTTGCAGTCGGCGGAAGACCGCGACGCGCTGTTCCACGAGGCGCTGCAGGTCAACCAGTCCACCGGTGGCCTGGTACTCCACCCCGGCATGCGGCCGCCGCCGCGCTGAGCCACCTCAGCCCCGCGCGTCGGCGGCGATCCCGCGCGGCACCAGCAGCGGCGTGCCGCTGACCGGGTCGGCGATGATCAACGAGCGCAAGCCGAACACCTCCTCCACCAGACGCTCGGTGAAGATATGCGCCGGCGCGCCCTCGGCGAGGATCGCGCCGTCACGCATGGCGATCAGGTGCGAGGCATAGCGGCAGGCCTGGTTGAGGTCGTGCAGCACGGCGACGATGGTGCGCCCCTGGCGATTCAGCTCGGCGAGCAGTTCGAGCAATTCGATCTGGTGGACGATATCCAGGTAGGTGGTTGGCTCGTCGAGCAGCAGCAACGGGGTTTCCTGCGCCAGCACCATGGCGATCCACACGCGTTGCCGCTGGCCGCCGGAGAGCGCATCGAGCGGTCGCTCGGCCAGGCCGTCGACCCGCGTGGCGCGTAACGCCGCCGCTACCGCGCGCTCATCCGCCGGCGACCACTGGCGCAGGAACGACTGGTGCGGATAGCGCCCGCGCGCCACCAGCTCGGCCACCGTGATGCCATCCGGCGCCAGCGCGCTCTGCGGCAGCAGGCCGAGACGCCGCGCCACTTCCCGTCCCGGCAGGCTGTGGATATCCCTGCCGTCCAGCACCACCCGGCCCTCGGCCGGCGCCAACAGGCGCGACAATGCCGCCAGCAGGGTCGACTTGCCGCAGGCGTTGGGCCCGACGATCACACTGAACGAACCCTCGGGGATGGCCAGCGAGAGATTCCGCGAAACGGTTCGCGCGTCGCGGCGCAAGGTCACGGCGTCCGCGTGCAGGCGATGGGTCATGGGAGGTTCCTGGATAAGAATGGCTCGAATATGTGGAATCGATTCTACATTATGGAATAGACTGCATGAGAAGCATTATCATATGAATCCGTCCGCCCGGCTTCCCCTACAGCGAAAACAGCCTTCATGCCGACCCGCCGCCGCTCCGCCCTGCCGTTACTCGCCCTCGCCCTGAGCCTGTTCGCCACCCTCGCCGCGGCCGGGGAGCCGAAGCCGGCGCGGATCGTCTCCACCACCCCGAGCGTCACCGGCATCCTGCTGGCGATGGACGCACCGCTGGTGGCCAGCGCCGCCACCACGCCAAGTCGCCTGACCGACGCCAAGGGCTTCTTCTCGCAATGGGCGAAGGTCGCCGACCAACGTGGCGTCGAGGTGCTCTACCGCAACCTGCGCTTCGACATCGAAGCGGTGATCGCCCAGGATCCGGACCTGCTGGTCGCCTCCGCCACCGGCGCCGACAGCGCCGCGCCATACCGTGCGGAGCTGGAGGCGCAGGGCGTACCGACGCTGGTGGTCGACTACTCGAAACACAGCTGGCAGGAACTGGCTACCGAGCTGGGCCGGCACACCGGCCTGGAACGCCAGGCGCAGGCCGCCATCCAGCGCTTCGACGCCTACACCGCCGAAGTCGCCGCGGCCATCGCGCCGCCGCAGGGCCCGGTCAGCGTGGTCGGCTACAACATCGCCGGCAGCTATTCCATCGGCCGCCAGGCCAGCCCCCAGGCACGCCTGCTCGAGGCCCTCGGCTTCCAGGTGGCGGAACTGCCGGAGGCGCTGGCGGGCAAGGTGACGCGCGCCTCGGACTTCCAGTTCATCTCGCGGGAAAACCTGCCCGCCGCCATCGCCGGCGACAGCGTGTTCCTGCTCGGCGCCAGCGACGACGACGTGCAGGCGTTCCTCGCCGACCCGGTGCTGGCCAACCTGTCGGCGGTCCGCGAAAAGCGCGTGTACGCCCTGGGCCCCAGTTCCTTCCGCATCGACTATTACTCGGGACGGCAGATGATCGACAACGTCGCCCGCCATTTCCGCTGAGCCATGCGCCCGTTCGCCGGAAGTCCGCTCATGCAGGCGTCCCCGATGCGCCGCCGGCGCCTGCGCGCCTGGGGCCTGCTCGCCGGCGCGCTGCTGCTCGCGCTGGCGGCCCTGGCCAGCCTGGCGCTGGGCTCGCGGCCGGTGCCCCTGGCGGTCACCCTGGACGCCCTGCAAGCCGTCGATCCGCACGATGATCGCCACCTGGTGGTACGCGAACTGCGCCTGCCACGCACCCTGGTGGCGCTGCTGGCCGGCGCGGCGCTGGGAGTGGCCGGCGCGCTGATGCAGGCGCTGACGCGCAATCCGCTGGCCGAACCCGGCCTGCTGGGGATCAACGCCGGCGCGGCGCTGGCGGTGATCGTCGGGGTCGCGCTGTTCGACCTGGCGAGCATGGGCCAGTACCTCGGTTGCGCCTTCCTCGGCGCCGGCCTGGCCGGCATCGCCGTATTCCTTCTCGGCCAGGCCCGCGAGACCGGCACCAACCCGGTGCGCCTGGTGCTGGCGGGTGCCGGCTTGTCAGTGATGCTCGCCTCGCTGACCGGGATCATCGTGCTGAACGCCCCGCCGGAAGTCTTCGACCGCTTCCGCCACTGGGCCGCCGGCTCGCTTTCCGGCAGCGGCTTCGCCCTGCTCGGATGGCCGGGCCTGGCCATCGGCGCCGGGCTGGCCGCCGCCTTCGCCCTCGCCGCCAGGCTCAATGCCCTGGCCTTGGGCCAGGAGATCGGCCGGGCGCTCGGCGTCGACCTGCGCCTGACCTGGCTGCTCGCCTGCCTGGCGGTGATGCTGCTGGCCGGCGCGGCGACCGCCCTGGCCGGGCCGATCGCCTTCGTCGGCCTGGTCGCCCCGCACCTCGCGCGACTGCTGGCCGGACCGGACCAGCGCTGGATCCTGCCTTTCTCGGCGCTGATCGCCGCCGGCCTGCTGCTCGGCGCCGACATCCTCGGGCGGCTGCTGGCGGCGCCGGCGGAGATCGCCGCCGGAATCGTCGCTTTGCTGCTCGGCGGACCGGCCTTCATCGTCCTGGTCAGGCGCTTCCGCCTGAGCCGCCTGTGAACGGTCTCCACGCCCTGCGCCTGGGCTCCCTGTCGCTGCGTTGGCGGCCACGGGCGGCGCTGGCCTGCCTGGTCCTCGCGGGGGTCGGACTGGCGCTGGCAGCGGCGCTGCTGGGGACCGGCAGCCTGGCGCTGGGCCCGGCAGAGGTGTTCGCCAGCCTGCTCGGCCAGGGCCAGGACCCCACCGCCCAGCGCATCGTCCAGCGCGTACGCCTGCCACGGGTGCTCACCGCCTGCCTGGTCGGCGCCGCGCTGGGCATGGCCGGGGCGATCTTCCAGTCGATCTCGCGCAATCCGCTGGGCTCGCCCGACGTCATCGGTTTCACCACCGGCGCCGCCAGCGGCGCCATCGTGCAGATCATCCTGTTCGATGCCGGCCCGCTGGCCACCTCGCTGGCGGCGCTGGCCGCCGGCCTCTGCACGGCGCTGGCGGTGGTGCTGCTGGCGCGCCGGGGCGCCACCGCCGGCGGCTACCGCCTGGTGCTGGTGGGCATCGGTGTCGGCGCCAGCCTGTCGGGCCTGAACAGCCTGCTGCTGGTCACCGGCAACCTCGACCAGGCGATGTACGCCCAGCTCTGGCTGGCCGGCTCGCTGAACACCCGGACCTGGTCGCACGTCGTCCCGGCAGCGCTGGGCCTGCTCGCCAGCGTGCCGCTGGCGCTGTACCACGGTCGTCGCCTGGAAGTGCTGGAGCTGGGCGATGCCAGCGCCGCCCAGCTCGGCGTGGCGGTGGAGCGCGTGCGCTTGCAGATGGTTCTGGTCGCCGTCGGCATGACCGCCATCGCCACCGCCGCGGCCGGCCCCATCGCCTTCATCGCCCTGGCCGGCCCGCAACTGGCCCGGCGCCTGACCCGCTCGGCCGGGGTGCCGTTGCTGTCCGGCGCATTGATGGGCGCGGTCCTGCTGCTGGCCGCCGACCTGCTCGGCCAGCGCCTGGCATACGTCGCCAACCTGCCGATCGGCCTGATGACCGGCCTGCTCGGCGGTTTCTACCTGCTCTGGCTACTGCTGCGCAGCCGCCGGATCTGAAGCCCCGGCCTCAACGACCGCCCAGGCTGCCGCCGCCGTCGACACCGATCACCTGGCCGGTGACGAACGAAGCGCCCTCGCTGAGCAGGAACTCGATCAGCGCGGCCACTTCGTCCGGCCGCCCGAGCCGCTGCATGGGGATGGTCGAGAGAATCCGCCGTTCCTCCTCGCCGCCGACCGGGCGGGTCTGGCGGAACAGCTCGGTCTCGATCGGCCCGGGCGCCACCGCGTTGACCGTGATGCCCAGCGGCGCCAGCTCCAGCGCCCAGGTGCGAGTCACCCCGACCAGCGCGCTCTTCGCCGCGGCGTAGGCGGTGCGTTCGCGGGCGCCGTGGATCGCCCGGCTGCACAGGTTGACGATGCGGCCCGCCGGCGAACGCTTGAGCCCCGGCAGGCAGGCCTGGGCAAGCTGCACGGCGACCCGCACGTTGAGGTCGAAGACCTGTTGCAGAGCGGCCAGGTCGAGGTTCTCCAGGCTTTGCGGCAAGGCGATCCCGGCGTTGTTGACCAAGGCATCCACGGCGCTTTCCGAGAGCAATCCGCGCAGCGTCTCGGCGGTTTGCGCAGGATCGGCCAGGTCGCAGCACAGCAGACGTCCAGGAAAGTCGTCGCTCGCATGGCGGGCGATGCCCACTACACTCCAGCCGGAGGCCGCCAAGCGCCTGGCCAGGGCCAGGCCGATGCCACGGGTGGCGCCGGTGACCAGCGCGGTACGATGATTCGTCATGACGATTCCCCTGTGTGAAATGGTCCCCCCGACGCCGCACCTTACGCCTCGCCGGCGGCCGGCGACAGCCCGCGGACTTTCTCCGACGCCGCGCTTCGGCGGCAACCCCAGACACTGGCCAGGACCTGCGAGGCCGTTGCCGCGCCCCGCCAGGGAAGCCGCGAGCGCCGGCCAGGATGTACACTGCATCCCCTGTATCGACCCGGCCGCCTCGCGGCCCCCGTCGCAGCAAGCAGAGAACAAGAGGAACGATGATGAGCGTCGCTAACGGTCTCCCCGTCTCCATTCGCCAGGCGGTGACAGCATGATCGAGGTCACCGAGGTTTCCATCGCCGAGCTGCGTGACGCGCTCGAGTCCGGTCGTACCACGGCGGTCGAACTGGTCCAGGCCTACCTGGCGCGGATCGACGCCTACGATGCACCCGGCACGCCCACCGCGCTGAACGCGGTGGTGGTGCGCAATCCCGATGCGCTGGCCGAAGCGCAGGCCTCCGACGCCCGCCGGGCGCGTGGCGAGCCCCTCGGTCCGCTGGACGGCATTCCCTACACCGCCAAGGACAGCTACCTGGTCAAGGGCCTCACCGCGGCTTCCGGCAGCCCGGCGTTCAAGGACCTGGTGGCCCAGCGCGATGCCTTCACCGTCGAGCGCCTGCGCGCCGCCGGGGCGATCTGCCTGGGCAAGACCAACATGCCGCCCATGGCCAACGGCGGCATGCAGCGCGGCGTCTACGGCCGCGCGGAGAGCCCGTACAATGCCGCCTACCTCACCGCGCCCTTCGCCTCGGGGTCCTCCAATGGCGCCGGCACCGCCACCGCGGCCAGCTTCGCCGCCTTCGGCCTGGCCGAGGAAACCTGGTCGAGCGGGCGCGGCCCGGCGTCGAACAACGGCCTGTGCGCCTACACCCCTTCGCGCGGGGTGATCTCGGTGCGCGGCAACTGGCCGCTGACGCCGACCATGGACGTGGTGGTGCCCTATGCGCGGAGCATGGCCGACCTGCTGGAAATCCTCGACGTAGTGGTCGCCGACGATCCCGATACCCGCGGCGACCTCTGGCGCATGCAGCCCTGGGTGCCGATCCCCAAGGCCTCCGAGGTACGCCCGGCGAGCTACCCGGCCCTGGCCGCAGGCGCCGAGGCCCTGGCCGGCAAGCGCTTCGGCGTGCCGCGCATGTTCATCAACGCCGACCCCGATGCGGGCACCAGCGAGTCCCCCGGGATCGGCGGCCCGACCGGCCAGCGCATCCATACCCGGCCCTCGGTCATCGCCCTCTGGGAACAGGCGCGCAAGGCCCTGGAAGCCGCCGGCGCCGAAGTGATCGAGGTGGACTTCCCGCTGGTGTCGAACTGCGAAGGCGACCGACCCGGCGCGCCCACCGTGTTCAACCGCGGCCTGGTGTCGAAGGAATTCCTCCACGACGAGCTGTGGGAACTCTCGGCCTGGGGCTTCGACGACTTCCTGCGCGCCAATGGCGATCCGAAGCTGAACCGCCTGGCGGATGTCGACGGCCCGCAGATCTTCCCCCACGACCCCGGCACCCTGCCCAACCGCGAGGGCGACCTGGCCGCCGGCATGGACGAATACGTGCGGATGGCCGAGCGCGGCATCAAGCCCTGGGACCGGATCGCGACCCTCCCCGATGGCCTGCGCGGCCTCGAGGAAACCCGGCGGATCGACCTCGAGGAGTGGATGCGACGCCTGCGCCTGGACGCCGTGCTCTTCCCCACCGTCGCCGACGTCGGCCCGGCGGACGCCGACGTCAACCCGGCCTCGGCCGACATCGCCTGGAGCAACGGTGTCTGGGTCGCCAACGGCAACCTCGCCATCCGCCACCTCGGCGTGCCGACGGTCACCGTACCGATGGGGGTGATGGCCGACATCGGCATGCCGGTGGGCCTGACCTTCGCCGGCCGCGCCTACGACGACTCGGCGCTGCTGCGCTTCGCCGCGGCCTTCGAGTCGACCGGCTCGCGGCGTATCGTGCCGCCGCGTACTCCACCGCTGGCAAGCAAGTGAAAGGCGCGGGCGGAAGGCTTCGCGTCTTGCGCCCACGCTCTTCCGTTCAAGGGAGTTATCGATGCAGCGACTCTTCGTCTACGGCAGCCTCGGCCCCGGCCGTCCCAACGAACACCTGATGCAGAAGATCGGCGGGCAATGGCAGGCGGCCAGCCTCCGCGGTCGCCTGCTGGAAAAGGGCTGGGGTGCCGGGATGGGCTTTCCGGGCCTGGCGATCGACGCCGACGGCGAGGAAATCCACGGCCATGTGTTCGTCTCCGACCGCCTCGCCGAGCACTGGCCCGCGCTGGATGAATTCGAAGGCACCGAATACCGGCGCGTGGCGACCCGGGTAACGCTGGCCGACGGCGCCCAGGTCGATGCCTACGTCTACGCCCTGCGCGACTGAGCGCTTGCCGGCGGCCTAGGGATTCGCACGCAAACCGCGCAGGGTCTTCGCGAGGACCCCGACCGCCGCCTCCAGCTCGTCCGTGGTGTAGGCGGCAAAGCCCATCAGGAAACCCGCTCGCGGTGGCGCGGCGAGATGCAGGGCGCTGAGCCCGACCAGCTCGACACCGGCGCGGTATGCCGCCGCGACGGCGCGCGTTTCGTCGATTCCCGCGCAAAGCAGTCCGGGCATCTGTAGCCCGCCGGCCGGCACGCGCGGCTCGACCAGGCCGCCCAGACGCTTGCCCACCCGCTCCGCGAGGAATCCCAGGCGCTCGCCGTAGAGATTGCGCATGCCGCGCACATAGGCGCCGAAATGGCCGCCGGCGATGAAGCGCGCCAGGGTCAGTTGCGCCAGCGAGGCGTTGTGCCCGTCCTGCAGGGAGCGGGCGACGGTCATCGGCGCCACCAGCGCCGGCGGCAGGACCATGTAGCCGATGCGCAGGCCGGGAAACAGCGACTTGGTGAACGTGCCGATGTAGAGCGTCCGCTCGTGGGCGTCCAGGCCTTGCACGCAGGCGGTGGGCCGGCCGGCGTAGTGGAACTCGCTGTCGTAGTCGTCCTCGATGATCCATGCCTGCTGCCGCTGCGCCCATTCGATCAGCGCCAGGCGGCGCTCCAGCGACAGGGTCACGCCGGTCGGGTAATGGTGCGACGGGGTCAGGCACAGCGCCCGCGCCGCCTGCGGCTGGGCGAGGATCGGCTCGGGCCGCAGGCCCTGTTCGTCGACCGGGACCGGCAGGCACTCCAGGCCTGCGGCCTCGAAGGCCTTGCGCGCGCCGTAGTAGGCCGGGTCCTCGACGAATATCCGCTCGCCGGCGTCGAGCAGCACGCTGGCGCAAAGACCCAGCGCCTGTTGCGAACTGGTCAGCACCAGTACCCGGTCGGCCGTGGCCCGTGCGCCACGCTCCAGGTTGACGTAGTCGGCGATCGCCTGGCGCAGCGGTTCGGCACCCTGCGGGTCGCCATGGGTCAGGGCGCGCGCGCCGTATTCCTTGAGGACCTGGCGCTGCAGGCGCTCCCAGGTCGACAGGGGAAAGGTGCGGGTCTCCGGCACGCCGGGAGCGAAGGGGCGCGGGACGAGCTGCTCGCGAACCCCGCCGCCAGCCTGCATCGCCTCGCCACGCCGGCTCAGTCGCGGCGCGCCGCCGCCCCGTCGTGGAGCGCCCGCGCCGCGCCGGCCGGGGGACAGCCGGGTAGCCGCGGCGACCACGCTGCCGCTGCCGACCCGACGCTCGATGAAGCCCTCGGCATGCAGGTGCGAATAGGCCGCTTCGACGGTGTCGCGGGATACCCCCAACGACTGCGCCAGCGCCCGCGAGGCCGGCAACGGATTGCCCGGCGCCAGCGCACCGTCGAGGATCAGTTGGCGGATCGCGCGCTGGATTCGCGCATGCAGCGGCAGGGCCTGGAGCTGTGGATGGAGGAGGCGCGCCTTGACCGACTCGAGCAGTGACTGCCTGAACAAATGGTCTGCCCTCGATTATCTAATTGGCGGGGTATGGCAAGCCATTAGGCGGCTATAAAAACAGCCGGGTCAAGACCCTCGGTCCCGGCCTCCGCCGGATCGCCCCATCAAGCCAAAGAAGGAAGCACTGGATGCAATCCCTGCACACACTGGTATCGGTACGCCCCGTGGCACCCGAGGACTTCGAGCAGTGGCTCGAATACTGGAAGGCCTACCAGGCGTTCTATGAAGTCGAACTCTCGGCACAGGCCACCGAGGCCACCTGGCGGCGCTTCTTCGACGAGGGCGAACCGATGCACTGCGCCGTGGCCACCGACGGTAGCCGCCTGCATGGCATCGTCAACTTCCTCTACCACCGCTCGACCTGGGCGGCACAGGACGTCTGCTACCTGGAAGACCTCTATGTCTCGCCCGACGTGCGCGGCCAGCAGATCGGCAAGCAGTTGATCGAGTACGTCCGCCGGCAGGCCGAGGAACGTCGCTGCGCGCGGCTCTACTGGCATACCCAGGAAAGCAACCACAGGGCGCAGCGCCTGTACGACTGGGTGGCGGACAAGCCGGGGGTGATCGAATACCGCATCGAGCTCTGAACCGGCCGCGCGACCGGAGCCTCGGCGCGGCGGACCCTCGACGCGGTTCTCAGTCCCAGGCCGGCGCCAGGCCCTGCGGACTGACCTCGCGGCCGTTACGCTCGAGGCCGGCGATGCGCGCCATGTCCTCGGCGTCCAGGCGCAGGTCGCGCGCCAGCAGGTTGCTGGCGAGGTTCTCGCGGCGGGTCGAGGACGGAATCACCGCGTAGCCCAGTTGCATCGCCCAGGCCAGCGCCACCTGGGCGACCGTGGCCCGGTGCCTGGCGGCTATCCCGGCCAGCGTCGGGTCCTTCAGCACCTTGCCGTAGGCCAGGGTCATGTACGAGGTGACCGCGATGCCCTGCTCCTCGAGGTAGGCGGTTAGCGCGCGGTTCTGCAAGTAAGGGCTGAGTTCGATCTGGTTGGTGGATATCTCGCCCGCACCGACCGCGGCGATGGCCTGGCGGGTCAGTTCGATGTTGAAGTTGGAGACGCCGATCCGCCGGGTCAGGCCCAGGGACTTGGCTTCCGCCAGCGCCGCCATGTACTCCGCCAGCTCGACGCCGTTGCCGGGTGCCGGCCAATGGATCAGGACCAGGTCCAACCGGTCGGTGCGCAGTTTCTCCAGACTCCCGCGCAGGCTGGCGAGCAGCTTTTCGCGGGCGTAGTTGTCGACCCAGACCTTGGTAGTGAGGAACAGCTCGGAACGCGGTACGCCGCTCTCGGCGATCGCGCGGCCGATATCCGCCTCGTTGCCGTAGATCTGCGCGGTATCGATGGCGCGATAGCCCAGTTCGAGGGCGCTGCGCACCGAGTCGACGACGACCTGGCCGGTAAGGCGGAAGGTGCCGAGACCGAAGGACGGGAGGGGGTGGATGGTGGACGACATGGCTGCGCTCCGTGGGCGGGATGGCTCGAATGAAGCGCAGTGTGGCGGCTTACATCTCTTCGATTAAGACCCGAATCGAGCAAATTCATTTGCGCTGGAGTCACGAATCCAGACGGCCTTCACGGGAGGTATGCAGCGAGAATCCCCGTCAGCCGCTGGCAGGACGCAGTTCATCGGATTTCTGCGAATACTACTGATAACGATAATCTCTATCATTTACTCCATTTTTACATTTACATACACTTGCCCCGCCGCGAATTCCTACGCCGGTTTCCCACATAAACAAGAAACGCAGCCGGTCGCGCCAACGGCCTGCCTGCGCCGCCATCCAGGACACTGCAGATGAAACACGTCGTTTCCAGTGCGTTATTGCTCGGTCTCTCCTCGCTTTCCCTGGCCGCCCAGGCCGCTCCCATCGCCCTTGACCTTCCCGCCCAGCCCCTGGCCGCATCCCTCGAGCAATTGCAGGGCGCCAGCGGCCTGCGCATCCGTTTCGACCGCGCGGCCGTGGCCGACCGGCGCGCACCGGCCCTACGCGGCACGCTGGAGCCAAGCGAGGCACTGCAGCGTCTGCTCGCAGGTTCCGGACTGAGCGGGGAGGTACGGGGCGGCGACGCCTGGGTCGAGGCCGCGGCGACAGGTGCCGGCATCGCCCCCGGCGACAGCGTCGACCTCGGCGCGCTCAGCGTGGTCGCCACCCAGGACCCGGCCACCGCCGCCATCACCGAAGACAGCGGCTCCTACACCACGCGGGCGATGCGCACCTCGACCAAGCTGGCGATGTCGATCCGCGAGACCCCTCAGTCGGTCAGCGTGGTCACCCGCCAGCGCATGGACGACCAGGGCATGCGCGACCTCAACGACGCGGTGAAGGGCGTCACCGGCCTCACCGTGCAACAGTACGGGCCGGCCCGGGTGAAGTACGCGGCGCGCGGCTTCGACGTCGACAACATCATGTACGACGGCCTGCCGACGAGCATTTCCACCTATACCCAGGACGTCATTTCCGCCGCCGACCTGGCCATGTTCGACCGCGTCGAAGTGGTGCGCGGCGCCACCGGACTGATGCAGGGCGCAGGCAACCCGGCGGCGGCGATCAACATGGTGCGCAAGCGTCCGACCCAGGACTTCCGCGCCTCCCTGCAAGGCAGCGTCGGCACCTGGGACCGCTATCGCAGCGAGGCCGACGTTTCCGGCCCGCTGAACAGCGAAGGAACCCTGCGCGGCCGCGCGGTGGTCGCCTACCAGAAAGGCAACAGCTTCCAGGACCACGTCAGCAGCGAACGCGGCGTGTTCTACGGGATCGCCGAAGCCGACCTGAGCCCGGACACCACCTTCGCCATCGGCGCCTCGAACCAGAACGACAACCGCAACGACAACTGGGTAGGCCTGCCCAGCCCGCTGGGCGGCCGCCACCTGGACCTCAAGCGCTCGTCCTACTACGGCGCCGACTGGTCCTACTGGGATACCGACACCACCCACCTGTTCAGCGACCTGACCCACCGCTTCGCCAACGGTTGGCAGATGAAGCTGGCCGCCGACAAGCTGTGGGCGCGAATCAACATGCTCGGGCTGTACAACGACTGCTACTACTCGACCACCGGCTGCGCCAGCATGACCCAGAACCCCGGCGACTACAGCTACACCGACGACCACGACAGCTATGACGCCTATGCCAACGGTCCCTTCCAGTTGCTCGGCCGCGAGCACGAGCTGGTGGTCGGCGCCAGCTATCGCCAGGAACGCTTCGACGGCCACGGCGGCTGGGGCAGCCTGTTCAACAAGGACGGCACCCCGACCGGGCCGATGGACCCGACCCAGTGGGACCCGAGTTCGACCCTCAAGCCGAGGCTGAACACCAGCCTGTGGGGCATGAAGCTCGACCAGGAACAGAAAGGCGCCTACCTCACCACCCGGTTGAACCTCGCCGACCCGCTGAAAGTGATCCTCGGCGGGCGCCTGGACTGGTACAAGGCCGACGCCGATACCGACAGCTACAAGGTCACCCGCAACGTCACCCGCTATGCCGGGGTGATCTACGACCTGAACCAGACCTACTCGGTCTACGCCAGCTATACCGACATCTTCAAGCCGCAGAGCAACTTCGACGCCGGCGGCGGCCTGCTCGACCCGATCACCGGCAAGAACTACGAGATCGGCCTGAAGGGCGAACACTTCGGCGGCGCGCTCAATTCGCAGATCGCGCTGTTCCAGATCGACCAGGAAAACCGCGCCACCGAGGACGTCGGCGGCCCCTCGCCATGCCCCTTCAGCCCCACCTCGCGCTATTGCTCGCGCGCTTCGGGCAAGGTCCGCAGCCAGGGCGTCGACCTGGAGCTGAGCGGTGCGCTGGGCGACGACTGGCAGATGATGGCCGGCTATACCTACGTCGACGCCAAGTACAAGCACGACAGCAACAAGGCCAACGAGGGCAAGCCATTCGACGCGGCCAAGCCACGCCACCTGTTCAAGCTCGCCACCAGCTATACGCTACCCGGCGAACTGCACAAATGGCGCGTCGGCGGCGACCTGGCCACCCAGAGCAAGACCGAGGACAGCAGCACCGGTTTCCAGCAGGGCGGCTACACCGTGGTCAACGCCATGCTCGGCTACAAGGTCAACGAACGGATCGACACGCGGCTGAACTTCAACAACCTGTTCGACAAGTACTATTACAGCGGCATCGACTTCGGCAACCTCAACTACGGCGAGCCGCGCAACCTGATGTTCACGGTGAAGTACTCGCTCTGATCCCGGACCGCCGGCGTGCCTCCGCAGGCGCGGCGGCGGTGTCCGAACGGCCCTTCGAGGCGCCTCAGCAGGGCCGATAGCGGCGCTCGAACTCGCTCGCCAACTGCTCCAGCGTGACGCTCCCCAGGCGCTCCAGGAGCAACGCCTGCGCCGCCTCGAACGCCTCGCCGAGCGCTTCGTTGACCGCCTGCTCGACCAGGCATTCCGGATGATCGGTAGACAGGCCGATGGCGAAGATCGAGGACGCTCCCAGCGCCTGGTGGATATCCAGCAAGGTGATGTCCGCCAGCGGCTTGGCCAGCCGCCAACCGCCGCGATGGCCCTTCTCCGAACTCACGTAGCCTTCGTTCTTCAGCAGCGCCATGGTCCGTCGCACCACCACCGGGTTGGTGCCGAGCATCTGCCCGATGGCTTCGGACGTCGCCGGCCCTTCGTGGCGGGCCATATGGATCAGCACATGGAGCATGCGCGAGAGGCGGGTGTCGTTTCTCATGAACGGCGGGCTCGTGACGGAAAGACCATGAGTATGTCTCGCTACAGAAAAAGTTACGAGAGCGTTGACAAGCGCATCTCATGAAACTTACGTTGTTTCGTGACTATCCGAATGGGAGATACGCCATGACTTTCGACGTGATCATCGTGGGTGGCAGCTACGCCGGCATCTCCGCGGGCATGCAACTGGCGCGGGCGCGGCGCAGGGTGCTGGTGATGGATACGGGACTGCGACGCAACCGCTTCGCCCAGGCCTCCCACGGCTTTCTCGGCCAGGACGGCCGCGATCCGGCGGCCATCGCCGATGACGCCCGCGCGCAGTTGCTGGCCTATCCCAGCGTCGAGTGGCTGTCCGAAGCCGCCGTCGCGGCGAAGAAGGAGGCGGACGGTTTCGTGGTGAAGGCCGCCAACGGAGAACGCTTCACCGCGCGCCGGCTGATCCTCGCCAGCGGGGTCGCCGACGAGCTGCCGGAAATCCCCGGTCTTGCCGAGCGCTGGGGACGGCACGTGTTCCATTGCCCGTATTGCCACGGCTACGAACTGGACGGCGGGACGATTGGCGTACTGGCGGCCTCACCGCTGGCCATCCACCACGCCCTGATGTTGCCCGACTGGGGAGCGACCACCTTTTTCCTCAACGGCGTCTTCGAACCGGATGCCGAGCAAATGTCCAGGCTGGACCGGCGCGGCGTGACGATCGAGCGCGAAGCCGTGGTCGCGCTGGGCGGCGCGCGCGCCGACGTGACCCTGGCCAGTGGCCGCACGATTACGCTCGCGGGGTTGTTCACCCAGCCGCGTACGCGCATGGCCAGCCCGCTGGCGGCGTTGCTCGGCTGCGAGTTCGAGGACGGCCCGAGCGGGCCGTTCATCAGGACCGACGGCATGCGCGAAACCAGCGTTCCCGGCGTCTTCGCCTGCGGCGACGCGGCGCTGGCGGCCGGCAACGTCGCCATCGCGGTGGGCGACGGCGCGCGCACCGGTGGCGCGGCGCATCATTCGCTGCTGTTCCGCTGACGCCGGAGGCTGACAGGCCAAGGATCCGGCCCACCGCCCGGCAAATCTTTCGAACTCCCCGGCGCTCCAGCTTTCCACTCTCCTGCATGTCACGCCACGGCGCCCGCCACGGGCGCCCCAGCAGAGGAGAAAACCATGAGCGCGAAGCTGCAAGGCAAGAACGTCCTGGTCATCACCGCCAACACCGGCATCGAGCGCGACGAGCTGCTCGAACCGCTGAAGACCCTGAAGCAACAGGGCGCCACGGTCACCCACGCGACCATCGAGGGCGGCGAAGCGCAGACCTGGGTGCACGACAGCGAGAAGGACCTGATCGTCAATTCCGACGCCAGGCTGCAAGGCCTGCGCGCCGAGGACTACGACTTGCTGCTGGTCCCCGGCGGCACGGTGAATGCCGACACCCTGCGCCAGGACAGCGAGGCCCGGCGCCTGGTCAGGGAATTCAGCGACGCAGGCAAGACGGTCGCCGCCATCTGCCACGGCCCCTGGCTGCTGATCGACGCCGGTGTCGCCCGCGGCAAGACCCTGACCTCCTATTCCAGCGTGCGTATCGACCTGACCAACGCCGGCGCGGACTGGGTCGACACGCGGGTGAAAGTCTGCCCGGCGAACGGCTGGACCCTGATCACCTCGCGCAACCCGGGTGACTTGCAGGCGTTCAACGAAGCCATCGGCGAAGCCCTGCAGGCGGCCGCCTGATCGTCATTCGCGGAGGCGACCGGTGGACACCCTGAAGATCGCCACCTTCAACGTCAACGGCATCCAGACCCGGCTGGCCGCGCTGCTGGCCTGGCTGGAGCGGGAAGCGCCGGACATCGTCTGCCTGCAGGAACTGAAGACGCCCGACGCGCGCTTCCCCGCCGCGGCGCTGGAGAAGGCCGGATACGGCGCGATCTGGCAGGGCCAGTCGGCGTGGAACGGCGTCGCCATCCTCGCCCGCGACAGCCAGCCGCTGGAGGTACGCCGCGGCCTGCCGGGCAACGCCAGCGATCCCCACAGCCGCTACCTCGAAGCGGCCGTCGACGGCCTGCTGGTGGCCAGCCTGTACCTGCCCAATGGCAATCCCCAGCCGGGACCGAAGTTCGACTACAAGCTGGCCTGGTTCGAGCACCTCATCCGACACGCCGCCGAGCTGATGGAGAGCGGCCATCCGGTGGTGCTGGCCGGCGACTTCAACGTGGTGCCCAGCGACTTCGATATCTACGACACCCGCTCCTGGAAAAAGGACGCCCTGCTCCAGCCGGAGTCCCGCGAGTGCTTCGAGCGCCTCCTGCGGCAGGGCTGGGTGGACGCGCTACGCCAGCGTTTCCCCGACCGGCGCATCTATACCTTCTGGGACTACTTCCGCCAGCACTGGCAACGCGACGCCGGGCTGCGCATCGACCACCTGCTGCTCAGCGCCAGCCTGGCGGACCACCTGGAAGACGCCGGGGTGGATCGCTGGGTGCGCGGCGAGGAGCACGCCAGCGACCACGCGCCGGCCTGGGTAAGCCTGCGGCGTCCCTCAGAGCCCCGGCGCTAGCCGAGCTGGCCCCGGCACTGCGCATCGGCTCTCACCGCCCCTCCGGCAACCTCGCCACCACCTTGATCTCGAAGCTGAAGCCATACAGCCAGTTCACCCCCACCGCCGTCAGCGTGGGGTACGGCGCCTCGCCCCAGTACTCCGGGACGATCTTCCAGATGCGCTCGAAGTTGGCCTCGGCGTCGACCATGAACACGGTGACGTCGAGCACATCGTCGAACCCGCAACCGGCCGCGGCGAGCACCGCATTCAGATTGTCGAAGGCGCGGCGGACCTGGGTCTCCAGCTCGGGTTCGGGAGAGCCGTCGTCGCGGCTGCCGACCTGGCCGGAGACGAACAGCAGGCCGTCGCTGCGGACCGCCGGGGAATAGCGGTTGCGCTCGTAGAGGGCCTGGCGGCCGGCGGGGAAAACCACGTCGCGTACAGTCATGCGATACCTCCATCCTGGGGCTCCGGCCCCGTCATCGTCGATGGAAGAACGGTAAGGTCGTGCGCGCCGTGGATAAACGCGCAACCCTGGCCATGACTGTTTGTAGAATCCAAACAATCCCCGACGACCCGGAGTCCCGATGGACCGTTTCGATGCGATGCAGGCCTTTGCCCGTGTGGTGGATACCGGCAGCTTCACCAAGGCGGCGGAGACGCTGCACATGAGCCGCACCAGCGTCACCCAGTTGGTCCAGCAACTGGAAGCGCGGCTGCGGGTACGCCTGCTCAACCGCACCACGCGCAAGCTCAACCTGACCGCCGACGGCGCCGCCTACTACGAGCGGGTGGTACGTCTGCTGGCGGAACTGGACGATGCCGAGACCAGCCTCTCCAGCGCCGCCCTGGCGCCCCGCGGGCGTCTCCGGATCGACGTACCGAGCCCGCTGGCGCGGCTGCTGCTGATCCCGGCGTTGCCCGAGTTCCATGCGCGCTATCCGGAGATCCAGATCGACCTGGGCGTGAGCGATCGGCTCGTCGACCTGATCGACGAGAACGTCGATTGCGTCATCCGCGGCGGCGAACTGCGCGACCAGTCGCTGATGGCGCGGCGGGTCGGCGACCTGCAACTGGGGGTCTACGCGGCACCGGCCTACTTGCAGCGCGCCGGCGTGCCGAGCCACCCGCGCGAACTGGAGGACAGCCACCAGCGTATCGTCGGCTTCCTCTGGGCGCGCACCGGCAAGGCCCTGCCCTACGCCATGCGCAGGGGCGAGGAATGCCTGCGGGTGGCGGGCCGTCATGTGCTGGCGGTGGACGACGGCAACGCCTACCTGGCGGCCGGGCTGGCCGGCCTGGGCATCCTCTGGCTGCCGCACTACATGGCGCGCGAGCCCCTCGCCCGCGGCGAGCTGCTGCCGCTGTTCGAGGACTGGAGCCTGGAGCCGATGCCGCTGTACCTGGCGTTCCCGCCGAACCGCCACGTCAGCGGCAAGCTGCGGGTGTTCATCGAGTGGGTCGCCGAACTGATCGCGCGGCATGCGCCGCCGTTGCATCCGCCGCTCTGAAACAAGGGCGGCGGCGTATCCTGGAAAACCCTGGAGTAATGGTAAGCGGCCAGGGCTCTATATATGCCCCGCGATTATAGAGATGACTTATACGACCATAAGCCGGATATCCTGGAATTCAACCAAGCCAACATCGGAACGGTTTCCGAGCGGTGAATGGAAGATTCACCCAGCCTTATATTCGGCAGTGGTCAAACCGGATAACTTGAAAATCAGGATTTCGTTAACCCGATCACATCGACAGCTGCACCAGTAAAGCACTCATGCACTACATCCTGCACCTCTCTGAAGCAAACCGAAGGCTCTGCAGAGCCACTCCAGACCAAACTTTAGTTGGTAGAGAGAGCAATCCAACATCAATGGCAAGTGAAGGAAATAGCTATCTATTCTGCTATCCACAAACGCTTCTTCATATTTAATAGCTAGCAGAAACGAATATAAAAAATATTTGAACGACTCCGTCACACCTGCATATCTTTCGCCACGCGAACGATTGAGGAAGTTGCCCTCCCAAAAAACTGAAGGAGTCGATTCATGCATAAGAGAACGTACCTGAATGCATGCCTGGTTCTGGCGTTGGCTGCCGGCGCGAGCCAGGCCTTGGCGGCGCCCGGTGCGAGCGAGATGGCTGGCGACGTCGCCGTGCTCCAGGCCTCCCCGGCGAGCACCGGTCACGCCCGCTTCGCCAACCCCAACGCGGCGATCTCGGCGGCCGGCATCCACTTCGCCGCGCCCCCCGCCCGCCGCGTGGCCCGCGCCGCGCCGCTGGCGCCGAAACCGGGTACGCCGCTGCAAGTGGGCGTGGGCCTGAAAACGGCGACTCCGGAAATCGACCTGACAACCCTCGAATGGATCGACACTCCGGACGGGCGCCACACCGCGCGCTTCCCGATCAGCGCTGCGGGTGCCGCCAGCCTGCGCGCCGCGATTCGCCTGGAAACCCGCAGCGGCTCGCTGCCCGACGACGTGCTGCTGCACTTCGCCGGCGCCGGCAAGGAAATATTCGAGGCCAGCGGCAAGGACCTCTCGCTCAACCGTCCCTACTGGAGCCCGGTCATCGAGGGCGATACCCTGACCGTCGAACTGGTGCTGCCGGCCAACCTGCAACCGGGCGACCTGCGCCTGTCGGTACCCCAGGTATCGTATTTCGCCGACTCCCTGTACAAGGCCGGCTACCGCGACGGCTTCGGCGCCAGCGGCAGCTGCGAGGTGGATGCGGTCTGCGCGACCCAGAGCGGCACACGGGCCTACGACAACGCCACCGCAGCGGTGGCGAAGATGGTCTTCACCAGCTCGGCGGACGGCGGCAGCTACATCTGCACCGGCACCCTGCTGAACAACGGCAACTCGCCCAAGCGCCAGTTGTTCTGGTCGGCCGCGCACTGCATCGAGGACCAGGCCACCGCCGCGACGCTGCAGACCATCTGGTTCTACAACACCACCCAGTGCTACGGCGACGCCTCGACCATCAACCAGAGCGTCACCGTGCTGACCGGCGGGGCGAATATCCTGCACCGCGACGCGAAGCGCGACACCCTGCTGCTGGAACTCAAGCGCACTCCGCCGGCCGGCGTGTTCTACCAGGGCTGGAGCGCCACGCCGATCGCCAACGGCTCGCTCGGCCATGACATCCACCATCCGCGCGGCGACGCCAAGAAGTACTCGCAGGGCAACGTCTCGGCAGTGGGCGTCACCTACGACGGGCATACCGCCCTGACCCGCGTCGACTGGCCGTCGGCGGTGGTCGAAGGCGGCTCGTCCGGCTCGGGCCTGCTGACCGTCGCCGGCGACGGCTCCTACCAGCTGCGCGGTGGCCTGTACGGCGGCCCCTCGTACTGCGGCGCGCCCACCTCACAGCGCAATGACTACTTCTCCGATTTCAGCGGCGTCTATTCGCAGATCTCCCGCTACTTCGCGCCCTGAGGCCAGCCAGGCTATCGATCGCGCACCGACGGATAACCGCGCAGCGGTTATTCGCCCTACGCCCGGATTGGCGCCTGGAAGTGCGGCTTCTTTCGTCGTCCGGGACAGGTAGGGCGCATAACGCCAACGGCGTTATCCGCCGTTTATCCCGCGCAGCGGTTATCCGCCCTACGCCCGGATTGGCGCCTGGAAGTGCGGCTTCTTTCGTCGTCCGGGACAGGTAGGGCGCATAACGCCAACGGCGTTATCCGCCGTTTATCCCGCGCAATGGTTATTCGCCCCACGCCCGGATTGGCACCTGGAAGTGCGGCTTCTTTCGTCGTCCGGGACAGGTAGGGCGCATAACGCCAACGGCGTTATCCGCCGTCTATCCCGCGCAATGGTTATTCGCCCCACGCCCGGATTGGCACCTGGAAGTGCGGCTTCTTTCGTCGTCCGGGACAGGTAGGGCGCATAACGCCAACGGCGTTATCCGCCGTCTATCCCGCGCAGCGGTTATTCGCCCCACGCCTGGATCGGCGCGTGGAAGAGGGGCGTTATGCGCCGCCGTACGTTCAGTCCTGGCGGCTGGTGACTTCCAGCAGGTGGTAGCCGAACTGGGTCTTCACCGGCCCCTGGACCACGTTCAGCGGCGCGCTGAAGACCACCTGGTCGAACTCGCGGACCATCTGGCCGGGGCCGAACGAGCCCAGGTTGCCGCCGTCGCGGCCGGAGGGGCAGGAGGAATGCTCGCGGGCGACTTCGGCGAAGTCGGCACCGCCTTCGATGGCGGTCTTCAGTTCGTTGCACTTGGCTTCGCTGGAAACCAGGATGTGGCGGGCAGTGGCTCGGGCCATGGGGAAATACTCCTAGGGTGAAACGGCAGAGCCTAGCAGACATCGACGCCCGCACCGACAGCCCGCGACCGGAGGAGGCGCTCGACAAGCGTGGCGAGGGCTGCTTGACTCGCCGCCTTTGCGAATCCGGGAACGCCCTCCGATGAGCCAGACCTTCCACGGCAGTTGCCTGTGCGGCGCGCTGCACTACCGACTGTCCTCGCCCCCGCGCGCACTCTCTCACTGCCACTGCGGCCAGTGTCGCAAGGCCCATGGCGCGGCATTCGCCAGCTATGGCAGCGTCCCCGTCGCGGACCTGCACATCGACCGCGGCGCCGACCTGCTCGCCGCGTTCCGCTCCTCACCCGCCGTGCTCCGGCGCTTCTGCTCGCGCTGCGGCTCGCCGCTGTTCTGGTCGAGGAGCGAAGGCGAGTTCGCCGACTGGGTATCGGTCGCCCTCGGCAGCCTGGACACGCCCTTCCCGGCGGCGAAACAGAAGCATGTCCAGGTCGCATCGATGGCCTGCTGGTGCAGGATCGCCGACGACTGGCCGCGTTTCGACTGAAGTCCGCCCGCGATCCGCCGGCCGGTGCCTGTTTTTTCGCCGGCAAGGCCCGGGCCTGGGGTACCATGCCGCGCCCTTCGCCGCCGGTCCTTGCCGCCCATGTCCGCCACCGCGCTGTACACCGACCTGTCCCACTATTACGACCTGATGTGCGCCGACATCGACTACCAGGCGCAGAGCCACTGCGTGCGTCGCCTGCACCAGTTGTTCGGCAACCAGGGCCGGCGGCACCTGGACCTGGCCTGCGGTACCGGCCCTCACGTGCGGCACTTCCTCGATTTCGGCTATCGCAGCGCCGGCCTGGACATCAACCAGCCGATGCTCGACCTCGCCCGACAGCGCTGCCCCGAAGCGCACTTCAGCCGGCAGGACATGGCCGGCTTCCAGGTGGACGAGCCGCTGGACCTGATCACCTGTTTCCTCTATTCGATCCACTACAACGCAGGGCTGGAGCGCTTGCGCGCATGCCTGGCCAGCGTGCATGGCGCACTGGCGGATGGCGGCGTGTTCTGTTTCAACACGGTGGACAAGGGGCAGATCGACAATCGCGCGTTCGTCCGCCATTCCGTGGAGCATCGAGGCAGCCGCTTCACCTTCGGTTCCGGCTGGTACTACAGCGGCGAGGGCGAGCGCCAGGCGCTGCGCCTCGGTATCGAGAAAACCACGGACGGAACGACCCAGACCTGGGAGGACGAACACCCCATGGTCGCCCTCGGCTTCGCCGAGCTGCAGCACCTGTTGCAGACGCATTTCGAGGTGCAGGTCTTCGAACACGACTACGAACGGATCACGCCCTGGGCCGGCAGCTCCGGGAATGCCCTGTTCGTCTGCGTGAAGCGCTAGCCTCCGGATATCCTGGCGCAAACGTGACGATCAGGCTGGCACGGGCGGGGCAGCGTTTCACAGGGGGCTGCGGAGGATTCTTCGTCGCTTTCGGCACGCTGCGTCCGACCCGCTAGAGGCCTGCCTGGCCGACGATCCGTGCGCGCCTTCTCGGCTAGACCAAGGTCGCAAAGACCCCGCCGGCCAACTGTGACACCTTCGCGCGCTTTTTTACCCCCGCTGTCGAGAGTCACCGCATGTCCTCCCCGTTTTCCCCCCGTTCGCCCCGCACCCTTCGCGGCCTGGGCGCCCTCGCCCTGTGCGGCGGATTCGTCGCCCCGGCCCCTGCCGCCTTCCTCGAGGACGGCAGCGCGCGCCTGGAAGCGCGCACCGTCTACTTCAACCGCGACTTCCGCGACGGCAGCTCGGCCAACCCGCAGGGCGCCTCCAAGCGCGAGGAAGCCGCGCAGGGCTTCATCCTCGACCTGCGCTCGGGCTATACCGAGGGCGCGCTGGGCTTCGGCGTGGATACCCTGGCGATGCTCGGGATCAAGCTCGACTCCAGCCCCGCGGACAGCAACAGCGGCCTGCTGCCTTCCAGCGGCCACGATCCGCGTCGCTCGGTCGACGAGTACGCCAAGGCCGGCGTTGCCGGCAAGATGCGCTTCTCGCAGACACAGTTCAGGTACGGGGCGATGCTGCCGGACATGCCGTTGCTGAAATACAACGACGGACGCCTGCTGCCGACCCTGTTCCACGGCGCCCAGCTGACCAGCGAGGAGATCGCCGGGCTCAGGTTCTCCGCCACCCGCCTGGAGCGCTACACCGCGCGGGACTCCAGCGACGCCCAGGACATCCGCCTGCACTGCAAGAACAAACGCTACGCCTGCGACACCACCGGCAACCGCTTCGACGCCTACCAACTCGACTACCAGGTCAACGACGGCCTGCTGCTGCAATACGCCCAGGGCGGCCTGCGCAACGTCTATCGCCAGCGCTACCTCGGTGCCGTGGGCAAGCGGCAGGTCGGCGCCGGCAAGCTGAGCGCCGACCTGCGCTGGTTCGACAGCGAGGACGCCGGCGCGGCCCGCGCCGGCAAGATCGACAACCGCGCCCTCAGCCTGCTGCTCGCCTACGCCCAGGGCGGCCACACGCTCAGCGCCGGCTGGCAGCGGATGAACGGCGCCAGCTCGATGCCCTACCTCGACGGCAGCAATCCGTACCTGGCCAACTACCTGCAGGTGAACGACTTCGCCAACCCCGAGGAACGCTCCTGGCAACTGCGCTACGACTTCGACCTGCGCAGCGTCGGCGTGCCCGGCCTGAGCTTCATGACCCGCTACGTCAACGGCGACCATATCCGCCTGGCCAACGGCGACGAGGGCAAGGAATGGGAGCGCGACATCGAGCTGAAGTACATCGTGCAGAGCGGCCGCTTCAAGGACCTCAGCCTGCGCCTGCGCAACGCCACCTACCGCACCGACTTCGAGCGCTCGGCGCGCGACGTGGACGAGGTGCGCCTGATCGCCAGCTACAACCTGTCGCTGTTCTGAGCCGTCGCGCCGGAACGCACGCCGGCGCGACGCTCCGGCGGTTCAGACCGCCAGGGCGCGTTCGCGCAGCTCGACGTTGAGGATGCGGTCGTTCTCCGAGTAATCCACCGGGCAATCGATCACATGCACCCCGGGCGTGCCCAGGCAGCGCTCCAGCAGCGGCAGGAAGCCCTCGGCACTGTCGACCCGGTGGCCGTGGGCGCCGTAGGCCTCGGCGTAGTGCACGAAGTCCGGGTTGCCGTAGTCCAGCCCGAAGTCGGCGAAGCCCATGTTCGATTGCTTCCAGCGGATCATCCCGTAGCCGTTGTCGCGCAGGATGATCACCGTCAGGTTCATCTTCAGCCGCACCGCGGTTTCCAGTTCCTGGCTGTTCATCATGAAGCCGCCATCGCCGCACACCGCGACGATCGGCCGGTCCGGGTAGACCAGGTGCGCGGCCATCGCCGAGGGCAGGCCGGCGCCCATGGTGGCGAGGGCGTTGTCCAGCAGCACGGTGTTGGGCATGTGTGCCTTGTAGTTGCGGGCGAACCAGATCTTGTACATGCCGTTGTCCAGGGCGACGATGCCCTGCGACGGCAACGCCCGGCGCACGTCGGCCACCAGGCGCTGCGGATAGAGCGGGAAGCGCGGGTCGTCGGCGCCTTCGGCGACCTGCGCCTCGTTGGCCTCGCGGATCGCCAGCAGGCGGGTGAAGTCCCAGTGCGCGGTATCGTCCAGCGCCTCGCCGATCTGCCAGATGGCGTTGGCGATGTCGCCCACCACTTCGATCTGCGGGAAATACACCGGGTCCACCTCGGCGGAACGGAAGTTCACGTGGATCACCTCGGTACCGCCGCGAACCATGAAGAACGGCGGCTTCTCGATCACGTCGTGGCCGACGTTGACGATCAGGTCGGCCGCCTCCACCGCGCGATGCACGAAGTCGCCGGCGGATAGCGCTGCGTTGCCGAGGAAGCGCGGGTGACGCTCGTCGACCACGCCCTTGCCCATCTGGGTGGTGACGAAGGGAATGCCGGTCTTGTCGATCAGTTGCTTGAGGACCTTGGCGGTCATCTTGCGGTTGGCCCCGGCGCCGATCACCAGGATCGGGCTGCGCGCGGCGCGCAGCTTCTCCACCGCGGCGCAGATCGCCTTGTATTCCGCCAGCGGCCGGCGGCTCAGGCTCGGCGGGATGGGCAGGCTGTCGGTCTGCTCGGCGGCGATGTCCTCCGGCAGCTCCAGGTGCACCGCGCCGGGCTTCTCTTCCTCGGCCAGGCGGAACGCCTCGCGGACCCGCGAGGGAATGTTGTCGGCGGAGGCCAGTTGGTGGGTGTACTTGGTCAGCGGCTGCATCATGCCGACCACGTCGAGGATCTGGAAGCGGCCCTGCTTGGACTTCTTGATCGGCTTCTGCCCGGTGATCATCAGCATCGGCATGCCGCCCAGGTAGGCGTAGGCGCCGGCGGTGACCAGGTTGGTGGCGCCCGGGCCGAGGGTCGACAGGCTGACCCCGGTCTTGCCGGTGAGGCGCCCGTAGGTGGCGGCCATGAAGCCGGCCGATTGTTCGTGGCGGGTGAGCACCAGCCGGATCTGCGACTTGCGCAGGGACTCCAGCAGGTCGAGATTCTCCTCGCCGGGAATTCCGAAGACGTACTGCACGCCCTCGTTTTCCAGGCATTGCACAACCACATCGGCTGCCTTGGCCATCTGCGTTCTACCTCGGGTGGTGGCGGTTCTGACCGCTCGAACACTGCGCCCCTCGCGTCTCGCTGTCCAGCCCCTCCCGGCCGGCGGAAGGCTCTGGCGCCGGCTTCGCCGGCAAGCGAACGCCGCTCCCGCCATTAGCGCAGCTGAACCCGACCACCCGATCATCAGCACAGCTAATAATTCATTCGCTGATTTCATGGTGAGGGCGGAGCCCGGATGGTAAAAATCCACCTACCGCTTTACGCGCCGGCCAAGCCGAATGCCCCGCCCCCTCCATCTCACCGAACCCTGAAGACGACCATGCCCGAGCACGCCCCGATCCTCCCCGTCATCGCCGCCGAGGTGGCCGCCCTCGCCCCCGGTTTCCGCGCCCTGAGCCTCACCGTCGAGGCGGCGCCGATCGTTCGTCCGGAAATCGCCGACCGCGCCATGGAGCGCGCCTGCCAGGCGCTGGCGCGTGGCGAACCGGACTGGGCCGAGGCGCACCTGGCAGCCTGGGCCGAGGCGTTCCGCCGCTTCGGCGCCAAGCCGCAGCGCACCCCCTGCTCCGCCGAAGCCCTGCGCAAGCGTGCGCTGCGCGACGGTGGGCTGCCGAGCATCGACCCGGTGGTGGACCTGTACAACGCCATCAGCGTGCAATTCGCCATTCCGGTAGGCGGCGAGAACCTCGCCGCCTATGCCGGCACGCCGCGCCTGGTGGTCGCCGACGGCAGCGAGACCTTCGACACCCTGAAGAACGGCGAGGCGGTCGACGAATCCCCCGACCCCGGCGAGGTGGTCTGGCGCGACGACCTCGGCGTCACCTGCCGCCGCTGGAACTGGCGCCAGGGCGTGCGCACCCGCCTGGACGCCAGCGCCCGGCGCATGTGGTTCATCCTCGAGAGCCTGCCGGAAATGCCGCTGGCGGCCCTGCACGAAGCGGGCGGCCTGCTGCTCGACGAATTGCGCCTGATGATGCCCGGCATGCGCGCCGACTCGCACCTGCTGTGCGTGGCGACGGAACCCACCGACAGCGTATAAGGGCCGAGTCCCCGAGGAGAACAGAACATGTACCTGCCTTCGCATTTCGAAGAGTCCGACCCGCAGGCGCTGCACGCGCTGATCCGGGACTATCCGCTGGGCCTGCTGGTCAGCCACGGCGAAGCGGGCCTGGACGCCAACCACCTGCCGTTCGAGCTGAGCCCGGAGAAGGGCGCGCAAGGCACCCTGGAAGCCCATGTCGCGCGCAACAACCCGGTTTGGAGCGAGCTGCGCGACGGCGACGAGGTGCTGGTGGTGTTCCGCGCCGGCGATGCCTACATCTCGCCGCAGTGGTACCCGAGCAAGCAGGAGCACCACCGCCAGGTGCCGACCTGGAACTACCGGGTGGTCCACGCCCACGGCCGGGTGCGGATCCGCGACGACGAACGCTATGTGCGCGGACTGGTGGCGCGCCTGACCCGCACCCACGAGGCGACCCAGGAAACGCCCTGGAAAATGACCGACGGCCCCGCCGACTACATCGACGAGATGCTCCGGCTGATCGTCGGCATCGAAATCGAGATCACCCGCCTGGTCGGCAAGTTCAAGCTCAGCCAGAACAAGGAAGCCCGCGATATCCGCGGCGCCAGCGCAGCGCTGCTGGCGCGCGGCGAACAGGCGATCGGCGCGGCCATGGACGATTGCGCCGCCCGGCGCGACGGCTGAGGTTCAGGCCTCGCCCGGCTGCGGCCGGTGGTGGACGAACTCGACCACCGTGCCGTCCGGCAGCAGCGCATTGAAGCAGGCGCCGGTGGGCGCGCGCGCCGGCCCGAAGATGATCTGCGCGCCGGCAGCCAGCAACCGCCGGTGATAGGGCTCGATGTCGTCCACCAGCAGGGTGCCAGTGGTGCTGCGGAACGGCGCCAGCGCCTCGTCGCTGCCCTCCAGCAGGAGGAAGGCGCCGACCGCGGCGAGTGTCAGGCGTTTCTCGGGAAAGTCGAAGCGCATGTCGTGGGCGACGCCCTGCAGGTCTTCGTAGAAAGCGATGGCCGCATCGATGCTGCCCGGTTCCAGGTAGACACGGATGAACACCCGCGGCTCGGCGAAACCGGACGAGTCGTTGACGCGACGCCAGAGAAAAGGCTGGGACATGGCGCAGGACCTCCGCAGGCCAGGGCGAAAGGTCCGTTCTAGCATGCCGGCCGCGTCCGGCGAAACGCCCTCATTTCGTCGAGCGGACGTTGCCGTAGCGCACTTCTTTCGACGGTGGGTAGCCGTAGAAGGCGGTGTAGCACTTGCTGAAGTGGCTGGGCGAGACGAAGCCGCAGGCGACCAGGACCTCCAGCATGGTCAGGTCGGAATGTTGCAGCAGGCGCCGGCACTCGGTGATCCGCAACTCCAGGTAGTAGCGCACCGGCGTGGTTCCGAGCTGCTGCTGGAACAATCGCTCGATCTGCCGCCGCGAGCGCCCCACGTAGTGGGCGAGCTGCTCCTGGCTGAGCGGTTCCTCGATATTCGCCGCCATCAGGTTGATCACTTCGCGCAGCGGCTCGCTCATCTTCTCGTGCAGGGCGGGGCGCACCCGCCGGTAGCGCGACTCCTCGAAGGCGAGGATATCCACCACCGCCTCCACCAGGTCGCGCCCGTGGCGCCGGGCGATCCACTCCAGCGCCAGGTTGAAGGCGCCGGTGGGGCTGGCCGCGGTCAGGCGGTCGCGGTCGACCATATAGCTGTCGCTGGTCACCTGGCTGTTGCGGGCGATCTCGGCGAGGGCGGCGCGGTGCTCGGGATGGATGCAGCAGCGGTAGCCATCCAGCAGGCCGGCGTCGCCGAGGAACCAGGCACCGTTCCACAGCCCGGCCAGGGCGACGCCGCGCGACGCCACGTCCTGCAACGCTTCCCGCAGCGCGGCGGACGAGCGCAGGGGCGTGCGCAAACCGCCGCAGACCACCAGCAGGTCGAGTCCTTGCAGCGCCGCCGAGGCGAGCGCCAGGTCCGGGCAGATCAGCAACCCGAGGTCGCTGGTCACCGGCTCGCCGCTCAGGCTGAAGTTGCTCACCGCGAAGGACTCGCTGCGGATCAGGTTGGCGGTCACCAGGGTGTCCAGCGCCTGGGTGAAGGCCGGCAGGGAAAAGTGTTCGAGCAGCAGGAAGCCCACCCGCGCCCGTGCCGAGCCCCCCTCCCCGGCCCCGGTGAACCTGAGGTTCTGCCCTTGCAGGGCGGCGCTGAAACGCCTTCTTTCCATCGATTCGTGCCTCTTGTTCTTCTTGTTCCCGGCCAGCGGGCCGCGACGCCTGCCGTCACGGCGAAAACCCCGGGCGCTCCATCATATGCGCAAGCCATGTGACTTGGCGCCTCCCTGGCGCGCCGGGGGAATGTGCTCAAATACGCCCTCGGGGGGCTGCCCCTTTCACACGCCACGGCGTCAGCGGAAACAGCGCGGACGAACGGTGCGGAGACGCCCCGAAAACCTGTAGACATATTGTCTAACAGAACCCTATAGTCATTATACAAACTGTAGACAAAGCCCATGACAAGTAGAAAGGCCTCCATGAAAGCCCAACCCGACGTCGACTCGAACAGCGCCGATGCCCCCTTCGACCGCAAGGCGGTGCTGGGCGATGCGCTGCGCCGGCGGATCCTGAGCATGGAACTGGCGCCCGGCGCGGTCGTCGACGAACTCGCCCTGTGCGACGAGTTCGGCCTCTCGCGCCCGCCGGTGCGCGAACTGCTGCGGCAGATCGCCGCCGAGGGCTACATCGAACTGGAAGCCAACCGTGCGCCGCGCGTCGCGGCCATGAGCCACGACTCGCTGCACGCCTTCTTTCTCGCCGCGCCGCTGATCTACATCGCCACCACGCAACTGGCGGCCACCCATGCCAGCGAAGCGGAGATCGAGACGCTCAAGGCGATCCAGGAAGATTTCCGCAAGGCCATCGAAGAGAAGCATGTGGAAAACCGCGTCATCCACAACGACGCCTTCCACCTGGAGATCGGCAGGATGGCCCACAACGACTACCTCATGCCGAGCCTGCGCCGCTTGCTGATCGACCATGCGCGGCTGGGCAAGATCTTCTACCGCCATCCGACCACCGACGACATGCAACGCGACCTGGAACTCGCCTGCGACCAGCACGACCAGATCGTCGATGCCATCCAGCGGCGCGATCCGGATGCGGCGGCGGACATCGTCCGTGCGCATTTCGAGCTGTCGCGCCGGCGCATGGCCGAGTACGCGGCACCGGCCGGAGTGGAGGTGGCGCTGGTCTACGAGGGTTAGCGAGCCCCCGCGCCACGGCCCCGCCCGAGAAGCGGAGGCGGTCACGCAGGGGATGGTTACCGGGTTCCAATAACAAGAGTCAGGTCCCTGCGATGACGAAAGTAACCCACCTTCCGGCCGACGACCGTTCCTGCGGCTGGTATCACCTCAGCCCGCCGCGGCGGCCGAAGCCGGCCCACTACGGCAGGAGCGCCGCCCGTTGGGTGGTGGTCGGCGCCGGCTTCACCGGCCTCGCCGCCGCGCGCCAGCTGGCGCTGCATTTTCCCGACGAGGAGATCGTCCTGGTCGAGGCCCAGGAAGTCGGCTTCGGTACCGCCGGGCGCAACGCCGGCTTCGCCATCGACCTGCCCCACGACATCGGCGCCGACGACTACATCGGCGACATAGCGACCGCCCGGATCGGCCTGAAGCTCAATCTCGCCGGCCAGTCGCTGCTCCGCGAACAGGTGCAGCGCCATGCCATCGACTGCCAGATGAAGGCCTGCGGCAAGTACCAGGCGGCCGTCGAGGCGCGCGGCGTGGCTGTGCTCGACGCCTACCGGCGCGGCCTCGATCGGCTCGGCCAGGCCTACGAGGTGATCGAGGCGGACGACCTCCCGGGACACATCGGCACCGCTTTCTATCGCAAGGCCCTGTTCACCCCCGGTACCCTGCTGGTGCAGCCCTCGGCCCTGGTCAAGGGCCTGGCCGACAGCCTGCCGGGCAACGTCAGCCTCTACGAACACACACCGATCACCGCCGTGGAATATGGCGACAGGACCCTGCTGAGCCATCCCCACGGCAGCATCCTGGCCGACCGCCTGGTCCTCGCCAACAACGCCTTCGGCATGAGCTTCGGCTTCCTCCAGGGGCGGATGCTGCCGATCTTCACCTACGCCAGCCTGACCCGGCCGCTCGATGCCGAGGAGCAGGCCCGCCTCGGCGGGTGCCCCTACTGGGGCCTGATCCCGGCCGACCCTTACGGCACCACGGTGAGGCGTACCCCGGACAACCGCCTGCTGATCCGCAACAGCTTCAGCTTCAACCCTGACGGACGCAGCGCCGGGAAGTACCTTGAGCGCTTCGCCGTACGCCATCGCGCCTCGTTCCGCCAGCGCTTCCCGATGCTCCCGGAAGTCGGCTTCGACTACACCTGGGGCGGCTCGCTGGCGCTGTCGAGGAACCACATGGGGCACTTCGGCGAGCTGGCGCCCAACGTCTATGGCGCCCTGTGCTGCAACGGCCTGGGGGTAACCCGCGGGACCGTCACCGGGAAGCTGCTGGCCGACTGGCTGGCGGGCGAACGCAACGAGCTGATCGACTTCCTGCTGCGCGCGCCCGGTCCCAGCGGCAATCCACCCGAACCACTCCTTTCCCTTGGCGTGAACCTCAACCTGAGGTGGGGGCAGTATCGAGCAGGTAGAGAAAGCTAGGCATCCCTAGGAACGCGCCCGCGGGCGCCGACTTCGATTCAGACGGCCATTGAAGACCGGAGCTGGAGAGCGTTCCAGCCTCGCGGATTCGCTCGGCCCGAATTCACCGGCAGCGGTTAGAACCAGGAGACAATAATGACAAATCCTACGACCTCGATCGAAGACGTACCCCTCAACGCCTTCCACCGGCTGTTGACCCTGCGCTCCGGCGGCGGCTCCTTCGTCGACGGCTACGTGCTGAGCATCATCGGCGTGGCGATGCTGCAGATGACCGCGGCATTGCAACTGAGCAGTTTCTGGCAGGGCATGATCGCCGCCTCGGCGCTGGTCGGCATCTTCTTCGGCGGTTTCCTCGGCGGCTGGCTGACCGACCGCCTGGGCCGCCGCAGGCTGTTCTTCGTCGGCCCCAGCCTGTTCGTCCTCGCTTCCCTGGCGCAGTACGGGGTCGACTCGGCGGCGGCGCTGTTCGTCCTGCGCTTCCTGATCGGCGTGGCGGTGGGCATCGAGTACCCGGTCGCCACCGCCTTGCTGGTGGAGTTCCTGCCGAAGAAGTATCGCGGACCGCGCCTGGCCACCCTGACCATCCTCTGGTTCGCCGGCGCCGCCTTCGCCTACCTGGTCGGCGACCTGATCCTGCGCAGCGGCGGCGAGGACGCCTGGCGCCTGGTACTGGCCAGCACCGCGGCGATCGGTGCCGTGCTGTTCCTGCTACGCATCGGCACCCCCGAGTCGCCGCGCTGGCTGCTGAGCAAGGGCCGCGACGCGGACGCAGAGCGGGTCATCCGCCAGGTCTACGGAGAAGCCTTCTCGCTGGAGAACCTGCCCGAACAGGCGCTGGAACGGAAGGTCACCATCTGGCACCTGCTCTACGCCGGCTACGGCAAGCGCATGCTCTTCGTCACCCTGTTCTGGACCTGCTCGGTGATCCCCGTGTTCGCCGTCTACGCCTTCGCGCCCAAGGTGCTGCTGGCGCTGAACCTGAAGGGCGACTGGGCCTCCTACGGTTCGGTGGCGATCACCCTGCTGTTCGTCATCGGCTGCATCATCGCCACCCGCCTGATCAACCGCATCGGCCGGCGCTGCATGCTGCTGCACAGCTTCCTCTGGTCCGGCCTGGCGCTGCTCGGGCTGGGCGTCTTCCACGCCGGCTCGGAGGCGACCATCCTCGGCCTGTTCGGTGCCTACGCGCTGTTCATCGGCGGCGCCCAGGTGCTGCAACTGGTCTACCCGAACGAACTGTTCCCCACCGAGATCCGCGCCTTCGCGGTCGGCGTCGGCACCTCGTTATCGCGCGTCGGCGCCGCGGTGGGCACCTACCTGGTGCCGCTTTCCCTGGAAACCCTGGGTACCGCCCAGACCATGTACGCCGCCGCGCTGGTGACCCTGCTCGGGCTGCTCGTGACCTGGGCCCTGGCGCCGGAAACCCGTTCGCTGAACCTGCAGCAGGCGGCTTCGCTCACCTGAACCACCCGCCGCGGCAGCGTCCGCCGGGTGCGCCGCGGCCCAGCATCCCACAGGAGGAAACCCCGTGAAATTCGAAGGTATCTATACCCCCGCCATCACCCCGCTGAGCGCCGACGGCAGCATCGACACCCAGGCCTTCGCCGAGGTCCTGGAGTTTCTCGTCGAGTCGAAGGTGCACGGCATCGTGATCGGCGGCTCCACCGGCGAGTACTACGCGCACACCGCCGAGGAACGCCTGGCCCTCGCCGCCCACGCCAGCAAAGTCATCGCCGGGCGCCTGCCGCTGGTGGTGGGAACCGGCGCGATCCGCACCGAGGACTCGCTGGCCTACGCCGAAGCCGCCCGCGCCATCGGCGCCGACGCCATCCTGGTCGGCTCGCCGCCCTACGCGCTGCCGACCTCGCGGGAGATCGCCGAGCACGTGCTGGCGGTGGATCGCGCCGCCGGCCTGCCGATCATGCTCTACAACTATCCGGCGCGGATGGGCGTGGAGATGGACGAGGCGTTCTTCGCCGCCGTCGCCGGCTGCCGCAACATCGTCGCGATCAAGGAAAGCTCCGGCTCCACCGCGCAATTGCACCGCCTGGCCTGCCGCCACCCGCGGATCGCCTTGTCCTGCGGCTGGGACGACCAGGCCCTGGAGTTCTTCGCCTGGGGCGCGCGCAGTTGGGTCTGCGCCGGCTCCAACTTCATCCCTGGCGAACACCTCGCCCTGTACCAGGCCTGCGTGGTCGAGAACGACTTCGCCAAGGGCCGGCGCATCATGGCGGCGATGATGCCGCTGATGGACTTTCTCGAAAGCGGTCACTTCGTCCAGTCGATCAAGCACGGCTGCGAGCTGGCCGGCCTGCGCACCGGCGGCGTACGTGCGCCGCTGAAGGCGCTGGACGAGGCCGGCAAGGCGGCACTGGCGGAGATCGTCGCCAGGCTCAAGGGCGAGGTCGCGCGGATCGTCGAGGGTGGCCGCCATGACTGAGCTGCTGAGCCGGGAGGAATACGCGGCCATCGCCGCGACGCTGGACCTTCCCCAGCGCGCCTTCATCGACGGAGGGTTCCGCGATGCCTGCGGCGGCCGCACCTTCGCCTCGACCAACCCGGCCACCGGCGAGCTGCTGGCGCAGGTCGCCGCCTGCGACGCGGAGGACGTCGGGCACGCCGTGGCCAGCGCGCGGCGGGCGTTCGAGGACGGCCGCTGGCGCTCGCGCACGCCCGCCGAGCGCAAGGCGGCGCTGCTGCGCCTGGCCGAGCTGCTGGAAGAGCACCTGCTGGAACTGGCGGTGATGGAGAGCCTCGACAGCGGCAAGCCGATCCGCGAATGCCAGCACACCGACCTGCCGGAAACCATCAATACCCTGCGCTGGCATGCCGAACTGATCGACAAGATCTACGACAGCACCGCCCCGGTCGGTTCGGCGGCGCTGGCCATGGTGGTGCGCGAGCCGATCGGCGTGGTCGGCCTGGTGCTGCCGTGGAACTTCCCGCTGCTGATGCTCGCCTGGAAGATCGGCCCGGCGCTGGCGGCAGGCTGCTCCGTAGTGGTCAAGCCGGCCCCCGAGACCAGCCTGACCGCCCTGCGCGTCGCCGAACTGGCCAGCCAGGCGGGGATCCCCGCCGGGGTGTTCAACGTGGTCCCCGGCGGCGGCCGCGAGGCCGGCGAACCGCTGGGCCGCCACCCGGACGTGGCGATGGTCAGCTTCACCGGCTCCACCGCGACCGGCCGCCTGTTCCTCAAGTACGCCGCCGAGTCCAACCTCAAGCGGGTGGTACTGGAGTGCGGCGGCAAGAACCCGGCGGTGGTGATGAACGATGTCGAGGACCTCGACCTGGTGGCGCAACACGTGGTCAACGGCGCGTTCTGGAACATGGGCGAGAACTGCTCGGCGTCCTCGCGGCTGATCGTCCACGCCGAGGTCCGCGAGGCGCTGCTCGAACGCATCGGCGCGCAGCTCCGCGAGTGGCGCATGGGCGACCCGCTGGATCCGCGTAATCGCCTCGGCGCGCTGGTCAGCCCGGCGCACTTCGAGAAGGTCCGCGCGTACCTCGACCAGGCCAGGACGGAGCGGTTGGCGGTGCGCTTCGGCGGCGCCACCGAGGCTGGCATCTTCGTCGAGCCGACCGTGGTCGATGGCGTCTCGCCGCACAGCCGGCTGTTCCGCGAGGAAATCTTCGGCCCGCTGCTCTCGGTCACCTCTTTCGACGACATCGACGAAGCCATCGCCCTGGCCAACGACACCGTCTACGGCCTCGCCGCCTCGGCCTACACCGGCAGCCTGCGCCACGCACTGCGCCTGTCGCGGGAGATCCGCGCGGGGATCGTCACCGTCAACTGCTTCGGCGAGGGCGACGCCTCGACGCCCTTCGGCGGCTACAAGGAGTCAGGCTTCGGCGGTCGCGACAAGTCGGTCTGGGCACACGACCAGTACACAGAGTTGAAGACCATCTGGATCGACGCTTCCTGAAGCTGTCCGGCCCGCAAGGGCCGGCACTCCCGCCTGGCGGCGAGACCGGACAACCGGGCCGGACAGGCGACCAAGTGCAGACAACACCCATTCTGCATAACGTTCCGTCGCTATGCTGCTGCCTCCACCCTTCCCTTTTCCGCCAGGAACGACACGGAGACTCATCCATGACGGACAACCATATCGATGTACTGATCAACGGCTGCGGCATCGGCGGGGCGATGCTCGCCTACCTGCTCGGCCGCCAGGGCCACCGCGTAGTGGTAGTGGAGCAGGCACGGCGCGAACGCGCGATCAACGGCGCCGACCTGCTCAAGCCGGCCGGCATCCGGGTGGTCGAGGCGGCCGGGTTGTTGGCCGAGGTGACCCGTCGCGGTGGGCGGGTCCGCCATGAGCTGGAGGTCTATCACGACGGCGAGCTGCTTCGCTATTTCAACTATTCCAGCGTCGACGCGCGCGGCTATTTCATCCTCATGCCCTGCGAGTCGCTGCGCCGCCTGGTACTGGAAAAAATCGACGGCGAAGCGACCGTCGAGATGCTGTTCGAGACCCGCATCGAAGCGGTGCAGCGCGACGAGCGCCACGCGATCGACCAGGTGCGCCTGAACGACGGCCGCGTGCTGCGTCCGCGGGTGGTGGTGGGAGCCGACGGTATCGCCTCCTACGTGCGCCGCCGGCTGCTCGATATCGATGTGGAACGCCGCCCCTACCCGTCGCCGATGCTGGTCGGCACCTTCGCCCTGGCGCCCTGCGTGGCCGAGCGCAACCGCCTGTACGTGGACTCGCAGGGCGGGCTGGCCTACTTCTATCCGATCGGTTTCGACCGCGCGCGACTGGTGGTGAGCTTCCCCAGGGAGGAGGCGCGCGAGCTGATGGCCGACACCCGCGGCGAGTCGCTGCGCCGGCGCTTGCAACGCTTCGTCGGCGACGAGAGCGCCGAGGCGATCGCCGCCGTCACCGGCACTTCGCGCTTCAAGGGCATCCCCATCGGCTACCTGAACCTGGACCGCTACTGGGCGGACAACGTGGCGATGCTCGGCGACGCCATCCACAACGTGCATCCGATCACCGGCCAGGGCATGAACCTGGCCATCGAGGACGCCAGCGCCCTGGCCGACGCCCTCGACCTGGCCTTGCGCGACGCCTGCGCGCTGGAGGATGCCCTGGCCGGCTACCAGGCCGAGCGCTTCCCGGTGAACCAGGCGATCGTCTCCTATGGCCATGCGCTGGCCACCAGCCTGGAGGATCGCCAGCGCTTCGCCGGGGTCTTCGACACCGCCCTGCAGGGCAGCAGCCGTGCGCCGGAAGCCCTGGGCGGCGAGCGCTCCTACCAGCCGGTGCGGTCGCCGGCGCCGCTCGGCTGAACCCGCCAGCGCGGCCGGAGCGTAGCGTCCGGCCGCGCGCCTAGAGCAGGTCGCGGCGCAACTGCGGGAATACCTTGGCCACCTTGTTCAGCAGGTAGTCGCCGTACTCGCCGTGGAAAGCGTGGACGTTGGCCTGGTCCCAGCGACGGGCGCTGTCATCCTGTTCCGGCACCTCGGGCAGCCCTTCGATGGGCTGCACGCGGGCATGGAAGTTCGGATCGAAGAACAGCGGGAACGACAGGCGGTCGCGCCCCGAAGTGTTGCGTGCCACCCGGTGCGGCGTGCTGCGGTAGAGGCCGCCGGTCATGCGTTCGAGCATGTCTCCGAGGTTGCAGACGAACGAGCCCGGTATCGGCGGAGCCTCCAGCCAACCCTGTGGGGTGCGCACCTGCAGGCCGCCGATGGCGTCCTGGTGGAGCAGCGTGAGCAGGCCGTAGTCGGTGTGTTCGCCGACGCCCCACTGCACGTCGAGGCCCTCCGGCACTGGCTGGCTCGGGTAATTGAACAGGCGGAAGAGGATCAGCGGATCGCCGGTATAGCGCGCGGCGAAGTAGTCGGCTTCCAGTCCCAGACCGAGGGCGATGCCCTCCATCAGCCGGTGGCCGACGCGGGTGGTTGCGTCCAGGTACTCCAGCAGCGTCTCGCGCAGGCCGGGCACCTCGGGGAACAGGTTGGCGCCATGCAGCGGCGTCCCGGCGCGCACTTCGGGATGCTCAGCGTCCAGTTCGCTGCCCAGGTACAAGCCTTCCTTCCAGTCCGGGCGGTTGGAGGTCAGTTCGCCGCCAAGAGGGAAATAGCCGCGCCAGGCGCGCCCGCCAAGCTCCATGCGCCAGCGCAGCTTGCTCGTCTCGTCGAGGGCGAAGAACTGCCGCGCCAGGCGCTCCAGGCGCTCGACCAGTTGCGCCTCGACGCCGTGCCCGACCACGTAGAAGAAGCCCTGCTCGCGGCAGGCGCGGTCGATTCGCACGGCGACCGACCGTCGCGCCGCCGGGTCGCTGCCGGCAAGGGCGGCGATATCGATGATCGGCAGACTCGGAGTGCTCATGGCGTTCCTCACAGGGGTTGGGCGAAGGGGGTGCGGATGTCGGCGAGGAACTTCCGCGCACGCGGGTGCTGCGGGCGGTTGAAGAAATCGTCGGGGCTGGCGCGCTCCAGCACCCGGCCGGCGTCCATGAACAGCACGCGGTCGGCGACGTCGTGGGCGAAGCCCATCTCATGCGTTACCACCACCATGGTCATGCCGTCGCGGGCCAGGTCGCGCATCACCAGCAGCACCTCGCCGACCATCTCCGGGTCGAGGGCGCTGGTCGGTTCGTCGAACAGCATCAGCGGCGGCTCCATCGCCAGCGCGCGGGCGATCGCCACGCGCTGCTGCTGGCCGCCGGAAAGCCGCGCGGGGAACGCCGCCGCTTTGTCCGCCAGGCCGACCCGCTCCAGCAGCGCCATGGCCTGGCGGCGTGCCTCCGCGGGTTTCAGGCCGCGCAAACGGAGCGGCGCCAGGGTGCAGTTGTCCAGCACGTTCAGGTGCGGGAACAGATTGAACTGCTGGAACACGAAGCCGATGTGCGAGCGGAAGCGATTGAGGTCCAGGCCGGGAGCGTGGATGTCCTGGCCATCGATCAGGATGCGCCCGCCCTGGATCGGTTCCAGGCGGTTCAGGGTACGGATCAGGGTGGATTTTCCGGAGCCCGAGGGTCCGCAGACCACCACCACCTCACCGCGGCCGACCTGTTCGTCGACATCCGCCAGGGCGTGGTAGGCGCCGTACCATTTGTTGACCTTTTCCAGCCGGATCATCGGGCCTCCTTGGGATTGCCACGCTGCGCCTGGCGGCGTTCGAGCCAGAAGGCGAAACGCGACAGTCCGAAGCACAGGATGAAATAGGTGAGGCCGAGGATCAGGTAGACCTGGGTCGGCAGGGTGAATACCTGGGTATTGATCTGCGAGGCGATGAAGCTGACTTCGGCCAGGCCGATGATGTAGCCCAGGGAGGTCTCCTTGATCGTCGAGACGAATTGGTTGACCAACGACGGCAGCATGTTGCGCAGCGCCTGCGGGAGGATCACCAGGCGCATGCTCGCCAGGTAGCCCAGGCCGAGCGAACGCGCCGCCTCGAACTGGCCACGGTCGAGGCCCTGGATGCCGGCGCGGACGATCTCGGCCAGGTACACCGCGTCGAACAGCACAAGCGCCAGCAGCATGGTGGTGAACTGGTCGGTGCGCTGGCCGGTGAGGGTCGGCAGGAAGAAATAGGCCCAGAAGATCACCATCAGCAACGGCACCCCGCGCACCACGAAGACCAGCGCGGTGATCGGCCAGCGCAGCCAGCGCCAGGGGCTGACCCGCGCCAGGCCGAGCAGGATGCCCAGTGGCAGCGCCAGCAGCAGCGCCAGCGAGGCCAGGACCAGGGTCAGGGCCAGCCCGCCCAGCGGCCCGTTGGGGTACTGGCCGACGAGGAAGTACAGCCAGTAGCTATCGATCAGTTCCAGGGTGGTCATCGCCGTTCGACTCCCGGATAGCGCTGCTGGTACCAGGCGGCAGCGCCGGTGATCAGCAGCGATACGCTGAGATAGGCCGCGGTGGCGAAGGCAAAGGACTCGAAGCTGCGGAAGGTCGAACTCTCCACCTGGCCGGCCTGGTACATCAGCTCGGCGACGCCGATCACCGTGGCGATGCTGGTGTTCTTCCACAGGTTGAGGGTTTGCGAGATCAGCGGCGGTACGGTGATCCGCAAGGCCTGCGGGAGGATCACCAGGCGCATGCTCGCCAGGTAGCCGAAGCCCAGCGCGCGGGCGGCCTCCAGTTGCACCGTGGGCACCGCGCGGATGCCGCTGCGCATGTCCTCGCTCATGAACGCGGCGGTGTACAGGGTCAGCGCGACGATAGCGCTGGCGGCCTCGATGTTGCCGGCGTAGAGCCAGGCCTTGAGGTCCTCGGGTAGCCATTCCGGCGCGGCGAAGTACCAGAACAGCATGTGCGCCAGCAGCGGTACGTTGCGGATGCTCTCGACATAGGCGAAACCGAGCCATTGCAGGGCGCGGAACGGCGCCAGGCGCAGCAGCGCCACCAGCATCGCCAGCGGCACGGCGAAGACCAGGGTGACGGCGGCCAGCTTCAGCGACAGCAGCAGGCCGGCGACCAGCATCTCATGGTACCGGCCGCGCAGCAGCAGGGAGAAATCGAACTCGAACATGGGAAAGGCGCACGCTGTCCGCGAGGACTCACAGGGGACGGGCGGCGACGCGCATGGTCGCCGTCACGCAGAGACGTCAGGCGCTCACTCGGGGATCCGGTCGGAATCGATCTTGAAGTGGCGCTCGCTGAGGTTGGACTTGGTGCCCGGCCCGTACCACTTGAGGTACAGCTGCTCCGCCGCGCCGCTGCGCTCCAGACCGGCGAGGGTCGAGTCGACCAGTTGCTTGAGTTGCGGATTGCCCTTGCGGAAGGCGATGGCCAGGGCCTCGGTACTCAGGTTCTCCGGCAGGATGGCGTAGCCGCCGGCCGCCGCGCCGAGCTTGCCGAAATCGTTGACCAGTGCCGACTCGTCGTCGACGAAGGCCTGACCCTTGCCCTGCTGCAACGCCAGCAGCGCCTGCTGGCTGGTCTCGAAGGTGACCACCTGGGCGTTGGGCAGCGCCTTGCGGATGTTCGGCTCCTGGGTGCCGCCCTTGACCGTCAGCACCTTCTTGCCGTCGAGGTCATGCAGCGAGGCGAAGCCGGCGTTCTTCTTCACCAGGGCCTTCTGCCCGGTGACGATGATCGAATAGGAGAAATCCACCAGCGCCTCGCGCTCCTTGTTGTGGGTCAGCGAGGCGGCGAGCAGGTCCACGTGGCCCTGCTGCAACTCCGGGATACGCGCCGCCACGGAAATCTGCTTGAACACCGGCTTGACCCCGATGGCCTTGGCGATCTCGGTACCAAGATCGACCTCGTAGCCGATGATCTGACGGGTCTTCGGGTCGATGAAGCTGTTCGGCTCGTCGGTGCCAAGGGTGCCTATGACGATCTCGCCCTTTTTGCGGATGTCGGCCAGGTCGTCGGCATGGGCAGCGCTGCCGATCAGGGTGAACACAGCCGCCACGGCTGCGCCAAGCAGGCGAATCTTCATGATGGGTATCTCGCGGAGGAATGGGGTTCGACGTCGGGCGCCGGGTGGGCCGCAGTCTATTAATAACCAAACATCCGGTGAAATATGGTTTTCATATAACCATATGAGATATAAAACTATGCCACTTCCCGCCCCGCGCCAGGGCCCGCGCGCGCTCAGGTGCCCTCGCGCAAGCGCAGCGGGTCCACCAGCCCGGCGGCGATGGCCATGCCCACCAGCTCCGGCAGGGTCTGGGCCTGCATGCGCTTCATCACCCGCGCGCGGTAGAGGTCGACGGTCTTCACGCTGACTTCCAGTTGCTCGGCCACCTCGCGGCTGGTATAGCCGCGCACCAGCGGCAAGAGCACGTCGCGCTCGCGCGGGGTGAGGCTGTCCAGGCGTTCGCGCAACCCGGCGTCGAGATCGTGGTGCCGGCGCCGACGGGCGTGGCGATCGAGGGCCTGCTGCACGCTGTCGAGCAGCAATTGTTCGTTGTAGGGTTTCTCGATGAAATCCACCGCACCGGCCTTGAAGGCGCGCACCACGATGGGCACGTCGGCATGGCCGCTGACGAAGATCACCGGCAGGTCGATGCCGCGCGCCAGCAGTTCGTCCTGCACGTTCAGCCCGCCCATGCCGGGCATCCGCACGTCGAGCAGGACGCAGGCATGGCGGCCGCCCTCGCAGGCATCGAGGAAGTCCAGGCCCTGGGTGAAGGGCCGTGCCTTGAGGCCGACCGATTCCAGCAGCCAGACCGTCGATTCGAGCATGCCCTGGTCGTCGTCGACCACGTAGACCAGCGCTTCGTCAGGCATAGCCATCGTTAACCTCCCGTGGCGCCGGCGGCGAGCGGCAGCCGGCAGTTCATGAGCAACCCGCCATCCGCCGGCAGCTCGGCTTCGAGGGTGCCGCCGAAGCCCTCGACGATGCTGCGGCTCATCGACAGGCCCAGGCCCAGCCCTTCCGGCTTGCTGGTGTGGAACGGCGTGAAAATGTGTTCCAGCTGATCCGCCGGCACTCCCGGTCCCTGGTCGCGAACCCACAGGCAGAGCAGCCCGCCGGGCTCGACGCGGCTACCGATGACGACCCGCGACGGCGAGCCGGGATGCGCCTCGCGGTTGGCTTCGATGGCGTTGCGCAGCAGATTGAGGAACACCTGTTCGAGCAGCACGCGGTCGGCATACAGCGGCGGCGGATTGTCGGTCATCGCCTCTTCCACCGCCACTTGCCAGTGCCCGGCTTCCCACGCGCAGAGGCCGATGGCCTCGCGTGCCACCTGGTTGAGGTCGAGCGCCTGCAGGCGCCGCTGGCCCTTGCGCAGGAAGGCGCGCAGGCGCTTGATCACCTCCGCCGCGTGGCCGGCGTGCTCGCCGATCCGCGCCAGCCCCTCGGCCACCCGCCCGGCGGCCTCGGGCTGGCTGCCGAGGACGGCCAGGTAACGCTGGCTGGCGCTGGCGTAGTTCATCACCGCCGCCAGCGGCTGGTTGATCTCGTGGGCGATGCCCGAGGCCAGTTCGCCGAGAGTGACCAGCCGCGCAGTGTGCGCCAGTTCGTCCTGGTGACGGCGCTGCTGGGCCTCGCGCAGTTCGCGTTCGGTCATGTCGCGGGCCACCAGCGAGTAATAGCGCTCCTCGCCGCGGCCGCGATGGGCCAGCAACACCAGCGAGACTGGCAGCGACGGACGCCCGTCCTGCGGTTGCAGGCGCCCCTCGCGGCTCCAAACGCCGCCATCGCGCGCCTGTCGCCAACCCTCTTCGGCCAGCCGCGCCGGAGTGTCGCCGGCCAGCAGGCGTTCCAGCGCCGGCGCCTCCTGCCCGTCGGCGATGCCGAGGGCGGCACGTGCCGAAGGATTGAGGTAGGTGACGCGGCCGCCATGCTCGACGAACAGCACCAGGTCGGTGTTCGCCTCGACCACTTCGGCCAGGCGCCGGCGGTTCTCCTCCGCCTCGACCCGCCGGGTGACATCGCGGGACACGCTGACCACCTCCACCACCGCCCCGGTGTAGGTCTCGCGGATCGCCCGGCTGGCGGTCTCGAACCAGCGGTAGCGGCCGTCGCGGTGGCGGATACGGTAGGTGATGGTCAGGTAGCCGTCCTGCTCCAGCGCTTCGCGCGCGCGCAGCGCCACCTGGCCGCGGTCCTGGGGGTGGAACAACGCCTGCGCCGGACGCCCGCGCAGTTCCTCCGGCCAGTAGCCGAGCAGGGTCCAGGAGGCCGGCGAGGCGTCGAGGAAAATGCCGTCGAGGGTATGCCGGGAAATCAGGTCGGTGGTGTTCTCGGTGATCAGCCGGTACAGCCGGCTGGCCCGCGCCGCCTCGCGCTCGCCGCGCAGGCTGGCGGTTGCGTCGCGGCAGCGCGCCAGCACCCGGGCCTCGGCGCTGTCGGGAATGAACTGCCAGAGCAGGATGCGTCCGTCGCACTCCGCCTCCACCTCGCCGAGGGCCCGCGCCTGCCCCAGGCTGGCGCGCACCAGTTGCCCATGGTTGGCCGGGAGGTAAGCGCGCCAGGCCTCGCGCGGCCGCTCGCCAAGCAAGGCAAGGAAGGCCTGGTTGAATTCCACCGCCTGCGCCTCGCCGTCGAGCAGCAGCGCCGGCTGCGGGTCGGCCGCGAGGAACGGCGCAGCGCGGGTGACGCCACGGGCGGCGGCGAGCAACGGTGCGAGGAGCAGGCCGAGCCAGTCCAGCGCAGCGCTCTGCGGCGTATCGCTGGCCACCAGCAGCAGGCCTTCGTCGCCGGCCTGCAGGTCGAGGGCGAAGGCCATGCCATGCTCCACGCCGGCACGCCGCAAGCGCGCGCCGAGCCAGGACGCGGAACGCCGCAATTCGTCCAGAGCCAGCCGGCCGTCGCGCACCAGCCGCTCGCGCAACGCCAGGTCGCTGGCCCGGTTCGGCTCGCCGGCGCCCGGCGGCAGCGCCGGCGACGGCGGCACCGGGGTATAGGTCTGCGCCTGCGGCTGCCAGGCCAGGTACCAGGCCTGGCGCGTGCCCGGATGTTCGAGCAGCAAGCGGCGCAGCGCACCGACCCGCTCGACCAGCGGCGCGCCCTCGCGCAGCAGGCGCAGGAGGCTGTTGAGGGCAGGCGAAGCGGGAAGCGGACTCATGGGCGGAAGATGATCCTGGGAACTTATATGGTATTTATACTATAAGCTTATGGTTTAACTTCCATATATTTTTCATCGTTGCTATAAATCGCCCCAACCCAAGGAGCGCTTCGCCTGGTCCTTGGAAGCTGTTCACGATCTGCCGAGCCAGAGAAACCAGCCGTTTTCGACGCAGTCTCTCCGCGCGCGGCAGATCGTGACCCTTACCCAGAACAGAGCTAACAATCAGCCACGGGGTACTCTTCATGTCGATCTTCGAACAGGGTCTCGCGCCCGCCGCCGTCAACCACATCGCCCTGACGCCGCTGAGCTTCATCGAGCGCACCGCCAGCGTCTATCCGCACTACCCCGCGGTGATCCACGGCAACATCCGCCGCGACTGGGCGCAGACCTACCAACGCTGCCGACGCCTGGCCTCGGCCCTGGCCGGGCGCGGCATCGGCCAGGGCGACACGGTGGCGGTGATGCTGCCGAACATCCCCGAGATGCTCGAGGCGCACTATGGCGTGCCGATGATCGGCGCGGTGCTGAACACCCTCAACGTCCGCCTCGACGCCGAAGCCATCGCCTTCATGCTGCAACACGGCGAAGCCAAGGTGCTGATCACCGACTACGAATTCCACGAGGTGATCCATGCCGCCATCGGTATGCTCGACCACCCGCCGCTGGTGGTCGACGTCAACGACCCCGAGTATGGCGAAGGCCGCCCGGTTGGCGAACTGGACTACGAGGCGCTGCTCGCCGAGGGCGACCCGCAGTTCGCCTGGGAATGGCCCCGGGACGAGTGGCAGGCGATCTCGCTGAACTACACCTCGGGCACCACCGGCAACCCCAAGGGCGTGGTCTACCATCACCGCGGCGCCTACCTGAACGCGCTGGGCAACCAGATGACCTGGTCCATGGGCCAGCACCCGGTGTACCTCTGGACCCTGCCGATGTTCCACTGCAACGGCTGGTGCTATCCGTGGACGGTGACCGCGCTGGCCGGCGTCCACGTCTGCCTGCGGCGGGTCGATCCGCAAAAGGTCCTCACCCTGATCCGCGAGCACCAGGTCAGCCACCTGTGCGGCGCGCCCATCGTGCTCAACGCCCTGATCAACATGCCCGACTCGGCCAAGGCCGCCATCGACCACCCGGTGCATGCCATGGTCGCCGGCGCCGCGCCACCGGCCAAGGTGATCGGCGCGGTGGAAGAGATGGGCATCCGCGTCACCCATGTCTACGGCCTCACCGAGGTCTACGGCCCGGTCACGGTCTGCGCCTGGCACGGCGAGTGGGACGACCTGCCGCTGGAGCGACGCGCCGCGATCAAGTCGCGCCAGGGCGTGCGCTACCCGACCCTCGAAGGGGTGATGGTGGCCGACCCGAAGACCCTCGAGCCGGTGCCGCGCGACGGCCAGTCCATCGGCGAGATATTCATGCGCGGCAATACCGTGATGAAGGGCTACCTGAAGAATCCCAGCGCCACCGAGGAAGCCTTCGCCGGCGGCTGGTTCCATACCGGCGACCTGGCGGTCTGCCATCCGGACGGCTACATCGAGATCCGCGACCGGCTCAAGGACATCATCATCTCCGGCGGCGAAAACATCTCCACCATCGAACTGGAGGGCGTGCTCTACCGCCACCCGGCGGTGCTGGAGGCGGCGGTGGTGGCGCGGCCCGACGAAAAGTGGGGGGAAACGCCCTGTGCGTTCATTACCCTGAAGAGCGATCATCAGGGGCTCGCCGAGAGCGAGATCGTCGCGTTCTGTCGCGAACACCTGGCCGCGTTCAAGATTCCGCGTACCGTGGTGTTCTCGGAACTGCCGAAGACCTCCACCGGCAAGATCCAGAAATACGTGCTGCGCGAGTGGGCCGCCGCCCTCTGAGCGCCGCCAGCCGAATTGCCCGTGCAGCGGCCGTGCCACGGCGGCCGTAGGCAGGATGCGCACGGGCAACCCTGTACCTGCGGCCGTCCCGCCGGCCGTTCACCGACGAGGTGTGCAATGCCTGAATACAACGCCCCGCTGCGCGACATGCGCTTCCTGCTCAACGACGTGTTCGACGCCCCCGCCCTGTGGCAGCGCCTGCCGCGACTGGCCGAGCGGATCGACGCCGACACCGCCGACGCCATCCTCGAGGAAGCGGCCAAGGTCACCGGCGGCCTGCTCGCGCCGCTCAACCGCAGTGGCGACGAAGAAGGCGCGCAGTGGCAGGACGGCGCCGTGCGCACCCCGGCCGGCTTCCGCGAGGCCTACGCGACCTACGCCGAGGGCGGCTGGGTCGGCCTCACCGGCAATCCGGCCCATGGCGGCATGGGCATGCCGAAGATGCTGGCAGTGCAGTTCGAGGAGATGATGTACGCGGCCAACGCCAGCTTCAGCCTCTATTCGACCCTTTCCGCCGGCGCCTGCCTGGCCCTCGATGCGCACGGCAGCGAGGAGCTGAAGAACAGGTACCTGCCGAACATGTACGCCGGCACCTGGGCCGGCTCCATGTGCCTGACCGAACCGCACGCCGGCACCGACCTGGGCATCATCCGCACCAAGGCCGAGCCGCAGGCCGACGGTTCATACAGGATCAGCGGGACGAAGATCTTCATCACCGGCGGCGAGCAGGACCTCACCGAGAACATCATCCACCTGGTGCTGGCCAAGCTGCCCGACGCGCCGGCCGGTTCGCGCGGCATCTCGCTGTTCCTGGTGCCGAAGTTCCTGGTCGGCGACGACGGCGCGCTCGGCGCACGCAACGCGGTGCACTGCGGCTCCATCGAGCACAAGATGGGGATCAAGGCCTCGGCCACCTGCGTGATGAACTTCGACGGCGCCAGTGGCTGGCTGGTCGGCGAAGTCAACAAGGGCCTGGCGGCGATGTTCACCATGATGAACTACGAGCGCCTGTCCATCGGCATCCAGGGCATCGGCTGCGCCGAGATGTCCTACCAGAGCGCCGTCGCCTACGCCCGCGAGCGCCTGCAAAGCCGCGCGCCGACCGGCCCGGTGGCCAGGGACAAGGCCGCCGACCCGATCATCGTGCACCCCGACGTGCGCCGCATGCTGCTCACCATGAAGGCGCTGACCGAGGGCGGCCGCGCCTTTTCCACCTATGTCGGGCAGCAGCTCGACCTGGCCAAGTACGCCGAGGACCAGGAAGAACGCAGCCAGGCCGAAGCCCTGGTGGCCCTGTTGACCCCGGTGGCCAAGGCCTTCTTCACCGATACCGGCCTGGAGAGCTGCGTGCTCGGCCAGCAGGTGTTCGGCGGCCACGGCTACATCCGCGAATGGGGTCAGGAGCAACTGGTGCGCGACGTACGCATCGCGCAGATCTACGAAGGCACCAACGGCATCCAGGCGCTCGACCTGATGGGCCGCAAGGTGGTCGCCAACGGCGGGCTGTTCCTCTCCATCTTCAGCCGCGAGGTGCGAGCCTTCGCCGCCGGCGCCAACGCCGAACTGGCGGAGTTCGTCACCCCGCTGCTGACCGCCCTGGACCTGCTGGACAACCTCACCCAGGGCATCGTCGCCCGCGCCGGCAACGACCCGCGCGAGATCGGCGCAGCCTCGGTGGAATACCTGCATCTGTTCGGCTATACCGCCTACGCCTACCTCTGGGCGCGCATGGCCGCCGCCGCGCTGCGCCAGCGCGAGGTCGACCCGTCGTTCCACGACGGCAAGCTGGCCACCGCGCGCTTCTACTTCGCCCGCATCCTGCCCCGCGTGCACTCCCTCGCCGCCGCCGTCGAAGCCGGCAGCGAAAGCCTGTACGGCCTGGAGGCGGAACAGTTCTGAAGCTTCCGTCGAGCATTGTCGCGCGGCCCGTGGGCCGCGTGTTTTTTCCGGGACAGCATGCAACGCGCTGTCCGCCGACAGCCCGCGATAACGGCGGATAACCGCGAAGCGGTTATTCGCCCTACGACGCCCGGGAAGCCGGCCAGGCATTCTTGAAAAACGACGCAACCGCCGGTTATTCGCTAGACCAGGAACAAGGACATATCCATGCGAACCCTCACCACCCTCCTCGGCAACAGCCAGAAACTCGACGGCGGCGCCATGTTCGGCAATGCCCCGCGCGCGCTCTGGTCACGCTGGATGCAGCCCGATGCGGAGAACCGCATCGACCTCGGCTGCCGTGCCCTGCTGGTGCGCGACGGCGAGCGCAACGTACTGGTGGAGACCGGCATCGGCGCGTTCTTCCCGCCCGCCCTGCGCCAGCGCTACGGCGTCCAGGAAGAGCGCCACGTACTGCTCGACAGCCTCGCCGCGGTCGGCCTGGACGACGCCGACATCGACGTGGTGCTGCTCACCCACCTGCACTTCGACCACGCCGGCGGCCTGCTCGCCGCCTGGGAAGAAGGCCAGCCGGCGCGCCTGCTGTTCCCCAACGCGCATTTCGTCAGCGGCCGCCGCCACTGGCAGCGCGCGCGCCAGCCGCACCCGCGCGACCGAGCCTCGTTCGTGCCGGAACTGCTCGACCTGCTGCAGGCCAGCGGACGCCTGGAGCTGCTCGATGACGGCGAGCGCTCGGCGCACCTGGGCGAGGGCTGGCGTTTCCATTTCAGCGAAGGCCATACCCCGGGCCAGATGCTCCCGGAGATCGCCATGCCCGACGGCCCGGTGGTATTCAGCGGCGACCTGATCCCCGGCGCACCCTGGGTACACCTACCGCTGACCATGGGCTACGACCGCTTCCCGGAAGGCCTGATCGAGGAAAAGGAACGCCTGCTGGACAGCCTCATCGCCCGCAACGGCCGACTGGTCTTCACCCATGATCCGTGCGTCGCCATGGGCCGGGTGCGACGCGACGAACAGGAGCGCTACAGCCTCTACGACACCCTCGAGCGGGTCGAGAACCTCGAGGCCTGAGCGAAAGGCGCGGCCCGCCCCGGCGGCGGGCCGCGGGAATCAGGAACGCGCCTTGCGCGCGCCCTTGCAGCGCTCGATGCCGAGCCGGCAGATCCGCTCGCAGAGTTCGGCGAAACCGATCCCGGCCGCCGCCGCGGCCTGCGGCAGCAGGCTGGTGGCGGTCATGCCCGGCAGGGTATTGACCTCCAGGCACCAGAGCCGGCCCTGTTCGTCGAGGCGGAAGTCGGTGCGGCTGTAGCCGCTCAGCTTCAGCGCCCGGTGTACCTTCAGCGCCAGACGCTGGGCCTCGGCGGCGATCGCCGGCGGCAGGTCGGCGGGAAACACCTCGCGCACCGCGCCGGCCTGGTACTTGTGCTCGTAGTCGAAGACCTCCTGGCCGTCGAGGAGAATCTCGCCCACCGGCAGCGCCTGGTCGTCGAGCACCCCGACGGTGACCTCGCGGCCGGCGACGAAGCGCTCCAGCATCACCTCGTCGCCATAGCGCCCGGCCAGCTCGATGGCCGGCTGCAATTCGGCCTGGGAATGCACGATGGACAGCCCCACGGTGGAGCCCTGGCTGTTCGGCTTGACCACCAGGGGGAAGCCCAGTTGCTCGCGCACCGCCTCTTCCGAGGCCGGCGCCATCAGCCAACTGGCGGTCTCCACCCCGGCGGCGAGGAACAGGCGCTTGGCCACGTCCTTGTCCATCGCCATGGCGCTGGCCAGGTGGCCGCTGCCGGTATAGGCGAAACCACCGGCATCCAGCAGCGCCTGCAGGGTGCCGTCCTCGCCGGTGCCGCCGTGCAGGGCGAGGAAGAACACGTCGACCCCAGCCAGTTCGCCGGCGCTCAGCAGGCTCTGCTTGCCGCTGCGGATGATCGCCAGCGAGTCGGAGTCCGGCGGGACCTCCTTGACCTTGCTCGCCAGCAGGCGGCGCTCTTCCTCCGCGCCGAGCAGGCCGCTGGCGGTATCCACCGCCAGCACCTGGTGGCCGGCGCTGCGCAACGCCTGGATCACCTGCGCGCCGCTGGCGATGGAGACGTCCCGTTCCTCACTGCTGCCGCCGAAGAGAACGGCGACCTTCAACTTGTCCTGTCCCATGTTCCACCTGTCGTTCCAGTGCTGGAGGCAGAAAAGCACAACACAGGGGTAACTGAACAGAGACAGTCATCGTCGCGCGCAGCGAACGGCCTCCCTCAGCCGCGCAGTTCCTCGACCAGCGTGCGCAGCAGTTCGGCGGCCGGCAGCTCCCGCGCCAGCGCCGCGCCCTGGCCGGCCCACTGGGCGGCGAAATCATGGTTGCCGCGAGCCAGAGCGGCGGTCTGCAACGCTTTGGTCGCGTCGTAGACGAACGGATAGTCCGGCAAGGGCGGCACTCCAGGCGCGGCGGCATCGAAGAACATCCGGTTGGGCAGGCCGCGGGCGCTGCGCCCGGACATGGTCACGGTCAGCGCGGTGCGCGCCGCGCGCGGCCCCTTCAGCGCCTCGCGGTAGGCGGCGTTGGCCGAGGACTCCGGACAGAGGACGAAGGCGGTGCCCATCTGCACGGCGCTCGCGCCCAGCTCCAGGGCGGCGCGGATGCCCCGTCCGTCCATGATCCCGCCGGCAGCGACCACCGGTAGCGAACCGCGCGCCGCCAGCAGGCGGACCAGCGCCAGGGTGCCGATGGCGGCGTCGCCGCGCTCCGGCTCGAACACCCCGCGATGGCCACCGGCCTCGATGCCCTGGGCGACCACCGCATCGGCGCCGGCGGCCTCCACCAGGGCTGCTTCCTCCGGCGTGGTGGCACAGACCAGTACGCGGATGCCCGCCGCCTGCAACGCGCGAACCTGGTCGCGGGGCGGCGCGCCGAAATGGAAGCTGACCGCCGCCGGCCGCTCTTCCAGCAGCATCGGCAGCAGGGTCGGGTCTTCGAGGAAACTCAGGTAGATGTTCTTCAGCCGCGCCGGCGACTCGGCGCCGAACTCGGCGAACAGCGGCTTCAGGTAGTCCAGCCAGGCGCGCTCGCGGGCCGGGTCGGCCTGACCCGGGCGGTGGCAGAACAGGTTGACGTTGAACGGCTTGTCGGTCAGCCCGCGCACCTCGCGGATCAGCGCCCGGCCCTTCTCGGCGGCGCTACCGGTGATGGCGATCGAACCGAGCCCGCCGGCGTTGGATACGGCGGCGGCCAGCGCCGGCGTGGAGACGCCGAGCATGGGTGCCTGGATGATCGGCTGCTGGATACCGAGCAGGCGCGTGAAGCGGTCAGTCATGGCGATTCCCTCTCCCGGTCGGACGACACCGCGTCGGCCGACGCTTGACCAATATATCTTCATAAAAGAATATTTTTAACAATTCATTCTCATAAAGAGATAGATCGATGGACCTTTCCTCCCTCGAAATCTTCCGCGCGGTCGCCCACGAGGCCAGCGTCACCCGCGCCGCTCAGCGGTTGCAGCGAGCGCAGTCGAACGTCACCACGCGGATCCGCCAGCTCGAGGAGGACCTGGGCGTCGAACTGTTCCTGCGCGACGGCAAGCGCATGAGCCTGACCGAACGCGGCAGCGAATTCCTCGCCTACGCCGAGCAGTTGCTGGCTCTCGCCGACGAGGCGCGTCAGTCGATGCATCCCGCCGAGCCCGGCGGGCGCCTGCGCCTGGGCAGTATGGAAAGCACCGCGGCCAGCCGCCTGCCGGCGCTGCTGGCGAGCTATCACAAGGCCTGTCCGCGGGTCGCCCTGGAAGTCTCCACCGGCACCAGTCGCGCGTTGTTCGATGGGGTGCGGGCGCGGCGCCTGGACTGCGCGCTGGTGGCCGCCGGCCCGGGCTGGGCCGGCGAACTCGATGGCAGCGGCCTGCGCGGCGAGCCGCTGTTCCGCGAGGAACTGCTGATGATCCTGCCGGCCGAACACCCGCCGGTCCACGACGTCGCCGAGGTGCGCCTGCGCACCCTGGCCGGCTTCGCCCGTGGCTGCACCTACCGGCAACTGGCCGAGGACAGCCTGGGCACGCCGCTGACGGTGCAGGAAGTCGGCTCCTACCATGCGATCCTCGCCTGCGTCGCCGCCGGCGCCTGTGTCGGCGTGCTGCCGCGCTCGGTGCTGCAACTGCTCGGCACGCCGCCGCTGCGCAGCCTGCCCCTTGCCGAAGTAGACACCTGGCTGGTCTGGCGCGAAGGCTACGCGACCGCCGCCTTCGAACGCTGGCGCGGCGTGCTGGGCCAGGCCGGCGACTGAGCGGCCAGGGGCGAACCCAACGGCCTGGCTCCGGTCCAACCCCGAGCCATCAGAACAATAGCGAGCCAAGGAGTTGCCCATGAGAAGACTGCCCACCCTCTGCCTGCTGGCCCTCGCGCCGCTCACCGGCGTGGCGCCCCAGGCCCAGGCCGCCAGCCTCTACAACCTGCTGGTGGGGACCTATACCGAAGGCTCCAGCGAAGGCATCCAGGTATACCGCTTCGACGGCGCCGACGGCTCGGTGAAAGGCCCGCTGCGCGTGGCCCATACCAGCAACCCCTCGTACCTGACCTTCGCCCCGGACCAACGCACTCTGTTCGTGGTCAACGAGAACGGACGGGGCGGCAAGGGCGATACCGTCGGTCGCGCCACGTCCTACCGTTTCGATCCGATCAGCGGCCGCCTGCAACAGATCAGCCAGGTCCAGACCCTCGGCGATCATCCGACCTACAGCAGCCTCAGCCACGACGGTCGCTACCTGTTCGTCGCCAACTACTCGGTACAGCCGGAAGGCTCGGTGGCGGTACTGCCGGTGCGCGCGGACGGCTCGCTGGCGCCGGTGGTGCAGGTGGAGTCGCACCAGGCCAGCAAGGTGCATCCGCGCCAGGTTTCCGGTCATGTGCACTCGGTGGTGTCCTCGCCCGACGGCCAGTACCTGTTCGCCCCCGACCTCGGCGCCGACAAGGTATTCGTCTACCGCTACGCCCCGGAACAGGCCGAACGTCCGCTGCAGGCGGCCGATCCGGCATTCGTCCCGACCCCGCCCGGCAGCGGCCCGCGCCATCTGATCTTCAGCGCCGACGGGCGTTTCGCCTACCTGACCCTGGAACTGAGCGGCCAGGTGATGGTGTTCGCCCATGAGGGCAATGGCCGCCTGCGTCAGTTGCAGACCCACGACCTGGCGCCTGCCGGCTTCCAGGGCAAGGTCGGCGCCGGCGCCCTGCACCTGTCCGCCGACGGCCGCTTCCTCGGCGTGCTCAATCGCGGCGACGACAACCAACTGGTGACCTTCGCCGTCGACCCGGCCAGCGGCCAGTTGCGTTTCGTCGAACGGCGCTCGGTGGAAGGCACCGAGCCGCGCGAATTCGCCTTCTCGCCCGGCGGGCGCTTCGTCCTCGTGGCCAACCAGAACAGCGACCAGTTGCGGGTGTTCGCCCGCGATCCGCAGAGCGGCCAGGTGGGCAAGACGCTGCAAAGCGTCGAGGTGGGGTCGCCGAGCGATCTGCGCTTCGTGGCGGTGCCGTGACCTTGCGCTCGGCCATCCGCCGATACGCCGCTGGGCCGGCGGATCGGCGCTAAGCGGTCATCCGCACTACGGAGCCAGACCCGAAGCCCGCCCTGGCTCCAAGGCCCACAGGCATGGAGCTTCCGCCCACATACGGCAAGTCCTGTAGGGCGAATAACGCGAGGGGCGTTATCCGCCGCTGTCCCGGAGAACCGGCGGATAACCGCAAGCGGTTATTCGCCCTACGGAACCAGGATCCGCCACGTAGAGGTTTGCCATGCTTGCCCTCCAGACGATGGGGTAGCTAACTCGCCCCGGCAGGAGGTCGAATCGTCGCGCAGCGGGTCGAGCGACAGTGATGCCGCGAAGGCGTCTCGCTCCAGGGGGAACCGTCGCGACGGGTTGCCCGCAAGCTACACCCAGCCCCTCCCCCAATAGTCCCCGCGACCAATCGTCAGCCCCTCACCCCACCGTCCCGCGACACCAACGAATCCACCTGCAACCCACGCCCAGCAAGGCCTATAGCGCTAATCACAGACGCCCTTGACCTCAACTTAACTTGAGGTTTTATAGTCCCCGCTGCGGTCATACCGCCCCGTTTCCCCAGGACCACGAACCGCCCCCACGGCCGCTTCGCGGCGCCGGATGGCGACCAGCACAAGGAACGACCCATGCAGCGCTTCATCGATAACTCGCTCGAAAGCAACTGGCTCTGGCTGACCGCCCGGATCTGCCTGGCCCTGATGTTCGTCGCCTCGGGACTGGCGAAGCTGTTCGACTATCAGGCCAGCCTGGAGGAAATGCGCGCCGCCGGCCTGGAGCCGGCCTGGCTGTTCAACATCGCCACCGCCGTGACCCTGCTGGCCGGCTCCGCGCTGGTCCTGCTGGACCGCAAGCTATGGCTCGGCGCCGGGGCGCTGGCGGTGTTCCTGCTGCTGACCATCCTCATCGTCCACACCTTCTGGAGCAAGACCGGCGTCGAAGCCAAGCTGGCGATGTTCTTCGCCCTCGAGCACATCGCGGTGATCGGCGGCCTGATCGCCACGGCCATCGCCAGCGCGCAACGCCAGCGGCTGCGCCAGGACGTCTCCGTGGCCGCCACCTACCAGAAGGCCTGAGGCGATCATGCAGAAACCCGTCCTGATCGCCAGTGCCGCGCTCATCTGCGCGGCGGTTATCGGCATCGCCGTCTACGCCACCGGCTCGGCGAAGAAAGACGCCGGCGGTTTCGCCGGCTACCCGCCGGTGAAGGTCGCCCTCGCCTCGGTGGAGCGGCGGGTGGTGCCGCGCGTCTTCGATGGCGTCGGCGAGCTGGAGGCCGGTCGCCAGGTCCAGGTGGCCGCCGAAGCGGCAGGACGGATCACCCGCATCGCCTTCGAATCGGGCCAGCAGGTGCAGCAAGGGCAGTTGCTGGTGCAACTCAACGACGCGGTGGAACAGGCCGAGCTGATCCGTCTCAAGGCGCAGTTGCGCAATGCCGAGATCCTCCATGCCCGTGCGCGCAAGCTGGTAGAGCGCAACGTCGCCTCGCAGGAACAGCTGGACAACGCCGTCGCCGCCCGCGACATGGCGCTCGGCGCGGTGCGCCAGACCCAGGCGCTGATCGACCAGAAGGCGATCCGCGCGCCCTTCTCCGGCCAGCTCGGCATCCGCCGCGTGCACCTCGGCCAGTACCTCGGCGTCGCCGAGCCGGTGGCCAGCCTGGTGGATGCGCGGACCCTGAAAAGCAATTTCTCCCTGGACGAAAGCACCAGTCCCGAGCTGAAGCTCGGCCAGCCCCTCGAGGTCCTGGTCGACGCCTATCCGGGGCGCAGCTTCCCGGCGCGCATCAGCGCCATCGACCCGCTGATCGGCAAGTCGCGCACGGTGCAGGTCCAGGCCTTGCTGGACAACCCCGAAGGCCTGCTCGCCGCCGGCATGTTCGCCAGCATCCGGGTCTCGCGCAAAGCCGACGCGCCGTCGCTGAGCGTGCCGGAAACCGCGGTCACCTATACCGCCTACGGCGACACCGTGTTCGTCGCCCACCAGGACGGCGACCGGCCGCTCAGCGCCAAGCGCGTCTCGGTGCGGATCGGCGAGCGCTGGGACGGTCGCGTGGAAATCCTCCAGGGCCTCGCCGAGGGCGACCGGGTAGTGACTTCCGGACAGATCAACCTGAGCGACGGGATGGCCGTGGAACCGGTCAAGGAAGACACCCTGAGCAGTGCCGCGCCCCCCGTGCCGGTCGCCGGCCGCTGAAGGAACCCCGCGATGACCTTTACCGACCTGTTCGTCCGCCGGCCGGTGCTGGCGCTGGTGGTCAGCACGCTGATCCTGCTGCTCGGCCTGTTCTCCCTGGGCAAGCTGCCGATCCGCCAGTACCCGCTGCTGGAAAGCTCGACCATCACCGTCACCACCGAGTACCCCGGCGCCTCCGCCGATCTCATGCAAGGCTTCGTCACCCAGCCGATCGCCCAGGCGGTGTCGTCGGTGGAGGGCATCGACTACCTTTCCTCGACCTCGGTGCAGGGGCGTAGCGTGGTGACCATCCGCATGCTGCTCAACCGCGATTCGACCCAGGCGATGACCGAGACCATGGCCAAGGTCAACTCGGTGCGCTACAAGCTGCCCGAGCGTGCCTACGACTCGGTGATCGAACGCTCTTCCGGCGAGACCACCGCGGTAGCCTACGTCGGCTTTTCCAGCAAGACCCTGCCGATCCCGGCGTTGACCGACTACCTGTCGCGGGTGGTCGAGCCGATGTTCTCTTCCATCGACGGCGTGGCCAAGGTCCAGACCTTTGGCGGCCAGCGCCTGGCCATGCGCCTCTGGCTCGACGCCGACCGCCTCGCCGGGCGCGGCCTGACCGCCTCCGACGTGGCCGAGGCGATCCGCCGCAACAACTACCAGGCGGCGCCGGGGATGGTGAAGGGGCAGTACGTGCTGTCCAACGTGCGGGTCAACACCGACCTGACCAACGTCGACGACTTCCGCGAGATGGTCATCCGCAACGATGGCAACGGCCTGGTGCGCCTGCGCGACGTCGGTACCGTCGAACTGGGCGCCGCGGCCACCGAGACCAGCGCACTGATGGACGGCGATCCGGCGGTGCACCTGGGGTTGTTCCCGACGCCCACCGGCAACCCGCTGGTGATCGTCGACGGCATCCGCAAGCTGCTGCCGGAGATCCAGAAGACCCTGCCGCCGGATGTCCGCGTCGACCTCGCCTACGAGACTTCGCGCTTCATCCAGGCCTCCATCGACGAGGTGGTGCGGACCCTGGTGGAAGCGCTGCTGATCGTGGTGCTGGTGATCTACCTCTGCCTCGGCTCGCTGCGCAGCGTGCTGATCCCGGTGGCGACCATTCCCCTGTCGATGCTCGGCGCCGCCGCGCTGATGCTGGCCTTCGGCTTCAGCGTCAACCTGCTGACCCTGCTGGCGATGGTGCTGGCCATCGGGCTGGTGGTGGACGACGCCATCGTGGTGGTGGAGAACGTCCACCGCCACATCGAGGAAGGCAAGTCGCCGGTGGCGGCGGCGCTGATCGGCGCCCGCGAAGTGGCCGGCCCGGTGATCGCCATGACCATCACCCTGGCCGCCGTGTACACCCCCATCGGCCTGATGGGCGGCCTCACCGGCGCGCTGTTCCGCGAGTTCGCCCTGACCCTGGCGGGCGCGGTGATCGTGTCCGGGGTGGTGGCGCTGACCCTGTCGCCGGTGATGAGTTCGCTGCTGCTCCAGGCGCACCAGAACGAGGGGCGCATGGGCCGCGCCGCCGAGTGGTTCTTCGGCGGCCTGACGCGGCGCTACGGGCAGGTCCTGGAGTTCTCCCTGGGCCACCGCTGGCTGACCGGCGGCCTGGCATTGCTGGTGTGCATCAGCCTGCCGCTGCTGTATTCGATGCCCAAGCGCGAACTGGCGCCGACCGAGGACCAGGCCGCGGTGCTCACCGCGATCAAGGCGCCGCAGCACGCCAACCTCGACTATGTCGAACTGTTCGCGCGCAAGCTCGACCAGGTCTACACCAGCATCCCGGAAACCGTGAGCACCTGGATCATCAACGGCACCGACGGACCGGCGGCGAGCTTCGGCGGGATCAACCTGGCGGCCTGGGAAAAACGCGAGCGCGACGCCTCGGCGATCCAGTCCGAGCTGCAAGGCAAGGTCGGCGATGTCGAGGGCAGCAGCATCTTCGCCTTCCAGTTGGCCGCCCTGCCCGGCTCCACCGGCGGCCTGCCGGTGCAGATGGTGCTGCGCAGCCCGCAGGACTACCCGGTGCTCTACCGGACCATGGAAGAGATCAAGCAGAAGGCCCGGCAGAGCGGGCTGTTCGTGGTGGTCGACAGCGACCTCGACTACAACAACCCGGTGGTCCAGGTCCGCATCGACCGCGCCAAGGCCAACAGCCTGGGCATCCGCATGCAGGACATCGGCGAGTCGCTGGCGGTGCTGGTGGGCGAGAACTACGTCAACCGCTTCGGCATGGAGGGCCGCTCCTACGACGTGATCCCACAGAGCCTGCGCGACCAGCGTTTCACTCCGCAAGCGCTGGCACGACAGTTCGTGCGCACCCAGGACGGCAACCTGGTGCCGCTGTCGACGGTGGTCCGGGTGGCGCTTCAGGTCGAACCGAACAAGCTGATCCAGTTCGACCAGCAGAACGCCGCGACCCTCCAGGCGATCCCCGCGCCCGGCGTCTCCATGGGCCAGGCGGTGGCCTTCCTCGACGACGTGGCGCGCGGCCTGCCGGCCGGCTTCAGCCACGACTGGCAATCCGACTCGCGGCAATACACCCAGGAAGGCAACACCCTGGTGTTCGCCTTCCTCGCCGCCCTGGTGGTGATCTACCTGGTGCTCGCCGCGCAGTACGAGAGCCTGGCCGACCCGCTGATCATCCTGATCACCGTGCCGCTGTCGATCTGCGGCGCGCTGCTGCCGCTGGCGCTGGGCTACGCGACGATGAACATCTATACGCAGATCGGCCTGGTCACCCTGATCGGCCTGATCAGCAAGCACGGCATCCTCATGGTCGAGTTCGCCAACGAACTGCAACTCCACGAGCGCCTCGACCGCCGCGCGGCGATCCTGCGCGCCGCGCAGATCCGCCTGCGGCCGGTGCTGATGACCACCGCGGCAATGGTCTTCGGCCTGGTGCCGCTGCTCTTCGCCAGCGGCGCCGGCGCCGCCAGCCGCTTCGGCCTGGGCGTGGTGATCGTCTCCGGGATGCTGGTCGGCACCCTCTTCACCCTGTTCGTGCTGCCCACCGTCTATACCCTGCTGGCGCGCAACCACGCGGAAGTCGACAAGAGCCCGCGCAGCCGGCAACTGGCCGAGGCCGATCTGCTGGTGAACAAGGCATGAAGCGCTCCTACCCGAACCTTTCGCGCCTGGCGCTGGCCCTGGCGGTCGGCACCGGCCTGGCCGCCTGCAGCGTCGGCCCCGACTACCAGCGTCCGCAGTCGCCGCCGCCACGCGTCGCCAGCGAGCACCTCGGCGAGTTCTCCGGCGAGCGGCGGGAAGCGCCCTGGTGGAGTTTCTTCGACGATCCGCAACTGGTGCGCCTGGTCGACCAGGCGCTGGCGCGCAACCACGACATCCGCGAGGCCCGCGCCAACCTGCGCAGCGCCCGCGCGCTGTTCGACGACCGCTGGCTCGACCAGTTGCCGCAGGTCACCAGCCAGGCCGGCTACAGCCGCAGCATCGAACAACAGCTGGACTACGACGGCGAGCCGCGCCGGCGCCTGGCGGAGAGCTACCGCGCCGGCTTCGACGCGCAGTGGGAAATCGACCTGTTCGGCCGCCTCGGCCGACTTTCCGACGCCGCCCTGGCCCGCGCCGAAGCGGCCGACGCCGACCTCCGGCTGGTACGCCTGAGCATCGCCGCCGACACCGCCCGCGCCTACTTCGAGATCCAGGGCTACCAGCGCCGGCTGGACGTGGCGCGCGCCCAGGTGCGCAGTTGGCGCGACACCCTGGAGCTGACCCGCAGCAGCCTGCAACTGGGCAGCGGCCTGCCGGAGGACGTGGAGAACGCCCAGGCCAACCTGCTGCGCAGCGAAGCGGCGATTCCGCCACTGACGACCGCGCTGGAGAGCGCCCGCTATCGCCTCGACGTGCTGCGCGGCGAGGCACCCGGCAGCGGCGCGCCGATCCTCGACGGCGGCGCCGCCGCGCCATTGGCGAAGAACCTGCCGCTGGGCGACGTCGACCGCCTGATCCTCCAGCGCCCCGACGTAGTCAGCGCCGAGCGGCAACTGGCAGCGAGCACCGAAGACGTCGGCGCGGCCACCGCCGAACTCTATCCGCGCCTCGACCTGGGCGGCTTCATCGGTTTCTTCGCCCTGCGCAGCGGCGACCTCGGCAGCGCCTCGCGCGCCTTCGAACTGGCGCCCAGCGTCAGTTGGCCGGCGTTCCGCCTGGGCAACGTGCGGGCCCGCCTGCGCGCCGTCGAGGCGCAGTCCGACGCCGCGCTGGCGCGCTACCAGCGCTCCCTGCTGCTGGCCCAGGAGGACGTCGGCAACGCGCTCAACCAACTGGCCGAACACCAGCGTCGGCTGGTCGCCCTGTTCCAGTCCGCGACCCATGGCGCGAACGCCCTGGAGATCGCCAACGAACGCTACCGCGCCGGCGCCGGCAGCTACCTGGCGGTGCTGGAGAACCAGCGCGCGCTGTACCAGATCCGCGAGGAACTGGCGCAGGCGGAGACCGCCTCGTTCGTCAACGTCATCGCGCTCTACAAGGCGCTCGGCTGGGGCAGCGGCGACCTGGCGCCGGGCGCCGGCCAACTGGCCGCCGGCGAAACCGCCGGGGCCAACCGTTGAAAGTTCCGATTCAGGCCCTGGCAGCGACGATCATGCGGGTTTCCATCGGCAGGTCGACGATCCGCTCCACCGCGAAGCCGCCGCGCCCGAGCAGGTCGACCACCTCCTCGGTGGTGCGGTGACGGCCAGCGCAGGCCATGAACAGGTGCACGTCCCAGAGCACCGACATCGGCGACGGCTCGCTGGCCGAGATGGTCCGCTCGATCACCACCACCCGGCCGTCGCCGGCCATCGCCTCGCGGCAATTGCCGAGCAACCGCAGGCTGGCGGCTTCGTCCAGATCGCCGATGATCCGCGACAGCAGGTAGATATCGCCGTTGGACGGCACCTCTTGCAGCATGTCGCCGCCCACCAGGCTGACGCGCTCCCCTGCCAACAGGCTGGAGAGGTTGTCGCGGGCCACGCCGAGGGAACCCTCGCGGTCGAGCATCACGCCCCGGGCGCTGGGCTCGGCCTGCAGGATGGCCTTGGTCAATTCGCCGGAACCGCCACCGACGTCGACGAAGCTACGCCCGCGGAAATCCAGGAGCCTGGGGATCTCGTGGAAGGCCAGGTTGCTCGCCTTCATCGCCAGCAGGAAGCGCCGGCCGGCATCCGGGCAGCGCTTCAGGTAGCTGTAGAAGTCTTCGCCGAACGCCAGCTCGAAGCCTGGGGTACCGCTGAGCAGCGCCTCGCAGGCGGGCGTCCAGGCGGCGTGGAACTCCTCGCCGTAGAACAGCACCATGTCGCGGAAGGAGCCCTCGACATCCCTCAGCAGGTGGCTGGTGGGGGTATTGGCGTAGCCGTCGCGGGTATCGCCCTGGAAGATCTCGAAGGCCACCAGCAGGCGCATCAGTCGATGGATGCGCTCGGCATCGGAACCGACCGCGGCGGCCAGCGTCTCGTCGCTGTCGATCCCGCTCTCGATCAGATCGGCCAGCCCGAGGCGCGTAGCGACGTAGACGCAACGGGACTTCCATTCCCCGGTAACAACTTGTATCAAATTACGCGCAGCAGCAAGATTCGAATTATTCATCTTTTATTCTCTCTCGTTACACATTTCCGTAACCCGAGAAGTACCCAAGCGCTCTATTTCGCACTTCTTGCCCGCTCGGCGAGAAATACCGCAGAACACCCCGGTTCATTCGGAACTTTGAGAAAAAATGCGCTCATCCCCCGGATCAGCGCTCCCTGGATCTCGTTGCGGAAACAACCCTGGAACTTTCCAACTGCCTGTTCCAGAGCCTTTTCCTGCGTACCGAAAGAATAAAATTACAACTTGGCTACAACCTCCGGCATTGCAGGAAGCATCAGCTTAGCAATCCCGCATACCCTGTCTGGCACCTACCAGATCTTGTAGTTGAGCCGGTACGAGCGTTCTGTGTTTTATGCAATACACATCAGCGACCAGGGATGCTGGCTATTTGAAACACTTCACGGAATGACGCTGAAAGTCTTCGCGACCTCGTCTGTCGCACCTTAACGAAAGCATTGCGAATCCATTACCGACAGGTTTCCAAAAGAAACCCGGGATGAAACTCCTATTGCCTTTCGAAAATTGGAAACGACAGGCGAACATATGTAACGCGAAATTTCACCCTACGTATAAACAATGCGCCCAGCGAATATCGCTCCCTTACCGAGCGACGAACTCCTGCGCGCCAGCGAATAACCGATGCCGCGAGGGAAAAGTTTCTCCGGCATACCTGCAGAGCCCTCTCGGAGGCGGCGCATGAACGGTCAGCGGTACAGGGAAACACCCCTCGACATCGAGCGTCTGCGGCGCCTGAATCGCGCCACGGTGGAGCGCTACATGGCAATGAAGGGGGCCGAACGGTTACAGCGGCACAGCCTGTTCGTCGAGGACGGCTGCGCCGGCAACTGGACCACGGAAAGCGGCGAACCCCTGGTTTTCCGGGGCCATGAGAGCCTCAGGCGGCTCGCCGAGTGGCTCGAGCGCTGCTTCCCCGACTGGGAGTGGCACAACGTGCGGATCTTCGAGACCGAGGATCCGAACCACTTCTGGGTCGAGTGCGACGGGCGCGGCAAGGCGCTGGTCCCGGGGTATCCGCAGGGCTATTGCGAGAACCACTACATCCATTCCTTCGAACTCGAGAACGGCCGGATAAAACGTAATCGCGAGTTCATGAACCCGATACAGAAACTGCGTGCATTGGGAATAGCCGTTCCGCAAATAAAACGTGACGGTATTCCCACTTGAATGACATCTACCGCCAAGGAGCATTGACGATGCCTGATACGACAAATCCAATCGGTTTCACCGATGCCAACGAACTTCGCGAAAAGAATCGCGCCACCGTCGAGAAGTACATGAATACCAAAGGCCAGGATCGCCTGCGCCGCCATGAACTTTTCGTCGAGGACGGCTGTGGCGGTTTATGGACCACCGATACCGGCTCGCCCATCGTCATTCGTGGCAAAGACAAACTTGCGGAACATGCCGTCTGGTCATTGAAGTGCTTTCCCGATTGGGAGTGGTACAACATAAATATATTCGGAACCGACGACCCCAATCATTTCTGGGTCGAATGCGACGGTCACGGCAAGATTCTTTTCCCCGGATATCCCGAAGGTTATTACGAAAACCACTTCCTGCATTCCTTCGAACTTGAAGACGGCAAGATCAAGCGCAACCGCGAATTCATGAACGTCTTCCAACAATTGCGCGCCTTGAGCATTCCGGTCCCGGAAATAAAACGCGAAGGCATTCCCACTTGATCGAAACGATATCTCCTGCCGAAGGGGGACCCACCATGGACGATCTATTGCAACGCGTACGGCGCTGCGAAGCGCTGCAGCAACCCGAATGGGGCGATCCGTCGCGCCTGCGCGACGTGCAGGCGTACCTGCGCGGCAGTCCGGCGCTGATCCGCGCCGGCGACATCCTGGCCCTGCGCGCGACCCTGGCGCGGGTCGCCCGCGGCGAGGCGCTGGTGGTGCAGTGCGGCGACTGCGCCGAGGACATGGACGACCACCATGCCGAGAACGTGGCGCGCAAGGCCGCCGTGCTGGAACTGCTGGCCGGCGCCCTGCGCCTGGCCGGCCGGCGGCCGGTGATCCGCGTCGGGCGCATCGCCGGGCAGTACGCCAAGCCGCGTTCCAAGCCGCACGAGCAGGTCGGCGAGCAGACCCTGCCGGTCTATCGCGGCGACATGGTCAACGGCCGCGAGGCCCATGCCGAGCAGCGCCGGGCCGATCCGCAGCGGATCCTCAAGGGCTATGCGGCGGCGCGCAACATCATGCGCCACCTGGGCTGGGACGCCGCGTCCGGGCAGGAGGCGAATGCCTCGCCGGTCTGGACCAGCCACGAGATGCTGCTGCTCGACTACGAGCTGTCGATGCTGCGCGAGGACGAGCAGCGCCGGGTCTACCTCGGTTCGACCCACTGGCCGTGGATCGGCGAGCGCACCCGCCAGGTCGACGGTGCCCATGTGGCGCTGCTGGCCGAGGTGCTCAACCCGGTGGCCTGCAAGGTCGGCCCGGAGATCGGCCGCGACCAGTTGCTGGCGCTCTGCGAGCGCCTCGATCCGCGCCGCGAGCCGGGGCGCCTGACGCTGATCGCGCGGATGGGCGCGCAGAAGGTCGGCGAGCGCCTGCCGCCGCTGGTGGAGGCGGTGCGCGCGGCCGGGCACCCGGTGATCTGGCTGAGCGACCCGATGCACGGCAACACCATCGTCGCGCCCTGCGGCAACAAGACCCGCCTGGTGCGCAGCATCGCCGAGGAGGTGGCGGCGTTCCGCCTGGCGGTGTCCGGCTCCGGCGGCGTGGCCGCCGGGCTGCACCTGGAGACCACCCCGGACGACGTCACCGAGTGCGTCGCCGATTCCAGCGGCCTGCACCAGGTCAGCCGGCACTACACCAGCCTCTGCGATCCGCGGCTGAACCCCTGGCAGGCGCTCAGCGCGGTGATGGCCTGGTCCGGCGCAGAAGCGATCCCGAGCGCAACCTTCCCCCTGGAGACCGTGGCATGAGCGGCATTCCCGAAATCACCGCCTATCCCTTGCCGACTGCCCAGCAGTTGCCGGCCAACCTGGCGCGCTGGAGCCTGGAGCCGCGGCGCGCGGTGCTGCTGGTGCACGACATGCAGCGCTACTTCCTGCGCCCGCTGCCCGAGAGCCTGCGCGCCGGGCTGGTGGCCAACGCCGCGCGGCTGCGCCGCTGGTGCGTCGAGCAGGGCGTGCAGATCGCCTACACCGCCCAGCCGGGCAGCATGACCGAGGAGCAGCGCGGCCTGCTCAAGGACTTCTGGGGGCCGGGCATGCGCGCCAGTCCGGCCGACCGCGAGGTGGTCGAGGAGCTGGCGCCGGGGCCGGACGACTGGCTGCTGACCAAGTGGCGCTACAGCGCCTTCTTCCACTCCGACCTGCTCCAGCGGATGCGCGCCGCCGGCCGCGACCAGTTGGTGCTGTGCGGCGTATACGCCCACGTCGGGGTGCTGATCTCCACGGTCGACGCCTACTCCAACGACATCCAGCCGTTCCTGGTGGCCGACGCCATCGCCGACTTCAGCGAGGCGCACCACCGCATGGCCCTGGAATACGCCGCCAGCCGCTGCGCGATGGTGGTCACCACCGACGAGGTGCTGGAATGAACGCCCTGCCCACATCGCTGTTGCAGCGCCTGCTCGAACGGCCGGCGCCGTTCGCCTTGCTCTACCGCCCGGAAAGCAATGGCCCGGGCCTGCTCGACGTGATCCGCGGCGAGGCGCTCGAACTGCACGGCCTGGCCGACCTGCCGCTGGACGAGCCCGGCCCGGGCCTGCCGCGCCATGACCTGCTGGCGCTGATTCCCTACCGGCAGATCGCCGAGCGCGGCTTCGAGGCGCTCGACGACGGCACGCCGCTGCTGGCGCTGAAGGTCCTGGAGCAGGAACTGCTGCCGCTGGAGCAGGCCCTGGCGCTGCTGCCGAACCAGGCGCTGGAACTGAGCGAGGAAGGTTTCGACCTCGACGACGAGGCCTACGCCGAAGTGGTCGGGCGGGTCATCGCCGACGAGATCGGTCGCGGCGAAGGCGCCAACTTCGTGATCAAGCGGCGCTTCCAGGCGCGCATCGACGGCTACGCCACGGCCAGCGCGCTGAGTTTCTTCCGCCAGTTGCTGCTGCGCGAGAAGGGCGCCTACTGGACCTTCATCGTCCACACCGGCGAACGCACCCTGGTCGGCGCCTCGCCCGAGCGACACATCAGCGTGCGCGACGGCCTGGCGGTGATGAACCCGATCAGCGGTACCTACCGCTATCCGCCGGCCGGGCCGAACCTGGCCGAGGTCATGGAATTCCTCGACAACCGCAAGGAAGCCGACGAGCTGTACATGGTGGTGGACGAGGAGCTGAAGATGATGGCGCGGATCTGCGAGGACGGCGGCCGGGTGCTCGGTCCCTACCTCAAGGAGATGGCGCACCTGGCGCACACCGAGTACTTCATCGAGGGCCAGACCAACCGCGACGTGCGCGAGGTGCTGCGCGAGACGCTGTTCGCCCCGACCGTCACCGGCAGCCCGCTGGAAAGCGCCTGCCGGGTGATCCGCCGCTACGAGCCGCAGGGTCGCGGCTACTACAGCGGGGTGGCGGCGCTGATCGGCGGCGATGGTCAGGGCGGGCGCACGCTGGACTCGGCGATCCTGATCCGCACCGCCGAGATCGAGAGCGACGGCCGCCTGCGCATCGGCGTCGGCTCAACCATCGTGCGTCACTCCGATCCCCTGGGCGAGGCGGCGGAAAGCCGGGCCAAGGCTTCCGGGCTGATCGCCGCGCTGAAGAGCCAGGCGCCGCAGCGCCTGGGCTCGCACCCGCACGTGGTGGCGGCGCTGGCCAGCCGCAACGCGCCGATCGCCGACTTCTGGCTGCGCGGCGCCAGCGAGCGCCAGCAGTTGCAGGCCGACCTGTCCGGACGCGAGGTGCTGATCGTCGATGCCGAGGACACCTTCACCTCGATGATCGCCAAGCAGCTCAAGTCGCTGGGCCTGACGGTGACCGTGCGCGGCTTCCAGGAGCCGTACTCGTTCGACGGCTACGACCTGGTGATCATGGGCCCCGGCCCGGGCAACCCCACCGAGATCGGCCAGCCGAAGATCGGCCACCTGCACCTGGCCATCCGTTCGCTGCTCAGCGAGCGCCGGCCGTTCCTCGCCGTGTGCCTGAGCCACCAGGTGCTGAGCCTGTGCCTGGGCCTGGACCTGCAACGCCGGCAGGAGCCCAACCAGGGCGTGCAGAAACAGATCGACCTGTTCGGCGCCGCCGAGCGCGTCGGCTTCTACAACACCTTCGCTGCGCGCGCCCTGCAGGACCGCATCGAGATCCCCGAGGTCGGCCCGATCGAGATCAGCCGCGACCGCGAGACCGGCGAGGTCCATGCCCTGCGCGGGCCGCGCTTCGCCTCCATGCAATTCCACCCCGAATCGGTGCTGACCCGCGAGGGTCCACGCATCATCGCCGACCTGCTGCGCCACGCGCTGGTCGAGCGGCGGCCCTGAGCCAGGAGAGCCCATGCACAGATATGTCGTGATAGACGCCTTCGCCAGCGAACCGCTGCAAGGCAACCCGGTGGCGGTGTTCTTCGACTGCGACGACCTCAGCGGCGAGCGCATGCAGCGCATGGCGCGGGAGATGAACCTGTCGGAGAGCACCTTCGTGCTCCGCCCGCAACAGGACGGCGACGCGCGCATCCGCATCTTCACCCCGGTCAACGAACTGCCGTTCGCCGGCCACCCGCTGCTGGGCACCGCCATCGCCCTGGGCGCCGAGACCGACAAGGACAGGCTGTTCCTGGAGACCAGGATGGGCACCGTGCCCTTCGCCCTGGAGCGCCAGGACGGCAAGGTGGTGGCCTGCAGCATGCAGCAGCCGATCCCCACCTGGGAGCACTTCAGCCGCCCGGCCGAGCTGCTCGCCGCCCTCGGCCTGAAGGGCTCGACCTTTCCCATCGAGGTCTACCGCAACGGCCCGCGCCACGTCTTCGTCGGCCTGGAGAGCGTCGCCGCGCTGTCCGCGCTGCACCCCGACCACCGCGCGCTGTGCGACTTCCCGGACCTGGCGGTGAACTGCTTCGCCGGCGCCGGGCGGCACTGGCGCAGCCGCATGTTCTCGCCGGCCTACGGCGTGGTCGAGGACGCCGCCACCGGTTCCGCCGCCGGGCCGCTGGCGATCCACCTGGCGCGCCACCGGCAGATTCCCTACGGGCAGCAGATCGAGATCCTCCAGGGCGTCGAGATCGGCCGGCCGTCGCGCATGTACGCCCGCGCCGAGGGCGCCGGCGAGCGGGTCTCGGCGGTGGAAGTGTCGGGCAACGGCGCGGCCTTCGCCGAAGGCCGGGCCTACCTGTGAACGGGCAGAACGGAGGAACGCCGTGATGGGCGTCAACACGAACATTTCCGAGTCCCTCACCGGGACCATCGAAGCCCCTTTCCCGGAGTTCGAGGCGCCGCCGGCGAACCCCATGGAGGTGCTGCGCAACTGGCTGGAACGCGCCCGCCGCTATGGCGTGCGCGAGCCGCGGGCACTGGCCCTGGCCACGGTCGACGGGCAGGGCCGGCCGTCGACGCGGATCGTGGTGATCGCCGAGTTGGGCGAGCGCGGGGTGGTGTTCGCCACCCACGCCGATAGCCAGAAGGGCCGCGAACTGGCGCAGAACCCCTGGGCCTCGGGGGTGCTGTACTGGCGCGAGAGCAGCCAGCAGATCATCCTCAACGGCCGCGCCGAACGCCTGCCCGACGAGCGCGCCGACGCCCAGTGGCTGAGCCGCCCGTACCAGACCCACCCGATGTCGATCGCCTCGCGGCAGAGCGAAACCCTCGTCGACATCCACGCCCTGCGCGCCGAAGCCCGGCGCCTGGCGGAAACCGACGGCCCGCTGCCGCGCCCGCCGGGCTACTGCCTGTTCGAACTGTGCCTGGAGTCGGTGGAGTTCTGGGGCAACGGCACCGAGCGGCTGCACGAGCGCCTGCGCTACGACCGCGACGAAGGAGGCTGGAAGCACCGCTACCTGCAACCGTGACGACACCGCTGCGCCGACGTTTCACGGCGGATAACCGCAAGCGGTTATTCGCCCTACGCGGCCTCGAAGCCCACCCAACCGCACGCGGTCATGCGTCCCGCGGCCCCGGAGCCGGGTCGTAGGGCGAATAACGCCACCGGCGTTATCCGCCGCTGCGCCGACGTTTCATCGCGGTAAACGGTCATCCATCCCAGCCGAACCCCCATCGATTCGAACACTCGAGAAAAGGAAGCACCCATGAGCGAACCCATCGATATCCTCATCGCCGGCGCCGGCATCGGCGGCCTCAGTTGCGCCCTGGCCCTGCACCAGGCCGGCATCGGCAAGGTCACGCTGCTGGAAAGCAGCAGCGAGATACGCCCCCTTGGCGTCGGCATCAATATCCAGCCGGCGGCGGTCGAGGCCCTTGCCGAACTGGGCCTCGGCCCGGCGCTGGCGGCCACCGCCATCCCCACCCACGAGCTGCGCTACATCGACCAGAGCGGCGCCACGGTATGGTCCGAGCCGCGCGGGGTGGAAGCCGGCAACGCCTATCCGCAGTACTCGATCCATCGCGGCGAACTGCAGATGATCCTGCTCGCCGCGGTGCGCGAGCGCCTCGGCCAACAGGCGGTACGCACCGGTCTCGGCGTGGAGCGTATCGAGGAGCGCGACGGCCGCGTGCTGATCGGCGCCCGCGACGGACACGGCAAGCCCCAGGCGCTCGGTGCCGATGTGCTGGTCGGCGCCGACGGCATCCATTCGGCGGTCCGCGCGCACCTGCATCCCGACCAGGGGCCGCTGTCCCACGGTGGGATCACCATGTGGCGCGGCGTCACCGAGTTCGACCGCTTCCTCGACGGCAAGACCATGATCGTCGCCAACGACGAGCACTGGTCGCGCCTGGTCGCCTATCCGATCTCGGCGCGTCACGCGGCCGAAGGCAAGTCGCTGGTGAACTGGGTGTGCATGGTGCCAAGCGCCGCCGTCGGCCAGCTCGACAACGAGGCCGACTGGAACCGCGACGGGCGCCTGGAGGACGTGCTGCCGTTCTTCGCCGACTGGGACCTGGGCTGGTTCGACATCCGCGACCTGCTGACCCGCAACCAGTTGATCCTGCAGTACCCGATGGTAGACCGCGATCCGCTGCCGCACTGGGGCCGGGGACGCATCACCCTGCTCGGCGACGCCGCCCACCTGATGTATCCGATGGGCGCCAACGGCGCTTCGCAAGCAATCCTCGACGGCATCGAGCTGGCCGCCGCGCTGGCGCGCAACGCCGACGTGGCCGCAGCCCTGCGCGAATACGAAGAAGCGCGGCGGCCGACCGCCAACAAGATCATCCTGGCCAACCGAGAACGGGAAAAAGAGGAATGGGCCGCCGCTTCGCGACCGAAGACCGAGAAGAGCGCGGCGCTGGAAGCGATCACCGGCAGCTACCGCAACCAGGTGGAACGGCCACGCTAGCAACACCGGGCAGGCCACCGCGCCTGCCCTCTCCCGCCTCTCCCGTCCGCGGGAGAGGAGGCATCCGTGCGGGTGCCGGGCGCTGCGCGCCTATCGGCAGCGCCTCAGGCCTCTTCCGCCCGCCCCTTCCACTCCCCGCGCCCCTCGCCGGCCTGCAGGCGCAGGGCGAGCAACAGGGCCAGCACCGCCAGGGCGCTGCCGGTGAGGAAGCCGCCGGCATAGCCGATCTGCGCGGTGAGGCTGACCAGGAACGAAGACGCCAGCATCTCACCGAGGTCTCGGGTGCTCTGCACCGCGGTGACATCGGTGCCGGCCTGGCCGCCCTGGCCGGCGAAGCGCATCGCCGCGGTGAGGATCGCCACCGAGGTGATGCCGGTAGCCAGCGAGCCGATCAGCACGCAGGTCCACGCCAATCCTTCGCTCAGTGCCAACCAGCGACCGGCCTGCAGATACCAGAGCAGCGCCGAACAACCGGCGAGCACCACGCCAAGGGCGAAACCGCGCCACAGGCCGATCCGCCTGACCAGCCAGGCGCCGCCGCCGCAGCCGAGGAATACCGTGACCAGGCCACCGCTCATGCCCAGCCGGCCGATGTCCTGCAAGGCCCAGCCGGCATCGCTGAGGTACAGCTTGGACAGGCCGAAGCCGGATACCGCGGTCATCGCCGACAGCAGTGCCAGCGCCAGCAGCGAAGGCGCCAGCGGCCGACGCAGGAAGCGCAGCAGGCTGGCCTTGGCGGCCGGTGCCGGGGGGAGTTCGTGGGGGTCGCCGCGCCCCAGGGCGAGCACGCAGCACAGGCTTGCCAGCGGCACGCAGGCCATGACCAGGAACGCCGCGCGCTGGCCGAAATGCCCGGCGAGGATCAGGCTGCCGGCACCGCCGCCGAAGAAGCCGATCATCACCCCGGCGATCTGTACCGCGTTGACCTTGGCCAGCAGCTCGCCGCTGAAGTGCTCCGCCGCCATGCCGTCGGTGGCGATGTCCTGGGTCGCGCTGGCCAGCGAAGCCAGCGCCAGCAGGCCGACCGCCCAACCGGCACTGGCCACGCCGAGGCCGAGCGTCGCCAGGCCGAGCAGGCAGGCGAGGACGATGCATTGCATCGGCAGGATCCAGCTACGCCGCCGGCCGAGACGGCGCGACCAATGGTTGTCGACCCAGGGCGCCCAGAGGAACTTGACCACCCAGGGCAGCCCCACCAGGGGCAGGAAGGCCAGCGCCTGCAATGGCGCGCCATCCTGGCGCAGGAGGGTGGGCAGGGCGTCCATGGCCAGGCCGATGGGAATGCCCTGGGACAGGTAGAGCAACGCCAGGGTGATGACCAGGCGGCGGTGGCGATACAGCTCAAGCATGGTGGTCTCCGGTGACACGGGGGTGGGCGGGTGGCGCGGCGGCGCGCGCCTGCATCCAGGCGTGCCGGATGAGCAGCGCGCCGCAGAGGATCAGGGTGAGGTCGGGGCCCAGGGCCGGCAGCCGGCCGCGCATGAGCCAGGGCGCCAGGTGCGCGACGGCGGCCGCCAGGCAGGCCAGCCCGGCGACGCCGAGCAACCCGCGCGCCAGCGGCCAGTCGCCCGGCAGCAGCAACGCCGCCAGGCCAGCGGCGGCCCACAGGACAAGGAACAGCCGCCCCGGCCAGGGTCCGGCGAGTAGCTCCGAGGGCGCGAGTTGCAGCCCCAGCAGGAGCAACGCGGCCGCCGCCACCAGGCCGGCACAGAAACCCTGGCTCAGGCGCTGCAAGAGCCGTACGCGGGCGTCCGGCGCCGAGGCGCGTCGTTGCAGCCACAGGTACAGGCCGCTGGCGCAGAGCAGGCAGGCGCCGAGGCCCATCGCCAGGTGCAGGCCGCGCAACGCGGCGGACCAGCCCGGCCCGAGCCACTGGTACTGGGCGAAATGCAACGGCTGCACGGCGATGAAGGCGCGCAGCCAGAAACCGCGCTGCGCCGAGCTGCGCTCGCCGAGCAGGGTGCCGTCGGCCAGCCGATAGCGGTGCCGCTCGAAGTTCGCGGTGCTCGGCAGGCCACGCCGGATACCGGCGATCTCCACGCTGCCGGCGACATCCCCGGCATGACTGAGGCTCAAACGCTGGGCGACGAAGCCGGGCGCCCGCACGGCATCGCCGGCAAGCAGGCGGTCGAGATCGATGCGGGACGCCAATGGCCGCCCCTCGGCGGCGGGCGGCGGCGGTCCCATCAACTCGACGAATACCCGGTTCGGTTCCTGCGGGTAGGCCACCGGCGCCAGCAGCAGGGTCCCGAGAGCGCCCAGCCCGCTGAGCGCGCCGGTGAAACCGAACAACAGCAGCCAGGGCAGTCCCCAGATGCCGATCAGGCCATGCAGGTCGAACAGCGCCAGGCGCAGCCCGCGATCCCGCCGCCAACGCCGCAGGTCGCGCCAGCGGCGGCTGTGCAGCAGCACGCCGGCCAGGCACAGCAGCAACAGCGATACGCCGAACAGGCTGACCAGCACCCGCCCGGGGAAGCCGACGAACAGGCTCTTGTGCAGGTTCAGCAGGAGGTCCAGCGCCGGCATCGGTGGCAGCACCCGGCCGCTGGCCGGGTCGAGGTCCAGCCGGCAGTCCAGGCGCGCATCGCAGACGCTGAAGGCGGCATGGCCGGGAGCGGGCAGCAGCAGGGTCGCATCGCGGATGTCGACGCCTTCCTCGCCCGCCCGTTCGAGTAGGCGCTCCAGCGCAAGGGCTTCTCCTCCCGCCTGCGCCGGGGCCCGCAGCCACTCGCGCAGGTCGTCGTGGCCAAGACTCCAGGCGCCACTGAACAGCACCACGAACAGCAGCACGCCGAACAGCGCGCCGGCGCCACCGTGCAGCGAGAGCAGGAGAGGACGCGCCGCCACTTCAACCGCGCCCCGCCAGCAGCCACAACGCCAGGCCCAGTGCCAGCAGGCTACCGCCCAGGCGCCAGGCGAAGTTGCCCGGATCACGCGCCAGCAACCCGCCGACAAGCAGCAACAAGCCCACCCCGAGCGCGCCGAAGAGCCCGGCGTAGAGACGCTCGAGCGGGTCGTCCAGGGGCAGCCCGCGAGTCAACAGATAGCCGCTGGCGGTCGCCGCCGCCAGGCTGCCGGCGAGCGCCAGCGGAACCCGCCAGGCCCAGCCGAAGCCCGACTGGCGCGGCATCAGAACGCGCCCCGCAGGCTGACGTTGAAGCTGCGCGGTTCGCCGTAGCGGTTGTTCCAGTTGGGGTTGGACAGGCTCTGGTAGTAGGTCCGGTCGAACAGGTTGTTGACGTTGACCGCCGCCGTCCAGTGCTCGTCGATCTTGTAGCCCAGGCGCATGTTGACCAGTGCGTAGCCGCCCTGGCGCATGCTCACGCCGCGGTAGTCGACGCTGTAGTCGCTCTGCGCCTGGAGTCCGCCGCCGACGCTCCAGCGCCGATCCTGCCAGGGCAGGTCGTAGTTGCTCCACAGGCGCAGCAGGTGCCTCGGGGTGAAGGTGGAGTAGCGCGTCCCCGAGTCGTTCTGGCTGTCCTTGAGGTACTCGGTGCTGGTGTAGGTGTAGCCGGCCGAGAGACTCCAGTAGGGCGTCAGGTAGCCAGTGCCTTCCAGCTCGAAGCCCTGGCTGCGCACCTTGCCGCCGCTGATGTAGAACGGATTGTTGGGCGGCCCCGGATGGTCCGGGTCTTCCTGCGGATTGTTCTCCAGGTCGATGCGGAACGCCGCCAGCGACAGGTTCAGGCGGCCGTCGGCCAGTTCGCCCTTGATCCCGGTTTCGTAGGTCTTGCCTTCCACCGGGCTCAGCGGCTCGCTGTTCCAGGTCTGGCGATCCGCCTGCGGCTGGTAGACCTCGGCGTAGCTGACATACCACGACCAGTCCCTGGCGAAGTCCCAGATCAGCCCGCCGTAGGGCGTGAACTGGCGACCGGGCTTGAAGCGGGTGGCCGGGGTGTCCTGGTCCCACCAGCTTTCGCGGCCGCCGACCACCAGGGTCAGCGGCTCGGCGAGCTTGATCCGGCCCAGGGCATAGAGGCCTTTCTGGGTGGTGGTGGTGGTGCCCGGCGAAGTGTACTGGCCGATCTGCGGGCGCGGCACACCGTGCGGGTCCCAGCGGTAGACATTGACCGGGGTGTTCGGCAGGTTGAGGAAGCGTGCGGTGTCCTGGCGGGTCTCGCCCTGGGCGTAGGTGACCCCACCGAGCAGTTCGTGGGTCAGGCCGAACAGTCGCACCGGCCCATTGAGGTTGGCGTCGAGGCTGCGCTGGATGCTCTTGAACTTGTAGGCGGCGCCCGTCAGCTGGCCACCGTCGCCGGTCTGCGGGTCGATGGCGCCGAAGGAGCCGGCGTAACGCAGGCGCGAATCGGCTTCCTGGTATTCGGCGCTGACCTTGCCTTTCCAGCCGCCGCCCAGTTGCTGTTCGAGGGAGCCGAAGGCGCGGTAGGTGTCCCACTTGAAGCGGTCCCAGTCGACATCGAGGTAGGTGTCGCGGGACAGCCCGAGATTGGACCCATCCTTGGCCATCGGTACCCCGGCCATGTTGGTGATCGAGTCGATGTGCTGGTATTGCGCACCGACGGTGAGCAGGGTGTCGGGGCTCAGGTCGAACTCGGTCACCCCGTAGAGCAGGCGGGTGCCCTGGTCGGCCACGTCGTAGAAGTAGTCGCGGTCCTCGTAGGCGGCCACCGCTCGGCCGCGCACGTTGCCGCTGGCGCTCAGCGGGCCGCCGACGTCGACCTCGGCGCGGTAGCGGTCCCAGCGCCCGGCGCTGAGGGTAGTGCTGGCGGCGAATTCGCGCTGCGGCCGCTTGCGCACCAGGTTGACGGTGGCCGCCGGGTTGCCGGTGCCATGCAGCAGTCCGTTGGAGCCGCGAAGGATCTCGACCCGCTCGTAGATCGCCATGTCCTGCGGCGAACTGGCAGTATTGCCAAGCAGCGCCGGCACCCCGTCCAGCTCGAAGGAGTCGACCTTGAAGCCGCGCACGTAGTAGGCGGTGGTCAGCAGCTGGAACGGCTGCACGGTGACCCCGGTGGCCTGCTGCATGGCTTCGTCGAGGCTGAACAGATTCTGCTGTTCGAGGCGCTCATGGTCGATGACGCTGGCGGACTGCGGCAGCTCGCGCGGCTTGAGCGGCACCTTGCCCAGGGTAGTCACCCCCGGCGGCTGGGTGGCAGACGTGCTTTCTCCGCTGATCACCATGTCCGGCAGTTCCGTCTCGCCGTCCTTGCGCGCGTCGGCCACGGCCGCGGCCAGCGGACTCAGCGCCAGCAGCAGCCCCAGGCACAACGGGGTGTGCCGATTGCGGGCGATGCCCTGGCGTCCCTTGATCACCTTCGTCTCCGTTTTCATCGTTCGAACAGCCTCGGGGGATATACGATTTGATAATGCTTATCATTATGAAGAAATCGTCTCCGGGGCTTTTTCGATTGCCGGTCTTTCTCTATTGATCCACGACCGTCGCGGAACTTTCCTCGCCCGCCAGCCCGACGAAACCGGCATACCAGTCGTCCCGGACGAGCAGATCGGCGTGACGTCCGCTGAGACGCAGGCGCCCCTCCTCCAGCAGCAGTACCTGGTCGGCCTGACGCGCCAGCGCCGGGCGGTGGGTCACTACCAGCAGGGTGCGCCGGCCGCGCAACCCGAGCAGGCTGCGCAGCACCTGCGCCTCGCTGGCGGCGTCGAGGCTGGCGGTGGGCTCGTCGAGCAGCAGCAACGGCGCCGTCGAGAGCAGCCCGCGAGCCAGGCACAGGCGTTGCCGCTGGCCGCCGGACAGCAGCGCGCCGCCGGGACCGACGTCGCTGTCCCAGCCCTGCGGCCAGGCCTCGATCTCTTCCAGCAGGCCAACCGCCCGCGCCGCCTCGCGCAGCGCTTCGAGATCGGCGTCCGCTCGCGCCATGCGCAGGTTCCAGGCAACGCTGCCGCGGAACAGGCCGTTGTCCTGGAACACCAGGTTACGACTGGCGGCGAGGGTCGTTTCGCTCAACCGGCGGATATCCACGCCACCCAGCAGGACACGCCCGGCATCGACGTCGTAGAGCCGCCCGAGCAGCGCCAGCAGGCTGCTCTTGCCGGCCCCGGAGGGTCCGACGAGGACGTTCAGCGAACCCGGCTCCAGCCTCAGGGAAATGTCCTCGAGCAAGGCGCGGCCATCTTCCAGGCGCAATTCCACGGCCTCGGCCGCCAGGCTGGCGTCGTGCGGCCGCTCGCCCGGCTCGGGGCTGCGCAGCGGAGCCAGGGCGAAAACCCGCAGCAGGGTGTCCAGCGCCTGCCAGGCGCCGCGCAACGCCTGGTCGAGATGGGTGAGCTGGGCCAGCGGCTCGATGAAGCGCACCAGCAGCACCAGCACGGCCACCAGTCGCGCGCCGTCCAGCCATTGCCGCTCCACCGCCCAGGCGCCGCCGAGCAGGGCGAAGGCGAACGCCGCCTGCACCGCCAGGGCGAAGCCGAGGCCGCTGGGCAGGCTGCGCCGCAACAGTTCCAGGGTGCTGCGGTGGAGACTGCGCAAGGCCTCTTCCAGCCCCTGGCGGGCGACGCTTTCGCGCTGCGCCGCGCGCAGCAGTGGCTGGCGTTCGGCGAACGCCTGCAACTGCCGTGCGGCGTCGCGCTCGGCGGCCAGCCGGGCATCCTCCGCCGCCAGATTGCGCCGCCCGCTCCAGCGCAACAGCGCGGCGAGGAAGGCACCAGCAAGGAGCAGGCCGAGGGCGATGGACGGGTCGATCAGGAACAGCCCGAGGATCACCCCGAGCGGCGTCACCAACGCGGCGATCAGCGGCCCCAGCAGGTGCGCCGGAATGCCCATCGCCTGCATCACCGGGCCGCGCAGCAGGCCTTCGGCCGGCGCGACCCGGCGCAGCGCCGGCGGCGCCAGGCGCGGCAAGCGCGCCACCAGGCTGCGCACCAGTCCAGCCGCCAGCGAGCCGCCGGCGGCGAAACCGCGACGCAGGGCCAGGTACTGCAACAGCGCCTGCGCCAGGCTCAAGCCGAGCAACGCGGCGACCCAGCGCCAGGGCAACGCGCCTTCGGCGAACCAGGCCTCGACCAACGGCACCAGCAATACGCCGCAAGCGGCGTCCAGCAGCGCCGCCAGGACCGCCCAGGCGCTCGCCCGGCGCAACGCGGCACGGCAGTCTTCGGGCAGCGCACGCATTCGTTCGAACAGGGTCATGCCGCCACCTCCGCGCCGTTCTGTTCACGCCACAAGCGCGCATAGGCGCCGTCCGCCGCCAACAGCGCCGCGTGCTCGCCGCGTTCGACCAGACGGCCAGCGACCAGCACCAGGATCAGGTCGGCATCGCTGACTTCGGCCAGACGATGGGCGACGATCACCCGGGTCCGGCCGCCGCCACGCTCGCGCAGGTTGCGCAGGACCTGCCGGGCGGTCTGCGGATCCAGCGCCGAGGTCGGCTCGTCGAGCAGCAACAGGCGCGCCGGCGATAACAGCGCACGGGCCAGGGCCAGTCGTTGCAGTTCGCCGCCGGACAGTTGCAGGTCGCGTCCCGGCACGCTGTCGTAGCCACGCGGCAGGGCCATGATGCGCTCGTCGAGGCAGGCGTCACGGGCCGCCTGGCGAATCTCCTGGAGATCGGCATCGGGGCGGAACAGGGCGATGTTGTCGGCCAGGGATATCTCCAGCGCCGCCGCCTGCTGGCCGACCAGCGCGATATGCCGATGGCGCACGGCATCGGGCATGTCCTTCAGTGCCAGGCCGCCAATCTCCAGTTCGCCGCGCTGCGCGTCCATGTAGCGCGCCAGCAGGTGCAGCAGGGTGCTCTTGCCGGAGCCCGAGGGACCGACCAGGGCCACCAGGTTGCCATCCTTCAGCTCCAGATCGATATCGGCCAGGACCTCCACGCCCTCGTAGGCATGGCCCAGGCCGTGCAGCGCCACCGCGCCATCGACCGGCTCGCGGGTCGAGCGGCCCTCGGCCAACGGCGCCTGGTCGAATACCTGCTGCAGGCGCTCGGCGGCGGCGCGCGCGCCCAGCAGCGCGTCGCCGCCGTGGCCGAGCGCCTGCACCGGGGCGGCCAGGGCCCGCAGCAGGAGCAGGAAGGCACAGGCCTGGCCGAGCGCCAGCGGCACGCCGAGGGCATCCAGGACCAGCGCGCCGAGCAGGACCCAGGCCAGCAGCCAGGGCGTCGACAACTGCACGTAGACCAGCGCGGCGAGGTGGCCGACCCGCTTCACCCAGGCGCCGAACGCTTCGCCGAAGGCCGCCGCCGACGCCTCGGCGCCCTGTTGTATGCCGGCGCCGGGGTACTGTCGGGCCAGCAGCAGGTTGTGGGCGAATTCGCCATAGTCCGCCGAGAGCCTTTCCAGCGCGGCGTTGCGCCGCAGCACCAGGTCGCGGTAGCGCGCCGAGCGCAGCAGCAGGAAGCCGGCGGCGGCCAGCACCAGCGGCAGCAGGCAGAACAGCAGCAGCCAGGGGTGCAGCCAGGCCAGCCAGAGCAACGCGACGAGCGGCACCACCAACAGGTTGCTGAGATCGTTGGGAGCGTGCGCGATCAGTTGGTGCAGGGCCCGCACGTCCTGCTCCACGAGGCGCGCCACGCCGTCCGGGCCCTGGCGACCGAACCAGTCCAGCGGCAGCCGTTGCAGGTGCGCCAGCAGGCGCAGGCGCAGGTCGTTGCAGAGGTCCGCGTCGACCCGGTGGGCCAGGTGCGCGGCCAGCGCCTGGCAGCCCAGCCAGGCCAGCACCGCCAGCAGCACCAGGGCCAGCAGGGCCGGCTGCGCCTGGCCGCGCGCCAGCGGCTCGGCGAGCCAGGCGAGAAGCATCCAGGGCAACAGCGAGCAGAGCCCGGCCAGGGCCTGCAACCCCATGGCCGCCGCCAGCCGCCAGCGATAGGTGCGCAGCAGGCGCCACAGCACCGGGGTCACGAGGCTTGCTCCAGCACCTGTTCCAGGCTCGCCGGCGCCAGCGACGCCGGCGGCGCCTCGGGGAAGCCAAGGCGCTCGCCGATCCGCTGCCACAGGGCGGCGACCTCCAGGCTGCGCTGGTTGCGCCGGCGCACCTCGTCGCCGTCGGCGAGCAGCGCCAGCGCCTCGGCCGCCGCCGCCGGCCACAGGCGCTGGTGCACCTGGGCCCAGCTGCACGGTTCGGCATACCAGAGCTGGGCGCTGGGCAGCGGTTCGCCGGCTATCTCGTCGAACAACGCGAACAGGCCGTCGTCATCCTCTGCCGGTACCGCCACCGCAGGCGTCCACAACAACGGGCCATGGGGGCTGAGCAGGCTCAGCGTGCCGCGATCGGTGGTCAGGCTGACGCGCTGCAACAAGGTCATGCGCCCATCGTCGGCGGCCGCCAGTTCGTTGAGCACGTGCAGGCTCAACGGCACTTCCGCCAACACCAGGGATAGCCCGCGCATCGCCGACAGGTCGTTCGAGGGCGACTCCAGCGACCAGGGGCCGACGCCCTCCAGCAACGCGGCGAGGATGTCCAGGGTGGCGAAACCGACCTGCACCCCGCAGGCCGCGTCCAGGTGGCGGATGCCGCGCCGGTGGTGCAACTGGCGGCCCAGTTCGATGAAACGCGCCACCGCCGGCAACTGCGGATAGAAGGTGTTGAGCAGGCAGCGCCGGCCCAGGCGCTCGGCGCTGCGCAGCAGGTCCTGCCATTCGCGCGGCAGCAACGGATGCTCGATCAGCACGTCGATGCCACGCGCCATCAGCGCCTCGGCCAGCGCCGGGCCCTGCTCGCCGCGTGCCGCGCCGCCGACCGCGACGCAGGCCAGGCGGACATCGTCAGGCAACGCCTCGACCTCGCACCAGGTCTCCACCCCGAGGCGCTCGGCCAACGCCCGCGAACGCCGGCTGCCCTGGCCAAGGATCCCGCGCAGGACGAAGCGCGGATCGGCGGCGACGCCGGCGGCATAGAACTGGCCGAACCGGGAACCGGCGACCACCACGGAACGGACGTCGCTCATCGGCTCGCCTCCTCTGGCATGGGTTTCGACAGGGATTGCGCCAGGGCTTCGCCCAGGCAGTCGAAGTGCCCGCCGGGCACCTCGTGGATGCCGCACGCGCCGAGCGCGGCGGCCCGCCATTGGGTCTCCAGGGCCTCGGCGTAGCACGGCACCAATGGGTTGCCGGCGTCCGGCACGAACAGCCGCAGCGCGCCGACGTAGGGCTCCGGCGCCGCGGCCTGGCTGGCACGCACCGAGTGGCAGAACAGTCGGTAGAGGGTGTCGCGTTCGACGCTGGCGGCGTCGGCGCTACCGCTGGCCGCCTGTAGCACGCGGCCGCGCAGGGCGACGAGATCGGCCAGGCCCGGTAGCTCCGCCAGCGCCTCGGCGCCCAGGCGCTCCGGTGTCTGCGCGAGCGCCGCCTGCACCGCCTGGCCGAGACGTTCCGGCGCGGGGAAGCCGAGCGCCACGGTATCCAGTCCGAGGGTCGCGGCGAAGCTGAACAACAGTAGGCGCTCGTCGTCCACCCGGTAGGGAATCCGGTAGCTGGAGACGATATCCAGCTGGCGCACGCGCACCCCGCGCTGGACCAGGGACTTGGCGGTCTCCAGGGCGACCAGCCCGCCGGAGCAGTAGCCGAGCAGGTCAACCTCACGCAGCCCGGCGCCATGGAGCGCCTCAGCGTAGCGGCGGCCGAGGCAGGCGTTGAGATGCTCGGCGGGGATCGCCAGGTAGGCGTCGCTGTCATGCACGGCCAGGCCCAGCAACGGCCGCCCCTCACCCAGGGCGCGAAGCAGCGGGCGGTACGGCAGCAGCGTGCCGAGGCCTTCGTGGACCAGCACCCTCGGCACGCCCTCGCCGGGCACCAGGCGCACCAGCGGGTCGAGCGCCACCGCGCCCTCGGCGAGCGGTGCGCGCGACATGCCGGTCTGCGCCGGGGCGACGCCGCGCGCCGCGGCCAGGGCTGGCCCACGGCCCTCTTCCGGCGCGCTGCGCAGGCGTTCGGCCAGGCCGCGCGGCGTCGGCTGGCTGAGCGCCCAGCGTAGCAGGCGATCGAACGGATGCCGGCGGGCGCTTTCCAGTCGTTCGCGCAAACGGGCGATCAACTGGGCGATCAACAGCGAGTCGCCGCCAGCCCCGAAGAAGTCTTGCTCGACGCCCAGCGACGGGTTGTCCAGCACCTCCCGCCAGAGTGCCAGCAGCGCATTCTCCAGTTCGTCGGCCGGTGCCTGCGCGACGCCATGCCGAAGGTCCGCCTGGGGCTGGCGGGCAAAGCCGGTCAGGGCCTTGCGGTCGATCTTGCCGTTGCCGGTGACCGGCAGGCGTTCGAGCACGCGCAACTGCGCCGGGAGCATGTAGCGCGGCACCCGCGCTTCGACGAAGGCCAGCAGCTCGGCCGGCTCCAGGCGGGCGCGGTCGGTCTTGCAGCGAGCCAGCAGGACATCGTAGCCAAGCAGGTCGAGAGCGCTGCCCGGCGGCACCACCCCACAAGCCAGGTCGCCACCCTGTGCCGCCAGCCACTCCAGCCATTGCCCGGTGTGGACGAACAGTTGGCGGCGCTCGTCGCGGAGGTCGCACGGGTTTTCCATCATCAGGCTCTGGCTGACGCTGATCTCGTTGTGCTCGCGCGTCAGTTCCTGGATCACCAGCCAGGCGTCGGCGCTCAGCAACTCGCGCAGGCCGGCCAGCAGCGCCGGGGTGTCCAGCGCGTTGTTCAAGGCCCCGGAGCTGAGCAGGATATCCACCGAGTGCGGCGCCACGCCCTGGTCGAGAAGATCGCCGTTCATGTCGAAGCGGCCGAAGCGTACCCACGGCTGGTCGGCGAAGCGCTCGCGGGCGGCGGCGAGGAAGTAGCTGGAAACGTCGGTGAACAGGTAGTCCACCTCCGCCCCTCGCTGCACCAGCGGCGCCAACCGGGCGATCACCGCACGGCTGGCGGCGGCGGTGCCGGCGCCAAGCTCCAGCAGGCGCCAGCGCCGTTGCGGCTGGCGCTCGACGATGGCGGCGATGGCCTCGGCCATGGCCTCGTGCAGCGCCTGGGCATGCAGGCCCTGGCTGTACATGGCCTCGGCGATGCGCGCCGAGCCCTGCGGGAACATCAGCGCCGCCGGGCTGATCCGCCCGGCCAGTTGCTCGCCGAGGGATTGCGCGCTGTCACGCAGGTAGGCGACCAGCTCGGCCGGCCAGAGCGCCGCCGGCGCGCAGCCGGCGAACGCCGTCCAGGCGTCCTCCGGACTCTGCGCGGGACGCTCGGCGCAGCCCAGCCAGCCCTCGCCCTCGGCGCGCAGGTAGCCGCCCTCCTCCAGTTGGCGCAACCAGTGGCGCAGCAGGCGCTGGCGCGCCTCGGCGATACCCAGGCGCTGGCACAGGGTGGCGAAGTCCAGCGGCGTCGCACTGGCGAACAGACCGCTGCCGGCCAGCCAGGCGGCCAACGAGGCGAGGCAGGCACGGTCGAGTGCGGCCACCGCCGCGGCGATGCCCTCCTCGCTGCCCCAGTCGCGGCGCAAGGCCTGGGCCGCCCGCTGGCGCACCGCGTCGAGCGCCGTACGCGGATCCTCGCCAGCCTCCGCCAGCGCATGCAGGGTGACGAAGCTGGCCAGGCTGCGCTCGTGGGTCTCGCCGAGCACCACGGTGGCCGCCAGGTTGACCTGCGGATGGGCGCACAGCGCGGCGTCCAGCTCGGCCAGTTCGATGCGGTGGCCGCGAATCTTCACCTGGTCGTCCTCGCGACCGAGGAACTCGATGCTACCGTCGGCCAGGTAGCGGCCGAGGTCGCCGGTGCGATACAGGCGACGGCCATCGGGATGACGGACGAAGCGTTCGGCGGTGCGCTGCGGATCGCCGGCGTAGCCGAGCGCCAGGCCCACCCCGCCGATATGGATCTCGCCGCGCACGCCCGGCGGGCAGCGCCGCCCGCGGGCATCCAGGACTTCCACGCTCTGCCCACGCAGGGCACGGCCATAAGGGATGCTGGCCAACTCGGTGTGCTGCGGGCGGATCGGCTGCTCGATCGACCAGATCGCCGCCTCGGTGGCGCCGCCCAGGCTGAACAGCGCGCTGTCCGGCCAGCGCCGCCACCAGCGGGTCGGCAGGCTGACCGGAATCCAGTCACCGGACCAGAGCACGCAGCGCGGTCCCGGCAGGTGGCGTTGCGGCTCGCTCTCCAGGTAATCGATGAGCATCTGGCCCTGGGCCGGCACCGAGTTCCACAGGGTGATGGCGTGGCGTTCCAGCAGTTCCGCCCAATGCGAAGGATCGCTGCCGCGCGCCGGGTCCGGCAGGACCACCTGGGCCCCCGCCGCGGTGGCGCCGAAGAAGTCGTAGACCGAGAGGTCGAAGCTCAGCTCGGCGAGGCCGAGGACGCGGTCGTTGGCGTCGACGCCGTAGCGCTGGTTGATGTCGAGCAGCGTGTTGCTCACCGCTGCATGGCTGAGCATCACGCCCTTGGGCGTGCCGGTGGAGCCGGAGGTGTAGATCACGTAGGCGAGGTCGTCCGCCGCCACCTCCGCCGCGTGCGGTGGCGGCCAGGCGCTGTCGGCGGCCAGCCGGTCGATGGCCACGCAGGCGCAGCCGACGTCCGGGACATCGCTTTCCAGGCAGACCAGCGCGACCACTTCGGCGCTGGCGAGGATCGCCTGGCGCCGCAGCGGAGGCTGGCGGATGTCTACCGGCACATAGGCGGCGCCGGCCTGGAGGATGCCGATCACCGCGACCAATTGCGCGGCGCTTTTCGGCAGCATCACCGCGACCCGCCGGCCACGGCCCGCGCCGTGCGCTTCCAGGACGCGGCGCAGAGCGCTGGCGTGCTGGGCGACCTGGCGGTAGCTGTAGCTGCCGGCGGCATCGTGGATCACCGTGGCGTCGGGGGTCAGCAGGGCACGCTCGGCGAAACCGGCGGCGATGCTCCGGGCACTACCGGGCAACGCCTGCGGCGGCGCCTCGACGGGTTCCGTGGCATCGCCGTCGGTCCAGGCGCGCGGGCTCTGCGCCAGGCGCCGGAGCAGCCCGACGAAGTCGTCGAACATGGCTTCCGCCTGGCCCTCGGGGAACAACCCGAGGCGTACGTCCCAGCCGATCTCCAGGCCGCCGAACTGGTCGGTGACCTGGCAGTCCAGCCAGACCTGCGGGGTCTGGCTGATCATGTAGCGTGGCGCGCGCGGCGCCTCGCCATCGCCGAGCAGGCGCTGCACACTGCCGATGCCACTGGTGAACACCACCGGCATCAGATCGGCGCCGCGACCACGCCGGCGCGCCAGTTCGCGCAGCAGGTCGACGCCGCTGAAGGTCGGGTGGTCGAGGTCGTCGAACATCTGCTCGCCGATGCGTCGGGCACGCTCGACGAAACTGTCGCCGTGGCGGCTGTCCACTGCCAGCAGGCTGAGCGCGGTGAAGTCACCGAGCACCTGCGCCAGCTGCGGATGCAGCGGCGGCCGGTTGAGTACCGTCAGGTTGAGACAGAACGCCGGTGCCTGGCTCCAGCGACCGATGGTCTCGGCGAAGGCCGCCAGGGCCACGCCGGCAGCGCTCAGGCCGTGTTCGCCGGCGCGCGCGCCGAGCGCCTGCCAGGCGGCCTCGTCGAGGCGCGCGTGGAAGTGCCGGAAGCGCGTGGACCGGGTGTCCGGCTGCACCCGCAGCGGCAGGTCGGGACGCCCCGGTAGCGCGTCGAGACGCGCCAGCCACCAGTCGCGGTCGCGCTGCCAGGCTGGCGACTGGCGTCGGCGCTGCTCGACGCCGACATAGTCGCGGAAGGTCGCCTCCAGCGGTTCCGCCGTCCATTGCGGATCGAGATAGCGGCGGCGCCATTCGCCAAGCAGCAATTGCAGGCTGGCGTAGTCGACCAGGGTGAAATCCACCGAGCAGTGCAGTACGCAGGCATCCCGGCCGATACTCAGCTCGGGGCGCAGGACCGGCCACTGGTCGAGCGCCGCGCAGGCGTGGTCGAGGCGTTCGCGGACCCGCTCCAGGTGCGCCTGGAAAGCGGCCTCGTCGAGCCCCGCGCAGGCATGCACGGTCAGCCGCTGCCAGGGCACCTCGGGCAGCACGCGCTGCCAGGCGTTGTCCTCGATCACCGCGCGCAGCATCGGGTGGCGCTCGACCATGGCGTTCCAGGCCGCCTCCAGGCGCGCCGGGTCGGTGTCGACCGGCCAGTCGTACTCGGCGTACAGCTGGCAGGCGTTACCGCCGTAGTCGAAGGCCGCCTGGCGGCCCAGCACGTAGGCGGCCTGCACCGGGGTCAATGGGAAGCGCTGGTGGGCCAGGTCGGGTTCGGCGCGCCAGCCAGGGCCGCCTTCCAGGTGTTCCAGCAGGGCCTCGCGCTCGGCCCGCAGGCGCTCGGCGAGGCCGGCGTCGAGGGCGCCCTGGGGGGCGCGATAGCGCAGGCGGCCCGCCTCGCTCCAGAGTTCGATGCGCCGGCTGCGGCAGGTTTCCAGCAGTTCGCCGAGGCTCATAGCACGCCCTCTTCCAGTTGGGTTTCCTCGATTTCGACGGTCTGCGCCTGCAAGTGGCGGGCAAGACCGGCCAGGGTCGGCTGGCGATAGAAGTCGGCCATGCCCAGGCGTACGCCGAAACGCTCACGTATGCCGGCCAGCAGGCGGGTCGCCAGCAGGCTGTCGCCGCCGAGGCTGAAGAAGCTCGCCTCGCGACGACGCACCGGGCGTTTGAGAACCGCTTCCCAGCACTCGGCCAGCGCTTGCTCATGGGCTTCCAGCGGCTCCTCCGCCGAGGGCTCGTGACGACACTCGCCGAGTGCGCGGGTCATGCTCTCGGCCAGGCGGCGACGATCGACCTTGCCATTGCCGTTCAACGGCAGGCTTGGCAGGCACCACAGGCGTTCGGGCCGCATCGCCTGGGGCAGGCGTTGCTCCAGGCCGGCCTGGAGCGCGGCGGCGTCGAGCCCGAGTCCCGGCGCCAGCGCCTCGACCAGGGCGAGCCGTTCGCTGCGCCACAGGCAACGCGGCGCCAGTCCCGCAGCGGCGAGATCGGCCAACAGGCTCGGCAACTCCGCCAGGCGCAGCGGCCGGTCGTCGAGCAAGGCCGCACCGAGCAGCGCCAGTGGCGACTCGCATAGCAGGTCCACCAGCAACAGGCGGCCCTGCGGGCGCAGCAGCGCCGCCGCCAGCGCCAGGCCTTCGCGGCTGGCCTCGTAGGCGTGCAGCGCGGCGAAGCTGATCACCCGGTCGTAGCGACCGAGGTGCTCGGCAGGTAGCAGGCCGTCGTCCAGCGCCTGCACCACGATCCGTTCCGGCAAGCGGGTGGCGGCGGCGTCGAGGAGGACGCGGCTGCGTTCGAAGAGGGTCAGTTCCAGCCCCGGGCGCAACAGCGAGGCCATGCCCTGGTCGAGCCAGAGCCCGGCGCGGGTATCCAGCACCGCCACCCGCAGGCGTTCGCCGGCAGCCGGCGTCGGCAGCGCTTCGAGCAGGCGCGCCAGGGCCTCGCGGCCGTCCGGCAGGCGCGCGGCCACCGCCTGCGGCGCCAGCCAGGGATCGAGGAGCAGCGCGGCCGGCGCCTGTTCGCCGGCGAGCAGGCCGCGCAGAGCGTTGCCCATCGCGGTCAGCCCCGCGGCCTGCCAGCCGAGCCGGCGCAACGCCTCGTCGAGCGACGGCAGCGCGCTGGCGGCGGAGTCCGCTAGCCAGTCCAGCCAGCGCCGGCGCAAACCGTCGTCTAGCTCCAGCGGCGCCTCCAGCAGCGCGCCGAGGATTTCCCGGGTGAGTACCGCCTCGGCCTCTGCCAGGCCGGCGAAGGGCTGTGCGGCCGGTAGTTCCATGGAGCCTTCGGCCCGTGGCGCCAGGCGCGGTACCAGCACCGCGCCGAGGCTCGCCACGCCACCGCCGAGCACCGCCGCGCAGGCGCTCTCCACGCCAGCCTGGGCGCACAGCGCGGCCTCCACCTCGCCCAACTCGATGCGCTGGCCGCGCACTTTCACCTGCTGGTCGACCCGACCGAGGAATTCCAGGGTACCGTCGCCCCAGTAGCGACCGCGATCGCCGGTGCGATACCAGCGGCCCTGGGCATCGTGGACGAAGCGCCGGGCGCTGAGTTCGGGATCGTTGCGATAGCCGCGGGCCAGGCTGGCGCCGCCGATCCACAACTCGCCGACCACCAGGTCCGGCACGTCGCGCCCGTGGGCGTCGACCACCCGGTAGGCCTGTCCCGGCAATGGCCGGCCGTAGGGAATCGAACGCCAGTGCGGCGGCACCGTATCGACGCTCTGCAGGTTCGACCAGATGCCCGCTTCGGTAGCGCCACCCAGCACATGCAGGCGGCAGCCTTCGGCACAACGTGGGCGCAGGCGGCCGGGCAGGTCCAGGGCCACCCAGTCGCCGGACAGCAGCACCGCCCGCAGACTGCGATAGTCGGCCTGGCTCGCCGGCAGGCTGAGGGCCATCTCCAGCAAGGCCGGCGCCGAGTTCCACAGGCTCACCGCATGCCGCTGGATAGCCTCCGCCCAGGCGGCGGCATCGCGCGCCTGTTCCTGGGCCGGCAGGACCAGGCTGGCACCGGCGCCGAGGCCGCCGAACAGGTCGAAGACCGACAGATCGAAGTCCAGCGCGGAGACCGCCAGCAAGCGGTCCGCTGCGTCCACCCGCAGCAGGTCGAGCAGCGCGTCGATGGTATTGATCGCCGCCGCGTGGCTGACCTCGACGCCCTTGGGCACCCCGGTGGAGCCCGAGGTGTAGATCACATAGGCACTCGCCTGCGGCGCCAGCGGCACGGGGGCGGCCAGCGCCGGGCCGCGCAGCAGGCGCTGGACATCCAGGCGCGGCGGCAAGGCCTGCGGATCGTCCTCCTCGGTGATCGCCAGGCATACCCCGGCGGCCTCTTCGATCAGGCGCCGCCGTGCGGGCGGCTGGTCGATGTCCAGCGGCACGTAGCAGGCGCCTGCGGCGAGCACGCCGAATACCGCCGCGACCTGCTGCGGTCCGCGCGGCAGGCTGACCTCGACCGCGTCGCCAGGGCGCACCCCGGCTTCGCGCAGGCCGCCGGCGATGCGCAGCGCACGCTCGGCCAGTTCGCCGCGGGTGACACGTTGGTCGCGATAGAGCAGCGCGTCGGCATCCGGCGCCTCGGCGGCGCGAAGGAAGAAGTCGCGATGCAGGGTGCGCGCCGTGGCGCATGCCGGCTGGCCGTTGAGCAGGGCCCGGCGCGCCTGCTGCGCCCAGGGCAACGGCAGATCGGCGGGCTGCTCCCAGGCGCTGTCGCAGAGACGCTGGAGCAGCCCCACGTAGGCTTCGAACATGGTTTCCGGCAGGCCTTCGGGGAACAGGCCGACGACGCTGTCCCAGGCCAGCAGGATACCGTCGCCCACCCGGTAGAGCTGGTGGTCGAGCCAGACCTGCGGGGTCTGCGAGAGCATGTCGTGGAGATCGCCGAAAGCGTCGCGGAAGGCCGCCGGGACGAAGCCCTCCTCGCCCAGGTTGCTGGCGAACACCACCGGCGCCGAGCGCGGCTGGCCCCGCCGGCGCGCCTCGCGGAGCACCTCCAGGGCGGGGAATGCGGCGTGGTCGATGGCTCCGTGGAGGTTGCGCTGGAAGCTCTTCACCGCCTCGGCGAAGGACACCCCGGCCTGCATCCGGCACTCCAGCAGCAAGAGGGTGGTGAAGTCGGCGATCACTTCGCCGATACGCGGGTCGTCGGCATGCCGATCGAACAACGGCACGTTGAGGAGAAATTCCGCGCTTTCGCTCCAGCGCGCCAGGACCAGCGCGAAGGTGCAGCCGAACACGCTGGACAAGGTCACGCCATGCTGCGCGGCAAGACGCTCCAGGCGCCGGCTCTCGCCGGCGGAAAGCTGGAATGCCAGGCGCCGGGTGCGCGGCTGGCGGATGCTTTCCGGCGCGCAGGCCAACGGCAGGGCCGGCGCGTCCGGCAAGCGCGGCAGGCGTTCCAGCCAGTAGTCGCGGGCCCGCGCCGCGGCCTCGGCGCGTTGCGCCGCACGGCGCGCCAGGTAGTCGGCGAAATGCAGCGCCGGCGGCTCCGCCAGGCGCTCCGGCGCCAGGTAGGCAACGCCCAGTTCGGCCAGCAGCAGGCGCAGGCTTTCGACATCGGCGGCAAGCAGGTCGAGACTCAGCCAGAGGCGATCCTCGCCGCCCGGCATGCGCACCAGCCCGAGCAGGAACACCTGGCCGCGCTCCACCGCCAGGCATTCATGGGCGCGCCAATCGCGCAGCGCCTGCCAGTCGCGCTCGGCCTCGTCCACCTGCAAGGTACGCCAGTCCTGCAGGTCGAAGCAGGACAGCGGCGGCGTCGGAAGGATCTGCTGGCGACCGTCGAGGAAGCGCGCCCGCAACATCGGGTGGCGTTGACGCACGCACTCCGCCGCCGCGGCCAGGCGCTGCGGGTCGACATCCCGCGCGCGGAATTCCAGGAAGGCATGGCAGCTGACGTTGCCCAGCACCTCGCCGGCGCCACGTCCCAGCCAGTAGGCCTGCTGCACGGAAGACAGCTCGAACGGCTGATCGCGATCCTGCGCCGTCGGCAGCGCGACCGTTGCCGGGGCGGACAGCCGGTCCGCGCAGGCCAGCAGGTCGAGCCAGGCCCCCAGGCAGGGGCGCTGCGCCAACTGGGCGAAGTCCAGCGTCGAGCCACGCGCGCGCAGGCGTTCCTGCAGGTACATCAGGCGGATCGAGTCGAGGCCGCAGCCCAGCAGGTCGTCGTCGTCCGCCAGGGCGCGCACGTCGGCAAGCGGTTCACCGAGCAGGTCGGCGAGCTGCTCGGTCAGCCAGTCGCGCAGGGCGGTACGGGAATCGGGGGGCAGATCCATGGGGGCTCCCTAGGGCAAGCATCTGAGGTCGGTTGCCAGTTCCTGGCAACGATTATCAAATGCGACCTTATCTCACTTGCCTGGGAGGCCTGGCCGGCAATGCTTTAGACAGCCGGACTGTTTCGTTAGATGCAGCGTCATCCCGCAGCGGCGACACCCCTCCCGTGGCCGGGTCGGGGGTCGTCGCGGAGACTCAGCGGATCTCGCTGGGGGAGATGCCGTAGCGCTTGCGGAAAGCGATGGAGAAATGCGCCGGGCTGTAGCCCACCCGGTAGGCCACCGTGGAGACGTTCGCCTCTTCGTCGCAGAGCATCCGGTGCGCCTCGCGCAGGCGGTATTCCTGCAGGTAGCCGAATACGCTGGCGCCGAACACCTTGCGAAAGCCGGCAGTCAGCTTGCGCGGGTTCATGCCCACGCGGCTGGCCAGCGTGTCCAGCGACGGCGGCTCCTGCAAGGCGCCGACCAGCAGGTCGCGGGCGGCGTGGATGCGCTCGACCTCCGAGCAGGTGATGCGCGGCTCCTCGACGGGGCGCCCCTCGCCGGAAAGGAACTGTGCGCTGAGCGCGGCCAACTCCAGGGCCTTGCCGCCGAGGTAGAGATCGCGGGTCGGACCGAGCATCTGGCAGGTGGCGATCTGCGAGGCCAACGCCTGCATCGCCCGCGGCGCCGGGCAGCTCATGATCCGCGGATCGCCGCCGGGGCGGCGTATCAGTTGCTCGGGCAGCCAGCCGAGGCGGCTGTCCAGGGCTTCGACGCCGAGCTGGACGATAGTGTAGCGCAACGGCTTGTCGGTGCCGTAGATCTGCGCCGAGGTGAAGTCGCCATCGTTGGCGATGGTGCACAGGCTCGGCCCCTCGATGAGGTGCTCGGGCTGGCCGGGAATCCGGCAGCGCAACTGGCCGCTCTGCACGAGGATCAGGCGCAGGCCGCGCTCCAGCGGTTCCTCGAACCAGTCCTCGCTGGCCGAACAGAAGGTTCCGGTCACCAGCTTCATGTTCGGATCGATGTGCGCGACGCCGGGCCGGTTGCCCGGTGCCGGCGCGGCGGCATCGGCCTGTGGCGGAGCAATGATGGTGATGGTCATCAGGTTTTCCTGTAGCCCGGGCGCTGCCGACGCGGCGACGCCTTCCTGGATACGTGGGGGCAGGGGGACTTTTTAGCGGAGATGGACAAAGCGCCCTGCACTCCGCCCCTGCAGCGAATGAAAAAGCCCCGCAATCGAAAGGCGCGGGCTTGCGCGGTCCCTGCCGCCCGCCAATGATAATAAATCTCATTTCCCAGCAATGGCAATCGACCGCATCCACGGAGATCGCATGACTTCCTCGCCCGTCACCCCATCGGCCGTCGACGACGCCCCCGACTGGCCCGCCGCCTTCGTCCGCCGCTATCTCGACGCCGGCCACTGGCAGGACCAAAGCTTCGCCGAAGCCCTGGCCGCCAGCGCCGCGCGCCATCCGCGGCGGATCGCGCTCTGCGACGACGACCAGCGGCTCAGCTATGCCGACCTGCTCCAGCGCTGCCGCCGCCTGGCAGCCGGACTGCGCCAGGCCGGCCTCGCACATGGCGACACGGTAGTGCTGCACCTGCCCAACGGCATCGCCTTCGTCGAGACCTGCTTCGCCCTGTTCCAGCTCGGCGTACGCCCGGTGCTCGCCCTCCCCGCCCATCGCCAGCATGAGATCAGCGGTTTCTGCCGCTTCGCCGAGGCCAAGGCCTACATCGGCGCCGAACGGATCGACGGCTTCGACCCACGGCCGATGGCCCGTGAGCTGCTCGCCAGCGGCGCCTGCCGGATGGCGCTGATCCACGGCGAGGCCGAGGCGCCGCTGCAAGCGCTGGCACCGCTGTACCAGGCCGACGCGCTGGAAGACTGCGCCGCCCGCGCCGAGGATATCGCCTGCTTCCAGTTGTCCGGCGGCACCACCGGCACGCCGAAGCTGATTCCCCGGCGTCATCGCGAGTATCTCTACAACGTCCGCGCCAGCGCCGAGGTCTGCGGCTTCGACGAGCACACGGTGTACCTCACCGGCTTGCCGATGGCGCACAACTTCACTCTCTGCTGCCCCGGAGTGATCGGCACGCTGCTGGCCGGCGGCCGCGTGGTGGTCAGCCAGCGCGCCGATCCCGAGCATTGCTTCGCCCTGATCGCCCGTGAACGGGTCACCCACACCGCCCTGGTACCGCCGCTGGCGATGCTCTGGCTGGATGCCCAGGAAAGCCGCCGCGCCGATCTATCCAGCCTGCGTCTGCTCCAGGTCGGCGGCTCCAGGCTCGGCAGCAGTGCCGCGCAACGCGTCGAACCGGTGCTCGGCTGCCAGTTGCAACAGGTGCTGGGAATGGCCGAGGGGCTGATCTGCTACACCCGCCTGGACGATCCGCCCGAACGCGTGCTGCATACCCAGGGCCGGCCGCTGTCGCCGGACGACGAAGTGCGGGTGGTCGACGCCGAGGGCCGCGAGGTCGGCCCCGGCGAGGTGGGCGAACTGACCGTGCGCGGTCCCTACACCATCCGCGGCTACTACCGCCTGCCCGAACACAACGCCAAGGCCTTCAGCGCGGACGGCTTCTACCGCACCGGCGACCGGGTCAGCCGCGACAAGGACGGCTACCTGGTGGTGGAGGGCCGCGACAAGGACCAGATCAACCGCGGCGGCGAGAAGATCGCCGCGGAAGAGGTGGAGAACCTGCTGATAGCCCATCCGCAGGTGCACGACGCCACCGTCGTGGCGATGCCCGACAGCCTGCTCGGCGAGCGCACCTGCGCCTTCGTCATCCCGCGCCAGCCGGCGCCCTCGGCGCTGAAGCTGAAGCAATACCTGCACGCCTGCGGGCTGGCCGCGTTCAAGGTGCCGGACCGCATCGAGCTGGTCCCGGCCTTCCCCCAGACCGGCATCGGCAAGATCAGCAAGAAGGACCTGCGCGAGCGCCTGCGCCGCGAGCTGGAGGCCCGCGCATGAGCGCCGCCTGGGTCCGGCCGTTCCGCCTGACGCCGATGCCGCGCCTGCGCCTGGCCTGCTTCCCCCATGCAGGCGGCAGCGCCAGCTTCTTCCGTAGCTGGAGCGAACGCCTGCCGCCAGACATCGACCTGCTTGCCCTGCAGTACCCGGGTCGCGAGGACCGCTTCAACGAGGCGCCGGCCACCCGCTTGGAGGACCTCGCCGACGGCGCCGCCCTCGCCCTGCGCGATTTCGCCGACGCGCCCCTGGCGCTGTTCGGCCACAGTCTCGGCGCGGCGCTGGCCTACGAAACCGCCCTGCGCCTGGAAAGCGCCGGCGCGCCGCTGCGCCACCTGTTCGTCTCCGCCCATCCGGCACCGCACCGGCAACGCGGCGGCGCGTTGCACCGCGGCGACGAGGCGGCGCTGCTGGAGGACGTCCGCCGCCAGGGTGGCGCCAGCGAGCTACTCGAGGACGCCGACCTGCGCGCGCTGTTCCTGCCGATCCTGCGCGCCGACTACCAGGCGATCGAGACCTACCGACGGGCGCAGCCCATCGCCCTGGCCTGCGCCCTCGACGTCCTCCTCGGCGAGCACGACGAGGAAGTCAGCGCCGCCGAGGCGCAGGCCTGGAGCGACGCCAGCCGGACTCCCGCCAGGCTGCGGCACTTTCCTGGCGGCCACTTCTACCTGAGCGAGGGGCGCGACGCGGTGATCGAGCACCTGCTGCGCCGCCTCGCACATCCCGACGCCCTTTCCCGAGAGGTTGCATGATGAAAACTCCCGAAGACTGCACCGGCCTGGCGGACATCCGCGAGGCCATCGACCGGATCGACCTGGATATCGTCCAGGCCCTCGGCCGCCGCATGGACTACGTCAAGGCGGCGTCGCGCTTCAAGGCCAGCGAGGCGGCGATTCCGGCGCCCGAGCGGGTCGCCGCGATGCTCCCCGAGCGCGCCCGCTGGGCCGAGGAAAACGGACTCGACGCGCCCTTCGTCGAGGGACTGTTCGCGCAGATCATCCACTGGTACATCGCCGAGCAGATCAAGTACTGGCGCCAGACACGGGGTGCCGCATGAGCCGGCTGGCGCCCCTGAGCCAGTGCCTGCACGCCTTGCGCGGCACCTTCGAGCGCGCCATCGGCCAGGCGCAGGCGCTCGATCGTCCGGTCTTGGTGGCGGCGTCGTTCGAGATCGACCCATTGGACCCGCTGCAGGTATTCGGTGCCTGGGACGACCGGCAAACGCCCTGCCTGTACTGGGAACAGCCCGAGCTGGCGTTCTTCGCCTGGGGCTGCGCCCTGGAGCTGCAAGGCCACGGCGAACAGCGCTTCGCCCGGATCGAGGAAAACTGGCAATTGCTCTGCGCCGACGCCGTGGTCGAGGGCCCGCTGGCGCCGCGCCTGTGCGGCGGATTCCGCTTCGATCCGCGCGGCCCGCGCGAGGAACACTGGCAAGCCTTCGCCGATGCCAGCCTGATGCTCGCCGGCATCACCGTGCTGCGCGAGGGCAAACGCTACCGGGTACTCTGCCAACACCTGGCCAAGCCCGGCGAAGATGCCCTGGCCCTGGCCGCCTACCACTGCTCGGCGCTACTGCGCCTGAGGCAGCCGGCCAGACGCCGGCCCTCGGGGCCGACCGCTGGCGCGCAGGGCGACGCTTCGGCGCAGGAGCGCAGGCAATGGGAAGCCAAGGTGAGCGACGCGGTAAGCAGTGTCCGCCAGGGACGCTTCGGCAAGGTCGTGCTGGCCCGCACCCAGGCCCGGCCTCTCGGCGACATCGAGCCGTGGCAGGTCATCGAACACCTGCGTCTGCAACATGCCGACGCCCAGCTGTTCGCCTGTCGCCGCGGCAACGCCTGCTTCCTCGGCGCCTCCCCGGAACGCCTGGTCCGCATTCGCGCCGGCGAGGTACTCACCCATGCCCTGGCCGGGACCATCGCCCGCGGCGGCGATGCCCAGGAAGATGCGCGGCTCGGACAGGCCCTGCTGGACAGCGCCAAGGACAGGCACGAACACCAGTTGGTGGTGGAGGCGATCCGTACGGCCCTGGAACCCTTCAGCGAGGTGCTGGAAATCCCCGATGCGCCCGGCCTGAAACGACTGGCGCGAGTCCAGCACCTGAACACGCCGATCCGCGCCCGCCTCGCCGACGCAGGCGGCATCCTGCGGCTGCTGCAGGCGCTGCATCCGACCCCCGCGGTGGGCGGCTACCCACGCAGCGCGGCGCTGGACTACATCCGCCAGCACGAAGGGATGGACCGTGGCTGGTACGCCGCGCCGCTGGGCTGGCTCGACGGCGAAGGCAACGGCGATTTCCTGGTGGCGCTGCGCTCGGCCCTGCTCACGCCGGGCCGGGGCTACCTGTTCGCCGGCTGCGGTCTGGTAGGCGATTCGGAACCGGCCCACGAGTATCGCGAAACCTGCCTTAAGCTCAGTGCCATGCGGGAAGCTCTATCCGCCATAGGCGGCCTGGACGAAGTGCCCTTGCAGCGCGGCGTCGCCTGAAAACGAAGACCCCCTGCGGCCCGAGGGCGGCAGGGGGTCTTCGAAGGTCTGCCCGTGGCGCGGACGGGCCGCGCCGCAAGGGCGTCGCTTAGAACGGAATGTCGTCGTCGAAGCTGTCGTAGTCCTGGGCCGGTTGCGGCGCCGGTTGCTGCTGCGGGGCCGGACGCGACTGCTGCTGCGGGGCCTGCTGCGGGCGCTGCATGGGCTCGCGCGGGGCGCGCTGCGAATCGTCGCCGGAGGGGCGGCCGCCGAGCAACTGCATGTTGCCGTTGATGTCGACCACGATCTCGGTGGTGTAGCGATCCTGACCGTCCTGGCCCTGCCACTTGCGGGTGCGCAGGCTGCCTTCGACGTAGACCTGGGAACCCTTGCGCAGGTACTCGCCGGCGATCTCCGCCAGGCGGCCGAAGAACACCACGCGGTGCCATTCGGTGCGCTCCTGTTGCTGGCCGGTCTGCTTGTCCTTCCAGCTCTCGCTGGTGGCGAGGGTGATGTTGGTCACCGCATTGCCGTTGGGCATGTAGCGGGTTTCCGGGTCACCACCGACGTTACCAACCAGAATGACTTTGTTAACCCCACGGGCCATGACGTTCTCCTAAGGTTCAGCATCCGCCCGGCGCGGCCTGGGCCAGGCGCTCGAGGGCGGTGCGATCCACTTGTTGGGTATCCACTTTGACATAGGCGGCGGCCTCCTCGGCCACCACCACGGCGTCTGCCACACCGGGCAACGCCCTGAATCGCTGGACCAGCACCGCGTCCTGCAGCGCGGCGGGCGCGAGCGGCAGGCGAATGCTGGTCACATAAGGCGGTTCGCGCATGGTAACAGCAATCGCCAGCCAGAGGGCAGCGAGCACCGCGCATCCGATGAACACCATGCTCAGCCCGCCGTGCTGGAACATCCAGCCGCCGAGGATGCCGCCCAGCGCCGCGCCGAGGAACTGGCTGGTGGAATACACCCCCATCGCCGTGCCCTTGCCGCCGGCCGGCGAGACCTTGCTGACCAGCGACGGCAGCGAGGCTTCGAGCAGGTTGAAGGCAGTGAAGAACACCACCGTGCCGACCACCAGCATGGCCAGGCTGTGACCGAAGACCAGGAAGAACAGTTCGCAGGCCAGCAGGGTCGCCACCGCGCCGGTCAGCACGCGCTTCATGCGACGCTTCTTCTCGGCGTAGATGATGAACGGCACCATGCCGAAGAAACCGACCAGCAGCGCGGTCAGGTAGACCCACCAGTGCTGCTCCTTGGGCAGGCCACCCTCGTGCACCAGTGCCAGCGGCAAGGCGACGAAGCTGGCCATGAGGATGGCGTGGAGGATCAGGATGCCGGCGTCCAGGCGCAGCAGGTCGCCGTGCTTCAGGGTCGGCAGCAGGGCCTGGCGCGCCACGCTGGATTCGCGGTGCTGGGTCATGTGGTCCGGCTGTGGGACGAAGAACAGGATCAGCAGCAGGCCGACCAGCGCCATCCCGGCGGTGAACCAGAACAGCCCATGCAGGCCGAACAGATGGGTCAGCACCGGGCCGAGCACCATGGCCACGGCGAAGGAGACGCCGATGCTCATGCCGATCATCGCCATCGCCTTGGTCCGGTGTTGCTCACGGGTGAGGTCGGAGAGCAGTGCCATCACCGCCGCCGAGATCGCCCCGGCGCCCTGCAGGACGCGGCCGGCGATCACCCCCCAGATGGAGTCGGCATTGGCCGCGAGGGCCGCGCCGGCGGCAAAGATCAGCAGCCCGACGACGATCACCGGGCGCCGGCCGATGCGGTCGGAAATGGTCCCGAAGGGAATCTGCAGGATCGCCTGGGTCAGGCCATAGGCGCCGATGGCCAGGCCGATCAGCGCCGGGGTCGCGCCGGCCAGGTCCTGGCCGTAGGTGGCCAGCACCGGCAGGACCATGAACATGCCGAGCATGCGGAAGGCGAATACCAGTGACAGCCCGACGGCCGCTCGCGTTTCGGTACCGCTCATCCGCTCAGTATGTGAGTCGTGCATAACACCCTCATGGAAGAAACCGCTGCAGGGCAAGGCCTCATGCCCCTGCCGATGGCGCCGCCGCCCGCTCCTGGGCGGCCAGGGCAATGCCCGCGCCGGAAAAATGCCGCGCATTCTACCAGTCCGCCCCCTCGCGGCACAGGCGCGCCACTTTGCCGCGCGCTAGCGGCCAGCCGTATAATCAGCGGTTTTCGCCCGCCATGCGAGGCCGCTGTGGATAAGATCCTGATTCGTGGGGCGCGTACCCACAACCTGAAGAACGTCGACCTCACACTGCCACGCGACAAACTGATCGTGATCACCGGTCTTTCCGGTTCCGGCAAGTCTTCCCTGGCTTTCGACACGCTCTATGCGGAAGGCCAGCGGCGCTACGTGGAATCCCTCTCAGCCTACGCCCGGCAGTTCCTGTCGATGATGGAGAAGCCGGACGTGGACACCATCGAAGGGCTGTCGCCGGCGATTTCCATCGAACAGAAGTCCACTTCCCACAACCCACGCTCCACCGTGGGTACGATCACCGAGATCTACGACTACCTGCGCCTGCTTTATGCCCGCGTCGGTACCCCGCGCTGCCCGGACCACGACATCCCGCTGGAGGCGCAGACCGTCAGCCAGATGGTCGACCAGGTCCTGGCCCTGCCGGAAGGCAGCAAGCTGATGCTGCTGGCGCCGGTGATCCGCGAGCGCAAGGGCGAGCACCTGGCGGTGTTCGACGAGATGCGCGCGCAGGGCTTCGTCCGCGCCCGGGTCGACGGCAAGCTCTACGAACTCGACGAAGTGCCGAAGCTGGATAAGCAGAAGAAGCACAGCATCGATGTGGTGGTGGACCGCTTCAAGGTTCGCGCGGACCTCCAGCAACGCCTGGCCGAGTCGTTCGAGACCGCCCTGTCCCTGGCCGACGGTATCGCCCTGGTAGCACCGATGGACGAGGACGAGGATGTCGAGGAGATCATCTTCTCGGCGCGCTTCGCCTGCCCGGTCTGCGGCCACTCTATCAGCGAGCTGGAACCCAAGCTGTTCTCCTTCAACAACCCGGCCGGCGCCTGTCCGACCTGCGACGGCCTCGGCGTGAAGCAATTCTTCGACGCGCGCCGGGTGGTCAACGGCGAGTTGACCCTGGCCGAGGGCGCGATCCGCGGCTGGGACCGGCGCAACGTCTATTACTTCCAGATGCTCGGTTCGCTGGCCCAGCATTACGGCTTCAGCCTGGAAGACCCCTTCGACGAACTCGGCGCCGAACACCAGAAGGTGGTGCTCTACGGCTCCGGCCGGGAAAACGTCGACTTCCGCTATCTCAACGACCGCGGCGACATCGTCAAGCGCTCGCACCCCTTCGAAGGCATCCTGCCGAACCTTGAGCGGCGCTACCGCGAGACCGAGTCGGCCACGGTCCGCGAGGAGCTGGCCAAGTTCCTCAGCACCCAGCCCTGCCCGGATTGCCACGGTACCCGCCTGCGCCGCGAGGCGCGGCATGTGTGGGTCGGCGACCGGACGCTGCCGGCGATCACCGCGATGCCGGTCGGCGAAGCCTGCGAGTATGCCGCCGGACTCAGCCTGACCGGCCGCCGTGGCGAGATCGCGGCGAAGATCCTCAAGGAAATCCGCGACCGCCTGCAATTCCTGGTCAACGTCGGCCTCGACTACCTGACCCTCGACCGCAGCGCCGACACCCTGTCCGGCGGCGAAGCCCAGCGCATCCGCCTGGCCAGCCAGATCGGCGCCGGCCTGGTGGGAGTGATGTACATCCTCGACGAACCCTCGATCGGCCTGCACCAACGCGACAACGAGCGCCTGCTCGGCACCCTCACCCACCTACGCAACCTCGGCAACACGGTGATCGTGGTCGAGCACGACGAGGACGCGATCCGACTCGCCGACTACGTCGTCGACATCGGTCCGGGCGCCGGCGTGCACGGCGGCCAGGTAGTGGCGGAAGGTACGCCCGACCAGGTGATGAACCACCCCGACTCGCTGACCGGCAAGTACCTTTCCGGGCGCAAGAAAATCGCGGTTCCGGCCAAGCGCACCCCGCGCGACAAGAAGAAGCTGCTGAAGCTGAAAGGCGCCCGCGGCAACAACCTGCAGAACGTCAACCTGGAAATCCCGGTCGGCCTGTTCACCTGCATCACCGGGGTCTCGGGCTCCGGCAAGTCGACGCTGATCAACAACACCCTGTTCCCGATCACCGCCACCGCGCTGAACGGCGCGACTACCCTGGAAGTGGCGCCGTATGACTCGTTCGACGGCCTGCAGCACCTGGACAAGGTGGTCGACATCGACCAGAGCCCGATCGGTCGTACCCCGCGCTCCAACCCGGCGACCTATACCGGCCTGTTCACGCCGATCCGCGAACTGTTCTCCGGCGTGCCGGAGGCCCGCTCGCGCGGCTACGGTCCCGGCCGCTTCTCGTTCAACGTCAAGGGCGGCCGTTGCGAGGCCTGCCAGGGCGACGGCGTGATCAAGGTGGAGATGCACTTCCTGCCGGACATCTACGTTCCCTGCGATGTCTGCAAGGGCAAGCGCTACAACCGCGAGACCCTGGAGATCCGCTACAAGGGCAAGAGCATCCACGAGGTGCTGGAGATGACCATCGAGGAAGCCCGCGAGTTCTTCGACGCCGTCCCCGCCCTGGCGCGCAAGCTGCAGACGCTGATGGACGTCGGCCTGTCCTACATCAAGCTGGGCCAGAGCGCGACCACCCTCTCGGGCGGCGAGGCGCAACGGGTCAAGCTGTCCCGCGAGCTGTCCAAGCGCGATACCGGCAAGACCCTGTACATCCTCGACGAACCGACCACCGGCCTGCATTTCGCCGACATCCAGCAACTGCTCGACGTGCTCCACCGCCTGCGCGACCACGGCAACACCGTGGTGGTGATCGAGCACAACCTGGACGTGATCAAGACCGCCGACTGGCTGGTCGACCTCGGCCCCGAGGGCGGCTCCAAGGGTGGCCAGATCATCGCCAACGGTACGCCGGAGCAGGTGGCCGAGATGCCCCAGTCGCACACCGGCCACTTCCTCAAGCCGTTGCTGGAACGCGATCGCGCCTGATTGCCGGGCGCTCATGAAAAAGCCCCTGCGACCGTGAGGCGCAGGGGCTTTTTCGTATCCGCGGGGTAGGGTCAGATCTGCGATTGCAGGTAGTTCTCCAGGCCCATCCTGGCGATCAGGCCAAGCTGTTGCTCCAACCAGTAGGCGTGGTCTTGCTCGGTGTCGGCCAACTGGGCCTTGAGGATGTCGCGGCTGACGAAGTCCTTGTGCTGCTCGCAGAGGGCGATGCCCTTGGCCAGCGCGGCGCGGACATGGCGCTCGAGCTTGAGGTCGGCCTCGAGCATCTCCGGCACCGTGGTGCCCGGGTGGATATCGTCGGGACGCATGCGCGGCGTACCTTCGAGCAGGAGGATACGGCGCAGCAGGGCGTCGGCGTGCTGGGTCTCCTCCTCCATCTCGTGGTTGAGGCGCTCGTAGAGCTTGCTGAAGCCCCAGTCCTCGTACATGCGCGAGTGGATGAAGTACTGGTCGCGCGCGGCCAGCTCGCCGGTCAGCAGCGTGTTGAGGTAATCGATGACTTCCGGATGGCCTTGCATCGGGGGGCTCTCCCTGGAGAAAACTAGGAATCTAGCCGCATATGCTCCCGGCTCCGCCTGATCCGGGTCAAGCCAATGCAGATAAAAAAGCCCCCTTCCTAGGAAGGGGGCCGGGGGCCTCATCAGGCCATCAGTCCAGCTTCAGGCCGAGGGCGTCGGCGACGCCTTTGCCGTAGGCCGGGTCGACCTTGAGGAACAGGCCGATCTGGCGACGCTGGATCTGTTCCGGTACATCGCGGATGTCTTCGGCGATGTTGGCGAACAGCCGCTGCTTCTGCTCGTCGGTGAACAGATGGAACAGCGCGGCGGGCTGGCTGTAGTAGTCATCGTCCACCCGGTGGTTCCAGTGGTCCGCAGCACCCTCCAGGCTCAGCGGCGGCTCGGAGAAGTCAGGCTGCTCCTGCCACTGGTTGAAGCTGTTCGGCTCGTAGGTGACGCGCTGATGGGCGTTGTTGCCGTCCACCCGCATGCCGCCGTCGCGGTGGTAGACCTGGTGCGGGCAACGCGCGGCGTTCACCGGGATCTGGTGGTGGTTGACGCCCAGGCGATAGCGATGGGCGTCGCCGTAGGAGAACAGACGGCCCTGGAGCATCTTGTCCGGCGAGAAACCGATACCGGGCACCACGTTGGCCGGCGTGAAAGCGGCCTGCTCGACCTCGGCGAAGTAGTTGTCCGGGTTACGGTTCAGCTCGAAGAAGCCCACTTCGATCAACGGGTAGTCGCCGTGGGGCCAGACCTTGGTCAGGTCGAACGGGTTGTAGCGATAGGTGGCCGCTTCCTTCTCGGGCATGATCTGCACGTACATCTTCCAGCGGGGGAAGTCGCCTTTCTCGATGCTCTCGTACAAGTCGCGCTGCGAACTCTCGCGGTCCTGGGCGATCACTTCGGCGGCCTCGGCGTTGGTCAGGTTCTCGATGCCCTGTTGGGTCTTGAAGTGGAACTTGACCCAGAAGCGCTCGTTGTTCGCATTGATGAAGCTGAAGGTATGGCTGCCGAAACCATGGATGTGCCGATAGCTCTTCGGCAGACCGCGGTCGCTGAAGTCGATGGTCAACTGATGCAGCGACTCGGGGAGGTGAGAGAAAAAGTCCCACTTGAAGGTCGCATTGCGCAGGTTGGTGCGCGGGTCACGCTTCACCACGTGGTTGAGATCGGGGAACTTGAGCGGGTCGCGCAGATAGAACACCGGGGTGTTGTTGCCGACCAGGTCCCAGTTGCCCTGCTCGGTGTAGAAACGCATGGAGAAGCCGCGGATGTCTCGCTCGGCATCCGCCGCGCCACGCTCACCGGCGACGGTGGAGAAGCGCAGGAACATATCGGTCTTCTTGCCGACCTGGGAGAAGATCTTCGCCCGGGTGTAGGGGGTGATGTCATGGGTGACGGTGAAGGTGCCGTAGGCCGCGGAGCCTTTCGCATGCATGCGTCGCTCGGGGATCACTTCGCGATCGAAGTGGGCGAGCTTCTCGAGGAACCACACGTCCTGCAGCAACATCGGGCCACGCGGACCGGCGGTCTGCACGTTCTGGTTATCGACCACCGGTGCGCCAGCGGCAGTGGTCAGGCGGGTCTTCTCTTCCATTTACTCTCTCCTCAACGGCTAACGTGCTATGAAGCGAAGCGGCTACACGGAAATCATCAGCGTGGACCAGGGATTGGCGGAGGACAACCTGTCGGCTGAACCAAGCGCCCTTTGCATTGATCTCGCTTATCCGAACGTAGCTTTTCGTAAAAGCAGGTTAAGGATGAATGACAGCCCTCCCGCAATCCAATTTATTAAAGACAGCGAGCCGATAGATAAAAACTTTAAGGCAGGTAATAAAAAAACCGGGCCTAGGCCCGGTTTCTTGTGCAGCAGATGCCTTATTCGGCAGCTTCTACGACTTCACCGCCGACAGGACGATCAACCAGCTCGACGTACGCCATGGGGGCGTTGTCGCCAGCGCGGAAACCGCACTTCAGGATGCGCAGGTAGCCGCCCGGACGGTTGGCGTAGCGCTTGCCCAGGTCGTTGAACAGCTTGCCAACGGCAGCTTTCGAACGGGTACGGTCGAAAGCCAGGCGACGGTTGGCGACGCTGTCTTCCTTGGCCAGGGTGATCAGCGGCTCGGCAACGCGACGCAGTTCCTTGGCCTTGGGCAGGGTGGTTTTGATCAGTTCATGTTCGAACAGCGACACCGCCATGTTCTGGAACATAGCCTTGCGGTGCGCGCTGGTGCGGCTCAGGTGACGACCACTTTTACGATGGCGCATGGTTCAATTCCTTTCCAAACTTTACGTTCGGTAGTTACGACGATCAGGCAGTGGCCTTGTCGTCTTTCTTAAGACTTGCCGGCGGCCAGTTATCGAGGCGCATACCGAGGGACAGACCACGGGAAGCCAGAACGTCCTTGATTTCGGTCAGGGACTTCTTGCCCAGGTTCGGCGTTTTCAACAGCTCCACTTCGGTGCGCTGGATCAGGTCACCGATGTAGTAGATGTTTTCCGCCTTCAGGCAGTTGGCCGAACGTACGGTCAGTTCCAGGTCATCGACCGGGCGCAGGAGGATCGGATCGATCTCGTCTTCCTGCTCTTCAACGACGGGTTCGCTGTCGCCCTTGAGGTCCACGAACGCTGCCAGCTGCTGTTGCAGGATGGTAGCGGCGCGACGGATAGCCTCTTCGGGATCCAGGGTGCCGTTGGTTTCCAGGTCCAGGACCAGTTTGTCCAGGTTGGTGCGCTGCTCGACACGGGCGTTTTCCACCACGTAGGAGACACGACGGACCGGGCTGAACGATGCGTCGAGCTGCAGACGGCCGATGCTGCGGCTTTCGTCTTCATCGCTCTGACGTGCGTCGGCAGGCTCGTAGCCACGGCCACGAGCTACCTTCAGCTTCATGTTCAGCGCGCCGTTGTCTGCCAGGTTGGCGATAACGTGGTCACCGTTGATGATCTCAACATCGTGATCCAGCTGAATATCGGCAGCAGTCACAACACCCGAGCCCTTCTTAGCCAGGGTCAGCGTCACTTCATCACGACCGTGCAGCTTGATGGCCAGACCTTTCAGGTTCAGCAGGATCTCGATTACATCTTCCTGCACACCTTCGATCGCCGAGTACTCGTGGAGTACGCCGTCGATCTCGGCCTCGACCACTGCGCAGCCAGGCATGGAGGACAACAGGATGCGACGCAGCGCGTTGCCCAGGGTGTGACCAAAACCACGCTCGAGAGGCTCGAGCGTGATCTTGGCGCGGGTTTGACTGACCACCTGCACATCGATGTGGCGGGGGGTCAGGAACTCATTTACCGAACTCTGCATGGATGCACCTATTTTCTAGCCCTTACTTGGAGTAGAGCTCGACAATCAGGTTTTCGTTGATATCAGCGGACAGGTCGCTGCGAGCCGGAGCACTCTTGAAGGTACCAGCCTTCTTGTCGAGGTCGACTTCGACCCACTCGACGCGACCGCGCTGGCCACAGAGCTCCAGAGCCTGAGCGATACGCAGCTGGTTCTTCGATTTTTCGCGAACAGCTACGACGTCACCGGCCTTCACTTGGTAGGAAGGGATGTTGACGGTCTGACCGTTGACGGTGATGGCCTTGTGGGATACCAGCTGGCGGGATTCCGAACGAGTGGAACCGAAGCCCATGCGGTATACGACGTTGTCCAGGCGGCACTCGAGCAGTTGCAGCAGGTTCTCACCGGTAGAACCCTTGCGACGGGAAGCTTCCTGGTAGTAACCGCGGAACTGACGCTCCAGCACGCCGTAGATGCGACGTACTTTCTGCTTTTCACGCAGCTGCAGACCGTAGTCGGACAGACGGCCACGACGCTGGCCATGCTGGCCAGGAACGTTTTCAGCCTTGCACTTCGAGTCGAGGGCGCGGGCGCCGCTCTTCAGGAACAGGTCGGTGCCTTCACGGCGAGACAGTTTGCACTTGGGACCAATGTAACGAGCCATTTCTCACTGTCTCCTATTACACGCGACGCTTTTTCGGCGGACGGCAGCCGTTATGCGGGATCGGGGTTACGTCGGTGATGCTGGCGATCTTGTAGCCGCAAGCATTCAGAGCGCGAACGGCGGACTCGCGGCCCGGGCCCGGGCCCTTGACGTTGACGTCCAGGTTCTTCAGACCGTATTCCAGGGCAGCCTGGCCGGCACGCTCGGCCGCTACCTGGGCAGCGAACGGGGTGCTCTTACGCGAGCCGCGGAAACCGGAACCACCGGAGGTCGCCCAGGACAGTGCGTTGCCCTGACGGTCGGTGATGGTCACGATGGTGTTGTTGAAAGACGCGTGGATGTGGGCGATCCCATCGACCACTGTCTTTTTGACTTTCTTACGGGGACGAGCAGCAGGTTTTGCCATGACTAGATTCCTACGCGATTACTTGCGGATCGGCTTACGCGGGCCCTTGCGGGTACGCGCGTTGGTCTTGGTACGCTGACCGCGAACCGGCAGACCGCGACGATGACGCAGACCGCGGTAGCAACCGAGGTCCATCAGACGCTTGATGTTCATGTTGATTTCGCGACGCAGGTCACCTTCGGTGGTGATCTTCGCGACTTCGTTACGCAGCTGATCGATCTGCTCGTCGCTCAGGTCCTTGATCTTGGCAGCCGGGTTTACGCCGGTGGCTGCGCAGATGCTCTGAGCAGTAGTGCGACCAACACCATAGATGTAGGTCAGCGAGATAACAGTGTGCTTGTTATCCGGAATGTTGACGCCTGCAATACGGGCCATTCAGAAAAACTCCAATTGACAGCTACCCTGCGCCCAGGAAGCCAAGAAAGGGCGCGGATATTAGCGCTGTAATAGCAAATAATCAACCCGGCAGCACACTAGCTGCCGGGTTATCACGCGTGGATCACAATCAGCCTTGGCGCTGCTTGTGACGCGGTTCCGCGCTGCAGATCACCCGCACGATGCCATCGCGACGGATGATTTTGCAGTTACGGCACAGCTTCTTGACCGATGCACGAACTTTCATCACCAACTCCTCGAACCTTACGGGTCTATCAGCGCAGCATGCCGCTGCCGTAGCCCTTCAGGTTGGCTTTCTTCATCAGGGATTCATACTGGTGAGAAACGAGGTGAGATTGCACCTGGGCCATAAAGTCCATGACAACCACGACCACGATCAACAGCGAGGTCCCGCCAAGATAGAACGGCACGTGCGCCGCAACCACCAGGAACTGGGGCAGCAGGCAGACAGCCGTCATGTACAGAGCACCGAACATGGTCAAACGGGTCAGCACGCCATCGATGTAGCGAGCGGACTGTTCGCCCGGACGGATGCCCGGAATAAATGCACCGGACTTCTTGAGGTTCTCCGCCACGTCCTTCGGGTTGAACATCAGCGCTGTATAGAAGAAGCAGAAGAAAACGATCCCTGCAGTGAACAGCAAGATGTTCAGCGGCTGCCCCGGAGCGATCGCTTGCGCGACGTCCTGCAACCAACCCAAGCCTTCCGACTGACCGAACCAGGAGCCCAGGGACGCCGGGAACAGCAGGATACTGCTGGCGAAAATCGCGGGAATCACACCCGCCATGTTCACCTTCAACGGCAGATGGCTGGTCTGCGCTGCAAACACCTTGCGGCCTTGCTGGCGCTTGGCGTAATGCACCGCGATGCGACGCTGGCCACGCTCGATGAACACCACGAACGCGATGATCGCCACGGCCAGCAGGCCGACGCCGATCAGGGCGAAGATGTTGATGTCACCTTGACGGGCAGACTCGAAAGACTGACCGATGGCGCGCGGCAGGCCTGCAACGATACCAGCGAAGATCAACATCGAGATGCCGTTGCCGACACCGCGCTCGGTGATCTGCTCGCCCAGCCACATCATGAACATGGCACCAGCCACGAAGGTGGTGACAGCCACGAAGTAGAAGCCGAAGTCGTTGGAGAAGGCTACGCCCTGGCTGCCCAGGCCAACGGACATGCCGATGGCCTGGACCAGTGCCAGGACTACAGTACCGTAGCGGGTGTACTGGCTGATCTTGCGACGCCCAGACTCACCCTCTTTCTTCAACTGCTCCAGCTGCGGGCTGATAGCGGTCATGAGCTGCATGATGATCGAAGCCGAGATGTACGGCATGATCCCCAGTGCAAAGATACTCATGCGCTCCAGCGCGCCGCCGGAAAACATGTTGAAGAGGCTAAGAATGGTCCCCTCGTTCTGCCGGAACAGTGCCGCCAAGCGATCGGGGTTGATGCCCGGAACTGGGATGTGCGCGCCGATCCGATAGACGATGATCGCCAGGAACAGGAAACGCAGACGTGCCCAGAGCTCGGACAGACCGCCGTTGCTTAGCGCAGAGAGAGCACCTTGCTTAGCCATTTAGTCCTCGAATTTACCGCCAGCTGCTTCGATAGCCGCACGCGCACCCTTGGTGGCGGCGATACCTTTCAGGGTGACCGCACGACCAACTTCGCCGGACAGCATGACTTTGACGCGCTGTACGTGCTGGTTGATCAGGTTGGCATCCTTCAGGGTCTGCAGGCTGACGACGTCGCCTTCGACCTTGGCCAGCTCGGAGGTGCGTACTTCAGCACGATCCATGGCCTTCAGGGAAACGAAGCCGAACTTCGGCAGGCGACGGTGCAGAGGCTGTTGACCACCCTCGAAGCCCGGAGCGACCTTGCCACCGGAGCGGGAGGTCAGACCTTTGTGACCACGGCCACCGGTCTTGCCCAGACCGCTACCGATGCCACGGCCCGGACGGTGCTTTTCGCGACGGGCACCCGGCGCGGAACGCAGATCGTTCAGTTGCATGGATTAACCCTCCACACGCAGCAGGTAGTAGGCCTTGTTGATCATGCCGCGGTTCTCAGGAGTGTCCTGAACTTCGACGGTATGATTGATGCGACGCAGGCCGAGACCCTTGACGCAAGCCTTGTGGTTGGCCAGACGGCCGTTCAGGCTCTTGACCAGAGTGACTTTGACAGTTGCCATGGTTAGAGAATCTCCTCGACGCTCTTGCCACGCTTGGCCGCTACTGCTTCCGGAGCCTGCATGTTCTTCAGGCCCTTGAAGGTGGCGTAAACCACGTTCACCGGATTGGTGGAGCCATAGCACTTGGCCAGGACGTTCTGCACACCAGCCACTTCCAGAACGGCACGCATGGCGCCGCCGGCGATGATGCCGGTACCTTCCGAAGCCGGCTGCATGTACACCTTGGAGGCGCCATGGGCGGACTTGGTCGGATACTGCAGGGTGGTGCCGTTCAGATCGACTTGGATCATGTTGCGGCGAGCGGCTTCCATTGCTTTCTGGATGGCGGCCGGCACTTCACGCGCCTTGCCACGACCGAAACCAACGCGACCCTTGCCATCACCCACCACGGTCAGTGCGGTGAAAGCGAAGATACGGCCACCTTTTACGGTTTTGGCGACGCGGTTAACCTGAACCAGCTTCTCGATGTAGCCTTCGTCGCGCTTTTGCTCGTTGTTTGCCATAACTTAGAACTCCAGTCCGCCTTCACGAGCGGCATCAGCCAGCGCTTTCACACGGCCGTGGTACTTGAAGCCAGAACGATCGAACGCCACCTGGGTGACGCCGGCCGCTTTGGCGCGCTCGGCGACCAGTTGACCAACTTTCTTGGCTGCATCGATGTTGCCGGTGGCACCTTCGCGCAGGTCTTTGTCCAGGGTCGAGGCGCTGGCCAGGACCTTACCGCCGTCGGCCGCAATGACCTGGGCGTAAATGTGCTGGGAAGAGCGGTACACGCAGAGGCGTACGGTTTCCAGCTCGCGCATCTTCAGGCGTGCCTTGCGAGCGCGACGCAGACGGGTTTCTTTCTTGACGCTCATTTGCTATGCCCTACTTCTTCTTGGCTTCTTTACGACGGACGACTTCGTCGGCGTAACGCACGCCCTTGCCTTTGTAAGGCTCCGGCGGACGGAAGTCGCGAATTTCGGCAGCAACCTGACCGACCAGCTGCTTGTCGATACCCTTGATCAGGATATCGGTCTGGCTGGGGGTCTCAGCGACGATGCCGGCCGGCAGTTCGTAATCAACCGGATGGGAGAAGCCGAGGGACAGGGACAGCACTTGGCCCTTGGCCTGCGCTTTGTAACCAACGCCGACCAGCTGGAGCTTGCGCTCGAAGCCCTGGCTGACGCCGACTACCATGTTGTTCACCAGAGCACGGGTGGTACCAGCCATGGCGCGAGTCTGCTGGTCGCCGTTACGCGCAGCAAAACGCAGCTCACCGCTGTCCTGGATCACTTCGACCGAAGGATGGACCTTGAGCTCCAGAGCACCTTTGGCGCCCTTGATGGACAGTTGCTGACCAGCCAGTTTGATTTCAACGCCGGCAGGCAGCTTGACGGGGTTCTTAGCAACGCGAGACATGCTGATTCCCCTTAGAACACAGTGCAGAGCACTTCGCCGCCAACACCAGCAGCACGGGCAGCACGATCGGTCATCACACCTTTGTTGGTGGAGACGATCGACACACCGAGGCCGCCACGAACTTTCGGCAGTTGCTCAACGGATTTGTACTGACGCAGGCCAGGACGGCTGATGCGCTTGACCTCTTCGATGACAGGCTTGCCTTCGAAGTACTTCAGTTCGATGGACAGCTGGGGTTTTACTTCCGAGCTGATCTGGAAATCCGCAATATAGCCTTCGTCCTTCAGGACTTTGGCTACCGCCGCTTTCAGTTTCGAGGACGGCATGCTTACGACGGTCTTTTCAGCCATCTGGGCATTACGGATGCGAGTTAGCATGTCTGCTAACGGGTCCTGCATACTCATGGGCTTAACGCTCCTGATACAAAAGAATAAGCCTTCAACTTCAATTCGCCCATAAACGCCAGGCGAAACAAACCCAGGCTCAGGGGAGCCGGGTATTCTAGAGATCACGCCAAAACGAATCAAGCCCCATGAGGGGCTTGATTCGATGTCGCGATCAACGGTGCCGACTGGCGACACCGTTCGCTGCGATTACCAGCTGGCTTTCACCAGACCCGGTACGTCGCCGCGCATGGCGGCTTCGCGCAGCTTGTTACGGCTCAGGCCGAACTTGCGGTAGAAGCCGTGCGGACGACCGGTCAGGCGGCAACGGTTACGCAGGCGGCTGGCGCTGGCGTCACGCGGTTGCTTCTGCAGGGCGACCTGGGCATTCCAACGCTCTTCCGCAGAGGAGTTCGGATTAGCGATGATCGCTTTCAGCTCGGCACGCTTCTTGGCGTACTTGGCTACCGTCAGCTGACGCTTCAGCTCGCGGTTCTTCATGCTCTCTTTAGCCATGTTCCTACTCCAATCAGTTACGGAACGGGAATTTGAAAGCACGCAGCAGGGCGCGACCTTCGTCATCCGTACGAGCGGTGGTGGTCAGGGTGATGTCCAGGCCACGCAGCGCATCGATCTTGTCGTAATCGATTTCCGGGAAGATGATCTGCTCTTTCACGCCCATGCTGTAGTTGCCGCGACCATCGAAGGACTTGGCATTCAGGCCGCGGAAGTCACGCACGCGCGGCAGGGAGATGGACAGCAGACGATCCAGGAACTCGTACATCCGGTCGCTACGCAGGGTGACCTTGACGCCGATCGGCCAGCCTTCACGGATCTTGAAGCCTGCGATGGACTTACGAGCGTAAGTCACGACCGGCTTCTGACCAGTGATCTTTTCCAGATCGGCTACGGCGTTCTCGATGATCTTCTTGTCACCGACCGCCTCGCCAAGACCCATGTTCAGGGTGATTTTGGTAACGCGCGGAACTTCCATCACGTTCGCCAGCTGAAGCTCTTCTTTCAGCTTGGGCGCGATTTCCTTCCGATAAATTTCTTTCAATCGTGCCATGGTGATCTACCTAGCAGCCTCAAGCCTGAACCGGTTTCTGGGTCGACTTGAAGACACGAATTTTCTTACCGTCTTCTACCTTGAAGCCAACGCGGTCAGCCTTGCTGGTTTCAGTATTGAAGATGGCGACGTTGGAGACGTGCAGAGGCGCCTCCTTCTCGACGATACCGCCCTGTTGGCCGAGCATCGGATTGGGCTTGGTGTGGCGCTTGATCAGGTTCACCCCGCCGACGACCAGACGGTCGTCAGCGAGAACCTTCAGCACCTTGCCACGCTTGCCCTTGTCCTTGCCGGCAATGACGATTACTTCGTCGTCACGACGAATCTTTTGCATGACGGCTACTCCTTACAGCACTTCGGGGGCGAGCGAGACGATCTTCATGAACTTCTCGGTACGGAGTTCACGAGTCACTGGCCCAAAGATACGGGTGCCGATCGGCTCCTGCTTGTTGTTCAGCAGGACGGCGGCGTTGCCGTCGAAGCGGATGATGGAACCGTCGGTACGACGCACGCCGTGCTTGGTGCGAACGACCACGGCAGTCATGACCTGGCCCTTCTTCACTTTGCCGCGCGGAATCGCTTCCTTGACGGTGACCTTGATGATGTCGCCGATGCCGGCGTAACGGCGGTGGGAACCGCCGAGCACCTTGATGCACATCACACGACGCGCGCCGCTGTTGTCAGCGACATCGAGCATGGATTGAGTCTGAATCATATAATTTCTCCGACCCCTAGTCCTTAGACTTCCACCGCGCGTTCAACGATATCAACCAGGGTCCAGGCCTTGGTCTTGGCCAGCGGACGGGTTTCGCGAATGGTGACCAGGTCACCAATGCGGCACTGATTGGATTCGTCGTGTGCGTGCAGTTTGGTCGAACGCTTGACGTATTTGCCGTAGATCGGGTGCTTGACGCGACGCTCGATCAGTACGGTGACGGTCTTGTCCATTTTGTCGCTGACGACGCGGCCGGTCAGCGTACGGACGGTTTTCTGAGCTTCAGCCATGATCACTTACCTGCTTGCTGATTGAGCACAGTTTTAACGCGAGCGATGTCGCGCTTAACCTGCGAGAGCAGGTGAGACTGCCCCAACTGGCCAGTTGCTTTCTGCATGCGCAGATTGAACTGGTCGCGCAGCAGGCCGAGCAGTTGCTCGTTCAGCTGCTCAACGGATTTTTCACGAAGTTCATTCGCTTTCATCACATCACCGTCCGCTTAACAAAGGAGGTGGCGAGGGGCAGCTTTGCAGCAGCCAGGGCGAAAGCCTCACGCGCCAGCTCTTCGGAAACACCCTCGATCTCGTACAGGACCTTGCCCGGCTGGATCTGGGCTACCCAGTACTCGACCCCACCCTTACCTTTACCCATACGAACTTCGAGGGGCTTCTTGGTGACAGGCTTGTCAGGGAATACGCGGATCCAGATCTTGCCGCCACGCTTCACGTGACGGGTCAGCGCACGACGCGCGGACTCGATCTGACGAGCAGTAAGGCGGCCACGGCTAGTGGCCTTCAGTGCGTACTCACCGAAGCTGACCTTACTACCACGATGAGCCAGACCACGGTTGTGGCCGGTCATTTGTTTGCGGAACTTCGTACGCTTGGGTTGCAGCATTTGCGTACTCCTTACCTAGCAGCTTTTTTACGAGGAGCGGGTGCTACCGGCTTCAGCTCTTCCTGGCGGCCACCGATGACCTCGCCCTTGAAGATCCAAACCTTGACACCGATCACACCGTAAGTGGTGTGCGCTTCGTAGGTGGCATAGTCGATATCGGCGCGCAGGGTGTGCAGGGGCACACGACCTTCGCGATACCATTCGGTACGGGCGATTTCAGCCCCACCCAGACGACCGCTGACCTGAATCTTGATGCCCTTGGCACCAATGCGCATGGCGTTCTGTACGGCGCGCTTCATGGCGCGACGGAACATTACGCGACGCTCCAGCTGCTGGGCTACGCTCTGCGCAACCAGCATGGCATCGAGTTCCGGCTTGCGGATTTCCTCGATGTTGATGTGCACGGGCACACCCATTTGCTTGGTCAGGTCCTGGCGCAGTTTCTCAACATCTTCACCTTTCTTGCCGATCACGATGCCGGGACGAGCGGTGTGGATGGTGATGCGTGCGGTTTGAGCCGGACGATGAATATCGATACGGCTTACGGACGCGCTTTTTAGTTTGTCTTGGAGGTACTCACGCACCTTCAGGTCGGCAAACAGGTAATCCGCATAGTTCTTGCGGTCTGCGTACCAAACGGAGGTGTGCTCCTTGACGATACCCAGGCGAATGCCATTGGGATGTACTTTCTGACCCATCTGTCGACTCCGTTACTTGTCCGCAACCTTGACCGTGATATGGCAAGACCGCTTCACGATGCGATCAGCACGGCCTTTGGCACGCGGCATGATGCGCTTGAGCGAACGACCTTCGTTGACGAAGACGGTGGAGACCTTCAGGTCATCCACATCGGCGCCTTCGTTGTGCTCAGCGTTGGCAACGGCCGACTCCAGCACTTTCTTCATGATCTCGGCGGCTTTCTTACTGCTGAAAGCCAGGAGGTTGAGCGCTTCGCCCACCTTCTTCCCGCGGATCTGGTCGGCGACCAAGCGGGCTTTCTGGGCGGAGATACGAGCGCCCGACAGCTTAGCGGCTACTTCCATCTTCCTTACCCCTTAACGCTTGGCTTTCTTGTCCGCAGCATGCCCGCGGTAGGTGCGGGTAGCGGCGAACTCGCCCAGTTTGTGGCCGACCATGTCCTCGTTGACGAGAACCGGTACGTGTTGACGGCCGTTGTGCACGGCGATGGTCAGACCAACCATATGCGGCAGAATCATCGAACGACGCGACCAGGTCTTGATCGGCTTGCGGTCGTTCTTTTCCACCGCGACTTCGACCTTCTTCAACAGGTGAAGATCGATAAACGGACCTTTTTTCAGTGAACGTGGCACTGTGGTATCCCTCTATTTACTTGCGGCGGCGGACGATCATGTTATCGGTACGCTTGTTCGAGCGAGTCTTCTTACCCTTGGTCTGAAGACCCCACGGCGATACCGGATGACGACCAGCAGAGGTACGGCCTTCACCACCACCATGCGGGTGGTCGACCGGGTTCATCGCCACGCCGCGAACGGTCGGGCGAACACCACGCCAGCGCGTAGCACCGGCTTTACCCAGCGAACGCAGGCTGTGCTCGGAGTTCGAGACTTCGCCCAGGGTCGCACGGCACTCAGCCAGGACTTTACGCATTTCACCGGAGCGCAGACGCAGGGTTACGTACGCACCTTCACGCGCGACCAGCTGGGCGGAAGCGCCAGCGGAGCGAGCGATCTGAGCGCCTTTACCCGGCTTCAGCTCGATACCATGAACAGTGCTACCCACCGGGATGTTGCGCAGAGGCATGCTGTTGCCTGCCTTGATCGGCGCACCGATACCGGAGATCAGCTGGTCACCTGCAGCAACGCCCTTGGGGGCGATGATGTAGCGACGCTCGCCGTCTGCATACTTCAGCAGAGCGATGTGTGCAGTGCGGTTCGGATCGTATTCGACGCGCTCAACGATGGCAGGGATGCCATCCTTGTTGCGACGGAAGTCGACCAGACGGTAGTGCTGCTTGTGACCACCACCGATATGACGGGTGGTGATACGACCGTTGTTGTTACGGCCGCCAGACTTGGATTTCTTTTCCAGCAGCGGTGCGTAGGGAGCGCCTTTGTGCAGCTCCTGATTCACCACCTTGACGACAAAGCGACGACCAGCGGAAGTCGGTTTGCACTTAACGATTGCCATGATGCACCCCTTTACTCAGCGCTGGTGGCGAAATCGAGATCTTGGCCCGGCTGGAGAGCGATGTACGCTTTTTTCCAGTCGTTACGCTTGCCCAGACCGCGAGCGGTGCGCTTGGTCTTACCCTTGACGTTCAGGGTAGTGACGCGCTGTACCTTCACGCTGAACAGGCTTTCTACGGCCTTCTTGATTTCCAGCTTGGTTGCATCGGTGGCAACCTTGAAAACGAATTGGCTCTTGCCGTCCGCGAGACCCGTGGCTTTCTCGGAGATGTGCGGACCAAGCAGCACTTTGAATACGCGTTCCTGGTTCATCCCAGCAGCTCCTCGAACTTCTTCACGGCGGACACGGTGACCAGCACCTTGTCGTAGGCGATCAGGCTGACGGGGTCGGAACCTTGGACATCACGTACATCGACGTGCGCCAGGTTGCGCGCAGCGAGGTACAGGTTCTCGTCGACACCATCGGTCACGATCAGCACGTCTTTCAGACCCAGGGTGTCCAGCTTGGCAACCAGGCCCTTGGTTTTCGGTGCATCGACAGCGAAGTCGGCAACGACGACCAGACGGTCCAGACGAACGAGCTCGGCAAGGATGGAGCGCAGTGCTGCGCGGTACATCTTCTTGTTCAGCTTCTGTTCGTGGCTACGCGGTTTAGCGGCGAAAGTGGTGCCGCCCCCACGCCAGATGGGGCTACGGATGGTGCCAGCGCGAGCACGACCGGTGCCCTTCTGACGCCACGGCTTCTTGCCACCACCAGAGACTTCGGAGCGAGTCTTCTGCGCCTTGCTGCCCTGACGGCCGCCAGCCATGTAGGCCACGACTGCCTGGTGCACCAGGGTCTCGTTGAATTCGCCACCAAAGGTACGCTCGGAGACTTCGATAGCCTGAGCGCCGTTCACATTCAATTGCATCTCAGCTTCCCCCTTAACCGCGAGCCTTGGCTGCCGGACGCACGATCACATCACCGCCGGTAGCGCCGGGAACGGCACCCTTGACCAGCAGAAGATTGCGTTCAGCATCGACGCGCACGATCTCCAGGGATTGAACGGTTACCCGCTCCGCACCCAGATGACCGGACATTTTCTTGCCCTTGAACACTCGACCAGGAGTCTGGCACTGGCCGATGGAACCCGGGACGCGGTGGGAAACGGAGTTACCGTGGGTGTTATCCTGACCACGGAAGTTCCAGCGCTTGATGGTGCCCGCGAAGCCCTTACCCTTGGACTCGCCGGTAACGTCTACCATCTGGCCTGCCTGGAACAGATCGACAGTGATCTGGTCACCAGCGGCATACTGCTCTTCGCCCAGACGGAATTCCCACACGCCGCGACCGGCGGCGACATTCGCCTTGGCAAAGTGACCAGCTTGCGCTTTGGTAACGCGAGAAGCACGACGCTCGCCGGCGGTGACTTGCACTGCACGGTAGCCATCGGTTTCTTCAGTCTTGAACTGGGTGACGCGATTCGGCTCGACCTCGATGACCGTAACCGGAATAGAGACACCTTCCTCGGTGAAAATGCGGGTCATGCCGCATTTACGACCGACAACACCAATTGTCATGTTGTAAACCTCTTGAGTGTACGGGGCTTTCACCCGCTATGGCCGCCCATTTCAGAGCGTTACACGACCAATGCCGAAGGCATTAGCCGAGGCTGATCTGTACTTCAACGCCTGCAGCAAGATCGAGCTTCATCAGCGCATCGACGGTTTTATCCGTCGGCTGGACGATGTCCAGTACACGCTTATGTGTACGAATTTCGTACTGATCACGCGCATCTTTGTTGACGTGCGGAGAGATCAGCACGGTGAAACGTTCCTTGCGGGTCGGCAGAGGGATTGGACCACGCACCTGAGCACCAGTACGTTTCGCGGTTTCCACGATTTCCTGGGTTGATTGATCGATCAGGCGATGGTCAAAAGCCTTCAACCGAATCCGGATTTGTTGGTTTTGCATTTGACCTCAGACTCCAATTTACCATTCCCAACGGACGGACTACGCCCGTTAAAAGGAGGCGCAATTGTACGGATGCCCCCACAGGGTGTCAATATTTAACCAACGAACGAAAAAAGGGGCCCCGGAGGGCCCCTTTTCTGATGGCAGGATCAGCGATTACTCGATGATCTTGGCAACCACGCCGGCGCCAACGGTACGGCCGCCTTCGCGGATCGCGAAGCGCAGGCCATCTTCCATGGCGATCGGAGCGATCAGGGTGACAACCATCTTGATGTTGTCGCCCGGCATTACCATCTCTACGCCTTCCGGCAGTTCGCAGTTACCGGTCACGTCGGTGGTACGGAAGTAGAACTGCGGACGGTAGCCCTTGAAGAACGGGGTGTGACGACCACCTTCTTCCTTGGACAGCACGTACACTTCGCACTCGAACTTGGTGTGCGGCTTGATGGTGCCCGGCTTGGCCAGTACCTGGCCACGCTCTACGTCTTCACGCTTGGTGCCACGCAGCAGGATACCAACGTTCTCACCAGCACGACCTTCGTCGAGCAGCTTGCGGAACATTTCAACGCCGGTGCAGGTGGTCTTGGTGGTCGCCTTGATGCCGACGATTTCCACTTCTTCCTGGACCTTGATGATGCCGCGCTCTACACGACCGGTTACCACGGTACCGCGGCCGGAGATCGAGAACACGTCTTCGATCGGCATCAGGAACGGCTGGTCGATGGCACGAACCGGCTCCGGAATGTAGGAGTCCAGGGTCTCTACCAGCTTCTGCACGGCGCTTACGCCGATGCCGTTGTCATCCTTGCCTTCCAGCGCCATCAGCGCGGAACCGATGATGATCGGAGTGTCGTCGCCCGGGAAGTCGTAGGTGTTCAGCAGATCGCGAACTTCCATCTCGACCAGTTCCAGCAGCTCGGCGTCGTCGACCATGTCGGCCTTGTTCAGGAACACGACGATGTAGGGAACGCCTACCTGGCGGGACAGCAGGATGTGCTCGCGGGTCTGCGGCATGGGGCCGTCGGCAGCCGAGCAAACCAGGATCGCGCCGTCCATCTGGGCAGCACCGGTGATCATGTTCTTCACGTAGTCGGCGTGACCGGGGCAGTCAACGTGGGCGTAGTGACGAACAGCGGAATCGTATTCAACGTGCGAGGTGTTGATGGTGATACCGCGGGCCTTTTCTTCCGGCGCGTTGTCGATCTGATCGAAAGCACGAGCGGAACCACCCCAGGTGTCGGAGCAGACCTTGGTCAGTGCAGCGGTCAGAGTGGTCTTGCCATGGTCAACGTGACCGATGGTGCCGACGTTGACGTGCGGTTTGTTACGTTCGAATTTTTCCTTAGCCACGACAGTAAACCTCTTACTTAAAGGGCTGAATCAACCTTGTTTTTTAACCAGCGCTTCGACGATGTTCGACGGAGCTTCGGCGTATTTGGAGAATTCCATGGAGTAGCTCGCGCGACCCTGGGACATGGAACGCACGTCGGTCGCATAACCGAACATCTCACCCAGCGGAACCTCGGCACGAATAACCTTACCGGAAACCGTGTCCTCCATCCCCTGAATCAGACCACGACGACGGTTCAGGTCGCCCATCACGTCACCCATGTAGTCCTCAGGAGTCACCACCTCTACCTTCATGATCGGCTCGAGCACCTTGCCGCCGCCCTTCTGGGCCAGCTGCTTGGTCGCCATGGAAGCAGCGATCTTGAACGCCATCTCGTTGGAGTCGACGTCATGGTAGGAACCATCGAAAACGGTAGCCTTCAGGCCGATGAGCGGATAGCCGGCAACGACGCCGTTCTTCATCTGCTCTTCGATACCCTTCTGGATCGCCGGGATGTATTCCTTCGGAACCACACCGCCCACGACTTCGTTCTCGAACACCAGGCCTTCGGTGATGTTGCCCTTCTCGTCCACGTCCGCGGCCGAGAAACGGATCCAGCAATGACCGAACTGACCGCGACCACCGGACTGGCGAACGAACTTGCCTTCGATCTCCACGTTGTCCTTGGTGATGGTCTCACGGTAGGCAACCTGCGGCTTGCCGATGTTGGCCTCAACGCCGAACTCGCGCTTCATGCGGTCGACGATGATGTCCAGGTGCAGCTCGCCCATGCCGGAGATGATGGTCTGACCGGACTCTTCGTCGGTCTTGACACGGAACGACGGGTCTTCCTGGGCCAGCTTGCCGAGGGCGATACCCATCTTCTCCTGGTCAGCCTTGGTCTTCGGCTCTACAGCGACCGAGATTACCGGCTCGGGGAAGTCCATGCGCTCGAGGATGATCGGCTTCTCGATCGAGCACAGGGTGTCACCGGTGGTGACGTCCTTCATGCCGATCAGGGCAGCGATGTCGCCTGCGCGCACTTCCTTGATCTCTTCACGCTGGTTGGCGTGCATCTGCACCATCCGACCGACGCGCTCTTTCTTGCCTTTCACCGAGTTCAGGACGGAGTCGCCGGAACTCAGGACGCCGGAGTAAACGCGGGCGAAGGTCAGGGTACCGACGAACGGGTCGGTAGCGATCTTGAACGCCAGGGACGAGAACGGTTCGTTGTCGTCGGCATGACGCTCGTCTTCGACGGTCTCGTCGTCCGGGCTGACGCCCTTGATCGCAGGGATCTCGGTCGGAGCCGGGAGGTAGTCGATGACGGCATCGAGAACCAGCGGAACGCCCTTGTTCTTGAACGAGGAACCGCAGACGGCCGGAACGATCTCGCACGCCAGGGTGCGCAGACGCAGGCCTTCCTTGATCTCGGCTTCGGAGAGCTCGCCCTCTTCGAGGTACTTGTTCATCAGCTCTTCGTTGGCTTCGGCCGCAGCCTCGACCATGCTGGAACGCCACTCTTCGGCCAGGTCCTTGAGCTCCGCAGGAATTTCTTCCTCGCGGTAGGTCATGCCCTTGTCGTCATCGTTCCAGTAGATGGCCTTCATCTTGATCAGGTCGACCTGACCAACGAAGTTCTCTTCAGCGCCGATGGCGAGCTGGACCGGAACCGGGGTATGACCCAGGCGCTTCTTGATCTGCTCGACGACGCGCAGGAAGTTCGCGCCCTGGCGGTCCATCTTGTTGACGTAGACGATGCGCGGTACGCCGTACTTGTTGGCCTGACGCCATACGGTTTCCGACTGCGGCTCTACGCCGGAGGTGCCACAGAACACCACGACAGCGCCGTCCAGTACACGCAGGGAACGCTCCACCTCGATGGTGAAGTCTACGTGGCCGGGGGTGTCGATGACGTTTACGCGATAGTTGTCGTACTGACCGCGCGAGCCCTTCCAGAAGGTGGTAACGGCAGCGGAGGTAATGGTGATACCGCGCTCCTGCTCCTGCACCATCCAGTCGGTGGTCGCAGCGCCGTCATGCACTTCGCCCAGCTTGTGGTTGACGCCGGTATAGAACAGAACCCGCTCCGTGGTGGTGGTCTTGCCCGCGTCAACGTGGGCACAGATACCGATATTACGGTAGCGGTTGATGGGTGTAGTACGGGCCACAATAAGGTCCTCGGGGGTTGGGCAGCGCGATTAGAACCGGTAGTGCGAGAAGGCCTTGTTGGCCTCTGCCATACGGTGCACGTCTTCACGCTTCTTGACTGCTGCGCCCTTGCCTTCAGCGGCATCCAGCAGCTCGCCAGCCAGGCGCAGAGCCATGGACTTCTCGCCACGCTTGCGGGCGAAGTCCACCAGCCAACGCATGGCCAGGGCATTACGACGGGACGGACGGACTTCGACCGGAACCTGGTAAGTCGCACCACCTACGCGGCGGGACTTCACTTCGACCAGCGGAGCGATGGCATCGAGAGCTTTTTCGAAGGTTTCCAGGGGATCGGCCTTGCCGCGTTCCTTCACCTTGTCCAGCGCACCGTAAACGATACGCTCGGCAACGGCTTTCTTGCCGCTTTCCATCACGTGGTTCATGAACTTGGCCAGGATCTGGCTTCCGTATTTCGGATCAGCCAGCACTTCACGCTTGGCCGCTACACGACGTCTTGGCATTGATAAGCCCTCAAACGGTCTTCAGGTTAGCCCGGGACCATAACAGTCAAGTTACGCCCGACCTTACTCTTATCGACTCAGATAAATATAAAAACGCTATTACTTCGGACGCTTGGCGCCGTACTTCGAACGACCCTGCTTACGGTCTTTGACACCCGAGGTGTCCAGCGAACCGCGCACGGTGTGGTAACGCACACCCGGAAGGTCCTTTACACGACCGCCACGGATCAGCACTACGCTGTGCTCTTGCAGGTTGTGACCTTCACCACCGATGTACGAGGAAACCTCGAAACCGTTGGTCAGACGTACACGGCATACCTTACGCAGTGCCGAGTTCGGCTTTTTCGGCGTGGTGGTGTATACGCGGGTGCATACGCCACGACGTTGCGGGCAGTTCTGCAGCGCAGGCACGTCGCTCTTGTCGACCATGCGCTTGCGCGGCTTACGCACCAGCTGGTTGATAGTTGCCATCTATAGCTCCACTGATTGTCTTACGACACACAAACGAAATGACAGAGCATGCGCCCTGCCAATTTTCGGGGTACAAAATAGTAAAGAGGTTCTTGTACACCGTCAAGACAAAGCCCCGGCTATCGGGATAGCCGGGGCTTGTCGTTGATGCTTAGTTACCGCTCGAGTTCAGCGCTTCGGTCAGTGCGGCTTCCGCCTCGCTGGCACTCACACGCTGCGGCTTGCCGAGGTCGCGCTGACGCTTGCGCTCGCTGTGGTAAGCCAGACCGGTACCGGCCGGGATCAGGCGACCCACGACCACGTTCTCTTTCAGACCACGCAGGAAGTCGCGCTTGCCGGTGACCGCCGCCTCGGTGAGGACGCGGGTGGTCTCCTGGAACGACGCCGCGGAAATGAACGACTCGGTCGACAGGGAAGCCTTGGTGATACCCAGCAGAACGCGCTCGTACTTGGCCGGGAACTTGTCCTCGGTACCGAGCTGTTCGTTCTCTTCCAGCACCTGGGTGAGTTCCACCTGGTCGCCTTTGATGAAGCTGGAGTCGCCGGACTCGCTGACTTCGACCTTGCGCAGCATCTGACGCAGGATGGTCTCGATGTGCTTGTCGTTGATCTTCACGCCCTGCAGACGGTAGACGTCCTGGATCTCGTTGACGATGTACTTCGCCAGCGAGCTCACGCCCAGCAGGCGCAGGATGTCGTGCGGGTTGCTCGGACCGTCGGAGATGACTTCGCCGCGGTTCACCTGTTCGCCTTCGAACACGTTCAGGTGACGCCACTTCGGAATCAGCTCCTCGTACGGATCGCTGCCATCGTTCGGCGTGATGACCAGGCGGCGCTTGCCCTTGGTCTCCTTGCCGAAGGAGATGGTGCCGCTGATTTCCGCCAGGATCGAAGGCTCTTTCGGACGACGAGCCTCGAACAGGTCGGCAACGCGCGGCAGACCACCGGTGATGTCACGGGTCTTCGAGGTTTCCTGCGGGATACGCGCGACAACGTCACCGATGCTCACCTTGGCGCCGTCGGTCAGGTTGACCAGGGCGTTGGCCGGCAGGAAGTACTGCGCCGGTACGTCGGTACCCGGCAGCAGCAGGTCCTTGCCCGCGGCATCGATCAGCTTCACGGCCGGACGGATGTCCTTGCCGGCAGCCGGACGGTCCTTCGGATCCATCACTTCGATGTTGGTCAGGCCGGTCAGTTCGTCGGTCTGACGCTTGACGGTGATGCCCTCTTCCATGCCCACGAAGGCCACGGTACCGTCCACCTCGGTGACGATCGGGTGGGTGTGCGGGTCCCACTTGGCGACGATAGCGCCCGGGTCGACCTTGTCACCTTCCTTGACCGAGATCACCGCACCGTACGGCAGCTTGTAGCGCTCGCGCTCGCGACCGAAGTCGTCGGCAACCGCCAGTTCGCCGGAACGGGAAACCGCGACCAGCGCGCCGTCGGCACGAACCACATGCTTCAGGTTGTGCAGGCGGATGGTGCCGCCGTTCTTCACCTGGACGTTGTCGGCCGCGGAGGTCCGGCTGGCCGCACCACCGATGTGGAAGGTACGCATGGTCAGCTGGGTGCCCGGCTCACCGATGGACTGGGCAGCGATGACACCGACCGCCTCGCCGATGTTGACGCGATGGCCACGGGCCAGGTCGCGGCCGTAGCACATGGCGCAGATGCCATGACGGGTTTCGCAGGTGATCGGGGAACGCACCACCACTTCGTCGACGCTCATCACTTCGAGGAAGTCGACCCACTTCTCGTCGATCAGGGTGCCGGCCGGCACGATGACCTCGTCGCTGCCCGGCTTGAACACGTCGCGCGCGATCACACGGCCGAGCACGCGCTCGCCGAGCGGTTCGACCACGTCGCCGCCTTCGATGTGCGGCGACATCAGCAGGCCGTGCTCGGTACCGCAATCGATCTCGGTCACTACCAGATCCTGGGCCACGTCGACCAGACGACGGGTCAGGTAACCGGAGTTCGCGGTCTTCAGCGCGGTATCCGCCAGACCCTTACGAGCACCGTGGGTGGAGATGAAGTACTGGAGTACGTTCAGGCCTTCCCGGAAGTTCGCGGTGATCGGGGTCTCGATGATCGAGCCGTCCGGCTTGGCCATCAGGCCACGCATACCTGCCAGCTGACGGATCTGGGCCGCGGAGCCCCGCGCACCCGAGTCAGCCATCATGTACATGGAGTTGAAGGACTCCTGGTCGACTTCCTTGCCCTCGCGATCGACGACCTTCTCTTTCGAGAGGTTGGCCATCATCGCCTTGGACACTTCGTCGTTGGCCTTCGACCACAGGTCGATCACCTTGTTGTACTTCTCGCCCTGGGTTACCAGGCCGGAGGCGTACTGGCTCTCGATCTCCTTCACTTCGTCGGTGGCGGCGTTGATGATCCGCGCCTTCTCGTCCGGGATGACGAAGTCGTTGACGCCGATGGACACGCCGGAAATGGTCGAGTAGGCGAAACCGGTGTACATCAGCTGGTCGGCGAAGATGACGGTGTCCTTCAGACCCACCACGCGATAGCAGTGGTTGATCAGCTTGGAGATCGCCTTCTTCTTCATCGACTGGTTGACCACGTCGAACGGCAGGCCGGCCGGAACGACCTGGAACAGCAGCGCGCGACCGACGGTGGTGTCGACGATACGGGTATTGGCGGTCAGTTGGCCGTCTTCACCCTTGATCTTTTCGTTGATGCGCACTTTTACGCGAGCGTGCAGGGACGCCTGGCCGCTGCGGTAGGCGCGGTCGACTTCCTGCAGGTCGGCGAAGGCCATGCCCTCGCCCTTCGCGTTGATCGCTTCACGGGTCATGTAGTACAGACCCATTACCACGTCCTGCGACGGAACGATGATCGGCTCGCCGTTGGCGGGCGACAGGATGTTGTTGGTGGACATCATCAGCGCGCGCGCTTCCAGCTGGGCCTCGAGGGTCAGCGGAACGTGGACGGCCATCTGGTCACCGTCGAAGTCGGCGTTGTACGCGGCGCAGACCAGCGGGTGCAGCTGGATCGCCTTGCCTTCGATGAGGACCGGCTCGAACGCCTGGATGCCCAGACGGTGCAGGGTCGGCGCACGGTTCAGGAGAACCGGATGCTCGCGGATGACTTCGGCGAGAACGTCCCAGACCTCGGGCAGCTCGCGCTCGACCATTTTCTTGGCGGCCTTGATGGTGGTGGCCATACCACGACCTTCCAGCTTGCCGAAAATGAACGGCTTGAACAGCTCCAGGGCCATCTTCTTCGGCAGACCGCACTGGTGCAGGCGCAGGGTCGGGCCCACGGTGATCACGGAACGACCGGAGTAGTCCACGCGCTTGCCGAGCAGGTTCTGACGGAAGCGACCTTGCTTGCCCTTGATCATGTCGGCCAGCGACTTCAGCGGACGCTTGTTCGAGCCGGTGATGGCGCGACCGCGACGGCCGTTGTCGAGCAGGGCGTCGACGGCTTCCTGCAGCATGCGCTTTTCGTTGCGCACGATGATGTCCGGAGCAGCCAGGTCGAGCAGGCGCTTCAGACGGTTGTTACGGTTGATCACCCGACGATACAGGTCGTTCAGGTCGGAAGTCGCGAAGCGACCGCCATCCAGCGGAACCAGCGGACGCAGGTCCGGCGGCAGCACCGGCAGGACGGTCAGGACCATCCACTCAGGCTTGTTGCCGGAGCCCTGGAAGGCTTCCATCAGCTTCAGGCGCTTGGACAGCTTCTTGATCTTGGTTTCCGAGTTGGTCTGCGGAATCTCTTCGCGCAGGCGGCCGATCTCGTGCTCCAGGTCGATGGCGTTGAGCAGTTCGTGAACGGCTTCGGCGCCCATGCGAGCATCGAAATCGTCACCGAACTCTTCGAGGGCCTCGAAGTATTGCTCGTCGTTCAGCAGCTGGCCCTTTTCCAGGGTGGTCATGCCCGGATCGATCACCACGTAGCTCTCGAAATAGAGCACGCGCTCGATATCGCGCAGGGTCATGTCCAGCAGCAGGCCGATACGGGACGGCAGCGACTTCAGGAACCAGATGTGGGCAACCGGCGAAGCCAGCTCGATGTGGCCCATGCGCTCGCGGCGCACCTTGGCCAGGGCGACTTCCACGCCGCACTTCTCGCAGATCACACCGCGGTGCTTGAGGCGCTTGTACTTGCCGCACAGGCACTCGTAATCCTTCACCGGGCCGAAGATCTTGGCGCAGAACAGGCCGTCGCGCTCCGGCTTGAAGGTACGGTAGTTGATGGTTTCCGGCTTTTTAACTTCGCCGAAAGACCAGGAACGAATCATCTCGGGCGAAGCCAGGCCAATACGGATGGCATCGAACTCTTCGATTTGACCCTGGTTTTTCAACAGATTAAGCAAGTCTTTCAAGGCCTTTCCTCCTCACGGACCCGGTGCGACCGGCCTTGACCAGCCGCACCGTCTAGCGTCACGTGTTATTCGGTTTCCAGTTCGATGTCGATGCCGAGCGAACGGATCTCTTTGATCAGAACGTTGAAGGACTCGGGCATGCCCGCCTCCATGCGGTGATCGCCGTCCACGATGTTCTTGTACATCTTGGTCCGGCCGTTCACGTCGTCCGACTTGACCGTCAGCATTTCCTGCAGGGTGTACGCCGCGCCATAGGCTTCCAGCGCCCACACCTCCATCTCACCGAAGCGCTGACCACCGAACTGTGCCTTACCACCCAGCGGCTGCTGGGTAACCAGGCTGTACGAGCCGGTGGAACGGGCGTGCATCTTGTCGTCCACCAGGTGGTTCAGCTTGAGCATGTACATGTAGCCGACGGTGGTCGGACGCTCGAACTGGTTGCCGGTACGGCCGTCGAACAGACGCATCTGGCCGCTTTCCGGCAGGTCGGCCAGCTTCAGCATGGCCTTGATCTCGCGTTCCTTGGCGCCATCGAACACCGGGGTCGCCATCGGTACGCCACCGCGCAGGTTCTTGGCCAGCGCGAGGATCTCGTTGTCGCCCAGCTCGTCGAGGTTTTCCTCGCGACCGCCGATCTCGTTGTAGATCTCGTGCAGGAACTTACGCAGTTCGGCGACCTTGCGCTGCTCTTCGAGCATGCGGTTGATCTTCTCGCCCAGCCCCTTGGCCGCGAGGCCCAGGTGGGTTTCGAGGATCTGACCGACGTTCATACGCGACGGTACGCCCAGCGGGTTGAGGACGATGTCGACCGGGGTGCCGTTGGCATCGTGCGGCATGTCTTCCACCGGCATGATCACCGAGACCACACCCTTGTTACCGTGACGGCCGGCCATCTTGTCGCCCGGCTGGATGCGACGCTTGATCGCCAGGTAGACCTTGACGATCTTCAGCACGCCCGGAGCCAGGTCGTCGCCCTGCTGCAGCTTGCGCTTCTTGTCCTCGAACTTGTCGTCCAGGAGCTGGCGACGATCGCTGATGTAGGCCTGGGCCTTCTCCAGCTGTTCGTTCAGGGCGTCGTCGGCCATGCGCAGCTTGAACCACTGGCCGCGCTCGAGACCGTCGAGGTAATCGTCGGTGATCTCCGTGCCCTTCTTCAGCGCCGGGCCACCTTCAGCCTTGGCACCGACCAGGGCGGCACGCAGACGCTCGAAGGTCGCGCCTTCGACGATGCGGAACTCTTCGTTCAGGTCCTTGCGGATCTGGTCGAGTTGCATCTTCTCGATGGACAGCGCGCGGGAATCGCGCTCGACGCCGTCGCGGGTGAAGACCTGAACGTCGATGACGGTACCCTTGGTGCCGGTCGGCACACGCAGGGAGGTGTCCTTCACGTCGGACGCCTTCTCACCGAAGATCGCGCGCAGCAGCTTCTCTTCCGGAGTCAGCTGGGTCTCGCCTTTCGGAGTGACCTTGCCGACCAGGATGTCGCCGGCCTGCACTTCGGCGCCGACGTAGACGATACCGGCTTCGTCCAGCTTGTTCAGCGCGGCCTCGCCCACGTTCGGGATGTCCGCGGTGATTTCCTCTGGGCCGAGCTTGGTGTCACGAGCGACGCAGGTCAGTTCCTGGATGTGGATCGTGGTGAAACGATCTTCCTGGACCACGCGCTCGGACAGGCAGATGGAGTCTTCGAAGTTGAAGCCGTTCCAGGGCATGAACGCTACGCGCATGTTCTGGCCCAGGGCCAGTTCGCCCATGTCGGTGGACGGACCGTCGGCCAGGATGTCGCCGCGCGCGACCACGTCACCCTTGCTCACCAGCGGACGCTGGTTGATGCAGGTGTTCTGGTTGGAACGGGTGTACTTGGTCAGGTTGTAGATGTCGACACCCGCTTCGCCGGTCTCGACTTCGTCATCCGCCACGCGAACCACGACACGGCTGGCATCGACCGAGTCGATCACACCGCCACGGCGAGCCACGACGCAGACGCCGGAGTCGCGCGCCACGTTGCGCTCCATGCCGGTACCCACCAGCGGCTTGTCGGCACGCAGGGTCGGCACGGCCTGACGCTGCATGTTCGAGCCCATGAGTGCGCGGTTGGCGTCATCGTGCTCGAGGAACGGAATCAGCGAGGCAGCGACGGAAACGACCTGCTTCGGCGAAACATCCATCAGGGTCACGTCTTCCGGCGCCTTCACGGTGAATTCGTTCAGGTGACGCACGGCCACCAGCTCGTCCACCAGTTGACCCTTCTCGTTGAGGGTCGCCGAAGCCTGGGCGATGACGTGGTCGGCTTCTTCGATCGCCGACAGGAACACGATCTCGTCGGTTACCAGGCTGTCCTTGACCACGCGGTACGGGCTCTCGAGGAAGCCGTACTTGTTGGTGCGGGCGTAGGTCGCCAGGGAGTTGATCAGACCGATGTTCGGACCTTCAGGGGTTTCGATCGGGCACACGCGGCCGTAGTGGGTCGGGTGTACGTCACGAACCTCGAAGCCCGCACGCTCACGGGTCAGACCGCCCGGGCCGAGCGCGGAGACGCGGCGCTTGTGGGTGATCTCGGAAAGCGGGTTGTTCTGGTCCATGAACTGCGACAGCTGGCTCGAACCGAAGAACTCCTTGATCGCGGCAGCCACCGGCTTGGCGTTGATCAGGTCCTGCGGCATCAGGCCTTCGCTTTCGGCCATGGACAGGCGTTCCTTGACCGCGCGCTCGACACGCACCAGGCCCACGCGGAACTGGTTCTCGGCCATTTCGCCGACGCAACGGACGCGACGGTTGCCCAGGTGGTCGATGTCATCGACGATGCCCTTGCCGTTACGGATGTCGACGAGGGTCTTGAGCACATCGATGATGTCTTCCTTGCTCAGGACGCCCGGACCTTCGATCTCGGTACGACCGATACGGCGGTTGAACTTCATCCGGCCTACGGCCGACAGGTCGTAACGCTCGGCGCTGAAGAACAGATTGCCGAACAGGGTCTCGGCAGCTTCCTTGGTCGGCGGCTCGCCCGGACGCATCATCCGGTAGATCTCGACCAGGGCTTCCAGCTGGTTGCTGGTGTTGTCGATCTTCAGGGTGTCGGAGATGAACGGACCGCAGTCGATGTCGTTGGTGTACAGGGTCTCGATGCGCACGACCTGGGCCTTGGCCACCTTGGCCAGGAGGTCGAGGGTCAGCTCGGTGTTGCACTCGGCGATGATCTCGCCGGTAGCCGGATGCACGATCGCCTTGGCGATGGTACGGCCGATCAGGTAGTCGAACGGCACTTCCAGCTGGCTCACGCCAGCCTTTTCCAGCTGGTTGATGTGGCGGGCAGTGATACGACGCCCCTGCTCCACGATCACCTTGCCGCTGCCATCCTTGATGTCGATGCTCGCGACTTCACCGCGCAGGCGCTGCGGGACCAGTTCCAGGTTCAGGGTCTCGCCCTTGATGTGGAAGACGTTGGTCGCGTAGAAGGCGTTGAGGATCTCTTCCGTGCTGTAGCCGAGCGCGCGCAGCAGTACCGAGGCCGGCAGCTTGCGGCGACGGTCGATACGGACGAACACGCAGTCCTTCGGATCGAACTCGAAGTCCAGCCAGGAACCGCGGTAAGGAATGATCCGCGCGGAGTACAGCAGCTTGCCGGAGCTGTGGGTCTTGCCACGGTCGTGGTCGAAGAACACGCCCGGGGAACGGTGCAGCTGGGAGACGATGACACGCTCGGTACCGTTGATGATGAAGGTACCGTTCTCGGTCATCAGGGGGATTTCCCCCATGTAGACTTCTTGTTCCTTGATGTCCTTGATCGCCTTGTTCGACGATTCGCGGTCGAAGATGATCAGGCGAACTTTCACGCGCAGCGGTACGGCGAAGGTCACGCCGCGCAGCACGCACTCCTTGACATCGAATGCCGGCTCACCCAGACGGTAGCCGACGTATTCCAGGGCAGCATTGCCGGAATAGCTGATAATCGGGAAAACGGACTTGAAGGCCGCGTGCAGACCGATATCGCGGAACTGCTCCTTGGTTGCGCCAGCCTGCAGGAATTCGCGATAGGAATCCAGCTGGATGGCCAGCAAATACGGCACATCCATGACGTCCGGCAACTTGCTAAAGTCCTTGCGGATACGTTTTTTCTCAGTGTATGAGTAAGCCATCAGCGTTCCCCAGCTTGGTCACCTGCTTGTTTGGCGTCTCCGACGGGAGCAGCCGGAAAATCTTGCAGACCCCTTGGCCTGCATTGCCCACTCGGGGCACTTTCACGTCGTGGGTGGAACGCCCGAGGCGAGTCCACCCAGAACGGAAAAAGGCCGGTGGCAAAAGCCACCAGCCATCAGCCTTTCGCTTGACGCTCGGGCTGTAGACGCAAGGTCGTCGCTTACTTGAGCTCGACTTTGGCGCCTGCTTCTTCCAGGGCTTTCTTGGCGGCTTCGGCTTCTTCTTTCGAAGCGCCTTCCTTCACCACGCCCGGAGCGCCGTCTACGACGGCCTTGGCTTCTTTCAGACCCAGACCGGTCAGTTCGCGAACGACCTTGATCACGTTCACTTTCTTGTCGCCAGCTTCGGCCAGGACGATGGTGAACTCGGTCTGCTCTTCGGCAGCGGCAGCAGCCGGGCCAGCAGCGGCAACGGTAGCGGCAGCAGCGGTAACGCCGAACTTCTCTTCCATCGCCTTGATCAGTTCGACCACTTGCATGACGGACATTTCGGATACGGCGTTGATGATGTCTTCGTTGGTCAGAGCCATGACTCTAATTCCTGTATTGGGGGACGGCCTGCGGCCATCGTATTAAACAAATAAGATTGAAAGCGCTTGCGAGCCGACTTAGGCGGCAGCAGCTTCTTTCTGGTCGCGAATGGCCGCCAGAGTACGAGCCAGCTTGCTGGTAGCGCCCTGAATCACGCTCATCAGCTGCGATACGGCTTCGTCGTAGGTCGGCAGGCTTGCCAGTACGTCGATCTGATTGGCTGCGAGGAACTGACCCTCGAAGGCAGCCGCCTTGATCTCGAACTTGTCCTGACCCTTGGCGAACTCACGGAAGATACGAGCGGCAGCGCCCGGATGTTCGTTGGAGAAAGCGATCAGGGTCGGGCCTTTGAACACGTCGTTGAGCACGTCGAACTGGGTGCCTTCAACGGCGCGCTTGAGCAGGGTGTTACGTACGACTTTCACGTACACACCAGCTTCGCGGGCCTCTTTACGGAGTCCGGTCATGGCGCCTACGGTCACGCCACGGGCATCGGCCACGACAGCGGACAGGGCAGCTTTGGCAGCCTCGTTGACTTCAGCGACGATGGCCTTCTTGTCTTCGAGTTTAATTGCCACGGGTTTACTCCTGGATGTTACCGTTTCGTCCAGCCGGGGCCGGACGTCGTTTTGGTGTCTGATTCGGTAACCGAATCGGGAGCACCATCTGCGTAGGCTTGTGGTTTAAGGCTTGCGCCACCTACGGTCTTGGATAGCCCCCGCCAGGCAGGGACCCCAATACCTGTGCAGCGGGCAGAACCCGCTGCACGATTTCACTTAGGCTTCCAGGGAAGCCAGGTCGATCTGCAGGCCCGGACCCATGGTGGTGCTCAGGGTCACGCGCTTGACGTACACGCCTTTCGACGAGGACGGCTTCAGGCGCTTCAGGTCAGCCAGCAGCGCTTCAACGTTCTGCTGCAGCTTGGCCGGCTCGAAATCGACCTTACCGACGGAGCTGTGGATGATGCCGTTCTTGTCGGTACGGAAACGTACCTGACCAGCCTTGGCATTCTTCACGGCGGTAGCGACGTCCGGAGTCACGGTGCCGACTTTCGGGTTCGGCATCAGACCACGCGGGCCGAGGATCTGGCCCAGCTGGCCGACGACACGCATGGCATCCGGGGAAGCGATGACGACGTCGTAGTTCAGGTCGCCGCCTTTCATTTCGGCAGCCAGTTCGTCCATGCCCACCTTGTCGGCGCCGGCAGCCAGAGCGGCTTCGGCAGCCGGACCCTGGGTGAAGACGGCAACGCGGACGCTCTTGCCGGTGCCGTTCGGCAGGACGGTGGCGCCACGAACGACCTGGTCGGATTTACGCGGATCGACGCCGAGGTTCACGGCAACGTCCACGGACTCCTTGAACTTGATGGTGGACAGCTCGGCCAGCAGCTTGGCGGCCTCTTCGAAGCTGTACTGCTTGCCGGCAACTACTTTCTCGGCAATCGCCTTCTGGCGCTTGGTCAGCTTAGCCATTACACACCCTCCACGTTCAGGCCCATGCTGCGCGCGGAGCCAGCGATGGTACGTACAGCAGCGTCCAGATCAGCAGCGGTCAGGTCAGCCTGCTTGGTCTTGGCGATCTCTTCCAGCTGGGCACGGGTAACGGTGCCGACTTTCTGGGAGTTCGGACGAGCGGAGCCGCTGGTGATGCCAGCTGCTTTTTTCAGCAGGACGGCAGCCGGGGTGCTCTTGGTTTCGAAGGTGAAGCTACGGTCGCTGTAAACGGTGATGATCACAGGAGTCGGCAGGCCCGGCTCTTGGCCTTGGGTCTTGGCGTTGAACGCCTTGCAGAATTCCATGATGTTCACGCCGTGCTGACCCAGGGCAGGGCCGACCGGCGGCGACGGGTTGGCCTGACCGGCCTTTACTTGCAGCTTGATATAAGCCTGGATTTTCTTAGCCATTTGCTACTCCAAATTCGGGTACAAGCGCCTGAAGGCTCCCCGGTTGCTTTCGCGTTTATCCCAGTGACGACAAAACCCCGCAGCCTTGGGCTGCGGGGTGAGGGATGCGTTTTCAGCTAGACCTTTTCGACCTGACTGAACTCCAGCTCCACCGGGGTAGAGCGGCCAAAGATGAGCACGGCCACTTGGATCCGGCTCTTCTCGTAGTTAACTTCTTCGACGACACCATTGAAGTCGGCGAAAGGACCATCGATGACACGAACGGTCTCGCCCGGCTCGAACAGGGTCTTCGGCTTGGGCTTGTCGCCGCTATCGGCCACGCGACGCAGGATTGCATCAGCCTCACGATCGGTGATCGGAGCCGGCTTGTCGGCAGTCCCGCCGATGAAGCCCATGACACGCGGGGTATCCTTCACCAGGTGCCAGGTACCTTCGTTCATTTCCATCTGAACCAGCACATAGCCAGGGAAGAATTTGCGCTCGCTCTTGCGCTTCTGGCCGTTCCGCATCTCCACCACTTCTTCGGTGGGAACCAGAATCTCGCCGAACTCTTCTTCCATGCCAGCAAGCTTGACACGCTCGATCAGCGAGCGCATGACATGCTTCTCGTAGCCCGAGTATGCATGCACAACGTACCAACGCTTAGCCACGGCGCACCCTTAACCTACAATCATGGAAACCAACCAACCCAGCAGGGAATCGAGCCCCCACAGCAGCAGCGCCATTACCAGCACTACCGCGACCACGATCAGCGTGGTCTGAGTTGTTTCTTGACGACTCGGCCATACGACCTTGCGAATCTCGACGCGCGCTTCCTTAGCAAGACTAAAGAAGGCCTGCCCCTTGGCCGTTTGCAGAGCCAGGAAAGCAGCGATCACCGCCAGAACGAGAATACCGAGAACGCGATACAGGATTGGTTGAGCCGAAAAGTACTGATTGCCCACAACGGCAACCACAACCAGAACGGCAACCAAGAGCCATTTCAAGAGATCAAAACGTGATTCTTTGGCTTCTGCCTTGGCATTCATCTGTTAGGAATCTCGTGAAGAAAAGCCAGATTTACTTGGGAAATCTGGCAGGCCAGGAGGGAATCGAACCCCCAACCTGCGGTTTTGGAGACCGCCGCTCTGCCAATTGAGCTACTGGCCTGAAGCAAAATCAGGCCGACCATTATGCCGGCCTGAGAGGGGAAGATCAACCGATATTATTCGATGATCTTGGCAACCACGCCAGCACCAACGGTACGGCCGCCTTCGCGGATCGCGAAGCGCAGGCCATCTTCCATGGCGATCGGAGCGATCAGGGTGACAACCATCTTGATGTTGTCGCCCGGCATTACCATCTCTACGCCTTCCGGCAGCTCGCAGTTACCGGTCACGTCAGTGGTACGGAAGTAGAACTGCGGACGGTAGCCCTTGAAGAACGGGGTGTGACGACCACCTTCTTCCTTGGACAGCACGTACACTTCGCACTCGAACTTGGTGTGCGGCTTGATGGTGCCCGGCTTGGCCAGAACCTGGCCACGCTCTACGTCTTCACGCTTGGTGCCGCGCAGCAGGATACCAACGTTCTCACCAGCACGACCTTCGTCGAGCAGCTTGCGGAACATTTCAACGCCGGTGCAGGTGGTCTTGGTGGTCGCCTTGATGCCGACGATTTCCACTTCTTCCTGGACCTTGATGATGCCGCGCTCTACACGACCGGTTACCACGGTACCGCGGCCGGAGATCGAGAACACGTCTTCGATCGGCATCAGGAACGGCTGGTCGATGGCACGAACCGGCTCCGGAATGTAGGAGTCCAGGGTCTCTACCAGCTTCTGCACGGCGCTTACGCCGATGCCATTGTCATCCTTGCCTTCCAGCGCCATCAGCGCGGAACCGATGATGATCGGAGTGTCGTCGCCCGGGAAGTCGTAGGTGTTCAGCAGATCGCGAACTTCCATCTCGACCAGTTCCAGCAGCTCGGCGTCGTCGACCATGTCGGCCTTGTTCAGGAACACGACGATGTAGGGAACGCCCACCTGGCGGGACAGCAGGATGTGCTCGCGGGTCTGCGGCATGGGGCCGTCGGCAGCCGAGCAAACCAGGATCGCGCCGTCCATCTGGGCAGCACCGGTGATCATGTTCTTCACATAGTCGGCGTGACCGGGGCAGTCAACGTGGGCGTAGTGACGAACAGCGGAATCGTATTCAACGTGCGAGGTGTTGATCGTGATACCGCGGGCCTTTTCTTCCGGCGCGTTGTCGATCTGATCGAAAGCACGAGCGGAACCACCCCAGGTGTCGGAGCAGACCTTGGTCAGTGCAGCGGTCAGAGTGGTCTTGCCATGGTCAACGTGACCGATGGTGCCGACGTTGACGTGCGGCTTGTTCCGTTCAAATTTTTCTTTAGCCATGGAGACCATCCCCTTCAAGGAATTGAGCGGATCACGCTACCATTAGAACAAGGGCAGATATTTTCATATCTGCCCCTGGATAAATGGAGCTCATGAGCGGATTTGAACCGCTGACCTCACCCTTACCAAGGGTGTGCTCTACCAACTGAGCTACATGAGCGAAACACAAGCAACTTGACTGGAGCGGGTAGCGGGAATCGAACCCGCATCATCAGCTTGGAAGGCTGAGGTTCTACCACTGAACTATACCCGCGGAGCCCGAAGCTCACGCTTTTAAACTGGTGGAGGGAGAAGGATTCGAACCTTCGAAGTCTATGACGTCAGATTTACAGTCTGATCCCTTTGGCCACTCGGGAATCCCTCCAAACTGGTGGGCGGCATTCTCTACGTCTGCCACCTTGCTGTCAAGAGTTTTCTCTTAAAAAACCTGAACTTAGGTTTCAACAGCAACTTCATGGTAGGAGTCTTTCAGCCTTCCCCCTGCGAAGCGGGCGCCATTCTATGCAAACCATCAGGGGGATGCAACACCTTTGCACGACATTATTTGATGCTGCAATCCCTTGAAGTCCCGAGCCAGCTCCTGGAGCAGTTGCTCATCCACCAGACGCCGGCTGCCGGGTGCCACCCTTACCCAGAAATCACGCTGCCCGCGGGGCAATTCCTTCAGCTCCGCCTCGTAACCTGCCGTCTTGAGACGGGCCTGCGCACTTTCAGCCGAATCCCGCGCGGAAAACATCCCCAAAGAAATGCCATTGGCCAGCACTCCCTCGCCAATCAGGTAGCTGTCGATATTGCGCGCCTGAAGCTCCTTCAACTGACGAAGCGCAGCCTCCCGCGAGGCTAGCGGAGGAAGATAGACCCAGTAATCGACGCTCATCTCCCCACGGGCCTCGACCTCCGCCTCGATATCCAGGCCCAGCAGGCGCTGCTGCAACCTTCGGGCATCCGCCTCCTCACCGCCTCCGCCAAGATAGAGACAGGCCGACTCGGATGCGATCGACTCTTCGGCAGCCGGAGGCACACTCGGCGCCGGCACCTGCGATCCCGAGCGCGCCCTGGAAGCAAGGTTGCTCTCGGCCAACAGCAGAATGTTCTTCTGCCCATCCTTATAGAGTTCCAGCGGTGCGATTTCCTTGGCCCGTAGCGGGGATTGCTGCTGGTGCCAGACGTAGTAGAAGACGTTCAGGGCCAGGAGAAACAGGAAGAACCAGCGCATAGATCCTCTCACTCAATCGGGCAAGCCAGTGCCAGCCCTACGAAAACCAGGTCCGGCATGATCCGGGCGCCAGCCAGTTCGTCGCGAACCAGTTCGGCATCCCCACCCGTCAGGAATATTTCACAATCCGGACCGAGCAGCTCGCACGCCATGGCGTACTGCTCACGAACGAACCCCCTGAGCATGAGCAGACAACCCCGCTCAACCGCCTCGGCCGTGGCCTGCCCTGGCTGGAGACTGGCAAGCGCCCGACGGGCCTCTGCATCGTCGTAGCGGATACGTCGGGTATGGGTGCGCAACTGGCTTCTCATCAGGGTCATGCCCGGGCATATGTAGCCCCCCAGATGCACTCCATCCGCCGCGACCAGGTCAGAGGTGACCGCGGTCCCCAGATCGATGACCAGGCAGGCCTTCTTAGCCAGATGATGAGCCGCGACGAGGGCCAGCCAGCGGTCGAGCCCCAGGCGCTGGTAATCGAGATAGCCGTTGCGCACACCCGCCAACTGCTTGCCGGATGATGCAACCAGCGCCGAAACCGGGAACAGCTGCTCCAACCGTGCGACCAGTTGCGAGGTTTCCTGCTCGCTGCGAACGCTCACCAGGCGACAGGCTCGCACTGGCAGCGCTTGCTGCGACGTTAACTGTTCGACCAGGGCATCATCGGACTCCGCAAGGCCACCGGCGACCGACCGCGCCGCCCCCTCGATGACCCGCCACTTGATCAGCGAGTTTCCACAGTCGAGCTCAAGAATCATTGACGCAACCTCAAACTAAGCTCCCCTCCACTGAACCCCTGCTCCACGCCATCCACCTCGAGGCGCAGCGCTCCTCGACTATCGACACCCAGCACACGACCCTCGATGGAACTCAGAGCAGTCGAGAGAATGACCTGGGCACCCTGCCAGAGATTGCAGGACTCCCACTCCTCGCGACTTGCAGCAAAGCCTTCGCGCGAATGCCTATCGAGATAATCGGCCAACTGCCGATTGAGAGCAGAAAGCAGCCGCGAACGATCCACCAGTTCCCCCAGCGCTTCGCGCAGGGAGGTCCAAGGCTGGCCGATATCAGTGGCGGTCTTCATGTTGACGTTGATCCCTATGCCGATAACGACATGACACAGATCCGCGGGGTCGCCACTCAGCTCCAGGAGAATTCCGGCGATCTTCTTGCCTCCCTGCAGAAGGTCGTTCGGCCACTTCAACCCGGCGTCCCGGACGCCCAAAGACTCCAGGGCCCGGAGCACCGCGAGACCGACAACCAGGCTCAACCCTTCGAGCTCCCGAGCGCCCCCCCTGACAGTAATGGCCAGAGAATAATAGAGGTTCTCTCCATAGGGACTGACCCAGGCTCGGCCGCGACGTCCACGCCCGGCAGTCTGCTGCTCGGCGACGATAACGAAAGGCGTCGAGGCTCCAGCCGCGAGCCTACGCATGGCCTCGCTATTGGTCGAATCGACGGTGGGCATGATCTCGACAGGCCAGAGGCTGTCGATCTTCCGCGGATCCAGGAGACTGAGGGGACTCGCCAGACGGTACCCCCGGCCACGCACCTTGTGGAACTGCAGGCCATGTTCAGCCTCCAGGTGCTGCAAGCGTTTCCAGACTGCACTGCGACTGATGCCCAGTACTGCCCCCAACTCCTCACCGGAGTGGAATCGCCCGTCTTGAAGTAGTTTCAGCAAGGTCTGCATAGACGCCCCACACTAGCCAGGCACGCATCATATAGAGGCACTTGCGCTTTGCCTACGAAAAGCCCTGCCGTATAGCTGCCTTTTCCCCGGATTTTCGCAGACTTTTCCGCGCGCAAAAGCAAAACCCCTGGTCATCGCTGACCAGGGGTTTTGGGATAGGAGCTTGACGATGACCTACTCTCACATGGGGAGACCCCACACTACCATCGGCGATGCGTCGTTTCACTTCTGAGTTCGGGAAGGGATCAGGTGGTTCCAACGCTCTATGATCGTCAAGCAATTCGGTTGGATATCCGTTCGCTTGGGCTTACGTCTATCCGGATTCAGGTATGTGATTTCAAGGTGTTTGCGGTTCATGCGAACTTTCGGTTCGTCGACTTCACCTTACAACACACAATCGTCAGATTGTTTGGGTGTTATATGGTCAAGCCTCACGGGCAATTAGTACTGGTTAGCTCAACGCCTCACAACGCTTACACACCCAGCCTATCAACGTCGTAGTCTTCGACGGCCCTTCAGGGGAATCAAGTTCCCAGTGAGATCTCATCTTGAGGCAAGTTTCCCGCTTAGATGCTTTCAGCGGTTATCTTTTCCGAACATAGCTACCCGGCAATGCCACTGGCGTGACAACCGGAACACCAGAGGTTCGTCCACTCCGGTCCTCTCGTACTAGGAGCAGCCCCTCTCAAATCTCAAACGTCCACGGCAGATAGGGACCGAACTGTCTCACGACGTTCTAAACCCAGCTCGCGTACCACTTTAAATGGCGAACAGCCATACCCTTGGGACCGGCTTCAGCCCCAGGATGTGATGAGCCGACATCGAGGTGCCAAACACCGCCGTCGATATGAACTCTTGGGCGGTATCAGCCTGTTATCCCCGGAGTACCTTTTATCCGTTGAGCGATGGCCCTTCCATACAGAACCACCGGATCACTAAGACCTACTTTCGTACCTGCTCGACGTGTCTGTCTCGCAGTCAAGCGCGCTTTTGCCTTTATACTCTGCGACCGATTTCCGACCGGTCTGAGCGCACCTTCGTACTCCTCCGTTACTCTTTAGGAGGAGACCGCCCCAGTCAAACTGCCCACCATACACTGTCCTCGATCCGGATCACGGACCAGAGTTAGAACCTCAAGCATGCCAGGGTGGTATTTCAAGGATGGCTCCACGCGAACTGGCGTCCACGCTTCAAAGCCTCCCACCTATCCTACACAAGCAGGCTCAAAGTCCAGTGCAAAGCTACAGTAAAGGTTCACGGGGTCTTTCCGTCTAGCCGCGGATACACTGCATCTTCACAGCGATTTCAATTTCACTGAGTCTCGGGTGGAGACAGCGCCGCCATCGTTACGCCATTCGTGCAGGTCGGAACTTACCCGACAAGGAATTTCGCTACCTTAGGACCGTTATAGTTACGGCCGCCGTTTACCGGGGCTTCGATCAAGAGCTTCGCTTGCGCTAACCCCATCAATTAACCTTCCGGCACCGGGCAGGCGTCACACCCTATACGTCCACTTTCGTGTTTGCAGAGTGCTGTGTTTTTAATAAACAGTCGCAGCGGCCTGGTATCTTCGACCAGCCAGGGCTTACGGAGTAAATCCTTCACCCTAGCCGGCGCACCTTCTCCCGAAGTTACGGTGCCATTTTGCCTAGTTCCTTCACCCGAGTTCTCTCAAGCGCCTTGGTATTCTCTACCCGACCACCTGTGTCGGTTTGGGGTACGGTTCCTGGTTACCTGAAGCTTAGAAGCTTTTCTTGGAAGCATGGCATCAACCACTTCGTCATCTAAAAGACGACTCGTCATCAGCTCTCGGCCTTGAAACCCCGGATTTACCTAAGATTTCAGCCTACCACCTTAAACTTGGACAACCAACGCCAAGCTGGCCTAGCCTTCTCCGTCCCTCCATCGCAGTAACCAGAAGTACAGGAATATTAACCTGTTTCCCATCGACTACGCTTTTCAGCCTCGCCTTAGGAACCGACTAACCCTGCGTCGATTAACGTTGCGCAGGAACCCTTGGTCTTTCGGCGTGGGTGTTTTTCACACCCATTGTCGTTACTCATGTCAGCATTCGCACTTCTGATACCTCCAGCAAGCTTCTCAACTCACCTTCACAGGCTTACAGAACGCTCCTCTACCGCGTCACTTACGTGACACCCGCAGCTTCGGTGTGTGGTTTGAGCCCCGTTACATCTTCCGCGCAGGCCGACTCGACTAGTGAGCTATTACGCTTTCTTTAAAGGATGGCTGCTTCTAAGCCAACCTCCTAGCTGTCTAAGCCTTCCCACATCGTTTACCACTTAACCACAACTTTGGGACCTTAGCTGGCGGTCTGGGTTGTTTCCCTTTTCACGACGGACGTTAGCACCCGCCGTGTGTCTCCCATGCTCGGCACTTCTGGGTATTCGGAGTTTGCATCGGTTTGGTAAGTCGGGATGACCCCCTAGCCGAAACAGTGCTCTACCCCCCAGAGTGATACATGAGGCGCTACCTAAATAGCTTTCGAGGAGAACCAGCTATCTCCGAGCTTGATTAGCCTTTCACTCCGATCCACAAGTCATCCCCTACCTTTTCAACGGGAGTGGGTTCGGTCCTCCAGTCAGTGTTACCTAACCTTCAACCTGCTCATGGATAGATCGCCCGGTTTCGGGTCTATACCCAGCGACTAAACGCCCTATTAAGACTCGCTTTCGCTACGCCTACCCTATACGGTTAAGCTTGCCACTGAATATAAGTCGCTGACCCATTATACAAAAGGTACGCAGTCACCTAACAAGTAGGCTCCCACTGCTTGTACGCATACGGTTTCAGGTTCTATTTCACTCCCCTCTCCGGGGTTCTTTTCGCCTTTCCCTCACGGTACTGGTTCACTATCGGTCAGTCAGTAGTATTTAGCCTTGGAGGATGGTCCCCCCATGTTCAGACAAAGTTTCTCGTGCTCCGTCCTACTCGATTTCACTTCAAAGATCCTTTCGCGTACGGGGCTATCACCCACTATGGCCGCACTTTCCAGAGCGTTCCGCTAAAATCAATGAAGCTTAAGGGCTAATCCCCGTTCGCTCGCCACTACTAAGGGAATCTCGGTTGATTTCTTTTCCTCAGGGTACTTAGATGTTTCAGTTCCCCTGGTTCGCCTCTTGCACCTATGGATTCAGTACAAGATACCTAGGTTATCCTAGGTGGGTTCCCCCATTCAGAGATCTCCGGATCAAAGTCTGTTTGCCGACTCCCCGAAGCTTTTCGCAGGCTACCACGTCTTTCATCGCCTCTGACTGCCAAGGCATCCACCGTATGCGCTTCTTCACTTGACCATATAACCCCAAGCAATCTGGTTATACTGTGAAGACGACATTCGCCGAAAATTCGCGCTTGAACTCGCAAATTTTACCTTGACTTGAATGATCACCAGTGAAAGAGATCATTCAGTCTTACTTCTATCACATACCCGAATTTTTAAAGAACAGTTCTGGTGCAAAGACCAGAAATCAATGTTCATTCACGAACATTCATTTCTGAGCTTTCGACGATTGTTTTAGATGGTGGAGCCAAGGAGGATCGAACTCCTGACCTCCTGCGTGCAAAGCAGGCGCTCTCCCAGCTGAGCTATGGCCCCGTATCGGATCACGCAGCACACCAACAATTGGTGGGTCTGGGCAGATTCGAACTGCCGACCTCACCCTTATCAGGGGTGCGCTCTAACCAACTGAGCTACAGACCCAATCGTCTAACCAGTGAATCAAGCAATTCGTGTGGGAGCTTATGAAGAAGCTGAGATCTTCGATTAAGGAGGTGATCCAGCCGCAGGTTCCCCTACGGCTACCTTGTTACGACTTCACCCCAGTCATGAATCACTCCGTGGTAACCGTCCCCCTTGCGGTTAGACTAGCTACTTCTGGAGCAACCCACTCCCATGGTGTGACGGGCGGTGTGTACAAGGCCCGGGAACGTATTCACCGTGACATTCTGATTCACGATTACTAGCGATTCCGACTTCACGCAGTCGAGTTGCAGACTGCGATCCGGACTACGATCGGTTTTATGGGATTAGCTCCACCTCGCGGCTTGGCAACCCTTTGTACCGACCATTGTAGCACGTGTGTAGCCCTGGCCGTAAGGGCCATGATGACTTGACGTCATCCCCACCTTCCTCCGGTTTGTCACCGGCAGTCTCCTTAGAGTGCCCACCCGAGGTGCTGGTAACTAAGGACAAGGGTTGCGCTCGTTACGGGACTTAACCCAACATCTCACGACACGAGCTGACGACAGCCATGCAGCACCTGTGTCTGAGTTCCCGAAGGCACCAATCCATCTCTGGAAAGTTCTCAGCATGTCAAGGCCAGGTAAGGTTCTTCGCGTTGCTTCGAATTAAACCACATGCTCCACCGCTTGTGCGGGCCCCCGTCAATTCATTTGAGTTTTAACCTTGCGGCCGTACTCCCCAGGCGGTCGACTTATCGCGTTAGCTGCGCCACTAAGATCTCAAGGATCCCAACGGCTAGTCGACATCGTTTACGGCGTGGACTACCAGGGTATCTAATCCTGTTTGCTCCCCACGCTTTCGCACCTCAGTGTCAGTATCAGTCCAGGTGGTCGCCTTCGCCACTGGTGTTCCTTCCTATATCTACGCATTTCACCGCTACACAGGAAATTCCACCACCCTCTACCGTACTCTAGCTCAGTAGTTTTGGATGCAGTTCCCAGGTTGAGCCCGGGGATTTCACATCCAACTTGCTGAACCACCTACGCGCGCTTTACGCCCAGTAATTCCGATTAACGCTTGCACCCTTCGTATTACCGCGGCTGCTGGCACGAAGTTAGCCGGTGCTTATTCTGTTGGTAACGTCAAAACAGCAAGGTATTAACTTACTGCCCTTCCTCCCAACTTAAAGTGCTTTACAATCCGAAGACCTTCTTCACACACGCGGCATGGCTGGATCAGGCTTTCGCCCATTGTCCAATATTCCCCACTGCTGCCTCCCGTAGGAGTCTGGACCGTGTCTCAGTTCCAGTGTGACTGATCATCCTCTCAGACCAGTTACGGATCGTCGCCTTGGTAGGCCTTTACCCCACCAACTAGCTAATCCGACCTAGGCTCATCTGATAGCGTGAGGTCCGAAGATCCCCCACTTTCTCCCTCAGGACGTATGCGGTATTAGCGCCCGTTTCCGGACGTTATCCCCCACTACCAGGCAGATTCCTAGGCATTACTCACCCGTCCGCCGCTGAATCCAGGAGCAAGCTCCCTTCATCCGCTCGACTTGCATGTGTTAGGCCTGCCGCCAGCGTTCAATCTGAGCCATGATCAAACTCTTCAGTTCAATACTGCTTGGGTTTTGAGAAAACCCTAAACTTGGCTCAGCAATCGCATTCCCTTAAAAAGAGATAAAACTCTCGAATTCACGAGTGTTACTTGCGTTGCTGATAATCTTGCGATCACCAGTCTTACATCACAAGCACCCACACGAATTGCTTGATTCGACTTGTTAAAGAGCAGTTGGTCAAGGCTTTCGTCTCAACCGAGGCCGCGCATTCTACAGCAACCTCTCGTTCCGTCAAGCGTTATTTTCGAAAATTTTCTTTTCTACTCAACCGCTTGCACCGACCTTCAAACCATCTTCCGATCAGCGGGAGGCGCATTCTACAGCGTTCAAATTCGCTGTCAAGCACCTCGGCGAAGCTTCGTTTCGAGCCCCTTTCGGGACCGAACCGCTGCGGCGAACAACCTGCCTAAGCGCTTCACCACCCCTGGGAGAGAATCCGTAAACCCTTGATTTTCAAGCATTTACTCTTCGTCGTCGCCGGGAGTGGTGCGCATTATAGGGAGATAGAAACTGGCGTCAACACTTATTTGAAAGAATTATTCAGCCTTCAGCGTGATGCGCGCGAAAGCCTTCTTCCCTGCCTGGAACACACGGGTCTCACCCAGCGCCAGCATGAAGGTGCGGTCGACGACCTGCCCATCCACCTTGACGCTGCCGGCACCCAGGAGATCGCGAGCCGCAGCCGCATTCTTCACCAACCCCGCCTTATTAAGGACAGAGGCAACGGGCATATCCTCGGGGGACGACAGCTCGATCTCCGGCAGGTCTTCCGGCAGCTCGCCATCCTTCAGGCGATTGCCGGCCGACTTGTGTGCGCTCGCCGCCGCCTCCTCGCCATGGAAGCGGGCGACGATCTCCTCGGCCAGCTTGATCTTGATGTCACGCGGGTTGGCGCCCGCCTCGACGTCCTTGCGGAAGCTATCGATCTCATCCAGGGAACGGAAGCTGAGCAGTTCGAAGTAACGCCACATCAGCGTGTCAGGAATGGAGACCAGCTTGCTGTACATGACACCCGGCGCTTCCTGGATACCAATATAGTTGCCCAGCGACTTGGACATCTTCTTCACGCCATCCAGCCCTTCCAGCAACGGCATGGTCAGGATCACCTGGGCCTCCTGGCCATAGGCACGCTGCAGCTCGCGCCCCATCAGCAGGTTGAACTTCTGGTCGGTGCCACCCAACTCGACGTCCGCCTTCAGCGCGACGGAGTCATAGCCCTGGACCAGCGGATAGAGGAACTCATGGATAGCGATGGGCTGATTGCTGGCATAGCGCTTGCTAAAGTCATCACGCTCCAGCATCCGCGCAACGGTGTACTGAGAGGCAAGACGAATGAAGTCAGCCGGGGTCAGTTGGTCCATCCAGGTGGAATTGAAGGCTACTTCGGTCTTGGCCGGGTCGAGGATCTTGAAGACCTGGGACTTGTACGTCTCCGCATTCTCCAGAACCTGCTCGCGCGTCAGGGGAGGACGGGTAACACTTTTCCCACTGGGGTCACCGATCATCCCAGTGAAGTCGCCGATGAGGAAGATCACCTGATGCCCCAGGTCCTGGAACTGGCGCAGCTTATTAATAAGCACGGTATGGCCAAGATGCAGATCGGGAGCGGTCGGGTCGAAGCCGGCCTTGATCCGCAAGGGCTGGCCACGCTTCAGCTTGGCCACCAGTTCCGCCTCTACCAGGATCTCGTCTGCACCGCGCTGGATCAGCGCCAGCTGCTCTTCAACCGACTTCATTTACAGGTTCTGCCCAATTGCCAAAATCGAAAGGGAACCAACCATACAAGATCGCAGACTAAAAACAAATTTTGCCGACCGTCAGGGGGACGGAGCCAGGCCAGACGCGACTTTTGGCTTGATTCAAGGAGATTTTGGTTATATTTTAGGCAGTTATTTATTCACAATCCAAAAACACCAATCACGCCATGACGCAATCCGATCAGAAAGCGCCGCCGTATTACCCGAAAAGCCACTTGTTGGCCGCCAGCGGTGTTGCAGCGCTCCTCAGTTTGGCACTACTGGTGTTCCCCTCGAGCGAAGTCGAGGCCAAGAGGACCACGCTCAATCTGGAGCTTGAAAGCAACACCGATCGCCTCCTTCAGGAGAAAGACGACCTCCTGCCGCAATCGGTCACCAATTCCAGCGACGAAGGCACGCCTTTCGCTCAGGTAGAAGGCGCCTCCGACGACAACACCGCCGAGCAAGACTCGGACAAGCCGGGCGCATCTGTAGCCGATGCCGACATCAAGCCCGTCGATCCCGAGTGGAAGACCATCACCGTCGCCAGTGGCGATACGCTGTCGACCGTATTCACCAAGGCAGGCCTTTCCACCTCGGCCATGCACGACATGCTGACCAGCAGCAAGGATGCCAAGCGCTTCACCCATCTGAAGGTCGGCCAGGAGGTCAAGCTCAAGCTCGACCCCAAAGGAGAGCTGCAGGCGCTGCGAGTCAAGCAGAGCGAACTCGAGACCATCGGCCTGGACAAGACCGACAAGGGCTACTCCTTCAAACGCGAGAAGGCCCAGATAGACCTGCATACCGCCTATGCCCATGGCCGCATCACCAGCTCGCTGTTCGTTGCCGGTCGTAACGCCGGCCTGCCCTATAACCTGATCACGTCGCTGTCGAATATCTTCGGCTACGACATCGACTTCGCCCTCGATCTGCGTGAGGGCGACGAGTTCGACGTGATCTACGAACAGCACAAGGTCAACGGCAAGCAAGTGGCGACCGGCAATATCCTCGCCGCCCGCTTCGTCAACCGCGGCAAGACCTACACCGCCGTGCGTTACACCAACAAGCAGGGCAATACCAGCTACTACCGCGCCGACGGCTCCAGCATGCGCAAGGCATTCATCCGTACGCCGGTGGATTTCGCCCGCATCAGCTCGCGCTTCTCCCTGGGCCGCCGCCACCCGATCCTGAACAAGATCCGCGCGCACAAGGGCGTCGACTACGCTGCCCCCATCGGCACACCGATCAAGGCCACCGGAGACGGCAAGATCCTCGAAGCCGGACGCAAGGGGGGCTACGGCAACGCCGTGGTGATCCAGCACGGCCAGCGCTATCGGACCATCTACGGACACATGAGCCGCTTCGCCAAGGGTATCCGCGCCGGTACCAGCGTGAAGCAGGGCCAGATCATCGGTTACGTAGGCATGACGGGCCTGGCCACCGGCCCGCACCTGCACTACGAGTTCCAGATCAATGGCCGTCACGTCGATCCGCTGAGTGCCAAGCTGCCCATGGCGGACCCGCTCGGTGGCGCAGATCGCAAGCGCTTCATGGCGCAGACCCAGCCGATGATCGCGCGCATGGATCAGGAGAAGAAAACCCTCCTGGCCCTGAACAAGCAGCGCTGATCGTGCCGCGCTACCTGGGGTTGATGTCCGGAACCAGCCTGGACGGCATGGACATCGTCCTGATCGAGCAAGGTGATCGCACCACCTTGCTCGCTTCCCATTACCTACCCATGCCGGCCGGGCTGCGCGAAGACATCCTCGCCCTGTGCGTCCCCGGTCCCGATGAAATCGCCCGCGCCGCCGAAGTCGAGCAACGCTGGGTCGCCCTTGCAGCACAGGGCGTGCGCGAACTGCTGCTCCAGCAGCAGATGAGCCCCGACGAAGTCCGTGCCATCGGCAGTCACGGTCAAACCATCCGACATGAACCCGCTCGCCACTTCACGGTGCAGATCGGCAACCCCGCCCTGCTGGCGGAGCTGACCGGCATCGATGTCGTCGCCGACTTCCGCCGCCGCGACGTCGCAGCCGGCGGCCAGGGCGCCCCGCTGGTACCGGCCTTCCATCAGGCGCTGTTTGGCGATGATGACGCCTCCAGGGCGGTCCTGAACATCGGTGGCTTCAGCAACGTTTCGCTGCTCAGCCCCGGAAAGCCGGTACGCGGCTTCGACTGCGGCCCGGGCAACGTGCTGATGGACGCCTGGATTCATCACCAACGCGGCGAACATTTCGACCGGGACGGTGCGTGGGCCGCCAGCGGCCAGATGAACCACGCACTGCTGGCAAGCCTGCTGGCGGATGAGTTCTTCGCCGCGCGTGGCCCCAAGAGCACCGGGCGCGAGCGCTTCAACCTGTCCTGGCTGCAGGAGCACCTGGCTCGTCACCCTGCCTTGCCGGCAGCGGATATCCAGGCAACCCTGCTGGAACTGAGCGCGCGCAGCATCAGCGAATCGCTGCTGGACGCCCAGCCGGACTGCGAAGAGGTGCTGGTATGCGGCGGCGGCGCCTTCAATACGGCGCTGATGAAGCGCCTGGCCCTGCTGATGCCCGAAGCTCGGGTCGCCAGTACCGACGAATACGGCATTCCCCCTGCCTGGATGGAGGGCATGGCATTCGCCTGGCTAGCCCATCGGTTTCTCGAGCGCCTGCCCGGCAACTGCCCTGATGTGACCGGTGCGCTCGGTCCCAGAACTCTGGGCGCGCTGTATCCCGCCTGAAACGAAAACGCCGCGCATATAAGCGCGGCGTTTTCGTAGCGGCCCCATCGACGTCAGATCGAGAACGACTGTCCGCAACCGCAAGTCGTGGCGGCGTTCGGGTTCTTGATGACGAACCTCGAACCTTCCAGGCCTTCCTGGTAGTCGACTTCCGAGCCCGCCAGGTACTGGAAGCTCATCGGGTCCACCACCAAGCCCACACCATCGCGCTCGATCACGGTATCGTCATCGGCGATATCTTCGTCGAAGGTGAAGCCATACTGGAAGCCCGAGCAACCGCCGCCGGTGACGAATACACGCAGTTTCAGGCGAGGATTGCCCTCTTCGTCAATCAACGTCTTCACCTTGTTGGCTGCGCCTGGGGTAAAGAGCAGGGGCGTAGGGGTGAAGGTCTCGATGCTCATGTTTCCGAATCTCCCGGCTTGAGGCCGTGCGTTACAACATTACGCCCATTATCCTCTTGTCCCAGAAAAATGGTCAACTAATCCACAGTTTCCACGCTGGCAGGCAGTTCCAGCGGGCGCGGACTGGCCTCGGTCATCGGGCACAGGCGGCCCTCGATCTGGGCCCCCATGGCGGTTTCGATCAGCCCATAGTGAAGATTGCCCTTCACCCGGGCCTGGGCCCCCAGCTCCAGGCGTTCGATGGCATGGATGTCGCCATCCACCTGACCGTCGATGATCACATGGGGGGCCCGGATTTCGCCATCGACTCGACCGCCGGCGCTGACCCGCACCAGCCCTTCGTGCGCCTGCAACGCTCCGCGGACGGTGCCGTCGATCTGCACCGCGCCCTTGAGGTTCATGTCACCGACCAGTTCGGCGCCGCTGGCGATCAGGCTGGTCTGCCCGGTGAAACGCTGGACGTCGGCCCGGCCTTTGTTCTTGCTCCACATAATGCTCACTCACTGCTTCGGCCAATCGAAACGGCGCTGTAGCGGTTTGGACTGGCCATTCAGCTCCGCACGTACGTCGATCAGCTTCGGGATGAAGTTCTTCGGCAGCTCCAGCTCGGCGAAACGCCCCCCTTCTGGGATCGACTGGAAATGCCGGAGGGAAATCGACAGCCCTGTCTTGCCCAGTTCCGGCGAGAGCTGTTCGAGGTCGTAGGTAGCGTCCTTGCGCGCCAGCTTGCCGCTGATGCGGACTTTCAGCCGCCCATCCAGCTTGCGGTCGTCCCTGCCCAGGCGGCTGAGCATCACCTTATAGCGGAAGCGCTGCGGGTCGTCCGTGCCCTGCACCTCAAAGGCACGGATTTCCAGCGCATCCGCCTTGCTGGCCGGCGCGACTACCCCCTTGTAGAACGCGATGTCCTGTTGCTGCTTGAACACCTGGTCCTCAAGCAGCTTGATGGTCTGCCGGCTCTGTTCGGTGGCCTGCTGGCTGAGGCGTTCTCCGCTGCGCAACACCTCGATTTCGGTACGCAGGCGCTCCAGCTCGGCCTTCTGCTCGCCGATCAGGGTTTCCTGGCGTTGCGCATCGGCCTCGCTGCGAGCGGCGTCCGCCCCGGTCGACCAGCGACCGCCGAGAAACGCCAGCGGAACCGCCAGCAGCAGCGCACCCACCCCGAGGCGGACCAGCCAGGCCCGCCGTGGATCACGGAACTGGAGTTCCCAGCCGGACATCAGGGGAGCAGGGCCGCATGCGAGAGGCCCAGGCGCTCGTCCAGCCCGAACAGGATGTTCATGTTCTGGAGCGCCTGACCCGAGGCGCCCTTGACCAGGTTGTCGATCACCGACAGCACCACCACCAGGTCGCCGCCCTGGGGGCGATGCACGGCGATTCGGCAGACATTGGCGCCACGCACGCTGCGGGTCTCCGGATGGCTGCCGGCCGGCATCACGTCGACGAAGGGTTCGTCGGCGTAGCGCTTCTCGAACAGCGCCTGGAGGTCGACCGAGCGATCCGCGACATGGGCATAGAGGGTTGCATGGATACCGCGGATCATTGGCGTCAGGTGCGGTACGAACGTCAGCCCGACGTCGCCGCCGGAGGCCCGACGCAGGCCCTGGCTGATTTCCGGGAGATGCCGATGCCCCTTGACCGCGTAGGCCATCATGCTTTCGCCCGCCTCGCAGAACAGCGAGCCAACCTTGGCGCCCCGACCGGCGCCGCTGACCCCGGACTTGCAATCGGCGATCAGCCGCGAGGCGTCGGCCAGGCCGGCCTCCAGCAGCGGGATCAGGCCCAGTTGGGTCGCGGTCGGGTAGCAACCCGGCACGGCGATCAGGCGGGCCTGGCGGATCTTCTCGCGGTTCACTTCCGGCAGGCCGTAGACAGCCTCGTCGAGCAGCGCCGGAGCGCCATGCGGCTGGCCGTACCAGCGCGCCCACTCCTCGGCGTCCGCCAGGCGGAAGTCAGCGGACAGATCGATGACCCGGGTCCCGGCGTCCAGCAGTTCGCCAGCCAGCGCGTGCGCCACGCCGTGCGGCGTGGCGAAGAACACCACGTCGCAGGCGCCGAGGCGCTGCACGTCCGGCACGCTGAACTGCAGGTCGTCATAATGACCTCGCAGGTTCGGGTACATGTCGGCGACCTTCACCCCCGCCTCGGAACGCGAAGTGATCACTTCCACCCGGGCCTGCGGATGCTGCGCCAGCAGGCGCAGCAGTTCCACGCCCGTATAACCCGTACCGCCAACGATGCCGACCTTGATCATCTGTCCATCACTCCGCGCGCTGAGGCAAGCTAGCCAAAAGAGGCCAATGATAAGAGCCGAGCGCCGGCATGAACAGCGCTGGGCGTCCGGCTTTGCGACCGGTTCGGCCCTTCGGTCGGCAGTCTAGCCCGCGGGGTCGTCGGGCAGAAATTGCTGCGAGGCCCTATCCGAATGTTCCTACCTGTTATGCGGCCATATCTGCCGGCAAATCAGACAGCGGCAAGCCGCCAGGGTGACGCGTTCCAGCCATCCCTCTACTATCGGGGCACCGTGATCAAGAGGATGTCCTGATGTACCTGTGGCTCAAAGCCTTCCATATCATCGCCGTAGTCTGCTGGTTCGCCGGCCTGTTCTACCTGCCGCGCCTGTTCGTCTACCACGCCATGAGCGAGGACCAGACCAGCCGGGAACGCTTCTGCGTCATGGAGCGCAAGCTCTACCGGGGGATCATGATGCCCTCGATGCTCGCCACCCTGGTCCTTGGCCTCTGGATGCTCTATCTCACCCCCGGCTGGCTGAGCCAAGGCTGGCTGCACGCCAAGCTGACCCTGGTGGTCCTGCTCATCGGCTACCACCACGCCTGCGGCGCCATGCTCAAGCGCTTCGCCCGCGGCGAGGCAGGGCGTAGCCATGTGTTCTACCGCTGGTTCAACGAAGTGCCTGTACTGTTCCTGCTGCTGATCGTCCTACTGGTGGTGCTCAAACCTTTCTGACCCAGGAGTCCTGTCCATGTCCTTGCCCGCCCTGCTCGACCAACGCCTGCGACTGCCGATGGTGGCCGCGCCGATGTTCCTGGTATCCAACCCGCAGTTGGTGCTGGCCTGCTGCCGCAGCGGCATCGTCGGCAGCTTCCCGGCGCTCAACCAGCGCGAGAGCAGCGGCTTCGAGGGATGGCTGGAGGAAATCGGGGCCGGCCTGCAGGCGCTGGACAATCCCGCGCCCTATGCGGTGAACCTGATCGTCCACAACACCAATCCGCGGTTGCAGGCCGACCTGCGGATCTGCGTCGAGCACCGCGTACCGATCGTCATCACCAGCCTCGGCGCAGTGCGCGAAGTGGTAGACGCTGTGCATAGCTACGGCGGCCTGGTGTTCCACGACGTCACCACCCGCCGCCACGCCGAAAAAGCCGCCGAGGCCGGGGTCGACGGCCTGATCGCGGTGGCGGCCGGCGCGGGCGGGCACGCCGGGACCTGGAGCCCTTTCGCGCTGGTCGCGGAAATCCGCCAGTTCTTCGACAAGACCCTGCTGTTGGCCGGCTGCATCAACCACGGCCACGAGATTCTCGCCGCACAGATGCTCGGCGCCGACCTGGCCTATCTCGGCACTCGCTTCATCGCCACCCGCGAGAGCAATGCCTCCGACGCCTACAAGCAGATGATCCTGGAGGCACGCGCCGCCGACATCGTGCACACCCCGGCGGTGTCCGGCGTACCGGCCAGCTTCATGCGGCAAAGCCTGGAGGCCGCCGGCTACGATCTGAAGCGCCTGACCGACAAGGCAGACATGAACTACGGCGAGAAACTCAAGCCGGTGAACGACGAGGCCAAGGCCTGGAAGACCGTGTGGTCCGCCGGCCAGGGCGCGGGCAACATAGACGACTTGCCCGGCGTCGACGAGTTGGTCGCCCGCCTCGACCGGGAATATCGCGCCGCCCTGCGGAACATGGATCGCCTGGCCAACCGCTGGCCGCGCTGAAACCGCCGGGTCACGGCGCCCCGGCTTGTGCGGGAGTTCTCATCTCGCGCTTGTGGGCGCCAAGGCCGCCGATTAGGCTGTCGGCTGCATTTCTCTCACCCCAGCTGACAAGGATGCCTGCATGACCGACCAACGCTTCAAGATCGTCTTCTCCGGCGAGCTGATGCCCGACGCATCGCTCGAAACCGTGAAGGACAATCTCGCCCGCCTGTTCAAGAGCGAACCGGGCAAGATCGACGCCCTCTTCGGCGGTCGCCCGGTGGTGCTGAAACGCGAACTTCCAGAGGCCGAGGCGGAGCGTTACCTGACCGCCTTGCGCCAGGCCGGCGCCAATGCCTACAAGGAAGTCGACCTGGCGGCCAGCCTGAGCCTGGTGGAAACGCCCGATCACAACCCCCAGGTCGCGGAGGAAACCCCGGCGCAAGACCTGCCTCCCATGACCTGCCCGAAATGCGGCCATGAACAGCCCAGCGGAGCGGAATGTTCGGCCTGCGGCGTCATCATCGAGAAGTACCTGGCACGCCAGGCGCAGCTCGGCGAAAACGCCGCGCCTGCGGCCACCGCGGCTGCGGGCGCGTCTCCCTACACACCACCCAGCGCCCAGGTCGGCGACGCCCTCCCCGAGTTCGGCGAGCTGAACGTGTTCACCACCAACGGCCGGATCGGACGCCTGCGCTATCTCGGCTGGTCGATGGCGATGACGCTGTGCTTCCTGGTCATCATGGGCCTGGGCTTCCTGCTCGGCGAAACCGTCGGCGTGGCCGTCACCGCCCTGGCCTCGATCGCCTTCATCGTCATCGCCGTGATGATCGGCGTGCAGCGCCTGCATGACCTCGGCTGGTCGGGCTGGCTCTGGCTGCTCAACTTCGTCCCCTTCGTCGGCAGCGTGTTCGGCATCCTGATGCTGGTCCTGCCCGGCAGCACCGGCGCCAACCGCTACGGTCCGCCGCCGCCGGCGAACAGCACCGGGGTGAAAGTCCTGGCCAGTCTGATCATCCTGCTGCCGATAGTCGGTATCATCGCCGCCATCGCCCTGCCGTCCTACCAGGGTTACCTGGAGCGAGCGAACTATGACGGCGGCGCCAGCGCTCCAGCCGACCCGTACACCACCGACGAGCAGGCCGCCGCAGCGGCGGCCGAAGCCGATGAAGCCGCCACGGCGGCGGCAGAGGCCATGGAAGACGACGACCAACAGTAGCCACGCAACCCCTCGCGACGGGCGGGGTCCAATTCCCCGTCCGTTTCGGAGAAGTCTCGAATGCCCCGTTATGCCCTGATCACCGGCGCTTCCAGCGGTATCGGCCTGGCCCTAGCCGAAGCCCTGGCCCGGCGCGGTCGCGCCCTGATCCTGGTGGCGCGCCAGCGCGACGCGCTGGAGAGCATCGCCTATGAGCTGGCGCAGCGTTTCGGCGTGGAAGTGCTGTTCCGCACCTGCGATCTTTCCGAGCCGCTGCAACTGTCAGGGTTGTTGCACGAACTGGAACAGGGCGAACGACAGATCGACCTGCTGGTTAACAATGCCGGGATCGGTACCTCCGGCCCCTTCATCGACCAGGAATGGGCGCGGGAACAGGAACTGATCGAACTCAACATCCTGGCCCTGGCCCGCCTTTGCCACTCCCTCGGCGCCCGCATGGTGGCACAGGGCGGTGGCCAGATACTCAATATCGCCTCGGTGGCCGCCTTCCAGCCCGGCGCCTGGATGAGCAACTACTACGCCAGCAAGGCCTACGTCCTGCACTTCTCGGAAGGCTTGCGGGAAGAACTGAAAGAGCGCGGCGTCAAGGTCTCGGTGCTGTGCCCTGGGCCAACCCGCACGGCATTCTTCCGGGAAGCCGGGATGCGGCTCGGCAGGCTCGACCGGAGCAAGCTGATGATGACCCCGGAGGAAGTCGCGCTGCTGGCCCTGCGCGGGCTGGACAAGAACCGCGCCCTGATCGTCCCCGGTTGGCGCAATCGCCTGCTGGCGCTGAGCCCACGCCTGGCGCCACGCTGGCTGGTGCGCCGACTCGCCGCGCGGATCAACGCCTCGGCGGTACCCTCCGTCCCACGGGGTTGATCGGCCTCTCCTCGCAGGGCAACGAGGTTAGCCGTCGGCTCAGTCTGCCGGCACCGCCCGCCCCTTGGCCCAGGTCCGCAGCGCGGCGAGCTTTTCCGCCATCAGCACCGACAGCGGCGAGGTTCGCGACAGCTCCCTGAGCAACAGCTCCTGATCCACCGCCTGCTGTCGCGCCTGCCCGGCGTACAGTGCCGCCACCACCGCCTGCTCGATCTCCGCCCCGCTGAAACCCTCGCTGGCAGCCGCCAGCAGAAGGAGGTCGAACTGTGCCGGCTCCAGCTCGCGGCGTTGCAGGTGGATGCGGAAGATCTCGGCGCGAACCTCCGGCGTCGGCAGGTCGACGAAGAACAATTCGTCGAAGCGTCCCTTGCGGATCAGTTCGGGCGGCAGGCGGTCGATAGCGTTCGCGGTGGCGACCATGAAGACCGGCGCCTCGCGCTCGGCCATCCAGGTCAGCAGGGTACCCAGCACGCGCTGACTGACGCCGTTGTCCTGGTCGCCACCAGAAATGCCCTTCTCCACTTCATCCATCCACAGCACGCAGGGCGCCATCTGTTCGGCCAGGCGCAGCGCCTCGCGCAGGTTGCGCTCGGTTTCGCCGAAGTACTTGTTGTAGAGACAGGCGAAATCCAGACGCAGCAACGGCAAGCCCCAGAGGCCGGCCACCGCCTTGGCCGCCAGGCTCTTGCCGGCGCCCTGTACGCCGACCAGCATCATGCCCTTCGGCTGGTCGCCAGGCGTGCCGGCGAGGAACGCCGACTGACGCTCGCCGAGCCAGCGCTTGAGCGCGGCAAGCCCGCCGACCTCGGCGAAGCGCGCGGTGTCGTACTCGAAGCTCAGCACGCCCTCTAGGTCGAGTAGCTGGAACTTGGTGCGGTTCAGCTCGGGCAGGTCCTCCTGGGTGATCGCTCCATCGTTGCAGATCACGTTGCGCGCCAGCAGTCGCGCCTCGGCATGGCTGAGCCCGCGCAGGTTCTTCACCACCTGCTGCAGGGTCCGGTTGTCGGTGCGCACGCGGGCACCACGGTTGCGCTCGCTCCAGCGCGTCGCTTCCTCGCGGACGATGCCGAGCAGTTCGTCCTCGCTGGGCAGGGACAGCGAGAACCGCGCGGCGAAGCGCTGCACCTCGGCCGGCAGCTTCAGCGCATGGGACACCAGCACCACGGTCGGTCGATGATTGCCTTCGGCCATGGCGATTTCCTTGAGCAGGCGCACCAGGGTCGGGCTGTCGCCAAGGAAAGGATGCAGGTCGCAGAGCACGTAGAGATTCGCCTGCTGATCGTGCTTGATCAAGCGCAACGCCGCGACCGGGTCGCGGCTCTCCTCCCCGCCCAGCGGCTCGCCGCCGAAGCCCAGGCGCTGCACGCCCTCGGTCACCGACCAGGCATACAGGCCAAGGCCGCGCCTGACCGCCAGGCCGGTGAGGGTTTCCATCACCTTCGGCTCGTCCCAGGACTCGATCAGGATCAGCTTGACCCGGGAATCCAGGACCAGGCCGAGGTCGTGTATGTCGTTCTTCACTGCGGCTCCTTCACGCTTGGGCGGTCGCGACGGGCACCGCTACACTCGGGAAAGCACCCGAGGCCGGAGGAATCGCCCATGGACTGTCTGTTCTGCAAGATCGTGGCGGGGGAAGTTCCCGCGCGCAAGTTCTACGAAGACGAGGAAGTTGTCGCGTTTCACGATATCGGCCCGCAGGCGCCGGTGCACTTCCTGGTCATCCCGAAAAGGCACATTCCCACCCTCGAGCACCTGACCGAGGCCGACCGGCCGCTGGCAGGCCATATCCTCTTCACCGCCCAGCGCCTGGCCCGGGAGCAGGGCTGCGAGGAAGGCTTCCGTGTGGTGATGAACTGCAACGACCTTGGCGGGCAGACCGTGCACCACATCCACATGCACGTGCTGGGTCAACGCCAGATGCACTGGCCGCCGGGTTGAATCCCTGCTGGCGCTGCGACATCGCAGCCCGTCCGCAACATCCTGCTATCAGCGCACTTCCGGTAAACTGGTGCGATCTTTCGTTTCCGGAGGTGCGCCATGTCCGCCGACCGCCACTATTCGCCCATCGACCGTTTCCTGCTGCAGGCCGACTCCGCCCTGCGCACCCTGCTGCCGTTCAGCGGCCAGCCGGCGCGACCGTCGCCGGCCATCGTGGAACCCGATGGCGAACTGAGCGAGGAAGACACCCGCCATATCGCCGGCCTGATGCGCATCAACCACACCGGCGAGGTCTGCGCCCAGGCGCTGTACCAGGGCCAGTCGCTGACCGCCAAGCTGCCCGAGGTCCGCGAGGCGATGGAGGAAGCCGCCGAGGAGGAGATCGACCACCTGGCCTGGTGCGAGCAACGCATCCGCCAGTTGGGCAGCCGTCCCAGCGTCCTCAATCCGATCTTCTACGGCCTGTCCTTCGGCGTCGGTGCCGCCGCCGGGCTGGTCAGCGACCGGGTCAGCCTGGGCTTCGTCGCCGCCACCGAAGACCAGGTGTGCAAGCATCTGGACGAACACCTGGCGCAGATTCCCCAGGAGGATCGGAAATCCCGTGCCATCCTCGAGCAGATGCGTATCGACGAGGAACAGCATTCGAGCAACGCCCTGGCCGCCGGCGGCCTGCGCTTCCCGGCACCGGTGAAGCTGGGCATGAGCCTGCTGGCGAAGGTGATGACCAAGAGCACCTACCGCATCTGAATCGCACGCATGAAAAAGCCCGCTCGAAGCGGGCTTTTTCTTTCTCGTGTGCGATCAGCGCGGCATGTTGCGCGCGTAGAAGATCTCCAGCATTTCGTGCTTGAGCCGTTCCGTGACCTGCTCACGCTGTTCCGCCGAGAGCGTCCGGGTAGCGTCGCCGAACAGGTAGTTCTCCAGTTCGAAGTCCTTGAGCAGCATCTTGGTGTGGAACAGGTTCTCCTGGTACACGTTCACGTCGGTCATCTGGTAGGCCTCGCGCGTGTCGTCGGAGAGATAGTTCTGGATCGAGTTGATCTCGTGGTCGATGAAATGCTTGCGCCCCTCGATGTCGCGGGTGAAGCCGCGGACCCGATAGTCGACCGTGACGATGTCCGAGTCGAACTGGTGGATCAGGTAGTTCAGGGCCTTCAGCGGGGAGATCACTCCGCAGGTGGAAACGTCGATGTCCACGCGGAAGGTCGCGATGCCGTCCACCGGATGGATTTCCGGGTAGGTATGCACGGTGATGTGGCTCTTGTCCAGGTGCGCCAGGATGGTGTCCGGCAGCGGGCCCGGGGACTCTTCGATCTGGCTGTCGGTCGGAGTGACCGGCTGCTCGGAGATCAGGATGGTCACGCTGGCGCCCTGGGGGTCGTAGTCCTGACGCGCGATGTTCAGGATATTGGCGCCGATGATGTCGACAACATCGGTAAGAATCTGCGTCAGACGCTCCGCGTCATACTCTTCGTCGATGTACTGCACGTAGGCCTGGAGGTCTTCGGGCGTCTCGGCGTAGCAGATGTCGTAGATGTTGAAGCTCAAGGTCTTCGTCAGGTTGTTGAACCCGTGGAGCTTGAGTTTGCTTTTCACCGTGGGGAACTCTCTCGGTTGCTTGCGGCTCTGCCGCAGGGTTGGGGCATGCCCGTCAGATGCGAACGACGCACCTGCGTAGGACGGTTAACACCTCTTCGCGATGGCGATTGTGGTTTGTTGAGTTGCACGGGCGCCGGCTGGCGCCATTGGTCACCCGACCGGGATGGCTCGGGAAACGTCTATCAGAGCGGAAGAATCTTCCGAACTGAACGGCCGCCCGACGGAATCGCGCGGCACGAAAAAAGGGGCGCATTATGCAGAGCCAATCAAGCCTCCGCCAGAGTTTGCGCCCCTTTTATGATGACCGGATGTCGTCTCAGCCGAGTTCGACGATCTCGTAGTCGTGGGTGATCTCCACCCCGCCGCGACCGAGCATGATCGACGCCGAGCAGTATTTCTCCGCCGACAGCTCCACCGCGCGCTTGACCTGGGCCTCCTTGAGACCGCGGCCCTTGACCACGAAGTGCACGTGGATCTTCGTGAACACCTTGGGCTCCTCGTCGGCCCTTTCGGCCTCGAGGAAGGCTTCGCAGCTCTCCACCGGCTGGCGCGCCTTCTTCAGGATGCTGACCACATCGAAGTTGGTGCAGCCGCCGAGGCCGATCAGGACCATCTCCATAGGGCGCACCCCGAGGTTGCGTCCGCCATGGTCCGGCGGACCGTCCATGACCACCACGTGGCCGCTACCGGACTCGCCGAGGAACATCGCCTCGCCCGCCCACTGGATACGCGCTTTCATCGTTCAGACTCCCGCCGGCAAAGGGCGCCAGCTTAGCACAGGGCCCAAGGACAGTACGGGATCACAGTCCTGATAGCTGCGTCGCAAAATCACATCGACCTTCATGGTCCGTCTGTTAAGCTGGACGCGGTTTACTGGCACACTTCCTGATCTGCCCGGTTGGGGGGAGTTCTCCGCTGAGCTCCCGGGCCCTGGCAGGTCTCTCCATAAGAACTCAAAAAAACATCGCCTTGTACGTCAGGCATATTCTTTATTCTTTCGGGACTCGGGCATGGTAGCTATTACCCACACACCCAAACTCAAACACCTAGACAAGCTGCTCGCACACTGTCACCGCCGCCGCTACACCGCAAAGAGCACCATCATCTATGCCGGCGATCGCTGCGAAACGCTGTTCTTCATCATCAAGGGTTCGGTCACCATCCTCATCGAGGACGACGACGGCCGCGAAATGATCATCGGCTACCTCAACAGCGGTGATTTCTTCGGCGAGCTGGGATTGTTCGAAAAGGAAGGCAGCGAACAGGAACGCAGCGCCTGGGTTCGTGCCAAGGTGGAATGCGAAGTCGCCGAGATCAGCTATGCGAAGTTCCGCGAACTGTCGCAGCAGGACTCGGAGATCCTCTACACCCTCGGCAGCCAGATGGCCGACCGCCTGCGCAAGACCACCCGCAAGGTGGGCGACCTGGCCTTCCTCGACGTCACCGGACGCGTGGCCCGCACCTTGCTGGACCTGTGCCAGCAACCGGACGCCATGACCCACCCGGACGGCATGCAGATCAAGATCACCCGCCAGGAGATCGGCCGGATCGTCGGCTGCTCGCGGGAAATGGTCGGACGCGTGCTGAAGAGCCTGGAGGAGCAGGGCCTGGTGCATGTGAAAGGAAAGACCATGGTGGTCTTCGGCACCCGCTGAACAGCACCCATGAAAAAGGCCGGTCGCAACCGGCCTTTTTCATGGGGTTCGACAGCGCGGATCAGTCAGGATCGGCGCCCAGCACCACGCCGCCACGCTCCTGGAAGAACAGGCGCTTCAGTTCGAGGCCAGGATCGTCGGCCCGCATGAACGCCTCGCCAACCAGGAAGGCGTAGACCTCGCTGACTTCCATCAGCTCCACGTCGGCCCGGTTGAGAATACCGCTCTCGGTGACCACCAGGTGGTCGCGGGGAATTTCCGGCAACAGGTCGAGGGTGGTTTCCAGGCTCACCTCGAAGGTGTGCAGGTTGCGGTTGTTGATGCCCACCAACGGCGTGTCCAGGGTCTTCAGTGCACGTTCCAGCTCGGTGCCGTCATGCACTTCGACCAGTACGTCGAGACCGACCGACTTGGCAGTCGCCGCCAGTTCGGCCATCAGCACGTCGTCCAGCGCCGAGACGATCAGCAGGATGCAGTCGGCACCGATCGCCCGCGCCTCGACGATCTGGTACGGATCGATCATGAAGTCCTTGCGGATCACCGGCAGCGCACAGGCGGCCCGCGCTTCCTTCAGATAGGCATCGGCGCCCTGGAAGAAGTCCACGTCGGTGAGCACCGACAGGCACGCCGCGCCACCCGCCTCGTAGCTGCGGGCGATCTCTGCCGGGACGAAGTGTTCGCGCAGCACGCCCTTGCTCGGCGATGCCTTCTTGATCTCGGCGATCACTGCCGGCTCCTTGCGCTTGGCCCGCTCCAGCAGGGCATTGGCGAAGCCGCGCGGCGCATCGGCGCTACGCGCCAGCCGCTCGACCTCGGCCAGGTTGACGCGCGCACGGCGCTCGGCGACCTCCTCGGCCTTGCGGGCGAGGATCTTCTGCAGAACCGTCGGCACACTCACTGTGCGTTCTCCTCTCTGTAAACGGCGGTGAAGGCCACCAGTTCGTCCATCTTCTCCCGTGCCAGCCCGGTGTGCAGGGCATCGTGGGCCAGTTGAATGCCCTCGTGCAGGCTGGTCGCCAGATCGGCAGCGTACAGTGCCGGGCCGGCATTCATCACGATCAGCTCGGCGGCCTTCTGCCCAGCCTCGGTCTTGCGCCGCCCCAAAGCGTCGCGGATCAGTTCCAGCGAGGCCTGCGGACTGTCGACCTCCAGCCCCATCAGGGTCTGGCTCTTGATCCCGAAGTCCTCGGGACGCACTTCGTACTCGCGTACCTCGCCGTCCTTCAACTCGGCAATGTGGGTCGCCGCGGCCAGACTGAACTCGTCCAGCCCGTCGCGCGAATGCACCACCAGCACATGCTCGCTGCCGAGACGCTTGAGCACTTCAGCCAGCGGCTTGCACAGTTCCTGGGTGAACACCCCGACCACCTGGTGCCTGACTCCCGCCGGGTTGGTCAGTGGGCCAAGCATGTTGAACAGAGTCCGCAAGCCCAGCTCGCGGCGCGGACCGGCGGCGTACTTCATCGCCTTGTGGTGGACCTGGGCGAACATGAACCCGACGCCGACGGTGTCGATGCAACGCGCCACCTGTTCGGAGGTCAGCTCCAGGTAGATGCCGGCGGCTTCCAGCAAGTCGGCGCTGCCGCTCTTGCCGGAGACCGCGCGGTTACCGTGTTTGGCGACCTTGCCGCCAGCGGCGGCGACCACGAAGGACGCCGCCGAGGATACGTTGAAGATGTTCGCGCCATCGCCGCCGGTGCCGACCACGTCGACCACATGCTTCAGCGTAGGCAACTGCACGCCGTCGGCCAGTTCGCGCATCACCGCCACCGCGCCGACGATCTCGTCGATGGTTTCGCTCTTCATCCGCATGCCCATCAGGAAGGCGCCGATCTGCGCGTCGGTGCATTGCCCGGTCATGATCTGGCGCATGACCGCCTGCATTTCCTCGGTGGTCAGGTCGAGCTGGTTGACGATGCGATTGAGGGCTCCCTTGATATCCATCTCAGTTGCCCTCCCCACGCACACCGCCCTGCTGGCGGAGGAAGTTGGCCAGCAACTCGTGGCCCTGCTCGGTGAGGATGGACTCGGGATGGAACTGCACGCCCTCGACATTCAGGGTCTTGTGGCGTACGCCCATGATCTCGTCGAGCGATCCGTCGGCATGTTGGGTCCAGGCGGTGATCTCCAGGCATTCCGGCAGGCTCTCTCGCTTCACCACCAGCGAGTGGTAGCGCGTCACCGTCAGGGGATTGGCCAGGCCGGCGAACACGCCGAGGTCCTTGTGGTGGATCGGGCTGGTCTTGCCGTGCATCACCTGCCGCGCCCGCACCACTTCGCCGCCGAAGGCCTGGCCGATGCTCTGATGGCCAAGGCAGACACCGAGCAGCGGCAGCTTGCCGGCGAAGCGCTCGATAACGGCCAGCGAGACGCCGGCCTCGTTGGGGGTGCAGGGACCGGGGGAAAGGACGATGCGCTCGGGCGCCAGGGCCTCGATCTGTTCCACGCTCAGTTCGTCGTTGCGCACCACCTTGACCTCGGCCTTGAGTTCGCCGAAGTACTGCACCAGGTTGTAGGTGAAGGAGTCGTAGTTATCGATCATCAGCAGCATGCTGGCTGTAACCTCTTGATTTCATTCTTATGCGAATCGCATCACCCGGCTTTCGCCACACCCGTTTCCCGGCGTGCTCGCGGAGGAAGGGGGAGTGGATCGTCGGCATTATGCCTGTGGAAAACGGGGGACGCAGGGAGACGTGACCGGCCAGGCCGGCGAAGAAGAAGTCAGGCGCGCCAGCGCCAACGGGCGAATGCCTTGATGAGGGAGGTGATGATGCTGCTGAGGTGGATCACGATAGCGGTCTCACGGAGCCATGTTGGGGAACATAGCCCAGTGGGGAGGATGGGTGCAACAGCGGGATGTCGGGAAGAGCGCCGGCCGGAGCGGCCGGCGCAGGGGATGCTACTGTCAAGACAGGCTTCGGGGTGGCGCTGAAGCCTGCTTACATGACGGGCGGATTCAAGGAAGTGGGTATCGCCCCTTGATCTCTTCTACCTTGGCGATCCAGTCAGAGTAGTCCGGCTCGGTGCCGGCCTTGATCGCATCGAATTCAGCCTCGGTCTTGAGCGGGTCACTCTCCAGGCGGTAGGCATTTGCCCGCGCCGCGGCTGCGGCATCGTACTCAGCCTGCCTGCGCTCTTGCGCCTGCTGTTCTGCGGTCTTTACCTTGCTCCAATCGATCATCGCGGCAACTCCACAGGTCCATCGGCCTCGATCAGCAACGGTTCAGGGAAGCGAGCGGCGCCACTGGCATCGGCGGCAAGCGGGAACCGCAGGATCAGTTGGATGCGGCCGGCGCGTCGCACTACGGAACCAGCGAACCACTCCGATCCAATCGCCTCAGCCGGCAGTTCACCGCCCTCCGGTAGCGGTGTGAAGTCGAACGGCTGACCGTTCACGGTGAGCACATCGCCAGTCCTGCTCAGCGACAGGTGCTCGTCGCTTTCAGGGAGCGGTAAATACGGAGAAAGAGTGATGATCATCAGAACCACCTCCCCGTAGCGATAAAGCCCGGCAGCAATGCCGCAAGCGCATATGTTGTCGAAAATCCGTACCACGCACAGCTTGTCGCATCTACCGAGTACACAGCTCCCCAACCACGCCCAGAGTATCCGGTATTTCTGATCGTAGCGTCGGAGACTACGGGCGCGCTAACGAACGCGGCCGGGAACGTCAGAGTCGTGCCGCCTGGAGTTATGAACAGGCTTCCGGATTGGTTGATTACGTCTAACGCAGCAGCATACCGGCGCCAGCAGATTTGCGTACCATCCGCGAACCGGGCGTACTCTCCGTTCACGTTACTCCCGCGCTGGATGATTGCGCCGTTTGGTACTCCACTTCCGTCATTGCTCACGGTCCCGGAGAGCTGCCTATCGGTCAAGAACCGCATCCAGGTGGACCACGTACCGGCAGCCTTCCGGCGGAAATATGCGAGATCCGACGTACGCGGGATGAACATTTGCACAACGGTACTTGCATCGTAGGGTTGGTGGTAGAGCATCGAGCCAACCGGGTTCAGCGAATCAATGCCCGGCGGCAGGTTCGCCCAAGGGCCGACGCTGATGCCGTAGAACCCGCATTCGTTCGGGACATTATTGGCGTCGCTGACAGCCCGCAGATTGGACATCGACTTCGGCATGCCACCAATAAAGCTCAGGGCATTCTCAGCAGTCGCTGCGGCGTTGAGTCCCCGCCCCACCGCCGTCATTCCCATGTCCGCCTGCGCTTGCGTGCCGGTATTGGACAGGGCCCACGGCTTTATGCCCGCAAGGGTCGCCCCCCAGTCCATCGCGATCTGGTTGAAACGATCTGATAGGTCCTTGTCGTAGCCCAGGATCGGCGCCACTGCATAGGGCTGGCCGCTGGCGGTGCTGCCCTGGTAGTTGGGTTTGATCGAGATGACCGTCGAACTGGCGACGTTTGTGACCTCGTACCAACGACCATCGGGGCCACGAAATGCATCGCCGACCCGGGTATTGGACGAGAACTGTGTGCCAGTACCGGTAACGGTCGGGCTATTTGCGGTCACGGCAACGGTTCCGGCTGAGTACCACGCCATAGAGAGTCCTCCTGTTATGCAATGGCCAGAAGAGGCCATGGGAAAGGTATTCGTATTGCGTCTTGCCCAGGTCCGCCGATCTGAATATTAGTAGTCAGTTATATCGGCCAGGACAACTTGCGGCGCTACTGCACCAGGCTGTCGCACTGATGATCTTGATGAAGGAAATTTAAAAACCGCGACAAATGAAGTAGCCACTGACGATGCGCTTATCGAAAGACCTTCTCTTCTTGTAAACCAAGACCGAAAAGGCTCAGATGGGCCATCTACGATATCGGTCCTAGAGTAGGAGAGCATTGCAGCATACTGCCTCCCAGGCGGCAAGCTGAAACTTGATGTAATCCCTGAAGACGCCTGCAGAACATCTGATAGGCGCAAATACTTAGATCCGCTATCAAATCCAAGAGTTATGCCGTCAGGTTTATATATTTGAAGCCCAAACTCGCTTGACTGAGGTGGTGCATTATCAAAAACGTACACATCTGCATCAGTTCCAGAAAAAGAGTCTGCGACAAGTGTAAATCTCCAGAACCCGGAATACACTTCCTCCCTAGATGAAACCGTTACCGCTCCGCCGTACGTGTTCCCCATAAATAAAAGCGGGTCTTTTGCAAAAACTTCAAGAGCGCCAAAAGACCCAGCATCATAAGGAGCAGGCCTTCTTTGCCTAACACTAACAGTAGATTTACTTATCAATATTGGAGCATGATAATTATCGTCAAACTGTATTGTATTGTAGTCATTGAATATCTGCAGACCTGCCATAATTAGAAAATTCCATATACTATTTTTGCACTAACCCTTACTGTGTAAGAGTCTCCTCCGTAAAACCCCCAACTTAAAGCATTACCTGAAAACGTCACAGACGGCGGGATAACGTCCCCATATACGTTTGCACCTGTAAGCACGTAACAGAACGGATTTCCCAAGGAAAGATCAGGAACACTTATTGAGCCTGGCGATGTTCCAGACTCAACGCTACCAAGTATTGTTCCGATCCTCGTTGCTGTGTCAGTAATCAGGTTCCCATTTGCATCCCAAGTTTGAAGGCCAGCTGTCATATCACACCCATATTCCAAGCCTGACGCGTAATCGATTGTTGGAGTCGTAAACCTTGAAAACAGAGTTTGTTATCTCAACTCTTCCTTGCCCTGCTACTGTTCCGTTGATTTCCAAGACTCCATTTTTCCCAAGTTTCCAGCCGCTCACGCCTTGCACGTAGTTATTCGACTGAATCACGTTGCCGATCTTCGCGTTGGTGATCGAGCCGTCCTGGATCATCGCGTTGTTGATGAACATCTGGCCGCCGACGATCGAAACCGGCGCCACGGTCTGCCCGCTGGAACTGTTGAACCAGAGGAACCGATCAGCCTGGAACGCCATGGTCGTCACACTCGTACCGCTGTCGAAGCCCAGTTGCCAGCCAGCGGCGTACTTCTGCCCGTTGGCATGCGCCTGGAGCTTCACGCTGTAGAGCGCCTTGACGCTGCCATCCAGCGAGGTAACCGCTTGAGATGTGGTCTGGATGTTCGCCTCGTTGGTATCGGTGCGTGCGCTGACGGTATCCACCCGCTGTCCCAGGGCGCTGTCCGCGTTGGCGCGGACGGTCTGTTCGGTGCTGATGGCCGAGGCATTGCTCGCGACCTGGCCGGATAGCTGATCCAGGCGCTGGACGGTTACGGCATTGTTCGACGCAACGACCGACTCGACGGTGGCGATCCTGCCCTCCGCCGTCCCGGTCCACGCCTCAAGCAAGCTCGTCCGCTTCGCCTGCGCTTCGTCCTCGTTCGCCCGCACGGTGACTTCGGTGGCAGCTCGAGCAATGGTGTCCCAGCCCTTCAGCGCATCCGCCTTCTCTCCGGTCGCAGCTTCCCCGCGGGCGGCAGCTTGCAGCACATCCAGATTCGATGCCGCTGCTTCGATCCTGCCGTCGAGTTCGCTGATTTCAGCGGTATGGCTCGCCACCTGCTGCGCCAGCCCGTTGGCAGTTTCCAGCGACTGGCCGATATCGGACCAGTAGGCCGCGTTCGGCGGCGCCGTCTTCGCCGGCACAGCCTTCAGTGCCTGGTACAACCGCTGCCCCTGTCGCACCATGTCGTTCTTCGCGTAGACCTTGGCCGGGTCGTACAGCAGAACGTCGGCGAGGTCGCCGACCTGCTTCTGCAAGCCCCCGATATCCACCTGCATCCGTTCGATATCGGAGAAGAACTGCTGGCCCAGCGCCGACTCGACGTACTCCTGGGTGATCAACTGGTTGTATTCGCTGGCGTCGCTGGAGCTGGTGCCGGTGACCCAGTTCGACCAGGCGCCGACGTTGCCGCTACGGTCGATCAAGCGACCGCGGAACGCCAGCCGTTCGCCGGCCGGTATCGGCGATACCAGGTGGGTATTGCCTGGGTAGGCGAACAGGCCCAGCGCCCGTGCGGTCTCCTCGCTGCCACCGGGCGTGGCGGACTGCTGGATCTCGGTGTAGGCGGTGTCCGCTGCGCCGCTGGCCGGGAACCCCCACTCCAGGCCGATGCGCCAGGGGCCGGCCACGCAGCGCAGGTAGGCCAGCGCCGGCGGCGGCGTGGTCTTGCCCTCGAGAGCGGTTTCCACACTGCTGGCGTAGACCGAGCCGACCTCCATCACGTTCAAGGCGCGTACCCGCACCAGATAGCGACCGGCATAGATGCCCGGCACGTCGAAACCGAGCGCCGAGGTTCGCGGCACCCGCACCCAGTTGCCCGAGTCCTTGCGCCATTCGGCCTCGTAGGCCACCGCGTTCGGCGCGGCATCCCAGGAGGCCGACAGGCTGGTCACCGCCAACCCCTGGTCGACCTTGGTGAAAGCCTTGATCCGCACGTTCTGCGGCGGCGCCTGCACGCCCGGCGGAATGCTGGTGACCGGCGGCAGCTCGATGCGCGCACCGTTGTCGATGGCGTCGAACTTGCTCGCGTTGTGTTGCAGCGCGGTGATCTCGAAAAGATTGTCCTCCGGCCGGGTGATGCTCATGATGCGGAAGCGCTGGGTGGTCAGGCTGTTGCTCTGCAGCGCCCACTGCCCCTGGGGCCGAGGCGTCTCCGAATAGGCGGCGGTCACGCTCAGCACGCGGCCGACCACCGACTGGACGGTGCGCGCCTCGGCCTTGCCGTTCGGCAGGTTGACCAGCAGGCGATCGCCGGGTCGAGCCTCGACGTCGCGGTCGAGGGTCAGCGCGCGGCCATCCACCGCGCTCAGGCGTCCGCCGATCTGCTTGCCGGACTTGACCGGGTCGGCTACGGCGATGATCTTCCCCGGCGCCAGCCCACGGCCATCCATGCCGGTGCGGAAGGTCACCGCGTCCTGCTCCAGCTCCTCGGTCAGCAGCGCCCACTGGCCACGCCGCTGCGCCTCGCCCTCGGAGGTGCAACCGATCGCGGTGATCTCCAACTGGCTGATGCCGTAGCGGCGCTGCGCGCGGTCATTGTTCACCGCTACCGGTTGGCTCTGGTAACCGTTGCCCGGATTGTCGTAGTTGACCAGGGCCAGGGTGTGGCGATCGCGCTGGCGGCTGCTGCTGTAGTTGAAGTGGCTGCCGTCGTCGCCACGCACGGTGTTCGACGGTGAGAAGGTGTAGGCCTCGTCCTCCGGCATGTCGGATACCGCCACCATTTCCGCGCCGGACCAGTAGGACATGCCGCGGAAGATCGCTGCCAGGTCGCGCAGCACTGTCCAGGCTTCGGCGCGACTCTGCAGGTACAGGTTGCAGCTGAAGCGCGGCTCCTGGCCGCCCTTGCCGTCGGGCACCGACTGGTCGCAGTACTGGGCGATGCGGTACAGCGACCACTTGTCGACCATGCTCGCGTCGATCCGCCGACCGAGGCCGAAGCGCTTGTGCAACACGATGTCGTACCAGTGCCAGGCCGGGTTGCTGGTCCAGGCCGACTTGAACGAGCCGTCCCAGGTGCCGCTGTAGCTACGGGTCTGCGGATCGTAGTTGCTCGGCACCCGCACCCGCCGGCCGCGCGCTTCCACCGATATCTGCGGAATGCTCTGGAACTGGCTGGCATCGAACTCGACGAACAGCAGCGCGGTGTTCGGATAGCGCAGCTTGGCGTCGATCACCTCGGTGATCGCCTCGACCCGCATGGTGTCGGCGACGCGGTTGTTGTTCTGGTTCGGCGTCAGGCGGCGCACGCGCACCTGCCAGCCGCTCCGCGCCTCCGGCAGGTCGACACGGTGGGAGCGCTCGTAGCGGCTGGTGGACTTGTCGTCCAGCGAAGCCTTCAGCGCTTCCTGCCAGGCACCGCCGTCGACGGCGATGTCGATCGCGTAGTCGATGCGGTAGCCGACCACGTCACCGTTTTCCTGCTGGCGCTGGATGGCCGGCCAGGACAGGCGCAGGCGCACCGCCGAGAGCTGGGTGTTGTTCACCGCGCGGACCCAGGGCGCGTCACTCTTGAGTTCGACGCCGACCGCCAGTTCGTTTTCCACGGCGGGCACACCGGCAATGTGTTCCTGGTCCACCGAGCCCGGACGGAACTCCCAGGTCACTCCGGGGAAGTTCACCGAGCCGTCCGCCGCCAGCAGCGGCGTATCGTCCAGGTAGATCGAACGGCCGTCGACGCCACCGTCAAACTCGCCTTCGCCCAGTGCCAGGAGAATCTTCGCCCGCGCGATCGAGCGCACCGAGTCCGGCATCTCCACCGGCTGGCGCGGCTTCTTGCTGCCACCCTTGTGGCCCGTGATGGTCTTGTTCATGACGTTCCTTCAGGCAAAAAAACGCCCGCGCATGGCGGGCCTGTTACGGCGTTGCCGGCTACAGCCGGTCCTCGGCATAGATGCCGGCGCTGATCACCGCGCCGCCGATGCGGCGCTTGCCGTAGAGCACGCCGACCGGATGGCCCTGGGCGATGGTGTTGACCGGGCCGCCGAAGGCATAGCTGGGGGCGTTCTCGGGGGCCTCTCGGCCCTTCAGGCCCTTGGGTTGGGGGCTGAGCATCTGCATGACGCCACCGAGCATCATGCTGGCGCCGGCAGAGATCAGAAACGTGCTTGTCCCGAGCGTAAGACTCGTTGCGAAGACACCTACGGCAATGAGTGCAGCTCCTAATACCGTCTGAAACAATCCGGACTGCTTGCTCCCGATCACCAACGGCACGATGCGGATATCCTCGCGTCCGCGCATGTCCAGTTGCTCGCCGGACAGGTTGGTACGCCCACGGAACACGGCGAAGGTCAGCCCTTTCGATTCCGCCTCGCGCATGAACGTCTCGAATCCCTCCATGGTGTGCTTCAGGGCGCTCATCGCCTCGCGTACCGTGCCGCTTTCCAATAACCGGCCGTGCATGCGGCCGAAGCGCTTACCCAGAACCCCGTATAGACGGATGGTGGTTAGGCCCTGACTCAGGGTGTCATTCATGGACCTGTTCCTCTCGTAAAGAGCCGATTCCGACGGCTCGCTTGAATATGTCGTTCACTGCGGCATCCGCGTGTGCCGCAAGACCAGGCGCGTGCGTTCGATCCAGGGTCCGCCGAACACGTCGCGGGTCGACAGCCGTCCGTACAGGTGGTGCAGCAGGAACGGTCCGTCGCCGCCGAGCGCCTGGACCGGCTCGCTGTCCAGACGCCAGTCATTGCCCAGGTAGATGCCCGCGTGGTTCGGGTGCAGCGCCCTCCCGACCTGCATCACCAGCATGTCGCCGCGGCGGATTCCGGCCAGCGGCACCGGCCGGAATCCAGCCGCCGCATAGTGCTGCTCGTAGAGGCTCTCGCCGGTTTCCCACCAACCGTCGCGGCGCGGATAGTCCGGAAGCTCCAGACCTGCCTCGCGGCGGTACCAGTCGCGACAGAGGCTCCAGCAGTCGAGCACGCCGTGGGCGAACTCGCGGCCGAGCAGCGGCGCCCGATAGCCCTCCGGCGCTAGATGCGCGACATCGCCTTCCGGCCAGGACAGGATCACCCAGGGCAGACCATGCAGTTCGCAACTGACCCGATCGGCCATGCTCGGCGTGGCCGGAACGTCCGGGTGGCTGTGGACGATGGCCAGGACCTCGCCCTGGTCCTCGGCGGCGCACCAGTCCTGGTGATCGATCACGAAGTGCTCGCTGGGCGATCCGGCTGCGTTGCGACAGGCCACGTAGCGGCGTTGACGCGCACCGCGAACGATCAGCCCGCAGCATTCGCGCGGATGCTCGCGGGCGGCGTGTGCGGCGATGGCCCGCTGTAGGCTGCGGCTCAGTTCCATGCTCACATCCTGACCAGGCCGGCGCCGGCGAAGCCGCCGTGGGACAGCGGGTTGTCCGCGCCGAAGCGCAGCTTGCAATCGCTGACCCGGCCGCCGCAGCGGTCCAGCGCCGGATCGTCCACCGGATTGCCGTCGGCATCGAACATCGCCGTGCCGGTGTAGTTGCAGTCCTGCCCGCGGTACTCGTTGGTGATGCACCAGTGGCACAGCGAGGTGATCTGGCGCGCCGGGATCTGCTGGCCCTGGAAGTCCGGCGGAGCGGACAGCTCCCAGGTCACCTGGACGCTGTTCTCGGCGGTCTTCTGCTCGAGGAACCAGATGTTCAGGCGCTCCTGGGAGGGGTCGGCCTGCGGGTTGCCTTCGGTGAAGTTGGCCGCATCCAGGTAGTGCGCATAGGTCTCGCGCACGGTCAGGCGCGCGCCTACCAGGCCATCGAAGAACAGGCAGAGCGCGCTGATGCTGCCGTCGATGTTGCCCACGCTAAGGGTCGGCGAACTGGCCCGGCCGTCGCCGCGCTGCTCGAAGCCGCGCGCCTCCAGCGGCCAAGCTTGGTAGGCGTTGCCCTGCCAGTGGATCGGCCCCTGCTGCAGGTGGCCGTGGAAGCGCAGCATCTCGCCGCCGAACCCGGTGCAATCCAGGTCGAACAGGCGCACCAGCGCCCCAGGCTCGAGGGCCTGGTCATCGGCTGTGATGGTCATGCTTACCTCACGGATTGAAGACTTGCTGGAAGGTGGTGTTCAGGGTGAACACGCCGTTGCCGCGCGGCCGCAATTGCCAGCCCTGGGCGCGCACCCGTACCGGTTCGCCAGTGGGCAAGGTCCAGAGGAACGAGCGGTAGCCGCCGTGGCGCTTGAGGAAATCGCGGATCGGGCCGATCAGCGCGAGATCGCCGGTACGCGAAACCTGCCAGGTCTCGCTGAGGTTGTTCAGCCCGTCGCCGAGCGCCTGGCTGTAGCCGCCGCCGTACTGCACCTGGCGTACCAGTTGGTTCGCCTGGCCGGCGGAATCGATCGAGATGTCCCAGGTAAAGCGTTCCAGATCAGCCATTCACCATCCTCCATACCAGGCCGCCGGGGCGTAGCTCCTGCGCCACCACGTTGCGCGCGGCATCGTTGATCATTCCCGCCAGCTGCTGTCCCGTACCGTCGTCGCCGCTGGCCGTCGCCGCGCCCTCGCGGCCGCCCAGGCTGACGCTGGTGGAGAAATTGAAGACGTTGCCCCCCTCGCCGCCGCCGAGCGCGCGCACGCCGAGCACGCCATCGGAACCGCGACTCAGCGGCATGATGGCTTCCGGCCCACGCTCGCCGATCAGCGCCGGACGACCGCCGGCCATGCTGAACAGCGCCGGCGCGCTCTGGATGCCATCGTTGAAGGCACCGCCCCTGGCGAACCCAGGCATGCCTCCGGCGCGTTGCTTGCTGACCCAATTGGCCATGTCCGAGCCGGTGTAGTCGGAAATCCGCGAGCCCGCCGTTGCGCCGCTACCGAAGAACCCGCTGACCGCACCGACGATGCCGCCGATGATCTGCAGCGTCGCCTGCCGCGCGGCGATCCGCGCCATATCCTGGATCACCGAGTCGGCGAAATCCTTGAACGACAGCTTGCCCGTGGTGGCAAAGGTGAACAGGGCGTTCTCCATATTGGTGAAGGCGTTGGTAAACAGCATGTCCATCATTCCCGAGACGTCCTGCGCCTGGTCGCGCAGGCTCGCCCAGGAGGCGTCCATCTGTTCGACCCAACTGCCCACCGGCTTGCCAGCGCTCGCCGAAGCCCCTCCAGCCGATACCTTGGAACCGTCCCCGGTCTGCCCGGAAGCAGCGGCCACCATCGCGCCGACATCCATCGCCGCTGCCGGCATTGGCGCGGCACCCTGGGCCGCGGGAGCGCCCGCTGCCGCTTGTCCCGCAGCTGCGCGGGCCTTTTCCAGTAGCGAGGTATAGGGCTTCTGGCTGGCCAGTTGCGCCTCGGTGATGCCGGCCTTGCCATTCATCCAGCCGAACAATCCGTCCAGGGCGAGCATTGAAAGCTGCCGCGCGGCGATCCGGGCGACATCGTCAATCACCGTCTTGGCGAAGTTGCTCAAGGACAGCTTTCCGCTAGTGGCGAAATTGAACAGCGACTTCTCGAGCTTCTCCGACGCATTCCTGAACAGCTCGTCGGTCATCCCGGAGATATCCTGCAACGGCGCGCGGTAGGCGCCCCAGACATTGTTCATCTGCAACAGCCACTGCTTGAAGACCTGCGACTGGAGCGACGGCTGTTCCTTCTCGTCGTCGCCGGCCTTCGCCTGTCCCTTGCCCGCCTTGTCGTCGACCTTGGGCTTCTCGGTACCGACGCTGGCGACCCAGCCAAACAGCCCGTCCAGCAGCATCAGGGTCATCTGCCGCGAGGCGAGACGCGCGGCATCGGCGTAGGCGGCCTTGCCCACGTTGGCAAGCGACAGCTTGCCGGTCTCGCTGAGATTGAGCAGCGCCTTGTCGAGCTTGTCGGAAGAGTTCTTCAGTAGTGCTTCGTTGAGCTTGGACAGATCCTGGAGTGGTTCGCGATAGCTCTTCCAGGCTTCGCCCAGCTCCTTCTGCCGGGTCTTCCACTCGGCCAGTACCTTGTCCTGGGCGCTCTGCACAGGCTTCTTGGCCTGACCCGCCTCGCGACTGGTCCTGCCCAGCATGTCCAGCGCCTGGTCCAGCACGCTGCTGGCAATCAGCGCCGAACTGTCCAGGCTTTTGCCGATAGCCTTGCCAGCCTTTTCCGCGCGCGCCTCCATGGCACGCATTTTCTGATCGTTGATCCTGCCAACCTTGTCCATCCCGGCCCTGTACCCTTCGCTGCGAAGGACCAGGTCGAGCGTCAGGCTGCCGTCGGTATTCGTGGCCATGATTCATGTCTTCCAGAAAAAGACCCCGCCGCAGCGGGGTGGCCTGTCATGCCCATTGATCCATCGCCTGGTGCAGCGAAAGGGGCTGGAGAGCCATATGCGGACGGAACGCGTCGGGATCGGCGTCCGCTCCCAGCGCATGCCCGAGCAACGCAGCGATCCGAGCCAGCGCAAGCTCCAGCCGGTGTCCCGGATGGAGCGAGCCGCGCTTGTTCAGATAGGCGACCCAGGCGCGGTACTCGGCGTAGCTGAGCCGCTCCTTGGCCTCGGCAATGGTCGACCCGCCGACGCCGTTCAGCACCAGTTCGTGCCAAACCTCGTCGGCGGGGGTCAGTTTTTTTCCGCGTCCTCGACCCGGTTGACCTCACCGACCGCCTGCAGCAGCAGGAAGCCCAGCGCCGGGTCGAGGTCGTAGGCCTGTTCGTAGGTCAGGCTTTCCTCTCCCGTCTCGCCCAGGCGAATGCATTCGGCGAGGTAGCGCGCGTTGCGGCTCTGCTGGTCGCCTTCGGCGGAGAACAGGCGCTCCACCGCGCCAAAACTGTTGCGTCGGACGAACACCTGGAAGGTGTCGCTGACCGCCTTCTTCCTGCCGGCGGGAACGCGGGTCCAGGTAATCTCCTTGCGCACCAGCGCCGACTCGATGAAACCGCCCGCCGCACGAAGTTCGTTGAGATTCATCTACGCGCTCCTCAAGCCGACTTCGGCGTCCACTTGCCGGCGCCGGAACGCTGGATGGTGGCCTGGGTAGCGACCAGCGTGTTGCTGGCGAAATCGAAGGGGAAGTCGCTGACGTAGCCTTCGAAGGTGAACCAGGTGCGCGCCGGCGGCAGCACGAAATCGTCGCCTTCGGTGCTGACGGTCGGCTTTACGTCGATTCCGTCGGACCAGCCGATGGCCCACTTGACGCTCGTCTCGCCATCTTTCTCGGACAGTTGGAACAACCGAACGTGACTGGCCAGGCGTGGATCGGCGTTGATGCCGAGGGTCGCCTGGCCAGGGGTGCGCAGGCCTTTCTTGTACTTGCGCGAAGTGTCGCTCAGGCACGGGTCTTCGATCTGGTCGGCCGGATTGCCGCCCGGGTTGAACGAAGTCACGCCTTCGATCTCCAGGACGGTAGCGGCACCGGTACCGGATACCGGCGGAACCAGGGCGTAGATCTGGGTACCTTGAGTCAGGATGGACATGGAAAACTCTCCTTTATGCACATGAAAAGACCCGCACCAGGCGGGTCGTCTGGCCCCGTCCCCAGGACGGTCGGCCGTGGCGCGGTACGCGGTCGGCGAGGAGCCTCCACGTCCCGAGCCGTTGTCGGATGCAAACGAAAAAGCCCGGCACACTGGCCGGGCTCTGAGGTTGCAGGTGGCATCCCTGGGGGGACACACCTGTACAAGCATGACTACGTTGTACCGACCGATTCCCGGCTCGACAACGCTGCGGAATCAATACACGGCAATATGCGCCGGACACACGTCCATCGACGTCCATATGCGCCCAGTGTCTCAGCGGCAGGCACGCAATGCCGCCTGCAATTCGAGTTCGTAGCCCTGCCGCTGGCGGCGCTCGGCGAGCAATGCGCGAACCTTGGCCTGCAGCGAATCGCCGGCCTTCAGCGTGGCGCCGGCCCAGCTCGGCGGGCGCACGTCAGGTACACGGCAGGGCACTGCGAGGGGAACCTCGACGCGCACGGGGCGAGGTGTCGTCGGCGAGGCTGCGCAGCCCGCGAAAAGCAGACAAAGCCCCAGCAGGAGACGAGTCATAGTCCCAGCTCCCGGTCGATCGCCGCACCTGCCGCCTGGCAGTCCACACCAATGTCGGGTTCCTGGAGCAGACGCACGGCCGCGGCATACTGCTCCGCGGCCTGCGCCCTGGCCTCGCCGAGTGCCTGCTCGACGTCCTTCGCGCGCCTCTCGGCGCTCGCCCGCACCGCCGCCAGCGCTCGCTGCTGCTCATCGAGCAAAGCCTCGAGCTGGCCGCTGGCGACGCGGCTGGCAGTGAGTTGGCCCAGGGCCTCCTCCAGTTGCGGACGATAGTGGCGGGCAACCAGGCCGCCGCCGAGCAAGGCGCCGGCCAGCAGGACCAGCAACACGGCCGGCAGGAGCAGAGCGAGCCGGCTCATGACAGCACCGCCCTGGCCCGCTGCCACAACGCCAGGCGCTCCGCCTGCCCATTCAGGCCGCCGTTGATGCGGCGGGTGATGGCAGCGAACTCGCCGCGGTCGGCCAACTCGTTGAGCCCGTGACCGGCCCACCACCAGGCGGCGCTGCGGGCCGCCGGCACGGGCTGCTCCAGGCGCCAGGGCTCGGCTTCCAGCGGCTCGCCGAGGGCCTCGCCGACCAACCGGTAGTTGGCACGCCCGGTGATCTGTAGCAAGCCACGCCCACGGAAGCGCCAGCCATCGCCGGACGCTTCGTCGCCATTGCCGTTGCGCGTGGCGTAGGTGTTGTCGGCAATCGCCTGCGGATTGCGCGCCAGCCGCCAGGCCAACGCGTTGGGCTGCCCGTCGGGGCCGAGATAGCGGCTCGGCCAGGTCGCCGCCAAGCCTTGGGCACTGTAGTTGAGGTTCTCCACCAGCCGGTTCAACTGGCTGCTTTCGTGGCCGACCTGGGCGAGAAACGCGGCACGCCGCGCCGGTGTGTCGATCTCCCTCTCGTCCATGGCCCGTTGCAACGCCGCAACGAAAACGCCCGCGACGAGGCGGGCGTTGGGAAAAATGCGCAGCAATTGCTGCTCGGTCAGTTTCATCGATCCTCCTGGCGCTTATGTCCGCTCATGCGGCTCCTCCTCGGGCAGCTCGCAAACCCCCAGGCGCCGGGCGGCCCAGCGTTCGTAGAGACCGACGGCGATCTCCGCGCCGGCCGCGGCGGTCAGGCTGCCCAGCGCCGCGGCGAACAGCAGCGCGGCGCCGCAAGCCAACGCCAGCAGCATCACCGCCACGCCGCAGACGATCGACGCGCCGGAGCGCAGCGCCAGGCGCCGCAACAAGGCCCAGCCGCCGAGACCGGCCTTGTCGGCACGCCACATCTCGCCGCTGACGCCGCCCAGCGCGGCGAGCAGGATCAGTACCCAGAGCGGCATTTCCGTCAGTGTCTGCGGTTCGTTGCCCATGGGCCCCTCCTTGGCAGGCAGCGCCGGGCACGTCCGCACGAACGTTTTCCCGGGCAATAAAAAACCCGGCGCCAGGGCCGGGTTCCGGTGCTTCACGAGTGCCTCCCTGGGGACGCACCTTTACAAGAATGACTACTTTTTACCGCCCGATTCCCAGCCCGGCAATGCCTTCTCGACAATCCACTGCAATAGGAGGGAGACGCACCACGATATGAGGGTGATATACCGCCCTGGGAACCTTCGCCAGGCATCCGGGCAAGCGAATACCCACTTCCGATATGGAAAGCCCGGCATCGACTGACGAAAAGGATGGCTACGCCAGCCCGACCCCGCCTCTACCGTGCAGGGTCCGCTGCTGTGCATGGGACTCGCCGCCTCCATGGGCGACAGGCATAAAAAAACCGGCCCGAAGGCCGGTTGGAAAATTCCAGGGGGGACACGGTATCCGGTCCAGGAACTCAGGCCGCCCGCCGCAGCAGGCCGTCCTGGATACCCTGGTGCGCCACATGCAGGCGCAGATAGAAGGTGTTGCGGCTGCAACCGCAGTGGCGGTACTTCTGCTCGGGGAAGCTGTCGCGATTGAGATAGTGCTCCACCACCACGTTCTTCAGTTCCTCGGGTAGGCGATTTACCAGGCGATCGACCTCCGCCACACGGTCGAGGATCACCCGGCTGCCACGGTGGCCGCGGACCACCTCGCCCTTGCTGGCGATCAGCATGGCGATCAGGTTGCCGCCGGCGTAGCCGCCTCCGTTGCTGCCTGGCGCGTGCATTTCCTCGGCCCAGAGCTTGAGCATTTCATCGATGGCTTTGATCACGGTCGTGTCTCCTTTCACTGCCCGCGAGGGCTCGGCATGAGGTCGGTTCAACGGCGCTCGTGGCGGTCCTGGCAGTCGATGCAGCGACTGCAGCCCGGTGCCGCCCGGCGGCGCGCCTGGGGAATGGGCTCGCCGCAGTCCTCGCAGTCTTCCGCGGACTCGCGGATGGCCAGCGCCGGGCGCGCCGCCAGGAGGCCGTCGAGGCGAGCCAGGACCAGTTCGTTGGCGTGATCGGCAAGGTCAGCCATGGAAAGCCTCCCTGGCGTGCCCGACGCCCGACGGCCGAATGGATGGAACATGACAGATGCGCGGCGCCGGTTCGGCGACCTGCGTTCCTCTGCGCGGAAATGGCGAGTGCGTATCTCGCGACATGGCAATGACTCCCTGTACGACGCCGCCGTACCTGAAGCAGGTCAGCGACAGAATGAATGAGCGGGACGGAGCGTCTGCATGGACGGCGCTCCGGCCCTCCAGGTGCCGGAGCGCTTTCCCATGGCCCCGGCACCCAAGCAGTCGGCACTTGCATCGTCGGTCGCCGACAACCGGGTGCGTCCCTGCACCCATGTGAAATCTCTGAAAGGCGGGTGGGAAGTTGTGGAACTCACCCCTTCCGCTTTCTGACGGAAGAGAAATTACAACCAAAGCTATTTATCGTCAACACCTAGGCTCTTTACAGAAAATCCATCGGTCTGTAGATTGCCGAGCATGGACAAGAGCACCCAGATCCCGCCCGACAGCTTCGCCGCTCGCCTCAAGCAGGCCATGGCGATGCGCAACCTGAAGCAGGAAACCCTCGCCGAAGCGGCAGGGGTTTCGCAGAACACCATTCACAAGCTGACCTCGGGCAAGGCCCAGAGCACCCGCAAGCTGATCGAGATCGCGGCGGCCCTGGGCGTCTCGCCGGTCTGGCTGCAGACCGGCGAAGGCGCTCCAGCCGCGCGCAGTGCCGTGTCCGTGGCCGATGGCAGCCCATTGGTGCTGGAACCGCTGCATCCGTGGGACAGCGACACACCGCTGGACGAAGACGAAGTGGAACTGCCGCTGTACAAGGAAGTGGAGATGTCCGCCGGCGCCGGACGCACTGCGGTGCGCGAGATAGAGGGGCGCAAGCTGCGTTTTTCCTACGCCACGCTGCGTGCCTCGGGCGTCGATCCGTCGGCGGCGATCTGCGCCCAACTCACCGGCAACAGCATGGAACCGCTGATCATGGATGGCTCCACCATCGGCGTGGACACCGCCACCACCCATATCACCGATGGCGAGATCTACGCCCTCGAACATGACGGCATGCTGCGGGTGAAGTTCGTCTATCGCCTGCCCGGCGGCGGCATTCGCCTGCGCAGCTTCAACCGCGAGGAATATCCGGACGAGGAGTACTCGCCGGAGGACATGCGCAGCCGCCAGATCAGCATGATCGGTTGGGTCTTCTGGTGGTCCACCGTACGCCACCGGCGCGGCCCGTCCCTGGTGCGGTGAGCGCCTGGCGCTCGCCCGCTCTACAACTTCAGCTATTGAACAAGAAAACAACCTGAGCTATATTTCCCTCAACGACGTGTAGCCGCAGGAGGGAATACCATGCAGCCATCCATCGCCCCTAGCACTCCGATTCCACGCCAGGAAACCGTGGAATTGGTCTACCGCATCTTCGGCGACGTCCTGGTGCCGCTGGAGCAGGTTCGCGAACGCTGGTTTCGCAACCTGAACAAGGAAAACTTCAGCAAGGCCCTGGCATGCGGGCGAATCGCCCTGCCGGTGACAACCCTCGACGATAGTCACAAGGCCATGCAGTTCGTGGCCCTCGATCACCTCGCCGCCTACGTCGACCAGCGCGCGAACCAAGCCGGAAGCGCCCGTCGAGCACAGCCGGGCGCTGACAGCATCGCATCCTGAGCGGCCCGCCGTTGCCAGCATCGTAGGGAGCGACACCATGCTCCGCCTGGCGGATATCGCGTGGTGATGTCCCCCCTACGAAAGCGCCTTCTGCGTGGGCAAGTAATGCCGAAGGCGTCATCCGCCAACCGGACATATCGATCACTTCACCTTGAGGCGGGTTCGGCGTCCTGCCCCCTGGCGGATATCGCGCCGCGATATTCGCCCTACGAAAGCGGCTCCGCGTAGGGCGAAGCCAATGCGTGGGTCCAGCCGGGCATAAAGAAGGCGGATGACGCAAACGCCATCCGCCTTCTTTTCTTCCGCCTCGCGCCGTCTTATTCGACGCTCTGCTCGGCCAGCGCCACGGCGCGGAACATCGCCCGGCGCTTGTTGATGGTTTCTTCCCACTCCAGCGCGGGCACCGAGTCGGCAACGATACCGCCGCCGGCCTGCACGTGGAGTTCACCGTTCTTGATCACCGCGGTGCGGATGGCAATGGCAGTGTCCATGTTGCCGTTCCATGCCAGGTAGCCGACCGCGCCGCCGTAGACTCCACGCTTGACCGGCTCCAGCTCGTCGATGATCTCCATGGCGCGGATCTTCGGCGCGCCGGACAGCGTACCCGCCGGCAGAATCGCCCGCAGCGCGTCCATCGCGCTGAGCCCCTCGCGCAATTGCCCGGTGACGTTGGACACGATGTGCATGACGTTGGAGTAACGTTCGATCACCATTTTTTCGGTGACCTTCACCGCGCCGATATCGGACACCCGCCCCACGTCGTTGCGCCCCAGGTCGATCAGCATCAGGTGCTCGGCGATCTCCTTGGCGTCCGACAGCAGATCCTGCTCCAGTGCCAGGTCGGCCTCTTCGTTGATCCCGCGCGGACGGGTACCGGCGATCGGGCGCACCGTCACCAGGCCATCCTCGACCCGTACCAGCACCTCCGGCGAGCTGCCCACGACATGGAAGTCGCCGAAGTTGAAGAAGTACATGTAGGGCGTCGGATTGAAACAGCGCAGCGCGCGGTACAGGTCGATGGGCGCCGCCTTGAATTCGATGGACATGCGCTGCGACGGCACCACCTGCATGCAGTCGCCGGCCAGGATGTAGTCCTTGATCCTTCCTACCGCGTTTTCATAGTCCTCGCGGGTGAAGCTGGCACGAAACGCCGGCTCACGACCCTGGGCCGCCTCGAGGTCGAGGCCGCGACGCGGGGTGACCGGCTGGCGTAGACGCTCCAGCAGCTCCTCCAGACGTGCCTGGCCGCGCTCGTAGGCATTTTCCTCGGAGGGATCGGCGAGGACGATGGCGTGGATCTTCCCGGCCAGGTTGTCGAATACCACTACGGCATCGGACACCATCAACAGGATATCCGGGTTGCCCAGCGGGTCCGGGTTCGGACAGGTGGCCAGGCGTTTTTCCACGTAGCGCACGCAGTCGTAACCGAAGTAGCCGACCAGGCCGCCATCGAAACGTGGCAAGCCGGGCACGGTGGGCACCTGGTAGCGCGCCTTGAACTCCTCGACGAAAGCCAGCGGGTCGGCGCAATCGAAGCGCTCGGTTTCCATGCCATCGATGCTGATCCGCACTTGATGCTCGTAGACCCGCAGCACCGTGCGGCACGGCAGGCCGATGATCGAATAGCGCCCCCATTTCTCGCCGCCCTGCACCGACTCCAGCAGGTAGGAGTTCGGCGCGTCGGCCAGCTTCAGGTAGATCGACAGCGGCGTGTCGAAGTCGGCAAGGGTCTCGAAGGACAGCGGGATGCGGTTGTAGCCATCGGCGGCCAGCCGCAGGAATTCTTCGCGATTCATGATCAGCCTCATCGGAGGAGAGAACGGTCAACAGGGTGCAAACGCGCGCCGGCTATCCGGCGGAGGATGATGTCAGGCGCGCCAGCGCCAACGCGCCAGGGCCTTGATGACCTTCATCCAGAGTTTGCTGACCGCCACGGCTTGATCTCGCTGGTCGGAGGGGGAAAGGGAGTCGTCCGGCAACACTATCTCAGCGGCCTGGTCGGCGCAAGGCAGCAGGTCGCGCAGGTTGTCGATGACCAGGGTGGGCGCTTCCTCGGCGATCGGCCGGCCGTGGTTGTAGCCATAGGTCAGCGCCGCGCAGCGCACGCCGGCAGCTTTGGCGGCGAGCACGTCGTTGCGCGAGTCACCGACGAACAACGCATCTTCGGGCTCGATGCCGGCCATCTTCATCACGAACAGCAGCGCCGCCGGGTCGGGCTTCTGCTGCGGCAGGGTGTCGCCGCCGATGATCCAGCGAAAATAGCGACCCAGCTTCATCTCATCCAGCAGCGGAGCGACGAAGCGCTCCGGCTTGTTGGTGATCAGCGCCATTTCCACGCCGTTGCGCTTGAGCCACTTGAGGGTGTCGACGACGCCGGGGTAGACCTCGGTGAGCGCATGACTGTCGGCATAGGCCTCCATGAACAACGCCAGCGCGGCTTCGGTTTCCTCCTCACCGATGCCGTCGTGCTCGATGCTTCCGGCCAGGGCGCGACGCACCAGGACGCGTGCGCCGTTACCGATCCACTGGCGGACCTTCTCGATGCCCGCCGGCGGCCGCCCGAGGCTGGCGAGCATGCTGTCGACCGCGGCGGTGAGGTCGGGAACGGAATCGACCAGCGTGCCATCCAGGTCGAACATCACCAGACGCGGCAGGCGCGTGGCGAAGAACGGCTCCGCAGCGCTCATTACTGGTGCGCCTGGGCCAGTTCGGCATGCATGGCGCGGATGACCTCGGCGTAGTCCGGGGCGTTGAAGATGGCCGAGCCGGCGACGAAGGTATCGGCGCCCGCCGCGGCGATCTCACGGATGTTCTTGACGTTGACGCCGCCATCGATCTCCAGGCGGATCTCGCGACCGGAGGCATCGATCAGGGCGCGTGCCTCGCGCAACTTGTCGAGGGTACCGGGGATGAATTTCTGCCCGCCGAAGCCGGGGTTGACGCTCATCAGCAGGACCATGTCGACCTTGTCCATCACGTACTTCAGCACCTCCAGCGGAGTGGCCGGGTTGAACACCAGGCCCGCCTTGCAACCGCCGTCACGGATCAGTTGCAGGGAACGGTCGATGTGCTGTGAAGCTTCCGGATGGAAGGTGATGTAGGTGGCGCCAGCTTCGATGAAGTCGCCGATGATGCGATCCACCGGGGACACCATCAGGTGCACGTCGATCGGCGCGCTCACGCCGTACTTGCGCAGCGCCGAGCAGACCATCGGGCCGATGGTCAGGTTCGGCACGTAGTGGTTGTCCATCACGTCGAAGTGAACGATGTCGGCACCGGCGGCGAGCACCTTGTCCACGTCCTCGCCCAGGCGGGCGAAATCGGCGGAAAGGATCGACGGAGCGATGGCGAAGGGTTGCATGGCGCACCTCAAAGGGGATCACGGAAGGCGCGCATTGTAGCCGTTATCGGTTTTTGGCGGTGAAAATGACGACTTTTCGCCGCAGCAGCCGACGCCCGGACCAAGCCGGGCGCGCCCTGCGCCTCAGCCGCCGGGTTGTGCGGTACGCATCTTCTCGCTGCGCCCGCGCAGCCATTCCAGGGTCAGCAACAGCAGTACGGAGAAACCGATCAGCAAGGTCGCCGCGGCGGCAATGGTGGGGCTCAGGTTCTCGCGAATGCCGCTGAACATCTGCCGCGGCAGGGTGGCCTGCTCGGGACCGGCGAGGAAGAGGGTCACTACCACTTCGTCGAACGAGGTGGCGAAGGCGAACAGCGCGCCGGAAATCACTCCCGGAGCGATCAGCGGCAGGGTCACCCGGAAGAAGGTGGTCAGCGGCGGCGCGCCGAGGCTGGCGGCGGCGCGCACCAGGTTGTAGTTGAACCCCTGCAGGGTCGCGGAGACGGTGATGATCACGAACGGCACGCCGAGCACCGCATGCACCACGATCAGCGACAGGTAGCTGTTGCCGAGCCCCAGCGGAGCGAAGAACAGGTAGCTGGCCACGCCGATGATCACCACCGGCACCACCATCGGCGAAATCATCAGGCTCATCACCAGTGCCTTGCCGCGGAACTCGCCGCGGGTCAGGCCGATCGCGGCCAGAGTGCCGAAGACCATTGCCAGCAGGGTCGCCGCCGGAGCGACGATCATGCTGTTGGTCAACGAGCGCATCCACTCGGCGGACTGGAAGAAGTCGGCGTACCAGCGCAGGGAGAACCCTTGCAGCGGGTAGACCAGGAAGGTGCCGGAGTTGAACGACAGCGGCACGATGACCAGCACCGGCAGTACCAGGAACAGCAGTACCAGGCCGCAGAGGATGCGCAGGGAGTAGAACCACAGGCGCTCGACCGGGGACATGTAGGGACTCAGCATGACTCGCTCTCCAATGTGTTTCGTGCGGATCCCCCTCTCCCCGCCCTCCGGGCAACCTTTTTTCCGAAGGCAGAGGGGAATCGGTTGGCCTTCTCGGAAGGCCCTCTATCCCAGGCGCAGGCGGCTGGCGCCCACCAGCCAGCTGTAGACGACGTAGAGCACCAGGGTGGCGAGCAGGAGCAGGCCGCCGAGGGCGGTGGCCATGCCCCAGTTGATGGTGCTGTTGGTATAGAAGGCGACGAAGTAGCTGACCATCTGGTCGTTCGGGCTGCCCAGCAGCGCCGGGGTGATGTAGTAGCCGATGGACAGGATGAACACCAGCAGGCAACCGGCGCCGACGCCCGCGACGGTCTGTGGGAAATACACCCGCCAGAAGCTGGCGAACGGGTGGCAGCCGAGGGAAATCGCGGCGCGCATGTAGCTCGGCGAAATGCCTTTCATCACGCTGTAGATCGGCAGGATCATGAACGGCAGCATGATGTGCACCATCGCGATGTATACGCCGGTGCGGTTGAACACCAGTTGCAGCGGCTGGTCGATCAGGCCGAGCTTGAGCAGCGCGCCGTTGATCAGGCCACCCGATTGCAGCAGGACGATCCAGGCAGCGACACGTACCAGGATCGAGGTCCAGAACGGCAGCAGGACCAGGATCATCAGCAGGTTGCTCTTGCGCGTCGGCAGGTTGGCCAGCAGGTAGGCCAGCGGGTAGGCCAGCAGCAGGCAGATGACGGTGATCACCGCGCCCATCCAGAAGGTGCGGGCGAAGATGTCCAGGTAGATGGCCTGGTCCGGGGTGGCGCGCGCCACTTCGCCGAGATCGTCGATCCGGTGGTCGAGGGCTGCGAGCAGGTAATAGGGCGTATAGCTGCCGGCGTTGCGGCGGATCACCTGCCAGTAGGCGGGGTCGCCCCAGCGCTCGTCGAGCTGCTCCATGGCGTCCTTGTAGGAAGCGGGCTCCTCCTTGAACGGCAGCTTGCGCGCGGTCTTCGCCATCAGGCTGCGATAACCGGCCAGTTCCATGTTCAGGCGCTTGGAGAGATCGCCGATGGTCTGGTTGCGACGAGCCTCGGCGAGATCCTGGCTGAGCGCCTTGTAGACGGCGTCGGCCGGCAGCGACTTGCCGTCCCAGGCGGAGATGGCTTCTACCGTCAGCGGCAACGAGCGAACCACTTCCGGGTTGGACACGCTCTTGTAGAGCAGGGCGGCGATCGGCACCAGGAAGGTCAGGACCAGGAAGGCCAGCAGGGGCAGGATCAGCGCCTGGGACTTCAGGCGGTTCATCCGCTCGGCGCGCGCCAGGCGTTGCTTGAGGGTGCTGCCGGCGGCCTGGGACATGGGCACAGCTGTGGCCATAGCGAACTCCGGAAAAAAAGCGGGCCGTCGGGAGCGACCCTGGAAAGTGTGGAACGGTAGGAGGAGCCGCCGCGCGGCGGCCCCTCCGGCCCTCTCTGGAGGGTCAGGCGAGGATTACCTGGCCGCCCAGGCGTTGAAGCGCTGTTCCAGTTGTTCGCCGTAGTCGGCCCAGAAGGTCACGTCCATTGCCACCTGGTTCTGGATGTTTTCCGGAGTGGTCGGCATGTCCTTCAGCAGGGCCTTGTCCAGCAGCGGCACCGCCTGCTTGTTGGCCGGACCGTAGGCGATGTTTTCCGAGTAAGTCTTCTGCTGCTGGGGCTGCACCGAGAAGGCGATGAACTTCAGGGTCTCTTCCCGTTTCTTCGCCCCCTTCGGGATGGCCCAGGCGTCGAAATCGTAGATGCCGCCGTTCCATACCACCTTCAGGTTGCTTTCCTTCTGCACCGCGGCGATCCGACCGTTGTAGGCAGAGCTCATCACCACATCGCCGGAAGCCAGGTACTGCGGCGGCTGGGCGCCCGCCTCCCACCACTGGATGCTCGACTTGATCTCGTCGAGCTTCTTGAAGGCACGATCCTGGCCTTCCTTGGTGGCGAGCACGCCGTAGACGTCCTTCGGCGCCACGCCATCGGCCATCAGGGCGAATTCGAGGGTGTACTTGGCGCCCTTGCGCAGGCCGCGCTTGCCGGGGAATTTCTTGATGTCCCAGAAGTCCGCCCAACTGGTCGGCGCGCTTTTCAGCTTGTCGGCGTTGTAGGCGAGCACCGTGGACCAGACGAAGAAACCCACGCCGCACGGTTGGATGGCGCCGGGCACGAAGTCCTCGGTCTTACCGAACTGCGCCGGGTCGAGTTCCTCGAACAGGCCTTCGTCGCAGCCGCGCGACAGCTCCGGCGACTCCACTTCCACCAGGTCCCAGGAGACGCTGTTGGTATCGACCATGGCCTTGACCTTGGCCATCTCGCCGTTGTATTCGCCGGCGACGATCCTGTTGCCGGTGGCTTTCTGGTAGGGCTCGTAGAACGCCTTGATCTGGGCGCTCTTGTTGGCCCCGCCGAAGGACACCACGGTCAGGTCCACCGCCATGGCCTGGGCCGCGCAGGCCAGGCCGGCCGCCAGGGTGGCGAACTTCAGGCTGGCCGCTTTCAGGGATTTCGACATTATTGTTCTCTCCACAGTGCAGGGTTGCTTCGGTACGGTTCGGGACTGCCGGCGCTCACGCCGCCGGCAGAGGGTCGAGCGCCCTCACATGCTCGACCTGCCAGCCCAGCGGAACCACATCACCGACGCTCAGCGTCGGGTCCAGCTCGGCGATCGGCTGCTTGACGAAGAAGTCGTCGCGGCCGCAGACCTCCAGGCGCACACGCACGTGGTCGCCCAGGTAGACGAACTCGGCCACGCGGCCGGAGAAACGGTTGACGCAAGACTCGCTGGCACCGTTCAGGCGCACCCGCTCGGGGCGGATCGACAAGGTCACCGGCTCGCCCGGCTGGCCGACGTTGACCGCCAGCGCCTCGACCTTCTCGCCGCGCGGCAGTCCGACCACGCAGCGCTCGCCGTCGCAACTGAGAAGCTGCCCGGATAGACGGTTGTTCTCACCGATGAAGTTGGCCACGAAGGTGTTGCGCGGCTGCTCGTAGAGATTGCGCGGCGGCTCGATCTGCTGGATTTCGCCCTGGTGGAACACCGCCACCCGGTCGGACATGGTCAGCGCCTCGCCCTGGTCGTGGGTGACGTAGACCACGGTGACACCGAGGCGCTGGTGCAGATGCTTGATTTCCATCTGCATGTGCTCGCGAAGTTGCTTGTCCAGCGCTCCCAGGGGCTCGTCCATCAGCACCAGTTGCGGCTCGAAGACCAGCGCGCGGGCCAGCGCCACGCGCTGCTGCTGGCCACCGGAAAGCTGCGCCGGATAACGCCCGGCGAAGGCGTCGAGCTGGACCATCGACAACGCGCGCTTGACCCTTTCCTTCACGTCGGTCTTGCTCATGCCACGGACGCTGAGGGGAAAGGCCAGGTTCTCGGCCACGGTCATGTGCGGGAACAGCGCATAGTTCTGGAACACCATGCCGATGTCGCGCTTGTGCGGAGGGACATTGTTGATCGAGCGACCGGCCAGGAGGATTTCGCCGGCGGTGGGGGTTTCGAAACCGGCCAGCATCATCAGGCTGGTGGTCTTGCCGGACCCGGAGGGGCCGAGCAGGGTGAGGAATTCGCCCTTGCGAATGTCCAGGTTGAGATCCTTCACGATGAGGGTCTCGCCGTCGTAGCTTTTCTGCACGCCACGGAAGCTGACCAGCACATCGCCGCCTTGAGTCTCGGCCATAACCGCACCTTTGTTCGTTTTATGGATGCTGTGCGAACAGCCTAGAGAACCCGGCGCAGGACGCAAATCGGCCGGCAAGAGAGTTTTCTATCAGGGGAAAGGAAAGCTCTTTGTAGGAATCGCCCTACAAAAAAGATGCCCCCCGGAATGGGCCAGACCGCTCTGGGAAGGGGCTTTCGAGAAGGGCAAAGGTTTGCGCGCCAGCGCTCTCCGGCTGGCGCGCAACGGCCTCCTCAGCGCTTGGCCCAGTTCTGGAAACGCTGCTCCAGGGCCTCGCCGTGCTCCGCCCAGAAGGCCACGTTCATACCCACCGCGTTCTGCATGTTCTGCGGTGCGGTCGGCAGGTTGGCAGCCACTTGCGGATCGAGGAGGCCTACCGCCTTGCGGTTGGCCGGGCCGTAGGCGATGTTCTCGGCGAAAGCCTTCTGCTGCTCCGGCTGGCTGGCGAAACGGATGAACTCCTCGGCCAACTGCTTCTTCCAAACCCCGACCGGCAGCGCCCAGAAGTCGAAATCGTAGACGCCGCCGCTCCAGACCATTGCCAGGCGCTGCTTCTCGGCCTGCGCCGCGGCGATCCGCCCGTTGTAGGCCGAACTCATCACCACCGTGCCATCAGCCAGGTCGCGCACAGGGTCCTGCCCGGACTTCCACCAATGGATATAGGGCTTCAGCTCGTCGAGCTTGCGGAATGCCCGCTCGACGCCGGCGGGCGTCGCCAGCGTCTGGTAGACGTCCTTCGGCGCCACGCCATCGGCCATCAGGGCGAACTCCAGGCTGTACTTGGCGCCCCAGCGCAGGCCGCGCTTGCCGGGAAACTTCTTCACGTCCCAGAAATCCGCCCAGCCCTGCGGGCTGCCCGCAACCTTGCCGGGGTTGTAGGCAAGCAGCGTGGTCCAGACGAAGATGCCGACTCCGCAGGGCTGCACCGCGCCGGGAACGAAATCCGCGGGATCGCCGACCTTCGCCATGTCCAGCTTCTCGAACAGACCTTCCTCGCAACCGCGCGCCAGCTCCGGCGCCTCGACTTCCACCACGTCCCAGGAGACGTGGCTGATCTCCACCATGCGCTTGAGCTTGGCCAGGTCGCCATTGTAGGAGCCATGCACCACGCGATTGCCGGTGGCGCTCTTGAAGGGTTTGTAGAACGCGGTTTCCTGGGCTTCCTTGTTGGCGCCGCCGAAGGAAATCACGGTCACGTATTCCGCCCAGGCGGGCGCGGTAACTCCGAGAAGGGCGCACAACAGGCCCGTCCTCATGGCTGGCAACATCGTTTCTTCTCCTTATCGTGTTGGCCGGCAAGCATCATTCCCTGCCGCGCGGAAGCCAGGTAGACAGCAGATCGCGAAAACCGGACCTGGCGCACAAGCCGCGAGCAAAACCTGGGCGAACGCCCCTGTCAGAGCAGGCGGTGCTCCATCGCGTAGCGCACCAGGTCGGCTACCGAATGCGCGTTGAGCTTCTGCATCAGGCGTGCCTTGTGGGTACTGATGGTTTTGTTGCTGACCGCCAGTTGCTGGGCGATCTCGTTGACGTTGGCGCCCTGCACCAGCCGCTCGAACACCGAGAACTCGCGCTCGGAGAGCAGCGCATGGGGCGGACGCGAATCGGTCAGGCCAACCTCGAAGACCATCCGATCGGCAAGGTCCGGGTCGATGTAGCGTCCGCCGCCGGCGACCCTGCGGATCGCGGTGAGCAGCAATGCCGGATCGCTGTCCTTGGTGGCATAGCCGGCAGCACCTATCTTCAGGGCGCGGGCGGCCATCTGCGCCTCGTCGTGCATCGACAGCACCAGGATCGCCGGCGGCTCGTTCAGCGCGCGAATCCGCGGAATCGCCTCGAGGCCATTGACGCCGGGCATGGAGATATCCAGCAGGACCACCTCGCAAGGCGTTCCGCGCAGGGTTTCCAGCAACTGCTCGCCATTGGTGGCCTCGCCGACCACCTGCAGGTCCTTGGCCATGCCAATCAGTTGCTTGATGCCTTCCCTGACGATCGTGTGGTCTTCAGCGACCAGGACTCGGATCACCACTCTTTGCTGCCTCACGCTGTTCCGCCTTGCCGGCGGTTGTTCTTGTCACGGGCTCGCGACGCCCAGCGGAATCCTCACGCTGAGCGTGGTGCCCTCGCCGGGGGCACTGTCGATGTCCAGCGTACCGCCCATCATCAGCACCCGCTCGCGCATGCCGACCAGGCCGAAGGAACTGCCACGCCCCACCGTGGCAACATCGAACCCGCGACCGTCGTCGCTGACGCTCAGGCACAGCTCGTCGCCCTCGCGCAGCAGACGCAGTTGCACAGTATGCGCCTCGGCATGCCGCATGACATTGGTCAACGCCTCCTGGAGGATGCGGAACAGGCCGATAGCCTTGGCGTCGACCAACTGCGGCGAGTTCTCCGGCACCTCCACCAGGCAGGGAATCTGCGTGCGCGCCTCGAAGCGCCGCGCCTGCCACTCCACCGCCGAGCCGATTCCGGCGTCGAGGATCGGCGGGCGCAGTGCGGTAGCCACGTCGCGCACCAGCTGGAACAACTGGGCGATCAGCTTTTTCATGTTGCCCAGGCGTTCGCGCAGGCCCTCCTGGGCATCGGCATAGGCCAGCTCGCACATCGAGGTTTCCAGCTTCAGCACCGTCAGCACCTGGCCCAGCTCATCATGGACCTCGCGGGCGATACGCGCCTTCTCCTCCTCCCGCACCGACTCCAGGTGCGCCGACAGCTCGCGGAGCTGGGCGCGCGACTCGCCGAGTTCGAGTTCGATCTGCTTGTTCGCGGTGATGTCCCAGACCACCCCGTCCCAGACCGCGCGACCATCCTCGAAACAGCGCGCCGAAGCCTTGATGTCGGCCCAGCGCAATTCGCCCTGGCGGGTGAGGATGCGGCCCTGCCAATGCCAGTCGCGATTCTCGTCGAGGGCAGCCATCTGGCTCGACCAGTAGCGCTCGCGGTCGTCGGGATGGACCAGGCCACGAATGCCGCGGCCGCTTTCGATCAGTTCGCGAGCGCTGTAGCCGACCAGCGCCTCGCTGCCCTCGCTGATATAGGCGAAGTCGGAAAACGCGCCGGCCCGCGGGCGCTCCAGGCGGAAGACCATGCCCGGCACGTTGGAGGCGATGCCCTTCATCCGCGCCTCGCTTTCCTGCAATGCCTCGCGGGCACGGCGGCGCTCGGTGACGTCGCTGAGGAACACCACCAGATACTCGGACGTGCCGAAGCGCAGGAAGCTAAGCGAGACGTCGGCCGGCAGCCAACTGCCGTCGGCGCGCAGGCAGCGGGTCTCGAAGCTGAGCGGGCCCTCCTCGCTATTGCGCGCACGACGCCAAAGATTCAACCAGCGGTCCATGTCCAGGCCGGGCTCGAAGTCGGCCAGCGGACGGTCCACGAGTTGACCGTCGGCATGGCCGAGCATCTGTTCGGCGGCGCGGTTGGCGTAGCGTACGCGGCTGTCCCAATTGACCCAGAGGATGCCCAGGGTGCTGTTGTCGATGGAGAACTGGGTCAGGCGCAGCGCCTCCTCGGCCGCCTGGCGCAGCTCCAGGTCGCGGCGGGCGCCGTACAGCCGGGCTTCCAGCGCATGCTGCTGGCGCCGCTGGAGGAACACCGCCGCCAGCGCGCCGGCCAGCAGCAGGCCGAGGAGGATCGACAGGTTCTGCCAGAACCCCGGCGACTCGCCGAGGCGCGGATACTTGGGTTGCAACCAGCGCTCGTGCAACTGGTCCAGGGACTTGCGCGGCAGCGAGCGCAACGCCTGGTCGACCACCATCGCCAGTTCCGGCCAGTCGCGACGGGTCGCCACCCGCAGCAGCTGCGGGTAGCCGATATCGCCAACCACCGCTAGCTCGGCGAACTCCGGTTCGCGGGTCAGGCGGCTGAGTTGCGCTTCGTCGATCACCGCGTAGCGTGCCTGTCCGGCGAGCACGGCGCGCAGCACCTCGCGTTCGGAATCGGCCGACACCCACTGCAGGCCGCTATAGGTGCTGCTGAGGTAGTCGGCTACCGAACTGCCGGCCCGCACGGCAACCCGGGTATCGCGCTCCAGTTGCTCCAATTCGACGCTGCCGCTGCCATCGCGCTTCCCCACCACCAGCCGGGAAACCCGCAGGTAGGGATCGGAGAACAGCCACAAGCGCAGCCCGGCTGGGGTCTGGCTGAGGCCGGGAGCGATATCCACGCGCCCAGCGCGCAGGGCATCGTCGAGCGCCGCCTGGTCGGGATAGCCCTGCCACCGCAAGGTCACCTGCATTGCCGTGGCCAGCCAGCCCATCAGCTCCACGTTGGCCCCGGAATACTGTTGCAGGCGGCGGTCGTACTGGGCATAGGGCGCTTCGGTGACCACCCCGACGCGCAATTCCCGATGCTCCGCCAGCCAGGTCCGTAGCTCCGCCGTCAGCGGCAAGGCGACCGACTCCTCCGCTCGCACGGGCAGGCTCAACAGCAGACAGAAGAAGAGCAGACAGCAACGACGCAACATGCCGGCGACACTCCACGGAATACACCGCAACGGAAGGAAAAGCGGGCATACCTTACCGCGAGCGCGACCGGCGAACCATGCGAAGGCTCGGCCTGACAAAGAAGTGCTCTGGGTTTAGGCTGCCTTCTGGATTGTCTATCGGGAATTTCCAATGCCGGCCTTCTCTCTACTGCCGAAGCCCTCCGCCCTGCTGCCGCTGCTATTGGCCGCCGCTTTCCTGCCGCCGGCTTTCGTTCATGCCGAAGAGGAGGCCGCCAAGGACCAGCCGCAGGCCCCCGTGGAACGCCCGGCGGTCAGCGAGCGCAGCCAGGACGAGGCCAAGGGGCTGGAGCGCCAGTTGCCGGAGGACGGCCAGCAGATCCTCAAGGCCGGCGACGAAAGCTTCCTCACCCTCTGGTTGCCAGCCAACACCGCCGAGGCCGAAGGTGTGGTGATCCTGGTTCCCGGTGATGGCGAAAGTCCGGACTGGCCGCAAGCCATCGGCCCGCTAAGGCGCAAACTGCCGGATGCCGGCTGGCAGACCCTGAGCCTGGCCCTGCCCGACCCGCAGAGCACCGCGCCGGTTACCCGCCCTGCGGAATCCGCCGCCAGCGCCAGCGCCGACAAGGACGCCAGCGCCGCGGACAGCGCAAGCAAGCCTGACGTGAAAGGCGAAAGCGGCAACGCGCCGGCGCCGGAAAGCACCGCCGAAGCCGGCAGCGGCGAACCGGCGCAGAGCGAGGACCAGGCCCCTCCCCCAGCCATCGATCCGGTCGAGCAGCGCAAGGCGCACGCCGAACGGGTCATGGCGCGCCTGCAGGCGAGCATCGACCTGGCCCTGCAGCACGAACCGAAAAGCGTCGTCCTGCTCGGTCATGGCACGGGCGCCTATTGGGCGGCACGCTACCTGGCGGAGAAGGAGCCTGCGGAAATCCACAACCTGCTGCTGGTTGCCGCGGAGGTACCGCGCGATTTTCGCCCGGCGCTGGAAGATATGGTGCCGAAGCTGAAACTGGCGACCGGCGACTTCTATTACCGCGACGCCCGCGCCGACCGCGAGGCGGCCAGGCTGCGCATGCAGGCCGGCAAGCGGCAGAAACACCCGGCCTACGTACAAATCGCGATGCAGGCGCTACCGGCCGACCCCAAGGCGGAGCAGGAGCAACTGTACCGACGAATCCGCGGCTGGCTCAGCCTTCACCTGCAGGCCGATGCGCAGAAACCTGCGGAGTGATCAGCGAAACCCCTCACGCTCTCGGACCAGGGCGTAGGCCGCCTGCAATTCACGGGTTTTCTCGGTAGCCGCACGCACGCGCTCGACGCTGGCGCCGGCTCCCGCCAGTTTGTCCGGATGGTGCTGGCTGATCAGCTTGCGATAGGCGCGTTTGATCAGCGCCGGCTCGCTTCCGGCCTCCACGCCGAGCAGCAGCAGGGCCTCACGGTAGCTATCCCGGGCGACAGCGCGCGTCCGCTTCGGCATGACCCGCGCCGACAAGCGTTCCGTTCGCTCCGCCGACCAACCCAGCCAGCGCCCCCATTGCAACACCAGTTGTCGCGCCGACTGGCTGAGCACGCCGCCAGCCCAGGCCATCCGCCAGCAGGCGAGCAATACTGCCTCCGCACGTTCGCCCTTCAGACGCGCGACCTCCGCCTGCAGATGGGCGATGCCGGCCTTGCCCTTGCCGAAGGACGCGATGGCACGCCGCTGGGCTCGCCTATCGAGCTTGCGCAACGCCATCTCCTCGCGCGCCTGGCGGATATGCATCTCATCCACCCGCCCGCCGCTCTTGGCCAGATAGCCGAGCAACTGAAACAGCAGGTCGTCCTCATCGTTCACCGCCCGCCCGCGCAAGCGCGCCAGCAGGCCGCGCCAGGACTCCAGGCGCAACCTGCGGTCCAGCAGTTGCCCCAGCAGGCCGCCGAGCAGGGCGCCGGGGATGCTGGCCAGGGCCCAGCCGGCTCCGGCTCCGATCAGCGTAGCGGGCCAGAGCATCTCAGGCGTGCTCCGCCAGCAATCGCTCGACTTCCGCCAGGCGCTCGTGGGTACCGACGTCGACCCACTGCCCACGATGGTGTTCGCCGCTGACCCGCCCCGCGGCGATGGCCTTGCGCAATAGCGGCGCCAGCTTGAAGGCGCCCGGCTGGCAGCCCTCGAACAGCGCGGGATGCAGTACGGCGATCCCGCTGTAGGTAAGGTTGCCGCCCGCTTCGCGGGTCTCGCCCACCCGTCCGCCGGCATCCAGGTGGAAATCGCCGGCGGGATGGTGCGCCGGGTTGTCGACCAGCACCAGATGCGCCAGGTCGCCGTCGGCAAGATGCAGCCGAGAGTAGTCGAAGTCGCTCCAGACATCGCCGTTGAGCAACAGGAACGGCTGCTCGCCGAGCAACGGCAGGGCGCGGAAGATTCCGCCACCGGTTTCCAGCGGTTCACCCTCCGGGGAATAGGCGATCCGCCCGCCCAGGCGCGAACCGTCGCCGAGATAGGCCTCGATCTGCTCGCCAAGCCAGGCATGGTTGATCACCCAGTCGTCGACTCCGGCCTGGCGCAGCGCCAGCAACTGACGCTCGATCAATGGCACGCCGGCGGCCTCGATCAGCGGCTTGGGCGTGTGCAGGGTGGTCGGCCGCATGCGCTCGCCACGCCCGGCGGCGAGGATCATCGCCTTCATGCCTCGGCTCCCTGCGGCAGCGAGGCCAGCAGCTCGCCCAGTTCGGCCAGCTCGGGACGGCGCGCCACGGCGGTTTCCAGATAACGGAAGAAGCGCGGCACGTCACCCAGGTAGCGCGGCTTGCCGTCGCGGTGACAGATACGGGCGAAGATGCCAATCACCTTCAGGTGGCGCTGCACGCCCATCAGGTCGCTGGCACGGAGGAAGTCTTCGAAGCTTGGCGGCAGCGGGATGCCGGCCCAGGTCGCCTTCTTCCAGTAACGGTTCAGCGCGGCATGCACGCGCGGCTCCGGCCAACTGACGAAGGCGTCCTTGTACAGGCAGGTGACATCGTAGGTGACCGGGCCGTGCAGGGCGTCCTGGAAGTCGAGGACGCCCGGGTTGGGCTCGCTGAGCATCAGATTGCGCGGCATATAGTCGCGATGGACGAACACCCGCGGCTGCTCCAGCGCGCTGCGTACCAGCAGGTCGCAGATCCGTTTCCAGCGGGCCAGCGTCTCGCCCTCCAGCTCCACGCCGAGGTGGCGGGCCAGGTACCAGTCGGGGAACAGCTGCAGCTCGCGGCGCAGCACCGCTTCGTCGTAGGCAGGCAGGACACCGGCGACATCGACCTTCTGGAAGGCGATCAGCGCATCCAGGGCCGGTTCGAACAGCTCGTCGGCATTCCCGGGATGAAGCACGTCGAGGTAGGTCTGCCGGCCCAGGTCACTGAGCAGCAGGAAACCGTTCTCCAGATCCTGGGCGAGAATCCTCGGCACATGCACGCCGGCTCCGGCGAGCAGTCCGGCGACCTTGACGAACGGTCGGCAGTCTTCCTGGGGCGGCGGCGCGTCCATCACCACCAGGCTGCGGTCCCCTCCCTGCCAGCGGAAATAACGACGGAAGCTGGCGTCGCTACTGGCCGGGATCAGTTCGGCGGGGGGCACTTCCCCCCAACCTTCGGCAACGAACAACTCGGGCAAACAAGAGTCCAACCAGCGATTCAGCTGCTGGAAACGGGCATCATCAGACATTTACGGGGTTCTCCACGGCCCTAGCCGTTGCGCAGGTCATGCTTTATTATCCAGCATCTTTTTCAGCCCATCGAGAGGCGTGCGGCCCACCGGGCCGATGGCGCGCAGGAAGCCCGGATTAACAAGATGGCAGTGAAATCCCTCGTGTTTCGAAGAAAGTTTCCCCTGCTGGTCACCGGCAGCCTGCTGGCTCTGCAGCCGGTCGCAGCATTGACTGTACAGGCCGCCGATCAGTTCGACTGCAAGGTGTCGGCCACCGGCGGCTGGGATTGCTCCCCGCTGCAGAACGCCAATGCCAACCTGCCACCGCGCCCGGCGCATACCGCGACCTCGGTCAGCACCGCCGCGGCGGGCAGCAGCGTGTCCGGCAGCGGAGGCGAAACCGTCGAGGCAGAGCCGACCCAGCGCCTGGTCACCGAGTCCGGCGGTCGCGCGCTGAAATCCCGCAGTGCGGACTATTCGCACCTCGACTGGATTCCTCGGGAAAAACTGACCGCCGCCCAGTTGGCGGAAATCGGCCCCTATTGCGGCGGCTCCTACATCGAGCCGGTGCGTCCGGGCATGGATGACGGCGCGCCCAGCGACGAGAGCCCGACCTACGTATCCGCCAAGGCTTCGCGCTACGAGCAGGAAAAACAGATCGCCACCCTCGCCGGTGACGTGGTCCTGCGCCAGGGAAGCATGCAGGTGGAAGGCGACGAGGCCAACCTGCACCAGCTGGAAAACCGCGGCGAACTGGTCGGCAACGTCAAGCTGCGCGACAAGGGCATGCTGGTGGTCGGCGACCACGCCCAGGTCCAGCTGGACAACGGCGAAGCCCAGGTCGACAACGCCGAGTACGTGATCCACAAGGCCCATGCCCGCGGCAGCGCGCTCTACGCCAAGCGCAGCGAGAACGCCATCATCATGCTCAAGGATGGCACCTACACCCGCTGCGAACCGAGCAGCAACGCCTGGACCCTGAAGGGCAACAACGTCAAGCTGAACCCGGCCACCGGCTTCGGCACCGCGACCAACGCGACCCTGCGGGTCAAAGACTTCCCGGTGTTCTACACCCCGTACATCTATTTCCCGATCGACGACCGCCGCCAGTCCGGCTTCCTGCCGCCGAGCTTCAGCAGCACCAGCGACACCGGCTTCACCCTGGTCACCCCGTACTACTTCAACCTGGCGCCGAACTACGACGCCACGTTGTACCCGCGCTACATGGCCAAGCGCGGCATGATGCTGGAAGGCGAGTTCCGCTACCTGACCCACAGCAGCGAAGGCACCGTCAACGCCGCCTACCTGAACGACAAGGACGATCACCGCGAGAACTTCCCGGACTACAGCAAGGACCGCTGGCTGTACGGCCTCAAGAACACCACCGGCCTCGATTCGCGCTGGCTGGCCGAGGTCGACTACACGCGGATCAGCGATCCCTATTACTTCCAGGACCTGGATACTGACCTGGGTGTAGGCAGTACCACCTATGTCAATCAGCGCGGCAGCGTGACCTACCGGGGCGATACCTTTACCGGTCGCCTGAACCTGCAAGGTTATCAACTGGCGACCACCACCGACGTGACGCCTTACAACCGTCTGCCGCAGGTCACCTTCGACGGTTTCTTGCCATACAATCCGGGCGGCCTGAAATTCGACTACAAAACCGAATTCGTCCGCTTCGACAGAGACCTCGATGACGGATACTACATCGCGGACGAGAACGACCCTATCGGTTCCCGAGTACCCCGTGTCGACAACAACCTGAAGGGTCTGGCCCGGGCCAATGGCGACCGGGCACACCTGGAACCCGGCATGAGTCTGCCGATGACCCGGAGTTGGGGTTATCTGACCCCGACCCTGAAGTTCCTCTATACGAAGTACGATCTGGATCTGGACAGCCAGGGCAAGCAAACCCTTACTGCATATGACGAAACATTCGATAGCAGTCAGGATCGCTCGCTTCCGTTGGCCAAGGTTGACAGTGGCCTGTATTTTGACCGTGATATGACCTTTGCCGGCACGCAGTTTCGGCAAACCCTGGAACCAAGAGCGATGTATCTGTACGTTCCGTACAAGGACCAGGACAATATTCCAGTATTCGACACCAGCGAACCGTCGTTCAGCTATGACTCCCTCTGGCGAGAGAATCGGTTCTCCGGCCGTGACCGTATCGGAGACGCCAACCAATTGTCGCTCGGCGTGACTACCCGCTTCATCGAACCCAATGGATTCGAGCGCGCCAGCTTGAGTGCTGGACAGATTTACTACTTCCGTGATCGTCGTGTACAACTGCCCGGCCTGACCGAAAAAGATTTGGATCGTCTGCGTGCGACCAATCCTGATCTGAAAGATCCGGATACCGATAGCTGGCGTTCTCCATATGCACTGATGGGGCAATACCGCTTCAACCGCGACTGGAGGGTCAGCTCCGACTTCAACTGGAATCCCAACACCAGTCGTACAGAATCTGGCAGCGCCATGTTCCACTATCAGCCAGAAGACAATCCAAACAAGGTGGTCAATGCTGGCTATCGCTACCGCGAAGATGCTCGCCGCTTCAACAGCTCCACGGGACGGTTCATGTACGGCCGCGAGGACGACATCATCAAACAGCACGACTTCTCGGTCATCTGGCCGATGGTGCCGCAGTGGTCCGTGCTCGCCCGCTGGCAGTACGACTACAACAAGAACCGCACCCTCGAAGCCTTCGGTGGCTTCGAATACGACAGCTGCTGCTGGAAGCTGCGTCTGATCAACCGTTATTGGCTGGATGTGGACGACGATGCCTTCCTTACGCAGAACGCAAAGGCCGACCGCGGCGTCTTCCTGCAGATCGTCCTGAAGGGCCTCGGCGGCATCGTAGGCAACAAGACGGAAATGTTCCTCGACAAAGGCATCCAAGGTTATCGTCAACGTGAAGATCAAGCTATGTAATCGGCTGCGCCCCCTTGCATTGGGCGCAGCACTCCTTTGCTCCTTCGCGCATGCCGAAGTGGTACCACTGGACCGGGTCGTCGCCATCGTCGACAACGATGTGATCATGCAGAGCCAGCTCGACCAGCGCCTGCGTGAAGTGCACCAGACGCTGCTCAAGCGCGGCGCGCCGCTGCCGCCCGAGCACGTGCTGACCCAGCAGGTGCTGGAACGCCTGATCATCGAGAACATCCAGCAGCAGATCGGCGACCGCTCCGGCATCCGTATCTCCGACGAGGAGCTGAACCAGGCGATGGGCACCATCGCCCAGCGCAACGGCATGAGCCTGGAGCAGTTCCAGGCCGCCCTCACCCGCGACGGCCTGTCCTACGCCGACGCCCGCGAGCAAGTCCGTCGCGAGATGGTGATCAGCCGTGTGCGTCAGCGCCGGGTCGCCGAGCGCATCCAGGTCAGCGAGCAGGAGGTGAAGAACTTCCTTGCCTCGGACATGGGCAAGATCCAGCTTTCCGAAGAGTACCGCCTGGCCAATATCCTGATCCCGGTGCCGGAAGCCGCGTCCTCGGACGTGATCCAGGCCGCCGCAAGGCAGGCCCAGGAGCTCTACCAGCAGCTCAAGCAGGGCGCCGACTTCGGCCAACTGGCGATTTCCCGCTCGGCCGGCGACAACGCCCTGGAAGGCGGCGAGATCGGCTGGCGCAAGGCTGCCCAGTTGCCGCAGCCGTTCGACAGCATGATCGGCTCCCTGGCCGTCGGCGACGTCACCGAGCCTGTCCGCACCCCCGGCGGCTTCATCATCCTCAAGCTGGAAGAGAAGCGCGGCGGCAGCAAGATGGTCCGTGACGAGGTGCATGTCCGCCATATCCTGCTCAAGCCCAGCGAAATCCGCAGCGAAGCGGAGACCGAGAAGCTGGCGCAGAAGCTGTACGAGCGCATCCAGTCCGGGGAAGACTTCGGCGAACTGGCGAAGAGCTTCTCCGAAGATCCGGGTTCCGCCCTCAACGGCGGCGACCTGAACTGGATCGATCCGGAAGCCCTGGTGCCCGAGTTCCGTCAGGTGATGAACGATACCCCGCAGGGCGAGCTGTCCAAACCGTTCCGCTCGCAGTTCGGCTGGCACATCCTGCAGGTCCTCGGCCGTCGCGCCACCGACAGCAGCGAGAAGTTCCGCGAGCAGCAGGCGGTAAGCGTACTGCGCAACCGCAAGTATGACGAGGAACTGCAAGCCTGGCTGCGGCAGATCCGCGACGAGGCCTACGTGGAAATCAAGCAGTGAGCCTGCGCTTCGCGCTCACTCCCGGCGAGCCGGCAGGTATCGGACCCGATCTGTGCCTGCTGCTCACCCGCTCCGCCCAGCCCCACCCCCTGATCGCCATCGCCAGCCGCACGCTCCTGCAAGAGCGCGCCGGCCAACTGGGCCTGGCGATCGACCTCAAGGACGTTTCCCCGGCCGCCTGGCCAGAGCGACCGGCCAAGGCCGGCCAACTGTACATATGGGATACGCCCCTGGCCGCCCCGGTCCGGCCCGGGCAATTGGACCGAGCCAACGCCGCCTACGTCCTGGAAACCCTGACCCGCGCCGGCCAGGGCTGCCTCGACGGGCACTTCGCCGGGATGATCACCGCACCGGTGCACAAGGGCGTGATCAACGAAGCCGGCATCCCCTTTTCCGGCCATACCGAATTCCTCGCCGACCTCACCCACACCGCCCAGGTGGTGATGATGCTGGCCACTCGCGGCCTGCGCGTGGCCCTGGCGACCACCCACCTGCCGCTGCGCGAGGTCGCCGACGCCATTAGCGACGAGCGCCTGTCCCGGGTCGCGCGCATCCTCCACGCCGACCTGCGCGACAAGTTCGGCATCGCCCATCCGCGCATCCTGGTCTGCGGACTCAACCCGCACGCCGGCGAAGGCGGTCACCTGGGCCGGGAAGAGATCGAGGTGATCGAACCCTGCCTCGAGCGCCTGCGTGGCGAAGGCCTCGACCTGATCGGCCCGCTGCCGGCCGACACCCTGTTCACTCCCAAGCACCTGGAGCATTGCGACGCAGTGCTGGCGATGTACCACGACCAGGGTCTCCCCGTGCTCAAGTACAAGGGCTTCGGTGCCGCCGTGAACGTGACCCTCGGCCTGCCGATCATCCGCACCTCTGTCGACCACGGTACCGCGCTCGACCTGGCCGGAAGCGGCCGCATCGATAGCGGCAGCCTGCAGGTCGCCCTGGAAACCGCCTACCAGATGGCGGCCAGCCGCTGCTGACGGCGGTCGGCCATCGTTTAGCCCTGCCGGCCCGACGCTTCGCTGTTAAAATGGCGCCCTTTCGCATCCGCGCCTCCCGCCTTGGCCTGGGGCCCGCAGCCTGGAACCGTTTCCAATGTCCGAGCTTTACCAACACCGCGCGCGCAAGCGCTTCGGCCAGAACTTCCTGCACGATGCCGGGGTGATTCACCGCATCCTCCGTGCCATCCATGCCCGCGAGGGTCAGCGCCTGCTGGAGATCGGCCCGGGCCAGGGCGCCCTGACCGAGGGACTGCTGGGCAGCGGCGCACGCCTGGACGTGATCGAGCTCGACCAGGACCTGATCCCCCTGTTGAAGCTGAAATTCGGCCTCGAGTCGCGCTTCAGCCTGCACCAGGGCGACGCCCTCAAGTTCGATTTCGCCTCGCTGGTGGAGAGCGGCGAGAAGCTGCGAGTGGTCGGCAACCTGCCCTACAACATCTCCACGCCACTGATCTTCCATCTGCTGGAGTACGCGCCGGTGATCGAGGACATGCACTTCATGCTGCAGAAGGAAGTGGTCGAGCGCCTGGCGGCCACGCCGGGCGGCGGGGACTGGGGCCGGCTTTCGATCATGGTCCAGTATCACTGTCGGGTGGAGCACCTGTTCAACGTCGGCCCCGGCGCGTTCAACCCGCCGCCCAAGGTCGACTCGGCCATCGTCCGTCTCACCCCCTTCGCCGAGCCGCCCCATCCGGCACGCGATCCGAAACTGCTCGAGCGGGTGGTCCGCGAGGCCTTCAACCAGCGCCGCAAGACCCTGCGCAATACCCTCAAGCCTCTCCTGAGCGTCGAGGACATCGAGGCCGCAGAGGTCGATCCGACCCTCCGTCCCGAACAACTCGACCTGGCCGCATTCGTCCGCCTGGCCAACCGGCTGGCCGAGCTGCCAGGCAATCGTTAGTCTGGTGAGACACTCGTCAGGAATCAGGCAAGCCGTATGAGCGATACCCAGCACCAGGTCAACGTCAGGGTCGACACCCGCTACCTTCCGGAACAGTCCGCCCCGGAGCAGAACCGTTTCGCCTTCGCCTACACGGTGACCATCGAGAACCAGGGCGAGGTTCCGGCCCAACTGCTGTCGCGCCACTGGATCATCACCGACGGCGACGGCCGTACCCAGGAAGTTCGCGGCGCCGGCGTGGTCGGCGAGCAACCGCTGATCGCCCCCGGCGCGCAACACACCTACACCAGCGGCACGGTGCTGGCGACCCGGGTCGGCAGCATGCGCGGCAGCTACCAGATGCTCGGCAGCGACGGAATCGCCTTCGACGCCGCGATCCCGGTGTTTCGCCTGGCCGTACCGGGAGCGCTGCACTGATGGCGGTCTACGCGGTAGGCGACCTGCAGGGTTGCCTGGATCCCCTGAAATGCCTGCTGGAGCGCGTCGCCTTCGACCCGGCCAAGGACCGCCTGTGGCTGGTCGGCGACCTGGTCAACCGCGGCCCGCAGTCCCTGGAGACGCTGCGCTTCCTCTATGCCATGCGCGAGTCGGTGGTCAGCGTCCTGGGCAACCACGACCTGCACCTGCTGGCGGTGGCGCACAAGTCCGAGCGCCTGAAGAAGTCCGACACGCTGCGGGAAATCCTCGAGGCGCCGGACCGCGAGCCACTGCTCGACTGGCTGCGTCGCCTGCCGCTGCTGCACTACGACGAACAACGCAAGGTCGCCCTGGTGCATGCCGGCATCCCCCCGCAGTGGAGCCTGGAAAAAGCCCGCCTGCGCGCAGCCGAGGTGGAGCAAGCATTGCGCGACGACCAGCGCCTGCCGCTGTTCCTCGACGGCATGTACGGCAACGAACCGGCCAAGTGGGACAAGAAGCTGCATGGCATCGACCGCCTGAGGGTGATCACCAACTACTTCACCCGCATGCGTTTCTGCACCGAAGATGGCAAGCTCGACCTGAAGAGCAAGGAAGGCCTCGACACCGCGCCGCCCGGCTACGCCCCCTGGTTCAGCTTCCCTTCGCGCAAGACCCGCGGCGAGAAGATCATCTTCGGCCACTGGGCGGCCCTCGAAGGCCACTGCGACGAGCCCGGCCTGTTCGCCCTGGACACCGGCTGCGTCTGGGGCGCGCGGATGACCCTGCTGAACGTCGACAGCGGCGAACGCCTGAGCTGCGATTGCGCCGAACAGCGCGCGCCGGCCAGACCCGCCGCCACGCCCGCATGAATCCCCGGCGTCCGGTGGACGCCCTGTACACAGGTACCCCGACATGAGCGACACCTTCCAGCGCATCGCCCCCGAACAGGCCCGCCAGCTCCGCGAAAACGGCGCCCAGGTGGTCGACATCCGCGACCCGCAGAGCTTCGCTGTCGGCCACATCAGCGGCTCGCGGCACATCGACAACCACTCGGTGGCGGACTTCATCGCCGCCGCCGACCTCGACGCTCCGCTGGTGGTGGTCTGCTACCACGGTAACTCCAGCCAGAGCGCCGCCGCCTATTTCATCCAGCAGGGCTTCAGCGACGTCTACAGCCTCGACGGCGGCTTCGAGCTATGGCGCAGCGTCTATCCCGCGGATACCAGCAGCGGCGAAGCGGAGTAGGCCGCGCCGCTACCCCGCCAAAAAAACTGTAACTTCTCTCGCCTTTCTTCCTTTACTCCGTCCAGAACGAACTATTCTTTTCCTCAGGCCATCCAAAACAGGGGAGAGCCGGCACACCGGCTTCCGGGCCATCGGCTGTGACCGTTAGGAGCGCTGGCGGAAAGGGAAGCACCGTGCAGCGACGGAGTCTGGGGGATTCTCGCCGGCCTGGCTGGCGGCCCCCCCGCACCCGCACGACCGATCCCGCGCCGGCTCACTGCATCGAGCGAGGAGACGTCATGAGCATTTTCAGTCACTTCCAGGAACGCTTCGAAGCGACCCGCCAAGAGGAATATTCCCTCCAGGAATATCTCGACCTCTGCAAGCAAGACAAGACAGCCTATGCCTCTGCCGCCGAGCGCCTGCTGATGGCGATCGGCGAGCCGGAATTGCTGGACACCTCGGTGGACTCCAGGCTGTCGCGGATCTTCTCCAACAAGGTGATTCGCCGCTACCCGGCGTTCGCCGACTTCCACGGCATGGAGGAATGCATCGACCAGATCGTCGCGTTCTTCCGCCACGCGGCCCAGGGCCTGGAGGAGAAGAAGCAGATCCTTTACCTGCTCGGCCCGGTCGGCGGCGGTAAATCCTCCCTGGCGGAAAAACTCAAGCAACTGATGGAGAAGGTGCCCTTCTACGCGATCAAGGGCTCACCGGTCTTCGAGTCGCCGCTGGGCTTGTTCAACCCCGACGAAGACGGCGCCATCCTCGAGGAGGACTACGGCATCCCGAGGCGCTACCTGCGCTCGATCATGTCGCCCTGGGCAACCAAGCGCCTCAACGAGTTCGGCGGCGACATCAGCCAGTTCCGCGTGGTCAAGCTGTACCCCTCGATCCTCAACCAGATCGCCATCGCCAAGACCGAACCCGGCGACGAGAACAACCAGGATATATCCGCGCTGGTCGGCAAGGTCGACATCCGCAAGCTGGAGGAATACCCGCAGAACGACGCGGACGCCTACAGCTATTCGGGCGCCCTCTGCCGGGCCAACCAGGGCCTGATGGAATTCGTCGAGATGTTCAAGGCCCCGATCAAGGTCCTGCACCCGCTGCTGACCGCGACCCAGGAAGGCAACTACAACAGCACCGAAGGTCTCGGCGCCCTGCCCTACAGCGGCATCATCCTGGCTCACTCCAACGAATCGGAATGGCACAGTTTCCGCAACAACAAGAACAACGAGGCCTTCATCGACCGCATCTACATCGTCAAGGTGCCGTACTGCCTGCGCGTGGCGGACGAGATCAAGATCTACGACAAGTTGCTGGTCAACAGCTCGCTGGCGCATGCCCACTGCGCGCCGGACACCCTGAAGATGCTCTCGCAGTTCTCCGTGCTGTCGAGGCTGAAAGAGCCGGAAAACTCGAATATCTACTCGAAGATGCGGGTATATGACGGCGAAAACCTGAAAGATACCGATCCCAAGGCCAAGTCGATCCAGGAATACCGCGACTCGGCCGGGGTCGACGAAGGCATGGCCGGGCTTTCCACCCGCTTCGCCTTCAAGATCCTCTCCAAGGTATTCAACTTCGACCCGCACGAGGTAGCGGCCAACCCGGTGCACCTGCTCTACGTCCTCGAACAGCAGATCGAGCAGGAACAGTTCCAGCCGGAAACCCGCGAGCGCTACCTGCGCTTCATCAAGGAATACCTGGCGCCGCGCTACGTCGAGTTCATCGGCAAGGAAATCCAGACCGCCTACCTGGAGTCCTACAGCGAATACGGTCAGAACATCTTCGACCGCTATGTGCTGTACGCCGACTTCTGGATCCAGGACCAGGAATACCGCGACCCGGAAACCGGCGAGATCCTCAACCGCGCCGCCCTCAACGAGGAACTGGAGAAGATCGAGAAACCCGCCGGCATCAGCAACCCGAAGGACTTCCGCAACGAGATCGTCAACTTCGTGCTGCGCGCCCGCGCCGGCAACAACGGCAAGAACCCGAGCTGGCTGTCCTACGAGAAGCTGCGCGTAGTGATCGAGAAGAAGATGTTCTCCAACACCGAGGACCTGCTTCCGGTCATCAGCTTCAACGCCAAGGCCAGCAAGGAGGACCAGCAGAAGCACAACGACTTCGTCAAACGCATGGTCGAGCGCGGCTACACCGAGAAGCAGGTCCGCCTGCTGTCGGAATGGTACCTGCGGGTTCGCAAGTCGCAGTAGTCTGCCATCGGTACGGTCGCTGCGACCGTACCGGTCGCCGTCGCATTCGGACCTCGGCGCCTCCGCTCCGGCGGGGCGCCACAGGCCCTGAGGAGCATTCATGAGCTACGTCATCGACCGGCGTCTGAACGGCAAGAACAAGAGCACGGTGAACCGCCAGCGCTTCCTGAGGCGCTACCGTGAACACATCAAGAAGGCCGTCGAGGAGGCCGTCAGCCGGCGTTCCATTACCGACATGGAGCACGGCGAGCAGATCAGCATTCCCGGGCGCGATATCGACGAACCGGTGCTGCACCATGGCCGCGGCGGGCGGCAGACCGTCGTCCACCCCGGCAACAAGGAATTCACCGCCGGCGAGCACATCGCCCGCCCATCCGGCGGCGGGGGCGGCCGCGGCGGCGGCAAGGCCAGCAACAGCGGCGAAGGCATGGACGACTTCGTCTTCCAGATCACCCAGGAGGAATTCCTCGACTTCATGTTCGAGGACCTGGAGCTGCCCAACCTGGTCAAGCGCCACATCACCGGCACCGACACCTTCAAGACCGTCCGCGCCGGCATCAGCAACGACGGCAACCCGTCGCGCATCAACATCGTCCGCACCCTGCGCTCGGCCCATGCGCGGCGCATCGCGCTGTCCGGCGGCAGCCGGGCCAAGCTGCGCGCGGCGCTGAAGGAACTGGAGCGGATCAAGCGCGAAGAGCCGGACAACCTCGGCGATATCCAGGAACTCGAGCTGGAAATCGCCAAGCTCCGCGCGCGCATCGACCGGGTGCCGTTCCTCGATACCTTCGATCTCAAGTACAACCTGCTGGTCAAGCAGCCCAACCCCACCTCCAAGGCGGTGATGTTCTGCCTGATGGACGTCTCCGGCTCGATGACCCAGGCGACCAAGGACATCGCCAAGCGCTTCTTCATCCTGCTCTACCTGTTCCTCAAGCGGAACTACGAGAAGATCGAAGTGGTGTTCATCCGCCACCACACCAGCGCCCGCGAGGTCGACGAGGAGGAGTTCTTCTACTCCCGCGAGACCGGCGGCACCATCGTCTCCAGCGCGCTGAAGATGATGCAGGAGATCATGGCCGAGCGTTATCCGACCCATGAGTGGAACATCTACGCCGCCCAGGCCTCGGACGGCGACAACTGGAACGACGACTCGCCGGTGTGCCGGGACATCCTCCTCAAGCAGATCATGCCGTTCGTCCAGTACTACACCTACGTCGAGATCACCCCGCGCGAACACCAGGCCCTGTGGTTCGAGTACGAGCGCGTGCGCGAAGCCTTCGAAGACAGCTTCGCCCAGCAGCAGATCGTCTCGGCATCGGACATCTACCCGGTGTTCCGCGAGCTGTTCCAGAGGAGGCTCGTCGCATGAGCAAGCGCCAGCCCATCGCCACCGGCTCGGAATGGACCTTCGAGCTGATCCAGCAGTACGACCGGGAAATCAGCAGGATCGCCGAGCGCTATGCCCTGGATACCTATCCGAACCAGATCGAGGTGATCACCGCCGAGCAGATGATGGACGCCTACGCCTCGGTGGGCATGCCGATCGGCTATAACCACTGGTCCTACGGCAAGCACTTCCTCAGTACGGAAAAGAACTACAAGCGTGGCCAGATGGGCCTGGCCTACGAGATCGTGATCAACTCCGATCCCTGCATCGCCTACCTGATGGAGGAAAACACCCAGTGCATGCAGGCGCTGGTGATCGCCCACGCCTGCTACGGGCACAACAGTTTCTTCAAGGGCAACTACCTGTTCCGCACCTGGACCGATGCCAGTTCGATCATCGATTACCTGGTGTTCGCCAAGCAGTACATCATGCAGTGCGAGGAGCGCTACGGGATCGACGCGGTGGAAGACCTGCTCGACTCCTGCCACGCCCTGATGAACTACGGTGTCGACCGCTACAAGCGTCCCTACCCGATTTCCGCGGAAGAGGAGCGGCAGCGGCAGAAGGAGCGCGAGGAACTGATCCAGCGCCAGGTCAATGACCTCTGGCGGACCATCCCGCGCGTCGGCGGCAAGGACAAGGAACAATCCATGGCGCGCTATCCGAGCGAGCCGCAGGAGAACATCCTCTACTTCATCGAGAAGAACGCGCCGCTTCTGGAGCCCTGGCAGCGCGAGGTGATCCGCATCGTGCGCAAGATCGCCCAGTATTTCTACCCGCAACGCCAGACCCAGGTGATGAACGAAGGCTGGGCGACCTTCTGGCACTACACGCTGCTCAACGACCTCTACGACGAAGGCCTGGTCAACGACGGCTTCATGATGGAGTTCCTGCAATACCACACCAGCGTGGTCTACCAGCCGTCCTTCGACAGCCCCTATTACAGCGGCATCAACCCCTACGCCCTGGGCTTCGCCATGTACCGCGACATCCGCCGCATCTGCGAGGAACCTACCGACGAGGACCGCCGCTGGTTCCCGGATATCGCCGGCAGCGACTGGCTGGCCACGCTGAAGTTCGCCATGAAGAGCTTCAAGGACGAAAGCTTCATCCTGCAGTTCCTCTCGCCCAAGGTGATTCGCGACCTGAAGCTGTTCAGCATTCTCGACGACGACCAGAAGGACGACCTGCTGGTCGCGGCGATCCACGACGAAGCCGGCTACCGCACCATCCGCGAGACCCTGGCGGCGCAGTACAACCTCGGCAACCGCGAGCCGAACATCCAGATCTGGAACGTCGACCGTCGCGGCGACCGCTCGCTGACCCTGCGCCACCAGCAGTTCGACCGCCAGCCGCTGAGCGACTCCACCGCCGACGTGCTCAAGCACCTGCATCGCTTGTGGGGCTTCGATATCCACCTGGAGACCCTGCAGGGCGACCAGCTCGTGCAGACCCACCACATGCCGCCCAAGGGCGCCAGCGAGGGCGAGGAAGGCTACCCGCGCCTGGACCTGATCATCCCGCCCATTTGATCGGTTGACGTCCGCCCCGACCGCCGGCCAGCATGCCGGCACGGTCGGGCCGCCCACAGCAGAACAAGAAGCCGGCCGTCCACGGGAGCCGCCATGCGCCTGTTCGCCATCGTCCTGCTCTGCCTCGTCCTGGCCACCTGCGCCAGCCACATCCCCAGCGCCCGGGTGACCCATCCGGCCAGCGCCGGACTGCCCGGCCTGCAAGGTTTCCAGTTGATGCCGCCGGAACAGGCGGTCGACGCCCTGCCCTACCGCAACCGCTATCCGCTGATAAACGCAGAGCTGCGCCAGGGACTGGCGGCCCACGGCTACCACGAGAGCGCTACCCCGCAATTCCGCGTCTACTACTGGCTGGCGCTGCGCGACGCACCTCTGGAATTCCGCCCCGACCTTCCGCCCACCTCCGGCATGGGGCCTTATCTGGCGATCCACCGCCTGCGCGACGAAACCGGAACATTGCGCGTGCGCCTGGTCGACCTGGAGGAGCGCGTTCTTTGGGAAGGTATGGTAAGCACCGGCCTCAGCCCCGCCAGGGCCAATCCGGAACAGCTCGAACTGGCGGTCGGCGCCCTGCTCCGGCAGCTTCCACGCGCCCGCTAGGACACCCTGGGGTAGACTTCCGCCTATCACGCGGAGGATTCCCATGCAGATTTACAAGGTCGGCGGCGCCGTGCGCGATCGCCTTCTCGGCCGTCCGGTCACCGATATCGACTGGGTGGTGGTCGGTGCCAGCAGCGACGAGATGCTAGCCCGCGGCTACCGCCCGGTGGGCGCCGACTTCCCGGTCTTCCTTCATCCGCAGAGCGGCGAGGAATACGCCCTGGCGCGCACCGAGCGGAAGAGCGGGCGCGGCTACGGCGGCTTCACCTTCCATGCCAGCCCCGAGGTGACCCTGGAGGAAGACCTGACTCGCCGTGACCTGACCATCAACGCCATGGCCGAGGACGAACAGGGCCGTGTAATAGATCCCTACGGCGGCCAGGCAGACCTCGAGGCGCGCCTGCTGCGCCACGTTTCCCCGGCGTTCGCCGAGGATCCCCTGCGGGTCCTGCGCGTAGCGCGCTTCGCCGCCCGCTACGCCGGCCTGGGCTTCCGGATCGCCGCCGAAACCCTCGCCCTGATGCGCCAACTGGCGGAATCCGGCGAGTTGCAGGCGCTGACCCCGGAGCGCAGTTGGAAGGAAATTTCCCGAGCCCTGATGGAACCCAACCCCGAGGTCTTCATCCAGGTCCTGCACGACTGCGGCGCCCTGGCCGAACTGATCCCGGAAGTCGAGGCGCTATTCGGCGTACCGCAGCCGGCGGCCCACCATCCGGAAATCGATACCGGCGTCCATGTCCTGTCGGTATTGCAGCAATGCGCCCGCCACCGGCAGCCGCTCAGCGTACGCTGGGCCTGCCTGCTGCACGACCTGGGCAAGGGACTCACCAGCGAAGCGGACTGGCCCCGCCATATCGCCCACGAGGCTCGCGGCGTGCCGTTGATCGATGCGGTGAACCAGCGCTTCAGGGTGCCGCGCGACTGCCAGGAACTGGCGCGCCTGGTGGGCGAGTACCACACCCACGCCCATCGGGCGCTGGAGCTGCGCCCGAATACACTGCTGGAGCTGTTGCAGAGCTTCGACGTGTATCGCCGCCCGCAGCGTTTCGAGGAGTTCGTCGCCGCCAGCGAGATGGACGCGCGCGGCCGCCTCGGCCTGGAACAGCGGGACTATCCGCAGGCCGCCTACCTGCTCGGCGCGGCGCAGGCAGCGCGGGCAGTCAGCGTGAAGCCGCTGGTGGAAAAGGGCTTGAAGGGCGCGGAACTGGGCGAGGCGCTGAAGCGTGCGCGCCTCGCCGCACTCAAGGCCTACAAGGAAGAACGCGGAAAGGCCTGAAGCAGCGCTTCGGGAGTCAACGCCTGGCCACGCCATTCGAATGGCGCCGGCCAGAGCTTCTGCTGGATCCTCGCCTCGCGCCAGAGATCGCCCAGCGGCTGGCGGGCGACCGGATGCTCCAGGTTCGGCGCCAGCTCGGACAAGGGCCAGAGCACGAAAGCGTTCTTCAGCACTTCGGCGCGCGGCAGCACCAGGCCATCGAAATCGCCCACCAGGTCGCCGTAGAACAGCACGTCGATATCCAGCGGCAGCCCCTTGCGCTCTGGCGCATAGCGGCCATTGTCGGCCTCGATGTGCTTGAGTCGCAGGCTCAGTTCGGCCAGCGGCAGATCGGTGCGGGCAGACACCACCAGGTTGAAGAACGGCCCGCTCTTGATACCCACCGGCTCGCTCTCGAATACCGGCGAACAACGCAGGTCATGAAGGAAAGCGGCCAGCGCATCGAGGCCGGCATGCAGATGGCGCTCACGCTCGACATTGCTGCCGAGGCCGAGGTAGACCGGGATCAGCGACATCCGCGTTCGATCTCCACGCCAACGCCACGGGCCGCCGGCACCGCGCCGGGCTTGGTCACGCGGATGCGCAGCCAGGGAATGCCGCGCTCGCCCATCAGTACCTCGGCGAGGCGCTCGGCGAAGGTTTCCACCAACTGGAAATGCGATTCCCGGGCGAACTCCTGCACCCGCTCGGACAACGCGGCATAGTCCAGCGCCAGGGCGAGATCGTCGCCCGCGGCGGCCGGTCGGTTGTCCCAGCCCAGGGTCAGGTCCAGGCGCAGGCACTGACGGATGCCGCGCTCCCAGTCGTACACGCCGATGACGGTATCGACCTCCAAGCCTTCGATAAAAACTCTGTCCACTTCGCTACCCGCTCCAAGGGATGCCACGACAAGCGTGCGCCGCCCCGTTAGAATCGAGGACATCCTCGTCCTCGGTGGAATCCATGGTCTGGCTACTGGCGATCCTCGCCTACCTGCTCGGTTCCCTCTCCTTCGCCGTCCTGCTCAGCCGCTGGTTCGGCACCCAGGACCCGCGCGCCAGCGGTTCCGGCAACCCCGGCGCGACCAACATGCTGCGCGTCGCCGGGAAGAAACTCGCCATCCTGACCCTGCTCGGCGACGTCGGCAAAGGCCTGCTGCCGGTGCTGGTCGCCCGCTGGCTGGGGCTCGGCGTGATGGAGGAGGCCTGGGTCGGCATCGCCGCCGTGATCGGCCACCTGTACCCGCTGTACTTCAACTTCCGCGGCGGCAAGGGTGTCGCCACCGCCGCGGGCATGCTCCTCGGCCTCTATCCGCCGGCCGTACTGCTGGCCGCGGCGGCCTGGCTGCTGACCTTCAAGCTGTCGCGCACCAGCTCGCTCGCCTCGCTGGTGGCCACCCCGCTGACCCTGCCGTTGCTGGCCTGGCAGCAGCCCGGAGCGCTGCTGCCGATGACCGTGCTGACCGGCCTGATCGTCTGGCGGCACCGCGCCAACTTACGCGATCTGTTCGCCGGCCGCGAACGGCATTTCTAATCCATAAAAGGAAAAAACTTCATGCAGTCTGGCCCAGCTGCGTCATCGACACCTGCCTGACTGCGACCTGGCGGCCACTCAGACCGCCGGCAGCGACTCCATCGGCCAGCGCGGCTGGACGCTGATCGCCGGGCCGTCATGCTGGCCGGCGAGCAGGCGCTGGCAGCCGGCGTAGGCGATCATCGCGCCATTGTCGGTGCAGAAGCGCGGGCGGGCGTAGAACACCTGCCCCTTCATTTCGCCGAGCATCTTTTCCAGGCCGCTGCGCAGCGCCTGGTTGGCGCTGACGCCGCCGGCGATCACCAGGTTCTTCAGGCCGGTCTGCTTCAAGGCGCGACGGCACTTGATCAGCAGGGTCTCGACCACCGCGGTCTGGAACGCCAGGGCGATGTCACAGCGGGTCTGCTCGCTGTCGTCGCCGGCCTCGACGCAACGCTGCCAGGTGTTCAGGGTAAAGGTCTTGAGCCCGCTGAAGCTGAAGTCCAGGCCGGGGCGATCGGTCATCGGCCGCGGGAACACGAAGCGGCCAGGAGTGCCGAGCTCCGCCAGGCGGGCGATTTCCGGACCGCCGGGATAGCCCAGGCCGATCAGCTTGGCGGTCTTGTCGAAGGCTTCGCCGGCGGCGTCGTCCATCGATTCGCCAAGCAACTGGTAGCGACCGATGCCGTCCACCCGCACCAACTGGGTGTGACCGCCGGAAACCAGCAAGGCGACGAACGGGAACCGCGGCGGCTGCTCTTCCAGCATCGGCGCCAGCAGGTGCCCTTCCATGTGGTGCACGCCGACCGCCGGCACGCCCCAGGCGAAGGCCATCGCCTGGGCACAGGAAGCCCCCACCAGCAGGGCGCCGACCAGGCCGGGACCGGCGGTATAGGCGATCGCGTCGATATCCGCCGGCGTGCAGCCGGACTCGTCGAGCACCTGGCGGATCAGCGGCAGCATGCGCTTGACGTGGTCGCGCGAGGCCAGCTCGGGCACGACGCCGCCGTAGACGCGATGGAGGTCGATCTGACTGAACAGCGCGTCGGCCAGCAGGCCGCGTTCGCTGTCGTAAAGGGCGACGCCGGTTTCGTCGCAGGACGTTTCCAGTCCCAGCACGCGCATGGGCTTGAGCCTTAGAGCTTGGCAAATACGAAGCCGCGCATGATAATCGGCGGCTTTGCGCCAGACCAGTGTTTTTCGATCGGAGGCTTTGCATTCCTCCGGCCGAACCGTTAATATCCGCAACCCTTGAAAACCGACGTATCCGCGCCACCTTGCCGGAGTACGTTCAACCCCCGGTAATCAGTGAAGGTACGACCTGGATGCCAGCCGTCAAAGTAAAAGAGAACGAACCCTTCGACGTAGCCCTGCGTCGTTTCAAGCGCTCCTGCGAAAAAGCAGGTGTACTGGCTGAAGTTCGCAGCCGCGAGTTCTACGAGAAGCCCACTGCCGAGCGCAAGCGCAAGGCCGCTGCCGCAGTGAAGCGCCACGCGAAGAAAGTACAGCGCGAACAGCGCCGTCGCGAGCGCCTGTACTGATCCACTCGACGCCCACGCGTCAGTGATCGTGCCTCAGCCCGGCCCCGGCCGGGCTTTCGGCTTTCCGCCATGAGCGAAATCAAATCCCGCCTCCTCGACGCCGTCAAGGTCGCCATGCGCGCCCAGGACAAGCCGCGGCTGACCACGTTGCGCCTGGCCCTCGCGGACATCAAGCGCGTCGAAGTCGACGAACGCATCGAGGTGGATGACGCCCGAGCCCTGCTGATCCTCGACCGGATGATCAAGCAGCGCCGCGACGCCCAGCGCCAGTTCAGCGACGCCGGCCGCCAGGACCTCGCCGAGGTCGAGGCTGCCGAGATCCTCGTGCTCCAGGACTTCATGCCCAAGCCCCTGGACGACCATGAGATCGACGCCCTGATCGAGCGCAGCATCGTCGACAGCGGCGCCCAGGGTCCGCAGGACATGGGCAAGGCGATGAACCTGCTGCGACCGCAGGTCCAGGGTCGCGTCGACATGGCACAGGTCAGCCAGCGCCTGAAGGCGCGCCTCTCCTCCTGAAACACCGCGCCGGCCTGATCGGCCCGGCGATAATTGCTATGCTGCCGCTCTGCGCCCACGCGCCGTCGTTTTCGAGAACACCATGGCCGGCCTGATACCGCAAAGCTTCATCGATGACCTGCTGAACCGCACCGACATCGTCGAGGTGGTGAGTTCACGCATCCAACTGAAGAAAACCGGCAAGAACTACAGCGCCTGCTGCCCGTTCCACAAGGAAAAGACTCCCTCGTTCACCGTCAGCCCGGACAAGCAGTTCTACTACTGCTTCGGCTGCGGCGCCGGCGGCAACGCGCTCGGCTTCGTCATGGACCACGACCAGCTGGAGTTCCCCCAGGCGGTCGAGGAACTGGCCAAGCGCGCCGGCATGGACGTGCCGCGCGAGGAACGCGGCGGACGCGGGCACACGCCGCGCCAGCCGACCGACTCGCCGCTCTACCCGCTGCTCAGCGCCGCCGCCGAGTTCTACAAGCAGGCGCTGAAAAGCCACCCGGCGCGCAAAGCCGCGGTGAACTACCTGAAGGGCCGCGGCCTGACCGGCGAGATCGCCCGCGACTTCGGCCTCGGTTTCGCCCCGCCCGGCTGGGACAACCTGCTCAAGCACCTGGGTGGCGACAACCTGCAACTCAAGGCCATGCTCGACGCCGGCCTGCTGGTGGAGAACAGCGACACCGGCAAGCGCTACGACCGCTTCCGCGATCGCGTGATGTTCCCGATCCGCGACAGCCGCGGGCGGATCATCGCCTTCGGCGGCCGGGTGCTCGGCGACGACAAGCCGAAGTACCTGAACTCCCCGGAGACTCCGGTCTTCCACAAGGGCCAGGAACTCTACGGACTCTACGAGGCCCGGCAGAAGAATCGCGACCTCGACGAGATCATGGTGGTCGAGGGCTACATGGATGTCATCGCCCTGGCCCAGCAAGGCATCCGCAACGCGGTGGCGACCCTCGGCACGGCGACCAGCGAGGAACACATCAAGCGCCTGTTCCGCCTGGTGCCGAGCATCCTGTTCTGTTTCGACGGCGACCAGGCCGGGCGCAAGGCGGCCTGGCGCGCCCTGGAGTCGGTGCTGCCGAACCTGCAGGACGGCAAGCGCGTGCGCTTCCTGTTCCTCCCCGAGGGCGAGGACCCGGACAGCCTGGTACGCGCCGAGGGCGAGGATGCCTTCCGCGCACGCATCACCCAGCAGGCCCAGCCGCTGGCGGAGTACTTCTTCCAGCAACTGATGCTGGAGGCCGACCCCGCCACCCTGGAAGGCAAGGCCCACCTGGCGACCCTCGCCGCGCCGCTGCTGGAGAAGATTCCCGGGAACAACCTGCGCCTGCTGATGCGGCAACGTCTGTCGGAAATCACCGGCCTGTCCGGCGAAAACATCGGACAACTGGCGCACCACAGCCCGCCGCCGTCGTCCATGGACCACGGAGCGAGCGGCGTCTTGGACGGCGACGACTATTTCGCCGCCAGCGCCTACTACGAGAACGAGCCCTCCCATGCGCCGTTCGACGCTGCGCCAGGCTATGTCGAGGCGCAACCGCGCAAGAGCTGGAACAAGGACAAGAAGCCCTGGGACGGCAAGAAGTGGGATGGCAAGAAGAAGTGGGACAAAGGCGGCCGCGGCGACTTCAAGGCTCCGCAACGAACGCCGGTCAGCGTGGAGTCCACCACCCTCAACGCCCTGCGCACCTTGCTGCATCATCCGCAGTTGGCCTTGAAGGTCGACGATGCGGGCACCCTCGCCAAGGAGCAGGATACCTACGCCCAGTTGCTGGTGTCCCTGCTGGAAGCCCTGCAGAAGAACCCGCGGCAGAGCTCGATGCAACTCATCGCGCGCTGGCACGGCACGCCCCAGGGCCGCCTGCTGCAGGCCCTGGGCGAGAAGGAGTGGCTGATCGTCCAGGAGAACCTTGAAAAGCAGTTCTTCGACACCATTACTAAACTCTCCGAGAGCCAGCGTTTCGGCGAGCGGGAGGAGCGTTTACGCAGCGTCATGCAGAAGAGCTACAGTGAACTGACCGATGAAGAGAAAGCCTTGCTCAGAGAGCACTACAGTGTTGCCGCTTCATCGCCTTCCCAGAGCTGAACTGGCGCCTCAGCCCAGGCATCAGGTATAATCCTCTGCTTATTTTTTGCCCGCCAAGACCTTCAGTGGATAGGGTGTTATGTCCGGAAAAGCGCAACAGCAATCTCGTCTGAAAGAGTTGATCGCCCGAGGCCGTGAGCAGGGATACCTGACTTACGCGGAGGTCAACGACCACCTGCCGGAGGATATTTCCGATCCGGAACAGGTGGAAGACATCATCCGCATGATCAACGACATGGGGATCAACGTATTCGAGACAGCCCCGGATGCGGATGCCCTGTTGCTGGCCGAGGCGGATACCGACGAAGCCGCAGCGGAAGAAGCCGCAGCGGCCCTGGCCGCGGTGGAAAGCGACATCGGTCGCACCACCGACCCGGTGCGCATGTACATGCGTGAAATGGGTACCGTGGAACTGCTGACCCGCGAAGGCGAGATCGAAATCGCCAAGCGCATCGAGGAAGGCATCCGCGAAGTGATGAGCGCCATCGCCCAGTTCCCGGGCACGGTGGACAGCATCCTGGCCGACTACAATCGCATCGTCGCCGAAGGCGGTCGCCTCTCCGACGTCCTCAGCGGCTATATCGATCCCGATGACGGCAGCCTGCCCGCCGAAGAGGTGGAGCCGGTCAACCTGAAGGACGATTCCGCCGACTCGAAAGAGAAGGACGACGAGGAAGAAGAAAGCGACGACAGCAGCGACAGCGACGACGAAGGCGACGGCGGTCCGGATCCGGAAGAAGCCCGCCTGCGTTTCACCGCGGTCTCCGAGCAGCTCGACAAGGCCAAGAAGGCCCTGAAGAAGCACGGTCGCGGCAGCAAGCAGGCCACCGCCGAACTCACCGGCCTGGCCGAGCTGTTCATGCCGATCAAGCTGGTGCCCAAGCAGTTCGACGCCCTGGTCGCCCGCGTGCGCTCCGCCCTGGAAGGCGTGCGCGCCCAGGAACGCGCCATCATGCAGCTCTGCGTGCGTGACGCGCGCATGCCGCGTGCCGACTTCCTGCGCCTGTTCCCGAACCACGAGACCGACGAGAAGTGGGTCGACAGCGTCCTGAAGAGCAAGCCGAAGTACGCCGAGGCCATCGAGCGCCTGCGCGACGACATCCTGCGCAACCAGCAGAAGCTGGCGGCCCTGGAAAGCGAGGTCGAGCTGACCGTCGCCGAGATCAAGGAAATCAACCGCGCGATGTCGATCGGCGAAGCCAAGGCTCGCCGGGCGAAGAAGGAAATGGTCGAGGCCAACCTGCGCCTGGTGATTTCCATCGCCAAGAAGTACACCAACCGCGGCCTGCAATTCCTCGACCTGATCCAGGAAGGCAACATCGGCCTGATGAAGGCGGTGGACAAGTTCGAATACCGTCGTGGCTACAAGTTCTCCACCTACGCCACCTGGTGGATTCGCCAGGCGATCACCCGTTCGATCGCCGACCAGGCACGCACCATCCGCATCCCGGTGCACATGATCGAGACGATCAACAAGCTCAACCGCATCTCCCGCCAGATGCTCCAGGAAATGGGTCGCGAGCCCACCCCGGAAGAGCTTGGCGAGCGCATGGACATGCCTGAGGACAAGATCCGCAAGGTACTGAAGATCGCCAAAGAGCCGATCTCCATGGAAACCCCGATCGGTGACGACGAAGATTCGCACTTGGGCGATTTCATCGAGGACTCCACCATGCAGTCGCCGATCGAGATGGCGACCAGCGAGAGCCTCAAGGAATCCACCCGCGAAGTCCTCGCCGGCCTCACTGCCCGGGAAGCCAAGGTGCTGCGCATGCGCTTCGGCATCGACATGAACACCGACCACACCCTCGAGGAAGTCGGCAAGCAGTTCGATGTGACCCGCGAGCGGATCCGCCAGATCGAAGCCAAGGCGCTGCGCAAGCTGCGCCATCCGTCGCGAAGCGAGCACCTGCGCTCCTTCCTCGACGAGTGACGAACGAACCCCCGGCCTGAAAAACCGGGGGTTTTTCTTTGCCGCTTGCCCCGCCGCCCGGCGTCTACACTTCCGCTTATATTCCCGTCCACCGCGAGACCGCCTCATGCAGCGTCTGCAGGCCGTGCTTCTCCTGTGTCTGGCCTGCTGCTGGCCGGGGCTGGCCGGCGCCCTCACGCTCACGCCCGAGGAACGGGCCTGGCTGGCCGAGCACCCGAGCATCCGCCTGGGCGTGGATACCTCCTGGCCGCCATTCGAGTTCCGCGACGAACAGGGCCGCTACCAGGGACTCGCCGCCGGCTACGTCGGCCTGCTGCAGGAACGCCTGGGCGTCAGCCTGACGCCTGTCGAACCGAAGACATGGACGCAGGTCCTGGAGCAGGCCAAGGACGGTCGGCTAGACCTGCTGCCCGGCATCATGGCTACCCCGGAGCGCCAGGAGTACCTGAGCTTCACCCGGCCCTACCTGGACTTCCCGATCATCATCCTGGCACGCAAGAACGGCCCGATGCCGAAGCGCATCGACGAGCTCTACGGACTCAAGGTCGCGGTGGTCGACCACTATGCTCCTCACGAACTGCTGATCGCCCAGCATCCCGACCTCACCCTGCTGCCCCTGCCTTCGGTAGCGGCAGCCCTGCAGGCGCTGGCCACCGGCCAGGCCGACGCCTTCGTCGGCGACTTCGCCTCCAGCGTATGGAACCTCCGCCAGCTCAAGCTCAACGGCCTGGAGATCAGCGGCGAGACGCCATACCGCTACCAACTGGCGATGGCCGTGCCGCGCGGACAACCGATCCTCGCCGGGATCGTCGACAAGGTCCTCGCCGACCTCAGCGCCGAGGAGATCGAGCGACTCCAGGCCCCCTGGGTCGGCGGCCTGCTCGACCGACGTCCGGCCTGGCGCGAGATGGCGACCTACGGTCTTCCCATCGTCCTGCTGATCCTGGTCTCGGTCGCCATACTGCTGGCCATGAACCGCCGCCTGCGCCGCGAGGTGAATCGCCGGCGGCAATTGGAGCGCGAACTGCGCGACAGCGAACAGCACTACCGGGGACTGGTAGAAAGCCTGAATGCCATCGCCTGGGAAATGCGCCTCGAGGAGAACCGCTTCACCTACGTCTCGCCCCACGCCGAACGCCTGCTCGGCTATCCCCTTGGCGAATGGCTGCAGCCGGGCTTCTGGCAGCGGACCCTGCACCCCATGGACGCCGAGTACGCCATCCACTACTGCATGAGCGAAAGCCAGGCCGGACGCGACCACAGCTTCGACTACCGGATGCTCGCCGCCGACGGCCGGGTAGTCTGGATTCGCGATCTGGTCACCCCGATCACGCAAGGCCGGGACCTGCTCCTGCGCGGTCTGATGATCGACATCACCGAGGCCAAGCTCACCGAGCAGGCCATGCGCCTGTCCGAACAGAAGTTCGCTTCGGTGTTCCACCACTGCCCGGACATGGTGGTACTGGCCAACGGCGCCGACGGCCGCTTCCTCGCGGTGAACAGCACCTTCGAGCAGCAGATCGGCATCGCCGCCGACGACGCCATCGGCAAGACCGCCACCGAACTGGGCATCTGGGCACTCCCCGGCCTGGGCCCGCAGGTCCTGGAAAAGCTCGGCCACGGCAACCTGACCAACCTCGAGGTGCCCCTGCGGCGCCGCAATGGCAGTACCTTCAGCGCGCTGCTCAGCGCCCAGCACGTGGCCCTCGACCAGACCCCGGCGCTGGTGGTGGTGATCCGCGACATCACCCACCTGGTGGAGACCCAGGAACTGCTGCGGATCTCCGAGGAGAAGTTCGCCAACGCCTTCCATGCCTACCCCGACGGTCTGCTGATCAGCCGCCTCGAAGACGGCACGCTGATCGACGTGAACGAAGGCTTCACCCGTCTCACCGGCTACCGCCGCGACGAGGTCATCTCCCGCTCCACGCTCGAACTCGGCCTGTGGGTCGACACCGAGGACCGCAAGCGCCTGATCTCGCTGGTACGCCACCACACCCTGACCCAGGGCTTCACCGCCCCTGTACGGGACCGCAACGGTGGCATCCGCCAGTGCGAGATGTCCGCCCACCGGATCAGCATCGATGGCGAGGACTGCGTGCTGACCATCGCCCGCGATATCACCGAGCGCCAGCTCATGCAGGAGAAGCTGCAGCAGGCCGCCACCGTCTTCGAAAGCACCGCCGAAGGCGTGATGATCACCGATACCCGCCAACGCATCACCGCGGTCAACCGCGCCTTCAGCGAGATCACCGGCTACAGCGAGCAGGAGGCGCTGGGACGCTCGCCCAGCCTGCTCTCCTCCGGACAACACGACTCCAGCTTCTACCTCGCCATGTGGAACCAGCTGGAGCGCGACGGGCACTGGCAGGGCGAGATCTGGAACCGACGCAAGACCGGCGAGCTGTACCCCGAATGGCTGACCATCAGCGCGGTACACAATCCGCAGGGCGAGATCACCCACTTCGTCGGCGTCTTTGCCGATATCTCCACCCTCAAGTACGCCCAGGCCCGGCTCGACTACCAGGCCCACCACGATCCGCTCACCGGCCTGCCCAATCGCCTGCTGTTCGAGAGCCGGCTCAATCACGCCCTCGACGAGGCCCGCGAAGAGAGCCGTCCCGGCGCCGTGCTGTTCATCGACCTGGACCGCTTCAAGCACATCAACGACAGCCTCGGCCATCCCATCGGCGACCTGCTGCTCAAGGCCATCGCCGAACGCCTGCGCGACCAGTTGCGCGACGTCGATACCGTGGCCCGCCTGGGGGGCGACGAATTCATCATCCTGCTCCCCGGCCTGCACCAGGAAAGCGACGCCGAGCACGTCGCGCGCAAGCTGCTGAATGCCTTCACCGCGCCGTTCCAGGCCGACGGTCATGAATTCTTCGTCAGCGCCAGCGTCGGCATCGCCCTGTTCCCCAAGGACGGCGACGACGCCCCGACCCTGGTGAAGAACGCCGACGCCGCCATGTACCGCGCCAAGTCGCGGGGCCGCAGCCGCATCGAGTACTACACCCGCGAACTGACCTACCTGGCCACCGAGCGCATGGCGCTGGAAACCGAACTGCGCCGCGCCCTCGAGCGCGACGAGTTGCAGCTCTACTACCAACCCAAGCTGAGCCTGGAGAGCGGCTTGCTGGTCGGCGCCGAGGCACTGGTGCGCTGGTACCATCCGCTGTTCGGGGAAATTTCCCCGGAGCGCTTCATCCCCCTCGCCGAGGATTGCGGCCTGATCCTGCCCCTCGGCGACTGGGTGCTGGAACACGCCTGCCAGCAGATGGGCGAATGGCAAAAGCTGCACGCGCCGTTCGGCCCGCTGTCGGTCAACCTCGCCGGCGCCCAGCTCGGCCAGCCGCAACTGATCGAACGCCTCGAGCAACTGCTGGAGCAGTCCGGCCTGGAACCGTCGCGGCTGCAACTGGAAATCACCGAGAGCTTCATCATGAACCAGACCGAGGAGGCCCTCGCCGTCCTCCACGGCCTCAAGCGCCTCGGCGTACAGCTGGCGATCGACGACTTCGGCACCGGCTACTCCTCGCTCAGCTACCTCAAGCGCCTGCCGCTGGACATCCTGAAGATCGACAAGTCGTTCATCCGCGGCCTTCCCGACGATCCCCACGATGCCGCCATCACCCGCGCCATCATCGCCCTCGGCCGCAGCATGCAGCTCACGGTGATCGCCGAAGGCGTGGAAACCGAAGGTCAGCAGAGCTTCCTCACCCACGAAGGCTGCGAGCAGATCCAGGGCTTCGTCCTCAGTCCGCCGCTGCCCGCCGAGCTGTTCGCCAGCAAATTCCTCAAACCGCGCCAGCCGATTGGCGCTCCCCGAGAAGCGCCGGTATAATCCGCCGACCTTCTGGGGGCCTATAGCTCAGTCGGTTAGAGCAGAGGACTCATAATCCTTTGGTCCACGGTTCGAGTCCGTGTGGGCCCACCACCTTCAAAGCCGCGCACTGCGCGGCTTTGCGCTTTCTAGGGTAGTGGCCTCATAAACGACTCCATGGCCAAAAGGTACAAAGTCGGTACAGTACTGGTTAGCCAGTTTGCCTTTGGAGTCCTTATCTGATGGCAACAGTCGTCCCCCCTTCCCGTGGGCCGCAAAACGGATTGGCCGACCAACGAAAAAACCTTCCGCACCAAGCGCGACGCCGAAGACTGGGCACGCCGCACCGAAGACGAGATGGTACGCGGCGTGTACATCCAGCACTGCGGCTCCGAGCGCATGTGACCTGCCCCCATTTTGTAGCCCGAGAGCTACATGTCCCTGCATCAAATTTTATCGATGCCCAAGGGGTACGGCCGACCTCTGTCCACAAGGTTTTTGACGTGCTGAAACAGGCGCTTTAGCTGACTCAGTCACCCTGAACAGGCATGCTCATCAAGCTATCAACCCAGCTTGAGAATTAGACAGTGAGCCGAATAGTTGCCATTATCGGCTCACAAAATGAGCCGAATAGGCTCTCTAATCGGCTCATGAATATCCCTTATGAACGACCCACTCTGGATCTGGCAGCAGCCCGACTGGCCGCAGTTCAACTGGCAAGCCGAAGCGCTTGCACCACTGCTGCGCTCCTGTAGCCAGGCTCAGGGTCGTTTGTTAGGAATGCTCGGTGCCGTGGGGAGTGACACCGAAGTGCAGAGCAGCCTGGATGCCATGCTGCAGAACATCGTCACCTCTTCAGCCATTGAGGGAGAGCAACTGAATGTCGGTTCGGTGCGCTCATCACTGGCACGGCGACTGGGATTGCACGAAGAAGGTCGAACCACCTCTCGCTCCGAAGGCCTGGCGGAACTGCTGCTCGATGCCACCCACGCACATCAAGAGCCGCTAGACGAACAGCGACTGTTCACCTGGCACCGTTGGTTATTCCCCACCGATGAGCAACTGCTGACTCGACCGCTACACATCGGTGCACTGCGTGGCGAAGAGCCCATGCAGGTGGTTTCCGGTCGCATCGACCGCCCGACAGTCCATTTCGAAGCCCCTCCCCGCGCGGGGCTGGAAGCGCAACTGGCGGACTTTCTCGCCTGGTTCGAGAGCAGCCGCCGCGATGCCAGCCTCGATCCCTTTCTGCGCGCCGGCATCGCACATTTCTGGTTCGTGACCCTGCACCCCTTCGACGACGGCAACGGTCGCCTCACCCGCGCTATCACCGATCTGGCATTGGCTCAGGGTGAGCAGCAAGCCATTCGCTTCTACGCCATGTCTGCGAGCATCCTCGACGACCGCGCCGGTTACTACCGCATTCTCGAAGCAAGTCAGAAAAGCACGCTGGATATCACCAACTGGCTGCAATGGTTTCTCGCGACGTTGCTCAACAGCCTGGAGCAGGCTCTTGCTCGTATCGACCGCGTGCTGGTCAAGGCGCGCTTCTGGCAGGCACACCGCAGCCAAACCCTATCGGCGGAGCAAGTCAAAGTGCTTAACCGCCTGCTCGATGGCGGCGAAAGGGGGTTCGAGGAGGGCATCAGTGCGGCGCAATACCAAGCTGTGGCCAAGGTTTCCAAAGCCACCGCGACCCGCCACCTGAGCGACCTGCTGGAAAAGGGCTGCATCGAGCGACTGCCCGGCAGAGGGCGTAGCACCCGTTACCAGATAGCACGCTGAGCGCCTGCACCGGGCTCACCAGTCCTTGATGCGTCATCGCGCCATAGGACAATGGTCGCCTCTCCATTAAGCAGCTCGGCTCAAGGAAGAAAGTGGATTACAGCCCGATAGTCGCCCAGGTCTGGGGCATGCTGACCTGGTTTATCCCGGCAGCCCTGCTGATCGGCCTGCTCAAATCGCCTTGGGCCAAGGGGCAGATCGGTGAACTGCTGGTGCGCCTGTTCGCCCATTGGCAACTGGACAGGCACACCTACCGCCGCCTGCACAACGTCACCCTGAACACGCCGGACGGCACGACACAGATCGACCACGTATTTCTCTCACCCTACGGCATCTTCGTGCTGGAAACGGCAGGTTTCCAGCACCTGCCGATAGGTCTCTACCGTTGCATCGGCGAGCCGTGCTGCAGGTCACAGGCTTTGGCATGAATCGCCCGCCACTGCGCGATCAATCGCAGGGTGTCGGCGGCAGCAGCGCAAGTTTCGGCGAAGGCGAACTGGCGCTGGCGGAGCGGAATCCGATGGACGTGGCGGCTCTGTTCGCCGCCTGAGCGTGGGAAGGCACTTATCAGGCACTTCCGAAGGCACTACCGGACGATATCGATTCCATCGCCAACGCGGTAACTTCGAAGTACCTAAACCTTCATGAAACTGCAACTTCCAACTCCATCGACAGCTCTGGAAGTACATCCTCGGTATTTTCCAAGCCCCTAACCAAAGTCTGGATCGTTTCGTCACAGGAAACGCTGGAGCGCCTATTCCAGAGCGCTTCGAACAATCGGTAAAAATAAAATCAAAATAATCAGACGCAGTTCAAAAACAACCAGAACAGATAGTTTTTCCGCCTTTCCCAACATGCTCCTCTCGCCTTGACTCGTTCGATGCAGCGGATCGCCCATGCGTATTTCCGGCATTGTCCGAGGCCCATTCCCTGTTCGACGCGATACCCGGCGCACCCATAACAATATGCCGCCCTCCACGGGCCGATAGCGCCAGTTGTGAGCCTGTCCACCACTGCATTTCCCTCACTGCAAGGAGAGAACATGAGTCGCTCACCCATCCCTCGCCACCGAGCGTTGCTGGCCGGTTTCTGCCTGGCTGGCGCGCTGTCCGCCCAGGCTGCCACCCAGGAAGAAATCCTCGATGCGGCACTGGTCAGCGGGGATTCCTCGCAACTGACCGACAGCCACCTGGTCGCCCTGCGCCTGCAGCAGCAGGTCGAGCGCATCCGCCAGACCCGCACCCAGTTGCTCGACGGTCTCTACCAGAACCTCAGCCAAGCCTATGATCCTGGCGCCGCCAGCATGTGGGTCCTGCCGGCAAACCCGGACAATACCCTGCCCTTCCTCATTGGCGACAAGGGGCGCGTGCTCGCCAGCCTGAGCCTGGAGGCCGGCGGCCGCGGGCTGGCCTATGGCACCAACGTGCTCACCCAACTGAGCGGGGCCAATGCCGCCCACGCACCGCTGCTGAAGCGGGCGGTGCAGTGGCTGGTGAACGGCGACCCGGGCGCGGCTACTGCGAAGGACTTCAAGGTCAGCGTGGTCGGGGTGGACAAGACCGCCACTCTCAACGGCCTGAAGAGCGCCGGCCTGCAACCGGCGGACGCCGCCTGCAACGCGCTGACCGACGCCAGTTGCGCCAGCACCAGCAAATTGCTGGTACTGGGCAACGGCGCCAGCGCCGCTAGCCTGAGCGCCACGGTGCGCGCACGGCTACAGGCCGGGCTGCCGATCCTCTTCGTGCACACCAATGGCTGGAACCAGAGCAGCACCGGCCAGCAGATCCTCGCCGGCCTGGGCCTGCAGGAAGGCCCCTACGGCGGCAACTACTGGGACAAGGACAGGGTGCCATCCAGCCGCACCCGGACGCGTTCGGTCGAGCTGGGCGGCGCCTATGGCCAGGACCCGGCGCTGGTGCAGCAGATCGTCGACGGTAGCTGGCGCACGGACTACGACTGGTCGAAATGCACCTCCTACGTCGGTCGCACCACCTGCGACGACGTGCCGGGACTGAGCGACTTCAGCAAGCGCGTCGATGTATTGAAAGGCGCCCTCGACGCCTACAACCAGAAGGCGCAGAACCTCTTCGCCCTGCCCGGCACCACCTCGCTGCGGCTCTGGCTGCTGTGGGCCGACGCGGTGCGGCAGAACATCCGCTACCCGATGGACAAGGCCGCCGACACGGCGCGCTTCCAGGAAACCTTCGTCGCCGACGCCATCGTCGGCTACGTGCGCGAAGCCGGCGCGGCGCAGAAGGAACTGGGCAGCTACGCCGGCCAGCGCCAACAGTCGATGCCGGTATCGGGCTCGGAGGAAACCCTGACCCTCACCTTGCCGTCGGCCCAGGGCTTCACCGCCATCGGCCGCATGGCGGCGCCGGGCAAGCGCCTGAGCATTCGCATCGAAGACGCTGGCCAGGCCAGCCTGGCGGTCGGCCTGAACACCCAGCGCATCGGCTCGACGCGGCTGTGGAATACCCGCCAGTATGACCGCCCGCGCTTCCTCAAGAGCCCGGACATCAAGCTCCAGGCAAACCAGTCGGTGGCGCTGGTATCGCCCTACGGCGGCCTGTTGCAACTGGTCTACAGCGGCGCCACGCCGGGTCAGACGGTAACCGTCAAGGTAACCGGCGCGGCCAGCCAGCCGTTCCTCGACATCCAGCCGGGCGAGGACAGCAGCCAGGCGATTGCCGACTTCATCCAGGCGCTGGACGCCGACAAGGCCGACTGGCTGGAGATCCGCAGCGGCTCGGTGGAGGTCCACGCCAAGGTGGAGAAGGTCCGTGGCTCGATCGACAAGGACTATGGCGGCGACGTCCAGCGCTTCATCCGTGAGTTGAACGAGGTGTTCATCGACGACGCCTACACCCTGGCCGGCTTCGCCATTCCCAACCAGGCGAAGACTCCGGCAATCCAGCAGGAATGCGCGGTGCGCGGCTGGGACTGCGACAGCGAGACCCTGCACAAGCTGCCCGGCACCCAGCACATCAACGTCGACCAGTACGCCCAGTGCGGCGGCGGCTGCAGCGGCAACCCCTACGATCAGACCTGGGGCCTGAACCCGCGCGGCTGGGGCGAAAGCCACGAACTGGGGCACAACCTGCAGGTGAACCGGCTGAAGGTCTACGGCGGGCGCTCGGGCGAAATCTCCAACCAGATATTCCCGTTGCACAAGGACTGGCGCGTGCTCCGCGAGTTCGGGCAGAACCTCGACGATACGCGGGTCAACTACCGCAACGCCTACAACCTGATCGTCGCCGGACGCGCCGAGGCCGATCCGCTGGCAGGCGTATACAAGCGCCTGTGGGAAGACCCGGGCACCTACGCGCTGAATGGCGAGCGGATGGCCTTCTATACCCAGTGGGTGCACTACTGGGCCGACCTGAAGAACGATCCGCTGCAGGGTTGGGACATCTGGACCCTGCTCTACCTGCACCAGCGCCAGGTGGACAAGTCCGACTGGGACGCCAACAAGGCTGCCCTCGGCTACGGCACCTACGCCCAGCGCCCGGGAAACAGCGGCGATGCCAGCAGTACGGACGGCAACGACAACCTGTTGCTCGGCCTGTCCTGGCTGACCCAGCGCGACCAGCGGCCAACCTTCGCGCTATGGGGCATCCGTACCTCGGCAGCGGCCCAGGCACAGGTGGCGGCCTACGGTTTCGCCGAGCAGCCGGCGTTCTTCTATGCCAACAACCGGACCAACGAATACAGCACGGTGAAGCTTCTGGACATGAGCCAGGGGTCGCCGGCGTGGCCGTTTCCGTGAGTCGTAGCTGAGGGGGCTGGCGCGGGGTGATGCTTCTCGCTCCGCGCCGGTCCTCATGCCCCTCTCCCCGAAGGGAGAGAGGGTCGGCCATGCCAGCGGGCAATGCCGTGCCAGGCTGGCAAGCCAAACTGTCGTTCAAGCTGAACGATCCTGCGCAATAATGAGCCCCTTCCACCAGCAAGGACCGCTCATGACCGACCGCCTTCCCTGCCGCGCCTGCGGCCATCTCATCCTCCCGACCACGGCGGCGAGGGACGACGGACTGTGCATGCCCTGCAAGGGCGGCTACCGGCAGAACATCGAGGATGGCAAGCGCTTCCACGCGGAGCGACGGCGCTACCTGGCGAGTCCGCAGGCGCTGTACTGGAGCGCGCTGGTGAATCGCGTCTACGATGGCCGCGAGGGATTCGCCGGGCTGTCGCCGGCCGAACGGAGCTACTACGCAGTGAGCGTGCTCAGCGGCGAAGTGCACAACGGCGGCTTCGACCAGTACTTCGGCAACTCCTCCGGCGACCAGTACCAGGCGGCGCGCGCGGGTCTTCGCGAATTGGAGGCGGAGGACGCCCTGGCCCTGCTGGAGCGAGCCGCCGCCCTGCTGTTCGGCGACGGTCCGGTGCCAGTCTCCCAGGCCGAACGCCAATTGCGCATGCCGACCTGGGCCGATGAACCCGACCGCGACTGCGAAGCGGCCCTGGATGCGCTGGACACGCGCTTCTACGCCCTGGCCGACGCGCTGGGCGAACGCCTGCTGGCCCATGCCCGCCACCATGCATTGTTCGCCCTGGACGAGCCCGATGAAGCCTGAATTGGATGCCCTAGAGGCCTGGCTCGGACGACCGCTGCCGGCTGCCTTCGTCGCCGCTCTGGAGCAGCACGGCGGCCGCCTCGTCGAGCCGGGCCTGCTGCTCTACGCCGCCGACGAGTTGCTGGAACGCAACCGGGCCTTCGAAACCTCTCTCTACTGCCCCGGCTACCTGGCCATAGGCGACGACAGCGGCGGCCGCGCCGTGGTGATGGCCCTGGACGATCACCGGCAGGCGCTGTTCCTGGTCGACCATGGCGCGATGACGCCGGACTGCTTCGAACCCCTGGCACCCAGCCTGGAGGCCTGGCTGGAAGCCGGGCCCTGCCTGCCCGAATGACGGAGAAACGCCCATGATTCCTTTCGGCCTCAGCCCCGAACAATTCCGCGAGCGCTACCGCCGCGACCTGCAACGCGCCGCGCCGGGCGTGATCCAGCGCCTGCGCGAGCTGCTCCGGCAACCCCTGGAGGAAGGACTGCGCGACGGCGAGATCCAACTGTTCCTCGGCGAGGATGGACGCGACGCAGCGGAAGCGTGGTTGTACCTGAATGGCGCCAGCAACCGGGTGGACGCCAGCGACCCGCGCCTGTTTCCCGGCAAGGCGCTGGACCTGGCGCTCGGCCTGGGACATGCCCCGGATTTCGACGAAGCCTATTTCGCCGACGGCTTCGGCGGCGTCGACCTGCTCGCCGATACGCTGCAAGCCTGGTTCGCCGAGTGCTGGTGGAAGGCCGGCGGCTGGGCCTGGCCGATCCCGCTATGGCTGCACGTACACGATGGCTTCGGCGACGGCCGTGGCATCGCCCTCACCGAACGCTGCTGAACAGGGAGACCACGCATGGAACTGATCCGCAACCTGGACGATGCGAACATGGGCGAAGTGTATTGGCGCCTGTACCGGCGCTACATCAGCCTGTTCATCGAGAACGAGGCCGACGACGCCTACGCCTGGCGCTGCGCCCGAGCCCTCGACGAACTGGATGACGCCGTGGTCGAGCGGCTTTGTGCCGCCAGCCTGCGCTACCGCGCCGCGCGCCTGGAGCGGCTGGGCGAGTCTGCGGAGGAAGTCGCGCCGGCGCGCGGGGTGCTGGAACGGATCGAACCGGGCGAGCTGATCGTGCCCGACCCGGAACAGGGCGACGAAGCGGTGATCCACCTGTCGCTGAACTGCGAATGGGACCGCGAACACGGTATGGAATGGATCGTCCGGGGCGGCGAGGTGCTCTATGTCGGCCCCTTCCACGGCGAAGACCCGTGGCGGGACTTCACCGTGAAGGAACCATGGAACTACGCCTGAGCAGGGGCCTCAACGCTTGGCGATGATGTACACCGCGTGGACGATGCCCGGGATGTAGCCGAGCAGGGTGAGCAGGATGTTCAGCCAGAAGGCGCCGCCGAAGCCGACTTGCAGGAACACGCCCAGCGGCGGCAGGAGGATGGCGATGAGGATGCGGATCAGGTCCATGAACGGAACTCCTTGGTCCAGGGTCGATACGGTGTCCGGCGCGTGAGCCGGCGTTTTTTCGCGTCACCCTATGACTGACTCCCGCCATTCGCGGAGGGTTCAACCGCAACGGTACTCGCCGCCTGTCACGCGCAGCGGTACGCTTGAGCCTACGCTCATGCGAGCGGACAACCCGCAAGGAACATCCATGTCCGACCTGCCCCCGCGTCCCGCCTTCTGGCCGTACCTGCCGGGCTACGCCCTGTTGCTGCTTTCGGTGCTGCTCTGCGCCAGCGGCAGCTACCGTTTCGTCACCCCGATGGCGCTCGCCGACGGCGTCGACCTGGTCTACCTCAGCCAGGGCCTGGCGCTGCTACCGCTGGGTACCGGGCTGGTCGGCCTGCTCGCGGGCTTCCTCCTGCATGTCCGCGGGCGCTGGCTCGGCGCGCTGCTGGCGCTGCTGCCGGCGGCGCTGATCTGCGCCTGGAACCTGTACAACTATGCCGCCCACGGCGACGAGGCGTTGTCGCCGAGTTTCGCCCAGTACACCCAGGCGCTGCTCGGCCTGCTGTTGCTCGGTGGCATGCTGAGCCTGGTCGACCTGCTCCATGGCAGGCCCTCGACGCTGCTGCGCAAGGGCCTGCTGGGGCTGGGCTGGCTGGCCCTGGTGGCCTGGCTGGGGTTGCTGTTCTACCTGCAGCGCCTGTACGGCCTCACTTTTTGAACTGGTCGTAGGCTTCCAGCGCGCGCAGCGAATAGACATAGGCGGCGCCGGCATTCAGGGAGATGGCGGTAGCCAGGGTCTGGGCGATTTCCGCCTCGCTGGCGCCGGCCTTCAGCGCGGCCTCGGTGTGCACGCCGATGCAACCGTCGCAACGGGTGGTAATGGCCACGGCGATGGAGATCAGTTCGCGGGTCTTGGCATCCAGGGCGCCCTCGGCGCTGGCTTCCTCCAGCGCGCCATAGGCGGCGAGCATCTTCGGGTGTTGCTTGCCCAGGGCACCGAAGGCTTTTTTCACGGCGGGGACGAACTCGGTCCAGTTGTTCAGCATGGTGATATTCTCCGTTGCTTTCGCGCCGGGAGTGGCGCGTCGGGTTACCAGTCTCGACCAGTCTGGACCGCGCCGCCTGCCCATGCGTCTCTACTTTCGACCTGATCGGCTCATCCCATGGACCCACTCGACCGGCTCATCCAGCTCGCCAACCTGCAGGGCCGCCTCGACCAGCGCTGCCAGCTACAGGGCAGCTGGGCGCTGGAGCACCCGCAAGCGGTGCCCGGCGAGGCGACCTTCCATATCGTCATGGCCGGCACCTGCTATTGCGAATTCCTCGATGGCGGTCGCCTCGACCTGCATCCCGGCGACCTGATTCTGTTGCCACGCGGCACCCCGCACCTCCTGCGCAGCGACAGCCCGGCGCAACCCTGCGAACCCACCGTAGAGCACCGCGGCAGCATCCCGCTGTACCAGTTGAACGGCCCCGGCGAGGCCCTCGACATGCTTTGCGGCAGCTACCGCTATCACGCCGGCGCCAGCCTGTTCGGCGCGCTCCCCGAGCGCCTGCTGGTGCATATGGACGAGTCGACCCAGCAGCCCCTGCGCGCGCTGATCGGGTTGATGCGCGAGGAAGCCGAGAGCACCCGCAGCGGCGCCCGCTCGATCATCGACGCGCTGGCCACCGCGCTGTTCGCCCTGGCCCTGCGCGCCTACCTGGACCGCCAACCGCTGGGCGACGGCCTGTTCGGCCTGCTGGGCGACGCCCGCCTGGGACGAGCCCTGCGGGCCATGCTGGAACGCCCGGAGCATGCCTGGACCCTGGAACAGCTTGCCCAGCAGGCGGCGATGTCGCGGGCCAGTTTCGTCCGCGCCTTCTCCGCCCTCGGCGGGACCTCGCCGTGGAACCTGCTGACCCGCATCCGCATGGAGAAGGCTCGCGGCCTGCTGCGGCAAACGCAGAAGAGCCTGCTGGATATCGCCGCCGAGACCGGCTACCAGTCGGAGGCAGCGTTTTCCCGCAATTTCCGCCAGGCCTTCGGCGAATCGCCGGGCCGTTTCCGCCGCCAGGCCGACTCCGCTCGCTGAAAGCGCTACCGGCGCACATTTCGGCGATCCGCTGCTATGCAATGTGAATGATTTTCGCAACATCCTGTACGAATTCACTGACAGTACGGCTACACTGTGCTTTCCCGGCAAGGAGGCGCGGGGGTACTTGTCGCGGCACCCACTCTCCCGCTTTACCAGTACGCCCAGGAGGCAAACATGGAATGGTTTCTGAAATGCGTGAAGGAACACTACTTCGACTTCAACGGGCGTGCCCGTCGCAAGGAATACTGGATGTTCACCCTGGTGAACATCATCATCTCCGTCGCGCTGAGCGTCGTGCTCGGCCTGATCAGTGAAAAGCTCCTGCCGATCGCCAATCTCTACTCGCTCGCCGTGCTGCTGCCGGCCCTGGGCGTCACCGCCCGGCGTCTGCACGACATCAACAAGAGCGGCTGGTGGATGCTGATCGCGCTGATCCCGATCGTCGGCCTGTACCTGATCTACCTGCTGGCCAAGGACAGCGACGCCGGCCAGAACCAGTACGGCCAGAACCCGAAGGGCATCGCCTGATTCCTTCCCGCCGGGCCGCACGGCCCGGCGTTCTCCCTCTCCCTGTTTCCCTTCCCGCCCCTGACCGGGGTTAGAATGCCTCGCTCCCACTCCGGCGCCCTGCGCCAACGCCCGCAGCGAGGTAGCCCATGCCCCACCCCATCGACGCACTGATTTCCGACTGCGACGGCGTCCTGGTCGACAGCGAGGTCATCGCCGAGCGCGTGATGTACGAGGCGCTCAGCGCCTACGCGCCGCTGGAGGAGCTGCAGCGCCTGCTGGAAGGCACCTTCGGCCTGACCAGCCGCGACATCCTCGATCGCGTCGAGAAGCACTTCGGCCTGCGCATCCCCGACAGCTTCAACCGCGAGGTGCGCCAGCGCAGCGAGGAGATGGTCGCCCAGGTCCAACCCATTCCCGGCGCACGCGAGGCGCTGCTGGCCCTGGACCTGCCCGTCGCGGTGGCCTCCAACAGCCGCCGCCACAGCCTGGAGCGCTCGCTGGCGCGCGCCGGGCTCAGCGAACTGATCGGCGAACGCCTGGCCAGCGCCGATATGGTCGCCCTGCCCAAGCCCGCACCCGACGTCTACCTGCACGCCGCCAGCCTGCTCGGCGTCGCCCCCGAGCGTTGCCTGGTGGTGGAAGACAGCAGCACCGGCACCCGCGCCGCCCTCGCCGCGGGGATGCGGGTGATCGGCTTCGTCGGCGCCGGGCACATTCCCGCCGGGCACGCCCAGGTACTGCGCGAGCTGGGCGCCATCGCCATCGTCGAGCACATGCGCGAACTGCCGGAGACCGTGGCGCGCCTGCGCCGCGAGAGCCGAGTGGCGCTGAGAACGCCGTAACCGGGCGTCAGAGACTCTTCCAGGTCAGGTACACCCGCAGGTCGAACTCCAGCTGGTGATAGTCCGGCAGCATGTACTGGCAGAGCTGGTAGAACGCCTTGTTGTGCTCGCTTTCCTTCAGGTGGGCGAGTTCGTGGACGACGATCATCCGCAGGAACTCCGGGGCGGCGTCCTTGAACAGGGAAGCCACGCGGATTTCCTTCTTCGCCTTGAGCTTGCCGCCCTGCACCCGCGAGATCGCGGTGTGCAGGCCGAGGGCGCGCTGGACCACGTCGAGCTTGTTGTCGTAGAGCACCTTGTCCAGGCCCGGCGCGTTGCGCAGGTGTTCCTGCTTGAGGTTCATGGTGTAGGCGTACAGCGCCTTGTCGCTCTGCACATCGTGACGCCCCGGGTAGCGGCGCTCGAGGTACTCGCCCAGGCGGTTCTCGGCGATCAGCTGGCGGACCTGGTCCTGCAGCGATGCGGGATAGGCCTGGAGGTACTTGAGGGGGATCATGCACGGGTCCGGCGGTTCGCGGAAAACGCCCAGTGTACCGCGTCGGGAGCTCCGGCGGCCGACCGCCGCTTCGGGTAAGATGCGCGCCGTTTCCGATGAGCGGAGTGGGACAGTGGCAAGTACAGATGTGCTGATCGTTGGCGCCGGGGCGGCCGGGCTGATGTGTGCGATGACGGCGGCCGGACGCGGGCGCCGCGTGCGGGTGCTCGACCACGCCAACAAGGCCGGCAAGAAGATCCTCATGTCCGGCGGCGGGCGCTGCAATTTCACCAACCTGTACACCGAGCCGGCCAACTTCCTTTCGCGCAATCCGCACTTCTGCAAGTCGGCGCTGGCCCGCTACACCCAGTGGGACTTCATCGGCCTGGTGGCCAAGCACCAGGTGCCGTACCACGAGAAGAAACTCGGCCAGCTGTTCTGCGACAACAAGTCCAGCGACATCCTCGAGATGCTGCTGCGCGAATGCGCCGAGGCCGGAGCGGAAATCCTGCTGGACACCTCGATCGAAGAGATCGCCCGCGACGACGCCGGCTACCACCTGCGTACCAGCGCCGGCGAGATGCGCTGCGAGTCGCTGGTGATCGCCAGCGGCGGCCTGTCGATCCCGACCCTCGGCGCCAGCGGTTTCGGCTACCAGGTGGCGCGCCAGTTCGGCCACGAGGTGCTGCCGACCCGCGCCGGGCTGGTGCCGTTCACCATCACCGACCAGTTGAAGGAGCTGTGCGCCGAGCTTTCCGGCACCTCCGTGGATTGCCGGGTGAGCTGCAACGGCCAAGTGTTCCGCGAGAACCTGCTGTTCACCCATCGCGGCCTCAGCGGCCCGGCGATGTTGCAGATTTCCTCCTACTGGCAACCGGGCGATACCCTGGAAATCGACCTGCTGCCGGACCACGACGCCAGCGAATGGCTGGCGCAGCAACAGCGCGAGCGTCCCAACAGCGAGCTGAAGACCCTGCTCGCCGAGCTGTTCACCAAGAAGCTCGCCGGACTGCTGGCCGACCGCTGGTTCGTCTCCAAGCCGATGAAGCAGTACACCCCGACCGAACTGGCGGGTATCGCCGGGCAGCTTTCGGCCTGGCGGGTCACGCCCTCGGGCACCGAGGGCTACCGCACCGCGGAAGTGACCCTGGGCGGGGTGAGCACCGACGAAGTGTCGTCGAAGACCATGGAGTCGCAGCGCTCGCCGGGGCTGTATTTCGTCGGCGAAGTACTGGACGTCAGCGGCCACCTCGGCGGCTTCAACTTCCAGTGGGCCTGGGCCTCGGGTTATGCGGCGGGGCAGTACGCCTAGCGCGCCTCGGCCAGATAGGCCTCGGTGCGATAGGGCAGCGCTACCTGCTCCCTCCCCTTGAGCGCCGGATGGCTGGCGACCAGCTCGCGCAATTGCGCCGCCACGGCGTTCTTTTCCGTCTCCGGCAAGGCGGCGATGAAGCTCACCGAAAGGAAGCGCGAGACAATCACCTGCTCCGGCGGGCCGACATGCTCGTAGGCGAAGGTGGACAAGCGCAGCGGTCCGAAGGGCGCGCGCTCGAACGGCCGACGCCAGTCGCCCTTGTAGAAACGCGGCGCATCGCCTTCGTAGGGGGTGATGATGCGGGTGATCTCGGCGACCCAATCCAGCGACTCGTCACGCACGTTCCACACCAGCCCCAGCCTGCCTTCCGCCGTCAGCACGCGGCGCATTTCCTCCAGCGCCTCCACGGTGGCGAACCAATGGAAGGCCTGTGCGCACACCAGGGCGTCGGCGAAGCCGTTGGCCAGCGGAATCGACTGGGCGCTACCGGCCAGCGCCTGGACCTGCGGCAAGGCTTCGGCGAGCTGGGCGCGCATCGCATCCACCGGTTCCACCGCGACCACTCGCGCGCCGGTACGGGCCAGCAGGCGGGTGAACTTGCCGGTGCCGGCGCCGAGATCCACCGCGACGGTCTGCGGACGCAGGCCAAGGGCATCGCGCAGCCAGTCGGAGAGCGCTTCCGGGTACTCGGGCCGGCCCTGGGCGTAACGCTGGGCCTCGGCGCTGAAACCTTGCTGGGCGGCGCTGTGTACGGACGACATGAGGGACCTCCTGGGCGGCAGGGAAAGCCCGAGGTATAGCACAGCGGTTTTCCCACGAATTCCAGACGAACGGTTCAAAGCCTTGCGCGGCGTGGCTCGCAGCCATTGGTCAGGGGCTTCGTGGACCTCTCGGGGAAGAGGCTATTGTCGATCCGAAGGCCCACCCGACGACCAGGGTAAAAGCATCCCGGCACACGCCGGCGTCCCCCGCCACAACCAGGAGTCAGCCATGAGCAGCGAAGTCAGCGCCATCCGCCAATTGATCGAAGACTGGCGAGCCGCCGTCCGCGCCAGCGACGTTCCGCGCATCGTCTCGTACTACGCGGAGGACATCGTCGCCTTCGACGCCATCCTGCAATTGCAATTCAAGGGGCGCGACGCCTACCAGAAGCACTGGCAGGCCTGCACCGAGATGTGCAAAGGACCGATGACCTTCGATATCGCCGAACTGCAGATCCATGCCGACCCGCAGGTCGCCTTCGCCCACTACCTCTGCCACTGCGGCGGCACCGGCCCGGACGGCCAGCCGCACTCCTCGTGGATGCGGGTCAGCGCCGGCTACCGCAAGCACGGCGACGGCTGGAAGGTGATCCACGAGCATTTCTCGGCGCCGTTCGACATGGACGGCAAGGCGCTGTTCGACCTGCAGCCCTGACTCAGCGCCGCGCGGCGGTCGCCGCCGGGTCGACGCAGCGTTTCACTGCGCGAGGACTGAGCAGCGAGCAAGGCTTGCCGACCAGGTAGCTGCGGTAGACCTTCAGCAGCATAGCCTGGCTGTAGCGGCAACCCTTGCCGCTCTTGCGCAGGCAGGGGCTCTCGAACTCGAAGCGACCGTTGACCGGCTCGGCCAGCTGGATGCGCAACGCCGGCCAGGTGGAGCGTTGCGGCGCCGGCGGGGTTTCCAGTCGGCGACCGTCGCACACCACCAGTTCGCCGCCGGCCTCTGCATAGTCGAAGACGAACAGCAGGGTGCGCGAAGTCTTGGTCGTGCAGTCGCTACGCGCCAGGCAATCCTGCGGATCGGCGGGATCGCGCGCTACGCTCGGCGACGCGGCCTCCTCGACGTCGCGGGACGGCGCGTGCAGGCCAGCGCAACCGGCCAGCAGGAGGAACGGCAGGGTCAGGAGCCAGCGGCGCATCGGATTTCCCCGGGGCGGATGTGCAAGAGCCCCGACCAGCGGGGCTCCCGTTCGAACGAAGGCGCTTAGTTGACCTTCGGATCCAGCTCGCCGCGGGCGTAGCGCTGGAACATGCCTTCCAGGGAGATCGGCTTGATCTTGGAAGCGTTGCCGGCGGTGCCGAAGGCTTCGTAGCGAGCGATGCAGATGTCGCGCATGGCCTCGACGGTCTTGGAGAAGTACTTGCGCGGGTCGAACTCGCTCGGGTTCTGCGCCAGGAAACGGCGGATGGCACCGGTGGAGGCCAGGCGCAGGTCGGTGTCGATGTTCACCTTGCGCACGCCGTACTTGATGCCCTCGACGATTTCCTCGACCGGCACGCCGTAGGTCTCTTTGATCTCGCCGCCGTACTCGTTGATGATCGCCAGCCAGTCCTGCGGTACCGAGGAAGAGCCGTGCATCACCAGGTGGGTGTCCGGGATGCGCGCGTGGATTTCCTTGATGCGCTGGATCGACAGGGTGTCCCCGGTCGGCGGCTTGGTGAACTTGTAGGCGCCGTGGCTGGTGCCGATGGCGATGGCCAGGGCGTCGACCTTGGTCTTCTTCACGAAGTCGGCGGCTTCTTCCGGGTCGGTCAGCAACTGGCTGTGGTCCAGCACGCCTTCCGCGCCGACGCCGTCTTCCTCGCCGGCCATGCCGGTTTCCAGGGAACCCAGGCAGCCCAGCTCGCCTTCCACGGACACGCCGCAGGCATGGGCGAACGCCACGGTCTGCTGGGTCACGCGGACGTTGTAGTCGTAGTCGGCAGGGGTCTTGCCGTCTTCACGCAGGGAGCCGTCCATCATCACCGAGCTGAAGCCCAGCTGGATGGAACGCTGGCAGACGTCGGGACTGGTGCCGTGATCCTGGTGCATGACCACCGGGATGTGCGGGAATTCTTCGATCGCGGCGAGGATCAGGTGGCGCAGGAAGGGCGCGCCGGCGTATTTGCGAGCACCGGCGGAAGCCTGGACGATCACGGGCGAATCGGTCTTGTCGGCCGCTTCCATGATGGCGCGCATCTGCTCGAGGTTGTTGACGTTGAAGGCCGGCACGCCGTAGCCGAATTCGGCGGCGTGATCCAGCATCTGGCGCATGCTGATGAGTGCCATGGTTCTCGTATCTCCCAATCGCGGGGTCGTTCAGTGATTCAGAAGCCTGCCGCAGGGGCAGGCCCGGTTCAAGTTCCTTGCGAGGAGCGGTCGCGGCGCCGCGCCCCTGCCGGCGCGACTCAGCGCGCCTTGCAACCGCGACCGATGAGGTCGTCGGTTTCGACCCAGTACACCAGGCCTTCGTCGTTCTCCAGGTGGAAGCCCAGGCGTCCGTCGCTATAGAAAGCGCCGACGGCCGCAGGTTCCTGCTCCAGATGGTGGACCACGTCGTCCTCGTCCTTCAGGCGCAGGTCGACGATGTTCTTGCTGCCGTCGATATAGCGCCATTCGATCACCGCCTTGCTGTCGCAGGTCCAGCGGGTCCAGTCCTTGCCACCGGGCTTGCCCGAGGAGCCGGAGCAGCCGGCCAGCAGGGCCGCGGCGGCGAGGCCGCCGAGCAGGGCGATACGCGAGTAGTTCATGTCCATCCTCCATCCGTGCGGAACGCTCCGCCGCACCTCGCCGGGCCGCAAGCGGCCCGCGCGGCGGCCGGCTGGCCTTGCCTGTCACAGGAAAGGCGCAATGCTACTGCGTACGCTGGCGAATCCCCAGCCCTTTCCGTAGAAACTGGCAGAAAAGCACTACGGGCATTCCACCGGCTTTTGTCCGGCGGTCGGATCGCCGCTACTCTGCTGCTCGACCCGCTGGCGGTTCTGCTCGGTCGGCACCATCACGTCCGGCGGACTGATCACCTCGCAGGTGCTCGGGCGTCGACCGCCATCGCCGCTACAGGCGGCCAGGCCCAGGCAGAACATCAGGAGTGGCAAGGTTACGGAACGCATGGGGCACCTCCTTTTTTCGTCGTCCTCAAAGGTGTGACCCCCGAGGACGGCGAATGGTTTGCCCCGTCTGCGTCAGCCCTTGGCGCGCTGCTCCAGGATTTCCACGGCCGGCAGGACCTTGCCCTCGACGAACTCGAGGAACGCGCCGCCACCGGTGGAAATATAGGAGATCCGCTCGGCGATGCCGTACTTGTCGATCGCCGCCAGGGTATCGCCGCCGCCGGCGATGGAGAACGCCGCGCTATCGGCGATGGCATTGGCCAGGGTACGGGTGCCCTCGCCGAACTGGTCGAACTCGAACACCCCGACCGGACCGTTCCACAGGATGGTCTTCGAGGTCTTCAGCAGCTCGGCGAACTGCGCGGCGGTCTGCGGGCCGATGTCGAGGATCATGTCGTCGTCGGCGACCTCGGCGATGGCCTTGACGGTCGCCACGGCGCTCTCGGCGAATTCCTTGGCCACCACCACGTCCACCGGCAGCGGCACCTTGACCTTGGCGGCGATGGCCTTGGCGGTCTCGACCAGGTCGGCCTCGTACAGCGACTTGCCGACCTTGTGTCCGGCCGCGGCGAGGAAGGTGTTGGCGATGCCGCCGCCGACGATCAGCTGGTCGCAGATGCCGGCCAGGCTGTTCAGCACGTCGAGCTTGGTGGAAACCTTGGAGCCGGCGACGATCGCCGCCATCGGCCGCGCCGGGTTGTCCAGCGCCTTGCCCAGCGCGTCCAGTTCGGCGGCCAGCAGCGGGCCGGCGGCGGCGACCTTGGCGAACCTGGCCACGCCGTGGGTCGACCCCTCGGCGCGGTGGGCGGTACCGAAGGCATCCATCACGAACACGTCGCACAGCGCGGCGTACTTCTGCGCCAGCTCGTCGGCGTTCTTCTTCTCGCCCTTGTTGAAGCGCACGTTCTCGAACAGCACCAGGTCGCCCGCCTTGACCTCGACGCCGTCGAGGTAGTCGGCCAGCAGCGGCACTTCGCGGCCCAGGGCCTTGGACAGGTACTCGGCCACCGGCTTCAGGCTGTTCTCGGCGGAGAACTCGCCCTCGGTCGGTCGGCCCAGGTGCGAGCAGACCATCACCGCCGCGCCCTTCTCCAGGGCCAGCTTGAGGGTCGGCAGGGCGGCCTTGATCCGTGCATCGCTCTGCACCTGGCCGTCCTTCACGGGCACGTTGAGGTCCTCGCGGATCAGCACGCGCTTACCTTTGAGGTCGAGGTCAGTCATCTTCAACACGGTCATGACAATCAGTCCTTGGGTACTTGTTGATCAGGCACGGCGGCGCGCAGGTAGTGTCCGGCGACGTCGAGCATACGGTTGGCGAATCCCCATTCGTTGTCGAACCAGGCCAGCAAGTTGACCAGGCGAGGCCCGGAAACGCGGGTCTGGCTGCCATCGACGATGGCCGAATGGGGGTCGTGGTTGAAATCGCAACTGGCGTGCGGCAGCTCGGTATAAGCCAGCAGTCCGCGCAGCGGGCCGCTTTCGGCAGCCTCGCGAAGCACCCGGTTGATCTCGGCGGCGGAGGTGTCGCGGGAAGTCTGCAGGGTGATGTCCAGCGCCGAGACGTTCACCGTGGGCACGCGTATGGCTTTGGCCTGGATGCGCCCGGCAAGTTCCGGCAACAGGCGTTCGATGCCGCGCGCCAGACCGGTGGACACCGGGATCACCGACTGGAACGCCGAACGGGTACGGCGCAGGTCCTCATGGTGGTAGGCGTCGATCACCGGCTGGTCGTTCATCGCCGAGTGGATGGTGGTGATCGACACGTATTCCAGGCCGATCGCCTCGTTCAGCAGCTTGAGCAGCGGCACCCCGCAATTGGTCGTGCAGGAGGCGTTGGAGACCAGCGTTTCGCGGCCGCTGAGGTCCTGCTGGTTGACCCCATAGACGATGGTGGCGTCGATGTCCGCCTCGCTCGCCATCGGCTGCGAGAACAGCACCCGCGGCGCGCCGGCGCGGAGGAAACGCTCGGCCTGGGCGCGGTTGGTGTACTGGCCGGAGCACTCCAGCACCAGGTCGACCCGCAGCGCCTGCCAGTCGATGGCCTCCGGAGTCGGGCTGCGCAGCACCTTCACGCAATCGCCGTTGATGTGCAGGCAGTCGCCGTCGACCTTCACTTCGCCGGGAAAGCGGCCATGGGTGGAGTCGAAGCGGGTCAGGTACTCGACGCTGGCCTGGTCGGCCAGGTCGTTCAGCGCGACGATCTCGAAGCCCAGTTGCTCCGGGCGCTCGTGCAGCGCGCGCAGGACGCAGCGGCCGATACGGCCATAGCCATTGAGCGCGACGCGAAAAGGCGGGGTGGACATCGGCAGGGATAGCTCCGGCAAGGGGCCAGTGAAAGGCGCCAATTATGCGGGGGATGGGCCCGCCTGGGAACCGTCCGCGACCCGCGCGGCGCGGCGTGCGCCGCGGCGACGGCTCGCGTGCAGGCGCTGAAACGATTCATGCGACACCTGGCTGGCGCGACCGCGTTCCGCTGTGCAAGGCTCGCCCGCATCCACCGACCGCCAGGAGCGCCAGATGCCCCGCTTCGCCGCCAACCTCAGCATGCTCTACCCCCGCCACGACTTCCTCGAACGCTTCGCCGCCGCCGCGGCGGACGGCTTCGAGGGCGTGGAGTACCTGTTCCCCTATGCCTACCCTGCGGCCGAACTGAAGGCCCGGCTGGACGACCACGGCCTGCGCCAGGTGCTGTTCAATGCCGCACCCGGCGACTGGGACAAGGGCGAGCGCGGCCTGGCCAGCCTGCCGGGGCGCGAGGCCGAATTCCGCCGCGCCATCGCCCAGGCCATCGACTATGCCCAGGTCCTCGGCAACCGCCACATCCATGTCATGGCCGGACTGCTGCCGGCCGGCGCCGACCGCATCCGCCACCGCGAGACCTACCTCGACAACCTCGCCCATGCCGCCCGCGAAGCCGCCGGCGCCAGGCTGACGGTGCTCATAGAGCCGATCAACAACCGCGACATGCCGGGCTTCTTCCTCACCCGCCAGGACGACGCCCAGGCCATCTGCCGCGAGGTCGGCGCGGACAACCTGCAGGTGCAGTTCGACTGCTACCACTGCCAGATCGTCGAGGGCGACCTGGCCACCACCCTGCGTCGCGACATCGGCAATATCGGCCATGTCCAGATCGCCGGGGTACCCGACCGCCACGAGCCGGATGACGACAACGAAGTGAACTACCCCTACCTGTTCGAGCTACTCGACCGGCTCGGCTACCAGGGCTGGATCGGCTGCGAGTACCGTCCGCGCGGCGACACCTCGGCAGGCCTGGAATGGCTGCGGCGCTGGCGCGCTACTCGACGCGACGGATGATCGGCTCCAGCGCGTCCAGGCGCTCGCGGGCGGCCAGCCAGTCGCGCACTTCCGCGCACCACTGTTCTTCCTTCAGCACCGCGCGTGCACGGGTCAGCACTCGCGGCCAGGGACGGTCGTCGAACAGGCGCAGCAGCACCTGGTTGAGCTGTTCGCTATCCAGCGGCCGGCGTCCACGGCGCACCGGCGCGTCGACCCGCTGCGCCAGCGATTGCAGCACCCGTTCGCGCTGTGCCGTATCCACCGGCATCGGCTGCTCGTCGTAGGCGCAGAGCACCAGGATCTCCGGCGCGACGTTCTCCAGCAGGCCGGCGCGCAGCCGGCAGTGGCCATCGAGGATCACGCAGGCATCCAGGCAGTTCAGGCGCAGCGCCAGCACCGGCGGCAGCTCGCCTTCGCGGGCCTTCTTGCGCCACCACTTGACCCGCCCCTCGTCATCCTCGACCCGGCGCAGGGCGATCAGGGCGTCGTTGTCGCGCCCCCACCAGTCGAGCCACTGCACCCAGTCGTCGTCGAGGACCTTCTCCAGGCTGTAGAAGCGCCAGTCCGGCAACAGTGCGTCGCGCCCGACGCTGCGGTAGCGCCAGCGTTCCAGCACCCGTTCGCGCGGATCGTGGCTCTGCGGTGGCTGCCAGGCGGGCACCTGCTCGGCGAGCGACAGGCGCAGCAACCAGCGCCCGGCCTCCAGGCAACTGCCCGGGCTGGTACGCAGGGTCTCGACGAAATAGCGGCTCCAGGCCTTGTAGCGGGCCTCGCCGCGCAGGCCGCGCAACGCTTCCAGGGTCGGCGAGTCGATGGGCGGCACGCTGGCCTGCGCCGGGCTCGCCGCGACCAGGCTCTTCACCAGCCAGATGCCATCGTGGTACGGCAACTGGGTGGCCCAGAGCAGCGGCTGATCGCCACGCATCAGGCGAATGCGGGCCTGGCCGCCGGATTGCAGATGAAGGAAAGAGGGCGCCCGATGGGCGCCCTCCACCTGGACCGCGAGGCCCAGCCATTCGCCATTGGCGGGGCTTTCGAGGTCCCGCCAGTAGAGCGTGTGCATCAGTCTTCCAGCAGCTCCTCGGCCACCGCCAGGACGTTGTCCAGGGTGAAGCCGAAGTGCTCGAACAGCGCCGGGGCCGGCGCCGACTCGCCGAAGCTGGTCATGCCGATGATGCGCCCGTCGAGACCGACGTACTTGTACCAGTAGTCGGCATGGGCGGCCTCGATGGCGATGCGCGCGCCGACTTCCACCGGCAGCACGGACTGCTTGTAGGACTCGTCCTGCTGCTCGTAGACGCTGGTGCATGGCATCGATACCACGCGGACCTTGCGGCCCTGCTCGCTGAGCTTGTCGTAGGCCTGCACGGCCAGGCCGACTTCCGAACCGGTGGCGATCAGGATCAGTTCCGGCTCGCCTTCGCAGTCCTTCAGCACGTAGCCGCCGCGGGCGATGTCGGCCACCTGGGCGACGTCGCGCGCCTGGTGCGGCAGGTTCTGGCGGGAAAAGATCAGCGCGGACGGACCGTCGGCGCGCTCGATGGCATGCTTCCAGGCCACCGCCGACTCGACCGCGTCGGCCGGGCGCCAGGTGTCCAGGTTCGGGGTCAGGCGCAGGCTGGCCAGTTGTTCGATCGGCTGGTGGGTCGGGCCGTCCTCGCCGAGGCCGATGGAGTCGTGGGTGAACACGTAGAGCACGCGCTGCTTCATCAGTGCGGACATGCGCACAGCGTTGCGCGCGTATTCCATGAAGATCAGGAAGGTCGCACCGTAGGGAATGAAACCGCCGTGCAGGGCGACGCCATTCATGATCGCGCTCATGCCGAATTCGCGCACGCCGTAGAACACGTAGTTGCCGGCGGCGTCGTCGGCGCTGACGCCCTTGCAGCCCTTCCACAGGGTCAGGTTGGAGCCGGCCAGGTCGGCGGAACCGCCGAGCAGCTCCGGCAGCAACGGGCCGAAGGCGTTCAGCGCGTTCTGGCTGGCCTTGCGGCTGGCGATGGTCTCACCCTTGTTGGCAACATCGGCGACGTAGGCCGCGGCCTTCTCGGCGAAGTCGGCCGGCAGCTCGCCCTTCAGGCGGCGCAGCAATTCGGCGGCCAGTTCCGGATGGGCAGCCTGGTAGGCGGCGAAACGCTTGTTCCACTCGGCTTCCTGGGCGGCGCCGGATTCCTTGGCGTCCCACTCGGCGTAGATCTGCGCCGGGATCTCGAACGGAGCGTGCTCCCAGCCCAGCGCGGCGCGGGTCGCGGCGATCTCGTCGGCGCCCAGCGGCGCGCCGTGGCACTCTTCCTTGCCCTGCTTGTTCGGCGAGCCGAAACCGATCACGGTCTTGCAGCAGATCAGGGTCGGCTGGTCGCTCTTGCGCGCGGTATCGATGGCGGTCTTGATCTCGTCGGCGTCATGCCCGTCGACGTTGCGGATCACTTGCCAGCCATAGGCCTCGAAGCGCTTCGGGGTGTCGTCGGTGAACCAGCCGTGGACCTCGCCGTCGATGGAAATGCCGTTGTCGTCGTAGAAGGCGATCAGCTTGTTCAGGCGCAGGGTGCCGGCCAGCGAGGCGACCTCATGGGAAATGCCTTCCATCATGCAGCCGTCGCCGAGGAAGGCGTAGGTGTAGTGGTCGACCACCGCGTGGCCGTCGCGGTTGAACTGGGCGGCCAGGACCTTCTCCGCCAGCGCCATGCCCACCGCATTGGCGATGCCCTGGCCGAGCGGACCGGTGGTGGTCTCGACGCCGGCGGTGTAGCCGTACTCCGGGTGGCCCGGGGTGCGCGAGTTGAGCTGGCGGAAGTTCTTCAGGTCCTCGATGCCGAGGTCGTACCCGGTGAGGTGCAGCAGGGAGTAGATCAGCATCGAGCCGTGGCCGTTGGACAGCACGAAGCGGTCGCGGTTGGCCCACTGCGGGTTGCTCGGGTTGTGCTGCATGTAGTCGCGCCAGAGGACCTCGGCGATATCGGCCATGCCCATCGGGGCGCCCGGGTGGCCGCTGTTGGCTTTCTGCACGGCATCCATGCTCAGTGCACGGATGGCATTGGCTCGCTCACGACGGCTGGGCATCGCAATTCTCCTACGGGGGTTGCTGGTCGGAAGACCAGGAGTGAAAAAAAGGGCGCCATTTTCGCCCACCGAAGGCCCAAGGGGCAATGACAGATCGGCAGGGGGACAGTATGTCGCTGCCGACCGGTTTTGCCAGAAGCCTGGCGCAGCCGGATTGCAATTGCGCGACGGCCACCCGTCATCAATATCAAAAATTTTTGATACAGGCATTGCCGGGGTTCGGACCCGGTACTAGACTGCGCCTCCATGAGCCTTCGCGTGCCTTCGATACGACCAGACGACTACGACCCGCTCGCCGCGCTGTGCAAGGCGGCTGGCGACTCGCTGCGACTGAATGTGTTGCGCGCCCTGGCCAACGATTCGTTCGGCGTGCTGGAGCTGGCGCAGATCTTCGCCATCGGCCAGTCGGGCATGAGCCACCACCTCAAGGTGCTGGCCCAGGCCGGGCTGGTGGCGACGCGCCGCGAGGGCAACGCGATCTTCTACCGACGTTCGCTGCCCCTGGCCGAACGCACCGGCGGCGCGCTGCACGCGGCGCTGCTGGAGGAAGTGGACGAACGGGCGCTACCCGACGACGTGCGGGCGCGGATCGATGCCGTGCACGCCCAGCGCGCGGCGGTCAGCCAGGACTTCTTCGCCCGCGCGGCGGACAAGTTCCAGGCCCAGCAGGACCTGATCGCAGGACTGCCGCAATACCGTGAGAGCGTGTTGGCCTTGCTCGACGCACTGGCCTTCGCCCCCGGCGCCACGGCGCTGGAGGTCGGCCCGGGGGACGGCGGATTCCTGCCGGAACTCGCCAGGCGTTTCCGCCAGGTCACGGCGCTGGACAACAGCGCGGCGATGCTGGAACTGGCGCGCCAGCGCTGCAAGGAAGAAGGATTGGGCAACGTCCGCCTGGAATTGGCCGATGCCCTGCAGGACGCCGCCGAACCGGCCGATTGCGTGGTGCTGAACATGGTCCTGCACCACTTCGCCGCGCCGGCGGAGGCGCTGAAACAGTTGGCCCGCCTGGTCCATCCGGGCGGCAGCCTGCTGGTGACGGACTTGTGCCGGCACAACCAGGGCTGGGCCAGGGAGGCCTGCGGCGACCTCTGGTTGGGTTTCGAACAGGAGGACCTGGCCCAGTGGGCCGACGCCGCAGGGCTCACGCCCGGCGAGAGTCTTTACATTGGTTTACGCAATGGCTTCCAGATCCAGGTCCGGCACTTCGCCAGGGATGCATCCGAAAGCCGCCTCACCCACCGGTAATGTAGGAACCGATTGATGAGCGAATATTCCGTTTTCACCTCCGAGTCCGTGTCCGAAGGCCATCCGGACAAGATCGCGGACCAGATCTCCGACGCGGTGCTGGACGCCATCATCGCCAAGGACAAGTACGCTCGCGTGGCATGCGAAACCCTGGTCAAGACCGGCGTGGCGATCATCGCCGGTGAAGTCACCACCTCCGCCTGGGTCGACCTGGAAGAGCTGGTGCGCAAGGTCATCATCGACATCGGCTACGACAGCTCCGACGTCGGCTTCGATGGTGCCACCTGCGGCGTGCTGAACATCATCGGCAAGCAGTCGGTGGACATCAACCAGGGCGTCGACCGGGCCAAGCCGGAAGACCAGGGCGCCGGCGACCAGGGCCTGATGTTCGGCTACGCCAGTAACGAGACCGACGTGCTGATGCCGGCGCCGATCTGCTTCTCCCACCGCCTGGTCGAGCGCCAGGCAGAGGCGCGCAAGTCCGGCCTGCTGCCATGGCTGCGCCCGGACGCCAAGTCCCAGGTGACCTGCCGCTACGAAGGCGGCAAGGTGGTCGGCATCGATGCGGTGGTGCTGTCCACCCAGCACAACCCGGAAGTCTCCTATAACGACCTGCGCGACGGCGTGATGGAGCTGATCATCAAGCAGGTGCTGCCGGCCGAGCTGCTGCACAAGGACACCCAGTTCCACATCAACCCGACCGGCAACTTCGTGATCGGCGGCCCGGTCGGCGACTGCGGCCTGACCGGACGCAAGATCATCGTCGACTCCTACGGCGGCATGGCCCGCCACGGCGGCGGCGCGTTCTCCGGCAAGGACCCGTCCAAGGTCGACCGCTCCGCCGCCTACGCCGGCCGCTACGTGGCGAAGAACATCGTCGCCGCCGGCCTCGCCGAGCGTTGCGAGATCCAGGTTTCCTATGCCATCGGCGTGGCCCAGCCGACCTCGATCTCGATCAACACCTTCGGTACCGGCAAGGTCAGCGACGAGAAGATCGTGCAACTGGTCCGCGAGCACTTCGACCTGCGCCCGTACGCGATCACCAAGATGCTCGACCTGCTCCACCCGATGTACCAGCCGACCGCGGCCTACGGCCACTTCGGTCGTCATCCGTTCGAGCTGACCGTGGACGGCGATACCTTCACCGCGTTCACCTGGGAGAAGACCGACAAGGCCGCTCTCCTGCGCGACGCCGCCGGCCTCTGAGCGACCGCGCGATAAAAAGCCCCGCTTCGGCGGGGCTTTTTCGTTTCCGGCAGGCTCAGCGCATGCGGAAGGCTTCCTGGTGGAACAGCCGCAGCGGCATGCCCTGCCGGCGCAGATCGCGGCGCAGGCTGTCGGCCAGCCCCTGCGGACCGCAGAACCAGACGCTCGGCCAGCGTCCTTCGGCGCTCTTCAGCACGCCCAGTTGCGCCGCCTGCGGCTTGCCCTGCTCGTCGCTATAGCGGATGTGCAGGGTCACGCTGGGCAGGTGTTCGCAAAGCTCGCGCAAGCGCCCGGCGAACAGCGCTTCCTGGGAATTGCGCACGCAATAGTGCAGCTCCACCGATGGCGCGCTTTCCGGCGCGGCCTGCAGCGACTCCAGCCAGGCGATGAACGGCGTCACGCCGATCCCGGCGGCGACCCAGACCTGCCGCCCGGCCAGGCCACGGCGGAAGTCGAAGCAGCCGTATGGCCCCTCCACCTCGACCCTGGCGCCGACCTCCAGGTTGTCCTGCAGGCGCCGGGTGTAGTCGCCCAACGCCTTGATGCTGAAGCGCACCTCGCCGCAGCCGCGGTCGGCGCTGGCGATGGTGAACGGATGGGCACCCTCCAGGCGGTCGCAGGTGAGAAAGGCGAACTGCCCGGCCCTGTGCGACCAGTCGCCCTGCAGCCGGCAGGTCACCTCGAGCAGGCTTTCGCCGTGCCGCTCGACGGCGGTGACCACGCCCGCATGGCGACGCGTGCGACCGATCCGCCCGCTCAGAGACAACAGTGCGCAGGCCGAACCGAGCAGTGCGCAGGCCGCCACCAGCCAGCCGGCCGGCTGGCTCCAGTAGCTGGCCGGGGCGAGCACCACGGAATGGAAGGCCAGTACCAGGTAGACCAGGGCCAACGCCTTGTGCACATAACGCCAGAGGTGATACGGGAAGCGCTGCCAGAGAGTGATCAGCAGCATCCCGCCGAGAATCCACGCCGACCATTCACCCAACTCCTTGGCCGAGCCACGGAAGACATCGAGGAAGGTTTCCACCCGCGGGCCTTTCACCGGTTTGCCGACGATACCCGCCAGCCAGGGGCCGGCCAACTCCAGCAGGTAGTGCAACAGGCCGAGGACGATGGCCAGGATGCCCGCCCACTTGTGCAGGCGGTACATGCGGTCGAGCCCGTCCAGCGGCTTCTCCAGCCAGACCGGACGCACCGCCAGCAGCATGATCAACGACATCAGGGCGAAGGACGCTACCCCGGTAAGCAGGATCGCCTGCTTGCGCACCACCCAGATGTCCAGGCTCGCCGGCGGATCGACGGCCAGCGTCAGGCCCCAGGCCGCCAGCGCGGCGGCGAGAACTCCCCATAACAGTTTCATTGGCACCACTCCCCGACAGAACGCGCGAATCGCTGGAATGAACCCTGCGCGTCCAGTCTTAATTGTCCCTTAACTTCATGGGGGAATTAGCGAGGCCAGCGAGGTTTTCCCGCACAGCCATGACCTGCGTCAATCGTTGTCGGCCTTCAACCCCGGGGTGGGCGGAGCTATGCTGGTCCGCCGCGCCTACCGCCGAGCCGTGCCATGAAGATCCGCCTGCTGTCCGACCTCCACCACGAACATTTCGACGGGCGACGCCAACTGCCAGAGGTCGAGGCCGACGTGGTGGTGCTGGCCGGCGATATCCACAGCCACCTGGAAGGCCTGCACTGGGCCCGCGAGACCTTCGCCGACAGCGAGATCGTCTACGTCGCCGGCAACCATGAGTTCTACTCCTCGGAAATGACCGACCTGACCCAGGCGATGCGCAATATCGCCCGGGCGCTGGAGATCCACTTCCTGGAAAACGACGAAGCGCGGATCGGCCCGGCGCGCTTCCTCGGCGCCACCCTGTGGACCGACTTCCAGCTCTATGGCGCGGACGGCTATGCGCCCGCCCATGAGCTGGCCCTGCAATCGATGCCGGACTTCAGCTGCATCGACTGGTTCGGTGGCGACTTCACCCCCGAGCAGAGCATCGCCCTGCACCAGGCCTCGCGCGACTGGCTCGCCGAACAGCTGGCGCGGCCCCACGACGGCCCGACGCTGGTGGTCAGCCACCACGCGCCCAGTGCGCTGTCGATCCCGCCGCAGTTCGTCGGCAACCCACTGTCGCCAGCCTTCGCTTCCAACCTCGACGAACTGGTGGCGCAGGCCGACTACTGGCTGCACGGTCACGTCCACGACGCCCTCGACTACCGCATCGGCCGGGCACGGGTGCTGGCCAATCCGGGCGGCTATCCCCACGAGAAAGGCGGGTTCCGTCCGGAATTCGTCTTCGAGGTCTGAGCCTCATCGCGGCAACTGGCTGAAGAAGCGCCAGATTTCCACTGGCGCGTCCAGTTCCGGGTCGCTCTTGCCGAGAATCCGCGGGAAGCGATAGTCCGGCTGCGCCAGCACGTGGCCGCCGCCATGCACGCTGAGCAGCTCCACCGGCGGATGGCCGTCTTCCTGCCAGCGCTGGCGCTCGGTCCAGACCGGGCCGGGACGGGTCAGCGGCGCCACGTCCGGCGGCGCTGCGATGCCGTTCAGGCCGGCCCACCAGCGTGCCGAGTCCAGGGTCGAGCGTACCGCGCCCCGGTCGCCGAAGCCGAACAGGCTGACCTTGCCGCCGAGATAGGGATTGATCGGATCGCGCGTGCCGTTGATCAGCAACGCCGCGGTCGGCCGCTCGACCGGCCGACAGGCATCGTTCCCCGTGGTCGGCAGGCTCGCCGCCACCGCTGCGATCGCCGCCGGCAACCCCGGCGCTTCGGCGGCCAGGCGGAAAGCCATCTGGCCGCCATTGGAGTAGCCGGCGACATATACCCGCTGCGAATCGACGCGGTATTCCTGGGCCAGCCGCGCCACCAGCGCGCGGAGGAAAGCCACGTCATCGACGTCACGCAGCCGCGCCGAATAGCTGGCGGCCTTGCGGCAATCGTTCCAGTGGCCCTCGAAGCCGTCCGGGTAGGCCACCAGGAAACCTTCTTGCGCCGCCAGCCGGTCGAAGCCGTAGCCGCTGATGCGGCGCATCTGCGCGCCGTCGCCCCGTGAGCCGTGCAGCACCACCAGCAACGGCGCTCCCTCGGACACGCCCGGCGGCACGTAGAGCAGGTAATGCCGGCGCAGGCCTGCGACCTTCAGACTCGAGTCCTCGCTGTGGCCGGCCAGCGCGGGGGGGCGCAGGGCCTCGTCCTGCAACCACCACCAGGCGCCGGCGAGCAGCGCCAGGACCAGCAGCAGGATAAGCGTGCGAACCAGGCGGATCAGCGTACGCATCGCGGTTCTCCCGTTCTCGGTGTCTTCGGACAACGTTAGGCCGGGTTGTGCCGGAATGCCCGAACCATGGCCCTTCTCCAGAGACCCCGGGGCGGCGTACTTTGCTCCCGGACAACCACAACCGTGCCGTTTGCTGGCACACTTGCGCCTTTGTCACGCCGGCTGCCGCCTGCCTCATCCGCCTGCCAGGACGCTCGGCCGAGCCGTCGTCCGGCAACCGCACCGGCCGTTCGATCAAGGAGCCAACCGATGTCCATTCGTCCTTCACTGCCGCTGGCCGGGCTGCTGCTCGCCGTCGCCCTGCCGCTCTCTGCCGCCCAGCCGGGCGCCGCCAAAGGCGCTCCACTCAGCGGTTGCGCCGCCAAGCAGGCCGCCATCGAGGCGAAGCTGGAAACGGCCCGCTCGTTCGCCAACGAAGGCCAGGTGGCCGGCTTGGAAAAGGCCCTCTCCGAGGTCAAGGAACACTGCACCGAAGCCGGCCTGCTGAGGGAGAACAAGCAGAAGGTGATCGACAGCGAGCGCGAGGTCAGCGAACGCGAGAAGGATTTGCGCAAGGCCATGGGCAAGGGCGATCCGGAGAAGATCGAGAAACGCAAGGCCAAGCTGGCCGAGGCCCGCGCCGAACTGGAAGAGGCCAAGAAAGGCCTGGAACAGGCCCAGGCGCAGTAGGACACCAGGTACCGCCCTACGCCTCGCGCCTCCCACGCAAGGCGTATGACGCCCATGGTGTTATCCGCCATCCGCGCCGCAGCGGGACACCAGGTGCCGCCCAGCGCTGCCGCAACGGCGGATGAGCGCCAGCGCTCATTCGCCCTACCCCTCGCGCCTTCCAGGCAGAGCGTATGACGCCCGGTCCGGCCTCAGAGCGCGCGGAATTTCTTGTGGCAGGCTTCGCAGGCGTCTTCCACCGCGGCGAAGTCCTTGCGCACGCCATCCGGGGTCGGCGTGGCCTGGCGGGTGTTGTCCTGGAGACGGTTCATCGCGTCGATGAAGACCTGGGTGGCGGCCTTGAACTCCTGCTGGCGCTGCCAGACCTCGTCCTTGGCGCGGGTGTCCTCGCCCTCCTCGCCGGCCTTGGGACTGGGGAAGTACTGCCAGGGCTGGTCGGCCAGTTGGTGCAACTTCGCCGATCCGGCACGGAACTTCTCCGCGTCGAAGGGCAGGCGTCCGCGGAGCATCCCGCCCATGTCCTCGCTGGTCCGTAGCATTTCCTTGAAGATCGCCTGGCGCTTGGCCTCGGGCGAATTGGGATCCATACGGTGACAGCCGCTCAGGGCGACGCCGGCCAGCAGCACGACGAGCAGGGACTTCAGCTTCATGGCAAGGCTCTTTTTTCAGGGTCGATCACGGAAGCGGCGGATTATCCGCCGCCACCGCCGATTGATCCAGAGCCGCGCGCCCGCACTGCGGCCATAGGCCGCAGCGGGCTGCTCAGGCGGAAACCACGAAGAACGCGGCGATGAGCAGCATGCCGACGAACCAGACCAGCGAGCGCAACGGCCCCCAGTCGGCGAGGTAGCAGATGACGTAGAGCAGGCGACTGGTGATCCAGGCAATGGCCAGGCTATCCAGGGTCGCCTGCGAAGCGTTGCCGACCAGATGGGCGATGATCACCGCCGCGGCGAACGCCGGGGTCACTTCGAAAGCGTTCAACTGGGCGTTGTTGGCACGCCGGCGAAAGCCTTCGAGCGAACCGAGGAACGCCCGCGGGTCGGCGTTGGCCCGACCGCCGTAGCCCTCCCCGCCGAACTTGGCGATGGAGGTACAGACGTAAGGCAGGAAGATCGCGATCAGCACGCACCAGAAAGCGATGGTCATGGCAGTTCCTTGTAGTTGTGGAACTGCAACTCAAGCTGGCGCCGCTCGTTCTGTAAAGGCACAGCCCCTTCAGAGCTTCATCAGCAGCATTCCGGCCAGCACCAGGCCGCACGCCAGCAGGCGTGGCAGTCCGAACGGCTCGTTGAGGAAGCGCATGCCGAACAGCACCGCCAGCAGCACGCTGGTCTCGCGCAACGCTGCCGCTTCGGCGATCGACCCCAGCTGCATGGCCCACAGCACCAGGCCGTAGCTGGCCAGCACGCAGACCCCGACCGCCAGGCCGAGCTTCCACTCCAGCGCCCAGAAGCGGGCGAAGGCGCGGGTTCGCGCGCCAACGGCGATCAGCGGGAACGGCAGGCCGGAAAGCAGCGTCAGCCAGACCAGGTAGTCAAGCGCCAACGGCCAGCGCTTCAAGGCGTTGCCGTCGCTCCAGGTGTAGCCGCCGATGCACAGGCCGATCAGCAGCACCACCGGCAGGGTCCGCCAGGGCAGCCGCGAACCGCCGCCGCCCCAGAGCAGGCAAAGCATGCCGAAGGGGATCAACAGGATGCCGAGGATCTGCCGGCCGCTGAGCTGCTCGCCGCCGAACGCCAGGGTCAGGCCCAGCACCACCAGCGGCGACAGCCCGCGCATCAGCGGATAGACCAGGCCCAGGTCGCCGACCTTGTAGGCCTCGATCAACAGTACCCGGTAGAGCAGTTGCAGGACGGTGGCGCCGAGCAGCCAGGGCCAGACTTCGGCCGGCGGCAGGCTGACGAAGGGCAACAGCAGGATGGCGCAGAGCACGCCGACCACGTCCATGCAGGCGACGACCAGCAAGCGGTCGCTGCTGAACTTGACCAGGGTGTTCCAGGTAGCGTGGAGAACGGCGGCGCACAGCACCAGGCTGGTGGCTAGCATGACGGACCTTATTGGTATAGACCAAGATAGTCTATCCCGGCGGAGGCTCCAAATGCTCGCCTCGTTGCGGCGTTTTTCCCTGAAAGCTCCTACGAAAGCGGAGAAACATGCAGCAGACATCGTTACGTCAAACGGCTTAATCTTCGGACAATCCTGATGGACTACCATCGGCCAGCGCCGCACAGTGCCGGCCCGGCCTCCCTTATCAACGACACAGGAATCCCTGCCTTGAGCGCTCTCCTCAAGCCCCTCGACAATCGCTTGTTCTGGCCCGCGGTCGCCATCGGCGGCCTGCTGATCCTCGCTTTCGTACTCTACCTCCAGCACGTGCGCGGCTTCGCGCCCTGCTCGCTATGCATCTTCATCCGCCTGGACGTGCTCGGCCTGGTGCTCGCCGGGATCGTCGGCAGCCTCGCCCCGCGTTCGCGGATCGCCGGCAGCATCGCCGCGCTGGGCATGCTCGCCGCCAGCCTGGGCGGGATCTACCACGCCTGGTCGCTGGTCGCGGAAGAGAAACTGGCTGCCCAGGGCATGGGCAGTTGCAAGATGTTCATGGGCTTCCCCGAATGGATACCGCTGGATACCTGGCTGCCGCAGGTCTTCCAGCCCGAGGGGCTGTGCGGCGAAGTGGTCTGGACCCTGCTCGGCCAGTCCATGGCGGTCTGGTCGCTGGCGCTGTTCGTGTTCTGCCTGCTGGTCCTGGCGGCCAAGCTGGCGTTCGGCCGCCGCACCGCCTGACAGCGCCGATATCCGTGCCGGCACAAGGAACGTGCTGGCCATTGGCTGGTCTACAATCGAGCTTTCTCAACCCGGATGAGTACCACCATGCCTCGATTCCTCAGAAATGCCCTCCTTCCCGTCCTCGCCCTGCTGCTCAGCGGCTGCGGCTACAACGCCATGCAGGCCGGCGACGAACAGGTGAAAGCCGCCTGGTCGGAAGTGCTCAACCAGTACCAGCGGCGCGCCGACCTGGTGCCCAACCTGGTCAGCACGGTGAAGGGCTATGCCTCCCATGAGGCGTCGGTCCTGACCCAGGTCACCGAGGCCCGGGCCAAGGTCGGCAGCGTGCAACTGAACGCCGACCAACTGGACGACGAGCAGGCCGTGCAGCGCTTCCAGAAGGCCCAGGGCGAACTGAGCTCGGCGCTTTCGCGCCTGCTGGTAGTCACCGAGAACTACCCGCAACTGAAGGCCGATGGCCTGTTCAAGGACCTGCTGACCCAACTGGAAGGCACCGAGAACCGCATCGCCGTCGCTCGCGGCCGCTACGTCAAGTCGGTACAGGAATACAACGTGCTGCTGCGCCAGTTCCCCGGCGTGATCACCGCCAAGCTGTTCGGCTACAAGCCCAAGGCGAACTTCAGCGTGGAAAACGAAGCGGCCATCTCCACCGCGCCGAAAGTCGATTTCGGCAACCCGCAACCGGCGCAGTAAGCCATGCGCCGGCTGCTACTGGGCGCCGGGCTGCTGCTCGCCAGCCTGGTCGCCTGGGCCGATGTGCCACCGATACCCGCGCTGACGGCGCGGGTCACCGACCTCACCGCGACCCTTTCCGGCGACCAGCGCCAGCACCTGGAGCAACAGCTCGCCGCCCTGGAAGCCAAGAGCGGCGCGCAGCTCGCGGTGCTGCTGGTCCCGACCACCGGCGACGATTCCATCGAGGAGTACGCGGTGCGTACCTTCGAGAAATGGAAGCTGGGCCAGAAGAAGGTCGACGACGGCGTCCTGCTGCTGGTGGCGAAGAACGACCGCACCCTGCGCATCGAGGTCGGCTACGGCCTGGAAGGGGCCATCACCGACGTCCAGGCCGGGCGGATCATCAGCGAGCGGATCACGCCGCAGTTCCGCCAGGGCAATTTCTATGGCGGAATCCAGGCCGGCGTGGACAGCCTGGTGCAACTGATCGATGCCGAGAAGAACCCGGAAAGCGCTACCGCCAGCGCTCCCGTCGACGCCTTGCCGGCGGTTCCCGAGGCCACGCCGCCGCGGGCCCTGCCGGCACCGGTCGACGAGGGTGAGGTGTATGACAGCGCCCCGCCGGAGCCGAAAAAGAAGAGCGGCCTGAGCGGACAGCTCTGGGGCAACCCGGTCTACCTCGGTGTCTATGTGGCGGTCCTGCTCGCCGTGGCCCTACTCGGACGCCTGCTGCCGTTGCAGTGGATGCGGCGGCGCAGCATCGGCCGCTTCCTGCTTTGCAGCGCGGCGGTCGCCGGCCTGGCCTGGCTGTTGAGCATGGGCCTGTGGCAGAACGTCGACCGCGCGGCGGACGACAGTCTCGGCGTACTGGCGCCGACCCTGTTCATCTACGCCCTGTTCCTGCTTCCCGGCGAAGTGCTGATGGCCATCCTCAGCGCCATCCTCAATAGTCGCGGCGGCGGTGGGGGAGGCGGCAGCGGCGGTGGCAGCATCTTCCGCGGTGGCGGCGGCTCCAGCGGCGGCGGCGGCGCCTCCGGACGCTGGTGACGAAAAGCCCGAGGCCTGTGCCTCGGGCTTTTTTCATCGGTCGGCGACGGTTCTCGCCGATGCCGGAAGTCTTCGCCGCTATCCGGCAAACGACCGGGTAACGCGCTTCGTCAGGCGTATACCCAGAGCACCCTGACCGGCGCCTGGCTGCGGTTGGCGTAGCGGCTGCGCATATGGCTGGGAATCTGGAAACCGTCGCCGGCCTGCAGGCGCAGCTCCTCGTCCTCCAGCCACAGGGTCAGCTCGCCTTCGAGCACGTAGCCGCCCTGCTCCGAGCTGTCCAGCAGGTCGCGCTCGCCGCTGTCGGCACCCGCTTCAAGGCAGGTTTCGAGCATGAAGAAGGCGCCGCCGAGACGCGGCGATACCAGGTTGTCGCTGGCGCCACGAGCGTAGGCCAGGGTCCGACGCTCGCCCGGGCGGGTCACCCAGGGCGAGGCCTGGATCTTCGGCGAGCAGAAGAAGTAGGTCGCCGGCACCCCGAGCACCTGGCTGATGGCGACCAGGTCGTCCACCGCCGGCCGCGAAAGGCCGCGCTCGACCTGGGAGACGAAGCCCACCGAACGGCGAATGCCGTCGGCCAGCGCCTGCAGGGTGATGCCCTTGCGCTTGCGCAATTCGCGCACCAGGCTGGCGATCTCCGCCAGGTCGTCGGCTACTTCGCTCATCTCGGCTCCAGGCCCTCTCAGAACAGGTCGCGCAAACGGTAATACGCTTTGCCCAGGGCTTCCAGCGGCGCGGCGAAGCGCTGGCCGCCGGGAAACTTCGGATTGCGCAGGCGCTGGTAGAGCGCCAGGGTCTCGTCGTCGCCGAGCAGCGCGTCGCTGACCGCCCTGGCCGCCGCCAGACTCGGCAGCACGCCGTGGCCGGAGTAGCCTTGCAGCCAGTAGCGGTTGCCCTGCCGGCCGAGGTCCGGGGTACGCCGCATGCTGCAGTCGATATGCCCGCCCCAGGCGTACTCCAGCGCCACCCCGCGCAACTGCGGGAACACCCTTTCGAGATAGGGCCGGGTGGCGGCGCGGATGTCGCTGGGCATGCCGCCCAGGTAGGTGCAGCCGCCGCCGAACAGCAGGCGGTAGTCCGGGGTCAGGCGGAAGTAGTCGAGGACGAACTGGTTGTCGGTCACGCAGCAGTTGCGCGGCAGCAACGACTTCGCCCGTTCCTCGCCGAGCGGCTCAGTGGCGACCTGATAGGTGCCCACCGGCAGCATCCGTTGCGACAGCTCGCTGTCCAGCCCGTCGATGTAGGCGTTGCAGGCCAGCACCAGCGCCGCGCAGCGGATCTCGCCGTGCTCGGTACGGACCCGGTAGCCGTCGCCCTCCTCGCGATAGTTCAGGGCCCGGGTCCGCTCGTGGATACGCCCGCCGGCGCGCTCGATGGCGGCGGCCAGGCCGAACGCCAGCTTGAGCGGATTCAGGTGTGCGGCGTGGGGATCGTAGAGACCGGCAAGGTAGCGCTCGCTGGCGATCCATTCGGGCAACTCGTCCTTCGCCACGAAGCGTAGCCCCTCGTAGCCCCAGCGACGGTTGGCCTCGGCCTGCCAGTCGTAGAGCAGGCCGACCCGGCGCGGCAGGATCGCCGTCCATAGGTGGCCGACCCGGTAGTCGCAGTCGAAGCCATGTCGCTGCGGCAACTCGCGCATCTCGCCGGCCGCCCAGAGCATGCCGTCCCAGAGACGGCGTGCGCCTTCGTAGCCGAGGTCGGCCTCCAGCGGCGGCAGGTCGCTGGACCAGCCGGGCAGCGCCTGCCCACCGTTGCGCCCGGAGGCCGCCCAGGCGATCCGGCTGGCTTCGATGACGCATACCTGGCGTCCGCCTTCGACCAGCCGCAGCGCCGTGTGCAAGCCGCTGAAACCGGCGCCGACCACCAGCACCTCGCAGTCGAGGTCACCCTCCAGGGCCTGGCGCGGCTGGATCAGTTCGGGATTGACGGCGGCGTAGTAAGTGCCGACATGCTCGTTGGATTGCAGGAACATCGCGACCTCCGTGAAATTATATTGGTTATTTTTCATGAAAAATAACACTTAAAATTTCACGAAACCAGTCCCGAGCATTCGCAAACGGCCGGCAGGATGCCGTCGCGCACCAGCAGAGGCAGAGGGGCAAATATTCGAAAGGAGGCGGGAAGCCCCCCGCCAGAGCGAAACTGGCGAGGGGAACAGACGTGCGGACAGCGCGGCTCGCGCCGCGGAGAAAAGGTGCACGACCACGGGCGGGGGCATGCCGGGCGTGCTGCGCCAGTGTCGGCGCCGACGGGAGCGGGCGACAGGTACGAATGCACCAGCCGCCCTGGTGCATTCGTACCCTCTTCGTTTATTTGCGCCCGTTGCCGTTGCGCGGCTCCGGCGCGAATCCGCGTTCGCGTGCCCAGACGATGGCCTCGCCACGGCTGTGGACATCGAGCTTGGCGTAGATGGTCGCCACGTGGTTGCGCACGGTGTTCGGCGCCAGGCCCAGTTCCTTGGCGATCTCCTTGTCCGCCAGGCCCTGGCAGATGAGGTCGAACACCTCGCGCTCGCGCGCAGTCAGGTCGGCCAGTTCGGCGCCGGTGCCCGGCGCGTTGGCGCGGCGAACGTTGGCGAGCTTTTCGATCAGGGTGCGGCTGAACCATGAAGCGTCCTGCATCACCGTCTCGATGGCGTGCACCAGCTCCATTTCGGTGCGCCGCCGGTCGCTGATGTCCAGCAAGGCCACCAGCACGCAGTCCTGCTCGTTGAGGCTCACCGCCTCGGCCGAGACCAGGCAGTCCAGGCCGTTGCGATCCTTGTGCTGCAGGCGCAGCTGGACGTTGCGCACGCTGCCGCTCTGCGCCAGCAGCTCGCCCAGGCGCTCGGCGCCGCCGTCCTGCCACAGCCCGCAGGCGACGGTGGACTCGCCGAGCAGTTCCTCGGCCTGGTAGCCGAAGGTTTCGCTGAAGGCCTGGTTGATGTCCAGCACCTGCAGGTCGTCGCCGCACAGCACCAGGCTCGGCACCGGTGCCATGCGGAAGGCCTTGGCGAAGCGCTCCTCGCTCTTGCGCAGGGCCTCCTCGGCCTTCTTCCGCGGTTCGAGATCGGTGAAGGTGAAGAGCATGCAGGCCTCCTCGCCGACCTCTATCGGCTGCCCGGCGACCACCACGCACTTGCGTCCGCCCTCCGCCACCCGCAGGCTCGCCTCCATCTGCGGGATGGTCTCGCCGGCGCCCAGACGCTCCACCGCCAGTTCGCGGCGCTCGGCCTGGTCGAGTACGTCCAGCTCGTACACCGAACGGCCGATCACCTGGTCGCGGGCATAGCCGGTCATTTCCAGGAAACCGACATTGACCTTCACGTAGCGGTAGTCGCTGAGCCGGCAGATCACCGCCGGCGCCGGGTTGGCATTGAAGGTCTTCTCGAAGCGCTGCTCGGCGCTGGCCCACTCGGTGGCGTCGTGGAGGATCAGCACCAGGCAGTCGGGCTTGTCCTCGGGGGTGGTCAGCACCAACCCGCGCACGCGGTGCACCCAGCGGGTGTCCTCGTCGGCGGCGGGAAACACTTCCACCACCACGTCGCTGAAGCACTCGCCAGCCACCAGGCGCTCGGCCGGGTACTGCCCCTCCTGCAGCGGATGATTGTTGCGGTAGCGCAGGCGAAAGCGTTCGCGATACTCGCCGGTATCGGCGCCCAGGCCTTCCAGCGAATCGACGCCGTGCATCGCCAGGGCCGCCTCGTTGGCCCAGAGGATGCGCTGGTCCGGCTCGATCAGGATCACCCCTTCGGTAAGGCCGGCGATGATCTGCTGCAACTGGCGGCGGTCGGTCTGGGTACGCAGTACCTGGTCGTTCATGCTGTTCCTCTTGGATGGAGCGATTTTCCGGGGGCAGCAAGGATGCCCGCCCGCCCTGACCGCGCACGCGTGACGATTGCACTAGCGGTGCTAGTGCATTTGCATCGCGAAACGATAGCGGAGGCACCCCTACCCTGGCGATACAGGAAGCAATGTCCGGGCGGGAAGCCCAGACGCCGCGCCGGCCGGGAGGCTACGCCGCCCCTCGGTCCCGAGGTCGTCGACGCATCCACCCGACTCGCCCTGCACGAGAAGAAAGCCCCATCCCCTTGCATGAGCGACGCGATGAGCAAGAACAAGCACCCCGATCTCGGCGAGATCCAGCGCAGCCTGAACCAGGCGCTGGAAGGCTACGACTGCCAGTGCCGGATGCACTACGACGGCACCGTCAGTATCAATGTCGCCGCCCGAGAGCACGACGAAACCTTCACCTTCGTCGGCATCCAGCCCGGCGAGCTGGACAACCCCACCCGCCTGCACCTGTTCGCCGAAAGCCTGCGTCGCGACCTGGCACTACTGGAGCCCTGGTTGGGAAAGCACGCAGCCTAGAATAAAAAAAGCGCCCCACAGGACCAAAACGACGTCCGGAGGCGCATGCGAGGACAGAGGAATCTTTCTGGCGATCAGGCCCGGCGTGCGATCTCCGCCGGCCGATGCGCCAGGTAATCGAGCAACAGGAACAGCACCGGCGCCACCTCGCGGCAATGCGCGACACCCTGGCGGATCCTCCCGGCGCTCTGCACCGCCCCTTCCCGTTGCAGGTCCTGCGGGCAGGCATCGAGCAGCGCCTCGATGCTCTCCGCGGTGCTTTCCAGGTGACATTGCAGGCCGATAGCCTGCTCGTTCCAGATGAAGCCCTGGTTGGCGCAGGCAGCCGAACCATAGAGCGGCACGCTGCCGGCCGGCAGGTCGAAGGTCTCGCCGTGCCAGTGGAACGCCATCAGCCGTTCCGGCAGGCGCTCGCCCAGCGGCGAGCCCAGCGCCTGGCTGTACCTGTGCAGCGGCCACCAGCCGATCTCCGCCTGGCGTCCCGGGCGTACCGCAGCCCCCAGCGCCTGGGCCAGCAGCTGCGCGCCGAGGCAGATGCCGAGGACCTTCTTGCCGGCATCCAGCGCCGCGCGGATCAAACGCTTCTCCGCCACCAGCCAGGGATATTGCGCTTCGTCGTGGACGCTCATCGGCCCGCCCATCACCACCAGCAGGTCGAAGCTGTCCAGCGCAGGCAGGTGGGCGTCGGCGTAGAGGTAGCAGACGTGCTCGTGCTCGCAGTGGCGGCCGATCCAGTCGCCGATCCGCGCGCTGCCTTCGAAGGGAACGTGTTGCAATACCAGGGCGCGCATCAGGCCACCTCCTCGTGTCGGTTGGCGACCCGGGCCAGGGCCCGCTCCAGTCGCCGCAGCATTTCGTCGACGTTGGCCCGGCTCACCGTCAACGCCGGGGAAAAACGCAGGCAATGCGGCTGCGGCGCGTTGATCAGCAGGCCTTCGCCGAACGCCGCGCGAACCACCGCCGGCGCGCGCTGGCCGATCAGCGGCAGCCCCCAGAACAGTCCCTGGCCGCGCAGCGGACCATGCCCATAGCGACGCGCGACACGGGCCAGGCCATCGCGCAGGTGAGTGCCCTGCTCGCGCACCTGCTCCAGGAAACCCGGCTCCAGCACGGTATTCAGTACCGCCAGCCCGGCAGCGGTCATCAACGCGTTGCCGTGGTGGGTGCCAAGCTGGTCGCCCGGTTCGAAGCAGCAGGCGTTGCCACGCGCCAGCAGCGCCGACAGCGGCACCCCGGCGCCGAGGCCCTTGCCGAGGGTAACGATGTCGGCGCGTACCCCGTACAGTTCCTCCGCCAGCAGCGCGCCGCAGCGGCCGATGCCGGTCTGCACCTCGTCGAGGATCAACAGGACGCCGCGCTGCCGGCACAGCCGCTCGATGCCACGCAGGTAGTCGAGGGTCGCCGGGATCACCCCGGCATCGCCCTGCACCGGCTCCAGCATCACCGCCACCGTCTCTTCGTCGATGGCCGCGGCCATGGCGTCGAGGTCGTTGAACGGCACCCTGGCAAATCCCTCCAGGCCATGCTGCGCCGGCTTGCCACAAGCCGTCAGGGTGCCCGGGGTGCGTCCATGGATGCTGTTGACAGTGCTGACGATCCGTTGCGCGCCGCCGCGATGCAGGCGGCCCCACTTGCGCGCCAGGGCGATGGCCGCTTCGTTGGCCTCGGCGCCGCTGGTGAGGAAGTAGGCCTGGTCGCTGCCGGTCGCCAGGCACAGGCGCTGCGCCAATGCCAGCACCGGCCGGTTGAGCAGGCAGGGGCCGGCGCTGACCAGCTCCCGCGCCTGCCGGGCCAGGGCCTGGACCAGCACGCTGGGACTGTGGCCAAGGCAGTTCACCGCCAGGCCCTGGGTGAAGTCGAGGAAGGCGCGTCCGTCGCTGTCCCACAGCCACGAGCCCTGGCCACGGACGAACACCTGTTCGGGCCGTTCCTGGGTGCGCATCAGGCGCAGGCTATCCAGCGCATCAGCCATCTTTCAGTTCCTCGGTCATGTACTCCACCGCCAGCAGGCGCACGCCCTGTGGCCCCTGCTCCAGCAGCCGACGCTTTTCCCGGCGCGTTTCGAAGCGCAGTTCGAAGCCGTCGCCGGCGGGGAAGCGCTGGCGCATCAGCTCGCGCACCTCGGCAAAGCGCGCGGCGCTCACCGTCATGCTGGCCAACAGCCGGCCGGACTGGCTCAGGGTGATCAGGTAGTCGCTCAAGAGGCATGCTCCCGGTAATCCGACGGCCCGCGCAGGCGCGGCCCCCAGTCTTCCACCACGCCGCTGGACAGGCGTTTCGCCGCTGTCTTGCGCCAACGCTGGGAGAGCGCGTCGCAGGCCATCATCTGGCGCAACCCGAGAGGCTCCAGGGGATCGCCGAAATACCACTGCAACAGGCGGGCGACGGTCAGTTCGGGGTAATGCCGCTGGACCAGCTTCAGCTGGTCCCCGGGAGTCACCATGCCGCTGCGCAGGACCCGATAGAACCAGCCGCAGCGGCCGCCGCTCTGCAATTCGTCGGGCAGCTCGGGAAGATTCCAGCGCTGGCCCTGGCGATAGCAGGGCGAACGCGGCTGGCTGACTTCCAGCAGGGCATCGCCCCAATGGAACTGGTCGCCGATGCAGACCTCGGCTTCGGTGATCCCGTAGGTCGAGATGTTCTCGCCGAACGCCGGCAGTTGCCAGCGGTTCAGCGGGTGGCGCTTGCGCCAGTAGCGGTAGTGCTCGGCGGGATAGTGATGGAGAGCGCGCTCGAGGCCGCCGTGGTGGCGGATGTCGGCCTGTTCGTCGCCGGGCAGGCCATCGTGGCCCAGCCAGAACTCCTGCTCGACCGGCAGCTTGTCGATCGCGCTGACCAATCCGCCCCAGGTTTCTTCGACTTTACCTATGAAAACACCGTTTACGACTATCTGCTCCATTGCTCCGCGACCACCCGATGTACCGCCAATGCAGCTAGACTAGTGCCTCACGCGGGACCCACTCCATTTCGATTTTCCAGTTTCATCGATAAGAACAGCTTATGGATTTTCGCCAACTCCGCTATTTCGTCGCGCTCTACGAAGAAGGCCACGTCGGCCGCGCCGCCGAACGCCTGGCCCTGTCGCAACCGGCCCTCTCGCAGCAGATCCGCCAGTTGGAGCAGAACCTCGACGTCTCGCTGTTCCAGCGCAGCGGCAAGCGCCTGCTGCCGACCGTCGCCGCCCACACCCTGTACAACCATGCGGTACCGCTGCTGGAGGGATTGGAAAGGGCCCGCGAGGCGATGCGCGTATTCCGCGGGCAGACCCCGCGCAGCCTGGCGATCGGCGTGCTGCAGACGGTCAACGCCAGCCTGGTGCCGTACATGGTCGAACGCCTGCACGCCGCGCAGCCGCATCTGCGGGTGCAGATCTACGAACTGTCGGGAATCGACATCGAGCGGCGCCTGCTCACCGGCAACCTGGATATCGGCATCGGCTTCCTGCCGCCGCGCCAGCCGGGCTTGCACAGCGTCGAGCTGTACGAGGACGAATTGCAGCTGGTGATCCCCGAGGAACACCCGTTGAAGGAGTTCAGAAAGGTGTCCCTGGCCCAGGCCGCGGAGTTGCCGATGCTGCTGCTCGGCGAAGAGTTCCGCGCGCGCCAGATCTGGCAGGAGCAACTCGCCGCGATCGGCCGGCGGCCGCGGGTGCAGGCGGAACTGAACCACATGAGCGGGATTCTCGACAGCCTGCCGCAGACCCGCTTCGCCACCGTTCTACCGGGCAAGGCACGGCAGATGCACTCGAACCAGCGGCTGCTGTGGAAACCGCTCAGCGAACCGCGCATCCCGCTGAAGGTCGGCCTGGTCTACCGCGACGCGCAACGCCAGCACGCCAGCGTCGAGCTGCTGCGCTCGCTGCTGGAAGGCGTGGTCTGAGCGACGCGGTTTTCCTCGGGCAATAAAAAACCCCGCCTTTTGGGCGGGGTTTTGCAGACCTCTATCCTGACATCCGTGCTACGCCACCATCCATGGTGGATTCCCTGAGTTTCCGTATTGTCTTTGGCGCTTCCTGCGCAATGTCCTGACGGTTTGAAGATTACGCATCTCCGCGAGGGGGAGAAAGCAGCCAAAACCACCGCCGTTTGTAAGCCTTGGCTTACACGCTGTAATAGTTCCGCTCGCCGGACCGACGGCAACACCCAGCCGCCGGGAGCTTGCCGTGCGTCAAGATGATCTGCGCCGGGCCCGCTACAGTGGCCAGTCCCCTCATCATCGCGAGCCTTCCCAGCATGGAATTCCAGCGCGTCCACCAGCAGTTGCTGCAAAGCCACCACCTGTTCGAACCGCTTTCTCCCGTCCAGCTCCAGGAACTGCTCGCCAGCAGCGACCTGGTCAACCTCGACAAGGGCGCCTACGTGTTCCGCCAGGGCGAGCCGGCGCACGCCTTCTACTACCTGATTTCCGGCTGCGTGAAGATCTACCGGCTGACCCCGGAAGGCCAGGAGAAGATTCTCGAAGTGACCAACGAACGCAACACCTTCGCCGAGGCGATGATGTTCATGGACACCCCGAACTACGTGGCCACCGCCCAGGCCGTGGTGCCCAGCCAGCTGTTCCGTTTCTCCAACAAGGCCTACCTGCGCCAGTTGCAGGACAACACCCCGTTGGCCCTGGCCCTGCTGGCCAAGCTCAGCACCCGCCTGCACCAGCGCATCGACGAGATCGAGACGCTTTCCCTGAAGAACGCCACCCACCGCGTGGTGCGCTACCTGCTGACCCTCGCCGCCCACGCGCCGGGGGAGAACTGCCGGGTGGAAATCCCGGTGGCCAAGCAACTGGTGGCCGGTCACCTGTCGATCCAGCCGGAAACCTTCTCGCGAATCATGCACCGCCTCGGCGACGAGGGCATCATCCACCTCGACGGCCGCGAAATCAGCATCCTCGACCGCGAACGCCTGGAGTGCTTCGAGTGAACAGCGCCGCCGCTTGATCGCGGTCAAGCGCGCCACGGCCCGTCCGCCGGCAAGCTGGCGGGGTCGAGCCCGCGAGAACGCCCATGCGCCAATGCCTGTATTGCCTCCATGAAACCGAAGGCGCGGAAAGCGCCTGCGAACAGTGCGGCATGCCGCTGCCCAGCGCTTCCCAGCACCAGCTCCAGGGTCGCCGGCAGCGGCGCTTCGCCTGGTTCTGCGTCGGGCTGGCGCTGTTCTGCCTGGGCATGATGCTCTGGTTGCCGCGCGATGCTCCCTGAGGCATCTCAGCGGCGCAGGCGCCGATAGAGCTGGAGCAGGCGCTCGGGCAACTGCCCGGCGCGCTCGACCAGCGCGAAGCCGTCGGCGCCGAACAGGTAGGGCAGGTAGTCCGCCGCCTCCTTGTCGATGGTGATGCAGAAGGGCACCAGTCCCTGGCTGCGCGCCTCGATCACCGCCTGGCGGGTATCCTCGATGCCGTAGCGGCCCTCGTAGCGGTCCAGGTCGTTGGGCTTGCCGTCGCTCAACAGCAACAGCAGGCGACGCTTCTGCGGCTGCCCGCCGAGCACCTGGCTGGCCCGGCGGATCGCCGCGCCCATCCGCGTGTAGTAGCCCGGCGAGAGCGCCAGCACGCGACCGCGGACCTCGCCGCCGTAGCCTTCGTCGAAGTCCTTCAGCACCTGCCAGCGCACCTGCTGCCGGCGCACCGAGGAAAACCCGTACAGCGCGAAGGGGTCGCCCAGCGCCTGCAACGCCTCGCCGAACAGCAGCAGGCTGTCGACGATGCTGTCGATCACTCGCCGCTGGTCGTCGAGGTAGGCTTCGGTGGACATCGACAGGTCCGCCAGCAACAGGCAGGCGAGGTCGCGCCGGCGCGGCCGCTGTTCGAGGAACAGGCCTGGCTGGGTGGAACCGCCGCGGCGCCGCTCGACCTGGAAGTCGAGCCAGGCATCGAGGTCGATCTCGTCGCCTTGCGGCTGCTGGCGCAGGCGTTGGCGGCCGTCGCGCAGGCAGGCGAACTGGCGGCGCAGATGCAGCGCGGTCTTCTCCAGGTGCGCCGGCAGGCTGGCGCTGGTCGCGCCGCGCGGCCGCATCGGTTGCAGCAGCACGTGGTCGCTCAGCAGGCGCTGCTGCCGATAGTCCCACTCGGGCAGCTTCAGCCCGGGGCCGAGCGGCAGGTCATCGTAGTCGGCGGCCGGCAGGTCGAGATCCAGGCGCAGGCCGCCGCCCTTCTGCGTGCGCTGGCGCGACAGCGACAGGTAGTCGAGGTCTTCGGCGACGCGCGCGCCGTCCGGGTCGTCCTCGTCGTCGCTACAGCGGTCCAGGGCCAGGTGCTCCGACCAACTGAGCAGGCTTTCCAGGCGGAACAGCAGCAGGTTGCGCTCGCTGTCGCGCTCCTCGACGCGCTCGGCGCGCTTGCGCGCTCCGCTGCGGGCGACCTGGCGCTTGCCGGCGCCGGCGGCCGCTTCCTCGCCGTCCTCCGCGCTGGCGGAAGGCGTCCAGCGCTCGCCGGGATACAGCCACAGCGGCACCGGCCAGGGCGCCCGCTCGACTCGCGGGAAGCGCTCGACGCTGCCCGGCTCGGCAAGCGCGCGGCGCAGGGCGATTTCCAGTTCGGCGTCTGCCGCCGGGCAATCGTCCAGCGACGGGCGCTGGCGCAGATGCGCGGCGACCAGCCGGGCGTAGCGCGGGCGTAGCGCCGGATAGGCATCGAGCAACTGCCGCGCCCAGCGCTGGTTGTCCTGGGCCCAGTGCCGCAGCGGCCCGGCGCTGGCCGCCAGCAGCGCCAGCCAGCGATACAGTTCACGGTTCAGCTCGGCCTGCGGATAGACCGCGAGGGATTCCGGCAGGCGCAGGCTGTCGCCGTTGAACCAGGACACCGGGGCCTGCTCGCAGGTCCCGGCGACCCGCTGCAACCAGGTGCGGCGTAGCAGCAGGCGGCGCGCCGGGGTCGCCTCGAGGGCTACCCCCGGTGCGCCGCCGAGCGCCCGGAAGAGCATGCCGAGCGGACGCCGCATGCTCTCCAGGGTCACCCGCGCCGCCTCGAACTCGCCGCTGGCATGGCGGGTGATGAAGCGGTGCCAGTGGGCGCCGACCCATTCCTCCAGCTCGACGGCGAAGGCCATCTCAGGCGGCCGCCTTGCCGCGCCGGAAGCTCAGCAGGTAGGCGACCAGGCCGATGAGGAACACCACCCCGGCGCCTTCGCGCAGCCAGTAGAAGATCGCCAGCTGGTCCTGGGTGGCCATGAAGGTCATCGCCGCGCCGTCCGCCGGCATCCGTTGCAGCCAGACCTGCAGCACCCCGGCCGCGGAGAGGAACAGGGTGATGAACACCATCGCCACGGTCATCAGCCAGAAGCCCCACATCTCCAGGACCTGCGAGCGGTTGTCCATCGCCTCGCCGATCCCGCGCAGGCGCGGCATGGCGTAGGAGATGATGGTCATCACGATCATCGCGTAGGCGCCATAGAAGGCCATGTGGCCGTGGGCGGCGGTGAGCTGGGTGCCGTGGGTGTAGTAGTTGACCGGCGCCAGGGTATGCATGAAGCCCCACACTCCCGCGCCGAGGAAGGCCATCACCGTGGTGCCCATGGCCCACAGCGCGACCGCGCGGTTCGGATAGTCGCGGCGGCGGCGGTTGATGGTGTTGAAGGCGAACAGCACCATGGCGAAGAACGGCAGCGGCTCCAGCGCCGAGAATACCGAGCCGAGCCACAGCCAGTAGCCGGGCACGCCGATCCAGAAGTAGTGGTGGCCGGTGCCGATGATGCCGCTGATCAGCGCCATGGCGATGATCACGTAGAGCCACTTCTCGATCACCTCGCGGTCGACCCCGGTGATCTTCACCAGCACGAAGGCGAGGATCGCACCCATGATCAGTTCCCACACGCCTTCCACCCACAGGTGCACCACCCACCACCAGTAGAACTTGTCGCGGGTGAGGTTTTCCGGGTTGTAGAAGGAGAACAGGAACAGCAGGGCGAGGCCGATCAGGCCGGTCATCAGGACCATGCTGATGGCGGTCTTGCGCCCGCGCAGCACGGTCATGCCGACGTTGAACAGGAAGCCCAGGGCGACGATCACGATGCCCGCCTTGCTGATGGTCGGCTGTTCGAGGAACTCGCGGCCCATGGTCGGCCACAGTTCGTTGCCGGTGAGCCTGGCCAGGCCGGCGTAGGGCACCAGCAGGTAGCCGAGGATGGTCAGCACGCCGGCGGCGGCGAATACCCAGAACAGGATCCAGGCCAGCTTCGGGCTGTACAGCTCGCAGTCGCTCTCCTCCGGCACCAGGTAGTAGGCAGCGCCCATGAAGCCGAACAGCAGCCAGACGATCAGCAGGTTGGTGTGCACCATGCGCGCGACGTTGAAGGGGATCGCCGGGAACAGGAAGTCGCCGACCACGTACTGCAGGCCCATGATCAGGCCGAACAGGATCTGCCCGACGAAGAGGATCAGGGCGAACACGAAGTAGGGTTTGGCGACCGCCTGCGAGGCGAATTTCAGGGAGCCATTGGGCGACATCATCAACCCTCCTTGTTCGGCGGCCATTGGTTGGTATCGATCTTCGAGCTCCACTTGAGGAACTCGGCCAGGTCGTCGACCTGGCCCTCGCTGAGATGGAACTGCGGCATCGCGCGACGGCCCGGCACGTTCAGCGGCTGGATCTTCATCCAGGCCTGGAGGAAGGTGTTGAAGCCCTCCTCGCCGCCACGGCGTCCGACCACGTTGCCCAGCTCCGGCGCGAAGTAGGCGCCCTCCCCGAGCAGGGTGTGGCAGCCGACGCAGTTGTTCTGCTCCCAGACCAGCTTGCCGCGCACCACCGCGGCGCTCATCGCGGCCTCGTTGGTGCGCTCGGGCAGGGTTTTCTCGGTGTGGTAGGTCAGGGCCAGGAACAGCAGGATGAAGAACACACTCCCGCCGAAATAGATGTTCCTGGCCATGCCTTTGGTAAAGGTCTCGGACATGCGGCCTCCTGGAATGGGTGGTGCGGCGATTCTAGGAAGCGGCGGCGGCGAACCCGCTTGATGGCAATCAAGATTCCCGAACGATTTACTCAGTTATTCATCCGCGCCAGGTACAGCGCAGCGCCCACCGCCAGGGCCATCAGCAGCGGCCAGGCCAGCAGCAGGCGGCGCCATAGCGCCGGGGCATGGGCCAGCTCCATGAAGCGCTCGCCGATCAGCCAACCCTTGGCCACCGCGCAGGCCAGCACCGCCGCCAGCAGCCAGGGAGAGTCGCCGGCGCCGCCCAGCAGCACACCGGTCACGGCCAGCGCCAGCAACGCCAGCCAGCAGAGGGTCAGGGTTCGCATCGGCACCTCATTGCAGGACGTAGACCAGCGGGAACAGCAGCACCCAGACCAGGTCGACCATATGCCAGTAGAGCACTCCCGACTCCAGTCCCGAGCAAGCCTGCGGCGTATAACACCGGCGCCAGCAGGCCTGCGCCAGCCAGCCGAGGATCAGCAGGCCGAGCAGGACGTGGAGGAAATGGAAGCCGGTCAGGCACCAGTAGAGGGTGAAGAAAGTGTCGTGCTCGATGTCCAGGCCGAGATCGGCGAGCCGCCCGTACTCGTGCAGCTTCAGGCCGACGTAGACCAGCGCCAGCAGCAGCGCCGCCAGCAACCAGCCGCTCGCCTGGCGCGGCCGTCCGCGGCGCACCGCATGCACCGCCAGCGCGGCGAGCCAGCCGGAGCTGAGCAGGGCCACGGTCAGCAACAGGCCCCAGCGGCTATCCAGTTGCTCCCGGCCGGCACGGAACAGCTCCGGCTGCCAGGCCTGGGCGCCGGCGAACGCCAGCAGCAGCAGGCTGAACACGCTGAGTTCGGCGAGGATGAAGAACCACATCGCCAGGTCGCCGGGCAGGCGCCGCTCGACGGTATCAGGCGACATGGAGATCGACGATGTCCATCAGCGCCGCCACCGTCGCCGGGTCGTCCGAGAGCGGTTCGGCCAGCGCCACCCGGCACGCCTCGCGCGGGTCCATGCCGTCGCCGATGAGGCGCGCGGCGAAGATCAGCAGGCGGGTCGAGGCGACTTCCTCCAGGTCGTGCTGCTCCAGCCGCCGCAGCGCCTGGCCCAACTGCACCAGGCGCTGCGCCAGGGCCTCGGCACAACCGCTCTCGCCGACCAGGATGCGTGCCTCCTGCTGCGCCGCCGGGTAGTCGAAGCGCAACGCGACGAAACGCTGCCGGGTGCTGGGCTTCAGGCCCTTGAGCAGGTTCTGGTAGCCGGGGTTGTAGGACACCACCAGCATGAACGAAGGCGGCGCCTGCAACGTCTCGCCGGTGCGCTCCAGGTACAGCTCGCGGCGGTCGTCGGCCAGCGGGTGGATGGCGACCGTGGTGTCCTGGCGCGCCTCCACCACTTCGTCCAGGTAGCAGATACCGCCTTCGCGCACCGCGCGGGTCAGCGGGCCGTCCTGCCACCAGGTGCCGTCGGCGCCGATCAGATGGCGGCCGAGCAGGTCGGCGGCGCCCAGGTCGTCATGGCAGGCGACGCTGTACAGCGGCAGTTCCAGGCGCCGCGCCATGTACTGGACGAAGCGGGTCTTGCCGCAACCGGTGGGGCCCTTGAGCAATACCGGCAGGCCGTGCCGCCAGGCGCGCTCGAAGACTTCGATCTCATGGCCGGTGGCCTCGTAGAAGGGTGTCGCGTCCCGCATGTCCTACTCCTGCGCTAGGGATTAGGACCGCACGCTATTCACAGTTGGAAGGTGCCACAAGCGCAAAGCAACGCAATCTTGATTCCGGTCAAGCAAGGGTAAAGACCCTGCTTTCTATGATCCTTTCGCGCCATGAATTCCCGGGAGTTCCCGACGCAGCCACCCCCAAAACACTGCTAAGGGAGCGCCTCGCAGGGCTCCTGAGGAGATAGACCATGCCATTTGGCAAGCCACTGGCGGGCACCTTGCTCGCCTCGCTGACGCTGCTGGGCCTGGCCACCGCTCACGCCAAGGACGACATGAAAGCCGCCGAGCAATACCAGGGTGCCGCTTCCGCCGTCGATCCCGCTCACGTGGTGCGCACCAACGGTGCCCCCGACATGAGTGAAAGCGAGTTCAACGAGGCCAAGCAGATCTACTTCCAACGCTGCGCCGGTTGCCACGGCGTCCTGCGCAAGGGCGCCACCGGCAAGCCGCTGACCCCGGACATCACCCAGCAACGCGGCCAGCAATACCTGGAAGCGCTGATCACCTACGGCACCCCGCTGGGCATGCCGAACTGGGGCAGCTCCGGCGAGCTGAGCAAGGAACAGATCACCCTGATGGCCAAGTACATCCAGCACACCCCGCCGCAACCGCCGGAGTGGGGCATGCCGGAGATGCGCGAATCGTGGAAGGTGCTGGTGAAGCCGGAGGACCGGCCGAAGAAACAGCTCAACGACCTCGACCTGCCCAACCTGTTCTCGGTGACCCTGCGCGACGCCGGGCAGATCGCCCTGGTCGACGGCGACAGCAAGAAGATCGTCAAGGTCATCGATACCGGCTATGCCGTGCATATCTCGCGGATGTCCGCTTCCGGCCGCTACCTGCTGGTGATCGGCCGCGACGCGCGGATCGACATGATCGACCTGTGGGCCAAGGAGCCGACCAAGGTCGCCGAGATCAAGATCGGCATCGAGGCGCGCTCGGTGGAAAGCTCCAAGTTCAAGGGCTACGAGGACCGCTACACCATCGCCGGCGCCTACTGGCCGCCGCAGTTCGCGATCATGGACGGCGAGACCCTGGAGCCGAAGCAGATCGTCTCCACCCGCGGCATGACCGTAGACACCCAGACCTACCACCCGGAACCGCGCGTGGCGGCGATCATCGCCTCCCACGAGCACCCCGAGTTCATCGTCAACGTGAAGGAGACCGGCAAGGTCCTGCTGGTCAACTACAAGGATATCGACAACCTCACCGTCACCAGCATCGGTGCGGCGCCGTTCCTCCACGACGGCGGCTGGGACAGCAGCCACCGCTACTTCATGACCGCCGCCAACAACTCCAACAAGGTTGCCGTGATCGACTCCAAGGACCGTCGCCTGTCGGCCCTGGTCGACGTCGGCAAGACCCCGCACCCGGGGCGGGGCGCCAACTTCGTACATCCCAAGTACGGCCCGGTGTGGAGCACCAGCCACCTGGGCGACGGCAGCATCTCGCTGATCGGCACCGATCCGAAGAACCATCCGCAGTACGCCTGGAAGAAAGTCGCCGAACTACAGGGCCAGGGCGGCGGCTCGCTGTTCATCAAGACCCATCCGAAGTCCTCGCACCTCTACGTCGACACCACCTTCAACCCCGACGCCAGGATCAGCCAGAGCGTCGCGGTGTTCGACCTGAAGAACCTCGACGCCAAGTACCAGGTGCTGCCGATCGCCGAATGGGCCGATCTCGGCGAAGGCGCCAAGCGGGTGGTGCAGCCCGAGTACAACAAGCGCGGCGATGAAGTCTGGTTCTCGGTGTGGAACGGCAAGAACGACAGCTCCGCGCTGGTGGTGGTGGACGACAAGACCCTGAAGCTCAAGGCCGTGGTCAAGGACCCGCGGCTGATCACCCCGACCGGTAAGTTCAACGTCTACAACACCCAGCACGACGTGTACTGAGACCCGCGTGCGGGGCACGCCCCGCACGCTCCCCCCTACGAGGAACCGTGATGAAACCGTACGCACTGCTTTCGCTGCTCGCCACCGGCACCCTGCTCGCCCAGGGCGCCTGGGCCGAAGACCCCGAAGTGCTGTTCAAGAACAAGGGCTGCGTGGCCTGCCATGCCATCGACACCAAGATGGTCGGCCCGGCCTACAAGGACGTCGCCGCCAAGTTCGCCGGCCAGGCCGGCGCCGAAGCGGAACTCGCGCAGCGGATCAAGAACGGCAGCCAGGGCGTCTGGGGCCCGATCCCGATGCCGCCGAACGCGGTCAGCGACGACGAGGCGCAGACCCTGGCGAAGTGGGTCCTGTCGCAGAAATGAACGCCCCTCCGGACTTCCGGCGCGCCGCCAGCCACGCCTTGTGGCTGGCCCTCGCGCTGACGTTCGCCTGTCCTCTTCCGGGCCTGGCCGACGAGCATCCCGATGCCCGTCGCCAGGCCCAGTTGCGTCACCTGCTGTTGCAGGACTGCGGCTCCTGCCACGGCCTGCGCCTGACCGGCGGCCTCGGCCCGGCGCTGACCCCCGAGGCCCTGCGCGGCAAGCCGCGCGAATCGCTGGTCGCCACCGTGCTCATGGGCCGTCCGCAAACCCCGATGCCCCCCTGGGCCGGCCTGCTCAGCGAAGACGACGCCGGCTGGCTGGTGGACCGCCTGATCGAAGGAGAGATCGCCCCATGAACCTGCGTCCCCTCGCGCCGCTTTTCCTCGCCCTGCTCGCCGGCTGTAGCCAGCAGCCGCCCTTGCGCGGCAGCGGCGACCTCGGCGTGCTGATCGAACGCGCCGACGGCAGCGTGCAGATCCTCGACGGCACGGCGAAGACCTCGCTGGCGCGGGTCGAAGGCCTCGGCGACCTGTCCCACGCCTCCCTGGTGTTCTCCCGCGACCAGCGCTACGCCTACGTATTCGGTCGCGACGGCGGCCTGACCAAGCTCGACCTGCTGGCCCAGCGCATCGACAAGCGCCTGATCCAGGGCGGCAACAGCATCGGCGGAGCGATCAGCCAGGACGGTCGGCTGGTCGCGGTATCCAACTACGAGCCGGGCGGGGTCAAGGTGTTCGACAGCCGCACCCTGGAGCTGGTCGCCGAGATTCCCGCCACCCGCCTCCCCGGCCAGGACAGGAACTCCCGGGTGGTCGGCCTGGTCGACGCGCCCGGGCAGCGCTTCGTGTTCAGCCTGTTCGACAGCGGCGAGATCTGGATCGCCGACTTCAGCCAGGGCGACACGCCGCACCTGACCCGCTTCCGCGATATCGGCAAGCAACCCTACGACGCCCTCATCAGCCCCGACGGGCGCTACTACATGGCCGGGCTGTTCGGCGAGGACGGCATGGCCCAGCTCGACCTCTGGCACCCGGAGCGCGGCGTCAGGCGCGTACTCGGCGACTACGGCCGCGGCCAACGCAAGCTGCCGGTGTACAAGATGCCGCACCTGGAGGGCTGGACCATCGCCAGCGACCAGGCCTTCGTCCCGGCGGTCGGCCATCACCAGGTGCTGGTGCTCGACGCGCGCGACTGGAAGCAGACCGACGCCATCGACGTCGCCGGCCAGCCGGTGTTCGTCATGACTCGACCGGACGACCGGCAGATCTGGGTCAACTTCGCCTACCCGGACAACGACAAGGTGCAGGTCATCGACAGCGAGACCCACGAAGTGATCGAAACCCTGCGCCCTGGCCCCGGCGTACTGCACATGGAATTCAGCGGGCGCGGCGACCAGGTCTGGATCTCGGTGCGCGACGCCGACCAGTTGCAGGTCTGGGACCCGTACCGCCTGAAGCGCATCGGCAGCCTTCCGGCCCGCAGCCCGAGCGGCATCTTCTTCAGCCACCGCGCCCAGCACATCGGACTCTAGGAGGCACCATGGACGACCTCTCCCGCCGCCTCCTCGCCCGCTACCAGAAAGGCCTGCCGATCTGCGCGGAACCCTATCGGCGGATGGCCGAGACCCTGGGTTGCAGCGAAGCCGAGGTGCTCGAACGGCTGCGTCGACTGGAAGCCGACGGCGCGTTGTCGCGGGTCGGCCCGGTGCTCCGCCACCAACGCGCCGGGGCCAGCACCCTGGCTGCCCTGGCGGTGCCCGAGGAGCGTCTGCAACGGGTCGCCGAGCGCATCAGCCAGTACGCCGAGGTCAACCACAACTACCAGCGCGAACACCGCTACAACCTGTGGTTCGTGCTCACCGCCGGCGACCGCGCGCAACTCGACCGGGTACTGGCGGAGATCGCCGCCGACACCGGCCTGCAACCCCTCGACCTGCCGATGCAGGAAGCCTACTGCATCGACCTCGCGTTTCCCCTGGAGGCCAGCCGATGAACCCCGTCGAACCCCTCGCCGCGCCGCAGCGGCAACACCTGCGCTACCTGCTGGAACAGGGCCTGCCGCTGGCCAGCCGGCCCTACCGGGTGCTCGCCGAACGCATCGGCGCCGGCGAAGACGAAGTGCTGGAACAGGTCCGCCGCTGGGACGAAGACGGCCTGTTCCGCCGCTTCGGGGTGATCCTCCACCACCGCGCCCTGGGCTATACCGCCAACGCCATGCTGGTGCTGGACGTCGCCGACGCGGAGGTCGACGCCGTCGGCCGCGCCCTCGCCCACGAAACGATCGTCTCGCTCTGTTACCGCCGCCCGCGTCGCCTGCCGATGTGGCCATACAACCTGTTCTGCATGATCCACGGCCGCGAGCGCGGCGAAGTGGAACGCCAGATCGAGGCCCTGCTGGAGCGCCACGCCCTGCGCCAGACACCGCACCGCTGGCTGTTCAGCCTGCGCGCCTACAAGCAGTGCGGCGGCCGCTACACCGCGCCGCCGGCCGACCTGGAGCGCCGCCATGGATGAGTTCGACCGGCGCCTGCTGAACCGCCTGCAACACGGCCTGCCGCTGGAGCCGCATCCCTACGCGCTGCTCGCCGCCGAGCTGGATTGCCGCGAGGAAGACATCCTGCGCCGCCTGGACGACCTGCTCGACGACGGCACCCTGACCCGCTTCGGTCCGCTGTTCGATATCGAGCCCCTCGGCGGTGCCTTCACCCTGGCCGCCATGAGCGTGCCGGAGGCGCGTTTCGAAGAGATCGCCGCGCTGCTCGCCGGCTGGCCGCAGGTCGCCCACAACTACCGTCGCGAGCACGCCCTGAACATGTGGCTGGTGGTCGCCTGCGACAGCCCGGCGGAGGTCGCCGAGACCCTCGCACGGCTGGAGCGCGAGAGCGGGCTGGCGGTACTCGACCTGCCCAAGGAGGCGACCTACCATGTCGGCCTGCATTTCCCCCTCTGACGCCCTGCTCGCCCGCCGCCTGATCGAACTGACCCAGGCCGGCCTGCCGCTGGTCGCCGACCCTTGGGCGTGGATCGCCGCGCAACTGCGGCTGAGCGAGGCGGAGACCCTGGCGCTGCTGAAGCGCCTGCGCGACGCCGGGGTGATCCGGCGCATCGCCGCGGTGCCCAACCACTATCGCCTTGGCTACCGGCACAACGGCATGACCGTCTGGGACGTCGCCGACGAACGCATCGAACGCCTCGGCCGGCTGGTCGGCGGGCTGTCCTTCGTCAGCCATTGCTACCGGCGCCCGCGCCATCTGCCGCAGTGGCGCTACAACCTGTTCGCCATGGTTCACGGCCGCAGCGAAGCGGAGATCGAAGGCTATCGCCAGCAGATCCGCCTGCTGCTCGGCGAGGACTGTCGCGCCGACGAGATGCTGGTGAGCAGCCGCATCCTGAAGAAGACCGGCCTGCGCCTGGCGCAGAAGGAGGAACGTCCATGCTGAGGATCAGCCATTACCTGCGCAGCCTCGCCGAGGACGCGCCGACGCCGCGCCGCGCCGGCGGCAGGCGCGCCCCGGTGGTGATCTGGAACCTGCTGCGGCGCTGCAACCTGACCTGCAAGCACTGTTACTCCACCTCCGCCGACAGCGACTTCCGTGGCGAGCTGGAGACCGCGGAAATCCTTCGCGGCATCGACGACCTGCGCGCCGCCGGAGTGCGCGTGCTGATCCTCTCCGGCGGCGAGCCGCTGATGCACCCGGACCTCTTCGAGATCGCCGCCCATGCGCGCCAGGCCGGGATGTTCGTGGCGCTGTCGAGCAACGGTACGCTGATCGACGAAGGCAACATCCAGCGCGTCGCCGAGGCCCGCTTCGACTACGTCGGCATCAGCCTCGACGGCCTGCGCGAGACCCACGACCGCTTCCGCCAGAAGCAGGGCAGCTTCGACGCCGCGCTGGCGGCCATGCGCCTGTGCCGCGAGGCGGATATCCGCGTCGGCATGCGCACCACCCTGACCGAGGAGAACGCCGCGCAACTACCGGCACTGCTCGACCTGATACGCGAACTCGACGTGCAGAAGTTCTACCTCTCGCACCTCAACTACAGTGGCCGCGGCCGCCGCAGCCGCGCCCTCGACGCCCACCACCGGCGCACCCGCGAGGCCCTCGCGCTGCTCTTCGAACGGGCCGACGAGGACATCCGGCAGGGGCGCGACAGCGACTTCGTCACCGGCAACAACGACGCCGACGCGATCCTTCTCCTCGACTGGCTCAAGCGCCGCCGCCCGCAGCAACTGGCGCGTCTCTGCGAGCTGCTGCTGGACTGGGGCGGCAACGCCTCGGGCGAGGGCATCGCCAACATCGACAACACCGGCGAGGTGCATCCGGACAGCTACTGGTGGCACCACAGCGTCGGCAACATCCGCCATCAGCGCTTCGCCGACTTCTGGTTCGAGCGCCCCGACCCGCTGCTCCTGCAACTGCGCCAGCGCCCGCGACCGGTGGTCGGGCGCTGCAGCCAATGCCGCTGGCTGGACATCTGCAACGGCAACACCCGCACCCGCGCCTGGGCCGGCGGAGAACTCTGGGGCGAAGACCCCGGCTGCTACCTCAGCGATCAGGAAATCGGCCTCGAGCGCATCGCGCTGCACGCCGTCTAAGGAAAGCCTCATGAACACTACCGTGATTCCGCCGTCCCTCCTCGATGTCGATTTCCCTGCCGGCAGCGTCGCCCTGGTCGGCGCCGGCCCCGGCGATCCGGGCCTGCTCACCCTGCGCGCCTGGGCCCTGCTGCAACAGGCCGAGGTGGTGGTCTACGACCGCCTGGTCGCCCGCGAGCTGATCGCCCTTCTGCCGGAAAGCTGCCAGCGCATCTACGTCGGCAAGCGCTGCGGCCACCACAGCCTGCCGCAGGAAGAAATCAACGAGCTGCTGGTGCGCCTGGCCCGGCAGCAACGCCGGGTGGTCCGCCTGAAAGGCGGCGACCCGTTCATCTTCGGTCGCGGCGCCGAGGAGCTGGAGCGCCTGCTCGAAGCCGGCGTCGACTGCCAGGTGGTCCCCGGCGTCACCGCCGCCTCCGGTTGCAGTACCTACGCCGGCATCCCGCTGACCCACCGCGACCTCGCCCAGTCCTGCACCTTCGTCACCGGCCACCTGCAGAACGACGGCCGCCTCGACCTCGACTGGGCCGGCCTGGCGCGTGGCAAGCAGACCCTGGTGTTCTACATGGGCCTGGGCAACCTCGCCGAGATCGCCGCGCGCCTGGTCGAGCACGGCCTCGCCAGCGACACCCCGGCGGCGCTGGTCAGCCAGGGCACCCAGGCGGGCCAGCAGGTGACCCGCGGCGCCCTTGCCGAGCTGCCGGCGCTGGCGCGACGCTACCAGTTGAAGCCGCCGACGCTGATCGTCGTCGGCCAGGTGGTCGCGCTCTTCGCCGAGCGCGCGATGGCGCATCCGTCATACCTGGGCGCCGGCTCGCCGGTCAGCCGCGAGGCCGTCGCATGCGCCTGATCGGCCTCGCCCTCGGCCTGCTCCTCGGCGCCCTCGCACAGGCCGGCGAAGCGCCGGGGGAAGCGCTCTACCGCCAGCACTGCCAGGCCTGCCACGGCGCCGGGCGGCTCGGCGGCAGCGGCCCGACCCTGCTCCCGGAAAGCCTTTCGCGGCTGAAGCCGGCGCAGGCCCGCGAGGTGATCCTGCACGGTCGCCCGGCAACCCAGATGGCCGGCTTTGCCGGTCAATTGGACGACGCCGCGGCGGACGCCCTGGTCGCCTATCTCTACCAGGCGCCGCCGCGCGAACCGCAGTGGACCGCCGAGGACATCCGGGCCAGCCAGGTTCAGCCGCATCCCCTCGCCACCCTGCCGTCCAGGCCCCGCTTCGAGGCCGACCCGCTGAACCTGTTCGTGGTGGTGGAGTCCGGCGACCACCACGTGACCATCCTCGACGGCGATCGCTTCGAGCCCATCGCCCGCTTCCCCTCGCGCTACGCCCTGCACGGAGGTCCGAAGTTCTCCCCGGACGGGCGCCTGGTGTACTTCGCCTCGCGCGACGGCTGGGTAACCCTCTACGACCTGTACAACCTGAAGGTGGTCGCCGAGGTCCGCGCCGGCCTCAACACGCGCAACCTGGCGGTCAGCGACGACGGGCGCTGGGTCCTGGTGGGCAACTACCTGCCCGGCAACCTGGTGCTGCTGGACGCCCGCGACCTGTCCCTGGTGCAGGTCATCCCGGCGGCCGACGCCCAGGGCCAGGCCTCGCGGGTCAGCGCGGTATACACGGCACCGCCGCGACACAGCTTCGTGGTCGCCCTGAAGGACGTCCACGAGCTGTGGGAGCTGCCCTATGCCAACGGCAAGCCGGTCGCGCCGAAACGGCTGGCGGTCGCCGACTACCTCGACGACTTCTCCTTCAGCCCCGACTACCGCTACCTGCTGGGCAGCTCGCGGCAGGCCAGGGGCGGCGAGGTGATCGAGCTGGACAGCGGCGCGCGGGTCGCCTCGATCCCGCTGTCGGGCATGCCGCACCTCGGCTCGGGCATCTACTGGAAGCGCGACGGGCGCTGGGTGTTCGCCACGCCGAACATCAGCCGCGGGGTGATCTCGGTGATCGACCTGCAAAACTGGAAGCCGTTGAAGGAAATCGTCACCGACGGCCCCGGCTTCTTCATGCGCAGCCATGCCGACTCGCCCTACGCCTGGACCGATACCTTCCTTGGCAAGAAACACGACGAGATCCTGCTGATCGACAAGCAGACCCTGGAAATCGCCCATCGCCTGCGCCCCAGCCCGGGCAAGGTGGCCGGCCACGTCGAGTTCACCCGCGACGGCCGCTACGCCCTGCTCAGCGTCTGGGACCGCGACGGCGCGCTGGTGGTCTACGACGCACACAGCCTGGAGGAAGTGAAGCGACTGCCGATGAACAAGCCGTCGGGCAAGTACAACGTCGGCAACAAGATCGGCTATGCGGAGGGAACCTCGCACTGAGGCTCGGGCGAGACGCCATCAACGGATATCCCCGTATCCTCCGCGACGGACCGCGACAACCCTGTCCCCTCACGGCACGAGAAAAATCACGGGAATGGCGGATAACCGCAAGCGGTTATTCGCCCTACCGCCCGTCCCGCGCGAGGAGCCGTAGGGCGCATAACGCCAACGGCGTTATCCGCCGATCACCCTGTCCCATCACGGCCCCGAGAAAACCACGGGAATGGCGGATAACCGCAAGCGGTTATTCGCCCTACCGCCCACCCTGCGCGAGGAGCCGTAGGGCGCATAACGCCAACGGCGTTATCCGCCGATCACCCTGTCCCATCACGGCCCCGAGAAAACCCTGGGAATGGCGGATAGCCGCAAGCGGATATCCACCCCCCACCCGTCCCGCGCGCCGCCCCCCGGCGCCCAGAAAAAAGCCCCGCATCGCGGGGCTTTCCGTCTCAGGCGCCAGGCCTCAGAACTGCTCGGCGTCCAGCAGGTACAGCGACTCGCTGCCGGCGCGCACGGAGGCGCTCAGGGAATGGATGCGCGGCAGCAGGCGGGCGAAGTAGAAGCGCGCGGTACCCAGCTTGCTGGCGTAGAAGTCGTCCTCGCCCTGCTTGGCCAGCGCGGTGCGCGCCATCAATGCCCACATGTAGGCATAGGCGGTGTAGCCGAACACATGCAGGTATTCGACCGACGCCGCGCCGATCTCGTTGGGATTGCCCTTGGCGCGGTCGAGCAGCCAGGCGGTCAGCTCTTCCAGGTTCTCCACGGCGGCCGCCAGCGGCTTGCTGAACTCGCCCAGGGCCTCGTCGGCGGAAGCGACGAAGGCCTTGATCTCGTTGGTGAAGTGACGGGAGAAGGCGCCGCCGCTGCCGATCACCTTGCGCCCCACCAGGTCGAGCGCCTGGATGCCGTTGGTGCCTTCGTAGATCTGCGTGATGCGACAGTCGCGCACCAGTTGCTCCTGGCCCCATTCGCGGATGAAGCCGTGGCCACCGAAGATCTGCTGGCCATGGATGGTGGTTTCCAGCCCCATGTCGGTGAGGAATGCCTTGGCCACCGGGGTCAGCAGCGCCACCAGCTCTTCCGCGCGCTTGCGGGTGACCGAGTCTTCGCTGTACTTGGCGGTGTCCAGCTGCATCGCGACGTAGCTGGAGAAGGCGCGGCCGCCTTCGTTCAGCGCCTTCATGGTGAGCAGCATGCGACGCACGTCGGGGTGCACGATGATCGGGTCGGCGGCCTTGTCCTTGGCCACCGGGCCGGTCGGCGCGCGGCTCTGGATACGCTCGCGGGCATATTCGATGGCGCTCTGGTAGGAGCGCTCGCCAGTGGCCAGGCCCTGGATGCCGACGCCAAGGCGCTCGTAGTTCATCATGGTGAACATCGCCGCCAGGCCCTTGTTGACCTCGCCCACCAGCCAACCGGTAGCGCCGTCGAAGTTCATCACGCAGGTGGCCGAGGCCTTGATCCCCATCTTGTGCTCGATGGAGCCGCAACCCAGGCTGTTCTTCTCGCCCAGCGAGCCATCGGCGTTGACCAGCACCTTCGGTACCAGGAACAGCGAGATGCCCTTCGGCCCGGCCGGGGCGTCGGGCAGCTTGGCCAGCACCAAGTGGATGATGTTCTCGGTCAGGTCATGCTCGCCGCCGGTGATGAAGATCTTGGTCCCGCTGATCTTGTAGGAGCCGTCGGCCTGCGGCTCGGCCCTGGTGCGGATGATGCCCAGGTCGGTGCCGGCATGCGGCTCGGTCAGGCACATGGAACCGGCCCAGATACCGGCGTACATGTTCGGCAGGTACTTGTCCTTCAGTTCGTCGCTGGCATGGGCATTGAGCGCCAGGCAGGCGCCGGCGGTCAGCATCGGATACAGGCCGAACGACAGGTTGGCCGAGTTGACCAGTTCCTCGACCTGCGCCGAGATCACCTTGGGCATACCCATGCCGCCGTAGGCCGGATCACCGCCGACGCCGACCCAGCCGCCTTCGGCGTAGGTCCGGTAGGCCTCGGGGAAGCCGGCCGGGGTGCTCACCGCGCCAGCGTTCCACTGGCAGCCTTCCTCGTCGCCCGGACGGTTCAGCGGGGCGATGGTACCGGCGGTGACCTTGCCGGCCTCTTCGAGGATCGCCGCGGCGGTCTCGGCGTCGACCACTTCGGCCAGCGCCGGCAGTTGCGCCCAGAGCCGGGAGACCTCGAACACCTCATTGAGGACGAAGCGCATGTCGCGCAGCGGAGCTTTGTAATCAGCCATGTGGGGAATCCTCGATCGTACCGATCGCCGGCCGGGGGCCAGCGGCAACAAAATGGAGGCACGAAAGGCGTGCCGCGGCCGAGTCTACACCACCAACATTTCGGACTTGTAGCGTCACGTCGTGACCGGAAAGTCTATATCGGTCTTCTATGCGACAGGCATGAGAAAGCCCGCTTTTCGCGGGCTCGAGCGAGTTCGCCGGGAGTCCGACGGGCCCGGCGGGTGCGGGAGAAACCGGGGGAAGAAGCGCCGCGCCCCTGCCCCGGCAGCCGCTAGAGCGAAAACTGCTCCGCCGACAGGCTCATCAGGCCCGCCGCGCCGGCCTGGATCGCCGCGGCGTGCGCCGCGGTGCGCGGCAGCAGGCGACTGAAGTAGAAGTCGGCGGTGGCCAGCTTGGCTTCGTAGAACGCGGCCTCGCCGCTGCCGGCATCCAGCTTCTCGCGCGCCACCAGGGCGATGCGCAACCAGAAATAGGCCAGGGTCACGTAGCCGGAGAACATCAGGTAGTCCACCGAGGCGGCGCCCACTTCGTCGGCATTCTTCATCGCCGCCAGACCCACCTGCTGGGTCAGTTCGCCCCACTGCGCGTTCAGCGCCGCCAGTTGCGCGACCTGTCCCTTCAGTTGCGGATGCTCGGCCTGGGCCTGGCACAACTGGTGGACCAGTTTGGTGAAACCGCGCAACAGCTTGCCCTGGCTGCCCAGTACCTTGCGGCCGAGCAGGTCGAGGGCCTGGATGCCGTTGGTGCCTTCGTAGATCTGTGCGATGCGGCAATCGCGGACCAACTGCTCCATGCCCCACTCGCGGATGTAGCCGTGGCCGCCGTAGACCTGCATGCCGAGGTTGGTCACCTCCTGCCCGGTCTCGGTCATGAAGGCCTTGCAGATCGGTGTCAGGAAGGCCAGCAGGTCGGCGGCCCGCTCGCGCTCGGCGGCGTCCTGCGACAGGTGCTCGGTGTCGAGCAACTGGGCGGTGAAGTAGGCCAGCGCGCGGTTGCCTTCGTTGAACGCCTTCATGGTCAGCAGCATGCGCCGCACGTCGGGGTGCACGATGATCGGGTCGGCCGGCTTGTCCGGCGCCTTCGGCCCGGTCAGCGAGCGCATCTGCAAGCGCTCCCGGGCGTAGCGCACGGCGCCCTGGTAACTGGTCTCGCCAAGGCACAGGCCCTGCATGCCGGTGCCCAGGCGGGCGTGGTTCATCATGGTGAACATGCAGTGCAGGCCCTTGTTCGGCTCGCCGATCAGGTAGCCGGTGGCGCCGTCGAAGTTCATCACACAGGTGGCCGAGGCCTTGATCCCCATCTTGTGCTCGATGGAGCCACAGGAGACCGCATTGCGCGCGCCCACGTTACCTTCGGCGTCGGGTAGGAACTTCGGCACGATGAACAGCGAGATACCCTTGGTCCCGGCCGGCGCATCGGGAAGCTTGGCCAGCACCAGGTGGACGATGTTCTCGCTCAGGTCGTGCTCGCCGGCGGAGATGAAGATCTTCGTCCCGCTGATCGCATGGCTGCCGTCGGCGTTCGGCACCGCGCGGGTCTTGATGATGCCCAGGTCGGTGCCGCAGTGCGGCTCGGTCAGGCACATGGTGCCGGTCCAGGTGCCGGCGGTCATCCGCGCCAGGTAGAGGTCCTTCTGCGCCTGGCTGCCGTGGGCGTGGATCGCCGACATGGCGCCGCGGGTCAGGCCCGGGTACATGCCCCAGGAGACATTGCTGGCGCCGATCATCTCGCTGAGCAGCAGACCCAGCGAGTGCGGCAGGCCCTGGCCGCCGTACGCGGGATCGCTGGCGACACCGTTCCAGCCACCCTCGACGTACTGTGCATAGGCTTCCTTGAAACCCTTGGGCGTGGTCACCACGCCGTTGTCGAAGTGGCAGCCCTCTTCGTCGCCGGAGCGGTTCAGCGGCGCCAGAACCTGTTCGCAGAATTTCGACCCTTCATCGAGGATCGCCGCCACCATGTCCGGGGTCGCGTCGCTGGCGCCGAGCGCCTGGTAGCGCCCATGGAAGTCGAATACCTCATCGATCAGGAAGCGCATGTCGCGCAGCGGAGCCTTGTATTCCGGCATCTCTGTTCTCCTCGGCAGGGGCGCCCCACAGGCGCGAATCCCTCGAAGCTACTGCGCCGGGCGGGCGCCTACAATCACGCTGCGGACGCTGAATGCAACGCCATAACCCCGAGGTCGGAAGGCCAGGATGCAGCGGATCGCAGGCATGAAAAAGCCCGCCGAAGGGCGGGCTCTTTCTCACCTGGGGAACGGGCCGCCAGCGGCCCGTGCCATCAGTAACCGAGGGCGAAATCTTCCTCGGCCATCTCCATCAGGTTGTTGGCGCCGGACAGCATGGCGGCGACGTGGGCGCGGGTACGCGGCAGGATGCGCTGGAAGTAGAAGCGCGCGGTCTGCAGCTTGGCCTTGTAGAAGGCTTCCTCGCCGGTGCCGGCGGCCAGCTTCTCGGCGGCCAGGCGCGCCATGTCGGCCCAGAAGTAGGCCAGGCAGGCGTAGCCGGAGTACATCAGGTAGTCCACCGAAGCGGCGCCGACTTCCTCGCGATCCTTCATGGCGGCCATGCCGACCTTCATGGTCAGGTCGCCCCACTCCTTGTTCAGCTGTGCCAGCGGAGCGACGAATTCCTTGACGGCTTCGTTGGCTTCGTTGGCCTGGCAGAACTTGTGCACGATCTTGGTGAAGCCCTTCAGCGCCTCGCCCTGGGTCATCAGCACCTTGCGGCCCAGCAGGTCGAGGGCCTGAACGCCGGTGGTGCCTTCGTACAGCATCGAGATGCGGCTGTCGCGGACGTTCTGCTCCATGCCGTGCTCGGCGATGAAACCGTGGCCACCGAAGATCTGCACGCCGTGGTTGGCGGACTCGAAGCCGACTTCGGTCATGAACGCCTTGGCGATCGGCGTGAGGAAGGCCAGCATCGAGTCGGCGGCTTTCTTCTGCTCTTCGTCCTGGCTGCGCTGGACGATGTCGACCTGCTTGGCGGCGAAGTACAGCATCGCGCGGTTGCCTTCGGCGAAGGCCTTCATGGTCAGCAGCATGCGGCGCACGTCAGGATGCACGATGATCGGGTCGGCGGGCTTCTCGGGCGCCTTCGGACCGGTCAGCGAGCGCATCTGCAGACGCTCGCGAGCATAGGCGATGCCGCCCTGGAAACCGACTTCGGCATGGGCCAGGCCTTGCAGCGCGGTACCCAGGCGAGCGGTGTTCATGAAGGTGAACATGCAGTTCAGGCCCTTGTTCGGCGGGCCGATCAGGAAGCCGGTGGCGGCGTCGAAGTTCATCACGCAGGTGGCGTTGCCGTGGATGCCCATCTTGTGCTCGATGGAACCGCAGGAAACCGCGTTGCGCTCGCCGGCGTTGCCTTCGGCGTTGGGCAGGAACTTCGGCACGATGAACAGCGAGATGCCCTTGGTGCCCTGCGGGGCGTCGGGCAGGCGGGCCAGGACGATATGGACGATGTTGTCGGCCATGTCGTGCTCGCCGGCGGAGATGAAGATCTTGGTGCCGGTGACCTTGTAGCTACCGTCGGCCTGCGGCTCGGCCTTGGTGCGCAGCATGCCCAGGTCGGTGCCGCAGTGCGGCTCGGTCAGGCACATGGTGCCGGTCCACTCGCCGGAGACCAGCTTGGTCAGGTAGGTTGCCTGCTGCTCGGCGGTGCCGTGGGCATGCAGGGTGTTCATGGCGCCGTGGGACAGGCCCGGGTACATGCCCCAGGACCAGTTGGCCTGGCCGACCATCTCGCTGATGGCCAGGCCGAGGGATTCCGGCAGACCCTGGCCGCCGTGCTCGACGTCATGGGCCAGGCTCGGCCAACCGCCTTCGACGAACTGCTGGTAGGCCTCCTTGAAGCCGGTCGGGGTCTTCACGCCGTCGGCGCTCCAGGTGCAGCCTTCCAGGTCGCCGACGCGGTTCAGCGGAGCGATCACCTGTTCGCAGAACTTCGCACCTTCCTCGAGGATGGCGTTGACCATGTCGGGAGTCGCGTCTTCGGCGCCCGGCAGGCTCTGGTAGTGCGCTTCGTAGCCCAGCAGCTCGTCGCGAACGAAACGGATATCACGCAAGGGGGCCTTGTAATCAGGCATAGCAGTCAACCTCTACGAAGGGTTCTGGTTAATCGGCGACCGGACGGATGTCCAGAGTCTGCGGTCGCAGTGCGGGATCGCTCCCGGTCGCCTTGCCGGACGCACTCATGCGTCCCGACTCTCAAACAGGCGTTTGAAACATACGTTTACGCCAATCCCTTGTCAAGCATCCGAACCGACCGCTCGGTCATGCCCGAAATCACTGGCAGCCACGTCCTTCCAAAGCACTTTCGTCTCTCTCAGTAAAGCCCATGGCGAAGCGCCCGGCAGGCTTCAGGGGCCGCCGGGTGACAGTCGGAAAAGGAAGGGTCGGGGCGGCCGCTGCCGGCCGCCAGGAAGTCAGGCGTGGGTATCGATCAGGGTACCGAGGGTCTCGTCGGCTACCTCGATGACCCGGGCGCCGCTCTGCGCCTCGAGCTTGCCGCGGGTCAGTTCGACCATCTGCTCGGCCTGGGGCGAACGGGCCTCCACGGTATTGCGGGCGATCTCGCTGCCGGCCTGGGCGACGCGGGCGCTGCCCGACTGCACCGCGTTGAGGCCACTGACGAAAGCGTTGCCGGAAATTTCCACCCTCTACTCCTGGGGACGCGCACGCGCCACTGCGATAGCAAGTGGCTTCTATTCAAACAGACTTGGCCGGCGCTGGGTACCGCCCGTTGGTTATGGACGGCCTGCTGTTTATAGCCCGATACCCAGGGGCCGCAGGTCGAGGTGTGCGGCCACGGCCGCGGGAGTGGCTTCCTCCAGGCGCGGTACCCGACCCAGGCAGGGCGCCGGCAGGCGTTCGGCGAGGGTCGCCAGGTTCTCTTCCAGGCGCGAGGTAGCCGGGTCGACGACGTTGGCCACCCAGCCGGCCAGCGCCAGGCCGTCGCCCAGGATCGCCTCGGCGCTGAGCAGCGCATGGTTGATACAGCCCAGGCGCACGCCGACCACCAGCACCACCGGCAGCGCCAGCAGGCGCGCCAGGTCGGACAGGTTCTCGCGGCCCAGCAACGGCACGCGCCATCCGCCGGCGCCCTCCACCAGGGTGAAGTCGGCCTGTAGCGCCAGCACCTCGCGCACCGCCTCGTGCAAGCGTGCGGCGCTCAGTTCGACGCCAGCCTCGCGCGCCGCCAGGTGCGGGGCGATGGCCGGTGCGAAGGCCAGCGGGTTGACCTGCTCGTAGGCCAGCGCCAGCGAGCACTGGCCGAGCAACACCAACGCGTCGCCATTGCGCAGGCCTTGCGCCGTGGGCTCGCAGCCGGAGGCCACCGGCTTCGCCGCGGCGGTGCTCAGGCCGGCACTCCGGGCCGCGTGGAGCAGGCCGGCGGCGATGGTGGTCTTGCCGATCTCGGTGTCGGTACCGGTGACGAAGAACGCCGGCATGGTTCAGGAATCCTTGCGCAGCACGCCGAAGACGACGCGGTAGGTAGCGGGCAGCCCCTCGGGCTGGCGGAAACGCTCGTAGGCGGCGACCAGCGCGCGGATGCGCTGGCGCCCGGTCAGGCCGTCGGGCCGCCCGGGGTTGAGGTTGTGCGCGCCCAGCGCCTTGAGTTCGTGGGTCAGGCTGCGCAGGTCGGGGAAATGCAGGAGCCGGTCCTCGTGGCGCAGGGTCAGCGGCAGCAGGCCGCTGCCGGCCGCGTGTTGCAGGTAGTCGGCGAAGGCGCGGAAGCGATTGACGTGGACGAAGCCGTCCACCACCCGCCAACTGTCGCGCAACTCGCCCAGGGTACCGACGCACAGGCTGCTGAACGCCAGCACGCCGCCCGGCCGCAGGACCCGCCGCGCCTCGGCCAGGACCGCCGGGAGGTCGGCGCACCACTGGATGGCCAGGCTGGAGAACAGCAGGTCGCAACTGCCGTCGCGCAACGGCAGCCTCTCGGCGTCGCCGCCGATGAAATGGCTGGCGCCGCCGCGCGCGCGGGCATGCCGCAGCATGCCTTCGGCGATATCCACGGCCAGGCCCTCGGCCGCACCGAAGCGTCGTTCCAGGGCCCGGCTGAAATAACCGGTGCCGCAGCCGAGATCGACCCAGCGGCGCGGCGAGAAGCCTTCCGGCAATGCCGACAGCAGGCTCTCACCGACGCCGCGCTGGAGTTCGGCCACCGCGTCGTAGCTGGCCGCCGCGCGGGAAAACGACGCGGCGACCTGGCGCTTGTCGGGCAGCGCGGCAACGCCATGGGGCGCCAGCAGCGGCGAGGAATCGTCAGGCATCGTCACCCTCGCGAAGGAATCTCAGGATTGCGCCGGCCACCTCGTCCGGACATTCCAGCGGCAGGCCGTGACTGGCCGCCAGGGTCGAGACCTCGACGTCCGGCAGCCACTCGAGCAGGGCCTCGGCGGCGGCCAGCGGCACCAGCGCATCGGCTTCGGCGAACAGGTGCAATTGCGGCCCGCGGAAGTTTTCCAGGGCGGCCCGGGTATCCAGTTGGCCGAGCAACTGCAGGCCGGCGACCAGCGCCTCGCGCTCCAGTTGCGGCAGCGCCACCTGCAGTTGCCGCGCCAGGGTCCGAGGGTCGCGCGCACCCTGGCTGACCAGCAGGGTGAAACGCTTGCGGGTCAGGTGCGGTTCGAGCAGGAAAGCCTCGAAGAAGTCCTCGAAGGTTTCCGCCGGCATCGCGTTCGGCCAGTCCTCGCGCACGCGGAAGCACGGATTGCTGGCCAGGGTCAGCAGTCCCCGGCAATCGTCACCGCGGCGCGCCGCCAGTTCGCCGGCGAGCATGCCTCCCAGCGACCAGCCGGCCAGCCAGCTATCGCGCGGCAGGTTATCGTCGAGTTCGTCGAGCCAGTCGGCGGCGTCGTCCAGCGACGGCAGCGGCTCGATCAACACGTTCAGGTGCGGCTCGCGCTCGTGCAGCGCGTCGCGCAGCGGTTCCAGCGGTGCGCTACCCAGGCCCCAGCCCGGCAACAGGATCAAGTGGTCACGCATCGTCTCCCTCCTCGGCTTCGATCTCTGCCAGAAGGCTAGACGACAGCTGTCGCCAGCTTTCGCCGAGGGCTTCGAGCAAGCGGTCGACCTGCGCTTCGCTGTGCGCGGCGGACAGCGTGACGCGCAGCCGCGCGCTGTTGGCCGGCACGGTTGGCGGGCGGATCGCGCCGACCATGATGCCACGGGCTCGAAGCATGCCGGCCAGGGCCACGGCCTGGCGGCTGCCGCCGACCAGGATCGGCTGGATCGGCGTGAAGCTGTCCATCAGGGTCAGGCCAAGCGCCTCGGCGCCATGGCGGAAACGGGCGATCAGCGCCGCCAGGTGTTGCCGCCGCCAGCTTTCGCGGCGCAGCAGCTCCAGGCTCTTCAGGGTGGCGCAGGCCACCGCTGGCGGCTGGCTGGTGGTGTAGATGTAGGGCCGGGCGTACTGGATCAGGGTCTCGATCAGTTCCTCGCTGCCCGCTACGAAGGCGCCGGCGGTACCGAAACCCTTGCCGAGGGTGCCGATCAGCACCGGCACCTGCTCCTGGCCGAGGCCGAAGTGTTCGACGATCCCGCCGCCGCTGGCGCCCAGCGGGCCGAAGCCATGCGCGTCGTCGACCATCAGCCAGGCGCCGCGGGCCTGCGCGACGGCGGCCAGGGCCGGCAGGTCGGCGAGATTGCCGTCCATGCTGAAGACCCCGTCGGTGACCACCAGGGTATTGCCCTCGGCCTTGTCCAGGCGCGCGGCGAGGCTTGCCGGGTCGTTGTGCAGGTAGCGCGAGAAACGCGCGCCGGAGAGCAATCCGGCATCCAGCAGCGAAGCGTGGTTGAGGCGGTCCTCCAGCACCGTGTCGCCCTTGCCGACCAGCGCGGTCACCGCACCGAGATTGGCCATGTAGCCGGTGGAGAACAGCAGCGCGCGCGGCCGCCCGGTGAATTCGGCGAGGGCCAGCTCCAGTTCGTGGTGCGGGCCGCTGTGGCCGACCACCAGGTGCGAGGCGCCACCGCCCACGCCCCAGCGCTCGGCGCCGGCGCGCAGCGCGGCGATCACCTCGGGATGGTTGGCCAGGCCGAGGTAGTCGTTGGAACAGAAGGCCAGCAGCGGCTGGCCGTCGACCACGACGTCCGGGCCCTGGGCCGACTCCAGCAGCGGCCGCTGGCGGTAGAGGTCTTCCGCGCGCCGGCTGGCGAGGCGGGAAGCGAGATCGAAGGACATGGCAGGTCGCTCGTGTTGCTGGACGGACGCAGGCGCACCCGTCCACGCAGGGCCGACATCAGCGGCTGCAACGAAGGGACGGCGGCACCCTCCCTTCCAGTATGGTCAGGCGGAAGCGGCGTTATAGAACAGCTTCGATTCGCGTTGTTCCACCAACGCCTGCTCGATGGCGGCCTGGTGCACTTCGTCGGCGTGCTCTTCGCGCTCTTCCGGCTTGATGCCGAGACGGGCGAACAACTGCATGTCCTTTTCGGCCTGCGGGTTCTTCGTGGTCAGCAGCTTTTCGCCGTAGAAGATCGAGTTGGCCCCGGCCATGAAGGCCAGCGCCTGCATCTGCTCGTTCATCTGCTCGCGGCCGGCGGACAGGCGCACGTGGGACTTCGGCATCATGATCCGGGCCACCGCCAGGGTGCGGATGAAGTCGAAGGGATCGACGTCCTTCTCTTCCGCCAGGGGCGTGCCCTTGACCTTCACCAGCATGTTGATCGGCACCGACTCCGGGTGCTCCGGCAGGTTCGCCAGTTGGATCAGCAGGCCGGCGCGGTCGTCCACCGACTCGCCCATGCCGAGGATGCCGCCGGAGCAGATCTTCATCCCCGCCTCGCGCACGTAGGCCAGGGTCTGCAGGCGCTCGCTGTAGGTGCGGGTGGTGATGATGTTGCCGTAGAACTCCGGCGAGGTATCCAGGTTGTGGTTGTAGTAGTCGAGGCCGGCGTCCGCCAGCGCCTGGGTCTGTTCCTGGGTCAGGCGACCGAGGGTCATGCAGGTCTCCAGGCCGAGCTTCTTCACGCCCTTGACCATCTCCAGGACGTAGGGCATGTCCTTGGCCGACGGGTGCTTCCAGGCAGCGCCCATGCAGAAGCGGGTCGAACCGATGGCCTTGGCCTCGGCCGCCGCCTCGAGGACCTTCTGCACCTCCATCAGCTTCTCCTTGTCCAGGCCGGTGTTGTAGTGGCCGGACTGCGGGCAGTACTTGCAGTCCTCGGGACAGGCGCCGGTCTTGATCGACAGCAGCGTCGAGACCTGCACGCGGTTCGGGTCGAAGTGCGCGCGATGCACCGTCTGCGCCTGGAACAGCAGGTCGTTGAACGGCTGCTCGAACAGGGCACGGACTTCGGCGAGGGACCAGTCGTGACGGGTGGCGACGGAAGCGGTTGCACTCATGGGGAAGATTCCTTCGACGCTTGTATGGCGCCTTTTGTCGGGGAGCCCCGGCACGCCGGGGGTCAGGCTCAAGGGCATCATAAGTGGCTGTATGACGCTGTCAACCCAACCCAGGACACAGGTCTACATCTGATCAATATTTGATCTCCAATGTAGAAGCCAGCAGTCATCGACTGCTCCAATCGGCCTCGACCTCTATGCGGCATTCGGCTCCCTGGAAAAAACGAGGCAACTACCTCGGGAAATTACAAGTAAAGCTTAGGATATTTCCTACAAGAAATAGGAAATATCTTATTTATATATTCCCTGGCAGGTTTCTAACATGGAGAAACATTGAATCTCTTGCCACCCTAGCGGTGCGCAACGAAAAAAAGTTATCCAGACTTGAACCATGAACGCAACCAACCACCCTAGATATAGCCATTCAAAGCGCAGCGGAAGTATAACGAAAAATATATTCGATCCTTCCGACCAACCACTTTCCAAAACACGATACGGGTTTCATTCGGGCACATTCAGGAATATGAATGGAAAGCGCCTCTTCCAGGTCCGAAGTTGGCTTCGGATGGTTCTTGCATCGATATTCGCCTGGCTGTGCATGTCCGCCCATGCCGATCTCTCGTTCGACGGCCAGAACCGTTTCGTGATGAAAGGCAAGCGCCTGCCGATCACGCTGGTCAACGAGGGCAAGGAGCCGGCCCTGGCGGAAATCTCCCTGGATTGGGGTACCGACGGCACGGGGCAGGCGCTGCCCTTCGCCGTGTCCAGGCCGCTGCTCCGCCTGGGCGCCGGCCAGCGGGCCAAGGTGGAGGTGCTCTACCAGGGCCAGGGCCTGCCCACCGACCGCGAGACCTACCTGCTGTTGAGTGTGCTGGACGTGCCGCACGCGACTGGCAAAGGCGATGCTCTGCAAATCGCTCTGCGCCATCGTTTCAAACTGTTCTACCGACCGTCCTTGAAAGCTACCGTCGAGCAAGCCATGGCTGGCTTAACCTGGTTCTACGATCCTGAGGGTAGTCCCAGGACGCGGAATCCCTCTCCCTATTACGTGACCCTCAGCCAGGTGGAGTTTCTCGATGCGCCCGGGCGGCTCTGCACCCCACCCATCGATCACCTGATGCTGGCTCCTTATACCGAACACTCATTCGACAGCATCGATTGCCAGGCCATCAAGGCTCGATATGAGGTAGTCAGCGACGCCGGCAACCTACGACCCTTTCAGGTCATATTGCCAACGAATGGGAAAGCTACCGCCAATCCACTCTGACCTAGAAGAGACTCCCTATGAAGCCAACCATCCGACTCCTGTTCCTGGGACTGCTCCTGGCTCTATCCCAAAAAAGTCTCGCTTTGACTTGTCTGAAAAACGCGAAGGACGTATCTGATCAAATCTCGATGGATACGACCATCGCGGTACCCATTGCGCTTCCCAAGGACACCATTCTCTGGCGCTCCCCCAACTACAGCGTCAATATAAGTTGCTGGGCGAACCAGTTCTGGAACGACGAAGAGGAGATCTTTTTCTACCTCAGCCCCAAGGATCCTGGCTTGAGCATGATCGGACCCGACCTGGAGGTCGGACTGAACATCGACGGGCGGGACATACGGTGTACGCAAGTCGATCGCTGCCGAATCAAGCTTCCCTATAAAACCAAACGCTGCCTGAGCAATGGCCCCCTCGGCTGCCCGCACCTGACAACCGATTTCACGCTGCACTACAACTTCTTCATTTCCAAGCGAAGCCTTCCCGGCACCAACAAGGAAGGACCGATGGCTGGCCACGATAACTACGTGATTTTCCAGTTGGATGGTATTAAAGGCCCTATCGCCGACAACTTTCGCATGGTGCTCAATGGCCTGAACCAACTGCGCTATATCGCATGCTCGTCGACCCTGAGCATTTCACCCGAGACACTCGACTTCGGCCTACTTCAAGCGTATCAAGCCACCGCCAACCAGACCATCAAGGAAAAACCCTTCCAGATCACTGCAAGCAAGAACTGCAATAGCGCCTATGGCCTGGGAGCACTTCTGAGACCCGTGAATTCTTCCAGCACCGTAGGCGACACGTTGGTGCCGGGAGACAACAAGTCCGTAGGCATCACCGTGCTCAGGCAAGAAGACCGTAGCATCGTCCCCTTCAACGAAGAGTTCCAACTAGTGGAACACAGCAAAGACCAGGTCGTGGTGAAGAACTTCTTGGCCCAACTGAAATGGATGACCGACATGCCTACGCCGGGTCGATTCAATGCCACCGCTGCGATAGATATCTACTACAAGTGAGCGGGAGGCCGCTTCGCAGACGGAAGCGGCCGGTATCGACGACTCAGCGCAGGAAGAAGTGCTGGAGTCGTTGCACTTGCCAGTTGTAACGGCGACGCGCCTCGAGACCTTCCTCCAGGCTGACGGCGACGAAACGCGCCTTCTGGTTCGGTTGCATCTGCGCCAGCCGGTTCAGGTCGGGGCTGATCACCGTGCCCAGCGTGGCATATCCCCCACCGGACACCGCATCGCGATGCAGGACGATGGGTTCGAGCCCGCCCGGTACCTGGATCGAGCCGATGGGATAGCAGGCGTCGACGATGTTGGACGGGTCCGAGCCTGCGCCGAATGGCTGTTCGCGCGGCTCGAACCGGAGCGCCGTGCCGCCCTTGAAGCGGTAGCCGGTGCGGTCCGCCTCCGAGCCGACGGACCAGGTCTCGGCGAAGAAACGCTCGACCGCGTCGGGAGTCAGGCGATGGACGTAGAGTCCGGGAACCACCCGCAAGCTCACCTCGCCGCCGACCTCCACCTGCAACGAACGCGGCAGCGCCAAGCCCTCCACGGCAGAGGGCGAGGCAGGCCCCAGGGGCAGCAGGTCGCCCTCTGCCAGCCGTCGTCCCTGCAAGCCACCGATCGTCCCCAGACCGTAGGTCGAACGGCTGCCCAGCACCTCGGGTACCGCGATGCCGCCGTCGATGGCGAGATAGCCACGGGCGCCGGCACGGATGAAATCGAACCCCAGGACCTGGCCGGCGCGAACCCGGAAGGAAGTATCCAGCGGCATCTCCGCGCCCTCCAGGCGAGGCGTCATGCGCGCCCCGCACACGGCCACCAGGGCGTCGCGCTGGAACTCCAGCTGCGGCCCCAGCAGCGCGCACTCCAACACGGCGGCGGTCGGTGCGTTGCCCACCAGCAGGTTGGCAGCGCGCAGGGCATACTGGTCGAGCGCGCCGGACGGCGGGATGCCCAGGTGATAGTGGCCTTCGCGGCCGGCGTCCTGCACCGAGGTAGCGAGGCCGGGCTTGAGCACCTTAATCGACATACAGCACCTCCTGCAGATGTTGCGTGCAGCCTCGCGGATCGGCGAGGAACGCGTCGAGATCGAAACTCACCGGGCGGATGCGCAGGTCGAATGTGCCCGCTTCGACTTCGGCCGCCATGCGCTCGTATTCGGTCCGCTCGATGGGGCGGAACTGGACGATGTCGCCAGCGCGGAAGAACACCATCGATTCCTCGAGATAGGGCAGGCCCTGGCGGGGATCGAAGATCGGCGCCGGAGTCACGCCGAACATCTGATAGCCGCCGGCACCGCGCACCGAATAGATGCAGCCGAAGCAACCGCCGTGGCCGAGGGTCAGCTTCGGCGTGTCGATGCGCGGACGCAGGTACTTGGGCACCTGCAACTGCCGCTCGCGCTCGACCATCTGGTACATGAACGGCAGGCCGGCGACGAAACCGACCATCGAGACGAACCACGGCGTGCCGCTGTGCGCCTGGATGAACGCCTGCACGTCGGCGTAGCCGTTGATCCGCGCAGCGTACTCGAGGTCGGTGGAGTCCGGGTCCTGGTGCCGGTCGCGGAAGCGCATCAGGGTCTCGTGGGTCCAGGGGTCGTTGTACAACACCGGCACTTCGACGATACGCGTCTCGATGCTGCGCGCGGCGACCGCCTCGACCTCCAGGCCGCGTACGGTCTCCAGCAGCGCCTGCGGGGCCAGCCGGTCGGGGTCGAAGCGGACCTGGAACGAGGCGTTGGCCAGGCATACGTCGAGCACCCCGGGCAATTGCAGGGTCTCGATGGCGCGGGTGATCGCCATGCCGCGGAAGAAGGCTTCCAGCGACATGGACTCGGCGACCTCGGCGAACAGGTGCTCGTCGCCGCCGAAGCTGTAGCGGATGTTGGCATGCATCTCAAACCTCCTGCGCGGCGGCGGTCCGCTCGGCGAGCCAGGTTTCCAGGGTAGCGGTATCGAACTGCGCGGCCTGTACCCGCGCATCGGCGAGCAGCCAGCGGTGCAGCGGCAGGGTAGTGGCCATGCCGGCCAGCACGGTGCGCTCCAGCGCCTGGCGCGCGCGGGCGAACGCTTCGTCGCGGTCGCGACCATGGACGATCAGCTTGGCCAGCAACGAATCGTAGTACGGCGGCACCCGGTAGCCGGGATACAGGTGGCTGTCCACTCGCACGCCCTCGCCCTGCGGCCATTCCAGGCGCTCCACGGTGCCGGGGCTGGGGAAGAAATTGCGCGTCGGGTCTTCGGCGTTGATCCGCATCTCCAGCGCCGCGCCGTTCAGGCGAATGTCCTCCTGGCGCCAGGGCAGCGCCTCGCCGGCGGCGATGCGCAGCATAGCCTGGACCAGGTCGATGCCGGTGACCATCTCGCTGACCGGATGCTCGACCTGGATACGGGTGTTCATCTCGATGAAGAAGAACTCGCCGCTGTGCGCGTCGAACAGGTATTCCAGGGTGCCCGCGCCACGATAGCCGAGACTCTGCGCCAGGCGCACCGCGCTCTCGCAGAGGGCCTGGCGCTGCGCGCCGTCCAGCGCCGCCGAAGGTGCCTCCTCGAAGACCTTCTGGCGCCGCCGCTGCAGCGAGCATTCGCGTTCGAACAGATGCACCGCGCGCTCGCCATCGCCGAGGATCTGCACTTCGATGTGCCGTGCCTGGCGGATGAAGCGCTCCAGGTACACCGCCGGCGAACCGAAGGCGGCCTGCGCCTCGCGCTGGGCGATGGGGAATTCCCGACGCAGTTCGTCGGCGTCGTGGGCGATACGGATGCCACGCCCGCCGCCGCCAGCGGAGGCCTTGACCAGCAGCGGATAGCCGACCTCTTCGGCGCAGGCCAGCGCCGCGTCGAGGTCGTCCAGCTCGCCGGGCGAGCCCGGCACCACCGGCACCCCGGCGGCCATCGCGGTACGCCGCGCCTCGGCCTTGTCGCCCATGCGGCGGATGGTCTGCGCATCCGGACCGACGAAGACCAGGCCGGCCGCCTGCACCGCTTCGGCGAAGGCGGGGTTCTCGGAGAGGAAACCGTAGCCGGGATGGATCGAGTCGGCACCGGTTTCCCGCGCCGCCATGAGAATCGCCTCGATATCCAGGTAGCTCCGGTCGGCCCGCGCAGGGCCGATCAGGCGTACCTCATCGGCCAGCCGCGCGGCCAGCGAATCGCGATCCGCCTCGCTGCACACCGCTACCGTGGGAATGCCCAGTGCCTGCGCGGCGCGGATGATGCGCACGGCGATCTCGCCGCGATTGGCCACCAGCAGCTTGTTCAGTCGCTTGTGCATGGCATCCTCCTCAGGTAGCGCTGGCGATCACCGCCAGCACCTGGCCCGGCTCGATGGCCTCGCCATCTTCCACGTGGAACGCCTGGAGTATGCCGGCCTGCCCGGCCTGCACTTCGGAAAACTGCTTCATCACCTCGATCAGCCCGATCACGCTGCCGGCCTCGACCGCCTGCCCGACCTCCGCGTAGGGCGGCGCGTCGGGGCTGGCCTTGCGATAGAAGGTGCCGGGCAAGGGGGACTGCACGTTATGTTCGGCCATGACGAATCCTCATTATTCGAACGTTGTAGGAAATGGCAGAAAAGCTTGTCGCGAGGCTCGCCGAGGCGAGCGGCGCTCAACGCGGCGCCTTGATGCGGATGCCGGCGCCCTCCAGGCGCGCACGGGTGCTGGCGACCAGCTCCAGGGCACCGGGGGTATCGCTGTGGATGCACACCGAGTCGAAGGCGATGTCGAGGTCCTCGCCCTCGACGGTGCGCACCTTGCCCTCGCGGCAGGCGCGCAGGACCTTGTCGGCGACCTGCTGCGGATCGAGGGCGGCGACCCGCCGGGTGAAGACGATGGAGCCGCTGCGGTCGTAGTCGCGGTCGGCGTAGAACTCGCGCACCAGCGGCTGGCCCAGTTCCCGGCCGATGCGCCAGGTGGCCGAACCGGGCATGCAATAGAGCAGCAGTTCCGGTTCCAGGCGTTGCAGGGTCTCGACGAACAGGCGCGCGGCGACCTCGTCCCGCGCCAGGTGCATGTAGAGCGCGCCGTGGGGCTTGACGTGTTGCAGCGACAGGCCCTGCAGCCGGGCGAATTCGCGCAGTGCGCCAAGCTGGTAGAGCATGTCGTTGACCAGCTCGATGGCCGGCGCGGCGATGTGCCGACGCCCGAAGCCGACCAGGTCGCGGAAGCCCGGATGGGCGCCGATGGCCACGCCATGCTCGGCGGCCATCTCCACGGTGCGGCGCATGCTGCTCGGGTCGCCGGCATGGAAACCGGTGGCGATGTTGGCGCTGCTGATCAGCGGCATGATCGCCGCGTCCACGCCATCGCCGATGGTCCATGGGCCGAAGCCTTCGCCCATGTCGGAATTGAGGTCGACTTCAGTCATTGCCCGCAGGCCTCATCTGTCTTGTTGTTGGATGGAGCCACGGTAAAAGCCGGGAAAGGTATTGGGTAGATTTATTATTCGATAGACTGGTTTCTGAAAAACAGATACCTCCTCCGGATGCTCCCCATGGCCCTGACCCTCCGCCAGGTTCGCTACTTCATCGCCACCGCCGAGTTCGGCCAGATATCCCAGGCCGCCATCCACCTGAACATCTCGCAGTCGGCGGTGACCAGCGCGATCCAGGAACTGGAAAGCATGCTCGGCGTCGCCCTGTTCACCCGCACGGCGCAGGGCATGAACCTGACCGACAGCGGCCGGCACTTCCTCAACCACGCCTATTCGATCCAGCGCAGCGTCGACGACGCGCTCAACAGCCCGCAACCGGACACCCGGGTCGAAGGCACCCTGAAGGTCGCCGCCAGCTATACCGTGATGGGCTATTTCCTCCCCCACCACCTGCAACGCCTGGCGCAGTGGTACCCGGAACTGGAGCTGCAACTGTTCGAGGACGAGCGCGCCAGCATCGAGCGCGGCCTCCTCGACGGTCGCTACGACATCGCCGTGCTGCTCACCGGCAATCTCACCGAGCCCGGGATCGCCGCCGAAACCCTGTTCAACTCCGAGCGCCGGTTGTGGCTGCCCAGCCGCCATCCGCTGGGCGAGAAGGCCGACCTGGGCCTTGCCGACGTGGCCGGCGAGCCCTACATCATGCTCACCGTCGACGAGGCCGGGCAGAGCGCGCTGCGCTACTGGCAACAGAGCGGACACCGGCCACAGGTGATCCTCCATACCAGTTCGGTGGAAGCGGTGCGCAGCATGGTCGCCAACGGCTCCGGCGTGGCCATCCTCTCCGACTTGGTGTACCGGCCCTGGTCGCTGGAAGGCAAACGCATCGAGACGCTATCGCTGGTCGACCCGGTGCCGTCGATGAGCGTCGGCCTGGCCTGGCGCCGCGACACCGAAGCGAGCGCCGGGATGCGCGCGTTCCGCGAATACTTCCGCCAGTCGTTCCTCGCTCCGCAGCAAAGCAGCAGCCGGCGCTGAACCCGGCGGCTAATCTCTGATCCAACGCTGGGAACACTCAGGACAGGACACTCATGGGTACAGAAGGCTTTTTCGACGGACTGGGCGAGATGCTGGGCAGGGCGATCCGCTTCGTGGTGGACCTGCTCTCCGGCCTGCTGGGCGGCATCTGGGGCGCCATGGACGACTTCCTCCACGGCCTGGCCAGGGCCATCGGCATGGACGCATCGCTGTTCAGCTTCGTCTTCCTGGTGCTCGGCCTGTTGCTGCTCTACAGCGGTATACGCGCCTTCATGCGCCGCTCGATAGTCGGCGGGGTGATCTGGACGGTGCTCGGCCTGATCGTCATGAGCTGGCTCATCCACTGATCCACGCGTCGGCCGTTTCCGCAAGGAGCGAAGGAAGGTTTCGGTTATCCACAGGCGAGTTCCGAACCCGCTGGCAACGGCTGGTCGGCGGCGCGCGCCTGCGGTTGCATGGTGCGACATCCGCCAGGAAGTCCCGCCATGTCGTTCCCGCTTCGTCCTCTCACGCGCTGGCTTTTGCCGCCGCCGGCCTGCCTGCTCTGCGCCGCCCGCAGCGACCAGCCGGCCCGCCCGCTGTGCCGCGCCTGTGCCGCCGACCTGCCCTGGTCGCGCCAGCAGTGCCGGCGCTGCGCCCTGCCCCTGCCGCTGGACGGCCAGGTGTGCGGCGAGTGCCTGCGCCGCCCGCCGTCCTATGAACAGGCGATCGCGCCCTGGCGCTACGCCTTTCCGCTCGACAGCCTGATCAACCGCTTCAAGCACCAGGCGGCCTGGCCGCTGGGGCGGCTGCTCGGCGAGTTGCTGGCGGAACACCTGCGGCAACGCTACGCCGAAGGCCTGCCGCGCCCGGCACGCCTGCTGCCGGTCCCGCTGGCGCCACGGCGCGAACGTCGTCGCGGCTTCAACCAGGCGCAACAGCTCGCCGAGCGACTGGCTGGCGAGCTGGACCTGCGCTGCGATCCGCACAGCCTGCGGCGAGTGCTGGATACTCCGGCCCAGCAGGGACTGGACGCGACGGTGCGGCGGCGCAACCTGCGCCACGCCTTCGCCCTGGCGCCCGCCAGCGATGTTCGCGGGCTGCACCTGGCACTGGTGGACGACGTGCTCACCACCGGGGCCACCGCCGAGCGCCTTTCCCGCCTGTTGCGCCGGGCGGGCGCCGCGCGGGTCGACGTCTACTGCCTGGCGCGCACGCCGAAGCCCGGCTGAGCTGGGCTAAACTGCCGCGCAACCGATACGGGAGAGGATCCATGCGCGCACTGCTGGTCGCGGCCTGCCTGTTGCTCGGCGGTTGCAGCCATTTCGCCGAAGACGACTGGCTGGGCGAAGACAAAGCCCTGCATTTCGCCAGTTCCGCGGCCCTTGCCGCGGCGGGCATGCAGATGGCCCACGACCGCGGCCTGCGCGGCGCTCGCCAGGCACGCTTCGGCCTGAGCTTCTCGCTCGCCTTCGGCGTCGGCAAGGAGTTCTACGACAGCCGTTCCGCCGGCAGCGGCTGGAGCTGGAAGGACCTCGCCTGGGACCTGGCCGGCGCCGCCGCCGGCTACGGTCTCTACCAGGCCGCCGAGTGACGCCCTTGCGTTTTGCCCATGGCTGTTGGAGCCTTCGCCGTATACGTCCGCTCATAGCGAAGCCTCCATGTCCGCACTCTCCACTCTCGCCCAGCACGTCACCCGTCGCCCGCAACGCATCGCCCTGCTCGCGCAGATCGCCGAACTGGGCTCCATCACCCGTGCGGCGAAGGCCGTGGGCATCAGCTACAAGGGCGCCTGGGACGCCATCGACGAACTGAACAACCTGGCCGAGCGTCCGCTGGTCGAGCGTAGCGTCGGCGGCAAGGGCGGCGGCGGCGCCCGGCTGACCGCCGAGGGCGAACGCCTGCTGGCTCTCTACCGGCGCCTGGAAGCCTTGCAAGCGCAGGTGTTGCAGGCCGCGGAAGACGCCGAGGACCTCAACCTGATCGGCCGCCTGATGCTCCGCACCAGCGCACGCAACCAATTGCACGGGCGGGTCCTGTCGATCCATGGCGAAGGCTTCCACGACCGCATCGCCATCGAGCTGCCAGGCCAGCAACGCATCGAGGCGCTGATCACCCGCGCCAGCACCGAGCAACTCGAACTCGGTCGCGGCCGCCCGGTACTGGCGCTGATCAAGGCCGGCTGGCTGGACGTCGGGCTGGAACCGCGCGAGGACCAGCCGAACCAGTTGCACGGCACCCTGGAGGAAATCCTCGCGGCCAAGGCCGGTCCCAGCGAGGTGCGCATCGCCCTGGGCAGCGGTCTTACCCTCTGCGCGCTGCTGTCCGGCGAACGACTGGCCAGCCTGGGGCTGAAGAAGGGCCAGAAGGTGATCGCCTCCTTCGATCCAGCCCAGGTCCTGCTCGGCACGCCGCTGTGAACCTGCCGGCCCGCGCCGGCTTGCGTACACTAGGGGTCTTTCGAGCCTTGGATGCCCCGTCATGTCCCATCCCTTCGACCAACTGACCCCCGACCTCGTCCTGGATGCCGTGGAAAGCCTCGGCTATCTCAGCGACGCACGGGTGCTGGCGCTCAACAGCTACGAAAACCGCGTGTACCAGGTCGGCATCGAGGACGGCGAGCCGCTGATCGCCAAGTTCTACCGACCGGACCGCTGGAGCGACGCGGCGATCCGCGAGGAGCACGCCTTCTCCGCCGAGCTGGCGGAATGCGAGGTGCCGGTGGTGGCGCCGCTGTCGCGCGACGGCGAAAGCCTGTTCGCATTCTCCGGCTTCCGCTTCGCCCTGTTCCCCCGGCGCGGCGGGCGCGCGCCCGAGCCGGGCAATCTCGACCAGCTCTACCGCCTCGGCCAGTTGCTCGGCCGCCTGCACGCGGTCGGCGCCACGCGGCCGTTCGAGCACCGCGAGGCGCTCGCTGTGGATAACTTCGGCCACGCCTCGCTGGCCACCCTGCTGGAAGGCAATTTCATCCCCAGGAGCCTGCTGCCGGCCTACGAGTCGGTCGCCCGCGACCTGCTGAAACGCCTCGACGCCCTGTTCGCCGAGGTGCCCTACCAGCCGATCCGCCTGCACGGCGACTGCCATCCGGGCAACCTGCTGTGCCGCGACGAGGTCTACCACATGGTCGATCTCGACGACTGCCGCATGGGCCCGGCCCTCCAGGACCTGTGGATGATGCTCGCCGGCGAGCGCCACGAACGCCTGGCGCAGATTGCCGAACTGGTCGACGGCTACAACGAGTTCCACGACTTCGACCCGCGCCAGCTACCGCTGCTCGAAGGCCTGCGCAGCCTCCGCCTGATGCACTACAGCGCCTGGCTCGCGCGGCGCTGGGACGACCCGGCGTTCCCGCCGAGCTTCCCCTGGTTCGGCAGCGAACGTTACTGGGGCGAGCAGGTGCTGGTGCTGCGCGAACAACTGGCGGCGCTGGACGAGGAACCGCTGCGACTGTTCTGAGCCTCCTGCGGACGGGGCGAATGGCGCGCGGCGCTATCCGTCCCGCCGCGTGGCAGGCGAGGGAACGGCAAGTGTGCCGGTGCTTTTCCGCGGGAACTGTGCGCAGACAAGCTCGCCACCCCCCTACTAGAATTCACAGGTCATCCGCGCGTGCATACCGTGCACGGCCATTCTTACCTGCCTGACGTTTCAAGGATTCTCCATGGCGACCGCCAACCTCCGTCGGGGCTATGTCCTCGGCCTGACGGCTTATGTGATCTGGGGACTGTTCCCGCTCTACTTCAAACTGCTCGAACGCATTCCCGCGGTGGAAATCATCGTCCAGCGCGCGGTCTGGTCGGCCCTGTTCGGCGCCGTCCTGCTGCTGTTCTGGAAGCACCCGGGCTGGTGGCGCGAGCTGCGCCAGAATCCGCAGCGCTTCGTCGTGCTGGCCGCCAGCGGACTGCTGATCGCCAGCAACTGGATGACCTATGTCTGGGCGGTGAACAACGGCCACATGCTGGAAGCCAGCCTGGGCTACTACATCAATCCGCTGATCAACGTGATGCTCGGCATGTTGCTGCTCAAGGAACGCCTGCGTCCCCTGCAATGGCTGGCAGTGGCCCTGGCTTCGCTGGGCGTGGCGCAGCAGGTCTGGCAACTCGGCAGCCTGCCCTGGGTGTCGCTGGTGCTGGCCCTGACCTTCGGCTTCTACGGCCTGATCCGCAAAAAGGCGCCGGTCGCCGCGCTGCCCGGACTGGTGGTGGAAACCTGGCTGCTGCTGCCGCTGGCGCTGGTCTGGTTGCTGTTGTTCGCCGACGGGCCGACCAGCGAAACGGCTTTCTGGAGCACCCCGGAAGCCCTGTGGGTGGTCGCCGCGGGCCCGGTGACGCTGGTTCCGCTGGTCTGCTTCAACGCTGCGGCAAGGCACCTGCCCTACGCCACCCTGGGCTTCCTGCAATACCTGGCGCCGACGCTGGTCCTGCTACAGGCGATCCTGCTGTTCGGCGAGCATCTGGACTCCAGCCGCCTGACCGCCTTCGCTTTCATCTGGCTCGCCCTGGCCGTCTACAGCTTCGACGCCTGGCGCAGCCTACGCCGCCTTCCCCAGCCGGGCTGACGTTATCCCCAGGCTTGCGGAACTCCGCAAGCCTGGCGAAAAAACACGCACTCCTTCCTATCCCCCGCCAATACTGACGCTCAGCGATCCACCCCAGGCTTTTCCACAGGATCATGCACGCACTTTGTGCATAGACCTGCCTTCTCCTCTCCGCAGGCACGTGGATAACTCGTCGGAAGAGGCCCTGCAAAGCGCCTGATCAGTCTTTGAGCATACCGCTGCATGCCAGGCTTACCAAGGGTTACAACGATATACACAAGGCTTATCCACAAAGCTGCCCAAGGCTTTTGTGAGCAACTGTGGATGAACCGGAAAAGCCATCGATCAAAAAACGTACGGACACCTGGATTACCGATGGATAAAGGCCTGCATGGATTTTTCCCCGGCTTACCCACAGACTGCTCCACGTCATTTGTGCACAGGGGCAACGATAGCGGCGAAGGTTAATCCACAAGCAAAAGCGCAAGAGAGGCTGCTCAGAAAACGATCAAACCCTTGTATCGCCCATGGATAAAGGCCTGCAAGGTTATCCACACAGAATACCCACAGGCTGGTCCACCTGGTTTGGGAATAACCGCAACGCAGCTGGTCAAAAAACGCGCTACGACCTCCAAGCCTCGCGGCGCCTGGGCTTCAGGGTTTCACCCAAGGCTTTTCCACAGGCCCGTCCCCGGCTTTCCTGAACAACTTCAGGACGCGTCCAGCACCAACTCCACCATCAGGTCGTCGGCCAGGTCTTCCAGTCGCTCGCGCAGGGTGTCCAGCGACAGGGTCAGCGGCACCGCCAGCAGCGCATCGGCATGGAACAGCGGTTCGCTGCTCATCGGCGCCGGGCGCACTTCGGTGGACAGGCTCTCCAGGTTCACCCCGTGCTCGGCCAGCAGCCGGGTGATGTCACGCACGATACCGGGGCGGTCGTTGCCCACCAGGTCGAGGTGGATAGGCTTCCAGTTGCATACCGGCTCGATCCCGCTTTCCGCCAGGAGCACGCGGATACCGTGGCTGGACAGGCCCTGTAGCCCTTCCACCAGTTCGTCGTAGCCTTCCGCCGGCACGGCCACCCGCAGTATCCCGGCGAACTGCCCGGCCATCCGCGACATGCGGCTTTCCAGCCAGTTGCCGCCGTGGGAGGCGATGCATTGGGCGATGCGCTCGACCAGGCCGGGATGGTCGGTGGCGATCACGGTCAGGACCAGGTGATCCATGAGCTTGCCTCCTGCAGGGACGAATGGGAGTTCAGAGCTGCAGCCAGTAAGTGTAGAACTGTTCGTCACGGACATAGCCGAGGCGCTCGTAGAGCGACTGCCCGGCGTGGTTGGTCTTCGCCGTCTCCAGTTGCAGGCCGCAGGCGCCCATGCTTTCGGCGAAACCCCGGGCCTGGTTCATCAGGGCCTCGCCGACACCCCGGCGACGCGCCTCCGGGCGGACGTAGAGATCGCTGAGCAGCCACGAAGGTCGTAGCGCCAGGGAGGCGAACAGCGGATAGAGTTGGACGAAGCCCAGCGCCCGCGCCTCGGCATCCCTGGCCAGGAACAGGGTCGAATCGCCCTGGCGCAGGCGCTCGGCGAGGAATGCGCGAACCTGCTCTTCCGGCGCCGGCACTTCGTAGAAGTCGAGGTAGGCGGAAAACAGCGGAACCAGGTCGGCGAGATCGGCGAGGGATGCGGCATGGACGGGCATGGCGAGGCTCCTGGGGCGATTCCGGAGTATAGGCAAGGCGCTCGCAGCGCAGTGAAACATCCTGCGACGCCGCGCCGCAGTTGGGCTCGCGATAAATCGTGTACTGTTTTTAGATTTATCTGGAACAAAGTACAGTTTTTTTGCGAACATTGAGCCTGGCCAACGTGACCGTGAAGCGTCATCCAGTCGTAACGCGACGCGTAACCACTGATTTTTCCCGCGGCATCATGTAGTATGCCGCGGCTCGGACTACAAGGCCGTGCGGCCCGGGTCCAGAGCTGGTCTAGAGCAGAGTGAGGCAAACAATGACTGAACGCGTTCAAGTCGGTGGCCTGCAGGTCGCCAAAGTCCTGTTCGACTTCGTGAACAACGAAGCCATCCCCGGAACCGGCGTCTCTGCCGACACGTTCTGGACCGGTGCGGAGGCCGTGATCAACGACCTGGCGCCGAAGAATAAAGCCCTGCTCGCCAAGCGCGACGAACTCCAGGCCAAGATCGACGGCTGGCACCAGGCTCGCGCCGGCCAGGCCCACGACGCCGCTGCCTACAAGGCCTTCCTCGAGGAAATCGGCTACCTGCTGCCCGAGGCGGAAGACTTCCAGGCCGGCACCCAGAACGTCGACGACGAGATCGCCCGCATGGCCGGCCCGCAGCTGGTGGTGCCGGTGATGAATGCGCGCTTCGCCCTCAACGCCTCCAACGCCCGCTGGGGCTCGCTGTACGACGCACTCTACGGCACCGACGTGATCAGCGAAGAAGGCGGCGCCGAGAAAGGCAAGGGCTACAACAAGGTTCGCGGCGACAAGGTCATCGCCTTCGCTCGCGCCTTCCTCGACGAGGCCGCGCCGCTGGAGTCCGGCTCCCATGTCGACGCCACGTCCTACAGCGTGAAGAACGGCGCGCTGGTCGTCGCGCTGAAGAACGGCAGCGAAACCGCCCTGAAGAACGCTGGCCAGTTCCTTGCCTTCCAGGGCGACGCCGCCAAGCCGCAAGCGGTACTGCTCAAGCACAACGGCCTGCACTTCGAAATCCAGATCGACCCCAGCAGCCCGGTCGGCCAGACCGATGCCGCAGGCGTGAAGGACGTGCTGATGGAGGCCGCCCTCACCACCATCATGGACTGCGAGGACTCGGTCGCCGCGGTCGACGCCGACGACAAGGTAGTGATCTACCGCAACTGGCTGGGCCTGATGAAAGGCGACCTGGCCGAGGAAGTCAGCAAGGGCGGCAGCACCTTCACCCGCACCATGAACCCGGACCGCGTCTACACCAGGGCCGACGGTTCCGAACTGACCCTGCACGGCCGCTCGCTGCTGTTCGTGCGCAACGTCGGCCACTTGATGACCAACGATGCGATCCTCGACAAGGACGGCAACGAAGTGCCGGAAGGCATCCAGGACGGCCTTTTCACCAGCCTGATCGCCATTCATGACCTGAACGGCAACACCAGCCGCAAGAACAGCCGCACCGGCAGCGTGTATATCGTCAAGCCGAAGATGCACGGTCCGGAAGAAGCCGCCTTCACCAACGAGCTGTTCGGCCGCGTCGAGGACGTCCTCGGCCTGCCGCGCAACACCCTGAAGGTCGGCATCATGGACGAGGAGCGCCGCACCACCGTGAACCTGAAGGCCTGCATCAAGGCGGCCAAGGATCGCGTGGTGTTCATCAACACCGGCTTCCTCGACCGCACCGGCGACGAGATCCACACCTCCATGGAAGCCGGCGCCGTGGTGCGCAAGGGCGCCATGAAGTCGGAGAAGTGGATCGGCGCCTACGAGAACAACAACGTCGACGTCGGCCTGGCCACCGGCCTGCAAGGCAAGGCGCAGATCGGCAAGGGCATGTGGGCCATGCCCGACCTGATGGCCGCCATGCTCGAGCAGAAGATCGGCCATCCGCTGGCCGGCGCCAACACCGCCTGGGTCCCGTCGCCGACCGCCGCGACCCTGCACGCCCTGCATTACCACAAGGTCGACGTGTTCGCCCGCCAGGCCGAGCTGGCCAAGCGCACCCCGGCCTCGGTGGACGATATCCTGACCATTCCGCTGGCGCCGAACACCAACTGGACCGCGGAAGAGATCAAGAACGAGGTGGACAACAACGCCCAGGGCATCCTCGGCTATGTCGTCCGCTGGATCGACCAGGGCGTCGGCTGCTCCAAGGTGCCGGACATCAACGACGTCGGTCTGATGGAAGACCGCGCCACCCTGCGCATCTCCAGCCAGCTGCTGGCCAACTGGCTGCGTCACGGCGTGATCAGCCAGGAGCAGGTGGTCGAGAGCCTCAAGCGCATGGCCGTGGTGGTCGACCGGCAGAACGCCAGCGACCCGTCCTACCGGCCGATGGCGCCGAACTTCGACGACAACGTCGCGTTCCAGGCCGCCCTGGAGCTGGTGGTGGAAGGCACCCGGCAGCCGAACGGCTATACCGAGCCGGTCCTGCATCGCCGCCGCCGCGAGTTCAAGGCGAAGAACGGGCTGTAGGCCGTTCGCCGCAGCGCAACGAAAAGCCGCCCCGAGGGGCGGCTTTTTCATTTCTTCGGGTAGCCATGCACACGCTCCCAACAGTCGTCGCGCAGCTCCTCGGCGTGGCTACGGATGCTGTCCCAACCGTTCTGCCGCAGCGCCTCCCGGGCCTCTCGACGTACCGCCTGCCATCCGGGGTGGGCATAGATGTCGAAGTCGAAGCAGCCCAGCGCTTCCTCGGGCAGCTCGTTGCACAGCGCCCAGACACGCCTCAAGGCATCGCGAAAATTCCCGGCCTGGTGACCCGGACAGCCTTCGAGCCACTCGTGCAACGGCACGATCTTCTCCGACCAGGTAGAGCAGCCCGGGCAACTGCCGATGGTCTCTCTCTGCATGGCACCGTCAAGGGCCAGGAAATCGAGCGCCAGGAACGCCTCTGCGCTGAGCAGGACCCATCGATGCTCATCCTGCCCGTACCACGTCCAGATGAAACTGCCCGGCTCGTTCATGTCGGCTCCTGCGCCGAGGGAAAAGCCGCGACGATAGCCTAATCAGGCTGCGCCGAGAAAGCTCAGCACCGCGCCTTCGAACGCCTGCGGGAACTCGACGTTCGACAGATGCACCGCCGGCAGCGTAACCAGCCTGGCCCCGGCAATCGACGTGGCGATCAGCTCGCCGTGGCTGGCGGCGGTGACCGTGTCGTACGCCCCTGCGATCACCAGGGTCGGCCGCTCGATCCGCGCCAGTTGCGCGCGCAGGTCGGTATCGCGCACCGCCGCGAAGGAGCCGGCCAGGCCGTGCCGGTTGGTGGCCATGAGCATCGCCCGGAAGCGCTCGACGACGGGCTCGGCGCGCTCCAGCAGCGCCGGCGGAAACCAGTTGCCGAGGAAGCCCGCGGCGGTCTCGCTCATGTCCTCGGCCTGCAGCACCGCGGCGATGCGCTCGTCCCACTGCGCCGCCGGGCCGAGCCAGGCCGAGGTGTTGGCCAGCACCAGCCGCTCGATCCGCTGCGGCGCATGCAGCGCCAGCCACTGGCCGACGATCCCGCCCAGGGACAGGCCGAGGAAATGCGCGCGCCGTACCTCCAGCGCGTCGAACAGCTCCAGTACGTCCTCGCCCAGCCGGGCCAGGGTATAGGGCCCCGGCGGCACGCTGGAGGCGCCATGGCCACGGGCGTCGTAGCGCAGGACGCGGAAGTGCCGGGTCAGTGCCGGGAGTTGTGCATCCCACATGTGCAGGGTGGTACCGATGGAGTTGGAGAGCGCCAGCAGCGGTTTCTCCGCCGCACCGTCCAGGCGATAGGCGAGGCTGGCGCCATCGCTGGTAGCGAGAAAAGACAGGTTGCCCATGGGAGCCTCCGGGGTCAGGGTGATTGCCATGCACGCCAGGCTAGTTGCGACGGCCCCTGGGAAAAACTACAAAGAATGGAACGACTCTGTCAGGGAAGCTGACATGCACGATTTCACCCTCCACGACCTCCAATGCTTCGACGCAGTGGTCGACGCCGGCGGCTTCCAGGCCGCCGCACAGCGCCTGCACCGCTCCCATCCGGCGGTGTTCGCCGCCGTTGCCAGGCTGGAGCGCCAGCTCGGCCTGGTGCTGCTGGAACGGGGCGGCTACCGGGTCGGCCTGACCGCCGCCGGTCGCTCCTTCCACCAGCGTGCCCAGGCCCTGCTCTACGAACTGGAAGGGCTGCGGGGCCACGCCGCGCACCTGGCCCAGGGCGAGGAAAGCGAGCTGCGCGTGGTACTGGGCGACCTCTGCCCGCCGCGCCCGGCCCTGGCGCTGCTCGCAGGGTTCTTCGGCAGCCAGCCGCAGACCCGCCTGCAATTGCTGTTCGAAACCGTCAGCGGCCCGCTGGAGCGCCTGCTGGACGGCGAGGCCGACCTGATCCTGCATCGCGTGGACAAGTCCGACCCACGCCTGGAATGGCTCGACCTGTGCAGGGTCGGGCTGGTCCCGGTCATCGCACCGGGCCTGCTCGGCGATCCTCCGCCGCGACCGGTGCGCCCGGAACAACTGCGCCCCTTCGCCCAGTGCGTGATGCGCGACAGCGCCCGCCATTCTCCGCCGACGGACTATTTCATGCTCGCCGGCGCGCGACAGTGCAGCGTGCCGGACCAGCGAACGAAGAAAGAGGTGATCCTCCAGGGCCTCGGCTGGGGGCACCTGCCGGACTTCCTGGTCGACGAGGAACTGGCCGACGGCCGCCTGCTCGCACTGGCCGGGCCGCATCTGCCAGGACGCAGCGAAGAGGTGGTGGCGGCGCGCCGGCGCGATCGCGCGCAGGGCCCGGTAGCGGAACGCCTGTGGGCGTTCCTGCGGGACAACGCTACAGCGCTACGGGAGAGCGGCATGGATACCGGTGGCGATGACTCGGCAGGCGCCAGGCGTCCTCGGTGAGAAACTGGCGGATATCGCCAGGCGCTATTCGCCCTACCCCCACACACTCCCCCGGCATCAACGTCGGCTTGCCGCCAGCTACTCCGCCATCTTGCGCAACGCCTCGCCATCCAGCCGGTAGCGCACCCACTCGTCCTGCGGCAGCGCGCCGATGGAGCGGTAGAAGTCGATGGCCGGCTGGTTCCAGTCCAGCACGCTCCACTCCAGGCGTCCGCAGTCGTTGGCCACGGCCTCGCGGGCCAGCTCGCGGAGCAGCCGGCGACCGGCGCCGACGCCACGGTACTCAGGGGTGACGTAGAGGTCTTCGAGGTAGATGCCGTTGCGCCCCAGCCAGGTCGAGTAGCTGTAGAAATACACCGCATAGCCGATCGGCCGGCCTTCGCTCAGGCACATCAGCGCGCGGGTCGGCGAGCCTTCGGCGAACAGGCTGCGGCGGATGCCTTCGACATCGGTGACCACCTCATGGCGGGCGCGCTCGTAGTCGGCCAGTTCGATGATGAAGGCAAGGATCTGTTCGGCGTCGGCCGGTACGGCGGGACGGATTTCGAGAGTCATGGGCAACCTTCCGGTGGGGGATCCGGCCATCCTAGTGCGCCTGCTAAGATGCATGAAGTGCATTCTTCTCATCGGCAACTGAATAACATGCATCCCCTGCTGCGCCGTCTCGATCTCAACCTCCTGCTTGTCTTCGACGCCCTGTATCGCCACCGCAACGTCGGCACCGCAGCCAGCGAACTGGCGATCAGCGCCTCGGCCTTCAGCCATGCGCTGGGGCGCCTGCGCCAGGGGCTGGACGACGAGCTGTTCCTGCGCCAGGGCAACCGCATGCAGCCGACCCAGCGTGCCGAGCACCTGGCCGCTGCGGTGGCCGCCGCTCTGCGCGCCCTCGGCGAGGGGCTGGAAGAGTGGCGGCCGTTCGTACCGGGACAGAGCCAGCGCACCTTCGTCTTCGCCGCCACCGACTACACCGCCTTCGCCCTGCTTCCGCCGCTGATGAACCGCCTGCAGCACAGCGCGCCCGGAGTGCGCCTGCGCCTGGTCAATGCGGAACGCAAGCTGTCGGTGGAGGCCCTGGCCAGCGGGCGGATCGATTTCGCCCTCGGCTACGACGAGGAACACGAGCGCCTGCCCGAAGGCATCCAGGCCCATGACTGGTTCACCGACCGCTACGTGGTGGTAGCGCGGCGCGACCACCCGCGCCTCGCCGGGGCGCCGACGCTGGAGGGCTACCTGGCCGAACGGCATGCGGTGGTGACGCCGTGGAACGAGGACAGCGGGGTGATCGACCGGCTGCTGGCCCGCTCCGGCCTGCGTCGCGAAGTGGCGGTGCAACTGCCGACGGTGCTGGCGGCGCTGTTCCTGGCAGGCTCCACCGATTTCCTGCTCACCGCTCCGCGACATGCCGCACGGGCCCTGGCGGAAGCCGCCGGCCTCGCCCTGTATCCCGCGCCGTTCGACATTCCGCCCTACGTGCTGCGGCTCTACAGCCACGTCCAGCATGTCGGGCGTGACGCCCATGCGTGGATGATCGGGCAGTTGAAGGGCCTGGATATTTCCCGGACGGGCTGAGCTTCGCGCCGCGCACCGTCGACGGGCGCGGCGGTAACACTGGGCACAATTATTGTGCACAATTTTCCCAATGCGGCCTCCTGGCGTCCCGCTTTTTTCCCCTCTCCCTCGTCCGTCCGCATAAGCCTATGAATCGGTTCGAAATTCTTACCTGATCGAAGCGACAGCTTTTTCCCAAGCGGTTTCAGGGGCTTGCCGCCGAAAGGCCGGTTTCCGCAGAGCGCGGAAAATTCGGTCGAGGATCGGTTGGCACATAACTGGCTTAAATCTTCGAAATTCTTGTATACAAAAACAACAGACGAACCCGACCTCGCGCCGAGTTCTTCCGACTGCCGGAGGAGACCGCCATGTCCAGCACCCCGAAGCCGCCCGCCTCGCCCCGCGAGTTTTCTCCCTCGCTGCTCGACCTCGGCACCCTGGAAAGCCTCGACAGCCTGCCGCGCGCCGGTCAGCGGAGCGCCGAGTTCTCCGCCTCACTGCTCGACCTGGGCACTCCGGCCAGTCTCGACTGCCTGCCACGCGCCGGGCTGCGCGCAGCGGAGTTCTCGGCGGCGCGCCTGGACCTGGGCACTCCCGCCAGTCTCGATTGCCTGCCCCGCGCCAGCCATCACGCCGGCCCCGAACTGCCGCCGCTGAGCCCGCGCCTGTACAGCGCCGATCTCGCCCCGACCAAGGCCGAAGGGCGCCGCTGGGGACGCTACAGCCTGTTCGCGCTGTGGACCAACGACGTGCACAATATCGCCAACTACTCCTTCGCCATCGGCCTCTTCGCCCTCGGCATGAGCGGCGCGCAGATCCTCGCCGCGCTGGCCCTGGGCGCGCTGATGGTCTACGGGCTGATGAACCTGTCCGGCTACATGGGCCAGAAGACCGGGCTGCCCTACCCGGTGATGTGCCGCATCGCCTTCGGCATCCACGGCGCGCAACTCCCCGCGCTGATCCGCGCGGTGATCGCCATCGTCTGGTTCGGCATCCAGACCTATCTCGCCTCCATCGTCCTGCGCGTGCTGCTGACGGCGATCTGGCCGGGGCTCGCAGCCTACGACCAGGACGCCATCCTCGGCCTGTCGAGCCTGGGCTGGGCGACCTTCGTCGCCATCTGGTGCGTGCAACTGCTGATCTTCGCCTACGGCATGGAGATGGTGCGTCGCTACGAATCCTTCGCCGGACCGGTGATCCTGCTCACCGTCGCCGCCCTCGCCGCCTGGATGTACCTGCGCGCCGGCGCCTCCATCGCCTGGTCCAGCGGCGAACCCATGAGCGGTTCGCAGATGTGGTTGAAGATCTTCGGCGGCGCGGCGTTCTGGGTGACCCTGTACGGCACCATGATCCTGAACTTCTGCGACTTCGCCCGCGGCTGCCCGGACCGCCGCACCATCAGCGTCGGCAACTTCTGGGGGCTGCCGGTGAACATCCTGCTGTTCGGCCTGTTCGCGGTGGTCCTCGCCGGCGCCCAGTTCAGGATCGACGGCCAGCTCATCCAGAGCCCCACCGACATCGTCGCCGCGATCCCCGACACCCTCTTCCTGGTGCTGGCCAGCCTGGCGCTGCTGATCGTCACCGTGGCGGTGAACATCATGGCCAACTTCGTCGCCCCGGCCTACGTACTCACCAACCTGGCGCCGAACCTGCTGAACTTCCGCCGCGCCGGGCTGATCAGCGCGACCATCGCGGTGCTGATCCTGCCCTGGCACCTGTACAACAGCCCCGGGGTGATCCTCTACTTCCTCGGCGGCCTCGGCGCGCTGCTCGGCCCGCTGTACGGGATCATCATGGTCGACTACTACCTGGTGCGGAAAGGCCGGGTGAACCTGCCGGAGCTGTACACCGAAAGCCGCGCCGGCGCCTATCACTACGCGCGAGGGGTGAACCCGCGGGCCATCGCCGCGTTCGTCCCGGCGGCGATCATCTCCACCCTGCTGGCATTGTTGCCGGCATTCGCCGAGCTATCGCCGTTCTCCTGGTTCTTCGGCGCCGGCCTGGCCGGCCTGATCCACTACGCCCTGGCCAAGCGCCGCACGGCCTACCACGAAGTTTCCGGCGAAGCGATCGCGGTGGACAGCGTGCAGCACTGACGGATACCTGGCCGGCCTGGGCGCGACACCCGCCTAGGCCGGCAGTAGCGCCTGCAATTCTTCCTCGATCGCATCCAGCGCCTGGAACGACCGCTCGACGCGGGCCACCGCGACCGCCCCCTCCAGCGCCGCGAGGATCAGCCAGGCGCGCGAGGCGGCGAGCTTTTCCGCCAGTCCGTCGGCGCGCAACGCACGCTCGATGCTGGCGTGCCAGGCGCGGAGCGCCCGGCGGCATTCAGCGTGCACCGGGGCCAGCTCGGCGTCGATGCTCAGGCTGGTGGAAAGCACCGGGCAGGCCTCTTCGAAACGCGAATGCTCCAGCCAGCCACGCAGGGTCGCGGTGAACTGGCGGAGGACGTTGCGCGCATGGGGGGCCTGGGTCCCGGCGCGGTCGAGGAAGGACGCCACCTCGTCGGCGACGAAGCCGATCGCGGCGCTGGCGATCTGCGGCTTGCCCTCGGGGAAATAGTGATAGAGCGAGCCTTTCGGCGCCTCGGCGCGAGCGATGATGTCGCTCAGCCCGGTGCCGAAATACCCGCGGCTGGCCAGCAGCGAGGCGGTGGCATGGACGATCCGTTCGGCGGCATTGGACTTCTTCGGCAAACCTGACTCCCCAACTCACGGCAGACGACCGGGCAAGCATGCCCGAGCCTCAGGGCAGATGAAACACGCCGCTGGCGCTGGCCACCAGGCGCTCGCCGCTGTGCAGCCGGGCCGAGGCGAAGGCCATGCGCTGGCCGAGCTTGTCGACCCGGGTATGCACCTCCAGCCAGTCGCCGACCCGCGCGACCCCGCAGAAGTCCAGGCGCAGGCCGACGGTGACCATCGGCTGCGGCGGTTCGCGGGAGAACGCCATGGCGTAGCCGAGGCCAACGTCGGCCAGGGTCGAGAGCAGGCCGCCGTGGGCGGTGCCACCGTGGTTGCAGTGCTTTTCGTCGATGCGCAGCGCCACCACCAACTGGCGCTGGGCGTCCTGCCGGCAGAAGAAAGGACCGAGCAGGTCGAGCAACGGACTGCTGCGGAACAGCGGCTGGAACCCTTCGGGGACGTTCATCACGGTGCGGCCTCCGTTTTATATAGACTGGTCTATATAAAATATGCCCGGACGCTGGATCCACCAGCGCCGCGAAGGTCTTATCGAGGCGCTGAATGGCGCTTCATCAGGACGGCGCCCTGGGCGCCGCCCGCACTCCCTCTCAGCGGCTCATCGGACCGCGCACCGGCCGCTCGCGGGCGTGGCTGGTCGCGCTGAGCGGCGCGCCGGCCTCGCGCAGCGCCTGGCGCTGTTCGGCGACCGGGGTCTGCGCGGTGGCCTTCTCGAAACGCGCCAGATGCTGGAAGGCCGGCAGGGCGAAAGCGTCAGCCAACAGGCGCGCCAGGCGCGGCCAGCGCTCGCCGTCGACCTGGTAGCGCGCCAACTGGGCATTGCGGAACAGGCAGGCGACGGCGACATCGGCGATGGACAGCTCGCCGCACAGCCAGCCGCTCGGCGGGATCCGCCCTTCCAGGTAATTGCAGATCGACGGCAGGTCTTCGTCGTAGGTGCGTTGCAGGATCGCCTGGTCGGGTTCGCGCTGCCAGATGCCGCGGTTGATCACCAACTGGTGGAACAACTGCCAGATGATCACCTGGCCCAGCCGCGAATCGGCGTACTCCTCCAGCCAGCGGGCCTGGGCGCGCTGGCCGATGTCGGCGGGATACAGGCTCGGCTGCGGGTAGCGCTCCTCCAGGTACTGGCAGATCACGCTGGAATCGTTGAGGACGAAGTCACCGTCCACCAGCACCGGAATCTGGCGCAACGGACTGAGGCGCTCGAAGGCCTCGTCGCCGAAGAACGGCACGATGGGGTCGATGCGGTAGGCGATGCCTTTCAGTTCCAGCAGCACCAGCACCTTGCGCACATAGGGGGACAGATAGGAACCGATGATCAGCAAAGGTTCGGCCACGGCGAGACTCCTGTTCTTGTTATGGGAACACCGATCCTCCGGCAAACCAGCGGGACGACTCAAGTGGCTTCCCGACGGACGCCAATTGCAGGGATAGTCGCACTTTGCGATCATTTGCGAATAATTCTCGTTTTTCCATTCAATCCCGTTTCGGGATGGGGAGCGGTCGTGTCGGCGGGTGACGTCAGCAACAGCGAATTCGTGGGTAGCCTGTACCGGGACCACCGCGGCTGGCTGCTTGCCTGGCTGAACCGCAACCTCGGCTGCCGCCAGCGCGCCGAAGACCTCAGCCAGGACACCTTCGTTCGCCTCCTCGGCCGCCCGGAGCTGCCCGGCCTGCGCGAACCGCGCGCGTTCCTGGCGAAGGTGGCGCGCGGTCTGATGATCGACCACTTCCGCCGCGCCGCCCTTGAGCAGGCCTATCTCGCCGAACTGGCGCTGGTTCCGGAAGCGGAGCAGCCTTCGGCCGAAGAGCAGTACCTGATTCTCGAGGACCTCCGCGAGATCGATCGCCTGCTTGGCACGCTGTCGCTGAAGGCGCGTAGCGCGTTTCTCTATAGCCGCCTGGACGGCATGCCCCACGCGGAGATCGCCGAGCGTCTCGGAGTCTCGGTGCCGCGCGTGCGCCAATACCTGGCCCAGGGTCTGCGCCAGTGCTACATCGCCCTCTACGGAGAGCCCCGGTGAGCGCCGACGATCGTCATTCGCCGGTACGCGCGCGGGTGCTCGACGAAGCCATCGCCTGGCAATTGCTGCTCGACTCCGGCGAAGCCCATCCCGACGATCACCGCGCCTTCCACCGCTGGTACGCGGCGCATCCCGAACACGAACGCGCCTGGGAACAGCTCGGCGGCCTCGACCGGCACCTGGCGAGAGCCGCCAACGGGCCGGCACGCAACGCCCTGCTGTCCGGCAACGCACGCTTCAAGCGCCGCCTGCGCCGGCTCGGCGGCAGCGCCCTGGGGCTAGTGCTGGCGCTGGGCGTCGGGCTCGGCGTGGCCAACCGCTACGTCCCGGTCCGCTACCTGCTGGCCGATGCCTACAGCGCCACCGGCGAGCAGCGCGAGCTGACCCTCCCGGATGCCACTCATGTGCGCCTGAACAGCCGCAGCGCCATCGACGTCCGCTTCGACGGCGAACGCCGCCAGGTCGTGCTACTGGCCGGCGAGATCCTGGTGGAAACCGCCCATGGCGACCCGCGCCCCTTCGTGGTCAGCAGCGCCGATGGCGACATGCGCGCCCTCGGCACGCGCTTCCTGGTGCGCCGCGAGGAACCCGGCACGCGCCTCACCGTGTTGCAGTCGGCGGTGGCCGCGCGCGCGGAAACGCTCAGCGAAGAGCGTGTGATCAAGGAAGGCCAGCAGGTGCTGATCCTGCCGCAAGGCCTGCAGGCCAGCGAAGCGGCCCCGGCCCTGGCCGGCGCCTGGGCACAAGGCATGCTGGTGGTGGAGAACGCCCGGCTGGCCGACCTGGTGGCGGAACTGGGGCGCTATTCGCCGGCGCTGCTGCGGGTCGACCCGAGCATCGCCGACCTGCGCGTCACCGGCAGTTTCCCGCTGAAGGACACCCGCCTCGCCCTTCAGGCTTTGGAGCCGAGCCTGCCGGTGCGCAGCGTGAGGCACAACGCCTGGTGGTTCGAAGTGGTGCCACGCTGAACCGAACGGGCCGGCGAAAAATTTTTCCCGCCGGCCCTATCACTTTTTCCGACTCGTCCGGCAAGGAGGCATTGAGACTCGTTTCCATCCAGGAGCCCCGCACATGCCTCGCCCGACGTTCCGTCCCGGCCTGCTCGCCCTAGCCATCGCCCTCGCCGTTCCCGCACCGTTCCTCCACGCCGCCCCGGCCGAACAGGCCAGCGTGCGCGACTACCGCATCGCCGCCGGGCCGCTGGCAGGCACCCTGAACCGCATCGCGGCCCAGGCCGGCCTGGTCCTCACCCTGGATCCGGCGCTCGCCGAAGGACGCAGCGCCCACGCCGTGCAAGGTCGCTTCGACGCGCCCGGCGCATTGCGCGAAGCGCTCAAGGGCAGCGGCCTGGAACTGGTGGAAAATGCCGGCGGCACCTACAGCCTGCGCAAGGTGCCGGAAGACACCCTGTCGCTGCAGGCGATGACGGTCAGCGGCGCCGAGGAAGACCCACTGGGGCCGACCAGCGGCTACGTGGCCAAGCGCAGCATGACCGGCACCAAGACCGATACGCCGATCCTCGAGACCCCGCGTTCGATCTCGGTGGCGACCCGCCAGCAGATGACCGACCGCGCCGTGCACAACCTCGACGACGCGGTGCGCTACATGCCCGGCGTCGTCGCCAGCAGTTTCGGCAGCGACTCCCGTTCCGACTGGTTGAAGGTGCGCGGCTTCAAGCCGACCCAGTTCCTCGATGGATTGCCGATGGCGACAGGCTCATACAACAACCCGAAGCTGGAGACCTGGAATCTGGAGCGCCTCGCCCTGCTCCGCGGCCCGGCCTCCTCGGTCTACGGCCAGACCCCGCCCGGCGGCATGCTCGACATGGTCAGCCTGCGCCCGCAGGGCATCGCCAGCCATGAACTGAAGGCCGAGATCGGCAACTACAACCACAAGCAGGTCAGCTTCGACAGCACCGGCCCGATCGACGACGAGGGGCGCTTTCTCTATCGCCTCTCCGGCGTGGTGCGCGACAGCAACACTCAGGTCGACCATATCGACGACAAGCGCTACAACATCGCCCCGAGCCTGACCTGGAACATCGACGACGATACCCGGCTGACCTTCCTCAGCCAATTCAACCGCGACGATACAGCCGCCACCAGCCAATTCTTGCCGTTACGCGGGACCAAATACGATGCTCCATTCGGAAAGATTTCCCATCACAAAAACCTCGGCGATCCGGACTGGGACTTCTACGACCGCACCTACTATTGGTTGGGCTACTCCTTCGAACGGCGCATCAACGATGTCTGGCAGTTCCGCCAGAACCTGCGCTACCTGCGCAACGACCTGTCGTTCCAGACGCTTACGCCAACCAGCAGTATCGATGCGGCCAGCGCCGACGGCACCTTACAGCGCATGACGACCTCGGTGGACGAGGACATCAGTCAGTTCGTGGTAGATAACAATTTCCAGGCTGACTTCGAGACCGGTGCGCTGCGCCATACTCTCCTGCTGGGTATCGATCACAACCGCACCCGCACCGACTACACCTCGATCTACAACTTCACCGGTGTGCCGCCGACCAACGTCAACAACCCGATCTATGGTCAGCCAATTCCCAAGCCATCGCGCTCTAGTGCGTTCTATGACTACCGACAGAAGACTTATCAGACCGGGCTCTACGTCCAGGATCAGATCGCCCTCGACAACTGGCGCCTGACCCTCGGCGGCCGCGAGGACTGGGTACATGCCGGCGCCACGTTCTACAATCAGAACGATGCCACCAACACCAGCCGCGACAAGAAATTCAGCGGTAACGCAGCTCTGAGCTACATCTTCGACAACGGCCTGGCGCCCTACCTTTCCTATGCGGAGTCATTCCAGCCAAGCACCGGCGCCGACGATATAGGCTCCAACAAGATGTTCAAACCCACCGAAGGCAAACAATGGGAACTGGGCGTCAAGTATCAACCCGTAGGCTCCGATTCGCTGTTCACCGCAGCCGTCTACGACCTACGCCAGGAGAACGTGAGGGTCACCGACAACGTCAATGGGACACCCACTACCTCGCAGGCTGGCGAGGTTAAGGTCACCGGCTTGGAGCTGGAAGCCACCAGCAACGTCACAGACAATCTGAAAGTGATCGGCTCCTATAGCTACGCCGACACCGAAGTGAAAAAAGGCCAGTACGCAGGCAACCGCCTGCAACAGGCGCCGCGCAACCAGGCCTCGCTATGGGCCGACTACACCTGGCACGAGGGTACGCTGAACGGTTTCAGCGTGGGTGCCGGCGCCCGCTACGTAGGCTCGACCTACGGCGACCAGGCCAACACCTACGACGGCTACGCCGGCTCGTACACCCTGTACGACGCCGCCGTGCGCTACGACCTGGGCCAATTGAACGGCAGCCTGAAAGGCGTCAGCGTGGCGGTCAATGCCAACAATCTGTTCAACAAGGACTACCTGGCGTCCTGCGACGGCTACTACTGCTACTACGGCGACCAGCGCAGCGTGGTGGGCAGCGTCAGCTACAAGTGGTGAGCGACGCGTCACAGGTGCGTAACGGCGGATAACCGCTTCGCGGTTATTCGCCCTACCGCAGAACGTACCTTCCGGGCACCGGATGCCCTCCTCCCGCCTGAGGGAGAGGGCCGGGATATCGGCAGCCGGCGCAATGGGGAGGACCTGCATTCCGGGCGCCGGAGATCATCGTTCACCCCGCGATCCGACCCCACAGCGCGCTGGCGTCGTCGTGGATCTTGAAACGCGGGAAAGCCAGGGCCTGGTCGTCGCCCTGTTCGATCTCGCGCAACTCGTCGAGCATGGCGCTCACTCCGACGTCCTCGAGGCGCCGCAGCAACTGTTCGTCGGTATAGCGGCGGAAAGGCTCGACCAGCCGGTCGAAGCCGTCGGTCATCAGCACGAAGGAACGCAACGCGGCGAGCGGCAAGGTCTCGCGCTGCACCTGGCCGAGCCAGCGGTCGCTGATGTCCAGCGCCCAGTAGCCCTCGGGCTTGTTCATCAGCAGGCGGTTCTGCCGCACGCGCGGGCGGCTGGCCTTGAACAGTTCGGCGTGATCCCACTGCGGATGTTCCTCGCGCATCCGGCAGAAATGCGCCAGGGATTGCCGATCCAGTTCGTGTAGGGCCGAATCGCCGAAGCTGCGTACCTGGCCGTCGGCGCCTTCGACGAGGATCCGGCTGTCGCCGATGTTGAGCAGTTCGATTTCTCCGCCGCGAATCCGCAGCAGGCTCAGGCAGGCCGCCGGCATGTCTTCGAGGTCGTGCCAGTCGCGGCCGCTCTGGGCGCGGAAGTCGCCCTGGATATCGTTGAGCAGGCGCCGCAGCAGGGTCTCGCTGGATTGCTCGGGCTCGACTTCCAGCAGCAACCGCAGGTGCCGGTCCACCGCCTGGGCCAGCCAGCGCGCGTCGCTTTCCACGCCCAGCACGCTGCGACCGATGCTGGTGGCACCGTCGATCACCCAGGCGGCCTGCGCCGTGCAGCCCAGCGCATCGTCGTTCACCGCGCCCCCCGCGCGGCATTCCGCCCCGAGTATTTCCACTGTGGCCATTCGCAGTTCCTCCTATGCTCAATGCGCTGCCAGAATAGCAAGACAGAGCCTTTCCACGTTCCGCTCGTCATTCCGGGAGAACCGTATGCGTCACCTGCCCTACCCGCTGCTGGGCCTGTTCCTGGCCCTGTCGTCGACCGGCGCCGCCCTGGCCGGCGAACAGTACTACCCGCTGGACAAGGGCTCCGCGCCCTACGCGGTCGCGCCCAGTGCACAGGGTGCGGTCTGGTACGGCGCGGACGGCGGGCATTCGCTGGGGCGCCTCGACCCGACCAGTGGCGAGAGCGTGCAGGTGCCGCTCGGCGAAGGCGCGCGGCCGCGAGCCATCGTCAGTGACGAGAGCGGCAACGCCTGGGTGCTCGACAGCGGCCTCAACGCCATCCTTTGCATCGGCGGCGAGCGCCTGGGCAGCGAACGTTTCCCGCTACCGGCCAAGGCCGCGCCGGCCGGGCTCGACTCCGCGGTATTCGACGACGACGGGCGCCTCTGGTTCACCGGCAGCCGCGGCTTCCACGGTCGCCTCGACCCAGCCAGGCGCCTGGTGGAGGTCTGGCCCTCGCCCCAGGGCAAGGCGGCGAACGGCATCTGCGTCACCCCGGACGGCGAGGTCTGGTACGCGCAGGACGACGCGCTGGTGCATGTCGATCCGCTCGACGGCAGCACCGAGCGGTTGCCCGCGCCTGAAGGCACGAAGGCCTTGCGCGGGATCGGCGCCGACTCCATCGGCAGGCTCTGGGCCAGCGACAGCGGTGGCGCCCGGCTGTACCGCTACGATCCCAGCGATGCCTCGTGGCAGAGCTGGCCGCTGCCGGACAGCCAGGCCCGCCCGGACAGCCTGCGGGACGACGCCATGGACCGTGTCTGGCTGCACGACGCCGCCAGCGGGGCGCTCTTGCGTTTCGACAGTGAGCAGGCGACATTCCGCGTCCTGCCCAGCGACCGGCCGGCGCCCGGCAACGCCCTGCTCGGCGGTCGCCCCGGAGAAACCTGGAGCGCCGAGCCTGCCGCCGATCGTCTGCGCGTCGTCCGCGACTGATCCTTCCAAGGAGCCCGCATGAGCGCTACCCATACGCTGTTCTACGCCGCCGCCTCGCCCTTCGTGCGCAAGGTCCTGGTCCTGCTCCACGAAACCGGCCAACGCGAGCGCGTCGCGCTCGAGGAAGTCACGCCGACGCCGGTCGCGCCCATCCGGCAGCTCAACGCCAGCAACCCGGCCGGCAAGATTCCCGCCCTGCGCCTGCCGGACGGCCAGGTGCTGCACGACAGCCGGGTGATCTGCGACTACTTCGACCAGCAGCACGTCGGCGAACCGCTGATCCCCCGCGAAGGCAGCGCCCGCTGGCGACGCCTGACCATCGCCTCGCTGGCGGACGCCGTCCTCGACGCCGCGGTGCTGTCCCGCTACGAAACCTTCGTCCGCCCCGAGGAGAAGCGCTGGGACACCTGGCTCGAAGCACAGCGGGAAAAGATCGCGCGGTCCCTGGCGTGGCTGGAGGGCGACTGCATCGCCGAACTGCAGGCGCGCTTCGACATCGCCGCCATCGGCGTCGCCTGCGCCCTGGGCTATCTCGACCTGCGCCAGCCGGAGTGGGACTGGCGCGGCCGCTACCCGCGACTCGCCGCCTGGTTCGCCGAAGTCAGCCAGCGCCCGTCGATGCAGGCCACCCGCGCCTGACCCCAAGGCCCGCCGACGCCTGCTGCCGCCGCAGACGTTCGGCGCGTTGCAGCCAGGCCGCCGAGGGGCCGGGGAACAGCAGGCCGATCCGCGTCGCCAGGCGCTCGCCGTCGCGACGGTCGTCGCGCAGGCCGACATAGCCATTCATTTCCAGCACACCAGGCGGAACAGCAGCAGGCCCAGCAACAGCGCGCTCTGTCCGAGCCCCATGCAAAGCTCCAGGAAGGAGCGCACGTGCGGATTGCCGGCGGCGCCCTCGATGCCGCTGAGGCCTTCCCAGAATCCGTCCGGCATCAGCACCAGCATGGCGTGGGCCAGGGGCTTGCCGCTGGCGATCCAGTACTCGATCAGGCCGAACTTGCCGAAGAACAGCAGAAAGATCAGGATCACGCCGCTGACCAGCAGGCCGAGGGCGGCACAGAGGGTGAACTCGAAGAACAGGCGCATGCTTTTCCTCCTTGGAAATCGGCGGCGGCCGGCGCCGCCGCCTTCGTCGTCAGGCCCTGGCGGGTACCGCCGGGAAGTCCTTGCGGCCGACCCCGTACCAGTCCAGGCGGCGGGTCAGCACCATCACCGCGGCAAGCACCGCGAACAGCAGCAGCGAGCCCATCAGCAAGGCGTAGTCCTCCGCGCTCAGCAAGCCGTAGAGCAGGCCGTACAGCCCTGCCAGGCCGGCGCTGAAGCCCAGCCCTCGGGCCACGCTGCGCAGGACGAAGCACAGGTAGAAGCCGATCAGGCCGACGCAGGCTCCGGCGGAGACCAGGTAGGCCAGCTCGAAGCCGACGTGCTCGGCCAGCGACAGCAGCAGCAGGTAGAAGAACGCCAGCGCCAGGCCGACCAGCGCGTACTGGACCGGGTGTACCGCCAGGCGCTTGAGCACCTCGAAGAGGAAGAAGCCGGCGAAGGTCAGGGTGATGAACAGCAGCGCGTACTTGATCGCGCGGTCGGCCTTCAGGTACTGGTCCACCGGATCGACCAGGCCGACGCCGAAGGCGCGCGCCTGGAAGCCGTCGCAACGCTGCTCCTCCACGCAACTGCGCAGCGCCTCTTCCATGTTGGTGGCGAAGAAGCTGGTCTGCCAGCGCGCGGTGAAGCCCTGGGCGGTGATCTCCCGCTCGCTGGGCAGGAACTCGCCGCCGAAGCTCGGGTGCGGCCAGTCGGCCTTCAGGATGACCTGGCTGTCGCGGCCCACCGGCACGATGTCCAGCCGCTCGCTGCCGAGCAACGACAGGTCGAAGGCGTACTCCAGGCGCTGCGCCTGGCGCCCGTCGACGCCTTGCAGCGGTGCGTGCACACCGCTGCCGAGCAGGCCGACCCGGCTACCCGGCTCGAAGTCGACGCTGGCACCGTTGAGGGACAGGCGCAGGGCATTCTCGATGCCGCGGATGTCGCTGATGCCCATCGCCAGGAACGGCGTTTCGAACTGGTAGTCCTCCAGGTCTTCTTCGATGCCATAGTGCGCAGGCACCTGGAAGTAGCCGGCAACCTTGTTGTCGACGTGGTACAGGCGCGCCTGGTAGATGCCACGGTAGCGCAGCTCGGTGCGCATCTGCCCGTCGAGGGCGAAGCGGTCGGGCAGGAAGTACAGCTCGCCGCGCTGCTCGCGCTCCTGCAACACGCGCTTCTCGGTCTTCTCCTCGGTGACCCACTCGCGCACCGTCCTGCGGTACGGCACCACCAGCAGCGGGCCGGTGAGGCGCTGGCTGTAGCTGGAGCTGCGGGCGATATCCTGCAGCACGCCGTCACGAACCTCCTGGCGATCGCGGATCAGGCCGTCGATCATCAACAGGGGAATCAGCAATAGCAGGATGAGTAGGGCGATGGCGCCGAGCTTGTAGGCCAGCGTGCGGTTCATGGGGGACTCTCCGTCGGGGTGATGGCGGAAAGTCTGCGGCGCCGCGATGGCGGGCTTCGGGTCGCCGTGTGGAGAGTCGATGGAGTTTCCGTGGAGACGCCTCAGCCGCGCGGCAGCCAGAGCAGCGCCTCGACGCCGTCGTCGCGGTTGCCGACCTGCAACCGGCCGCCATGCAGTTGCGCCACCTCGGCGACGAAGTTCAGTCCCAGCCCGGTGCTCTTGCGCCCGCTGGCCGGGCGCGGCAGCGAGTAGAAGCGTTCGGTGAGGCGCGCCAGGGCGTAGTCGGGAATCGCCGGCCCCTGGTTGAACAGGCGCAGGGCGATACCCTCGCCGTCGGCCTCGGCGAGCAGGCGAAGGATGCCGCCGGGCGGGGTGAAGTCGAGGGCGTTGTCGAGCAGGTTGGCCAGCGCCTGGCGCAGCAGGAACTGCTCGCCGCGAACCTCGCAGGGACCTTCCAGGCGGTTCTCCACCCGCAATCGCTGGCGCTGGATACGCGCCGCCTGGCCTTCCAGCAGGGACGCGGCGATCTCCCGCAGGTCGACCTTGCCGACCTCCTCCAGGCCTTGCCGCTGCTCCACCTGGGCCAGGCTCAGCAGGCGCTCGATCAGTTGTTGCAGGCGCTCGCTCTCGCCGGCGATGTTGCCGACGAAGCGCGCCCGCTGCTCGGCCGGCATCTCGCCGTCGAGCAACTCGGCGGCGCCACGGATCGCCGCCAATGGGCTCTTCAGTTCGTGGGTCAGGGTATGCACGTAGCGCTCGACGTAGTCCTTGCCTTCCAGTTGCGTGCGCATGCGTTCCACCGCGTCGGCCAGTTGCGCCATCTCGCCGCCGCGATAGCGCGGCAGCTCGGCGCGGCGCCCCTCGCTGACCGCCTGTGCGTACTGGGTGAGGCGCCGCAGCGCGCCGCTGAGCCACCAGGAGAGCAGGCCGCCGACCAGCAGCCCGAGGGCGATCAGCCCGGCACCGAGCCAGGCCAGGCGCCGCTGCGAGCGGTCGATGTAGGGTTGCAGGCTGCTGTTCGGCTTGGCCACCGAAACCACCCCGATGATCTTCCCGCCATCCTTGATCGGCGCCGCCACGTACATCACCGAGGAATCCGGGTCGTCCGGGTCTTCGCGGCTGGAGCGCGCGCCGTACTGGCCCCGGAGAGTCAGGTAGACGTCGTTCCAGCGCGAATAGTCCTGGCCGACGGCCACCCCGGCGGAGTCCAGCAGCACCTTGCCGCTGGCGTCGGTGACGTAGATGCGGTGGTTCACCGCCTCCTTGCGCAAGCCCCAGATATCCGCCTGCGGCACCCGCTTGCCGTAGTCCTCGAGCATCTCCGGCAGGTCGCTCTGTGCCAGGGTGCCGTTCTTCACGTCCTGGCGGAGGATCTCGGCGAGCAGGTTGGCGGTGTCCACCAGAGTTTCCTCGGTGGACTGGCGCACGCCGGGGCGCACTTCGTCCATCACCGTGCTCAGCACGAAGTAGCCGGTGAGACCGACGAACAGGAAGTAGACCAGGAAGATCCGAACGCCGAGCGGCATCAGGCGTGGTCCGGGCTGTAGCTGTAGCCCAGGCCGCGATGGGTCTGGATCGCTTCGCCGCGTTCGTTCACCTGGCGCAGCTTGGCGCGCAGGCTCTTGATGTGGCTGTCGATGTTGCGCTCGTAGCCGGCCTCGCTGGCGACGCCGAGGGCGTCGAGCAACTGCTCGCGGCTGAATACCCGCTCGGGCTGCCCGAGCAGCGTCTGCAACAGGCGGAACTCGTGGCGGGTGAGGTTGAGCGGGGTGTCGCGGTAGTGGATCCGCACGCGCTCCTCGTCGACCTGGAACGGCCCGCTCGGCGCGGCCCCTTCCAGCGCCGCCGGGCGCGGCGCCATGCGCTTGAGGATGGCCTTGACCCGAGCCGCCACCTCGCGCGGGCTGAACGGCTTGACCACGTAGTCGTCGGCGCCGATCTCCAGGCCGACCACGCGGTCGATCTCGGCATCGCGCGCGGTGAGGAAGATCACCGGCACCTCGGAGAACCGCCGCAGGCGCTTGCAGGCCTCGAAACCGCTGATGTCCGGCAGACCGACGTCGAGGATCAGCAGATCCGCCGGCTGGCGCTCCTGCAACGCCAGCGCCTCGCCGGCGAGGGTCACCCAGGTGGTGGCGAAGCCTTCGGCCTGCAGGGCGTAGAGCAGGGTGTCGGCAATCGCGGCTTCATCTTCGACGATCAGGATATGCGGCATGGCGTGACGGCGGCTGACGGGAATGCCGGAACGGTGCCGCAAGCCGGCGCGCGCGTCAATCGCGCCGCCGGTGGCGTAGGACGCTTACTTGCAGGTGGGCTTGTCGGCGACGAAGCGCTCGGAGGGATCGACCGCGACGTGGAATTTGCGCAAGCCCTTGGTGCCCATCAGGAACGGATAGTTGAAGGCGCTGCGGTCGGTGAGGTTGACCTCGATGGTCTTCATCGCTCCGCCCAGGCAGACCTGCAGGTCGATCACCGGGCGTTCGCTCAGGCGGTCCTCATCCTCGTCCTCGCCGTTGCGGTTGTCGGCGCGGTTCTTGATCTTGCCGATGCGCGCCAGCTTGTGCTCGAACACAGAGCCGTCGGCCTCCTTGGTGGCCAGCCGGAAGCGCACCCACTCCTCGCCGTCGCGCTGGAACAACTCGATGTCCTTGGCCGACAGCGAGGAGGTGTAGGCGCCGGTGTCCATCTTCGCCTGCAGGGTGCGGTCCAGCTCCGGCAGGGAGACCCATTCGTAGCGGCCGTAGAGGTTGGGTTCGGCGGCGAGGACCGGCAGGGCGAACAGCGAGAGCAAGGCAAGGGCACGCTTCACGCGGGCATCTCCTGAAGTGATACGAGGTCCACATAGGACTAGCACGGCGCGGTTTCGTTCGCCACGCCGGCGGCTTGGGCGGCGCGGCGCGGATGCGTATGATGGGCCGCGTCGACCCACACCCAGGACAGGGAAACCAACCATGCGGGAACTGTTGACCGGCCTGACCAGCAGCCTTCTGCTGCTTCTCAACACGCTGATCCTGATCGGCCCGATGATGCTGATCGCACTGCTCAAGCTGGTGCTCCCCGGCCAGCGCCTGAAGGACCTCTGCTCCAGGGGCGTGATGTGGATCGCCGAGACCTGGGCGGAGATCGACAAGTGGATCTTCGCCACCTGCACGCCGACGGTCTGGGACGTGCGCGGCGCCGGCGACCTGCGCCAGGACACCTCGTACCTGGTGGTGAGCAACCACCAGTCCTGGGTCGACATCCCCGCGTTGATCCAGGTGTTCAACCGGCGCACCCCTTACTTCAAGTTCTTCCTCAAGAAGGAGCTGATCTGGGTGCCCTTCCTCGGCCTGGCCTGGTGGGCGCTGGAGTATCCGTTCATGAAGCGCTATTCCAAGGCCTTCCTGGAGAAGCACCCGGAACTCAAGGGCAAGGACCTGGAGATCACCAAGGCCGCCTGCGAGAAGTTCAAGCGCATCCCGGTGACCGTGGTGAACTACCTGGAAGGCACGCGTTTCAGCGAGCAGAAGAAGGCTCGGCAACAGTCGCCCTATCGCCACCTGCTCAAGCCCAAGGCCGGCGGGGTGGCCTTCGTCCTCGCCGCGCTGGGCGAGCAACTGGACGCCCTGCTCGACGTCACCGTGGTCTACCCGAGCGACAAGGTGCCGGGATTCTGGGACCTGCTCTGCGGACGGGTGCCGAAGGTGATCGTCGACATCCAGACCCGCCCGATCGATCCCGCCCTGTGGCAGGGCGACTACGAGAACGACCCGGTGTTCCGCCAGTACGTGCAGGAATGGGTCTCGCGCATGTGGGAAGAAAAGGACGAACGCATCGCCCGCTTGCGGCAACTGCGCTGAAGTACCGGCCGAAGCACACCCATCTCGTAGGGCGGATAACGCCGGGGGCGTTATTCGCCCTACCGGAGCGGGCAACGAATACCCGGGGGTCGCACCCACCTCGTAGGGCGAATAACCGCAACGCGGTTATCCGCCGTTTCCACGGCGCAGCGGCGGATAACGCCGGGGGCGTTATTCGCCCTACCGGTGCGGGCAACGAATATCCGGGCGCCGCACCCACTTCGTAGGGCGAATAACCGCAGCGCGGTTATCCGCCGATCCGCTGGCGGCAGATCAGAGCAGCGACGAGCCGCCCGCCTTGCTCACTCCCCAGAGATTGCTCAGGCTGCCCAGCAGCTCGCTGTTGGCGCCCTGCTTGCCGAAGTAGTCGACCAGCACCTGGGCGAACTTCTCGGTCATCCCGCTATCCATGCCCAGGGTGCCGAAGGCCTTGTTCACGTCGCCCATGCTGTCCGCATTGCCGAGCAGCGAACCGAGGCCCTTGCTGTCGCCGCCGCTCTTGCCGAGCACGTTGCCGAGCCCGCCGAGACCGGCCAGGGCGTTGTTGCCGGCCAGCTTGTCGAGGCCGGGGATGGTCTTAACCAGTTGCGAATAATCGTTGCCGGCCAACTGGTTCTTGGCCAGGCCGAGCAGGGCGCCGGTACCGCCGACCGCCTGCTCCTGGCTGACCCCGAGCTGGCCGGTGAGTGCGCCGAGCAGACCGCTGGTCTGCGGGGTGGTGGCTACCTGGGCGGAGTCGCCCTGGGATGCCCCGGCGACCGCCTTGGCGGCATCCCCGAGATTGAAGGCGAACGCGGAGGCGGCGCTGAGCAGCAGGGCCGCGGCCAGGGTAGCGTGGGTGGTGACGCGCATCGGCAATTCCTCATGAGATATCGAACGCCCCGGCCGCATTCGCAGGCCGGGGTGAGATTTCGACCGACCGGCCGGTGCCTTGTTCCCCAACCTTGGTCGGGTCACTTGGCCTTCGGCTTGTCGGCCTTGCCCTTGGCGGCGGCGCCTTTCTTCGCCGCCGGCTTCCTCGCCGCCGTCGCGCGGCCCTTGGGCGTCTCGCCGGCGCCGGATTTCTTGCGTGCCGCCGGCTTCGGCGCGGCGCCCTTGCGGTAGCCGACGCCGTCCTTGGCGTCGTAGAAGAAGGTGACCGTCTCGCCCTCTTTCACCTCGCCCTTGAGCATCGCCGTGGCCAGGCGCGTCTCCAGTTGCTGGCGGATCTGCCGCTTCAGCTCGCGGGCGCCGAACTCCGGCTGGTAGGCCTCTTCGGCGAGGTGGCCGACCAGGCTGTCGTCGATGTGCAGGTAGATGTCCTGAGCGTGCGCGGCGCGCTTCACCCGCTCCAGTTGCAGGCGCACGATGTCCTCGATCTGCGCCTTGCTCAGCGACTCGAAGACGATCACCTCGTCGAGGCGGTTGAGGAATTCCGGGCGGAAATGTCCGCGCAGGGTAGTCATCAGTTCGCGCTTGAGCTTCTCCGGCGGCTGGGCGAACTCGCCGGCCTGGGCGTTCTTCATGATCAGCTCGGAGCCGAGGTTGCTGGTGGCGATGATGATGGTATTGGTGAAGTCCACCACGCGCCCCTTGCCGTCGGTCAGGCGGCCGTCGTCGAACACCTGCAGGAGGATGTTGTTGACGTCGGCGTGGGCCTTCTCGATCTCATCGAGCAGGATCACGCTGTACGGCCGCCGGCGCACCCGCTCGGTGAGCTGGCCGCCCTCGTCGTAGCCGACGTAGCCCGGCGGCGCACCGATCAGCCGGGACACCGCGTGGCGCTCCATGTATTCGCTCATGTCGATGCGGATCATCGCGTCTTCGTCGCCGAACACCACCTCGGCCAGGGCCTTGGCCAGCTCGGTCTTGCCCACCCCGGTCGGGCCAAGGAACAGGAAGGTGGCGATCGGCCGGCTGCCCTGGCGCAGCCCGGCGCGGGCCAGGCGCACGGCGTCGCTGACCGCGGTGATCGCTTCCTGCTGGCCGATCACCCGCTGGTGCAGGCGCTCTTCCATCTGCAGGAGCTTCTCGCGCTCCTCGGCGGTCAGTTCGGTGACCGGGATGCCGGTGAGCCTGGAGATGATCTCGGCGATGTCCTCGACCCGCACCTCCTCGGTCTTCGACCCCTGGGTCTGCTGCCAGCGCTCGGTGATCTGCTCGAGGTGTTCCTTGCGTTCCTGGATGCGTTTCTCGAAGACCTTAGCCTCGTCGTACCACTTGCGGCTGGCGGCGTAGTCCTGCTCGCGCTTGAGCTGCGCCAGCTCGGCCTCCAGTTCCTGGATCTCGGCCGGCCGCGAGGTGCTGGCGATGCGCACGCGGGCGGCGGCCTGGTCGATCAGGTCGATGGCCTTGTCCGGCAGGAAGCGGTTGCCGATGTAGCGGTCGGACAGCTCGGCGGCGGCGACGAAGGCCTCGTCGCGGATGGTCACCTTGTGGTGGCCTTCGAGCTTGTCGCGCAGGCCACGGAGGATGGAGATGGTCTGCTCCACCGTAGGCTCGGGGACGAACACCGGCTGGAAGCGCCGCTCCAGCGCGGCGTCCTTCTCGATGTACTTCTGGTACTCGTTGAGGGTGGTGGCGCCGATCAGGTTCATCTCGCCGCGCGCCATCGCCGGCTTCAGCACGTTGGCCACGTCCAGCCCGCCTTCGCCGCCGCCCTGGCCGGCACCGACGATGGTGTGCACCTCGTCGATGAACAGGATGATCTCGCTCTGCGCCGCCTGCAGTTCGTCCATCACCTGCTTGAGGCGTTCCTCGAACTCACCGCGGTACTTGGCGCCGGCGACCATGGCGTTGATGTTCAGTTCGACCAGGCGCTTGTCGCGCAGCACCTCCGGCACCTCGCCCTGGACCATGCGCTGGGCCAGGCCTTCGACGATGGCGGTCTTGCCGACGCCGGGCTCGCCGATCAGCACCGGGTTGTTCTTCTTGCGCCGGGCGAGCACCTCGATGGTGGTCTCGACTTCCTTCGAGCGGCCGATCACCGGATCGAGCTTGCCTTCGCGGGCCAGCCGGGTCAGGTCGCGGCTGAACTTGTCCAGTTGCGGAGTGTTGCTCGGGCCGTCCACGCGGCCGTCCTCGGCGCCCTTGCCGACCACCTTGACCGCTTTCTGCCGTAGCGCCTGCTCGGTCAGGCCGTACTTCTTCAGGAGCGTCCCGGCGAAGCTGTCCGGCACCGCCGCCAGGCCGAGCAACAGGTGCTCGGGGCCGACATAGCTGTGGCCGAGTTCGCGGGACAGGGCGAAGGCATGCTGCAAGGCGCTCTTCACCCGCGGCGAGATGGTCATGTCCTCGCTCGCCTCGCCCTTGCTGGCGCCGCGCACGGCGTTGGCCTCGATGTACTGCTTGAGGTCGGCCGGCGACAGGCCGAACTGCTTGAGCACCGCCTGCACCACGTCGGCGTCGGCCAGGGCGTAGAGCAGGTGCTCGGTGTCCACTTCGCGCTTGCCGAATTCGGCGGCGACCTGCGCGGCGCGTTGCAGGTACTCGGTGGTCTGCTTGCTGAAGTATTCGGCGATGTCCACCGCCTCCGGCTCGCGGGCGCGCACCGGGGTGACCGGGCTCTGCTCGCCGAAGCCGGAGAAGATCTCGTCGAACGGGCTGCCGCCGCCGAACAGCGACTCCAGCGGCGAGCGCATGCGCTGCTGGCGCATCAACTGGCGGTAGTGCAGTTCGCAGAGGGCGAGTTCGCGGCGCTGGCCGTTCTGTACCAGGCTGACGCGGGCGACGGCGGGACGTTCGTGGCAGATAGCGCAAAGTTCCTGGGCCATGGGAGGACTCCTGTTTCCACGGAAGGTGGGCTTCGGCGACGGCAGCAGCGACCGGGGTCGCCGAGCGCTGCGTGGAGAACATCGCGACAAGGCGGTGAAGCACGCGCCGTCGAGCATGCAACGCGGGACATGTCCGTGCGATGACGAAGCGCCGACGTCGCATCCGCAGCCACTGACGGGGTGACTCTTGAGTACTAGCACAGCAGCCGGCGAGCGCCAGCGCTTCGGCTTGACCCAGGACAATGAAAGGCGACCTCTCTGGCCGCGACTTCCGCCGCAATGCCCGCTGTTCGCCCCGATCCGGTCGCCGGCCGTCCCATCGCGGCGAGAACTTCTCTATGCTTGGGCCCTGTCCGCCCGAGGGAGCCCGTCCATGAGCGAGCCGTTCCAGCTCACCCCCCGCATCGCCCGCCAACTGCCCTGGCTGGTTGCCGTCGCCTTCTTCATGCAAGCCCTCGACGGCACCATCCTCAACACCGCGCTGCCGAGCATGGCCAGTTCGCTGAACGAAAACCCGCTGCGCATGCAGGCGGTGGTGATCGCCTACCTGCTCACGGTGGCCCTGCTGATACCGGCCTCGGGGTGGATCGCCGACCGTTTCGGCACGCGCCGGGTGTTCCTCGGCGCGGTACTGCTGTTCAGCCTCGGCTCGTTGCTTTGCGCGCTGTCGCCGAGCCTCGAACTGCTGGTCGGGGCGCGCATCGTACAGGGCGTCGGCGGCGCGCTGATGATGCCGGTGGGACGGCTGGTGATCCTGCGCGTCTACCCGCGCCAGGACCTGGTGCGGGTGCTCAGCTTCGTCACCATTCCCGGCCTGCTCGGCCCGCTGGCGGGACCGACGCTGGGCGGCTGGCTGGTGGAGTACGCCTCCTGGCACTGGATCTTCCTGATCAACCTGCCGGTCGGCCTGCTCGGCTGCCTGGTGGCGATGAAGCTGATGCCGGACCTGCGCAGCCCGGTGCCGAGCCGTTTCGACAGCATCGGCTTCCTGCTCTTCGGCGGCTCCATGGTGCTGATCTCCATCGCCCTGGAAGGACTCGGCGAGCTGCACCTGTCGCACCTGCGCGTGGTCCTGCTGCTGATCGGCGGACTGGTCCTGCTCACCGCCTACTGGCTGCGCGCGCTACGCATCGACAAGCCGCTGTTCCCACCGAGCCTGTTCAAGGCGCGGACCTTCGCCGTCGGCATCCTCGGCAACCTGTTCGCCCGCCTGGGCAGCGGCGCCCTGCCCTTCCTCACCCCGCTGTTGCTGCAGGTGGGACTGGGCTACCCGCCCTCCACCGCGGGCATGACCATGATCCCGCTGGCGCTGTTCGCGATGGTCGCCAAGCCGATGGCCAAGCCACTGCTGGACTTCTTCGGCTATCGCAAGCTGCTGGTCGGCAACACCCTGATCCTCGGCTGCCTGATCGCCGGCTTCGGCCTGGTCGACCAGGACACCCCCTACGTCTGGCTGCTGCTGCACCTGAGCCTGCTCGGCGCGGTGAACTCCCTGCAATTCACGGCGATGAACACCCTCACCCTGATCGACCTGCAGGACAGCAACGCCAGCAGCGGCAACAGCCTGATGTCGGTGGTCGTGCAGTTGTCGATCAGCCTCGGCGTGGCTTGCGCGGCGGCGTTGCTGGGCGGTTTCCAGACCGACCTGGATACGGGGCAGGACACCGTACTCGGCGCCTTCCACGCCACCTATGTCAGCGTCGGCCTGATGTCGATGCTGGCCGCGGCGATCTTCTTCCAGCTCGGCAGCGAGGACGGTCGCACCAGCCCGCGCCGGGTCGATCCGGAAAAGGACCCGGACCTCTAGGATGGCCTGGATCGCTACGCTCAAGCGCTGGGCTCGCGAGCTGAAGACCGAGGTCATCGTCCTCTGGCTGTGCAGCCGCCATCCGCACATGCCCTGGCTGGCCCGACTGGTGGCTCTGCTGGTGGTGGCCTATGCGCTGAGTCCGATCGACCTGATCCCGGACTTCATACCGCTGCTCGGCTACCTCGACGACCTGTTGCTGGTGCCGCTGGGGATCTGGCTGGCGATCCGCCTCACCCCACCCACGCTGCTCGCCGAGTGCCGCGCGCGGGCTCGCGAGGTCGAGACGCACCCGCGCAACCTGTGGATGGCTGCGCTGATCGTGCTGTTCTGGGTGGCGCTGGGCGCTGGACTGCTGCGCTGGTTCTTCTACTGAGCGGCGAGCGCGCTGCAGGTAGGTTTGCGGGTGAAGGTTCGGGACACGTCGACCGCGCCGAGGTGTTCGAGCGTGCGGCGGCCGAGCAGCACCGGATAGTTCATGTTGCCGCGGTCGCGCAGGGAGAACTGCTCGCGCAGCAGCTTGGCGCCCAGGCAGATGTCCATCGCCACCACCGGACGGCTGTCGCTGCCGCCGGCGCCGCGTACCTTGATCAGCCGCAGCACCTTGCGCTCGAAGGTCACGCTGACCGGCGCCTTGCTGTCGGCGGTGGGCAGCACGACATCGAAGCGCACCCAGCGCTCGCCGTCCTTCCTGTAGCGATGGATATTCCTCGCGTCCAGCGACGAGGTCAGCGCGCCGGTATCCAGCTTGGCCTTGGCCTGCATGCGCTCGGGCATCAGCCAGGACTGCTCGATCCAGCCCCAGTGCTCGGTGGCGGCATGGCAGGACGCGGAAGAGAACGACAGCGACAACAGCGCGGCGAAGGCCAGACGACGGGATTGCACAGGCTTCATCGAAACGACTCCGAACGGGACCGGGCCACTCTGGGCGGGAACTCGTCAAGACAGGGTGAACGGCAGGCGAAGACAGTGTGACGGTTTTCTCCGGGCAATAAAAAACCCGGATGCTTCCATCCGGGTTCTTCGGGCTGGGGCCCAGGGATCTTAGTTGATCACCTGAACGCGCTCGGCCTGCATGCCTTTCTGGCCTTGTACGACTTCGAAGCTGACCTTCTGGCCTTCGGCCAGGGTCTTGAAGCCGTTACCTTCGATGGCACGGAAGTGAACGAAAACGTCCGGGCCGCTTTCCGGGGTAATGAAGCCGTAGCCTTTGGTTTCGTTGAACCACTTAACGGTGCCGTTCTGACGGGACATTGCAAGTTCTCCTTGGAACTATGGGTATTGATTTAGCCACGAAATCGTAGCCGGTAACTGAGTTGCAAGGAGTTACAAGGAGTCGAGCAGGACGGGCTGGAATTTCCGACCGCATCAGGTCACGATCGACGGCGACCCATGCAAACACAGTGTCAGCACTCTACGACAAAAAACTGAGGAAAGCGAACCTGTATAAAAATACAGAAACGCGCTTTTTTCGTTTTTCGGACGAACGGTACTGGCCAAAGATACATTGCCTGTCGCTGCTGCTCCGGCGGCGATCGCACGCGGCAAGCCGCCGCAGGCTGCTAGACTAGCCGCTCGTATCGCCTGCCGAGCCCTGCCCCGTGACCTCCACCGCTTTCTCCTCGCTGCCGCTTTCCGCGGACCTCCTGGCCAATCTCGACTCCCTCGGTTACCGGGAGATGACGCCGATCCAGGCGCAGAGCCTGCCGCTGATCCTCCAGGGCCACGACCTGATCGCCCAGGCCAAGACCGGCAGCGGCAAGACCGCGGCCTTCGGCCTCGCCCTGCTCAGCCCGCTGAACCCGCGCTACTTCGGCTGCCAGGCGCTGGTGCTGTGCCCGACCCGCGAACTGGCCGACCAGGTCGCCAAGGAGATCCGCCGGCTGGCCCGCGCCGCCGACAACATCAAGGTCCTGACCCTCTGCGGCGGCGTCCCCTACGGCCCACAGGTGGCTTCGCTGGAGCACGGCGCGCACGTGGTGGTCGGCACCCCGGGGCGCATCCAGGAGCACCTGCGCAAGGGCACCCTGGTCCTCGACGGGCTCAATACCCTGGTCCTCGACGAAGCCGACCGGATGCTCGACATGGGCTTCTACGACAGCATCGCCGAGATCATCGGCCAGCTCCCCGAGCGCCGGCAGACCCTGCTGTTCTCCGCCACCTACCCGGACGGCATCGAGAAGCTGGCGAAGACCTTCATGCGCGATCCGCGACAGGTGAGGGTCGAGTCGCTGCACGCCGACAGCCAGATCGAGCAACGTTTCTTCGAGATCGATCCGAAACAGCGCATGGACGCCGTGGTACGCCTGCTCCAGCATTTCCGGCCACAGTCCAGCGTGGCCTTCTGCCAGACCCGCCAGCAGTGCCAGGAGCTGGCCGACGCACTGAAGGCGCAGCGGATTTCCGCCCTGGCCCTGCACGGCGACCTGGAGCAGCGCGAGCGCGACCAGGTCCTGACGGTGTTCGCCAACCGCAGTTGCAACGTACTGGTGGCCACCGACGTGGCCGCCCGCGGGCTGGACATCGCCGCCCTGGAAACGGTGATCAACGTCGAGCTGGCGCGTGACCCGGAGGTCCACATCCATCGCATCGGACGCAGCGGTCGCGCCGGCGAGAAAGGCCTGGCCCTGTCGCTGGTGGCGCCGGCCGAGGCCAGCCGCGCGCAGGCCATCGAGGACCTGCAGAAGCAGCCGCTGGCCTGGTACGCCCTCGGCCAGTTGAAGGCCAGCCCGGAGCCATTGCTGCCGCCGATGAGCACCCTGTGCATCGCCGGCGGACGCAAGGACAAGGTGCGCCCCGGCGACCTGCTCGGTGCCCTCACCGGCGACGCCGGGCTGCCCGGCAGCGCGGTGGGCAAGATCGCCATCTTCGACTTCCAGGCCTTCGTCGCCATCGAGCGGGGCCTCGCCCACCAGGCCCTCAAGCGCCTGAGCGAAGGCAAGATCAAGGGTCGCTCGTTCAAGGTCCGCCTGCTTTAGCGCGCCGCCGCTTCGCTCGCCGGGCCCGCTCCGGCGCGCTATATCGCCGCCGGGTAACGTTCGGCGCGGCGACGACGTCTTAGCGTTCGCAGGCACGAAGCCTGCATCCGCCAGATGCCCGGCTCGACCGAGTTGCCCACGGCAGCGCTTCCTGCGACTGCGGCGGGCAGCGGACTTCCAGTCGCGCGAAATCGGCCGATTGAATTAGCCGGACAGGCCACATAGGCTGAACCACGGACCATCGGATAGCACTCCGCCCCCATGCCGCCCTCTTCGTTGACACACACGCTCCGCCGCCTCTGGGCCCTCGACAAGTTCGCCTATAGCCTGCGGGTATTCATCGCCCTGGCCGGCGCCCTGCTGCTGTGCTGGTGGCAGGACCGCATCGAGCTGCTGATCCCGCTGTTTCTCGGGATCATCGCCAGCGCCCTGGCGGAGACCGACGACAACTGGCTAGGCCGCCTGCAAGCGCTGCTGGTGACCCTGCTGTGCTTCAGCGTCGCCGCCTTCGCCGTCGAGTTGCTGTTCCCCTATCCCTGGCTGTTCGTTTCCGGGATGGCGCTGTCGGCGTTCGGCATGATCCTCCTCGGCGCCCTCGGCGAGCGCTATGCGGCGATCGCCTCGGCGACCCTGATCCTCTCGATCTACACCATGATCGGCGTGGACCAGCGCGGCGGCGAGGTCGCCGATGTCTGGCACGAACCGCTGCTGCTGGTGGCCGGGGCGGCCTGGTACGGGCTGCTCTCGGTGCTGTGGAACGCGCTGTTCTCCAACCAGCCGGTGCAGCAGAGTCTTTCCCGCCTGTATTTCGAGCTGGGCGAATACCTGAGGATCAAGTCGAGCCTGTTCGAACCGTTGCGCCAGCTCGACGTGGAGGGCCAGCGCCTCGCCCTGGCACGGCAGAACGGCAAGGTGGTGGTGGCGCTGAACCAGGCCAAGGAGACCATTCTCAACCGCCTCGGCCATGGTCGGCCGGGCCCCAAGGTGAGCCGCTACCTGAAGCTCTATTTCATCGCCCAGGACGTCCACGAGCGCGCCAGTTCCTCGCACTACCCGTACAACCGGCTGGCCGAGGCGTTCTTCCACAGCGACGTGCTGTTCCGCTGCCAGCGCCTGCTCAACCAGCAGGGCAAGGCCTGCCAGGCCCTGGCGCGGGCTATCCGCCTGCGCCAGCCGTTCGACTACGCCGACCGCGAGCTGGCCCTGGAAGACCTCCAGGCCTCGCTCGAACACCTGCGCCAGCAGAGCAACCCGGCCTGGAAGGGCCTGCTGCGCTCGCTCGGCGCCCTGGCCGCCAACCTCACCACGCTGGACCGCAAGCTGGCCGGGGCAAGCAACCCGGACGCCATCGCCGACGAACAGGACAGCGCCCTGCTCGACCGCTCGCCGCGCAGCCTGAAGGACGCCTTCGAGCGCCTGCGCCAGCAGCTCACCCCGACCTCGCTGCTGTTCCGCCACGGCCTGCGCATGGCCCTGGCGCTGACCGCCGGCTACGGCGTGCTGCACTGGATCCATCCGACCCAGGGCTACTGGATACTGCTCACCACGGTGTTCGTCTGCCAGCCCAACTATGGCGCGACCCGCCTGCGCCTGGTGCAGCGGATCCTAGGTACGGTGGTCGGCCTGGTGGTCGGCTGGGCGCTGATCGACCTGTTCCCCAGCCCGCTGGTGCAGTCGCTGTTCGCGGTCGCCGCCGGGGTCGCCTTCTTCGCCACCCGCAGCAGTCGCTATACCCTGGCGACGGCGGCGATCACCCTGCTGGTGCTGTTCTGCTTCAACCAGGTCGGCGATGGCTACGGGCTGATCCTGCCCCGCCTGTTCGATACCTTGCTAGGCAGCCTGATCGCCGGCCTCGCGGTGTTCCTGGTGCTGCCCGACTGGCAGGGCCGCCGGCTCAACCGCATGCTCGCCAACACCCTCGCCTGCAACAGCCGCTACCTGCGGCAGATCATGCAGCAGTACGCCACCGGCAAGCGCGACGACCTCGACTACCGCACCGCCCGGCGCAACGCGCACAACGCCGACGCGGCGCTCTCGACCACCCTGTCGAACATGCTCCTGGAGCCCGGCCACTTCAGGAAGGACGCCGAGATCGGCTTCCGCTTCCTGGTCCTCTCGCACACCCTGCTCAGCTATCTATCCGGCCTCGGCGCGCACCGCGAAAGCCTGCCCGAGGACGCCAGCGACGGCCTCCTGGAGCGCGCCGCCGAGCGGCTCTCCGCCAGCCTCGAGGAAATCGCCGCGAGCCTGGAACAGAAACGCCCGGTCGCCATCTACAGCGAAGAGGAGGAAGCGCTGGCCAAGGAACTGGAGCAGATGCCCGAGGACATGGACGACAGCCATCGCCTGGTACAGACCCAACTGGCGCACATCTGTCGCCAGCTCGCCCCGCTGCGCACCCTGGCCGCGCACTTGCTGAAGAAGGAACTGGCCGGCGCGCAGCCGCTGCCAGGCCAGCCCTAGCGCGCGCCGTAGCGCTCCAGCAGGCGCTGGTAGCTGCCGTCGTCGCGCATGCCGCGGATGGCCAGGTCGAAGCCGTCGACGATCTCGTCATGCCGGGGATTCCTCAGGCTCACCAGCAGGTGCAGGCCGTTCTCGCCAAGCGGGGTGGGCAGTACCTCCAGCTTGTCGCGCAAATCGGCCAGCTCGCCCTTGAAGGCGACCCCCAGCGCCAGCTCGTCCTCCACCGCCAGGTCGACCCGCCCCGCCTCGAGCATCCGCGCGGCGTTGGCGAAGCTGGTCACGTTGACCTTCTGCAAACGGCTGTCACGGTCGAATTCGGGCGCGTAGGCATAGTCGCGCACGACCGCGATGCGGTAGGGACGCAGGTCGCTCAGGCGGGAAAACTCGATACCCCGCCCCTTGCGTTGCAGCAGGCGAATGCGGTTGCTCAGGTAGGCGCGGGAAAACTGCCCGTAGAGGCTGCGGGCGGGCTCGTACCAGGCGCTCAGGGCGATGTCGTAGTCGCCGCTGCGCACGCCGTACAGGGCACGCGACCAGGGTACCTGCTGGAAACTCGAGTCGAAGCCGGCGCGCTTGAGCGCGGTGGTCACCAGTTCCACCGCCAGGCCGTTGCCAGGCAGGCGCGAATCGACGAAAGGCGGCCAGGAGTCGCCGACCAGGCGCAGGTTGGCGGCAGGCAGCGCGCAAGGGAGGAGCAATGTCAGCAGCAGGAGTGCGCATCGCAGCATGAAGGAGCGTCCCGGGAGTGGATCGCCACAGCATAGCCATCCCGACCCCGGGCACGCATGTCCCCGTGTCGCGGCTCGATGATATTTCCATCTCAAACCGCACGCGTTCACCTCTCCTCTTCCTCTCCGGCGGCCTTTTCGTTCCGCGGCGCGGCACCTGCGTACTTGCCGCCGAAGAGTTCGATCGGCATCGGGAAGACGATGGTCGAACTCTTGTCGCCGGCGATCGCGCCGAGGGTCTGCATGTAGCGCAACTGCATGGCGCCACTCTGCCGGCCGAGCATCTGCGCCGCCTGCATGAGTTTCTCCGAGGCTTGCAGCTCGCCCTCGGCATGGATCACCTTGGCCCTGCGCTCACGCTCCGCCTCGGCCTGCCGGGCGATGGCGCGAACCATCGATTCGTTGAGATCGACGTGCTTGATTTCCACATTCGCCACCTTGATGCCCCAGGCGTCGGTCTGCGCATCGAGCACTTGCTGGATATCCAGGTTCAGGCGCTCGCGCTCGGCGAGCATCTCGTCCAGCTCGTGCTTGCCCAGCACCGCGCGCAGGGTGGTCTGGGCCAACTGGCTGGTGGCGGCCAGGTAGTTCTCCACCTGGATGATCGCCTTCTGCGGATCGAGCACGCGGAAGTACACCACCGCGTTGACCTTCACCGAAACGTTGTCGCGGGAAATCACATCCTGCGGCGGCACGTCGAGGACGATGGTGCGCAGGTCGATGCGCACCATCTGCTGGATCGCCGGGATCACCAGCACCAGCCCCGGCCCCTTGACCTTCCAGAACCGCCCGAGCTGGAACACCACGCCGCGCTCGTACTCGCGGAGGATGCGCAGCGCGCTGAACAGCAGCAGCGCGAGGAACACCAGCAACATCGCCAAACCATAGGAAATACCCATCATCCACCTCCTTCATCGGCCAGCGCGACTTCCAGGAGCAGGCCCTTGCGCGCCAGCACCCAGACCGGCTGGCCCACCGCCAGCGGCCGCGCGGCGAGCACCCGCCAGCGCTCGCCCTGGAGCTGCACCCAGCCTGCGCAGGGTTGTTCGGAATCCACCGCCGCCACCGTCGCCAGGCTGCCGACCAATCCGGCGGTGCCACTTACCACCGCTTGCCGGCGAGTACGCAGGGCCATGCCCAGCAGACCGACGATCAGCGCGGCGCTGAGCAACGCCAAGGCCACCACCAGGCCGGGCGGAATGCCGTAGCCGGGCACCTCGGTATCGATCAGGATCAGCGCGCCGACCACGAACGAGACGATTCCGCCGATGCCGAGCACGCCGAAGCTGGCGACGAACGCCTCGCCCACCATGAACGCCAGGCCCAGCGCGATCAGCGCCAGCCCGGCGTAGTTGACCGGCAGCATCTGCAGGGCGTACAGGCCAAGCAGCAGGCAGATGCCGCCGAGCACGCCGGGCAACGCCATGCCGGGATTGGCCAGTTCGAAGATCAGCCCGTAGATGCCGATCATCATCAGGATCAGCGCCACGCTGGGATCAGTGAGCACCGCCAGCAACCGCGCGCGCCAGTCCGGTGCCTGGCGCTCGACCGTGGCGCCGGCGGTAGCCAGGGTAAGCGCGCGCTCGCCGACGCGCAGGCTGCGGCCGTCGAGCTGGCGCAGCAGGTCGGGCAGGTCGCGGGCCTGCAGGTCGATCACCTTCTGCGCCGCCGCCTCGTGCGCCGCCAGGCTGACCGCCTCGCGCACCGCGCGCTCGGCCCATTCGACGTTGCGCCCGCGCAACTGCGCGAGGCCACGGATATAGGCGGCGGCGTCGTTGACCTGCTTGCGCGCCATGGGTTCGGCGTCCCGCGCCGGGGGCTTCTCTGCGGGCTTGTCCGGCGTCCCCAGGCGCACCGGGGTGGCGGCGCCGAGGTTGGTCCCCGGCGCCATCGCCGCGATATGGCAGGCATACAGGATGTAGGTGCCGGCGCTCGCCGCCCGCGCCCCGCTGGGCGCGACGAAACCGGCGACCGGCACCTGGCTGGCGAGGATCGCCTTGACGATGCGCCGCATCGATGCGTCCAGGCCGCCGGGCGTGTCCAGTTCCAGCACCACCAGTTGCGCGCCGTCCTCGGCGGCACGCTCGATGCCGCGCACCAGGTAATCGGCGCTGGCCGGGCCGATCGCACCATCCACCGAGAGCACCCGAACCGGGCCGGAGGCCGCGAGACAGGCCGGGCCGGCGAAGCACAACAACAGCGCCAGCGCGAGCCGGCACGGCATCCGCATATCGACCTCCCCGACCGCCCGGCCGGGCCACCCCGGGACGAAGGCGCTCGTCCCGCGCACCGGGCCGGCAAGCGACCGGCCCCGCCGCGCACTTCTCAGTCTAGTCCAGTGGCTCTCGCCTTCCCCGCGCGTGTCCGGATCGGCAAATCCCTCAACATGCCAACTTTTTAGCGACGAAATGATGGCACTCGCCACAGGAATTCATTAATCTTCGCGGCCGCAGCGGGCAGGCCGCCTGGCGCCCGACCCCATCCGGCTTCCGGCGGCCTCCCGCGGCCCTTGTCCTTTCTTCGCCAGACGAAGCCGGTATGCGCAAGACATAACTTGTCACAATCGCCTGCCCATCATGTGCCGGTCATCCCCAGCGCGGACCCGCACCATGACCTCCGATGTCCTTCCCGCCGACGCCGTCGCCAGTGCCGCCGGCAACGCGCACAAGCCCCATCTCGAGCAGCGTCCCGGCCGCCTCACCGCCCTCGTATTCTTCGCCGTGCTCGCCACCGGACTGCTGTTCAGCGCCTACAGCCTGATGCAGGACGTCGATGACGTCGGTTCCACGATCACCACCTGGACGCCCTTCCTGCTGCTCGGCGTGGCCCTGCTGATCGCCCTCGGCTTCGAGTTCGTCAACGGCTTCCACGACACCGCCAACGCGGTGGCCACGGTGATCTACACCCACTCGCTGCCGCCGCACTTCGCGGTGGTCTGGTCGGGTTGCTTCAACTTTCTCGGCGTATTGCTCTCCAGCGGCGCGGTGGCCTTCGGCATCATCGCCCTGCTGCCGGTGGAACTGATCCTGCAGGTCGGTTCCTCGGCCGGCTTCGCCATGGTCTTCGCCCTGCTGATCGCCGCCATCCTGTGGAACCTCGGGACCTGGTGGCTGGGCCTGCCGGCGTCGTCCTCGCACACCCTGATCGGCTCGATCATCGGCGTCGGCGTGGCCAACGCGCTGATGCATGGGCGCGATGGCACCAGCGGGGTGGACTGGGGCCAGGCGACCAAGGTCGGCTACTCCCTGCTGCTCTCGCCGCTGATCGGCTTCGCCTGCGCCGCCCTGTTGCTCCTGGCGCTGCGCCTGCTGGTGAAGAACCGCGCGCTGTACAAGGCGCCGAAGGGCAAGGCGCCGCCGCCCTGGTGGATCCGCGGCCTGCTGATCCTGACCTGTACCGGGGTGTCCTTCGCCCACGGCTCCAACGACGGACAGAAAGGCATGGGCCTGATCATGCTGATCCTGGTCGGCACCCTGCCGATGGCCTACGCCCTGAACCGCACCATGCCGGCGGACCAGGCGGTGCAGTTCGCCGCCGTCGCCGAGGTCACCCAGCAAGCGCTGGTGAAGAGTGCGCCGCAACCGGCGCCGGCCGATCCGCGCCAGGTACTCTCCGACTACGTGCGCAGCAAGCAGGCATCGCCTGAGCTGATCCCGGCGCTGGCCGCCCTGACCGGCTCGATCGGCCAGGAAGTGAAAGGCTATGGCGCGTTCTCGCGGGTACCGGCGCAAGCCATGGGCAACGTGCGCAACGACATGTACCTGACCTCCGAGGCGATCCGCCTGATGGACAAGGACGACGTCGGCCGCTTCGACGCCGACACCCGCGGCAAGTTGCAGGCGTTCAAGCGGAAGATCGACGACGCCACCAAGTTCATCCCGCTATGGGTGAAGATCGCCGTGGCCATCGCCCTCGGCCTGGGCACCATGGTCGGCTGGAAACGCATCGTGGTGACGGTCGGCGAGAAGATCGGCAAGACCCACCTGACCTACGCCCAGGGCGCCTCGGCGGAAACCGTGGCGATGCTGACCATTGGTGCGGCGGACCTGTATGGCTTGCCGGTATCCACCACCCATGTGCTGTCTTCCGGGGTGGCCGGGACCATGGCGGCGAACGGTTCGGGACTACAGTGGAAGACCATCCGCAACCTGCTGATGGCCTGGGTGCTGACGCTGCCGGCGGCGATCCTGCTCTCGGCCTCGCTCTACTGGCTGCTCACCCGGCTGTTCTGAAACACGGCGGCCGGCACGGGTGCCGGCCGCTCGTCGCGCCGATCAGGGCAGGACTTCGTCTTCCTTGAACTGGTCCTTGATGTAGGTGATCTCGGTCTTGCCGTGGGGCGCCGGCAGGCCGTCCGGGCCGAGGTTGACGAAGACCATCTTGTCGATGGTGAGGATGCTCTTGCGGGTGATCTTGTTGCGCACGTGGCAGGTCATGGTCAGCGAGGTACGACCGAAGTCGGTGGCGGTGATGCCCAGCTCGATGATGTCGCCCTGGCGCGCCGAGCTGACGAAGTTGATCTCGGAAATGTACTTGGTGACCACGCGCTGGTTGCCCAGCTGGATGATCGCGTAGATCGCCGCTTCTTCGTCGATCCAGCGCAGCAGGCTGCCGCCGAACAGGGTGCCGTTGGGGTTGAGATCTTCTGGCTTGACCCACTTGCGGGTGTGGAAATTCATGTGAACTCCTGGTGTGGTGCCCCACGGCCGCCATCCTGGCCGTCGTGGAGGATGCCCGGCGGTATCGCCGCCGCGGCTCCGCGGGACCCGGCGGATCGGCCCGGTCCCGGGGGCGGCGCGTCCTGCCTGCGCCACCCGATGTTCCTGCGCGTTCAGCCCAGCCCGTTGGCCTCGCGGTACTGCCTGGCCTCTTCCACCAGCCAGTCGCGGAAGGCATTGAGCATCGCCGATTCGACCCTGCGCTCGGGAATGATCAGGTAATACGCATTCTCGCTCAAATAGGCATGTTGCATGGGCACGATAAGCCTTCCGTCGGCCAGCTCGTCCTGGATCAGGAAGGGCGGTATGAGGGCCACGCCCATGCCGTGCATGGCCGCCTGGGCAAGCATGGAGAACAGCTCGTAGCGCGGCCCGCTCATGTCGTGGGCGACGTTCAGTCCCTGGGAGTGAAACCACTGGCGCCAAGCGTAGGGCCGGGTGCTCTGCTGCATCAGCGGCAGCCCGGCGACCTGCTCGGCGCTCAGCGTTCGACGCCCGCCCAGCAGCTCCGGGCTGCACACCGGCACCGGATTCTCGCGCATCAGGAAATGCGAGACGGTACCCGACCAGTCGGCGTCGCCGAAGTACAGCGCGGCGTCGAACTCGGTGTCGGCGAAGAGGAACGGGCGGGTGCGGTTGGTCAGGTTGACCGTGACCTCCGGGTGCAGCCGCTGGAAGCGCTTGAGCCGCGGCAACAGCCATTGGGTGCCGAAGGTCGGCACCACCGCCAGTTCGATCGCGCCGCCGCCCTGGTGCCCCATCACCGCCAGGGTGTCGCGCTCCACCGCGTCGAGGCGTACCGCCACCCGCCGGCTATAGGACAGCCCGGCCTCGGTGAGCTTGACCCCGCGCCGCGAGCGACGGAACAGCTCGACACCGAGGAACTCCTCGAGCGTGGCGATCTGCCGGCAGATCGCGCTCTGGGTCAGGGACAACTCCTCCGCCGCCTTGGTGAAGCTCTCGTGGCGCGCGGCGGATTCGAAGCTGACCAGCGCGGCGGTGGAAGGGATCTTGCGTCGCATGGAGGACTCCGGAGTGCCAGTTTCGCATCTATGACGCCCAGGTAACGACTCCTCGCGCCTCTTCAAGGGCATGAAATACGAGACTCATTTTCTCGGAGTGAGAAAATAGCACAAGTGCGTGCGAATTCCTCGTTTGCCGCCCCATTCGCTAGGCTCTTAGGATGCTTCCATTCCGGCTGGCCCACGCCAGCCTCCGCTACCGCTTGACGAGGATGTACGCATGGCCACCAAAGCTAGCTTCAACTGGGAAGATCCCCTGCTGCTGGACCAGCAGCTCACCGAAGAAGAGCGCATGGTTCGCGACAGCGCCCAGCAGTTCGCCCAGGACAAGCTGGCCCCGCGCGTGCTCGAAGCCTTCCGCCACGAACAGACCGACCCGAAGATCTTCCGCGAGATGGGCGAGACCGGCCTGCTCGGCGCGACCATTCCCGAAGCCTACGGCGGCAGCGGCCTCAACTACGTCTGCTATGGCCTGATCGCTCGCGAAGTCGAGCGCGTCGACTCCGGCTATCGCTCGATGATGAGCGTGCAGTCCTCGCTGGTGATGGTGCCGATCCATGAATTCGGCAACGAAGCCACCCGGCAGAAGTACCTGCCCAAGCTGGCCAGCGGCGAATACATCGGCTGCTTCGGCCTGACCGAGCCGAACCACGGTTCCGACCCGGGCTCGATGGTCACCCGGGCGAAGAAGGTCGACGGCGGCTATCGCCTGAGCGGCAGCAAGATGTGGATCACCAACAGCCCGATCGCCGACGTCTTCGTGGTCTGGGCCAAGGATGACGAAGGGCAGATCCGCGGCTTCGTCCTCGAGAAGGGCTGGGAAGGTCTGAGCGCCCCGGCGATCCATGGCAAGGTCGGCCTGCGTGCCTCGATCACCGGCGAGATCGTGATGGACAACGTGTTCGTTCCGGAAGAGAACGCCTTCCCCGAAGTGCGCGGCCTGCGCGGTCCGTTCACCTGCCTGAACTCGGCGCGCTACGGGATCTCCTGGGGCGCCCTGGGCGCCGCCGAATTCTGCTGGCACACCGCCCGCCAGTACGTGCTCGACCGCCAGCAGTTCGGCCGCCCGCTGGCCGCCAACCAACTGATCCAGAAGAAGCTGGCCGACATGCAGACCGAGATCACCCTGGCCCTGCAAGGCTGCCTGCGCCTGGGGCGGATGAAGGACGAAGGCACCGCGGCGGTGGAAATCACCTCGATCATGAAGCGCAACAGCTGCGGCAAGGCCCTCGACATCGCCCGCCTGGCCCGCGACATGCTGGGCGGCAACGGCATCTCCGACGAATTCGGCATCGCCCGCCACCTGGTCAACCTGGAAGTGGTGAACACCTACGAGGGCACCCACGATGTCCACGCGCTGATCCTCGGCCGCGCGCAGACCGGCATCCAGGCATTCTTCTGAGCCACCGAGCAACACCCCGGCGCGCTTTTTCACGGTAGCGCGCCGGCCGCCGGGGAGACGGGCAAGGAACCCGTCTTCCCGGCCATTTCCGTTTCCAGCCCCCAGCAGCGAGAACCGTCATGCCCGGCGCCCTTTCCCATATCCGCGTACTCGACCTGTCCCGTGTCCTGGCCGGCCCCTGGGCCGGGCAGATCCTCGCCGACCTCGGCGCCGAGGTGATCAAGATCGAGCGCCCCGGCAGCGGCGACGACACCCGCGCCTGGGGCCCGCCGTTCCTCAAGGATGCCGAAGGCAACGACACCAGCGAGGCGGCCTACTACCTGTCGGCCAACCGCAACAAGAAGTCGGTGACGGTGGACTTCACCCAGCCGGAAGGCCAGCGCATCGTTCGCGAACTGGCGGCCAAGGCCGACATCCTGCTGGAGAACTTCAAGGTCGGCGGGCTCAAGGCCTATGGCCTCGACTATGAATCGCTGAAGCAGGTCAACCCGAAGCTGATCTACTGTTCGATCACCGGCTTCGGCCAGTCCGGCCCCTATGCCAAGCGCGCCGGCTATGACTTCATGATCCAGGGCCTGGGCGGCCTGATGAGCCTCACCGGGCGCGCCGACAACGAGGAAGGCGCCGGTCCGGTGAAGGTCGGCGTGGCGCTGACCGATATCCTCACCGGGCTGTACTCCTCCACCGCGGTGCTCGCCGCCCTCGCCCACCGCGACGTCAGCGGCATCGGCCAGCACATCGACATGGCCCTGCTCGACGTGCAGGTCGCCTGCCTGGCCAACCAGACCCTCAACTACCTGACCACCGGCGTGCCGCCGCGGCGCCTGGGCAACGCACACCCGAACATCGTGCCGTACCAGGACTTCCCCACCGCCGACGGCGACATGATCCTCACGGTCGGCAACGACAGCCAGTTCCGCAAGTTCGCCGAGCTGGCAGACCACCCGGAATGGGCCGACGACCCGCGCTTTGCCACCAACAAGGCGCGGGTAGCCAACCGCGAAGTGCTGATCCCGCTGATCCGCCAGGCCACGGTACTGCACACCACCGCCGAGTGGATTCTTTCCCTGGAGCGCGCCGGCGTGCCCTGCGGGCCGATCAACGACCTGGCGCAGGTGTTCGCCGACCCGCAGGTGCAGGCCCGCGGCCTGCGCGTGGAGCTACCGCACCCGCTGGCCGGCACGGTGCCGCAGGTAGCCAGCCCGATCCGCCTGTCCGAGACGCCGGTGGAATACCGCAACCCGCCGCCCACCCTCGGCCAGCACACCGACGAGGTCCTCGAGACGCTCCTCGGCCTGGACGCGACCGCGCTGGAAAGGCTGCGCGACGGCAAGGTGATCTGAGCCCCGCGCGCCGCCCCAGCGACGCATCGGCGGACAACGCCCCACCGTACCCCGCGCAGCACCACGTAGGGCGCATAACCGCAACGCGGTTATCCGCCGCCCAGCCGCGCATCGGCGGATAACGCCCCTGGCGTTATTCGCCCTACCGTACCCTGCGCAGAACCGCCACGTAGGGCGGATAACCGCAACGCGGTTATCCGCCGGCCCAGCCGTGCATCGGCGGATAACGCCCCTGGCGTTATTCGCCCTACCGTACCCTGCGCAGAACCGCGACGTAGGGCGCATAACCGCAACGCGGTTATCCGCCGGCCCAGCCGCGCATCGGCGGATAAGGCCCCTGGCGTTATTCGCCCTACCGACCCCGTGTAGAAGGCGGTCGATGCCGGCGCCTCGATGGAAGCGCCACTCAGGCCGCCAGGCGGCCGCCGGCGATCGCCTCGGAGGCCTTGAGCATGGCCCGCAACAGCACCGCGCAGCCGGCGGCCAGGTCGTCGGGGCTGGCGTTCTCGATCTCGTTGTGGCTGATGCCGTTCTCGCAGGGCACGAAGATCATCCCCGCCGGACCGAGTTCGGCGAGGAAGATCGCGTCGTGGCCGGCGCCGCTGACGATGTCCATCTGCGGCATGCCCAGCGCCTGCGCCGCCTCGCGCACCGCGCCGACGCATCCCTGGTCGAAGTACAGCGGCGGGAAATCGGCGGTCGGCACCAGCTCGTATTGCAAGCCATGCTTCTCGCAGGTAGCGGCGATCACCTGGCGGACCTCGGCGATCATCGAGTCCAGGCGCTCCGGTTGCAGATGGCGGAAGTCCAGGGTCATCTTCACTTCGCCGGGTATCACGTTGCGCGAACCGGGATAGGCGTGCAGGCAGCCGACCGTGCCGCAAGCATGCGGCTGATGGCCGAGGGCCGCGCGATTGACCGCCTCGACCACCGCCGCGGCACCGACCAGGGCATCCTTGCGCAGGTGCATCGGCGTTGGCCCGGCGTGTGCCTCGACGCCGCGCAGGGACAGGTCGAACCATTTCTGCCCGAGCGCGCCGAGTACCACGCCGATGGTCTTCTCCTCGTCCTCGAGGATCGGCCCCTGTTCGATGTGCGCCTCGAAATAGGCGCCCACCGGATGTCCGAGACAATCGCGCGCTCCCGCGTAGCCGATGGCGTCCAGCGCCTCGCCTACGCTGACACCGTCGGCATCGCGCTTGGCCAGGGTCTCCTCCAGGGTGAACTTCCCGGCGAATACGCCCGAGCCCATCATGCAGGGCGCGAAGCGCGAGCCTTCCTCGTTGGTCCACACCACCACCTCCAGCGGCGCCTCGGTTTCCACCCCGAGGTCGTTGAGGGTGCGGATCACCTCGAGGCCGGCCATCACCCCGAAGCAGCCGTCGAACTTGCCACCGGTGGGCTGGGTGTCGATGTGGCTACCGGTCATCACCGGGGGCAAGTCCGGGTTACGCCCGGGACGACGGGCGAAGATGTTGCCGACCCGATCGACGCTGACCGTGCAGCCGGCCGCTTCGCACCATTGCACGAAGAGATCGCGGGCCTGGCGGTCGAGATCGCTCAGGGCCAGGCGGCAGACCCCACCCTTGGCGGTGGCGCCGAGGCGGGCGAGATCCATCAGCGATTGCCAGAGGCGCTGGCCATCGATGTGTCGCTGGGTGGATTGCAGGACGTTCCGGGCAGTGCTCATTGTCGTCTCCTCAGGCTTGGAGTAGGTGTCGGCGGCTCGCCGGCCGCCTGTATGCCCATCAGGGCAGCGGTTTGGCCAATGCCGCCGGGCTCCGCGCACGGCGGCCGCAGAGGCCGTAGTAGAGCGCGCCGCCGAGCAGCGAGCCGGTGAACCAGCCGTAGTCGTAGAACCAGTGGAACTGGCGGTTGCCGAGGGCCATGACGGTCAGCGCCACCGGCACCGCGAAGGCGGCGAAGCCGGGCCAGTTCCAGGCCGGGTAGACGTCGTCGCGGTAGAGTCCGGCGAGGTCGAGGCGTTGCCTGCGCACCAGGAAGTAGTCCACCACCATGATCCCCGCGATCGGCCCGAGCAGGCTGGAGTAGCCGAGCAGCCAGTTGGAGTAGACGCTTTCCAGGCTGAGGTCGGAAACGATCCAGCCGAGCTTCTTCAGCAACTCGTGGGCCATCAGCGCCAGGCCGATGAAACCGGTGAGCCAGACGGCGCGGGTGCGGCCGATGAGTTTCGGTGCGATGTTCTGGAAGTCGTTGGTCGGCGAGACGATGTTCGCCGCGGTGTTGGTCGAGAGGGTGGCGACGATGATCAACGCCATCGCCACCGCCACCCAGCCGGGGCTGGGGATGTGGCCGATCAGGCTGACCGGGTCGGAAACCGTCTCGCCCACCAGCGAAGCCGAGGCGGCGGTCATCACCACGCCGAGGGCGGCGAACAGGAACATGGTCAGCGGCAGGCCGAAGATCTGCCCGAGTATCTGGTCCTTCTGGCTACGCGCATAGCGGCTGAAGTCGGGGATGTTCAGCGACAGCGTGGCCCAGAAGCCGACCATCGCCGTCAGCCCGGCCATGAAGTAGCCGGTGACGCTGGCGCCTTCCGGGCGCTTCGGCGGCTGCGCCAGCAGTTCGCTGACCGATATGTGCGGCAGCGCCCACACCAGCAGGCCGAGGCCGACCAGCACCAGCAGCGGTGCCGAGAGTGTCTCCAGCCATTTGATCGACTCCGCGCCGCGCAGCACCACCCACAGGTTCAGCCCCCAGAACAGGAGGAAACCGATCACCTCGCCGGTACCGCCGAGGGCTTTCCAGGCGGGAAAGATCGAACCGAGGAAGAGATGGATCGCCAGCCCGCCGAACAGCGTCTGGATGCCGAACCAGCCGCACGCGACCACGGCGCGGATCAGGCATGGCACGTTGGAGCCGATGATGCCGAACGAAGCGCGCAGCAGCACCGGGAAGGGAATGCCGTAGCGGGTGCCGGCGAAGGCATTGAGGGTCAGCGGGATCAGCACCACCAGGTTGGCCAGCAGGATCGCCAGCAGCGCTTCGCCGACGCTGAGGCCGAAGTAGGCGGTGAGGACGCCGCCGAGGGTGTAGGTGGGCACGCAGATGGACATGCCGATCCACAGCGCGGTGATGTGCCACCTGTTCCAGGTACGCTGTTCCACCCGGGTCGGGGCGATGTCGTGGTTGTAGCGGGGGCTGTCGAGTACGTCGCTGCCGGCGGACAGCTCGACCAAGCCGTCGCGCTCGGTCACTTCCGATCTGCTCTGTTGCATGGGCCTCTCCAGAATTCTTTTAGCTATTCGCTCATCGGGCTAATGCGATGGCCGGAGTACCGCACCACCAGTACTGCACCTCCGGTCCGGACAATGCCGTGGCGGGCGGCACTCAATAAGCGTGCCGAAAACCCCGCGACGTCACTGGGCAGGCCGGTCTACTGGAGGTAACCGACTGATCTGAAACACTTCATCGACAACGTCGGTGACACGCCGACGGGCAGTCCGGCGTGTCACCGGGGGAAATGCGCGAGCCTGTCGCCCCGGTCAGGAACCAAAGGAGTGCAGGCGAACTTTTTTCATCTCCCCACAACCGTTCGAACACGGCTTTCAAGCGGCTGATTTTGCATGGGAAATCTCGACCTTTTTGAATTCTTGTCAAGCGCGTCAAAATGGTGAGAACCCTCACCATTTTGGTGATATTTATTTTTAATTATTTAAAATCAATAAGTTACAAACTCAAACAACCATTTGAAAATAATCTTGCTCAATCGATGATCAGCATCTAGATTCGAATCCTGTCAGCGCTGACAGGATTACAAAAGTCCTCGGCGCATGGCGAAAAAACAATTTCAAGAACCGGCAACGACCGGTCAGCCTGCGAGGAAAGACGGCATGTCCCTGTTGATCCGTGGCGCCACCGTGGTTACTCACGAAGAGAGTTATCGAGCCGACGTGCTCTGTGCCAACGGCCTCATCCAGGCCATCGGCGAGAACCTCGAAACCCCCTCCGGCTGCGACGTCCTCGACGGCGGTGGCCAGTACCTGATGCCGGGCGGCATCGACCCCCATACCCACATGCAGTTGCCCTTCATGGGCACGGTGGCCAGCGAGGACTTCTTCAGCGGCACCGCGGCCGGGCTGGCCGGAGGGACCACCTCGATCATCGACTTCGTCATCCCCAACCCGCGACAGTCGCTGCTGGAGGCCTTCCACACCTGGCGCGGCTGGGCGCAGAAATCCGCTGCGGACTACGGCTTCCACGTCGCCATCACCTGGTGGAGCGACGAGGTCGCCCGGGAAATGGGCGAGCTGGTGGCACAGCACGGGGTGAACAGCTTCAAGCACTTCATGGCCTACAAGAACGCCATCATGGCCGCCGACGATACCCTGGTGGCCAGCTTCGAGCGCTGCCTGGAGCTGGGCGCGGTGCCGACGGTGCACGCGGAGAACGGCGAACTGGTCTTCCACCTGCAGCAGAAACTCCTCGCCCAGGGCCTCACCGGCCCCGAGGCGCATCCGCTGTCGCGTCCGCCGCAAGTCGAGGGCGAGGCCGCCAGCCGCGCCATCCGCATCGCCGAGACGCTGGGTACGCCGCTGTACCTGGTGCATATTTCCAGCCGCGAGGCGCTGGACGAGATCGCCTATGCCCGCGCCAAGGGCCAGCCGGTCTACGGCGAGGTGCTGGCCGGGCACCTGCTGCTCGACGACAGCGTCTACCGCCACCCGGACTGGGCCACCGCGGCCGGCTACGTGATGAGCCCGCCGTTCCGTCCCGTCGAACACCAGGAAGCGCTGTGGCGCGGCCTGCAGTCCGGCAACCTGCATACCACCGCCACCGACCACTGCTGCTTCTGCGCCGAGCAGAAGGCCATGGGCCGCGACGACTTCAGCAAGATTCCCAATGGCACGGCCGGCATCGAGGACCGCATGGCGCTGCTGTGGGACGCCGGGGTCAACAGCGGGCGCCTGTCGATGCACGAGTTCGTCGCGCTGACCTCCACCAACACCGCGAAGATCTTCAACCTGTTCCCGCGCAAGGGCGCGATCCGCGTCGGCGCGGATGCCGACCTGGTGCTCTGGGACCCGCAGGGCAGCCGCACCCTCTCGGCCGCCACCCATCACCAGCGGGTCGATTTCAACATCTTCGAAGGTCGCACCGTGCGCGGCATTCCCAGCCACACCATCAGCCAGGGCAAGCTGCTCTGGGCCGCCGGCGACCTGCGCGCCGAACCCGGCGCCGGACGCTACGTGGAGCGCCCGGCCTACCCGTCGGTGTACGAAGTGCTCGGCCGCCGCGCCGAACGCCAGCGCCCGGTCGCCGTCGAGCGCTGATCCTTCCCGCAATACCGGACCGGCCCGTAGAGGCCGGACGGTGCCGTATTGCCGTTGACTGCCCCGAGAAGAAACCAGAAGAGAGGCTACAACCGTGATCGATTCCCTGAACCACCTCCCCCGTCCGGACGCCGGCGCGGACACGCTCGCCGAGCGCTTCGCCGACCTCGCGCCGCCGCTCAACGCCCGCCAGGCCGCCCTGGAAAGCGCCCGCTGCCTGTACTGCTACGACGCGCCCTGCGTCAACGCCTGCCCGACCGAGATCGACATCCCCGGGTTCATCCGCAGCATCGCCCAGGAGAATGTCCAGGGCGCGGCGCAGAAGATCCTCTCGGCGAACATCCTCGGCGGCAGCTGCGCCCGCGTCTGCCCCACGGAAATCCTCTGCCAGCGGGCCTGCGTACGCAACAACGCCCAGGAATGCGCACCGGTGCTGATCGGCCAGTTGCAACGCTACGCCCTCGACCACGTCGGCTTCGGCGAACATCCGTTCAAGCGCTCGCCGGCCACCGGCAAGCGCATCGCCGTGGTCGGCGCCGGGCCGGCCGGGCTGTCCTGCGCCCACCGCCTGGCCATGCACGGCCACGACGTGGTGCTCTTCGAGGCCCGCGCCAAGGCCGGCGGCCTCAACGAGTACGGCATCGCCCGCTACAAGCTGGTGGACGACTTCGCCCGGCGCGAAGTGGAATTCCTCCTGCAGATCGGCGGTATCGAACTGCGCCACGGCCAGCGTCTCGGCGACAACCTGGCGCTCGGCGCCCTGCACGACGAGTACGACGCGGTGTTCCTCGGCATCGGCCTGGCCGCCAGCAAGCGCCTCGGCCTGGAAGACGAGGACGCCCCCGGCCTGCTCGCCGCCACCGACTACATCCGCGAGCTGCGGCAGAGCGACGACCTGCTCGACCTGCCCGTCGCCGACCGTTGCATCGTCATCGGCGCCGGCAACACCGCCATCGACATGGCGGTGCAGATGAGCCGGCTCGGCGCCCGCGACGTCAACCTGGTCTACCGCCGTGGCTTCGAGGAAATGGGCGCCACCGGCCACGAGCAGGAGATCGCCAAGGCCAGCCAGGTGCGCCTGCTGACCTGGGCCCGACCGGAACGGGTACTGCTTGACGAGCACGGCCGGGTGCGCGGCATGCGCTTCGCCCGCACGCGCCTGGAGAACGGTCGCCTGGGCGACACCGGCGAGCACTTCGAACTGGCCGCCGACGCCATCTTCAAGGCTATCGGCCAGGCCTTCGAAGGCGCCAGCCTGGGCGATCCGCTGGCAGCGCAACTGCGGCGCGACGGCGAGCGCATCCAGGTCGACGGACAGATGCGCACCAGCATCCCCGGCATCTACGCCGGCGGCGACTGCGTGGCGCTCGGCGAGGACCTCACCGTGCAGGCGGTGCAGCACGGCAAACTGGCGGCGGAAGCGATCCACGCCCAACTCATGCTCAACGTGGAGGCTGCGTGATGGCCGACCTGTCTATCGAATTCGCCGGCATCAAGTCGCCCAACCCCTTCTGGCTGGCCTCCGCGCCGCCCACCGACAAGGCCTACAACGTGGTCCGCGCCTACCAGGCGGGCTGGGGCGGGGTGGTCTGGAAGACCCTCGGCGAAGACCCCGCGGCGGTCAACGTGTCGTCGCGTTATTCCGCGCACTTCGGACCGAACCGCCAGGTGCAGGGGATCAACAACATCGAGCTGATCACCGACCGCTCGCTGGAGATCAACCTGCGCGAGATCGCCCAGGTGAAGAAGGACTGGCCGGACCGCGCGCTGATCGTGTCGCTGATGGTGCCCTGCGTCGAGGAGTCGTGGAAATACATCCTGCCGCTGGTGGAAGCCACCGGCGCCGACGGTATCGAGCTGAACTTCGGTTGCCCCCACGGCATGCCCGAGCGCGGCATGGGCGCGGCGGTGGGCCAGGTACCGGAGTACGTGGAGATGGTCACCCGCTGGTGCAAGACCCACTGCTCGCTGCCGGTGATCGTCAAGCTCACCCCCAACATCACCGACATCCGCCAGTCGGCGCGCGCCGCCCATCGCGGCGGCGCCGACGCGGTGTCGCTGATCAACACCATCAACTCGATCACCAGCGTCGACCTGGAGCGCATGGTCGCCCTCCCCGTGGTCGGCACCCAGAGCACCCACGGCGGCTACTGCGGCTCGGCGGTGAAGCCGATCGCCCTGAACATGGTCGCCGAGATCGCCCGCGACCCGCAGACCCGCGGCCTGCCGATCTGCGGCATCGGCGGTATCGGCAACTGGCGCGACGCAGCGGAATTCGTCGCGCTCGGCTGCGGCGCGGTGCAGGTATGCACGGCGGCGATGCTGCACGGCTTCCGTATCGTCGAGGACATGCAGGACGGTCTCGCGCGCTGGATGGACAGCCATGGCTACCAGCGGCTGTCCGACTTCAGCGGCGGCGCGGTGGGCAATACCACCGACTGGAAGTACCTGGACATCAACTACCAGGTGATCGCCCGCATCGACCAGGACGCCTGCATCGGTTGCGGCCGCTGCCATATCGCCTGCGAGGACACCTCGCACCAGGCCATCGCCAGCCTGCCCCGGGCCGACGGTACGCACCGCTACGAAGTGATCGACGCCGAGTGCGTGGGCTGCAACCTGTGCCAGATCACCTGTCCGGTGGAGAACTGCATCGAAATGGTGCCGCAGGACACCGGCAAGCCCTATCTCAACTGGACCCAGGATCCGCGCAACCCTTACCGCGAAGCCTCCTGAACGCAGGGCGGCGCCCGCATCCCCGGCGGACGCCGCCCTGCCGCGCGCCGGCACGCTTCCTGCGTGCCGCTGCGGTCCGACGACGCGCAACGGCGTCTGTCGGATCGACCCGCCTTCGACTACCATTCGCCGCGGCCCGGCCGACGCTCCCGGACGGCCGGCGCCCCACGGAGACTCGCGCATGTCCGCAGACAGCAACTACAGCCAGCAACCGGTCCCGCTGGCGGCGCGCAAGAGCGCGCTGGCCCTGAGCGTGGTGATGCTCGGCCTGACCTTCTTTTCCGCCAGCATGTGGACCGGCGGCACCCTCGGCACCGGCCTGAGCTACGACGACTTCTTCCTCGCCGTGCTGCTGGGCAACCTGATGCTCGGCCTGTACACCGCGATCCTCGGCTTCATCGGCGCGCGCACCGGCCTTTCCACCCACCTGCTGGCGCATTACTCGTTCGGCAGCAAGGGCTCCTGGCTGCCCTCGGCGCTGCTCGGCGGCACCCAGGTCGGCTGGTTCGGCGTCGGCGTAGCGATGTTCGCCATCCCGGTGGCCAAGGCCACCGGCCTCGACGTCAACCTGCTGATCCTGGTCTCCGGGGCGCTGATGACCCTCACGGTGTTCTTCGGCATCGCCGGTCTGACCCTGCTGTCGGCCATCGCGGTCCCGGCGATCGTCGTCCTCGGCAGCTACTCGGTGTGGCTCGCGGTGCGCGACGCCGGCGGCCTGGCGGCGCTGCAGCAGGTGACGCCGAGCGCGCCGCTGAGCCTCTCGACCGCGATCGCCCTGGTGGTCGGCTCGTTCGTCAGCGCCGGCACCCTCACCGCCGACTTCGTCCGCTTCGGCCGCAGCGCGCGTACCGCCGTGGTGGTGTGCCTGGTGGCGTTCTTCCTCGGCAACTCGCTGATGTTCATCTTCGGCGCGGCCGGCGCGGCGGCGGTGGGCAAGTCGGACATCTCCGACGTGATGATCGCCCAGGGCCTGCTGATCCCGGCGATCCTGGTCCTCGGCCTGAACATCTGGACCACCAACGACAACGCGCTGTATGCCTCCGGCCTCGGCTTCGCCAACATCACCGGCCTCTCCAGCCGCTTCCTGGCGATGCTCAACGGCGCCCTCGGCACCCTCGCCGCGCTCTGGCTGTACAACCACTTCGTCGGCTGGCTGACCTTCCTCTCCGCCGCCATCCCGCCCATCGGCGGGGTGATCATCGCCGACTACCTGAGTCGCCGCCGGCGCTACCGCCAGCACCCCTGCGCGGACATCCAGGCAATCAACTGGGCGGCGATCCTCGCCGTCGCCTGCGGCACCGCCGCCGGCCACTGGCTGCCGGGGATCGTGCCGGTCAACGCGGTGCTCGGCGCCGCCATCGCCTACCTGCTGCTCAATCCCCTGCTGAGCCGCAGCCCGAACAAACCAGAAGAGGTCCTCCATGCTGATTGACAACCTGCGCCTGCGCGGCCGCGAAGGTCTCTGGCAACTGCGTGTCGCCGATGGCCGTATCGCCACCCTGGTGCCGATGGAACAGTCCGCCGACGACGCCGGCGAGCGCCTGGACGGCGCCGGCGGTCTTGCCGTGCCGCCGTTCATCGAGCCGCACATCCATCTCGACACCACCCAGACCGCCGGCCAGCCGGAGTGGAACCGCTCCGGCACGCTGTTCGAAGGCATCGAGCGCTGGGCCCAGCGCAAGGCCCTGCTCAGCCACGAGGACGTCAAGCAGCGCGCCTGGCAGACCCTGAAATGGCAGATCGCCAACGGCGTGCAGCACGTGCGCAGCCACGTCGACGTCTCCGACCCGACCCTCACCGCGCTCAAGGCCATGCTCGAGGTGCGCGGCGAAGTGGCGCCCTGGGTCGACCTGCAGATCGTCGCCTTCCCCCAGGAGGGCATTCTCTCCTACCCCAACGGCCTGGAACTGCTGGAGGAGTCGCTGCGCCTGGGCGCCGACGTGGTGGGGGCGATCCCGCATTTCGAATTCACCCGCGAGCTGGGCGTCGAGTCGCTGCACAAGGCCATCGACCTGGCCAAGCGCTACGACCTGCCAGTGGACGTGCATTGCGACGAGATCGACGACGAGCAGTCGCGCTTCCTCGAGACCCTGGCCATGCTCGCCCATCGCGACGGCCTCGGCGCACGGGTCACCGCCAGCCACACCACGGCGATGCACTCCTACAACGGCGCCTACACCTCGCGGCTGTTCCGCCTGCTGAAACTGTCGGGAATCAACTTCGTCGCCAACCCGCTGGTGAACATCCACCTGCAGGGTCGCTTCGACGACTACCCGAAGCGCCGCGGCATCACCCGGGTCAAGGAACTGCTCGGTGCCGGGATCAACACCTGCTTCGGCCACGACGACGTGTTCGACCCCTGGTACCCGCTGGGCACCGCGAACATGCTGCAGGTGCTGCACATGGGCCTGCACGTGACGCAGATGATGGGCTACGACGAGATCGACGGCGGCCTCGACCTGATCACCCGCAACAGCGCCCGCACCCTCGGCCTGCGGGAATACGGCATCGAGGTCGGCCATCCGGCCAACCTGCTGGTGCTGCCGGCCCGCGACGGCTTCGACGCGGTGCGCCGGCAGGTCCCGGTGCGCTACTCGATCCGCGGCGGACGGCTGCTCGCCGAGACGGTCCCGGCGCAGACCACGGTGTTCCTCGAACAGGCGGAAGCGGTGGACTTCACCCGCGCCAGCTGAGCCATCGCCGGAGCCTTCTAGCGAAGGCTCCGCTGCTCAGGGCTCCAATCCGATTCCGCGCAGGACCACGCTGGTCACCGTCTGTACCGCCCTTTCGAACTGCATGTCGCTGAGCGGCTGGTGGCCGTTGAGCACCTCGACCTGGTAGCCGAAGTCGGCGTAGTGCTGGGTGGAGGCCCAGATCATGTAGAGCAGGCTGCTCGGTTCGATCGACAGGATGCGCTTTTCCTCGACCCACTGGCGGATCTTCGCCTCCTTCATCTTGGCCCATTCGTAGAGGCTGTCGTCGAGGGTGGCGCCGAGCAGCGGCGCGCCATGCATGATTTCGTTGGCCCAGACCTTGGAGCCATGCGGGCGGGTGCGCGAATGGTTCATCTTCGCGCGGATATAGCTGGTCAATACCACCCTTGGGTCATCGAACATCTCGAAGCAGAGGGCGTCCTGCTTCCAGACCTCGAGCAGGCCGAGGAGGACGTCGCGGTACAGCTCGTCCTTGGTGCTGAAGTAGTAGTGCAGGTTGGAGCGCGGCAGTTCGGCTTCTTCGGCGATGTTGCCCATGGAGGTGCCGGCGTAGCCTTTTTCGGCGAAGACTTTTTCGGCGGCCAGGAGAATCTTCTCGACGTTGCGGCGGCGGATCTCGATCTTGTGTGTGCCCATGTGCGATCCATTACTGCGAATTCAACCAAGGCTACCAGCAAATCCGGGCGTGCGGCGACGCCCAGTCTTGCCAGGTAGCCCCTCTCAGCGACGCTTCGGACGGCGGCCGCGCAGGCGACGCCAGCCGATCCAGCAGCCGCTGGCGCAGACCACCAGGCCGCCGAGGCTGAAACCGAGCATCCACAGGTCCCACAGCGGACGCCGGGTCAGCAGCGGCAGCCAGTCCCAGCTATGCAACAGGGAAAACAGCCAGCGGCTGCCGCGCCGACCGTCGTCGAGCACGCCAACCACCGCGCCGCTGTAGGGATCCAGGTGCACCCAGGTATGCCGGGGATCGTCGAAACGCAGGCGCCAGACCGGCAGGCGCCGCTCCAGGTAGCCCATCATGCTGTGTTCTTCGCGCGGGTAGTAATAGAAGTCGTAGCGTTCCAACCGTTCGGCCTGCATCGGCACGCCCGGCAGCAGCGCGCGAGCCGCCGCCAGCAGGCGATCCGCGGGTAGCTCGCGGAGGATTTCGCCATCCGCCGTCAGCAGCAGGCTGTTGCCGCTGGCGCTGCGCCCGAGCGCATAGGGCTCGCCGTCGAGCGCCCGCCACTCCAGCTCGCGCACCCGCAACCCGGCGGCACGCAAGCGCCGCAGGACAGCGTCCGCCTCCAGTCCGGCGGGCAGCGCCCGCTCCCAGCTACCGCCCTGGTAGGCCGCGAGGTCGAGCGGCGTGCCGCGGCCGAACAGGTTCCACGGATTCATCGACATCAGCCCGCTGAAGATCCAGCTCAGCACCAGCGCGCCGAAGAGCAGGCCGGCGAGGTGGTGCCAGCGCTGGAAACCGCCCGCATAGGGCGAGCGCGAGCCGCTGCGGTAGGGCTTGCGGAAGCGCCAGCGGAGCAGGCCGACGAGGATGCCGAGGACGGTCGCCAGGGTCGCCAGCAGCGACAGGCCGATCACCAGGTTCGCCCACTGCCCGTCGAACCAGCCGCCGCGCAGCGGATAGAGCCAGTGCAGCCAGGCGCCGAGCCAGTTCCAGGCGCGCTCCCGGCGGCTGGCGTCGCGTACCACCTCGCCGGTCTGCGAGGACAGGTAGAGCAGCCGGCCCTGCTCGTCCGCGGTCTGCACCCGCCATAGCGGCCGGTGCGGATCGAGGTTGCGGGTATGGGTCCAGGCGTCTTCCTCGATCCGCCCTTGCAACTGCATCGGTACTTCGCCGCTGAAGGCACGGGCCGAAGCCAGCACCCTGTCCGCGTCCACCGCCAGCGGTCGGCCGTCGCGCGCCGCCAGCGCACGCGTGCGTCCGTCGGCATCGTCCAGCAGGTAGGTCGGCAGGCCTCCTACGCTGGCCAGCCGGATGCTCCGCGGGGTCTTTCCATCGCCGCCGGCGAGGGCCGTCCGCAGCGGTACGCAGGCCTCGCAGCCGTCCAGCTCGGGCAGGTGGGCCAGGCGTTCCAGCGGAGTCAGCTTGGGATAGCCGACATACAGCATGACCATGCCGGAGACGAACCAGAGCACCATCAGCAGGCAGCAGCCGATGCCCAGCCAGCGGTGCCACAGGTACAGGTAGCGTTTCATCGACGACTCCTCAGAAGCGCGTCTGCACGCTCAGCTCGAAGGTGCGCGGGTCGCCGACGTAGTACAGCGGCGTGCTCTGCACGAAGCGCGCGTAGACCTCGTCGGTGAGGTTGCGCACGCGCCCGGTGATCCGCGTGCGCTCGTCCAGCCGGTAGCTGAGGAAAGTCCCGTAGACCGTATAGGACGGCACGTGCCAGGTGTTGGCGTTGTTGGCGTACACCGAGGACACGTAGCGCGCGTCCACCCCGCCCTGCCAGGCCGGGTCGAAGTCGTAGGTCAGCCACAGGTTGCCGACCCGCTCCGGCACGTTCGGCGGCGTCTTGCCCTTGCGCGAGACGGCGACGCCGCCGACGTTCTCGGTGAACTCGTCGTACTGCGCGTCGACCCAGGCGAAATTGCCCTCGGCCAGCAGCTTCGGGGTGATCCGCAGGGAGGCGGCGGCCTCGATGCCCCTGGAGGTCTGCTGGCCCACCGGCACGCTGAGGTTGGGGTTGTTCGGGTCGGCCACCGAGAAGTCCCGGCGGACGATGCGGTAGGCGGCCAGGGTGGCGCTGCCGCGACCGTCGAGGAAATCGAACTTGCTGCCCAGCTCCCACTGGTCGCCGGTGGACAGGTCGTAGTCGCGGACCTGGCCGAAGCTGGCGCTGGTCAGCACCCCGCCCGGCGGGTCGGCGGCGGTACTGTATTGCAGGTAGACGTTGGCGTGCGGGGTGAACTGGTAGACCAGCCCGGCGCGCCCGGTGACCACGTCCCAGCGCCGTTCGAAGTGTGCGGGATCGCTGGCGGTCACCGTCCGATGGTTGCGCACGTCGAGGTCGAGGTGGTCGTAGCGCAGCCCGGTGACCAGCGAAAGCTCGTCGGTCAGGCCCAGGCGGTTCTCGGCGAACAACGCGCTGGTGCGCACCTCGTTGCTGCGGTCCTTCCGGTGGCCGGGACGCATGCCCGGCAGGTCGTAGAAGTGGCCCGGCTCGAAACTGGCCGGATCGACCGTACCGAACGGCCCGGAGGCGGTACTCGGGAAGCGCGTCTGCTTGTTGATGCTGTAGTCGAAGCCCAGCGCCCAGTCGCTGGCCAGTCCGAACAGCGGCTGGCTGTGCTGTAGCTCGAAGCGGTTGCCGTTGAGCTGCTGGTCGTGGCGCTGGAGGAATGCGTTGGAGCGCACCACCCCGCTGTTGTCGGCGTTGTAGCGGTAGGTCTCGAGGTTGCGGTAATCGCGCTCGGCGTCGTAGTGGTAGAAGGTGTTGCGCCAGCGCGTGCTGTCGCTGACCCGGTATTCGAGGATCGAGCGCAGCCAGCGCACGCGCTGTTCGTAGCGGCCATCGGCGACATTGTAGTTCTCGCGGCGACGGCTCTTGTCGATCTTCAGCTCGCCGGCGTAGGGATTGAGCACCGGCGTGCCCCAGTAGGGGCTGTCTTCCTGCTCGTCCTGGTACTCCAGGGCCAGGGTGTGGGAAAGGTCCGGGGTCAGGTCGCTGAGCAGGGAGAAAGCGACGTTCCACGATTCGCGCGAATTGCGGTCGACGTAGCCGTTGCCGCCGCTGCGGCTGACGTCCAGGCGCACGAAGTGCTTCGGCTCGGGGCCGATGCCCAGGGCCTGGTTGAAGCCGAAGGCGACTTCCGAATCGTCGTAGCTGCCGTAGCGCACCCGGCCTTCCATGAAATCGCCGTAGCGGTCGGCGAGCTTGCTGATGTAGTCCAGCGAGCCGCCGACGGCACCGGCGCCGTTGAGGAAGGAGGACGGACCGCCGACCAGCTCGACGCGGTCGACGATCCAGTCGTCCAGCGGACGCATGGCGCTGCTGTATTGCACCGGAATGCCGTTGAACAACTGGTTGACCTGGTTCGAGCTGAAGCCGCGGTAGGTGACGAAGCCGCCGAAGCCGGGCGGCGCCGAGGCGTTCACGCCGGGCAGGCTGTTGGCGATGTCCTGGGTGCTGCGCAGGCCGCGCCGCTCGAAGCTGGCACGGTTGGCCACGCTTACCGAGCCGGGAGTCTCGCGCAGGCTCAGGCCCAGGCGCGAGCCGCCACCGGCGCTGTCGTCGAGATCGAGGGCCGGCGGGGTTTCCCCGGCGGCGCCGGCGCTGACGGTGAGGGCGGGCAGTTCGGTGGGTTCCTCATCGGCCCAGAGCAAGGCCGGAACGCCGGCCAGGGTGAGGTTGAGACCCAGCGCGAGGACGCGGCGGGCCGTGGAGTGCTTTTTCATCGAGCGATCCTGAAGCAAGGCATGGTGGGCACGCCCGCCTCGCCCGGATGGACAGCGGCGAGCGCTGCGCGGACGAGGCAGGACGGGCGACGGATGCAAATGCCCGGCGCGGCGGGCGTTCAGGATCAGGCGGGGGAAGCGCGCGGGTTGGCCGGCGGCCAGACGTACCGGGGCGGCACCGGCTCGCGCGTGGCGGGCGGGCGGAAACGCGCCTGGCGTCGCCGTTGCAAGCGCCAGGACCAGATCACCCCGAGCGCGACGAACAGCACCAGGGCGCTGCACATCGGGCAGCTCACCGGCAACTGGGGATTGACCGGTACCGGATCGCCGGCGGACCCGTCGTCGGGATCCAGGGATAGCCATTGGCTGGCACCGGCGACGCAGAACAGCCCGACGCTGGCCTTCTGCCCTTTGTCGCTGCCCACTCCCAGCGCCTGCAGGTGCAGGACGCCGCAAGCCAGCGCGTTGACCAGCACGCAGGCACAGAGGGCGAAGCTCAGCCACTGCAGCAGCGGTGAGCGGGAGATGGGAGCGATTCTCATGACCGCGCACTCTAGCATCCTGACACGCAAATTCCCCGCGCTTCTGCGCTGCGGTGCATCGCCGCAGCCCGAGGACGCGACGCACGGCGACGAGCGGCGTATCAGGGGTGACTTGGGAGTTTCATGTGGCGCCGCTATAATCGCCCGCTCAGGCGGCCCTTCGGGTCGCTCCCGCCTTCCGTTCGAGGGGCGCTGCAGCAGGCCTAGGCCTGTCAGGCTCGAACGGAGCGCGCTCTCAGGCCGGCCTCGCCGGTCTGTCAACGCACCAACGGCGCCCATTCGCAGACAACGAATGGAGAGTTACGCATGAGCGCTGTCATGACGCCCGCCGGTTTCACCGACTACAAGGTCGCCGACATCACCCTGGCCGCCTGGGGCCGCCGCGAGCTGATCATCGCCGAATCGGAAATGCCCGCACTGATGGGCCTGCGCCGCAAGTATGCCGGCCAGCAGCCGCTGAAAGGCGCGAAGATCCTCGGTTGCATCCACATGACCATCCAGACCGGCGTGCTGATCGAGACCCTGGTCGCGCTGGGCGCCGAAGTCCGCTGGTCGAGCTGCAACATCTTCTCCACCCAGGACCAGGCCGCCGCCGCCATCGCCGCAGCCGGCATCCCGGTGTTCGCCTGGAAGGGCGAGACCGAGGAAGAGTACGAATGGTGCATCGAGCAGACCATCCTCAAGGACGGCCAGCCGTGGGACGCCAACATGGTGCTGGACGACGGCGGTGACCTGACCGAGATCCTGCACAAGAAATACCCGCAGATGCTCGAGCGCATCCACGGCATCACCGAAGAGACCACCACCGGGGTCCACCGCCTGCTCGACATGCTCAAGAACGGCACCCTGAAAGTCCCGGCGATCAACGTCAACGACTCGGTGACCAAGAGCAAGAACGACAACAAGTACGGCTGCCGCCATAGCCTCAACGACGCCATCAAGCGCGGCACCGACCACCTGCTGTCGGGCAAGCAGGCCCTGGTGATCGGCTACGGCGACGTGGGCAAGGGCTCCTCGCAGTCGCTGCGCCAGGAAGGCATGATCGTCAAGGTCGCGGAAGTCGACCCGATCTGCGCCATGCAGGCCTGCATGGACGGCTTCGAAGTCGTATCGCCGTACAAGAACGGCATCAACGACGGCACCGAGGCCAGCATCGACGCCGCGCTGCTGGGCAAGATCGACCTGATCGTCACCACCACCGGCAACGTCAACGTCTGCGACGCCAACATGCTCAAGGCGCTGAAGAAACGCGCGGTGGTCTGCAACATCGGCCACTTCGACAACGAGATCGACACCGCCTTCATGCGCAAGAACTGGGCCTGGGAAGAGGTCAAGCCGCAGGTGCACAAGATCCACCGCACCGGCAAGGACGGTTTCGACGCGCACAACGACGACTACCTGATCCTTCTCGCTGAGGGCCGCCTGGTCAACCTGGGCAACGCCACCGGCCATCCGAGCCGGATCATGGACGGTTCCTTCGCCAACCAGGTGCTGGCGCAGATCCACCTGTTCGAGCAGAAGTACGCCGACCTGCCGGCCGCCGAGAAGGCCAAGCGCCTGAGCGTCGAAGTGCTGCCGAAGAAGCTCGACGAGGAAGTGGCCCTGGAGATGGTCAAGGGCTTCGGCGGCGTGGTCACCCAGCTGACCCCGAAACAGGCCGAGTACATCGGCGTGAGCGTGGAAGGCCCGTTCAAGCCGGACACCTATCGCTACTAAGCGGACCACGGGGCAGGCGCCATGCGCCTGCCCCGTTCGCATGAGCGCTCCCACGATGTCCACGCACCTCGCCGATCGCTACAACCAGGCCTGGCTGTTCGCCGCCCGCGCCCACCGCAACCAGACCCTCAGCGGCTCGCCGCTGCCTTATCTGGTGCACCTGGGCATGGTCGCCAACGAGCTGCTGGCCGCCGATCGCGACGGTGCCATCGAACGGCTCGGGGAAACCCTGCAGATCGCGGTCCTGCACGACACCCTGGAAGACACGGCGACCTCACCCGAGGAGCTGCGGCAACAGTTCGGCGAGTTCGTCTGTGCCGGCGTGCAGGCCCTGAGCAAGCGCGTGGGCGACGGCCCCAAGCGTTCCCTCGACGACTATCTCCAGGCGCTTGCCGAGGGCCCGGCGCAGTACGCCCTGGTCAAGCTGTGCGACCGCATCACCAACCTGCAGCCACCGCCGCAGACCTGGAACCAGGACAAGATCGCGAACTACCACCAGGAGTCGCAGCTGATCCTCGCTCGCCTCGGCCATGCCCACGCCGCGACGGCCCGACGCCTGCGGGAAAAAATCGAGCACTACCGCCAGTACTACTGAAGTACCCGGCGCTAGTCGGAATCAACAAGAAGAGGCGCGGCCGTGGTCGCGTCCAAGGAACCGATCATGAGTCAGAGCGAACGCCGTTTCAGCTTCGAGTTCTTCCCGGCGAAGACCGAGGCCGGCCATGAAAAGCTGTTGGCCACCGCCCGCAACCTGGCGGGCTACAAGCCCGACTTCTTCTCCTGCACCTACGGCGCCGGCGGATCCACCCGCGACCGCACGTTGAGTACCGTGCTGCAACTGGACGGCGAGGTGAAGGTGCCGACCGCGCCCCACCTGTCCTGTGTCGGCGACTCGAAAGCCGAGTTGCGCGAACTGCTCGGCCGCTACCGCGAGGCCGGCATCCGCCGCATCGTCGCCCTGCGCGGCGACCTGCCGTCGGGCATGGGCATGGCCAGCGGCGAACTGCGCTACGCCAACGAACTGGTGGACTTCATCCGCACCGAGACCGGCGACCACTTCCACATCGAGGTCGCCGCCTATCCGGAAGTCCACCCCCAGGCGCGCAGCTTCGAGGATGACCTGGCGAACTTCGTGCGCAAGGTGAAGGCCGGCGCCAGCAGCGCCATCACCCAGTACTTCTTCAACGCCGATGCCTATTTCTACTTCGTCGAGCGGGTCGCCAAGCTCGGCGTGGACATCCCGGTGGTCCCCGGCATCATGCCGATCACCAACTACTCCAAGCTGGCGCGCTTCTCCGACGCCTGCGGCGCCGAACTGCCGCGCTGGATCCGCAAGCAACTGGAAGCCTACGGCGACGACAGCCGCAGCATCCAGGCCTTCGGCGAGCAGGTCATCAGCGAGATGTGCGAACGCCTGCTGGAGGGCGGCGCACCGGGACTGCATTTCTATACTTTGAACCAGGCCGATCCGAGCCTGGCGATCTGGAAGAATCTCCAGCTGCCACGCTGATACCGCCCACGCGGTTCGGCCCGGCAGCGTATACCGGCAGGGAAGCCTCTCACGCGATCCACGACAGACATGGCCAACTCACGCAAGCATCTGATCTACCTGGTCTACGGGCGACAGACCTACCACCAGGAAGCCCTGTTCAGCATCGCCAGCGCCTTCGCCCACCTCCGCGACGGGGCGGCGCATGGCCTGACGGTCAGGGTCTATACCGACGACCCCAGTCCCTACGCCGGCCTGCCGGTGCAGGTCCGCGAAGTGACGGCCGAGGAGTTGGTCGCCTGGTGCCAACCGCACGGCTATCACTTCCGCGCCAAGCACGTGGCCCTGCGCGACGCCCTGGAAGACGCCGACCAGGCATTGCTGATCGACACCGATACCTTCTTCCACAGTTCGCCCCTGCGCCTGTTCGACCGCATCCAGCCCGGCAGCCTGCTGTGCAACGCGATCGGCGCGCGCTATGGCGAACACCGTAACTTCCCGCTCTACCGCGACCTCTCGCCCTACCTGTTCGAGCGCGGCTGGGCCGACGACGAGATGCACCAGCTCAACTCCGGCGTCATCGGCCTGCCTCGGGAAGAGGCGAAAATACTCGACCGTTCGTTGGAATTAATGGATGAACTCTATCCAATTGCCAACGGTGCCTATACTCTTGAGGAATTCGTCCTGGCCGTCGCCGCCCACAAGCGGCTGGAGCTGGTGGGTTGTACCGACCTGATCCACCATTACTGGAGCCGGAAACAGCTGTTCCGCGCGAAGATCCAGGCCTGGTTGTGCAAGCACGGTTCCTCCCTTCTCAGCGCTGCAGCCCTCGACGACACCCTCAAGGTGACCGATCGACTGCCACGCCCACCGCGTGCCAAGCGTCTGCTGTACAAGCTGGGAACCCTGCCGTTGCCGGCTCCGATGCGCCAGTTCAGTATCGAACTGCTCTACGGTTGCCACGAATACAGTAACGAGTTCGACCGGGCCTGCGGCCCCGTCTGGTGGGAGAAAGCCGCGACCAATGCCATCGAACGCTATCCGCAGGAACCGATTGCGGAACAAATCGAGGATTGGCTGAATCACAGCTTGCTGCGCAACCTCCTTGGCTCCCGGGCCAACGAGATCCGTCAGCATTTGCGCCAGCGTGACCTGCTCTGACCGCAGGCCTCCGTTGACGCTGCCCCCGGCCCCCCCACCCAGGGCCGGGAGCGAACCGGCCAGCGCCCCCGACCAGGTGCGCGGCCATGCCCGCGAGGGCACCCGTTCGACACCGGCCACCGAGCGCATACGCAGCGCCGCGGCCAGACCTTCCGCCCTGGCCGACAGGGCCCGAAGGTAGACAGGAGTTCGCAGAACTTGGTGATTTCACAGCAGCCGGCCTCGCCCCGGCCCATATAGGAAAACCCGCATGTCCTTTTCTTCCCTCGGACTCTCCGAGGCGCTTGCCCGCGCTGTGGAGGCTGCGGGCTACAGCCAGCCCACTCCCGTGCAACAGCGGGCGATTCCCGCCGTGTTGCAAGGTCGCGACCTGATGGTTGCGGCACAGACCGGCACCGGCAAGACCGGTGGTTTCGCCCTGCCGGTACTGGAGCGCCTGTTCCCCGCCGGTCATCCCGACCGCGAACACCGCCACGGCCCGCGCCAGGCGCGCGTGCTGGTACTGACCCCGACCCGTGAGCTGGCCGCCCAGGTGCATGACAGCTTCAAGGTCTACGCCCGCGACCTGCCGCTGAACAGCACCTGCATCTTCGGTGGGGTTGGCATGAACCCGCAGATCCAGGCCCTGGCCAAGGGCGTCGACGTACTCGTCGCCTGCCCCGGCCGCCTGCTCGACCTGGCCGGGCAGAACAAGGTCGACCTGTCCCACGTGGAAATCCTCGTCCTCGACGAAGCCGACCGCATGCTCGACATGGGCTTCATCCACGATGTGAAGAAGGTTCTCGCCAAGCTGCCGCCCAAGCGCCAGAACCTGCTGTTCTCGGCAACCTTCTCGAAAGACATCGTCGACCTCGCCAACAAGCTCCTGCACAACCCGGAACGCATCGAGGTAACGCCGCCGAACACCACGGTCGAGCGCATCGAGCAACGCGTGTTCCGCCTGCCGGCGCCGCAGAAGCGCGCCCTGCTGGCGCACCTGGTAACCGTCGGCGCCTGGGAACAGGTGCTGGTCTTCACCCGTACCAAGCACGGCGCCAACCGTCTCGCCGAGTACCTGACCAAGCACGGCCTGCCGGCCGCCGCGATCCATGGCAACAAGAGCCAGAACGCGCGGACCAAGGCGCTGGCCGACTTCAAGGCCAACGACGTGCGCATCCTGGTGGCGACCGACATCGCCGCCCGCGGCCTGGATATCGACCAGTTGCCCCATGTGGTCAACTACGAGCTGCCCAACGTCGAGGAAGACTATGTCCACCGCATCGGCCGTACCGGCCGAGCCGGACGCAGCGGCGAGGCGATCTCGCTGGTGGCGCCGGACGAAGAGAAGCTGCTCAAGGCCATCGAGAAGATGACCAGACAGCGTATTCCCGATGGCGATGCCCAGGGTTTCGACCCCGAGGCCGTGCTGCCCGAGGTGGCCCAGCCGGAGCCCCGCGAAGCGCCGCAGAAGCAGCCGCGCCGCGACAAGGAACGGCGCAGCAGCCGCGAGCGCAAGCCGAAAGACGCCCAGGCGAGCAACCCCGACAGCAATGTCGCTGCGGCCCAGGACGGTACCGAGAAGCCGGCTGGAAAGCGCCGCCGTCGCGGTGGCAAGAACAAGGAAAACCGCGAGGCCGGCCAAGCGCAGCAGCCGCGGCAGAGCCGCGAAGCGCGTCCGGCCAAGCCCAATCGGCCGCCGGAAGTCGACGGTAATCGCGATCCGGAAGAGTTCCTCGACGACGACTTCGACAATTTCGGCAACCGCGCCGACTACGTCAGCCCCTACCAGGGCCAGGAAAACAAGGGACGCGGACGCCGCGGTGGCCAGCAGAAACCCCAGGGCGGCACCGGCCAGCAGGGTCGTGGCCAAGGCCAGGGCCAAGCTCGCGGCAAGAGCCAGGGCGCCGCTCAAGGCGGCGCTCGCGGTCAGGGTGCCGGCCAGGGCAAGGCGAAGAAACCGCGCGCCGGCAAGCCGCGCGGCCAGGGTCGCGAGAATGCCTCGCGGATGAGCGACGCGCCGCTGCGCGAGCCGTCCGAGTATGGCACCGGCAAGCAGCCGAGCCGCCAGCCGGTGGTGATCAACAAGCGCGACCTGGTGCGCATGGATCGCTTCCCCACCGCCGAGCAGCTCGACGAGCTGGAACCGCGGCGCAAGGGCGAGCGCCCCGCACTGCTGACCCGCAACCGCTAAGGCCGAGCGGGTCCGTGACGCGGACCCGCCGACTTCCGCGAGGATAAAAAAACGCCGACCCTAGGGTCGGCGTTCTTGCATGGCGCGGAAGGCGATCAGGCCTGGGGATCTTCCTTCTTCGCGGTCTGCTGCTGGGTCACGGTCTGCTGGTTCCAGCCGCCGCCGAGGGCCTTGTACAGGTTGACCTCGCTGGTCAGCTGATTGAGGCGGTCGGTGATCAGTTGCTGCTGCGCGGTGAACAGCGAGCGTTGCGCGTCGAGCAGGGTCAGGTAGTTGTCCACCCCCGTGCGATAGCGCTTGTCGGCGAGCTGGTAGTACTCGTCGCTGGCCTTGACCAGATCGCGCTGCGCCTGCAACTGCTCGGTGAAGGTACCGCGCGCGGCCAGGCCGTCGGCGACTTCCTGGAACGCCGTCTGGATCGCCTTCTCGTACTGCGCGACGTTGATGTCCTTCTGGATCTTCGCGTAGTCCAGGCTGGCACGCAGGCTGCCGGCGGTGAAGATCGGCAGGTTGATCGACGGCTGGAACAACCAGGAACCCGAACCGGCGTCGAACAGGCCGGACAGTTGGCGGCTCATGGTGCCGGCGTTGGCGGTCAGGCTGATGCTCGGGAAGAACGCCGCGCGCGCGGCGCCGATGCTGGCGTTGGCAGCCATGAGCTGGTGCTCGGCCTCGAGGATGTCCGGGCGCCGTTGCAGCAGGTCCGACGGCAGACCCGCCGGCACTTCGGTCAGCAGGGTCTGGTCCAGGCCCAGGCCTTGCGGCAGGTTCGCCGGGATCCCGGAGCCCAGCAGCAGGACCAGCGCATTCTGGTCCTGGGCTACCAGGCGGGTGTACTGCGCCAGGGTCGCGCGGGCGCCTTCCACGGCGGTCTGCGCCTGGCGCAGGTCGAGCGCGGAGGCGACGCCGACGTCGTAGCTGCGCTGGGTCAGGTCGAAACTCTTCTGGTAGGTGCCCAGGGTGTCCTTGGTCAGCTGCAACTGCGCCTGGTCGGCCTTCAGCGTCAGGTAGGCGGTCGCCACGCTGGCCACCAGGGTGGTCTGCGCGCTGCGCTGCGCCTGTTCGGTCGCCAGGTACTGCTCCAGGGCCTGGTCGCGCAGGCTGCGCAGGCGGCCGAAGAGATCGAGTTCCCAGGCGGTAGTGCCCAGGGTCACCCCGTACTGGCTGGAAATCGCCGGACTGCCGGTGGTCGACAGGTCGCCCGGCAAACGCTGGCGGGTGCCGCTACCGTCCACGCCGATCCGCGGGAACAGGTCGGCCCGCTGGATGCGGTACTGCGCCCGGAAGGCCTCGACGTTCAGCGCGGCGACCCGCAGGTCGCGGTTGTTTTCCAGCGCCACGCCGATCAGTTGCTGCAACTGCGGGTCGCGGAAGAACTCGCGCCAGCCGATGTCGGCGGCCGGAACGGCCGCCGCGCCGGTGTTCTGCCCGTAGGCCTGCCCTTGCGGGTAGGCCGCGGCTACCGGCGCCTCGGGGCGCTGGTAGTCGGGGATCAGCGAGCAGCCGGACAGAACGACAGCGGCTACCGCCAGGGAAAGGAAGGACCGTTTCATATCATTGCCCCTTTTCGACGGACGCCTGCTGCTTGGACGCCTCGTCCTTGAACAGCGTGCTGACCGCCACGTAGAACAGCGGTACCCAGAAGATCGCCAGGACGGTCGCAGTGACCATGCCGCCGATCACGCCGGTACCGATCGCATGCTGGCTGCCCGAGCCGGCGCCGGTGGAGATCGCCAGCGGGACCACGCCGAGGATGAACGCCAGGGAGGTCATCACGATCGGCCGCAGACGCATGCGGCAGGCTTCGATGGCCGCCTCGACGATGCCCTTGCCCTGCTCGTGCAGCTCCTTGGCGAACTCCACGATGAGAATGGCGTTCTTCGCCGACAGGCCGATGGTCGTCAACAGGCCCACCTGGAAGAACACGTCGTTGGACAGGCCGCGCATGGACGTCGCCAGCAGCGCGCCGATCACGCCCAACGGCACCACCAGCATCACCGAGAACGGAATCGACCAGCTTTCGTACAGGGCCGCCAGGCAGAGGAACACCACCAGCAGCGACAGCGCATACAGCGCCGGCGCCTGCGAGCCGGACAAGCGCTCCTCGTAGGACAGGCCGGTCCAGGAGTAGCCAACGCCTTTCGGCAATTGCTTGACGATCTCCTCGACCGCCGCCATGGCGTCACCGGAACTCAGGCCGGGCGCCGGCTCGCCGAGGATCTCCATCGCCGGCACGCCATTGTAGCGCTCCAGCTTCGGCGAACCGTATTCCCACTTGCCGGTGGCGAAGGCGTTGAACGGCACCATCTCGCCCTTGTCGTTGCGCACGTACCACTTGCTCAGGTCGTCCGGGTTCATCCGCGCGTCCGGCCTGCCCTGCAGGTAGACCCGCTTGACCCGGCCACGGTCGATGAAGTCGTTGACGTAGCTCGAACCCCAGGCGATGGACACGGTGCTGTTGATGTCGGCAAGGGACACGCCGAGGGCGCTGGCCTTCTCGTCGTCGATCTCCAGCTTGTACTGCGGTTCGTCGCTCATGCCGTTGGGGCGCACGCGTTGCAGCGCCGGGTTCTGCGCGGCGAGCATGAGGAACTTGTTGCGCGCCTGGAGCAGGACTTCGTGGCCGACACCCGCCTGGTCCTGGAGGAACAGGTCGAAGCCGGTGGCGTTACCCAGTTCCAGAACCGACGGCGGCGCGAAGGCGAACACCATCGCGTCCTTGAAGCTGAAGAAGTGCATCTGCGCGCGCTTGGCCAGTTCGAACACGCTGTTCTCGCCACCGGGACGCTCTTCCCAGGGCTTGAGCATGATGAACGCCATGCCCGAACTCTGGCCGCGGCCGGCGAAGTTGAAGCCGGTCACGGTGAACACCGAGCTGACCGAAGAGCTTTCCTTCTCCAGCAGGTATTCGCGCATCGAGTCCACCACCACCTGGGTACGCTCGGCACTGGAGCCCGGCGGGGTCTGTACCTGGGCGAACAGTACGCCCTGGTCCTCGTCGGGAAGGAACGCGGTGGGAATGCGGGTGAACATCCAGATCATCCCGGCCACGATCACCACGTAGATCAGCAGGTACGGCGCGCGATGCTTGAGGATCGACGCCACGCCCCGCTCGTAGCCGTGGGTGGTGGAAAGGAACATCCGGTTGAACCAGCCGAAGAAGCCGCCCTTGTGCTCGCCATGGTCGCCTTTCTCGATCGGCTTGAGCATGGTCGCGCAGAGCGCCGGGGTGAGGATCAGCGCCACGATCACCGAGAGGGCCATGGCCGACACGATGGTGATGGAGAACTGCCGGTAGATCACCCCGGTGGAGCCGCCGAAGAACGCCATCGGTAGGAATACCGCCGAGAGCACCATGGCGATACCGACCAGCGCGCCCTGGATCTGGCCCATGGACTTGCGCGCCGCCTCCCTTGGCGACAGGCCTTCCTCGGCCATCACCCGCTCGACGTTCTCCACCACCACGATGGCGTCGTCCACCAGCAAGCCGATGGCCAGCACCATGCCGAACATGGTCAGGGTGTTGATCGAGAAGCCGAACGCGGCGAGCACGCCGAAGGTCCCCAGCAGCACCACCGGTACGGCGATGGTCGGGATCAGCGTGGCGCGGAAGTTCTGCAGGAACAGGTACATCACCAGGAACACGAGGAGGATCGCCTCGCCGAGGGTCTTCACTACCTCATGGATCGAGGCCGAGACCACCGGGGTGGTGTCGTACGGGTAGACCACCTTCATGCCCTGCGGCATGAACGGTTCCAGGTTGGCGATGGTCTGGCGGATCGCCTTGGCGGTATCCAGCGCGTTGGCGCCGGTGGCCAGCTTGATCGCGATACCGGACGCCGGGCTGCCGTTGAACTGCGCGTTGATGCTGTAGTCCTGGCCGCCCAGGCCTACATCGGCGACGTCCTTCAGGCGCACCTGGGAACCGTCGGGATTGACCTTGAGCAGGATGTTCTCGAATTGCTCCGCGGTCTGCAGGCGGGTCTTGCCGATGATGGTGGCGTTGAGCTGCTGGCCCTTGACCGCCGGCAAGCCGCCGAGCTGGCCGGAGGAAATCTGCACGTTCTGCGCCTGGATCGCGCTGCTCACGTCGCCGGGGGTCAGCTGGTAGCTGTTCAGCTTGGCCGGGTCGAGCCAGATGCGCATCGAGTACTGCGAGCCGAACACCTGGAAGTCACCGACGCCCTTGGTCCGCGAGAGCGGGTCCTGGATGTTGGAAACGATGTAGTTCGACAGGTCTTCCTTGGTCATGCTGCCGTCGGTGGAAACCACACCGACCACCATGAGGAAGTTCTTCACCGCCTTGGTCACCCGGATCCCCTGGCGCTGCACTTCCTGCGGCAGTAGCGGGGTGGCCAGTTGCAGCTTGTTCTGCACCTGGACCTGGGCGATGTCGGGGTCGGTGCCCTGTTCGAAGGTCACGGTGATGGTCATGCTGCCGTCGGAGTTACTCTCCGAGGAGATGTAGCGCAGATTGTCGATCCCGTTCATCTGCTGCTCGATCACCTGGACCACGGTGTCCTGCACCGTCTCGGCCGAGGCGCCCGGGTAGCTCACCTGCACGGCGATGGCCGGCGGGGCGATGGCCGGGTACTGGTTGACCGGCAGACTGAGGATCGACAGGCCGCCCGCGAGCATGATCACCAAGGCGATCACCCACGCGAAAATGGGCCTATCAATGAAAAACTTCGACATTACGAATCCCCTTGATCAGCCCTTGCTGTCGGTTTTCGCCGGAGCGGCGTCGGCCTTCTGCGCGGACGCGACATTCTTCGCCGGCACGGTCTTCACCTCGACACCCGGCTGCACGAACTGCAGGCCTTCGGTAATGATCTTGTCGCCGGCGTTCAGGCCTTCGGTAACCAGCCATTTGTCGCCGATCACCCGGTCGGCCTTGATCACCCGCAGCTCGACCTTGTTCTGCGCGTTCACCACCAGCGCGGTAGCCTGGCCCTTGAGGTCGCGGGTCACGCCTTGCTGCGGAGCGAGGATGGCCTTCTGCTTGACGCCTTCCTGCAACTGCGCGTGAACGAACATGCCGGGCAGCAGCTCGTTGTTCGGGTTGGGGAACACGGCGCGGATGGTGACCGAGCCGGTGCCTTCGTCGACGGAAACCTCGGAGAATTCGAGGCGACCTTCCAGCGGGTATTGGCTACCGTCCTCCAGCTTCAGGGAGACCTTCGCCGCGTTGTCGCCGGCGCGCTCCAACTGGCCGCTGGCCAGTTCGCGGCGCAGGCGCAGCAGGGCGGTGGACGGCTGGGTGACGTCGACGTAGATCGGGTCGAGCTGTTGCACGGTGGCCATCGCGTTGGCCTGGCCGTTGGTCACCAGGGCGCCTTCGGTCACCGCGGAACGGCCGATGCGGCCGGAGATCGGCGACAGCACCTTGGTGTAGCGCAGGTTGATCCGCGCCTGCTCCACCGCCGCCTTGGACTGCAGGTAGGCGGCATTGGCGTCGGCGTACTGCTGCTTGCTCACGGCCTGGTCGGCGACCAGCAGCTTGTAGCGCTGGGCCTGCTCCTGGGTCGAAGCCAGGTTGGCCTGGGCGCTCTGGTAGTCGGCCTCGTAGGTGGCGGGGTCGATCTGGTAGAGCTGCTGCCCGGCCTTGACGTCGCTGCCTTCCTTGAACAGGCGCTTGAGGATGATGCCGTTCACCTGGGGACGCACCTCGGCGATGCGGAACGCATTGGTCCGGCCCGGCAGCTCGGTATTCAGGGTCACCGTCTGCGCTTCCAGGGTCACGATCCCGACCTCCGGCGTTTGCGCCGGCGGCGGCGCCTCGCTTTTTCCGCACCCGGAAAGGGCCGAAATCGCGACCAGCAGGGCCGGAACCAGTACACGCATGGCTGGCGTTCGTTGCATAGCGTTGTCCTCATGAGCGAAAGCGGCCGATGCAGCGTGAAGGCGCTGCACCGGCTCGAAGAAGGCAGGCAAAATACTTACATTCATAGGTGTTTGTAAACGTCCGAAAGCCTCGCGTGAAAACACCTGAAACGTTTTAGCTCGATGGCCGGTTATCCACCCGGCGCCATGGCCCATATTCAGAACCTGAAACAAGGTTGATAAGGTCAACTAAAATAAGCAAAATAGTTGACTGGATCAACCACATTTACATTAGGTTTACTCGGCCAAACCAATGAACTACCCCGTGAATCCCGACCTGATGCCCGCGCTGATGGCGGTCTTCCAGCATGTGCGGACGCGCATCCAGAGCGAGCTCGATTGCCAGCGACTCGACCTGACCCCGCCCGACGTCCATGTATTGAAGCTTATCGACGAACAACGCGGGCTGAACCTGCAGGACCTGGGACGCCAGATGTGCCGCGACAAGGCACTGATCACCCGGAAGATCCGCGAGCTGGAGGGAAGAAACCTGGTCCGCCGCGAGCGCAACCCCAGCGACCAGCGCAGCTTCCAGCTCTTCCTCACCGACGAGGGGCTGGCCATCCACCAGCATGCGGAGGCCATCATGTCACGCGTGCATGACGAGTTGTTTGCCCCGCTCACCCCGGTGGAACAGGCCACCCTGGTGCATCTCCTCGACCAGTGCCTGGCCGCGCAACCGCTTGAGGATATTTAAGAACATTCTTTTCGAAGCACAATGAAAAACGCCGGCGATCGCCGGCGTTTTTCGTTTCAGGTATCCGCTTACTGGCGAATGCCTTCGACGGAGAGCAGCAGCTCGACTTCCTGGGATGCCGGGCCGAGGTCCATCTTGATGCCGAAGTCTTTCAGCTTCAGGGTGGCGCTGCCTTCGAAGCCGGCACGGTAGCCGCCCCACGGGTCGTCGCCCTGGCCGATCAGCTTGGCCTTGATGGTGACCGGCTTGGTCACGCCGTTCAGGGTCAGGTTGCCGGTGATGTCGGCGCTGTCGCCGTTGGCCTTCACTTCGGTGGATTCGAAGGTAGCGGTCGGGTTCTTGCTGACGTTGAGGAAATCACCGCTGCGCAGGTGCTTGTCACGCTCGGCATGGTTGGTGTCCACGCTGTTGGTGTTGATGGTCACCTTGACCTTGTCGGCCGACGGGTTCTTCTCGTCGAAGGTGAAGCTGCCGTCGAAGTCGTTGAAGCGGCCGTACAGCCAGCTATAGCCCAGGTGCTTGATGCGGAACTCGATGAAGGCGTGCTGGCCTTCCTTGTCGATCTTGTAGTCCGCGGCCATTGCCTGGCCGGCGGTGAACAGTGCGGAGCCGAGCGCCAGCGCGGCAAGGGTCTTCTTCAGCATGGACATTCTCCTTAACGTGGTTGTTGATCATTCGACGAGCGACCGAGCATGCGCTTTAGGGTCGGGTCGCGGTCGACGAAGTGATGCTTGAGGGCGGCCAGGGCATGGAGGACGGCGAAGACCACCAGCGCCCAGGCCAGGTAGAGATGGATTTCACCCGCGACGTCTGCCTGGTCGGGCAGCCCGCTGAGGGTTGCCGGCACGGAGAACCAGCCGAACACGCTGATCGGTTCGCCGTCGGCGGTGGAAATCAGGTAGCCCGCGACGATCACCGCCAGCAGCAGCCCGTACAGCGCGAGGTGGCCAAGCTTGCTCGCTACCCGCGTGAGCGGACCGTGGTTGGCCGGCGCCGGCGGCGGCGGGCTGACGAAACGCCAGACGATCCGCACCAGCAGGGCAATGGCCAGCAGGATGCCGATGCTTTTATGCAGCGCCGGCGCGGGGTGGTACCAGGGGTCGTAATAGCTCAGTTCGCGCATCCACAGGCCCAGGCCGAACAGGCCGAAGACCACCAGCGCGCTGCCCCAGTGCAGGAACAGGCTGAATACGCCGTAACGGGATGAGGTATTGCGCCACTGCATGAAAAACTTCCTTGAAAAGCGAAGCCTCAAGACTAGCGGCAAATCCATCGAGTTAAAGCAGAAAATTCTGCTTTGAAACATCGATTCACAAGATAGGTTCGCAGGCTAAGAAAAAACCCCGGATTGCGCTGCGAACCGGGAAGCGCAAGGCGCCGGAGCTTCCGGCGCCGGCGAAGGGGATCAATCGAACAGGCGGGTGAACCAGGCGAACGGGTTCTTCTTCTCGCCGCCGGTCGTCGGTGCGGCCACCTTCTCGGCCTTCGCCACCATCGGCGCGCCCTCGATCACCGGCGTCTTGCCGGCATACAGGTCGCGCACCTGGCTGGCCGCGCGCTTGCCGCTACGCAGCGCGCCCTCGATGGTGCCGGGGTACAGCGCATCGGTGTGCTCGCCGGCGAAGGCGACCCGCGACAGCGGCTGTTCCCAGATCCGCCAGAAACGCGTCACCTGGCCCGGACCGTAGGCCAGGTAGGAACCACCGGTACCCGGATCGGCGCTGTAGCGACGAATTTCGTAGCCGGCGAAGGCACCGCGCATCTTCGGATAGAACTTGTTCATGCGGATCAGCACCTGATCGACCATCTGCCGGTCGCCGAAAGCCTGCAGCACGCGGGCGTTGTCGCCGGACAGGTTGATCAGGACGTTGGCGCCGCCTTTCAGCGCCGGCTCGACCCAGATCATGCCCAGGCCCTGGTCGCTGAAGATCTCGCCGGAGAGGCGCGACTTGTCGTCCCACACCGGACGCTTGAACTTCAGCAGGATCTGGTCGCGCCAGCCATAGTTGGTGCCCTTCAGCGCGGACATCTGGGTACCGCTCAGGGACGGGGTCATCTGGATCTGGCCGAGCGCCTTCAGCGGCACGGCGAGAACCACGTAGTCGGCCTTGTAGGTCTCGCTGCCGGCCTTGACGGCGACGCCGTCCTTGGCCTGGACGATGCTCGACACCTTGGATTTGGTCTTGATCGTCTTGATCTGCTTGACGAAGGCTTCCGCCAGCACCTGGCTGCCGCCGGGCAGGCGCGCCGCGCGCAGGTCGCGGTCGTCGACGCCACGGTAGGCGCGGCCCTGCTGGGCGAGGTAGAGCAGCGACAGGCGCGACGGTTCGTCGTAGCGCGAACGGATACGCTGGTTGACCAGCAGGCGCGCGGTCGGCGACAGGTTCAGCTTGTCCAGCCAGCGCGCGGCGTTCATCTGGTCGAGGGCGAACAGGGTATTGCTCGAGGCAGGGTTGAGCGGGTCGGAGATCGATGCCGAGAGATCGTCCAGGGTCGACTCGAAGCGCTTGAGGTCGGCGGCGACGTTCGGCTGCTTGAGCGCGAGATCGCTGCTGCTGTAGTACAGGCCGTCGATCAGGTAGCTGGGGGTGCGGACGAAGTCCGGCGCCGGCACCGGCTTCAGCTTGAAGGTGTCCAGGTAGGCATTGAGCGTGGGCTGGACCTTCTGGTTGCCGACCCATTCGCTGGTGGCCAGGCCGGAACGCCCGCCCACCTGCGGCCGCGCCTCGAGCACCGTGACCTGCCAGCCGTCCTTCTGCAATTCGTAGGCCGCGCTCAGGCCTGCCAGGCCCGCGCCGACGACGATCGCCGTAGGCTGTTTATCCTTGCCCAGCGCCACCGCGCTGAACACCCCCAACATGAGAAACGCCGCGGCGCGCAGCCACCTTAACGACATACCGGACTCCCCAGGAAAAAAGCAAAGACGCAACGGCGCGCAGCATACGCCAGAGCCGTTTGGGCCACCATAGGAGTCCGTCGGCGGCTGCTGTCGGATGTGTCCCAACCCGCCGGGTTGTTCATCTCACCCCCATTGCATAGGCTTTGCCGATCGATCCGAGGAGACAGCCCATGGGCCTTAACGCCGACTGGATGCAGCGCGACCTGAACGTACTCTGGCATCCCTGTACCCAGATGAAAGACCACGAACGCCTGCCGGTGATCCCGATCCGCCGCGGCGAAGGCGTCTGGCTGGAGGATTTCGAAGGCAAGCGCTACATCGACGCGGTCAGTTCCTGGTGGGTCAATGTGTTCGGTCACGCCAACCCGCGCATCAACCAGCGCATCAAGGACCAGGTCGACCAGTTGGAGCACGTGATCCTCGCCGGATTCAGCCACCAGCCGGTGATCGAGCTGTCGGAGCGACTGGTGAAGATCACCCCGCCGGGGCTCGACCGGGTGTTCTACGCCGACAGCGGCTCGGCGGGCATCGAGGTCGCGCTGAAGATGAGCTACCACTTCTGGCTCAATAGCGGCAGGCCGCGCAAGAAGCGCTTCGTCACCCTGACCAACAGCTACCACGGCGAAACCATCGCGGCGATGTCGGTGGGCGACGTGGCGCTGTTCACCGAAACCTACAAGTCGCTGCTGCTCGACACCATCAAGGTGCCCAGCCCGGACTGCTTCCTGCGTCCGGACGGCATGTGCTGGGAAGAACATTCGCGGAACATGTTCGCCCATATGGAGCGCACCCTGGCCGAAGGGCACGACGAGATCGCCGCGGTCATCGTCGAACCGCTGATCCAGGGCGCCGGCGGCATGCGCATGTACCACCCGGTCTACCTCAAGCTGCTGCGCGAAGCCTGCGACCGCTATGGCGTGCACCTGATCCACGACGAGATCGCGGTGGGCTTCGGCCGCACCGGGACGATGTTCGCCTGCGAGCAGGCCGGCATCGCCCCGGATTTCCTCTGTCTGTCCAAAGCCCTCACCGGTGGCTACCTGCCGATGTCCGCGGTGCTGACCAGCGAGACCGTCTACCGGGGCTTCTACGACGACTACCAGACCCTGCGCGCCTTCCTCCACTCGCACACCTATACCGGCAACCCGCTGGCCTGCGCCGCCGCCCTGGCGACCCTGGACATCTTCGAGGAAGACAAGGTGATCGAGGCCAACCGCGCGCTGTCCACCCACATGGCCAGGGCCACCGCGCACCTGGCCGACCACCCGCATGTCGCCGAGGTGCGCCAGACCGGGATGGTCCTGGCCATCGAAATGGTCCAGGACAAGGCATCCAGGACGCCCTACCCCTGGCAGGAGCGCCGCGGCCTGAAGGTCTTCCAGCATGGCCTGGAGCGCGGCGCGCTGCTGCGCCCGCTGGGCAGCGTGGTGTATTTCCTGCCGCCCTACGTGATTACCCCGGAGCAGATCGACTTCCTCGCCGAGGTGGCCAGCGAAGGCATCGACATCGCCACCCGCGACGCGGTCAGCGTGGCGGTCAGCGACTTCCACCCGGACCACCGCGATCCGGGCTGAACGTCGCCGCCCCTTCGTTCCGAGGGGGCCGGTTCCAGCGCCCCGCGGCAGGCAGTAAACTGCGCGCCTGTCGCCACTACCCTCGAATCGCCATGCGCCTGTCCCGCTTCTTCGTCGACCAGCCTCTCTCCCTCGGCCAGCACGACCTGCCCGAGGCCCAGGCCCACTACATCGGCCGCGTGCTGCGGCACGCCACGGGCGACGCCGTGCAACTGTTCGACGGCAGCGGCCGGGAATACCTCGGCGAGCTGGTCGAGGTCGGCAAGAAGAATGTCCGCGTCGAACTCCGCGAGCAGTTCGCCGGCCAGCCCGACTCGCCCCTGCGTATCCACCTGGGGCAAGGCCTGTCGCGCGGCGAGCGGATGGACTGGGCGATCCAGAAGGCCACCGAGCTGGGGGTGGCGGAAATCACCCCGATCGTCAGCGAGCGTTGCGAAGTGCGCCTGAAGGACGAGCGCGCCGACAAGCGCCTGCAGCACTGGCGCCTGGTGGCGATCAGCGCCTGCGAGCAGTGCGGCCGTTCGAGCCTGCCGCTGATCCATCCGCCTCTGGCCCTGGAGGACTGGCTGCGCGGGCGGGACGATGACCTCAGGCTGGTCCTGCACCCTGTGGCCGCCCCCCTGGCCAGCCATGCGCCGCCGTCGCGCCTGGCCTTCCTGGTGGGTCCCGAAGGCGGCCTGAGCGATGCCGAGGTGGAGCAGGCTCAGGCGGCCGGTTTCCACTCCGCGCGCCTCGGCCCGCGAGTGCTGCGCACCGAGACCGCGCCGGTGGTAGCGTTGGCGGTGGCCCAGCAACTCTGGGGCGACTTCACCTGATATCCCTCCCGCCGCTTTACAACGGCGACAGCCAGTGAATACCGTTGCGCAACCCACTTCGCAACGGATCGCACGCATGGACACGCCCGTTACCTTCGATTGGAAGATCCGCCTGCCCGACGTGCTCGGCGTACTCCGCCGAGACTATGCCGGACGCTTCCCGCAGTTGGCCTCCGCCGCACTGGAGACGCTGCTGGAGCGCCTGCGCGACGACCTTCCCGAGGATTTCCTGCCAGCCCTCGGCCAGGAGCTGGAATCCCTCGGACTGGCGTTGGTGGAACGCCTGGACGAAGACGACAGCCTGAACCTGTACGTGGTCGGCGCCCCCCACAGCCAGCGCCTCCTCGATGCACTCGCAGCGCAGGGCCACAACGCCCGCACGCTGCGCCAGGAAAACGCCCCCGAGGGCGCCCGGGCGGCCCTCCCCGCCGCCGCGCCGGCCGGCCTGGCGCCGGCTTCGGCCTACATCTGCCTCGAACACGCCGAGCACCTGGCGCCCGGCCTGGCCATCGCCCGCCTGCCGGGCGAGGACAGCCGCGACCTGCTGGACCTGCGCCAATGGCCCAGGCTGCAACGCCTGCCCGATGGCGCGGAGGAAACCCAGGGCGCGTTGCTCTGCCGGGCCAGTTCGGCGGACGGCCTGCACGCCTGGGTCAGGATGACCCGTTCGGGAAGCCCCTACGCCTGGCTGCATCGCTCCCGCGACCTCGCCTCGTTGACGCCCGAACTACCGCCCTTGCCGCTGCCGCCGGCGCAGTCGTTGCGCCAACGCCGCACCCCGGAACTTGCCATCGGCCTGGCCGGGGACGACCTGCTCCTGGCCGACCGCGGCCTGTTCTTCCTCTATCCGGGCTTCGCCCAGGGCAACGACGAACCGCGGTTGCTCTTCGAGGTGCCGCAAGCGCGGCGCTCCATCGAGAATCCGCCGGCGGTCTTCACCACTCCGGACCAGCGCGTCTGCCTGCTCTCCCGCGGGCAGTTCTTCGAATGGCGCGAGGCACGCATCCAGCCCCTGCCGTTCCCCGTCGGCAAGGATCTGCCCGCCGATCCGGCGCAACCGACCTCGGCGGCGCCCGGGACCATCGTCTGGCTGGAGCGTGAAACGCTCTGCGAAGGCCGGCTCGACAGCGGCGAGATCCGCAGCCACTCGCTGGACGGCCTGGCCGAAGGCCCCTACCTGAAGCTCCAGGCCCTGGACGGAGGCTGGCTGCTCCTGGCGCCGTGGCTGGAACCGCATCGCTCGCGGGACCTCGCCCAGCTCTGGCACCTCGAATCCGGCCGGGCGCTGCGCATCCGCTACGGCGAACTGGACCTGGAGGGCGGACTACAGCACTGGGCGGAGCTGCCCGACGGCCGGATCGTCGTCGGCGACCATGCCCGGCATGTCGACCTCGGCAGGTTCGAAAGCCTGCGCCAACGCCTGCTGCGGCGGCGCCTGGCGCCGGCCTGAGGCGCGTCTACAGCCCGCGCAGCGCCAGTCCCGCCAGGCCGAGCAGGAGCACGCCGCAACCGGCGTAGCTGACGCGGTGCCAGAACAGCGAGGTGTTGCGCCGCAGCCAGTCCACCAGCGCCGCGCAGCAAAAGCACCAGATCAGCGACGAGAGCATGAAACCGGCGAAGAACACCAGCGACTGCGCCTGGTTCGGCGTGCCGTCGACGATCCCCGCCAGGGCGCTGCCGAGGGCACCCCAGTAGACCACGTTCTTCGGATTGGACAGGGAGATCGCCGCGCCGGCGCCGAAGGCGTTGCGCCCCTGCTCGCCGGCATCCTCCGCCGCCAGCGGCGGACTCCAGGCGTCGCGCAAGCCTTGCACGCCGAGCCAGGCCAGGTAGGCGGCACAGGCCAGGGTCAGGGGAATCCGCACCTGCTCGTAGCCCAGCAGCAGCGCCAGTCCGGTAAGCCCGAGCAGGGCCCAGACGGCATCGCCGATCAGCGACCCCAGTTGCACCAGCAACGCCGGGCGGAAGCCGCCGGTCAAACCGCGGCGCAGCGTTTCGCTGAACACCGCGCCAGGGGAAACATTGAAGGCGAAACCGAACAGCAAGGCGGCGAGGAAGATGGCGAGCATGGAACGACGACTCCGTGGTGGGACGTCGGATTATCCCGGCCGGCGGCTCCGCCGACTTGAACCGGATTGCGCAGTTCAGCCGCGCACGGCGCGCTGGTAGCGGCCCGGCGAAATGCCGTAGGCGCTGGTGAAGTAACGGGTCAGGTGGCTCTGGTCGGCGAAGCCCAGGGCGTGGGCCACCTCGCCCACCGCCAGGCCACGGCGCAACAGGCCGAGGGCGCGGCGGGTGCGCAGTTGCATGCTCCACTGGCGCGGGCTGAGCCCGGTGGCCTTCTTGAACGCCCGCAGCAGGTGGTATTTCGACAGGCCCACCTGCTCCGCCATCTCATCCAGGTCCGGCGGTTCGGCCAGGCGCTCGGCGAGCAGCGCCTGCAGGCGGGCGACAGCCGGGCGCCCAGGATCGGCCCTCTGCGGCAAGCGGGTGCCGCTCGCCGCCAGCAGGCGGCCAAGGAAATCCAGCAGGCGCTCCTCGCCCCGTTCGCGGGCGAAACGGTCGCTGGCCAGCAAGGCTTCGATGCTGGCGGCCAACTCGCGGCCCAGCGCCGGACTGCGCAGCAGCGGGCGGTCGAACTCGACGGAGGAAAGATCCAGGCTGCTCGCCAGTTCGGCGGCAGGCAGATAGAGGCTGGCGAAGCGCCAGGGCTGGCCGTCGCGGACGCCGCCGCCCTGGATCTGCCCCGGGTTGTAGAGGGTCAGGTCGCCGCTGTCGGCCTGGAAGGTACGGCCATCCAGCCAGACATCTTCCAATCCGCAGAGGTTGGCGCTGATGACGAACTCGTCGTGGCTGTGCTTCTCGAAGCGGTGCCCGGCCAGGCTGGCGCTGGCGACCTCGAGGGAGGCGCCGATCCGCGCGTGCTGCAGGCCGGCCATGGACGGCTCAGATCAGGCCGGCGTCGGCGAGCTTCTCTTCGAGCCCGGCCAGGTCCGGAATCCGTGCGGTTTCGCCGCCGATGTCCACCGCCGCCAGTTCCAGCGCCGCCAGCGGCGCGGCGGTGCTCGCGAGATTGGCGTCCAGCCGCACCGAGCGCGGAATGCCCTGCACCAGCAGGGCGAGGAACTTCACATGGGGTCGTCCGCCGAGGGCGTTGATGACCACCACCCGCGCGCTGCTGCCGAGCACCGGCTGCTGTTCGCCGCTGGAGGCCGCCTCGAAGGACAGCAGCGGCAGGCGCAGGTCGCGCCAGGCCACCTGGCCCAGGTACCACTGCGGCAGGCCGGCGGCGACCTGCGGGTTGCGATAGGCGATCAGTTCGGCCACGGCGACGTTGGGCAACAGCAGGGTGCGGTCGCTCAGCGGCAGGAGCAGCCCGGTGAGGCTGTCCGGGGTCGGGTTGGCTGGGGTGTTCCGGCTCATGCCATCCTGCTCGATCACGGCCTGGTTCATGTTTCGACTCCTGTCGGCGCGCAGCGTGCGGCCAGATGCTTGACCAATGCCTCGGCCAGTTCGCGGGGGCTGGCATTGAAACTGCTGTAACCGGCTTCGCGCAAGCTGTCCGGCATGCTCGAACAGACGCAACTGTCGGCGCGCTGGGTCCATACCTCGCCACCCTGGCGCCGCACGTAGGCGGCAGCGGCGCTGCCGTCGCTACCCATGCCGCTGAAAACGATCACCCCGCAGTCGGGGCCGAACTGCTGGGCCAGGTTGAGCATCATCTGGTCGATGGACGGGGTGTAGGGTTCCGGCCAGGAACGCTGGCTGCATTTCAGTCGCCCGTCGTGGTGGAAACCGAGCTCGTGCAGCACCGGCACCACCATGACCTCGCCGCAACGCAGCGCTTCACCGTCGCGGACGTTCTTCACATGCCACTGGCTGTGCCGGCCGACTGCCTGCGGCAGGTTCTGCTCGAAGCTGGCATCGATGTGCTGGGCATAGAGGAAACCGATCGGCAGGCCGCCGGGCAAGGCGTCGAGAAATGCCTTCACCGCCGCCGGGCCGCCGAGCGAGGCCGCCAGCAGCCACACCTCGCGGGCCGCTTCGCCGGCCTGCAGCGGCATCGCCGCGAGGTCGCCGGGAATCTCCAGGCGCGGCGGACGCTCCTCGTCGAGCAATGCACCGAGGCTGTCGCCAACGCCATCGCTGGGGTCGCCGATCAAGCGCTTCAGCTTGCCGATCAGCCGCCGCTCCCAGCGCGGGTAATGTTCGGTATGCCGCTCCGGCGCGTGGCCCTCGCCGAACAGCACCGGCGCACGGTCCTGCTCCAGCAGGCTGTCCAGCAGCGGCGAGTCGTCCTGCTGGGTCAGGTCCACCAGCCACAGGTCGGGCGCGCACTCCAGCGCGGCGTCGTCGACCCTGGCCGGGTCGGCGTTGAGCACCACCTCGTAACCATGGCCGAGCAGCGCCTGTTGCAACACGTGGCGCTGCAACGAGGTGTCGGCGATCACCGCGACCCGTGGCGTGACGCGCTCACTCATGCTGGCCGACCAGGGACTGGATGGCTTCGAGCAGCTCGGTTTCCTGGTAAGGCTTGCCGAGGTACTGGTTGACGCCGATGCCCAGCGCGCGCTCGCGGTGTTTCTCGCCGGTCCGCGAGGTGATCATGATGATCGGCAGGTTGCCCAGGCGCTCGTCGTGGCGCACCAGGGTGGCGACCTCGAAACCGTCCATGCGCGGCATCTCGATGTCCAGCAGGAGGATGTCCGGACGGTGCTCCTGGAGCTGGGCGATGGCGTCCACGCCGTCCTTCGCGGTCAACACGTTCATGCCGTTGCGCTCCAGCAGGCGGGTGGTGACCTTGCGCACGGTGACCGAGTCGTCCACCACCATGACCAGCGGCGGCCGCTGCTGCTCGCTTTCGCTCGCCGCCATTTCCTGGCGCAGCGCCAGGCGTTCGCGACGGCTTTCCTGGCCGAGCAGCGCGTGCCGGGAGCGGATGGTCGCCAGCAGGTCGAGGATCACCACCACCCGGCCATCGCCGAGCAGGGTCGCCCCGGAAATCCCGGCGACCCCGGCGAACTGCGGACCGAGGCTCTTCACCACGATCTCGCGGGAACCGGCCAGCGAGTCGACCTGCACCGCCACCGCATGCTCCGAGGAGCGCACCAGGATCACCGGCAAGGGCAGCGACTGGCCGACCAGCTTGGGTTCCTGGCCGTTGTTCAGCAGCTCGCCGAGGTACTTCAGTTCGTAGGACTGCCCGGCGTATTCGAAGCTGGGCGTATCCAGCCCCGCCTCGCCGCGCTGGTCGTAGAGCGCCTCCAGTTCGTAGGGCGAAACCCGCACGATGCCCTCGATGGTGTTCAGCGGCACCGCGTAGAGATCCTCGCCGGATAGCACCATCAGCGCCCGGTTCACCGACACGGTGAACGGCAGCCGCACGTTGAAGCGGGTGCCCTGGCCCGGCTCGGTCTGGATGCTCACCGAGCCGCCGAGCTGCTTGACCTCGGAGTTGGCCACGTCGAGGCCGACGCCGCGCCCGGAGATCTGGGTGACCTTTTCGGCGGTGGAGAAACCGGACTCGAGCACGAACTGCAGCACTTCATGATCGCTGAGGTCGCTGTCGGCGCTCATCAGGCCACGCTCGATGGCCTTGCGCCGTACCGCATCGAGGCGGATGCCGGCGCCGTCGTCGGAGAGGGTGAGGAGAATGTCGCCGCCCTCGCGGCCGATGTTCAGGCGGATCGTACCGTGCTCCGGCTTGCCCGCCGCGCGGCGCGTCTCGCCGGACTCGATGCCGTGGTCCACGGCGTTGCGCAGCATGTGCTCCAGCGGCGCGACGATGCGTTCGAGGACGGTACGATCCATCTCGCCGTCGGCGTTGCCGACCACGAATTCGACCTGCTTGCCAAGCTCGCCGGCCACCTGCCGGACGATCCGCCGCAAACGCGGTACCAGCCGATCGAACGGCACCATGCGGGTGCGCATCAGGCCTTCCTGGAGTTCGGTGTTGACCCGCGCCTGTTGCAGCAGCAGGGTCTCCGCGTCACGGTTCTTCGCCGCCAGGGTTTCCTTCAGGTCGAGAAGGTCGGAGGCCGATTCGAAGAGTGCGCGCGAGAGCTGCTGCAACTGCGAATAGCGGTCCATTTCCAGCGGGTCGAATTCTTCGTAGCCGGCGCGTTCGGCATCGGCCTGGTGACGCGAGAGGATCTGCGCCTGGGTCTCGGTGTCGAGGCGGCGCAACTGGTCGCGCACCCGCTCGATGGTGGACTCCATCTCGCCGAGGGTGAAGCCGACGTCGCTCACCTGCTGCTCGACCCGGCCGCGGAAGATCGAGGTCTCGCCCGCCAGGTTGACCAGGTTCTCCAGCAGTTCCGCCGGCACCTTCACCAGCTCCTGCGGGGCACGTCGGGAAGCGGCCTCCTGGGCCGCCTCCTGGGCCTTGCGCACGAACGGCAGGGTGGTGGCCGGGGCGGCCGGAGGCGCCGCCTCGGCCGCCATGATCGCGCCAGCCGCCGGGGCCAGGCGGGTCAGCTCGGCCAGCGCGGAGGCCACCGCGCGGCCGGTATCGTCGGCCTGGACCAGCGCCTGGGCGGGCTCGGGCCGCTCACCGGCCTCGTCGTCCTCGGCCAGCCGCTCGCGCAACAGGTCGACCTGCCGCTGCAGGCCTTCCAGCCCCGACTGCGCATCCAGCAGCAGGCTGTCCGGCCACGGCGCGCCCTGTTGCTGCGCATCGGTGAGATGCTGCTCGAGGTCGTGGGCCAGGTTGCCCAGCTCGGTCTGTCCGGCCAGGCGCGCACCGCCCTTGAGGGTGTGCAGGATCCGCAGCAGGTCGTCCAGCGGCTGGGCGTCGCCGTTGCCGCCGTCCCAGCGGCCGAGCGCCAGTTCGAGGTTCTCTAGCAGGTCGTCGGCTTCCTCGAGGAAGATGTCGAGGATCTCGCTCTCGTCGGCCGCCGCGCCCTTCGCCGCCAGCGGCTTGAGGCTGACGCTGGTGGGTACGCTCAGTTGCTCGTCGGGATCGCTGCGCAGGCGCCTGATCTCCGCGATCAGCGCCTGCCCGTCGGGCAGCGTGCGGTGGCCACGCACCGCCTCGAGCATCTCGGCCAGCTCGTCGTGGCAGCGCTGCAGCAGGCCGAACAAGGCCGGGCTGGCGCGCAGGCGTCCACCGCAGAGGCCTTCGTAGAGGAATTCAAGCTCATGGGCGAGGTCGCCGATCTCGCCGATCTCGGCCATCCGCGCACCGCCCTTGAGGGTATGCAGGTCGCGCTGCAAGGCTTCCAGTTCGATGGTGTTGTCGACGTCGTCCATCCAGCGCTGCAACGCGGCGGCAGCGCTGTCGAGGATATCGAAGCCTTCCTCGAGGAAGATCTCCACCAGTTCGGGATCGCGCTCTTCGAACGCCTCCGCAGCAGGCGCGGCGGGCTCCTCGACGGCAGGTGCAACGAGTTCCTCGACAGGGCTTTCCGCCTCGCCCGGTGTCGCGGCCTCGGCCACCGGGCCCTGGCGGAACCGGCGGATCGACTGGATAAGGTCGTGCGGGTCGGCCAGGGGCTGGCCGGCGCTCAACTGGTCGAGCTGTTCGGCCAGGCGGTCGTGACAGGCTTGCAGCAATCCGGCCAGTTGCGGGGAGTGCTGGTAACGGCGGTCGACCAGTCCTTCGTAGAGGGCCTCCAGCTCGTGGGCCAGGTCGCCGATCTCGGCGATCTCGGCCATCCGTGCGCCGCCCTTGAGGGTATGCAGGTCGCGCTGCAGGGCGCTGAGCGAAGACAGCGCGCCCGGCTCGGCCTGCCATTGGGCCAGTGCCTGGCCGGCGCTTTCGAGGATGTCCACCGCCTCTTCGAGGAAGATCGACACCATTTCCTCGTCCAGCTCGCGGCCGGGAGCCGGTGCAGGCGCTGCCGGTACGGTCTCCTCGGCAGGCGTCCCGGCCTCTTCGAAGACCGCCTCGGGGAGGGCCGGTTCTTCGTCTTCCGGGGGGAAATCGTCGGCGCCGAGGCTCTCCGGGTCGATGAACGGAACGGCCTCGGCGGCGGGCGCTTCCAACAGCTCCTGCAGGGCCGCGACCCGCTCCGGACGCGGCGTGACCTGCAGGCCGGCGGCGACCTGGTCCATCATCCCGATCAGCGCCTCGTGGGCCTGGCGGGCTTCCTCGAAGAACGCCGGGCTGACCGCCAGGCGGCCTTCCTCGACGGCATCGTAGAGCGCCAGCAAGGCCTGGCAGAGTTCTTCCACCTGTGGCAGCTCGGCATGCCGGGCGCCCCGGTCCAGAGTGCTGAGCTCCTCGCGCAGCGCACTCAGTTCCTGGCGCTCCTGCGGATGCTCGTGCCAGCGCTCGAGCAGGTCCTCGGCGTCCAGCAGGATGTCCATGCCTTCGACGAGGAACGCCTCGATCAGCAACGGATCGCGGCGCTCGCCGGCATCGCTGTAGCGCTCGGCCTCGAGCGAGGCGATGCGTTCCTGGTGCAGTGCCTCGATACGCTCCAGCAACGCGTCGCTGCCGGGGATCGGGTTCAATGGCCGTTGCGCGCCGACCTGCTCCAGGCCGATGCGGAACAGTTGCTCGGCGTCGTGCAGCAACTCGGCTTCGCGCAGGTCGAAGGCGAGCAGGTTGGACTTGTATTCCTTGACCAGTTTTTCCAGCGGCGTGGCGATCTCCGCGATCGGCAGGATGCCGGCCATGTGTGCGCTGCCCTTGAGGGTATGCAGGGCACGCTGCAAGGCATCGGTGACCGGCTGCGGCAGTTCGCGGGCGCAGTCGGCGAGGAAGCCGACCAGGGCCTCGAGATGGGTTTCCGCCTCGTTGGTGAAGATCTCCAGCAGTTGCGGATCGAGCAGTTCGACGTCGCTCTGCGCCTCGGCAGCGGCCTGCGGCGCGTCGGCCAATGGCGGCGCCTGGACGCCGTTGTCCAGGCTCGACGGCTGCTCCGCCCCGGCTTCCGGCGGTACTCCGCCGTCGTCCGGCGCCGGCGGTTCCGGCAGCGGCTCGCCCTTGGCCAGGGCATGCGCGGTGGCCGCCAGCAGGTCGACATCGTCGCGCTGGCGCTGGGCATTGGCGGCGAACTCCTCGACCAGCTCCGGCAACAGGGCCACGACCTGGTCCACCACTCGCTGCACCGGCTCGCTGGCGGCGATGCTGCGATCGAGCACGCGGTTGAACAGGTTCTCTATCGACCAGGCCAGTTCGCCGATCACCAGGGCACGGACCATCCGCCCGCTACCCTTGAGGGTATGGAAGGCACGGCGTACCTCGGTCAGCGCTTCGCGGTCGTCGTGGTCGGCTTTCCAGGCCGGCAGGTAGCGGCCGATGGTCTCCAGGACCTCGCCGGCCTCCTCGATGAAGACCTCGCGCAGTTCCTCGTCCACCGGTTCCTCGTCGGCCGGCGGTGGCAGCAGGCTGACCGGAACGTTCTGCGCCGGCGGGTTGATCGGCTGCACCGGCGCAGCCATCACCTCGGCCAGAGACAGGGCCGGCGCTTCGCTGGCGAGCGCCTCGGCGGCAGGCGGCGCCTCGGCCTCAGCCTCGGGCAATTGCACCTCGGGGAGATCGAGGTCGGAAAGATCCAGTTCCTCCAGGCTCGAGCCCTCCCAGGCGGACACCTCGCCCTCCGCCTCCGGCAAGGCTACATCCAGCGGCAGCGGATCGAGCGCATCGAGAACCAGCTCCTGTTCAGCGGAGCCGTCGAAAGGCTCCAGCGCCGGCAACGGCTCGAGGCTTTCCAGCGGCGCGTCGAAGGACAACGCCGGCTCCTCCAGGCTCAGATCCAACGTCTCGCCGGCCTGCGCCGGCTGCGCCAGGTCATCGCCGAGCCCCCACTGCTCCGGCAGCGACCAGTCCGCCAGGGCCGCCGGCCCGGAGGCCGGGGCCGCATCGGCGGGCAGGTCGAGGCCGGAGAGATCGATCTCGTCGAGGCTGAAATCGTCCAGGCTGCGGGCAGGCGCCGGGGTCGACTGCGGCTGGCCGCTCTCCTCGACCACCTCCGGCAACGCCGGCGGCACTTCGGCGGAATCGTCCAGCGGCAGGTCCAGGGCCAGGTCGAGGGACGGCTCGCCGGCGTCGGGCGCGACTTCGCCAAGGGTCCAGTTGTCGTCGCTGGCCAGCTGCGGGGCATCTTCCCTCGCGGCCTCGGCAGGAGCCGTGTCGGCGGGCGGTTGCTCCGCTGTCTCGGCGACCTCGACGACCGCCTCCGGCCTCTCCGGCTCGGCAGCCGGGGACTCGATGGCAGCGGGCCCGGACAGGCCAGGCTCGGCCGGGGCCGACGAATTCGGTTTCAGCGTATAGCCGAGGTTCGCCAGGCTGTCCTCGGCGACGTCGAGGATCAGGTCGCTCTGGCTGGCATGGTCCTCGCTCAGGCGCTCCAGGTAATACTCGACGCTGGTGATGGCATCGGCCAGGGTATCCAGGCTCTGCCAGTCCGGCACCGCCTTGCGCGCCAGCAGCTGTTCCTGGATATAGCGGTTGCAGGTTTCCAGCAGGGTCGCGGCGCGCTCCAGCGGGATCATCGCCAGGCCGCCGCGGACCTGGGTCAGCAGCTCCGGCACGCGGGCCAGGTGCTCGTGGTTCCACTGCGAGGCGATGAACTCGATGATCGCGTCCTTGGCCTGCTCCAGACCGTTGCGCGCTTCCTTGATCACCAACTGGTGGATCTGCGCCACATCGGTGGTGGGCAGGCGGCTTTCCTCGCTGTTGCGCTCGTCGCCGGGACCGGCCATGCCGGCCAGGGTGGCCTCGACGTAGAGCAACGCGCCGGCGACGTCCATCAGGATCGCGTCGCTCGGCTCGCGGCGGCCCTGGGCCAGGGCGTGGATGACGTCCAACTGGTCGAGGATGACCTTGCGCGGTTGGCCGAAGCCGAGTACCGCCAGGGTATCGGCGATCTGCTTGAGCGGCGCCAGGAGGGCGTCCAGTTCCGAGGGGTGGCCACGGTCGCTGCGCACGAACAGGTCGAGGCTGTCCTTGATCCGCACCAGTTCCTCGCACAAGGCACCGACCACCGAACGCATCGCGTCGCGGTCGGGTCCGGCGAGGCGGGCGCGCTCGGCGTCCACCGTCTCGTGGTCGGGCAGCGCCTCGTCGAGGCGGTACTGTTCCTTCAGAGCGCGGATCCGCGGCGACTGCGAAGGCGCCTTGGCCACGTAGAACAGCAGGTTCTTCACCAGCTCGTCCGGCGCGGCCTGGTTCAGGCCGTCGGCGCCCTGCTCGACCAGGCGCTTGAGTTCGCGGTCGAGCTGGCGCAGCAGGGTGCGCACCGAGGCGCTGTTGACCACGCTACCGTTGGCCAGGCCCTCGACCAGGCCGGAAGCGATGCTCCACAGCGGCCCCAGCGGTGCCTCGCGGCACAGGCCCTCCAGGCGCGCATAGACACGCGCCAGGTAGCCGAGGCTGGTCGCCACGTCCTGGTTGCGCAGCAGGCCGACCAGGGCCATCTGCTGGGTCTGGCGCAGCTTGCGCAGCAAGCCGCCGAGTTCGTCGGTGCGCAGTTGCGCGATGGCCTCGCCGTCCAGTTGCGGCTGGCGCTGCGACAGGTCGGGCGCGAACAGGCTGGTTTCCGAGAGCAGCTTCTCGCCGCGCGCGGCGCGCAGGTCGTTGAGCAGCGGCAGGACCACCATCGGCAGGTCGCGCCGGGCGGTCTGGATCCGGTCGAGGTAGACCGGCAGTTGCAGGATCGCCTGCATCAGCACTTCCAGGGCCTCGCCCTGGTTCGGCACGCGACCGTCCAGCAAGGCCTGGACCAACTGCTCCATTTCCTCGGCGAGCAGGGCCGCGCCGTAGAACTCGACCATCTGCAGGGTGCCCTGCACCTGGTGCACGTAGGTCAGGCAGAACCGCATGCGGGTCGGGTCCTGCGGGTTCTCGACGAACGCTTCCAGCGCCTGGCGCGCCTGTTTCAGGGTTTCGGCGATCTCGCCTTTCACCCATTCCAGAGCGACGTAGTCGTGCCGGTCACCCATAGCCACTCCATTCATGTGCCTGAGTACCCCTTACGGGTAAAGGCCAGGACCCGCTCGTCGGCGACCGGCTCGAGCTCCGGATGGCTCCAGTCGACCACTTCGCCGACCCCGATCACCAGCAAGCCTCCCGGCGCCAGCCGTTCGGCCAACCGGTTGAGGATCTCGCGCCGTCGCCAGCGACGGAAGTAGATCAGCAGGTTCTGACAAAAAATCACGTCCATGCCGGACCAGGGCGCCTTCGCCAGGTCCAGCACATTCAGCCGGGCGCAGCAGACGCGCTCGGTCAGTATCGTTTTCACGCTGAAGCTGCCGTCGGCCTGGCGTTCGCAATAGCGTTCGACCAGTCCGGCCTCCAGTTGCTCCAGCTTGCGGGCCGGATAGTTCGCCTGCCGCGCCCGCTGCAGGGCGTGAAGGCTGATATCCGTCCCGGTGACGCCGAAAAAATCTTCCCGTTCCTGCCCGCGCAACGCCTGCGCGGCGCACATCGCCAGCGAGTAGGGTTCCTCGCCGCTGGAGCAGCCGACGCTCCACAGGGCCCAGGGCCGCGGCATGCCTTCGCGGCGCAGGCGCTCGCCCAGGTAGCGCTCGAGCAGCTCGAAAGACGGGGGATGACGGAAAAAACGGGTTTCCTGGACGGTCAGGCGGTCCAGCAGGGTCGCCCACTCCACTGCGCCACGCGGACCGTCGGTCACCTGGCGGTAGTAGCTGTGGTAGTCGCCGATGCCCAGTTCACGCATGCGCGCGGTCAGGCTGGCCTGCAGGAACGTCCGGCGCTGCTCGTTGAGCACCACGCCGGTGCGGTTCTCCAACAGGACCTGCCAGTCGCGGAACTCCGCTGCCGACATATCGGCCAGCGGCTGCAGTGACCAGACGCCGTTCGCCTGCATGCCGTGCCCCTCGTCCAAGGTGTCGACGCGGCGCCCGCCAGGCGGCCGCCGCGCCTATGCTCAGGCCTGCTCCACGCCCTCCGGCAGTTTGAAGCCGGATACCGAGTTGCGCATCTCGCTCGCCATCTTCGCCAGGTTGCCGATGCTCCGCGCGGTGGCGGTGGTACCGGCGGAGGTCTGCGAGGTGATCTCCTGAATGACGTTCATGGTGTTGGAAATGTGGCCGGCCGACGATGCCTGCTGACGGGCGGCGTTGGAGATGTTCTGGATCAGTGCCGCGAGGGTCTTGGATACCTTCTCGATCTCCTCCAGGGCCACACCGGCGTCCTGGGCCAGGCGCGCGCCGCGGACCACCTCGGAGGTGGTCTGCTCCATCGAGATCACCGCTTCGTTGGTGTCGGTCTGGATGGTCTTCACCAGCGCCTCGATCTGCTTGGTCGCCGCCGAGGAACGTTCCGCCAGTCGCTGTACCTCGTCCGCTACCACGGCGAAGCCGCGGCCCGCGTCCCCGGCCATCGACGCCTGGATCGCGGCGTTCAGGGCGAGGATGTTGGTCTGGTCGGCGATGTCGTTGATCAGGCTGACGATGTCGCCGATCTCCTGGGACGATTCGCCGAGGCGCTTGATTCGCTTCGAGGTGTCCTGGATCTGCTCGCGGATGTTGTCCATGCCGGTGATGGTGTTGTGCACCACCTCGTTGCCCTTGTTGGCGATGGCTACCGAACGTTCCGCTACCGCCGAGGATTCCGAGGCGTTCGCCGATACCTGGTCGATCGACACCGCCATTTCGTTGATCGCCGCCGAGGCGCCGGCGATTTCCTGCGCCTGGTGCTCGGAGGCTTCGGCCAGGTGCATCGCGGTGGACTGGGTTTCCTGGGCCGCTGCGGCCACCTGCACGGCGGTCTGGTTGATGGTCTCCACCAGTTCGCGGAGCTGGTCGATGGAGTAATTGATCGAGTCGGCGATGGCGCCGGTGAAGTCCTCGGTCACGGTCGCGGCCACGGTCAGGTCGCCGTCCGCGAGGTCGGCGATCTCGTCGAGCAGACGCAGGATCGCGGCCTGGTTGCGGTCGTTCTTCTCGGCGGTCTCGGCCAGCCGGCGGTTGGTCTCGCGCACCATCACCAGGCCGATCAGGATGATCGAGGCCAGGGCCAGGGCGCCGAGGACGTAACCGGCGAACAGGTTGATGCTACGCCCGCCGGCCAGGTTCTCGAAGCCGTCGGCCAGTTGCGAGGCCTTGTCCAGCAGGGTCTGCGAAACGCTGAAGATGTTGTTCGCCGCTTCCCGGACCTGGAACAGGTCGGGCGAGGTCTCGAGGATCTCGTCCACCGAACCGGAGACGAACTCGAAGAGTTCGGCGATCTCGTTCAGGCGATCCACCGCCTCGGCGTTGGTCACCTTGGAGATGCTCATCGCCGCGTTGCCTTCCTGCATGCCCTTCAGTACGCGGCCGAACAGGCTGGCGTCGCGGCCGAAGCTGTCGGCGGCCTGCACCGAGTTCTCGTCGCCGGCCAGCACCTTGTTCACCGAGCCGAGGATACGTTCGGCGAGCAGCGACTGGCGCTGGGCGACCGCGACCTGGTCGGCCGGAGCACCGTTCTCCAGCAGGATGTCGACCACCTCTTCGTATTCCACCTGCAGCTGCGGGATGGTTTCGGCGAGGGTCGAGGCCACCTGGTGCAGGGACAGTACGGTCTGTTCGCTGGCGAGGATGGAGTCGGCGTTCTTGCGCAGGCCGTCCCAGTCCTGCTGCACCACGTCCATCTGCGGCTTCACCGCTTCGGGACTGGGCGGCAGGGATGTGCTCTCGTCGCCGTTGACCAGGATGTTCCAGCGTTTCTCGAAGTCGTTGCGCGCATCCTTCAGGAGCTTGAACGCCTCGCCCTTGCCCGCCGCCGCTTCGGTGGCGTTCTTCGCGATCCGCTGCGACAGGACGCGCAGTTCGCCGGCATGGCCGATGTACTGCTTGTCATGGTTCGACTGGGTGTTGAGGTAGGCAAAGTTGGCGAACAGCAACACGATCGAGACGATGAGGACGATGAACAGCCCCGCGATCACCGAGCTGCTGCGCATGCCCGCGAAAAGATTGCCTGCGTTGATTTTCTTCATATTTGGCCCCCGCCCGGACCGACCACGATTACGATTTCCATGTCACGACACGGGCCGGCAGACCGGCCCAACCGGTGAAGCTGTTTATACGGCGACGTCGAGGAAGCCCTGGTGTTGCGCCAGCGCATGCGGGCTGAACACCAGCCACGGCTGCTCTCGATGGAAGACGCCATGAATGAAGGGTTGCAGTGCCGCTTCTAGTGGCGGCAGCTGTTCGCTGAAGGTGTCCACCGGGAAGTGCTGCATGCCGAACACCTCATCGACGATGAGGCCGGCGAACACGTCCAGGTGCTCCACCACCAGCACCCGCCGCTGCTTGCGCAAGGGCGACAGTTCGGTGCCGAGGAAACCGCAGAGGTCCATGATCGGCAGCAGGCGGCCACGTACGTTGGCCACCCCCTTGACCCAGGTCTTCACGCCCGGCAGCTGGGTGTAACGCGGTTCGTGCAGGACTTCGCCGACCTCCCCCATGGGGGCGACGAAGAACCGCCCGCCCATGCGGAAGCCGATCCCGCTCCAGCTCTGCACCGCCTCCTGCTGGGCCGGCAGGCCGGCGGCCAGGCGTCGGCAGCGCTGATCGATGTCGACGAGGAGCTGGAAGGGGGTCTGAACGTCCGACATGCGGGGCCTGGTCTTTCCGGGGTCAGGGTGAGCGATGCGCTGCGACGGGCTCAGCCCGCCAGCACCGCATTGATGGTTTTCAGCAGGGTCTCTTCGTCCACCGGCTTGGTCAGGTAGTCGCGAGCGCCCTGGCGCTTGCCCCAGACCTTGTCGGTCTCCTGGTCCTTGGTGGTGACGATGATCACCGGGATGGCGCTGGTCTCGGCGTCCTTGGTCAATTGACGGGTCGCCTGGAAGCCGTTGAGGCCGGGCATGACGATGTCCATTAGGACCACGTCGGGCTTTTCCTGGCGGGCCAGGGCGACGCCGTCGCCGCCGTTCTCGGCCTTGAGTACCTGGTGACCATGCTTTTCCAGCATGGCGGTCAGCTTGTACATCTCGGTCGGAGAGTCATCAACAATCAAAATACGAGCCATGGGATCCCCATCACGAAATAAGCATCAACGGCCATGCGGCCGGATATCAGGAAACGGCGTCCACCGGGGTGAAGCTGGGTACGTGTGCCTTGATCGCGCCCAGCAGCTCTTCCTTGCTGAACGGCTTGGTGAGGTACTGGTCGGAGCCGACGATGCGCCCCTTGGCCTTGTCGAACAGGCCGTCCTTGGAGGACAGCATGATCACCGGGGTGGACTTGAACGCGCTGTTGTTCTTGATCAGGGCGCAGGTCTGATAGCCATCCAGGCGCGGCATCATGATGTCGACGAAAATGATGTTCGGATGGGTATCGGCGATCTTCGCCAGGGCATCGAAGCCGTCGATTGCCGTGATCACGTCGCAACCGACCTTTTTCAGCAGTGTTTCGGCGGTGCGACGAATCGTTTTCGAATCGTCGATCACCATCACTTTCAAACCGTCGGATTGCTGTTCCATGTTCGCCCTATATCGACTCGGTGAATCATTCTTCTGTGTTTTCTTCAGTGCGCTAACGCCCTGTCACCGACGGGCTGCGACCCAATCGCGGGCCTTTTTAGCACACTCGACGCAACTCTATCCATAATGCCCGGAACAGGCCGGCTTTTTCCTTGACCAAGCGCAAACGGGGCGCCAACCTGAGCGTCAAACCCGCTTGCCACGCGGCCTCCCCGCCGCGACCGGACAACCCACCCCCTTTCGGAGGAATTCCCATGAGCGTACGCCTCGGGATCGTCATGGACCCCATCGCGCGCATCAACTTCAAGAAGGACAGCTCGCTCGCCATGCTGCTGGCTGCCCAGGCCCGCGGCTGGTCGCTGTTCTACATGGAACAGCAGGACCTCTACCAGAAGGCCGGCGTCGCGCGTGGACGCATGCGCCCGCTGAAGGTCTTCAACGATGCCTCCCGCTGGTTCGAACTGGAAGCGGAAAGCGACCAACCGCTGCACGAACTGGACGTGATCCTGATGCGCAAGGACCCGCCCTTCGATAACGAATTCGTCTATTCGACCTACCTGCTGGAACAGGCCGAGCGTGCCGGCGCCCTGGTGGTGAACCGGCCGCAGAGCCTGCGCGACTGCAACGAGAAGTTCTTCGCCACGCAGTTCACCCAGTGCACTCCGCCGACGATGGTCAGCCGGCGATCCGATATTCTGCGCGAGTTTGCCGCCGAGCATCGTGACATCATTCTCAAACCCCTGGACGGAATGGGCGGTTCGTCGATATTTCGTCACCGCGAAGGCGACCCGAACCTCTCGGTGATCCTCGAGACCCTCACCCAGCATGGCAGCCAGCAGATCATGGCACAGCGCTATCTGCCGGAAATCAAGGACGGCGACAAGCGCATCCTGATGATCGACGGCGAACCGGTGCCCTACTGCCTGGCGCGCATCCCCGCCCAGGGCGAGACTCGCGGCAACCTCGCCGCCGGCGGCCGCGGCGTGGCCCAGCCGCTGAGCGAGCGCGACCGCTGGATCGCCGCCGAGGTCGGCCCGCACCTGCGCGAGCGCGGCCTGCTGTTCGTCGGCCTCGACGTGATCGGCGATTATCTGACGGAAATCAACGTCACCAGCCCGACCTGCATCCGCGAGATCGACCAGGCCTTCGACACCCGCATCGGCGACAAGCTGATGGACGCCATCGCCGCCCAGTTGGCTGCCCGCTGAATCGCGCGGGCGGGCCTCGGTCCGCCCGCCTCGGCCCGGCCGATGCGCCACGGCGAGCGACCGCGTGTCCAAGGCGCGGAGTGCGTCATAGACTTTTCCGCCCCCCATCGGCAGACTTCGCCCCACGCCAGCCACCACGATCCGCAATGAACGCCGCCGTCCTCAAGTCCCCCTCCGCCGCTGCCGGCGTCCGCCCGGCGGACCGTTTGGGCTTCACCCTGTTCATCGCAGCCATCCTGCACGTCGCCCTCATCCTCGGGGTGGGTTTCTCCATGCCCGCGCCGAGCCAGATCAGCAAGACCCTGGAAATCACCCTGGCCACCTTCAAGAGCGACAAGGCGCCGGAGAAGGCCGACTACCTCGCGCAGATGAACCAGCAGGGCAGCGGAACCCTGGAGCACAAGGCCGCGCCGAAGACCACCGAGGTCGCGCCGTTCCAGGACAACCAGGTGAAGAAAGTCGCGCCGCCGGCTACGCCGAAGCAGGCCAGGAGCGAAGAGGCGCCCAAGGCCGCGGTGACCACCACCCGCCAGCGCCAGCAGAAGGCACCGAGCAAGACCCAGGCACAGAAGGCCGAGCAGGTCGCCAAGCCGGCGCCGCATTTCGACTCAACCCAGCTGTCGGCGGAAATCGCCAGCCTCGAGGCCGACCTGGCCAAGGAGCAGCAGGCCTACGCCAAGCGCCCGCGCATCCACCGCCTGAGCGCCGCCTCGACCATGCGCGACAAGGGCGCCTGGTACAAGGAAGACTGGCGCAAGAAGATCGAACGCATCGGCAACCTCAACTACCCCGACGAGGCCCGCCGGCAGAAGCTCTACGGCAGCCTGCGGCTGCTGGTGTCGATCAACCGCGACGGCACCATCTACGAGGTGCAGGTGCTGGAGTCTTCCGGCGAGCCGATCCTCGACCAGGCCGCCCAGCGCATCGTCCGCCTGGCCGCGCCCTATGCGCCGTTCAGCGGCGACCTGGCCGACATCGACCGGCTGGAGATCATCCGTACCTGGCGCTTCGAACGCGGCGACCGGCTGTCCAGCAAGTAGCGCCGGCAAGGCTGGCTTTCTCGCGTCCGAAGCAGGACACTAGCGGCCATGAAACAGAGCAGCCCAACCTACCTCAAGCATCATTTCCTGATCGCCATGCCGCACATGGCCGACCCCAATTTCGCCCAGACCGTGACCTACCTGGTCGAACACAACGAGCAGGGCGCCATGGGCCTGGTGATCAACCGTCCCAGCGGCCTCAACCTGGCGGAAGTCCTCGAACAGCTCAAGCCGGACGCCCTGCCGCCGGCGCGCTGCCAGCACATCGACATCTACAACGGCGGCCCGGTGCAGACCGACCGTGGCTTCGTCCTCCACCCCAGCGGCCTGAGCTACCAGTCGACCCTGGAACTGGGCGAGCTGGCGATGTCCACCTCGCAGGACGTACTGTTCGCCATCGCCGCCGGCACCGGCCCGGAAAAGAGCCTGATCAGCCTTGGCTATGCCGGCTGGGAAGCCGGCCAGCTGGAGGCCGAACTGAGCGACAACGCCTGGCTGACCTGCCCGGCGGACCCGGCGATCCTCTTCGACCTGCCGCCCGAGGAGCGCCTCAGCGCCGCCGCCGCGCGCCTGGGCGTCAACCTCAGCCTGCTCACCGCCCAGGCCGGTCACGCCTGATGGCCAGCGACAAGCCGCTGCGCCTGCTGCTGGGCTTCGACTACGGCACCCGGCAGATCGGCGTCGCCGTCGGCCAGGCGGTGACCGGCCAGGCCCGCGAGCTGTGCGTATTGAAGGCGCAGAACGGCGTGCCGGACTGGAACCGGGTGGAAGCGCTGATCAAGGAATGGCAGCCGGACGCCATCGTCGTCGGCCTGCCGCTGAACATGGACGGCAGCCCAAGCGAGATGAGCGAGCGCGCGGAAAAGTTCGGCCGCCGCCTCAACGGCCGTTTCAACCTGCCGGTCTTTACCCACGACGAACGCCTCACGACCTACGCCGCCAAGGGCGAGCGCCTGGCCCAGGGCCAGCGCGACGGCTACCGCGAGCGACCGGTGGACGCCCTGGCCGCCGCCCTGCTGCTGGAAGGCTGGCTGGCCGAACACCCGGATTGACCCATGGCAGCCGGCACGCCGCCGTTTGCCATTATGCTTTCGCCACCGCGGGCGCCTCCCTACAGCGGGCTCTCCCGGCGGCCATCCCATCGATGTCAGCGAGGAGCCACCATGAGCCTACCCAATCCCGCCGAACTCCTGCCGCGCATGGCCAGCGACCTGCGCGCCCATCTCGCCGAGCGCGGCATCGAGCGGCCGCGCTTCGTCGGCATCCATACCGGCGGCATCTGGGTCGCCGAGGCGCTGCTGAGGGAACTGGGCAACCAAGAGCCGCTGGGCACCCTCGACGTCTCCTTCTACCGCGACGACTTCACCCAGAACGGCCTGCATCCGCAGGTCCGCCCGTCGGCGCTGCCGTTCGAGATCGACGGCCAGCACCTGGTCCTGGTGGACGACGTGCTGATGAGCGGCCGCACCATCCGCGCCGCACTCAACGAACTGTTCGACTACGGCCGTCCGGCCAGCGTGACCCTGGTCTGCCTGCTCGACCTGAACGCCCGGGAGTTGCCTATCCGCCCCGACGTGGTCGGCCAGACCCTGTCCCTGGGTCGCGATGAACGGGTAAAATTGGTCGGTCCCGCACCGCTCGCCCTCGAGCGCAAGGTCCTTTCCTCCGCTTCCTGATCCTCTTCACTAGGGCCTGCCCCATGCCGACAGACGCCAAGCGCCCGCTGCAGCTCAACGACCAGGGCCAGCTGCGCCACTTCATCTCGCTCGACGGATTGCCCCGCGAGCTGCTCACCGAAATCCTCGATACCGCCGATTCCTTCCTGGAGGTCGGCGCCCGCGCGGTGAAAAAGGTCCCGCTGCTGCGCGGCAAGACCGTCTGCAACGTGTTCTTCGAGAACTCCACGCGCACCCGCACCACCTTCGAGCTGGCCGCCCAGCGGCTGTCGGCCGACGTGATCAGCCTGAACGTATCCACCTCTTCCACCAGCAAGGGCGAGACGCTCACCGACACCCTGCGCAACCTGGAGGCGATGGCCGCCGACATGTTCGTGGTGCGCCACAGCGACTCGGGCGCGGCGCACTTCATCGCCGAGCACGTCAGCCCCAACGTGGCGGTGATCAACGGCGGCGACGGACGCCACGCGCACCCCACCCAGGGGATGCTCGACATGCTGACCATCCGCCGACACAAAGGGAACTTCGAGCAGCTATCGGTGGCGATCGTCGGCGATATCCTGCATTCGCGAGTAGCCCGTTCGAACATGCTGGCGCTCAAGACCCTGGGTTGCCCGGACATCCGCGTGATCGCCCCGCGCACCCTCTTGCCGATCGGCCTGGAAGAGCAGTACGGCGTGCGCGTGTTCACCAACGCCGACGAAGGCCTGAAGGACGTCGACGTGGTGATCATGCTGCGCCTGCAACGCGAGCGCATGCAGGGTGGCCTGCTACCCAGCGAGGGCGAGTTCTTCAAGCTCTACGGCCTGACCGAGAAGCGCCTGAAGCTGGCCAAGCCGGATGCCATCGTCATGCACCCTGGCCCGATCAACCGTGGCGTGGAGATCGAGTCGGCGGTGGCCGACGGGGCCCAGTCGGTGATCCTCAACCAGGTCACCTACGGCATCGCCATCCGCATGGCGGTGCTGTCCATGGCCATGAGCGGCCAGAACACCCAACGCCAGCTGGAACAGGAGGACGCCGAATGACCATCAGTATCCGAGGCGCCCGTGTCATCGACCCGGCCAGTGGCCTGGACCAGGTCGGCGACCTCCACATCGAGGCTGGCAAGATCGTCGCCATCGGCGCCGCGCCGGCCGGCTTCAGCGCCCAGAAGACCCTCGACGGCGCCGGCCTGGTGGCCGCGCCGGGACTGGTCGATCTGAGCGTCGCCCTGCGCGAGCCGGGCTATGGACGCAAGGGCAACGTCGAAAGCGAGACCCGCGCCGCCGCGGCCGGCGGCACCACCAGCCTGTGCTGCCCGCCCTACACCCGGCCGGTGCTGGACACCCCGGCGGTGGCCGAGCTGATCCTCGACCGCGCCCGCGAGGCCGGCAACGCCAAGGTCTACCCCATCGGCGCGCTGACCCGCGGCTTCGGCGGCGAGCAACTGTCGGAACTGGTGGCCCTGCGCGACACCGGTTGCGTGGCCTTCACCAATGGCCTGCATGGCTTCGCCAGCAACCGCATCCTGCGGCGCGCCCTGGAGTACGCGGCGACCTTCGACCTGACGGTGATCTTCACCTCGCAGGACACCGATCTCGCCGAAGGCGGCCTCGCCCACGAAGGCCCGACCGCCAGCTTCCTCGGCCTCGCGGGGATCCCGGAGACCGCCGAGACCGTGGCCCTGGCCCGCAACCTGCTGCTGGTGGAACAGAGCGGCGTGCGCGCGCACTTCAGCCAGTTGACCAGCGCCCGCGGCATCGAACTCGTCGCCCAGGCCCAGGCCCGTGGCCTGCCGGTGACCTGCGACGTGGCGCTGTACCAGTTGATCCTCACCGACGAAGCGCTGGTGGGCTTCTCCAGCCTCTACCACGTGCAACCGCCGCTGCGCACCAGGGCCGACCGCGAAACCCTGCGCGAGGCGGTAAAGAGCGGCGTGGTACAAGCCATCGCCAGCCACCACCAACCCCACGAGGCGGACGCCAAGAACGCGCCGTTCGCCGCCACCGAGCCGGGCATCAGCGGCGCCGAGCTGCTGCTGCCGCTGGCGATGACGCTGGTGCAGGACGGCCTGCTCGACCTGCCGACCCTGCTCGCCCGCCTCTCCCACGGCCCGGCCCAGGCCCTGCGCCTGCCTGCCGGGCGCCTGGCGGTCGGCCAGGCCGCCGACCTGGTGTTGTTCGACCCGCAGGGTTCGACCCTGGCCGGTGAGAGCTGGTACTCGAAGGGGCAGAACAGCCCGTTCGTCGGTCACTGCCTGCCGGGACGAGTGCGTTACACCCTGGTGGACGGACACCTGACCCACGAGGGCTGATCCCTGCCACCACGAAAAAGCCCGCCATCCGGCGGGCTTTTTCATCTTCGCGTTCGCGATTCCGGGGGCGTATCCGTTGCCGGGGTGGGCGCCCTATCCCAGCCTCTGCCACCAACCCGCCTCAACGGCAGGGCGAATAACGCGGAGCGTTATCCGCCGAGGCATGCTCGCCGGGAACACCCGATGGCCGGCAGCCGCGCCGGTCGGCGCCGCTCCCTGCGGAGCCTCAGATCTTCGCCAGCGCCTGCGCCAGGTCGGCCTGCAGGTCCTCCAGCGCCTCGACGCCCACCGACAGGCGGATCAGCGAGTCACCGATGCCCAGGTCGGCGCGGGTTTCCGCCGGGATGCTGGCGTGGGTCATGATCGCCGGATGCTCGATCAGGCTTTCCACCCCGCCCAGGCTCTCCGCCAGGGAGAAGATCCGCACGTTCTCCAGGAAGCGCCGGGCGCCGGCCAGGTCGCAGCGCAGGTCGAGGGAGATCATCCCGCCGAAGCCACGCATCTGCCGTTTCGCCAGCTCATGCTGCGGGTGCGAAGCCAGGCCGGGGTAGTAGACCCGCGCCACCTGCGGCTGGCGCTCCAGCCACTGGGCCAGGGCCAGGGCGTTGCTGCAATGGCGCTCCATGCGCAGCGCCAGGGTCTTCACCCCACGCAGGGTGAGGAAGGCGTCGAACGGCCCGGAGATGGCGCCCACCGAGTTCTGCAGGAAGCCCAGGCGCTCGCGCAGGTCCGGGTTGTCGCCGACGATGGCGATGCCGCCGATCACGTCGGAATGGCCGTTCAGGTACTTGGTGGTGGAGTGCACCACCACGTCGAAGCCCAGTTCCAGGGGGCGCTGGATGTAGGGACTGGCGAAGGTGTTGTCGGCCACGCTGATGATGCCGCGGGCGCGGCAGAGCTGGGCGATGGCGCGCAGGTCGGTGAGGCGCAGCAGCGGGTTGCTCGGGGTTTCCACCCAGACCATGCGGGTTTCCGGGGTCAGCGCGGCCTCGAAGGCCTGCAGGTCGGTCGGGTCGACGAAGCTGAAGCGATGCCCGGCGCTGCGCCGGCGGACCCGCTCGAACAGGCGGAAGGTACCGCCGTAAAGGTCATTGCCGGAAACGATGTGGGAACCGGCGTCGAGCAATTCCAGCACCGAAGAGATCGCCGCCAGGCCGGAGGCGAAGGCGAAGGCCTGGGCGCCGCCCTCGAGGTCGGCCACGCAGCGCTCCAGGGCCCAGCGGGTCGGGTTGTGCGAGCGGCCGTAGTCGAGCCCCTTGTGTACCCCGGGGCTTTCCTGGATATAGGTGGAGTTGGCGTAGATCGGCGGCATGATCGCGCCGGTCGAGGGATCGGGGGCCTGCCCGGCGTGGATGACCCGGGTCGCAAAGGCCTGGGCCGGGGCGTCGGGATGCTGGTCGTGCTGGCTCATGCGAGCTTTCTCCGCAAATGGTTCAACAGGTCGAAACGGGTGATCAGGCCGTGGAAGCCGCTGGCATCGGCAACGATCGCCACCAGGCCGCGGTCCAGGACCGCCTGCAACTGGGCCAGGCTGGCGCCGGGCGCGAGGGTTTCCGGCGCGGCGTTCATCGCGCTGCTTACCGCATCGCGGAAGCGTGGCGCGTCGGCGTGGACGCCGAGCAGGATATCCGACTCGTCGATCACACCGACCAGTTTTCCATTGTCCAGCACCGGCAATTGCGAAACGTCGGCCAGGCGCATGCGCTGGAAGGCGGTGAGCAGGGTGTCGTCCGGACCGACGCTGATCACCCGGCCCTCCTCGAAGCGCCGCGCGATGATGTCGCGCAGGTCGCCGTAGTGCTTGCGTTGCAGCAGGCCCTGGTCGGTCATCCACTGGTCGTTGTAGATCTTCGACAGGTAGCGGGTGCCGGTGTCGCAGACGAAGCTGACCACCCGCTTCGGCTCCTTCTGCTCGCGACAGAAGCGCAGCGCCGCGGCCAGCAGGGTGCCGGTGGAGGAGCCGCCGGGAATGCCCTCGACGCGCAACAGTTCGCGGGCCATGGCGAAGCTTTCCTCGTCGCTGATGGAATAGGCATGGCGCACGCTGGAGAGGTCGGCGATGGCCGGTACGAAGTCCTCGCCGATGCCCTCCACCGCCCAGGAACCCGGCGTACCCAGGGTGCCGGAGCGGGAGTACTCGGCCATGATCGAGCCCTCGGGATCGGCGAGCACCATCTCCAGCTCCGGCTGGACCTTCTGGAAGAACCGGGTAAGGCCGGTCAGGGTACCGGAGGAGCCGACGCCGACGACGATGGCGTCGAGATCGTGGCCGGTCTGCGCCCAGAGCTCCGGGCCGGTGCCGCACTCGTGGGCCAGCGGGTTGGCCGGGTTGTTGAACTGGTCGGCGAAGAAGGCGCCGGGAATATCCTGCGCCAGGCGCGCGGCAACGTCCTGGTAGTACTCCGGATGGCCCTTGCCGACGTCCGAGCGGGTGATGTGCACCTCGGCGCCCATGGCGCGCAGGTGCAGGACCTTCTCGGTGGACATCTTGTCCGGCACCACCAGCACCACCCGGTAGCCCTTGGCGCGGCCGACCAGGGCCAGGCCGAGACCGGTGTTGCCGGCGGTGGCCTCGACGATGGTGCCACCGGGCCGCAGGCGGCCGTCACGCTCGGCGGCCTCGATCATGGCGACACCGATGCGATCCTTGATGGAGCCGCCGGGGTTCTGCGATTCGAGCTTGAGGAACAGGGTGCAGGGGCCGGTATCGAAGCGCGTCACGCGAACCAGCGGGGTGTTGCCGATCAGGTCGAGCACGGCGGGGCGTGAGTCGGAAGTCATCTTTTCTCCTTTCGGTGTTTCCGCACGGAGCGATACGGTGCGCGGCCTCGTGAGCCATTGCACCTATCCGTTCTGGGGCTTGCAGACCATAGGGGCTGGCGCGCGCGGGCGCCAATAACCTACAGGTAGAACGTTAGAACCTTTGGTTCCTTAAGTCCCGCCGGAGGAATTCCCTGCCGACCGCGGCGACACCCATGAAAAAGCCCGCCGGATGGCGGGCTTCTCGCGTCTGGCGACGAGCCTCAGATGCGCTGCGGCCCGTTGCGCTCGGACACCTGTCCGTTGAGGGTCCAGAAGTCGTAGAGGACGCCGAGGAAGAACAGGCCGCCGGTGAACAGGTAGATGATCCCGGTGATCCACTTGCCCATGTACATCCTGTGCACGCCGAGCACGCCGAGGAAGGTCAGCAGGATCCAGGCCACGTTGTAGTCCAGGTTGCCGCCCTGGAAGCGCCGGTCGGCCTCGCGGTCCATCGACGGGATGAGGAACAGGTCGATGATCCAGCCGATGAAGAACAGGCCGAAGGTGAAGAACCAGATCGTCCCGGTGATCGGCTTGCCGTAATAGAAGCGGTGCGAACCGGTGAAACCGAAGATCCACAGCAGGTAGCCGATGGCCTTGCTATGGGTGTCGTGCTGTTGAGTCATGCGTCCCCCTCGTTCCGTGCGCGGCTGCGGCCGCGCCTGAGCCGCAGGTTAGCGGAGCGGCGGACGCCGCGCCAGAGCGGCCCGGCGCATGACAGTTTTGCAATTGCCTATCCTGTAGGCTGGTGCTGCCGCCACCGCCCCACAGGAGCCGCCATGAGCGCCGGACACGAGCACAGCTTCGCCCAGACCAACTCGACCCGCCTGAAATGGGCGTTGCTGCTGACCGGAAGCTTCCTCGTCGCCGAGGTCGTCGGCGGCATCCTCACCGGCAGCCTGGCGCTGATCTCCGATGCCGCGCACATGCTCACCGACGCCGTGGCCCTGGCCATCGCCCTGGCCGCGATCAACATCGCCAGGCGCCCGACCAACGATCGCCTGACCTACGGCTACCACCGCTTCGAGATCCTCGCCGCGGCGTTCAACGCCTTCCTCCTGTTCGGCGTGGCCTTCTATATCCTCTACGCGGCCTACGAGCGGCTCAACCAGCCGGCGGAGATCCAGTCCGTGGGCATGCTGGTGATCGCCGTGCTCGGCCTGCTGGTGAACCTGGCCAGCATGCGCCTGCTGGCGCCGGCCCAGGGCAACAGCCTGAACGTCAAGGGCGCCTACCTGGAGGTCTGGAGCGACATGCTCGGCTCGCTGGGGGTGATCGTCGCCGCGATCGTGATCCGTTTCACCGGCTGGGCCTGGGTCGACTCGCTGGTGGCGGTGCTGATCGGTTTCTGGGTCCTGCCGCGCACCTGGATCCTGCTGCGCGAGAGCCTGCATGTGTTGCTCGAAGGGGTGCCGAAGGAAATCCAGTTGGCCGAGCTGCGCGAAGCGCTGCTGGGGATTCCCGGCGTGACCGGGCTGCACGACCTGCATGTGTGGTCGATCACCAGCGGCAAGATCAGCCTGACCAGCCATCTGGTGTACGACCCGGCCCTGGTCGATGCCGAGGCGCTGCTGGGAACGGTGAAGGCGCTGCTGCACGACCGCTACGAGATCGAACACAGCACCCTGCAACTGGAAACCTCGGCCTGCGCCCAGGCCGAGGAGCCGCTGGCCTACTGAAGACGGTTCAGCGGAAGCGCCGGCCGGCAGGGTCGTCGTCGGTGATTTCCAGGCTCAGGCCCTGGGTCAGGCTCGACAGGTGGTCGGCGTCGCTTTCCGAACCGAGCTTGATCATCAGACGCAGGTCGTTGGCCGAGTCGGCGTGGGCCAGGGCGTCCTCGTAGGTGATCTCGCCCTGGGTGTAGAGCTGGTACAGCGCCTGGTCGAAGGTCTGCATGCCCTGCTCGGTGGAGCGCTTCATCAGCGGCTTCAGCTCGTGCACCTCGCCCTTGCGGATCAGGTCGGCGGCCAGCGGGGTGTTCAGCAGCACCTCGATCACCGCCCGCCGCCCCTTGCCGTCGGGGGTCGGCACCAGTTGCTGGGCGACGATGGCCTTGAGGTTCAGCGACAGGTCCATCCACACCTGGCCATGACGGTCGGCCGGGAAGAAGTGGATGATCCGCTCCAGCGCCTGGTTGGCGTTGTTCGCGTGCAGGGTCGCCAGGCACAGGTGGCCGGTCTCGGCGAAGGCCACGGCGTGGTCCATGGTCTCCCGCGAGCGCACCTCGCCGATCATGATCACGTCCGGCGCCTGGCGCAGGGTGTTCTTCAGCGCCACCTCGAAGGAGTCGGTGTCCAGCCCCACCTCGCGCTGGGTGACGATGCAGCCCTGGTGCTGGTGGATGTACTCGATCGGGTCCTCGATGGAGATGATGTGCCCGGTGGAGTTCTTGTTGCGGTAGCCGATCATCGCCGCCAGCGAGGTGGACTTGCCGGTGCCGGTGGCGCCGACGAAGATCACCAGGCCGCGCTTGGTCAGCGCCAGCTTCTTGAGGATTTCCGGGAGCTTCAGCTCTTCCAGGGTCGGGATGTTGGTCTCGATCCGGCGCAATACCATGCCCACCAGGTTGCGCTGGTAGAAGGCACTGACCCGGAAGCGGCCGATGCCGCGGGCGCTGATGGCGAAGTTGCACTCATGGTTCTCGGCGAAATCGCGGCGCTGCTGCTCGTTCATCACGCCTAGCACGGTCTCGCGGGTCTGCTCCGGCGACAGCGGCGTCTTGGTCACCGGCATCACCCGGCCGTTGACCTTCATCGACGGCGGTACGCCGGCGGTGATGAACAGGTCGGAGCCGCCCTTTTCCACCATCAGGCGCAGCAGCTTTTCGAATTCCATGATGTTCTCGCTCACTCAGGGGCGCGCCGCGACGGCGAGCCGGATGCGGGCGAGCGGGCGCTGGACGCGCTCGCCGGCAAGGATAGGTAGGAATGCGCCTACGGTACCGCTCTCCCGCTCTTGAATCCTAGACGCAGTTCCGGGATTCGGGCGAAGCGCGGCGGATCGGCGCCAGGATCAGAAGTTTTCCGGGATCTTCGCCTTCTCGCGGGCGTTCTCGCGGCTGATCAGGCCCTTGGCGACCAGGCCCTTGAGGCACATGTCGAGGGTCTGCATGCCCAGCGAGCCGCCGGTCTGGATCGCCGAATACATCTGCGCGACCTTGTCCTCGCGGATCAGGTTGCGGATCGCCGGGGTGCCGATCATGATCTCGTGGGCCGCCACCCGGCCGCCGCCGATCTTCTTGATCAGGGTCTGCGAGATCACCGATTGCAGCGACTCGGAGAGCATCGAGCGAACCATGGCCTTTTCCTCGGCCGGGAACACGTCGACCACCCGGTCGATGGTCTTCGCCGCCGAGGTGGTGTGCAGGGTGCCGAATACCAGGTGGCCGGTCTCCGCCGCGGTCAGGGCCAGGCGGATGGTTTCCAGGTCGCGCATCTCGCCGACCAGGATGATGTCCGGGTCCTCCCGCAGCGCCGAGCGCAGCGCTTCGCTGAAGCCGAGGGTGTCGCGATGCACCTCGCGCTGGTTGACCAGGCACTTCTTCGATTCGTGGACGAATTCGATCGGGTCCTCGATGGTGAGGATGTGGTGGTACTTGGTGTTGTTCAGGTAGTCGAGCATCGCCGCCAGGGTGGTGGACTTGCCCGAACCGGTCGGCCCGGTGACCAGTACCAGCCCGCGCGGGACGTCTGAAACACGTTTGAACACTTCTCCCATGCCAAGCTCCTCCATGGTCAGTACCTTGGAGGGAATGGTCCGGAATACCGCGCCGGCGCCACGGTTCTGGTTGAAGGCGTTGACCCGGAAACGCGCGACGCCCGGCACCTCGAAGGAGAAGTCGGTCTCGAGGAATTCCTCGAAGTCCTTGCGCTGCTTGTCGTTCATGATGTCGTAGATCAGCGCATGCACCTGCTTGTGTTCCAGCGGTGGCAGGTTGATCCGGCGTACATCGCCATCCACCCGGATCATGGGTGGCAGGCCGGCGGAGAGGTGCAGGTCCGAAGCGCCCTGTTTGGCACTGAAGGCGAGCAGCTCGGTAATATCCATGGGACTCCCCAATTACAAGCAAGCAGGTAGAATGCCGCCAAAGCCGCCGTCTCGGACAAGGAAAACACCGGATGAACCAGGGTGCTTCCAGGACACGCGTGGTGTCCTGCGCCAGACGCGGAACCTCGACACTGGAACAGGAAGATGGCCATCGAGGCCGGCGGTTTCGAGGGCGTCGAGCCGACGCCGACCGCACTTCCATAGGGCGCAGGTAATGTCCACGATAGCAGAGAATATTGCAAAGGTTGCCGCGCGCATCCGTGAGGCAGCGCAAGCTGCGGGGCGCGATCCGGCCACGGTCGGCCTGCTCGCCGTGAGCAAGACCAAGCCCGCCGCCGCGGTGCGCGAGGCGTACGCCGCCGGCCTTCGCGACTTCGGCGAAAACTACCTGCAGGAGGCCCTCGGCAAGCAGGCCGAACTGGCCGACCTGCCCTTGAACTGGCACTTCATCGGCCCCATCCAGTCGAACAAGACGCGGCCCATCGCCGAGCATTTCCAGTGGGTGCACTCGGTGGACCGGTTGAAGATCGCGCAGCGCCTGTCGGAGCAACGCCCGGCCGGGCTGCCGCCCCTGAATGTCTGCCTGCAGGTCAACGTCAGCGGCGAAGCCAGCAAGTCCGGCTGCGCCCCCGAGGACCTGCCGGCCCTGGCCGAGGCCGTGAAGCAACTGCCCAACCTCCGATTGCGTGGCCTGATGGCCATCCCCGAACCCACCGCCGAACGCACCGCGCAACACGCCGCGTTCGCCCGCCTGCGCGAACTGCTGCTGGACCTGAACCTTGGCCTGGACACCCTGTCCATGGGCATGAGCGACGACCTCGAGGCAGCCATCGGCGAAGGTGCGACCTGGGTCCGCATCGGTACCGCCCTGTTCGGCGCCCGCGACTACGGCGCGCCGGCTTCTTGAAGGAATCCCCTATGAGCACACCCCGCATAGCGTTCATCGGCGCCGGCAACATGGCCGCCAGCCTGATCGGCGGCCTGCGCGCCCAAGGCGTGCCGGCGGCGCAGATCCGCGCCAGCGACCCGGGCGCCGAGCAACGCGCGAAGATCGCCGGCGAGTTCGCCATCGACGTGGTCGAGTCCAACGCCGAGGCCGTGGCCGACGCCGACGTCGTGGTCCTGTCGGTCAAGCCGCAGGCCATGAAAGCCGTGTGCCAGGCCTTGGCGCCGGCGCTGAAGCCGGAGCAACTGATCGTCTCCATCGCCGCCGGCATCCCCTGCGCCAGCCTCGAAGCCTGGCTCGGCCAGCCGCGCCCGGTGGTCCGCTGCATGCCCAACACCCCGGCGCTGCTGCGCCAGGGCGCCAGCGGGCTGTACGCCAACGCGCAGGTCAGCGCCGCGCAACGCGAGCAGGCCGGGCAGTTGCTGTCTGCGGTAGGCATCGCCCTGTGGCTGGACGACGAAGCGCAGATCGACGCGGTGACCGCAGTGTCGGGCAGCGGCCCGGCGTATTTCTTCCTGCTGATGCAGGCCATGACCGACGCCGGCGAGAAGCTCGGCCTGTCCCGCGAGACAGCCTCGCGCCTGACCCTGCAGACCGCCCTCGGTGCGGCGCAGATGGCGCTGTCCAGCGAGGTCGAGCCGGCCGAACTGCGGCGCCGGGTGACTTCGCCCAACGGCACCACCGAGGCGGCGATCAAATCCTTCCAGGCCAACGGCTTCGAAGCACTGGTGGAGCAGGCCCTGAACGCCGCCAGCCAGCGCTCCGCCGAGCTGGCCGAACAGCTTGGCCAATAAGGAGTAGTCGATGATCGGCCTCAACACCGCTGCTATCTATATCCTCCAGACCCTCGGCAGCCTCTACCTGCTGATCGTGCTGCTGCGCTTCATCCTGCAGCTGGTCCGCGCGGACTTCTACAACCCCCTCAGCCAGTTCATCGTGCGCGCCACCAAGCCGCTGCTGAACCCGCTGCGGCGGATCATCCCCGGCTTCGGTGGGATCGACCTGGCCTCGCTGGTGCTGGCGATCCTGATCCAGCTGGTGCTGATGATCCTGATCCTGATGCTGATGGGCTACGGCGTCGGCGGCTTCATCATGCAACTGCTGATCTGGTCGATCATCGCCGTCACCTCGCTGTTCCTGAAGGTGTTCTTCTTCGCCCTGATCATCAGCGTGATCCTTTCCTGGGTCGCCCCGGGCAGCTACAACCCTGGCGCGCAACTGGTGAACCAGATCTGCGAACCGCTGCTGATGCCGTTCCGCAAGCTCCTGCCGAACCTCGGCGGACTGGATCTCTCGCCGATCTTCGCGTTCCTCGCGCTGAAGCTGATCGACATGCTGGTGATCAACAACCTGGCGGCCATGACCGGCATGCCCCAGCAGTTGAGCATTTTCCTCTGAGCTTCTACCGCTGGGACGGCGAGGACCTGCTCCTCGATTGCCACCTGCAGCCCAAGGCGAGCCGCGACGAGTTCGCCGGGCTGCACGGCGAGCGCCTGAAGATCCGCCTCACCGCACCGCCGGTGGAGGGCAAGGCCAACGCCCATCTGCTGGCCTTCCTCGGCAAGGCCTTCGGCGTGGCCAAGAGCCTGGTGAGTCTCGAAAGCGGCGAGCTGAACCGGCAGAAACGGGTGCGCATCCGCCGTCCGACCCGATTGCCGGAGGAACTGGGGATCGCCGCTCGACCCGCTTGACCGACCTTACGTGCAGGAATGTGAAGCAGGCCAATTGACGCTCCCCCGCTCCCCCGCATAATCCACGCCATCCTTCCCCCGCCGGTCCCGCGCCCTGGAGCCCCTGGATGAGCATGGAAAGACTCAGCCATCAAATCGACGCCTACGTCGCCTGGAAGCGCGAGCTGATGCGGGAAATCACCCGCTATCGCGGCTGGCTGGAGCGCAGCCGGCTGAACAGCCCGGCGGTCGAGGCCAAGCTCGAACGCGCCCTGCGCCAACTGCGCGCGGACCATATCACCCTGGCCTTCGTCGGCGAGTTCTCGCGTGGCAAGACCGAGCTGATCAACAGCCTGTTCTTCGCCGGCTACGGCCAGCGCATGCTGCCGTCCCACGCCGGGCGCACCACCATGTGCCCCACCGAGCTGTTCCACGATCCGCGCGCCGAGCGCAGCTACATCCGCCTGCTGCCGATCGAGACGCGCCTGGCCGACGCCAGCGTCGCCCAGTTCAAGCGCGTGCCGCGCCACTGGGTGAACATTCCGCTGGACACCGGCGACCCGGAGGGCATGGCCCAGGCCTTCGCCCAGGTCGCCAAGACCAAGGCGCTGCCGGTGGAACAGGCGATCCAGCTCGGCTTCCACCCGGATGCCCTGGAAGCCGCCGACGAGCCCGACCAGGTGCGCGTCCCGGCCTGGCGCCACGCCCTGGTCAACTTCGACCACCCGCTGCTGCGCCAGGGCCTGCGGATCCTCGACACGCCTGGCCTGAATGCCCTCGGCAGCGAGCCGGAGCTGACCCTGTCGATGCTGCCCAACGCCCAGGCGATCCTGTTCCTGCTGTCCGCCGACGCCGGTGTCACCGCCTCGGACATGGAAATCTGGCAGAAGTACATCCAGCCACTGCGCGAGGACGGCCACAGCAGCCTGTTCGCCGTGCTGAACAAGATCGACGTGCTCTGGGACGACCTTTCCGGCGAGCGCTTCGTACAGAACGCCATCCGCCTGATCCAGGACGGCACGGCCCGCCAGCTCGGCCTGCAGCGCGGCGACGTGCTGCCGCTGTCGGCGAAGCAGGCGCTGCTGGCCAAGGTCCGCGGCGAACCGGCGCTGCTCGAACGCAGTCGCCTGGATCGGCTGGAAGCGCTGCTCTGCGAGCGCATCGTCGCGCAGAAGGAAGCGCTGCTGGAGAACTCCGTGCTCGGCCAGGTCCTTGGCCTGCTGCACAACAGCCAGCATCTGCTGCGCCTGCGCCTGGAGAAGGTCGAGGAACAGCGCGCGCTGCTCGACGACAAGCAGCGCGACAGCGGCCAACTGCTGTTCGAACTGACCGCGAAGACCAAGGACGACCACGGCCGCCACCACCGCCGCCTGCTCAACCTGAAGACCAACCAGCGCCTGCTGCAGCACCAGGGCGCGACGCTGCGCGAGACGATCCGCAGCGAACGCATGGAACAGCACCTGCAGAAGGTGCGGCGCAACCTCAACGGCAGCCTGACCACGGTCGGCATCAACCAGGCGATCCTGGCGTTCTTCCGCGCGGTGGAGCACGACCTCGACAACCTCGAGCACGAGGCCGGCATGGCCAACCGCATGGTCGCCGCCATCTACCGCCGGCACAACGAGGAGAACCCGCTCTACGCCCTCGACGCGCCGCAGCTACGGGTCCAGCGCTACCAGCGCGAACTGTTGCAACTGAAGAAGAAGGGCGACCAGTTCCGCCTGCAGCTGAAGACCGTGCTTACCGAGCAACGCCTGCTGACCCGGCGCTTCTTCGCCACCCTGGTGCAGGAGGTGGTCGGCCTGCACCAGCGCCTGCGCGAGGAAACCGAGCGCTGGGCCAACGACGCGCTGATGCCGCTGATGCAGCACACCCTGGAAAACAAACAGTTGCTCGAAAGCCACATGCTCCGCCTCAAGGGCCTGGCCCAGGAGACCCAGCAGGTACGCCAGCGCAGCCAGGCCTTCGCCGGGTTCGCCGGGGAATTGCAGGAACAGTTGCGCGAAGCCGGCGACATCCTCCGCCAGTTGCGCCGCCCCTCGCCCCTGCAGCGCCAGGCCAAGGTGGTCAACCTGCCCGGCTCGCAGCGCGCCTGACCCCGCTCCCACGGCGCGCGCCAGCGCGCTTGCCGCTGGGGGCGACGCTCTTTAGACTGGCGCCCTCCTTTGTTCGAGAGCAGGGTCGATGCCCACAGTCTTCCCCGACGACTCCGTCGGTCTGGTCTCCCCCCAGACGCTGCACTTCAACGAACCGCTCGAGCTGACCAGCGGCAAGTCCCTGGCCGAGTACGACCTGGTGATCGAAACCTACGGCGAGCTGAATGCCACGCAGAGCAACGCGGTGCTGATCTGCCACGCCCTCTCCGGCCACCACCACGCCGCCGGCTACCACAGCGTCGACGAGCGCAAGCCGGGCTGGTGGGACAGCTGCATCGGTCCGGGCAAGCCGATCGACACCCGCAAGTTCTTCGTCGTCGCCCTCAACAACCTCGGCGGTTGCAACGGTTCCAGCGGCCCCGCCAGCATCAATCCGGCGACCGGCAAGGTCTACGGCGCGGACTTCCCGATGGTCACGGTGGAAGACTGGGTGCATAGCCAGGCGCGCCTGGCAGACCGCCTCGGCATCCGCCAGTGGGCCGCGGTGGTCGGCGGCAGCCTCGGCGGCATGCAGGCGCTGCAATGGACCATCAGCTACCCCGAACGCGTCCGTCACTGCCTGTGCATCGCCAGCGCGCCGAAGCTGTCGGCGCAGAACATCGCCTTCAACGAAGTCGCCCGGCAGGCGATTCTTTCCGACCCTGAGTTCCTCGGCGGCTACTTCCAGGAACAGGGCGTGATTCCCAAGCGCGGCCTCAAGCTGGCGCGGATGGTCGGCCATATCACCTACCTGTCCGACGACGCCATGGGCGCCAAGTTCGGCCGCGTACTGAAGACCGAGAAGCTCAACTACGACCTGCACAGCGTCGAGTTCCAGGTCGAGAGTTACCTGCGCTACCAGGGCGAGGAGTTCTCCACCCGCTTCGACGCCAATACCTACCTGCTGATGACCAAGGCGCTGGACTATTTCGACCCCGCCGCCGCCCACGGCGACGACCTGGTGCGCACCCTGGAGGGCGTCGAGGCGGACTTCTGCCTGATGTCCTTCACCACCGACTGGCGTTTCTCGCCGGCCCGCTCGCGGGAAATCGTCGACGCCCTGATCGCGGCGAAAAAGAACGTCAGCTACCTGGAGATCGACGCCCCGCAAGGCCACGACGCCTTCCTCATGCCGATCCCCCGGTACCTGCAAGCCTTCAGCGGTTACATGAACCGCATCAGCGTGTGAGGATCCGATGCGCGCCGATCTCGAAATCATCCAGGAATGGATTCCCGCCGGCAGCCGCGTCCTCGACCTCGGCTGCGGCGACGGCGAACTCCTGGCCTGGCTGCGCGACCACAAGCAGGTCAGCGGCTACGGCCTGGAGATCGATCCCGACAACATCGCCCGTTGCATCGAAAACGGGGTGAACGTGATCGAGCAGGACCTCGACAAGGGCCTGGGCAACTTCGCCAGCGACAGCTTCGACGTGGTGGTGATGACCCAGGCGCTACAGGCCGTGCACTATCCGGACAAGATCCTCGAAGAGATGCTGCGGGTCGGCAAGACCTGCATCATCACTTTCCCCAACTTCGGCCACTGGCGCTGCCGCTGGTACCTGGCGCGCAACGGCCGGATGCCGGTCTCCGAGTTCCTGCCGTATACCTGGTACAACACGCCGAACATCCATTTCTGCACCTTCCAGGACTTCGAGCGCCTGTGCCGCCAGTTGCGCATGCGCGTGCTCGACCGCCTGGCCGTAGACCGTGACCACCGGCATGGCTGGGCCAGCCGGCTGTGGCCTAATCTATTGGGTGAGATTGGAATCTACCGGGTCACCGGACCCGGAGTGCAGACCCGCAACCTCGCCGTCTAGGAACGCGCCAGGCTGCGGGCCAGGGCCGGGCGCCCCTCCGCTCGTCCTCGGGAGAGCGCTGCCGAAGCCGGCCAAGGCCGCCGGCAGCAGACCATGGACAACGTCCATGCCACCTTTCAGGAGAAACCATCATGCGCCGCTTCACCGCTTTCGTCCTCGGCCTCTGCCTGAGCCTGCCGGTCCTCGCCGAGCAGGTGCAGCGCTTCGGCGACCTGGACGTCCACTACAACGTGTTCAACTCCAGCTTCCTCCAGCCCAACGTGGCCAGCGCGGTCGGCCTGGTACGCAGCAAGGCGCAGGGCGTGATCAACGTGGTGCCGATGGAGAAAGGCAAGCCGGTAGAGGCCGCCGTGACCGGCTCGGCCAAGGACCTGACCGGCAAGGTCATCCCCCTGGAGTTCCGCCGAGTCAGCGAGGAAGGCGCCATCTACAACCTGGCGCAATTCCCGATCAGCCAGCGCGAGACCCTGGTCTTCACCATCAAGGTCGAGGCCAAGGGCGAACCTGCGCAAACCTTCAGTTTCAACAAGGAAATCTTCCCGGACGAATGATCAAGCTCGAACAGCTGGTGCTGGCCAGCCACAATGCCGGCAAACTCAAGGAACTCCAGGCCATGCTCGGCGCCAGCGTGAAGGTGCGCTCGATCGGCGAGTTCAGCCAGGTGGAACCGGAGGAAACCGGTCTTTCCTTCGTCGAGAACGCCATCCTCAAGGCACGCAACGCCGCACGCCTCTCCGGCCTGCCGGCGCTGGCCGACGACTCCGGGCTGGCGGTGGACTTCCTCGGCGGCGCGCCGGGCATCTACTCGGCGCGCTATGCCGACGGCCGGGGCGACGCGGCGAACAACGCCAAGCTGCTGGAGGCCATGAAGGATGTCCCGGACGCCGAGCGCGGCGCACAGTTCGTTAGCGTGCTGGCGCTGGTGCGCCACGCCGACGACCCGCTGCCGATCCTCTGCGAGGGCATCTGGGAAGGCCGCATCCTCCGCGAAGCCCGCGGCGCCCACGGCTTCGGCTACGACCCGCTGTTCTGGGTGCCGGAACGCGACTGCTCCAGCGCCGAGCTGGCGCCCGAGGAGAAGAACCGCCTCAGCCACCGAGCCCGCGCCATGGCCCTGCTCAAGCAGCGCCTGGGTCTCTGAGCCGCAACCGCCGGCGGCGCCCCCGGGCGGCGTCGGCACGGCGTTTCGTCCGGCCGCCTTGGAGGTTGGCCGAACTCATGCCACGATAGCGCCCCGAAACCGCCTCCACCCCGCCCCGCCGTGACCCAAGCCACCCCGTTCCAGCTCCCGCCCCTGGCCCTGTACGTGCACATCCCGTGGTGCGTGCGCAAGTGCCCGTATTGCGACTTCAACTCCCACGCCGCTGGCCCGGAGCTGCCCGAAGAGGCCTATGTCGACGCCCTGCTCGCCGACCTGGAGCAAGACCTGCGCCATGTCCACGGCCGGCGCCTGGGTTCGATCTTCTTCGGCGGCGGCACGCCCAGCCTGTTCTCGGCCAAGGCCCTGGGCCGGCTACTGGAAGGCGTCGAGCGCAGGGTCGGCTTCGCCGACGGCATCGAGATCACCCTGGAAGCCAATCCCGGCACCTTCGAACAGGTCAAGTTCGCCGACTACCGGCGCCTCGGCATCAATCGCCTGTCCATCGGCGTGCAGAGCTTCCAGGCCGACAAGCTGCAGGCCCTGGGGCGCATCCACGACGGCGCCGAGGCAGTGCGCGCCGCCGACATGGCGCGCCAGGCCGGCTTCGACAACTTCAACCTCGACCTGATGCACGGCCTGCCCGGGCAGAGCCTCGACGACGCCCTGGCCGACCTGCGCCAGGCCCTCGCCCTGGCCCCCACGCACCTCTCCTGGTACCAACTGACCATGGAGCCGAACACGGTGTTCTGGAGCCAGCCGCCGGAGCTGCCCGAGGACGACATCCTCTGGGACATCCAGGAAGCCGGCCAGGCCCTGCTCGACGAGCACGGCTACCGCCAGTACGAGACCTCCGCCTACGCCCGCGACGGCCTGCGCGCCCGGCACAACCTGAACTACTGGAGCTTCGGCGACTTCCTCGGCATCGGCGCCGGCGCCCACGCCAAGCTGAGCGCGCCGGACGGACGCATCGTGCGGACCTGGAAGACCCGCCTGCCGAAGGACTACCTCAACCCGCAAAAGGCCTTCCAGGCCGGCGAGCGCCCGCTGGAAGCGGCCGACCTGCCATTCGAGTTCATGATGAACGTGCTGCGCCTGGTCGACGGCGTCCCCGCCGCGCTCTACCCGCAGCGCACCGGCCAGCCACTGGCGGCGATCGCCGATGCCTGCGCCGCCGCGCGCGACGCCGGGCTGCTCGCCGACGACCCGCAGCACCTGCGTCCCAGCGAACGCGGCCAGCTGTTCCTCAACGACCTGCTGCAACATTTCCTGCCGTGACGACGGATGCACGCCCATCCGTGCCGGCAGGCAGGTAAACTCCGCCGACCGACACGCCGATTCGTTACAAGGAACCCTCGATGGATTACGCGCTGGACCTGATCGCCACCCTGTCGCGCTGGAGCCGCAGCCACCTGTCGGACATTTCCCTGGCCATCATGGCCACCCTGCTGGTGCTGTTCGGCCCGGCGATCAACGCCTGGGTACAGCAGCGCATCGGCAGCCTCAACTTCGTCTTCCGCACCCTGCTGTTCGTGTTGATCTGCGCGGTCGGCTACGGCCTGGCGATGGTCTTCGTCACCCCCTGGCTGGCCAAGGGCCTCGGCTACTTCAACAACTACACCCTGGCGCCCGTGCTCCTGCTAGTGTTCTTCGTGATCGGCATGATCGCCGATCGCAGCTGAGCCCCCGGTCTCCCGGCGGCCAGCGCCGTCCCCAAGAGCGTCATGGCCTCCGGGAGCCCGCATGAAACCGATCAAGCACCTCTACCTGCATTTCACCGACGGCCAGCGCCTGTCGCTGCGCTTCCCGCGCCAGCAGGACGACCCGGCCGAGGTTGCCCGCAGCATCCGTCAGCAACTGGACACGCCCTATCTCAGCGTCGAGGTCGACGGCGACCTGCTGCTGATTCCGCGGGACAGCATCAAGTACCTGCAGATCAGCCCGGCGCCGGCGCGCCTGGACGACGACGGCACGCTACGCGGCGCCGAGCTGATCGTCTGAGGGCCGTCCGCCTCAGTTCCCCTCCCGGCGCAGCGCCTGCGGGGTGAAGTCGCGCGGCCCGACCTGCACGCCGAAGTCGTACATCGGCTCGTTGTTGTCCAGCCCATCGACGAAGTAGCGGCCGCCCTTGAAGTCGTAGATCGCTTCCAGGGTGCTGGAGACCAGCGGCACATCGTAGTAGTTGATCGGATGGACTTCCTGGGCCCGGGTCAGCACGCCATCCTTGTCGTAGATGTCGGCGGCGAGGATCTGCCAGCTGTCTTCGTCGAGGTAGAAGCGGCGCTTGGCGTAGGGATGGCTGAAGCCCTTGCGCAGGGTCGCCTCGACCACCCAGACGCGATGCAGCTCGTAGCGCAGCAGGTCGGGATTGATGAAGCGGCTCTTGAGTATGTCGCCATAGGCGAGGCCCTTCTGGTGCACCGCGTAGCTGTTGTAAGGCACCAGCATCTCGCGCTTGCCGAGCAACGCCCACTCGTAGTGGTCCGGTGCACCGTTGTAGACATCCACGGTGTCCGCCGTGGCCATGCCGTTGGTATCCGGCTGCAGGCTGTCGTAGGCCAGGGTCGGCAAGCGGCGCACGCGCCGCTCGCCACGGTTGAAGCGCCAGGCCTTGCGGATCGACAGCACCTGGTCGAGGGTTTCCTGCACCACCAGCGCCGAACCGGCCAGGCGCGCCGGCGCGACCACCTTGTACTTGTAGTAGAACAACGTGTTGTCGAGGTTCTCCGGGATCATCCCCTCGCGGCCATAGACGAAGTACAGGTAGCGGTCGAGCTTGAGCAGGTTGTAGCTGCCGTTGGCCAGCACCGCCGCCTGGTTGGTCTGCAGGTGCAGTTGCTCGCCGCGGTAGCGCATGATGTGGTTCCAGATCGCTTCCTGGCCGCTCTGCGGCAGGGGGAAGGGCACGCCGGCGGCAGCGCCCTGCACGCCGTTGCCGTCGGCGATCAGCTCGGCGCGGCTGGCGTTGGCGCGGGTAGCGTCGTACAGGCGCTGCGGCAGGGATGCGCTGCGGCGGGTGGGGAAGACCCGCAGGTGGTAGTCCGGGTTGGCCTGCAGCAAGGCCTGGGTGCCCGGCGTCAGCAGCGCCTGGTAGGCGGCCATGTTGCGGCTGTCGAGGACCAGGCGCGGACGATCGGCGGCGAACGGGTCGAGGTGATGCATGCCGGGCCGGTAGCCGGCCGGCGCCTGGGTGATGCCGCCGGTCCAGGGCGGGATGCTGCCATCGGCGTTGCCGGCCCGCTCCGCCCCCAGCGGGGTCAGGTCCTGGTCCAGGCGTGCGGCCTGGACTTCGTCTACCTTGGCCTGCGCCGCCCAGGCGCAACCGGCCCCGAGCAACAGGATGCCCAGTTTCTTCAACACAGCAGTCTCCTTTGCAGCCGGCCGAGCCGTGCCGCTCTTATTATTGGATCCGGCCGAAGCCGGGAAACGTGCAGCTTGAAGGTGAGGTCCGCCGGGTGTTCCCGGTCTGCTTGGAGTCCCGGCGCCGGTTCGGCGCCAGGGGTACGTCGCTGGTGCGGTGGATCAGTCGACGCGCTCGAACTTGAGGTCCCAGACGCCATGTCCCAGGCGCTCCCCGCGCCGCTCGAACTTGGTCACCGGACGCTCTTGCGGGCGCGGCACGAAGCGGCCGTCTTCGGCCTGGTTGCGGTAGCCCGGCGCCGCGCTCATGACGTCCAGCATGTGCTCGGCATAGGGCTCCCAGTCGGTGGCCATGTGCAGCACGCCGCCGACCTTCAGCTTGCGCCGCACCAGTTCGGCGAATTCCGGCTGGACGATCCGCCGCTTGTGGTGGCGCTTCTTGTGCCAGGGATCGGGGAAGAACAGCAGCAGCCGATCGAGGCTGGCGTCGGCCACGCAGTGGCGCAGCACTTCCAGCGCGTCGCAGCTATACACCCGCACGTTGCCCAGGCCCTGGGTCAGCAGGCCGTTGAGCAGCGCGCCGACGCCCGGCTTGTGCACCTCGACGCCGATGAAGTCGATGTCAGGCGCGGCGGCGGCCATTTCCAGGGTGGAATGGCCCATGCCGAAACCGATCTCGAAAGTCCGCGGCGCCTGGCGACCGAAGATCGCGTCGAAGTCCTGGACCTCATCGCTCAGTTCCAGGCCGAACTTCGGCCAGCCCAGGTCGAGGCCACGCTGCTGGCCTTCGGTCATGCGCCCGGCGCGCATCACGAAGCTCTTCACGGTGCGCATCGGCCGTGCTTCGTCGTGTTCCGCCAGGGAGTCCTGGGCCGGGGATTGCGGGGTATCGCTCATGGAAAAGAAAACCTTGCTAGAGACAGAAGGGCGGGCTGCCTGCCGGACGCTTCCCGCATCCGGCGGACAGCCCGCCCCAGGTAGTCGGTATCAGTCGATCAGGCCGTCCAGCGGCGACGAGGCGCTGGCATACAGCTTGCGCGGCATGCGTCCGGCCAGGTAGGCGAGACGACCGGCGACGATCGCGTGCTTCATGGCCTCGGCCATCATCACCGGGTCCTTGGCATGGGCGATGGCGGTGTTCATCAGCACCGCCTCGCAACCCAGCTCCATGGCGATCGCTGCATCGGAAGCGGTGCCCACGCCGGCGTCGACCAGCACCGGGACCTTGGCTTCCTCAAGGATGATGCGCAGGTTGTAGGGGTTGCAGATGCCCAGGCCGGAGCCGATCAGGCCGGCCAGCGGCATCACCGCGATGCAGCCGATCTCGGCCAGCTGGCGGGCGATGATCGGGTCGTCGCTGGTGTACACCATCACGTCGAAGCCGTCCTTCACCAGTTGCTCGGCGGCCTTGAGGGTCTCGACGACGTTGGGGAACAGGGTCTTCTGGTCGGCGAGGACTTCCAGCTTGACCAGGTTGTGCCCGTCCAGCAGCTCGCGGGCCAGGCGGCAGGTGCGCACGGCCTCGACCGCGTCATAGCAGCCGGCGGTGTTCGGCAGGATGGTGTAGTGATCCGGCGGGATCACATCCAGCAGGTTCGGCTCGCCGGGATTCTGCCCGATGTTGGTGCGCCGCACCGCCACCGTGACGATCTCCGCTCCGGAGGCCTCGATGGCCCGGCGGGTCTCGTCGAGGTCCTTGTACTTGCCGGTCCCCACCAGCAGGCGCGAGCCATAGGTACGGCCGGCGATGACGAAGGGGGTATCGGTACTGGATGCTTGGCTCATCGGATGACTCCTGGATGGAAAGGCTTGCGGGGCCGATGGAAGGGTTCGGGGGCCAGGCCTAGCCGCCGCCGATGGCGTGGACGATCTCCACGCGGTCGCCATCCTTGAGCGCGGTGCTGGCGTGCTGGCTGCGCGGCACGATATCCAGGTTCAGCTCGACGGCCACGCGGCGGCCGCCAAGCTCCAGGCGGGCCAGCAGGTCCGCGACGCTCTGCGCGTCGGGCAGCTCGAAGGGCTCGCCGTTCAGTTGAATCTGCATGGCTGGACGGTCACGAAAGTGAAAGGGAGCGGCATTCTAGCCCGATCCACCCCGATGACCAAGGCGCCTTGTCGACAAGTGCGCCGCCTGAGGCAACCGGTCTCAGGCGTTGCCCAGGCGCCAGGCGGCCAGCCCCAGGCACAGCCAGCCGGCGAGGAAGGAGACGCCGCCGAACGGGGTGACGATGCCGAGCTTGCCGATGCCACTTAGGGTCAGCAGGTAGAGGCTGCCGGAGAACAGCAGGATGCCCAGCGTGAACAGGCCACCCGCCGCGCTCACCAGGCGGCCGTCCAGGCGGGTGGCGAGCAGCGCCACGCCGAACAGCGCCAGGGCATGGATCAACTGGTAGTGCACGCCGGTCTGGAATACCGCCAGGTACTCGGCGCTCAGCTGCTTCTTCAGGCCGTGGGCGGCGAACGCCCCGAGGGCCACGCCGGTGAAACCGAAAAATGCCGCCAACAACAGGAAGGGACGAAGCATGGACAAGACTCCGGTGATAGCATCCAGCCCGCTATAATGGCCGCCCCCTTCTTCCAAGCCAAGCCGCGCATGTTGCGATCCCTGTTCCGCCGCCTGTTCAAGTACCTGCTCTGGTTCATGGCCGCCAGCGTCGTGCTGGTCGCGGTCCTGCGCTGGGTGCCGCCACCGGGGACCATGGTCATGGTCGAACGCAAGGTCGGCTCCTGGGTCGACGGCCAGCCCATCGACCTGCAGCGCGACTGGCGCTCCTGGGAGCAGTTGCCGGACAGCCTGAAGGTCGCGGTGATCGCCGGCGAGGACCAGCACTTCGCCGAGCACCACGGCTTCGACCTGCCGGCCATCCAGCAGGCCCTCGCGCACAACGAACGCGGCGGCAGTATCCGCGGCGCCAGTACGCTCAGCCAGCAGGTGGCGAAGAACGTCTTCCTCTGGTCCGGGCGCAGTTGGCTGCGCAAGGGCCTGGAGGCCTGGTTCACCCTGCTGATCGAGACGCTCTGGACCAAGCAACGGATTCTCGAGGTCTACCTGAACAGCGCCGAATGGGGCCCGGGCGTCTTCGGCGCGCAGGCTGCGGCACGCTATCACTTCGGCCTCGACGCCGAGCGCCTGAGCCGCACCCAGGCCAGCCAGCTCGCCGCGGTGCTGCCCAGCCCGCTGAAATGGAGCGCGGCCAGGCCGGGCCCCTACGTACGCCAGCGCGCGGCCTGGATTCGCCAGCAGATGTGGCAGTTGGGCGGCGACGACTACCTGCTGCGCCTGGAGCGCTGAAAGCTCAACGCGGCGGTTTTTCCAGGGCCTGGCGCGGCACCGCGAGCATCAGTCGCAAGTCGTCGTCCGGCAGGTGCGCGGTCAGGCCCAGTTGCGGATAGACCCAGGCCTCGCCCTGGGCCAGTTGCAGGCGCAGGCGCGGCTGGCCGAGACTGGCCAGCAGCCGCTCGGCACCGACCCTGCCTTCGGGAATCATGCTCAGCGCCACGATCGGCTTGTCGCCCAACTGTCCTTCCAATCCGGCGCTCAATGGCTGCGGCGCGCTGCCAGGCTGCAACGCAGATGCCCGCTGCAGGCTCAGTTGCTCCTCGGCGCTCAGGCCCAGCTCGCCTTCCACCTGCCAGGGGCCGCCGTCGCCCAGCAGGCGGCCACGGAAGGCCAGGCGCACGCCATCTAGGCGCGGGTCCACCCACAACTCGCCATCCACCGCGTCGTGCAGCTGGCGCAGGGTCAGGGCGTTGTCCGCCAACGGCGCCAGCACCTGCTCCTGCCAGTCGGCCAGCCACGGCAACGGTCGCGCCGGTTCCGGCGTACGGACCAGCCAGGCGCCGACGACGAAGGTCAGGACCGCCAGCGACAGGTAGAACAGCCAGCGGGTATTGCGCGGCATGGGATTCCTCCGGGCAGAAAAAAACCGCACCCTTGCGGGGTGCGGTTTTCGCGAGGCGCGGCGATCAGGCGAGAATCCGCCCTTTCAGCTTGCTCATGGCGTTCTTTTCCAGCTGCCGGATACGCTCGGCGGAAACGTTGTACTTTTCCGCCAGGTCGTGCAGCGTGGCCTTCTCCTCGGACAGCCAGCGCTGCTGGAGAATGTCGCGGCTGCGCTCGTCGAGGCCTTCCAGCGCCTCGTGCAGGTTGGCGCTGGAGCTGTCGCTCCAGTCGGCGTCTTCCAACTGGCGCGCCGGGTCGTAGCGGTGGTCTTCGAGGTAATGCGCCGGCGACTGGTAGGCGCTCTCGTCGTCCGCGTCGGCGGCCGGGTCGAACGCCATGTCCTGGCCGGTCAGGCGGCTTTCCATCTCGCGCACTTCGCGGGGCTCGACCCCCAGGCTCTCGGCGACGCGATGGACTTCCTCGTTGTTCAACCAGGCCAGGCGCTTCTTCTGGCTGCGCAGGTTGAAGAACAGCTTGCGCTGCGCCTTGGTGGTGGCGACCTTGACGATCCGCCAGTTGCGCAGGATGAACTCGTGGATCTCCGCCTTGATCCAGTGCACGGCGAAGGACACCAGGCGAACGCCCATTTCCGGGTTGAAACGCTTCACGGCCTTCATCAGGCCGACGTTGCCTTCCTGGATCAGGTCGGCCTGGGCCAGGCCGTACCCCGAATAACTCTTGGCGATATGAACAACGAAGCGCAGGTGCGCCAACACCATCTGCCGCGCCGCTTCCAGGTCTTGCTGATAGAAGAGGCGTTCGGCCAGTTCACGCTCCTGTTCCGGCGACAACAGCGGAATGCTGTTCACCGAGTGCACGTAGGCTTCCAGGTTTGCGCCTGGAACCAAGGCATGTACAGGTTGCAAAGAAGTGGTCATGCGAATCCTCCGATTCACGAAACTCGCGCAGTGTAGCACTCGGATATCTGACTGCAAGCGGGTGTATAAGTTCCTTTACAGCGACCCGCTGGCCGGTCGTGATCCGCCTGTCCTCAGCGCGGCGCCAGCTCGCGCAGGTGGCGGGCCACGGCCAGCCAGGCGCCGACCCAGCCAAGCAGCACCGCGCCAACGGTCAGCGACAGGCCGTCGTCCAGCGGCACGCCCTGCAGGCCGAAGTCGCTGCCGTACAGCCCTGAAAGGTTGACCACCGAACCGTTCAGCCAGTTCAGCGAATAGGCCAGCAGCGCCCAGGATAGGATGCCCGCGCCCAGGCCGTACAACGCGCCCATGTACAGGAATGGCCGGCGCACGTAACCGTCCGTCCCGCCGACCAGCTTGATCACCTCGATTTCGTTACGGCGATTTTCGATGTGCAGGCGGATGGTGTTGCCCACCACCAGCAAGAGGGTCAGCACCAGCAGGATGGTCAGGCCGAAGACGAAGCGTTCGCCGAGCTTGAGGATCGCGCTCAGGCGCTCGACCCATACCAGGTCGAGCTGCGCCTGCTGCACATGAGGCAGCTCCGCGAGCTGCTGGCGCAGTGCCTCCAGGCCGGCCCGGTCGATCTGCTTGGGCGTGACCGAGATCACCGGCGGCAGCGGGTTCTCCGGCAGCTCCTTGAGCGCTTCGCCCAGGCCGGACTGTTCCTGCAATTCGCTGAGCGCCTGCTCGCGGCTGATCAATTGGGCCTCGATCACGTCCGGCAGGCGCTCGATCTGCTCGCGCAGGTCCTGGCCCTGATTTTCGCTGGTCTTCAGGTCGAGGAACAGGGATATCTGCGCCGCCCGCTGCCAGGAGCCGCCGAGCCGTTCGACATTGTTCAGCAGCAGCGAGAGGCCCATCGGCAGGCTCAGGGTGATACCCATCACCAGGCAGGTGAAGAAGCTGCCGAACGGGTGGCCGAACAACCGGCGCAGGCTGTCCACCAGGCTGGCGCGATGGCTTTCCAGGTAGGCGCTGAACGAGCCGCTCCAGTCGGTCTGCTCCTGGCTCGGTTTCTCGCGGGTCTTGCGTTCCGGTGCGCCCTCTTCGGGGCCACGGGGAAGATCGTTGGCGCTCATCAGGCCTCATCCTCACGGTCAGCGATGATCCGGCCACGCTGCAGGGTCAGCATGCGATGGCGCATACGGGCGATCAGGGCCAGGTCGTGGCTGGCGATCAGTACGGTGGTGCCCAGGCGATTGATATCCTCGAACACGCCCATGATTTCCGAGGCGAGTCGCGGGTCGAGGTTGCCGGTGGGTTCGTCCGCCAGCAGCAGGGCCGGCTGGTGGACGATGGCGCGGGCAATGCCGACCCGCTGCTGCTGGCCGGTGGAAAGGTCGGAAGGCAACGCCTCGCCCTTTTCCTTCAGGTTCACCCGCTCCAGGGCCGAGGCCACGCGCTTGGCGATCTCCGGCTTGGGCATGCCGAGGATCTGCAGCGGCAGGGCGATGTTGTCCGCCACCGTACGATCGGTGAGCAGTTGGTGGTTCTGGAACACCACGCCGATCTGCCGGCGCAGGAAAGGGATCTGCGCGGTGGTGATGCGCCCCAGGTCCTGGCCGCCGAGCAACAGCTTGCCGCTGGTCGGTCGCTCCATCGCCAGGATGAGGCGCAGCAGGGTGCTCTTGCCGGCGCCGGAGTGGCCGGTGACGAAGAGGATCTCGCCACGGTGCACGCGGAAGGACACCTCGTGCAGGCCTACGTGGCCGTTGGGATAGCGTTTGCCGACCTGCTCGAAGCGGATCATGCGTTCTCCCGCTCTGCGAAGAGTGCCTGGACGAAGGCGTCGGCCTCGAAGGTACGGAGATCGTCGATCCCCTCGCCGACACCGATATAGCGGATCGGCAGGCCGAACTGCTTGGCCAGGGCGAAGATCACCCCGCCCTTGGCGGTGCCGTCCAGTTTGGTCAGGGCCAGGCCGGTCAGCTCCACCGCGAGGTTGAACTGCTTGGCCTGGTTGATGGCGTTCTGCCCGGTGCCGGCGTCGAGCACCAGCAGGACCTCATGGGGCGCCGTCTCGTCCAGCTTGCCGATCACCCGGCGCACCTTCTTCAGCTCCTCCATCAGGTTGTCCTTGGTATGCAAGCGTCCGGCGGTATCGGCGATCAGCACGTCGATGCCGCGGGCCTTGGCGGCCTGCACCGCGTCGAAGATCACCGAGGCGGAGTCGGCGCCGGTGTGCTGGGCGATCACCGGGATACGGTTGCGCTCGCCCCAGACCTGCAACTGCTCCACGGCGGCAGCGCGGAAGGTGTCGCCGGCGGCCAGCATGACCTTCTTGCCCTCGAGTTGCAGCTTCTTCGCCAGCTTGCCGATGGTGGTGGTCTTGCCCACGCCGTTCACCCCGACCACCAGGATCACATAGGGCTCGCGCGCGACGTCGACCTGCAACGGCTGCTCCACCGGGCGCAGCAGGCTGGCCAGCTCTTCCTGCAGCGCCTTGTACAGCGCGCCGCTGTCGGCCAGCTCCTTGCGCGCCACGCGCTTGGTCAGGTTCTGCACGATCAGGGTGGTGGCCTCGACGCCGACGTCGGCGGTCAGCAGGCGCGTCTCGATGTCGTCGAGCAGGTCGTCGTCGATTTCCTTGCGGCCGAGGAACAGGCTGGCCATGCCTTCGCCGATGCTGGCGCTGGTCTTGGACAGTCCCTGCCGGAGGCGGGCGAAGAAGCCCGGCCTGGTCGCCGGCTCGCTGACTGCCGGAGCGGCGGCCAGCGGCGCAACGGGCCCGGGCTCGGGCTCGGGCTCGGCAGCCAGGATGGGTTCGGGTTGCGCGACGGGCGCCTCGGGCCGGGGCGAATGCTCCTCGGCCGACGCTGGCTCGTCACTGGCGAGCGGTGCTTCGGCAACCGGCGCCGGCTCGGCCGGCTCGGCGGCGGAGGGCTGCTGCCGACCTGGCTGTTCTGTCAGGGATTGCGCCACGTCATCGGCAGGCGCGCGCTGCTCGGCGGCCGCTGTCTCGGAGACCGGCTCGACAGGCTGATCGGCAGGCTGCTCGCCGGCTTGCGGCTTTTTCCGCCACCAGCCGAACAGACCTTTCTTTTCCCCGCCCTGCGGGGCCTTCTTGTCATCGTTGGAACCAAACATGAATGCTTGTATCTCAAGGGAGCGGCACGGGACGTGGCCGCCCGGAAAACGGATGGGTATCCTAGCATCTCCTCGCCCGACGGGGCTAAGGGTCCTGCCCCGCAGTGACCTGAGACCCCGGTGGCGGCACGAAAGGTCCAGATCACCATGAAAACCCCAGCTCGCCGCCGCGTCGGCCTGCTCCTAGCCAGCCTTTGTCTCCCGCTTTTCGCCCAGGCGGCGGAAACCCAGCCCACCCACGAGTTCAGCCTCGACAACGGCCTGAAGGTCATAGTGCGTGAAGACCACCGCGCCCCGGTGGTGGTTTCCCAGCTCTGGTACAGGATCGGCTCCAGCTACGAGACACCCGGGCTCACCGGCCTGTCCCACGCCCTCGAACACATGATGTTCAAGGGCAGCCGCAAGCTCGGCCCGGGCGAAGCCTCGCGGGTGCTGCGCGACCTGGGTGCGGAAGAGAACGCCTTCACCACCGACGACTACACCGCCTATTACCAGGTCCTGGCCCGCGACCGCCTGCCGGTGGCGCTGGAGATGGAAGCCGACCGCATGGCCCACTTGAGCCTGCCGGCCGACCAGTTCAAGAGCGAGATCGAGGTGATCAAGGAGGAGCGCCGCCTGCGCACCGACGACAATCCCAACGCCCTCGCCTTCGAGCGCTTCAAGGCCGCCGCCTACCCGGCCAGCGGCTACCACACCCCGACCATCGGCTGGATGGCCGACCTGCAGCGCATGACCATCGACGACCTGCGCCACTGGTACGAATCCTGGTACGCGCCGAACAACGCCACCCTGGTAGTGGTCGGCGACGTCACCGCCGACGAGGTCAAGACCCTCGCCAAGCGCTACTTCGGCGAGATCCCCTGGCGCCAGCTGCCGCCGGCGCGCAAGCCGCTGGAACTGGCCGAGCCCGGCGAGCGCCGGCTCAAGCTGTACGTACGCACCCAGCTGCCGAACCTGATCATGGGCTTCAACGTGCCCAGCCTGGGCAGCAGCGAGAACCCTCGCGAAGTCAACGCCCTGCGCCTGATCGGCGCGCTGCTCGATGGCGGCTACAGCGCCCGCCTGGCCTCGCGCCTGGAGCGCGGCGAGGAGCTGGTCGCCGGCGCCTCCACCTACTATGACGCGTTCAACCGCGGCGACAGCCTGTTCGTCCTCTCGGCCACGCCGAACGTGCAGAAGGGCAAGACCCTCGAGCAGGTCGAGGCCGGTCTGTGGAAGCAGCTCGATGACCTCAAGCAGAACCCGCCCAGCGCCGCGGAGATCGAGCGCGTGCGCGCGCAGATGATCGCCGGGATGGTCTACGAGAAGGACTCCATCGCCGCCCAGGCCAGCAGCATCGGCCAGCTGGAAAGCGTCGGCCTGTCCTGGAAGCTGATCGACCAGGACCTGGAGGCCCTCAAGGCAGTGACTCCGGACGATATCCAGAAAGCCGCCCGCACCTATTTCACCCCGTCGCGCCTGACCCTGGCGCAAGTGCTGCCTGTGAAGGCCGAGGAAAAGGAGGCCCGTCATGAGTGAGCGCACAGGGCTGCGTTATGGCCTGCTCGGCCTGATCGTCATCGCGTTGCTGGCCGCGCTGGCCTATTTCGTCGCGCGTCCCCCCCAGACCCCGGCGGCGGCCCATGCCGCGGCGGTCGAGGAAAACCAGTTGCAGTCGCTGAAGGACGTCGCCAAGCAGGCGCCGGTCCATCGCAAGCTGGACATCCAGGAATGGAAGACCGCCGAAGGTGCCAAGGTACTGTTCGTCGAAGCCCATGAACTGCCGATGTTCGACCTGCGCCTGACCTTCGCCGCCGGCAGCAGCCAGGACGCCGGCACCCCCGGCCTGTCGATGCTGACCAACGCCATGCTCAACGAAGGCGTGCCGGGCAAGGACACCACTGCCATCGCCGCCGGCTTCGAGGACCTCGGCGCCTCGTTCAGCAACGGCTCCTACCGCGACATGGCGGTGGCCGGCCTGCGCAGCCTGTCCGATGCCGACAAGCGGACCCAGGCGCTGAAGCTGTTCGAACAGGTGATCGGCCAGCCGACCTTCCCCGAGGACGCTCTGGCACGCATCAAGAACCAGGTCCTGGCCGGTTTCGAGTACCAGAAGCAGAACCCCGGCAAGCTGGCCGGCCTGGAGCTGTTCAAGCGCCTCTATGGCGAGCATCCCTACGCGCACTCCAGCGACGGCGACGAAAAGTCCGTTCCAACGATCAGCCGCGAACAATTGCAGGCGTTCCACAAGAAGGCCTACGCCGCCGGCAACGTGGTCATCGCGCTGGTCGGCGACCTCTCGCGGCAGGAGGCCGAAGCGATCGCCGCGGAAGTCTCCAAGGCGCTGCCCCAGGGCCCGGCGCTGGCCAAGACCGTCCAGCCGGAAACGCCCAAGCCCGGCCTGACGCACATCGACTTCCCCTCCGAGCAGACCCACCTGATGCTCGCCCAGCTTGGCATCGACCGCCAGGATCCCGACTACGCGGCGCTCTACCTGGGCAACCAGATCCTCGGCGGCGGCGGCTTCGGCACCCGCCTGATGGACCAGGTGCGAGAAAAGCGCGGCCTGACCTACGGCATCTATTCCGGCTTCACCGCCATGCAGGCACGCGGTCCGTTCATGATCAACTTCCAGACCCGCGCCGAACTCAGCGAGGGGGCGCTGAAGCTGGTCCAGGACATCGTCCGCGACTACCTGGCCAACGGCCCGACCCAGAAGGAACTGGACGACGCCAAGCGCGAACTGGCCGGCAGCTTCCCGCTGTCCACCGCGAGCAACGCCGACATCGTCGGCCAGCTCGGCGCCATCGGTTTCTACGGCCTGCCGCTGGACTACCTGGAAAGCTTCCTCAAGCAGGTCGAGGGACTCAGCGTCGAACAGGTCAGGAGCGCCATGGCCAAGCACCTGGACGCCGACGCCTTCGTCATCGTCAGCGCCGGCCCGAGCGTGCCGCAGAAACCCCTGCCGCCACCCACCGCCAAGCCGGCCCAGCAACCCAGCGGCGTTCCGGAGCATTGATGAGTAAACCTACTGCGAAAGCCCCCGGCCGCCACGGCGGCCAGGGACAGCTGCGGATCATCGGTGGCGAATGGCGCAGCCGGCGTTTCGTCTTTCCCGACGGGCCCGGCCTGCGACCGACCCCGGACCGGGTCCGCGAGACCCTGTTCAACTGGCTGGCACCCTATGTCGAAGGCGCACGGGTGCTCGATCCCTTCGCCGGCAGCGGCGCGCTGTTCCTCGAGGCGTTGTCGCGCGGCGCCCGCGAAGGGCTGGCCCTGGATACCAACGGCGAAGCGGTGGCGGCCCTGCGCAACCACCTCGACGCGCTCAAGTGCGGCACCGCCCAACTGGTCCTCGGCGATGCCGTGCGCTACCTGGGAAACCAGGCTCCGAGCACCTTCGACCTGGTGTTCCTCGACCCGCCGTTCCATCAGAACCTGCTGCAGGACGCCTGCCGCCTGCTCGAAACCCGCGGCTGGCTGAACCCCGACGCCTGGATCTATACCGAGAGCGAGAGCGTCCCCTCGTCCCTCGGCCTGCCCGGAAACTGGCGGCTGCACCGGGAAAAGAAAGCCGGCAACGTACATTACGCGCTCTGGCAGCGGGGAGCCTGAGGATGAGCCCGGCTTCCGCGAGCATTCGCCAACGCCTGCTGGCGCTTGGCGAGCCTTGCGCGGCGCAACCCGCCGCCGACTGGCAGGGCGATATCGCCCTGCCCGCCGAGCTGGAGCGTTTCTACCGCGAGGTCGGCCCACTCGACTGCACCCTGGAGAGTGCCGGCAACCCATTTTTCCTGCCGTCCCTGGCCCGCCTCTGGCAGCGCCAGGCCGGCTATCGCTGGCACGGCATCAGCGGCGAGCGCCTGTCGGGCTGGCAGGACGACTGGCTGGTGGTGGCCGACCAGGGCGCCGACCCGTTCATCCTCGAGACCGGCAGCGGGCGCATACTCTTCGACCTGCATGGCGGCAGGGGCTGGGACCCGGCCCCGTGCTTCGACGACCTGTGGCAGATGGCGGCCAGCCTGGTCTGCTTCGGCGAGGTCTGGAGCGGCGCCGGCGAGGACATCCTGCTGGACGACTGCAGCGTCGCGCCCCGCTATCGGCAGCAGCTCGTCGACGAACTGCAACCGATCCTCGGTTCGCGCCAGCGGGCGGAGGACCTCGCCGACGAGTTCGGCTGGTAAGCTGGTGGCCACACCACCACCGCCCATGACCTGCGCATGACCGCGTCCCCGACCTTCCAGCCCGCCTGGTGGCTGCCCAATCCGCACCTGCAGACCCTGTGGAGCCCGTTCTTCCGCCGCGGGCCGACCCTGGAACGGCAGCGCGAACGCCTGTGGCTGGCCGATGGCGACTTCATCGACCTCGACTGGGCCGGCCCGCACGATGCCGAGACCCCGCTGGTGCTGGCGCTGCACGGCCTCACCGGGTCATCCTCGTCGCACTACATCCTCGGTCTGCAGCGCGCCCTGCTGGAGCGCGGCTGGGCCAGCGTGGCGCTGAACTGGCGCGGTTGCTCGGGGGAGCCGAACCGCCTGCCGCGCGGCTACCATTCCGGGGTCAGCGACGACCTCGCCGAGGTGGTCGCGCACCTGCGCGCCAGGCGCCCGCAAGCGCCGCTGTACGCGGTCGGCTATTCGCTGGGCGGCAACGTGCTGCTCAAGTACCTGGGCGAAACCGCTGGGGACTGCCCGCTGCTCGGCGGCGTCGCGGTGTCGGTGCCGTTCCGCCTGGACGAGTGCGCCGACCGCATCGGCCTGGGCTTTTCCCGGGTCTACCAGGCGCACTTCATGAAGGCCATGCTGGCCTACGTGCAGGACAAGCAGCGGCTGTTCGGCGAGCAGGGCCAGGCGGAAGGCCTGGCCGCCCTGCAACGCCTCGGTCCGCTGGAGGGCATGCGCACCTTCTGGGACTTCGACGGCCGGGTCACCGCGCCGCTGCACGGCTTCGCCGACGCCAGGGATTACTATCGGCGCGCGTCCAGCCGCTACTACCTGCCGGACATCCGCACGCCGAGCCTGATCATCCATTCCAGCGACGACCCCTTCGTGTTCGCCCGCAGCCTGCCCGATCGCAGCGAACTGGCACCCTGCACCGAGCTGGAGCTGCACGCCCGCGGCGGTCACGTCGGCTTCGTCGACGGCTCTCCGCGCCAGCCCACCTACTACCTGGAACGACGCATCCCCGACTGGCTGGAGGCCCGCCTGCGACAGCACTGAGCTGGCCGGCGTCCGGCGACGGGCGGCAGAATAGGAACAGGCTGAAGGAAAAAGGGGGGCGAATGGAACTGACGCTGCGGCACAACCCGATGCTCGACGACGCCGACTGCGAGGCGATCCTGGCGATCCACGCGGCGGTCGGCTGGGACCGGCGCATGCCGCCTGCCGAGCTACGCACGCTGTACCAGCATTCCGGGTATTCCCTGCTGGCCGAACGCGACGGCCGCCTGGTCGGCCTGCTGCGCGCCGAGGAAGAAACACCGATTCGCGTCTGGCTGGCGGAAATCGCCGTGCTGCCCGGCGCACAGAGCAGCGGCGTCGGCGCAGCCCTGCTGCGGCGCTTCGCCGAGGATCACCGCGGCGCCTACCTGTTCACCGACGCCACCCTCGGTACCGAAGCCTTCTTCCGCCGCCACGGCATCCACATCCAGCAGGTGCTGGAGAAAACCCTGCGCGATCAGAGCGGCACGTAGAGCCGCTCGGAAATCCCGTCCACCGCATCCTGGGCCTGCGCCTCGATGTGCCCGCTCTCCAGCGCCAGCACCTGGTAGATGCCGCGACGCAGTTGCGCCTCGCTGAGGTCGCCGTCGAGATCGAGGGTGGTGCAGAGGAAGCGCACCCAGGAGGTGAGGATGATCCAGGCGTTGAGGGTCAGGGCCTCCAGCTGGGTCTCGTTCATCCGCAGGATGCCGGCCTCGGTGAAGCCCCGGTAGATCGCCTTGGCGTTGACCAGGCAACGCTGGGCGAAGGCGCGGTAGCGCGCCGCCAGCTCCGGGTCGCTTTCCAGCAGGTGCTCGAGGTCGCGGTGGAGGAAGCGGTAGCGCCACATCGCGGCCAGTAGCGCTTCCAGGTAGAAGGTCTTGTCGTCCACCGTCAGACCCCGCCCTTCGGGCAGGCGCAGGAAGCTCTCGACGTGGCTTTCGTACTCGGCGAACAGCTCGGCGATGATCGCCTGCTTGTTCGGGTAGTGGTAGTAGAGGTTCCCAGGCGATATACCCAGGTGGGTGGCGATATGGTTGGTGGTGACGCTGCGCTCGCCCTGGGCGTTGAACAGTTCCAGGCTGGCCTGGGCGATGCGATCGCGGGTCTTGATGCGTGGTGCCATGGGGACGACGGGCTCGTTCGGGTAACGGTGCGGGGCGCGCCCCGCCGTGACAGCGTAGAAGGTACACAAAGCCGGCCGCCCGGGTCAGCCCCCGGGGCGGCGGCCGGCGACCGGCCCGCCTTTCGTTGGGTACGCAAGCGCCGGGCTGGCAGGCATGCTGTTTGACACTTTAGAGTATTTACTCTAGAAATCCAGCGACGCAGCGAAATTCATCGGACCGAACCAGGTCCGCCATAACGACAGACGCGCGGCCACGCAGCCGCCCACGCTTCGCCGAGGAGCCAGCCCATGGTCGCCGATATCGCCTACCTGCAGCAGAGCCAGCAGGAAATCAACCAGCTCGAAGCCCTCTTCGCCCGCCAGCGCGCCGCCTACCTGGCGCAGCCGATGCCCGACGCCACGCAGCGCGTGCAGTGGCTGAAGGCCCTGCGCGACCTGCTGTTCAAGGAACAGCAGGCACTGATCGAGGCCATCGACCGGGACTTCAGCGCGCGCTCCGCCGACGAGACCCTGCTCGCCGAGATCATGCCCAGCCTGCACGGCATCCACTACGCCGCCAAGCGCGTGAAGAAATGGATGAAGCCCGCGCGCCGCGCGGTCGGCCTGCAATTCCAGCCGGCCTCGGCCCAGGTGGTGTACCAGCCGCTGGGCGTGGTCGGGGTGATCGTGCCTTGGAACTATCCGCTGTTCCTCTCCATCGGCCCGCTGACCGGGGCCCTCGCCGCCGGCAACCGGGTGATGATCAAGATGAGCGAGTCGACCCCGGCCACCGGGCGCCTGCTCAAGGACCTGCTGGCGCGGATCTTCCCCGAGGACCAGGTCGCCGTGGTGCTAGGCGAGGTAGACGTCGGCGTGGCCTTTTCCAAGCTGCCGTTCGACCACCTGCTGTTCACCGGCGCCACCAGCGTCGGCAAGCACGTGATGCGCGCCGCCGCCGAGAACCTGACCCCGGTCACCCTGGAGCTGGGCGGCAAGTCGCCGGCGATCGTCTCCGACAGCGTGCCGATGAAGGACGCCGCCGAGCGGATCGCCTTCGGCAAGAGCCTCAACGCCGGGCAGACCTGCGTCGCGCCCGACTACGTGCTGGTACCGAGCCGGCGCGTCGAGGAATTCGTCAGTCAGTACAAGGAGGTGGTCCAGGGCTTCTTCCCGCGTCTTTCGGACAACCCCGACTACACCGCGATCATCAACGAGCGCCAGCTCGGCCGCCTCCGGGGCTATCTCGACGACGCCCGCGAGAAGGGCGCGACCCTCGTCCCGCTGTTCGCCGAAGGCCAGCAACGGCGCCTGCCGCAGACGCTGCTGCTGAACGTCAGCGACGACATGAAAGTGATGCAGGAGGAAATCTTCGGCCCGCTGCTGCCGGTGATCCCCTACGAGCGCCTGGAAGACGCCCTGGCCTACGTCAACCAGCGCCCGCGACCGCTGGCCCTGTACTACTTCGGCTACGACAAGGCGCAGCAGCAGCGCGTGCTGCACGAGACCCACTCAGGCGGTGTGTGTCTGAACGACACCCTGCTGCATGTCGCCCAGGACGACATCCCGTTCGGTGGCGTCGGTCCCTCCGGCATGGGCCACTACCATGGCCACGAAGGCTTCCTCACCTTCAGCAAGGCCAAGGGCGTGTTCAGCAAGCCGCGCTTCAACGCCGCGCGAATGATCTACCCCCCCTACGGCAAGTCGATCCAGAAGCTCGTCTACAAGCTGTTCGTGCGCTGAACCGGGGCGCGTGCGGCGCCCCCTCATTCCTACGCTGCAGGTGACATAACAACAATGAGCGACACCACCCTTGAAAGCGCCGGCCTGTCCCGACGCAGCCTGATGAAAGTCGGCCTGATCGGCGGCGCCTTCCTCGCCACCGCGGGCGTCACCGCCAGCCTCACCGGCTGTTCGGCGGAGAAACCGGCGAGCGGCCTGGAAAAGGTCCGCGAATCCGACCTGCCGTTCCTCCGTGCGCTGCTGCCGGTGATGCTGCTCGGCGCGGTTTCCGCCGAGCAGATGCCGAAAGCCGTGGAGGGCGCGATCCAGAGCCTCGACCACAACCTGGCGCGGCTCTCCCCGGAGATGTTCAAGCTCACCCAGCAACTCTTCGACGTGCTCGCCCTGCCGCTCACCCGTGGCCCGCTGACCGGTATCTGGGGCAGTTGGGAGAACGCCAGCGGCGACGACGTGCGGGCATTCCTTTCGCGCTGGGAAAACAGCTTCATCGGCCTGTTGCGGATGGGCCACAGTTCGCTGATGCAACTGGCGATGATGGCCTGGTACGCCCGCCCCGAGGCGTGGGCCCATTGTGGCTACCCCGGACCGCCGAAGATCGCTTGAGCCGCCCCCGGAACAATACGAAGAGCCCGAAGCCGCCTAGCCTGAGAGTGCATTCATGCCTGTACCCGATCTGTTCGCCGAGGGCCTCGCCCGCGGCTGGAAAACCTACAACGGCTCGCGCCTGGACGACGACCTGGAGCTGGAGGCCGACGTGGTCGTGGTCGGCACCGGCGCCGGCGGCGGCACCACCGCGGAAATCCTCAGCGCCGCCGGCCTGAAGGTGCTGCTGGTGGAAGAAGGCCCGCTGAAGACCAGCAGCGATTTCAAGATGCAGGAGGCCGACGCCTACCCCGAGCTGTACCAGGAAGGCATCGGCCGGATGAGCAAGGACGGCGCCATCACCATCCTCCAGGGCCGCGCCGTGGGCGGCACCACCCTGATCAACTGGACCAGCAGCTTCCGCACCCCGGAACCGACCCTGCAGCACTGGGCCCAGGTCTACGGGGTCAAGGGCCACAGCGCGGAGGACATGGCGCCCTGGTTCGAGAAAATGGAGCAGCGCCTGCACGTGGCGCCCTGGGCGCTGCCGCCGAATGCCAACAACGACGTGATCCGCCTGGGCTGCGAGAAGCTCGGCTATCACTGGAAGGTCATCCCGCGCAACGTCCTCGGTTGCTGGAACCTCGGCTACTGCGGCATGGGCTGCCCGGTCAACGCCAAGCAGTCGATGCTGGTCACCACCATCCCGGCGACCCTCGACAAGGGTGGCGAGCTGCTCTACCTGGCGCGCGCCAACCGGCTGCTGCTGGACGGCGACAAGGTGACGGGCCTCGAATGCCTGGGCATGGATGAGCGCTGCGTGGCGCCCAACGGCCGCCGGATCAGGGTCCGGGCCAGGCACTACGTGCTCTCCGGCGGCGGCATCAACACCCCGGCGATTCTTCTCCGCTCGAAGGCGCCTGATCCGAGCCAGCGGGTCGGCAAGCGCACCTTCCTGCACACGGTGAATTTCAGCGCGGGGCTGTTCGACCGGGTGATCAACCCCTTCTACGGCGCACCGCAGTCGATCTACTCCGACCATTTCCAATGGGACGACGGTGTCACCGGACGCATGTCCTACAAACTGGAGGTGCCGCCGCTGCAACCGTCGCTGGCCTCGGTGCTGCTCGGCGGCTTCGGCAGCGACAACGCCCTGCGCATGGAACAGCTACCGCATACCAACATGATGCTCGCCCTGCTCCGCGACGGCTTCCACCCGGACAGCGCGGAGGGCTCGGTCGGCCTGCGCGGCGACGACACCCCGGTGCTCGACTACCGAATGACCGACTACACCTGGGACGGTATCCGCCGTGCCTTCCATACCATGGCGGAGATCCAGTTCGCCGCCGGCGCCCGGGAAGTGCGGCCGGTGCACAGCGACGCGCGTAGCGCGAAGAACCTGCAGGAGGCGCGCGGGATCATCGACGGCCTGCGCCTGGAGATCTACCGCACGCGCCTGGGCAGCGCCCACGTCATGGGCGGCTGCGCCATGGGCGAAGACCCGGCCGTGGCGGTGGCCGACAGCCTCGGCCGCCATCACCACCTGCGAAACCTGTCGATCCACGACGGCTCGCTGTTCCCCACCAGCATCGGCGCCAACCCGCAGCTCTCGGTCTACGGTCTTACCGCGCAACTGGCCAGCGCGCTGGCCGAACGCCTGGCCAGGGCCTGAACCGCCGCCGGGCCGGCCGCGCGCCGCGGCAGCCGGCCCGGCGCCATCAGACCTATGGGCTAAAGGCCGATGGCCCGTGCGTCTTGGCCGCACGGGCATCCCTGCGCTACCATCCGATTCCCTTACGAAACCCTGCCAGGACGTAGCGATGAACCGAGTGCTGTACCCAGGCACCTTCGATCCCATCACCAAGGGTCACGGCGATCTGATCGAACGTGCTTCACGGCTTTTCGACCATGTGATCATCGCGGTCGCCGCCAGCCCCAAGAAGAACCCCCTGTTCAGCCTGGAACAGCGGGTGGCGCTGGCCCAGGAGGTCACCAAGCACCTGCCGAACGTCGAGGTGGTGGGCTTCTCCACCCTGCTGGCGCACTTCGTCAAGGAGCAGAAGGCGAATGTCTTCCTCCGCGGCCTGCGCGCGGTTTCCGACTTCGAGTACGAGTTCCAGTTGGCCAACATGAACCGCCAGCTCGCCCCCGACGTGGAAAGCATGTTCCTCACCCCGTCGGAGAAGTATTCCTTCATTTCCTCGACGCTGGTCCGGGAAATCGCCGCTCTCGGCGGGGATATCAGCAAGTTCGTGCATCCGGCCGTGGCAGACGCCCTGGCGGAACGTTTCAAGCGCTGATCCGCGTCTCTTCGCCGGCCTCCCGTCGGCGCCCCGCGTGCACTGCGGGCGCCGATGCGGCACAATTCCGCTATTCCCGTTACCGATGCCGTGGCTGTCCGTCGCGGTTGGAGTTGTTAGATGTCCCTGAAAATCACTGACGATTGCATCAATTGCGACGTCTGCGAACCCGAATGCCCGAACGGCGCGATCTCGCAAGGCGAAGAAATCTATGTGATCGATCCCAATCTCTGCACCGAGTGCGTCGGCCACTACGACGAGCCGCAGTGCCAGCAGGTCTGTCCGGTGGACTGCATTCCCCTCGACGACGCCAATGTCGAGAGCAAGGACCAGTTGATGGAGAAATACCGGAAGATCACCGGCAAGGCCTGATCCCCGCCGGCGCCTGTCCTTCAGGGACGGTTCGCGCCCCGTCCGACGCGCTTTTGGCTATCCTTGGCAATCCAGTCTGAGGCGTTCGCGGTCCCGTCCCGCGAACGCCGCTGAACAGTGAGCCGCCATGTCCTTCCTGAACCTGCCCGTCCGTACCCTGGTCGCCGCCTGCGGCCTGTCCCTGCTCAGCCTCGCGGCGCATGCCGACAGCTTTCGCGGCGACGCCCACGCACCGCAGCAGGCCGCCGTCGCCACGCCGCATCCGGCCGCGACCGTCGCCGGCCTGGAAACCCTGGCCAATGGCGGCAACGCCTTCGACGCCGCGGCGGCCATCGCCGCTGCCCTGGCGGTAGCCGAGCCTTACGGCTCGGGACTCGGCGGCGGTGGATTCTTCCTTCTGCGCCAGGCCGGTGCGCAGCCGACCTATCGCTTCCTCGACGCCCGCGAGCGCGCGCCGAAGGCCGCCTACGCCGACATGTACCGGCGCAATGGCAAGGTCGACCCCAGGCTGTCCGTCGACGGCCCGCTGGCGGCGGCGATCCCCGGCCTGCCGGCGGCGCTGGTCGAATTGAGCAGCCGCTACGGACGCAAGCCCCTGGCCGACAATCTGGTGCCGGCGATCCGCCTGGCGGTGGATGGCGTATCCGTCGACCGGATCTACCGTGACCGCGCCGCCATGCGCCTGGAAGCGATGCGCAAGGACCCGGAAACCGCGCGGATCTTCCTCGACAAGGGCGGAATCCCCGACGAATGGAACCTGCTCCGCCAACCGCAGTTGGCACGTACCCTGGAACGCCTCGGGCGCTACGGGCGGATCGGTTTCTACGAAGGCGAGACAGCGGACAAGCTGCTCACCGGGGTCCGCGCCGGCGGCGGCATCTGGAGCGCGGCCGACTTGCGCGACTACCGGGTGATCGAACGCCGCCCGCTGGAGGTGAAGCTGGCCAACGGCCGCGAACTGATCAGCGCACCGCCGCCCTCGGCCGGCGGCGTCGCCCTGGCGCAGAGCCTGCAGATGCTGGAACAGCTGCCGTGGCAGAAGGCCGAGCCGGTACAGCGTGCCCATTACGTGCTGGAGGTCCTGCGCCGTGCCTACCGCGATCGAGGCCTGCTCGGCGACCCGGACTTCGTCGCCAACCCGCTGCCCAGTTTGCTGGCGCCGGACTACCTGAAGCGCCTTGCCGCCGGCATCGACCCGCGCCGCGCCACGCCCAGCTCGGCGCTGCCGGAGGCGCCGGCCTGGCGCGAAGGCGACCACACCACCCACTTCGCGGTGATCGATGCCCAGGGCAACGCGGTGGCCGCCACCCTCTCGGTGAACCTGCCGTTCGGCGCCGCCTTCACCGTTCCCGGTACCGGCGTGGTGCTGAACAACGAGATGGACGATTTCGCCGCCGACACCCAGGGCGCCAACAGCTACGGCCTGGCCGGCAGCCAGGCGAACGCGGTGGCGGCCGGCAAGCGCCCGCTGTCGAGCATGAGTCCGAGCTTCCTGGAAAGCCCGACCGACTTCGCCGCCTTCGGCACCCCTGGCGGCAGCCGCATCCCGAGCATGGTTCTGATCTCCATGCTGCAGTACTTCGACGGTCGCCCGGTCGGCCAATGGGTCGCCGCGCCGCGCTACCACCACCAGTACAAGCCGGACGTCGTCGAGTACGAACCGCGCGCCTTCAGCGATGCCGAGGCCGCCGAACTGCGCCGGCGCGGCTATCAGCTCAAACGCCTGGAGCGCAGCTACGGCAACCAGCAGGTGCTCTACTGGGACAAGCGCAGCGGCCGCGTCGACGCCGCCAGCGACCCGCGCGGGATCGGCTACTCGTCTCTGTCCCTGGAGGCGCAAGCGCAGCCTCGGCCGCACTGAACAAACGAGAGACAGCGCTCAAAGAATGTTCGACGATCTCACCCAGATAGGCGCCGCGTAGGGATTTCGCCGACGAGTCCAGCTGGCAATCCAGGCGGCGTGCCTCACTGGCTCGCCGCTTCAACCGCCTGCTGCGCATCCTCCGCACTGGCTTCCACCGCCTCCGGGTCAGACGGGGCGCCCTCCATGCCTCGGCCGGAGTGCCGGCGATCGGCGGCACCGGAGCAGTCGGCGACACCGGACAGCTCTCCATCCAGCGCAGCATGAATCCAGTTTTCCAGGCGGGTGTACCAGGCTGCGTTCGCGGCGCTCTCCAGCCAGGCAATGGCATCCGCATCCTGCTGCTGTGCGGCCTTTTCCAGCCAGAGCCGTGCTTGCAGCTTGTTCATCCCGGCACCTGAACCGTTCCAGTAGGCCTCGCCCACCTTGAACTGGGCACGGGCATCTCCCTGGGTCGCAGCCTTGCAGAACCACTGGAAGGCCTTTTCCCGGCTGCCGGCATAACGGTCCAGCAGGGCGGCTTCCTCGTCTGAAGTGGCGGAATAGACGCCTTGCGAGTCGTCCAGGTAGAACCATCCCAGATTGGTTTCGGCGTCTTCGCTACCGCTGGCCGCCGCGCGTTCGAACCAGGTCCCGGCCTTCACCCGGTCCTGGTCGACCCCTTCGCCTCTCCAGTAGAGAACGCCCATTTCATTCTGGGCGGCGGCATCCCCCTGCTCCGCGGCCTTCCGGAACCAGCGTGCCGCCTCGGTCTTGTCCTGTGGCCCGCCGTCACCATCGCGATAGAGCATGGCCAGTTGGATCTGCGCGCGGACCATCCCCGCAGCGGCCGCCTTGCCCCACCATTCGCGCGCGCTGGCGTAGTTCTGTTGCTGGTAGAAGTAGGCGCCGAAATCGAACAGCGCCTGCGGCTCCCCCGTCTCGGCGGCCTGGCGGAGGCGGGTGAATTCGGCGAACAGTTCATCGCCGCGCTTGTCGCCCTGCTCGGCCTTGGACTGCTCCTTGGCGAGGTCGGACACCGCATCCTCCGCCCAGGCGAACGAGGGTACGGCAAGAGCAAGGACGGACAGGAACACCCACTGACTGAACATACGCGAAATCCTTATCTTGGTTGAGTCGGTCGGCCACCCCTGGTCGACCTTGTGACCTTGCTGGTCAGCAGGACACTGTCACCATCGGAGAGTCCGATCAAGTGCCGCGAACGGTCCGTGCGGAACATCTGTCATCGGCCGATGCGGCGCTATAGCTGCCGCCTGCCGTGGCGGAAGAAAAGACTTAGCCCAATCTCCGTGCCCCCTGCAATGCATCGAGAAAACAAAAAGCCGGTCGATGACCGGCTTTTTTTCATTCCGTTGGAAACTCAGCTTTCGTCGTGGTTATAGCCGCTGGTGGTGCAGCCCAGGCAACGGACGAAGGCTTCCTTGCCCGGATCGACCACCAGCGCCTGGCCGGCCTTGCCGACGCTGCCGCTGGCCGCGGTGAACGGCAGGCTGACCACGAAGGCCACCGCCCCGACGGCCGTGGCGGCGATCAGGAAGGGACGGGCGATGAGCAGATCGCCGATCATGGCGTACGCGGGGGGCGCTTCGACGGTGTACATCGGGTCGCCGCTGGCGTTTTCCTGCACGGCATCCGCCAGCGCGGGCATGGACGAGAGCCCGGTGGTCAGCGCCAGCACGAGCGCGGTGGTGCGAAACAGGTTCATGGAGGCGGTCCTTTCTGGTTTTTGGTTGGGCAGATATCGCCTAACTATAACAGCGCTGCGGGTAGTGCCAGCGTGACCGCCTTCAATCGCCGAGGAATGCGTAGTGCGGCTTTTTCGGGATGAACGGCCGGTAGAAGCCGATCAGGCTGCACAGGTCGGCGTCCTCGTTGCCGGTCGGCCAGAAGAGTTCGCCGATGACGATCCGCCGGTTTTCGTAGTCCAGCGCCGCCGGTACCACCGGTACGCCGGCGCCACGGGCGATGTGGTAGAAGCCCATGCGCCAGCGGTCGACCTTCTTGCGCGTGCCTTCCGGAGCGATGATCAGCATGAACTCGCGGTGCTCGCGGAAGGCCTGGATCGCCTGGTCCACGGTATTCAGCTTCAGGTGGCGCTGGATCGGGATACCGCCCCAGCGCCGCATCAGGCCGCCCAGCGGGCCGTTGAACAGGGTGTGCTTGCCGAACCAGCGGGCGTTCAGGCGCAGGACGAACTTGGCGGCGAGGAAGGCCACGAAGTCCCAGTTCGAGGTGTGGTGGGCGCCGATCACCACGAACTTGTCGAGCGCGGGCAATTGGCCCTCGATCTTCCAGCCGGAGAGTTTCAGCATGGCATGGCCGAGCGACTCGACCAGGGTGTTGCGAGGCAGGTAATTGCCGGACATCGTGCACCTTTCTTATGGCAGGCCGCTCACCGTGGCGGCCCTTCTTGTGGCGGTAGAGTATGCGCGGCGCGGCGCTTCAGCGTTGGCAGCGCGGGCAGTACACGCTGGCGCGCTGGCCTAGGCGGATCTCGCGCAGGGTGCTGCCGCAGACCTTGCAGAACTCCCCGCCACGGCCATAGACGAACAATTCCTGCTGGAAGTAACCGGGCTGGCCGTCGCCGCCGACGAAATCGCGCAGGGTGGTGCCGCCGCGCTCGATGGCGATCGCCAGGATCCGCTTGATCTCCTCCGCCAGGCGCAGGTAGCGCGCCTTGGAGATGCTCCCGGCGGGCTTGCGCGGATCGATGCCGGCGGCGAACAGCGCTTCGCTGGCGTAGATGTTGCCGACCCCGACCACCACCGCGTTGTCCATGATGAACGGCTTGACCGCCATGCTCCGCCCGCGCGACAGCTCGAACAGACGCTGGCCGGCGAAAGCGTCGGTCAGCGGTTCCGGGCCGAGGTTGCGCAGCAGCTCGTGTTCCAGTGGCGCCAGGCTCCAGAGCATGGCGCCGAAGCGCCGCGGATCGGTGTAGCGCAGGGCCATGCCCGAGGCCAGCTCGATGTCGACGTGCTCGTGGCGACTGGCCGGGGTGCCGCTCTCCACCAGCCTCAGGCTGCCGGACATGCCCAGGTGGCTGATCAGCGTACCGGTCTCGGCGCCCAGCAGCAGGTACTTGGCGCGGCGCTCGACGCTGACGATGCGTTGTCCGGATAGGCGCACGTCCAGGTCTTCGGGAATCGGCCAGCGCAGGCGCCGCTCGCGCACGATCACGCGCTCGACGCGCTGGCCTTCGAGGTAGGGGGCGATGCCCCGGCGGGTGGTTTCGACTTCGGGTAGTTCGGGCATGGCGGCAGCAATCCGGTTGACCGCGGCACCTTAGCAGGAAGCGCCGCGGCGCGGCCAGTCAGTAGCTGCCCTGGCCGACGCCCAGCTCGAGGATCGAGCCCTTGAGGTTCTCGAAGTCGTAGTCGGTGAGCCCGACGTAGTCCAGCACCAGCGCGCCGATGCTGTTCCATTCGTGGTCTTCCGGCTGGTTGCCGAGGACCCGGTGCGAACCGCAGATGTGCTCGGCCATCTTCAGGATCGCCAGCAGGTTCTTCAGTTGGGTATCGCGGGCCGATTCGTCGCCGAAGATCGACAACGCGTTGTGGTGGTTGGCGATCGCCTCGCAGACGTGCTCCGGCAGGCGCCAGGAGCGCGCGGTGTAGTAGCCGACCACCGCATGGTTGGTGTTCAGCACGCGGTTCTCGGTGTCCACCACCCGGCGTTCGTCGCTGGCGGCGGCGTAGGCCTCTTCCAGCACCGCCATGTAGTGCGGGAAGCGCTTGAGCATCAGCGGGATGCCGCAATTGTGGAACAGGCCGAGAGCGTAGGCTTCGTCCACCGATTCGTAGCCGATCCGCTTGGCCAGGCTCAGGCAGCTCATGGCCACGTCCTGGGCGGTGTCCCAGAAACGGTTGAGGGTGACGATGGTGTCGTCGCTCATCTCACCCTTGATCGACTGGGCGTTGATCAGGTTGATCACCGAACGACTGCCCAGCAGGTTCACCGCGCGCTGGATCGAAGTGATGCGATTGGCCAGGCCGAAGAACGGCGAGTTCACCAGTTTCAGGAGAGCCCCGGAAAGGCCCGGGTCCTGGCTGATCAGCCTGGCAATGTTCTTCAGGTCCGGATTGGGCATGACCTGCTCCATCTGCAGGTCGACCATGATCTGGGGTTGCGGCGGCACGCTGATGCCTTGCAGGGCCTGGCGGATCTGCTCGGCGGTGAGTTCTTGGACCATGAGGACGGAGGCGAAAGTTGACGGTGCGCGCAGTTTACCCGGAGAACCCCGCCATGGGGCGGGCTTCTACCGGAAAAGCGGCGCCAGGCAACGGACATGGAACTTTTCCCGCAGCCGCCAGGGTCGGAATGAATACCCCTTCTGATATCGGGAGACATGCCATGACCCAATCCCTGCACGGCAAGGTCGTCGCCGCCCTGGTGACCGACGGTTTCGAACAGGTCGAACTGACCGGTCCGAAAAAAGCCCTGGAAGACGCCGGCGCCACGGTAAGGATTCTTTCCGACAAGGCCGGCGAGGTGCGCGGCTGGAACCATCACCAGCCAGCCGAGGCCTTCCGCGTCGACGGCACCTTCGAAGACGCCAGCCTGGACGACTACGACGCCCTGCTGCTGCCCGGCGGGGTGATCAATTCCGACCAGATCCGCAGCCTGGCCAAGGCCCAGGAACTGGCGATCCGCGCCGAACAGGCGAGCAAGCCGGTGGCGGTGATCTGCCACGGCGCCTGGCTGCTGATCTCCGCCGGACTGGTGCAGGGTCGTACCCTGACCAGTTGGCCGTCGCTCAAGGACGACATCAACAACGCCGGCGGCCACTGGGTGGACCAGGAGGTAGCGGTGGACGGCAAGCTGGTGAGCAGCCGCAAACCCGAAGACATCCCGGCCTTCAACCGTCGATTCATCGAAATCCTCGCCGGCTGAACGTCCCGCGTTCGCGCAGCGGCGAATCCCGTCGCTGCGCTATAATCGCGCTCTTTTGCCGGAGCCTTTCCCATGACCCTGCCCAGCTTGCGTCTCAAAGCCAACGCCGAGCGCCGCCTGCGCGCCGGCCACCTGTGGGTCTACAGCAACGAGGTGGATGTCGCCGCGACGCCGCTGAATGCCTTCGCCGCCGGCGACCAGGCGGTGCTGGAAATGGCCAACGGCAAGCCGCTGGGCATCGTCGCGCTGAGCCCGAACAATCTCATCTGCGGCCGCCTCATTTCCCGTGATACCAAGCACGTTCTCGACAAATCGCTGCTGGTTCATCGCATCAACATCGCCCTCAGCCTGCGCGAGCGGCTTTTCGACAAGCCGTTCTACCGGCTGGTCTACGGCGATTCCGACCTGCTGCCCGGCCTGGTGGTCGATCGCTTCGGCGACGTGCTGGTGGTGCAACTGGCGTCCGCAGCCATGGAACTGCGCAAGGACGAGGTGCTCGCCGCCCTGCTGCAGGTGCTCAAGCCCGCCGCCGTGCTCTGGAAGAACGACTCCAGCGCGCGCGACGCCGAGGGCCTGGAACGCTACGTGGCCAATGCCTACGGCGAAGTGCCGGAGTGGGTCGCCCTGGAAGAGAACGGCGTGAAGTTCGAGGCGCCGGTGCTGGCCGGGCAGAAGACCGGCTGGTTCTACGACCACCGCATGAACCGTGCGCGCCTGGCGCCCTACGTGCGGGGCAAGCGGGTCCTCGACCTGTTCAGCTATATCGGTGGCTGGGGCATCCAGGCCGCCGCCTTCGGCGCCAGCGAAGTGATGTGCGTGGACGCGTCCGCCTTCGCCCTCGACGGCGTCGAGCGCAACGCGGCACTGAACGGCGTGGCGGAGAAGGTCGCCTGCGTCGAGGGCGACGTGTTCGAGGCCCTGCGCGAGCTGAAGGCCGCCGACGAACGCTTCGACGTGGTGATCGCCGACCCGCCGGCCTTCATCAAGCGCAAGAAGGACCTGAAGAACGGCGAGGCCGCCTACCGCCGTCTCAACGAACAGGCCATGCGCCTGCTGAGCAAGGACGGCATCCTGGTCAGCGCCTCCTGCTCGATGCACCTGCCCGAGGACGACCTGCAGAACATCCTGATCGGCAGCGCCCGCCATCTCGACCGCAACATCCAGCTGCTCGAGCGCGGCGGCCAGGGCCCCGACCATCCGGTGCACCTGGCGATCGCGGAAACCCGCTACATCAAGAGCCTGACCTGCCGGCTGCTGCCCAACGGCTGAGCCCGTCCCGGCGGATGAGCGCCTGCGTTCATCCGCCCTACGGCCACCGCCGCTCATGGCGCGACGGGCGGCGCAAGACGCCAGCCGGGTCGCGACGCGCCGCTCCGCCGACCGCCAGCCTTCCCCATTCGCCCGCTCTGGGCTTAGAATCCGGGCATTCCTCGCCAATCATCCCCCGGCGGGCAGTGAGCCCAGGCCGTCGCCAATGGTGACCCCATTCAGACCCCGGCCAACTCCGTACACTCGGCTATTCCCCGTTTGCATCCGGTTCCTTCGACGCTCACGATACAGTCATAACCCGAACCTGATTAGCCGCAGGAAATCGTCATGCCCGATTACCGCTCGAAAACCTCCACCCACGGCCGCAACATGGCCGGCGCCCGCGCCCTCTGGCGCGCCACCGGGATGAAGGACGAAGACTTCAAGAAGCCGATCATCGCCATCGCCAACTCCTTCACCCAGTTCGTGCCCGGCCACGTGCACCTGAAGGACCTCGGCCAACTGGTCGCCCGCGAGATCGAGAAGGCCGGCGGCGTGGCCAAGGAATTCAACACCATCGCCGTCGACGACGGCATCGCCATGGGCCACGACGGCATGCTCTATTCGCTGCCGAGCCGGGAGATCATCGCCGACTCCGTGGAATACATGGTCAACGCCCACTGCGCCGACGCCATCGTCTGCATCTCCAACTGCGACAAGATCACCCCCGGCATGCTGATGGCCGCGCTGCGCCTGAACATCCCGGTAGTGTTCGTCTCCGGCGGGCCGATGGAAGCCGGCAAGACCAAGCTGGCCAGCCACGGCCTGGACCTGGTCGATGCCATGGTGGTGGCCGCCGACGACTCCTGCTCCGACGAGAAGGTCGCCGAGTACGAGCGCAGCGCCTGCCCGACCTGCGGCTCCTGCTCCGGCATGTTCACCGCCAACTCGATGAACTGCCTGACCGAGGCGCTCGGCCTGTCGCTGCCGGGCAACGGCTCGACCCTGGCCACCCACGCCGACCGCGAGCAACTGTTCCTGCGCGCCGGGCGCCTGGCCGTGGAACTCTGCCAGCGCTATTACGGCGAAGGCGACGACAGCGTGCTGCCGCGCAACATCGCCAACTTCAAGGCCTTCGAGAACGCCATGACCCTGGACATCGCCATGGGCGGCTCGACCAATACCATCCTGCACCTGCTGGCCGCCGCCCAGGAGGCCGAGGTGCCGTTCGACCTGCGCGACATCGACCGCCTGTCGCGCAAGGTGCCGCAACTGTGCAAGGTGGCGCCGAACATCCAGAAGTACCACATGGAAGACGTGCATCGCGCCGGCGGCATCTTCTCCATCCTCGGCGAACTGGCCCGCGGTGGCCTGCTGCACACCGACGTCCCCACCGTGCACAGCCCGAGCATGGCCGACGCCATCGCCCAGTGGGACATCACCCAGACCCGCGACGAAGCCGTGCACACCTTCTTCAAGGCCGGTCCGGCGGGCATCCCGACCCAGACCGCGTTCAGCCAGAACACCCGCTGGCCGAGCCTGGACGACGACCGCGCCGAGGGCTGCATCCGCAGCGTCGAGCATGCCTATTCCAAGGAAGGCGGGCTGGCCGTGCTCTACGGCAACATCGCTCTCGACGGCTGCGTGGTGAAGACCGCCGGGGTCGACGAGTCGATCCACGTGTTCGAAGGCAGCGCGAAGATCTTCGAAAGCCAGGACGCCGCGGTGAAAGGCATCCTCGGCGACGAGGTGAAGGCCGGCGACATCGTGATCATCCGCTACGAAGGACCGAAGGGCGGGCCGGGCATGCAGGAAATGCTCTATCCGACCAGCTACCTGAAGTCCAAGGGCCTGGGCAAGCAGTGCGCCCTGCTCACCGACGGACGCTTCTCCGGCGGCACCTCGGGCCTGTCCATCGGTCACGCCTCCCCGGAAGCCGCCGCCGGCGGCGCCATCGGCCTGGTGCAGGACGGCGACAAGGTGCTGATCGACATTCCCAATCGCTCGATCAACCTGCTGGTCAGCGACGAAGAACTCGCCGCACGCCGCGCCGAACAGGACAAGAAGGGCTGGAAGCCGGCCGCGCCGCGTGCCCGCCGCGTCAGCACCGCGCTCAAGGCCTACGCCCTGCTCGCCACCAGCGCCGACAAGGGCGCGGTACGCAACAAGGCGCTGCTGGACGGCTGAATCGTCCAGCGACGAAAAAAGCCCGGTCCCGCGCCGGGCTTTTTCATTCACGCGTACGCGCGCCGAATGGCGGATAACCGCAAGCGGTCATTCGCCCTACCGCTCACCCACGCTCCAACCGCAGGGCGCATACGCCACCGGCGTTATCCGCCGACATGCGGCGCAGCCAGGCCTGGGCGAGACCGCGTTCGCCCAGTAAAATCGCGCTCTTTTTCCCCGGACCGCCACCATGAGTTCCCTGCAAAGCCCGTCGGACGCCAGCGCCCGCAACGACCTGGTCTATGGCCTGGACGACCGTCCCAGCGCTCCCATCGCCCTGCTCGCCGCCCTCCAGCACCTGCTGGCGATCATCGTGCCGATCGTTACCCCTGGCCTGCTGATCTGCCAGGCGCTGGGCGTATCGCCGCGCGACACCAATCTGATCGTGTCGATGTCGCTGGTGATCTCCGGCATCGCCACCTTCGTCCAGTGCAAGCGCTTCGGCCCGTTCGGCGCCGGACTGTTGATCGTCCAGGGCACCAGCTTCAACTTCGTCGGCCCGCTGATCGCCGGCGGGGCGCTGATGGTCAAGCAGGGCACGCCGGTGGAAAGCGTGATGGCGGCGATCTTCGGCGTGGTCATCGCCGGCTCCTTCGTCGAGATGGGCATCTCGCGCATACTGCCGTTCGTCAAGCGGCTGATCACCCCGCTGGTGACCGGCATCGTCGTGCTGATGATCGGCCTGACCCTGATCAAGGTCGGCCTGATCAGCATGGGCGGCGGCTTCTCGGCGATGTCCAACGGCACCTTCGCCAACGGCGAGAACCTGCTGCTGTCCGGCGTGGTGCTGGGCATCATCGTGGTGCTCAACCGCATCCCGGTGGTATGGATGCGCAGTTGCGCCATCGTCATCGCCCTGGCCGTCGGCTACGCGCTGGCCGGCTACCTCGGTCGCCTGGACTTCACCGGCATGCACCAGGCCGAGCTGTTCCAGGTACCGACCCCGCTGCACTTCGGCCTGGACTTCTCCTGGCCGCTGTTCATCCCGATGCTGGTGATCTACCTGGTCACCTCCCTGGAAGCCATCGGCGACGTCACCGCCACCAGCAAGGTGTCGAAGCAACCGGTGGAAGGCCCGCTGTGGATGCAGCGGATCAAGGGCGGCGTGCTGGTCAACGGCGCCAACTCGTTCCTCGCCGGTATCTTCAATACCTTCCCCAGTTCAGTGTTCGCCCAGAACAACGGGGTGATCCAGCTCACCGGCGTGGCCAGCCGCTACGTCGGCCTGTGGATCGCCGCCATGCTGGTCCTGCTCGGCCTGTTCCCGAGCGTCGCCGGGGTCATCCAGGCGGTGCCGGAACCGGTACTGGGCGGCGCGGCGATGGTGATGTTCGGCGCGGTGGCCGCTTCGGGCATCAACATCCTCGCCGGCATCCAGCTGGACCGCCGTGCCCTGCTGATCATCGCCGTATCCCTGGCCCTCGGCCTGGGCGTTTCGCAGGTGCCGGAGTTCCTCGCGCACATGCCCGCGGCGCTGCGCAACGTGCTGGAATCCGGGGTCGCCACCGGCGGCATCTGCGCCCTGCTGCTGAACTGGTTCCTGCCGGAAAGCCCGGTCCAGAAGGCCGGACACTGATAGGGGCGGCGCCACCTCCGGGTGGCGTCGCGGTTTTCGCCGAAGGGTTTTCGTACCCGGCCAATGGTTGGGTATGATCGACGGCATGGCCATGCCCGTCGGCCACCCTCTTCCGTCCCGCAACCCGGACCCGCGCCCATGCCCCAGTCCCGCCGCCCGTTGCGCATCGGCCTGATCGCCGACACCCATGGCCTGCTCCGGCCCGAGGCGCTGGAACGGTTGCGCGGCTGCGACCAGTTGATCCATGCCGGCGACATCGGCAAGCCGGAAATCCTCGCCGAGCTGGAACGCCTGGCGCCGCTCTCGGTGGTGCGCGGCAACAACGACACCCAGGACTGGGCGGCGGACATCCCCGAGCGCCTGCTGCTGAAGATCGGCCGGCTGACCCTCTATGTGCTGCACGACCTCAAGCGACTCGACCTCGACCCGGCCGCCGAAGGCATCGACGTGGTGGTCGCCGGACATTCGCACAAGCCACTGAAGGAAGAGCGCGACGGCGTGCTCTACCTCAACCCGGGCAGCGCCGGGCCGCGGCGCTTCAGCTTGCCGATCGGGATCGGCGTGCTGGAAGTGGCGGGGAAGAAGATCGAGGCGGAGCTGATCACCCTCTGACCCCGCCTGGAACCGTCAGCGGCGCTCCCATACCTCGAAGGCGTAGGCAGGCGCATCGTCAGCCGCGGCGTGTTCGATGCTCGACGCCAGGCGCCAGGCCGCACCATCGATCTCGGGGAAAAAGGCGTCGCCCTCCGGCGCCAGGCCAACCCGGGTCAGGTAGAGACGCGCGGCGCGCGGCAAGGCCTCGGCATAGAGCTGGGCGCCGCCGATCAGCATCAGTTCGTCGGCGTCCTCCGCCTGCGCCCACGCCTCGGCGCGCGCCAGCGCGGCGTCCAGGCTGGCGAACACTTCCGCACCCTCCAGTGCCAGGCCGGCCTGGCGGCTGACCACCAGGTTTAGCCGGCCCGGCAGCGGCCGACCCAGCGAGTCCCAGGTCTTGCGCCCCATGATCACCGGCTTGCCGAGGGTCATCGCCTTGAAATGCTTGAGGTCGGCCGGCAGGCGCCAGGGCAGGCGGTTGTCGATGCCGATCGCGCGGTTCTCGCCAAGGGCGGCGATCATCGCCAGCGGTCGTGCCATGGGGTTACCTCATCGTGGAAGGACAAAGGCGCGAGGATAAACACTCGCGCCGGCGGACTCCAGGCCAACTGTGCGGGCCGGCCTACAAGGGATTGGCATACGGCGGCACCTGCATGAAGAAGGTGCCATCCTCGTTGACCTGGGTGGTGCCGGTCGCCAGCACCTTGCGGTAGTCCTGCAGGTTGAAGGTCAGCACCTGGTCCGGGGTCTCGGTCTTCAGCAGCACCTGGGCGTAGGTGATGAGGATTTCGAAGATCTTCAGGTCGCCCGACTGTAGCCAGAGGAAGGATGGGCCCGCCGCGGCCGGCGGGCTGAACACCGGCGACGGCTGGCCGGGCGCCTGGGAGAAACGCAGGTGCAGCCCCTGGTCGTCGAGCCAGGCCTCCTGTACGTGGCCGTCGATGCCCAGCAGCGGGAAGACCTTGCGGTAGTCCAGGCGCATGGCGCTGCCCACCAGGCTCGCCCCCGGCCGATCGAGGCTGACCAGCGCCGACATCGGCAGGCCGACCAGGCTCATCGCCCCGTACAGCGGCAGACCGATCACCCTCAACTGGTCGGGCCGATAGACCAGCGCGCCGCTGGCCGCGTCCACCTCCACGCCGCCGCCCAGCCGCAACGGCAGCCAGGGCCCTACGCCGAGCGGACGCACCCGCCCCTCCACCTCCAGGCGTCCCGCCGCACTGCTCATGCGGAAGTCCTTCAACATGGTCCCGTCGTAGGCGAGGATGTGCTCGTTGAACAGGTTGGCCAGTTGCCGCGGGCTGAGCAGCACCTCGCCCTCCATCACCTGGAAATGCATGTCCTGCGGACGGTCGAAGTCCACCGGCTGGCCGGCCCGGTTCGGCACCAGCCAGCCCTTCACCTCGGGCACGTGGAAACCGATGTTGCCGCGCAGGTACATGTCCACGTTGCGCAGCAGTATGCCGACGCCATCCTGGCCGGAATCCGCCGGCCCGGCCGTACGCATGGGCAGCGGCACCGGCGCCGGCGGGACCTGCCGGTACCAGCCCTCGCGCAGCAGGGCCAGTTCGCGCTGCTGCCGGTCGATGGCGCTTTCGGCCTGGGCCGCGCTGGCCGCCAACAGGCAACAGCCAAGCAGTACGCCCCACGGACGCCGGCTCACAGCCGTGCCTCCAGCGGCGCCGGCGCCTTCACCGGCGACACGGCGATCTGCACCATGCCGTCCTCGCGCAGGCGGATCACGCCGTTCTGCAGTTGCCGCCGGTAGTCGTAGAGATTGAACAGCAGCGGCTGCCCCGGGCTGAGGCTGGTGAACAGGGCATAGGCCTTGACCAGCACGGTGCGCGCCATCTTGATATCGCCGCCCTCGATGAACATGTAGCTGTCCGGCGCCCGTAATGCCGGCCATTGCAGGTCGGCCAGGGAGTCGCCGAGGGCGAGTTGCATGCCGCCGTCGGCCAGGGCCAGGCGACTGACGCGGAAGTCCAGGCGCGGCGGCGGGAACAATCCGTCGAGGTCGACGCGGATGCGGTTGCCGACCAATTCCATGTGCCGGGTCTTCAGCTTCAGCACCTCGGACATCTCGATCGAGGCCGCCGCCAGCGACGAAGTGACCTCGACCCCGTCGACGAAAATCCGCCGGGGTACCAGGGTCACCTCCAGCGGACCGCTCAGCTCGATCTCGGTGAGCATCCGCAGCGGCCGCCAGCGCCCCTTGCGCAACAACTCGCCACGCACTTCCTGGCCGTCCTTGCGGGTGTTCATACTGAGGTTGCGCACGGCCGCGCGGGACGCAGCGAGGTCCTGGTTGAGCAGGGTCGCCAGGGTGGCGTCGCTGACGAATATCTCGCCGGCCTGGATCCGCGCCACCATCGCCGTCGGATCGTCGAGCGACAAGGGCGCGCCGGGACGAGTCGGCTCCATGCGGATCAGCATGCGCTGGATGAAGAAACCGATGTCGTCGTGCAGGCGGAAGTCGGTATCGGCGATCCACAGTCGCGAACTCGCCGATCCCGAGCCGCGGGCGCCGACGCTCGCCTCCAGCGTGCGCGGCGGCACGGCGCTCATCAGGCTGTCCGGCTGGCGTCCCCAGTCATCGGTAGCGGCCGTCGGCACACGCGCTTCGACACGGGCCGGCGGCGCCACGGCCTGGCCGCCGCCGTGGGCATCGAAGGCCAGCCAGGCGCCCAGCAACAGGCAGGCCAGTTGCAACGACAGGCAGGGAAACGCGGAGGCAGGTTGCGCGGAAGCCATCACCGATCCTCTTATTGTTATGCGAGCGCCGTCACCCTATACCCTGCCCCGGCCGTCCGCCCCTTTCGTTGGATTGGCCGGGAAAACGCCGACGTCGTCACGCTGGCGGCGATTGTCACGGGAATGTCGCGAAACGGGCAAAGAAGTATCACCTGGCTGCGTCAATCTGCTGGACTGGAACACTCCCGAACCGCCGACGAGGACCCGTCATGCAACCAGCCTTCCTGCGCCGCCACCTCGGCGCCGCCTGCCTGATGCTCGCCGCTGGCCTGGCCAGCGCCGCCCACGCCGACACCGGCAACGTACAACGCGCCATCGACTGGGCCCAGGGCCAGGCCTCCGTTCGCCACCCGGCCAGCGACGAACGCTCGCCGCTGGTCATCGCCCACCGGGGCGCCAGCGGTTACGTACCGGAACACACCCTGGGCGCCTACGCCCTGGCGGTGATGATGGGCGCCGACTACGTCGAGCCGGACCTGGTGATGACCCGCGACGGCAAGCTGGTCGCCCGCCACGACAACGAACTGGGCCTGACCACCGATGTCGCCCAGCACCCGGAATTCGCCGACCGCAAGCGCACGCAGAAAGTCGACGGAGTGGAACTCACCGGCTGGTTCAGCGAAGACTTCACCCTCGCCGAACTGAAGACCCTGCGCGCCATCGAGCGCATCCCCACGATCCGCCCGGGCAATGCGCGCCTGGACGGCACCTTCGAGATCCCCACCCTGCAGGAGATCATCGACCTGGTGAAAAGCCTGCAGATCAGCCAGCAGCGCACCATCGGCCTGTACCCCGAGATCAAGCACGGCACCCACTTCCAGCGCCTCGGCCTGGCCATGGAACGCCCGCTGGTGAAGACCCTGCACCGCAACGGCTACCTCGGTCCGCGCGCGCCGGTATTCATCCAGTCCTTCGAGGTGAACAACCTGAAGGAAATCAAGCGCCTCACCGGCATCCGCCTGGTGCAGCTCTACGGCAGCGGCCAGCCCTACGACCAGCAGGCTGCCGGCGGCAGCCTGACCTACGCCGAGATGGCCACCGCCAAGGGCCTGCGCCAGGTGGCGCGCTACGCCTACGGGGTCGGTCCGGACAAGAGCTACGTGATTCCCCGCGATGCCAACGGCAACCTCGGCCAGCCGACCCGCTTCGTCGGCGACGCCCACGCCGCCGGGCTGAAGGTGCATCCCTACACCTTCCGCGCGGAAAACAGCTTCCTTCCGGCGGAGTTCCGCAGCGCCGACGGCAACCCGCAGTCGCGCGGCGACCTGGCCGGCGAGATCAGGGCCTACCTCGACGCCGGCATCGACGGCCTGTTCAGCGACCAGCCGGACGTCGCCGTGCGCCTGCGCGAGCAGCGCTGACGCAGCCCGACCGGCGCTCGTACGCGGGCGCCGGCCTCATGGACACTCGATGTAGCCGTCGAAGGGCTGTGCCTTGCCTTTCTCCAGTGCCTGCCGCCTGATGTTCCGGCAGATCCGCCGATCGCGCTCGTGCATGGCGTCGATCGACGGGTTGCCAGTGGGTTCCATGCCCTTGTGGTCCTTGACGCCAAAGGTCACCAAGGGCTGCTCCGGCTCCACCCGGAAGCGCGACGGCGTTTCCTTCTCCTCCTTGCGCGACGGCGGATCCGCCGCCAGGGTCGGCAACTGGTCGGCCTGCACGCCATAGCGTTGCAGCAAGGAGCCATCGGGCAACTCGTCGGCCAGCGCGCCCGCCATCCCCAGCAACAGCGCCAGGGGGTATCGGCGTACTACCTTCATCTCAGTGTTCCTCTCGCTACCGGCGCCGAACGCTTTCGCCACGGCGCCAGTCAAAATCCCACACCCCGCCGCCAGCCGGCTGGCAAGCCAGCATGAGCCGCCGGGGCGCTTTTGCTATGTTTGGCGCTGATCAGACGCCGTTGGCCGGGCACGATTCACGCTCGGCAGGGAAATCGACACAGGAGGTGACTTGAGTCACACGACGCATCCCGGCCTCGACGCCCTCTGGCTGACCGAGGCCGTTCGCCTGCGCGAGGAGCAGGCCGGTCCGCTGGAAGACAGCGAGGCGGTTCGCCAGGCGCTGGCCCAGGGCGGTTCCCTGCCGCGCCGTATTCTCACCCGCGCCCACTGGCTGGGCCGCCGCGAGGGCCTGCTCGACGCCCAGCGGACCTGGCGCCAGGGTTCGCGGCTGGCGCTGGCCCTGCTGCTGGTGCTGGCCCTGGCCAGCGGCGCCGGACTGGCCTTCGCCGCGCTCGGCGATGGCCAGCGCCCGGTCAACGTGTTCTGGGCGCTGGCCAGCCTACTCGGCCTGCACCTGCTGACCCTGCTCGGCTGGGCCCTCGGCCTGCTCGCCGGCGGCGAGGCCGCGGGCGCGCTCGGCCGGCTCTGGCTGTGGCTCAGCGGCAAGCTGGCGCGCGATGCCCGCGCCGCGCACCTGGCGCCGGCGCTATTGGTCCTGCTCGGCCGGCGCCGGCTGGCGCGCTGGGGCCTCGGCGCGCTGGTCCACGGGCTCTGGCTGCTCGGCCTGCTGACCGCGCTGGCCATGCTCCTCGGCCTGCTGGCGACCCGCCGCTACGGTTTCGTCTGGGAAACCACCATTCTCGGCAGCGATACCTTCATCGCCCTTACCCAGGCGCTCGGCGCCCTGCCGGCGTTGCTTGGCTTCCCGTTGCCGGACGCCGAGCTGATCCGCGCCAGCGGCGACGCCGCCCTGGCCAGCGAAGCCGCACGGCACGCCTGGGCCGGCTGGCTGGTAGGCGTACTGCTGGTCTATGGGGTCCTGCCGCGCGCGCTGCTCGGTCTGCTCTGCCTGTGGCGCTGGAAACGCGGCCTGGCCCACCTCGACCTGGACCTCGACGACCCAGGCTACAGCCTGCTGCGCGAACGCTTGATGCCGGCCAGCGAACGCCTCGGCGTCAGCGACGCGGCACCGGACTGGCTGCCGGAGCCGCAGGGCGGCCAGTCCAGCCAGGAAGCCGCCGGAGCGGTGCTGGTGGCGGTGGAGCTGGACGATCGCCGGCCCTGGCCGCCGAAGCTCGCCGAAGGCGTCGCCGACGCCGGCATCCTCGACGACGGCCAGCAGCGCCGTCGCCTGCTCGAACAACTGACCCGCTACCCGCCGGCGCGCCTGGCCATCGCCTGCGACCCGCGTCGCTCGCCAGACCGCGGCACCCTGGCACTGCTCGGCGAACTCGCCCGCTGCGCCGCCAGCACCCGCATCTGGCTGCTCCAGGCTCCGCCCGGCGAAGCGCTCGACAGCGACCGCCTGGGTGACTGGCACGCCGCCCTGGAACGCCTGCAACTGCCGCACGGCGAGACCTCGCCGCTGGCCTGGCTGGAGACCGGCCATGACTGAGCCGCTGATCCTGGCCGTGGTCGGCCACACCAATACCGGCAAGACCTCGCTGCTGCGCACCCTGACCCGCGACCGCGGATTCGGCGAAGTCTCCCATCGCCCCAGCACCACCCGCCACGTCGAGGGCGCCAGGCTGTCGGTGGACGGCGAAGCGCTGCTGGAACTCTACGACACGCCCGGCCTGGAAGACGCCATCGCCCTGCTCGACTACCTGGACGCCCTGGAGCGCCCCGGCGAGCGTCTCGATGGCCCGGAACGCATGGCGCGGTTGCTGGACAGCAACGAAGCGCGCGGGCGTTTCGAACAGGAAGCCAAGGTGGTCCGCCAGTTGCTCGCCTCCGACGCCGGGCTCTACGTGATCGACGCCCGCGAACCGGTGCTGGCCAAGTATCGCGACGAACTGGCGGTGCTCGCCGGCTGCGGCCGGCCGCTGCTGCCGGTGCTGAACTTCGTCGCCAGCCCGCAGCATCGCGAGGAGGAGTGGCGCGCCGCCCTCGCTCGCCTGGGCCTGCACGCCCTGGTGCGTTTCGACAGCGTGGCGCCGCCGCTGGACGGCGAGCGGCGCCTCTACGAGAGCCTGGCGCTGCTGCTGGAGCGCGCCCGGCCGCAACTCGACCGGCTGATCGCCGACCATGAGACCCAGGCCGCCGCGCGCCTGCGCGCCGGGCAACGGCTGATCGCCGAATTGCTGGTCGACGTCGCCGCCTGCCGGCGCCTGGTGCCCGGCGGCGAAAGCGCCGTGCAGGAAGCCACCCGCGACCTGCACCAGCAGGTGCGCAAGCGCGAGCAGGCCTGCGTGGAAGCGTTGCTGCGGCTCTACGCCTTCGCCAGGGACGACGCCCGCGCCGCCGACCTGCCGCTGCTCGACGGCCGCTGGGGCGACGATCTGTTCAATCCGGAGACCCTGCGCCAACTCGGTATCCGCCTCGGCGGCGGGGTTGCGGCCGGTGCCGCGGCCGGCGCCGGCATCGACCTGCTGGTGGGCGGCGTCACCCTTGGCGCCGCCGCCGTCCTCGGTGCCCTCGCCGGCGGCGCCTGGCAGACCGTCGGCCACTACGGCTCGCGCCTGCTCGGCAAGCTCAAGGGCGCCCGCGAGCTGACCGTCAACGACGCCGTGCTGCGCTTGCTCGCGCTGCGCCAACGGCAGCTCCTGGCAGCCCTGCAAACGCGCGGCCACGCGGCGGTCGAGGCGATCCGCCTGGAAACCCCGGAGGACAAGCAGTGGCGCGAAGGCAAGCTGCCGGAAGCGCTGCGCAAGGCGCGCGCGCATCCGGAGTGGTCGTCGCTGAACGGCAGGCGGGTGGGCGGCAGCGACCGCCAGGAACAGATCGACGCGCTGGCCGAACTGCTGGAGAGCGGGCGCGGGGAATGACAGACTGGGCGACGATCGCCCAAGAGGTAGGCCCATGCCCTTCGTTTCCTACGCGCAGAACCTGGAAGACGTCCGACTCTGGCGGGCCCTGAAACTCTTCCCCAGGGGGTTCTACATCGACGTCGGCGCCAACCACCCGCGGATCGACTCGGTCACCCTGGCGTTCTACGAGCGCGGCTGGCGCGGCATCAACATCGAACCGCTGCCCCACCTGCACCGCGAGCTGGAGCGGGAACGGCCGGAAGACCTCAACCTGAACCTCGCCATTGGCGAGCGCGAAGGCCGCGCCACGCTCTACGAGATGGCCGCCTCGGGTCTCTCCACCCTGGACCCCGAGCTAGCCCGCCAGCGCCAGGCCGAGGGCTGCACGGCTACCCCGCGCGAAGTGAAGGTCAGCACCCTGGACGCGATCTGCGCGGCCCATGTCGAAGGGCCGATCCACTTCCTCAAGATCGACGTCGAAGGGCTGGAAGGCGCGGTGCTCCGCGGCCTCGACCTGAACCGCTGGCGCCCGTGGCTGATCCTCGCGGAAACCCCATTCGACCACGACCCCGAGTGGAAAGCGCCGCTGCTCGCCGCGGGCTACCGTTTCGTCCACTTCGACGGCCTCAACGGCTATTACCTGGCGGAGGAACAGGCACGCCTGGAAGGCGCCTTCGCGCTACCGCCGAACCTGCTGGACGACTTCCAGCTCTGCCATGGCCATGCCATGAGCCATCCGGTCGCTCCGCTGGAGCAGGCCCTGGAACAGGCGCTGCAACGCGCAGAAGATGCGGAGCGGGCTTTGCGGGACTGGCGCGCGCTTCCCTGGTACCGTCGCCTGTTCGGTTGAGCGGAGCCGACGGCTCCGCCGAAGGGTCAGACCGCGACCGGTGCCTTGATGTGCGGATGGGCCTCGTAGCCGACCAGCTCGAAGTCCTCGAAGCGAAAGTCGAACAGATCCTTCACCTCGGGATTCAGCTTCATGCTCGGCAACGGCAGCGGCTCGCGGGTCAGCTGCAGGTCGGCCTGCTCCAGGTGGTTGGCGTACAGGTGGCAATCGCCGCCGGTCCAGATGAACTCGCCCGGCTGCAGGCCGGCGACCTGCGCCACCATCAGGGTCAGCAGGGCATAGCTGGCGATATTGAAGGGTACGCCGAGGAAGATGTCCGCCGAACGTTGGTAGAGCTGGCAGCTGAGCTTGCCGTCGGCGACGTAGAACTGGAACAGCGCGTGGCAGGGCGGCAGGGCCATCTCGTCGATCAGCGCCGGGTTCCAGGCGGAGACGATCAGCCGGCGCGAGTCCGGATTCTTCTTCAGCATCGCCATCAGGTTGGCGATCTGGTCGATGTGGCGGCCGTCCGGCGCCGGCCAGGAGCGCCACTGGTAGCCATACACCGGGCCGAGGTCGCCGTTCTCGTCGGCCCATTCGTCCCAGATCGAGACGCCGTGCTCCTTGAGGTAGGCGATATTGGTGGAGCCCTTGAGGAACCACAGCAGCTCGTGGACGATCGACTTGAGGTGGCACTTCTTGGTGGTCACCAGGGGGAAGCCCGCGGCCAGGTCGAAGCGCATCTGGTGGCCGAACACGCTATAGGTGCCGGTGCCGGTGCGGTCGCTCTTGAAGGTGCCGTGCTCGCGCACGTGGCGCATCAGGTCGAGGTACTGTTTCATCGGAGGCTCGGATCGATATCGGTGCGGCGCCGACGTGGCGGCTCCCACCGAGGGATGACAGAAGGATGGCCAAGTCTACGGCGACGGAGCCTGCATCGCCAGTTCGGCGCGACCGGCGCAAGCCATGCACGCCCTGGAGCGGAAAGCCGGCTGCCCGGAGCGGATGACGCCTGCGACGTTATCCGCCCCGGGCACGAAAAGCGGCTCAGGCCGCCTTCGGCTGCGCCGCGTCGCGGCGGTAGGCCCAGACCATCAGGGCAATGCCGGCCAGCACCATCGGTACGCAGAGCACCTGGCCCATGGTCAGCCAACCCCAGGCGAGGTAGCCGAGCTGGGCATCCGGCACGCGGACGAATTCGACAACGAAGCGGAAGATCCCGTAGCACAGCACGAACAGGCCGGAGACCGAGGCGGTCGGCCGTGGCTTGCGGGTGAACAGCCAGAGGATGACGAACAGCGCCACGCCTTCCAGGGCGAACTGGTACAGCTGCGAGGGATGCCGCGGCAGCGGGCCGCCGTTGGGGAAGACCATGGCCCAGGGCACATCGCTGACCTTGCCCCACAGTTCCGAGTTGATGAAGTTGCCGATGCGCCCGGCGCCCAGGCCGATGGGCACCAGCGGGGCGATGAAGTCCATCAGCTGGAAGAAGCTCTTGCCATGGCGCTTGCCGAACCACCAGACCGCCAGCATCACGCCGAGCAGGCCGCCATGGAAGGACATGCCGCCTTTCCAGACCTCGAAGATCAGCGTCGGGTTGGCGATGTACTCGTCCAGGTTGTAGAACAGCACGTAGCCCAGGCGGCCACCGAGGATCACGCCGCAGGCGACCCAGAAGACCAGGTCGGAAAGGCGCTCCTTGGTCCAGGTCGGGTCGAAGCGCTTCATCCGGCGCGACGCCAGCAGCCAGGCGCCGCCGATCCCGATCAGGTACATCAGCCCGTACCAGTGGATCTTCAGCGGGCCGATGGCCAGCGCAACCGGATCGATCTGGGGATACGTCAGCATCGATAACTCCTACGACAGAAAAGCGAGATCGGGGGTCAGGAAACTTATGCCCACGCTGAACAGCAGCAGGGCGAACAGTCGCTTGAGTACGCGCGGCGACAAACGATGCGCCAGGCGCGCGCCGAAGCGGGCGAACAGCATACTGGTGGCGGCGATGCCGACCAACGCCGGCAGATAGACGTAGCCCAGGCTCCACTCCGGCAACTGCGGGTTGTGCCAGCCGACCGCGATGAACGACAGAGCGCCGGAAATGGCGATAGGAAGGCCGCAGGCCGAGGAAGTCGCCACCGCCTGCTGCATCGGCACGCTGCGCCAACTGAGGAAAGGCACGGTCAGCGAACCGCCGCCGATGCCGAAGATCGCCGAGGCCCAGCCGATCACCGCGCCGGCCAGGGTCAGGCCGCCCTTGCCGGGCACCTCGCGGCTACCCTTGGGCTTGAGGTCGAGAACCATCTGCAAAGCGACCAGGATGGCGAACACCCCGATTATCTTCTGCAACAGCGGCCCCTTGATCTGCGCCGCGGTCAGCGCGCCGAGGGCACTGCCGATGAGGATGCCGAGGGTCATCCAGGCGAACACCGGCCAGCGCACCGCGCCGCGCCGATGGTGTTCGAGAATGGAATTGATCGAAGTGAAGACGATGGTCGCCAGGGAGGTGCCGACCGCCATCTGGGTCAGGACGTCGCCGCCGAAACCGTGCGCGGTGAAGCTGAAGACCAGCGCCGGGACGATGATCAGGCCGCCGCCGACGCCGAACAGTCCGGCCAGCACGCCGGCACAGGCGCCCAGCACGATATAGAGGAGAAACTCCATGCACGCCCCCGTTGGAAAGCCGGCATGGTAACGGAATTGCGCGCCGTGCGGCAGGCGTCGTGCTTGAACGGCGATGGCGGATGCCTTTAGCCTGACGGCCAGCCCATCCCAAGGATCGCGCATGTGCCTGATCGTCTTCGCCTGGCAACCGGGGCACGCCCTGCCGCTGCTGGTCGCCGCCAACCGTGACGAATTCTATGCCCGCCCGAGCCTGCCGCTGGCGGCCTGGGAGGACGCCGAGGGGGTATTCGCCGGACGCGACCTGGAGGCCGGCGGCACCTGGCTGGGGCTCGGCCCGGCCGGCCGTTTCGCCGCCCTGACCAACGTCCGCGATCCGTCGCAGGCTCTCGGCAAGCGCTCCCGTGGCGAACTGGTGGCGGACTTCCTGCGCGGCGGCGGCAACCCGGCCGACTACCTGGCGCAGGTCGCCGGGCGCGCCGCGGACTATTCCGGCTTCAACCTGCTCATTGGCGATCGCCATCAGCTCTGGCACTACAACCCCCGCGTAGGGCCACCGCGCCTGCTGCCGGCGGGGATCTACGGGCTGTCCAACGCGGCCCTCGATACGCCCTGGCCGAAGCTGCTCAAGGCTCGCGCCGCCCTCGCCGAGCGGCTTGCCGAGCCGCATCCGCAGGCCCTGCTGGAGCTGCTGGCCGACGCAGCGCCGGCCGCCGACGGCCAGTTGCCGGATACCGGCGTGGGTCTGGCCACGGAACGCCTGCTCTCCAGCGTGTTCATCGCCAGCCCGAGCTACGGCACTCGCGCCAGCAGCGTCGTACGGGTACACGCCGACGGCACGCGGGAGATGATCGAGCGCAGCTTCGGGCCGTCCGGCGCCCGGCTCGGCGAGGTCAGCCTGGTGCTGCCGCCAGGCTGACCTTCAGCAACAGGCCACGCAATCGCGACGCTGCTTGGCCCGATAGAGGGCGTCGTCCACCCGGCACAGCAGCAGGTCGAGGGTCTCGCCATCATTCAGCACGCCGACGCCAAAGCTGGCGGTCAACCGCTCGCCCATCTCGAAGGACTGCGAGCGAACCCGCTGGCGCAGGCGTTCGGCCAAGGCCGCCGCGGCCTCCAGGCCGGTTTCCGGGAGCAGCAGGATGAACTCCTCGCCACCCCAGCGCGCCAGCACGTCGACCTCGCGCAGCTCGCTGGCAACCAGGCGGCCGAAGGCGACCAGCACGCGATCACCGGTGGAGTGGCCGAACAGGTCGTTGATCCGCTTGAAGTGATCGACATCGATCATCACCAGTGCCGTGGCGCGTCCATGGCGCTGCCGGCGCATCCATTCATGGTGCAGGCACTGCTCGAACTTGCGTCGGTTGTACAGCTCGGTGAGCGGATCGATTTCGCTCAGGCGCTGGGCCTCGGCCATCTTCGAGGCCAGCGCCTGGTTGACCCGGTGCAGCGCCTCGGTGCGCTCGGCCACCAGTTCCTCGAGACGCAGGTTCCAGTCGAACAGTTCCTCGTTGCGCTGCTGCAACTCCAGCTCGACCAGCTTGCGCTGATGGATCTCGTGGTGCGCACCGATCATCCGCCGCGGCTCGCCGCGCTCGTCGAACTCGACGAAACGCCCGCGATCGCTGATCCACAGGTAATCCCCGCTGTAGGTGCGGCAGCGGTATTCCTCGCAGTATTCCGGGCTTTCGCCGTCGAGGTAGGCCTGGAAGCTGGCCATCACCCGCGGATAGTCCTCGGGATGGATGATGTTCTTCCAGGTCTCCACGCTCTCCGGCAGGCTATGCGGCGGATAGCCGAGCATCAGGTACCAGCCGGCGCTGCGGCTGACCTGGTTGGTCGCGATGTTCCAGTCCCAGATCCCGTCGCTGACGATCTCCAGGGCATATCGCAGGGTTTTCTCAAGGTCTTCGCGTGACAGCGGAAGAAGACCTGGCGGCTTCGACGCCCGTTCGTCCATTTTGCGGCAATCCCTCGCACGTTCGACTGGCCAGTGGCCTCTACCGAATGGCAGGCAGTCTATACGCTTGCGGGGAAAGCGTAAGCGCCGCACGACGAAGCGTCCGGCGCGCGGGAAATCAGGGCTGGACGGTAGCCGCCGGGTTGATCACGCGACCCAGGCCGAGGTTGCGCAACGCCAGGTGCAGCGAGCTGTGGATGACCTGCGGGTTGTCGAAGGTGAGCAACTGGCCGAGCAGGTCCCGGGCCTTGTCCAGGGTGATCTGGCGCAGCAGCCACTTCACCTTGGGCAGGTTGGTGGCGTTCATCGACAGGCTGTCGAAGCCCATCGCCATCAGCAGCACGGCAGCCGCGGGATCGCCGGCCATCTCGCCGCAGATGCTCACCGGCTTGCCTTCCAGGTGGGCATCGTCGACCACCTTCTTCAACGCATGCAGAACGGCCGGATGCAGGTAGTCGTAGAGGTCGGCGACCCGCGGATTGTTGCGGTCGACCGCCAGCAGGTACTGGGTCAGGTCGTTCGAACCGACCGAAAGGAAGTCGACCTGGCGGGCCAGCTCGCGGGTCTGGTACACGGCGGCGGGAATCTCGACCATCATGCCGATGGGCGGCATGGCGATGTCCACGCCCTCGTCGCGCACCTCGCCCCAGGCGCGGTGGATCAGGTGCAGGGCCTCTTCCAGCTCGTGGGTGCCGGAGATCATCGGCAGCAGGATGCGCAGGTTGTCCAGTCCTTCGCTGGCCTTGAGCATGGCGCGGGTCTGGACCAGGAAGATCTCCGGGTGGTCGAGGGTGACGCGGATGCCGCGCCAGCCGAGGAACGGGTTGTCTTCCTTGATCGGGAAGTAGGACAGCGCCTTGTCGCCGCCGATATCCAGGGTGCGCATGGTCACCGGCAGCGGGTGGAAGGCACTGAGCTGCTCGCGGTAGATCGCCAACTGTTCCTTCTCGCTGGGGAAGCGGTCGTTGATCATGAACGGCACTTCGGTGCGGTACAGGCCCACTCCCTCGGCGCCACGCTCCTGGGCGCGGGCGACATCGGCGAGCAGGCCGGTGTTGACCCAGAGCGGCATGCGGTGGCCGTCGAGGGTCTCGCAGGGCAGCTCGCGCAGGGCCGCCAGGCCCTTGCTCAGCTCGCGCTCCTCGGCGACCACGTCGCTGTACTGGCGCACCAGCTCGGCGGAGGGGTTGGTGTAGACCTCGCCGTGGTAGCCATCGACGATCAGGTCGATACCGTCGACCTTGGAGTACGGCAGGTCGACCGCCCCCATCACCGTGGGGATGCCCATGGCACGGGCGAGGATCGCCACGTGCGAGTTGCCCGAGCCGAGCACCGAGACCAGGCCGACCAGGCGCCCTTCCGGCACCTCGCCGAGCATCGCCGGCGACAGCTCCTCGCTGACGATGATGGTCTGTTCCGGGTAGGTCAGGTTCTGCTTGCGTTCTTCCTGGAGGTAGGCGAGCAGGCGGCGACCTATGTCCTTGACGTCGGAGGCGCGCTCGCGGAGATAGGCGTCGTCCATCAGCTCGAAGCGCTGCACGTGCTCCATCACCACCTGGCGCAGGGCGCCCTGGGCCCACTGGCCGGTACGGATGATGCGCTTGACCTCGTTGCCGATGGAGGCATCGTCGAGCATCATCAGGTAGACGTCGAACAGCGCGCGTTCTTCCTTGCGCAACTGGCTGGCGAGCTTGCTCGACAGCGCGCGCATGTCGGCGCGAACGCCCTCCAGGGCCTGCTTGAACAGGGCGATCTCGGCGTCGATGTCGTCGACCTGCTTGTCCGGCACCACTTCCAGGTCGGCCGGCGGCAACACCACCACCGCCTTGCCCACCCCGACCCCGGGGGCGCCGGGCACGCCGACGAACTTGGCTTCCTGGATGCCCTTGCCGAGCTTGCCCAGGCCGCGGATCGAACCGGTCGCCTCGGCATGCGCGATGACCCCGGCGAGCTGGGCGCTCATGGTGACGAGGAAGGCCTCCTCGCCTTCGTCGAACTGGCGGCGCTCCTTCTGCTGCACCACCAGCACCCCCATCACCCGCCGATGGTGGATGATCGGCGCGCCGAGGAACGACGCGTAGCGCTCCTCGCCGGTCTCGGCGAAATAGCGGTAGCGCGGGTGGGCGGCGGCGTTCTCCAGGTTGAGCGGCTCCTCGCGGGTGCCGACCAGGCCGACCAGGCCTTCGCTGGGAGCCATGCTGACCTTGCCGATGGAACGCTTGTTGAGGCCTTCGGTGGCCATCAGGACGAAACGCTGGGTCTCGGTGTCGAGCAGGTACACCGAGCAGACCTGGGTACCCATGGCTTCCTTGACCCGCTGCACGATGATGCCCAGCGCCGCCTTCAGATCCTTGGCGGAGTTCACTTCCTGGACGATCTTGCGCAGCGTGTTGAGCATGCTCGGGGCCTTGTCTCCGTGTTCAGTCCCGCGCCAGAAGGCGCGGGGCCAGTTCCTTCAGGGCGCGGCGGTAGACCTCGCGCTTGAAGGTCACCACCTGTCCCAGGGGGTACCAGTAACTCACCCAGCGCCAGCCGTCGAACTCGGGCTTGCTGGTGATATCCATGCGCACGCGCGCCTCGTCGGACATCAGCCGCAGCAGGAACCATTTCTGCTTCTGGCCGATGCACAGCGGCTGGCTGTGGGTCCGCACCAGGCGCTGCGGCAAACGGTAGCGCAGCCAGCCGCGGGTGCAGGCCAGGATGCGCACGTCCCCGGCCTCCAGCCCGACTTCTTCGTTCAACTCGCGATACAGCGCCTCTTCCGGCGTTTCGCGATCATTGATGCCTCCCTGCGGGAACTGCCAGGCTTCCTGATTGATACGCCGCGCCCACAGCACCTGCCCCGCCTCGTTGGCGAGAATGATGCCGACATTCGGGCGAAAACCATCGGAATCGATCACGCTGGGACATCCTCGAAATCGCATGTGCCCGCATTGTTCCATAAAGCTTGTGATAGCGGCAACGCGCGGCTTTGCGACTCGTGCGGGGAGGATACAGGGCCGGCAAAAGCCGGTAGGCTAGGGGCTTTCCCAAGGCCCGGTGGGAGCCTTCGCAAAAGGCTCTCGCGGCCCTTCCGCCACCCGCCAACCGATGGAGTCACCCCGTGCGTCTGGCCCTTTTCGATCTCGATAACACCCTGCTCGCCGGCGACAGCGACCATAGCTGGGGCGAATGGCTGTGCCAGCGCGGCCTGGTCGACGCCGCCGAATACCAGGCGCGCAACGACGCCTTCTATGCCGACTACGTCGCCGGCAAGCTCGACGTCCTTGCCTACCAGGCCTTCACCCAGGCGATCCTCGGTCGCACCGAGATGGCCCAGCTGGAAACCTGGCACCGCCAGTTCATGCAGGAAGTGATCGAGCCGATCGTGCTGGCCAAGGGCGAGGCGCTGCTCGCCGAGCACCGCGCCGCCGGCGACCGGCTGGTGATCATCACCGCCACCAACCGCTTCGTCACCGGCCCGATCGCCGAACGGCTCGGGGTGGAGACCCTGATCGCCACCGAGTGCGAGATGCGCGACGGCCGCTACACCGGGCAGACCTTCGACGTGCCCTGCTTCCAGGGCGGCAAGGTGGTGCGCCTGCAACGCTGGCTCGACGAGAACGGCCTGGACCTGGAAGGCGCCAGCTTCTACAGCGACTCGCTGAACGACCTGCCGCTGCTGGAAAAGGTCAGCCGGCCGGTGGCCGTCGACCCCGATCCGCGCCTACGCGCCGAGGCGGAAAAACGCGGCTGGCCGATCATTTCCCTGCGTTGACCCACTGACAAGCGCGCCGTCCGACGGGCGGCGCCACGGCGGCCCCAGGATGCCCCACACAGCCCCCGCTCCCGGCTCGCTGCGGCCGGTCGTGATCGTCGCCCTGGTCACCGCGCTATGCCTGGCCGGCGATTCGATGCTTTATATCGCCTTGCCGATCTACTGGCACGAGGTCGGCCTGGAGGCGCTCTGGCAGGTCGGCGTGCTGCTGTCGATCAACCGCCTGATCCGCCTGCCCTTCAATCCGCTGATCGGCCGCCTGTACAAGCACCTGGCACTGAAGACCGGCCTGCTCCTGGCGGTCGTCATCGGCGTGCTGAGCACCGCCGGCTACAGCCTGGCCAGCGGTTTCCTGGCCTGGGGGCTGCTGCGCGGACTGTGGGGGATCGGCTGGTCGTTCTTCCGCATCGGCGGACTCTCGGCGGTGGTCTACTGCGCCGCCGACCACCAGCGCGGCCGCGCCATGGGCCTGTACAACGGCCTCTACCGCCTGGGCAGCCTGGTCGGCATGCTGCTCGGCGGGCTGCTGGTGCCGGTCCTCGGCCTGCCGGCGCTGGCGCTGTCCTTCGCGCTCCTGGCACTGCTCGGCCTGCCGCTGCTGGCGAAGGGTTTCGACCTGCCGGAGAGTCCCGCCGGACATGCGCGGACCTCCGCCGCAACGGCAGCCACCAGCGTCGCCAGGCGCCCGCCGCCGCGCGGCCTGGTGATCCTCAGCGGCTTCGCCACCGCGCTCCTGATCCAGGGCGTACTCGCCGCCACCCTGAGCGCGCTGATCGCCCGCAGCTTCGGCACCGAGGTCAGCCTGCTCGGCCTGGCGCTCAGCGCCGCCGGCCTCTCCGGGATCATCCAGGCCCTGCGCTGGTCCTGGGAGCCCTGGCTGGCCGGGCGCTTCGGTGCCTGGTCGGATGGCCCGCGCGGGCGTCGGCGCTTCTACGTGGCTGCGCTACTGGTCGGCGCAATGGGCTTCGGCCTGCTTTCCAGCAGGCTGCCCATTCTCGCCTGGCTGGCCATCGCCCTGCTGGTGATGCTGGTCGCCACCGCCCTCACCACCCTGACCGACGCCCTCGCCGCCGACGTCGCCCGCGCCGGCGACGTGGTCGGCTTCATGACCCGCTATTCCATCGTCCAGGACCTCGGCGCCGCGCTGGGCCCGGCCCTGGCCTTCCTCCTGCTGGAGCGGCCCGGCGGCTTCGCCTGGTTGTACTGGGGCGGCTCCCTGGCGTTCCTGGTCCTGGCGTTGCTCTGGTTGCGCCGAGGGGACTCTCAGACCGGCTTGTTGACCATCAGGTAGAAGATGACCATGAAGGCGATGAAGGCCGGCCAGCCGAGGATGAACCAGGCGTTCATGTAGCGGTACGCCAGCGGTTCGATGGGCCGCGCCTCGCGCAAGGCCGCCTCGGCCATGTCGCGTACGCGGATCTGCAACCACACCACCGGTAGCCAGCAGAGCCCGGCGAACACGTAGAGGCCCAGGCTCCACAGCAACCAGCCCTGGGCCAGCGACCAGCCGGCGACATGCACCATGGCCAGGCCGCTGAGCGGCTGGAACACCGCGGTGGTGGCGATGAACAGCCAGTCGGCGGCGACCAGGTGGCGGAAGGTCACCGCGATCACCGGCAACTGCCCGCTGCGCCAGGCGCGCAGGGCGTAGTAGGCCGACCCCAGGCCGGTGCCGAAGAGAATGGTCGAGGAAAGGATATGCAGGGTTTTCAGCAGCAGGTAAAGGTTCATCCACGGGCCTCCCTGGCTCGAGGTTCGTCACCCAGCAGCCAGAGCGTGGCCACCATCAGCACGATGTTCTTGCCGACCGCCATGTAGGGGTCGTACCAGTAGTGCGGCAGGATCAGGCTGATCGCCAGGCTGTAGCCAAGCATCAGCCAGAACTGCGCCAGCAGCGCGCGCCGGCGCCAGCGGCGGAGCAGCAGGCCGACGCCGAGCGCACCGTCGAGCAGGGCCCCGGCGATCACCGCCAGGCTCGCCGGCCAGCCGTGGATGCCGGCCTCGCCGAGGATCCGCAGGCCCCAACCGTAACCCGGCCCCAGGCAGGCGACCAGGGTACCCAGCCAGATCAGCACCAGGGCCGCCAGCATCAGCGGCCGCATCAGCGCCGCCAGGCTGCGTGCCGCCTGCGGCCAGCCGAGCAGGCGACTGGCCAGCGGCGCGCAACGATAGCCGCAGGCCGCATCGAGGAGTGCCGGGTCGGCCAGGTTGTCGTGGCGCACCAGCTTCAGCATCGATGGACTCAGTGTCCGCCAGCCAGCACGCCGGCCAAGCCCGCCCAACGCATCGAGAAGCGCCGCGGGCGGCACCGCATAGCGGCCGCGCGGCCAACCCTGGGCGCGGCGCAGCTCGTCCAGCAGCTCGCCCTGGGTCAGCGCCTGCGGACCCACCAGCGGAATCACCTGCGCCCGCTCCGGCCAGCAGCGCAGCAAGGCCAGCACCGCGCCGACCAGGTCCTCGACATGCAGCGGTTGCAGGCGCGCGCGATTGTCCAGCAAGGGAATCAGCGGTAGCGGCGACAGGCGTTCCAGCCAGGCGCTGCTGGCGCCGCCCGGCCCCAGCAGCAGGGACGGGCGCAGCACCAGCGCCGGGATGCCCAGTTCCAGCAGGTGGCGGTCGGCCGCCGCCTTGCTGGCGAGGAAGGCCACGTCCGGGTGCGCACCGGCGCCCAGCGCGGAAATCTGCAGGACCTTCGCCCCATGGGCTGCAGCGAGGTCGAAGAGTGTTCGCGCGCCGCTGTCCTGGACGCGAGCCATGCTCGCCTCGTCGAGGCTCATGGTGCCGGCGGCATTGATCAGCAGGTCGACCCCGGCGGGCCAGGCGAAGCTGTCCGGCCTTTCCGCAAGCCGCTCCAGGTCGAGCGCCAGCCAGCGTACGCCGGCAGGCGCATCGACCGGCGGGCGGCGCGCGGTGAGGAGCAGTTCGTGTCCGGCGGCGAGCAGCGCCGGGAGCAGGTGCCGCCCGACGAAACCTCCCGCGCCTACCAGCAGAATACGCATGCGTTCCTACAGAACCGGCGAAAGCCGGTGAAGTCCATTTCGTTGGCGTTTCAGAGCGGCTTGCTGACCATCAGTACCGCCACCGCGATGAAGCTGGCCGCACCGAGCAGGGCCATGACCAGGCCCACCTTGATCTCGCGCAGGGTCTGCTCGCCCAGCGCGGCCCCCGCCGTCTCGGCGGCGCCGGCCTGGTGCTGGACCCGCGCCAGGCGGCCGGCGAGGACCAGCCAGAAGATGCAGCCGAGCAGATAGAGGCAGGCGCCGAACAGCAGCCAGCTCTGGCCCAACGGCCAGCCGGCCAGGTGCACCAGCCACCAGCCGCTGACCGGCAGGGCCAGCAGGCTGAGCCCCAGCAGCGGCCAGCCGATCAGGCGGACCCGCTTGAAACCGCGCGCGACCCGCGCCGCGTCGCCCGTCCGCCAGCTGCGCCAGGCGTAGAACGCCAGGCCGAGCAGGCCGCCGAACAGCAGCACGGTGGCGACTCCGTGGAGAATCTTGATCTGGAGAAAATGTTCCATCAGCGCATCCTTGTCCGTGTTCCCGGCCCGTTTGAGGGGCCGGGGGCGGGCTCAGTTCCCGAGGAAGGAGATCACCTGCCCGTGAAGCTTAGCAGCCCGTGTCGGCGAGCCGCCGCGGGTCAGCCGAGGAACAGCTGGTAGGCCGGGTTGGCGGTCTCGTCCCAGTACGGATAGCCGATCGCCTCCAGGGTCTGCGGGATCAGGTGGCGCTCGTCTTCCGGCACCTGCAACCCGGCCACCACCCGGCCGTCGGCCGCGCCATGGTTGCGGTAGTGGAACATCGAGATGTTCCAGCGCCCGCCGAGCTTGGTGAGGAAGTTGAACAGCGCGCCGGGCCGCTCGGGGAATTCGAAGCGGAACACCATCTCGTCGCTGACTTTCACCGCATGGCCGCCGACCATGTGGCGGATGTGCAGCTTGGCCAGTTCGTTGTCGGTCAGGTCGAGGACCGGGAAGCCCTTCTCGCGCAGATAGGCCACCAGCGCCTCGCGCGGGTCGTTCTCCGGGTGGGTCTGCACGCCGACGAAGATGTGCGCCTCGCTGCCGCTGTGGTAGCGATAGTTGAACTCGGTGATCTGGCGCTTGCCGACCGCCTCGCAGAAGGCCTTGAAGCTGCCCGGCCGCTCGGGAATGGTCACCGCGATGATCGCTTCGCGGCGCTCGCCCAGTTCGGCGCGTTCGGCGACATGCCGCAGGCGATCGAAGTTGACGTTGGCGCCGGAGTCGATCGCCACCAGGGTCTGCCCCTCGGCGCGCTCGCGCTCGACGTACTTCTTGATCCCGGCCACCGCCAGCGCGCCGGCCGGCTCGGTGATCGAGCGGGTGTCGTCGTAGATGTCCTTGATCGCCGCACAGATCTCGTCGGTGCTGACGGTGATCACTTCGTCGACGTGGTCCTTGCAGATGTCGAAGGTGTGCTGGCCGATCTGCGCCACCGCCACGCCGTCGGCGAACAGCCCGACCTGGCCCAGCACCACCCGCTCGCCGGCGGCCATGGCCGCCTGCAGGCAGTTCGACTCGTCCGGCTCGACGCCGATCACCTTGATCTCCGGACGCAGGTACTTGACGTAGGCGGCGATGCCGGCGACCAGTCCGCCACCGCCCACCGGGACGAAGATCGCATCGAGGCGGCCGGGCTGCTGGCGGAGGATCTCCATGGCCACGGTGCCCTGGCCGGCGATGGTGTCCGGATCGTCGTAGGGATGGACGAAGGTGTAGCCCTTCTCGTCGACCAGCTTCAGCGCGTGGGCCAGCGCCTCGGGGAAGGCGTCGCCGTGCAGCACCGCCTTGGCGCCGTGGGCGCGCACCGCCTGGACCTTGATCTCGGGGGTGGTCTTGGGCATCACGATGACCGCCCTGATCCCCTGCCGCTTGGCCGCCAGGGCCAGGCCCTGGGCGTGATTGCCGGCCGAGGCGGCGATCACCCCGCGGGCCTTCTCCTCCTCGGTGAGCTGCGCGACCTTGTTGTAGGCGCCGCGGATCTTGAAGGAAAACACCGGCTGCAGGTCCTCGCGCTTGAGCAGGACCTGGTTGCCGAGGCGTTCGGACAACTGGCGGGCGGGTTGCAGGGGCGTTTCCACCGCGACGTCGTAGACGCGCGAGGTGAGGATCTTCTTGACGTATTGTTCGAGCATCGGAGGCGGTTCGGCGGACTTCACGGAAGCCCGGAGTCTACTCCAGGCCCGCCGGGCGGACTACCGGCGCGCCGCAGGAAAACACCGCGACTGCCGGTCATCCGGGGCAAGACCGGAGGACGCCAGGCCGCTATAATTCGTCCCTTCGTATCGCAGCGGCACAGGACGTGCCGGAAACCCGCCGGGCCGCCCCGGCCGCGCGCACCCTCCGCCTGCGCCGCCGGGACGGCCGGCCAGGCAACCAGACAGGCACCCGGGATGAACCAGGATCAGCTCAAGCAGGCAGTGGCACAGGCCGCCGTCGACCACATTCTTCCGCACCTCGACAGCAAGAGCATCGTCGGCGTCGGCACAGGCTCCACCGCCAACTTCTTCATCGATGCCCTGGCCCGCCACAAGGCCGAGTTCGACGGCGCAGTAGCCAGTTCGGAGGCCACCGCCAAGCGCCTGAAGGAGCATGGCATCCCGGTCTACGAGCTGAACACGGTCAGCGAGCTGGAGTTCTACGTCGACGGCGCCGACGAAAGCAACGAGCGCCTGGAGCTGATCAAGGGCGGCGGTGCCGCGCTGACCCGCGAGAAGATCGTCGCCGCGGTGGCCAAGACCTTCATCTGCATCGCCGATGCCAGCAAGCTGGTGCCCATCCTCGGCCAGTTCCCGCTGCCGGTGGAGGTCATCCCGATGGCTCGCAGCCACGTCGCCCGCCAACTGGTGAAGCTCGGCGGCGATCCGGTCTACCGCGAAGGCGTGCTGACCGACAACGGCAATATCATCCTCGACGTGCACAACCTGCGCATCGACAGCCCGGTGGAACTGGAAGAGAAGATCAACGCCATCGTCGGCGTGGTCACCAACGGCTTGTTCGCCGCCCGCCCGGCCGACTTGCTGCTGCTCGGCACCGCCGACGGCGTCAAGACCCTCAAGGCCTGAGCCCGCTCGCCCCAGGCCGATGACCGGAGCGGGGCGACACTGCAACAAAAGCGGCTACGCTGTGTCTCAGCAGACGGCTGGTCCGTTGCGATCCGCCTCACCCTGTGAACAAGGAGCTAGACATGGCAGCCAAATTCCATCTGAAGAAAGCGAAAGACGGCCAGTTCCACTTCAACCTGCATGCCGCCAACGGCGAGATCATTCTCACCAGCGAACTGTACAAGGCCAAGGACTCGGCGCTCGGCGGCATCGAGTCGGTGCGCAAGAACTCCCAGCGCGACGGTGCCTTCGAGGTCAAGCCGGCCAGCAACGGCAAGTTCCACTTCGTACTCAAGGCCACCAATGGCCAGGTCGTCGGCCAGAGCCAGCTCTATGCCAGCCAGGCCAACGCCGAAGCCGGCGTGCAGTCGGTGAAGCGCGCAGCGCCGGAAGCCGGTCTCAGCGACGAAAGCTGACCCAGCCCTGGCCGCCGTCGACACCGGCGGCGGCTGCGGGCCTCAGGACAGCCATTCGATGGCGAACGGCTTGTGCCGGATGCGCAAGCGCTGCGCCTCCTGGCACGCCTGCGGCGGCCGACGCTCCAGCGCCTCGACGCAGGCCTGCGGATCGTCCAGCGGCAATTCGCCAAGCACGTCCAGCGGCAACTCCCACCAGCGACTCGCCAGCAGTCGCTCGATCAGCTCCGGCGCGAAGCGATAGCGGAGCACCCGCGCCGGCGAGCCCGCCACCACCGCGTAGGGCGGCACGTCGCGATTGACCAGCGATTGCGCGCCGATCACCGCGCCGGTGCCGATCTCCACCCCATCGAGGATCAGCGCGTCGCGCCCGATCCATACATCGTGGCCGATCCGCGCCGGGGTCGCTTCGCGCTCGGGCTGCAACGGCTTGCGCAACAGCTTCGGATTGGCGGTGAAGGCGTGGGTGCTCAGCCAGTGCATTGGATGCGAGCGGCGCGGCTGACCGATCACCACCCCGGTGGCGATCGAGCAGAAGCGGCCGATGCTGGCCACCTCCAAGAACTCGCAGCCGCTGACCACGTCGGTATAGGCGCCGACCTCCAGTGCCGGCGAATGGATCTTCGCCTTGCCCAGCTTCACGTTCGGCTCCAGCGTCACCTGCGTGCCGTCGCGCAGCGTCTCGACCCCGCTGGCCATGCGGCAACCGTGACGTGCCAGGGCCTTCTTCAGGCGACGGTTGAGCAGGGCTTCGCGGAAAATGTTCATGCGACGGGTATCCAGGAGATCGGCAGGGCGAGCACTGTAAATCGACCGCTCGCGGTTACCAAGCCCCGAAACGGGAAGTCACGCCCCAATACCGGCCATCGCCGGTAACACTACGTCCAGCACGAAGCTTCCCGCCCATCGCCAGGAGCGACGCTTCTTACAACCTGGCGACACCGCAGGTCGACCAGGCGTCACTTCGTGCCACCGGGACATGAAACGGTCCGCATCCTGCTTTCCGCGGCGCGAGCATCATTCGATGCACCATCGTACCGACACAGAGGAAAGTGCCGTGTTCAAACCATTAGCTGTCGCTGTAGGCCTGGGATGTGCCGCGCTGTCGTTGGGCGCCAACGCCTACCAATACGGGGAATACGCCGGGGAGACCCTGGAGCGCCTGATCACCGACTACCCGGGCCGCTATCGCGGCACCGCCAGCTTCGCCGGCGCCAGCGAACTGATGCAGTCGCGCCTGGGCTTCGGCCACCAGACCAGTCGCCAGGACTTCACCTGGGCCGGCAACCGCAGTTCGCAGAACGTCATCGCCTCGGCGCCCGGTAGCAGCGGGAAGTTCCTGGTACTCGGCGCGCACTACGACACCTACTACGGTCGCCCGACCCTGCAGGGCCTGGACGATAACGCCTCGGGCGCGGCGGTGCTCACCGAGATCGCCCGCAACCTCGGCGGCATCGCCCTGGAGAACGGCCTCGAGGTGGTCGGTTTCGGCGCCGAGGAGGAAGGCCTGCGCGGTTCGCGTGCCTACGTCGAGTCCCTCGACGCCAGCCAGCGCGCCAACCTGCTGGGAATGATCAACCTCGACAGCCTGGTCACCGGCGACAAGATGTACGCCCATGCCGGCTCCAACAGCGTGTCCAGCCCGGCCCTCGGCGCCTACCGCGAACAGATCCTGCGCATCGCCCGCGAGCTGGACATCCCGTTGTTCACCAACCCCGGCCTGAACGCCGAATACCCGGCGGGTACCGGCTGCTGCAGCGACGGCGAAAGCTTCAACGGGATGGACATCCCGGTGTTGTTCATCGAGGCGACCAACTGGGAACTGGGCGACCTGGACGGCTACGAGCAGACCGACAACCCGGCGATTCCCGGCGGCTCAACCTGGCACGACCCGGCCGAGGACAACAAGGAAGTACTGACCAACGCCCTCGGCCAGGAGCGCATCGAGCAACGCATGCGCGACTTTTCCCGCCTGCTGACGCGCCTGGTGCTGGAGCTGACCAACGCCGACCTGCTGGCCTCCACCGCCTCCGGCGGCGCCCTGGCGCGGCAGATGGAAGACCAGTTGCAGCGCCAGCATCAGGCACTGACCCGCCTGCACGACCGCCGCTGGCTGACCCTGCTCGGCAGCAACCGGCCGGTAGGCAGCTTCGACGGCGAGGTGGGCGCGGAGGGCGAGGTCTCGCCGGACAGCGGTTTCGACATGCCTGGCAATCCGGAGTCCAGGCGCGCCGGCGTGCATCTGCTCGGCGACTACCGCTACAGCGAGGCCCTGACCCTCGGCGGCAGCCTGGCCTTCCAGCGCAGCCGCGACAAGCTGGACCATGGTGGGCGCATCGAGGGCGACACCTGGCAGCTCGGCCTGTTCGGCCTGTACAACGACGGCGGTCCGGAATGGCTGGCCGGCGAGCTGAACCTCGGGCATACCCGCTACGACAGCAAGCGTTCGGTCTACCTCCAGGCCGCCGGCGGGCCGGTGCTGCTCGACCAGCGTCTGTCGGGCGACACCTCGGCCTGGTCCTGGGGCGCCCGGCTGGAAGGCGGCTATGACTTCAGCTTCGGCGAACTGCGGAGCGGGCCGCTGGCCGGCCTCGACTACATGCACTACCGCATCGACGACTTCCGCGAGGACGAGGCCCTGCGTACCGCACTCGGCTACGAGAAGCAGGACTACGACTCGCTGGAGGCGAGTCTCGGCTGGCGCCTGCGCGGCGAGCTGGCGCTGGGCGCGAGAATGCGCCTGCAACCCTACGCCAGCCTGCGCTGGGTCCGCGAGCTGGCGGACGGACGCCTGGACGACATGGACCTGACCAGCCGCGGCGACGGGCGTGTCCGGGTCGCCGACATGGGCGGCGTGGACAAGGATTTCGGCCGCGCCCAGCTTGGCGCGCAACTGGCGATCACCGAGCAGCTCGGGGTCTTCGCCGAAGCCAACAGCCGCTTCGCCCACAGCGAAGGCAACCAGGCGGGCTATTCGCTCGGGGTGAACTGGCAGTTCTGAGCGGGCCAGGGGACGCTCCTGCCGTCCCCGTAGGCCGCGTCAGGGCTGCGCCGGCTCGTCCTTGCTGAACACGTAGAACAGGTTCGGCTCGCTGACCAGGTAGAGCACGCCACGGTCGTCCATCGCCACGCCCTCGGCCTGCGGCACGCTGCGCTTCAGGCCGTGCATGCCGCGCAGCAGCGACAGGGTGCTGACCGGCTCGCCGTCGGTGTCCAGCTCGACTACCAGACGCGACTCGTCGGACAACGCCAGCAGGTGCCCGGTGCCCTCGTCGAACTGCAGGCTGGACAGGTCGCGGACGAACAGGCGCTTGTCGCGCCCGGGGTCGTCCACCACGTGCACGGCGAACGGTTTGTCCGCCTGGGTGTGGGGGAAACCGTGGATCTCGTAGATGCGCACCGGGTCACGCTCCTTGGCGACGAACAGGCGCTTGCCCTCGGCGTCGTAAGCTAGCCCTTCGAAACCCTTGTTGCCGTTGAGGCCGATACCCAGCGAAAGCTGCTGGGCATCGGCAGCGTCGATGAAGCGCGTGTCGTCCTCCAGGCGCACCTTGACCAGGCGTTGCTGGCGCTCGTCGGTGATCACGTAGACGCCGCGGCTGATGTACTCGATGGCCTCGGCGTCGCCGAAGCCGGTCAGCGGGATGGTCCGCAGTACCTTGCCCTGCAAGGACAGCTCGATGATCTGCGCCGGCTGGTTGGTCACGGTGAACAGGGTGCGCCGGTCGGGATCGAAGGTCAGCGCGGAAACGTCGTCGTTCAACCCCTCGATGGGCTGCGCCTCGATCCGCACGCGGTAGTCCGGCAGCCATATCGAGCGCTCTTTCCAGGCATCGGCGTGACGCCACTCCTGGACGGCGAACCAGGCCCGGTCGAAGACCCGGAAGCTCTGGCCGAGAAGGACCAGCGCGGACAGCGCGACCAGCAGGACGGCCAGCAGCAGACGGCGAGGCGTGAAAGCTCGGGACATGGAAAACGGCTCGGGAGTTTGGGCGTGGATAGTCATAGCATAGAGCCTGTACGCTGTATGGAAACGGGCTGCGCCCGACCTTTCCTACGCAAGCTACGGCTCCAGGCTGAAGCCAAGCTTAAAGTCAGCCAGCCGCCCGGGCGACTCGGACAGGTCCGAGTTTCCTGTCCGAAAGAGACGACAAGAGAGCATCCGCAGTCTTCTTCCAGCGCCACCAGATTGGCCTGTTCGATCCCTTATTGGCCGCATCTATCGTTCTGCGCCCGCGGCGCCCCGGTCATTATCGAACCGCAGCAGGTGAAGCGGGCCCCAGAAACCGCAAAACCTCAACAATAACAACTGCTTGACTGCATGGAATTCAGCATGACCAGCGCGATAGCCATCGAGCGGATCTGCATGGAATTCGGTACCCCCGGCCAAGGCCTGAAGGCCCTTGACGATGTGTCCCTGGATATCCACGCCAACGAATTCTTCACCCTCCTCGGCCCTTCCGGCTGCGGCAAGACCACCCTCCTCCGCCTCATCGCCGGCTTCGAACAGCCCAGTTCCGGCAGCATCCGCCTCTATGGCGAACACATGGAAGGCCTGCCGCCGTTCCGCCGCCCGGTCAACACGGTGTTCCAGAGTTATGCGCTGTTCCCGCACATGAGCGTCGCCGACAACATCGGCTTCGGCCTGGAGATGCAGGGCCGCCCGCGCAGCGAGATCGACGCCACCGTGAGCCGCATGCTCGACCTGGTGAAGCTGCCGGAGGTCGGCAAGCGCCGCGCCGACCAGTTGTCCGGTGGCCAGCAGCAACGCATCGCCCTGGCCCGCGCGCTGGCCAGCCGGCCCAAGGTGCTGCTGCTCGACGAGTCGCTGTCGGCGCTGGACCTGAAGCTGCGCAAGGAAATGCAGATCGAGCTGAAGCGCCTGCAGCACGAGACCGGGATCACCTTCATCTTCGTCACCCACGACCAGGAGGAAGCGCTGACCATGTCCGACCGCATCGCGGTGATGAGCAAGGGCAAGGTGTTGCAGGTCGGCACGCCCAGCGACATCTACGAGGCGCCGCTGAACCGGGCGGTCGCCGACTTCATCGGCGAAACCAACTTCCTCGAGGGCCAGGCCGACGCCGACGGCGTGCGCCTGGCGGACGGCCAGCGGCTGGCCGCGACGACCCCGGGCAGCGGCGCTGTGACCCTGGCGATCCGCCCGGAGCGCACCGAACTGGCCGCCGACGGCCAGTTGGAAGGCGTGCTGGAAAACATCGTCTATGTCGGCACCGATACCGTCTACCACCTGAACGTGGCCGGACAGCCGGGCTTCCGCGTGCGCCAGCAGAACCGCGACGGCGCACGCTGCCCGCACAGTCCGGGGGCGAAGGTGCGGGTGCGGATTCCCGCCGCCGCCATCCGGGTGCTCGCCGAATGAGCACCGCCGGCCGACCTACCGCGCAACAGTCGGCCGAACGCCGGCAGCTGCGTCGGCGCCTGCTGCTGAGCAGCCCGGCGATGCTGATGCTGGTGCTGTTCCTGGTGATCCCGCTGGGCATCATGTTCGCCGTGTCGATCCAGCAATCCGGCGACTACGGCGGAGTGAAATGGGGCCAGCACAGCCTGGAGGCCTACCTCAATTTCCTCTGGGAACGCGACCTGGACGACAGCCTGGTGTTCAACGCCGACTACCTGGGCATCTTCCAGCGCTCGTTCTGGCTGTCGCTGCTGACCACCCTCGGCTGCCTGGCGCTCGGCTTCCCCACCGCGCTGTACCTGGCGTTGCAGCCGGAACGCCGGCGCAACCTGCTGCTGTTCCTGGTCACCGTGCCGTTCTGGACCAACCTGCTGGTGCGGGTCTACGCCTGGATCCTGCTGCTGCGCAACGGCGGGCTGGTAGACGCCGGCCTGCAAGGCATCGGCCTGACCGACACCGGGCTGGGGCTGCTCTATACCGACAACGCGGTGATCATCGGCCTCCTTTATACCTACCTGCCGTTCATGGTGCTGCCGATCTACAGCAGCCTGGAAAAGATGGACTGGCGCCTGGTGGAGGCGGCATTCGACCTCGGCGCCAACCGCTGGAAAGCGCTGCGCCGGGTGATCGTGCCGCTGGCGATGCCGGGGATAGTCGCCGGCTGCATCCTGGTATTCATCCCGGCCCTGGGCAGCTACATCATTCCGGAATTGCTCGGCGGCGGTAAGGCGCTGATGATCGGCAACCTGATCCAGCTGCAATTCGGTACCGCGCACAACTGGCCGTTCGGCGCCGCCCTTTCGTTCGCCCTGCTGGCCTTCGTCCTGCTGGCGATGCTGATCTACAACCTGCGCTTCCGGGCCAACGCCGGCGGAGGCCAGCCATGAACGGCCGCAATCCACTCTGGACCTTCAGCGGCGTGCGCCAGGCCGCCTGGCTGTTCTTCGCCTTCCTCTACATCCCGATCCTGGTGCTGGTAGTGCTCAGCTTCAACAGCGGCCAGTCGGCGACGCTCTGGGAGAGCTTCAGCCTGAAATGGTATGTGGTGGTGGCCAACGATCCGGAAATCCTCCGCGCGGCGAAGAACTCGCTGCTCGTCGCCACCCTCGCCACCCTGGCCTCGACCGTCCTGGCCACCCTCGCCGCGCTGGGCATGCGCGGTCGCGCCTTCCGCGGGCAGACCCTGATGAACGGCGTTCTCGGCCTGCCGCTGCTGGTGCCGGAGATCGTCACTGCGGTGGCGACCCTGATGTTCTTCTCCTTCATCGGCCTGAAGCTGTCGTTGTTCACCATCCTCATCGCCCACATCGTGTTCTGCATCCCCTTCGCCTACCTGCCGATCCGCGCCCGCCTGGAGGGCCTGGACCCGCGCCTGGCGGAGGCCGCCGCCGACCTCTACGCCTCGCCGTGGAAGGCCTTCTGGAAAATCACCCTGCCGCTGCTGATGCCCGGCGTGCTGTCCGGGGCGATGCTCGCGTTCATCATCTCGATGGACGATTTCGTCATCACCTATTTCGTCGCCGGCGCCGGCGCAACCACCCTGCCGGTGTACATCTTCAGTTCCATTCGCATGGGCATATCCCCGAAGATCAATGCGATTTCCTCGATCATCCTCATGATTTCCATCGCCTTCGTCGCCCTGTCGTACTACCTCGGCCAACGCCGCCGCTGAGAACCTGCCTCCACGAAGAAAAAACAGAAGATCGCCAGGAGTCCATCATGACCTACCGCACACCGCTCACCCTGCTCTTCGCCGCCGGTCTAGCCCTGGGCGGCCAGGCTCGCGCCGAAGGCACCCTGCACTTCGCCAACTGGTCGGACTACTACCCGCCGGAATTGCTGAAGAAGTTCGAGAAGGACACCGGGATCAAAGCCACCCTCGACGCCTACGACAGCAACGAGACGCTGCTGGCCAAGCTCAAGGCCGGTGGCGGCGCCTACGACGTGGTGGTGCCGTCGGACAGTTTCATAGAAATATTCGTCAAGGAGGGGCTGCTGCAAAAGCTCGACAAGAGCCAGTTGCCGAGCCTGGGCAATCTGAAGGAAAACTTCCGGACCCTTGGCTTCGATCCCGGCCACGACTACAGCATTCCCTATCTCTGGGGCACCACCGGCTACAGCTACGATACGGCGAAGGTGCCGGGCGGCAGGCTGGAAGAAAGCTGGAAGCCGTTCTTCGAACCACCAGCCGAGCTGAAAGGCAAGGTGGTGGCTCTGAACTCCATCGAGGAACTGTTCATTCCCGCCACCTACTACCTCGGCATCGACGAATGCACCGAGGACGCCAGGGAAGCGCAGAAGGTCCTCGACCTGCTGCTCAGGCAAAAGCCGGCGCTGGCCATGTACAACAGCGACGGCACCATCGAGCGCATGGCCGCCGGCGAGGTCGCCATGCACCAGCAGTGGAACGGCGCCTTCCACCGCGCCCACGCCCAACGCGCCAGCCTCGAATACGTCTATCCGAAGGAAGGCATCCGGCTGTTCATCGACAACTTCGCGATTCCGCGCGACGCCAGCAACGTCAAGGAAGCCCACGTCTTCATCGACTGGATGATGCGCCCGGAGAACATCGCCGCCGCCTCCAACTTCGCCAAGTACAACAACGCCATCGTCGGCTCGGAGAAATTCATGGAGAAAGCACTGTTCGACGACCCGGCGATCAACACCCCGCAGGACAAGCTCGACCGCCTGAAGCCGTTCAAGCTCTGCTCGCCGAAAGCCCTGGCGTTGCGCAGCAAGGTCTGGACCAAGCTTAAGAAATGATCGACGCGGCGCTGGCGGCCAGCTCGCGCCAGCGCTGGCCGGCCAGCCAGCTTGGCCATTTCGATCCCTTTTTGACCGTCTACAGGGTTCTCCCCGGCGAAACCGGATTGCTAGAGTCGAACCGCGCCCTCCTCGAGGGGTCGCCCGGAGCCGCGGAAACGGCGCCGGCAGAGCCCAAGGGAACCTCGCGACCGCGAGCTAGAAATCCAACAAGAACGCTTCCTGAGAACGCCATGAACACTATCGACGCCCCAACGCCCGTGCCCGCACACGCCGCGCGCCCTCTCGTCACTGCCATTTCCACCGACCCGGCGGAAACCCCAGCGGTTTTCCACTAGCCCGTCCATTCACCCGGCGCAGGAAAGGTCCGCCCAAGCGGCCGCCTGCGGGATCGATACGGCATTTCGCGAGGAGCGGAACATGGCCAGCGAACGCAACAACGGCATCCTCATCGGCGGCAAGCGCCCCGAGTACGTCCACAGCGCCCAGGGCACCGGCCTGCGGCGCATCCTCGGGCTTCCCGCCCTGGTCTTCTTCGGGCTGGTCTACATGGTTCCGCTGACCATGTTCACCACCTACGGGGTAGTCACCGAGATCACCGGCGGTCGTACCGCCAGCGCCTACCTGATCACCCTGGCGGCGATGCTCTTCACCGCCTTTTCCTACAGCTTCATGGTGAAGAAATATCCCATCGCCGGCTCGGCCTATTCCTATACCAGCCTCAGCTTCGGCCCCTGCGTCGGCTTCCTCGCCGGCTGGTCGCTGCTGCTCGACTACCTGTTCCTGCCGATGATCAACTACCTGCTCATCGGCCTGTTCCTCAACATCGCCTTCCCGATGGTGCCGGCCTGGGTCTTCGTGCTCGCGGCGATCGGCCTGGTCACCGTGCTCAACGTGATCGGCATCAGCTCGGTGGCCGGCATGAGCAACGTGATCGTCGGCGCCCAGTTCGTCTTCGCCGTGGTGTTCGTCGCCATGGCGGTCAAGCACCTGGCCGGCATCCCCTCGCTGGACCTGAGCCTGCCCTTCGTCGGCGACGGCAGCCAGCCGGGCTTCGCCCCGTTGATGGCCGGCGCGGCGGTGCTGTGCCTGTCGTTCCTCGGCTTCGACGCGGTCTCGACCCTGGCCGAGGAAACCCGCGACCCGCAACGCGACATCCCGCGCGCCATCGTCATCACCACGGTCGGCGCCGGCCTGCTGTTCACCGTGCTGGCGGTCTTCAGCCAACTGGTGTTCCCCGGCAGCGTATTCCAGGACGCCGAGTCGGCGGCCAACGAAGTGATGCTGGCGGCCGGCGGCAAGTTCCTCGCCAGCTTCTTCACCGCCGCCTACGTCGCCGGCGCCGCCGGCTCGGCGCTGGCCTCGCAGGCCTCGGTGTCGCGCATCCTCTACAGCATGGGCCGCGACGGCATCCTGCCGCGGCGCGTGTTCGGCAGCCTCTCGGAGCGCTTCAAGACGCCAGTGATCGCGATCCTGGTGGTCTCGGTGATTTCCCTGCTGGCGGTGGTCATCGACCTCACCACCCTGGCCTCGATGATCAGCTTCGGCGCGCTGGTGGCGTTCTCCGCGGTGAACCTGGCGGTGATCCGCAGCTACCTGCTGCTCGACGGCCGCCGCGCCCCGCGCGACCTGCTGCGCTACGGGCTGGTGCCGGCCATCGGCCTGGGCCTGACCCTGTGGCTGTGGACCAGCCTCTCGGCGCTGACCCTGGTGATCGGCCTGACCTGGTTCGCCGCCGGCCTCGCCTACCTGGCGTTGCATACCGGCGGTTTCCGCCGCAAGGCGCCGACCGTGACCTTCTCCGAACAGAACTGAGCCCGGGAGCCCGACATGCTGACCATCTACAGCGACGACCATCGCCTGCACCACGGCCGGCACGAACTGATCGGCGGCCAGTTCACCCCCTGCTTCGAAAAACCCAGCCGCGCCGACATGGTCCTCGACCGCGTGAAGGCCGTCGGCCTCGGCGAAGTCCGCGCACCGCGCGACTTCGGCCTGGAACCGATCCGCCGGGTGCACAGCGAGGGTTTCGTGCGTTTCCTGCAGAACGCCTGGCAGGACTGGCTGGCCACCGGCCGCAGCCACGACATGCTGCCGATCGCCTGGCCGACCCGGCGCCTGCGGCAGACGGAGCCGGACAACATCGACGGTCGCCTCGGCTACTACTCCTTCGACGCCGGCGCGCCGATCACCGCCGGGACCTGGCAGGCGATCACCAGTTCGGCCAACGTCGCCCTCAGCGGCCAGTCCGAACTCGCCAACGGCGCGCGCTCGGTATTTTCGCTCTGTCGCCCGCCGGGCCACCACGCCGCGGCCGACTACATGGGCGGCTATTGCTTCTTCAACAATGCCGCCATCGCCGCCCAGGCCTTCCTCGACCGGGGCGCCGGGCGGGTGGCGATCCTCGACGTCGACTACCACCATGGCAACGGCACCCAGGACATCTTCTACGACCGCGCCGATGTGCTGTTCACCTCGATCCACGGCGATCCGCGCTTCGAATACCCCTATTTCCTCGGCTACGCCGACGAGAAGGGCAACGGCGTCGGCACCGGCTACAACTTCAACTACCCACTGGCGGCCGGCAGCGACTGGGCGACCTGGAGCCAGGCGCTGCAGGCGGCGATCCGGCAGATCCAGGCCTATGCGGCGGACGTCCTGATCGTTTCCCTGGGGGTGGATACCTTCAAGGAGGACCCGATTTCCCAGTTCCGCCTGGACAGCCCCGACTACCTGCGCATGGGCGAAGCCATCGGCAAGCTCGGCCTGGCCACGCTGTTCGTGATGGAGGGAGGCTACGCGGTGGAGGAAATCGGGATCAACGCAGTGAACGTGCTACAGGGTTTCGAAGGGGTTCACCGGTAAGCCCGCCCGCAACTTCGCCCGGTCGGAACGCGAAACGGCCCACCTCCCGGAAGAGAGGCGGGCCGTTTCGATTCAGGGCCTTACTTGATCACTTCGACGAACTCGACGTCGATCTCGCGGCCGACCAGGTCGCGGTCGACTTCGCCGGTCAGCTTGACCCGGGTCTTGTCGTTGATTTCCATCGGCGGGAAGTCTTCGTCGTCGATCTCGACCTTCATGCTGCCGGTGGCATCGCGGAACTCGTAGATGTCGCCCTTGATGCGCTTGACGATGGTGCCCTGGAGGACCACCGGGGTGTCGTCGGCGGCTTCCAGCGCGGCCTTCACCGTGGTGGTGGTCGGGGTAGCGCCCGGGCCGGTATAGCCGGCGGCCAGGGTGACGGTGGAGAACAGGCCGATGGCAGCGATGAGGGGCAGGTGACGAAGTTTCATGGGTAACGCCTCGTAGTTGGTTTCGATGGGTCCAGGCTACGAAGCCTTGCTGAAACCAGGCTTAATCGGCGCTTAAGCGAAGCTTAATCGGCGTCGCTGGTGGCCAGGCGCTCGCCGCTCTTCTTGCGGAACACGTAGAACAGGTTCGGCTCGCTGACCATGTAGATCGTGCCCTCGTCGTCGATGGCCACCCCTTCGGCGCGCGGGATCTTGCTGTCCAGGCCGTTGAAGCCGCCGAGCAGGCTGATGAAGCTGACCGGCTCGCCCTTCTCGTCCAGCTCCAGCAGCAGATGCGATTCGGCCGACAGCACCAGGGTATGGCCGGTACGCGGGTCGACGCTGAGCGCCGAGACGTTGCGCATGTACAGGTCGTCGCTCGGTAGCGCGGTCATCGCCCCGCTCAGGCTCGGCCCGCCGTCGCTCTTCCAGCTGAACAGGGTCATCGGATCGCGCTCCTTGCTCAGCAACAGACGCTGCTGGCGCGGATCCCAGGCGATGCCCTCGAAGCCCTTGTTCTTCTTGCCGATATTGCCCAGCGGGAATTCGGCCAGGCTCTTGGTGCTCAGCTCGGCGGTCTGCGGGTCGACATGGAAGATGGTCAGGGTATTGCGGCGCTCGTCGGTCACCGCGACGTTGCCGTTCTCCAGCACCGCCACGCCTTCGGGATTGCTCAGGCCGAGCAGCGGGATGGTGCGCAGCACGTCGCCGGTGAGCGACAGCTCCACCAGCAGCGGCCGCTTGCCGGTAACGGTGAACAGGGTCCTGGTTGCCGGGTTGTAGGCCAGGTCCGAGGTTTCTTCCTCCTCCAGGCCCTGCAACGGCTTGGCGTCGATCACCACCCGATAGCCCGGCAGCCAGATGCTTTCGTCGCGCTGCTGCTGGCTGGCCTGGCTTTCCTTCCACCAAAGGCCGGCGCGATCGTCCCAATGCATGACGATGGTCAGCACCACGCCGACGAGCACGACGAACGCCGGCAGCAGCCAGCGGAAACGGGGAAGCTTGGAGGCAAGGGACATGGGCGAGGCTCGACTGTTTGGCCAGGTGTTTTCTTGGGCGTCGCCATGAAAGGGCATTGCCCCCGGCCTGTCAATCGAAGCGTCGGCCAGCCGACCGACAGTCGCTTCCGCTGCCGGCGCTAGGGAAGTCGGCCGCCCCCCGGCGGCCGCAGCGGTTCAGAGCACGCGGGTCTCGAAACGGCTGGCGCCCGGCAATTCGAGCAGCAACTCGTCGCCGCTGTTCAGCGGCCCGACCCCGGACGGCGTGCCGGTCAGCACCACATCGCCGGCCTGTAGCGAGAAATGCCCGGCGATGTGCTGGATCAGCGGCACGATCGGATTGAGCATGTCGCGGCTGTTGCCGTCCTGGCGCACCTCGCCGTTGATGGTCAGGCGGATGCCGATGTCGGTCGGGTCGGGAAACTGGTCGGCGTTCACGAACGGCGACAGCACGCCGGCGCCATCGAAGCTCTTTGCCAGCTCCCAGGGCAGGCCCTTTTCCTTCAGTTTCGCCTGGACCTCGCGCAAGGTCAGGTCCAGCGCCGGCGCATAGCCGGAGATCGCGTCGAGGACCTCCTCGCGGTTCGGCTTGCGCGACAGCGGCTTGCCGATCAGCACGGCGATTTCCGCCTCGTAGTGTACCGAGCCGCGCTCCTGCGGCAGGCTCAGCCCGCCGCTCACCGGCACCACGCAGGAGCCGGGCTTGATGAACAGCAGCGGCTCGGTGGGAACCGGGTTGTTCAGTTCCTTGGCGTGTTCGGCGTAGTTGCGCCCGACGCAGACCAGCTTGCCCAGGGGGAAGTGGATCGGGGTGCCGTCGATATATTGATGCTGGTAACTCATTTACCGACTCCTGAACGGGTGGAAAGGCATCCGTGGCGCCCGCCACAGACGAGAAGGGCCGGATGACCGGCCCTCTGCGTTGCGACACCTGCTACTCGGCGAAGATCTTGCCGGGATTCATGATCCCGTTGGGGTCGAACACCGCCTTCAGTGCCTTCATATAGGCAATTTCGGTTTCCGAGCGGGTGTAGGTCAAGTAGTCGCGCTTGGTCATGCCCACGCCATGCTCGGCGGAAATCGAGCCGTTGTACTTCTCGACGGTCTCGAACACCCACTTGTTGACGGTCGCGCACTTGGCGAAGAACTCGTCCTTGCCGAGGTTTTCCGGCTTGAGGATGTTCAGGTGCAGGTTGCCGTCGCCGATGTGGCCGAACCACACCACCTCGAAGTCCGGGTAGTTGGCCTCGACGATGGCGTCGATGTCCTTGAGGAAGGCGGGCACCCGGGAAACCGTGACCGAGATGTCGTTCTTGTACGGCGTCCAGTGGGAGATGGTCTCGGAGATGTACTCGCGCAGCTTCCACAGGTTCTGCAACTGCTGCTCGCTCTGGCTCATCACCCCGTCCAGCACCCAGCCCTGCTCGACGCAGTGCTCGAAGGTGGCCAGCGCCTCGTTGGCGACGTCCTCGGTGGTCGCCTCGAACTCCAGCAGGGCGTAGAACGGGCAGTCGGTTTCGAACGCCCGCGGTACGTCGCCACGGGCCAGGACCTTGGCCAGGGCCTTGTCGGAGAAGAACTCGAAGGCGGTCAGGTCGAGCTTGCTCTGGAAGGCATGCAGCACCGGCATGATCGAGTCGAAGTCGGGCGTGCCGAGGACCATCGCCGTGAGGTTCTTCGGCGTGCGCTCCAGGCGCATGGTCGCCTCGACCACGAAGCCCAGGGTGCCTTCGGCGCCGATGAACAGCTGGCGCATGTCGTAGCCGGTGGCGTTCTTGATCAGGTCCTTGTTCAGCTCGAGCAGGTCGCCCTTGCCGGTGACGACCTTCATCCCGGCCACCCAGTTACGGGTCATGCCGTAGCGAATGACCTTGATCCCGCCGGCATTGGTGCCGATATTGCCGCCGATCTGGCTGGAACCGGAAGAAGCGAAGTCAACCGGGTAGTACAGGCCGTTTTCCTCGGCGAAGGTCTGCAGTTGCTTGGTAACCACGCCCGGCTGGCAGACTACGGTGCGGTCGAAGGCATTGAAGTCGAGTATCCGGTTCATGTAGTCGAAGGCCACCACGACTTCGCCGTTGGCCGCCACGGCCGCGGCGGAGAGCCCGGTACGACCACCCGACGGGACCAGACCGACCTTGTGCTGGTTGGCCCAGCGGACGATCGCCTGGACCTGCTCGACGCTCTTGGGGAACACGATGGCCAGCGGCGCAGGGGCGAAATGCTTGGTCCAGTCCTTGCCGTAGGCGTCCAGGGAGGCGGCGTCGTCGAGCAGCTTGCCAGGCTCGACCAGGGGCTTGAGCGATTCGATCAGGGCTTCGCGGGTCATTCGGGAACTCTCAAATGATTCATGGTCGTCCTGAGAACAACTCAGGTCGCAACCGGGCAAGGAAAAGGGAGAACATGCTAGCATACGCCCCCCGCGCTTAGTGCCTCTGGGCGCCGAGTTGCGGGTGCCGGCCAGCGCCGGCCGGACCCGCTTCGCGCAGTTCGCTTTCCAGCCACTTCCTCCGGGACAACAGGTTTACGCAGATGAGCAAGACCTCTCTCGACAAGAGCAAGATCAAGTTCCTTCTTCTCGAAGGTGTCCACCAGAACGCCGTGGACACGCTGAAGGCCGCCGGCTACACCAACATCGAGTACCTCAAGACCGCGCTTTCCGGCGACGAGCTGAAGGAAAGGATCGCCGATGCGCACTTCATCGGCATTCGCTCCCGCACCCAGCTGACCGAAGAGGTCTTCGACTGCGCGAAGAAACTGATCGCGGTCGGCTGCTTCTGCATCGGCACCAACCAGGTCGACCTCAACGCCGCCCGCGAACGCGGTATCGCCGTGTTCAACGCGCCCTACTCGAACACCCGCTCTGTGGCTGAGCTGGTACTGGCCGAGGCGATCCTGCTGCTGCGCGGCATCCCGGAAAAGAACGCCTCCTGCCATCGCGGCGGCTGGATCAAGAGCGCGGCGAATTCCTTCGAGATCCGTGGCAAGAAGCTCGGCATCGTCGGCTACGGCTCGATCGGCACCCAGCTCTCGGTACTCGCCGAGGCCCTGGGCATGCAGGTGTTCTTCTACGACACCGTGACCAAGCTGCCGCTGGGCAACGCGGTGCAGATCGGCAGCCTGCACGAGCTGCTGGGCATGTCCGACATCGTCTCGCTGCACGTTCCCGAACTGCCCTCCACCCAGTGGATGATCGGCGAGAAGGAAATCCGCGCGATGAAGAAGGGCGGCATCCTGATCAACGCCGCGCGCGGCACAGTGGTCGAGCTGGACCACCTGGCCGCCGCGATCAAGGACGAGCACCTGATCGGCGCCGCCATCGACGTGTTCCCGGTCGAGCCGAAATCCAACGACGAGGAATTCGCCAGCCCGCTGCGTGGCCTGGACCGGGTGATCCTGACCCCGCACATCGGCGGCTCCACCGCCGAGGCACAGGCCAACATCGGCCTGGAAGTGGCGGAGAAGCTGGTCAAGTACAGCGACAACGGCACCTCGGTGTCCTCGGTCAACTTCCCCGAAGTGGCCCTGCCGTCGCACCCGGGCAAGCACCGCCTGCTGCACATCCACGCCAACATCCCCGGCGTGATGAGCGAGATCAACAAGGTCTTCGCCGACAACGGCATCAACGTTTCCGGCCAGTACCTGCAAACCAACGAGAAGGTCGGCTACGTAGTGATCGACGTCGATGCCGAGTACTCGGACCTGGCCCTGGAGAAACTCCAGCAGGTCAACGGTACCATCCGTAGCCGCGTGCTGTTCTAAGGCAGCGTCCGGCGGAAAGGAAAAAGGAGGCCCAGCGGCCTCCTTTTTTCGTTTCCGTCACTTGACGGTAACGGTGATCTTCTCCGACTCCACGGTCGGCTCCAGCGGCACGTGGTTCTTGTCGCCCACCAGCAGTTGCAGGGTGTGCTTGCCCGGCGGCAGGGTGATCTCGGTTTCGGTCTGGCCCTTGCCGAAGTGGCGGATGTTGTCGGTCATCGGCAGCGGCAGGTTCATCGCCGGCTGCTCCTTCAGGTCCACCAACAGGTGATGGTGGCCGGTATCCGGCATGTCGACGCCGGCCGGCGCCACGCCCATGCCTTTCAGGCCGAATTTCACGGTGAAGGTCTTGTCGACGGTTGCACCATCGGCCGGCGTGATGAAATACACTTTCGCCCCTTCGGGCGCCTTCGTCCGGGGCAGGTCGGCAGCCATCAGGCTGGCGGATGCGCCGAACATCAGGGCGGCTAGACCGAGGCAAGGCAATGTCACTCTCATGGGAGTCTCCTGTTTTCACTTCCGTTAGCACCCGGGAAACACCACTGGACGGAATTTCCCCGGCACTCTTCGTGCCTTCCGAATCAGGGAAAGGCATCGCTGGCACAGCGATTTCCACTGCGAAGCCCGTGTTAGAGCGGCGCTCGCGCACATAATCCGGGTCAATGCCCGCAACCCCTGGAAAGACCGCATGCAACCCAGTAGGTTCGCGATTGTCCAGGACGCGGGCCCGGCTAAGCTGAACGAACAGCATAGGCCCGACCGACGTTCATTCCCACCCGAGGAGTACTACATGCGATTTCTGCCCCGCCTGCTGATGCTGGTATCCCTGGCCGCTCCGCTGGCCCATGCCGAGCTGCTCGACGACGTCCACCAGCGCGGCGCCCTGCGCATCGCCCTGGAGGGCACCTATCCGCCGTTCAACTTCAAGCAGGGCGGCAAGCTCACCGGCTTCGAGACCGAACTGGGCGAACTGCTGGCCGCCGAACTGGCGGTCAAGCCGGAATTCGTCACCACCGAATGGAGCGGCATCCTCGCCGGCCTGCAGAGCGGCAAGTACGACATCGCGCTGAACCAGGTCTCGGTGAACGAGCAGCGGCGCAAGGTCTTCGACTTCAGCGAGCCATACACCATCTCCAGCGCCCAGTTGATCGTGCGCGCCGACGAAACCCGCCAGTTCAAGTCGCTGGAAGACCTCAAGGGCCTCAAGCTCGGCGTCGGCCAGGGCACCAACTACGCCGACCTGGCGAAGTCGGTGGCCGGCGTCAACGTGCGCACCTATCCGGGCGCCCCGGAATACCTGCAGGACCTGGCCAGCAAACGCATCGACGCGGCGCTCAACGACCGCCTGCTGATCCCCTTCGCCATCCGCGAGGCCAAGCTGCCGGTCAAGCCCGGCGCGGCGGTGGGACCGGTGGCGAACATGGCGATTCCCTACCGGAAGAACAATCCGAAGTTCGGCGAGGCGCTGAATGCGGCGCTGGAGAAGATCAAGGCCGACGGCCGCTTCGCCAAGCTCTCGGAAAAGTGGTTCGGCCTGGACGTCAGCCAGCCGCCGAAGTGAGCTCCCGCCCGAACGGGGGAAGCGGCCGCGCCCGAGAGACGCGGCCGTCGTGTTTGTCGATGGAGTGTTGAATGAATTCGCTGCAGAAATTGCTCGAATGGCTCGCCAACCTGGTCGAGCTGCTCGGGATGGCCTGGCCCTTCCTGCTCCAGGGCGCGATGTATACCGTGCTGTTCGCCGCGGTATCGATGGTCCTGGGCCTGATCCTCGGCTTCAGCGTCGCGGTGGTCCGGGTGACCAAGGTGCCGGTGGTCTCGCAGATCGCCGCGGTCTACGTCAGCGCCTTCCGCGGGACGCCACTGCTGGTGCAGATCTTCGTCCTGTACTACGGGCTGCCGAGCGTAGGCATCGAGTTCACCCCGGTCACCGCGGGCATCCTGGCGCTGACCCTGAATGTCGCGGCCTATCTCTCGGAGTCCATGCGCGGGGCGATCCTCGGCATCGACAAGGGACAATGGGAAGCCGGGCTCTCGGTCGGCCTGACCTGGGGCCAGACCCTGTGGAACATCATCACCCCGCAGGCCCTGCGCCTGGCGGTGCCGAGCCTGTCGAACAGCCTGATCAGCCTGATCAAGGACACCTCGCTGATCTCCGTGATCACCGTGACCGAACTGATGCTGGCGACCAAGGAGGTCATCGCCGAGACCTTCCAGCCGCTGCCGCTCTATCTCGCCGCCGCCGGCATCTACTGGCTGCTTTCGGCACTCTTCGAGCGTGTGCAGAAAGCCCTGGAGAACCGCCTGACCGCGCCGCTGCGGCGCTGAGTTCAGCCGCCGGCGTCGAGGCCGGCCAGGCAGACCGCGGCGCGGTCCAGTTCATCCTCGTTGAATACCAGCACGCCCATGCGCTTGAGGGCGGCGGCGGTAACGCCCTCGCCGGCGACCCGGTTGCCGTTGAAGCGCCCGTCGTAGTTCTCCAGGTTGCCGCAGGAAGGACTGCGCGCCTTGAGCACGGCCATCCGGATGTCATGGCGGCGGACCAGCTCCACTGCCGCCTCCGCACCCAGCAGGAATGCTTCGCTGACATCCTCGCCGTCGACGGTGAAGACCCGGTTCAGCCGGTCCAGCACTTCGCCGCCCTGGCCGCCGGGGATCTCCGCTGGCGGGCGGGGCGTCGGCAGGCCTCCGGCGACCTCCGGGCAAAGGGCGACGATCCGCCCCTGCGCATGCCAGCGCGAGAGCAGGTCGAACGGGCCATGGCTGCCACCGTCGTAGCGCACCAGGTGGCCCAGCAGGCAACGGCTGACCAGAACCTTCTGCATGGATGCTCCACCCCTTTGACAGGCACACAGAGTAGCCCGCCGCTCGCCGATGGTCACGCCCGGTAACAGTAGCCGGGAAGCACCGGGGAAACCCGCCCTCGACCCAACCGGAGTTAGGCCTCGCGGTAGCGCTCCAGCGCCCGTATGGCGGGGACCAGGGCTATTTCTTGCCGATCCTTAGGATAGAACTGCGGGCGGCCCATGGCGAACCTCCGCCGCCCCGAGCAGACTGGCTTCCCGCGCAACCGCGAAGGACCCGCCCATCATGCTCCCGACCCGCTCGCTTCTACCGTTTTTCCTGGCCCCCGCGTTGCTCGCCAGCGCTGCCAGCCAGGCGGCCATGGAGGCCCTGGACAACGACAGTCTCAGCCAGGTCACCGGCCAGGCCGGCATCAGCCTGCGCCTGGACCTGCGCGCCGGCGCGGCCAGGGTCGCCTGGGTGGACGACGGCGGCAGCCTCTCGCTGCGCAACCTGGTGATCGACAACGGCTGCGTGAAGGCCGGCGACTGCCCGGACGGGCGCGGAGGCAACATCCCCCTGGGCGCCGCCCAGCTCGGCCTGAGCCTGCCGATCTTCGGCGTCGAGCAGCCGACCCTGGCACTGGACGTGACCACCGGCAGCGGCGGCGGGCAGCAACTGGCGATCAGCCTGCCGGACCTCGCCACCATCAACGACCAGTTGATCGCCAGCGGCCTGCCGGCGCAGCGCATCCGCCTGCGGGTGGCCAGCGACCTGTACATCGGCGACAACTCGATCGGCCGCATCGAACTGCGCGACATCACCGACCTGCGCGGCACGATCAAGGTCTGGGGTCACTGAGGCGGCGACGCCGCCTAGGGTTCAGGAAAGTTGCAGGAGGGATTCGTTGCGCCGGCGGAACCAGCCGGTCAGCGACAGCCGGTCGCGGCTGGCGGGCAGGACTTCGTGCTCGGTGCCGGCGGACATGAACACCACCAGGCTACCGCCCGTCGGCTGGATGTCCACCTGCCGCTGCGGCAGGTGCAGGCGCAGCGCGCCGCCATGCTCGGGCAACCAGGCATCGTTGAGGTAGAGAACCGCGGAGACGGTGCGTGCGTCGTCGTCGCGGAAACGATCGACATGCTTCTGGTAATAGGCGCCCGGCGGGTACAGCGCGAAGTGGCACTCGAAATCCTCGAGGCCGAGGAACAGCGAGGCGTTGAGCGCCTGGCGCAAGCTGTCCATCACCCCCAGGTATTCGTCGCAGGCCTCGGATTCTCCGGGCTCCAGCCATTGCGTGAGGTCGCCGCGGATGCCTTCGCGGATCACCTGGCCGTCGCCGCGGCCGATCGCCGCCGGGGTCAGGTCGCCCGCGACCGCACGGGTGCGGCACTCTTCGGCCAATCTGGTGGTCAGACGCTCAGGCATGAAGATGCTCTGGTGCGACCAGCCCTGGTCGACCAGTTCATCGACGATGCGATGCAGGAGTGGATGATTGACGTTGATGTGCATTGTCCATTGTAGCGTGCCGCCCCGGTGTCTCGACAAGCGGTCCGCCGCATGTCGACAATAGCGCCCCATGGACGGCACCACCCGAACGACGAGGCTTTCGCCGCCAAAGGAGTATCAATGCGCGCTTTGCTCGCCTTCGCTTTACTGCTGGTTGGTCTGCCCGCCCTGGCCGACCCTTATCAACGCCTGTACCAGGCCGCTGGCTGGCCCGACCAGCGCGCGCATTTCAGCGATGCCCTGGACGCGGCGCAGAAGCGCTACCAGGACAAGCTGCCGCCCGCGCTCTACCAGACCCTGGTGGACAACAGCAATCGCCGCTTCGCCCCGACCGAAGTCGACCAGCGCGCCCTCAACGGCCTGCGCGAGAACCTTCCGGACAGCGCCAGCCCGCTGAATTTCTTCGAGTCGCCGCTGGGGCGCAAGGTGGTCGCCGCCGAGGTGCTCGCCACCCGCCGCGACCAGTTGCTCCAGCACAGCAACGGCCTGCCGCGGCAGACCGCCAGCGAGCCGCGCCGGGCCCTGGTGAAGCGCCTGGCCCAGGTCCTTCCGGCCCGAGAGGCCGGTGCGGAAGTCAGCCTGGCCCTGGCCGGGGTCGCCGCCGACAGCCTCAGCCAGATGCTTCCGGGCCTCCCCGGCCTGCTTGGCGGCGGACAGACCGGCCAGTTGCTGGAAGGCCAGCGCCAGCGCCTGGTGCAGCAGATCGGCGCGGACCTGGAGAATACCCTGCTGTATGTCTACCGCGACCTCTCCGACGCGGAACTCACCCAGTACGTGAACTTCGCCGAGTCGCCGGCCGGCCGCAGCTACTACCAGGCGGCCCTGGCCGCGCTGAAAGCCGGCCTGGCGGTGGACCAGGCGGTCGCCCCCTGATCGCCGCGGGGCCTGGAACTCAGGCCCCCAGCGCGTCGCTCAGGAAATCGAAATAGCGCCGCCGCAGCCCCTCGCTTTCGTTCGCCAGGTGATGGCGCGCCTCTTCCAGCAACAGTATCCGCGGCTCGTCGAATTTCTCCCGCAGCACCTTCAGGCCATGGCGCCAGTCCACCGTCTCGTCGGACTCGCCCTGCACCACCAGGGGGCTCAGGGCACGCCGAGGTGCCCGCTCGATGCGCGGCACCCAGCGGGTCAGCGCGCCGACCCAGGCGGTCGGCAGGGTGCGTGGCTGCAACGGATCGTGCTCGCGGAGGAAGTCGAGGAACTGCGGATCGCTGGAGTTCTCCGAGAAGCGCCGCGGGATCGAGTCGACGAAGGGGCTCAGCAGGCGGTAGCTGAGCTTCGACCAGCCCCAGGCGCGCGGGCGCACCAGCGGCGCCAGGAGAATCGTCTCGCCCAGCTCGGGACGTTCGCCGCCGTGCAGCAGGTAGTCCAGCAGGATCGCCCCCCCGGTGCTTTGTCCGCAGAGGTGCCAGGGCGCCGCCAGGTCGAGTTCGGCAGCCTGGCCCAGCAGGCCCTTGAACACCGCCTGGTATTCGGCGAAGTCGCGGATGCTGGCCCGCTCGCCTTCGGACAGGCCATGCCCCGGCAGGTCGCAGGCGAGCACCGAGAAGCCCATGCCCAGCGCCCAGTCGACCACGTGCCGATACAGTCCCATGTGGTCGTAATAGCCATGCATCAGCAACAGGCTGCCGCGCGCTTCCGGCAGCAGCCAGGCCTGCACCGCCAGGCGGCGCCCGTCGACCGTCATGCTGCCGAGCCGCGCTTGCAGGCGCGGATGGCGGGAGCGCAGGTCCAGGCCGTAGTAGGCCTGGTAGGCGAGGACGGCGGCGTCCGCCTCGGCCGCGGCCAAGGGTCGCAGGTGCTGGCGCAGGTAATCGGGGTTGAAGGCTTCTGACATCGGCGGTTCCGGGCTGCAATCGATTCGTGGCCGGGCCACGGGCGAAACCCAGGGATATTCAGCTGCGCGCGAACACATGGCAAGCTTGGCACCCGTTTTCCGTGTGAATGCCATGACTCCCCGCCGCAAGACGCTCCTCGTCAGCCTGGTCGGCCTGCTCTGGGCCGGCGGCCTGCTCGCCGCCTACTGGTGGTTCGAGATCCGCTACATCCGCCCGTTCAGCGAGCAGACCACCCTGTTCTCCGGCGACAGCCTGCGCCTGCCGGCCGAGCTGGCCGGGCCGGGGGCGATCCGCCTGGTGCATTTCTGGGACCCGGCCTGCCCCTGCAACGTCGGCAACCAGCAGCACCTCGGCGAGCTGATCGAACGCTTCGCCGGCAAGGGCGTGGAGTTCCATGTCCTGCAGAAGCCTGGCAGCCAGGGCCGCCTGCCGGACAACCTGGCCGCCCTGCGCGCCCTCGCCGGTCTGCCCGGTTCCGAGCAGTTGCCGGCCAGCCCGGCCGTGGCGATCTGGGACCGCGACGGCCGCCTGGCCTACTTCGGCCCCTATAGCGAGGGCGCGGTATGCACCTCCAGCAACAGCTTCATCGAACCGATCCTCGAAGCGCTGCTGCAGGGACGTCCGGTGGATGCCACCCATACCCTCGCCGTGGGTTGCTACTGCCCCTGGACCCCGGAAAAAGGCTGACCTGGCTCAACACCGGGCCTTCCGGAGGGGGCGCCGGAAGGCGTAGCGGCTACACTGCCCGGGTCGGCCCACGAGGGGCCGTTGCCGAACCAAGGAGTCGCTGCATGTCCCTACGTCCCACCCTCGCCCTGCTCGCCCTCGTCAGCCTGCCACTGATGGCCGCCCAGAACGACCCTCAGCCCAGCAGCAAGGAACTGATGAAGGAGCACCAGGCGCAGATCCAGAACGACCTGGCCGACGTCGACTACAAGCGCAAGCGCATCGTCGAGGCCAACATGAACCTCACCGACCAGGAAGGCGAGAAGTTCTGGCCGATCTACAACACCTACCGCACCGAGTCGGACAAGCTCAGCAAGGAAACCCTCAGGCTCCTGCTCGACTACGCCCAGGCCTACAACAGCGGCAACGTCAGCGACGACCAGGCGAGCAAGCTGATCGAGCGTGTCGACGACCTCCAGGAGGACCGTCTGGAACTGCGCGACAAGTACGTCAAGCGCATCGCCAAGAACGTCTCGCCCAAGCGCGCCATGCGCTTCCTGCAGATCGAGATCCAGCTCGACGCCATCGCCACCCTGGAGATCGGCCGTCAGGTACCGCTGGTCGAGTAACCCTCTTCCCGCTTCGCCAGCCGCGCCCTGTATTGCTCCGGGGGCGCGGCGTGCCAGCGGCGAAAGGCCCGGTAGAACGGCGACAGCTCGGCGAACCCGCAAGCCTTGGCCACCTCGCGGATGGCGCGACCGGCCAACAGCATCTCGCTCGCCCGCTGCCGGCGAACCTCATCGCGAACCTGCCGGAAACTCGCTCCCCCAGCGGCCAGCGCACGCTGCAAGGCACCGCTGCCAAGGCCCAGCTCCGCCGCGCACTGGCGCAAGCCATAGCCCTCCCCGAGGCGCAGCTCGATCAGGTAGCGCACGCGATTGAGCAAGCGGTTCTCGCTGAGTTCGCGGGACTGTTCTTCCGCGTGGCGGGTCAGCACGTCATGCATGTCCGGATTGGCGTTGCGCGAAGGACGCCGCAGCAAGGCGGCGGAAAACACCAGGGCATCGTGCGGCCGCGAGAACAGCGGCAGCCTGCCGAACAACCGGCGGTGTTCGCCCAGCCGCGGCGGGGCTCGGTGGCGGAACTCGATGCGCTCGGCGACGAACTCGTCGTCGCTGATCAGCGCCAGCAGCTTGAGGAACAGCAGCATCAGGCATTCGATCTGCTGGCGCAGCGAGGCATAGCCCAGGTAGTTGATGTCGAGGATCAGCCTTGCCGTTTCCCCTTCGACCTCGAGGCGCGCGGCGAAACCGCCGGAGAGAATGTGCTGGAAACGCACGAAGCTGCGCAGCGCCTCCTCCAGGTCGCGCGCGGACAGCAGCAGGTAGCCGACCACATCGAGCAGGCGCGGCTTCATTGCCTCGCCCAGGTGCAGGCCGATGTCGGCATCGCCGGTCACCGCCGCCAGTTCGGTCCAGAACAACGGGGCGTTGTCATGCACCAGGCGGCCGCCCAGGGTCGGCGGCGGCAGCGGGATACGCCGGTAGACGCTGCGGTAGACGCGGGTGGGGTCGAGCCCGAGGGCGTCCAGGGCTTCATACAACAGACGCCGCAACGTGGCGGAATGGGTCAGGGGGCTGGTAGACGGGTCGTCCTGCATGGCGGCTCCTCGCGATTGACCAAAGACTTCCAGGGTCCGAGCATTCGGTCAATGCCGCGGGCCGGCGGCATCCGCAGAATGCTCGGCACTACAACAAGGAGAAAGGATCGATGAAACGCACCCTGACCGTGATCGCCGTGGCGGTCGCCGCCGCGGCTGCCGGCGGCGCCTGGTACCTCCATGCCAAGCAGCCGCTCCGCAACGGCTCGCTCGCCGTGGCCCACCTGCAGGCGCCGGTCGACGTGCGCTACGACGAGCGCGGGGTTCCGCACCTGTATGCGCAGAACCAGACCGACCTCTACCGCGCCCTCGGCTACGTGCACGCCCAGGACCGCCTGTTCCAGATGGAAATGCTGCGGCGCCTGGCGCGCGGCGAGCTGGCCGAAGTGCTCGGACCCAAGCTGGTGGATACCGACCGTCTGTTCCGCACCCTGCGCATCCGCGACCACGCCGCCGAATACAGCGCCCGCCAGGACAAGCAGTCGCAGCCCTGGAAAGTGCTGGAGGCCTACCTGGACGGGGTCAACCAGTTCCAGGAAAACAACCCGGCGCCGCTCGAATTCGATCTGCTGGGCATACCCAGGCGTCCCTTCACCCCCGAAGATACCCTGAGCATCGCCGGCTACATGGCCTACAGCTTCGCTGCCGCCTTCCGCACCGAGCCGGTGCTGACCTACATCCGCGACGAACTGGGCAGCGACTACCTGCGCATCTTCGATCTCGACTGGCATCCGCAGGGCGTGCTGACGCCCTCCGGCGCACTGGGCGCCGGCGACTGGAAGGACCTCGGCGCCCTCGCCCGTCTCAGCCAGCAGGCCCTGGAGGACGCCGGCCTGCCGCAGTTCGAGGGCAGCAACGCCTGGGTCGTCGCCGGCAGCCGCACCGCCAGCGGCAAGCCCCTGCTGGCCGGCGACCCGCATATCCGCTTCGCCGCGCCGGCGGTATGGTACGAGGCCCAGCTGAGCGCGCCCGGCTTCGAACTCTATGGCCACCACCAGGCGCTCAACCCCTTCGCCTCGCTGGGCCACAACCGTGCGTTCGGCTGGAGCCTGACGATGTTCCAGAACGACGACCTCGACCTGGTCGCCGAGAAGGTCAACCCGGACAACCCCAACCAGGTCTGGTACCAGGGCGAATGGGTCGACCTGCAGAGCGAGGAGCAGGAAATCGCGGTCAAGGGCGCTGCGCCGGTGAAGCTCACCCTGCGCCGCTCGCCCCACGGTCCGATCGTCAACGACGCGCTCGGCGCCAGCTCCGGCAAGACCCCGATCGCCATGTGGTGGGCTTTCCTCGAGACCGAGAACCCGGTGCTCGACGCCTTCTACCAGCTGAATCGCGCCGATACCCTGGCCAAGGCCCGCGCGGCGGCCTCGAAGATCCATTCGCCGGGACTCAACCTGGTCTGGGCCAACGCCGCCGGCGATATCGGCTGGTGGGCCTCGGCGGCCCTGCCGAAGCGGCCGGAGGGGGTGAACCCGAGCTTCATCCTCGACGGCAGCAAGGGCGAGGCGGACAAGTCCGGCTTCTATCCGTTCGCCGACAACCCACAGGAGGAAAACCCGGCGCGCGGCTATATCGTCTCCGCCAACTTCCAGCCGGTCCCGGCCAATGGCCGGCCGATTCCCGGCTACTACAACCTGGCGGACCGCGGCCAGTGGCTGGATACCCAACTGGCCGACCGCGGCACCAAATGGAACCTGGACAACAGCCGCGCGCTGCAACTCGGCAATCGCACCGGCTACGCGCCACGCCTGCTCGCACCCTTGCTGCCGGTCCTGCGCGAGGTGGTCGACGACGCCGAAGGCAAGCGCCTGGTCGAGCAACTGGCGGCCTGGAACGGCGACTACCCGGTCGACTCGACCGCCGCCACGCTGTTCAACCAGTTGCTGTTCCAGATTGCCGAGGGCGCCTTGCACGACGAACTGGGCGATGCCTTCTTCGACAGCCTGATCGCCACCCGCGCCATCGACAGCGCGCTGCCTCGGCTGGCTGGCGACGCCGACTCGCCCTGGTGGGACGACCGCCGCACAGAACGCCGGGAAACCCGCGCGGATATCGTCAGGACCGCCTGGAACGCCTCCCTCGCGCATCTGCGCGGCACCCTCGGCAACGACCCGTCCGGCTGGCTGTGGGGCAAGGCGCATACCCTGACCCACGAGCACGCCCTGGGCCAGCAGGCGCTGCTCAAGCGCCTTCTCAACGTCGGTCCGTTCGCCGCCCCCGGCACCCACGAGGTACCGAACAATCTGTCGGCGAAGATCGGCCCGGCCCCCTGGGCGGTCACCTACGGTCCATCGACCCGGCGCCTGGTGGACTTCGCCGACCCGACCCACAGCCTCGGCATCAACCCGGTCGGGCAGAGCGGCGTGCCCTTCGACGGCCACTACGACGACCAGGCCGAGGCCTACATCGAGGGCCACTACCTGCCGCAGCACTACGAGGAAAACGAGGTGAAGGCGAACAGCAAGGGCGTGCTGGTGCTGGAGCCGAAGCGCTGAGCCGGCCGGCGTGGGGTCGGGCGAGTAGCCGCATGGTGGTTGTCCGCCGGATACAACGGGCTATCGGCGGATAACGCCTCGGGCGTCGCCCTACGGAGCGTAGCCAGGCATTTCCCGCCACCGACGCGCCAATGAAAAAGGCCACCCGCAGGTGGCCTTTTCTTTTCGGCGGAGGGCTCAGGCCGGGGTCGGCGAGCCTTTCTGCCAGTCGGTCGCGGTCTCTTCCATCGCCTGCTGGATCGCCCGGCGACGCCGCTCCTCGGCCTGGCGGGTGAAGTACCAGGCGAAGAAGGTGAACAGCGAAACGCTCAGCAGGATCAGGCTGGCCACCGCGTTGATCTCCGGCTTCACGCCCAGGCGTACCGCCGAGAACACTTCCATCGGCAAGGTGGTCGAGCCGGGTCCGGAGACGAAGCTGGCCAGTACCAGGTCGTCCAGCGACAGGGCGAAGGACATCATGCCGCCCGCCGCCAGCGAGGGCGCGATCATCGGGATGGTGATCAGCAGGAACACCTTCCAGGGCTTGGCGCCCAGGTCCATCGCCGCTTCCTCGATCGACAGGTCGAGTTCACGCAGGCGCGCCGACACCACCACCGCCACGTAGGACGAGCAGAAGCTGGTGTGGGCGATCCAGATGGTCACGATACCCCGTTCCTGCGGCCAGCCGATCAGTTGCGCCATGGCCACGAACAACAGCAGCAGCGACAGGCCGGTGATCACTTCCGGCATCACCAGCGGCGCGGTGACCATGCCGCCGAACAGCGTACGACCGCGGAAGCGCGGGATGCGGGTGAGGACGAAGGCCGCCAGGGTGCCGAGGAGCACCGAGGAGAACGCCGTATAGAAGGCGATCTCCAGGGAGCGTCCGACCGAGCTGACCAGTTGGGTGTTGTCCAGCAGGCCGACGTACCACTTCACCGACCAGCCGCCCCACACCGTCACCAGCTTGGAGGCGTTGAACGAATAGATCACCAGGATCAGCATCGGCAGGTAGATGAAGAGCAGGCCGACGATCAGCATGACGTTGGAGAAATTCCAGCGCTTCATACCTTGCCCTCCAGTTCTTTGGCCACGCTTCTGGATGGAGAGCCTGTTGAACGGGATACGGAGCGGGATACGCTGTGCTGGCTCATACCTTGCCCTCCAGTTCTTTGGCCTGGTTCTTGTTGAACAGGATGATCGGGATGATCAGGATCGCCAGCATCACCACCGCCAGGGCGGACGCCACCGGCCAGTCGCGGTTGTTGAAGAACTCCTGCCAGAGCACCTTGCCGATCATCAGGGTCTCGGGGCCGCCGAGCAGTTCCGGGATGACGAACTCGCCCACCGCCGGGATGAACACCAGCATGCAGCCGGCGATGATGCCGTTCTTCGACAGCGGCACGGTGATCTTCCAGAAGCTGGTGAAGTTACGCGCGCCCAGGTCGGAAGCGGCCTCCAGCAGGCTCGGGTCGTGCTTCACCAGGTTGGCGTAGAGCGGCAGGATCATGAACGGCAGGTAGGAATAGACGATGCCGATGTACACCGCGATGTTGGTATTGAGGATGGTCAGCGGCTCGCTGATGAGCCCCAGCCCCATCAGTACGCTGTTGAGCAGGCCGTTGTTGGAAAGGATGCCCATCCAGGCATAGACCCGGATCAGGATCGCCGTCCAGGTCGGCATCATGATCAGCAGCAGCAGGACGGTCTGCGAGGACTGGCTGGAGCGGGCGATGGCGTAGGCCATCGGGTAGCCCACCAGCAGGCAGATCAGGGTACTGATGAAGGCCATCTTCAGCGAGCCGAGGTAGGCATCGATGTAGAGCGGGTCATCGGTCAGCATCAGGTAGTTGCCGAGGTTGAGGAGCACCTGCAACTGCTGGTCCGCGTAGGCGAAGATCTCGGTGTAGGGCGGGATGGCCACGTCCGCTTCCGCCAGGCTGATCTTCAGCACGATGGCGAAGGGCAGCAGGAAGAACAGGAAGAGCCACAGGAACGGCACCCCGATGACCGCATGCCGCCCGGTGGGCATGCGCTTTTTCAGGCTGTTGGCGAATTTCATGACTGCAGTACCACGCCGCTGTCGTCGTACCAGCTGATGTACACCGACTGGTCCCAGGTCGGCCGGGCGACGTGGCGCTCGGCGTTGGCCATGAAGGCCTGGACGATCATCCCGGAGGCCAGCTTGATGTAGTACACCGAGTGGCCGCCAAGGTAGGCGATGTCGTAGACGGTGCCCTGGGCCCAGTTGTGCCCGGCGTGTTCCAGGTTGTCCGGCTTCTGCGCGCTGATCATCACTTTCTCCGGCCGCAGCGCGTAGGTGATGCGCTTGTCCTCGGCGCGGGTGCTGATGCCGTGGCCGATGTAGATCGGGTTCTCCAGCTGCGGGCAGGCGATCACCGCATGGTCCTGCACGTCCTCCACCAGCACGCCGTCGAACAGGTTGACGTTGCCGATGAACTCGCAGACCAGGCGGCTCGCCGGGGTCTCGTAGATGTCCATCGGGCTGCCGATCTGCTCGATGCAGCCCAGGTGCATGATGGCGATGCGCTGGGCCATGGTCATGGCCTCTTCCTGGTCGTGGGTCACCATCACGCAGGTCACGCCGACGCGCTCGATGATCTCCACCAGTTCCAGTTGCATCTGCGAGCGCAGCTTCTTGTCCAGCGCGCCCATCGGCTCGTCGAGCAGCAGCAGCTTCGGCCGCTTGGCCAGCGAACGGGCCAGGGCCACCCGCTGGCGCTGGCCGCCGGAGAGCTGGTGCGGCTTGCGCTTGGCGTACTGGGTCATGTGCACCAGCTTGAGCATCTCGGCCACGCGCTCGTCGATCTCGGCCTTGGGCAGGCCGTCCTGCTTGAGGCCGAAGGCGATGTTCTGCGCCACGCTCATGTGCGGGAACAGCGCATAGGACTGGAACATCATGTTGATCGGCCGCTCGTAGGGCGGCAGGTCGGTGATGTCCTGGCCATCGAGGAAGATCCGCCCCTCGGTGGGCCGCTCGAAACCGGCGAGCATGCGCAACAGGGTGGATTTACCCGAGCCGGAGCCGCCGAGCAGGGCGAAGATCTCGCCCTTGTTGATGGTCAGGGACACGGTGTCCACCGCCAGCGTCTCGTCGAACTGCTTGGTTACCCGGTCGATCTTTACCAGCACCTCTTTCGGCTGCTGGTTGCCCTCTAGGGCTTTCTTGTAGGCACCGGAGGCTATCGCCATTACCACAACTCCCAAGTCGTTGAGCCCGGTCACGCTACCGGGCGGAATTTGAACTTATTTGCCGGTCTTGATCCGGGTCCAGGTACGGGTCTGCAGGCGCAGCACCTTGGCCGGCAACACGGCGGAAACGTAGAGCTTGTCGAGCACGGCCTGCGGCGGATACACCTCCTCGCTGTCGCTGACGCTCTTGTCCATCAGCGGGCGGGCCCCCGGTATCGCGTTGGCGTAGCCGACGTAGTCGCTGACCTTGGCGATCACCTCCGGACGCAGCAGGTAGTCGATGAACGCGTAGGCGTTATCGGCGGCCTTGGCATCGGCGGGAATCGCCATCAGGTCGAACCACAGGTTGGCGCCTTCCTTGGGAATCACGTACTGGATGTCGATGCCCTTGCCGGCCTCTTCGGCGCGGGCAGCGGCCTGGAAGACGTCCCCGGAATAGCCGAAGGCGACGCAGATGTTGCCGTTGGCCAGGTCGGAGATGTACTTGGAGGAGTGGAAGTAGCTGACGTAGGGGCGAACCTTGGTCAGGACTTCCTCGGCCTTCTTGTAGTCCTTCGGGTCGTGGGTGTTGGGGTCCAGCCCCAGGTAGTTGAGGGCGGCGGGCAGCATCTCGTCGCCGCTGTCCATGAAGGCCACGCCGCACTTGGCGAGCTTCTTCATGTTCTCCGGCTCGAAGAGGATGGCCCAGGAGTCGATCGGCTGGTCACCGAGGACTTCCTTGACCTTGGCCACGTTGTAACCGATGCCGTTGGTGCCCCACAGGTAGGGAACCGCGTACTGGTTGCCCGGGTCGCTGACCTCCAGTTGCTTGAGCAGCGCCGGATCGAGGTTCTTCCAGTTCGGCAGCTTGCTCTTGTCCAGCTTCTGGAAGGCACCGGCCTGGATCTGCTTGCCGAGGAAGTTGTTCGACGGCACCACGATGTCATAGCCGGAGTGGCCGGAGACCAGCTTGCCCTCGAGGGTCTCGTTGGAGTCGAAGACGTCGTAGCTGACGTCGATCCCGCTCTCCTTGGTGAAGTCCTTGAGGGTGGTGGGAGCGATGTAATCGGTCCAGTTATAGATGTGCAGGCTCTTCTTCTCCGCCTGCACGGGGCCCGCGATCGCCGTAGCCAGAGCGGCTACCAGCAGTGTCTTGCCAATGGAATGTTGCATGTCCGACTCCTGTTCCGGGCCTTTTCACGGCAGCACCCTGCCTGTTCGACCCGTGTTCTTCAAGTGCCGATGTAAGCCCAGATCACTCGGGTTTCATGACAACCCGACGATTCCGCCGGGAAACATGAGTGAGCTGGGTTCCCTACCGGCGTGTTGGTTTCAGGTTTTCCGGGCCCTCGGCCCCGGTGCGAGCGACACGACCGGCCCCGGCGCGGCAGATTGGCGCAGCGCCCATGGCAGCGTCTTCGTCGTCGATACTGCGTCCGGTCGTCGGGCCCCCAGGAGGAAGCGTCTGGACGAACGGGCAAAAGAGTCGAACCTCTTCGCAGGGGAGCGCGGCCGGAGGAAACCCGGCCGCGTTCCGGTTCTCTCGTGCCGGAGCGCCGGCGGCTTCAGGCGCCGCCGGGCTCCTCGCGGATCACTTGCCGGACTTGATCTTGGTCCAGCTGCGGGTCATCGCCCGCTGGGTCTTGGCCGGCAGGTCGGGGAAGGTATACAGCTTCTTCATGACCTCTTCGCTCGGGTAGATGCCCGGGTCGTTGCGGATCGCCTCGGACACCAGCGGGGTGGCCGCCACGTTGCCGTTGGGGAACTGAACCACGTCGGTGATCTCGGCCATGATTTCCGGCTTCATCAGGAAGTTGACGAAGGCCAGGGCGCCCTCGGTGTTCTCGGCGTCCTTGGGAATGGCGACCATGTCGAAGAAGCTGCCGGCGCCTTCCTTGGGAATGTTGTACTTGACGGTGACCTTGTTCTTCGCCTCTTCGGCGCGGGACTTGGCCTGGTAGATGTCGCCGGAGTAGCCGATGGCGACGCAGATGTTGCCGTTGGCCAGGTCGGAAATGTACTTCGACGAGTGGAAGTAGGTGACGTAGGGACGGATCTTCAGGAACAGCTCTTCGGCCGCCTTGAGTTCCTTGGGATTGTCGGTGTCCGGCTTGTAGCCGAGATAGTGCAGGGCCGCCGGGAGAATCTCGGTCGGCGAGTCGAGGAAGCTGACGCCGCACTGCTTCAGCTTCTGGATGTTCTCCGGCTTGAATACCAGGTCCCAGGAATCCACCGGCGCGTTGTCGCCGAAGGCCGCCTTGACCTTGTCCGGGTTGTAGCCGATGCCGATGGTGCCCCACATGTAGGGAATCGCATGCTCGTTGCCCGGGTCGCTGACTTCCAGGGTGTGCATCAGGTCCTTGTTCAGGTTCTTCCAGTTCGGCAGCTTGGACTTGTCGAGCTTCTGGTAGACCCCGGCCTTGATCTGCTTGGCGAGGAAGGAGTTGGACGGCACCACCACGTCGTACCCGGACTTGCCCGCCAGCAACTTGGCTTCCAGCACTTCGTTGCTGTCGTAGACGTCGTAGACGACCTTGATCCCGGTTTCCTTGGTGAACTTCTCCAGGGTGTCCGGCGCGATGTAGTCGGACCAGTTGTACACGTGCAGCACCTTGTTGTCCGCAGCCTGCGCCATACCGGCCACAGAGCCCGCCAAGGTCAGGGCGAGCAGGGTCTTACCGAAACGTTTCATCATGCGGGGTAGCTCCATTTTTGTTGAAGTATCCGGGCGGTGGCGCAACCGATCGCGTCACCACCCGGTGAGCCTGGCCAACGCACTGGCGCAGTCTGGCAAAAGTCCGCTCAGGGACTCAAGCCAGGACGGCGGCGGCGGTCTGATCGAGGCACTTGCGCGCCAGGGTGATCAACTCATCGATCTGCGACGGATCGATCACCAGCGGCGGCGAGATAATCATAGTGTCGCCCACCGCGCGCATGATCAAACCGTTGCGGAAACAATGTTCCCGGCACAGCATCCCGACGCCCTTGTCGGTGAAACGCTCGCGGGTCTTCTTGTTCTTGACCAGCTCCAGGGCGGCGACCATGCCGACCCCGCGCGCTTCGCCCACCAACGGGTGGTCGGCCAGCTCCTGCCAGCGCTTCTGCAAATACGGTGCCGTTTCCGCCTTCACCTTCTCGATGATCTTCTCTTCGCGCAGGATGCGGATGTTCTCCAGGGCCACGGCGGCCGCCACCGGGTGACCGGAATAGGTGAAGCCGTGGTAGAACTCGCCGCCCTGGTTGAGCACTTCGACGATCTCGTCGCGCACCACCACCCCGCCCATGGGGATGTAGCCGGAGGTGAGGCCCTTGGCGATCGGCATCAGGTCCGGGGCGTTGCCGTAGTACTGGCTGCCGAACCACTCGCCGGTACGGCCGAAGCCGCAGATCACTTCGTCGGCGATGAACAGGATGTCGTACTTGGCGAGGATCTCGCGGATCTTCGGCCAGTAGGTGTCCGGCGGGACGATCACGCCGCCGGCGCCCTGGATCGGCTCGGCGATGAAGGCGGCGACGTTTTCCTCGCCCACTTCGAGAATCTTCTTCTCCAGCTGCTCGGCGGCCCAGACGCCGAACTCGTCCGGCGACATGTCGCCGCCCTCGCCGTACCAGTAGGGCTGGGCGATGTGGACGATGCCCGGGATGGGGAAATCACCCTGCTCATGCAACGCCTTCATGCCGCCCAGGCTGACGCCGGCGACGGTGGAGCCGTGGTAGCCGTTCCAGCGGCCGATCACCACTTTCTTCTGCGGCTGGCCCTTGGTCGCCCAATAGTGGCGGACCATACGCAGCACGGTGTCGTTGGCCTCGGAGCCGGAGCCGGTGAAGAACACGTGGTTCATGCCTTCCGGAGCGACGTCGGCGATCGCCTTGGCCAGCTCGACCACCGGCGGGTGGGCGGTCTGGAAGAACAGGTTGTAGAACGGCAACTCGCGCATCTGCCGGGTGGCGGCCTGGACCAGCTCCTCGCGGCCGTAGCCGACGTTGACGCACCAGAGGCCGGCCATCGCATCGAGGATCTTGTTGCCCTCGCTGTCCCAGATATAGACGCCTTCGGCCTTGGTGATGATCCGCGCGCCCTTCTCGTTCAACTGCTTGTAGTCGGTGAACGGCGGCAGATGGTGGTCGCGGCTCAACGCCTGCCACTCACGGGTCTTGGCGTTGGTGATTTGGCTGTTCATGTCACACCTCTTCTATTCAAGACTGTCCGGGAGCGGCGGACCACGCCGGCCGCCCCCGGTCAGGATCAAACGGAAAGCAGGAGGAATTCCCGCTCCCAGGAGCTGATTACCCGCTTGAAATTCTCGTGCTCCGCACGCTTCACCGCGACGTAGCCGCTGATGAACTTGCTGCCGAGATACTGCTCGAGGGGCTTGCAGTTCTCCATGCGCTCCAGCGCCGCTTCGATCGTCAGCGGCAGGCGCAGGTTGCGGCGTTCATAGCCGCGACCTTTGACCTGGGCGCTCGGCTTGATGCCTTCGACCATGCCGATGTAGCCGCACAGCAGGCTGGCAGCCAGCGCCAGGTAAGGGTTGGCGTCGGCGCCGGCGAGACGGTTCTCGACCCGGCGGTTCTCCGGGCTGGAGTCCGGCACGCGCAGGCCGACGGTACGGTTCTCTTCGCCCCACTCGACGTTCACCGGCGCCGAGGTATCGGGCAGGAAGCGGCGGAACGAGTTCACGTTGGGCGCGAACAGCGGCAGCACTTCCGGGATGAACTTCTGCAGGCCGCCGATATGGTGCAGGAACAGCTCGCTCATGGTGCCGTCGGCATTGGAGAAGATGTTCTTGCCGGTCTTCACGTCGACGATGCTCTGGTGCAGGTGCATCGCGCTGCCCGGCTCGCCGGTCATCGGCTTGGCCATGAAGGTCGCGGCGACGTTGTGCTTGAGCGCGGCCTCGCGCATGGTGCGCTTGAACACCAGGATCTGGTCGGCCAGGTCGAGGGCGTCGCCATGACGGAAGTTGATCTCCATCTGCGCGGTGCCTTCCTCGTGGATCAGCGTATCCAGGTCAAGGCCCTGGGCCTCGCACCAGTCGTACATGTCCTCGAACAGCGGGTCGAACTCGTTGGCGGCGTCGATGGAGAACGACTGACGCCCGGTTTCCTGGCGTCCGGAGCGGCCCACCGGGGCCTGCAACGGATAGTCGGGGTCGTCGCTGCGCTTGGTCAGGTAGAACTCCATCTCTGGTGCCACGATCGGCCGCCAGCCCTTGTCGGCATACATCTTCAACACGCGCTTGAGGATGTTGCGCGGCGACAGCTCGATGGGATTGCCGAGCTTGTCGAAGGTGTCGTGGATCACCATCGCGGTGGGCTCGATGGCCCAGGGGACGAGGAACACGGCATTCTCGTCCGGGCGGCAGACCATATCGATGTCGGCCGGGTCGAGCAGGTCGTAGTAAATGTCGTCTTCCACGTAGTCGCCGGTGACGGTCTGCAGCAGAACGCTCTCCGGCAGGCGCATGCCCTTTTCCGCGATGAATTTGTTGGTCGGCGAGATCTTGCCGCGGGCGATGCCTGTCAGATCGGAAATCAGGCATTCCACTTCGGTGATCTTGCGTTCCTTCAGCCAGCTGGTCAGCTGGTCTAACTTGGTAGTCATAAAGACCTCAGGGTTGAGAGTCCGGCCCCAACAGCCGGACTCAACGTTGCCCCGCCCTCTTGCTGCAGGCCTTACCGAAAGCCTGGAAGATAGCGAGATAGTTGGGGTTCGTCAGAACCTGCCACTCCGGGTGCCATTGCACACCAAGAGCGAAGGCTTTTGCACCTTCTACGGAGATGGCTTCGACCAACCCGTCAGGCGCCAGTGCTTCTACTCGAAGGCCCGGCGCCAGACGATCAACGCCCTGGCCATGGATGGAATTGACCTGGAACTCGCTCGGCAAGCCGATACCGGCGAGCACTCCGCCCGGCTGCACATGCATGGCATGGCGCGGCGCGTACTGAACCTCGAGCGGCTGGTCGGCCGGCTCGCGGTGGTCCATGAAGGTTCCGACCTCGTGCACCTTCTGGTGCAGGCTGCCGCCGAAAGCCACGTTCATTTCCTGGAAACCGCGGCAGATGCCGAGGACCGGAATGCCGGCGTCGATGGCGGCGCGGACCAGCGGCAGCGTGGTGGCGTCGCGGTCGGAGTCGTGGAGGGTGCCGGGCTCGCTCGCCGGTCCACTATAATGACGGGGCTCGACGTTCGACGGCGAGCCAGTGAAGAGCAAGCCGTCGACGCTGTCCAGCAGGGCTGCCTGGTCGATCGACTCGCCCAGCGCAGGAATGATCAGCGGGAGACCGCCAGCGCCGTTGACGACGGCACGCAGATATTTGTCGCCGGCAATGTGGTAGGGATGAAGACCGATCTGCTTGGTGCAGGCGGTGACGCCGATTAACGGCAGGCGAGACATGAGACACCCGTTGTTTGTAGATGTTATGGGGTTTGGCCGAGCTTAGCGTTGTTCATTTTTTTACACAATAGGCCTGTAAAAAATTGAACACGCACTCCTGAACCCCCTTCGACGCGAGGTTTTTTTCGGCTTTTCGTCCGGCGAAAATGCCCTGAAAACGGCCTCAACGCCCCACAAGAGGGCGTTTTTGGCGGCTATTGACATCCCACAGGCTTTCGGATTGACTCATAGCCTACCCCCCGCATGATTGAAATTTTTAACAAAAAAGGTGTTGCATCATGTCGGTACCCCAGCGTGCCGTTCAGCTCACTGAACCGAGCGAGTTCCTCAAGGAACATCCCGAGGTCCAGTTCGTCGACCTCCTTATTGCAGACATGAATGGCGTGGTTCGCGGCAAGCGGATCGAACGCAACAGTCTGAACAAAGTCTTCGAAAAAGGTATCAATCTCCCCGCTTCCCTGTTCGCCCTCGATATCACCGGCTCCACCGTAGAGAGTACCGGCCTGGGTCTCGACATCGGCGACGCCGACCGGATCTGCTACCCGATCCCCGGCACCCTCTCCATGGAACCCTGGCAGAAGCGCCCGACCGCGCAACTGCTGATGACCATGCACGAACTGGAAGGCGAACCGTTCTTCGCCGACCCCCGCGAAGTCCTGCGCCAGGTGGTGGCCAGGTTCACCGAGATGGAACTGACCATCGTCGCCGCCTTCGAGCTGGAGTTCTACCTGATCGACCAGGAGAACGTGAACGGCCGGCCGCAACCGCCGCGCTCGCCGATCTCCGGCAAACGTCCGCAGTCGGTGCAGGTGTACTCCATCGACGACCTCGACGAATACGTCGAGTGCCTCCAGGACATCATCGACGGCGCCCGCGCCCAGGGCATCCCGGCCGACGCCATCGTCGCCGAATCCGCACCGGCGCAGTTCGAGGTCAACCTCAACCACGTCAACGACGCCCTCAAGGCCTGCGACCACGCGGTGCTGCTCAAGCGCCTGGTCAAGAACATCGCCTACGACCACGAGATGGACACCACCTTCATGGCCAAGCCCTATCCGGGCCAGGCCGGGAACGGACTGCACGTGCATATCTCGCTGCTCGACAAGCATGGCAACAACATCTTCACCAGCGAGGATCCCGAGCAGAACGCCGCATTGCGCCATGCGATCGGCGGTGTGCTCGAGACCCTGCCGGCCTCCATGGCCTTCCTCTGCCCGAACGTCAACTCCTACCGCCGCTTCGGTTCGCAGTTCTACGTGCCGAACGCGCCGAGCTGGGGCCTGGACAACCGCACCGTGGCCCTGCGCGTGCCCACCGGCAGCCCGGACGCGGTACGCCTGGAACATCGGGTGGCCGGTGCCGACGCCAACCCCTACCTGCTACTGGCAGCGGTGCTGGCAGGCGTTCATCACGGGCTGACCAACAAGGTCGAGCCGGGCGCGCCGATCGAAGGCAACTCCTACGAGCAGATGGAGCCGAGCCTGCCGAACAACCTGCGCGACGCCCTGCGCGAGCTGGACGAAAGCGAGATCATGGCGAAGTACATCGACCCGAAGTACATCGACATCTTCGTCGCCTGCAAGGAAAGCGAGCTGGAGGAGTTCGAGCACTCGATCTCCGACCTCGAGTACAACTGGTACCTGCATACCGTCTGAGGTAGCGGTATCGGCGCGCCGGTCCTGGGCCGGCGCCGTACGCAGCGAAATCCGGGGCGGTTTCGCAGACACTCAACGCGGGGGCGTCTGTGTCTGGGAAACCGCCCCGGTCCTTTTCTCGGAACCGGGAAATGTGCGCCACGGCACAGCCTGCCGCCACGCCTCCCGCCAGACTCGATGCTGGCCTGCATCAATGCCTCTGCCGCCTGGCTCCGGCACCATCGTCCGCTCCGTTCCGTCCAGCGAGAAGATTCCATGCCCCGCCTTTCCGCCCTGCTGTTCCTCGCCCTCGCACCCTGGCTGGCCCAGGCCGAGGAGACCCTGCGCGTCTACAACTGGAACGACTACATCGACCCGCAGGTGCTCGAGTCCTTCCAGAAGGACACCGGCATCCGCGTCGAGTACCACACCTTCGCCACCGCCGAGGAACTGGACAAGGCGCTGCGCAGTGGCGAGGCGATCGACGTCGCCGTCCCCTCCCACGACACCCTGCCGGCCCTGCTGAAGGACAACCTGCTGCGGCCGCTGGACTTCACCCAGCTGCCCAACCGCAGCCATCTCGACCGTCAATTGCTGAGCAAACTGGCCGCGGTCGATCCTGACAATCGCCACGCCGTCCCCTATCTATGGGGTGCCGTAGGCCTGGCCATCAATACCCCGCAGGCCGAAGCCGCCTATGGCGGGCCGCTGCCCAACAGCTGGAGCCTGCTGTTCGACACCAGCCAGAGCCAGCGCCTGAAAAGCTGCGGCATCAGCCTGCTGGACGCGCCGGACGAAACCCTGGCGATCCTCCTCAACTACCAGGGCCGCAACCTCGGTCGTACTGCGCCGAGCCAGGTACGCCGCGCCGCCGAGGCGCTGCACGGACTGCGACCGAACCTGCGCTACGTCGACAGCGAGCGCTACATCGCCGACCTCGAAGGCGGTCGCCTCTGCCTGGCCATGGCCTGGGTCGGCGACGCCCTGCGCGCGGCCAAGGCGGGCCAGCCGGTAAGTTTCGAGGTACCGCAGGAAGGCTCGGTGCTGTTCATCGACAACCTGGTGATCCCGGCCGGCGCCCAGCATCCACGCGAGGCGCACCGTTTCATCGACTACCTGATGCAACCGAAGATCGCCGCACAGATCACCGCCGCCACCCTCTACCCCAGCGGCAACGCCGACGCCGCCGGCTTCCTCGATCCCGCCCTGCGCCAGCAACCGGGCCTGTATCCGGACCGCGACACCAGCCGCCGCCTGTTCGCCCTGGAAACGCCGCCGGAAAAGCTCCGGCCGGTGGTCGACGAGATCTGGAAGGCCTTCCGCGGCGCCAGCCACTGAGCGGCTTGCCCCGGTCGCGTGAGCTGGCGTCCAATAGCCGCTCACGCCCGGAGACCCGCCACATGCAGCCCACCTCGCCCACCCGCAAGCCCCGCGCCAGCAGCCAGGCCCGGATCGCCGCGATCCTCGACGCCGCCCGCGACCTGCTCGCCGACGAAGGCATCGGCGGCCTGTCCATCTACAGCGTGGCCGAACGCGCGGAAATGCCACCATCGTCGGTCTACCACTTCTTCCCCAGCGTGCCGGCCCTGCTCCAGGGGCTGACCGGCGAGGTCCACGCCGCCTTCCGCGCGTGCCTCGAACAGCCGGTGGACCATGCAGGCCTGCGCTGCTGGCGCGACCTGTCGCGGATCGTCGAGGAGCGCATGCTGGCGGTCTACGCCCGCGACGCGGCGGCCCGCCAACTGATTCTCGCCAGCCACGGCCTGGCCGAAGTCACCCAGGCCGATCGCCAGCATGACGTGCAACTCGGCCAGGCCATGCGCGCCCTGTTCGAGCGGCATTTCCTGCTGCCACCGCTGCCGACCGATATCGAGATCTTCAGCCTGGCCATGGAGCTAGGCGATCGCGTCTACGCATTGTCGGTCCAGCGTCACGGGATCATCGACGCACGCCTGGCGGAAGAAGGCATGCGGGTGTTCGACGCCTACCTGGGGCTCTACCTGCCGCCGATCCTGGAAAAGCGTAGCGAACCATTATCCGGATTTATATCCGATTTAAATCGATAGAAAATCCATAAAACCCTCTTAAACCGCTTCACAGTCCGATTTTTATCGGATATAAATCCGCCCATCACTCGATTGGGCGCGACACCCCGTTCCCGCCCGCCCGACCCACAACCGGCCGCCGCCAAGCCCGGCAGCCATCCGAGCCAGCACACGAGGTGCTCCATGACCCGCAACGTCACCGTCGCCGCCACCCAGATGGCCTGCTCCTGGGATCGTCCGGCGAACATCGCCCGCGCCGAGAAACTGGTGCGCCAGGCCGCCGCCAGGGGTGCGCAGATCATCCTGATCCAGGAACTGTTCGAGACCCCCTACTTCTGCCAGAAGCCGAACCCGGACTACCTGCAGCTGGCCACCACGGTCGAGGAGAACGCCGCCATCGCCCACTTCCAGGCCCTCGCCCGGGAGTTGCAGGTGGTATTGCCGATCAGCTTCTTCGAACGCGCCGGGCGCGCCCGCTTCAACAGCATCGCGGTCATCGACGCCGATGGCGGCAACCTCGGGGTCTACCGCAAGAGCCACATCCCGGACGGCCCGGGCTACCACGAGAAGTACTACTTCAATCCGGGCGACACCGGCTTCAAGGTCTGGCAGACCCGCTACGCAAGGATCGGCGTCGGTATCTGCTGGGACCAGTGGTTCCCCGAATCGGCGCGCAGCATGGCCTTGCTCGGCGCGGAACTCCTGTTCTACCCGACCGCCATCGGTAGCGAACCGCACGACGCCAGCATCAGCTCGCGCGATCACTGGCAGCGCGTGCAGCAAGGCCATGCCGGAGCCAACCTGATGCCGCTGGTGGCTTCCAATCGCATCGGCCGCGAGGAGCAGGATGGCTACGACATCACCTTCTATGGTTCTTCGTTCATCGCCGACCCGTTCGGCGAGAAAGTCGAGGAGCTGAACCGCACCGAGGAAGGTATCCTTGTCCACACCTTCGACCTCGATGCGCTGGAGCGCACCCGCAGCGCCTGGGGCGTGTTCCGCGACCGCCGGCCGAACCTCTACGGTCCGCTGAAGACCCTGGACGGTTCGCTGGAGTCCTGAGGCCTCGGGAAACGATCCGCGCGGGGACGCCCCGCGCATTCCGCGCCGGCGTCCGCCGCGCATAGCAACGATTTCAGGAGCAGCGATGAGCAACCCGACCAGCACCCCACGCGCCGACGGCTTCCGCATGCCCGCCGAATGGGAACCCCACGAGCAGACCTGGATGGTCTGGCCGGAACGCCCGGACAACTGGCGCAACGGCGGCAAGCCGGCCCAGGCGGCCTTCGCCGCGGTGGCCAAGGCCATCGCGCGCTTCGAGCCGGTCACCGTCTGCGCCAGCGCCGGGCAGTACGAGAACGCGCGCGCACGCCTCGACGACGGCAACATCCGCGTCGTGGAAATCAGCAGCGACGATGCCTGGGTCCGCGACACCGGCCCGACCTTCGTCATCGACGACAAGGGCGATGTACGCGGCGTCGACTGGGGCTTCAACGCCTGGGGCGGCTTCGAAGGCGGCCTGTACTTCCCCTGGCAGCGCGACGACCAGGTGGCACGCAAGATCCTCGAGATCGAACGGCGCGCCCGCTACCGCACCGACGACTTCGTCCTCGAGGGCGGCTCGATCCACGTCGACGGCGAAGGCACGCTGATCACCACCGAGGAATGCCTGCTCAACCACAACCGCAACCCGCACCTGAGCCAGGCGGAGATCGAGCGGACCCTGCGCGACTACCTTGCGGTGGACAGCATCATCTGGCTGCCGAACGGCCTCTACAACGACGAGACCGACGGCCACGTCGACAACTTCTGCTGCTACGTGCGTCCCGGCGAGGTGCTGCTGGCCTGGACCGACGACCAGGACGACCCGAACTACCTGCGCTGCCAGGCCGCCCTCCGCGTGCTGGAAGAAAGCCGCGACGCCAAGGGACGCAAGCTGGTGGTGCACAAGATGCCGATCCCCGGCCCGCTGTACGCGACCCAGGAAGAGTGCGACGGCGTGGATATCGTCGAGGGCAGCCAGCCGCGCGATCCCTCCATTCGCCTGGCCGGCTCCTACGTGAACTTCCTGATCGTCAACGGCGGCATCGTCGCGCCAAGCTTCGACGATCCCAAGGACGCCGAGGCCAGGGCGATACTCCAGCGGGTGTTCCCCGAGCACGAGGTGGTGATGGTCCCGGGGCGCGAGATCCTCCTCGGCGGCGGCAACATCCATTGCATCACCCAGCAGCAACCGGCGCCGCGCAAGGCCTGACGGGCATCCCGCAGGGCGGATGGCCAGCCGCGGCGCTGTTCGCCCTGGCCGGCCCGGCACGCCGAGTGGCGCCATGAATGAAAAAAGCCCGCGTCCTCCAGGAGGACGCGGGCTTTTTCCTGTCCGGCCGGAGCTTACAGCAGCGGCAGGGTGTAGCTGACGATCAGGCGGTTCTCGTCCTGGTCGCGCTGGTTGTTGCTCGAACCGGCGGCCGGCAGGCCGCTGCGGAAGGAGGCGTTCTTCCAGGTGAAGCCCAGGCCCTTGAAGGTGCCGTCCGGGATCACGTAGGCCAGGGAGATATCGCGTTCCCACTCGCTCTGGTCGCCGCGGGCGGTCTTGATCTTGTCGCCGCTCAGGTAAATGGTGTTGAAGGTCAGGCCCGGCACGCCGACGGTGGCGAAGTCGTAGCCGTAGCGGACCTGCCAGGTGCGCTCGCCGGCACGCTGGAACTTGCCGATCTGCACGTCGGTGATCAGGTACGCGGTGGAACCTTCGCCATCGCCACGGTTCAGGAACGGGAAGTCGCTGTCGCCGTTGAGGATCTGGTAGCCGGCGCCGATGCTGTGGCCGCTGACGGTATAGGTGAAGAGACCGCTGAAGGCGCGGTTGTCGACTTCGCCCTTGGTCACGCCGCTGCCGTAGTAGCCGCTGCTGACGTAGCCGTCGGCACGGCCGGAACGGCTGCCGTTCTTGCCGTCGGAGCTGCTGTCGAAGGCACGCAGGTCGGTCTTCAGGACGCCCGGGCCAATCTGCCAGTTGTGGATCAGGCCGAGGAAGTGCTGCTTGTAGAAGTCGTCCAGGTTGCCGTAGTAGTACTGCAGGGTCAGGTCCTTGTTGACCTTGTAGTCGCCACCCGCGTAGTAGAACTTGTTGCTGTCGCGCGAGCTGGCGCTGCTGCCGTTGGCGCCGGCGATGCTCAGGCTGCGGTTGTCGGTGGAGTTACGGCCCTTGGAGTGCTCCAGTTGGCCGGCAACCAGGGTGAAGTCCTTGAGATCGGTCGAGGTGACCTGGCCGCCCTCGAAGGTGACCGGCAGCAGGCGGCCGTCGTTGTAGGTGACCACCGGCAGCTTCGGCTGCAGGGTGCCGTAGCGGAACTCGGTGTTGGACACCTTGGCCTTGGCGGTCAGGCCCAGGCTGGCGAAGTCGTGCACCGGCTCACCGTTGCTTTCCAGCGGGAACACGGTGCCCGGCTGGCGGTCCAGGCCGCTCTTGCCGGCACGGCCGCCGCCGTCCAGGCGCACGCCGAGCAGGCCCAGCGCGTCGACGCCGAAGCCGACGGTGCCCTGGGTGAAGCCCGACTGGTAATTCAGGATGAAGCCCTGGCCCCACTCTTCCTGCTTGCTCGGCGAGGCGCTGCCATTGCGGTTGTCGGTATTGATGTAGAAGTTGCGCAGGGTCAGCGATGCCTTGCTGTCCTCGATGAAACCGGCGGCGACCGCCTGTTGCGCCAGGGCACCGAGGGTACCGGCAGTGATGGCCAGGGCCAGTCGTGACTTGTTGATCTTGCGACTCTTCATTGGTCTTTTCCCCATTGGTATTGCTAATTGTCTTCCGGTCGGGGGAAGTGGAACGCGTGGGCCCGACCGGTCGTTGAAACACTGAGCGCCGAACCATCCCGGAAGATGGCGCGCGCGAAACTCGGCATTCGATGGATCAGGAAACGGCGCAACCCGCGACGATGGAACGACGGGGCAGGCAAGCAGGCAGGGAGGCAGCGAACGGAAGCGTGTGCATGGGTGTACTCGTGTCTTGTTATTGTGCGGCGGGTGTCTCGACCCACCGCCAGTGAAGGCAATTTGTAAGCCAATCTTTCCATCGGGCTCCGCCTTCGCGTCCTCTCGGGCTTCCTGCCCTTCTCCCGGCTGACGGGCCGGAGGGTATCGGCAGAAAACCGCCTATTACAGCTTCCTTTCTGGCGAGTTACCGCCACGTTTCAGAAAATCGTTATTTCCTGCGCTTTATAGCGCGTGGGTAATAAACAGTAAAATATCCGCAATAAACCTAAAAAGAATTAATTATTCGTATTTAATAGCTTTAAGGAATATTGTACCGCAGCCGCAGCCTGCCGGTCGCCTCCCCAAAGAGGTATTCCGTGGCGCCGTCGACAAAACGGAAACGTTTGCCCAGCGGTCAGCCCACGACGATGCAGTCCTTGCCCTGGCGCTTGGCCGAGTACATCGCGGCGTCGGCCCGGCTGTAGAGGGCACCGAGCCCCTCGTCATCAGCCTGGAGGACCGTCAGGCCCTGGCTGACGGTGATCCCGAAGCTTTGTTCGCCCTCCTGGAAGCGCAGGCGTTGCACCTCGCGCTGCAGGCGTTCGCCGATCTGTCGCGCGGTCTGCTCGTCGCAGCCGGGCAGCAGCACGGCGAACTCCTCGCCGCCGATCCGCCCGAACAGGTCGCCACGGCGCAACGCGGCACTGCCGCTCTGGGCGATACGCTGGAGGACCTGGTCGCCGACCTGGTGGCCGAAGCGGTCGTTGATCTTCTTGAAGTCATCGACGTCCAGCAGCAGGAACGCCAACGGTATCCCCTCGCGGCGACACTCCTTGAAGGCCGCCTCGGCACTGTCGAAGAAATAGCGACGGTTGCTGCTCTGGGTCAGCACATCGGTGGTGGCCAGCCGTTGCAGCTCGCTCTCCATGTGCTTCTTGTCGGTGATGTCCTCGGCGATGCCCACCACCATCAGCGGCAGTCCCGCCTCGCCCTGGCGGCTGACGAAGCACTTGTCGTTGAGCCAGCGGACCTCGCCGTCGCCACGCACGATGCGGTATTCGCGTTGTTCCACGGCGCCACGTTCGAGCACCTGCAGCAGGCTGCTGTCGGCGTAGTCGAGGTCGTCCGGGTAGATGCTGTTGCGCCATTCCTCGTAGTCCGCCAGCAGCAGCGCCGCGGAACGGCCGAAGATTTTCTCGTAGGCGGGGCTGACGTAGACCATTCGCCGGTTCTGCCAGTCGTAGGCCCAGAGCACCGAGTTGACGCTGGCCAGCAAGGCGCTGAAGAGTTGCTCGCGCTCCTTCAGCCGGGCCACTTCGGCACGGCTGTGCAGCAAGGCCAGCGCGGCCTCCTGCGGGTCTTCGGGAATGCCGGTTAGGTCGTCCATGGATCGTCGCTCTGCTCGCGGAACGGGTTCGACCGCCAACTTAGCGCAGGGGTCGCGGCGATACAGAAATGCCCGCCGAACGGCAGGGAAAGGCTCCAGCCAGTGCGCTCGGTCACAATTGCCGAGCGATGCCGTTCGTATTCGCCGGAGCCTGCACGCCCAGTTGTTTCTGCGCCTCGAACAGCGAGCGCAGGAACAGGGTCAGGGTCGGTCGTTCTTCGTGTCCCTGGCGGGTAATGCAATGGAATTCCGAGTCGTAGGCCAGTTGCCGTGGCCGGATCGCCCGCATGCGCCCTTCGGCGACCCAGGTGGCGGCATAGTGCGTCGGCAGGTAGCCGATGTAGGTACCGCTGAAGACCAGGGTAGCGATGGCCTCCATGGTGTAGGCGTCGGTTCCCTGGTTGAAGCGCAGGTCGTGCGGGCGGTGGTTTTCCGCCATGTAGCCGCGGCCGACATAGTCGGCGGCGCAGATCTCGTCCAGCGCCGGTTCGTCGTCCGCCCGGGCGAAGAAGGGGTGCGCGCTGCCGCAATAGAGGTTCTGCTCCTCGCGGAACAGGGGTTGGTAGTAGAGCCCGGACAACCGGTGGTGGAAGGCCCCCACCGCCAGTTGCAGGCGCTCTTCCAGCACCGCGTGCTCGAGTTCGTCGGGACGCCGCGTGTGCAGCTTGAGCAGCACCTCCGGGGCGCGCTGGCGAAACAGCCGGATGGCCAGCGGCAACGGTAGGCAATGCTGGCCGATGACGCCATCGACGCAGCCCAGGTGCAACGCCTCGCGATCGCGCCCGCCGAGGCCACGGACCTGCTCGCGGAAACGGGCGATGTCGCTGAACAGGCCGAGCGCGGCGTCGTAGAGCTCCTGCCCCTCCTCGGTCAACTGGAAACCGCCGTTGCCGCGCCGGCACAGGGAATAGCCCAGGCGCACCTCCAAGTCGCGCACCAGCACGCTCAGGCGCGACAGGCTGGTGTTCAGGCGCGCCTGGGCGGCAGTGAAGCCGCCGGCCTCGACGATGGCGCAGAAGGTGCGCAGCATGCGCAGGTCGATGTCGTTGAGGTTGCCCAGCATTCCCGCCCCCATGGCGTTCGGTCCGCCTTCGTTATAGCGCCAAAGCCGGGCCGGCGGAACGCCGTCAGGCGCTTCGCGCGGCCGACTCGGCAAGCAGGCAGAGCAGCTCGAACATCATGGTCGCCCCCACCAGCGCCGTGGCGCCGCCGACATCGAACGGCGGCGAGACTTCCACCACGTCGGCGCCGACCAGGTCCAGCCCGCGCAGGCCGCGGACCAGCTGCTGGGCCTGGAGGCTGGTCATGCCGCCGATCTCCGGGGTGCCGGTGCCGGGCGCGAAGGCCGGGTCGAGCACGTCGACGTCGAAACTCACATAGGTCGGCCCGGCGCCCACCACCCGCCGCGCTTCGGCCAGGGTCGCCTCGACGCCCAGTTCGACGAACTCCTCCATGTGGATCACGCGGATGCCGCACTCGCGGGCGAAAGCGTCGTCGTCCGGCGAATACACCGAGCCGCGGATGCCGATCTGCACCGTGCGCAGCGGATCGAGCAGGCCTTCCTCGATGGCTCGGCGGAATGGCGTGCCGTGGGTGTAGGGGTTGTCGCCGAAGTAGCGGTCGTTGGTATCGGAATGCGCATCGAAATGCACCATGCCCAGCGGCCGCTCGCGACCCAGGGCGCGAAAGATCGGCAGGGTCACCAGGTGGTCGCCACCGACCGACAGCGGCAGGGTACCGGCGGCATGGACCTGGCGATAGAAGCCTTCGATGCGGCGCAGCGAATCGAGCAGGTCGATGGGATTCACCGGCGCATCACCGAGGTCGCCGACCCGCACCAGGTCGTAGGGCGCGATGCGGCTGACGTGATGCACCTTGCGCATCAGGCTGGACAGGTTGCGCACCTCGCGCGGGCCATGGCGGGCACCGGCGCGGTTGGTGGTGCCGCCATCCCAGGGCACGCCGATCAGGCCGACCTGCAGCGCCGCCGGGTCGGTGAACGCCGGCAGGCGCATGAAGGTCGGGATACCGGCGAAGCGTGGAATCTCGGCGGCGTCGAGGGGCTGCGGATGGTCGTTCGACATGGGGCGTCTCCGTGTGGCGGGAAGAAAGCGCCGGGCGCCGCCCGGCGCGGTGAGTTCATTCCGGCTGGGCTCGCAGGCTGGCGGCAGGACGGGTAGCCAGGCTGACCGCGACGAAGGTCGCCAGGCTGGCCAGCAGGCCGTAGACGATCGGCGAGTTGGCGAGCAGGCCGTCGCGGGCCATGCAGACGATCACCGCCAGGCAACCGGCGACGATGCTGGCGATCGCTCCCTGCGGACTGGCCCGACGCCACAGCAGCGCGCCGACGATCGGCACCAGCAGGCCGCCGACCAGCAGGTTGTAGGCGATGCTCAGGGCCGCGATGACATCGTTGACCAGGCACGCCAGGACCAGCATCGCCACGCCCATCAGCAGGGTGATGCAACGGCTCAGGCGGATGTCGCTGGTGGTACCGGGGCGCAGGAAGCGCGCGTAGATGTCTTCCTGCAGCACGGTGGCCGCCGCCAGCAGGCACCCACTGGCGGTGGACATGATCGCCGACAGCGCGGCCGCCACCACCAGGCCGCGTAGGCCCGGCGCCAGTACCTCGCGAGTGATCTCGGCGTAGGCGTTCTCCGGCACCGCCAGGTCCGGCAGGAGGACCCGCGCCGCCGCGCCGATCAGCGCGCAGGCGGCGCCGTAGAGCATGCAGTAGACGCCGGCGCCAAGCCCGGCGTAGCGCACCACCGTCTCGCTGCGCGCGGTGAACACCCGCTGCCAGATGTCCTGGCCGATCAGCGCACCGAAGAAGTACAGGAGGAAGTAGGTGAGTATGGTATCCAGGCCGATGTGGCCGAGGTCGAAGAAGCCCGCCGGCAGCACCTCCTGCATGCGCGCCAGGCCACCGGCGCCGTCGATCGACAACGGCAGCAGGACCAGGAAGATACCGACGGTCTTGATCACGAACTGGATGATGTCGGTCAGCGTAAGGGACCACATGCCGCCGATCACCGAATAGACGATGACGATCCCGCCACCGCAGAGGATCGCCGGGATCCGCGGGATGCCGAATACCACCTCGGTGACCGAGCCGATGGCGATGGTCGCGGTGACCGCCACCATCAGGTCGTAGGCGACCATGACCACCCCGCCGATCAGGCGCGAGGAGGCCTGGTAGCGCTGCTCCAGCACCTGGGTCACGGTGAACACCCGCAGGCGCGCGATCTGCCGCGAGAACACCAGGCTGAGGACGATGATCCCCAGGCCGAGCATGAACACCAGCCACAAGCCGGACAGGCCGAACTGGTAGCCGAGCTTGACCGTACCGATGGTCGACGCGCCGCCGAGCACCACCGCGGCCATGGTCCCCAGGTAGAGGCCGGGGCCGAGGCGGCGTCCGGCGACGAGGAAATCGCTCTGGCTCTTCGCCTTGCGCATTCCGTACCAGCCCAGGCCCAGCATGGCCAGGGCGTAGACCAGCATGATCAGGTAATCCAGCAACATCGCCCGCGCTCCTTTTCTTGTTGTTCTGCGTGACGCCCGGCGTGGCGCCTGGGCACGCCGAAGATAGGCCGGGCGCCGCCCGGGCTGAATCCCGGATCGGGCAAGTCGACTTGCGGAGGAAGAGAAGTATCGGCGGGGCGTCGCATTGGCGACGCCGAAACGCAACGCGCCGGCAGGAGCCGGCGCGTTGCAGAGGCGGCTGACGCACCCGCGAGGGCGCGCCAGGCGTCAGGCGGGACGCAGCGAGTAAGTCTTCAGTTGCGCGGCGAACTCCTTCAGCGACTGGATACCGCTGGCTTCCGCCTCATGCACCCAGTCCTTGATCGCCGCCAGCATGTCGTGGCCGTTGGCGCTGGTCTTGGCCCAGATCTGCTGCAACGCCAGGCGCTTCTCGTAGATCACCTTCAGCGCCTGGCTGTGGGCGAGCATCGAGTCGATGCGCACGTGGTGGCGGTCCTGCAGCAGGCTGGTCTCGCGCGACAGCAGGCGCTTGGCGCGGCGGAACAGGTGGCGCACCGACTCGTCGGCCTTGGCCACTTCCTGTTTGACCAGCGGCGCGATCACCAGCTTGCGGTACTGCGCCATGATCTGGAAGCGGTTGTTGAGGATCGCCATGGCGGTATCCATGTCCAGGCTGTGCTTGCCTTCGACCCGATGGGCGATCGGCGCGACCCGGGCGACCCTGGCCAGGCGCAGGAAACTGAACAGCTTGATCCAGGCCCAGCCCAGGTCGAATTCCCACTTCTTCACCGACAGCTTGGCCGAGTTCGGGTAGGTGTGGTGGTTGTTGTGCAGCTCTTCGCCACCGATGAGGATGCCCCAGGGCACCAGGTTGGTGGCGGCGTCGCGGCATTCGAAGTTGCGATAGCCGACCGCGTGGCCGAGGCCGTTGACCACGCCGGCGGCCCAGAACGGAATCCATACCATCTGCACGGCCCAGACGGTCAGGCCAAGGGCGCCGAACAGGGCCAGGTCGATGAGCGCCATCAGCACCACGCCGCCGATCGGGAAGCGCGAGTAGAGATTGCGCTCGATCCAGTCGTCCGGGCAGTTCTTGCCGTAGATGCGCAGGGTGTCCTGGTTCTTCGCCTCGGCCTTGTACAGCTCAGCGCCTGCGCGCAGGACGGTGAACAGGCCCTTGTGCACCGGGCTGTGCGGATCCTCGACGGTCTCGCACTTGGCATGGTGCTTACGGTGGATCGCGGTCCATTCGCGCGTGTTCATCCCTGTGGTCAACCACAACCAGAAACGGAAGAAGTGCTGCAACGCAGAGTGCAGGTCGAGTGCACGGTGGGCGGAATAGCGATGCAGGTAGACGGTCACGCTGACGATGGTGATATGCGTCAGCACCAGGGTAACTGCCACCAGTTGCCAGGGCGACAGGTCGAGAAAACCGTTGAACCACATAGGCGGTACTGAACCTCGGGGGGATTTGGGAGTGATGAGGGCCTTGTCTGACAAAACCTGGGGGCATTATCACCAAGCGGCTGGGGATTACCATCCGTTCTTTTAGATATGAACAGGGCCGGATGGCCATCATTTATACTGCCCGGCCAATAATTGCCCACTGAAAATCCCATGAGCCCCCGCCTGAGTGCCCTTCGCCTGAGCCTGGCTTATCTCGCAATCGCCATCGCCTGGGCGTTCCTGAGCGATCATTTGTTACAAAACCAGGTCCAGGACCACGACCAGCTGGTGTTCTGGATGACCGCCAAGCGGCTGTTCTTCTTCGCCGCCACCGGCCTGCTCCTGTACCTCTACCTGGTACGCCAGTTTCGCCGCAAGGCCCAGGCCTACGACGAACTGCACGGCAGCGAGCAGCGCCTGAACCGTGCCCTGGAAGCGGTGCGCGACGGACTCTGGGATTGGGACCTGGTGACCGACCGGATGTTCGTCTCGCCGGGCTACGCCGCGCTGATCGGCCTCGCCCCGGAGGAACTCGGCGACCCCATCGAGACCTGGAAGAAGCGCCTGCACCCGGAAGAGTACGCCACCGTGCTGGAGGCCCACCGCAACCACCTGCAGGGCCTGACCGACAATCTCGACCACATCTACCGCCTGCGCCACAAGGACGGCGACTACCGCTGGATCCACTCGCGCGGCCGGGTCCTCCGCGATGCCCTGGGCAAGCCGCTGCACTACACCGGCGTGGCCCGCGACATCACCCTGCAGCGGCTCAAGGAAGACCACCTGCGCCAGGCCGCGGCGGTATTCGACAGCACCCGCGAGGGCGTTCTGGTCACCGATGCCCAGGCGGTGATCGTGCACGTCAACCCTTCCTTCGAGCGCATCACCGGCTACCGTTCCGAGGACGTGCTCGGCAAGACCCCGGCGATCCTCCGCTCCGGCCGCCAGGACCAGGCGTTCTACCAGCGCCTGTGGCTGGCCCTGCGCGAGCAGGACGTCTGGAGCGGAGAGATCTGGAACCGTCGCAAGAGCGGCGAGATCTACCCGCAGTGGCTGCACATCCGCGCGGTGCGCAACGACCAGGGCCAACTGACCCACTACGTCGGGGTGTTCTCCGACCTGAGCAGCATCAAGCGCTCGGAGAACGAGCTGGACTTCCTCGCCCACCACGACTCGCTGACCGGCCTGCCCAACCGCGTGCTGCTGCGCGAGCGCATCGAGCAGGCGCTGGAGAACGGCAAGGACCGGACGGTGGCCGGGGCCCTGCTGCTGATCGACCTCGACCACTTCAAGCACATCAACGACAGCCTCGGCCATACAACTGGCGACATGCTCCTCAAGGAGGTCAGCAAGCGCCTGCAACACCAGCTCGACGAGCGCTGCCTGCTGTCGCGACTGGGCGGCGACGAATTCGCCATCCTCGTCGAGAACGACGACCCGGAAGCCGTCGCGCGACTCTCGCAGCGCATACTCGACGGTTTCAACGCGCCGTTCGACATCCACTGCCAGCCGATCTATATCAGCGCCAGCCTCGGTGTCAGCCTCTACCCGGAAGACGCCAGCGACGTCGACCACCTGATGCAGCATGCCGACGCCGCGCTGTTCCAGGCCAAGGACAGCGGGCGTAACGCCTACGCCTTCTACACCCGCGTGCTGACCGCCCGGGCCCGCGCCCATGTCCAGGTGGAATCGGCCCTGCGCCATGCGCTGGATCACGACGAACTGCGCGTCCACTACCAGCCGGTGCACGACCTGGCCAGCGGGCGGATCGTCGGCGTCGAGTCGCTGGTGCGCTGGCAGCATCCCGAGCGCGGCCTGGTGCCGCCAGGCGAGTTCGTCCCGGTGGCGGAGGAATGCGGGCTGATCGCCGCGCTGGACAATTGGGTGCTCAAGCGGGCCTGCCGGCAGATGCGCGAATGGCAACAGCGCGGCGTCGAACTGGAGTTCGTCGCGGTCAACGTCTCCAGCCGGCTGTTCAACCGCGGCGGCCTGGAGGAAAGGATCGCCAACGCCCTGGAAGAGTCCGGGCTGGAGCCCCGCTACCTGGAGCTGGAAGTCACCGAAAGCGCAGTGATGGAGGACTTCGAGCAGTCCCTCAACCTGCTCTGCCGCCTGCGCATCCTCGGCGTGAACCTGGCCATCGACGACTTCGGCACCGGCTATTCCTCGCTGATGCGCCTCAAGCGGCTGCCGGTACACAAGCTGAAGATCGACCAGGGCTTCGTCGCCGGCCTGCCCGGCGCGGTGGACGACGCCGCGATCGCCCGTGCGATCGTTGCCCTGGCGCAAAGCATGGGCCTGCGGGTGGTTGCCGAGGGTATCGAGCACCAGGACCAGGCGCTGTTCCTGCGCGAACATGGCTGCGACTTCGGCCAAGGCTACTGGTACGGACGGCCGCAACCGGCGGAAGCGCTGCGCTTCGACCTGCCGCCCGTGGCGTTGCCGGAAGACTGAGCCTGGCGGCGAAGCCGGGCCGCTTCGCCGTCTTATAACCACTTTACCTATAAAGATTCTTAAACAATATTTTTAAGAATATTGCCCACTGCTTACTATGCGCCTCACGCCGCCTCCACTTCGTCGAGCAACGCGGCACCTCGAGCCACAGGAGCAGAGACCCATGAGCGCAACCCTCAGAAGCCTGGATGGCCAGGACGAAGCCACCATCCTGCGTGAAATCCAGAGTGCCCTGCGCGGCCTTCGCTTCGGCGCCGTCGAGATCACCGTGCACAACGGCCAGGTGGTGCAGATCGAGCGCAAGGAAAAATTCCGTCTGCAGCAACCGGCCGTCAAGCAGGCCTGAAGCACACGACCCGACTGGACCACCGGAGGCGTCTCGCCATGAACATCCGTTCGATACCCCATCCGCACCGGTACTGCAGCTGTCGGCCGCGAATGCGCGCCTGACGCCCCGTGTTCCCGTCGTTCCGCCAACACCCCATTAGAACAATCGAAACAGCACACACCTAGGAGCTGCACATGTCCCTTCGTCATTTCGCCCTGGCCGCACTCGCCAGCGCCCTGGTCTCCGGCCCGGTTGCCGCAGCCACGCAACTGCTGAACGTTTCCTACGACCCGACCCGCGAGCTGTACCAGGCCTACAACGCGGCCTTCATCAAGCACTGGAAGGCCCAGGGCGGCGAGGACCTGACCGTCCAGCAGTCCCACGGCGGCTCCGGCAAGCAGGCCCGCGCGGTGATCGACGGGCTCAAGGCCGACGTGGTGACCCTGGCCCTGGCCGGCGACATCGACGAACTGCACAAGCTCGGCAAGCTGCTGCCGGCCGACTGGCAGGCACGCCTGCCGGACAACAGCACCCCCTACACCTCGACCATCGTGTTCCTGGTGCGCAAGGGCAACCCCAAGGGAATCAAGGACTGGGGCGACCTGACCAAGGAAGGCGTGGAAGTCATCACGCCGAACCCGAAGACCTCCGGCGGCGCGCGCTGGAACTTCCTCGCCGCCTGGGCCTGGGCGAAGAAGCAGTACGGCAGCGACGAGAAGGCCAAGGACTACGTGCAGGCGCTGTACAAGCACGTACCGGTGCTCGACACCGGCGCCCGCGGCTCGACCATCACCTTCGTCAACAACCAGATCGGCGACGTGCTGCTGGCCTGGGAGAACGAGGCGTTCCTGGCGAAGAAGGAACAGGGCGGGGAAAACTTCGAGATCGTCGTACCCTCCATCTCCATCCTCGCCGAACCGCCGGTCGCGGTGGTCGACAAGGTGGTCGAGAAGAAAGGCACCCGCAAGGTCGCCGAGGCCTACCTGCAATACCTGTACAGCGAGGAAGGCCAGCGCATCGCCGCACAGAACTTCTATCGGCCGCGCAACCAGAAGGTCGCCGCCGAGTTCGCCACGCAGTTCCCGAAACTGAACCTGGTCACCGTCGACTCCGATTTCGGCGGCTGGAAGACGGCCCAGCCGAAGTTCTTCAACGACGGGGGCATCTTCGACCAGATCTACCAGGCGCAATGATCGCGACGGCAGACCCGTCGCCCGAACCACGGCCCCTCTCCCAGACCCTCTCCCGGACGGGCGAGGGGGCTAGCAGGCCCGGTCCCGTACCGGGCCCACTGCCGGAAGGAACCGGCACCGGGAGAGCCACCAAGCGTTCCAACGCAGAGTAAGGACAGAACATGTCACGACGCATTTCCCCGGTCATACCCGGCTTCGGGCTGACCCTGGGATACACCCTGGTGTACCTCAGCCTGCTGGTCCTGATCCCGCTGGGGGCCATGTTCCTCAAGACCACCCAGCTCAGCTGGGAGCAATTCTGGGCCATCATCAGCGCGCCGCGGGTGCTCGCCGCGCTCAAGCTGAGCTTCGGCACCGCGCTCGCCGCCGCCGTGCTCAACGGCTTGATCGGCACGCTGCTGGCCTGGGTCCTGGTGCGCTACGAATTCCCCGGACGGAAGATCATCGATGCCATGATCGACCTGCCCTTCGCCCTGCCCACCGCCGTCGCCGGTATCGCCCTCACCGCGCTCTATGCGCCGGCCGGCCTGGTCGGCCAGTTCGCCAGCGACCTCGGCTTCAAGATCGCCTATACCCCCCTGGGGATCACCCTGGCGCTGACTTTCGTGACCCTGCCGTTCGTGGTCCGCACGGTGCAGCCGGTGCTCGCCGACATTCCCAAGGAAGTCGAGGAAGCCGCCGCCTGCCTCGGCGCCAGGCCGCTGCAGGTGTTCCGCCATATCCTCGTGCCGGCGCTGCTGCCGGCCTGGCTGACCGGTTTCGCCCTGGCCTTCGCCCGGGGCGTCGGCGAATACGGCTCGGTGATCTTCATCGCCGGCAACATGCCGATGAAGACCGAGATCCTGCCGCTGCTGATCATGGTCAAGCTGGACCAGTACGACTACACCGGCGCCACCGCCATCGGCGTGCTGATGCTGGTGGTGTCCTTCATCCTGCTGCTGCTGATCAACCTGCTGCAGCGTCGCATCGAAACCCCGTAAGGAGGGCGCCATGTCCAGTGCAAGCATTTCCGCTGCCACCGCCAGCGCCTCCCGCCGCGGCAACGCCGGCGGCCGCCTGGCCCTGATCGTCCTGGCCTGGCTGGTCTTCGCCCTGTTCCTCCTGCTGCCGCTCTACGTGGTCCTGAGCGAGGCGCTGAAGCAGGGTTTCGGCACCTTCTTCGAGGCGATCCTCGAACCCGACGCGCTGGCCGCGCTGAAGCTGACCCTGATCGCGGTGGCCATCTCGGTGCCGCTCAACCTGCTGTTCGGTGTCGCCGCCGCCTGGTGCGTGAGCAAGTTCGAGTTTCGCGGCAAGAGCATCCTGGTGACCCTGATCGACCTGCCGTTCTCGGTCTCGCCGGTGATCGCCGGCCTGATCTACGTGCTGTTGTTCGGCGCCCAGGGCTACTTCGGCGAATGGCTGAGCGACCACGACATCCAGATCGTCTTCGCGGTGCCCGGCATCGTCCTGGCGACCCTCTTCGTCACCGTGCCCTTCGTCGCCCGCGAACTGATCCCGCTGATGCAGGAGCAGGGCACCCAGGAGGAGGAAGCCGCCCGCCTGCTCGGCGCCAACGGCTGGCAGATGTTCTGGCACGTGACCCTGCCGAACATCAAGTGGGGCCTGATCTACGGCGTGGTGCTCTGCACCGCGCGGGCGATGGGCGAGTTCGGCGCGGTGTCGGTGGTTTCCGGGCATATCCGCGGTGTCACCAACACCCTGCCGCTGCACGTCGAGATCCTCTACAACGAATACAACCATGTCGCCGCCTTCAGCGTCGCCAGCCTGTTGCTGCTGATGGCGCTGGTCATCCTTCTGCTCAAGCAGTGGAGCGAATCCCGCATGTCCCGACTGAAAAGCAATGCTGACGAGGAATGAACCATGAGCATCGAAATCCGTAACGTCAGCAAGAACTTCAACGCCTTCAAGGCCCTGGACAACATCAACCTGGATATCCAGAGCGGCGAGCTGGTGGCCCTGCTCGGCCCCTCCGGGTGCGGCAAGACCACCCTGCTGCGGATCATCGCCGGGCTGGAAACCCCGGACGCCGGCAACATCGTGTTCCATGGCGAGGACGTCTCGCAGCACGACGTGCGCGACCGCAACGTCGGCTTCGTCTTCCAGCACTACGCGCTGTTCCGCCACATGACGGTGTTCGACAACGTCGCCTTCGGCCTGCGCATGAAGCCCAAGGGCGAGCGGCCGGGCGAGTCCGCGATCAAGGCCAAGGTCCACGAGCTGCTCAACATGGTGCAGCTCGACTGGCTCGCCGACCGCTATCCCGAGCAGCTCTCCGGCGGCCAGCGGCAGCGTATCGCCCTGGCCCGCGCGCTAGCGGTGGAGCCGAAGATCCTGCTCCTCGACGAACCCTTCGGCGCCCTCGACGCCAAGGTACGCAAGGAGCTGCGCCGCTGGCTGGCGCGCCTGCACGAGGAGATCAACCTGACCTCGGTGTTCGTCACCCACGACCAGGAAGAAGCGATGGAAGTGGCCGACCGCATCGTGGTGATGAACAAGGGCGTGATCGAGCAGATCGGCTCGCCCGGCGAGGTCTACGAGAACCCGGCCAGCGATTTCGTCTACCACTTCCTCGGCGACTCCAACCGCCTGCAACTGGGCAACGACCAGCACCTGCTGTTCCGCCCCCACGAAGTGTCGCTGTCGCGTTCCGCGGTGGCCGAGCACCGCGCCGCCGAGGTCCGCGACATCCGTCCGCTGGGGGCGATCACCCGGGTAACGCTGAAGGTCGACGGCCAGGACGAACTGATCGAAGCCGAAGTGGTGAAGGACCACGACAGCCTGGCCGGCCTGGCCCGCGGCGAGACCCTCTACTTCAAGCCGAAGGCCTTCCAGCCGGTGGCCAATCTCTGATCCCGCGGCGGGTTCAGCCCGCCGTGCGCTCCGCCAGGCCGCGCAGTCCCGCGCGGCCCTTCGACGACACCTGCAACGCCCGCGAGCCGTCCTGCGGCCGCAACCAGCCCTGGCGCAGACAGGCCTCCAGCAACGCCGCCCCCAGCGCGCCGCCGAGGTGCGGCTTGCGTTCGCTCCAGTCGGGGCAGGCGCAGGCGAACTGCCGACGGCGGCGGCGGACCTCCGCCAGGTCGATTCCCAACCTGGCCAGCCCGGCCTCGCCGGTCGCGCTCAGGCGCAGCGTCCTGCCCTCCTGCTCGATCCAGCCGGCATCCAGCATCCGTGCGAACACACCGACCGCGAGTTCGCCGGCCAGGTGGTCGTAGCAGGTCCGCGCCTCGCGCAACGCCGACGGCGTGCCGTGGCTCGGCGGCAGGCTGCGCCGCTGCGGCTGCAGGGCCAGGGAGGCGCTGGCCAGCGCTTCCACCGCCTGTCCCACTTCCGGCCCGGCCAGGCGATAGAAGCGATTGCGCCCGCGCGCCTCCAGGCTCAGCACGCCGCCCTCGACCAGCCGTCCCAGGTGGCCGCTGGCGGAGGACGGCGAGACGCCCGCCAGCAGCGCCAGCTCGCTGGCCGGGCGGGCGCTGCCATCCATCAGTGCCCAGATCATCTGCGCGCGGCCGGGATCGGCGAGCAGCGCCGCCAGCGAACTGAAGCCGGGATTGAATTGCATGCTTCACCTCCGGATGAAACATTGCCTGTCGACGACGAGAGATACTGGCCGCCATCGCCCGTTCGCGCCAGCCCGAGACAAGGAAGAACCCGCATGTCCGTCGACCTCCACGCCCTGATCCCACTGATCGCCCTCACCTTCCTTCTCGCGGGCTTCGTCAAGGGCGTGGTCGGCCTGGGCCTGCCGACGGTCTCGGTGGGCCTGCTCGGCCTGGCCATGCCGCCGATGCAGGCGGCGGCGCTGCTGATCGTGCCGTCGATGGTGACCAACCTCTGGCAGCTCGCCTGCGGCCCGCGCTTCCTCGGCTTGATGAAGCGCCTGGCCGGCCTGCTGCTCGGGGTGATCGTGGGCACCCTGCTGGTCGGCGCATGGCTCGGCGGCGACGCACCAAGGCAGGCCACCGGCGTGCTCGGCCTGGCCCTGGCGGCCTACGCGCTGCTCGGCCTGGCCGCGATCCCGCTGCACCTGCCGGCACGCCACGAGCCCTGGGCCGGCCCGCTGGTCGGGCTGGCGACCGGCGCGCTGACCGCGGTCACCGGGATTTTCGTGATTCCCGCGGTGCCCTACCTGGGAGCCCTAGGATTGCAGCGCGACGAACTGGTCCAGGCCCTCGGCCTGTCGTTCAGCGCCTCGACCCTGGCCCTGGCGGTCACTCTCGGCGTGCATGGCGACCTGCTCGAACCGCAGATGCTCGGCGCCTCGCTGCTGACCCTGGTCCCGGCGCTGGGCGGGATGCTCCTCGGCCAGTGGCTGCGCCAGCGGATCAGCGCGACGCTGTTCAGGCGCTGCTTCTTCGTCGGTCTCCTGCTGCTCGGCGCCGACCTCGCCTGGCGCGGTTTCCACTGACGCCAGGGACGCATTGCGCACCCGCCAGGGCGGGCCTGCGGCCTTCGCGGGACTTCCGACGAACGGCACAAGTCGCTATCATCCGCCGCCGCGCGACCCCCACCGGGCGCGCGGCACCGGGCGGAACACGCCCGTCCGGCACGGAACGCCACCTATCGCAAGGAGCACACGATGAAGACCCGTCTTTCCCTTTCCGCCCTGGCCCTCGCCTGCGCCACCCTGGCCGGCTGCCAGAACCTGCCCCAGGGGGACCTCATGCAGCACGGCATGATGGCGGTGAAGGCTGCAACCCTGAGCGACGCCGAGGTCCGCCAGGTCGCCGACCAGGCCTGCGCCGAGTCCGACCAGCAAAACCGCATCGCCCCGGCCAACAGCAAGTACGGCCAGCGCCTGGACAAGATCGCCAAGGCCCTGGGCGACCAGATCGACGGCGTGCCGGTGAACTACAAGGTCTACCTCACCGAGGAGGTCAACGCCTGGGCCATGGCCAACGGCTGCATCCGCGTCTACAGCGGGCTGATGGAGCTGATGAGCGACAACGAGATCGAAGGCGTACTCGGCCACGAGATGGGCCACGTCGCCCTCGGCCACACCCGCAAGGCCGCCCAGACCGCCTACGCGGCCGCCGCGGTGCGCGGCGCCGCCGGCGCCTCGAAGAGCGGCGCGCTGGCCGCCCTGTCCGGCTCCCAGCTGGGCGAACTCACCGAATCGCTGGTCAACGCGCAGTTCTCCCAGTCCCAGGAATCCGACGCCGACGATTTCTCCTACGAGCTACTGAAGAAGCGCGGAGTGAACACCCAGGGCCTGGTCACCGCCTTCGAGAAGCTGGCCAAGCTGGGCGGCGGCGACAGCAGCATGTTCGATTCGCACCCGGGCTCCCAGGCCCGCGCCGATCACATCCGCCAGCGCATCGCTGCGGATCGCAAGTAACGCTCCCACCCCGGTCTCCCGCGCTCGCGGGAGACCGCCTCACGCCGCCCGCTTGTGCTCGCGAATGCAGGTCGGGCCGGCGCGCTCCTCGACCTCGCGCTGCACGTCGCCGCGCAGCCCCAGCAGAAAGGCCAGTTCCGCCAGCACGAAGAGCGGACCGACGATCAACCCGCTGAGATCGTCGACGAAGGCCGGCTTGCGCCCTTCGTAGTAATGACCGACGAACTGGATGATCCAGCCGACCACGAACAGGCCGACGCCCCAGCCCAGCCAGGCCGCGGTAGTCCCCGCCGCCAATTGCGCAGCGCCCCACACCGTCAGCGCCAGCAGCGCCGTCATGGCCACGCCGAAGCGCAGGTCCAGGCGCAGGTAGAACAGCGCCGCGGCGAGCGCCAGCAGCAGCGCCGGAGACAGGCCGAACCCCAGCGCCGGCCGCGCCAGCAACACGGCGATGGAGAGGACGATCATCGGAATGCCGATGAAATGGCTGAAGATGTTGCGCCGGTCGCGGTGGTAGGCGGCGTATTGCGCAAGGTGATCGACTAGGGTTTTCATTGTTGTGGTCTCACGCCAGGGTTCTCGCATCATCGCGCCGCCCCGGTTTTCCACTCTGTCAGCTAGACGACAAACATGAACGAGCGTACCGACTACCGTTCGCAACTCCAGGCCGGCCGCTGGTTCCAGGGTTTGCCGGAGGCCTTGCAGACGCACCTGCTGGCACTCGCCCAACCGCGCCAGTTGCCGCCGGGCCAGCGCCTGTTCGCCCGCGGCGACGCGCCCTGCGGACTGTACTGCGTGGTCGAGGGCGCGATCCGTATCAGCGCGGTCAGCGAGAACGGCAAGGAGGCGCTGCTGATCCTGGTGGAAGCGCCGCACTGGTTCGGCGAGATCGCCCTGTTCGACGGCCAGGCGCGCACCCACGACGCCTACGCCGAAGGCCACACCCAGCTACTCCAGGTGCCGCAGGCGGCGCTGCTCGAACTGCTTCGCCGCGAGCCGCACTACTGGCGCGACGTGGCCCTGCTGATGAGCCACAAGCTGCGCCTGGCATTCATCGCCCTGGAAGAGATGGCCCTGCTGCCGGCCGCACAACGCCTGGCGCGGCGCCTGCTGATGCTCGCCGAGGGCTACGATAACAGCCGCAGCCGGCAGGTCCTGCACCTGCCGCAGGAACAGCTGGCATTGATGCTGTCGCTGTCACGGCAGACCACCAACCAGATCCTCAAGGACCTCGAAGCCCAGGGCATCCTCCAGCTCAGCTACGGCGGCATCGAGATTCTCGACCTCGCTGGCCTGCGCGCGGCCACCCACGGCTGAGCGCGAATCACACTTTCGAACGCTTGCAGGCGCGCCATGGCCGGCTACCGTGTGCAGGGCACCTGCCCTCGGTGCGGATATCCATAACGACAACAACAGGATCTCCCCATGCTCCGTCCCGCGCTTCCCGCTGTCCTCTGTCTTTACTGCCTGCTGCTGGTGCTGCCGGCGCGCGCCGCCCTCGACGACCAGCAACGCGCCCTGCAACAACTGCAGGTCCAGGCCTGTCGCGCGGTGGGCAGCCTGTTGTTGCTGCGCGGCGAGGGTTTCCAGGAACAGCACGCGGCGCAACTGGAGAAGGACCTCGCCAGCCTCGACCGCGCGCTCGCCGCCGCCCCCGAGGGGGTGCTCCTGCGGCAAGACGAAAAGACGCTGGTGGCGCGCATCCGTGAAGGCGCGGCCTACGGCCCCCGCGAAGAGGACCTGCCCTGGCGCTACCCGCAGCAACTGAGCCGCGCCCTGCGTGACTTCCTCAACCTGGTGGAACGCCAGGTGCCACCGCCCCCGCCAGGCCAGCCCCTGCCGCTCTGGCAGTTGCCGGTGCGGGTCGAGTACCTGTCCCTGCAATACCTGGCGCGCGCCTACCTGGGCGGGCTGGAGACTGCCCGCGAGCAGCCCCGGGACTATCTCGGCCAGGACGAGAGCGTGCTGGTCCCGCTGATCGACCGGCGCATCGCCCTGCTGGTGGCGCAAAGCGCCAACCCGGCGGGACTGAAGAAACTGGAAAACCGCTGGGAGTACCTGAGCCAGGCCCTGCGCGACCTGAACAGCAAGAGCAGCGCGCTGGTCAGCGCTTCCGGCAGGCCCTGGGCGCCGATCATCGTCGACCGCCACGCGCGTGCCCTGAGCGAAAGCCTGATGCGCTTGAGTGCGGAGTGAGGCCACGCGCCGCACGGGGCGGATAACCTCGCGACTCGCAACGTTGCGCCAGCGTCCGCCCCGACTCCCTGGCCAGCGCATTTTTTCGAATCCGCCCTGCGGATTTTGATTTGCCGCCACGCCCTGGCGCAGGCGCAATGGTGCTCCCGAAAGGAGATCGCCATGCCCACTGCCAACCCACCCGGCCGCACCCTCTGGCTGATGGCCGCCATCGTCCTGGTCGGCCTCAACCTGCGGCCCTCCATGGCCGCCGTCGGCCCACTGCTGAACGCCATGCGCGGCGAGATCGCGCTCAGCTTCGGCGACGTCTCGCTGCTGACCGCCCTGCCGGTGCTGACCCTCGGCCTCGGCATGTTCTTCGGCCTGGGCATCGCCCGCCGCGTCGGCGAGTGGCGTTCGGTGGCCCTCGCCCTGCTGCTGATCGGCGCCGCCAGCGCCCTGCGCCTGGGCAGCCGAGGCCTGCCCGACCTGCTCGGCAGCGCCATGCTCGCCGGTCTCGGCATCGCCCTGATCCAGGCGCTGATGCCGGCCCTGATCAAGGCCCGTTTCGGCGCGCGCACGCCGCTCTGCATGGGGCTCTACGTCACCGCCATCATGGCTGGCGCGGCGCTGTCCGCCAGCGCCGCGCCGACCCTGGCGGAGCACGCCGGCTGGCGGCTCGGCCTCGGTGCCTGGGCGGCGCTCGCCGCGCTCGCGCTGCTGGCCTGGTGGCTGCAACCCGGCACCCGCCTGCGCCTGCCCGACGCGCAGCCGGGCAGGAGCCTCCTGCGCTATCCGCGGACCTGGCTGCTGGTCCTGTTCTTCGGCCTCGGCACGGCCTGCTACACCTGCGTGCTGGCCTGGCTCGCACCCTATTACCTGGAACAGGGCTGGAGCGCCCAGGAATCCGGGTTGCTGCTCGGTTTCCTGACGGCCATGGAGGTGCTCTCCGGGTTGCTCGCGCCGGCCCTGGCCAGCCGCTCGCGGGATCGCCGCCCGGTGCTGGTCGGGCTAACGGCGCTGATGCTGGCCGGCTTCCTCGGCCTCGCCTGGGCGCCGGCCAGCCTGCCGCTGCTCTGGGCGCTGTGCCTCGGACTGGGCATCGGCGGGCTGTTCCCCATGGGCTTGATCGTCTGCCTCGACCACTTCGACGCGCCGCAACGCGCCGGTCAACTGGCTGCCCTGGTACAAGGCGCCGGCTACCTGATCGCCGGGGTCTCGCCGTGGATCGCCGGGCTGCTGCGCGACAGCCTCGGCAGCTTCACCGGCGCCTGGCTCGGACTGACCGCGGTGGCGGCGCTGCTGCTGGGACTGGGCCTGCGCTTCGACCCGCGGCGCTATGCGGCACTGTTCGCCGAGCGGCAGGCGCGAGGCGTCGGCGCCGAAAGCTTGCGCTGAGGAAGGGGACGGGTTCTGATGGCGCTCCCGACGCCGTCAGGACGCCCCGATGCTGATCGCCAACGGCCTGCGCAAGGTCGACATGCAGGACCTGCTGGTCTTCCTCCAGGTCCACCAACGACAGAACCTCGTCGAGGTCGCCGAACACCTGAGCCTCAGCCCGTCGACGGTCAGCTACTGCCTGAAGAAGCTGCGCCAGGCCTTCGACGACGAGCTGTTCATCGCCACCCGCGGCGGCATGCAGCCGACCCACAAGAGTCGCGCCATGCTGCCCCACGTGGAGGAAATGCTCGCCCGCATCAACGCCTGTCACGCCGCCCAGGGCAGCTTCGACCCGCGTGGCGAGCCGCGTACCTTTACCCTCTGCGCGCCGGAATACGTCGAGCTGCTGATCCTTCCGGCACTCCTGCGACGGCTCGCCGCCAACGGCCCGAGGATCGGCCTGGACACCCGCCGCCTGGGTCCCGAGCTGCCCACCGAAGCATTGCTCGACGGCCAGGTCGACCTGGTCTTCGACTTCGGTCCCGAGTACCACCGACCGGCACCGGAGCTACAGGCGCTCGCCCTGTTCAGCGACGAACTGCTCTGCGTGCAGGATCGTGCCCAGCCGCGCCACGAGCGCCTGGAACTGGACGAGTTCTGCCGGCGCCGCTTCGTCTTCCCGACCCCGCTCGACGCCAGCAACGCCAACCTGGTGGACACGTGGCTGCGACGCCAGGGCCGCAGCCGCGAAGTCGCCGCGCGCGCCAACAGCTACGTCGCCGCCCTGCAACTGCTGTCGGGCAGCGACTTCGTGCTGATGCTGCCGCGACGTATCCACGCGCTGCTCGACGATGGCCGCCATCGCGCCTGCCTCGCACCGTCAGGGCTGCCGCCGTTCGCCCTGCACCTGTCATGGAGCCGCGCCGCCGACCAGCACCCGGCGAACCTCTGGCTGCGCGAACAGGTGCTGATCGTCTGCGCCGAGCTGGGTTTGCTCTAGCCTGCGTCATCCTGCACTTCGAGGCTCGCCGCCAGGGAGCGCCAGAGCACTTCGGCGAATACCTGCTGGATGCCGCCGGCCAGGTAGTCGAACATCTGCTGCGCTTCCCGCCACTGGCTGCACACCAGCCAGAGATCCGGCTCGAGGGCGTCCCTGCGCACCTGGTACTCCAGGCAACCCGGCGCCTCCAGCCCCGGTTCGACCAGTTGTTGCAGGCGCAGGCCAAGCCGTTCCGACTGACCGTTGCGCGCGCGAATACGGATGACCTGGCTGGCGCTCATGACGGACGCTCCTCCGGGCGAACGAGCGACGCCTCAGTGGGCGCCGCGCTCCAGTGGCTTGAGGATCGGGTCGCCCTCCTTGAGCAACTCCCAGACCAGCAACTTGGCCGGCTTCATCGGATCGGGATTGCGTGCCAGCAGGTGCGGCACGTTCGCCGGCTCGTACCAGCTCTGGCCCACCGTGTAGGTCTCCACCGGGCCGCCTTCCAGTTGCGTCTGCACGGTGCCTTCGAGCACGTAGACGAACACCGAGCCGGGATGCACATGGGGCGCGGAGACCTGGCCGGGCTTGAACGACACCGTCAGCATCAACCCACGATGGCCGGGAATCTCGGCCAGGGCCTGGTCGTGCAGGGTTTCCACCTTCTCCGCAACATGGGCGCTGGCCAGCGTCGGCAGCGCGGCGAGCAGCAGGCAGGCGATCGATCGATTGGCCTTCATCGCCGTCCACCTCATTCCGGTTGCATGCCCATGCCGACGCCGAAGCGGTTCCAGGCGTTGATGGCCGAGACCGCCAGGGTCAGTTCGGCGATCTCCTTGTCGTCGAAGTGCTCGCGCAGTTCGTCGAGCAGGCCGTGCGGCAACGCCCCCTGACTGAGGCGGGCGAGTTGCTCGGTCCAGGCCAGGGCGGCGCGCTCGCGCGGGGTGAAGTAGGGGGTTTCCTGCCAGACGCAGAGCGCTTGCAGACGCTGCTCGGTCTCGCCGGCCTTGCGCGCGTCGTTGGCATGCATGTTCACGCAGTAGGCGCAACCGTTGATCTGCGAAGTGCGCAGGTAGACCAGTTCGATCAGCGGGCGTTCCAGGCCGGCCTTGGCCAGGGCCTTTTCCAGGCCGAGCATGGCGGCATAGGCGTCGGGGGAGGCTTTGGCCCATTCGAGGCGGGTGGTCATGGCGAATCTCCTTGGCTGATTGGCAGCCGCGAGGGTGGAAAGCGGCGCGGCATGGGGTAACACTAAGCCTGCCTTTGGCTTCCACGAAGAGCCAATTACCAGAAATACCAGGTAGCCAATTTCGCCATGGAACTGCAACTGATCCTCGACGGCCGCCACGACCTGGTCGGCCAGCTCTATCGCCAGCTGCGCGACGCGATCCTCCACGGTCGCCTGGCCACCGGCGATCGCCTGCCAGCCACGCGCTACCTCGCCGAACGCCTGGAAGTGTCGCGCAAGACCGTCAGCGAAGCCTACGAGCGCCTCGCCAGCGAGGGCTTCCTCGAAGGCCGGGTCGGCAGCGGCACCTTCGTCGCCCGCGGGCCCGCCGGGGAAGCGCCGCCGCAGCGCGCCGACGGTCCGTTGCGGCCGGCCGCGCGCTGGGCACGCATCGAACCGCAGTCCGGTCTGATGGACCAGCGAGCACCGCTCCGCTACAGCTTCGCCGGCGGCACGACCGACAAGCGCCGCTTTCCCTTCGATACCTGGCGTACCTGCGTGCTCCAGGCGCTACGCCTGCAACAGCGCTCGCCGGCGTTCTACAAGGAAACCGAAGGCGACCCCGAACTGCGCCTGGCGATCTCCCGCTACCTGGCGATCAACCGCGCCGTGCAGTGCGACTGGAACGCCCTGATGGTCACCCAGGGCGCCCAGCAGGGACTCGACCTGCTGGCCCGGGTGATGCTCGACCCCGGCGACCTGGCGGTGGTCGAGGAACCCGGTTATCCGCCGGCCCGCGCCAGCCTGCTGGCCACCGGCGCCGAGGTGCGCGGAGTGCCGGTGGACGCCGAGGGGCTGCGCGTCGACCTGCTGCCGGACAACGCCAAGCTGGTCTACGTCACCCCGTCGCACCAGTTCCCGCTGGGCATGCCGATGAGCCTGGAGCGGCGCCTGCAGTTGCTGGACTGGGCGCAGCGCCACCGGGCGCTGATCATCGAGGACGACTACGACAGCGAGTACCGCTTCGACGGGCGTTCGCTGGAGTCGCTGCGCAGCCTCGACCGGAACGGCCAGGTGGCCTACCTCGGGACCTTTTCCAAGACCCTCTTCCCCGAGCTGCGCCTCGGCTACCTGCTGCCGCCGGCAAGCCTGCGCGAAGCGGTGCTGGCGGCGCGCAAGCTGGTCGACCGGCACAGCGAGACCTTGCAGCAACGCGCCCTCGCGCTGTTCATCCAGCGCGGCGACTTCGCCCGCCATACGCGCCGCCTGCAACGCGAATACGCCCAGCGTCGCGGACGCCTGCTGGAACGCCTGCACGGCGACCTGAGCCCCTGGCTCGAAGCGCTGCCGGCGGTGGCCGGGATCCACCTCGCGGCGCGCTGTCGCGAACCGCTGGATGTGCTGCGCATCGCCCGTCATTTGCGCCAGCAAGGCCTGGAGGTCGGCACCCTGCCGCCCTTCTACGCGGAAACCCCGGCACAGGCCGGCTTCCTCTTCGGCTTCGGCTGCATCGAACGGGACGACATCGACCCGGCGTTGGACCTGTTGCGCGCCGAGCTGCGGCGCTAGGCGCGCTTCCGCCCATCCACGGCCGGCAACTCGGCGGCGCGCAGGTAGGTGCCGATCTCCCCGGCCAGAGGCTCGATTGCAACCGCGCCCCATGCCCAGCGGCGCATGACGCGCCGCGTTACCCGCCCTACGGGAGGCGCCGCCCCTTGCAAAGGCACGGCGAGGACGGCTCAGGGCTGCAGCAGTTTCACCAGTCGTTCGCCGTCCAGGCCGAGCATGCGGGCAGCCTTGCTCTCGGCCAGTTGCTCCGCGTCGTCCTCGGGCAGGCTGGCGGCCTGGGTCGCCAGGCTGAGGATCAGCTCTTCGCGGGAAAGCACGCCACCGAACTGGTACGCCGCAGCGATCAGCCGGCGCAGCTCCAGCGGCAGCCGCCAACGCGCCCGCAGGGCCGAGCCGAAGCTGGCGCCGAAACGCCCCAGCAGCTCGTCGAGCCGCGCCTCGTCCAGCGCGCCGCCGCCATCGCACCAATCCTGCAATGTCCGCAGCAGCGCCAGGTCGCCCAGGCGATGCAGCAGCCCTGCGGTATAGCAGCGCTCGACGTCCGCGCCGAGGGCGTCGGCCAGTTCCCAGGCGATGTCCGCGCAACGTTGCGAAAGATCCCAGAAGTGCATGGCGCGCTCGGCCAGCAGCGGCTCGCCGAGCTGGATGGCCCGCTGCAGACTGAAACCGAGCACCAGGTTCAGGCTGTGCCCGAGTCCCAGCCGCCGCAGGGCCTGGCCCAGGGTCTGGCAGGCCGGACCGACGTGCCGGGCGGCGCTGTTGGCGGCGGCGATCAGGCCAGCGGTGATCTGCGGATCGCGGCCGAACTCATCCTCCAGCACGCGCAGCGGATGCTCCTCGGCGCTCAGGCAACGATCGCTGGCGGCACGCACGTCGGCCAGCAACGGCGCCCCCTCCGCGGAGTCGCGCGTGCGTTCGAGAAAAGCCTCCAGGTTCTCGCCCGCGTCCCGCTCCGGCAGCGGACAGGCGACCACTTCGTCGCCCTTCAGCAACAACCCTCGCAGGCGTTGCATCAGGTTCTCGGCCTGGAACGGCTTCACCAGGTAGGCGGTCGGCGCCAGTGCCACGGCGGCGCGCACGCTGGCCTGGTCGGCGCGGTCGCTGATCAGGATGAACGGCTGCTCGGCGACCGAGCGGCGCAGGCGCGCTTCGCGCAGCAGCTCGAAGCCATCCACCTGCGGCAGGTTCAGCTCGGCCAGGATCAACGCGAAGCGCCGGCGCCGGCAATGCGCCAGCGCTTCTCCGCCATCGCCGCAGAGGACCAGCCGGGCATCGCAACGCACGCCGAGGACCAGTTGGCCAAGCAAGTCGCGACTCCAGGGGTCCGGGTCGGCAATCAGGATGACGGGGGCCTTTTTCGCGGCACTCATGGCGTTCCTCTTCGAACCTGGCGAACCGAGCGGGACGCACCAGGCATGACAGGCGGGCACGACACGGCCCGCGGGCACACAAGGGTATGACGGACGAACACGGTGCGCCTCTAGGACCTGTCCTAATCGCCACGAACGGAACGACCGGAGGAATGCGGGAGGATTCGTATGCGCCAGGCGCCCAAGGGTAACAGGCGAAAACCGTTCGTCGGGCGTTTCGCGGAAAACCCTGGCAGAAAAAAGAGGCTTCCGTTTCCGTGAAGCCTCTGAAAGAAAGGCCCGCGCGGACGCGCGGGCCTCGGGGGTATCGCTTTGCCGGTGAAGCTTAAGCGAGTTCGTCGAAGCACTCGGCCAGGATGGCCAGGCCCTTCTCCAGTTGCGCGTCGGGGATGGTGACGGGCATGAGGAAGCGGATGACGTTGTAGTAGGTGCCGCAGGAGAGCAGGATCAGGCCCTTCTCGCGCGCACGGACGACGATCTTGCTGACCAGCTCGGCGGCCGGCTTGTGGGTATCGCCGCCCTCGAACAGCTCGATGGCCACCATCGAACCCAGGCCACGAACGTCGCCGATCACCTTGTGCTTGGCCTGGATCTCGCGCAGGCCGGCCTTGAGGCGCTCGCCGACGGCTTGCGAACGTTCCAGCAGCTTCTCTTCCTCGAACACCTTCAGCACGGCCAGTGCCGCGGCGCAGGCGATCGGGCTGCCGGCATAGGTGCCGCCCAGGCCGCCGGGCGCGATGGCGTCCATGATCTCGGCCTTGCCGGCCACGCCGGAGATCGGGAAGCCGCCGCCGACCGACTTGGCGAAGGTGGTCAGGTCAGGAACGATGCCCAATTGCTCGGTAGCGAAGAAGGTGCCGGTACGGCCGGCGCCGGTCTGCACTTCGTCGGCGATCAGCAGGATGCCGTGCTGGTCGCACAGGGCGCGCAGGCGCTGCATGAAGGACTTGGAGTTGACGTAGAAGCCACCCTCGCCCGGCACCGGCTCGATGATGATCGCGGCGATGTCCTGGGGCTGGGCATCGTTCTTGAAGATGCGCTCGATGCTGGCGATGGAGTCGTCCTCGCTCACGCCGTGCAGCTCGCAGGGCGCCAGGGCGCGGAAGATGCCGCCCGGCATCAGGCCCATGCCGGCGGAGTACGGGACCACCTTGCCGGTCAGGCCCAGGGTCATCATGGTGCGGCCGTGGTACGCGCCGGTGAAGGCGATCACGCCAGCGCGGCCGGTGGCGGCGCGGGCGATCTTGACGGCGTTCTCCACGGCTTCGGAGCCGGAGGTGACCAGCAGGGTCTTCTTCGGGAAGTCGCCCGGCACGCGCTTGGCGATTTCCTCGGCCAGCTCGATGTAGGGTTCGTAGGCCAGCACCTGGAAGCAGGTGTGGGACAGCTTGCCCAGTTGCTCCTGGACCGCGGCGATCACCTTCGGATGCAGGTGGCCGGTGTTCAGCACGGCGATGCCGCCGGCGAAGTCGATGTACTCGCGGCCTTCCACGTCCCAGACGGTGGAGTTCTCGGCGCGCTCGGCGACGACCGGGTGGATCTGGCCCACGCCGCGGGGTACCGCGGCCTGGCGACGCTTCAGCAGGGATTCGTTGGTCTTGCTCATGGCTTCCTCAGTGGCCGCTCATCGGGTCGGCCGGGTCAAAGGATGAAGGCGGGAAGGAAGCTCCCCAAGGCAGCATGCGATGATCGACTGCCTCGGGACTTGCAGGCCCGCCAGGGCTCGGAGCCGCTTCGCGATCGGCGACCGCGTCTCCCGGTTCGTCCGGTGCCACCACCGGCAACGTCGACACCGGACGGCGCAGCTCTTGCCTGCCGTCCGGCCCCTCCGGATGCGTTCCTCGCCGGGCTCAGATACCGCCCAGGCAGAGGTACTTGATCTCGAGGTAGTCCTCGATCCCGTACTTGGAACCTTCGCGGCCCAGGCCCGAGGCCTTGATGCCGCCGAACGGCGCCACTTCGTTGGAGATCAGGCCGGTGTTGATGCCGACCATGCCGTACTCCAGTTGCTCGGCGACGCGGAACACGCGGGCCAGGTCGCGGGCGTAGAAGTAGGACGCCAGGCCGAACTCGGTGTCGTTGGACATGGCGATGACCTCGGCCTCGTCCTTGAAGCGGAACACCGGCGCCAGCGGGCCGAAGGTCTCGTCCTTGGACACCAGGGCGTTCTTCGGCACGTCGACCAGGATGGTCGGCTCGAAGAAGGTGCCGCCGAGGGCGTGCGGCTTGCCGCCGGAAACCACCTTGGCGCCCTTGGAGACCGCGTCGGCGATGTGTTCCTCGACCTTGGCCACGGCCTTGGCGTCGATCAGCGGACCGGTGGTCACGCCGGCTTCCAGGCCGTTGCCGATGTTCAGCTTGGCCACGGCGGCCTTCAGCTTGTCGACGAAGGCGTCGTACACGCCGTCCTGCACGTACAGGCGGTTGGCGCAGACGCAGGTCTGGCCGTTGTTGCGGTACTTGGAAATCAGCGCGCCCTCGACGGCGGCGTCCAGGTCGGCGTCGTCGAACACGATGAACGGCGCGTTGCCGCCCAGCTCCAGGGACACCTTCTTGATGTCCTGGGCGCACTCGGCCATCAGTTGGCGGCCGATTTCGGTGGAACCGGTGAAGGTCAGCTTGCGCACGATCGGGTTGCTGGTCAGCTCGCCGCCGACTTCGCCGGCGCTACCGGTGACCACGCTGAACACGCCCTTCGGAATGCCGGCGCGCTCTGCCAGTTCGGCCAGGGCCAGGGCGGAATACGGGGTCTGCGAAGCAGGCTTGAGCACCATGGTGCAGCCGGCGGCCAGGGCCGGGCCGGCCTTGCGGGTGATCATCGCCGAGGGGAAGTTCCACGGCGTGATGGCCGCGGTCACGCCGATCGGCTGCTTGATCACGATGATGCGCTTGTCCGGCTGGTGGCCGGGAATGGTGTCGCCGTAGATGCGCTTGGCTTCTTCGCCGAACCATTCGAGGAAGGAGGCGGCGTAGGCGATCTCGCCCTTGGCCTCGGCCAGCGGCTTGCCCTGCTCGATGGTCATCAGGCGGGCCAGGTCGTCCTGGTTCTCGATCATCAGGTCGAACCAGCGGCGCAGCTTGTTGGCGCGCTCCTTGGCGGTCAGCGCACGCCAGGCCGGCAGGGCCTTGTCGGCAGCCTCGATGGCGCGGCGGGTCTCGGCGGCGCCCATCTTCGGCACGCTGCCGATGATCTCGCCGGTGGCCGGGTTGTTCACCTTGATGGTCTGGCCGTTGTCGGCATCCACCCAGGCGCCATCGACGTAGGCTTGTTGACGGAACAGCTTGGCATCTTTGAGTTGCATGACCTGTCTCCTTCGAGGAATGCCGTGAGCAGCGGGTCTACCTCGACTACCCCGCGTGCCTGGTTGTCTGGTTCGGTTGTAACCGGAAAGTGTTGCCTGCTGGTTATTCGAAAGGGCCAGCGCCCCGGTGTTCCATTTCCTGCGCCCTGTGCCAGCGGCGTCGCCGTTACCGGCCGGCCACCATGCGCAACGGGCGGACGCGGACGAACGCGACCGCCGGCAGGCGTCGGGGAGGATACGAAAGGCTCGTGCGGAAAAGGGATCGCGGACGAAACGCCACGCCGGCACCACGGCGGCCCGGCAGCGCGAAAGGCCGGACGAGCGACGGGCAGGTCAGAAAGAGGTCATTCCAGGGGCACGCGGCCGGCTGAACTGATGCCAATTCCCCGGTCTCCTGTTGTTGTGGCTTTGGGGGCGTTTGAAATCTCAAACGAATCCTAGGGCCACCACTGACAAAGGGCAATACCCCGTTCGATAAAATCAACGAAAGTCGGAAAATTCTGCTGCTTTTCTGAGCATATCCTCGACGGACGGTCGTTTTCGTTCGAAATCACGAACGTACGCACATGGAATGGACTCCCGCCGACGAGATGCGTATGATTGCGGCCTGCCGCGCGAGCCGCGGCGCTGCATCCGTAGCTCAGCTGGATAGAGTACTGCCCTCCGAAGGCAGGGGTCGTGGGTTCGAATCCCGCCGGATGCGCCATACAAATCAAGCACTTACCAAAAGTCATTAGCCACAAGCCACCTCTCATGGGTGCATGGTGGGTGCAGTAAGCCTAAAGGAAAGCCCCGTCCTGAATCGCTCAGGCGGGGCTTTTTTATGCCGGCCAGCTCAAATGTCTGTCGTCATTTCCAGCAGGGCAACCGGGTGGCCTGCGTCGCTCCCGGTAAGTTCGATCCCCTGGCGATTGGTCAGGCAAGGTGGGATTTCCTCACTTCCCCCATTGGTGGTTGTGAGATAGCGCCGCGTTAGCCCATGGCTCAGTTCGGAGCCATCGCTGGTCGCGCCAAGGGGCGCACTTGAAATGCGCCCCTTCCCGGTAACGCGATCAACGTTAGTCCACCGTTAGCCAACGTTGCTCCAACGTTAATGCCCGAGGCCGTAACTCAGCGGGGTCGCCATCTCCACAAAATTGCGGCCACGGTCGCGCGATCATCTCCTGAAAAATCAGGGCATGTTCACTACGAATATTTTGTAGTGGCGGCTTCAGCCGGTGGCTGGAGTGAGAGTTTTACGAGACTCTCGTAATACCCCGAATCTGGGGGATTTTGTGCGTCCGAAATTCGGACGCACAAAACACCGACTGACGACGAATTTCGTCCGCAGTCAAAAGGACGTTTTGCGTACTTTTGAAGCCGGGTTTTCAAATGCGGGATATTCCCGTATTTGCGCTTGAACGCAGCGAGCCTTTGCCTGCAATGCAGGAGATCCAAAACCGGCGATTTGCCGGTTTTGAGGTCAGACTATCCGACTTCAAGCCGGCCACCCGCATTTGAACGGCGGTTGGCCCCCATTGGGGGAATACCGGCTGAGGGAGAGGTCACGCATACGGTGGAAAGGTGAGCTTGTACCGGCTGGGCTTGGTGAACGTTTGGACAATCAGACTACGCGTGCTGAAGCGTTGTTTGGATAGGGGCAGAGGCAGAAAATACTCCGACCATTCAGCCTCACAATCCAAAAGCCATTGTGCAACTTTTTGGTGGATAAAGCTGTGGATAGAACGCTAGGGAACAAACACCCAAAGGGCTCCGAGAAAATGCGCAACTTTTTGCAAGCGGTGTGCAAAAAGTTGCACAATTTTCAGTGTTCTTCCCATGAGAATCGCCAGCGAATTTTTGGCTTCCCCCAATAACGCCTTGATGGAAAAGAGTTTCAAGACTAGTGGCACGGTTCTTGTCTAGCACCGATGCCCCCGGCATATCGCCTGGGCACTTTCAACGACAAGGAACGTATCCATGGCAACCCCCGCCTACATGTCCATCACCGGCACCAAGCAGGGCCTGATCACCGCCGGCGCCTTCACCGAGGATTCGGTCGGCAACACCTACCAGGAAGGCCACGAGGACCAGGTGATGGTCCAGGGCTTCAACCACGAAGTGATCATCCCGCGCGACCCGCAGTCCGGCCAGCCGACCGGCCAGCGCGTGCACAAGCCGGTGGTCATCACCAAGGTCTTCGACAAGGCCTCGCCGCTGCTGCTGGCCGCCCTGACCTCCGGCGAGCGCCTGACCAAGGTCGAGATCCAGTGGTACCGCACCTCCGCCGCCGGCACCCAGGAGCACTACTACACCACCGTCCTGGAAGACGCGATCATCGTCGACATCAAGGACTACATGCACAACTGCCAGGACCCGGGCAACGCCCACTTCACCCACCTGGAAGACGTGCACTTCACCTACCGCAAGATCACCTGGACCCACGAAGTCTCCGGCACCTCCGGCTCCGACGACTGGCGCTCCCCGGTCGCAGGGTGAGTTGACAGGCACACCGGTCGTACACCTGTACGGCCGGTTCTCCGTCGAGCCGAAAATGTCCGCTACTTCGCGAAATAGACACCGAGCCAAGACTTTCGGCAGCGGCTGAGCAAGAGTAACGTGGGGCTCGCTTCTCCAACGGATGGGGGAGGAACCGCCCGCCAGGAACAAGGAACGATCCATGCGTCAAAGGGACCTGAAATTCACCTTCGTCGTCGGCGAAGGGAAACTCGCGTTCGATGTCGTCGAGTTCGAACTGGAAGAAGCGCTCTGCGAGCCTTTCCGCCTGAACCTGAAGCTGGCCAGCGACAAGAACGCCATCGATTTCAGGCAGGTACTCGACCAGCCGGGCACCTTCACCCTCTGGCAGGACGGCCGTCCGGCCCGCTACGTCCATGGCATCGTCAGCCACTTCACCCAGGGCAGCTCGGGTTTTCGCCGGACCCGCTACGAACTGCTGCTGGAACCGCAGTTGGCGCGCCTGGAGCTGTGCTGCAACTGGCGGATATTCCAGGAGAAGAGTGTTCCGGAGATTCTCCAGGCGCTGCTCAAGGAGCACCGGGTGCTCGACTACGAACAGCGTATCTACCACGAGCACCTGCCACGCGAATACTGCGTGCAGGCCGGCGACAGCGATCACTACCTGCACGACCGGCTGGCCTTCGAGGAAGGCCTGGTCTACTACTTCCGCTTCGACGAACACCGCCACACCCTGGTCTGCAGCGACCGGCTCTACGTCCAGGAGCGTATCGTCGGCGGCCCGGTACTGTTCAGCGCCCAGCCGGAGGGCGACAACCCGCAGCCGGTGCTTCATTCTTTCCGCTACAGCGAAAATGTTCGTACGGCTCGACAGACCCAGCGGGACTACAGCTTCAAGCGCCCGACCTACGACCAGGAGCATCATCTCGCTGGCGAGGCGCTCGAGCATCAGGACTCGTCTTACGAGCGCTACGACTACCCCGGTCGCTACAAGCGGAGCGGCGCGGGCCGGCCTTTCAGCGAAAGCCGCCTCAGAGGACATCGGCGCGATGCACGGGTGGCATCGGTCAGCGGCGACGACCCGAGGCTGATCCCGGGCCACGCCTTTGCCCTGGAAGGTCATCCGCGTGCCGACTTCAACGCCTGGTGGCGGCCGGTGCGGGTGGTCCATCGCGGCACCCAGTATGCCGGCCAGGAGGAAGAGTCCGCCGACGCCCCTCTGGGGGTGAGCTACGACCTGCGCGCCGAACTGGTGCCCGAGGACGTCGAATGGCGTCCCGCACCGCTGCCTCGGCCGCGTATCGATGGTCCGCAGATCGCGACGGTAGTCGGCCCGGCAGGGGAAGAGATCCATTGCGACGAGTGGGGACGGGTGAAAGTCCAGTTCCCCTGGGATCGCGAGGGACGTCACGATGAATTCAGTACCTGCTGGATACGGGTCGCGCAGAACTGGGCAGGTGCCGACTGGGGGCACATGGCGATCCCGCGGATTGGCCAGGAGGTGATCGTCGATTACCTGGACGGCGACTGCGACCAGCCGATCGTCACCGGGCGCACCTACCGGGCGACCAACCGACCGCCCTACGCGCTGCCCGACCACAAGATCCTCAGCACCATCAAGAGCAAGGAGTACAAGGGCAGTAGGGCCAACGAGCTGCGCATCGACGACACCACGGCGCAGATCAGTGCGGCGCTGATGAGCGACCACGGTGCCAGCGCGCTGCACCTGGGCTACCTGACCCATCCTCGGCCCGAAGGCGGCAAGCCGCGCGGCGAGGGCTTCGAACTGCGCACCGACGAACATGGCGCGGTGCGTGCGGCCAAGGGGCTGCTGCTGAGCACCGAGGAGCAGCTCAGGGCCGGCGCCGGCCATCTCGACCGAGGCGTCGTGGTGCAGGTGCTGGAGGCCGCGCTGGAGCTGGCCCGCGAGCTGGGCGACTACGCCGGGGAGCACCAGGGCGTGGGGCACGACGCGGCGCCGCAGCAAACCCTCCAGGAAGCCGTGCGCGACCTCGGCCACGGCGCCAACGACGAGTCCGGCAAGAGCAACGGAGGCAAGCCGGCGATCGCCTTGAGCGGTCCGGCAGGGATCGCCGCGGCGACGCCGGCGAGCCTGACCCTGGCCGCCGGCGAGCACGTCGACAGCGTGGCCCGGCAGAACCAGCAGGTGACCGCCGGGCAGAAGGTGGTGATCAACGCCGGCAGCGACATCGGCCTGTTCGCCCAGGGCGGCGAGCTGCGCCAGATCACCCACCAGGGGCCGATGCTGCTGCAGGCGCAGAAGAACGACATCCGCCTGGAAGCCGAGCAGAGCGTGGAGGTCAGCGCCAGCCAGCAGCACGTGCTGGTCACCGCGAAGGAGCACATCACCCTGATGTGCGGCGGCGCCTACCTGACCCTCAAGGGCGGCAACATCGAGCTGGGCATGCCCGGCAACTTCGTGGTCAAGGCGGCGAAGCACAGTCATGTCGGCGCGGCCAGCCTGGAAGCCGAGCTGCCGCAGTTCGAGGTGGGCGAGACGCAGCGGCGGTTCGTCCTCAAGCAACTGGACGGGCAGACGGCCATGCCCAACGTGCCCTATACCATCACCATGGCCAACGGCGAGGTCATCGAGGGCGTCACCGACGCCGAAGGCGCTACCCAGCTACTGCAGAAGGATGCGATGAACATCGCCAAGGTCGATATGAAACACACGAAATCGCCCGCCTCCGCAGTTGCCGGGATAGCAGCGGCGGTTGGCGCGGCGGTTGCAGTCGGCAAGCTCCTGAGTGGCCCCGACGCCGAGGCCGGACGTGCTCTCAGCGAAGGGGAAATCAGCCTGGCGAAAGGCGTATTCGGCGATTCCATCGACTATTCCACGGTCCGCCTGCGCGACGAGGACTATGTCCCCTGGCAGGGCAAGGACTACGTGATGGCGCCGAACGGCCACATCTACTTCGGCGAGGAGTTGCGCGGCGTGGCGGACTGGAGCCTGGAGAGCCTGCAGCGCCAGGGTCTGTTCATTCACGAAATGACCCATGTCTGGCAGCACCAGCATGGCGTCAACGTCCTTCTGGTGGGGGCCTACCAGCAAGCCAGGCAGTTTCTCCTAGGCGACCAGTACGCCTACCGGTTGGAGCCGGGAAAGACGTTGAAGGACTACAACATCGAACAGCAGGGAGACATCGTTCGAGATTATTTCTTCGAGAAGAACGAGTTCGGGGAAGCCTCTGCGAACAGCAGGTTCGCTGGCGTACTGAAAAACTTCCCAACGGGATACTGACCAATGAAATGCAAGACCTTGCTCATTGCCTGCCTGTTCGGCCTGGGAAGCGCCCAGGCCCTGGCCGTTTCCAAACTGCCACCGCAGATCCCGGTACACGCCGGCTCCGGGCGCGTGACACTGGATCTACGCCCCTTGCTGGCGGAAACCAACGACGTCGAGATCACCCGTGTTTCGGTATGTCGGCGGGTCGGCAGCCATTGCCAGGAAACGCTGTGGCGGATCGAGCTCCCGCCCGGGTGGCGTGCCGGGGAGATCGAGGTCTTCGGCGACTATCCCGGCTCCAGCGTGCTCCTGCGCCGGCCGGAGCGCTTGCAGCCAGATGGGAGCTACAACGCATTCGTTCATTTCAACGAGCGTAGCCGTCGGCACCGGCAAACGGTTTCCAGCATTGCCGTCGAATTCTGCCTGGCCGGCGAACCTGGCAACTGGATGCTGCTCGACGAAGCGACCTGCCTGGCACGACGCAACGCCGAGGAGCGGCAAGGAGAGAAGCCATGAACGATAGGGTTCGGTCGAGGACGATCGTCTCTGCCCAGTCCATCACCTTGCCCAAGGGCGGCGACGTGCACCTGGTGCCGCCTCCGCCCAAGCCTTGCGTGACCATCGTGGTGCATGGCGTCAACGATCTCGCGGGTTGCTACGAACGGATCGAGCGAGGGCTCTGCCAGGGGCTCAACGAACGCCTGGACATGCCGCCGACCTTGCCCGGCGGGCAGGCCAATCCCGGCTACCTGACGCCGGCGGGCTACAGCCTGCCGGCGGACGACGAAGGCAAGGCGGAGAACCCCGACGCCGTCTACTACCGGCGCAAGTTCGCCAGTGGCGCCGGCGGGGCCGCCGTACGCAGCGTAATCGTACCTTTCTACTGGGGCTTCCGCGAGGAAGAGCAATACATCAACAAGACCGCGGCCCACGGCGAATGGCTGGACCGCAACGGCAACCGGCTGGACAAGTCCGGCACCAAGGAAGGCGGGCAGTTCGTCAATGCCACCACCAACCTGCCGGACATGTGGGGCCAGGGTTTCAACGGCAAGCTGTTCGGTTTCATCTCGCTGGACTGGTTCGGCGGCACCATGACCCATCCGCTGTTTTCGGCGGCAGGGCGCAAGTACATGGTCCTTGCGGCCATGCGCCTGGCCATGTTGATCAAGATCATCCGCAAGCGTTACCCGGACGACACCATCAATGTCGTCGGGCACAGCCAGGGCACCCTGTTGACCCTGCTGGCACATGCCTTCCTCAAGGATGACGGCGTGGCGCCGGCGGACGGGGTGATCATGCTCAACTCACCCTACGGCCTGTTTGAACCCCTCAACGAGAAGCTCCAGGGCTGGAGCAGCCAGCAGACCAGAGAGGCGCGGCTGGCCACGCTCAAAGGTATCCTCGAGTTCATCTGCGGCCGGCGCCATCCGGTCCCCGCGCTGAGCAGCGTCGCGTTGCGCAACTGCCAAGGCTACGGCGCGATAGGCGGCCCCGGCTGGGTGGGTGGCCAGGGCTGCCAGACGACCATCGACGGGGAACGGCTCAGCTTCGATGAGCGCGACAATCGCGGCAGTGTCTACCTGTATTTCACGCCCCAGGACCAGACGGTGGGACTTGCCAACGTCCAGGGTATCGGCTGGCGCGGCATTGCTGAGCAGGTCAAGGGGCTCCCGGGAAGGACCGGGCTGCCGCAGGGTTTTCACCAGCGCATCTTCACCGTACGCAAGCGCAATGGCGAGAAGGAAAAGATCGGCGGGCACGCCCCTCCCCATGTCTATCCTCTTCTGCTGGCCGGCGAGAAGACCTGGGAAGACACCGGGCTGGGCGGCAAGGACAGATTCGGCCGGGCGAACTTCGACCAGGGCGACAGCGTGCTGCTGACCGCGCCGCGTCTGCCGTTGCCGACGGAAGCGCGATTCGATTTCGACGGAGCCGTCACGGCGCCGGGAGAGAACTCCGCCAGCGGCGTCTATCAGGTGCGCGATACCCTCGATCCGATCGACGCCGCCATCGGCGTAAGCAACGGCGGCTGGAAGGAAAAGGACAGCGGGCACGCCGTCGCGCAACAGGTGGACGCCGCGCTGGCGTACCGCTACGGGCGCGACGCGCGCAGCGTGGAGAGGGCGTTGAACGAAGGCAAGGAATTGGCCCAGCAGACCCATGTGTTTTCCGCTCGTGAACTGGGCACCGGCATGGTTCTGGTCACCCGCGCGGAAACTCCCTACGAGGCCCGGCTGCGCCTGCAGACGGCGGAGGGCCATCTGGAGCCCTTGTCGTTCCACTCGGCCATACCCAACAACCCGGAGCATAACCGGCGGGTACTGGCCTATGACCTGGCCATCGGGGCCGGGGACAGCGTGGATGATGTGGTTTTCTATCAGTATCTGTGTCGGGTGGCGGATTGGCGGTTGGATTGGAAGGCTAAGGACAAGGGGCTAAATGGCCAAGCAAATGACGAAATACATATTCCGAGCGAAGAGGTGCAAGCCTTGTATCACGCGGAAGAGCCTAAAAATAGCGAGCTAATAGACGCCACTGTAGTCTACCGCAAGAGTGGCAAACTCCCTGTGGCAGTAGGAGACAGCCTGCCTTCCTTGGTGGCGACACAAACCATCGAAGACCGCTATTACAGCCGGCCGGTGCGTTTTGGAGGAGCGAGCTGATGCGTTTGACGTTCTCAACACTCTCTCTCGTCGGTTTGCTTTTGAGCAGTTCTGCTGGGTATGCCGCCGAGTCACTTTTGTCTTCGATGCGTTGTTTCGTTAATCCAGCGACGTCCGTTACCGCTTACACCCCGGCCAAGGAGGCCGCCATGTCCGCTGATGCTTATCACGCTCCGAAAACTTCGCCGCGCCTGGAAACCCTGGATGTGCTCAGCATAGGCATGAGCCTGGATGTGTTTCGCCAGGGTCAGGTATGGAAGGCCTTGCAGGAGCAGAATGCTGTACAGGCCGAGGCCTTGCATGTCGGCAGCATCCTGCCGATGGACCCGAAGAAGTATCCGACGTCTGCGGATGACAAGGATATGGCGTATGAAAAGCGCCAAGCGGACGCCCTGGAACTGGGGCTGAAAAACTTTCTGGAGAAATGGCCGATACCAACGGTGACGGTGGTGCGTAGTTGGGATCCGAGCACTCCTAACCTACGCTTCACTCCGGAGGAGACGCGGGAAAGCCTGTCAGTAAAAGTCAATGATCTCCGTGTTCCGGCTGGACTGCATTGGCATCGGATTGCCAATTTGCAGGATGGCATTATCTGTAACGATACGCCTGAAGGAGTACTGGAGGCGTTGTTCAGTTTGTTCGAACGCAACCCAGACTTGCCAGCAGTGTTGGTGTACGCCAACGAAGGCTTCAATATGGCCGGTTCCTTATCGAGTCGGGATGTACCTTTAAAATCATTAGGGGGAGGTTCTGGCCCACGTGTACCGGGGACCTTGACAGACACCATGGTCGCCCTGATCGTCGGCCGCCCCGAGCGGGTCGACTGGCTACGCCAGTTCGCCCCCTACACCAAGGTCAACGAAAACCGGATCGACCCCGAGTTCCGTGGCTGGGGCTGGCGCAAGCCGCCGGTGGAGTTCCGCCCCACGCCGTTCATTCCCCAGCCCTGGACCGAGCGGGCTCTGGAGCAGTGGGATGCGTTGCCGGTGCTGGCCAGGCTGCATCGGCCGGTGAGTGTGCCGCTGACCCGCCCGGATACCGGCGAACGGCTCAAGCGCGAAGCTCTCACCGCACAACTGGCCGCTGCCTGGAAGACGGCCAGTGCCGGGCTCAGGCCGGCGCCCGCCCGGCTGTTCTACGACGGCGGGTTGAACGCCACGCCGCTGGCCGAACTCACCCCGGCGCTGGGCGCCGCGCAGAGTTCGCTGGACTTGCTGGACTCGCGGGAAAGCTACGACCTGACCCAGCGCCTGGGCGACACCGGCGCGGCCTCGCCCTTCGTTGGCATCGCCCTGGCGACCATGGCCAGCTACCTCAACGGCGACAGCAGCATGGTGATGCCGTTGCGGCGCAAGGACCAGGCGACCCTGATCGGCATCAGCTCGCCGACGCCGGGGAAGAAGCCCGTTCACGACCCGTTCGGCGTCGACCTGCTGCCGCAGACCGCCAGCGGCGACGGTCCGCCGCCATCGGCCGACCCGGTGGCGCCCGCCAGTCGGCTCACGACCCGGTTGCCGCCCGGCGAAGACTATGCCCTGGAAGAGTTCCTGAGCAGCCTCAAACCCAGCACCGACTGGCAGGACGATTTGTAGGTCGATGGTGTCCCGCGCCAGATGGAGTTTTCGTCAGATGACAAGGACCGGTGACCTACAAGCAGGCCCAGGTGCGGTATGGCATCCAGGGCCGGTCGACGGTTCTGGTATGGTTGCGCAAGCATGGTCGGCAGGATTGGAGCCAAAGGGCGTCGATTCGGGCCGAGAGGAGTTGCGCGATGTCTGACCCCAAAACGCTCACTCCAGAGCAGCGGATCAAAGAGCTTGAGCAGCAGCTTGAGTTGATGAGCCAGAAGGCTCAGTTCTTCGAGACCGTCGTCGATGTCCTGAAAAATGATTACGGTGTATCGGTCGTAAAAAAGCGATCCGGCAAGTCCTCTCGCAAGGTCAAGTCGCAGGACTGAGCATTGCCAGGGCTTGTCAGTTTCTTGGCATGAGCCGACAGGCTTACTACAAGCGCAATCGAGCTGCTGATAGCAAAGCACGCCAGGCAGATCGGGTTGTCGAATTTGTTCAACAAATCCGGATACGTCAGCCACGACTAGGCACACGAAAGCTGCACTATCTGCTGCATTGCCAGCCTGATAGGCGGCTCCAAATTGGCCGAGACCGACTATTTCAGGTCCTGGGAAAGCGCCGTTTGCTGGTGTTGCCCAAGCGGGCGTATCACAAGACAACACAAAGCTTTCACCGCTTCTACCGCCATCCGAACCTACCCAAGTCAGGCCCGAACCAGGTTGTCCCGTCAGGACCGGAGCACGTTTGGGCGGCGGACATTACTTACCTGCCAGCCAGTAGCGGCCCGCTGTACCTAAGCCTGGTAACGGATGCGTATTCCAGAAAAATTGTTGGCCACCATGTGCATGAAAGCCTGCATGCCAAGTCAGTTGCACAAGCCTTTAGGCAGGCCTTACGCAAACGGCAGCGTCGCCAGTCACTGGTCCACCACTCGGATCGCGGTATTCAATATTTCTCGGCGCTGTATCAGTCACTGCATGCACGGAATGGCGTCCAGTGCTCGATGACTGACGGATATGACTGCTACCAGAACGCGCTAGCTGAGCGCATCTACGGGATCCTCAAAACAGAGCTGCTGCTGAGTAGCCCTGAAAATCTGGAGCAGGCAAGGAAGATGGTTGCTGAAGCCGTGCAGATCTACAACACAGAGCGGCCTCACATGGCCCTGAAAAACAAAACGCCCGATGCGGTGCATCGGGCGTTTTGAGGCCTATCGGCCTACCTGAGCAGGTGTAAACCTATTTCAGGACTAGACAAGACCTGCCTCACCGCCACCCGCTCCGCCGAGCAGCGCCTGTCCCTCGCCGCGAGACCAGAGCAACCGATCCTGTCCGGCCGGGAATGGCACCCAAGGCCGGGGCCAGATGAAGGGTCGATCGGCGGATAGTTCCTCGGGGCTGGCCGTTTCACGTCTATAGTTCTGCATGCTCGGATGCCGTTCCTACCAGGACTCCCACAGGAGCAACAGGATGCGCTCATGGCATGGCGTAGTCACGAAAATCGCCAAGCAAGGCAAGGGCGCCGTGGTCAAGAATCGACTCGGCCCGGAAGAGCTTCTGGTGCCCTTCACAGTGAGTACGCTCGTCGAGGTCGACCTGGACGCAAGGATCTACGGAACGGATGTGGACGACACGCCCTGGGCGGAGGGCGACGAACGAAAGGAGGTGCTGGTCGGTACCGAAGTAGAACTGCTGACCGATACGGATACCTTTCCTACCCATGCGTCCCAGGTGCTCAGCGCCAATTTCCGTTTCGCCCTCGACATCGTCAAGGGAGGGCTCAGCGGCCCGGTCAGGAAAGGGGCGGTCCTGGTCATCTACCACGACTTCCAGCAGGAGATCCGGAGAGGCGACTCCGGCAGCGCCTTCGCGGAGGCGGTCGTCGCCTATGCGCGGAACAAGCTCTACAAGCCGGCCTTCGCGATCAAGGCAGATACCAACTACGCCCAGTTGGTTCGGGATCTAGGCAAGGTTGCCGCGGAGAGCGGCGAACAGTACTTCATCGATACGATCCTCATCGCCACCCACGGCACGGCTGGCCAACTCTGGCTGGGCAACCCCCACGGCGAGAGCACCGCGGACGTCATGGCCCGGCGTGTCCAGGGCAAGCAGTTCGTCGAGCCCCAGGCCTTTGGTGCGACCCTTCTCGAACTGTTCGGCAAGGAACTGGCCATCGCCCTCTACGGGTGCGACTTCGCCGGGGACGAGGACGGAGAAGCGGCGGCCCTCGAGCTGCGCATCGCCGCCAACGCGAGAGCGGTCTACGCCGGCAAGGGCACGGTGTATCTCAATGCCAGCAAAGAGGGTCGTTCCACGGTGACCTGCAGCAAGGCGATGGTGGTCTACCGGACCGACAAGATCGAGGTACTGGGTGGAAACCAGGTACCGGTATTCGATATCTGAGGCCCCGCCCCGCACTGTCATTGCCGATTGACCAGGATCTTCGGCCCCAGACGCTCCGCCTCGCCCCTGGCCTTTTCCCTGGGGAGAGCCTTAAGATCGGGAGTCCGCACTGGGGCGGACCTTCTCTTCCTGCGGGTGGTTTCTCCGGATGCTTCCAGACAGCATGGTGGGTAGCAGCGCGCGGCGCCTTCGTTTGCGGCGGACGCGCGGGCGTGTCGGGCTCGGCCTGGTGGCCGGGCTGTCGGTACTGGCAGGCATGACCGACGCCATCGGTTTCCTCGCCACCGGCGACTTCGTTTCCTTCATGAGCGGCAACACCACGCGCCTGGCGGTATCGCTGGGCGAGGGCGACTTCGGCGGGCTGGTGCGGCTGAGCGTCGCCCTGGCCAGTTTCGTCGTCGGCAACGCGCTGGGAGTGATACTGGCGCGCTTCAGCGGGCGCCGGGCGGCGCCGATCCTGGTCTGCTGCGCGATGCTGCTGGCGTTGTCGGCGGTCTGGCCATTCGACTGGAACGTGCCGGCGCTGGTCGCCGCCATCCTCGCCATGGGCATGCTCAACGCCGTGGTCGAGCAGGTCAACGGCCTGCCCATCGGCCTGACCTACGTCACCGGCGCCCTCTCCCGCTTCGGCCGCGGCCTCGGCCGCTGGCTGCTAGGCGAGCGGCGCAACGGCTGGCGGGTGCAACTGGTGCCCTGGAGCGGCATGTGCGTCGGCGCGGTGCTCGGCGCCCTACTGGAACAGCAACTGGGCCTCGCGGCGATGGCGGCGAGCGCAGCGCTGGCGGCTCTTCTCGCGTTGCTGGCACTGGTGATTCCGCGGCCATGGCAGATGGACTATATGGTGCGTTGAGCGGCCGGGAGCTGTCCCATCAAGATTTCAGAAAATCGTTCAGGTAAGCCTGGGAAAGCAGATCCCGGGCGATGGCGCAGGTCATTTGCCCTTCGAATGTACATTTCTCATGAACGAAATGAGCCTGGCGCCAGATTCGCTCATAGGCTTTCATTCGCTTCCGCGACACCAGCTCGCGCATGACCATGTAGCTTTTCACGCACCGATAAAAACGCTCTGCGGCCTGGTCGATCTCGTCCTTGTGCGTCTGGTAACCCCATATCACCGGCAGATTGGGAAACCCGTAGGCGTAGTCCACCAGATCGGCCTTCCACGCCAATATCGCTTTCTGACGCTCTTGCCGGCGCCACGAAAACAATGCTGCCCACGCCACCAGAAGGGTGAGTACGCCGGTGACAGCCGTGATCGCATCCATAATGCCCGCTGTATCGCACGCTTCCATGTTTCCTCCACGACGGCGCTCGCCGATCCTGTGCCGCGACTGCGCAAGGAAGCTTGCCAGGGCTTCCAACCAGCCATATATCTTGCCTAGGTGGCGACCTTCCGGCCAGCCCGCGAACCGACCGGGCTCCGCTTGCCTAAAGAACGCATCAGCACATAAGATGCATGCACACGCACTTATATGGAGTGGCGAGCCGATGAACCGCAGCGCCCTGGATTTCCGCCACTTCGTCGACCACCTGCGTCGCCAGGGTGACCTGGTGGACGTGCACACCGAGGTCGACGCCAACCTGGAGATCGGCGCCATCACCCGCCGGGTCTACGAACGCCGCGCACCCGCCCCGCTGTTCCACAACATCCGCGACAGCCTGCCCGACGCGCGGGTACTGGGCGCGCCGGCCGGCCTGCGCGCCGACAGGGCCCGCGCCCATTCGCGCCTGGCGCTGCATTTCGGCCTGCCGGAACACAGCGGGCCGCGGGACATCGTGGCCATGCTGCGCGCCGCGATGCGCGCGGAACCGATCGCGCCGCGCCGGCTGGAGCGCGGGCCGGTGCAGGAAAACGTCTGGCTCGGCGAGCAGGTGGACCTGACCCGCTTCCCGGTCCCCTTGCTCCATGAGCAGGACGGCGGGCGCTATTTCGGCACCTACGGTTTCCACGTGGTACAGACGCCGGACGGCAGTTGGGACAGCTGGTCGGTGGGCCGGCTGATGCTGGTGGACCGCAACACCCTGGCGGGTCCGACCATTCCCACCCAGCACATCGGCATCATCCGCGAGCAGTGGCGCCGCCAGGGCAAGCCAACGCCCTGGGCGATGGCCCTCGGCGCACCGCCGGCGGCACTCGCGGCGGCCGGCATGCCGTTGCCGGAGGGGGTCAGCGAAGCCGGCTACGTAGGCGCCCTGGTCGGCGAGCCGGTGGAGGTGGTGCGCACGCAGACCAACGGCCTGTGGGTTCCGGCCAATGCCGAGATCGTCCTGGAGGGCGAGATCAGCCTCGACGAAACCGCGCTGGAAGGCCCGATGGGCGAATACCACGGCTATTCCTTCCCCACCGGCAAGCCGCAGCCGCTGTTCCACGTCCATGCGCTGAGCTTCCGCGACCAGCCGATCCTGCCGATCTGCGTCGCCGGCACGCCACCGGAGGAAAACCACACCATCTGGGGCACCATGATTTCCGCGCAACTGCTGGACGTGGCGCAGAACGCCGGACTGCCGGTGGACATGGTCTGGTGCTCCTACGAGGCGGCGACCTGCTGGGCCGTGCTGTCGATCGACGTACAGCGCCTGGCGGCCCTGGGCACCGACGCCGCGGCCTTCGCCGCACGGGTCGCCGAGACCGTCTTCGGCTCGCATGCCGGACACCTGGTGCCGAAGCTGATCCTGGTCGGCAACGACATCGACGTCACCGAGATCGACCAGGTGGTATGGGCGCTGGCGACCCGCGCGCATCCGCTGCACGACCATTTCGCCTTCCCGAAGATCCGTGACTTCCCGATGGTTCCCTACCTCGATGCCGAGGACAAGGCACGAGGCAGCGGCGGTCGGCTGGTGATCAACTGCCTGTACCCGGAACAGTTCGCCGGGCAAATGCGTGCCGCTACGGCGTCGTTCCGCCACGCCTATCCGACGGCGCTGCGCAGGCGAGTCGAAGAACGCTGGAGCGACTACGGATTCGGCGACGCCTGAGCGCTACAATCCCCGCCCTGGCGAAAGAGGATCGAGGAAGGTGACCGGGCCAATGACCGAGACGAACGCACTGGGGCTGCCCCAAGGCCCGCTGTACCTGATGACGGAGATCGTCCGCCAGCGCGAACGGCAACTCACCGCCCTGCTTGCCCCTCTCGAACTGGGGCTGCATGAATGGCGTGCGTTGCGGATCATCCACGCCTTCGACGGTGACGTGCCGATGAGCGTGCTCATCGAGCACTCACAGACCGACCGCACTGCGCTGGGCCGGACCATCGAACGGCTGGTGCGGCGCGGCTGGGTCAGCCGCCTGCCGGATCCGGACGACGGGCGCGCCGTGCTGGTGCGCCGCAGCCCCGCGGCACAGGCGGTGTTCGAGCAGGCCCTGGCACAGGTCGCAGGGCTCGACGAAAGGCTGCTGGCGGGTCTCGGCGCCGGCCCGGAAGAAGAGGCGCTGACCCTCGTCCTGGGCAAGTTGCTGCGGGCCTTCGACGGGCTTTCCCGCGTGAGGCAATAGCCTTTCGAGGGCATCTCCGGGTTTGCGAAGCAACTCTCATCCCGGTCATGGACTGTCCATCCGGCCCCCTATTTGCTGGCCGATTGATAGCATGGGCGGCCTTCGCAAGCCCATTCGACCCGCAATGCCACGACACCCGCACACCACCCTGCTCCTCTGCCTTTGCCTGACCCTGCCCGGTTGCGAGAGCGGCCGCAGCTACAGCCTTTCCGAAGGCGCGCCTGTCACAGGCATCCGCATCCAGCGCGACGACCGCTCGCCGTTGCAGCGCCTGCGGGACTGCGAACGCCAGGGTTGCAGCGAGCGGCAGAAGATCGACCCGTTCACCCCCGATCCTGACTACCTGCGCGCGGAAGGCCACTTCCCGCTGCCCTGGTAAGCTTCCCTCTTCGCCCGTTCCCGACGGGCTTTTTTCCGTTCCCGACAGATACCCTCAGCTGCCCTCAGCGCTTTCCTACGCACCAAGAAGGAAAGCCTCTCGCCTCTCTCGGAACGAGCCGATTTCTCGGCAGTCGCCGTTCGCATTCCATTGGTCACCCAACGGCAACCAGGATCAGCCATCACTGGTCTGCCCTCGCATGGAAACGGCCGCGCCCCCGGCGCCCCATGTCCGGCCCCACCCGCTAAGTCCAGAGGACCGAAGATGAACGACTACATCGCCCGGCTGCGCGAGAAATACGACGCCCATTTCGGTTGTGCGCCCGCCATGACCCTGGATTGCCGGGACTTCTGGAGACACTGCGTAGCGGTGCCGGAAATGGCGGTCTTCGCTTATCGCCTGGAAAGCACCCGGCGGCCGCACCATGTGGTGATCACTGCCGGGATGAGCCAGGCACCGATGCATTTCGCGCCCTACATGGGCAAGGCGCGCTGGTCCGCCGAGCTGATCTGCTATCTCGACGAACTGGGCGGCGATGACCTGCGCCACCTGCAATGGCTCGCCGGCCTGCCATTCCACGAGCGCCTCGCCCTGGGACATGGACATGCGGTGGCGTTCGGCTTCCCGCTCTACGAGCAGAGCCTGCTGCGGCACTTCCTTCTCCTCCCGGCGCCGCTGGAGGAGGATGCCTCCCTGTTCGACGGCTTCGCCCTGTCGGCGCATCCGGTCGACCTGCTGTGGGTCGTGCCGTTGACCGAGCAGGAATACCAGGTGAACGTCAAGGAACACCTCGAGGGCATCGCCAGGCTGCTGACCGACGCCGGCCACCCGCTCAGCCTCGACCGGCACCGCCATTGCTACGTCACCGGCCAGTCGCCGGAAGGGCTCGCACGGGTGCTGCACTAGCCCCGCAGGGAAAGACTAATAGCGCGGGCCCTACCTTCGTCGGGAAAGCGATGATGACGTTTTTCAATCGGTTCGATGCCGTTTTCCCCGCTTGCCGATCCGCTCGCCGTCTACGATTCTTGCTGGACGTGAGAACGGCTCCGGAGGGGCGCGTATGAAAACCGTGGCACAACTGTTGAACGCCAAGCAGAACCAGCAGGTGTACACCATCGGGGCGGACGAGATGGTGCTCGACGCCCTGCGCCTGATGGCGGAAAAGAACATCGGCGCGCTGCTGGTGGTGAACCATGGCGAGGTGGTAGGGGTGGTCAGCGAGCGCGACTATGCGCGCAAGATGGTCCTCAAGGGCCGTTCGTCCATCGGTACGCCGATCAGCGCGATCATGAGCGCGCCGGTGGTCAGCGTGGACTCGAAGCAGAGCGTCGACACCTGCATGAACCTGATGACCGATCGCCACCTGCGCCACCTGCCGGTCGTGGAAGACGGCCAGTTGCTCGGCCTGCTGTCCATCGGCGACCTGGTCAAGGCGGCGATCGCCGAGCAGGCCGAGCTGATCCAGCAACTGGAACAGTACATCCGCGGCGACTGAAGCGTACATGCCGGACCTACCCTTTTCCCGCCGGCTCACGCGATAATCCGCGGCTGTTCCCGTTGCGAGCTGCCGCCATGTCCTCTCCGCTGAAAATCCGCCGCTACATTCCCGCCGACCGCGATGCCACCCTGGCCATCTGGCTGGAGGCCTCGCGCGTCGGCCACGGTTTCCTCGGCGAAGCCGAGTTGCAGAAGCAGAAGGCACTGGTTCGCGATCATTATCTGGATGCCTCGGAAACCTGGCTGGCGCTGGACGGCGATACGCCGCTGGGCTTCATCGGCCTGCTCGATGCCTTCATCGGCGGCCTTTTCGTCGCTCCGGCGGCCCACGGGCGCGGGATCGGCCGGCAACTGGTGGAGCACGCGGCAACCCTGAAGGGCGCGCTGGAAGTCGAGGTCTACGCCGCCAACCGCGAGGCGCTGGGGTTCTACGCGCGCTGCGGCTTCGTCGAGAGCGGCCGACGCCCGCGTGATGACGAGGGACGCGCGCTGGAGATCGTCCAGTTGCGCCGCGAACACTAGTCGCCCTTGCGGAAAGCGCTCGGCGAGACGCCGCTCAGGCGCTTGAAGAAACGGGTGAAGTAGGCCGGCTCGCTGAAGCCGAGGCGGTCGGCGATCTCGTTCACCGTCATCGCCGTGTAGACCAGGTCGCGCTTGGCCTCCAGCAGCAGGCGCTGGTGCACGATGCCCAGTGCGGTCTGCCCGCTGAGGCGGCGCGCCACGCTGTTCAGGTGTGCCGGGGAGATGCCCAGGCGACGCGCGTACTCGTCGATTCCCAGGTGCTCGCGGAAATGCCGCTCGACCAGTTGCGAAAAGGCCGATAGGTATTCCTGACCACGACCCGGCCGTGCCTCCGCCCGCCGGACCATCACCTGCCGCCCCAGCCACACCGCCAGCACGCCGATCAGCGACTGCAACAACAGCTCGCGCGCCGGCGCAGCGCCGGCGTACTCGCCGTCTATGGCGTCGAACAGCGTGTCGATATAGCGCCGGTCCGCGCCCACCGGGTACAACCCCGGCGCCTCCAGCGCCTGGCGCTGCGCGCCGAGGTGCGCCTGCAGGCGGGCCAGCAACGGTGCGGCGAGCGTCAGCACGTAGCCGTCGATGCGCTCGGAGAACTGGAAGCCATGGATGCACAACGGCGGTACGAACTGGATGGAAGGCTGCTCGACGCGAGTCGGCTCGCCCTCGACCTGGAGCTGCGCCCAGCCCTTGCGCACGTAGAGCAACTGAGCGAGATCGGCGTGCCGGTGCGGCTTGATCTCCCAGTCGTGCAGACGACTGCGGGCGGGGATCGACTCGCAGTGCAGCAGGTCCGGGGTCGGCCATTCGAGGGGAGCGCCGTAGAGCTTGAACACCGGGACGTCGCGGATGGAATCCGTCATCGAGCCCTCCGAGCGAAATGGCCGATTGCCGAACAGACTTTATAAAAGTCCAGAAATAGATCGGCAATTTGCCTTCTATAGCACTCCACGGCAAACAAAAATACAGCCACCTCCAGACAAGATCAGCGCCGGCGCATGCGCCGCCGGCCAGCCATAACAGCGAGAGGGCTATCCGCAATGAAGACTCAAGTCGCCATCATCGGCGCCGGTCCGTCCGGCCTCCTGCTCGGCCAGTTGCTGCACAAGGCCGGCATCGACAACGTGATCCTCGAACGCCAGACCCCGGACTACGTGCTCGGCCGCATCCGCGCCGGCGTGCTGGAACAGGGTATGGTCGACCTGCTGCGCGAGGCCGGCGTCGACCGGCGCATGGCGCGCGACGGGCTGGTCCACGAAGGCGTGGAGATCGCCTTCGCCGGGCAGCGCCGGCGCATCGACCTCAAGCGCCTGAGCGGCGGCAAGACGGTGATGGTCTACGGCCAGACCGAGGTCACCCGCGACCTCATGGAGGCCCGCGAAGCCTGCGGCGCCACTACCGTCTACCAGGCCACCGAGGTGCGCCTGCACGACCTGCAAGGTGAGCGCCCCTACGTGACCTTCGAACGCGACGGCGAACGGCTGCGCCTGGATTGCGACTACATCGCCGGCTGCGATGGCTTCCACGGCATCTCGCGGCAATCGATCCCGGCGGAGCGGCTGAAGGTCTTCGAGCGGGTCTATCCGTTCGGCTGGCTCGGCCTGCTCGCCGACACCCCGCCGGTCAGCCACGAACTGATCTACGCCAACCATCCGCGCGGCTTCGCCCTGTGCAGCCAGCGTTCGGCGACCCGCAGCCGCTACTACGTGCAGGTGCCATTGTCGGAGAAGGTCGAGGACTGGTCCGACGAGCGCTTCTGGACGGAACTGAAGGCGCGACTCCCGTCCGAGGTGGCGGAGAAACTGGTGACCGGACCTTCGCTGGAGAAGAGCATCGCGCCGCTGCGCAGCTTCGTGGTCGAGCCGATGCAGCATGGCCGGCTGTTCCTCGCCGGCGACGCCGCGCACATCGTGCCGCCCACCGGCGCCAAGGGACTGAACCTGGCGGCCAGCGACGTCAGCACGCTCTACCGGCTGCTGCTGAAGGCCTACCGCGAAGGGCGGGGCGAACTGCTGGAACGCTACTCGGCAATCTGCCTGCGGCGGATCTGGAAGGCCGAACGCTTCTCCTGGTGGATGACTTCGGTGCTGCATCGCTTCCCCGACACCGACGCGTTCAGCCAGCGCATCCAGCAGACCGAACTGGAGTACTACCTGGGCTCCGAGGCGGGCCTGGCGACCATCGCCGAGAACTATGTCGGCCTGCCCTACGAGGAAATCGAGTAGGCCGCGCCACCCCGGCGCAACGCCGGGGCACCTTTCCCAAGGCGGGACGCAACGTTGGCGCAGGCGGATATCGACGAAAGACGGCCCACGGATCGATTCTCCCCGGCACCTGTCCTACCCCAGGCGCAGTATGATGCCCGCTGCCTTCGCGTTCCGTCCGCCCCAGGTGCCGTCTTGTCCGATCTCGCCCAGAACCCGCCCGCCGTCCGTACCGTCCTCGCCGGCCTGATGCTGTCGATCTTCCTCAGCGCCCTCGACCAGACCATCGTCGCCGTCTCCCTGCCGGCGATCTCGGCCGACTTCGCCGACCTCGACCTGCTGGCCTGGGTGATCTCGGCCTACATGGTGGCGATGACCGTATCGATGCCGATCTACGGCAAGCTCGGCGACCTCTACGGCCGCCGCCGTCTGATGCTCTTCGCCATCGTCGTGTTCACCGCCGCCTCGCTGCTTTGCGGGCTCGCGCAGAGCATGGGCCAACTGGTGCTGGCGCGAGTGCTGCAGGGGATCGGCGCGGGCGGGCTGATGGCGGTGAGCCAGGCGATCATCGGCGACATCGTCCCGCCGCGCGAGCGCGGCCGCTACCAGGGTTACTTCAGCAGCATGTACGCCATCGCCAGCGTCGCCGGCCCGGTGCTCGGGGGCCTGCTCACCGAGTACCTGTCGTGGCGCTGGGTATTCTGGATCAACCTGCCGATCGGCCTTCTCGCGCTGGCCATCTCGCGGCGAACCCTGGTCGGCCTGCCGGTGCCGCGCCGGCAACCGGTGATCGACTACCTGGGCATCGTGCTGATGGTGGTGGGCCTCACCGCGCTGCTCCTGGCCATCACCCAGATCGGCCAGGGCGCAGCCTGGAGCGACCCTGCGCTGCTCGGCCTGTTCGCCCTGGCGGCGCTCGCCCTGCTGCTGTTCGTCGCCCAGGAGCGGCGCTTCCGCGAACCGCTGGTGCCGATGCAACTGTTCGCCGTCCGCGCCGCCACCCTCAGTTGGCTGGTTGCGTTCTTCGCCAGCTTCCAGGCCATCTCGCTGACCGTGCTGGTACCGCTGCGCTACCAGAGCGTTACCGGCGCCGGCGCCGACAGCGCCGCGCTGCATCTGCTGCCGCTGGTCATGGGCCTGCCGCTGGGCGCGTACTGCTGCGGGCGGCTGACCGCCAGCCTGGGACGCTACAAGCCGCTGATCCTGCTCGGCGCCGTCCTGTTGCCCTGCGGCATCGCCGGCCTGGCCCTGGTCCCGGTCGGCGACCACTGGCTGTCCGGGCTGTGCATGCTGCTCACCGGGATCGCCATCGGTACCCAGTTCCCGACCAGCCTGGTGGCCGCGCAGAACGCCGTGGAGCAACGCCACATCGGCGTCGCCACCAGCAACGCGACGTTGTTCCGCTCCCTCGGCGGGGCAGTCGGGGTGGCGCTGATGTCGGCGATCCTGCTGGCCCTGCTCAAGCACCTGCGGATCGGCGGCGGGCTCGACCAGGGCTTTTCCGAGAGCGCCCTTCTGAGCAGCCTGGACGCCGCCAGCGGGCCGGCCCGGGTGATCCTCCAGCATGTCCTCGCGGATGCCTTCAAGGTGCTCTTCCTGGTCAACGCGGCGGTGGCGCTGCTCGGCCTGGCGGTGGCCTCGGCACTGCCCGACATGACCCTGCGCGGCCGCGGCGCGACGCAACCGACGGCAGGCGAGTGAGCGGACGCCGATAATCGAACGCTTTCGTCCCGTCGGCGACGGCGTCCGGTTTACAAAAGTAACCGTTCGGTACATTTTCCCGGCATCGATGACATCATTGCTGTGGAGGCTGCGCCATGACGCGCACGGTACTGGTCCTGAACGGCCCCAACCTGAATCTGCTCGGCACCCGCGAGCCACAGACCTACGGCCGGCAGACCCTGGGCGAAATCGCCGACGAATGCGCGGCCTTCGCCGAGACGCGCGGCTTCGCCGTGGACTTCCGCCAGACCAACCAGGAAGGCCAACTGCTCGACTGGATCCACCAGGCCCGCGGCCGGGTCGCCGGCATCGTCATCAACCCCGCCGCCTGGACCCACACCTCGGTGGCGCTGCGCGACGCCCTGGCCGCGGTGGAACTGCCGGTGGTCGAAGTGCACCTGTCCAACGTCCACCAGCGCGAAGCGTTCCGCCACCACTCCTACGTCTCGCCGGTGGCGCTGGGAGTGATCTGCGGATTCGGCAGCCTCGGCTACCGCCTGGCCCTGGAACATTTCGCCGAGCGTTTCGAGGCGGCCGCATGAGCGCGCCGCGATCGGTTCTCGCCGGCCTGATCGGTGCCGGCATCCAGGCGTCGCGGACCCCTGCCCTGCACGAGCGCGAGGGCGACGCCCAGGGCATCCGCTATCTGTACCGGCTGATCGATCTCGACCCGCTGGGCAAGTCGGCGGACGACCTGGAGTTCCTGCTCGCCGCCGCCAGCGACCTCGGCTTCACCGGGCTGAACGTCACCTTCCCCTGCAAGCAGGCGATCATCCCCCTGCTCGACGACCTCTCCGCCGAGGCACGCGGCATCGGCGCGGTGAACACCGTGGTGCTGCGCGATGGCCGGCGCATCGGCCACAACACCGACTGCCTGGGCTTCGCCGAGGGCTTTCGGCGCGGCCTGGCCGGCGCGCCGCGCCAGCGCGTGGTGCAGATGGGCGCGGGCGGCGCCGGCGCGGCAGTGGCCCATGCGCTGCTCGCCGAGGGCGTCGAGCGGCTGGTCCTGTTCGACGTCGACCCGGCGCGGGCCCAGGCCCTCGCGGACAACCTCAACCAGCACTTCGGCGCGCCACGAGCGCTCGCCGGCAGCGACCTGGCCGGCGCCCTGGGCGACGCCCAGGGATTGGTCAACACCACCCCGGTGGGCATGGCCAAGCTACCCGGCATGCCGGTGCCGGCGGAACTGTTGCGCGCCGACCTGTGGGTCGCCGAGGTGATCTACTTTCCGCTGGAAACCGAGCTGCTGCGCCAGGCCCGCGCCCTCGGCTGCCGCACACTGGACGGCGGCACCATGGCGGTGTTCCAGGCGGTGAAGGCATTCGAACTGTTCAGCGGGGTGGCGGCCGACGCCGCGCGCATGCAGGCGCACTTCGCCAGCCTGGGCGACTGAATGGCGCCCCTCTCCCGCCAAGGGGAGAGGGGACCGGAGTCAGGCACGGATGTAGCGCAATACCGCCTCGCCAATCATCCGCCGGTGCCGCTGGCGAACCTCGGCGTCGTGCAGGTCGGTGCGAAAGATCCGCGACACGGTGTAGCGATTGGACACCCGGTAGAAGCAGAACGAACTGATCAGCATGTGCACGTCGAGCGCCTCCAGCCCGGCGCGGAACACCCCTTCCGCTTCGCCGCGGCGGAGAATCTCGGCGATGCTCTGGACGATCGAGCTGTTGACGCTCTGCACCAGTTCGCTGCTGGCGATGTGCTCGCCCTTGTGGATGTTCTCGATGCTGATGATGCGCACGAAATCCACATGCCGGTCGTGGTAGTCGAAGCTGAACTCCACCAGCTTCTCCATCGCCTTGGCCGGCGGCAGCGCGCCCAGCCGCAGGGTGCCCTCGATACCGCGGATGTCGCTGTAGAGCTTCTCCAGCACGGCCTGGTAGAGCTGCTCCTTGCTGCCGAAGTAGTAATAGATCATCCGCTTCGAGGTATGCGTGCGCTCGGCGATGGCGTCCACCCGCGCACCCGAGAGGCCCTGGGCGACGAACTCGTCGATGGCGGCGCGGAGGATGTCCTGGCGGGTCTTCTCGGGATTGTTCTTGCGTCCCTTGCCGCGCGGAGCGGATTCCTCCACGACGGCGGGATCAGGCTTGGACATCGGTGACTCACTCGTGGCCGGCGGGAATTGCGGCCGATTATGCGGGGCCCGCCCGGCTGTAGGAAGAGCACCTGCCGGAGCCCCGACAATTCTCACAGCTTGACCCGGCGCACACCCCGCCGCGCTTGCGCCATCGCCGCCAGGCGCACCGGCACGTTGGCCGCGCCGTAGCCGGCGTAGCCGTGGCGGCGCTGGAGGATCTCGAAGAAGAAGCGCTCCTCGAACGGCTCGGTGAACACATGGAACAGCTCGCCGCCCTGGGCGTCGCGGTCGTAGAGGACGTTGTAGTAGGCCAGTTCGCTGAGGAACTCGTCGTCGAAGTCGAAGCGCGCGGCGAGGTCGTCGTAATAGTTCAGCGGGATTTCCAGCAGTGCGACCCCGGCCTCCTTGGCCTGGGCCACGGCGGCGAAGATGTCGGCGCAATCGAAGGCGATGTGGTGCACGCCGGAACCGCGATAGCTGGACAGCGAACGGGCGATGGCGGTGTTGCGGTCCTCGGAAATGTTCAGCGGCAGGCGCACGCTGCCGCAGGGGCTACGCACGGCGCGACTGGTGACCAGGCCATAGGGGTCGGGCAGCACCACCTCGTCATCGGCGCCGAAGTCGAACAGGCTCTTGTAGAACAGCACCCAGCTGTCCAGGCCTTCGGCGGGCAGCGCCAGGGCCACGTGGTCGACGCGCCGCAGGCCGAGGCCGGAGGTGTCGGCGTCGTTCGTCACGAAGTCGCTGTCGTAGATGCTGCGGCCCTCGGTGTGCCGCTCGACCAGATACAGCAGGCTGCCGTCGAGGGCGCGCACCGCCGGGATTTCCCGCTCGTTGGGGCCGAGCAGTCCGCGGTACGGCTGGCCTCCGTACGCACGAGCGCGCTCCAGCGCCTGGCCGGCGTCACGCACGCGCAGCGCGGTGGCGCACAAGGACGGTCCGTGGGCCTCGAAGAAACCGTGGGCGAAGGAATAGGGCTCGGCGTTCAGTACCAGGTTGATGTCGCCCTGGCGCAACAGGCTGACATTCTTCGAACGGTGCTCGCCGGCCCTGGCGAAGCCCAGTCGCTGCAACCACTGGCCAAGGCGCGCGCTGAGCGTCTCGTCGACGGCGAACTCGAGGAACTCGATGCCGTCGCAGAGGCTCGCCGGCGGCGGCGCGAACAGCTCGTCCACCGCCACGTGCGGCGTCTGGCGTTGCAGGTGCTCGCGGGTCTTCTCCTCGAGGTAGAGCAGCGAGCGCAGGCCGTCGACGGCGTTGGCGCGGGTCGGCGCGGCGCGGAAGCCGTCGTTGAAGACCTCCAGCGACAGCGGACCGCGATAGCCGGACGCGACGACCGGCGCGAGGAAGCCTGCCAGGTCGAAGCCGCCCTGACCCGGGAAGCAGCGGAAGTGCCGGCTCCATTCCAGCACGTCCATTGCCAGCAAGGGCGCGTCGGCCATCTGCACGAAGAAGATCTTTTCCCCCGGAAGATCGGCGATGCCGCGGGGATCGCCGTCCAGCGAGAGGGTGTGGAAGCTGTCGAGGATCAGCCCGAGGTTCGCCTGGTCGGCCCGCCGCACCAGGTCCCAGGCCTGCTCCCAGGTGTTCACCTGGCGCCCCCAGGCCAGCGCCTCGTAGCCGATGCGCAGGCCGCGGACGGCGGCGCGCTCGGCCAGCTGCCGGAGGTCATCGGCCAGCAGCGCCGGTTCGCCGAGGGCATCGGCAGCGACGTTGCTGCACACCAGCACCAGGTCGGTGCCGAGTTCCTGCATCAGGTCGAACTTGCGTTCGGCGCGCTCCAGGTTTCGCTCCAGGCGTTCCCGGCGGCAGCCCTCGAAGTCGCGGAACGGCTGGAATAGCAGGATCTCCAGGTCCAGGTCGGCACACAGCCGGCGTACGTCGCGCGGGCTGCCGTCGTAATGAAGCAGGTCGTTCTCGAAGATTTCCACCCCGTCGAAACCGGCGGCGGCGATGGCCTCGAGCTTTTCCGGCAGGGTGCCGCTCAGGGATACGGTGGCGATCGAACGCTGCATGCTTCGACTCCTCAATGCGCCCTACGGCGCCTGGCGCCGCGCGAGGGCCGGCGGCGGAACGGCGGAGGCGCGGATAGCCCGCGCGGGATGCGCCGGGAAGCCACTTCGGGTCGCTGAGACCGCTCGCCCGGCAAGCCGATTATTGGTTTGCGCCAACTGACGGGCAACGCAAAATGTACGAACTGGTTAGTATTCCGTTCGAATATCGAACGGAAGCACGATTATCGAATTGACGCTTTTTCGACCAATCGCGCACCATCGCTGCCACCCGTGCAGGCCGTCCCGATCTGCCGGAAGCGCTCCGCGCTTCTTTCCGGGCACCTGCGCAACCCACGCGACATAACAATTTCAAGAATCGGGTACCCGCTCATGTCCATCGCCGACCTCTCCGTCCGCCCTCCATCCCGTCCGCTGGCCGCTCGTCCGGCCCGACCGCCCCTGGCCCGCTGACACCGGCGCGGCCCCTGGCCCGCCCGCGTGCAACCCAGAACGACAAATCCAGGCCGGGCGCCCAGGCACCGGCCGCCGAAAGGATGGCCCCGTCAATGATCCACTCTTCCAGCTCTCGACTGCTCGCCGCCGACGCCCCGCGGGAATCCCGCGGCGGCAGGATCCGCAACGCCTTCGCCGTCGGCCGGACGCGCTGGGGCATGCTCGCCCTGGTGTTCTTCGCCACCACCCTGAACTACATCGATCGCGCCGCCCTCGGCGTGATGCAGCCGATCCTGGCCGAGAAGATGAGCTGGACGGCGATGGACTACGCCAACATCAACTTCTGGTTCCAGGTCGGCTACGCCATCGGCTTCATCCTCCAGGGCCGCTTCATCGACAAGGTCGGGGTCAAGCGCGCGTTCTTCCTCGCCGTGTTGCTCTGGAGCCTGGCCACCGGCGCCCACGGCCTGGCGACCTCGGCGGCGGGCTTCATGGTCTGTCGCTTCATCCTCGGCCTGACCGAGGCGGCCAACTACCCGGCCTGCGTGAAGACCACCCGCCTGTGGTTCCCCGCCGGGGAACGGGCGGTGGCCACCGGCATCTTCAACGCCGGCACCAATGTCGGCGCGATGGTCACCCCGGCCCTGTTGCCGCTGATCCTCGGCGTCTGGGGCTGGCAGGCGGCGTTCCTCTGCATGTCGGCGCTGGGCCTGGTCTGGCTGGTGTTCTGGTGGCGCAACTACTACAACCCCGAGGAGCATCCGCGGGTGAAGCAGAGCGAGCTGGAATACATCCAGCAGCAGGAGCCGCCCGCCACCCGCGTGCCCTTCTCGCAGATTCTCCGCCGCCGCGGCACCTGGGCCTTCGCCCTGGCCTACTCGATCACCGCGCCGGTGTTCTGGTTCTACCTCTACTGGCTGCCGCCGTTCCTCAACCAGCAGTACGGCCTGGGCATCAGCGTGACGCAGATGGGCATCCCGCTGATCCTGATCTGGTTGACCGCCGACTTCGGCAGCGTCGGCGGCGGCATCCTTTCGTCCTGGCTGATCGGCCGCGGCATGCCGGCGATCCGCGCGCGCCTGCTGTCGATGCTGCTGTTCGCCTGCACCATCGTCGGCGTGGTGTTCGCCGCCAACGCCAGCGGCCTGTGGATCGCCGTGCTGGCCATCGCCCTGGCGGTCGGCGCGCACCAGGCGTGGACGGCGAACATCTGGAGCCTGGTGATGGACTACACGCCCAAGCACCTGATGAGCACGGTGTTCGGCTTCGGCGGCATGTGCGCGGCGCTGGGCGGGATGTTCATGACCCAGATCGTCGGCGGCGTACTGACCGCGACGAACAACAACTACGCGGTGCTCTTCACCATGATCCCGGCAATGTACTTCATCGCCCTGACCTGGCTGTACTTCATGGCTCCGCGCCGGATCGAAGCCTGAGTCCAAGCGCCCGGCGCTCGCCGGGCACCTCCCTGCCTAAAGAACAAGAACGAAGGGACACACCCATGTCGCACCCGAACCACGTCCGCGCGCTCTGCGCTTCCCTCTGCCTGGGCGCCGGCCTGCCAGTCCATGCCGGGCAAGGTTTCCTCGAAGATGCCAAGGCCAGCCTCACCGCGCGCAATTTCCACCTGCACCGCAACTTCGTCGGCGATGCCAGCCAGGGCAAGGCCGAGGAGTGGACGCAGAGCTTCATCCTCGACGCCCGCTCCGGCTTCACCCAGGGCAGCGTCGGCTTCGGCCTCGATGTCCTCGGTCTCTACAGCCTGAAGCTGGATGGCGGCAAGGGAACGGCCGGCACCCAACTGCTGCCGATCCACGACGACGGCCGCCCGGCCGACGACTTCGGACGCCTGGCGGTGGCCGGCAAGCTGCGCGTCTCGAACAGCGAACTGAAGATCGGCGAATGGATGCCGGTGCTGCCGATCCTCCGCTCCGACGATGGCCGCTCGCTGCCGCAGACCTTCCGCGGCGGCCAGCTCAGCGCCAACGAGATCGCCGGCCTGACCCTCTACGCCGGCCAGTTCCGCGGCAACAGCCCGCGCAACGACGCAAGCATGCAGGACATGTCGCTGTTCGGCCGGCCAGCCGCCACCTCCGACCGCTTCGATTTCGCCGGCGGCGAATATCGCTTCAATGGCGAACGCAGCCTGCTCGGCCTGTGGAACGCCGAGCTGAAGGACATCTACCGCCAACAGTACCTGCAACTGCAACACAGCCAGCCGCTCGGCGACTGGCTGCTGGGCGCCAACCTCGGCGGATTCCGTGGCCGCGACGCTGGCAGCGCGCGCGCCGGCAAGCTCGATAACCGCACCGTTTCCGCGCTGTTCTCCGCGCGCTACGGGCTGCATACCCTCTATCTCGGCCTGCAGAAGGTCAGTGGCGACGACGGCTGGATGCGGGTCAACGGCACCAGCGGCGGAACCCTGGCCAACGACAGCTACAACGCCAGCTACGACAATCCCGGCGAGCGCTCCTGGCAACTGCGCTACGACTTCGACTTCGTTGGCCTCGGCCTACCCGGCCTGACCTTCATGACCCGCTACCTGCATGGCGACCATGTGCGCCTGGCCGGAGTCACCGACGACGGCAGCGAATGGGGACGCGAGAGCGAGCTGGGCTACACGCTGCAGAGCGGCGCCTTCAAGCGTCTCAACGTCCGCTGGCGCAACTCCAGCCAGCGCCGCGACTGGGGCAGCAATACCCGCTTCGACGAGAACCGGCTGATCGTCAGCTATCCGCTGAGCCTGTTGTGAAGCCTACGCGCCGACCCCGTTGCGTTCAGCGGCCACGGCGCCAGGCGACCACCAGGCCGCTGGCGCAGATGACGAGGATGCCGAGCAGCGCCCAGGCGTCCGGCACGTGGCCGAACACCAGCAGGCCGAGCAGGCCGGCGAAGATGATCTGGCCATAGCTGAACGGCGCCAGGGTCGCCGGCGGCGCATGGCGGAAGGCCTGGGTCAGCAGCAGGTGGCCGCCCATGCCGCAACCGCCCAGGGCGATCATCATCAGGCCGTGGAGAAGACTTGGGGTCTGCCAGAAGAACGGCACCAGCAGGCTCATGATGAGCGTATTGAAGATGCCGGCGAGGAAGTTGCTGGTGGTCGGGCTGTCGCTGTTGGCGAGCATCCGCGTGAGCAGCTGGTAGAGCCCGAAGCACAGCGCCGAGCCGAGCGGGAACAATGCCGCCGGGGTGAACAGCGCGCCACCGGGACGCACGATGAAGAGCACGCCGATGAAGCCGGTGAGCACCGCCAGCCATTGACCGAGGCTGACCTTCTCCTTCAGCAACGGCACGGATAACGCGGTCACCAGCAGCGGCGCCAGGAAGTTCACCGCGGTCGCCTCGGCCAAGGGCAGGTAGCGCAGGCCGGTGGTGAAGAACAGGCTGGTGCCGATCAGGCACAGCGCCCGCGCCAACTGCATGAGCGGACGGCGGCTGCGGATCACCGCGAGGCCGTTGCGCGGCACGAACACGGCGACCATCAACAGGGTGTGCACCAGGTAGCGGGCCCAGACCACCATGACGATCGGGTAGAAACCGGAAAGGAACTTGGACAACCCGTCGTGGCTGGCGAACAGGAACACCGCGGCACAGATCAGCAGGATGCCGCGCAGGGTCTGGTCGCTGGCGGGCAGCGGGGAGGTGGATGCGTTCATCGGAGGGTCCGGGCACCAGGGCAAATCGATAGCAGGCTATTTATTCTGACGGTACCCGCCATCGAGGAAAGAAACGATCGGCTTCAACGTTTGGAAACTATAGAACCCCGTTCCATTATGCAAACGGGCAACCTGCCTGCGCGGTGGCGCTACAGGCGGGCGAGCAGCGCCCGGGTCCGCTCGATCGCCAGCCGCGCCCGCTCCGTGCCATCCACGCCACGCGCGAGCAAATCCAGCGCGGGCACCTCCAGGCTCAGCGGCAGGTTCTCCGGCAGGGCGCGCAGCAGCGCCAGCAGATCGAGCCCGCCATCGCCAGGGAAACGCCGTTCCTCGCGGGCCTGGCGAAGGATTTCGTCCATCGACGTCGGACGCGGCCCGACGACATCGCAGAGTTGCGCGTAGCCCAGGCGCGCAGGCGGGATCGCCCGCAGGTCTTCCAGGCTGCTGGCCGAGCGGTCGAAATGGAAGGCGTCCAGCAACAGGCCGGCGTTGTCCCGCGCCGCCGCCTCGACCACCCGCGCGGCCTGCCGCAGGTCGCGGATCCCGGTCCAGGGCATGAACTCCAGGTGCGGGTCGAGGCCGAGCGGCCGCGCCAGGTCGCACAACGCGGCGAAATTGTCCGCGCTGCGCCGCTCGTCGTCATCGTTGCCGGCCACCAGCACATAGCGCGCGCCGAACTCGGCGCCGACCTCCAGCACCGCGGCGAACTCGCCGACGCGGGTGTCCGGACGCAGGCGCAGGATCTCCACGTCCAGCGTGCGCACTCCGCTGTCGCGCAGCCGCGCCAGGGTCCGCCGGCGCAGGCCGGCATCGGCCAGCAGCGGATAGTGGTGCTCTTCCACGGTGGCCGGCACCAGGCGCAGGCCGACATGACTGTAGCCGGCGCGGGCGGCAGCCTCGACCATGTCCGGGGGCGACAGCTCGAGCACGGTGAGCGCCGCCAGGGAAAGAATCCTCGATTCCATGCACTACCTCATCGTCAGCGGTTCAGAAACTGGCCGGCGCGCAGGCCCGGCCACTGCGCGCGGCCTCGCGAACCGCCTCGACCAGCGCCAGGGTGCGAGCGGCGTCGGTGGCATCCATCAATGGCGCTTCCTCGCCCCGCGCGACCCGGACGAAGTGCTCTAGCTGGCGTTGCAGGGGGTCGCCTGCCGCCACGGCCTCCACGCTGGCCGCCAGCGGGTCGTGCCAGCCCTGCCGGGCCTCGGCGTAGCGCCAGCGGCGGAGCTGGGGCAGGCTCAGGGCACCCTCGGTGCCGGCCAGCAGGTAGCAGGGTTGCTCGGCCTGGCGCGGATAGACCGGGTTCTCCCCGGCGGCCAGCTCCCAGCTCCAGGGCGCCGCCGCAGCGTCGCAACCGGTCAGGCTGCCCAGGGCGCCATTGGCGAAGCGCAGGAGCAGCGCGACGTTGTCTTCGTTGGGCAGGCCACGGATAGCGTTGCCGGCCAGCGCCTGCACCTCCCGCACTTCCCCGCACAGGTGGCGGAGCAGGTCGAGGTCATGGATCAGGTTGGTCAGCAACATTCCCGCGCCGGGCTCGCGACGCCAGGCCACCTCGAAATAACTGTCGGGCTTCTTCAACTGCCAGAGCGCGGTGACCGACAGCAACCGACCGAGCGCGCCCTCGGCGATCAATTGGCGCGCCCGCACGACCAGCGGATTGTGCCGACGATGGTGACCGACCAGCAGCGGAACGCCAGATCGCCGGGCGACGGCGACCAGCTCGCTCACTTCGTCGAGCTGCACGCCGACCGGTTTTTCCAGCAGCAGCGGCACCCCGGCGGCGAGGCAGTCGAGGGCGGTGGCGACATGCAGGTTGTTCGGATTGGCGACGATCGCCGCTTGCGGCCGGGCTTCTTCCAGCAACCTCCGATGATCGCCGAACCAGGGCACGCCGGCGTCCGCGGCGAACGCCTGGCCCTGGGGATCGGCCACCGCACACAGGCGCGCGCCGGCGATTCGCTGCAAGCGATGGTAATGCTGGCGGCCCATATTGCCGGCGCCGATGAGGGCGATGCGAAGCGGTGCGTCCAAGGCGGTCCCCAATCGTTGTTTTCTTGTTCGCTTCAAGATTCCAGAACGTCGTTCCAGATTTAGCGAGGGAGATTATTTGAACGAATGGCTGGCCCCGCGCAAGAGCGCTTCGAGACGGCACTACCGCCGGGGCATCCATGGAAGTGCGGAAAGGCCCGCCGCATGCGGGCTCGTGACAGGCAAGAAAGCGTTCGCTATTCGAACGCTGATGTCGGGAAAGGACTGGGGCCGGGCCGGATGGCTCAGCGGAACAGCTCGGACGCCTGGCTGGCGTGGGACAGGTCCTGCGCCGCGGCCAGGAGCAGGGGCGCCAGTTCGTGCATGCGCGCCTCGCCGAAGCGTGCGCTCGGCCCGGCCACGCTGAGCACGCCGAGAGCCCGTCCGTCCTCGGGGTGGCGCACCAGTGCGGCCATCGCCGCCATGCCCGGCGCCGAGCATTCGATCTGCCAGGCATAGCCGTGCTCGCGGGCGCGCTTCAGGTAGCGCAGCAGCTCGCTCCTGGAGCGCGGCGCGTTGGGACCGAAGTCCCGCGCCGCCCCTACGCCCTGGCGCTCCACCAGCGCCAGCGCCGCCTTGTCGCTCAGGCTGGCCAGCCAGGCGTGCCCGGATGCGGTGTAGAACAGCGGCGCCTCGCGCCCCATGTCGGGGTCGTAGCGTAGCCCGGAGGTGGCGCCCTGGGACTTGGCGATCCAGGTCTGGCGATCGCCTTCGATCACCCCCAGGCGCACCAGTTCGCCGGTCTCCCGGGCGAGCCCGTCGAGCACCGGCTGGACCAGGTCGACCACCCCGCTGGAAGCGAGGAAGCGGAAGCCCAGCGCGGCCAGGCGGGTGCTGAGGCGGTAGCGGCTGGTGTCGTCGTCCTGGCGCACGTAGCCGAGCCGGATCAGCTCGGCGAGCATGCGGTGCGCGGCGCTCTTGGGGATATCCAGGCGGTCCGCCAGTTGTTGCAGGGGCAGGCCACGGGCATCGCTGGCGAGGAGTTCGAGCAAGCCGAGGGCGCGTTCGATGAGGCTACCGGCCATGGAGGGGCGTTCCTGAGTCGAGGAAAGGCAGGATTCTAGAATCTGGTTCCGGATTTTCACAGCCTGGCGAAGGTCGAGATTTCACAGGGTTTCGTTCGATCAGCGAACCGATAAACGATTATCGGATTGCCACTCCCCATGGCCCTCCGTAATGTGTCTGCACCCCGGCAGGCCGAGCGCCTCCGCTACAAAAACAACAGGGGAATCCCGACATGCCGCAGCACGCCTTGCCTTCCGCCGCCTGCACCTGAGCCACGCGTCCGACCCTCGTCCCACGCCCTCACTCTCGCCGCGGAACCCGTCCCATGAACAGCCCCAGCCTGCCCGCCGTCGAACGACTCGACGTGCAAGCCTTCATCAATGCCCAGCCGCTTTCGCCGTACCAATGGCGGATCGTCCTGCTGTGCTTCCTGATCGTCTTCCTCGATGGCCTCGACACCGCCGCGATGGGCTTCATCGCTCCGGCGCTGACCCAGGACTGGGGCATCGACCGCGCCAGCCTCGGGCCGGTGATGAGCGCCGCGCTGATCGGCATGGTCTTCGGCGCCCTCGGCTCCGGACCGCTGGCCGACCGCTACGGACGCAAGCTGGTATTGGTCGCGGCGGTCTTCCTCTTCGGCCTGTTCAGCCTGGCCTCGGCCTACAGCACCAACGTCGAGCAACTGCTGGCGCTGCGCTTCCTCACCGGCCTCGGCCTCGGCGCGGCGATGCCCAACGCCACCACCCTGCTTTCCGAATACACCCCCGAGCGCCTCAAGTCGCTGCTGGTGACCAGCATGTTCTGTGGCTTCAACCTGGGCATGGCCTGCGGCGGATTCGTCTCGGCGAAGCTGATCCCGCTGTTCGGCTGGCACAGCCTGCTGCTGCTCGGCGGCCTGCTACCGCTGGTCCTGGCGGTAGTCCTGCTGTTCCGCCTGCCGGAATCGGCGCGCTACCTGGTGGTGCGCAACCGCGGCAGCGAGCGGGTACGCCAGGTGCTGGCCCCCATCGCCCCGGCGCAGGTGGCGCTGGCACGGAGTTTCCACGTCCCCGAGCAGCAGACGGTGCAGGCCCGCAACGTGTTCGCGGTGATCTTTTCCGGTACCTACAGCGCCGGCACCCTGCTGCTCTGGCTGACCTACTTCATGGGCCTGGTGATCGTCTACCTGCTCACCAGCTGGCTGCCGACCCTGATGCGCGATAGCGGCGCGAGCCTGGAGCAGGCGGCGTTCATCGGCGCGCTGTTCCAGTTCGGCGGGGTGCTCAGCGCCGTAGCGGTGGGCTGGGCGATGGATCGCTTCAACCCGCACAAGGTGATCGGCCTGTTCTACCTGCTGGCGGGGGTGTTCGCCTGGTGCGTCGGCCAGAGCCTCGGCCAGGTCACCCTGCTGGCGACCCTGGTGCTGCTGGCCGGCATGTGCATCAACGGCGCGCAGTCGGCGATGCCGTCGCTGGCGGCGCGCTTCTATCCGACCCAGGGGCGGGCCACGGGGGTCTCCTGGATGCTCGGTATCGGCCGCTTCGGCGCCATCCTCGGCGCCTGGATCGGCGCCACCCTGCTGGGCCTGGGCTGGAACTTCGAACAGGTGCTGACCGCCCTGGTGCTGCCGGCTGCACTGGCCACCGCCGCGGTGCTGCTGAAGGGGTTGGTCAGTCACGCGGATGCGGGGTGAGACTGCCCCATCGCGTAGGACGCATAACCGCTTGCGGTTATCCGCCGCCGGGCTTCGGTGTATCGGCGGATAACGCCGATGGCGTTATTCGCCCTACCCCAGGGGTCGGCATCGCGTAGGGCGCATAACCGCTCGCGGTTATCCGCCGTCGGGCTTCGGTGTATCGGCGGATAACGCCGGTGGCGTTATTCGCCCTACCCCAGGGTTGGCGGCATAGCGTAGGGCGACGGCGCTTCGCTTCAGAAGGTGAATTCCATATTCAACGTCGGCGTCGAGGTGCGGCTGCCGGTGCCACCGTCGACGCCGAACTTGTTGTGCCAATACTCGTAGCCGACGCCGAGCCACAGGTTCGGCTGGCGCTTGTCGCCTGGCAGGGCGGCGACCATCAGGGCGGTGCGGACCAGGGTTTCCGCCGCGGTGTCCTTGTCGTTGTAGTCCTCGCCCTTCTCTCCCACGTAGTTGACGAAGCCCTGGAACTTCGCCGCATGGTTGCCGACCTTGAACGGCCGCATCCAGGTCAGGTTAAGCATGTAGGTGGTGTCGAAGGTGTGGTCGGGATGGCGCGCGCCGGGCACGCCGAAGTGGTTCTTCTCGCGGTAGTAGAGCAGGCTCAGGTCGAGCACGCCGGGACCGTTGAACTTGAGGGTCGGGCCGAACACCAGGGCGCGCTTCTTGGCCGAAGCCAGGTTGTTGTTGCGGCTGGCGTCGAAGCCCAGGGTGAAGGCGTAGTCCTTGACCAGGCCGGTGCCCAGCGGCCGGTCGAACACCCGCGAGGCGTAGAGCTGGTGGCGGTAGACCGCATAGACCTCGCTGCCACCGTGGTCGGTGCCCTTGCGCGGGTCGCGGCTGTCGGAAAGGAACACATCGAGATTGAAGAAATTGCTGCCGTAGCGATAGCCGTCGGCGTGGGTGAAGCTGTAGATGCGCTTGGCGAACTTGTCCGGGTTGTTCGGGTTGGTGAATTGCTGGCCGTAGCGGAAACCGACGCTGTTGCTCATCCATTCCAGCGCCATGCTCTCCCCGGCGCCGACGAGCGCGATCAGGGCGGCGGCGCCCTGCATCATCTTCTTCATGCTGTGTGTCCTGCTGGTTGCTTGTTGTTCTTGTGGCGACTCAGCCCCCGGTTTCGCGCCGGGGTCGCGGGGCAGTATCGGCACTTCGCCGCGCTGACCAAAGAACAGAATATCGAACATACCGATGCCGAAACGGCATCAGCGAACGAGCAAGCTCGGGCAAGCCGTCTGGCATCGGCGCGAGCGCCGCTCAGGCCTCGTTCAGGCGCGCTTCCTCGCGCTCGCGCAGGCGCACTTCCTCGGCGATCTGCCGGGCCAGGGCGTCCACCGCCACCGGCAGGTAGCGGCCGGTGCGCACGTAGAGGCCGAGGTCGCTGTGGATGCCGCCATTGTCTTTCAGCGGCAGGAAGCGCAACTCGCCCTGGGCGATGTCGGCTTCGATCCCCAGGCGGGTCTGGAAGGCGACGCCGAGCCCGCGCCGCGCCAGTTGTCGCGACAGCTCCAGGGAGCTGCTCTCCAGCACCGCCCGGCGCGGTTCGCGCAAACGGCGCTGGAGCGGCGCCAGCAGGTGATGGATGGACAGCTCGCTCTTGGCCATGATCAGGCCATGTTCGACGCAATCGGCGAAGGCGATGGCCTGGTGTCGCGCCAACGGGTGCTGCGGGGAGACGATGGCACCGAGGCGGAAATGGCCGACGCTGACCTGTTGCAGGTCGGCGCTGCGCGGCAGGGCGAAGGCCAGGCCGAGGTCGACCGCGCCGCTGCTCACCGCCTCGGGTATCGCCTGGGAACCGAGCAGGGTGACGCCGACGGTGATGTCCGGGTAGCGTTCGCGCATCGCCTTGAGCACGCAGGGCAGCAGGTCGCTGGTCACCGCCTCGATGGTGGCGATCTCCACATGGCCGGTGCGCAGGCCTTGCAGCGCGTCCAGTTCGGAACGCACGCGCTCCATGTCCTGCAGGACCACGGTGACGTGGCGCGCGAAGATCTCCCCGGCTCCGGTCAGGCGCAGGCCCCCGGGCAGGCGGTCGAACAGCGGCGCGCCGATCTCGTCCTCTAGCTTGAGGATCTGCCGGTTCACCGCCGACGAGGCGACGTTCAGGCGTCGCGCGGCTTCGCGGATCGAATGGCAGCGGCGCACCATGTCGAAGTAGTGGATCGCGGGCGCGTGGATATGCAGCTTGCGGCTCATGGCGGACCGAAGGGATGACGGAGCTGTCGACCTTCCGGGAAACGCCGGCGAATGGCAAGGGGAAGCGCCGCCTCGGCGGATAACGCCTGCGACGCCATTCGCCCTACCGCTAGCGCCGCCGGCGACCTACCGGGACGCCTGCTGCGACTCCACGCCAAGCTCGTCCCACACCGATTCGGCCAGGTGGAAGGTCGCGTTGGCCGCGGGAATACCGCAGTAGATGGCGCTCTGCATGATCACTTCCTTGATCTCGTCGCGGCTCACCCCGTTGTTCTTCGCCGCGCGCAGATGCAGCTTGAGTTCCTCGTTGCGGTTCATGCCGATCAGCATGGCGATGGTGACCAGGCTGCGGGTGTGTCGCGGCAGCCCCGGACGGGTCCAGATGTCGCCCCAGGCGTGGCGGGTGATCATCTCCTGGAACTCTTCGTTGAACGGCGTCAGGTTGGCCAGGCTGCGCTCGACATGGGCGTCGCCGAGCACCGCGCGGCGCACTTGCATGCCGGCTTCGTAGCGTTGTTTCTCGTCCATCGGCGGCTCCTCAGGCGGACAGCAGGAAATCGACCAGGCGGCGGCTGAAGGCGTCGCCCGCTTCGACGTTGGACAGGTGCGCGGCGGCGAACTCGACCAACTGCGCGTCGGCGATGCGCGCCTGCATGAAGCGGGCGTTGTCCGGAGTGGTCACGGCATCGTGGCTGCCGGCGACGATCAGCGTCGGCGCCTGGACCAGCCCGAGCTGCTCGCGGAAATCGGCGTCGCGTACCGCAGCGCAGTTGGCCGCGTAGCCCTGCGGCGAGGTGGCCGCGAGCATCGCGACGATGCGCTCGACCTGCGCCGGTTCGCGCTCGGCGAAGCCCGCGGTGAACCAGCGCGCCACCGAGGCGTCGCGCAGGTCACGCATGGCCTGCTCGCCGCCTTTCAGGACGGTATCGATGCGGGTGTTCCAGACCTCGTCGCTGGCAATCTTCGCCGCGGTGTTGCACAGCACCAGCCGGCCGAGCCGCTCGCCGGCGTGGATGCCCAGCCACTGGCCGATCAGGCCGCCCATGGACAGCCCGCAGAAATGCACGCGCGGCAGCTCGAGGGCATCGAGCAGGGCAAGCACGTCGGCGCCGAGCTGGCCGATGGCGTACGGTCCGGGGGTGACCAGCGAGGCGCCGTGGCCGCGGGTGTCGTAGCGCAGCACGCGGAAATGGGCGGTGAGTGCGGGGATCTGCGTGTCCCACATGCCCAGGTCGGTGCCCAGCGAGTTTGACAACAGCAGGACCGGCGCGCCGGCCGGTCCTTCCAGGGAGTAGTTCAGGTCGCCGTCGGCGAGGCGTACGGTTGGCACGAAGGGATCTCCAGTCAGGCGGGATGGGGTTCGTAGCCCAGGGCATGGTGTTCGGCGAGCGCGCGCTCGACCCAGGCGCGGGCCTGGCCGAGGTAATGGGCGGGATCGAGCAGGCGGTCCAGTTCGTCGCCGGACAACTCGGCGCTCACCCGCGCCTCTTCGCCGAGCACCGCGCGCAACTCGCGGCGCTGCTCGACGGCGCGGCGGCAGCACTGTTCCACCAGATGGTGCGCGGCTTCGCGGCCGATACGGCGGGCCAGGGCGATGCTCACCGCCTCGGCGAGCACCAGGCCGTGGGTCAGGCCAAGGTTGCGGCGCATCCGCTGGGCGTCCACCTCCAGGCCTTCGAGCAGGCCGATCGCCTGTTGCAGCGCGCCGGCAACCAGGCAACAGAGTTCCGGCAGGGTTTCCCACTCGGCGTGCCAGAGACCGAGGCTGCGCTCGTGTTCCTGCGGCATCGCCGCGAACAGGGTCGAGACCAGCCCCGGCGCACGGGTGGCGGCGGCGATCAGCACCGCGCTGCTCACCGGGTTGCGCTTGTGCGGCATGGTCGAGGAACCGCCGCGCCCGGCGCCGGCCGGCTCGAAGACCTCGCCGGCCTCGGTCTGCATCAGCAGGCTGACATCGCGACCGAACTTGCCGAGGCTACCGGCCACCAGGCCGAGCACGCTGGCGAATTCCACCAGGCGGTCGCGCTGGGTGTGCCAGGGTTGTTCGGGCAAAGCCAGGCCCAGCTCCTCGGCCAGCGCCGCGGCCACCGGCAGGGCCTGTTCGCCGAGCGCGGCGAGCGTCCCCGAGGCGCCGCCGAATTGCAGCACCAGCAGGCGCGGGCGCAACTCGCGCAGGCGCTGGCGGTGCCGGGTCAAGGCACCGAGCAGGCCGGCGAGCTTCATGCCCAGGGTCACCGGGGTGGCGTGCTGCAACCAGGTGCGCCCGGCCAGCGGCGTGTCGGCATGCCGTTCGGCCTGGTCCGCCAGGACCTCGGCAAGACGTTGCAGATCCTGCTCGAGCAAGGCCAGCGCACGGCGCAGTTGCAGCACCAGGCCGCTGTCCATGGCGTCCTGGCTGGTGGCGCCGAGATGCACGTAGCGCTCGGCCTCGGCGTCGCCAGCCGCCACCTGGCGGCCCAGCGCCTTGACCAGCGGGATCGCCGAGTTGCCGGCAGTGGCGACCGCCTCGGCCAGCGCCAGCGGGTCGTACAGTTCGGCGCGGCAGGCCGCCTCGATCGGCGCCACCGCCGTCGCGGGAACCACCCCGGTGCGCGCCTCGGCGCGGGCCAGGGCGGCCTCGAAGTCGAGCATGCCTTGCAGGCGGCCGCGGTCGGAGAACACCGCGCGCATCGGCGCCGCCGTGAAATAGGCATCGAACAACTGGTTGGCGGGTACGTCGCTCATCGGTTTTCCTTTTCCCGGCCCGTCAGGGCTCGTCGTTCAGGTAGCTGACCTTGCGCAGGTCCGGCAGGCTCACGCAGACCAGCAGCGCCAGCAGGCACATGGCTGAAACATACCAGTAGAAGACGTTCTCCATCCCTACCGACTTCAGCCCCAGGGCGACGTACTCGGCCGAGCCGCCGAAGATCGCGTTGCCCACCGCGTAGGACACTCCGACGCCGAGGGCGCGCACCTCCGGCGGGAACATCTCGGCCTTGATCAGGCCGCTGATGGAGGTGTACAGGCTGACGATGGCCAGCGCCAGGATGATCAGGAAGAAGGCCATGTAGGGACTGCTCACGGTCTTCAGCGCGAGCAGGATCGGCAGGGTGCAGAGCGTGCCCAGGGTGCCGAACCAGAGCATCGAGGTCTTGCGCCCGATGCGATCGGAAAGCATGCCGAACAGCGGTTGCATCAGCATGTACGCCAGCAGGGCGAAGGTCATCACCGCGCTGGCGGTCTTGGCGCTCATCCCGGCGGTGTTGACCAGGTACTTCTGCATGTAGGTGGTGAAGGTGTAGAAGATCAGCGAGCCGCCGGCGGTGAAGCCGAGCACGGTGAAGAAGGCCCGCTTGTGCTTGAACAGCTCGGCGAAGGTGCCGGATTCCTTGCGCTCCAGGGTCGACTTCGAAGCGGTCTCGTTCAGCGAGCGCCGCAGCCAGAGGGCGATCACCGCGGTGATCGCGCCGATCACGAAGGGAATCCGCCAGCCCCAGGCGCGCAGTTCGTCTTCGCTCAGCAACTGCTGCAGGATCACCACCACCAGCACCGCCAGCAACTGTCCGCCGATCAGGGTGACGTACTGGAACGAGGCGAAGAAGCCGCGCTGGCCCTTGAGCGCCACCTCGCTCATGTAGGTCGCGCTGGTGCCGTACTCGCCGCCCACCGACAGGCCCTGGAACATCCGCGCCAGCAACAGCAGCGCCGGCGCCAGGGTGCCGATGCTGGCGTAGGTGGGCATGCAGGCGATCGCCAGGGAGCCGGCGCACATCATCACCACCGAGATCAGCATGGCGGTCTTGCGCCCGTGCTTGTCGGCGATGCGGCCGAACATCCAGCCGCCGATGGGGCGCATGAGGAAGCCGGCGGCGAAGACCCCGGCGGTGTTCAGCAACTGCACCGTGGGGTTGTCGGAGGGGAAGAAGGCCGGTGCGAAGTAGATCGCGCAGAAGGCGTAGACGTAGAAGTCGAACCATTCCACGAGGTTGCCGGAGGAGGCGCCGACGATGGCGAAGATGCGCTTGCGGCGTTCTTCGTTGCTGTACTGGTGAACAGGGACAGTCATGCTGTTGTTCTCTCGACAGGGTCCGTTTCATCCTGACCGTGCGACGGAGCGTCCTGTTCCGCTGCACACGCGCCGCGCCGCCGCCGAAACATGGGCAGCGCCGCGCGACGCGCGCTCTTGATACCGGGCGGGCGACCCGGTTGTGCAAGTCAGACCCGCTCGATGGCCAGCGCCAGGCCTTGGCCGACGCCTACGCACATGGTCGCCAGGCCGCGCCGGCCGCCGCTCTTCTCAAGTTGATGGAGCGCGGTGAGGACCAGCCGCGCACCGCTCATCCCCAGCGGGTGGCCGAGGGCGATGGCACCGCCGTTCGGGTTGACCTTCTCACTGTCGTCGGCCACGCCCAGTTCGCGCAGGCAGGCCAGGCCCTGGCTGGCGAAGGCTTCGTTGAGTTCGATCACGTCGAAGGCGTCGATCGCCAGGTCCAGGCGCCGCAGCAGCTTGCGCACCGCCGGCACCGGGCCGATGCCCATGATCCGTGGGGCGACGCCGGCGCTGGCCATGCCCAGCACCCGCGCGCGCGGAGTCAGGCCGTGCTTCTCCACTGCCTCGGCGGAGGCCAGGACCAGCGCGGCGGCGCCGTCGTTGACCCCGGACGCGTTGCCGGCGGTGACGGTCTTCTCCGGCCCGTTGACCGGCTTGAGCCGGGCCAGCGCCTCCAGGGTGGTGTCGGGACGCGGATGCTCGTCGTGCTCGACCAGGGTGTCGCCCTTGCGCCCGCGAATCGTCACCGGGACGATTTCCTCGGCGAAGAAACCGGCCTCCTGCGCCCTGCCGGCGCGCTGCTGGCTGCGCAGGGCGAAGGCATCCTGGTCGGCACGCGACACGCGATAGTCGTCGGCGACGTTGTCGGCGGTCTGCGGCATCGGGTCGATGCCGTACTGCTCCTTCATCAGCGGATTGACGAAGCGCCAGCCGATGGTGGTGTCCTCGATCTTCTGGCCGCGCCCGAAGGCGCTATCGGCCTTGCCCATCACGTACGGCGCGCGCGACATCGACTCGACGCCGCCGGCGATGGCCAGCTCCATCTCGCCGCAGGCGATGGCGCGGAACGCCGTGCCGATGGCGTCCATCCCCGAGGCGCAGAGGCGGTTGAGGGTGACGCCGGGCACGCTCTCCGGCAAACCGGCCAGCAGCAGCGCCATGCGCGCCACGTTACGGTTGTCCTCGCCGGCCTGGTTGGCGCAGCCGAGGAACACCTCGTCCAACGCCGACCAGTCGACCCCCGGGTTGCGCTCGACCAGGGCCTTCAGCGGCACCGCCGCGAGGTCGTCGGCGCGCACCGCGGAAAGACTGCCGCCGAAACGGCCGATCGGCGTGCGCACGGCATCGCAGATGAATACCTCGCGGCTCATTCGTCGCTCCCCTTCTGTCCATGGGCGGCCGCGGTGCGCGCCTCGAGGTCGCGCAGCGCGGCGAGTTCGACCTCGCTCGGCGCGGGCGTCTCGGCGACCCGCTCGGCGAAGCGGATCGCCCAGCCGGTGGCCTCGACCACCTGCTCGCGGGTCACGCCCGGATGCAGCGAAGTGACCACGAACTCGTTGCTGCCGGCTTCCGGCTCCATGATGCACAGGTCGGTGATGATCGCCACCGGCCCCTTGCCCGGCAGGCCCAGGCGCTGGCGCGAGTCGCCGCCCTCGCCATGGCCGACCGAGGTGACGAAGGCCAGCTTGTCGACGAAGGTGCGGTGCGATTGCTTGAGGATGATCAGCACTTCCTTGGCGCTGCCGGCGATTTCCGGCGCGCCGCCGGCTCCCGGCAGGCGCACCTTGGGCTGGCGGTAGTCGCCGATCACGGTGGTGTTGATGTTGCCGAAGCGGTCGACCTGGGCCGCGCCGAGGAAGCCGACGTCGATCCGTCCGCCCTGCAGCCAGTAGCGGAAGATCTCGCCGGTGGGGACCACGGTATCGGCGGTCTCGGCCAACTCGCCGTCGCCGATGGACAGCGGCAGGACGCTGGGCTTGGCGCCGATCGGCCCGGACTCGTAGATCAGCACGACGTCCGGCGAGGAAGTCAGGCGCGCCAGGTTGGCGGCCTTCGACGGCAGGCCGATGCCGACGAAGCACACCGCGCCGTTGTGCAGGCGGCGGGCGGCGGCCACGGTCATCATCTCGTTGGTGCTGTAGCTGCTCATCGCTTGCCCTCCGCGAGCTTGGCCTGGAAGGCGCCGAAATCCTCGGTCCCCCGGATGTATTCGTCGATCCACGCGGTGAAGCTTTCGCGGTCGCGGGCGATCGGGTCCCAGTCCTGGTAGAAGCGGTTGTCGCGCTCGTAGTAGCCGTGGGCATAGGACGGATGCGCGCCGCCGGGCACCAGGCACACGGCGCTGAGCGCCCAGCTCGGCAGGACGCAGGCGTTCATCGGGGCGTCCAGTTCGTCGACGATCTCCTCGACGGTGACGATGCAGCGCTTCGCCGCCAGGGCCGCTTCCTTCTGCACGCCGAGGATGCCCCAGAGCAGCACGTTGCCCTTGCGGTCGGCCTTCTGCGCGTGGATCACGCTGACGTCCGGGCGCACCGAGGGCACCGCCGCCAGCACTTCGCCGGTGAACGGGCAGGTGACGCTGCGGATCAGCGGGTTGACCTTCGGCAGGTCGGAGCCGGCGTAGGCGCGCAGCACCGCGAAGGGCAGCCCGGAGGCGCCGGCGACATAGGCGTTGGCGAGGTCGGCGTGGCTGTGTTCCTCGATCTCCAGCGGTTGCGGCCAGCCCTTCTCCACCGCGTCGCGCAGGCGGTGCAGCGAACCGACACCGGGGTTGCCGCCCCAGGAGAACACCAGCTTCTTCGCGCAGCCTGCACCGATCAGCAGGTCGTAGACCAGGTCGGGAGTCATGCGGATCAGCGTCAGGTCTTTCCTGCCCTGGCGGATCAGCTCGTGGCCGGCGGCCGTCGGGATCAGGTGAGTGAAGCCTTCGAGGGCGACGCTGTCGCCATCGTGGACGAAGCGTCGCACCGCTTCGCGCAGGGAGAGGATTTCAGCCATCGGTCGGGTCTCGTCTTGTTGTGCGCTGCCTGGACGGCACGTGACGAGAACCTTACGCCGGGGTCCGAGGGCTCACAATCCGATAATCGATTAACAGTTCGATAATCGAACAGAACGTTAGCAAGCATCCGATCGACCGAAGCCGCCGCCTCATTCGTCGCTGTGGATCACCACCAGCAATTCCGCCTGGGTCTCCCCCAGGGAGCGGATGCGGTGCGGCTTCTGTGCGTTGAAATGCAGGGCGTCGCCGCGCTCGAGGATGATCCGCTGGTTCATGAAGTCGACCTCGACCTGGCCCTCATGGACGAAGATGAACTCTTCGCCGAGGTGCTCCTTGAACGTCGAGTGACTGAAATCGCGCGGGGGGTGGACGATGAACGGCAACAGCGCGCGGGCGCCGATCTGCTGCGCGAGGGAGGCGTAGGCCGGGCCGTCGTCGCCGCTGGACAGCGACTTGCGCTGGTCGCGACGAACGATGCTGTAGCCGTCGACACCGTCGCTTTCCTCGGAGAACAGCTCCTCCACCTGCACGTTCAACGCCTTCGCCAGCTTCAGCGCGGCGGCAATGGACGGCGTGTTCAGCCCGCGCTCGACCTTGGACAGGTAGCTCTTGGTCAGGCCGGTCTTCTCGGCCAGGGTCTCCAGCGTGACCCCGAGTTTTTTTCTCAGCAATTTCAAGCGCATGGACATTGAGGACAGCCTTCTCCCGATGGCGATGAAACTTTTCTCTTGCTAATGACACTTTGTGTCATATAACTTGATCCGTGTCATTTACAGCCGGGTCGTTGCGTGGCGCGCAACTGCCTGGCGTTTCCCCCGACTCGCTCCGTCAAAGGAACCTCGCATGGCTACGACACTGGAATTACCCAAGGATCAACTGATCCAGCACGCGCTGAAGCAGATGAAAAGCAGCCTCGGCGATAATACGTGGACTGACCGGCAAAAGCTGGCCCTGACCTGCCGGATTCTCTTCGAGGCCGGCCACGACTCCGGGCTCGCCGGGCAGATCACCTCGCGCGGCCCGGAGGCGGGGACCTACTACACCCAGCAACTGGGCCTGGGCTTCGACGAGATCAGCGCCGGCAACCTGCTGCTGGTCGACGAAGACCTCAACGTCCTCCACGGGCACGGCATGGCGAATCCGGCCAATCGCTTCCACAGCTGGGTCTATCGCGCCCGCCCGGACGTCAACTGCATCATCCACACCCACCCGCTGCACATCGCCGCGCTGTCGACCCTGGAAGTACCGCTGCAGGTCTCGCACATGGACCTTTGCCCGCTATACGACGACTGCGCCTTCCTCAAGGACTGGCCGGGCGTGCCGGTAGGCAACGAGGAAGGCGAGATCATCTCCGCCGCCCTCGGCGACAAGCGCGCCATCCTGCTCTCCCATCACGGCCTGCTGGCCACCGGTGCAAGCATCGAGGAGGCCTGCGTGATCGCGGTGCTGCTCGAGCGCGCGGCGAAGATGCAGTTGCTGGCGATGGCCGCCGGGGAGATCAAGCCGATCCCGCCGGCCCTGGCGCGCGAGGCCCACGACTGGATCTCCACCCCGAAGCGCCACGGCGCCGCATTCAACTACTACGCCCGGCGCTGCCTGCCGCGCAACAGCGACTGCCTGAGCTGAACGACCTTTCCCACCAGGTCCGTCCTGGCATTTCCCACTCAATGTCACAGGTACATCCAATGTCCGCATCCATCCACGGCATCATCGGCTACACCATCACCCCCTTCGCCGCCGACGGCGGTCTCGACCTGCCGGCCCTCGGCCGCTCCATCGAGCGCCTGATCGACGGCGGCGTGCACGCCATCGCCCCGCTCGGCAGCACCGGCGAAGGCGCCTACCTGAGCGACCCGGAATGGGACGAGGTGGTCGACTTCACCCTGAAGACCGTCGCCCATCGCGTGCCGACCATCGTCAGCGTCTCCGACCTGACCACCGCCAAGACCGTGCGCCGCGCGCAGTTCGCCGAATCCCTCGGCGCCGAGGCGGTGATGGTCCTGCCGATCTCCTACTGGAAGCTCAACGAGGCGGAAGTGTTCCAGCACTACCGCGCGGTGGGCGAAGCCATCGGCGTGCCGGTGATGCTCTACAACAACCCGGGCACCAGCGGCATCGACATGTCGGTGGAACTGATCCTGCGCATCGTCCGCGAAGTGGACAACGTGACCATGGTCAAGGAGAGCACCGGCGACATCCAGCGCATGCACAAGCTGCGCCTGCTCGGCGAAGGCCGGGTGCCCTTCTACAACGGCTGCAACCCGCTGGCGCTGGAGGCCTTCGTGGCCGGCGCGAAAGGCTGGTGCAGCGCCGCGCCGAACCTGATCCCGACGCTCAACGGCCAGCTCTACCAGGCGGTGCTCGACGGCGACCTGGAGAAGGCCCGCGCGCTGTTCTACCGGCAGTTGCCGCTGCTCGACTTCATCCTCCGCCGGGGCCTGCCGACCACCATCAAGGCCGGCCTGGGCCTCTCCGGCCTGGAGGTGGGGGCGCCGCGCCTTCCGGTGCAGGCGCTGGATACCGAGGGCTGTCGGTATCTGCAGGGGTTGTTGGAAGAGCTGCGCTGATCACCCCGTCAGCGCTTTGACCCGACGGGCCCGGACGACTTGGGGCCCGTCGTTTTTTTGCCGACGCGCAGCGCGCTCAGCGCGCCGCCCAGGCATTGAAACGCTGTTCCAGCTCCTCGCCGTGGTCCACCCAGAACTCGGCATCCACCGCCCGCGCGCCTTCGAGGTTGGCCGGCGCGGTCGGCAGCGCCTCCTGCACCGTCTTCGGCAGCAACGCCAGGGTGCCCTTGTGTACCGGCCCGTAGGGGATCTGCTCGGAGAACACCTTCTGCGTCTGCGGCTGGCTGGCGAAGGCGATGAATTTCTCCGCCAGCGCCTTGTTCGGCGTGCCCTTCACCACCGCCCAGTACTCCGGATCGTAGAGACTGCCGGGCCAGACGATGGCCAGTTTCACCCCCTCCTTCTGCGCAGCGGCGATGCGCCCGTTGTAGGCCGCGCTCATCACCACGTCGCCGGCCGCCAGCCATTGCGGCGGCTGGGCGCCGGCCTCCCACCACTGGATGTTCGGCTTGAGCTGGTCGAGCTTGGCGAAGGCGCGGCTGACCCCCTCCGGGGTGGCAAGTACCTTGTAGAGGTCCTCCGCCTTCACCCCGTCGGCCAGCAACGCCACTTCCAGGGTGTACTTGGCGCCCTTGCGCAGGCCACGCTTGCCGGGGAACTCGCGGACGTTCCAGAAATCCGCCCAGGACTGCGGCGCCCTGGCCAGCTTCGTCGAGTCGTAGGCCATCACCATCGACCAGACGTAGGTGGCCACCCCGCACTCGCTGAAAGTGCCGGGGACGAACTGCGCGGGGTCGCCGAAACGCGCCGGGTCGAGGCGTTCGAACAGCCCCTCGTCGCAGCCGCGGAGCAGTTCGGGGCTCTCCACCTCGACCACGTCCCAGCTGACCTTGCCGACGTCGACCATGGCCTTCACCTTGGCCATTTCGCCGTTGTATTCGCCGGCGACCACCTGCCCGCCGCCGCTTCGCTCGAAGGGTTTGAAATAGGCCTGTTCCTGGGCGGCCTTGGTCGCGCCGCCGAAGGAGATCACCGTCAGGCTCTGGCTCTGCGCCTGGGCCGCCGCGGCGAACGCCAGGCCGAACAGGGACAACCGGGAAAACACGTGTGCGTACTGGTGCAAGGACTTGAACATGGAACACTCCCACAGCCGATTGGCATTGTTGTGATGTTGCTGAGGCAGTTGCCGGCCAGAGGCCGAAACGGTTCCGCGCGCGGTCGCCAGGCGCCGCATCGTCGTTATGGGGGGACGCTCCGTGTCGCAGGCGACCCGGCCGAGGCCGGGCCGCCGGGGCGCGTCAGAGCACGCCGATCTCGCGCGCGGTGCGATCCACCGCGATACGGGTCTTGTCGATCAGTTCGTCGATCTCGGCACGCCCGGCCACCAGCGCCGGGGCCATGATCATGCGGCCGAGGGTGGAGCGGATGATCACGCCCTCCTCGAAGCCGATGGTGCGGCAGCGCCAGGCCAGATCGTTCTCGTTGGCGAAGCGCTTGCGGGTCGCCTTGTCCTCGGCGAACTGCAGCGCGGCGACGAAGCCGGCGCCCTGGACCTCGCCGACCAGCGGATGGTCGCCGAAGACCTCGCGCAGGCAGCGTTGCAGGTAGGGTCCGGTCTCCTCCCTGACCCGCGTGACCACGCCCTCGTCGCGCAGCGCCTTGAGGTTGGCGATGGCCACCGCCGCCGCCACCGGGTGCCCGGAATAGGTCAGGCCGTGGGCGAACACCCCGCCCTGCTCCACCAGCACCTCGGCGATGCGCTTGCCGAGTACCAGGCCGCCCATGGGGATGTAGCCGGACGTCAGGCCCTTGGCGATGGACAGGGTGTCCGGCTGGAAGCCGAAGTGTTCGTGGGCGAACCATTCGCCGGTGCGGCCGAAGCCGCCGATCACTTCGTCGGCGCACAGCAGCACGTCGTACTGCCGGCAGATGCGCTGGATCTCCGGCCAATAGCTTTGCGGCGGGAAGATCATGCCGCCGGCGCCCTGGAAGGGCTCGGCGACGAAGGCGGCGACGTTCTCCGCGCCCAGTTCGAGGATCTTCTCCTCCAGTTGCAGCGCCGCGCGGCGACCGAACTCGGCCGGGCTCAGCTCGCCGCCGTTGGCGTACCAGTAGGGTTCGTCGATGTGGGCGAAGTCCGGCAGCATGCCGCCCATCTCGTGCATGAACTTCATCCCGCCGAGCGCGGTGCTGCCCAGGGTCGAGCCGTGGTAGCCGTTCCAGCGGCCGATCATGATCTTCTTCTGCGGCTTGCCGAGGATCTGCCAGTAGCGCCGCACGGTACGGATCAGCACCTCGTTGGCCTCGGAGCCGGAGTTGGTGTAGATCGCGTGGCTGTAGTGGTCCGGCAGCAGGCTGAAGAGCATCTCGGAAAGCTCCACCACCGCCGGGTGGGTGGTGTGGAAGAACATGTTGTAGTACGGCAGTTGTTCCAGCTGGCGGCTGGCGGCGGCGGCGAGGTCCTGGCGGCCGTAGCCGAGGTTGGTGCACCAGAGGCCGGACATGCCGTCCAGGTAGCGCTTGCCGTCGTTGTCCCAGAGCTGCAGGCCATCGCCGCGGACCATCACCCGCGGGCCTTCGCGGTTCAGCGCCTTCTGGTCGAGGAAGGCGTGGATGTGGTGCGCGGCGTCCAGTTGCTGGTAGTCGCGGGTGTCGCGCTGCGGGTTGAGCTGAGCGGTCATCGTCTGTGTTCTCCTTGTTCCCTTGGCGCGTCAGGCCGAAGGGGATTGCAGGGGATCGAGGGCGACGGACTTGCCCTGGGCAGTCTCACCGGCCGTCTCGAGCGGTTCGGGTACGAAGAGGGGCTTGCGCATCACGCCCTTGATCCACACCACCGCCACCAGCGAGACCACGCCGAGCACCACGCCGGCGCTGGCGAAGATCCGTCCGGTCATTTCCGGGGTCGGCGAGACGTGGACCACCGCGTAGATCATCCCGGCGATGCCGAACAGTTGCGGCAGCGGGTAGAACGGCGTGCGGAACGGACGGGCGATGTGCGGATAGCGACGGCGCAGGGCCAGCACGTCGACGTGGGCGATGATGTAGGCCAGCAGCCAGGCCAGCGCGGCGGCGAGCAGCAGCAGGTTGATCGAGTCCGGGTCCTGGCCGAGGATCAGGATCGGCAGGCCGGTGATCGCGGCGACGAACAGCACCGCCACCCAGGGCGTGCGCGCCCGCCGGCTGAGCTGCTTGAATTGCGGGAAGGCCTGGCCGTTCTGCGCCATCCCGTAGAGCATCCGCGGGATCGCCGCCAGCGACGAGTTGAGGGTGCTGCAGGTGGCGGTGATCGCGGCGATCACCAGGAACAGCTGGCCGTACTCGCCGAACACGCGGTTGGCGAAGAGGAAGTGTGGCAGCGGGTCGCCGGCCAGTTCCGCCTGCGGGATGCACAGCAGCGCACCGAAGCAGTAGAGGGCGATGGTCAGGAAGATGATGCTCAGGCCGAGGATCATCGAACGCGGGATGTTGCGCTCCGGACGCCGCGTCTCCTCCACCAGCGGGCAGACGAACTCGGCGCCGACGAAGCCCCACACGGCCATCGCGGTGAGCGCCAGGGCGCTTACCCCGAGCGGGTTCCAGCCGCTCGCCAGGGCGGTCTGCGCGGAAGCGTGGTCGCTGCTCACCGCACCCAGGCCGAGCACCAGCAGGACGATCATCATCAGCAGCGCCAGGGCGCTCTGCAGGCGCGCGAAGATGTCGATGCCGAGCAGGTTGAGCAGGGTGAACAGGCCGAGCACGCCGTAGGCCACCAGCATCGGCGGCAGCGCGCCGGGGTAGACCTTGCCGATGATCAGGTCGAGCAGCAGCAGTTCCGCCGAGAGGGCGAACATCGCCACCACCACGTAGCCGGAAAAGGTCGCCAGGATCGCCGGGAAATGCCCGATGGCCACCTCGGTGTAGCTGCTCAGGCTACCGGCGCGGGGAATCATCAGGGCCAGCTCGGAAAAGGAAAAGGCGTAGCTCAGCGCCAGCAGGTAGGCCACTCCCAGCGGCACGATGAAGCCCAGGCCGGCCGTCCCGGCGCCTTGCAGCATCAGTACCATCACGCCCTGGGAAACCACCAGGCCGATGGCCACCGCCAGCAGCGGTCCCAGCCCGAGCACGCGGCGCAGGGCCGGCTCACGCACGTTCGGCGTGTCGTTCATTCGATCGTCCTCTTGTTGTCGTTATCGGCATCGAGTTGTGTCGCGTCCGTCGCGTCTTCAGCGCAACTGGAACCAGGTCGTCTTCAACTGGGTGTACTTGTCGAAGGAATGCAGCGACAGGTCGCGACCGAAGCCGGACTGCTTGCCGCCGCCGAAAGGCACCGCGACGTCCAGCGCGTCCACGGTATTCACCGACACCGTTCCGGCATTCAAGCGCCGCGCCACCCGGTGTGCACGGTGCAGGTCGTCGCTCCACAGCGAGGCGGCGAGGCCGTAGCGGCTGTCGTTGGCCAGGCGTATGGCCTCGTCCTCGGAGTCGAAGGCGCTGATCGCCAGCACCGGACCGAAGATTTCCTCGCGGGCCAGCTGCATGTCCGGGCGTACGTCGCCGAACAGGGTCGGTTCGATGAAGTTGTCCGAACCGTTGATCGTCAACTGGCGGCCACCGCCGAGCATGGTCGCGCCCTCGCCTTGCGCCCGCTCGATGGCGGCGAGAATCCCGGCGGTCTGCCGGCGGTCGACGATGGCGCCGGCGCGGCTGGCCGGGTCCAGCGGATCGCCCGGCTGCCAGTCGCGGGCCTTGGCCAGCAGGCGCTCGACGAACTCGTCGTGGATCGAACGCTCCACCAGCAAGCGCGAGTTCGCCGAACAGACCTCGCCCTGGTTGAAGAAAATGCCGAAGGCGGCCTTTTCCGCCGCCAGGTCAAGATCGCGGCAATCGGCGAACACCAGGTTCGGACTCTTGCCGCCGCACTCCAGCCAGACCTGCTTGAGGTTGGATTGCGCGGAATACTGCATGAAGTACTTGCCGACCTCGGTGGAGCCGGTGAACACCAGTGCGTCCACCTCCGGGTGCAGGCCGAGGGCCTTGCCGGCCTGCTCGCCGAGGCCCGGCACCACGTTCAGCACGCCTTCCGGCACCCCCGCCTCCAGGGCCAGCTCGGCCAGGCGCAGGGCGGAGAACGGCGACTGCTCGGCCGGCTTGAGCACCACCGAGTTGCCGGCGGCCAGGGCCGGGGCGAGCTTCCAGGCGGCCATGTCGAGCGGGAAGTTCCACGGCACCACCGCGCCGATCACCCCCAGCGGCACGCGGGTAATGGTGGCCAGGGTCTGCTGGGCGGTCGGCGCGACCTGGTCGTAGAGCTTGTCGAGGCTTTCCGCATACCAGGCGAAGACGTGGGCGGCGCCGGGTACATCGATGTTCCAGGCGTCCATCACCGGCTTGCCCATGTTCAGCGAGTCGAGCAGCGCCAGCTCTTCGCGATGGGCCAGCATCAGCTCGGCCAGGCGCAGCAGCACGCGCTTGCGCTCGACCGGGGCGAGACGCGCCCAGGGGCCTTCGTCGAAGGCGCGGCGGGCGGCGGCCACTGCCGCGTCGACGTCGGCCGCATCGCAGGCCGCGACCCGCGCCAGCAGGCGATTGCTCGCCGGATCGATGGCGTCGAAGGTAGCGCCGCTGGCGGCTGGACGCTGGCGGCCGCCGATCAGGGCCTGGTCGATGAAGCGCTGTGTCGCGGCGCGCCGTTGCCAATCGCTGAGTTCGAACACCCCACCTTCTCCTTGTTATCTCGCCGGTCTGCGCCGGTCGTGGTTCTGCACGCATGGCCCGGACCGCCGGGAGGCGGACCGCTGTCCATGGGGTCGATGGGGAAGGATGGTCGCGCAAGCCGCGGCGAAGGAAAATTATTAAAAATGTCCTCGGGACATAAGAAAAAGCTGGCCAGGCGTGCCCCGGCAAAGTGCGTCGTGCTGGGTTATCGTGCAGGCGGGCAATCGTCGTCGCGGCCAGCGCCGCGACGCTCGGCAGCGGCCTGCAACTTGCTTGCAGCGCGGCGGACACAACAATCGAGGCGCGCACGCCCGGCCCGGGGAGGATGATGCGCCGATGAGGTCTTGCAGTGGCGTCCTATACCTTGCGGCAACTCAAGTATTTCGTGACCACCGTGGAATGCGGCAGCGTGGCCGAGGCCTCGCGCAAGCTGTACATCGCCCAGCCGTCGATCTCCACGGCGGTGAAGGGTCTGGAGGAAAGCTTCGGCGTGCAGCTGTTCATCCGCCACCACGCCCAGGGCGTGTCGCTGACCCCCGCCGGCGCGCGCTTCTACCGCAAGGCGCAGGAACTGCTGCGGATGGCCCACGAGTTCGAGCAGAACGCCCTGGCCGACAACGACGTGATCGCCGGGCAGATCGACATCGGCTGCTTCGAGACGGTCGCCCCGCTCTACCTGCCGGGCCTGATCGCCGGCTTTCGCCAGGCCTATCCGGGGGTGGAGATCCGCATACGCGACGGCGAGCAGCAGGAACTGGTGCAAGGCCTCACCTCCGGGCGCTTCGACCTGGCCTTCCTCTACGAGCACGACCTCGACTCGACCATCGAGACCGAGCCGCTGATGCCGCCGCAACGACCCCACGCGCTGCTCCCCGAAGGGCACCGCTTCGCCGGGCAGGCGCAAGTGTCGCTGCGCGACCTGTGCCTGGAACCGATGATCCTGCTCGACGTGCAGCCCAGCCGCACCTATTTCGTCAGCCTGTTCGAGGAACTCGGCCTGACGCCGAACATCGCCTTCAGCTCGCCGTCCATCGAGATGGTGCGCGGCATGGTCGGCCAGGGCTTCGGCTTCTCCCTGCTGGTCACCCGCCCGCATTCGGAATGCACCTACGACGGCAAGAAGGTGGTCATGGTCGACCTCGCCGAGCCGGTGTCCACCTCCGGGCTCGCCGCCGCCTGGCTGAAACGCGCGCAACTGACCAAGCCGGCACGATTGTTCGTCGACTACTGCCGGGAGCGACTGGGCAAGCTTGCCGAGCGCCGGCACTGACCCTCAGCTTTCCGACATTCCAAGAGGAACTTTCTTTCTGACAAAGACGAATCCGATGACTGTGGCAAAAAGCCTCCGTTGCTAGGGTGGCCGGCGCTCCGGACCACCCCGGTCCGGCAGTCCGGCAGCGCCCAGGGATCGATGGACATTCGGGCCTGCCGCCTCATCGATGAATCATCATGGAGAGTCAGATGAAGAAGTTCCTGTTGCCCGCCCTGCTGTTCGCCGCAGCCTCGCTGACCGGCTGCGCCAGCTACAACGTCAGCCAGCCCATCGCCCCGGTGGCCGGCGCGGTGAAAACCGACCTCAAGGCCGACGTCGCCGTCGGCGAGCCGATCAGCGGAGACTCCTCGGTCAATATCCTGTTCGGCTTCCTCAAGTTCGGCGGCGACAGCCAGTTCGCCGACGGCGTCACCTACGGCGCAGAAAGCGGCTCGGGCCTGAGCCTCGGCGCCTTCGACCCGGTGTCCTCGGCCAAGGCCGCCGCCGCGTTCAAGGCGGTGAAGAACTCCAATGCCGACCTGATCGTGGCGCCGCGCTACGAGGTTTCGGTGAACGACTACTTCCTGTTCAAGAAGGTCGACGTCAAGGTCACCGGCAGCAAGGGCTCCATCCGCTCCATCCGCTCCATCCGCTGAGTTCCGTTAGCCTATCGGCGGCTCAGGCTGCCGAAGCGAGATTCCATCCGGTCAGTGCAACTCCGCCTTCCCCAAGGCGTTTCCAGGCCGTCATGCTCCGCCACGCGCTAGGACATGACGGCCCTTTTTACCCCTCCCGCGCCGCCTCAGGCACAATCCCCCGACGCCACCGGCCAGGGGAACGCGGATGCTGATCGACGAAGAAATCACCCTCAAGAAGCTGGAAACCTTCCTCGCCTTCATGCGCACCGGCAACCTGGCGCGCGCGGCGGCGGAACTGGGCACCAGCAACGTCAGCGTGCACCGCGCCATCCACTCGCTGGAAAGCGCCCTGCGCTGCCCGCTGTTCAAGCACGAGGGACGCAACCTGACCCCGCTGGAAAGCGCCTACGTGCTCGAGGAGCGCGCGCAGAAGCTGGTCCAGGAGGTACTCGACACGGTGCGCCTGACCCGCGAGGCGGCCGGCTTCTCCGCCGAGCGTTTCAAGCTCGGCGCGCTCTATTCGCTGACGGTGAAGACCGTGCCGCAACTGATCATGGGCCTCAAGCTGCGACGCAGCGCGCTGAACATCGACCTGATCCTCGGCTCCAACGTCGATCTGTTCTACCAGCTGAAGAACATGGAGCTGGACGCCATCCTGGTGTCGCTCAACGACAGCGTCAGCGATCCCGACTGCGAGCACCTGCCGCTGTTCTCCGATGACATCTTCCTCGCCGTGCCGGTGGACTCGCCCTACGCCAGGCTCGCCGAGATCGATCTCAGCACCCTGCGCGACACGCCCTTCGTCACGCTCACCCAGGGCTTCGCCACCCATCAGGACGGCACCCGGGTGTTCCAGCAGGCCGGCTTCGAACCGCAGATCGCCATGCAGGTGAACGACATCTTCACCCTCCTCAGCATGGTCAGCTCGGGGGTCGGCCATGCGCTGCTGCCCAAACGCATCGAGGCGGTCTACGAGAACCGCGTGCGGCTGATCCCGCTGCAACCGCGCTATCGCCTGCAGCAGCACATCGGCGTGGTGTTCCTCAAGGCCAAGGAGCGCGACCCGAACCTGCTGGCGTTGCTCGCGGAGTGCCGGATGTACAGCCTGCGCCTGGAGCAGGAGGCGGCGGGATAGCGGACGGAAGTCCACATTACCGCTGGCCCGCTGACCTCTCCCCAACCCTCGCCCTTCAGGGAGAGGGTGCCCGGACGAGCCCGCTCACCCAACCAGGCCGCGCACGCTGAAATACAGCAGCGACGGCCCCAGCAGGCAACCGATGGCGGTATAGAACGCCGCGGTCAGGCAACCGTAGGGCACCAGCTTCGGGTCGGTGGCGGCGAGGCCGCCGGCGACGCCGCTGGAGGTGCCCATGAGACCACCGAAGATCACCGCCGTACGTGGATTGTTCAGGCCGATGTAGGGCGCGACGAAAGGCGTCAGGACCATCACCAGGATCGCCTTCACCAACCCGGCGGCGATGCTCAGCGCCATCACCTCGGAGCTGGCCCCCAGGGCGGCGCCGGTCACCGGTCCGACGATGTAGGTGACCGCACCGGCGCCGATGGTGGTCAGGCTGACCGCATCGGTGTAGCCGAACGCCATGGCCACCGCGACCCCGGCGACGAACGACGAACCGACCCCGAGGAACAGCGACACCACCCCGGAAACCCCTGCCCGACGCAGTTCCTCGACATTCACCCCGAAGGCCGTGGCGACGATGGCGAAGTCGCGCAGCATGGCGCCACCCAGCAGGCCGATACCGGACATCAGGGGCACGTCCACCAATCCTTTCTGCCCGCCGGTGGCGACGCCGCCGACGTAGGACAGCACCAGGCCGAGGAAGATCGCGATCGCCGAGCCGTGCAGGCGCCCGCGGGTGAGGCGCGCCGACAACCAGTAGGACACCGCCATGGTCACGCCGATGATGGCGAAGCCGCTGATCAGGCCGTAGCCATTGATGACTTTGTTCAGGGACTCGAACATGGCGCTCACCCCTGCACGCTGGTGCGCGGTTTCAATGGCCGGGCGCCTTCGGCTTTCTTCCGGCCGAAGCGGTCGAGCAGCGGGACCAGGGCGAAGGCCACGGCGACCGCGGCGATGCCGGCGAGGATAGCGGCCGGCCCGCCGCTCAGCGCGCCGAGGACATTCTGCTGGGCGGCCATGGCGACCACGATGGGAATGTAGACCGCGCTCCAGAACTCCACGCCCTGCTCGGTCTTCGCCGAGAGCAGGCCACGCTTGCCCAGGTAGCTGCCGACGAAGATCAGCAGCAGCATGGCGATGCCGACGCCACCGACGTTGGCCGGCACGCCGAGCAGCACGCCAAGGATCTCGCCGATGAACAGCCCGGCGAGGGTACACAGAGACAGCAGTGCGACACCGTAGATAATCATTATTGTTGTCCTCGGTTGCGGATCGATGTTGTTGTTTTTATGCCTCGAACGAACGCTTATCGGGTTCTCTTTTCCTCCTCGCGCAACAGCGCGTCCAGGGTATCCGCCCGGGAGCCTTCGAAGGCCGGCGTGGCGCAGCCGAACAGAGGCCGCGCCAGACCGCTGAGGACCCGTCCCGGCGGCAGCTCGAGATGCAGGCGGGCACCGCGCTCGTAGGCGCTGCGCAATGTCGCCAGCCACTCGACGCGGCGCGCCATGTTGCCGGCGAGATCGTCGGCCAGCGCGGCCGGTTCGGCGACCAGGCGCGCCCGGCTGCTGCTCAGGTAGGGCACGCGCGGCCGATGCAGGCGGATGCCGGCGAAGGCTTCGGCCAGGCGCGCGGCCGGTTCGTCGAGCAGCGCACAGTGCGACGGTACGCTCACCGCCAGGCGCTTCGCCGCGCTGGCGCCGGCGGCACGGGCGCGTTCGGCGAGGGCGGCCAGAGCCGCTTCGCTGCCGGCCACCACCAGTTGCCGCTCGGCGTTGACGTTGGCCAGGTAGAGCGGCGGGTGCTCGCGCCGCACCGCCAGGATCAGCGCTTCCAGTTGCGCCTGTTCGAGACCGAGGATGGCGCTCATCCCGTAGCCCTCGGGCCAGGCGGCCTGCATCAGTTCGCCACGCAGCGCCACCAGACGCAGCGCGTCGTCGAAGTCCAGCGCGCCGGCTACCACCGCCGCCGGATAGGCGCCGATGGACAGCCCGGCGACCAGCCCCGGCCGATGCCCGCGCGTCTCCAGCAGGCGGCTGGCGGCGACCCCGGCGATCAGCAGGCACAACTGCACCGCGCGGGTGCCGCGCAAGGCCTCGGCGCTCTCCAGTTCGGCCGGCGCCTGGCCGAGACAGTCCGCCGCCTGCTCCAGGCAGGCGCGCACCGGCGGTTCGTCGGGCAAGGCCGCGAGCATGCCGGGACGTTGGGCGCCCTGGCCGGGATAGGCGAACAGCACGCTCATGCCTCGACCTCCGCGATCCGCCAGGGGTCTTCCAGCAACAGCGGCGCCTCGCTGCCTTTCGCCAGCACCCGGGGCCGACCCTCGGCCCATTCGCGCAGGGCCACGCCGCCCGCCGGGGTCTGCAGTTGCAGGTCGATCCGGCAGGGACACTGCTCGAAGCACTGCAGCAGGCGCAGCGCGTCATCGCGCGGGAACGGGCGCGGGGTGCGCAGCAGCAGGTCGAGGTCGCTGTCCGGATGCAGCACGGCGACCCCGCTGGCCAGCTCGAAACCGGCGCCGCCGGTCACGCCCCAGGCCAGTCCCAGCGCGTTCAGCGGCGCACGCAGGTCGCGCAAGGCACGCCAGGCCGGCAGATCGCGCAGCATCGCCGGCTCGCGCTGGCCCAGCGCTTCCGGGCGCAAGCGCCGGGTGATTGCCGCCAACGGCATCCAGCCGGCCCAGCGCTGCTCCCGCGCCAGGCCGCGCACGCCGATGGCCACCCGCGCAGGATCTGCCGGCGCACGGCGCACCACCACCGGCCAGCCGGCCTTCAGTGCCGCGCAGACCCAGGCCGGAGCATTCTCCGGCAAATGCGCCGGCGCCATGCCCAGGAGCAAGTCATGGGGTTCCGGCCCTGCCCTGCGACGCATCGGATCAGGAGCGAGCCGTCGCCGGCTGGAGCCCCGCTGTGAGCTGTTCGCGATGACCACGGCTCGCTCCTGAATTCACCACTGCTCGCGCAGCAGCCGGCGCACCCGCGCCGACGCCTCGCGGTTGGCCGCGCCGAGGCGGCCGCCGAGGTCGCGCGGGCCGCCGAGGATATCGGCCAGGGCCTCGCCCAGGCAGGTGCGGACCCGCACCAGGTCCGCCGTCGACGGCACCTCGACGGTCTCCACCGGAAGGGTCCTCCAGAGCAGGCCGAGCGACGCGTAGCTGTCGATGTCGTAGGCCATCGGCGGCACCTTCGCCGCCAACGCCTCCAGTTCCTCGACGCTGCGCAGGGTGATCCGCGCGGCGGCGGCCTTGCCCATGGCGTGGACCATCACCCCCGGATCGTGCAAGGCGATCAGGCGGTTGGCCTGGTAGCCGTGGGCGAGGAACGCGCCGGACATCGCCTTGCCCACCAGCAGGCCGATCAGCGGATGCCCGGCGAGTCGGGCGCGGGCGTAGGCATCCACCGCCCCGGCCAGCGCCTGGTGGATACCCAGGGCCTCCTCGCGGCGGCCGTAGGCCTGGCTCGGCACGTCGACGATGGCCAGCAGCGCGCGCTTGCGTGGCGCCTCGCGGTCGGCCTCCAGCGCCTCGTCGACGGCGGCGGCCAGGCCCCAGCCCTCGAGCAGCCCGACCTCGCCCTGGCGAGCGCGCGGGAACGGATTGTCGGGATCGGGCACGACGGCCAGGAAACGCACCGGGTAGCCGTCCAGCTCGGCATCGGCGACGCGCAACGAAGCAGGATCGCCGGGACGCGGCGCGAGGCTACCGGCCAGCGCCTGGAACCAGGCCAGGCCACGGGAAGCGAACGGTTGGCTCATGTTGCATCTCCTTGGCCCAGCCCCTGGTACAGCCAGCGCACGCCGGCGGCATCCGGTTGCTCGGCGGTATCGAGGTCGCCCAGCCGCCGCAGGTAATCCTCGGCGCGGCGGCAGCGCGGCCGTGCCGGCAGGCCCTTGGCGAAATACGCGAGTACCGAGGTGCGTACCTCATCGAGGTCGTCGGCCAGGTAGGCGTCGGCGAGACCGCTGGCGAAGCGCTGCTCGCCGCCGGTGAGGCTCCAGATGAACGGCCGGTCGCGCGAGTCGTATTCAGCGATGCCGGCCTCCTGTTCGATCACCTGCGGACCGTTCAAGCCGAGGCGCGCCTCGCGGGTCACCAGCACGTAGCTGCACAGCCCGGCGGCGATGGACATGCCGCCGAAGCAGCCGACCGGTCCGGCGATCACCGCCACCACCGGCTGGTAGCGCTGCAGATCGACGATGGCCGCCTGGATCTCGGCGATCGCCGCCAGTCCGAGGTTGGCTTCCTGCAGGCGCACGCCACCGGTTTCCAGCAACAGCAGGGCCCGGGTCGGAACGCCGTTGCGATTGTCCTCGGCGGCCAGCTCCAGCGCGCCGGCAATCTTCGCTCCGCTGACTTCGCCAAGGCTGCCGCCCTGGAAAGCACCTTCGATGGCGGCGAGCACCGCCGGCTGGCCGTCGAGGAGGCCACGGGCGACCACTACCCCATCGTCGGCCTGGGGCACGATGCCCTGTCGTTCCAGCCAGGGCGACTGCACGCCGGCGAAGGGATCGAGCAACTCGCGGAAGCTGCCCGCGTCAAGCAGGGCGCGGGCGCGTTGGCGCGCTCCCAGTTCGGTGAAGCTGCGCAGCGCCAGCAGGCGGGCGACGTCAGTCATGGCCAGCCTCCTCCAGTGCCTGCTCCAGGCGCAGGCGGATCACCCCGGGAGTGGCGCCGAAATCGTGGATGCGGATCGACGCGGCCGGCGCCGTGGACGCCGCGAAGACCCGCGCGAAGAGTTGTTGCCAGCGCGGGCCGCTGCCGTTTACCGAGGTCACCACCTGGATGCTCAGCGCGCCTCCGGCGGCCGGCTCGAGCAGCACCTCCAGGTCGCCGGAGCCGACACAGCCGGCCAGGGCGCGACCGCGCGCCGGAGCGCCGGCGGGAAATTCGAAGGTCAGGGTTTCCATCTCAGAGACTCCCAGCCCACCCACCGGACACGGCGGGCAGGCGATCGAGGAAAAGACAGGCGGCCAGCAGGTCGGCGGCGCCGCCGGGCGAAGCGTTCAGCGCCAGCAGGCGGCGGTCCAGCTCGCACAGGCGGCGACGACCGGCGAGACTGGCGCTGCCGCCGGCGGCGAGCACCGCGCGGGCGCCATCCTGCATCGCGGCGAGGCCGACGCGGCCGGCGCGGTGCAGCACGCAGGTATCGTCGAGGACGCTCATGATCGCCAGCAGCGCATCGAGCCTGGCGTTCTGCTCGCCAGCGCCGCCTTCGCGGCTGCGCCATAGCTGCGGCAGGCCGTGGCGCACTGCGCGGGGGAAGCCGAGACGCGCCTCCTCGCGGGCGCCGCCGACGCCGTAGCGCCGACGGACGCGCTCGCCGTGGCTGTCGCCGATGGCGGCCGCCGGATCGTCGAGCAGGGCGATGCGTCCTGCGCGCGCGGCCACTTCGCCGGCCTGCGTGCGGCGCGGTTCGAGAGCGGCGGCCGCGACCAGCAGGCCGAGCGCCCAGATCGCTCCGCGATGGGTGTTCACGCCTTCGGTGGTACGCAGCATCGCCGCCTCGCCGTCGCGCCCCAGTTGGCCAAGGACGCCGCGCAGGCGCGCATCGATGCGCCCATGCCGCTGGGCGGCGTCGGCCATTTCCTTGAAACACGGCCACAGGCTCAGCGCCGAGGCCTGCATCAGGCCCAGGTGCAGGTCGGCATGCGCGCCATTGCCGCGGCGGTCCACCAGGGCCGGCTTGGGCGACAGTTCGGCTTCGTCGATGAGGGCGTCCACCGCCAGGTCGGCCAGGCATTCGCCGAGGTCGGCGCACGGCGTCGCCGCGAGGTTCGCGATGGCGTTCATCACCAGCTCCTGAAACGCGCCGGCGGCTGGTACAGCCCGCCGGACCACTCGACCAGCTCGGCGATGCTCTTCGCCGCCAGCAGCTCGCGCGAGGCGTCGGTGCGGCGGATGCCGAGGTCCTCGGGCAGCGCGATCAGCCCTTCGCGGCGCATCCGCTGGGTCTCGCGCGGATCGTGGCGCAGGCCGATCGGACTGATCCCCGCCACCGCCGCGATCATCGCCTGGCGTTCCTCCAGGGAGCGCGCCTTGTACAGGTAGGCGATGCCTTCCTCGGTGAGCACATGGGTGACGTCGTCGCCATAGATCATCACCGGCGCCAGCGGCATGCCGGTCTGGCGCGCCACCTCCAGCGCGTCGAGGCGCTCGACGAAGGTCGGCTTGCCGCCGTCCTGGAAGGTCTCGACCATCTGCACCACCAGCTTCCTGCCGCGCTCCAGCAAGGCCTCGGGTTCGCCCCGCATGTCCAGCCAGGCCGGCGTCGAGTGGCGCCGGCCGCGCGGGTCGTGGCCCATGTTCGGGGCGCCGCCGAAGCCGGCCAGGCGTCCGCGGGTGACGGTGGAGGAATGGCCGTCGCCGTCGACCTGGAGGGTAGCGCCGATGAACAGGTCGACGGCGTATTGTCCTGCCAGTTGGCAGAACATCCGATTGGAACGCAGCGAGCCGTCGCGACCGGTGAAGAACACGTCGGGACGCTGGGCGATGTAGCCCTCCATGCCCAGCTCGGTGCCGAAGCAGTGCACGCTCTCGACCCAGCCGCTCTCGATGGCGGGGATAAGGGTCGGGTGCGGGTTGAGGGTCCAGTGTCGGCAGATCTTGCCCTTCAGGCCGAGGGACTCGCCGTAGGTCGGCAGGATCAGCTCGATGGCCGCAGTGTTGAAACCGATGCCGTGGTTCAGCGACTGCACGTTGTGCCGCTGGTAGATGCCGCGGATCGCCATCATCGCCATCAGCACGTGGACCGGCTTGATGTGGCGCGGGTCGCGGGTGAACAGCGGCTCGATGTAGAACGGCTGGTCGGCCTCGACCACGAAGTCCACCCAGGACGCCGGGATATCCACTCGCGGCAGGTCGCGCGGGTCGTCGACGATACGGTTGACCTGGACGATGACGATGCCGTCGCTGAACGCGGTGGGCTCCACCAGCGCCGGGGTGTCTTCGGTGCTCGGCCCGGTGTACACGTTGCCTTCGCGGTCGGCGACGAAACCGGCGACCAGTGCGACGTTGGGGATCAGGTCGACCACCAGCCGCGCGTACAGCTCGATGTAGGTGTGGATCGCGCCGATCTCCAGCAGGCCGTCTTCGAGCAACTGGCCGATGCGCAAGCTCTGCGGGCCGGAGAAGGAGAAGTCGAGCTTGCGCGCGATGCCCAGTTCGAACAGGTCGAGATGCTCCGGGCGGCCGACGCTGGGCATGATCATGTGCAGGTCGTGCAGCTTGCCGGGATCGACCCGCGCCAGCGAACGGGAGAGGAAATCCGCCTGCTTCTGGTTGTTGCCTTCCAGCACCACCCGATCGCCCGGCGCGATCAGCGCCTCCAGCGCGGCGACCAGGCGTTCGCGCGGCAGCACCGCGCCGTCGGCCAGGCCGCGCACGCGCTCGAGGCGCCGCTGCTTTTCCTGGCGGCGCCGCGACCACTGCGGCGGGGGAGAGATCGGTGTCGTCATGTCGGCTCCAGGTTTCACGCTGTCGTGAGGAGCCACGTTAGGCAGGCCGCCAGGCCTGTTCAATCAAGCAGCCGCCATGATCGTTACGCTTGGGTTAACGATGCAGCGCTGGCGCTGCGTTCAGGACGTCACGGCGTCCGGAAACTCTTCGCGCAGGGCCTCGCCCAGCCAGCCGATGAACCACTCGACGTCCGCCGAGGGCGTGCCGGGCGGGGTCAGCACCTGGTAGCACTCCAGTGCCGCCTCGGCGGCCAGGGGCCGCACCAGAGCGCCGCTGCGCAGTTCCTGGCGGACCAGCACCTCGTTGGCCAGGGCGATGCCGAGACCCTCCTCGGCCCGCGCCAGGGCATGGTCGTTGCTCAGGTAGAGCACCGCCGGACGGACCTCGACGTCGACCCCGATGGCGGAGAACCAGAGGTTCCACCACTCGCCGTCGTCGACATGGATGAGCTTGTGCGCGACCAGTTGCTCCGCCGACTCCAGCGGCCCGGCGGCGGCCAGGTAGGCCGGCGAACACACCGGGAACACCTTGGGCCGGATCAGCAGCGCGCGCGGGTTGGCGTACTGGCCCGGCAGGCCATAGACGATACCGAGGTCGGCGCTGCGCTCCTCCACGTGGTCGAAGGTGGGATTGGGTTCGAGGGCGATCTTCAGCCCCGGCCGCTGTGCGCAGAGGGTTTCCAGGCGCGACGTCAGCCAGCGCCGGGAGAACGCCGGCACCGCCATGATCCGCAGCCAGCGCGCGCCACTGAGCTGGCCGCCGGCCTCGGCGATCTGCTGCAACGCGGTGGACACCGCGGCGTAGTACTGCCGCCCGGCCGGGGTCAACAGCACGCCACGCGAAGTACGTTCGAACAGACGCGCGCCGAGCCAGTCTTCCAGCAGCCGGACATGCCGGCCGACCGCCGGCTGGGTTACGTGCAGGGCTTTCGCCGCCGCCACGTAGCTACCCAGGCGGGCGGCGGCCTCGAAGGCGCGCACAGCGTTCAACGGGGGCAAACGGGGGATCGACATGGGCCTTGCGAACCTCGCTAGATGTTAATTTTTTTAACACCTTATATAAGAAAATTGAGCTTTCGACAGCCGCCCCTTTTCCGCATCATCCGCTCCAGCCATCGGCGACCACAAGCCGGCGCTACCCTTCCGCCACCTCGCGGAAGCCTACTTTCCAGCCCTGCCATAAGAACAACAACCATCGTCGCGCCGCATTGCGGCACGCACGAAGGGGAATCGGAGGTAAGTCCATGAGTGCCCTGCATTCGCTGCGTACCCATGCAGTGTCCATCCGCGCGGTACGCAAGGTGTACGGCGATCCCGAGAGCGGCCCAGTGGCACTGAAGCGCGTCGACCTGGATATCCGCGACAATGAGTTCTTCACCCTCCTCGGCCCGTCTGGCTGCGGCAAGACCACCCTGCTGCGGATGATCGCCGGCTTCGAGTTTCCCACGGAGGGCGAGATCCTCCTCTACGGCGAGAACATCGCCGCGCGACCGCCCTTCGAGCGCCCGGTGAACACCGTGTTCCAGCACTATGCGCTGTTCCCGCACATGAGCATCGCCGAGAACCTCGCCTTCGGCCTCGAATCGCGCCCACTGGGACGCAGCCTGGGCAAGGCGGAGATCGCCGAGCGGGTCCGCGAGATGCTCGCCCTGGTGCAGATGGAACGTTTCGCCGATCGCCGTCCCGGGCAGCTTTCAGGAGGCCAGCAGCAACGCGTGGCACTGGCCCGTGCGCTGGCGCCGCAACCGCGGGTGCTGCTGCTCGACGAACCGCTCTCGGCCCTCGACCTGAAGCTGCGCCAGGCGATGCGCGAGGAACTCAAGGCGATCCAAGCGAAGACCGGGATCACCTTCATTTTCGTCACCCACGACCAGGAGGAGGCGCTGACCATGTCCGATCGCATCGCCGTGCTCTCCGAGGGCCAGGTGCAACAGGTCGGACCGCCGGAAGAGATCTACGAGCGCCCCGGCAACCGCTTTGTCGCCGACTTCATTGGCGAGACCAATTTCATCGAAGCCGAGCTGCTCCAGCGCGACGGCCCGCTGGCGCTGTACCGCGGTCCCGGCGGTGAAGCGTTCGAGGCCGCCGCGCGCGACGGCCTGGCAGCCGGAGCCCGGGTCTGCCTGTCGATCCGCCCGGAACGCCTGGACCTGCTGGCGGCCAACACCGGCGGCGGCCTGCCCTGCACGGTGGAAAGCCAGGTCTACCTCGGCACCGACCTGCAATACCGGGTGCGCCTGGCCGACGGCAGCCTGCTGACGGTGCGCACACCGAACGGCACGGCACGGCGCTTCGCCACCGGCGAAGCTGCCTGCCTGGCCGTGGCCAAAGACAGCGCCAGCGTCCTGCTGGATTGATCCCCTTCGGCAACGGACCCCAGCCATGCATCCGATCCCTTCCCCCGGCGCAGCCTTGCAGCGTCGCCAGGCCCTGCGCAGCTTCCTCGGCGTCACTCCGGCGCTGGTCGCCATCGGCCTGTTCCTGGTGTTGCCCATCCTCATCGTCGCCGCCTATTCGCTGATGGAGGCCAACCCCTATGGCGGGGTCGACCGGGCCTTCAGCGGCGAGGCGTACGTATCCCTGCTCTTCGAACGGCAGATGGACGACAGCCTGGCCTTCGCCGACTCCTACCTGACAATCGCCCTGCGCTCGCTCGGCATCGCCGCGCTGACCACCCTCATCACCCTGTCGCTCGGCTTCCCGGTGGCGGTCTGGCTGGCCATGCAGCCGCCGCGTCGGCGCGGCCTGCTGATCTTCCTGATCACCGTGCCGTTCTGGGCCAACCTGCTGATCCGCACCTACGCCTGGATTCTCCTGCTGCGCGGCAGCGGAGTGATCAACAACGGCCTGCTCGGCCTCGGCCTGGTCGACCACCCGTTGCCGCTGCTCTACAGCGACGGCGCGGTGCTGCTCGGCCTGGTCTACACCTACGCGCCCTTCGTGGTACTGCCGATCTACGCGACCCTGGAGAAAATGGACATGCGCCTGCTGGAAGCCGCCCAGGACCTCTACGCCGGCCGCCTGCGCACGCTACGCAAGGTGGTCCTGCCGACCGCCCGGCCGGGCATCCTGGCCGGCGCCATCCTGACCTTCGTGCCCTGCCTGGGCGCGATGATCGCCCCGGAACTGCTTGGCGGCGGCACCCGCATGATGCTTGGCAACCTGATTTTCCGGCAGTTCGCCGACGCCCGGAACTGGCCGTTCGGCGCCGCCCTGTCGCTGGTGCTGATGGCCGCGGTGATGCTGATCCTGACCGTCTACGCCTGGCGCGCCGAACGTCTCGCACGGGGGATGGGCCGATGATCGCGCGCCTGTGGAAAGGCAGCCGCCATAACGTCCAGGACTTCCCCGGCTTCGGTGCCTTCAGCTTGTTGTTCTACCTGTACCTGTACGCGCCGATCCTGGTGCTGGTGGTGTACTCCTTCAACGCCAACCAGTCGGCCACCGTCTGGACCGGCTTCAGCCTCGACTGGTACCGCGCCGCCTTCGCCAACCAGGCGCTGCGCCAGGCCGCCGGCAACAGCCTGCTGATCGCCGTGTGCGCCAGCGCCGCGGCCACCGCGATCGCCACCCTGGCCGCCCTCGGCACCTCGCGTGGGGCGAAGTTCAGGGGCCTGCGCCTGTCGATGGGAGCGATCATGCTGCCCCTGGTGCTGCCGGAAATCGTGGTCGGGGTCGCCACCCTGGCGCTGTTTTCCACCGTCGGGCTGTCTCTCGGCTACGGCAACCTGATCATCGCCCACACGGTGTTCTGCATCCCGTTCGCCTACCTGCCGATCCGTGCCCGCCTGGATGACATGGACCTTTCCCTGGAGCAGGCCGCCGCCGACCTCTACGCCGGTCCGTGGCGGACCCTGCGCAAGGTGACGCTGCCGCTGCTGGCGCCGGGCATCTTCTCCGGCCTGATGCTCGCCTTCATCGTCTCGCTGGACAACTTCGTGATCTCGATGATGGTCTCGCAGGCCGGCACCACCACCCTGCCGATCTTCATCTTCGGACTGCTGCGGATGGGCGTCACGCCCGACGTCAACGCCGTGTCGACGTTGATCCTCGGCGTCTCCGTGATCTTCGTCAGCCTTTCCTACCTGCTCGGCAAGCCACGCGCCTGAGCCCTACGTCGGAGAAATCCCCATGCATCAACGGATCGCAAGCATCGGCCTCGGCCTCACCCTGGCCCTGGGCGGCAGCGCCCAGGCCGCCGGGCAACTCAACGTAGTCAGCTGGAGCGGCTACTTCTCGCCGCAGTTGCTGGAGAAATTCGAGAAGGAAAGCGGCATCCGCGTCACGGTGGACTCCTATGACTCCAACGAAACCCTGCTGGCCAAGCTCAAGCAGGGCGGCGCCGGCTACGACGTGGCGATTCCTTCGCAGCAGTTCGTTCCGATCCTGGTCAAGGAAGCATTGCTCGAGCGCTTCGACCCGGCCGCCGAGCCGTACTACGCCAACCTGCTCGACAACCTGAAGAAGCCCGCCTGGGACCCGGAGGGCGCCTACAGCGTGCCCTTCATCTGGGGCACCACCAGCGTGGTGCTGGATGGCGCGCGCTACGCCGGCCCGGCCGACAGCTACGCGGTGCTCTACCAGCCGCCGGAAGAACTGCGCGGTCGGATCAACATGTTCGACTCGGTGAGCGAGGTGGTCGACATGGCCAGCCTGTACCTGGGCATCCCGCTCTGTAGCGCGGACCCGAAGCAGATGCAGCGCGTCCTCGAACTGCTCAAGGCGCAGAAACCCTTCGTCAAGACCTACAGCTCCAAGGCCGGCTCGATCCGCGAGAACCTCGCCGCAGGCGAGGTGGACATGTCGATGTTCTGGGGCGGCTCGTCGATGCGTGCGCGCGAACTCAAGCCGAGCCTGAAGTACCTGTATCCGAAGGAAGGCGTGCTGGCCTGGGTGGACAACCTGGTAATCCCGCGCGGCAGCCGCAACCCGGACAACGCGCGGCGCTTCATCGCCTTCCTCGCTCAGCCGGAGAACGCCGCGCTGACCCAGAACTTCCTCAAGCACCAGAGCCCGGTGAAGGGCGTCGAGCCCTACCTCGACGCCAGTCTCAAGGACGCCCCGGAGCTGCACGTCCCCGCCGGTACCCGCGTGGTGTTCAGCCAGACCTGCGGCGAAGACGCGATCCGCCTCGCCGACCGCCTGTGGACCAACCTGATGCGCTGAGCGCAGCGCCGTTTCGCGCCCCTGGCATAGGGGCGCCCCTTCTCGACTGCCAAGGCCCAACCCCGATGAAGCCCAACCCTCCGATCAACGAGCTGGTCCTGCTCCAGGCCCACCAGCTTGCCGAACGCATCCGCCTGCGCCAGGTGTCCTGCCGCGAGGTGATGCAGGCCTACCTGGCGCATATCGAGCGCTTCAACCCACGGGTCAACGCCCTGGTCAGCCTGCTGCCGGCGGAACGCCTGCTGGAAGAGGCGGACGCGCGCGACGGCGAACTCGCCCGTGGCGAATGGCGTGGCTGGATGCACGGTCTGCCACATGCCATCAAGGACCTGTCGCTGACCCGCGGCATCCGCACCACCCTCGGCTCGCCGCTGTACCGCGACTACATTCCCGAGCGCGACGGGATCATGGTGGAGCGGATCAGGGCCGCCGGCGCGATCCTCATCGGCAAGACCAACACCCCCGAGTTCGGCCTCGGCTCGCAGACCTACAACCCACTGTTCGGCGCCACCGCCTGCGCCTACGACGAACGCCTCAGCGCCGGCGGCAGCAGCGGCGGAGCCGCCGCTGCCCTCGCGCTGCACCTGGTACCGGTGGCCGACGGCAGCGACATGATGGGCTCGCTGCGCAACCCGGCGGCCTTCAACAACGTCATCGGCTTCCGCCCTTCCCAAGGCCGCGTACCGTTCGACGACAGCGCCGACCTGTTCTTCGACCAGCTCGGCTACGAAGGCCCGATGGGCCGCAGCGTGCGCGACACCGCCCTGCTGCTCTCGGTGCAGGCCGGCGCCGATCGCCGCGCGCCGCTATCCATCGCCGAACCCGGCGCGCGGTTCGCCGCACCGCTGGAGCGCGATTTCGAAGGCACCCGGCTGGGCTGGCTGGGCGACCTCGACGGCTACCTGCCTATGCAGGACGGCATCCTCCAAATGTGCCAGCGCGCGCTAGGCGATTTCCGCAGCCTCGGCTGCGAGATCGAAGAAGCGAACCTCGGCTTCGCCCCGGAGCGCCTCTGGGAATGCTGGCGCACCTTGCGCCACTGGCTGGTGGCCGGCTCGCTCGGCGGCGTGCATGCCGATCCGGCGAAGCGTGCCCTGCTGAAGCCGGAAGCGCTCTGGGAGGTGGAGAACGGGCTGCGCCTGGGCGCCGACGCGGTCTTTCGCGCGTCGGTCATCCGCAGCGACTGGTATCGCGCCATCGGCCGGCTGTTCGAGCGCTACGACTACCTGTTGCTGCCCAGCGCGCAGGTATTTCCCTTCGCCAAGGAAACCCCCTGGCCGCGCAGCATCGAAGGCGTGGCAATGGACACCTACCACCGCTGGATGGAAGTGGTGGTTCCCGGCAGCCTGTCCGGCTGCCCGGTGGCCAACGTGCAGGCGGGCTTCAATGCCGAGGGACTGCCGATGGGCCTGCAAATCATCGGTCCGCACCAGGCCGACTTCGCGGTACTGCAACTGGCCCACGCCTACGAGCGGGCCAGCCGCTGGTTCGAGCGCCAGCCGTCGCCGCTGCTGGCGAACTGAAGTGGCCTCAGGCGCGGCGACGAGCCTGGCTGTCGATCAGGTACTGCAAGCGGAACAGGTGACGGTAGCCGGCCTCCCAGGCGCCGTGGCCGGACTTCACGTTGATGTGCCCGGCCTCGGGCAGGATCACCGTCTCCGCGCCCCAGGCGCGGGCCAGGTGCATGGCGCGCTGCGGGCTGCAGGCCTGGTCGTTGTCGGAACCCACCAGCACGCTGGGGAACGGCAACGGCTCGCGGCTGATCGGCGCGAAGTTGCGCAGCGCCTCGGCGCAGCTCTCGCGCTCGACGTCGGCCGGCGCCACCAGCAGGGCGCCGCGTACCTGGTCGCGCACCCGGCGCTCGGCCTGGGCCGCCCACAGCGCCACTGTCACACAACCCAGGCTGTGCGCGATCAGCACCACCGGCCCGGGCTGGCGGCGGATCTCGGCGTCCAGCTCGGCGATCCAGTCGGCGCGCAGCGGGGTGATCCAGTCCTGTTGCTCGACCCGTGAGGCATTGGGCAGCGCGCGCTGCCAGTGACTTTGCCAATGGGCGTCTTCCGAGCCGTACCAACCGGGCACCAACACATAACGGACGCGTTCGCTGTGCATGGAGATCCCTCCAGAAAAATTCATCACCAGGGAAGTGTAAGGGCGTAGCCTTTTTTATCTAAGGAATAAAAAGCAATTTTAATATTCTATTAATACATATATGCCAATCGAGTTGATCCAGCGCAAGCCGAAGCCACTTTTCCGCGGCAACGCCTGGGCGGCGCAAGCCATCGGCGGTATACCTGAGCGCAGGCATCAGGTATCGGGACAGGATCATGGCCAAGAAATTTCCTCTCCATCCCAGCCATCCGGAGCGCATCTGCTGGGGTTGCGACCGCTATTGCTCGGCGGAATCTATGGGGTGCGGCAACGGCGCCAGCCGCACCCAGCATCCCAGCGAACTGTTCGGCGAGGACTGGGCCGGTGAATGGGAAGTCGAAGGAACGGAGGACGCCAAGGAGCAGGAGGCGCCGGCACGCCAGGCCTGAGCGCCCAGGCGTGGGACGTGCGAGCGCCGGACAGGGTGCGCGACGCATTCGCGAGCCCGGCCTCGGCGGACACGCCCGAGGAGCGTCCATGCGGAATAAAAAAGACCGCTCTCCCCTGCCCGGATCGGAGCGGTCGAAACCGTTGCCCGCCCGGCCTGCGCCGGACGGCGTGGATTCGCTTCAGCGTGCGGTGATCACCGCCAGCCTGGTGATCCCGGCGCGCTCGATGGAAGCCATGGCCTTCGCCACCTGGCCGTAGTTCACCCCTTCGTCGGCCTGCAACTGCACGCGGACCTCGGCGTCCTTCGCCTTGGCCGCGGCCAGGTTGCTCTCCAGCAGCTCCGGCTGGATCTCGTCCTTGTTGACGAACAGCTTGCCGGCGCCATCGATGCTCACCACCAGGGGATCCTTCTGCTCCGGCGGGGCCACCGATTCGGTCTTCGGCAGGTTGATCGGGATCGAGTTGGTCAGCAGCGGCGCGGTGACGATGAACACCACCAGCAGCACCAGCATCACGTCGACCAGCGGGGTGACGTTGATTTCGGAAAGGACTTCGTCGCTGTCCTGGGTCGAGAAGGCCATGTCAGGACGCCTCCTTCACGTTGCGCGAGGGGTTGCCGGCCTGGCGCGCGGCGGAGGGATGGACGATGACGCGGAACGCGCTCTTCTGCGCCAGGCTGTAGAAGTCGTGGGCGAAGTCGTCGAGGTCGGCGGCGGTCAGCTTCAGGCGCCGCAGGAAGTAGTTGTAGACCAGCACCGCCGGCACCGCGACGGCGATTCCCACGCCGGTGGCGATCAGCGCGCTGCCGATCGGCCCGGCCACGGTCTCCAGGCTCGCCGAGCCGGCCGCGCTGATCCCCTTGAGCGCCTCCATGATGCCCCAGACGGTGCCGAACAGACCGATGAAGGGCGAGGTCGAGCCGATCGAGGCGAGCACCGCCAGGCCCGACTCCAGGGAACGCCGCTCGCGCTGGATCTGCTGGCGCAGGGCGCGTTCGAGACGGTCCTGGTGGTTGATCGACTGGGCCAGGTCGGGCTGGCCGTTGTCCTGCACCTGGATCGCGGCGAAGCCGGCCTGGGCCACGCGGGCGCCGGCGCCCTGCTTGTCCTGCGCCTGCTCGCCGGCGGAGTCGAGGCTGGTGGCGCTCCAGAACTGCTTCTGGAACTGGCGGTCCTGGCGCTTCTGCCGGGCGAACTGCACGCCCTTGACCAGGGCCAGGCCCCAGGTGACCACGGAAAAGCCGACCAGCAGCCAGATGACGGCGCCTTCGACGGATTCGAGCGGGGTGGTTAACAGACTCATGACGGATGCTCCTCGTGACGCTGCAGATTCAGTTCAACTTGAAATCGATCGGTACGCTGACCCAGCCGTCCTCGGCCTTGTCGCCGCGCTTGGCGGGAACGAAGGACCAGCGCTTGACCGCTTTCACCGCGGCCTGGTCGAGGGCTTCGCGTCCGCTCGACTTCTGCACCTGGATCTCGCTCGGGCTGCCGCTGGCGAGGACATGCACCCGCAACAGCACGGTGCCCTCCCAGCCGCGGCGCATGGCCAGGGCGGGGTATTCCGGCGCCGGGTTGTGCAGGTAGCCGGCGTTCGCCGACGGCGGCGTCAGCGGCGCCGGGGCGGCGGCCGGCGCCGGCGGGGCGGGTGGCGCGGCGGGTTGCGGCGGCGCGGGCGGAGCCGGCTCGACGGCCTTCGGCGCCGGCTTGGGCCGGGGTTGCGGCTTGGGCTTGGGTTTCGGCTTTGGCACCGGCTTCGGCGGCGGCGGCTTCACCGCGTTCTCGTCGACCACCGGCGGTGGCGGTTCCTCGACCACCGGCGGCAACGGCTCGGGCGGCGGCGGTTCCACCACCGGCGGCGCCGAGGCGGTGAACTCGATGGTCATCGGCGGCACCTGTGGCGGCACCTCGGGCAGCGCCGGGGTTCTCTGCTGGCTCAGCCAATGGATCACCGCTCCGTGCAGGGTCAGGGCGAACAGGACCAGCAGGATCGTCTCGCGCCGGCTGAGCACCCGACCCTGTGCCGGGTTGTGGCGAACCAGGTGCAACGCCTGGCGAACCGGCCGACCGAGCGCCACCAGGTCGCCGCCGGACGTCTCGCGCCAGGGCTGCGTGCGGGCATCGACGGGCTGGGGTGTTGCCATGAAAAGCTCCTTGCACTGACGAACTCGATGGCCGCTCAGGTCCGTGCTGGAGTCCTAGCGGCGCAGGGAGTTGCATGATTGGCAAGGAGGCTTAGCGCCTGAAGTAATTATTTTTGTTATGGAAATAACTTCTGGAGCTATGGGTTTCGCCCCTGTCGCCACAGGCCGCGTGGTTGGCGGGCTACAGCGATCCGACGAAAAACCCATGCCTTGCGGGCATGAAAAATATTCCTGAAAGGCTGGTGTTTTCGCCGTTGGAAGCGGCGGAGAACGCTGCGCGGACAACCCGCGAAAACGAAAAACCCCGGCCTGGGCCGGGGTTCTGGTGGACTCAGCGGGGAATCACTCCACCGCCTTGACCATGTCTTCGATGACTTTCTTGGCGTCGCCGAACACCATCATGGTCTTGTCCAGGTAGAACAGCTCGTTGTCCAGGCCGGCGTAGCCGCTGGCCATGGAGCGCTTGTTGACGATCACGGTCTTGGCCTTGTAGGCCTCGAGGATCGGCATGCCGGCGATGGGCGACTTCGGATCGTTCTTCGCCGCCGGGTTGACCACGTCGTTGGCACCGAGCACCAGGACCACGTCGGTCTGGCCGAACTCGGAGTTGATGTCCTCCATCTCGAACACCTGCTCGTAGGGCACCTCGGCCTCGGCCAGCAGCACGTTCATGTGCCCCGGCATGCGCCCGGCGACCGGGTGGATGGCGAACTTCACGGTGACCCCGCGATGGGTCAGCTTCTCCGCCAGTTCCATCAGCGCGTGCTGGGCACGGGCCACCGCCAGGCCGTAGCCGGGGACGATGATCACGCTGTCGGCGTTGGTCAGCAGGAACGAGGCATCGTCGGCTGAACCGGACTTCACCGGACGCTGCTCCTTGGAGCCCGCCGGGCCGCCGGCGTCGGCTTCGGCGCCGAAGCCGCCGAGGATGACGTTGAAGAACGAGCGGTTCATCGCCTTGCACATGATGTAGGAGAGGATCGCGCCCGAGGAGCCGACCAGCGAGCCGGCGATGATCAGCATCGAGTTGTTCAGCGAGAAGCCGATACCCGCCGCGGCCCAGCCGGAATAGGAGTTGAGCATCGACACCACCACCGGCATGTCGGCGCCGCCGATGGGGATGATGATCAGCACGCCGAGGACGAAGGCCAGCGCCAGCATCACGGCGAAGGCGGTGAGGTTGCCGGTGAACATGAACACCAGGCCCAGGCCGAGGGTTGCCAGGCCGAGCACCAGGTTCAGCAGGTGCTGCCCGGAGAACTGCACCGGGGTGCCCTGGAACAGGCGGAACTTGTACTTGCCGGAGAGCTTGCCGAAGGCGATCACCGAACCGGAGAAGGTGATGGCGCCGATGGCCGCGCCGAGGAACAGCTCCAGGCGGTTGCCGGTGGGAATGGTGTCGCCCAGGTGCGCGACGATCCCCAGCGACTGCGGCTCGACCACCGCGGCGATGGCGATGAACACCGCGGCCAGGCCGATCATGCTGTGCATGAAGGCGACCAGCTCGGGCATCTTGGTCATCTCGACGCGCTTGGCCATGATCGAGCCGGCGGTACCGCCGACCAGCAGGCCGACGACGATGTAGCCGACGCCGGTGGTGGCGATCTCCGCGCCCAGCTTGAACACCAGGCCGACGGTGGTGGCCACGGCGATGGCCATGCCGACCATGCCGAAGAGGTTGCCGCGGCGCGAGGTGGTCGGGTGCGACAGGCCTTTCAGGGCCTGGATGAAGCAGACCGAGGCGATGAGGTACAGGAGGGTGACCAGGTTCATGCTCATCAGTGGCCCCCCGCCTTCGGCGCTTTCTTCTTGAACATTTCCAGCATGCGCCGGGTGACCAGGAAGCCACCGAACACATTGACCGCGGCCAGGGCCACGGCGAGGGTGCCCATGGCCTTGCCCAGCGGGGTCACGGTCAGGGCGGCGGCGAGCATGGCGCCGACGATGACGATCGCGGAAATCGCGTTGGTCACCGCCATCAGCGGGGTGTGCAAGGCAGGGGTGACGTTCCATACCACGTGGTAGCCGACGTACACGGCCAGCACGAAGATGATCAGGTTGTAGATCCCGTCAGAAATGATATCCATCGTTTTCACCGGTCTTCAGGGCGCAGGCGCGAGGCGTGCGCATTTATCGTTATCGAAGCTTCCCGACGCAGCGGCTCAGCCGTTCTTGCGCACCGCCTGGCCGTCGCGGCACATCAGGCAGGCGGCGACGATGTCGTCCTCGAGGTTCACGCTGAAGCCTTCGGCGTTCAGGGTGAGCTTGAGGAAATCGAGGATGTTGCGCGCGTACAGCGCCGAGGCGTCCGCCGGTACCAGCGCGGCCAGGTTGCTGTGGCCGACGATGGTCACGCCGTGCCGGACCACGACCTGGTCGGCCTCGGTCAGCGGGCAGTTGCCGCCCTGGGCGGCGGCCAGGTCGATGACCACCGAGCCCGGCTTCATCTCCGCCACGGTCGCCTCGTGCAGCAGCGTCGGCGCCTTGCGGCCGGGGATCAGCGCGGTGGTGATGACGATGTCCGACTGCTTGGCGCGCTCGTGCACGGCCTTGGCCTGGCGCTCCATCCACGAGGCCGGCATCGGCCGCGCGTAGCCGCCGACGCCTTCGGCGCACTCGCGCTCTTCGTCGGTCTCGTAGGGCACGTCGACGAACTTGGCGCCGAGCGACTCGATCTGCTCCTTCACCGCCGGACGCACGTCGGAAGCCTCGATCACCGCGCCCAGGCGCTTGGCCGTGGCGATCGCCTGCAGGCCGGCGACGCCGGCGCCGAGGATCAGCACGCGGGCGGCCTTCACGGTGCCGGCGGCGGTCATCAGCATCGGCATGAAGCGCGGGTAGTGGTTGGCGGCGAGCATCACCGCCTTGTAGCCGGCGATGTTGGCCTGCGAGGAGAGCACGTCCAGGCTCTGCGCCCGCGAGGTACGCGGCGCGGCCTCGAGGGCGAAGGCGGTGATGCCGCGCTCGGCCATGCGGGCGATGTTCTCGTTGTCGAAGGGGTTGAGCATGCCGACCAGCACGGCACCGCTTTTCATCTGGGCCAGCTCGGCGGCGCTGGGCGCGACCACCTTCAGCACCAGGTCGGCGCCGAAGGCCTCGGCGGCGCTGCCGATCGTCGCGCCGGCGGCTTCATAGGCACTGTCCGGCTGGCTGGCGTTGACGCCGGCGCCGCTCTGGACGATCACCTGGTGGCCTTGGCCGATCAGCTTCTTGACGGTTTCCGGGGTGGCGGAAACCCGCGTCTCACCGGCATGGGTCTCGAGGGGGACACCGATCTGCACTCACGAATCTCCTGCGTGATTGTCGAGTAGTCCGGGGCACTGCGGATGGCGCACCGGCTGCGGAGGTCTAGCTCACATACCGCGATTCGCGAACGAACCTTGGCGCGGCATTGTGCAATCGAGCCGAAAAGCCTTCAACAAGTTCTGAAGGCATACGACAGAGAAACTACAAGTCATAAACCGACCAACAATTCCCGCCCATCACCGCCGGGCGCGTCCTGACTGGCGTGCAGCCTATCCGGGGAAGCCCGCGCGAGAATATGACATCCCTGCCGTGAATGACCGGCTATCAGGTCAAGCCGCTACGGCTTCGACGGGAAAATATCCTGCCAGCGCCGCGGAATGGCGGGGTAATTAATGTTTTTAATACGCTGTATCAGCAATCCCTGATGCCTGGCCAAAGTAGCAAAGCAAAACTTTGACTACAAAGTCAGGATCGCCTTTCCATGGGCGCTGCAGGCCAGCTCGTTAGACCAAAGGCGAATTGCCCTATGGGCAGGATAGACGCGAAGAAATGGCAGAACTGCGACAGCATGTCGCAGTTCTGCTAGCTATTCGCCGGAACGGAAGGGGCTCGCCAGAGCGGCGCGCAGCGACCTACGCCGGTCGGCAACGGAGGAGCCGGCGCACGCTGGGGGATGCCGGCTCAGAACGGACGGCTGCCCGCCAGGCTGATGCGCTTCAGGCGCCGCCGCTCGCTGGCCGGGAAGGCGTTGCGCGCATGCAGCACGGCCTGGTTGTCCCACCAGACGATGTCGCCCACCGACCAGGCGTGGCTGTAGCTCAGTTCCGGGCGCGCCAGATGTTCGCGCAGGCGACCGATCAGCGCCTGGCCCCGCGCGGGGTCGTAGCCGGGAATCTCCACCTCGGTGTGGGCGCTGAGGAACAGTACGCGCCGGCCGCTTTCCGGGTGGGTGCGTACCAGCGGGTGCTCGCTGCCCTGGATCGGTTCGATGTCCGGCGTGCGGTAGGTGGCGAAACCGCCGCCGTAGCCGCCCTCGCGCAGGCGGATGAAGGGGTTGTAGTTGATCAGGCGCAGGCCATCGATCTCGCGCCGGGTCGCCTCGTCGAGGCTCTCGTAGGCGCGCGCCAGGTTGGTGAAGCGCGTCTCGCCGCCACTGGACGGCACCTCCAGTGCGTAGAGGAACGAGCCGGAGGACGGCACCGGCGTCCATTGGTGGTCGATGTGTGCCGGCAGGGCGAAGTTGCCCAGTTCGCCGTCGCCGGTGTTGGCCACCTTGACGATGTCCGGCACCTTGCCGTCGCCACCCGAGGACAGCACCGGGATGTCCGCCGGCGGCTGGAACACCGAGCCGAACAGGGTGGCGAAGCGCAAGTACTGCTCATCGTCGAGGTGCTGCTGGCGGAACACCAGGATGTGGTGCTCGCGCAGCGCCTGCTTGAGCGCCAGGACCTGCTCCGGCGCCAGCGGCCGGCGCGCGTCGAGGCCACGGACTTCGGCGCCCAGCGGCGCCTCCAGGGGGGTGATGCGGAATGCCTCGGCGACCTCGGGTTCGGGTTGCCGGGCGGTGGCGGATTGGCTCATGTAAGGGGGCCTCGCGGGTTCGTTCTGCCTGTGGTCGCCCTCCCCGGCGAGGAGAGGGCCGGGTCCGTCATGCCTTCCGGATCGTCCGGCTGCGTTGCCCGTCGATGCCTACCGGCACGTCGCCGCCGAGGGTCACCCGGCGCACCACGCGCGGCTGGTCGCCGTAGTCGTCGATCGCGTAGTGCTGGGTCGCGCGGTTGTCCCAGATCGCCACGTCGCCGGCCTGCCAGCGCCAGCGCACGGTGTTCTCCAGGCGCGTGACGTGCCCCTGCAGCACCGCGAAGAGATGCGCCGAGTCATGCTGCGAAAGACCCTTCAGGCGTTTCACGAAGTGGCCGAGGAGCAGCGTCCGCTCGCCGCTTTGCGGATGCACGCGGACCACCGGGTGCTCGGTCTCGTAGACGGTCGAGGTGAACACCTTGCGGTAGTTCTCCAACTGCTCCACCGAGGCGCTGGGCTTGACCCCGGCGTAGTCGTACTCGTTGCTGTGCACCGCCCAGAGCCGGTCGGCCAGCTCGCGCAGCTCCGCCGGCAGGTCGGCGTAGGCGCTCGCCGTGTTGGCCCAGACGGTGTCGCCGCCGGACTCCGGGGCCACCACGCTGCGCAGGATCGAGGCCTTCGGGTAGGCCTCGACGAAGGTCACGTCGGTATGCCAGGAGTTGGCCCGGCGGCCTTCGGCGCCATCCAGCTCGAGGAGGAAGCGGGTGCCTTCGCGGGACGGCACGGTGGGGTGGGCGACCGGTTCGCCGAGCAAGTGGGCGAAGGCCTCCTGGGTCTGGTCGTCGAGATGGCTCTGGTCCCGGAAGAAGATCACCTTGTGGCGTACCAGGGCGGCCTGGATCGCCTCGACGGTGGCGGCGTCCAGTTCGCCGGACAGGGTCACGCCGCGAATCTCCGCGCCGATCCGTCCGGCGACCGGCCGGACGTCGAGCCGTACCGGCGTGGCGAGGGCTTGTGCTGCATTGCTCATGTCATGTTCCTCATGCGTGGGGTACTGCGTGGGTGAAGGCTCAGAAGTCGTAGCGCAGCGATACGCCGAGCGTGCGCGGCTGCCCCACCGATGCGGTGTAGGAGCCGTTGATGCTGGCGAAGGCGCTCAGGTAGTAGTCCTTGTCGAAGGCGTTCTTCAGCCATACCGAGGTGTCCAGTTGGCCGTCGCCGAGATCGCTGCGCAGACCGGCGGCGAGGTTCACCAGGGCGTAGCCGTCGATCTTCGAAAGGTCGGAGTTGTCCAGCGTGCCCTCGGCGGCGGAGCGGTAGGCGTAGCTGGCGCTGACGTAGGGTTGGAAGCGGTCGTCGAGGCGCCACTGGTATTCGCCATTGAGATTGGCGATCCATTTCGAGGCGCCGACCACGCGCTGCCCGGTGAGGTCGCAACTGCTCGGCGCGCCGGGCCGGGTGCTGACTTCCGCAGGGCACGGGGCATCCTTGAACGACAGGTAGGTGACGTCGTTATAGGAGCCGTTGAAGTTCAGGGTCAGGCCGCGCAACGGCAGCGCGGTGGCCTCGAACTCCAGACCACGCGAGCGCACGCTGCCGGCGTTGGCCAGCACCTGCACCAACTGGGTCGAGCCCGGCGCCTGGTACAGGGTGGTGGCCTGGTAGCCGTGGATGCCGGTCCAGAACAGGTTGGCGTTGAGCAGCAGGCGCCGGTCGAAGAGCGTGCTCTTCAGGCCCAGCTCGGCGTCGTTGGCGCGCTCCGGTCCGACCAGCAGCGAATCGGCGCCGGCGCTCGGTGCGCTGCCCACCGCCAGGTTGACCCCGCCGGACTTCTCGCCGTGGGACAGGCTGGCGTAGCCGAGCAGGTCGTCGCTGAACTGGTAGCTGAGGCTGAGCAACGCCGAAGGGGCGAAGTTGTACTGGCTGAGATCGCCGGAATCGTAGGCGCCGAGCTGGCCGTTGCGCACCGCCGCGCCGACCCCGCCGACCGCCGCGCCGCCCAGCGGAGCGAAGCGCTCGACCTTGGCGTTCTTCTCCTCGTAGGTACCGCGCAGGCCGGCGGTGAAGTCCAGGCGTTCGGTGAGGTGCCAGGTGCCCTGGGCGAACAGCGCGAAGCTGTCGGTCTCGATCTTGCCGTTGGCCTTCGAGTAGGTGTCGTTCAGCGCGCCGAGATTGGCGCCGAGCAGGTACAGGTCGGCCAACGGTCCGTAGGAGGTGAAGGTCTTGTTGCCGAGGTTCTGCCTGAACGCGTAGGCGCCCACCACGTAGTCGAAGGCACCGCCGGTGGGCGAGGCCAGGCGGATCTCCTGGGAGAACTGCCGGTCGTGCACTTCCACCCCGGTGTCGTTGATCGCCGAGACGTTCAGTTGCTCGTCGTTGGCCGGGGTGAAGTGCCAGTAGCGGTAGGCGCTGATGGAGGTCAGGCGGTAGCCGCCGGCGAGGTTCCAGTTGGCCTCCAGCGAGCTGCCGCCCTGGTGCACGCTGACGTGCTGGCGGCCGTTGATGTTGACCTTCCTGCGCTGCGGATCGCGCAACGGCGAAGCGCCGACCAGCGCGGCGCGCTGCCAGAAACGCTCGGCGCCGCCGTAGACCACCATGCTGCCGTTGCTCGAATCCTCCTCGTTGTAGTCGGCGATCCAGCGCAGGCTGAAGTCCTCGTTCGGCTCGAACAGCAATTGCCCGCGCGCGCCCTGGCGCTCGCCGCCGTTGAGATAGTTGTCGTCGTGGATGTTCTTGATGTAGCCGTCGTCGCGGGTGCGATAGGCCGAGAGGCGTCCGGCGAGGGTTTCGCCGAGCGGCCCGGAAACCGTGCCGCGGCCCTGGAAGTAGCCATCCTGCCCGCCGGAGACCTCGACGGTGCGCTCGGTAGTGAAGGTCGGCGCGCGGGTGCTGATGTTCAGCACCCCGGCGGTGGTGTTCTTGCCGAACAGAGTGCCCTGCGGACCGCGCAGCAGCTCCAGTTGCTCGATGTCCAGCAGGTCGAACACGGCCATTCCCGGGCGCCCCAGGTAGACGTTGTCGAGGTAGATCCCGGCGCTGCCTTCCAGGCCGTCGCTGGCGGGGTTGTTGCCGATGCCGCGCACGGCGACGCTCGACTGCCGCGCATGGATGTAGGCGACATTGACGCTGGGCAGCACCTGCTGCAGGTCCTGCACCCGGGAGATGCGCTGGGCCTCGAGAGTCTCGCCGCCGAGCACGGTGATCGGCGTCGGTACCTTCTGCGAATCCTCCTCGCGGCGACGCGCGGTGACGGTAACCTTGCCCAGGGCCGTATCGGCCTTGGCCGGTGCGCTGCCGGCCAGCGGCGGCGCCTCCTCGGCGGGCGCGGGAGCATCGGCGGCACTGGCCGGCAACGCACCGCCGAGGGCGAGCAGCAGGGCCAGGGCGTAGTCGGAGCCGCCGGGCGGCGTTCGGCGGAGCGGCAAGCGGTAGTGATACTTCATCGTGAATGTCCTCAGTTCCGGCACAGCCGGACGCAGGCAGCAGGCGGCCATGCCGCGCAAGGCAGCGATCTGGCGAAAGGTTCGAAGGGGGGGCGGCGGACGGCTCAGCCCCGGGCGACTGTCAGGGACGACAGCCGCCGGCGACGCGGAAGGGCATTCGGAACGGCGGAGGTGGCGCGGCAAAGGCACGGTGGACCATGTTCAGCTCCTGGGGTCTATCTATGCTTATTACTAAATCGCATATTTTTCTAATTTGTTCTTTGTTGACGGAATAAGAGCTTGCATTTAAAACCAGCACATCCCGAACGGCAAATGCCTTTGTCCAATATTTCCAATGCCGGTAAAGCATCATGGATCTGCGCCAACTGCGTTACTTCATTGCCCTCGCCGAACACCGCAGTTTCGTCCGCGCGGCGGACGCCATGGGCATCACCCAGCCGGCCTTCAGCCGCAGCATCCAGGGCCTGGAGCAGGAGCTTGGCTGCCAGTTGGTGGACCGTGGCAGCAAGGACCTGCGCCCGACGCCGGAAGGCCAGGTGGTGCTGCAACACGCGCTGAGCCTGGTGCAGGGGTCGGCCAACCTGATCCACGAGATCGCCCAGTTGAACAAGCTGGATGCCGGCGAGCTGCGCTTCGGCAGCGGGCCGGCGCCGGCCCAGCAACTGGTGCCGGACGCGGTGGCCGACTTCATCAACCGCCACCCGCGGGTGCAGATCAGCCTGGACGTGGACAACTGGGAAAAGCTCAGCCGCTCCCTGCTCCGCGAAGAGATCGAATTCTTCGTCGCCGACATCCGCGACTTCGAGGCCGACCCGAACTTCCAGACGCGCCCGCTGACCCCGCGCCGCGGCCAGTTCTTCTGCCGTCCGCAACATCCGCTGCTGGGCAAGGACAGCCTGTCCACCAACGACCTGTTCAACTACCCGCTGGCCTCGACCCTGATTCCCCCGGGCATCCGCAAGCTGCTGGCGAACCTCAGCGGCAAGATCGACTTCGCCGCCAACATCCGCTGCGAGAACATGCACGCGCTGATCCGCATCGTCCGCCAGACCGACGCCATCGGCATCGCCAGCGACGAGACCCTGCGCCCCTACCTGCAGCGCGGCGAACTGCAACCGCTACAGTGGCGCAACCTGCCGCAGAACCTGGATAGCCTCAGCGCCCGCTGCGGCATCATCAGCCGCAGCGGCTACCGGCTTTCGGCAGCGGCCAAGGCGATGATCGAGACGCTGGTGGAACTGGACCAGGCGCAACACGCGGCGGCCTGAGCCGCCGCGCGGTTTCCCTTCCTCTACTGGAGTTTCGGCAACCCCAGCGCGCCGCGCAGCTCCTCGCGCACCGCGGCAAAGTCGGCGGCCACCGCCGGATCGGCCAGCAGGCTCGCCACCAGCGCCGCGGCGGCGGTCTGCCCGCCTTCCAGGTCGCTGGGGAAGTGCACGCCGGCCAGCACCCGGCTCTGCGCATGCTCCTCGGCGCGAGCGAAGAACGCATCGTGATGCTCCGGCACCAGCATGCTCAGCAGCGAGGCCTTGAAGTAGCTGTCCATGGTGTGGCCGCTGGGATAGGACTCCCCCTCCGGCGGCGGCAGCACCGGCTTCACCTTCGGTGTCACTTCGTAGGGACGCGGGCGGGCGAAGTGCTTCTTCGCCGGCATCAGCACCTCGACCAGGTTTTCCTGGGCGCGGTTGAAGAAGCTCCGGGTCAGCGGCAGGCGTTCCTTGTCGAACGAGGCGCCCAGCAGGTCGCCGGCGAAGGGGAAGACGTTGTCCTCCCACTGGTCGTGGGCGCGTACCCGGCGTACCTGTTCGGGCGTGCGCAGGCGTTGCGCCTCCAGCACCGCGCCGAGATCGGCGACGGCCGCAGCCGAGTCCGCCGCCGGCGGCGGCGGAAGGTAGTCGGCCAGGCGCGGTGGGTGGGCCAGCGGATAGGGCGCGGCGGCGGTCTCCCCGAGACAAGACAGCGGTGCGAGCAGCGAAAGGCAGAGCAAGAGCGAAGGGCATAGGGTCTTGTTGTTCATGAAGCGTATTCCCTGAGGCGAGGTTGCATCGGGAGCCTAGGCTCCCGCCCACGGCCGTTGCGGATGACGGCCGACGCCACACTCTCCGTCGGTGACTTCCGAAATGCTTGACCCGGCCTGCCGTTGCACATGCCTGCCCCTGCCAATGGCAGGCCCCGGCAAAAGCCGAGGCAGGGAAACACAAGCGGCCTGCGGAGCGACTTCCGAGACTGCGCCCACCTGGCACTCAGGTGGGAGAAAACAATAAATGCAAAATCTCAGACGTGCTGTATTCGCCGGCCTGGTCGCCGGCACGCTTTCCGAAGGGGCGGCCGCGACGGCCGGGGATGGGGGCTTCGTCGAGGACAGCGAACTGCAGTTCCTCGCCCGCACCTACTACTTCAACCGCGACTACCGCGACAGCCCGAACAACGCCGGGCGCAACCGCTTCAAGCCCAGGAGCGAGCGCAACGGCTACCGCGAGGAAACCACCCAGGGCCTGCGCCTCCAGTTCGCCTCCGGCTACACGCCGGGCAGCCTCGGCTTCGGCCTCGACGCCCATGCCATGCTCGGCCTGCAACTGGACAGCGGCGGCGGCCGCACCGGCACCGGCAACCTGCCGGTCGGCGCCGACGGCCATCCCGACCATCGCTACGGCAAGGTCGGCGGCGCCCTCAGGCTACGCCACGGCGAAACCCGCCTGAAGTACGGCCAGACCACCACCAGCGCGCCGGTGTTCGCCGCCAGCAGCAACCGCACGCTGGCCGGCATGGCCTACGGCCTGCTGCTGGAGGATCGCTCGTTCGACGGGCTGCTGCTCGAGGGCGGGCGCTTCACCGCCGCCTCCGGCCCCGGCGAATCCAAGGTCCGTGGCGACATCAGCACCGTCTACGGACGCCTCGGCGCCTATCCGGTGCGCCTCGACGCGGTCGGCTTCCTCGGCGGTCAATGGCAGGCCACGGAGCGGCTGCAACTGTCGCTCTACGCCTCGCGCTTCGACGACATCTGGCAGCAGGCCTATTTCGGCGCCAGCCATCGCCAGCCGCTGGGCGGGGAGCGCGCGCTGCGGGTCGACCTCGACGCCTACCGCACCCGCGACAGCGGCCAGAGCCGCTTCGGCCGCATCGACACCCTGGCCAGCTCCCTGGCCCTGGGCTACGAACAGGGACCGCAGCGCATCACCCTGGCCTACCAGCGTGTCCATGGCGAGCAGCCGTTCGACTACATGGCCTTCGGCGACGGGCGCTCCAGCGCGTCCATGGTACTGGCCAACTCGGTGGGCTACTCCGACTTCAACGGACCGGGCGAGCGTTCCTGGCAATTACGCTATGACCTGGACCTCGGCGCGCTCGGCCTGCCTGGGCTCAGCCTGCACGCGCTGCATGCCCGCGGCCGTGCCGGGGCCAGCGCCAGCAGTGCCGCCGAGAGCATCTACGCCGGACTCTACGGGCGTGACGGGCGGCACCGGGAAAGCGACCTCGGCTTCGCCTATCGGGTCAAGGCGGGCCCCCTCGCCGGCCTCGCGCTGCGCGCCTCGCAGGCCTGGCACCGGGGCAACGCGAGCTATCTCGACGGCGACATCGACGAAACCCGGCTGGTCGTCGATTACTCCCGCTCGATCTGGTGACGCCCCGGGCCGCCCCGCGGGGCGGCCCGGATCGTCTTCACGCGCGCGGCAGCAACTGGATGAACAAAGGCGTGGAGAGCAGCACCAGCAGCGTGGTGATCAGCACCATGCCTGCCACTTCGTTCACCGGTCCGTCGTAACGCTTGGCCAACAGGTAGGTGAGCACCGCGGTCGGCATCCCGCACTGGATGGCGAAGGTGCCCGCCGCCACCGCCTCCATGCCCAGGCCGGCAGCGATCCCATAGCCGACCGCGAAACCGCCCCAGACCCGCACCAGAGACAGCAGCAACGGCCGCCAGGTCTCGTGCAGGCGCAGACCGGCCAGCGACAGGCCGAGCATCACCAGCATCAGCGGCACGGTAATCCCACCCAGCAGGCGGGTCACATCGCGCAACGGCGGCGGCAGGCTCCAGCCCAGGGCGATCAGGCCCAGCGCCACGGCCAGGGCATAGATCATCGGGTTGCGCAGGATGCTCGCCGGGGTGATATCGCCCGAGGCGAACCAGACGCCGAGCGTCGCGTGGCCCACCTGGATCAGGGTGGAGAACGCCACCGCATACACCAGCGCCTCCTCGCCGAAGGCCAGGTAGGCGATGGGGATGCCCATGTTCCCGGAGTTCGGCAGCATGATCGACGGCAGGTAGCGCCGCACCGGCATCCGCAGCAGGCGCAGGGCGACCAGGCCCAGCAGGGCGAACGCCAGCACCGCCAGCGCGGTGGCGAGGAACACCCCGGCCACCATGCCAATGGACAGGCCGGGGCGGTCCAGCGACGACAGCAGCAGGCAGGGAAAGCCGACGTTGGCCACCAGGAACACCAGCGCGCGGGTATCCACCGGCCCGGCGGAACGGCTCCAGGCGAAACCGATCCCGGTGCAGATCAGGATCGGCAGCACCACCGCGACGAACTGTGCGATCACAACCCCACCTTGAAGCCCAGTTCCAGCTCCGCCCGCAGGCGGCCGTGGCCGTCGAAGTTGAGCCGGCGCATCTCGCGCAGTTCGTTGGCGCAGAAGGCAGTGCGCCCGTGCAACACCGCGGTGTTGTCGAGCACCAGGATTTCCCCCGGCTCGAGCTTGATCCGCAGTTGGCAGGCCGGATCCTCGAGCGCCGCCACCAGTTCGGCGAAGGCCTCCACCGCCACAGGGTGCTCGACCACCTCGGCCGCCCCGTCGTTCTGCCGGAACTTGATGCCCAGCGCCTCGCCGTTCAGGCGGAACACCGGCTGGGTGCTGCTCTGGTGCTTGCGCACGATGGTCAGGGCGTCGCCGCGCAGCAGGCCGAGATGCTTGGTCGGCATGCGCCGGCGCAGGCGCTCGAAGGCCAGTCCGGCGCTGGCCAGCAGGGTCTCCCCGCCCTCCCGGGCGTTGCGCACGCATTGCAGGCTGCACAATTGCTCCGGGGTGTCGAGAAAAGCGCCGTCGGTGTGCAGCTTGTGCTCCAGCGGCGTGGAGCCGAGGTAGCCGCTGACATACCGCGCATTGCTGATTGGCACGATGCCGTCGGCGTCGGCGCGCGGGTGGGGGGCGGCGCGGCCGAACAACTCCTTGAGCGCGAGAAGTTCCTGCCTGTCTTCGCCCTGTTCGCTGCGCAACAGCAGGAAACCAAACTCGTTGAGGGTCCGGATGATCGCCGATTGTTCCTGGCGGGATAACTTCACCAGCGTTCTCACCGAAACTTTCACGCGTTCGAGATCGAGTGTCGCATCGAACAATTTGCTATCGAGATTCATATGACCGCTCTCCTCCGGAAGAAAATCAGGAATGCCGCCGACGCGCAGGGCGAGGCCCGGCGCTGGCGCCGCGCTGTCGTAGTGATGGGCAGGCTAGATGCGGGACGCGGCGGTTCGCCGCGAGATACTTGGAGTTGTTTCCGGGGAGGGTCGGGAGAATTGTCGGAAGGGAAAACTGGAAGAATTGGCAGTGCCGATTTTGTATCTGAATATATGGGGCGATTAACGAACGAAATGATCGCGGAATAACCTGCGGATTACCCGCGTGAAACTTTCATGACGCGATATACGCAGAATCCCCGACCAACGGCTGGATACTTCGCTCGATCCAGTCATTGGTTGGGTCGGTGCAAGAATCTCGAAACATATTACAAATTGCTACGAAACGGCGCCGCCTCGGCCGTCCCCGGCTCGGCGTCACTCCGCCGCCTGCGCCACGGCCTTGGCCTTTGCCAGCTTGCCGGCCGCCTCCAGCAGTTCCGGCGCGGCCCACTGCTCGGCGCTGAATTCGCGACGGATCAGGCCGAAACGCTTGGCCGCCTGGATCGAAGCATCCAGCCGGCCAAGGAAATCGGCGTCCAGGCGCGGCGACAGGGCGTCGCCCAGCTTGCGGCCACGGTACTCGCTCTGCAGGATCACCACCGGGTAGCTGGCCTGCTTCGACACCAGTTCGATGTAGGCGTCGCGGTTCTCCTCGCGGGCCAGCCAGTCCTGGGCCTGCAACTGCACCTTGAGCAGCCGCTCGGTGATGTCCGGATGGGCATCGACGAAGGCTCCGGAGCCGACCAGCAGCGCCTGCAGGGTGCCGGCGCCGTTCAGGTCGCGGGTGCTCAGCGGAATTTCCGCGAGCCCGCGGTCGCGCAGGGCGAACAGTCCGGCCAGGCCCCAGGTGGCATCGATCTGCCTGGCTGCGAGGGCGGACAGGGCGGCGCTGAAATCGAGGTTGATCACCTTCAGGTCCTTCTCGCTGAGACCGACGCTGGCCAGGGCATTGTCGAACGACAACTGGCTGGCGGTGCCACGGAAGATGCCAACGCGCTTGCCCTTGAGATCCTCCAGGGTCTTGATCCCGGAGCCCGGCTGCACGCCGAGATAGTGGTTGACCCCTCGCGCGGTAGCGGCCAGCAGGCGGCTGTCCAGGCCTCCGGACTTGCCGATGATCGCCGCCAGGTCGCCGAGGTAGGCGAAGTCCACCTGGCCGTTGGCGAACGCTTCGTTGACCACCGGGCCGGCGCCCTTGAAGAAGCTCCATTTCACCGCGATGCCGTCGTTGGCGAACTCCTTCTCCAGCAACTGGCGGGTGTAGAGCACGTCGACCACGCCGCCGCCCGAGTGCGAACTGCCGGCGCTGACGTCCGGCACCGCGATGCGGATTTCCTTCGGCGGAGCGGCGCTCGCCAGCGGCACGTAGGCACCGAGCAGGCCGGCGAGCACAGGCGCGGCGAACAGACCGAGCAGGGAAGACCTAAGCGCTTTCATGGGGCGGCTCCTTGGAACGGGAAGAGAGGGATTCCCGCCGGGAGCGGGTGTGCGGCTAGCTATGCACAGCGGCGCCTCGAAAATAAATAATAAAAATTCATTTTTTTATAACCAAAAGCAGTATGACAGGCCGCACGGGCCTCTCCGCGTCATATGCAGCCAGAGCATGGAAAATATTCTCCAAATGCATTTGCCGCTGCCTGGTGCCTTTCTTTAAATGGCCCTTCTTAGCGAAAAAATGCATTGATTTGGCGATTTATATTCCCATGAAGAATATCGATAAAACCCTTTCGCCCGCCTGGAGCCGGCCCCTGCCGCGCCTGGCGCCGCCGCCCTCCGCGGCTTTCGCCCGGCGCCTGGGGGACGGCCTGCTGCCCTGGTTGCTGCCGCTCGGGCTGGCGCTGCTGTGGTGGGTCGCCAGCCATCGCCACTGGATGTCGGCCCAGGTGCTGCCAACTCCCGAGCTGGTCTGGCAGAGCGCCCGCGAGTTGCTCGCCGGCGAACTCTGGAGCGAATTGGCGATCAGCCTGCGGCGCCTGGCCTGGGGCCTGCTCGCCGGGGTCGCCAGCGGCGCCGCGCTAGGCGCCTGGCTAGGCTTCAGTCCGCGTGCCGAGCGCCTGGTCTTCCCCACCTTCAGCGCCCTCGCGCAAATCCCCACGCTGGCCTGGATCCCGCTGTTCATGCTGTTCTTCGGCATCGGCGAACTGCTCAAGCTGGTGGTGCTGGTGAAAGCGGTCGTGGTGCCGGTGACCATCCATACCCTGGTCGGCGTGCGCGACGCCCAGCCCAAGCTGCGCGAAGCCGCCGCAGTACTGCGCCTGCCGCCACGCCTGCTGGTCTGGCGGCTGATCCTGCCGGCGGCGCTGCCGGCCTTCCTCACCGGGCTGCGCCTGGCCCTGGCGCAGGGCTGGACCTCGCTGCTGGCGGTCGAGTTGCTGGCTTCCAGCGAGGGTATCGGCTACCTGATGGTGCAGGGCCGGCAACTGTTCATGCTCGACATCGTGTTCGTCTGCATCCTCATCATCGGCCTGGTCGGGGTGGGCATGGACCGCGCCATCCAGTGGCTCGACCACCGCCTGCTGCACTGGCCGCAAGCCGCCACCGGCGAATTCCGCCGGCGCCCGCCGGGACGCGGCTGGCAGCGCCTGCAGGTCTGGCTGCCGCCGCTGGCGCTGCTGCTCCTGTGGCAGTCGGCGAGCAGCGCCGAATGGGTCGATCCGGCGATCCTCGCCAGCCCTCTGGAAGTGGCGCGGGCGACCTGGAGCGGAGCGCTCGACGGCAGCCTGCCGGGCGCCCTGTTCGACAGCCTGAAGCGCACGCTCGGCGGCCTCCTGCTGGGCGGCGGCCTGGGTTTCCTCGGCGGCCTGCTGCTCGGCCTGTGGCGCCCGGCGGAACGCTTCTTCGGCCCCACTTTCGCGGCACTGCGGCAGGTGGCGATCTTCGCCTGGGTGCCGCTGCTCACCGCCTGGTTCGGCCTGGGCGAACCGGCCAAGCTGACGTTCGTCGCAATCGCCGCCTTCTTCCCGCTGCTGCTGGCCACCCAGCGCGGCATTGCCAGCCTGCCGCCGAGCCTCGGCGAGGCGGCCCGGGTGCTGCGCCTGGGTCCCTGGCGAAGGCTGCTCCGGCTGGTCCTGCCGGGTGCCGCCCCGTCGGTGTTCGCCGGCCTGCGCCTGGCGCTGATCTACGCCTGGCTGGGAACCATCGGCGCCGAGTACTTCATGCCCTCCGACGGCGGCATCGGCAGCCTGATGATCGGCGCCCAGCAACTGTTCCGCATGGACCTGATCGGCGCCGGCATGCTCCTGGTCGGCCTCACCGGCGCCCTGCTCAATGCCCTCGGCCAACGCATCGAAGCGCGCGCCACGCGCTGGAGACACGCATGAACGCATTCACCGCGCCCGCCACGGGCACCCCGCTGGTCAGCTTCCGCCAGGTGCGCAAGCACTTCGCCGTGGACGGCCGGCGACTGGAAGCGATCCAGCAGTTCGACCTGGAGATCGGCGAGGGCGAGTTCATCGCCATCGTCGGCGCCAGTGGCTGCGGCAAGTCGACCCTGCTGCGCCTGCTGATCGGCCTGGACCGCGACTACGACGGCGAGATCCGCGTCGACGGCCGGCCAATCGCCGGCATCGGCGGCGAACGCGGCATCGTGTTCCAGGAGCACCGCCTGTTCCCCTGGCTGACGGTGCAGCAGAACGTCGCCCTCGGCCTGGTCAACGAAGCCCTTGGCGAAACCGACAAGGCGGCGCGGATCGACGAATACATCCGCCTGGTCGGCCTGCACGGCTTCGAGCGTGCCTACCCGCACCAGTTGTCCGGCGGCATGGCCCAGCGCGTGGCGATCGCCCGTGGCCTGGTGGCCAGCCCGCGCCTGCTGCTGCTCGACGAGCCGTTCAGCGCCCTCGACGCACTGACCCGCCAGCAGTTGCAGGAAGAGTTGCTGGCGATCCGCCGGCGCACCCGTATCACCACCCTGCTGGTCACCCACGACGTCGAGGAGGCGCTCTACCTGGCCGACCGGGTGGTGGTGATGGAGCCGCGTCCGGGGCGGATCAGGCGGGTGGTCGAGGTGGGCCTGGCGCATCCGCGCGAGCGCGGTGGCTTCGACTTCCTGCGCCAGCGCGAAGCGCTGCTGCACGAACTGACCGCCGACGGCGAGTACGTCGCGCCGCCGCCGCGACGGGTGGAAAACCTGCCCTTCGAATTCCTCGCTTGCTGAAAAGCCCCTTGCCCTGGCCCTTTCCCCCTGCGGGAAGGGCGGGGGCGAGGGCCCCACCTTCTCCTCCCATCCAGACGAGACCCGCGCATGAGCAAACGCCCCAACTTCCTGGTGATCGTCGCCGACGACCTGGGCTTCTCCGATATCGGCGCCTTCGGCGGCGAGATCGCCACGCCGAACCTCGACGCCCTGGCCATCGCCGGCCTGCGCCTGACCGACTTCCACACCGCCTCGACCTGCTCGCCGACCCGCTCGATGCTGCTCACCGGCACCGACCACCACATCGCCGGGATCGGCACCATGGCCGAGGCGCTGACCCCGGAACTGGAAGGCAAGCCGGGTTACGAAGGGCATCTCAACGAGCGCGTGGTGGCGCTGCCGGAGCTGCTCCGCGAGGCCGGCTACCAGACCCTCATGGCCGGCAAGTGGCACCTCGGTCTGAAGCCGGAACAGACGCCCCATGCGCGTGGTTTCGAGCGTTCCTTCTCGCTGCTGCCGGGCGCCGCCAACCACTACGGCTTCGAGCCTCCCTACGACGAAAGCACTCCGCGCATTCTCAAGGGCACGCCGGCGCTCTACGTGGAAGACGAGCGCTACCTCGACACGCTGCCGGAGGGTTTCTATTCCTCCGATGCCTTCGGCGACAAGCTGCTGCACTACCTCAAGGAGCGCGACCAGAGCCGGCCGTTCTTCGCCTACCTGCCGTTCTCCGCGCCGCACTGGCCACTGCAGGCGCCGCAGGAGATCGTCGAGAAGTACCGCGGCCGCTATGACGCCGGCCCAGAGGCGCTGCGCCAGGAACGCCTGGCCCGGCTCAAGGAGCTGGGCCTGGTGGAGGCAGACGTCGAAGCCCATCCGGTGCTCGCCCTGAGCCGCGAGTGGGAGGCCCTGGAGGATGAGGAACGGGCGAAGTCGGCGCGGGCGATGGAGGTCTACGCGGCGATGGTCGAGCGCATGGACTGGAACATCGGCAGGGTCGTGGACTACCTGCGTCGGCAGGGCGAGCTGGACAACACCTTCGTCCTGTTCATGTCCGACAACGGCGCCGAAGGCGCCCTGCTGGAGGCCTTTCCGAAATTCGGCCCGGATTTGCTGGGCTTTCTCGACCGGCACTACGACAACAGCCTGGAGAACATCGGCCGCGCCAATTCCTACGTCTGGTATGGCCCGCGCTGGGCCCAGGCGGCCACCGCGCCGTCGCGCCTGTACAAGGCGTTCACCACCCAGGGCGGCATTCGCGTGCCAGCGCTGGTGCGCTACCCGCGGCTAAGCCGGCAGGGTGCGATCAGCCATGCCTTCGCCACGGTGATGGACGTCACCCCGACCCTCCTCGACCTCGCCGGTGTCCGCCACCCAGGCAAGCGCTGGCGCGGCCGCGAGATCGCCGAGCCGCGCGGCAGGTCTTGGCTGGGTTGGCTTTCCGGCGAGACCGAGGCGGCCCACGACGAGAACACCGTGACCGGCTGGGAGCTGTTCGGCATGCGTGCGATCCGCCAGGGCGACTGGAAGGCGGTGTACCTGCCGGCCCCGGTGGGCCCGGCCACCTGGCAGCTCTACGACCTGGCCCGCGACCCGGGCGAGATCCACGACCTCGCTGACAGCCAGCCGGGCAAGCTGGCGGAGCTGATCGAGCATTGGAAGCGATACGTCAGCGAGACCGGTGTCGTAGAGGGGGCTTCGCCTTTCCTGGTGCGATAAGCGGAACCTCTCCCCTCGCCCTCTCCCTTCAGGAGGGAACGTCTGGCCAGAAGGTCGGGGAGAGGGGCTACTTCGCCGGGTGGAACGAGGCGACCCGGGTCAGGCCGAGAAACCGCCATCGATGGTCAGGCTGGCCCCGGTGATGTAGGCCGCTTCCGGCCCGGCCAGGTAGGCGACGAAGCTGGCGATTTCCTCGCTGCGGGCGTAGCGCGGCAGCGCCATCAGGCCCTTGAGGGCCTCGGCGAAGTCGCCGTCGTCCGGGTTCATGTCGGTATCCACCGGACCCGGCTGCACGTTGTTCACCGTGATCCCGCGCGGGCCGAGGTCGCGGGCCAGGCCCTTGGTCAGGCCGACCAGCGCCGACTTGCTCATCGCGTAGGTGGCGCCGCCGGCGAACGGCATGCGTTCGGCATTGGTGCTGCCGATGCTGATCACCCGCCCGCCGTCGCCCATGTGCTTGACCGCCGCCTGGGTGGCGACGAAGACGCTGCGCACGTTGATCGCCAGGGTCCGCTCGAAGTCGGCCAGCGGCAGCTCTTCCACCGAACCGAGGGCGAGGACGGCGGCGTTGTTGACCAGGATGTCGATGCGTCCGAAGCGAGCCGCCGCTTCGTCGACGGCGGCGACGAGCGCGGCCGCGTCGGCGCTATCGGCATGCAGGGCCAGGATGCTGGCTCCGGCGCCTTCGAGTTCGGCCGCCAGGGCCCGGGACTTGTCCGCCGAGCTGACGTAGGTGAAGGCGACGCTGGCGCCTTCGGCGGCCAGCCGGCGAACGATGGCGGCGCCGATGCCGCGGGAACCGCCCTGGACGAAGGCGACTTTGCCGGCGAGGGATGCAGAGGATACGGACATGGAAATCTCCATCGGAGTGGATAGACAGGCCCCGAGTTTCCGTCGTCCATTGCAGACCTGGTAGCGGGTAATCGCTATATTCAGCCGATACCAATGGTTTATGCGGGCCCTTTCCCATGGAAACCCTCAGCAACATCCAGTGCTTCGTCCGCAGCGCCGAGGCCGGTAGCTTCGCCGAGGCCGCCAGGCGCCTGGGCCTGACGCCGGCCGGGGTGGGCAAGAACGTCGCCCGCCTGGAAAGCAACCTCGGCGTGCGCCTGTTCCAGCGCAGCACCCGGCGCCTGACCCTGACCGAAGCCGGGGAGCGTTTCCTGCAAGAGGTCGGCGGCAGCCTGGAGGGCATCCAGACCGCTCTCGCCAACGTCTCCAGCGTCGGCAACCAACCCAGCGGCACGTTGAAGGTCAGCATGGGGCTGGCCTTCGGCCGCGACTACATCCTGCCGCTGCTCGGCGAGTTCCTCGAACGCTATCCCGACATCGTGCCCGACTGGCATTTCGACAATCGCCAGGTCGACCTCATCGGCGAAGGCTTCGACGCCGCCATCGGCGGCGGTTTCGAACTGCCTCCCGGGGTGGTGGCGCGCAACCTGACGCCGGGCCACCTGATCCTCCTCGCCTCGCCCGCCTACCTCCGCGACAAGCCGCCAATCCGCCATCCAGGCGACCTGGGCGGCTTCGACGGGATCCGCATCCGCTCGCCGCAGACCGGCCGCGTGCGCTCCTGGCCGCTGCGCCGGCGCAACGGCGAGGAGGCGCCGATCGAGCTGCGCGAACGCATGACCATGAGCGACCCGGAAGCCACCTGCGAGGTCGCCGCCATGGGCCTGGGCATCACCCTGGTATGCATGCAGCACGCCTATGCCTACCTGGAGTCCGGCGCCCTGGTGCGGGTCCTGCCGGACTGGTACGTCGACGCCGGCAACACCAGCCTCTACTACGCGGCGAACAAGCTGCTACCGGCCAAGACCCGGGTCTTCGTCGACTTCGTCGTCGACTACTTCCGCCGCCAGGACCTGGCCCGGCGCTTCTCCGCCTTCCCAACCGGCTAGCGCCAGCCATCCGTCGCCTCGGCAAACGGGAAAAGGCCCTGGCACCGGCCTCGCCGGAAAAACGGCAGTTTGACATTACCGATTGGGACTCTAGTTTTAGAAAACGCCGCCGACGAGCTTGGAAGGTGTCTTCCGCACGGTCCCGGGACCACCTGGAAGCCCTGCTCCGATCCGGCACATGGAGTGCAGCATGCGCGAGTCCCTCGGTGTTTCGTTACCATCCCGGCCCCTGCTACTGAAGCTGGGCCTGCTTTCCCTACCCTGGGCGTTGTGCGCCGGGCTGCATGCCGTCGGCCTCGGCGTCTGGCTGGCCCTGGCGCTCGGTTGGTTCGCCAGCCTGGCCATGCTCTTCCTCCTCCTGCGCGACCCTCGGCAAGCGGTAGCGAATGCCAGCCCGCAGGCGGATGCCGCTTCGCCGGCCTGGAGCGCGGCGCAACGGGCGCTCGCCGACGAAACCGCGCAACTGGACGGCCACGCCCGGCAGATCGATGAACTGCTGCATTCGGCGATCCGCCAGCTCAGCGACAGCTTCCACGGCCTCGCCGAACGCATCGATACCCAGCGCGGCCTGTCCCATTCACTGATCGAGCGCTACGACGGGCGCGGCCAGGTCGACGAAGGCATCAACTTCCAGGACTTCGTCAGGACCACCCAGCAGACCCTCAGCCTGTTCGTCGAGGCTACCCTGGAAACCAGCCGGACCTCGCAGCAACTGGTGGAACGCATGGACCAGGTGCGCCTGAAGATCACCGAGATCCTGCAGTCGACCCAGGACATGGACGCCATCGCCAAGCAGACCAACCTGCTCGCCCTCAACGCCGCCATCGAGGCCGCCCGAGCCGGCGAGAGCGGCCGCGGCTTCGCCGTGGTCGCCGATGAAGTGCGCGCGCTGTCGACCCGCTCCACGGAGTTTTCCGCCGCCATCCGCAAGCACGTCGACGTGGTCCACCACGAGATCCAGGACGCCGAGAGCGCGATCTCGCAACTGGCCGACAAGGACATGTCCTTCGCCCTCGATTCCAAGCAGAAGATCCAGGGCATGCTCGATGACCTGGAGGCGATGAACCGGCACACCCTGAAGGTCATCCACGAACTGGACCGGCTCTCGCTGGAAGTCGGCCAGGGCGTCGACGCGGCGGTCACCGCCCTGCAATTCCAGGACATGGGCAGCCAGTTGCTCGGCCAGATGCGCAAGCACCATGCGCGTCTTGGCGCCTTCGCCCTCGGCCTCGGCGCGCTGGAGGCGCGGCCGCGCCAGGAATGGCCCGAACGGGTCGCACGGGAGGTCGAGGAACTGCGCCGGCCCTTGCCCAGCCCGGTGAGCCAGAACAGCGTCAACGTGGGCGAAGTGGAATTGTTCTGAGGGGTATCGATAGCCAATCCGTCTAACCGGATAACTATCCGACGAGAAACCGGCGCCAATAATTGAAATCCACCGGACATTGTCTTTACTGGAACTAGCAAAGGGCCATCAGAGCCCTCCGTCACAGCCACCTGGCACACACCACCTTCGCCGCCGAGCTTGGCGCTGCGGTAGGGACACCGTGAGGACGCAAGACCATGGGCAAACCGATTCTGATCGTCGACGACTCGGCGTCTATCCGCCAGATGCTGAGCTTCACCCTGAAGTCCGCCGGCTACGAGGTGGACGAGGCCGCGGACGGCAAGGAAGGCCTCGGCAAGGCCCAGAGCAAGAGCTACAGCCTGGTGTTCACCGACCAGAACATGCCGAACATGGACGGCCTGTCGCTGATCCGCAGCCTGCGTAACCTGGCCGGCTACCGCAGCGTGCCGATCCTCATGCTGACCACCGAATCGAGCGACGCGATGAAGCAGCAGGGACGCAGCGCCGGCGCCACCGGCTGGCTGGTGAAGCCGTTCGACCCGCCGAAACTGCTCGAAGTGACGCGCAAGGTCCTGCCCTGATTCCCGTTCCCCCGCGGGGGAGGTCCCATGCCCCAGGATATGAGCCAGTTTCTCCAGGTGTTCTTCGAGGAAACCGAGGAACACCTGGCCACCCTCGAACTCCTCCTGATCGGTCTCGACCTGGACCGGCCGGACAGCGAGACGCTGCACGGCATCTTCCGCGCCGCGCATTCGATCAAGGGTTCCAGCGGAATGTTCGGTTTCGACGACATCACCGCCGTCACCCACGAACTGGAGACCCTGCTCGACCGCATCCGCTGCGGCCAGATGCACCTGCGGCCGGACATGATCAGTTCCTTCCTCGAAGCCCGCGACGTGTTGCAGCGCCTGCTCGACGCCCATCGCAGCGGCAGTCCCGACCCCGGGGTGCCGTTACTGGAGACGGTCGAGCGGCTGCGCGGCTGGCTGCGGGTGCCGGAGCAGGAAGCGGCGGAGGAAGGCTTCGGCCTGTTCGACGACGCGCCCGCCAGGGAAACCGCGGACGACGATGCCTTCGGCTTCTTCGACGAAGGCCCGGGCGCTCCGGAACGAGCGGCCGCGCCGGAAGCGTTCGGGCTCTTCGACGAGGCGCCCGGCGCACCGGCCGCGAGCGAAGCGTTCGGCCTCTTCGATGAGGCACCGGGTTCCCCACCGGCGGAGGAACGCGCCTTCGGCCTGTTCGACGGCGCCCCCGGCAGCCCCGCCGCGCCCAGTGCGCCCGCGCAAGCCGTCGCCGCGCCGGCCAGGGGCGCAGTCGCGCCCGTGCGTGGCGACGGCGAGTCCGGCTCGATCCGGGTCAGCGTGGAAAAGATCGACAGCCTGATCAACCTGGTCGGCGAACTGGTGATCACCCAGGCCATGCTCGGCCAGCTCGGCGAGCAGCTCGACCCGAGCCGCCACGAGCGCCTGCAGCACGCCCTGGCCCAGCTCGAACACAACACCCGCGACCTGCAGGAGTCGGTGATGTCGATCCGCATGCTGCCGATCAACTTCATCTTCAGCCGCTTCCCCAGGCTGGTGCGCGACACCGCCACGCGCCTGGGCAAGCAGGTCGAGCTGCACCTGCACGGCGAGCACACCGAACTGGACAAGAGCGTGATCGAGAAACTCAGCGATCCGCTCACCCACATCGTCCGCAACAGCATCGACCACGGCATCGAAACGCCCGCCGAACGCCTCGCCGCCGGCAAGCCGGCGAGCGGCACGGTGAAGCTCGCCGCCAGCCACCAGGGCGGCAGCGTGGTGGTGGAGGTTTCCGACGACGGTCGCGGCCTGTCGCGTCCGCGTATCCTCGCCAAGGCCCGCGAGCGCAACCTGCCGGTGCATGACGGGATGAGCGACGCCGAGGTCTGGCAACTGGTGTTCATGCCCGGCTTCTCCACCGCCGAGGCGGTCACCGAGCTGTCCGGACGCGGCGTCGGCATGGACGTGGTGAAGCGCAACATCGGTGCCATGGGCGGGCGCATCGACATCGACTCGGCGCCCGGCATGGGCACTCGCATCGGCATCCGCCTGCCGCTGACCCTGGCGATCCTCGACGGCCTGATCGTCGCCGTCGAAGCGGTCAACTACGTGATTCCGCTGACCTACATCGTCGAGTCGCTGCAGGCGCGCAGCGACGACGTGCGCGGCCTCGGCGGCGAAGACAACGCGATGATCCGCGTACGCGGCGAGTACCTGCCGCTGTTCAGCCTGCACGAGCTGTTGCGCATCGGCGGCGAAGCGCCGGCGCCGGAGCAGGGCATCGTGGTGATCCTCGAGTCCGAGGGGCGCAGCTTCGCCCTGCAGGTGGACGAACTGGTCGGCCAGCAGCAGGTGGTGATCAAGAGCCTGGAACAGAATTTCCGCCGCGTGGAGGGTATCGCCGGCGCCACCATCATGGGCGACGGCAGCGTCGCCCTGATTCTCGACGTCGATGCGCTGCCACGCCTGGCGGCGCGGGAGGACACCGCCGATGAACGGCACTGAGGCAAGCCAGGCGAACGGCCCGGCGCAGGAATACCTGACCTTCACCCTGGGCCGCGAGGAGTACGCCATCGACATCCTCCGCGTGCAGGAGATCCGCGGCTACGACCAGGTCACCGCGATCGCCAACGCGCCGCCCTTCATCAAGGGCGTGATCAACCTGCGCGGGGCGATCGTGCCGATCGTCGACCTGCGCATCAAGTTCCACCTCGCCGAGGTCACCTACGACCCGTTCACCGTGGTGATCATCCTCAACATCGGCCGGCGCATCGTCGGCGTGGTGGTGGACTCGGTATCCGACGTGATCGCACTGGGCGGCGACGCGATCAGGCCGCCGCCGGAGTTCGGCGCCAGCTTCGACACCGAATACCTGCTCGGCCTGGCCACCGCGGGCGAGCGCATGTTGATCCTGGTGGACATCGAGAGACTGATGACCAGCCGCGAAATGGCGCTGGTCGACGAAGCCGCGGCCTGAGCGGCGCCAACGAGGGATAGGCAGGGGATATCGAAATGGGTCTGTTCAATGCACATGCGGTGGCGCAGCAACGCGCCGACCGGATCGCCACGCTCCTCCAGTCGTTCGCCGACGGCCAGCTCGACACCGCCGTCGGCGAGGCCCCGGCGCCCGGCTACGAGCGTCTCTACGACAGCCTGCGGGCGCTGCAGCGGCAACTGCGCGAACAACGCGCCGAACTCCAGCAGGTGGAAAGCCTGGAGGCGGGGCTGGCGGAGATGAGCCGCCAGCACGAAGCCGGCTGGATCGACCAGACGATTCCCGCCGAACGCCTGGAAGGTCGCGCGGCGCGCATCGCCAAGGGCGTCAACGAACTGGTGGCCGCGCACATCGCGGTGAAGATGAAGGTGGTCAGCGTGGTCACCGCCTACGGCCAGGGCAACTTCGAGCCGCTGATGGACCGCCTGCCGGGCAAGAAGGCGCAGATCACCGAAGCCATCGACGGCGTTCGCGAACGCCTGCGCGGGGCCGCCGAGGCGACCTCGGCGCAACTGGCCACGGCGGCCTACAACGCGCGGATCAAGAGCGCGCTGGACAACGTCTCGGCCAACGTGATGATCGCCGACAACGATCTCAACATCATCTACATGAACCGCACCGTCAGCGAGATGCTCGGTCGCGCCGAAGCGGATATCCGCAAGCAACTGCCGAACTTCGACGCCGGCCGCCTGATGGGCGCCAACATCGACGTGTTCCACAAGAATCCGGCGCACCAGCGGCACCTGCTGGCCAACCTCACCGGCGTGCACAAGGCCGAGCTCAACCTCGGCGGCCGGCGCTTCTCCCTCGACGTGGTGCCAGTGTTCAACGACGCCAACGAACGCCTCGGCTCCGCCGTGCAATGGACCGACCGCACCGAGGAACACCGCGCCGAGCAGGAAGTCTCGCAACTGGTGCAGGCGGCGGCCGCCGGCGACTTCAGCAAGCGCGTCGAGGAGGCCGGCAAGGAAGGCTTCTTCCTCAGGCTGGCGAAGGACCTGAACAGCCTGGTGGATACCGCCGACCGCGGCTTGCGCGACGTCTCGCGGATGCTCGGGGCGCTGGCCCAGGGCGACCTCACCCAGCGCATCGAGGCCGACTACCAGGGCACCTTCGGCCAGCTCAAGGATTTCTCCAACGACACCGCACAAAGCCTGTCGCGGATGCTCGGGCAGATTCGCGAGGCCGCCGACACCATCAACACCGCCGCCAGCGAGATCGCCAGCGGCAACGCCGAACTGTCGGCGCGCACCGAGCAGCAGGCGTCGAGCCTGGAGGAAACCGCCTCGAGCATGGAAGAACTGACCAGCACGGTGAAGCTCAACGCCGAGAATGCCCGCCAGGCCAACTCGCTGGCGGCCAATGCCTCGGAAGTGGCGACCCAGGGCGGCACCGTGGTGCAGAAGGTGGTCAGCACCATGTCCTCGATCAACGAGTCGGCGCGCAAGATCGCCGACATCATCGGGGTGATCGACGGCATCGCCTTCCAGACCAACATCCTCGCCCTCAACGCCGCGGTCGAGGCAGCCCGCGCCGGCGAGCAGGGCCGCGGCTTCGCGGTGGTCGCCGGGGAAGTGCGCACCCTCGCCCAGCGCTCCGCCGCCGCGGCCAAGGAGATCAAGACGCTGATCTCCGACTCGGTGGACAAGGTGGAGAACGGCAACACCCTGGTGGCCCAGGCCGGACAGACCATGAGCGACATCGTGGTGGCGATCCGCCGGGTCACCGACATCATGTCGGAGATCGCCGCCGCCTCCGCCGAGCAGAGCACCGGCATCGAAGAGGTGAACAGCGCGGTCTCGCAGATGGACGACATGACCCAGCAGAACGCCGCGCTGGTGGAGGAAGCCGCGGCCGCGGCCGAGGCCATGCAGGAGCAGGCGGGCCTGCTCAACCAGTCGGTGGCGGTGTTCAGGCTGGACACTCCGCCGAGCGTGGTCCAGCTCGCCAGCGCGCGGCCGTCCGCGCCACGCCCCAGCGCGCCGGCGCCGCTGGCCCGCAGCGGCATGGCGCGGGCCAGCAAGGCGCGCAAGGAAGACGGCTGGGAAGAGTTCTGAGACCACGCCGCGCCTCCGCCAGGCGGAGGGCGGCAAGCCCTTAGGGTCGACCAGGGAAACCCGACGCCAATGCCCACCTCCACGCCTTCGCCGGTGTTCGGCAACCAGGAGTTCCACTACACCCGCGAGGACTTCCAGCAAGTACGCGAGCGGCTCTACCGGCTGACCGGCATCAGCCTGGCCGAGAGCAAGGCGCAACTGGTCTATAGCCGCCTCTCGCGGCGCCTGCGCCTGTTGCGGCTCGGCAGCTTCGCCGAATATTTCACCCACCTCGACCGCGAGCCGGGCGAGCAGCAGTTGTTCGTCAACGCGCTGACCACCAACCTCACCGCATTCTTTCGCGAACGCCACCACTTCCCCCTGCTCGCCGACCTCGCCCGCCGCCAGTTGCAGCGGCATCGCCCGCTGCGCATCTGGTCGGCGGCGGCGAGTACCGGCGAGGAACCCTATTCGATCGCCATCACCCTGGTGGAGGCGCTGGGCAGCTTCGATCCGCCGGTGAAGATCGTCGCCTCGGACATCGATACCGGGGTGCTCGACTGCGCCCGCCAGGGCGTCTATCCGCTGGAGCGCCTGGAGCAGATGCCGGCGCCGCTGAAGAAACGCTTCTTCCTCCGCGGCACCGGGCCCAACGCCGGCAAGGCGCGGGTGGTGGAGGAACTGCGGCAACTGGTGGAGTTCCGCCAGATCAACCTGCTGGAGGCAGACTGGTCGATCGCCGGGGAACTCGACGCGATCTTCTGCCGCAACGTGATGATCTACTTCGACAAGCCGACCCAGACCCGCCTGCTGGAACGCATGGTGGCCCTGCTGCGGCCGGAGGGCCTGTTCTTCGCCGGGCATTCGGAGAACTTCGTCCACGCCAGCCACCTGGTGCGCTCCGTCGGCCAGACCGTCTACAGCCCGGCCTGATCGCGATGAATCTCCAGGCCCGGGAAGGCGCGCCGCTGAACCGCTACTACGATCCGTACTTCGCCTGCGATGCGGTGAAGCTGTTGCCCGGCGAATACTTCGCCAGCGGCGAAGACCTGGTGATCGTCACCGTGCTCGGCTCCTGCGTCTCGGTGTGCCTGCGCGACCCGCTCAACGGCATCGCCGGGATGAACCACTTCATGCTCCCCGAGCGCGGCCTCGGCGGCGACCCGGCCTCGCCGTCGGCGCGCTACGGCAGCCACGCCATGGAACTGCTGATCAACCGCATGCTGGCCCTCGGCGCCAGCCGCGAGCGCCTGCAGGCCAAGGTCTTCGGCGGCGGCTCGGTACTGCGCCAGATCAGCGCCGCCATCGGCCAGCGCAACGTCGAGTTCACCCTCGACTACCTGGCCACCGAGCGTATCCCGCTGCTCGCCAGCGACGTGCTGGAGGCCTTCCCGCGCAAGATCTACTTCTTCCCGCGCAATGGCCGGGTCCTGGTGAAGTCCCTGGTGGAGCTGAAGAACGACACCGTGCTGCAGCGTGAACGCGACTACCGCCGCCGTATCGACCGCAACGCGGACGGCGGCCCCATCGACCTGTTCTGACTCTCCGGGAGAGCCCGCCATGCCCATCAGTGTCCTGGTCGTCGACGATTCCGCCCTGATCCGCAGCCTGCTCAAGGAGATCATCCAGGCCGACCCGGAGCTGCGCCTGGTCGGCTGCGCGCCGGACGCCTTCGTCGCCCGCGACCTGATCAAGCAGCACGCGCCGGACGTGATCAGCCTCGACGTGGAAATGCCGCGAATGGACGGCCTGACCTTCCTCGACAAGCTGATGAAGGCGCGGCCGACCCCGGTGCTGATGATCTCCTCGCTCACCGAGCGCGGTTCCGAAGCCACCCTGCGCGCGCTGGAACTGGGCGCGGTGGACTTCATCGCCAAGCCCCGGCTGGGCATCGCCGAAGGCATGCAGGCCTATGCCGAGGAAATCCGCGCCAAGCTCAAGACCGTCGCCCGCGCCCGCCTGCGCCGCCGTGCGGCGGACGCGCCGGCGCCGCCGGAAAGCGCGGCGCCGCTGCTCAGCACCGAGAAGATCATCGCCCTCGGCGCCTCCACCGGCGGCACCGAGGCGCTCAAGGAAGTGCTGCTCGGCCTGCCGGCGCACAGTCCCGGGGTGGTCATCACCCAGCACATGCCTCCCGGCTTCACCCGCAGCTTCGCCGAGCGCCTGGATCGCCTGACCCGGCTCAGCGTCAGCGAAGCGCGCGACGGCGACCGCATACTGCCCGGCCACGCCCTGGTCGCGCCGGGCGACCACCACATGGAGGTGCAGCGCTCCGGCGCCAACTACGTGGTGCGTTTGAACCGCCAGGCGCAGGTCAACGGCCACCGCCCGGCAGTGGACGTGATGTTCGAGTCGCTGGCTCGCTGCGCCGGGCGCAACCTGCTCGCCGGCCTGCTCACCGGCATGGGCAAGGACGGCGCGCGCGGGCTCCTGGCGATCCGCCAGGCCGGCGGCTACACCCTGGCCCAGGACGAGGCTACCTGCGTGGTCTACGGCATGCCCCGCGAAGCGGTGGAACTGGGCGCCGCGGAAGACGTGCTGCCGCTCGAACGGATCGCCGCCGCGCTGCTCCAGCAAGCCGCCCGGCGCGGCAGCGGCAACCGCCTCTGAGCGGGATCCTGGCCGGCCCGCTGCGCTTTTTCGCCGCCCCCCGCAACCTCCCCCGCCGAGACCCCGCCGACGACAGGCCCGAACCACGGGCCTTTGCCTGCTCGCCATCATTGTGACGTCAAATTAATGGCGAAATAAAACCAAATTACGTTGCCTGAAATAATGCACATCTGCACAATTGGCCCTTTCGCCAAAAGTTCGACACACGCTTTCGATCCATGATTTCGGCCGCGGGCCGGGCGAGAAACTGATAGGGATAGCCATGGCGGCGAACTGGGGGTTGCGCGGCAAATCGGTGGTGGCGCTGTTGCTGGCCTGTGCCCTGGCACTGGTCCCGGCGGTGCTGCTGGGCTGGCGCGCGATGGACGACATCCGTACGCACTTCGGCCTGGCCTACGCGAAGAACTTCACCCTGCTGCACCGGCAGAAGATCCTCGCCCCGGTCTCCCGCGAACTGGCGTTGTCGCGCCGTTTCGCCGAATCGGTGGTGACCCGCGACTGGCTGCTGAAGGAAGACGACCCGGCGCGCCGCGCGCTGTTCTTCCGCGAGGCCGAGGGCTACCGCGGCGACTTCCGCGACCACGCCTACTTCATCATCGCCAGCGGCTCCCAGCACTACTACTTCAACGACGGCAGCCAACCCTACAGCGAACGGCCGCGCTACACCCTGGAGGCCGGCGACCCGGAAGACGCCTGGTACTTCAATACCCTGCGCAACAGCGCCGCCTACAACATCAACGTCAATGTCGACAGCAAGCTGAACCTGACCAAGGTCTGGTTCAACCTGGTGATCCGCGACCAGGGCCGGCCCATCGGCCTGGCCGGCAGCGGCCTGGACCTGAGCGGCTTCCTCGACGACTTCATCATCGCCCGCGAGCCGGGCGTGACGCCGATGATCGTCGGCGACGACGGCGCCATCCAGGCCCACCCGGACCGCCGCCTGATCGCCTACAGCTCCGCCGCCGGCGGCGCCAGTGAACGCCACCGGGTGTTCGACCTGCTCGACCAGCCGGAACAGCGCGATGCCCTGCGCGAGGCCATGCGCCTGGCCCGCGCCAAGGCCGGCTCGGTGCACTGCCTGTGGGCCGGCCTCGACGGCCGCCAGCAACTCTTCGCCGTGGCCTACATTCCCCAGCTGCGCTGGTACGTGCTCACCGCCGTCGACCTGCACGCTGCCCAGGTCCTCGACAACCGCTGGCTATGGCCGCTGGCGGGCACGTTCCTGCTGTTGCTGGTGGCCCTGCTGCTGGGCTTCGCCTATGCCGTCGAGCGCCTGCTGTTGCGCCCCCTGCGCAGCCTCAAGCGCTCGGCCAAGGCGATCGCCGCCGGACGCTACGACACGCCGCTGCCGCTGGCGCGCCAGGACGAGATCGGCTCGCTGTCGAAGGCCTTCGCCAGCATGGCCGACCAGGTCCGCCGGCACACCGCCGAGCTGGAAGACAAGGTCCAGGAGCGCACCCAGGCGCTGGAGGAAGCCAACCGCGAGATGGCCGCCGCGCAGAAGAAGATCGGCGACAGCCTCGACTACGCCAGCCTGATCCAGCGCGCGATCCTCCCCGACCGCCAGCTCAGCGCCACCCTCGGCGAGCATCACTTCATCCTGTGGAAACCGCGCGACGTGGTCGGCGGCGACTTCTACGTGTACCGCGAGCAGGCCGACGGCTACCTGATCGGCGTGGTCGACTGCGCCGGTCACGGCGTGCCCGGCGCGCTGATGACCATGCTCGCCCGCGCCGCCATCGACCACGCCATCGAGGCGGTGGGCAGCCGCGACCCGGCGGCGATCCTCGGCGAGACCGACCAGGCGATGCGCAGCATGCTCAGCCAGGAGCAGATCCCCCAGGCGCTGGCCACCAACATGGATGCCGGGCTGGTCTGGGTCGACCGCCGGCGCCGCCAGCTGGCCTTCGCCGGGGCGAAGATCTCGCTGTACGCCAGCGACGGCGAGGAGGTCCAGGAACTCAAGGGCGCGCGCCGGGCGATCGGCGACAAGCGCCGTGGCGACTACCGCAACATCGAGGTACCGCTGGCGCCGGGCTGGACCTTCTACCTGAGCACCGACGGTTTCCTCGACCAGGCCGGCGGCGAACACGGCTTCGGCTTCGGCAGCCGGCGCTTCGCCGACATGCTCCGCGACCACGCGCGGCAGCCGCTCCCCGAGCAGGCCGAGGCCTTCGTGGCGACGCTCGCCGAGTACCAGGGCGAGCACCCGCAACGCGACGACATCACCATCCTGTCCTTCCGATTCGACTAGGGGCACCCATGGAAACGCTAGACCTGCTGGCCATGCGTGAAAGCTACACCCGCCAACGCATCCTGCTCTGCTTCAACGGACCGATCTCGCGCAGCCTGATCGAGGAGATAGGCCACGCGCTGCGCAACTACCTGCACGCCGAACAGGCCAAGCCGAGCGAAGCGATGGACGTCTTCGCGGTGTACATCGAGATGACCCAGAACATCCGCCACTACGCCAATCTCAAGGGCTACGGCGAACACGAGGCGGCGGCCACGGTAGCCATCGCCCGCAACGAGGACGGCCACTACGTGGTGTCCGCCGGCAACCTGGTGGAGCGCGACGACGGCCAGAGCCTGGTGCGCAGCATCCAGGCCATCGCCAACCTCGACAAGGCCGCCCTCAAGGCCGCCTACAAGGAGCAGCTACGCCGCCCGCGCGACAGCGGCTGCGCCAGCGGAGCCGGTCTCGGCCTGCTGGACATCGCCCGCAAGTCCAGCGAACCACTGGCCGCATCGCTGAAGGAACAGCCCGACGGGCGCGCCTTCTTCAGCCTGCGCGCCGTGATCTGACCCCGTGTTTTAGGAAGAACACCATCATGAGTGACCTGCACATACCCGGCACCCAGTCCACGCCCGCCATCCAGGGCGACTGGCAGGCCGGACGCCTGTCCATGCAAGGCGATTCCTACCCGGAAAACTCCTATGAACTGTTCGGCCAGGTGATCGACTGGGTCGAGCGCTTCCTCGCCGACGGGCAGCGGCCGCTGGAACTGGACCTGCGCCTGCTGTACCTGAACACCAGTTCGATCAAGGCCATGATGGACATCCTCGACCTGCTCGAAGAGGCCCACCAGGGCGGTCGCCCGGTCAGCCTGCGCTGGCACTACGACCGGCGCAACGAACGGGTCGCCGAGCTGGCCGAGGAGTTCCGCGAGGATTGCAGCTTCCCCTTCGCAATCCAGGCCCACGACGAGTAGCCGACGATGAGCCGCGAACGCGAACTGGACGCCTGGATCGACGGCCTGCTGGCCGATCCGCAGTTCCACGGGCATCCGCTGCACCAGGCGCTGGCCCGCCTGCGCCAGCAATCGCTGGAGCAACTGGTGCGGCTGGAGCGCATCGCCCGGATCTCCGACGGTTTCCAGTCGATGGCGCGGGAGCAGAACCTGTCGCTGTCCGAGCGCTACCACAAGCAGCTGCGGCGCCTGGAAAAGGTGGCGCGGATCTCCGACCGCTACCAGCAGATGATGCGCGACCTCAACCTGGCGCTGAAGGAAGCCTCGATCCGCGACCCGCTGACCGGCCTGCCCAACCGACGCATGCTGCTGGAGCGCCTCAGGGAGGAGAACGAACGCTCCCAGCGCCACGGCCAGAGCTACGTGCTGGCAATGCTCGATGTGGACTTCTTCAAGCAGGTCAACGATACCTGGGGCCACGACAGCGGTGACCGGGTGCTGGTGGAAATCGCCCGGGCCATGGAGTCCGAGCTACGCGAATACGACCTCTGCGGCCGCTGGGGCGGCGAGGAATTCCTCCTGCTGCTGCCGCAGACCCGCCTGCAGGACGCCGGCCCGGTACTCGAGCGGGTGCGCGACAGCGTACGGACCCTGGCGGTACGCGTCGGCACCGAGGCGCTGAGCGTCACCGCCAGCGTCGGCGTTACCGAACACCGCATCGGCGAAACCTATTCGCAGACCGTCAATCGCGCCGACGCCGCACTGCTCGACGCCAAGCGCAGCGGCCGCGACAAATGCGTGTTCGCCCCGCTCCCGCCGCTTCCTGCCCCTTCCCGCCCGGCTCCAGCGCGCTGAGCCTCCTCAGGCGTCCAGCCGCTGCAGCCGCACCTGGCCTCGGCTGAGGTCCACCAGCAGCGCCTGAAGCGCCTCGAAGCGCGCCACCGGCAACTCCAGGGTCAGGACGACGCCGTCGGCGCCGTAGTCTTCGGCCGCCACGCTGGCGCCCAGCGCCAGGCTGCGCGCCTTGAGCAGCGCGTGGTCGGCGAAGGCACAGGCGAAGCGCACCCGACAGCGCTCGACCAGCTCGCTGCGCGGCGCCTGCTGCAGGCACTTGGCCGCGCCGCCGCCATAGGCGCGGGCGAGGCCGCCGGTGCCGAGCTTGATGCCACCGAACCAGCGGCTGACCAGCACCGCCACGCAGTCCATGTCCTGTCCCTCGATGGCCGCCAGGATCGGCCGCCCGGCGCTGCCGCCGGGTTCGCCGTCGTCGCTGAAGCGGTACTGCGCGCCGCACTTCCAGGCCCAGCAGTTGTGTCCGGCGGAAGCGTCGCGGTGGGCGGCGATGAACGCCTGCGCCTCGTCCTCGTCGGCCACCGGCGCGGCGATGGTGTGGAAGCGGCTCTTGCGGATTTCCTCGCGGTATTCGGCGAGGCCTTGCAGGGTGCTCGGCATCGCGTTCAGGCCGCCGGCGGGATCAGTCCGCAGCCCTTGAGGATGATCCGCACCAGGTTGTCGGCGGCGGCGGCGAAGTCCTGCCTGGACATGCGCTTGCGGCCGGTGACCAGGCCGATCTGGCTGGCGAAGTCGGCGTAGTGCTGGGTGCTGCCCCAGAGCAGGAAGATCAGGTGCACGGGATCCACCGGGTCCATCCGGCCGGCGGCGATCCAGGCCTCGAATACCGCGGCGCGGCCGCGGAACCAGCTGCGGTAGTCCTGGTTGAAATGCGCGGTGAGGCACTCGCCGCCGCTGATGATCTCCATGGCGAAGATCCGCGAGGCCAGCGGGTAGCGGCGGGAGAACTCCATCTTGGCGCGGATGTAGCGGGCCAGCGCCTCGGCCGGATCGTCGTCGACGCCGAGGGTGTTGAAGGTACTGTCCCAGAGTTCGAGGATGTTGCTCAGCACCGCCGTGTAGAGGCCCAGCTTGTTGCCGAAGTAGTAGTGCAGGTTGGCCTTGGGCAGGCCGACGTTCTGCGCGATGGTGTTCATGCTGGTGCCCTTGAAGCCGTGGCGGGCGAACTCCTCCTCGGCCGCGGCGAGGATCGCCTCCTCGTTCTTCTGGCGGATGCGCCCGGCCGGCTTGTCGCGGGCGGCCGGGTCGTGGGCGGGCACTGTCAGGGTCATGCGCAGGTTTCCATCGGCGTGATCCCCGCGTTGATACCCCAGCCCGGCCGCGGGACACAAGCCAGGCGCGGAAAAATTTGCAAACGCCCGTATCAACCCAGCGGCTTGCGCCAGCGCGCCAGGGCGCCGCCCTTCGCGCTGGCCTGCGCCGCTTCGGCAACGCGCTCCTCGGGCAGCAGCAGGTTGAGCAGGATGGCGGTGATGCCGCCGCTGGTGATCGCCGAGTCGAACAGGGTCTTCACCACCGCCGGCATCTGGTCGAGCAGGGTCGGCTGCGCGGCCACGCCGAGGCCGACGCCGAACGAGGCGGCGATGATCAGCACGCTGCGGCGGTCCATCGGGGTCTGGCCGAGAATGCGGATGCCGGCGGCGGCGACGCTGCCGAACATCACCAGGGTGGCGCCACCGAGCACCGGCTTGGGGATCTGCTGGAGGATCGCGCCGACCCAGGGGAACAGGCCGAGCGCCAGCAACACGCCGCCGATATAGATCCCGACGTGCCGGCTGGCCACCCCGGTGAGCTGGATCACCCCGTTGTTCTGCGCGAAGGTGGTGTTCGGGAAGGCGCTGAAGGTGGCTGCCAGCAGGCAACTGACGCCGTCGCCGAGCACCCCGCCGCGCAACCGCTGCAGGTACGCCGGTCCCTCCAGGGGCTGCCGCGAGAGCATGCAGTTGGCGGTCAGATCGCCGACCGTCTCGATGCTGCTGATCAGGTAGATCAGCGCCACCGGCAGGAAGGCCATCCAGTCGAAGGCGAAGCCGAAGCGGAACGGCTGCGGCAGGCTGACCAGCGGCAGCTCGGGCAACGCCCGCGGAACGAACAGGCCGGTCGCCCAGGCCGCCAGGGTACCCAGCGCCAGGCCGATGACGATGGCGGCCAGGCGCAGCCAGGGCAGGCGCGAGCGGTTCAGCAGGACGATGCTCAGCAGCACCAGCGCGCCCAGCGCGAGATTGGCCGGTGCGCCGAAGTCCGTGGCCCCGGCTCCGCCGCCGAGGTCGGTGATGCCGACCTTGATCAGGCTGACGCCGATCAGGGTGATGACGATGCCGGTGACCAGCGGCGTGATCACCCGGCGAAGATGGCCGAGGAAACGACTGAGGACGATCTGCACGAAGGCGCCGAAGAAGCACACGCCGAAGATCATCGCGAGGATCTCCTCGGGACCGCCGCCGCGCTGCTTCACCAGCATCCCGGCGGCCAGCACGGCGCCGAGGAAGGCGAAGCTGGTGCCTTGCAGGCAGATCATCCCGGCGCCGATGCCGAACGGCCGGCGCGCCTGGATCAGGGTGCCGGCGCCGGAAACCATCAGCGCCATGCTGATCAGGTACGGCAGGTGCTCGCCGAGGCCGAGCAGCGAGCCGATCACCAGCGGCGGAGTGACGATACCGACGAAGCTGGCCAGCACGTGCTGTAGCGCGGCAAGGAAGGCGGGAAGCGGGCGCGGCCGGTCGTCGAGGCCGTAGATGAGGTCGTTGGGGCGCTGGTCTTCGCTATGCATCGGGCCGTCTCAAGTGGCGCTCCTCGGACAGGAGGAGGATGCACGGCTTCTGCAAAAAGCTGTCCAGGTGATCAGCTTATTCCTGCCGCTCAGGCTGCAAGGCGCGCCCGGCGTGGGTCGAGCGGACAACGGGAGGCAAACGCAAGGATCACGGAGCCGACCGTCGCGCACCGTGCCGATGCACGGCGCGCAATGACGGGGCGCGCTGGCGGGGCCCGGCCGGCAGCCCCGCGCGACGGACTCAGAAGTGGTACTTGACCAGGAAGCTGGCGGTGTTCTGGTCGGTGGTGAAGTACTGCGAGTCCTTCACGCCGTACTTGTCGGACCAGTAGTCGTACTCCAGGCCCACGTACAGGTGCTTCGCCTCGTAGCCGAGGGCCTTGCCCAGGTCGTACTTGACCTGTGGGTTGAAGTGCAGGTTGGCGTGGTAGTCGCTCTGGTTGCGGCGGCTGGTGCTGGCGCTCTTGTTGTTGATCACCCAGTCCATGTAGCCGTCGATGAGGATGTCGGAGTTACCCACCGGAATGGTGTAGGACCACACCGGGGTGATCTGCCAGGCGCCGGCGCGCACGCGGTTGCCGTCGGGCTTGCGGTAGTAGAAGTTGAGCTGGAAGTAGTCGAAGCCGGGGATCGCCAGGTCGAAGCCCGGGCCGAGCAGGTAGGCCTCGGTGTCGCCTTCGCCGAACTCGTAAGTGCCGGCCAGCAGCACGTCCTTCACCGGGCCGAAGGAGAGGTCCGCTCCGGTGAGCTTGCCGAAGCTCAGGCGCGGAGTGATCTCGCCGTAGTAGGTGTTCTTGCCGTTGCTGGCGTCTTCCTTGCCGTTGTAGTTGATCTGGTCGAAGAAGATGAACAGGTCGCCCCAGGTCCAGCCGCTGGCATGTTCCAGGGTGAAGGTCTGCTGGATCGGCGGGTTGATCTTGAAGTTCTTGCCGTAGAGGTAGGTCAGGCTCTCGTTGTGCCAGAGCAGCGGCCCCGAGTCGGTCTCGTGGGTCGGCGTCATGTCATGGTCTTCGGCGACAGCCTGGCCTGCGGCCAGCAGCCCCCCGGCTAGCATCACGGTGGCGAGTGTGCGGCTCATTGAAACGCTCCTGGAGTGAATAGCTTTTTTTCTAGTGGGCGAACCTGTCCGAGCGGTCAGGCCTCGCCATGGATAGCAAGAACGAAGCCAAGACGGCGCGGGCGCTTCGCCGGGTTTCCAACGGCGAAGGTAACGCCTGTTTTTTCAGTGTTCTGGACAAAGGCGGCGAAATGCCTCCAACCTCTCTACGACGGCAAAAACCTGACCCCAAGGACAGTTTCTGCCTTGCGCTGGTGCGTGGTCGGGAGGGGCGTGCTCGACTTTGGGATGGCAGCGCGAAGAAAACTGGATACACAAAAGCGTTTTGTGACAAAAAGAATCAGTAGGATTTTGTACACAAAACACTGCGTGGTATTTCTACACATCACCGCCCCGGCGTTCGGGCGAGAAGCGGCGCGGATGATGCCAGAGACGGCGGGCGGAATTCATCCCCGAATGGGGTTTTTCGTCGGGTTTCAGGACGCCCGGACGTAAATTCGCCAGGGCCTGGGAGACTCCGGTGGCATGACATCCAGAAGGCGCTCTCGATGTTGCGTAGCGGAGCGCGCTCGAGTACGGGTCGCCTGGCAGCCTATGCCTGCCGGGTCTTCTTGCTTCGTCATCCGCAGGGCGGATACGCCTTGGGCATTATCCGCCGGACAGGTCTCCCCGCCTCACCCACATGGGTCCCCTCACCACACCGCGATCTGCGAATCGGTGCGCGGCTCGGTGCCGCCACAGAGCACGCCGCTGGCCGGGTCGCGCAGGACGATCTGGCCGCGCCCGTAGCTGGTCGAGTCGTAGGCGATCTCCACCTGGTGCCCACGCTGCGCCAGCTCCGCCGCCAGCGCGCGCGGCGCGGCATGTTCGATGCCGACGCGCAGCCCGCCCAGCCACTGCCAGCGCGGCGCGTCGAGGGCAGCCTGGGGGTTGAGGCCGAAGTCCACCAGGTTCATCACCATCTGCACGTGGCCCTGCGGCTGCATATAGGCGCCCATCACGCCGAACGGGCCGAGCGGCACGCCGTCCTTGCTGAGGAAACCGGGAATGATGGTGTGGAAGGTCTGCTTGCCCGGCTCCAGGCAATTCACGTGGTCCGGATCGAGGCTGAACTCGGCGCCGCGGTTCTGCAAGGCGATGCCGGTGCCGGGCACCACCACGCCGGAGCCGAAGCCGTGGTAGTTGCTCTGGATGAACGAGACCAGGTTGCCCTCCTCGTCGCCACAGGCCAGGTACACCGTGCCGCCCGGCCTCGGCTGGCCGGGGCTGGGATCGAGCGCGCGCTCGCCGATCAGCGCACGGCGGCTGGCGGCGTAGTCCTCGTGCAGCAGTTCCTCGACCGAGACCCGCATCGACTGCGGCTGGCTGATGTAGTGCAGCCCGTCGACGTACGCCAGCTTCATCGCCTCCAGTTGGCGATGCCAGGTCCGCGCGCAGTCGCGCTCGCTGAATTCGAAGCCCTTGAGGATGTTCAGGGTCATCAGGGCGATCAGGCCCTGGCCGCTCGGCGGAATCTCCCAGACGTCATAGCCACGGTAGTTCAGCGAGATCGGTTCGACCCACTTCGCCTGGTAGCCGGCCAGGTCCTCCGCGCGCAGGTAGCCGCCGCTGCGCTCGGCGTGGCCGACGATGGCCCTGGCCAGCTCGCCGCGATAGAAGCTTTCGCACTGGCTGCGCGCCAGCTCGTCCAGGGTGTCGGCCTGGCCCGGCTGGCGGAACACCTCGCCGGCGCGCGGCGCCCGGCCGTCGATGAGGAACTCGTCGAACCAGGCCCGCAGCTCGGGCCGCTGCGGCAACGCCGCGCGGAACTTGTCCAGGCCGCTCTGCCACAGGCGGGCGATCACCGGCGAGACCGGAAAGCCATCGCGAGCCAGCTCGATCGCCGGCCGCAGCAGTTGTTCGAACGGCAATTTGCCGAAGCGCCGCGACAGTTCGCCCCAGGCCGCCGGACAGCCCGGCACGGTGACCGGCGTCCAGCCGTACAGCGGCATCCGCTCGTGGCCGGCGGCGCGCACCCGCTCGCGATCGAGCAGGCCCGGCGCGCGCCCGCTGGCGTCCAGGCCGTGCAGGCGTCCGCGGGTCCAGACCAGGGCGAAGGCATCGCCGCCAATCCCGCAGCCGGTCGGCTCGACCACCGTCAGCGCGGCGGCGGTGGCGATCGCCGCGTCGATGGCATTGCCGCCACGGCGCAATATCTCCAGCCCGACCTGCGCCGCCTGCGGCTGCGAGGTGGCGACCATGCCGCGGCGGGCATGGACCGGCGAACGTTGCGAGGCGTAGGGAAGCGCGTGGGCGGAGAAGTCGAGCATCGGCGTGGGCTCCGGGAAACTTGAGGCGGCAGGTTAGCCCTGCCAGACTCTGCCGACTAGCGACACGACGCCAAGTCATGACGATGAACGGACAGCCTGCGGAACTGCACCGCCCGATTCCCACCCTCGCCCGCCTGCCACGGCCGGTCTACGCGCGCGCCGAAAGCCTGCGCGCCGGCTCCTGGACCTCGCGCCACCGGCACGCCTGGGTACAGCTTTCCTACGCCATCAGCGGCGTGCTCGGCGTACATACCGCCGAGGGCAGCTTCTTCGCCCCGCCGCAGCGGGCGATCTGGATTCCGGCGCAGCTGGAACACGAGGTGGTCACCTCCACCCGCGCCGAGATGCGCAGCCTGTACATCCGTGGCGACGCCTGCGCCTGGGCGCCGACGCGTTGCCGGGTGCTGGAGGTGACGCCGCTGGCGCGCGAGCTGATCAAGAGTTTCTGCGAGTTGCCGGTGGACTACCCGGAGGGCGACAGCGCCGAATCGCGGCTGGTGCAGGTGCTGCTGGACCAGTTGCGGCTGCTGCCGGAGGTCGCCTTCTCCCTGCCGATGCCGCGCGAGCCGCGCCTGCTGCGGCTGTGCCAGGCACTGATCGACGAACCGACCCAGAGCCTGACCATGGGCGACTGGGCGCAGCGCCTGGGCACCTCGGAAAAGACCCTGTCGCGCCTGTTCCAGCGCGAGACCGGGATGAACTACCGGCTCTGGCGCCAACGCCAGCGCCTGCTCGCCTCGCTCAACGCGCTGGAGGCCGGCGACAGCGTCACCGGCGCCGCCCTGGACAGCGGCTACGACTCGACCTCGGCCTATATCGCCGCCTTCAAGGGACTCTTCGGCTTCACTCCCGGCGAACTGTTCCGCCAGCGCTGAGCCCGGCGAAGGGCCCAGCGCGCGGGGCTCAGAAGACGTCGATGGGATAGTCGACGATCACCCGGTATTCGTCGATGTCGTTGTCCACCGCGCTGTAGCCGCCGGTGCCGCGGTGGGTGGCCCAGCGCAGGCGTAGCGAGAGGTCCTTGGCCGGACCGCCCTGGACCACGTACTGCAGGTCGAGGTCGCGTTCCCAGTGCTTGGCGTTCTTGCCGTCGGCGCTGTACCAGCCGCCGTAGCCGGGGCTGTCCGGATCGACCCGGGTCAGGTCCAGCTTGCCGCGCGAGTACGAGGCCGAGGCGCTCAGGCCGGGTAGGCCGAGGGCGACGAAGTCGTAGTCGTATTGCAGCTTCCAGGACTTCTCGTTGGGACCGTTGAAGTCGGAATACTGCTGCGAGTTGTCGAGGAAGATGCTGTCGCCCTGGTTGATGTAGTCGAACGGCGTATTGCCGTTGACCTTCTGCAGCACCGCGGTGACGGTGTGCTGCCTGTAGCCGACCGCGAAATGCAGGCTGTAGGTGTTGTTGTCGATCCGGCCGAGCAACGAGTCGCCGCTGTCGACGGTCTTGTAGTAGTGCGCGCCGGGGTTCAGCGACCAGTTGTCGTCGATCTCGTAGGTGTAGTCGACGTCGGCGTAGTACTGCTTCCAGACGTTCTGCAGTTCGGCGGCGTACAGGCTGCTGGTGAAGCCCTCGATGCCGCCCCAGGTGCCGCCCAGCCAGCTGAGATGATGGCTGTCGCGGTCGCCCGGCAGTTCGCCGTAGTACGAGCCGAGGCGACGGTGGCCACTCTGGTTGTAGTACTTGGTGAAACTGACCTGGCCAGCCGTGAGGGTCAGGTCCTCGAAACTGTTGTTGGTCAGGCTCACACCGCGGAAGGTCTGCGGCAGCATGCGCGACTCGCCGCCGGCGACCACCGGGTTGCTGAGGAACTGGTCGCCCAGCTTCAGCTCGGTGTCGAAGGCGCGGATCTTCAGCGCCGCCCCGCCACTGGAGAACTCATCGGGCGCCTTGCCGGATTCGTAGCCTTCCTTGCTCGGCGCGGTGATCGGCAGGATGCTGGTGCCGCCGGTACCGCCGCCGCCGTCGAGCTTCAGCCCGAGCATGCCGTAGGCGTCGACGCCGAAGCCGACCACGCCGGGCGTGTAGCCGGACTGAAAGGTGGCGATGAAGCCTTGCGCCCATTCCTTGCTGTCGTGCCCGGAAGCGTGCCGGCGGTCATGGTTGAAGTAGTAGTTGCGGGTCAGCAATTGGAGGCTGGAGCCTTCGATGAAGCCTTCTTTGGCTTCCCCCTCATCGGCCCAGGCGGCGGACGCGGTGCACAGCGCCAGCGCCATCGGCGTCAAGGCGAACAGATTCCTCATTGCGGTTGCTCCTTCTTACAGCGTGGTGAAATCCGGCAAGGCCGGAAAGCGTGTTGTGGTGTCGTTCCCGGCGACGCTTCTGCTGGCGTCGCGCGGGCGATCGCTCCCATGGGGCGCCCAGCCGGGCGCAACCCGAAAAAAAAGGCCGCTGGTATCAGCGGCCTTGAGAAGACGTCGAATAGGAGCAATCAAAGTTCGGCGTCGGGAAGTCTTGCCAGTGTATTTCCGGACACTGGAAACCGGCTGGAACGCAGTCGGACTCTTCTATTGAAAGTCTCTTCGACTCATCGGGCTTTAGGCTTTCCACGTCCCGCTCTTGCATGGCGAGATCGATGAAGACAGAACGAATATCGTCGACAGCCAGCGACAATTATCCATTGAGCTGGCGCGATTATATTTTTTTGCCACTATCGGAAAAACCCGATATCCAACGAAAGTCTTTTACATATTCTGCAAGAATTGTCCGAACGGTCAGGAAGGCAAAAAAAAACGCCGCATATCATATGCGGCGCAAGGACAGGGTACCCAGGCTCACGCTTCCCGAGTACCCGGGGGAAGCCATGGCGCGGCTGGCGCCATGCGCTAGATCAGGAGTCGCTGCGGGCCCCGGCCTGCGCGGCGGAGGCGGAAAGTTCCTGCTGGTGCTCGATGGCCTGCTGGTTGGCGTCGACCATGCGGTTGGTCATCAGCGAAGACTCTTCGGCGAAACCGGCCTGGGAAAATGCGAGGGAAAACAAACTGAGTATGGCGGCAGCAAGGATCTGACGATTCATGGCGGGTCTCCGATGACACCCTGTTCACTTGGGACAGGCGCCATATTAGTTAACCGCCATGCTCGGAAAAATAGCCAAACAGACGAGAGAGTATTACCTCAATAACAACAATCCTTCACTGTGCCCAGTAACTTGAACTTTGCATGGTAGTTTCGTCGCGGGCGAATGCCTGGGGAAGTTCCTGTTGCAACAGATCGACCCAGGTGCGGATCTTCGCGTCCAGGTAACGCCGCGAGGGATACAGCGCATAGATGGTCCGCTGGTGCATGGCATGGCCGGGCAACACCCGTAGCAGCTCGCCGTTGCGCAGCGCCGCGGCCGCCACGTAGCTGGGCAGCAGGGCGATGCCGAGGTCGGCCTTGGCCGCCTGGGCCATGACCTCGGCGACATTGACCATGAAGGTGTTCTGCGGGCTGACGGTGCGCTCGCCCTGCTCGTCGGCGAAAATCCAGCCCTCCGGGTAGGCCGGGTCCTGCAGGCGCAGGCAGACGTGGCGCTCCAGGTCGTCCACCGAGCGTGGCACGCCGTGCTGCTGCAGGTAGCCGGGACTGGCGCAGAGCACGCTGTGGATGCTGCCCAGGCGCTGGGCGACGAACTCCGAGTCGGGCAACTGGCGCTCGCCGGTGATCAGCACATCCTGGCCTTCCTCGAGCATGTCCGGGTTGCGCTGGGACAGGGTCAGCTCGATCACCACGTCGGGGAACAGTGCGCCGTAGCGGGCGATCATCGGCACCAGGTGATGCTGGCCCATGCCCATCAGCGACTGCACGCGCAAGCGGCCGCAGGGGCGGATGTGCGCGCCGGCGGCTTCGGCCTCGGCGACCTCGATGTCCTCGAGGATCCCGCGGCACCGCTCCAGGTAGCGCTCGCCGGCCTCGGTCAGGGCCAGGCGCCGGGTGGTGCGGTGCAGCAGGCGCGTCTGCAGGTGCGCCTCCAGGTCGGAGATCAGCCGCGATACCTGCGCGGTGGACAGGTCCAGGGCCTGGGCGGCGGAAGTGAAGCTGCCGCTGTCCACCACCCTGGCGAACACGCGCATGCCTTGCAATGTGTCCACTATTACCTCGGTTGCAAAACAGATTCGTAAATTGGTCGGATTTTCCCTGACGCCGGGCTGCCTATACTGGCCGCCGTCGCCGTAGCAACGCCGGGCATACCCTGCCCGGCGTCGGGGCGGATGGCCCACCCGCCGTCCGCTCTCCTTCCCCCCGCACAGACTCTGCTACGGCGGCGCCCCCTTCCCCTTACGCCGCGCTCAGCGTCCCGGTTCCGGAATCCGGTACCAGGCGACGTACAGCGCCGGCAGGAAGATCAGCGTGAGCAACGTGGCGGCGACGATGCCGCCGATCATCGCATAGGCCATCGGCCCCCAGAACACTTCGCGGGCGATGGGGATCATCCCCAGGCTGGCCGCCGCCGCCGTCAGCAGGATCGGCCGGGTGCGGTGGTGGGTGGCTTCCAGCACGGCTTCCCAGGGCGTCTTGCCGTCTTTCTCGAAGGCATCGATCTGGGTCACCAGGATCACCGAGTTGCGGATGATGATGCCGATCAGCGCGAGAATCCCGAGGATCGCCACGAAGCCCATCGGCGTGCCGGTCGGCAGCAACGCCGCGACCACCCCGATCAGCCCCAGCGGCGCGACGCTGGCCACCAGGAACAGCGTCTGCACGCTCTGCAACTGGATCATCAGGAAGGTCGCCATGAGGAACAGCATCAGCGGCACCACCTTGGCGATCGGGCCCTCGGCCTTGCCGCTCTCCTCCACCGTGCCGCCCACTTCGATCCGGTAGTTCGCCGGCAGGCCGTCGGCGAAGCGCTTGACCTCCGGCGCCAGCCGGGCGACCAGGTCGGTGGGCTGGATCTCGCCGCGCAGCGACGCCTTCACCGTGATCGTCGGCTTGCGGTCGCGGCGCCACACCAGCGGCTGCTCCAGCTCGTAGCTGACCTTGGCGAACGCCTTGAGCGGGATCGAGGTGCCGCTGGGCGTGACGATCTGCAGGCTCTCCAGGGTCTCCAGCGAGCCGCGCTCGCTATCCTCGGCGCGGCCGATGACGTTCACCAGGTAGATGTCGTCGCGCACCTGGGTCACCGCGCTGCCGGTCACCACGCTGTTCATGATCTGCGCCACGTCCTCGGAGGAAAGCCCGAGCTGGCGCGCCTTGTCCTGGGCGATGTCGATCTTGAGCATCTTCCCGGGCTCGTTCCAGTCGTAGACGATATCGCCGATGTTCGGGTTGCCGTCGAGCACGCCGGCCAGGCCCATGGCGTACTCGCGGACCTTGTCGATCTGCGGTCCGCTGACCCGGTACTGGATCGGCCGTCCCACCGGCGGCCCCATCTCCAGCGGCTGCACGTAGGTGCTGATGCCGACGTAGTCCTTGCGCAAGCGATCGCGCAGGCGTGCGGCGACGCGCTCGCGGGCCTCCAGGTCCTTGGTGACGATCACCAGCTGGCCATAGAAGTTGTTCTGCAACTGCTGGTCCAGCGGCAGGTAGAAGCGGATCGCGCCTTCGCCGACGTAGGCGCTCCAGTGGTCGATGTCCTCGTCGTCCTTCAGCGTCGCTTCCAGGCGGTCCATCACCGCCCTGGTCTCGTGGATGCTGCTGTTCTGCGGCAGGTTGAGGTCGACCAGCAGTTCCGGACGGTCGGAAGACGGGAAGAACTGGTGCTGGACGAACTTCATCAGGAACAGCGACACGCCGAACAGCAGCGCGGTGAGGAAGATGGTCGTCCAGCGCCGGCGCATCGCCAGGTGCAGCAGGCTGTCGAAACGCTCGGCGATGCGGCCCTTCTTCTGCTCCGACTTGTGCTTGAGAGTCTTCGGCAGGATGTGCACGGCGATCACCGGGGCGAACAGCACCGCGACGATCCACGACAGCAGCAGGGCCACGGCGATCACTGCGAACAGGGTGAAGGTGTACTCGCCGGCGGAGCTGGCGTTGAGCCCGATGGGTACGAAGCCGGCCACCGTCACCAGGGTCCCGGTGAGCATCGGGAAGGCCGTCGAGGTGTAGGCGTAGGTCGCCGAGTCGTGTAGCGAGTCGCCCAGTTCGAGGCGCGTGATCATCATCTCCACGGTGATCATGGCATCGTCCACCAGCAGGCCGAGGGCGATGATCAGCGCGCCGAGGGAAACCCGCTGCATGGTGATGTCGGTGTATTCCATGAACACGAAGACCATCGCCAGCACCAGCGGGATCGAGCAGGCCACCACCAGCCCGGCGCGCAGGCCGAGGCTGACGAAGCTGACGATGAGGACGATCACCACCGCCTCGAACAGCGCCCGGGTGAAACCGCCGACCGCCTTCTTCACCACCTGGGCCTGGTTCGACACCTGGTGCACGCCGACGCCAACCGGCAGTTCGCCGGTGATCTCCTGCATGCGCGCATTGAGCGCCTCGCCGAACTCGAGGATATTGCCGCCCTCCTTCATCGCCACCGCCAGGCCGATGGCCGGCTCGCCCTTGTAGCGGAACAGCGAGGTCGGCGGGTCGACGAAATCGCGGCTGATGCTGGCCAGGTCGGACAGCCGGTAGAAACGATCGTTGACCCGCAGGTTGACCGCCTGCAGGTCCTTTTCCGAACGGAAGTTGCCGGAGGTGCGCACCGAGATGCGCTCGGGGCCGGCCTCGACCACGCCGGACGGGGTCACCGCGTTCTGCGCCTGCAGGCTCTGCACGACCTGGCGCTGGTCGAGACCGAGGGCGGCCAGCTTGCGGGTAGAGAAGTTGAGGTAGATGACCTCGTTCTGCGCACCGATCATCTGCACCTTGCCCAGGTCTTTCACCGAGCGGATGTCCAGGCGCACCTTCTCCACGTAGTCGCGCAGCTGGCGGAAGTCCAGGCCATCGGCGGTGAAGGCGTAGACGCTGCCGAACACGTCGCCGAACTCGTCGTTGAAACCCGGTCCCTGGATGCCCTGGGGGAATTCGCCCTGGATGTCGGATATCTTCTTGCGCACCTGGTACCAGATATCCGGGATGTCGCCGGCCTTGGTGGTGTCCTTGAGGTAGACGAAGACCGTCGATTCGCCGGGTCGCGTGTAGCTCTTCACGTAATCCAGCGAGTCCAGCTCCTCGAGCTTCTTCTCGATGCGGTCGGTGACCTGCTCCAGGGTGTCGTCCACCGTGGCGCCCGGCCAGCGGGTCTGGATGACCATGGTCTTGATGGCGAACGAGGGATCCTCCTCGCGCCCCAGGTTGAGGTAGGAGAACACGCCCATCACCAGCGATACCGCCATCAGGTACCAGACCAGGGACTGGTGGCGCAGGGCCCAGTCCGACAGGTTGAAACCGCCCTTCATCGCGCATCCTCGTCGAGTTTGATCTTCTGGCCGGGCTTGAGGCTGTTGACTCCGGCGCGGACCACCCGGTCGCCGTCGGCCAGGCCCTGTCCGATCACCACCTGGCGTTCGTCGCGGCTGAGCACCTGTACCTCGCGCAGGGCCACGCTGGACTGTTTCCCATCGACGACCCAGACCTGGGTCTTGCCGTCGCGCTCCAGCAGCACGCTGGCCGGCAGCACGCTGCGCACGCTACCGGCGCTGCTCAGCTGGACCTGGATGGTCGAACCGAGGCGAAACGCCTCCGGCGTCTGCGCCAGGCTCAGGCGCACGCGACGGGTGCGGGTCGAGGCGTCGGCCTGCGGACCCAGCTCGCGGATGCTGCCGGTGGTCCTGGCCTGCGGGTCGAGCTGGGCGCTGACCAGGAAGCGCGCGTCGGCCGGCAGGCTCTCGGCGACCTCGGTGGGCAGGTCGAAGACTGCCTCGCGCACTTCGGGCCGGGCCAGGGTGACCACCGCCTGGCCGGCGCTGACCACTTGCCCGGCCTCGGCGTGCCAGGTGGTGATGACGCCGTCGAAATCGGTCACCAGGCGCGTGTAGGAAAGCTGGTCCCTGGCCTGCTGCACCGCCGCTTTGGCCTGGTCGAAGCTGGCCTGGCTGGTCTTCAGGCGGGTCCGCGCATCGTCCAGGCGCGCCTGGGCGGTGACGCTGCGGGCGAACAGTTCTTCCTGGCGCCGGGCATTGGCCTGGGCGTCGATCAACTGTGCCTCGGCGCTGGCCAGGTCGCCCTGGCTGGCGCGCAACTGGTTCTGCTGGTCGGTGGGGTCGAGGGTCGCCAGCAGCGCGCCCTTGCCGACGAAGTCACCGACGTCGAACAGGCGCGAGGCGATCCGTCCGTTGGTGCGGAAGCCGAGCACGCTCTCGTAGCGCGCCTGGATGCTCCCGGCGAAGCGACCGAGGTCGTCGTTCTTCAGGGTCTTCACGGTCACCGTCAGCACCGGCCGCGGCGGTGCCGGCGGCGGCTCGTCGCCGCAGCCGGAGAGGAGCAGGGCGAAGCCGAACAGGCCGGCGAGGGAAAACGGCTTCATGGCTGGCCTCCGCCCACGGCGTCGCGGCTGGCGGTGCTCTGGGTCGGCTGCGGCGGCTGGGCCACCTCGACCACCTGGCCCGGATGGAGCAGTTGACCGCCCACCGTGACCACCGTCTGGCCCGCCTCCAGGCCACCGTCGATGACCACCTTCTCGCTGGCGTAGCGTGCCACCCGCACCGGTTGCAGACGCGCCTTGCCTTGCTGGTCGAGCAACCAGACCGCCGGCTGCTCGCCGACCTTGGACAGCGCCGACCAGGGCAGCACCACGCTGTGCTCGGCCGGCGCGGCGACGCTGGCGTTGACCACGCTGCCGAGGCTCATTTCCGCCGGCACCGAGTCTAGGCCGACCTTGACCTTCAGCGTACCGCTGCGCTCGTCCACCGTCGGGGTGATCTCGCGGACCTTGCCGCTGGCGGTGACTTCCGGCTTGCCGAGCAGGCTGACGGTGATCCGCTGGCCGTCGACATCGTGGCTGAACAACGACTCGTAGACGTTGAACACCGCGTCGCGCTCGCCGTCGCGGGCCAGAGTGAAGATCGGCACGGTGGCCTGCACCACCTGGCCGACCTCGGCCTGGCGGGCAGTGATGACCCCGGCGTCGGAGGCACGCAGCTCGGTATAGGAAAGCAGGTCGCGGGCGTTGGCCAACTGCGCCTGGGCGGCCTTCAGCGAACTCTGCGCGCTGCGCACCGAGGCCAGCGCCTGGTCGTACTCGCTCTGGCTGGTGTAGCCCTTGGGCAGCAGCGCCTTCTGCCGCTGGTAGTTGAGGTCGGCGAGCTTCGACTGCGCCTGCTGCGCGGCGACCGCCGCCTGGGCGTTCTCCACGTTGCTGCGCTGGTCCTGCGGGTCGAGCCGCGCCAGCACCTGGCCAGCCGCGACGTGGTCGCCGACATCGACCAGGCGCTCGACGATCTTGCCGCCGACACGGAACGACTGGTCGGCCTGTACCCGTGCCTGGATGTCGCCGGTGATCGAGGTGGCCGAGGCGAACTCGGCCATCTTCACCGTCTGCGCCAGCACACGGACGTGTTCCTCGGCGGGCGGCTCGGCGCCGCAACCGACAAGCAGGCCGGCGCACAGGATGGCGGGCAGCGCCATCCGCGACCAGCGACCTTTGGAATGAAAAGCGCCTCTGGCGTCTGACATGCCTTCCCCTTCGCGATCCATACAGATACCGGCCGATCCGGCCGGAAACTCCCAGAATTGGCAGGGATTCTAGCCGCGTCCCCAAGGATTGCGACTATCAGATGGAAGCGGGGGTTCCTTTTCCAAACTTGTGGAGGGGATCGCCTCCGGCGTCAGGTGAACAGGCGCGCGCTCAGCTCGCGGCTGGCCTCCAGCAGCAACGGCAGGAAACGGCTTTCCAGTTCGGCGCGGGAGACCCGCCCGGCATGGGTGCCGACGTTCAGCGCGGCGAGCACATGGCCGGCGGAGTCGCGTACCGGCACCGCCAGCGAGCGCAGGCCGACTTCCAGCTCCTGGTCGACGATGCACCAGCCCTGGCGACGAATCTCCACCAGGCACGGCAGCAGGGTCTCGGGGGTATACAGGGTACGGCTGGTCTTGGCCTGCATCTCCACTCCGCCGAAGTAGGCGTGCAGCGCGTCGTCGTCCAGCGCGGCGAGGAGGATGCGGCCCATCGAGGTGCAATAGGCGGGCAGCCGGCTGCCGACGTTGAGGTCCACCGAAATCAGCCGCTGGGGAGTGGCCGAACGGGCGATGTAGAGCACGTCGTCGCCCTCCAGGGTGGCCATCGAACAGGCTTCGTGGAGCTGTTCGCTGAGGCGGTCGAGGATCGGCTGCGCAGTGATCGCCAGCGGCGTCGACGACAGGTAGGCGTGGCCGAGGGTGAGCACCTTCGGCAACAGCGAGTAGGTGCGCCCGTCGGTGGTGGCGTAGCCAAGCTGCATCAGCGTGTGCAGGCAGCGACGCACGGCGGCGCGGGGTATCTCGGTGCGGTGGCTGATCTGGGCGATGGTCAGGTGCCGCTTGCGCTCCTGGAACGCATGGATCACCGCCAGGCCACGGGCCAGCGAGGTCATGAAGTTGGGATCGCCGGTGAAGGCCTCGATGCGCTTGGCTGGCGAAAGGACGGTCGGCGGCGCCAGGGTGGCGGGGTGTTCCGGGAGTTCGCTCATGGACGTTCGGGCTCGGGTCACGGAAAGGCTCGCCGATTATCGGACACTCGTTCGATCATCGCAATTGACCGGAGCGCCTCCGACTGTAGTACTGTCGGGGCTACCCATCGCCCTCCGGGAGTAATGTCAGGTACCCATCGGCGGGTTCTGGGTACGCCCTTGCCGCTCCGGCAAGGGCGCCCTTCCTTCCCGCGCGTCCCGCGCGATCGATGCGCCTAGAAGTCGAAGAACACCGTCTCGTTGTCGCCCTGGATGCGGATGTCGAAACGGTAGGCGAGCTGTCCGTCCACTTCGCAGCGCCGCGCGAGCAGGGTGTCGCGACGCGGCGCCTGCTCGATCAGGTTGAGCACCGGACAGGCGGCGTTGGCCTCGGCCTCGTCATCGAAGTACAGCCGGGTCTGCAAGTGGATGTTGATGCCGCGGGCGAACAGCAAGACGTTGATGTGCGGCGCCATCGGCACGCCCTGGGCGTTACGCACCACCCCCGGCTTGACCGTGTGCAGGGTCCACTCGCCGGCATCGAAGGTGGTGGCGGTGCGGCCGAAGCTGTTGAACGGTCGCTCCGGATCGTAGCGCTCCTGGTAGCGGCCTTCGCTGTCGGCCTGCCAGAACTCCAGGAACGAGTCGCGCACCAGGTGGCCGTTGCCGTCGTAGACGTGGCCGAGCAGGAGGATGTGCTGGCCCGGCGCGTCTTCGCGGGCCATGCGGTTCCAGATCTCCAGGTCACGGGTCGGGTTGCCGGCGGCGGCCAGCGCCAGGCCGATGTGGACATAGGGACCGGCGGTCTGGGAAGGGGTTTCCCGCAGCAGTTCGTGGCTCATGGTCGGCTCCTCAGGCGTTCTCGAAGAAGGTCTTGCGCTGCCCGCGCAGGACGATGTCGAAGCGGTAGGCCAGGCAATCCATCGGGTTGGCCATGCTCATGTCGAGCCGGCCGATCAGGCTCTGCGCCGCCTCCGGGTCGGCAAGAGTGCGGATGATCGGGCACTTGGGGATCAGTGGGTCGCCCTCGAAGTACATCTGGGTGACCAGCCGCGCGGCGATCGCCGGGCCGCTGACGGACACGTGGATGTGCGCCGGACGCCAGTCGTTGGGGCCGTTGCGCCAGGGATAGGGCCCGGGCTTGATGGTGCGGAAGTAATAGTGGCCCTCGCTGTCGGTGAGGGTCCGGCCGACGCCGCCGAAGTTCGGGTCGAGCGGCGCCAGGTAGCGGTCGTTCTTGTGCCGGTAGCGCCCGCCGGCGTTGGCCTGCCACATCTCCACCAGGGTGTGCGGGACCGGCTTGCCGTACTGGTCGAAGACCCGGCCGAACATGATGATGCGCTCGCCCTGGGGCAGGCCGCCGTGGTCGAAGTTGAGCAGCAGGTCGTTGTCGTGGCGGCCGAGCCTGAGGTGGGAGAAGTCCGGCCCGCTGGTTTCCGAGAGCGATTGCGGGATGCTCACCAGTGCCTGGCTCGGCGAGCGCGGCACGGAGGTCTTGTAGTCGGGGGTCAGGGCTTTGGGGTGCCAGTTTCGGTCACGGATGACGAAACGACGGCTTTCGGCGTCGTGCATGTCGGGCTCCTGTTATTCGCGTTATCGGTCGCCAGGCTTGTGGATTCAGGCATGGAAAACGAAGTCTTGCGCAGGAGGCGGGACGGGGACAGTGAATTATCCGGCCCTATACATAACCATTTGGTTATGCTTTATCAGTGCAACTCGGCGGCCACCTCGCGCAACACCGCGCTGAACCATTGCGCCCCCAGCGGCAACGGCAAGGCCGCGTTGTGGCACAGCCCGACCGAACCGCCCGGTTCGCGGATACCCAGGTCCAGCTCGGCCAGCTCGCCGTTGCCGACGTCCAGGCGCACGGCATCGCGCGGCGCCACCCAGATCGCCTCGCTGCGCAACACATAGCTGCGGCTGAGGGTCGGCGAGAGGGTTTCCAGGCGCTGTCCGGCGAGCGGGATGCCCCATTGCACGAACAGGCTGTCGGCGTGGCGGCGGATGGTGGTGCCGGCCAGCGGCAGCACCAGTGGGAATTCGGCCAGCCGCTGCAGGTCGCCGAGGGGCGCGGCGAGCAAGGGGTGGCCGGGACGCACCACCAGCATCATCGACTCGCTGTACAGGTGCTCGAAGGTCAGGCCCTGGATGTCCGGGCTATCGGTCATCCGCCCGACCACCAGGTCCAGCTCGCCGACCTTCAGTTGCGCCAGCAGGTAGGCGCTGGGGCCGGTGGCGACGCTGACCACCAGCGTACCGTGGCGCCGGTGCAGGCGCCGGATCACCTCGGGCACCACCAGGCTCTCCACCGTCGACAGCACGCCGACCCGCACCGTCTCGACCTGCGCCTCGTGACCGCGCAGGGTGTTCACTCCGTCGCGCAGGGCCTGCACGCAGGGGCCGGCATAGCGCAGGAAGGTCACGCCCGCCTCGGTCAGCTCGGCGCCGGCCTTGCTCCGTTCGAACAGGCGCGCGCCGAGGATTTCCTCCAGTTCCTTGAGGGTCTTGGAGATCGCCGGCTGCGACACCGCCACGGCGTCCGCCGCCTTGGCGAAGCTGCGCTGGCGGGCGACTTCGAGGAAGCAGGCGAGGTGGCGGAACTTGATGCGGTTGTCGAGGTTCATGGGGTGGCCGTGGCGGCGAGTGGTGCGGGCATGGTACCCAACGGGCAGGTTGGGGACGAGGTGGAGTGCGATGAGATCGCGCCCTGGCGCTGCTCCGCGTCCCTCTCCCTGAAGGGAGAAGGCACTGGATGGAGCATCGTCGAACGGAACGATTCACCGATCCTGCGCCGGGCAGCACCGCGGCAGCCCTTCTCCCTGCTTGGCCAGAGGGCGGGAGAGGCCTCCCATCGTCCAGGAGGACGCCAGGAACCCCGCCAGGAACGAGCGCCGACTCAGAACTCCACCGTCGTCGACAGCTGGAACTGCCGAGGCTCGCCCATCGCCACGTACAGGCGATTGGCACTGGACGGGTAGTAGGTGCGGTCAAACAGGTTCTTCACGTTGAGCTGGAACTTCACACCGTGTCCGCCGAAGCGGGTGTCGTAGCTGGCAAAGGCATCGGCCACGGTGTAAGACGGCAGGTCGAAGGAATTGGCCGGGTCGCCCGGGCGCTTGCCGACGTAGCGCGCGCCGCCGCCCAGGCGCAGGCGGTCGCCGCCGAAGAGCTGGCCGAGTTCGTAGACCGCCGACAGCGACGCGGTGTTGCGCGCCACGTTCTGCAGGCGCTTGCCCTCCAGGGTCGGGTCCTCGGTGACTTCCGCGGCGAGCCAGGCGTAGCTGCCGATCAGGCTCCAGCGTTCGCTGAGCTGGCCGGTGAGGTCCAGCTCCAGGCCGCGCGAGCGGACCCGGCCGGCGGCGCGCACGCTGCTGTTGCCGGCACCGTCGAGTTCGTTGACCAGCACGTTCTTCTTGCGGATGTCGAACAGCGCCAGGGTGCCGCTGAGACGCCCCGGCACATCCAGCTTGGCGCCCAGCTCCCAGGAGGTCGCCTCCTCCGGCAGGATCGCCGAATCGATGGTCTCGCCGGTGCTCAGCGGGGCGATGGTCGAGTTCGGCTTGAACGAGCGCGTGTAGCTGCCGTACAGCGAAACCTCGTCGCTCAGGCGGTAGACCAGGCCGCCGCGCGGCACCCATTTCTGCCCGTTGATATCGGTGTTGGCGTTGAACGGCCGGCCGCGCCCGGCGAGCTGGTCGTAGATCTGGTAGCGCGCGCCGCCGACCAGGATCCAGCGTTCGTCCAGGTGGATCGAGTCCTGGAAGTACAGCGAGTCGCTGCGCAGCTTGTCGGTCTGGTCGCTGTCGCCGGCGACCACCCGGGTCGACGGCACCACCTGGCCATAGACCGGGTCGAGGTAGTCGAAGCGGCTGGTCTTGCTGTCGCGCAGCAGGTCGGCGCGGAAGATCTTGCGCTTCTCGTGGTCCATGCCGAATTGCAGGTCATGTTGCATCCCGGCCAGTTGCAGCGTTCCGCTCAGGCCGAGGGTGGCGAAGCTGTCGCTGCTGACCGCGCCGTGGGTGCCGTCCATGCGCCGGGTCAGGGTGCCGTCGGCATTCACGGCCATCACCCGGGCCTGGTTGTCGTCGTAGGTCTCGCGACTGTAGCCGTAGCCGAAGTGGGCCTTCCAGGTGTCGTCGAGCTGCCGTTCGAGATCCAGGCGGGTCAGCTCGGAACGGCCCTCGGTGATGTTGAAGGGCTCGTCCAGGCGCCGGCTGCGCGGGATGTCCAGCGGGCGGTTGGTACGCGGATCGATGGCCGTGCCACGGTCGAACGGCGTGGTGAACTCGCGGTGCTCGTAGCTCAGGTTGACCGTCGTGTCCTCGCCGTACCAGGCCAGCGAGGGCGCCACCAGCGTCTCGCGACTCTTGCCGAAGTCGCGCCAGTAATCCTCGTCCTCATGATCGAGGATCATCCGGTAGGCCAGTCCGCTGTCGCCCAGCGGGCCGGTGGAGTCGAGCTGGCCGCCGCTGCCGTTGCGCCCGTGGGCGTAGGCCGAGCCACGCAGGGTCAGGGCGTTGGCTTGTTGCAGTTGTGGCTTCTTGCTCACCACGTTGACCACCCCGCCCGGGTCCTGGATGCCATAGAGCAGGGATGCTGGCCCCTTCAGCACCTCGACGTGGTCGGCGGTGGCGGTGAAATTGCGGCCCTGCACCGAGGGCATGCCGTCGCGCATGATCGAGCCGTCGCGGTTGTCGCCGAAGCCGCGCTTCATCACCGCGTCCTGGGTACCGCCGAGGGTGTTGGCCTGGGTGATGCCGCTGATGTTGCCCAGCGCGTCGTCAAGGTTGCGCGGGCGCTGGTCCTGCAGCGCCTGTGCCGGGACCACGCTGATCGCCTGGGGGATTTCCAGTAGCGGCGCATCGCCGCGGCTGATCGAGGCGTTGGCCGCCGGCCGGTAGCCCTGCGCCGGGGCGGCGGCGGAGACCGTCGTGGCATCGAGGACGAGCGCGCCGCTGGCGGGGATCGGTTCCAGGGTCAGGGTGCGCTCGTCGATCCGCCGCGCGCGCAGGCCGCTGCCCTGCAGCAGGCGTTGCAGCGCCTCCTCCGCGTCCAGCGAACCGTGCAATGCCGGAGCGGTCGCCTGCGGCGGCAGCTCGGCGGTGTAGAGCAGCGTCTGCCCGCTGGCCCGGCTGAACGCGTTGAGCGCCTGGGCCAGCGGCGCGGCAGCCTGGCTGAAGCGGTAGCGAACCGCCTCGGCGGCCTGCACGGTGGCGGCGAGACAGCCGAGGCTGAGGAACAGGGCGGGGAGAGTACGCAGGGCGAAGCGCGGGAACGGGGTCATGGGTTGCTCGTGTCGGTCGCTTTTCTAATGCGAATCAATCGCGGTCATGAGCACTACACGAAGCGGCGCCGGATTTACCTCACCCCGCAGGGCAAAAAAATTCTTCGCCGGGAAAGATTCCTGCGGCCAAACGGACCGGGGCCACCGTCAGCGAATCACCACCAGGCGTCCGAACAGGATCTGCTGGCGATAGCCGAGCACCGCCTGCAGCGACTTCAGCGCGGCTTCGGGATCATCGCTGCGGAAGCTGCCGCTGACCGGCTGGCGACCGAGCGCGTCGTCGAGCAGGAGAATGCGTCCGGGGTAGTAGCGAGCGAGTTCGTCGAGCACTTCCGCCAGCGGCCGCCGGTAGAAGCTCAGCCAACCCTGGCGCCAGGCCAGCGCGGCGGCGGCGTCGATGGCCACGGGCCGGCCCAGCTTGCCGTCGGCGAAGCCGACCTGCTGGCCGGCGCCCAGCACTTCCTCGGCGGCGCCCGCACCGGTGCCGGCGCTCACCGCGACCCGCCCTTGCAACACGGTGACGCGGGTCGCCCCGGCGCCGCGACGGACCTCGAACTCGGTGCCCAGCACCCGCGCCCGGCCTTCGCCGGCCTCGACCACGAATGGCAGCGTGTCGCGCTTCACCCGCAACGCCGCGGCGCCGCGCAGCAGTTCGACCCGCCGCTGGCCGCCGTCGATACGCACGCGCACCGCGCTGCCGGCGTCCAGGCTCAGGTAGGAGCCATCGGCCAGCTTCCATTCGGCGACCTGTCCCGGCGCGGCGACATAGTCGGCACGCCAGTCCTGCAGCCAGTCGCCGGGCTGCCACCAGCCGCCCAGCCAGAGCATCGCCAGCAGGCAGGCGACGCTGGCCAGCGGGTAGGCCCAGCGCCGCGGGTTGCGCGACGCTCGGCGCGGCCGCAGGTAGGCTTCCAGGGCATCGGCCTCTTCGATGGCCAGGCGGCTCGCCGGTATTTCCGTCAGGCGCCAGAGCGCCTCGGCGCGGGCATAGGCCTCGGCATGCGCCGGCCGCTGCGCCAGCCAGTCCTCGAAGGCCCGCCGGGTCGCCGCATCCGGCGTACCGCGCAGGCGCACCAGCCAGGCCTGTGCGGTCTGCTCGAGGACGGGCTCGTAGGGCGCGGCGTCGCTATCGGGTCGGGTCATGGCTGGGCGCTCCTTGCCTGCTCGCCGGCCGGGCCGGCCAGGCTCGCCTTGCAGGCGTCGAGGGCGCGCATCATATGTTTTTCCACGGCGCTTTGGGAAAGCTGCATGGCCTGGGCGATCTCCGCGTAGGTGCGGCCGTGGATGCGATTGAGCAGGAAAATCCGCCGGGTGCGCTCGGGCAGGCCGCGCAAGGCGGCCTCGACCCGGCGCCACTGGTCGCCGGCCTCGAGCGCCTGCTCGGGACCGACCGGCTCGCCCTGGCGCTGCTCCGGCAGCCAGTCGTCCAGTTGCCGTTGCCGCGATCCTTCGCCACGCAAGTGGTCGATGGCCAGGTTGCGCGCGCTGCGCAGGAGGTAGCTGCCAAGCTCCTCCACCGGGGCGGCCGGGCGCCGCCAGAAGCGCAGGAACAGCTCCTGGACCAGGTCGGCGGCGGTCGCTCGGCAGCCGACCCAGCGGCTGACCAGGCTTTCCATGCGCTGGCGCTGGGCCAGGAAGGCCTTGAGCAGATCCGCGCGGCGCGCCGCCTCGCCGTCTGCCGGCAAGGCATCCGGGCGCGGGCCGGGAGGTAGGTCGCGGTCGGGCATCGGTGAGGACGGCTGCACGAAAGCCGGCGCCGGGGCGGCGCCATGGGAATGCTGAGCAGGCCCGCAAATGATAATGCTTATCATCAATACCGAGAAGCCGGCGACGACGAAACGCCTTGCGGGTCGCGCGCCGGGCTACCCGGCACGCCGCCCCTCACTTCACCAGGCGCGCATCCAGGCTGTTCTGCGCCAGGCGCCTGGCCTGCTCCTCGGTCATTCCCAGGCTCTGCTGCAAGGCATGGAAGTTCTCGGTGACATAGCCGCCGAAGTAGGCCGGGTCATCGGAGTTCACCGTCACCTTCACGCCGCGTTCGAGCATGTCGAGGATGGTGTGCTGGCTCATGTCGTCGAACACGCAGAGCTTGGTGTTGGACAGCGGGCAGACGGTCAGCGGGATCTGTTCGTCGATCAGCCGCCGCATCAGCCGCTCGTCCTCGAAGGCGCGTACGCCGTGGTCGATGCGCTCGACCTTGAGCAGGTCGAGGGCTTCCCATATGTACTCGGGCGGCCCCTCCTCGCCGGCATGGGCGACGGTGAGGAAGCCTTCGCTGCGGGCCCGGTCGAAGACCCGCTGGAACTTGCTCGGCGGATGCCCTACTTCCGAGCTGTCGAGGCCGACGGCGATGAAGGCGTCGCGGAACGGCAGCGCCTGGTCGAGGGTTTTCTGCGCCTGTTCCTCGCTGAGGTGGCGGAGGAAGCTGAGGATCAGCCCATGGCGGATGCCCAGCAGCTTCTCGCCGTCCCGTAGCGCGGCGCGGATGCCGGCGAGCACCACCTCGAAGGGAATGCCGCGATCGGTGTGGGTCTGCGGGTCGAAGAACGGCTCGACGTGGACGACGTTCTGCGCCTTGCACTTCTGCAGGTAGGCCCAGGTCAGGTCGTAGAAGTCCTGCTCGGTGCGCAGCACGTCGGCACCGGCGTAGTAGAGGTCGAGGAATTCCTGCAGGTTGTTGAAGGCGTAGGCCTTGCGCAGGGTCTCGACGTCGTTCCAGGGCAGGGCGATGCGGTTGCGCTCGGCGAGGGCGAACAGCAGCTCCGGCTCCAGGGTACCTTCCAGGTGCAGGTGCAGTTCGGCCTTGGGCAAGGCGTTGAGCCATTCGTACATGGGGTGGGTTCTCGATCAGGCTGGTCTTGGCCGGCAAGTTTAACCTGTCCCGGGAGTCAGGCCCGCGGCAAACCCACGAGCCGCTCCCGCGCGCGACGGGCGGCTCAGGCCGTTTCGCCGCGCCGATAGGCATAGGTCTGCGCGAAGCGCGAGGTCAGCCAATCGCCACAGGTGGTCGGCGGATACTTCGGCGGGTTGTCCGCGTCGAAGCAGCCCGGCAGGCAGCGGATCTCGGTGTCCATGTGCGGTTCGGCGAAGAACGGCATGGAGTAGCGGTGCACCCCGCGCGGGCTGATCACCCGGTGCGGGGTCGAGCGGTAACGGTCGTTGCTCCAGCGCGCCATCATGTCGCCGATGTTGACCACGAAGGTGCCGTCGATGGGCGGCGCGTCGATCCATTCGCCCTGGCGGTTCTGCACTTGCAGGCCACCGGCGGCGTCCTGGTAGAGCAGGGTCACGCAGCCGTAGTCGGTGTGCGCGCCGGCGCCGGGCTGGTCGGCGCTCTGCCGGGCCGAGGCCGGCGGATAGTGGATCAGGCGGAACACGCTGACCGGCTGCTCGAAGCGGCGATCGAAGAAGTCCTCCTCGATCCCCAGGGCGATGGCCAGGGCGCGCAGCACGGTACGGGCCAGCGCCAGCATGTCGGCATAGTGTCCTTCCAGCAGGGCCTCCCAGCCGGGCAGGTCGGGGTGTCGGTTGGGCCCGTAGAAGGATTTGCCGGCGCGCACGTCGGGATGCTCCGCCGGCAGGTGCAGGGCCATGTCGAAGGTCTCCTTGAAGTCGCTGGGCAACGCCGGGTCGAGCTGCTCGGTGGCGATCGCGCCATAGCCGCGATGATTGCGGCTACGGGTGATATCGATCTTCAGCTTCTCTTCGACGGGCAGCGCGAAGAACTCCCGCGCCGCCGCCAGCAGGGCTTCGAAGCGCGCGGCCGGCAACGGGTGTCCGGCGATGTAGAAGAAGCCCCACTCGCGGCAGGCCTGGTCGATCCGCCGCGCCACGTCGTTCCAGGCGCCACGGTCGGCGCCGTAGAGCGGGGCGATGTCGATGATGGGTAGACGGTCCAATCGCGCTCTCCTCGATGGGTCCTGTACGGAAAGTGCCTGCGCTCGGCGACTTTTTCCATACAAGGCCAGGGCTCACTTCGGCAGGTCGGCCTTGATGCCTTCCACGTAATAGTTCATCGACGCCAGGTCGGCATTGGTCGCGCTGACGCCGGCGGCGAAACGCTCCTTGCCGGACTGGTCGCGGATCGGCCCGGTGAAGGGGTGGAAGGCTCCGCTGCGGATCGACTCGATCAGCCTGCCCGCCTCTTCCCGCACCGGCGCCGGCAGCACCTCCTGGTTCAGCGGCAGGACCACCGTACTCTCGGCCAGGCCACCCCAGAAGTCCTCGGATTTCCAGGTGCCGTCCATCACCGCCTGGGCCGAGCGGATATAGTGCGGGCCCCAGTCGTTGACGATCGAGGTGAGCACGGTCTTCGGACCGAAGTGCTGCATGTCCGAGGCGTAGCCCACGGCGTACACCCCGCGACGCTCGGCGGCCTGGATCGGCGCCGGGCTATCGGTGTGCTGGAACACCACGTCGACGCCCTGGTCGATCAGCGCGTTGGCCGCGTCGGCCTCCTTGCCCGGATCGAACCAGGTGCTCACCCACATCACCTTGAGTTCGGCCTGCGGGTCGTATTTGTCCAGCGCCAGCTGGATCGCGTTGATGTCGCGGATCACCTCGGGAATCGGAAACGAGGCGATGTAGCCGATCTTGTGGCTGCGGGTCATCTTCGCCGCGAGGAAGCCGCCGACGTAGCGTCCCTCGTAGGAGCGCGACAGGTAGGTGCCGAGGTTCCTGTCGCGCTTGTAGCCGGTGGCGTGCTCGAAGGTCACCTTGGGAAACTGCCGGGCCACCTTGGCGGTAGGGTTCATGTAGCCGAAGGAGGTGGTGAAGACCAGGCCGTAGCCGTCTTTCGCCAGGTTGCGGATGACCCGCTCGGCGTCGGCGCCCTCGGCGACGTTCTCGACGAAGCTGGTCTTCACCTTGTCGCCGAAGTGCTCCACCAGTTCGCGGCGGCCCAGTTCGTGCTGGTAGGTCCAGCCGTGGTCGCCGACCGGGCCGACATAGACGAAGCCGATCTTCAGTGGTTCGGCGGCCTCGGCGGCGAGAGCGCAGGCGCCGAGGCCGAGGACGGCGGCAAGGCGGCGCAGGACGGACATGCGGGATTGCGTGCGACGGTGTTTCATGGATGGGCGTGCTCCGGTGAGTGCAGGGTTGGCCATCGGGCGTGGCTTCGCGTTCAGCCCGCCCGCCGATGCAATTACCTGACCACCCGGACAACTCCGCTCAAGCTCGCGCTTCTGCGCGCCGCGTCATGCCGGCGCGGCTGCAGGACGGTGCAGCGCGCCATCGCTTGGTGCATGCCGGCGCCGCCACGATGGCGCTACCATGGGCGCTGGCTTTCCGTAACAAGGCACGCACGCGATGACCGCGATCTACCTGGCCGGGCCGGACGTCTTCCGCCCCGACGCCGAAGCCCATGGCGAAACCCTCAAGGCGCTCTGCGCCGAGTTCGGCTTCGTCGGCCTCTACCCGCTCGACCACGCCCTGCCCGCCGACATCCGCGAGCCAGCCGCACAGGCCGCCTGGATCTACCGCGCCAATGTCGGCCTGATCGAGCGCGCCGACTGCGTGCTGGCCAACCTCGAACCGTTCCGCGGCAGCGAGCCGGACAGCGGCACCGCCTTCGAAGTGGGTTACGCCCTGGCCCTGGGCAAGCCGGTATATGCCTACCTCAGCGATGCCGGCGCCTACACCGAGCGCCTCGCCCGGCTGGCCCCGGAATGGCTCGGCGAGCACCCCGGCGAGGACCGCGACGGTTGGCAACTGGAGGGTTTCGGCCTGCCATTGAACCTGATGCTGGCGGTGCCTTCGCGGCTGGTCGCCGGCGGCCCGCGCGAGGCTCTGCGACGCCTCGCCGAGGAACTCGAGCGCGCCTGACATCGCGGGAAGGCCGTCGCCTAGCTGCTGGCAGATAGCCGCCGCCCGGCCCGTCGCTTGCCGGCCATAATCCTGGACAACAACGGCCCCATCCGGGAGGCCGGCCTGCAAGAGGCATCCGATGAACCGATCCAAGGGTTCCAGCAGCCGTCGTACCTTCCTGCGCCTGGCAGCCCTGCTGCTGCCCGCCGGCGCCCTGCTCGGCAGCCTGCCGGGTGTACGCGCCGCGGCCAGGCCGCGGAAACTCTATCTGGCCGGTCCCGATGTGTTCCGCGCCGACGCCGTCGCCCACGGCGAAGCACTCAAGGCACTGTGCGCACGCTACGGTTTCGAGGGCCTCTACCCGCTGGACAACGCGCTGCCGAAACAGCTCGCCGAGCCGCGCGAACAGGCGGCCTGGATCTACCGCGCCAACATCGGCCTGATCGAACGCGCCGACGCGGTGCTGGCCAACCTGAACTTCTTCCGCGGCGCCGAGCCGGACAGCGGCACCGCCTTCGAGGTCGGCTACGCCACCGCTCTCGGCAAGCCGGTCTATGGCTACGTCGACGACGCCGGCAGCTACGCCGAGCGGATCCGCCGGCACGCCCCGGAGCTGGTCGGCGAGGATCCGACCCGCGACCGCGACGGCATGGCCCTGGAAGAGTTCGGCCTGCCGCTCAACCTGATGCTGGCGGTGCCCGGCAGGATCGTCGTCGGCGACGCCGAGCAGGCCCTGCGCCAACTCGCCAGCCGGCGCCACGGCTGACCCGGCGCCGGCCGTACGACGAGAGACTCAGGGCAGGCGGGCGATACGCTCGGTGAGCAGGTCGAAGAACCCCTGGGCGTCGCCCTCGTTGATCCACTCGACGTTGGCCGGCTGCTTGAGGCCGCCGTACCAGTCGGCCACGGTCTGGCCGAAGGTGATGCCCTCGCGGCTGTCGACCTGCACGTTGATCCGCTTGCCCTTGAACAGCGAGGGCTTGAGCAGGTAGGCGACCACCGTGGCGTCGTGCACCGGGCCGCCCTTCAGGCCGTAGTACTTGATGTCGTACTGGACGTAGGCGTCGAGGATGTCGGCGACGGTCTTGCCGGCCTGGTTGCCGAGGTTGCGCAGCTTGGCGATGCGCTCGGGGCTGGTGAGGATCTTGTGGGTCACGTCGAGCGGCAGCATGGTGATCGGCGCCCCGCTCTTGAGCACGATTTCCGCCGCGTGGGGGTCGGCGAAGATATTGAATTCGGCGGCCGGGGTGATGTTGCCGCCGTTGAAGTGGGCGCCGCCCATGATCACGATCTCGCGGATGCCCTTGACGATGTCCGGGGCCTGGGTCAGGGCCAGCGCGAGGTTGGTCTCCGGGCCGAGCATGGCCAGGGTCACGCTCTTCTCCGGCGCCGCACGCAAGGTGCGGATCAGGTAGTCCACGGCGTTACCTTCGGCCAGCGGCTGCTTCGGCTCATGCACCTCGACGCCGCTGATGCCTTCGCTGCCGTGCACGTCGGCGGCGTAGATCGGCGTGCGCAGCAGCGGTCGCGGAGCGCCGGCGTAGACCGGGATATCCGGGCGCTTGCCCCACTCGCGGGCCAGCCGGGCGTTACGCGCGGTCTTTTCCAGCGGCACGTTGCCGGCGACGGTGGTCAGCGCCTGGATCTTCAGCTCCTTCGGCGAGGCCATGGCGAACAGCAGGGCGATCACATCGTCGGCGCCCGGATCGGTGTCGATGATCAGCGTCCGCGGCGATGGCGGCGCCACCGTTTCGGCAGCGGACAGAGGAAGGCTGGCGGGCATCAGCAGGGCGAGTCCTAGCAGAAGGCTGCAAAAGCGATTGCATGGGCGGGCGGCGCGTGACATGGGGCGGCTCCTGGTGGGGAATGCCACAGTCTAGCCAGTTGCGGGCCACGCGCCGACCTATGCGAACCGACAGAGGAAGCCTGGCGCCTCCTCTGTCGGCGCCCGCCTCACCCGGCGATCAGGGCGCTCGCCGCCTCGCGGTGGCGGGCGATCAGGGCGGCCAGGTCGAGCCCTTCCACGGCACCGTCGACCACTCGCCAGGCGCCGCCGACCATTACCCGGTCGGCACGGTCGGCAGCGCACAGCAGCAGCGCCGAGAGCGGGTCGTGGCTACCCGAGAAGCGCAGCTCGTCGAGCTTGAACAAGGCCAGGTCGGCCTGCTTGCCGGGGGCCAGCTCGCCGATGTCGCTGCGCCCGAGCAGGCGTGCCGAGCCACGGGTTGCCCAGCCCAGGGCGAGTTCCGGGGTGATCCGCTCGGCGCCGTAGCGCAGGCGTTGCAGGTACAGGGCCTGGCGCGCCTCGAGGATCATATTCGAGGCGTCGTTGGAAGCCGAGCCATCGACTCCCAGGCCGATCGGCGCGCCGGCCGCCTCCAGCTCCACGGTCGGGCAGATGCCCGAGGCCAGGCGCATGTTCGAACTCGGGCAATGGCAGATACCGGTGCCCGCCTCGCCGAGCCGGCGGATCTCCTCGGCGTTGAAGTGGATGCCGTGGGCCAGCCAGGTGCGCGGGCCGAGCCAGCCGACGCTATCCAGGTAGTCCACGGTGCGCAGGCCGAAGCGCTGCAGGCAGAAGTCTTCCTCGTCGAGGGTCTCCGCCAAGTGGGTGTGCAGGCGTACGTCGTGGCGCGCCGCCACTTCGGCGCTGGCGCGCATGATCTCCGGAGTCACCGAGAACGGCGAGCAGGGCGCCAGGGCGATCTGCACCCGGGCACCGTCTCCGCGCTGGTGGTAGCGGGCGATCAGTCGCTCACTGTCGGCGAGGATGGTCTCGGCTTCCTGCACCGTCTGCTGCGGCGGCAAGCCGCCGTCCTTCTCGCCGAGGCTCATCGAGCCGCGGGTGAGCATGGCGCGCATGCCCAGTTCCTCGACCACCCCGGCCTGCACGTCGATGGCCTGTTCGAGGCCGCCGGGAAACAGGTAGTGGTGGTCGGCGGCAGTGGTACAGCCGGACAACAGCAGCTCGGCCAGCGCCACCTTGGTGGCCAGTGCGAGTTTCTCCGGGGTCAGCCGCGCCCAGACCGGGTAGAGGGTCTTCAGCCAGGGGAACAGCGGCTGGTTGACCACCGGCGCCCAGGCGCGGGTGAGGGTCTGGTAGAAGTGGTGATGGGTGTTGACCAACCCCGGCAACACCACGTGCCGGCTGGCGTCGAACTGGCTGGCGCAGGGCTGCGCGGGCTGTTGGCCGGCGCCGAGCAGCTCGACGATGCGGCCGTCTTCGACGACCAGGCCGCCGGCGGCGTCGAGACCGTTGGCGGTGAAGATGGCGAGGGGATTGCGAATCCAGGTGCGGGACATGTGCGGACCTTCGTCGGATCGGCGGGCCGGCGCGAACGCTGCCGGCCCTCGGTTGATGAGAGCCAGCTCAGTGTTCACCCTGTCTGCTGATCCAGGTCCGCGGGGCGACGACGGGACGCCACGCGCGTGGCGATATCCTACAAGGGATTTCTGGAGAGGTGTAAGGCTTTCCTCCCGGTGGCGGCCGGGCGCGGTTTGATGGGGGTCAACGGACGCCTCCCGGCAGGGGCATAGAGTGGGGGACTGCATAGCTGAAAACGTAGAACGGAAGGAGTCCCGCATGAGCGAAGAACCCACTGTCAGTCCCCCCTCCCCCGAGCAACCCGCCGCGCAGCCGGCCAAGCCGGCCCGGCCAGCCGCCCGCCGCGCCCCGCGCAAGCCGGCGACCCGCCGCCCGCGAGTGGCCAGCCCGGCGCAGAAGGCCCGCGAGGAGATCCAGGCAATCAGCCAGAAGCCGGTGGCCCTGCAGGTCGCCAGTGCGCCCCACGGCAGCAGCGAGGACAGCACCTCGGCGAGCCTGCCGGCGAACTATCCCTATCACACGCGGATGCGCCGCAACGAGTACGAGAAGGCCAAGCACGACCTGCAGATCGAACTGCTCAAGGTGCAGAGCTGGGTGAAGGAGACCGGCCAGCGCGTGGTGGTCCTGTTCGAAGGCCGCGACGCCGCCGGCAAGGGCGGCACCATCAAGCGCTTCATGGAACACCTGAACCCGCGCGGCGCGCGGATCGTAGCCTTGGAGAAACCGTCCTCCCAGGAGCAGGGCCAGTGGTATTTCCAGCGCTACATCCAACATCTGCCCACCGCCGGCGAGATGGTCTTCTTCGACCGCTCCTGGTACAACCGCGCCGGCGTCGAGCGGGTCATGGGCTTCTGTTCGCCGCTGCAATACCTGGAGTTCATGCGCCAGGCGCCGGAGCTGGAGCGCATGCTCACCAACAGCGGCATCCTGCTGTTCAAGTACTGGTTCTCGGTGAGCCGCGAGGAACAACTGCGGCGCTTCATCTCGCGCCGCGACGATCCGCTCAAGCACTGGAAGCTGTCGCCCATCGACATCAAGTCTCTGGACAAGTGGGACGACTACACCGCCGCCAAGCAGGCGATGTTCTTCCATACCGACACCGCCGACGCGCCGTGGACGGTCATCAAGTCCGACGACAAGAAGCGCGCACGACTCAACTGCATCCGCCACTTCCTGCACTCGCTGGACTACCCGGACAAGGACCGGCGCATCGCCCATGAGCCGGACCCGTTGCTGGTGGGGCCGGCCTCGCGGGTGATCGAGGAGGACGAGAAGGTCTACGCCGAGGCGGCCGCCGCGCCGGGCCACGCGAACCTGGATATCCCGGCCTGAGGCGGGCGGTCGCGCCAACGAAAACGCCCGGGGCGCTTTCGCGCTCCGGGCGTCCCTGGTTCGACGGTCGCTGGCCGGGTCACTCCGGCGCGGAGGTCCGGATCAGGTGGTCGAAGGCGCTCAGCGAAGCCTTGGCGCCCTCGCCCACGGCGATCACGATCTGCTTGTACGGCACCGTGGTCACGTCGCCGGCGGCGAAGATGCCGGGCAGCGAGGTCTCGCCACGGGCGTCGACGATGATCTCGCCACGCGGCGACAGCTCGACGCTGCCCTTGAGCCACTCGGTGTTGGGCAGCAGGCCGATCTGCACGAAGATGCCTTCCAGCTCGATCGACTTGAACTCCTCGGAGTTGCGGTCCTTGTACACCAGGCCGGTGACCTTCTGGCCGTCGCCCTTCACTTCGCTGGTCAGGGCGCTGGTGATCACCTCGACGTTCGGCAGGCTGTAGAGCTTGCGTTGCAGCACGGCATCGGCGCGCAACTTGCTGTCGAATTCCAGCAGGGTCACATGGGCGACGATGCCGGCCAGGTCGATGGCCGCCTCGACGCCAGAGTTGCCGCCGCCGATCACCGCCACGCGCTTGCCCTTGAACAGCGGGCCGTCGCAGTGCGGGCAGAAGCACACGCCCTTGGCCTTGTATTCCTGCTCGCCGGGCACGCCCATTTCGCGCCAGCGAGCGCCGGTGGCGAGGATCAGGGTCTTGGCCTTGAGGCTGCCGCCGCTCTCGAACTGCACCTCGTGCAACTCGCCGGCGTTCTTCGCCGGAACCAGCTTGCTGGCGCGCTGCAGGTTCATGATGTCGACCTCGTAGTGACGCACGTGCTCTTCAAGCGCCCGCGCCAGCTTCGGCCCTTCGGTCTCCTGCACCGAGATGAAGTTCTCGATGGCCATGGTGTCCAGCACCTGGCCGCCGAAGCGCTCGGCGGCGACGCCGGTGCGAATGCCCTTGCGCGCGGCGTAGATCGCCGCCGCGGCGCCGGCCGGGCCACCGCCGACCACCAGCACGTCGAAGGCGTCGCGGGCGGTCAGCTTCTCGGCGTCGCGGGCGGCGGCGCCGGTGTCGATCTTGGCGAGGATCTCTTCCACGCCCATGCGGCCCTGGCCGAAGACTTCGCCGTTGAGGTAGATGCTCGGCACCGACATGATCTGGCGCGCCTCGACCTCATCCTGGAACAGCGCGCCGTCGATGGCGACGTGACGGATGTTCGGGTTGAGCACGGCCATCAGGTTCAGCGCCTGGACCACGTCCGGGCAGTTCTGGCAGGACAGCGAGAAGTAGGTTTCGAACTCGAAGGTGCCCTCGATGCCCTTGACCTGCTCGATCACGTCCGCGTCGAGCTTGGAGGGGTGGCCGCCTACCTGCAGCAGGGCCAGCACCAGCGAGGTGAATTCGTGGCCCATGGGGATACCGGCGAAGCGCAGGCCGATGTCCGCACCGGGGCGGTTCAGCGAGAACGACGGTTTGCGCGCATCGCTGCCGTCGGTCTTCAGGGTGATCTTGTCGGTCAGGCCGACGATGTCTTGCAGCAGGCCCAGCAGCTCGCGGGATTTGTCGCTGTCATCGAGGGACGCGACGATCTCGAACGGCTGGCTGACCTTTTCCAGGTAGGCCTTCAACTGGGTTTTAAGATTGGCGTCCAACATGGTTCAGCTCCTCGAAATTCGGGCAAACGTATCCCCGGCGGATGGGACATCCGCCCTGCACGGCGCGTTGGCTGGGTGAAGGGCGGACGATCCGCGAGGGATCGTCCGCCGGAGAGGCTGGCGGCGAATGCCGCCGGCGCGGTCTTAGATCTTGCCGACCAGGTCCAGGGACGGAGCGAGGGTCTTCTCGCCTTCCTTCCACTTGGCCGGGCAGACTTCGCCCGGGTGGGCGGCGGTGTACTGGGCGGCCTTCAGCTTGCGCACGGTCTCGCCGACGTCACGGGCGATCTCGTTGGAGTGGATCTCGACGGTCTTGATCACGCCTTCCGGGTTGATCACGAAGGTACCGCGCAGGGCCAGGCCTTCTTCCGGGATGTGCACGCCGAAGGCGTTGGTCAACTGGTGGGTCGGGTCGCCGATCAGCGGGAACTGGGCCTTGCCGACTGCCGGGGAGGTTTCGTGCCAGACCTTGTGCGAGAAGTGGGTGTCGGTGGTCACGATGTAGACCTCGGCACCGGCTTTCTGGAACTCGCCGTAGTTGTTGGCGGCGTCTTCGATCTCGGTCGGGCAGTTGAAGGTGAAGGCAGCCGGCATGAAGATCAGGACCGACCACTTGCCCTTCAGGGATTCCTCGGTCACCTCGATGAACTTGCCGTTGTGGAAAGCGTTGACCTTGAACGGTTGGACTTGAGTGTTGATCAGGGACATCAGTCGTTCCTCTCTCAGTTGAATGGGGTGTTTCAAATCGACTGGGAGAATCTTAACGGGGTTCGGCAAAAATGCCCCATTGATTTAGGCCATCAGTGAAATTATCTAAATCTATCGAAGAATATATAAATAGTTAAAACAACTAATCGAAGAACCTGCCCTCGTCAGTGCCCGGCCTTCCACGGCTGGCCCAGGGAAACCGGGGCATACAGCCGGGTGCGCAGGGCATCGCGGGAGAGCAGGACCAGCACCAGGATGGTCGCCGCATAGGGCAGCATCGCCAGCAGGTTGGCCGGAATCGACAGCCCGATCCCCTGGGCCACCAGGTGCAGGATGCTGGCCAGGCCGAACAACCAGGCACCGAGCAGCACGCGGAACACCCGCCAACTGGCGAAGACCACCAGCGCCAGGGCGATCCAGCCGCGTCCGGCGGTCATGTTCTCCGCCCACATCGGCGTGTAGGCCAGCGACAGGTAGGCACCGGCCAGGCCGGCCATGGCGCCGCCGAAGAGCACCGCCAGGGTGCGCACGCGCAGCACCGGCAGGCCCATCGCGCTGGCCGCGTCGGGGTTCTCGCCGACCGCCTGGAGAACCAGCCCGGCGCGGCTGCGCAGGAGCATCCAGGCGACCGCGGCGAACAGCGCCAGGCTCAGGTAGACCAGCGCGTCCTGGGCGAACAGCATGCGCCCGAGCAGCGGCAACTCGCCCAGCACCGGCAGCGCCAGCGGGGCGAACCCTTGCAGCGGCTTGCCGACCCAGGCGGCGCCGACGAACGACGACAGGCCGACGCCGAAGATGGTCAGCGCCAGGCCGCAGGCCACCTGGTTGGCGTTCAGGTACAGGGCGACCCCGGCGAACAGCGCCGCCAGCAGCATGCCGGCGAGCACCGCGAGGAGCACGCCGAGCCACAGGCTGCCGCTGGAGAAGGCGACCATGAAGCCGATCACCGCGCCGAACAGCATCATCCCCTCCTGGCCCAGGTTGAGCACCCCGCTTCTCTCGCAGACCAGTTCGCCCAGGGCCACCAGCAGCAGCGGAGTACCGGTGCGGACCATGGCGAACAGCAGGTTGTCGAGCAGATCGATATCCATCGTGGTTCCTCGGCGGTTCGGCTCAGGCCAGGGCGTCGCGCAGCGCCGGGCGCTTGCGCCAGCGTCCGTGCAAACGTGGGCGGTAGAGGATCAGCACGTCGCAGGCGAGGAGGAAGAACAGCATCATCCCCTGGAACAGCCCGGACAGCGCCAATGGCAGGTTGAGGCTCATCTGCGCGGCCTCGCCGCCGAGGTAGAGCAACGCCATCAGCAGGCTGGCGCAGAGGATGCCGAACGGATTGAGACGGCCAAGGAAGGCCACGGTGATCGCCGCATAGCCGTAGCCCGGCGAGACCTGCGGCACCAGTTGGCCGATCGGCCCGGCGACCTCGCAGACGCCGGCCAGGCCTGCCAGCGCGCCGGAGAACAGCAGCACGAACCAGACCAGGCGCTTCTCGCGGAAACCGACGAAACCGGCGGCGCGGCGGTCGAGGCCGAGCACGCGGACCTGGAAACCGAGGAAGCTGCGCTGCGCCAGCACCCAGACCGCCGCCAGCGCCAGCAGGCCGAACAATGCGCCAAGGTGCACCCGGCTGTCCTCGAACAGCGCCGGCAGGCGGCTGGCCTCGCCGAACAGCGCCGACTGCGGGAAGTTGAAGCCATCCGGGTCTTTCAACGGCCCGTGCACGCCGTACAGCAGCAGGTTCAGCGCGATGTAGTTGAGCATGATGGTGGTCAGGATCTCGTTGGCGTTGAAGCGCGTTCGCAGCCAGGCGGCGAACCCGGCCCAGAGCGCCCCGGCAGCGGTGCCGGCGAGCAGCACCCAGGCCAGCGCCCAGCGGCTCTGCCAGTCGAGCAACTGGATCGCCACCGCGCTGCCGGCCAGGGCGCCGACCAGCAACTGGCCCTCCGCGCCGATGTTCCACACGCGCGCCTGGTAGGCCAGTGCCAGGCCGAGGGCACAGAGCAGGATCGGCATGGCCTTGACCAGCAGCTCGCCGAGCCCATAGAGGTCGCTGAGCGGCTGTACCAGCACGGTATGCAGGGTCTGCCAGGGATCGTGGCCGAGACAGGCGAACAGCAGCGCGCCGCAGACCAGGGTCAGCAACCCCGCCAGCAGCGGAGAGGCCAGCAGCATCCAGCGCGACTGCCGGCCGCGCGGTTCCAGGGACAACAGCATCACAGGCTCCCTTGGGCAACGGCGCCGGCGACCGCCGCCGGCGCCTCGAATTGACCGGCCATCCAGCCGCCGACCTGCTGCGGCGAAGCGCTCGCGGTGGCGACCGCCGGGCACAGCCGACCCGAACACAGCGCGGCGATGCGGTCGCTGAGCAGGAACAGCTCGTCGAGGTCCTCGGAGACCACCAGGATCGCCGTACCGGCATCGCGCAAGGCGATCAGCGCGCGGTGGATCAGCGCCGCCGCGCCGACGTCCACGCCCCAGGTGGGATGCGCCGCCACCAGCAGGCGCGGGGCCTGGAGGATCTCGCGGCCGAGAATGAACTTCTGCAGGTTGCCGCCGGAAAGGCTGCGTGCCGGCGCCCCGGCACCCGGGGCCTTCACGGCGAAACGGCGGATGATCTCCTCGGCCAGCGCCAGCACCTTGCGCCGCCGGACCAACCCGCGCTTCACCAGTCCCTGCTGGAAGGCGGTGAGCAGCGCATTGTCCGCCAGGCTCATCTCCGGCACCGCGCCGTGCCCCAGCCGCTCGGCGGGCACGAAGGCCTGGCCGGCGCGGCGCCGCGCATCCGGCGCCAGGTGCGCGCCGGCGCAGCCGCCGAGGCGGATGCGCTCGGCCTGGGCGCGCGGCAGGCGCACTTCGCCGCTGAGCAGGGCAAGCAACTCGTCCTGGCCGTTGCCGGCGACCCCGGCGATACCGAGGATCTCGCCGCTGCGCACCTCCAGGTCGAGGCCAGCGAAGGACACGCCGAAGGGGTCCGGGTTGCGCCAGTGCAGGTCGCGCACCTGGAGGAAAGGCGCGCCGCCGGTGACCTTCGGATACTCCGCCGCCAGGCCCTCGGCGTCGCCCACCATCAGCCGCGCCAGCTCGAGATCGGAACATTGCGCCGGCACGCACTGTCCGGCCACCCGTCCGCCGCGCAGCACCGTGGCGCGCTGGCAGAGCGCACGGACCTCGGCCAGCTTGTGGCTGATGAAGAGGACACTGCAGCCCTCCTCCGCAAGACGGCGCAGGGTGACGAAGAGATCCTCGGCCTCGCGCGGGGTCAGCACCGAGGTCGGCTCGTCGAGGATCAGCAGGCGGATGTCCTGCATCAGGCAGCGCACGATCTCCACCCGCTGGCGCTCGCCGATGGACAGCCCATGGACCAGCCGGCGAGGCTCCAGCGGCATGCCGTAGCGCTGCGACACCTCGCGAATACGCGCCTCCAACCGGCGCGGGCTGCCCGCCTCGGCGCCGAGGGCGAGCGCGATGTTCTCCGCCACGCTGAGCGTCTCGAACAGGGAGAAATGCTGGAACACCATGCCGATCCCCAGCGCCCGGGCGCGAGCCGGGTCGCGTACCTGCACCGGCTCGCCCTGCCAGCGGATCTCGCCGGCATCGGGACGGGTCACGCCGTAGATGATCTTCATCAGCGTGCTCTTGCCGGCGCCGTTCTCACCGAGCAGGGCGTGGATCTCGCCGGCGTCGATGCACAGGTCGATGCGGTCGTTGGCCAGGCAACCCGGATAACGCTTGCTGATCCCGCGCAGTTCGAGGCGCGGCGGCGCGAAGGAGGAAGGTGCGGACATGGCGGACCCGATCGGTTGCTCGACGATGCGGCGGCCGGTGCAAATACCTGGCCAGGAGGTCAGGAAAGCCCTGGAACGCGGCTTGCACCGGGAGCCACGGGCCAGGCTGCCGCGCCGAGCGGCACCAAGCCGGGGCACGCCTGAGACGCCGCGGCACATTTGCGGGCAACCCTGCGGCGCACCCGCGTGAGCATTTGTCGCAAAACAGTCATCACCACCTTGCTCACAGAGTTATCCACAGCGTGTCGGGAGCCCATCCGGGACCTTGGGAAGCCTCCCGCGCCGATCGTCCCGGCGATTTTCGCAACATTGGCGATGGACAGAAAACAGCCAACCCGGCAGGCCATGGGCGCGACCTGGCAAGGCATTTTTTCCAACACTTTGCCAACAGCTTTATCCACAAGATATCGACAGCCGTTCGGAGGAGCACGGCAGGACGATCTCTCCCGGCCAAGCCACGGGTCGGCCGAATCCCTGGGGCAGCCCCGGCGGCCCGCTTCCGGCACAGTTTGCCAACAGCTTTTCCACAGGAAACCCGCGGAACGGGAATGCCCGTGAAAATGTCTCCAGGACGTCCCCTTTAGACGCCATGATGCCCATGAATACTGGGTTTTCCGGCTTTCCAGGAAAGTCCGCGGCGATCGACGGAAGCATGCTCGGCGGCGCCATGGGTGGATCCGCTGTCCACAGTTTCGCGATGCACCGTCGTGGCGCATTCCACAGCACCTTTTCCCTGGCTCTTTCGCCAACCGGGAGAAATCCTGCGGCTCCGTCCAATGCCTTTCCCCCGACCGCCGAAGGCATTTTTTCAACGGGGAATGCGAACAGCTTTTCCACAGACAAACCCACAGAAGCGCCAGTTGCCGACCGGGCATTTCGCAAGGCGGATTCAAGGTGCCGGAACGCTTTCCGCGGATCGCCTGCCGGAAGCCAGATGGGCACATCCCGCAATGGCTCGTGCAATCTTTCCGCACACGCGCTACACACAGACTTATCCACAGCATGCGCACAGTGCATAATGGCGGAAGCGAGATCACGCGCCAAAGACGGGATATTTCCGTCGATTTCCCGGACTAAAGAGGCGAAAGCGCCATTCCGGCAGCAGAGGAGATGAACGATGCAGTACCTGCTGGCAACTTCGTCCCCCCACTTATCCTGCACTCCGACCACGGCGGGAGCGCGATGAGCAGTTCGGCCCATCGCGGGCGGATCCTGCATTTCCTCGGCGACCCGGCGAAACTCGGCGACAAGGCCTGGGAGTATTTCGAGGACGGCCTGCTGTGGATCGAACACGGCCACGTGCGCGCGCTCGATCACGCAACCTACCTGCTGCCGCAACTGCCCGCCGACCTGCCGCTGGAGGAGCATCCGCAGCGCCTGCTGCTGCCCGGCTTCGTCGATTGCCATGTGCATTACCCGCAACTCGGAGTGATCGCCTCCTACGGCACCCAACTGCTGGACTGGCTGGAAACCCACACCTTTCCCGCCGAGCAGCGCTTTGCCGATGCCGGCTACGCCGCCGCCCAGGCCGAGCTGTTCCTCGACGAACTGCTGCGCCACGGCACCACTACCGCGCTGGTGTTCGGCACGGTCCATGCGGTATCCGCCGAGGCATTCTTCCAGGCCGCGCAGAAGCGCCGCCTGCGGATGATCGCCGGCAAGGTGCTGATGGACCGCAACGCGCCGCCGGCGCTGTGCGATACCGCGGCCAGTGGCTACGCCGAGAGCCGCGCGCTGATCGAGCGCTGGCACGGCAACGGGCGCCTGCAATACGCGGTCACCCCGCGCTTCGCGCCGACCTCCTCGCCCGAGCAACTGGCCGCGGCGGCGCGCCTGCTGGACGAGTATCCCGGCGTCTACCTGCACACCCATCTTTCGGAGAACCTCAAGGAAGTCGCCTGGGTCGGCGAGCTGTTTCCCCAGGCGCAGGACTACCTGGACGTCTATCATCGCGCCGGCCTGGTCGGCGAACGCAGCGTGTTCGCCCATGGCATCCATCTCTCCGAACGCGAATGCCGCTGCCTGGCGCACAAGAACGCGGCGCTGGCGCACTGTCCCAGTTCCAACCTGTTCATCGGCTCCGGCCTGTTCGACCTTGGCCGCGCCCAGCAATACGGCATCCGCGTCGGCATCGGTAGCGACGTCGGCGGCGGCACCAGCCTGTCGCTGCTGGCCAACCTCGCCGACGCCTACAAGATCCAGCAATTGCGCGGCACCAGCCTCGATCCGTTCCAGGCGCTCTACCTGGCCACCCTCGGCGGCGCCAGGGCGCTCGACCTGGACGGCCTGGTCGGTAACTTCCTGCCCGGCCGCGAAGCCGACTTCGTCGCCCTCGACCTGGCCGCCACGCCGATGATCGCCCAGCGCATGGAGCATGCGCGCGGCCTGGCCGATACCCTGTTCGTGCTGAACACCCTGGGCGACGACCGCGCGGTGGCGGAGACCTGGGTGATGGGGGAGCGGCGCCATGTGAAGGGGTGAGAGTCTCTTTCCCGCGTTGGCTCGGCCCGTCGCTGCATGCCACCTCCTCGCGCCGTAGAGAAAAGACGCCGTTCGGCGGGCGGCCGAAGCTCGCGTTACTCCATCCGCGCCCTCACGACACCGCCACCGCCTCCAGGAAGCGCTCCAGCACCAGGTTCGGCCGGCGTCCCTTGCGGGTCACGATGGTCAGCGCGATGGCATAGTGGAAACGCTCCGGCAGCAGGGGCCGCAGCATCCCGGCGGCGACCCAGTCGGCAGCGTAGTGCGACGGCAGGTAGCCGATGAAGTTGCCGGTCAGGATCAGGAATGCCATGCCCTCGCGGTCCGAGGCGCTGGCGCTGTTGTTCAGCTCCTGGTGGCGCGCCTGGGCTTCGGCGGGCAGGCGGTAGCTGGGCGCCACGGCGTCCGCGGCGAGCACCTCGTCCACCGCGATATCGCCGTCGGCGCGCTCGAACAGTGCGTGGCCGCGGCTGCAATAGAGCTGCGCGTGCTCGTCATACAGCGGCAGGTACTCGAGCCCCGACAGCGGACTGATCAACGGCACCACGCCGACATGCAGGTGGCCGTCGAGCACGCCCAGTTCGATCTCGTTGGGGGTGGTCATGCCGATGTTGATCCGCACCTGCGGTCCCTGCCCCTTGAGCGCGCTGAGAGCGTGGGTGATGCGCATCTGCGGCAGGGTCACCAGGTTGTTGATGATGCCGATGTTGAGTTCGCCGCGCAGGTGCTGGTGCAGGTCGTTGACCTCGGCGCGGAACCCCTCCAGCGCCGCCAGCAGGGTCTGGGTCGCGCGATAGACCTCGCGGCCCTCGTCGGTCAGGGCGAAGCCGGCGCGGCCGCGCTGGCACAGGCGCATGCCCAGGCGCTTCTCCAGGTCGCCCATGTGCAGGCTGATCGCCGAGCGGCTGAGGCCGAGGGTGCTCTCGGCGGCGGAGAAACTGCCGCACTCGACGATGGTCTTGAAGATGCGCAGCAGGCGGATATCGAAATCGCTGACCTGGCCGAGCGACGGGTTGCGGGATTTGGCCATTATTGTTTTACCCAGTCGAAACTAAACGTGAGAAGAATAAGCTTTATCTAACCTTTCGTCAGGGCCAAGCTTGATCCAACGCTCCGCCGCCGCGTGCGCGGAACCTTCCAACAAGAAAGCCCGAGGATCGAACGATGAACCAGCCGCTCAACGTGGCCCCGCCGGTTTCCAGCGAACTCAACCTGCGCGCCCACTGGATGCCCTTCTCCGCCAACCGCAACTTCCAGAAGGACCCGCGGATCATCGTCGCCGCCGAAGGCAGCTGGCTGACCGACGACAAGGGCCGCAAGGTCTACGACAGCCTGTCCGGCCTGTGGACCTGCGGCGCCGGCCACTCGCGCAAGGAAATCCAGGAGGCGGTGGCTCGCCAGCTCGGTACCCTCGACTACTCGCCGGGCTTCCAGTACGGCCATCCGCTGTCCTTCCAGTTGGCCGAGAAGATCGCCGGGTTGCTGCCAGGCGAACTGAACCACGTGTTCTTCACCGGTTCCGGCTCCGAGTGCGCCGACACCTCGATCAAGATGGCCCGCGCCTACTGGCGCCTGAAAGGCCAGCCGCAGAAGACCAAGCTGATCGGCCGCGCCCGCGGCTACCACGGGGTCAACGTCGCCGGCACCAGCCTCGGCGGGATCGGCGGCAACCGCAAGATGTTCGGCCAGCTGATGGACGTCGACCACCTGCCGCACACCCTGCAACCGGGCATGGCGTTCACCCGCGGGATGGCCCAGACCGGCGGCGTCGAGCTGGCCAACGAGCTGCTCAAGCTGATCGAGCTGCACGACGCCTCGAACATCGCCGCGGTGATCGTCGAGCCGATGTCCGGCTCCGCCGGCGTACTGGTACCGCCGGTCGGCTACCTGCAGCGCCTGCGCGAGATCTGCGACCAGCACAACATCCTGCTGATCTTCGACGAGGTGATCACCGCCTTCGGCCGCCTGGGCACCTACAGCGGCGCCGAGTACTTCGGCGTCACCCCGGACCTGATGAACGTCGCCAAGCAGGTCACCAACGGCGCCGTGCCGATGGGCGCGGTGATCGCCAGCAGCGAGATCTACGACACCTTCATGAACCAGGCGCTGCCCGAGCACGCAGTGGAGTTCAGCCACGGCTACACCTACTCCGCGCACCCGGTCGCCTGCGCCGCCGGCCTCGCCGCGCTGGACATCCTGGCCAGGGACAACCTGGTGCAGCAGTCCGCCGAACTGGCGCCGCACTTCGAGAAGAGCCTGCACGGCCTGCAAGGCGCGAAGAACGTCATCGACATCCGCAACTGCGGCCTGGCCGGCGCGATCCAGATCGCCCCGCGCGACGGCGATCCGACCGTGCGTCCGTTCGAGGCCGGCATGAAGCTCTGGCAACAGGGTTTCTACGTGCGCTTCGGCGGCGATACCCTGCAATTCGGCCCGACCTTCAACGCCAGGCCGGAAGAGCTGGACCGCCTATTCGACGCGGTCGGCGAAGCGCTCAACGGCATCGCCTGATGAGCGGCCGCCCGCAAGCCGTACCCACCGTGCAGGTGGACAACGCCGAGGTGATCGTGACCGAATGGCGCTTCGCCCCCGGCGCGGAAACCGGGCGCCACCGCCACGGCCACGACTATGTGGTGGTACCGCTGACCGACGGCACGCTGCTGCTGGAAACCCCCGAGGGCGACCGCCACGCGCCGCTGGTCGCCGGACAGGCCTACTTCCGCAAGGCCGGCGTCGAGCACAACGTGATCAACGCCAGCGCACACGAAGTGGTCTTCGTCGAGACCGAGATCAAGTAATCCGCACCCGCTCCCCAGGGAGCGGGTAAAGGGAAAGGGCCACGGCCCTTTCGTCACCCCTAGCGAAGAGAGAACAAGACAAGATGGGCACCCTCCACCACCTGATCAACGGCGAAATGGTCGCCGACAACGGCCGCAGCGCCGACGTCTTCAACCCCTCCACCGGCGAAGCCATCCACAAGGTCCCGCTGGCCGACGGCAAGACCCTGCAGAAAGCCATCGATGCCGCCAGGGCCGCTTTCCCGGCCTGGCGCAACACCCCGCCGGCCAAGCGTGCACAGGTGCTGTACCGCTTCAAGCAACTGCTGGAGCAGAACGAGGCGCGGATTTCCAAGCTGATCAGCGAAGAGCACGGCAAGACCCTGGAAGACGCCGCCGGCGAACTCAAGCGCGGCATCGAGAACGTCGAGTACGCCTGCGCCGCCCCGGAAATCCTCAAGGGCGAGTACAGCCGCAACGTCGGCCCGAACATCGACGCCTGGAGCGACTTCCAGCCGATCGGCGTGGTCGCCGGGATCACCCCGTTCAACTTCCCGGCGATGGTGCCGCTGTGGATGTACCCGCTGGCCATCGCCTGCGGCAACACCTTCATCCTCAAGCCCTCCGAGCGCGACCCCAGCTCCACCCTGCTGATCGCCGAGCTGTTCCACGAAGCCGGCCTGCCGAAGGGCGTGCTGAACGTGGTGCACGGCGACAAGGAAGCCGTGGACGGCCTGCTCCAGGCGCCGGAAGTGAAGGCCATCAGCTTCGTCGGCTCGACCCCCATCGCCGAATACATCTATGCCGAGGGCACCAAGCGCGGCAAGCGCGTGCAGGCCCTGGGCGGCGCGAAGAACCATGCGGTGCTGATGCCCGACGCCGACCTCGACAACGCCGTCAGCGCGCTGATGGGTGCCGCCTACGGCTCCTGCGGCGAGCGCTGCATGGCGATCTCGGTGGCGGTATGCGTCGGCGACCAGGTGGCCGACGCGCTGATCGCCAAGCTGGTTCCGCAGATCAAGGCGCTGAAGATCGGCGCCGGCACTTCCTGCGGCCTCGACATGGGCCCGCTGGTCACTGCCGCCGCGCAGGCCAAGGTCACCGGCTACATCGACAGCGGCGTGGCCCAGGGCGCGGAGCTGGTGGTGGACGGCCGTGGCTACCAGGTCGCCGGCCACGAGAACGGCTTCTTCCTCGGCGGCAGCCTGTTCGACCGGGTGACCCCGGAAATGACCATCTACAAGGAAGAGATCTTCGGCCCGGTGCTGTGCGTGGTTCGCGTCAACAGCCTGGAAGAGGCCATGCAGTTGATCAACGACCACGAATACGGCAACGGCACCTGCATCTTCACCCGCGACGGCGAGGCCGCACGCCTGTTCTGCGACGAGATCGAGGTCGGCATGGTCGGCGTCAACGTCCCGCTGCCGGTGCCGGTGGCCTACCACAGCTTCGGCGGCTGGAAGCGCTCGCTGTTCGGCGACCTCCACGCCTACGGCCCGGACGGCGTGCGCTTCTACACCCGGCGCAAGGCCATCACCCAGCGCTGGCCGCAGCGGGCCAGCCACGAGGCCTCGCAATTCGCCTTCCCCAGCCTCTGAAGGCTGACGACGACAGGCATGGTCGGTAACGACCATGCCTTTTTTCTTTTTCCGCAATCAGGAGTCCGCAACGTTCCACCGCCGTGAAACCTCACCCACGGCCGCACCCATGGCGTCGCCCACAAGGCGGCCCAGACCTTGCCCAAGAACAATTAAAGGGTCTCAACGATGTCCAAAGTCGTACTGGCTTCACAACTGCCGAACAAGCGCAACGCCTCGCTCGCGCCCGGCCTGAAACAACGCCACGTCACCATGCTGTCGATCGCCGGGGTGATCGGCGCCGGCCTGTTCGTCGGCTCCGGCCATGCCATCGCCGCCGCCGGCCCGGCCGCCCTGCTCGCCTACCTGATCGCCGGCACCCTGGTGGTGCTGGTCATGCGCATGCTCGGCGAAATGGCGGTCGCCTCCCCCGATACCGGTTCCTTCTCCACCTACGCCGACCGCTCCATCGGCCGCTGGGCCGGTTTCACCATCGGCTGGCTCTACTGGTGGTTCTGGGTGCTGGTGATCCCCCTCGAAGCGATCGCCGCCGCGGCCATCCTCAACGCCTGGTTCCCGGCCATCGACACCTGGATCTTCGCCCTCGCGGTGACCTTCCTGCTCACCGTCACCAACCTCTTCAGCGTGGCCCGCTACGGCGAGTTCGAGTTCTGGTTCGCGCTGCTCAAGGTGATCGCCATCATCGCCTTCATCGTGCTCGGCGCGGTGGCCATCGTCGGCGGCCTGCCGGAACGCGAGGTCAGCGGCCTGTCCAGCCTGATGGCGAGCCACGGCGGCTTCGTGCCGAACGGCTACGGCGCGGTGCTCGGCGCCCTGCTGACGACCATGTTCAGCTTCATGGGCACCGAGATCGTCACCATCGCCGCCGCCGAGTCCAAGGACCCGGCGAAGCAGATCACCCGCGCCACCAACTCGGTGATCTGGCGGATCGGCCTGTTCTACCTGGTGTCGATCTTCATCGTGATCTCCATCGTGCCGTGGAACGACCCGCTGCTGATCCAGGTCGGCTCCTACCAGCGCGCCCTGGAGCTGCTGGACATCCCGCACGCCAAGCTGATCGTCGACCTGGTGGTACTGGTCGCCGTGGCCAGTTGCCTGAACTCGGCGATCTACACCTCGTCGCGGATGGTCTTCTCCCTGGCCAAGCGCGGCGACGCCCCGAGCGTGCTCAAGCTGACCAACACCGCCCACGTACCACGCCCGGCGGTGCTGGCCAGCACCGCGGTGGGCTTCCTCACCACCATCGTCAACTACTTCGCACCGGAGAAGGTCTTCACCTTCCTCCTCGCCAGCTCCGGCGCCGTGGCGCTACTGGTGTACCTGGTGATCGCCGTGGCCCAGTTGCGCATGCGCAAGCAATTGCAGGCCAGCGGCCAGCCCATCGAGTTCCGCATGTGGCTATATCCCTGGCTGACCTGGGCGGTGATCCTGTTCATCGTCGCCGCACTGAGCATCATGCTGATCATGCCGGAGCACCGTCACGAGGTGTTCGCCACCGCTCTGCTGACGATCTTCACCGTCTGCCTCGGGCTGCTCAACGCGCGACGCAAGCCGCGCCTCGGCGAGGACTACGCCGGGAAGACGGCGCGGGTCTGAGCCCACCACCGGGGGAAGAACCCAGACAGCCCTCCAAAGAAAAGCCCGGCCAATGGCCGGGCTTCTTCAGGCAAGGTCGTCTCAGACCTTCCTGACGAATTCCGATTTCAGCTTCATCGCGCCAATGCCGTCGATCTTGCAATCGATGTCGTGGTCGCCGTCCACCAGGCGGATGTTCTTCACCTTGGTGCCGACCTTCACCACCAGCGAGGAGCCTTTCACTTTCAGGTCCTTGATCACGGTGATGGTATCGCCGTCCTGGAGAACGTTGCCCACCGAATCCTTGATCACCTTGCCATCATCGGACGCCGTAGCGGCCTCGTTCGGCGACCATTCATGGGCGCACTCCGGGCAGACCAGCAGCGCACCATCCTCGTAGGTGTATTCGGAGTTGCATTGGGGACAGGGCGGCAGCGTGCTCACGGCATTCTCTCTTCAGCAGGGGGACGAAAACCGCAGATTATATAGGGTTTCTCGCTCCCCTGCCGAACCGCCTCAGAGCCCCTTGGTCTTCGGCGCGCCGAGGGCCGGCCCGGAGAAGTCGAGGGTGCCCTTTTCGCTGAAGCGCACGGTGCCGAACAGGCCTCCGGCGAGCTTGCCCTTCACCACGTAGGGCATGCCCCGGGTCGGCGCGTTGTTGCTCAGGCCCCAGGCCTGGCGGAAGGCGGAAAAGGCGGAGACGGTCAGCGGCACGCTCACCACCCGCTCGCCGAAGCGCGGCACCTCGCCGGTCTGGTCGCTGACGCCGCTGGCCAGGGGCTGGCCGTTGACGTCGAGGTCGAGGGCGATGCCGTTGTATTCGATCGGCTCGTCGTTGGGGTTCTGTACCCGCAGCTTGACCATGAAGCGCATCTCCATGCCTTGCCCCGGCAGGGGTTCCAGGCCGACCAGGTCGATACGCAACGGATCGCGCTGGCCGAAGGTGCTGCAGGCGCTCAACAGGACGCCCAGGCACAGGGCCGGCAGCAGGCGGCCGAGGTTCGCAGGCAGGCGCATGGGTTCTCCTCCTTGGGTCGAATGTGCGCCCATGGTGCCACAGCCGCTAGAATTCGCCGCGCAGCCGATCCGGCTGCGCCAATGGACAAAGGACATGCCCATGCCTACACGCGTTCTGCGCGGCCTCGTCGCCGCCCTCCCACTGTTCCTCGCCGCCTGCTCGGACTCCGCTCCGTCCAGCGAGGAGATCGCCCGCCTGCTCGCCGAGCGCGGCTTCGACAAACCCGCCTGCGCCAGCTCCACCCTGTTCAAGACCTTCCCGGTGACGCTCTCCGACAGCTTCTCCGGCCCCGGCCCGGCGAAAGGCAACGCCGCGGTCTACGACGCGCTGGTCGGCGTCGGCCTGCTGCGCCGCGACGGCGATTCCTACGACCTCACGCCCGCCGGCCGCGAGGACTACAAGCCCGAGTCGAAGGCCTTCTGCTACAGCAGCGGCTTCGACGTCAGCGTCCGTTCGGTGGACCCCGCCAAGCCCGACGACTACGGCCCGGCCGTGGAAAAGGGCTGGTTGGTCACCGTCGAGGTCAAGCCACGCGAAGTGAAGGACTGGGCGAAGAACCCCGAGGTGCTCAAGCAGGCCAGCCTGACCACCCTGCAACAGATCACCCAACCGCAGGTCGGCCAGGTCTCGCTGGTCAAGCCACGCGGCGAGGAAGGCTACAAGCTCGTCAACACCCGCTTCTCGCCCAGGCAGGGCTTCCACTTCAACCAGGCCTGGTAATCCCGCGCCCCCTTCCGCCCGCCCCGCTCGGGGCGGGCTCCTCATTCAACCCACTGATCGATAAAGGTTTTTTCGTCGGACGAAACAGCCTGGCGATTGCTCGCCCGAGGGCTTTCGTATACATTTGTTTTCACTGTAAACACCGTATACAACGAAAACGAAGCTGATCAGAAAATGAGCACCGTAGTCTCGTTCCGCGCCGATGACGCCCTGGTCGCGGCCCTCGACGAACTGGCCCGCGCCACCCACCGCGACCGCCCGTATCACCTGCGGCAGGCGCTCGCGCAGTACCTGGAAAGGCAGCAGTGGCAGGTCGCTGCCATCGATGAAGGCTTGGCCGATGCCAATGCCGGTCGCCTGCTGGAACACACCGAGATCGAGAAGCGCTGGGGGCTGCAATGAGCCTGAAGTGGACCCGCAAGGCGGCCGCCGACCTGGACGCCATCTACGACCATTACGTCGTGCTGATCGGCCCGGAAAAAGCCCTGAAAGCCGTCCAGGACATCGTCGAGCAGGTGAAACCGCTGCAGCAGGTAGCCAACCAGGGGGCAGGGCGGCCCAGCGAGGTGCCAGGCGTACGCACCCTGACCCTGGAGCGCTGGCCGTTCAGCGCCCCTTTTCGGGTAAAAGGCAAGGAAATCCAGATTTTGCGCATCGACAGGGTCGAAATTACCCCCTAAAAGTGGTCACACGGTTACAAGATGTTTCAAAACGAATATTTACCTTGACTTGTACGTAGTTATTTATTTCGGACAAAACATCCATAACTCACAAGAAATGGACATTTTTCGACCAGACAAATGAGAGCGACCAACTTGCGACCACTGCAACCTGATTAGTTCTTTAACTGACTTATGCTTCGCTCCCATATGCATCCGTATTTTTCCGAAACCCGACGACCTCGCCCGCTGGGCATGCTTTCTCGCGCTTTTTCCGGTGATTTTTCCCCAGGAGCAGTCTCCCGCAAGGAGGAACCGGCATGGATTCGCTGAAAGGCATGGCGATCTTCGCCACTGTGGTGGACAAGGGCTCGATGGCAGCCGCGGCCCAGAGCCTGGGCATGACCCCTTCGGCAGTCAGCCAGCAGATCCGCAAGCTGGAGAGCCGCGCCCAGGTCACTTTGCTGCATCGCACCACCCGCCGGCTGACCCTGACCGAGGCCGGCGAGGCGTTCTATCGCAGTTGCGCGCAGATGCTGGCGATCGCCGAGGAAGCCGAGCGGCGGCTTGGCGAATGGCGCGATGCGCCGGTGGGTGAGTTGCGCCTGGCGGCGCCGGTGGGGTTCTCCGGCACGCTGATCACCCAGGCGCTGAAACCGTTGCTGGAGAACCACCGCCAGTTGCGCCTGCAGCTGTTCTTCCAGGACGAGCGCATCGATCTGGTCGCCGAGCGCATCGACCTGGCGATACGCGTCGGCAATCTCGCCGACTCCAGCCTGGTGGCGCGCCACCTCGGCGATTGGAGCAGCGTGCTCTGCGCGGCGCCGGCCTATTTGCGCCAACGGGCGCCGATCAACCGTCCGGAGCAGTTGACCGAGGTCGACTGGATTTCCCTGAACACCTCGAACCACCTCAACCACCTGACGCTCAGCGGGCCGGGCGGGGAAGTCTGCAAACTGCGCCTGGAGCCACGGGTGGCCGCCAACGGGATGCTCGCGGTGCGTCAGTTCACCCTCGACGGACTCGGCGTGTCCTACCAGCCGCTGCCGGAGGTGCGCGACGCGCTGAACGACGGGCGCCTGCAACAGCTATTGCCGGAGTGGAGGATTCCCGGGCTCGGCATCTATGCGGTGACGCCACGGCGCGAGGCCCAGCCGGCCAAGGTGAAGGTCGCCATCGAGGCGCTGCGGCGAGCGTTCGCCACGGACGGGGATGAGCGCTGGAGCTGACCGACGGACTGCCGGCCAGCTCCAGGTACCGTCAGGAGAAGCGGCCGAGGGTCAGGGTGACCTCGCCGATGTCCGTGCCCGTAGCGTTGCCGCCGCTGGTGATGCCAGCATAGTCCGCCGATGCCGGTGTGAAGCCCCAGGTGTTGGTGGCGCCGGATTTCCACGGGTCATCCCAGCTGAAGGTGCCCATCTTGGTGTTGCCGTCGTAGCAGTCGAAGCTGCCCTGGGTGCCGGACGAAGCGTTCTCCCGTCCGCAGGAGGCGATCCATTGCGGGCTGCCGGCCTGCACGTTCATGCTGCTGACTTCCTCGGTGGAAATCTCGTCGTCCTTGTTGGTGTAGCGGTAGAACTTGCCCCATTGCAAGGTGGCGTTGCGGATGCCCACCGTGCCGATGGATTTGGATACCACGACCTTCACTGCGATCCATTCTGCGTATGCCATGTCGATCTCCGTTAACCATGCGTTCACAGCTTCCTGTAGGACGTCACGGACAGGACCGGGCGCTCACAACGGACCCTTGGCTACTTCGACCAGCACGGCGCCATCCCTGACCCGCTTCACTATAGGCTGGCCACCAGCCACCACCGCCTGCCAGATCTGGTAGGCGGCGGCCGGGGAGGTCAGGCCCTCCGGCGCTTTTCCCCGCGAGGGGCCTTCATGCCGAATGCCTCGCGCAGGTCGGTGGTGGGTGGAGGCAGGAAGCGCATGCGGGCGAACAGGCCTCGCAGGTAAGCGTCCATCAGCGCAGCCGCCGCCGCGCTGTCGCCGTCCTCCAGGGCATCGAGCAGGGCGCGCTGCGCGGCGCAGGCCTCGGCGGTATAGACCGCCCCCTTGTTCAGCGCGATGTCCAGCGAGGCGCGTGCCACCAGGCCACGGACGAAACCCTGCAGCAAGGGATTCTCGGTCAGTTCGGCCAGGCGCAGGTGGAAGCGCCCGGCGAGACGGATCAGCCCGGCGCTGTCGCGGGCCGCGAGGCAAGCCTGCTCCTCGTCGACCAGCGCCCGTAGCTCGGCAAGGGCGGCGGGATCCAGCCCCGCGGGCAGTTGCCGCACCACTTCGCTTTCCACCAGCAGGCGCGCGTCCAGCACCTGCCGCGCCTGGCGCTCGTCCGGGCGGGCGACGCTGGCGACCTCCTTCGGCGGCATCACCACCGCGCCGTCCTCGGCGAGACGGGTGAGGGCACGCTGGATGGTACCGTTGCTGACCCGGAAGATCTGCCCGAGGGTTTCCTTGCTCAGCTTGGCGGCCGGCGCCAGGCGCTTTTCCAGGATTGCCGTGTAGATGCTTTCGTAGACGAAATGGCTGGTGGGGCGCAGCGCGGCGCCCTGCTGGGTACGTGCTTCGAATCCGACCATGTTCACACCTGTCGAGTCGTGCTTGTGGGCCTTCGCAGGCGGCGGACGAAAGCCGTCCGGGCGCCGCGACGGTCCCGGGTTGGAACCCTGGCGCGGGCGATCAGACCTGCGGCAAGCGCAGGTCGATGTTCAGGCGCGCGCCTTCGTTGAGGATGTGCTGGCGCATCGCCTGGCTCGCCCGCTCGCTGTCGTGCTGGCGGATCGCACGGAGGATGGCGTCGTGTTCCTGGAGGATCTCCTCGGCGTATTCCGGCTGGCGGCGCACCAGGTTGTCGCTGCGTTCCAGGGCGCTGCCGATCTGTTCGGAAACGCTGAGGAAGATCGGGTTCGAGGTGAGCTTCACCAGGCGCCGGTGGAAGGCCGTGTAGGCCTCAACCAGAGCCTGCGGGTCGCCATCCTCGACCGCTTCGCGCAGGTCCAGCAGCAACAGCCGCAGTTCGCTGATCTCCGCCGCCCCGGCGCTCTGCGCGACGATGCCGACGATGAACGGCTCCAGCGCATAGCGCAGTTGCAGGACGTCTTCCATGGTCGCCTCGCCGGGCGCCGCGACCTCGCGCAGCGGTTCGCTGCGTTCGAGGACCATCACGCCCTTGCCCGGCAGCGAACGGACCACGCCCAGGGTCTCCAGGACCATGATCGCCTCGCGCAGGCTCGGCCGGCTGATTTCCATCTGCTCAGCCAGCTCGCGCTGGCCGGGCAACATCTGGCCGGCGACCCAGCGACCCTGCTCGATGGTGTCGAGCAGGCGCTGGGCAACCGCGTTGACCAGCTTGGACGAAGAAAACATGTCGCCTCCCTTTACTTGCCAATCGGACGTGCAACGCGCCTCGGCGCGTCAGCCATGCAGCTTGCCTTCCCCGGCCACCGCACTGCGCTTGAGCGGCTCGCCGTCGGCCTTGGCTGGCGCCTCCAGGCGCCCGTCGAGTATGGCCTGCGCGCGCGGCATATCGATGTCGTTTTCCCAGCGGGCGATGGTCACGGTGGCCACGCAGTTGCCGATCAGGTTGGTCAGCGCGCGGCCGATGCCCATGAACCAGTCCACCGAAAGCACCAGCACCAGGCCGGCCACCGGGATCGCCGGCACCGCGGTGAGGGTGGCGGCGAGGATCACCAGGGCCGAGCCGGGAATGCCGTGGGCGCCCTTGGAGGTGACCAGCGAAACCAGCAGGATGGTGATCAGGTCGGTCATCGCCAGCGGCGTGCCGGTGACGTGGGCGATGAACACCACCGCCAGGGTCAGGTAGATCGAGAATCCGTCGAGGTTGAACGAGTAGCCGGTGGGAATCACCAGTCCTACCGTGGAGCTACGGATGCCCATGTGCTCGAGCTTGCGCATCACCTGCGGCAGCACCGCGTCGGAGGAGGCGGTGCCCATCACGATCAGCAGCTCTTCGCGGAAGTAGCGCAGGAACGGCAGCATGCGCACCCCGGAGAGACGCAGGACGCTGCCGAGCACCGCCATGACGAAGACCAGGCAGGTGGCGTAGAACACCAGCACCAGCGCGCCCAGGTGGCTGAGCGAGTCGACGCCGTAGCGGGCGGTGGTGAAGGCCACCGCGCCGAACACGCCGAGCGGTGCCAGGCGCACGATCATGCCCATGATGCGGAACACGATGTGGCTGAATTCGTTGATCAGGCGGGCCACGCCGCTGGCCTGCTCGCCGACCAGGTTCAGGGCGCTGCCGAACAGCACGGAGAACAGCAGGACCTGGAGGATGTCGTTCTCGGCGAAGGCGCTGAACACAGAGGTCGGGATCAGGCCCATGAGGAATGCCACGGGGCCATGGATTTCCTGGGTGCGCCCGGTATACAGGGCGACGTCGCCGGCGGGCAGTTCGTTGAGATGGATGTTGGCGCCGCTGCCCAGGCCCAGGCTGTAGGCGACCACCAGGCCGAGGACCAGGGCGATGGTGGTGAGGATTTCGAAGTAGATCACCGACTTCAGGCCGATGCGGCCGACCTTCTTCAGGTCGCCGGCGCCGGAGATGCCGTTGACCACCACGCAGAAGACGATCAGTGCGATGAGCATCTTGATCAGCTTGATGAAGCCATCGCCCAGCGGCTTCATCTGCACGGCCAGGTCGGGAATGCCGACCCCGCAGATCACGCCTATCACCAGGCCAATCACGACTTGCAGGAATATCGAGCGGGAACAGCGCTTGATGAACATCGCAGGAGTCTCCATTCGGCGCTTCCATCGGGCCTCGCGGAGGCGGGCGATGAACGCATTTTTATTGTGGTATTACCGGTCTGACCAGTTCAGCCTATACGCAAAGAAGTCAGCCTGACAAGCCGCTATCGGCGGGCGCGACGAATGGCCAGGAACCACGGCACGCGCGGGCCGCAGCCGGGAGGAGGGCGCTCGGATGGCGCAAGGCGGCGGGCCAGAGCGGCTCGCCGCGGGGAAGGGGAGGTCAGCCGGCGAGGGCCTCGGCGACGAAATCGAGGCGATCCTGGCCGAAGAACAACTGGTCGCCGACGAAGAAGCTGGGCGCGCCGAAGACGCCGCGCCGCACCGCCTCTTCGGTGGTCGCCTTGAGCCCCTCCTTGACCTGCTCGTCGCCAACCAGGCGGAGGAACTCATCCGGATCGAACCCAGCCTCCGCCAGCACCTGGGCGACCACCTCGGGCTTGCCGAGGTTCTGCTGTCGTACCCACAACGCTTCGAACACCGCTTTCAGGTAGGGCTGGAACCCTTCGCCGCCGAGATAGCCCTGGGCGCCGCGCATCAGCGTCAGGGTGTTGATCGGGAAGGCCGGGTTGAAGGCCAGCGGCACGCCGTAGCGTTTCGCATAGCGCGCCAGGTCGTGGAGGGTGTAGCGCCCCTTGGCCGGCACCTCGATCGGCGAATGGTTGCCGGTGGCCTTGAACACGCCGCCCAGCAGCATCGGCCGCCAGGCGATGCTCGCGCCATGGGCGGCGGCGATGCGCGGCAGTTGGGTCCAGGCGAGGTAGGTGGTGGGACTGCCGAAGTCGAAGAAGAACTCGATTTGCTTGCTCATGCGTGGCTCTTTCCGTGGCGGGGATCAGAAGGTTTCCATCCAGGGGCGCAGGTCCAGTTCGTGCACCCAGCAGTCGCGCGGCTGGCAGTGGATCTGCCAGTAGGTCTCGGCGATGTGCTCGGGATCGAGGATGCCGTCCTGCTCCTTGCGCTTGTACAGCTCGGGCAGGGTTTCGCGGATGAAGTCGGTGTCGATGGCGCCGTCGATGATCGGGTGGGCGACGTGGATGCCCTTCGGCCCCAGCTCGCGCGCCATGCTCTGGGCCAGGGCACGCAGGGCGAACTTGGCGCCGGAGAACGCGGCGAAATGCGCGCGGCCGCGCAACGAGGCGGTGGCGCCAGTGAAGATGATCGTTCCGCGCTGCCGCGGCAGCATCACCCGCGCCGCCTCGCGGCCGGTGAGGAAGCCGCCGAAGGCGGCCATCTCCCAGACCTTGCGATAGACCCGTTCGGTGGTTTCGGTGATCGGGAACCAGACGTTGGCGCCGACGTTGAAGATCACCGCCTCCAGCGCACCGACCTCACCCTCGATGCGGGCGAAGAGGTCGATCACCTGCTGCTCCTGGCGTGCGTCGCAGCCGCAGGCCAGGGCCTCGCCGCCTTGGTCGCGGATGGCCTGCACCAGCGGCTCCAGCTTCTCCGCGTTGCGCCGGGCGACGCACGCCACGTAGCCCTCGCGGGCGAACCGCCGGGCGATGGCGCCACCGGTGGCGTCGCCGGCGCCCATTACCAGAACCGCTTTGCGCTGGGTCATTGCAGAGGCCTCTCTTGTTAGTTCTTTTTTAGAACCCAATAGAGACGATAGTTAGTTCTTAAAAGGAACTTGTCAACTGGCAAGGGCTCGAGTGATATCCGCGCACCAATTACTCTGCCTGTCCCGGCCTGCCCGGCACGTCCTCTCCCTGAAGAGAGGGGACCGGTCGGCGGAGCCTGGTACGACAGCGTCCTTCCTGCCGTAACGCCATCGGCGTTTATCCGCCGATTCGCGTCGGCGGCCAGGCCTGGAACGCTCAGCCGCGCCGCAGCAGGCGCCCCTTCCAGAACAGCCCCTCGCGTACCGTCACGTCCCGCGCGTGCAGCGGCTCACCGCATTCGGAACAGACCAGCACGCCATGCATGTGCTGGCCGCAATGCTTGTGCACATGCTCCAGCGGCGGCCCCTCGACGCCGGCGAGGTGGCGGTCGCCCCAGTTCACCAGGGAAAGGATGGCCGGGTACAGTTCCATCCCTTTCTCGGTAAGCCGGTATTCCTCGCGCAGCGGCCTTTCCTGGTAGGGCACCTTGGCCAGTATCTCCGCTTCGACAAGGCGCTTGAGGCGGTCGGCGAGGACGTGACGGGTCACGCCGAGGCTGCGCTCGAAGTCGTCGAAACGGCGCACGCCGAGAAAGCAGTCGCGCAATACCAGCAGGGTCCAGCGATCGCCGAGGATCGCCAGCACCCGCGCCAGCGAACAGGGTTGTTCGCTCAGTTCTTCCCAACGCATGAGACACCTCCAGCCGTTCGGCAAAGGATAGTCGCGTGGGTTCTGAAACGAAACCGACCGGCCACGCCTTTCCAGCGGCCCGCCGCCCATGGCATAACCGCGTTCCTGTCTCCTGTCCCGGAATCCCGACCATGTCGCTCGACTGGACCTGCAAGCACCACGCCGACCTCACCCTGAAGGAACTCTACGCGCTGCTGCAATTGCGCACCGAGGTCTTCGTGGTGGAACAGAAATGCCCCTACCAGGAAGTCGACGGCCTCGACCTGGTCGGCGATACCCATCACCTGATGGCCTGGCGCGACGGCCAGTTGCTCGCCTACCTGCGCCTGCTGGACCCGGTTCGCCACGAGGGCCAGGTGGTGATCGGCCGAGTGGTCAGTTCCTCGGCCGCGCGCGGCCAGGGGCTCGGTCACCAGTTGATGGAACGCGCGCTGCAGGCGGCGGAGCGCCTCTGGCTGGACACCCCGGTGTACCTCTCGGCCCAGGCCCACCTGCAGGCCTACTACGGCCGCTATGGCTTCGTCGCGGTCACCGAGGTCTACCTGGAAGACGACATCCCGCACATCGGCATGCGCCGGGCCTGAGGCCCGGAGCGGACGGTGGGGGGAGGGAAGGGAATCAGGCCTGCGGCTTGAGCACGCCGGGCAGTTGGGCTTCCAGCTTGGCGTTGTTCAGCGGCGCGCGGATGAAGCCGTGCTGCTCGCCGTCCGGACCGATGATCACCAGGTTGCCGCTGTGGTCGACGGTGTAGTTGGGCTTGCTGGTGTCGGCGGGGATGTAGGGGATGCTCATGGCGTTGGCCAGCTTCTGGATGTTCTCCGGAGTGCCGGTGAGCCCCTGGAAGCCGGCGTTGAAGTAGCCCAGGTATTGCTTGATCTGCTGCGGCGTGTCGCGGTTCGGATCGACGCTGACGAATACCACCTGCAGGTCGTCGCGCACCTCCTGCGGCAGCTTGCCCTGCAATTCGCGGAGCTGGGCGAGGGTGGTCGGGCAGACATCGGGGCAGAAGGTGTAGCCGAAGAACAGCAGGTGCCAGCGACCCTTGAGACTGGCAGTGCTGACCGCCTGGCCGTCCTGGTTGGTGAACTCCAGCGCCGGCACCTTGCGCGTCTGCGGCAGGATCACGATGCCGGCGTCGAGCAGCACGGTGGGATCGGCCTGGCGCTGGGCGGTGAGCACCTTGTGCACGGTGAGGCCGAGGACCAGGGCGACCAGGGCGACGAGGACGAGGACGGTCTTGTTGACTCGAGTCATGGGTGGGCAAGGCTCTAGAGTGGGATCAGAGAAGCAGCTTCAGCGGCAGATAGTGGTCCACCAGCAGCGCCATGAACAGCAGGAACAGGTAGACGATAGAGTACTTGAAGGTCTTTATCGCCGCATGTGGCCGGCTGTCACAGTAGAGCGCCCAGGCCCAGTCGAGGAAGCGCGCGCCCAGGGCCAGGGCGCAGAGCAGGTAGACCAGCCCACTCATGTGGATGACGAACGGCATCAGGCTCACCGCGAACAGCACCAGGGTATAGAGCAGGATGTGCAGCTTGGTGTAGCGCTCGCCGTGGGTCACCGGCAGCATCGGGATGTCGGCCTTGGCGTATTCGTCCTTGCGGTGGATGCATAGCGCCCAGAAGTGCGGTGGGGTCCAGGCGAAGATGATCAGTACCAGCAACAGCGGCTCGGCGCTCAGGTGGCCGGTGATGGCGACCCAGCCGAGCAGCGGCGGCGCCGCCCCGGCGAGCCCGCCGATGACGATGTTCTGCGGCGTGGCGCGCTTCAGGAAGCCGGTGTAGAGCGCCGCGTAGCCGAGCAGCGAGGCGAGGGTCAGCCAGGCCGTCAGCGGGTTGGTGAAGGCCAGCAGCACGGCCATCCCGGCCAGCGCCAGGAGCAGCGCGAAGCCCAGCGCCATGCTCGGCGACACTCGACCCTCGGCCAGCGGCCGCTTGTGGGTCCGCGCCATGATCGAGTCGATGCGCCGGTCCACCACATGGTTGACCGCCGCCGCCGCGCCGGCACAAAGGCCGATGCCGAGGTTGCCGAAGATCAGCACCTGCCAGGGCACGAAGCCATCCAGCGGCGCCTTGGTGGCGAGCAGCATGCCGATCAGCGAGGTGATCAGCATCAGCACCACGACCTTGGGCTTGGTCAGTTCGAGGAAGTCGCGCCAGGTCGGCTGGCTGTGGCGATCGATGACGGTGGCCATATCCTTACCTCCATCCTTCTGTCTGTCAGGCGGCCTTCAGCCGAGAACCTTGCGCCGGCGGCAGCGTGCGGCGCACGCGCTGCGGCGACGGTGCCGGCGCGCGGACGCTGGCCGGCGCGCGCAGGCGATAGTTGACCAACACCAGGCTGAGCAGCAGCAGGGCGCCACCGCCGTTGTGCGCCACCGCCACCGGCAGCGGCAGGTGCAGCAGCACGTTGCTGATGCCCAGGCCGATCTGCAGCGACAGGCCGAGCAGCATCAGCGCAGTCGGCCAGACCAGGCCGCTGCGCTGCAGGCGCCAGGCGAGCAGCAGGAGGACCAGGGTCACGCACAGCGCGCCGATCCGGTGGGTCATGTGGATCGCCGTGCGCGCGTCGCTGTCGAGCTGGCCGCCGAGGTAGTTGGGGCCGATGTGCTGGGTCAGGTGGAAGCCGTTGGCGAAGTCCATCCGCGGCCACCACTCGCCATGGCAGGTGGGCAGGTCGATGCAGGCCACCGCCGCATAGTTGCTGCTGACCCAGCCGCCGAGGGTGATCTGGCCGATCACCAGGAGCAGGGCCAGCCCCGCCAGTCCGCGGGTCGCCGCCGGGTAGCGCCGCGCCGCGAAGCGTCCGGAGAGGCGCAGGGCGAGGAGAAAGAGCAGCGCCAGGGTGGTGAAGCCGCCGAGCAGATGGGCGGTGACCACCTGCGGCCAGAGCTTGAGGGTCACCGTCCACATGCCGAAGGCGGCCTGCGCGATCACCACCGCGAGCAGCAGCAGCGGCAGCTTCAGCGGTTGGCCGTCGCGCCCGCGGCGGACCAGCGCATGCAACGCCAGGCCAAGGATGAGCAGGCCGAGGGCGCCGGCGAAATAGCGGTGGATCATCTCGTTCCAGCCCTTCTGTGCCTCCACCGGGGCGTCGGGGAAGTGCAGTTCGGCGTGGGCCAGTTGCGCCTCGCTCAGCGGCACGTGGACGAAGCCGTAGCAGCCTGGCCAGTCCGGACAGCCGAGGCCGGCGTGGGTCAGCCGGGTATAGGCGCCGAGCAGGACCACCACGGCGGCCAGCAGGGTCGCCAGCACGGCGACGGTGAAACCGGGTTTGCGGGTTGCGCCTGTCATTCGCGGGCCCCTTTTTCTTGTCGTTCTGTCCTCATCGGGCCGGGAACCGCGCCGGCCACGCCGATCAACCGATATGCGAGAGCTTGAGCAGCAGTTGCACGTCCTTCAGCAGCTTCTTGCCGTTGGCCTTGGCGTCGTAGCGCAGCACCAGGTTGCCGTGCGGGTCGACCACCCACAGCAGCGGCCGCTCGCCGCCGCCGGCCTTGTCGTACAGGACAGGGTCCAGGCCGTAGCGCTGCAGGCGCGGGTAGTCCTGCCTCACCAGGTTGGCGAAGTCCGCCGGCAGCTCGCCACTGGCGGCCAGGGCGTGGCCGGCGCGCGAGGCTTCGCGGCCGAGGGCGATGTTGACCTGGCGGGCCAGGTAGACCAGTTGCTGGCAGTCCTCGCCGCAAGTGCCCGGCGCGGTCACCAGCAGTTGCCACTGCTCGCCCTGGCTGCGTCCCTGCACGCCGAGGTCGGCGGGAGTCTGGCCGTTGCCGATCAGCGCGCCGCTGTAGCTGCGCCCCTGCGGTACCCAGAAATTCCATTTGTACATGGCGCTGGCGAGCAGCATCGGCCCCACCACCAGGCCGATGATCGCCAGCAGTTGCAGGCGGCCACGGGCGCGGCGCGGACGTTCAGGCATCTGAATCGCGAGACTCATGGTTTTTCTCCCGTGCGCGGCGCACACCGAGGTAGAGGTAGAGGGCGAGCAGGGCCGTCGCCAGGGCGAACCACTGCACGGCGTAGCCGGTGTGCCGCTCCGGCGGCATCGAGACCAGGGGCCAATCGGTGTCGAAGCTGGCGTCGCCCGCTTCCAGGCGGATTTCCCAGGGCAGCCCGGCGCGACCGAAGGCCTGCCACAGCGCCGGGATGTCGAGCTGGGTCACCAGGCGCGGCCAGCCGCCGGCCGGCGCGTCGGCCAGGTGCAGGCCGCCGGGTGGCGGCAGGTAGGTCCAGGCGTCGAGCAGGAGGACGCGGTCGGGGGTTTCCAGCGTCGGCGGCGAGCGTCGGTCAGTCCATGCGACCCAGCCGCGGTTGACCAGCAGCCAAAGGCCGCTGGCCTGGTCGTAGAAGGGTTGCAGCACCTCGACCCCGGCCTGTCCGTTGCGCAGCCGGTTATCCAGCAGCAGCGTATGCCGCTGGTCGAAGCGGCCGTGCAGGCGCACGCGGACGTACGCCGGGTCGCGCAGTCCCTCTAGCTGCCCGGGCGACACCGGCTCGGCGCCGCGCCGGGCCTCGTAGCTGGCCAGCAGGGCGCGCTTCTCGTCGGCCCGCTGCAACTGCCAGGTGCCCAGCCAGAGCAGCACCGGCAGCAGGCCGAGGACCACCAGGGTCGGCAGCAGGCCGGGGCGGAACGCGCCACGCATGCTGCGTCTGTCATTGCGTCCGGCCTCCCCGAGGCGCTGGCTATACTGCATGAATCCCCCCATCGCCGGAGTCCCACCATGTTGAAAGTGGCGATCGTCCTGCTACTGCTGGCTACCCTGGTGAGCCTGTTCAGCGGCCTGTTCTTCCTGGTCAAGGACCAGGGCCATGGTTCCCGCGTGGTCAATTCGCTGACCGTCCGCGTGGTGCTCGCCGCGGCGACCCTGGTGCTGGTCGCCTGGGGCTTCTACAGCGGCGAGCTGAACAGCCACGCGCCCTGGCATTTCTGATTCCCCCGGTGGCGGTCAGATCACGTAGACGAAGATGAACAGGCCGATCCAGACCACGTCGACGAAGTGCCAGTACCAACTGGCGGCCTCGAAGCCGAAGTGGTGCTCGGCATCGAAGTGACCGCGCAGGATGCGGATCAGCATGATGCCGAGGATCAGCGCGCCGAGGGTCACGTGGGCGCCGTGGAAGCCGGTGAGCATGAAGAAGGTCGAGCCGTAGATGCCGGCGCCGAGGGTCAGGCCCAGCTCGTTGTAGGCGTGCACGTACTCCTCGGCCTGCAGGATCAGGAAGGCGATCCCCAGCAGCACGGTCAGCGCCAGCCAGGCCTTGAGCGGGCCGCGCTTGTTCTTCTTCAGGGCGTGGTGGGCGAAGGTCACGGTGAAGCTGGAGGTGACCAGCAGGATGGTGTTGATCAGCGGCAGCTTCCACGGCTCGATCACCGCGCTCGGCGGCGGGAACAGCTTCGGGTCCGGGGTCTGCAGCAGCGGCCAGCTGTACTGGAAGTTCGGCCAGAGCATGTGCGCCACGCCCTTGGCACCCTCGCCGCCGAGCCAGGGACCGGCGAAGTGGCGGACGTAGAACAGCGCGCCGAAGAAGGCGGCGAAGAACATCACCTCGGAGAAGATGAACCAGCTCATGCCCCAGCGGAACGAGCGGTCCATCTGTGCGCTGTAGAGTCCGGCGCGGCTCTCGCGGATGACGTTGCCGAACCAGCCGAACAGCATGTAGGCGATGATCAGCCCGCCGACGAAGAAGATCCACGGGCCATGGGACTCCTTGTGGCCGGCGGTGAGGTCGTTGAACCAGGTACCCAGGCCGAACACCGTCACCAGCAGGCCGATGCTGGCGATGATCGGCCACTTGCTCTGGGCGGGGACGTAATAGTGTTCGTGGCTTGCCATGTTGTTCTCCTTATCGTCCCGCAACCGGTACGGGCGGCTTCCGCGCAGTGATATCGAAGAGGGTGTAGGCCAGCGTCACGTGCCGCACATCCTTGGGCAGATCGCGGTCGACGATGAAGCGCACCGGCATCTCGATGCTCTCGCCGGGTTGCAGCACCTGCTGGGTGAAACAGAAGCATTCGGTCTTGTGGAAGTAGGCGGCGGCCTCGGCCGGGGCGATGCTCGGGATGGCCTGCGCAGTCATCGGCTTGTCGCTCGGGTTGCGCGCGTAGAACACCATCTGGTTCACCGCGCCGGGATGCACCACCAACTGGTCGCCGGCGGAGCGGAACTCCCAGACCATGTCGATATTGTTCGAGGTCATGAACTGCACCTTCACCTCGCGCCCGACATCCACCTGCTGTTCGCCGCTGTAGGCGCTGCCGGCGGTCTTGCCGTTGATCCCCAGGGCGCGGCACATCACGTCGTAGAGCGGCACCAGGGCGAAGCCGAAGGCGAACATCAGCACGGTCACCAGCAGCAGGCGGCCGACCAGGCGGCGGGTATCGACCTTGGCATCGCTCATGGCGCGCTCCTCACTTGACCTCGGGCGGGGTGCTGAAGGTGTGGTAGGGCGCCGGCGAAGGGATGCTCCACTCCAGGCCCTCGGCGCCGTCCCAGGGCTTGGCAGGGGCCGGCTTGCCGCCGCGGATGCACTTGATGACGATGAACAGGAACAGCAGCTGGGTGGTGCCGAACATGAAGGCGCCGATCGACGAAACCATGTTGAAGTCGGCGAACTGCAGGTTGTAGTCGGGGATCCGTCGCGGCATGCCGGCGAGGCCGACGAAGTGCATCGGGAAGAACGCCAGGTTCATGCCGATGAAGCTCATCCAGAAGTGCAGCTTGCCGAGGGTCTCGTCGTACATGTGGCCGGTCCACTTCGGCAGCCAGTAGTAGGCCGAGGCGAAGATGCCGAAGATCGCGCCGGGCACCAGCACGTAGTGGAAGTGGGCGACCACGAAGTAGGTGTCGTGGTACTGGAAGTCCGCCGGGGCGATCGCCAGCATCAGTCCGGAGAAGCCGCCGATGGTGAACAGGATGACGAAGGCCACGGCGAACAGCATCGGCGTCTCGAAGGTCAGCGAACCCTCCCACATGGTGGTCACCCAGTTGAACACCTTCACCCCGGTGGGCACCGCGATCAGCATGGTGGCGTACATGAAGAACAGCTCGCCGGTGACCGGGATGCCGACCACGAACATGTGGTGCGCCCAGACCACGAAGGAGAGGAAGGCGATGCTGGCGGTGGCGTAGACCATCGAGGTGTAGCCGAACAGCGGCTTGCGCGCGAAGGTCGGGATGATCGCACTGACCGCACCGAAGGCAGGCAGGATCATGATGTACACCTCGGGGTGGCCGAAGAACCAGAACACGTGCTGGAACAGCACCGGGTCGCCGCCGCCGGCGGCGCTGAAGAAGCTGGTGCCGAAGTGGATGTCCATCAGCATCATGGTCACCACGCCGGCCAGCACCGGCATCACCGCGATCAACAGGAACGCGGTGATCAGCCAGGTCCAGACGAACAGCGGCATCTTCATCAGGGTCATGCCCGGGGCGCGCAGGTTGAGGATGGTGGCGATCACGTTGATCGCGCCCATGATCGAGCTGATCCCGGCCAGGTGGATGGCGAAGATGAAGAAGGTCACGCTGTGCGGGGCGAAGGTGGTCGACAGCGGCGCATAGAAGGTCCAGCCGAAGTTGGGGCCGCCGCCGGGCATGAACAGGGTGCTGACCAGCAGGCCGAAGGCCGCCGGCAGCAGCCAGAAGCTGAAGTTGTTCATCCGCGGCAGGGCCATGTCCGGCGCGCCGATCATCAGCGGGATCATCCAGTTGGCCAGGCCGACGAAGGCCGGCATCACCGCGCCGAAGACCATGATCAGGCCGTGCATGGTGGTCATCTGGTTGAAGAACGCCGGCTCGACGATCTGCAGGCCGGGCTGGAACAGCTCAGCGCGGATCACCATGGCCATCGAGCCGCCGAGCAGGAACATCATGAAGCTGAACCACAGGTAGAGGGTGCCGATGTCCTTGTGGTTGGTCGTCAGCACCCAGCGCATCAGGCCCTTGGCCGGTCCGTGGTGGTGGTCGCCGGCATGGTGGTCGGGCGTATCGATCACAGCACTCATGGCGGTCTCCTATTGTTGTTTCTGCTTGTAGGCGACGACGTCTTTCGGGGTGACCATGTCGCCATCGTCGTTGCCCCAGGCGTTGCGCTCGTAGGTGATCACCGCGGCCAGGTCGACCTCGTTGAGCTGCTTGCCGAAGGCCGCCATGGCGGTGCCGGGCACGCCGTTGAAGACCACTTCCAGGTGGTGCTCCTTGGGCCCGGTGACGATCTTCGAGCCCTTCAGCGCCGGGAACATCGGCGGCATGCCCTGGCCTTCGGCCTGGTGGCAGGCGGCGCAGATGGTGTGGTAGACCTTGTCGCCGCGCGCAACCAACTCTTCCTTGGTCCACTCCTTGCTGGTCAGTTCCTTGACCTTCGCCGCCTCTTCCTTGCGCTTGGCCAGCCACTGGTCGAACTCGGCCTTGGGCTTGACGTCGACCACGATCGGCATGAAGCCGTGGTCCTTGCCGCACAGCTCGGCGCACTGGCCGCGGTAGATGCCGGGCTCGTCGACCTTGGTCCAGGCCTCGTTGACGAAGCCGGGGATGGCGTCGCGCTTGACCGCGAAGGCCGGCACCCACCAGGAATGGATCACGTCGCTGGAGGTGATCAGGAAGCGCACCTTGGTGCCCACCGGCAGCACCAGCGGCTCGTCCACCTCCAGCAGGTAATGCTCGTCCTTCGCCTGCCGGTTGTGGATCTGGTCCTGCGGGGTGGCCAGGTTGCTGAAGTACTCGACGTCCTGGCCCAGGTACTTGTACTGCCACTTCCACTGGTAGCCGGTGACCTGCACGTCCAGCTCCGGCTCGGAAGTGTCGTAGATGTGGATCAGGGTGCGGGTGGCGGGCACCGCCATCACCACCAGGATCACGAACGGCACCACCGTCCAGAGGATTTCCACCGTGGTGCTCTCGTGGAAATGCGCCGGCTGCTGGCCGGTGGAGCGGCGGTGGACGATCATCGACCAGAACATCGCGCCGAAGACCAGCACGCCGATCACCACGCAGATCCAGAAGATGGTCATGTGCAGGTCGAAGACGGACCGGCTCACCTCGGTAGCGCCCGGGGCCATGTTGACCGTCCAGGCGGCATTCGCCTGGCTGATCGCCGAGAGCAAAAGGAAGCCCATCCAGACTCGTGGATGTCGCAGCATTCGGGTTCCCCTTATCGTTGTTTTTATCCCGCCGGCAGACGCCAACGGCCAAGGGGTGGACCGCCAAGACAACGAACTTTGACCGTCGCACCTCGGCACACAGCAAGGCAGGCCGGGTTCATCAGGTTCAGCATTCGAGTGGGAGTATAGACAGCGGCTGCGACATAACAACGCAGCGTAAAAATGTCGCTGGAAAGTGCCGATTCTTCTCTAAAAGCCGCGAGCGGCGTGGCTTTGCAGGCGAATGGTGGCCGCCTGATATATCATCCTCGCATAACCACGAAGCGATTATGACAATCGCGTCTTAGCCGGCGCGCGCCGCCGGCTATGTTTCTCCTCTTCTTCACCATCCCCGTTGTATGGGAGACCCCATGAACACCGCTGCCCTCCGTGAACTCATCCAGCAGGCGCACCTCAGCGAAGCCCGCCACGGTCACCTGGCTGATCTGATAGCCAGCCGCCTGCCCCGCCTGCATCGCACCATCCAGCCGCAAGGCGAGAACACGGAAGACATACTCACCCGCTTCGTCCACGCCTACGTCGAACAGGTACCGGACCTGCTCGACGCCGCCAACAGCGTGGCCCGCGAAGCCGGCATCGAGGAACGGATCAAGCCGGTGCTGAAGGTCGCCGAGCAGTTCTTCCTCACCCCGCCGGCGTTGCTCGCCGGCCACGACGGCCTCGACGCCCTGCTCGATGAGGCCTACCTGGCGCACCGCCTGGTGGAAGAAGTGAACGACCGCTACATCGCCCACTTCGGCCAGGCGCTGATCCCGCTGGACACCACCGTGGCCAACCTGGTGGCCCACCAGTTGATCGGCGAGCCGTTCGCCAACCGGCTGGACGAAGCCGTCCACCATGCGGTGGAGAACATGCTCGACGCCACCACCTTCGACGCCGACTCGGCCCGCGCCTACCGCGAGAACCTGAAGAACCCGCGGGTGGTCGCCGCCTGGCAGCAGTGGCCGTGCCTGTCGAAGCAGCTCGGGGTGGAACTCAGCCTGGGCTGACCGCCCCGCCATTGCGCGCGCCGCCCAACCCGACGCTGCCGCGCAGGCGCCCTTCCAGGCGACGCTTCAAGGCGCGCGGTTCGATCACCAGGCGCGAGCCCTGCACCGGTGCCATCCGCCCCCAGTCCTCGAGCAGCTCCATGCAGGCATGGTCGACATAGCTGAGGTTATCCATCGGTACGTGCAGGGTGGTCCCCGGCTTGACCTCGTCGAGCACCCGCGACAGCGCCGGCACCTTGAGGAAAGTCGCGGCGCCGCTCAGGCGCAGCTCGGCTTCATGCTCGCCGGTGTAGCGCAGGGCGATCTTCAGCCGCGCCGCCTTCAGCACCAGCTTCAGCAGGGTCAGGGCGAAGCCCACCAGCACGCCGGTCAGCAGGTCGGTGAAGACGATGGCCAGGGCGGTGGCCGTGTACACCAGCATCGGCATCCGGCCGTAGCGAGAGAGGTTGCCGAGGGCCTTGAAATCGACCAGCTTGACCCCGGTATAGACCAGCACCCCCGCCAGGCTCGCCACCGGAATCTGCCGCAGCAGGCTGCCGAGCAGGAGGACGAAGGCGAGCAACCAGAGGCCGTGGAAGATCGCCGAGGCGCGGGTTCGCGCACCGGCATTGACGTTGGCCGAGCTGCGTACGATCACCCCGGTCATCGGCAGCGCGCCGAGCAGGCCGCAGAGCATGTTGCCGACCCCCTGGGCGGACAACTCGCGATCCATGTCCGAGCGCGGGCCGTCGTGCAGGCGATCCACCGCCGCCGCCGAGAGCAGGGTCTCCGCACTGGCGATGAAGGCCACCACCACCGCCGCCAGCAGCAGGGAGGGATCGGCCAGGGCCAGCAGGTCGGCCGGGCGTAGCCAGTCGATGGCCTCGCCGAGGTTGGCCGGTACCTCGACCCGCCGCACGTCCAGCGCCAGCCAAAGGCTGGCCAGGGTCGCCAGGCTCACGCCGAGCAGCGCGCCGGGTAGGAAGCGCAGGCGTTGCGGACGCAGCTTGTCCCAGCCCCACATCACCGCGATGGTGCCCAGCCCGAGCAGCGCCGCGTCGAGGCCGCTGTCCATGCCCAGCGAGCCGAGCGCGGCGAACGCCGCCTGGGGGAATGCCAGCAGGTTGTCGAGGCCGGACGCCTTGGGCGCCAGGTCGAGCATCACGTGCAATTGCGAAAGGACGATGAGGATGCCGATGCCGGCGAGCATCCCGTATACCACCGCCGGCGAGGTGACCCGGAACCAGCAGCCCAGGCGCAGCCGCCCGGCGAGCAGCTGGATGGCGCCGGCGAGCAGCAGGATCGGCCCGAGCATGGCCACCCCGTAGGTACGCACCAGTTCGAAGACCAGCACCGCGAGGCCGGCCGCCGGGCCGCTAACCTGTAGCGGCGAGCCGGCCAGGAAGCCGACCACCAGGCCACCGACGATGCCGGTGAGCAGGCCCTTGGCCGGCGGCATCCCGGAGGCGATGGCGATGCCCATGCACAGCGGCAGGGCGACGAGGAACACCACCACGGAGGCCATCAGGTCCCGCGGCAACGTGTCCCGGAGGGACGGAAACACCTTTGAAACATGCATGGCACAGTTCTCCTGCGAATTTTTTCCACGACGAGGGAGCGACGCCAGGACCAGGCCCGGCGCCGGTTGTGTGTGCGCAGTGTGTTTTTTCTTGTAATAGCGACCCGTTCAGCCCCGGAACGGGGCTTCCCAGAGGTCGTCCATGGCAGGAACGGCGAAAGGTGACGCGAAAACGCTGTTGTTATCCGGCGGCCCGCACGGCCGCCGCTATCACGAGTTCAGGTAGCGCGGCGCGGGCGTGGCCATCGGCACCGGATGCTCGCCGTCGAGGGGCAGGAAGCGACCCTGCTTGGCGTCGTAGGCGCGGATCTGCGCACTCTCGATGTCGTACACCCAGCCGTGGATGAACAGTTGCCCGCTGGCCAGGCGCGAGGCCACCGAGGGGTGGGTGCGCAGGTGATCGAGCTGGGCCACCACGTTCTCTTCGGTGAGCACTCCGAGGGTGTCGTGGCTGGCGCCGCAGTCGCAGTTGTCCGCCACCACCGTGCGTGCCACCTCGGCGTGCCGCAGCCAGGCCTTGACCGTCGGCATGCGTTCCAGGGTCTGCGGATCGAGCACGGCGCGCATCGCCCCGCAGTCGGAGTGGCCGCAGACGATGATGTGGTGCACGCCCAGCGCCAGCACGGCGTATTCGATGGCGGTGGAGACGCCACCGTTCATCTGCCCGTAGGGCGGCACCACGTTGCCGACGTTGCGGGTGACGAACAGGTCGCCGGGGGAACTCTGGGTGATCAGCTCGGGAACGATGCGCGAATCCGCGCAGGTGATGAACATCGCCCGCGGCCGCTGGCTATTGGCGAGCTTCTTGAACAGCGCCTGCTGCTCGGGAAAGACCTCCCGGCGGAAATGCTGGAATCCATCGACAATCCTTTTCAATGCGTCGTCAGCGCTTTCCTGCTCTGGAGAATCGGACTTAACGCCCCGCATACGGTCTGGCATGGTTCGGAACCTCGATGAATGGATCGATTGAATTTTCCCACGTCTGCCGACGCTTTCCCCATAGGAAAAAGGCACAACAAACGCAGAGCGACCTATGTGACCGACCGGTCACTTCTGGTGCTCAACGCTAATGCCCGAAGCTTAACCATAAATTAAAAAATCCCTCTATCTCGCACGTTGTCAGCTTTTTTCACGATATTTCCAGAGGATGTCGACAGGCTATCATGGCAAACGAGTGGCATTTCCATTCGTCCCGCATAAGTGGTGAAAGGTTTCAGTCAACCGGTTGGCTACGTGCAGGGAAATTCGTCGAATGGGAAAATCCGGCGCACCGCGCCAGCGGCCATGACCTGGCCGCCCGGCGCCAGCCAGCTATCAGAACAGGTCCAGTTGGCGGCGCACCGGCGCACCGGTGGGGAACAGCGGCAGGTTCGGCACGAAGCGCGCCAGCAGGCACGCCGCAGCCATTCGCTGGCGTTGCTGGCCGTCACGCAGGACCTGGCGGCAGCGCGCCTCGCCCAGCGGTTCGCCGAGCAGGTAGGCGCGCCCGGCGACGAAACGCGCGCCGTGGTCACGCCACCAGGCGGAGACTCGCTCCGCCTCCGGCCAGCTATGGTTCTCGTCGTCGTCGAGGGCGACGTTGTCGTCGTCGGGATCGTCGTTGGGGCCAGGGTCGTAGTCGGGCAAGGCCTCCAGCTCCAGGTCGAGCAGCGCCAGGTCGGCGCCGGTGATCAGGCTGAAGGCCTCGCCGGCGACCCGCGCCAGACTCTCGTCGCGCATCTGCTGGATCAGCCAGGGCACCGCCACCGGATCGCCGAACAGGCCGGTGGCCTGGATGCCGATCCGCCGCGTGTCCGCCGCCTGCATCAGTTGGCGAATCCAGGCCATGCTGGTGTCGCGCGGCTGCCAGGCGAGCAGCACCATGGTCGCCGGCAGCTGGAACGGGCCGGGCTGCCCGGCGAACGCACGCAATGGCCCCAACGCCTCCTCGTCGCCCATCTGCGCGGTGGCCCAGTTGGCCCAGAAGCGCAGGCTCGGGTCATCGTGGGCGCGATAGGCGCGAATATTCGCCATCAGGTCGCGCCGACGCAGCTCGCCGGCGGTGCGCGCGGCGCGCGCCAGCACCGCCGGGTCGGCGTGGCCAAGGGCGGACAGCAGCGCCGGCCCCGGGTCATGCCGGTGCATGCCGCAGGCGGCCAGGCCAATGGCGCGGAACAGCGGCTCGGGCGAGGCCAGCAGGCGCTCCACCCAGGGCCGCGCCTGGTCCCAGTCGAGCCAGCCGAGGGCTGCGGCGAAGAATCGCGCGCCCTCGGGAAAACGCCGTAGGTGCTCGCACAACTGGGCCAGGGCTGTACCGTTCGTGCCACGAAACACCAGTATCGCAGCGACGAAAACCTCTCCCTCGGCGTTTGTGTCCAGCGCCTTCAGCACCAGGTCCAGGCTCCTCAGTCCACCTATCTGCAACGCATCCAGATGCGCCTCAATCCGATTGTCGAGATCCAGCAGGTGCGCCAGGTCGTAGTGGGGAGCACGCACGGCATGGTCGCGCAGCCCCGCCAGAAAGCCGGCCTCCTCGACGTGCTGGTCGATGACAGCGGCGACATTCATCGTCGATCAGTTCTCCGGGCAGACATGACGCTGCCAGGTGCCGCCGTCGTAGCTGAGCACGCATTCATCGCCCACCACCCACATCACCTCGGGTTTGGCATCGATGGCGTAGTAAGCCTTCTTACCCTGCACTGGCACCTTGGTCTCACTCAGGCGCGTACCGTCGTACTCGAGCAACTGGTCGGTCGCGGTCACATAGAGCTTGCCGGCGAACTCCACCATATTCTCCAGTACCTCCGAGCACAGGTCGCGGTCGCCGATATCGGTCCAGCCGACCTGTGCACTGCCGCGTAGCAGGATGCCGCCGGAACCGCCTATGTAGACAGTGCCATCGGCGGCGCAGTGCACGCAGTAGAGCGGCAGGTTGGTGGGCGCCGCCGATGCCTGCCAGCCCTTGCCGTCCCAATGCCAGATGGCGCCGGCATCGCCGACGGCATACACATCGTCGCGCGAAAACCCGTCTATACCGTTCAGGCAAGCGGTAACCTCGTCCCCCAGGGGGACATAAAGCCCCTGGTCGATACGCTGCCAAACGCCCTTGTTCTGCCGCAGCACCTGGTTCTGGGTGCCGCAGGCATAGAGCTCACCGTCCACCTCGCAGAGATCCATCAGGTAGACGTTGTCGATGTCCAGCGTGGCATCCGTGCTGGACTGCCCGGACGGGTGTTCACGCAACAGGCCGGCGCGTCCCAGGAAGCAGTAGTCACCTTTCTGCTGCCCGCGCCGCGGACTCCTCTGCAGGGCGCTGTAGACGACTTCGGGGATATCGTAGACGTGGAACCAGTCGTCCTGGTCGATCATCATCACCCGGGTCACGCTGGGTTCCGCGCCCTCCAGGTAGAGGTGCCCGGCGAGCAGCGCCTCTTGAGGCCCGATCGCAATGACGTTGGTGAAATAGAGGGCGGTCTCGCTCTTTGCCATGGTTCAGTTCCTATGGACGTCCCGCAGGTGCCGGCGCGGAACGCGCGGGTGGTATGACTTTTCCCGCCGCGCCCGAGGCGCGGAGGTTCGTGGCGGTGGTGCAGCCCGGCCCCTTCTTGGGCTTGGCCTTGTAGTACTGGTCGAGCTGGAAGGCGACGCACTCCTTTTCTTTTTTCGTCAGCTCGCGCGGCGGGCTCAACGCTCCCCCTGCCGAAGCAGCCGCGGTGTTGCGCGCGGTTTCGTACTTGAACGGCTTGCCTTTGTCGAAGTGGTCCAGTTCGACCGGATCGAACTTCGCGTGACAACGCTTGTGCGAGCCCTGGTGCTGGTTGCCGCGCGACACACAGATCACCGGGGCCTTGGAGTGGCTGTAGCCGGCCTTGCCGCGCATACAGCGACCAGGAATCAGGTGGTGGCCGGTCTGTGCGCCCCCGCCCGCGGTGCTAGGGCACGCCTTGCTGTAGGGCTGCAGGCGCAGGTGCTCCATGCCGGCACACTTGCCGCCCGGCTTGAAGGCCGCCTTCATCTTCGAGGTGTGCGGCCAGGTCGCGGTATTGCCGGGAGAGGGGTTGTGGTTGTGGGTGGTCAGGTCGAGATGGCGGACGACGTTCAGGCCTTCGATCTTCACGTCCATCGACCATGAAGTGAAATAGACCTTGCCGGTATTGGTACTGGTGATGATGCCTTTCTTCGGCGCACGCCCAGCCTCGTCGCCGTAGCTCTTCTTGAAGTGGCTCTTGTTCTTGAGCATCACTTCCTTGCGGGTGATCCTTACGGTCCGGCTACCTCGGGTGGTGTCCTTCGACATGCCGGTATTAGGGTAGGGGACCGGCACGCCCAACGGCGTCGGTGGTGCCTGAGGCGGCGTGAAGCAGACGTCGGGGAACGACGCTATCGATTTCCCCGAGGCCGACTTGCAGGAGAGCTCGCGGCCGTTGGCATAGACCTCGTTGGCCATCTAGTTCGCCCTCACTCGCTGGTAGCCAAGCACCACCGCGGCCCGTTCGCCAGCATCGTTGCCCGAATGACAGAGTACCTGCGGGCCGTGTGCATACCCCTTGCGTGAGGCGGCAAGGGCGATGCACAGCAGCGCGGGGCCTGTCATCGCTCCGCACTCGCCGATGCAATCCGCAGGGCTCCAGAGTTCGACGCGCTCCTTGCGCACCCGCAGGGTTCGACTCAAGGCCAGCGCGGCCTCCTTGAAGTAATACTGCTCGCCGGGGAGGTCTGCCAGGCGATAGTCGACAAGTTCGTAACCGAACCCGCAGTCCGCGAACGCCGCTTTCACCGCCTGGGTGAGGCCATCCGCCCGCAGCGGCAGGCCCTCGCTTTCGACGGTAGCCTTCTCCACCCCGAACCCCAGCCCCAGGCACAGCAATTGCGGTTCCTCGCTGGCGCACGCGGCCGTCACCAGTACCGCCGCCGCGCCTTCGCCGGGGATGAAGCCATCCTGGCAGTGGCTGCCCAGCAGCCGGTCGCGTTCCTGGTAGGCCGCCAGCGTCGCCGCGGTCAGGTAGGAATCGACTCCGGCGATCAGCACCTTCGAACACCCCTGTTCGATGAGCTTGCGCGCGTTGAGGAGCGCCACCGCGGCGCTCACCCGACCGCGCGGGATGACACAGGAACGTTCATGGAAGCGGTAACCCAGGCGCTCTTCGATGGCCTGTAGCAAAGGCTGCTCCAACCCCGCCAGTCGTCCGGGCCGGTCGACTTCGGCAACGCCAAGCAGCAACGGCATTTCGCGAATGTCCTCGGCGGGCAACCCGGCCACACATTCGGCGATGGCCATGGCAGCCATCCCCACCAATTGCGCGTAGCCGGAGGACGGCTCGGGCAGCATCACCGGAGCGCCGACCAACCATTCGCCGCCCTGGTCGATGAAACGCGTCTCCTGGAAGTTGTCCAGGGCGCAGCGGATCGCCGCGCAGCTGGCCGGCGCGCTGAGGCCGACCGCGCTGACCATGCCGGAGGCGACGATGCTCAGGGCCTGGCTCATGCCTCGTCCTCCTCGGCCTGGCGGCTGCGTGCCAACGCGGCAAGCGAGGGGTAGTAGTCCTTGCCCAGCTCGCGGGCGCGCCACCAGGCGGCGGACTTGCTGCCGACCAGCACCTGGGCGATCTCGAACAGGTTGCGCTTCAACGGCCGGCGAATGCGCCAGGTGACTTCCACGCGACGGGCGTCGCAGTCCACCAGCAGGGTATCGATCCGTGCTTGCGCGGTTTCGTGGCCACCCTTTTTCAGGAAGAAGGTCACCGGGACCTCCCTGCGCGGCACGCGGAAGGCCGCGCGCTCCTCGCCGGTGAGGTTGAGCAGCAGGACCTCCTCGCCGCCGCGCAGATGGTCGGTCCACTGGTCGGCCGGCGCGGACTGGAAGTAGCGCTCGTCGAAGTCGGCGGGCAGGAACGGGAAGCGCTCGGCCAGCCAGGCGTCGTCGTAGCGGCCGGCGAAGCCGACCCGGGCCTGCCAGTGGCGGCCGAGCGGGCCGAGCGCCATCGGCGTGAAGCGGCCGTGGGGGCTGTCCACCGGCTCGCCGAGCTTTTCCGTGGCCGGCATCGGCGTGCCGACGATCTCGGCGGTGTCGGCGCTGCGCGGAAACCAGCCACATCCGGCCGGATTGGCCATGTAGCAATCCATGAAACCGGGGTTGTCCGGCGAGGCATGGCTGCCGCCGAAGGCACTGGCGTAGGAAATGTCCTGGCGCTGGAACGGCTGCGCGACGCCCGCGCCGGCACCGAGCAATCCCGGTTCCCACTGGCGCGGCCCATGCACCGTCAGCGCCTTGCTCACCCGGCCGACGCGGATGCCCGCGGTCAACTGCTGTACCGGCCGCCCGCCGGGCGCCTGGGCGCTGCCCAGCACCAGCACATCGCAGAACGGCTTGAAGGGAACGAACTCGCACTCCCGGCGCGGCGCGGAAAACCCCGGCTCGCCATAGAATTCATCGACCATCAGCAGCGTCTGCTGCTCGTCCAGCAGGCGCGCCTCGCGACCGTCCAGCGGCAGGTCGAAACTGCCCTTGGCGATCACCACCAGCGACTCCCGGCCTTCGGCGTCGAGCCCCTGGTTGTAGGCGGCGGCCAGCGGGGTGGCGTTCAACAGTTCCATGTCGGGCCCGCCGCGCTCAGTTGATCTGCACCGAACCGCCCTTGATCCGGTTGACCCCGGTGGAGCGGCTGGAAAGATAGGCGCCACGGATGATCACCTTGCCGGCGCGGGTCAGGGTGATGCTGGCCTTGCCACAACGCAGGACGATCTCGCGTTCGGCACTGAACTCCAGGCGCTCGCCGTCCAGTTGCGCCAGCGCTTCCTGCGGCAGGCGCTGGATGCGGCCGATCAGCAGCGGCTGGCGCGGATCGCCGGCGACGAACATCAGCGCTACCTGGGCGCCGATGTCGGCGCGACTGAGCTGGGTGGTGGTGGCCGCCGCCAGGCCGTGCTCGCTCGGGCAACCGGGATAGGCGACCACCGGAGCGGCGGCGTCCGGCACGTCGAGGAGGACGCCGATGACCACGCCGTCCAGGCGCGCGGGAAGGGCCGTCGTGGCCCCAGGTAGATGGATCTCGACACTCATGCGCTGACTCCCTGGCTCTGCGCCGCTTCAGTTCTGGAGGATCTTGCGTCCCTTCACCACCACGTTCCTGTCGGCCTTGACGTTGATCGCCCCGGATCCGTCGATGGTGATGTTCTTGCCGCTGATGACGATGCTGCCGTCCTTCTTCATGCGGATGCTGGCGGCACCGGTGACCAGGGTGATCGAGTCGCCGGCGTTGAGCGTGAAGCTCTTGCCCACGTCCAGGCTATCGTCCTTGCCCACCGAGGTATCGCGGCCCTGGCCGACGCTGCGCGACTCGTTCTTGCCGATGCTGGTGCTCTGGTTGCCGCCTATGTCGATGGTCTCGTTGGCGCCCACCGACTCGCTGCGGTCGGCGCCGATGCTGATCGTCTCGTTGTTGCCCACCGACTCGCTACGGTTCGCGCCGATGCTGATGGTCTCGTCGTTGCCGACGTCCTCGGTGCGATTGGCACCGATGCTGATCCTCTCGTTGCTGCCGACCTTCTCGGTGCGGTCAACGCCGATGCTGATGGTCTCGTTGCTGCCGACGTCCTCGGTGCGGTTCGCGCCGATACTGATCTTCTCGTTGTTGCCGACCTTCTCGGTGCGGTCGACGCCGATGGTTATGGTCTCGTTGTTGTCCACGGTCTCGGTGCGATCGTGCTTCACGTGCACGGTCTCGTCGTGGTCGATGGTCTTGGTCCGGTCGTGGCCGACCCAGTGGGTCTCGTCGTTCTCGACCTCGATGTCCTGGTTCTTCTCGGCATGGATGAACAACTGCTCGGCGCCCTTCTTGTCCTCCATGCGGATCTCGTTGAAGTTGGCCGGCGTGCCGCCCTTGCTCGAACGGCTCTTGGTGCCGCTCTGGGTAGCGTTCGCCGGCAGCTCGTAGGGCACCGTCTGCTCGGCGTTGTAGACCCGCCCGGTGATGATCGGCCGGTCCGGGTCGCCTTCGAGGAAGCTGACGATCACTTCCTGGCCGATCCGCGGGATCTGGATCGAGCCCCAGTTCTTCCCCGCCCAGGCCTGGGAGACGCGCATCCAGCAGGAGCTGTTCTCGTTGGACTGGTCGTGGCGGTCCCAGTGGAAATGCACCTTGACCCGGCCGTACTGGTCGGTCCAGATCTCCTCGCCCTTGGGCCCGACCACCACCGCAGTCTGCGGGCCACGGACGATCGGCAGCGGAGTGGTCGGCAAGGGGCGGTAGGCCTGGCCGGCATCGATGCAGTCCAGCTCGCTCTCGAACTGCGCGCCGACCCCGCCGCCGCCGGTCTCGTAGAGTTCCTGGACCACCCGGTACTCGGCGCCGACCACCAGGTACTCGCGGTTCTGGTCCTCGCGCGGGTAGCCGCTGAGCTTGAACAGGTGGCCCGAACCCAGGCCGCGGGCGCGGCCGCGCAGGCGCACCCGTTCGTAGCGCGCCTGCAAGGCTTCGATACGGGTCCGCGCGTACTGCTCGCCGTCCTGGCTCTGCACGTATTCGCCGGGGTAGTCGTACAGCGGGTAGTCGGCCGCCGCGTGCGAGCGGGCGATGTTCGAACGCACCTCCAGGCGCGCGCCGGGACGCTGGAAGTCGTAGTCGTTGAGGCTCAGTGAGCCGGACTGCACCTCGCGCGCCATGTGCCAGTCGTAGAAATGGTCGCGCTCGCGCTGTTCCAGGGTCGGCGGGTAGTAGGGCACGCTGGCGTAGTTCGGCGGGCTCTGGTGCGCGCCGTAGGCGTCGGAGAGCACCAGGATGTGGCGGCTCTGCTCGTGGCGGAACCAGTAGTAGATGCCTTCCTGCTCCATCAGCCGGCTGACGAAGTCGAAACTGGTCTCGCGGTACTGCACGCAGTATTCCCACTCGCGGTAGGAGCGGCTCAGGGCGTCCTCGAAGTCGGAGAAGCCGAGGTCGCGGAACACCTGCTTGATGATGTCCGGGACCTTCTGGTTCTGGAAGATGCGGCAGTCGGAGGTGCGCGTCAGCAGCCACAGCCAGGGGCGCAGGGTGACCTGGTAGCTGGCGAACTGGCCGTTGCCGGATCCCTGGCTGCAAGCGGCGACGATGCCGTGGAAATGCCGCCGGCTGCCGTCGTGCAGTTCCAGCGCCAGGCTGGCCGGCTTGCCCAGCAGCCCGTCGAGTGGCAGGTCGGGGTTTTCCGAGATCAGTTCCAGCTCGTAGGCGAACGGCCGGCCGAGCTCTTCGCGACCCTCCATTCGCTGCAATTGCAGGACCTCCGCGCCGAGCGGACTGTCGACCCGGACCAGGCGGGTCTGTTGCGCAAGTGCCATGAAATCATCCTTGATCCACGTCCATCACTGGCGCCGTTGGAGCGGCGCCACCCAAGCAGCATAGGCGCGGATGCGGTGGAAAGGGGAGATGCGTGACACAGATTCCGACGAGCGCCCCGACCGACGGCGAACAGGCAGAAGGCCATCACGAAAGGCCGCTTCGGGCCAGGAAAGCCTTGATTCGCGAGCAACATTCCGTAAAGCTTTTGTCCAGCAATGACTCACTCAGAATCCTAGGGAAGGGGTTAACACAGTGACGCTCTATCGCCTCCACGAAGCCGATCTCGAGATTCCCGATGCCTGGCAGGACCAGAGCATCAACATCTTCAAGCTCCCCGCCAGCGGCCCCGCCCGCGAAGCCAGTTTCGTCATCAGCCGCGACGCCAGCCAGGGCGACGCGCCGTTCGCCGACTATGTCGCCCGCCAACTGGAGAATGCCGAGAAGCAATTGCCCGGCTTCAAGCTGCACAAGCGCTGGGACATCAACATTCACGGCCACGCCGCCGTGCTCCTCGACTACCAGTGGCAGCGCGAGGGCCGCGACCTGATGCTGCGCCAGGTATTCATCGAGCGCCGCCCGGCGGTGCTGATCACCACCCTGACCACCACCCCGGCTGACCTGCCGCACCACGAGCCGGCCTGGAAGCAGGCGATGCAGACCCTGGTCCCGCGCCCGACCCCTAGCTGACCCGAGTACCGACGCATGGATGCGCAAGCCGCCGCCCGACTGGGCGATGAGATAGCCCACGGTTTCGGTGTCGCCGCGATGGTCGCCGGAGCCGTGGCCGGAGCCCTGATCGGCGCCGCCGTGGTCGCCGCCACCGCCGCCACCGGCGGCCTGGCCGCGGTGATCCTGGCCGGCTCGATCGCCGCCGGCGGGCTGTCGATGTTCCAGATCGTCAAGGGCCTGACCACCATCTTCGAGCTACCCGAGCCGACCACCGGGGTGCTCATACGCGGCAGCTTCAACGTCTACGTGAACAGTCGCAACGCGATGCGCGCCGGCGACGACGTCTCCGCCACCTGCAGCGGCCTGCCGCTGAACCATCCGCTGTGGCCGTTCCCGGTGCTGATCGCCGAAGGCAGCGCCACCGTGTACATCAACGGCAAGCCGGCGGCACGCCTGCAGAGCAAGATGGTCTGCGGCGCGCACATCAAGACCGGCAGCCAGGACACCTTCATCGGCGGCCCCACCGAGCGGGTGGCCTTCGTCCTCGACCTGGAGGAATGGCTGCACACCGGCCTCGAGGCGCTGGGCCTGGCGGCCCTTGCCGGCGGCCTGCTGCTGGCGGCGATGGCCGGGGTCGCGGCGCTGGCCGGCTTCGTCGCCATCGGCGGGCTGATGATGGGCGGCATGGCCCTGCTCGGCGACCTCGGCGACCGCCTCGGTCCCGGCTACCGCGACCTGTTCCAGGGCGTGGCGGGGATGGCATTGCTGGGCTTCGGGCCGAAACTCGCCGGTCGTCGTCCGGCAGCGGTGACCTCCGAAACCGCGCAACGACGCGCCTACCTGAACAATAAGTTCGGTCGTTCCGGCAACCTCGACCACGACATCAACTACCGCGGGAATCGTGAAACCGCCGCCAAGTTCTTCAAGTCGAAGGACATCGATCCTGCCGATGCCGAGTCGTACATGAACGGCCTGGACTTCAACCATCCGGTCCGTGTGGAAACCCTCGCGCCCGGCAAGAACCTGTGGCAGTACCAGTCCCCCGGAGCGCCGCAGGGCAACTGGTATACACTCAGCCCGCGCGTGCAGCCCACGGAGCTGGGAATCAACCCCATGGGCACCAACCGGGCGGCGAACACCATCGAACCCAAGGTCCTCAACTCCTACAGGACGACCCAGAAGGTCGAGGTCCTGCGCAGCACCGCTGCGCCGACCGATGACTTCTGGTCGGTAAAGGGACAGTCATATCCCGCCAAAGGCGGCGCGCAACAACTGTTCTCCAACGAGAAAGGCTCCTTCGGTCTGCTTCCCCGGGAGGGATCATGACACCCATCGAATACATCGACCGCGCTCTGGCGCTGGTCGTCGACCGGCTGGCCCGCTATCCGGGATACGAGGTCCTGCTGTCCGCGGAAAAGCAATTGCAGTACATCAGGTCCGTCCTGCTCGACCGCAGCCTGGATCGTTCCGCACTGCACCGGTTGACCCTCGGCAGCATCGCCGTGAAGGAATTCGACGAAACCGACCCGGAACTCTCCAGGGCCCTCAAGGACGCCTATTACGTCGGTATACGCACTGGCCGCGGCCTGAAGGTCGATCTGCCCTGAGCGCAACACCATCGGTCTTGAGCGACCGCCGCTTCTGCCTGGCGAGGACATGCGCGAATCGTCAAGGCTCCCGCGGCGTCCCGCCCAAGGGCGGGCAGCCAGGATGCCGCCGCCTCAGCCCTTCGCCGGCGGCGGAAACATCGCCTGTACCTGGCCGTCGATGGTGCCCTGCACGCCCTTGCCCTTGGCGTCGACCTCGCTGGCGCCGCCGGAATTGAGGTCGAGGCGGCCGCCGGTGTCGATGTTGCCGTTGCCGCTGGCGTAGAGGTTGAAGGCGCTGCCGGAGATATTGATGGTGCCGTCGGCGTTGAACTCCACCACGCTCTTGCCGCAGACCAGGCGGATCTGCGCGCCGGCCTCGATCAGGTAGGTGCCGGTGACGCTGTCGCTCTTCGCCCCGCCCACCAACAGGGTGTCGTTGAGCTTCACCGCGCGGGTGCGGTTGTTGCCGATGCGCGCCAGCTCGTCGTGGCCGATGCTCTTGTTGCGGTCGTGGCCGACCGACAGCGAGGCATCGTTCTCGACCAGGTTGTCCTGGTTGCGCTCGGCGTGGATGTATAACTGCTCGGCGCCCTTCTTGTCCTCCATGCGGATCTCGTTGAAGTTGGCCGGCGTGCCGCCCTTGCTCGAACGGCTCTTCATCCCGCTCTGGGTGGCGTTCGCCGGCAGCTCGTAGGGCACCGTCTGCTCGGCGTTGTAGACCCGCCCGGTGATGATCGGCCGGTCCGGATCGCCTTCGAGGAAGCTGACGATCACTTCCTGGCCGATCCGCGGGATCTGCATCGAACCCCAGTTCTTCCCGGCCCAGGCCTGGGACACGCGAATCCAGCAGGAGCTGTTCTCGTTCGACTGGTCGTGGCGATCCCAGTGGAAGTGCACCTTGACCCGGCCGTACTGGTCGGTCCAGATCTCCTCGCCCTTGGGTCCGACCACCACCGCGGTCTGCGGACCCCGCACCACCGGTACCGGAGTCTGCGGCAGGAGACGGAACGACTGGCTGGCGTCGATGCAGTCCAGCTCGCTCTCGAACTGCGAGCCGGCGCCGCCGCTGCCGGTTTCGTAGAGTTCCTGGACCACCCGGTATTCGGCGCCGACCACCAGGTACTCGCGGTTCTGGTCATCGCGCGGATAGCCGCTCAGGCGGAACAGGTGCCCGGCGCCGATCCCGCGCACCACGCCGCGCAGGCGCACGCGCTCGTGCTGCGCCTGGATCGCCTCGATGCGGTTGCGCGCGTACTGCTCGCCGTCCTGGCTCTGCACGTATTCGCCGGGATAGTCGTACAGCGGGTAGTCGGCCGCCGCGTGCGGCCGGGCGATGTTCGAACGCACCTCCAGGCGCGCGCCGGGGCGCTGGAAGTCGTAGTCGTTGAGGGTCAGCGAACCGGGCTGGACCTCGCGTGCCATCTGCCAGTCGAAGAAGTGGTCGCGCTCGCGATGGCCGAGGGTCGGCGGGTAGTACGGCACGCTGGCGTAGCCACCCGGGCTGCGATGCGCGCCGTAGGCGTCGGAGAGCACCAGGATGTGGCGCTTCTGCTCATGGCGGAACCAGTAGTAGATGCCTTCCTGTTCCATCAGCCGGCTGATGAAGTCGAAGCTGGTCTCGCGGTACTGCACGCAGTATTCCCACTCGCGGTAGGGGCGCGTGAGGGCATCCTCGAAATCGGAAAAGCCGAGGTCGCGGAACACCTGCTTGATGATCTCCGGCACGCTCTGGTTCTGGAAGATGCGGCAGTCCGAGGTGCGCGTCAGCAGCCACGGCCAGGGCCGCAGGGTGGCCTGGTAGCCGGCGAACTGGCCGTGCCCGGCCACCTGGCTACAGCGCGCGACGATGCCGTGAAAGAAGCGCCGGCTGCCGCCGGGCAGCTCCAGCGACAGGCTCATCGGCTTGCCGAGCAACTGCTCCAGCGGCAGGTTGGGATTTTCCGATACCAGGTGCAGCTCGTAGGCGAACAGCCGTCCCAGTTCCTCGCGTCCCTCCATGCGCTGCAACAGCAGCACGTCCGGCCCCAGCGGGCAATCCACCTGGACCAGGCGGGTCAGTTGCATCAATCCCATCGACGGTTCCTTCTACTGCTCTGCGTGTCGCCGGTTGTCACTCGGCCTCGGCGAAGTCGTAGTGGAACTGGTTGTCGCGGCTACTGATACGTACCCCGGCCAACGGCTTGCCTTCGAGCATGCGGGTGAGGAACTCGCGGCTCATGTCCGGCAACAGCGTGTTGGTGAGGATCGCGTCGATCATCCGGCCGCCGCTCTCGGTCTCGGTGCAGCGCGAGACGATCAGGTCGACGACGCCCTCGTCGAACTCGAACGGCACCTTGTGGGTCGCCTCCACGCGCTTCTTGATCCGCCCCAGTTGCAGGCGCGAAATGGCCTTGAGCATGTCGTCGCTGAGCGGGTAGTAGGGGATGGTCACCAGGCGGCCGAGCAGCGCCGGCGGGAAGATCTTCAGCAGCGGTTCGCGCAGCGACTTGGCGATGGCTTCCGGCTCGGGCATCAGTTCCGGATCGGCGCAGAGGCTGGCGATCATCTCGGTGCCGGCGTTGGTGGTGAGCAGGATCAGGGTGTTCTTGAAGTCGATCACCCGGCCTTCGCCGTCCTCCATCACGCCCTTGTCGAAGACCTGGAAGAAGATCTCGTGGACATCCGGGTGGGCCTTCTCCACTTCATCCAGCAGCACCACGCTGTAGGGCTTGCGACGCACCGCCTCGGTCAGCACGCCACCCTCGCCGTAGCCGATGTAGCCGGGCGGGGCGCCCTTGAGGGTGGAGACGGTGTGGGCTTCCTGGAACTCGCTCATGTTGATGGTGATGACATTCTGCTCGCCGCCGTACATGGCCTCGGCCAAGGCCAGCGCGGTCTCGGTCTTGCCCACCCCGGAGGTGCCGGCGAGCATGAACACGCCGATCGGCTTGCTCGGGTTGTCGAGGCCGGCGCGGGAAGTCTGGATGCGCTTGGCGATCATCTCCAGCGCGTGGTCCTGGCCGATGATGCGCTTCTTCAGGTGCTGGTCGAGGTTGAGCACGGTGTCGATCTCGTTGCGCGCCATGCGGCCGACCGGGATGCCGGTCCAGTCGGCGACCACCGAGGCCACCGCCTGGTAGTCCACGGTCGGCAGGATCAGCGGCTCTTCGCCCTGCAACGCGCTCAGTTGCGCCTGCAGCTCCGCCAGCCGCGCATGCAGCGCCTGGCGCTGTTCCTCGTCGAGACGCGCCTCGCCTTCGCCCAGCGGCACGCCGCCGGCGTCCACCGCTTCGGCGGCGGCACGCAGACGGGCGCGGGTCTCCAGCAGTTCGTCGACCAGGCGTTTTTCCTCGGCCCAGCGCTGCTCCAGGGCGGACAGGCGCTCGCGCTCCTCGGCCAGCAGGGTCTCGGCGTTGCGCTGGCGTTCGGCGGTGGCGACGCCGATGGCGCTCTCGCGGCGGATGATCGCCAGCTCGGTCTCCAGCGCCTCGATGCGCCGGCGGCTATCGTCGACCTCGGCCGGCACCGCGTGCAGGCTGATGGCGGTGCGCGCGCAGGCGGTATCCAGCAGGCTCACCGACTTGTCCGGCAGCTGGCGCGCCGGGATGTAGCGGTGCGACAGCCGGACCGCCGCCTCCAGCGCCTCGTCGAGGATCTGCACCTGGTGGTGCTTCTCCATGGTCGACGCGACGCCGCGCATCATCAGGATGGCCTTGTGCTCGGACGGCTCGTCCACCTGCACCACCTGGAAACGCCGGGTCAGCGCCGGGTCCTTCTCGATGTGCTTCTTGTACTCGGCCCAGGTGGTCGCCGCCACGGTGCGCAGGGTGCCGCGCGCCAGGGCCGGCTTGAGCAGGTTGGCGGCGTCGCCGGTGCCGGCCGCGCCACCGGCGCCGACCAGGGTGTGGGCTTCGTCGATGAACAGGATGATCGGCTTCTCGGAACTCTGCACGTCTTCGATCACCTGGCGCAGGCGCTGCTCGAACTCGCCCTTCATGCTCGCCCCGGCCTGCAGCAGGCCGACGTCGAGGGCGCGCAGTTCGACGTCCTTCAGCGCCGGCGGGACGTCGCCGGCGACGATGCGCAGGGCGAAGCCTTCCACCACCGCGGTCTTGCCGACGCCGGCCTCGCCGGTGAGGATCGGGTTGTTCTGCCGGCGGCGCATGAGGATGTCCACCAACTGGCGGATCTCCTCGTCACGCCCGACGATGGGGTCGAGCTTGCCGCTACGGGCCTGCTCGGTGAGGTCCACGGTAAAGCGCTTGAGCGCCTCCTGCTTGCCCATCGCGCTCGGCGCCAGGGCGCCGCTGGCCTCGCCCGGGGCGGCGCCGGCGTTGAAGCCGTCGCTGGCCGACAGGCCGTTCTCCGGCGAGGCGCCGACGTACTCGTCGAAGCGCTCGGTGAGCGCCTCGACCTTGAGCTTGGCGAATTCCGCCGACAGCCCGGTGAGGGCATGGCGCAGGCTCGGCGTCTTGAGGATGCCGATCACCAGGTAGCCGGTGCGCACCTGGCTCTCGCCGAACATCAGGCTGCCGTAGACCCAGCCGCGCTCCACCGCTTCCTCGACATGGGAGGACAGGTCGGTGATCGAGGTCGAGCCGCGCGGCAGGCGGTCGAGGGCCTCGGTCAGGTCCTTGGCCAGGCGCGCCGGGTCGATCCCGGACTGGCGGACGATCTGGTGCAGGTCCGAGTCCGGCAACTGGAGGATCTGGTGGAACCAGTGCACCAGCTCGACATAGGGATTGCCGCGCAGCTTGCAGAATACCGTGGCGGCCTCGATGGCCTTGTAGGCCAGGCTGTTCAGCTTGCCGAACAGCGCAACGCGACTGATCTCACTCATGTTCCTTCTCCTTGTGCTCGTGCGGCCGCGCAGTGGCGTACTGGCGGGCCAGCAGTAGATCCCTGGCGTCCTGGCCGGGATCGCCCAGCCAGGTGTTGAAACCGAGCCGCCCGCCGCCCTGCAGGCCCAGCGGGGGTACTTCGTGGCGTTGCAGGACCAGGTTGACGTCCCAGTCCAGCTCCTCGCCCAGGTATTCGGCGACCCAGGCGGCCAGCTCGACGAAGTGGTCGCCGTCGGGCAGGAAGCGCTGGTATTGATCGAGGTCCAGCGGCCCCAGGCGCAGGCGGAACTTGTGCTGGCGGTCCCAGACGTGGGTGCCCAGGCAGACGTCCATGCCCAGGCTCGTCGAGTCGACGCCGAGGCGGCTGCGCTCGGGCAGCTCCAGCCATTGGCCGACGTATTCCTCGACCGCCACCGGGACCTCGAAATACTCCGCGAGGATCACCCGCAGGCCGTCCGGGTAGCGGGTCTGCGCGGCGAGGTGGCCGGTGTAGTAGTAGCGTGCGGTATCCGCCAGCGGCTCGCGCCCCCGCAGGCTCGGCATGCCGCGCCCGGAGAGCGCGGCGAGGCGCGCCGACCAGTAGTCGTCGTCGATCCGGTCGTGGCTGATCTCCGGCCGCGCCTCCGCCCAGGCCCGGTAGAACAGGGTCAGCAGGCGGTGGTGGAAGACGTCCATGAAGCGCTTGAAGGTCGCGTCGTTGACGTTGCGCTGGCGTTCCCGGGCGTATTCGGTGAGGTGCAGCGGCAGCGGCCCGTTGGGGCCGGTGAGGCCGAAGAAGAACTGGTCCAGGCGCGGCACCGCAGCGGTGCCGGCCTGGCTCACCGAGGCCAGGGTCGAGGGCGCGAAGGTGCAGTCGGGCTTCTGCCCGAGACGCAGCGGGTCGTCCGCCAGCCGCACCGAATGACCGAGGCGCGGCAGTTGCGGCGACTCGCACTCGATGCGCCGCAGCGCCTGGAAGAAGTCATAGTCCCAGGGCGCCGCCGCCATCCCGGCGAGCAGGTTCAGAGGTTCGGACGGCTGCCCGGCTTCGCCTGCCATCTCATCACCTCGCCCCGTTCGCCGGTGCGCAGCACCGTCTCGGTAAAGCTGTTGATCGACACGTAGCGTGCCAGGAAGCGCTCGAACACAGCGCCGAGAAGGAACACCCCGGTGCCGCGGAACGCGTTCTCGTCGAAGTCCAGGGTGATCTCCAGGCCACGGCCGAAGACGATCGGCCCGGGCATCGGCAGGCGCCGCGTGCAAGGCTTGCTGCTGACCTCGCGCAGGCCCTCGATCTGCAGTTGCAGCGCCGGATCGCCGCTGTCGCCGTAGAGCCGCAGCAGCTCGCGCAGGGCGGCGGCGCCCTGGCCGCGCTCGGCCAGCGACAGGTAGTTCAGCGACAGCTGGCTGATCAGCCGCCAGGCGCTGGCATCGTGGGCACGGCTGGCGCGCGGCCGGCTCGGTCCGGCGAGGCAGCGCACCTGCATGACCGGCGCGCTGTCCTCCAGGGTGAAGTCGCTCTTGTGCGCGCCGATCGGCATGAACAGCGGCAGGTCGCGGTTGGTGCACAGCGCGGCGATGCCGAGCTGGCGCAGGTCGTGGCGATAGGGCGCCTGGTCGGCGTCGACCAGGGCGACGAAGGTCTCGCTGCCGACGTAGGTCGAGCGCGGGCCCTTGCGCCGCTGCTTGCTGGACAGCACGCGCGGTTCGCGGCGCACGCTGAAGTAGGCCTGCTCGCGGCCGTAGCGCGCCGGGTCGCGCACCGCGTAGAACGGTTGGAAGGGTTGCTCCGGACCGCTGCCGTGGCCGCTCACCTGTTGCAGCGAATGCACCTCGAAATCCAGCGGACGGGTGCGGTCGACGATCACGTGATGCTCGTTGACCCGGTCGGACAGGTGGATGCGGTCGCAGCGGCGCGGGAACAGGTTGATCGCCGGGGTGCAGAACGGCACCAGTTGCTCCGCGTCCACCGTGCCCTCCAGGCGCTGGTCGTGCTTGCCGAACAGCACGACCAGTTCCAGCTCCTCGCCGTGGCATCGACGCAGGGCGCGGTTCAGGCCGGAGAACTCGACGAACAGGAAGCGCGCCGGCAGGGCGAAGTATTCCTGCAGCAGGCGGTAGCCCTGGAACGCCCGCGGCACCACCGGCAGCAGCGCGTCCTCGTCGTCGAAGCCGCGCGCACGCAGGCTGCTCGTCGGCAGGCGTTCGACCCAGGCATTGTCCGGGGCGCGGACGAACACCGCGCAGGCGTTGCCGAGCAATTGTTCGTAGAGGCGGTAGGGTTGTTCGTCGGCGCCGTGCAGGTAGAGCGGCAGGGCGTCCAGCGACAGGCTGTCGAACGGGATGCCGGCGCCGCTGCGCAGGCGGATGCGCAGGCCGGCCTTGGCCCGCGGCTCGCTGGCGGCGAGGCGGCCGAGCACCGCGGCGGGATTGCCGAAGTAGTCGGCCTGGGCCACTTCCAGCGGCCACAGGGTCACCGGGTGGGCGGTGCGGTATTCGCAGGCGGTCTGGTCATCGGGGCCGAGCTGGCCGCGCAGGGAGGCCCCGCGCTCGACGCTGAAGCCGCTGCTCAGGGCGCCTTCGTTGGGGTCCGGGCGCAACTGCACCACGGTCATCGACGGGGTCGGCGCCAGGTAGTGCGGGTAGGCGATTTCCAACAGGTTGTGGGTGAAGGTCGGGTACTCCGCGTCGAGCTTCAGCTGGACCCGCGCGGTGAGATAGGCGAAGCCTTCCAGAAGGCGCTCGACGTAGGGGTCGGCGCACTCGAAGCCGGACAGCGACAGGCGCCCGGCGATCTTCGGGAATTCCTCGGCGAACTCCGCGGCGCTTTCGCGGATGTGTTGCAATTCCTGGTTGTAGTACTCGAGCAGGCGCGGGTTCATGTACGCCTCCGCTCGCCCTGGGCGACGCGCACGTGGCCGGTCTCCAGGTCCAGGTTGGTGGTCAGCAGCAGGCGCAGCGGCGCCGGTTCGGCCCAGAGGTCGCCCTCGATCTCGAAGCTCAGGGCGTTGTGGTCCATCTCGCCAGGCAGCAGTTGCGCGCGCACCCGCAACGAAGAACGGATGATGCGCGGCTCGAAGGTGGCGATGGTCTCGGTGAGCAGCGCCTCGATGGCATGCACGTCGACGCTCGACGCGGTGTGCCCGGCCAGCGCCGGCAGCCCGTAGTTGAGCACCGAGTTGCCGGCCGGCATCCGTGCGGCGGGGCCGTGGTCGAACAGCGAAGTGGTGTTGAACAGCCACGCCAGGTCGCGCAGCACCGAGGCCTTCAGCTGGTTCAGGGTCAGCACCCGGCGCTCCGCGGCTTCCTTGAGGTTGCCCGGCTCGTCGTCGGTGAGGCGGTCGAGCAGCGACGGCTGCAGGCGCTCCTGGAGGGTCAGTTCGGCCATGTCAGGCGTCCGTCGGCTCGAAGTCCAGTTCACGCAGGTCGAACAGCGCGGTCTCGCCGGCATCGGTGACGAACAGCCGCTGGCCGACCGGCAGGCCGCTGTCCAGCCATTCGGTCTTGCGCCCCAGGCGCGCGGCGTCGTCGCCGTGCTCGACGGTTTCCGCGTAGCGCGCCGGCAGCAGCGCGACGGTGGCGCCACCGTTGGCCAGGGTCAGTTCGGCCGGCAGCCAGACCAGGTCGCGCAGGTCGCTCGGCGCCTCGACCTTGAGGCTGCGCAGGTTGCTCATCGGCAACCAGGCATAGCGACCGTTGACGATTACCTCGAGCACCGGGCCGAGGCGCGTGTCGGCATCCGCCAGCCAGGCGAACGGCGCTTCGCCGATCCGCCCGGGCACCGCCGGCGCGGCGTCGAAGGCCTGCTCGCGCAGGGCCTGGGCGGCCTCGCCATGGCCTTCGGCGTCCAGGCTCAGGGCCTGCAACAGCGGCGCGATCCATTCCGCCGGCTGGCCGAGGATCACCGGCGTCAGGCGCCCGGCGAACACCTCGCGGCGCAGCGCCTCGCAGTCGATGGCGGTGGAGTAGGTCTGTACCATCGGCAGCGCCGAGGCATCCAGTTCGCCGACCACCTTGAGCTGGTTCTGCGCCCGCGCCCACTGGCCCATCACGGCCAGCAGCTGGAACAGGAAGATCCGCAGGGTAGCGTTCGACGGCTGGCTGCGCACCTGTTCCTGCAAGGCTTTCAAGGCATCGTCCAGGCGCCCGGCGCGCAACAGTTCTTCGGCGATCATCGCGATACTTCCCTGTAGCCGGGAGCCCAGGCGCCCGGATGCGAATGAAGGGTCGGCCATGGCGCCCGGCGGACGCGACGGACGACCCGGTGGAATTCAGTACCTCCGGCAGGAGGTCGGGCGGACGAGGTCCGCGGCGCGCCGCGCGCGCCTTCGGCACCCGGCATGGCGAGCGCTCGCACCGGCCACGGCATGGCCTGGCCACGCCATGACCGGCAGCCGGCTCATCAGGCCTGCACGTTCTGGCGGATGTTCCAGCCGTACTTGACCGGACCGCCGTCCTTCGCGCCATCCGCCTTCTGCGGCTGGTAGTCGACCTGGACCTGGGCGAAGTTCAGGGTCACGTTCTCGGTCAGGCGATCCTCGCCACCGCTGCCGCCGGTGCTCACCGAGGACACCAGGACTTCCTTCAGGGTGATGATCAGGTACTCGACCTGGTTCTCGCCGCCGGCCTTGCGGATGGTCAGCTTCGCCTGCGGATAGTGCTTGCCGCTGGAGCAGGCCATCATCAGGTTGGGCGTGGACTTGTCGATGTACTTGGTGAACGACAGGTCCTGCACGTTGACCTTGCCGGCGCCGCCGCCACCGCCCATGTGCATCGACCCGGACTGGGACATGCCCCAGCTCCATGCCAGCACGTCGATTTCCTCGGCGTGAGTCTTGTCCTTGGACTCACCCTTGACGTCGCCGATCTTGATGAACATATCAACAGCCATCTTTCCTCCCGTGTGGCTCGCGCCACTACGCTATGCAAGCGCCCGCCACCATGGCAGGCGCTGTCGTTGAATGCCTCAGGCCTCTTTGGCCGAAGGCAGCTTGGATACCAGGCGTAGCGATACCGTCAGTCCCTCGAGCTGGTAGTGCGGGCGAAGGAAGAACTTCGAGTTGTAGTAACCCGGATTGCCTTCGACTTCCTCCACCACCACTTCGGCCGCCGCCAGCGGGTGCTGGGCCTTGGTGGTCTCGGTGGAGTGGGCCGGGTCGCCGTCGACGTAGTTGAGGATCCAGTCCTGCAGCCAGCGCTGCATCTCGTCCTTCTCCTTGAAGGAACCGATCTTGTCGCGAACGATGCACTTCAGGTAATGGGCGAAGCGGCAGGTGGCGAACAGGTAGGGCAGGCGCGCCGCCAGGTTGGCGTTGGCGGTGGCGTCCGGATCGTCGTACTCGGCGGGTTTCTGCAGCGACTGCGCGCCGATGAAGGCGGCGAAGTCGGTGTTCTTCTTGTGCAGCAGCGGCATGAAGCCGTTCTTCGCCAGCTCCGCCTCGCGGCGGTCGGAAATGGCGATCTCGGTCGGGCACTTCATGTCCACGCCGCCGTCGTCGGTGGGGAAGGTGTGCGCCGGCAGGCCCTGCACCTCGCCGCCGGACTCGACGCCGCGGATCCGCGAGCACCAGCCGTAGAGCTTGAAGGAGCGGTTGATGTTGACCGCCATCGCGTAGGCCGAGTTGGCCCAGGCGTACTTGCTGCTGTCGGCGCCGTCGGTTTCTTCCTCGAAGGCGAACTCTTCCACCGGATCGGTCTTCGCCCCGTAGGGCAGGCGCGCCAGGAAGCGCGGCATGGTCAGGCCGATGTAGCGGGAGTCCTCGGACTCGCGCAGCGAACGCCAACCGGCGTATTCCGGGGTGGTGAAGATCTTGGTCAGGTCGCGCGGGTTGGACAGCTCCTGCCAGGAACCCATGCCCATCACCGTCGGCGAGGCGGCGGAAATGAACGGCGCGTGCATGGCGGCGGAGATCTTCGCCATCTCGCCGAGCAGCTCGACGTCCGGCGGCGACTGGTCGAAGTAGTAGTCGCCGACCAGGCAGCCATAGGGCTCGCCGCCGAACTGGCCGTATTCCTCTTCGTAGAGCTTCTTGAAGATCGGGCTCTGGTCCCAGGTGGTGCCCTTGAATTTCTTCAGGGTCTTGTGCAGCTCCGGCTTGGAGATGTTCAGCACGCGGATCTTCAGTTGCTCGTCGGTCTCGGTGTTGTTGACCAGGTAGTGCAGGCCGCGCCAGGCGCTTTCCAGTTGCTGGAAGTCGGCGTGGTGCATGATCAGGTTGACCTGCGCGGTGAGCTTGGCGTCGATCGCCGCGATGATCGACTCGATCGACTTGATCGCGTCGTTGGAGATCAGGCTGGTCTGCTCCAGGGCATGCTCGGCGAGGGTCCGCACGGCGGTCTCCACCGCTTCGCGGGCGCGCTCGGTCTTGGGCTTGAACTCCTGCAGCAGCAGGCTGGCGAACTCACTGGTCTGCTCGGTGGTGGTCTGGCCCTGGGCCAGGTTCTCGGTGCTCAATTCGGCCATGCTGGAATCCTCTTACGCCTGCGGCTCGTCGTCTTTGGGCTTCGGCGCGCTGGCCAGGGCCTGAAGCAGGGCCGGGTCCTTGATCGCCTTCATGATCATTTCCTCGGCGCCGGTCTTGCCGTCCATGTAGGTCAGCAGGTTGGCCAGCTGGGTACGCGCCTCGAGCAGCTTGTTCAGCGAATCGACCTTGCGCGCCACCGCGGCGGGGCTGAAGTCGTCCATGCTCTCGAAGGTGATGTCCAGGCTCAGGTTGCCTTCGCCGGTCAGCACGTTCGGTACGTTGAAGGCCACCCGCGGCTTCATCGCCTTCAGCCGGGCATCGAAGTTGTCCACGTCGATCTCCAGGAACTTGCGGTCGGCGACCGCCGCCTGGGGTTCGGCGGGCTTGCCGGCGAGGTCGGCCATGACGCCCATGACGAAGGGCAGCTGGACCTTCTTCTCGGCACCGTACAACTCCACGTCGTACTCGATCTGCACGCGTGGCGCCCGGTTCCTGGCGATGAACTTCTGACTGCTGGTAGTGCTTCCCATCTTGTTTCTCCCTCGCGCGACGGCGGTTGTTAGCGCCGTCGGAATCGCCCCGGCGGCTTGCAGCGTTGGCCCGGACGGCCGCTAGGCGTTACTCGCTTTCCGGGCCTCGCAGGGTTTCGAACTGGGAAATCCCATCGGGGATGAGATTCCTCACGATTTCGGCGAAGTCGGCCGTCACCAGTGTCTTGGCGCGCTTGAGCAGCACCGGCACCGGGCTCGACGGCTCGTGGCGAACGTAATACTCGAGCAGGCGGTCGAGCTGGCGCAGGACGTCTTCGCGGTTGGCGATCTCGCCGCTGGCTCGCGGTGCCGGCGCGGCGACGGCTGCGACAGGCGCGGCGCCCCCCTGCTCGTCGGCGGCCGCTTCGGCACCCGGCGCCAAGGGCTCGCCGGCGCCCTGCGGGCCGTACAGGTCGAACACCTGGAGGGCCTGGCGCAGCAGTTGACGAAGGGGACCGAGGTCGAGTCCCTGGGCCGAGCCGACCCGTTCGGCGACGCCGCTCTCGATGGCCAGGGCATGTTCCTGGGCGCCTTCCAGGGCGCGCCGGGTGGCGGCCAGCGCATCGGCGTCGGCATCGGCGAAGGCGCCGGCGATCTGCTCGGGACTCAGGGTCTCGCTGGCGAAGCGTTGCAGCCCGGCGGCGTTCAGCGCGGCGCGCAGGTTGACCGGGCCGAACGCCCGCGAGCGCACCAGCGGGATCGCCCAGACCAGTTGCAGCAGCGGTTCGGCGACCAGGCCGGTGAGGGCGTTGATACGGAAGGTGGGGTCGTTGTCGTCATCGGCGTCGAGCAGCGGATAGACGCCGTCCCAGTACTGGCCGAGCAGCTCGCGGACCAGCAGCAGGCCGTCGGCGAGCCCGTCCAGGCCGTCGAGGGCGACGTTGCTCTGCAGCAGCAGGTTGGCTACCCGCAGGTCCTTGCTACGGCCGAACAGTTCGCTGGCCAGCGCGCGTACGCGCGGCCACTCCGGCGGTTCGGCGGGCAGCACGGCATCGCCCATCTGGCGCTCGGGTTGGCCCTGGGCGATGCGTTCGAGTTCGAGGAACGCGGCGTCGTACTCCAGATCGTCGCCACAGGGCGAGTCCGGGGATACGGCAGCCAGCAAAACGGGTACATCCAGCACGGTGACGATCTCCCTATCATCGAAGCCGCTGCGCGGCCCTCACCTTCGCTTGTAAGATCCACTCCGTCGGATCTTGTAGGAGCCATTGATGAATATCGGATGACTCGAAAGGTTGGCAAAATTCTTGTGGCATGCCGCAAGGCTTGTCAAGGAAGGCACAACGCCACTAGTTGCATGACACCGCAGATCGGACAAATCTTTAAAAGACGTAGGATTAGTCTTTTATAATCCGGTACCACCCGATGTGTCTTCCCGAGGCGACGAAACGCCGGAAAGCCGTCGGGCCAGCCTGGATGCGAACCGAAATCCCTCGGGCACGGGGGTGAGCGCCTGGAAGAGCCGGGCGCTGGCAATGCAAGGAGTAGCAATGCCGCTGCGATTGACCATCACCAGCTACCACAAGCTGACCCCCGGTCAGTGTTCGGAAAAGGTACTGGACCAGGGACAGCTGACCATCGGTCGGGGCCCGGACAACGACTGGGTCCTGCCGGACCCGGAGCGCCTGGTCTCCAGCCGCCACTGCACCATCCTCAACCGCGACGGGGTGTACTACCTCACCGACACCAGCACCAACGGCGTGCTGCTGGTCAATGCCGGGCACCGCCTGCGCCGCGGCAACAGCGAGCCGCTGCAGGACGGCGAGACCGTCCGCCTCGGCGAATACGACATCCTCGTCCAGCTCGGCCATGACATCGCCCTGCCCGGCAGCGGCAATCCGCAGACCGATCCGTTCACCAGCTTCGACGCCCTGATGAGCCGGCAGGCCGCCGGATCGGCGCCTGCCTTCGCCGAACCGGCGCCCACCCCGCACCCCGCGGTGACGGCGCATTTCCAGGGCGGCTCGCCGCTGGACACCAAGCCCGACCTGTTCGACTTCCTCACCCCGCCGCCGCCCGGCGCGGCGCCGCGTCCGGACCATGTACCGGCCGAACAGCACGACTTCCGCCCGCCGGAACCGGTGATCCCGCCGCCCCCCGCGACCACCCCGGCGCCACCGCCCGCTGGCGGCGCACCGCTGATTCCGGCCGACTGGGACCCGTTCGCCGAACTGCTCGGCAACACGCCCGCGCCAAGCGCCACGCCCGTCGCCCAGCCGCTGCCGACGGCCGAACCGACGCCGCTGGCGATGCCCTTCGCCGACCCAGGGACCACCCAACAGCCACAGCCACAGCCACAGCCACAGCCACAGCCACAGCCACAGCCACAGCCACAGCCACAGCCACAGCCACAGCCACAGCCAGCGAGCGTGGCGGCGCCGACGCCGCCGGCAAGCGCCGCCGCGTCGGCCGGCGGCGACCTGCTGCAAGCGTTCCTGCGCGGCGCCGGCATGACCCAGTTGAAGGTCGACCCGGCCGGCGCCGAAGCGCAGATGGAAGCCATCGGCCGCAGCTATCGCGGCCTGGTGGAAGGACTGGTGGACGTGCTGCGCGCGCGGGCCAGCCTGAAGGGCGAGTTCCGCATGGCGCAGACCATGATCCAGCCGGTGCAGAACAACCCGCTGAAGTTCGCGCCGAACGTCGACGAAGCCATGCTGCTCCTGCTGCGCCGCGACAACCAGGCGTTCATGGCGCCGGATCGCGCGGTGGCCGACAGCTTCGAAGACCTCAAGGCGCACCAGCTGGCGGTGATGGCCGGCGTGCAGGCCGCCATCCGCCACCTGCTGGCGCGCTTCGAACCGGCCGCGCTGGAAGCCCGCTTCGGCAAGCCGGCCGGGCTTTCCGGCCTGCTGCCGGGGGCCCGCCAGGCACAGAACTGGGACAGTTTCACCGAGCTGTACGCGAAGATCCTGCGCGAGGCGGAGGACGACTTCCAGGAGCTTTTCGGCCGCGAATTCAGCCGCGCCTACGAGGAACACAGCGCTCGACTACGGCGTTCCTGACGCCAACGAACACCAGGAGAAACAACGTCAATGAGGACGACACCATGCAGAAACTGATCGTCGCGCTGTTCGGGCTGCTGCTCGCCGCCTGTTCGTCCAGCCCGCCGGAAACCCCGCCGACCCGGGTGGTGATCTGGCTCCACGCCGCACCGAACCTCAACCCGTCCGCCGCCGGCCAGGCGGCGCCGCTGCGCCTGCGGCTGTACGAGCTGAAGAAAGACACCGCGTTCGGCCGCGCCGACTACTTCGCCCTCACCGACAACGCCCAGTCGACCCTCGGTGGCGACCTGGTGGAGCAGGACGAGTTCCTCCTGCGTCCGGGCGAGGAACGGCGCATCGAACGCACGCTCGACGAGCAGACCCGCCAGCTCGGTTTCGTCGCCGCCTACCGCGACCTCGACCGCGCCACCTGGCGCCAGGTCCTCGACGTGCCGGGGCAACGCACCAGCCATCTCGACATCACGCTCGGCGCGCAGGCCATCGGCATCGTCGCGCGTCCCGCGCCCTGAACCTTCGGAGTCCCTATGTCCTGGAATAACCGCGTGGTGTGGTCCGAAGGCATGTTCCTGCGGCCACAGCATTTCCAGCAGCACGACCGCTACCTGGAAACCCTGGTGGATGGCCGCTGCCGCTCGCTCCTGGCGGGCGGCTGGGGCTTTTCCGAGCTGAAGCTGGACGATGCCCTGCTGACCCAGGGCAAGCTGGCCATCGTCAGCGCCCGCGGCGTGCTGCCGGATGGTACGCCGTTCAACATCCCCGCCGACGATCCGGCGCCGGCGCCGCTGAATGTCGAGGAAAGCCTGCGCGATGGCATCGTCTACCTCGGCCTGCCGCTGAAGCGGGTCGGCACCCGCGACACGGTAGAGGAGGGCGAGGCCCTCGGCGGCGCCCGCTACGTCAGCCAGGTGCAGGAAGTGCGCGACGACAATGCCGCCTTCGAGAGCCGCGCCCCGGTGGCCCTGGGCAGCCAGGCGTTCCGCCTGCTGACCGAGCGCGACGGCCTCGGCGAATACGCCGCGGTGGGCGTCGCGCGGGTCCGCGAGAAGCGCGCGGACCAGGCCCTGAGCCTGGACGAGGACTACCTGCCGCCGGTGCTCGACATTGCCGCCGCGCCGCCCCTGGCGTCCTTCGCCAAGGAGCTGCTGGGCCTGCTCCACCAGCGCGGCGAAGCCCTCGCCGGGCGGGTGGTGGCATCCAGCGCCGGGGGCGCCTCGGAAATCGCCGACTTCCTGCTGCTGCAACTGGTCAACCGCGCCGAGGCCCTCACCGGTCACCTGTCCCGCGTGCGCCCGCTGCACCCGCAGGAGCTGTACCGCGAACTGGTGGCCCTGGCCGGCGAGTTCTGTACCTTCACCGCCAGCCAGCGGCGTCCCGAGGAGTACCCGGTGTACAACCACGACGACCTGGCCGCCAGCTTCGCCCCGGTGATGCTCGCCCTGCGCCAGGCGCTGGCGACGGTGATCGACGCCAAGGCGATCGCCATCCCGATCGTCGAGAAGGCCTACGGCGTGCACGTCGCGATGCTCAGCGACCGCAGCCTGATCGACAACGCCAGCTTCGTCCTGGTGGTGCGCGCCGACGTCCCCGGCGAGAGCCTGCGCGGGCACTTCCCGCAGCAGGCCAAGGTCGGCTCGGTGGAGCACATCCGCGACCTGGTCAACCTGCAACTGCCGGGTATCGGCCTGCTGCCGATGCCGGTGGCGCCGCGGCAGATCCCCTACCACGCCGGCTCCACCTATTTCGAACTGGACCGCGGCAGCGCGCATTGGAAGCAGCTGACGCACTCCGGCGGCTTCGCCTTCCACATCGCCGGCCAGTTCCCCGGGCTGAACCTGGCCTTCTGGGCCATTCGAGGATAAGCAACGATGCCTCCCATCGACGATCCCTTCGGCACCCCGGCCGGCGGCGGCAACGGAAGCCCGCCCGACGACCGCACCATGATCATGCCGCGTCCCGGCGGCCGCGCCCCGGAACCGGCCGGCGGCCCCCGCGGCGGCGATCCCTACACGCCGCCGCCGATGGCCAGCCTGGCGCCGCTGAGCGGCCGCGGCGACGGCCTCAACCCGCTGGAGCAGGCCGCCGGCCCACTGCTGGCGATGCTCACCCGCCTGCGCAACACCATCGCCCATCCGGCGCCGGCCAGCCTGCGCGCGCAACTGCTCGGCTACCTGCGCCAGTTCGAGGAGAAGGCACGCCAGGCCGGCGTGGCGCCGGACGAAGTGATGCTGGCGCGCTACGTGCTCTGCACCGCCCTCGACGAAGCGGTGCTCAGCACGCCGTGGGGCAGCACCAGCGACTGGGGCAAGCAGAGCCTGCTGATCACCCTGCACAACGAGGCCTGGGGCGGCGAGAAGGTCTTCCAGTTGCTCGAACACTGCCTGCAGAACCCGCACCAGCGCCTGCACCTGCTGGAGCTGCTGTACCTGTGCACCAGCCTCGGCTTCGAAGGCCGCTACCGGGTCATGCACGACGGCCGCAGCCAACTGGAGGCGCTGCGCGAGCGCACCGCGGCGGTGATCCGCAGCACCCGCGGCGAGTACGAGCACGAACTGTCGCCGCACTGGCGCGGCCTCAGCGTGATGCGCGACCGCCTTTCGCAATACCTGCCGCCGTGGGTCGGTATCGCCATCGGCCTGGCCTTGCTGCTGGCCTTGCTGTTCGGCCTGCGGATGAAGCTGGCCGCCGACGCCGAGCCGGTGTTCAAGCGCATCCACGCCATCGGCGAGATCCCGGTGCAGGCCATCGACCGCCCGGCGGTGCAGCCGCGGGTGATCGAGCGGCCACGCCTGGCGCGCTTCCTCGCCGACGACATCAAGGCCCAGCGGGTGGCGGTGGAGGACGCCGTCGACCGCTCGGTGGTGACCATCCGCGGCGACGAGCTGTTCGCCAGCGCCAGCGCCAGCGTGCGCGACGAGTTCCAGCCGCTGCTGCTGCGCATCGCCGACGCCCTGCGCAAGGTCAAGGGCCAGGTGCTGGTCACCGGCCATAGCGACAACCGGCCGATCGCCACGCTGCGCTACCCGTCCAACTGGAAACTGTCCCAGGCCCGCGCCCAGGAGGTCGCCGACCTGCTCGGCGCGACCACCGGCGACGCCGGCCGCTTCACCGCCGAAGGGCGCAGCGACACCGAGCCGGTGGCGACCAATGCCAGCGCCGAAGGCCGCGCACGCAACCGCCGGGTGGAAATCACCGTATTCGCGGAGGGCGCGCAATGAAAGGCTTCCTCAACTTCTTCGCGCGCTGGGTGGTGCCGGTGCTCGGCCTGCTCGCCCTGAGCCTGATCATCTGGTTCCTCGGCCCGCTGCTGCGCCTGGGCAACTACGAACCGTTGGCCTCGGCGACCAGCCGCTGGGTGCTGATCGTCCTGCTGTTCCTGGTCTGGATCGGCTTCCGCGTGCTGCGCATCGTGCAGGCCCGGCGCAACGCGGCGAAGGTCATGCAGAGTCTCGCCGAGGTCAGCGCGCCGGACGCCGCCAGCGTCGCCACCGCCGAAGAGCTGGCGACCCTCAAGCAACGCATGGACGAGGCCCTGGCCCTGCTCAAGCGGGCCAAGTTGGGCGGCAGCGAGCGGCGCAACCTGTACGAGTTGCCCTGGTACGTGATCATCGGCCCGCCCGGTTCGGGCAAGACCACCGCGCTGATGAATTCCGGCCTCGACTTCCCGCTCGCCGCGCAGATGGGCGCCGGGGCGATCCGCGGGGTCGGCGGCACGCGCAACTGCGACTGGTGGTTCACCGACGAAGCGGTGCTGCTGGACACCGCCGGCCGCTATACCACCCAGGACAGCCACGCCCAGGTGGACAAGGCCGCCTGGCTGGGCTTCCTCGACCTGCTCAAGACCCAGCGCAAGCGCCGCCCCATCGATGGCGCGTTCATCGCCATCAGCCTTTCCGACCTGCTGCTGGGCAGCGACGCCGAGCGCGCCGCCCATGCCCAGGCGATCCGCGCACGCATCCAGGAGCTGTACCAGCAGCTCGGGGTGCGCTTCCCGATCTACGTGATGCTGACCAAGTTCGACCTGGTGCCGGGCTTCATGGAGTTCTTCGACAGCCTGAACCGCGAGGAACGCGCGCAGGTCTGGGGGATGACCTTCGCCCTCGACGACGGCAAGAGCGCGGAAGGCCCGCTGGCGGTGTTCGACAGCGAATTCGCCCTGCTCGAACAGCGTCTCACCGCGCGCCTGGTGGAACGCCTGCAGCAGGAGCGCGACCCGGCGCGGCGCGACCTGGTCTACGGCTTCCCGCAGCAATTCGCCGCCCTGCGCGAATGCCTCGGCGAGTTCCTCAACGGCGTGTTCAAGCCCAACCCCTACGAGGAACGCCCGCTGTTGCGCGGCCTGTACTTCACCAGCGGAACCCAGGAAGGCAGTCCGATCGACCGCCTGATCGGCAGCATGGCGCAGTCGATGAACCTCGACCGCCAGCACCTGGCGCGGCAGACCGGAACCGGGCGCAGCTACTTCATCGAGCGGCTGTTCCGCGAAGTGGCGTTCGGCGAACGCGGCCTGGTCGGCACCAACCCGAAGGTCGAGCGCCGCCGCAAGTGGCTGACCATCGGCGCGCTGAGCGCCACCGCGCTGGTGGTGCTGGCGGTGACGGCGGTATGGATCGCCAGCTACCGCGCCAACCAGAGCTACATCGCCGCGGTCGACCAGCGCGTCGACCCGCTGGCGCGCGGCATCGAGTCGCTGAGCCCGGCCCAGCGCGACGTCCTGGCCGTACTGCCACAGCTCAACGCGGTGCAGAATCTCGCCGGCGACGCGCCGAGCTGGGCCGAAGGCTACGGGCTGTACCAGGGCGACATGCTCGGCGAGGAGTCCGCCAGCGTCTACCGCAAGCTGCTGATCGCGGTGTTCGCCCCGCGCCTGGTGACCCGCATCGAGGAACAGTTGCGCTCCGGCGGCAGCAGCGATTTCCTCTACGAGGGCCTGAAGGCCTACCTGATGCTCGGCAGCCCGGACCATTACGACGCCGACTTCATCAAGGCCTGGATCAGCCTCGACTGGGAACGCAACCTGCCGCGCGACCTCTCGCCGGAACAGCGCCAGGCGCTGCACGCGCACCTCGACGCATTGCTCGAACGACGGCCGCCGTCGGCGCGCCTGGACCAGGACCTGGTCGAGGACCTGCGCCGCCAGTTGCAGCAACTGCCGGTGGCGCAGCGGGTCTACGACCGGGTCAAGCGGCAGAAGCTGCCCAAGGACGTGCCCGACTTCCGCATCAGCGACGCCGCCGGCCGCGACGCGCCGCTGGTGTTCGCGCGCAAGAGCGGCAAGCCGCTCACCGACCCGCTCAGCGGCTTCTTCACCTACCGCGGCTATCGCGAGGTGTTCCTCACCGCCAGCCTCAGCCAGGCCGGCACCATCGCCGAGGAACAGTGGGTGCTCGGGCGCGACCTGAACGATGCCGGCGACGCCGCCAACCTGGCCCTCGACGTGCGTCGCCTGTACTTCCAGGACTACCTGCGGCAGTGGGACGACCTGCTCGCCGACCTTACCGTAGTGCCGATCACCAATGTCACCCAGGCCGCCGACGTGCTGCGCATTCTCTCCGGACCGACCTCGCCGTTCCGCAAGCTGCTCGAGGCGGTGGCCCGCGAGACCGACCTGCAGAAGGGCGACCGGCTGGTCGCCGCGCAAGTGAAGAAGGCCGCCGACGGCACCGTGGACAAGCTCAAGCAGCGCCTCGGCTCGCTGGTCGGCCAGGAGGAGGAGCAAGGCGCCCGCGAACAGCCGCAGCAGGCCGACAGCGACCCGATCAGCGCCCACTTCGCCGAACTCAACAGCCTGGTCAGCAAGGGCGAGGGCGGCAACGAACCGGCGCCGATCGACAGCCTGCTGGAGGACATGAACGCGCTCTACGTACAGGTCAGCGCCATGGCCGGAGCCAGCGGCGACTCGCTGCTCGGCGACGCCAAGAACCAGGTGGCCGCCGCCGCCTCGCGCGTTGCCCTCAGCGCCGAGCGCCAGCCGCCGGTGGTCCAGGGACTGGTGAAGAACGTGGTCAACTCCACCACCAGCAGCATGATGGGCAGCGTGCGCAACCAGCTCAACGCGGCCTGGATCAGCGACGTGGTCAGCGTCTACCGGCAGTCCCTGGCCGGGCGCTACCCGATCGCCGCCGGCAGCTCGCGCGACGCCACCCTGGAAGACTTCGGCCACTTCTTCGGTGCCGGTGGGGTGATGGACAGCTACTTCCGCCAGTACCTGCAACCCTACGTCGACACCTCCGCCAGCACCTGGCGCTGGCAGCCCGGCGCGGCGCAGAAGCTCGGCATCAACCCCGGCGTGCTGCACACCTTCCAGCGCGCGGCAGCGATCCGCGACGCCTTCTTCCGCTCCGGCGGCATGCAGCCGGCGGTGCGCTTCGAACTCAAGCCGGTGACCATGGACGCGGCGATCAGCCAGTTCATCCTCGACCTCGACGGCCAGCAGCTGACCTACGACCACGGCCCCAGCCGCCCGGTGGCGATGCAGTGGCCGAGCGCCAACGGCCTCGGCGTGGTCCGCCTGACGGTGACGCCGCCGCCCAGCAGCGGCCGTTCCGGCCTGACCCTGGAGGGCCCCTGGGCCTGGTTCCGCCTGCTCGACCAGTCGGACCTGGAACGCGGCAACTCGCCGGACCGCTTCACCCTGCGGCTGCGCATCGACGGCTCCAGCATCGCCTGCGAGCTGCGCGCCAGCAGCGCCTTCAACCCCTTCAAGAGCCGGGTCGTGTCCGGCTTCAGCCTCCCGGAGCGCCTTTGAACAGCGTCGGTTTCTACGGCAAGCTGGCCGGCCGCGGCGATTTCGTCAGCCGCGGCCTGCCGAACACCTTCGTCGAACCCTGGGACGCCTGGCTGGCCAGCGGCATGCGCGCCAGCCAGGACGAACTCGGCGCGGCCTGGCTCGACGCCTACCTGACCAGCCCGCTGTGGCGCTTCGCCATCGCCCCCGGCCTGCTCGGCGGCGAAGCGGTGGCCGGGGTGGTGATGCCGAGCATCGACCGGGTCGGTCGCTATTTCCCGCTGACCGTCGCCTGCCTGCTGCCGGCGAACGCCGACCTCGGCGGGCTGGTCGGCGGCGACGACGGCTGGTTCGAGCAGGTCGAGAGCCTGCTGCTCTCCACCCTCGAACCGGAGGCCGAGGTCGAGGCCTTCGAGCAGGCGGTGGCGCAGCTCCCGGCCCCTCCCTGCGGACCGCGCATCGAACAATCGCTGATCAGCGGCAACCTGCTGCGCAGCGAAGCGGTGACCCCGGCGCAGCGCCTCGCCGCGCTGGCCCAGCATGCCTGCGACGGCGCCAGCCACTGGTGGGGACGCGGCTCGGCACGGATCTCCGCCGGCCTGATGCGCTACCAGGGCCTGCCGCCGGCGCCGGCGTTCGGACGATTCCTCACCGGAGAGGGCGAGGTGATCCCGCTCTTTCCCGGCATACCCGGTTAAGGACAACTGATGGTGCCCAACTCAGTCAGCTACTACAGGTCGGCCAGCTACAGCCACGTCGGCATGGTCCGCAAGGTCAACGAAGACGCCAGTCTCGACGCCCCCGAGGCGGGACTCTGGGTGGTCGCCGACGGCATGGGCGGCCACGCCGCCGGCGACTTCGTCAGCAGCCTGATCGTCGATACCCTGCGGCGCATCCCGGCGGCCTCCTCGCTACCGGCCTATGTCGGCGCGTTGCGCACCGGCCTCGCCCAGGTCAACGAGCGGGTTCGCCAGGAGGCCGGCCTGCGTGGCGTCAGCGTGATGGGCAGCACCCTGGTACTGCTCGCCGCGCGCGGCAACCAGGCGAGCTGCCTGTGGGCCGGCGACAGCCGCCTGTACCGCCTGCGCGGCGGCGTGCTGGAAGCCATCTCGCGGGACCACAGCTACGTCCAGGAGCTGCTCGACAACGCATTGATCAGCGAGGAAGAGGCGCGCCACCATCCGCGCGCCAACGTGGTCACCCGCGCGGTCGGCGTGCACGAGCAACTGGAACTGTCGGAAGCCGCGCTGCACGTGCTGCCCGGCGACAGCTTCCTGCTCTGCAGCGACGGCCTCAACAAGACCGCCGACGACAGCGAACTGCGCGACGTGCTCAGCCACAGCGATCCCTATGCGGTGGTCCGCAGCCTGGTCCACCTGGGCCTGACCCGCGGCGCCCCGGACAACATCACGGCCCTGGTGGTCAGGGCCTTCTGAGACGGACATGGACATAGAACTTCCGGGATTCGACATCGAACGCGAGCTGGGCGAAGGCGCCATGGCCACGGTCTACCTGGCCACCCAGCGCTCGCTGCAGCGCAAGGTGGCGCTGAAGGTGATGGCCGCGGCGCTGGCCGCCGACCCGAGCTTCGCCGAACGCTTCCTGCGCGAAGGTCGGACCCTGGCGCGGCTGTCGCACCCGAACACGGTGACCATCCACGACATCGGCAACGTCGGCAGTTGCTACTACATGGCCATGGAATACCTGCCCAACGGCACGCTCAAGGAGCGCATCCAGCAGGGCCTCGATCCCGAGCTGGGCCTGGTCTACGTACGGCAGGTGGCCGCCGCGCTCGGCTACGCGCACTCCCAGGGCCTGGTGCATCGAGACGTGAAGCCGGCCAATATCCTGTTCCGCGCCGACGGCACCGCGGTGCTCTCGGACTTCGGCATCGCCAAGTCGATCGAGGACAATACCCAGTTCACCCAGGTCGGCTTCGCCGTCGGCACCCCCAGCTACATGAGCCCGGAGCAGGCCCGCGGGCAGGAGATCGACGGCCGCGCCGACCTCTACGCGCTGGGCGTGGTGCTCTACGAGATCCTCACCGGCAAGCTGCCCTACAACGGCAAGGATTCGCTCTCCACCGCCCTGGCCCACCTCACCGAGCCGCTGCCGGAACTGCCGATCGAACAGGGCCGCTACCAGGACATCCTGCGCCAGTTGCTGGCCAAGGACCCGGCCGAGCGCTTCCCAACCGCCGGCGCGCTGATCGCCGCCCTCGACCGCCTGGCGCCGAGCGCCCTGGAAGCCACCCAGATCCGTCCGCTGGCGACGCCGCAGGGCTCGCCGCGAGCGAGCAACCCGCCGCCGGCCGAACCCGCGCCCATGCCGCCCGCCGACCTCGGCGGCCTGCAACCGGTATCGATCCAGTTGCCGCCGGTCACGCCCAGCGCCGGCGGCGCCACGCCGCCCCCGCCTCCGCCATCGCAAGCGGCGAAACCGCCATCGCCCCCGCCGCCTCCGCTGCCACCGGCAAAGCCGCGTGCCGGCGGCAGCCGCACGCCGCTGATCGCCGCCGCCGCGGCCGCGGCCGCCGTGCTCCTGGCGATCGGCGGCGGCGCCTGGTGGCTGCTGGGCTCGGGCGACGCGCCGAGCGCTGCCGATCCAGCGCCGCTGGGACAGACGCCGGCGGACAAGCCGCAGCAGCAGACCCCGGTGGCCGATGCCGAACAGGACGGCGGCGAGCGTCCGCTGCTGATGCCAGGCAAGAAGACCCTGTTCCAGCGCGTCCTGACCAAACCCGGCGCGGCCATCTCCGCCGAGGCTGGCGGCCCGCCCCGGGCCGGCGCGGTGCCGGCCTTCTCGGTGCTCTACGTGTACGCCCGCAAGCAGGTCGGCGGCAGCCCCTGGCTGCGCGTCGGCGCCTCCAGCAACGGCGAGGGCGACGGCTGGCTGCCGGCCAGCGCGGTGAGCGACTGGAAGCAGAGCCTGGTGCTGAAGTTCACCGAACGCTCCGGCCGCGCGCCGGTGATGTTCCTCAACAGCGCCGAGCAGGTCGAGCGCCTGCTCGGCGATACCCGCGCAGCGCGCGACACCCTGACCCAGGCGGTGGACCACAAGGGCGATCCGCAGGTGGTCGCGGTCGAGCCCAACGACCGGGCGATCCCCCAGGACCAGTTCTACCTGCTGCCGATCTTCGACTCGAAGGAAAGCTTCGACGCCGACGGCCAGCCGGCGCAGTTGCTGGAGGTCGCCTCGATCGACCCCGGCGGCAGCGCCGCGGCACCCCAGGCGCCGGGCCAGGCCGGGCAGGGCGGCGCCAGCGGCGCGGCGAGCGACACCTTCCGCACCGGCATCGTCCTGGTGGTGGACACCTCGGTGTCGATGCAGCCCTACATCGACCGCGTGCGCGAGGTGATCGACGGCCTGCAGCGGCAGATCGGCGAGCGCGGCGACCTGGACAAGGTCAGCTTCGGCCTGGTCGGTTTCCGCAACAACACCGACAAGACCCCCGGCCTGGAATACGTCAGCAAGACCCTGGTGCCGCTGCAACCGGGCAACGACGCGCAGCGCTTCGCCGAGTTGAGTAGCCAGGTGCGCGCCACCGACGTCTCCAGCCACTCGTTCAACGAAGACGCCTTCGCCGGGATCATGCAGGCGGTCGACGAAATGGACTGGTCGCCCTACGCCGGGCGCGTGGTGCTGCTGGTCACCGACGCCGGCGCGCTGCGCAAGAACGACCCGCTCGGGCGCACCCAGATGAACGAGGCCGAGGTCCGCCAGGCGGCGCTGCGCAAGGGCGTGAAGATCTATGCCCTGCACCTGCGCACCCCGGCCGGGAAGAACAACCACGGCTACGCCGAGCAGCAGTACCGCAGCCTCACCGCCGACGCCAACCCGAAGATCGCCGACCTCTACATCCCGGTGGCCGGCGGCGAGGTGAACGCCTTCGGCAACACGGTGAAGGAGATCGGCACGGTGTTCGCCGACCTGGTCCACGACGCCGGCAACCGCAAGCCGCAGGCGCCGCGCTTCGACGCCGCGCCAAGCGTGGCGAGCAAGTCGGCGGCCATCGGCTACGCCATGCAGATGGAATTCCTCGGTCGCCGCGACCCGGTGCGCGCGCCGCAGGTCGTCACCGCCTGGACCGCCGACCGTGACCTGACCAACCCGGCGCTGCCGGCGTTCCAGGTCTGCGTGCTGCTGAGCAAGCTGCAACTCAACGAACTGCAACAGTCGCTGAAACTGATCGTCGACGCGGCCAAGCGTACCCAGACCTCGCCCAAGGACTTCTTCCAGGAAATCGCCAGCGCCAGCGCCTACATGAGCCGCGACCCGGCGCAACTGGTGAAGGGCAGCAACCTGGCACAGAGCGGCGTGCTCGGCGAATACCTGGAAGGCCTGCCGTACCGCAGCAAGTCGCTGAACATGACCCAGGACCTCTGGCTGTCGCTGAGCGTCGCCGAACAGCAGGACTTCATCGACGAACTGGAGTCGAAGATCCGCCTCTACGAAACCTTCCACAACGACGTCGCCAACTGGGTCCGGTTCGGCGACGCCGACGCCGGCGACGCGCTGTACCGCGTGCCGCTGTCGACGCTGCCATGATCCTGCGCCTGCACGAGGTCGCCCGCAGCCACGGTGCCGGTCGCCAGCGCTACCGCCTGCGGGTGCCGGCGCTGGAATTGCGCGCGGGTCGCCAGCTGGCCATCGTCGGCCCCAGCGGCTGCGGCAAGAGCACCCTGCTCGACCTGCTGGCGCTGGCCCTGGCGCCGGACCCGGGCGGGCGCTTCGAATTCCTCGCCGGGGAACGCCCGCAGGACATCGCCGCGCTCTGGCGCGACGGCCGCCAGGACCGCTTGGCGGCGCTGCGCCGGCAGCACTGCGGCTACGTGCTGCAAAGCGGCGGGTTGCTCGAGTTCCTCGATGTGCGGCGCAACATCGGCCTGCCCTGCGCGTTGCTCGGCGCCCCGTCCGCCGAGCGCGTGCAGGCGCTGGCCGAGCGGCTGGAAATCGGCGACCAGCTGGACAAGAAACCGGCGGCGCTGTCGGTCGGCCAGCGCCAGCGGGTCGCCATCGCCCGCGCCCTGGCGCATGCGCCGCGCCTGTTGCTGGCCGACGAGCCGACCGCGGCGCTCGACCCGCTGAACGCCGAACGGGTGATGCGCCTGCTGGTGGAGCAGGCCCGCGAGCGCGGCGCCTGCACCGTGGTCGCCACCCACGACGAGCGCCTGGCTCGCGCCGCCGGCCTGGAAGTCCTGGCCATCCGCTGGCAACGCGAGGCCGACGACAGCGTCGGCGCCTGCCTCGAGGAAGTTGGCTGATGCGCGCCGGCCTGCTGCTCTCGCTGGCCTGGGCCGACTACCGCGGCGAGGCGCGCCTGTCGCTCTGCGCGATCTTCGCCCTGGCGGCGGTGATCACCCCGCTGCTGGTGCTGTTCGGCCTCAAGTACGGCCTGGTCAGCACCCTCACCGAGCGGCTGGAGCGCGCGCCTTCTGTGCGCGAGATCATTCCGGTCGGCGGCGCCCGCTACCGTGCCGAGGACATCGCCGCCCTGGCCGCACGCGCGGACGTCGCCTTCGCCGTGCCGCGCACCCGGCAGATCGCCGCCACCGCCGACCTCAGCGGCGGCGGCGAGACCGCCCTGAGCGTCGAGATGATTCCCAGCGCCGCCGGCGACCCGCTGCTGGCCGGCCTGCCGCAACCCGACCGGCCGACCCGCGTGGTGCTCAGCCACGGCGCCGCGGAAAAACTCGGCGCCCAGCCTGGCGAGCGCATCGTCGCGCGCATCGGCCGGCGCATGGATGGCCAGGCACAGAGCCAGCGCCTGGAGCTGGAAGTGCTCGCGGTGCTGCCGCAGGAGCGTTTCGCCCGCGACGCGCTGTTCGCCCCGCTGGCCCTGCTGGAAGCCGCCGAGGACTATCGCGACGGTCGCGCGGTGGCCGCCTACGGCTGGCCGGGGAAGGCCGGCGAGACCCCGCGCGCACGCATCTACCCGGGCTTCCGCCTGTACGCCCGAGACCTCGATGCGGTGGAAGGGCTGCGCCGGCACTTCGTCGCGAGTGGCGTGGAAGTCGCCACCCAGGCCGAGGCCATCGCCCAGGTGCGCAGCCTCAGCCGCAACCTCGGCCTGGTGTTCTGGATCGTCGCCGCGCTGGCCATCGGCGGTGCCTTCGCCGCCATCGCCGCCAGCAGCCTGGCCGCCGTCGAACGCAAGCGCCGCGCCCTGGCGGTGCTGCGTCTGCTGGGCTTCCCGACCGCCGCGCTGGTCGGCTTCGTCATGCTCCTGGCGCTGTTCAGCGCCGTCTTCGGCCTGTTCCTCGCCGGGCTGCTGTACGCCGCCACGGCCGGCGCGCTGAACCACCTGTTCGACAACCAGAGCGGCGAGTTCGTCTGCCGCCTGCTGCCCAGCCACTACCTGACGGCGCTGCTCGCCACGCTGCTGTGCAGCGTCCTGGCCGCCGCCAGCGGCGGCTGGCGCGCGGCGCGGATCGAAGCCGCAGAGGGATTACGCGATGTTTGAGAAAGCCATTCTTCCGCTCGCCCTCGGCGCCTGCCTGGCATTTGCCGCGCCGGCCTGGGCCGAAGGCGACTCGCCGGACAATCCCAAGCCGCTGGCCGACGACGTCGCCCTGCCGCTGCCGTGTGGCGGCGAGATGGTCTTCCGGCATGTCTACGTACTCGCCGAAGGCGCCCTCGACGATCGCGAGGTCAACCTCGGCTACGCCTTCAACGAAGGCGAGGCGGGCTACCAGCAGTCGTTCATCTCCGGCTACCGGCGCGACTACGTGAACGGCCAGTTCAGCCTCGCCGACCTGGCACCGGCCTGGCAGCAGAAGCTCTCCGCCAGCCTGCCGAAGCCTGCCGCCGGCACCCCGCTGAAGCCGATGCTGTACTTCATCGGCAAGTACGAGGTGACCGCCCGCCAGTACGCCGCGGTGATGAGCCAGGCGGCCGCGCTCTCCGGCCAGGGCGAGGCGCCGGCCTGCGACGTGCCGGACGGGATGGCCGCGCGGCTGCCCAAGGTCAACCTCTCGCGCTTCGACGCCGAACGCTTCGGCGCGGTGTACAGCGCCTGGCTGCTGAAGAACCACCCGGAACTGCTGCCGGTCAGCGGCCGCGGCAAGAATCCCGAGGACGGCGGCATCGGCTTCGTCCGCCTGCCCACCGAGGTCGAGTGGGAGTTCGCCGCGCGCGGCGGCCAGGCGGTCAGCCGCCAGGAACTGGAAGGCCGGCTGTTCCCGCGCAAGGTCGAGGGCAGCGACCAGGAAGGCCCGCTGGGCGACTGGGCGGTGTACAACCAGGTCGCCGGCGGCACCGGGCAGGCCGCGCGACTGTTGCCGGTAGGGATGAAGCGGCCGAACCCGCTGGGCCTGTTCGACGTGATCGGCAATGCCGCGGAGATGGTCCAGGAGTCCTTCCAACTGGTCCACGCCGGTCGCCGGCAGGGCACATATGGCGGTTTCGTGGTGAAGGGCGGGAACTATCTCGAAGGCGAGATGACTCTATTCACCGGGATGCGCCGCGAATACCCGCTGTTCGCCGCCGACGGCAGCGAACAGCGCAACGAGACCACCGGTTTCCGTGTCGCCATCGGCGCGCTGTCCGCGCCACGCTCGCGCTATCCCGAGCTGTTCGCCCAATGGCAGAAGGAAGGCCGACTAGCGGCATTGACCGATGCCATCGATGACGCTCAAGATCCCACCAAGCAATTGGACGGAATCATTGCCGCCACCCGCGACCCGCAGATGCAGGCGCAGTTGGCCCAGATAAACGAGGAACTCAAGCGTAACGTTTCGTTGATCGCCCGGCAGCGCGAAGAGGCCGCCGGAAACCTGATACAGTCGGCGGCACTGGTCGCCGAGACGATCAACAACTACAACATACGCCTGACCAACCTCAAGAAGGACAGGGAGAAAGCCGTGGCAGCCAGGGATCAGGCGACCGCCCAGCTCTATGCCGGCGCCATCGCCAACGGGCGCAGCGCCCTCGATGGCGCATTGGCCATCTACATCGACAACCTCGCCACCGGCACCCGTTACACCGACGCGGTGATCCAGGCGCAGTTCCAGCGCATCCAGGAAGAACTCAATCGCAACCCGGTTCTGGGCAAGAGCCTGGTCAAGCGCGCGACCCTGTTCGTCAAACACGTCGGAGATTATCGCCAGCAGCACCGGGCCGAGCCGGAGGCGGTATTGAAGGAATTGCTCGCGTCCAGCGGGCGTTGAAGGAGTTCCGTCCGGCCCCTCTCGGCAGCCGGGCGGTTCATCAAACCAGGAGTGAGATGCAATGAGCCAACCCAGCGAAAACCGTTTGATCACCTCGGCGCGCTACGCGCTCTGCCTGTTGACCGCCAGCGGCGTGCTGCTCAGCGGCTGCGCCAGCAGCGGCGTCGGCTCGGTCGCCCAGACCACCCGCGCGGAATACTACCCGTCCTGCTACGAGCCGGTGTCGCACCTGCGCAGCACCGATAACGCAGTGCGCAATTCGGCCATCACCGGCGCCATTACCGGCGGCCTCCTGGGCGGCCTGGCCGGCGGCCTGGCCAGCGACGAGAACCGCGGCCGCAATGCCGCCCTCGCTGCCGCAGGCGGCGCCCTGGCCGGCGGCGCGGCGGGCTACTACATGGAGAAGCAGAAGCAGATCAGCGATGACCGCGCGCGCATCGGCTCCTACGGTACCGACGTCGACCGCAGCACCGTCGAGATCAACCGTAGCGTGGCCTACGCCAAGTCGGCGCAAAGCTGCTACCAGAGCCAGTTCAAGGCTCTGCTCGACGGTCGCAAGAACAAGTCGATCAACGAAGCCGAAGGGCGCAAGCGCCTGGCCGAGATCGTCAGCGGCCTGCAGGAGACCAACGCCTTGCTGGTCGCCGCCAACGGCCGTGCCGGCGAGAACATCAGCAACTACACCCAGGCCTACGAGAAAGACCTGCAGCAGGTCGGCGTACCGCGCGCCGAGGTGACCAAGGTCGCCGAGGCCGAGAACCGCGCCAGCACTACGAAAGGCGGCAGCAAGCCCAAGACCGGCAGCAATCCCAAGGTGCCGAAGGAAGCGGTCGCCACCGAGCAGACCATCCGCAAGGCCCAGGACGCGCAAAGCGAAGGCAACAAGGTGGCCTCCCAGGGCCAGGGCATGATCCGGGAAGTCTGCAACAGCCCGGACATGGGCGACTGGGCGCCGCCGAGCTGCGCCAAGGCCTGATCGGCCTCGTTACCGGCACGAACGCGACGGCGACCTTCGGGTCGCCGTTTCGTTGAGGGGGCTGGCGCGCTGACCCGACCGGCCTGAAGGTCGAGCGTTCGCCGGGACGGCTGCTTCCGACGTTTCCGGCTTCCCGGCGGCAGCGGTTCTTCCCGCAGGGCGGATACCGCCACCGGCACGCTCCGCCGCTACTCCGCCCTATACGAAATGCTGCACCGCGGGGAAAACGCTAGAACAACGCCATCTGCGCCCCCGGCACGGCGAACCGGCTGCAATCCAGCCCGAAGCCCTCGCGGCGGTCCAGCCCGAGGCGCTTCATCGCCACCGCGAAACGCTGCGCCAGCAGGTCGGCGAACGGTCCCTGGCCACGAAAGCGGTGGCCGAAGCGGCTGTCGTAGACCTCGCCGCCACGGCATTGGCGGACCAGGCTCATCACATGCTCGGCGCGTTGCGGGTAGTGCGCCGCCAGCCATTCCTCGAACAGCGGGGCGACTTCGCGCGGCAGGCGCAGGAGCATGTACGCGGCGCTGCGCGCGCCGGCGTCCCGCGCCGCCTGGAGCAGGCGCTCCAGCTCCATGTCGTTGACCATCGGGATCATCGGCGAGCAGAGCACGCCCACCGGGATGCCGTTGCCGCTGAGCGTGCGGATCGCCCGCAGTCGCGCCGAGGGCGCCGCCGCGCGCGGTTCGAGAATGCGCTTCAGCTCGTCGTCGAGGGTGGTCAGGCTGATCATCACCGCCACCAGGTTCTGCTCGGCCAGTTCGCGCAGCAGGTCGAGGTCGCGAAGGATCAGCGAGCCCTTGGTGACGATGGTCAGCGGGTGACGGAAGCGCAGCAGCACCTCCAGCACCTGGCGGGTCAGGCGGCGTTCGCGCTCCAGCGGCTGGTAGGGGTCGGTATTGGCGCCCAGGTTGATCGGCGCGCAGCGATAGCCGGGCTTGCTCAGTTCCTGCTCCAGCGCGCTGGCGACGTTGCTCTTGGCGATCAGCCGGGTCTCGAAATCGATCCCCGGCGAGAGGTCCCAATAGGCATGGCTGGGCCGCGCATAGCAGTAGATGCAGCCATGCTCGCAACCACGGTAGGGATTGATCGAACGATCGAAAGGGAGGTCCGGCGACTGGTTGCGGGAGATCACCGTGCGGGCGATCTCCTCGCGCACCTCGGTGAGCTGGATCGGCGGCACGTCCTGCTCCCAGCCATCGTCGAAGGCCTCGCTGTGGGTCGGGGCGAAGCGGTTGAGGGGGTTGCTGGCGGTACCGCGACCGCGCGGGGGCAGGGGAGCGCTCATGAGGGGAACCCGGCGAAATACTGTATATGGATACAGTATCGCACCGGGCCCCGGCCCACAGCCATCGCCGCCGGTCGGCGGCGAGCGGTCAGGCGTCGGGCTTCTTCTTCAGCTTGGGATTGGGGAAGAACTGCACCGACTGCACCTTCGGGTTGGCCGGCTTCGGCGCGTTCTGGTTGACCCGCGTACCCAGCTCCTTTGGGATCGACTGGCCCTGGGCGTTGAGCGTGTCGGCGTAGCCGCAGGCCACGCATTCGCGGTGCGGCACGCCGTCCTCTTCCCACATCTGGATCTTGTCCTGTTCGCTGCACGCCGGGCAGACCGCCCCGGCGATGAAGCGCTTCCTGGTGGTCGCCGGGCTCATGCAGCCTCCCCGACCAGCCCGGAGTGACGCAGCAGGGCGTCGATGGACGGCTCGCGACCGCGGAAATCGACGAACAACAGCATCGGCTCGCGGGAGCCGCCGCGGGCCAGGATCGCCTCGCGGAAGGCACGCCCGGTATCGGGGTTGAACACGCCTTCTTCCTCGAAACGCGAGAAGGCATCGGCGGACAGCACCTCGGCCCACTTGTAGCTGTAGTAACCGGCCGCGTAGCCGCCGGCGAAGATGTGCGCGAAGCTGTTGGCGAAGCGGTTGTACGCCGGCGGACGCATCACCGCCACTTCGTCGCGGATGCCCTCGAGCACCTGCAGCACGCTGCGGCCGTCGCCGTGGGTGGCGTGCAGCTCGAAGTCGAAGAGGGAGAACTCCAGCTGGCGGACCATCATCATCCCGGACTGGAAGTTCTTCGCCGCCAGCATCTTCTCCAGCAGGTCCTGCGGCAGCGCCTCGCCGGTCTCGTAGTGGGCGGAGATCAGCGCCAGGCCTTCCGGTTCCCAGCACCAGTTCTCCATGAACTGGCTGGGCAGCTCGACGGCGTCCCAGGCCACCCCGTTGATCCCGGAGGCGGCGGCATGCTCGACGCGGGTCAGCAGGTGGTGCAGGCCATGGCCGAACTCGTGGAACAGGGTAGTGACCTCGTCGTGGGTCAGCAGCGCCGGCTTGCCGTTCACCGCCGGGGTGAAGTTGCACACCAGGTAGGCCACCGGGTCGATCAGCCGGCCCTGGGCGTCGCGCCGGCGGTCGCGGGCGCCGTCCATCCAGGCACCGCCGCGCTTGTTGGCGCGGGCATAGAGGTCGAAGTAGAAGCGGCCGACGTGCTCGCCGTTCTCGAGGATCTCGAACAGGCGTACGTCGGCGTGCCAGCGTTCGAAATCGTGCAGTTCGCGGATCTGGATGCCGTAGAGGCGCTCGACGATGGCGAACAGGCCGGAAAGCACCTTGTCCACCGGGAAGTAGGCACGCAGCGCCTCCTGGGACACGCTGTAGCGCGCCTCGCGGAGTTTCTCGGCGTAGTAGCCGGCGTCCCAGCTCTGCAATTCGGTGCAGCCCTGCTCGGCGGCGTAGGCGCGCAGCTGCTCCAGGTCGCGGGCGGCGAACGGCTTGCTGCGCACCGCCAGGTCGCGGAGGAAGCTGAGCACCTGGTCGCTGGACTCGGCCATCTTGGTCGCCAGCGACAGCTCGGCGTAGTTGGCGAAGCCGAGCAGGCCGGCCAGCTCCTGGCGCAGGTCGAGGATCTCTTCCATCACCGGACCGTTGTCGTTCTGCCCGGCGTTCGGGCCCTGGTCGGAGGCGCGGGTGCAATAGGCGGCGTATACCTCTTCGCGCAGGGCGCGGTCATCGGCATAGGTCATCACCGCGTAGTAGCTGGGGAACTCCAGGCTGATCAGCCAGCCGTCCAGGCCCTTGGCCTCGGCGGCCTGCTTCATCTGGGCCTTGGCCGAATCGGTCAGGCCGGCCAGCGCGGCTTCGTCGGTGACATGCTTGGTCCAGGCCTGGGTGGCGTCGAGCAGCTGGTTGGAGAAACGGCTACCCAGCTCGGACAGGCGCGACTGCACCTCGGCATAGCGCTTCTGCTTGTCCGCCGGCAAGTCGATGCCGGACAGGCGGAAGTCGCGCAGGGCGTGTTCGAGGATGGTTTTCTGGGCCACGTCGAAGCCGGCCGCCTCGGGGCTCTTCGCCAGCGCCTCGTAGGCCTCGAACAGGGCGCGGTTCTGCCCCAGCTCGGTGGAGTAGGCCGACAGCTCCGGCAGACAGGCCTCGTAGGCCTCGCGCAGCTCGGCGCTGTTGCACACCGCGTTGAGGTGGCTGACCGGACTCCAGGCGGCGCCCAGACGGTCGTTGAGTTCGTCCATCGCCAGCACCAGGCCCTTCCAGGTCGGCTGCTCGCGCTGGGTTTCCAGCAGGCGGGCGATGGCGGCGCGGTTATCGGCGAGGATCCGCTCGATGGCCGGCTTCACGTGTTCCGGGCGAATGGAGGAGAAAGGCGGCAGGTCGTAGGCCTGCAGAAGGGGATTCGCGCTCACGTTGGCAACCTTGGCTAAGGAAATACCCGACCATCTTAAATACAATCGGCGGCATCCGCAGCCTGAGGAAAACTATCGTGACCATTCGTTCCTACCAGGGCAAAACGCCACTGCTCGGCGAGCGGGTCTTCGTCGATCCCTCGGCCGTGCTCGTCGGCGACATCGAGATCGGCGCCGACAGCTCGGTCTGGCCGCTGGTGGTGATCCGCGGCGACATGCACCGCATCCGCATCGGCCAGCGCAGCAGCATCCAGGACGGCAGCGTGCTGCACATCACCCACGCCGGCCCCTTCAACCCGGACGGTTTTCCGCTGAGCATCGGCGACGAAGTGACCGTCGGGCACAAGGTCCTGCTGCACGGTTGCAGCATCGGCAACCGGGTGCTGGTGGGGATGGGCTCGATCGTCATGGACGGCGCGGTGATCGAGGACCAAGTGATCCTCGGCGCCGGCAGCCTGGTGCCGCCGGGCAAGGTGCTGGAGAGCGGCTTCCTCTACGTCGGCAGCCCGGCGAAGAAGGCCCGTCCGCTGAGCGACAAGGAGCGCGGCTTCTTCACCTACACCGCCGGCAACTACGTGAAGCTCAAGGACCTGCACATCGCCGAGGACTACCATGCGTGACGCCACGCTGCGCTACCCGAACATCCTCTTCGATCTCGACGGCACCCTCACCGACCCACGCGAGGGCATCACCCGCTCGGTGCAGTTCGCCCTCGCCCGCCTGGGCATCGACGAGCCGGACCTGGCGCGCCTGGAACACTTCATCGGCCCCCCGCTGTTGCAGTGCTTCATGCAGACCTACGGCTTCGACGAAGCGCGCGCCTGGGAGGCGGTGAACCACTACCGCGAGCGCTTCAGGGTCACCGGTCTCTACGAGAACCGCGTGTTCGACGGCATTCCCGAGCTGCTCGAAGCCCTGGTCGGACGCGGCCACACGCTCTACGTCGCGACCAGCAAGCCCGGCGTGTTCGCCCGCGAGATCGCCCGCCACTTCGCCTTCGACCGTCACTTCAAGGCGATCTACGGCAGCGAGCTGGACGGCACGCGCACGCACAAGGACGAACTGATCCGCCATCTGCTCGACAGCGAAGGCCTGGCAGCGGAGCATTGCCTGATGATCGGCGACCGCATGCACGACCTGCTCGGCGCCAGCCGCAACGGTGTCGCCTGCATCGGCGTCGGCTACGGCTTCGGCAGCGAAGACGAACTGCGCGCGCACCAGCCGACCCATTACTGCGCCGACCTCGCCGCCCTGCGGCAGGTATTGGAATCCCACTGACCCATGCTCCGTTTCAGACAAGGACGCCTGACATGACCGACAATCCCTTCGCCACCCCCACCGCCCCGGTGCAGCCGCCGGCCAGAGAGGTGCCCGCCACCACCCAGCCCTATGCGTTCATCGCGGTGCTGGCGCTGGTCACCTGCCTGTCCTTCGCCGTAAGCCTGGGCATCCAGTGGTACAACGACATCGGCGAGATCCGCCAGCGTTTCTCCGAGCACCTGCAACTGATGGCGCCGCACTGGTTCACCGGCCTGGTGTTCTACGCGGCGGCCAACCTGCTGGTGCTGCATGCCTACCGCGAGAAGCGGCAGCTCGTCGAGTTCCGCCCGCTGGCGCTGCTGCTGATCGGCTACGGTCTGCTCAACCTGGTCTGCGGCATGCTCGCCGGGATCGGCCTGGCACCGCTGACGCTGCCGTTCTACCAGTGGGTGACGGCGCAATCCAGCTACGGCGTCTGGCTGATGGCGTTCAACGAAGCGATGAGCTGGGTCTACCTGCTCCTGGGCAGCCTGCTGCCGTTGGGGCTGGTGCTGCTCGGCAGCCGGGTGAACTCGCCGCGCCTGGCCGAAGGGGAAGAAGCCCGCGTCGCTGCCTGGCAGGTCGCCCTGGGCGCCGCGCTGTGTTTCGCCACGCTGTGTTTCAAGCTGATGCAGTTCCTTCCCTACGCCCTGCTGCGCTACGACGAGCCTTGGCTATACGGCCTGTACCTGAGCGGCGTGGCGTTGCCCGCGGCGCTGCTCTTCGGCGCCGTCTGCACGCGCCTGCCGGCGCGCCTGCAACGCTTCGCCGCCGGCCGCGCGCTGCTGCTCGCGGTGGTCGCGATGCTGCTCTGGAGCGTCGCGCTGCTGGCGGTCGGCGGGGGGCTGGCGCTGCTGATGATCCTCGGCCTGGCGCCCGCTGGCATCGGCTATACGCTGCTGGTGGCGCTGCTCGGCGTCGGCCTGTTGGCGCTGCTCTGGCCGATCGGCCGGCTGGCCACGCGCTGGTGCTACGCCGACCAGCTCGCCGCCTGAGCAGGCGTCAGGGCGCTGCGGCGGCCAGCCGCTGCAACGCCGCCTGGCGCTCCGCCAGGGGGAGCTGGCCAAGGGCACGGACCCGCGCATAGAACGCCGGCCAGTTGCCGCCGACCTGGCGGAACAGCACGGCGAACGCCGCCACCCATTGGTCGTAGAGGCCGAAGGGAAGCAGCTTGGCATTGTTGAACGGCGCGTCGATCCAGGCCTTGAACGGCGACTCGCCACCCCATTCGCGCTGGCTCAGCGCCGCGTACTCGCGGCGCAGGCGCTGGAATTCGGCAGCCTTGCCGGCACGCTTGGCGGCATCGTCCAACGGCCCGGCATAAAGTGCTTCGAGGCGCGCACGACTGGCCAGGACCAGCGCGGTGAACTGCTCGCGGCGCTTCTCCTCGCGGCCGTCCGCCGGCGGCAGTCCACGATACTCGCGCCACTGGCGGGTACCTTCCTGTTCGACGAAGGTGGCGAAGGATTCGTTGAAGGCGGTGTCGTCGCGCAGGTAGAACTTCTGGTGCGCCAGTTCGTGGAAGATCAAGGTCGCCAGCCGTTCGTCGTCCCAGCGCAGCATGCTGCTGAGGATCGGATCGTCGAACCAGCCGAGGGTCGAGTAGGCCTGCACCCCGCCGACGTAGACGTCGTCGCCGAGCGCCCGCTGGCGCGCCGCCTCGGCGCGCGCGGCGGCCTCGCTGTAGTAGCCGCGGTAGGCCACGCAGCCGGCGATGGGGAAGCAATGGGTGACCGGCTGCAGCGACAGCTCCGGGGTGGCGAACACGTTCCATACCACGTAGGGCCGGCCGATATCGGCGTACAGGCGATAGCTGCGGTTGTCCGGCAGGCCGAGGCGTTCGCTGGCGAATTGCCGGGCCTTTTCCGCCTTCGCCAGGCGTTCGCGCAAGCGCGCGTCGCGCTGCGGGTCGGCGATCACCGCGGCGGCCGGCTCGCGGGCGCGCAGCAGGGCGAACTGGCCGCTGGCCAGTTGCCCGTAGTAGGAGACGGTCGAGCAACCGCTCAGCGCCAACAGCGCCAGGCAGGGAACCCAACGGGGCAGTCGAAGGTCAGCAAGCGGATGGCGAAGGCGGCGTGGCATGGGCGGAACATAGCACAGCACGCGGACCGCCCGCCGCCCTACCAGCACCGGTCCGCGATCCGGCGAGGCGGAGGAACGCAAGGCGTTTTTCCAAGGCGCGACGGATGGCGGCCGGGTTAAAGGAGCTTCGGAGTCTTCTATGCGTACGCTGCTGCTTGCCGGTGGCCTGCTCGTCCTGAGCGGCTGCTCACTGCTGATGCCCACCCCCGACCCGAACCGCGCCTGGGTCGACCTCGATACCCAGCCCGACGCCGATCTCGCCGCCGTGGAAGTCGACGACAAGAGCTGGGACCGCACGCGCTACTTCGAGGTCGATCCCGGCACCCGCGAACTCACGGTGCGCTACCAGTTCACCGTCGACCCGACCAACATCGGCCCCGTGGACAGCCCGCTCTGGCGCGATTGCCAGCTCAACCTCAAGTTCAAGGACTTCAGCGCCGGCCAGCGCTACCGCCTGGAGGCCGGGCACATCGGCTTCCGTCCCTGGGCGAAGCTCTACGACCAGGACAACAGGGAACTGGCGCGCGGCCGCGAGGGACGCTGCGCGAAGGTCTGAACGGCGCAAGGCGAGGGCGCTATGCTAGGAGCTGAACGCCCTCCGGAGCCCGCCCCATGCGTCCACTCACCCGTCTCGTCCCGCTCGCGCTGCTGCTCCTCGCCGGCTGCGCCGGACCGCTGCCGCAGCCGGACCCGCAGATGGCCTGGGTCGAGCTGCGCAGCGCGCCGGCCAACACCCTGCTGGCCGAGCGCCTGGACGGCGAGCGGTTGAGCGACGGGCGCTACTTCCAGGTCACTCCGGGACGCCATGTGCTGGAGGTGCGCTTCCAGTACGAACTCTATGGCGGTTCCGGCGGCGGGGGCGGCGGCTTCGGCGAGCCGGTGCAGATCAACTGCTACCAGCAGGTGGTCTATGACGGCTTCGAGGCGGGCCGGCGCTATCGCCTGGAGGTGCGCCCGCAATTGCGCAGGGCGCTGGCGCTACTGAGCGACGAGCGTGGCGAGGTGGTCGCCCGTTCGAACTTCCAGACCAGCCGCTGCCCGCCGTACTGAAACGCAGCGGCTCAGTCGTCGTTCTTCTGGTAGATGATCTTCTTGGTGCCGTTCTCGCAACTGCCGACCACCATGTTCGGGTCGCTGACTTCGTCGTTGCGCACGATCTCCAGGGTGTAGGAGGTCACCCCGGCCGACTGGATCTTGGTCTCGATCTCCGCCTTGAGTTCCTCGCACGGCTTCGGCGCGGCCAGCGCCGTGGCGCTGAACAGCAAGGCGGCAATCCCCAGCCCGATGGTTTTCATGACCCGTCACTCCTCGTCGATGCCTGGCAGCCGAGTGCTGCGCAGCGCATCCTGCCGCATTCGACTGCGGCAGGCCAGGGCCAGTTCGCCGGGCTGGGGAAGCGTTCCGCTCAGCCGTCGAGGCTGGCGTCCAGGCTGATCTTCGCGTTGAGCACCTTGGATACCGGGCAACCGGCCTTGGCCTTGTTGGCGATCTGCTCGAAGGTCTGCGCGTCCGCCCCCGGCACGCGCGCCCTGAGCACCAGGTGCACGGCAGTGATGGCGAAACCGTCGGACTGCTTGTCGAGGGTGACCTCGGCGCGGGTCTCGATACGTTCGGCGGTCAGGCCGGCCTCGCCGAGCATCATCGACAGGGCCATGCTGAAGCAGCCGGCGTGGGCCGCGCCGATCAGCTCTTCCGGGTTGGTTCCCGGTGCGCCCTCGAAGCGGGTATTGAAGCCATAGGGGTTGTCCTTGAGCGCGCCGCTTTCAGTGGAAAGGGTGCCCTTGCCGTCTTTCAGGCCGCCTTGCCAGACCGCCGATGCCGTCTTCTTCATGTCGACTCCTCCGGAGCTGTGGATGGACATCCGCTCGCGTCGGCGAGCGGGCATGTCTACATGGGAGGACGACGCAGCCGGACAAGTTCAGTCCGCTTGCGCGGCGGCGGGATTCAGGCGCAACCGTCGATGCGGCAGAGCGGCACCGCGGCCCCGCCCACGGCACCGCTGCCGCCGGCAAGGCGCAGCTGCGTTTCGAGGAAAGCCCGCCAGTCGTCCGGCTGGCCGAGGTAGCGCCCGGTGTCGAGCACCTGCAGGCGGCCGTCGCGCTCCAGGGCGAAGGTCGGGAAGCCAGCGGCGCCGAGACGGTTCATCAGCCGCCGACTGTCGGCGAAGTGCGCGCGCAGCGGCTCGCCGGAGCAGGCGTCGAACGCCTCGGCGAAGCCCTCGCCAAGCCCCAGTTCGGCACCCAGCTCGAGCAGCACCGGACGCTCGGCGATACGCCGGCCCTCGACGTAGTGGGCACGCTGGATCCGCGCCAGCATCGCCGCGCCGAGGCCGTCGAGCGCTTCGGCGGCAAGCACGGCGGCGGTCGGCGGGGCCGAGTCGAATACCGCGCTGGTGTCGCGCAGCAGGCCGTCGAAGTAGTCCTTGCCGAACGGCTGGCCGGTCAGTTGGGCGATCCGCAGGTCATGGGGCATCACGTAGTGGCGCAGACCGGCGCCGACCGGCTGGCGGTTGGCATCGGTCATCATGCCGCCGCCATGCAGGCGTACGTCCAGACCCGTCACCTCGCGGGCGGCGGCGAGCAGCGGCGAGGCGCCGTAGCACCAGCCGCAGAGCGGATCGTAGAGGTAATGCAGGGTGAGGTCGTTCATCTCGGTCTCCACGAGACGCCCCGCAGGGGACGCCTCGATCAGCGGCTATCGGCGGGCGCGGCTCAGGGCCACTGCATCTCGCCCTTGAGCACCTTGGCGCTCAGCTCCAGGCCTTCCTCGCCCGGCAGGTTCGGGTAGCGGCGCTTCATCGCCTCGACCAGCGCGGCGGAATCCCTGGCCTTGGGCAGTTCGGCTTCCAGGGCCTTCAGGTAGTCACGGGTGAAGCGCACGCCGTCCAGGCCCTTCGGCTCCTCGCCGGTGAAATGGCCGGGCACCACGCGCCGCGGTTGCAGCGCCTCGATCCGGTCGAGCATCGCCACCCAGGCCTGGCGCGAGGCCTGGGTCTGGGTATCGGCGGTCCAGACGTGCGAACCGGATTCCACCAGCACGCCACCAACCACCGTCTTCAGCGACGGAATCCACAGCACCGTGCGGTCCGGGCTCGGCCCCTTCAGGTCGACCACCTTCAGGGCATGGCCTTCCAGCTTCAACTGGTCGCCCTTCAGCGGCTCCGGTACCACCAGCGACGTCGGCGCGTTGTCCTTGAGGATCGGCCCCCAGTAGGCCAGCTTGGCGTCCTTGGTCGCCTGGATGTGTGCGACGGTCTGCGCCGTCGCGAGGATCTTCGCCTCGGGGAAGGCGGCCTTCAGCACGTCGAGGCCGAAGTAGAAGTCCGGGTCGCCGTGGCTGATGTAGATAGTGCTGAGGGTCTTGCCGCTGGCCTGGATACGCTTGACCAGTTGCTCGGCGTCGGCGCGGGAGAACTGCGCGTCGATCAGCATCGCCTCGCGCTGGCCCACCAGCAGTTCCGAGGACACGGCGAAGATCGCCTTCTCGCCGGGGTTGTAGACCTCCAGCCGCAGCGGTTCGGCGCTGGCGGCGAAGACGCCGGCGGCACCCAGCAGGGCGGCGGCGGCGAACAGGGAACGAAGCAATCCATGGCGCGACATGAGCGGTTCTCCAGGCAGTGGGATCAGAGGCTTGCCATGTTAGTTGCTTGAAAGCGCGCAAAAAGCCCCGCAATAATCACAGCTTTGTTGCATGGATCGAGCGAATCATGGACCGCCTGACCGCCACCCGCGTCTTCGTCGAGGTCATCGACAGCGGCAGCCAGACCGCCGCCGCCGAGCGTCTGGACATGTCCCGGGCGATGGTCTCGCGCTACCTCGCCGAGTTGGAGGAGTGGGTCGGCGCACGCCTGCTGCACCGCAGCACCCGCCGCCTGAGCCTGACCGACGCCGGCGCGGAGCTGTTGCCGCAGTGCCGCGAGATGCTCGCCGTGGCCGACGCCATGCAGGCCACCGGCCAGACCCGCCGCGACAGCCCGCGCGGCACTCTGCGCATCACCAGCAGCCTGTCCTTCGCCCAGGCCTGGCTGACCCGTGCCGCCGCCGCCTTCGTCGAGCGCTACCCGGGCACCGCCATCGACCTGCAGGTCAACAGCCAGGTGGTCAACCTGGTGGAGGAGCGCATCGACCTGGCCCTGCGCATCGCCAACCAGCTCGACCCCAACCTGATCGCCCGCCGCCTCGGCGAATGCCGCTCGGTGATCTGCGCCGCGCCGGACTACCTGCGCGGCCACGGCACCCCGCGGCGCCCGGAGGACCTGGCGCTGCACAACTGCCTGACCTACTCCTACTTCGGCCGCAGTCTCTGGCAGTTCGAGCGCGACGGCGAGCCGACCAGCGTGCCGGTGGGTGGCAGTCTCAGCGCCAACGAATCCACCGTGCTGCTGGAGGCCGCCGCCGCCGGTGCCGGGATCAGCCAGCAGCCGCTGTACTCGGCAGCCCCGCTGATCCGTAGCGGACGCCTGGTGGCGCTGCTGCCGGAGTGGTCGCCGCAGGTGCTCGGCATCCACGCGGTGTACGCCTCGCGCCGGCAGATGCCGCCGGCGCTGCGGGCGCTGCTGGACTTCCTGGTCGAACGGATGGCGGCCGATCCGCACTGGGACGAGGCGGGCCCCCTGGCGCTGGCGTGAAAGCCGGGTAGACTGCTGGACGCGCCGCCTTCGACGCACCTTTATCCCCTGTCTGGAGCACGTCCATGTCCCTGTCGATCTACCAGGCTTCGATCCCGACCTTCCTGCGCACCCTCGGCAACCTCTCGGCGATCCTGAAGAAAGCCGCCGCCCACGCCGAAGCGAAGAACATCGATCCGCGCATCTTCATCGACGCCCGGCTGGCGCCGGACATGTTCCCCCTGGCGCGCCAGGTGCAGATCGCCAGCGACGCCGCCAAGGGCGCCGGCGCGCGGCTGGCCGGGCTGGAAGTGCCGAGCTACGCGGATACGGAAATCACCTTCGACGAACTCCAGGCACGCATCGCCCGCACCGTCGAGTTCCTCGAGGGCATCCGCGAGGAACAACTGGACGGCGCCGAAGAGCGCAACGTGACCCTCAAGGTGCGCGGCCAGGAGATCAGCTTCAACGGCCGCGACTTCCTCTTCGGCTTCGCCCTGCCCAACTTCTTCTTCCACGTCACCACCGCCTACGCCATCCTCCGCCACAACGGCGTCGAACTGGGCAAGATGGACTTCCTCGGCGGCGCCTGAGGTTCCCGCGCCGGGATGGCACGCACAAGGACCATGGAATGGATCGGAAAACCCTCGACGACACCAGCAAGTTCCTCAGCTATGTCCTTCGCCACCAGCCCGAGGCCATCGGCCTGACGCTGGACGGCGAAGGCTGGGCCGACATCGACGCCCTGATCGCCGGCGCGGCGCGGGACGGCCGCGCCCTCGACCGCATGCTGCTCGGCGCGGTGGTCGAGAACAACGACAAGAAGCGCTTCGCCCTCTCCGCCGATGGCCAGCGCATCCGCGCCGTGCAAGGCCACTCGCATGCCGCGGTGGCCATCGCCTACGCCCCCGCGGTCCCGCCCGCAGTGCTCTACCACGGCACCGCCAGCCGCTTCCTCGACTCCATCCGCGAGCGCGGCCTGGTTCCCGGCAGCCGCCACCACGTCCATCTCTCCGCCCGCCGCACCACCGCCCTGGAAGTCGGCCGCCGCTACGGCAGCCCGGTTCTGCTGGAAATTGACGCGCGCGACATGCACCTGGCCGGGCACCTATTCCACCAGGCGGAGAACGGCGTCTGGCTGACCGAGCGGGTACCCGTGCGGTTCATCCGCGAGGCTTGAGAAGGCGTTCTACGGACTAACCAATGCCCAAGCGGGCGATCATTCGCTCGAAAGCGTCGCTGTCCGGCAGGTTGTAAGCGTCGAATGGTCTGTGCCAGTAGAACATCCAGTCTTCCAGGTCCTGAACGCTCGCTTCACGAGTCACGAGGGCGACCATGATGTCGACGAAGTCCTGAGCGGGCCCCGTCAGCTCTATGCCATTGAGCAGGAGGAAAACCGTAGCGGCCGCCGCCGCCGTGCGTTTGTTGCCATTGGCAAAGCAGTGGTTCATTGCCAAGCTTTCCGCAAAGACCGCAGCCAGCGTGATGATATCGTCGGTTCGAGCATAGTAACGATGGTTGGCTGGCCGTTGCTGTGCGGACTCCAACTCGTTCGGTTTGAGGACGCCTATCGGCTCGTCCGGAGTCTGGGCCAGGATGAGCAACTCATTGAGGCGAACGAGATCTGCAACGGAGAGATAGCGTATCCCTTGCTGGTCTTGCGACATGCTTAAACCTTGGCCAGCTCTTCGAAGGTTTTTTCGTAGCGTTCGAAGGCCAGGGCAAAGGCGTTCTCGACCTGCTTCTGATGTTCTCCCAAGGCCGGGCGCGCGCGCACGACCTCATCGCGAGGACGGGGAGGAATGACGAGTTTCTTCGATTTGCGCAGCGATCGCGACATATGTACCTCCAAGGATCCACTTCCCGGACCTGCCTGCCCCGGGCAGGGGACGAATATTCAGTGTTCAAGCATATACCAGTGCAGGCAGGGAACAGATGTCCTCTCGAAACCGGAAGCACTGGCAAGGCGCACCGCAACATGGCCTAGCAGTCTGCAGACCAGCCTCGAACGTTGATGGCCCGCTGCCGCCTAGCAGAAGCGGCAGTGGAGCAGGCGGTGAAAGCCGGCTTGACTGAGGAAAAACACCGACAAGCGCAGGACGCCCGATGGACCTTCGCCCCAGCCACGTGCATGTGTTCCCACCCAGCCGCGACCTCCCGGCCGCAACCAGTCCGCACCGCGAAACCCTGCTGCGCAGCGGCTGCGCCTGGAACGGCTCGCTCTACCTCGGCTATCCCCTTGGCCAGCCGCAGCTCACCGTGCAGCGCCTGAGCCTGGCCGCCCACGAACGCCTGGACTGGCAGGTCCATCCGATGCCCAGCGCGCTTTACGTGCTCAAGGGCGAACTGCGCCTGGAGACCCGCGACGGAGCCCAGAGCACGCGGGTGCTGGAAGGCGAGGCGGCGGGTTGCCTGATGAACATCATCCATCGCCTGATAGCCGGGGCCGAACCGGTGGAAGCCCTGCTGTTCCATGCCGGCGTGGAAGGCATGCCGGTGGGGCTCGGCGAACGCGGCGAAATGCCCGACGCCTGAAGACGCCGGCGGGCCGGACAGCAGCCCGAACCCGCCACGCCCCGCGTCACGCTCAGGCGGAGAGCCCGTACAACCTGAGCCAGCCTTCCAGCGCCAGCGCGGTCTCCAGGTTGTGGCGGCTCACCTGGGTGTTGAAGTACCCCTCCGGATGCTCCAGTTCGGCGGCCAGGAACTCTCGCGAAACGATGCCGAACACCGGGTTCGCCGCGTCCTCCAGCAGACGCCGCACGCTCCCGCGCAGGAAACGCTCGTAGCCGAGGTTGGCAGAAGTCGGATAAGGGCTCTTGCGGCGCTTGAGCACGGCTTCCGGGACATAGTCGGCGCAGGCCCGCTTGAGCAGCCACTTCTCCTCGCCGTCCCGGCTCTTGATCGACCAGGGCACGTTGTAGACGTACTCCACCAGCTCATGGTCGGTGTAGGGCACCCGCACCTCCAGGCCGTTGCACATGCTCAGGCGATCCTTGCGTTCGAGCAGCAGCACCATCCAGCGCTTCAGATGCAGATGGCTGAACTCGCGCATCCGCCGCTCCTCCGGGCTGTCGCCGGCCAGGTGTTCGACCTGGCGCAGCCCATCGTCGTAGCTGGCCTGCTGGTACTGGAGGAGATCGCAGCGGCGGTTGAAACCGGCGTCGATGAAGCCGGCCGGCAGGCGCACCCTGGAGGCCCAGGGGAAGCGCGCCGCAGCCACCGCCTGCGGATCGCGGAACCAGCCGTAGCCACCGAACAGCTCGTCGGCGCCTTCACCGGAGATGGCCACCGTGGAATGCCGGCGGATCTCGCCGAACATCAGGTGCAGCGAGGTATCCATGTCGCCGAAGGTGAAAGGTACGTCCTTGGCCCGGAATACCTCTTCGCGCGCTCGTTCGCAGACCAGTTCGGCATTGTCGATGAGCACGGTGCGATGACGGCTGCCGATGTACTGCGCGGCCAGCAGGGCGAACGGCTGGTCCTGGTCGGGACGCAGGTCGTCGCTGCGGAACTGCTCGGCCTGGCCGACGAAGTCCACCGAGAATGAATTGATGTCGCCGCCGTGCTCCGCCTTCGCGATGCGCTGGGCGATGCCGGTCAGGGCGGTCGAATCGAGCCCACCCGATAGCAGCGAACACACCGGAACGTCGGCGTGCAATTGCGACCCCAGGGCGCGGGTGACCAGTTCGCGGGTGCGCTGCACGGTGCTCTGCAGGTCGTCGGCATGCTCCTGGCGGCGTACCTCCCAATAGCGGCGCAACTTCGCCTGGGAATTGGGACGCCAGGACAGCAGGTGGCCGGGCAGCAGTTCCTGGACCTCGCGGAACGGCGTCTGCGAAGTGCCCCGGGACAGCGTCAGGAGGTCGACCAGGCCGACCGCGTCGAGCCTGGCGGCGAATTCCGGATGCGCCAGGATGGACTTGATCTCCGAGCCGAACAGCAGTCCCTCGCGGTGCCGCGCGTAATACAGCGGCTTGATGCCCAGGCGGTCGCGCACCAGCAGCAGGTGGCCGTCGCGGCCATCGAAGACGGCGAAGGCGAACATCCCGGTCAGGTACTCGCAACAACGCTCGCCCCATTGCAGATAGGCGTGCAGGACCACCTCGGTATCGCTGCGGGTGCGGAACTCATGTCCGGCCCGGCGCAACCGCTCGCGCAGGGCATCGTGGTTGTACACCTCGCCGGTGTAGACGAGGGTGACCTCCTGGCCGGTGGGAAAGCGATAGGACATCGGCTGCACGCCGCCGCTGAGGTCGATGACCGCCAGCCGCCGGTGACCCAGCAGGGCGTTGCGGTGCTTCCAGATGCCCTCGGCATCCGGCCCGCGCAAGGCGAGCGTATCGGTCATGGCGAAGATCGCCGGAAATTCGTCGTCGAGCTTGCGCGTGTAATCCACCCAACCCGCGAGACCGCACATAGGGAAACTCCTCTAATTGATGTTTATCGGGAAACTCATCCAGAGAACATGCTGAAAACATCCGTGCGGCCGGACAGATTTCCGGCGTACGAATGCTTCGCCCAAGGCGGTCGATGTATAAACTTTTCGAGGACCTGAAGATAAGCAGTTTCGGCAGGCCTGCGCCCAAGGAAGGCCAATGATAGAACAGGAAAAAACGTGGCCGAGTTAATTAATATCTATCTAAATCTGGTAGCTGTTTTTAAAAAAACAAAGGAAAAACAATAATCTACAAAATTAATGAAATATCCTGAAACATCATTACGCGGCTCTACAACCAGATATTACAGGGTCGTTCACGGCTATTTCCAAAGACTTAGAAGGCTAATCCAATTAAACTTATAATTGCTTTACGGCAATCATATGAATAGCCAACTAAGCAAATGACTACAACAAACTCAGATCGTACAACTATTGAATATAAGAGTTGTCCATCGACGCTGATTTCGTGGCAACGTTCGACGCGACGATGGACGAGCGGGAAAAGTAGGGCGGCGCGGGGAATGGAGAATTAAAGAAGGCAACTTCGAGCGAGCGATACATCCGGAAGCGGGCCCGCTGCACCGGGCCCGCCAGACGACCTACCTCAAGGGCATTCGCAGGTCGACGGACCGAACACCGGCCCGCTGCACGGGTCCTCGGACGGGCCGAAAACCGGGCACGCGGCCTGGGCGGTAAGAGAGAAGCCACAGAGCAGGAACACAGCCAACAGTACTTTCTTCATTTGCAACCTCCTGGTTGGTAATCGAACGCTCCCTGTCCCTGGTCGAGGGTACAGTCGGTCATCACGGGCACTCGCAGACGGTCGGTCCCAGCACCGGGCCCGCGCAGGGATCTTCCCCCGGCCCGAGCACCGCGCAGTCCGCCTGCGCCGTCAGCGAGAACATCCACAGCAGCAGAGAAGCCGCCAGCATCTTCCTTTTCATCTGACCTCCTTGGTCGAAACAGCGATCAACGATCCGTGTCCTTCTCCGAAAACAAGGGCATTTGCCTGCAGAAGGACCGAACGCCCGTCCGCTCGCGGCGCACCGCAAGACTCGCCGGCGAGCCGCCGGACCCCGGAGAGCAAAGACCAGCCCGAGCGAACGCGCCAGTGCGGTGGATTGCCGCAGCGCCAGCGAAAGTACCGGGGCAGGGGGCTTCGGCACCGGTTCGCCATCAACTTTTCCTATCCCCGGCGGCCACATAAATTCGTTGGACGCACCGCGCCGGCGCCTCCAAGAATGCCGCACGGGTGCGAAGTCCGGCCGTGCACCCACCGACGCCCCACAACAGCAAGAACAACGATCGGTGCATCCATGGCAAAGGACCTGACTTTCCCAGACGCCTCCGCGTCGTCCCGCAACCCTCCCTCCGCGCGCCTCCGTCTACCGGCGACACGCGCCCCCTAGCACCGCCCTCGCGTCCGCCACCGCAGCAACCCGCGACGCACCTTGCGTCGGTCCCGGCCCCCGCCGCCGGCGGGCGCCGCTCGCCCGCGCTCCGCCCGCCGCACCGATCGACCCATGAACCGAACAAGAACAGGAGTCCACCCGATGCGCTACGCCCGTCACGCAAGCCGATACTCCCTCTTCACCCTGGCCGTCTCGGCAGCCCTGCTGCCCGGCGCCGGCTGGGCCGCCAACGGCGACCTCGCCGGCGCCCGCACGCCGCCCAGCGTCGCCTGCTCCTGGAACCGCGAGGCAGCGTTGTCCTACGAGGAGCGCCGGCTCGACACGCCGCTGCCGTTCAGCGGCGCCAACGTCGTCACCCATGACCAGACGCCGCTGGCCGAGCGCATCGTCAAGGGCGCCGGCTTCGACGGCTTCGAACCGGCCTTCGCCAAGCGCCTGTGCGCCGCCGACGGCCGCACCCCGGTCACCAGCTACGCCAAGGCACTGAAGCTGGTCACCGAAGAGGGCCGCGCGCTGTGGCGCGCCGCCGTCGACCGGGCCCAGGGTCGCCGCGCCATTCCCGCCGGCGCGCTGCCGGCCAGCGATGACCGCATGCTCTACTGGACGCGCCTCTACATGACCCGCACCCTGCGCCAGTGGGCGCCATCCTTCCACCTCGGCAAGGCCCAGGCCCAGGCGCTGCAATGGCGCTTCGAACGCGCCTCGCGCGGACAGCTGGACATCGACCTGCCGCGCCGCTACGCCGCCGACGGCTCGCGCTACCGGCGGATGATCATCAGCGGCTTCGACGTCTTCACCCTGGGCACTCCCGGGACGGCGAACACCGGCCTGCGCAACGGCAACCCCTCGGGCGCCACCGCCCTTGCGCTGGACGGCCGCGAGTTCAGGCTGGCCGACGGCAGCCTGCTGCGTATCGAGGCCTACCTGTTGCCGGTCAGCTACGACCCGTTCAACCGCGGCATGCAGGAAGACACCCTGGGCCCCTGGTTCCGCCCAGGCCCGCGCCGGGTCGACGCCTCCATCACCATCAGCCAGGGCGGCGCCAACCAGTTCTGGCTGGAGGCCTGGAACGGCCGCTTCCACGGCTCCTCCGCCGGCAACGACGGCATCGTCTACTGCCCCGCCGACAGCGCTTTGCCCAACTACGTGCTTCCCCTGGGCAGCGTGACCAATCCCGGCACCGCGCCGATTTCCCTGCGGGGCTCCGGCTGCAATATCAACCCGCCGCGCCGCTGGCTCGGCTACGACAGCGCCAGCCGCTGGCGGCAGAACCTGCCGGCACAGTTCTCCAAGGCCTCGCTGCCGGTCCGCCAGTTGCTCGCCGCCGATACCTGGCGCGGCATCGAGCGGCCGCCGGGCGCTACCAGCCAGGCCGCGGAAGGCTTCGACGTCACCTGGCACACCAACTACGACTTCTTCCCCGATTGCGCCAACCCGCGCACCGAAAACGTGCCGACCAACGGGGTGATGAACGCCATGCCCGATCCCTCCCTGGTGCTCCCGCCGAACCGACGGATCTGCGCGCGCAACGGCGGTGGCGGCGACTACCTGTCCAACGAGAGCGCCTACCGCAACACGGTGCTGCGCGACGCGTTCCGCCTGGAGATTCCCGCCGGGCACATCCATGTCCCGGTGATGAACAACTACTACACCGGCGTACCGGCGAGCGGCGGCGGCGCGCGCAACGACAACGCCATCAGCGACGCCCGCTACGAGGCCTACCGCAGCGCCATCGTGGCGCAGACCCGGGCGCTGCTGGTGGGCGTCGGCAACGCCCTGGCGCAGGGGGCGCAAGCGGACTAGTCCTCGCCAGGCGCAAGGCCCTCGCGTCCTATCGCTTCGCCGCGGAGCCAAACTGCCGCCGACGCAGGCCAACGGGACGGTAGCCCGTCGCTTCAGCCTCTACTGAATCGAAAAAGGCGGCACGCGGGGAAACCTCGGACTCACGACCCGGAGCTTTCCCAGGCCCGCGCCGGAACGGTAGGGCAGAGTCGAAGAGTGCGAACGCCGATGATGGAGACAACCGCCATCGCCCGCATCACCGGGGCGGTGGCAAGGATTTCCCCTGACTTGGAGAGTTTTCCATGAGCTTCGCGCAGAATCTCCTACGCCTACGCCAGCAGAACGCCCTGACCCAACGGCAGATGGCCGAGCGACTGGGCGTCACCGTGAGCCAGTTGCGGCACTTCGAAACCAAGGGCGGGCACCCGTCGCTGGTGGTGCTGCAAACCATCGCCGGACGTTTCGCGGTGCCCCTCGACTGGCTGGTCTGCGAGCGCAGCGAGCGGCAGGCGCTACCGGAAGACCTGCGCCTGCAGTTCGAGGCCATCGGCCGCCTGCGGCTGGACGAGCGGCGCGCCATCCGGGCGTTGCTCGACGACCTGATCCGCCAGTACATGGCCAAGCGCAACGCAGCGGCCAAGCCCCTCCCGGCGGCTTGCACCGAGGCCACGGAGACGTCCCCGTAGCCCCGGCGCACGGCTCAGTCGCTGCCGTACCTCGGCGAGCGCGGGCCGTACAACAGTCCGCCCGGCTGGCCGGCCGAGAGCAGGCGCGCGCTGGTCATCCCGGCGATCGGATAACCGGCGTCCTCCACCGAACTGTTGATGATCTGCTTGACCGCCGCGGTGATCAGCATGCCCACCAGGCCGCCGTTGTTGCCGCCGTTGCCTTCCTCGCTGGAGGCGGTCGCCGAGCCGGTCCACAGGGTGGTGCCGGATCGCAGGTCGACCAGCTTGGCGCTGGCGGTGACGATGGTCGCGCTGCTGATCACCATGTAGCGCGTGCCGTAGTCGCTCACCGTGACGTACAGCGCCGCGTCGGCGCCATAGATCTCGCGCAGCTTGGCCGGGGACACCTGGTGCACGTCGCCGGCGCTGGTCAGGCCGTTCTGGCGGAAGGTCTCGTCGGCCAGCGCCACCGGCACCACGTAGTAGCCGGCCTCGGCCAGCGGGAAGGTGACCTGCGAGAGCATGCTGTAGGTCGCCTTCACGTCGGGCGACTCGTTCAGCGGCGGCAGGACCAGGATCGAGCGCGGCTTGGCCTGCTTGAACGCCGAGTAGTCGACGCTCTTGGTCGGCGCGCAGCCGCCGAGCAGGGCCAGCAGGGTGAAACCGGCCACCAGGCCGGACAGTCGGGCGAGTTTCAACGGGCACCTCCACGGGCGTTGTTCAGGAGGAAGTCCATGTAGGTCGCCGACTCGGGAAACAGCGCCTTCTCGGTCTCGAACTCGCGGACCATCTGGTCGTCCTTGCCGATGCTGGAATAGAGCAGCCCCAGCTGGGCGTGGTAGCCCGGCGGCACCGCGCCGTTCTTCGCCCGGATCTTCTCGAGGTCGGCTTCCAGCGCCTGCGCCTGGGCCTCCTTGGATTCACCCTTGAAGTATTCGTGGACCTGGGCCTGGTAGCCCTCCCACTGGTACAGCGTCTTCGGTCCGCTGCACCCGGCCAGCGCCATGCTCCCCAGCAGCGCCGCCGTCCATGTGATCGTCTTGCTCATGTGTGCCGTGATTCCCTGGTTTCTGGTGGATTATTGGTTCTGTGGCTTCCAGGCCCCGCTATCGACCGCGTTGACCAACTTGTTCACCGCCTCGCGCATGGCCAGGTCGAGAACCTTGCCGTTGAGGGTCGAGTCGTAGCTGGCGGTGCCGCCGAAGCCGATCACCTCGCGGTTGGACAGGGCGTACTCGCCAGCGCCCTGGGTCGAATAGACGACCTCCGAGGTAGAGATGTTGACGATGTTCAGCGCCACCTTGGCGTAGGCGATCTGCGACTTGCCGCGGCCGAGGATGCCAAACAGCTGGCGGTCGCCGACTTCCTTGCGGCCGAACTCGGTGACGTCGCCGGTCACCACGTAGTCGGCACCCTTCAGGCGCTGGGCCTGGCCCTTGATCGCCGCTTCCTGCTGGATCTCGCTCATGTTGTCGCGGTCCAGCACGTTGAAGCGATTGGTCTGCTGCAGGTGGGTGATGAGAATGGTCTTGGCCTGGCCGCCGAGGCGGTCGACGCCATCGGAAAAGATCCCGCGCATGTAGCTGGAGCGGTTGTCGAACTTGCCTACCGCAATCGGCGAACGCACGCCGCTGTAGGGTCGGTTGACGCTCTCGACCTGCTGTACCGGCAACGCGGTGGAGGTCTCGGTGGCGCAGCCCGCCAGGCCGGCCAGGGTGGCGACGGCGAGGAGCGGCAGTAGTGCTTTCTTGGCGCTGTGACTCATGGGGTTCTCCTGGAAAAAAACGCTATCGACGCGGAGCGGCTTCTAGCCGCCCCGTGTGCGGAAAAGAGGGCGTAGTGAAAATCGAGGAAGGCCAGGCGGCACGGCGGCGCGCCAAGGCAAGGGGCGAAATGGGGTGGCCACGATTTCTTTCCTTGAAATACGAATGCGTCGATCAACCGGCGCTCCCGGCCGGCCTTGGAAATCCGAAACAATCGTGCGGGAAGCGATGCACGAACCGTATGAGCCATCAATAGGCCATCTCGGTGGGCGGCAAAGTTACCACAGTTATTCCGTTCGTTTCGTTATGCAGGAAGCATACTCGGAGAATTCTGACTGCGTCTCGTTCGCAGGATCGAGGTGGGACGCCGGGCACCGGTGTCCGCCACCCACCGGTGGCAGCCAGGCAGGTATCCTTGCCGCCCATTGCGCCCGACGCTGTACGGCGCAAATGAAAACGGACACCCCTTGGGAGTGTCCGTCTCTGCCGTCGACCGGTCAGGCCAGGTCGAGGCCGCGCATTCTCAGGCGCAGGTCCTGTTCCTGGGGCTTGCCTGAACGATCCGTCCCGGTTGCCAGGTCCAGGGCATCGAGCAGTCCCTCGCCGTGGCCGCTCCGTTCCCCCAGCGTGGCCTCTTCGAGCACCCGACGGGTCACACCCTGCCCATCCTTGGCGCTGAGAAGCACGCGCATGTCGGTCCCCTTGTCGTAGAGGATCTCCTGCTCATCGCCCTCGATCGATATCTCGCTGACATCGATCCCGGATCTGCCGAACAGGGTGGTTATCGTGCCCTGGCCCGCGAAGCTCCTGGCAACGCCGGGGTCCCGGGAGGTGGAGAGATAGCCGGCGTCGTGGCCGACCTGGCCCTCTTTCACCGCCTCGAAGGCATCCCTGCCCTGGGTGCCGCGGAAGGTCTTCACGACCTGTTCAGCCAGTCCGCTCTTTTCGAACGCGGCAGACATGCCCCGGTCGATCAACGCCTGGCCCGCATCCAGCTCCCGTCCCTGACGCAGGGAACGATTCAGGTGCTGGTACTCGCCGTTGGTATAGAGACCGAGCGCCATCACCTCGGCATCGCTGTACGGCCCGTCCGGGTGTTCGCCGAGGTACTGCTCCGCCTCCAGCCCGAAGTGCTCCACCAGGCCATCCGCCAGCGCCTTGTCGACAGGCTCGCCCTTTACCTCGCTCTCTACCGCGTGGCGCAACAGGGCGACCTTGTCCATTACCGCATGCAGTTGGACGGCGATTTCGCGCAGTTGCTCCGGGCTTGCGCTGAGTACATGCTGGCTGGCGGCACCGCCCGCGGTCCCCCACTGTTGCAGCGCGATCCCCCCAACGCTCTGTTCGAGCAGGCGGGCAGCCTGGGTACGGGAAGCCTCGATCCGGCTGCCATCGCGAATCCCGACCAGGGCGGTGGCCAGCGAGCGCAGAGCGCCGTCGCCGCTGGCCAGGCGCGTGTGATCCTTCGCCAGTCTCTCCGCTGTCAAAGTCGCCAGCTCGCTCGCCTTGCCAAGTCCGCCCAAGGTCAGGGGCAGTGCCTTTTGCAGCATCATCTGCTTGATCTCGGCGGCAGAGAGACTGGCGGCAGGCGGCGCGTCCTGACGGGAGAGCGGCGCCTGGGTGGCGGCGTGGGCACGGCTCCCCAGCAGTTTGCCCAGCCACTCGATGATCGCCACGAAGGGACGCGCGAGGGCAGCCCCCAGGCGGGAGAGCAGGCCCTCGCCCTTCGGTGCTTCCTGGCGCTGGGCCAGTTGTTGCGCCTCCCGGGGAGTGGCCACCTGGCGGGCCTCGACCTGTCCCAGGCGCCCGGCCACGGCCTGGCTCAACTCAGCCACGAAAGACGGGTTCTGCTGAGATGATTGAATATGCATGATGATTGACGTCTCCTGATGTTTCCCCGCCAGTCTAGGAACGAGGCGCCCCTCCGCCTATCAGGATTGGCCGTGGTTTTTTTACTGTTGGCGGCCGTCGGAGCACGCGGAAAGAGAACCGTCAGCGGCCGAAAAACAGCGGACTTTCCCTACGCCAGCTCCCGTGCGCCTACACCGGGGCGGAGAACCCGATGGGATATTGGCGGCAGCGCCGGCCTCATGGCGGACGGCGTACCACCGCGCAGGCACCTCGGGGTCGTCTGCTGCTATGGTGCGCACAGGCACGTCGCCATCCTCTCTCCCGGCGAATGGAATCGAGCATGACGCTTTCCCTGGATCTGTTGTTGAGCCTGTGCACGGCCCTGGCCATCGGCCTTCTGATCGGCGCCGAGCGCGGCTGGCAGGAGCGCGACCACGAAGATGCGCGGCAGATCGCCGGAATCCGCACCTTCAGCCTGGCCGGCCTGCTCGGCGGCTTCGCCACCCTGCTCGCTGGCGAACTGGGCAGCGCAGTCTGGGTAGCCTTGCTGCTGGCCCTCGCGGCGCTGGCCGTGGCCGGCTACGTGAGCGATGTCAGGCGTGGCGGCGACCAGGGCATGACCACCGAGATCGCCCTGCTGATGACCTTCCTCCTCGGCAGCCTCGCCCTCACCGAACAGCGCCTGCTGGCTGCCGCCGGCGGCATCGTGCTGACCCTGCTGCTGAGCCTCAAGGACAAGCTCCACGCCCTGCTGAAGCGCCTGACCGCCGAGGAGCTATCGGGCACCCTCAAGCTGCTGTTCATTTCCGTGGTCCTGCTGCCGGTGCTGCCCAACCAGGGCTATGGTCCCTGGGCGTTCTTCAATCCCTACCTGACCTGGTGGATGGTGGTGCTGATCGCCGCCCTCGGTTTCTCCGCCTACCTGGCCATCCGCCTGATCGGCTCGCGCAAGGGCCTGTTGCTGACCGCGGTGCTCGGCGGCCTGGTGTCCTCCACGGTGATGACCCTGACCCTGGCGCGCCTGCGCGAGCGCATGCCCGACGCCCTGTTGGCGTGCGCCCTGCTGGCGACCTCGGCGCTGATGTTCCCGCGCATCCTCGTCGAGATCGGCGCGATCCACCCGGCCTTGCTGAAGGAACTGGCCCTGCCATTCGCCGCCACCACCCTCGTCTACCTTGGCGGCACGCTGTTCCACGCCCTGCGCGGCGGCCGCGCCAGCCAGGAGGCGCCCGACGAGCCAGGCCTGCGCAACCCCTTCGAACTGCTCCCGGCCCTGCGCTTCGCCGCCCTGCTGAGCGCGATCCTGCTGTTGGTGGAGGTCGGCCGGCGGCTGTTCGGCGATGCCGGCATCTACGCGGTCGCGCTGCTCTCCGGCCTCGCCGACGTCGACGCGATCACCCTGTCCCTGGCCCGCGCGGCGCAGGGCGAACTCGATCCAGGCGTGGCCAGCCGCGGCATCGCCCTTGCCGCCCTGAGCAACAGCCTGGTCAAGGCCGGCCTGATCGTGCTGGTGGGCGGCAAGCGGCTGGCCCTGCAAACGCTACCCTTCAGCCTGGCGGGGCTGCTGGTAGGAGCGCTGCTGATCCTGCTGTGAGGCGCCGGGGAAACCTCGGAGCGCCGCTGGACGAACGCGACGACAACCGCCTGGCGCCCCGCATCAACCTGCGCGGCTACTGGCTGCAACGGCCGGGTTTCAAGGCCAAGGACCGGACCAGGACCCGGGTGAGGCAGGGCGGCCTGGCGATCACGGCGGAGCGAGGGGAGGGGACTCCTCCGCGCTGGACTGAGGCGTCTCTGCGACGTCGGAGACAAGGCGGTGGCTGGCTGAGCCAATCGCCCTTTGCGGCGTGAAGGGCGCCCGGAACTAGCGGCACTCACCCCGCGCGGTCGCATCGACCACCCTGCCCGAGGCGTCGGCAAAGAACTCGTAGATGCAGGTGTAATAGCCGCTCTGGTTGGCCGTGCCGGTCTTCTGGTTCAGGACCGAGCTGTTGGGCGTATTGCCATGGCCCTGCTCGTAGTAGGTGTAGTCGTAGTCGTGGCTATAGTTCTCGTACTCCTTCCACACGTACTTCTGCCTGGCGGCATCCCCCGTCACACGTTCCGGCTCGCCGAAGCGCTTGATCACATCCTGGATCGGCAAGCCGATCCAGGACTGCGCATCGCTACGCGCGCGACTGCCATAGGCCTCCATGACGCACCCCGACACGCTGATCACAAGGGCCGCCAGGGCGGTGAGTCTCAGAGCCAGTACCGGCATATGTGCTTCTCCTTCCATGGCGGCCTGCCTACGCGGCATCCCGCTCCCTTTGCGCGGGTCGGTGTGCTGCGAATGGTAGGGGGCCGGGGCCCGCCCGTTCAACGGGAGACGGCGGTTTCCGGTGTACTAGTACATTGGGGCGCTGTGGAACGGGGCAGTAGAAAGGAGGGCCGGCAAGCCGCCAGGAGCAGATGGATATGGGTGGTCATTCGGCAAAATGCATGGAGCTTGTTATCGAAGGCATCCTCGAGGTTTTGAGGATCGGAGAGGTAGCGTTGGTAGTCCTCGTCCTCGGCGAATACCACTTGCCGATTGTGTCCCCGCTGGACCACGTGAAGCGGATAATTCGGTAAAACCACTCGCCCTTGCCTAGGCATCGCGGAGCCTCCTTACAGCGTCTGCGCTGGAGCCTCCTTGCTTAGAAAATTAGAGTAGGGAAAATAAATCTGTCACTTTATTTTCTGATTAACATTCTTGATTGAGCCCGCAGTTTGATCGGCTCCACCTGTCGCTTTTGCACCAACTCGTCTACCTTGAACGGGTCAAACAATATATTTTTCCCTAAAGCCCTCGCCTTAAGCATTATATCCACCATCGATTCAACTGTTTCGGAAATTAGCGGATTTATGCTTGCAACAGAACATAGCTCACCTACAAGAGAGTCAATCTGCGCCCCAGAGAACATATCGTAATCATCGAAGCTTAAGCTGGAAAGAATTGGATATTGCTCGACATCCAGACGAAAGAAAAAATTTGCCACATCCAAAGGAATCTCAACTTTATCAAGACAACCGTCTCGCCCGATGGAGGCTAAATATCTATCCCATATCATCAAATAATACATGATTAGAAAGTCTTCCCAGGAAATGTGTTTACCAAATTACCCTTTGAATCGGTAATCACCGTCATGAAATTAGTAGGCTGCCCCCCAGCTTTGGCATCAATTCCAATAGGCCGACCCATATCAACTGTTCGTATAAAATTACCAGAAGTTGGTGATTGGTACGCAGGCGTCTTGACAACCTGTGGACTCTGCAGAACAACCTTCAATTCATTCTTAAATGTTAAATGAAAAAAGGGGACTGAAAAAAGGGGACAGATTTATTTTTCCTGCTCTAATCTCGGCCGCCCTTGCCCACGCCGCTCTATTCTCACCCCGGCTACCCGCTCGATCTCGTCCACGAACCGTTGATTGCCCGTCAGTTGTCCACGCTGAACCGCCTCGCGAATCAGCCTCAATTCCTCGGCCGGTATCGCCTCTTTCATGAACGTTACGTATCGCCGATATCGCTCTTCGGCCGTCTGACCTAGCTCAATGAAGCAGGGATCCATATCCAACCAGTTTGGCTCCTTCAACCAATCCGCCCGCAGCCCATAACTTGACCAGGGATAGGCCGCCACATCGTCCACCATCCGCGCCCGAACAGGGTTCAGTTCGATGTACCGGCAACACGCCAGCAGGTAGGCATCGCTCTGTACGACACTCGATTTATAGCGACTTTCCCACAACGTTCCGGAACGGCCCTCCAAGCGATTCCGATATCGTGTCGTGCGCGCCGCCAGCGTTTTCATCAGTTGCGCCAAGCCAGACAGCGAATCACCAGGCGCCAAGAGCAGATGGACATGGTTGGTCATCAGGCAAAATGCGTAGACCTTGATACCAAAGGCATCCTTGAGGTCCCGTAGATCGGAGAGGTAACGCTGGTAGTCCTCGTCCTCGGCGAATACCACTTGCCGATTGTGTCCCCGCTGGACCACGTGAAGCGGATAATTCGGTAAAACCACTCGCCCTTGCCTAGGCATCGCGGAGCCTCCTTACGGCGTCTACGAGAAAAAAGGGGACAGATTTATTTTCCCTGCTCTAATCTCGGCCGCCCTTGCCCACGCCGCTCTATTCTCACCCCGGCTACCCGCTCGATCTCGTCCACGAACCGTTGATTGCCCGTCAGTTGTCCACGCTGAACCGCCTCGCGAATCAGCTTCAATTCCTCGGCCGGTATCGCCTCTTTCATGAACGTTACGTATCGCCGATATCGCTCTTCGGCCGTCTGACCTAGCTCAATGAAGCAGGGATCCATATCCAACCAGCTTGGCTCCTTCAACCAATCCGCCCGCAGCCCATAACTTGACCAGGGATAGGCCGCCACATCGTCCACCATCCGCGCCCGAACAGGGTTCAGCTCGATGTACCGGCAACACGCCAGCAGGTAGGCATCGCTCTGTACGACACTCGATTTATAGCGACTTTCCCACAACGTTCCGGAGCGGCCCTCCAAGCGATTCCGATATCGTGTCGTGCGCGCCGCCAGCGTTTTCATCAGTTGCGCCAAGCCAGACAGCGAATCACCAGGCGCCAAGAGCAGATGGACATGGTTGGTCATCAGGCAAAATGCGTAGACCTTGATACCAAAGGCATCCTTGAGGTCCCGTAGATCGGAGAGGTAACGCTGGTAGTCCTCGTCCTCGGCGAATACCACTTGCCGATTGTGTTCCCGCTGGACCACGTAAAGCGGATAGTTCAGTAAAACCACTCGCCTCTGCCTAGGCATCGCGGAGCCTCCTTACGGCGTCTGCGCTGGAGCCTCCCTGCTTAGAAAATTAGAGTAGGGAAAATAAATCTGTCCCCTTTATGCTGTTTATGGTCCCCTGTTTTAAACTACTCGCCCTTAATTAAGCATCACGGATGCCTCCTTTGCTCAAAAAACTAGAGTCAGAAAAATAAATCATCCCATTATAGCCACTCTCTTTATTTAAGCATTACAGTGAATCTTCATTCTCTAAAGCTTGGGGCAAAAAAGCTTCCGCTCTACCATATATTTCATAGAATTCTTCAGAGCTTAGGGATAAATTATCAGCTCTAGAATAAAAAACAAACTCAATCTTTCTTTCTTGATTCACTGATATCTCCATAAAAGGCTCTCTCTCCCCCTCCCTATATACACAAAGATATGGATAATCACTATTAATATCTCCAACTTTTTCAAAAACCAAATTTAGCTTCATTTTTGCACCCCTCTAAATCCAATAAATTTACCATCCCCACCCCAACTAGCAGCCCGACCGTCTGGTAATGTATAAGTTATCCAGCCTCCCGGATATCTTCCCCCGGCGCCACTACTCTTCACTCCACTCTGGAGTATTTCATTTATTGCCTTTCCAGCAAGCTCATTAATCTGAGAGTCTGTCCGGTACATCTTCCGTAGTTCCTGTGTTGAACTGAATCCAAAGTACTCAGGATGCTTAGTAACGGCCCTGCCAGCATTTGTAATTGACTGCCCACCTTTATAAGGTTCTTGAGATGAAGCTAAAAGTCGAGCAGTCTCATTTGAAGGTGTTTTTATTGGATGCGTATAAGGCATCCCCGCCTCAGCATCCGCCAACGCCCCAATGGTAGGCAGATTAGCCTTTCCTGGGGCCACCTCTCCTTTGGGCAACTCTCCCGCCTTCAGCGCATTCATGAGCGCCTTGGCCGATACCTTGCCAGCGGCACCGCCCATTGCCGGAACGCCGATTCCGAACGGATTGAACCCCGTCTGGTCCAGGTATGCACCGACTTCCTTCTGCCACTGTGGATTGCCGTTCCACCAGAGGTTGGCGGTCTGCTCCAGGTGCAACTGACCAGCCGTCGTCCAGTCGACGACGTTTCGGCCCATCAGGAAACCGTAGGCTATATCGCTGTCACTTCCTCCCGGATTAGCTGTTTCCTGCCGGGCCACCAGCTCGTTGAGAGCCGTAGACCCCGCATCGATCTCCGCACGAATCTCCGCGCAATTACCCGCAGCCACGCAGCCATTCAACCTCCGCCGGTTCTCGTCGCTACGCGCCTTGAACTCTTCCTCTACCTGACGGCAATTTCCCTGGGACTTGCATTTCTGCAAGGCGTTATCCAGATCGGCCACATCCTGATGGTTGAGGAAGTTGTATTGCGTCGAGTTCTTCGCTACCCAAGCAGCGCTTTCCAGAGCTTTGCCTGTCACATCAGGATCGCGTACCGCCGCAGCCAGAACACCAACCAATTGCGACCCCATAGTGACCATGGCTTCACGGTTCTCAGGGCTCAAGCTCTTGAAGGCCTGGTCTAGCTTGGCCACCAGCGCTTCATTGGCGCCAGCCGCCGCGGCGCCCGTGGCGAAATCGCCACCGCTGACCTGCGCCGCCAGGCCACCCATCAGGGCGTGCATGGTCACCATCGAAGGATCGCCTGGCTTCAGGCTGTATTCCTGGCCGATATCGCCGACGAAGTTGAAACCTGCCGCCGCGAAACTGTTGTAGAGCGCGCTCTTCAGCGCCTCGTTCAGGCTCCCGCCCTGGCCCAAGGCCTGGCTCAGTACAGTGGATGTAGCGTTCTGCATCGCCTGATTGGCAGCGAAGCGACCAACACCAGATAGGCTGCTGAGGTCTACCGTGACCTTTCCAGTAAGCGGATCAGTCTTGGTCTGAAGAATCCCGTCGAAGTACTCAGCCGTCAGCCCCCCGGTCAGGCTCGCAATAGCAATCTGCTTCAGACTGTCACTACTGAAGCTGTCTTTCAGCACCTTCCCGAGATCGCCCTTGTTGTTGATCAGGCTGACCGCTGCCGTGCCCGACAGGCTTCCTGCCGCACCAACTCCTGCGCCCATGGCGAAGCTACTGGCACCCACTCCTGCACCACTGAGCGCTCCCGCTGCCGCCATGCCACCGATGGCTGCCGCCGCGATGGCGACAGCGATCTGCGTCGCCGGCCCCATGCCCGAGTTACTGTACTTCCAGCTATCGTGCACCTCCTGCACCATGCGCCAGTCCACATCCCCGCGCTGCTCGGCCTCCTTCAGCCACGCCAGTTGCGGATCCGCCTGCACCATCGCGTCGATGGTCTGGCTCACGGTCTTCTGGTCGATATGCTTGAGGTCGATCTTCAGCCCTTCCACGGCCTTGATCGCCAGATTCCCCTGGGCCACGATCTGGCTCTGGCGCACGGTTTCGTCGGTCTGGCCCTTGCCCTTCGACGACTGCCACGCCAGGTCGCCCTTGCTCTTCTCATGGCTCTCCTGGTGCAGGTCCTTCACCGCGTCGAAGGTCACCGCGCCGCCGCTGACGATGGCCAGGTCGTTGCCCGATTCCAGCTTCGCGCCCTGGTAGGTCTGGTCGCCGCCGCTGAGCAGGGTGAGGTCGCCGCCGCTGCTGATCTGGCTGCCCACCGCCTTGACGTCGGTGACTTCGTCGCGCCGGGTTTCCTTGCGGCCGAAGTCGCCTTTCTTCTTCTTGTCGTACAGGTAGTAGTTGCTGTCGTTGGCGGCCAGCAGTTCCAGCTTGTCGCCGGCCACCAGGTAGGCCTCGTCGCCGGCGCTGGCCTGGCTCGCGATCAGGCGCAGGTCCTGTCCGGCATTGATCGCCAGGTCGCCGCCGGCGTCCACGCGGGTGCCTTGCTGGGCAACCTTGTCTTCCTGGTAGGTGACCTTCCTGGTCTTGCTGTAGGCATGCTCCTCGTTCGCCGCCGCCGCCAGGGTCACGTCGCGCCCGGCGGAGAGGGCGATGTCGCGGCGCGCTTCGAGGGCGCTGGCCACTGCGCTGAGGTCGCGCCCGGCGCTGACGTTCAGGTCCCGCCCGGCACTGACTTCGGCGCCGAGCTGGGTCACGCTCTGTAGCCGCGACGTGTTCCAGCGGGTCTGGCCCTGGCGGTCCTCGACGGCGGCGACGGTGACGTCGCGTCCGGCGTCGAGGCTGAGGTCGCCGCGGCTCTGCAGCACCCCGCCGAGGTTGGCGATGTCGCGTCCGGCCTGGACGTTCAGGCTGTTCGCCGCCTCCACCCGCGCGGCGCTGTCGGCGAAGCTGCGCTCCCAGGTGCGGCCGTCGAGCGCGCTGTCGTAGCGGGTCACGCTGCGTTCGTTGATCACGTCGCCGGTCAGCGCGGTGAGGCTCACGTCACGCCCGGCGATGACCCCGCCCTGGCGGTTGCGGATCGAGTCGCCGGCGAGCAGGTCGAGGCGCTTGCCGGCCTCGATCAGGCCGCTGTTGTCGAGGTTGTCGGCCGTCGCCGAGAGGTCGTTCCGCGCGCGCAGGGTACCGACGTTATGCAGGTCGCCGCCGCTCACCAGCTTCACGTCGCGGCCCTGGATCAGCGCACCGTTGGGTGCCAGCCGACCCTCCGCCTGGGCCAGGTAGACCACTGGCGCGAGGACCTTCTCGCCGTTCACCTCGACCTCTTCCAACCACACGATGTCGTGGGTCAGCGCCGCCATCTGCTCCGCGCTCAAACCCACGCCCAGTTGCAGCTGGAGCTTGTCCTTGTAAGCGATGGCGTTGTCCATCAGGTAGCGGAACAGCGCCTCGTCGCTGCTCAGCCCGTCGATGTAGCGCTGGCCGGTGCGCGCCACCACCGCGTCGCGGATCAGCCGCTGCTCGTAGAGACCGTCGCCGAGACGCTTCTTGCTATCGTCCGGGTTCATGCCCAGGCCGCTGAGCAGGTAGTCCGAGTTGAGGAACTGCTTCAGTTCGGTGAGCGCCGGGTTGGTCTCGATCAGGTACTTGTGGCTGGCGCTCGGCGTGGCGTTGCCGGGCACGCCCTGGACCCGGGCGACGCCCGGCAGGCTACCGCCGAGCGTGCTGCCGCCCTGACCCTGGACGTTGGCCGCGCCAGCCAGGCCGTCGACTCGCACGCCCTGGCCCTGCCAGGTACCGGCGACGTTGCCGGCGCCCTGCTGGCCGACCGAGACGCCGCTGCCGCCCTGGGTGCGGTCGGCGCCGGCACCGAGCGCGGCGCTGCCATTGCCGTCCTCGGCGAAGCGCGAGCTGAGACGGAACAGGCCGTTGTCGCCCTGGGGCAGGCTGAAGCCGGGCAGGGTGACCGGGTTGACCTGGCGCCGCGCCAGGTCGGGCGGCAGTTGCGAGGTCAGCGGCACGACCACCGAAACCCCGCTGCCGCCCACCGCGCTGTCGCCCACCTGGCGGCCGCTGCCGACGAAGGTGTAGCCGGGGCGGGTGACGCCGTTGTCGATGCGCGTGCTGGCATTGACCGTGACGTCGCCGGCGGCCTGGATCACCGCTGCGTAGGACTGGTCGCCACTGCTGATCGGGGTCGGCCCCTTGCTCGGGAATTCGTACTCGAAGGACCAGTCGCTGAGGATCGCGTTGAGCGCGGCGGGGATCTCGCCCGCGCGCGCCGGGTCGAAATTGGCGCTCTGGTACCAGTAGAGGTTGGTGAAGTTGCGCGACTTCTGATCGATGCCGCCGATATCGCCGCCGCGAGCGGTACGCAGCACGCGGATGGTTTCCAGCTCGCCGGTTTCCAGGCCCTGGTTGTCGAGGACTTCGAGGTTGGCGGTGAGGTTGCCGCCGCTGCCGATCAGGCTGGAAAGGTTGTTCAGGGTGCCGCCGTCGATGGCGAAGTCGCCTCCGGCCAGCAGTTGCCCCATGGCGCTGCTGGCGGTGACCTCGGTCTTGTCGCGCTGGGTGATGGTCCAGATGGCGTTGCGCTTGCCGCTGCAGTCGCCCGCGTTGACGCCTTCGATGCAGGCGGTCTGCTCCATCTTCGCGGTGTACAGGCCCGACTTGCTTTCCAGCACGGCGCGACGGTTCTCGATCAGGCTGGCACGCAGGCTGAAGTCCTTGCCGCTCTCGATCACCCCGGAAAGGTTGCGCAGGCTGGCGGCACGGTTGCCGGCATCGTCGCGGGCGATATCCAGCCTGCCGAGGCTGTACACATCCCCGTAGAGGTTGGTGATGTCGCCGGCGCGCAGGGTCATGTCGGCGCCACTGAACAGCAACCCGCGCTCGTTGAGCAGGGCGGGCGCGTTCAATCGCAGGTTGCCGCCGCCGCCCAGGGTGCCGTAGTTGTTCAGGCTCGCGGCGCTGGCCACGAGGTCGCCGGCGGCGGTGATCCGCCCACGGTTGACCAGCAGGTTGCCGGCGCCGAGCGTGACATTGGCGCCGCCGGCGAGGCTGGCGGCGTTGCCGAGGTCGAGGCTGGCGGCGTTCAGGGCGAAGTCGCCGAGGCTGGTGGCGCGGCCGTTGCCACGGTAGCCGCCGCTCAGCTCGAGTCGCAAGCTGCCGTCGCTGGCCAGCAGGCCGTCGTTGCTCCAGTCGCCGCCGCGGCCAGTGAAGGACTGCACCGCCAGCAGCTTGCCCTCGGCCGTCTGGCGGAAGGTGCCGATGTCCAGGTTCAGGCGTCCGGCTTGCAGCACGCTGCTGTTGGTCCATTCGCTGGCGCGGATGTCCAGCAGGCCATTGGTGGTCAGTTCGCCGCCGGCGCGGATCACCTGCCCGGAATCCAGGCCGAAGGTGCCGTTGCCGGTGTGGAGGATGCGCCCGCCGGCGTTGGCCAGGCTGCCCAGTTGCAGGTCGAGGTCCTGGTTGGCGCTTTCCAGCACGCCGTAGGCGTTGTTCAGGCCGCCAGCGACCAGCCGCGTGCTGCCGCTGCGGCCGAGGGCGCGCAGGCTGCCGCCGCTGTTGTCGATCGCGGCGGCGCGCAGGTGCAGCTCGCTTTCGCTTTCCAACTGGCCGAAGCGGTTGGCCAGCGCGCCGGCCAGGCTGAAGTCGATGCGCCCGGCGCCGACCTTGCCGCCCTGACCCGCCGCCGCGCCCTGGTTGAGGAAGCGCTGGCCGTCGAGGCTGAGCAGGCCGCTGGCGTAGAGGCCGCCGCCCTGGTTGTCGAAGTCGGCGGTGACGATGCGGTTGTCGCCGCCCAGCGCCGAGAGATGGCCCTGCTGGTTGCGCACGCCTTGCCCGGCGCGGATTTCCAGCGACTGCGCCTGGGTGACGCCGGCGCTGTTGTCGAACAGCCCGGTGACCAGCTTCAGCCAACCCTTGGCGCTGTTGAGCACGCCGCCGGCGCCGTTGTCGAGGCTGCCGCTCTGCAGGTCGAGGTTACCGGCCCGGCTGTCCAGGCGGCCGCCCTGGTTGTCCAGCGCGCCGCCGATACGCAGCCGGTTGTCGCCCTGGGCCTGGAGCGTGCCCTGGCGGTTGTCCAGGCTGCCGGCCTGCACCTCGAGGGCGCCGGCCTGGCTGAAGATCAGGCCGTCCTGCTGGTTGCGCAGGGCGCCGCCGCCCAGGCGCAGGCTCATGCCGGCCTGGCTGGCGAGGGTGCCGGAGGCGCTGTTGTCGAGGCTACCGGCGCTGATCTCCAGCAGCCCCTGGCTGACCAGCTTGCCGCCGCGGTTGTCGACGCTGGCGCTGCGCAGCAGCAGGTCGCCGCCGCTGGCCAGGCGCGCCGCGCCGGCGTTGACCAGGGCGCCGCCGAGGATGGCGTCGAGCCGGCCCTGGCTGATCAACTGGCCGTCGCTGTTATCCAGGCTGGCGCCCTTGAGCAGCAGGCTGCCGCCGTTGATCCGGCCGCCGGCGTTGTTCAGCAGCGTATCGTCGCGCTCGAAGCTCAGCGCGCGCTGCGCCGAGACCAGGCCGCCCTGGCCGTTGTCCAGCTTCCCGGCGATGCTCAGGGTCACGTCGCTTTCGCCGGAGACGATGCCCTGGGCGTTATCCAGGCTGGCGGCGTCGATCCGTTGCGCGCCCTTGCTGACCAGGGCGCCCTGGCCGTGGTTGTCCAGCGCGCCGCCGAGGCTGATGGCCAGCTCGCCGTCCTTGCTCGAAAGGGTGCCGCCGGCGCTGTTGTCCAGGCTCCCGCCTGTCACCGTCAGGCCCTGCCATCCGGAGAGCAGGCCGGCGCCGGCGTTGCCCAGCGCGTCGGCGTCCAGGCGCAGTTTCCCGGCGCTGATGATGCGCCCCTGCTGGCCGTTGTCGATGCGCCTGGCCAGCAGCTCGAAGCCCTGCTGGCTGGAAATCTCGCCGCCCTGGCGGTTGTCGAGGACGTTCAGCCGCTCGATGCTCAGCGGGCCGCGGGCACTGATCAGGCCGCCCTGGTTATCCAGGTCGCCACCCCGCAGGTCGAGACTGACGCCGCGCTCGCCGACCAGCCGGCCCTGGCGTTGCACCAGGCGCTCGACCGTCAGGCGCAGGTCGCCCCGGGCGGAGATTTCGCCGCCGTCGGCGGAATCGACGCGCCCTGCCGTCAGTTCCAGTTCGCCGTCGCTGGTGAGCAGGCCGCCACGGTTGTCCAGGTTGGCGGCGCTCAGGCGCAGCGACTGCTTGCCACTGAGGGCGCCGCCACGGTTGTCGAGGTCGGCGCTGCTGACGTCCAGCACGCCCTGGCTGATCAGTTGGCCACCCTCGGCGTTGTCCAGCGCGCCAGTGACGACGGTCAGGCCGGCGTCGCCAGAGAGCAGGCCCTTGCCGCTGTTGTCCAGCGAGGCGCTGGCGAGCGTCAGGCGGGCGCCGGAGACGGTGCCTTCGGCGTGGTTGTCCAGCGCGCCGTCGACGCGCAGGTCGATGCCGGCGCGGCTGGCCAGGGTGCCCTTGGCGCTGTTGTCCAGGCGAGCGGCCGCGATGTCCAGGCCGGCGGTGCCGGAGATCACCCCGCCCAGGCTGTTGTCCAGGGCCTGGGCGATGCGCAGGGTCAGGCTGGCGGCGCCGATCAGGCGCCCGCCACGGTTGTCCAGGCTGGCGGCGGCGAGGGTGAAGGCGCGGTCGCTGGAGATTTCCCCGCCGGCGCCGTTGTCCACCGCGCCGAGCTGGCGCAGCAGCAGCGCGCCGGGCGTGGCGATCAGGCCGCCGTCGCGGTTGACCAGCGTGCCGCCATTGAGGTCGAGGGTGACGCCGGTTTCGCTGACCAGGACGCCGCCTCCGCGCTGGTCGAGGCCTTTCAGGTTGGCGTCGAGCAGGCCCTTGGCGCTGACCCGGCCCTGCTGGCCGTTGTCCAGCCGGGCGGCCACCAGGGTGATGCCGGCGTTGCTGCCGATGCCGCCGTTGCGGCTGTTGTCCAGCACGCCGGTGCGGATATCCACCGCGCCCTTGGCGCTGATCACGCCGGAACGGCTGTTGTCGAGGCTGGCGCCCTTCAGCGTCACGCCGGCATCGCTGAGCAGCCTGCCGCCCTGGTTGTCCAGCGCGGCCTGGCTGGTCAGCGCCAGCGCACCGGCGCTGGAGAAGGTCCCGCCACGGTTGTCCAGGCGCGCGGCGCGCGCCGTCAGGCTGCCTTCGCTGACCAGCGCGCCGCCCTGGTTGTCCAGCACGCCGCCGAGGCTCAGGCTCAGGCTGTTCTGGCTGTCGAGCCGCCCGCCGTCGCCGTTGAACAGTTCGCTGCCGTCCAGGCTCAGGCCGTCGCGCCCGGCCAGCACCCCCTTGGCCTGGTTCAGCAGGCGCTGCACGGTGAGGCGCAGGCCGCTGTCGCCGATGACCTTGCCGCCGCGGTTGTCCAGTTGCTCGCGGGCGTTCACGGCGACCTTCGAGGTGCTGGAAATCTCGCCGGCGCGGTTGTCGACCTGCCGCGCCTCGATAGCGATGCCGCCATTCGCGGCGATCAGCCCGGACTGGCTGTTGTCGAGCGTGTCGGCGCGAAGGTCCAGGCTCCCCTGGCTGACCAGTTCGCCGCCTTGCTGGAGCAGCGTACCGACCGCCGCCTCCAGCACGCCTCTGGCGGCGATACGCCCTCCGGCGTTGCCGACGGCGTTCGCTGCGAGGTCCAGGCGGCCATCGCTGAGCAGCTTGCCACCCTGGTCGTTGCGCAGGCTGGCGACCTCCACGCGCACGCCAGCCTTGCCGCTGGCGCTGCCGCCGTCGCGGTTGTCGAAGGCGCCTCCCGTGGCGCTCAGGCCGGCGTCGGCCACCAGCACGCCGCCACGGTTGTCCAGGCTGGCGCCGTGGACGTTCAACTCGCTGCGGCTCGACAGCAGGCCGCCAGCGCGGTTGTCCAGTTGCCCCACCGTCACGCGCTGCGCGCCCTGGCTGAGCAGGTTGCCTTCATCGCGGTTGTCCAGCAGGCCGCCGAGGCTGACCTCCAGGCCGCCCCGGCTGCTCAGCGTGCCCTTGCCGCTGTTGTCCAGGCTGCGCGCCCGCAGGTCGAGGCGGTTGGCTGCGGAGAACAAGCCGAGGCGGTTGTCGATGGCACCGCTGGCGACCACCAGCAGGTCGTCGCCGATCAGCTTGCCGCCGCGATTGTCGAGGCTACCGACGCGAGCCTCGACGCGCTTGCCGGAGACTTCGCCGTCCCCCCGGTTGACCAGCGCCTGGGCGCTGACGCGGGTGGACTGCTGGCTGCCGAGCAGGCCTTGCTGGCCGTTGTCGAGCGTCGCCGCGCCGACCTCCAGATCGTTCAGGCCGATCACCTGGCCGCCACGGTTGTCGAGATCGCCACGGGTCTTGACCACGGCGCGGTCCCGGCTCTGCAACAGGCCGTCCTGGCGGTTGTCCAGGCTGCTCGCCTCGACCCGCAGTTCGCCCTCGGCGAGCAGCTTGCCGCCACGGTTGTCCAGGTGTCCGCCGTCGACCCGGACGGTCGCCCCCTTCAGGCTGCCGCCCTGGTTGTCCAGCGCCTGGCTCGCCTTCGCTTCCAGCGCGCGGCTGGCCACCAGGCTGCCGGCGTTGCGCAGGGTGCCGCTGCGCAGCTCGAGGTCGCCGCGGGCGTTGCGCCGCTCGTCTGGCTCGACGCCGGCTTCGATCACCCCGGCGTTGTCGATATGCGCCGCCTCCAGCACGATGCGTTCGCGCGCCGCCAGGCTCTGCCGGTTGACCAGTTCCTCCGCGCTGCGGATCTCGGCGCTGCCGCCGGCGTAGGTCTTGCCATTCAGCTCCACGGCCTGGGCCGCGATCTTCAGGTCGCCCTGGCTGGAGGCCTGGGCCAGGCTCAGCTTGCCGCTGGCGTCGATGCGGATGTCGCCGCCGCTGGCGGCCATGTCGCCGGCCAGCCGCACCCCCACGCCCTGCTCGGTGCCGACCAGGCGGATCGCCCCGGCGTACATCCCGCCCAGCGCCGAGCTGTCGATCGCCAGCTGCGGCTTCTCGCTGCCATCGGCGGCGCGCGGCGTGGCCTGCAGGCTGTCGGCCTGGACGTCGTTGCGGCCGGTGACGATGTTGAGGTTCTTCGCGTAGAGCTTGGCGTTGAGCTTGGCGCTGCGGGTGATCAGGTCGAACTGTTCGAGGTTGCCGACGTTCAGTTCAGCGCCTTCGACGACGATGTCGCCGCCGTCCACCTGGAAGCGCTCCAGGCGCTGGCCGTCCATGATCGGCTTGCCGGTGGTGAGGGTCGCGCGCGGCGTGTTGATGAAGCCGCAGCCCTGGCAGGTGATGCCGTGCGGGTTGGCGACGATCACCCGCGCCGACTGCCCGGCCACCTCGGTGTAGCCGGCCAGGGTGCTGCGGTTGCCGCCGGTGACCTGGTTGAGGATCACCTGCGCCGCCTGGCCCTTGAGGTTGGGGTTGCCGAGGATGATCCCGCCGAGCTGGGTACCCTGGGTCTTGCCGGTGGCGTTGTTGAGGATCAGCCCGTTGGCGCCGACGTTGTAGTCGCGGAAATGGTTGTTCGACAGCCCGGCGCCGTTGGGCGTGGCGATATTGACGATGGGCACGCCGTTGCCCGCCTGGCCCAGGCCGGTGTTGCCGCCGGCGGCCTTGTCCAGCGCCAGCCCCGCCGCCGCGGCGACGATCGGGTTGAGGAACAGGATGCCGGCCAGGGACAGGGCGATGCACTGGTTCAGCGGGCTGCGGATGTCCATATCGTTACTCCTTGGCGGGTAGGGGCCCGGCGAGGTTAAGCAAGGTTTTCCAAGGAAAGGGCCTCGATGCAGGTAGGCGCTTTCCTAAAGCGTTCAGGAGGTCGCCGCGTCTTCAGAAGAACGCGTCGACCCGGAAATAGATCGGGTGCTCGCGCCGCTCGATGGCGCTGGGCCGCTCCAGCGAGCGGGCGAAGCCGACGCTGGCGGCGAAATAGCGGCCGCGGGCATCCAGTTCGATGGCGTTGCCGCTCATGCGCCCGCTGGCGCCGTCGTTGTAGCGGTCGTGGCGGATCACGCCGACGTCGTAGGCGAAGGCCACGCCGTATTCCTGCAGCCAGGGCCGCAGCGGCGCCCATTCCACCGCGCGCCGCCAGCGCAACTGGTTGCGCCAGTAGCCGCCGCTGTCGCCGGTCAGGGTCTGGTCCTTGAAGCCGCGCACCGAGCTGTTGCCGCCGAGGCTGATGCGCTGCGGGCTGAACAGCACGTCCTCGCTCCTTTGCCCGGTGGCCAGGCTGTCGAAGCTGAAGCGCTCGCCCCATAGCTGGAACGGCTGCAGGTAGCTGAGGGTCAGGCTGTACTTGTCGTAGCGCGCATGCGGATCGCCCGCCTGCGGGTGGCCGCGACCCTGCGCGCCAAGGGCGCCGATGCCCTGCTGCCAGCCGAGGTCGAGGTTGACGAAGCCGCTGCCGATCCGCCGGCCGTGGTTGAAGCCGAGCTGGGTCTCGGTGATCCGCGTGCTCTGGTCTTCCAGGCGGGTGTCTTCGACATAGTTGTTGGTGCGCTGGTGGCTGAGCCCCAGGCTCATGGCGGTCTTGCTCACACCGTCGCGGTGCAGCACGCGTTCGGCGCGGAACTGGTGGCTGCGGCTGTCGCCATCGAGCTTGAAGGGGAAGCCGCTGGCCTCGTTGCGCGTGCGGTAGTCGCTCTGGCTGTAGCCGTAGGTGAAGGTCCACCAGCCCCAGGGCAGGCTGTAGAACAGGCTCTGGCTGTCGGAATGGCGCCAGCGGTCGGTCACCGCGTCGCGGTTGGCGCGCAGGTTGAGCTGGTCGGCCAGGCCCAGCGGGCTGTCCCAGTCCAGGCCCAGGCCCATCTGCTGCTCGCCGGTACTGACGTCGCCGTCATTGTTGCGCGTGGCGGAGACCCGCCAGGGCTTGTCGCGCTCGCCCTTGAGACGCACCCGGCTGCCGCCGACCTCGCTGCCGGGCACCAGCTCCAGTTGCGCCTGGCGCGACGGCAGGCGGCTCAACTGGTCGACCAGTTGCTCCAGTTCGCGCAGGTCGAGCAACTCGCCGGTCCTGCCCGGAAAGCTCATCGCCAGTTCGCGCGGGCTGGCCAGCGCGGAGCTGTCCAGGCCCTCCAGGCGGCCTTCGACGACGATGATGCGCAGGGTCCCGGAGGCCAGGTCCTGCTGTGGCAGGTAGGCGCGGGTGGTGACGTAGCCGCGATCCAGGTAATGGTCGGTGACGGCCTTGAGCAGCGCATTGAGCTGGCCGACGCCCAGGCAGCGCCCCTGGTAGGGCGCCAGCAGTTGGCGACGCGCGCTTTCGCCGAGGTGCCCGGCGCCCTCCAGCTCGATGCGGCGGATCTCGAAGCAGCGCTCGTCGTCGCCGGAGGCATCCGCAGCGGCGGGCGCTCCCTTGCCGGGCAGTTGCTGGAGTTCCTCCAGGCGCTTGCGCTGTTCGTCCAGCAGGCGCTGCTGGCGGTCGCGGATCAGGTCGCGGTCGCCGGGGGAGGTGAAGGGGGCGGCGCTGGCCATGAGCGGCAGGCACAGGAAGATAAAGGCCAGGCGATGGAGAGCCACGATTTCATTCCTTGAAATACAGAAAGGCGCGATGTTGGCCCAGCGGCTACAGCGGGTAAGCAGGAATATTCCGAAATCCGTCTTCCATGAGTCGGACAATCCGGAAGTAAGGCACAAGGCCATCTGGGCGTGCCGAAAAACCTAACACAGACTTTGGGATTAATCCGTTAGATGGCACGCCTTCTCGACGAACTGCAACAAGACCCATCGTTGGCAGGGTACTCATCGCGGCAAAAAGAAAGGGCCGGCTCCCATGGGAAAGCCGGCCCCGGATACTGCTCGTCGCAGGCGCTGCATCAGCCGCGCTGGTAGACGATTTCCTTGGTGCCGCCGTCGCAGGTGCCGACTACCTTCTTGTCGGTGACGCTGCCCTTGTCGACGATTTCCAGGGTGTAGGCAGGAACGCCGTTGGCCTTGATCTTCGCATCGATCTCGGCTTTCAGTTCCTCACAGGGCTTGGCGGCGAATGCGCTGCCCGCCACGGCAAACAGGCCGACTGCCAACATCAACTTCTTCATGAACACATTCCCTCGTTGCATGGATGAAGACCCGAACGGGTCAGGCTTGCCAAATGCGGCAAGGTTGAGACGAGCGCGCCGCCCATGGAGGCACGCCGCCCTCATAGCCTGTGCATGATCCGGCGAAGCGGAAAGACACGGCGGCCTTTCCAGGGCGCAGGCGATCGTGGACAGGTTTCCAGGGTGCCATCAGCTATTGGCGATACGGAACCCTACTTTCAGGGTCACCTGGTAATGGCCGACGGCGCCGTTCTCGATGTGCCCGCGGGTATCCACCACCTCGAACCATTCCAGATGCTGGATGCTCTTCGCCGCTTCGGCGAGGGCGTTGTTGATGGCGTCCTCGATGCTGGTCTTGGACGAGCCGACCAGTTCGATCTTCTTGTAGGTGTGGTGATTGGACATGAACTCTCTCCCCGGACGATGCCTGGTTCTTCGCGCCCGACGGGCGCCTCTGTTCAATGGACACTAGCCGAGCCGGAAAAGTGCAGCAAATCGCCAGCGCTCAGCCTGCCAACTGCTCCCGCAACCATTGCGCCAGGCGCCCGGCACGCGGATCGTGGAGGCGTGCCGGTACCCACAGGGCCAGGCGCGCATCGGTCTCGATGAAGCCCCAGGGCGCCGCCAGGCGGCCCGCGGCGAGATCGTCGCGGACCAGCGGCTCCGGGGCGATGGCCACGCCGAGGCCCGCCACCGCCGCTTCCAGCAGGTAGTAGAGATGCTCGAACCCCTGGCCATAGCGCAGCGCCTCCGCCGCCAGCCCCTGGCTCGCGGCCCAGGCCGGCCAGGCCTGGGGTCGCGAGGCGGTATGCAGCAGCGGCTCCTGCAACAGCCGCGCGGCGGGCGCCTGGGCCAGGCCGGTTTCCTGCGCCAGGCGCGGGCTGACCACCGGGCCCATGCGCTCGGGCGCCAGTTCGAAGACCTGCATGTCCGCCGGCCAGGGCGGCTCGGCGAACCAGAGCATGGCGTCCAGGCCGGGACGACGCGGATCGAACTCGCCCTCGCTGGTGGACAGTTGCAGGCGCAGGTCGGGGAGGGCACGGTTGAGCTGGTCCAGCCGCGGGATGAACCAGCGCGCCAGCAGGCTGCCGGGTACGCCGAGGACGAACGGGGCCTCGGCGGTCTGCCGGCGCAGCTCGGCACAGACGCCACGCAGTCGCTCGAACGCATCGCCGCAGGCGTCACGCAGGCGAACGCCGGAATCGGTGAGTTTTACGCCGCGTCCATCCTTGCCGAACAGGGCCACCCCGAGATCGTCCTCGAGCAACCGCACCTGCCGGCTCACGGCGCCATGGGTAACGTGCAGTTCCTCAGCCGCCAGGCTGATGCTGTGCAACCGGGCAGCGGCTTCGAAAGCGCGCAGGGCATTCAGGGAAGGGAGGTCGCGGCTCATGGCTATTCGTGAGTTTTCCTGACAGGTTTGAGCAATCTTATCGGTTTCTTTTACCCGGCGGGGGGGATTAGATTCTGCCCATACGTCATTTCCTGGAGCCCTCCATGACTTCCTATCGCAACGGCCCCGACGCCAAGGGCCTGTTCGGTCGCTTCGGCGGCCAGTACGTCGCCGAGACCCTGATGCCGCTGATCCTCGACCTCGCCCGCGAGTACGAGAAGGCCAAGGACGACCCGGCGTTCCAGGAGGAACTGGCCTACTTCCAGCGCGACTACGTCGGTCGGCCGAGCCCGCTGTACTTCGCCGAGCGCCTGACCGAGCACTGCGGCGGGGCGAAGATCTACCTCAAGCGCGAGGAGCTGAACCATACCGGCGCGCACAAGATCAACAACTGCATCGGCCAGATCCTCCTGGCCCGGCGCATGGGCAAGAAACGCATCATCGCCGAGACCGGCGCCGGCATGCACGGCGTGGCCACCGCCACTGTCGCCGCGCGTTTCGGCCTGCAGTGCGTGATCTACATGGGCACCACCGACATCGACCGGCAGCAGGCCAACGTCTTCCGCATGAAGCTGCTGGGCGCCGAGGTGATCCCGGTGACCGCCGGCACCGGTACCCTGAAGGACGCCATGAACGAGGCGCTGCGCGATTGGGTGACCAACGTCGACAGCACCTTCTACCTGATCGGCACGGTCGCCGGCCCGCATCCGTACCCGGCGATGGTCCGCGACTTCCAGGCGGTGATCGGCAAGGAAACCCGCGAGCAACTGGCCGAGAAGGAAGGGCGCCTGCCCGATTCGCTGGTCGCCTGCATCGGCGGCGGCTCCAACGCCATGGGCCTGTTCCACCCGTTCCTCGACGACGCCGGGGTGCAGATCGTCGGCGTGGAAGCCGCCGGCCACGGCATCGACACCGGCAAGCACGCGGCCAGCCTGAACGGCGGGGTTCCCGGCGTGCTGCACGGCAACCGCACCTTCCTGCTGCAGGACGCGGATGGCCAGATCATCGACGCACACTCCATCTCCGCCGGCCTCGACTATCCCGGCATCGGCCCGGAACACGCCTGGCTGCACGACACCGGCCGCGTCGAGTACACCTCGATCACCGACGACGAAGCCCTGGAGGCCTTCCACACCTGCTGCCGCCTCGAAGGCATCATCCCGGCACTGGAAAGCTCCCATGCCCTGGCCGAGGTCTTCAAGCGTGCGCCCAGCCTGCCCAAGGAGCACATCATGGTGGTGAACCTGTCCGGTCGCGGCGACAAGGACATGCAGACCGTCATGCACCACATGCAACAGGAGTCGAAAGCATGAGCCGCCTGCAGACCCGCTTCGCCCAGCTCAAGCAGGAAAACCGCGCCGCCCTGGTGACCTTCGTCACCGCCGGCGACCCGGACTACGCGTCTTCCCTGGAAATCCTCAAAGGCCTGCCGGCGGCCGGAGCCGACGTGATCGAACTGGGCATGCCGTTCACCGATCCGATGGCGGACGGCCCGGCCATCCAGTTGGCCAACATCCGCGCCCTGGACGGCGGCCAGACCCTGGCCAGGACGTTGCAGATGGTCCGCGAATTCCGCAGCGGCGACAGCGAGACGCCCCTGGTGCTGATGGGCTACTTCAACCCGATCCACCACTACGGCGTCGAACGCTTCATCGCCGAGGCGAAGGAGGTGGGAGTGGACGGCCTGATCGTGGTCGACCTGCCGCCGGAGCACAACGAAGACCTCTGCCACCCGGCCCAGGCCGCCGGCCTCGACTTCATCCGCCTGACCACCCCGACCACCGGCGACCAGCGCCTGCCAACGGTGCTAGAAGGCAGTTCCGGGTTCGTCTACTACGTGTCGGTGGCCGGCGTCACCGGCGCCAACGCGGCGACCCTGGAACACGTCGAGGAAGCGGTGGCGCGCCTGCGCCGGCATACCGACCTGCCGATCGGTATCGGCTTCGGCATCCGCAGCGCCGAACACGCCGCCGCGGTCGCGCGGTTGGCCGACGGCGTGGTGGTCGGCTCGGCGCTGATCGACCGGATCGCCAAGGCCCGCGACAATGCCCAGGCGGTCAAGGATGTCCTCGCCCTGTGCGGCGAGCTGGCCGAAGGCGTGCGCAACGCACGCTGACAGACCCTGACAGCGGCATTCGCCAGGCGCAGGCAACCCGCTGCGCCTGGCCTTGCGTTGCACGCTGCCAGAACCGTGAGGAAAAATTCACGGTCACTTTCAGAAACGTCTTATTGTCCGCCGACTCTGCCGAAGCCTTGAATAGCGCCTCACCCAAATAGCCAACGCATTCAAAGAAGGTTCGCATGAGTAAGGTGCTGATCGTCGATGATCATCCCGCTATCCGCCTGGCCGTGCGCTTGCTGTTCGAGCGCGACGGTTTCACCATCGTCGGCGAGGCCGACAACGGTGCCGAAGCCCTGCAGGTAGCCCGCAAGAAGTCTCCCGACCTGGCCATCCTGGACATCGGCATCCCCAAGATCGACGGTCTCGAAGTGATAGCCCGCCTGAAGTCCCTGAAGCTGGACACCAAGGTCCTGGTCCTGACCCGGCAGAATCCGGCGCAGTTCGCCCCGCGCTGCCTGCAGGCCGGCGCCATGGGCTTCGTCAGCAAAAGGGAAAACCTCTCCGAGCTGCTGCTCGCCGCCAAGGCCGTGCTGGCCGGCTACATCCACTTCCCCACCGGGGCGTTGCGCAGCATCAACCAGCAGAGCCGCGACAACGAGGCCCGCATGCTGGAAAGCCTTTCCGACCGCGAGATGACCGTGCTGCAGTACCTGGCCAACGGCAATACCAACAAGGCCATCGCCCAGCAGCTGTTCCTCAGCGAGAAAACCGTGAGCACCTACAAGTCACGCATCATGCTGAAACTCAACGCCCATTCCCTGGCCGGCCTGATCGATTTCGCCCGCCGCCACGAGCTGATCTGAGGATCCCATGCGAACGTTCGACCTGACCGCCGCCCTGGGCGACCGCGCCAACCAACCGGAGATCAGCCGCCTGCTCGTCGCGCAGCTGATGACCAGCAACAACGAAGACACCCGCAAGCTGCGGCGCGCCCAGGAGCGCGAGCAGACCCAGGAACTCAACGAGCTGGCGCACCGCCTGGCGGGCATGGCCTCGCTGATCCACGCCCACGCCGTGGAACGCGCCTGCCACCAACTGGAGATCGCCTGCGGCGAAAGCTCCGTGCGCAAGCTCGCCGATGCCGTCGACGACCTGGTGACGGCACTGGGCGAGCTGCAATGCGAACTGCACGACTGGATGACGATGACCGCGCCTCAAGGCACGGCGAAGTCATAGCGTTGCGGGCCTTCGTCCAGGATCGACAGGTCCAGCGGGCGAATGGCTCCCATCCAGATGGCTCGGTCGCGATGGTCGAGCAGATCGTTGCCGGTGACCGGGTGGATGAACACCACCAGGTCCTGCCGATGGATAGCCAGCCAGGGCACCAGCTCGCCGAACACCTCGGGAGCGAACGCCAGCTGGCAGCTCCAGTCCGGATGCGGCCCTACCGGCCGCTCATGGACCCGCCCCATCTTCAGCGGAAAGCGCCGCGCCGCCTCTTCGCAAAGGGCGCGGGCTCGCTCGATGCTCTGCGCATCGAAATAGACGTGAGCATGGAAGCCCTGGATGCGGGGGGTGGAATACTCGTTCATCGTCACCTCTTCAAGCGCCGCCGGCCTGCAACTCGGCCTGTAGCCAGTCGACGAAACCGTCGACCAGCCGCTGGCGCCGCTTGCGCTCCGGCAATACCGCATAGTACCCGTATCGCGACAGGCAGCTCTCGCCAATGGGCCGGCAAAGCAGCCCCTGTTCGAGCAGGCCGTCGACCAGGTGGCGCCAGCCGATGGCCACGCCCTGGCCGGCGATGGCCGCCTGGATCAGCAAGGTGTAGTTGTCGAAGCTGAGCACCGCCGGAATCGGCTGCCGATCGATGGCCAACGCTTCGAACAACGCCGGCCAGTCGAACCAGCGGGCGTGCTGCGCCGGCTTCAGATGCAGCATCGGCAGGCGCGCCAGGTGCGCCTTGGCCAGCGGCAACTGCAATCCCTCGACCAGCCGCGGGCTACAGACCGGGAACACCTCCTCGCGAAACAGCCGGTGCGCTTCGCCGTGCTTGGAACGACCGTCGCCGAACAGGATCGCCACGTCGATATCGCCGCGCTGGCCGGCCAGGCCGCGCTCGCTGGTCACCAGGCTCACGTCCAGGTGCGGATGGGCCTGGTGGAAGCGCGGAAGGCGCGGCATCAGCCAGTAGGCAGCGAAGGCGTAGTCGGTGGCCACCTGGAGCACCTCGTGGCGCTGGCGCGCGCCCAGCGCGGCGATGCCGGCATCGATCGTCTCGAGGCCGGCGGCCACGTGGCGGAGCAGGAGCTGGCCGGCGTCGGTGAGCACGATGCCTCGATGAAGGCGCTGGAACAGAGGGGTCGCCAGCTCTTTCTCCAGGCGTTTGATCTGCTGGCTGACCGCAGGCTGGGTGGTCCCCAGTTCCTCGGCGGCAGCGGTGAAGCTGAGCTGGCGGGCGGCGGACTCGAATACCCGGAGCAGGTCGAGGGACAGCGGCATGAGGCGTTCTCCCATAAGCCAGGCTTATCCAACGCATCCAGCCCCATGCGGTTTACCAGGGATTTCGATGCACTGATGATCGACGCAGCACTATCGCATAACCCAATCGCATGGGATAAGCCGCCCGATGAAGACCTCGCCGAACATCCTGTTCATCATGGCCGACCAGATGGCCGCGCCGCTGCTGCCGCTTCACGATCCGCGCTCGGTGCTGCGCATGCCTCACCTCTCGAGCCTCGCCGAACGGGCCGTGGTGTTCGACTCGGCGTACTGCAACAGCCCGCTCTGCGCGCCGTCGCGCTTCACCCTGGTCAGCGGTCGCTTGCCTACCCGCATCGGCGCCTGGGACAACGCCGCCGACTTCGCCGCCGATACCCCCACCTACGCCCACTACCTGCGCAACCTCGGCTATCGCACGGCGCTGTCGGGCAAGATGCACTTCTGCGGTCCCGACCAGTTGCACGGCTACGAGGAACGCCTGACCAGCGACATCTATCCGGCGGACTATGGCTGGGCGGTGAACTGGGACGAGCCGGAGGTGCGCCCGAGCTGGTACCACAACATGTCCTCGGTTTTGCAGGCCGGTCCCTGCGTGCGCACCAACCAGCTGGACTTCGACGAGGAGGTGGTGTTCAAGGCCCGCCAGTACCTCTACGACCATGTTCGCCAGCACGCCGGCCAGCCATTCTGCCTGACCGTGTCGATGACCCATCCGCACGACCCCTACAGCATCCCGGCGAGCTACTGGAATCTCTACCGCGACGAGGACATCCCGCTGCCGCGCCAGCGCTTCGCCCAGGAGGAGCAGGACCCTCATTCGCAACGCCTGCTGAAGGTCATCGACCTGTGGGACAAGCCGTTGCCCGAGGAGCGCATCCGCGCCGCCCGGCGTGCCTACTTCGGCGCCTGCAGCTACGTCGACGCGCAGATCGGTGCGCTGCTGGCGACCCTGGAGGAATGCGGGCTGGCCGACGACACCATCGTGGTGTTCTCCGGCGACCATGGCGACATGCTCGGCGAGCGCGGCCTCTGGTACAAGATGCACTGGTTCGAGATGGCCGCGCGCGTGCCGCTGCTGGTCCATGCGCCGGCGCGCTTCGCGCCGCGCCGCATCGGCGCTTCGGTATCCACCGTGGACCTGCTGCCGACCCTGGTGGAACTGGCCGGCGGCCAGGTCGATCCACGCCTGCCGCTGGAAGGCCGCTCGCTGCTGCCGCACCTGCGCGACGGCAGCGGGCATGACGAGGTGATCGGCGAATACACCGCCGAGGGCACCCTCAGCCCGCTGATGATGATCCGCCGCGGCGACTACAAGTTCATCTACTCCGAGCAGGACCCCTGCCTGCTCTACGACCTGCGCAACGATCCGCAGGAACGCGAGAACCTCGCCGCCAGTCCGGCCCACCGCGGAACGTTCGAGGCGTTCCTCGACGAGGCCCGGCGACGCTGGGACATCCCCGCGATCACCCGCGCCGTACTCGACAGCCAGCGCCGCCGACGCCTGGTGGCCGCCGCGCTGGCGCGAGGACGGCTGGCCAGCTGGGACCACCAGCCGTGGGTCGATGCCAGCCAGCAGTACATGCGCAACCATATCGACCTGGACGATCTCGAGCGCCGCGCGCGCTTCCCGCAACCCTGAGCACGAGGGCACCTCCATGAACCGGCTTCCCACCTGCCTGCTGGCCGCAACCCTGTTCCTGGGCAGCGCCTCGCTATACGCCGAAGACCCCGCCTGTGCCCGCGTCAGGCTGGCCGATCCAGGCTGGAGCGATATCGCGGTGACCAACGCCACCGCCGCGTTTCTCCTGGAAAGCCTCGGCTACCAGGTGAAGATCGATACCCTGTCGGTGCCGATCATCTATGGCGGCCTGCGCGACGGCCAGGTGGACGCCTTCCTCGGCGGCTGGATGCCCGCGCACCAGGACTATCACGACAAGTTCGTCGCCAGCGGCCAGGTCGAACGCCTCGCTCGCAACCTCGATGGCACCCGCTTCACCCTGGCGGTGCCGCGCTACGTCTGGGACGCCGGCGTACACCGCTTCGAAGACCTCGCCGCGCAAGGGCAACGCTTCAACCGCAAGCTGTACGGGATCGGCTCCGGCGCGCCGGCCAATCAGTCGATCCAGAAGATGATCGACGCCAACCAGTTCGGCCTCGGCGACTGGAAGCTGGTGGAGTCCAGCGAGCAGGCGATGCTCGCCGAACTCGGCCGGGCCGAGAAGCGCCAGCGCTGGCTGGTGTTCCTCGGCTGGACGCCGCACCCGATGAACATCCGCCATGACCTGCGCTACCTGGAAGGCGGCGAGCAGTACTTCGGCGACCGCGGCCAGGTCTACACCCTGGCACGCAAGGGCTACGCCGCGCAGTGCCCGAACCCGGCGCGGCTGCTGGCCAACCTGCGCTTCGACCTGGACATGGAGAACCGCCTGATGAGCGACGCGCTGGAAGGCACGGCGACTCCGGCCTCGGCGACCCGCGCCTGGCTCAAGGCCAACCCGCGGGTGCTCGAGGCCTGGCTGCAAGGGGTGACCAGCCGCGACGGCGGCGACGCCCTGGCCGCGGTTCGCGGCCAGCCATAGCGCCATGTGGACGCGCTTGCTGCCGTTCCTCGCCTGGCTACCGGGGCTGCACCGGGGCATGCTCGGGCGCGAGGCTTGGGTCGGCCTGAATGGCGCAATCCTGGCACTGCCGCAATCGATGGCCTATGCGCTGATCGCCGGCCTGCCAGCGGAGTACGGCCTGTACGCGGCGATGCTGCCAGTGGCGATCGCCTGCCTGTGGGGCTCGTCGCGCTACCTGGTGAGCGGTCCCACCGCGGCGATCTCGGTGCTGCTGTTCAGTTCGGTGGCCCCGCTGGCGCCGCTGGGCAGCCCGCAATACGTCCAGGCCGTGCTGCTGCTGACCTTTCTCGCCGGCGCCTTCCAGTGGCTGCTCGGCGTCCTGCGCGTCGGGTCGCTGGTCAATTTCGTCTCGCATTCGGTGATGCTCGGCTTCACCCTTGGCGCGGCGCTGCTGATCGTCCTCGGCCAACTGCCCTATCTTCTCGGCCTGGCCGCGAGCGGGGAGGGCGCAGCGCCGGGAAACGGCTGGCGGCTGCTGGCGCGGTTCGCCGAGTTCGATGGCCCATCGCTGCTGGTGGGCGGCTTCAGCTTCGCGCTCAGCCTGCTGGTCAGGCGCCTGCGACCGCGCTGGCCGGCCCTGCTGCTTGGCTTGCTGGGCGGTGCCACGCTGGTCTGGGCGCTACCCGGGACCTTCGCCTCGGTAGCCCATGTGCAGGCCTTATCGAGCGCACTGCCGGGCTGGAATCCGCTGGTCTTCGATTCCCGATCGATCCTCGACCTGCTACCTGCGGCGGTGGCCTGCGGCATGCTCGGGCTGGTCACCAGCCTATCGATCGCCCGCGCCCTGGCCGCGCGCCAGGGAGACGCGTTCGATGCCAACCTGGAGGTCCGCGCCCAGGGCCTGTCGAACCTGCTCGGGCCTTGGCTGTCGGCGAGCCTGTCGGCGGGCTCCTTCACCCGCTCCGGGCTGAATCTGGAAGCCGGTGCGCGCTCCCCGCTGGCGGGTGCGTTTTCGGCGCTCTGGGTGGCACTGCTGGCCGTGCTCGGTGCGCGCCTGATCGAGCATGTACCGTTGCCGGCGATGGCCGCAGGCATCCTGCTGATCGCCTGGGGCCTGATCGACCGCCCGGCGCTCCGCGCGCTCTACCGCAGCGGCCGCGCCGAATGCCTGGTGGCCGGCCTAACCGCCCTGGCCACGCTGCTGTTGCCGCTGCAGAACGCCATCTACGCGGGAGTGCTGGCGTCGCTGGTCTTCTACCTGCGGCGCACCTCGACACCACGCGTACTGCGCCAGCGCAACGACGAGGAAGAAGTGCTGCGCATCGAAGGCTCGATCTTCTTCGGCGCCTGCGACTACCTGCAACGCCTCATGCGCCAATGCGACAGGCCACGGCTGGTGCTGGACGCCCGCCAGGTGAACTTCATCGACTTCGCCGGCGCAGTGCTGTTGCAGCAGGAAGCCCGCCGCCTGCACGCCGAGGGCCGCCGCCTGGTATTGCGCCACGCCCGCCCGCAGGTCCGCGAAGCGCTGGGCCGGCAGGCCGACGAAGGCTGCCGCCTGCACTACGAAGGCTGACGCTCAGGGCGCCGCCGGCGATGTCGGTGCGCTGTCGCCGGGCAGCAGTTGCGGCGATTCCCGCTGCAGCTTGTCGCGCATCATCTCCAACTGTCCAAGGGCGGCGCGAGCCTCGTCGATTTCCTCGGCGCTGCGCTCGCCACCCTGTTCGGCCGCCTCGATCCGCGCGCGGATTTCCGGTATCTGCTGTACGCCGCTGGTGTAGGCCTGTACCAGTTCGCGGGTCTGTCGTTCCTCGAAGGCCTGGTACTGCTTCGGATCGGCCAGCTCCTGCGCCGTCGCGCCCTGGCGTGGTTGCAGGCCGCCGAGCGGCGGGCTGCGCGGGTCGCCCTCGTCGCGCAGCATCTGCATGAACTGGATCGCCTGCTCGCGATCCAGTTCCGCCACCGGCGGCTCCGCCTCGTACGCCGGTGCTGCCGCTTGCGATCGCACCGGCGCCGGCGGCGGCGGACGGTCGTCGACCGCGGGCAGTGCCGCAAGCGTCCTGGCTGGCGACGGAGAAGACGAGGAAGCGGCCATATCGGCAGGCGCCAGCAACACGCCGGCGCAGGCCAGGGCGATCGCCAGCCCGCTGCAGCCGAGGGCAACGCCGAGCCAGCGCTTCACAGGCCTTCCACCCTGGCGCCGGCCAGCAGGTTGCGCAGGCGCGTCTCGAACTGCGCTGCCAGTTGCTCGCGCGCCACCGCCTGGTTCACCTCGAAGCGCACGCTGCGGTCGTCGAGGGGCAACTGGCGATCCTCGCGGCTACGCACCCGGACGATCTCGAACGCGCCGTCGATGCGCATCGGCTGGGAAACCGTATCGGCCTTCTGGATCAGCGCAGTCTTGCGCAGCAGGTCGAGCCGGCCGTCCTGGGGCCGTATCAGGCCTAGGTCGCCGGGCGGGTCGCGGTCCCTGTCATCGGCCAGGGAATAGCGGCGTACCGCCTCGTCGAAGGCCAGGCCGCCGCGCAACTCGGCGTAGACCTTGTCCGCGCTCGCCTGGTCGGCCAGGCGGATATGCGCCGCCTGCACCTGCGCGACGTTGCGGTAACGCTCCAGGTTGCGCCGATAGTAGGCCTCGGCGTCCTTGTCGCTGACCTTGCCGGCGAGTTCCCGCAGCGCCTCGGACTCATGGTGGAAATCACTGTAGAGGCCGATCTGGTGCAGATAGCGATGGCGCACCAGCTTGTCCCGCACCAGGGTCCTCACGCCCTGCCGCTCTGCCGGGCCGAAGCCGTCCCGGGCCAGGCGGTACCAGAGGTAGTCGCGGCGGATGCGGGTCTGGACCTGGCGCGCCAGGTAGGCGAGGTTGCCCTGTTGCAATTCGACCTGGCCCTGGACGTTGTCGCCTTCGTACAGCGATAGCAGGTCGAGGACCTGTGCCGGCTGGCCGGGAAACTGCCAGCCGATCAGCTCGACCCCGGCCGCCTCGCGGCGCTGCGTCTCGTCCAGCAGCAGGCTGTTTTCCACCAGGCCGCGGCTCCTCGGCGCCAGCACCTCGCGCAAACGCTCCGCGCTCAGGGCCCGGGGCTGGCGCAGGTATGGCCCGAGGTCCTCGCGGTAGCGCCTGCCGTATACCTGTTCGAGCAGGTTGCCGGCCTCGATCTCCACGCTGGCGTCGAGATCGGCGCGGCTCTGCGCGGTGAGCTGGTCTTCCACCGCGCGTGCCAGCAGGCGGTTTTCCACCAGGCCACGGCGCAACTGCTGCGGGTCGGTGTTGAACTTGACCCGCGACAAGGCCTGCTCGAGCAGGTCGACGCTTTTCCCCGGCAGCACCTCGCCGTCGATCCGCAGATCCTGCGGCGCCTTGGCGGGGACGCCATGGGCGCTCCACGCCAGCAGCCCGAAGGCGACCCCGCACAGTGCGCGACGCCAGCCCCGGGCGCGGTCAGAGAGCAGTCTGTGCATCGAAGCTGTTGGCGCCCTTGGTCAGTACGGTGACGGTCAGGGCGATGGACTCGGGAATCAGCTCCTTCGCCACCCGCAGGCGCGTCTCGTAGCTGGTGTCGTAGAGCGGCTCGGGACGCTCGTAGGCGACCTGGCCGGTCTGGGTGAGCAGGTCGCGGATGCTCTTGCTCGGATCGTAGCGCCCCACCAGGTTGGCCACCGCCGCCGGGTCGTTGAGCTTCTCGCTGGCGTAGTGGTCGTCGACCCAGCCTTCCCAGCTGGAATGGCCGTTGGCCGAGGTGATCCACACATGGTGCGGCTGGGCCACGTCGCCGGTGGCATGCAGGGCATAGCCGATGGTCTGCAGCGAAGGCGCGGCGCGGAACTGCTCGAACCAGTAGGTGGCGAGGTTATCGATCGGCTGGAAGGCGGCGGTCTGGAAGTCGCCGTAGTGCTCCTGCCAGTCCGAGCGGGTGCCCTGGCGGTAGTGCGCCTCGGTGGTGTCGAAGTCCTCGCGCTTCAGCTCGCGGTTGTAGAGGTAGACCATGGCGTACCAGTCGACGTCGGCGATGCCGCCGTCGACCTTGTGGTAGCGGTAGTCGTAGCCGCCGTGGGGGTTGCCATGGGAGTCGCCGTCCCGGGCCAGGTTGAGGAAGTGCCAGTACGAGGTGTAGTTGACGATGCCCGAAGCCGCGCCCCACAGCGGCGCGTGTTCGTAGCCGACCCACCAGCCACCGAGACGGGTGTCCTTGAAGTCGTCCACGTCGAAGGCCGCCTGGCCGAGGATCTCCCCGGCCTGCGCCTCGCTGCCGGCGGCGCTCACGTAGAACCGGTAGGCCTGGCGCATCTCCTCGGTGGCGTAGGAGGAGTTCATGAAGGCCAGGGCATCCTTGACGATGTTCTTGTGGGTCGGTTGCGACCAGGCGTTGGCCTGGCTGGCGATGGCGCAGATGCAGAGACCGGCGGCCAGGCGGGCGAAGGTTTTCATCGGCAGCGCTCGAGAGTGAGTGAAGCCTGAAGTCTTAACCCGGTTTTGTGATTCCTACATGTCAGATGGAAGCCAATTTGAGACGTACGTCTCAAATGCCGCCTGACAACTCAGACAGTTGCCAACTGTCGGCGCAGCGTCTCCAACACTGGCGCCGAGGCAGGACGCACGCCGCGCCAGAGGAAGAATGCCTCGGCGGCCTGCTCCACCAGCATGCCCAGGCCATCCAGGGTACGCGCCGCACCGCGTTCGGCGGCCCAGCGGTTGAAGGCAGTCGGTTCCTTGGCATACATCATGTCGTAGCAGACGGTACGGCCGGGCTCGATCACGCTCTGCGCCAGCGGCGGCACGTCGCCGGCAAGACTGGCCGAGGTGCCGTTGACGATCAGGTCGAAAGGCCCTTCGACCTCGGCGAAACCGCAGCCGTGCACCGCGCCGAGGTCGGCGAACCGCTCGGCCAGGTCCACGGCCTTCCGCGCCGTGCGGTTGGCGATCAGCAACTCCGCCGGGCACTCGCCGAGGAAGGGTTCGAGCACCCCACGCACCGCACCGCCGGCGCCGAGCAGGAGAACCCGCTTGCCGCGCAGCTCGACCCCGGCGTTCGCCGTCAGGTCCCGCAGCAGGCCGGCGCCGTCGGTGTTGTCGCCGCGCAGGCGACCGTCGGCGAGGCGGATCAGGGTGTTCACCGCCCCGGCCCGGGTGGCCCGCTCGCTCAACTCGTCCACCAGACGATAGGCCTCTTCCTTGAACGGCACGGTGACATTGGCGCCCTTGCCCTGCTCGAAGAAGCGCCGGGCGAACCCGGGGAAGTCGTCCAGCGGCGCCAGTTGCGCGTCATAGACCAGCGCCTCGCCGGTCTGCTCGGCGAACAGGCGGTGGATCAGCGGCGACTTGCTGTGGCCGATGGGGTTGCCGAATACGCAATAGCGGTCCATGGGTCGTTCCTTTGCCGGAGTGGGACGGGACGAGCGGACTCGTCCCCTGCGGGCGGGTCAGGGCTGGCCGGCGAGCCAATCGCGGTCGGCGAGGAAATACTCGGTCAGGCGCGCTTCCTCGCTGCCCGGCTCGGGTTTCCAGTCATAGCCCCAGCGCACCTGCGGCGGCAACGACATCAGGATCGATTCGGTACGGCCGCCGGACTGCAGGCCGAACAGGGTGCCACGATCGAAGACCAGGTTGAACTCCACATAGCGACCGCGACGATAGGCCTGGAACTCTCGCTGCCGTTCATCGAACGGCGTGTGCTTGCGGCGCTGGACGATCGGCAGGTAGGCGTCGATATAGGCATCGCCGATGGCGCGGATGAAGGCGAAGCAGGTGTCGAAGTCCCACTGGTTGAGGTCGTCGAAGAACAGGCCGCCGATGCCGCGCGGCTCGTTGCGGTGCTTGAGGTGGAAGTAGCGGTCGCACCATTCCTTGTAGCGCGGGTAGACGTCCGCGCCGAACGGCGCGCAGGCGTCGCGAGCGACCCGGTGCCAATGCACGCAGTCTTCCTCGTGGGCGTAGTAGGGGGTCAGATCGAAGCCGCCGCCGAACCACCAGACCGGCTCCTCGCCTTCCTTCTCGGCGCAGAAGAAACGCACGTTGGCATGGGACGTCGGCACGTGGGGGTTTTCCGGATGGATCACCAGCGACACGCCGAGCGCCTGGAAACCGCGCCCGGCCAGTTCCGGCCGATGGGCGCTGGCCGAGGGCGGCAGGCTATCGCCGAAGACGTGGGAAAAATTCACCCCGCCCTTCTCGATCAATGCGCCGTCGCCGATTACCCGCGTCCGTCCGCCGCCACCGGCCGGACGCTCCCAGGCGTCCTCGGCGAAGCGGGCCTTGCCGTCCTCCGCCTCGAGGGCGGCGCAGATGCGGTCTTGCAGGTCGAGCAGGTAGGTTTTGACAGCGGCGATACGGTCGGTCACGGAGTTCACCTTGGAGCGGGGAGGCCGCGCGGGGCGCGGGCTGGCGACGAAACGAGGGCGCAAGCATACCACCCTGGATGGGTAGCCGGCGCTTGACGGCCGTCAAGGGGAAGGCTTGGATGAAGGCCTTTACCCAGGGTCGCCCACCCGGCGCGACCGTCCGAAACCCTGACGAAGCAGGAGTTCCAGCATGGCCAAGCGCATCCAGTTCGCTGCCTACGGCGGCCCCGAAGTCCTCGAATACCGCGACTACCAACCCGCCGAGCCGGGCCCCCGGGAAGTCCGCGTGCGCAATCGCGCCATTGGCCTGAACTTCATCGACACCTACTACCGCAGCGGCCTCTATCCGGCCCCCGGCTTACCCTCGGGACTGGGTAGCGAAGGTGCCGGCGAGGTCGAGGCGGTGGGCAGCGAAGTGACCCGTTTCAAGGTCGGCGACCGCGTCGCCTACGCCACCGGCCCGCTGGGCGCCTACAGCGAACTGCATGTGCTGGCGGAGGAGAAGCTGGTCCACCTGCCCGACGGCATCGACTTCGAACAGGCCGCCGCGGTGATGCTCAAGGGGCTCACCACCCAATACCTGCTGCGCCAGACCTACGAACTGCGGGGCGGCGAAACCATTCTCTTCCATGCCGCCGCGGGCGGCGTGGGCCTGTTCGCCTGCCAATGGGCCAAGGCCCTTGGAGTGCAGCTGATCGGCACCGTCAGCTCGCCGGAAAAGGCGCGCCTGGCCAGGCAGCACGGTGCCTGGGAGACCATCGACTATAGCCATGAGAACGTGGCGCGGCGGGTGCTCGAACTGACCGACGGGAAGAAGTGCCCGGTGGTCTACGACTCGGTGGGCAAGGATACCTGGGAAACCTCGCTGGACTGCGTGGCGCCGCGCGGCTTGCTGGTCAGCTTCGGCAACGCCTCGGGGCCGGTGACCGGGGTCAACCTGGGCATCCTCTCGCAGAAGGGTTCGCTGTACGTGACCCGGCCGACCCTGGGCAGCTACGCCGATACCCCGGAAAAACTCCAGGCGATGGCCGACGAGCTGTTCGGCCTGATCGAGCGCGGCGACATCCGCATCGAGATCAACCAGCGCTTCGCCCTGGCCGAAGCAGCCAGGGCGCATACCGAACTGGCCGCACGGCGAACCACCGGCTCGACCGTACTGTTGCCCTGAAGCGCGTACTCAGGCCGGGCGGATGACCTGTCCGGTCACCAGGTCGCGGATCAGGCTGGGGTTGCGGCGCCCGCCAAGGGCGCCGCCGAGGATAGCGTCCAGCTCGTCGTGGAAGTATTGCTCCACCCGCAGCCGCGTGCGCGCCGCCGGGCGCCCGGCCGGATTGGCCGAGGTGGAGATCAGCGGACCGGTGAGATGGCACAGTTCCTGTACCAGGGGATGGTCGGTGACCCGCACGGCGACGCTGTCGTGGACGCCGGTGACCCACTCCGGCAGGCGCTCCTGGTGCGGCACCAGCCAGGTGTTCGGCCCCGGCCAGGTACCGGCCAGGCGGTCCAGCCAGACGTCCGGCAGGTCTTCGAGAAGGAAGTCGAGCTGGTGGATGTTCGCCGCCACCACGATCAGGCCCTTTTCCACCGGCCGCGCCTTCAGCGCCAGCAGGCGATACACCGCATCCTCGTTCCACGGGTCGCAGCCGAGCCCCCATACCGCCTCGGTGGGATAGGCGATCACGCCGCCCTCGCGGACGACCCGGGCGGCGCATTGCGCACGAAAGCTGCTGATCATCGACTCACTCCAGCGGACAGGGTGCGCGAAGTGTACGGTTTCAGCCGGAGCGATGCACCCAGGTGCCGGCCTCGCAGGCGACCCGGCCGTCGAGTTCCAGTTCGCTGAGCGTCGCCAGCACATCGGGCAGCGTCATGCCGCTGGCGGCGGCCAGGCCTTCGCTGGTGTAGGGCGCGGCGCGCAGCAGCGCCAGCAAAGGGTGGGGCAGGGGCTGCGCCGGCGCTTCCGCTGGCTCCGCCTGCGCCCAGCCGCGCAGTGCTTCGAGCACGTGCCCGACGCTTTCCACCAGCAGCGCGCCATCGCGAATCAGTTGGTGGCAGCCACGTGCGCCGGGATGGTGGATGGAACCCGGAATGGCGTACACATCGCGCCCCTGTTCCGCCGCCAGCCGCGCGGTGATCAGCGAGCCGCTGGCGGGACTTGCCTCGACCACCAGCACACCCAGCGAGAGTCCGCTGATGATGCGGTTGCGCCGGGGAAAGTTTGCCGGCAGCGGCGGGCTGTCCAGCGGCAGCTCCGAAACCAGCGCGCCGCCACCCTCGACGATGCGCCGCGCCAGCGCTTCGTGGCGCCGCGGATAGAGCCTGCGCAGGCCGGTGCCGAGGACTGCCACGGTCGCGCCGCCAGCCTCCAGCGCGCCCTCGTGGGCGGCGCCATCGATGCCCAGGGCCAGCCCGCTGGTGATGGCGAAGCCGCCCTGCGCCAGGCTGCGCGCAAAGCTCCGGGCGGTGCCCAGCCCGGCGGGGCTGGCGCGGCGGCTGCCGACCATCGCCAGTTGGGGCCGTTCCAGAGTCTCCGGAGCGCCTTCGACGTACAGCAGCGGCGGGGCATCGGCGACTTCGGCGAGCAGTGCCGGGTATCCCGGGTCGTCCCACATCAGCAGGTGCCTGCGCGGACCTTCCAGCCAGCGCAGGGCTTCACCCGCCGCTTCCCGCACCGCCGGGCTGCGCCGCGCGGCGGCGGCCTCGGCAGGCACTCCCAGGGTGCGCCAGGCGCTGGCTGGCGCGGCAAGCGCGGAAGAGGCCGAACCGAAGGCCTCGATCAAGCGCAGGAAGCGCATGGGTCCCAGTTCGGGCAGGCCATGCAGGCGCAGCCGTGCTTCCAGTTCGGCTGGAGAATGGTTCTTCATCGCGACTCATCCATAGCAGGCAGGTCCATCGCTGACAGGAAGAGGGGAAGGGTCCGGCTTCCATCCTGGAAACCGTCGTATGAAATTTCCTTCTCCCAGAAACGCGAAACCCCCGCCGAGGCGGGGGTTTCGAGTCAGGGATTCTGCACCCTGTCGGTTACCGAGAGCGGCCTGCTGGCCATCAGAACCAGGGCGTAGCTCAGCTTCTTGTAGGTACGGAACACCATCAGCAGGCCGGCGCGTTCGTCGGGAATCTTCACCGACTCACCGGTAACGCGGTCGCGCACCGTCTCGCCGACCTTGTAGATCGCCAGCACGTTGCCCTCGGCCAGCCCGTCGCGCTGGCCACGGTTCAGGGTGACCACGTCGAACTGGCCGATCTGGGTCACGCCGCGCGGTACGTCGATGATTTCGCCCTTCACCTCGCGGCTCGGCTCGCCGGGCATGAAGGTGGAATTCACCGCACGCTCCTCGGTGGGGAACAGGCGGTCGCCGAGGCGCACTTCCTGGGTGGTGCGGGTCAGCGCCAGGGTCGCGACGTCGCCTTCGGTGGCCACCACCTCGCCGCCGCCGATGTCGTCGGCGTTGATGCCGAGGACTTCCTTGGTCTTCGGATCGATGTAGACCTTGCCCTGGCGGAAGATGCCATAGGCCGGCTGGCCGTCGGCGAACTTGCCGCGAGCGTAGATGCGGTCGCCGGTGCCGCTGACGATCCGCTCGGCGTTGCCGGCGACGATGTACGGCGCACTGGTGAAGGTCTTCTCGTCATCGACGATGCGGTTGGCCAGCAGGAAGCTGTTGATCTTGTCCAGCGGGATGGTCGGGATGGCCTCGGCGATCGGCGTGCTGCGGATCTTCGGCGACAGCTTGATGGTCCCGCGCGATTCGCCACGGTTCAGCACCAGGCGCGGCTGGCCATCGACGTAGACCAGGCTGAGGGTGTCGCCGGGGTAGATCAGGTGGGGATTCTGGATCTGCGGGTTGGCGTGCCAGAGTTCCGGCCACTTCCATGGCTGGCGGAGGAATTTCCCCGAGATGTCCCACAGGGTATCGCCCCTGACCACCGTGTAGCGGTCCGGATGCCCTTCCCTGAGGTCGACCTGGGCCTGCGCCAGACCGCTCGCGGCAAGGAGCAGAAGGGCGACTAGTGATTTCCTCATGCAGTGAATCCCTTTATCATGTCGACATACGCGAAACGCCCGAAGCCCGCGAGAATCGCGGTCTGAAGCCGTTTTCAAGCTGCGCGCCATCTTAGCAGCGGATTTTCAATCGATTCCACAAGTGCATCACAAACGCATATGGCCATCCTGAACATTCTCGAATTCCCCGATCCGCGCCTGCGGACCATCGCCAAACCGGTGGAGGTGGTCGACGACGCGGTGCGCCAGCTGATCGACGACATGTTCGAAACCATGTACGAAGCCCCGGGCATCGGCCTCGCCGCGACCCAGGTGAACGTGCACAAGCGCATCGTGGTCATGGACCTCAGCGAAGACAAGTCCGAGCCGAGGGTATTCATCAACCCCGAGTTCGAACCGCTGACCGAGGATATGGACCAGTACCAGGAAGGCTGCCTGTCGGTACCCGGCTTCTACGAGAACGTGGACCGACCGCAGAAGGTCCGGATCAAGGCCCTCGACCGCGATGGCAACCCCTTCGAGGAAGTCGCCGAAGGCCTGCTGGCGGTATGCATCCAGCACGAATGCGACCACCTCAACGGCAAGCTGTTCGTCGACTACCTGTCCACCCTCAAGCGCGACCGCATCCGCAAGAAGCTGGAAAAGCAGCATCGACAGCAGGCGTGACCCCATCCCCCAAAGGCTTGCCCCGGCAAGCCTTTTTCTTTTAGCGAGCCCCGCATGAGCCAAGCATTGCGCATCGTCTTCGCCGGAACCCCGGAATTCGCCGCCGAGCATCTCAAGGCCCTGCTCGACACCCCACATCGGATCGTCGCCGTCTACACCCAGCCTGACCGGCCGGCCGGCCGCGGGCAGAAACTGATGCCCAGCGCGGTGAAGAGCCTGGCCCTGGAGCATGGCCTGCCGGTCATGCAGCCGCAGAGCCTGCGTAATGCCGAGGCCCAGGCGGAGCTGGCGGCCCTGCGCGCGGACCTGATGGTGGTGGTCGCCTATGGCCTGATCCTGCCCCAGGCGGTACTCGATATCCCGCGCCTGGGCTGCATCAACAGCCACGCCTCGCTGCTGCCGCGCTGGCGCGGCGCCGCGCCGATCCAGCGCGCGGTGGAAGCCGGCGACGCGGAGAGCGGCGTCACCGTGATGCAGATGGAAGCAGGGCTCGACACCGGCCCGATGCTGCTCAAGGTGAGCACGCCGATTTCCGCCGCGGACACCGGCGGCAGCCTGCACGATCGGCTCGCCGCGCTCGGCCCGAAAGCGGTGGTCGAAGCCATCGCCGGCCTGGCCGCCGGCACCCTGCATGGCGAGATCCAGGACGACGCCCTGGCCACCTACGCGCACAAGCTGAACAAGGACGAGGCACGCCTCGACTGGAGCCGTCCGGCCGTCGAACTGGAGCGCCAGGTCCGCGCCTTCACCCCCTGGCCGGTCTGCCACACCAGCCTCGCCGATGCTCCGCTGAAAGTCCTCGGCGCCAGCCTGGGGCAGGGCAGCGGGGCGCCCGGAACCATCCTCGAGGCCAGCCGCGACGGCCTGCTGGTCGCCTGCGGCGAAGGCGCCCTGCGCCTGACCCGCCTGCAATTGCCTGGCGGCAAGCCACTGGCCTTCGCCGACCTCTACAACAGCCGCCGCGAGCAATTCGCCGCCGGCCAGGTGCTCGGCCAATGAACCCGCGTCTCGCCGCCTGCCAGGCGCTGGCCGCGGTGCTCGCCGGACGCGCCTCGCTGTCTGGCGCGTTGCCGCCGCAACTGGACAAGGTCGCCCCGCGCGATCGCGGCCTGACCCAGGAGCTGGCCTTCGGCGCGGCGCGCTGGCAACCGCGCCTGCAGGCTCTGGCCGCGCGCCTGTTGCAGAAGCCGTTCAAGGCCGCCGACACCGATATCCACGCCCTGCTGCTGATCGGCCTCTACCAGTTGCTCTACACGCGGATTCCGCCGCACGCCGCGATCGGCGAGACCGTCGGCTGCGCCGACAAGCTGAAGAAGGGCTGGGCCAAGGGCGTGCTCAACGCCGTGCTGCGCCGCGCGCAGCGCGAAGGCGAGACGCTGCTGGCCGAGGTCGACCGCGATCCCTCAGCGCGCCTGGGACATCCGCGCTGGCTGCTGAAAGCGCTCAAGCAGGCCTGGCCGGAGCAGCTCGACGCGCTCTGCGCAGCGAACAACGCACACCCGCCGATGACCTTGCGGGTCAATCGGCGCCGCGGCGAGCGCGATGCCTACCTGGCCGAACTCGCCGAAGCCGGAATCGAGGCCCGCGCCTGCGACTACAGCCGCGACGGCATCCAGCTCGCCGCGCCGCGCGACGTGCGCGAACTACCGGGCTTCGCGGAGGGCCGCGTCAGCGTCCAGGACGAAGCCGCGCAACTGGCCGCCGAGCTGCTCGAAAGCGCGCCCGGCCAGCGTGTCCTCGACGCCTGCTGTGCGCCTGGCGGCAAGACCTGCCACCTGCTGGAAACCCAGCCGGAACTGGCCGAAGTGGTCGCCGTCGACCTCGAGGAGAGCCGCCTGGTAAGGGTCCGGGAAAACCTCCAGCGGCTCGGCCTGCAAGCCAGCCTGGTCGCCGCCGACGCCAGGGCCACCGGGGAGTGGTGGGACGGCAAGCCGTTCCAGCGCATCCTCCTCGACGCGCCGTGCTCGGCCACCGGGGTGATCCGCCGCCACCCGGACATCAAGCTGGCGCGCAAGCCGGAAGACATCGCCGCCCTGGCGCACCTGCAGGGTGAATTGCTCGACGCGCTGTGGCCTACCCTGGAAGTCGGTGGCGTACTGCTCTACGCCACCTGTTCGGTGATGCCGGCGGAAAACAGCGACAGCATCGCCGCCTTCCTCGCCCGCACGCCCGGCGCCCGCGAACTGGACCTTCCCGGCCCCTGGGGCATGAAACAGCCCCACGGCCGCCAGTTGCTGCCGCAGGTGGAGGGCCACGATGGCTTCTACTATGCCAAGCTGATCAAGATATCCGCCCGTTGATCGAAACCTGACGAGCCGTTTCCTGCCATGAAAATCATCATCCTCGGTGCCGGCCAGGTCGGCGGCACACTGGCCGAGCACCTGGCCAGCGAAGCCAACGACATCACCGTGGTCGACACCGACGGCGACCGCCTGCGCGACCTCGGCGACCGCCTCGACATCCGCACCGTGCAAGGCAAGGCCTCGTTCCCCACGGTGCTGCGCCAGGCCGGCGCCGACGACGCCGACATGCTGGTGGCGGTGACCAATAGCGACGAGACCAACATGGTCGCCTGCCAGGTCGCCTACACCCTGTTCAACACCCCGACCAAGATCGCCCGCGTCCGCGAGCCGGCCTACCTGACCCGTACCGGGCTGTTCGACAACGAGGCGATCCCGGTGGACGTGCTGATCAGCCCGGAGCAGGTGGTCACCAACTACATCAAGCGCCTGATCGAACACCCCGGCGCGCTGCAAGTCATCGACTTCGCCGAGGGCAAGGCGCAGTTGGTCGGGATCAAGGCCTACTACGGCGGCCCTCTGGTAGGGCAGGAGCTGCGCCAGCTGCGCGAGCACATGCCGAACGTAGATACCCGCGTCGCCGCGATCTACCGCCGCAACCGGCCGATCATTCCCCAGGGCGACACGGTGATCGAGGCCGACGACGAAGTCTTCTTCATCGCCGCCAAGGCCCATATCCGCGCGGTAATGGGCGAGATGCGCAGGCTCGACGACAGCTACAAGCGGATCATCATCGCCGGCGGCGGCAATGTCGGCGAGCGCCTGGCCGAGGCCATCGAGAGCCGCTACCAGGTAAAGATCATCGAGCGCAGCCCGCTGCGCTGCCGGCACCTCTCGGATACCCTGGACAGCACCATCGTGCTCAACGGCAGCGCTTCCGACCGCGACCTGCTGCTGGAGGAAAACATCGGCGAGACCGACGTGTTCCTCGCCCTGACCAACGACGACGAGGCCAACATCATGTCCTCGCTGCTGGCCAAGCGGCTCGGCGCGAGCAAAGTGATGACCCTGATCAACAACCCGGCCTATGTCGACCTGGTGCAAGGCGGCGAGATCGACATCGCCATCAGCCCGCAACTGGCGACCATCGGCACCCTGCTGGCCCACGTTCGCCGCGGCGACATCGAGAGCGTACACTCGCTGCGCCGCGGCGCAGCCGAAGCGATCGAAGTGGTAGCCCATGGCGACGCCAAGTCGAGCAAGGTGATCGGTCGCTCGATCAACGAGATCAAGCTGCCGCCGGGCACCACCATCGGCGCGCTGGTGCGCGACGAGGAAGTGCTGATCGCCCATGGCGACACCCGCATCGAGAGCGGCGACCACGTGCTGCTGTTCCTGGTCGACAAGAAATACATCCGAGACGTCGAGCGACTGTTCCAGGCCGGCCTGACGTTCTTCTGAGGCACGCCCTATCGCGAACGGCGATAGGGCTTCGGCCTACGAACACCAAGGGGCCGCGTGCCTCCTTCGCAACGGCCGAATCCCTCTGTTCCGTGCAAAGCCTGGCCGGAGCCGGGCACAATGGCCGACATCGTTGGAAGAGGGCAGGATGATGATCGAAGGTCTGGAAAAGATGCTGGCCAAAGGCGTGGACAATGCGCTGCTGCGCTTCGGCCTGGGCAAGGGCTACCTGGACGCGGGCGACGCCGAACGCGCGGCGGAACACCTCCAGCGCTGCGTAGAGCAGGACCCGAAGTATTCCGCCGGCTGGAAGCTGCTGGGCAAGGCGCGCCAGGCTGCCGGCGATCTCGCGGGCGCCCGGCAGGCCTGGGAGCAGGGCCTGGCAACTGCCGCGACGCATGGCGACAAGCAGGCCGAAAAGGAAATGACGGTGTTCCTGCGCAAGCTCGACAGGGCGAGAACCTGAGCGTCCGGCCAAGGCTTGCGCAGCGCGTTCTCGCCACCCGCCGGCCGGAGTTCCGGCAGACGGGTCGGGCGTGCTCATCGAGCGCTGGCAGAACGGTTCGAGCACGCCCCGACGACACTTTTACAAAGACCTGTTCCACACATTCGTAGGCAACTTCTGTCAACGATGTAGCCTGCATCCCGAACGCCCAACACCCCATTGAGCGACCACTGCCGGCCCTCTAGCTTCGACTCATCGCTTCGGTCAAAGCCCGAACGCGACACCTGACTTCAACTACTTTTCCGGAGCCAACATGTCGAAGCAAGAGCGTTCAGTCCCGTCCTATGTCGAATACCCATACGAGCAAGCGATTCTCTACGTTCACCGGAACGCCTCCGCCAATGAGATGCTCGAATCCGTACAGGAGCGCCTCAGGGCTCTCCTCGGCCTCCTCCATGCCTTGGAAAGGATCGAAGTGCGGACAGGGCTGGGCGTTCCCATTCAGCGCGTGGCGCACATCCTGGTCACGCTCGGCGGCGATGCCCTGACGCTGCTCACGGCCGCGCACCGGGCTACCACCTCCTGAATGAAGAAGGGCGCAACGGTCACGGCCGTTGCGCCCTTCCTCCAGATTGCCTCGATAAGCCTCAAGCGTTGCTCTGCGGCCGCCCCGGCAGCATCTTCAGGATGCCGTTGAGTAGCATGCCGTAGAGCGGCACGAACAGCAGAAGGCTGATACTCAGCTTCACTCCGTAGTCCACCGTGGCGATTTCCACCCAGTGCTGCGCCATGAACGGATTGTCGCTACGCCAGAACGCCACGAAGAAGAAGGTGAAGGTGTCCAGCAGGTTGCCGAGGATGGTCGAGGCGACTGGCGCGGTCCACCAGTGCCGGGAACGACGGAGGCGGTCGAATACCTGGATGTCGAGGATCTGCCCGAGCACATAGGCGAGGAAGCTTGCCAGGGATATCCGTGCGACGAAGGTGTTGAACTCCAGCAGCGCGGAGAAACCACGGAACGCCGCTTCCTGGAACAACACCGAGACCACGTAGGAGGCGATCAACGCCGGGATCATGACCCGGGCGATGACCAGCCGGGCAGGGCCCTTGCCCAGCAGGCGCACGGTGAGGTCGGTAGCCAGGAAGATGAACGGAAAGCTGAAGGCGCCCCAGGTGGTGTGCCAGCCAAACAGGGTGATCGGCAACTGCACCAGGTAGTTGCTGGCGATGATGATGAAGATGTGGAAGGCGATCAGGCCGGCCAGGGTGCCGCGCCAGGCCGCCGGAGAAGAGGCTGACATGTGCTGTCCTTTTTGCGCGATGGGGTGAGGGAACCCATGCCCGGCACCATGCCGAGCGGCGCGCATTCTAGCCGATAACCGGCAGCGGTTTCGCCCACTCTGTGATCAGTGGCTCATGCCTGGGGTTCCACGTGGAACACCACCGTTCATGCTTCGCTGAGAAAGCGCAGGCCGACGCCTTCCGCATCGACTCGCACGACTTCCATCTGCAGGATCGGCGCGTCGATCGGCAAGTCCTGTACCTGGCCAGTAACGACACTGCCTGTTGGGAGCTGGGTCAGCTCCGGGTGTTTGACATAGACCCCGGTGTCGGACAGGTCGCGTGTCTGCGCCATCAGCTCGCCAAATAGCGGGTGACTGATACGGATTCGGCACTTGAGCGGGGTTCGTGGGTATTGTCGTTGATTATCCATCGAGTCCCTCGGGACCTGCGGAGGAGGCGGCAGAACTGAGCATAGTACCCGGATATGAAAAAGGCGTCTTCCGACGCCCTTTCCTCAGTACCATTTTTTCTCGCCATCCGGGCGGTTCTTGAAGCGTTTCATGCTCCACATGTACTGGCTGGGATAGGCTCGTACATACTTCGCCAACTCGCGGCTCATGGCTGCTACAGACACTTCCAGGTCCTTGTCGTACATGTCCGCCGGAGCCGCTTCGAGGATCACCTTGTAACCGCTACCATCGGGCAGGCGCACCGCATGGAAGAACACTCCACGCGCCTTGCCGCGTGAAAGCAACTGCGGGACGAACTTGCTGATCAAGGCAGTGGTGCCCAGGTAGGGCACGAAGAGCCCAGCGGTACGCGCGGGCTCGGGGTCGGCGGGAATCCCTACGCAACCGCCTTTCTTCACTTCCTTGATGACGCTGAGGATACCCTCCGGAGTGGAAGGTGCGACGCGGTTGCCCAATTGCACGCGTTGCTTCTTCAGCAATTCGTCGACTGCCTTCAGCTTGGGCGGACGATAGAAGATGATCGGCTTGGCGTAGGAGCAATAGAAGTGGTTGAGTACTTCCCAGTTTCCCAGGTGACTGGTAATGCCGACCAGGCCATCGCCGGAAGCCAGCGCTTCCTCCAGCACCTCCATGCCTTCGACCTCGCGGATGTATCTCAGCGACTTTTCAGGCGGCCAGATCCAGGCGCAGGCACTTTCGGTGAGGGTCCGGCCAATATCCATCAGGCTTTGTCCGACCAGCTTTTCCAGTTCGGTTTCAGACAACTCGGGGAAGCACTTGGACAGGTTGATCCGCACTACCTCGCGGGATCGATTCGGCAATTTCCACATCAGCCAGCCTATGCCGGCCCCGACGCCTTGCACGGCACGCCAGGGCAATAACGCGAACAGGCGTAGGGCCCCCACCACCAGGGCACCTTTGAATTTCTCCACGAAACACTCCTCGCTCGACTCGAACGCGCATTGTACGCCAGGAAGAAGGCGAGGGCGGCAGCCAAGGAAGCGGGGCGACCAGCTATGCTGCGCGCCGATGTTCCACGTGGAACATCCGAACGCATCCGTCAGGGAGCGCCCGGCTAGCCGACGAGTTGGGCGTAACGGTCGCAGTCCTGGGTATGGTCCATGACCATGCCGCTGGCCTGCATGAAGGCGTAGCAGATGGTCGGCCCGACGAAGTTGAAGCCGGCCTTGCGCAGCGCCTTGCTCATGGCCTCGGCTTCCGGGGTAATCGCCGGCACCTCGGCGCGACCGGCGAAATGGTTGATCTTCGGCTGGCCGCCGACGAAGGACCAGAGGAACCCAGCCGGGTCGTCCAGCTCCAGCCAGGCCTGGGCGTTCTGCCGCGCAGCGTTGAGCTTGGCCCGATTGCGAATGATGCCGGGGTCGAGCATCAGTTCGTCGATCTCCGCGTCGCTCATCTGTGCCACCCGCTGCACGTCGAAGCCGAACAGCACCTCGCGGTAGCGCTCGCGCTTCTTCAGCACGGTGATCCAGGACAACCCGGCCTGGAAGCCCTCCAGCAGCAGAAGTTCGAACAGCGCGTCGGGATCGCGCTGCGGCACACCCCACTCCTCATCGTGGTAGGCCATGTAGAGGGGATCGTCGTTGCACCAGAAGCAGCGTGGCATAAGGCTTTCCGTGGTTTTCCAGGGATCGGGGGGACGGGCGAGGCGGCGCGGGAATCGGGTATACTTCCGCGTTTTGTATCGAAGCCTCAGCACAGGTGAATTTCGTGAGCCAGACTACGCCCGCCGTGCGCACCTTCCAAGACCTGATTCTCGCCCTGCAGAACTACTGGGCCGAGCAGGGCTGCGTGGTGCTGCAGCCCTACGACATGGAAGTGGGCGCCGGCACCTTCCACACCGCCACCTTCCTCCGCGCCATCGGCCCGGAGACCTGGAACGCCGCCTACGTCCAGCCGAGCCGCCGCCCCACCGACGGTCGCTACGGCGAGAACCCCAACCGCCTGCAGCACTACTACCAGTTTCAGGTGGTCCTGAAGCCGAACCCGGAGAACTTCCAGGAGCTGTACCTCGGCTCGCTGAAAGCCATCGGCATCGACCCGCTGGTCCACGACATCCGCTTCGTCGAGGACAACTGGGAGTCGCCGACCCTCGGCGCCTGGGGCCTGGGTTGGGAAATCTGGCTGAACGGCATGGAAGTCACCCAGTTCACCTACTTCCAGCAGGTCGGCGGCATCGAGTGCTATCCGGTCACCGGCGAGATCACCTACGGCCTGGAGCGCCTGGCCATGTACCTGCAGGGCGTGGACTCGGTCTACGACCTGGTCTGGACCGACGGCCCGTTCGGCAAGGTCACCTATGGCGACGTGTTCCACCAGAACGAGGTGGAGCAATCCACTTTCAACTTCGAGCACGCCAACGTGCCGAAGCTGTTCGAACTGTTCGACTTCTACGAAAGCGAAGCCAACCGCCTGATCGCGCTGGAGCTGCCGTTGCCGACCTACGAGATGGTCCTCAAGGCTTCGCATACCTTCAACCTGCTGGATGCGCGGCGCGCCATCTCGGTCACCGAGCGCCAGCGCTACATCCTTCGCGTGCGTACCCTGGCCCGCGCCGTGGCGCAGAGCTACCTGCAGGCCCGCGCGCGCCTCGGCTTCCCCATGGCCACCCCCGAATTGCGTGACGAAGTACTGGCCAAGCTGAAGGAGGCCGAATGATGAGCGCCAAGGATTTCCTGGTCGAACTGGGCACCGAAGAGCTGCCGCCAAAAGCCCTCAACAGCCTCGGCGAAGCCTTCCTCAGCGGTATCGAGAAGGGCCTCAAGGCTGCCGGTCTGAGCTATGCCGCTGCGCGTTTCTATGCGGCGCCGCGCCGTCTCGCCGTGCTGGTCGAGCAACTCGCCGTGCAGCAGCCCGACCGTACCGTCAACCTAGACGGTCCGCCGCTACAGGCCGCCTTCGACGCCAGCGGTAACCCGTCCCAGGCCGCCCTGGGCTTCGCCAAGAAGTGCGGCGTGGATCTGCAGCAGATCGACAAGAGCGGTCCGAAGCTGCGCTTCAGCCAGACCATCGCCGGCCAACCGGCCGCCGGCCTGCTGCCGGGCATCGTCGAGGCCTCGTTGAACGAACTGCCGATTCCCAAGCGGATGCGCTGGGCAGCTCGCCGCGAGGAGTTCGTGCGTCCGACCCAATGGCTGGTGATGCTGTTCGGCGACGATGTGGTCGAGTGCGAGATCCTCGCCCAGAAAGCCGGGCGCGAATCCCGTGGCCACCGCTTCCACAATCCGGACAATGTGCGTATTTCCAGCCCGGCAGCGTATCTGGAAGACCTGCGCGGCGCTCATGTGCTGGCCGATTTCGCCGAGCGCCGCGAGCTGATCGCCAAGCGCGTGGCCGAACTGGCCGCCGAGCAACAGGGCAGCGCCATCGTGCCGCCGAGCCTGCTCGACGAAGTGACTGCACTGGTCGAGTGGCCGGTGCCGCTGGTCTGCTCCTTCGAGGAGCGCTTCCTCGAGGTCCCGCAGGAAGCCCTGATCACCACCATGCAGGACAACCAGAAATACTTCTGCCTGCTGGACGCCAACGGCAAGCTGCTGCCGCGCTTCATCACCGTCGCCAACGTCGAGAGCAAGGCGCCGGAGAACATCGTCAGCGGTAACGAGAAGGTGGTTCGCCCGCGCCTCACCGACGCCGAGTTCTTCTTCAAGCAGGACAAGAAGCAGCCGCTCGAAAGCTTCAATGAACGCCTGCGCAACGTAGTGTTCCAGGCCCAGCTCGGCACCGTGTTCGAGAAGGCCCAGCGCGTCTCCGGCCTGGCCGCCTACATCGCCGAACGTATAGGCGGCAATGCGCAGAACGCCGCGCGCGCCGGCATCCTGTCCAAGTGTGACCTGGCGACCGAGATGGTCGGCGAGTTCCCCGAAATGCAGGGCATCGCCGGCTACTACTACGCCACCCACGGCGGCGAAGCGGAAGACGTCGCCCTGGCCCTCAACGAGCAGTACATGCCGCGCGGCGCCGGCGCCGAGCTACCCTCGACCCTGACCGGCGCCGCCGTGGCGGTGGCCGACAAGCTCGATACCCTGGTCGGTATCTTCGGCATCGGCATGCTTCCCACCGGCAGCAAGGACCCCTACGCGCTGCGCCGCGCTGCGCTGGGCGTGCTGCGCACCCTCATCGAGAAGCAGCTCGACCTGGACCTGGTAGCCGCGGTCAACGCCGCCGTCGAGCAATACGGCGACAAGGTCAAGGCCGCCGGCCTGGCCGAGCAGGTGCTGGACTTCGTGTTCGACCGCCTGCGCGCGCGCTACGAGGACGAAGGCGTGGACGTGGCCGTGTACCAGTCGGTGCGCGCGCTCAAGCCAAGCTCGCCGCTGGACTTCGACCAGCGCGTACAGGCCGTCCAGGCCTTCCGACAGTTGCCTGAAGCCGAGGCCCTGGCCGCGGCGAACAAACGGGTGTCGAATATTCTCGCCAAGTCCGAGGACGAGGTTCCGCCGAACGTGGATGCCAGCCTGCTGGTGGAAGCCGCCGAGAAGGCCCTGGGCAGCGCCGTGGCGAACGCCGAAAGCGAAGTCGCGCCGCTGGCAGCGGCACGCGACTATCGCGCCGCGCTGGCCCGCCTGGCGGCCTTGCGCGAGCCGGTGGATACGTTCTTCGCCGATGTGATGGTCAATGTCGACGACGCGGCGGTGCGCGCCAACCGCTATGCGCTGCTGGCCAAGCTGCGCGGGTCGTTCCTCGGGGTGGCGGACATCTCGCTGCTCGGCTGAGCCAGTCCCGCCTCGAAGAAAAGGCCCGGCGTCCTCGCGACACCGGGCCTTTTTCACTACAGGACCTTCAGATACTCCAGCAGCGCGCGCTTCTCCTCGGCCGACAGGCTGGTGCCGTACTCATGGCCACAGCGGCTGTTGCCGGAATCACGCTGCTCGCAGCCGGTGGTCTTCAGCACATAGCTGCCGAATTGGGTCTGCTGGGCGGCGAGGCCGACCTTGTCCACGTCGTAGGCCGAGCCCACCGGGAAGGATTCCACCCGCTCCGCGGCCGGCTTCAGCAACTCTTCCAGGGTCGGCACCGAGCCGTTGTGCAGGTACGGCGCCGCTGCCCAGATCCCCTGCAGGACCCGCGACTCGTAGGGGTAGGGGTCGGCCTGGGTACGCACCGGCTTCTGGAAGGCGGTCAGCAGTTGCCGGGTTTCGTCGGTCATCACGCTTTCCGGCTTGACCGCCGCCGCCTTGGCATCGTGCTTCTCACCGAGGATCGGCACGAAGTGCTGCAGGATCGAACCGGCCACCGCTACGGCGAGTACATCGAAGGCTCCGTCGGTCGCCTTCAGCGGCTGGCCGAACGGCATCCGCGCGCCCTCCATCACGCCGGTCTGCACCTGGCCATCGAGGATGGCGTGCTGGCGGCTGTCGCTGCCGACGTCCCTCAGCGGAGTGTCCCAAAGCACCAGGTCCTTGATCCGGATGCCGTGGCACTCCACGCAGCCACCTTCGTCGGTCTTGCGGGCGAAGATCAGCGCGCCTTTCCTGGCCAGGTGCTTGTCCACCGCCCAGGGCCACTTCGGCGGGCCGATCTTCTTGATCAGGTCTTCCAGCTTGCCCAGCCCGTGGAAGTTGGCCGAGTTGATCTTCAGGTAGTCCATGCCCAGCAGGTGGAACTTGCTCTTCTGCGGGTGGAAGGTGGCGAACACCCCGTAGACCTCGCCGACATTGCGCGCCAGGCCGAGCAGGTCGTTGCCGTTGGCGGCGAAGCCGGGCCACTGGGTCTTGTTCTGCCGCGCCGCGTTCCACAGGAACGGATAGCGCACCGGCGCATCGGCCGCCTTGATGTTGTCGGGAATCAGGTAGGGCGGCGCGGTGCCGATATCCAGCCCGGTAAGGCGGTTGAAGATCATCGATACCGCGTCCAGCCGCGCCGGTCCCCAGGTGTCCTTGGGCAGCGCGCGCTCGATCAGCGTGTGATAGGGCTCGTACCATTCCTTCACCGCCGCGAGCAGAGCGTCGCGCGCACCGGGAGGCGGATTGGCCCCGAGGATCTGCTTGGCGAAGGCGTCGAAGGCGGCGTCATCGCTGGTCAGCGGTCCCACGGCCCGATCGAGGTCGGCGAGGAATGCCTGGAAGTCGACGATCGCCGGACCGCCGTCGATCCGATAGGCAGTGCCCTTCACCTCGATCTGCCGGGTATGGCAGGCCGAACAGGTCATGCCGACCATCTGCCGGGCGCCCGTGCCGGCTACGGTGAAGCCCACCGGCAGGCCTTCCGCGGGCGCCTTGGGGTTGGGCAAATAGCCGTAGCGGGCCAGGCTGTCGGCGAGGAAAGGCGTTCCATCCGGCTGTCGCAACGCCTTGAGCCAGGGCAGGGGCATCACCTGCGAGCCCTGGTCGCGGCTGTAGAAGTCCTGGCGGTGGCTTTCGGTCCATTCCTTGCCCTGGTCGAGCATGACCGGAGCGGCCGCCAGGGCGGCGGAAGAAAGAGCCAGGGAAGCGAGGGACAAGCTTGAAAGGTGCAGTGTCTTTTTCAGGCGTTTCACGGTTACCGTCCTTGGGAACGGGCAGACGCCCCGGAACTCCCCGTCGTCATGCCCGCTCCACCTGTGGTGGAAACACGGCCGGTCGGCCGTGCTGGCATGCGATAGGCGCTTACTGCATTACTCCGGTGATCCACCCGCCAAGGGGTTCGCACGTACTCCGAGACACCCACTGCTGCGTGCCAAATGACTCCCTGGCCTGGGATTGCCATTCCATTGCCATTATTGAATCTAGTACAGATTGTCCAGCGTAGGGGGCTCGTCGATCCATCCGCGATGCTCCGGCTGGCTGAGGTAGAATCGATCCTTTCCGTTCATGGCCAACTGCGCATCGATGTCCCGTTCCCTGCTGATTCTCGACCGCGATGGAGTCATCAACCTCGACTCCGACGATTACATCAAGACCCTCGACGAGTGGATCCCCATCCCCAGCTCGATCGAGGCCATCGCCCGCCTGAGCCAGGCCGGCTGGACCGTCGCGGTGGCTACCAACCAGTCCGGCATCGCCCGTGGCTATTACGACCTGGCAGTGCTCGAGGCCATGCATGCGCGCTTGCGCGAACTGGTCGCGGAGCAGGGCGGCGAGGTCGGCCTCATCGTCTATTGTCCGCATGGACCGGACGACGGTTGCGACTGCCGCAAGCCGAAGCCGGGTATGCTGCGGCAGATCGGCGAGCACTACGGGGTCGATCTGTCGGGTATCTGGTTCGTCGGCGACAGCATCGGTGACCTGGAGGCGGCGCGGGCCGTCGATTGTCAGCCGGTATTGGTAAAGACCGGAAAAGGTGTACGTACGCTGGGCAAGCCCTTGCCAGAGGGCACCCTGATATTCGACGATCTGGCGGCAGTCGCCAGCGCATTACTTCAGTAAGGTCAGAATACATGTCGACAGTGCAGGCCATCAGAACCGTCCTCTTTTACCTGCTGCTGTCCGCCAGCGCGTTCGTCTGGGGCACCCTCAGCTTCTTCATCGCGCCGATCCTGCCGTTCCGCGCCCGCTACCGCTTCGTGGTACAGAACTGGTGCCGCTTCGCGATCTGGCTGACCCGCGTGGTCGCCGGCATCCGCTACGAGGTGCGCGGACTGGAGAACATCCCGGAAAAGCCCTGCGTGATCCTCTCCAAGCACCAGAGCACCTGGGAAACCTTCTTCCTCTCCGGCTTCTTCGAGCCACTCAGCCAGGTACTCAAGCGCGAGCTGCTCTACGTGCCGTTCTTCGGCTGGGCCCTGGCCCTGCTCAAGCCCATCGCCATCGACCGCAGCCAGCCCAAGCTGGCCCTCAAGCAACTGGCCAAGCAGGGCGACGAGTGCCTGAAGAAAGGCGCCTGGGTGCTGATCTTCCCGGAAGGCACGCGTATTCCGGTGGGGCAGATGGGCAAGTTCTCCCGCGGCGGCACCGCCCTGGCGGTCAACGCCGGGCTACCGGTACTGCCGATCGCCCACAACGCCGGGCAGTATTGGCCCAAGGCCGGCTGGGCCAAGTACCCGGGCACCATCCAGGTGGTGATCGGCCCGGCCATGCACGCCGAAGGCGAAGGCCCGCGCGCCATCGCCGAGCTAAACCAGCGCGCCGAAGCCTGGGTCAGCGAGACCATGGCCGAGATCAGCCCCATCCAGCAGCGGGTCAGCCATCCGGAGCCGTCGGTGGTCTCGTGAAGGGCCGCAAAGCCCCCTGCAAGGCGCACTGTGCGCCGATTCGATAAAAGAAGCCCCGCCATAGCGGGGCTTCTTGTTTTCACGCGAGGCGCAAAGCAAGGCCGGTTGGCAACGATCGACCGAATTGACCGGCGTCCGCTGCCCACAGGAGCGGTGCAACGCCGCCAGGAGGCCCGGGTCCAGGGTGCCAATGCCGGCGAGCAACCGGGGGCTCGACCACACCTTGGCAAGGCACTCCTGGCGCCCGTATCCAGGCTACCTGGCGCAAAAAGAAAACCCCGGCGCCAGGCCGGGGTTTCTATGAGGGTCGGTCTGCCGACCTGTCACACGTCCAGGTTCGACACCGCCAGCGCGTTGCTTTCGATGAAGTCGCGGCGCGGCTCCACGGCATCGCCCATCAGGGTGTTGAAGATCTGGTCGGCAGCGATGGCGTCCTCGATGGTCACCTTGAGCATGCGCCGGACGTTCGGATCCATGGTGGTTTCCCACAGCTGCTCAGGGTTCATCTCGCCCAACCCCTTGTATCGCTGGATGCTGTGGCGCTTGGTACCTTCGGCCATCAGCCAGTCCAGGCCGTCCTTGAAGGCGCTGATCGGGCGCTTGCGCTCACCCTTCTGCACGTAGGCGCCGTCTTCCAGCAGGCTGTTCAGCTGGTCGCCGAGCAGCGACACCGAGCGGTAGTCATTGCTGGCGAAGAAGTCACGGTTGAAGGTGACGTAGCTGGACAGGCCGTGGGCCACCAGTTCCACCTCGGGCAGCCACAGGTGGCGCTCGCGGTCTTCGCGCAGGCTGGCCTTGTAGGTCAGGCCGGACTTCTCGGCGGCGGTCAGGCGCGCCTGGAACTTCTCCAACCAGCCCTGCATGGCCGACTCGTTAGCCAGGTCGTCCACCGACACGGTAGGCAGGTAGATGAAGTGCTCGGTCAGCTCCTGGGGGTACAGGCGCGACAGGCGCTTGAGGGTGGCGATCACCCCGCGATACTCGTTGACCAGTTTCTCCAGCGCCGCCCCGGACAGGCCCGGAGCGTGCTCGTTGACGTGCAGGCTGGCGTCTTCCAGGGCCGACTGGGTCATGTACTCTTCCATGGCCTGGTCGTCCTTGATGTACTGCTCCTGCTTGCCGCGCTTGACCTTGTACAACGGGGGCTGGGCGATGTAGATGTAGCCACGCTCGATCAGCTCGGGCATCTGGCGGAAGAAGAAGGTCAACAGCAGGGTGCGGATGTGCGAACCGTCGACGTCAGCATCGGTCATGATGATGATGTTGTGGTAGCGCAGCTTGTCGATGTTGTATTCCTCGCGGCCGATGCCACAGCCCAGGGCGGTGATCAGCGTACCGACCTCCTGGGAGGAGAGCATCTTGTCGAAGCGCGCCTTTTCGACGTTGAGGATCTTGCCCTTGAGCGGCAGGATCGCCTGGGTCCGGCGATTGCGGCCCTGCTTGGCGGAACCGCCCGCGGAGTCACCCTCCACGATGTACAGTTCGGAGAGCGCCGGGTCCTTTTCCTGGCAATCGGCCAGTTTGCCGGGCAGGCCGGCGATGTCCAGCGCGCCCTTGCGGCGGGTCATCTCGCGCGCCTTGCGCGCGGCCTCGCGGGCACGGGCGGCGTCGATCATCTTGCCGACCACGGCCTTGGCTTCGTTGGGATTCTCCAGCAGGAAGTCGGCGAAGTACTTGCCCATCTCCTGTTCCACCGCAGTCTTCACCTCGGAGGAGACCAGCTTGTCCTTGGTCTGCGAGCTGAACTTCGGGTCCGGTACCTTCACCGAGATGATCGCGGTGAGGCCTTCGCGGGCATCGTCGCCGGTGGTGGCGATCTTGAACTTCTTCGCCAGGCCTTCGGCCTCGATGTAGTTGTTCAGGTTACGCGTCAGCGCCGAACGGAAACCGGCCAGGTGGGTGCCGCCGTCACGCTGCGGGATGTTGTTGGTGAAGCAGAGCAGGTTCTCGTTGAAGCTGTCGTTCCACTGCAAGGCGACTTCCACACCCACGCCGTCCTCTTCACGCTGGACGTTGAAGTGGAATACCTCGTTCACCGCGGTCTTGTTGGTGTTCAGGTACTCGACGAAGGCCTTCAGACCGCCTTCGTACTTGAACAGCTCCTCCTTGCCGGTACGCTCGTCGCGCAGCAGGATGCCGACGCCGGAGTTGAGGAAGGACAGCTCGCGGATGCGCTTGGCCAGGATGTCCCAACTGAAGTGGATGTTGCTGAAGGTCTCCGGGGACGGCTTGAAGTGAACTTCGGTGCCGGAGCCATCGGTCTCGCCCACTTCGCGCAGTGGGAACTGCGGAACGCCGTGGTGGTAGACCTGTTCCCAGACCTTGTTGTGGCGACGGATGGTCAGGCGTAGTTCATGGGACAGCGCGTTCACCACCGAGACGCCCACACCGTGCAAGCCGCCGGACACCTTGTAGGTGTTGTCGTCGAACTTGCCGCCGGCGTGGAGGACGGTCATGATCACTTCCGCCGCAGAAACCCCTTCTTCCTTGTGGATATCCACCGGAATACCGCGTCCATTGTCGCGGACAGTGATCGACTCATCCGTATGGATGGTGATGCTGATTTCGCTGCAGTAACCGGCCAGCGCTTCGTCGATGGAGTTATCCACCACCTCGAACACCATGTGGTGCAGACCGGTGCCATCGTCGGTGTCGCCGATGTACATGCCGGGGCGCTTGCGTACGGCATCCAGCCCCTTCAGCACCTTGATGCTGGAAGAGTCGTACGTGTTGTTCTCGCTCATGCTTCACTCCCGATGGTCGTGGTCTGAGAGACTTTTCCATGTTCCACGTGGAACATGGATACCGGCGTATCCGTGCGCCAGCCGTCTTTCAATAGTTGCGGGTCCACGCAGGTGATGAATACCTGGCAACCCAAATCTTCAAGCAAGCGGCAAAGAGCCATTCGATGCTGCTCATCCAGTTCCGAGGGCAGGTCGTCCACCAGGTAGACGCACTGTCCGCGCTTGGCGCGATTGATCAGATGGCCTTGGGCGATGCGCAGGGCGCATACCACCAGCTTCTGCTGACCGCGCGAGAGAATCTCCGCGGCGTTATGACCTGCCAACCGTATGCGAAGATCCGCACGCTGCGGTCCCGCCTGGGTGTGGCCCATCTGCTGGTCGCGTAACAGGCTGGAAGCCAGGACCTCCAGGAGGTCCCGGTCCTTGTCCCAGCCTCGGTAGTAGCTAAGGGTCAGGTCATCCAGTGAAACCAATTCGGCGAGGGTTTCCTCGAATACCGGTTTCAACGCCTGGATATAGCTTCTGCGGTAGGCATCGATCTCATCGCTGGCCAGGCTCAATTCCCGGTCCCATGCCGCTTGCGACGCGGGGTCCAGTTTACCATGCCGGAGCCAGGAGTTCCGCTGGCGCAGCGCCTTCTGCAGGCGCTGCCAGACGGGCAGAAACCGAGGTTCCACGTGGAACACTCCCCAATCGAGGAACTGTCGGCGGATCTTCGGCGCTCCCTCGAGCAACCGAAAGCTGTCCGGGTTGATCAGTTGCAGTGGGAGAGTTTCCGCCAATTGAGCCGCACTCCGGGCGTTCTGCCCATCGATGCGGATGGTGAACTCGCCCTGGCGCTCACGGGAAATCCCCAGGTTGCTGGCGATGCCGTTGGCCAACATCACCTGGCCGAATACGGTGCAGGCCGCTTCCTCATACTGGATCACCGGCTGCAAGCGCGCACTGCGGAATGAACGCGCCAGGCCCAGCAGGTGGATGGCTTCGAGCACACTGGTCTTGCCGCTGCCATTATCGCCGTAGAGGATGTTGATGCGAGGGGAGGGGGAGAGGGTCACCGGGTGCAGGTTGCGCACCGCGGTGACCGAAACGCGGGTCAGGGACATTCAGCGTGATTAGAGGCGCATCGGCATGACGACATAGGCAGAATCGTCATTGTCGGCCTCGTGGACCAGGGCGCTGCTGTTGGAATCGGAAAGGATGAAGCGGACCTGCTCGGTACCGATCACACCCAGCACGTCGAGCAGGTAACTGACGTTGAAGCCGATCTCCAGGTTGCCGCCGTTGTACTCGACCTGCACTTCTTCCTCGGCCTCCTCCTGCTCCGGGTTGTTCGCCTGGATTTTCAGCAAACCGTTGGAAAGCTGCAGGCGAATGCCGCGGTACTTTTCGTTGGAGAGGATCGCGGTACGGCTGAAGGCTTCGCGCAGTTGCTGGCGGTCGCCGACCACCAGCTTGTCGCCACCGCGCGGCAGTACGCGTTCGTAGTCCGGGAACTTGCCGTCCACCAGCTTCGAAGTGAAGGTGAATTCGCCAGTGGTGGCACGGATATGGTGCTGGCCCAGGACGATGCCGACTTCGCCGTCCTGCTCGGTGAGCAGACGAGCCAGTTCGAGGATGCCTTTGCGCGGCACGATCACCTGGTGGCGGTCCTGCGACGGGATCTGCGCATCCAGCGAGCACATGGCCAGTCGGTGGCCGTCGGTGGCGACGGAACGCAGGGTACCGCCGTTCACTTCCAGCAGCATGCCGTTGAGGTAGTAACGCACGTCCTGCTGGGCCATGGCGAAGCTGGTGCGGTCGATCAGGCGACGCAGCTTGCTCTGGGCAATGCTGAAGTTCAGCGAGCCGGGACCTTCCTCCACGGTGGGGAAATCGTTGGCCGGCAGGGTGGACAGGGTGAAGCGGCTACGCCCGGCCTTCACCAGAAGTTTCTGCTCTTCGACACGGATGTCGATCAGCACGTCGTTCGGCAGGCTCTTGCAGATGTCCATCAGCTTGCGCGCCGGTACGGTGATCTCGCCGGGTTCGGCGGCATCTTCCAGTACCACGCGACCAACCAGCTCGACTTCGAGGTCGGTGCCGGTCAGCGACAGTTGCTGGCCTTCGACCACCAGCAGGACGTTGGAGAGAACCGGCAATGTCTGGCGGCGTTCCACGACGCCGGCGACCAGTTGCAGCGGTTTCAACAGGGCTTCGCGTTGAATGGTGAAATGCATGGTCTAGTCCCTTGCCTCGTGGGCTGCGTCAGGTTGTCAGGGTACGCAGCAGGTTCTTGTAGTCCTCGCGGATATCCGCGTCGGATTCCCTAAGTTGAGCGATCTTACGACAGGCGTGCAACACCGTGGTGTGATCCCGACCGCCGAAGGCCACGCCGATCTCCGGCAGGCTGTGGTTGGTCAGCTCCTTGGAGAGCGCCATGGCCACCTGGCGCGGGCGCGCCACCGAGCGCGAACGCCGCTTGGACAACAGATCGGATATCTTGATCTTGTAGTACTCGGCGACGGTGCGCTGGATGTTGTCGATGCTGACCAGCTTGTCCTGAAGGGCCAACAGGTCCTTCAGCGACTCGCGAATCAGCTCGATGGTGATCGGCCGGCCCATGAAGTGCGAGTGGGCGATCACCCGCTTCAGCGCACCTTCCAGTTCGCGCACGTTGGAACGGATGCGCTGGGCGATGAAGAAGGCCGCATCGTGCGGCAGCTCGATCTTCGCCTGCTCAGCCTTCTTCATCAGGATCGCCACCCGGGTTTCCAGTTCCGGCGGCTCGACGGCCACCGTCAGGCCCCAGCCGAAGCGGGATTTCAGCCGCTCTTCCAGGCCTTCGATTTCCTTCGGATAGCGGTCGCTGGTGAGGATCACCTGCTGGCCGCCTTCGAGAAGGGCATTGAAGGTGTGGAAGAACTCCTCCTGGGAGCGCTCCTTACGGGCGAAGAACTGGATGTCGTCGATCAACAGTGCGTCCACCGAGCGGTAGAAGCGCTTGAATTCGTTGATGGCGTTGAGCTGCAAGGCCTTCACCATGTCCGCGACGAAACGTTCCGAATGCAGGTAGACCACCTTGGCGTTCGGGTTCTTCTTCAGCAGGTGGTTGCCCACCGCATGCATCAGGTGGGTCTTGCCCAGACCGACGCCACCGTAGAGGAACAGCGGGTTGTAGCCGTGCTTGAGGTTGTCCGCCACCTGCCAGGCGGCGGCGCGGGCCAACTGGTTGGACTTGCCCTCGACGAAGTTCTCGAAGGTGAAGGTACGGTTGAGATAGCTGGTGTGCTTCAGCGCACCTTCGACCTGGACGTTGCGCTCGGTGCGCACCGCAGGCGCTGCTCCGGCCGGCATGGCGGCGGCCAGCGGATCGATGCTGGGTTCTTCCGGCTCGTAGGGATCGCTCGACACGCTGGGAGCCGTCGTCACTGGCGGCAGCTCTTCACGTGGCACTACCACGGGCGCGGCCGATACCGGCTGCACTGGCGCCGGCGGCGGAGCAACCGGAGGCGGGGGAGCCACGTGGGTCTGCGATGGGACGATGGCGGCGCGCGGCGTACGGCTACGCTTGCTGCCTATTAATAAGGAAAGCGCGGGCAACTGACCCTCGCCGCGTTCACCGAGCAGTTCCAGAAGCCGACCGAGGTATTTCTCGTTCACCCAATCGAGGACGAAACGGTTGGGTGCATACACACGCAATTCGTCGCCTTCGGCTTCGACCTGCAAGGGACGGATCCAGGTGTTGAATTGTTGGGACGGCAGCTCATCGCGGAGAAGATCCACGCACTGCTGCCAAAGTTCCACGGACACGGATATCCCCCAAAGATTGGAAAGGCGGCACAA